>CAWBGF010000002.1:0-4932645 GCA_963788245.1 Terriglobia bacterium | reverse complement strand
CCACTGACGGCCATGCCGATTCGGTTCAGTTGGTGCTAAGTAGTCGTGTTTTCAGTCTAGTTGCTATTTCTGGAAGCCGAAAACGCCGCCACGGAGCGCTGACGTCATGACCCGGTCATGACCCGCTCCTAATATTAAGGATGCGCTTTCACCTTCGGGCGGACTTCCGTTGCTGCGGGCTGCGGCGCTTCGAAGATTCTTCCATCACCGGACGCTATCCGCAGACACCGGACGCTATCCGCAGAGTGTCTTCAGTCGCCAGCAAGATTGTTGGTACGGAGCCTTCTGCCGGGATATATTTGAGCTACGCGCGGCCGCGAGGCGCTCGTTTGGCGAGCTTCAGATTGCCGGTGAAAATTAGACCGATCGGATTGATGGGAACCTCATGACCCCAAACGCATTGCCGCCGTTTCAGCTGACCGGTCGGCAGCAATTCCTTTATCAATCTCTCGTCCAGAAGAGCCCAGCTATGGGTGAGCTTTACGAGTGGGCAATCCGAGCTTTTCAAGACAGCGCTAACCCCGTGCGGTTTGTCCTGGCGGCGCATTTGATTCGAGAAATGACGAAGGAACTTCCCAAAGTGCTCGACTTCCCTGTACTCACGGCCCACGGACGAATGCGTGATCGGCTCGACGCCCTGGAGAAAACCTGGAACGGCGCGCTCGGGAGCGCATGCAATCAAGAAGGCACGTGGAAGGGTGAAGTCGATCCACCGCTGCGTCGACTGCTTGTGAAACTCCTGGGGTTTTTCACGTGGCGCAGGGAAGGCGATCTCAAAATGCGCGACAGCGCTACGGCTTTGCTCTCGCGTGTCGATCCGGCTGGCCGACCCCTTCCCGGACCCCTCGAAATGCGACGTGCTGAACTCGAAAAGCGACGCGCCGAACTCTGGATCAAATTGCACGACTACTTCAATGCCAAAGCCCATCGATCGGAAACGACTGAACAGGAATTCCTGAGCAAGCTTGACGAACTGGAGCTAATACTGATGGACAGCTTAAGTCCGCTGCCATCAGAGGACTTTGCGGTTATTGATGATATTTTCCTGGAGGATCGCGACGATGCCTAAACCGGAAATCGTCGAGCGCGCCCTGGCGGCCATCAAAGGATTCGCGCAGTATGAGTACTTTTTCGAGCATCTTGACTCGCCTGCGTGGTTGGAGCCCCTGGCAGAAAAGGCTATGTTCAAACACCCGCAGCCGGTCGAAAAAGTGGACCCGTATATCCGCTTCCCGTTCTGGCCGGAGTCGCGATATCTGGTGCGCATGTCCAAGCTCCCGCAGGCGCAAGCCACGGTCCTGACGATCACGCTCGGCATCCCCTCCTCCGAAAACAGTCGAGTGTACGACGACATGGCGGAGATCGCCCTCTCGTTGCCACCGGCGTTGGCGGCGAAGCTGGTACCGAAGCTAGTTGAGGGGATTCGCCTGCCGATCAAGCTGCTGCTCAAAGACAGGATTGGCGCGTTGATTGTTCAGCTGGCCGAGGGTGGGCAGGGCGCGGCCGCGGCAACGCTCACCGGTGCGACGCTCGCCCTGTCGCCCGATCCGCGCGCGCCCGGAGAAGAGATTGCTACGGTTCCCGAAACCACAGCCGCTCCTGGAGGATTTCTACTACGCGCGGGTGGTGGACAAGGCGGTGCCGGTGTTGGTCGAGCTCCATGGGGTTTGACGCCGTGCAGCTCTTTACCGACCTGCTGGATGACGCCATTCGTCTGTCGCGAAAACCATCGGACGAAGAAGGCAACACGGAGGACTATCTGTACATCGCCCACCCGGCCATCGAACTCGGCGGCGGGCGGGATGATATTCCCGGCATCCTTCTCTATGCGGTCCGCGACGCAGCGGAGCTGCTGATAAAGTCGGACCCTGGACAATTCGAGCCCGTCCTGGAGTTGCTCAAGCAGAAACGATGGAGTTCGTTCGAGCGGCTTCGCTTGCATCTGTGCCGGATATTTCTTGAATCCGGCGGGCTGGAGGTCGCCGAGGGCGCGTTCGAAGACCCGCAGATCCTGGCCCGGGCGAGCTTCGAACACGAGGGCGTACTCCTGCTGAAAGCGGCGTTTTCCCGCTTGAGCCCTATAACGCAGCAGCATATCCTGGAGTGGATCGATCGCGGGCGGTCCGAGTCTTCCCTAAGACGATGGCTGGAATTCTGCGGACAGCCGGTGACCGACGATGCGATCCAGGAACTGTCGGACATCTGGAGGCGCGATCACTACGCGGTGCTTGAGGGTCAGCTTCCCGAGGCTTATCAACAGAAGCTCGACGAGTTGGTGGACAAGATAGGCGCCCCGCGAAAGCTGGAGAAACCCAGGGGCATCAGCAGCGGTGCGTTCGGGGCGGTGTCGCCGAAAGCACCCGAGGAATTCGAGCAAATGAGTGTTGTGGAAACATTCGAGTTCCTCGCGGCATGGACTCCAGGGACCAATATGTTTGAGGCAACCGCAGAGGGGGCGGGTCAGAAGCTCGCTGCCGCGGTAGAGGCCAGGCTCGATGAGTTCGTCGCTGTGGCGGGCGAGTTCAGGCGCTTAGATCCGACCTATGTAAGGTCATTCTTTAACGCCGTTAGCAGTGCGCTCAAAGCAAAGCGCTCTTTCGAATGGCAACCGGTCTTGGAACTGGCCGCCTGGGTCACCGCGCAACCCCGAGAAATACCGGACAGAAAGGGCGGCGGGCATTTTATCGCCGACCCCGATTGGGGCTGGTCAAGGGACGCGATCATCGACCTGCTAGAGACCGGTTTCGCTGATAAGTTGCCGGGGCGGCTACCATACGAGCCTGAGAACACTGGTCTGGAGAGTGCTTCGGCCACTTGCCGAAGATCCGAACCCCGCACCTGGCGATGAAATCCCGGACCCGAAGAGTTCCGCGTCCCCCGTCATCCGGCGGCTTGCTCCGAAGGATGAGCGCGCCAGGGAACCGGACCTCACCTCGCTGTCCATCAACACGACCAGGGGGCGGGCGATGCACGCGGTGTTTAGATACGCCAGGTGGGTGCGGCTTTCAACGGATTCGGAGCGGGCGGAGCGCGGCGAGTCCCCGGCAGGGTTCGATGAAATGCCGGAAGTGCGGGAGGTTCTGGAGGCGCATCTGGATCTGAGTCATGAGCCGACCCGGACCATTCGATCCGTGTACGGCGACCACCTGACATGGCTCGCATGGCTTGATTGGAATTGGCTGGAGGCGAATCTCGGCCGCATCCTGCCGATGGATGACGCCGACTACCCGTTCTTCAGAGCGGCATGGAGCAGCTTCGTCGTTTTCAACTTGCCGAATACGAGATTATTTCGCGCGATGACGGGCTGCTACCGTAAAGCGATTGAGCACCTGGGCAAAGACATTCTCCCCAGGCATGCGGTCAAGTCGCCCGAGGACGCCCTGGCTGAGCATCTGATGACGTACTACTGGCAGGACGCTTTGGAGTTCGGCGGCACTGATCCATTGCTCGACGATTTCTTCGCTCTGGCGTCGGACGCGGTTCGCGGCCACGCGATGTGGTATGTCGGGATTAGTGTTGCGGGGTGGAAGGACGAGGCACCTGATGAAGTCTACGGAAAACTTCAGGAACTCTTTGGCAGACGACTGGAAGCGGCCCGGAGTGCGGCCTCGCCCGAATCGTTCAGCGCCGAGCTCAGCAATTTCGGATATTGGTTTACCTCGGAGAAGTTCGAGGAGGGCTGGTCGCTCGAAACCTTGCTGGCAGTGCTTCAGCTTTCGAAGAAGACCGCGTCTGAAATGGACGTGGTCAAGCGCCTGAGCGAGCTGTGTCCTCGCTACCCGGTCGAATGCGTTTCATGCCTGCGGCTCATAATCGAAGGAGACAATGAGGGCTGGATACTGATCGGTGTCGAGGGCGATGCGCGGACGTTGTTGAAAAGAGCGCTGGACAGCAACCACCCGGAAGGATCTACGGCCGCCCGGCGTCTCGTCGAATGGCTGATTGCTAAGGGTCACTTCGGATTCAGAGATATTCTTACTTAAATCAAGGCGGCGTTTTTTCTAGGCGCAAAAAAGAACCACGTGACGATGGGTGATGCTTCAGTTCAACACTTTGGATTTGCTCGCCTCCCGAGCCGGTTGCATGATCTTGTCCCACATCTCGGCGACCTCGCGGTCTTTGCCACGGATCGCGTGGCTGTAGATGTCGGCGGTCGTGCGCACCGAGGAGTGGCCCATGCGCTCAGAGATAGTCGCGAGGCCGGCGCCCTCTTCCAGCAGTAAGCTCGCGTGGGTGTGGCGTACCGTGTGGAGCGATGCACCCTTGGGCAGGCCCAGACGCTTGCAGATTCGCGACACAGTTGCGGAGATCGAATTTGGCAGCAGCGGCGTCCCGTCCGGGTTGGCGAAGATCAGGTCCAGATCGCTACGATAGTGCGGGCCGAACTGCCGGCGGAATTCAGCCTGGCGCAGCCGATGCGCCTCGATTACCTCTGGCATCGTCGGCGGCAGCGCGACCTTGCGGGGCATCTCGGTCTTAGTGGCTTTGAAGATGAGCCCTGCCTTGGTTTGGCAGAGTGACCGGTCCACGAAGGCAGTGTTGTCGCGGATGTCGCACCAGCGCAATGCCAGCACCTCGCCGCGGCGGCAGCCGGTAGCTGCGCACATCTCCAGGAACGTCTGGAGGCACCAGGGGCCCAGACCAGTCTGGATCAGCGTCTCCTGTTCAGATGGAAGCAGCGATAGGCCGACGCGTTTCTTCACCTTGGGCAGATCGCTGTGCGTCACCGGATTGGTGGTGGTCAGCCCCCACTTGATGGCGCGCACGAACGCCGAAGAGACTACGCCCGCGATGTTGCGGACCGTCTTCGGCTTCATTGGGCGCGGCTCCTTGGTCCGGCGGGTGTGCCCGCCCGATTTCAGCAGGCGGGCCCACTCGCGACTGAGATTCAACGGCGTGATCTCGGTCAGGTTCATGGCGAGCAGTTCCGGCGAGAGATAGCCCCGCATAATCTGGTATCCCTCAATTGTGGTGGGAGCGAGGTTTTCCTTCGCGTGCTGCTGCATGAACTCTTCGAGAAGCATCGCCAGGGTCGTCGGCATCGGCGCGGCGACGCCCCCGGTGCTGGCCTTGCGCACCTGTTCCTCGGTGCGGCGCGATGTTTCGGCCGTCACCGCCTCCTGCTTCGTTGCAAACCCGGATTTCCAGAAAAGCTCCTGCTTTTCACGGGTGGCTCCCAGGGTGAATTGGTAGCGCCATACCACCTTCCCCGAGGTGTTTTTGCGTTTGTAGACGGGCATCAGCTCAACACCTGTACCTCTGGTGGCGGGCTAAGTCCAGCGCTAGATCGCATTCCGCAGGTGCGCTCCCAGGTGTCGAAGGCGTGCCTGGTGACGATCCACCGCCGGCCGAGGCGGACGGCCGGAATGATGCCCTGCTCCAGCATCGTGTAGACCGCCGGGCGGCCGATGTCCAGGCGGCGCGCGATCTCCTCGACCGTCATCCTCGCCCGGGGATTCATGCCCTGCCCAGCTTCTTTCCCATCTGGCGGGCGCTCCCGGCACAGGACCCGCACTCGATCGGAACTGGATTGAAGGTTCGGGCGGTCTCGCATGGTCGTGTCCTTTTCGACACCCACAACGAGGTCCGCTTGGCGGTTGCTGCGCTGTCTGGTGAAACTGCTGCCTACTATATACGCGTTATCTTCAAAAAGTGTCCGCCGCCAATTCGTTTTCTTCCGATTGCAATCGAAGCTAGGCAAATACATGACAGACCCTTGGAAAGAGCAGCCTGCAGACCTCGGCGACCGGATCAAGGACCTTCTCAGGCGGGCAAGCAAGCTCAACCTTGAACCAGAATTGATCGACCAGTATGCTCGGATATTCATAGCCGCGCAGGAAGTGGTGGAGCAACGAGACCGGGATGAACAAAAAACTTCCGATATAGTCGCTTGTGTTGCAGCTGCCGAACACGGCATTTACACGGATGATCCGGTGCAGGCCAGAACGGCCTATGCCTCCGCGCGCGCCGGGCAACAGCAAGTGTACGCCTCTGCGTCGGGGTGCGCCGGAAAGCTAACAAAGCTGGAAAGACTCCTCGAAATGCACTATCGCCAGATCCGAGTGGACGTCGCTGAAAGATTTCCCCTTAAAGACCTCGTGGGGGCGGTACATCTTGTCAGGGACTTTGCGGCCGCTGCGGCGCCGGGGAAAAACTTAGCTACGTTCAAAATGCAAAAGTCTGAATTGAGTCGAACGATCGCCGGTCATACGTTCTCGTGGTGGTTTTACTACGTGCCGAGATACAAAGGCAAATGGGCCGACATGCATTCGCTCGCGCGCTGTTGGCACCTCACGGATGTCGAGAGCCGGGAAGCATTTAAGCGCAGCATTCGGAAGGTCCGGCCGGCCCCAAACCCACAGGGGGGGACCATCATTCTAAGCTGCCCCCCCTGGGCCCTCTCCTAACTGGTTCAGTCTGTACAGGCTGCATTTTGACCTCAAAGTTGAGAGGACAGAGCGTTGCCCCGGCGTTAGTAAGGCGCGAGGAACGATTGAGTAGCGGTCTCCGCCTTCCAATCCGGGCAACTCCTGATCTTTTCGAAATGGAGCGCCCATTGAATCAGCCAATCCTGAAATCTTCCCTAGTACGCGAGGAAGCCCAACTCGTCGAGCTACTGCAGTCTGTAAATTTCGGCAGGGTCGAAGCGTTGCGAGTGCGCGGCGGCGCGCCAATATTGGAGCCGAGTCCGCGCATTGTTCAGACCCTCAAAATGGGTGGCGGGCAGAACGGCCCTCGGGAAGAAGCCAGCCTGCCGGACTACTGGCTCAAACAGCCCATCGTCGAACTGCTTCAGACCATCCGCGACATCGGCGATGGAGAAATCCTGGCGATCGACGTCCGATATGGTTTGCCGTTCACGGTGGAGATTGAGCGATCACCGGCGTCACCAAACAACGAGCCGTGACTGAAGCGGTTTTCGAGCGATCGTATCAGGCGTTGAGAAGGATCGCCGCGGTGCATGCCGCCCGAGCGGTCAGGCGCCACAGGCTGCCTGCGGACGTGCGCCTCGATCTTGAACAGGACGCCGTTCTGGAACTTTGGCGCAAACGGCTCAACTTTAGGGAGTGCCGGGCTGGCTGGCTCACTTTCTCCGAGCACGTGATTGCCAATCACCTTCGATCACAAGTGCGGAGCCTATTCGCCGCACGTCGTGGACGCGGGCTAGGATCACCACTTGATGAACAGAAGGACTTCATGGCGGTGCCAGATCCCCGGATCGAGTTGCGAATTGATGTTGAACGCGCCCTCGCGAGCGTCTCGCGGTTCGACCGCGCTGTGGCCGTTACTCTAGCCGATCAGTCTGTGAGCGAGGCCAGCCGCGTTCTTGGCGTGTCCCGTTCGACGGTCTACAAGGCGATCGAGCGTCTGCGAGCACGCTTCGCCGGGGTTGGGCTACAGCCTCACAGGTGCTGGCGAAAGTGGCTGCCAACGCCTGAAAGCAGTCGCGATGAAAGTCGGTGAGCCCTTCAACCCGTTCCGAAGGTTTCACGGGATTTTCATCCCCGAGGCGATAGTGCGAATGCGCATCAGCCCTAGATCCCAAATCTGCTACGGCCGTTTGATGCGGTACTCCGGGAATAACGGAAAGTGCTTCCCCGCTGTCGAAACGCTCGCCGCGGAAATCGGCGTCGGAAAACGCCAGGCGCAAAAGTGTCTCACCGATCTTCAGCGAGCGCGGTTGATCCGCCGAATTCCGAGGCCGGGCACGACGGACTTGATCGAGTTTCTGTGGCACGAAGTTTTTGAACCGCAGGATCAAGGGGTGAACGATAGTTCACCCCCTGGGGCGAACCACTCTTCACGGGGAGCGAACGAAAGTTCACCCCAGGGGTGCACTAAAATTCACCCAAAGAGAGTCATTCATCATCATCAAGAAGAGAATCACTCTGAAGAGAGCGGGGCACACGCGCGCGTTTTCGGACGCTTGGGGGAAAAACCTTCCAACGATGGTGGGGAGGTTGTCTCACCGTCGCCGTTGAGTGGGCTGCGGACGTCGTTCAACTCACCGGAGGAGGAGTTAATCGCGTTCGCGCAGGGAAAGGGCCAACCGTTGACTCGCGCGGTCTTGCAGGGCGTCCTGGAGGCGCTGGAGCTTCGGGGCGTGACGCTTGAGCGTTTCGTTGACGCGATTCGGACACAGTTCGGCAATAACATCAAGAATCCCGCCGGGTTCCTCCTCGATCGAGCGCGAAAGATACGGAGCCTCCTTGACGCCGCCGTTCCGCCGGCCGCCGCGCTGAAGGCGCCTGCATCCGAGGACCGCTGCGAATGCTGCGGCGGAACGCGAGGCTGCGGACTAATTCGCGCAGCCGAGGGCATCGTTCCTTGCCCGGCGTGCGCTTCGCCCGGTTTCCGCGCTGAATTTTCGGAGAAAGAAGCGCGGAGAAGGATTCGCTCTGCGCAATCTGAAAAACCCGCAGCGCCGGTGAAGGGCGGAGACCCGGATGGGCATTCCTGACATCCGCTTCATCAATCGCAAGATTCCGATACGGGATGTGGGTTGCGCTCTCGGGTTGAGAATCGGCTCAAACAGCAACCTCCACTGCTGGCGCCTCGAACTTCACCAGAATGGCGACAGGACCGCCTCGGTCGGCATCCGACAGACGAACAACACGGTGAAGTGCTTTGGCTGCGGCATCGGGCCGCTGGGCGTAGTTGATCTCGTGATGGCAGTGCTCAGCCTGGAGAATCCAGGTGAAGCCGCCCGTTGGGTCGCCGAGCGGTTCGAGGTCCCAGAAATCCCGCGTGGCGCACACATCGTCGAGCCCGGGCGCCGCACTTTCCAATTCGGCCGCGAAAGCGAAATCGGGCTACTCATCCTCTCCGGGCTGTGGGCAAAATTGTCAGCCGCGGCCCGCGCGCTTGTTCCTGTGCTTCTCGAACTCGCCGAACTCGAACCGGGAAAACAACCCCTTTCCGTGACAATCAGCTATCGGGCGCTCATGCGGTTCGGCGGCGTCCGCTCCCCAAACCGAGTGTCAGCCGCCTTGCGGGAACTCGAACAGATTCACTGGCTCGCCAGCCTTGCCGGCGGCCGCGAACCTGGCTCGGGGCCGGTTCGCGCCGCCTCCACCTACCTGCTAACGCCACGCTCCGATGAACTGCTCGAACTCGCTAACGCTAACTGCAAGCAAATGCGAGACGAAATCGCGAGCCAGCGCGCGCTTCGCGCCGAAGCCCGAACAAAACGCAAGAATTCGCTCTTTACTAAGTAAAGACTCTGTATCGCTGGAATAGCGTGGACGCATTTGACGCTATCCGAGCGATAGCGTGAGATCGCGGCGACCGATCCGCGATCGCGCCGTGCCTTTCGATGAAGCCGACCCGCGACTGGCGAATGAAGGATCATAATCGCAGCAGGAATTGGGAGTGTCGCGCTGAGTTCGGCTGATTTTGGTGAGGGCTTCACTGCATCGTCCCATCCCCCTTCGTTCCCTCTCGAAAATGCCGAATTGTTCCGTCTGTCACCGATTTCGTCTGCTCAGCACAAGCTATCAGCCGCACTCACCCGCCGTCACGCACGCTCGCCGGAAACTCACCGGCTACCACGAGGTGACGTGGATACATGTCCGAGGACACTCCGGGCAACCGAATCACGAACGGTGTGACTCGTTGGCGGTCACGGCTGCGCGTTCGGCAAAGCGAGGCCGAAATAAAGTCGCCGACTAGTTGACAGCTAAACACTCGTTTTAGTCGGCGTAGCCGGCGCAAACCTGCCTCTATCGAGATCCGCCGGGCATATCTACGGATCGGGCGTTTTCATCCAAGTGCCAGTGAGGACTGGCATCACACGATCCCGCGCGCGGGGAGAAACCCATGCCGCTGTCTGAGCCTACGATTCGGCGGCAAACACTACACGGCACCCAAGGCGAAAGCGGCCGCCCAGCCTGAGCTTCCCATTCAGCCCGACGGGAAGGGCGCGTAAGCCCCTCCCTCCCTCCACAGCAACCGAAGGAAAACGCCATGAAAGACTCGCGCGAGAGCACCGGACTTGAGCCGCCCTGCCGGAAATCACCTCCCAGCCCATCAGTACCAGTACAAGATGACTGCATGGCCGGATCAAAAGTCACGATCTCAGGACCACGATTCAGCCCCAAGAGGAGTATACTTCGGTATCACAGTGGGCACGTGGATGGACACCTTTCGAACCTATCCAGGCACGTGTGAGGAGCACCAGAATGCGCATATCGAATTTGCTCAGTTTCGCGCTCGTAGGCTGCTGCGCTGTCACGTCCCTCAGAGCGCAAGTGCCTCAGGCCTTTTTTACGGTTCAGGGCAATTGGTCGACCAATCCAGGAAACGGGGCTGCAACCGTTATTGTGCCCTATACAGCCGGTACGGCTTCGGGCTCCTCCTGGGGAGTACAGCAAAGCGGAATTTCGGTCCAGGGCTCAATTTCCGAGAGTGCTATAAGCGCCACCTACAGTACGACCGCTGGCCCTAGCTCGGGTAGTTACGAACAGGAGGGCATCTCGTTTTTTGTACTCGGCCCTCCGGGTACTCCCTACAGAATTCAGTACGCGTACTCGGACTATTCGGCATCTTCGTTTTTCACCGATCACCTCGCTAACGCGATCACCAGTGCCAACAGTTTCTTGTTTAATTACAATTTGCAAGCGGGAGGACCAGGTTCAGGTTATCCACCAAGTCAGTCGGTTACCGCTGGTGGAATCGCTAGTGGCGTCACTTCCTCGGACACGATGACGTATTTGGGGGCCACTTTCTCATACGCAATGTCCTTTAGCACGGAGGATCTATCTTTCGCAGGATCTGTAGTTGGCTGCTCGGGCGCATGCACCGCAAGCGAATTTTCAACTATCCGACTTACGCTAATTCCTTGTCAGGGGATTGGCCCTTGCATCACCAGCCCAGCAAACAATGCCAGCCCTCAATCGCAGTTTGCCGCCATTTCGGGCACAGGAACGGCGGGAGATACTCTTAATGTGATCGTAAACGGCGCTCCCGTTGGAACGGTGGTCGTCGATTCCGAAGGAAACTGGGAGGCGCTACCATACGTTGCTCCGTTCGGACCCTCCGTTACGATTCAAGTTCAAGACCAAACTAACTTCGATTCTTCGAACACAATCACTGTTCATCCGTTGCTGGTATCCCCGCCTGGAATAGTAGGGCCAGCCATTTCGTACACCCAACTTCTTCCGCTTCGGAAGGCCGATATTTTCATTACGGCAGACCCCTCCTCTGCTCAGATTTGGTTCTACGGGCCGACATACACCCACACGGCTCTATACTTGGGCGGGGACTCCGAGGGCACGCCTTGGGTAGCTGAAGCGGTTACATCCACAGAAGCCGAAGCGAACATTTTTGGGCAAGTGCGGTCCGTGCCTCTTGAGCACAGCCTCGCTTGGAATGGCGCCCTCACCATGACGGCGTTTCGGCCTGCACCAGCACTAGCACTCCCTGGAGCGACCCGCGCTGCGATCGTTGCTTGGGTCCAAAACATCACCATACAAGGCCTACCCTACGGGAATATCGCAAGCATGAGTACTGAAGTTCTTGCCGCTGATGCCCTGTTCGCCATTGAGTCAGTAACTCCCACCCCTGCTCTTCTCACACGGTTCAACGGCTTTCTGACCCTCCTGAATTCGGCTAAGAATTCCACAACCTCATTTATTTGCTCTACTCTGGTGTGGCGTGCCTATTGGGAGGGAACCGGGCACAGTCTGGATATCTCCACCCCGAACAACATGACGGCTGCTCCGGGATCGGTTCTGGGCAATCTACCCACACCATTCCGCAGTGCATTCATTAACCAGCTCGGTTCGGTGTTCGTTGTTCCCCAGACCTTTGCAACGTCTCCAAAGCTGTCCCAGGTCTTCTGAAATGAGGTACTCTCTTCGATGATTTCTCACTACCACAAGATTTTGGGCCCCGTGATCGTCTTAACTCTGTTCCTGTTGCCCGCAGCACGTGCTGATAGCATTCTTGTCGATCCGTCCGTGTCAGGCTCACCGGGTGCCTACACCTACTCGTATGAGGTAGAGAACCAGACCTCCGTAGGTCTCCTATTGCTCTCGTTGACGGTCACGGGGGATGTGGGGACCATCCAGTCACCGACTGGATGGGTTGAGGCAACCGGGACTGCAGGTCCCGGAGAGACTCTAGTGGAATGGATTTCGACCGATGTCCCTTTTGACGTGCCTGCACTTGGAACTTTGGCGGGTTTTTCGTTTACATCCGATTCTGGACCTGGCGCCGTGGCTTTCTCGACATTCGACGAGAATTTCAGCGAATTTGACGGGCAGACAACGGGACCTGTAACGTCCACGTCCACTGTGCCTGAGCCCAATAGCCTAGCTCTTCTCGGTACCGCCCTGATCGGGATATACATTCGCCGATGGTTGGCCCTGGGTGAGAGTTCATAGCCCCCCAAACCAGCAGCGTCTGCCCAACATTCGCGGCGGGAACGGTGCGGAGCACGGTACCGCATTCATTGCAGACAATATCAGCCTGATCCCGCCCGCCCTTCGTTTTGTCGCTCTATTTAAAAAGGCTCCCCCCGGCGCTTGCCCTTGATCCCCGGTAAGGCATTCCTGCCCATAATCCTTTGAAGATTTGACTTGCAGTTCCTGCGGACCAGAGTGATGAATCGTCATGCGCGAAGCCCGCGCAGAAAAGGATAATTCAAATGACGAACGCAGAAACCAACGACAAAGCCGCCACCGTTGCGGAGCAGGGCGCACACGTCGCGCCGGTGAACGCCGCCTCGAAGAAAGGCGCCACCCGGAAAAAGGGCGCGTCCAAAGCCAAGAAAAGCGCCAAGCCCGCGAGGGCGGCCAAAGCCCCGCGCGCGAAGAAAGGCGCAGCGGACGCGCGCAGCAACAAGAAGGCGGAGGTGATCGCGATGATGAAGCGCGCCAAGGGCGTGACCCTGGCCGAGATCGTGGAAGCTACGGGCTGGCGGAAGCACACCGTGCGCGGCTTCGTCAGCATTCTCGGCAGCAAGGGCGGACAGAAGATCGAGTCATCGAAGAATTCCGCCGGGGAGCGCAGTTATCGCATCGCGAAGTAGCCCGGCACATTCGGTCCCCACCCAACGCCGCTTCCGGTTCCCGCCGGGGCGGCGTTATTCATCTGCACGCTGACAGTTTCCCCGCAATTGGGCCCTGGCTTGCTCCAACTCGCCATATGGCGAAACCCGATCTTCCAAAATTCTCGATCTTCGGCCGCGTCGTGTTCGGTGTTGTCGCGATCCTAATGGTGCTTTGGCTCTTGCGACTGTCGGGCATCGTCTAGCGCGAAAGCCGCCTCATTAAGTGACGTGACGGACCGGCGACGTCACTGCCGGGCACCTGCCTGGCAAGGAAAGCGCAGCCGCAGGAGCCGCCCAAAACGGCCAGCGTTGGCGCACAAACGCGCCCAGACGCGTCGAGGTTGGCCGGAAGGAACTGTGGGCGGCGCGGGCCCGCGGCTTGGGGCCACTCCAGGAGCCAGGAAACGAGGGTTCCGCGCCGGTTTTGGATCGAGCCCCTGGCACGGATTCCAAGGCCGCGCCGTCGAAAAAACCCGAATAAAGTGGTGAAATGGTACCGATTCGGTACATGCGGGGTCTACAATCTGCTGATTCCGCTATAGTTATGCGCCTTGCGAAATCGAGGGTCCTTGGACAAAACCCCCATTCCCCGAGGCCACCGATTCACGATTCTTGCGACTGATTCCAGCCGCCATGGAGCGCCGCGGGCCTGCTCGACTGTTCCGTAAATTGCTGGAGTCCGTTGTTTCCTCCAGGGCTGCGGAGATTATAATGGCTCATGATCACTCGCAGGACCTTCAGCTTGGCGATCGCCGCAGCTATTGGCCCCGGATTCACGGCCCGTCCAGCCACTGCCCAAGCGCCGGGTACCGCCGCCGCCCTGCTTGACGCTGCCGAGGCTCAGGCATCCTCCGGGCAGCGATCCATCTTCGCCATTTTTCACGCCTCCTGGTGAGGCTGGTGCCATAAACTCGATAGTTTCATCGAGTCCGCTCCCATAAAACCTGTCATCGATAAGTACTTCGTGATTGTCCATTTTCGCGTGCTGGAGGAGGCTGGGGCGAAAGAGACTAATACGCCGGGCGCCGATGTGTTGCTTGCCCGCTTGGGCGGGTCCTCCCTGATTCCATTTTTCGCTTTCCTGGATAATAAGGGTAAGCTGATCGTCAACACCATCCGGCCTGCCGATGCTGATGGCAAGCACGGCGGTGGTATCGGCCATCCCTATGAGCCTTGGGAGATCGATTGGTTCCTGACGATGCTTCGCGATGCCGCTCCTCGAATGACTGCAGAGGAACTTGGGACGATCGAGAGACCGCTACACTTGCAGAAGCAAATATCCGCTCAATAATTGGAGCCCTCGCGCCGGCGGGTAGACGCTGGGGCTGGTTAGACGGCGGCTTGCTTGACGATGCGGGCCACCGATTCCAGCCGCCAGGGCGTGCCGCGGCGCGTCCGTAGCGCGCGGCTGGTTCAGGGTGGCGGCGATCCCGCGCAGGGTCGCGCCCTGGTTGCGCAACCGCCGGATCTCCGACAAGGCCCCTTGCTCGGCCGGATCCGGTTCCAACGTGCTGCGCCGTCGCCCGAGAGCCGGGAGCCGAACGCGATGTTGCCAACCCGCTCCCCTTGGCTGCGCTTGTGCCGAAGGGCGTCCCGCGTCCGCTCCCCGATGGCTTCGCGCTCCCATTGCGATACCGCCGCCATGATGTTCAGCACCAGCCGGCCGGCGGCGGAGCCGGTGTCGAGCGACTCGGCCACCGATACCAGGGCGACGCCGCGGCGCTCGAAGCGCTCCAGCAGTTCGCACAGATCCTTGACGCTGCGGGTGAGCCGGTCCAGCTTGGCCACGATGACGGCCTTCACCTTGCCGGCGTCCACCAGCGCCAGCAGCTTGGCCATGCCGGGCCGGTTCAGGCTCTTGGCCGACTCGCCGCTCTCGACGATGATGTCGCTCAGTTCCGCGCCTTGTACCAGCGCCATGGCGCGGATCTTCTCCGCCTGCGCCTCGAGCGAAATCCCGCGCTCGGCCTGCTTGTCTGTGGAAACACGAACGTAGCCAATGGTTCTCATGCCATTGGCATGTTAGCGGCTGTGCGTTCGGACATCAACGAGAATCCGACGGCCTGGGCGTTTGTAGAGCCAGGATTAAAGCCTTAGTTGGATGCCACGTTGGGATTGATCGCATCCGAAGAAAGTGGTGGACACAATGTTCGATGGCGTCTGAGGCTAACGGTCCCAAAGGTGTAGCGCCTCAGGCACGTCTCAATTTATTAGATGGCAACATACTTTATCGTCTAATAAAAGAGAGCGCCTCCAGGCGCCGCGCCGTGGGGCGCACGACCCCCAGCCGGGTCGGTCAGGCAGAGAAATCCACTTTCCCGATAAATGCCGTTCTTCGACCACTGGCCGGCAAACCTGGCGTAAACTGACGAGACGGAGTCTCCAATGAAGCGGTCGCTCGTTTGGCTTCTCGCAGCACTGGCGCTTGATTCCCCGACATCTGCACAGAGCACGGCTTTTGAAGTGATCTCGATCAAGCCAGCGCCTCAGGACAAAAAGGAACTTCAGCAGCATTTGGGTACGCAAATTGATCCGGCCATGGTTCGTTTCGGGGGAGTCTCCCTCCTCATGTTGCTCACGCGAGCTTATGGGTTGCGTTCCTTCCAGGTGATAGGCGAGCCCGAATTGAACACCACACGATTTACCATTGTGGCCAAGCTGCCGACCGGGTCCTCCGCTGCCCAAGTACCGGAGATGCTAAAGACAATGCTGCGGGAACGCTTACGGCTTGAAGCACTCCAGGAGACACGGGAGCTCGGGGTCTACGCCCTCACCGCGCCGAAAGGAGTTTCGAAGATTCCTCTCAAACCAGCGGGTGACGATCCCACCCCTGGTCGCGGATTACCACCTGCCACCATGGCGCAGGCGGCGGATTTCATCAATCAGTACCAAAACGTTCTCCGGCTCAGCCGACCAGTGGTGGATCAAACCGGTGTAGAGGCCGACAACATTGACCTGGCGTCATTCGTACAGCCGTTGCTGGATGCTGCGAGCGCCGCAAAGAAAGACGGTGCCGACCCCATGGCAGTGGAGAGCGGCGTTCTGGGCGCCGTCCAGAAACTCGGGCTGCGATTGGAGCCGCGCAAGGCTTCCATGACCGTCTTAGTCATCACTCATATCGAGCTGACGCCGACGCCAGAGTAATGGCCGGGCGGCCTTTTCGTAGTTGCACTTGACTGATCGGTCAAAGCGGCCCTCCGCAATTGGGAATATATGTGGGCCTATCGGAAAGTGCCGTCGCGCCCTTTCCTGCCGCCTGAACATCAGCTTCCGATAATCCGGCGCTATGTTGACTGAATCCCGACCGTGGCTGGACCTCAGAGCGCCACCCGGCACGCACTAGCTCCGGCTCTTTACATCGAACCCGCAGAGGTGTATAAACACAACAGGGCACGGTTCGACAGGCCAGCGCAAAGCGCACCCTCCGAAAAACCCGGAGGGCGGTTTATGGCGATCCTTTGGCCGCGAGCTTCCTCCCGAAAAAGTAGATCATCGAGAAGCGCTTAGTTGCTGCGGCGCCGCATAACAATCGGCTGGGAAGACACCAGACTCGGAGCCCCGGAGCGTGATGAAACTCCGGTGAGCTTTCACCGCCCGCACCATGGGACGCGGGCCGGTAAGAGTGAGCCAAGGCCGCAGCTTTTGAATCTCGGGCTCAGCAGTTTGAGCCTCACTGGTTTCTTGGGGACCAGAAGGCCCCGTATTGTCTTTCCGAAATCGTTCTGTCGGTGGAAAATACTTCCGGTTTAATTCTGATTCGTGCGATAATCGCACTCAGGTCCGTTCGAAAGGCCAGCGCAAAGCGCACCCTCCGAAAGATCAACTTTCCAGGAGGTACTGCGTGCACATCGAACTCTGGCCGATTGATCGCCCCAAGCCATTTCCCAAGAACGCGCGCCACTGGAATGCGGCGGCTGTAGCCAAGGTCGCTGCCAGCATTCGCGAATACGGTTTCCGGCAGCCCATCGTCGTCGATGCCCACGACGTTATTTGCATCGGGCACCTCCGGTTAGCCGCCGCAAAGTCCCTGGGGCTGAAGGAAGTCCCAGTGCACGTGGCCCGCGACTTGACGCCCGCGCAGATCCGCGGCTTGCGATTAGCGGACAATCGCACGAACGAAGAGAGTGAGTGGAATGACGATCTGCTGGGGCCGGAGCTAGCGGAACTGAGCGACCTCGGATTTGATCTGACCCTCACCGGCTTCGACGTTTACGAAATCGATAAGCTGCTTCGCGATCCGCTCGACGAAGAGAAAGCGGAGCAGGCGCCTCCGCTCCCCGATGTCGCCGCGACTCGCCCGGGAGATTTGTGGCTCCTCGGGAATCATCGCCTGTTGTGTGGCGACGCCACCAGCCCGGAAGCCGTCGCGCTGCTGCTCGGCGATCGCAAGCCACAGCTTCTCGTCACCGACCCACCTTACGGCATCAGCTTGGACTCTGAATGGAGGGATAGAGCGGGAATAAATCAGCACGGCCCGGCCGCGGCGAGCTACATGAAGCATCGGACTGAGGGCCACACCAACACGACCATATCTTCCGACACGCGTTCCGACTGGTCGGAAGCTTTCGAGCTGGTGCCGAGCCTGCAATGTGGGTACGTGTGGCATGCTTCGAAGTTCACCCGCGAGGTGCTCGACGGCTTACTGCGGATCGGCTTCGTACATCATCAGCAAATAATTTGGGACAAACAGCGCGCTGTGCTCACCAGGACGCTGTATTGGTTTGGGCATGAGCCGGCATGGTTCGTGCGGAAGAAAAATGCTCCGTGGTACGGAAAGGCCGGCGAGAACTCCACAGTTTGGTCGGTAGAATCGCCGAAATTTATAATGGGTCGCTCCGACGAAGAGAAATTTGATCATCCAACCCAGAAGCCTTTGGAGCTGATGCGGCGGCCGATTCTCAATCACACAAAACGCGGCGAGGGAGTCTACGACGCGTTCCTCGGCAGCGGGACCACGCTGATGGCTGCGGAACTGACCGAGCGTGTCTGCTACGGGATCGAACTCGATCCCAAGTACGTCGATGTTGTGATCCTCCGCTGGCAGGGACTCACGGGGAAGCAAGCCACGCTCGAGGCAGACGGGCAGACATTCGAGCAACTGAAAGCCGAAAGGTTGGGTGTCGCCGCATGAATCGCGCGTTGCTACCGCGAGATCGCGGAAATCGAGTCGCTGATCATCGCCGGGCACCCCGATTTGCCGGGGTTGTGCCTGGCGTTATCGGACTGGTCTGCGGAGTTGCGGATGATCGAAGAGGAAATTGCCGAGAGTCGAGTGGAAGGGAGGAAACATGTTAGAACATAAAACGCTGTCGCTGGAAGCCCGGGTCAACGTGACGGGCGCCGCCGACGCCTGCACCGTCTGCGGTAGTAATCGGGAGCGCACGCCCGGGATGACAGAGACGTACCTCGCCGGGACGGAACTATGGGTGTGTTCTGAGTGCGCCTTCGAAATCGATGAGGAGCTTGCTCGTTTCGCCTACGATCCCGCCAGCCGCGCTAAACGGAGGCAGCGATTCCAGGACGACCACTTCGGGGTTTGCCCTGAGTGCGGCGAAAATGGTGGGTGGAAAAACATCGGTCGCGCACACTGGGTCTATTGCGAGCGTCATGGGTTGAAGTGGTGGGTCGGCGAAAATCTGATCAGCTCGTGGCGGGAAGAGACCGAAGCCGATTGGGTGCAGAACGCCGCATTCTTGGCGCGGCTTCGCGAAACTGAGCCGTACGACCACCGACCCACTCTGTTCGAACGGATGGCCCAGCGGCTCCGCGAGCGGGAGACCGCAATCTGGTCGCGACTTCGTCCGTCAGCACCCCTCAACGATGATGAATTGCCGTTCTGATCAGCTGGCTTTGAATGTCGAAAGCTGCGGATTCTGTGGAGGAAAAGTGAACAATGGCGCGCCCTAGGAAGAAAATCAATCTCGGTGAACTCGAAAAGCTCTATCAGCTCCAATGCACCGACAAAGAGGCAGCGGCGTTCTTGGAAATCAGCGTCAAGACGCTGGAGAGACGGCGACAGATTAGCAAGTTCGCTGAAACCATGGATGGTGCCAGGGCCAAAGGCCGCGTGTCCGTTCGCCGGATGCTGTTCGGGATGGCAGCGAAGGGAAACGTCGCCGCAGCGATTTTTCTGGCCAAGAATGTCATTGGCTACAAGGATTACTTCACCAATGAACACAGCGGTCCCGATGGAGGTCCGATCGTGATCGGCCCGGCACCAGAACTAGGAGAACTTACCGATGACGAAGTCAAGCAACTTACAATCCTGGTTAGCAAGACCCAACGCCCGCCTAAAACTTGAGCGTGAGTACGCCACGCGCAGCCTGCGGGAGTTCGTGCGCCAAGCCTGGCACGTAGTCGAGCCGTTCACGCCGTTCGTTCCCGGTTGGCACATCGACGCCATTTGTGACCATCTTGAAGCAGTAACGCGCGGCGACATCCGAAATCTGCTGATCAACGTTCCGCCACGGCACATGAAAAGCCTTCTGGTGTCGGTCTTTTGGCCGGCCTGGGAGTGGATCCGACATCCAGAGCGGCGCTGGCTGTACAGCAGCTACGGAGCGCATCTGAGCATCCGCGATTCGGTGAAGTGCCGCCGCCTGATCGAATCACCCTGGTATCGGGCTCGCTGGAGCCATGTTTTTTCGCTCACCGGGGACCAGAACGCGAAGATGCGGTTCGATAACGATCGTTCGGGCTATCGGCTGTCGACCTCGGTTGGCGGATCAGTGACCGGGGAAGGCGGGGACAGAATCGTTTGCGACGATCCCCACAAAGTCGACGAGGTTGAGTCGGACACAGTCCGCAAGACCGCAATCGATTGGTGGGATGTGGCGATGTCGACGCGCGTAAACGATCCCAAGACCAGCGCGATGGTGATCGTGATGCAGCGCTGTCACCAGAGGGACCTGAGCGGGCATTTGCTGGAGAAGGGCAACTTTGAACACCTCTGCCTGCCCGCCGAGTACGAAGGCCCCTCGCGCGCGACGTCAATCGGGTTTTCCGACCCGCGCACGGAACTGGGCGAGCTGCTCTGGTTCGAGCGATTCGGTCCACAGGAAATCGCCGATCTCAAGATCAGCCTCGGCAGCTACGCCACGGCCGGGCAGCTTCAGCAGCGGCCGTCGCCAGCCGGCGGCGGCATTTTCAAGCGGCACTGGTTCCGCTACTACCAACCACGCGGCGCGAACTTGCCTCCGGTCGTCGTTCGCCTGCCGGACGGGTCGACGCAATCGATTGTCGCTGTCGAAGTGCCCCACTTTGTCGATGAACAAATCCAGTCGTGGGATTGCTCGTTCAAGGATCTGGATAGTTCCGACTTCGTAGTCGGACAAGTGTGGGCTAGGGTTGGTTCACGCTATTTGCTGGGCGATCAGGTTCGCGCACGAATGGACTGTCCAGCCACGGTAAGAGCCGTCCGCGAGCTGAGCGCCAAGTGGCAGAAGACCTTTGCAAAGTTGATCGAGGACAAGGCGAACGGCTCGGCAGTAATCCAGATGCTCGCGCAGGAGATTCCCGGCCTCATTCCTGTGAATCCATCCGGTGGCAAGGTCGCGCGGGCCCAGGCGATCAGCCCGCTGGTTGAAGCCGGCAATGTGTTTCTCCCTCACCCTGAATACGCGCCCTGGGTTAACGATTTCATCGAAGAGTGCGTTCAGTTCCCCAACGGTGCTCACGACGATCAGGTGGACGCCATGACCCAGGCTATCCTACGCTGGAATCAGCCGCAGGAAACGACGTACAGGGTGTACATGGTCGATCCGCCTCGAATCAGCCCTTATTGAGCGATTCTGCGGCGCGCCAGCCTGAGTCGGTACCTCAGGCCCATTGCGAGCCGGGCGACTCCTGAGCAACCATGGAGCCGTGCACATTGTGGGGTTGTTGTTCCTCGCCCTGTTTCTGGGTGGGCTGCGGCGCGGATTGCGGGCCAGGCGGCTCCAACGTCGCCGGCCGCGATCCGCGACCTGATTGATGGCAGGTTCGCGCACGGACTTGGTCGCGACGCGCAAGGGTGATCGTACGTCATCATTATTTTTGAAATATCCTAAATAATGTGAAAACTTGGCCGGCACTTTTGGCCTTTTCGCTTTGCGCGGCCGCGGCGGACACGGGGATTTCGGGCCGTGTCGTCGACGCTCAGACGCATGAACCCGTGCGGCGCGCGATAGTCAAGGTCTACACCTCCAAGGAACAGTGGGACGAATTTACGGACGGTGAAGGCCGTTTCAAGTTTCCATCGCTGGTGCGCGCCGAGTACACGCTGATTGCCCATCGCGACGGCTATACCGATCGTGCATACAAAGTTGAACCTTCGGATTTCGACGATCCGAAGGAACTCCCCATCGAACTGCGTCCGCAGGGTCTCATCACAGGGAAAGTGGTCGACGGCTCCGGCGAACCGTTAGCGAGGGCGCGGATTGAGGCGCTGAATACCCGCAGTTCCAGCGGGCAGGTCCAGGCGCCCGTCTGGGCCGAGACGAACGATCTGGGCGAATACCGACTTTCGGGTGTCGATCCGGGGACGTACCGAGTGCGCGCGACGTACCTCGCGGGGCGTGACAGCGAGTTGGATCCCACTCCGCTGACGATGGCGACCGCGTTCTTCGGAGGCTCTGATAAGCCTGCCGAGATTGGCGTAAAGTCCGGGTCGGTCACGCCCGGAATCGATTTTGTGCTAACTGCAGTTCGGCCCGCGACGATTCACGGAACACTCCACACGGAAGCAGGAGTGCTCTCGGAGCCGGTGACTTTGTGGATCATGGGGCAGGCAGGTGAAGGTGGACACAACGGAAGCGGAACGGACGGGGCGTTTCAAATTGCCGATGTTGGTCCCGGCACGTACAAGATTTCGGCACAGACGCTCGATCTTAAGAAGACCGGTGCCGCCCGGTTTTTCGGAGTCACGACTGTCGTAGTTCGCGACGCTGACGTGGACGGAGTCGATATAATGCTTCGCCCGAGCCCTAAACTGGAAGGTCAGATTCGCACAGAAGGGGACAGTCCGAGTCTCAAACTCGATTCGATTTTATTCAGCAATGCGGAGCGAGTAACTCCGACGGGTATGGAGGTCGGCCGTCCAGATAAAGATGGGAACTTTTCGGTGTGGCTGAACCCGGGCGAATACACCATTAGCTTCGATTCAAAATTGATCGACGTGCAGAAAGTGACCCTCGACGACCGGCCCGTCACGAATTGGAAAATACAGATGGGGCCTGAAGGGCCCACGAGAAAGCTGGTGATCGTGACTAGGCCGAAAGCTCAACCATGAGAATTCCTGTCATCGCTGCGCTGATTTGTTTCTATCCTGCCTTCGCGCAAACGGCTGCCACGGTCAAGATTCGAGTCGTGAACAGCTTGACGAAGTTCCCCATTTCTGGAGCGAACGTTACAGTGGACGGCGCCAGGGGCGCACAAACTGATCAACTTGCGGGCCGTACGGACACCAACGGAGTGTTTGCCGGAAGCGTGGAGTTCGCTGGCGGCCATTTGCTCACCGTGAGGCACAAAGGCTATCGCATGACGGGTGCTGGAATCATGGGCAAGATGATCGAGATCCAGCCTGGCCCGGCAACTGAAATCACGCTGGAAATGCGGCCTCTTGCCGTGCTCGCCGGGCGCGTCCTCGATCAATACGGCGATCCGGTTCGTCACGCGATTGTGAGTACGCAGGCGAAGTCGCGCGTCCCAATGCCCGGCGAATACTACGAGAGCCTCTTCGCCGCAACAACCGATGATCGCGGCGAATATAGAATCGCGGATGTCGAGCCGGGTAAGTATTATCTGGTTTTCGAGTACCTTGCAAGCGACGAACGGAACTACCGGCCGCAGTCTCGATATCAATGGCCCGAGTTCGGCGGGCTCACGCTCTTTCCCGATGCGACGGATATTGAGCATGCGCAACAGGTGGAGGTTGGCGCCGGCGAGACGAATCGAATACCGGACGCGCACTTGAAACTCGAACGCGCTGTGACGGTCAGTGGGCGGGTTTCCGGCCAGGCATCGGATCGGGGAATGGTGAATTTGCAGCGAGCCGGCCCGCGTCTGAACCGTCATCAGCCTGGCGTCGGCCGCCAAATCGAGGCGGATGGCACATTTCACGCCGAGGTCCTGCCTGGAACGTACGAAGTGAAGGGCACCGATAGGTCGGGAAAGGCTTCTCCAGTCGTTCGCGTCGAGGCGCGTGCGAATGTTCAAGGTGTTGAGCTGACGCTCGGACGCGGATACGAGATAACCGGCCGCATTGCCGTCGACGGAGGGGAGCATCTGGATTTTTCAAAATTGATCCTGCATTTTTTTGGGGAGCCCGCCAAGATCGACTCCGCGGGCGCTTTCCACGCGATCGCGCCAGGGCACGATGCCGGCTACATGATTCAGGGCCTCCCGGAAGATTGGTACGTCAAAGAATTCAAGGTCGCGGGCCGCTCGGTTGTGGGCAAACAGTTTCAGCTCGAACCAGGACTTACAGACGTTATCCTCACCTTGAGTCCCAAGGGCGCCAGCGTGGAAATCGCCGCGGAAGGCGGCAGCGGCGGCCTCGACGACGTGATGCACGCGGCGGCGTTTGCGCTATTGCCCGAAAGCGGGATCGTGGATGTAAATTCGATGTTTGCGTCCGATAGAGGCGATCCATCCGGGAAGTTCATTCTCCACGGCGTTCCGCCCGGCGATTATCGCGTCTTTGCTCTGGACATTTCGAATTGGCCGTTGCTGTTCGATCCCGGCGCGCTTCTGGAAAAATATCGTAAACTCGCGCCGCTGGTGACGGTCACTGAGGGCGAGCATAAGAAGATAGTGGTCCCGCCGACGAAGATCCCGGTGGAATAGCGCTCCTGCGTCTTTACGACGCCTTGACGCCCAATATCTCGCGGATCTTTGCTCGCGCCGTCATCTCCCCCGGCGTCATGCCGCGCTCGGCGAGCCAGGGGTGGAACTTTTGGATCTGGACGGTGTGCTCGATCTGCGGCTCCTTCGCAAGAACGCGAACGGTGTTCAACCCATGTGCGATTTCATCCGTCCACGGATCGCTCGTGATGGCCTTGATGCCCAGCGCTACTGCTTCATAAAGGGTGGGAATTGCCGCGATGCCGACCGCTGCGCTTTCTAAAACACCACTTTCACCTGTACCCACATACTGCGAATGCCGCTGTCGGTGAAGTCGCGATTGAGAAATTGCCCTGGCGGGGTAGTGAGCACATTCCGTTGCGGGACGTTGATGAATTGCGGATGATTAAGAGCGTTCAACGCTTCCCAGCGAAGCTCCAATCTGCGGGTCTCGCCAAGCGGAATGGACTTGGTCAGGTTCAGATCGAAGTTGTTGGTCCCACCGGTACGCAGCGTATTGCGCCCAACCGTGGACGCGTTGGGGAAACCAATTCCCTCCACCCAATGTACGTCGCCAGGACTCACGCAGGAACCGGTATCAGGATTCTGAAAGCCAGTCGCACAAACCGTCGAAATGATCGCGCGGGTGTTCAGAGGTGCGTTGGGGTTCCCAATGTCGGGCCGATCCTGTTTGTCTGCGTAATTGTTCCGGTCGCCACCATTCGCCACTGTGAACGGGGTCCCAGACTGGAACGTTGTGATGCCTGCCACGTGCCATCCGCCCAACGGATATCTCGACCAACCCGACCGCGGACCGGGGATCGCCCACAAATACGCGATGGTCAGGCGTTGCGGGCGATCATAGTCGCTCAATCCACGATCGAGCTTCAGCCCTCCCTGCATGATGGGGACCGAGGTCAGATTGATGCTCGAGGGCTCCTGGACGTTGATGCTTCCATCACCGTCACTGGTGCTATCGATGAACTTGGACCACGTGTAAGACCCCGACAGCTGGAATCCGCGCGCGAACCGGCGATCCAGGCGAGCTTCCAGAGCGTGATAGGAAGAATCCCCCTCGCTGGTGCTTGCGATCACCGGTCCATAATCGGGATAGAGGCGCAGCGTGCCGGTAGGCAGCCGCGGATTCCAGTCGGCCCTGGTGATCAGCTTGTGACTTTCAGAACCGACGTAAGAAACATCCAGCAGCACGTTATCGGGCAATTGCCGCTGAAACCCGAAAGACCACCGCTCGGTGTATGGGTCGCGCAAGTTCGCGTCGATCGGGAACTGCGTGTCCATCAGGCTGGGCGCGCCTGCGGCTGAGGGAAGCTGCTCCAGCCAGTTGGGGGACCCACGGCCTGTACTTGGCGCGGTAACCGTGATGGAGATGTCATTCGGTGTCCCTATCGCCGGGCCTCCTGAGAGCAACTGTGTCGGCTGGCTATCGTAACTGATCTGGAATCCTCCTCGCCATACGGTCTTGCCGTCACCCAATAGCCGCCCCAGCCAGCCCGAGTGCGAGGCCGGGGACCATGCCAGGCCGAAGGAGGGTCCAAAGTCGTTGTTATCGGGATGCACCTTGTGCGGCACCAGGAACTGCGACGGATCGAATCCGGAGGATGTGGGATACAGCAGCGAGTTGGCCGGCTGGCCAAAGTTCTCATAACGCAAACCCAGAGTGAGCGAGAGCGATGGGGTAGCCTTCCAGTTGTCCTGGAAAAAGTAGGCCTGGCGAAACTGGTTGGGTCGAAAAACTTTCGCGCCAAAATCCCGTTTGATCGTGCCTGACGGTCCGCTATAGTCGTCTAGAAAATCGGCGAAGGCGGAATAGCTCCCGGAGGCCGTAAATGTAACCTGCCCCAGGTCGCTGGCATTCGGCTGCTGAGTGATGAGTTGTCGTACCAACTCGACGCCGTAACGGAGGGCGTGACGGCCCGCCAGCTTGGTCTGCGTCTCCTGGAACTGAAAGGTATTGCCGTCGTGATACTGGCCAGATGAGACCAGGCCGGGCGCGGAAACGTTGGATAGCGCAATTTGTGCCTGCATGTGAGCCGCGGGAACCGAGCCTGGCCAGATCGTTCCAAAACTCCCGTCCGGCCGCGAATAAGAAAAACGCAATTCGTTCGTGTAGCTCGGACCGAAAGTATAGCTGTCGGCAAAGAGGAAGTCTTTGTGCCTGAAGGCTTCGTCTGTGACGAAACCGGGAAAGGAAACTTTGCTGGCTCCGTTGAGGAACGGCAAAACGACCCGCGAGTCTGAGGTATAACGCCAGGACATGCGGTGCGCCTCGGATTGGTAGTGATCGACTCGGCCCAGCCACTGCGGGCCGTCGTTGATCGAGGCGAGAGGATACGCGGCCGTCGCGAATTGCACCGATCCACGATCGACGCCGGCTTGATCGACGCCCAGTATTACGGGAAATGGCGCTCCTGTGCCTCGCACGCCGCCGAGCGCGCCCAAATACAGGTTGAGCCGCGGGTTATTGGGAAACAGCGAAAGCAACTGGGTGACCGCGCCCGCGGTCGGGACATTCACGGAGAAGTTACCTGCGGAATGAAGATCGTCCTGCTGAAAGGCTGCGAAGAAAAACGTCTTGTTCTTCTGGACCGGTCCGCCAGCCGTGAATCCGAAAACATTGTGACTGAAGACGGACTGGGGAATCCCGTTTAGTCTATCCGTATTTCTAACCGAGTCAAACCGCTGCGACTGGTAACGCCATAGCAACGTGCCATGCAGGTTGTTGGTGCCGGATTTTGTCACCAGGTTGAACACGCCTCCGCCGGCGCGGCCGAACTCCACGCCGAAGTTCCCGGTCATTACAGAAACCTCCTCGACCGCGTCCGCGATGGTGAAGACTTGTTCGGCGCCTGTCAGCCAGACCTCGTTGTTTTCGGCGCCGTCCAGCATGAAATTGTTTCCGCGCGGGCGCTGGCCGTTGATGGAAAAGCCTCCCCCGTTGCCGTTGGTGCCGTTCGTCGAGCCACCACCCCAAACCGTGCTTCCAGCGGCGTCGGTCGCGCCTGGCAGGGTCCGCGCCAGCGAGAGCGGATTCAAGGAAATCAGAGGCAAGTCGCGAGCCTCGCGCGCCTGAAAATTGCCACCACGCAGCGGCCCGTCTTTCGTCAGAAGCTCGCTCGACTCCGCGCTTACTTCGATTCTGGCCTCGGCTGCACCAATTTCCAGCTTCGGATCGGCGGAGGTAACACGGTTGGCTTCTACGGCGATTCCCTTCGCGGTATACGTGCGAAAACCCGGATGGGTGACCTCAAGATCGTACGCGCCCAAATCGACGGCGTCGAAACGATACACACCGCTCCCATTGCTTTCCGTGGAGCGGTGTGTCCCGGTATCCACGCCAGTCAGTGTGACGTGCGCGCCCGCAACGGCAGCGCCCGTCGCGTCGAGCGCCGTGCCAGTCACTGTTCCGCGGCTGGTCTGGGCTTGAGCCAGTACGGCGAACACCAACGCCGCTGCGATGAACTTCACTCCGGGGTCTCGACTTTCTATTCCGGCAAGCCGAGTTTCTTGCGCAGGTCTTTCAGTCTGGGATCGCCACGCAGTGCAGCGAATTCAGGATAGGTGAGATTTCTACCGACCCGAACCGGGCCCAAAGGGATCGCGCGGTTCAACGCGTCGAAGGCTCGGTCCTTGTCGCCTAACGCCACGAAGATCGTCGCTTGCTCGATCGGTCGCGCCTGTATTGTTGCGATCCTCTCCGCGTCCTCTCGTCGCCCGGCCAGCGCGTACGCGATGCCAAGCTGCTGCGATCCGTCTACCGCAGGCCGCTCTCTGAGCCTTGCTTCGAGAATCGGGATAGCCTCGGATGCCTTGCCTTGAAGATTCAGGGCCCGGGCACAGGGCTGCTTACAATGCGCAGCCGCCTCATCCAGACGGCCCGCTGAAAACAGCACATTGGACAAGACCTGTTGCACGTTCGGCGACAGCGGATCGTTCTTTTCGGCCAAGCGAGTTTGTGTGAGCGCTTCATCCAATCGCCCGAGCGGCATTAGCAACGACAACGCAAAATCCGTGCGCGTCGCCGAGCGGGCGGGCTCCAGTTCGAGCGCGCGCCGAAAGCTCTTTTCCGACTGTTCCCACTGTGCTTCGCGCGCCTGCACGGCCCCGAGGGCTGCCTGCACCTCGGCGGACAAAGGATCCAATTGCACTGCCTTGTCCACGACTACGTGCATGCTCGCCATTTCCTCATCGCGGCTGGCGCCGGCAGCCCAACTGTTGAGTCGATCTTCGCCGGTGCGGTAGGCGTAGGCCGCGGCAAGGCCCGCGTAGGCCGGGGCGAAGGAGGCATCCTTCGCGATTGCTTGTTCGTAGAAGCCGGTATTCCAATTCCTACCGCCAGCCGCGTTTTGGATTTCGAGAGCGCGGGCGCGTAGATAAAGGTCGTATGCTTCCGTGCTGGTCTCGTAACGCCGTCGCCCGCGCCCCAGCTTCAAGCGCAAGCTGTTCACGATGCCTCGGGAAATCTCATCCTGGATAGCGAAGACATCCGTCAAGTCGCGGTCGTACTGTCCCGACCATAGCGGAAAATCGTCGCGGACGCGGATCAACTGCACGTTGATCCGCAGCTGCTGCCCCGCACGGAAAGTATTGCCCTCCAGAATGTAATCCACGTTAAGCTGCTTCCCGGCGTCGCGGACGTTTTGCGGTTTGCCCTGGAAGGCATACGACGAAGTCTGGGAGCGGACCACCAGTCCGTCGATTATCGAAAGGTCGTGGATAATCTCGCCCGTTAGACCGACCGCAAAGTAGTCGTTGGCCGGGTCCTGACTGGCGTCCAAAAGAGGCAACACGGCAATCGAGGTGGGAGCGGTCGACCGACCGAACCACCAGCCCAGCGCGACGACGATCGCAAGGCACGCCATCCCTGCGGCGAACCACCGTCGGCGAACACGTTGCGACCTCTTCGGCGGTGCGGCATCGATCAGTGCCCGAAGATCGTCCGCCTGGCGGAGCACGGGGACATAGCCGCCCTTTGGCAGCTCGATGATCAGAGAATCGTTGAGCCCTTCGCCCGCGTAGTACTCGCTGAGGCGCGCGCGGAGTCTGCCTGCCTCGGTCCTTACGATCGAATGCTGCTTGGGATTGTGATCCGCACTACGACCAAAAACCTCGACCGCCACCACGGACTCCTTAAGTTCGTCGTCCTTGCCCTCCAGATGCTGTTCGACGACGAAACGCAGGAACCGCGCCAAACGCTCGTTGCGGGAAAACCCGGCGCTTGCCACTATTTTTTCCAGTTGCCGCCTCGCGGCCTGCAGTCCGATTTCCGCCGTGAGCACTGTGGTTCGAGGATACCTCTTGTTTTCAGCGCCGTGCAAGTGTATGAAACACCCGGTTGACTCCTCTGGACTTGTTTTCGCGGGTGGGCGAGCGCATCGTGTCCTCATGCGGATCGCACCTTTACTGCTGTTGAGTGTTGGCTGCTGCGCGGCCGAGTCGCGGTTTGGCACCTGGGAGTTGAAGGCCGCCCGATCGACCTTCGCGGGAGACGCTCAACCCAAGATTCTTACGGTCCGGATTGAGCCGCACGCTAAGGGTGAGGTCTTCACCATGGACCGGGCTGAAGCCAACGGCCAAGCCACCAGTTCCAGCACCCTGTTGTACTTCGACGGCGCCGCGCGGGATTTTCAGGACGCCGGGTGTTCCGGGACCCAATTGTCGCGGCGAGTGGACGGCCTCACGATTGAAATCTTGCGCCAATGCAGCGGTGGAGGATGGGTCAAAGTGGTCGGGCG
The DNA here is from genome assembly GCA_963788245.1 of Terriglobia bacterium. Lineage (GTDB taxonomy): Bacteria > Acidobacteriota > Terriglobia > Bryobacterales > Bryobacteraceae > Palsa-187. The sequence continues at coordinate 4,903,017 of CAWBGF010000002.1, read as the reverse complement.
GTTAGCTCCTCACGGCGCGGAACTGATCCTGGAAATTACCGAGCAACGTGCTGGCAACCGACGCCTCGAAAAGCGCCTCATTCTGGAGAAAAAACAGGAATAATCATGCAGACGATACAAAAACTGTTCATGGCCCTGGTAGTGACCGCGGCAACGCTCGCCGCCCAAGGCCCATTGCAGGGCCCATTGATCGGCCTGGTTGTCAATGCCGCCAGCGGCAATCCGCCGGGTTTACCCAATTCTGGAATTGCTCAGGGTTCCCTCCTTAAGATCTGGGGCTTCGGGCTCGGTGGCACCCTCGAGATCGCCCCGCAACCACTTCCGATGAGTCTGGCTGGGACCTCCGTCACGATCACGGTAAATGGAACTACAGTGACCGCGCCCATGTGCTGGACCCAATGGAACCAGGTGGGAGCGGTGGTGCCCTCCAACACCCCGGTCGGGACCGGCATGCTGACCTTGACCTACAACGGAAACAGCGGGTCAAGCCCAATCACGGTCGTGCCGACAAACTTCGGCATTTACAACGCCACCGTGGACGTCAGCAACGCATCGGGCTTACTCAACCTGGCGTCGGTGACATTTCCTGACTATGAATATGTCACGGTCACAAACACCGCCAAGCCGGGAGACACGCTCACTGTTTGGGGTACTGGATTGGGGGCGACGCCGAACAACGGGGGGGATACCGACGGCGCACCCGAGGCAAACATCGGGAAGGCTCCTCAAGTTTTCGTGGGCGGAATCCCATCCCCGTCTGTGACTTACTGGGGAAGATCGCCGAACACGATTCCCGGGCTCGATCAGATCAACTTCGTGGTCCCTCAAGACGCACCTCTTGGATGCAACGTCTCGATCGTCGTGCAGACGGACGCGATAACGGTGAGCAACGCGCCCACCATCGCTCTCGCGACCACCGATGGCGCCATCTGCTCCGATCCGACTCAAGTTCTGCCGCCTTCCCTTAGCAAGAGTGGCTTAAAGGTAATGTTTCTTACGCTGTCTGATGTCAGCAACCTCAATTCCAACAGCATGAACGCAACTACTTACAGTTCTGCAAGAGTTCTGTTCTTCGAGTTCGATCAGGCCCTCCCGGTCTCAGAGACGCAAGGGGAACTTGGCGTTAGCCCCAGCCTCGGCAATTGCTATACCGAAAGCCTGGTCCCCGGCGGCGGGGACGATGGCCTGTCTGTTTCCGCGTTGAACGTGGGCACGTTGATCACGTTGACTCCTTCTTCGGGAAATGCGATTACGCTCGTTACTCCAGGCTCAGGGTATTTCGGTTCGACGAGCGGTTCGAACCTGCTTCCAAGTGGGACCTGGAGTTTCTCGAATGGCGTGGGCGGATCCGACATCGGTCCGCTGAGCTTTACATTCACGGTTCCTCAGCAGGTCGTTTGGACGAACCAGGCCGCGGTCTCCGGGAGTCCCGTCGACCGCGCCAGCCCGCTCAAGATTAGCTGGACCGGAGGGGACTCGAACGGCTATGTCCATATCAGTGGCTATTCCGGAGAGGCGGGGTTTGAGTGCTCGGCAGCAACGTCCGCCGGAGAGTTCACAATCCCGACTTCCATTCTGCTGGGCTTGCCCGCGGGCGCGCAGTCGAGCATTTCGGTCTCAACCCAGACTTTTCCATTCAGTTTTGGCGCGGTCCCCGGCCTTGATTTAGTGGAAGATATTTCGACGTTTACGGTTAGCGTTTCGGTCGTCTTCAAGTAATAGGCGGAAGAATCATGCAGACGATACAAAACCTGTTTATGGCCCTTGTAGTAACCGCGGCAACGCTGGCCGCCCAGAACCCTTTGATCAACCTGGTTGTCAATGCCGCCGCGAATCCCGCCGGCAGCGGAATTTCACCGGCACAATTTCCTAATTCAGGAATTGCGCAGGGTTCCATCTTCCTGGTTTGGGGGATCGGTCTTGGTCCGAGCGCTCTTCGGACCGCGTCTCAGCCCCTTCCGCCCTCTCTGGCAGGAACCTCGATCACGATCACGGTCAATGGAACCACGGTGACGGCGCCCATGTATTGGACGGTCACCGCGCAAGTGGCGGCCGTGATGCCTTCGACCACTCCCGTCGGGGACGGCACACTGACGCTCACTTACAACGGCAAGAGCGGGTCTGGCCCCGTTACGGTGGTGCCGGCAACTTTCGGCATTTCGAACGCCGATATATATGACGATGACGATGGTTTTGTCATCCGCAGCATTGCGGCCCTGACATTCCCCGACTATCAATATGTCAGCGACACGCATCCGGCCAAGCCGGGAGACTCCCTGACCTTATGGGGCACCGGTCTGGGAGCGACACCGAATAACGGCGGCGATAGCGGGCCAGCGCCCGCTGCCAATATTGGAAGCGCCCCTCTCGTTTTTGTGGGAGGCGTCCAATCCCCGTCGGTGACGTATTGGGGGAGGTCGCCGAACACTGTTCCCGGGCTCGATCAAATCAACTTCGTAGTCCCGGCGGACGCTCCGCTAGGATGCAACGTCTCGATCATCGTGCAGACGGCCACACCCGCAACGGTGAGCAACGGCCCCACCATTGCGCTCGCGGACACGGATGGCGCCACGTGCTTCGATCTAACTCAAAGCCTGCCCTCTTCCTTCTACAACAAGGGCGGCTTGAAGACGATGCTTCTGAGTCTGCAACAAAACACCAGCCTCAGACTGAACGCCGATGGATCGACTACCACGACTACGGCGAGTCAGGCAAGCGTGCAGTTGCTCCAGTTCACGCAAGCCCTGCAAGCGACGGCCCAGAACCTCAACCTCGGCCTTACCTTAGGTTCTTGCAGTACCGGGGTTTGGGATGTGATTCCTGACCTGCCCGCCTCAACGCCCTTGAGCGCGGGAACGTCGGTCACCTTAACTCCTCCTTCTGGAAGTGCGCTGACACTTGGCGCTCAAGGTCCGGGCGATTACTCGTCAGACAGCCTTCCGACCGCGCTGCCCGGTGGAACGTGGAGCTTTTCAAATGGGGCGGGAGGTTCCGACATTAGTCCAGTACACTTCGCATTCCCGGTCCCTCAGCCGGTCACGTGGACCAATGCGGCCGCCATGTCTAGCAGCCCGATTGACCGGTCCAACCCGCTCACCATTACCTGGACCGGCGGGGACTCGAACGGCTATGTCCGCATCTCCGGCGAGGGCTTTGCCTGCGCGGCGCCGACATCGCCCGGACAGTTCACCATTCCGACATCGATCCTGTTGGGCTTGCCGGCTGGTGGGGGAACGAGTATCGAAGTCGCGACAATCGCATTCTCGTCCGTTTTGGGGACGATCCCAGGCTTCGACGCCGCGGCCGAGATCTCCACATTCGCGACCACTGCGTTGCCGATCTACTTTAAGTAGCCGTGCACAAGGGATGGCAGTCCGTTCTGTTGGTCAAGAGGACATTAGACAGCATTGGAGGAAATGTGATCAAGAGCAGTCGTCTCGCACTCATGATGTGGCTCGCGCTTGGATGCTTGATTGCGCCAGCTCAGCAATACGCGATCTTGACGGCCGCTGGGGGCGGATTCTTGCCGACATCCGGACTGGCTCCCACGGCGTCGATCGGATTTACGCCCGCAGTCGCATCGGACAGCGCCGGCAACCTCTACATCGGCATCCCAACCGCAGTGCTGAAGCTGGATACGGCCGGCGTTCTGACCGTTGTGGCGGGGCGCGGGAACCCTGGCGATTCAGGCGATGGCGGTCCCGCGATCAGGGCCCAGATCGGGTCTCCCTTGGCTTTAGCGGTAGACCCGGCGGGGATCCTGTATATTGCGGATGCCCCTAATGGACGCATCCGCAAGGTGACCACGGACGGGTTGATTACGACCGTCGCCGGCAGCGGCAGCGGCTGCTTTTGTGAGTCTGAAGGTGCGGGCGACGGCGGCCCCGCAACTGCGGCACCGCTTTATTACCCTTCCCAACTCGCGGTGGATGCGAAAGGCAACGTTTATATCGGAGAGTTTAATACCGCGCGAGTTCGCAGAGTCTCGCCGGATGGGATCATCACGACGGCGGTTGGGACGGGCGGGAATGGTGGTAATTCTGGCGATGGCGGCCCCGCAACCAAAGCCCAGATCGGCGTCCCCTGGGGACTCGCCGTTGATCACGCAGGCAACCTGTTTATTTCCGATGTCATTCCCGAAGATAACGATTGTACGGCCCCGCGCATCCGCAAAGTTTCGCCCGATGGAATCATTACGACAGTCGCGGGCACGGGCGTGCCCGGTTATTCGGGGGACGGTGGTCCGGGACTAAACGCTCGACTCAGCAGTCCGGGCCAACTCGCCGTCGACAATTCAGGCAACCTTTACATTCCGGACGGATTGCGCATTCGCAAACTATCCGCGGACGGAACCATCACGACCATTGCCGGCGACGGAAACCGCGGGTACTCCGGCGACAATGGGCCGTCGGTCAACGCGGAGATTTCTGGAACCTACTCCGGCAGCTACGGGGGGCTAGCTACTGACAGCGCGGGCAATCTGTACATCGCCGATACATACAACTTCCGGGTCCGGAAAATCTCCCCGGATGGAATCATCGTGACCGTAGCAGGCAATGGGGCTGCCTGTTGCTTCCCTGGCGAAGGCGAAAACGGCGTGGGGGCTACTGTGGCGACCTTGTCGACTCCGGTCGGCGTGGCGATCGATGGTGTTGGGGGATTCTACATCTCAGACACCTATTCAGGTCACATCCGGAGAGTCTCACATGGAATTATCACCACCATCGCGGGAATCGGAAACATCGGAGGAGATCCTGGAGACGGCGGCATTGCCCCTAGAGCTTTTCTGAGCTACCCATCCGGCATGGTGGTCGATGGTTCTGGAAATTTGTATTTCGCGGACGCTGGTGGACAGCGTATTCGAAAGATTAGCTTTGCGGGGATCAGCCCCACGGGGATCATCACCACCGTGGCGGGCAACGGAACCGCAGGTTTCTCCGGGGATGGGGGGTTGGCCACGGCAGCTCAATTGAACTGGCCGAAAGATGTTGCCCTCGACTCCGCGGGCAATCTGTACATCGCGGACACAGCCAACAACGCGATTCGCAAGGTCTCACCTACGGGGATCATCACCACGATTGCCGGAAATGGCAGCACCGGCTTCTCGGGTGACGGCGGGCTCGCGACGAACGCACAACTGAATCTGCCGAGCGGAGTCGCTGCGGATGGCAAAGGCAACGTGTATGCTTCCGACACATACAATTTCCGCGTTCGCAAGATTGACTTGAGCGGTGTCATCTCCACCATTGCCGGAACTGGTGTCGCTCTCTATTCTGGCGACGGCGTGCAAGCTTCGAGTGCAACGCTGGCTTATCCGGCAGGCTTAAAAGTCGACGCCGCCGGCAATCTGTTCCTGGCTGACTGGGTTACCGTTCGAAAGATCACTCCCGGCGGGATCATCTCGACGATCGCCGGCACCGGTATCCTCGGCTTCACCGGCGATGGCGGACCCTCGACTAGCGCACAAACCGGAGCCTGGGGAATCTCTCTCGACCCTACCGGGCTGATCTACATCGCCGACCCATGGGACAACGTGATTCGTGCACTTCAGCCCCTGCAATGATCGCCAAACCAAATTCAACGAAAGGGATGGTCATGATTGTGCGCGCTCTACCTGCGATTCTCATCTTCTCGATTACAACGTTCTTCGCGGCCGGCCAGACCAACACGACCGGCTCTTTCGTCCCGCTGGTTAACCTTCCAGGAACTGCCGCCAGACTGCCCGGAGTCAAGGGAGTTTCCGTAGACGCTGCGGGGAATGCCTACTTTGTCGGCGGTGGCTACCGCGGCTACTCAGTGCTGCGATTGGATGCCGGTACAGGCATGGTCACTTCGGTGGCGGGGAATGGAACGCCCGGTTTCAGCGGGGATAGTGGTCCCGCCACCAGCGCTCAATTAAATGGGGCCATCGATCTGGCGTTGGATCGCGCGGGCAACCTCTACATAGCGGACTCGCTCAACGGTCGCATTCGCAAGGTCTCGGGCGGGATCATCACCACTGTCGCCGGTGGTGGCACCGACGATCCCTTCTGCGACAACTGCCCGGCCATCAGCGCGTCCTTGCCTGAACTCACGGGCGTCGCCGCGGACTCTGCCGGCAGCCTTTACATCTTCACCCTGGGATACGTCCGCAAGGTCTCGAACGGCGTGATCACGGAATTCCTGGGTTACGCAACCCTATATCCCGATGGCGCAGATTACACTTCCGGCCGCGCTGCGGTGGACGCCGCCGGGAATCTCTACGTCGCCGACTTTTATTTCCACAAGGTCCACAAGGTCTCGGGCGGAGTGGTTACCACGGTGGCGGGAACCGGGCAGGCAGGCTTCAGCGGCGACAACGGCCCGGCGACCAGCGCTCAATTGGATGGCCCTAGAGGCGTAGCGGTGGACGCGGCCGGGAGCTTGTACATCGCCGACACCGGTAACCAGCGCATCCGCAAGGTCTCGGGCGGCGTGATCACGACCGTTGCGGGCGGCGGCCCCACGTCTGGAGGATTGGGAGACAACGGTCCGGCGACAAGCGCGCTGTTGAACTTTCCTTTTGGGGTCGGCGTGGATGGCGCGGGCAACGTGTTCATAGAGGACACGCTCGACAATCGGGTCCGAAAAGTTTCGAACGGCGTGATGACGACGGTTGCGGGCGGCGGCTCGTCCCCCGTGTTGCTGGCACGATCCGCGGGAACATTTGCCGCAACGGGCAGCATGATCACGGCGCGCCTGGGGCACTCGGCTACATTGCTCGACAACGGCAAGGTCTTGATCGCCGGGGGATTCAACTACTCGGCTTACCATGACGTTGCCGTCACGACTGCCGAACTCTATGATCCGGCGGCGGGCACGTTCTCGGCGACCGGCAACATGACCGCGGCCCTGGCGCAACCTATCGCAACATTGTTGGCTGACGGGAGGGTCCTGATTACAGGCGGATCTGGTCTCGACTACGGCATTGCGGCAAGCGCCGAGCTCTACGATGCTTCTGTCGGTACCTTCACAGACACTGGAACGCCGAAGAGTATTGCCGTGCCGGTGACCGCGACCTTGTTGAACAATGGCAAGGTGCTGGTCACCGGGATGCTGGAAGTGACGCTCGGGTTACCGCCGCCTTACGCGGCAGAGCTTTACGATCCTTCCGAGGGCACGTTCTCGGCGGCCGGGAGCCTGCGCTTCCCCCATTCCGTTCCAACCGCCACGCTGCTTGCCAGTGGCGAGGTTTTGATCGCCGAGGGGATGTGCGGCGGTGTATTCGGCGGTGAGGGTGGCGGCTCCGAACTCTATGATCCGGCGAGCGGCGTATTCAGCATTGTTGCCGGAACCATGGGATGCCGGGCTGAACCCACGGCGACCTTGCTCACCAACGGCAAAGTTCTGATTGCGGGTGGCCTTACTCGGGGCGCGGATGTGAACGACCCCTCCACCAGAACATTCAGTTCGATTAGCGCGGAAATAGACGACCCTGAATATGCGAACGCCGCGACGCTCCTTCCCGACGCAACGGTGTTGTTGACGGGGGGCGCCCTTTCCTCACCAGACGATTACGATTGTCCTGACACAAGCGTTGCCGATGCGGGCCTTTACGACCCTTCCACGAGAATCTTCGGCTTGGGCGGGATTATGACTACGCCTCGTAGTTCGCATCAAGCGACCTTGCTTGCCGATGGCAGAGTCTTGATCAGTGGAGGTGAGTGGCTGAACAACAATGACACTGCCCTCGCCAGCGCCGAAATCTACACTCCGCCCGTGCCGGTTCCCGCACCCCTGCTGTTCTCTCTCTCGGGGGACGGTCGAGGCCAGGGCGCGATCTGGCATGCAGACACGGGAGAGATCGCGTCATCCGACAACACGGCCGCCGCTGGAGACGTGCTGTCGATGTACACAAGTGGCTTGATCGAAGACGGCGCGATCCCTCCGCAAGTTGCCGTTGGCGGCAAGGTTGCCGAGATCCTGTACTTCGGCGACGCTCCAGGGTATCCCGGATACTTTCAAGTCAACTTCCGGGTGCCCAACGGCGTCGCTCCGGGATTAGCTGTCTCGGTGCGACTGACCTACCTCAGCCGCCCGAGCAACGCAGTCACGATCGGAGTACAACAATGAATCCTTCACGGCTTGTTATTTGGATGACTCTCGTGGGAACACTCGCGTGCGCGCAATCGCCGGGCACGTTCACCTCGACCGGCAGCCTGATCACGCCCCGTTTTGTTCCTACGGCAACCCTGCTCAATAACGGCAAGGTCCTGATCGCCGGAGGGCTGGGGCCCAGTATTCCAGCGGCGTACCCGCTTTCAAGCGCCGAGCTCTACGATCCCTCCACGCACACGTTCACTCCAACCGGCGAGATGACCGTCGCCCGTTACGGCCACACGGCCACGCTCCTTCCCGACGGCAGGGTTTTCATCGCTGGGGGCTACGACGGCTACGACGGCACGGAACCCATTCCTCAGCTCGCCAGCGCAGAAATTTACGATCCTTCTACGGGAACCTTTACCGCAACCGGCGGGATGACGACGGCCCGAGGATGGCACGCGGCGACCCTGCTCAACAGCGGAAAGGTCCTGATCGCCGGCGGCGGCATCCCTGGCCTCGACCTCGCTAGCGCGGAACTCTACGACCCTTCCGCGGGTACTTTCACTCCCACCGGCAATATGACCATAGGTCGTTTCGAACCTCTGGCCGTACTACTGATCAACGGCAGGGTCCTCATCGTGCCTGGCGATGATGAAGGCGTCAGCAGCGCTGACCTCTACGATCCTGACGCAGGCACGTTTCGTCCAACGGGCTGGGTGAGCGCTGCGGTGACCGCAACCACGGCGAATCTGCTCACCAACGGCAACGTTGTGGTCAGCCTGGCGGAAGGCGGATGCCTTGGAGGGGCCGGCGCCCAACTGTACGACACCACCACGGAAGCGTTCACCCCGACCGGGAGCCTGGTCGAAGGCGAATGCGATCAGATCGGCACCTCACTTTCGGATGGCACCGTGCTGATCACCGGCGCCTATGTCGAAACCGCCCAGCTCTATGATCCGGCTTCGAACATGCTCACCCCCGCAGGCGACATGCTCACCGCGCGCAGCTTGCACGCGGCCACGCTTCTCACAGATGGCACTGTACTCGTAAGCGGAGGCGTTAGCGCGCCCGGATGGTGCTGCATATCGGATGTGCTCGCGAGCGCGGAGATCTACACACCAACGCGGTTGGTTCCCCCCGCAGCGCTCCTCTCGCTCTCGGGCGACAGCACAGGTCAAGGGGCAATCCAGCACGCTTCCACCTTTCAACTCGTTTCGGTGCAGAATCCCGCCGCTGTCGGAGAAATCATCGTGATCTACTGCACAGGGCTGCTCGATGCGAGCGTGATTCCGCCTCAGGTATCGATCGGCGGGCGGCTCGCTGAGACTTTGTGGTTCGGGAATACGCCCGGCTATCCGGGGTTGAATCAGATCAATGCGCGCGTGCCGGTTGGAATCGCACCGGGATCCTCGGTTCCGATGCGGATGAACTACCTTGGGCGGCCGAGTAACCAAGTCACGATAGGCGTGCAGTGAGGGGTCACGGCTGGTCCCTTTTGAGCATCGGGCCGAAGCTCTGAAGCTAAGCCGAAAGAAAATGCGCTTCGCCACCGACCGAAGCGTAGCTGGCGACAGTCTTGACACAGTTCTGGAATGGAACGAAGTAAGGCTTGCTCGGGCATCCGCTCGCGCCGGTGAAACACCTTCGCCTCAGCAAAGAAAGCCTTGATTGTGAATGCCCGGCGACGCCCCGAGTTTCGGCTGGAGCGTTGCGCGTCATGACCCGTCATGACCCGTTGCCCGTAACCCTATGAAAAGATGGTAGCGCTAACGGGAATCGAACCCGTATTTAAGCCTTGAGAGGGCTCCGTCCTAACCGTTAGACGATAGCGCCGCGACCATAATTATACTGCATCACCTCTTCGCATTCACGCGAAGCACTTCTTTGGTTGCTCAATATGTCTCCACCACCGCTGAGTCGTCGATCCTTCGCCGCGGCCGGATCCGAAAGTGGTACACCAGCGCTCCCGTCACCATCGTCAACACCGTCGCCAGCGAAATAATCGGCTTTAACTGCACACCCCAGATCACCATCCACGCCTCTGGAATCAGGAACAGCACCGGAACCAACGGCCAGCAGAAGCTGACCGACGGCAGTTTCTTCCATCCCGGCTGCTTCCGGAAATGGAACAGCGACGCGACCCCCATCGCCGCGAAAAAACTCAGCGTAAACCCGATATAGATCACCAGTTGCGGAAACGGAGTCATGGTCATCAGCATCGTGCACACACCCTGCGCCAGAATCGACACCCACGGCGTGCGCCACCGCGGATGAACCTTCGCCGCCGATTTCAGAAACGCTCCATTCTTCGCCATCGCGTAATACACGCGCGGTCCGATCGTGACCATCGCGCTCACCGTCGACATCAGCGCCAGCGCGATCAACGCGCTGAACAGCCGCGCCACATCCAGTTGGAACAAATGCGAGGCCGCCAGCGACGCCACCGCCAATTCCCCCTTCATGTTTTCCGGCTTCATGTTTTCGAGCGGTGTGGCGTAAATGAATACGACGTTCAGCGCGATGTACAGCGCCGCCACCAGCGTCGTGCCGATCGCCAGCGCCCGCGGCAGCGTCCGCGAAGGCTGGTGCAATTCCTCCGCCACATAGGTTGCCGCGTTCCATCCGCTGTACGCCAGATAAATGAAGAACAGGCTGATGGCGAACTGCTCCGCGATCGGAACCGAGCTCGTGCGGTGCGCGTTCATCGAAAAATTCTGCCAGTTTCCGTGGCCGATTCCGAAAGCCAGGCCGATGAACGCCACCAGGATCAGCACTTTCAGGCTGGTGAGGACGTTCTGGATGCGCGCCACGCGCTGCACGCCAAATAAATTTAATACGGTGAACACCAGCACCAGCCCGCAGGCGAACATCTGCTGTTTGCCGAATTGCAGCGTCCATTCGCCCGATCCGAGCAGGATGTGCGGCGCGTGTTCCGCGCAGCTTTCGCAAAAATGTCCCAGATAGTCCGCGAACGCCAGGGCCGCGAGCGCGATCGGTCCGGAGAATCCCGCGAAAAATGAAACCCACCCCGACATGAATCCCCACGTCGGCCCATACGCTCGCGTCAGATAAACATACTCTCCGCCGGAGCTGGGAAGATTGATGCCGAGTTCGGAATAGCACACCGCGCCCAGCAGCGCGCACACCGCGCCCACGATCCAGATCCACAACACCAGTTTGGGCGAACCCAGATCGCCGGCCAGAAATCCGGTGGTCGTGAAGATCATGGTCCCGATCATGTTCGACACCACCAGCGCCGTCGCGCTGATGATCCCGAGTTGCCGGAGCAGAGTGGGTTTAACCGGGGTTGTGGAAGCCACGTCGATCTTTATCTTAGCGCGCCCCTGCGGTTGCGTTCGTTTGCATGCGTTGCACTCGTCTGCTTGGCCAGCTCTCGTGCGCTGCGTCGGCTGTCAAGCCCTGCCGCGAGGTTTCCAGAAAATCCGAGAAATGCTCGTGCTGCCCCGGTTTCCCAGTTCTGCGCGACTGATCGTTAGCTAAAAGGTTCAGGAATGCTGAATGATAACGTATGTGTTATCATCGACCAGTGCTTGACGTTCGTGAATATTGTGGGGCCGGCACTCGTGTCTTACGCTGCCGGACGCGACCCAGTTCACGAAGAAGGAAAACCGAGGAGAACAAGCAGTGCCACTGACCAAAGATTTCCGCGAAACCATCCGCGAGCGAGCGCAACAGCAGCCGCGCTTCCGCAAGGCCTTGCTCCGTGAAGCGATCGAACTGATGCTCTCCGGCGACGAAAAGACAGGCCGTGCGATCCTGCGTAACTATATCAACGCTACGGTCGGCTTTCGCCGGCTGGCAGTGGCTAAGCGAAAGTATACTCTTGAAGTTCTTCTTACAGAAACCGCAGGCTGATGGCAGAGTCGTAAAGAGCTGGATTGGTGCCTTCGAGGGCGAAACGCGCCAATCGATCGAGAGTACGTTCCGCACCCAACTCCCCGAGCTCGCGCAATAATTGAGGGTATCCGGGAAGCGAAAGCGCAAGGATGAACAATTACAAAGTTGCTGTTTTGATCTTTTCGCTGGGAGGCTGCGTGTTCGCGCAGCCGGCAAACACGTCGCCAACCTTCGACGTCGCCACCATCCGGGGCATGGCTGATCGCCCCGACGCTTATGTCAAGCCAATCCGCAGCTCGCCCGATACATTGAAACTAAACTTTCTCACCCTGGGCGAGTGCATCGCCTGGGCGTATCAGATGCAGGAATCTCAAATTTACGGCGAAAAGCTCACGCGGCAGCACTACGAGATCGTCGCGAAAGCGGCGAGCCCAGTCGCTACAGCGGAACTTCGGGCGATGCTTAGGTCGCTGCTTGCGGAGCGGTTTCACCTTGTGGTACATCACGACTCAAGGGTCATGAGCGTCTACGCGCTCCTCCCCGGCAAGAAGCCTAAGCTCGAACTAGCCGAAGGCGACGGCGAAATGTCGCGCCGCACCAGCGCCGCCGGAATGGCGTTCGACCACACTTCAATGTTCGATTTGGCGGATATAATTGCATCTGAAATCGGGACGCCCGTAGTGGACCTGACCGGCTTCACCGGGCTTTACAAATTCACACTTGTCCCGCCGGCTCCGCCGACTTCAGCGACGGACGAACCCTTGCCGCGCGAACGATTCTCATTCTTCGCGTCCGCCAGCGATCAGCTTGGGCTGGATATCCAGAAGCGCAAGGCGGCCATAGACGTGCTCGTCGTCGACCACTTTGAAAGCCCCTCTGAGAATTGAGATTGGAACTCTGTCATCGCGTTTTACGCGGGGCTCATTTAAATTTGCTAGGGGCAGAATCCGCCGGTGAGCAAATAAACATAGGTAGAGCGTGAGCGCGAAATGAGGGACAGCAACCCCTTCCTCGGCCCTAGCGAATGACCTTGAGGCGCTTCAGATCTTCCTCCGTCCAGCGAGCCTCCCTCTCGATCATACTCTTCAGCGTCTTCGGCGGGAAGGCAATACGGACTCGGAAGCCTCAGCATCCTCGTTTTCGTCTACCGCGGTAGAATCAAGTGTAGGGCCACCGCCATGAAGCTTGAAGTCGAAATCAACGTCGCCGAAGGGACAATCGACAAGCACGAACTCGGGGAACGGGTGCGCAAGGAAGCGATCCTGGCTCTTTTTGCCGACCGCAAGATTCCCGCTGGTCAGGCCGCGCGCGATCTTGGGCTGGGCCGGCTTGAGTTCATGGAACTGCTCAAGCAGCGGGGTATTCCGTACGTGATTTATACCGTTGACGACTGGGAAGCGGACGGCAAGGCTATCGAGGAATTCGAAAGACGTCGCGGACACGGGTAGCCGCGATTGGTCGTCTCCAACAGCAGTCCGCTTGTTTATCTTGCTGCGCTTGATGATTTCGATTTACTCCGAGCGCTTTTCGGTGAGGTCGCAATTCCGCAGGCGGTTTTTCAGGAGGTCGCCGTTGACGGCGCACAATTTCCGGTTGCCCGCCAGGTTATCGCGGCTCAAGGAAACTGGATACACACCTTGCGCCTGCGCGACGATTCCCGAGCCGCGGAATTCCGCAAGGCTGGGCTGCACTCCGGAGAGAGCGAAGCCCTCGCGCTGGCGCTGGAACTCGAGTCTGAAGCCTTGCTCATGGACGATGGTGACGCCGTCGAGATTGCCCGCGACCTCGGCATCAATGTGATCCGCACTACCGGCATATATCGTCTTGCCAAACAACGGGGTCTGATCGAGCGTCTCGCGCCGAAGCTCGATAAACTCCGGGGTGCGGGATTCTGGCTTCGAGACGACCACTATCGTTTGATCCTGAACAGCGTTGGCGAACGATAGATCAGCACCGGGCACGAAATGATCTCGCCAGTTCTCGATTGAGTCGCGCGCCGCCGCGCTTCCTTACTACTACGACTCCAACCACGAACTCGGCCGTGGCGAGGGCTGTCAAGCCTGCTGTGCCGAGAGTCATTCGGGAGTTCGCGCACCGCGATGCCACCTCAGCGGTCTATGCGGCGCTATCCAGACTGACCACCAGCCGTTGGCCGAGGGCTTCGAGCACGTGTTGAATACGCGCGAGCCGGGTGGCATGGCGCGGATCCAAGAGCCGGCGGATTTCTCTTTCATGCACATTCAGGCGGCGGGCGAGCTCGCTGTTGGAAACTCCGGCGGCCTGGATGGCAAGATACAGCGCGGCCTTGGCGGCCATGGTGGCCGGCAGGAGAACGACGGCGTCCCGCTTGCGCCGGGGCGCGGAAGGCTCGGGGATATCGAGACCATCCGAAATGCGGCCGGCGACGGCTTCCTCCAGGCAATCGGAGGCCTGCGCGAGCGCGTCGGCAAGGTTCCGGCCGCTGGTGATGGCCTCAGGCAAGTCGGGAAACTGAACCGTGAATTGGCCCTTCTTCTCGGGCGTCAATACCGCGGGATAAGCGAAGGTTCGCATTTTTTCACCTCTCCTCTAAATCCTCTGGCGTCAGGCCGAGCTGGCGCAGCATGGCACGGAAAGTTCCACTGGGCAATTCGCGTTTCACATCCTGAAGAATGGTGCGGGCGTTACCGAAATACAGCATCGCGTGACTGCCTTTTCCGCGTTTCTCTTAAAGCCGCACAGGAATCCCCCGCGCCGCCCCCAGCGCCTTGATCTTCCGTAGGAACTCGGCGCCTCGCATGACTCTAGAATAGGACACATATGTCCGAGCAGCAAGACAGAATTGTCCGAGACGGCTCAAGTCCCGCTCGTTGGAGCGGGGATGCTACTGCGCCTCCAGCCACCAATTCGCCCCCGTGGCGCGGGCTGTCAAGCCTGCTGTGCCGAGAGTCATCTCGGCATTTCGGGAGTCGCGCGCGCTACTGCGACTCCAGCCACGAGCTCGGCCTCGACAGCGACATCCCTCCGTCGCACAGATAAATCCCGCCCGTGATGTAGCTCGCCGCGTCCGAGCACAAAAACAGCGCGAGGTCGGCCAACTCATCTTTCGTTCCGAAGCGCCGCAGCGGCACGCCTTTCTCCACGCGTTTGTGGGCCGCCTCATCCGGCGCCAGCCGACGCATGCCCTCGGTATCATCCGTCGGACCGGGCGTGATGCAATTGCATCGCACCCCCGAAGGTCCCCATTCGATCGCCAGTGTCTTGATCAGAATATCGACGCCCGCTTTCCCGGCGCCCACGTGCGCCTGCGTCGCCGTCGGCTGAAATGCGAAACTTGCCGAAATCGCAATGACACAAGCCCCCGGCTTATTTAAATGTTCATAACTCGCGCGACACGTGTTGAACGTCCCGATCAGATCGATGTCGATCACCGCCTTGAATCCGTTCGCCGACATACCCAGAACCGGAGCCGGGAAATTTCCAGCGGCGCCGCACACCAGAATGTCGATCCCGCCGAATTGATCGCGCGCCGATTCAACAGCCGCCTGGACGCCCGGGTAATCCCGCACATCGGTCGCATGCGTCGCCGCCGTGCCGCCGCGCTCGCGAATCGTCGCCGCCGCCGCATCCAGCTTTTCCTGCTTGCGGCCCACCAGCATCACTTTCGCGCCATGTTCGGCGAACCGCTCCGCCATGCGCTGCCCGATTCCGCTGCCGCCGCCGGTGACCAACGCGGTCTTGCCCTCTAGGATTCGCTCCCTGAAAATCGACATTTAGCCACTATAACGAATCGGGGCTGGACCGCCGATGGTACTAGCATGGATTTCCAGGGAACACCCCTGAACATGACCACCTTGCTCGTCGCCGCCCTAGCGATCGTAGCCGTGCTTACCCTGCTCCGCAAGCGCTACGAAAGTAACCTGCCGCTGCTGTTCTACTTCATCGCCATCATGTTCACCAGTCTTTCGGATCGGGACCTGAACCCCTTCCTGCTGTACACCGGTCTCGGATTCGCACTGCTGTTGCGATTCGAGTTTCTCAATCAAGGGTTCAGCAAGGTGATCGCGTTCTTCGCCACCACTGCGATGTGCCTGATCATTTACGTATTTCTGGTGGAAGTCTTCGGCGACGGCTCCGCGCCATTCTAACCTCGTCAATGTGGGGCAGCCACTCGTGGCTGTAGCCGCCTTTCAAGGCGGCTTCTTGACCGCCCAAAATACTTAGTGGCGATCCTTAGCCACCTGTGGAATTCTTATCCGCGTTCATTCGTGTTATTCGTGGCCCACACTTTTCCAAAGCCTAGCGGACCACCGAGCTTCGCTGCGCCCGCCTCTCCAGATACATCCGAATCGCATCATCCAGCCGAGGCATCGGCGCCACCCCCAGCGACTCCATCTTCGCGTTCGATAGCGCCGAGTACTTCGGCCGCCGCGCCGCCGTGCGGAATTCGCGCTCATTGGTGGGCTTCAACGGCGGCTTCACGCCCGCGGCGTCGAAAATCTTCACCGCCCATTCAAACCAGGAAATCGGCGTTCCTCCGCCCGCATGCACAATCCCATGCACGCCCTTCTCCACCAGATCCGCCGTGCGCGACGCGAGCGCGGGAGCGAACGTCGGCGACGCGACATGATCCTCCACCACGCGAATCGGCTGGCCCCGCCCCGCCAGCCTCAGCATCAGCTCCACGAAATTTCCCCGCGCTGTGTCGAGCCCGCCCGGCCCATACACGCCCGACGTTCTGATGATCAGCGGTTTATCCAAATATGCCCGCGCGTACAGTTCCCCGGCGAGTTTCGAAACCGCGTACGCGCCCAACGGCCTCGGCGCGTCGTCTTCGGTGTAGGCGCGTCCCGCCAGCCCGTCAAATACATAATCTGTCGAAAAGTGAATCAGCCGCGCGTCCGCCTGCCGGCACGCCATCGCCAGATTGCGGACCGCGAGTCCGTTTACCAGAAACGCCGCCTGCGGTTCTTTCTCCGCGACGTCCACCTGATTGTAGGCAGCCGCGTTGATCACCATCGACGCGTCGCACCGCGCGAGCACCCGCTCCACCGCTTGCTGGTCCGTGATATCCGCCGTGGTCCGCTCGAACGCGGCTACGTGATATCCGCGCGCGGCGAACTCCGTTTTCAACTCCACCCCGAGCTGCCCGCCGCTCCCAAAAATCGCCACCGTCTCGCCGTGCATGCTTTTATTATGGACGACTCATTATGTGGGGCAGGGCCATGCCCTGCCAATTGACGCGCGACCCTCAGGGAGCGCGTCCCGGCCTTCCAGCCCCATGCGTAAGCTTGGGGCTATTCTCATGCGTCAGCTTGGGGCATTGTCCGCCGATTGAACCGCGACCGTTAAGCCGGATCGGATGCTGAACGCCGTTCTCGCGTGAATCCGCGGCAATCGCCGTTAGAGCCATTTAACCTACTGCAAAAACAAGGCTTATCGTGCTTAACCTTGCAATTCTCCGGGACCGCAAGAAACCCATGACTTGTCCACAACAATCCATACTGCCGTCCACAATTCCTCGCGCACCTCATTAACCCTTCGACCGCCGGCGCATCCCCGCGCGAGCCTCCGCGTCCATTTCCCGCTCCCGCTCCGATTCCCGCTTATCGTGCAGTTTCTTGCCCCGCCCCACCGCCATCTCAATCTTGATCCTGCCGTTTTTCAGATACAGTTTCGTCGGAATCAGGGTCAGGCCCTTTTCGCGCGTCTTGCCGAGCAGTTTATCGATTTCGCCCCGATGCAGCAATAGTTTACGGCGCCGCGTGGGCTCATGATTCATGATGTTGCCGTGCGAATACTGCCCGATGTGCGCATTCACCAACCAAGCCTCATTGCCGGCAACTTCCCCATAGGCTTCTTTGAGTTGGATCTTGCCGTCCTTCGCCGCCTTGACCTCGGTGCCGGTCAGCACCAGGCCCGCTTCCATGCGGTCTTCCAACGTATAGTGATGACCAGCCGACCGGTTATCGCTCAGGATTTTGATTTTGGACTCCACGCCGGGAACCCCAATAGCGTCAGACTTTTCGTAAAGGCTCGGACCTTCGAGAGGTTCGAACGCTTCAGTGTAGCACGCGGGTCTAATCGAGCCGGCCAGCAAGTATGAAGTGAGAATTGTCCATATAAAATAATGATTCAACAATACTTACGAGCTGCAACAGTACTGCTTCTGGCGCTCGCGCTGATCGCCGGTGTGCTCACTGCAAAGGAGAAAAGCGACAAGCTTTTTAAAGACGCGCAAGCCGCCGAGGCCCGCGAGGATTGGGACAAAGCGCTGGACCTTTATCTTAAGGCGCTGGATCAAAAGCCCAACGACCCGATGTACATGATCGGGATGCGGCGCGCGCGTTTTCAATCCGGCGCCAAGCATGTGAAACAAGGGCAGAAGTTGCGGACCGACGGCAAACTGCAAGAGTCCATGGGGGAATTTCAGAAGGCGCTGATCGCCGATCCCTCCTCGACCATCGCGACGCAGGAAATCAAGCGCACGCAACAGCTTATCAATGCCGAAGCGAAGCAGCCGACGGCAAAAGGCGAGGACCGGAACCTGACGCCGACCGACCGGGAGAGAAAAGAGTCCGAGGAGCGCATCGAATCCATGCTTCCGCCACCGGAGCTGAAGCCGGTATTGCGCAGCGTGGGTCCGCTGACCATGCACAATCAGCCCTTGAAGATCATCTTTGAAACCATCGGCAAACTGGCCGGAGTCAACGTTCTATTTGACACGCAGATGCCGCCGTCGACGCACAATTTCAATGTCGATCTGCCGCTGACGACACCCGAACAGGCGTTCGATTATCTGGGAGTGGAAACGCACACGTTCTGGAAGCCGATTTCGACCAACACGATTTTTGTCACCGAAGACAATGCCACCAAGCATCGCGATTTTGACGACGAAGTGGTGAAAACCGTATACGTCACGAACATGACGTCGATACCGGACTTTCAGGAAATCGTAAGCGCAGTGCGGGCGTTGACGGAAATCCGCCGCACGTTTTCGTCGAACGCGCAAAAGGCGATCATCATGCGCGGAACCACCGATGCCGTCGCGCTGGCCGAGAAAGTGATCCGCGATCTGGACAAGCCGAAAGCGGAAGTGGTGATCGATGTGATCGTGATGCAGGCCAACACCTCGCGCACACGGGACTTGGCCGCGAGCATCGCCGGAGGCGGCGGGCTGACGGTTCCGTTTGCGTTCTCGCCGACGAATCCGGTCACCACGACCAGCGGGACCACGGGAACCACCACTACCACGACCGGAACCACCACCGCCCTCACGCCCACCACGACTACCACGCCCACCGCGACGGGGAGCACCGCGATTGCTCTCAACCAACTCGGCCACATCTCCTCGGCCGACTTTTCGACCACGCTGCCGGGCGCGCTGCTGAACATGATCATGACCGACAGCAAGACCAAGGTGCTGAACAGGCCGACGCTTCGCGCGTCGGACGGCATGAAGGTGCAGTTGATCATCGGCCAGAAGATTCCGTATGCGACGGGCAGCTTTCAGCCCGGCGTCGGCACGGTGGGAGTGAGCCCGCTGGTGTCGACGCAGTTCCAGTTTCTCGACGTCGGCGTGACGGTCGATCTCACGCCGCAGGTGCATTCCACGTCGGAAGTAACGCTGCACGTGGAAATCACCGTGTCGAGCGTGCTAAGTTACGTCACCCTGGGCGGCGGCCTGTCACAGCCAGTGGTCGGCCAGACCAAGAACAGCGCCGACATCCGCCTTCGCGAAGGCGAAGTCAACATCCTGAGCGGATTGAGTTCGAATTCGGACGTGAAATCCTACGGGGGCATTCCGGGGCTGACGGAAATTCCCGTGCTGGGGCACGTATTATTCGGCAACGATCACAGCGATAAAGAGGTGGGCCAGTTGATGATCGCGCTGGTGCCGCATATTATCCGCACGCCGGACTACACGCCGGTAAACCTGCGGAGCATCGCCGCCGGCAACGAAACCGTCATCAAGTTGTCGTACGCGCCGAAGCCCGAGGAGCCTCAACCGGCGCAGCCGGAAGCGTCGGCGCCCGCGGCGTCATCACCATCCGCGGCATCACCATTGGCGGCATCCTTGGCAACCCAGGGGCAGCCCGCGTCGCCTGTAACGCCGCCTCCGGCAGCAGTAACGCCGCTTCCGAGGGCTGTAACGCCGGCGACTCCGCAGGCGCAGCCAGCCGTCACGTCGCCGCCTGCGTCGTCTGGAACGCCGCCGGCGCTTGGAGCTGCTGGGGCTGGAACGACCACGGCACCTGGAGTGCCTGCGTCTCCTGGAATGCCGCCTTCTCCTGGAGCTTCGGCGGCGAGAAGTCCGGGCGCGCCGGGACCTCGGATCAGCTTCGGGCCCGCCACCCTTCAGGCTACGCAGGGGAATCCAGTGACGGTGACCGTGCAAGTGGAAAATGTGGATGACCTGTTTTCCGGCTCGCCGATCCACATCAAGTTCGATCCGGCGCAGTTGCGGTTGAACGACGTTGTTCCAGGCGATGTATTCACGCGCGATGGGGTGCGGGCGACTTCGCAGAAAGACATTCGCAACGATACCGGCGACGCGACGCTCACGGTGACCAGACTCCCGGGGACGGCCGGAATCTCAGGCTCGGGCGCCATGGCGACGTTGAACTTCGTCGCGCTGCGGCGGGGAGCCACCTCGATCAAAGTGGACGCAGGATTGAAGAATTCAAAACAGCAGCCGATCGCGATCGAGCCCCGCGAGATCTCAGTAAGGATACAGTAGAGGCAGGAGCCGGCTGTGAGTACGGTTATCACGAAACACGTTAACGGGAACGCCCACGCGGGCGAGCGCAAACGAGGCGAGCGCGGATTAACGCTGATTGAACTGATTGTCGCTTTCACGATTCTTGCGCTGCTGACCACCATGGCGGTGCCGCTGGCGGCCTACAAAGTCAAGCGGGACAAGGAACGCGATTTGCGGTGGGCGCTGCGCACGATTACGAAGGCGATCGACGATTACAAAGACGCGTCGACGCTGGGCTTGATCGAAGTGAAAATGGACACGGACGGATATCCGGAGACGCTGGAACAACTGGTGGACGGCGTAAAGCTGCTTAAGGACGCCAACGGAAAAAAGCTCAAGCTTCTGCGGCACATTCCGCTGGATCCAATGACCAACACGTACGACTGGGGCAAGCACAGCACGCAGGACGACCCCGACTCGCAAAGCTGGGGCGGGCAGAACATATTCTCCGTGTATACCAAGAGCTATGAGAAAGCACGCGATGGAACGCCGTATTCAAAGTGGTAACAGCGAGGGCCTTGGCGCGGGCGTGAAGCAAATCCCGCGGCGGGAGTCCGGCTACACGCTGATCGAGCTGATGATTGTGATGGCGATCATTTCGATCATGATGGCGATCGCGATTCCGGTCTATCAGAAGTCGCTTCTGCGCACCAAGGAGAGCCTGCTCCGGAACAACCTGTTCACGATGCGCACGGTGATCGACGAGTACACCTTCGATAAGAAAAAGGCTCCGCAAACGCTACAGGATTTGGTCACCGAAGGCTACCTGCGCGCGGTGCCGATCGATCCGATCACGGGCAACGATCAGTGGGCGACGGTGATGGAAGACTCGCTGACGATGGTCGACCAGACGCAGCCGGGGATCTGGGATGTGCACAGCTTGTCGGACAAGATCAGCCTGGAAGGAACGCCGTACTCGCAATCGCCTCCGTGGTGAGGTAGTCGCGGCGTTCCGTCTGGGATCTGTTGAAAAAAGGCGGCAACTCTCGGATGCAATTCGGGGATCGTGGACGCGCGTGATAAAATCGGAGAGCCACACAGTTCTTGTATCGCTTGATCCCCGGTCGTCTAATGGTAGGACAGCGGCCTTTGGAGCCGTGAATCGTGGTTCGAATCCATGCCGGGGAGCCATAAGTTCAGTTTCGAACTCCTCCTCTCGTTTTGTTGACAGCATCCGACGGCAGGCAAACGGCGTCGCTATCCCAAACATTCGGCATGCGTTGCGGTTTTCGCAATTCTCCGCAGAGCCAGCAGCGCGCCGGCGAACCCCGTGAAGACCTCGCCGAGGGCTCCGTCGGCGCCAAATTCTCCGTTCTCTCCGGTTGACAGGTTGCATTTGTTGACAGCCCCGTCCATCCTGGGGTCCCAATAATCACATCCGCAAATCGCCCACGAATTCCGAGGCCGGTTCGACGGCGGTTACTAACAAATGATCCCGCGCGCGGGTACAGGCGACGTAAAGCAGATGCCGTTCCGTGTTGTAGACTTCTTCGAGATCTGCGTCGTCCGTCACCGTTTCAATCCGTTCCTGGAGCGGAATCACCTCATCGTCGCAGGCCATCACTACGACTGTACGGAATTCCAGGCCCTTGGCGAGATGCATGGTGCTGATCGAAGCCCTGCCAGCGGTGGTTTCAACGCCGTCGTCGAGCACCTTGTAGGGGAGCTTCGCGGCATCAGCCGCCGCGCGAGCGCGGTCCAATTCAGCCGCCGAGCGAACGAATACGCCGATCTCGTGTGGGACGATACCTTCCTTGGTCCGTTCTGTCAGCCATCGGCTGACGGCCAGGATCTCTTCCGGGCGACTATCCAGAACCATGATTGCCGGCGGCGGCCCATTGAACGTTGAGATTGTGCCCTTGCGGTCTTCCTTATTGCCGTCCACGTCGGATACCTCTGGACCCAACAGCCGATCGGCCTGCGTTCTGATCTGGTGCGACGTTCGGTAATTGACTCGCAGCGCGGACGAACGCCCTCGGACATCGACCCCAAGTGCCTTCCAGGAGAACGGCTGCTGAAAGATCCGCTGGCCCAAATCTCCGGTGAAGAAAACGCCGTTCGGGCGCCCCGCTCCGAGAGCTGCGAGAAACCGCAACTGCGGAACGCTGACATCCTGGGCCTCGTCCACGACGGCGAATTCAAACGGCGGATGCGCGATCTTTTTAAGCTTTAATGCGACCTGGCTGAAAACATCAGAGTAGGTGACTAGGCGTCGCGCCTTGAGCGCGGTCCGAAGGCGCTCGAAGATCGACCAGAGCAAGGCTCTCTGAGCTTCCTGTAGTCGCGTCTTTCGCCCCAGCCGCGCGACGTCTCGGTATGCTTCCCATGACTCCAGTTGCCACGCGTCAACCACGTGCTCCCATTCCATCACCAGGAATTGCAGGGAGAACTTATGTCCCTTTACGGCGTCAGCGGCTTCGCTCAAGAGTTCGCGGACCGTTTCCCGGGTTGCAATCTGTGGGCGACCGAGATTGACTTCATATAGCCGAAGGCCGATCGCATTCATCGAATGGACCTCAAGCCGTTCTCCAAGCCGCGGTTCATTGCTGATGAGCCGGCGGAGCTTCGTCCGTAGCGCATTCGCCAGGATGTCGGAAAAAGTCGTGAGAAGCACCCGTGCTTCCGGATTTGCTCGAACCAGGAAGACCGCACGATGCAATGCAACGATCGTCTTACCAGTCCCCGCCGAGCCCGCTACTCGCGCTGGACCGCTATAGTCGCGCTCAACCAAGGTGCGTTGAGCTGGATGAAGGAAAATCGTCCATTTGTCCCAGGGGAAATCGAGCGCGCGCTCCAATTCCTCTACGTTCGTCATCACGCGGAAGCGGCGCTGCGCATCCGGGTGCTCGAATGGATCGGCCCCGACCGCGACTGGTTTAGCTATCCTTGGCGCGGCACCCGTCGCGAGATCCAGCAATGCCTCGGCCGCCTCGCTGGGTAGATGATCCGCCAGTTCCAGCAACGTGTCCTCATTGGCGTGGCGGACATCCGCGAGCCACTCGGCCGGCACACCGTACCCCAGCAACTCGTCTTCCGAGAAAGCTGCGAACAGAGCTGGCTTCGGCGGCGCGACCCGACTGACAGGACGCTGTTCCACCTCCACGTACTTCGGAATGACGATCTCCTGCACCGTCTCCCGAACTTCCACGAACTGAGCCGCGCCCGTCTTGGGGTGCGTTTCGAGCTTCCGCCGTTCCGCCCACTGATACGCGTTGTCGTGATGATCGACATAGCAAAGCAGCAGACTGGTATCGGTCCGGTGAACGATCAGCCTAACGTCGCTCGAAACTCGAATCGACCAGAACCGCTTATCCTTCGGCTTGTCAAGCCGGTGGAATTGGAGACTCGGATGCGCCGGGTTCATCTGAAGATCGAACGCAGCCGTCTTTACCGCCTTCTGCTCGTCGCCTGTGAGCCTGCCGAGACTATCGGTGAACGTATCCGCGATCCGGAAATCCATCAGGCGCTCTTCTTGACACTCAGACGTTTGAGCACCCTCGACGGCGCATCGAACAACCCGAGTTGTCCCTTCAGTGGAATCAGCGGTATTTTCTTAGGTTTCGAAAGAACCCATCCCACCGGTCCCTCGAACCATTTGCTCCGGCTGTGCTCAACGCAATCGTCGAGCTGAACCTTCCCGATGATCCCGCCTCTCTCGAATTCCTTCGGTAGCTTTGCGCCGCGCCGCCGAGCGAACGCGCAGCATTCTTCGAGTTTTTGTTTCGGAGGCAGGTTGGCGCTGGCTTGAATGAGCAGCGTGCCGCGATATCGAGTGAACCAACTGCGATTCTCAATATCTTTATGACCATTCACGATCAACCAAGCCCATGGCTGGCGAATGACAATCACCTTAATTGCGGCGGTTTTGGGTTTGGCGGCCATCGTCTTAAGTGACCCGAAATACCTTCATCACTTCATCGCCCAAATGATTGATTACCTTTACAGCGATGCGGCCGGAAGACGGCTTGTCAAACGGGCGGGAGGTGTCGCTGTTGAGCGTGCTCCAGGCGTCTTCATTGATTTCGGCTTTGAGCGTGCTCTTGAGCGCCTTGTACGGGTCGTTCGCGCCCAGGAAATAGGCGTGGCGGACGAAGAAGCTCTCCTCGTTGTAGTCCGTATCGATGAACCAGCAGGCGATCCCGTCCGCGCCGTCGCTGCGGACCTCGCCCGTGTTGGGGTGGAACACGTCCACGCCGTTGACCTTGACTTGAATCTGCCCGTCCCCTGAATTAAGGATGTCGATGTCCGGCTCGCCGAAGATGACGAACAAGTTGCCCTTGCCGGTGTTTTTCAGATCATCGGCCATGTGCAGGTCCGCGTTCATGCGAGCCTTCAGTACCGGGATACGGCCGAGCTTATCGAACTCCGCCGAGCGCGCATCATAGTTGAACGCGCAGGCGATAAGCACGTCGAATCCGGCATCACCGGCTTCGCGAGCCGCCGACACCAGGTCGGGACGCGACACAGTGCCGAATTCCGGGCCGATGAAAATCGCCGCCCGTTTCTCGTTAGCCGAAGTTCCCTCCGCGTATCGTCCTTCGGCGCAAACCAAATCGCCGGGCCACGGCGTGATGGACGAAAACGCGATCTTGTCCTCTTTATGCGCCTGCTGGACGCCGGCGGTCTTTAGGTTTTCGAGAATCATCTCGACGAAACCTTGCTCGTCGCTGTCTTTCGATTTCGATTTCGAAGGTCCGTCGATCAGCTCGTCGTCCTCATCCACCCCGAGGACGCGGTGAGGCGAGAGGCTCTCTACCGTAAATGGCCCGGCTACCCGCACCTTGCGTTTATCGTCGTAAGGCTTGTCGTAGAGATATTCGAAGTCGACCTTGGCAGCGATGGAGGCATCGATTTCTCTCTGACGGGCGATGCGGTGCTGCCACCATTCTGAATGGAGTTTCCGCGCAGGTTCTGGCCAGGGATCGGAAGGACGCTTAGGCAAGGTTTCGAGACTATATTCGCGGCCTAGATT
Organism: Terriglobia bacterium; assembly: GCA_963788245.1. Classification (GTDB taxonomy): domain Bacteria; phylum Acidobacteriota; class Terriglobia; order Bryobacterales; family Bryobacteraceae; genus Palsa-187. The sequence goes on along the minus strand of CAWBGF010000002.1, from coordinate 4,877,386 downwards.
GTGGTTAATAGCTTTCAGACAATCGCGCGTCTTTGTGCCCTGCCCCTGGTTACGCGCTTGCTCGGCCTTCAGAAAATAAAAAAGCTCCTGAGTTGCAGTGTCCCAAAGGTTTTCAGCCTCGCGCGGAATTTCCCATTCTTCCCACTTCTTTTTGAGCGTCGAATTCAATTGTTCGCGCAACGGTTCGAGAGCCTTCTGAAAGTTCTCCCAAATGACGTCGATCTCGGCGTTGTTGGCAATCGACTTGAGAGTGATGTGCGGGACGCGTTCGTAAACGAAACCCTGTCGGATATCACCGTGTGTGGGTGCGTCCGACGGAACCGAATGCGTGACTTCGGCTTCCTTGTGCTGGCCGTCTTTGCTGTCGGCGAGCAGGTAAAAAGGATAGCGTGCACCCATGATGCGAGCCCGGGCAAGCGCGAGTGCGACCCGCGAGGTGTCGATCGTGATCCAACGTCGGCCCCGTTCCTCTGCGACGTATGCGGTGGTCCCCGAGCCACATGTTGGGTCCAGCACCAGATCACCAGGGTCGGTGGCCATCAAGACGCAACGCTCTACTATGCGCTCCGATGTCTGAACGACATAGACCTTGTCCATTGCGCTTCCGCTTTGCATATCGTCCCAAAAATCGGTTGTAGGTAAAACCGAGAAATCGTCGAAGTATCGTTTGTAACGAATGTTTCGTCCACTTCGTCCGATGCGGTTCGCGGTTTTCAACCTGTCGATACCAGGGCTGGTCGTCGTCCATCCGCGATTTTTCGCCGGCTGATACTCGTTTCCCTCAAAGTGGACGGGGAAACCCATCGCTGAGGAAGGCCCCGTATCGCGACCCTGCCGCTGACTTGTTAGGCTTATCAGCTGCAAAAGCCTACCCGCATTGTTATTGAGGCCCTGTCGCAGTTCATCAGGCGTCGCTGGCTGCCATAAGCCATCCGGCGTCTCCAGCAATGTGTACCCCCCACCCTTGCCTTCCGGGTCACGCTGAACATAGATGGGCCGATACTTGAGTTTGGTCCCGACTTTCGCATACCAGATCACAAAATCCGTTACGCCTGAGAGATATTGACTCGTCGCCCCTCCTGATTTCTTAATTTGAATCTGCGCAATGAAGTTGTCTGCGCCAAACACTTCCTCCGCAAGCCCGCGCACGCGATGGACATTCTCATCTCCGATCTGAAGAAACAAAGAACCGGAATCTGCGAGTAAGTCTCGCGCGACAGTGAGCCGGTCCCGCAAATAAGTAAGGTATGAGTGAATCCCATCGCGCCACGTGTCCCGGAACGCCTTAACTTGTTCGGGTTCGCGGGTGATGTGATCCGTGTTTCCATCTCTCACATCCCGACTGGTCGTCGACCATTGAAAATTCGAATTGAACTTGATCCCATAAGGCGGATCGATGTAAATACACTGAACCTGCCCGCGCAACCCCTCCCGCTCTGCCAGCGAAGCCATTACTTGTAGGCTGTCGCCGAGGATCATACGATTCGTCCAATTGGCGTCGTGCTGGTAGAACTCGGTCTTTGCGTTGCCCTCAGGGATGCCGTTGAAATCGGCGAAGAGATCGAACTGGTCTTCCGCAGTCTTCTGATGGGCCGCGCTACGGCGTAGCAGATCGTCAATCAGGACTTTCGGATGGACCTTTTCCTGAATGTAAATCGGCGGCGCGTGGGTGACCAGATCGGACCAGTCCTGCTCGTCCTTGCCGCGCCAAACGAGTTGTGGGTCCAGATCACGATTGCGGCGTTCGTATGCGACTCGGATCGGCGTTAGCTGCTCTTGCTGCATCACGGACTGGAACTCGGCGGTGGGAATGTTCTTTCGCGAAGCTTCCTCATGGGTGAGTGCTTCGACCGTCTTCTTCTTCTCGGGTTTCGGAGTTTTCGCCATGATGTTTACGCGACCGGCTGCACGCTAACGGACTCGATCATCTGGTTGAACGTGGATTCGACCTTGGCCTCAAAGTCAGACTGGATCTGATAGGCATCGGTGAACTCGGCGAATGCCCAGCGGCCGTACTGACCGTTATTGTTCACGCCCGGAACCCAGTAAGTGTCCATGGTGGACTTTTTCTCCTTTGCGTCCTCGCGCCGGTATCCTTTGATCTCGACGATCAGATGCAGGGGGTCTTCCTCGCCATGTCCGTCGTCGACATTGACGATGAAATCCGGCAGATACTTCCTCGTTTCAGAGCCCCACCGGTACGGCACTTCCAACCCGAGGTTGTGATTCTTGACGTAAGCGCGGACGCGCGGGTGGGATTCAGCGACGCGGCAGAACTCGGCTTCCCAGCCGCTATCGAGAATCACCCAATTAACCTGGCACCTTCGCGCGTCGGTCTGGTAGCGGTCCATGCGCGAGGTGTTGAATTTGACATGAGACGTGGACCCGACCGGATTGTACGGATCGAGCACCGCTTTGATGGGGCTGACGTCGGCCATTTTTTCGCTGATCGCGGCAGTGATGCGGTTGCAAGCGATGTCTGCCAATTCCTGATACATGAGCTGGGCCGGATAGGTGCCGCCTTTGCACTTGAGGTAGCCATCAAGCCACTGCTTCGTGATCCGTTTCAGTTGACCGAATAGGTGGAGCTTCGGGTCTTCGCCGGCATCGCGCCATTTCGTATAGATCAAGTGCTTGGTCAGATGGAATAGAAGACTGGACGCCCGCATGTCGGCGCGATGTTCCAGATTGAGTTCGACGCTTTGGCCGATGATCCCTGCGTTGTTCGTGATGGAGGGGCCGACTAAATCAGGCGTCAGTTCGAGGATGGAGTCGGGAGTGAACTTGGCTTCAAGTCGCGCGTCTGGCAATTCGACGCGATAGCCGGCGACCCGCGGGAATCGGATTTCGAGGGCGTCGCGATCGGGACGGATCGCCTTCACCTGGATAGTCTCGCGAGGCGGCTGCGGCGGTGCGACTACCGGCTTGGCCGTGAAGTCAAATGGGATCCCGAGCACGTCAGCGTACTCGACGTTGAACAAGCCCTCTTCATTGAGCTGGTATGATTGGCGGCGAAGTGCGCGGCCAATCACCTGTTCGCAAAGAAGCTGGGTTCCGAAGGCTCGCACGCCGAGTACGTGCGTCACGGTGTTAGCGTCCCAACCCTCCGTGAGCATGGAGACCGAGACAACGCAACGGATGGCTTCGCCAAGCTTGCCCTGCTTACCCACCGTGTTCATCACTTCGCGGAGCAACTCCTGATCGGTGATGTTGTCGGCCTGATGCCGGTCCCCGGTGCGTTCGATGATATCGCGGCGAAATCGCTCGATCTCGTCCGCTGCGAGTGTGCGGAAACGGTCGTCGAGGGCGTCACCGGATTCAATCTCCTCGCTATCGATCAAGAGAGTGCGCGGACGGGCGATCGGGTTGCCGTGCTCGTCGAAATTCCGAAACAGCTCCAGGCGCCCATTTACTAACGTCGTCGAGCCGTCATCGTTTTCGCGATTGAAACCCGAGATGTAGTCGTATATCAGCTTCGATGTGGACGTGTTGTTGCAAACGATGATGAAGCAGGGAGGAACACGAATCTTCGCCGCATCCCAAAGCGCGTACGTCTTTGCGTAGTGCCCATACAGAGCCTCGAGTGCGGTTTGCAGTGTAACGGGAATCTCCAGTGGATCGAGGGCCTTGGATTTGCCACGCCCTTTCTTCGGCATCTTGCTTCGAATGTTCTCCCACAGATTACGGAACGTCGGCGATTCCCCGCCGGGAATGTTGTCCGCAACGGGAACGCGAGGTAGCTTGACGATTCCGCATTCGATAGCGTCCATCAGCGAAAAATCGCTCATCGTCCACGGGAACAGCGTCCCTTCGGCGTAGCCCGAACCGCGGAGAAAGAATGGTGTCGCCGAAAGGTCCAACACGCGAGCGATCCCCAGCTTGCGCTTCACAGTTTCAAGGCCGGAAATCCAAAGTCGCGCGGCCTCGTTGTTTTTCTTGGCTTCGTCCTTTTCGTCGCCCTTCAGATCAGCGATTTCATCTACCTCTGGCTTTTCGCGATAGCAGTGATGAGCTTCGTCATTGAGCACGAGGACGTTCTTCAGACCCATCAGGCCCGGCATCACACGCTGAATCATCTGTCCTTCGGTTTCGAGCGTGTTCAGTTCTTCGCCGCGCCCCTGGAGCAGGGAGCGGCCGCCCTTCGAAAGCTCGATGCGCTCGCGAAGTTTGAAGGCGTGGTAATTCGTGATGACTATCTTGGCGCGATCGATCTCGCCGAGCATATCGCCGGGGACCAGTTCGCGGTCTCTGTAATAGCTGTCGGGATCGTTCGGCTGGAGCACGCGCAGCCGATCGCGAATGGTCAGGCCCGGCGTCACGACGAGAAATCCGCGGGTGAATCGGGTGCTGCCGGGCTGGCGGACCGCGTTGATAGTTTGCCAGGCAATGATCATCGCCATCACGGTAGTCTTGCCGGCGCCGGTAGCCAGCTTCAGAGCCAGCCGCATCAACTCCGGGTTCGAAGCGTTGTTGGCATCGGCGAGATGCTCCAGAAACCGCTTTCCCGTCTTCCCCAATTGCGGTGCGACCTCGATCAGCCAAATCGCGGTTTCCACCGCCTCGATCTGACAAAAGAACGGGCGAACGTCGGTGAACTTGTGGTGACGCCAGTGCTGAAGGAGTCGCTGAGTGTCGGGCGTGACTTTCCAATCGTTGGGATTCGGCAGGCTACGCCATTGGTCGACGAAGTAGCGGAGCTCGTTGATGACAGCCGAGGTTGGGTCATACTGCTGCTTTTCTGTGGAGAGTCCCTTGCCTTCATCGAAAACGAGGTCTGCCTGTTCGGGCTTTGCCTTACGCTTCCGAGGCTTCGGAATCGGCGTGATGAACTCGGCCTTGCGCCGGCTCTCGATGATTTGCTGGGTGGGCTGGCCGCTTTCGTCGAGTTCCCAGTAGCGGGCCGGGTACTCGTAGGGAGAATTGAGAATCGGCCGCTCGAAAAACTGATTATCCATGCATCCCGGTTCGAAATTTGTCGCTCATTCGACGGATATTAAAGAATAGCGGAGACGCCGAGGGGATGGGGATTGGGACAATGCGCAGCGCAGCACGCTGCGCGTTCAGCACGCGACTCATAACTTGATCGCGTCGTTAGGCTCCTGGGCTTGTGAAATCAAGGCCCACCGCGACTGCATCATGGAGGCGTATCAGTCGCCATCCGATTGAATGCGATTGCCGTGACTCTAAAGACGTGAGTTCGGTGTGTCATCTGCCGGGAGCGGTCGCAAGTCTATGCCCGCTGCTTAAGCCGATACCGCCGCATACGTTCCCGTTTTGAGCACTGGTCGTGCATTTTGCGAGTGCTTCGAGAGTCGCTGACATCCATCGCTTTTTTGCACACCGTGCAGAGCCGGAGCTTCAGCCGTCCGATCATCGTGAGATAAAACTGCAGCCAAATGCAGCCGAGTAAGTTCATGGGGGTCAGATGTCCGACAGGCTTGCCGCCCTTGTCGAGGTAAAGATGTGGATGGCAATACGCCGCGAGACGCGGATTAACCAAGTTCATCACCGCGAGGCGGGCGGGGCCTAATACTTCATCCCGACGCCACCCGATCGCCTTCAGAACCTCCACGTTCGCGGCGTCGATCATCCACCGCTCGAAAGTCCGGAACGGCTGTGACATGGCCGGCAGGTTATCTTGCGCCAACATGGACGGATGGCTCTTGGGGAGAATCTCTCGGCCAAGAATGCCGATTGACAATCGAACGTCGAACCTCGCGCGATCCCAAGTGAAGTGCTGTCGAAGAGTGCGCCGATCGTCCCGCTGGACGCAGTCCCATAGAAAGTGCGCAACAACCAGCGTTTGGATTTCCTGTTGCCAGTGATGGAGCGTCACTGCGGGAATCCACAGCTTCCCCTGATCTACCCTCCCCGTCTCTCCGATCCACCCATATCGATTCGCGAACGATAGGATTGAATCGCCATCTAAGTGGACATCCCTGAACAGTTGGAACAATTGCGGCGTGCTCTGCAAAGGAAAGCAGCGTTCGGCGGCAATTGGGGCTGCCCCCCAGTGTGCGGGGGCCTTCATCACCATGTACGGTGCCGAACCAAGTTTGTCGGCATTCGCTTTGCCAAGTGAACGTGACGGGCGAGCGTCCTCCGTCCAGCAGTATCCGTCCACTGGGATTAACATTTCGAAGGTGTTGACTTCGATTGGATCAGCGCGATCCTTCCTCATCTCATCGTGCCTCGGTAGACGCATAAGTAGGCGGTTAAAGGTGTTGGTTAGGAGTCTACTCCCTGGTATCAATGATACATGTTGCACAGCAAAACCGCATCGCCAAACCCATCGATAGAGCTACTGAACGAGAACCAGGTTGCTCAACGACTGGGCGTTTCGATCGCCACAGTCCGGCGTTGGAGAGCCCAGCAAGCCGGACCCCGATTTCGCAAGATCGGGGCCAGTGTTAGATATCCGATCGACGACCTGAAGGCGTGGCTCGACGCGCAACCCTCCGGCGGCGCAGGGCGCCAGTGAAGACCGACCAAGAGTTGCCAGAGAACCCGGAAACGACCATGATCGACGCCGCTCTCTGGTACGTCCAGAATGGCTTTCCCGTTTTCCCTGTCCACTCGATTCGCGATGGCTGTTGCTCCTGCGGCGAGCCAGAGTGCAAGAATTCCGGAAAGCACCCCAGAACATTGCGCGGATTTAAGGATGCAACCAAGGATCTGGACCAAGCTCGGAGATGGTGGGATAAATGGCCGGACGCCAACATTGGAATACCCACGGGTCCCGTGTCAGACCTTATGGTCGTCGACATCGATCCGCGAAATGCCGGCGATGATTCCTGGGAGGCTCTGATTCGAGAGCACGGCTCCGTGCCTGACACGGCCGAACAGGTCACCGGTGGGGGCGGGCGGCATATCGTGTTCCGTGACGCTGGCGTCCCGGTCCCGAAGGAACTCGCACCGGGCATCGACGTTAAGTCCGCAGGGGGTTACATTATCGCGGCGCCGTCACTGCACCTTAGTGGGAATCGCTATCAATGGGACGGTATCGCAGGCAAGAAAGCTCTTCTGAACCTGGCTTCAGCGCCTCTTTGGCTGCTACAGCAGTTTGCATCGAGGCGCAAAGATAAGCGTGCCGGTCCCAACGCTGCGAATCGGTTCAGACCCGGTGAGCGGAACCAAAAGTTGACCTCGCTTGCCGGAAGCATGCGGCGGCGCGACATGGGGCAAGAGGCGATCGAAGCAGCGCTCACAGAAGAAAACAAGCGGCGTTGCGATCCACCGCTGGAAGAAGAAGAAGTACGGCGGATCGCGGCGAGCGTCGCGCGGTACCCACCTGCGGAATCGACGAAGCAGAGTACAACACCGTTTAGCTTCACCGAAGATGCTGTCATCTATCTCGATCCTGATCCCGATAAGGAGCCCGTCAAGGTATGCGGAAGGTTAGAGGTCGCCGCGCAGACTCGGGACGGCATGGGCGATGGATGGGGACGCTTCCTAAAATGGCGTGACCTTGAGGGCCGCCAACATACTTGGGCGATGCCGATGTCCCTCTTAGCCGGGGACGGAAACGAGTACCGGTGCCGACTGTTGGATGGCGGTCTGATGATATCTCCGGGCCGTAAGGTGCGCGATCTTCTGACCACCTACATTCAGACTGCAGTCGCGAAAGAGCGGATACTGTGCGTGCCGCGCATCGGCTGGCACGGAGCTAATTTCGTGCTACCAACTGAAACCGTTGGCGCCACTGGGACGGAGCAAGTGATTTTTCAGACTCCGCACGAGATGGAACACAGCCTCGAGGTGGCCGGCACACTCGATGACTGGAAACAGAATGTCGGCCGGCTCTGCTCAGGCAATTCTCGTTTAGTCTTTGCAGTGTCGTGCGCCTTCGCTGGGCCACTGCTCGCTCTAGCAGGCGCTGAATCGGGGGGCGTACACTTCGTCGGGAAGAGTTCCACGGGAAAGACATCGATGCTGTACGCGGCGGGGTCTGTGAACGGCGGGGGGCGCGCCGGATTCGTCAGGTCCTGGCGGACAACTGCCAACGGATTGGAAGCTACCGCAGACATCCATAACGATCTCACGTTGTTCTTAGACGAGCTTTCACAGCTGGATCCCCGCGAGGCCGCGGAAACTGCCTACCTACTGGCAAACGGACGTGGGAAAGCCAGAATGTCGCGCAATATCGCGTCCCGCAAGACAACTACTTGGCGACTGCTTGTTGTAAGCGCGGGCGAGATCACGCTTGCGGACCACGCCCTCAGCGTAGGCAAGCGAGTGCGCGGTGGTGCCGAGGTCAGGCTGCTAAACATCGATGCTGACGCCGGTGCGCAGATGGGTGTGTTTGAGAACCTCCACGATGCCGTGTCGCCGGACGCTTTCTCCCAGCAGATCAAGGGAGCCGCTGGCCGCTTTTATGGTACGCCGCTGCGAGAGTGGCTGAAATTTCTGACGGCGAACCGTCCCGCAGTGGAAAAGGCCCTCAGGAATTTCCAGGCAGACTTCATTGCGAGGAACGTGCCCAAGAAGGCTTCTGGAGAAGTCTATCGTGCCGCCCAGAGGTTTGCGCTCATCGCTGCGGCCGGCGAGCTGGCGACTGAGGCCGGCATTACCGGGTGGGAGCCAAGAGAATCAACCACCGCAGCCGAAAAATGCTTTAAGGCTTGGCTTAACCGTCGCGGCACAACAGGATCGGGAGATGCGACGGCGATGACCCGTCAGGTTCGGCGTTTCTTGGAATCGCATGGCCCCAGCAGGTTCGAAATTATCCGAAGCGGTGCCGGCTCCGGGCAGGATGATGTCTCCATCGAAGCGCAATTAATTCGTGATCGGGCTGGCTTCCGGCGAAAAAACCAGGACATGGGCGAGACGGATTATCTGATTTTGCAGGAGGTTTTTAAGGCGGAGGTCTGTAGCGGATACGATCATGTTTCCGTGCGCGAGGCCCTGGATGAACAGGGATTTCTGACGCGAGAACACCCGCATTGGACAGTCAAGCCTCGCAAATTGCCTGAGATGCCGCCGGGTGTACGGGTCTATTGCATCCGGGCAAAGATCCTGGAGAGCGCCGAATGAAGCCAGTCGTCGTTATTCTCCCAAGCGCTGGGAATGCTGGGGATGTTGGGGACACCTTGGCCAACGAGCCTCGGGGAGCGTCCCCATGTGAAGATATTCAACTGGGGACGGTGGGGACCGGACGGAATGGTTCACCTCATGGTCCCCCTGTCCCCATCGCTCAAGTGACGTTTGGGGACGACACCGGCGTCATCAAATCTCTGACCCTCCCCAACGTCCCCAAGGTCCCCGGCGGCAGAAGGAGGCGTGGCGGCGAATGAGCGGCTTCCTCAATCGATGGAGCGGCCTGACGGATGCACCCTCCATCAAGCGGCGGCCGGACTCCTCGCCAGCCCTCCGCGAGCCGCCCACTGACGGGGTTCGTGGAAGTGCACGCTGCTTACCCGCATCAGGGGAGGCACGGCCCGATCCCAGTTCCGACGCCCTAACGGAAATCGCGGGTCTTCTAGCTCGTGCGTATCTGCGCAAGCTTGTGGTTCAGCCTGTCAGTGAATACCTGGAGAAGAACTCGGGCCAACAAGAACTTGCAAACGGGTGCCCTAAGAGCGTTCATGGTGTCGTCCCGTGAACGCAAGGCTTCAAATTGTGCACCGCCCGCTCGCGGGCCCGCTGGATCTCGACCGGCTCGCACGGATGCGACCGGATGAGCTTCAGCGGCTCCATCGGGCCATGTTCGGATGCGATGTCTCATCTGGAAACTCAGAACTGGCGCGGAGGCGGATTGCTTGGCGTGTTCAGGCGGAACGCGAGGGTGGGCTGCCGGAGTCGGCGAGACAGCATGCGCTTGCGCTCGCGAGAGAATCGGGTGCGCGGATTCGAGCCGGGATGGAGCCGCCGCGCCGGAAGAATCGTCTCCAGCACGCCACGGTCACCGGGCTTGTAACGGACCATGACCCGCGCGTGCCGATGCCGGGCAGCGTCATCGTGAAGGCGTATCGCGGTCGGACGATTCTTGTTCGCGTCCTCGCAGCTGGTTTTGAACGGGATGGGCGTCGCTTCGCATCGCTCAGCGCGGTCGCCAAGGATATCACCGGCACGAAGTGGAACGGGCTGGCGTTCTTCGGACTCGCAAAACCGAGGGCAAATGGCCGCTGAAGCCAAACGCATCCGCGCTGTCCCAGCCGGCTCGCCGGCCCAGGTGCGATGCGCCATCTATACGCGCAAGTCCACCGACGAAGGACTCGATCAGAATTTCAACAGCCTGGACGCGCAGCGGGAGTCGGCGGAAGCATACATTCAGAGCCAGAAGCACGAGGGATGGATCGCGCTGCCGGACCGATATGACGACGGAGGTTGCACTGGGGCGAACATGGAGCGCCCGTCACTGAAGCGGCTTCTGGCCGATATCGAAGCCAGAAAGTTGGATTGCATCGTCGTTTACAAGTACGACCGGCTGTCGCGGTCCCTGGCGGACTTCATGAAACTCCTGGAGATTCTGGACGGGCATGACGTGACGTTCGTCGCCGTGACCCAGCCGTTCGACACCCGGACATCGGCGGGACGGTTCATGGTCCACATGCTTCTCAATTTCGCGCAGTTCGAGCGCGAGATGATCGCCGAACGAACCCGCGACAAAATGCGCGCGGCGAGGCGAAGAGGAAAATGGATCGGCGGATTTCCGCCGTTCGGTTACGACGTCGCTCCGAAGGGCGGTTCTCTGATTGTGAATGCGATAGAGGCGGACCAGGTTCGCGAAACATTCCGGCTCTACCAGAAGCTGGGCTCGCTCATGCCGGTTGTACAGGAGCTGGATCGCCTCGGCTGGCACATGAAGAGATGGACCACGCGCGGCGGGCATGAACGTGGTGGGGCTCCCTTCAACAAGGGGACGCTCCACAACCTGCTCACCAACGCGATCTATACGGGCCACGTGAAGTTTGAAGGGAAACTCCACGACGGCGAGCACGAACGCATCGTCGATGACGAAACCTTCAATCGCGTCCAGGAACAAATGAGCCGCAATGGCCGCAGAGGTGAGCGGAAGGCGCGGAATAAGGGCGGCGCTCTACTGAAGGGCTTGGTGCGCTGCGGTTGCGGCGCCGCCATGACGCACACTTACGTTCAGAAAAAGCAGACCCGGTATCGCTATTACGTGTGCATCATGGCTCATCAGCGGGGCTGGAACAAGTGCGAAACGAAATCGGTATCCGCGCCGGAACTCGAAGGCGCGGTGATCGACAACCTTCGACGCTTTGTGCAACAACCCGCGATGCTCTCGGGCGTCTTGCGCCGCCTTGAAGAAATGCGCCGCGAATCGAGCGAGATAGCGATGGCGGAGCCCGCGGATGTGCAGGAGGCGCTCGCGAGATTTGACCCCCTGTGGGAACAGCTCAATCTCGCGGAGCAGGAGCGGTTCATTCGCGCCCTGATCACCGAAGTGCAATACGACGGGCCCACCGGCACTGTAACGGTCGGTTTCCATAGTGAAGGCATCAAGGAGCTGTGCGAGCAATGAGCAACGGCGCACCGCAGATTCAGTTTCAGCTTCGACCAAAGTCGCGCGGCGCGGAAAACGCGCGCACCACGGACGCGAGCGTTGGTCGAGTTCCGCAAATCACTCGGGTCCTCGCATTGGCGATCCACTTCGACGAGATGATCCGGCGCGGGGAAGCGCGCGACTATGCCGACATCGCGCGGCTGAGCTGCTTGTGTCGCGAGCGCGTCAGTCAGATCGTGCGTCTGAATTACCTGGCTCCCGACATCCAGGTCGAGTTGCTGTACTTGCCGGCGACGCCGACGGGACGGTACGCAGTCAGTGAGACCGCCATGCGGAAAATCGCTAATCTCCTTTCCTGGACGGACCAACGTCGCGAATGGGCGGCTTTGAGGCTACGGCAGCGCGTCGGTTAAGCGTTCCCGACACGCGATCTGAACAATACTGAGTACTCCTTAACATTCCTGCTATATCTCATTGTAAATACATCATTTATTTCTGGAAAAGTGTGCCTCGATCGCTTACATTTGGGAAGATATGCTCATCGAACTCTGGCCCATCGATCGACCGAAACCGTATCCCAAGAACGCCCGCCGTTGGAACGCAGAGGCGGTAGCGAAGGTCGCGATCAGCATCCGCGAGTACGGCTTCCGTCAGCCGATCGTCGTCGACGCCGAGGGGGTGATCATCATCGGCCATCTCCGCCTGACTGCGGCGAAAAAGCTGCGGTTGAAGGAGGTGCCAGTCCACGTCGCCCGCGAGCTGACGCCGGCGCAGGTGAAGGGTCTCCGGCTGATGGACAATCGTTCCCACGAAGATTCTGCGTGGGACCTCGATCTTCTTGCTCCCGAACTTGCGGAATTGAGCAGTCTGGATTTTGATTTGGGCCTGACGGGATTCGACGTCCACGAGTTGGACGTGCTGCTGCGCGATCCGATGGACGAGGAGAGAGCGAATCAGGCGCCTCCACTTCCCGAAATCGCCACCTCGCGGCCGGGCGACCTGTGGATCTGCGGAGCGCACCGTGTGGTCTGCGGCGACGCCACCAGCGCGCAGGACGTCGCGCGGCTGCTCGGCGAGCATAAGCCACTGCTTGTCGTAACTGATCCCCCTTACGGCATCAGCCTGGATTCGGAATGGCGCGATCGAGCTCGGATCAACAAGCACGGCCCAGCCGAGGCGAGTTACATGAAGCACCGAGTCCAAGGCCACACCAACACAACCATCTCGTCCGACACCCGCGCAGACTGGTCGGAAGCTTTCGAGCTGGTGCCGAGCCTCGAGATTATTTACGCATGGCATGCGAGCGTTCACTCGTCCGAGGTTCTCGCCGGCCTGCTGAGAATCGGCTTTCTCTATCCACAGCAAATCATATGGAACAAACAGAGAACCGTGCTCACGCGCACTCACTACTGGTATCAACACGAGCCCTGCTGGTACGTCCGCAAGAAAAACGCGCCGTGGTTCGGAAAGGCGGGCGAAAACTCGACCATCTGGGATTCTCCATCGCCGAAATTTATCATGGGCGGCTCCGACGAAACTAAGGAGGACCATCCAACACAAAAGCCGGTCGAGTTGATGCGGCGGCCGATTCTGAATCACACCAAGCGCGGCGAGATTGTGTACGATCCCTTTCTCGGCAGCGGCACTACGCTCGCCGCCGCGGAACTCACCGAGCGCGTCTGCCACGGACTTGAGCTCGATCCTAAATACGTCGATGTTGTAGTCCTCCGCTGGCAGGGACTCACGGGGAAGCACGCGACGCTCGAGGCTGATGGCGGGACATTCGAGCAGGTGAAGGCCGAGCGATTGGGAGTCGCGGCATGAATCGATCGCTGCCGCCGCGAGATCGCGGAAATCGAATCGCTGATTCTCTCCGGGCATCCCGATTTGCCGGGCCTTTGCCTCGCGCTCTCGGATTGGTCTGCCGAGTTGAGGATCCTCCAGAACGAAAAACGCCGCCAGGACGGACCCGGCGGCGCGAAGGAACGGCGATGATCGCGCTATCCCTTGATTCGGTACGTCCGCTCCTTGTCGTCGTTGCGAAACGATTCGACCTTCAGGCCCAGCTTCGTGACCAGTGTGCCGCTGACGAAACCGCGGACCGTGTGGCTCTGCCAGCCCGTCAGTTCCATAATCTCGGCGAGGGTCACGCCCTGTTTGCGTCGCAACAGGTCGAGAACTTCGGCCTTCTTGCTGCCCTCGCGCGCAACATTGGCGGCACGCTTCGCGCCCGGGCGCTTCGTGTGGCGTCGTTTCGCTTTCGGCGGGGACTTCTTCGCCCTCCCCTTGGCGGGCGCCACAGTTCGCGCCGGTTCCGCAACGTTGGCGGCCAGACGTTCGGCCGCCTTCCAGATGCGCGCCACCGCCGCCTTCCGGTCCGTGAATTTCTTGACCGGTTTCAGATCCGTGAACGGAGCGACGCCCGCAAAGCTGTTCCAGGTATCGACCAGCCGGGAAATCGGCCAGTCGGCGGTCAGCTTCGCAAGTTCCTTTTGGTCGGTGAAGAATTGAGATTCGTCGGCGCCGGCGGGAAGCCCGGCGTGCGCCGTGATGTTGTTTTCAGAGTCGATCGTAAAGGTGTTCATAGCGACACCATCCATCACTCTGTCCAGAGCAGAATGCAAGTGAAATGTTCGATTCGGGAAGGAAGCGAATGAAGGGCGGGAAACGAATCAGGGCGGGCCGGAAGCCAGTCCATATTGACCTGGAGCAGGTCGAGAAGCTCGCCGCGATCCAATGCACCGAGGCGGAGATCGCATCGGTCATTGGCGTTAGCGAGCGCACCATCGAGCGGCGGAAACAGCAGCCCGACTTCGCCGAAGCTATGGCCCGCGGCAAGGCCCGAGGGCGAGTGTCATTACGCCGTAGCCTGTGGGCGTTAGCGCAGAAGGGAAATCCAGCGGGCAACATTTTCCTGGCCAAGAATCTTCTGGGTTACAAAGACTACTTCACCAATGAACACAGCGGTCCCGACGGAGGTCCGATCGTGATCGGTCCGGCGCCGGAACTGGAAGGACTGAACGATGACGAACTCAAACAACTTGCAATCCTTATTGGCAAGACCACAGTTCCTCGAAAAGGTTGATCGCGAGCGCGCGACTCGCAGCTTCCGGGAGTTCGTGCGTCAAGCCTGGCGTATCATCGAACCGCACACACCGTTCGTTCCCGGCTGGCACATCGATGCAATCGTCGATCACCTCGAGGCTGTAACGCACGGCCGGATCCGCAACCTACTCATCAACGTGCCGCCGCGACACATGAAGAGTCTTCTCGTGTCCGTGCTGTGGCCGGCGTGGGAGTGGATTCAACATCCCGAACGGCGATGGCTCTACAGCAGCTATGCAGCGTCGTTGAGCATTCGCGATTCCGTGAAATGTCGCATGCTGATCGAGTCGCCCTGGTATCGGAGCTTCTGGGGCGATCGCTACGCGCTAGCGTTTGATCAGAACACGAAGACGCGCTTCGACAACAGCCGCTCCGGCTATCGCATCGCGACCTCGGTTGGCGGAACCGCGACAGGCGAGGGCGGCGACCGAATCGTTTGCGATGATCCGCACAATGTCCAGGAAGCCGAGTCGGATTCGGTACGCAAAGCGACGCTCGATTGGTTTGACGTCGTCATGTCGACGCGCGTCAACGATCCGAGGACGGCAGCGAAGGTCGTCGTCATGCAGCGTTGTCACCAGGAGGACTTGAGCGGGCACCTGTTAGCGCAGGGCGGATTTGAGCACCTCTGTCTGCCCGCCGAGTACGAAGGCCCCCAGCCCGTCACCTCGATCGGGTTCTCCGATCCCCGCAAGGAGCCGGGAGAACTGCTATGGCCCGAAAGGTTTGGCGCGAAGGAAATCGCGGATCTCAAAATCAGTCTAGGCAGCTATGCCGCGGCGGGCCAGTTGCAGCAGCGGCCTTCACCGGCAGAAGGCGGCCTAATCAAACGCTTCTGGTTCAAGTTCTGGCAGGGGCCTCAGAACAACCTGCCGCCGGTCGCGGTTCGAATGCCGGATGGATCAACGCGCTTCGAAACTGCCCACGTAATTCCGACCGTCGAAGAGCAGGTTCAATCCTGGGATTGCTCGTTCAAGGGTTTAGCCACATCAGACTACGTTGTCGGCCAAACGTGGGGCCGGAAGGGAAACTTGTTCCTGTTGCTCGATCAAACCCGAGCGCGAATGGACTGCCCGGCGACCGTGAAAGCGGTTCGAGAAATGTCGGCGAAGTGGCCGGGGTGCTGCGCGAAGCTGATCGAGGACAAGGCGAATGGCTCGGCCGTAATTCAGATGATCTCGCACGACATCCCTGGGGTGCTGCCAGTGAATCCCGAGGGCGGGAAAATTGCGCGCGCGTCAGCAGTGAGCCCGCTGATCGAAGCCGGCAACGTGTATTTGCCGCACCCGATGATGATGCCGTGGGTCGCGGACTTCATTGAGGAGTGCGCGCAGTTTCCGAACGGCGTCCACGACGATCAGGTGGATGCAATGACGCAGGTTCTACTCCGCTGGCACAAATTGCCAGAGACGGTGCGATATACCTACTACTGTGATCGGACCGTGATCAGCAGGTTTTGAAGGCGCTTGGCGCCGGTGACAGAGGATCGATTTCCTCGATCACCAGAAACACCTCTTGAGATACGATCAGAACAGTGCAGGGTCTCGTAGATCATCATGTTGGGTTGCAGGGCTCTGAGATCGGGGAGTGCATCTATTGCGGCGAGCGTGACGCGCCGCTGGGGACGGAACACGCAGTCCCCTTTGGCCTGAATGGGCCGTGGACGTTGCGTCGCGCGAGTTGTGCAGTGTGCGCCAAGATCACTTCGGACTTTGAACGTGACGTGCTGCGATCCTTGTGGCCCCACGTCCGTAACGTGCTCGCCATGCAGAGCCGTCGCAAACCGCAGCGCGCAAAGACGCTGCCCGTGGTGGTGCAGCGTGATGGTGTCCGCGAAACGATCCAGGTGGAGCGGACGAAATATCCGACGTATCTCCCGACTCCGCTCTTTCCACCACCAGCAGTCCTGTGGAGCAACAAACGCGTACGCGGCGTGTTCACGAATCTCGACATGATGCACGTGTGTGGCCCCACGTTTGAAGAGGCGAGCAAACAGCATCCGGGCGCGGAATTTGTCGGCTTGCACCTCAACTTCTCTCCCGAGCAGTTCGCGCGCCTGCTCGCGAAAATCGGTTGGTGCGTTGCCGTCGCCAAGGTCGGTCTTGGCGCGTTCACGAACAACCCTATCCGACAAGTAATCCTCGGAACCGATCAGTGCATCGGGCACTTCGTGGGGTCGTGGTGGCGGGAACCCGTCAATAATGCCGGCGGCGGACTCCACGAGATCAGAGTCCTCCGCAGTGAACCAGGCGCACACCTGCACGCGATCATCAGACTCTTCGCCCAATTCGGCGCGCCAGAATATCACGTCATCCTCGGCCCAGCAGACCCAACATACGTCGCATCAAAGGACTGGCCAGCAGAATGGGCGAACAGTACGCCCGACCAATACATCGCCACGTAATAAAGCGTTACAGAATGCCCTCCGCCGCCCAGGACTCGACCGAGGGGGACACGCGCCATCACCGGTACTTCAAGCCCATTGATGGCCGGGTGCCTCCAGAGCGACCATAGAGCGGTGCATATTGTGGGACTGTTCTTCCTCGCTCTATTCCTGGATCTGCTGCGGCGGCGACTGCGCGCTGGCAGATTGCACGCCCGGCCGGGTCGCCGAATTGATTTTGCGCCCGGCAGCCGGTCCGATAGGCGGTTTGTCAGGATTCCGGCCGGGAGCCGTAAATCAAGCAAAATCAATTCCAAACGCGTACTATGACGCGCACAAGCGCAGCTAATCAACCGTTTTTCAATGGTTAATCAAAAAGAATCAAAGAAGTCGATTCGGCGTTGACTTCGCCCTAACTTAAGAGCGTTCATGGAGTTACAAGCCATGATCATCGCCATTTACGCCAGAGTCAGCACTTCTGACCAGAGTTGTGAGATGCAGCTTCACGAATTGCGCCAGTACGTCGCCAAGCGCGGCTGGGAAGTCTTTCAGGAGTACGTAGATACGGGCTTCAGCGGCGCGGCCGCCTGCCGCCCGCGGCTCGACCAGCTCCTCCACGACGCCCGGCTCCGTAAGTTCGAGGCCGTGCTCGTGTGGAAGCTCGATCGATGGGGCCGCAGCGTGGCGCATTGCGTCCGCAGCATCCAGGAACTCGTCTCGCTGGGCATCCGCTTCCTAAGCCCCACGGAATCAATCGACACCGGCGCGGACAGCCCGATGTCCAAGTTCCTGCTGCACCTGTTCGCGGCGTTCGCGGAGATGGAGCGCGGCATCATCCGGGAGCGCGTCCAGGCTGGCGTCCGTGCGGCAAAGGCCAGGGGAACGCGCCTGGGGCGCCCACAGCGCGTTTTCAGGCGCGACGACGCCATCAGGCTGCGGGGCGAGGGGAGTAGCTGGCGTACTATCGCCCGGGCGCTGGATCTGCCGATGTCGACCGTGATCGACGCCTGCCGCGACCGTTCGGAAAACCCTCCCCAACGCTCCCGCCCATAACGGCGCAAACACAAGCCCTTAGCTGGCAGCGACTTGGCGTTCGACAAACAGGTGATTTCCGAACTCCCGTCGAGGGGCCACCAGGGTCGACTTCGGGCGCTTGCGAGCGCCGAGTTGGAAGGCTACGCATTGCACGCTGACCCGATCCATCACCTAGCGGCCGGGATGATGATCAGGAGCGGCGGCATGTCCAACTCAACTCCTTTTTAAAGCCCGCCAAAATCAAGCGTGAAGCGGGCTGAGTACAACTGAGCAGTACCGAGCGCAAAGACACGGCGGCTATTCCTGCGCAGCGCCCGTAGCCGCATTCGTGGACGACGGCGTGCCGAGCGTCAGCGCCATCGCCGCCCATCCCGTTCCCGCGGCCGAGATCGATTGATTCACGCCGTGCGGGAAGCCGGTTTCGAAATACGGCTGGAATCCCAGCGCGCGCGTGCGGACAAACCACGATCCGTCGGGCTGCTGATGGTTCATCAGATACTGCATGCCGCGCTGATAAACCGGATCGGAGGCCGCGAGGCCCGCTGCATTCAGCGCAACCATCGCGCGGCCGGTGGTGAACGCGCTGCTGGTGGGAATGGTGGCCAGATCGCCCCAGCCGCCGTCGGCGCGCTGCAGCGCGATCACTTCCTGACGCGCCTTCGCGATGGCCGCTTTGTTCTTGCTGCCCCAGGCGAGTCCCTGCAGCTTCCAGAGCGCATCCTCGGTCACGGTGATTTTCGCAGTCGTGAGCCATGCCGCCGCTCGCTCGACGGCTTTCGCGTATTCGGCTTTCTGGCCGGCGGGCGCGTAGAGTTGCAGCGCGCGCATGCCGATCACGGTGTTGCCGACGTAATCGGAACAGATCGGCGGGCGGCCATCCGCGGCGGGGTATGCCCAATGTCCATCAGGCAACTGATGCGACTTGATATACATCGTGAGCGCGTCGGTATTGAGGTCGGCTTTGTAATGCTCGGCGTCGAGGCCCATGACGATGTAGCCGAAAACCACCGGACCGATGAAATCGGGGACCCCCGGCATGAACCCCTGCCACATAGGCTCGCGGGTCTGTTCGAGGAACGCCACGTTGACTTTGACCTGTTCGGCGGCGATCTTTTCGTCGACCTTAAATCCGCGGGAGCGCGCCAGGCCGATGGCCATCGCCGTGAAACTGTCGTTGTGGCAGGAGACGCAACCGGATTTCGAAGTGAATCCAGCGTCGGCGCGCTGCAGCAGAGGAAGGCTCTTCTGGACTGCGTCGTGAAGCGATGCCGCGCGTTTCGGAGCAGGCTCGGAGGCCGCTGGGACCGCGCTGGTTGCTCCTGCATTGACCAGCAGAGCGGTCATCGGCCCGTCGCCGCGCAGCTTTGCTAAATCAAGGATGGACATGCCGGTGTCACCGCTATTGGGATGCGGACTCTTGGCGTTCACGTTCGCGCCCCGCGCGATCAGCAGCTTTGCTGCTTCGACGTTCATGACATCTGATCCGGCGACATTGGCGAGCGGTGTGTGGCCGAACTGATCCGGCGCGTCGACGATGGCGCCACGATCGAGCAGAGTGCGGATGGTGTCGGCACTGACGAAGCTGGCCACTTGCATCAGCACGGGGGTGTAGAACGGCTTGGGTAGATCCTGCTTCAGCAGGATGTCGACGCACCTAGTGCATTCGACCGCATAGGACATGAGCAGC
Organism: Terriglobia bacterium; assembly: GCA_963788245.1. Lineage (GTDB taxonomy): Bacteria > Acidobacteriota > Terriglobia > Bryobacterales > Bryobacteraceae > Palsa-187. The sequence continues at coordinate 4,857,706 of CAWBGF010000002.1, read as the reverse complement.
GCACCGATCGCGGAGGCTTTGACATCCGCGCCGTGGTCGATCAGGTATTGCATGATCTGCGGGTCGGCGCTTTCGGCCGACTGCGCCAGCGGCGAAGATTCCGCCTGAATGTTCCTGGTCGGATTGAGGTTGGCGCCATGTTCCACCAGCAGCTTCACGATCGGGAAGCCATTCGCGACTCCTGCGGCGACCATCAGCGCCGTGTGGGAATCGTCGGACTTGGCATTGACGTCGGCTTTGTGATCCACCAGAACTTTGGTTTTGTCTAGATTCGACGCGGCCCAGATGAGCGCGGTGGCGCCGGAATCGTTCTTGGCGTTGACGTTCGCGCCTTTGGCGATCAGTTCTTCGAGAAACGCGGCGTCGCCATACATCGCGGCGAACATGAACGGAGTCGCACCGCTGGGTCCGCGTGCATTGATGAGCTTGGAATCCGTCGCCAGCGCTTTCAGGAATCCCTGGCGATCGTTGGTGCGCAGCATTTCGACCGCGGCCACGGCTTGAGAGTTGAGCGGCGAGGGCTCGACCTCGACGGAGAGGGCGATGGGCCAATCCGCGCCCTGATCGATCCAGTTCTTGATGACCGCAATCTTGTCGGCGCTGAGTTGGCCGGTGGGAGGCATCGCCATTCCAAATCGGTCGCCGACCAGGCGTTGATAGAGCATGCTGTTGTCGGCGCTTAGCGGCACGATGCGGCGCGCGCCCAGCTTGAGCGCGGAGCTCTTGCGGTCCAGCCGCAGGCCGGCGTTGGCAAGCGAAGGGCCATGGCAGGAGAAACAATTCTGCCGAAGGATCGGCAGCACGTCGCGGCCGAAGTCGACTTTCGATTGTGCGGATTGAGCCGGCGCGAGCGCGGCTAAAGAGATTCCCAGGACAGAAGCTACGGTCAGACGCTGTAACATAATTTTCTCCCGATCTTTCGCATGTTTATACCACATTGGTGTTAGTGAAATCACACAGGGGAACGTGTCCCTGGCAAGATTACTAATTTGCGCCGAGAAGGACGGAGTCTGTAACCGTTCCACGAATGGATGCGAGAGTGGCACATATGGTGTGGTTCGAATTCATCACTGTTCGTCGCAGAGGGGAAACGCGCTCAGATTGTGAGCTCGGCGACGTTCTGCCAGGTTCGCTTGGCTTTGGGGACACGGGACTCTTGCATAACTTGAGGCGTGATACGCGGAGAGACTCTGTGGGAGACGTACGGCTGTAGTCGACGATCAGAAGGAAGCCATTATGAAGTTTGTAAACGGCGCCACCATGGTCAGGGCTGGAAGAGCAGCGACTGCCTCCGAGCCGAGAGAAAGCATTTCCCGATGTATCGCCTACGAAATCTCTAAAGGCATAGTGCAAGCCGGTCGTCGCAACCGACCTGACAAGCAGCATTAACGGCCATCTCTCTTCACGATGTCTGTAGGTTGATTTGGGCGACTACTGAAGGTTGGCGTATTCCGCCTTGGCTTGCTTGAGGATCGGGATGTCGGGGTCGGCGCCTTGCCACGCTGCGAAGAAGTCGTCGAAGGCTTTCCTGGCTTTCGCCGTATCGCCGGCGAGCCCGGACGCCTGCGCCAGCCTCAGATAGGAAATCGACGTAATTATCCACTTGACACAGTGACCCTACTTGGGCGATAATTAGGCATGGACCTGATACGGATCGCCACTGAATACAACAGCGAACAAGCCTGCCTCAATTACCTCGAAAAAGCGCGCTGGCCGGAAGGCGTTCGCTGCATCGGCAAGACGGATAAGGGCGTGGTCTGCGGGTCCGACAAGATCACGAAATTCTCGACCAAGGAAGGCAAGCGCAAACCGAAACCGGGCGAGAAAGAAGGCCGCACGATCCCGGTGCGGCATCTCTACCAGTGCCAAGAATGCGGCTATCAGTTCACGGCCAAGACCGAAACTCTGTTCAACGATTCGCACCTGCCTCTGGTGAAGTGGTTCATCGCCGTCACGCTGATGACGAACGCGAAGAAAGGCATGAGCGCACTCCAGCTACAGCGCGACTTGAAAGTCAGCTATCAGACCGCGTGGTACGTCAACCATCGCATCCGCGAAGCGATGAAATCTGAAGAAGGGCTATTCGGCGGCACGGTCGAGATGGATGAGACCTACATCGGCGGTCGCTTCGATCCGCGTCGTCACACGAAGGGCGACGATCACAAGCAGGCCGTTATGGGCGTAGTCCAGCGAGCGAATGAAAGCCAATCTTCGCGGGTGAAGGCGTTCCCGGTTCCCGGTCGCGGCGTCCCGGTGATCCGCGCGACCGTCCAGGACCACGTCGCGAAGGATGCCATGATCTACACGGACGAAGCCGGTGAGTATCGGCACATGAAGCGCGAGCGCCCCGGCCTGTTCGATATAGTGATTCACTCAGTCGGCGAGTATGTTCGCGGCGACGTGCATACAAATACAGTTGAGGGATTCTGGAGCCTCTTCGAGCGCCAACTGATAGGGCAGCACCATTGGGTTTCCGTGAAGCACCTACAGCGGTATCTTGACGAGCGTTGCTGGTCCTACAACAATCGCGATGAGCGCGATCTGTTTCGCGCTGTCGTGGTGCGGCTGGCGATAACGGCGGCGCTGCCCTACGCGAAGCTCACCGCTGGCCCGAGCGCTTCACCACGTGCGAAACGGCGCGGCCCTCGCGCTTGATCTTCGCTGCTACCTGATCGCGGGTTATCGGCTTCGCGTTAACAAGCCTCTTCATCACCGCGTCGAACTGTGCGCGGTCAATCGTCGCGTTCTTCGCATCGTCGCTGACTTCGTTGCTGCTCTTGGGCATTTGATCCGAGCATAGCAAGTTTGGCGTATACTCTGAATTGAGCGGAGGGCGGCAGAGTCGAACTGCGATCCGTGGTAGGAACTGGCGTTTATAAGACGCCTTCGAGCACCGGCTCACGCCCTCCTAAATTTCATCCGACCAATCGCAGGCGTCCCTTTTCGAGATATGACGCCTTTAGTTCCTCTTCCTCAAGCAGCATCAACGCTGCCAACTCAGTAGTTGAATACGCGAGCTGCTTTGTGTGCGCCTGAATCAGTTCATCAAACAAACTGGGCCGCTCGATTGGGACATCGGTCTCATCCGGTTCCCGTGTGCGATAGCCACGCTTCGAAAACTGGATGAACTGATACTGGCGCTGCGAATCGGTGATCGTGCCAAGTTCGTGAGCTCTCTGGACAATCGCCGCCATCGAGACCTTCCAGTGAGCTTTCAGATCGATCAACTTTGCCCACGTGAGACTGTAAAGCGAGCTCTTGATTTCTTTCCGGGGCATCAAGAATTCACTCGCAAACAAATTCGCTTGCTTTTCCATCGCAGCCGTTGGGAACCGATGCATAGTGATGTGCCCCAGCTCATGCGCCAAAGTCATGCGCAATCGGTCGCCCGTTATCTCGGAATTCGAGTTGACAAGAAAGATCGGCGGATGAGGAGGAACCCATTCGCTGATCGCGTCCGCTTGGCGCGTCTCAAAATCAAGAGAAACAACCACTCCGCCAGCATTCTCAATTGCTTCCGTAATGCTACGCACTGGTCCAGGAGGCAACCTCCACGTTGACCGCACCGCTTGTGCGATTCGATCGATTCTTCCGCCATACTCGTCAGGCTCAGTTAGTTGAAATTGCCCCTCGGTTGCGATGTCTGTAGCGCGGAGCAGCCGAGCGACTCGCATTCGCGTTAGATTCATGAATGCGTGCAGTTTGCGAAGCGCTCGGTCAGGAAGGCTCTGACGCTTCCTGTGAAAGAACACGGTCGAATTGAATCCATAAACGCGATCAGTTTGAACGAAGAGCAGCCGTGGATAGCGAAGTGAGGCAGCGAGACGCTCGATAATTTCTTGAGATGGGGGCAGAACTCCTGATTCAATTTTCGAGATTGTGCTTTGCTGAACAGAGATCAAGCGCGCAAGGTCAGTCTGTGACAATCCACGAGACTCCCTCGCGATAACGAGCATCTCGGGATTGAACTCAATCCCCATCTACTCGGCCAACTTTAGCTGTACCGCTCCCTTTTTTATAACAACGCGGGGGCGATGTGATTGCGAGTTAGAAGCAGAGGGCGTCAGGGTCTCGACGTTACTCTCCATTGGCTCAAGGTCGATGTACCACTCGGGTTTTTGTCTGTGCCCTCTCGATTTGGCTACGCTGACGCGAATGACCTTAGTCTCATCGTGGTTGAGTAAATATCCAACTACCAGGACACTGAGACCGGGAAACAACCGAATCTGTCCGCCCTCCTCAAGCCGTTGCGCCGGAAGCGTCGGATAAATGCGGATCTTTCTCTGACGATCAGTTTTTTTGAACCAGAGAAGTAGGCGGTCACCAATGCGCAAAAACCGCAATCCCCGAGATCGAAGTTCAACTAACTTGGTTTCTGGGACTCCGTCGAATTCCTCGATAACGCGGGCTATGATCTCATCGTTAACGATGTTCGCACGAGTGGAGCGCCGGTGGAGAGTCCGATGTGGATATTTCCGATACCGCTCATAGCCCTCAGCTACCGCCAAACACAGCCGGTCGTAGTGCTTCTCAAGTATCGAATTGGCTTCATCTTGCGTGATTGACATCCGAACCTCCGTCCTCTAACCGCTGGTACGCAAGTAGGATACACCCGATCTGCCCAATTTTCAACTAAAATTATTCCTATATGTATTCGTTGCATTATCATACAGTTGCGATCACCTTCTCACTCAGAGAGTCTTTCTAAAGAACTTCCGGCCTGTCGATCCATTGTACACTGTGTCAAAGTGATAGATACGGAAATCGAATAGTACAATCCCCAATTCGGATAGAGCCAGGTGCTGCCCCAACTGGCGCCCCTGTGATCCAGGATTTTCTGGAACTCAGCCGCGGCCTCCGCTCCCTTGTGCAGACGCAGGTACGCCAAGCCACGCAGGTACACCGCCTCGGGGTAAGCGCGCTCGTACGGCGAGGCGGATGCCAGTAACTCCACGGCTTTGGCGGGCTGATCGCGTTGGACCTCGATCGCAGCGCGAATTTCGGGAAGTTGCACCGCATTCCAGATGGTTCCATTTGGAAGACGCTTCGAAGTCTCCGCGGCAAGCTTTTCCGCTTGGGTCGCATCGCCGCACATCGCCAGCGCCAGGGCAGGACGCCCCAGATGGTGCGCGCTCTGGCAATTACCCGACAGCGCGTCGGCGCGTGCATCGGCGTCCTCGAATTCGGCTGCGGCGTCCCGGAGCCCCTGGCGCAGCGCTGTCTGCGCGGCTCGCTGGTACAATTTGCCCGACTCACGACGCTGGCCAAGGACATTCAGATGGGCTGCCTGCAAACCGAAGCTGATGTACTCTTCCGGTTTGCCCGCGTACCAGTCAGTTTCCCTGGCGACGGCCGCCTGATCGGCCTCGACGTAAGCGATTTCGAGGAAGCGCTGGTGGATCCTCGCTCCACCCAATTCCTTCGCTCTCAGTTTCTCCTCTACTTGCTTAGCCTCGGAGAGCCGATCTAGGCATAAATAAGCGTCCAACAGCCGCCGATACGGAGGTTCGACGTCAGGTTGCAGCCGAGCCGCTTCCTGGCCTTCCTTGAGCCCCTCTTCGAATTGCCCCAAGTTTATATAATTTACGCTCAAGTTGTTATGGAGTCCCCAATCGCGGGGATAGTTCTGGATACCCAAGCGATAGGCGTCAATCTCTTTGTCCGATTCGCCAGTCGACCCGTAATAGAGGGCCGCGATTAATTCTCGCTCACGCTCGGAGACCCGGTCGATCAAGGCGAAAGCCTTTCTATCGTATTCCCGGCTGCGCTCTACGTCCCCGGCATTGTTGTAAGCGGTGGAAATGTACTGGTAAGCCATCGCGAAATTCGGATCGAGTGCGGTGGCGCGCTCAAACACCGGAACAGCGGCCAGAAAGTGGCCTTGGCTCAAAACGGCCAAACCCGCCGAGTAGTTCTGGAGAGCGTCGAGTGATGGAGTGGTCACCTGTTCCAGCGGACGATTCAACCTCTGGATCGAGCTGCGCGATTCTCCCAGCTTGGCGCGCATGGCGGTCGCAACGGTCCCCACTGCGTTCAACACGTGCTCCTTATCTTCAACTTGGATTTGCTCGCGGGCCAGCGTCGTGCCACCCTGGCAAGTGATCGCCTGGAGCGTGAGGACGTAGTTCTTTCCCAGGCTCTCGATGGAGCCGTCGATGATGGCCGCAGCTCCGTCCCGCACGCAGATATCGCGCGCGATCTGGTTCGTGATATGGCTCCCGGGAGGCAGGCTCATCAACCGCAGGTCCTGTTGCATCTGCCGGTCGTCCATGATCTTCAGAAACGGCGACTGTTCAAGCTGGATCGCCAGCCCTTGGCGCAGCGTGCCGTCAAATACGGGGTCTCGCGTCGTGTTTACGAAATCGGCGAGGACAATCGTGTCCTGGTCGGTCAGCTTGGGTTTGCCGTAGAATGCCCGATGAAAATAGAAGTAGCCCACGGCAATAAGCGCCAGCACAGCCACGGCGGTAGGAACAATCACTCTCCAGCGTTTTGGGGTGTCAGGCGCTGTGACGCCAGGTGTAGCTCCAGACATGGTGTCGGTTGCCGGCTGCGCGGCGATACCCTGCGCGGGGCTCGGAGCCCCCGCGGCGTCCCGCTTCAGACGCTGGAGGTCGGTCCGGATTTCCGAAGCATGCTGGTAGCGCAGGTAGCGATCCTTCTCTAGGCACTTGTCGATGATTCGCTCTAATTCCGTCGGCAATTCGGGATTCAGGCTCGCGGGAGGCACAGCCGCGCGGTTGAGAATGCAATCGAAGATGACGCCCGAGCTTTCCCCCCGAAACGGCTGCTGGCCCGTCGCCATTTCGTACAGCACTACACCGAACGAGAATAAATCCGTACGCGCGTCCAAAGCTTGAGCGCGGACTTGCTCCGGCGACATGTACGACACCGTCCCCACGGCGCTTCCCGCACTGGTCAGTTGGTCCTCGATGGTAAGCGTTGGCGCCTCGGTGTCGTCCGCGCGACCCGCGACCGGACCGACTCTTTTTGCCAATCCGAAGTCAAGAATCTTCGCCACACCACGTGTGGTGATGAAGATATTCGCGGGCTTGATGTCCCGGTGAATGATTCCCTTCGCGTGGGCGGCTTCCAAAGCGTCAGACATTTGAATCCCAAATTCCAGCAGCTCGTCCGTGGGGAGGAGTCCTTCGCGGATCCTCTGCTTCAACGTCTCCCCTTCCAGCAATTCCATCACGATCACCGGCTGATCATCATGTTCTTCCACTTCGTGAATCGTACAAATGTTGGGGTGATTCAGGGCGGAAGCCGCCCGCGCCTCCCGCTCGAAACGGCTGAGCGCCTGTGGGTCTCGGGCGATTTCCTCCGGCAGAAACTTGAGCGCCACGAACCGGTGCAAACGAACGTCCTCGGCCTTGTACACCACGCCCATTCCGCCCGCGCCCAACTTCGCCACGATGCGGTAATGCGAAATGGTCTGGCCGATGAGGGAACCCGCGGTCTCCGGTGTCTGCTGATTCGCGATGGCCCGCACCGCGACTTCAATAGCCGGGCCTTCCAGGAAACTCCCCTCCTCCTGCTCCGAAGCCAGCAGGGACTGGACTTCTCGTTCCAGAGATTCGTCACCAGCGCACGCGTGCCGCAAGAATGCCGCGCGCTCGGCGGGAGGACGCTCCAACGCGGCTTGCAACAGATTATCGACTTGTTTCCATCGATCAGAATCCATCAGTTGTCCCGTTCAAACCGGCGTCAATTCCTGGCAGAGCAGCACTCTTGCTGTGCTCCAGTCGCGCGCGATAGTGTGTTGCCGGCCACAGCCCGGTCACAACGCGGTGCCGTCGCTTGCATCGGCTATCGGCTGAATTATACCGCCGCCATGCTGACGCGGTCGCCACTCCGACCTGCGGTCAAACCCACGCGCTGACCGCGAAGACTTTCGGCCGCGTCCCGGGGCATCATCGCCGCGGTCAGACGAGCGGTCGCAAGCATAACCCGAATCGCCTTTTATCGCGCAATATCGGCAACTACCTTGACTCCGATTTGAGTTTCCGCTGGCGCGCCCAGGCCGGGTCCAAGCTGGTGGGAACGGACGAGGATCGCATCGTTGCCGAGGCCGGCGTGCTTCTCGAGCAGCCGGACGAGTATAAGCGCAGATCGCGGATTCATAATCCCTATGGCGACGGTCACGCGAGCAAAGAATCGAGGCCGCCCTACGAGCCGCCACCGCGCGGGGATCGCGCACCGCGGCACGGTACGCGGAACGTGCGCGCCGCATGCGTTCCGCGTCCGCCCCACCGGGATTTATGCGGCGAACGAGGCGCGGCGCGATCCGCCAGCTACTGCACGTACATGAGAACTACCTGCGACGCCGAGCTGTTCGCGCCCACCGTCAGCACCACCGGCTGCGGCCCAGATGCGATGCCTGTCGGAACATAGGCGGTCACTTGCAGCAGGCCCGCGACGTCTCCGGGCGTTTCACCCGCATAAAGGATCTGCGCAGCCACCCCGCCGATGGTCAGTCCGACGTTCCCTACCGGCAGCGGGAAACTCGTGCCGGTCGACGGCGTAACCGAACCGGTTGCCTGCGGCGGCGAGGTCACGCCCTCGCCGGTGGCGTATACCGACACGAACGACCCCTTAGCGGCGGGGTTGCCCACGCCGTTTACGCTATAGTCCTGGTTCAGGATGGCGCCTTGCCCATAGCCTGTCTCGGTCAAACTGAAGATCGCCGGGTTGGTGGGGGTCACGGTTAGCGGCACAGCGGTCGAGGTGTTCCCGTTATAGGTGACAGTCATGTTGACCGTCGAGCTGCCGGCGATTTCATACGGAACGATCGCGTTGATTTGCGTGCTGGAAACGTATAGCAGGGGAGCGGCGACGGTCGTCGTAGCAGCCGGCGTCGCCCCCGTTGTATCTCCCGGCGCCCTTTCAGCAGCAGAAGGCGTGAGGGCGAAATTCACCACGACGCCGCCGATCGTCGTCGGTACTGTACCTTGCGAAGTCAACCCAAACGATTGCCCGGCCCCCGGCGCAAGGTCTATGCCCGAGATAGTGAAGAGTCCGCCGGGCGAAACAACAGCGTTCGGCGAAGCTGTTGTACCTGTGGCGGGAACGTTTGGAACGGTGTAGTTCAGGAAGTCGGCCGCGTTCACTACGCTCGTCGCGCCCGGAGTACCCGCTGGAACTACGATCAGGCTGGTGTTCACGGCCGCGGTGCCGAGGGACCCCGCTGACAGCGTTATCTGTCCAGTGTAAGTATTCGCCCCGAGTAGGGTGAGCGCGCTCTGGTTAACGCCGGCCTTAAATGTGAACGGAAGTGTCGCGGTGGCGAAGTTGGTTGTAAACAGGCTCGAACTAGTCATCCCTAGGACAATCGTGTTGGTTGTCCCGCTTGTGCCAGTTGGGCAGTACGAGACTTCCACAGTCACGGCGGCAGGGGCGGGTCCGCCTTCTGTGTAGGCGAAAGTTACGCTGGAGGGAGAGACGTACAGGCTGCTGGGATTACCGACGACGAGGGTCACAGGGAAATTAACGGGGGCGCCGGCTGTTTCGACAGTGACTGTTGTTGAATACGTTGGAGTAACAGTCACTAGGCCAATATGCGTGCCTTCGGTAAGGCCCGTTGAAATCACCGACACGTCGACCGTCGCAGGACTGGTGCTGCTCGCCGTGCCAGTTGCCGGGCTCGCGCTCAACCAATTGCCGCCGGAATTGGTGGCCGTGCTTACCGTGAAGGGAGTCGCGGCGCCCGTATTCGTCACGGTTATTATCTGTGACTGTGATACCGGCGGGGAGGTCCCGGCAAGGACCCCGTAGCAGAAAGTGGCGCCAAAGCCGCCGCCCGGTGTTGCCACTACAAACGTGCCGGCTACGGCTGTGTCCGTGCACCCCAGGACGGCAAGAACAATAATAAGGGGAAATAGAGGGAATCCCCTCTGGTGTTTCAGGAAGCTCTTCATAACATCCTCCATCGATCGGTTGAGAAACCTATGAAGCCTTTGGAATGCGCGACAATTTATTGCTGGACCGTGATCAACGCACCTGAGGGCGTGGTGGAGCCGTTGTAAGTGCAGCTCAAGGCGTTGTCTCCGCTCTTGGCCGACGCGGGTACGGTTAGATTCAATTGGTACAAACCGGGCGAGATTAAGCCCGCGAAGCTCACCGCCGCGTTATTTCCGCCGATCTGGCAGACCGGATTCGAGGGCAGCGTTCCCACCTGAATCGAGGAACCGTTGACGATCGCCGTAATCGGCAATCCGAATCCGACGCCGTAGACCACGATGGTTTCACTCGGTGCGGCGGGCGTGGAGAAACCCGGATAAAGAGTCGCCGGGCCGAGCAGGCTGCCATTGATGTGCGTGGCCGCCGTGTATCCGGCTGCGTTGAACAACAGGAACGCGGGCGCGATCGCGGTCATGGTCGCCGTGAAGGCCGGGCTGGAGGTATTGCCGCTGGTCACGACGATCTGAACCGGTCCGAGAGTGCTGTCGAGCGGTGTCAGGGCGTTGATTTGATCGCTCGCGCAGACCGTGCTGGTCACCGCGCTGCAATAAAAATAAATGAACGCGGCTTTGCCGTCCACGGTTACGCTCACGCCCCCGAGCTGCGTCGGCAAAAGCCCTTGCGCGAAGGAAGGGGCGCTGCTCCAGATGACGCCGGCAGCGGGCGTGCTCGCCGGGACCAGGTTCGCGCCTTTGATCACGATCCAGGTGCCTTGCGCGATATTGGCGCCGCCGTTGGCCACCGTGACGGAATTGATGAACGGCCCGCCGGGTCCCTGGACGGAGCGCGAAAGCACGTTTCCGGCTTTGTCGTAGGTGTAGGAGATGGTGGAGCCGTTGGTGTAGGTGACGGTGATCAGGCGTCCGGCAGCGTCGTAGGTATAAGTGACCGCGGCGGAGAGCGGCAGAATGGCCGCGGCAAGAAGCGCGACGAAGTTCGTGGCTCTCATTTCTGGCCCCCTGGCTGAGGCGGAAAGTATAGGCAGTCCACCCAGCGCGGCCGGTCGTCCAGGTATTGACCCAGGTCACCCTCCCCGAACTCGTTAAGGAAGGGGCGGCATAGAGGGTAATTATATGCCGGGCCGAGGCGCGCCTCCTCCGTCCCGACCGCGGGCGATGCCGCCGCCATGGTTGGCGCCGCCGGGGTTTGCGTCACCGGAGTAGGACCTAGACCTCCCTGAGAGGTCCATAACTCGTTTAAACCGGGGGTTATCGGCTCCTCCGCGGGCGCGCCGCCTAGGGCGGTCCTCGAAACGGCGGTCATCGCATTCGCCACATGATCGTAGATTTCGGTTGTTTCCCCGTTTGCCACGCGCAGCAAAAAGTGAGTTTCGTTGGAGTTCCAGGCGCTGAGGAGGCCGTCCAACGTCGAGAAAATGGACCTGGGCTTCAGCCCCATCGGATCGCCATTCGCCACCGGATTCCCCGCCGCATACTGATACGGATTCACCTCCCTCGGCGCGGGCGAAAACAGAGGATCGCGCGATAGGAATCTGGCCGTCGCGCTGTCGTAGTAGCGGAACCGCGCGTAGTACAGCTTGCTCGCCGGCTCCTGCATCACCCCAAGTTGTCCCTGCCAGGTGAACGGATTATTAGTCGAGTTACCCGGACCCGCCGTAACCACGTCGCCGTAAGGACTGATGCCGTAGCTATCCGTGATGGTGTCCGCGTCATTGGTCAGCATCGTGGTCGAGCCGGTTTCGTCGAAGGAGTAAAATCTGTGCGTGCTGGAGGCGGCATCGATGCTATAGAGCAGCAATCCGCCGGGCGTGTACACGTAATAGGTCAGATCGGAGCCGCCGGATTGTATGATCGCGACCGTGGGAAGGCCGGTCGCGTAGTCGAGCGCGTAATTCTGCGTCGCGCCGTTCACGGTTCGTGAAATGCGCTGTCCCAGCGCGTCATAGGCCGCCGATGCCGATCCGTCCGGGCGCGCGTAGGAGACCAGGCGCGATGCGGCGCTCCATGTGTAGGTCGAGCCTGCATTGTCGTTGGTCAACCGGCCGCGCGCGTCGTAGGTTGCGCCAGCGATCTGATTGGCCGCATCGAAATTGGAGATGGACGTGGCCGCGGACGGCGCGGCTTCCTGCGGGATCACGCGGGCGGAGGAAGTGACGCGCCCGATAGCATCCCGCGTGAGCGCTATGGACGCGATCGGCGCGGTTCCCGAGGCTTCGGCAATGGACGCGAGTTGGCTGTCCTTGTCGTAGGTATAAGTGGTCACCACACCGTTCGATCGCACCATCGAAACCAGCCGGTGCGCGGCGTCGAACGTGAACGCGACCGATCCGCCGGCCCAATCCGTGACGCTCGCCAGCAAGCCGCGCGGGTCATAGGCGTAGGTCACCGTTTTGCCCGGCTCATACGTGACACTCGAGATCCGGCCGACGGCATCGCGCGTGATCGTAAGGCCGTTCGATCCCGTCACGCGGCCATTCGCGTCGAGCGCGAAACTGAAGCCCGTGCCGCTGATGAGCCGATCGTCGTTATCGTAGGCAAACGTCTGCGTCACGCCATCGGAATACTGCGCCTGCGTGAGATCTCCATCGGCATCGCGTGTGAACTGCACCGAATCGATGGGCGAAGTGAGCGATGCGACGCGATTGCGGGGATCATAGGTGACCTTGATGGCATGTCCCAACGGATCGGTGGATGCGGTCACGCGCCCGAATGTGTCGCGCGTGATCGGCCACAGGTTTCCGTTGGGATCGGTCACCGAGCTGAGTAGCGGCAGAGCGCCCCAGGCGAGCGTGGTCGCGATGCCGCCCGGCGCGCTGATCGTCTCCGGGAGTCCGCGCGGCTCATAAATGAAACTGCTTTGCCGCCCCAGAGCATCGGTGACGCCGGTGACGCGGCTCAGGGAATCATAAGCCACCGTGGTCGACTCGCTGAGGGGCGAAGTGAACTGAACCGGCCGCCCGTCTTTGTCGACCTGGATGTTGCCCGTGTTCCCGACCGCGTCCGTCACGCTGGTGAGACGGCCTTCGGCGTCGTAGCCGAACGCGGTTGCCTTGCCCGCGGGATCGATCGCGGATTGCACGCGCTCCAGATTGTCGTAGGTGAAAGTTGTTTTCTCGCCGGCCGCGTCGGTGATCGCGGTGGCCGAGCCTAGAGGATCGTACTGATAGCTGGTCTTATTGCCCACTCGGTCCGTGGAGGAACTCGCCAGATCGTCGGTATCGTAGGATACCGTCGCGACCCGGGACAGCGCATCGGTCACCGATTGCAGATTGTTGTTCACATCGTAGGCGAGCAGTGTCGCTTTGTTGCGTTCGTCGGTCACCGAGAGAATCTTGTCCGTGGCATCGAGGGTTAAGGATCGTACCGTGTTATCGGCGAACTGACTCTTGACGAGGCGCTTGAGGGTGTCGTAGAAATACGTGGTGAGATTGCCCGCCGGATCTTTCGCCGTGGCGAGCGTCGCATCCGCGTTGTAGACGAGCGTGGTCACTCCCCCCGCTGGGTTCGCCGCGGTCAAGACCTGGCCGAGCGGGTTGTAGGTGTATGTCGTCGTCTTTCCCGCGCGATCGGTGGCCGTCAGGGCGTTGCCGGAACCGTCATAAGTGAACGACTCCGAGGTTCCGTCCGCATAGCCGATCTTCGCCAGGTTGTAGTAAGTGAAGCTGCCCTCAATCTGTGCCTGGTAGGTGAACGTGGTGGTGTTGCCTTGCGCGTCGGTGGAGGATGCCAAATACCCGGATGCCGGATCGTAGGTGACCGAGGTCTTATTGCCGAGGCGATCGGTGAAGGAGATCGGCCGCTCCAGGGAATCGTAAGCATCGGCCGTTGTGTTTCCCGCGGCATCCACGACGCTCGTCAGGTTCTGAAGAGTGGGGTCTCCATAGTTGAATGTGGTGGAGTGGCCCAGCGGATCGGTCATCACGGTGACGCCGGGCTTGCCTCCGGTCACGTAGGAGAGATTGGTCTTATTTCCTTCGCTGTCCGTCTGAACGGTTGCGGAGCCGGTGGTGGGATCGAAGGCCTGGGTGTAGGGAGTGTTGCCGCGCGGGAGCTTCGCCGCCGCCATCAGCGACGCGGCAAAAATAGAGCTGGAATACGAATACGTGGTGGTGTTGCCGTTCGGGTCGGTGATGCCGGTCAGGTTGCCGGTATTGTCGTAGGTATACGATGCGGTCCGGCCGGTCTGATCCTGCACGCTCGTCAGGACCATCGAGGCTCCCGAGATTCCATAGGTGAACGTCAGGCTGCGGCCCAGGCCGTCGGAGGCCTGCGCCGGACCCGCCGGCCCCTGCGCAACGGTGATCGCGTTGCCGTTGCGATCCTCGATTTTGACGAGCTGCCCACTGGTGTTGAAGTCGTAGATGAGATTGTTCTGGGGATGCAGAAAACGGTAGTTGGTGGAGGTTTTGACAAGCTGAAACGCCATGCGCGGCGCGTACACCGTCGAGTAGACCCCGGCGTTCAGTTGAAAGCTGACGCTGCCGCCGCCTTCGAGCGCAACCACGGCCAGATTGCCCGAAATACTGATATACGGATCGAAATTGGTGGTCCAGTTGGTCCCGGCCGGGCTCGATCCGAACACGGCCGCGAGCCTGGAATTGTAGGAACGCCGGAGAAACAGCGGCAGAGGACCACCCAGGGATAGATCTATAGAAGGCCCCGCGAAGACTGCGCCGGTCGCGGTCGATATCGGATCGAGCGTCGTCCCGAAAACGAGGCCGTAGTCGAAGAGCGCTTGGGTGAATTTATTGGTGCCAGGGGCGAGATTGTAAGTCGTGGTGACCTGGGAGGGCGGAGTGGTTCCTCCGGTGGCAGTAACGCCCCCTGACGACGTGGTGACGATCATCGCAACCAAGGTCGGGTCGAGGAACGACAGGGTCCCCCCGAAGTCGGAAAGGTCAGCCGAGGCGGTGTTCGTGGAGGTTGTTGGACCATCCGTTGAGGTCGCAGCGCCGCTACAGGTAACGGGGGCGCCGGTCAAAGCGGAAACGATTGGGGCCTGACAGGGAAGTGGGAGGATCACCGGCCCCAACGCGGTGTTGTAACCTCCTAGATTGAGGTCGTTCGGAGACTTGTAATTGACGAACGACAAAATGGTGCTACTGCCGGAAGTGGAAAACCCGGTAAGTGCGTTGGGAGGATCGTTGCCGATTGTGAAGCCGCCGGCGACTATCACGGACCCATTCTCCAAGTGAGGCCCCGTGTGTTCGACCTCCCGGGTAGTTAGGCACTCGAACTGCAGCATCGGGCACGGGCCCTCCCGCTCTTGCGCGACCGCAGCCGCGGAAACAAAAAAGACGGCACACCAGAGCAACGCTTTCATCGAATCCCCCTTTCGATTTGAGCTAGCCGTTTGGGGTTGAGTTTATCGCGTCCCGGGGCTGGGCACAGGATCGGTAACGCGGCCAGCAACAGTGACGTGCAAGCTCTGAGCATCGGCGATCCTCCCATCTCCGCTCGCGGGCTCGCCGTGCGGAGCCGAGCCACTCGAGCGGGCCACAAGTGCCTTCAAGAATGCGCCAAGCGCTTAATGCTACAGCAACCCTGGCCGGCAAATCCTTTGAAATATGTGAGGAAATATTAGAAAATGTTAGAATCGTCCCCAAACGCATGAAACGAGGCTCCGTGTACGAGTTTGGTCCTTATCGTCAGGACACGGCGGCTCGCATCTTAACCCGGCAGGGCACGCCGGTCGCCATCACGCCCAAAACCTTCGACGCGCTACTCTACTTGGTCTCGAATGCGGGCCGGCCCGTCACGCGTGAGGAAATGATTCGGGCGGTCTGGCCGGATACGTTCGTCGAGGAGGGGAATTTAAACTACAACATCTCGCAAATTCGAAAGATCCTTGACGAATACGAGCCGGGTGTTCCCTACATTCAGACTCTTCCGAAGCACGGCTACTGTTTCATCGCGCAAGTGAATCAGGTCCACGGAGGAGCCAAAGAACCAACGGCTGAGACCCGGGAGAGTTTACCATCCCCTCGCTTGGCCCAGCCGAAACGAGTTGTTCGGATGTGGGCGGCTGTGGTGCTAATCCCGCTTGTAGTGGCGACTGTGACGACCTGGTTCCTCTTGGAGCATAAAGACGCGACCAAAACGGGCGCCCTCCTGCAGATGACGTTCGATTCGGGACTCACGATGACTCCTGCTCTCTCGCCGGACGGTAAGCTTATCGCGTATGCCTCGGAGCGGGGGGGAGAAGGCAACCTGGACATCTGGGTGCAGCAGGTGGGCGGCGGGGGAGCCGTCCGTTTAACGCAGGATCCAGCCAACGAGTATGCTCCCTCGTTCTCCCCCGATGGGCACAGGATCGCCTTCCGCTCGGAGCGGGAAGGCGGAGGAGTCTATGTCGTTTCGGCGCTCGGCGGCGAGGTACGGAAAGTCGCTCCATACGGACGCCGCCCCAGATATTCTCCAGATGGCAAGTGGATTACCTATTGGGTCGGAATCGAGGCGTGGGATACCTCGAGCTTTTTCCTGACGCCGGGCGCCGGGAAAGTCTACATTGTGCCTTCCGGCGGAGGGGCCCCCGTACAACTTCAGCCTGATTTTGCCGCCGCGGGCTACCCTGTCTGGGCACCCGATAGCAGGCACATCTTGTTCCTGGGCACTCGCGATTCGAACGAGTTCCACGAACAAGGTTCCGTCGACTGGTGGGTGACTCCTATCGAGGGTGGGCCGGTTAAGCGCACCGGCGCCAGCACAGCTTTTCGGAACCTGGGTTTTGCGACCGTCAGCCAGGCCCCTGAGGTCTGGACGCCGGATGGGATGGGCGTGCTCATTTCCGCCGTGGCTGCCGACACCAGGAATCTCTGGCAGGTTCCGATTTCTCTGGCGAATTGGACGGTCTCGGGCGCTCCTCGCCGTCTGACCTTCGGGACAAGCATGGATGTGCAGCCGTCAATTGCGGGCAATCACCTGGTCTTCGGCAGCTTGCATGGAAATGTGGATGTCTGGAGTCTGCCCATCGACGCCGACCGGGCCGAAGTGGCAGGCGGTCTTGAACGTTTGACGGAGGATCCTCCTGCGCATGGCTATCCCGCCGTTTCCGTCGATGGAGGCCAGCTTGCTTTCAGCTCACGGCGATCGGGGAGCCGCGACATCTGGATGAAGAATCTTCAAACGGGCGCCGAAAAAGCCGTCTCAATTTCTCCGGGACCCTCATTCAATCCCAGCTTTTCGCCGGATGGTTTGAATCTCCTGTACCGGCTCAATGCGAATCAGACCTCGGCTGGATACCTCGTTTCTCTTGCGGATGGGACTGCGGAGCGGATATGCGAAGATTGCACCGACTACGGTTGGTCCTCCGATCAAAAGAGACTTCTCCTGGTCGGGGCCTCCCCCGCTCGCATTTCCCTGCTCGACCTTGCTTCGAAGCAGAGGACAGCATTACTGAATCATCCGGAGTACGTGCTGTGGAATCCACGCTTCTCGCCCGATGATCGCTGGATCGTCTTCAACGCCACGACGCTGGACCGCTCGCGGATCTTCGTCGCGCCATTTCGAAATGCGGGGTTGATTCCGGAGCGGGAGTGGATTGCGATCACGGACAGCGCGTCGGATGAGAATGATAAGCCGCGATGGTCGCCGGACGGCAACACGCTCTATTTTGTTTCGAAGCGGGACGGCTTTCTTTGCATTTGGGCGCAGCGCCTGGATGCTCGAAAGCGTCCGGCGGGTCCGGCGATCCCCGTCTTTCATGCTCATGATGCCCGGCGGTCGTTGGCCAATGTCGGCATCGGAGACCTCGGTATATCGGTAGCACGTAATAAGATCGTGTTCAATATGAGCGAACGTACTGGCAATGTCTGGATGATGAACCTGGACGGCGCGCGCTGAATTGTGCGCCGCTGCAATCTGCGACGCGATTTTCCAGGCCTCGTCGAACGGAAGCGGGCCCTTAGGCGGACCAGCGCGCGATCCTCGACTCCATAGATGTGTGCGATGTTTGGATGATTCAGCGAGGCGAGCACTTCGGCGTCGCGCTGGAAGCGTGCCATGCGCTCCGGGTCGCGAGCAAAAGCCTCGGGCAGAACTTTGACTGCCACATCGCGCTTCAGCTTGGAATCGCGCGCGCGGTAGACCTCTCCCATGCCACCGGCGCCGATGGGCGCGAGGATTTCGAAGTGACCGAATTTGTCACCCACGGGAAGCGGCATATGTAGGATTCAGCTTAGTTTAATCGATCAAGAAGCTGATTGCTCCTGAACGACGGGCTACTCGTCCCCTGCTTTTCAAATTCGGGGTTTGGCGTCGAGGAAATTGCCCTGTTATGAAGATTTATCGGAAACTACGTGTGCCCAGGGCCTAGGACAGAACCTGGTGGTTGCTCTTGTCTCTAACGTTTCCAAACCCAGCACGCCTTCGAACTTGCGAAGCCGGGCGTCGAGGAGGAGCTCATCCAGACGGGGGCGGCTGGCGGCCGGAAATCGTCAATTTGCGGATTTCACCCAAATCAGCATATTCTGCTCCCGCACCCGCACGCCCGCGACATCCAGTGGGATGGTGCCCGGCTGCACACCCGAAGCCGATCCGCCCGCTGTGAGTTGTAGCATCGTCTCAGCCAGAGCTGAGATTGCCCCCGGCGCCGCTACCGTGGAGATCGCGGATGCCGTCGCGCTACTCGCTGGAAGGTTCACTGCGACTGCCGGCGTGATCGCGACCGGTGCGGTCGAATTGACCGCCCCTGTTGACAACGACGGGCTCGTTACGCCCAGGCCGTTCACAAAAATACTGACTGCGGAACCGGGCGCCGCGGGGTTAGCGCAACTGTTCACCGATCCATCCGGATTGAGGGCCAGGGCCTGCACGCCGACGTAAACCGTCTCGTTGCACGGGAGCTGGCCGAAGATCGGCCCGTTGAAATTCGTCGCCGATAGAAACACACTCGGCTGTAGCGCCACGACGCCCAGTAAGTACGATTCCGAAACCGGCGGTGTCACAAGCTGGCTGGATACCTGCATCGTCACCTGCGTCTGGCCCGCGATTTCATAAGGCACTTGCATATTAATTTGGATTCCCGAAGTATACAAAATCGGGGCAGGGATTCCGTTGAACGTGACCGTGACTCCGTTGAACGATGTGGGAAATCCGCTCGAAGGCGCCGCCGGCGAAGACGGCGCCAGATTCGTCCCGTACAGCGTCAATAGTTGCCCCGGGGCCACGCTGACCACCCGCGTGTTATCGGCCGGATCGGCAATCGCATACACCCGTCCATTCGCTGGAAAACTGACGATCGAAGGCGTGCTCCCCAACGCGACCGCGGTCCCATCGCTCCGAACAGCGATTCGTACGCCCCCAGTGCCCACAGTAGGGAACAGTTGCGTCGCGGAGATGCTGCCGCCATCCGGACTGAACCGCGCAACGAACCCCAAGTTGCCGCTCGGCGTCGGACGCGACGCGACCGGGGTGGTCCACAAACCCGGTAGATCGCCCGAAGCTGCCGATCCGCCGATCACAATGTTCCCGCTCGCGTCGATCGCCATCGAATTGATGGAATCGCCCGCCGCTGAGCCCATCGAACTATTGATCTGAATGCCTCCGGCTCCGGAACCGCTGAAGTAGCTCGACCAAAGGATGGCCGTCCCCGTCGCGTTGAGTTTCGTGACATAACCGGCCTCGGGGGGCGGTTCCAAGTTCACGATCGGAAGGAGTATGAATTGAGGATTGGCCGTATATAAGGATTGATAGGCGCCCGGAGTCACTGGATAATCCGCGCCATTCGTAGAACCGGCAACGATGACGTTGTCGCTCGGGTCGACCGCGATGCCGTATGGCACCGCGCCCAATTGCCCCGCGATGTAAGTTGCATAGATCAATTGTGTTCCGGTGGGGTCGATCTTGGCGATGTGCTGATAGGTGCATGGGAAGTTGCCGAACAAACCGAGGCCGAGACACACCTCGTATACCTCATGCGCCGCACTCGGCTGGAAGGCGCCCGGAGTGGTCGGAGCGAGCGGCCCCGCGGGCCCGGCAAAGGAGCCGGCCGCATACATATATCCCTGCGCATCGACGGCAATCTCATATCCGCCGAATCCTCGGATAGCCACCACCGCCGCGCTTCCTGACGGATTCAATTCAACAATGAATCCGGTTTGGTAGCCGACCACCAATTCTGTGTACACGCTGGGATCGCCGACCACTGCTCCTGGAGTGGTCGGGAATCCGGCGAGCCCTGTCGTGCCGGTAAGGAACGCATCGCCGGTCGCGTCGACCACAACCGTTCCGCTATAGGTGACGGCCGCTCCTCCAATGAAGGTCGCGTAAACTATCGCGCCCGTGGCGCTGAGTTTGGCTGCGAACGCCTGAGCTCCGTTTCCTAGGACGGGCTGCATCGACCCTTGGGTAGTCGGGAAATCCGCTGACTGGGTGTCGCCGGTCAGATAGACCGAACTGTCGGATCCCAGCGCCAGCGCCGATGCGTGGTCAGCGGACGATCCCGAAAGAGTGGTGAACCAAATCACCTGTGACCCGTCCGGCGAGAGCTTCGCGGCAAATGCGTCGGAAACGTCAGTCGTTGATTTTGGCGCCTGCGGCGTGATCGAGCCGGCCACATAGATATTTCCCGAGCCGTCCACCTGAATTGCGCTCGCGCTGGTTCCGTTCGGTAGTGCGGGAAGGCTTTGAACGCTACCGAATACTTGATAAACGGAAAGGAGCGCGAAGAGAGGGATTCCGCGGATCACGGCTTCATTTTCCCACGGGTGGGGCCGCCACTCATGGCGGCGAGACTGCTCCGGCCCGTACCCGACTCAGGCCAAATAATACACATTAACGCCAACTTCCTAGATCGCCGCTTGGAGGCCACTTCGCGGTTTGCCACCGTACGAGTGCACATAGCGCCGGATTATCGGCCGTGCGCGCGGTCGATGTAAGCGTAAGCTCGGGCCGTGCCTAAGAGAAAGGCGTTATTATGGCCGTAAATGCCGAATCGCATTCTGGCTTTTGTCGCTGTGGTCGCCGCAGCTCTCCCCTTGGGTTTGGCGGGGCAAGTGAATACCAAGGCTGCACGCAAAGCCGCCCCAACGTTCGAGGACTTCCTTGTCCCGACTCCGCTGATCGCCCGCAAGAAAACATCCGATGTCGCAAACCATGTCGCCGACTTCAATAAGGAAATTCGCGAGGTGGCCAAAGACGGACCGAACTTCGCGGGGCGCTTCGTCGTCGAGGCGTTTACTTGCGGGTCATCCTGCTCCGGATTCGTGGTGGTCAACGTGGAGACAGCCCAGATCTACACCGCCCCCTTCGATGTGAGTTATTTTTGCCCCGACTACAAGCTTCGAACCGAATTGATCTACCGGCTAGACAGCCGACTTCTCATCGTGAATGGTGCAATCGAGACCTACCACTCAGCAAAGGGAGAGATTGACGGGCCCTGCGGCAGGTCCTACTTCGAATGGGACGGTCACACTCTCAAGCAAATTGAGCCCACAATTCCCGCCGCAGCGCCAGCGAAGCCGTCCAAAGTTAAGCACTGATGGGATGGACCGATTTCGGCTCGGACCTTAGGCGCACGTTCGCCTCTGGATCATAGACGATAAGTATGTTAGCGTCTACTAACACAGCGCGACGCCCGGCGGCCATCATTCCGCGTTCAACATCGGTGCTCGTGATCGGACGGCAACGGGTTGCAGTGCATTGTCGCGGACGTATTTGCACGAGTTGCGGTCAGGAAGTGCGGATGAATCTGAGCGACCGAATCCTCGCCGCGGGGCAGCACCAGGGCAGCACGTCAGCCCACCGTACGGCCCTGAACTCCCTGGTGGCGAGCTGACCTAGACCGAAAACACAACTACTTAGACCCTACTGAACCGAGCTGAACCGCTACGCGGCGGGTTCGATTCCCGTTAGCTACCAAGTTCTCTACGAGCATTCGTGACTCAATCAGTCTCCATGAACACGACCGGTGGGTTTCCGCACATTCGGTCCTCGGAAAGTTGACAGCCAACTGCTTGAAGGCATGGGAGATGGCTCGACGGATGAGAACGAGTTCGAATCCACGCCGGGGCTCAGAAACATTAAGAAATCTTGAGAGAGAAAGTTGTAAAACCGTGTTTCTGGGGAGCCAACAAGGTTTCCAGGAATGCAGCGCGGGGAACCAAGCGCGTGTGGGAGGTATAAGCTTTCCGTTTAGATTTCTCAAGTCATGAGACTCGATCCCTGTGGACTTGGCCTTCCAAGACCCGGCCGGGGCGGTAGCCGTTACCCATCAAAGTGGACCCCTTCCGCACTTGCCGTTTTCGGCCAAGTGTTGGTTCAGCCTGAAATGGAAAGGCGGCGGCTTTCCGCAAGGGTTGGGCAGTGCAAGAAGGCGGTTTCTCACGCCGTTCACTTGTGTTGAAGGTCAATTCCGGTTCGTCCGTCAACCTATAGCCGGGCTTAAAACCGAAAAGGAACTCGCCACGAAGGAAAAAGCCGCACCGAAGGGCGGCTCTCTGCTTAAGCAAGAACAACGAAGACTAGGAAACGAACCTGCGTTTCAGAGCTAGCGCTATCCCGGCCAGAACAGTGCCGAGTAGCAACAGACTGGAGGGTTCGGGAACCCCCGCTGTCGCAGCACAGCCCAACCCACCGAAATCGCAGTACAGGATGCCGTTGTTGTTGGTTGCCGTTGAATTGATGTTGTCTGCGGTATCGCTATCGGCTATGACGAAGACATCTCCTGCACCGATCGCTTGATAAGCGATAAACAGCTGTCCGTCGTCTGTGACGGGGTCGCCGTAGACCAGCGCCGTACCCCCAGTCAGCGACGAGGTATCGCCATAGTTGACATCGCTCACGCCGGCCGTGAACGGATTGGCCACAATATCCGATGTATCGTGGTAACCAACAACGGAACTTCCGGCCACATTGAAGATCGAGCTTCCGAGCGACGCTAGGATCGTGTTTGTTTCAGCTGCGCAACCCGGGCAGAAGGTGTCGTATTCTGAATTGATCAGCAACCTTCCACCGCCATCGACGTAAGCGTCGACCGTTGCGAGCTGGGCACCCGAAAGATCGTAAGAATATCCAGGCACGTTGAGGATAACGAATTGCGCACCCGCAAACGACGTGAAGCTTGAGGTAATCTGATTAACTGTGTTGCCTTGCCCCGTGAAAAACGTATTGAGGGGTGCGAAATCTGCCCCATACCCGTCATAAATATCAATTACGTCTGCGAGCGCGGGCTTTGCAGCCAAAGCGGCCAGAACCAATGCAAGAACACCAACAGCGAGGTTAAACCTCTTATTCTGTTTCCGTCTCATCGCGACTTCCCTTTCTTTGCGGTCCTCACCCGTGGCATGGACATGCGCTCCCCGTTGGGCGAGATAACCAGCTGGCGACGAGAAGCGAGCAATTTCACCCCCAAATCCAGATCGTGAGGAACCGGAGGCAATATCCGCCGTTAAGTAATTCACAGATAGTGAGATGGATGTTCTGGGCGGCGAGTGTGCGAAGTCGCAGGGTGGAATTTGCATTAGTTGTTCTCTCCCGAAAGTGGGAAGCATTCCCATTTTTGGGTTCGTATCCCCAAAGTGCAATTGGAGTTGAAGGGTTTTATATGCGGCAGGGTTGGCGGCGGCGTCCGCGGCAACGTTGTCGGGCCACACGGCGGCACTGGCAGCCGGCCCACCTTCATCAGTCTCCAGCGTGACGTTTCTCTCGGTGCGTGGTAGCCTGCTTGTTCCGAGGTGAACTCTAGCGCTACCCCGTCATTTCAACCAGCGCTCCCCTGAACTGGGCGAACCGCGGGCCGCTTAAGATTAAGTTATCAAGGTCGTCGACTGGGCGGAGCAAGGCGGTTACGAAAACTGCGGCACCCAATGGTACGGCGGTGTTTGTACCGCTGGCTCGCTATTGAGGCTTTTGACGACTTTCAACGACTTCAAAACCCTGTCAAGATCCGTGGTTCGAATCCATGCCGGGGAGCCAACAAGGGGTCCCAAGATCTCTACTTTTCCAACTCCAGTTGACAGCCTCCCGTTGAAGTTTAGGGCGCGCACAGTTTGGTCCGGCCAGGCTGGCGCCAATTAGATGAAGAGATCGACCGTGACCTTGAACACCGACGCTAGTTTTTTTGCCTGTTCTTTACTTATGGAGCGCTTCCCGCTCAAAACCTCTGAAACCCGACCGCGGGTGCCGAGCACTGGCAGCAGGTCCTTGGCGGTTCTTCCGCTTGTCTCCATGAGGTAGGCCAACATTTCGTTAGGAGCAACCGAAGGCAGAGGGTGATGACGATCATCGTAGGCCCGCACTAAGATCGCCATGGTCTCCAGAAGCGCGGCCTCCTCCGGGGACAAGTGGCCCTCGCCCTTATCCATCAGTTGCTCCACGGCAGCTACCATGTGGTCGTACTCTTCCTCGGTCTCGATCGCTTTGACGATAATACGATTCGCAAGCCGGGCATATTTCCTGGGGTCGACGGTCAGTGCAGCATTCATGATTTCCATGCTCCCTTCAGATATTCCTTGTGCGTTATGATGCGGCGGATGAACACTACCCTTCGCGCAAAGTTCATTTCCGCGATGAGCCGGTACTTGTTGCCTCCGATATCGAACACGATGTGCGGAGCCACAAAATCTGCGGTGTTGAAGGACTGTTTTACTTCAGAGCAACTTTACCATGTCGCCCGTTTGGCGACTCGATACCAGTGGTCCAGGGCACTGCGGGTGATCGTCGCAGAATAGCCGGATCGCCTTGTGACCGACAACGTGCATGCGGGGCCACAGCAGTGGTCCCATAATGGGACCGGAGTGTCAATGCCCTGATCGTGAAATCATTCAGATAGCCGCTTCATTTGCTACGGAGAGGTGGTTGGAAAGCACGTTTTCTGGGGAGCCATTGCTAAGCAGCGCTATTTGTTACCATCTGTTGCTATCAAGCGATAAGGATTGCTAACGTCCGCCGCCGCTCGCCGGGGAATACTACGAACGGAGGAGGCTAGGGCCGTTGACAACCTCACGCATGCGGTCGACTCAGCGACGCGACAGGTGGCCGTTTCCGAAGCCTGGACGCTCCGTAGGTGCTACAATGTAGCACATGAGAAAAACCTCGATCCGTGAACTGCACATCCGCACTTCGGAATTTGTGCGGGAGGCCGAGCAAGGCGGCATTATCGTGATCGAACGGCGCGGAGAACCCGTCGCGGAGTTGCGCCCCATCGCCGCTTCTTCGCGCATGCCAGCAGACAAGAGAGCCCGCATTATCGATTCCATGCGGAAAATCTGGACTCGAATGCCGCAGGTCAGCGACAGCACGAAGATAATCGAAGAGGATCGTGATCGCTAACCGCTGTGTATATCGACACGTCCTATATTGCAAAATTCTATCTCAATGAACCTGAATCTACTCGGGTTCGCAAGCTAGTCCGAAGAGCCGATGTCATCCATTCTTCGTTGTGGGCATTAGCGGAGTTCCACGCAGTAATTCATCGCCGACTGGGCGAGGGGTCGTTATCGCCCACCGACGCGCGCGAACTGGCCTCCCGCTTCTCCGAACATGTAAAGGAAGGCCTGTGGAATCTCGTTCCTGTCAATGAGGCTCTGCTGCGCAGAACTGGCGCCCTACTGGTTTCCGCTCCACACGATCTCTTTCTCCGTACTGCCGACGCGGTGCACCTGGTGACAGCGCGCGAGATTGGAGAATTCGACGTTTGGACCAACGACCGCCACATGCTGGCCGCCGCTTCACATTTCGGTCTGGTGGGCCGGTCCGTCTAAGTTCGCGCCTTCTTGGGGAGGAGAGGCGGTTGGAACCCACGCTTTTCGGGGAGCCACCGTCCAGCCTGGGCCCCCAAGATCTCTACTTTCCAACTCCGGCGTTCTCTGTTGACAGCGCCGCCACACTCCCCTGATCATCGTCCACCGGGGGCCTTGACTTGCGTCGCAGGCGCGTATAAAATTTTATACATACCGGGCGTATGGACGATGAAAAACAGATCCGTTGGGTAGGGTCTGCCTACGACGATCTGCTGGCATTCCCAAAAGACGCCCGGAAGGAAGCGGGCTTCCAGTTGGGGAAGGTCCAGGCCGGGCTTGAGCCGACCGACTGGAAGCCGTTCGACGATGTGGGTGCCGGTACAAGAGAGATTCGCATCCGGGACGCGAGCGGCATCTACCGCGTGATGTACGTCGCCAAGTTCGAGGAAGCCATCTACGTGCTGCATTGCTTCCAGAAGAAGACTCAGGTGACCAGCAAGCAGGACAGGGCGATTGCCGCGGCGCGCTATCGCGCCGTGGTTAACGCGAGGAAGGAAAAGAAATGAAGATCGACACCGAAATCCGCCATGTGACAAAGCCGGGAGCGAACCTCTTCCTGGAACTGGGTTTTACGCCGGACCGAGGCCAAGCGTCTACAGGCTGCGTCTCGCAAACAGATCAATGACACGCGCCTGCTGAAGCAGCAACTGATGGAAGAGCTGTCTGTCTGGATTGCGAAACATCACTTAAAGCAGGCCGAGGCCGCCGAGATTCTGATGGTCTCGCGCCCGCGTGTGTCCGACGTGGTGAACAAGAAGACCGCCAAGTTCACCATCGATACGCTCGTGGAAATGCTCAGCCGTGTCGGCAAACCGGTTAAGCTGGCGATCCTGTAATCAGCAGGTTACGGTCGGAGAGGTGGTTGGAAACCACGTTTTGTGGGGAGCCATACGTTCCCTTGCCGACATACGGGGCTTAACCCCAAGCCAAGCCGTGAAGTACTTTGTTTTCAGGTTCAAGTCCTCGCTGGCCTGACGACGATGCGGAAGAATTATGCGGTCAACCCGGCGTTCGGGGACTACTTTACTTACTGCTAGACCTCAGCCAACGAACGGATCGACGATACGCACGCCAGCGTTCACGAAATCAGCGCGATTCCGCGTGGCGACCGCCAGACCATGGACGAGCGCCGTCGCCGCGATGAGACTATCCTTGATCGGCATGGCTCTTCCGGTTGTGCGAAGACGCGCCAGCAGTTCCGCCCATTTCAGCCCGGTGTCCGCGTCCCAGGGGAGGCAGTGGAGACGCCCGGCCCCCGCGTCGAACCAGCGCTCCAGGGCAGACCGCTTCCTACCCTTGGGAAGGATGAGAATCCCGAATCGGAGTTCACCGAGAACGACGGGATCGACCGCAATATCCGGCTCATGTGCGCGAAGCCACGCCACGACCCGCGGATCGGGCGCCGGTTTCGTCGGCTCGCTCAGAACGTTAGCGTCCACCAGGTACTTCACAGCGCGTCATCCTCACAGAGAATCGGTCGACTCAGAGTCGATCGGGACGAAGAAGTCCTTCCGCGGACAGTCCAGTAGCCAGTCAACCATGCCCTGGTTCGACGGAGCCGTACGCCGGACGAGGCGATAGTCCCCGCGCTCGACGCGCTCGACGTCGAACTCCTGCCCCGGTTCGACACGGTCCATTTGCCGGAACTCTGCCGGCAGAACGATTTGGCCCTTGGAGGAGACGGTGGTCTTCATGTAGGTAAGATAACGTCTTACCTAGCGCAGTGTCAAGCACTACGCCCGGGAACCCGCGTGGAACTACCGAGCCTTCTCCATGACGGTGCGCAGGATGCTGTTGATCCTGGTCGAGTAACCCTTGCCGTACCGCAAGAGCCAGTCGTAAACTTCCCTATCGATGCGAGCAGCCACCAGCACTTTCGGAGTTCGGCGAAATTGCGCCAGTTGCTCATCGGTCAGAGCAGGGATGTCCGAATAATCAATGCCGGAATCGTCTTCGGCAGCCTGCCGCTTCGCGATCCGGGATAAGGCGGCTTTCTGCGCCTTACCCGGCTTGCTGAATATAGAATCGGCGCTCACGCGTATTAGCTTCGCGGGCCGAGATGATGCGGATGATTTCTTCTTGGTCATGTTCATTCTCCATGCGATAGACGTGGACAACCAGCAGCAGCGCGCCCATCGCCATTCCTATGGCGTGCCACCGCTGTTCTCCCGCGACTACGCGGTCCTTGCGGAAGATTGTATGGGGATCGTCGAACACTAGGGCCGCGCTCTCGAAAACCGAGACCGCCGTGTTTCTGTTGGTTGATCCGGTTCTTTTCAGGGTCCCACTCAAACCGCATCGCTATACAAAATGTATGACAATCAACGTGAAAAATCAATCGGGCGACAGGGTCGAACCAGCGACTACTGCCGAACGGACGCCAAGAATACCGCCGGATGGGTATGTCCCTTTGGTGCTGGAAAATGTATCCTCAGTCTGGAAGTCAGGAGGGCCCTAGCGTGCCGCCAATCCAGGTTGCGTCTCCGCTGCTTTCGAACCGAGCTAGCCTGCCGGATTCTATTGTCAGCGGCGAGTCTCGCCGAGTGAGGTAATTTATGACCCTCAAGCGAAGAGACGACCCGAACGATCCCCTGGAAGCTTACCTGGTCGCACACCCCTCACTGGTGAGCGATCTGCTGAAACGTCGAATAGCGCACTGGCAGCGGTATGCAGTGGTCACCGGTTCGGCCATCGCGATGGCGACGAATGCCTCTGCCGGCATTCGGGATCTCGCAGCGCTGAGCGCGCCCCTGATCAATGCCGCCATACTCGCGAGCGAAGGGGCGGCGGCGCCGCCGCGAAGCCAACCGGCCCAACCGGCAATTGCCGGCATCTTTCCGGCCTACGGCTCGGGAAACGTGATCCAGCCGGGCGAATGGGTGACGATTTACGGCTACAACCTCGCCAGCGGATCAGCGGTCTGGAAGGGCGATTTTCCAACGTCTCTGGGCGGCACCAGGGTGGAAATCAACGGGAAACTCGCGTTTCTCTCCTTCGTTAGTACGGGGCAAATCAACCTCCAGGCTCCGGATGACACGGCCTCAGGACCGGTGTCCGTGCTTGTCATTACCAACTCCGGCACGGCAACAGCGAGTGTCACATTAAGTCAGTATTCACCGTCGTTCCTGTTGACGGACTCACCGTACGTCGCGGCCATAATTCTGAGGCCGGACGGTTCCGGAGCTTACGCAAATGGAGGCTACGACATCCTGGGTCCGACCGGAAACTGCTTCGGCTATTACACGACGGCAGCCAAGCCAGGAGACATCCTTGAAATTTTCGGCGTCGGGTTCGGACCAACCACTCCCGCAGTCGCGGCCGGAACGCTGTTTTCCGGGAATGCTCCGATTAACGGCGCTCTCAGCCTGTCGATTAACAACGTCCTGGTGGAGCCTACCTTCGTTGGGCTTTCCGGCGCAGGCCTGTATCAGATCAACCTGGTCCTTCCGGCCGGAATCGGCGAAGGCGATATACCGATTCAAGCCAGCATCGGCGGAATGCAAACCCAACCGGGGCTCATGTTTCCACTGGGCACACCCTCGGCGGGCCCAGTCTGCGTATCCGTCGGCGACGGGGACGGAGGCGATGGTGGTGACGGAGGCGATGGCGGCGACGGCGGTGACGGAGGCGATGGAGGCGATGGAGGCGATGGTGACGGTGACGGCGGCGACGGTGGTGACGGCGGGTAACGGCCGCTTGCAAACGAGGGTGAATCCACATGACATCCAAGGCAATACTGTGGTTGATGGTTGGGGGCGGACTGCCTCTTGTGACTCTCGGCCAAAACGCACCGAAGCTCGCGCCGGTCCCGAGTGATCCGCTGGAACTGGTGTCCGGTCAGATTCCAGTCGCCGTCACGGCTGAAAGTCGAAAGGCCATTGTTCAACTCCTTGCCCGTGCCAGGAATAACTACGCGCTGCGAAGCGCCCGGCAGGGGTACGATCTCAAGATCAGTTTTGCCGTGGATTCTCTCGGTCAAACCGATTATGACGGCGCATGGCAAATGGAAGATGTGTTTGTCCCGGGACAAGGACTCCACTGGAGCGCCCAGAAGGAAGCCGAATACACCGTAACCGGGATCGCCGCGAATGGAGAACAATACCAAGAGGGGACCTCGGAACTGGTTCCGCTCCGCTTGGAAGAAGCGCGCGGGATCTTATTACACCCGCTTCCGTCGGATACGTACCTGAGTCGCGAATCGATCCGAACGGCTCCAGCTACTCTTCGCGGTGCATCGGTTACTTGCGTGTTGCTCTCCAACTCGAAAAGTACCGTGAGGCCGGCGGTCGGGCGGGGGTGGGAAGAATCGGAGGAGTGTATCGATCCGCAAACGGGATTGCTCCAGATGCATTCGGAGGCGCCCGGGCGCTACGTGGTCTACGATTACTCGAATGCCCCTCAACTCGGCGGTCACACGCTGGCTCGAACGGTGACCGTCAGCGAAGCGGGCAGAATCGTATCGAAGATTACTGTTGAGAATCTGGATGGAATTACCGGGATCGATCCGAGCCGGTTTGTTCCCACCGACGGGATGAAAGCAAGAGGCCGGTCTGTCGAAATGACGGCAATGACAAAAATCTCGCGGATTCATGGACAGGGTGCGTCTACCCCGGCCATGACCGTTCGCGTGGTTTGTGTATTTGGCATGGTCACCCCATCGGGACAGCTGGTCGAGGCGCACTCGTTGCAACCGTCCGACCCGAACAGCCTGGCCGCGGTGGAAGATGCGAAAGGCATCAACTTTGCTCCATCCAAACCCGGCAAAGCACCGCCGCGGCAGCATTTTGTATTTGTCATCGAGAAGTTTGTTTCTTCGCGATAGACCAAGCGAATGAAATACTTCAGACTCATTCGATCCGGCATCGATGTCGCGCCCCTGCTCGAAGAAGTGCGCTCACAGGACCACGCTTGGCTGCTGAATACGAGTCGTCAGAATAAGATCCGCGTGCAGCGCGACACGAACACGATTTTCATCAGCAGTCCCGTTGCCCGGCCGGATTTGAACGTGAACGAAAATCAGGAGAGCGGCCTCACCGCGGTATCGGCATTGTTTCCCAGGGCGGTTGCTTTCATGAATGACGTCGCCAAGGAGATGCATTCACAACTCTCGCGCGCCACGATCGTGCGCCTGAAGCCGAAATCGCAGGTCGCCCGCCACATCGACGCAGGTTCCTACTATCTCATTCGCGACCGCTTTCATCTGGTGTTGTACAGCTCCGCGGGAAGCGTGCTGATGAGCGGCGGTGAGCAGGTTCGCATGCGGGAGGGGGAGTTATGGTGGTTCGACAACAAGCAGTATCACGAAGCCGACAACGAGTCCGACGAATGGCGCATCCACTACATATTCGACTTATTGCCGGCGGCCCATCGTCATCTTGCGGTGAATTGCGTTCCCCTCCCGCCGGAGCCGGCCAGGCGCCCGGAGATCAAGCCCGAGGAAGTAGTTTCCTCGGCGATCCGCGAACGCGCGATCGTGCGCGGGGAAAATCAGCGCCTGATTTCGCCCAAGGGCGGGAACAACAGCTGGTTGATCGACATGCGCCGCCTGTTCATGGATGCGAAGCTGTTGGACACCATCGCCGAACTGTTTTGGGAAAAATGTGCTGATGCCATGCCGTTCCAGGTGGGTGGGATGGAAGTGGCCGCGATTCCGCTGGTATCCGCCATCCTGATCAGAGCCGTGGCGCGCGGCACGCCGGTGAATGGCTTCATCGTCCGTAAGGAGCGAAAGACGCACGGCACGGGTGGGTTAATTGAGGGAACGCTCACCGACGCGCCCATCGTCATCGTTGACGACATCCTCAATTCGGGGAACAGCATGGAAAAAGTTCGTGTGGTTCTCGAAGCGGAGAAAAAAACGATCGGTCTTGCCTTCGTGCTCATCGATTACCACACCCCGAAGGGTGAGGCCTGGCGTGAGCAGCATCGTATCCAGGTCCGTTCACTATTCCGCCTGGCCGAATTCGGCCTCTCGGTAGAAAGACACGAAGCGCCGCTCAAGGCAGTCTTCAGGAATAGGTGGAATTTCGCCGCGCCCGACCCGAATTTCTTTCATCGCGTTCCGAAATCCTTTCCAGCCACGGACGGGAAGCGCGTTTATTTCGGCAGCGACTGCGGCGTTTTCTGGTGCCTCCATGCGCACGACGGGTCAGTGGCGTGGAAGTTCAAGGTCAACGCCAGGGGCCACAAGAATCTCTGGTCGGCTCCGGCGCTCCACGACGGCAAAGTCTATTTCGGCAGCTATGACGGGAACGTATATTGCCTCGACGCCGAATCCGGCGAGGAGCTGTGGCGATTCATCGGAGCAGACTGGGTAGGCTCTTCACCCGCATTGGCGCCTGAGCTTGGCCTGCTCTTTATCGGCTTGGAATTCGCCGTGGAAGGGAAGCGCGGCAGCATCGTTGCGCTCAAGCTGCGGGACGGCGAGAAGGTCTGGGAGCACATGACCAAACGTTACACCCATGCCTCCCCAGCCTATTGGCCGGAGAGGCAGCTCGTGGCTTGCGGCAGCAATGACAACGAGATGTTCCTGTTTGACGCCCTGAGCGGCGCCATGCGTTGGCGGTTCGAAACGGGGGGTGCGGGCGGTCGGAAAGGCTCCATCCGGCATGCCCCGGCGTTTGACAAGAAACGCGGGCATCTCGTCACCGGTTGTGCCGACGGCTGTATCTATATCATCGACCTTGAGACTGGGAAGGAAGTGTGGTCCGTCCAGACAGACAACACGATCTATACGGTTCCGCTGGTGGTGGACGACACGGCCTATATCGGCTCGACTGACAAATACCTCTACGTTCTCGATCTCGAGCGGCAGGTCGTGAAGAAAAAACTTTACGCTGCCTCCAAAATCTTTGGACCGCCGCGACTCCTGGAAGGAAGGATCTATTTCGGAGCGTGCAATGGCATGGTTTATGAGCTTGACCCCTCCACTGCTGAGATCACCGGCACGCATCAGCTTCCGGACGCCATCACCAACGCGCTCACCTATAATGCCGAGACCGGGGATTTTTATGCCCTCACATACGTGAACCAGCTCTTCGCTTTCGCGCGAGTTTAGGGCTATTGCGGAAGCACCTGTGGTTACATTCCGGAGCGAGTTGTCCTCCCTCCCAGCGGTGGGCTCGAATTAATTATCATCATATGGTATCGAGCATGAACTGTACGCTATCGAGGTGAAGGAATGCGATCCATGACATGCCGGGGAATTGGTACCGCGGCACTGCTGCTTATCTGCGTCTGTGTCCTTGCAAATCCTGCCCGCGCTCAGGAGTATGGCATTCAGGCGAAACGTCCGGTGATAGCCGGCGCCTGCAAGACCTGTCCGTGGGGCGCGCTCGCCGAAATTGTGAAGGCCGCGATGGCGCCGTACGGATACGACGTTCAAATCTGCTACAACTGCGCGACGTCGGAGGGGCCGCGAGAGGTCGCCGGCGCATTGAAGCCCGGCGACATCGGGAGAGCGTACGCGGGCTTTCCGTTCATCCCCCGCGACCAGATGCCTCCGCCGCCCAACGCGCCAGTGGACTTTGGCGCAACCAGCGTCCAAAATCTCTGGTTCGCGTACTCGGGAACGCACGGCTACGCACGCGACAAGGAAGGACCGCGCAAGAATCTGCGGCTGCTGGCCTCCATTCAGGCGCCGAACTATCTCATCGTCGCCGCGAAGTCCAGCCTCGGCATTGGCGACCTGAGCCAGGTCAAGCAGAAAAAGTGGCCGGTACGCATCCTCACCGACGCGAACGAAGTGTCCACCGCCGTGATGGCCCACTACGGGCTCACACGCGAGGTGGTGGAATCGGCCGGCGGGAAAATCCTGCGCGGAATCGTTCCCGCCGATCGCGCCGACTTCGACATCATCATCCACGGCGGGTCCCTCGGGAACGCGCCGGAGTTCAATGTGTGGTACGAAGTAAGCCAAAAGTTCGACCTGAACTACCTTTCCTTACCGAAAGACCTTCTCGCAAACATCGCTAAGGAAAACGACATGGAATCTCACGACATTCCGATCGGTCTGTTGCGCGGTGTGGATCGCCCGATCCCAACCGTTGCGCGAACCGGCCACGTCGTTTTTGGCCGCGCGGATATGCCGGACGATTTTGCCTACGCGGTCGCCAAGGCCATGGACGAGCATCAGGATCTGCTCCAGTGGACGCACTTGAATTACTCGTACAATCTCCGCACCGTCTGGAAGGCCTTCGGCGTTCCGCTGCATCCCGGCGCGGCGAAATATTATCGGGAGCGCGGATACATGAAATAATCGAAACTCAGAGTCGAGGCGAGGCTGCGTGTTGTTGACGAATTACCGGCAGGTGTTTTTCTCAGGCCCCAATTCAGTCCGACAGGCATTCTGCGTCAGGAGTGCGCGACGCGTTCTGAAACGTGAACTGACACAAGCGAAGCGATCACTTGGGTGTCACGTGGATTAGGGCGCCGGGATTGGCGTCTTCCAGCATCCACAGCGAGCCATCGGGGCCTTCCTCCACATCGCGGATGCGCTTGCCCACATCCCAGCGCTCGGCGGATTTGGCGCCGCCATGGCCGTCAAAGACGATGCGGTTGAGCGACCTGGTTGCCAGGCCGCTGACGAAGCCGTTGCCGTCCCATTGCGGGAAGGTTTGGGCGCCGTGGTAGAACATCAGATTGCCCGGCGCGATTACCGGTAGCCAATACAGGACCGGCATCGCCAGGTCAGGCCGCGTGTCGGGATTGGGAATGGGCACGCCGTTATAGTTTGGTCCATAGGAGACCAGCGGCCAGCCATAATTCTTGCCCTTCTCGATCAGGTTCAATTTATCGCCGCCGCGCGGGCCATGCTCCACCTCCCATAATTCGCCGGTGGGCGAAAACGCCAGGCCGTAGGGAGTGCGGACACCGCTGGCCCAGGTTTCAGCCGGCGTCAGATTCGGGCCGGTAAAGGTATAGGTGCTCACCACCTTCGCGGTCTTTGCGACTTCGGTGTCTCTGGGCGGATCGATCAGGGAAATAGTGGCAGCGCCGGTTTTGCCGAAGTTGGGATTGCCAGGGGCTGGCTTTCCGTCCAGCGTCAGCCGCAGGATCTTGCCTACGGGCTGATCTGGATCCTGGGCGGGGGTCATACGCTGGCGGTCCCCAACCGAGAGGAACAGATACTGGCCGTCAGGTGAGAAGGCGACCTGCGCTCCCGGCTGCCCGCCCTTGCCCCTGGGCATCTGGCGCCAGAGCACCTCGAAGTTGGTTAGTCTGGCGCCCCTGGCGCTGAGGTTCAGCTTGGCGCGGGCGAGTGCCAGGCCGCCGCCATAATCGCCCGGCTCGACATAGGTGAGATAGATACTCTGGTCGGTAGCGTAATTTGGCGAGAGGAAGACACCGTGCATGCCGTCCTGGTCCTGCCAATAGACTGGAGGCGTACCACCTACCGGGAACTTCTCTCCTTGCTGGGACACCAGCCAAATGGGCCCGACCTTTTCTGTGACCAGCATGCGGCCATCGGGCAGGAAGGCTATCCGCCAGGGCAGTTCAAAGGTCGCCACCGTCGTCATGGTGAAGGGCACGCTGGCTTCGGGCTTCTGTTGGCCTATATTGACCTGAGCCCAGGCCGCCACCGACGCCACGGTGAAAAGCACCGCCGTTTTCGCCGATTTCATCGATATTTTTCTCCTTGCTTTTCAAGCGCCCGGCCTTGAGGCGATCCGGGGCTCCGTTGTTAATCGTACATTACCATTGGGTGTGCCAAATAAAGCATCGTTGCCAAATAAGTGCACGACGAAATAAGGGGCACTGGGCTGCTCCCAGTTGAGATAGGAATCCGGCGCTGGATTCCGGCCCTACCGCCCCCGCCCTGTGCGACTCGGCATTTTCCGTTTGCCGTTTACGACAGGCGGGAAGTCCTTCAATTCGTCGTACACCTCCGTAATGAACCGATCCTTGCTCTGCTTCGTGTCGCCCATCGTGGTGGCGTCATAGGGTGCAGTCAAGTTCGCCGCCAGAACCTGATCCAGCGACTTGCCCTCATCGCGGAGCTTCTGCACCTTTCCCAGGATGTCGACGAGCATGGCGCGGTAACCCAGCAGGTCTTTCTTCGTGACCAGCGTGCCATGGCCGGGGATCAACGTGGTATCCGGGCCGGCAATCTTTTCAATGAGGTCAACTGCCTCGATCATGCCTTTGATCGAACCGCCGTTGGCTTGGTCCGCGAACGGATAGCCAAAGTTGCGATAGAAATCCTCGATATAGATCACGTTCGCCTTGGTGAAGCGAACGATCGTGTCACCCGCGGTATGGGACGGCATCATCGGTATGAAATCCACCGTTTCGCCGTTCATATGGATGGTGACCGCGGGCGTGCCTGGCGAGCCGTACCTATATGTCGCGGTCGGAACGCCGGCCGGATCGGGCGCGCGACCGGCGCCCGGCGGGCTGAGCATTTCATCACGCAGATTCTCCTGCGCGAAGATCTGCGCCCCCTGTTTCGCAAAGAATGCATTACCGCCGGTGTGGTCGGGGTGAATATGCGAATTGACCACAATCTTAATCGGAGCGCTCGAGAATGTCCGGATCGTGGCGAGTGTCTTTGGCGCCAGCTGTGGGTCCTCGGTATCCACCATGAGCACGCCGTCGGAGCCGAACAGCACCTCGACCCTGCCACCGGCAGCGTCGGGGTGTGCCGGGTCAAGACCGGCCGAACCATGCAACGTATAGAGATTCGGAGCCAGTTTTTCCGTCACCAGCATCTCGATCTTGTCCCATGGGGTTTGGTACCCCGGTGGAAACTGGTAGGGCCCTTTCCCCGGTGGGACCACCGTGATCGGATAACCAGGTTCCTGTGCCCACACCCTGGAGGAAACAGCAGCCACTGTCCACAGTAATAGCAATCCCAGTTTCATAGCCTTGGTCCTTCCGAGCCTGAGCTTCGATATTACCGGATTTGAAGCCCGGCGTTAAGGGGGAGTCACGAAGAGACGCAGCGCGCTCGCGCTAGCGCTGTTCTGGCTGCTGTGTTACACCAGTAAGTATGCTGAGATTATCTTGGACCAGAGTGGCGGTAGCGGGACTCGCCGTTTCGCTCGCCGCGTTCGCCGCTAGCACCGCGCCAGAGAAGCCGACTTTTGCAAACGACGTCGCACCGATCCTCTTTAATCGCTGCGTGAGCTGCCATCGCCCCGGCGAGGCGGCGCCGATGTCCTTCACCAGCTACCCGCTGGTGAGGCCGTGGGCGAAGGCGATTCGCGAACAAGTGGTCGCGCGCAGCATGCCGGTCTGGCTGGCCGATCCGCATTTCGGATCGTTCAAGAATGACCGCAGGCTGTCGCAGGTTGAGATCGATACCATCGTTAACTGGGTTTCGACCGGCGCGCCCGAGGGCGATCCGAAGCGGACGCCCCCGCTGCCCAGCTTCGCCGAAGGCTGGCAGATCGGAAAACCCGATGTGGTGATCGATATGGGCCGCGATTACGATGTCCCCGCCAGTGCTGTCGTCCCTTACCAGTATTTCGTGGTCCCCACGAATTTTACCGAAGACAAGTGGATTGAAGCCGCCGAGATTCGGACCACGAATCGCGCAACGGTCCACCACATCATCGTGTATCTGCAAGAGCCGGGCAAGAGTAACGCGGGGGCTGATGGAATGGGGCTGCTGGTGGGGTACGGCCCGGGCGAACAGCCGATGATTTTCGAACCGGGTACGGCACGGCTGGTGAAGGCGGGAACCTCGTTCAGGTTTCAAGTTCACTACACGCCCAATGGCACTGCCTACAAGGATCGCTCTTACGTAGGGCTGCGATTCGCCAAGGCTCCCGTGAAGTATGCGTCGGGTACGGGGCAGGCGGTGTCGTTTTCTCTCAAGATTCCTCCGGGGGATTCGAACTACGAAACGAAGTCGAGTTGGACCGCCAAGACCGATACTCAGATCATCGATCTGATGCCGCACATGCATGTCCGCGGCAAGGATTTCAAATACACCATCACTTATCCTGACGGCCGCCAAGAGGTGCTCCTCAATGTTCCCAGGTACGATTTCAACTGGCAGTTGAAATACGATTTGAAGGAAGTGCTCAACGTGCCGAAGGGCGCGCGAATCGATTGTGTGGCGCACTTCGACAATTCGCCAAACAACAAGTACAATCCGGACCCGACCAAAGAGGTCCACTGGGGCGATCAGACCTGGGAAGAAATGATGATCGGTTTCTTTACCTACATTGTTCCGGTAGCAACGCCCGACGCGCCCAAAGCGGAGTAGCCGCCGCCAGTTTCAATTTCGGCCTACCCGCGCCGGTAAGGGGCGATCGTGACCGCCCAGAGTACTCGCAGTCAAGCGCCATCATTATCAGTTATTCGCGCGAAATACCGGTCAAACTGATGGCGCGTGAAACAGCAAATCCTGCCCCGGGCTTGGGAGTATCTAGGGCAGGGGTACCCGATCGCACCGAAAAACTGATTTTATGGCCACATTGATCGAAGCGATTGACGTGAAGCGCAGGACTCTGTTCGAGTTCGATAACACTCCGTACTCCTGCCTGGAAGCGGAGGTGAACACGCCTACCGCTCGTGGCGGCCAGACACTAGTGCGGTTGAAGATTCGCAACCTTCTCACCAACGCGGTCTTTGAGAAAACCTTCAAAGCGGGTGACAAGTTCAAGGAGCCCGATCTCCAGTTGGTCTCGGCATCATATCTATATAGCGACCCCCAGGGGTCTCACTTCATGGACCAGGAAAGCTTCGAAACCCTCACTCTCTCAGAGGCGGTCGTCGGGAGCGCA
Organism: Terriglobia bacterium; assembly: GCA_963788245.1. Taxonomy (GTDB): domain Bacteria; phylum Acidobacteriota; class Terriglobia; order Bryobacterales; family Bryobacteraceae; genus Palsa-187. The sequence continues at coordinate 4,819,309 of CAWBGF010000002.1, read as the reverse complement.
CTGGACTTCCTGATTGGCGGCACCCTGATCGAGTTGCTCAAGTACAACGGGAATCCCATCGGTCTAGAACTGCCCATGTTCGTCGAGCTAGAAGTCGCCTCAACGGAACCGGGCGTGAAGGGGGACTCGTCAAGCGGCAGCACCAAGCCGGCCACGCTGGAGACGGGTCTGGAGATCCGCGTTCCCCTCTTTATCAAGAACGGTGAGAAAGTAAAAGTGTCGACGGCGAACCGCGAGTTTTCTGGACGGGCATGATTTGTTTGAGCAATGGCTAATCCCATGAAGTGAAGTGGTGCGCCTGGAAGGATTCGAACCTTCAGTGTGACGGGCTGTTTGAGAGCCCCGCATTTACCGTTCTGCTACAGGCGCGAAACTGGTGGGTCAGGGGAGGCTCGAACTCCCACGCCTTACGGCGCCGGAATTTAAATCCGGCTTGTCTACCAATTCCAGCACTGACCCCGAACTTTGGTGAGCATCCCGTGATTCGAACACGGACTCCCTGTTGGGAAACGGTTTTACAGACCGCCGCAGCTATGCCGTATCTGCCTGATGCTCGAAACCTGGAGGAGAGCCTGGGAATCGAACCCAGTCGCGCGTGAACGCTTCCCTCGTTAGCAGTGAGGTGGCTTACCATCTGCCTCGCTCTCCGTTGGCACTCGGGCGACGATTCGAACGCCGTGCGGCGGGATTGGAATCCGCCTGCTCTCCCAGGAGCACCCGAGCGAAAAAAATGGCGGAGGGTAGGAGATTCGAACTCCTGTGCCCTTTCGGTGCGGCAGTTTTCAGGACTGCTGGGCTACCAATCTGCCCATACCCTCCGTTGTCAAAGAACTTGGTAGGCCGGGAGAGATTCGAACTCTCACGCCGAAGCACTGGTTCCTAAGACCAGCGTGTCTTCCGTTCCACCACCGGCCCACGTGGAGCACTCGGCAGGAATCGAACCTGCAATAGCGGGGTTGCAATCCGCCCCTTAGCCACTCAGGATCGAGTGCAAAAAAGATTTAGAGGGAACAATATGAACGCAAACTGAGTCGCGAGTGACGTGACCAGTAGCGGGCGCGCGGGAGGGATAAACATAGTGCGCGGTTCATATGATTAGTATAACCTCGGTCTTGCAATTCAGCAAGATATTTTATTGGCAGGGGATCGAGGAATCGAACCTCGTCGTGTCTGGTTCAGAGCCAGATGCATTCCCACTTTGCTAATCCCCTGCAAACTTTGGTGGCTGGAGGAGCGCTCGAATCTCCGTGGTCGGCTTTTCAGACCGATGCTAGTCCATCTCAGCTGTCCAGCCACAATCGAATGACCGCCGCCGCGCGTTATTAGTAGTGGTGCGCGGTGTCAAGTTTCGACGGTCAACTTTGGCGGGATCGACGAGACTCGAACTCGCTTTCTCCTCCGTGACAGGGAGGCGGCTCGGCCGCTTTGCCTTCGACCCCGCGAACTTGGTATCCCGCTCGGGACTCGAACCCGAATTTCAACGTTCGTAGCGTTGTGTCTTGTTCCATTGGACCAACGGGACATGCTAGCGCCAGCGGAAGATAGCGCTATCGTAAACCTGGTGGGCCGCGTGGGGTTCGAACCCACCGCGTCTCGCTTAAAAGGCGAGTCCACCTCCGCTGGTGGTAGCGACCCGGGAACTGGTGCAGGCGGCTGGAATCGAACCAGCCTGATCTCGCTTAAGAGGCGAGTACATAAATCCGATCTGTCACGCCTGCTTGGTCCCTCTCCGTGGTGACGATCCAGGCGCCTTCAGGTTATGAGCCTGCTGCTCTCCCGCTGAGCTAGAGAGGGATGGCGCCGAGGGACCGAATCGAACGGTCGAAGCCAGCTTCAAAGACTGGCGGCTTACCACTAACCGACCTCGGCGCATTTACTTTTTCCTATTCATCAAAACGAGCATTACGCTCGTCATTACTACGATCGCTATTTGCATTTCTGGAACTCCCGGCCGGGCTCGAACCGGCGTTCGCGGTTTAGAAGACCACAGTCCTATCCATTTGAACGACGGGAGCATGGTCCACTCGGGATGAATCGAACATCCATCGATCGGTTATCAGCCGATTGCTCGACCACTGAGCTACGAGTGGGTAAATTGGTAGGCGAGGAAGGATTTGAACCTTCAACCTCCGGTTTGTAGGACCGGCGCTCGGACCGGATCGAGCCACTCGCCCGTGGCTCCGAGAGCAGGATTCGAACCTGCGCATGGCCTCATTAACAGTGAGGTGCCTTCCCAGCTTGGCTATCTCGGAATGAAAAATGGTCGGGAAGGTGGGATTCGAACCCACGTGACTCTGCTTCCAAGACAGATAAGGTAAGCCAGGCTCCTTAACTTCCCGATTGGTTGCGGAGGCCGGATTCGAACCGGCGCCCTTCGGCTTCCGACGCCGACGAGGTTGACCAGACTCCTCCACTCCGCAACAACGAAATTCAAATGTCAAAGAACTGGAACCGGCGAGCGGATTCGAACCGCAAATCTGTCGCTTCGGATGCGACTGCTCTCTCCGATTGAGCTACGCCGGCACGAACACAACTGGTATGGCCGCGGCGACTCGAACGCCGATTTTCGGTTTAGGAAACCGAAGCCCTATCCCTTGGACGACGGCCACATCTGGGGTGACGGGAGCGAATTGAACGCTCGTGGACAGCTCCACAGGCTGCCGCCTAAACCACTCGGCCACCGTCACGCAATTTGGTGGAATGCGAGAGAATCGAACTCTCGTCGGTCGGTTGCAGGCCGACTGCTCTCCCATTGAGCTAGCACCCCGAATATGGAGCGGAGTCCGGGAGTCCAACCCGGCTTTGCAGTTTGGAAGACTGCCACCTAAGGCGCTCGGTCAACCCCGCATAGATCTGGGCGAGACGATGAGTTAGCCACCCAGAGTATTTAATAACTGGAGCCGGAGGGGATACTTGAAATCCCAACGCTGATTTACAGGACCAGAGCTTTTCCTCTTAAGCTACTCCGGCAATAAGTGGATGCGGACTTGGGAAATTGAACGTTGTTATCGTACACAACGGACATTAACAGTCTGTACGTGTGGCGCCTCAGAAGTTATGAGCATGCACCAGCTACACCTCTGCCCGCAAATAGAAAAATGATTGGGTTTGGGGCTTACGGTCTAACGGCGACCTGCCCACGTCGGGTATTTGGCGTGACGCCAAACGCTCCGCTGTGAATCGTGGTTGTGTCTTTGGCCACAGATATCCGCGGTTGTGCCGGCGTGAGCATCATTTGCCCGCGCGCGCTACCCGAATATGTATACAGCCTTAACACGATTCGATTATCTCACGAATTCCGCAAACCGTCAAAGGATTTTCCATAAATAATTTTTCATGACGCGCTCGACGATGACTAGCTCAGTAGCGGCTGCGCACTTCGCGCGCCAGCTTAGTTCAAGAAGATGAATGTGCTAACGCGACCGTCGTCCCTCAGGCGACTTCGATTCGGTGATCGCCGCGTCAAATCGTGCCGCGAGTTTGTCCAAGGCGGGCGTTGGGCCGCTCCACCGTAATTCATCTACATTGTCAAAGAGCGCGATGTCGGTGCGAAGCGTGGCGAGTGTTCGGAACAACAGCGCTTGATCGCGCTCACGTGAAAGCGTTTGTGAAAGAGCGCTCGCGTTGGCCGCGTTCACCTTCCACTCACTTGGGTCCGCGGGGATCGATTCGAGATGCCCAAACTTGGCGAGCACAGCCGCTGTCGATTTCGCCCCCCAGCCGGGCAGCCCTGGATAGCCGTCAGCCGCATCGCCGACCAGTGCGAGATAGTCGGGGATCGACGCCGGTGAGACGCCGAACTTTTCGATCACGCCGGCCTCGTCGCGTAAGACCCGGGTTCGGCGATTCAACTGAACCACGCGGGTACCTCGAACGCATTGTGCAAGGTCTTTGTCCGGAGTGCAAATGATCACGCGTTCGACACGCGGATCGCGAGCCGCAGCCATCGCCCCGGCCGCGAGCGCATCGTCCGCCTCGAACTCAATCATCGGCCAGACGATCACACCTGCCGCCGAGAGGGTCTCTTCGAGTAACGGGAACTGAGCGAGCAGGTCGGCGTCCATGCCTTCGCCGGTCTTGTATCCGTCCCACAGTTGGTTGCGGAATGACTCGATGACGTGATCGGTTGCGACCGCGACGTGCGTCGCGCCGTCTCTGAGCATGCCTAGCACTGACGCGAGAACGCCTCGAACCGCGGCAACCTCGCCATTGTCCCGATCACGCGCGGACGGCAGCGCGTAATAGTGGCGGAACAACTCGTATGTGCCGTCGATCAAATGGACGTCCAGGGCACCCTCCAGCTCAACCTTATATGACCCCCGGCGCCCAATCAAGGTTGGGCGGCGGATTATTAGTGCTCCGGCGTCGTTGCGGTCACCTCCGCTTCAGTCACCGCCGCCGCGTTCGCGACTTGCGGCAGCGTCATGGCCACGCCGGCTCCCAGCATCATGCCGAATTGCTTGCGCGTCACCAGCCCGCGAGCTTCGAATTGTTCCCGCTCCTCGTCAAAATGATCCTGATCACACATATCTCTCTCCTTTTTTCGACGCCTGGTCGTATCGACGCCTGATCGTGCGGCAAACCGCACGAGTGCTGGACAGTTTATCTCCGAGGACCGCTGTGAGTGGATTCCACTTCACGGAGGTCAATCCGCAGTAAGGAGGCGTGCGGGCACCTGGCACGTGACAGCAGCCGCGCGCGATCCGGGTAAAAGCGCCCGTTTCCCTCCGGCTGAGCGTCGGTTTTCGATTCTGCGGACTTTCTGCCACGGCAATGTTTCAGCTCAATAACGAGTCCAGGCAACTACTGAGCGCGGATTCTATTTGACTCCGAACCGAAGCAGAGCGTTCAAGACGAAGGCGAAGATCCCCGCGCCCAGAAGCACCGTCACAGGTAGCGTCAGCACCCAGGCGAGCAAGAGATTTCTGAGCGTTTGCATCTGCAACCCTGAGTGGTTCGCGGCCATGGTGCCCGCGACCCCGGACGACAGCACGTGAGTGGTGCTCACGGGAAGATTATATTGCGAGGCCATGATAACCGTAGCCGCGGCCACCAACTCCGCCGATGCGCCCTGCGCGTAAGTCAGATACGTCTTGCCGATCTTCTCTCCCACGGTTACCACGATGCGCTTCCAGCCGATCATGGTCCCGAGACCGAGAGCGATAGCGACGGCGAGTTTCACCCAAAAGGGGATGAACTTAGTCACCTTGTCCATTCTGGAATGGAGGGTCGCTGCCGCCTTCTGCTCGGTTGGATCCGGGAGCTACTTCTGCTCTACCCGCTCCCTTTTTAAAACCCTCCCTTTTAAGACCGCCCTTGTCCGCTGCCGCGTTAGTTGCCTGCGGCAAACGGTCGCGGCTCGTAAGACCTGAAAAAGGGGACAGACCGCTCTGTCCACTATCGGACCTTTTCGAGGATTGAACTAATTAGGAGTGGGACAGAGTGGTCAGTCCCTTTTCCGTTCCTAATTCCGCACGATCTTGAAATCGGTGAGCCAGATCTTGTCTTTTCTGGGGACATGGAACCCGAATTTGCCACTGGTCACGCCCTCCGCTGGTTGCCAGTCGTCGAGCGTCTTCCACTGCTGGTCGCGCAGAATAGAGTGGACGATGCTCTGCGGCGTAATCTTGATGGAGAGAATGTTGTAGGAATCGCGCTTGGCCCCGTGCGGGACCTTCACGGTCTTGCCGCGATTTCCATTGTCCATGGGGGTCCGGGTGAAATTCGTATCGTCCATCTGGAACAGATCGTAGTTATTCTTGTCGCGATAGGCGACCACCCATTCGAGGCGCTTGCCCTTAAGTGCGCGTGCGGTAAATTCGATCGTGGCCTTGGAAAGATCCTCCGGAACGAGCTGGAAGTCGCCGCCCTGTTTGACCAGCGCGTCGCCATCGCGAACCCATCCGAGATCGAGCCAATCTCCGAGAGTGAAGGGCGGGACCGTCACAATCGTCGGGGGCGGGGGCGGCGTGTAGCCGCGCAGATCGGAAGCCTGGGGGCGAGAGAGCTGCTGCCAGTTTCGCGAGGGCGCGGGCGGGGCGGGCATGGGCGGCGCGGGCTCAACGGGAAAAAAATGGGCAAAGGCGCGTTGTGGGATCGATCGCTCGATCAGAAAATGTACCGATGCAGCCACAGCACTGGCTAGCACTACCACACCGGTAATAACAACAAGCAGACGGAGTCGTTGATATGCCTGCCAGGATTGCGCTTTAAGAGGTGCCCCACTGCCAATATCGCCGTACCGATAGCTCCAAACGTGGAGCCGATCCTCCTTCGCACGATACTCTCCCAGGTAATGCAGGCCTTGTTTCCAGGCGCTGAGGTGACGGAGTTGTTCAGCGGTGGTTCCCGTTAGGAGAACATGCCCGCTGCCGCCACAGCTCATCACGCGGGAAGCCAGATAGATTCCCGCCCCGTCGACATTGGGGCGATTGTTAATGTCCGGTCCCACGATGACCGGCCCACTGTGGACACCCATTCGAAGTTCACAGAAGGCATCCGCGCGCAGCGCGTTCGCAACTTCGACGGCGCATCGCATCGGCCCATCCAGCTTCCGCAGAAAGACCAACGCCATCCCGTCCCCGGCTGGGATCGTGATGAGTTCCCCTCTTCCCTGCGCCTCTTGAAATTCCCTGGTGTTCGCTACGAGGGCGTTGAGGCGACTGTTGGTCCGCTGCTGCTGGTCCGTCGTGTGGGACGTACTGCCGACGATGTCCATGAACAGGACGTGAACCATGACAGGCTCATCGCAGGTTGGCGCGGGTCCCGGCAATCCGAGATTGGACCCTGAACTCGGGATCACGAAACACCTCGCAGACGAGCAATCGTAACACATCGGCCCCTTGTTCCATGAGCCGCTCATGCGCGCGGAAACGGAGAGCCCGTCTAATTCGGCGTGATGCGGAAATCGCTCAGCGAGATCTGATCTTTTCCGGGGATGTGGAACCCGAATTTGCCGGGGCTCACGCCCTCCGCCGGTTGCCACTCGTCGAGCTGCCTCCACTGCCGGTCGCGCAGGATCATGTGAACGATCCCCAGCGGCGAGATGTGGAGCGCAAAGGTGTTGTAGCCATCCCGCTTGACGCCGTGCGGGACCTTCACGGTCTTGCCGTGCTTTCCGTTCTCGACCGGGGTCCTGGTGAAGTTGGTATCGTCGAACTGGAACAGATCGTAGTTGTTCTTATCGCGATACGCCGCCACCCATTCGATGCGCTTCCCTCTCAGCAGAATCACGGTGAACTGAACGGTCGCTTTGGTTAAATCCGGCGGCCCCAAAACGAATTCCCCTCCCTGGCGCGTGATGGTGACACCATCGCGGTTCCATCCAAACTTGAGCCAATCGTCGAGCGCGAAAGCCGGATGGGGGCCTTCCGGAGCCGTCGCGGGAGTGGTTCCCTTGGACGACGCGGATTCCACGCGCCGCAACGCCAGCGGCGCCGTCACCGGCGTCCCGGCGGACACGCGCACGGTGGTCTGCCCGTTTTGATAGCCCGGCGCCGACGCGCTCACTGTATACGAGCCTTCCGGGAGCGACAAGCTTAGGTCGTGAACATCCTGGTCCTGCGAATCGCCCTGCTTGCGAATTCGGACGTGGGCGTCGGCGGGCGTGACTTCGATCCGCAGCGTGCCCGGCAGGCTGGGAAGGGCGCCGTCAAGGTCGATGGTCTTGCCGGCCGCGAAGTTTTGGTCGGACTGAACGCTCTGGTGGCGTTCCTGCCGCAGAGCAACCGTGTGACGGCCGGGTGCGATATAAGCCGCCGAGAATTCGCCCGCGGCGTTCACGATTCCCAGGCGATTGCCGTCGACGAAAACCTCCGAGCCCGCGACGCCGTGATGAATTTGCAGCGCGGCGCGCGCCGCGACCAAGCGAAAGTCCAGATGCCGCGATTCGGCTTTGGGCACGTCGGCGGACTGTTCGGGCGGGGTCACGAACCCGTCTTTCTGCACTCGAACGACGTAGGTTTTCGGCGGCAGATTCAGGACGGCTTTGCCGTTCCTGGTAGTGCGCGTGATCTTCTCGCCATTGATGTAGATGCCGGCGCCGTCCTCATTGGTCGAAATCTCCAGGACGCCGATATTCTGCCGCGACATCAGCGCGGCCACGACGCCGGTGGCCGGACCGGCATCGAAAGTGGCGCGCGCGGAACCCGCCGGCGATTCGAGCAGCACCTCATGCGCGCCCGGCGCCAGACCTTTCAGCTCCAGCCCTTCCGCGGTCAGCGCGCCCACAGGCTTTCCGTCCAGCGACACTTTGGCTCCATCGTTTGCTCCATACACGCGGGCCGCCGTTCCCGAATGCGCCACCACGAATCCGTGCATGGCGTTGGTCTCGAAAGCGGCGACCTTGGGTGTCGCGCCGTCGGCGATATCGAGAGTCAGTTTGGAGCTGAACGGCCCGCTTTGAACGAAGATGACGTGCTGGGCGGGTGGGAGCGTGACGAACTCAAAATTGCCGCCCTGGATCTCGCCCGCCGAAGCGCCGTCGAGCTGCACCGTGCCGTCGGTCAGATCGGTAGTGATGGTCAGCAACGCCGGAACCGGCGCGAGCGTGAGGTTCACATCCGGAATGCTCAATTGCCCCGCGCCGATGGTGAATTTGGTGGCGGCCGGCAGATAACCCACCAGCTTCGCTTCGGCGCGATACTCGCCCGGCGCGAGCGTGAGTTCGCAATTCGACGTCCCGCAGGAATTGCCGTTCACGCTGATTTCGGCTCCGGAGGGGGTCGATCGCAGATTCACCTTGAGGCTGGCCGCAGCCGGCGCGGGAACCGGTGGCGGCGCGAGCTTTTTCCGCAAGACCACCGCCGCGCCGAGCAGCAATATCAATACCGCGGCCACAGCGAAGAGCACTCCCTGCAATCCGGTGAATGCCGGTTTTTTCGGCGGAGGCGCGACCGGCGGTTGGGTTTGTGCTCGAGTGTTCGCTTCGCCAGTTGCGGTCAGGGTCGGCATGAACACCGTTGCGGTTTCCTCGTTCATGTCTCCGGAAGCCGTGGTGGTGTCGCCTGTCCTGCTCGATCCCGTCGTTCCTGAAGCCGATGGCAGCGAGGGCGATGACGGCGGCCAACCTGGAGAGCGCAGCGGAGTAGCGGGAGCGTTGATCGCCGGAGGAGGAACCGGTGGGACCGGCGGCGGTCCACCAGCCGAAATGGGGACGACCGAGGGAGTGGGCGGCCGCGTCGCGTCCTTGGTTCTTTGCGAGGCATCCTGAACACGATTCAAGGTCGCCTGCAATTGCTGGAGACGCGGCTCATTGGGATAGGACGCGAGCCCCTGGGCGGCGACCGCGAGCGCGCCGCTGAAATCGCCTTCGGTTTGCAAACGGCGCGCCTGGGAGAGGCACCCCGCGATGAACTCCTCGCGGCGCTGGTCCGCCAATTGGGTCGCCAGGCTGCGCGCGGGAACATGTCCCGGATCGAGCTGAAGGATTTCCTGAAGGGCGCTATCAGTGATGGATGGGTTCGACTCCATCGATTTCCGCGCGTGTTCCAGCAGCGTGTTCACCAGCACGGTCCGAATCACGGAATTGCGCGCGTCCAGTTGATAGGCTTCCCGCAAATCCGCGAGAGCCTGCTCGCCCGAACCCTTTTCACTGTTTTCGCGGGCGCGACCTAAGAGCCCGGCGGCCTGGGCAGCGCGCTCCTGGTGCCGGTGCACTAGCTTCTTGAGCTCCACCAGTTCCGCTTCATTGGGAAACTCCATCAGTGCGTGCTGAATGGTCTTCATCGCTCGGTCGTAGTCGCCGCCCTCCAGGTACTTGTCGGTCTGCTCCACCCAGCGCGCTTTGGAATTCTGAAGCGCCTGCTGATCCCGGCGCTGGATCATGCGTTCGATCTCAAAAGCGAGCCCGGGCTGCTTCTCATGAATCGATTTCAGAATCTGCCATTGATCCAGGGCTTCGACGAACTGCCCGCGCTCCTCGAAGAAGCGCGCCTTGGTGACGATCGAATTCACCAGGTCGCGCTTGTCGCGAACCAGTTGGATGGCGCGCTCGAAGTGAGGCTCGGCGGGATACAATCGCAAAACCTCTTCGAGAATCGCCAGGCGGCGATCGAGATCCCGCTCTTCCTCCACACGCCGGTCGGTTTCGGCGATGATGCGCGACAGCCCCTGCCGCTGCCGCTCCTCCACGTCGAATTTGAGGGATTGGAACAGGACGTGATTGGGATACTTGGCCAGGTACTGGCGGCAAATTGCGAGCGCGGCTTCGAAATTATCCGCGGCGAGCGAGCGATGCGCTTCCTCCAGCGAATTCTTGAGCAGATTGTGTTCGGAGTGAACCTTGTTATAGAAACCCTGGTAACTGCTGCTGCGGCCGGTATCGGCTTCGGGCTGATCCCGATCCATCGCAATCAGAACTTCGAGCTTGGTGAGCGCGGCGGTCACATCGCCTTTTTCCCAGGCTTGCATGGCGGCCTGATACAGCTTGATTTTTTGCTCGCGGATCTGCGCGACTTCCTTCTCGCGGCGGCCGACCTCGGCGGCCAAGCTCAGCGCTTCGGTGTCATTGGGCTTCAACTGAAGCACGTTGTCGAGCGCTTCCCGCGCCTGCCGGAAAGCCTGGTTTTCCATGTGCTGGCGCGCCAGCGTGACCCATTCCGAGATTTTCTTTTCCCGGCGCTCGCGCTCCACCAGGCTCTTGAGCGACAAGGCCGCGGCGTCGGTGGGATCCAGGTCGAGGGCTTCCTGGATTTTCCGCAGCGCCAGAGGATACTCGGCTGCTTCATAGTACCGCCGCGCGTTTTCGAGCATCTGCTTCATGCGAATCTGCCGGACGGCCTGATCCACCTGCCCGCGCAGCAGGGCGATCCCCTGATCCAGATGGCCTTCGGCTTCGAGCTCCGATAAGACTTCCGAGGCAAACTCGTAGTCGCCTTTTTCGTAACTCGTCGCGGCGCGCTCCAGACGCGGCTTGATCTTGGTGGCGTCGAAATATTCCAGCGGCTCATTGCGCATCGCCTTCATCAGCGCGTCGCCGTATTCGCGCACGTTGAAGAAGCGATGCCACGGCTGCTTCGCCATGGCCTTGTGAACCACCTGGCTAATGGAGAACCCGGTTTCGTGATTCAACTCGGAAACGGGCGGCGGAATGTGTTTGCGGATGGATTCGACTACTTCGCCGTCGCTCGATCCGCGAAACGGCCGCTGCCGGGTCAAGGCTTCGTAAGTGACCACGCTCAGCGCGAACATATCCGACAGCGGACTGGGCGGCTTCATGTCCAACTGCTCGGGCGCCATGTAATACAGCGTGCCTTTAAGCGTGGTCTTGGAATGCGCGGAGGCGGAGCGCACGATTCCGAAATCGATGATCTTCACCGAACCGTCGTCCATCACGAAAATGTTGCTGGGCTTGACGTCGCGATGGATCAGGCCCTGTTCATGCGCGGCTTGCAGGCCGCGCGCGGCCTGATCGACAATCGCCAGCACGCCCGCAACGCTCAGCCGGGGACTGGCTTCCTTGATCAGCTTGTCGAGGGTGACGCCGGGCAGCAGCGGCATGACGAAGAACGGCTTGACGAAGCCGTCGTGCTCGAATTCGCCGATGTCGTAAATGTTGATGACGTTGGGATGGACCATGGTCGCGAGCGTGCTCCACTCCTTGTAGAACAGCGCCAGCATTTCGGGGTTGTCGATGTCGAGGATGGTCTTGAGGGCGACCTCGCGATTCATCAGGCGGTCATACGCTTTGTAAACGATGCCCATGCCTCCGCGGCCGAGGGTTTCTCTCAGCTCGTAACGTTCCTGGAGTTTGGTTCGCTGGGATGACACAAAGCTGCCTGGATGTTTGAATTAGTAGTACTAGAATAGTGGGTTGGTTGCGCAGCCGCAATAGTGGTTTCAAGGGGGCCAAGCGGTGAGGTAGGCTAGAAGCGTGGAAGCACACTTCAGTCCAGAATTGCAAGCCAAGGTTGACCGCGTTGCCGCTGAGAACCGGCGCGACTCAGACGAGTACGTTCAGCAGCTTGTCGCGCACTATGTCGATCACGATGCGTGGCTCCGGCAGAAGGTGACGGCTAGCCTCGGCAAGCTGGATCGGGGCGAGTTTATCGGTCACGAGGAAATGGGAACGCGGCTTCAAAAAATGTTCCAGCGTTAGATGCAGATTCGCTGGTCACCTGACGCGGCGGCCGATCTCGGAGACATCGTTGACTACATTTGCCAGGACAATCCTGACGCCGCTCAGCGAGTCGCCGAATCGATTATGACCGCGCCAGCGCGCTCGGAAACTTCCCTTACAGCGGCAGGCTTGGGCGCGGTGAGGGTACTCGCGAATTGCCGTTGCCGCCGTTGCCCTTCATTGTGGTTTATCGCGTCCTCGACCGCTCGGATGCTGTGGAGATCGTGAATGTGATTCACGGGGCGCAGCGTTGGCCACCCGAAGGCTAGACGCTCGGCTGGTCGGCAGGACCCGACGGACGGGGCTGGAGGCTCGAATGAGTGAGATCGATCTCTACACGTTCATAGCAGGATGCAAGTACGGGGTCCTCGGCACGATTGGCGAATCGGGCGCACCGCAATCGGCATTGGTTGGGATCGCGGTCACCAAAAAGCTGGAGATCGTATTCGACACGGTCAAGAGTTCTCGAAAATATCGTAACCTGGTCGCGCGGCCGGCGTGCTCTTTCTCGATCGGATGGGCGGGCGAGAAGACGGTTCAGTACGAGGGCGTGGCGGAGGAACTCGGCGGCGGCGAACATCAGAAGGTATATTTCGAGGCGTATTTTAAAGCGTGGCCCGACGGACCGGCGCGCTTGAGCTGGCCGGGGATCGTGCACTTCGTGGTGCGGCCGAGATGGATTCGATATAGCGATTACGATCAGAGGCCGCCGCTGATTCAGGAGTTCAAGTTCGATAGTTCGGGGGTGTGATGGTTGTGAATAGTCGCCTAAAGGGCGGCACGCAAAATTGCCTGCCCCACATCGGTTGCGAAGCCCCACCCTTACGGGTGGGGCTGGTGGCCGGGGTGGAACGCGATCAGTGCGAGCGTGTCGATGCGCGGAGGATGTGACCTCCTCTTTCGGGCATCGATGCCGCGCGGCTGGGGAAGTATCGGGACGCGATCTGGCGCGGGCCCAAGTCCTCGATTTCCTTGAATCCGAGCGAGCGCAGTTTGGCATGGAGTTTTTCGGGATCAAAATAACTCAGGAACTTTTCGCCCCATTGGGCAACGCGAGCGGCGCGGCGTTCGGCGGCGGCTCGCATTTCGACGGGAAGCGAATCGGGAGGGTCGCCGTAATCGAACACCACCTGGGTTCCCTTCCCTGGCAGTGTGCTCTTCCTGGTGCCGGCCTGGTCCCCAATATCGGCAGGCGACAAGATCGCCTGCCCCACATTCGCGATGAAGCCGAGAGTGGACCACACGGCTTCTTCGGTCAGATAGGGGACCACGCCGAGCCAAGTGAAAAACGTGGCCTGTGCGCGGTCGAAACCGGCGGCGGCGAGGCCATCGGCCAAGGTGCATTTTTCAAAATCGACGGGAGCGAAGGTCAACGAGCTGGGGATAGGGATCGCCGCGTCCGCGAGAAGTTGGCGCTTCCAGGCCTGCGTCGCGGGATGGTCGACTTCGAAGACGCGGAGGCGGTCGCCTGACGTTGCGCTCGCTGTATCGCGACGCGGATTTCGGTACGCCCAGGTGTCCAGACCGGCGCCGAGCGCGACGACCTGACGGCGACCTTTATCGACGACGCCTTGATCAACCCTTCGATCAAGCCATGCCGCCAATGCGTCCTCGGCGAAACGATGCCGCGCGGCGATGAAGATGCGCATGCGCCGGCGGGACGGGCGTTCCTCGGCTTCACGGATGTCCTCAACTCCGCGAACCAGGGCGTCGCCGTCTTTGCCGAGGATGCGCAGAGCCAAAGGATCGGGAAAGATGCGTCCCTGTTCGAGGACCTGATGAGCAGCGCGGTGAAAAGCCGCGGCCAAGGCGGTGCGGCTCGGCCGTCCGGATTGCATAATCCGAGGCTAGTACAAAGGTATATGAGTTAGCGTTCCGCTCCTTCGTGCGCTGTCGCGCGTTGGCTCTGGAACCCATAGCCAAAACAGTCGCGGCTCGGAAAGTGACAGTCGCGGCTCGGAAGGAATGAGATCGCCGTGTGCGGGTTTCGGTACAATCGGCTGATCGCATGCCTGCTTACGACGTAGCCGTGATTGGCGCGGGAGTGTTTGGATCGTGGACGGCCTGGAGTCTGCGCCGCGAGAACCGCCGCGTGCTGCTGGTGGATGCGTGGGGACCAGGGCACAGCCGGTCGAGCTCGGGGGGCGAGAGCCGGATTATTCGCATGGGGTATGGGGCGGATGCGATCTACACGCGGATGGCGCAGCGGTCGCTTAAGTTGTGGAAAGGCTTGTTCGCAGAAATCGGATTGGCAGGCGACGTGGATCGCGCGCAACGGCACGAACGGCCTGCGCGCTTGATCGCCTGCCCCACATCATCAAGTACAGTGTTTCATCAGACGGGCGTGCTTTGGATCGGGCGCGAGGACGATCCCTACACGTGCGCCACGCGGGCAACACTTCGCGCGGCCGGGGTGCCGATTGAGATTCTGTCGGCCGGCGAACTCGCTCGGCGGTATCCCCAGATCAGTCTCAACGACGAGACGCGTGGCAATCGCGAGATGAACTTCGGTGACGAAACGAGCCGCGGCGATGTGTTCGGCATTCTGGAACCGGAAAGCGGTGCACTCCTGGCGCGCCGCGCCGTCGCCGCGGTGGTGGAGGATGCGATGCGACGCGGAGTCGAATACGCTCGGGAATCGGTGTTATCGCCATCCACGAGATCCCTCGCTTCGCTCGGGATGACGGAGGCGTGCGGTCGGGATGAGGTGGCGCGCAATGGGCACGAGATGGGAAACGGCCAGTTGACGTCGCTTCGGACCGCGTCCGGCGAAGCGATTCACGCGGAGCAATTCGTGTTCGCGTGCGGACCGTGGCTACCCAAACTGTTCCCGGATTTGCTGGGAAGCCGAATCCATCCGACACGGCAGGAGGCTTTGTTCTTCGCGCCGCCCGCCGGCGATTGCCGATTCGCGCCGCCGCAAATGCCCATCTGGCTCGATTTCACGGACCCGCGCGGGCCGTATGTGTTTCCCGATCTGGAAAGCCGCGGGGTGAAACTCGCGTTCGATCGGCACGGGCCGGAGTTCGATCCGGATTCCGGGGATCGGAGCGTATCGCGGGAGAGCGTCGAGCAGGCGCGGCAATTTCTGGCGGAGCGCTTCCCTGCCCTGCGGGACGCGCCGTTGACGGAATCGCGAGTGTGCCAGTACGAGAACACTTCGAACGGCGATTTCCTGATCGACCGGCATCCGGATTTCGAGAACGTGTGGCTGGTGGGCGGAGGATCGGGTCACGGGTTCAAGCATGGTCCGGCTGTCGGCGAATATGTAACGGCGCGCGTCGTCAACAAGGGGCCGGGAGACCCACCGGTTGAGCCGCGATTTTCGTTCGCGAGCAAGGCGGAAACGCAAAATCGAACAGTTTATTAGGTTCTATTTCGCGATTCGCCAAATGCGGGTTGTTTCAAGCTGATCTTTCGTCTATTTCATCCTCTTCAAAAAGAAAATAAGGAAGCGCTCCCAAACCGCTGTAACGCGCGCGGCCCTCGTCGTCTCTCAAACGGTTGCACAGGCCAGTGTCTAGAATGAGCCAGGCTGTAGGTGGACTGGAAGCGTACGATTGCGCCAATCTCTCGGCTTCAGGGTAAGCGATGTGCGAATGAATTGACGCGAGGTAAAGTGCTATCTAGCGGGCACGGCAGGAGATCTTTTCCAGGAATTTCCTGTGATCGTCGATTTAGTGAACCTCACCGCACCGGCGCGCGCTGCTTCACATCCTCGAACCAGTTGAGCACCACCTGAATCTGCGCCGGACCACCCCCGGCCTGCGTCTGTCCCGCAGGCGCGACGCCGATGAAATGTTTGCCGTCCGGAAGGATGTCATAGGGCCGGACGACCGCTGGGCTTGCCGTGGTAAAGCCCGCCTTGGGCGCGCGCACCGGACTGCCGAAGCTCAGGCTCGGCTTGGTGGTGACGCTCACACTTCCGAATAAGCCGGGTCCCGCGATGTAAAACAACTCTTTCCCGTCCGGCGACCAGAGCGGATGATGAGTATCCTGATCCTGCGGGACTTGGTACAGGGTCTCCGTGTGCGGGAACGGCCGCACATAGACGCGGCTCGATCCCAGGTTGCCTGATTGGTATGCCTGGTATGCCACCCAGCGGCCGTCGGGCGAAAACGTGGAACTACCAAGCAGGACGCCCGGGGCTACGGCAAATAGCGTAGCTTTTTTGTCCCGCAGCGAATAAATCCATACCGTACCCGCGTTGCTTTTCTCCTCGGTAAAAGAAAACGTCTGCCCGTCCGGAGACCAGGAATCGGGGATGTGCGTAACCCCCTTGTCGGGTTTGGTAAGGCGCTCGGCCGTACCGGTGCCGTCGGCAAGCTGCCAGAAAATGCCGAGGTCGCCTTCGCGATCCGATTGAAACGCGACCCGCTCGGCATCGCGGGAAGACGTGGGCGAAGACCAGATGGGATTGCGGTTCGCTCCCGTTCCCGCGAGCGTCAAACGGCGCGGAGCGGTGGCGCCGGATAACTCGTAAATCCAAATGCTGGATTCCTTGCCGTCGTCCACTTGATACGCGACTCGTTTCCCATCCCTCGACACGCGCGGGACGGCGTAAGCGCCGGGCGGAACCTTCAGCGGCTCGACGTCGCCTTTCCGGTCCACCAGCGTGAGAACGTTTTTCCCCGATCCGCCGGCCGAGACGGGGCCTGGAATGTAGATCAACGAACCCGTATTCGAGAAGGCGAACTGCGCCGCGCCTGTGGACGCCCTTCGGATCCCTTCCACAATTCCCACCGGCCCTCCGGTTGTCTCCAGACGCTTCAGGTCGAAGGGCACGGCGTAGAGGACGCCGCTCAACGCAAAAACCAGGTGGCCGGTGGGCACATAGCGCGCGTCGCTGCCGCCTTCGAGAACCACTTTGCGCTCCCCGGATTTCAGGGTCTGGACGACGATTTGCGCCTTGTCCCACGGGGCCGTTGTCAAGCTATCGCCGGTCGCGAGCGTGAACATAACGGCCTGGCCGCCAGGCAGCATCTGCGGTCCTTCCATCATCTCGTTGTTCTTGGCGACAACCAGCGGCTCGGGCGTGCCGCCGTTAGGGGAAACTCGCAGGATGCTCTTACCGAATTGCGAGAATACGATTCCATCCTCGCTCCAACTCATGCCCAACGTCGTGATCTCCACCTTGGAGACCGTCACCGCCGCTCCGCCGCTGATGGCGATTCGCCTGATGGTCCCGTCCGAAAGCTCGAAAAAGGCCAGCGACTTGCCGTCCGGCGAAAACACCGGATTCCATACGTTGCCGCCCCCGTCGGTCCCGGGAATCGGCCGGGCCTCCAGGTCCGCCATGGAACGAAGATACAGCCGGTTGTTTCCGACGTAAGCCATCTGCGTTCCATCCGGCGAAATCGCCAAATTAGCGTAGGCCGTACTGAGGGCCTGGCCCTCGGCGAGCGTGAAGGGAAAGCGCGTGATGGCGAGCGGAGGCGACGGTTTGTAGATCCACGCGGCTGTGGCGCCAAGAGCGAGGAAGAGGATCGCAGCGAAGGCCCAGAAAAGCCATGACGGGGCCCACGCCGGGAGCCTACCGTGGCGCGGGGCCATGCCCTGTGGCGACGTCTCCACAGGCAGGGCATGGCCCTGCCCCACACCAGTGTCCAGCAACTCCCACACGTCGCCGATATCGCGCAGCCGTTTCTTGGGATCTTTCTCCAGACACTTCTTCAACAGCCGGCGCACTTCAACGGGAGCTCGCTCCAGATCGGGAGCCTTCAGCACGACAGCGGCGAGGGTTTCGGTCACGTCGTCACCGTGAAAGAGCCGCTCGCCGGTGAGCATCTCATACACCACCACGCCGAACGCCCAGATGTCGGCGCGCTTGTCGACGGTCTTGCCTTTCGCCTGCTCGGGCGACATGTAGGCGGCGGTACCCAGAATCATTCCCGCGCGCGTCGCGGTCATGCTCAGGGTCGGGGAGACTTCGGGCGACGCGGAATCGTTTTTCTCGGCCGCCAATTTCGCCAAGCCGAAATCGAGCACTTTCACCGTGCCATCGGGTTTGATCTTGATATTGCCGGGTTTCAAGTCGCGATGGATGACGCCTTTCTCGTGCGCGTCTTCAAGCGCGGATGCGATCTGGCGTGACACATTAAGCGATTCCTCGAGAGGAATCGCTCCGTCTCTGATGCGGTCAGATAGCGTCTGGCCGTCGATCAGCTCCATCACCAGATAATCCGGGCCCACGTCGAAGAGCGTGCAGATGTTGGGGTGATTCAGCGCGGCCACGGCGCGCACTTCGCGGTCGAAGCGCTCACTGAAGCGCTCGGCTGCGATTTTGATGGCGACATCGCGGCCGGTGCGAGGGTCGTGCGCGGAATACACTTCGCCCATGCCGCCTTTGCCGATGGGCGAAATGATTTCGTAGGGGCCGAGTTTGTCGCCGGCGGCGAGAGGCATGTAGTTTGGTTGATTCTACCGCAGCCGAGCTATCGACCCGGAGAGCTCTCAAGTTCTGGCTACGCCCATACCTAAGTCCGCTGGTCCGCCCCGAGGCAGCCCAGTGTATACTAACCGGGGAAAGTGGAAATCCCTATTTAGGAGAGGGGCTATATGAACACAATTCCAGATCCGAATTTTGCGGAGCTAACAACGATTACCGGTCACATCTACTGGGACACGCACTACTTCAACCCTCCGACGGGGACGCCCAGCCTGGAGCAGGCCGTGCAAGGAATCGCACCGATAGAAGCGACGTTAATCAACGGTAGCCTTAGTATATCTGCAGCGATATGGGGGCTTAAGGGTCAAAAAGTCCACCCTCGCCGAGCGCTCGCGAAGATTGCTGACGGCAGCGTCATATCCGCTACAAAGACCGTTGAAACGGCCGAAAGTAGTCGAGGTGTATCTGATAACTTTTGCGCAGCGCTTTACGAAATCGTCCTTATCGACTTTCGTCCAACCAACCCAATTCAAGTTGCTATTTTGGTCGTCCCTAATGTAGGTATAGGCAAGTTCGAAGCGGGTGTCCAGGCGGTTCCGCTTGGTCCACAGCCAATGTTGGCAGGAGGCGACACCGCCCAATGCGACTTTCAGGTTCAGCTCCTCTAGCCTTGGACGTTTGGCCGCCAGCGTTACTCGGCTACCGATCCGCGAGTTTGCGACCGGCGTTCAGGTTGTCGAAATTCAGAATCGCGTTGAAGACCAGGAAATAGCTGCCCTTGGTTTCCGCGCGCCAGAAGGGATTGTTGGAGAACAGCACCACGTGACCCTGTCCATACGGAGCGTCGATCACCGCGGCGTGCTGCGCCAGTTCGCCGCCGTTATCGAGCAGTCCGGACACCAGCAACTCATTCGCGTTCGCGTAGCGCAGGACCACGCGAGGCCGCAGCGCCGGAGGAATCACGTTGATGGGATTGCGAAGCTGCTCGTCGGTCAACGGCGTCGCCTCCCAGGTTTCGCCGCGCGGCTGTTCAGGGATTTCGGACGGCGCGCGTCCAATTACAATGTCGCCATCGTCCGCCGTGCCGCGACCTGTGGCGCGTTCGCCACCGCCTCCACCGCCCCGTCCCCCACCGCCGCCACCACCGCCTCCGCCGGCCATATTCGACACGTTGAAAATGGGCGGATCCTTGGCGAAAATCGCCAGGTTATCGCTATAGCCGTAAGCAATCGGGCTGGCTGCGTCGACCAACTTCGAACGCACCGCAGAGCCTGTGACTTTGAGGCGGGTGCCGTTGGACGTCGAAACGCCAGGCGTCATTCCGAACGTGATCGCAAAAGTGGTGGAGTCGGTCGCGGTGATCAGGAGCCCACCCTTGCGCACAAATTCCTGCAAATGTTCCAGTCCGATCCAGCCCATGCCGGGACGGATATCGTCCGTCTCGTCGGTGTGCGCGAGATTGGGAGTCTGCGGGGTGACTTTCCACGGCAGCGGATTTCCGTACATCGGCATTCCGTTGATGATGCCCGCGGGATTGCCGCGGCCGCCGCCGGGTCCGAACACGATCACGTCGTATTTGGAACGCAGGTCGCTGATCTTGGCCGGCGTCTGAACGTTAATGTATTCGTAGGGGACGCCCAGGCGATCGAACTCGAGACGCCACCATCCTTCGGCCTGGGTGTTGTTCCAGGTGTGCATGATGGCGACGCGCGCGGCGCGCAGCGGATGAGTCTTGACGCTGGGAGCCGACGCGACCGCATAGGCGGGAACGCCGAGCTCCGTGCCCGCTTTGGCGAGCTCGGCGGCATCCACGTTCTTTACGATGAACGATCCGCGGTTGTACTTTCGCCCGTCGGCTTCGAAGGGCTCCTCCGCGGCGTCGAACGAAGCTTTCGGGAAGCGATAGCGCAGAGTGATCAGCGCGCTATCGGCATTGTGATTGATCAAGAATGTGCCGCCGGTTCCGTTGACTCCGCCGGGCGATTGCACGGGTCCCTTCACGCGATCCATGGACGCCGTTAAGACTTTCACGTCGGTTACGCGCGCGACCTGGACATTGCCGAGCTCGCCGAAGGTCCAGCCGGTATCGTCATAAATGCTCTTCTGCGGGTCGTTGACGGCCCAGTATTGATAGTCGAGCAGCGTGTCGGCGATGCGGCTGTAAGGCTGATCCATGCGCAGGACATAAGTGCCCGCCGGGAAAGTGCGCGGCTCCGGTTTCGGTTTTTCCGCGGGACGCGCGGCGGCAGTTTGCGCGCCGTCGGCAGCCGCGCCGTCGGTTGCCGCAGCCGCGCCACCTCCACGACCGCCGCGGCCACCACGCGCGGGAGCCCGCTTGACGGGCATCAGCACGGTGAAAGGCGCAGTGGCGCGAGAAATTTCGCAGCCCTGATCCTGCAACATCCTTAACAGGTCGGCTTGAGCGCCCGGGCGCGGATCCTCGGACGTGAAGACGTAGGCGGCCGGTCCTTCGGTCGACGGCTTTTCGATGGAGCGCTTGGCTTTGAGATAAAAGTTATGGAGAAACAGTTTATTGTTCACCGAAAAATACGCGAGAGCGGTGAGCAGTCCGGTCTCTTCGTAGTTGTTGTTGTTGCGCTGCGACCACTTGGCTTTGGGCAGCGGCGGATTCTGCTTGAACCAGGTGCGCGCGTATTCGTTGGGGCGCAGGGTGCGCTCTTCGGTATCAGCGCCGCCGTTCCCGAAAGTTTCATAGAGACGGCTGATTCCGTTGTGGGTCGCGGCGATGAACATCAGATAGCTGGGCGACCAGGTGTCGAAAGTGCCGTGCGTGAACACACCGGGCATTCCGAACTTGGTCATTTCGGAGACATTGTTCCAGCCCATCATCTGCCACTCGTCGGCGAGCATCGGATCGATCCAGGCGTTGTAGGGGCCGTCGCCAATGGTGTTGTCGTAAAGATACGGGACGGATTCGTGCAGGTCGTGCAAGACCTGCGCTTTGAATCCGACGAAGGTATTCAGGATATTGCGGGTGAGCGCCAGCGTGAGTCCCATGGCGTCGCGATTGTTATCGTGCGCGACGTAGTGGCCCCAGTAAATCAAGCTGGGCCATTCCTTGCCGGGATTGGCGAGATGCCAGCGATAAATGTCGACCATGCGGTCGCGCCCGTCCACTTCGACGACAGGCGTGATCAGCGTGATCACGTTGTCGCGGATGGCTTTGATGTAGGCGCTTTCGTCGACAGCCAGGCGGTAGGCGAGTTCCATGAGCGCGGTGGGTGCGCCGGTTTCGGTCGAGTGAATGGTGCCGGTGATGTAATAGATCGGCGTGGACGCGGCGACGAGCCGGTCGGCCTCGGCGTCGTTCATATTGATGGTGCGCGGGTCGGCAAGCTTGGCGAGGCGCGCTTTATTCTCATCCAGCGAGGCGATCAATTTTTCCGAGGCGACGGCGACCGCGATCATTTCGCGGCCCTCCTCTGTCTTGCCGATGGTGAAAACTTTCACGCGCGGGCTGGCTTTTTCGAGCATGCGCATGTAGCGGTAGACTTCGGTCGAATACGGCAGGATGCCGGGGGCGCCGGCGACGTCGCCCAGCACAACTTTAGGGGTGGGCACGGTTTTCGACGCGGGAAGATAATCGGTAAGCGGCGAGTTAAAGAAGGTCTCGGTGGTGTACTCGCGAATCTTCTTGGTGTACTCGTCGTCAACCGGCTGATTGGCGTCGCGGATGGGCTTGAGCAGCACGGTGGCGCTGGGTTGGGCGAGGAGCGGAGTAAAGACGGGAGCGGCGGCGGCGACGAGAATCGCGGCAAGGGTCGAGAAATTCTTCATGTGAAGAATATACCTTAACGGCAGCGAATCTGCGAACTCACGCGAACATCCTTAGGAATTGACCTTCTCGAGTTGCCGGGTTTCAGGATTGGCGGCGGGTGCGCGGGATACGTGGCAGTTGCGCCGCTGAAGACCGTTTCGCGGCCCGTCAGCGAGGCGCGACGGGCTGGAGTGCTTTCAGGCGACGTGCGAGCTACGCGGCTGGGGAGCCGACTCAGCCACACGAAGCCTCGCATCAGTGTCCTGGCGATCGCGATTCTCCTTATTGAGGAGATGGATGGCCGTCAGACAGAGTGCGCATACCAGCAGTTCAAATCCTTGTGCGGTCTCGGCGACCTGGTCGCTCAACCAGATGTGGTTGGAGGCGAGCAATGCCACGGCCTGGCAGAGAGGCAACATGCCGACCGTGAACGCCAAAAGACGAATTCTCCAATTCGTGCTTCGTTTAGCGACAACCAGCGCGCAGGCCATAGTAATCACGTAGGCAAATAGCGCGGACACAACGTAAATCGACACGCAGCATACCTCTGGGTTACAGATCGACGCGGACGGTGCAGTTCTTTAAGCGCGCCCGATGCGATTCTTACGGTGACAGCAAAATAAATTGCCTTAATTCGCGGCTTTTTTCGGAAAATGGGCGTTTATTGCTTGCGATCCGGTTTAGCCGCTTCCACCCGGATCTGCGCCAAGGCGGCCGGATCGGAGGGAAGGTCGCGAAGACTCGAGGGAATCTGATTCATGCTGAGGATGTATGCCAGCAGGTCCACGCTCTGATCCCGCGTGAGCGAGCCCGCATTGTTGATGGGCATGTCGCGATGGATTCTTACGAAGATCGGCTCCAGCGTGGACCCGTTCCATTTCCACATGAAGTCGCCGCCGGCGAGCGCGGGATGCTCGACGACGTCGCCCTCCAGATCGTCACCATGGCAGCCTGCGCACTTGGGGCCGTAGAGATCGGAGCCGCGCTCGGCTTGTTGTACGGTGTAGACGCCGTCCCAGACGGATCGCTCGTGTGAGCCCTGCGATGGTTCTTGAGCGAAGATCGCGCGAGACGAGACGAAACCCAACCCAAAAACCAGGGCGATCGCGGCAAAGCTTAGACTCGCGAACGCAAACCCGGCGCGGCGAATCTTCAGGTGCATGGCTTGAGCCAAGGCTAGCATGATCGGATCGGTACTAACTGCGAGGGGCATGTTAGTATCCCCACCCTGACGGGTGGGGCTGGACTGCTACGACTAAGGCAACGCGCTGGTCAGGAACTCGGAGAAATCGTGCTTGAGCTTCGAATGCGAGTCGCTGTCGATATACAGCATGTGGCCCGACTGGTAGAAATCCCAGGAAATGTTCTTGTGCATTTCAGGGCTCAAGCCCATGTGGGTGAATGTGTATTCGACCGCGTAATAGGGCGTCGCGAGGTCGAAGTACGCCGCGGCCACCATCACCTTCATATAGGGATTTTTCACCATGGCGTTGCGCAGCATGCTGGTGGTGTCGCCGAACTGATTCCCCGAGCCGTAATCCCACGGTTGAACGCCGCCGCTGGGATAGTAAAACATGTCGGTTTTGTAGCCGAGCTCATTGCGAATGTAGTCGGTGAAAACTGCGGTGAAGGGAGGCGTGATCAAAGTGCTCGACGGATCGTACTCGCTGGTTTCGCCCGTGTTCAGGCCGGAAGGTCCGGCGAGGCGTCCATCGTAACGGCCGATGGTCTGATGCTTGTCGCGCAGAAGTTCGCGCGCGAAATGCTGCACGTCCCATCGCAGATTGGTCTCGTCGAGATAGCGGGCTTCGAGGCCGGTGAAGCGGACCAGTTTGTCGATGGTGGCTTTGCGTTCGGCGGGCGGAAGATCGTCGCCCTTGCTGAGCGCGAGCGCGTAGTCGCCCATCGCGAAGGTTTCGGCGTCCTTGAGAAACGCCTTTATGTCCTTGCGCTGAAGATCCGGAGCGACCTTCTTGTGATAATAGGCGTCGGCCGCATAGGTTGGAAATTCCAGTTGATACACCAGATCGTCACTGCGGCTCCAGATGGTTTCGAGATTCAGCGTGGTGCCAATCAGAACCACGCCGTTGAACGCAATGCCGCGATCGATCAAATAGCCCGCGAGGCCCGCGGCGCGGAAGGTTCCGTAACTCTCGCCCGCGATGAACAGCGGCGACAGCTCGCGACTATTGCGGGTGATGTACATGCGCATGAACTCGCCGACGGATGTGATATCGCCCTGCACTCCGTTCATGCGGCGCGCGACTTCAATCGTGTTGGCGCGGCTGTAGCCCGTGCCGACGGGGTCGATGAAAACCAGGTCGGTCTTATCGAGCCATGTATCCTGGTTGTCCTTGATCTGGTACGGCGGCTGTAGCATTCCACCGGTCGGCTGAAGCTTGGGGCTGCGTGGACCCATGCCGCCCATATGCACCCACATCGAGGCCGATCCGGGTCCACCGTTGAAAGAGAACGTGAGCGGACGCTTGGTCGAGTCGGGCACGCCGTCGAGCGTGTACGCCATATAGAAAATATGCGCCTCGGTGTTTCCGGAGGAATCCTTGAGCGGCATTTGCCCGACGGTGGCGGTGTAGTTCAGCGTCTTGCCGTCCACTTGGATGGAGTGGTGCGTGACCACCGGAGTTTCGTCGATCACTCCACCGATGGCGGGTCCGGGACCGGAAACGCCTCCACGGCCGCGTCCTCCGCCGCGCGCTGCTTCGGTAGCGGGGGCTGGAGCGGGCGCGGGCGCCGTGGTGGTGGTCTGAGCGCCGCGGCCTTGCGATTGAGCTTGGGGCTGGGCTGGCGGCTGGGTTTGGGATTCGGCTTGCGCTTGCGCGATAAACAGGAACAATATCGGAGCAATCATGCGGGTTTCACCTTTGTGCGGAAAATCAAACGCTAAGGTTCATGATAGCGAAGAGCGGTCACGTTGGCAGGCGACAGGATCGCCTGCCCCACAAAGAGATGTCGATGAGGGAGCCAGGCAGGGCGTGGCTGCCCCACCATGTTGGCAGGCGACAGGATCGCCTGCCCCACAAAGAGATGTCGATGAGGGAGCCAGGCAGGGCATGGCCCTGCCCCACCGTGTTGGCAGGCGACAGGATCGCCTGCCCCACAAAGAGATGTCGATGAGGGAGCCAGGCAGGGCGTGGCCCTGCCCCACCGTCACATCGGCGGACGAGTGGACCAGCCCAACCAGTCGCGATCGCCCTCATTCCAGGTGCAGATCGCGCCAGCGCACGCCGACATGGGAGGTGTCGCCAGCCAATCCATTCCGGTATCACCGCCGATGGGCGCGCCGGGAGGCGAATCGGGCGCGTGAATCGAGCGGATGGGCGCGTCGGGCCGATCGAGGAAGCGTTTAATATCGGAGGCGAGCAAGGTATTCTGCGCTTCGTCGGATTCGTTTCCGGGCACCGACAACTTTAGTCTCGTCGCCAGCTTCTGAAGCTTGAGCGACGATATCGCGCGCACCTGACTATTAGGCGAGGCGGTTGCCAGCCACATCACACGATCGACCAACACGCGCTCTTCCGCACGGCGGACTTCGGCTTCATACGGATTCGCAACCGGTGCGTCGAAGGTCGCTTTGGTTAGCTTGTCGATGACCTCCGCCAAACCAGGCAGCGATGGATCCACTGCATGCTGCGCGACCATGCGCGCGGACCGGTCTAGCTCCAGTATGAATCCGATGGTCACGTCGGAGGCCACCATCGCGGGACTGAGTGGATCGAATCCGTCGCCGGTGGTGCGCGGAAACAGCTCGCGATGGCGGCCGAATCCGGGCGGGCGCGGAGGGATCGCGTCGAGGGCTTTTTTGGGCACGGTCAGCTCGGACGGTTTGAGCGTCGCGGCGAGCGCGTCCAACGCTTTGTGCTGATTGACGGCGGTCTCCCATTTCACCGGCGTGCGGCCGTCGCCGCGAATCCCGTAGATGTAATCGATACCGGCGACCATGGACGCCGCCGATTCGACAGAGTAGCGGTGATACATGAAAATGGGCACCAGCGGCTCTTCGACGGTTGCCATGGGCGCGCCTTTCCGGATGGTCTCGACGCCGAGACGATTCAGCGCCGCGCGACGGACTTTCATGATGCGATTCAGCTCGTCGGCCTGATTCACGCCGTTGGACCACTGATCGACTTTCGGATGCGCTTGCAAATCCTGATTGGTCATGTAGATTAGATCCTTGGCCCAGGCGTCGTCCAGGATTCTGGTCAGTGCTGCTTGCTCGTCGCCTGATGGAAGCTGGCGATAACCGTAGTTGATGGCGACCTTGTCCCATTCGCCGATTTTCTGCGGATAGGCGTGGGAGATGTCGATGGTTCCGTCGTCGCGCAGGGCCTCCTGCGGATGCGGATAATCCATCACGGAAATCCATCCCTGGGTGCTGTCGTAGTAGTTATGCCCGAGTCCGAGGGTGTGGCCGACTTCATGCGCGGCGAGCTGACGGATACGGGCCAGGGCCGTTTGATAGAGAATGTCGGGCTTCTCGCTGCCGGTGGTGTAGGGTGAGAGCAGACCTTCGAAAATCAGGTAGTCCTGACGATCGCGCAAGGAGCCGAGCGTAACGGTGGCTTTGAGGATCTCGCCCGTGCGCGGGTCATTCACAGTTCCTCCGGAACTCCAGCCGCGCGTGGATCGGTGAACCCAGTTGATCATGTTGTAGCGAATATCCATGGGATCGGCGCCGTCAGGCAGCACGGCCACTTGGAAAGCGTTCTTGAAACCGGCCGCTTCGAACGCCTGATTCCACCAGCTCGCGCCCTCGACCAGCGCTTTCCGCACGTCCTCCGGCGCTCCGGAATCCACCCAATACTGGATCGGCTTCACGGCTTCACTCATGGCCGCGTTGGGGTCCTTCTTTTCCAGACGATGATGGCGGATGTAGCGCACCACCATCGGATCGCCGATGGGCACGCTGTAATCGACGAAATTCAATCCGCCGTAGCCGGCGCGTGGATCGTCGATGCGTGGCTTGAAATTGCCGTCGGGCAGTTCGACCAGCGAATAGTGTTCGCGCATGGTGACGGCTTCGGCAGTCGGAGTCACGCTCGCGACGGTTCCCGAGAACAAGCCGCCGCCGCGTCCACCGCCACCACCCCCGCGGCCTCCGTCGCCGGCTTCACCGGTGCCGATGGATGGAGGGCCCTGCTGCGGTCCACCGCCTCCGCCGCCGCGTCCGCCGGCGGCATCATTAGAGAAGGTCAGAATGGTTTCGATCTCGGTGTTCTTGGGAAACGCTTTGGTGCGCGCCATGTAAATCGCGCTGCGCGTGCGGTCGACGCGATAGGTTCCCGGACGCAGACCGCCGGCGGCGCCGTGCCCGTCGCGCACGAAGAAATCCGTCGCGTCGACGAGAACGTGTCTGTTCGATTCCGCCGCGACGGTGAATCCGAACAAAACAGACTCGGCGAAGGAATCTTCGACAGATTTGCGCTCTGCCGCGTTGGGGCTCGAGGAACGGAAGGATTCGTTGGACTGCACCAGCAACACTTTCGGTCCGACGCGATGGAACTCGACCAGGCGTCCAGCGCCTTGCTGGCCGCGGTCCAGTCCGAGGTCGTTCGAGCCGAGGCCCGCAGCGAGTCCGGTGGTGTAGAGAAACTCGGTATTGAAGCGCGGGATCTCCAGCCACAACGAGCCGGTGCGCTCTTCCCAGTAAAGCGGGAAATAGCCGTCGAGTTTTTGCATGCCGGTGGTGCGTTCCTCGATGGAGGGGATGCGTCCGGTGGATTGAGCGGCGCCTCCGCCCCCTCGGCCGCTGGTTTGCTGGGCGAGAACAGCGTTTTGCGAAAACAGAATCGAAACGAGAAGCAGCGCGAACGCTGCGAGAGATCGTGGCATATGGAGAATCCTCAGGGTCCTATTGTATGCGGCGCATGCTCCACCGTGCAGACTAGCGGGTGTACGATTAGGCGATGGCCTCACGCCCTACGGCGGGGGACATTGCTGCACGACGCGAAGCGGGAGGTTAGATATGATCCAAACGCTGACGAGAAACTGGTGGCTACTGGCGCTGTGCGGGGTTCTCGAAGCGCCAATTTCAGTCATCTACTTAAGCATGTACAACGCGGGTCCGGAGGCCACGCCTTTAGCCGGGTGGCATGACATGGCAGTGCTTTCGAGCAGGCTCGCACTGGCGGCAGGCGTCTGCAGCATCGCGGCCGGCATTTGGAGACCCGCCAAAGGTACGTTCTCGCTTCAGGTCCTGCTTCTGGTCGTGCTTCTAGTCCTGAATGGCCTTGCTCTCGACGCATTCGGAGGGATCGGACTCTTCTGGCGAGGCCCGCTTGGCTTTCGTGTCTTCGCGCTCCTGATCGCGGCGATGGCGATGACGATCGGCATTCTCGAGCTGGCAATCGCGCGAGCGCTGCGGCGTCTGCGCCATGTCTTGGACGAATTGTTATTTGGCTTGGCCGGAGGGGCCTCGGTTGGTGTTGCTTTGGCGTTTCTTGCGTTAGTGAATGGCTGGATTCCACTGGAACGCAGGGCGTTTCATCCCGCCGTTTTTCTGTGGGTGTGCCTTTACTTTGCCTTCAGTGCGATCTGCATGCTGGGGATGGGTCTGCGGCTGCACGGCCGCGGCAATTCTCAATCGGGTCAGTGGGAGGCGTTGCCGCCACTGGGAAATCCAGGGCACGCGTGAAATTGGCGCGGCGCTGATCGCGACCGCCGCGGGATGGGTCGCGGCTTATTTTTGGGCGGAGCCGTGGATGTCGAATTCATCCAGCGTGCGCCCGTCAATTGCGATCGCCTGGAAGTGCGCGGTTTTGCCATTGACGCTCACCTTCACGAAGTTCTCGATCCGCTCTACTTTTTGCAGAATGTCCTGCGGCGGTTTGTCAACATCGTAAAGCGGGGCGCCGCCACCACCCGCAATCAAGTAGTGAATCCCGTTCTTCAGATAGTGCTGATAGTTATGATCGTGGCCGAATAATCCCGCGGATACGTGATACTTTTCGAACATCGGCGTCAGCGCGGTCATGTGCGGGTTGTTGCCCTGGCGGCTCGCGACCGCCGTGAACGGCGGATGGTGCGCCACCACGAACCGGTATTCGGCCGCCTGCGTGGCCGCTAAATCCTGCTCGAGCCACCGCGTCTGTTCAGCCCAGAAAGCATCCTTTTCAGGCTTGGTGGCCGCGGCGTTCCCGATGTCACTATTGATGACGGCGAAGTGCGCGTTCCCCCAGTTGAAGGAATAATACGCCTTGGTGCCCGGAAAGAAGTCGTAGTAATCCTGCGCGTTGTGCTCGTGATTCCCGAGCGCGGGGAAGAACGCCGTCTGCCGGAGCAGGTCACGCTCTATGTCGAAGAAGATGGGCCACAGCGAGTTGTTGGCGCCGTCCTCCACCATGTCGCCGGTCTGCACGACGAAATCCGGAATGCCGTGCTTGACGAGTTCCCCGATCACGCGCTTGTGCACATCGTGGCGAGTGCGGTTGTCGCCATAGATTACGAAATTGAATGGATCTGCGGGCGCAGCGGCCGTTTTGAACGAACCCTTGACGGAATCCTTCCCGCCCACTTCGTAGTTATAGCGTGTGTTGGCGGTCAGTCCCGTCAGCGTGGTTTTCTCCACGCGGAATGCGGGCGAGGTGAGCGGGGGTTGGCCCGTGGGACCGCCGACAGCTTGCACGGTGACCTCACCACTCTCCACAACCCAAACCACTGTCGCGGTTCGCTGAGTTACGGATATGAGGTAGGGACCGCCTACGATTTTCTGGTCGGCCGCCATCGCCGTCCACGTAATGCCGCTGAAAAGCAACATCGGGAAGATCTTGCGCATGATTGATTATCGCTGGAAAGCGGCGACGCGCATATGACAAATGGATGTCACGCAAGGTCACAGTCCTCCGAAAACCATACGGCCCAAATTATCAGAACTCCCCGGCGACCGGCATTGCTGGTACAATCGCTCAAGAAAATGCCTGACAACAGTTTTGACGTGGTCTCCAAGATCGAGATCCCCGAAGTCTCCAACGCCATTCATCAATCGCTCAAGGAAGTTGAACAGCGGTTCGATTTGAAGAATTCGCACTCCAATATCGAGCTGAACGAAAAGGACTCGAAGATCGTGCTCGCGAGTCAGGATGAGTTCAAGCTCAAAGCGGTGAACGACATTCTCACCGGCAAGCTGGTCAAGCGCAAAGTGCCGCTCAAGGGCCTGGTCTACGGGGAGATCACACCGGCCGCCGGATCCACGGTCCGGCAGGAAATCACGCTACAACAGGGCATCCCCATCGAAAAGGCGCGTGAAATCGTCAAGAAGATCAAGGACAGCAAGCTCAAGGTTCAGGCCGCCATCCAAGGCGACTTCGTGCGCGTCAGCAGCCGTGATCGCGACATGCTACAACAGGTAATCGCACTGCTGCGCGGGGCCGATTTCGGCATCGACATGCAGTTCACAAATTATCGGACCAACTAAATTTAGCCGTGCGCAACGGCATGATCGGCCTGTGCGCTTAAATCCCGCCTGAAAAATGGCAGGGCACTGCCCTGCCCCACCTATTGCCTGAAAAATGGCAGGGCATGGCCCTGCCCCACCTATTGAATGATCGGCAACAGGTCCGGGGCCACCGGCTTTTGGCGCGGGACTTGTAAGTCCGGCATGGGGCCGGCCTTGAACAGCCTGTGACACGGGATCGCCAGCCAGCGAGCCCACCTGCTGGAGCGAGTGCGGCGAGCGCTATCGGTAGCGATGCCGGTTCGCGCATACATCGCGCGGTACAGCTTGGAGATAAACACGAAGGCCAAGCGCGCGCGGAGATGCGGCGTACAGCGCGACCGTTTCCAGACCGCTCGGATGCTATAAAAATGATCCCAGACCCTCTGGGTGCGCTGGCGCATTTCGTCTGAATTCATGGTGGGATGCGGCATGAACATCTTAGGCCGTTTGTGTTGCGGGATGAGCCAGTAACGCGTCATGGGGATGCCGTCAACGGCAAGCCCATCCGCGCCCTGCGCCTTTTCCCACTTGTCAAAGTCGACGGTGCCGGGAAACGGTGTCAGCATGACAAACTGGGCGAAAGTGAGACCGGCTTTCTGAGCAAGGTCCTGCGTGGCGTCGAAGGTATCGGCGCGATCGGTGGGCAACCCGAAGATGAACGAGCCGAGCACGTGGACACCATGTTCCGAAAAAGTTTTCAGCCGGTTGACCAGATTCTCGCCGGACAGGTTGAAATCCTTATAGACCGCCTTCAGCCCTTCGGCGGTGACGGCTTCCACTCCCACCAGGGCGCCCCTGATCCGGGCTTTCTTCATCGCATCCAGAAAACTGATATCCTCGGCGGCTTCCATGGTGATCTGCGTGAAAAAAGTCATGTCGCCGGGGAGCTCAGACAATCGCTCCATCAGTTCGAATCGCTCCCCGCGCATGGCCTCAAGCTGTTCGACTCTGGGCTGATTATTCTGGCGTTTCGCGAGTTCGATATCGGTGAACGTGACCGGATAGAAATTGTCGTCCGCGAGAGCAATGAAGCGAAAGCCGCGGCGCCGCAGGTCCACGATTTCTTCGATCACGCTGTCGGTCCCGCGCTGCCTCGGCCGTTGTCCATCCGTGCGCCACACCGAGCAGAACGAGCAGTGTTTCGCGCATCCGCGAACGGTCTGCACCGAGGCCCACATGTAGCTATTGGGGGGTAAAAGATCCCATCGCGCCTGCTTGAAGGATTCCGCCTCGATCTTTCCGCCTTCGTATATGCGCTCCATCGATCCCGCGGCGCAATCCCGCAAGACATTCCCCCAGGCGACGTCGCCGTCGCCTTTCACAACGGCATGCGCGCCGCCCCGTTCGAAGGGCTCCTCCGCATAGAGCGTGGAATGGATCCCTCCAAAGATTACCCAGGCGCCGCGCTCGCGGGCTGCCCGGCCCACCGCATATCCCCGCAGAGCGTTCTCGGTATGAATGCCGATACCGACCACATCCCCGGCGTGAACACGATCGAGGTTGAGGAGCTCGAGAGTTTCATCACAGATTTCCGGATCGCCAAAAGACGCAGGCGTCGCGGCCGCGAGCACATACAACCAACGAGGGGTGATCACCGCAGTTCCGAAGGAGGTGTCGCTTGGATTGACAAGGTGAATTTTCATGTGCGCCCCAATGAGGGGCACCTAAGTCTACCAGTCGCGGCTATCTTATGTACGGTATCGGTCAGAGGAATTGCACGGTGACGGTCGGAGCCACTCCGGCAGGAGCGCTCCGCGCGAGCCGCCTGAAATACGCGGGCCGCTGGAGACCCACGCGTATTTCAGGCTACGAGCCTGGCGGTCATGGTGATGCTCGCTTTCAGCACGCGTGAAACCGGGCAGCCTTTCTCGGCGCTCAGCGCGGCTTCATCGAACTTGTGCCGATCCGCACCGGGGATCTTCGCGCTCACATCCAGATGAACGGCTGTGATGGTGAATCCGGCGTCGGTCTTCTCCATGGTGAGCGCCGCGTTGGTGTCGATGCTCTCCGCGGTCATCCCAGCTTTCCCAAGTTCGGCTGAAAGCGCCATGGTGAAGCAACCCGCGTGCGCCGCTGCGATCAACTCCTCGGGATTGGTGCCGACGCCGTTTTCAAAACGCGTGCTGAAAGAATACTGAGTATTGTTCAGGACTCCGCTTTGCGTCGAGACCGCGCCTTTGCCGTCCTTCAAACCGCCCGACCAGTGGGCGCTTGCTGTGCGTTGCATGTTTATCTCCTGAATTGATTGTCGTCTATCGCGCCATGATCCGAGGGAGTCGTGGCAAAGCATGGTTGTGTGGCCGTTTGCGATTCCGACCCGTGCCGCCGCTGGATCCGGTGGTCGCCTCTAAGGAAAAGTAATCGTCGTGTAATTAACTTTTCGCACCGTCGTCACAATCAGTTGTTATCGTCATGATCACTATGACCAAACGCCTCCTGAATATCGCCCTGCTTGCGAGTATCAGCTGTATCGCGTGTATCTCCCTGATGCCGGTTGCTCAAGCCGGAGTCATCACCGCCTGGACGTTCGAGAACAATGCGATAGCGCTTAACAACAGCCCTTCTCCTTCGACCGGTTCGGGCACGGCCAGCTCGATTGGCATGGCCACTTACGCGACACCAAATATCGGAGTAACCACGGACGACGTCGTTCAGGGTGCTACGGGAGACACCGGCGTGAACGGTGTTGCAGATTTGACCCAAATCTGGCGCGTACGCGCGCAGGCCGGTACCGCCGGCGCAGCGAATGGCTGGTCTAGCCTGGCGCCTATCGGGACGCAGGGCGCCGTGTTCGCCGCAAGCACCGTAGGCTACAGCAACATCACTGTCAGCTTCGACTGGTATGCGACGAATCAGGGCGAGGCGAAGCTGCAACTTCAATACACCACGGATGGCAGCACCTGGCACAATGTGCCGCTGAACCTCTCCGGATCCGATGGCGGATTGGCGCTCCTGAACAACACCTCCTCCCCCAATACGGTGAACGGGTGGTATGTCAGTATCATCGGGGCCGCCGGGCAGGGTTGGTTCACCGGATTGACCGCGACCATCAGCGATCCGAATGCGGCAAACAATCCCAAGTTCGCCATTGAGATGGTAAACGCCTCGACAGGCGCCGACTGTACCGGCGCTTCGGGAACTGCCTTGAATAACAACTCGGGCAACTGGCGGTTTGACAACGTCATCATTTCGGGTCAGAGTACTTTTACCGGCTTCAGCCCGGGGAATCTGGTGCTCTCGCGCAGCGTCTATGCGGGCGATCCGAGCTCCGTCGTCGTGGGCCAGGCGTTGCCGCCGGTTTGTCCGGCGAGCGCCAACACCGCGGCGCCCGGAGCCTGCGCGGGCAAGGCCACTGACAACGGAGCGTATGCGTCCACCAGCAGCGCCAACAACATTTTCAACAACAACCTAGTCGATGGAAGTTTCGGAATCACTTCGCCTATCTTTCTCGATCAGCTCAGTCCGGCCGGCACCACCCTCAACAGCTTCGCGGTCCCCAGCAACATGATCGTCACCAGCTTCAGCTCCAAATCCGAGCTGGGACTGAATTTGTCGACGGACGGAAGCGTGATCACCTTCATGGGTTACGTGACGGCGCCTAACACGGTGGATGTTTCGAACTCCAACACGCCCGGGGTCTACGATCCAACTAATCCGTCCGGAGGCAGTTATTACCGTGCCGTCGCCCAGGTGGGCGCAAACGGGGCGATCCAGGTGACGCCGACCAACGCCTACAGCGGCAACAACGGCCGGGCAGCCATTCTCGCCAACGGGCAATACTACATGGTGGGCAACTCGAACAATGGTGCGGGCACACCAACCAACGTGACGACGTCAACAGGAGTTGAAATCGCTACGCCGGGACAATCCCACACCACGATTCCCCAACAGATCGGCACCTTCAGCATCACCTCGGTGATCAACCCCGCCACGGGAGTGAATTACACTACCGCGGACAAGGCCGGCAAGGATAACAATTTCCGCGGCATGACCATCTTCAACAACACGCTCTATGTCACCAAGGGCAGCGGCAGCAATGGAATCGACACGGTGTATCAGGTAGGAGCAGCGGGTACCCTACCGACTCTGGCTACCGCTGCTGCTGCGCCGATTACCGTCCTTCCCGGACTCCCCACGGCTTCGGCCAAAACCGCCGGAGCAACCAGCGACTATCCGTTCGGAATCTGGTTCGCCAACGCCACCACGCTATACGTGGCCGATGAGGGCGACGGCGTGATCGCCGACGCCGCCGGCAGCACGACCGCCGGCTTGCAGAAATGGATCCTGGCGGGAGGCGTGTGGAAAATGGCCTACGTACTGCAAAACGGGCTGAACCTGGGCCAGCCCTACTCGATCCCGAATTACCCGACCGCGATCAACCCCGCCACCGACGGTATCCGCAACATCACAGGCGTGCTGAACGCCAACGGGACGGTGACCATCTACGGCGTCACTTCCACCGTCAGCACGAACGGCGACCAGGGCGCCGATCCCAATAAGCTGGTGTCCATCACCGATGCGCTAGCCACCAACACCGCAGCCGGCGCCGCGACGGAAACTTTCACCACCTTGCGCACCGCCGTGGCGGGTGAGGTGCTGCGCGGCATAGCGTTCGCCCCCAGCTCGACCTCGATGCCCAATGTTCCCTTGATCCTCTCGGCCGCAAGTCCCAGCGTGACTGCGATTGCACAAGGCGGACTGGCCTTCGCCATGGGTCAGAATCTCGCGCCCGAAGGCGCCGAAATCCTGGGGCCTTCGCCGATCACCTTCGATAGTGCTTCGGTTTCCATCACTGACGCCAAGGGAAGCGTCAGCAGCGCGCCGCTGGTCTTCGTCTCGCCCAACCAGGTGACTTTTGAGGTTCCCTCGAGCGTCGCCGCCGGAGCGGCTACGGTGACGGTGACGGCGTCCGGATCTTCCCAGACGGCAAGCAACGTTGTGATCGCCCCCGTCGCGCCCGCAGTGTTCACCGTAAACGGGAACGGCCTGGTCGCGGGCTATGCGGTCCGCGTTTCCGCGAGCGGGACGCAAACCGTGGAGCCGGCCTACGCCTTGAACGCGCAGGGATCGTTCTCGGCTGCGCCGATCAACATGGGCTCGGCGACAGATACGGTCTACCTGGCGATTTATGCCACGGGCGTGCAGGCGGCCGGCCTGGCCAACGTCACCGTGACCGTGAACGGCGTCAACACAAAGGTGTTTTATGCCGGCAACGCAGGCTATAGCGGCGTGGATCAGATTAACGTGCAGTTGCCGGCGTCGCTGGCGGGTTCGGGAACGGTGGCGCTGCAAGTCACGGCGGCGGGTATCCTCGCGAACACCGTGCAGGTCGCGATTCAGTAGAAAATCCGCCAGACCGTGCTTCGAACAGGGTTGCTGCGCGGGCTCCCCCGGACGCACTAGAATAGAAAGACTCATCATGCTCCGGGTCTTACGGTACGCTGCTGCGGTTTTCGTCTGCTCGCACGTATGGGCGCAGCCAGTGACTACGCTCGCTGTCGCCGCGCACTTGACGCCTGCGCGTGCGAACGAGCTTCAATTCCTGTGCGGCGTTCAAGCTCCTTATGGTGAGTGGCCGCAGATCGCGCAATTCATCGCCGGGATCAGCAGCAACGGCTATTCGCTGTCTCCGGATCAAAGAGCAGCATGGGGCCGTCACGCTGAAGTCACGAATGCCAGTTGGGCGAATGTTCAAGGACGCTACCTCAATCGGATTGACGCCTGGCGCAAGCGCACGCTGGAGAGGCGCTGGTCGACCGACGTCGCGTTTTACCCTTTTAGCGGACCGGACGCGGCCAATGTGTTCACCTTTTTTCCGGACGCGCGAGAATATGTTCTGATCGGCCTCGAGCCGGTTGGCTGCATCCCCGCCGGGCTGGCGGATTACACGCCCCACTATTTTTCCGCGCTGCGCCGGAGCCTGGACGCGAGCCTGACCATCAATTTTTTTCGAACCAACGATATGCAGCGCGACTTCAGCCCCGACAATCTCGGCGGGGTGCTGCCGGCGCTGCTGTTCCTGATCGCCCGGTCGGGATACTCGGTCACGAGCGTAACACCGGTCGTGATTACACGAGAGGGCGCTGTGGAGCATGCCCGGGATGGCGTGAAGGGTGAGACGTCGGGTGTCACGATTCAATTCACCGACGGCCGTCAGTTGCGGCGGCTGTCGTATTTTTCGCTGAACCTTCAGGACTCGCGATTGAAACGCAAGCCGGGCACTCTGAAATATCTGGCGGGCATGCCGGAAACGAATACGCTGATCAAGTCCGCGTCCTATCTCATGCACCGGCCGTACTTCTCCATGATCCGCAGCGCGATCCTTTTGAAGAGCCGCCTGGTGGTGGAAGACGATTCCGGAATCCCGTTCCGGTTCTTCGACCAGTCAGCGTGGGACGTGCATTTGCACGGCGCTTACACCGAGCCGATCGAGTTGTTTAGCAACTGGCGCCAGGACGATCTGAAGGTCGCGTTTTCACGGCCGGACGTGCAGCCGCTGGACTTCGCGGTAGGCTACCGGCATATAAAAGAGTCGAATCTGCTAGTGGCCGCGCGCCGGGGCAAGTAGGGATCGCTTCTATTCCGAAGAACCGATCCCAGTTCACATCTCCGCTGGGAAATCGGCTACCCCTATGGGGATCGCGTCCAGCTGCAACTCACCTGCAGGATTGCTGCTTTTTGTGAGCGTGATCCCTGTCTTTCGCGGCTAAACCCAACACTAGGCTTAAGATCTCCCGCCGGACGGCGATGGGTTTGACCGTTCGCCCGCAACGCAATTTGTAGATTGTCCCGCTCATCGACGCTTTTCTTAACTCTAAACCTAAGGCAAAAAACGACCGAAGTACTACTATGAATCTCTTAAGCAGCCTCCTCCCCCTCCTGCTTTTCGCCCCTGCGCACGCGCATGCCGAAGATGTCTCGCAGTGCTTCGTGGTGCATGAGATGGTGAAGTCGGAGGATCTCCGATATTTCGTTGACGCGGTCAGCAAATGCTCGCGAGAATATGACGCGGTGTACGTCATGGTCTCCTTCCTGGACGCAAAGGGCGGCCATCTCGACGACGGGGTGTGGGCGATCTATTGGTGCCGGCCGGGCCGCCGCGAGATTCACGAGTTTGGAATCCCGGCGCGGGCCGCGGGGTTCCATCGCGTGGTCTTGCGAAAAATAACGGCGGACTCCGTGGAAGCGCTGCGTTGACCAGGCGATAGTGCGAAGACAAGTTGTCTGCAATCCAGCGTGTCGGGAAACTTCAGGCGCGCTTGACCATGCGGATGATGAAGATCAGCAGCAGCGCTCCAATCAGCGCGGTCACCAGCGATCCAATCAGTCCGTAGGTCGCAATTCCAAGCAAGCCGAAAACCCAGCCGCCGATGAACGCGCCGACGATTCCGATCACCAGGTCGCCGATCAAACCGTATCCGCTGCCCCTCATAATCTTCCCAGCCAGAAAGCCGGCAATCAAACCAATTATCAGAAACCAAAGCAGTGACAAGGTGGTGCTCCCTTTTTTCGTCCCCACTTCGCAGGGCGCGTCGCGGTCCAACAACGTGCTCAGAGATGATATCAGACCATTGGCGGTGCTCGGGCGGCGTGTCGAATTACTTATCGAACGCGATCGAGAGGGTCACCGGATGGGGCCGACGCACTCCCTCACTGTCGCGCCTCATTGGCGGCGCGCGACGACAACGTAATTATTCCCCGTAAAACGCGTTGAAGAAGAATTTGTACGCGGCGTGCGATTGGGCTCGCCATTGGGGCTTGAACCCGATCAGAATCACGCGTCCTTTGCCAACATCGGCTTGAAGCGCGGCCACCCTTCCCTCCAGACGGTCTGGGCCCGAGAGATAACCGCTGGCCAGAGGCGAGCGCTCGCGAGGATATCGGGCGAGCACTTTGCCCTTGAAATCGGTCTTAGTATTGAACGCGGGACCGCGCTCAAACATGACGATGGTATCGGTAGAAAGGCCCGCCGACAGCGGATTCTTCTCATCTTCAATGTGCACGGTGACCAGGCAGCCGGAACAGAAAAATCCGGTCCCACCCGTCCCGGCGAGCGCGTTCTCGACGGGAAGCTTGAACTGGTTGATCGCGAACATGGATGCGTTGTTGAACGTGACCAACGTGCCGCCATCGTTCACGAAATCGCGCAGCGCATTTACGCCCTCCTCGCCGAGTCCACCGGCGTAGCGCTCCGGGACGGTTCCCGGTCTGCGTCCGTCGATAATCTGCCGTTCATTGATATCCGGAATCACGATGACGTCGAGATTCTGGCGCAGGTGGCCGCCGATGATGTCGCCGTTCTCCAAGCTCTTGAACGGGAACTTGTACTGCTCCAGAATCCAGCGCGTCCAGCCTTCGTCGATGCTGGCCGCGAAGGGCCGATACAATCCGATGCGCTGCGCTTTGATCGGCTTGCCCGAATCTTTCGCCGTTCCGGCATGGAGGCGGTTCTCGCCCAGAATGCCGTCGAGTTTGGATTTATCGAGACCCGATGCGACGATGTCGTCACCGGAAAACGAGACGGTTCCTTTCGCAGCGAGGATTTCGTTGATGGCTCGAAAGCTCGCGTTAGCCGCGTGATTGAACGGCGCAGAGAGGCCGTCCATATTCTTCACGGTCCTCAGGGAATCGCGATACGCCTTGGATAACGGCGTCGTCACGGCGTGGACTTCGACGCCCATCTGCATCGGCAGCGTCCAGCCGGTTACATCGTAGGGGCGCTGGGTGAGCGTGGGATAGACTTGGGGTTCAAACAGTTCCTTCACAAGGCCTGAAAACGGCTGGTTCATCAAAATCACCCACGCATCCGGCTTCACGGACTGATGAATTTCGATCCCGTTCAGCATCAGCTTCTCCATCAGAACAGCCGCGGTGGGCGCGTCATGCTGTTCACGCGGGATTTCATACGCGTAGGGCGGCTCCTTTTCAAATTTCTCGATGGTGTCGCGCGCCGCACGATACTTGTTGTAAGTCATCTGCTCGCGATACTTCACCGAGAGATTCAGAACGGCCATGTCGGCTTCGAGCATGTATTTGCACGCGTCCGCCAATCTCCACCATCCGCCCTTCCACGGGCTCGAGTAGAGCATTTCTTCGCCGAGACCCTGCCGGGCCGCCGGAAAATCGTCGACCGTGTAGAAGTGCGGAGTCGCGTAACGATACAAGGCGGTCTCCGTAAAGAATGAAATCGTGTGGCGGAAATTGCCGACGTTGTCGATGTAGCCGGGATACCAGACGTCGAAGGTTTCCTGATGCATGGAGCCGGGAAGATCGTGATCGTCGAGGTATTGCGCAATGGACATTCCGATGACGTTGAGCCATCGGACCATCAGCGGGTGCATGTTTCCTGAAATCGGATCGGCGAACGGCGGCAGATAAATGCGGCCGGGGAACGGTGCGGTTTGATGTTGCGTGTAGAACACCAACGGTTGCGTATCGAGCGTCGACTTGGTGATCTCTTGCGTCTCCAGCATGTTGAGCATGTAGCCATCGCGATTATTATCGTGACCCACATATTCCTGCCAAAGCACCGGCGGCTCACTGACCTCATAGGGCGTGCCGACGTTTTGGCGATACCAGTTGGCGACGATACTCTGGCCATCGGGATTGATGGAGAACCACAGCTCGACGATCAGGTTGTGACGAATCTCCTTGGTGAGCGCGTCTTCGCCGGCCACCAGATCGTAGCCGAGCTGAATAGTGTGCTGGTGATTGGCGACTTCGCTCGCGTGCAAGCCGCCGTCGATGTGAATGATGGGCTTGGTTTCGCGCGCCATGGTGCGCGCCTGCTCTTCGCTGATTCCGCGCGCGACCGCGAGCCGCCGCGACACATCCTTATAATGATCGAGCTGCGCCAGGTTCTCGGGATCTGAAATGAACGCGATAAACCAGTCGCGACCTTGTGTCGACTTGCCGACGTTCACCAGCTTGATGCGATTCGACGAAGCCGCAAGTTTGCGGAAATAGCCCAGCGAATCTTCATACGTGGCGAGATAAAAGTCGTCACCGGGTTTGTGCCCAAGAACGGATTGCGGAGTGGGCGGCTGAGCATGTGCGATGGAGACCAATGCGAGGCACGCAGCAACAGGCGCGAAACGGAGCTTTTTCATGCGAGTTTTCATTGGGGTTCTCGTGAGCAGGGGCTTCATGGCACCACCGCTAATTTGTACTGATCGAGTAAATCGTCGAGCCGGGAAGCGCTGAAATCCTTGGTGCGCAGATCCAGCGCGAACTTTCTGAGCGCCGCAATGTAGGTGGCGTCGTTGCGCGATGTCGCCGCATCCTCCACTTGCGCGCGTAGATCGTCGAGTGCGGGGAGACGGTCGCGCTGGAACGCATCGAGCGCGGCTTCGAGAGTCTTGCCTTCTTCAGCGGCACGCGGTCCACGCGCGGCGAAGTAAGCCCGATTCTGGTCGGTGAGTCTGGAAAGTTCGGCCTTCACGGCCTCGGCTTCGCGTCTCCATGCCGCTTGCTGGGCGTTCCCTCCCCCACCTCCTCCCCGCCCGCCGCGGCCGCCTCCGCCACCACCTTCAGGCGCCATCGACGGGTTGTAAAACACGGCGTTGAAGAAAAACTTATAGGTGCCATGCGATTGGCCGCGCCACTGCGGCCGGAACCCGAGCATGATGATGTGACCGGTGCCGTAATTGGCGTCGAGCGCGGCGGCTTTCCCTTCGATCAGATCGGCGCCCAGAAGAAATCCGCTCATCAAAGGATTGCGATCCCTTACGTAGCTCGCCAGCACTCTGCCGCGGAATCCCGCCCTGGTATCGAAGACAGGATTGCGTTCAAACATCACCGGCAAGGTTAGCGGAAGACCCGCAACCACAGGATGATTCGGCTCCCTGATTTCGGTTCGCAGCAGGCAGCCCGAACAGAAGAACTGGTTCTGCCCTACTCCCGCGACCACGTTGGTGACCGGCAGATTGAATTGGTCGACCGCGAACAGTGTCGCGTTTCCGAACGTGATCAGCGTGCCGCCGCGCGTGACGAAATCACGCAACTCCTGCGCACCGGTTTCGCCGATGCCGCCTGCATATTGGCCCGGCACCGACCCGGGCTGCATGCCGTCCATAAT
This sequence comes from Terriglobia bacterium, assembly GCA_963788245.1. Taxonomy (GTDB): domain Bacteria; phylum Acidobacteriota; class Terriglobia; order Bryobacterales; family Bryobacteraceae; genus Palsa-187. Next base: position 4,777,496 of record CAWBGF010000002.1, on the reverse strand, counting down.
CTGGCGCGTTCCCATCTCCGCGAAGATGATGGTGTCGTACTGATCGCGAAGATGGCCATCTTGGATATCTGGGTTGTGCAGCCGTGTGAACTTGAAATGGAACTGCTCCATGATCCAGCGCGTCCAGCCTTCGTCGATGTTGCCGCTCCATGGTTCGTAGATGGCGACTCGAGGCTGCTTCACCGGCCAGGAATCGGGCGATTCGCTGAGAGACGAGGCGTTAACGCCGTCGTTCTGTAAAATCGGCGCGACTTTTCCGGTGGCGTAGATGGTGCTGCCGGTTTTCGAGAATGCTACGGTTCCGCCGCCGGCGAGGATGTCGTTGACCGCGCGCATCGCGGCATTGCTATCGTGCGAGAACGAGAACACCGGACCCGCGCCATCGACCTTGCCTTTGATCGGCTCGACATGATCCAGCTTGCGAAGGACCGCGCGCGCTTCGGTGGTGACGGGTTGGGAGACCGCGATTACTTCGACGCCCATTTGCATAGGGAGCGTCCAGCCGGTGACGTCGTAGGGTAATTGCGCCGGAGCTTGTGCGCCTTGAGCGCCGCCTCCGGGGGCGGCCGCAGTCGCAGCTGGAGCTGCTGCGCCACCGCCGCCTCGACCACCTCGGCCACCACCTCCACCTGCGGGAGCCGCTGCTGGCAGTGCGGCTGCTGGAGCCGCGCCGGCAGCGGGAGCGGCTGCTGCGCCTCGGCCACCACCGCCTCGACCACCTCCACCACCTGCGGCACCTCGACCTCCACCGGCATCCGCTCCACCGATTTGAGGAGGACGCGGCGCCTCAGGATACTTCTGCACGTCGAACAATTCTTTCACCAGCGCCGCGAACGGCTGATCCATCAAGATCACCCAATCGCCTTCCTTGACGCTGGTTCCGCCGCCCGAAAAATCGCGGCTCGCCTGATGCATTTCGATCCCGTCGACCATCATCTTTTCGACCAGCGTCGCCGCCGTCTGCGTATCGCGCTGCTCCCGCGGAATGATGTATGCGTAGGGCGGATCTTTGGTGAATCGCGCGATCACATCACGCCCCGCGCGATAGCGATCGTACAGCAGCTCCTCACGATTTTTCGCCGCCGTGTCGAGCACGGCCATCGACGATCCGATCATGTAGCGGACGGCATCGCCCAATCGCCACCAGCCGCCTTTCCAAGGGCTGGAATAGTAAACCTCCGTGCGCAGATCCTGTTTGTCGCGTGGAAATTCGTCGGTGGTGTAAAAGTGCGGGGTGGCGTAGCGATACAGTGCGGTCTCGGTGAGAAATGAAACCGTGTTGCGGAAATTATTCACGTGATCGACAAAACCCGGATACCAATCGTCGAAACGGCCGCGATGCATCGCGCCGGGCATGTTGTGCTCGTCCAGATACGCCGCCATCGCCGTGCCGAATACATTCACCCATCGATACATCAGCGGGTGCGGATTCAGAGACACCGGATCGCCGAACGGAGGAATCCAGATGCGAGCGGGAAACGGCGCGGTCTGGTGATGGTTGTAGAACACGTCGGGATAGTATTCCAGATCCGCCTTAGTGATCACCTGCGACTCGATCATGTTGTTCATGTATCCGTCGCGATTGTTGTCGTGACCGATGTATTCCTGCCACAGACCCGGCATGTTGCTGACCTCATACGGCGTGCCGAGATTGCTGCGGTACCAGTCGACCACCATGTTCTGGCCGTCCGGATTGATGGAGAACCAAAGCTCCAGAATTACGTTGTCGAGGATCGCCGTGGTCTCCGGATCCTTTGCGGTGACCAGATTGTAGGCGAGCTGAATGGTGTGCTGTGCGGGCGCGACTTCGGTCGCGTGCAGGCCGCCGTCGATGTGCACGATCACTTTACCGTTGTGGGCCAGTTCGCGCGCCTGCGTGTCATTGAGACCCTTCACCAGAGCCAGCCGGCGGGCCGTGTCCTTGTACTTGTTGAGATCGGCGAGGTTCTTGGCGCTCGAAATAAGAGCGATGTACCAGTCGCGGCCCTGCGTGGTCTTGCCGACCTTCACGAGCTTCAGCTTGTCGGTGGACGCCGCGAGCTTTTGAAAATAGGCCAGCGATTCGTCGTAGCTGGCGAGATAAAAGTCGTCGCCGGGCTTGTGCCCAAGAACGGATTCGGGAGTGGGCGGCTGGGCCAGCGCGACAGTTGACGCGAAGAGGAATAGGGCGACGGCAGGCTTCATAAGGGCTGATACTACCATGGTCCGCAAGCGTCAGGTGATCGCTCTGATCCTGGCGCTGGTGTATCCTTAACATCAGTCCCCTAACATCTACACAATGTCCAGATACACAGTTTCCCGAATCGCTTTGACCACCTCTCTAGTGGCCGCTCTCGCGCTCGCAATCTTCGTGGCCGTTCCGGCAGCGAATTCCGCGCCTCAATCGAATCCAAAGGCGGTGGCCAAGATCACTGCGACCGCGGCGCCAAGCTATGGCAATTCCGACTCGATCACGCAGGAAGAAATGAAAATCTACCTGTACTTTCTCGCGTCGGATCAGCTCGAAGGGCGCAACCTGCCGTCCCGCGGGTTCGACACGGCGGCGTTGTACGTCGCGAGCCACCTCGCGGAATGGGGCCTCAAACCCGGCGGAAGCACCACAGGCACGAACGGTCCGCTGCAGCCGTACTTGATGCCCATCGAGTTGGTGACCAAGTCGGTGATCCCGGAATCGACTAAGGTGTCGATCACTGCGCCTGCTGCTGGGGGCGGCCGCGGAGGACGCGGCGGCGGGGGTGGTGGAGGCGGCGGGGGGCGCCGTGGCGGCGGAGCCAACGCGGAACCTCGTTCGACGGATTTCGAGTACACCAAGGATTGGACCATGCAGGCTGGAGGCCGCGGATCTCCGCCCCTCGAACCGATCGACGTCAGCGGGAAATTAGTGTTCGCCGGCAACGGCTACGTGATTAACAAGACGAATATCGATCCGTATCAGGGCGTCGATGTACGCGGCAAGATTGTCGTGGTGGCAGGGTTGCCTGCCGAGCTTGCAGCACAGCAAGCGGCGGCGGCGGCTGGCCGTGGCGGTCGCGGCGGTGGGGGAGGCGGCGGACGCGGCGCGCCCAATCCGCTCGGCGAGAGCTGCAAGGATTTTCTTACACCGGAGGAGGCCGCGGCGAAGAACGGCGCGTTGGCCGTCGTGACCATTCCGAATTTTCAGCAGTTAAGCACGATGAACAATCCCAATGCGAGCGGATTCGGCGGCGGTGGAGGTGGACGCGGCGGACTTAACGGTCCCAATTATCAGGTTCCGAAGTTGCAACAGCCGCCCACGTGTCCGGCTGTCCACTCGATTACCGCGGGGTTGGCGATGACCAACGCGATTTTCCAGGGCGAGAAGATGGACGCCTCGAAAATCTTCTATGCAGCCGGCGCGAATACCAAGCTGGACTCGTTCGAGCTGACCGCTGAAAAGAGCCTCAAGTTGCAGGTTGCGGTGAAGAGCGAGCCCGGTCACGGCGAAAATGTCGTCGGCATCCTGGAGGGCGGCGACCCGGTGAAGAAAAACGAATACGTCGTGATCAGCGCGCATCTGGATCATATCGGGATGGCCGCGCCGCTTCCCGACGGCCACAACGTCAACAACGGAGCGGATGACGATGGTTCCGGTTCCGCCGCGCTGCTCGCCGTCGCGCGAGCTTATGCGGAGGGCGCCGCGAAAGGCATCCGGCCGGATCGTAGCATCATTTTCCTGTGGAACGCAGGCGAGGAAAAAGGACTGTGGGGATCGCAGTATTTCAACCAGTATCCGCCGGTGGATCTCAGCAAGGTGGTCGCGGACCTGAACATGGATATGATTGGGCGAACCAAGGGTCCCGGCTATTCAGATCCCGACGCCACGCATGTCCTGGTGAATCCGGGCGAGATCATGGTAATTGGTCCCAACGTCAGCAGCGACGATCTCGAAAGAACCATCGAGACGGTGAACAACAACTATCAGAAATTGACGCTGAACCATTTCTGGGATGCCACCAAGCCCGACGCGACGCACGACAATCTCGGTCCTCAACCTAACGGACAGCGCGTCTTTTATCGCAGCGATCATTACAACTTCGCGAAGATGGGGATTCCCATCGCATTTCTCACGACGGGTCTGCACCCCGATTATCACCGGGCCACGGACACGCCCGAGAAGATTGACTACAAGGAAATGCAAGTGGTGTCGAAAACCATCTCGGCGGTCGGCTGGGTTCTGGCCACGCAACCGGGCCGTCCACAGTTGAAAGCAGATCTGCCGGAGCAACTCGTCAAGGATATGAAGGCTGCGAAGGATCAGGGCTGGGGCAAGATCACGCCGGTGCTCGCGCCGCTGCCGGGCGAGCCGTATTAGGTTTCCGACAGGTTAGCAAGCCTTGCACTCAGGTGGCCGCGATCACTGCCCACGCAGCGCAACGGTCGGCGCGAGCCCGGCTGCCCTTCGCGCGGGAATCCAACACGAAATCGCGGCAATCGCGAAAAACAGCGCGACGATGGCGAAAAATGTGATCGGATCGGTCGGCTTCACACCCACCAGCATGGTAGTCATCACCCGCGTCAACCCAAACGCGGCGACGATTCCGATCGCGATTCCCGCCGCGCTCAAGCCCAACCCGTGACCGACGACCAGGCTGAAAATATTCGCGGGCGCCGCGCCCAGCGCCATGCGCACTCCGATCTCGGCGGTTCTCTGGCGCACGAAGGTCGAAAGCACGCCATACAACCCAACGCTCGCGAGCACCACCGCGATTATCGAAAACACGCCAATCAGCAGCAGCGAGAATCGCGTGCTTGCCTGCGCTCGCTCCACCCAGACCGTCATCGGCTGCATTTCGGCGATCAGCAGATTCGGGTCCAGTTTTCCCATCGCCGCGCGGACCGCCGGAGCGAGTGCGGCCGGATCTCCTTGCGTGCGCAGGAGCCAACGGTTCGCCGATCCGAAATTGCGGAATCCATCGCTGAAGTATACCTGTTCGTGTCCTAGCTCGGAGAGCGATGTCGCGCGCTGGTGCGCCACCACACCGATGATTTCCACCCATTCCGGCTCCGGCGTCTGTATACGAATCAGGATGCGTTTTCCAACCGCCGACTCGCGCGGAAACGCTTTCGCCGCAAGCAGCGTGTCGACAATCACAAACTTGCGGTCCGGCGCGTTGTCGGCTTCTGTAAATGTGCGGCCCGCGATCAAAGGCGTGCGCATGGTCTCGAAGAATCCCGGCAGTACCGACTGAGAATCGGTGGCCTGATACTTACTCGGATCGGCGAGCGCGTTCTCCAGACCCCACCGGATGCTTGAGTATCCGCCGGCGAGCGGGACCAATTGCGCCGCGGTGACGCTTTGGACACCGCCGATCTGCCCCAATGTAGTCTGGATTTCGCGCACCCACGCCGCGCGCTCCCGCAGCGGCTGCTGCTGACGGGCACGCCCACCCAGTAGCTGAAACGTCAGAACGTGATTCGGATCGAACCCCAACTCGACGTGCTGGAGCGCGATGAAGCTACGGACCATCAGCCCCGATCCGATCAACAGCACGAAGGAGAGAGCCACTTCGACCACCGCGACCGCGTTGCGCAATCCACCTCCGCCGAGTCCCGTGGTTCGGCCGCTGCCGCGCAGCATTTCCATTACATCCGGCCGCGAGGCGCGCAGCGCGGGCGCTAACCCGAAAATCGCCGCCGATCCAAGCCCCGCCAAAATCGAAAACGCGAGCACCGCCGGATCGATGGCGACTTTTTCGAGACGCGGCAGATTAGCCGGGCTGATCGCGATCAGTTCGCGAATTCCCGTATAGGCGAGCCCGATGCCCATCATGGTTCCCGCGCCCGCCAGCAGCAGCGCCTCGACCAGCATCTGCCGGATCAACCGCCATCGGCTTCCACCCAGCGCCGTGCGCACCGCCAGCTCGCGCTCACGAAGCGACATTCGCACCAGCAACAGATTGGCGACATTTGCGCACGCGATCAGCAGCAAAAAAGTGACGGCGCCCATCAATGCGAGAATCGCCGGCCGAACTTCCGCCACCAGGTGCTGCTGCATCGGTTCGATGTGATAGTGAAAATTTCCCGCGCCGTAAAGGGAAAAGTTCTTGCGGACACCCGCCGCGGCCAATTCGCCCATTTCCTGAACGCGGTCGAGCGACACGCCCGGCTTCATGCGCGCGACGCCACGCAGAAAGTACGTATTCCGATTCCGGTTATCGTAGTTGACGCGCAGCGCAGTCCAGATATCGGGTTTCCGGTCCACATTCGAGCTTGCGCGGAATTCCAATTCGAATCCCGGCGCCAGCGCACCCACGATCACCGCGCTCGCGGGCGCGCCGTTCTGCAGCGGATGGCCGAATATGGCGGAGTTACCGCCAAACCGGCGCTGCCAATACTCGTAGCTGATGATCGCGATGGCAGGGAGCGCCGGCGGAGGCGTGGTGGGGGCGGCTGTGGGATCGGGCGGAGGCGCGGGTTGCCCATCCGAATCCTCGAAATCGCGTCCAGCGACGATCTTCGCACCCAGCAAGCGGAAGAAGTTTGTCGTCACCAATGCGGTCCGCACTTGTTCCGGCGTTCCGTCCTGCCGCGGGACGATCCCTCGAAAGGTGGCCACCGCGGCCATATCGTCGAACACCGCGGTAGTCGCGTCCCGCAAGTCCGCGTAGTTTTCGTAGGACTCGCGCTCATCGAAGATGTTGCGTGTTCGAAGATCGCCGCCGATCACCACCAGACGATCCGGATTCTTATAGGGCAAGGGGCGAAGCAGGACCGCGTTAGTCACGCTGAAAATCGCGGTCGACGCGCCGATGCCCAGCGCAATGGTGACGATCGCCGTAATCGAAAACACCGGGCTATTCAGCAGCGTGCGAACGGCATATTTGAGGCCAAGCATGGCGATCTCTCCACGTATTCAATTAAATGATAGTGCCGCCACCGGGAATCGCATTGCGTGTCCCCGTTATTTAGGAGACGTCATAGAGAAACTTCGGATAGCGGTGAATCTCACAACCCTTGCGCTTTCGGGCGATGCAGTACATCTGCTCGCCACGGAGCGCGGTTGGGTAACGATGTTGCTCCAGGAAATCCTTCACCCACAGGTGTGTGCCGTAGCCTGGAATCGTTTCGGTGAAGAGATTCTCGACTTCGAAGCCGGCAGACTCGACCGCCTCGCGCAACTCTGCGGGCGTGTATTCGCGAACATGCGGGATTTCGGTTTCCGCGAACTCGCCGCGCGGATCGGGATACTTCGAATACAATTGCGGATTGCCGCTTTGCTCCAACGCCCGCGCGACGGCGAGGAAACTGGCGACGTTTGGCGTGGTCAGCAAAAGCGCGCCGTCCCCTTCAAGCACTCGGTTTATTTCGAGCAGCATGTGCATGGGATCGTGCAACATGTGCTCAAAGATCTCGCACGCCAGCACGGTCTCGAAATGTCCGTCGGGATAGGGATACCTGTCCTTTTCCGCGTCGAACAGGTCCACGGAACAGCGAAAGACTTCCTGTCCCCCAATGGTGAGTGATTTCTCGTCAGTCCTTCCCAGCGGACCGAAAAACGCACCCCGAACCTCCTTATATCCGAGCACGTACTGGAGCGCCGGCGTCATTTGCATGTACGCGCCCATCTCCAGCACGCGCCCCGAGCTTCGTGGAAGCGGAACCAGAGTCAGCGATCGCGCAATGCGCGGGATATGGATTTCGAGGTATTGCCGCGTCGCGTCGTCCGGCTGACCGATGGAGCGCACGAACGTGGCGATTTCGTCGTACCGGCCGGACGGCGGCGGCTGGCCCGCCTTATCGCGGATCTCCAGACGCCCCAGTGATTTGTCCACTCGGGCGAGTACGTTGCGAATGGTCCGAACCAATGCCATCGGGCGAGGCCGAATTCCCGCTGCGAACCGTTATTCCGCCAGCGTCTCCTCCGGACCCGGCTCCGGAGCTTCCGACAACCCGCCCGCATACAGCGCGCGAGTCTCTTCGTCGTAACCCGGGATCGCGTCGAGCGCGGCCGCAGCTTCCTCGGCCGCCATCTCCTCCTCGACATCCTCGCCGGCGATCTTCACGTTCCGGTAGTATTCCATACCGGTGCCGGCCGGGATCAGACGGCCCATGATGACGTTCTCCTTCAAGCCGCGCAGGAAGTCCACCTTACCGTTGATGGCGGCTTCGGTGAGCACGCGCGTGGTTTCCTGAAAGCTGGCCGCGGAGATGAACGAATCCGTCGACAGCGATGCCTTGGTGATACCCAGCAGCACGGTCTTGCCGGCCGCGGGACGCCCACCCGCCTCCTGCACCCGGGCGTTCTCCTCCCGGAACTTGAACTTGTCGACCACTTCTTCCGGCAGGAATTCGGTGTCGCCGATGTCATCCACTTTCACCCAGCGCATCATCTGCCGGGCGATCACCTCCAGGTGCTTGTCGTTGATGTTGACGCCCTGCAGACGATACACTTCCTGGATTTCGTTCACCAGGTATTTCTGCAGGTCCTTTTCGCCCATCACGGCCATGATGTCGTGCGGGTTGCGAGGCCCGTCCATCAGTGGATCGCCGTGGCGCACGCGCTCGCCTTCCTGCACATTCACGTGAACGCCGCGAGGAATCGAGTATTCCTTGGCCTCACCGTCGTCGGCGATAATGTTGATCTTGCGCATGCCCTTCGAGATTTCGCCGTATTTCACTATGCCGTCGATTTCAGTGATCACAGCCGTCTCGCGAGGCTTGCGCGCCTCGAACAATTCGACTACGCGCGGCAGACCGCCGGTAATATCCTTGGTCTTGGTGGTCGCCCGCGGAATCTTGGCGAGCACGTCGCCGGCATGAACCTCATCGCCGTCCACCACCATTAAGTGCGCGTGCATCGGCATCAGGTAGCGTTTTTCGTCCGACTTCCCGCCGCCCGTCGGCCGGACCAGCACCGCCGGAACCCGCTTTTCGTCGGTCGAATCCATCACCACCCACTGCGACCGGCCCGTGATTTCGTCCACCTGTTCCTGCATGGTGATGCCGTCCTGAAGATCCTTGAAATGCACCACGCCGCTGACCTCGGTCAGGATCGAGAACGTGTAGGGATCCCATTCGAGCAGCACCGAATTGGCTTTTACCTTGGCGCCGTCCGCGTAGTGGATTTTCGCGCCATACACCACCTGATAGCGTTCCTTCTCGCGTCCCTTTTCGTCGATGATCGCAATTATGCTATTGCGGTTCATCGCGATCAGCTCGCCTTTGGCATTCTTCACCGTAGCGATACTGAGGAACTTGACGAAGCCGTCCGACTTGGCATCCTGCTTGGATTGCTCGGCCGACCCGGTGGCCGCGCCGCCGATGTGGAACGTACGCATGGTAAGCTGCGTGCCCGGTTCGCCGATGGACTGCGCCGAGATAATTCCTACCGCTTCTCCGCGCTCCACCATTCGTCCGGTGGCCAGATTGCGTCCGTAACAAAGCTGGCAAACGCCGCGCTTCGATTCGCAGGTGAGCACGGAGCGAATCTTCACCCGCTCAATGCCGGCGCCTTGAATAGCGGCAGCCAGATCTTCGGTGATTTCAGAACTCACCGCGACGATCAGGTTGCCTTCGTAATCCAGTTGATCTTCGAGCGCCACGCGGCCGACGATGCGATCCCGCAGAGGCTCGATGATTTCGCCCGACTCGATGATCGGTTCGACGTAGATGCCGTCGCTGGTACCGCAATCGGCTTCCGTGACGATCACGTCCTGCGCGACGTCGCACAACCGGCGCGTGAGGTAGCCCGAATCGGCGGTCTTGAGCGCCGTATCGGCCAGCCCCTTGCGGGCGCCGTGCGTCGAGATGAAGTACTGAAGCACGTTCAGCCCTTCGCGGAAATTCGCGGTGATCGGCGTTTCGATGATCTCGCCCGAAGGCTTCGCCATCAATCCGCGCATACCCGAAAGCTGGCGGATCTGCTGTTTCGATCCGCGCGCCCCGGAGTCCGCCATGATGTAAATCGGATTCAGGTAGCGCCCGGTGCGGTCGTCTTCCTCCATGGTCTTGAACATCTCTTCGGAGACGCGCTCGGTCACCTTCGACCAGATTTCGATGATCTTGTTGTAGCGTTCGCCGTGCGTGATCGCGCCTTCCTGGTACTGCGCCACCACTTCGATCACGGCCTTTTCGGCTTCCTTCACCAGGCCGGCCTTTTCGCCGGGCACGATCATGTCGTCGATGCCGATCGAAATTCCGGCTCGCGTGGCGTACAGGAACCCGAGCGCCTTCACCTGGTCGAGCATGGTGACCGTGATGGTGAGCCCGTATTTCAAATAGCAATACTGGACCATCTGCGAAAGACCCTTTTTCTTCAGCAGACCATTGATAAACGGCATCTCGTCCGGCAAAACGTCGTTCAGAATCACGCGGCCGACGGTGGTGTCCATGTACTGCTTGGAGAACTCGATCGGCTCGGTGTGCATCAGGTTCTGATTGTCGAACGCTTTCACCAGGTCGATCACTTTCCCGGTGTAGCGCAGCTTGATGGGCGAGAGCGTTTCCACTTCGCCCATTTCGAGGGCGATCAAAACGTCGTCGATCGAAGCGAAGGTGCGGCCTTCGCCCTTGGTGCCGGGCCGCGCCTTGGTGAGGTAGTAAAGTCCCAGCACCATGTCCTGCGTCGGCACGGCAATCGGCGCGCCATGCGCCGGCGAGAGAATGTTGTGCGAGGAAAGCATCAGCGTCGATGCTTCGATCTGCGCTTCGGGCGACAGCGGAATGTGGACCGCCATCTGGTCGCCGTCGAAATCCGCGTTGAACGCCGTGCAGGTCAGCGGGTGCAGCTTGATCGCTTTGCCCTCCACCAGCACCGGTTCGAACGCCTGAATGCCCAGGCGATGCAGCGTGGGAGCGCGATTCAGCAGAATCGGGTGATCCTTGATCACCTCTTCCAAAATGTCCCAGACCACCGCGTCCTGCTGCTCCACCAGTTCCTTGGCCTGCTTGATAGTGGTGCAGTGTCCGCGCTGCTCCAGGCGATGGTAGATGAACGGCTTGAACAGCTCGAGCGCCATTTTCTTCGGCAGCCCGCACTGGTGCAGCTTCAATTCGGGGCCGACCACGATCACCGAACGGCCCGAGTAATCCACGCGCTTTCCGAGCAGGTTTTGCCGGAATCGTCCCTGCTTACCTTTGAGCGTATCGGAAAGAGACTTAAGCGGGCGATTATTCGCGCCGCGCAGCACGCGCCCGCGCCGGCCGTTATCGAACAACGCGTCGACGGCTTCCTGCAACATGCGCTTTTCGTTCCGGACGATCACGTCGGGAGCGTGCAGCTCGATCAGCTTCTTCAGTCGATTGTTGCGATTGATCACGCGGCGATATAGATCGTTCAGATCGGATGTCGCAAAACGCCCGCCGTCGAGGGGAACCAGCGGACGCAGCTCCGGCGGGATTACCGGAATCACGTCGAGAATCATCCACTCCGGCTTGTTGCCGGATTTGCGGAAGCTCTCGGCCACGCGCAGACGCTTGGCGTACTTCAGTTTCTTCTGCTGCGAGATTTCCGTCTTCATCTTCTCGCGAATATCCAGACTCAGAAAGTCGACGTCGACTTTCTTGAGCAATTCCTTGATGCCTTCGGCGCCCATCATGGCAACGAATTTCCCGGGGAATTCCTGATCCAACTGGCGCTTGCGCTCGTCGCTGATCACTTCGGCTTTCTTGAGATCGGGCACTTCGCCCGGATCGACGACGACAAAAGCCTCGAAATACAGCACCCGTTCCAGTTCTCGCAGGGTGATGTCGAGCAGGTACCCGATGCGCGAGGGCAGTCCTTTGAAAAACCACACGTGCGAGCACGGGCTGGCCAGTTCGATATGGCCCAAACGCTCACGGCGCACGCGCGATAAGGTCACTTCGACGCCGCATTTGTCGCAGATGACGCCGCGGTGCTTCATGCGCTTGTATTTCCCGCACAGGCATTCCCAATCCGCGATGGGGCCGAAAATCCGCGCGCAGAACAACCCGTCGCGCTCCGGCTTGAAGGTCCGGTAATTGATGGTTTCCGGCTTGGTGACCTCGCCGTGCGACCAGCTCCGGATTTTCTCCGGGCTGGCGAGCGAGATGCGGATGGAATCGAAATCGGCGATCAGGTTCGCTCGATCGTACGGAGAAGAACGGTACATATGATCTGCCATGGTGTCTCCTTTTAGCGGCCAGGGGTCAGGGATCGGGAGCCGGCGTTAGTCCGCCGCGAGCGCAGTCTCGATCGCTTCCCTCGGCTTCTTCATCAATTCCACGTCCAGACACAGCGATTGCAATTCGCGAATCAATACGTTGAAGCTCTCGGGAACTCCCGGCTCGGCCGCCGCTTCGCCCTTCACGATGGCTTCATAGATCTTCGCTCGTCCGTACACGTCGTCGGACTTCGCGGTCAGCAATTCCTGCAATACATATGCGGCGCCGTAGGCTTCGAGAGCCCATACTTCCATTTCGCCGAACCGCTGCCCGCCGAACTGCGCTTTGCCTCCCAGAGGCTGCTGCGTGATCAGCGAATACGGCCCGATGGACCGCGCGTGAATCTTGTCGTCCACCAGGTGCGACAGCTTCAACATATAGATGTAGCCGACCGTCACCGGCTGCTCGAACGGCTGCCCGCTGATGCCGTCCCAGAGCTGAACCTTGCCCGAAGTGGGCAGGCCCGCGGCCGTGAGCCGCGACTTGATGTCTTTTTCGGTTGCGCCATCGAACACCGGCGTCGCGAACTTCACGCCCAACGCGTGCGCCGCCCAGCCCAGGTGCGTTTCGAGAATCTGTCCGACGTTCATACGGCTGGGAACGCCCAGGGGATTCAATACGATCTCCACCGGCGTTCCATCCGGCAGATACGGCATGTCCTCTTCCGGAACGATGCGCGCGATCACGCCCTTGTTGCCGTGGCGGCCGGCCATCTTGTCGCCCACCGACAGCTTGCGCTTCATCGCGATGTAGCACTTCACTTGTTTGATGACGCCCGGAGGCAGCTCATCGCCCTTGCGAAGCTTGCCAATGCGCTCATCGGTGATTTTTTCGAGTACCGCGATCTGCCGCGAAGTCATCTCTTCGATCTCGTCCACCTGTTCGTTCAGGCGCGGATCTTTGTCCTTCAACTTCATGCGCTTCAAATCGCGCGCGCGAATCTTTTCGATCAGATCGCGCGAGAGCTCCGTCCCTTTCGACAGCAGCTTCTTGTTGGTCTTTTCGTCGTGAAGATCGGCCAGCAGTTCCTTGCCTTCGAGCATCACTGCCAGGCGCTTCGATCGCTCATCGTTCAAAATACGCTTCTCGTCTTCGAGATTCCTGCGCAGCCGCTCTTCGGAACTTTCCAGAATCAGCTTCGACCGTTCGTCCAACTCCGCGCCCTTGCGCGAGAAGACCTTGCAATCGACCACCGTTCCCTCGATACCCGGCGGGCAGTACAGCGAAGCGTCCTTCACGTCGCCGGCCTTCTCGCCGAAAATCGCCCGGAGCAGTTTCTCCTCAGGCGTCAATTGCGTCTCGCCCTTGGGAGTGACTTTGCCGACCAGAATATCGCCCGGCTTTACCGTCGCGCCGATTCGGATAATTCCGCTTTCATCCAGATTACGCAGGAAACCCTCCGCGATATTCGGAATATCGCGCGTAATTTCCTCGGGACCCAGCTTGGTATCGCGCGCGTCCACCTCGAATTCCTCGATGTGGATGGAGGTGTAGTAGTCTTCCTTGACCAGCTTTTCGCTGACTACGATCGCATCTTCGAAGTTGTACCCGCGCCACGGCATGAACGCGACCAGCACGTTCCGCCCCAGCGCCAGCTCGCCCGATTCGGTGCAGGGACCATCGGCCAGCACGTGCCCCTTCTTCACTCTCTGGCCCTGGAATACGATCGGTTTCTGATTGATACAGGTATTCTGATTCGACCGCTTGAATTTGGTCAGCGTGTAAATGTCCGCGCCCACTTCGCGCGAAAGCTGACCCTCCTGGCCGCTACCCTCGACGCGCACGATGATGCGCTCGCTATCCACCGAATCCACCACACCGGCGCGTTTGCACAGCACCACCGCGCCCGAATCGCGCGCCGTGACGCGCTCCATCCCGGTGCCGACATACGGCGACTCGGCGCGAAGCAACGGAACCGCCTGGCGCTGCATGTTCGATCCCATCAGTGCACGGTTGGCGTCGTCGTTTTCAAGGAACGGAATCAGGCTCGCCGCAACCGAGACCAGTTGCTTCGGGCTGACGTCCATGTATTCGATCTCGCCCACGTGTTCCAGCACGAAATTGCCGGCCTTGCGCGCGTTCACCAACTCAGACGTGATCCGTCCCTTCTCGTCCAGACCCACGTTGGCCTGCGCGATCAGGTATTTGTCCTCTTCCCAAGCCGAAAGATAATCGCAATGCGCTTCGAACTCGGCCGGCTGTTTCTTGGCTCCCACGCCGCGATTGGCTTTTTCAACCTCGCCGCGTTGCAGCACCTCACCCACCTTGAAATCCGTTTCGCCCGGATTGAGAATCCGGACTTCGTCCACCACCGTGCCGGATTTCACGCGGCGATACGGGCTTTCGATAAAGCCGTATTCGTTGATCCGCGCAAAACACGAAAGCGAGCTGATCAGTCCGATGTTGGGGCCTTCCGGCGTTTCAATCGGGCAAATGCGCCCGTAGTGAGTCGGATGCACGTCGCGCACTTCGAATCCGGCGCGCTCTCGCGACAATCCTCCCGGTCCAAGAGCCGAGAGACGACGCTTGTGCGTGATCTCGGACAGCGGATTGGTCTGATCCATGAACTGCGAAAGCTGGCTCGATCCGAAGAACTCGCGGATCGCCGCCATCACCGGCTTGGCGTTCACCAGGTCGTGCGGCATCGCCGTCGACATTTCCTGATACACGCTCATCTTTTCCTTGATGGCGCGTTCCATGCGAACCAGGCCAATGCGGAACTGGTTTTCCAGCAGCTCGCCCACCGCGCGAACGCGGCGATTGCCCAGGTGATCGATATCGTCCACCGCGCCGATGCCCCGGCGCAGCTTCAGCAGATATTGGATAGTGTCGATGAAATCCTTGTGATCCAGCGTGCGGCGGTCGAGCGGCGTCGCATCCGCTTTGTCGTACAACTTGATGTTGAACTTCATCCGGCCCACGCGCGAAAAATCGTACTTGCGCGGGTCGAAGAACATGCCCTGGAACAGTTGCGTCGCCGTATCCACCGTGGGCGGATCGCCGGGGCGAAGCTTGCGGTAGATTTCGAGCAGCGCGTCGTTCTGCTGCTTTACGCCGTCCTTGCGGAGCGTGACCGAAATGACGTTGCCAACCTCGTCCAACTCCGGGAAAAACACGTCGAAGGTGCCGATCCGCGCCTCGATCAGTTTGCCCACCGTCGGCGGCGTCAACTCGTGGTTGGCCTCGATCAGAACCTCGCCGGTTTCCATGTCGACCACGTCCGCGGCCACATAGGCGCCTTCCAGATCGTTGGCTGAAATCTCCACCTGTTCGACTTTCGCCTTGACGATGTCCTTGAAAACGCTGTTGGTGATCTTGCGGCCCTGCGTGACGACGGTTTCGCCGCCCTTGCTGATCGCGTGCGACAGCTTGTGCCCGATCAGTCCCTCGCCCACCTTCCAGTAAAGCTGCTTGCCTTTGATCACGATGTCGTTGCACTTGTAGAATGCGCGCAGGATATCGGCGTCGCTCTTCAACCCCAGCGCGCGCAGGAACACCGTGCCGTAAAACTTACGCTTGCGATCGATGCGGACGTGTAAAAGATTCTTGTTGTCGTATTCGAACTCGACCCAGCTTCCGCGATACGGAATGATCTTGCCCAGGAAATAGCCCTGCGCCTGTTGCCGCTCGAAGAACACGCCGGGCGACCGGTGCAATTGCGAAACGATAACGCGCTCGGTTCCGTTGATGATGAACGTGCCGTTCTCGGTCATCAGCGGGATTTCGCCGAAGAAAACTTCCTGTTCCTTGATGTCGCGGATGGTCTTGTTGCCGGTCTCGGGATCTTTGTCGAAAACCGTCAGCCGGATGGTGACTTTGAGCGGCGCGGCGTAGGTCATGCCGCGTTCCTCGCACTCGGCCACGTCGTATTTAAGCTGAAGCCCCACCGGATCGCCGCAGCGATTGCAGAACGTCACAATGTTCTTGTTAAAGGTCCCGCATCGCGGGCACAGAACATCGCCCAGGTGAAACGGATCGGTTTTGATCGTGGCGCCGCACGCCGGATTGCGGCAGGTCGAGCGCAGGTGGTGCAGTCCCTTGAGGTTCCCGCACTTGCACTCCCAGTTACCGATGGCGTAATCCACGAATTCGAGCTGGCTCAGGCCGCGAAAATCGGAGATCGGGAAGACGCTCTTGAAAACGCTCTCGAGCCCGGTGTCGTCGCGTTCGCTGGGAAGCAGATCCATCTGGAGGAATCGCTCGTACGATTTCTTCTGGACCTCGATCAGATTAGGGATCGGGATGGTGGTTTTGATTTTCGAGAAATCAACGCGTTCTCGAAGGGCGACAGTTTCGGGGGTAAGCATCATTAAATCCTCACGCCTCTCTTCCTCGAACCGGACACAACGATTCGCGCCCATGCGCGATTCCATTGTTGAAGGCCGCGGCGGGCCTCCAAGTCAAGACGAAAAAGCCCGAAGGTTAAGGAACACTTCGGGCTGGGTACATGCGCGCAGGGCAAAGCCTAGCGGTAGTTCAGACGAACTGCCGAGCAGATCGCGGGGTAACAAGATCACTGTTCAAGGGCCGGGGTCTCTCGCCGGTAAGATTAGAATAGCAAACGAAAGGCCATTCGTCAAATGGGGTCCGGACTGTAGGCACGGGTAGGCCGAAAAATGGCCCGAAAGCCTAACCCACCATACCACATGCGTCCAATTATTCAATGATTTGGAGCCTCATCGCGCTTTTTCCGCGATGATAGCCTGTCGGATTCGGTAGCCGGACGCGATCCACGGCCAACAGCTCGACCTTGATCCCATCCGGGCTCACCCGGGCGAGCGAAAAACTCTGATTCAGTGTCACAACGATTTCGCCCGTCTCTGGATTTCGCGCCATCCCCGTTGGATTCCTTCCGGGAACCTGCGCAAATCCCTTCGCTTCTCCCGCGGCGCTCAGACGAAAGAGAAGGGTGTTCATGGAACCCACCAGGTATCCGCCCGAACCGTCGGAGATGATATGGCATCCCCTGGGTATCTTGTCGCCCCGAAGCAGAATCGCCCCAATCTCTCCAGTTGGCGAAATACGAAACAACTCAGTGGCCGCGTTGTTTTCTTCGATCAACAAATACCCTCCCGCGCCATCCGGTACGATGCCGGAGGCCTCGCGGTTAATGGGCCGGGTCACGGGGTAACTTACGATTTTGACCGCCGATCTGTTTTCCGAACTCACGCGCCACACCGCGTGCTGCACGTTATCGGTGAGAATGAAGTCGCCCTGGGGATCGATCGCAACTGATCCCCAATTTGACCCAGAGGGCGTCGTGGCGACAGTCTCCACGGTTCCGGACCGCCTTACTCGCAGCAATCGCGAAATAGCGGCCACGATGTAATCGCCATTTCCGTCGACCGCCAGTCCGTGTCCGCCCGCGCCGTTGGCAATGGTCGTGATCGATTTGCCGTCTTCAGAGACCCGGACGAGGCTGTTCACCTCCGACCGGTTGAGCACGACGTAAGACACATCGCCTGCCAGCAGAGGTAAAGCGGCAACAAAGCATCCGAAGGAAAATACCAGTCTCACTGGAAATGTCCTCTGAATGAGATTTTACGCCCAATCCGCTCAGTTAAGCGCCGGGCGTCCTCATTCATCATTCACCGGAGGACTTACTCGCCCGGCGGCTTCCCCGGAATCGGAAACACGTCCTGAATCTTGACCCCGACGTGGAATTCCCGGCCGTGTGGCGAACAGTAACGCACTTCGGCCATGATGATCTTACCGCCCAGCCGAATCTGCACCATTACGCCCGGTTCCAACGCTTCGGGAACCTGGATCTTCAGTCCCCTGGTCGAGACGTTCCCTAACTGGCCCTCAATAAAACGGCCGGAATCGTTCAGCAACCGCAGTGTCAGAGGGGCGCTGAGCGAAGCTCGCGCGTCCTTCCGCCGCTCGGGAATCACATTGCCTTGGTGGTCGCGGGCGGGCGGGGCGAATCGACGGGCCTTGTCGCGACACCCTTCGCATGTGAACAGGTGTTGGTAGACCACGGCGGATTGTTCGGCTGAAAGGCGGAGCGTCAGGTACTGCTCCAAGTCGTCATCGCTGGGATGCATGCAGAAGTAACTTTCGGGTGGCGGGTACGCCGTGAATGAGGGATTCATGATCGGGTTTCACGGATTTCAAAGGACACGCCTGGCTCTCATCGGGAGTCGAGCGGCGCTCATTGCACGATGCCTTTCACTTTCTGCTGGTATTCTTGCTCCGCGATCGAATGCTCCCGCTGGTGTTTCGACCGCCGCTTTTGCCGGCGTTCGTAATACGCGGGATCCAGCATCAACACAGCCGCGCGGTCGACCCCTTTTGCCGCGCCCTCGCGCATTTTTTCGCAGGCGGCGCCCACGGCGTGGACCATGTATGCGCGGATGATGGCCAGCCGGTGCTTACGCTCGGCGGATTCGATGGAGTTGAGGCAGGCGCGCGCGTACTCGTCGATTCCACTCTCAATCAGGATGCGGATTTCCAGAATCTCCATCTACGCCAGCCTCAACCTGGAAGTCGATCGCGAGATATGAAAACTCAAATTGACCAACTCCCTATCTCCACCATGCGGCATGAACGCCCGCTTGCGTAGGGGATCGGGAGCTAGCTAACCGTTAGCAACTTGCGTTAATTCTCTTGCAGCGAACTAGGGATGTCGCCGAATGGCAGTGTTACACTCGGTACTTCCAGCACGCCTTTACTGGGAACGAGTTTCTTGCGATGGATGTATCCCCGCTTCAACCGTTCGAGCCCGAAGACCCCTCCGGGGCGCCGGCCAGCGCGCCGACCTCCACTTTCGGGGCAATCCCGGCCGCAGAAATTCAAGATCAGATGGAGCGAATCCTGGCGAGCAGGGGCTTCCGGAGTTCAGCACGTCTGCAACGCTTTCTACGGCTGGCGGTCGAACGTACCCTGGCGGGCGAAACAGATCAGTTGAAAGAGTACGCCGTGGGCCGCGACGTGTTCGATCGCGGCGCGGATTACGATCCGCGCGTGGATTCGATCGTCAGAGTCGAGGCGCGGCGTCTCCGCAACAAGCTCCGCGAATATTACCGGACCGGCGGCGCCGCGGAGCCGGTGGTGATCGAGTTTCCGCATGGCAGCTACGTGCCGAAATTCACCCGCGTATCGCCGCCCGCCCTGGAATCGATGCAGCATTCAGACCCGGCCTCTTCGGAATCGGAAAAAGGTCCAGAGGGCCTTGCGGTCGTCGCGTCGTTATCCCTCGCGGCTCTATCCAATGTCCCGCCCGACCCATGTACCATCGCAGTACTCCCATTCTCCAATCTCAGCCCGGAGCCCGAGCAGCAGTACTTCTGCGACGGCATGACCGAAGACATCATCAATGCCCTGACGGCCATCGCCGAACTTCAGGTGATCGGGCGGACCAGCATGTTCGCTCTCGATCCGGGCATGCGGGATTTACGAGAGATCGGCGTGCGCCTCGGCGCCGGCACCATCGTCGAGGGCAGCGTCCGCAAAGCCGGCGAGATGCTCCGCGTATCGGCCAAGATTATCGATTCCGAAACACGCCAGACCAAATGGTCGCAAGTGTTCGATCGCCGCACTCAGGATGTTTTTGTGATCGAGGATGAGATCGCGCATTCCATAGCCGGAGTGCTGCGCATCACCCTGCAACCAACCGAGCCCCGGGATCTTCCCCGCAAGGCCCCCAGCGCCGAAGCCCACGCCCTATATCTGAGGGGACGGCAAGCCTGGAACCAGATCAACCGCGCTGGATTCCTCGCCGCCATCGATCTGTTCACCACCGCAATATCCTTGTATCCGGACTATGCGCCACCCTATGCGGGACTCGCATATGCGTATTTGTGGTCTTCGGTATGGGGCGGGCATCGTCCCTCGGACGCATTTCCAAAATGCAAGGATGCGGCGCAGCAGGCCTTGCGGCTGGATCCGAGTATGGCTTCGGCGTATGCCTCCCTGGGCGCCACTCTGTTCTTTTTTGAAAGGAATCATCAGGAGGGATTCGCGCTCATAAGAAGGGCCATCCACCTGCAACCCAGCTATGCTATCGCCCACCAGATCTGCGGAATGTTCCTGATGATGCTGGGACGGCTCGAAGAAGCGCTCGCGCCACTCGAACGCGCCGTGCATCTTGATCCTCTTTCGCTTCGCACCAACCGGACCCTCGGCGGCTGTTACTATTTTCTGGGCCGCTCTAAGGACGCGGAACACTGGACCAAAGCGGCCATTGCGCTCCAGCCGGAATCCGCTGAATCGCTCTATATACTGGCGCGAGTCTATCTCCAACAAGGCCGGCTCGAGGAAGCCCTCAGCGAGGCGCGGAAATGCGATCGCGAGGGCACCAGTCCCATCGCATTGAGCATCCTGGGAGTGGTCCTCGCCCACCAGGGAGACGCCTCCGGGGCCGCGCGCGTCCTGGAGCGGCTGGAGAAAATGTCATCCACCGGATATGTCGATCCGCTCGCGAGGGCCCTCATCGAGACCGCCCTTGGGAATCGCCGCGCCGGACTCGATCTTCTGCGGAAAAGCCAGGAAGAGCGGTCGCCCCTCGCCTTGTATGGGATCGTCGATCCTCTGTTCGAGACGCTTCGCTCTTTGCCCGAATTCCCCGCCTGACTGCGTAATATTTAAGAGCCAATTGAATCAACGTGGCTCAATGTGGCTCAACGCGGATGAACGCAGATACGTCCTATGTTTAAGACTTGCGTTTCGGTTCATTCGCGGCAAAGCACGCCTCGACGACTCTTTCGCCCGATTGACGGGCGGAAGCACACGCCGCATACTCAGGACATGAAGATCGTGCGCCATCACGTGACGGTTCTCGGGATCCTAGTCGCGATGCTGGGCAGCAGCGTCGCGTGGGCGCAATCCGCCCGAGTCCTCACGCGCGGCGAGGTGCGCCAAATTACCCTGTCGATGCCCGTTCCCGGACATCCGCGCGTTCCCCCCACCTGGAGCGGCCACGCGCTGCTCAACCTGATCGTGAATGAGACGCGCACGCCCGTAATCGATTCGATCACCGCAGACGGATTGATCGAAGAGGTCCGCTTCTCCATCCCGGATTGGACTCGCCTGACCGTGGTCAGTCTATGGGGCGGCGAGGATGGAGAAATCGTTGCCGGAGGTTTCGGCGTCAACGATAAGCTCGAACTACAGGGCTTTGTCGTGCGAATCGCGCGCGACCGATCCCACCAAACCAACATTCCCGTCGAGAATCTTCTCATTCAGGCGATGACCGTCGGCCCCAGCGGCGTGATCTGGGCTCTGGGCAGCGGGAAGGATCAGGAAACCGGCGACGTCCACCGAAACATCCTGACCCGCCTGTCGCCCACAGGAAAACTTTTGTCCTCCACGATGCTCGACGTTCCCGGGAAACCGTCTTACAGCGTAGCGACCCAGACGACCATGAGGGCCTCCTCGGATCGCGTGGCGTGGCTTACGTCGGGGAATGACTACGTCGAATTTGGAACCGACGGAACAGAAATGACCCGCGTCGCGGGTCCGGTCAGCGCACCCAACGACATGTACGGCACCGCGTTCGCGCTCAGCTACGCGAATACGGCTTTGATCAGCAAGGTGGCGCGGGGAAAGAAGCCGAAAGATCCCACCACGCTCAAGATCTGGACGCTCGACCGCGTCCAGCAGTCCTGGTTTCTCTCCGAGTCCGCCACCGGAGCCTTCCCGGCATCCACCAGCATTTACGGCTTCGATGGCGAGACGCTCATGACCAGCGGTTTCGACCGGCAACTTGGCCAGGTGCTGGTCCGCTACGCGCTGTCCGAGACGAAATAGCCCCATGCGTCAGCTTGGCGCTAGCGTGCGGACATGAAAATAGCCGGTTTCGTTTTAACGGCGCGCTATTTTACTTCGACACTGGCGCCGGCATCGACGAACTTCTTCTTGATCGCCTCGGCCTCGTCCTTGTTGATGCCTTCCTTCACCGTCTTGGGCGCGCCGTCCACCAGATCCTTGGCTTCTTTCAAGCCCAGGCTGGTGACCTCGCGGACCACCTTAATCACGTTGATCTTGTTGGCGCCCGCGCCCGTCAGAACCACCGCGAACTCGGTCTTCTCTTCCACCGGAGCCGCCGCCGCGCCGCCCCCCGCCGGTGCCGCCGCCACCGAAGCCGCTGCGGCCGAAACGCCCAGCTTCTCTTCGAGCAGCTTCACCAGCTGCGATGCTTCCAGCAGCGTCAATCCCTGAATCTGTTCCGCAATCGTGTTGATATCAGCCATGTCCGTTATCCTTTGAACTTATTTTCTTTGACGCCCTGGTCCACGACCACGGCCAAATTCCGACCCACCCCGTTGATCGCCGTCACCAGGCGCTGCGCCGGCGCATTGATCAAAAACAGAAGCTTCGAATAAATCTCTTCCTTCGACGGAAGGCTCGCCAGTTCGGTGATGCCTTTGATGTCGATGACCCGGCCTTCCACCATCCCGGCCTTGAACGTGAAACTCGGATTCGCCTTGGCATACGCGGTCAGCGCCTTCGCCAGCGCCACCGGATCGCCCGACGTATACGCCAGCGAGCACATGCCCTTCAGTTCTTTCAGCAGCTTTTCCGCGGGCGTTCCCTCGGAGGCCCGTTCCGCGATGCGATTCTTGATCACCTTATAATGGGCGCCCACGTTGCGAACCGTCTTGCGCAGCTCGAAATCCTGACCCACCGTCATTTTTTCGTAGCTGGTCAGGAACACGTTGCTGGATTTCGCAAGCTCGGCTTGCAATGCTTCCATGTCCTTCTTTTTTTCCGGTTTCTTTTTCATGATGATGCTCCAGAGAAATCTCCAGCTACACGGCCTTTACGTTATACGGCGTCACGTCCAGCGACACTCCCGGCCCCATGGTGGAGCAGATGGTCGCGCTGCGCACATACTTACCCTTGGCGGCCGCGGGCTTCGCCTTCACCACCGCGTTCAACAGTGTGTTGGCGTTTTCCGTCAGCTTGTCCGCCGCGAAACTCACTTTGCCGAACGGCACGTGAATCACGCCGGTCTTATCGACGCGAAACTCCACCTTGCCGGCCTTCACTTCCCTCACCGCCGTCGCGACGTCCACCGTCACCGTGCCCGTTTTCGGATTCGGCATCAGCCCGCGCGGTCCCAGAACCTTGCCCAGCTTACCCACCGACCGCATCATGTCCGGCGTCGCGATCACGGCGTCGAAATCGGTCCAGTTTTCGGTCTGGATCTTGGTGACCATCTCCTCGCCGCCCACGATATCGGCGCCGGCTTCGGTCGCTTCGCGCAACTTATCGCCGGATGCGATCACCAGAACCTTTTTCGATTTGCCGAGCCCGTTCGGAAGCACCACGGTGCCTCGAACCATCTGGTCGGCGTGCTTCGGGTCGACCCCCAAGCGCATATGCAGCTCGACGGTCTCGTCGAACTTGGCAAACTTCACCTTCTTGACCAGCGGAACGGCTAGTTCAAGCGTGTACGGTTTGCTCCCGACTTCTTCTGACGCAGCAGTATATTTCTTGCCTGGTTTGCGGCTCATGTTTATGACTGGTCCAAACGGCGGGACTGGTTGGGCCCACGCCTCCCAAGTTGATTCAACGAAACTATAAAGATAACAGATACATGAACCGCGCGCAACTGCCGCCCATGTGGGGCCGGCACTCTTGCCGGCTTGGCTTTGAGGCGCGCCCGTCAGGGCGCGCGCAATTTCTTCTGAACCGCGACCGTCAGGGAGTCTTCCCCCTTCCAGCCCAACCCGTCAGTGCAGGGGACTCTTCCAATTCCAGCCCCATGCGTAAGCTTGGGGCTTTTTCCCGCCAGCTCCCATCCGTCAAGGGTGGGGATCGTTCGCGTCACAAAGCGCGCTCCGCTGCCCCAATCCCCGGCAGTACAATAAATTTATGCCTGACGAAAACGGGATGCCTACCTTCGAGGATCTCGACCGTTTCCGCCGCGATCTGATCGGAGAATTAGAAAAAACGCGCGAAGAAGTCCGCCGAGCCTTCGACGCCGCCGCCGAGCCGCTCCGGACGCAGTTGCCCCAAATGTACGACGTACTCAAACAACTGGAGGAGCGGGTGAGAAAACTCGAGTTCGATCGCCTGACCAACACATGGCCACAACCACCGGTCTGCTGAGCTGGGAAGCCTTCGAAAAGTTCCCAGACGATGGCATGCATCACGAGCTGATCGAAGGAGAGCATCAAGTCTTGCCGCCGCCAAAATCACGCCACGCGCGGATCGCAAAGCGATTCTTTCTCGAGTTGTTGTCCGCGGAGAAGAACGCCAACGGAGAGGCGCTGTTCGAAGCCGGCTTTAAGTTGTCAAACAACCCAGCTTCCTGGATTCAACCGGATGTGTCGTTCGTTCTTAACGAACAACTCGATTCGACAGTGGAGGGCGGCTATTTTCTAGGCGCGCCTGCGCTCGCGGTCGAGGTCGTGTCGCCGTCGGAAACCGGGCGCAAACTTCAGCGCAAAGTCGATCTGTTGCTGGCCGCGGGAAGCCTCGCCGTTTGGGTGATTTATCCCAAGACCCAGACCGTCAAGGTACACCTTCCCGACGGGACCACGCACACCCGCGGGATCCACGACACCCTCACCCTCCCCGCCCTTCTGCCCGATTGGCAGCTCCCCGTCGCCAAGCTTTTCGAAGAATAAAGTGGGGCAGGGCCGCGCCCTGCCAACTGAGCCGCGACTAGAAGGAGCGGTCTAAAAGCGCGACGGCACTGAGCGCATTCTTGCTTTGCCTCAACGAGCGGCGCCCTCATCCCACCCACCAACCCAGCGCAACGACCTAGCCCCGACGAACTACACTAGATAGTTAATGAAACGCCTCACCCTTCTCTCGATTCTCCTCACCTGCTCCCTCGCTCTGCCCGCGCAGCGCCGCGGCGGACCCGACCTCGCCGCCAACGCCGCGAACTCAGCCGGACCACTCAAGGACATCCGCTGGCGACAGATCGGACCCTTCCGCGGCGGTCGCGTGCTCGCCGTCGCGGGCGTCACCTCGCAGCCCGAGGTTTACTACTTCGGCGCGACCGGCGGCGGCATCTGGAAAACCAGCGACGCCGGCGCGTCCTGGATTCCCGTCGCCGATGGGCAACTCGCCAACGGCGATGTCGGCGCGATCGCCGTCGCCGAATCCGATCCCAACGTGATTTACGCCGGCATGGGCGAAGCCTGCATTCGCGGCAACGCGTCGCCTGGCGATGGCGTGTATAAATCCAGCGACGCGGGCCGTACCTGGAAAAACGTCGGACTCAAGGACACCCAGCAGATCGGCCGCGTCGCCATCAATCCGCGCAACGCCAATATCGTTTTCGTGGCCGCCCTCGGCCATCAGTTCGGACCCAACGAACAACGCGGCGTGTTTCGATCCACCGACGGCGGCACGACATGGAAGCAGGTGCTCACGCGCGGCCCCAAAGCCGGCGCGGTCGACCTTTCCATCGACCCCAATAATCCCAACACCATCTACGCCGCGTTTTGGGAAGTGTACCGAACGCCGTATAGCCTCGAAAGCGGCGGACCCGGCAGCGGGCTCTGGAAATCCACTGACGGCGGCGACACCTGGACCGACCTTTCGCACAAGCCCGGCATGCCGAAAGGCATCTTTGGACGAATCGGCGTCAGCGTTTCGCCCGCGAATCCGCAGCGCGTGTATGCTTTGATCGAAGCCGAGCAAGGCGGGGCGCTGAAATCCGACAACGGCGGCGAAACCTGGACACTCACCACGTCGAACAACGACATTCGCCAGCGGGCATGGTATTACACGCATATTTTCGCCGACCCGAAGAACGTAGACACCGTGTATTACCTGAACGTCGGATTCGAGCGCTCCACCGACGGCGGCAAGACGTTTACCTCCATCAACACGCCCCACGGCGATAATCACGGCCTGT
The DNA here is from genome assembly GCA_963788245.1 of Terriglobia bacterium. Lineage (GTDB taxonomy): Bacteria > Acidobacteriota > Terriglobia > Bryobacterales > Bryobacteraceae > Palsa-187. The sequence continues at coordinate 4,751,533 of CAWBGF010000002.1, read as the reverse complement.
GGATCGCCCCCAACGATCCGCAGCGCATGATCGAATCGAACGACGGCGGCGCGATTGTGACCTTCAACGGCGGCCGCTCCTGGTCATCGTTAATGAACCAACCCACCGCCCAGTTTTACCGCGTCGCTCTCGATAACGATTTTCCGTATCACGCCTACGGCGCGCAGCAGGATAACTCCACCGTTCGTACCGCCACGCGCGGACGCGGAGGCATCACCGAAAAGGACTGGTACGACGTCGGCGGCGGAGAAAGCGGATGGATTGCCCCGGATCTGCGCGACACCAACGTCGTCTACGCCGGATCGTATGGCAACCTGATCACGCGCTTCGATGCGAAGACCGGAATCCAGCGCAACATCAATCCCTGGCCCGACAATCCCATGGGGCACCCCGCCTCGGATCTGAAATATCGCTTTCAGTGGAGTTTTCCCATCGTGATTTCGCCGCACGATCCCACCGTGATTTACGCCGGCGCGAACGTGATGTTCAAATCTACCGACGAAGGCCAGAGCTGGACGCCCATTTCCGGCGATTTGACGCGCAACGATCGATCGCGCCAAGGCTCTTCCGGCGGTCCCATCACCAAGGACAACACCAGCATCGAGTATTACTGCACCATCTTCACCATCAACGAATCGCCCATTACGAAAGGGCTCATCTGGGTCGGCTCGGATGACGGCCTGGTTCACCTGACGCGCGATGGCGGCAGGACCTGGGTGAACATCACCCCGCCGAAAGACATCCTGCCGGAATGGTCCCAGATCAACGCGATCGATCCTTCGCCGTTCGATCCGGCGACTGCCTACGTCGCGGCCACTCTCTACAAATCCGACAATTACCATCCGTACATGTACAAGACCACGGATTACGGCAAGACCTGGACCAAAATCGTGAACGGAATCGCTGAAGATCACTTCACGCGCGTGGTTCGTGAAGATCCCAATCGCGAAGGACTGCTTTTCGCCGGAACGGAATTCGGCATTTATGTTTCCTACGATTCGGGCGATCATTGGCAGTCCATCCAGCTCAATCTGCCCATCGTCCCCATCACCGATCTCGGATTTCACAAGCGCGACGACGAACTGGTGGTCGCGACCCAGGGCCGCGCATTCTGGATTATGGACGACTTGGGCCTGCTCTGGAATCTGAAAGGCTCTTCGCCATCGGAAGATCTGAAACTCTTCAAACCCAAAGTCACGTTGCGAGCCGAAGGCGGCGGACGCGGAGGCGGCAATCGGACGGAGGTAGCGGCGGGTTCCAATCCTCCGGGTGGTGCGGTGGTCGAATATTGGCTGAAGGACAAGCCACAGGGAGAGCTCACGCTTGAATTCCTGGATTCGTCGGGTAAGCTGGTCAACAAATATTCGAGCAAAGCCCAAGAGCGTCCCGGCGCATCCGAAAACGGAATCGCCGAGCAGGAGAGCGCCTTCAATCCGTTCGGCGGTGGAGGCGTGCCGCGTGCGCCCGCGCTGGCCGGCATGAATCGCTTCGTGTGGAATTTGCATTATCCCGACGCGACCACATTCCCGAACATGATCCTGTGGTCGGGCTCCACGCGCGGTCCGCTGATCGCGCCGGGCACATATCAGGTCAAGTTGACGGCCGACGGAAAGACGCAATCGGAATCCTTCACGGTGGTGAAAGATCCGCGGCAGTCGAGTTCGCAGGACGATTACGCGCGGCAGCTCGCGCTCGCGCTGCAAATTCGCGACAAGCTTTCGCAGACCAATCAGGCGGTGATCGATATTCGCGATGCGAAAAAGCAGCTCGCTGAATACGTGACGTTATGGAAGGACAATCCCGCGGCGAAAAAGGTGGTCGACACGGCGCGGGACCTTACCAAGAAGCTTTCGGCTGTGGAAGAGGAGCTGTACCAGGTAAAGAATCAAGCGCGCGAGGATCCGCTCAACTATCCCATCCGGCTGAACAATCGCATCGCGGCATTGCTCGGCGTGGTTGAGCAAACCGATACAGCGCCCACCAAGCAATCCAACATGGTGTTCGAAGAATTGGCGAGCGAGGTCAACGTGCAGCTAAACGCCGCGCGCAAGCTGTTGTCCGATGACATCGGGTCGTTCAACAAACTGGTGCGCGATTCGAATATTCCGGCCGTAACCATTCAGGGCCCCAAGTAGGCCCGGCTTCTTTGAGGCGCGCCCGTGAGGGCGCGCGCCCCCCCGGGTCGCGCTCCGATGTGGGGCCGGCACTCGTGCCGGCGAGCCGGCTCTCAAGCCGGCTTCTTCCTTGTGGCGCACGCTTTCAGCCGTGTCGACATTCATGTCGACATTCTTCCGCGTCACGAATGCATCGACTGCTCTCAACGCCGATAATAGAAGCTCATTCATGGAACTCTACCTACTCCGCCACGCGATCGCCGAAGATCAAGCGCCCAGCGGCCGCGATGCCGACCGCCGACTCACCGACGACGGCCGCAAGAAGTTGCGCAAAGTCCTCGAGCGCGCGCGGAAAGCCAGCGTCACTCCCACGCTGATCCTTTCAAGCCCGCTCAAGCGCGCCTTTGAGACCGCCGAAATCGCGGCTCACGAGCTGGGCTATTCGAGCGACATCGGCATCACCAATGCCCTGACACCGGATTCGTCGCCACAGCGCGTCTGGACCGAAATCCGCGCCCATCGCGACGAAGCGGCGATCCTCATCGCGGGCCATGAGCCGCTGTTCTCGGCGACCGTCGCGTGGATGCTCGGCTCCTCGCGCGACATGGTGGATTTCAAGAAGGCCGCGCTGGTGCGAATCGATTTCGCGAGCCTCGGCGCGGAGCCGCGCGGCGTGCTCCAGTGGATGATTACCGCGAAACTTGCGTGAGTATTTGCCGCCGCTGCCATCAGATGCCGATTCACCTCGCCTCGGCAGTGAACCGGATCGCTTACCATAAAGGATTCTGCTTTGATGCCACCAAACCACCGCCTGCGGCGAAAAACACCCGAATTGCGAAAATGATCAATACACCGCAACATGCCGCGTAATCACCGCGAAACCACCGCGAATCGACGCGGGAAAACCGGTCCCGGTCCCGCCTTCGCGCGCCTGGTCGAGATCATGGCGCAGCTCCGTGCGCCCGGCGGCTGTCCCTGGGATCGCGAACAGAATTTCTCAACCATCAAGCCCTATCTTCTTGAAGAGACTTATGAAGTCATGGACGCGATCGACGCGCGCGATTGGGATGGACTCGCCGACGAGCTCGGCGACCTGCTCCTCCAGCCCGTTTTTTTCGCCCAAATGGCTCAGGAAGAAGGGCTTTTCGATATCGCAGATGCGCTGAACGCGATCAACTCGAAACTGATTCGGCGGCATCCGCACGTTTTCGGCGCGGGCGACGCCAAAACCGCCGATGACGTGAAGCGCCGCTGGGACGAAATTAAAGCCGAGGAGAAACCTCAAGCAAAAGAGCTACTTGACGGGGTTTCGCGATCCGCGCCCGCACTGGTGGAGGCGCAGCAAATCGCGTCGCGCGCGGCCGCGGTTGGGTTCGATTGGGAAAACGTTGACCAGGTTTTCGAAAAGCTGAACGAAGAAACGCGCGAGCTGCATGCGGCGCGGAACGCGGCCGAGCCCGACCGTGAAGAGATGGAAAACGAAATCGGCGATATGCTGTTCGTCATCGTCAACATCGCGCGATTTCTCAAAGTGGACCCGGAACAGGCGCTGCGCAGGACCAACGCGAAATTTCGGCGGAGATTCGGGCACGTCGAGATGGGCCTCGCCGCGCGAGGCAAGTCCATTCGTGAGGCGACCATCGAGGAAATGGAGGCGCTTTGGCAGAGTGCAAAACTCGAAGAGCAGAGTGCCGGGGGCAATGAGGGGGGCGCGGAACTCGATGGCTGAACTTCACCCGGGCGTCGAGATTGAAATTCGCGCGCTGGTGGAGCACGCCGAATTCGCCGACGCCATTGAGCTTCAGCAAACCATCTGGGGATTCGACGACATCGACGTTCTGCCGTTGCGCTTATTCGTCACCGCGACCAAGATCGGCGGTCAGGTATTCGGCGCATTCGATGGCGCGCGCATGATCGGATTCTGCCTGGCGATTCCAGGTATCAAGGCCGATCTCAAGAAGGGCAACCAAAGCTATCTCCATAGCCACATGCTCGGCGTGCTGAAGGAGTATCGCGATTCGGGCGTCGGACGGCTTTTAAAGCTAAAGCAGCGCAAGGATGCGCTCGCGCGCGGGATCGGTCTGCTCGAATGGACCTTCGATCCGCTGGAAATCAAGAACGCATATTTCAACATCGAGCGACTAGGCGCGATCGTGCGGCGATTCGTGCTCAATCAATACGGGATGACCTCGAGCAAGCTGCACGGCGGCCTGCCGACCGATCGCTGCGTAGCCGAATGGCAGCTCGCCAGCCCACGCGTCGAGGCAGTCTTAGCCGCGCATGCTCCGGAGCGTTTGCCTGAGGCGGCGCGAGTTTCGGTGCCCTCCACAATTTATCAGATCAAGGACACCGATCCCGTTCGGGCGCGCGAAATTCAGAAGGGTGTGAGCGAACAATTCCTAAGGAATTTCTCCGACGGCCTCATCGTAACGCGCTTTGAGCGCACGCCCGACTTCGGCAGTTACATATTCACGGCTTGATCTTAAACTTATGGGATTCCAAATAGAACGGATCGTCCTCCGGCGCATTCGCATGCCGCTGGTGCATTTTTTCGAAACCAGTTTCGGCCGCACATATGAGCGCGAAATTGTTCTGGTGGAGGTGATCGCCGAGGGCGTCTCCGGATGGGGCGAAATCACCTGTGGCGAGAACCCCTTCTACAACGAAGAATGGACCGATTCCGCCTGGCTGATCGCGCGCGATTACGTTGCGCCGCGCGTGCTGAGACACGATTTCAATGACGCCTCGCAGGTTGCCGATCGCACCGCGCATATTCGAGGCCATCGCATGGCTTGCGGCGGAGTGGAGGCCGCGATTTGGGATTTGGAAGCCCGGCGAAACGAGGTGACGCTGGCCAAACAAATCGGCGGCGGAGCCCGCGTTGAGATTCCGTGCGGCGTTTCGATCGGCATTCAGGATTCCGTCGCGCAGCTGATTGAAAAGATCGGGATCGAGGTCGCGGCCGGCTACCAGCGCATCAAGATGAAGATCAAGCCGGGGTGGGACGTCGACGTGATTCGTGAAGTCCGCCGCGCGTTTCCCAGGATCCGTCTGATGGCCGACGCGAATTCAGCGTATACGCTCGCCGACGCGGACCGGCTGAAATGTCTGGATGAATTCGAGCTGATGATGATCGAGCAGCCGCTGGGACACGACGAAATCATCGATCACGCCACCTTGCAGGCGCAGCTCCGGACTCCCATTTGTCTCGACGAGTGCATCCGCACGGCGCATCAGGCCGAGCAGGCAATCCGCATGCGCGCCTGCGGCATCATCAATATCAAACTGGGGCGCGTGGGCGGATTCCGGGAGGCCAAGCGCGTGCATGACGTGGCGCAGCAGCACGGGATTCCGGTGTGGTGCGGCGGAATGCTGGAAGCGGGAATTGGACGCGCGCACAACATCGCGCTGTCGACCCTGCCGAATTTCATCCTGCCCGGCGACGTTTCGGCGAGTAAGCGCTACTGGAAACGCGACATCGTTTCACCAGCCGTGGAGGTGTCGGGAAGTGGAACGATTTCCGTGCCCACGGGGCCGGGGTTTGGCTACGAAATCGATCACGATTTCCTGAAACACGTGACTGTTCGCGAAGAGGCGATGGGCTAAATCTGGCGCTCAATACCTTCCCTGGTGGGGAGTTTGGAGTGCCGCCCCTTGACAGTCGCGGTTCCGTAGGACGGCGCGCGCCCTGACGGGCGCGCCTCAAAAAGAAGGGCGTTATTCGCGCCGCAATACCAGCGGACCCGATTGTGGCGCGGCGCCGAAAGAGAATTTAGCGCCGGAATGGCAAGTGGCGCACTCACCCGATTGCAACGCCCGATCCCAATCGGACCCCTGCGCGAACAGATCGATCACGGCCTTCGCCAGCGCGAAACAAAACGGCTTATTGAAGTGGACTCCGTCCGCGCCGTAATCCTTTGCCGTGGTGGCCAATTCAAACGCGGCCGCCACTCCTGAATTCGATCCCGCGAATTGCACCGCGTTGATCATGCCGTGATACTGGCGCAGGAATTTGTTGTTCTGATAGGCGGGCTGAAGGAGCCAGATCACGCTCTTGCAGCGTTGGACCCGCAACGTGTCCACCAGCGCCTTGACCCGTTCCTGATACATCCGCTGCCAGGTTTCGGTGCCGACAAAGACCCACTTGTTCTTGCCGATGGAGATGCTTTGCAGATCGTTCGCGCCCAGCTGCACCAGGCAGAAATCGGCGCTGCCCAGATCGTTGTTCACGCGCAGCCATTCGGTGTAATCGAAATAATCCGTCCGTGTGAGCCCGATCTTGGCGCGGCTCCAGCGGACCAGGTGAATCTGGTTCTTCTTCAGGAGATCCGGCTGGAGTTTCATGCCGAGGTACACCGCGTCGGCCAGACTATCGCCGACGGTGGCGACGGTGACCGCGCCTTGCGCGAAACCCGCGGAAAGGGTTAAAACAAAAACGCCGCTGATTGTTCTAAGATGACGCCCAAACACAATTGTGTATAGGCTACCAGTTCTTTTCCCACACGCGCACGACCGGATAGCGTCCAAGTGCGGGTCAGTTCGCCGACGCCTTTTCGGCGCTGTCAATCACCAGCATCCTGACTGTGCCTACTGCCAATCCCAATTTCAGTCCGAGCTGCTCCTGCAAGGCCGCAGATAACGACGCGCCGGACGGATCTGGCACGGAGCTCTGCGGCAACCCATCGGGACCGGGCTGGGTGGGCGCCGAAATTTCATCTGGAGTCCACCGCAACTCGATGTGATAAGTCCCGGTGAGTCCCGTTTCATCGAGCACGGCGTGCCCTAGCAGGTCCGTAAGTTTGCCGGCCAACACGCCCATAGACACATTCTCGCCGAAAATGAGTCCTCTTCTCGCTCTGATCGAATTCAAGCCGGGAGGGGAATCATTCCTCAGCTTTGGCCCGTTCTTTGCGACCATGAGCGCAAGCGCGCGGCCCTCTTTGAGCTCGGCGTGAGCCCGCAGCTTGAAACGGTCCGCCAAGAGTGACTGAAGCATCAGCATGCGCTCCTCGTCGGTCACTTCGCCGGCTGCCTTAGCTAAGATGTCGTAGCGCTCCGAGCTAACCCAACTTGGTCCGCCGGAAACCTGAATGTTGGTAACGCCGTACGCAAGCGCAACCAGCATCTTCAGACTTGCGTTCGTCGCCGCGAACCCATCGGGCATCGCCGAATTGAGGTTGGCTCCGGGTTGACCAGAGTTGTCTTGCTTGATGGACGCAACTTCGAATGAAGGAGTCATCTGGCGCGTCTGCGCCTTAGCCGACGACGCAGCCAGCATGACCGCGCTTGCAGTGGCGGACAATATTCTATTCATGATCGCCGTAGTCATAGATGATCGATCTCCTCTGACTGAAACTCCGTCGGACTATGCCTATGCGACCACTGCGCGGAATCTCGCAGCCTAGAGTCGCCGGAAATCCATGGTGTCCGCAACTCGCGGTTCACGGATGATCGAGGGCCTTTAGGACGTCCTGCTCTCCTGAAGCGGACAGCCTGCCGCGCCACGAGTTCACGACCGTTCCGTCAGCGCGAACCAGAACGAGCATTGGTGTTACAGGAACCAAGAGATCATTTCTGGCGGCTGCAACCACACTCTCCACTCGAACGCCATTAGACTCAAGGTAGGCTCGATTCATGGCGGGATCCTCCGTAGTCACCGCGATCACTCGGGTGGGTTTGCCGTCGAGAGTATTCACGATCTGGCGATAGAAAGGCATACTATCACTACAGAAGTGGCAGGTGCTGGCGGTGACAAGCAAGAGGGTCCGAGAGGCCCTCGAGAGCTTGAGGTCTGGCGTCTCCTTGACAACATCGCCCGCCTTGTACGCTACGATCAGACGCGCAGAGGTGTGTCTCCGGTACAGATTCGAGGCGACTTCGCCGGTTACAGCGAGACAAACCAGCAGCACGACGACGTTAACAACTCCGTCAAGTTTCATAATCATGCTCGCATGTGGGGGAAGAGGGGGCTCGCGCGACAATAGGGAACGACGTGCCGCGCGAGGATCCCACTTTCACACTAGTTGCACGTACAGGTTGTACCCGTGTGGGTGCATCCGCTAACGCCGCTGCCGGGGCCCCCACAGAAGTTGTCACAGGCAGTCGCATAACAGGCACAGTCGCCCGTGTCGCACCCTGTCCCGGCGAATGATGCTGATCCCATAGAGAGATGGATCACGAGTGCCGCTGCTGCAAGGGCGGATCTTCTGAGCACGCCCATAGCCAACGCTTTTCTTAATATCACGATATGTCTCCTAAGTTTTTCATAATATCCTCGTCAAAGACGTAAAAGCAGGTTCAACGGTACTCCCATCCCGGGTCTTTGTCAACTAATGCTTTGCCTTTTTCTTCATAGGCGGCGCCTTTTCTTAACTATTGAAGGCACGACGAGATAGAGCAGCGTGCCGGTGAGGAAAAGAAACGGCGGATCAGCGAGTAACACAGTCGCTTATGGTCCCGCCTGGCTAGCGATTATTACGGAAACATGCCCAAACACAATTGTGTATAGGCTACCAGTTCTTTTCCCACACGCGCACGACGGGATAGCGTCCGCCGTCCCCGGGCGCGTACTTGGATTGATCGAACCACCACTGCAGCCGGGCGCGCGAATCGGACGCGAACCGCGGATCGGAGGCAAGGCGCGCATCGAACTGCCTCCGCAACTCAGGCGAATCCGCCATCATGCGCCGGGCGATGGGCTCCGAAAGATATTCGCCTACGCCACCTCCCCTGCCGCCGCCCTCGAATACCGCGTTCAGGAATCCCCATTTCGCCAGCGAATCCGGGGCGTCGGGCTCGAGCATCGCGAGGATCAAGCGCGCGCGGCGCTGCTTCATCGGCACCCAGGACGCCCCGCCCGGAATCGCGATCTTTTCCTTCACCAGCTTCGAATCGAAGTTGATCATCACGTGGCCTTCCGACGACGAGAGCGCGAATTTGATATTTGAAAACCGGTACGTCTCGAATTCCTGATCGAGCGGGTTGGCCGTCCGCTCCATCTCGACGCCATGCAGCGCGAGCTCATCCGCCAATTCTTTCCATGCCGGCGGAATCAGATATCCAAGCGGCATCTGCGCCTGCGACGTGGTATCGATCCGATCGTGAATGACCGTGTCAATGTCATCCTTTTCCGGCAAATAGCGATTGACCATGGAGCCGGTGATCTCGCTCTTGAACGGCCCGTTCTTCAGCGAATGATAGATCAGCGGACGGCTCTGGTCGCTGACTTTACCGGCCAGATAAACCGGCGGAGCGCTGCGATCGCCGGCACGCGACATCATCTCGCGATCGGCTTCGCGCACCGCACGCCGCAGCCCTTCCGGGTCGAGCAAAATGGTTTCGATGGAGTGGCGCATGATGTCGTAATGCGCCCATGCGCGAGTTTTGGCGGTCTTCAAACTATGCGATTCGACCAACAGGGACGGCCGATTCTGTACGGCGCTATACAAGTGCGAATAGCGCGGCGAGAACACCTCCATGAAGAACTCCCGCCGGCCGCTTACGTTTCGCAGCGCTCCATAGGGCGCCACCATGTGGCCGTCGGCCTCCATGCGTTTGTCCAACTCGGGAACGAATTTCTCGCGAACCCAAGCGCCGGCCGGCTCGGCGATGTCCTGATTGCGAGCCATATCCCAAGTCACGTCGTACTGAAAATCCGCGCCGTCGGTGACGTGATTGTCGATGTGAAAATCCGGCATCCACGAATTGAAGATTCGCAGCCACGCGCGCATCTCCGGCGTATCGGCCTTGATGTAATCGCGATTCAGATTCACGCGCTGTGCCGTGTTGCGCAGCCCGGTGGATTTCGGGCCGTTCTGGCTGGGCCGATGATACGGGCTGAAATCCTCGTGGCCATCCACGTTGAAAACCGGAATGATGACGAAGATCATGTGATCCAGCCACGCCGCGAATTTCTTGCTGACGGTCATGTCGCGGATCAGCATCAGCGCCGTATCCTTGCCCTCGATTTCACCGGCGTGAATTCCGCTCTGGATCAACATGACCACTTTCCCTGTTCTCGCCGCTGCTTCGGGCGTAAACGCGCGATCCTTTGAAACCACGATCGCGATCATGGTGCGGCCTTCGGGAGTGGTCCCGATGTCGAGCACTTTCACGAATCGCGAGGCGCGCTCCAGGCGATGCGCGATCTCGACTGCTTCGGCGTAAGGCGCGGTCTGGTTCCAGTCGGTCCTTTCGCCGGTGGTGACAAGATCGGGCGGAGAATCCTTGGTACTCGCGGCGAGCGATGCGGCGGCCTTGGCGGCCGGGGGTTCGAGCGCGGAGTGCGGAGCGATGGGGTCTTGGGCGACGCAAATTAATGCGCCGGCGAGAAGGATAAGCGAGCGGATCATGTGTCGATGGTAGCGGAAAAGTCGTTTAACCGCTCCCTGGCCCGCTGCCGCGTTTGTTGGCTCCGCAGGAGCCAATTGGTCACGGCTCGTTATACGCTTCGTCGAGAATCTCGATGACGTGCGACACCTGCTGGCCGCGTCCCCACCGTTCGACGCCAGCACGAAGCTGCAGCATGCAGCCGGGATTTGCAGTAACGATGCGATCCGCGCCGGTCGCATTGATCGCAGCCATTTTCTTTTCGAGCAGCGCCATCGACATATCCGTGTGCGCGATGTTATAAATTCCCGCGCTGCCGCAGCAGGAATCCGATAGGGCCATCTCGGTGAGCTCCAGGCCCGGCACACGCTTCAACAAATCGCGCGGAGCGGTGCGGACCCGCTGCCCGTGCGCGAGATGGCACGAATCCTGATAGGTGACTTTTGCGCGAACCTCGCGCATGCGCGGGTTCAATTCGATGGACGCCAGGAACTCGTTCACATCTTTCATCCGTGCGACGAATTGCCGCGCGCGGCCGGCGTATTGTGGATCGCCTTCGAGTAACTCGCCGTACTCCTTCAATGTCGATCCACACCCGCCGGCGTTAGTGACAATCGCGTCGAAACTTCCATCGCGTTCCGCGGAAATGACTGCGTCGATGTTTTGACGCGCAAGCCGGCGCGCGGGCTCGCGCAATCCCGCGTGGACGTGCAGCGCGCCGCAGCAGGTCTGCTCCGCCGGGACGGTCACCCCACAACCGTTGGCTTGGAGGACGCGCACGGTAGCCTCATTCAAACGCGCGAAGCACACGTTCGCGATGCAGCCCGAAAGAAACGCAACGCGATACTTTCGCTGGTTCGAATGAGCCGGAAAAACGCGGCCGATGTTGCGATAGAAAAACGGCCGTTCGACTTTGGGAGCGAGCGCGATGAGACGCCCGAGGTGGCCCGGCAATTTCAGCCGCAGGGCATGCATCGCGCCCAGACCGAGAGCGGCCGCATTGGCGACGACGCGCGTGATGAAGCGGCTCGGCAACATTTGTTCGTAGACAAAGGCGCGCCGGATCCTCGCGGCAAGCGGACGTCTGGTGCGATTCTCGATATCCGCCCGCGCGGCTTCCACCAGTCGACCGTACTTCACTCCCGAAGGACACGCGGTCTCGCAAGCGCGGCAGGCGAGACAAAGATCGATGTGCTCGACATAACTTCCCGTGATCGGCGCGCCGGCGGCCACCTGCGCCATCTGATAAATCCGCCCGCGCGGCGAATCCATTTCCACATGCAATTCGCGATAGGTGGGGCACGCGTTGAGACACAGGCCGCAATGGACGCACGCGTCTAAATCCACTTGCCGCGGCGCATCGGCCTGGCGGGGGGCATCGGAATGGGCCGCGCTCGATTCGGGAATTTCAGATTCGCCCATATAACCGTCCACGATTCAGCAGCCGATCGGGGTCGAACATGTGCTTGATCTTCTCCATCGTCACAAAATCGCCCGACCATTGAACTGGCGGTGTGTCGCCGGCGTAGTGCGCAAGGATCGTGCCTGAGCCGGCGCGCGCGATCGCAGGGATCTTTTCGTCAGTCGAAAGGCGCGACATCGCGTCCGCCATTTCGGAGAGTTTCATCGACATGGGCACCACTGCTCCGAGCGGATGCCGTGCCAGAAACTTCGAGGTGAACTCGTGGATTTCCTCCCACGCCGATTCATCTTCGACACGCGCAGCCGGCAACGCGCGCGCGAAACGATCCAGCACCGCGGCATTGCCCTGCGCTCGGATGAACAGTCGAAAACCGCGTGGCCAGTTCACGATATCGATTGCCGCCGGCTGCAACACGCTGCGCAGAATTCGATCGCGCTCGGCGAAGGCTTCGGCCGCCGTCGTAAATTCCGAAACAAATGTTCGCGCCTGGGCGGGCATCGGAAACACTTTGAAGTTCACCACGGCGATTGCGGCCAATGTTCCGAAGGACCCCACCATCAGCTTGGCCATATCCAGGCCGGCTACATTTTTCACAACCATGCCACCGCTCTGGACCAGCCGGCCTTCGAGCGTCGCAAAGGTCATGCCGATGATCATGTCGCGGGCGGTCCCGTAAAGGCGCCGCCGCGGTCCGCTGAGATTCGCGGCGACCACGCCTCCCACGGTCGATTGCGCGCGCCACGGTGGGTCGAGCGGCAGCATCTGGCGATGCTCGGCCAGAATTCGCTCGAGTTCCGCGAAAGGCATTCCGGCCTCGACGCTGATAGTCAGATCGCGCGGATCGTATTGCAGGAGGCGGCGCATGGCGGCTGTCGAAACTGTCGCATCGCACCTGGAAACGGGCCCGCCGAGGCGATCCTTCGAAAAGTTTCCGCCCAAACGAATCGCGCAATATTCCGTCGCAAGAGTGCGGAGGGCGTCCGCAAGCTGCTCTGGCGTCTCCGGGCAGAAGTTCTCCATCGGCGATCTCCTATTATGAAGGATGACGATGAGAGTCTTCGGAGTTTTTCTCGCGGCGGCGATCGCGCTCGCGCAAAACGGTTCGCGGCCGACCACCGCGATCGCGGACGGAGCGACGCATGGCGACTGGCCGCAGCATGGCGGCACGGATTTGTCGTGGCGATACAGCGCGCTCGATCAGATCAATACTTCGAACGTAAAGCGCCTCGCGCCCGCGTGGATTTTTCAAACCGGCGATTACGAGATGGGCTTGCAAGCTACGCCGATCGAAATCGGGGGCGTGCTGTATCTTTCCACCTCGCGCAACAACATCTATGCGTTGGATGCATCGAGCGGCCGCCTGATATGGCAGTACAAATATCCGCAGCCGCGCGGCGCGGTTCCTTACGGTCCGCAGAATCGGGGCGTGGCGGTCGCCGATGGAAAAGTTTTCGAGGGCACCTACGATAACTACGTGGTCGCGCTCGATCAGAGAACCGGACTGGAACTGTGGCGCGTGAACGTCGAGGATTCCAAGCAATGCGGGTGCAACATCACCGCCGCGCCGCTGGTGGTGAAGGATCTGGTGATCGTCGGGGGCACCGGCGGCGATTCGGCGCATCGCGGATACCTGTCGGCGTTCGATGCGGCGACGGGCCGTCTCAAATGGCGCTTCTACACCATCCCCGGCCCCGGCGAAAAAGGTCACGAGACGTGGAAGGGCGATAGCTGGAAATTTGGCGGCGGAGCGACGTGGATGACCGGCTCCTACGATGCGTCGCTCAATCTTATTTACTGGGGCGTGGGCAACGCGGCATCCGATTTCTACGCGGGCGATCGCGCCGGCGACAATCTCTATACCAGTAGCGTCATCGCCCTGGATGCCGATAGCGGCAAGCTGCGCTGGCATTTTCAGGAGGTCCCCAAGGACATGTGGGATTTCGATTCCAGCTACGAATGCGTGCTGATGGACCGCGAAGTGCGCGGAAAAATGCGCAAGTTGCTGGTTCACGTGAACAAGGGTGGATTCGCGTTCGTGCTGGATCGCGTGAATGGCGAATTCATCGGCGCGTATCCGATCGTCGATAACTACAACTGGATCACCGGGGTCACCGAAGACGGAAAGCTCAAGGGCCGCAGGGAACCGGTCGAAAACCAATCGACCTATATTTGTCCCAGCGCCGCGGGAGGAAAAAGCTGGAACCAGGTCGCGTTTTCGCCGCGCACCGAATTCCTGTATACGCCCAGCCTGGAGGTTTGCAACGATCTGGTGGTGAGCCGCGAGGACGCCAAGGAAGGCGCAAGTTTTTGGGGCGGCAATTTTTTGATGAAGCCGCCTCCGGACGGCCCTCCGCACAGCCATGTGGACGCGTACGATCCGGTCACCGGCAAACGCCAGTGGACCTTTGCATACCGATATTCGCTGCTCGCGTCGATGTTGGCAACCGCGGGCGATCTGGTGTTCACCGGCGATCCGGAGGGGCATTTTTTCGCGCTCGACGCGCGCACCGGAGCCAAGCTGTGGAGCTTTGAAACCGGGGCGGGACATCGCGGTTCGGCAATCGCATACGCCGTGAACGGCCGTCAGTTCATCGCCACGCCGACCGGTTGGGGATCTCTGGTGAGCAATGCACTAGCGCCCGCATGGCCGGAGGCCGAGACGTTTCGCAACGGATCCACCCTGATGGTGTTCGCGCTGCCCGAGGATTCCAAAGACTCCGATGCTCCGCGAAAGGGAGATTCAAAGTGAGGCGCACACCGTCCTTTTGGATACTTCTCTTGCTCACCCCCGCGTTCGCATGCGCGCAGGATGTTGTGGCGCGCGGCGCGGACGTGTTCGGGAAGACGTGTGCGACACCCTACTGCCACGGACCGAAAGGCGCAGGCGGCGGCGCTCCCAAGCTGGCGGCTCGCGGATTCGACGAGATTTACATCGCCAGCGTCACGCGCGCGGGCGTCGCGGGCACCTCCATGCAAGGCTACGGGTCCACGTTACCGCGCGCGGATTTCAATGCGGTGGTCGCGTATGTGGCGAGCATCAACGGCGTCGAGCCGCGTGGTGCTGCCTCCCCGAGTCCTGAACCGGCCCGTCTATCGCCTGAAGCCGCGCGTGGACGCGATCTCTTTTTCGATTCCGTGCGCGGCGTCGATCGGTGTTCCACTTGTCATCAGGCACAGGGCTTGGGAATCCCGGTCGCTCCCATCGCCAACATTCCCGCGACCGTGACTGCGTTGCGCAACGCCGCAACTCCCGATGTGCGCACGGCCCGCGTCGGCGCGGATCGCTTTCCGGCGTTGATCGTCAGCGACGGCGGCCGCCGCACCGTGCTTTACGACCTGACGGTCACGCCGCCGGTGATGCGCACCGTCGAATCGGCGGCGGTGGGAATCGCGGATGACAACGCGTGGCGGCATGCGACCGTCGTCAAATCCTACAACGATCAGGAACTCGAATCGATTCTTGCGTTCCTGCGTTCCGCGCTGCCTGATGCCCTGCCCGCGGCGCGGCCCGGTTCTGGCCGTCCTCCCGCAGTTCGTCCTGAAGTCCGGCCGAAAAGTTGATTCACTTCAGCAGGCGTCAATTCCCGATACTTGCCGATCTCCAGATCCCCAATGCGGATCGGCCCGATCGCCACGCGCACCAGCTTCAGCACTTTCGCGCCGAGGGCTTCCACCATCCGCCGTACCTGTCGATTGCGGCCCTCCGAAATGGTGATCTCGAAAAATGTGTAGCGCGCCGAATCGCGAATACGCTCCACGAGCGCGGGTCGCGTCGGGCCATCCGCAAGTTCCACGCCCGCGCGCAGGCGATCGAGCTGGTCATCGCTCAGCAGCAGCGAACTCTTCACCAGATACGTTTTGGCGACCTTTGATTCCGGGCTCATAATATGGTTGCCGAATTCCGTGTCGTTGGTCATGACCAGCAGACCGCTGGTGTCGAGATCGAGCCGCCCGACCGGAGAAATAAACTTCGCTTCGTTTGACGCGCGTCCAACGGATCGCGGCGGCGCCGCTGGCCGTCCAGGTAATGATGCCGCAGCGCCCTGGGCGCTAAATCCCGGCATCAGATCGTAAACCGTGCGCCGGCCTTCAGGATCCTTATACGTGGTGAGATAGCCTTTCGGCTTGTACAGCAACAGATAAACCTTGCGAGCTGCGCCCAGCGGGCGGCCATCCACCGTCACGCGATCGGTCGCGACATCCACCCAATGATCCGGCGTCTGAATTTTCTTGCCGTTGACGGCGACGCGCCCCGAGCCGATCCAGCTCCGCGCTTCCCTGCGCGAACCAAGGCCCGCTTTCGAGATCGCGCGGTCCAGCGTCTTGAGCTTTTTTTGATTCGTCGCCGGGGACTGCTTGGCCGCCTGCGGCCGCGCGAGAGTCTGCGCACGCTGATTCGTGTGATCACGCCG
This sequence comes from Terriglobia bacterium, assembly GCA_963788245.1. GTDB lineage: Bacteria > Acidobacteriota > Terriglobia > Bryobacterales > Bryobacteraceae > Palsa-187. Next base: position 4,735,256 of record CAWBGF010000002.1, on the reverse strand, counting down.
GTTCGCCCGCGGATTGGTGCGTGAAGATCGTTGCGCGACCGGCTTCTCAAACGGCTTCGGCGCGGCCTTCGCCATATTCGCGGCCTTCTTCGCCTGGCGGATTTTGTTCCAGCGCGGTTTCTTCACTTGCATGCTTCGATGTGTACTTCTTATGATCGTACAGCGGGGAGCGCACAGCGGTTTCCAGCGTTGTGCGCGATGCAAGATGATCGAGTGCGTTCCGACTTTTTCGAAAGGTAGAAATGCGGCCCAGGTTCACGATTGTCGCTGCGATCGGGAGCGCGGCCAAAGAGGCGCGGCAGAATGGAGCGCTCGTGTCACCGGCGATCAGCGGCCCATGGAGTGCGCGACGACAGGACACTCATCGCTACAATAGAAGCGAGTGCTGGTAAACATTGATTCGACGATAGTACCTCTTTCCGAGCCGCTACCGCTCAACCGAGCGCCTGATCGACTGTCTGATCGACCCACGTGGCTGCGCGCCCCGGCGCCCGTCGGCGAAAATTATCGCGAACTGAAACACCTGGTGGAGGCCCTCCAGCTCCACACGGTTTGCGAAAGCGCGGCGTGTCCCAACATCGGCGATTGCTGGAATCGCCGCACCGCGACTTTCATGATTCTCGGCAACGTCTGCACGCGGCGCTGTGGATTCTGCGCCGTGCAAAAGGGCGCGCCGCTCGCCGTCGATTATGACGAACCGCGGCGCGTCGGCGAAGCTTGCGCCACGCTGGGATTGAAATTCGCCGTGATCACCAGCGTGAATCGCGACGACCGCAAGGACGGCGGCGCCGAACTATTCGCGTTGACCATACGGGCGATTCGCGAGCGCGTTCCCGGCTGCGGCGTCGAGGTTCTGGTGCCGGACTTTCAAGGCTCGCACGCCGCCATGGACATCGTGCTCGAAGCCGCGCCGGATATTCTGAACCACAACACCGAAACGGTGCCGCGCCTGTATCGCCAGGTGCGCTTGGGGGCGCGCTATGAGCGTTCGCTCGACATGCTCGCGTATGCGAAAAGCGTCCGGCCGAAGACTCCGGCGAAGTCCGGACTGATGCTGGGATTGGGAGAGACCATCGACGAAGTGATCGGCGTCATGCGCGACCTGCGCGCCGCGAGCGTCGACATTCTCACGCTCGGCCAATACTTGCGCCCGTCGCCGAAGCATCTGCCGATTGTGCGCTACGTCGCGCCCGCGGAATTCGCCGATCTGAAGAAGCAAGGCTACGCCATGGGTTTCCAGCACGTCGAAAGCGGACCGCTGGTGCGCAGCTCGTATCACGCGTCGGATGCTGTTCGATGACGGTGGTCACATGAAGATAGCCCCCGGCGTCGACACCATCACTCTTCCCATGCCCTGGGAACTCGAAACCGTGAACGTCCATCTGATCGAGCTCGATGAGGGTTTTATGCTGGTCGATTCCGGCATCGGCACGCCAGAATCCTTCGATGCGCTTGCGGCGGCGCTTGAAGAGCGCGGCATCCAATGGTCCGATATTCGCATGCTGCTCCTGACGCACCTGCATCCGGATCACATCGGGCTTTCCTGGAAACTTCTCGAACTCACCGGCGCGAAACTACTGATGCACCGCACCGAAGTCGAGTACCTGAACCTGGTGTCGCGCGAAAATCTCGCTCCGTTTTTCATGGCGGCGATGCAGAATGCCGGTGTGCCCGCGGACATGCAATCGAAAATGGATCACGCCATGCGCGACGTGCGGCGGCAGTTTCGTCCGCATCGGCCGCACTGGATTTTGGAAGGCGGCGAAAGCATTCCGGTCCGCGGCGGAACGCTCCAGGCCGTCTGGACGCCCGGCCATTCGCCCGGCCATGTGTGCCTGTATTCGCCCGAGCATCGCTACCTGATTTCCGGCGATCACATCCTCGAATTCATCACGCCCAACATCGGCTGGCATCCTGAAAAGGACATGCTCGCCGAGTATCTGAGTTCGCTCGCGCTGCTCGCGCCGTTCGATGTCGACCTGGTGATTCCCTCACACGGCGGCCCGTTCCGCGATCATCGCCGTCGAATTCGCGAGACCTCCGATCATCACGCCGAACGCTGCGACGAGATCCTGAAACACATCTCGATCGAGCCTCTAACCGCGAACGGTCTGGTCGAGCGCGTGTGGCCCCGCAAGCTCTCGGCGTTTCATCATCACTTCGCGGTGTTCGAAATCCTGGCGCATTTGGAGTACATGTCGCGTCGCGGTGAGGTCGCTTCAGAGGCTCGAAACGGAGGGGCGCTGTACTGGTCGCATTCTGAGGCGCGACCGTAGAGGCGCGCCCGTCAGGGCGCGCGTTCGTTCGGCAAGTGCGATTTTCGCCCTAGCGCTTGACAGCGTCAATCTTCCGGAGAAGCTTGAACTTAGTGCCGGTCCATTCGAAATAGTATGAACCGCAGTTCTCTTCCTCCGGGCATCCGTGGACGATCAGCAATCTGCTGTCGATCCTAAACGACATCCCTTCGAGAATTTCCTCGGTAGGCGAATCAACATATCTGACCGGCAAGGGGACGGCGAGAATCTTGAACGGTTCATCGAATACGTCGCCGGATTTCACATCGATGAGAGCATTAACACGGCAATCCGATCCACATCCAGCTTGCGCAAACGTGTAGTGGCCCGCGAAGTTGGGGCCTTTTCTTGCGGCTAATTGAATCACCGTCCGGTAGCTGCGCTGGTGAGCCGTCCGGAGAATCGGAACCGCCGGAACTCCCTTGAAGACATCCGAAACCTTGAAATCCTCGAACTTCGGCAGCGGAGCATCCCTCGACCCGACCTGCGCAAACACCTGCACGACCGCCCACACCAAAATAATCGAACTTTTCCAGGGCACATCCGTATTGTAGAAAAGGGACCGACCCAATGTTCACTTTTCTGCTTTGGTGCATCCTCTTCGTGCTGTGCTGGCCGATCGCGATCGCGGCGCTGGTCGTCTACCCGATCGTCTGGCTGATCCTGCTGCCTTTCCGCATTGTCGGAATCGCGGTGGGCGGCGCGCTGCACCTGGTGTGGTCGATCGTGATGTTGCCGTTCTTCGTGGTGAGCCGTCTCGGTCGCGTGTAAAAGGCCAGAAGGCAGGGCATGGCCCTGCTCCACTTCATCGCGCGGTCAGCACTTCCTCGAAAAACTTCACCGCCCGCGGATCTTTCGATTGCCCGAGCTGCGTCATGGCTTCTTTCCGCACCACCGGATTCTTATTGGTCCGCGCGATCTCGATCAACAGCGGCACGCCGTCGCCATTCTTCATCTGATTCAGTGACTGCACCGCCTTCCGCTTCACCTGCGACTCCGGGTCCTGATCGATCGCAGTCCGGATCGCAGCTTCCGAAATCTGGCGCGACGCGGTTTGCGCCAACCAGAACAGCGCCTGCCCACGTACTCGCGCGCTTGCATCCTGGCGCGCCACGCGAACCACCGCCGGTATCGCTTCCGGTTCCTTGCTTTGCGCGAGCCCTTGCACGGCGCTCTCCCGCACCCGATCGCTGGGGTCGTCGCGCAAGATCCGCAACAGCGATTGGACACCATGTCCGTCGCGCGCATTGCCCAGCCAGATGACGGCCTGGCGGCGCGTGTCGTCCGGTTGACCGGATGCAGTGAGCCGGTCAAGTGCCGTGTCCGCCGCTGGGTCGCGATGCATTCCGATCGCGGAAACCGCGGAGTTGGTGAGTCTCCGTTCGTCGTTTGCGGTTGAGCCGGCGCTTCCAGAGGAAGCGATCAACGACTCCAGCAGCCCCACACTCTGCGCCGCGTTCACGCCCGTCAGGAAGTACACGGGCAGCCCGCCCGCGTCGATATTGCAGTCGATCGAGAAGTTGCGAATCTTGCCGACTTTCTTATCTTCCACGCGATAGAAGACGTAGAATTCGGCCGCGCCTTCCAGGTGCACCGTGCCGCCATTCGGACCGAAGGTGACGTTGAAATTATTGGGCTCCAGCGAACAACCTTGCCAGGAGACGCCGTTGATGCTGTTAAAGCAGCACATGGTGCGATCGCCCGGAATCTGCGGGGCCGCGTAGGCGATCCACGCCGGCAACGTTTGCGCATTGACGATGCCGCGAAATGTCGAATCCAGGGTGCCAGAAACCGCCCGATTCTCCACCTTCGCGTTTTGCAGCCCATTGGGTGAACCAGGCTGCGCGCTTAATCCCGCGGTGATCGCCATTCCAGCGACCACCCAACTGCCTGAGGGTCCGCTTTTCATTTCGCGATCAACTCCATCAGATAGTCGGTCGCTTCTTTCGAGCCGCGCATACGGCCTAGCCATTCCACGCCCTCTTTTTTCAGCTCCGGATCTTTCTCGCCCCGCGTCACGTCCACCAGTTGCTTGCCCGCACCCGAGGAACCCAGCGTGCGGATGATCTGCGCCTTCACGTTCTTGTCGGATTCGGCCGAATACAGCGAGGCAAGCGCGTCACCGGATTTGTCGCCGCGGCCGTTGCCCAGATAACGGATCGCGTCGCCGCGCAGCTCCGCATTCTTCTCCGTCTTGGCGATTTCGATCAGCTTGTCGGTGGCCCGGCTGTTCGACAATGACATCAGAATCGAGTCTTTTAGCTCATTGTTCGACTCAGATGCATACAGCTGCCCCAGTTCGTTCGCCGCTTGCATGTTCCCGAGACTACGGATCGCCTCGCGCCGCAGATCGACGTTCGATTCCGTCTTGGCGGCGTTGAACAGGTGCGCGCTATCGCGGGAAGTGGCCATCGAGCGCAGCACCGCGCGCCTCACCGCCACGTCATTATTCGCCGCGTAGATGTCCGCCAGAATCTGTTGGCTATCTTTGGATCGGGCCGTTCCCAAATACCCGATCGCGCGAATTTGCAGATCGGGATTCGGACCGCTCTTGGCATACGCCGCAACGATCTCGCGGGCTTTGTCGTTCGACTTGTCGCCGCGGCTCTGCGCGAGAACAAACAGCGCCTTGGCTCTGAGGCTCACATTGTTCTTCGGGTCGTTGAGAACTTTCTCGAGCAGCGGAACGGCGCGATCCGGGTCGGAATTTATCAGCGCGTTGATCGCCACCAGCTTCAGATCCTGGTCGTCGATGCTATCCGGCGAAACCGGGCGCCCGGCCGATTGCTGGATCTCAACTTGAAGTGCCTTGGCGTCATTGATCCACCGGCTCTGCGGAAATTGTTTGGGAATTTCGGCGAGCGCTGCCAGCGCTTCATCGCGCTTGCCCAGCTTGTTCAGCGCATACGCCTTGAAGTAATACACGCCGTCGTTTCGCGACCATTTCACATCAATCAAATGATCGAAATTCTGGATCGCGCGCTCATACCTGCCCTCGTCGACCGAGTCCGTGCCGTTGCGATAGAGGTTAATGCGCTGCTGCTCCGAGTCGAGAGCGCGCTCGCGAGTTTCCAGAGCGCGCTGGCGGTTTTCGAATTGGCGTTGTTGCGCTTCCACCATCCGTTGTTGCTGCCTCTCTGCCTGACGCTGCGCCGCATCGCTCGTGCCCTGCCCCGCGCCCGTGCCTTGACCGGCGCCAACGCCCTGTTGAAACGGCGAGAACGCCAATCCGAGCCCGCTCAACGCTCCAATGTCCAGCCTGCCGAGACCCGCGCGAAGATTATCGAGAGCTGGCCGCACCAGTTCCATCTGATCGCGCGCCTGCTCGATCTGCTCGTTAATTTGGTCCAGATCGAGATTCTGCGTCGCCTTCTCGGCCGCCTTGACCTGCGCTTCGATGTCTGCCATGTCGACCTGCGACATCGCCTTCTCCGCGGCCCTGATCTGGGCTTCGACGTCCGACATATCCAGATGCCCGGTTGCCCGCATGGCAGCTTCAATCTGCGCCTTGATTGCAGGCGTGTCGAGATCCTGAGCGGCCTTCCTGGCCGCCTCAATCTGCGCCTTGAGCTTGTCCGCATCGAAACTGCCCTGGACGCTCCCCTGTCCGCGCAGAGGCGCGATTCCCAAACACGCAGCCGTCATTGCGACCACTGCGATTCCCCAAATTCTGCGAAAATGTTTCATTGTTTTTGCCATTGGCGTTTCTTTCCTTTAGCCCCGTTATAGACTCGCACCGCCGCTCCCACTCGAAGGAGCAGATTCACGCTGCTCCACTTGTTTCCCGAAAACCTTCACCTTGAAAATAATTCCCCGATCCTCGATCTGCTTCCGCAGTTCGTCCAACTGCTTCTCGGACACCGCCGACGGGCTGTGCGCGATCTCCAGCAGCACCATCTCCAGTTCTTCGAGCATCGCCCGCGTGCTCTCATCGCCCGTGCTAGCCGCTGTCTGCCGGTACAGCCGGTTCGATTCGAGCAGATCTTCCGCCGCGCGCTGCTCATAGGAAATATCCAGCTGACCGTTCTTGGGGGCGCCCGCATTGGCCAACTCCACCAGCACCGTCTGGCTGCGCTCCAGATGATCGCCCACCGCGACCAGCAGCACGCGCTCCTGCACCGCACCAGTTTCGCTGCCGTTACTGGCGATCTGCGTAGCCGATTTGGGTTTGAAGGGAAACGATCCGCGTCCCGCGAGGAACGCCGCAATCACCACCAGCGCCATCGCCGCAGCCGCGGAAATGGGCTTCCATGTGAGCGACCTCGGAGCAAACCATCGCGAAATCAATGACTGCCCGCGCCGCGGCAACCGCCGCTCCACCGCGTCCCAGACCTGCGACTCATACTCCGCGTCGCGCTCCGGCACCGGAAGGCTGTCGACGGAATTCAGGACTCGCTGAAGCGTTTGATACGCGGTCCTACACGTCTCGCACTCGCCCAGATGTTCCTCGACGCCCTCCTGAATTCCCTGCCGCTCTTCGCCGTAGTAGTACAGGACGAATTGCTCTTCGCTCAGATGTCTCTCATTCACGTTATTCATGATTGTGTATTCACCAAGGGCTCCAATGCCCTGCGCAGCTTCTGCACCGCGCGAAAAATACTATGCTTGGCGGCGTTGCCCGAAAGCCCCAGCGCCATGCTGATCTCGTCGATCGACTGCCCTTCGAAGTGCCGCAGCACGAACGCCGTCCGCTCCTGCTGGCTCAATTCGTTCAGCGCGCACGTCACGCACGCCTGCACGCGGTTGCTGAACAGCAGCCGCTCCGGCCCCGCATCGGTTGACGGCAGCGCATGCGCCATCTCCAGCGCATTGTCATCCGGACCCGAGTCGTTCATGGTCACCTCTCCATGCCGCTTGCGGCGCCGCATCAGGTCCAGCGAATAATTCGCGGCAATGCGATACAGCCAGGTTCCGAAACTCGAGCGCGCCTCCCAGCGATGCAGCTGTTTGTAGGCGCGCAGGAAAGTTTCCTGCACCACGTCTTCGGAATCCTGCTCGTTGCCGGTCATGCGATACGCCAATCGGAAAACACTGCGGCTGTGGCGGTCCACCAGCACGCGGTATGCATCGCCGTCGCCCGCCCTGACCCTGGCGACTGCTACGCTATCGCTGTCTTCCATTCACCCTTTAGACTGCATTGTTTTGACGCGGTTAGCCGAACCATTACGTTTTCACTTGACAACGTAAAGTACTTTTCATATACTTGATCTATGAGAGTCGCCTCGATCCCCGTTTTCATGCTGGCTCTTGCCGGCGCATTGTGTATCACCGCGTGCATGAATCCGGGCCCTCCGATTTCCCCGCTGATTGCCGCCGCAAGAGATGGTGATGCCGCGCGCCTTTCTGAACTCATCGCTTCCGGGGAGGATGTGAATCAGCGCGGAGGCGTGAACGATTGGACGCCCCTGATGCACGCCGTGCACAAGAATCAGATTGCAGCGGTGCGCACGTTAATTGCGGCGGGCGCGGACATCAACGCGGCGGCCGGCGCCCGTGGACGCGACACCGCGCTCAGATTGGCGATAGTTCAGGATCACCCTGAAATCGCGGCGCTGCTACGCGAGCACGGCGCGAAATCGCCAGACTGAACGATCTTTCGGGAGAAGATCGGAGTCGGCCAAGCGCTGTGGGGCCGCCACTCGTGGCCGCGAGCCCGGCATTCAGCCGGCGTTTCTTCGATCCGAAGACGGGGCGGTCTGAAGACCGCCCGCCGGCACGAGTGCCGGCCCCACTCTAACTACTGCTTCATCTGCTTCGCGAAAAAGTCCAGCATGGGAGCGAAATTCGGCTCCGCGACTCCGCCGTGGCTCCCGCCGGGCACTTCCACATACGTGATCGGCGCGCCGAGCTTCTTTCCGGCCGCAACCATGGTTCGCGACATGTTCACATTCACCGTGCGATCGTCGTCGCCGTGCACCACATACTCCGGAATGCTCTTGATCTTCTCCATCCCAGCGGCGTTGCCGCCGCCGGAGATGGGGCCGATCGCCGCGAACAATTCGGGGTGATCGATAGCCACACTCCAGGTCCCGTAGCCGCCCATCGAGTGGCCCATTAAATAAATGCGCGACGGATCCACTTTGTAATCGCGCCGCACTTCGGCGATCACGTCCATCACGTCCTGCTCGGCCGTTCCACGATACATGGACGTCGGTTCCCTGCCCTTGGGGCACGCCACGATGAACCCGACGCGCTGCGCTTCCACCTTAAGGGCCTCGTGATAGCCATCGAACATTCCGTTTTCGTCGCCGCCCATGCCGTGCAACGCCACCAAAAGCGGCGTGGCCTTGGACCCGTCATATTGCGTGGGGATGAAGATGCGATACGGCTGAAGCGTCTGATCGGCCTTCGACAAATACGCGCGGCGCATATCGCCGCGCTTGCCCGCAAGCGGATCTTTGCCGGCCTCGAGCGCATCCAGAATCGCATTCGCCGTGGCGAACTCCCCGCGGAAATTGTAGTGCGCCGGGCTAGCCTTGCCCTCATCGGATTGCTCGTAGCGCGCCAGCACGAACTGAGCGGTGGCCAGCGTGGGCGCATCCGACTTGCTGAACTTCGCGAGCCGCTGCCGGAGCCGCGCGGCATCCGCCGATAAATCCTCGATGTGAATCGGCAGGGCCTTCACGAACGCTGCTCGCAAGCCGGCGGGCGAACTGCCGTCGGCGAGCGTGAGCCGCACCTCCAGATTGTAGTCGCCGGGAGCCGCGTCGGGAACCGTGACCTGCGCGGTGAACGGCAGATGCGACGCGTCGATTTGGGCGGCGGGTGCGAGGTTCTTCGCCGCGGGCATATCTCCTGCGTCAGGTGCGGCGCCGCCCCGCGCGCCTCGAGCCGCCGCGACCAAGAACACTGCGGCACTGACTTTGTCCTTGGCGGAAGCCGCCGCGTCGACAGAATAAAGTGCGGTCAGCGAAATCGTGACGCTCTTACCGGGCCCGAGCATGGCGTGATCCAGATGGCCTTGCAGTGCCGACGCCAGCTCCACCTGCGGAGTCCACGCGACGCCGTGCATCGCGGCCGTGCCTTCGTGATAACGCCGCATCGCTTCGCCGTAATGGCCCGCGCGACTTTCCTGTTGCGCTTCCTGGCCGAACTGCTCGGCCTGCTTTTTCTGTTCATCGGTCAAGGGCAGCGAGAGGCGCTGCGTGTTGTAACCAACCGAGGTGCCGAGCACCATTCCGGCATCCTGCGCACGCAGGGATAACGACACAGGCAGGAAACACACAGCTAACAACAGGGTTATTCGTCGCATGTCAGTGATCTTATCAAATTACGTGGCGCGGGCCGCCAGGCCGGCGTTAACAACCCCATGCGTAAGCTTGGGGCTAGGGGCTATTTTGATAGCGGGCGCTAGCCCAAGCCTACGAGCCCCAAGCTTACAAGCCCCAAGCTCACGCATGGGGCTGTTAACGACCCGCGCCACAATTCATACCGCGACCGTTAGAGTGAATAGAAGTCCCATGTGGTCCATCCTCCATGACGTGTTCGTCGCGCTCGGTCTGGGACTGCATCTGGTCTACCGCGTGCTGCGAGGCATTTTTCGGGGCGATGGTTCCATACGCGAGTACGCCGCGTATCGCGCCGGGCTGCGAATCGGCGAACTCAAGCCCGACGCATCGGGGCACAGCAGGCCGCTCCTCTGGTTCCACGGAGTATCCGTCGGCGAAGTGGCCGCGCTCGATGGCATCACCGCGGAGATCCGCCGCCAAACCCGCGGCAACGTCAAGATCGCGGTCTCCACCATGACCAGCGAAGGCCTTCGTGCCGCCCGGCGTCTCGCGAATCCACCCGATCTGGCCTTCATCTATCCGCTGGATCTGTCGTTCTTCGCGAAGCGAGTAGTCGCGTGCCTGCGGCCGAAAGCGTTGGTGATCATCGATGGCGACTTCTGGCTTCAGATGCTGCGCGCGTGCCGCGCCGCTCAGGTTCCCGTAGCGATAATCAACGGACGGCTCAGCGAATCCTCGGCGCTTCGCTACGGCCGCTTTCCGTCCTATGCGCGGCAGCTTTTTTCCGGAGTCGCGCTGGCGTCGGTGCAATCGGAGACGATGGCGGCACGGTTCGCGCGCTTCATCCCCCGATCGCGCATCGTAGTCGATGGCAACGTCAAGCTGGATCTGCAGCCGGCCCCTCTACCCGAGGATCGCCGCGACGCCTTACGCCGCAGACTGGGAATCGACCCATTACGCCTCTGCTTCGTGTTCGGCAGCATTCATCCGGCTGAACTGGATGAAATCGCTGAGCCGATTAAACGGCTTCTTGCGCAGCGCGGGTACGTGCAAGTGGTGATCGCGCCGCGGCATCCGGACAAATTCTCACGGTCCGCGCTCGACAAGTATTTTCCAGGCGTGCGCTCGGCCTGGGTTGATCTGGATGTTTCTCGTCAGGACATTTCTGATCAGGATATCCTTGATAAGGATATTTTCGCCAACGATGAGTTTGATCGTAAGGACGCCGATCGCGATCAGCCCGCTAGCGGCGATAAAGCCCGTCCCGGATCCTCGATGCGACCCGCGCGGCTCATCTGGGTAAATCGGCTGGGCGTGCTTCGGGACCTGTATCAGATCGCGGGCGCGGCCTTCGTCGGCGGAACTTTCTGCGACGTGGGCGGGCACAATCTTGCCGAGCCCACGCTCGCGGGGGTGCCGGTGATTTACGGGCCTCGCGTGCACGCGCAACTGCCGCTGCATGAACTGCTGGAGTCCTATGGCGCGTCGAAACAGGTGGCTACCCGAGACGATCTGTATCCGGCGATGGCCGCGATAGTTGACGACCCCGCGCTGCGCGAGAAAATGGCCTGGCATGCAAGCCGGCTGCGGGCGGATTCGGAGGGATTGACAGCGCGCGTCGCGGCCAGCGTTATTGAAATCGCCGGGATCGCGAAATAAGAAAACGCCAAAATCGCCCAAATCTTAGCGAGTGCGCAGAGCGCCGGATAAGTCGGCGGATAAAGCGGATGCCGAGTGTGCTATGAGTGTCGGTATGCCATCCGAACAAGATTTGAAAGCCGAGATCGAGCGCCTGCGCGCCGAGAACGAGAAGCTCAAGAAGCCCTCACGAGGGGCGATGTCGTTGAAGGTCAGCGAGAAGGGCGGACTGTCGGTGTACGGCCTGGGTCGATTTCCCGTCACGCTGTATCGCGAGCAATGGGAGAAGCTTCTGGCGATGGCGGATCAGATTCGCGAATTCATTCATGAAAACGACGCGGCTTTGAAGAAGAAGGAATAGAACCAGCCTTCTTGTGGGGCAGCCTGGCAGGCTGCGCGCCGGTTGTTAACCGGCGCTCGCGCGATCAGAACATGCGGGTTGACAACCCGCCGCGGGCTGCCAGCCTGCCCCACTCAAGAACACACTCAGTGCCCCAACGCGACCAGCACGCGCTCGGTGATCTCGCGCACCAGCGCCGGCAGCGCGGCGTCGAGCGCCAGCGTGATCGCCGCACGCACCCGCTCGGGATCGACCGGCGCTTCCGTCGGAATGGCCCGCGCGGGCTTGACGGCCCCATCTCCTCCGGGCAACGGGCGCGCGCCCGCCATCACTTCGGCGAACAACCCGCGAGCCAGTTGCGCATCGTGAATCAAGGGTCGGATAGTCTCGACCACCTGCGATGCCTCAAACGGTTTCTTGAGAATCGCGTCACAGCCGGCGCGGCGGGCTTCTTCCTCATCGAACGTTTCCAGCAGCCCCGCCGTCAGAATCACGCGGACATGCCGATGCGTGTTCTTGATGTGGCGGCATAAATCGAAGCCATCGCGCCCGGGCAGGAATACGTCGGCGATCACCAGGTCGGGATCCACGTCCTGCATGCGCAGCAGCGCCGTCTCGCCGTCGGTGACGCTGACCACGGCGAAGCCCTCTTCGCGCAGAATCCGTTCGCCCATGCGCTGCGCGTGAGGGCTGTCGTCAGCCAGCAGAATGATGCTCATTCGCTCGATTTACTGGAGCTCGATTTACACGCCCTCAATGTACGGGCCTCGCCTTACGGGTTCTGCGGAGTCGGCTTGGTGCTGGTATCGGTGGACGTGCTCTTAGTGTCTTTCTTGCGCTTGGGCTTGGGCTCTTTCTTCTTTTTGGTGCTGGTCTGATCCTTCGCCTGCGGAGTACTCGCGGCAGCCGCGCTGGCCGGAGTCGGCTTACCTGCCGAAGTCGCCGCGGGCGTTGCAGGTGTTGCCGTCGCGGGTGTCGCGGTGGCCGGTGCCGACCCGGGCGATCCGGGAGCCGCCCCGACAGCAGGCGTTGCCGACGCCCCGGCCCCTGATTTAGGCTCAGCGCCCTTCGCATCCGCAGCTCCCGCTCCGGTGGTGCGCGCATCCGGCAGCCGCTCGATCGCCGTCGGATCGGTCACCGGCGCCACGGTCACATCCGTAATCCCGGTTTGTGCGGCCGGTATCGGAACGATCAAGGGAATCGTCTGTTTGGGATTGGTCATGGTCGGCGAACCCGATTTCGCCGCCGCGGCCACGTTCGGGCTGCCCTTGAAAGGATCCAGCATCGCCCTGAGGAGCCCCGTCTTGGTGCGATTCTCCCGCTCATACTTCATGCGCGCGACCGCCACCGGATCCGCCTCGGGAACGGGCATCTCCATCGACTGAAGCTTCTTCTTCGCCATCGCCGCGTAGGGACTCAGCGGGTATTCCCGGACGAGTCTCGCCAGCGTATCGCCGTCCTGCTGGCGAAACCGCGGGCCCATCTTGCTGAGCGCATCCGCGGAGTCCCACAGCGCCAGATCGGCCTGGCTATACAGCGGATACTGATCGACCAGCGCGCGGAACCGGTTATCCGCCGCCGCGTTGGAACCCTTCTGGTAATAGTAGTAACCCGAGGCGAACTCGGAACCCGCCAGCACTTCCTGGATCTGGCGCAATTCCTGCTCGGTCTGCGGAACGAATTTGGAATTGGGGAACTGGGTGATCAGCGTGCGGCATTCCTGCTCGGCGCGTAGCGCGTTATTGGAATCGCGATCGGGCTTGTCCATCTGGAAAAAATGGATGTCGCAGATCTTCTTCTGGGATTCGGCGGCTTCTTCCATGCCGGGATAGAACAGAATGAAGTCCTTGTACTCCGCCTCCGCCTGCGCCATACCGTGCGTGCCGCCTTCGCGATACCAACTGTCGGCGACAGCGAGCTTGGCTTTGGCCAGATACTCGCTGGTGTCGTAAGTGTTGATCAGCGTGTTCAAGGTTAGCCGCGCGACCTCGAAATGGCCTTTCTCGATGTCGTGGACGGCCTTATCGAACAGCACTTTGTCGGGCTGCTGCGTGTCCTTGGCGATCGGATTCTCGTATTTCTTGCGCTTGAAACTGCACGACGCATTGAGAAATGCGGTCAAAACCAGGACCGCCGCCAGATGTCTATAAAAGCGATTCATCGAATATCCTTGTGACTTCAAACTGGGACCTCAAACGTGCTCAACGTTAAATTCTAATACCGACCGGCACTGCCGCGCGCGCCACCGCCTGCATCTCCTCAAAGGCGGCCCCGGGATTCACACTGTGAAAAATTGACGACCCCGTGACCACCCATTCCACGCCGGCGTTCACCGCGCCGGCAACATTATCCAGCGTAATGCCGCCATCGATTTCGATGGGAAAGTGCAATCCGCGTGCCTTCCTGCGATGCGCCAGCTGCTTTACCTTTTCGAACGAATTGGGGAGGAACTCCTGCCCGCCGAAGCCCGGATTCACGCTCATCACCAGCACGTAATCGGCGACGTCCAGCACTTCATCGAGCGTCGCTACGGGCGTCGCCGGATTGATCGCCACGCCGGCCTTGGCGCCTTCGCTCCGGATCATCCGCAGGGTGCGATCCAGATGTTTGCAAACCTCCTGATGAACCAGCACCTGATCCGCGCCGGCCTCAATGAACTTGGGCGCGTAGCGGTCCGGATCCTCGATCATCAGGTGCACGTCAAAAGTCATGCGAGTCAGTTTCCGGAGCGATTCGATCACCGGCGGGCCGATGGTAAGATTCGGCACAAAATGCCCGTCCATCACGTCCAGGTGGATCATCCCACAGCCGGCGGCTTCGACCAACGCGATCTCGACCCCTAGCCGGGCGAAATCGGCCGCGAGAATGGACGGAAGGATCTCGACCATTGTTGAATCAGGCTGAATGTTTTATGGTATCACGCGGTGGTCACAGGCTCAGTGGATCACCTTAGCCCCATCCGTCAGGTTGGGGCTTCTTGCTTCCGGCCCCATCCCGTTAGGGCCCGGCCCCGTCATGCCACAATCACCGCAGCGAAAAACCCGTCCCCGGGCTCGCGCCCCGGGATTCGGAGCTGTGTTTCGACGACGCGCAATCCGCTCACCGCGTCTTCATTCTCCTCAGGCTCCAGCGAGCAGGTGGAATACGCCATCCGCCCTCCCGGCTTCAGATGCGGGAGGGCGCGCTCGATCATGGCTCGCTGGCGGACGCGGAAATCCTCTAAATCCTGTAACTTAAGCCGCCATTTGATCTCGGGATTGTGCGCCAGCGTGCCGGTGCCGGAGCACGGAGCGTCGATCAGTATCCGATCGAACTTCACGGACGCCCCGAACGGCAGCGGCTGCGTAGCGTCGAGCACCACCCGCCCGGCTTCCAACGGCACAGCCGCCATCCGCGCCTCGTATCGATCCGCCGCGACCACGCGCGCGCCCGCCGCCAACGTCTGCGCGGTCTTATTACCGGGCGCGGCACACAAATCCAGCACCGTCATTCCCGTCTCAATCTGGAGCAAAGGCACGATGGATTGCGCGCCGATGTCCTGCTGCCGACCCGTAACCGCGTTCACGTAAGCTGTCGGCTCCCCGAGCCCCGCGCGCGCGATTCCTTCCGCGATTTCCACTCCGTACCGCGCCTCCCATCGGGCGAGCATCCATTCCGGCATGCTGAGCGCCGTGGCTCGATCCGGCCACGTTACCTGCTCTCGATCGACCTTCCGTAAGATCGCGTTGACCAGACCCGCGGCCGAGCGTTTGCGCGCGCGTTTCACCAGCTCGACGCTTTCCGTCACGGCCGCGTGCGCCGGAATCCGGTCGAGATAGCGGAGTTGATAGATCCCCATGCGCAGGGCAATGCGAACTTCGGGATCAAGTTTGAGTTGGGGACCGCCGGTCCCGGCTGCGTGACCCGAATTCCGGCGGCCGTAGTGCTCGATCAGGAAATCGAGCTGCAGTCGGGTTCGTAAAGAGCCGAGGACGATGGCTTCGGCGAGCGCGGCATCGCGCGTTTCGAGCGTCTCGGATTCGCGCCGCAACAGATCGGATGCGTATCCGCCGTTTTCGACGCGCATCAGAACCTGGAACGCGACGTCGCGCGCGGATCGCGAGGAGCGGGCTGGCATGCTTTCTGGGATCATAGCAGTCTCCCGATGTTTGCCCAATGATGTGGGGCCGGCACTCATGCCGGCAAGCCCGCTTTCAAGCGGGCTTCTGCTCCCCCGAAAAGAAGCCGGCATGACTGCCGGCCCCACATCGGCTCCCGGTGGTCGAAAATTAGCAACAGGAGGAGGCGATCGTGACAGCAGCCCGTTTTCGAAAGATCGCGCTGAGCCTGCCCGAGGCGGTGGAGGGCTCCCACTTCAATAACCCCGATTTCAGAGTCGACGGGAAAATATTCGCGACGCTCGCGCTCGAAAAGGAAGGCTTCGGCGTGCTGCTGCTGGCTCCGGAGCAGCAGGCCGGGATGGTGGAGGACGCGCCCGACATTTTTTCGCCGGTCCCCGGCGGATGGGGACGCCAGGGATCCACGCGAGTTCTTCTGGCGAAGGTATCGCCGGACATCCTCGAAGGCGCGCTGCGCACCGCGTGGCGCAGAAAAGCTCCCAAGCGGCTCTTGCCGTCGAAGAGCTGATCGTCCGCGGCTGTGACCTTGGGTTGTCACCCATGGTTCCGGCCTGGGCGGGTGGGATCGAGATATGCAAGCCTGGCGAAATGCACTACTCGGAAGAGGGGTCAGGGAGCTACGGCGAATGGGAATCCTTGTATAATTCTTGACTACAGAACCCAAAGCCGAAGCTGGAATCTCACCCCGAACGAGGCAATGACGAGGCAATCAACATGGCGGATCTGAGCAGAATGGAACGCACCTGGCTGTGCAGCGTAGTCTTCACGGACATCGCCAACTACTCGTCGCAGTCGGTGGAACTTCAGATGAAATTGAAGGCGAGGTTCAACGGGTATCTGGCCAGCGCGATCCGCGACACGCCCGAAGACGAGCGCGTCATTCTCGACACCGGCGACGGCGCGGCCATTTGCTTTCTCGGCGCACCGGAGGCGGCGATGTTCGCCGCGCTCGAACTGTGGCATTCTCTCCTGCTGGACGAGCGGGAACAGCAAGTCCCGTTGCGCGTCCGCATTGGGATCAATCTGGGCCCGGTGAAGCTGGTCAAGGACATCAACGGCGCCTTGAACGCGCTTGGGGACGGAATGAACGCCGGCCAGCGGATCATGAGCTTCGCGGCGGAGAACCAGATCCTGGTCTCGCAATCTTTCTTCGAGGTGGTGAGCCGCCTGTCGGATGACTACAAGGACCTTTTCAAGTTGAAGGGAGTCGAGACCGACAAGCACGTCCGGGAACATACCGTCTACAAACTCCTTCCCCCTGGGGGGGAGCGAACGCAGTCTTTCGCCGTCGCCGCGAACCTCGAAATGAAGCCCGCGCCGGAGTTGGCCTCATCGCAAACATCCCCAGCACCGGCAAATGCCCCGGCAAATGTAGCAGCGAAAGGTCCGGAGAAAGCGCGGGAGACGGGCGCTCGCGCCGGAAGCCGTACCAGTCTGCTACTCATTGGCGTCACGGTGTTAGTGATCGCAGCCGCGGGCGCGTGGTACTTCATGCGGCCACCGGCCCCTGCGACTCCCGTGAATTCCACGCCCGCTCAGCAGCCGCCCACTCAACAGGAGTCGAGCGTCGCCAGCCTTGCCACTGTTCCGAGTCCGGCCGCTCCGGGTGGCGCGCCGTCGGGCACACCCAAGTCCCCTGTCGGTCCCTCGGCGTCTCCCGGAAAATCGGCGAACTTGGACAAGCCCGTGCCTCCCGCCAAATCGGGGCCGGCAGCAAGTCCGGCGCCTGCGGCAACAGCGAAACAGCCGGAAGCGCCCGCCCCAGTCGCGAGCGTGGCAAGAGAGAATCCGCCGCCGGCGTCCACTCCCTCCACTCTGGCGCCAGCCCCATCCGACCCCAACGCGCCCTACAACGCCGCGTTTAGCGACGGAATGCGTCTGCTCGATCAGGAAAAGGCTTCAGAAGCCGTGCGCCATTTCGACGACGCCATCCGCGCCAAACCGGATTTTATCGAGGCCCTCGTGTTCCGTGCCGAAGCCCGGCGAGTGCTGGCCCAATACGAATTGAGCATGGAGGACTGCAACAGGATCATCCAGATCAAGCCGGACGAGCCCAGAGGCTACAATTGCCGCGGGTTAAGCCGCCAGTTGCTGAAGCAGTTCGAAGCGTCGCTCCCGGATTTCGCCGAAGCGATTCGCCGGAACCCGAATTTCGCGCTCGCCTACGCGAACCGCGGCACCACCTACAATCTTATGCGGCAATACGAGCGCGCCATTCCCGATTTCGACGAGGCCCTCCGCCTCCAGCCCCGCAATGCTGTGTTCCACCTGAAGCGCGGCAACTCGTATGGCAATCTGAAGCAGTGGGACAAAGCCATTCGCGACTACAGCGAAGCCATCCGGCTCCAGCCCAATAATGTGAATGCGTACCGGCAGCGCGCCGTGGCGGAGGACGCCTCGGGTGACAGCGCCGGAGCGGCCGCCGACCGCGCTCGCGCGCAGAGAGGGCGGAAGCAATAGCCAGGTGGCACAGACTGGCCCCTACGGCTCGATTTCGAAATCCATGGATTGCGCCACCGTGCTGAACTTACTCTTGGCGAGTTTGTCGGTGACGATCACTTGCAGTACGTACTCGCCGGGCGTCATGCCGCGGTCGAGCGTCATGCGGCCCTCCACCCTCAGTCGCTGCGGGTCGGACGCGGCTCCCGCGTTAGTCATCATGGTCTTGTCGTCCCGCACTTCGGCTCCATCGTGGAACAACCGGGTCTCCACTTCCAACTCGGGATGCTGGCTCGCACCAGTCTTCGCGTTAACGACTGGATTCATGATGTCGTAGGCGTATAGCAGAAGCGTTCCGCGCTGGAAGATGCGCCGTGCAGCCCGGTCGGTAACCTCCTCCTCAGGAGCCAAAACACAGCCTCCACAACTGCCCGTCAGCAGGAGGTCGATGTCCGGATCGCCGGTCCGTACAGGATCGGGTTTCGCCTGGGTCGCGACGTTTGGAACAACGCCCTGAAAAACGATTCCCGACAGCGCCAGGTGTCCGCTCTCGATATCCGGGACCTCGACATACTGCTCGGCCGACCCGCTGCCCTCCGTGGCCGGATCGCGCAGGGCCGCGCGCACAACATAAGGTCCGGGCCGATGCACGGCAATGTGGATGCCGTAGACCATGCCTTTTTTCATGGCCTCGGGATACTTGTCGGAGTTCAATTGCAAGTTGAAAGTGGTATCGACGGGCGCCAGCGCCAAACCGTTTTCGTCGAACGCCGCCGCCGCGACATCCATCGACGCCTTATGGCTGCCGTCCGCCTCGCTCGACCACTTCAGCTCGTTGGCATTGAAGTATAGCAGCGCATTGATCACCGACCCCGTCTTCGCCTGATTTGAAAACACGGCGGTCAGGCGCGGGTGAATCGAACCCGCGCTGAACGGAGATTGCAGGGCATGCGCCAGCTCCGCCTCGCGCGTGTGCTCCAGCGGCTGATTTCCGCCCGGCTCGCCGAAAAAGCCGTCACGCGAGCGGACGTGCAAGCCCGTGCCTTTCAGTTTGATGTCCACCTTGTGGAACTTGGGTTGGCCGTTGCTATTTTCGAAAGTATTGGCGTTGGGATGGTAGCCGATCAGATAATAACCGTCGCTGTCCTCGGCTACTTTTCGCAAGGCCGCAGCCAGGTCGTTGGTGTTTTCGAGAAACAGGCCGCCGGTTTTCTCCGCCAGAACGAAACTGCCCTCCTGGGTATTGATCGTCTCCGCCTCACGCTGGGCGGGAACTCCCCGCATCCGCCGGCGCGACATGCCCGTAGTGTCGTCGGCGGGCGTAATATTAAAGTCCTGCATGCCGCGCGGGTCGATCGCGTGGATCACCACCGATGCCCGGCTGGCCGCGTCGCTCAATTGCTGCACCGCCTGCGCCACCAATTCGTCGCTGGCTCCCCGGAAAATCAGGCGAATGTTTTCGGTGAACAAGATCACCGACTTGCGCCCTGGAAAATCCTTCATCGCATTTACGACGAAACGGATGGCCCCCAGGCTTCCCACAGCGAAGGTGTCTTCGCGTAAATGGTTGACGGTTGCGTCGGCGTAGGCCCCGCGGCCGCGCACGCCGCTTCCCAACGGCGCGAAGCTGCTCACGCCTACGCGGCTTTCCCCATATTTCACGCGATCGAGCGCGGCGTATAGCAGCCGCTTGTCTGTGGTGAACTGTTGTAGCGCCCCCATCCCCGCGCTGGTCCGGACAATTGCCACCAGGTCGCCGGGACGCATCTGTTGGTCGATAAAATTCCGGATGGCGACGCGGACCGCGGGAATGCTCTCCGCGGCGAGTCCCATGTCATCCACCATCAGCGCCAGCGTGCGCCGCACTTCGGTCGGCTGCAACACCGGCGGTGGCGGCGGCACTTCGCCCTTCGCCAACTTGATTTGTGGGGCGACCGGACGTGACGACGCCGATCCCGCTTCTCCCGGCTTAGGCGAGACGCCCGCCGAAATGTATGCGAAATTGGTGATCGCCTGCGGCTTGCCGTCCTGTAGAATCTCGAACGCCGAGGCTGGAAGATTGGTGACGCGCTTGCCCTTGGAATCCGTCACCACGGCGTCCACCTGAACCAGATTGACATCGATGCGGATCACGGCGTTGGGACCCGGGGCGGTCCGCGGCGCGGGGTCTTGCGCAAAGGCGATGGCCCCTGCGAACAGGACCGCTGTAAGTCGATTCATGAATGCCAAGTAACCAAAACCCCTCAGCCCCTAGACTCTGATCCAGGAAAATGACCCTGCGGCGATTCTCTCTCACCACTCGCCCACTGTCAATGCAAGCGGCCCACTTGCGCCTGTCAGACAGCAACCCGCGCGCATGCAAAAGATCGCGAAAGGAGCTATCTTTTGGCCATCGCTATTCCGCAATCCCGCGTCCCATGTTAGTGTGGCAGCGGGACTAAGGATCCTATGCGCATGTTTCGCGACAAACAGCAATAGCGTCTTGGAGACTATGGAACGTTCCCGCCTCCACCTGTACGCGCTACTCGCCGCTTTCTGCGCGCTCCTCCTGGTAATGACCGGAGCCGCCCTCACCAGCTCGCAGATTCAAACCAAGCCGGCCGTCAACAGCATCGCTTTTTTCGAAACTCTCCATACCGCAGTGGCCGTCGCCGTCGCCGTTCTCACCATCGGTCTCGCCATCTGGCTCTTGCTCGCCGAAAAACGAGCGTGGCTGATCCGCCTCGGCTGGATCACGGTTGCCGCATGCATCATCGAAGGCTGGTTAGGGTGGATGGCGCGCGGCCCGCACGCGATATCCGGACTGGCGTCATCCGGAACGCCGACCGGCGGACCCCCGACAGCCGGGCTCGGCACTCTGCACGCCTGCCTCGCCGCGCTCCTGTTCGTGGCTTTCTCCTCGATCGCTCTCGCCACTTCGCGGACCTGGAGCCGCGACCCCGAACTCGTGCAGGATTACGGATGGCCCTCCAACCGGTCCTTGAGCGCCGCCACGGCCCTCCTGGTGGCCATCCAGGTCGGGTTCGGAGCAGCCTTCCGCCACAACCTGGTGAGCGTGATGCCGCACCTGCTGGGCGCGCTGCTGGTTGCGCTGTTCATCATGATTGTCGGCGCGTTTGTCTCAAACCAGTTTCCCAAGCATCCGTCGCTGCGGCCGATGGCCGTTGCACTGATGGTGATCACCGGGATTCAGGTGTTTCTGGGAATGGCCGCGTTCCTGATGTTAATGATGGACACGGCGGGTCGACCGGCGTTTCTGGCGATCAGCGTCGCTCACGTCACCACCGGAAGCTTGACGCTCGCTGCAAGCGTGATGCTTGCGATGGAGGTGCGCCGCAGCGTCCGCCCGCGCGCGAAGGCTACGTAGTTGTGGGGCAGGCGATCTGGTCGCCTGCCATGTGGACCAATCACCGCTCCCCGTAGTCCGGCGCCAGATCCTCCGGCACATCGAAATACGCAATCGACCGCCCCGCGCTCACCAACCCGACCCACAACACCAGCGAAATGCACGCCGCGACCTTGGCCACGCGCGGAATTTTCGGCGCGCTATCCAGCGCCGCCGTATTTCCATACACGCTGCGGTGAAACACCAGCGCGTGCACGCCCACCAGCGCCAGAAACGTCATCTTGGTCCAGTAAAACGGATTGTGATAATACAACTCCGCTTTCGCGCCCAGCAGCATCGCGCCGCATCCCACCGTCAAAACGAAACCGATCTGTTTCCACACCCGCAACTGCTGCACCACATCCGTGATCGACGAACTCTTCATCACCCAACCGAGTAAACGCAGATCCGTGATCGCGATCATTCCGCCGAACAAGCCCATCCCCGTCAGGTGCAGCGTCATGACGATCGGATACGTCAACCCGGACTCGCGCAGCGCCGTCATGGGAGCCGTGTACTGAAGCCACTTGAAGAATTCGAGAATCATATTTCCCCGCCCTATGCAAATGCGATAAAAAGACCGCCCGCGATCACCGACACCCACAGCCCCACCGACACCACCCCCACCAACGCGCCGACCGCCGGCGATGGGTCCGACAACGCCACTTTGCGATGGATCGTGTATTGGTACAGCAGCGCGATCACCAGCGCTCCCATCTTGAACCGGAACGCGCCGTTGTTGAGGTACATGTTCGGGTCTGACGACCAGATCAGCGGCCCGGACATCAGCACCGCCACGAACCCGCCCAGCGTCCACGGCGCCAGGTCCTTGTACAATTGCGACACCGGCTGGCGCCGCATCCCCACCCCGATCAGCCGCAGGTCCTCCATGAAGATGGTTCCGATCGCCAGCGCAAAACCCACGATGTGAATGATCTCGAGCAGCGGGAAGGACCACTCATTGTTGTTGAGCGGGTTGGCGGCAGCATCGTAAGGAATCTGAATCTGCATGAACATTCCAAGTCAACCTTTCAGGTCACCTGAGATTCTACAGTAATTGGGGATCGGGGTTAACGCGCCGGTGAAGAAATGGCCAAAAGATAACCGGCTCTCAGAGGCGCGACGGAATGGAGCGCGCATCTCTTCCGGCCGCCACCATTCTCGAACCGCGACCGGCCTTTCCAGCCCCACCCGTCAGGGTGGGGCAACCTTCCGAATGACCCTGAACGGCCACGATAGTAGGAGCCCATCGAACCACAACTTCTTTGCCTACCTCGGACACACTTCGCCCAGCGCCCCCGCCCCCCCGCAATACCTCACATCCTGAATCTGCATCAGGACCCCGTCCGGATCGGTGAAGTACAACTCCGGCGTGCCTCCCTTTGCCCCGCCGCGCTCTTCCGTCCGCAGGGTGACATACGACACCAACGGACCGGCCGGCCCGCGCGCATCGCCCCTCGGTTTTACTCCAAAGTCGGCAAGTATCTTGAGCACCTTATCAGGATTGAAATTCTCCATCGTGAAACACGCGTGATTGATACTGGCCGCTCGCGGCGGCGCACCCGCGCGTCCCGCTCCCGCACCGACAATGGTCAGAAACTGGCGATTCGATCCGATCCCCAGCAGCGGCGTCGCCGGTCCTTGATGCGCCTGAACCGGCATCGCGAAAAGATCCTGATAGAAATCCCGCGAGCGCTGCGCATCCGACACGAACAGCGTCACGTGGCTCAGGTCTTGGATGGCAATAAGCCCAGCGTGTGGCGAGGGGACGGGTTTCGCGAGACAAACCTCGCCCATGCGTCCGGACCCTCCGCAATAACTCGTATCCTGCAATTGCACCGCGATTCCATCCGGATCGCCGAGGTACAATTCCGGCGTGCCTTCTTTCGAACCGCCGGTTCGTTCGTCGCGAATACGGATTCGCATCTTCATGGGACCGCCGGTCATTCCTCCTCCGGCTCCCTCCGCTTTGTTGACGCCATGTTCCGCGAGAATGCCGGTGACGCGATCCACGTCGAATCCCGGCGTCGTCATGCAGAAGTGATCGATGCCCGGCGTTCCGTTCCCGCGGATCGCGCTCACGAACAAGAACTGCGGCCCCGTCCCGATGCGAAGCGACGGCGGCGCGGCATCGGAGGCGCCCTGGTAAGCCTGAATCGGCAATCCGAAAAGCCCTTGATAGAACTCGATCGAGCGTTTGGGATCGGAGACGCTCAGCGTCACATGGCTAAGCGTCTTCACCGGGAGCTGCCGCTTACCCGATTGCGCGATGGCTTTCGAGGCAATCGAGAACGCGGGCAAGGAAAACAAAACATCGCGGCGGGAAATGGATTTCATGACTGCTGCCTCATGTGGGCCGCCCTGCCCGTGCCGGGCTTTCAGGCCAGCTTCTCTAACCAATTGGACAGTTGGCAGTATACCTCAAGACCACTCGGCCGGATCGGTTCCGATCTGCCGACTCCGCAGTCAGCTGGACACAGCGCCGGATGGCCGGCGGCCGGACTCGCTCGGTCAGCGGAAAAGTTTACTTCCCGATGGCGGCCATACCGAAGCTATGCCAAGCTTCGACCGCTACGGAAACACATTCTTATTGCGCGATTTTCGCCATCACCAGGCGCAGCGGTTCTTCTTCGACCGAAGCGCTCGCGCCACACGCGTCGATTCGCATTTGCCAGATCCGCTCCGCGGCCGATAGACGCTGTTCGGCGAGCTCATTTGCCGGATTTCCGCGAACGCGCGCCGCAAGCAGCTTTTCTGCTCCTGCGATCTGCTCCGCGCTATCGCCTCGACCACACTGCTTCAATGCATCGAGGGCGAGTTGCAGAATCCGGACAGCCCGGTCAAATTTTTCCATTGAGGTGAGCCGCCGCAACGTCGGATCCAGCTCAGCGACGCTCCCCGCGAGCTGTATTCTTTGCTCGAGCCGGCTCCGGTCCGCGCCATTCCGAATCGCATTCTGGAACGCCGCCCCGGCTGCGCGATAGTTTCCAAGCGCGAGTTCGGCGTCGCCCAATCCGCTGTAGAGGCTGGGATCGTCCATGTCGTCGCGGAGCAGAGCCCGATAGGCGGCTTCGGCGCGCGCCGGCGATCCGGCGATCAGATACAGCCGCGCGATCCGCCGCAGCATCGCAGGATCGTTCGAGGCTTCGGTTTCAAGCAAGAGGATTTCGGCCAGCAGATCCTTCTGCAAACCGCGCTTGACCAGAACATCGACCAACTCCAGCCGCACAGAGATCCGTTGTGAAGAGGCCTGGGAGTCCCAGCTTCCGTAGATCGCGCGATGGTAGTACGCGACCGCGTTCTCCCACTCTCCTTCGCGCACCAGCAAACGGGCCTCCGCCAAATTTGTCTCGCCATCGTTTTGATTGCGCTCCAGCAGGTCCGCCAGCAGCCTGCCCGCTTCATCCAGCTTGCCAGTCGCCACCAGGGCCGCCGCCAGGCGCAGCGCGTATTGTCGATTCGAACGATCCAGCGCGTGCGCTTTTCGCAGCGGATCGATCGCGTTGGCGGGGCGTCCTTCCGCGAGCAGAGCCGATCCGGCCTGGTAATCGGTCCGGGCTTCTCCGCTCACTTCGCCACGCTCGGTCCTCGCGAGGAACACGTCGATTCCCCAAAGCGCGCCCATGCTCGCCGCGATCGCGATCATCAACCCCCAGTTACGCCGAATGGCTCCCCTCCTTTTGCGGCTCCCGATGAGCGCCGGAGTGATGCACGCCGTAGGCCGCAAGAACGTCCGCGAGCGTCAGAATCCCGGACACCAGCCGCAAATTGGCGCGGCTCACGACCGGAATGGTATCCACCGCGGCGAATCCCATTCGCTCCAGCGCGAGCGACAAAGGATGATCGGGATGCACGTACGGGAAAGTTGCGTTCTCACCCATCATTTCGCGCAGGGTTGCGGCAGATCCTTTTCGCTGCTCGATCTCGCGCGCGGTGACCACGCCGGAAAGATGCCGCGCCTCGCCCACCGGCCAGGCGTTGCGCCCCATGTCCTGTAAGCGCCGATGGGCGGCCGCGAGATCGAGATCGGGCGACAGCAAATCGGAGGCGCTCTGCATCACTTGCCCCACGCGAGTGCCGGCGAGCTCTTCGCGCGATTCCCCGGTCGGCAGAAACACGCCTTCCTGCAACGCGAGGGCTTCGTAGATCGGTTCCCGTTGAAGCTCGTAGGAAATGACGAAGCTGATCAGGTTCGAAATCATCAGCGGCACGATGATCGAATAATCGCGGGTCATTTCGAAAATCATGATCACCGAAGTGAGCGGAGTGCGCACGATGCCCGCGAATGCGGCGCCCATGCCGACCAGCGCATAGGCTCCCGGGTTCGCGGTAATGTTGGGGAACCACGAATGGGCGACGCTGCCCACTGAGCCGCCGATCATGGCGCCAATGAACAGGCTGGGGCCGAAAATGCCGCCCGCGTTTCCCGAACCGTAGCATGCGGGCGTGGCGATGAGCTTCAGGATCGCGAGCACTACCACGGTTTTCAACGCGAAATCGCCGCCCAGCACGGTGTCGACATACTCGTATCCGACCCCGAGCACTCCCGGCACGGGCCAGGCGATCAGGCCTACCAGTAATCCACCGGCAGCGGGCTGAAGCCATCTGGTCCAAGCCGGAAATTTGAGAAATCGCGCACGGATCGCGAGCAGCAGCTTTACGAAGCACACCGAACCCAATCCGCCCACCACGCCCAAGATGGCGTAGAAGCCGAACTCGGCCGGATGCACCAGCTGATACGCGGGAACGTGAAACAGCGGCTGATCGCCGAGGATCAGATGGAGGGTCATCCACGAAGTCGCCGACGCGATGACTACGGACCCCAGCACGGGCGCGTGCATGTCGCCGACGATTTCTTCGAGCGAAAAGAGCACCGCCGCGATAGGCGTATTGAAGGCCGCGGCCAGCGCCGCGGAGCATCCCACGGGCACCAGCGCCTTCACGCCTTCCGGTCCGAGTCCGAATCGCCGGCCCAGCACCGACGCGATCCCCGCTCCGATCTGCGCCGACGGTCCTTCGCGCCCCAGCGCGATTCCACTCGCCAGCGAAGTCGCGCAGCAAACGAATTTTCCGATCACGGTCCGCAGCGAAATGTATCCGTTATTGATGAACAGCGCGTATTTGGTTTGCGGAATGCCGCTGCCGCGCGCGTTCGGGAAGTAGCGGACCAGAAGAAACCCGGTCACCAGCGACCCGATGGTTGGAATCACCACCCTTCGCCAGGCCGCGCCGGTATCGGGATGCAGGCGCGCGGCAAGCCGGCCGGTCAGCAGAATGAACGCGACCACCACCAGGCCCACCGACACGCCGATCACGAGGCTGAGGAAAATGGTGAGCTGAGCCTCGCGGTCACGAAATCCGGTCAGACGAACTGTGTTGCCCCCACTCGCGGACTGCACTCTTTCAGGTTACGGGATGCGGAGCGATGCGGGCGGCGATCACTCGAGATTCTTAACCGGTATGTTGAAGGCGATGGTGTTGACGACGCCCGCGCGCTGGAAATTCACCCACACTCGATAGATCCCCGCGCGCGGAAAGATCATATTGAACTGGATTTGTTTGTAAGCGCCGTCGTCCGGATCGGTCACCAGAAACGGATGCGTGTGGATCAGGTCGATCTCGTCGGAGCTGGCCGCCAGCATGTGGCCCCACGCCCCGATGTACTGCTGAATGTCCTTGTTCGGCGTGAGCTTGAAAAACATCAGCGTCTTGAAGCCGGCCAACGGCTCGGGAGGATCGGTGGTCAGCTCCACGTGGAGGTTCTTGTCGTCCTGCGGCGTCATGTCGGGCTGAAGCTTGGCGGGCTCGATCTTGAATCCCGGACCGGGGACCATCAGCGTGTTCGCGATCAACTGCGGTGTCGCGATCGTCGGGTAAAAATCGCTCAGAATGCGGTACATTCCCGGCTTCGGAAAGGTCTCGTTGAGGATGAAGCTGCCGTCCGGCTGGATCGCCGGATGCACGTGCCTGAAAAACGTCGTGTCCTGGCTCACCACGAACAGGTGAAACAGCTTCTCGTGCATGATGGTGTACTGCCGTACTTCCTTTCCGTCCAGTGGATCTTCGATTCGGAAATGCAATTCCGTATTCTCGCCTGCCTTCAGAACGCGCGGCTTGGTCGTCAGAACCACCCGGAACTCGCGCGGATCGGGAAGGTTGAGGACCAGCGTCATCCCGCACTTGGGACACTTGCCAGGCGTCTTCGACCGATAGTCCTTATCCATCGGGCACATGTATTCGACATCGTCGTCGGAGTTGGCATCGGCGGCGCCCTTCTGCACGATCGCATCGGTGATCTTCGGTATGTTTGACGGGGGCGGCGGAACCTTGGAAGGTAGCTGCGGCTGCGATGAAGATTGCAGGGCGATCAACGGGGCGATTGCCAACGTCATCAAAGCTATTGCGGCCATCAAACCCATTCGGCGGCGCATGGTCTTCTCCATTCCGAAGAACGCCTTGTGTCGGATCTTTTCAACGCCGCATCGCGAAGCCAGTAACTCCGAACACCAACGCGGCTAATCCAACAGCGCGTGAATTCACCCCCTTTACTTAATCTGACGCAAAGTCGAACTCCAAACCATCACTTCGAGGCTGTAGGTTGGTGGGAGTCACGGGCGGGTCCCGTCCGACCGGATGAACACCCTACGAGCTGTCCGCTAACGTAGGATGCTGGAGGATTTGAAGTTAGTATGCAATCCAAACGATCTGAACCTCAGGGCAGCGTGCTTCGCGCGCTCCAGTCAAAGGACGAGACGCGCGCCTTTTACGACAAGATCAGTAGCGTCTAACGACCTTCTCGCTGAACATAGCGAAGGGCCGGTCCGTCAAATGGGCCTCGATAAGCTTGCTCTGCGGGAACGGCCTAGACTGCGACGTGCCAGTGGTGGTCCAGGTGGGTAACGCCTCATCTGGGATACCGAAGTCCTCAGGTGTCCCCAACCGACGAAAGTCGTCGTAGTTTCCACTATTGAGTCAGCGAATCCTTTTCCCGGATGAACCAGAACATCCGGCCGGCCTAGCGCCCAGCAGGTGGTATCATTCCTGAAAGTAAGGGAATTGCCTATGCCAAAGTTCCTCATCGAGCGGGAGATTCCGGGAGCCGGCAGTATGACCCCGGAGCAGCTACAGGCCGCTGCCGCGAGATCCGTGCACGTGCTGAAAGAACTGGGTCCCGGAATCCAGTGGCTGCACAGCTACTTCACCGACAACAAAGTGTACTGCGTGTACCTGGCCGCTGATGAAAATATCATTCTGGAGCACGCCCGTAAATCGGGGTTCCCAGCGAATCGGATTTCCAGGGTACGGCAGTTGCTCGATCCGTCGACGGCAGAGGGAAACACCTGACCGTTAGGAGTCCTCCAAGCCGTACTCAATACCCCCGTCGGGGGACATGGCCCACCCGAGCATCCAAGCGGTAGTGGCGGCGGCCCCCGGCAGGCCGCGTCGGGCCGGATCGAGATCGGCGTCGAGCTTCACTTTTTCTGTAGGCGCCAGCGGGGCCCCGATCCTTTGCCGCAGCGCCGTGGCGGCCCCGGCCAACCTCAGCGCGCGCTCCCAGCGTTCCTGTCGGACAGCCGAGCGTGCCATCTCCTCCAACACGCCCGCTAAGTCCCATTTTCGCCCGAGCTGTCGGCTGATTCGCAAGCTCTCGGCGAAAAGGGTGTGAGCGCGGTCGTGGGCGCCTTCCTCAGAAGCCAAGCGCCCCAGATCGAGAAGAGAAGTGGCGACACCCGGGCCATCATCCTGTTCTCGAAAAATCGTGAGGCCCTGTTCGTAGACGCGGCGGGCTGCCGGCAGGTCTCCCTGCGCTCGGGCGACGTCTCCCTGGTGGTTCAGGGACCAAGCCATCCCGGAGCTGTCGCCAAGCGCCTGCAAACGCGCAAAAACCTGCGCGTGCAGGGATTGTGCCTGCGCGTAATCGCCCTCCGCCTTGTAGATATCGGCGAGGTTGCTCAGAATGCGAGCAGCAGACGCGGGTTCGCCCAACTCCTCCCAGGCTCGAAAAGCTTTGGCGCCGTATTCCTTCGCGGCGTTGTAGTTCCCCAGCAGCATTTGCGTAATGGCCAGACCGTTGAGGATGCTGGCGATGTGCGGCTGGTTTCCAATATCGATAGCGATCGCCAGAGCTTTCAGCAATAGATCGAGCGCCGACACGAAGTCGCCCTGGCGGTTACAGATGGCGATGGCGAAGGTGTATGCCCGCACCCTCATCAGAGGGGTGCCGGTGGGCAGATTGAGCAGCCCCGCGATGCACTCGCGACCCTCGGTTGGATGGGCGTGTTCCAACCAGAAGTGAGAGAGAGCCAAGGCGAGCCGCAGGCCCCAGTCGGCGTTACCGGTCCGGGTGAGCCACCCCAGGGCAGCCCGGAAGTTATCGTGTTCGGAGAAGAATCGCTCCAGCCATAGAGCCTGCGCGGCGCCGCCGGCCATGTGAGGGGCCCCGTCCTCGGCGAAGACCAGCACGTAAGCGGCATGAGCCCGTCGTGTCGCGGCCTCTTCTCCGGCCGCGGCGAGACGCTCCAATCCGTACTCGCGGATAGTCTCGAGCATCCCAAAGCGAGCTTCTCCCGCGGATTCCCCGGACGGTTGCAGGAGGCTCTTGTCCAATAGAGACGAGACGCCATCGAACACGTCCAGATCCAGATCAGAGCCAGCGTTGGAGACCGCTTCGGCTGCCTCCAGCGTGAAGCCGCCAACGAAAACCGCGAGGCGGCGGAACAACTTCTGCTCGTCGGCGGTCAGCAGTTCGAAGCTCCAGTCCATGGCCCGGCGCAGGGTCTGCTGCCGTTCCGGCAAATCGCGGGCGCCGCCGGTCAACAGGCGCAGCCGGCTCTCCAGGCGCCCCAAAATGGCGGCCGGCGTCAGAACTTTCACTCGCGCCGCCGCCAGCTCGATCGCCAGAGGCAGCCCGTCCAGGCGGGCACAAATCTCGACCACCGCCGCCGCATTGTCGTCCCCTAAAACGAAGTTGGGCTTCACGGCCCGCGCCCGCTGGATAAAGAGCGCGACAGCGGGATACTCGGAGAGCAACTCGACTGGGCACATGCTCCTCGGGTCGGGTAGCGCAAGCGGAGGCACTTGAAACTCCTGTTCGCCGTACACATGCAGCGCGGCCCGACTGGTTACCAGAATCCTGAGTGCGGGGGAAGCTCCTAACAGCTCGGTCACCACCGGCGCCGCGGCCAGCACGTGCTCAAAGTTGTCCAGCAGAAGCAGCATCCGCGGCGAGCGCCGAAGGTGTTCCTTTATGTCCTCAACCAGCGGCCTGTTTCCGCCTTCTCGAACCTCCAGCGCTTGCGCGATCGCCGAGACTACTAGCCCGGTGTCCAGGATGGAGGCCAAGCCGACAAACCATACGCCTCCGGTGAATTGCTCCGCTACATCTTCCGCCAACTGGACGGCAAGCCGGGTTTTGCCGGTGCCCCCGGGGCCAATCAGGGTGATCAGCCGGATGTCGTCCTGCATCAGGAGGTGCTTTACCGCTTGTAATTCCCGGACTCGGCCGACTAGCGTGTGGCGCTGCGGGGGCAACTGCCGCGGAGACGGCGCACCGCTTGTTTCCACCACCGCTTCCGCGATATGGTCCCGCATGATGGTGAGGTCGCGCGCCAGCTCCTCGGTGGATGCATAACGGTCCTCCGGCTTCTTCGCTAGGCATCGCTTCACGGTCCACTGAAGAGGCGGTGGAATCTGCGGATTGACGTGGCCGATGGACTCGGGCTCATCGCGTAGGATCGCCGCCAGGGTCTCCACCGCGCTGCGGTGCTCGAAGGCTCGCTTGCCGGTCGCCATTTCGTAGAGGATGACGCCGAAGGAAAACTGGTCCGACCGGAAATCGACTTTCTCCCCGGCCGCCTGCTGCGGCGACATATACCCCACCGTGCCTAGGATCGTGCCGGGCCGAGTCAGGAGGTCCGGCGCGCAAGTCAGGGTGGCTTCACTCTCCGACCCTTCCCAGACCGCGGGAGTTGCCAGACCGAAGTCGAGGATCTTCACCCAATCTTCCCGGTTCACCAGGATATTCGCGGGCTTGAGGTCCCGGTGGACAATCCCCTTAGCGTGCGCCGCTGCCAAAGCGCCGGCCGCCTGTACAGCAATGTTGAGCAGCTTTTGGGTCGGCACCGGACCATTCGTGAGAATCTGCCGCAGGGTTTGTCCCTCGACCAGCTCCATCGCGATGTACCAGATGGTTTCCTGGCCGACGGGATGACTGCCAATTTCGTAGATTGTGATGATGTTCGGATGGTTGAGAGCGGAGGCCGAGCGCGCCTCCTGCTCGAACCTTCGCAACGCATTGCGGTCGCGCGCCCTGGCCTCAGGTAGCACCTTGATGGCAACATCGCGGCCGAGGCGGGCGTCCCGCGCCCGGTACACGTCTCCCATCCCGCCTGAGTCTATCGACGCAAGGATTTCATAGTGACCGAGTGTTGTGCCGGTAGCTAGCGGCATATGAAAGATTCCAGACCAGTTTACTCGACCGACAAGCGGATTGTGCCTGAGTCATGGCTCGCCGCACATTAGTGTAGCCATCGATTGGCGGCCCACAATCTGGCCGCGCCTCGAAGAAATGTCGCCATGAGTGTCGACGCGGCACGTGTTGTTGATCGCGCACAACGGCGCGAGCGGCCTGCTTGAAAGCGTGCGGCACTGTCATAGAGCAATTTCAATCCGTTCATATGGGGAACCCGTTAGGATGATGGGGTCCAGATCATTTAGTCCGCTCCCTTTAGTCCGCTCCCTTTGGTCACGGCTCGGAAAAACGGTATACTGGCTGGTCACGCATGACCTGGGAGGCTTTCATGAGTATTAAGAGTTGTGTGATTGTGGCCGCGATCGCCACGTCGCTGGCGTTCGGGCAGGGATCTTCTCAACCAACAGGTGAATTGACGCGCGCGCAGCAGCGGGCCAAGGCCAAGGCCACCAACGTTCCGGAGATCCCCTACGAAGCGGTGCCCGGATTCATCAAGATGCCGCCCAACGTTTATCTGGGCGAAGGCATCGGGGTCGCGACCAATTCCAAAGGCCACGTGTTCGCCTACACGCGCAGCCAGGACACGCGCCTGTTCGAGTTCGATCAGACCGGCAAATTCCTGCACGAAATCGGCCAGGGACTCTACGGCTTCCAGTTCGCGCATGCAGTGCGCGTCGACGCGCAGGACAACATCTGGGCGGTCGACGAAGGCACCAACATGGTGATCAAGTTCAACCCGCAGGGCAAGGTGATGATGGTACTTGGCCGGCGGCCGGAAGCAGTGGAGGGCGTGCTGGTGACGCCGGGATTCGGGGGGCCAGTGCCGCCGCCGGAACCGTACGTCTTCAATCGGCCGACCGATGTGGCGTGGGATGCGGCGGGCGATATTTTCGTCTCGGACGGCTACGGAAATTCGCGCGTCGTCAAATACGACAAGAACGGCAGATACATTTCGTCGGTGGGCACGCGAGGGTCGGAACCGGGGCAGCTTAACCTGCCGCACACGCTGGCAGCCGACGCCAAGGGCAACATTTACGTCGGCGACCGCAGCAACAGCCGCGTGCAGGTGTTCGACAACGACCTGAAGTTCAAGGCGATCTACGATCAGGTGGGCGCGCCTTGGGCCCTGTGCATCTCGCCGGGCGCGCACCAGTATTTGTACGTTTCCAATTCCTATCCGGATAGCAACAACGCGGAGCTGGCCGCCGTCACCGGCGAGATTTACAAGATGGAACTGGATGGAACCATCCTCGGCAAGTTCGGGAAGGCCGGGAAACAGGTGGGCGAATTCAGCACCGTGCATGAACTGGATTGCCACAGCGAAAACGAGCTGATGACGGCCGAGATCACCATGTGGCGCGTCCAGAAGATCATCCTGCATCCGGCGAAGAAGTAGGGAGGCGAAATCAATGAAACATTCGAAACATTCTACTTCGGTATTGTTGACTGCGACGGTGTTGACCGCGGCATTGGCGGTGACCGCGAGCGCGCAGCCCGAGATTTCATTCAATTCGCTGCCGAATTTTCTGAAGACTCCGGACAATCTTTATCTGGGCGAAGCGGCGGGAGTCGCGACCACGTCCAAGGGACATGTGGTTGTGTTCACGCGCACCGGCAACGCGTATGCGACCATCGGCACGTCGCGCACGTTCACGCACGGCGGCGCGCGGCTCCTGGAGTTTGACCAGAACGGCACGTTCGTGCGCGAGATCGGGCAGGGGCTGTATGGGTTTCTGTGGGCGGAATCGGTGAAGGTGGATCCGCAGGACAACATCTGGGTGGTGGATCGCGGGGCGAGTCTGGTGATCAAGTTCGATCCCGAGGGGCGGGTCGCCATGGTGATGGGCAGGAAGCCGGAAGCGATTACGGTGGGCACGCCGGGACGTGGGGCAGGAGCGGGAGGCGCTGGGGGTCGCGGCGCTGCAGCGGGCGCGGGACGCGGAGCTGACGCGGCGGCAGCGGGACGCGGCGCGGGCGGCGGCGGTCGCGGCGGCGGGGCGCCGGGTGCGGGCCAGCCGGGCGATCTGTTCGGTCAACCGACCGACGTCGCGTGGGACGCCGCGGGAGATATTTTCGTCGCGGACGGGTATCGCAACTCGCGGATCGCCAAGTACGACAAGAACGGGCGCTGGATCAAGTCGTGGGGTTCCAAAGGCACGGAGCCGGGGCAGTTCGACATTCCGCATTCGATCGCGCTGGATGCGCAGGGCAATGTGTACGTAGCCGAACTGGGCAACAAGCGGATTCAGGTGTTCGATAACGACGGCACGCCGAAGAAGCAGTTGACCGGCGTGGGCACGCCGCGCGCGATTTGCATTTCGCCGGGCGCGCATCCGTATTTGTACAGCTCCAATTCGAACGATCCGAATTCGATGGACAACGGCGAGATTTACAGGATGGAGCTGGACGGAACGGTGCTCGGGAAGTTCGGCCGCGCCGGGAAGCTGATGAAGGAATTCGGGACGGTGAATGAGATCGATTGCCGGAAGGCGAATGAGCTGATCGTGGGCGAGTTGACGAACTGGCGGGTTCAGAAGCTGACTCTACATTAAGCGACTGAACGCGAATCGGGTGAGCCGGCATCGGCTCACATCAACGGGCTCCGGCCTTTTTGACAAGAGTCTCGTTTGGGTGTAATATCCGCCTAGCGGCTGGTGCTGCCGGATGCAACAGTTACCCGGGCGAGCCGCTCGGATCTAGCGGTCACTCGTTCTCCCGCGCTCCATACTGTGTCGCCTCAAACACTTGGGGAGGCAACCGTAACCCAGCGGGTTTCGTCTGCTATTCTAGGCGTAGGGAGCGCGAGGCGCGCCCGATGAACACGTCGAAGGTCGCGCGGCGTCCCACAGATTAGAAGTGGTGTCCCCGCGGCTTAGAAGTAGAGAGGGTGGTTTCTGGCTTTATGAACCGTCGTTTTCAATTCGCGGTGGTGGTTTCCTCGACCTGCCTGGTGGGCTTACTACTTTTGGGCGCGGTGCGCGGACACAGCGCCGCAGCCGCCGATAATCCTGCCGACAGTCCTTACAATCACCTGCGGGTTTACAGCGAAGTGCTTTCGCGCATCAAGATGGAGTACGTGGAAGAGCCGGACATGAAGGCGGTCACGGCGGGCGCGATCAATGGGATGCTGGAATCGCTCGACCCCTACGCCAGCTACCTGAATGCGGAGCAATACAAGCAGTATCTGAAATCCAAGGAAAGCGTGAAGGCGGATGTGGGGCTGGGGCTTTCGCGGCGCTTCGGGTATCTAACGGTGGTGGACGCCCTGCCGGGTTCGTCGGCTGCCAAGGCGGGCCTGGGCACCGGCGACGTGATTGAATCGATCAACAATATTTCATCGCGCGACATGCCGCTGGCGTTTTCAGAAATGCTGCTGCAAGGCGACGCGGGCAGCACCATCGAGATCAGCGTGTTGCGTACGCGCCGATCCGAGCCGCAGAACGTCACCCTGACGCGGGCGATGCTGGTGTATCCTCCGATCACGGCGCGCCTGGTGACGGATCAAGGGTCTGAGGTGATCGGAGTCATTTCGACCGAATCTCTGGGGCGGGGACGCGCGAAGGAAATCGCGGCTAAGGTCGCCGATCTTCAGAAGCAGGGCGCCAAGCGATTCATTCTGGATCTGCGGCACTGCTCGACGGGCGAGATTTCGGAAGGCATCGCGCTGGCGAATGTGTTCATCGACAAGGGCCTGATCACGTACTCGCAGGGGCAGAAGATCGCCCGCCAGGATTTCCAGGCGGATGCATCGAAGGCGATCACGAAGGCGCCGCTGGTGGTGATCGTTCATCGCGGAACGGCCGGGCCGGCGGAGGTCGCGGCAGCAGCGTTGCTCGATTCCAAACGCGCCGATGTGGTGGGCGAGCGTAGTTTTGGCGACGCCGCCGTGCGCAAGGCCATCACCATGGACGACGGAGCCGCGGTGATTCTTTCGGTGGCGAAGTATTATTCGCCATCCGGCAAGGCGATTCAGGATACCGGCGTCACGCCGAACATTCTGCAAGGCGATTCGGAAGCGGCCGCCACGCCGGATTCGGACGACGATACCGTCCCCGACACGGACGCGCCGCACGCGGCGGGTCCTGACCTGATGATGAAGCAGGCGATCGCCACCGTTT
The DNA here is from genome assembly GCA_963788245.1 of Terriglobia bacterium. Lineage (GTDB taxonomy): Bacteria > Acidobacteriota > Terriglobia > Bryobacterales > Bryobacteraceae > Palsa-187. The sequence goes on along the minus strand of CAWBGF010000002.1, from coordinate 4,699,224 downwards.
CCAAGAAATAAGCGGATGCCCATTTACGAGTACCGCTGCTCGAAATGCGGCAAAACTTTTGAGAAGATTCAGAAGTTTGTCGATCCTCCGGTCGAGGTGCACGAGGAGTGCGGAGGACCGGTGGAACGCCTGATCTCGACGTCGGCGCTCCAGTTCAAAGGCAGCGGCTTCTACATCACGGATTACAAAGGCGCGTCCAAGGGCGGCGAATCGAAACCGGAACACTCGGGGCATTCCGAACACGGCGGCGGCGAATCGAAGACGGATTCCAAGAGCGAAGGAAAGTCCGAGGGCAAGTCCGAGTCGAAGGGCGAGGGCAAGTCCGAATCCAAATCCGAGTCGAAGTCGGAGTCCCGGTCGGAGTCCAAATCGGAATCAAGATCCGGCGAGAGCCAGAGTTCGAAATCGAGCGGATCGGGAGATTCCAAGTCGAGCGAATCTCAGAGTTCGAAGTCGTCCAAGCCGGCTCCGGCGACGAAAGCGGACTGAGCGTTTAGCCGCTCCCTCTGGTCGTAGTTCAGTAGGATGATGAGGATCATTTAGGCCGCTCCCTTTGGTCACGGCTCGTTACGCTGGCGGGTGGAGTCCACATACTCTGCGCCGGGCGGCGGCGTGAACCGGAACAGCGCATCGTTCAACGGCGGATTCTTCTTCTCGCCTTGAAACGTGAATTCCGTGACCGAGCCTTCCTGCCCTTTCACCGCCAGGTAGTGAATTATGGAGTCCGGCGAAACCAGAAACGTGACTTGGGTATAGGGCAGCTTGTCGGATTTGGGAACCGCGGTGATGAACAGGCTCCCGCGGCCGTCGGGCTCCGAGCGGAACTCGCGGAAGTCTTCGTGAAAACTCAAGCGGCCGAGCAGGAACCCAAGCGGCGCGCGCATGTCTTCGGTGTCCTTGAGGCTGATCTTCTCGGCGCGATTCTCGCTGGGAACGTAGGAATAAACGTATTTGCCGTCCGAGACGTACAACTTTCCCGCGGGCGCCGAGTATTGCCAGCGCATACGGCCGGGCTTGCGCAGGTAGAGGTCGCCATTCTCGGTGCGCTTGCGGCCCTGCATCGTGAAACTTTCGGTGAAAGCGACCTGCAGGGTCAGTGCGTGGTTGTAATGGTCCTCCACCCCCTTCATTACCTTGGCAGCGTTGATGTCATCGTCATAAGCGGCGGCGTGCAGATTAAGGCGCGAGCCGCTCCACAATCCAGGACCCATCACGGCGCCTGCGATAACGCAAGCGATGGTGAAGGCGATCCTCGCCTTGCTGCCAGAATTCGATTTCCGTGGGACGAACAAGATAACCTCCCCAATGTTTTGGACGCGGCGGGGCTGCGTCCGGATACTCGGCTTTCAGTTTCGCAAGTTTCCGTTCGAGCCCGGCGCGGGATTCGATCACGGAGCTTTGCGGCGAAACGGCGGCGCTGAAGCGGCTGCCGGCGGGACGCGAGTTGAAGTACTCGTCGGATTCGGCGGCGCTGAGTTTCGATACGCGGCCGGTGACGCGGATTTGCCGGTCGAGAGCGGGCCAATACAGCACCAGCGCCGCGCGCGGATTCTTGGCCAGCTCGCGCCCTTTGCGGCTGAGATAGTTGGTGTAGAAGACGAAGCCGCGGCGGTCGATGCCTTTTAGCAACACCACACGCGCGGAGGGCTGGCCGTTTGCGGCGGCGGTCGAAAGCGTCATGGCTGTGGGCTCTTTGACGCCGGCGGCGCGGGCGAGGTCGAGCCATTTCCGGACTTGGCGGATGGGGTCGGTCAACTTCCAGTTTAGGCTCTACGGAGGTGTGCCGCGCGGTGCTGATCCGCCGTCAGTTGAGGCGCGAAAGACGTGGCGCCTCAAAGCCAGCGGGTGCGAATGAAATCCGGGTGTAATCTAGAGATGTTATGACCGACGAAGAGCTCAAAAAGAAATTGACGCCGGAGCAATATTACGTGACGCGGCAAAAAGGCACCGAGCCTCCGTTCAGCGGCAAGTATTGCGACCTGCACGACGACGGCACGTATCATTGCGTGTGCTGCGGAGCGAAGCTATTCAGCTCCGGGACCAAGTTCGAATCCGGCTCGGGATGGCCCAGCTTTTATGCGCCGATGGATGAGAAGAACCTGCGGATGATTGAGGACGTGAGCCACGGGATGCGGAGGACTGAGGTGGAATGCGCGGCGTGTGGCGCGCACCTGGGGCACGTGTTTCCGGATGGTCCCAAGCCGACGGGATTGCGGTACTGCATGAACTCGGCGTCGCTGGATTTCAAAAAAGAGTAAGAGAAGACAAGCCGGTCTGAAGACCGGCTGCCGGCACGAGTGCCGGCCCCACAAAAAGCAAGGCGGCCGGTTTCCCGACCGCCTTATCATTGAACAACTCACAACGAAGAATGCGCTGTCGCGCCTCTTTTTATAACCGCTCCCTTGGCGCAAGCGCAGCTTGGTCGCGGCTCGTAAAGCCTAGAACGTGAACCTGCCCGAGAGCACCATGACGCGGCCTGAAACCGAGGCACCCTGGAAAGATCCGTAGATGCTGGTGGGCGGCCCGACCGTAGCAGTGATCCTGCCGAACGATCCGGAAGAAAGAGACCCCGACGGGTTGGCGAAATTTGCATGGTTCAAAATATTGTAAAACTGCACCCCCAGCATGAACGAGGCCCTCTCTTTGATCCTGACAGTCCTCGCGATCTGGGAGTCGATATCGAAATACCCCGGTCCGCGGAAGCTGTCGGGCGCGACGTTGCCCCAATCGGCCTGGACAGGAGTGCCCACGCCGGAAGAAGTCTTGTAGGTGGCAAACTCGGTTGTGGTCAGGCAGGCAGCGTTCACGGCAGCCTTTCCGCAGTTCGAGCCAGGGGCGCTGCCGGTGAGCACATCGGCAATTGGAGTGATGAGACTCTGGGCCGAGTTGATCTGCGCGGGAATCTTGCTGTCGGTCACGCTGAAGGGCGCGCCGCTATAAACGTAGACCTTGCTGCTCAAGGTCCAGTCTCTGGCCGCGATATCCGCTATGTGATTCTCGAACTTGTGCGGTTGCACCCACACGAAGTCCCCTGCCATCTGGTGACGGTTATCGAAGTTCAAGCTGCCGTACCCATTGCTGAGGTTGAACGGATTCTCATAGGCGACGGTCCCCAGCGCGTGGCTCCAGGTGTAGTGGAGCTGGGCGGTCAACCCGTAGGTGAACGTGTGCTTGTACTGGATGGTGAGGCCGCTATAGTTGCTGACGCCGTTAGTGTAATACTGAGTCGCGTTCACAAAACGCGGGTCCGCGGCAACCGTTGGCAGGCCACCGTAACCGGCGCCGTACATCGTGATGCCGGCGGCCGATGTGTACGCGTTGGCGTTGACCGTCTCCTGTAGATTGTAGCCGTGATTGCCCACATAGCCAAGAGTGAAGAGATTGTGGGCGGTGACCTGGTGTTCGATCTCGAAGTTCCACTCGAGGTCCTTGGGCGCGTAAAAAGTGCCAGGCCCCGAGGTGATGCTGGGCGTGCTGAAAGTGGCGGGCTTTACGGCGGCCTGGAGCAGCGCCAGAGTGTCGCCGGCTTTAAAGCCGTTAAAGAACGCATTAGCCGATTGGAGCGCGGTGTAGGCCGCTGTGGTGGAATCGGTGATCAGTCCGACATTTCCGAAAGTCAATCCCGACGGGGCGAACTTGTTCGGTATCTGGTTGGCGAAGGTGCCGGCCAGCCCGTCGGTGAAATTCGTCGAGAACAGCCCGATGCCGCCACGGACCACGGTCTTGCCGCTGCCGAAAGGTTTCCACGCAATGCCCAACCGAGGTTCCGGGATGACGGCCTCCACGTTGTAGAAGGTGTTCGCCTTGGTCTGAATAGTGGTGTCATACGGAACGGTCAAGCCGCCCTGGTAGCTGGATGAATTGAACGGCACGTTGGTGAGCACGAAGCAGGTCTCGACACAACTCGGGTTATTGTCTTTTTCAAAGCGCATCCCGAACGTCAGTTTGAGATTCTTGGTGGCGGCCCATTCGTCCGACACATAGTAATCGGAGGACGGCACGCGGAAATGCAGCGCGCCGTACACCGGGAAGGACTGGGTGAAGCTGCTACCAAGATTGGTTCCGGAGAAGTTCAGCTTTCCGTTGGCGAAATCCGAGACGTCGGACAGGCTGTAGCTGCCAAGGAATGCGCCCGAGGCGATGCTTGTGTAGGTGTATTGATCGTAACGGATGGAGACGCCCGCTCTGATGGTGTGCCGGCCCTTGGTCCAGGACAAGTCATCAACTATTTGGAAGTGGGCAACGTTTCTTCCATTGGGGAATGCTCCGTTTCCAACGGCGGAGAAACCGCCGCCATTGGCGCCGCCATCGCCGAGGGAGATGGAATCAGGCATCAACGAGCTGGTCTTGGCGAAATCCCCTACGCCGAACAGAGCGGAGTACCATAATCCCGATGCGATGAAATTGTTCACCAGGGTGGGAGTGATCACGTAAGTGTAGTTCAGGCTCTCCTGGTACTCCGGCTGGACGCTGACGGAGTTGTACAGGGGGTTGACCGGGCTTGCGCCGGTGGCCTGAATGCCCCAATCGTGTTGGATGCGAAAGAACAGTTTCTGGCTGTTGGATAGGTTGTAGTCCACGCGAATGGTGTACAACTGTTCCGTGTTGAGCTCCGTGGTGTTGGTGCCGAAGGCCAACGCACAGGGGAGGTTCACGCCGAAAGTGCCCAGAGAGCCATCCGGGGTGCCTGTAAACGTTCCCGTACCGCAACCCATGTGGTTGTGGCTATCCTGCAACAAGCCGCCGCCGTTGGTCACCGGAACTGCCCGGCTTATCCCGGGAGAGCCGTTGATCAGGGTGAAATAATCGTTATACAAAGGAAGCGAGGCGGCGGGCACATGGGCCAGTGTGTAAGCCTGGAGTTGGGGCGAAGGAACCGAAGTAACCCCCGACCCTGGCAACACATAGCGCAGGTTTTCTTCATCGAAGAAGCCAAAGAGCTTGTTCTTCAAAATGGGTCCGCCGAACCTGCCGCCGAACTGGTGCGCATCGGCCCTTCCCCTCGGTGTGCCGGTGGAATTGTTAAAGAAGCTGTTGGCATTGAGCTGTTCCCAATTGAAGTTGTAAAAGAGATTTCCGTGAAACTGGTTGGTTCCGGAAACGCCCACCAGGTTGACCTGACCGCCGGCCATGCGCCCGTATTGGGGGCTATAAGCGTTGAGCACCACGGCTGCTTCAGCCACTTCATTGGCGCCCAAAAGGTTGTTGCTGGCCCCGGAGTTGTTGAGGTTGTTGGCGGGATCCATCTCGTCGGTGCCGTTGAGAGTGAACAGGACGGATGATCCCGGTATTCCGTTGGCGTTCATGTTTCCAGAGCCGCCGACTACGGACACGCGCACGCCGGGCACCGTCATCGCCAGCGTAGTGAGATCGCCGCCCGCCATGGGAAGATTCACCACTTGCGCCGAATTATAGTTCGTCTCGAGGTTGGCGTTCTCCGTCTGAACGATAGGAGCCTCCGAGGTCACCTCGATGATGGTGTTGGTGCCCTGCGGATTCATGATAATGTTCATCTCCCGCGCCTGACCGACGAGCAGCGTCAATCTCGTATTGTTCGACTTGAGACCCGGCGTGCTCGCCGAGACGGTGTACTCGCCCGGTTTCAGCAGCGAGAAGCGATACTCGCCCTGAGGGCCGGCGGTCTCGGTCGAGGTTTCACCGGAGTCGAGGGACTTGAGCGTGACCTTTGCGCCCGGCACAACCGCGCCGGAGGTATCGCTGACCACTCCAACCACGTCTCCGGTGGTGATGGTCTGGCTAAATGCCGGCGGCGTCGCTAGGAACGCCACGGCTAGAAACAATACTGCAAGAAAAGCGATGCGTGAACGAGTCATTGAAACAGACCTCCCCAAAATGTCTGGACTTCACCCCGGCCCTGGAAATTGGGCCTCATCGATCTACAAGGATCTTTTAAAAGATTGCTTTGCCCCAAAAAACGGTACCAGCCCAACGCTGGAACCTCACAACACTAACCGTTTGGGAAAGTATACCATCATGTGGGTGGCTTGTAAACGGACCGCGATAGTTTGAAACGGTATGTTAACGTAAAGCGCACATTCTATTCACAAAATCGTCCCGCACAACCAGGTATCTAATTCGCGAAGGTGAGCGTACCGCTCCCTGACGGTCGCGGCTCGGAACCCTTGCGCCGGGGTACCAGGATTATGCGCACATCCATCACGTTGGTACCCGTGGGGCCGGTCTTCACCAGCGCTTCCAGCTTTTCAAAAAAGTGATAGGAATCGTTGTTGGCGAGAAATCGACGGGCGTCGAGGCCCAGGGCGCGGGCCCGATCGAGCGTGCGCTCATCCGCGATGGCTCCGGCCGCATCGGTGGGTCCGTCGATGCCGTCGGTTCCCGCGCTGAAGATGGTCGCCTGCCCGAATGCGCCTCCATCATCTGTCGACCCATATAGCGCGATGGCCGCCGCCAGCACAAACTCCTGGTTGCGGCCGCCCTGTCCTTTGCCGCGCACCGTGACGGTAGTCTCCCCGCCGGACAGAATGCAGACCGGCGGGCGCACAGGACGCCCGGATGACAGAATCTCTTTGGCGATGGCGGCGTGCATCGACGCGACGTCGCGCGTTTCGCCTTCAATAAAGGTCGAAAGCACCAGCGGGCGATAGCCCAGCGCGCGAGCCTCAAGGGCAGCCGCGTGGATCGCCTGCCGGTTGCCGCCCACGATGATGTTCTGGACGCGGTCGAAAGCGGGGTCGCCGGGCTTGGGAGTTTCCGCGATGGCGCCACCGACGCCCGACGCGATCCGCCTGACGACCGCCGCGGGCGCGTGAATCGCGTACCTCTCGAAGACGCGCGCGGCGTCTTCGAAGGTTGAAGCGTCGGGGACGGTGGGACCGGAGCCGATCACGTCCAGATCGTCGCCAATGACATCGGAAAGGATCAGCGCAATCACCGTGGCGGGCGACGCGAGGCGCGCCAGTTGTCCACCCTTGATCTGCGAAATATGTTTCCGGACGGTATTCAACTCGCGAATGGCCGCGCCGCTCGCGAGAAGCTGTCGCGTGGTGTGCTGGAGCCCCGCGAGGGTAATGGGCGGCGCGGGATCGGGCATCAGCGCCGATGCGCCGCCTGAAATTAGGCATAGCAGGAGATCGCGCTCGCCGGCGTTACGCACGATTTCGGCGATGCGGCGCGTGCCATCCAGGCCGCGCCGATCGGGAACCGGATGGCCGGATTCATTCAGCTCGATCCGCCGCGGATGGGTGAGGGCGCCATCGGGAACGTTCACTAATCCACCCGAAATACGGCGGCCCAGCAGGCGCTCGACCGCGGCGGCCATCGCGGCGCCGGCTTTTCCGGCTCCGATCACCTGAATGCGGTTGAATTTGGAAAGCGAATACCGGCGGCGCGCGGCCGTCAACGTCCTTCCGTCGAATTTGAGATTCCGTAAGACCGCGCGTTGGGGATCGGCGGCATTCAGGGCGGCGCGAAAAATCTGGAGTGCGTGTTTTCGGCTCACACGCTGGCTCCGCTCACTGGCCCCGATGGATCTCCTTTTCGAGATCCGTCAGCCGTCCCATCAACAAGTCGAACCGGGTCGTGAAGGTGTTTTCCAGGTGGAGCATGCGTGCCTCCAGGGAGGCCATGCGTGCGTTCATGGAGGCTTCAAACGAAGCCAGGCGCGCTTCCATCGAAGCTTCGCGCGCCGCCATCGAGGCTTCAAACGAAGTCAGGCGCGATTCCATCGAGGCTTCGAACGAAGTCATCCGCGCGTGGATGGAGGTCTCGAACGAAGTCATCCGCGCATTCAGCGTCGAGCTGAAGTTGATATACAGCGTGGCGTTGAGCAGAATACCCAGCAGCGACAGCAGGCCGGGAATACCGATCACCAGGTACAACTGTTGATTGGTCATTTAGTCGTGAGCTTCCACGCCCCAAGTATGACAGAATGCATTCGACTCCAAGAACCGGCTGGACTTCAGCGCCACAAAATTACGGCGTAAACAACGGCAGCGCGAGGATCTGCGCCACCGCGCCGCCGGCGTCGTCATCCACCACCTCGATGCGAAATTCGGCGCGCGAATAGCCGGCGCGGCGCTCTTCAAACAGGACCTTGAGCTGCTCGGGATCGCGCGCCAGCGGACGGTGAGTGGCGCCGGCAACCCGCCGCGCGATGGTCGGAAAAGCGCAATCGAGCCAGATCGTCACGCCATTGTTGATCGCCAGCTCACAATTCTCGTCGGCCAGGAACGCGCCTCCGCCCAGCGAAATTACCTGTGGGCGTCCCATTTGGACGGTGTGGATGCGCTCCTGAAGCGCGGCGCGCTCTATTTCCCGAAACGCGGCTTCTCCGCGCGTGTCGAAAAGTTCGGCGATACTCACGCCCTGGCGCCGCTCGATTTCTTCGTCCAGATCGACGAAGGTCCAGCCCAGTTCGCCCGCTAGAGCCCGGCCGACGGTCGATTTGCCGGATCCCATGAACCCGACCAGGTAGATCGCGGGAGTGCGCTTGAGCTTGAGAATCATGCAAACAGCGGCTGCCGAAAGGGATAATAGTAACATGCAGCCGGTTTTGTTGCCGCTATTTCCGCTCCAGGTGGTGCTACTGCCCGGCGCCCAACTGCCGCTGCACATTTTCGAAGATCGTTATAAAGAGATGATGCGCGAAGTGATCCGCGATCACCTGGAGTTCGGCGTGGTGCTCGCCAACGAAAAAGGCATCGTCAACACCGGCTGCACCGCTACCGTGGATCAGGTGCTGCGCCAATATCCCGACGGGCGAATGGACCTGCTCGCCAGAGGGCGGCGGCGTTTCGAGATCGGACGGCTGAACGATGAGCGCGCGTTCCTCCGCGGGTCGGTGGATTTTTTCGACGATGACGACTCCGCCCCGGCGCCGCCGGAGATCCAGCAGCGGGCCATCGACGCGTATCGCCAATTGCAGGGGCTGTCGGAAAGCGCTTCGCCCACTTCGCCGGCGGCGATGGATCCGGGAGACTCGCCGGAGGCGATCGACAAAAATGACCCGCAGTTGAGCTTTCGCCTGGCCGAATCCGTCCCCGATCTCGGCTTTCGCCAGACGCTGCTCGCGACGCGCAACGAAGCTGAGCGCCTGCGCCAGCTCGCCGATTTCCTGCCGGCATATCTGCATCGCCAGCGGCGCATCCAGCACATGAAAGAGGTCGCGCCGAAAAATGGTCACGGCGCGGGACACATGGGCGGACACCCCGGTGGATCGAGCCACGGGGGATCGGGCCACGGGCCGTCCGGCGTCGAATGACGCGGGCTCCTTTCCCTGGCCGCTATGCGCTGATTTTCGATGCGGACGACACGCTGTGGGAAAATAACATCTATTTCGAGCGAGCGTTTGCCCATTTCGTCGAGTTCTTGAGACATTCGACGCTCACGTCCGCGCAAATCCGCGACGTATTAAATGAAATTGAGCTGGTGAATTCCAAGATCCACGGCTACGGCGCGAAGAATTTCGGCAGCAACATGCAGGAGGCGTATCGTCATCTGGCCCAGCGCGAGATCCGCGAGGACGACTTGGCGCACGTCATGTCGCTGGCCGAGCGCATACTCGAACAACCGATCGAGCTGATAGCGGGCGTGGAAGAAACACTGAAGCATCTGGCGGCGCGCCACGATCTGACGCTATTCACCAAAGGCCATCCCGAAGAACAGCGCTTGAAGGTCGACCGCAGCGGGCTGGGTGCGTACTTCGCGCACACCGCGATCGTCAAGGAAAAGGACGCGGCGGCCTATGCGCGGCTGATCGAGGAGCGCGGGCTCGATCCTGCCCGGACGTGGATGATCGGAAATTCACCAAAATCGGACATTAATCCGGCGCTCGAGGCGGGATTAAATGCCGTCCTGGTCCCGCATCAGCATACCTGGGTCCTGGAGCATCAGGACTTGCGTGAGGCTCCTGCCGGCCGGTTTCTCAGGGCCGAAACCTTTGCCGATTTGCGGCGTCATTTCTAGGCTGCGTCCGGACACTGATCAACATAAGCCGCGCCGAGCCGGACCCGACGCTGTTTCAGCCGCCCGCGGGTTACACCATCGTCGATGAGAAGGATCCGTTCAAGACCACGCTCAAGAAGCAGTAGCTCACGAGCCCTGGTAAGATCACCATAGCCATGCACGAAACCATTACGGCCAGTGTCTTCAAAGCCAACTGCCTCGCGCTGCTCGATGAGGTAGCGGAAACGGGCAAGGAGTACCTGATTACGAAGCGTGGGAAGAAGGTCGCTCGTCTGGTTCGCGTGGAACAGAAGTCCCAACAAATCTGGGGACGGATGAAGGGTACCGTCAAGATTCATGGCGACATCTTCTCGACCGGCGAAAAGTGGGAGGCCGAACTCAGGCGAGCCGGACCCTTTTCTAAGCGACCTCCGTAAGTAGGGCGGATCTCCTTACCCGCTTACTTCAGCCCAGCTTTCGCCGCGAAGTCCAGCACAAACGACGGGAAGATACCCAGCAGCAGCGTTCCCACGGCCGACCCGTACACCGCGATTTTCATCGCCGGTCCCGCCGCCGGCAGCGGATCGTCTCCGCCCTCGGGCTCCTTCATATACATCACCACCAGCACGCGCAGATAGTAGTAGGCGGCAACGGCGCTGTTGAGTAATCCCAGCACCGTTAGCCACACCAGGTTCGAATCGAGTGCGGCTTTGAAGATATAGAACTTGCCGAAAAAGCCCCCCGTCAACGGCACTCCGATCAGCGACAGCAGGAAGATGGTCAGCATGGCGGCCATCATGGGCTGGCGTTGCGCCAGGCCTGCGAAATCCTCAATGCGCGTGTACTTTTCGCCCTTGCGCGCGACATGCGCCACTACTGCGAAAGCACCAAAATTGGTGAACGCATACGCCGCCAGATAGAACATCGCGGCGGACGAACCCAGCTCGGAATTCGCGGCGACCGCCACCAGCACGTATCCGGCGTGGGCGATGGAACTGTACGCCAGCAGGCGCTTGATATTCGATTGTTGAATCGCCGCGAAGTTGCCGACGATCATAGTCGCCAGCGCGCAGCCCCACACGAACGGCACCCAGCGGTCGGAGATGGGAGCGAAAGCCGTCAGATACGTGCGCAACAGGATCGCGAACGCCGCGGCTTTCGGGCCCACAGTGAGAAACGCGGAAACCGGCGCGGGGGCGCCCTGATACACGTCAGGCGCCCAAATCTGAAAGGGTACGACGGAAATCTTGAATCCGAAGCCGACGAACATCAGCGCCGCGGCTGCGCCGGTGATCATCATCGACGGAGCCCCGGGTAGCGCCAGCGCGCGCCGGATCTCCACCAGATTGGTGGTGCCGGTGACGCCGTAAATCCAGGCGATGCCGTACAGCAGAAATGCGGTGGCGAAGGATCCCAGCAAGAAATATTTGAGCGCCGCCTCGTTGTTGCGACGATCGTTGCGAAGATATCCGGCGAGAATGTAGGACGCGATGGAGGAAATCTCCAGGCCGATGAACATGCTGATCAGCTCATTTGACGCCGACATGACGCATTGGCCCATGATGCTGAACAGGATCAGCGCGTAGAATTCGCCGCCAGGCGATTGCTCGCGCCGCAGATATTCGCTGGCGCAGAATACGGCGAGCAGACCCACTACGATCACCAGAACGCGGAAGAATGTGGCGAATCCGTCCACCACGATCATGTCGTTGAACGACATTCCCGGCTCGCCATTGGCTGCGATCGCGCCCAGCAGCGCCGCCACCAGCCCCACCACCGATACGGGCGCGAAGACGCGCTTTTGCGCGTCCTTGAGCACGGCTTCCAAAAACATGATCAGGACGCCGGTCAGGGTCAGAATGATTTCGGGCGAAATGCGCAGGTAGTCGACGCCCTCGGGGATGAAGCTATCGGGCACGGGCCACCTCGGTCTTTTGTTGTTCGATTCTTCCTGTCCCCGGCGTCATCCCGAGCGGAGCGAGGGATCTGCTTTTCGACGGAACCCTGTCCCCTGACCCCTGGTTTTCCACCCGCTCAACTTTCAACTTCTGCGTTTGTTCCAGAATCCGTGCGTTTTGCGCGCTGATCGGGGGCATGAAGCTTTGCGTGAAAGTTCCCATCCACACCATCAGCGCCAGGAGCGGTAGAATGGCGGCCCATTCGCGGCCGGTCAAATCGTACATGTGATGAGTGAGGCCTTGGGAAGCTTTTCCGTAAAACACCCGTTGATACAGCCACAGCATGTAGCACGCGGAAAGAATCACGCCGATGGCGGCGAACACGGTCCAGGAGAAGTTCGTGTACGCAGTTCCCTGGAGCACCAGATACTCGCCGACGAAATTGTTCAGCATCGGCAACCCGATGGAAGCGAGCGTGGTGATCAGAAACACGATCGCCAGTTTCGGCGCGGGTGTCGCCACGCCGCCGTAGGCCGAGATTTCCAGCGAATGCCTGCGCTCATACATATAGCCGACCAGCATGAACAAAGCACCTGTCGAGACGCCGTGGTTCAGCATCTGATACACCGCGCCGTCGAGACCCATTTGGGTGAACGAGAAGATTCCCAGCACGACGAACCCCAGGTGACTCACCGAGGAGTAGGCGACCAGCTTCTTCATGTTGGGCTGCACCATCGCGACCAGCGCGCCGTAAATGATTCCGACGATGGCGAGCGCCGCGATCCAGGGTGCGCAATCGCGCGCCGACTGCGGAAACAGCGGCAGGCAGAATCGCACCAGCCCGTAGGTTCCCATCTTCAGCATTACGGACGCCAGCATCACGGAACCCGCGGTGGGCGCTTCCACGTGTGCGTCAGGCAGCCACGTGTGCAGCGGGAACAACGGAACCTTGATCGCGAACGAAAAGAAAAACGCGAGGAACAGGAGCAATTCAGCGCGCGGCGCAAGCACAAACCGCCCGGTCTCGATCTGGCTGAGGATGTCCAGATAGTCGAACGTGCCGGTCTGGTTGTAGAGATAAATGATCGCCGCCAGCATCAGCATCGAGCCAGTCATCGTATACAGAAAGAACTTCAGAGCCGCGTAGATGCGGCGGTCATGGCCCCAGATCCCAATCAGGAAATACATCGGGACCAGCACGATTTCCCAAAACACGAAGAAGAGAAACAGATCCATCGAGACGAACACGCCGATAAGCCCGAATTCGAGAAGAATCAGGAACGCGAAGAATTCCTTGGCGCGATGCTCAATGGACTTCCACGAAATCAGCACCGAGATCGGCGTCAGCAGCGTGGTCAGCAGCACCAGCCACAGGCTCAATCCGTCAAGCGCGACGTGATAGTGGATGGCAGGCGATTCGATCCATGGGATGCTCGTCGAAAAGGTATAGCCGGACGGACTCTGAAACCAGTACGGCGCGATCAACCCGAGGGAGACCACGAACACGATCAGCGAAATTATCAGAGCGACCATGCGCTCGGTCTTTTTCGGCGCGGCCAGCAGAAGAAAGAATCCGGCCAGCGGCAGGAACAGGACGGCGTCGAGAAGGTTCATCGCGCGCCTCCCGGCCACGTTCCGATCAGGGCCATCGCGATGATGACGGCGATGGAGCCGGCCACCACCCACGCCGCATAGCTGCGGACAAAACCGGATTGCGGAAGCTTCAATATTCCTCCGATGGCGCGCGCGGTTTTGCCGATTCCGTTCACCATGCCGTCAATGAGGCGCACATCAGCCGTACGCCATAGCAGCGTGCGCGATCCGTCGACTACCGGCTCGACGATCGCCGCGTCGTACAGCTCATCGACGAAATACTTGTTGTAGATGAGCGTGTAGACCGGACGGACAGCGCTCACCAGCAAATCCGGCAGCTTCGGCGCGGCGACGTAGAATAGCCAGGCGAGCGCGATGCCGCCCAGCCCGGCGGCGATCATCATCCACCCCAACCACTCGGGCTCTGGTCCTTCGGCGAGCGGGAACATGGGCTCCAGGAATTTCGGGATGTTGATGAATCCGCCCACCAAACTCAGCACGGCGAGGATGGCGAGCGGTCCCCACATGGAGAACGGCGCCTCGTGAATTCCGCCGCCGCCGTGTGCATCGTGACCGTGATCGTCGTCACCGTGACCGCCGGCATGATCGTGTGAGTGCTGGCCGACGGTTCCATGATATTCGCCAAAAAACGCCAAAAACAATGCTCGAAAAACATAAAACGCGGTCAAGAACGCGGTGAACGTACCCACCCAGAACATCCACGGGGCTTGGATATAGGCCGCGGTCAGAATCGCATCCTTACTATAGTGGCCGGAGGTGAACGGGACGCCCGCGATCGCAACGCCCCCGCAGAACAATGTGATGCAGGTGATCGGAATCTTTTTCGCAAGGCCGCCCATCTTCCGCAAATCCTGCTCCCCGCTCAGCGCGTGGATTACGCTGCCGGCTCCAAGAAACAAAAGCGCTTTGAAGAACGCGTGGGTCATCAAATGGAAGATTCCCGCGGAAAACGCGCCGGTCCCCAGGCCGAGGAACATGTAGCCCAACTGCGAAACCGTTGAATACGCGAACACTTTCTTGATGTCGTTCTGCGCCAGGCCGATGGTCGCGGCGAAGAACGCGGTGGCGAGGCCGACCAGCGCAACGATATTAAGAGCGACGGTCGAGTGAAGGTAGATCGGGGCGCTGCGCGCGATCATGTAGACGCCGGCGGTGACCATGGTCGCGGCGTGGATCAGCGCGCTGACGGGGGTCGGGCCGGCCATCGCGTCGGGCAGCCACACGTATAAAGGAATCTGCGCGGATTTTCCGGCAGCGCCGAGCAGCAGCAGCAGGCAGATCGCGGAGATCCAGCCCGGATTCGATTCCACCGCCATCGGTCCGACCTGATGAAACACACTGCCAAAATCAAGTGTGCCGAAGTGAATCGCGATCAGGAACACGGCGAGCGAAAATCCGAAATCGCCGATGCGGTTCACGATGAAGGCCTTGTTGCCGGCGGTGGTCGCGAATTTTTCCAGAAAATAGAAACCGATCAGCAGATAGCTGCACAGCCCGACGCCTTCCCATCCGACAAACATCACCAGGTAGTTCGCGCCCAGAACCAGGACCAGCATGAAAAACATGAACAGGTTCAGGTACGCGAAGAAGCGGTAATAGCCGCCTTCGTGCGCCATGTAGCCGATCGAATAAATGTGAATCAGGAAGCCGACGCCGGTGACCACCATCAGCATCACGGCAGTAAGACGGTCGACTGCAAAATCGATCGAGATGTTGAATGCGCCGGATTGGATCCAGGTGTAGTAGTGCTCGAAATGGGTTCCTTCAAGCGTCCCGGAGAATGCGCCCAACGCGCTGAGCGTCTTCAGCACCCACACAAACGACAGCAACACCGAGCCGCACGCGATTACGTTGATCGCGGACTTCGGCAGCTTTCGCCCGAACAGGCCGTTCAGCAGGAAGCCGATCAGCGGAAAAATGGGAATGAGCCAGAGTTGCTGCATTAGTTTTTGAGCGAACTGACCTCGTCGATCTCCAGCGTCCGGCGATTCTTGAACACCGTCAAAATAATTGCGAGCCCGACGGCGGCTTCGGCAGCCGCCACCACCATCACGAAGAAACTGAAAATATGGCCGTCGTTTTTCCCGTTCTTATAGGCGAACGAAATGAAGCTGAGATTCACGGCGTTGAGCATCAGCTCGATGGACATGAACACCGTAATAATATTTCGTCGAAACAGAAACCCGGCGACGCCGAGCGCGAACAGAATCGCGCTGAGGATCAAGTACCAGGAGAGCGGCGCGTATTCGGGAATGGGGAGCTGCGGCATCTACTCCACTTCCTTCTGGGCAAGGACGATCGCACCGACGATCGCGATCAACACCAGCACGCTGGTGATTTCGAAAGGCAGCAGGTACTCCTTGAAAAGCTTGGCGCCGATTTCCTGCGCGTTGCCGTGCGTGAAGGCTCCGAAGCGCACCGTTTCGGTCCCGGTATAGCCCTGATGCACGATGTACCCGACGACGCCGATCAGTCCGGCCAGCAGCGGAAGGCCCGCGTATTTCACCCACAGCTTGCGGTGCGCTTTCACTTCGGTGCCCGCGTTCAGTAGCATGATGACGAACACGAACAGCACCATGATGGCGCCGGCGTAGACGATGAGCTGCGCCATCGCGATAAATTCGCCGCCCAGCAAAAGGTATAGCGCGGCCAGCGCGCCCATGACGCCGATGAGCGAGAGGGCGCTCGAAATCGGGTGCCGCTGCAGCACCAGATTGATGGCGCAGACCACGGCGATGGCGGCGAAGACCAGGAACAGGATCGCGTCCATATTTATATGAGGGCGTCCATTCTTTTATGCAAGCGCCACAATAAGACCGGTGATGAAAAGATTGGCGACCGCAACGGGGAACATGAAGGTCCACGCGAATCGCATCAACTGATCGTAACGGAAACGCGGGAGCGTTCCGCGGACCCATATATAAAGGAACAGAATGAAGCCCACCTTGGAGACGAACCAGAATAAAGGAAGCAGCATGGGCGCGAGAAAGGGGACCAGGAATGCCGCGCCGAGCCCCAGGAAAACGATCCCAAAAACCGGCAGCGTGATGCGATCGAACGGCCGCGCCGGGTTGGCTCCGTGATACAGGCAGATGAGCCCGGCGATCGCGAAAATAATAGTGGGGATGAACCGCGATCCGTACTCGGCCGGGAACAGCGGCTGCCATCCGCCCAGGAATAGCAGCGTCGCCACGCAGGAAACGGTGACCATGTTGGCGTATTCGGCCATGAAAAACGCCGCGAACTTCATGCTGGAATATTCGGTGTGGAATCCGGCGACCAGTTCGTTCTCGGCTTCGGGCAAATCGAACGGAACGCGATTGGTTTCAGCGAACGCGGCAATGACGAATAAGATGAAGCTCACGATTTGCGGGAAGGGACCCTGGAAGACGCTCCAACGCGGGATAAAGTTGAAATAGAATCCACTCTGCGCGTCCACCAGTTGGCGAAAGCTGAGCGTGTTGAGCATTAGCAGCGGCGCGGCGATCGCCATCGCCATCGGCAGTTCATAGCTGATCATCTGCGCCGAGCTGCGCAGCCCGCCGAGCAGTGCGTATTTGTTATTCGACGCCCAGCCAGCCAGCGCGACTCCGTACACGCCCATCCCGGAGAGCCCGAGGATGAACAGCACGCCGATGTTGAGATCGGTGAGCTGCATGTAGGTCTTGACGCCGGCGATATTGATTTCGGGTCCGAAGGGGATCACGGAAATCGCGATCAGCGCAAAGAACACGGCCATGAAGGGCGCAAGAAAATAGAAAAACTTGTTGACGTGAGACGGGAGAATGTCTTCCTTGGTCAGGAGTTTGATCACGTCGGCGAGGGGCTGGAGCAACCCATGCGGTCCGACGCGGCGCGGCCCCACTCTCAATTGAATATGGGCGATGACTTTGCGCTCGATCCACTGCAAGTAGGCCAGGGTGGTCATCAGGATGAAAGCCACCAACGCAGCTTTGATCAGGCTCAATATGAAAAAGTTCATCGCCGCTTAGTCCCGCCCCTTGGCGTACAGCTTGCCCGGTGCTTCCATTACGGAGTTGAGAATCTTCGAATAGGAAGTGAGCGAGCCTGAGGTAAATAAGGTGTCCCCGGCAGAGTGGATCGTTCCTGGAATCGTTGCGACGCGGCCATTGAGCGGCACTGTGACCGCCGCGCCTCCGGTTGCGATCAGCGGCAGCGGCACGTTGTAGCCACGCACGGTCTTGCGAATCTCCTCGAAAACTTTGTCGGGCAACCAGATGCCGAGATTCAGTCCCAGTTCCTTGGTGATGAGCCCGAAAATCTCCAGATCCGTTTTCGCGCCCATTACTTTTGCGGCCGGTTTCAGCCGCTGCACTTCGCCGCATACATTGGTAACCGTTCCGGATTTCTCATAAGCGGATGCAGCCGGCAACACGACATCGGCGCGCTTGGCCGTCTCCGTCATGAAAAGATCCTGCACGACCACGAACGCGTTCGACGAGGCGAGCGCTGAGCGTTTCAAAGGATTCGCACCGACTACCCACAGCGCATCCAGATCCGGCGCGGCCAGCATTTGATCGATACTCAAGCCGCCATCGCGCGGGAGGACTCCCATATCGAACGCGCCGCGCGAGTTGGAATAATCCACCAGGCAGACATACTTCACGGGAATGCCGAGCGAATCGCCAAATACGACCAGCTTGCGCACGGCGTCGCCCTGGATCGCATCGCCGAAAACGATTACCAGTTCGGCCTCAGCCTTCAGTTTGTCGCGGAGCGATTCGATGGCCGCCAGTTCCCCGCCCTGTTTGACGCGGACAGTTGCGGCCGCTTGATGGTCTTCGCGTACGGGCCCGGTCGACACCGCGTAAATGTGCGCGGCATGATGCCGGAAATTCGCGCGCGCCTGATAGGCGAGCAGAGGGTGCTGCTGCGAAAGGTCGGCGCCCGCGATCAGGATGGCTTTCGCGTTGTAGAGATCGGCCGTCGTTCCCAAAGCGTTCTCACGCCCGCTAAGTGCATCTAAGAGACTCGCCAGATCCCCCGTGCGATGATGATCGATATTATTAGTCCCCAGGCCCTGGCGCGCGAGCTTGGCCAGGAAGAAATTCTCTTCGTTGGTAGTGTGATTCGATCCGACGACGCCGAATTTCCCGTTTCGCGCTTTCACCTCGGCGAATTTAGCGACGATCACTTCAATGGCTTTCGACCACGACACCGGTTCAAACGTATCGCCCGAACGAACGAGCGGCGATTGCAGCCGCTCCGGATGCTCGACGAAATCGAACGCGTAGCGGCCCTTGATGCACAGAAACTCGCCGTTGATGCCGCTGCGATCGCGATTATTTCCACGAATGATCTGGCCGTTGCGCACGCCGAGCGTGGTCTTGCAGCCATCGGCGCAATGGGTGCAGACGGTGCCGACGTGCTCCATCTCCCACGGACGCGTCTTGTAGCGATAGCTGCCGCTGGTCAGAGCGCCGACGGGACAGATGTCGATGCAGGCGCCGCATTCGTCGCATTCCAGATGATCGTGATGATTGGGAAGAATCTCGGAGATCGCGCCGCGATCCGATACACCCAGCGCGCCCACGCCCATGCCTTCGTCGCACACGCGCACGCAGCGATAGCACAGGATGCAGCGCGGCGCATCGAAGAAAACCACCGGCGACCACTGCTTTTCATCGACGTGAAGCTTGCGCTCGGTGAAGCGGCTCTCGCCCGCGCCGTAGCGGAACACCATGTCCTGCAGCTCGCACTCGCCGCCCTTGTCGCACACGGGGCAATCCAGCGGATGATTGGTCAGAAGGAATTCGAGCGTGCCCTTGCGGGATTCCCTCACCACTGGCGAATCGGTGTGAACGATCATGCCTTCGGCCACCGGCAGAGTGCAGCCGACCTGAAGCTTAGGCGTCTTTTCGACTTCCACCAGGCACATGCGGCACGCCGCTTGCAACGTCAGACCTTCGTAATAGCAGAACGACGGAATTTCGATGCCGGACTGGCGCGCGGCCTCGATAATCAACGTGCCTTTTTCGGCCTCGACGGCGCGGCCGTCGATCGTCAGCTTGACCATTTCCGCCATAGTTAAACCAGCACCGCCTCGGGAACAATATACTTTTCGAAATCTTCCGCGAACTTGTCGACGATCGAAATGGTGGGCAGCGCCGCGGCGTCGCCGAGTGCGCAGAACGTTCGGCCCAACATATTTTTCGACAACTCGCCCAGCAGCGGCACGTCTTCGCGGCGGCCGTTGCCTTCGACCATTCTCGTGAGGATCTTTTTCATCCAGGCAGTGCCTTCGCGGCACGGAATGCACCAGCCGCAGCTTTCGTGCGCGTAAAATCGCATGATTCTCAATGCCACGCGCACCATGTCGGTGGTCTCATCCATCACCACCATGCCGCCGGAGCCGAGCATGCTGCCGACCTTCGCGAGCGTGTCGTAGTCCATCGGGATGTCGCACTCGTCGGCCTTGAGTATGGGGCACGACGATCCGCCGGGGACCACGGCTTTCAGCTTGCGCCCGTTCGGGATGCCGCCGGCGACGTCGTAAATCGCCTTCATCATTGGATAGCCCAAAGGCAATTCATATACGCCCGGCTTCGCCACGTGACCGGAAATGCACACCAGCCGCGTGCCGCCGTTTTTGGGAGTGCCGAGATCGGCGAAAGCCTGACCGCCGTCGCGAATGATCGCCGGAATCGCGCTGAAAGTTTCGACGTTGTTAAGCAGCGTCGGTGATGCCCACGCGCCCGCGACCGCCGGAAACGGAGGCTTCATGCGCGGAATACCGCGCTTGCCCTCGATCGAATCGAGCAGAGCGGTTTCTTCGCCGCACTCATACGCGCCCGCGCCGGAGTGCGTGTAGAGATCGAAATCCCAACCGGTGCCCGCGATGTTCTTGCCGAGATAACCCTTGGCGTAAGCCTCGGCGATGGCGCGATCCAGGATGTCGATCAAATAGCGATACTCGCCGCGTATGTAGATGTAGCCGGCGTGCGAATCGACAGCCAGGCTCGCGATGAGAATGCCCTCGATCATCTGATGCGGATCGTATTCCATCAGCAGCCGGTCTTTGCAAGTGCCGGGCTCGCTCTCGTCGGCGTTGACGATGATGTATCGCGGCTTGGGCGAAGTGCGCGGGACAAAGCTCCACTTGAGACCCGTGGGAAATCCCGCGCCGCCGCGGCCGCGCAGGGCGGAGGTTTTCACTTCCGCGACAATCTGGTCGGGCGTCATCTCGCGCGCTTTTCGGAACGCTTCGAATCCTCCGGTTGCCAGGTAGGTGTCGAGCGACGCCGAATTTTCCATGCCGAAGCGCTTGGTCAGAACGCGCGTTTCAAGCGGGCTGGGTTGGTTATAAAGCATCCGTTATATTCGGCCACGAATACACACGCATGCACGTGAATAAAGAATATGACTTGTGCTCATTCGTGTTCATTCGTGGCTCATTGGTTTTTCTTCAAACCTTCAATCAATTGGTCCAATTGCTCCGGTGTCACAAAGTGATGGAAATCGTAATTGATTTCGACCGCCGGCGCCCATGAGCACGCGCCCATGCACTCGACCTCTTCGAGCGAAAATTGTCCGTCAGCGGTCCGCTCCTTGTGTCCGATGCCGAGCTTTTTCCTGGCGTGCTCGTACAACTCTTCGCCGCCCACCAGCATGCAACTGATGTTGGTGCACACCTGGACGTGGTATTTGCCCATCGGCTTGCGGTGCAGCATCGAATAATAGCCGACCACTTCGTCCACCTGTAGCGGCGCGACGCCGCAGCGGGCGGCAACTTCCGCGATGAGTTCGGGAGTGATGGAGCCGACTTCGTCCTGCGCGTAAATCAGCATGGGAACGATGGCGGATCGTTGCTTGCCGGCGGGATAGCAGGCCAGCATCTTGGCAAATTTCTGTTCCAGGCCTGCCGAGAACGTCACCGGTCCGTATCTCCTAACACGAAGTCCATGCTGCCGAGCGCGGCGATCGAATCGGCAATCAGGATGTCCTTCAGCAAGACCCCCAGCGCTTGCACATTTCCGAAACTGGGCGTGCGCATGTGCAGGCGATACGGTTTGGAGGTGCCGTCGCTCACGATGTAGTATCCGATTTCGCCGCGCGGCGATTCGATGCACTGGTACACTTCGCCGGCGGGAACGCGGAAGCCTTCGGTCACTATCTTGAAATGATAGATGAGCGCCTCCATCTGCGTCTTCATCTTTTCGCGATCCGGCAGCACCACATGCGGCGCGTCGGCCTGCCAGGCGCCTTCGGGCATGCCTTCCAGCGCCTGCGTGACGATGCGCGCGCTCTGCCGCATCTCCGATAGCCGCACGCGATACCGCGCATACACGTCGTTGTCGGGAGACGTCGGAATCTCAAAATCGAATTCGTTGTAACTCGAATACGGCTCCGATTTGCGGATGTCCCATTTCAGCCCCGCGGCGCGAATCATCGGCCCGGTCACACCCAGGTCGAGCATTTCTTCGAGCGGAACGAATCCGACGCCTTTAGTCCGGCGAGTCCATATGGGATTCGAATCCAGCAGATTCTCGTATTCGTCCACTTTGCCGCCGAACGCGCGGATAAACTTGCCGATCGCGTTCTGCCAGCCGCGCGGCGGTTCGAGCGCCAGGCCCCCGATGCGGATATAACTGGTCATCATCCGCTGGCCCGAGAACATTTCGAAAATCCGCAGGATGTCTTCGCGCTCGCGGAAACAGTAAAAGAATACGCTCATCGCGCCGATGTCGAGCGCGTGCGTGCCCAGCCACACCAGATGGCTTTGGATCCGCGAAAGCTCCGTCATCATGACGCGGGTCCACTGCGCGCGCCTTGGAATTTCGATCTGCAACAGCTTCTCCACCGCCAGCGCGTACACCAGATTGTTCGAAAGATTCGCGAGATAGTCGACGCGATCGGTCAGCGGCACCACCTGCTGCCAGAACAGCGCCTCGCACTGCTTTTCGATGCCGGTGTGCAGGAAGCCGATGTCGGGAGCGGCTTTGCGAATGGTCTCGCCTTCCAGTTCGAGCATGATGCGCAGCACGCCGTGGGTCGATGGGTGCTGCGGCCCCATGTTGAGCGTCATCAACCGCGGCGCGTCGGCGGTGGCCGGGACCACGTGCTCGGCTGTGAGCGTCGCTACGGGATCGTTGTCGTCAATCTTTCGCATGGGTCACTTTAGTCACTACTTGTCGCTCGGGTAACTGTACTTGTAGCCGTGAACCGGATAATCCTTACGCAGCGGGTGCCCTTCCCAATCGACAGGCATCAGGATGCGCTGCAAATCCGGATGATTCCGGAAGCGGATGCCGAACATATCGAAAACCTCGCGTTCATACCAATTGGCCCCGCGCCACACACCTGTCACGGATTCGATTTCCGGATTCGCGCCACTTAAGCGGCACTTCACGCGCACGCGCCGGTTTCGCTCGATCGAATGCAGGTGATAGACCACCTCGAAGCGCGGCTCGGCCGGGTGCCAGTCGACCGCGGTCACCGCGCTCAGACGGACGAACTCCTGTTCGGATCTGAGGTAGCGGCAGAGATCGACAATGCGTTCTGGATCGGCGATCAGCGTCAGTTCGCCAAACGCATCGCGGGTTTCCAGAATCGCGGGGTGCTCTATATCGAGCCCGATGTCGCGCGTATCGCTGCTCACTTGGACTCCTCGCCAGCGCTCGCTACGGCCGGAATCTCCAGGCCTTCGCGCTCTACCACTTCAAGCGGCGGCGCTTTCTCGCTGGCCCAATCGAGCGCGCCTTTTTTCCAGACGTAAAAGAATCCGACCATGATCAGCGCGACGAACACGAACATCTCCCCGAACGCGAATAGTTTCAGTTCGCGGTACACCATCGCCCAGGGATACAGAAACACGGCTTCGATGTCGAACAGGATGAAGATCATCCCCACCAGATAGAACTTTACGCTGAATCGTTCGCGCGCCGACCCCACCGGCGCCATGCCGGATTCATACGGCGTATCCTTCAGCGGGCTGCGCGCGCGCTTCCCCAGCAGCGACGAAGCCCCGATGAGACCTGCCGCGAGTGCGATGGCGATCGCGATCTGCACCAGGACCGGGAAGTAGACTTGCGAGTAATTTTGGGGCATCGTGAGAGCGCGGGCCTAACTATTGAATATAATGATCGTCGAAACGAGGTGTCAATCTCTCCGAATGGCAGGTGCTGAAACACAAGCGATCGAAATTGTGGTAAACGGAAATCCGCGCCGAGTCCCGGAAGGGCTGAGCGTCGCCGGATTGCTCGCATTTCTGGAGATCCCCGGGGAGCGCGTCGCCGTCGAATTGAACGGCGCGATCGTGCGAAAGCCGGAGTGGGAATCCGCGGCGATCGCCGAAGGCGCGCGGCTGGAGATCGTCTGGTTCGTGGGCGGAGGCTAGATTCTATGAACCGGAGAAAAGAGATTGCCGCATCTGAGTTGTACTGTTCCTTCTGCGGGAAATCGCAAGCGAGCGTCGAGAGGCTGATCTCCAGTCCTAATGATCCGCGCGCGTACATTTGCGACGAGTGCGTGTTCGTGTGCGCCTCGATCCTCGAAGACTTGGGACAGAAGCCTCCTCGCGGGATCGCGCATCCGATTGCGCCGTTGGAAGACTGACTGGCTGGTATCCTGTTGGCGGAGAAAACTCGCATGACCGTCACGCTAAGAGACAAGACCCCTTGGATCGTTCCCCCGAGCATCATTCGAAAAGCTGGGCTGAAGCCTGGCGATAGGGTCGAATTTCGCGTGAGCGACGGCGTCATCACGATCGAGCAAATTGATCGGAAGCGAGTCTAGAAGAACGCGCCCGCCAGACCGCCGATCTTCCCGGCCACGACATGCATCAATCCGCGATTCGCGTTCATTTGCGTCCATTCGCGGCCCAAAACCGGGGTGATTAGGATACCCGCAAAATTGACCATTGACACTGCCCTCCAGTCGAGTACAATCGAAAGGTCGCCCTGAGATCACCCGAAACGGAAGCGCCCTATTATGTTCAAAGCCAAAAAGAACCGCCCAGACGGTCCAGCTCCGGAACGTACCTACTCCTCGAGCGAAGTTGCGGAAGTGGCCGAGGTCAGTCTCCGGCAATTGCAGTGGTGGGATGAGCGGAAAGTGGTTTCTCCGCGGCATGAGGGGCATCGCCGCGTGTATTTCCCGGCGGAGGTGATCGAGATCACGGTGATCGCCGAATTGCGCCGCAAAGGATTTTCGCTCCAGAAGATCCGCCGCGTCTTGCGATTCCTGCAACGCGAGATGGGCCGCCGCCTCGCGGACGTGATGGCCGACGAATCGTCGCTGCATCTGGTCACCGACGGTAAATCGATTTACCTGGAAGATCAGCAGGATCGCATCATCGATATCCTGAAGAACGCCCGCCAGCCCATGTTTCTGGTGTGTGTGAGCGACCAGGCCCGCAGGCTTTCCGGCGTCGAGCGCAAGCCGGTCCGCATGGAATCGGGCACGGCCGCGCGCCGCGCGCGCATGGGCGGCTGAGTCAAAACGGCAGCGCCGCGGCCCTGAACTTCGCCCAGCGCATTTGCCGAAACCGGGCTCCCTCAAAACCCGAACACCAAAAAAAGAATTGCTGATATACTAGGCGCAGGTGGAGGCTTGTGGATGCCGTCTCGTCGACGCAGTTATCTCTTTCCAGTTCTTTTCATAGCACTGTGCTCAATCGGCGCCGGAGTTTTTAGCGGCGGCCGCGTCCGGGCGGCGACTACGCCCGACGAACCCGTACAACAAAGTTTCAAGGCGTTCACCAAGGTTTACGACGCCGTGGAGCAGAACTTCGCCGATCCGGTGAAGCCCGACACCGGGATCTATCAGGGCGCGATTCCCGGAATGCTGCGCGAACTGGATCCGCACTCGACCTTCTTCGATCCGCGCGCGTTCAAGGGCATCAACGAGGAGCAGAGCGGCCATTATTTCGGCATCGGCATGATGGTCCAGTCGCGCAACGGCAAGGTCATTGTGAATATGCCTTTCGCCGGATCGCCGGCCTATAAAGCCGGGCTGCATCCCGGCGACGTGATCCTCGAAGTCAACGACAGGAAAACCGACAACCTCGGCGTCGTCGAGGTCGCCGACCTGCTGAAGGGCCCCAAAGGCACGCCGGTGCAGGTGAAGGTGGGGCGCGACGGTGCCGACCAGCCGCTGGTGTTCAACCTGATTCGCGACGAAATTCCGCGCTACAGCGTTCCGGATGCATTCTTTATCAAACCCGGTATCGCCTACATCAAGATCGAGCAGTTCACCGAGACCACCGCCCGCGAACTCGACGAGAAGCTGAAAGGGCTCGGCGAAAACAATATCAAGGGCCTGGTTCTCGACCTGCGCGCCAATCCCGGCGGCTTGCTGAACGACGGTATCGAGGTCGCGGGACATTTCCTGAAACGCAACCAGGTGGTGGTGAGTCTGCGTGGGCTGCATCAGCCCCAGAAAACTTATACTGCGCGCGCCGATAACGGCGGCAGGGAATATCCGCTGGTAGTGCTGGTCAACCGGCTCTCGGCTTCGGCCGCGGAGATCGTTTCCGGCGCGCTTCAGGATCACGATCGCGGCTGGATTCTCGGCGAAACCACCTTCGGCAAGGGCTTGGTCCAGCAGGTGTACCGGCTCAGCGACAACACCGGACTTGCGCTGACCACCGCGCAATACTATACGCCCAGCGGCCGCTTCATTCAGCGCCCGTATTCGAACATCTCGTTCCTGGATTACTACTACCACACCAATCTGGACCAGAAAAACGCGCAGGACGTGAAGATGACCGACAGCGGCCGCACGGTTTACGGCGGCGGCGGCATCACGCCGGACGAAAAGTATACGCCGGAAAAATACAACCCCTTCCAGATAGAAGTGCAGCTTCGCAAGTTCGCGCTGTTCAACTTCTCGGCGTATTACTTCGGCTCGCATCCCACTCTGAAGCTGCCCAAGGGCTGGGAGCCCGACGAAAAGGTGGTCGAGGAGTTCCACGACTTCCTGCTCAAGAACAAGGTTAAATTCACCGAGGCCGAGTTCACCGCCAATCACCAGTGGATCAAGGAGCAGTTGAAGGTCGAGATGTACATCACCGCCTTCAGCGTCGACGATTCCCGCCGCGTTTCCGTGGAGCAGGACCCCGAAGTGCAAAAGGGCATCGATTCCCTGCCAAAGGCCAAGGCGCTGGTCGACAACGCAAAGAAGATGCTGGTCCAGCGCATCGGCACGCAGGATCGGGCTCACTGAGCATATGACTTTCGAGGAACGAATCGACGCTCTCACAGCGCGGCACGAGGCCCTCACCATGAATCTGGAACTGATGGGCCACGATCTGGAAACCATGCGTGCGAAATCGCTAGCAGACGGAGAGGATATCCGGGCGCTGCTCGCTACGGCGCGGCAGGATGGCGAAAACATTCGGGCGCTCGCGCGCATAGCCGACATGCACGATCGCCGGCTCAGCAACCTCGAAGGCGACCGTCGGTCGTAGTCGCGTCTCACCCGATCCACGTGGGTCCGCCAGTTCTGGCGGGAGCGCCTTTCGTGTCGCGGTTTCGATATCCTAAGAGATGGCACCGCAGATCACCGTCCTCGACGCCGGAGGACAGTATTGCCACCTCATCGCCCGCAAGGTTCGCGATCTGGGCGTGTACGCCGACGTCGCGCCCAGCGAAACTCTCGTGTCCTCGCTCGGCGGCCGTAAAGGCGTCATTATTTCGGGCGGCCCTGCCAGCGTCCACGATCCTGGAAGCCCCACCATCGATCCCCAACTGCTCGCCTCGGGCACGCCCGTGCTTGGCATCTGTTACGGCCAGCAGTTGATGGCTCACCTGCTTGGAGGCCAGGTTCAAAAAGGCGAGCGCGGCGAATACGGATTCGCGCACCTCGAAATCTCCTCAAGCGACGGCGTTCTCCGCGGCATCGAAGG
The DNA here is from genome assembly GCA_963788245.1 of Terriglobia bacterium. Classification (GTDB taxonomy): domain Bacteria; phylum Acidobacteriota; class Terriglobia; order Bryobacterales; family Bryobacteraceae; genus Palsa-187. The sequence goes on along the minus strand of CAWBGF010000002.1, from coordinate 4,671,921 downwards.
ACGCCAGCAGGTGTGGATGAGCCACTTCGATACCGTGGTCGCCCCGCCCGCTGGATTCAGCGTGCTGGCGAGCACGGAAACCTGCGCCATCGCCGCCATCGCCGCGCCGGATCGGCGTCTCTTCGCGGTGCAGTTTCATCCCGAGGTCGCGCACACCCCCTGCGGCCGCGAGTTGCTCTCCAACTTCCTCTTCGACATTTGCCATTGCGAAAAAGATTGGGACCCGGCCGGCCAGATTCGCGCCGTCGAGGATCGCATCCGCGCCGCGGCGGCCGGGCGCAACATCTTTTTCTTCGTGAGCGGCGGCGTCGATTCGACCGTCGCCTACACTCTGTGCCTGCGCGCCGTAGGGGCCGATAAGGTTCACGCGACCTACGTCGACACCGGTTTGATGCGGGAGGGTGAGACGGAATTCGTGCGCGAGCATTTCGCGCGGTTAACGGTGGCACAGGCTTCAGCCTGTGGAAGCCCTGTCAGCACCACCAACACGGTGGCACAGGCTTCAGCCTGTGGAAGCCCTTCGAGCACCGCCAACGCACTCGCCGTCGCGGATGCGCGCGAGCAATTTCTGAACGCCTTGCAGGGCGTGACCGACCCCGAGGAAAAGCGTCACATCATCGGCCAGCAGTTTGTCGAGGTGCAGCAAAAGATTCTCGAAGGCGAGCACTACCTCGACGGCCAATGGATTCTCGGCCAGGGCACCATTTATCCCGATACCATCGAATCCAAAGGATCGGCCAAGGCGGATCTGATCAAGACCCATCACAACCGCGTCGCGGGGATTCAGAAGCTGATCGAAGCCGGGCGCATTGTCGAGCCGCTCGCGTCATTCTATAAGGATGAGGTTCGCGCCATTGGACGCCAACTGGGCATCGGCGCGGAACTGCTGGACCGCCATCCGTTCCCCGGACCGGGCCTCGCAATCCGATGCCTATGCGCCGAAATAATTACGTCGGAGTCCGATGCCGCACCGGTACGTACAACCGACGGTTGGATCTTGCCCATTCGATCAGTCGGCGTCCAGGGCGACGCCCGAACGTACCGCGCCGCGCTCGCGCTGGAACATTTTCCCGAATCGGAAGAAGACGCCGGGCGATTGGTCAATCGCCTCTCCCAAATCAATCGCGTTGTCGTAGCCGTTTGGACCGCGGCGCCCTTGGGTGAACTTCGCGCGATTCCGGCGACGCTTACCGCCGAGCGTCTGGATCGGCTGCGCCGCGCCGACGCGATCGTCCGTCGTATCTCGATCCAGCGCGGCTTCGACGCGAAGATCTGGCAATTCCCGGTCGTCCTGATTCCACTTGGGTTACCGAGCTCAGACGCGCATGGAAAACAAGATTCACTCGCCTCCGCCAAATGTGACTCTATCGTACTCCGTCCCATCCAATCCGTCGACGGCATGACCGCCAATGCCGTTTGGATGCCGAAGGCCCTGCTTGCCGAAATGGTGGAGGAGCTCCGCGCGATGGGCGACATCGCCGGCGTGTTCTACGATCTCACGCACAAACCACCCGCAACCATCGAGTGGGAATGATGCCTTCCAGCCCCATCCGTCAAGGGTGAGGGCTCAAGTCGGGAACGCCCGCGCCGCAGTGATCCTCAACCGCTCGCGAGCGTAATAATATAGTTGGCAAAACGGACCATCAGTGCCTGCCCATAAAGGCGCGTGCGATTTGCGAAACCGCCCACTCGCGCACGGCAGACTCGCTGACCTGCCCTCCGGTGTGCGGGATCGCACCGCCCGGACGCGGATACACGATGCGGGGCGCTTCGTTCCTGTAGCCAGAGATCGTGCACCCATCGTGCTGGTCCATGTCTAGATGTTGGGCCTCTATTGATTTCATTTTTGTGACTCGATGGTGAGAAAGTTTCTAAGGGCGGATGTCGCGGCTTCTTTGCTCAGTCCTAGCCGAATGAGTAATTCCTTCTGGTGCAAAGCCAATCTGAGAAAAGTGGTCGCACGCTGTTCGTCCGCATTCGGCTTACGGCGCTCCGGCCTCTTCAGGTGTCCCGATGCGATACGGCAGGAATTGCACTCATCGCCTCGCGGTTCGCTGACCGTTGTGGGAGTCGTGCGGGTCCGGGCGTCGTGAGGCAATGGGTTCCGCAGAGCGCTAAAGCGCCTGATCCCTGGCCGGGGAGGAACATCGCCAGATGGGCCTTGCGCCCGCCCTTCACGACAATGCGCCAGTATTTCGGCTCTCCCATTTTGGTGGCGCGTTCAGTGCGGCTTCCTAGCTCGTTTCTTCCGCGCCCGCGAGCGCTTCCACTTCGCTTCTCTCTTCTGAGGCTCGTCCTTTGAAACGCTGAACATCCTGCGGACAGCGCTATCCATGGGCTCCGCCTCAGTTTCGCCCGTGACGTGTGGTGCTGGCGGAGGTTTCACAGCGCCCTCGGAATCGTACGCAGCATCTTTCCGAAGGTTAGCATAAGGACTAAATCGGGACAGCACACTCTGGACGGTAAGTCGTAAATCGGGACAGTACTGTCACTTCGTCAAGATTCTTACCGAACAGGAGCTTTCTTAGTGGCGTGCCACAATCACTAGCCACGGAGCCCTTTGAGATCCACACACGCCTGCACTGTGAGTTCGTTTCGAGTAGGCTCGGCAAGCGTCGCGTGGCTCATTGTGCTGCTGGAACGAAGGCGCGCACGGGCGTGAAGCTGTTTGTTGGGTTGATTCGTAAGGCCGTTATCGTAATGAGCGCGTTGTTCTGACCGGATATCACCAGGGTTCCCTGAATGCCAATTGTCTGTGGTGCGATGACGTGAAGCGTTAAGATTTGAGACGTAAGGCCATTCATTGGCACGGGCACCGTAGCAATTAGGTTGTTAGAGGTGTCACGAACGCCAAGTGACACTACGGTCGCGGCCGTCGAGTCATTGACTAGGTACAGGGTAGTCGTGACCCCGTTGCGGCCATCGAAGAGCATGTACTGCAAAGAGGCGGGTTCCTCGAACGGGAAAATAGACTCGAAGTCGGGCCGCGTAGAGTTCGTATTCCTGAGGCTTACTTCGGCGTAAAGACCAGGCGTGCCACACGAAGTGGCGGAACAACCAACGACGCCGCTGCCGAACAGTGTGGTTGCACTCCCGAAAAAGGTACCCTCCAATATCCCGCCAACTGCGAGGGAAAAGCTGAATCCAGGACCAGTTATCACGTTGCCGCTGGTCGTTTGAAACGTTGCGCTCATCGGATTGCCTAAATTGTCAACGAAGTACACGTTGGTCGGAGGGATCGGCTGGGCTCCCCGGTTCGTCAGCGTGATACTGGACGTCCACTCGCCCCCAATAATCAGTTCAGGAATGACCCATTCCTGGCCTTGCAGCATGATCGCCTCGCGGTGAATCTGCGCCTCCCTGGCAGACTTGGGGGAGTGTGCGTCCAACGATAAAGGCTGAATACTTTGCGCGCTACAAGCGAACCACAGAGAGAGCAGCGCCGGGCCGAGCAATGAAGCACGTTTCATTCTTGAGTTTTCTCCTTCTACCTACTTGGGGACTGATCGGACAACAGGGGCGATCCCGGGATAGTACCCGCCGTTTATCTGGTCCTCCTACGTAGTTTCCCCGCGGCGGGTCCCGGAAAGACTGTAGCGCGTCGTCCAAAACCGCCGTGATCACTAGACGAAAGACAAGGGGAACAGCCCGAATGAAGGAAGACGAAGGGGACAGCCGGACTGACCACTCTGTCCCAACTCGCAAGAAGTCAATCCTGGAAAAGGTCCGGCAGTTGGGGACGGAAACCTGGGACAGCCCGACCTGTTTGCGGAAACGCGGCCTGTGTCGGCGTTCCGTGCGCTAACGCAAATTCATCCGCGCCAGCCCAGATCTCTAAGCTGCTTTTCGAGAAAGGCGAGCCCACCCTCGAGTGTCTGACGATAACGCCCCTCGCCGCACGTCTCCAGTTGCCGCATCATGCGGGTGCGCTGGAGCAGGAGGCTGTCACACTTGCGTTCATTGTCCATCTGCTCTGGTGTCAATCTCACTCGATGCTCGCCGCCATGGCGCTCTTTGGCAGAAGCAATCTGTTGTTCTACCGATTTACTCTCCCAACCACGCGACACTACTCCATTGTAGCCGCTCCGGGGCTCGCGTGCCGCACGAAATGTTTCGAACGGTACTATTACGCTGTCCTGGCGATTTCGTGACCGCCTTGTGGGGCAGCTTGTTAAGCTGCGCGCCGGTTGTTTACCGGCGCTCCCATGGGTCAACGACGCGGATTCGCAACCCGCCGCAGGCTGTCAGCCTGGCCCACATCCGCTATCCAACCAATTACGGCTGCGTCGACGGCGGCACAATGCCCTTGAGTCGCATGTACACCGACAGATAGCCGTACTCTTCGTTGCTGTGACCGATGATCAGCCCCCACAGCGTGGCGAATTCCGAGCTCTGGCCGCGTCCGGCGGGTATCATCTTGCTCGCGTCGGCATCGGTAAGCCCGTTGAATACGCCGTCGCACACGTCAAACGATGCCTTCAACGCCGCCACCAGGTCCGCCTTCGCCGTCATTTTGCCGGCGCTGGGCGGAGCCTTCGAGCCCGCGACCCGGGCGCAGGTTCCCGCCTGCACATCGGCAATATGCGCGATCAACGCGCCGAATGTCCGGATGTCGGGCGACGCCTGGAAGCCGTACTGAGCCTCCGGCATCCTGTCGGCGGCCTTGGTGAGATTGGTCTTAATCGAGTTGTAGGAGCGCTTGAGCACGGTCGCCTCGGTGGCCGGAGGCGGCGGGGTGGCGGGCGCGGGCGGCTGCGCGTAAAGCGCGAAACCCGCCGCGAACAGGACGGCGCTGGTCAACATGGAAACACGGTTCACGGTTTTTCTCCCTCTATCGAACGTATTGTATCGCGATTCGTTATTTCTGGCCGGGTTCGCTCGACGGCGGTACCAGCCCCTTGATGCGCATGTAGGTGACGATGTTGCCATAGTGCTCATAGGTATGGGCGAAGTTGAAGTTGAGCATCGACAACTTGGTCCGCTCGCCCGCGAAGGTCTTGACCTTTTCGGTCGCCTGGGCATCGGTGAACCCATCATAAACTGCGTCGCAGTAGGAAAACGCTTCCTTGAGCTTGGCCACCAGCTCGGCTTTGGACTTCACGGTCTTCTCGATATCCGTTTCCTTCGATTCACCCTTCACGGTCGAACAGAAATAGTATTGATCGTCGGCGATGTGCCCGACGATCTGCCCGAACGTGCGCACAGTCGGGGCGGGCTTAAACGAGTAATTCGCTTCCGGCATCTTCTCCGCCGCCCGAATGGCAAATCCTTTGATCGTCGTGTACCAGAACTTGGTATCCGTCGTCAGCGGATTCTGCGCCTGAAGCGCGGATGCTCCCATCGCTATACTTAAAACCGCGCACGACAACACGCTGGCCCGTTGCTGCATATTCTTGGTTTTCTCCCTGTTTCAGTATTTTACCTGCCTGAAGCTCTTCGACGTTGGACGCGACAGGACTCGAAACGTTGGACGCGTCATCTTCCGAAACGCGCACTGGCGTCATGAACAGCGCCGGACTCGTCCACCGTCGCGCTCGCCTCAAAACCAGGATGCTGCGGCGTTCCGAATCGCAAATCGATCAGTTCGACCAGGGTTCCGGTGGCCGTGCGTGTCACTTTCCAGAACGGCAACTGATCGAATGCTCCGAACACTTGAAAAGGATGAGTGGCGCGCGCGGCGTCGATCGCCGGACTCGGCGGCGCATCGTGGTCGGTGCGCCCCGCGGTGGGATCGAAGGGCTCGTTGAGATCGACCGGGACGATGGTCACGAATCGATCGCTTTTTCCCGTGTTTTGACCGTCGTCTCCCGTGGTTTTACCGTCTTTTTCACCGGTCGCGCTTTCCCGCGCATTTTCCGCGTTGTCCAGGCTCACGCCCTCGGCAACCCCCTTCCATAGCAACGGGTTAGCGCCGCGCGGCAGGGCTGTCAGGCGGCCGGCGATGGCGCCGTTGAAGGTGTGGGCGCCCATCACCGCCAGCGCGCGCTCATGGGCGGTATAGCGGACGCCTTCATAAGAAAACAGCGCGATCAGCGCGAACCATGCCCATCCGCGATGCGGGCCCGACGTCACCCGCCGCGACGCGATCTCGGAGCCGACCATTCGCGCCAATGCCGGCGCGGCCAAGGCCAGAAACAGAATCGTCCATATCCAGGGATCGACAATATCGGTGATATCCAAGCGCAGCCAGCGGTCCGAAAACGGCAGCAGCAGCCGGATGCCGTAGACATTGGTCCAATCGAGCGCGAGATGGCTCAGGACGCCGATCAGCGAGCCCGCATATGCCCACAACGTAATCCGCTGCCGCGCGAAAACCAGGAAAAGCAGCGGAGGAATCAGCGCCATCAGCGGAGCGAAAATCAGCGCATGCGGATAGCTGCGATGCCATTGGAGATAGGCGACCGGACCGCCGAAGAACGCAACCGCGTCGATATCCGGCAAATTGGCCGCGATCATCATCATCGGCGCGGCGCGCGCAACTTTGCGGTCGATGCCGCTGCGCGCGAGCATCAGCCCGGTCAGCGTGTGGGTGATGTTATCCACAATTCAATCCATGAATCGTCCACAATTTGTCCACGATTCGCCCGCAATCTGTCCACAACCACCCGCTATTCGTAACCGGGCGGCATGAGCAGCGTGATGGCCGCCGAAACAATGTCGATGGAGGCCGGCAATCGCCCCGCGTACTCGCCGTCGACCTGAAGGTGAACGTCGCCGCTCAGTTCCAGGCGGCCGCCGCGGAGCGTGTGCACGCCCGCCATGTTCTTGACCCGCTTCATCGAAACGCCCAGCATATACCAGAGGTAGCGCAGGGGATTGGAACCTTCGAACAGCACGATCTCGAAATCGTCGCGAGCGAGCGACGCACCGGTGGCAATCTCCAGATCGCCGCCGTAGTTGCGGACGCGGCTGGCCAGCGCGAACCCGCATTGATACGCGTGGCCGTTTACGCGCGCTTCAAACTGGCCCACGCTCTGTGTGGCATGTCCGAAGCCAGTCAGCCAGTAAGCCAGCTTCCCTGCCCTGGCTTTAAAAGCCGGGCTCAGGTCGAAAACGATTTTGGCATCAAGCCCGGCGCCTCCCATCGCCAGAAAATGTCTTCCGCTGTTGCGGTCCGCGCCGTTGGATCCCGCCCCGTTTCGGGAACTCTCGCCGACCGCAGCCGGCGAGACGCGACCCACGGAAACACGGCGGGGCGCACACTGCGCCAGCCGCTCGATCGCCTTATCCAGGCGAGACCCGAGGCCCAGTTCCATGGCGAGAACATTGGCCGTGCCTCCGGGCAAGATTCCTAGAACGGAATTGGAGTGAACCATCCCGTTCACGGCTTCGTTGATGGTGCCGTCGCCGCCCAGCACCAGGACCAAATCGGCGCCGGCCGCGACGGCTTCGCGGGCGATTCGGGTGGCGTCGCCGGGTCCGGAGGTCGGGGCCAGTTTCAAACCGGTGCCTAACGTGGCGCCCGACATAGCCCGGCCCACAATGTTCGCGCGGGCGAGCGCTTCAGTGGTACGTTGTAAAATGCGTTGGGGATCGCGCCTCAGTCTGCCGGCTGCGGGGTTGTAGATCAGGACCGGCTGCTGATATGGTGCGATCTATAGAGTATAGCGTACGGCTCCTTTTGTGCGCGGTCGTGCGTTGGCTCCGGAACCCGGAGCCAAACAGTCGCGGTTCTGTAGAGAAAAAGAATGTCGAGATGTCCGGAACGGATCCGAACACCGGAAATCTCGACACGGCGTGCTAAAGCGTGCGCCACAAGGGGTCGCGGTTCAGAAAGACCGTGGTAACCACTTCCAGCATGCCCAAACCGGACTCCGTCGTCGCGAGAATCGAAGCGCTGCGCGACCAGCTTCGCCATCACGAATATCTGTACCACGTGCTCGACGCGCCGGAAATCACCGACGCGGAATACGACGCGATGATGCGCGACCTCAAGCAGGTCGAGAGCGATCATCCTGAGCTGGTGACCCCCGATTCGCCTACGCAGCGCGTGGGCGCCGCGCCGCGCGAGGGTTTCGTCAAAGTGGCGCATTCGAGCCCGATGCTGAGCCTGGACAACGCGCTCGGCGAAGAAGAGTTGCGCGATTTCGACCGGCGCGTGAATGGGTTACTGGCTGATGGGCAGGCGACAAGATCGCCTGCCCCACAATATGCCTATGTGGCCGAACTAAAGATGGATGGGCTTTCGCTGGCCGTACATTATCGCGACGGGCGCTTGCATCAAGCCATCACCCGGGGCGATGGTTCGATCGGCGAGGATGTGACTGAAAACGCAAGGACCATTCGCTCGATTCCGCTACGGCTGAAAACCGGCGCGAAGGACCTGCGCGGAGACATCGAGGTGCGCGGCGAAGTCGTGTTCAACCGCAAGGCCTTCGAGAAACTCAACGCCGAGCGCGAGGCCGAGGGACTTCCGCGCTTCGCGAATCCGCGCAACGCCGCGGCGGGCTCGCTGCGCATTCTGGACCCGAAGGTCACGGAATCGCGCCGTCTGGATTATTTCACGTATTTTCTGTTTGAAAACGGCGCGCCAGTTTTGCCAACACAGTGGCAGGCGCTCAATAAGTTGCAGGAGGCAGGATTCAAAGTAAACTCGCAGCGCAAGCTGTGCCCCGATATCGATTCGCTGGTGGAGTTCTGCCGCGAGTGGGAACAGAAGCGCGACACGCTGCCGTACGAAATCGACGGCGTGGTCGCAAAGGTCGATTCGGTTGAGCAGCAGAATCGCCTGGGCTGGACGGCGAAAGCGCCGCGCTGGGCCATCGCGTATAAATTCCCGGCGCGGCAGGAAGAGACGGTGGTGGAGGATATCGTCGTAAGTGTCGGGCGCACCGGCGCTCTCACTCCCACGGCGTATCTGCGGCCGGTCACCATCGGCGGCGTGACGGTTTCGCGCGCGACCCTGCACAATGAGGACGAGATCGGACGGCTGGGCGTCGAGATCGGCGATACGGTGCTGGTGGAACGATCCGGCGACGTGATTCCAAAAGTGGTGCGCGTGGTCAAACAAGGTCCGGATCGGCGCCCGTTCAAAATGCCGGACCGGTGTCCGGTGTGCGGCGGAGAGATTGTGCGCGCGGAAGGCGAAGCCGCCAGCCGCTGCATCAATACGAATTGCCCGGCGCGTCTCAAGGAATCGATTCTGCATTTCGCGGCGCGCGGCGTCATGGACATCGACGGAATGGGCGAGGCGCTGGTGGACCAACTGGTGGACACAGGTCTGGTGAAAAACGTCGCCGACATTTACAGCCTTACGCAGGATCAGTTGATGGGGTTGGAACGCATGGGTCAGAAATCGGCGGACAAGCTGCTCAAGAATATCGACGCTTCCCGGCGCTCCTCGCTGCCGAGAATCATCAACGGGTTGGGGATTCCGTTCGTCGGCGAACGCACCGCGCAATTTCTGGCGGAAGAGTTCGGCGATCTGTATGAGATCACCCAAGCGGATGAAGAGCGGTTGCAGAAAGCGGCTGAAGTGGGTCCGAAAATCGCAGCCAGTTTGCGGCGGTTTTTCGATGAGCCGCGCAATTGGGCGCTGATCGAGCGGCTCCGCAAGGCAGGATTTTCGTTCACCCATGAAATCAAGCGCAGAAAAGATGGTCCACTGGAGGGGCTGACGTTCGTGCTTACCGGCACTCTGCCGACGCTCGCGCGCGAAGAAGCCAAGGAGAGGATCGAATCGGCCGGTGGAAAGGTGGTGGGCTCGGTGAGCAAGAAGACCAACTACGTGATAGCGGGCGAGGAGGCCGGTTCCAAGCTGGATAAAGCGCGGGCGCTGGAGATCGCGGTGATCGACGAAAAGGAACTGCTGAGGATGATCGGATAGCGGATGCAGCATTTCTGGGATCTGCTCAGCCAATGGGGGCCGCTCGGCGCGTTTGCGATCTCGGCCATCGACGCGGTAGGCATTCCGAATCCGGGCATTGCGGACGCGGTGCTGATTCTGGCGGCCATTGCGAGCCCCGCGAACGCGATCCTGTGCGCATCGCTGGCGATCCTTGGTTCACTGATCGGCGGCGCGATCTTTTTCGAGATCACGCGCCGCGGCGGCGAGCGTTATCTGCTCCGGTACACGTCATCCGGCCGCGGCTTGCGGTTTCGCGCGTGGTTTTTGCACTACGGACTGGTGACGGTGTTCATTCCGGCTCTGCTGCCGCTGCCTTTTTTGCCGCTCAAGTTCTTCGCGGCGTGCGCGGGCGCGATGGGTGAAAGCCGCGTGAAATTCCTGCTGGTGCTGACAGCGGGACGGATTCCGCGCTACTTCGGCCTGGTGTATCTGGGCGCGACGCTCGGCAAGGAATCGGGAACCTGGATCAAAGCGCACCTTTGGCAGATGGGCGTGCTGGCGGTGGTTTTGTTCGTGGCGCTGTATGGGCTGATCCGATTCGCGGATCGCAGGCGAGAGGCGGCTGTGAGCTGAGTCGGGGGCGGTAGGGGAGCAAGTCTCCTCGATCTGCGTCGCATCGCCGATCCGCGTACACTTAGAAGAGGAGATATATTATGGCCCCCGAAGAAAGAGTGCAGATCCTTAGGGAGCTCCCCCGAAGAGCTGGCTTGCTCTATCCGGTGACGAATCGAAAGTTGTCGCCCGCGGCGCCACGTACGAGGAAGTGGTCGCTCTCGCGGAACAGAACGGGGAGAGAGACCCGGTTCTCATTATGACGCCGGCCTCCTGGTTCCCTCGGGTATTGTGAGCATACGCTGCCCGTACAAAATTTTCCCAACAGCGCCGGATGATATCCGATTCCCGGCTGGAACTCAATCTGAATGGCTGCCCGTTCTCAACGTGTCCATAATGTACAATCACGCCCAGACCAAGCGATTTGAGGCGATGGTGGACTCGGGTTCACCCACTTGTTTGTTTCATGCCTCGATAGGCCGGGCCATCGGCATGAAGCTGGATTCCGGGAAAGAGGGGCCGCTTGGTGGGGTGATCGGTGGCGCTATGGGCAGGGTTTACTACCATCCGATAAAACGATGTTTGGCTTCGCACATGATTAGTGTCACGGCCGGTTTCGCTGAGGGTTTATCTGTTAGCGCAATTTTGGGCAGAGCTGGTTTGTTCGACCACTACACAATCAAGTTTGATCCCTGCAACGATCCACCTGGCCTGGAACTTGAACGGTTCTATCGAACGTAAGGGTCGTCAGCCAATAGCTCAGGAACGCAGATTTAGGGTCCCACCTTCTGCCGCCTGCCAGTTTAGGCGGGGCACGTTACAATGGGGTTTAGAGACTTTGCCGATTGCGGCCAGGGGAGCAGCGTGCTCGCCGTTCAATCTATTACCGACGAAATCCAGGAACTCAAACAATCCCGGCGCGCGGTGATCCTCGCCCATCATTATCAGGATCCCGAGATCCAGGAATTGGCCGACGACGTCGGCGACAGTCTGGAACTGGCTCGGGCGGCGCGCGACTTCGAAGGCGGCGTGATTGCGTTCTGCGGCGTCTGGTTCATGGCGGAGACCGCGAAGGTTTTGAATCCGGATCGCATCGTGGTGGTCCCCGATCGCGATGCGGGATGCAGTCTCGTCGATAGCTGTCCGGTGGGCGAGCTGCGCGCCTGGAAGGCCGCGCATCCGGGCTACGCCATCGTCTCCTACATCAACACGTCCGTGGAAGTGAAAGCCGAGAGCGATATTCTGTGCACCTCCCGCAACGCGGTGAAGATCGTCAACTCGATTCCGCCGGAGCAGCCGGTGCTGTTCCTGCCCGATATCAACCTAGGAAACTACGTTCGCGAACAAACCGGACGCAAGAACATGAAGATCTGGCCGGGCGCCTGCATCGTCCACGCGACGTTTGCGGCCCGCAAGGTTTCAGCGGCGCGTTCCGAACATCCCACGGCGCTGGTTGCGGCCCATCCGGAATGCCCGCGCGACGTGCTGGCGATGGCGGATTTCATCGGGTCGACCTCGGCCATCGTGGACTGGTGCGCGACACAGGACGCGCCGGAGTTCATTGTGATCACGGAGAGCGGCGTGCGGTATTCGCTGGAGCGCCACGCGCCGGAAAAGAAATTCCACTTCATCGCCAACGAGCAATGCAATTGCAGCGAATGCCCGTACATGCGGCGCAACACGCTCGAAAAACTGCGCGATGCATTGAAGAATCTGAGCCCGCGCGTGGAGCTTTCACGGGAACTGATCGAGGGCGCGCGGCGGCCGATCGAAAGAATGCTGAGCGTCCGATGAAGACCCCGATCATAAACATCGGGGACGGGGCGATGAAGGGTTCCGCGCGAGGCTCGGGGACGCCGCTGGTCGACACCTTCGGACGCCTGCACGACAACCTGCGCGTCAGCGTAACCGACCGGTGCAACATTCGCTGCTTTTACTGCATGCCGGAAACCGGCGTGAAGTTTCAGGCGCGCGATCAGATTCTGACGTTCGAGGAGATCGAGCGATTCGTGCGCGTGGCCGTGTCCCTGGGCGTTCGCAAATTGCGCCTGACCGGAGGCGAGCCTCTGGTCCGCAAGGATCTGGCGAAGCTGGTGCGCAAGCTGACCGCGATCGAAGGCATCGAGGATCTCGCGCTGACCACCAACGGCGTGCTGCTGGCGGACCAGGCCGCTGAGTTGTATGAAGCGGGATTGCGGCGCATCAACGTACATCTGGATACGCTTGATCGCGAGCGGTTCAAACACATTTCGCGCAGGGATGATCTGGATCGTGTGCTCGAAGGCATTGAAACTTGCCTGCGGCTGGGCTATGGACCGATCAAAATTAACGCGGTGGCGGTGAAGAATCTGGTGGAACCCGATATCGTGCCGCTGGCGCGGTACGGCCGCGAGCGCGGTATCGAGATTCGGTACATCGAGTTCATGCCGCTCGACGCCCAGGGACTGTGGGAGCACGGGCGCGTTCTGCTGGCCGACGATATGATCGCGATGCTGGAGCGCGAAATCGGGCCGCTCGTCGAAATTCCGGATCGCGATCAGCGCGCGCCCGCCACCGAATACCGGTTTGCGGACGGCATCGGACGGATCGGCTTCATCGCGTCGGTGAGCCGGCCGTTCTGTCTGAACTGCAATCGAATCCGGCTGACGTCGGACGGAAAACTGCGCTACTGTCTGTTTGCGATCGAGGAGACCGACGTGCGGTCCCTGCTGCGCGGGGTTGGAAGTGACGACCAGATTCGCGACGCGATTCGGGCTTCGGTTCACGCTAAGTGGCTGGGGCACGAGATCAATAGCGCGCGTTTTGTCGCGCCTCCGCGGCCCATGTATTCGATCGGCGGCTGATCTCCCAGGCAAGGGCGGCAAGCCTCCCATCGGCGCACTGAAGCTACCGGCCCATTCTGCCGATAGATGAGCGCATGAGTTTAGCGGGTCTGTTCCCTCGTGTTTTCGTATCGCTCGGCATCTTTCTTCTTGCGGCTTCGGCCACGGCACAACCCACGGCACAACCCAAGGGAGAAGCGCCGCCACCATTGGCGCCCGACGCCCCAGGGTGCGTCGACTCCCGCACGCTCCCCAAACTCCCGGGCTGCCGCATCGACAATTGCGAACGGAAAGACTCGGACCGCCGCGACGTGGCCGTCAAAGAAGATGAACACGGGCAAGCCGTTACCAGTGCTATCGAAGGCGATAGCCGGTCGGTCATGTATGAGTGCAACGAGGGCGCCAAGCCGAAGGGAATTATGGCTCAGGCCATAGCGGTATTGCGCGCGACGGGTTTCGAGATCCCCTATCTGTTCACCGACGAGGAAGGCGCGCTGACCGCGCGCAAAGGCGACACCTGGGTCACCATCGAGTCGGCTTCGCGCTACTACACCTTGATCGAGACGACGGTCACCGCGCCGGATTGGGAATCGATCAACGATGCCGCCAGCATGGCCGAGGCCATCGAAAAATACGGACGCGTGCCGCTCTACGGCATCCACTTTCTGACGGGCCGCGCGGATATCGCGCCGGAATCCGTGATAGCGTTGCGCGAACTGGCGATCATGCTGGACGACAATCCCGACTGGAACATTCGCGTCGAGGGCCACACCGATAATATCGGGACCAAGGCCGCGAATTCCATATTGTCGTTACAGCGGGCGTCGGCAGTGGCGGCATACCTGTCGGGACGCGGCATTAAAAGGGGGCGGGTGACGCCGATGGGAATGGCGGACGCGCACCCGATCGCGCCGAACGATACGGAGGCGGGCCGCGCCAAGAATCGCCGGATCGAAATCGCGAAGTTGCCGGCGCAGTAGCGCATTTTCGGCGTTCAAGCACGCGATGTATCGCGGCATCCAGCCCGCGCCACGTCCATAAGTCGCGAACTCCGGTACTTCCCACGTACCACGTACCATTACCACTTAGACGGTGAGTACCTTGTTGGCTATCGGGCTACGCCGCACACTCAGAGACAGGGAATCGTCTCTTCATGGAGCGCACCGACTTCGAACAGTGGAAATCCAGGGAAGTCGCGCGGCTGCTGGCACTTGTAGAAACCGAAAGGCGTTACTACCAGGAAATGGTGGCCGCGCTTCCGGTGGCGCTGGTGGTGCTTTCGGCGGATCGCGCGATCGTCTCGGCCAATCGGGCCTTTCGCCAGACCTTCGGCGTCCGGTCCGAGGACCTGCGCCGCAAGACGATCGAGCAGATCATCCCTTCCGCGCAATTGATCGAACGCATTCGCGACACGCACATCAGCGGCGCGGCGCAGCCTGACTTATACCTCGCGATCGACGGCCGGCCTCTTCGGATTTCGCTGCTGCCGATCCGTAATTGGGATGAGGAGGGCGAACTCGAAACGCTATTGATGGTGGAGGATCTGCGAACCATCGGCAACATGCTCGCGACCATGGGTTTTTCGGTTGGTCCTTCGGGATCGCCACCGCCGACGGCGCGCGAGGGGTCGCCGGTCGAAACCGCGACGGAGCCACTGGCAACGGCTCCGGAAGAGCCCCGCAACGAGACGGCCGTTGTCGATTCGCTCGCCGGAATAGAAATGCCCGCTGTATTGTGGCGAGCGTCGCGGCGTCCGGACGCGGCCACGCTCGGGTTCACCCTGGTTCGCGGCGCGGCGGAGCAACTGCTCGGGTATCCGGTTTCGCACTGGGTCGAGACGCCGCAATTTTTCAGCGAGCGCATTCATCCGGAGGATCGCGCGGCGGCGATGTCGTTTTACGAAGCGGCGATCGCGCGGGTAGGCGACGCGAGCGCGGAATTCCGGGTGGTGACGGCTTCAGGCGCAGTGATCTGGTGCCGCGAAACGATTCGCGTACCGCTCGTGCCCGAACCCGGATCGGAAGGCGAGACCGAGTCACGCACGATCACCGGCGTGCTCACGGACATCACTCTTCGCAAGCAGCTTGAAGAGCAATTATTGACGGGACAACGGCACGACGCCTTGCACGGCCTCTCCAGCCGCCTGGCGCACGACCTGAACAATCCCCTGATGATTATCACCGGCTATAGCGAAGAGATGCTCCGAACGCTATCGGCGCAGGACCCGATGCGCGACGACATCCAGCAGATTCTCGGCGCGACCGAGCGTATCTCCGGGATCACCGGACACCTGTCGGCGTTCGCGCGGAAGACCGCGAATCCGCCGCAGCAGGTGGAATTGGGAGAGCTGCTGACCTCCATGGAGGAACGCATCGCCAAGGCGGCCGGCGAGAATGTTACGGTCGAGATCGCCGGCGCGAGCGGACCGGTGTGGGCCTCAGCGGATCCCGGTCAGCTCGAAGAAATCATTCTGGCGCTGGTATCCAGTGCGCGAGAAGATGCCCAGGAGCGGTCGCGCGTGACTATCGGCTGGGAAGTCGACGCGATCCCGGAGCGGGTGGCCGAAGCGACCCTTAAGCCGGGGATGTATGCGCGAATCACCATCCACGATAACGGCCGCGGCGTGGATGCGGCCCGTCGCGCCACTGTTTTTGAATCCGTGCTGGCCGGAAAAGATCGGGAAAAGAGCGCGGGGCCGGGGCTCGCACGCGCCTATGCCATCGTTCGCGAATGGAATGGGGATATCGCGTTCGGGAGCGATCCATTCCGCGGATCGACGTACATGCTGTATCTGCCGCATGTGCCGCCGGAGCCTCCTCAGGTTGAGATTCCGCCGGTCGAACCGCCGACGGAAGCGGTCGCGGAGCCCGCGCCCGTCGTTCCCGTCGAACCGATGCGCGAAACCATTCTGCTGGTGGAAGACGAAGCCGGCATTCGCGCCCTGGTGCGTAAAATCCTGAGCCGTGAGCGGTATCGCGTTCTCGAAGCCGCCAGCGGCGAAGAGGCGCTGAGCATCGCGCAAGCGTACGAAGATCCCATCCATCTGCTGCTGACCGACGTGATGCTGCCCGGCATGGGCGGCCGCTATGTCGCCGAAGCGCTGCGCTCAAAGCTGCCTGAACTGCGCGTGGTCTACGTCTCCGGCTACACCGACGATGAAGCAGTGCGCTCGGGCTGGTTTCCTCCCGGATCGCTGTTCCTCGAAAAGCCGTTCACGCTGAGCGCGTTGGTAAACAAAGTCCGCGAATCGCTTGACGCGCAATAGCGGGTCACTCAAATAATTTCCCGCGCGCGGGCATGAATTCACTGGTGCTTCCCGCCCCGCGTTTCCTGCGCGCGAAGATACTCCTCAATTTCCGTCTTGCCTTCGTGTCTTGCCCAACCGGCTGGCGTACCCTGCCACAGTGTATCCTTCGCATCCAACCGCGCGCCGCGTTCCACGAGAAGGCGGACAACCTGGCCATGACCGCCGGCGGCAGCCTGATGCAATGGCGTTGAGTGCCCATGGAATCCAACGGGGTTGTATCGATTGGGATCTTCGCCGGCGTCGAGCAGCAACCCTACGATCTCCGTCTGACCGAGCTGGGACGCCAAGGCCAACGCGCGATGGCGAGTGTCAGGGTTGGCGGCCGCGAGTAGACGACGGAAATCTTCAACGCGCCCGAGACCCGCCGCAACCAAGAGATCGATCCGCGCCCCGTTCCGGATCAACGCGTCCACGGCTTCGAATTCTCCATGCGGCAGCGCGGCTTGCATCGCGCTATTGGGGTCGGCTCCGCGCCGGCAGAGCAGGTCAATCAAAGGAACTTGCACCTGGCATTCCCGTGGCACGCGACCCGAGCAGACCAGCCCGAGCGTTTCGTTCAACGCGGATCGGTCTTCTTTCGCCCCGGCATCGAGGATCATCTTCGCCACCTGAACGATATTGGCCGGCAAAGTTCCGCGCCGTATTGGATTCTCCGCCACGAAATCCAACAGCGTCGGATTCCGGAAGTAGTTTCCTCCTTCGAAAGTGACATGTTGATGTACCAGATTCGAGTGCTCCTTCAGGTGGGCGCGCAAACCTTCCACGTCGCCTGCGTCGAGAAGATCCACGGCTCGACGAAATACGGAGTCTTCGATGCGCTCGTGATGCGGGAGTTTCAGGTTATCGGCGAGTGTGGGTTTCTCAACGCACCTTTTCAGCCTTGCCCAGTTTGCAAATCCCCGCTCGCGAGCGATGGTGAGCTGTGCATCGCTGAGGCGCAGGCGGGCGTTGAAGATTGCAGCGTCGGTCACTTGATGGAACCGCGGGTGAAATTCCCGGATTCGCTGGGCGACTTGTGCATCGCGAGCAGCGTGAGCCTTGATCAAGTCCTTCGCCTGATGTTTGAGATGATCGAGATTTGCGTTCGGTGGAAGAGGTTTTACCGGCATGACGAACTTCCTTTCAAGCGCCCGATTGTCCGCATCGATGGGCAGAAAGTTAGTTCGTGAAAACGAATTGTGCTGAGGTGGACTTCTGTCCTTTCCGCGGACCGGAAGCGCCCTGACGCGCGAATCCAATATAACATTGGCCGCAATGCTCCGCTCTCTTAGGCGCCTCAACCACTGGCCCGCGCGACAATCGCTTCGTCTCTGGAACTCAAGTGAATGTCGCAGTTGTATACTAAACGCCGGGAGTTATTCATTATGAGAATCCTGGTGGCTCTTGCCATCGTGTTCGCGTGCGCCAGTCAAGCGCAGTTGCTGCCGCCCAACGCTGCCGGCGTGACCATGGGACATGTCCATCTGAATGTTCATAACGTGGAAGCCCAGAAGAAATTCTGGGTGGAACTTTTTGGTGCGACCCCGTTGAAACGGGAGGGCCTGCAAGGAGTCAAGGTGCCGGGGATGCTCATTCTGTTCACTCAAAAAGATCCGGCCGCTCCTTCGGAAGGTGCGGTTATCGATCACTTCGGATTCAAAGTTCGCAACACCGAAGAGTTCCTGAAGACCTGTCGCGACGCCGGATTCGTAACGCGTCCGCCGTTCAAAGGAGTCGAGGGGTTTCCCAACGCTTACATCGAGGGGCCGGATGGTGTGAAAGTCGAAATCCAGGAAGACTCTGCGCGCACAGGTCCGCCCGCGCCGAATCACCTGCACTATCAGGTAAAGGATGTGGCCGCCCTTCGTGACTGGTACGTGAAAACTTTCGGCGCTGTCGCCAGAAAGCGTGGAATCCTCGACACCGCCGACATCTCCACGATGAACTTGACCTTCTCCCGGAACCGGGAGGACGCGCCGCGGCCGGCCACTAAAGGCCGGGCCCTGGATCATGTTGGTTTCGAGGTGAAGAATCTGGAAGCCTTTTGCAAGCAACTGGAGGCGAATGGCGTGCACTTCGATGTTCCTTACAGAAAGGTCGCCGCGCTGGGAATCGCCATCGCGTTTTTGACGGATCCGATGGGCGGTTACATCGAACTCACGGAAGGCCTGGATACTTTTTGAACGGGCGCCACGCATCCGGAGTTAAAGACGAGAAGCGCCGTTTCGCGTGTCTCTCGCGGCGTAGAATCGAAGCATGTCCCACGCCGCGACTAATGTCGAACAGACCAACGAAGAACGCCAACTGATCCTTCGCACCGTTCACGATTTCGTCGAGCGCGAAGTGATTCCCGTCGCGAGCGCGATGGAGCATCGCGGCGAGTATCCCTTCGCGCTCGCGAATCAGATGGCCAGGATGGGGCTGTTCGGACTGAACGTGCCCGACGAGTTCGGCGGCACTGAGGTCGACTACGTCACCTTCGCTCGCATTTTCGCCGAGCTTGCCCGCGGATGGATGGGCCTCGCCGGGATCATCGGGCCGCACCTGGTTCTGTGCGACGTCCTCGGCCGCTATGGCACTCCGGATCAGAAGCAGCGATTCCTTCCCGGCCTCGCGACAGGTGAGCGGCGCGGCGGAATCTGCTTATCCGAGCCCGGCGCGGGCACGGATCTTCAAAACATAACAACTTGCGCGACCCGAGACGGCGACGCCTACCGGATCAACGGATCGAAGATGTGGGTGACCAACGGACGGCACGGCAACACCTTCATGGTGCTCACCAAAACCGATCCGTCGGCGAAACCCGCGCATCGCGGCATGACCTTGTTCGTGATCGAAAAGGGTGAGCCCGGCCTGACCGTCAGCCGCGACATCGACAAGCTGGGCTACAAAACTGTCGAAACCTGCGAACTGCATTTCGAGAATTTTCCGGTACCGGTCGAGAACCTCATCGGCGGCGTCGAAGGCCACGGATTCACGCAGGCGATGACCGGTATGGAAAGCGAGCGCATCAACGTCGCGGCGCGCGGCCTGGGGATTGCGCAAGCCGCGTTCGGCGAAGCCATTAAATATGCGCAGCAGCGCTCCACCTTCGGCAAACCCATCGCGCAGCACCAGTTGATCCAGGCTAAGCTGGCAGATATGGCGACCAAGATTGAGGCGTCACGGCTGCTGGTCGAATCCGCCGCAGAGAAAAAGAATCGCGGTGAGCGGTGCGATCTGGAGGCCGGAATGGCCAAGCTGTTCGCCACCGAAACAGCGGCGGAGGTCTCCTTCGAGGCGATGCGCATCTTCGGCGGCAACGGCTATTCCAAAGATTTTCCAGTGGAGCGCTATTATCGCGACGCGCCGCTGGTGGTGATCGGAGGGGGAACCAATGAGCTGCAGCGGCTGATCATCGCTCGGCGTTTGCTGGAGAAGTACGCAATCTAGAACCCTGTCGCGGACCGTCAAGCCCCGCCCGTCAGGGCGGGGATCCTCAGCTCGTGTCGGGAACGCATCCCCGCCCTGACGGGCGGGGCTTGACACCCGCGGCACTCCTCACGTGAGCGATCCTTACTATATGAGCCGAAGTATATGTCTGAGCCGCGTCACCAGTAATGGGCGTGTCACCGTGCCGCAGGAAATTCGACAGCGTTTAGGTTTACGCACGGGCGATCGGGTTGAATTCGTAGCCGAGGATCGCCGCACCACGGTTCGCCGCGCTACGCCGAATCATAATCCGTTTGACAAGTTTATTGGGGCGTTTCCAGCGTTTAAAAGCAGGAAGGAGATCAACGCTTGGCTGAGCGATCTTCGTGACGACGGGTAGCTAAACTGCCGCCTTCAAAAACTTCGAAACCAGAGCCCACAACTCCGCTGCTTCCACCGGTTTCGACAGGAACGCCTGCATCCCCGCCAACAGGCAACGCGCGCGGATTTCGTCGGATGAGTTGGCGGTGAGCGCGAGAATCGGAACCGTCTGATACCCCGGAAGCGTGCGCATTCTCCGGGTGGTTTCAAGGCCGTCCATCTCCGGCATCTGCAAATCCATCAGAACCAGATCGTAGCGGCGTTTGGCGGCAGCCTCCAGCGCCGCGGCGCCCGACGTCGCGCAAACCACTTCCACGTTACGACGCGCGAGCGCGTGGCGCAACACCGTGAGCCCCACCGGATTATCTTCGACGGCAAGAATCGCGGGCCGCACCCCGCTGACCGGCAAAACGGACTCTTGCGCTGAACCCGCGGCCTGCCGAAGCGGCAATCGAACCGTGAAAGTGGACCCTTTCTCAAGCGTGCTCTCGACCTCCACTCGCCCGTTCATCAGCTCTGCCAGCTTTCGCACCAGCGCCAACCCCAGCCCCAGCCCGGGGTAGCTGCGCGACAGCCCCGTGTCCACCTGTCGAAACGATTCAAAGATCGCGTCCAGGCGGTCGGCCGGAATTCCGATGCCCGTATCGCGCACCTCCACCACCATCCAGTTCCCGTCAGCCGCAAGGCGATCCAGCGTGACGCGGAGTTCGACGGCGCCCGCGTGCGTGAACTTGATGGCGTTCGAAATCAGGTATCCCAGCAGCTCGCGCAGCCGTGGCGCGTCGCCGAGCATGGTTTCGGGCAGCCCGGCTTCCAGCGTCGAAAACAACCGCAAGCCTTTCGCCTGGGCCCGGAGCGCATGCTGGTTCACCGCGGAATCCAACATCTCCTTGAGGCTGAATTCGCTTTCATCCAGGTGAAACTGCCCGGCCTCCAGCGAAGAGTATTCCAGAGTCGCGTTCAGGATTTCGAACAGGCTCTCGGCGCACAGCCGCGTGGCATTGACGTACTCGCGCTGCTCATCGTCGAGATTGGTTTCGAGCAGAAGGTCCGCCATCCCCATGATCCCGCTGAGCGGAGTGCGGATCTCATGATTCAAACTGGCGAGGAACAATCCTTTGAGATGATCGAGTTCGCTTTGCGGTTCGAGTTCGCGCTCGCTCGGCGGCGAGGGAGGGGTCATCAACATGACTGTGCCAAATAGGCTATTTGGTCCATCGTCGGAATCGCGCCGGGAGTTTAGGGGATTCGCCTGAGATTGCGGCGACAAGCGATCCTGCAACAACTATTGCCGATTCCTATATTTGCAGGTGCGCAACCACGCATTTTCGCCGATGCGCTAAGATCACAAGTTATGCCAGCCAGAATCCCAGCTAGAAGAATGGACCAACGCGTGGTTGCGATCCCGGTCGCACTCTCGCTCGCTTTAGGACAGTGGACGGGCGTTTTCGCGCAAAACCAGGGAGTCTCCCCGAAAAAGTTCGCGCTGACCATCGAGAACATCATGCGCGGCCCGGGTCTCTATGGCTACGAGCCCGCGAACGTAAGATGGTCCGGCGACAGCCAGCGCATCTATTTCACGTGGAAGCAGGCGAGCGATCCGATCGATCATCCCATGGATACCTACGTCGTCGGGCGAGATGGCAGCGGCCTGCGCAAGCTCACCGAGGACGAGACCCGGCTGGCTCCCCCCACCTTCGGAAGCCGAACACGCGATCGCAAGAAAATGGTTTACGCCGCCGACGGAGATCTGTTCCTCTACGATTTCTCGAGCGACACTCGCCGCCAGCTCACCAAAACCGCCGAAGCCGAGGCGAATCCCAGTTTCACGCAGGATGAGAAGCGCATCGCCTTCACGCGCGCTGGTAATTTGTACGTCATGTCGCTCGACACCGGGATGATCGAGCAGATGACCGAGATCGCCGCCGCAGCAACTCCCGGCGCGGCTCCCGCTGACGGCAGTGGCGGACGCGGGGGTGGACGCGGCGGTGGACGCGGCGGACGCGGCGGTGGCGCGCCTCCGGTCGCGACCGGAACCGGCGCCGAAGCACGCGGCACCGATAGTCAGGAATTCTTGAAGAAGCAAGAGAAAGAACTCCTCGAAATCGTGAAGGAGCGCGCGGCGCTGCGCGAAGAAAACGACGCCAAACGCAAGAAAGACCACCCAAGAAAGCCGTTTCAGCTTCAAGCTCGGCAAACCGCTAATCGCCTGGAGCTCTGTCCCGACGGAACCTGCGTCATCGCGATGGTGAACGACGCGGCCAACGGGTCGAAACCCGATAACGTTCCGAATTTCATTACCGAATCCGCCTACACCGAGGATATTCCGGGACGCACCAACGTCGGCGACTCGCAAAATCGCCAGCGCGTTGCGCTTCTCGATGTCGTGACCGGCGAGGCGAAGTTTGTAGATCCCGGGTTGGCGAATCGCGAAATCCAGATGCAGTCGCCGGTGTGGAACGAACAGGGTACCAAGGCCGTGATGACCGCGCGGTCCAGCGACAATAAGGATCGCTGGATCCTCGCGCTCGACCCCGCGACCGGCAAGACCCGCACACTCTTCACCGAACATGATGACGCCTGGCTGAATGGACCAGGCGCGCAGACCCTCGGCTGGCTGAAAGATGGCAACAAGATCTATTTCCAGAGCGAGCGCGACGGGTATTCGCACCTCTATACGATTGGTTTCGACGGTGGCGAGCCGAAGCAACTCACGTCCGGCAAGTGGGAAGTGAGTTCCGTCGAACTATCGAGCGACGGAACGAAATTCTACCTGACCACCAGCGAGGTCGACCCAGGCGAGCGCCACTTTTACTCGATGAGCGTGGAGGGCGGCGCGCGCACCCAGATCACCAAAGAATCGGGCTCGCATCGCGTGACGTTGTCGCCCGACGAAAAGTTCATGGCGGACATTTACTCGTTCACCAACAAGCCGCCCGAGCTTTTCTCTGCCGACAATCGCGTGGGCGCGGCGGAGAAGAAGCTCACCTCATCGCCGGCCAAAGATTTTGCGGATTATGCTTGGCTGGACGTGCCCATCGTCAAGGTACCGGCGCGCGACGGCGCGATGATCCCCGCGCACTTCTATAAGCCCGCCAACTACCGGCGCGGCGGACCCGCGGTAGTCTTCGTTCACGGCGCGGGATACGCGCAGAACGTGCATCATTATTGGTCGACGAATTACGCGCACGAATATCTGTTCCATCATTTCCTGATGGAGCACGGCTACATGGTGCTCGACATGGATTACCGGGCGTCGGCGGGCTACGGCCGGGATTGGCGCGCGGCGATTTATCGCCACATGGGCGGCAAGGATCTCGAAGATAACGTCGACGGCGCGAAGTGGCTGGTGGAGCAGGGCGCGGACCCCAAGCGCATCGGCATTTATGGCGGCAGCTACGGTGGATTCATCACGCTGATGGCGATGTTCACCACGCCGGACGTTTTCGCGGCGGGCGCGGCGCTGCGTCCGGTCACCGATTGGGCGCATTACAACAACGGCTACACTTCGAACATTCTGAACAACCCGCAGAAAGACGAAGAGGCGTATCGGAAATCGTCGCCGATTTATTATGCGGAAGGGTTGAAAGGCGCGCTGCTGATCTGCCATGGCATGGTCGATACGAACGTGTTCTTTCAGGATTCCGTGCGGCTGATTCAGCGGTTGATCGAGCTGCACAAGGACAACTGGTCCATCGCGCCGTTTCCGGTGGAAGATCACGGATTCCTCCAGCCTTCGAGCTGGACGGACGAGTATAAGAGGATCTTTAATCTCTTCGAGACTAATTTGAAGAAATGAACGTCACCATCACCCAGGGATCAAGCGCACTTGATCTCATCGTAAAATGCGTGACGATCGCGTCCCTTGTCGCCGCTGGCGTTAGCGCTGCGTTTGCTGCGAGATCGTACGGACAGAGCGTTCGCCTCAAGCGAGCAGAGTGGCTGAGGGGTTTACACGAGCGGTTCTATGAGTCCGACCTATATCGAGAAATCCGAAGGATTCTCGATTATGAGTCTGAACCTGAATTTTCTCGAATCAAGGAGCATCTGATCGCCGAGACGCATGACGCATACGTCGAGCAGCTGTTCGACTACCTCAATTTTTTCGAATTCGTCGCCGGGCTGCTGACCTTGAAGCAAGTCACCTTCGACGATCTAATGTTGCTCTTCGAGTATCATCTGAACGTGATCGCGCGCGACGAAGCAATAATGGATCATGTGGCTGGCGCGGGTTACGAGCAGCTCACGGCGCTTCTGCGCGATCCGCGATTCACGGCTAGACTGGGCTAAAATAAATCAGGGGGGCCAGAGCATGAAGGACTGCCCTTACTTGTTCGCGTACGGCACGCTCCGGAGTTCGTGTGAGAACGAGTTCTCACAGTTCGTGCGCCAGTCAGCGCGGCGCGTCGGCGAGGGCCGGGCCCGAGGCTTGCTGTTCCAGCTCGAAGGCTATCCTGGAATGGTTCTGTCGGATGAACCGAATGAGTGCGTGCTGGGTGAAGTTTATCGGCTGACTGACCCCGCTGGGGCATGGCCCGTTCTGGACGAGTACGAAGGCCCGGATTTCGAGCGGAGACGAATACCTGTCACCGTGGGCGATGGACGAACGTTGGAGGCGTGGGTCTACATTTACCGCAGCGACACATCAGGGAAAGCTCGAATTGTCTCCGGCGACTATCTGCAAGTCATCTGATCGGCGGACGACAACAAGCAAATCTTCCACCTCCTCGACGACGAATTTAAAGAAATGAATCTGGCCGAAGTTCAGAATGCCCCTTCCGAAATGTCCCATCTGCGGTAGCGAGGTCATCCTCAAGTCACTGGAGAAGATTGTTCGCGGCGGCGAACACACGGCGATCCTGCCCATCGAGGCCGAGGTCTGTCTGCACTGCGGCGAGCGCCTCTACTCCTCCAGCCAAGTCCGCTATTTTGAGCAGGTGCGCGACAAGCTCGAACGCCAGGATCTTGACGACTTGCGCGCGGTCGGCCAAACTTTCCGAGTCGCGTGACCTCGCTCAACCGCTGACGCCCACCGCCTGCTGCGCGACGATCTTCTGGATCTCCGCGACGATCGCGTCCAACTCCTCATCCTTCGAATAGAAATGCGGCGCGACCCGGATGCCCGCACCCGGCCGGTAATCCACCAGGCAATCCCGCCGAGCCAGTTCGCGCGTCACCTCATAACCATTCGGAACATCCATCACCACCGTCCCGCCGCGCTCCGCCGGATTCTTGGGCGAGTTCACTTTGAAACCCGCATCCTCCGCCAGCTCGATCAGTCGCGCCGTCTGCCGCAGCGATTTCGCGCGAATATTCTCCACTCCAACCTCATTGATGATCTCGTAGCCCGATCGCGCCGCATACATCGCGGGAACATTCGGAGTCCCGTTCAGGAACCGGAAAATGCTGTCGGCGTATTCGTGTTCTGTCGAAAACGTGAACGGCTCGCGATGCGCCGCCCATCCGGTCATGCGCGGCTTCAGCTCTGGCCACAGATCGCGCCGGACGTAAAGATACCCCGCGCCCGGTCCGCCGCACAGCCACTTCACCGATCCGCCCGTCGCGAAATCGACGCCCCATTCGCGCACGTTGACTGGCACCGTCCCCGCGGATTGATAGACATCGGCCAGCACCTTCGCGCCAACATCATGCGCCCGCTTCGTAATCGCCGCCAGATCCTGAATGAAGGCACTGCGAAACAGCACGTGCGACACCGACACCAGCGCGGTCTCTTCGTCGATGGCGGCCAGCATTCTTTCCGTCGGCACTGAGATGCGATCGTCGGACGGCACCGTCACCACTCGGGCGCCCTGCTGCTGGTAAATGTACAGATTCGACGGGAAATTCATCTCTTCCGTCACGATCTTGTTGCGAGCTTTTCCTTGATGTCCTGGGCTCCAATCGAAGCACGACAGCACGATCGCCTGGCAGATGGAGACGTTCTGCTGCATCGCCACTTCGCCCGGCCCCGCGCCGATGATGGTTCCGATCAGGTCGCCCACGGTGACCGGCATCTCCCACCAGCCTTCTTCCCAGGCGCGAATGCTCCGCGTGTCCCATTCGTCGGCGTATTGCTGCAAACGGTCGCGCGTCCGGCGGGGCATCGCGCCGAGGGAATGGCTGATCATGTACAGCGTGCGGTCGAGAATCGCGAATTCGGAGCGCCAGCGAAGGAGTGGGTCCACAGATTTCTTGATAACACACTCGCGGGTCGTGAGGCAGCAGTTGTGGATTATTCTTCGAGGCCCGCGTAGACTTCATGGAGCGAAACTTCAATTGCAGGGTTCTCGGTCCGCAGTATGCCGTCTAGTACTTCCTCAACGCCGTTGGCCGTGTAGACCCACGCCCGGTGATTTACGGGGTTAATCAGCCAGACGTACGGCACGCCGAACTTCAGGTAATCGTCGATCCTCTCCTGCACCCGCGGGAGGCGATCTTTCTTGGAAAGAATCTCTATGCAGATGAACGGAGGCTCGCGATAAATCGGTGGATGCGGGCCGCCGGCCGGCACGACACAGACGTCCGGAATGCGAAATCGAGTCGGCGCAACCTGCACACGTTGCTCGACTACGGTGTGCAGCTTCCACTGCTTGCGACGCGTCCGGAAGTAATGCGCGAATTCGGTCTGCAAATCGCTGTGTTCGTGTTCACCCAAGTTTCTTTCGACGACCTCCCCATCGACATAATCGCGATCGGGCCGATACGTCGTGCGAAGATACTCTTCAGCTGGAACGAACGTCACCGCTTTCATACCTGTTAGCCTAACTCCTCCCCCCGCACCAGATCCTCGTAACTCTCCCGCTGCCGTGCCACTCGCCACGTCGATCCGTCCACCAGTACCTCCGCCGCCCTCGGCCGCGAATTATAGTTTGACGACTGCACGAATCCGTACGCGCCCGCCGAGCGGATCGCCACCAAATCTCCCGGCAGCACCTGCGGCATTTCGCGATCCCGCGCCAGAAAATCGCCGCTTTCGCACACCGGCCCCACCACATCCGCGCGGATTTTCTCCAAACCGCGATCGAGCACCGGAACGATCTCGTGATGAGCGCCGTAGAGCGCCGGGCGAATCAGATCGTTCATCGCCGCATCGATAATCACAAATTCTTTTCCGCCCGTGGTCTTCCGATACAACACGCGCGCCAGCAACACACCCGCCTCGGCGACAATCGATCGCCCCGGTTCGATCATCACGTGCAGTCCCCGGCCTGCAACGCGATCGCGCAACTTCGCGACAAACTCCGCGATGTCGGGGGTCGTCTCGCCGTCCTTATATCCCACGCCCAGGCCGCCGCCCAAATCGGCGTGCCGGATATCGAACCCCTTCTCGCGCAGCCGGTCGATCAGTTGAAGCACGCGGTCGACCGCCTCCATCACCGGCTGGGGACTCATGAGCTGGGACCCGATATGGCAGCTCACACCCTCGATCAGCAAATTCGCGAGGGACCTTGCGCGCTCGTACACCGCCTCTGCGCAGCCAATGTCCACGCCGAATTTGTGCGCGAGGCGCCCGGTCGAAATATACGCGTGAGTGGCCGCGTCCACATCCGGATTCACGCGCAGCGCCACGCGAGCCTTCACGCCGCGCCGATGCGCCAGCGCGTCGATCAAGGCAAGCTCGGGTTCCGATTCGCAGTTGAAGACGAAAATCCCGGCGGCCAGCGCCTCGTCAATCTCGGCAGCCGTTTTCCCGACGCCCGAAAAAACCACCTTGCCCGGATCGCCGCCGGCTTTCAACACCCGATACAACTCGCCGCCGGAAACGATATCGAATCCCGCGCCGGCATCCGCCAGCAACTTCAGGATCGCCAGATTGCTGTTCGATTTGACGGAATAGCAGATCGAATGTCGCGAATCTGCAAAAGCCGCGTCGTACGCCCGAAATCTTTCGAGGATCGCCGCCGCCGAGTATACGTAACACGGAGTTCCCGCGCGCGCGGCGACGTCGGCGAGCGCCACGTCCTCCGCGAACAGCGCCCGATCCCGATACGCAAACGGCTTCATCTCAGCACACCCTCATCACCACGATGGATTGGTCGTCTGTAATCGGCGTGCCTTCGCGAAACGTATCCAGGTCCGCAAAGATAGCTTTGGCGAACGTGGCCGGCGATTCCGCTCCGTGTTTCTTGAGCATGCGAATCACGCGCAACCGCGAATAGTCTTCCTCGCGCGCGTTGAGCTGGTCCTCCACGCCATCCGAGAAAAACAAAATCGTATCGCCGATCTCCGCCATGAATTCGACCTCTTCGTATTGGCGATCCTCCAGCAGCCCGATCGGCACTCCTTCGGCTTTAGGCTTGATGATCTCGCCGTTGCGCAGGATCATGGGCGGCTCCGCGCCCGCATTGCACAGCGTCAGACGCCGCAGCCGCGACTCCCACAGCGCGACCAACAATGTCGCGTACTGCGCGTCCACCTTACGCTCCAGCAGCGATTCGTTCAGCGATTGCATCAGCACCGCCGGACTGCGGCGTCGCGGCGCCAGGATTCGCAGCAGGCCGCTCACCAGCGCGCCGTACAGCGCAGCCGCCGCGCCTTTTCCGCTCACGTCGCCGAACACGATCACGCTATAGTCGTCGCCGTGATCGAAGAAATCGTACACGTCGCCCGAAATCTCACGCGCCGGCCGCGCGCGCAGCGCGATCTCCAACCCGCGCAGCTCCGGCGCTTCCCGCGGCTGTAGCACGTGCTGCAATTTCCGCGCGGCTTTCAGATCCTGATCCATGCGCCGCTCGCGCTGCGCCAGTTCTTCGTACAACCGCGCATTTTCCACCGAACTCGCGATCTGCGGCGCCAGCAGCGACAGTGTCCGCTGATGCTCCTCCGTGAAATATCCGATGCGCTCGCTCTCCACGTCCAGCACGCCCACCACCCGATCCTGCGCGATCAGCGGCACCGCCATCTCGGATCGAATGTCGGGATGCGAAGCGATGTAGCGCGGATCTTCCGCTGTATTCCGCACGCGCACCGTCTCGCGCGATTCCGCCGCCGCCCCCGTGATTCCCTTGCCCAGCGGAATATTGTCGAGGTTCACCCGCTCGTCGTAACGCGCGCTGAAACGATGTTTCAGAACCTTCCGTTCTCGATCGACTAGAAGAACGCTGAACGCGTCGTAGTTGATCATCGTCCGGACGGTCGCTGCGATTTTTCCCAGCAGGTCGTCCAGATTCAAGATCGAGCTGAACTCCTGTGACAGCCGCGTCAGCGTCTTCAGCGTCCGGTTTTGCCGCTCCACCCGCAGATATAATCGCGCATTGTCGATCGAAGCCCCCACGCGCGCACCGATCAACCGCAGCATCGCGCGATCCTGGTCCGAATACGCCTTCACCCGCGTCGATTGGACGTCCAGCACGCCCACCAGCTTCCCGCGCGCCGTCATCGGCACCGCCAGTTCGCTGCGCACCGCGTCGAGCGCGTTCAAATACCGCGGGTCTTGCGTGACATCGTCCACCAGCACCGGCATGCGCGAAGTTGCCGCCGCCCCCGTGACGCCCTCGCTCAGCGGGATCACCAGGCTCCGAACCACTTCATCGCGATGGCCGATCGAGTGGCGAACCCGCAGGCCTTGCGCGCGCTCGCTATACAAAAGGATGGCGAACAGATCGTACGGCACCACGGTCTTGACGATCTGCGCCACGTTTTCGAGCAGCTTGTCCAGATCCAGCGTTTCCGCCGTCACCCGCGATACTTCCAGCAGGAAGTCGAGCAGTTCGGCGCGCTCGCGAAACACCGCTGATTTTCGAGTCGTGGCCATGCGATCCGCCGCGCTATCTCGCCGTCGCCTCGACAATTTTCACGCTGGCGCTGGCTCCGATGCGCGTCGCTCCGGCCGCCGCCATGCTCTTCACGTCCTCCAACGTGCGGATTCCGCCCGAGGCCTTCACTCCCATCTCGCCGCCCACCACCTGCCGCATCAGCGCGATATCGTGCACCGTGGCGCCGTGCGGTCCGAAGCCGGTGGAGGTTTTGACAAATTCCGCGCCCGCAAGTTTTGCCAGCGTGCACGCGATGGCTTTTTGGTTATCGTCGAGCAGCGCGGTTTCAAGAATCACCTTGACGATCGCGCCGCCTGCATGCGCCGCGTTCACTACCGCGCGAATGTCCCCGCGAACTACATCGTAATTTCCGCCGCGCAGCTCGCCGATATTCAGCACCATGTCGATTTCCTGCGCACCCACGCGAATCGCGCCTTCTGTTTCGGCGACTTTGACCGCCGTCGTGTTCGCGCCCAACGGAAATCCCACCACGGTGCACACCTTCACCGGCGATCCGGCCAATTCGCCCGCCACCAGCGCCACCCAATACGGATTCACGCACACGCTCGCGAAGCCGTACTTGCGGGCTTCTTTGCATAACTTGCGGATATCCGATGCCGTCGCTTCCGGCCGCAGCAGCGTGTGATCGATGGATCGCGCGATGCTCGCGTCGATGCCCGTGAGTGTGTCGCTCGCCGAAAGCCGCTCGGCGCCCGCCGCCAGAATCTCTTTCGATTTTCGCGCGCACGTCTGCGGGCAGCGTTGCGTGCAGCCGGGACATACGACGTCGGGAATATTCAGCCCTTCCCCGCCCGGAGTTTCCCGCGACGCAATCGGCACGGCCGCATTGGGCACGCCGGCGCAGCGCGCCAGAATCTCCTCGCCGATCTCGGCCACCAGACGATCTAGCTCGTGCGCGTCCACTTTAGATTCACCCGATCGATTTCTTTGATCTTTTCCACGCGAGCCGCGTGACGCCCGCCGCCGAAAGGAGTGGAGAGCCAGGTGCGAAGCACATCCTCGGCCTGCGTTTGCGTCAACAGGCGCCCGCCCAGCGTCAACACATTGGCGTCGTTGTGCTCGCGGCTGTTGCGCGCGGAAGCTTTATCGTAACATAGGGCCGCGCGAATTCCGGGAAACTTGTTGGCCACCATCGCCGAGCCTATCCCAGCGCCGTCGATGATCACGCCGCGCGACGCCGCGCCGCCCGCCACCAGTTCGGCGACCTGTTTTGCGATGTCGGGGTAGTCCACCGGCTGGGGATAATCCACGCCGATATCGCGCACTGTCAGCCCGTAGTCGTCAAACACGGGGAGCAGTTTTTGTTTCATCTCGAATCCGCCGTGGTCGCAGCCGATCGCGACCGTGCACTCGGGCGTCGCCGGCGC
Source organism: Terriglobia bacterium (assembly GCA_963788245.1). Classification (GTDB taxonomy): domain Bacteria; phylum Acidobacteriota; class Terriglobia; order Bryobacterales; family Bryobacteraceae; genus Palsa-187. The sequence goes on along the minus strand of CAWBGF010000002.1, from coordinate 4,640,479 downwards.
GGCCGTCTCGCCCTTGGCCATCTCGACGATCTTCACGCCCAGCTCTTTCGCCAGATCGCGCGCCGACGGAGTGATGATCGCGCCAAACGGCACGCGCAGTTCGCCTGAAGCCGGAATTTCCCCGGCCGTGATCACCGCTCGCATGAGACTCTTATTGTCTCAACAACCGTGTGGGGCAGGGCCACTTGCCCGTGGAGGCGAAGCCGACCGGGTGCCCTGCCAATTGAGGCGCGACCCTCAGGGAGTGCGTGCCTTCCGAGCCGCGACCAAAGGGAGCGGCCCAAAGTTTCTTCCTCAAGTAATTCTTAATTCTCAACGAACCGCGACCAAGCTGCGCTTGTGCCAGGGGAGCGGTTATGAGGCGCGACCGTCAGAGAGGGCGTTCCGACGTGGCGCACGCACCTTGCGTGCCGTGTCGACACTCATGTCGACACCGTTTTCGCGCGGCGCGACCGATGGAGCGCTCATCAGCAACGCGCGGCCCTCAGCAATCTTGGGGTTCGCCGGCGGTCCAGGTCGGCACCCGGCTCGAGTCCGCACTCGCCGGCGCGCCGTCCTTCATCGGGACTCCCTGTCGCAAGTGGAGGCCATGTTCGTCGGTCCACGTGACCAGGTAACACCGCGGGCAAAGCCGAACCTGCTCCACCGCCGGACCCTCGGCCCCGCTGTCGATCGGCTCCATTTCCATGCCGCATTTCGGACAACTCATGTCCGTCAGCACCGGATCGCGGGCAACCTGCGGCCGTTCCTGGTCTTGGTTCACAATGACACTGGTCCTGTCCTTTAGATGTGCCCCGGCGAGCTTTTGTTTCCCGATCTTTTCTCCCTGGCCTGATCCTCCGTCGTAACTGTTTATGATGAATGTATGGAAACCGCCACGGCTCCACCGCCTGTCGTCGAAAATGTCGTCGATCTCGAAAAGCAGTTTCTGGTTCAGAACTACGCCCGCTACCCGCTGGTCCTGCATCGTGGTAAAGGCTGCTACGTCTACTCGACCGCCGGCAACCGCTATCTGGATCTGATCGCCGGCATCGGCGTGAACGCGCTGGGATACGCCCATCCGCGGCTCACCAAAGTGATTCGCGAACAGGCCGCGCTGATTCTGCACACCTCCAATCTTTACTACAACGAGTATCAGGGACCGCTCGCAGCCCGCATCGCCCGCGTCAGCGGCCTCAATCGCTGCTTCTTCACCAACTCCGGCACTGAATCCATGGAAGGCGCGCTCAAAATGGCGCGCGCGCACGGCCGCAAAATCCATCCCGAAAAGTTCGAATTCATCGCCATTGAAAATTCGTTCCATGGCCGAACCATGGGCGCGCTCTCCATCACCGGCCAGGAAAAATACCGACGCGATTTCGAGCCTCTGCTCACCGGCGTCCACTTCGTGCCCCGCAACGACATCACCGCGCTCGAACAGGTAGTCAGCGATCGGACCGCCGCCATCGTGCTCGAACTGGTGCAGGGCGAAGGCGGCGTCTATCCCCTGAGCACCGACTACATTCGCAAAGCCCGCGAGCTGGCCGACCGAGCCAACGCCCTGCTGATCTTCGACGAAATTCAGTGCGGCGTGGGACGCCCCGGCACGTATTTCGCCTATCAGATGCTGGAGCCCGTGGTGCTGCCCGACGTCATGATCGCGGCCAAGCCGATGGCCTGCGGGATTCCGCTGGGCGTGATCGCCGCCAATGAGCGCGCCGCGGCGACCATCGGCTCCGGCATGCATGGATCGACCTTCGGCGGCGGACCGCTCGCGTGCCGCGTGGCCCTCGAGTTTTTCGATATTCTCGACGAGCTGCTCCCCAATATCATCCACATCGGCGGCTATTTCCGCATGCGCCTCAACGAACTCGCCAAAAAGCATTCGTTCGTGAAAGAGATTCGCGGATTCGGATTGATGCTCGGCATCGAGCTGGCCATTCCCGGCAACCAGATCGTGCTCGACGCGATGGAGGAAGGCGTGCTCATCAACTGTACGCACGATTTCGTGCTGCGCATGTTGCCGCCGTACATTTTGACCGAGCAGGACGTCGATCGCGCCATGACGGTCCTGAAGCGCGTCTTCAAGAAAGCCAAACCCGCTTAACCACCCGCGACCGATTACGTGGGGCAGGACCGTGCCCTGCCAATTAGGGGCGACCGTAAGGGAGTGCGTGTTTAACTGAACCGCGACTTCCGAGCCGCGACTAAAAGGAGCGGCCTAAAATTCCTTAAGTGATTCTGGCCGCCACTGCCCCTGGCGCGACTACTGCCCGTGCTTGTAGATCTCGCCCCGGGGCCCAATGTCCGCGATGACGATATCCGCGCCGTCCACGCGAAAAAGGATTCGAAGCCCTCCGACTCTCGCCGATCTCTCATCATTCCGGCCCCTCAGCGGTTTTGAGTTCTGCGGGTCGAACGGATCAGCTTTCAGCTTCTCGAACTTCTGCCGCAGCCGCTCACGGGTCGGCGCGTCGGACCTCTCGAAGTACTTTTCGGCCGTTCGGGATAGTGAAACGCTATACGGGGCCACTCAGCGGATCGAGTCCAGTGGAACAGTCTCGCCCCGCTGGCGCTCCTCGCTCGCCGCGGTCATGATGTCGCCAAGCTGCGGGTCCAGCATGGACTCGAACGCCACCATACAGTCCTTCACCTGCTCGTTGCAGGTCTCCAGCCAACGCAGCGGCTCGGCTGCATCCGGATCGTCGAAGTACCCGCGGTTCCTGGCCGAGGCGAGCATGTCGTCGGCCATGCGTTCGAGCGGGAGCAATTTGGAGTGGAGAGACTGAACCAGTTCCCGGTCGAAGATCTCGGATTCGACCACCCGCTCCGCAATGTAAAGCGCTGCCGAATAGGGCCCAAGCAGATCGAGGACGGCACGCGGAAGCAACTCCCTCGCGCCCACGTCAACGCCAGAAATGTTTTGGAGCGCAGCGCGGGCCAGCGCGGCCTGCCTGTCGATCTCCTCGCCAATGATTCCGGAAGTGGACATGGGGAACTATGCTCTAGTCATCATGACACTTGGCAAAGCTCTTTTGTGGCCGGGCCGATTCGCTGACCGCGCTTGGCATGTGAGTGCGCTCACAACTTACAGAGGCCGCAAATCCGGTTCTTGCGAAAGAGCGGCCCGGACGTCGGTCAACGTGACCATCAGGGTCATCGGCTCGCGCGGGCTCGGGTCGAAGCCAAGCGCCAGATAGAACTTTTTCGCCTCCTCCGATATTGCCTGAACCACGATGCCGCGAATTCCGATCGCATCGGCTGCATGCGCCACGCGGCGCGCGGCGTCCCGGAACAGGGCGCGACCGATGCCCCGCCCCTGCCAATCGCGATCCACGGCCAGGCGGGCCAGCACTGCGACCGGGATGGGGTTTGGCATGTTCCGCCTGAACCGGCCGGGAGCGCCTTCCACCGCGACCGCGCCCGAAGCCAGCGCATAATAGCCGATCACGCGTTTGTCTTCGCAAACGACATAGGTGCGCGACGCGCCGCTCACTTGATTGGCACGCGCCCGGCGCTTCAGCCAGTCGTCAAGCGAGGCCTCCCCGGAGCGGAAATCCTCGAAGCCGTGGTGATCCGCGAGTGGCTCCGGCGGCGCCAGGCCGCTTACTTCTCCCATGGCGGGGCCGTTTGCAGGGAGCGGCGCAGCCGGGCATTCGGACGCGGTGGCGCATCCAGCCGTACCAGGAACTCGGCGTAGGCTTTGCGGCTGACCACGAATACCGTGCGGTCTAAGAGCGCGCTCTCGGCGGCGTGACGCGCGGCCTCCAGCACGAAATCCGTCCGGGTTCTGCCCGACAGCTCCGCCGCCCGGTCGATAAGTCCGCGCAGCTCCGGCTTGATCCGGAGGTTCAGAGTATCGCGCTTGGTCGTTGCCGGTTGAGAAGTAGACATGAGAATTCCTCCGCTCCGAAACCAGCGTAGCATAACGTAATGACTGTGTCATTACAAGCCGGGGACCTCTTCCGAGCCATGACCAAGTTGCGCTTGCGCCAAGGGAGCGGCCCAAATTCTCTAAGTGATCTACAGTATGGCGGCCGGCCCAAGCCCGGCCCGAGAACTGGGGTGCGCGTCTTGCCGCGTGATAACATCGGGGTATGAAGCCGAGCCGTGAAGCTGCGGCACGTTCGCGGCGCTGGTTTCTCTCCTCAATTCCCGCGGCCGCCGTCGCCATACGCGCTGCCGGATTCGCCGCCGAAATCGGCTCAAAAGGGCGGCATTTTCCAGCCGCCACTTTCCGCTACGCCGATCCCTCCACGGAATTCCCGGTGACCCGCCTCACCGATCCCGCCTATACCAGTATTTTGCCGGCATGCTACAACCGCCCGATTTCGAAACACAACTTCATGCTCTACGCCTCCAATGTCACCGGACGTTACGAAGCGTTCCGTATGGATCTCAAGAACGGCCAGTCGCGGCAGCTTACCGAGGCGGAGAATCTGGACCCCGCTTCGCTCACTCTGCTCGCCGACGGTCACGGCTTCTGCTACGCCGATGGCGCCCGCGTCATGGAATCGAACTTGTCGAGCATGCATGAGCGCGAAGTTTATCGTCTGCCCGCGGGATTCGAATGCGGCGGATTGAGCGTCGCCGAAGACGGATTATATGCGGCCGTCGTTGAAAGACCAGTCGACAAAAAAGCCGGTAAGTACCGGCTGCAATTGGTCAATATGGCGAAGGGCGGAGCCGTGAAGCTGGCCGAAACCGACGACGAAATTCGCGATCCGATTCCGCGCCCCCGCCGCGCGTCGATTTTGTATCGACGGGCAGCCGGCGTCTGGCTCGTCAACTACGATGCCGCCCAGGATTACCGTCTGCGCCTCGTCGACGGCGAAACCGGCCCGGCCGAGTGGAGTCCGGACGGCCGCACGGTGCTGTATCTCAACTATCCCGCCGAGCGCGGCAAACTCCACAATCTGCGCGAGTTCACCCCCGATACGAATGAGGATAAGATGCTCGCGCCCACCACCCAGTTCGTAGGCTTCGGTCCCAACGCGGACGCGACCGTGTTCGTGGGCGCCAGCGGCAGCAAGGCGTCGCCGCACGTGTTGTTGCTGGTTCGCGCAGTGCGGCGCGAGCTGACCTTGGCCGAGCATCGCGCCAGCGATCCGAAAATGGTCGCGCCCGTGTTTTCGCCCAACAGCCAGCGCGTGTTTTTCTCGAGCGATCAGCACGGCAAGCCGGCGATTTATACAATGTCGGTAGAGCGTTTGGTGGAAGAAACGGAGGGATAACGTGGGGCAGGGCCATGCCCTGCCAATTGAGGCGCGCCCGTCGATGTGGGGCCGCCAATCTTGGCGGCAAGCCAGCTTTCAAGCTGGCTTCTTCGAGGCGCGCCCGTCAGGGCGCGCGCTCATTTTTCGGAACCGCGACCATAATGTGGGGCAGGGCCATGCCCTGCCCCTTGAGGCGCGCCCGTCAGGAAGCGCGCTGCTTTTCGGAACCGCGACCGTAAGGGAGCGCGTTGTGACGTGACGCCCGCGAGGCATAGTACTGGCCGCCGCGGCGGTCTAATGCTCGCGTTGAAATCGTCCGATAATCGGTCAGTAGGGCGGCCTTTGAGACCCGTGGTTCGCCCATAAGAAGCTTAACCAGAAGGAGCTTGAAAATGCGATTCGCGATTGCCGGCCTGATTCTCGCCATCGCGCTTCCTGGACTCGCGCAAGCCGCCGGTTCCAAAGCCACTTGCAAGACCCGCATTTCTTCGATGTACAAGTTCTGCAAGCTGAACGCGAGGACCAAGCAGGCCAAGGCCGCCTGCAAAGCCGACTACAAGCACGCCAAAGGACAGTGCAAGTAGACGCAGTGCAAGTAGCCGCTGACTGCGCGCGGCCATCGGCCTTCAAGCCCCACTCGTCACGGTGGGGATTCCGGGCTCCTCCGATTTGTCCCCGCCCTCATGCGCGGTTTGAGAAACCGGTCAGCGCGGCTCGCTTAACCCAATGCGCGTTCTAGAAATTCTGATGATGACGCTCGGCGGCCTGTGGCAGGGCCTCCGCCAGGATTTCAATCTGCTCGAAATCGCTCTCATCGGACTGGGATGGTGGGCCTGGAAGCGTGGATGGTTGTGGGGCAGCCGATCGCATCGGGAACAACCAGCGCTGCCGGCTCTTCGCCGGCGTCGCTGGTTTCTGCAACACCCCGCCAGGGCAGCCTTGCTGATTGCCGGCGGCACCGTCGCCTTGCGCCTGGCCCTGCTCCCTCTTCTGCATTCGCCCGTCCCCGTGGTTAGCGACGAGTTCAGCCATCTGCTGCTCGCCGATACTTTGCTCGAAGGCCGCGTCGCCAATCCCACGCATCCCTACTGGCAGCATTTTGAAACGCTGCAAGTGATCCAGCAGCCGCATTACGCGTCGGATTATTTTCCGGGGCAGGCTGCGGTGCTCGCGGCCGGTCGCGCCCTGATCGGCAGCGCATGGGCCGGCGTGCTCGCGGAATGCTTCGCGTTTCTGCTGGTTCTTTACTGGGCGCTGCGCGGATGGATGCCCGCTCGATGGGCGCTGGCGGGCGTCGCCCTGGCCGCCCTGCGATTCGGGATCGGCAGTTATTGGGTGAACGCCTATCACGGCGGATTTCTCCCCGCCGCGGGAGGCGCGCTGATCATGGGCGCCTTTCCACGAATCTTGAGGCAAATGTGGGGCGGGTCCCCTGACCCGCAGACCGGCCCCCTGGCCGGTCTCGTCGAGCGATCCATTTCCGCGACCAGAGGTCGCGCGCGGGTCAGGGGACCCGCCCCACCTGAGCCGCTGGCCTTCATTAGCTCCGGAGCGATTTTGGGCCTCGGCCTCGCCATCCTCATCACCACTCGACCCTTCGAAGGCGCGCTCTACAGTCTTCCGTTTCTCGGCGTACTTGCCTGGAAGCTGCGCGCTAACATCCGCGGTTTAATCACGATGGCGATTCCGGCCGTGGCGATAGCGGGCGCGGCGGTGGTCGCCATGGGCGTGTATTTTTCACACGTCACCGGCAGTCCCTTCGTGACCGCATATCAAGTGAACCAAAAGGCTTATGGCTGGCCGATGGGCCTCGCGTGGACGCCGCCGCCCAAAATCGAGTTTCGCAATATCGAGCTAAAGAATTATTACGACTACGAGTTGGGTGAGCGCGAAAAAGTGGACGGGCCCATCGACTTCGTCGAATATCTGACGTTTCGCCTCCAGGAATACTGGCGATTTTTCCTCGGCCCCGCGCTCACGGTTCCGCTCATCATGATCGGCCGCGTATATCGGCGCAAACCCATGCTGATCTGGGGCTTGGCAGGCGGCGTCTTCGCGATTCTTCTCGAAGGCGCGGCCTCCCCGCATTATCTTGCCCCGGCGACGGCCGTGATTATCGCCATTGTGATCGAGTGCTGCCGCCATTTTCACGCCAAACGAATACCAATCATCCCGATGCTCCTCGCCACCATGGCGCTGGTGCTCGCCCTGCGAATCGGCGCGCAGAACCTGGGATTGCCCTACACGCAGAACCTGAATTACCAATCGTGGTGCTGCAAAGTGCAGGGCAACATGAACAAGCTGCGCGTCACGCGCGCGCTGGAGCGCATCCCCGGCGAGCACCTGGTGTTCGTCAAAACCAAAACCGATCCGTACAACCTGCTTCCGTGGATTTACACCGCGGCCGATATCGACGCGGCCCGCATCGTGTGGGCACGCGATCTGGGTCCGGAGCGCGACGCGCAACTCGCCGCGTACTTTCACGGGCGGCAGATGTGGGTGGTGGATCCGAACGTGGAGCCCGCGACGCTGGTAAAATACTGATCACGAGCCGCGACCAAGCTGCGCTTGCGCCAAGGGAGCGGTCAAAAAAATGCTTCGTTCCTTATGAACAGACTGGTCCTCATCTTTGCCGCCCTGCCCCTTTCACTGAACCTGTGCTCCGCCCAGATCACTCCCACCTTCGCGTCCGCCTACATTAAGTCGAACAAAACGATCGAGACCAGTTCCAGCTACAACACTCTTCCCGGCAAGCTCAACATTCGAAATAAAACGCTGAAGGATTGCATCCGTCTGGCCTACGGCGTAAAGGTCGCGCAGTTGCCGGGCGGCCCCAAGTGGGCCGAAACGGAGCGGTACGATATCGAGGCCACGGCCAAGAGCCCCGCGGCCGAGCCGCAGCTCATGGCCATGCTTCAGACGCTCTTGAAAGATCGCTTCAAACTGGACTTCCATCGGGACACGAAAATGGTTCCCGGTTACGCGATGACGGTGCTGAAGACCGGTCTCAAGATTCACGAAGTGGAACCCGGTCCGGGGCACATCAACCTGCGCCGCAACGCGATCGATGGGCAACGGGTGTCGATGGTGGAGCTGGCGCAGACCCTTTCCGATCTGCTGGGCACCCCGGTGTTAGACGCAACCGCGGTACCCGGCGTGTTCGATTTCAGATTGACCTGGACACCCGCCATTGAGGTAACCCGGCCAGGTCTGTCAGACGAGGATGGAGAGCGATCGGTGCTCCCGGGAGATTCATCCCCGTCTCTGTTTGCCTCCCTTCAGGAGCAGTTGGGGTTGAAGCTCGAAGCGCGCAAGGCGCCGCTGGACGTGTTGGTGATCGATCACGCGCAGAAGCCCGTGGTGGAATAGGGGCAGGTCGAAGCCTGCTAGAAAGCAGGCTTGCCGGCAAGATTGCCGGCCCCACATCGCTGGTGATCGATCACGCCGCCAAACCGGTGGTGGAATAGGCGAGTGGACCAAGAACGCGCTTCAACGAGTATTACGCGCGCCGCAGCCGCCGCGCCAGAAAGGCCGCGAGCCCTGCTGTGACCAACAGGAAGCTGCCTGGCTCGGGAGTTGTTGATGCGGCGTAACCAAAGCTGCCACCCAGCCATGCTCCCCCCGCATCGCCGGCGGTGGTGCCAGGGAAGGCAAAAGAACCACCATTATCGATATACATGTCTTGGATGATGGTGATATTCGGGTCCACGCTTCCGCTCCCTCCTTGGCCGGTATTGTAGGAGCTCGCCTGGGCGTCGAGGTAAGCTCCGACTACATAGTCCACGCCGGCTGTGAGGCTGAGGGGAGAGATCGAAACGGACGAGAAGTAGCCGTCATTAGCGGTGGATCCGCTCGGCACCGTGGCGGAGGTCAGCAAATCCCCCGAGATGTCCCAAATCCCCACCGTGGCGTCGCTCCCCAAAACACCCATGCCAGAGTCGTACACTTCCAGGCTGGTGACCGAAATATCGACCACTGGAGTGAACTCAAAACCCAGTGTATAGATCCCGCCGGGGTATTCGGTTCCAGGAGTGGTCAGGGTGATGACGCCGGCGTGCATCATCGATGCACCAATCGCGGCTAGACACAGAAGCCTTACTGTTGATAACAAGGTCTTTTCCTCCGTTTCGAGTATTTTAACACGACCCCTGGTAGAAAGCAAGCCTGCCGCCCATTGTATAAAACAGACTCGCGGCCTCACGTTGGCAGGGATGGCCCTGCCCCACACAATTTGGTGATCGACCGCGCCGCGGAGCCGGTGGTGGAATAAAGGTCGTCGAATAGTTGGTCTTTGGCGACCAACGCGCTGCCGCCTTCGGCGTCTTAAGTGATATGGTCCTCGACGAACTTCGCTACGCGCTCCGCAATCTGCGCAAAAGTCCTGTCTTTACAGCAGTTGCGGTGGGATCGCTGGCCTTGGGAATCGGCGCGAACACGGCGATTTTCAGCCTCCTCGATCAGGTCTTACTGCGCGCCCTGCCGGTCAAAAATCCTCAGGAACTGGTGCGAATGTATCCAGGCGAGGGACCCTTTTCGGGATCGCAGCGGTGCAATCGCGATTGCATTTCCTATCCAGCCTATCGCGATCTCCGGGATCGCAACCAGGTTTTCTCGGGAATCCTGGCGCGGTGGCCCCTGGCGTTGAGTTTCACCGCGTCGGAGCGAACCGAGCGCGTGCACGGCGAGCTCGTGAGCGGAAACTATTTTGACGTGCTGGGCGTTGGCCCGGCCATCGGCAGAATGTTCACGCAGAACGATGATGTGCGGGTAAACGGGCATCCGCTGGTCATCTTGAGTTACGGTTTCTGGCAGTCGCGCTTCGCGGGCGATCCCTCCGTGCTGAACCGCAGCGTGCGCGTGAACGGCCAACCGATGACGATCGTGGGTGTGACGCAGCGTGGATTTCTGGGAGTGGAGGTCGGGAAGGCGCTCGATATTTTCGTTCCGATGATGATGAAACCGGTGATGACGCCGACCTGGAACGATCTCGAAAATCGCCGCAGCCAGTGGACCTATTCGATCGCGCGGCTGAAGCCGGGGGTAACGCGCGAGCAAGCCGGCGCTGCGATGCAGGTGCTCTGGAAACAGATTCTCGAATCTGAACTCAGTGTATATCCCGACAGTACCGACGCTTTCCGGCAGCGCTACGTGAAAAAGCCTCTGATCGTGGAAGACGTCTCCAGAGGTCAGTCCTCACTGCGGCAGCAATTCTCGAGACCACTGGCGGTCCTGATGGGAATGGTCGGTCTAGTACTGCTGATTGCGTGCGGGAACGTCGCGAATCTGCTGCTGGCGCGGGCGGCGGCGAGGCAGAAAGAGATCGCCGTTCGGCTGGCGTTGGGCGCGGGTCGCGGGCGGGTGATCCGGCAGTTGCTGGTAGAGAGCACGACGCTGGCGCTGGCGGGAGGAATCGCGGGGCTGGTTATCGCGTATTGGAGCGGACGCGTGCTTCTGAAATTCCTCCCGGCGTCGGGCGCGAGTGAGGCGCTCTCGACGGCTCCCGACCTGCGCGTGTTGTTTTTCGCGCTGGGGCTGTCGCTCCTGACAGGGATGTTGTTCGGGCTGGCTCCGGCGCTGCAATCGACGCGGCCGGCAATTTCGTCCGCGTTGAAGGATCAGGCATCCAGCGTGTCGGCGAGCGCCGGTCAAGCCCGGCTGCGAATGACGCTGGTCGCCGGGCAGATCGCGTTGTCGCTGGTGTTGCTGGTGGGCGCGGGATTGTTCGCGCGGAGTCTCTACAAATTGAAGGACGTCGATCCGGGGTTTCGAGCGGACCACCTGGTGAGTTTTTCGATCGATGCGTCGCTCAACGGATATTCGCAGCAGCGGATGCAGCAACTGTTCGAGCGGCTGGAGGATTCCACGGCGGCAATTCCGGGGGTGCGAGCGGTCACATCAGTGGAGATTGCCCCGCTCTCGGGAGACGCCAATCAGAGCACGGTGCGAGTGGAAGGCTATGAACCGAAGCCCGGCGAGAACATGAGTCCTCACACAAACTGGATCGGGCCGGGATATTTTTCGGCGATGGGGATTCCGCTGATCGCCGGGCGGGAGTTCACGCGCCGCGATGCGTTCAAGGCTCCGCCGGTGGCGGTGATCAACGAAACCATGGCGCGTTATTTTTTCGGAAAAGAAAATCCGCTGGGGCGCCACGCGGGATTTGGGAAGGACCTGAATATCGAGATCGTCGGGGTGGTTCGCGACGGAAAGTACCGGACGCTAAGGGAGGAGACCAAGCGCACGATGTATCTCCCGTGGATGCAGGATTCGACCATTGAAGACATGACGTTCTTTGTGCGGGCCGCGGGCGACGAGAAGTCGCTGGGCGGGGCGCTGCGCGGCGCCGTGGCCGCGCTCGATCCGAATCTGCCGGTGTACGGCTTGAAGACCATGCAAACCGAGATCGACGACTCGATTTACATCGACCGGATGATCGCCGCGCTCTCGAGTTTCTTCGGCGGCCTCGCCACGCTGCTGGCGGCCATCGGTTTGTATGGAGTGATGGCGTATAGCGTTGCGCGGCGCACGCGCGAAATCGGCGTGCGGATGGCGCTGGGCGCGGAGCGCGGGCACGTGGTATGGCTGGTGATGCGGGAGGTCACCCTGCTGGCAGGGATCGGGATCGCCGTGGCTTTGCCGGTAGCGTACGGGCTGGGGCGCGCCGTGAATTCGCAGTTGTATGGAGTCCAGCCCGCGGATTTCGGAGTGCTGGCGGGCGGCACGGTGCTGCTGGCGCTGGTCGCGGCGATGGCGGGATATGTCCCGGCGCGCCGTGCGAGCCGAGTGGACCCACTGGTCGCGTTGAGGTACGAGTAGGGTTTTCGGGAATGGCAGGCGACAAGATCGCCTGCCCCACAAGCTGTCGCGCCTCATGAAACGAGTCGAAGCCTGCTAGAAAGCAGGCTTGCCGCCAAGATTGGCGGCCCCACATCGACGTCGCGCCTCAATTGGCAGGGCATGGCCCTGCCCCACAAAAAAGCGGTCACAAGAAATTTTCAAACTTTAAATCCCTCCGTTTTGTTGACTTTAGGCTGAAGGTCCGCGGCGTGGATTTGCGGACGCAGCGTAAGCTTCAGCCGTGAGAGGAATTACGGGCTGATGGGAACAAGTAAATCGAATCCAAGAAAAAAGAGGTTGCCGCCGCCCGTCCCGGAACGAGGCCAGGGGGGACGATTCCTACCAATGGGGGAGCCGGGCGATCCGAAGACGCCCGCGCGGAAGACGCCCGCGCGGAAGAGAACGCAGGCGGCGATCATCGCCACGATCCGGAGGAACGTCGAGATCAAGTTGAAGAAGGACGCGAAGGCGACGCTGGGCGACTATATCCGGCTGATTCAATTGCAGAAGGATCTGGAAGACGAGGAGATCCAGGAGCTCCGGGTGACGTGGGTGGAACCGGCGAAGACGGAAGTGGAGCCGGAAAAGTGAGCGGGGGCAAGGATTCGCTCTTAGTCGCGGTGATAGAGAAGCCAGGAGAGCGTTCGCGCGCGAAGGGAAGAAAAGCCGAGATGACTCTCGGCTCGGCAGGCCTGGCGGCCCGCGCCACAGACTGTGCGCTGCGGGGAATAGCGTACGGCCGGCTGCCTTCGCAACAGAGGTTTCACGACTCGACGGCGAGGTTCAAGGGGTTTTCGGGACCGATCGGGTCGGGAAAGAGCCAGGCACTGTGTCACGAGGCTTTGAAGCTGAGTTATGTGAACGCGGGGCGGACCGGATTGATCGGCGCACCGACGTATCCAATGCTGCGCGACGCGATACAACCGGCGCTGTTTGAGATTTTGGAAAGCAACAGGATTCCGCACGAGTGGAATCGCGCGGAGAATCTGCTGGTTCTGCGCGAGACGCGATCGAAGATTTTGTTTCGGGCGGTGGAAGAGTTCGAGCGATTGCGCGGGAGCAATCTGGCGTGGTTCGGATTGGACGAGCTGACTTATACGTCCGAAGACGCGTGGCTGAGATTGGAAGGGCGCCTGCGCGATCCCAAGGCGTCGCGGTTGTGCGGATTCGCGGTGTGGACGCCGAAGGGATACGACTGGGTTTACGAGCGGTTCGTGGCGAACAAAGTGGAAGGATATGAGACGATTTCGGCGCCGGCGTTTGAAAATCGCTTTTTGTTGGAACGAGTTCCAGATTATTACACACGGTTAAAGAGCAGCTATGACGCACACTTTTATCAGCAGGAGGCGCTCGGCGAATATTTGAGCCTGAGCGCGGACAAAGTGTATTACGCGTTTGAACGGGACGGAAATGTTTCAGAGGCAGCGGCGGTGGATGAGCGGTGGCCGTTGTTGTGGGCGCTGGATTTCAACGTCGACCCCATGAGCTCGGTGGTGGCGCAGGTGATTGGGGAGCAGGTGAGGGTGCTCGATGAGATCGTGTTGAGCCGGGCGAGCACGTATGACGCCTGCGAGGAATTCGAGCGGCGGTTTCCGTCGCATGCGGGCGGATTGGTGGTGTACGCGGATGCGACGGGGGCGCGGCTGCAGACGTCGGGAACGACGGACGTGGCGATTTTGAAGCAGCATTTCAAGAATGGCGGGCATGGAATGGTGGACTTTCGGATTCCGACATCGAATCCGGCGGTGAGGGATCGAGTGACGCTGATGAACGCGAAGCTGGAATCGGCGGCGGGGGCGCGGAGGTTGCAGGTGCATCCGCGCTGTAAGGAATTGATCAAGGATTTCGAGCGGGTGGCGTACAAGGAGAACAGCCAGGTGATGGATAAAGATCGCGATCCGAATCGGACGCACTTGTCGGATGCGCTGGGGTATCTGGTGTGGCAGGAGTGCAATGGGCTGCCGCCGATCGGGGAGCGGGCGCAGAGGTTGATGTAGGGGAAGAAGTCAGGAGTCAGGAGTCAGAAGTCAGGAGTCAAGTTCGGGTGGGTGGGAAGTTGAGCGATGAAGGAAGCTGGGAGTGCCGCTCCTTGACAGTCGCGGCTCAGTAGAGAAGGGGACAGGAGAACATGCGTGTTTGATATCGACCGGGAACATCCGGAATACAAGTTACGGAAGCAGATCTGGCGGCAATACCGGGACCTGTATGCGGGAGGCGACCAGTTTCGGTTGCACGCGCAGCACTACCTGGTTCGCCGCCAGCGGGAGCCGGGCGATGTCTACCAGGAACGGCTGACCCGCGTGTTTTACGAAAACTATATCGGCTCCATCGTGGACTGGTATGCGTCGACGGTGGTGCGGCGCGAGCCGGTGCTGACGTTTGAAGGCAAGAACGAACCGGCCAAGCAGTTCTTTGGGGAACTGGTGGAGGATGCGGATCGCAAGGGAACCAGGCTGTCGGATTTGTGCCGGCGGCAATTGATCGAGACGATTGTCGCGGGGACCAGTTTTTTGCTGGTGGATTTTCCTCGGGCGACTTCGGGGACGGAGCAAAAAGCGGCGAGCCGCGGGGAAGAGGACGCGGCGGGCGCGTCGCGGGCGTACCTGGTGGACTACCGCGCAGAGGATGTCATCAATTGGAGCCTGGACGATCAGGGGAATTACGAGTGGGTGGTGATCCGGACAAAGTCGGTCAAGAAGGATCGAGTGGAAGACGCGGATTGGCGCACGGAGATCCGGTGGGCGTACTACGACAAGACGAATTATCGGATTTATAAGCAGACCGAATTTGGATCGAGCGGGAATCCCCAGCCTGACGGCTGGGGCTTGAACATAACCGCGGGTGAATCGGCACCGGGGTCGATCGGGAAGCCCGAAGCCGGGAAGCCCCAAGCTGACGCATGGGGCTGGACGGACAGAGAGACGGGGGCGGTGAAATTGATGGATCAGGGGACGCACGGGCTGGCAAAACTGGGGCGCGTGCCGCTGTTTCCGCTGCGGATTCCGGAGGGCCTGTGGATGCTGAATCGGGCGGGGCTGCTGCAACTAGAGCACTTCAATAAATCGAACGCGCTGGCGTGGGCGCTGACCATGGGGCTGTTCGCGATGCCGGTGGTTTACTCGGATCGGGAGTGGAGTCAGATGGTGGGCGAGAGTTACTACATCCAACTGGGACCGGGCGATAAATTCGGGTGGACGGAGCCGGAGGGCAAAGTTTATCAGATTGCGGCGGACAATCTGAAATCGCTGCAAGAAGAAATTTATCGGGTGTGCTACCTGGCGCAGGCGGGAGGGTCGCTGGACAAAGCGCAATCGGGGATCAGCAAGCAGCTGGATTTCTCGATCACACAGGAAGTCCTGAGCACCTACGCCGATGCAGTGAAAGATCAGATCCGGCGGGTGCTGAAAGCGATGGAGGCGGCGCGCGAGGACGGGCTCGCGATCAGCGTGACGGGGATGGACGAGTTCGACATCGCGGACTTTACGACGGAATTGACGGACGCGCAGCAGCTTCTGGCGTTAGGGGTGGAGTCGCCCACGCTGAAGAAGGAGATTTTCAAGAAACTGTCGCTGAAATTCTTGAGCGATTCGAGGCAGGACGTGAAGGATCGGATCGTGGAGGAGATTGATGGAAGAAAGTAGTCAGGAGCCAGGAGTCAGAAGTCAGAATGAAGACCGAAGTAGTCAGGAGTCAGAAGTCAGGAGCCAGAATGAAGATCCCGGAAAGAACGCGGATTTGAGGGGGGCGATTCGGGAAGTGCTGACGGAGTTCATGGCTGGGAAGACGGAGCTCGGGGAAGAGCAGAAACGGCGGGAAACGCTGGAGAAACGGGTGAACGAGCTGATCGCGGAGAATCACAAGACGCGGGCGGCGGCGGAAGCGGCGCAGCGGAGCGAATCGATACGGGCGGAGTTGCAGAAACTGGGAGTCAAGAAGATCGAGCTTGCGTACAAGGCCGTGAAGGACGATATCTATCGCGACGAAGATGGACGGCTGCTGGGATCGGGAGGCGAGGAGTTGGGGGATTATCTGGCGACTTTCGTCAGCGAGAATCCGGAGCTGCTGCCGGCCAGGTTGAGCGGAGGGTCGGGGGCAAACGCGGCGCGGAGGGGTCCGGCGGAGGCGGAGGGAATCGAGATCGAGAGTATCCGGCCGGGGATGAGCGCGGAGGAGATGGATCGGGTGCGGCGGGAAGTATTGAGGGTGGCATCGCAGACGTTGAAGGGTTGGTGAGGAAGAGAGCCGGCTTGAAAGCCGGCTGGAGGCAGGATTGAAGTTGCTGAGAAAGGCCTAGATGGCACTTGTACAGAACACAGACTAAAGTCTGTGTCACCTAAGGGTTGGTAGAGCTAAGAGCTGGTTGGGAGAGGTGCTGAAAAAGGGGACAGACTGTTCTGTCCGCCGGCGGACGCTGTGGACTAGCGCATCGCTGACGGGGACGGAGCGGCCGGTCCCCTTTTTCAACAGGCTCCCTGGGAAACGGCCTGAGTGAAGTAGAAGTTAAATCGATCGTAAAGAGGAGAAGAGAAGAGAATGGCAATAATTACATCAGCAAATGTCGCGAGCGCGATTGTCAAGCTGGTCGCGGCGGATGCGCTGCCGGCCTTGATGGGGAACCTAGTCATGGGGAACCTGGTGAATCGCGATTACGAACCGACGCTGGCGCAGACGGGAGACACGGTGAACGTGCCGATCCCGCCGACGCTGGTGGCGAACAATATCGCGGAGGGCGGGACGGTGCAAACTCAGAATCCCAACCTGGGGAACGCGCAGATCGTTCTGAACACTCACGCGGAGGCGACGTTCCAGATTCCGGATGTCACCAAGGTGCTGGCGGTGCCGGATCTGCTGAAGCTGTACATGCAGCCGGCGGTGGTCGCTCTGGCGCAGCGGATTGAATCGGATTTGCTGAGTCTGTATCCGATGTTCACGTCGAACACGGCGGTGGGAACGGCGGGGACCGCGATCACCGAAGCGACGGTGGATTCAGCGGAGACGGCGCTGTTCGCGGCGATGGTTCCGGCGAGCGCGTCGAAGTATCTGGTGGTCAGCTCAGCGACGTATTCGGAGTTGCGGCAGATTCCGCGGTTCAGCGAATTCAACACGGCGGGCGAAGCGGGATTGCGCGCGTTGGTGGATGGAGCGGTGGGCAAGATGAAGGACTTCTACATCTTCCGGTCGCAGTTCGTGCAAACGACGGGGAGCGCGCCGGTGACGACGCACAACCTCGCGTTCGCGCGGGATGCGATCGGATTGGTGGTGCGACGGCTGCCGCAGCCGCTGCCGGGAACGGGCGCGATCGCGGAGTATGCGGAGCTGGGAAGTTTCGGCATGCGCGTGACCATGAGCTATCAGCCGAATACGCTGGCACAGCAGTTCACCGTGGATGTGTTGTACGGCACGGGAGTGCTGCGGAATGTGTTCGGGGTGCAGGTGAACAGTTAGCGCTGTCACTTGAAGCGGGGTGGGCAGGCGACAAGATCGCCTGCCCATAAAACGAGCGCTTCTAAGACCCGACCAAGCCTGCTCGAAAGCAGGCTCGCCGGCATGACTGCCGGCCCCACAAGATGGCAGGTGACGAGATCACCTGCCCCACACCAAAACAACAGAGGAGTCCAAATGGATTTACGGGCATATTATCGGAAACTTCGGGGAATTGAGGCGGAGCTGCACGAGGATTCCGTGGTAGTGATCAGCCGGGAGACGCCGGACGGAGGGCGAGCGGGCGTGAAGAGCGACGTGCCGCGCGCGCTGGCGGCGCGGCTGGTGGTGGACGAAAAGGCGGACCTGGCGACGCCGGAAGAGGCGGCGGAGTTCCGTGCGGAGGTCGAGGCGAAGTGGAGGGGTGGGCACGGGTCGCAAGCGTGGGCGATCGAGGACGCGCTCCCTGACGGTCGCGGTTCCGTCACCGAAATCGACGGCGCGGCGGCGAATGAGACGGGCGAGGAATCGTAGGAGACAAGCATGGCTTTGCTGACCGATGGCAATCCGAACGACGCGCTGGCGCTGGAAGTGTACGAGAGCGCGATTCTCAACGTGGCGCATGTCGAGACGATCGATCTGGAGATAAAGCTGACGCTGGCGACGGCGGAGCTGGCGGAGGACGTGCTCGACATTCTGCTGGATCACGCGCGTGCGTTCGATCCGGAGTCGACGATCCGGCGGACCAGGGGAGTCTCGGACGTGGTGGTGTCGCCGCAGATGCAGAGGTGGCACGCGCTGCACACGCTGGAAATCGTGTACCGGGATGCGTTCAACGATCAGCTCAACGATCGCTACCAGGCGAAGTTTCTGGAGTATCGGGAGCTATCGAAAGACGCGTTCGCGCACACCGTGCGGTTCGGGATCGGACTGGCGCTGACTCCGATTCCACAGGCGCAGCAGCCGGTGCTGAGTGCCGCCGGCGGCAACGGCGCGGCGGGAACGTTCTATGTGCAACTGAGCTGGGTTTCGGCGACGGGACAGGAAGGCGCGCCGAGCGAGGCGACGGCATTCGCAACGGCGGCGGAACAGAACCTGACGGTGCAGCCGCCGAATCCGCCTTCGGTCGCGACGGGATTCAACGTATATATAGGTCCGACGGAGGCGACGATGGCGCGGCAGAATGCGTCGCCGATCGCGGTGGGGCTGACGTTCACGATGCCGGGGAGCGGATTAATTGCTGGTCCGGCGCCGGGGACGGGGCAGGCGGCGGACATTTTCGTAGTGGGCGGGCCGATGTTGAGGCGGGGCTAACATGGCACAAACTGCAAGCATCGCGACCGGTAAATTCGTGGAGTTTCTGAGCGCGCCGGACGCGGGGGTGGGCTCGGTGGTGGCGACACTGGCGGCGGATTCGGGAACACCGCTCGCGGCAGTTTCACCCGAGCATATCGTGAACCAGAACGTGCCGATTGCGCTCGCGGAGCGAAGCAAGGCGGTGAAATATCCGGTGCTGTATGTGTATTCCGATCGCGTGCGAAATGTGTTGACGGAGAAATTCCGGATTTTTTCGGGGAAGGTCCGGACGGTAGCAGAGGTGCGCGTGTCGCAGGACCGGCTGGAGGGAATCGAGGATCAATTGCGGCTATACGTGGATGCAATCACGCAGGTGCTCGATTCGAATCGCGGGACATGGGGACAGGGGATGTATTTCACGGGCGGGTACGAAGTGACTTTCGATGCGGTGCAGCAGGGCGGGAGTAACTTCGTGCAGGCAGCGAAGGTGAGCTTCGAAGTGGATTTGTCGAGCTAGGGTAAGGGGCCATGGGAAAAGCAGATCCCTCGCTACGCTCGGGATGACGCCCGGGGGTTAGGGGTCAGGGGTGAGGGGTTAGGGGTTAGGGGTTAGAGAAAGAGGACGGGACGGGAATTTATGTCGTGCTATTTATCGTCGAACAATGAGCGGATTTACGTGGCGCTGGAATCGACCTACGGCGGTGTGCCGGGAATCACCAGTGCGAATCGAATCCCGCTGGTGAAACTTACGGCGAAGCAGGTTCAGGAGCAGACCAGCCGGAGTGACAAGACCGGAACGCGGAGCTTCGTCGGTCTGCCGAACCGGATCCGCAAGAAGACCAATTACACGCTGAGCACGTTCATGACGGAGTGGACCAATCAGAGCGCGCAGCCGGCGCAAGGTCCGCTGTTCCAGGCGGCGATGGGCGGAACGCCGATTTTCTACAACGGCGGCACGGTGGCGGCGGTGACGGGGCAGACGCAGATTCAGTTCACCGCGGCGCACGGATTGAGCGCGGGTCAGGCGGTTACGTTCTCGAACGAAATGCGATTTGTGACCGCGATCGAGAATTCAACCACGGTGTTTGTGAATGCGCCGTTCACAACGACTCCGCAATCGGGGTCGGCATTCGGAATCACAGTGACGTATGGGTTGGGCGAGAGTTTGCCCAGCGTGAGTATTTTCGACTACTGGGACCCGTCGACGGCAGTGCAACGGATCGTGGAAGGCGCGGCGGCCGATACGATGACGGTGAAGGTGAACGCGGACTATCAGGAATTCGATTTCGCGGGGCCGTCACAGGACTTGATGGACAGCGCAAGCTTCGCGAGCGGCGAAGGCGGGTTGACCGAATATCCGGTGGAGCCGGCGTTGGCGGGATTCGACTACACCATCGTACCGGGGCACCTGGGCGAAGTGTGGATGGGCGCGTCGCCAAATCAATTCTCCACACTGACATCGGCGCAACTGACGCTCGAAAACAACGCCAATCTGCGGGTGAAGGAATTCGGGAGCGATCTGGCGCGCTGCATCGCGGCGGGGCAACGAAAGATCACGCTGAATTTTGAACTTTTCGAATTGGCGGACACGCAGACGGCGGGTTTGTATCAGGCGGCGCGGCAGAGGTCGCCGATCGGGGTGATGTTCCAGTTGGGCGAGCAGGCGAATCAATTGTTCGGGGCGTATATGCCGGCGATGGTGCCGGAGGTTCCGGAGTTCGACGATAGCGAAACGAGGTTGCAATGGAAATTTTCAAACAGCAGAGCGCAGGGGACGGCGGATGACGAGCTCTACATTGCATTTGGTTGAGGGGCCGGGGCAGGGGCGCTACGCGAGCACGGTTTGGTTCGACTCGGTCAGCCGGCCTCCGGTTCGATATTCCATCCTGCGGATTTCGTTCGGAAGGCGAATCGAGCTGGCGCGGCGGATTCGCGAAGTGGGCCGCAAGGCGGAGTATCTGGAAGCGGGAAGCGACGTGCGCGACAAGTTGGAGGCGACGGTGCTGGGGGCGGAAATCGATCGCGTTTATCTCGACTGGGGGCTCAAGGGCGTGGAAGGAATGGAGATCGACGGCGCGGCGGCGACGCCTCAGAGTCTAATCGACGCGGGGCCGGTGGAGTTGGTCGCGGAAATTCTGGGCCGCATCAAAGCCGAGTGCGGATTGACGGACGACGAACGAAAAAACTGATGGTCGCATTCCATTTCCAAGGTTCCCATCATTATGTGGAAACCAACGGAGCCGGGTGGAAGTGCGACGAATGCAGACGGCAGGGGCTGGAAGCAAGGCGGCGATGCGGATGGCTGCGAGAAGAGCAGCGGGGTCCGCGGCGAATCGTGTGGGCGCGAGGGCGGACGGCGACGGAAGAATGTCCCAAGTCACTGGTGACGCCGCAGAGTCTGGAATGGATCGAAAGGTTTTTCACTTGGAAGTTTGCCGGTGAACGAGCAGTGGATGAGATGACGGCGCGGGACGCGGATGCATTTTTGATTTTGGAAAGAGAGTGGCGGGATGGCGAACAACAATCCACTTAGTCAAGTTACAACGCTGCTGGGCGGGACAGGCGGTTCGGGCGGGTCAGGTGGCTCGGGCGGCACGGCTGGGAGCGGCGCATTGACGCAGCAGCTCACCACAATTACGCAGCAGCTTCAGCAACTCCAGACGGTCAATCAAACGCAGATGGAGACGCTGGAGGCAAACACGGCGGCGGTCAGTCAGAACACCAGTACTAAAGGATCGAGCGGCGGGTCATCGACGGCCAGTACGATCGGCAGCACTCTAGAGAGCGTGTTCGGGTTGGGGCTGAGTCCGCTGATCTCAGGACTGGTGAGTTTATTCGGCGGCGGAGGAAGCAGCCAGCCGACTCCGCTGGTGCCGTATGTCGCGCCGGCGTCGGTTCAGGCGAATGCGGGAATCAGCTCGGCAAGTTCGGGAGCGTTCGCGGTAGACACGGCGGATGGGGGATTGCCGCGGCCGGTTCCGTCGCCCGGGTCGGGGTCGGCGTCGTCTTCGTCGTCGACCACTCAAATCACAGTGCAGGTGCAGGCGCTGGACAGCCAATCCTTTCTGGATCACAGCGACGACATCGCAGCGGCGGTGCGGCAGGCAATGCTGACGTCGACCACGCTGAACGATGTGATCCGGGCGGTGTAACATGGCGACTTTTCCGGCATTGAAGACGGGGGCGGTGGCGCAGTATCCGTCGGATCTTCAGCAAAACTTCTCGACCCAGGTGGTTCGATTTCTGGATGGAAGCGAGCAGCGATTTCCGGGATACGGAGCGACGCTGCGGCAATGGGTGATCCGGCTGGATTTGCTGGACGAATCGGAGCTGACGATCCTCGAGCAGTTCTTCGCAAGCCAAGCAGGGCGCGCGCAGGAATTCACTTTCACCGATCCGTTCGACGGTACGGTTTACACGCATTGCAGTTTTGGCGCGGATGAATTGGGGCTGAGTTTCAACGGGCCGCAGCAAGGCAAGACGACCGTGATAATCAGGGAGAACCGAAGCTAATGGCGAGGCGCGAATTGGGTGTCGAAACGAGTGTCGACACGGCACGCATGAGTGCGTGCGCCACAAACGGAAAAGCCGAGATGTCCGGAACGGATGCGAACACCGCAACTCTCGGCTCAGCAGGCCTGGCGGCCCGCGCCACGAGGGTGTAGGAGACTAAAATGCTGGTATTTCCACAACTCGTGACGGGCGCATCGGCGCTGTATCCGCTGACTAGGCGGTCGATTCAGCGAACCGTGGTGAACGCGTTGGGCGACGGAAGCACGGTTGTGTTCGCCGATCCTGATGCGGCGGCGACCGGATGGCAACTGCATGCGTCGGGAATGACGCTCGCGGAATGGAACGCGATCAAGACGCTGTTTCTGGCGACGTCGGGAATGTGGCAGACGTTCACATTTCTGGATCCGGCCGGGAATCTGCTCGCCGATAGCGAGACTCTGAGCGGGGGCGCGTGGACCAACGGAGCGCTGATTGAATTGACAGCGGCGATCGCCGATCCGCTCGGCACGACGCGGGCGACGCGCGCGATCAACGCGGGTTCGGCCGCGGAATCGGTCGCGCAGACGTTGAGTGTTCCAGGGAATTTCCAATATTGCCTGAGCGTGTGGGCGCGGACCATCGGAACGTCGGGCGTCACGCTGACGATTTCGACGACGGGCGGGAGCGCCATCAAAACTTTTGCGCTGAATGGGACGTGGACACGAATTTCTCTTTCGGCGAACCTGGCGCAGAGCACCACCAGTGTGACGTTTGGAGCGCAACTCGGGGCTGGCGCGTCCGTGGATCTGTTCGGAATGCAGGTGGAAGCGCAGTTGGCCGCTTCCGATTACAAGATGACGGAGACCCAGGGCGGAGTGTACGCGAAGGCGCGGTTCGCGCAGGATCAGCTCACGGTGACCGCGCAGAGCACTGATGTTTACGACGCGGTGATTTCGATCACGTCGATTTCGAACATGGACACGGAAGGCTAACGGATGGCGACCATCGATACTTACAAGGAACAGGAAGCGCCGCCGACACCGCTGTTTCTGTTCGATTGCGTGCTGAGCTCGGGATCGACAGAGAGCTGGGCGACGCACGCGGTCACGTTCAGCGGCACTTCCTACAGCGCGAGGCTGCTGAAGCACAATCTTTTTCAACTGCGTGCGTCGTCAAATGACGGGTTGGATGGAACCGCAACCATTTCGGTGACGCTGGCGAACGCGGATTCGCACTTTTCGCAAATCGAACGGGAGACGGGATTCAAGGGCGCGCAGGTCACCATCCAGTTCTTGTTTTACGATTTGGTGGCGAATGCCGCGGCGTCGGAAGCTCGCGTGGTGTTTCACGGAGTCGCGAATCCGCCTGACGATATCACGGAATCGTCATTTCGCGTGACCTTCAACAACCGGCTGAGCCTGCAAAGGATCGTGCTGCCGGAAGTGCAGATTCTGCGGCGCTGCCCGTGGATGTTTCCGTCGACACTGGCACAGCGCGAGGAAGCTCTGACCGGTGGAGTGAAGGGGAAGTATTCACCGCTGTACAAATGCGGATATTCCCCGGACGTGACGGGCGGCGCGGGAACGCTGAGTAGCGGAGTGGCATTTACTTCGTGCGACTTCAGCCGCGCATCGTGCATCGCACGCGGAATGTTCAGCGTGGATTCGTCGAGCAACGTTACGGCGCGATTCGGCGGACTCGAATTCGTGCCGCCACAGATCCTGGTCAGGAGTTTCGGAGAAAAGGGCTCGCAGTTGTCGGCGATCGAAGACAACCTCGCGGTTTACAACGATTACGTGCCGCTGGTGTATGGAACTGCGTGGTATGAGCCGCCGATCGTGTTCTCGCGCAATGACGGAAATCTAACGCGGATGGAAGTGCTGCTGGGGATGGGCACCATAGAAGGCGCGATCACCGTGCTGGTGAACGATATCCAAATTCCGCTGGCGCAGAACGGCGTCAACATGACGGCGACGGGTTGGTACAGCGTGGTGACGCCGGGCAGCCGCAACGGCTCGTTCGATCCGAATTTTACGGACGCATCAGGGAATCCGCTGGGCGATCCGTACGGAAGCATGGCGATGATGAGCATCGTGGTGCCGAACATCATCAACAACGGGCAGTCCCTTCCCACCGTTCAGGTGCTGATGAACGGGTTGCTTCTGGAACAGTTCGACGGGACCGGTACATCGCTGGGCGAATCGTTCAGCAATAATCCGGCGTGGGTATTGCTGGATGTGCTGCGGCGCAGCGGGTGGCTGACCAGCGAGATCGATCTGATCAGCTTCGCGACGGCGGCGGCGTATTGTGGCGCGGCGATTGAGACAACGGACCTCAACGGCAATCCGGTTTCACCGCCACGCTTCGAATGCAACCTGGTGTTGACGGACCGCAAGAGCGCGGCCGAGGTCGCGTTGGGAATTCGAAACGGGTCGACGCTGATGCTGACCTACGGGTCGGGTGGATTGCTGACATTGCGAGTGGAGAACACGCTGGCGCTGCAACAGGCGTCGCAACCCGACGGAAGCAACAGCACGGAGACGCTGAATGGAGGATGGCCGGCGTACGAGTTCAGCGACGGGTCGGCCGATTTTTCGGGGTTGGCGCGAAACACCAACGGCGCGCCCTCCATTCGATTGTGGTCGCAGAGCACGGCAGCGACCGCGAATCGACTGACGGTGGAATTTCAGGACGAGTTCAACGAATATCAGCAGGACAGCCTGTCGCTGGTGGACGTGGATGACGCGCTATTGACGGATCGGCAGGTGACGGCGGCGTCGACGGCGCTGGGCTTGCCGAATTTCGACCAAGCGACGCGGGTGTTGCAATTGCAATTGAACAAGGCCATCGACGGATACACGTTGATCGATTTCGAGACGACGATGAAGGGGATCGGATTGTCGCCGGGAGATCTGATCACGGTCACGTACTTAAAGGAAGGGCTGGAGCGGCAGCCGTTTCGGGTCACGCAACTTTCGCCGGGACAGAATTTTCAAACGCTGCAAGTGACGGCGCAGTGGCACGACGACGCGTGGTACACCACCGGCGGCGCGTTGGGGACGGGAGCCGGGCGGCAACCGAGCACGGGAATCGGATTGCCGAGGCCGCTGGTGGGCGCTGAGCTGGATTCGAACGGAATCGAGCAGTTCGGGATCACGGAGACGACCACCGAGAGCACCGACGGAAGTTTTACGGTGACGCTGACGGTCGCGTTTGTAGCGCCGTCTCCGGGCGCCGCGAGCGCGGCGGGAATTCCGCTGTTGAGCCTGAACGCGGGAATCGGTTCAACCGGAGGAACCATTGACGGGGGACAAACGCTGTACTACGCGATCAGCGCGCTCGACGCCAGCGGCGCCGAGACGGCGCTATCCTTCATCGTGCCCGCGACGATTCCTTCGGGAACGAATACCAATACTGTTACGCTTTCAGCTTTGAGTTTTTCTTCGGCAGCGGCGACCTTCAATGTGTATCGCGGGATGAATCCGGCGGAGCTGCTGCTGATCGCCGCGAGCGTGGCTGTGGCTGCCGCATATAGGGACAGCGGCGCGACGGCGGAGTTAATCGGTCCGCCCGATCCGAATTACGATCACGCGAATTTCTATTGGCGGATGGAGCTACAGCCGGAAGTCGGGGCGGGCATCGTGTCGGCGACGACTATCGGCAACACGACGCTGGGGATGTTATCGAACGATTTCAAAGGCGCCGTGGCGCGCATCACGCGAGGAACGGGAGCCGCGCAGGAGCGGGCGATTCTTGGAAATTCCGCAACCACGCTCACGGTGTCGCCGGCCTGGACCATCACGCCGGACACCACCAGTTTCTTCGTGGTCGCGAATGCAACCTGGAATTTCGGTGGGCTGAGTGCGGCGAGTCCGGTGAGCGTCGACGTTCCGAATCAGACTGGAGCCACGGTGGAAATCTCGGGACGATCGGCGAACGTGTTGAATCAGGAAAGCTCGACGGAATTGAATCCGCTCACGCGGTGGCAGATCGGGGGGGCGTCAGGCGGCGGCGTGGATGCCGACGTACCGCCGGCTCCGGTATTTGGGTTGAGCCTGGCGGGACAGGGGACGGTCGATCTAATCGGCATTTCGTTTACGGCTCTCACCAATACGCATACGATTCTGGCGGGGACGCTGACCTTATATTACTGGAATGAGTTGAGCAGTCCATCGGCGTTCACGCTGGCGAGCGCGATCGCGGCGACGGACACGACGATTACGCTGAGCGGTGCAGGTCCCGGAGCCGCAGGCGCGCTGATCCAGATCGAAGGTGAAGTGTTGACCGTAGTCGCGTCGCTCAGCGGTGGGACGCAGTATCAGGTGACGCGCGGGTCGCTGGGCAGCACGGCGTCGGCCCACGCGGCGGCAATCCCCATTTATCACCTGAGTTTGAACGTCACCATTGTCCCCTTTGTGGACGATTTCTTTGGAAGTCCGGCCAGCGGGAGTTATAGCTCGTCGATTTTCCTGCCGGATACGCGGGTGGCGGGGGCGGAATTCTTCGTGACGAACGTGCGCGGAAACAGTCCCGCGGCATCGGCCGCGTTCGGCGCCACCGCGGATCAGGGATTGCGCACGCTTTCGGGCGGACAGTTTTCGATCCAGGTAGAAGGATATCTGGCGATTCAGACGGACGCGGCGCCTCCGCTGGTGATCGAGGCGGCACATGCGGCCCGCGATATTTTTGCAGTTGTGGCGGAAGCTCCCAGCGGAGGGCCAGTTCAGTTGCAATTACGGCAGGGGTCGACGGTCTATTGCACGCTGACGATCGCCGACGGAGCCGTCACTTCGAATTCAGTGAGCGGATTTGGATTAACGCCGCTGGCCGCCGGGTCGCAGCTCAGCTTGGATATTCTGTCGGTGCCAGGCGTGGCGGGTACTCTGCCCGGCAACAATCTAACCGTGACGGTCCGGCTGTAATTATGCCCGAGACGATTGAGAAGCTGACACCGGATCGCGATCTTCAGTGCTATTTTTTCGAGCCGTCAGCGGTGGCCGCGCTGAGCAGCACATCCGCGAGCGGATTCACCGTCTCCGGAACTTTTCGCCAGCAGTTCGATTGGGCGGTGATTGAGTGGAATCGCGACAACACGCATGAGCACCCGGCGTTCCGCTATTTGCCCGATGGCGACTTGAGCGGCTTGGTGTTGACGTACAAGGAAACGCGCACGAACTGCATTGCGTTGGACTCGGACCTGTATGCGACAGTCGACTGGCCGTCGCTTCGTGTTTGGGCGACGCCCACGGGCGGGACGGAGACGATCTATTGGGTGCCGCTCCGGACGCACGCGACGCCGGCCGCAGGAAGTTATCAATGCGCGTACGCGGACTTCACGTTGTCGGGATCGGTAGCGGCGGGCGATTACGTGGGCCTCGCGTTTTTTTCGGAGCAGTACACGTATGAGGTGGTCAGCGGCGATACGCTCGCCACGATCATCACCAATCTGGTTTCCAGCATTCAGACATTTTCCGCAGCGCTGTGGGCGGATTCGACCGTGAGTACGACGATCCGGGTTTACTACACGGCCGGGGGACCGGCGACCAGCAGCACGGCGGGAGCCAACGGCAATCGATTCGGAATGTATTCGTTCTCGACCGGCGCCGAGACGTGGGACGCGCCGTCGAAGACTTTCGCGAACGGGACATCGCCCACGCAATGGCAAGTGGCACTCGACTTCAGTTCGCTTCAAGGAACCCTGACCACCGATCTGACGGGCGCGCTGGTTTCGATTCCGACGAATCAGATCCGCAAAATGCGATGGACGTACGCAGCGGATCTGCAAGCGGGCGCCTATGAGCGGAGCGAATTCGCCGTGGCGGTTTCCAACTGGACGGTGACCGGATCGAATGCCGGATACTCGGTCGCGGGTCCGGGCAGCCGCAGGATGGAAGATGACGCAGCCCAGATGTTGTACAGCGGAGCGTGGGCGGAATCGCGCGGGAATTATTCGGGCGGGACGATTCATCACGCGTCGACGACGGGAGCATCGGTGACGTTCTCGTATACCGCGGTGCAATCGCACACATTGTATCTGGGTACGCGATTCACGGGAACGGGCGCGACGCTTTCGATCACGGTCGACGGCGGAACGGCGCAGGTCCTGAATCTGTTGATACCAGCGGAGGATGTACTCATTCGCTGGTCCGCCGGCACGTACAGTACGGGTGCGCACACCATTGTCGTCACGCACGCGGGTCCTAACGGATCCGACTTCTATTTCGATTTCATCGAGCTCGCGTCGCCCGCGAGCGATCTGCCAACATTTCCAGTGCAGGCGCAGTTGACGCTCGCGACGGATTGGGACACGGAGCACTCACTCGCGCTGGCACCGGAGCGGACTGCGTGGATGATCCACTCGCTGGGGTACACCGGACGGCAAAATCATTATGTAGGCGCGTTGTGGTTTTACGAGCTGGTGGCGACCGGGCAGGTATACGCATCCGCGAGCGTGACGTTCGCTGGTACGCCGGCGTTCAGCTCCACGGTGACGGTGACGCTGGGGCAGGCAGGCGTGTCCGGATCGGACATCGCGCTGACGAAGCTGGTCCACATGGGGATGAGCGCGGCGATGGTTGCGCTGGCATTCGCGATCGAGCTGAATCGCGGATACACGGGCGTGTGGGCCAGCGCGACGGGCGCGGTTTTGACCATCCAGTCGCGAGCCATGGGCCTCGCTGGAGATAACAATACGCTGGCGGCGTCGACCACCAGCGGTGGATTCACGGCGACGGCGTCGGGTGCGGCATTCGCTGGAGGGGTCGACGGGAATTGGCGAACGGACTTGACCGCGATGCCGCGGATCAATCGAGCGGCGCGGGACTGGAGCGCGAGTTTCTTCGGCGCGCTGAAAGGTTACGGCATCGATTCGACAGCGTCGTTCAGCATGGAGTTGGGCAGTGGCGATCCGTCGGCAAGCGTCGGGATCGCGCAGGTGGGGCCATCGGGCGATCCGATTCTGCTGCCGACGCCATCGCTGCAAACCAATTTTTCGCCAACGAGTCTGGCGTTCTGGAAGGAGGCTTATTTGGAGATGGCGGGGATTCAAGCCGCAGCGGCGTTGCAGCCGTTCCTGCAATTCGGCGAAGTGCAGTGGTGGTATTTCGCTAACGACGGCGCGGGTCACACGTTTTCCGGAATGCCTTTTTACGATGCATGGAATCAGAGCCAGTTTCTGGCGGAGTTCGGAGTCGCGATGGCCGTCATCACGACGAACCTGGTGAATCCGGCGAGTTACCCGAATGAGGTGGCGTACTTGCCCGGCGTCATCGGGGCGTTCACCAGCGCGATCATGACGTTTGTACGCACGAGCCAATCGACATGCCGGTTTGAAGTGTTATATCCGACCGACACAAATCAATCCAGTTTCAATCAGGCGATTAATTTTCCGGTGAGTTCGTGGACGCCGGCGGCGCTGACAGTTCTGAAAACGGAGTGTTTCGGATTCACCTCACAGCGCAATCTGGATGCGGCGAAAACGACCATGGAGTTCGGCACATCGCTGGGATTTCCAGCAACGCAGCGAAGCCATCTGACGGGCGCGGGCGATTCGACGACGGCGTGGATCAAAGAGGTCCAGGCGGCAGAAGGGAAGGGATTCGAGAGTGTTGTGATTTTCGCGTTGGATCAATACTGTCTGATTGGATACGCGACGCCTTTGCCGGCGGCCTTGCGGCGGAGTTTGAAGATGGGTTGAGGAGCTGTTCTCGCGGGTCATGAAGACACGCACTCCCTGACGGTCGCACCTCAATTGGCAGGGCATGGCCCTGCCCCACGCTGACGGTCGCGCCCGGGTCATTGCCAGTTACCTTAAATACGGCAGTTGATACACTGAGGGCTTGCTCCGGGTCCAGAACGTTTCCAAGCTGTATCGTTTGTACCGGCGGCCGGTGGACCGGCTGCTGGAAGCTCTTCCGTTCACCACCAATTATTCGCCCACTGAATTCTGGGCGCTGCGTGACGTGAATCTCAATGTCGAGCGCGGGGAGATTCTGGGAGTGGTCGGTCCAAACGGGAGCGGCAAGAGCACTCTGCTGCAAATCGTCAGCGGGATTCTGGAGCCCACCCGGGGACGCGTGATCACGCAGGGAAGAATCGCGGCACTGCTCGAATTAGGCGCCGGATTCAATCTCGAATTCAGCGGGCGCGAAAACGTTTTTCTGAACGGCGAGATTTTGGGCATTTCACGGCGCGATATGGAGCGCGTGTTTCCGGAGATCGAGCGGTTCGCCGAAATCGGCGCGTTCATCGAGCGCCCCGTAAAGGAATATTCGAGCGGCATGTACGTGCGGCTCGCGTTCGCGACGGCGATTCACGTCGATCCCGAAATTCTGATTGTCGATGAGGCGCTCGCGGTGGGAGACGCGATCTTCGCGAATCGCTGCATCAAGAAATTTGAGGAACTGAAGAAGCGCGGCATCACGGTGCTGTTTGTGTCGCACGATCTGGGACTGGTGAAGCGGCTTGCGGATCGCGCGGCGCTAATGCTCGATGGGCGCGTCGCGGCGTACGGAACGCCCAGCGAGGTGGTGAATCGATATGTCGGCGTGGTGCTGGAAAGGCAGGAGCGGGAGGGAATTCATCGCGGCGAGCGCGTTGGGACACCGGGCGGCACGCATCGCCATGGCGACGGCGCCAGTCGCGTCACCAGTGTGGAGCTGATGGATGCCGCTCGCGGCACGGCCACGCGAAACCTGCAACCCGGCGAGCCGGTGACCATTCGCGTCACCGCGCGCGCCGAGAAGGCTCTGGAAGATCCCGTGGTCGGCGTGCTGATTCGCAATCGGCTGGGCATCGATGTTTACGGCACCAACACGCGCATCGAGGGAGTGGAGGTGGGACACGTGGCCGCGGGCGACACATTCGAAGTCGAGTTCACCTTCGATTGCCTTCTGACCCGCCAAGACTATACACTGACCGTTGCCACACAATACCGCGAAGGTTATAGCCAGGACTGGCTGGACGATGTCATTTCGTTTTCGGTGGTGGATGCTCGCGACGTGGCGGGGTTCGCGAATTTCAAAACGAAAGTGAACTGGCGCCGGATTCCGGCATGAATCAGAATTTCACCTACGGTTTGGTTTTGGGCGTGGTGGTGGCGGCATTAATTTCCGTCACCGTGGTGAA
Organism: Terriglobia bacterium; assembly: GCA_963788245.1. Classification (GTDB taxonomy): domain Bacteria; phylum Acidobacteriota; class Terriglobia; order Bryobacterales; family Bryobacteraceae; genus Palsa-187. Next base: position 4,609,112 of record CAWBGF010000002.1, on the reverse strand, counting down.
GATGCTCGGGGTGAAAACGCGCGACGACTTCATGGTGGCGGGGCGCAAGCTGCCGTGGACCGTGCTGGTGTTCACGCTGCTCAGCTCGTGGATCGGCGCGGGAAGCCTTTTCGCAGGAGCCGAAAAAGCCTACAAAGAAGGATTCGCGGCGTTGTGGCTGGCGGGCGGCGGATGGTGCGGGCTAGTGGTGATCGCCATCATCGCAGGCCGGGCGCGGAGGTTCGCGCAGTTCACCGTGCCGGATCTGCTGGAAACCCGTTACAACGCGACGGCCCGTGTGATCGCGACCATCGCCATCGTCATCTCGTACACGATGATCACCAGCTACCAGTTCAAGGCGGGAGGCGACATTCTGCATCTGATCTTTCCGGACATGGCGCGGCAGACCGGGATGTACATCATCGCCGCGTTTGTGATCGCGTTCACGGCCGCCGCGGGGATGGCTTCCATCGCGTACCTGGACGTGATCATCGGAGGGTTGGTAACGGTCATCGTCGCGATCTCGGTTCCGCTATTGTTGAACCACGCGGGCGGGTGGAATGGAGTCAGACAGGCGCTGCCTGCGAGTCACTTCACTGCGCTCGGCGACGCTGGACTCACTAAGGCGGCGGCGACGCTGCTTCCTACGATGCTACTTCTGATCGGCAATCAGGGAATGTATCAGAAGTTTTTTTCAGCGCGTTCGGAGAGAGACGCACGGATCGCGGTGGGCGGCTGGATTGTGGGGACGGTAGCGCTCGAGACGTTGCTGGTGATGGTGGCGGTGATCGGAAGCTCCCTTTATAAGACGGACAGTCCACGCGAGATCATTCCGCTATCGGCGCGCCAGGGGTTGCCGACGCTGATCGGCGCGATTCTGATGGGCGGCATCTTTGCAAAGGTCATATCCACCGCGAATAATTATCTCTTTTCGCCAGCGACAAATTTGATTCACGATGTGTATGGGCGCTTCATCAATCGGAACGCGTCTGAGAAGCAGACGCTGATTGTGTCGCGTGTATTGGTGGTCGGGCTGGGGATTTTCGCGCTTCTCCAGGCCACGCAATTCGATTCGATTCTGAAGGCCGCGCTATACGCATACACCGTGTATGGGGCGGCGATCACACCGGCGGTGATGGCGGTATTCTTTTGGAAGCGCGCCACTACGGCGGGAGGCGTTGCGTCGATTCTCCTGGGAACCGCGGTGACGGTCGCGTGGCAGTTCGCGCAGGGGCAGGGATGGAAGAATGACACAGATGCGATTTATCCGGCGCTGATTGCATCGGTGGCCAGCTTGATTCTGGTGAGCCTGTTTACACCGAAGCCAGATCCGGCAAAATGGAAACCGTTTTTTGAGTGATCGAACGCGAACAGGCAGCGCATGGCGCTGCCCCACGAATAACTTTATGAGACTCGAAGACATTCAGGCGGGATTACGAAAAGAAGGACTCGATGGCTGGTTGTTTTTCGATCACCACCGGCGCGATCCCCTGGCGTACCGCGTATTGCAGTTCACGCCCGGATCGATGGTGTCGCGACGCTGGTATTATTTTGTGCCGGCGAAGGGCGCACCGAAGGGCTTGGTTCACAAGATCGAGTCGCTGACGCTTCAGGAATTGCCCGGCGAGATGGCGACGTATGCCGGCTGGGGGTCGATGGTGGATGGAATCGGCAAGATCATCGGCAGCGCGAGACATATCGCGATGCAATATTCGCCGGACTGCGCCATTCCGTACGTTGCGAACGTGGACGCAGGGACCATTGAACTGATACGCGGGCTCGGGGTCGAAATCGTCACCTCGGCGAATCTGGTCCAGCAGTTCGAAGCGATCTGGACCAGCCAGCAACTGGAAAGTCATTTTGAAGCGGGACGAATCGTCGACCGGGTGCGCCGCGAGGCGTTCGAACTAGTGGGAGCGAAACTGCGCGCGGGCGATCGCATCACCGAATGGGACGTGAAGCAGTTCATTGGCGCTCGCTACAAGACCGAGGGCCTGTTCATCGATCACGGTCCGGATGTGGCGGTGAATGCGAACGCCTCGAATCCGCATTACGATCCGCGGCAGGATTCGTGCTCGGAGATCCGCAAGGGCGACCTGCTGCTGATGGACATGTGGGCGAAGTTCGACCGGCCTGGGAGTATTTATTACGACATCACCTGGGTGGGATATTGCGGCGAGAAGCCGCCGGAGAAGATCCAGAAGGTCTTCACGATCGTGAGGGATGCGCGGGATCGCGCGATCGATTGCGTGAAGACAGCGGTTGCCGCGGGGCGCGAACTACGCGGGTTCGAAGTGGACGACGCGGCGCGTGAGCATATTCGCGCGGCGGGATTCGGCGAGTACTTTTTTCATCGCACCGGGCATTCCATCGGGCAGGAGGTGCATGGCAACGGCGCGAATATGGATAACCTGGAAACGCACGACGAGCGCCGCGTCATCCCGTGGACGGGTTTTTCGATCGAGCCTGGAATTTATCTGCCGGAGTTCGGCATACGCAGCGAGATCAATATGTTCGTGGACGATAAGAGCGCTCGCGTCACCGGGGAAATTCAGCGGGAGTTGGTCTTGATCTGACGGCGCGGAAAACATTTAGGCGTGAATGAACGCGAATAAGACAAATAGGTTCGAAGCAATTCCAATTTAAAATGATGCGGGATCTTTTGCTCATTCTGGCGATTGCAGCGGGGGCGAGCTTCGCCACCGGGCAGACGGCGCGTGACATCATCCTCTCTCGCGATTGGGACGAGGGGAAGCTGACGCTGAAGCTCGACGACGGCAGCGCGGAAATCGACTGGATCACTCCAGTCACGTTTCGGGTGTCACGGAACTGGGGCCCCGGAGTGGGACCGTCACGGATGACACATGAGCCGATTCTCCCGGCGTTCGAAGACGCCGGCCAGACGATCTCGATGAAGACGCGGTACATCACGCTGGTGATCGATCGCGGCGATATGGCGATGCACGTGAAGTCGGGAGACACTCCCATTTCGGACAGCGCGATCGCGCGAACTTCCGATGCCGTCGAGCTGCACCTGGGGCTGAAGCAAGACGAGCGAGTATTCGGGCTGCTGGGCGGCTCGTCATCAACCGGTTTGAATCTGCGCGGCCAAAAGCTGGAGCGCCGTCAGGGATTTTTGCTGACCAGTGGCGGGTATGGCATGTTGATGCTATCCCATGGTCCGTGGACATTCGATTTGACTGAGGGCGTCGTGCGGAGGGCGGGTGCGGAGTCGATCGACTACCTGTTCTATTACGGGCCGACGCCGAAAGAGATTCTCGAGCAGCATGCGACCGCACTTAATGTTAATCGGGAGGTGAAGAGCGCGGCGCTCGATCTGCTTTCGCCGGAGCAGTTGCCGAAGCAGGCCATGCGGCTCCCCTATGGCGCTGCGTCGGGGATAGAAGCGAGGGACGAGTCACCGGTTAATTCCTGGGATGCGCTCGGCACTCTCGTCAGAAAACTGAACGAATGGAGTTTGTCGGCGATCTTGTATCCGGCGCTGGATCTGGCGGCATTCGATCAAGCGCCTCGCGACGTGCGCCAGCGGGCGGCGGATTTGAGCGCCATGCTGCCGATCGTGTATCGCTCCGCAGGCGAGAGCGGGATGGACGCGCAACAGCGTGCGAAGTGGCGGCCGTATTTGATCACGTATTTGCGTGAGGCCTATGATCGCGGCTATCCGCTAATTCGTCCGCTACCGATGCAGTTTTGGCGCGACGCGGCAGATCAAGCGGACCTGTTCATGCTGGGGGATGAGGTTCTGTTAGCCCCTATGATCGAGCCGGGAGCGAAGCGGCCGGTTCACTTGCCGCGAGGAAACTGGACTGATCTCCGCACGAACGCGGAGTATCGCGGGAATCAAACCATCGAGGTCGACGCGCCCGCGGGACAGGTGCCGATGTTCGTGCGGAACGGGTGGATCGTGCCGCTTGAGATTCGGGCGGGCGGGAGTCAGACGGACGACATTTCGCCGAAAATGGAGTTGCACTACTTCCCTTCCCTGGGCGGCGAATTCTTTCTATGGGAGCCGGATCTGCAAGAGAACTCGCAATTTCACGCGGCGCCGGCCGGCGATTACGTGCGGGTCGAGATCGAGACCAAGGTTCGGCGCTCGTATGAGTGGGTGCTGCATCATACGGCGGCCCCGCGCGAGGTGGAGGAAGAATCGGTCGCCTACGCGCGAGTGGATCGACGCGAGGCGCTGAAGCCAGGCACGTGGTGGCACGACGCGAAGCTGAACAATCTGCACTTGATGGTGCGGGCGGAGGCGGGGACAGATCGCATCGTTAATATGTCGTTTTAGGAGGCCTATCCCCGCCCTCACGGGCGGGGCTTGAAGGCGAGAGGCGCGCCCGGGTGCCGTTTATCGCCGGGCAGGGCATGGCCCTGCCCCACCTGGTCAACAAAAATGTTCGAGGAAATACGCAAGGTCGTCGCGAAGATTCCGAAGGGACAAGTGGCGACGTACGGAGCCGTGGCGGCCGCCGCTGGATTTCCGGGGAATGCGCGCCGCGTGGCGTGGGCGCTCAGAAAAACCGAGGGCCGTCTGCCGTGGCATCGGGTGCTGGGCGCGGGCGGAAAGATTCTGCTGCCGCGCGAGGCGGGCGCTGAGCAGCGATTGCGACTGGAGACGGAGGGCGTCACGTTTAAAGGCGGGCGGGTGTGGATGGAGCGGCACGAGTTCCGGTTACGGTCGCGCGGGAAGCGTCCAGGATAGTATCATGTTGAATTGACTTGAAAACTCTATGAAACCAATTTTTTTGACGGCATTAGCGGCAGCATTAATGTGCGGGATGGTGATGGCGCAGGCTCCGGCCGCGAAGTCCCCTGGGCCGGCCAAGCCCGCGACCTCGGCCACGGCCAGGTCGAGGCTGCTGAATCCGGCGGCATTGACCGCGCCTGCTCCCGCGGAGTTCGACGTAAAGTTCACGACCACCGAGGGCGTCATCCTGTTTCACATCACCAAGGCATGGGCGCCGCACGGAGCGGATCGATTCTACAACCTGGTGCGCTCGGGATTTTTCACCGACGTCGCGTTCTACCGCGTGCACGCGGGATTTATGGCGCAGTTCGGCATCAGCCCTGACCCGGCCGTGACGCGCGCGTGGATGCAGGCCAATATCAAGGACGACAAGGTAACGCAATCCAACACGCGCGGCATGCTGACCTTTGCGTCCACTGGCGCTCCGAACACGCGCGGGACGCAGTTGTTCATCGGTTACAAGGACAATTCGTATCTCGATAGCATGGGATTCGCTCCGATTGGCCAGGTGGTCGAGGGGATGGATGTCGTAGACAAGCTGTATTCAGGTTACGGCGAAACGGCCGAAATGAACGGAACTGGTCCGTCGTCAGAGAAATTGGATGCCCAGGGCAAGCCGTACCTGGATCGCTACTTTCCGAAGATCTCCCGGATTCTTTCGGCGAAGATCGTGACGGCGCCGGCAGCGCCCGCTGCGCCGCCGAAGCCGCCGGCCGCTAAGTAAGCGCCCATCCGCCGCGATCTTTAACAAGCGCTCCATTCTGTCGCGCCTCAATTGGCAGGGCATGGCCCTGCCCCACGGAAGAACTCCGGCCTCGCCAGCAAAACACAATAGATGTAAAATGTTTCTGTGGAAAATCGTGACAAGCACGGTTCCGGGCGCGTGTTGTCAGTAAGTTAACAAACGCTTACAGAGACGTGTTCTCCACAGGTTTATTCAGAGCGTAAGTATGGCCAAGCAAACCGCGAAAATAAATTTGCCGCGCGCACGCGAAGCCGGTAAGGTAGGGATTCCCATTCAAAACGGGCAGGAGTTGGATTGCACTTCGGCCCGGGAAGCTCCGTAAGATGGCAACTTTAGATCTTGCATTAGAGAAGGGTCTGCCCGCAAATATCGACGCCGAGCGGTTCGTGCTCGGTTCGATTTTGCTGAACGACGTCATGTTCCTGCAAGTGGCGGGGACAGTGGACACGGGCGACTTCATGCTCGAAAAGCACCGCCGCATTTTCGCCCGCATGAAGGATCTATACGACCGGCGCGAGAAGATCGACCGCATCACGGTTTGCGACGAGCTGATGAAACACGGGCAGCTCGAATCGGTGGATGGCCTGGCGTATCTGGTTTCGCTCGACGATGGCTTGCCCGAGATCGCGAACCTGGACAGCTACGTTCGCATCGTCAAGGACAAATCGACGCTGCGCAAGCTGATCTTCAGCGCGCAGGAAGTGATCAACCGCTGCCTGATCGCAGAGCAGGAGCCGGACGAGATTCTGGCGGCCGCGGAAGAGTCGCTGCTGAAACTGGGCGAGTCGCGAACGCGCGATCAGTTGTCGTCGCCGGGGGCGATCGTCGCGAATTTTCCGGGCGGCATCGGCGCGTTTCTCGATCCCAGCCAGCGCATCAGCGGCTTGAGCACCGGTTTTAAGAAGTTTGATGAAATGACCGGCGGGCTGCACGGCGGTGAATTGTTTATCCTGGCGGCGCGGCCGTCGATGGGCAAGACCGCGCTGGCGCTTAATATCGCGCAGCACGTCGCCACGCATCCGTCGATTCGCAAACCGGTGGCGGTGTTTTCGCTCGAAATGTCGTCGGCGAGTTTGTTGACGCGCCTGCTATGTTCGGCCGCGCGCGTGGATCAGCATAAGTTTCGCGCGGGGTATTTGAACGCCGAAGAGCGCAGGAATTTGCAGCACGCGCTGCACAATCTCACCGAGGCGCCGCTCTACCTGGACGACACGCCGGGCGTCAATATGATGGACATCCACTCGAAGCTGCGGCGGATGAAGGCCGAGCACGGCCTGAGCCTGGTGGTGATCGATTACCTGCAATTGATGAGCAGCCGCGGGCGCAGCGAAAATCGCAACCAGGAAGTGAGCGCGATGTCGCGCGGGCTGAAGCTGATGTCGAAAGACCTGGACGTTCCCTTCCTGGTGCTATCGCAGTTGAGCCGCGCGTCCGAAACCCGCCCCGGGGATCACAAGCCGCAATTGAGCGATCTGCGCGATTCGGGATCGATCGAACAGGATGCCGACCTGGTGGCGTTCATCTATCGCGAAGAGATTTACAAGCGCGATCGCGAAGACGTGAAGGGTCAGGCGGATCTGATTGTGGCGAAGCAGAGGAATGGTCCCATCGGCAATGTGCCGCTGCGGTTTTTGGGGCAGTACACGCGATTTGAGAATCGGGCGGAGGATTTGGGCGATGAGCCGGAGAATTAATTGGGCGGCGCGGTTGCGAAAAGCCTTTTCTTAGCCGCTCCCATTGGTCACGGCTCGTAAGATTGGTTGCGGCTCGTCAAGCGGGTTATTGCACGGGCGCGTAGTAGCCGGTTCGATACTGGACACGTAACGGCATCTCACCCGAGCCGGTAACGGCCAGCTTTACGCGTCGATACTTTCCGTCGTGCTCGTCATTCGAGGGCGAGTACCCGATCAGGTACTGATTCCGAAGTTGTGCGCCGATGCGCGCACTGATTGCAGGAAGGTCGTCGAGGTTGTCGATGCGATAATTCCGGCCGCCGGTGAGTTCCGTCAGCTCGTCGAGCAGCCGCGGCCCTTCCTGCTCCTCGCGCGGGCGCTTGGACGAAGCATTGCCGTCAAGGGCCTCATCAAAAATCCCCATCGAGTACATCTGCACGTCGGATTCCTGCATAAGGTTCCTGATCGACTGGAACGTCCTCCGGCTGCGGTTGTCGCCGCCGTCCGACAGAATCACGATTGCCTTGCGCGCGTTCTTGGCTTTTTTCATCTGGCGCACAGCCAGCTCAATCGCATCGAACAGAGAAGTACGTCCGAACGGCCGGGTGTGGCTGATGCGGCGATACAGCTCGCCTGAATCGGGCGTGAATCCGACGGCGAGCTTGGCGCGCTCATTGAAATCGACCAGAAAGAATTCGTCCTCGGGATTGGCGGTCTTGAAGAACGTTGACGCGGCTTCGAGCGACTTATGCATTTTGTTGTGCATACTGCCGCTCGAATCGAAAACCACGCCGATTGAGATGGGTGCGTCGTCCTGGGCGAAGTGAGTAATCTTCTGCTCCACGCCGTCTTCGAGGATGCGGAAGTCCTCTTTCGCGAGGTGCGTGACCGGCGCCCCTAGGTCCGTGGTGACTTGTACGGGAATCAGCACCAGCGATGCGTCGATGCGCAGGTGCGCGGGGGGCGCCTCGGCCTCCAGAATGTTTGGTGATGGGCGGAGGATGGTGATGGGGTCTATGGGTCCGGCGGTCTGGAAGGCAAGAGCAATCGAGGTGAACGTGAAGGAAAGCGCAGCGATCGAGAGCGTCGATTTTAAGAAACGCTGGGACATCAGGCTATTCTCCACGGATGCATTTTCCAAGAGATTGAGGGTCAGTATATCACCAGCGGGGATGATCGGCGAGCGGAAAAAGGGTTAGCCGTACTGGATCTCGGTCCGTTGCTTTCGACGATTTATCTCGCGTTTCTGGACGAACGTTCCCTGCCGCGATGCGGAGGGAATCGTGACCCTGGAGGGTCGGCGTGACGAAGGGCCGTCAGGATGCTGACCAAATGTCGACTCGGTTACAGGCGTGGGTGCGCAGGCCGGTTCGTAAAGGGTCACCGCCCGTGGCGAAAGAAAAGCGTATAAGAACGCTTGCGTACTGATCGGCGCGTGATGTGTTATACTCGAATCCAGAAAGCACTTGCGCCGAGCGGATAGACAGTTTTGGGAGCATCCCCAGTTTTGAGAGTATCCGCTGATGGGCCGCATCCTCTAAACGTCCGCTAAACTTCCACGTCGAACGTGGTTTGCCGGGCTGGCATGAAGTTTCACGAAATTTCCACGTAGTTAAGCATTTTCTGCGCTGCCAACCTTGCGTGTGCACGGCGATGTTATTGAGAATCGGTCGGTCGCCTGCTGGCCCTCAAATTGCCATTAAGAAATCATTAAGGGAGAGCTGTAGTGCTTGGCTGGATGATACTATTCGCTTCGATGGCAGGCCTGGGCGGGATCACCCTGGTCACGGGAAACGCCCTGAGCACATCCGAGAGGATGGCGACCGCACTATTTCTGGTTCTGTTCATCATCGGACTCCTGACGCGCGTGGCGCGCGGCCGCGCCTGGTGAGGTATGGGGCCCAGGGGCCCTGATCGATGAAAGCCAATTCCCTTAGGGTAGTTCTCGCGTTCTACCCCGCCGGGGACAACTGCTCGGAAATATTCGCCGCCTTAAAACAGGAGCGGCTGGGCCGGGTTGCGGGATACTGCGCCGACGGCTCCGGGGCGCTTCCCACGCACCATTTCGCGGCGAGGTACGCCGATTTACGGCTCGACGGCGAGTGCCTCATCGCGATCGAGAGCACCCCCGAAAACGTTCCGGCGATTGTGCAGGCGATGCTGCACCAGGATTCTCCCGCGGTGTTTGCGCTGCATCCCAAATCCGCGGCGGGCTTTCCGCCGGACGGCGCCGCTCCGGGTGAGGCTGAACGGTCCACGCAGGTTTCGCTCGCGAAGCTGCTCCGCGATATCGACGAGCGTTTCGAAGAAGCCTGCACCGAGCTTGCGGAAGCGGCTCGCCTGGATCACACGCTGACCGCGGCCGCGGAATGGGTTCTCGACAACGCGTACCTGGTGCGGACGCACATCAGCGAGATTCGGGCGCATCTTCCGCGCGGCCGTCGAACGATGGAACGCGACCGGAGCGCCGCGCTCAGCGAAATCGCACGTCAGTTAATCGCCGGTCATGATTGCGCGGTAAACGCCGACAATATCTCCAGCGCTCTGCAGCTCTCGCAGCCGCTCACGATGGCGGAATTGTGGCTGTTTCCCCTGATTCTGCGGATCGAGCTGATCGAGATGCTGGCTACGCTCGCCGCGCGGGCCAGCCAATCGCAGCAATTGCGCGAGATTGCGTATCTGTGGGCGAACCGCCTGGGGGCGAGCGAGCGCCGCGGCGCCGATGCGTTCAACGCCGCGCTGGCGCGCCTGGAGGCCGATCCCGCCGCATCGCAGCCATATTTCGCGGTGTCGCTGGCGGAGCAACTCAAAGAAGACGAAGCCGTGGTCGCGCCGGTGGAGCGGTGGCTGGAAGAACGGTTCTCGACGCCGCTTTCCGAGATCGTGCATCGCGAGCATATTCGCGAAGCCTCGGATCGCGTGTCGACGGCCAACGCTGTCGGCAGCCTTCGGGTGCTGGCGCAAATCAGCTATCCGGCAATTTTCGAGGCGGTGAGCGCAGTGGAAGCCGAGCTGCGCAAGGATCCCTCGGGCATATACTCACGCAGCGACTTCGCCACGCGCGACCAGGTGCGGCACCAGGTGGAACGGATCGCGCGGGGCAGCGGCTTAAGCGAAGTCGAAGTAGCGCGTACAGCCGTGGCCCTGGCCACTCAAGGCGAGGACGCCGAGCGGCGGCTGGTGGCCTACTATCTGATCTCCGACGGTGTGAACCGGCTGGAGGCCGAGACCGGCGCGCATGCTCGATTTCAAGTGGAGATGCGGCGGGCCGTGCACCGCTACTCCGTGCCCCTGTATCTGGGCAGCAACCTGATTCTGACCGCGTGTTTTGCGGGACTGGCGATCGCGCTCGCGAGCGATTTCGGGGCGCGCAGCATCACCCATCTAATGGTGCTGGGGGCGCTGGCGCTGCTGCCGCTGAGCGAACTTGCGTCGCAGATCGTCCATGCGCTGGTGATCTCTCTGCTTCCGCCCGGCCGCCTGCCGAAGATGGATTTCCGGGAGCGGATTCCCCCGGAGTGCGCGACCCTGATCGTGGTTCCGATGATGCTCTCGAACCTGGAGGTGATTCGCGAGGAAGTGGAAAAACTGGAGGTTCGCTTTCTCGCCAATCAGGACGCGAATCTGTTCTTTGCGCTGTTCTCCGATTTCACCGACGCGGTGGATGCGACTACCCCCGCCGACGCGGCGCGGGTGGAGGCCGCGCAATCCGGCGTTCGCAATCTGAACACGCGCTATCCCGGCGGACGATTCCTGCTGTTTCACCGGCGCCGCGAGTGGTCTCCCAGCGAGCAACGCTGGATCGGCCGCGAGCGCAAACGCGGCAAACTCGAAGATCTGAACGCCTTCCTGGGCGGCTATAGCCAGGCGGATATTTTAAGCGCGGGCGAGCTGCCGATGCCGATCGCTTACGTGATTACTCTGGACGCGGACACGCAATTGCCTCCCGGAACCGCGCGGCGAATGGTTGAAACCATCGCGCATCCGTTAAACCGCGTGGTGATCGATCCGGAGACGCGTACGCGCCTGCGCGGCTACTCGATCATTCAGCCACGCATCAGCATCGCGCTGCCGCAGGCCACGGCTACGCTGTTTACGCGCGTGTTTTCCGATACTTCCGGTACCGACCCGTACTGCGAGATCGTTTCCGACGCGCAGATGGATCTTCTGGGCGAAGGCATTTTTCACGGCAAGGCGATTTACGACGTCAAGGCGGTCTGCACCACGCTACAGGACCGCTTTCCTCCGGAAACCCTGCTCAGCCACGACCTGATCGAGGGCGCGCACGCGGGCGCCGGCCTGGCTACCGACATCGAGCTGTTCGAAAACGTGCCGCACACCTACGTGAGCTTCGCGCGGCGCCAACATCGCTGGATTCGCGGGGATTGGCAGATCGCGCAGTGGATCCTGCCGCGCGTTCCGGCCGCCGACGGCGAGTGGGAGCGGAATCCGCTGAACGCCCTCAATCGCTGGCGCATCCTCGATAACCTGCGCCGAAGCCTGGTCCCCATCGCGTCCATGCTGCTGCTGCTATTCGGGTGGCTGATTTCAGCGGCACCCGGCGTGTGGAGCATCGTGGTGGGACTGGCGGTGGCGATTCCCGCCATCGCGCCGCTGCTCGACCGCTCCGCGCGGCGCGTCACCGGCACAGTCCACGCGTGGCGCGGCGCCGCCGATGAGCTGGTGCGCGCGGTGGTGATGCTCGCGTTTCTTCCGCATCAGGCGTGGATCTCGGCGGATGCCATCGCGCGCGTGCTGTATCGAACCTGGGTCAGCAAACGCAAGCGCCTGGAATGGGAAACCGCGGAGGCTACCGGCGCAAGAGCGCGCACCCATTCCAATCGCACCTTCCGGCAACTGGCGGTCGTCTCGATTCTCGGAGGCTTGCTACTTTTCGCTGTGCACGCGCGCTTCGCTTTCGTGCCGACGTTCCTGTTTGTGGCCCTGTGGATCGCCTCGCCCCTATTGATGCTGTGGCTGGACCGGCCGTTAGGGGCGCTAGGCCAGCTTCGGTGGCCGGCGGAGGACGCGGCATTTCTGCGTCGCCGCGCGCGGCGCACCTGGCGCTACTTCGACGACCTGGTGAACGACGAATCGCACTGGCTGCCGCCCGACAACAAGCAGTTCGCGCTGAAAATCGAGGTGGCGCAGAGGACCTCGCCCACCAACATCGGCTTGTGGATCGGATCGGCGCTGGCAGCGCACGACTTCGGCTATCTCGACGCGGACCAGTTGTGGCAGCGGCTGGCGCGCACCTTGGAAACGCTGAACGCGCTCGAGCGCTTCGAGGGACACTTCCTCAACTGGTACGACACGCGCACGCTGCAGCCTCTTGCGCCGCGCTATGTATCCACGGTCGACAGCGGGAATCTTCTGGCCACGCTATGGCTGCTCGAAGAAGGCTGTCACGATGTGGCGCGCGCTCCCGTGCTGGGGCCCGAGTGCTTTCGCGGCCTCACCGACACGCTCGCGATCCTTCGCGAAACCTGCGAACGCGACGTGGCCATCTCGGTGCCCATCCGCCAACTGCGAAATCTGTTGCACGCAGGTCCCGGCACGCACGAGTTGATCGGCCGCCTCCGCCTGGCGTCGAGCTCGGCGCGGCAAATTATGGACGCCAAGCGGTGGCCCGCGCCGGAGGGCGATGAAGGCTCGTATTGGGCGTCTCACCTGATGGGCGAGGTGAACGCCTGGATCGAGGCCGTCGACCGCTACCTGCCATGGATGGAAACGTTGACGCGCCCGCCCGATGCATTCCTCGGAGTTCTGGGCGAGGAAGCCGTCGACTTGCGCCATCGCGCGCTCGCCCGGATTCCCGGACTGGCCGCGCTCGCGAGCGAAGGCGTCCCGGCGGTGGACGCAATTCTGGCCTATCGCGGAGCGCTCGAATTGCGGCCGGAGCTGGCTCAATGGCTGGATCAACTGGCTTCCGAATACCACCAGGCGCGCGCCAACGCGGCGCAAATGGTCAAGAACCTGGAACAACTGGAGGCGGATGCGAATCGTCTGTCGAGCGCCATCAACATGCGCTTCCTTTTCGACGCGAGCTGCAAGCTGTTCGCGATCGGCTACGCGGTCAGTGGACCGCTTGAATTCACCACGCATTACGATCTTCTTGCCAGCGAATGCCGGCTGGCCAGCCTGGTGGCCATCGCCAAAGGCGACGCTCCCATCGAGCATTGGGCTGCCTTGGCGCGTCCGCGCGGGCGATCGGCGCAAGGTCCCACGCTGCTTTCCTGGAGCGGCACCATGTTCGAGTACCTGATGCCGCTGCTGCTGATGCGCGACTATTCGGGATCGCTGCTGGATAGTGCGGCCCGCGACGCCGTCAGGTTTCAGATGAAGCAAGGCGCCGACGAGGGCGTTCCCTGGGGCGTTTCCGAATGCGCCTACAGCGCCCTCGACGGGACCCAGACGTATCAATACCGCGCGTTTGGAACGCCGGCACTGGCTTTGAAGCGCGGCCTGGACGAGGATCTGGTGATCACCGCATACGCCACCATGCTGGCACTGACCATCGCCCCTAAAGCCGCCATCGGAAATTTGAAGTACCTGGAGCGGGAGGGTCTGGCCGGGCCGATGGGTTTCTATGAGTCGATCGACTACACCCGGGAGAAGCGGGAGGGCGACCGCGGCGTGGTGGTGTTCACCTACATGGCGCATCACCAGGGCATGAGCCTCATTGCGCTGGATAACGCCTTGCACCATGACGTGATGCAGCGGAGATTCCATCGCGCCCCGCGCATCCGGGCATTCGAGACGCTGCTGTTCGAGCGCGTGCCGTTGATTCACGTCAAAGGAACGGAGCCGGAGCCGACGCCCGCGCCGCTGCGCCTCGCCGCGGCTGAAGAGCCCGACGAGCGCATCTGGAAAGAAGATACTTCCATCCCCCGTGTCCACATCAACGGTAACGGAAATTATACGCTGATGCTCACCAACTCCGGGGCGGGCTTCAGCCAGTGGAAGGATTTCGATATCACGCGCTGGCGGGCGGATCCGGCGCTCGATCCCTGGGGCAGCTTCATTTATGTGCGGGACGTGCGCATGCAACGAACCTGGTCGGTGGCGCTACAGCCGACGGGCGGATTGCTGGGAGCCAGCGCGGCGGCCTTTTCGGTGGATCGCGCGCAATTCCGGCGGAGCGTGCTCGAAATCGAAACCACTCTGGATGTGGCGGTGGCGCCGGAGGACGACGTGGAGTTGCGCAGGGTGCGGATTACTAATCGCTCGCGCCGCACGCGGCAGCTCGAATTAACCAGCTACGCCGAACTGGTGCTCGCGCCGCACGCCGACGACGTCGCGCATCCGGCGTTCGCCAAAATGTTCGTTGAAACCGAGTATGCCGGCGATGGCGTTCTTATCGCCTGGCGCCGCAAGAAGGCCGACGACGATCCCAGCGTCTGGGCCGCGCACGTGCTGGTGGGAGCCTCGAGCGTCGTCGAATACGAAACCGATCGCGCGCGCTTCCTGGGCCGCGGCAATACGCCCGAAACCGCCGAAGCGCTGGCGACGGCCCTATCGGGTTCCCAAGGGGCGGTGCTCGATCCCGTGTTCAGCCTGCGCTGCCGCGTGACGCTCGACGCGCGCCAGAACGCCGAACTGGTGTTCATCACGCTAGCCGCAGGGTCGCGTGAGGCACTGCTGGCCCTGATCCAGAAATACAAACGACCGGATTCCACCGCGCGGGCCTTCGAAATGGCGTGGACGCGCGCCCAACTCGAACTGCGCTATCTGGGCATTCGCTCGGTGGCGGCACGGCGCTTTCAAGAGCTCGCCGGGTCGCTGCTGTACCCGAATCCTCAACTTCGCCCGCCGGCCGGACGGCTCGCGAAAAGTCGGCTGGGTCAAACCGCGTTATGGGCGTACGGAATTTCGGGAACGCTGCCGATGCTGGCGATCACCATCGCCGATGAACGCGGCCTGGGGCTGATACGCGAGATTCTGACCGCTCACGGTTACTGGCGCCTGCTAGGATTTCGCGCCGACATCGTGATTGTGGATCAGGAAAGTGCCAGTTATGACCATCCCTTGCATGTGCAGATCGCGCGGCACATAGAAGCTCACGCCCACGGCGCAGATCCAGGCGGGGTGTTCCTGCTGGACGCCAACACTATGCCTCCGGAGCATGTCGAGTTGATCCTGGCCGCGTCCGGCGTCGTCCTTTACGGCAGCCGCGGGTCCCTGCAACAGCAGCTCGCCAATGCGCGCGAGAATGCCGCCCCACCCGACCTGGTCCCCGCACGGGGCGTAGTCGAAGAAGTGTCGCGGCAGTTGCCGTTTCTCGAGCTGCCGTATTTCAATGGCCTGGGCGGCTTTACTGACGATGGCCGCGAGTATGCGATCTATCTTGGGCCGGGCAAGCATACGCCCATGCCGTGGTCGAACGTGATGGCGAATCCGCGCTTCGGCACCATGACCACGGAAAGCGGCCTGGGCTACACCTGGAGCGGCAACAGCCAGAGCAACCGGCTGACGCCCTGGTCCAACGATCCTATTGGCGATCCGCAATCGGAAATCGTCTATCTTCGGGATGAAGACAGCGGAGCGGTGTGGACACCCACCGCGCTGCCGATTCGC
The DNA here is from genome assembly GCA_963788245.1 of Terriglobia bacterium. Lineage (GTDB taxonomy): Bacteria > Acidobacteriota > Terriglobia > Bryobacterales > Bryobacteraceae > Palsa-187. Next base: position 4,593,373 of record CAWBGF010000002.1, on the reverse strand, counting down.
GAGGACGATGCCTATCGCGCGCGGCACGGCCAAGGCTACACCGTGTTCGAGCACAACAGCCACGCCATCGGTCAGGAGCTGACCGTGTTCGTTCCCGTGGAGGCGAACGGCACGGGCGATCCCGTAAAGATTTTGAGGCTCCGGCTACGCAACGATTCGTCGCACCGGCGCCGGCTCGCGGTCACCTGCTTCATCGAATGGGTGCTGGGATCGACGCGTGAAGAACAACAGTGGCACCTCCACACCATGTGCGATGGTGAATCCGGCGCGGTCCTCGCGTTCCAATCGTGGATAGGCGACGCGTCTAAAATTGCGTTCGCCGCGGCCAGCCCGCGCGCCACTTCCTACTCCGACGATCGCGTGCAGTTTTTGGGACGCAATGGGTCCACCGTGCGGCCGGCGGCCATGCGGCGCGTTTCGCTCGACAATCGATGCGGCTCGGGCGCGGACCCGGCGGCGGCGCTTCAGGTCGCCGTGAATCTGGAACGCGGCGCGTCCACCGAAGTCATCTTCCTGCTGGGCCAGGCTGCGAGCATCGAAGAAGCGCGCGCCCTGATCGCGCGGTATTCGCGGGCGGAGACTGTCGAAACGTCGCTCGCTGAGACTCGCAACTGGTGGGACTCGATTCTAGGCGCGCTCCAGGTGCGCACGCCACTGCGCTCCGCCGATCTGCTGCTCAATCGCTGGCTGCTGTATCAGGCGATGAGCTGCCGCTTTTGGGCGCGGACCGCCCTCTACCAATCGAGCGGCGCGTTCGGATTCCGCGATCAGCTTCAGGACTCGATGGCGTTCCTGTATTCGGCGCCGCAACTGGCGCGCGCGCACATTTTGACGGCGGCCGCGCGGCAGTTCCTGGAAGGCGATGTGCAGCACTGGTGGCATTCGGAATCCGGCCTGGGCGTTCGCACGCGTTGCTCGGACGACCTCGTCTGGTTGCCGTACGTGGTGGCGCAATATGTCGCGGTCACCGGCGACGCAGGCATTCTGGATGAGTCCGTTCCGTTCCTGGAAGGGTTGCCGCTCAAGGACGACGAGCCGCAGCGCATGTTCAGTCCGGCGATTTCGGATCAGCATTCTCCGCTGTGGGAGCACTGCCGCCGCGCGCTTGAACACGCCTGGCGGCTGGGCGAACACGGGTTGCCGTTGATCGGAGGCGGCGATTGGAATGATGGCTTGGACCGCGTCGGCACGGCGGGGCGCGGCGAGAGCGTGTGGCTGGCGTGGTTCCTCTCGTCGACGCTGCGCGCCTTTGCCGATGTCATCGCGAAACATCCCGAGGGATCGGGGATCGCCGCGCTCTATCGCGAGCGGGCGGCGCTGCTTCCCGAAGCCGTCGAACGATCCGCGTGGGATGGCGACTGGTATCTGCGGGCCTTCTTCGACAACGGCGCTCCGCTCGGCTCGCACGCCAATGCGGAAGCGCGTATCGATTCGCTCCCGCAATCCTGGGCCGCAATCTCAGGCGAGGGCGATCCGGCGCGGGTGCGGCTCGCGCTCGAATCGGCGGATCGTCTGCTGGTCGACGAGCACAATCGCCTGGTGAAACTGCTGGCGCCGCCCTTCGACCATTCCACCCCGCACCCCGGCTACATCATGGGCTATCCGCCGGGCGTTCGTGAAAACGGCGGCCAATATACGCATGGATCTCTGTGGCTGGCGATGGCGCACGCGCGCATGGGTGACGGCGACTCGGCCGTGCGGCTGTTGCAGAGCATGAACCCCGTGGAGTCGAATCGCGATGAGACTGGGGTCGCGCGTTTTGGTGGCGAACCGTACGTCTCGCCCGCCGATGTTTCTACAGCGCCCGGCCGGGAAGGCCGCTGCGGATGGACCTGGTACACGGGATCGGCCGCGTGGATGTATCGCATATGGATCGAAGAAGTGCTGGGTTTCCATGTGAAGGGCGATACCCTGACCATCCAGCCCGCAATACCGCGTGACTGGCCGGGTTTCGAGTTGACCTATCGCTATCGCTCGTCGACCTATAAGATTCGCATCGAGCGGGACGCGAACGGCGCCGACAGCGGCCAGATCAAGCTGGTCGACGACGGCGAGACGCACGATGTGCTGCTGCGCGTGGGGGACCAGAAAGCGGAGCCGGAAATCGTAGAATCGAAGCCGCTCGAAAGTGCCAACGGAATTCCCAAGCCCGGCGGAGAGTTGATGCCGCGGTAAAGATCGCGCTAGGCCGCGCGAAATTTGCCGTCGTTGTGAATCAGAACCTGTTACCCCCGCGCGCGACGCTTCGCCGGCTTCTCCGCAACCGCAGCAGGCTCCGAGGTGGTTGCCGAAGCGGCAGGCTTCTTGGCCATTGCCAAACTCGCCTTCAGCGCCTCCAGGATGTCCACGACTTTCGCCTGCTGCGGTTCCGGGGTTGCGACGACCTCTTCGCCCTGCTTCTTCGCTTCGATCATGCGAAGCAGGTTCTCGCGGTAGTTATCCTTATACTTCTCCGGTTCAAACTCGCCCGCCAGCGCCTCAATCAGACTCGTCGCCAGCGCCAGTTCCTTTTCCTTCACCAGACTCAAATCCGTGCGAAACTCGTCCACCTGCCGAATCTCGTGCTGATAATACATCGTGTGCATCAGCACGCCGTTATTCCCCGGACGCAAAATCACCACGTGCTCGCGATTATGCATGGCGACCTTGGCAACACCGACATACCCGGTTTTCTTGAGCGCGTCGAACAGCAGCGCATAGGGTTTCTCGCCGGCTTCGTCCGGAGCCATGTAATAGGACGTCTCGAAGTAAATCGGGTCCACCTGGTCCGCCTTGACGAACTCCTGGATCTCCATCACCTTGGCGGTCGCCGGTGCGACCTTCTTCACCTCTTCGTCCTCGATCACCACGTAGCGGTCTTTTTCGTACTCGAAACCCTTGACGATTTCGCTGCGTGGAATGGGCTTGTCTTCGGCCGCGCAATACAGCACTTGCTTGACGCGCGAATTGTCGGCCTTGTGAAGCTGGTTGAAGCTGATGCTTTCGCCGCGGGCCGCGCTATACAATCGGATGGGGAACGATACCAGCCCGAATGTAAGATGCCCCTTCCAAACCGTCGATGCCATGACGATATCCTTTGCGCGAGCCCGTGACGGCGCCCGAATCTACTCCACTATTACTATACAGCCTCACATTTACTACAGAGCCTCGAATCAATATATATCTAAAATGTTCGCGATGCAAATCTTTTGTGTTCTTGAGGCGCGACAGTATGGAGCGCTCTTGAGGCGCCGTTGTCAGAAACCGCGTTCAGCCTGATCATGTCCCTTAAAACCTACTCCGAAAAACGCAGCTTCGATCGCACCCCCGAACCTGCACCTTCTCCGCCCTCTGTCTCGCCCGCACATCCTTTGCAATTCTGCGTCCAACGCCATCACGCCTCGCATCTCCATTACGATTTCCGCCTGGAAGTCGACGGCGCGCTCAAATCGTGGGCGGTTCCGAAGGGTCCCACGCTCGATCCCTCCATCAAGCGCCTGGCCATGATGGTGGAGGATCACCCGCTCGAATACGGCTCCTTCGAAGGCGTGATCCCCAAAGGCAACTATGGTGCGGGCAGCGTGATGCTGTGGGATCGCGGAACGTATGAGCTCTTGGGCGACGCGACCGCTGAAGAGCAACTCGCGCGCGGCGATTTCAAATTTCGTCTCGCGGGTGAGAAGCTATCCGGCGATTTCGCGATCGTGCGAACCAAACGAGGCAAAGGCAACGAATGGCTTCTGCTCAAGAAAAAGGACGCCGCCGCGCAGCCCGGTTGGGACCCCGAGGATCATGCCGTGAGCGTCGCCACCGGCCGCACGCAGGAAGAGATCGCACGCGGCCTGCAAGCCATAGCGAAGCCCCCGGCGCGTAATCACCCGCTGAAGAACACGGCGTCGAAATCGCAAACGCCACGAAAAAACATCTCACCAAAATCACTACCAGGCACACCCGCTCCCATGCCGGCAAATCTGACGCCGATGCTCGCCCAGATCGGCAAGGGCGCTCCGCCCACCTCAGCCGACTGGCTCTTCGAAGTCAAATGGGACGGCGTGCGCGCGCTCTGCTATCTCGAAAATGGCAAGGTGCGCATGGTCTCGCGAAACGGCAATGCGATCGACCGCCAATATCCCGAGCTGTCCATTCTTCCCCATCACATCCACGCCTCTTCCGCGATTCTCGACGCGGAAATCGCGGCGCTGGACGCGCGCGGCGTCCCCAGCTTTGAGCTCCTCCAGCGTCGCATCAACGTCGCCGAAGCGAGCGCCATCGCCACGCTCGCCCGCAAAGATCCCGTCGTATTGTTCGTCTTCGACTTGCTCTATCTGGATGGCCACGATCTGCGCGGCGTACCGTTGATCGAGCGCAAGCGCCTGCTCCAGGAAATCCTCAAGCCCGGCGACGGGATAAATTACTCGAATCACTTTGAAGGCAACGGTCCCGATCTCCTTGCCGCCGCCAAGCAACAGGGACTCGAAGGTATCGTCGGCAAGCGTGCCAACAGTCTCTATGAATCGCGGCGCGGATCCGATTGGGTGAAATGGAAGGTCACCGCGTCGTCGTCTTTCGTGCTGTGCGGGTTCACCAAAGGCGAACGCGATTACTTCGGCGCGCTGGTGCTCGGCGTTTATGATCATGGCAGGCTCCTCTGGGCGGGCAACGTCGGCACCGGATTCGACCGCAAGATGATGCAGTTGGTGCATTCGAAGCTCGCGCCGCTTGAGATCAAGAAGTGTCCGCTTGAACCCGACAAAAACCTTCCGCGCGAGGTCACTTGGACCCGGCCCGAACTGGTCTGCGAAGTGAAATTCTCCAATTGGACCGAGGATGGCCGCTTGCGGGCGCCCGTGTTTCTGGGCCTGCGGCCCGATATCGATCCGACCGAATGCGTTCGTGAGGACTTGCCGTCGGGAGACCACCCAACGGATAATCCAGCGGAAGGCGATGCCGCAATGCCAAATGCCAACAACCGAAATGCAAACCAGCCGGACCCGTCGTCGAAGCGTCGTGCGACACACAGCGCTGCCCTGCTCCCGCCCGATGCCAAGGAAGCCACGCCCGTCATTGACGGCCACCGGCTGAAGCTTACGAATCTCGACAAGATTTATTTCCCCCAAGACGGCTTCCGCAAGCGTGACCTGTTGAATTACTACGACGCGGTCGCGCCTCTGTTGGTCCCGCATCTGAAAGACCGTCCGCTCTCGCTCAAACGCTATCCCAACGGCATCGACAAGCCGTACTTTTTTCAAAAGGAAGCCGCCGAAAGCTTTCCGAAGTGGCTGCGCATCGAAAAGGCGCCCGATGGAATCCATTATGTGATCGGGGAAGATCGCGCGACCTTGCTGTTCTTGGCGAATCTCGGCTGCATCGATCACAACCCCTGGATGAGCCGCGTCGGTTCTTATGAGCACCCCGATTACGTGCTGATCGATCTCGACCCCTTCGAATGCCCCTTTGAAAAGATCGTTGAGGCAGCACTGCTGGTTCGCGCCACCCTCGATCTGGCCGAGCTCGAAAGTTATCCCAAGACCACCGGCGGTGATGGTCTGCATATCTTCGTCCCCGTGTTCCCGCGCTATAGCTATGCGCAGGCGCGGTCCTTCGCGCAGGTGATCTCCGAGCTGGTCACGGCCCAGCGTCCCGATTTGTTCACCACGCCGCGCGCGGTTTCCAAGCGCCAGAAGAATCGCGTCTATTTCGATTGGCAGCAGATCGCCGAAGGTAAAACAATTTCGGCTCCGTACGTGGTTCGGCCCTATGCTGGTGCGCCCGTGGCTGCGCCGCTCGCATGGCGCGAAGTGACTCCCAGTCTGCGCCCCGATCAGTTTCACATCGGCAACGCGCTCGCCCGCTTTGACCGCGTGGGCGACCTGTTTCAGGATGTGCTCAAGAAGCCGCAGGAGCTGGATGGGGCTATCGAAAAGCTTGCCTCCGCGGCGAAGGGTTGAAGGCAACTGTTAGAGTTTAGGAATGACTGCTGTGGAGGCGTACGAGTTGACCACGCACGGAGGCGCAACGGACTTTGCTCAAGTGATCGCGGCGTGCGAGTCATTCGGACCCTATTGCTTGATCGGCGGCTTGGCCGTCAACTGCTACGTTGAGCCCGTCTATACGCTGGATGCCGATATCGTGGTGATCGCCTTGCGTCTTTCCAATTTGTCCGGGCACCTTGAAGCGCACGGCTTCAAGACTGAAGAACATCCGCATTCGATGAATGCTGCTCCACCGGGAAGCCAGATCCGAATTCAGTTCACCACGGACGAAAGATCCCAGGCGTTCCTGCCCCGGTCGACCGAGGCTGAGGTTCTGGGAATCCGGGTGAGAATCGCGTGCCTTGAGGATGTCACTCGCGGCAAGCTGTGGGCCTACAGCGATCCGCGCCGCCGCCTCAGTAAGCGGAAAAAAGACGAGCTGGATTTGATTCGCCTTGCGGAGGCGTATCCTGCGCTGAAATCTCAGTATCCTCGAGAGCTGGTGGAACAAATCGACCGCGGATGAGCCCTTACCGCAGCCGAGCCAGCTCCTGCCGGTACAACCGGTTCTGCGGAAACTCGCGAGTCAGCCATTCCAGCAATTCTTTCGCCCGCGCCGTGTTTTTCTCACGCAACGCCGCCACCGCCAGCAGCACTTTCGCGTATGGCAGCAAGTAATGCCCATGCTCGGCGGTCATAGACAGGTCGCGAATGCCGCGATCTTTATCCGTCTCCGCCCCGCTTACCCGCAGCAGGAAACGCAGTGGCGCTGACTTCAAACTCAGCAGATAATTCTCGACCCCGATCGCCAGATAAGCGTCGCTGTAACCCGGATCGGCGGCGACCAGTTTTTCCGCCATGGCGCGGCTGGCTTTCCCGTCGCTCAGTGAGGCGAGATACCGTTTTTCGATCAGCGCCAGGTAATCGGCGCGCAGGCCCAGCCGGAGCAACGTCGCGAACTGCGCATTCTGATTCCCCGGATCGCGCGCCAGCGCTGCCTCGGCCAGCCGTTGCGTCTTCACCAGATCGGCGTCGAAACTGGCTTTGAGTTTCGCATCCGGCACGGATTTGGCGCGATTCAGAAACGCATCGTCATGTGTGAAAAACTCCAGTTCGAGAATATGCAGACGGTCGAACTCGGCGAACAAATACGCCGCCGCATCCGATGCCGGAGCCATGGGGTCGTCGGGGTGCTGCTCGCCCCATTGACGGAAGGTCCCATGCGCTTGGTCGAATTCCAGGTTGTACATTTGCCGGAAGCCGGTCTCGAGGGGCGTCGGCTGCGCGGAAGTCGTCGTATCGGCGAAAAGCAGGAAGGTTAATAGAACTGTAGCGATCAAGTCTGATCCTTATGAACGTGGTCCTTATATCGTGACTCTTATATCACGACGGCCGCCCGCGTCTGAACGTTACATATGATGACAGCCACGCGTGGGGCAGGGCCATGCCCTGCCATCGAGCCGCGACTGGTGACGTGGGGCCGCCAATCTGGTTTGAACAATGGGCGGCAAGCCGGCTTTCTGGCCGGCTTCGTTTTTCTGAACCGCGCCCTGACGGAGCATCACGCTCCACGCGCTCGCCTTACTTCTCCCAGGGCCGCTGCGGCTCGCCTGCATCGCGATCCTCCACGCGATCGTACAGATGCTCATCGGTGGTGGTGCCCAGCGCCACATTGTACAGGCTGGTCAGCCCCAGCACTTCCCGCAAATCTTCATCGAACGCATGTAATTTGTGAAGATGCGACGCCTGCGCGGGAACTTCGCGCCCGGCGGGCGTTCGCAGGAACATCTGATACCCGCGGCTCACCAGCATTCCGATTTCATTGCCGATCAGCACGCCGGCCTTTCCGATCTTCACCTTCCCTGCGCCGTCATCTTCAAGTATTGCCCCGCATCCGCCGCGCGTGACACGCGCGCCTCCCGTGCCTTCTTTCTGAACGTCGAACCCAGCCTCTTTCAGGCTCTGAAGTCGCTCTTCGAAATCGAACTGGCGCGGCGTGGCCCGGCGAAAAAACATACATCTATTATATGTGGCGTGGGCTGTCAAGCCTGCAGAGCCGAGAGTTGCGGTGTTCGCATCCGTTCCGGACATCTCGGCTTTTTCTGCTTAGTGGCTAGGTCTCGTATAATTCCTGAGTGCCTTACGTTCTCGCGCTCGATGAAGGAACCACCAGCGCCCGCGCCGCGCTCTATGACGATCAGGGCCGCCGCGTCGCGATGGAATCGGCCGCCATCGAATGCCTTTATCCCCAGCCCGGCTGGGTCGAGCAGGACGCCAATTCCATCTGGAGCGCGCAGCTTGACGCCACGCGCCGCACGCTCGCCTCCGCGCGTGTGAAAGCTTCCGAGATCGCCGGAATCGGCATCACCAATCAGCGTGAAACCACGGTCGTATGGGATCGCCGCAGCGGTCAGCCCATCGCCCCGGCCATCGTGTGGCAGTGCCGCCGCACCTCCGCTTACTGCGATGCGCTGGCGCCTCGCGAACTCATCGAGCGCAAGACCGGGCTGATCATCGACGCCTATTTTTCGGCCAGCAAGATTCGCTGGCTGATCGATTACACCGGCGCGCACCCGCGCGATCTGCTGTTCGGCAACGTCGACACCTGGCTCATCTGGAAGCTGACCAACGGCGCCGTTCACTCGACTGACCCCACCAACGCATCGCGCACCATGCTGATGAATCTCTCCACCGGCGAATGGGATCATGAGCTGCTTTCGGTGTTCGGCCTGCCGCCCGAAATGCTCCCGAAGATCGTCCCATCGTCGGCCGTCTGCGGCGCCGCCGCCGCCGAACATTTTGGATCGGAAATTCCCATCGCCGGCATCGCGGGCGACCAACAGGCGGCGCTCTTCGGCCAGGCGTGTTTCTCGCCGGGATTGACGAAGAACACCTATGGCACTGGATGTTTTGCCCTGATGCACTCCGGGGCGACGGCGCCAGTCTCGAAAAATCGCCTGCTCGCCACGCGCGCGGCCTCGCCGAATGGCACCGCCCAGTTTGCCGTCGAAGGCAGCGTCTTCATCGCCGGAGCAGCCGTTCAATGGCTGCGCGACAAACTTGGCCTGATCGCGAATGCCGCCGAGACCGAAGCGCTGGCCGCATCCGTGCCCGATGCCGGCGGAGCTTACCTGGTGCCCGCCTTCGTCGGCCTCGGCGCGCCGTATTGGGATTCCCATGCGCGTGGGATTTTGAGCGGCATCACGGCGGGCACCGATCGCCCGCGGCTGGTCCGTGCCGCGCTGGAAAGCATCGCGTTCCAAACCCGCGACCTGGTCGCCGCCATGGAAGCCGATACCGGCCATAAGCTCAAGGAACTCCGTGTCGACGGCGGCGCGGCCGCCAACAATTTCCTGATGCAGTTCCAGGCCGATATTCTCGGCTCGCGGATCGTGCGCCCCGCCGATATCGAAACCACCGCGCTCGGCGCGGCCTATCTTGCCGGGCTTGCCACGGGCGTTTACAAGAGCCTCGGTGAGCTGGAACAATTTTGGAAATCGGAACGCGTTTTCGAGCCCCGGATGCCGGCCGATCGCCGCGAAGAGCTGCTCGCCTGCTGGAAGAACGCGGTCGCCCGTTGCCGTATGCAATGAGCCGCGACCCTTCCTACCGAGCCGCGACTAAAAGGAGCGGTACTCTCAACTTCCACCTACGCTCAACTTCCTACCCGACGCTCAATCTCCTACTTTCGGTGAGGGCGATCGCACTCTACCGCCAGTCCCTGTCCCATTTTTTTCACCATCTAAACCGTCGCGAAAATCTCCGCCGCGATTCGAAACGTGTTCGCGTGCGCTTCAGCAGTGAACTCGATTGGATTCGAATACCCTCCCCCCAGCGTGACCACCAGCGGAATGCCACGCGCATGCGCCGCTCCCATCACTCGACGGTCGCGCGCCTTCAAGCCTTCATGCGTCAGTGCCAGCCGCCCCAGAACGTCGCTCGCCAGCGCATCCACACCCGATAAATAGAACGCGATCTCCGGCTCGAAATCCCAGACCTGCGCGAGCGCGGCATCCAGGGCGTCCAGATACTCCCGGTCTCCCGTCTTATCCGGCAGCTCCACGTCGACACTGCTGCGCTGTTTGCGAAATGGAAAATTATGAGCGCCATGCAGCGACAGCGTCAGCACGTCCGGATCGTTGTGGAAAAAATGAGCCGTGCCGTCGCCCTGATGCACATCCAGATCGATCACGGCAACGCGCCGGACAGCGCCCTTCAACCGGAGCCAGTGCACCGCGATCGCCACGTCGTTGAAAACGCAGAATCCCGATCCCTCGGCTCTAAACGCGTGATGCGTTCCGCCCGCCAAAGTCCCGCCGAATCCGCTCGTTAGCGCGTCTTCGGTCGCGGCCAGTGTCCCGCCCACTGAGGCGAGCGTTCGCCGCACCAGTCCCTGCGACCAAGGAAATCCGATCCGCCGCATCGCCGCCGCCGGTAACATGCCGGAAAGAAAGAGGGTTACGTATTCGGGATCGTGCGCCAGCCGGATTACGTCCGGGTCGGCCGCTGGCGCGGGCTCCAAAGAGAACCGGGGGTCGGCTTCGAGCAAACGGCGCAGAATCAGGTATTTCCGCATCGGAAACTTGTGTCCCGGAGGCAGTGGAATTTCGTGGTGATCGCAATAATAGACCCGCATGGTCGCACTCAAAAAGAGGACATTACCGGCGCGGTTTTTGTGGTGTTCTCATGGTGTTCGCACGGTGTTTTTATGGTGTTTTGCATTTTTGTGTTTTTGTGGTGTTTGGCGCGGGTTTCACCATAAAGCGCGCCTCCTTTTGCCACTGCGGTTCAGCAGGAGTTCTTGCGTGCCGAAACGCGCCAATTCCTATCCCAGCTCCTGGCGAATCGAATCCGCGATGCTCTGCGCGAAATGCTCCACGCGATTGAGATTCGGCCCTTCCACCATCACGCGCGCCAGCGGCTCGGTTCCCGAAAATCGCACCAGCACGCGGCCCGCGTCCCCGAATTCGGACTCCGCCCGGCGAATCTCCGCATTCGCCCCAGCCAGCTCCGCCAGGGGACGCTTGTGTTTCACCCGCACGTTCACCAATCGCTGCGGATAAATCTCGATCTCCGCCGTCAGTCGATCCAGATCGCGTCCCGATTCCCGCATCACTTCGATGACGCGCAGCGCAGTCAGCAGACCGTCGCCGGTGGTCGCATAGTCGCGAAAAATCACGTGGCCGCTTTGTTCGCCGCCCAGCGGAGCGCCGCGCTTGACCATTTCCTCCAGCACATACTTGTCGCCGACCGGCGTTCGGACAAGCGCGATCCCGTGCCGCGCCAGCGCGCGCTCCAGGCCCAGATTCGACATTACTGTCGCGATCACTTGGTTTAACCGCCCGCGGGCGTGCAACGGCAGCGCGCACAGCAGCATTACCGCGTCGCCATCTACGATCTTTCCCGAATGCGATACGAACAACGCTCGATCCGCGTCGCCATCGAACGCGATTCCCAAGTCCGCTCCGGTCTCGAGAACGCGGGCCTGCAACCCTTCCAAATGCAGCGAACCGCAGTTCAAATTGATATTGCGGCCGTCCGGCGAACAGGCGATGCAATCCACCGCCGCGCCCAATCGCGAGAGCAGCGCCGGCCCCAGATCGCTCGCCGCTCCGTTCGCGCCGTCGATCACCACTCGCAGACCGGAAGCACCTCCCGGCAAGGTTGCGGCCAGCCATTCGATATACTCGCGATCCAGCCCTTCATCGATTTCCAGCGCAATCGGCGCCGGCGCTTCGCCCGTTTCAAGGAACACGAACATGCCGCGCTCGATCGCGTGCTCCTGCTCGTCCGGCAGCTTGAATCCGGAATGATCGATGATTTTGATCCCATTGTCTTCATAGGGATTGTGCGACGCCGAAATCATCACGCCCGCGGCGAACGGCCCGGTACGCGTCGCGTGCGCGATTCCCGGCGTGGTGATGCGTCCGGCGAAGCGCGTTCTTACGCCGCTGCGCGCAAGGCCGCCGGCCACGTGTTCCGCGATCCACGGTCCGGATTCGCGCGTGTCCATTCCAATTACGACCTCGGGTCCAAGCACGGATTGGCAGGCGACAAGATCGCCTGCCCCACCGCGGACCCATTCGCCCAGCGCCACACCCGCTGCGAAAGTGGTCGCGCGATCCAGCGGATATTCCCCCGCCACGCCGCGCATTCCATCGGTTCCGAATAATTGCCGCATGAATTATTTGATTGGTCCGCGTTCTTCATTCCGGTTCTTTTCGATACCCACACGCACCGTGACCAGCGATGGCGTTTCCATCCACACCTGCGGATCGGCGACAAACGCATTCACCCGAATCTCCGTGGCGGCGGTGGCGGAGCTGAGATCGATCGCGTCCGTCCGCGCACCCGCAATCGCGCTCACGCGCCCCTCCGGCCCGACAATGCGGACAGTGCTTGGAACCACTTCCCGGCTAGCGATGCGGTACCCAGCGGCCGGTGGCGCGCCGATCTCAATCTCAACCGGCACGTCTTTGGAAACGCGCCGCGGAAAGTTGATCCGAAGCTGCGAAGGCACCGCCCGCAGGAATGTCACGCCCGGCGCGAGGTGCAAATCGGAGCTGGAGAGCGTGAACGTGCGCTGGCCCGGAGCGTTCACATCCGAAAGATTGAGGGCGATGGCCAGATCGGCGAGGCTGGCTGCGGTCAGTTTGCTGGCGGGTCCGCGCAACTCCACGCGCACCACGTCCAACGCATCGGACCCGACCAGAAGATCGGGCGGCAGATCCCTATAGAGAATGGGAACGGCGTGCGTCGTGACCAGCTCCTGCTCGCCGACGGTCGCCACCCACAGCAGGATCGCGAGCGCCAACGCGCCCAGTTTCCAGCCCAGGTTGTGCGTCAGCCGGCGCCAGATCCAGTTCATACCGCGATCCCTTCATCTGGGGATTCCGGATCAACGCTGGCGGCCGATCCCCACGCTGACGGGTGGGGATCGCGGCGCGACCGGGGGGTCGCGCGCGGGTCAGGGGACCCGCCCCACAATGTTGATCCGGGCTGGACAGCGCATCGCGTCATGGTTCAACCCACTGCCCGCCGGCGACAGGCTCCTGCTTCCGCTGCCTGACGGAGACCTGCGAAAGGCGTTCGCGAACGCGGTCGAGCGACACATCCGGCTCGATGTCGCCGCGCGCGGCGATGGAAATCTGGCGGGTCTCCTCCGACACGACCACCGCTAGCGCGTCAGTCTCCTCAGTGATTCCGATGGCTGCGCGATGCCGAGTGCCTTGCCTCCGCAGCAACGCCGGATTCACCGTCAGCGGCAGGAAACACGCCGCCGCCGCCACGCGATCGCCCTGCACGATCACCGCTCCATCATGCAGCGCGCCGCCGGGGTGAAAAATCGCGCACAGCAGATCCCGGGATACGCGGGCATCCAGCGCCACGCCGCTCTCGACAAATGTTCTCAGCCCGATCTCCCGCTCCACCACGATTAACGCGCCGGTCTTCCACTCAGCCATTTGCTGGATCGCCAGAATAATCTCGTCGACCATCTCCCGCCGTTCGAGCTGTCCGCCCAGGCCGAGCCATCGGCTTCTCCCGATCCGCGACAGCGTGCGCCGGATTTCCGATTGAAACATGACGATCAGGGCGATGGCGGTATACGGCGCGAGCGCTGCCAGCACGGTGCGCAGCAGCTCCAGCCTGGCCCACACCGCGATCAAATAGGCGACTACCAGAATCCACAATCCGGTGAGCACGTGCGCCGCGCGCCGTCCCCGTACGATCAGGATGAATTGATAAATCAGGAATGCCACTGCCAGGATGTCGATGATCGCGATGGGCGTGAGCTTGGCGAAGACAGGCATCAAGTCTGCGATGACGGAGTGCGGGAGAGGGAGCATTCCAATCCCAGTCTATCGTGTCGCGCCGTCGCGTCCGAGGTTATGCCAAATTCGGATGCTAAGCCGCGACTGTGAGGGACCGGTGCGCTACGGAGCCAGAATCACTTAAGGAATTTTGGACCGCTCCTTTTAGTAGCGGCTCAGGAACTCTTGATCTCGGTCCACAAACGATCGCGCAGTCGCTGCGATGCGGCGCTCCCGGCTTCCGCCCACTCGCCGCGCGCCAGAATTTCCGCGGGCGGATAGAGCACCGGATTCTCGCGGATTTGCGGAGGCAGCGACTTGAGCGCCGCGGCATTCGCGGTGGCGGTCTGCGTTGCCGCTACGATTTTCGCCGCTACACCTGGACGCAAAAGGTAATCGATGAACTGATGCGCCAGATCGCTGCGACGGCTTTCTCGAAGGATCGCGACGGTATCGCAGTAGCGGGGAAATCCTTCCGCGGGAAAGGCGAACGCGAGACGGCCGCCCGCAGCCGCCATCGCCTGTCCCGCGGTCACGGCCCAAGCCTGCGCCGCGGCAACGTCACCCGCCACCAGTTGATCGCGCACCTCGGCGTTGAGATAAGCGCGCAGCAGAGGCTTTTGCGCGATAGCTTCCCGCGCCGCCGTACGCAGCTCATCGGGGACGCGGCTGTTCACCGAATATCCGGCTTTCTTCAAACACGCCGAGAACACTTCGCCGTCGTCGTCGAGCATCGTGATTTTTCCGCGCAGCCGCGGGTCCCACAGGTCGGCCCATCCACGCGGCTCCGTCACGATCTCACGCACGATGTCGCGCTGATAAACAATCCCAGTGGTCCCGTGCATGTACGGCACGCTGTAGCGCAGCTCCGGATCCCACGGCGGACGCTGAAATTGCGGATCGAGCGCGACGAGATTCGGCAATCGCTCATGCCGCAACGGCTCGAAAAGCTCCATCGCGATCATCGGTGGAACAAATTCCTCGGACGGAAATACCACGTCCCAGCCCGAATTGCCCGCCATCACCTTGGCCAGCATTTCCTGCGTGCTTTCGTAGGTCCCATAGCGGACGCGCACGCCGAATTCGCGCTCGAAATTCGGAATCGTCTCGGGCGCCACGTAATCCGACCAGTTGTAGACGTTGAGACGTGGCACTGATCGAGAGCACCCCGCCGCGCCCGCAACACCCATGAAAAACACACGACGGTTCATGACGATCTCAATCTTTCCGACAACAGGACCATCGCGCCCAGCGCGAACACCACGATAGTCGACACCGCGTTCAGCATGGGATTGACACCGCGCCGCGCCAATGCGTAAATCACCATCGGCAGCGTTTGCGAATCGACGCCCGCCACCAGGCTGGTGATCACGTAATCGTCGATCGAGACGGTGAACGCGAGCATGGCCGCCGCCCCGATCGCGGGTACCAAATACGGCAGCGTCACGCGCTGGAACGCTCTCCATTCGGTCGCGCCTAAATCGAGCGCCGCTTCTTCGAGAGCCGGGTCGAACGTGCGAAGCCGCGCCATGACCACCACCGCGACGTACGCCACCGAAAAAGCGACGTGCGCCAGAATCACCGTATGCATCCCCAGGCGAAGATGCAGAAATCGAAAGCTCCACTGGAACAACGCCAGCAGAGAGACGCCTGTCACAATTTCCGGCGTCACCAGCGAGAGATACATCGACCCGGCGAGCCACGCCGACGCGCGTTTCCACAATCCATAGGCTGCCAGCGTGCCGATGATGGTTGCGAGAAGCGTCGCGGAAACCGCGATGATCAGGCTGTTGGCCGCCGCCTCGAGCATACCGCCATCGGACAGCGCCGCGCGATACCAGTGCAGCGAGAATCCCTCCCACACCGTGAATTTAGACGAATTGAAACTGAAGACCGCGAGAATCAGCAGAGGCACGTGGAGGAACGCATATATAAGGATGGCGTACCACGCCAGAACTCTCCCGCCCCTTTTCATAAGAGTTCTTCACCCCGCCGTCGACCTGCGAACAGTAGCGCCATCGCGACCAGCATCAGCGCGACCGACGCCGCCGCTCCGAAGGGCCAGTCACGCGACGCCGTGAACTGGTTCTGCACCAGGTTGCCGATCAGAATCGTCTTGCTGCCGCCCAGCAAATCGGAAGTGAGATAGGTCCCCAGGCACGGCACGAAAACGAGAATCGCGCCCGCGCGAATTCCCGGCGCGCACAGCGGAACGATGACGCGAAACAGCGTGTCGCGCGGCCGCGCTCCCAAATCCGCAGCCGCTTCCAGCACATTCGGATCCAGCCGTTCGAGCGTCGCGTACAACGGCAGCACCGCGAACGGCAGAAATCCGTACACCAGTCCGAGGATCACCGCGCCGTCGTTGTACAGCATCGGCAGCGGCTGGCGAATCACATGCAGCGCCTGCAAGACGGTATTGATCAATCCGGTATCGCGCAGCAGGAACATCCATGCGTAGGTTCGAATCAGAAAGCTGGTCCAGAACGGCAGGATCACCAGGCTCAGATACAAATTCTTTCGCGCGCCGGATCTTGCGATAAACAACGCCAGCGGAAATCCCAGGGCGATGCATAGCACTGTTGCCACGCCCGCGATCCAGAACGACCGCGCGAAGATCATCGCGTACAGCGGATCGAACAGCCGCGTATAATTTTCCAGCGTGACGGGCCGCTCCACGCCGCCGTAGACGCCGCGCGTCAGAAAGCTGTAGACGATGATGATGACGGTCGGGACCGCGAGCGTCAGCGCCATCAGTGCCGCGGCCGGAGTCAGAAATATCGCGCGTAGCCGTTTCATGATCGTTCACTGGGTGCGTTCATTCACGCGTCGAGCCGAAGTTCGTCATTCGCATCCCACCATATTTGAACCGCTTCGCCTTCGACGAAACCCTCCGTCGGCGGCACCTGCGCAAGCACCACTTCCCCGCCCTCCAGTCGTATCTCGACGTGCACGGCCGAACCCAGGAACACGCATCGCGTCACGACGCCACGGCGCGGAACACACGCGGTCCCTAACGGTCGCGCATCGATAATAACCGCTCCTTTTAGTCGCGGCTCGTTAGAAATACGCGTGCACTCCGGCCGCACGCCGATTCCATCCATCCAATTCATGGCGCCTAGAAACGACGCGACGAACTTCGTCTTCGGACGCTGATAAATCTCCTGTGGCGGCCCGGTCTGCTCCACCACGCCCGCGTTCATCACAGCGATGCGGTCCGACATCGCCAGCGCCTCTTCCTGATCGTGCGTGACAAACAGAAATGTGACGCCGCTGCGCCGCTGCAAATCTTTCAGCTCAGCGCGAACCTGCTTGCGAAGCTGCGGATCGAGCGCGCTCAGCGGTTCGTCGAGCAGCAATACGTCGGGAGCCAGCACTAAGGATCGCGCCAGCGCGACGCGTTGACGCTCTCCTCCGGAAAGCGCGGAGGGCATCCGCGATTCTTTGCCGGTCATGCGAACTTGCTCCAGCACATTGACTACACGCGCGGCGACGTCGTTTTCGCCCTTGCGGGCTTCATTATTGTGGCGGAGGCCGAATTCGATATTGCCGCGCACGGTCAGGTGCGGAAACAACGCGTAATTCTGAAACACGGTATTGACGTTGCGCCGGTAGGGCGGAAGGTGATCGATGCGCGCGCCGTTCAGCCACACTTCGCCTTCGGTGGGCGCTTCGAATCCGGCGATCATACGCAGCGTAGTGGTTTTCCCGCAGCCCGACGGGCCCAGCAGCGAAAAGAATTCTCCGCGAGAGAGTTCCAGCGAAATCTCTCTAACAGCGTGATGCGCGGGAAAACGCTTCGAGATTTTTCTAAGCTCCAGAACCGGGCGAGGATCGAGCATGGGCGTCACTCGAACTTCATTCCTGTTTGGCAAGCCGCAACATTTTATCGTAGTGATAGACGAAGCATTTCGGTTGGTCTTCGTCATCTGTATCACCCCTATCAGCGAGCCCGTGTTTATCGGCGGGCCCGGCTTGGCGTGGAGTCGCGTTCGCAGCCGAAACCATTGCCGCCGCCACTGTCGCCGCGGGAATCGGGTGATACTTTCGCAGCGGCCCCCGCATCAGAAAACTCAAGCCGGTCGCGATCGCGATGCCGATCTTTTCACCGGGCCGCTTTTCCGTTCGGTCTCCCATCAAAACGCTGGGCCGAAAAATATGCACTTCTTGGACCCGCATTGCGCGCACCGCTTCCTCCAGCTCGCCTTTCACCCGCAGATAAAAAGTGGCGGACTGGGCCGAGGCTCCCACGGACGACACCAGGATGAATCGCGCCTGGCCCGCGGCCGCCGCCCGCTCGGCGAACATACGTGGATACTCGAAATCGACGCGCCGGAACGCGTCTTCCGATCCCGCGACTTTTATGGTGGTGCCCAGCGCGCAATACACGTGGGCGCGCGGAGGAATCTCGATAGTACCGATGCGGTCGAAATCGATCTGGCGCTCGATCAATTTCGGATGAGTCGCTTTCAAGGGCCGCCGCACCAGCGCGGTCACCGAATCGTAGCGATCCAACAGGCGTCGCAGGCAGGCGCGCCCCACCAATCCGGTAGCTCCCGCAATCACTGCCTCCAAAGCCATGTGTTTCAGTCTACGCGCTCCGCTCGGTATTTTGCTCTAACCTGCGATGGAGGCGCGTGACGTTACCAGCCGCGACCATTTGCCGCAGGCAACGAACGCGGCAGCGGGCAAGGGAGCGGTTAAATAAAAAACCGGGAAACGCTTTACGGTGCGACCGTTCCACGTTGCTATCATCAAAACAAATGATGGCATCGGCCCCCGCTCCCGCCGGAAGCATCGGAAGCGTTTCAGAGTTCCGCTTCTTCGGCTCTACCATCGGCAAAAAAGTCGTCATGGCGGTCAGCGGAGCGGTGCTGTTCGGGTTCGTCGCAGCGCACCTCCTCGGCAATCTGCAAATCTTTTTGGGACCCGACCAATTCAACGGATACGCGCGATCCCTCCGCCACCTGCCCGTGCTGGTGTGGAGCGTGCGCGTGGTTCTATTGGTCATGGTCGCGCTGCACATCTGGAGCTCGCTGCAACTCGCGGTCGCCAAGAGCGAAGCGCGTCCCATCGGCTATGTGAGGACAGATTCCGCAGGCTCGGCGTACGCATCGCGCACCATGTATATGAGCGGACCCATCGTCGCCGCCTTCGTGGTGTACCACCTGATGCAGTTCACTTTCGGCGTTGGGGGAACCGCGTTTGAGCGATTCGACGCCTACGGAAATGTGATTAACGGATTTCGCGTACCGGTGGTTTCGGGATTCTACGTGCTGGCGATCGGCCTGTTGTGCCTGCATCTGCGCCACGGATTGTGGAGCATGTTTCAAACCCTCGGGTTCCATCATCCGCGCTACTTGCGAGGATTCAAAACCGCCGCGGCCGCGATCGCGCTCGCAATTTTTCTGGGATTCATCTCCATCCCCATCGCGGTACTCTTCCGGATCATCCCGGAAATCGTCTAATGGACCTCGACGCGAAAATCCCCAGCGGTCCCATCGACAAGGCCTGGGACAAGGCTCGCTTCGAAATGAAGCTGGTAAATCCCGCCAACAAACGGAGCTATGAAATCATCGTGGTCGGCTCCGGGCTTGCGGGCGGATCGGCCGCAGCCACTCTCGCCGAGCTCGGCTATAACGTCAAGTGTTTCTGCTTTCAGGATTCGCCGCGGCGCGCGCATTCGATCGCGGCGCAGGGCGGCATCAACGCCGCAAAGAATTATCAGAATGACGGCGACAGCGTTTATCGCCTGTTCTACGACACCATCAAAGGCGGCGATTTCCGATCGCGGGAAGCCAACGTCTATCGGCTCGCGCAGATCAGCGTCAACATCATCGATCAGTGCGTCGCGCAGGGCGTGCCGTTCGCGCGCGAATACGGTGGCACGCTCGCGAATCGCAGCTTCGGAGGCGCGCAGGTTTCGCGAACGTTCTACGCTCGCGGGCAGACCGGCCAGCAGCTCTTGCTGGGCGCCTATCAGGCGCTCGAACGCCAGGTGGATGCGGGACGGGTGCGCATGTTCCCGCGATCGGAAATGCTGGATCTGGTGGTGATCGACGGACGCGCGCGGGGGATCGTCACACGCGACCTGGTGAGCGGTGCGATCGAGTGTCACGCGGCCGACGCAGTGGTGCTTTCGACAGGCGGCTACGGCAACGTGTTTTATCTGTCCACCAACGCGAAGGGGTCCAACTGCACTGCCATCTGGCGCGCCTATAAACGCGGCGCGGCGTTCGCCAATCCGTGCTTCACGCAGATTCATCCCACCTGCATTCCGGTTTCCGGGCACTATCAATCCAAGCTCACGCTGATGAGCGAATCGCTGCGTAATGACGGCCGCATCTGGGTGCCGCTCGCAAAGGGCGACAAGCGTCCTCCCGGCCAGATCCCCGAACATGAGCGCGATTATTACCTGGAGCGCCTCTTTCCCAGCTTCGGCAATCTCGCCGCGCGTGACGTGTCTTCCCGCGCTGCCAAAGTCGTGTGCGATGAAGGGCGCGGAGTCGGCGAACACGGCCTGGGTGTGTATCTCGATTTCGCGGACGCCATCCAACGCCTGGGCCGCGGCGTCATCGAGGAGCGCTACGGGAATCTTTTCGAAATGTACCAGCGCATCACCGACGAGGATCCTTATAAAGTGCCGATGCGCATCTACCCCGCGATGCACTACACCATGGGCGGCCTGTGGGTGGATTATCAGTTGATGTCGACGTTGCCTGGACTGTTCGTGATCGGCGAGGCGAATTATTCGGATCACGGCGCGAATCGCCTGGGCGCCAGCGCGCTGATGCAAGGGCTTTGCGACGGATATTTCATCGTGCCGTACGCGCTCGGAGATTTTCTGGCGCGACATTCGCACGCGCATGCGCCGGTCGATACTTCGATGCCTGAGTTTCTCGAAGCCCGCGACGCCGTCGCCGAACGCACCCGTCGCCTGCTGGAAGCCCGCGGCACGCGCACCGTCGATTCGTTCCATCGCGAGCTCGGGCAATTGGTCTGGGACTATTGCGGCATGTCGCGCAACGCAGTAGGCCTCAAAGAAGCCATCGACAAAATCCGCGAGCTTCGAGAGCAGTACTGGCGTGACGTGCGCGTCTCGGGCGCAGCCGAGGAGATTAACCAGTCGCTTGAAAAGGCCGGACGCGTCGCCGATTTCTTCGAGTTGGCCGAACTGATGTGCGTCGATGCGCTGGATCGCGACGAGTCGTGTGGCGCGCATTTCAGAGAAGAGCATCAGACTCCCGATGGGGAAGCCTTGCGCGACGACGCCAACTTCAGCTACGTGGCCGCATGGGAGTTCGCGGGTGACGGCCAGCCCCCGCGGCTGCACAAAGAGCCACTGGCGTTCGAGTACGTGCATCCGTCGCAAAGGAGTTACAAATGAGCCCGCGCGCTCAAGCCCCACCCGTTACGGTGGGGATCTGTCCCGTCTGTCTCGCCGCAGTGAGGACCCATCCCCGCCCTGACGGGCGGGGCTTGAAAGCATATCCTGTCCATCGAGGCGCTCAGTGAAACTCGTCTTCCACATCTGGCGTCAGCGCGACGGCAATGCCAAGGGCCGCATGGCGCGCTATGAAGCCGACAATCTCAACCCCGACATGTCCATGCTCGAAGCGCTCGACGTGTTGAATGAGGATCTCATTCTCAAGGGCGAAGACCCTATCACCTTCGAACACGATTGCCGCGAAGGCATCTGCGGTTCCTGCGGGTTCATGATCAACGGCATCGCTCACGGCCCGTTGCCCAAGACCACGGTATGCCAACTCTCGCTGCGCCATTTTCGCGACGGCCAGGAGCTATATCTGGAACCGTGGCGCGCCCGCGCGTTTCCGGTGCTGCGCGATCTGATGGTCGACCGGTCGGCGTTCGATCGCATCATTTCTGCCGGGGGTTATATCTCTATCCCCGCCGGAAGCGCGCAGGACGGCAACGAGATTCTGGTCAAGAAAGAGGATTCCGACAGCGCCATGGACGCCGCAGCGTGCATCGGCTGCGGCGCCTGTGTCGCGGCTTGTCCCAACGCATCGGCTTCGCTATTCACGGGCGCAAAAATCTCGCACCTAGGATTGCTCCCGCAAGGCCAACCCGAGCGCGGCACGCGCGCGCTGCGGATGGTCGCGCGCATGAATCGGGAAAGTTTCGGAAGCTGCACCAATATCGGCGAGTGCGAAGCGGTTTGCCCGAAAGGAATCAGTATTGAGGTGATCGGGCGAATGAACCGCGATTTTATCCGGGCGAGCTGGTCGAAATGACAGACCGACGGCCCATGGGCGAGCAGGCCCACACGGCTCGCGATCGCTCGGATTACGCCGCCGCGGCCGCCGGCGCGTGCTGCTTGACTCCGGTGGCCTGTTTCAAGGCCTGGCGAATCCGGAGCAGCCGCACCCGAATGCCGGTCGAGGTGATCCCCGCCCCGCGAGCGATCTCCTCAGCCGAATAACCCGCCAGCGTCTGCTCCAGCAGATTTCGATCCTTGCGTGGACACCGATCCAGGAGCCGGTCGATCTCGAGCGCGGCGAGATCCATCGTATACGAAGGATGCAGTCCATCGATCGGCACCTTCATCGGCCCCCGGAAACGCGCGCGAAAAAGATTCCGAGCGATCGAATTCACCCAGAAACTCACCATGCGGGGGTCGCGCAACTGGTCGCGATACTCCCAGCCGCGCACCCAAGCCGCTTGCGCGATTTCCTCGGCCTCTTCCATCGGAGCGCCATGGGCCAGCAGAAACCGGCGGGTAGCGCTATATCCTGATTCGAAAGCTGATCCGTAATCTTGGCTTTGCACGCTGGAATTAGTGCAATCGCCCTGCCAGTAGACGGCCCCTTATTTTCAGTTAGTTACGATTTCGTGTAACGGCGGGGCGTCAGGTAAAATCTTCGTAGTGACCTATAACCGTCGCCTCAACTTCGCCCGATTAGAAGAGGGTGAGTCTATCTATCCTTCCTGATTTCAATCGCGTGGCCCAGTTTGTCAAAACATCTGTATTTCGTGCAATAGCCGGGTTGTTTCTGTACTTTTTCGTGTGTTTCTGGATTGCTCCCGCCAGCGCGCAGTCGCACCCGGGGTGGTGGACCGTGGTCCCTCCCGACTCGCGATCGCTGGTCGGAATCCAGTGGGAAACCCTTCGAAACTCACCCTTTGGCGACGCCCTTCGCGGCGAATTGTCGACGGGTGGCAGCCTGGCGTTCCCCGACATCCCCTGTTTGATGAATGCGCACGATTTTCTGATAGGTTCACCGCCGCTGCTGGCCGCGGCCAACGGGGGTTGCGCGCCTGCGACGCTTCGAACGGAAGCCCCGGCCCATGGCCTGAAACTCTCCAGCTACCGCGGATTCGAGCTGTGGGTCGCATTGATGTCAAGCACCGGGTTGACGTCAAACGCCGCGCCCTCTGCGCTGAGCCTGTGCCAGTTCAACGAGCGCGTGGTGCTGATCGGCTCGGTCAAAACCCTGCGGGCGGCCATCGATCGGAGTCTCGCTGAAACGCGTACGTATTCACCGCTGCTGATTCAAGGCGCGCGTCTGGCCCGCACGCGCGATCTGTGGGCGGTAGCGACGGAACTGCCGGACCCGCTGGCGAGCATCTTCATACCTCTTGACGTGGCGAGCGGCAACATTCGGAATTTCGAGGGCGGAATCACGCTGCGCGAGGGGCTCGAACTGGGAGCCATCCTCGACGGCGGGTCGGAGGCGGGGGCGGCGGAGGTTGCCGCGAGCGTTCGAAAATCGATCCCTCAGTTTCCCGCGGTCGCCAAGGGGTTGCAGGTCGCGACCAACGGGAGCAGCGTGACGCTGGCATTGCAAGTCCCCAAGGACATCCTCCAGGCGAGCGTGCGAGAGCCCGACGCGGACGCACCGCTTCAAACCGAGCCGCATGTGACTTTTACGGGGTCGAAGGTTTCAGCGGCGGCGACAGCGCCGAAGGCTTCACCAGCGCCTGCAGCGTTGAAAAGCTCAGAAGTGCGTCCCGCACTTGCCGCTTCGCCTGCGCCTCCGGCATCGAAACCTTTAGCGGCGCCTGTAGCGACGAGTGCTGCGACAGGTCCAGCGGTCACCGCGGTCGAACCGGCTAAGCCGGAACCCCAGATCATCCGGATTTATGGGCTCGACGGGGGGCCTCGTGAAATCCGGCTTCCGCCGAAGGAGCCGTAGGAGTCGCGGACGAGTATCGCCACCCTGACGGGTGGGGCTGGAAGGCGCGGAAGACGGAGCGCTTTGGCCCACATGAGGTAAACTCGAAGTAATGCGGGTTTCCGCTGGCATTGCTGTTCTTCTCACCGCATGTTGTCTCTCGCCGGCGCAATCCACGTCGAAGCGAGCCGCTGCGGCTGACAAAGCCAATACTGCGCCGGACGCCAAGACTCCGGCCGACCCGAAATCAGGGAGCGACAAATCGCTCAGGCTATCGCCGCCGACGACCGAAAAACTGACGTTCGACGTCGAGTGGCGTCTGATTCACGCCGGGACGGTGGTGGTTCAGACCCAGAAATCGCATGGCGATTTGAGGCTCGACTCGGCCGGCATGGTGTCGACGCTTTTCAAAATCCACGACGTCTACACGTCCGACTACGAAGACGGGTTCTGCGGGACGGCGAGCCTTATGGATTCGATGGAGGGCAAGCGCCACCACGAATCCACGGTCACTTTCGATCGCGCGCGCAACCACGCGACGTACCTGGAGCGCGACGTGCTCAAGAACGCCGTCATCCGCACCAATGAGGTCGACGTGCCGAACTGCGTGCATGAGATCGCCGGCGCGTTGCTCAAGCTGCGCAGCATGACCATCGACCCAGGACAGTCCGCGCAGATTCCGATGAGCGACGGCCGCCGCTCATCGCCAGTGAAGATCGAGGCGCAGGAACGCGAGGATGTGAAAACCGCAGCGGGAGCGTTCAAGACCATCCGGTATGAGGCTTTCCTGATGAACGGCGTCATCTATACGCGCAAAGGCAAGACGGAGATCTGGCTCACAGACGATGCCCGCCACCTGCCGGTGCAGATCCGCCTGCGGATGAATTTTCCGATCGGCTCGGTCACGCTGCAATTGCAGAAGGAAGAGCATTTATGAGGGAAGGAGTCAGGAGACAGGAGTCAGAAGTCAGAATGAGGAGGAAAGGAGTCAGGAGTCAGGAGTCAGAAGTCAGAATTGTGAGCCTCGTGCTCATTGCGGCGCTGTCAGCGCTGGCGCAGGCTCCTCCGCAAGCGCAGGCCTCCGCTCCGTCCGCCGCTCAGGCGCCCGACGCCTTGCTACCGGCAAAGGATCTCAATGAGCTGTGCCAGCGGTCGACGCAGTTGATGGAAGCCGGGGGCATCTCGGTTCCCGATCTTCACAACGCCGCGGCGCCGCTGATCGAAAACGCGAAACAGGCGTGCATTCAGCTCCACGCGAGCACTGCCGCCGCCGCGCCCACCTACACGCTGCTGATGAATCTGCGCGCCTACAACGCGCTGGCCGATTCCGTCCCCAAGCCGTTTCCGTTCCCTGAAACCGCCGCGCGCCAGTTCGCCGAATTGCGCGACCGCGCCGCGCGTCTGGACGCGCATTTTCGCGCGCTGCTGGCGTCGAAAGAGGCGCAGATCGCCACGCCGGACCGCGATAATCTGGAGCGCTACACCGACGCGAACCGGAAGGTCCAGCCGCCCAATCCCAAGAATCCGCGAGTGGTTTTTCTGGGCGACTCGATCACCGACGGCTGGCGGCTCAACGAATATTTTCCCGATCGCGATTTCATCAACCGCGGCATCAGCGGCCAGATCACCAGCCAGATGCTCGCGCGCTTCAAGGCCGATGTGATCGACCTGCACCCGGAGGCGGTAGTGATCCTGGGCGGCACCAACGATCTGGCGCGCGGCATTCCGCTCATTTCCATCGAAAATAATTACCAGGTGCTGAGCGATCTCGCCAGAGACTACCGGATCAAAGTAATTTTCGCGTCGGTGCTGCCGGTCAGCGATTATCACAAGGCCGACAATCCTGCGTATGAGCGCTCGGTCACACGGCCGCCGATTTTCATCAACGCGCTGAACGACTGGATGGAAAAGTTGTGCCAGCAGCGCGGCCACATCTATCTCGATTACTTTAACGTGGTGCGGGACAACCGGGGCATGCTTCAGGCGGATTTGAGCGATGATGGCCTGCATCCCAATTCGAAGGGCTACCGGGTGATGGCCCCGGTGATGCTGGAGGCGGTTCAGAAGGCTTTGAAACCGGCGCCTCCGTCGGCTGCAAAGCCCCTGCCGACGAAACCGGCGACGCGCCGGGGAACGTCTAATTAGAGATCGTAGAAGTTCTCATGCGCAGTTTCACGAAGAGTAACTCGAACGGGAAAGGCAAGGAAAGCCGGCATGAATGCCGCCTTGCCGCCCATTGTTCAAATGCGACTGGCGGCCCCACATGGGACGGCTCCACATCGCGAGCGCTGGTGGTCCTGATGGTGTCCTTCGCGGCGCTCGCGTACGCCCAGTTGAACATGACTGCCGACCAGGTGTTCACGTTCATCAAATCCTCCATCCAGTTGCATCACGACGATCGCAAGGTGGCCGAGTACGTCAAGAAAATCAAGTTGAGCGACAAGCTGGAGGAACGCCGCGTGGAGCAGTTGCAAGGCATGGGCGCGGGTCCGCGAACGGTAGCGGCGCTCAAGGAACTCAGCACTTCGTCGGCGAGCCTGCCCACGGCTCCGCCCCCCGCAGCCGCTCCGCCGAAGCCTACTATTCCGCCGCCCGATTCCCAGGAGCAGGCGCGCATCCTGCACGAGATCATCGAAAACGCGAGGAACTATTCGAAGACTCTGCCCGACTATATGTGCCTGCAAGTCACCCGGCGCCACGTCGATCCCACCGGCAAAGAGGACTGGCGAAACTACGATACGGTGCAGGAGCAGTTAAGCTACGTCGACCACTCGGAACACTACGTGGTCACGATGATCAACGGGCAAGCCGTGTCGAACGTCGAGCACCAGCGGCTGGGCGGATCGACGCTGCGAGGCGATTTCGGCAGCTTCTATACGGAAATCTTCGCGGCCGAGACGGGCACCGAGTTCGATTGGGACCATTGGGCGACGCTGCGCGGCAAGCGCATGTATGTATACGCGTTTCATGTGCCGCAGTCGATGTCGCATTTCACCATTTCGGACCAAACCGACCCGCGCGTGATTACCGCGGGCTATCGCGGCCTGATCTACGCGGATCGCGACACCAACATCGTGATGCGCTATAAGTTGGAGTGTGAGGACATTCCTCACGACTATCCTGTGAAGGAAGTCCACATCGACGTGAATTACGATTACATCGACATCGCCGGCCACAAATACGTGCTGCCGCTGAAAACCGAATTGAAATCGACGGCGACCACGGCTCGCGGGAAGTACAATAGCTGGAACGAAGCCGAGTTCCATCTGTATCGCAAGTTCGGCACGGAGAGCACCATCATCTTCGACACGTCCGACGCGCTGCCGGAAGACGCGACCAAGGAACAGCCGGCGGTTCCGGACGCGGCGGATAAGAAACCAGCACCAGCTCCTACACCTAAGAAACAACCATGAAACGCTTTTGGCTTTCCCTGATTTTGGCCCTGATTGTGATTTTGGGTTCGAGCAGCGTGATGCTGGCCCAACGGCCCATGACCGTCGCCGAGCTAACCGGCTTCATCAAGTCGTCGGTGGAGAATAAACTCGACGATAAATCCATCGCTGAAGTCCTGAAGAAAATCAAGCTCACCGAGAAGCTGGAGCCGCGCAAGGTGAACGAGCTGATGTCGCTGGGCGCTGGCGTACGGACCTCGGCGGCGCTGCGCGAGCTGGCTACGTCGTCGGAGAATCTGCCGGCTCCGGCCGCGCCTGCGCCAGCTCCCGTGAAACCCAAGGGCAGGATGCTGACGGAGCCGGATTCCGTCGAGCGCCAAAGGATTCTAGAGGCGGTCCGCGACTACGCCCTCACCTACACCCAGAATCTGCCTAACTTCATCTGCAACCAGGTGGTCCGGCGTCAGGTGGATTCGACCGGCACGGGCGAGCATTATCGCTCCGACGACAAGATCCAGGAACAGCTCACCTACTACGAGCACAAGGAAAAATATAAAGTAATCGCGGTGAATGGCAACATGGTGGAGAATAAAGATCCCATGAAGATGGGCGGCGCGATGTCGTTCGGCGAGTTTGGCAGCATGATGGACGGGATCTTTGAGCCCTCCACCGCGGCGGAGTTCGAATGGACCAAGTTCGCCACGTGGGATGGCGTCCTCATGAACGTATTCAGCTATCAGGTATCGCAGGAGCGCTCGAACTATACCATCACCAGCGAAGGCGAAAGAAGTATCATCTCGGGCTATCATGGCCTGGTATACGCAAGACAGGACAACAACTCGGTCGCGCGGATCACGCTCGAATGCGACACCATACCAGCTAGTTATCCGGTGCAGGACGTGAAGCTGGATCTGCGGTACAGCGTCGTGAAGATCTCCGATAACGCATTCGTACTGCCGACCCAGTTGGAGACCCGCTCGCGCGATGGCCGCATGCTCGCCTTGAATACCGCGGAATTCGCGCTGTATCGCAAGTACCAGACCACATCCGACATCATATTCGAAACAGACGATAATGATACGAAGAAGGACGAGAAGAAGCCGCCTCCGCCTGCCGTGAAGAAACAACCGTGACCAGAACACTTGCATGGGCCCGATTGCTAGCCGGCGCCGCCATCGCCGCCGCGTTACCGATCACCTTCGCTATTGCGCTGGCGACGGGCAGTTCCATTAGCGCCCGCGGACAGAGCACCCAGGGTGGACTGGCCGATATCCCTCTACCTCCCGATGACGCGGAGCAGAAAAAGATCGTTGCCGACGTCAAGACCAAGGCGCTCGAGTACGAACGGAATCTGACGGATTTCGTATGCACACAGTTCTCCCACCACAATGTCGACGTCAAGGGAACCAACCAGTGGAAGACGCTCGACACCGTCAGTGAGCAGCTCCGTTTTGTCCATGGGGTGGAAGAATACACGCTGATCGCGCAGAACGGCAAAAAAGCCAGCGGATCGGAAAAGCGCCCGGCGGATCTGGTCTCGATCAAACAATTCAGCGATGTGCTTCGCTACGTCTTCGATCCCAAAGCCAAAGCCACCATGGCTTGGGGCAATTGGGACTCCGTGCGCGGCCATCGCGTTCACGTGATCGCGTTTGTGGTGACCAAGGACAATTCCCTCTATGAGGTCGGAAAATCGAAGCCCATCCAGTCAGGACTCGGGGGTTGGGTGTACGCCGACTCCGACACCGACGCCGTGCTGCGAGTCGCGATGGCGGCGACGGATATCCCCAAGACGTATCCGATTCAGGCCGTGGCCACCGACATTTATTTCGACTTCGTCCGCATCGGCGACAAGAATTACCTGGTGCCGGTCAAAGCCGACCTGCACGAGAAGCAAGGCAAGAGCCAGGTGTGGGACGAGGTGGAGTTGAAGGATTTCCGCAAGCCGTAGCGGTGCTTGGTCGTCGCCCGCACGGTCGCTAACGGTCGCGCCTTAAATTGGCAGGGCATGGCCCTGCCCCACGTCGACGGTCGCGCGGTCAATGCCCCGAGTTGGACGGCTTCTCACCGGTCGCGGCATTGGCGGCGGATTCCCCCGCAACCACCGGCAGGTAGCGCACGATCACTGAAATGCGCCGGTTGGAGGGATCCTCGGGATGCTGCTTGTCGTGAAGGCTCTGATCGGCGAACCCGCGCACCTGGATGACCTGATTGGGCCGGAGGACGCTCTGCATCAGACGCCGCGCCGCATTGGCGCGCTCGGTGGACAGGTCCCAGTTGGAGTAGGCGCCGCGGCCCGAAAAGGGGCGGGAGTCGGTGTATCCTTCGATGACCAGATCGTTCGGCATCTTGCGCAGCTCGTCCGCCAATTTCCGAATCAACTCGCTGCCCGCTTCGGTAGGATCGGAGCTGCCGGAGCTGAAAAACATGCCGCGCTCGCTTTCGATGAGCTCCACGCGCAAGCCCTCCCCGGTGACGCTCATCTGCACGTAGTCCTTGAGTTTTTCGAATTCCGGGCTGCGCTTCACGGCCTGTTCCAACCGGTCCTTCAATTTCGACATATCGTCTTTGTTGGCGGAAACGGTCTCGCCCGTGCCGGTACTGGCGCTGCCGGACATCTTGCCGGTGCCGGAGGGATCCTTAAAGTATGCGCTGATCGCTTTACGGACCTGTTCGCTCGAATTCATCAGCCACAGGACGATAAACAGGGCCATCATCGCGGTTACGAAATCGGCATAGGCGACCTTCCATGCTCCGCCATGGTGAGCCGCGTGGTTCACCTTCTTGCGGATGATGATGACGGGCGGCGGCGTGGCTTCCGCGCTCATGTCAGACGCTCGCGCTGGCCGGCCATGTCAGGCTTTCGCCGGGGCTGGCGCGGCCTCGGCTGCGGCCGCGGCTGCGGCGTCATCTTTGCCTGCGCGGCCGGCGGCTTCGACTTCGATGAACGACGGGCGCACTTTGCCGGGAATGGAGCGGCGCGCAAATTCGACGGCGAGCACCGGGGCCGATCCTTTCACAAATGCAATGACCCCCTGCCGCAGACAACGCAAATAATCGGCCTCGGCCTCATTGCCCTGCGTCATATTCGAAGCTAGCGGACCCAGAAATCCGTAGCACAGCAAAATTCCCAGGAAGGTGCCCACCAGCGCGGCCGCTACCTTGTGGCCGATCTCCTCGGGAGGGCCGCCGAGGGCGCCCATCGTGATCACGACGCCCAACACGGCAGCCACAATTCCCAGGCCCGGCAGCGCGTCGGCGACGGTACTCAATGCGGCCACGGGTTTCGACGTCTCGTTATGGTGGACCTCCATATCCATTTCCATCATCTGGTCGAGATCGAAGGGCAGAACGCTGCCGCTGATGGCCATTCGCAGCGTGTCGCATACGAAGTCCACCGCGTGATGATTGGCGAGGAACAACGGAAACTTGAGGAACAGCTTGCTTTTTTCGGGATGCTCGACGTCCTCCTCGAGCTGCACCATGCCGTTCTTTCGCGCGTGCATGAACAGCGCGCTGAGCATCCTGAGGGTGTCCAGATAGCGCTCCTTGGTATACGGGCTGCCCTTGAGGACGCCGGCCAGGCCTTTCGCGATCTGGATCAGGATCGGCAATGGATTGGCGATCAGCAGCGTGCCGATGGCCGCCCCCAGGATGATCAACAGCTCGGCCGGCTGCATCAGCACCATGAGCTTTCCGTGCTCCATGAGATAGCCGCCGGCCACGGCGCCCAGCACGACTACGAATCCGATGATCGCAAACATGTGGAAGAAGCGGCCGTCGCAAGTGCAGCACCCGCCAGTGGACTTATCGGCGCGGGCGGGAAAATCTTTTGGCTGCTTTCGTCGTTTTCGGCCTGAAGAGGACCGCCGAGACCAACGAACGCTGCGGGCCCGAGGCGAGGAAATGCCGCTACTTGAAAATGGACTTCAGCCGGCCGAAAAACCCCTTCTTTTCCTCTGGCGGCTTGGCTGACGGAGCGGGAGTGACGGGAATGCTGCGCGGTGATCGAGCCGCCGAACCAGCGGAGGCACGCGGAGCGGCGGCCGCACTGGCCGTGCGCCGGTTGTCGGAAATCTCGGCCTCCTCAAACGGCCGCGCCGTCGGCTCCCAGCCCGCCACCTGGGTCCGTCCGCCGCCGTGCAGCTTACAAGTCTCCACCGGCTGCGATCCGGCGATGAACATCTGCGTTCGAATCTTGGGGCAGCTGGTGGTCGCGAGCTGGCCGGTCTGGGCGTCGATCTCCACCGCGACAATTCCATCCGGAGCTTCGAATCCGTGCACATTCTTGTATTCGCGATGCTGGTGCGCGCGCTTCATGAATTCGGCCCAGATGGGCAGGGCGCTATGCGCGCCTTCCAGTTTGAAATCGCGATTGTCGTCGAACCCGACCCACACCACGCAAATCAGCTTGGAGGTGAATCCGGCGAACCAGCCGTCGAAAGACGTTCCGGTCTTGCCCGCCGCCGGCAGATTGAATCCGTAGGAGTGCACGCCCGCGCCGGTACCGGAGCGCAGCACTTCTTCCAGGGTGTTCTCCACCAGGTAGGCGACGCGTGGGTCCATCGCGTGTTTGCGCACCTGCTGCGACTGAAAAATCGTATCGCCTTGGGCCGTCCGGATGTTCTTGATGAAGCTCGCCGGGAGCAGATCGCCGTGATTGACGAATACCGTGTAGGCAGCCGCGATTTCGAGCGGCGTCACCTCATAGGCGCCTAAAGCGATCGACGGCGTCGCTTTGATTTCGCGGTTCAGACCCGCGGCGTGCGCCATGGCGGCAACCTTGTCGTAGCCCACCATTTCCGCCACCTTCACCGCTGGAATGTTCAACGAGTGCGCCAGCGCATACCACACCGGCACGTCGCCGTTGTATTGCTTGTTGTGATTGGCGGGTTCATACGGTTTGTCGTCGTACCAGAAGGTGGTGGGCTCATCGTCGATGACGGTGGCGGGGGTGATCACGGGTTCGCCTCCGGTAAGGGCCGTATTGAACGCGGTCGCGTACACGAACGGTTTAAACGACGACCCCGGCTGACGGGTCGACATGGCATGATCGAACTGGCTGACGCCGTAGGCGCGTCCGCCCACCAGCGCGCGCACTTCGCCGGTTTCGGCGTCCAGGCAAACCAGCGCCACCTGCGCCAGCGGCATTTCATCGGTCCCGTATTTTTTGGAGCGGCGCCGCCACTGCGCGTCGGTTTCCTTGATCCCCTCCCGCACCGCTGCGACCGCGTCCCGCTGCAGATTCATGTCGAGCGTGGTGTACACGCGATACGACGTGCTCTGGAAATCACGCTCCTGAAAGTTGTTCACCAGCGTGTCGTTCACCAGATCGACGAAAAACGGAGCGTCGCTCGATTCGGACGCTTCGCGCGTGACTTTGAGCGGCGACGCCACCGCCTCCTGATACTCCTGCTCATTGATGAACCCGTCCTCGCGCATGGACTTGAGCACCGCGTCGCGCCGCGCCTTGGCCCGCTCCGGATACTTGAACGGATTGCGGCCCATGGGCGATTGGGGCATCCCGGCGAGAAACGCCGCCTCGGCAATGGTGACATTGCTCAGGTTCTTGCCCAGGTACACCTCCGCGCCTTTCGCGAATCCTTGAATGCCGAAGCTGCCCTGATGTCCCACGTCGATCGAATTGGCGTAATATTCGAAAATCTGCTGCTTTGAGAGTTTCTGTTCCAGATGCAGCGTGATCAGCGTCTCGGCGACTTTGCGGCGCCAGCTGCGCTCAGGACCCAGCCATAGCGTGCGCGCCACCTGTTGGCTCAGTGTCGACGCGCCCTGGCTCGCGTGCCGGTCCCGAAGGTCGATCCACAGCGCGCGCACGATTCCGACCGGATCGAAACCCGAATGCTGGAAGAAATGTTTGTCCTCGGCCGCCAGCACCGCGTTGACCATCACCTGTGGAATTTCGTTGAAACGGACAATCTGCCGCTTGGCGCGGGTGCGGTCGAATAGATTGGTGATCAGCTCCGGCTCCAGCAGAAACTCATTGCGCTCGGTTTGATCGCGCAGAGAAATGATTTGCGCCACCCGGCCGCGATCCACCTTGATCACCGCGCCTTCCGGATCGTAGGCGTCGGGCCCGGGATTGATCTCGATCGCGTCGGGGCGCAGATGGTACCAGCCCACGCGGCTATTGTTGGTCTCCGAGTATCCGGCGTGCTGGAGATAGGCGGCGATTTCGCTGATCTGGGTCTGTTCGCCCACGGTCACCGGCTGTGGCGCCGCGTACACCAGAGAACTGTGGGAAAAAGGTCCGGCGCGAAGTTTTTCTTCGGTGAGGCGCGCGTATTTCTGATAGTAGTAGGTGAACACGGCAAGCCCCCCGGCCACCACCAGGACGAACGACAGCAGGAACGCTCTTCCCCACGAGCTGATGAGAAAGCGGGAGAACAGGGCTTTGCGGGGAACTCGAACTTTAATGGGCACGCGTCACCCATGTAAGCCTTGTCGAGGCTCCTCTCGACACACTCGCCGACGGTCGAGATAGCATCACAGCCGAGCACCGGCATGAGTGCCGGCACGGCGCGAAGGAGTGCGCGCGCCACGTCGCGGCGACCCGAAACAGCCGGAGGCTGTTCACTTTTTGGACTCGTCCAGCGCAACCAGCTCTTTCCACATATCCTCGTGCGGCTCCCAATCCGGCTCCTGGTGGCCGGTAATCTGGAGGTCGGCGACGCTCAAAGTTCCATGGCCGTAGGGGCAAATGTATTCGGTGTGCGGGGCGCCCAACAGCACATTGGTCCACGATCCGCGCTGGATGGGCATCCGCAGCCGCCGCACGCAGGTGCGGCAGCGGTAGCGTTGATCCCATATAATCAGCCAGATAGTCCCGGTCGCTACCAGCCAGAAGGCCCACATCGTCATTTCGTAATGGAGGTAGATGACCGGATCGACGCGGCCTGCCGCGGATCTCATCGTCGGAAACGCCCGCCCGATCAGAATCAACGCGGGATACAGGAGTCCGACCGCCGCCGCCACCTTCGCGACCAGGTAACTCCAGTACTTCATATCTAGTTGGACACCCGCTCGAACTTTCCGGTTCCTGTTCTTATAGTGCCATATTTGGAGTGCGCGCGCTGCCTGGCGGGTAGCTGAAACGTGCGTCGCGCGACTCACGGCGCGAGAGAGTAATACGCGACCAGGGCGAAGCCCAGCAGGAAAGCGGCAAGACCGGCCTTCCATGGCGCTACACCGGAACGAAAACGCTGCGATGTTCCAAAAAGCACAATCAGGATCACGAGCGGAATGCTGCCGGCCAGGAGGGCGATTCGCCGTACATCCGACGCGAGCATTATCCCTCTGAGGCCGCCCTCTATCGGGCGGTCCTGAACCGGGAAAACGTAAGCGCTCAGAATCACCCCAGCGACAGCCAGGCAGATAGATTGAAGCCAGCGGACCACTGGGATTCAGGCTAACAGTTTGGCAAGGTTCCCACGCGGGGTCGGCGACCGGGAGCTTTAGATCTATTTCAATTTGATGCGCACGTTGCCGCGTGGCAGTATTTCCGCGGTTTCCTCGTTTAAATCCACTTCGTCCGCCCGGAGGATCATGGCGTCAGTTTCGATCAGCACGCTCCCACTGAGGTGCCTCACACGTCCATTGACTTCGTTATGCACCGCTTGAACCACAAACTCGCCGTGTTTGACAGGCGTTTGCGCCATGGCTAGAACCCCAACGCAGATTATCAAAACCAGTCGCTTCATGGAACCAGTACCCCCTGCGCGTATTGTACGCGAGCTTCGTGCTCAAAATGGGAAGCCCTGGCCCTAACGCCCGCTCGCACAACGGTCAGGGGTTCTATCACCACCCAAGGCAACCCTCCACCGCCATGACTCACTTTTTTTCGACTCTATCTCCCCTCGATTCCTCCACTTCCCACTTTGCCTCACACGCCTCCGCATAATTCCTCGGTTATCTTGAAACCGAAGAGATCGGTGCTCGGTCAACGGAGAGCCGGTCCCACTGAACAGGGCGTCCATGGCAAAGCCGCTGTAAGGTGTTTGAGCGTTGGAGGGCCGCCTGTCTCAAACTCACAGGATCCCCGCCGTGGCGGATGAAAAACACGGTTCTGCCGTTCGGGATTCGGACGGGGTGAAGCCGGCTTCA
Source organism: Terriglobia bacterium (assembly GCA_963788245.1). GTDB lineage: Bacteria > Acidobacteriota > Terriglobia > Bryobacterales > Bryobacteraceae > Palsa-187. The sequence continues at coordinate 4,557,962 of CAWBGF010000002.1, read as the reverse complement.
GTTCAGCTTTTTTGAGGCACGACAGGATGGAGTGCTCGTTACGATGCACGACTGAATGGAGTGCTTTGTCTCGTGGGGCAGGCGATTTTGTCGCCTGCCAAACGGGATTGTTTCGTAATCTTATGCTTGTGACGTCATAAAATATCGAGCCCTGGTGGCGCATGCTTTCGAACGCACAGGTCGCTCGCGCCGTTGCGCGCGATTGGACCAAGCGTTCTGTGTCGACGGAATCGTGGCGCAATCCCTCTAGGCCACAGCTGGCCCTTCAGCCGGCTCGTACTACCGGAAAACCCGAAGTGTCGCCTTTGCACCCCTGCTGACCCCTGCTTCGCCGGCGCGCGACGGGAGATTCTGCCGGGCCTGGGCGGATCAGGGATTCTGAATCGAAGTGTACAGCGTCTGGGTACCCGGCGTACCGTTGATGGAGAGCGTCACCGGCGCGGCATCGCTCGAAGCCACGGCCGGAACCACGATGTTGAACTGGTACAACCCCACGGAACCGGGCGCGAGTCCCTTGTAAGTCTCCTGCACCTGCACCCCCTCGATGGCGATCACGGGGAACGAATACACTTCGCTCGACGGCGGCGCGACCTGGCCCGCGGGTGTGGGCGGGTTCACGTCTCCGAATCCAACGCCATACAATGTGATGGTCTGTCCGGGGTGAGCCCGCGCCGTGGTGATCCCCGGAAACGCTCCCGGCGGCCCCACAAACGTCTTTCCGTCCAGCATCAAAGCTCCGATGTATTGCTTTCCGCCGATGACCAGCTGCGGGGGTGCGTAGAAGGCCGGCTGCGTGCCCACCACGGTAACGTTAAATGCGGGGCTGATGCCGGCGGCAGTGCTCACGATCACCGGCTGTGTTCCGGCGGGGGTGTTGGAAGGAACCTGCGCGTTCACCTGGCCGGAGCTGACGTATTCGATGAATGCATTCTGCCCGGCTATCGTTACTGTCGTCCGATCGAGCGCAGTCGGGGCGCTGGAGCCCACGAAATCGCTGGCAGCCCACAGCCTCGAATCGGCCGCGAGATTGGCGCCGTAAATCTCGATCCACGACCCCGACGTAATGGTCGGGAATCCACCGAACGCGCTCGCACTGATCACGCCGCCCGCCTTGATGGCGGGAGCTCCGTTTGTAGCCGGTACCGCCGAGGGGGACATCTCACGGATGACGTAGTTACCACTGTCCGTCACATATACATTGCCCTGGGCGTCCACGAACACGCTGGTGGGGAAGGTGAAGGTCGCACTCGATGCGGGTCCGCCGTCGCCAGTATATCCCGCAACGGAACCGGCGATCGTGAATATTTTTCCGTTGGGCAGCACCATGCGGATGCGCTGATTGAACGTGTCGGCGATGTAGATATTGCCCGCGGTATCCACCGCGACTCCTTCCGGGTGGTTCAGCTCCGCTTCAAGCGCCTGTCCACCATCGCCGCTGCGGCCCGCGTTTCCATTCCCCACAACCGTATGAATGTTGCCGTCCGGAGTCACCATGCGAATCCGGTGATTGAGCGTATCGGCAATGTAAACGTTCCCGGCGGGGTCCACCGCGACTCCTTCGGGGTTGTTCAGCTCCGCGTCGATAGCCGGCCCGTCATCGCCCGCATAATCCGCGAACAGGTTGCCCGCGAACGTGTTGATCGGGTTGCCGGTGGCCTGGGTCACGACGCGAATCTTATTGTTGGCGGTATCCGCAATGTACAGATTGTTGTTTGAATCGAGCGCCAGCCCCGCCGGGTAATCCAACTGCGCGCTTACGGCTGTGCCGCTATCGCCGCTGATACCCGCGCCCTCAATGCTGTTTCCGGCGAACGTGGAAATCACGCCGGCAGTGGTGATCAAGCGAACCAATTGATTGCGGGTGTCGGACACGTAGACGTTGCCTTTTGAGTCGACCACGATTCCGGTCGGATTGTATAGTTCCGCCTGATTTGCGGCTTTGCCGTCGCCGAGATATCCCGCCGTACCCGTGCCCGCGAGCGTGTTGATGTTGCCGCCCATGACGATCCGCACGACGTTATTCACCTGGTCGGCGATGTACAGGTTGCCGCCAGCGGAAACTGCGGCAAACGGCAGATACAACTGCGCCTGATTGGCAGGCCCGCCATCGCCCGCGTACCCCGGGGTACCGCTGCCCGCGATGGTCGCAATCAAATAGGTAGGCGGTGTTTGCGCCCGCGCCGATTGCGCCCAGGAAAGGGCTATCGAACACACAAGAATGGTTTTACGCACGTGAATCATTTGGACGAACCGTACATACCGGGGGTTTCGTTACACCGCGATGGCTTGGCCCTTATCGCCAGCCCGGCTTCCCCAATCGCAAAGCGCCTATTTCAGGTTCCGATCAAAAAAGTCTAGCATGCTTGCGTTCATCTGTCGCGCGGCCACTCCGCTCACTCCGTGCGATTTCTGCGGATAAAGCATGAATTCGAACGGTTTTTGAGCGATTTCCAGGGCATTCACCATCTGCATGGTGTTCTGAAACAGCACGTTGTCATCCTCGAAGTTATGGACGATCATCAACTTAGCCTTTAGATTCTTAGCCTTTGGTGGAAGCGCCGTCGCCCGATATCCTTCGGCGTTCTCGGCGGGCAAACCCATGTAGCGCTCGGTGTATATGGTGTCATAGTTCATCCAACTGGTGACGGGCGCGCCGGCGATCCCGCACTTGAACACTTCCGGCGCGTTGAGCACCGCGTTCAGAGTCATGAATCCCCCGTAGCTCCAGCCGTGAATCCCGACTTTGTCCGCGTCCACATAACCCAGCGAAATCAGATATTTAACACCAGCAACTTGATCTGTCAGTTCAGTTGGCCCCAGCGACCGGAAGATGGGGGTTTCGAACGCATGTCCGCGCCCTTGTCCTCCGCGATTCTCGGCTTGCCACACGACGTAGCCGTGATGCGCGTAAACCTGGTCGATCGACACGCCCGACCATGAATTATGAATCGGCAACCCCACTCCGGGTCCCCCGTAAACGCTGACGATGGCGGGATACTTCCGGCCGGGTTGGAATCCGGCGGGCTTGATCACCTTGCCATAGAGGAGTGTGCCGTCGGGACCCTTGAAACTGACGATTTCGGTGGGCAGAATCTCGTATTCCTCCATCTGCCGGCGGTCGGCTTCGCGATAGACGCCCAATTCGGCGCCGTCGCCCGAATGGAGCGTGGTGCGCGGCGGATCGGTAAGGGTCGAGTAAGTGTCGAGATAGTAGGAGCCGCCGGGGCCCATCGAGATATTGTGGCTGCCGGGGGCCGTGTCGAGGCGTTTCTTGTCGCCGCCATCCAGCTTCACGCTATAAAAATGCGTTTCGAGCGAGCTGCCTTCGGTGGAGGTGTAGAACACGCGATTGCTTTTCTCGTCGACGGCCGCGACGTTGCGCACTTCCCAGGGTCCCTTGGTCGCCTGCTTCACTTCCTTGCCGTCGTTGGAATACACGTAGATGTGACGAAAGCCGTCGCGCTCGCTGGTCCACAGGAAGCGCTTGCCGTCACGCAGGAAATCGACGTCACCCTGCAGGTTGATCCAGTGGGGGTCGGATTCTTTGAACACGGTTGTCGCCGCGCCGGATTCGACACCGATCGACAACATCTCGAGGCGATTCTGTACGCGATTGGTGCGCAGGACGTACACGCTCTTGGAATCCGGCATCCATCCCGCGCGCGCGATCAGATACGAGTTTCGCGTATCGCCAACCTCCAGCCATTTGGTCGGGCCGCCGCTCGCCGGAACTACGCCGAGGTGAACGTCGGGATTATCCTCGCCGGCCTGCGGGTAGCGCTCAGGCTCATACAAGGCGCGAACGCGCAGTACGTCCTCATGGGGATAAATCGGCTCGCGGGAGGTGTCGAACTGCATGTAGACGATCGATTTCGAGTCGGGCGACCACCAGAAGGCGGTGCTCAAATCGAGCTCCTCGGGATACACCCAGTCGAGGGTGCCGTTGCGGAGCGTCTCGCTGCCGCCTCTGGTCAGCCGGGTTTCCTTGCCGGTGGCGATGTCGACGGAATACAGATCGTAGCCGCAGCGAAATGCGACGGCTTTCGAATCGGGCGAGAGCTTCGCTTCGTACTCGATTTGAGGAGTCTTGGTGATCTGCGTCCACCTGCCATTGGGGTCGGCGCCAGCGGCCGTCGCATCGACATGCACCAGGAAAATGTCGCCGCCGGTCATGTACAGAAGTTCTTTCCCGCTCTGCGACCATTGCATGCCGCCGAGGCTGGCCCGTCGATTGGTCCAATCCACGGGACCGTCCTCAGGAGGACCCTTGACTGCGGCTGCATCCATGGCCTCGGCCGAAACCAACTCTTTGGAGGTTTTGGTCGCGGGGTCGTAGAGCATCAGGGAGCGGCCCTGGCGAAAGACGAACGATTTCCCATCGGGGGCCCAGGTGGCTCCGCCGCCGCGGCCTCCTCCTCTGCCTCCTCGCCCGCCTTCGTTCAGAGTTTCGAGCGTGATCGGTTTCTTTTGGGCGAACAGGCTGGTGGCAAGGAGTGTGAGCAGCAGGAGTTTTCGCATCTAATGAAATTGTAACCGCATCAGCTTTGGAGAGGATGGCAACGTCGCGTTTTTCGATGAACCATCTTGTACGCCGCTCCCTTTGGTCATGGCTCGGTAAAATGAAAGCATGGCGCGCCGGATCGGCATACTCACGGGCGGGGGAGATGTTCCCGGCCTCAACTCGGTCATCAAAAGCGTGGTGTATCGCGGCACGGAAAACGATTTCGAGGTCATCGGCCTCCGCCGAGGCTGGGAAGGCCTTACGCATCTCAACCTGGAAGACCCGGCGAGCCGTGATCACTACGTGCTGCCTCTCAACCGCGAAAACACCCGCACCATCGACCGTTTTGGCGGAACGGTGCTGCATTCCTCGCGCACCAATCCGTCGAAAATGCGCGAGCTGCCGGAGATTCTCAAAGGCGGGAGCTTTCCGAAAACTTGCAGCGATCCCGCAAATCCAGGTTCTTCCACAACCTGGGACGTCAGCTCGCAGGTTCTTGGGAATCTCGAAAAGCTACGGATCGATTATCTGATCGCGATCGGCGGGGATGACACGCTGAGCTACGCGGCGCGCCTGGATAAGCTGGGGGTCAAGGTGATCGCGATCCCCAAGACCATGGATAACGACGTGCGGAACACGGAGTACTGCATCGGATTCTCGACCGCAATTACGCGCGCCACCGCCGCCATCGGGCGCCAGCGCACCACGGTTGGATCGCACGAGCGCGTTGGCATTTTTCGAATTTTCGGGCGCGATGCGGGCTTCACCGCGCTGTATACCGCCTATGTCACCTCCATCCGCTGCTGCATTCCCGAATACGAAGTGAAGATCGACAAGCTGATCGAGTTGCTGCTGACCGAGAAGCGCTCCACGCCGAGCAACTACGTTCTGCTGGTGATCTCTGAAGGCGCGCGCTGGGAAGGCTATCGTACGCAGGAATACGGGGACCCCGACGCGTTCGGGCATCGCAAGAAAATGAGCGTCGGCGAGGCGCTGGCCACCGAAATCCGCAATCGAGCGGGGGAAGACAGCATCGTGAGCGATCTCACCTACGACCTGCGAAGCGGCGAGCCCGACTTCGTCGACAAGATGATCGCAACCACGTTCGGCAACATGGCGCTCGAAGCGATCTTGCAAGGGCAGAGCGGGGTGATGACGGCGCTTTCACGCGGCTGCTACGAAATGGTTGCCATCCCCGATCCCAAGCTGGGCGCCCGTCGCGTGGATCTCGCATCGATGTATAACACGGACCGATACCGGCCCAGCTACGCGAACAAGAGCGGAATGCCGATCTTCCTCACGAAAGCCTGATGGGCTCACGAAAGCCTGACGTGAGCCTTCTCGATCGCTTCCGCCGGCGCGCGAAGGGTCACGCGGCCAAAACGGACGTTTCCACGATCCGCGCCTTCTTCAACCAGGCGGCGAAGGACGAGGAGCACTACCCCTCGACCATCGACCCGCGCATTTTTCACGTGAAGCTGGTGCTCGATCATCTGGGCGATCTCAGGGGCAAGCGAATTGCCGATGTCGGCTGCGGAAAGGGCCGATTCGCGAAGATCGTCGCGGAGCGAACGGCACATGAACCAAAGACATCGGTAATCGCGATCGATCTGGCCGAAGCCATGCTGGCGCAAATTCCTTCCGACGGATTTGGGCCGATCCACCGTTGCGCGGCGAGCATGACCGCGCTCCCGCTGGCCACTGGGTCGTGCGCCGGCGCTTACGCGACGGAATCGCTGGAGCACGCCGTCGACATCCCCCAAGCCGTCGCCGAACTGTGCCGGATCGTCGAACCCGGCGGACGAATCGTCATCATCGATAAGAACGCCCAGGCCTGGGGCCGCATCAAGACGCCAGAGTGGGAGCGCTGGTTCGGCCGCAAAGAACTGGAGCGGCTGCTCGCGCGCCACTGCCGGGAAGTTTCGTCGCGCGAGATTTCCTATTGGGAAGATGTCGAGCCGGATGGATTGTTTCTGGCGTGGCTGGCGGTCAGATAGTTCTTGACATATGACGCACAGGGCAGGCGAAACCGCCTGCTCCACAAACCCAATCAACCTGCGGCCAAGACTTGGGGCGGGAAGCTTCGCCCGCCAAAGAGGTATTGCCGCCAGTCCAAGCAGCCTATCCGTTAGTACTAAGGTTCTACGTGCTCGCCCCGCCCCTGTGCTAGGCCAAATTGATATGTTACGGCTATTCCCGGATCTCTTCTCACCGCCTAGAATCGAGGAGGAATGGAACTCGGGCAACATCTACCACAAATTCTCGTCGGTCTGGTGGTGGTTTTCAGCGCAGCGTTCGCTCTGATTTGCGACTTCCTCCGGGCGAAAAATGAACAGCTTCGCGAGCTCACCATCGAGCTGAAGGTGCGCCGCGAAGAGGAACAGCGTCACTCCCAGACGATGACCGCGCACACCGTCCCGGCGAACGCGCCGACACCGAGAGAGCGGATGGGGGCTGGGCGCATCGAATCCCCAGCCGCGCGCGCGCTGACCACAGCATCCCCGGGAAAAGAGCGCAAGCGCGCGCCATCGGGCGACGCGCTCGCCGCGATGGAACGGGGCGCGCAGCTCGCCGCATCGCCGCGCAAACGGAGCGCCGCGCCGCACAACGAATGCGAAGCCGCGCCATCTGAAATCCAAACTGCCTACACGCAAAGCACGCGCACGGAAGAAAACACTTCCGGGATCGCCCAAATGCCTTCGGTCCAGCCGGCTCCGGCCGTCGCGATTCCGAAACCAATCGCGCTGGCAGCCCGACATAGCTTGGCTAAAGACGGCGTGGCTAGGCACGGCGTTTCGCAGGATGCTAATGGCGGGTCGAAGAAGGATTGGGGATCGCTGCGGGCCTGCGAGCCCGCGAAATCGATGCAAGAGGTCACATCAATACAACACGAAGCCAGGCCGGTGGTCGAGGTTCACGAGGATCTTCTGGATGCCATGCTGGCCGCAGCCGCGTCAGCCAACGCGCAGTCAGCGGCTGGCGCCACGGTGCCCGCGGGTTTCCATGACGGTTACATTCTCAGCCGCCTGGTGCAATCCCGCCAGCCGGTGAGCGGACTGGTGGTTTCGATCGGCGTCAACACGCCGCGCAACTCCGACGGATCCATGCCGGAACCGATCCGCAAACTGGTGGAATCCCTGATCGGTCCTGGAGATTTCGCGTGCCAGTCGAGTAGCGAGGAATTTCTGCTGATCTATCCGAACGAGCGCGGCGCATCCGCGCAACGCCGTCTCAGCAAGATCGCGCAACAGCTCTGGGACTTCCAGCTTCGCTCCCTGGGATCGTTCTCCATCCTGTTCAGTTGGGGTGGCGTCGAGGTCCGCAGCGAATCGCTCGACGATGCCATCGCGTCGGCGAATGAGCGCATGCATGAAACGCGCCGCGGACGGAAGCTTCTGACCATGGAGCCTCGCGGCGGCCAGCAGCTTCGCCAAGCAGTCTAGTATTGAGTCACCGAGGGAGCGGAGGCCGACGAGGGCGTCGGCTGCGGTCCTGGGGGACCGCCCCACAACTCCCCGAGGAGTCGGCGAATCGCTAGTGGGGCTGCGGATCTTTCCTTCCGATACCCAACCACTTCCCGACCGTTTTGATCCAGCGCTTGCCGCGCGCCTCCGGCTTCGACGCGTTTTCACTGAGCGCCGCGGGACCTGACGATTCCGCGGGATCGGCTTTCTCGGCGTCGCTCCGATCGGCGTCCTTTTCATCAGCCGGTTCCGCGGACGGGCCGGTCGGCTTCTCATCGGTCACGGAGTCGTCCTGGTTCTTGGAAGCCGGGTCACTGGTCAATGCCGCATCACTCGAACCTCCCTGCGGCGGATTGGCAACCACCGGTTTGGCGGCGCGTGACGGCGGGGGCGGAACCGGGCGCGATCCTGAAGTCAAGGGCATGGGTTTACTCGCAGGTTTGTCGAGGCCTTTCGCGCGCGGCAGGCTGTCGCTTTTCTCGTTCGGGGTGGCGACGGGTGCGGGCGAAGAGGTCTCGTGCGGCGGCTTCGGTGGAGACTCACGCACCAACCGGTAACCAGCGACGCCGATCGCCAACGCCGCCAGCAGGATCGTGCCCCAGCGCAGGCCTCGAAGAACATCGTCGCTCAAAGGCTTTCGCGGCACACCCGGAACATCGGCACATATCGCGGTCGATGGCATATCACGCGGAGTGGTTTTTTGCCTGAGTGCGGGCTAAGACGAAGGCTTTAGAGATCCGAGCCGGGTGCCGTAGACCGTAATGACGATGTGTGCGCCGACCGCAGCGGCGGCTTTCACCGTTTCGGCTTCGATCTGGAACGTGTTGCCCTCCGCGTGGCCCTGAATGCCGATGTTGAAGTCGCGCCGCGTGGCCTTATTCCACAGTCAGCGCTGCGCGGGCATCAGGGCGCGGATGAGCCTGCAAAACGCTCGAATGGTTGCGTCGACTGTCGGTGCTTGCCCCGAGACTTCGAGCAACACTCTGTACAAGCGCCCCGCACGATCAGTGTGAAGTACCATCACGCGCTTGCCGAAGGCATCGACAAGCGGCTGCAACCTCGATCGCGAATAGATGTCGAGATCGACGTTCAAGAAATGAGTGCTCGAGCGATCGCGTTCCATCGGTCAGGCTCAATCCTCAAACGCCGGCTCGAATGCTTCCGCCCCTCGGGGCCGCAATTCGCGATTCCGCATCAGGATGCGAGCGCAGGTGTTCCAGCGCAGCAGCACGTCGTCATTTCCGTGGGGACGGATCGCCTCGGCCCGTTCGTAGTGCGCCATCGCCTCGCGCAAGGACTCGTAGGCCGTGAAGCCCGCGCCCGGCGCGCCCTGATTGAGCAGCGATTCCGCCCATCGCTCACTGATGATGCCGGCGTAATAGACGCGCTCATAATCGCTAGAAAGTTTGGGGAGGACTTCGCGAGCGCGCGCCGCCGGAACACCTTTTCCGAACTGATCGGTGAGGCTCAGCAGCAGCATCGCGAGCGCCTGCTGATTTTCGGGCTCGATGCGCAGAACGTCGAGGCAGATACTCTCGGCTTGCCACGGCTCATTGAGCAGGCGATAGCGTTCGACTTTGGCCAGCGCTTCGGGAATCGCGTCGCGGGAGATGGGCTTCAGCTCGAACATACAGAAAGAATACAGGAGTCAGGAGACAGAAGTCAGAATGAACGGCTCGGGATCAGGCCCCGGATTGATCGTCACTGCTTGGCTTCGCCGGTGTCGAACTTGATGCTGGAATCGGCGTCGTACTTTCTATAGTTCAGGAATTTGATATCGGCTTTGCTTAGGGTCGGGCCGAAGCGCGCGATCTCCACGGCTTCAAGCGGCACCAGAAACTCCTTCGCACCGATCGACGCCATGCCGTAGCGCAGATCCACCTGGGCGCCTATCTCGTTGCGCCGGCCGCCCAGCCAAACCCAAGCGGGATCCGTTTCTATTTCGATCCGCAGCACGGACCCAGTGTCGCAATCGGCATGAACAAACCCGTGGTGACCCAGCGTGATCGACTGCTGGTTGACTTCCATCGCCAGCGTGCTGGTCTCCTCCGCGACACGGTAGCGAAACACGCATGCTCGGCGGCCCGCGATCTCTTCGGTTCGCTCCCAGGTGAACTGCGCCTGAGCGATGGGGACGAAAATGTGCCGAAGCCGCGAGCCGAATTCTCCGCCGGGCGCGAAGTGTCCTTTCCGAAGGCGCTTGGCGAGGTCGTTGGTCTTCCCATCCACATTTAGGAGCCTATAGCGTTCATGATGATCGACGTAATCTACCTGGTGTTCCAGATAGTCGATGTGCTTCCAGTGCTTGCCGTTCGATTCGTTGTCGCTGGAACGGACGGCGTGTTGAGTGCAGCTAAAATTCTGAAGACGCTCGCCATAATTGACGGCGGCTTCGCGCATGCGCGCGATCAGGGCCATTTGATCGGCGGGCGAGGGCGCCGCGGATTGCGCGTAGGCGCATGCTATCGCCAGACAAAACCATGCAGCGCGCATCACGTCCAAAGTTTACATCACGTGATAGGATGTCCAGAAATCGATGCGGCTTCCCATCTTGTGGATCATCGCTTTGGCCATCATGGTCGAGACGATTGCGATCGCGATTCTAGCCTTACTGGTCGCGATCTTTGGACCGCGCGGGTCTGGCGATCCGGGGGCGATGCAAGCGTTCGCCGAGCACCTGGGCCGATTCGTCGGACCAATCGCAAGCGCGGTGCTGTGCTTCCTCGGAGCCTGGTGGCTCGCCCGGCGAGCGAAGCAACGCGAGGTGTTGTGCGGATTCCTGCTGGGCGCGGCGTGCGTCGCGATCGACCTTGCGACTCTCTTTCCGTTAGGCGGAAGGTTTGGGTGGCTGATTGCAGTGTCGAACGCGGGTCGACTCATTGCGGGCTCGCTGGGCGGGCACGTCGCGAGCCGGAGTAGAGCCGCCTAGCTGAAAATCCGGAAGAGCCGGGCTAGCGGATCGTAATAGCGATCCACCACACGCTCCTTGAGGGGGATGATCGCGTTGTCGGTGATGTGGATCTCTTCCGGACAGACCTTAGTGCAGCACTTGGTGATGTTGCAATTTCCGATGCCGCAACTGTCGCGCAGGTCCCCGATGCGATCCGCTGTATCCAGCGGATTCATTTCCAGCGCGGCTGTGTACACGAAGAATCGCGGACCGATGAACTGGTCATGCATGTTGTGGTCGCGCAGCACATGGCAAACGTCCTGGCACAAATAGCACTCGATGCACTTGCGGAATTCCTGCACGCGATCGACGTCGGCCTGCGCCATGCGCCAGGTTCCATCGGGCACGTCGGGCTTGCGCGGCGCGAACTTCTTTATCTTGGTTTTGACGCGATAGTTCCACGAAACGTCGGTTACCAGGTCCTTGATGCGCGGGAAGGTGTGCATCGGCTCAACGGTCACGGGTTCGTCCAGGTTTATCTCGCTCAAACGGGTCATGCACATCAGCCGCGGCCTGCCGTTCACTTCCGCCGAGCACGACCCGCACTTCCCGGCCTTGCAATTCCAGCGCACCGCGAGATCGTTGGCCTGCGTCGCCTGAATGCGATGCACCACGTCGAGCACCACCATGCCGCTCTCGACGTCGGTCTTGTAGTCGACGAATCCACCGCTGTTCTTGTCTCCGCGCCAAATACTGAACGTCGCCGTCGCCATCACTTTTGCTCCTCGATTATCTGCTTCAGTTCCGGCGGCATCTCTCTTACCGGAACCTCCTCCACGCGCACGCTCCCGTCGAGCGCCTTCGTCACGCGCAGATTGCAGCCGGCCCAGCGGTCGATTTTCTCCGGAAAATCGTCGCGAAAATGCGCGCCACGGCTTTCCTGGCGTATCAATGCAGCGCGCGTGACGATCTCGGAAACCGTCAACAGATTGTTCAGGTCGAGCGCGGTGTGCCATCCGTTGTTGTATTCGCGATTGCCGCCGATCCCTGCCTGCGCGGCGCGCGCTTTCAGTTTCTCGATTCCCTCCAAGGCGCGCTCCATCTCCTCTTGGGTCCGCACGATGCCGACCAGATCCTGCATCATGTCCTGTAACTCATGCTGGACGGCGTAAGGATTCTCCGCGCCGCGAAGCTTGGCACCGCGCTCGAACGGCTCGAGCGCCCATCGCGCGGCCTCCTCCACTTGTTCGTTGTTCACTTGTCCCGCGGGGTTGTCCTTGGCGAACTTCGCGGCAAACTCGCCCGCGCGTTTTCCGAACACGATCAGGTCCGATAGCGAATTGCCGCCCAGGCGATTGGCTCCATGCAAGCCCGCGGCGGATTCGCCGGCCGCGAACAGGCCGGGCAGAGTCGACATTTGCGTTTCGGCCTCCACCTGCACACCTCCCATCATGTAATGGGTGGTGGGACCGATCTCCATCGGCTCCTGGGTGATGTCGATGTCGGCGAGCTGTTTGAACTGGTGATACATGCTCGGCAATTTTTTCTTGATGTGTTCGGCGGCGTTAGGCAATTTCTCTTTAATCCAGGCGATATCGAGGAACACGCCGCCGTGCGGACTTCCCCGCCCTTCCTTCACTTCACGGCGGATACAGCGCGCGACGTGATCCCGCGTCAACAACTCCGGTGGACGGCGAGCGCTCTTGTCGCCCTGGGTGTACCGCCAGCCTTCCTCCTCGTTGTCCGCGGTCTGGGTTTTATAATTCGCCGGGATATCGTCGAACATGAAGCGCTTGCCTTCGCTGTTGCGCAACACGCCGCCTTCACCGCGCACACCTTCGGTCACCAGCAGGCCTTTGACACTGGGGGGCCAGATCATGCCGGTGGGATGGAACTGCACGAACTCCATGTCGAGCAGCGCCGCCCCGGCGTGGAACGCGAGCGAGTGGCCGTCGCCGGTGTACTCCCAACTGTTGCTGGTGATTTGATAGGCGCGCCCGATTCCTCCGGTCGCCAGAATCACCGCCTTGGCGTGAAATAATTTGAATCGCCCACGTTCGCGATCGTAAGTGAACGCGCCCACGCATCGGCCGCCATCCGTGAGCAAAGTGAGGATGGTGGTTTCCATGTGAAAATCGATGCCCTGGTGAATGCCGTGATCCTGCAACGTGCGGATCATCTCGAGACCGGTGCGATCGCCGACGTGCGCGAGGCGCGGATAACGATGGCCGCCGAAATTGCGCTGCAAAATGCGGCCGTCCTGCGTGCGATCGAACATCGCGCCCCAGGCTTCCAACTCCCGCACGCGATCGGGCGCTTCCTTAGCGTGCAACTCCGCCATGCGCCAATTGTTCAGATACTGGCCGCCGCGCATCGTGTCGGCAAAATGCACGCGCCAATTGTCGCGATCGTCCACGTTACCCATCGCGGCCGCCATTCCGCCTTCGGCCATCACCGTATGCGCTTTGCCGAGAAGCGACTTGGAGACCACGGCCACGTTCACGCCTGACGCCGATGCTTCGATGGCCGCGCGCAATCCCGCGCCGCCGGCTCCGACTACCAGTACGTCGCATTCTACCTTCTGATATTCCGTCATTCAGAAGATCCTCACGTCGTGAATGACATTCATGGAGCACAGCCGGATATAAACGTCGGTGAATCCAACCCAGAACAGACTCAGCCAAGCCCACAGCATATGGCGGCGGTTCAGACACGACACGCAGTCGTAGGCGGTCTTACGCGTGGGAGCTTGCGACATCGCATCCAGACGCCCGCCGACCAGGTGCCGCAGGGAATGACATCCGAGCGTGTAGCAGCCCAATAGAATCGGATTGACGATCATCACCAGCGTTCCCACTCCAATACCAAACGTCTTGCTGGTGAGCGTGTCGAACCACATCGCGCGCCAGGCGTCGAGCGCCAGGATTACGATGAAAATCAGAGCCAGATACAGAAAATAGCGATGGATATTTTGGATAATCAGCGGGAATTTACGCTCGCCCCAATATGTCTTTCGCGGCTCGCCGACCGCGCAGGAAGGGGGATCGGCCCAGAACGCTTTGTAGTATGCGCCTCGGTAATAGTAGCAGGTGAAGCGGAATCCGCCCGGCGCCCATAGGATCAGCATCGCGGCCGAAAACGGCAGGAACGCGGGCCACCATCCGGGTTTATCGGTCATCAGCAGGGGCGAATAGAACGGCGAGAGATAGTTCGCGCCGTTAAGCGTGTAGGTATAGTGGGCACCCTGCAACGCAGCCCAGGTGGAATACACGATAAAAGCGGAGAAGCCCAGGAACACTAGCAGCGGCTCAATCCACCAGTTATCTTTACGCGCAGTGCGGCCGAAGCCGCCGTCGCGCAGCGGAACATCAATCGAGGACATGTATCAGGAACGCTCCCACGTTTGTTTTAGGGTCGGCTCAAAGGTGGATTCCAAGAGACAACGCGTAGCGTTACAGAATAGCGTTGTCGCCCAACAATTTCAACCGCGTGCGAAAATGCAATTAGTGTTGGAGAACTTCGCAGAGCCGGAGCAACCCGGGGGCTGGGGAAAAATCAGAGCCGCCCTGACGCGCCGCCGTGCGCTGGTGATCACACCGTTCGCATTCGCAGGAATTTATGCGCTCGCGTCACACAAGGGAAAGACGAATGAGAGCGCACCTGGAGCTTCGGAAGACGTCGACATCATTCAGTTCGACGATGCCGGCAAGCGCCTGGGCCTCGCGCGGATGAAACGCGTCGTTAAGAGCGATTCGGAATGGCGCAAGCTGCTGACCTCTGAACAGTACTACGTCACGCGCCGCGAAAACACCGATACACCTTACACCGGCACGTATTACAAGATGCACGATCCCGGCTTGTTTCGTTGCGTGTGCTGCTCGAACGCGGTGTTCAGTTCGGAAACGAAGTTCGACTCCGGCACGGGTTGGCCAAGTTTCTGGTATCCCATCGCACGGGAAAATGTCGGCGAACGCCGCGACACCAGTCTGCTTATGGACCGCATCGAGGTCCACTGCACGCTGTGCCTGGCCCACCTCGGCCACGTTTTCGATGATGGTCCAGCGCCAAGCGGTCTCCGCTATTGTCTGGACGAATCCTCGCTGCGTTTTATTGGGAAGCGAGCCGCGTGATCGGCCGTTACGGGCGGCAGGCAACCACTATTTCGTGGCCGTGAACTTCCCGGCGATGTTTTCTCCGTTGACGGCCCTGATCATTGTGCCGGCCAGCTTCCCGCCTTCGAGCTTTCCTCTATAGGTGATCTTTACCGGCACGCCTTGCACTTCGGCACTCACCTCGAATGCAAAGGAATCTCCGTCCACGGTTCCCGTCAACGGCCGGTCGCCGGTGGCGGGGTTGGAGAAGGTGCCGGCGAGTTTCCCACCCGCCGGTCTCAATGTGAATACTGGCGTGGTGTGCTCGCCGTTCTCGAGATTGACGGAGGCGTTCCATGTTCCCGAAAGATCCGCCGCGAACGCGGGGGCGATCGCCAGCAGGAGGAGAATTGAGCAGGTACTAAGTAGTCGCATACCGTGGTCTACGAGTGGCGACGCAAAATAGTTCCCCCGTGTTACCCTCGACACGATGCGCATCACACGAATCGAAGCCTATCGAGTCGAACTGCCACTGCACGAAGGCAGCTACAAATGGTCCGGCGGAAATTCAGTTGAGATTTTCGATTCGACCGTAGTCGCGATTTCGACCGATGCCGGAATTTCCGGCTACGGCGAGGTGTGCCCGCTGGGCCCGGCGTATCTGCCCGCATATGCCGCGGGTGCGCGCACCGGAATCGCCGAACTTGCTCCCCATTTGATCGGCGCCGATCCCACGCAGCCAGCGGTGGTGCATCGGCTTATGAATCAGAAAATGCGCGGCCACCCGTACGTGAAATCAGCGCTGGACGTAGCGTGTTGGGATATTCTGGGCAAGGCGTGCGGCCAGCCCGTGGCGACACTGCTCGGAGGGAGATTCGGCGAGGATTTCCCGCTGTATCGTGCGATCTCACAAGATACGCCGGAAGCGATGGCGGCGATGGTGGGCGAGTACCGGTCGCAAGGCTACACGAAATTTCAGTTGAAGGTCGGTGGCACGGATGCTCACTGCGTCGAGACGGATGTGGCACGGATTTTCGCCGCGGCGAAGCAGCTTCAATCCGGCGACATCCTGATCGCTGACGCGAACACGGGGTGGACCCAGCATCAGGCGCTGCGTGTCGCCGACGCTGTGCGCAATGTCGACGTGTATATCGAGCAGCCGTGCCGCACGTATGAGGAGTGCCTCGCGGTGCGGCGGAGGACCGCGCGGCCGTTCATCCTGGATGAGGTGATCGACGACATCGGGATGGTGGTGCGTGGCGCGGGCGATCAGGCGATGGACGTGATCAATCTCAAGATTTCGAAGGTGGGCGGGCTGACCCCGGCGCGCCAGATTCGCGATCTGTGCGTGGCGCTGGGAATCGCACTGACTATCGAAGACACCTGGGGCGGCGATATCGCCACGGCGGCGATCGCGCACCTGGCGCACAGCACTCCGCCGGATCTGCTGTTCACGACCACCGACTTCAATAGCTATGTCACGGTGAGCACTGCCGAGGGCGCGCCGCAGCGTCGCGACGGGCGGATGACGACGTCAGATCGGCCAGGATTGGGGATATCCCCAAGGTTAGAGGTGTTAGGAAAACCCTTGGTCTCGGTGGGATGAAGAGGTTGTATACTTTAGGTGAGGTATCCGGGGCTGGAAATCCAACCCCGGAAATTTGAATGGTCAGCGCCGCTTTACGCGGATGCTGATAGTAACCGTGATGGTAATCACGGCGACTACGGTGATCAGTATTGTGATCATCGGCCCCTCCTTTCCGCCCGGATAGGAGATTCCACGGTCTGCTAATCACAGGCCGTGGTGCGTCCGGGACGTTCAAGTACGCCCCATCCGTTTCCCCAATCAGTTTGGAAAGCCTCACCTTGAAATAGTGGGCGCAACGCCAGAAAATATCAGACGATTTCACCGCGACGTCGGCGAGCCGGTCGTACGCGGGCCATCGCGCTCGCACAGGCGTCAGCCGTTGCGCTCGGACAAGGACGACAGGGTTTCGCGGCGGTGGCGCTCAGAGCACCACGGCCGGAGCCTCTGCGAGCGGCGGACGCTTACGCTCGACCACAGCGGACCGCAGCATCATGATCGCCGCGTAAAGCACTACTACGATCACCAGCCACACGATCCAGCGCAGTGGCAACTCCTTCACGATAAACGCCGCCACCAGCACACCCGGGATTCCGCCGATCGCCAGTCCGAGTGCCGATTTCAGGTTGTATCTGTTCTCTCTCACGAAGCGCGCGCTGCCTACTGGCATCAGGAACGCGCACGATCCCATCATGATCGGAAATGCTGCCTTCGGATTCATGCCCAGGAGCGCGATGAGCATCAAGCACGGCGCGTACATCCCGATGCCGAGCGTCATCAAGGCTCCGAGGACAAAATTCGCGGCCACCGCAAAGACCAGCTTCAGCCCGGTCAGACCCAACTCATCTCCGCCGGGCGGCATCCAATCCAACTGCTTCGCTAGGAAGAGCACTGCCATCACCAGCAACGCCGTGCCCATTCCGATCTGAACTTTGCGCCGCGACCAGCGCGAGACGATGCCCGCACCCAGCCACGCGCCTAGCGCCGCTGCGGCGATCATGCCCACCAAGGTCACCGGGTCCACTTTGACCACGGCAATAAAGATGAACGCTTCAATGAGGGTCGGAATCGTGTGCCCGACGTTCAACGTGCCGGGGATCTGCTCATCGGGAACCAGGCGCCATAATTTGAAAAACGAAGTGGTGGGCGCATAGGAACCGATTCCCAGCGTGTCGAAAAAATTGGTGATCAGGCCGATGAAGAGGTCGCGGAAACCGGGGGAACCGGTCGCGCGCCACTTCTTCACGATGTCCGGAACCCAGACGGCAAGATAGAACGCCGCGAAAATACCGAGTGCAATAAAGAGTCCAGTCCTCATGCGTGCGGCCGATCCGCGAACGCTCTTGCGTAATAGTACATAGCCCGCTATTGTATAGCATCATGAAATTCGTTCGCTTCGAGCACGCCAATCGGGGACCGCGCGTGGGCGTGCTTATCGATCGCGGCATCGCACCGATCGAAGCCATCAACGCCAGACACGGCCTCCATTTTCCCGACGATATGCTGGCTATCATTCAAACAGGCGTACCACCTGGATTGAGCCATGTCACCGGCGTCGAAATCATTCCGTTCGATCAGGTGACACCGCTGCTGCCCTACGACGTTCCACCGAAGATCTGGTGCATCGGACTCAATTACCGCAGCCACGCCGATGATATTCAAGCCGTGCAGCCGGAAGAGCCGGGCAGTTTCATGAAACCCGCGTCTTGCATGTTCCGGCCTGGCGGCGAGATCGTGCTGCCGCCGCCCGAAATCTCAAACGACGTCGATGCCGAAGGCGAACTGGGAGTGATCATCGGAAAGAAGTGCCGCTTTCTGGACGCGGCAGAAGTCGCCGGCGCGATCTTCGGCTACACGACTACCCTCGATCTGACCGCGCTCGACGTGTTGCGAAAGAACCCGCGCTACCTGACGCGCGCCAAGAGCATAGACACATTCTTCAGTTTCGGACCCGTGGTGGTGACAGCCGATGAAATCGCCGACGTGAACGGCCTCGAAGTGATCACCGAACACAACGGCGGCGTGTGCTCGCGCGATTTCGTCGCCAACATGCGCCACGGGCCGTTAGAGCTGGTGCGGTTCCACTCGAATTTCATGACGCTGTATCCGGGCGATCTGATATCGACAGGCTGCCCGAAAGGCGCCCGGATCAAAGCGGGCGATCGCGTTCGGGCGCGGATCGACGGCGTCGGGACATTGTCAGCAACAGTGCGAGAAGGGTCCGCGCGCCAGGCGCGTTGATTACCAATTGGGGAAAGATCGCCTGAGCTGGAGCACTTCGCGCCGCGTCTCTTCCCGCTCGCGCCGCACCTCGCGCCGGATCTCCTCAGCCGAACGGCGAATCTCGCGGCGGGCATCACGCAGGGCTTCCATCCTCTCCCGCCGGACTTCCGTTCTTGCCCGATAAGAATCCACGCGTGGCCGATTGGCGTCCATTCGGAAATGATAGGCGTCCATTCGGAAATGATAGGCGTTGCGTCGAATCTCGGCCGCGTCCCGCCGGAGCTCGGCGCGCATCCGATCCATACTGCGACGAAGCTCATAGCGCGAGTCCCATGGGGAATCCCGGCGCGAGTCCTGTTGGACCGCGAAAATCGGAGTCACCAACAGTCCTGTAAGCACGGCCAGCGTCAAGCCCAGTTTCATAGGTGAAGTCCTCCTGTGAAGACTAATACGAGGAACCGGGCAAATGGTTTCACCGTTTCCCGATTTTTTTTCGCGGCCATGGTTGGAACTACGCCTGGGCGACGGTTACCGAATAGATAGGGGGCAAATTCTCCGCGAGAATCTGCCAACTTTCGCCGGCGTCGCGCGTGTAATAAGCCGCTCCGGTGGACGTGCCAAAGTACACGCCTGCCGGCGATAACGGATCGGAATCCATGGCTTCGCGCAATACCGTCACATGGGCGTCGCGCTTCGGCAGACCGCGGTGCAGCAGTTTCCAGGTCTTGCCGCCATCGCGGCTGCGCGCGACGTTTAGCGTGCCATCCAGATTGCAGCGATACTCCGCGCCCTCCATCGGCACGGTGAACAGGGTTTCGTCTTCCGACGCCGGAACCGCCAGCGCGAATCCGAATCGCGACGGCAGGCCACGGCACAAGTCGGTCCATTTCTTGCCGTTGAGCTTCGAGCGATACACGCCGCAGTGATTCTGCTGGTACAGCATTTCCGGGTGACGGGGATGCGCCAACAGCTTGTGCACGCATTGGCCGACTTCGGGAAATTTGTCGGGCCGGAAATCGGCGAGAACACCGGTGTTGTATGGCGTCCATGTAGCGCCACCGTCAAGAGAGCGAAAAGCCCCCGCGGCCGAAATCGCTACCACCATCCTCCCGCCGCCGAGACATTGGATCGAATGCAAGCACATTCCGCCCGCGCCGGGTGTCCACTGGCTGCGTGTCGGGTGCAAGGTTAACGACGAAATCTGATCCCACGATTGGCCCCAGTCTTCGCTTTTGAACAGAACCCCGGGATCGCCGCCAGCCCAAACGACGCCGGGCTGATCAGCGTCGCCGGGACAAACGTTCCACACGCGCTTGAGCGTCTCACCCGGCAGATCCCGCAGTTCCAGGCCCTTTTCGGCGAGATGCCACGACTTTCCGCCATCCTCGCTCGAATGGACATGCGGGCCGAACCACGCGCTGTTGACCGCCGCATAATGCCGCCGGGGATCGCGCGGGTCCTGCACTACGTGATTCACCTCCCAGCCGCGAAAATGCGGGCCTTGAATCTTCCACGTCTTCCGATCCTTGCTGCGGCAGACGAACGCTCCTTTGCGCGTCCCGAGCCAGATTGCCAGATGATCGCCCATAGTTTTTTCATCGTAATACACCCGGGACGATTGAGCCGGGCCATCTCGTAGAGACGCGCGCGTTGATTAGGTTACGTCCGAGGTGCGGGAAGGAGATGACGGTTGAGCGCCGCGGTGAAGACGCCGGCCGCTGAGCCACGCGATTTCGCTCAGCCCCAGCGTCCGCACAATCGGGTCCGGCGCATCCTCGAACATGAGCGTGAAACCGACCGCATCCCCTCGGCGGCGGTAGCGCTCGAATCCCCACCACACTGCGGCCGCGGCGACATAGAAGAGGACCAGGCGTCGCGGACGCAACACCATCCATGCTTCCAGCGACGCCATGGAATATGCGTACGTGGTAAAGGCGGCCCAATAGAAAATCCACAGCACAGTTACATTCGCCTTTCCCGGCGGATAAGAACAGGTGAACGGGATTTTCCAGAAATCCAGCACCAGCGCCTCCGCCAGCAGAATCGAAATAGCCACGCTGAACACAAGATGCGCGATCGCGACGCCGGGCGGCCACAGCACAAAATAAAATGGCGAGAGCGCGCAGAACAGCGGCGCGACCCCGAACCAGATCAATATCCGGCGCGCGCCATTCAGGGTCTGGCGCCGATCCTGATTCTCGGTGACGCGAAACAGCCAGTTCGCGGGTAGCTCGACCGGAATCGTGAAAATGTAGCGAATGCCGCTAAGGATGAAAAAGCTGAGCACCAGCGGGACCGACAGCCACGCCTGACGAAGCCCCGATGCCGCGATCGCCTGTAGGATCAGCGCGCCTCCGACGCCGATGTACACGGCGAGAAAAATGCGGTGCTTGGCGCTGCGCGCGATGGTCTTTCCGATGAACGCGATCGCCGCGCGCTCCTGGGGGTGGGGCGACAGCCGGTCAGCGACGCGTCCCAGGAATTCGTGCGCGCGCGTACGGGCGCCGTCGCCGCCTTCGAGTGTCTCCAGCGTGCGGCGGATGTGGCGGCGATAGGCGATGGTGTAAGCGATGGCCGCTACGCCCGTCGAAATCGCGAGTCCCGCTCGCGCCCATCTGGCAAGATCCAGCATCACGCTGTCGCGTGTGCCGAGCACCCATTCATTCAGCCCTAGAAACCACATGGGCGGAAAAGCGTAAAGAGCGGTGGCGTGGCGCGCCTTCAACTCCGGGATCGAGCCGGCGATGTTCGGGAAAAGGAAGAAGAACGACAACAGCGCGCAGATCATCGCGCATTGCACGTACACCGACGCTCTCCGGAACCAGCGCACGCTCAGGACATTCAGCAGAATCCCTTCCAGCGCCACCAGCGAAACGAAAACAAACGCGTTCGCGGCCAGAATCGAGATCGCCTGCGCTCCCATCACACGGCCAAATTTCATCAGACCGATGACAGTACTGACCAGGAAGCTGTGCCCTTCGATGTCCGGAGGACGAAACCAGATGAGTGGGAACAGCACCGTCGATACCGCATTTACAGCAACCGTGAATGCCAGGAGAAACATCACCAGCGCACCGATCTTCGCCAGGAAAATCGTGCGCGCACGAATCGGCAGCGGAATCAGCGACGCGTAATCGCGGCGATCGGGGAACAAGGCGTCCCATTCGAGTACGGTGACGCCGCCCATCACCAGCATGGAAAAGCAGATGAAGAATGACCAATCAAACCACAACGACGGCAACCGAGCTTCGGGCGGATAGCCGTCCAGCTTGAGATAGGCAATGTAGCGCAGGCATGGGAAAATCACCCCCGGCGCGGCCAGCAGCGCCAGAATCTTGGTCACCGTGACCTGCATCTCGGTGTTCTGCGCCACGAATTCGTTATCGAAAAATCGCCCGAAGAAATGGCGGACCAGCGCCATGTATTGGTCAAACGCGCCTTGATCGGGACCTTGATCCATCGGGCGTCGATCCCGCGCGGCTCGATCGTTTGAGCCTTGAGCCATCAGCCCTTCATGACATCGACAATGGCGTTTGCCGTGGACTCGATGTCCTGCTCCAGCACCAGCTCCGAAAAAATATCTTCGAGCGACTTTAGCTTCATCAGGTTGCGCAAATTCTCCACCGAATCGTTGGCGACCACGCGGCCCTTCCGCAGGATCATCACCTGCGTGCAAACCTTCTCAACAACTTCAAGCACGTGCGAGCTATAGAGGATCATTCGACCCT
This sequence comes from Terriglobia bacterium, assembly GCA_963788245.1. Classification (GTDB taxonomy): domain Bacteria; phylum Acidobacteriota; class Terriglobia; order Bryobacterales; family Bryobacteraceae; genus Palsa-187. The sequence goes on along the minus strand of CAWBGF010000002.1, from coordinate 4,535,480 downwards.
CGCGCGCGAGCATCTTTACCAGATTTCGAAATACTAGCGCGCTGGTCACGTCCAGGCCCGAAAGAGGTTCGTCGAAGATCAGGATGTCGGGATTGTGCAGCAGCGCGGCCGAGATCAGCACCTTCTGCCGCATGCCTTTCGAATAGGACGCGATGGTTGAATGCCGGCTCGCACCGAGCCCGAATAGTTGCAGCATCTCGTCGATCTTGGCGTCGAGCTGGCGTTTCGACAAGCCGCGCAGCCGTCCGGTGAGTTGCAGGTACTCAGTTCCGGTGAGATGCGGATACAGATGCGGCGATTCCGGCACGTAACCGAGACGGCGCTTATACTCGATCAGCTGGCTCTGAATACTGCGGCCCTCGAAAAGCACTTCGCCGCCGGTCGGCTCGAGCAGCCCGGTGATGATGTTGACGGTGGTGCTTTTCCCGGATCCATTGGGGCCGAGATAGCCGAGCACCTCGTAAGGTTTCACGGTGAAACTCACGTCGTCGACGGCGGTGGTGGTCGTGTAGCGCTTGGTAAGCGCCCGCACCTCGAGCATGGAGAGTAGATGCCGCCGCGCGCGAATTTGTTCCCGCGTCCGAAAAAGGCGCGCGGACTACTCCTTATCCGGAGTCATCACCGCGATGTAGCCCAGGTTCCGATACAACTGTTTGTAATCCAGGCCGCAGCCCACCACGAACCGGTCCGGAATTTCAAAACACCGAAAATCCACGGGCACTTGCACGATGCGCCGCACGGTCCGGTCGAGCAGCGTGCAGATCGAAAGCGACCGCGGTCCGCGGCCGGCCAGCGTCTGCATCAGAAATCGCGCGGTGAATCCGGTGTCGATGATGTCCTCCACCAGTAACACGTCTTCATCCTGAATGGGATCGTCCAGGTCCTTGGCGATGCGCACCATGCCCGGCCCGCCGCCGCCGAAAGTCGAGATCGCCAGGAAATCGATCTTTACCGGAATTTCGATCGCGCGGGCCAGCTCAGTCAGAAAGAAAACCGCGCCTTTCAGAACCGCGATCAGCTTCAAGTCGCGGCCGCGATACTTTTCAGAGATCTCCGCCGCCACTTCGCGGATGCGTTCGGCCACCTGCTCTTCAGTGAACAGGACCCGCTCGACGCCGGCCGGCGAGGTCATGCCGTATTCCTCACGACGCCTGCATCCGCAGGCCGTACTTGAATACCAGATCCTGAAAATCCTTCTGATAAAAGACCTGAATATTGACGTGCGGATAAATGGCCCGCAGTAATTTGATTTTGCGATTCTTCTTGGTCACCAGCGCTTGTTTCATGGTAGTCAGCTCGACATATAAATCGAATTCCGCCAGATAAAAATCGGGGGTGAAGGCCTCCACGATATTGCCGTCCTTGTCCCATTGCAGCGCAAAGCTGCGCGGCTCATACTCCCATTCGATGCGATAAAAATTCAGCAGGTTCGCGAACAACTCTTCGCTGGGATGCCCGAAGACTGCGCGCTTCATATTGGCGCGGCCGGCCGGCACGATCCCATATTTCGCAAGCTGAAGGCGCGTTTGAAACTGAAGCTGCGCCTCCCCGGCGCCCGATAACAATCCGAGTTCGGCGAGCCCGCGCGCTTCCGCCGCGGCGCGAAGCACCTCCGTCATTTGCGCCGCATCCATGTGCTCGGCGTTGAGCACGATGTCGAAAGCTTCGGCGATGGGCCGGGCTCGTCCCAAGCGTGCGCGCCGCGAGCGGCGCGAATCCTCATCGAGTTTTGCAAGCACCTCTCGCGCCTCGGGACGCTCCAGGCGCTGATCGAGCATTACGTTTCCGATTCGCCGCGCGCTCGGCGCGACCACGCCCGCTCGAAACAGCATCGGCAGCAGCCCAAACAGCGCTTCCGCGCCGGTGACCGCCACCACCAGGTGATCCACCGCGGCCATCCGCGCGAGAATCGAAACCACGGCGGGCTTCCATGCCCGATCGGGAATCGGCGTCTCGCCGAACTCCTGCGCAATCCACTGCTCCAGCCGGGCCTCGGTGACCAGCTCAAATCGAAGCACGCGCGCCGCGCCGTGGGCGACCTCCTCCCATCGCGAGCCGGGGTCACCTGAAATGGTCAACAATGCCATCCGTTACAATGCCAGCATAACAACGTGAGTAGTGACACGGACAGCAACGCGCCCATCCTCGGCGTCGATATCGGCGGCACCAAAATTGCCGCGAGGCGCGTGAATCGAAACGCGGAGACTACGGGCTCTGCCTGGCTGCCGACCCGAGCCGCGGACGGCTTCGACATTTCGCTCGCTCAAGTGTGGAGCGCGATCGAGCAATCGCTCACCGCGGACGTGCAGGCGATCGGCATTTGCGCGCCCGGTCCGCTGAATTCGAAAACCGGGGTGATTCTGAATCCCCCGAACCTTCCCGGTTGGCGCGATGTGCCTCTGGCGAAAATGGCTGCGGAGAAATTCGGCGTTCCCGTCACGCTCGAAAACGATTGCAACGCAGCAGCGCTGGCGGAAGCGCGCTGCGGCGCCGGACGCGGCCACGCGATCGTTTTCTATGCCGCCATCGGCACCGGAATCGGATCGGGAATCGTGATCGACGGGAAGCTTTATCGCGGCGCGCACGATACGGCCGGCGAGGCCGGACACATCACCGTCGATTACCGCAGCCCGGTCATTTGTACATGCGGCGCGCCCGGGTGTATCGAGGCTCTTGCCTCCGGTGCAGCGATCGCGGCGCGCCCGGCCAGTCCGGGAGAGCGCGTAAACGAATTGGCGGCCTGGCTCGGCGGCATCGTGAGTCTCCTGGATCCGGGAATCATCATCCTCGGTGGGGGCGTGCTGGAAGGACACGTCGGCGCTTTTCTGCTCCCGCGACTGCGGGAACTGGTGCCCCAGCGAACCGTAAATCCATACGCGTCTCAAATACCGATTGTGGAACCGCAATTCGGAGCCCTGTCCGGCGTGATCGGCGCAGCGATGATTGCCCGAGGTGTTGGTGAACACCCGAGGTTTTAGTGAACGATAGACCCCCTGCGATCGCCTCCCAGGCCGCGCCCGTCCTGACGCCGATCCTCCTGATGTTGGCCTTGTATTGGCCCGGCTTGACGTCCTGGTTTCAGCAGGACGATTTCGCCTGGCTCGGCCTGCGCGCCCTGATACGCGGCCCGCGCGACCTCTTGTGGGGGCTCTTCGCACCGCTTGCGCAAGGCACCATCCGAACGCTCAGCGAACGCGTCGTTTATCTTTCGCTCCCCTCTCTGTTTGGATTGCATGCGCTGCCGTTTCGCTGTCTCGCATTCGCGACGTGCGGGGCGGCGATCGTAATGCTGCGTTCCGTCGCGACGAAACTGACTGGATCGTCCGAAGTCGGATTCTGGGCCGCAATCGTGTGGACCTTGAATTCGGCCATCGCGATTCCCCTGGCATGGGGCGCCGTGTATTACGAACTGCTCTGGCCTTTCTGGTTGCTGCTGACGTTCTGGCTGCTGCTGCGCTACGTCGAGACCGGGGTCGGGCGTTACTTCCTCGCGCAGTGCGTTACGTTCGCGCTGGGATTTTTTGTTCTCGAAACCAACGTGGTGTATCCCGCGATTGCCGCCGCCTACACCATCGCCTCGCCGCGAGCGCGCGCGCGCGGATTGCTCAGGAAAGTCGCACCGCTGTTTGTGATTTCGCTGATCTACTCGATCGTCCATGTCTCTTTCGCACCGCTTCCGGCCAGCGGACCCTACAAGCTGCATTGGGATCTTCGAGTCTTCCAAACCCTGACCACCTACTGGGGCTGGGCGCTGGGTCCGGGTCAGGGACGATTGATCGGCATCCGGTCGACGCTCATCCGGTCCTCTCTGGTTTGGATACTCACGGCTGGTCTGTTCGCATTCCTTTTTCGTCACGACCGTGGCACGCCGCGCGACCGGCAAATGCTCGCGGTGTTTTTCCCCGCGTGGTTCCTCATCGGGCTGGCTCCGCTGCTCCCGTTGCGCGACCACATCCGCGCTGAATATCTCACCGCGCCGATTCTCGGCCTGGCCATGTGGGCGGGCTGGGCCATCGTCTCAGGCTGGCACGCGAGCCGGCTCGGGAAAATCGCGGTCGTTTCCCTCCTGACGATTTACGCCGCCATCTCCATTCCAGTGGGTCAGGCTCACGTCCGAAGTTTTCACGATCGCAGCCAGCGAATCAGACAGTTCGTTCTCAGCGTGGTGGACGCCGCGCACGCTCACCCCGGCAATGCGGTGTTGCTCGAAGGCGTGAGCACCGAATTGTTCAATGACGCGGTTTACGATCACGCGTTCCCGTTATATGGAATCGACGATCTATCCCTGGTTCCCGAGAATAGAGCCGCTATCGCCGCCCCTGCCTACTTCACCGGGACCGATTCCTTCTTTGCGAATACGGTGGTGGCTCACAAGGCGGTGCGCGAGCATCGCGCCGTGGTTTTCGACGTGTCCACTGGAACCGCCCGCAACGTCACCGGGGATTATGCAAAATCGGTCAAGGTCGATGCGATCGCCACGCGCGTGGAACTCGCCGGCGACTTGTACGAGGATCAGCTCGGAGAGGGTTGGGGCCCCAAAGAGTACGGCTTTCGATGGATGGGAAAGCGCGCGACGGTTACGCTGGCCGGTCCCGCTCACGCCGCCGAACGATTGTACGTGGCCGGGTACGCGCCCGCCGCTGTATTGAAGGATGGGCCGGTCTCGCTGCGAGTGTCCATCGACGGCTTCGTTCTTTCCACGGTTCGTGTGCGTAATCCGGACGCGGATTTTGCTTTCGACTTCGAAGTTCCGGAGCGTTTCGCGGGAGCGCCGAAAATCGAGGTGGCCGTCGAGGTCGATCGCACCGTCACCGTGCCGCCCAATCCGCGCGTGTTGGGGTTGATGTTCGTCTCGTTTGAAATTCGGTGACTTCCCGCGCCCGTGCCGGTCTTTGAGGCGCGCCCGTCAGGGCGCGCGCCGTCTCTCGCGGCTAACAATTTGCGCGCGAACGCCCTCTCCCCTACCCTAAGGACTGTGAGCCTTGCGCAATGGTCCCTGCGAGTCGCCATTCTGGCGGCGTTGCTCTGCCTTGGCTGGGTATTTGCGAAACGGCAGGGCTTCGGGAGCGATTCGCCACGCCTTCACACAGCCGCCGCGAGCAGCGGCCCCGATCGTCTGAACCAGGCCGACGGCGTGAAGATCCTCCAGTTTTACCCGCGCGACAGCGTTCTCACCGGAGGCGGCAAGACGGTCCTGTGTTACGGAGTGTCAAACGCGCGATCGGTGCGGATCGATCCGCCGGTCGATGGTGTCGGCCCCGCTCTTTCTCGCTGCGTCGAAGTTCGGCCGAAGAGAGAAACCCTTTACACCCTCATTGCCGAAGGCGCCGATGGCCGCCTGGCCTCTCAATCTGCCAGCGTCCGAATTGCATCGGACCCGGCGATCCTCCCCAAGATCACATCCTTTCGAATTGCTGGTTGTGTCAAGGATTACGAGGGCAAGCCGGTCTTTTCGTTAAGTTTCGCCGACCAGAACGCCGAGGTGGTTTCCATTGATCCTCCGGTGTTTGCGCCATTGCACGGGTCGACCTACGGGCAGTTCGGCGTCCGCCCGGAGAAGACCACCACCTACACTCTCTCGGTAGCCGGGAAGTTCGGGCACGTCGTTCGGAAGCAATTGACCGTGGACATCGCCGCGTGCAAATAGGGGAGCGCGTCACTCGATCACAGTAGGTTACGCACGGCTATTGACCATGTATATATTCAGTGATATATATACTGAAGATGTCTAAATCCGCTCCGGAAACCTTCCTGCCCCTCAAGACCCAGTGGTTCCACATCATGCTGTCGCTCGCCGGCGAAGAGCAGCATGGCTACGGAATCATGCAGGAGATTTTCCTACGCACCGGTGGAAAAGTGCGCCTGTGGCCGGCGACCCTCTACGGATCGCTCAAGCGGCTCATCGAGGCGGATCTGATTGAAGAATCCGACGAGCGTCCCATCCCGGAATTGGATGACGCGCGCCGCCGCTATTACCGGCTGACCGACCTCGGCCGAAGCGTGCTGGACGCGGAGCGCGAGCGGCTGGAAGAACTGGTGCGCATCATGAACACGAGGCGCGGAATGGAGGCGTCGTGTGCGACTCCCACAAAAGGAAACTTGCGCTTCGAATCTATCAGCGCCTGGCGCACGCGTTTCCGCACGAATTCAAGCTGATCTATGGAACTGAACTGATCCAACTGGGGGAGGACGCCATGGAAGAAATTTCGAAACGGCATGGGGTGACCGGCTTGATCCGACTGATCGCGGACATCGCCGTGCGGGTTCCCATCGAGTATCTGAGCGAGATGCGCCGCGACATGGCGTACGCGGTGCGCGCGCTGATCAAGTCGCCCGGATTCGCGCTGGTCGGAATCATTTCACTGGGGCTGGGGATGGGCGTGACGGTCTCGGTGTTCAGCACGGTTTACGCGATGTTTTTTCGCGACCTTCCCGGCGCCGCCGATCCCAAGCGGCTGGTGGTTGTGAATCCTGTTTCCTATCCCTACGCCGAACAGTATCGTGAGCAGCGAGGATTGTTCACCGGCGTGGCCGCGTTCCAGAACGGGGTTCCCTTCAACGTCGCGTTTGAGGGTTCGGCAACCGCCAAACCCGAGCGCGTTTTCGGCCACTTGGTATCACCCGATTACTTTTCGGTGCTGGGCGTACAGCCGCAAGCGGGACGGGTCTTCAGTCCCGACGTCGACAAACCGGGCACGGCCCCAGTGGTCGTGATCAGCGATCGTTTCTGGCGGAATCGCCTGAAATCAGCGCCCGACGCGGTGGGACGCACGCTTCGGCTGAACGGCCAGACCGCGACCATCGTAGGAATCGGGCCCAGGGATTTTAAGGGCGCGATGCCGTTCATCCCAGGGGAACTGTTCGTTCCGGTGACTGTACCGGTCGCACTCGCACCGGAACTCGCCGACGGCATTCTGCAGAAACGAACCGCTAAAGCCTTTACGGCGCTGCTGCGCCTGGCGCCGGGCGTCAGCTTTGAATCCGCCGAAGCGGGGCTCGATACGATCACGCGCCATCTTGACGAGGAGGACGCGGTCAAGGACGCGAGCAATGCCGCCCGCTCGGACAAGACGCGGCGCGTGACTCTGCTCGAAGGCGGAACCGTTCTTCCGATTCCGCGCGCGATTAAGCCCGTGCTGATGGGATTCTACGGGTTGCTGATCGGCCTGATCATGACCATCGCCTGCATGAATCTCGCCAACATGCTGTTGTCCAGAGCGGCAGCGCGCCGGAAGGAACTTGCCATCCGGATCGCGGTGGGCGCAAGCCGCTTCCGCCTGGTTCGCCAAATGTTGAGCGAAGGCATGCTGTTATCCCTTCTGGCTGGTGTCGCGGGACTCGCGCTCGCATACTGGTTCGGGCGATTGAGCTCGCAGATGAAGCTGCCTCTCGCGGTGCCGGTGGAGTTCAACTACGCGATGGATTGGCGCGCACTGGTGTTCACCTTCGCCCTTGCCATCGTCTGTGGCGTCGGATTCAGCCTGGCTCCCGCGCTTCAGTCGACCAAGGCGGACGTAGCGCCGACATTGAAAGAAGGCGCCGGTGTTGAGTTGCGCAGCTACCGCCGATTTGGCATGCGCAACCTTCTCGTCGTGGGGCAAGTGGCCGGATCGCTGATGCTGCTGCTGATCACCGGATTCGTGGTCCTCGGAGTCAGCAAGAGCGCGGGCATGCAAACCAATTTCGACGCGCGCACGATGTACTTGCTCTCGATCGATCCGGTGCGGGACGGCTATTCGGCAGCGAAAGCGCAGGCCCTCTTCGAGATGCTGCCCGACCGGTTGAGAAGTGCGAGCGCGGTTCGCAACATTGTGCTCGCCGAGCAGCCGCCGTTCTCGATTCCCGGTGGGACGGCGAGCTTGAGCGGAAAGCTCGATGCCGGCAGTACGACGCAGACCGTCAAATCGGTTGCCCGCGAGAAGATCGGGGGAGGATACTTCGCCGCCCTCGACGAGCCCGTGATCGCAGGCCGCGAATTCGAGGACCGCGATCAGCGCATCGACACGAGCGCTGCCGGCGCCGTCATTCCGGTGCTGCTGAATCAAAGCGCCGCCAAGGGCTTGTTTGGATCCGAGAATCCGGTCGGCCGGCGAACCTCGGAAGACAAGATCTCCTACGAAGTGATCGGTGTGGTTCACGATTTGAAGAGCGGAATCGCAACGGGAGCGCCCTCTTCGATCATGTACCTCCCTCTCACGCGCCGCGACTTCGCGAGCCCGCCGCCGGGTGGGATGACCATCATGGTGCGGGCAAATTCCAGCGGAGGAGCTGGCGACGCGATGAACGGAATTCGCCATGAGATCGCATCGATCGATCCGAACCTCGCCGTGTTCAACGTCCAAACGCTTGACGAGTTTTTCGACATCAGCAAGTCATACATGCGAATTGCGTTGAACATTTACGGAGGGATCGGAGTGTTCGGACTGGTGCTGGCGGCCATTGGACTCGCGGGCGTGACAGCTTACGCGGTCGCACGACGGCGCAAGGAAATCGGAATCCGGATGGCGCTCGGGTCTAGCCAGGGACAAGTTCTGCGGCTGGTACTTCGCGAAGGAACCGCACTGATCGCAGTGGGAACGGTGCTGGGGTTCCTGGGCGCGGTCGTGATGGTAAAGGCGCTCTCTTCGCTGACGAATATCTTCGTCGAGGCCTTCCAGTCTGGCACCAACGATCCGCGGCTGCTGATCGGCGCCCCGCTGCTTCTGGCCAGCCTGGCGATGCTCGCGTGCTATCTTCCCGCACGAAGGTCGGCGAAAATCGATCCATTGACGGCGCTGCGGGAGGAATAGCCTAAGCTCCATGGTCGTGGCCGACCCTTACCCGGGGCGCTTGGCCACCCCGCGCTTCAACCAGCACACCTGCCCGAAAGACACCGCGCTTCTGTAACCGCCGCGACACACTTCCGTGGGCGTCCGGTTCGCAGCCCTATGATATAGTGACCTGAATACCCTGGCACTCATAAGGATCGCGGGTGCCCGATCGGCCTAGGGTCTAGGCGTCTGGCGCGCGTGAGTGGATGTGGAGATGCTCGGGCGACGTGTATCCAATTACGAGATCGTCGAGAAGTTAGGGGAAGGCGGCATGGGCGTGGTGTATCGCGCCCGTGACACCACGCTTGGACGATTTGTCGCGCTGAAATTCCTGCCGCCCCGAATTGTGAGCTCGCCCGAGCAAATCTTCCGTTTTCGCCGGGAAGCACGCGCGATCTCCGCCCTGAATCATCCCCACATCGCGACCATCCACGGGATGGAGGAAGCCGGCGAGTTCATCTTTCTGATTCTCGAGTATCTCCCGGGAGGAAGCCTGCGGCAGAAGTTGGCGGGGAAGAAATCCGCCGGAGACAGGCTATCTATCGACGACGCGATCGATTGGACCATCCAGATGGGGGAAGGATTGGCGCACGCCCATAAGCATGGGATTGTTCATCGCGATGTCAAGGCCTCGAACGTTCTGTTTACCGGGGAAGGCCAGATCAAGATCGCGGACTTCGGTCTCGCCAAGATCGCGGTAGCCGAGGCGGAGAGCGCTGAAGCCAGCGAACTCACCGACCCGGGCCACGCGGTGGGTACACCCCCCTGCATGTCGCCCGAGCAAGCGCGGGGATTGAAGGTAGACGAACGCACCGACATCTTTTCACTGGGCGTGGTCCTATTCGAGATGATCGCCGGGGAGATGCCGTTTCAGGCTCCAGATAAGCCGGCGCTGCTCCATGAGGTCGCCTACACGCCCGCTCCGGCTCTGAGCCGGTTTCGAACCGGCGTGCCGAATGCCCTACAGGCCATCGTCTCGAAGATGTTGGAGAAGAACGCGGACGCGCGTTACCAGACCATCCAGGATGTGTTGACGGACCTGCGCTCTATTCGGGACGGTGGATCGCGACCGCAGGCGCTCGCGGAAACGGCCACCATGACCGCGGCATCAACTCCTCGGCGTCGCAGGTGGGGCATGGCGATGGTGGCCATCGTTGCCGCGATCCTGATCGCAGCCGCTATTCCGGATGTCCGCGAGCGCGTGACAGATTGGATTCACCCCATCCCGGCCGAGAGGCGGATCGCCGTTCTGCCGTTCTCGAACATTGGCGGAGATCCGAAGAATCAGGCGCTGGCCGACGGTCTGACGGAAATGATGAGCACCTCCCTGACCAGCCTGGAGCAGTTCCAGGGATCTTTGCTGGTGGTGCCCGCGAGCGACGTCCGTCATGAACGTGTCACCAGCGCGCGGGACGCGGAAAAGGAACTGGGCGCCAATCTGGCGATTATCGGAAGCGTCCAGGCGATTGGCGATGATGCACAGGTAGTCATCCACCTGGTGGAAACTCGCACGGCGACTCAACTGCGCACCGAGACCATCAAGGCCGGTCCTGGTCTGACTGCCGTGCTGGTGCTGGACAGGCTGGCGCACATGCTCGAGTTGGCGCTGCAACCCCAGGCCGAGCAGGTGTTCAAAGCCGGCCAGACAGCGGTCGGCGGCGCCCGCTATTATCTCGAAGGGCTCGGATACCTGAAGCACTATGACCGGTCCGAGAACATCGACAATGCGATCGCCGCCTTCAAACGCGCCGTGGCCATGGACTCCAGCAACGTGCTCGCCTATGCGGGCTTGGCCGAGGCGTATTGGCGGAGGTATGACATAGTAAAGGATCGTTCCTCACTCGACGCGGCATTGGAGAAGGGCCAGCAAGCGCTCCAGCTAAACGATCAGGTCGCTGCGGTTCACATCACCATGGGCATGATTCAGGTAGGGCAAGGACAATACGAGCTGGCGGAAACCGAATTCACTAAAGCTCTCAACCTGGAACCGCTCAGCGCCGATGCCAATCGGGAATTGGCCCTGGCCTATGAAAAAATGGGCAAGCTCGATAAGGCCCAAGCCACCTATAAGCAAGCCATCGCGCTGCGAAGGGATGACTGGTCGAGCTTGAAGCAGCTCGGCGTGTTCTATAACAGGAACGGAAAGTATCCGGAAGCCGAAGACTATTTCCGCCAGGTCATCCGGCTCACGCCGGACAGCGCGCATGCGTTTAGCAACCTTGGCGCCGCGTACTTAAACGATGGCCGTCGAGAGGAAGCCCGCGCGGCACTGGAGCACTCCGTTGGGATCGAGCCGACCGAAAACGCCTGTAGCAACCTGGGTTCCCTGTATTATTTCGAGGGGCGTTATGCGGACGCAGCTACTCAATATGAGAAGGCTATTGAACTGAACCGCACCGACTCGGTATGGCGGGGTAACCTGGCTGACGCCTACCGGTGGACGCCCGCCTTTGCCGAAAAAGCTCCTGAAACTTACCGGCAGGCGATCGGGCTTATCGAAAAAGAGATTACGATCAATTCTCGGGACGCGGAGCTTCACTCCAGGCTGGCAACCTACAGGGCAGCCTTGGGGGAGCGGGAAAAAGCGGCTTCAGAAATCGCAACGGCCCTTCAGCAATCCCCAGCCGACGGGACTGTTCAGTTTCGAGCCGCGCTGGTTTACGAACAGAATCATCAGCGCGATCTGGCCTTGCGCGCGCTCAAATCGGCGCTGGACGCCAACTATTCACGCGAACAGATTCTCCACTCGCCAACTCTCAAGGACTTGCGCGAGGATACTCGCTTTTCCCGTATGATAGCCGGCAAGAAACCGGCCGCCTCGGGCAGTAACCCACCACACTAAACACAGCAAAGGAGCGCAGAATGGCAGACTATTTGGTTATCATCGCGGTCGACACTTACGGCAACTTTTCAATCAGTCCGTCGGCTCTGCACGTGAACCCGACGACGAACGACAGGGTCGGCTTCCAGTGCACAAGCCCCTTCGTCGTCCAGTTCCAGGAAGGAACTCCCCTGGCCAACATGATAATGCAGGGAATGCCGGGCAACTCCCCACCATACATCTACAGTACTCCGCTCATTAACGTGAACGACGAAGCTCAAGGCAACTACCATTACGCGGTCGCCGTGTTTGACGGGACCTATGTGCGGATCGATGCCGGATGTCCGGTTGTTGTCGCTAACTAGTAGCTTGTCCCCGCGGTTTGCGTAGAACGGGGGGCCGTCCTTCTCGGCGGCCCCACGGCATGTCGACGATCGTATGTCACCATATAGATTCCCGCCGCGATGGCCGCGCGGATCGAGATGACTCCTGAAGAATTCCGCATCGCGGGACACCGGTTGATCGACTGGATTGCCGACTATCGGTCCCACGTGGCCGAGCTTCCCGTGATGGCCCGGACCTCGCCCGGCGACATCAAGGCAGCCCTGCCGACGTCGCCTCCGGACGGGCCGGAGGCGTTCCCCGAAATTCTCGCCGACCTCGAACAGATCATCATGCCGGGGCTTTCGCATTGGCAGCACCCCAGTTTTTTTGGGTACTTCCCCTCGAACGGCACCCTTTCGAGCGTGCTCGGCGACTTCGCCAGCACCGGTCTGGGAGTGCTCGGCCTCTCCTGGCAATCGAGTCCGGCGCTGACCGAACTGGAAGAAGTGGTCACGGATTGGGTCCGTCAGATGACCGGGCTGTCGGATGCGTGGAGCGGAGTGATTCAGGACACGGCTTCCACCTGCACGCTGGTCGCGCTGATGTGCGCGCGCGAACGAACCAGCAACTACAGTCTGGCTCGCGGCGGTTTACAAGGCGAGGCGCAGCCACTGGTGGTTTACGTTTCCGCGCAAAGCCATAGCTCCGTCGACAAGGCGGCGCTGCTCGCTGGATTCGGCCGTGAAAATGTGCGCGTCGTCGAACACGATTCGGAGTACGCCATGGTTCCGAAGGCGCTCGAAGCGGCGATCCGCAAGGACTTGGAAGCGGGCCGCAAACCGTGCGCCATCGTCGCGACCACCGGCAGCACGGCCTCGACGGCGATCGATCCGATCGAAGAGATCGCCCGTGTGGCGAAGCAGTATGGGCTCTGGCTGCACGTGGACGCGGCGATGGCCGGCTCAGCCATGATTCTTCCCGAATGCCGCTGGATGTGGCAAGGGGTCGAATCGGCGGATTCCCTGGTTGTGAACGCTCATAAATGGCTCGGCGTGGCATTCGACTGCTCGCTCTACTATGTCCGCGATCCGGAACACCTGATGCGCGTCATGTCGACCAATCCCAGTTTTCTGCGCTCTTCCGCGGATGGACGGGTGAAGAATCTGCGTGACTGGGGACTGCCGCTGGGCCGGCGCTTCCGCGCGCTGAAGTTGTGGTTCATGATCCGCGAGCAGGGCGTCGCCGCGTTGCAGAATCGCCTGCGTAGGGATCTCGAAAATGCGCAGTGGTTCGCAAACGAAGTGCGGAAGTCGCCGGACTGGAAAGTTCTCGTTCCGGTTCCGTTGCAGACGATTTGTGTGCGCCACGAACCGCGTGGACTGGAAGGAGAAGCGTTGGATGCCCACACCACCGCGTGGGTCGATTGCGTGAACCGGTCCGGCGGTGCGTATTTGACGCCGGCGATCCTCGATGGCCGATGGATGGCGAGGGTCTCGATCGGAGCGATTCCGACGGAGAGGGAGCACGTCGCGGCTCTCTGGGAACTTATGCGACGCGAAGCCGAGGGCACGTGATCCCCGCCCTGACGGGCGGGGCTTGAGTCGGCACGCTTGATCGCTGCATCGTGTTCAAGCCCCGCCCGTCAGGGCGGGGATCAAGAAGTAGACTAAAGTGGATGGCACACATGAGCACGCAAGCGATCGCCGAGCAGGCGACGGAGTTTCCGTATTTCACCGAAGAGCACGAGATCATCCGCAAGACGGTGAAGCGCTTCTGCCTGGAGGAGATCGCTCCGCACGCCGAGAAATGGGACGACGAGGGCATCTTCCCGCGCGAGCTGTTTCGCAAGGCCGGCGACCTGGGCCTGTTCGGAATCCGCATCGACCCGAAGTGGGGCGGCAGCGGAGGCGATTGGTGGGCCACCGCCGCGTATCTCGAGGCGATGGCGTACTCCGACAGCGGCAGCATCAACATGGCGTTCATGGTGCAATCCGACCTCACCATTCCGGTGATTCAGGAACTGGGAACGCCGCAGCAGCAGGAGGAATTCATTCCGAAAGCGGTGAGCGGCGAATGGATCGGCGCGCTGGGGATCAGCGAGCCCAGCGGCGGATCGGATGTGGCGGCGTTGAAGACGCGCGCGAGGATCGACGGCGGCGATCTGGTGATTTCCGGCCAAAAGCTGTGGATCACCAACGGAACCCGCGCGGACTTCATCGTGCTCGCGGTTCGCACCGGCGCGGAAGGGCACAAAGGCATTTCGCTGGTGCTGTTTCCAACCAAGACCAAGGGATTTTCGGTAGGCAAGAAGCTCCGCAAGATCGGAAATCTGGCGTCGGACACGGCGGAGCTGTTCTTTGACGAATGCCGCGTTCCCGTCACGAACGTGCTGGGCGAAATGAATCGCGGATTCTATTACGTCATGGAAAACTTTCAAGGTGAGAGGCTGGCTGCGGCCATCGGAGCGCTGGCTGCGATGGATCACGCGATCCGCTATGCGCTCGATTATGGACTCGACCGCACTGCCTTCGGCTCGCCAGTTCGAAAGTTTCAAGTGTGGCGGCATCGCTTCGCCGAGCACTTGACGAACATTGAGGCGGGACGTTGGATGGTGTATCGGGCGGTGGATCTGGCGAACCGGGGGAAGCGCGCGATCCGCGAGATCACCATGGCGAAGCTGTACACCTCCGAGCTATCGCAGCAGGTTTCCTACGATTGCATGCAGATGCTGGGCGGGTTCTCCTACACCACCGAATATCCGCTGGGCCGTTTATGGAGAGACCTGAGACTAAACACGATCGGCGCGGGGACATCGGAGATCATGAAAGAGATCATCGCCAAAGAAGAAAAACTTTAAGGGCTGAATACTCAGGAGCTTGAGAGTTCCGGCAGGCGACAAAGATCGCCTGCCCCACTAAGCTGGGGGTACGGAAAGTGGCAGGGAGGCGGAATGAAGAAAACCTCGGGTGTTCTGATGCAGGCGGTCGGTCTGGCTGTTGGTGTGGTCGTTTATTGCACGGCCGGCGGGACAGCTTGGGCCCAGGATTGGCCGCAATGGCGAGGTCCCAATCGCAACGGCATTGTGCCCTTCAGTGAGCCCAAGGTTTGGCCCGAGAAGCTGACAACGAAGTGGAAAGTCACCATTGGCGAGGGCTACGCATCTCCGCTCTACGCCAGCGGCCGCATTCTCGAATTCGCGCGCCAGGGGGACGATGAGGTCGCGATGGCCATCGACCCGGCGAACGGCAAGACTCTTTGGCGGCAGAGTTATCCGGCGCCGTACGAGCCCGTGAGCTCCGCCGCGCGCCACGGCAAGGGTCCCAAGTCGACGCCTCTGATCTACGAAGGGAAACTTTACACGTTCGGTATATCCGGTATTTTTTCGTCATTCGACGCCGCGACCGGCAAAGTCGAATGGAGGAAGGATTACTCGAAGGACTTCAAGGGCACGTGGCCGATGTTCGGAACGTCCATGTCGCCGGTGGCGAGCGACGGGCTGATCGTAGTTTTGATCGGCACCAACGACGACGGAGCCGTGGCAGCTTATGACGCCAAGTCCGGCGCTCAGAAATGGATCTGGAAGGGCGACGGGCCGGCTTACGGATCCCCAGTGATTGTCGAGATGGGAGGCGTGAAGCAGGTGGTTACGCTCACGCAGAAGTACGCGGTCGGGCTTTCATTCGCGTCCGGAGATCTCTTATGGAAAATCGATTTCCCCGGGCGAAGCGGCATGAATATCCCCACTCCGCTTCCGTTCGGCAAGCGGTTGATTCTGGCGGGCGATCCCGGGACGATGTTGCTCCAGGTGAATCAGCAGAATAATAATTGGACCACGGAAAAAGCCTGGACGATCACCGAGCTCACCATGCGTTTCAGCTCTCCGGTGCAGAAGGGCAATCTGATTTTCGGATTTTCGAACCGGACCAGCGGGATTTTCTTCTGCGTCGACGCGGATACCGGGAAGACGCTGTGGACCAGTCCTCCGCGGCAAGGGGACAATGCGGTGGTGCTGATTTCAGGAGAGCTGCTGTTCCTGTTGAAGGACAACGCCGAGTTAATCGTCGCCCGGGCCAGTGGGAACGGATTCGAGCCGCTGCACCATTACGAGATCGCCGACAGTTCGACTTATGCGAATCCTCTGATGTTGGCCAAGGGAATCGTGATCAAAGATAATACGGCGCTGTCGTTATTGAGTTGGGAATAACTCTGCGGTCTGGCGGCGGGAGGTATAGTGGTTCCGTGGAGAACGCAGGCTCGATGCAATCCGTGAACGACCTGGAAGCTCCTGAGCTGGTAACCATTCGCCAGTTCGGAGACATGGCAGAGGCGCTGCTGGCGAAGGGTTGCCTCGATTCCGCCGGGATCGAATGCTTTCTGGCCGACCTCAATATTGCGAGAGTCGATTGGCCCGTTAGCAGGGGACTGAGATTGCAGGTTAACCCCGACGACGCCGAAACCGCCGTCGCAATGCTTGAGCAATCCGCGATAGACGATTCGGGGATTTGAGCATCGACTAACCGCCTCGTCCTTCAGCCTCGCGCGCTTCCGTTCACGGACTTCCGAGCCATTCGACGATTTTCACCGCCAATTCCTCGCCCCGGTCCTCCTGCAAGAAGTGACCGGCTCCGGCGATGGTCGCGTGCGGCTGTCCCTGCGCCCCAGGCAGCAGTTTCTGGAACGGCTTTTCGCCTCCCGCCGTCACTGGATCCTGATCGCTGAACAGGGTCAGCACCTTTCCATTCCACTGCCGCAGCACTTCCCAGGCACGACGGTTGGCGTCGGAAGCCGGATTGTCAGGTGTGACCGGCACCAGCTTCGGGAACATGCGCGCCCCTTCCTTGTACGCATCCGAGGGAAACGGAGCATCGTAAGCCGCGATGGTCTCCGCCGATAGCGGAGTCTTGCAGCCGCCTTTGATGATCCCGCCCACGTGGAACTTTTCAACCGTCTGCGAGTAGTGGAGCCAACGCAGGAATCCGTCGGAGGCCTTATGGTCGCCGGTCGGCAGACCCGTATTGGCGACCACCAGCCGGGCGAAACGATCGAGATTGTCCGCCAGCACGCGCAGCCCGATCAGCCCACCCCAATCCTGGCCGAACAGAGTGACATTATTGAGCCCGAGTGCCCGGACGAATCCATTCATGACATCGACGTGGAACTGGTACGAATAATCGTCGCGCCGCGCCAGCTTATCGGATCTGCCGAACCCGATCAGATCGGGAGCGACGCAGCGGTACCCGGCCTCGACCAGCGGCCGGATCATCTTGCGGTACAAGTAGCACCAGGTTGGCTCGCCGTGCATCAGCAGAATCGGCGCCACATCGCGCGGGCCTTCATCCACATAATGGAGGCGGTAACCATCGACTTCGACGTAATGCGGCGCGAACGGAAAATCGGCGAGGCTATCGAAGCACTCATCCGGCGTTCGCAAGATTCCTGGCTTCATGCTCAGCTCCGTGGATTCACAAGACTTGCTCGAACGTACCGCTCCTTCACATGTCGCGGCTCAGTAACTACAGTCGCGGGTCAGTAACTACCGTCGCGGCTCAGTGACCAGTCGCGCGATCAGTTCGTCGAGCACGGCATCGGCTTTGGCCTCAATCTCGGCCTTGGTCTGATCCTGGATCGGATGCGGTACGTAGACCGCATCGAATGCCGGCCGTCCCAGCGCGGCAGCTTGAGCCCGCGCGGCTGTCATGAACTCGTGGGTAGCCACCGGCACGGCAGCGATCCCCATGCTTTCCAGTTTCAAAGTGTCGTGCAAACTGCACGTTGTGCAGGACCCTCAATCGGCCAAGCCTTCGATCACCGCGTCGGCGTGGCGGATCTTTTCGATTACTCCGGGCGGCGCGGGCTTGGCGAAGGTCGGCTTCATCTCGCGGATCACGGAGGCGACGCCGTGATCGGTTCTCAGGCGATGCTCGATGCGGTCAAGGAAGATGTTGCCGCCGGGTTTGCTGATGTCCAGCAGCGCGACGGTCTTGCCTTGGAGGCTCGCAAGGCGCGGCGCGGCGGAGGCGGGACTTGGACGCGTCTCATTCAACGGATTTACGATTCGTATCGTCATGTGTCATGTTCCCCTTCGGATCGGAGGCGCTTCAAACGGCCGCTGAAGGCGGGGCAACGCACCATGCCGTTAGCAGGAATGCCCTAGGCACTGGTTGCTGCCGGTGCTGCAAGACTCGGTTTGATGTTGTGGTTCATGCGGAAACAGTTCGTTGGATCATACCTGTTTTTCAAGGCCACGAGCCGGTCGTAATTGGGGCCGTAAGCTGCGCGCGCGAAGGCGTCCCCCTCGTCCGAGACGTAGTTGACATAGGAGCCTGTCGCTAGAAACGGATGCATCGCTTCCCAACACTCACTCGTCCATTGGATGTTCTTCTCCGAGTCGGCTGGGCCGTCCCAGCTCGACCAGGCCATGAAGTTGTAAGAGTAATGACGATGAGCAAATGCAGTATCAGTGACCCCGACGCGAGTGGCTGCGCCGTGCCAGTGCTCAATGAAAGGCGCGAAAGTATAGGGGGAAGGGCTCTTCCCGGCGTACTCCGCCATCGCCTGAATAGCTTCATCATTCAGAACACGAACGAAGTTTGATTTCACGTAGGTGTAGCGACCGGGTGGAAAGAACGGTTCGAACATGCTTTGCACTTGCAGATAGCTCATGACGCCAATAATGTCAGCAATCGGGGAGTCGAACTTTCGCAAGGGGGTCAGCACCTTCTCCCCCTCAGACAAGGACGATCCGCAGTAGCAAGCGGCAACGCCGAAAACCTGGACGCCATCTGGAGTTGTAAATGCGCCAGCCTGAATCACCAGCTCGTCCGGGATAGTCTCCGCAAATTCGCGAAAGAAACGTAAAGCATCTTTGGTCTTTGCGACCGGAAAGAACACGGCGCCCCCCAACACTGGCCCCACTTCATGCAGCCGGTATTCGAGTGAGGTCACGATCCCTAGGTTGCCGCTGCTGCCGCGTATACCCCAGAAGAGGTCCTCGTTTTCCGAAGCATTCGCCGTGAGCAGACCGCCGTCGGCTGTGACCACATCCACGCCGATCAGGTTGTCGAGCGCTAGGCCGTGCTTTGCCATCAGATTGCCGAATCCGCCGCCCAGTGTCAGTCCAGATATGCCGGTGTTCGGAACAAGACCGAGAGTCGTGGCCAGGCCAAACGCTTGCGTTTCGCGATCGAACTCGACGAGCTTGAGACCTGCCTCGGCCCGGACGGTCCGCCTCACAGGGTCCACGCGTATGCCCTTCATCGCCGAGAGGTCAATCATAAGACCGCCGTCACAGACTGACTTCCCAGCAACGCTGTGCCCCCCACCGCGAACAGAAACGAGAACGTCGTGCTCGCGGGCGAAACGGACGGACGCGATGACATCGGCAGCGCCGACGCAGCGCGCAATGATGGCTGGTCGCCGGTCGATCATGGCGTTAGGAACGGTTCGGACAGCGTCGTAGCCCTGCTCGCCAGGACAGAATGACTGGCCCCGAAGAGATTCTCTGAACTTCTTGACCGCGGATTCTGGAATCAAGGCGGACCTCCTTCGTCGCTCGTTAGGCAGGATGATTATAATTTAGATCGGATACGTCACCATCTGGCTGCCGCGTGGTCCCACCGACCAACTCCCCAGCACCGCAGAGAACTTGCCCGCCGTGCCGCCGGCCAGGACGATTTTGATCGACTCGGGCGAGCGGAACTTCTGGTAGCATGGCTCGCCATCGATCACGATCTCTTTGTACATATTACGCTGCGCGATTCCCTCACCGGGTTCTCCGTCGCGATAACAACGAACGGGAATGCCGGTATTCTCGAACAGGAACTCGCGGATGTTCTTCTTCGTGAAACCGTCGCGATGGATGGTTCGCACGTGTTCCGGACAGAGGACCACCACGGCTTCGGATCCCATACAGCTACGATAGCTCCAGACGGTGGCCAGCGCATACGTGATGGCTCTTAGCACTCCCTTCGCGGTACGGGCGTTATGTTCGCTGACACCGTGCGGCGCCTCGGCGGCGAACAGCGACACCGCGCTCTGATCCCGCGTTAATCCCTGGTCGACGTGCAAGGGTTCCCACGGATTCTCTTCTTCGTTCTCGGCGATGCAAAAGGAAAACTTGCCCGGATTACCCAGCGCCGACATGTCGATGCCGGTGGGGCGCGCCCCGCCGAGGTTCAACAGGATCAGTTGGAGCGCGCGACCCAGAGTACTGTTGGCGCGAGCCACATTGCTGAACACGTTCTGGCGGCAGTGGAAGCCGAATTCCTCACGCACGGGTCCATTTACGACGATGAGCGGCGCGGCGAAGTGCGTGGTCGCCTGCACTCCGTGCGCGTTGAAGCGTTCGTCGCAAACCGCCCGCGTCAAAGGAATCAGAACTCGCATCATACTGGGCACGCAGCCGGCCATCACGGCATTGGCGGCGATCTTTTCGACGGTGGCCTCGCCGAAGCACGGCGGAATTCTGGCGATGACTTCTCGTGGATCGCGATCGGCGGCGGCGAGCATCTTTTCAACCCGCTCGACAGTCGGTGGCACGACCGGAAGCGCATCGCCAAATGTGCGATAGCAGTATTCGACCGGGTCCTCGGCGCCCGCGAGATCTATGATCGAAGCCCGGCCGCCTGCCTTCGAGTGCAAATCGAGCGCGGCCGCGCCGGGGTCATCCGTTTGAACTTCAAGATGACGGGAAGTGCATCCAGGCTTGAATGCCGGGGCGCCGTCATAGGGGCTCGCGATGGGCGCATGTCCGAACAGCGCCGCTACTTCGTTGAGCACGTTCTTGTCGAAACCGGGCTCCTGCCGCACAACGCGGTCCTGATCGTCAACCACGTAAAGAGTGGGTACGGTCACCACGTTGAAGCGTTTGGAAAGCTGGAACTCAGGATCGCGCTCGACCGGAAAGCGGATTTCCATCTGGCGCACAAATTCGCGGGTAGCATCTTCGCCATCCTGCGAAATCGCGGCGATCGGGGTCTTGTGATCGGCCAAGGTGTTCAGGTAGGGCGCGATGAGAAGGCAGGTGGGACAGTCGGTCTGAAGGATCGCGATCAATCGAAGAGCTGGCATAGACACCTACTCAATTATCCGTGGTCGCCGCGCTCCTTCGGGCCGGTCGAGCAATTTAGTCCAGCTTGAGGTATTCTCGCAGATTAGTAAAGCGAGGCCTACCGATGCACCGCACAATTCTGCTGACAGGCATTTTTGCTCTCCTGGCGAACGGCGCCACCGGGGTCCGAATTCTTTTGGGCACCGGCGACCAAACGGAAACCAAGTGGGACGGCGGCATCACCGCGCGAGGCGCGACCATCACCGTGGTTGAGCCGTGGCGATTCGATACCGGCGACTCGATGGAGCCAGGCAACACCTGGAAGATGAGCACGCATGAGCCGCGTCGATTTGCGGCCGCGGGCATCACGGCGGCGGCGGCCAGGCAGATTGTGCCCAACGGCGTTCTGGTATTGGTCGACAATGAAACCGCCGGCGCTGAGCTGAGCGTGACTACGGCGCAAGGGAATTTTTCCATCCGCCTGAGCGATATTGCTTTCGGCGCGCCTCGCCGAATGCTGAACAACCGCGTGCTGGTGGAGCGCGTGCCCGAATGGTCGCGCGTGACGGGTCCCCCGGACGAGGAGGATTTTCCAGCCGCGGCCGTCGACAAATCCGGCAACGTGTGGGTGGCGTATCTCGACTTCAAGCATCACCCGGATCACGACATGATCCGGCTCACGCCCAATCGGTTTGACCTGATGAACGCCCGGCCTGGCGGCGATCAGATCATGCTGAAGCGTTACTCGAACGGGACGTGGGGCGATCCGATCGCGGTCAGCGCGCCGGGCGGCGATCTGTATCGCCCGGCCATCGCGGTTGACGGTCGCGGGCGCGTGTGGGTGTTTTGGCCCGCGAATGAGAAGAGCAACTTCGACATCTGGGCGCGAGTGGTAGAAAACGGCAAGGCCGGCGCGACCATCCGTATTTCGAACGCTCCGGGGTCGGATATCGATCCGGCAGCGGCGACGGACTCGGCGGGAAATGTTTGGGTGGCGTGGCAGGGTTGGCGCAACGGGAAGGCGCAGATTTTCGCGGCATCACAGCGGGGCTCGGCGTTCGGCGCTCCCATGACGGTTGCATCTTCTGGCGGGAACGAATGGGATCCGGCGATCACAGCGGATTCGGCGGGTCATGTGAGCGTGGCTTGGGATTCCTATCGCAACGGCAACTACGACGTGTACGTGCGAACGGCTGCGCAAGGCGCCTGGGGACAGGAACGCGCCGTGGCTGCGTCGGCCGCGTATCAGGCGTATCCTTCCATCGCCTACGACCCGGCGGGCACTTTGTGGGTCGCTTACGAAGAAGGCGGAGAGCGTTGGGGAAAGAATTTTGGCGCGGACGACTCGACCGGCGTCGCATTGTATCAGGGGCGCGCGATCAGGCTGCGCGGCGTAACCCCAGCGGGTGCGATGGTCGAGACCGCGACGGACATCGGCACGGCGCTGCCGGGATTGCCGGCTGGCGGCCTGGGCGCGCTGAATCGTCAGGGGGATGAGAACGACTGGATCAAGCCCGATCCGAACGGCGCGAAGAATCGTGCTCTCGCCGCGAGCACGCCAGCCCGGCGCGCGCCGCGCAACACTCTTCCACGCATGACCATCGATGCATCCGGCCGGATCTGGCTGACGTGCCGGTCGGCTTTCCCGACGTTCTGGACCTCGATCGGAACCATTTGGACCGAGTATCTGGTTTCCTATGGCGGTTCAACCTGGACGGGACCGATGTACCTGCACCACAGCGACAACCTGCTGGATAATCGCCCGGCCATCGTTTCGGCGAAGGCGGGCGAGGCGCTGGTGATCGGATCGTCGGACGGGCGGCGGCAGTTTCATGCGATCTCCTACATGCCGGGCATCCATACCTTGGGACCGGACGAGCTCCCCGTCGATCCGTATAGCAACGACCTTTACGTGAATCACACTTCTCTGGGCTCGGCGACGGCGCCGCCTGCGGCAAAAAGCGCTGCACCCGTGGAAATCCCTGGAATCGACCCGCGTGAAAAAGCGGAGATCGAATCAGTCGCGATGATGCGGCGGTATCGCCTCCAGACGCGCGAGGGCTCCCTGATGATCCTGCGCGGTGAGTTTCACAGGCACAGTGAGATTTCCATGGACGGCGCCGGCGACGGCACCATTATCGATCAGTATCGATATTTGATCGACGGGAGTTACATGGATTGGGCGGGTTGCTGCGATCACGACAACGGCGCTGCTCGCGAATATACCTGGTGGCTTTCCCAGAAGCTGACCGACATCTTCTACGCGCCGACTCATTTCGTTCCCATGTTCAACTATGAGCGAAGCGTGGCGTATCCGGAAGGACATCGCAACGTGATTTTCGCGCAGCGCGGAATCCGTCCGCTGCCGCGCCTGCCGAAGACCGGCGAGACGCCGGAGGTGCGCGCACCCGATACTGCGATGCTGTATGCCTATCTGAAAAAGTTCGACGGCGTGACGGCCTCGCATACCAGCGCCACGAATATGGGGACGGATTGGCGCGACAACGATCCCGATTCCGAGCCGGTGGTCGAGATCTATCAAGGCGATCGCCAGAACTATGAGATGCCCGGCGCGCCGAGGTCGAGCAAAGAGAACGACTCGATCGGCGGCTGGCGCCCGAAAGGATTCGTGAATCTGGCGCTCGAACGCGGCTACAAGCTGGCGTTCGAGGCGAGTTCGGACCACGTCTCGACTCACATGAGTTACACGAACATTTTGGCGACGGCTGCCACGCGGCCGGCCGTGCTCGACGCGCTCAAGAAACGGCACGTGTATGGCGCAACCGATCATATACTGGCCGAGTATCGGTCGAGCGGCCACATCATGGGTGATGCGTTCTCGATCTCGACTCCGCCGGTTCTCGAGGTCAAGCTGATGGGAACCGCGCCTTTCGCGAAGGTGTTCGTCGTCAAAGACAACGCCTACGTGTATTCCACCGAGCCAGGGAAGGCCAACGTCGATTTCACTTGGCGCGACACCATGCCGGTGAAGGGCAAGACCTCGTATTATTATGTCCGCGGCGAGCAAACCAACGGCGAGTTGGTGTGGGTCTCGCCGATGTGGATCACCTACACGGGTCAGTAGCATATGCTGAACCGCGACTGTTTTGGCTCCGGGTTTAGGAGCCAACGCGCGACAGCGCACGAAGGAGCGGTAACAGAGCGCCCGCTATGAGGGACTTGGGTCAATTACTGAACCGCGACTGTCAAGGAGCGGTAACGGAGCGCCCGCTATGAGGGACTTGGGTCGATAAGACATGGACGAGGAACGCCGCCAGCGCATCCGGTATTTTGGCTTCGCCGCAGTGGTCGGTGTCCTGCTGTTGCTGAACCTGCTCGGCGTGTTCACGACGATCTTCGGGATCGACACCGCCGCGATTCTTACGGTGCTGGGCGGCTACCGGATATTCCGCAACGCGATTGCCGCGCTTCTCGAAGGCGTGATATCGGCGGACCTGGCGATTTGCGTCGCGGTGATCGCGGCGCTGGCGATCGGCGAGTACCTGGCCGCGGCCGAGGCGATGTTCATCATGCTTCTGGGCGAGGGCCTGGAGGCGTACGCGGCCGGACGCACGTCGGCGGCGATTCATCGCTTCGTCGAAAAGATGCCGCGCCGCGCCAGGCTGGTGCGGGACGGCCGCGAAATCGACGTGGATGCGTCGACGCTGGCGGCCGGCGATGAGATTCTGGTCCGCGCGGGCGAACGGATCCCATCTGACGGTTTGATTTCGCGCGGCCTCTCCAGCGTGGATGAGAGCACCATCACCGGCGAGCCGGCGCCGCGCGACAAGCAGCCGGGCGACGAGGTGTTTTCCGGCACGCTGAACGGGAACGGCCTCCTTCACATCTCGGTGACCCGCGCTGGTGAAGAGACCACGCTGGCGCGCGTGATCCGGCTAGTAGAAGAAGCCAGAGAACAGCGCGCCCCGGTGGAGCGCCTGGCGGATCGTGCCGCGCGATATTTCCTGCCGGCGTTGCTGATCGCCGCGGCGCTCACATTTTTCGTCACGCGGGATTGGCTCCGGACCGTTTCGGTGCTACTGGTGGCGTGTCCCTGCGCGTTGATCCTGGCGACTCCGACCGCGATGGTCGCGGCCATCGGCGGGCTCGCCCGGCGCGGAATTCTGGTGCGCGGCGGAACGGTGCTGCAACTTGCCGCGAAGATCGACACGGTGCTGTTCGACAAGACCGGCACCATCACTGAGGGCCGCTTCGAGGTTCTGCGCGTTTTGCCGGCAGGCGCAAGCGAAGCCGACATTGCGAGGAAACGCGAGGTCGATCTCCTGCGGCTGTGTGCGGCGGCCGAAAGCGGATCCGAACATGTGCTCGCTCGCGCGATTGTCGATGAGGCCAAGCGGCGCGGCGTCCTTCCTCCCGGCTCTTCCAATGTGTCCAGTGCCCGTGTACTTCCAGGCCGCGGCGCGGAGTGCGTTGTCGATGGCGAAACAATTCGCGCGGGCAGCGCGGCGTTCTTGAGGGAATCCGGCGTGAGCGGTTTCGAGCCGCTGCTCGAAGAGGCGGACCGGCTGGGTGCGACCGCCGTGCTGGTGGCGGCGGACCAGCGGCTGTGCGGCGCGATCCTGCTGCGCGATCGAATTCGCGAAGGCGCCCGCGAAGCAGTGGACGGGCTCAGGAATCTTGGAATCGTGCAGCAGGCGATGCTCACCGGCGACCGGCGGAGGGCCGCGGAAGCCATGGCCCGCGAAGTTGGAATCGCCGTGGTCGAGGCCGATCTGCTGCCGGAGCAAAAACTCGATTACGTTCGCCGCGCGATGGCGCAGGGGCGTCAAGTCGCGATGACCGGCGACGGACTGAATGACGCTCCGGCGCTGGCCGCGGCGCATCTCGGAATCGCGGTCGCGGGAGCTAGCGACATCACCGCCGAGGCTGCTGACGTGGTGTATATGCCCCACTCGCTCGAAAAGCTGCCGAAGCTTTTCGAGGTGAGCCGCAAGGCGGTCGCGACCGCATGGCAGAACATTATTGTGTTCGCGGGCCTGGTGAATTTCGCGGCGGTGGGTCTGGCGGCGGCAGGTGTGCTGGGTCCGGTGGGCGCAGTGGTCACGCATCAGCTCTCCTCCTTGTTCGTCATGCTGAACTCGCTACGCCTGCTGCGCGTAGAGCGAGCGGAACGCGTGGAGCGGGGTCCTCGATGGACACCTGCATGGCTCTCCGCGCCCAGACTTTTCGCCCGACAAATCGTCGATCGCGTGCGCTTCGCCGCGCCGCTCATGCTGGAAAGGATGAGTGCCCGCCGCCGTGAATTGGTGAAGCCCGTCGTGATCGGAGTGGTCGCGCTCATCGCCCTCAGCGGATTCTACGCGCTGGGGCCCGACGAGGCAGGAGTGATCGAGCGATTCGGCCGCAAGATTCCGCCGCTGCGCAGCCCCGGGTTGCATTATAAATTGCCGTGGCCGATCGAACGCCTTACGCGTGTCTCGGCGACGCGGGTGCGGGCCGTCGAGATCGGATTCCGCTCCGGGCGTGTGGAACCTTCCGCGGAGCCGCCCACCTATGAATGGAACGTTCAACACCGCGCCGGGCGATTTCAAAGCAAACCGGAAGAATCGCTGATGCTCAGCGGCGATTTGAACATGATCGAGGTGAATGCGGTGATCCATTATCGCCTTCGAAAGCCCGACGATTTTCTGTTCCGCCAGCTCGACGGGGACGCGACCGTGCGCGCGGCGGCGGAGTCGATCCTGCAATCCGTCACCAGTTCTTCGGCGCTCGACCAGGTTCTCACGGCCGGACGTCCGGCACTGGAGGCGCGCGTGCTGGGCGAATTGCAAGCGCGCCTCGATCGCTACGAAGCGGGAATCGAAGTGCTGGGCGCGCGCTTGCTGGACGTGCATCCATCAGTCGAGGTGGTAGATGCGTTCCGGGAAGTTTCGGCGGCATTCGAAGAAAAGAACCGGCTGATCAATGAATCCGAAGGTTACCGGAATGAGCAAGTGGCGCTGGCGCGCGGCAACGCTCACGCCACGGTAGTGAATGCCGCCGGCTATTCTTCGGGACGCAAGAACCGGTCCGAAGGAGACGCGAGCCGCTTCGTGCAGAGCGAGGAAGCCAGTCTCACGGCGCCCGCGCTGACCGAGACGCGTCTGTTTCTGGAGTCGATGGAGCAAATTCTTCCGGGCAAGCGAAAGATGATTGTGGACGCAAATAAGGGACGCCGATCGCTCTTCCTGATCGAGGACGGCATGGAGCTTACCCCGGCTGCGATCCCCGCGATCGTCCCGGAGCGCGTCAGGCCGCCTGACAATTAGCCGATGTCCGCGTGATAAATGGTGTTCCTATGACATTAGACAAATACCGGCGCTATTATCCGTTCGCAGGCGGGATTGCTTTTCTGCTGTTCTGCTGGCTCACGCTTTACTCGGTGCGCGAAACCGAATTCGCACTGGTCACGCAGTTCGGCCGGCCCCTTTATACCGTCACCGAAGCGGGGCTCCACGCGAAGTGGTTTTTCCAAAACGCGACTCTCTTCGATCGGCGCCTGCGCATTTACAATCCGCGCCCTTCTGAGTTCCTGACCCACGACAAGAAGAATCTCGTGATAGAGAGTTACGTCGCCTGGCGGATCGAGGACCCCAAGCGGTTTGTCGAAACGGTCGGCGATCCCGGAGCGGCCGAGATGCGTCTGCACGACATCGTGTGGTCGGGACTGTCGGCGGCGTTGGGCGGGCGCGACCTGGACGCGCTGATCGCCCCCAGCTCCCAAACCGTGCAAACCACCGGCCTGCTGGATCAATTGACGGCCCTGACCGATCGCGCCGCACTCAGCCGTTACGGAATTCAGGTGATCGACGTCCGCATCAAGCGTTTGAATCTTCCCGAGCAGAATAAGCAAAGCGTCTACGCACGCATGCGCGCGGAGCGCGAAAGAATCGCGCGGCAATATCGCGCCGAAGGCGAAGAGCAGGCGCTGGGCATCCGCGCCGACGCCGATCGTCAAAAGGAGGAGATCCTGTCGGCGGCGTACAAAGAAGCTGAGAAAATCAAAGGCGAGGGTGATGCGCAGGCCACGCGGACCTACAGCGCGGCGTACTCGAAGAATCCACGGTTTTACAAATTGCTGCGCACGCTCGAGTCGTACAAGAAGATTTTCGACGATAAGACCACGGCGATTCTAAGCTCGGATTCGGAATTGCTGCGCATCATGATGCACGGCGAAAGCGGAGCGAAATGATGCAAATGACCGGAGCGAAGTAGTGCAACTCGCCATCGAATCCGAAGTGGAACCCGTCGAGCCGCCGCGGTGGCGCGAGCGCATGCGCCAAGGCATCGCCCTCGCGTTCGCGATCTGGCTTCTGACCGGCGTGTACATCGTCGGAACTCAGCAGCAGGCGGTAGTGACGCGATTCGGCGCGGTGGTTGAGCCGCGAGTTCTGCCCGGCATCCACGCCTCGCTGCCGTGGCCCATCGATCAGGTGACCAGGCTCAGAGTCCAGCAGCTCCAGCGGTTGGTGATCGGCGGCGACCAAAGCGACACGGTCCTTGGCCGCGTGCAGCCGCTGCGCTCGCAATTTCTGACGGGCGACCAGAACATCATCAGCATGCGGGTGGTGGCGCAATATTCGGTCGGCTCACCCGTCGATTTCCTGTTTCGCACCGGCGACGTCGCGCAGACTATCGGCGCGGCGGTGGAAACGGCGCTGGCCCAAGGGGTGGCGGCGCGCAACGTCGACGACATTCTCACCACCGGCAAAGCTGCGCTCCAAGAGGAGGTGCGCGGAGCATCGCAACGAGTGCTGGACGAGTACCGCGCCGGAGTTCTGATCTCGACCATCAACATCGAAAGCGTCACGCCGCCGCCGGAGGCCGCCGATGCGTTTCGCGACGTCGCCAGCGCCCGCGCCGATTCAGCGCGCATCGTGAACGAGGCGCAAGGTTACGCGAACGAACAGCTTCCGCGTGCGCGGGGTGAGGCCCAACAGTTGGTCACGGCGGCTCAGGCGTATCGCGAACGCAAGATCAACGAAGCTCAGGGCGATGCGTCCCGCTTCACGCAGGTGGCCCAGGAATATGCGAAAGCGAGCGAAGTGAACGGCGAGCGCCTGTACTTGGAAACCATGGAAACCATTTTGCCGAAGATCAAGAAATTGATTGTCGACAATCGCGGCAATCTCGATCTGACGATTATTCGCAAGTCGGAGAAGTGAATCAAGGGACCAATGAACCGGCAGCGCGTCGCTCAGCTATTGACTATCCTGACGCTGGCCGCGGCGCTGGGCGCGACTGTCGCGAGGCGAAACGGTTGGAGGATGCCCGCCTGGAGCATGCCCACCGGAAGCATGTCCGCATCGCAGCGCCCAGCCGAGGCGACGCCTCAGGACGCCATCTACGCGATGCTAGACGCCGCGCGCGACGGTGATGTGAGAAAGTATCTCGCAGCCTATACCGGGTCGATGGAAACGGCGCTGCGACAGTCGATTGCGGAATCTTCCGACGCCGCGTTTCGAAAATATCTTCAGGACACCAATGCGGCGCTAAAGGGCGTCGCGGTAATGGCGCCCGATGCAGTGGCCGGCGATCGCGAGGTCAAGGTTCGCGTCGAGTATGTATACCAGGATCGCAACGAGGCGCAGACCATGAATCTTGAAAAAACCGCGAGCGGATGGAAGATCGCGCGCGTCGATTCGGCCGAGCGCGTCAAGACTCTGGTGCCATACGGAACGCCGGTGCAGTGACGCCGCGTGGGGCAGGGCTATGCCCTGCCAATGGGCAAGTTGAGGGTCATTTTTCAACAAGCTCTTGCTCACTGTCTTATCCTTAAAGCAAGGCACATGCACCGGATTCTCGACTTTCTGCTCAAGCACGGCTACTGGGTGCTCGGAGCGTGGGTGCTGGCCGAGCAGTTAGGCGTTCCCGTACCTGCGGTGCCAATCCTGCTGGCGATGGGCGCACTCACGGGCTTAGCCGCTTACTCGTTTCCGATGGCGACGCTGGTCGTGCTTATCGCGGCCGTATCGGCGGACACCGCGTGGTACATCCTCGGCCGCAACAAGGGCCAATCCGTTCTGAAACTGTTGTGCCGGATCTCGCTCGAGCCGGATTCGTGCGTCAGCTCGACGCGCTACTGGTTCAAAAGGTTGGGCGCGTGGGCGCTGGTGGTCGCGAAATTCGTTCCCGGCCTCAGCACCATCGCGACGCCGATGGCGGGACTCTCGCGGATGCCGGTTTGGAAATTTCTTACGGCGGATGTCGCGGGAGCTTTACTATGGGGCACCTCCATCATGGGGATCGGCTTCGTGTTTCGCACGCAGCTCGAGGACGTGGGCGATGTCGCGGCGCGAATGGGCAAGGGGTTGGCCGCGGTAGTGGGCGGTGTCGTGGCGTTGTGGCTCGCGTGGAAACAATGGCAGCGGCAGCGTTTCATCAAGAGCCTCAAAGTGGCGCGAGTCACGCCCGAAGAAGTGCTGGCACGGCTGGCGGAAATCGCGATCGTCGACCTGCGGTCGTCGGTCGAGTTGGAACTGGACGGCATGAAGCTGCCCGGCGCGATGTGGTTCGATCGCAAGGAACTGGGGCTGCATCGCGACAAGATCCCGCGCGATCGCGATGTGATTCTCTATTGCACTTGACCCAACGAAGCCACCAGCGCCCGTGCGGCGCTCGAACTTCGCGGCGTCGGAATTACGCGCGTGCGTCCGCTCGAAGGCGGATACGATGCCTGGCGCGAGCGGGGTTTTCCGGTCGAGCCCGTTGAGAGTCCATCGGTCGAAATCGATGTTTAAATTCCTGCGCGCCGGTCAGCTCAGCGGCTCTTTGGGGACGCAGAATCGGATCAAGGCTTACGCTGCTCGGCACCTGTGCCGGAAGCCACGTGTGGATTTAAAGGGGTTTCCGGCGTAAACTGGAACATATGGGATTACAAATGTTTCGACTCGAACGGAATGGAACACTCGAAGGGGCCATCTGCGACAACCCCCTTGGGCCATGTCACGAGTGGACGAAAGATCGAGAGCACTGCAGGGTTGCGGAGGTAGATCATCTTGGTAATATCGTCCGCTATCTACCTCCTGACGAATGTCGCAAGTGGGCGAGCCTCATCAAGGCCTGTGCCTGATCTGCGAGACGCAAAGAGACGAGGGCTGTTCTTCTATTTGCAGCCCAGGGAGTAGTTTTCGCCACTCGAAAACACGCCGCTTCCCGTAAGATGGACTTCCCGGAACCCCATCTTGCACAGACCAGCATTGGATTTTCTGACAAGGCTCAAAAACTGAACGCGGGTGCTGGTGTCCTTAAAGAAATCAGCGGCCAAAATGAGCCTATCTCCTAATTCGGTAACTGTGATTTCGTAGCCCTGCTCCCTGAGCGACGCGTGGAGCGCGTTGGCGTACTGTTCTCTCGACCTGTGGAGAAGTTCTTGCTTAGCTGCTTCCTCGGCCTCCCTTGCCTTGGTAGCCTCCGTCTTCGTCGGTTGCCAGCCATCCTTGTAGTCGAAGACGGTGATCATGTTGCCGCTGGCCAGCCGGATACCAGCTTCGTCCTTAGTTGGATCGATACCGTTATTCGGGTTGTCCCCGAAAACACCCCACTGATAATAGGCGGCGTCGTGATCGCCATCTCCGCAAGGGCCTTCCGCGTCGCTGAATTTTTCGCCTGCGCATTTCTCGCCGCGATAAATTGACAGTATCCCTTGGAGATAGCCCCTCTTGCCAAAATTCGAGGAGGTGGGTTGATTAATGCTGATATCGCGGAATTTTTGGGATCTAACCTTCTCGCGGAATAGCCAAACAAGGCTCTTGATCTGGTCATCCGTAGTGTTCGGCGGAGCAACGTAGGAAATTATCGATGCGCCAATTTTCTCGTCGAACTTAAAACGGTAAAGGCGGAAAGCAGGCGGAGGAGTGGTGGGTCCCGTCACACGCGCGGGCGCGCTGGTTGCGCTAGATGGCCCCGTCGTCGAGGTGTCTTTCTCAGGGGTGCAGCTCGTGAGAACTGCGAGGGGAATGACCCACAGAACTTTGACCAGCCGCATTTGGAGGCCATTGTAACTCCTCTGACGAAGCGAGGTGTTAGGGCCGGCCGGAAAGGCGGCGCGCCTTTCGATCGACTACGCTAATAGTCTATGGAAAGCAGCCGTCCTCTCACCCGACGATCCTTCGCGGCTTCCGGCGTCGCAGCGGCCCTTAGCTCAACCAGCATCTCGGGAAAAGATTCCGACCAGCTCACCGACCTCACCCTCGCCGAAGCCTCCGCGCGCATTCGCCAGCGTACCGTCACACCCACTAACCTTACGGAAGCGTGCCTCGCCCGCATCGAAAAATACGACCCGCAACTGAACGCCTTTATCACCGTGATGAAGGATCAGGCGTTGGCCCAGGCTCACGACCTGGACGCCGAACAGCGAGCCGGCAAGCTTCGCGGCGCGCTCCATGGCATTCCCATCGGATTGAAGGATCTGTTCGACACCGCAGGCGTCCGCACCACCGCCGCGAGTGCGGTTTTCGCCAACCGCATCCCCACCGAAGACGCGGAAGTGACCCGCAGGCTTAAATCGGCGGGCGCGATTCTCATCGGCAAACTGAACATGCACGAGTTCGCCTACGGCGCGACCTCCGTGCCCAGTCATTACGGTCCGGTCCACAATCCCTACGCGCTCGATCGCATCGCCGGCGGTTCTTCCGGTGGATCGGCAGCAGCCGTGGCGGCCAGGCTTTGCTTCGGCGCGCTCGGGTCCGATACCGGGGGCTCCATCCGCCAGCCTTCCTCCTACAACGCGCTCGCCGGGCTGAAACCAACCTACGGCCGAGTGAGTACCCGCGGAGTGATTCCGCTCTCGTGGTCGCTCGATCACATCGGCCCGATGTGCCGCACCGTCGCCGATGCTGCAATGTTGCTCAACGCAATCGCCGGTTACGATCCGTTGGAGACCACCAGCATCGACGCGCCTGTGCCGGATTACTTGCAAGCGCTTCGCACCAAGACATCGACTCTGCGCCTGGGCCTTCCGCGCAAGCTGTTTTATCAGGATCTCGATCCTGAAATAGAAGCTGCGGTCAATCAGGCCCTGGACGTGCTTCGCAAGCTTACTGCGGGAACGGTCGACGTCGAACTCCCCGCGATCGGCAACCTGCCGGTGCTCGCCGCCGAAGCTTACGCCTACCATCTCCCTTATTTTTCGAAGACGCCGGAGCTGTATCAGCCAACTACGCGCAGTCGCCTGGAAGCCGGCGCGAGAATCACCGCGGAAGCTTACATTCGGGGGCGTCGCGAACTTGACCGTCTGCGGCGAGCCGTTCCCGCGGTCTTCTCGACCGTCGATCTGCTGATCACTCCCACCACGCCGGTACCGCCGTCGATGATCGAGAACGCCGGGGCCGGGACGGCGTCTCTTCGCAACACATCTCCCTTCGATGCCTACGGCCTGCCGACCATCTCGATCCCATGTGGATTCACGAAACTCGGCCTGCCGATCGGTATCCAGATCACCGGTCCGAATTGGGGGGAGCCGCGCGTACTCGCGCTCGCGCACGCCTATGAACAGGCGACCAGTTGGCACACCCGCAGCCCCCAATTGTAGAGATCGTAATTGCGTAGCCGTGGAATCCGCCTCGCCGGCGTACGCATTGGGAGAGCGAAGGCATTAACCCCTTTGCCCTGACCTCTGACCCGGTCCCCTTGCCCGCCGCGCGTCAGTGAGGCGCGTGGGGGAGTGCGTCGTCTGGTGCCGCGGCCGAATCGAACCACTATCGCCCTCCGCCGCCGGTCGTGTGTCCGGACTTCGCTTTTGCCACCATGTTTTGCACATCCTGGAGCAAGGATTGCGAATCCATGACGACTCCCGCGCGGATCGTATATTTGATCCCCTTGACCTGCACCGCGCGGCCATCCGGCGCCTGGCGCGTCGCGCCCGTGCCGTACATAATCTTGAAATCATCCAGCGGATTGGCCGTCAGCACCACCAGGTCTGCCGTATACCCCGGGCGAATCGCACCCAGGTGATGATCCCCCAGCGAAATCGCACCGACCTCGGTCGCCGAGTGAAGGGCTTCGAGCGGACTGAACCCGGCCTGCTCCAGCAGTTCCATTTCGCGAATGGTGCCGAAGCCCCACAGCGCGTAAATCGAGCCGACGTCGGAGCCCACTGCGACATTCCCGCCGCGATTCTTGTAATCCTCGACGAAATCCATCCAGCGGTGATACATCTGCGCCCAGTCGCCTTCATTGGTCGAGGTCCAGTGATAGAAATACGAACCGTGGCTCTTGGGATTGGGCTGCCAGTGCGCCATCACATCCGGCATCGTGAACTTCTCATGCCAGGGGAGACTCTTGGCGCGTTCCAGATCGCGATTGGCTTCGTAGACCACCATTGTCGGAACCATGGTGAATCCGGTGCGGGCCTGCGTCGCCAGCAGCGAGTCGATGACGTCGGTGTGGAGCTTCTTCAAATCCGCCTGGAGCCACACTGCGCCGGTCTGATAGAACCGGTCCGGCTCGCTCGAGTAGTTATAGTCCGGCGGCAGCTTCTGGATTTTGCGATCCGTGAAGGAGGATTCGGCATATCCATAATGATGCTCGATGGTGCTGGCGCCTTCGGAAGCCACGCGCACCGCGTTCATGGGAAACACGGCTTCCTGCGCGATGTGAACAGCGAGCCCCATGTGCTGGGCGCGCACTTCGTCGGCGACAGCCTTGAAGATGTCCGGATATTCTCCCGGCAGGCCCGCCATCTTCACGCCGTCGACGCCTTTTGCTTTCCATTCGCGCACGATCGCGGCGGCGTCCTGGGCGTTGGAAAACCGGGGATCTTTCGGATCGGCGCGCCAGAACGGAAACACGAACAATCGCGGCGCGACGATCTTGTTCTCGGCGCTACGCTGCTTTTCAGCGGCCATTTGCTCCGGCGTCATCTGGCCGACATTGAATGTGCGCACGGTGGTGACGCCGTGGCCCAGGAGCAGCTTGTACTGATACTCGAGCGGAATGCCGGGGCTGTCATTGAGGTGCATGTGCATGTCGATAAGGCCGGGAATGACGTACATCCCCGTCGCGTCGATGACGCGCCCGCCTGCCGGGGCTGGAGCGTTAGTCGCCCCATCGCGGGCGCGCGAGACTGCGTCGGCGGCCACTACCTGCTGGATGACGTTGCCCTTGATGACGATGTCCACCGGTCCCCGCGCGGGCGAGCCGGTGCCGTCGATCAGCGTGGCGTTGCGAATCGTCAAAGTGCTGTAGGGGCCGGCCGTTTGAGGCTCGGACTGAGCCGAGAGCGTCAGCCCCATCGTGAACGCGAGCGGCAGGGCGATGGTCTTGAGCGTCAACCTGCGTCGGAAGGCGGAGCGGAGAGTCATCTCTATACGTTAGTGGTTCCACCGCCAAAAATCAGCCCCTGCCGTTCCCATGTCGCAACACGCCTGCTATGATTTTGAACAAGTGCCTATTTACGAATACCGGTGCCGCCAGTGTTCCCAGGAATTCGAGTTGCTGGTGCTCGCCTCAACCCTGGTCGCGTGCCCCACCTGTGAGAGTAGCGATCTGGAACAGTTGCTTTCCGGATTCGCCGTCAGCTCCGACGGCATTCGCCAGGCAAACGTGAAAGCCGCGCGGCGCGCGACTCTCGGGAGTAACGACTACAAGGAGCAAAAGATCGCGCACACCGAATACGTCAAGAAACACGCTGACTGACCTATCTATTTGGCCTGCAATGCGCTCGCCGAGGCAACCAGGATACAGCGCTCGAACTCGCTCAAGGACTCCTCTAGTTCGCCTGCATCGGAGACCCTGGCCGCTGCTTCGATGGCGGAGCCGAGGCGACTGATGTCCGGGAAACCGTACCCCACGCCGGTCCCTTTGCAGTTGTGTCCGATGGTTTGAACGGCAGCGAAATCGCTCGACGCCAGCGCATCCCGCATCTTCGCCAGATCCAGCCACCGGTTGGCAAGAAAGGCGGGGCGGCGGAGCGCGATGGGATCGGGAATGGCGTCGCGCTGAGGCACGGGAGGTTGGGCGACCTTTGCGATTCCTTCCGAGTCCAATTCGGCCAAACCAAAGTGCTCCTGCTCGGTGGTTCCAAGGAGAGTGTCCCGTCGATTTGCCATATAGTGACACTTCGACGAATTCTGCCGGAAACTTAGGCCATTCTTGGAATTTGCTTCGCCTTCAGGTAAGTTTTTTCTCAAACTCTTCCACATCTGGTCGATGCGAGCGGCATGCTTGAATGCGCCACCATGACCTTGACATGCGAGATCGCCCCGCCGGAGATGGCCCTGAAAAAAGGCGCCCAGACGCGCCGCCCCATCCAAGTGCTCCTGGTTGAAGACGACGGGGAAACCGCGGAGTTGCTGCAAATGGGTCTGATGGACGACACGGACGGCGGTTTTTGTTCCGAATGGACCCACAATCTGACCGAAGCAATGAAGCGGCTCGCGTACCCGGGAATTGACGTGATCGTTTTGGATCTCGGCCTGCCTGAATCGAGCGGCTGCTCGAGCTTTCGCGCCATTGACGCCGCGGCGAAACACAGGCTGCCCATCGTCATCTTCACCTCCGATGATCGCAGCGTTTCCAGGAATGTCACCTTACGGTTGGGCGCCTCAGACTATTTGCTGAAGCACGAGAACTCTACCAGCCAACTCAGGCGGGCGCTTCGCGGCGCACTGTTGCATGGCCGGCCTGAACGCGGCGGCGCGGAATGCTAGCCTTCGCCTGATTCTGCGGACTCGCACGACCCCGTGCGTCCGTGAATGGAGCTCGAGGTCTTGCCGTCCCCAAGCGAAGCGGGCCCGTCAGCACGCCAGCAGCCGGTGCTGTTTCAGGCGGTCCAGAACGTCCGTCAGTTCGCTCCGGCGCAACGGTTTTCGGAGAAAGCCGGAGCACCCGAACTGAGCCGCACACAGACGCTGGGTTTCCAAATCGTCCGAGGATAGCACTACGATGGGCGTCCGGGCGTTGCCGCTATCGGTCTCCCAGTCGCGCATGCCTCGGATTCCCGCATAGCCGTCCATCCCGGACATGTGGACATCCATGAACACCACGTCAAAACGGTGCCCCTGAAGCATTTTGAGGGCTTCCTGTCCGTCGCGCGCACGCTGCACGTTCTCGTTCCGAAGCATGAGCTCGCTGAGAAAGAAGCTGTCGTCGCAGTCCTCCGCCACGAGTATATTCAAGGCGTCCGGCGCATGCGAAACCGAGGGCGACAATGCTTCCCGGCGGTCGATGGCTTGGGCCCGCGAGGGGAAATGGAGGTCAATCGCGCAGTGCCCAGCGGGGTCACGCTCCAGTTCCGCCGATCCACCCAGTGCGCGCAGGCGCCTTCCAGCCACCATGACGGCGACTTCAAACGGCACGTCGCCAGGATTTTCGAAAGCGGCGTCGTCCGGAATTGCGTTTAACCATTTGGTGAGGCGGACCGTCAGATCCGCATCGCGAACATTGATCGTCAGCCGGGCGCCGTTTTCATCATGCCGGGGTCTAAGGCGCACGTGGCTGTCGCTCGCTTGGGTGAGCTTAAAAGCGGCTTCCAGGACGCGCGAGAGCACCTGGTCCACGGCCTTATGGTCCTGTGTGAGCAGCAGCGGGCTGGACGGCGCATCCAGGACCATGTGATTCCTGGGCTTTCCCGAGGCGAAGTTCAGCACCTCTATAATCTTGGCCGCGCACAGCGCCAGATCGAACTCCTCCTGGACGGCGGGAGGCGGAACGGTACTCGAGAGCAGGTCGCGGACATCGTCGATGGAGCGTAGCAGCCGATCGGCGCTGGCCCTGCCGATGGCCGCCGAGGATCGCTGCGTGGGATCGGTAACAGTATCCCGCAGGAACTCCATTACGCCAAAGGTGGCGTGCATGGAATTCCGCGCTTCGTTACTAAGATGCTCGAGTATTGCCAAGGTCGCTTGATTGTTCATGTCGTTCTCCAATTGGCTACCGGATCAGACCCGAGCGGCCGGGGCCGCGCGGCCCGGCTGCCCCGCGCGGACACTCTCATGAAAATGGCTTCGGATGAGAGGGCTGCCAGGATCACAGCTTCTTCCGAATATCTGAATCCGAGAGCATACATAGGCCTCATCGGTGCGGTAGAGAAGAGTATGAGAGCCCCGGAGGGGGGATTAAAGTGAGGCATCTCATGCCGAAACGCCGGTCGGAGAGCGGCGAATCGCCGGCGATCGGGATAGGCCTCGGATTATCACGCAGAAAAAGGAGCTGCCCTGAACCGGCCCCAGCGCGAACATCAACGCGCAGTGGCGCACCAGCTATGCGGACAACGCCGGGTGTTTCAGATGAAAACCGGTAGCGTCCTGGTAGGCCTTGGCGAACGCGAGCAGCTCCGCTTCGCCGAACGGACGCGCATAGAACGTGAGGCTGCCAGGCGTGCCAGTTTCCGTGAATCCGTGAACGACATTGATAGCCGGATAGCACGCGGTGTTGGCCATCGCGAAATGACGCTGGGTGACACTGCGGCGCTGATTCGGATCCGCGCCTCCGCCGCCTCCTCCGCCCCGTCTTGCGCCAGCGCCGCCGGCGCCCACACCATCCGTCGCTGCCGCACCGCCCGTTGGTGTAGTTCCGCGTCCGCGGCCGCCTCCGCCGTTGGCCGGAACCAGATAAACATCGACATCGGCAGTCGCTTCGGCCAGCTTCATCATCATCATGGTTCGGGCGCGCTGCGATTGCAGATATTCCACCGCCGGAATCAACCGCGCACTTCGGAATCCGCTCGCGCGCCCTGGATTGGTCATCTGCTTATCCCGGCCGGACCGTATCAGCTCGTCGAAAAATACGGCGGATTCGACACCGTAGCTGGAACCGTCGATGTTCCAGTCCGGCATCTTGACTTCGACCAGCTTGAAACCGAGCGCCTGCACCTGCGCGATGGCTTTTTGGTTCATGGCCTTGGCGGCGGCGTCGCGCACCTCCTCGAAACCATCCTTCAGATAGCCCACGCGAAGTTTGCGAACATCCAGGTGCGCGTTCCAGTTGAACGGAATTTCGGAAACACTCAGGTCCTTTCCGTCCGCCCTCGCTATCACGCTCATCACCAGCGCGCAGTCTTCCGCGTAGCGGCACATCGGCCCGAGCCGATCCTGGGTCCAGGAAAGCGCCATTACCCCATGCCGGCTCACACGTCCAAACGTTGGGCGCAGGCCAGTGACGCCGCATCGGCCCGAAGGGCTGAGGATCGATCCGCTGGTCTCGGTTCCGATCGCGAACGCAACGCATCCTCCCGCGGTCGCAGATCCGGGGCCCGCGGAAGATCCGCTGGAGCCCTGTTCGATGTTCCACGGATTCTTGGTTTGCCCGCCGAACCACTGGTCGCCCGACGCCAGTTCGCCCGAGGCCAATTTCGCGAGCAGCACGGCGCCCGCCTCGCGCAGCATTTCGACTACGCTCGATTCCTCGTTGATGATTTGATCCTTGTAGGCGCCCGATCCCCAGGTGGTCTTGTAGCCTTTTACCGCCATGATGTCTTTGGCGCCCCAGGGGATTCCATGCAGCGGCCCCTTGTATTTTCCGGCTGCGATTTCCGCATCGGCCTGCTTGGCCTGCGCGAGCGCGACGTCATCGAGGAACGTCACGACGCAGTTCAGCTTCGCGTTGTACTTGTGCAGCCGCCCGAGATACATCTGCGTCAGTTCGAGCGAGGTGACCTGCCGGGTTTTCAAGAGCTGCGCGAGCTGGACCACCGGCCAGAAGGCGGCGTCCTCCAGATTGGCCGGCCGCTTGACCACCGGCGCGCTGAAGCGCAGCGGCTCCCGCGTGCGATTCACCATCATCCCCGGCACGATGGCGCTGAAGTAAAACGGCGGCGCGACATCGTTGGGGATCTCCAGCTTGCGCACCTCTTCGAAGCTGGTCAGGTTGCGATTGACGCCTTGCAGCATCGCTTTCTGATCCTCTTCGCTGAAGGTGAGGCCCGCCAGCGCCAGCGCGTTCCTTAGCATTTCCGCGGTGACCCGGGGCGCGGCGGCTTCCGGTTGCCCTTGCTGCGGCGCCGCTTGCGGGGTTGCTTGAGGTGTTGCTTGAATTTGGGCCCACAATGCGCCGGGCAGAAGGCTCGATCCTAAGCCGAGGCCTGAAAAATACTGGAGAAATCGCCGCCGGTGTTGGGGGGTGTTGTTCAAGCTGGTATTGCTAGACATAGGCGCAATTATATCGGAGTCGGCGCCGGAGTGCGGCCCGCATCGTGCGGGCCAACCAACGAAGCCGTCAAATCGCCTGTCGGCGCGAGCAAGACGCAGACAAATTCGCCGTTTTCAGACTATCCGACTATGAGATCGGCTGGATTGGCCGATATCCCCAGTTGGGGAACGGAATGTCAGTAACCCTTGCTCTCGAGGCGCTCTGAAGTTCACCCGGAAGCAAGCTAGGGCGGAGACTTGCGATGACGTCACCACGATTGGGATGCCCTGATGCGTTTGCAACGGAAAGCGTGCCCCCCTGACGAATCAGCCGGAGCCCCATTACGGCAACATCATGATCGTGGATGATGATCCCGCGAGCCTGGAGCTGTTGGAAGACATGCTCCGCCGGCACGGGTACGAGGTGCGGTCTTTCCTGCGGGGCCGGCTGGCGCTGGCCGCGGCGAACCAGGAACCGCCGGACCTGATCCTGCTGGACGTCAAAATGCCGGAAATGAATGGCTACGACGTATGCGACCAGCTTAAGGCCAGTCCACGCCTGTCCGGCATTCCAGCGATTTTTCTCAGCGCTCTGACGGCAATCGAAAACAAGGTAAAGGGATTTCGATCGGGAGGAGTCGACTTTATCTCCAAGCCCTTCCAGTTCGACGAAGTGGAGGCGCGCGTGGAGACGCACCTCAGGCTACGGCGTGCGCAACAGGCGGAGCGCGGCCTGCTGGAAAAGACCCTGGGTGGCGCGGTGGAAACTCTGTGGGCGTTGGTCGAGCTTACCCTGCCACTGCTGGCATTAAGATCCGGCGCCATTCGGGACATCGTGCTCTGGATCACCCACCGAATGGAGATCAGCGATCCATGGCAGTACGAACTTGCCGCCACATTGTGCTTGGTGGGTTGCGTCGCCCTGCCCGTCGAGGTCTTCGAGAGGGCCTACTGCGGTCAGGATCTCTCCGTGGATGAGGATCAGATGTTTCGCGCTCATCCCCAGAAAGGCGCCCGCCTTCTTTCGGGCATCCCACGCATGGAAGTCGTGGCCGAGATGATTCGGGGGCAGCAGATGATCGAGGGGGACCCAGCCATCCTGGAGGAGTCCAGACAAGGCGCTCGCATGCTGCACTTGGCGTTGGAGCTGGACCGGAGAATCTTCCGCGGAATCGCCTGCAACTACGCACTGGCCGAGCTCAGGTCGTTGGGCGGGTTCGACAGCCGCATGCTGGACGCGCTCACCAGGTACTCTCCTACACGAGCGGACTACGACGTGCGCCGGCTATCTATTCGCGACCTTCACAGCGGTATGGCTCTCGACCGGGATGCTACCAGCAGCGATGGGAAGCTGCTCATCCTCGAGGAGGGCACCATCCTCACCGAAATATGGATTGAGCGTCTGGAGAACTTTGCGAAAGCCCGAGGCGCGCAGGAACTACTGGACGTCCGCATTCCCAGACTTGCCGGTGTCCACACATCGAAGGCGTTGGGTTATAGCGTTCCCGGAGCCGGGGCACGGGA
Source organism: Terriglobia bacterium (assembly GCA_963788245.1). Classification (GTDB taxonomy): domain Bacteria; phylum Acidobacteriota; class Terriglobia; order Bryobacterales; family Bryobacteraceae; genus Palsa-187. Next base: position 4,493,885 of record CAWBGF010000002.1, on the reverse strand, counting down.
GGCGCAGTAACGCAAGCGCGCGTCGCGAATCTGCATCCGTCCGGCATACCGTTTCGCTCAAGTATGCCGCGCTACCGGTAATGTAAAGCCTTCACCGGATCGAGGCGCGCGGACCATGACTTGCATCCGCGAGCGGCTTCATTTGATCCCGTACTTCTTCTTCCCCGGTTCGATGATGGTCTTGCGAGCCTGCTCGGCCACCGGATCGGGCCCCGGCGGATTCAGCACCTTTGTGAAAAACTGGAGCGCTTCCACCGTCCGAGGGGCCAGCGTGCGGCCCACATGATCGGCTCCATGCACGATGTGATATTCGTGCATCACGCCGCCGTCCCACAGGATGCGGTGGATAAACTCGGTGCCCTCATACAGCAGGAACATATCCTGATCGCCGACGTCGAGATAGATGTGCAGACCGGAATCGAGGATGCGTTTGGTGTTGGCCTTCGCGATGGACGAGGGATTGTTGGCTTCCCAATAGGCTGGGTCGACGGGCTTGCCGAAGGCGGTCTCGAATAGATCGTCGTCGCGCCAGAAGCGGTGGCGCGGCAGCATGTCCTTCCAGTGCAGGATCGGCTCGATGCCCGGCTCCTGCGCCGCGATCGCGCCGAACTTTTCCGGATACTTCAACCCCATGCGCAAGGTTCCTTCTCCTCCCATCGAAGGTCCCATCATGAAGTTCTTCTTGGGATCGGAGCTGGCGTGGTAGGTCTTCTGAAGATACTCGCGGAAGGGGCCCACGATCAGGGTCTCCCATTTCTCCGAACCGTCTCTGTAATCCATGTAGAAACATCGCGGCGTCACGCTGGGGGTAGCGACCACCATGGGCGGGACGCGGCCCGATTTCCACTGCTCTTCGAAAAGAGCGCGGAGATTGGTCAGCGCCGCGCGGCTGCCGCCGCCGCCGTGCAGATAGATGAGCAAAGGCAGAGGCGAGCCATCCTTATAGCCTTCCGGAAGCAGGACGGCGTACGGCACGGGGCGCGGAATCAGGTTGGTGTTGAAGTCGGCCTGGACCAGTTCGGCGGCGGAAACGGGCACGACCAGGGCGGCGGAAACAACGCACAGCGTCAGCGTACTGAGCGAGCGGATCATAAGAAATACGATACGCCAGATCACGGCTGGGTGGTGGTCAGTTCGAAACATTGAGCGCACTATGAAGAGCAGATCCCTCGCTGCCGCTCGGGATGACGCGGGGTGGGGCGCGGCGAGTCGGGATGCGGCGCCCCGGTTCCGGTACCATGAGATCACGAAGGCCCGATCGCGGAGAAGAAGTTTAGGCGCGGGCCGTTACGCTACGACCCGGGAGCCACCACAGCCACGATCCAGGACATGAGCCCGCTTAGCTCCATCGAAACCCCCGTACCCAGCCCTTCCAGCAAGCGGCTGTTACCGTGGCTGGTCGCGGTGGCTTTCTTCATGGAGGCGCTGGACACCACCATTCTGAACACCGCCGTTCCCGCCGTCGCGGAAGCGCTCCGAGTGCCCCCGCTGAGCATGAAGTCCGTACTGGCCAGCTACACGCTGAGCCTCGCCGTTTTCATTCCCATCAGCGGGTGGATGGCGGATCGATTCGGGACGCGCCGGGTGTTCGCGTCCGCGATCGCCCTGTTCACGTTGGGGTCGCTGCTGTGCGGCCTTTCGAGCAACATCCACGTGCTGGTCGCGTGCCGCGTCCTGCAAGGCTGCGGAGGAGCCATGATGGTCCCGGTGGGGCGGCTCACGCTGGTGAGGACGTTTGCGAAATCCGAACTCATCCGCGCCATGAGCTTTGTGGCCATTCCAGGTTTGATTGGTCCGATGCTCGGGCCCGTGGTCGGCGGGCTGATCGTCGGATATTTTCACTGGAGGCTTATCTTTTTCGTGAACCTTCCCATCGGCCTCGCCGGTTTGTATCTGGTGTATCTGCACTTGCCCGACTATCGCGAAAAACTCACCCACCGGCTCGACGTTATCGGACTCATCCTGTTCGGCTCCGGCGTCGCACTGCTGTCGTATGTGCTGGAGGTGTTCGGCGAACATACGCTGGGCCCCGGCGAGATTCTGGGGTTACTGGCGATTTCCATCGCGCTCCTGGCCGGCTACGGACTGCACTCGTCGAATATCAAGTTTCCATTGCTGGCTCTGACTCTATTCCGGATTCGCACCTTTCGAGCAGCGGTGAGCGGCGGATTCTTCACGCGCCTGGGCATCGGCGGAATCCCGTTTCTGTTTCCGCTGTTGTACCAGGTTGGCCTCGGATTCACTCCCATTCAATCCGGCATGCTGATGATGCCGCAGGCGATCGCCGCCATGAGCCTTAAGCTGACCATGCCGAAAATCCTGAAGCTGATGGGCTTTCGCGGCGTGTTGATCTCTAACACCGTGATCATCGGCGTGTTGATCCTGCTGTTCGCGACCATCGGCGTGACGACGCCGGTGTGGCTTATCGTCGCGCAGGCGTTCGTCTATGGGTTCTTCACGTCGCTGCAATATACCAGCATGAACACTCTGGTGTTCGCGGACATCGCCGAGGAAAACACCAGCAGCGCAAGCTCCATCGCGAGCACCATGCAGCAGATGTCGATCAGTTTCGGTGTCGCGTCGGCGTCGCTCGCCACCGCGTTTTTCATTCCCGATCGCTTTCATTCCAGCGCACCGCAAATGATCCACGGCGTCCACCAGGCGTTCCTGGTCCTGGGCGGATTGACCATTCTGTCCACGCTCATCTTCCACGAATTGAAAAGCACGGACGGTGACGCGGTCAGCCGGCAGAAGGTGATTCGGACCGCGGTGTGATGTGTGGGGCAGGGACATGCCCTGCCAGTAGACCTGTTCGTCGCGCCTTTCAACAAGCTCTAGAGACTCCGGCCCGATAGGGAATCGAGAACCAGAATGTCGAGCCGGCTCCCGACCGGCTGTGAAGGCCGATTTCGCCGCCCAGCAGGACCACCAGATTCCGGCAGATCGCCAGCCCCAGTCCGCTTCCGCCAAAGCGGCGGGTGGTGCTTGCGTCAGCCTGCTTAAAGGGTTGAAACAGGAGCGGCGCAACCTCGGGATCGATACCGATGCCGGTGTCGGCAACCTCGAAGCGCACGCTGCTCTCCCGTAGCGAGACGTTCAGAGTCACGCTGCCGGTCGACGTGAACTTGATCGCATTGCCGATCAGGTTGAGGAGAATCTGCTTAATTCGGAAGGAGTCCCCGCGAAGGGCGTCGGGAGCGTCGTCGAAGGAGGCTTGGAGCGAGATTCCCTTGGCGCGGGCGGTTTCGGTGAAGAGCCGGATTACCTCGCCGCAGACGGCGCGCAGCGAATAGCCCGCGTCGCCAACCTCCAATCGTCCGGCTTCAATCCTGGAAAGATCGAGAACATCGTTCAGCAGGCCGAGCAGCGCCGTCGAGCTGGAGTTAATAATCCCGGCCATCTGCCGCTGTTCGGGATCGAGATCCGTTTCGACAAGGAGGTCCGCCATGCCGAGAATTCCGTTCATGGGAGTGCGAATCTCGTGGCTCATGTTGTTGAGGAACTGGCTCTTCGCGGCGTTGGCGGCGTCGGCGCGGATTCGGGCGGTCAGAAGCTCTTGTGCGGTACGGGCGGCATGCTGCACCGCTTCGTACGTCAGGATCAGGGTCAGCACAACCTGGAGCAGGATGGCGACCGTGGCCGCCCAGGGAGAATACGCCACGCTCCCGTAGAAACCCAAGCCCACGGCGACATTGTGGACACCATACAGCAGGCTGACTGCGACCAGAGCCCACCGCACTCTAATTTCCTCCCGGGCGCGCTCCGCCGCCAAACGGTATGCGAAAAACGCCACTGCCGCGCAGAGGATCACCGGCCGGTATTGGCCGATCCAGGAAGGCGGAATACCGGAACGGCTATATACAAAGATCCCGAGCAGCAGCCCGACAGCCGCAGTCCCCAACAGGAGCCCCTTGGCTGTTCGGCGCTCCAGCCTTCCACCCGCTGAAAGCGCGGCGCATATCATCAGCACCGGGAAGAAAATCCACAACAGCGAGAAGAGCGGTCCGTCGAATCGCGTCGACCAACCCGCCTTGAGCAGGATAGGGTGGATGATTTGCGCGACCGCGGTCGCGGCGGCGATCGCAACCCAGAAGGCCGCCAAGTAGAGAATGAAGTCGGTCTGATACAGACGGCGGTAGATCAAGATAAGGATGGCGGCCAACGCCAGGCTGACCCCGATGTGAATGACTGCGAATGGAATGAGATCGAACATGCTGAGCATGGGAAGCCTGGTGAGCGCTAGTGTGGGACCCTCAAAGCTCACAACGGACTAACATCCGGACGTTCCGCCGGCTGTGGGCCGCGAGCTGTGCGCCACGATCGGTCATCGGTCATCACTACTCAACGTATCGGCGAGGTGGGGTCGGACACGAGAATTTATTTGCTTCCCCGCAACGACCCCGAGGTGAATCGATTTGGACTATAATGTTTGTCGACTGTGTCCGTCCATCGAGGAGGTGTGTGCGATGAAGTTTCTGAAGACTCGCTCCTTCAATCGGAGCCTGGGAATCACGCTCCTAATCCCCGCGCTCTCCCTGCTTCACGCCGCGGATCTGCCGACAGTTCCAGGCGAGGTGACGTTCTCCAAGGACATCGCTCCCATCCTTCAGCGAAGCTGCCAGAACTGCCATCAGCCGAACTCGGTGGCGCCGATGTCGCTGATCACTTATCAGCAGGCGCGCCCCTGGGCCCGCTCGATCAAAGAGCGAACCCTGCTCCGCGACAGGCGTGGCGTGATGCCTCCCTGGTACATCGAAAAGACCATTGGGATTCAGCATTACAAGAACGATCCTTCGCTCTCCGACCTGGAACTGGCCAAGATCGCGAAGTGGGCCGACACGGGTGCAAAGGAAGGCGATCCGAAAGATCTCCCTCCCCCTGTGCCACTGATCGACGGAACCAAATGGACGCTGGGCGAGCCGGATCTCATTGTTTCGACGCCCGAAGTCACGGTGAAGGCCGGTGTCCCGGACTGGTGGGGCGAGCTCGCGCCCGCGCCGAGCGGGCTCACTGAAGATCGCTGGGTGAAATCGGTGGAGATGAAAGAAGTGAACGACATTCCGCCCGATACCGGCGGCGGCCGCGCCACCGTCGGCGCGCGCTACGTGTTTCATCACATGATCTGGACCACCACGGTTCCCGATCGGCAAGCCGCGCTGGGCGAAGACGTCGGCGAGGGCAGCGGAACCTGGCCCATCCATGAGGTCGGCCGCAACGCGGACATTTTTCCGGATAATGCCGGCAAGCTTCTGCGCGCCGGATCGAGCCTGGTATTCTCCTCCAGCCATATTCACTCGAATGGCCGCGATACCAAGGCGCGACTCCTGTTCGGCTTCAAGTTTTTCCCGAAAGGTTATAAGCCCACCGTGCGATACGCGCGGCGCGGGCTCGGCAACGGAGTCGACATCGATATCAAAGCGGACGAACCCAATCAGCGGCTGGACGCGTACAACGTCCTTTCGGAAAATACCAAGATCACTTCTTATGAGCCGCACTTGCACGCTCCGGGTGTCAGGATGTGTCTCGAAGCCATCTGGGGCATCAACGTTCAGACGCTGACCTGCGCCGGTTACGATCACAATTGGGTTCGCGTCTACGAGTACGACGACGATTACGCGCCGCTGCTGCCGAAGGGAACCATCCTGCACATCATCGGGTACATGGACAATTCAGTGGCGAACAAGAATGTGCCGGATCCCAGGAACTGGTCGGGATCGGGCAATCGCTCGATCTCGAATATGTTCATCGACCTGGGGCAAGGCGTCGCGTTGACCGACGAGCAGTTCTACGCGGAAATGGCCAGACGCCGCGAGAAGCTCAAGCTGACACCCGACGACGTGGTGATCGGCTGCCCGCTGTGCAATGGGGATCCGATCGCGCCCACGCAAAGAAGGCCGCGCGCAACGCCAACGGCTCCGGGTCCGGTAAATCCAGTTGCCGTAAATCAGGGCGCTGTGAATCAGTGAGGCCAAGTCCGTGATGGTGGATCATTTGAAGAGACTGGCGCTGCTGGCGATGGCAGTCTTCCTGATCTCGCCAGCCATTGCGCAGTTGTCGTATTCCAAAGGGCAGACCACCTCGCCCGCTTACGAGGGATGGGAAAAGAACGCCGACGGCAGCTTCAATCTCCTGTTCGGGTACATGAACTCGAACTGGGAGGAAGTGTTCGACATCCCTATCGGTCCGCAAAACAACATCGAGCCCGGCGGACCCGATCAGGGCCAGCCGACCCACTTCTTCCCGCGCCGCAACCGGTTCGTGTTCCGCGTGCACGTGCCGAAAGATTTCGGCGAGAAAGAATTGGTTTGGACGCTGGTCACCCACGGCAAAACGCTCAAAGCCTACGGCACGCTTCGCCAGGATTATTTCCTCGACAACATGGTGTTCACCTCGGAAACCGGAGCGATCGGCGCGGGCGTGAGCACTCCGGAGATCCGCGCCAATCAGCCGCCGGTGCTCGAAGCGGCCGGCGATCGCGTGCGGACGGTGAAGCTCGGCGAAGTGCTCACGCTTTCCGCTCACGTGACCGACGACGGTATCCCCAAGCGGCGCCTGCGCGGAGCGGGCGGAGCGGGCGCCGGGCGCGGGGAGGAAGCGGTGAAGGATATCCGCATGATTCCTCCGCGCCAGGTCACGGTGGGAAGCGCGACGGGGCTGTGGGTTTCGTGTTACCTCTATCGCGGCGGCGCGGGCAAGGTGACTTTCAGTCCCGCACAAGCCAAGACCTGGGAAGATACGCGAGCGGGCGCGAACTCACAGTGGTCGCCGTTGTGGACGCCTCCTCCGCCGCCCCCGGATGGAAAGTGGAGCGTTCAGGTCACCTTCGATCAGCCCGGCGACTATGTGCTGCGCTGGCACGCCTCGGACGGCGCGCTGTGGGCGGATGAAGATATTAAGGTGACGGTCACGCGCTGACCTGGGTGGCACAGACTTTAGTCTGTGTTGTGGCCAGCTACATATGGGCCTTTTTTAGCACCCTCTAAGGCCCGCACCACCGCATAAATGCGGATTTACTTAGAGCCCGCTTGCGCAGCGGCCTTCTCAGCCTGGCGAGCGATGCTGAGTATCCGCCCCAGCGCGAAGTTGCCTTCATGACAAGCGAACTCGTACATCGGACCAGCGCTGCGCACCATCGGCAACTCCGCGGTCCAAAGTTTCGCGAACGCCGTGGGATCGTCGACCGTGAACTGGTATAGGACCGTTTCCGGGCCGGTGCGCGTGAAGCGCTCGATCAGGTGAAGGTTTCGATCGGAGCCGCGGAAATGCGTCTGGTCCGTGAAATTGGTGGTGTCCACCACTAGGGTATTGTTTTCCCAATGGCCCACTGAATCGCCCAGCCATTTGCGTATCGCCGGCGGCAGATGCGGCCGCCCGTCGAGCGGGATAATCCGCACATCGTGAATCATTTCGATGGTGATCATGACGTGGTCGGAAGTTTGCACGATCTGATAGTTATTGTTATAGGGACCCGGCAGCATGGGCGGTCCGGAAGTTGGCGACAGCAGACAGCGCTCTTGCAGGCTTCGGTCCGCCGCGCGATCCGCGGGATGCTGGCTCGTCGCCGCGCGAGTGTCCGCCATTCTTTTCTGAGCCTCCGGCGTCAGGGCAGGAATTCTGCCATCGGGCGGATCGATAATCAGCGAGGTTCGCCCGGTCGAGACAACCGTAGTGGCACGCTCCCACCAGACTTTCGGATCACCGACATCGTTGGCGCCATCGTTGGGATCCTGCGCGCGCCTGTCGACGATCCCCTTTGCATACGCGGCAGCTTCTTCGTCAGTCGTGAAGAATTCCTTCCCGGTGAAATTGCGGGGCCGTTCCAAGGGCGTCAGCGTCGTGTTGTTCCATAATCCCTGGAGGTCCGGGCGACCGTCCGGCGTGCGGGGAACGGTCCAGGCTTTCGCTGCGCCCGGGTTGGTCTGTCCGGCGGCGGAGGACAGTTCCAGTATGCCCAGCGAAAGGACCACGATCATGGACGCCACACCACGCATGCAGTTGAGCCGATTCTAGCGCACCTGGGCTGCCATAACCAGGCAGTGCATCTCGATCCACGGAACGCCCGCGCCGCCGTCGTATGCTAATCCTGCACCAAAACACGCCAGACAAAAGACCTTGACCTTCTCCCAAGGCGCTGATATGGTCTTACTGAGGTGCTCCCGTATTTCTCGCAGCCCGAGTTTCACGCGGGTTCCGTCACGATTTCCGCGTTCGGCGTCCTGCTGATCTCCGGGATCCTCACTGGCCGCGTCATTCTGATGCGCCGCGCGCGCCGATTGGGCATCGGACGCGAGAGTCTGCTCGCGTTCTGGATTGCGATGTTGCTGGGCGGATTTGCCGGCGCATTCGTGCTGAAACCGCTTCTCATCGGAATGCCGGGTTTGCTCACCCACCCTTTGTCGATGCTCCATCGCGAGCAAGGCCTGTGGTCCTTCGGCGCGCTGTGTGGGGGTTTGACCGGAGGAATTCTGTGCTGTCTCGCCTATGGATTTTCGGCGCGGCGGACGCTTGCGCTGCTCGACTGCGTGGCTTACGCGGCGCCGTTCGCATCGCTCATCGCGCGATTGGGCTGCGCGTTGGCGCACGATCATCAGGGCTTTCGAACCGCTTCCTGGATTGCGGTGCATTTCCCTGGAGGCCCGCGCTATGACTTGGGCGTCATCGAATTCCTGTTCCTTGCGCCGTTCGCCGCGGCGTTTTATTTTCTGGGCCGGCGAGCTCGCCCGGCAGGTTTCTTTTTCGGATTGTACGGCGTCGTGTATGGTGGGTTCCGGATCTGGCTCGACACGCTCCACCCGGAGCCGATGCGTTTCATCGGAGGCGGAGCCATGTGCCTGGTAGGCCTTGCCGGCTGGGCGGCGATGCTACGCTTTCGCAAGAGGAAAAACATTCATACCGACAGGAGTTCGGAATTCTCGACGGAGGTTGAGATCGATGCGATCCATGCGTAGAGCTTTCCTGTTAACTCTGCCGCTGGCAGCGTCGATTTTTGCGCAACCGGTGATCTACAACCGCATGACCGTGAACGCGGCCAGCTACATGCCTCAGGGGCTGCCGGGCGGTGGAATCGCCCTCGGATCGTTATTCTCTGTTTTCGGCAGCGGACTCGGGCAATCCACGCCCGCGCAAGCGACCTCCTATCCGCTGTTGAATACACTCGGCGGCGTTTCGATGACCCTGACGCAAGGCACGACCACGGTGAACGCGATCCCCGTCTACGTCAACGGATCGCAAATCAACGCGATCATGCCATCCAACGCGCCGCTGGGAATTGCAACGCTTCGCGTTCAAGTGAACAACCTCCAGAGCAATCCGGTCCCCTTGCGGATCGTGAACGACGCGTTTGGCATCGTCACGATTTACTATGGCTCGGGCCCCGGCGTTGTCCAGAATTTCGTCACCGCGGCCAATCAACCGGTCAACGCTCCTACCGTCGCAGCACAGCCCGGGCAAACCGTGATCCTGTGGGGTACGGGACTTGGCCCGGTGCCGGGCGGCAATGACACCGTTACGCCGCCCGTTGGCAATCTACCCACGCAAGTCGAGGTGTTCGTGGGCGGGCAGGCGGCGACCACCATCGCCTATAGCGGCCGTGCGCCGGGCATCGCCGCCGAGGATGAGATTATCTTTACGGTGCCCGCCAACGCGCCGCTTGGATGCTGGGTTCCGGTGCTGGTCCGAACCAGCGGCGCAACCGTCAGCAATGCCGCGACCATGGCGATTCAATCGAACGGATCCACTTGCGCCGATTCGCAAAATCCGTTCTCGCAAGCTCTGGTGAAGGGCTTGAGATCCGGTGCTTTTGCCGGGATTCGCGCGACCACGCATCAGTCTGTCGGCACCATCGCGCCCATCGACATTACCGTCGATCACTATGCCGCGGGGTTCTACACTCCCGCGGCCAACCTTTTCCCGTTCAGCAGTGCGGCTTCCATTCCTCCTCCCGGGGCCTGCACCACCTATACTGTCGCCGGCGATCTGCTGTCGGGAGATACGCTGCCCAACCTGGTGCCGGCTGGGACCATGCTGGACTCCGGTCCGCCCTTCACTCTGACGGGCTCGCAGGGTGTGAACACGCTTACCCAGATCGCACCTCCTTTGCAAGTCGGTTATCTGGGCGGTTATGTCCCGGGGATAGTGCCCAACACGCTGTTCTTCAATCCCCCCGGCGCATACACCGTGAACGGATTGGGAGGGATGCTTGTAGGCTTGTTCCAGGCCATTATAAACGTGCCGGCTGCGCCCACCTGGACCAATCGGGATCAAATCTCGCCGATCAACCGCGCACAGCCGCTCACGATTTCTTGGACTTCGCCCGGCAGCCAGATTACCGGCGTGGTCGGCTTCGGTGTGGATCTACCCGGCAACGCGACCACCGGTTTCGGATGCCTCGCGCAGCCGGGCGCGTCGAGCATCACCATTCCCGCGTATATTCTGGCCAACGTCCCTCCCACGCGGCAAAATGTCTTGCAATCCAAGGGGGTGATTTACCTGGTGAGCCTTCCTCAATCGAGCATCGCCAACTTTGCGGCGACGGGCCTGGATGTGGGGGTCGCGGCGTTCACGTATATCCAGGGCGTGACGGTGGTGTTCCAATAGAGGCGCACATGAGAATGCGACGGATGAGACTCATCGAAGCTCTGCTCATCATCGAGGTTCTTATCTTCGGTTCGGCGTGCACCTGCAGCCCCACACTTTGCACGCCGCCCGGACTCGCCACCAAGCCCGACGACGAGGCCCCACCCAACCCGCACAAGACCGTCACTTGTAAAGAGGTCCTGGCCACCGTCGCGGCGGCCGTGGCGAGCGGTAACTGGGCCATTAACGGAGGTGCGTTCACAGAGCAGCAAATGGCACAAGCTGTGGATTGCTTTAACATGGTGGGCCCTCAGCAAACGACGGGCCAGGGGCAACTGCGGCCCCGGGCGAGCACAACCCCGGCGCCCCCCCGGGCGAATACCATCGCCTCAGCGCCTTCTTCCTCGGCGCCGTCAGCTACGAATTCGCAAACCGGAACCGGTCCGACTCCTCAAGTCCTGCCGCTCCCGTTTCTTCCGATGAATCCCTCCAACGTTACTTCGCCGGCCTGCACCCCATCCGCGTCGCCGGACGTGCTAGTCGTGAACCAGGGAAATGGCAGCCTTACGCGGCTGACGACCTGCCCGCTCGCAGTTACGGCCCTCATTAGCCTTTTAGGAAGTAACCCCATGGAGGTCGCGGTGACGCCGGATGGATCGACAGCGCTGGTCACCATGTATTCCGGCTCGATTGAGTTCATCAATCTCGCCACGAATACCGTCTCTTTCACCATGAATTTGCCTGCGAACGTTTCACCCAGCGGCATTGCGATTACGCCGGATGGAACGCAAGCCTACGTGACCAATTACGTCGCAGGGGCCGGCTCGGTGCTGGTGATCAATATCGCTACCAGGAGTATCGTCGCCACCCTCCCGATGCCCGCGTGGCCGCAAAACGCCTTCATCACGCCGGATGGCGCGCAGCTGTACATCACGTTTCCCATCGGCACAGCCATGTCCGTGATCGATACGCTGACGAACACAGTCGCGACGACCGTCAACATTGCGGCGACCTACGGGATTGCCTTCAATCCGACGGGGACGACGGCCTATGTCGCAACGCAATCGCCCAACGGCTATGTGTTCGCGGTGAGTACCAGCACCTTCAAGACTCTCACCCAATATCAGGTTGGCGTCGGCCCCAACGACGTGCTCATGCCGTTCGGCGGAAGGTACGTGTACGTCACTAACTATACGTCGCAGCAGCTCTCGGTGATCGACACGCTTACGGGCTCCGTTACCAACACCAACCTGGACGGAGCCCCGCTGGGATTGACGTTGATCCAATGATGACCTCTTAGTGGGGGCGGTCCCCCAGGACCCCGGCGATTTAACCGAGCGATGTGGGGCCGGCAGTCATTCCGGCGAGCCGGTCTCCTGACCGGCTTATCCTCGCTTATCGTCGTTCGGTTGAGGCCGGGCGGAAAGCCAACTCGCCGCCAGAATGGCGGCTCCACATCGCCGGTTAATATTAACTCAGAAAAATGTTACTGCCCCCCGCCGGTGGGCTTGGCGGCCAGCAACACGTTGATCTGCCGCACCGCGTAGTCGACCTTCATGTCGATAAACTTCTTGCCGAGTTCCGCGGAGGATCGCCGCGCGTCTCCCGTAATTCCGTTGTTAATCCGATTGGGATCCGGCTGTCGGGGCGCCCGGGGTGCCCCGGGTGGCGTAGGGGCTGCCCCCTGGGTCGCAGTGCCGACAACGGCAGCCTGACCGCGCCCACCGCCCTGACCGCCTTCGCCACCGCCGCCCCGGCCCACTGGATCGCCCAGCGCCGTCGCCATCAGATTCATGCGAACCCAACCTTTGTTGGCGCCGAGATAAATCATTTCCGAGGTGTCCGAAACGCCGGCGTGGCCGCCCGAAGGATAGCCGTGATCGGCGAGCCATTGTTCGAAATCGGCCTGAGCGCCGGGATGCTCTTTGGTTCCCGTGTAAACCTGATCGCAGAAAACCACGCGAATGCCCTTGCCCGAGTACTTGCTGTCGAGCTTGGTCGCCAGTTCGCCCAGTTCCTTCTGTCCCCCGCCGTGGTCGCCCATCAGCACGATATTCTTGAACCCGGTGACGATGAGTTGTTCGGCGATGCGTTCGTTGATGGCGGAGTACAACTCCGGGGTCAATCCGATCGTGCCGGGCAGAGTCGCGCTGGCATTATTCGGAGAATACGCCAGCGTCGGCGCCAAGATCGCGTTGCCCAGCTTCAAAGCGATACTCCGTCCGACTTCACGCGCGATCAGCGTATGGCCGCCGTTCACGTTCTGCGGCCCGCGCTGTTCCGTGCCGCCGTTGTAAACCAGGGCCGTCGTCTTGCCGGCTTGAATCGCCTGCTTCACTTCCTGCCAGGTCATCATGTCGAACTCGACCAGGGGTTCTTTGGATTGCGCATACAGGGATCCGCCCAGGATCGCGAGCGCGCAGGCTGCCAGTTTCATGAAATGCTCCTTTGCAAGCGGTGGCCGGTTTCTCGAAACGGTCGGAAGGAAAAAGGGACTCACCGCTCCATCCCTTTTTTTCAACAAGCTTCTAGCAGAGAATATCATTGCGCGAGTGACAAGACAAGGCGGCGTCCACCGGATTGCTCCGGGCTTGCGTGTGGTGCCACGCTATACCGGTGATGTATGATAGCCCCCGGCATGAAAAATCCTTTGAACGTTGTGGCTGCGATCGGCCTCGCTCTCGGTGGAGTGTTTGGGCTGATCGGGACCATCGTTACGGAACAAAATCTGCGAGCCGCCGCATGGGGGATCGACGGGATCGGTCTGGTGGTGGCCACCGCCCTGCTCGCCTTGAAATTCTTCCGAAAGGGAAATGACTTTATTGCGGCGGGATTTCTGGTATTCGCTATTGGAGAGGGTGTAATGCTTTCCGGGACGGCAGCGACTCTCGTGGAAAGCGTTCCTGCCTTCGCTGCAGGGACGGCCCTGTGGTCCGCTGCCCTCCTGCTGACCAGTGTTCCTAAGGAATTCGCCGGTTGGGTTCGGCTGGTGGGCATGATCGCCGCGGTTCTCTTCGCGATCGTGGCGGCAAGGATCTTTTGGGGTGAGCAACTGTTGCCGACCAGTTCGCCGTTGCCGTTCTTTGCATACCCTTTCCTTGTCCTTACTTTCGTTGGCTGGATTTGGACCCTATTGAGGACCGATTAACTTAAAGGAGACACTCTCTATGGCTGACGCTGCACCAACTCCCGCCAATCCGGCTCCGCTGGGCCTCGCCGGGTTCGGATTGACCACGGTTGTTTTGAGTTCCATCAATTCCGGCTTGTTGACGGGCGACCCTCCCACCCTCATCGCCGTCGTGGTGCCGCTCGCGTTCGCCTTCGGAGGCGTCGGCCAGATCATCGCCGGCATATTGGAATACAAGAACAACAACACTTTTGGAACCGTCGCCTTCACTTCGTACGGACTGTTCTGGTGGTGGTACGCGTTCATGCAGTGGACCGCGGGTGCGGGCTGGATCAAGGCGCCGGCCGCAAACGCCGTCGGTCTTGCGCTTTTGATGTGGGGCGTTTTCACGCTGTACATGTGGATTCCCACTTTCCGCCTCAATTTCTGTTTATGGACGGTATTCCTGTTTCTCTGGATCACGTTCTTCCTTCTCGCCGGGGGAGATCTGGGTATGGGCGTCGCATGGCGTCACGCGGGAGGCTATGTCGGTTTGCTCACAGGCGCGAACGCGTTGTATCTATCTTTCGCGGAAGTGACCAACGCGACTGCAAGGAAGGTCGTGCTGCCGGTAGGAGGTCCAATCCTAAAGTAATTGTGGACAGCTACCAGGCGGCGGCACGGACTTAGTCTGTGTTCAGCACTCCGAAGCTTCACGCCTTCGCAGGCGATCTCTTCTCGCTCACTTCCGCGCGCAGCCGACGCATGCCGCGCAGCCAGCGATCGTAATCGGTGGCTTTGCGCTTGAAATACTCGGCGACGTCCGGATGCGGGAGAATCAGGAATCGCTCAGCCCCCAGCCCCTCCATCACCGCATCGGCCACCTGCTCGACTGAAACTGATCCTTCCACTAGAAAATTATCCGGGTCCTGCATCAGCATGTTCGTGCGCACGCCCTGCGGGCACAGCGCGGAGACGCGGATGCCGCGGTCGCCATAGGTCATCGAAATCCATTCGGCCAGCGCTAGCGACGCGTGCTTGGTCACGGCATAGATGACCGATTCGAGCGATGTCAGCAGCCCCGCGGCCGAAACCGTTTGCAGCAGATATCCCCCGCCGCGTTCGACCATTCCGGGCACCACCGCGCGCGCCGCGTAAACGTGGGCGAGCACATGAATGTCGCGCATCTTCGCCCAATCCGCGTTGGGCGCTTCGATCCCGCCGGGGATGAAAATCCCGGCGTTCGAACAGAACAAGTCGATTCCGCCGTAGCGCTTTTCCGTGTCGGCGACCAGACGCTGAATCTCGGATTCGATCGCGACATCGACACGAAGCCCCCATCCGCCGATGTCGGCCGCGACGCGTTCCGCGCCCGCGCCGTCAATATCGCAAACCACCACGGCGCGAGCGCCTTCGGCATGGAACCGGCGCGCCAGCGCCTCGCCAATCCCGTTCGCTCCGCCGGTCACCACCGCCACTTTGCCTTTGAGCTGCATCGCCTCATCTTACAACCTCACAAGGCAAGCCGTCGTTGCGCAATCCGTCGTTCGGTGCCCGCGCGAAACGCTAGACCCGGCAAGAATTGCAGTATGCGTCGACATGATTCGGGAGGATTTCCGCTGGTGCTTCGCCTAACGGCCGCGCTCGGCCGTTAGTACGTCGATCGCGAAACTGCCGCGCGTCTATTGGTTAGAACCACTGGCATTGAAGGTGCTTGGAAAACTGCGAGAGAAACTGTATGAACCCGGCTCCGGTTTTGAGTCTTGAAGGGGGCGTAACGTGAATACCAGAACTGCAATCATCGTGTATCTGGCGCCGCTGGCTTTGCTGGTCGCAAGCATCGGCGCATTCCTGATTTATGTTTCCGCGATCGGGATCATGTCCGTCACGGCGATCGCGCTGGGGCTGGTCCTGACCTATAGCCTGGGTGTCGTTGCCGGAGGCCGCAGAATCAGAATCTCGCGCATCATCAGGCGGTTGCACGACACCCAATAGGGCAATCCAGGGCGCGCGTCCAAGCCCGCGCGTAGAGCGCGGAAGCAGCCGGTTACAATCCAGCACTGCGTGCCGAAACCTGTGCGACGCTCGACCAATCCATTTCCGCCTGGCCGTGGGCCATCGCCGAGAGCATCTGATCGCGAATCACACTGGCGAACGGCATCGGCGCGCCGCACTCTTCCGCCAGCGCGAGCGCCAATCGCACATCTTTCAATCCCAGCTTCAGCGCGAAGCCTGCCGGCTCGAACTTGCCTTCGGCGATGATGCGCCCGTAATTCGCATACACGGGCGACGCGAACAGCGCGTTCATGATTTCGAGGAACACCCGCGGCTCGACCCCGGCTTTACGCAGCGCCGCGAACGCCTCGCCGAAAGTTTCGAGAACGGTGGCGATCATGAAATTGCCGCAAAGTTTTGCGGCGTTCGCGGTCCACGGTTCGGCTGGTTTGCCAAGATCGGAGCCTTCTCCCAGAACGAACGTCTGTCTGCCGATCGCATCGAACAACGGACGGCACCGTTCTACGGCAGCCTCCTGCCCCGCGACCACCACCACCAGTTTCTTAGCCTCCGCGGCTTCCGGCCGTCCGAACACCGGCGCGCTGAGGTAATGTTGGCCACGGCGCGTGTGCTCCGCCGTGAGGCGGCGGGCCATCGCCGTGCTGATGGTGCTGTGCGAGACGTGGACAGCGCCGGACGGCATGGCTTCCGCGATGCCGCTCTCGCCGAAGACGACTTGTTCCACTGCGCGATCGTCGGCGAGCATGGTCATCACCACCTCGGCGTTGCAGGCGGCCTCGGCCGGCGATGCGGCGACTTGCGCGCCGTCCGGCTGGAGCGCTTCCGCTTTCGCGCGCGTCCGGTTGAACGCGGTCACCTGGTGGCCCGCCCGCAGAAGATTACGAGCGATCCCCGATCCCATGCTTCCAAGTCCGATGAACGCGATTTTCATGATTCCTCGCTTCGACCCGCGGACTCGCGGATCTTGAATTGCGACTTTGTCAATATCCAGACTTTCTCCCACGCCGGCACGCGAATGCGGCGCGCCAGCACGTCGTAGCCGGAGGCGGCAATGCGATCGAGCAGGCGCGAATAGATGCCGATCAGCGCTCGCAGAGATGCCCGGCTTTCGGGGAGAATGAGTTCGACCAGCGGCGCCGATTCACGATAGTACTCCCGCGCGCGCTTCGCTTCGAATGCCATCAGCGCGACGAAATTCTTAGCCGGCGTGAACTCCGGCGCCGAAACGCCGAAGCGTTCCAGATCCTCGGCGGGCAGATACACGCGACCCTTCTCCGCATCCTCGCGCACGTCCCTCAATATATTGGTGAGCTGAAATGCGACGCCGCATTTTTCCGCGAGCGCCAGCGCGCCAGGCGCCTCGGTGTCATCGAAACCGAAAATATGAATGATAGTGAGCCCGACGACGCTGGCGACATGATAACAGTAGTCGTAAAGTTCGTCGAAGGTTCGAATGCGCCGCCGCTCGAGATCCGAGCCGACGCCCTCGATCATCTGGAAGAAATAGTAGTGCGGAATGCGGTACTTCTTCACGGCGTGGACAAACGCGTGCCACAGCGGATGCTCCGGCGGGCGCCCGGTGAGGGCCAGGTCGAGATCGCGTCGCCATTCGCCGATCGCGGCCGCGCGATCCGCGGCGCTCGCACCACCTCCGGCGTCATCGTCGCTCAAGTCGTCGCAATAACGCATAAACGCGTACATCGCGCACATGGCGCGGCGCTGCGGCGCGGGCAACAGCAAGAAGGAATAGTAGAAATTCTTGGCTTGCGATTTCGCGACTTGCGTGCACCAGTCGTAGGACTGTTCGAGAAGCGTACCCTCCGCCGAGGTTTTACGCGCCGGAATGATGCCGCCCGGAATCATGCCGCCCGCGAAAACGCGTGACGCCGGATGGCGCCCAGCAGCAATCCGACGCGCTCGACTTTCGAAATCGCCGGCCGCGCGGCAAGTACGTTGTAATCCAGCCGCTCGATCTTGTCGAGCACTCTCATGCCGCCTCGGCTGAATAGATCCAGGTCAATCGCCAGCCGCCGGTCCACCTGATCCACCAGCGGGAGACCCTTGAGAAATAACTCGCGCGCGACTCCCACAGCTTCTTTCATGGCCGCGCGAAACTTATCGTCAAAGCGTCCCTTCGCAATCGCCTCCACCGACGATCCGTGCCGCGCCAGCAAATCCAGCGGCAGATACACGCGGTCTTTCGCCCAATCCACAGTGACATCCTGCCAAAAATTGGCGAGCTGAAGCGCGGTGCAGGTCGCATCGGAAAGTTGCTGGCGCGCGCGGTCGCGATAACCGCACAGCCCCAGCACCAATCGTCCGACTGGATTGGCGGAATACCGGCAATAGGCGAACAGTTCTTCAAAATTGCGATAGCGCGTGACGCGCTGGTCTTGCTCAAACGCGGTGATCAAGTCATCAAAGGGCTCGATGGGAAGCTGGTGACGCTCGACGGTCCCCTGAAGCGCGACGAAAACCGGATGGGAGCCGCCATCAGACGATTCCGAGCTCGCCTGTCCCGCAAACATCGCCCGCAATTCCCCGCGCCACCACGCGAGCAGGCGCAGGCTCTCCGCCGTGTCGCCGATCTCATCGCCCAGGTCATCCGCCCAGCGACAGAATGAGTACACATTGTAGAAATCCTGATGCAAGCGCTTGGGCAGAAGAAAGCTGACGACGTGGAAGTTTTCGTAGTGACGCGTGGCCAGCCACTGCGTATACGCGAGCGATTCCGCCATCGGCCATTTACGCTCTAGCTGTTCCGGGGACGCGACGAAAGCCTTGGGCGCGAGGAACACGTCGCTTAAGGAATGATCGCGGTCTTCAAATGCCCGTTATGGCTCATCAGGTGCTGCATCACCTGAATCAAATTCGTGAGCGGCTCCACGCGATTCACCAGGTCCTTCGCGGAGATATACCCGCGGCCGACGATTTCAAGCGCTTTGCGGATCAACACAGGCGTGTGGTGGAAGCTGGCTTTGCAGGTGAGCTCGGAATAGTGCAGCAGGCTGGTGTCCAGATTCAGGTGGGTTCCGCTGGGGCATCCGCCGAAAAAGTTCACCACGCCGCCGCGCCGCAGCAGTTGCACCGCGAGTTGCCAGACTTCCGGCAGCCCCACGGCCTCAATCACTACGTCGGCTCCGCGCCCGCCGGTCATTTCGTGAACCGGCCCGCGAACGTCCGCGCCGTCGCAGTTGACGATCACTTCATCCGCGCCCATGGCGCGCGCGCGCTCCAGTTGCGTAACGCGCCGCCCGATGGCGATCACGCGGGCATTGTACACTGCCTTGGCCATGCGCACGAACATCATGCCGATAGGCCCCAGGCCGATCACCGCGATGGTGTCGCCCGCCCGCAGCCCGGTTTCTTCCAGGCCGCGCAGCACGCACGCCAGCGGTTCCACCAGCGCGGCGTCCTGATAGCTGACGTGCGCCGGCATCTGATACATGTTCTTTTTGACGATCCGCTCCGGAATGCGGATGTATTCGGCGTAGGCGCCGTTGTTGAACAGGAGATCGTCGCAGAGATTGTCCTGGCCGCGCTGGCAATAGAAGCACTCGCCGCAGGGCGCGGAATTGGCCGCCACCACGCGCTGGCCCAGTTGGAAGCCGCTGACATTATCGCCCATCGCGACGATGTCGCCGGCCAGCTCATGCCCGAACAAAGACGGCGGCTGGATCATGCGCGCGTGGTAACCGCGCCGGAAAACCTTAACGTCGGTGCCGCAGGTCAGCGCCGCGCGAACGCGCACCAGCACGTCGCCCTTGCCGACTCCAGGGACCTCGACCTGTTCGATCTTCAGCCGCTCCTTGCCATACAGCACGGCGGCTGTCATCTGCTGACTCAAGTCATTCACCTTTAGGACTCACCATGAGGGTGTATTACTATCTTCAACGATCCTTCATCCGGATGCAACGCCCGCTCGATCCCCTGGTGGATCTGGCCGAGGGGAAACCGGTGGGAAATCAGCTCTTTTACCGGTAACGCCCCGCTAAACACCAGTTCCGCCGATTCCTTCTGCAAATCGACCGACGCGCTGTAGGATCCGCACAATACGCGCTCCCCCATACAGACGTCCGCGCCCGACACTTCGATACGCTCCTGATGCGAAGTTTGTGCAAATAAAAGAATTCGGGCCCCCGGCCGGGTGCAGGCGACCGCCTGCTCGACGATCCCCGGCACGGATGCCGCGATAATCACCAGATCGGCGCCCCGGCCCTCCGTCATCCCGCGAACGCGCGTGTCAATCCCGTCGCGGCCGGATTGACTTAGGGGATCGAAAGCCGCCTCGGCACCGAACCTGACCGCCAGCGCCCGGCGGCTGGCCATGGTATCGGTCGCCAGAATGCGCGATCCGGCCCGCGCCGCCATCATCGTAAAGATCAGACCGATGGGCCCCTGTCCCAAGATCACCACCACGTCCTGGGGCTGCGGATCGATCTGTTTCACACCCTTGAGGCAGGTGTTCACTGGCTCGACAAAGCACGCCTGATCGAAGGAAACCCCGTCGGGAATCTTTTCGACGCCCTGCTCGACGATCCAATCCATGGCGCGCACGTACTGCGAGAACCCACCTCCGGCGGGCTCGTATCCGGCGGTCACGCCGACCTTCTTGTATACCGGACACTGCGCGTACAGCCGCTTGCTACAGTAGAAACATTTCCCGCAGGGAATGTGATGGAACACGATCACCCGATCGCCGGGCAGGTATCGTTTGACGCCGGCGCCTACCGCTTCCACCACGCCGGCGGTTTCATGCCCGTAAATGCGCGGCGGCGAAAGCAGATCGTATTCGATTTTCTTGAGATCGGTGTGGCAGATGCCGCAGGTTTCCACGCGAATCAGCAGCTCCCCTCGGCCGATCGCGGGCACGGGAACCGGTTCCACCTCGACTAATTTCGAACCCTTGTAAACAGCGGCCTGCATCGTAGCGGCTTGGCTTTTTGTGGTGACGCGGCTAGAGTCGGCAGTGAGCAAAACAGTCTCCTAACGATTCAGCGGCAATCTGACAGTTGCGATCCAAGCGTAGCAGAGCCGGGACCCTGCTTACAGGCCTCGCCAGAGCCGCCAGCGCGATGCGGGTCCGTGAAAACCGGCCGTCGCTCGCGCGATAGGCGTTGAAATCCAGCGGCAGGTCCTCCCCGGCCGTGTCCGAGACCGCGCGA
Organism: Terriglobia bacterium; assembly: GCA_963788245.1. Classification (GTDB taxonomy): domain Bacteria; phylum Acidobacteriota; class Terriglobia; order Bryobacterales; family Bryobacteraceae; genus Palsa-187. The sequence continues at coordinate 4,473,023 of CAWBGF010000002.1, read as the reverse complement.
ATGGAGTAAAACGGGACCCGCCACTCCAACGCCTTCCGCGCGATCGTGGCCGATTCCATATCCACTGCGGCGGCTCCGGTCCGGACCCACAGGTCGTGTTTCTCAGAGGCAGTCACGGCCACCCGATCGATCGAATGCAGCTCGCGCACAATGTCCCCCACGCGCAGCGCCGGATCGAGCGCTCCGCAAAACCCCGTGCTAATCATCCCGTTCACCTGTATTCCATGCTCCCCTGTCGATTGACTGAGCGCCTGATCCACCAGCGCCGCGCCGGGACCGTTAGCGATCAGCAGCCAGCGGTCGCCAGCGAATTCGGCCTGGGCCGCGAATCTGGCCGGCCAGTTCCAAGGTTTAGATCCACCAAAGCGTCTCACGATTCCGTCGAATTCACGTTGTTCGGCCGCAACCAGCAGCCAGGTTCTAGCAGTAGCCATGGTCAAGACATGTGGGGCCGGCAGTCATGCCGGCGAGCCGGCTTTCGGGCCGGCTTCAGCTGAATCGAAGGGATCGAACATAAGCCGGTCGGGAGACCGGCTCGCCGGCATGACTGCCAGCCCCACATCCCAAATTCAAACTTTGTTCTAGCAATACCCATTTGCCCGAAACCACTCGATCGCCCGATTGATCGCGCCCCTCGCCGGGCCCGGCGAATACCCCAGCTCACGCGCCGCCTTGTCGTGACTGACCCACATCTTCTTCCTCGCCATGCGCACGGCGTCGAGCGGCGCCCTCGGTTCCTTGCCGGTGATTCCCGCCCAGGCCGTCGAGACGGTGCCTGCCGCGTAAGCCACTGCATACGGCACTTGAAAGCTGGGCGCGGGCCTCTCCGCGATCTGAGCGGCCATGGTCACAATCTCCTTGAGCGTCAGGTTCTCCGACCCGAGAATATACCGCTCGCCCGGGCATCCGCGATCGAGCGCCGCCAAATGCCCGTCGGCGACATCGCGCACGTCGACGATGTTCAAACCTGTATCGACGTATGCCGGCATGGCGCCGCGTACCACGTCGACCAGAATCTTGCCGGTAGGGGTCGGCTTGAAGTCGCGATCGCCCATGGGCGCCGTTGGGTTCACGATCACGACCGGGAAACCTTTTTCGGCGAATTCCAGCGCGACCCGCTCCGCCAGAAACTTCGAGCGCTTATATGCGCCGGACATATCGGCGAGGCTGACGGGAGTCTGTTCGTCGCCATTTCCATGTCCAGGTAGTCCGATACACCCGACCGTACTCGTGTAAACCACGCGTTCGACGCCCGCCGATTTCGCCGCGGCCAGCACATTGCGCGTGCCTTCGACGTTGGACTGGAACATGTCGTCGGGCGTGCGGGTCCACAGCCGGTAATCCGCGGCGGCGTGGAACGCAACGCGGCACCCTTCAACAGCGCGTGCGAGCGACGCCGGGTCGCGCAGGTCGCCGGTCACCGCCTCGACGCCGTCGAGTTCGCGCAGGCGCTTGGGATCGCGAACCAGGACGCGCACACGCTCGCCGCGATCGAGAAGCTTCCGTGCGATATGCCAGCCGACGAATCCAGTCGCGCCGGTGACCAGGATCGGTCTCACAACGTGGCGCACGCACTCATGCGTGCCGTGTCGAGACTCATCTCGACACCTTCGTTGTGTGGCGCGCGCTTCAGCGTGCAGCGGCGAACTTCAGTTCGCCGTGTCGACCCCAGAACTATACACCCCGTGCAGGACTGCCGGCTAAAGCCGACAGCGGCACGCTGAAGCGTGCGCCACATGTCTAGCTAAGCAGCCAGCTCAGCGACTTAAACGGATCGCTGAACTTCGAATTCACGCCGTACGCCGACGACGGCTCATAGCCGCAGTGCACCATGCACTGATCGCAGCGCGGATCGTTCCCCGTCCCGTAGTTCTCCCACGGAGTCTTGGTCATCAGGTCTTCGAAGGTGTTGTAATGCCCGTCCGTGATCAGGTAGCAGGGGCCTTTCCAGCCCTTGACGTTGTAGGTGGGCATGCCCCACGCGGTGCATGGCAGATCGCGATCGCCCTTGAGGAATTCCTGATATACCGGGCTCGCCGCCAGCGGGAAGCGCTTCGAAAATTTGTCGATGTCCTTGAACTTCTCGTACACATCTTCGCGCGTCATGAAAATCTCGCGATCGTTGACCGCCGAATAACCGTACGCCGGCGAAATGGCGTGGCCGTCCACCTTAAATGTTTCCAGGTATTCGAACAGCTTCCAGATCTCGTTCATGTCGGTCTCTTTATAGACCGTCGTGTTGGAGAAAACCTTGAAGCCCGCCGCCTTTGCCGCCCGAACACCCTCGATGGCTTCCTTGAACACGCCTTCCCGCTCCACCGAAATATCGTGGTTCTTCTCCATGCCGTCCAAGTGGACGTTGAACACCAGACCGGGATGCGGCTTGAAATCCTTCAGCTTCTTCACCAGGAACATTCCGTTGGTGCAGAGCTGGATGTACTTTCCGCGATCGAGAATCGCGGCAACCAGCGGACCAATCTCGGGATACAACAGCGGCTCGCCTCCGCAGATCGACACCATGGGCGCGTTGCATTCGTCAACTGCGATCAGGCATTGTTCCAGCGACAGCCGCTCCCGGATGCTCGATTCGTACTCACGAATGCGGCCGCAGCCGGTACACGTCAGGTTGCAGGCGTGCAATGGCTCCAGCATCATCACCAGCGGAAAGCGCTTGTTGATCATGGGATGCGGCTTGCGCTCGCGCGTCTCGCCGGTCCCAGCTTCCGTCTGGAAAGCAGGAATCTGCGCGTGGACGATCTTGAAGGGATTCGAGGAATCCTCGGCCGCGGCCAGATTCTTCTGCCACTCCGGCTTAGGACGGATCTTGTTCTTGGCGATATACGCCGCCATATCGGCGACTTGGGAAAGCGGGACTCTCATGTACGGTTTGCTCCGTTCGTGTGGGCCACCTGGTGCGACTCACTGTACGTCCGTCTGGTTTTCAAATAGTTTGATAGCGCCAGCACCGGAAACGAATTCCGGTACAAATGGTATTTCAGATAGAACACGCCCGGAAAACCGGTGCCGGTGGATAGCGACTCATCCCAACCGCCAGCCCCCTGAGTTCCCGATTTCCGCTGAATTTCGATCAGGTACTCGACACCGTGGTGCAGACTGTTGCTGGTGGTGTCGCCGCCGGCGAGCAATCCGAGAATCGCCCAGGCGGTTTGCGAAGGCGAACTGGGCGCCGCGACAAAGGTGCCGCGATCGTAGCTCGCGCAGCTCTCTCCCCAGCCGCCGTCGGCGTTCTGGCACGCACGCAGCCACTCGCCCGCGCGCAGAATGTAGGCTTCGCGATCGCTCTCGCCCGCGGCTTCCAAGCCGCGCAGCGCCAGAAACGTGCCGTAAATGTAGTCCACTCCCCAGCGCCCGTACCAGCTTCCATCCGATTCCTGGGAGCGCTTCAGAAACGCGACGCCGCGCCGGATGGCCGGATGATCCCGCGCCACGCCCGACGCAATCAAACCCTCCATCACGCGTCCCGTAATGTCCGGGCAGGTGGGATCGAGCATCGCGTTGTGATCGGCAAAGGGCACCGCGCTGAGCATGTTCCAGTTGTTGTCGACGTCGAACGCCGCCCAACCGCCGTCCTTCGATTGCATGGCCAGCAGCCAATCCACCGCGCGCCGCACGCACGCATCGTGACCGGTGTTGGCTCGCGCATGCGCCAGCGCCAGCAACACTTGCGCGGTGTCGTCAATATCCGGATAAGATTCGTTGGCGAATTCGAAATACCAGCCCGACGGCGCCACGTTGGGACGCTTCACCGCCCAATCGCCCTTGCGGCGGACTTCCTTGGTGAGCAGCCAATCCGCGCACCGCGACATCGCATGATCCGGCGCGAGCCCGGATTCGCCCAGCGCGTACGCGACAATCGCCGTATCCCACACCACCGAGAAGCACGGCTGGAAAAAGAATCCGCGCTGGTCGTCCACCAGCAGGTTCATGAACTGCTGCACGGCTTCCTTCGAATCCGGATGATCCTCGGGGTATCCCAAAAGATCGAGCGCCATGATCACGTAAAACATCGGCGGATAAATCGCGCCCAGGCCGCCCGAGTAGCGCGTGCGTTCGAGCATCCACTGCTCGGCCTTCTTGATGGCCTTGGTGCGCACGCCGCGCCACATGCGCTTCTCCATGAATTTCAGGAGCCGATCAGCTTTCAGAAAGAAATTCCGCCAGCTCCAGAAGCCCTCGTTGTTCGGAAATTCGTAAGGCGCGCCGGGAACCAGCAGTTCTTCCAGATTGAAGCCGGCCGACACCGGCCGCTGCGGATTCATCGCGTGCACGATCGAGAGAGGGATCACGATCGCGCGCGTCCATGACGACATCTGGTAGATGAAATTCCCCAGCAGCATGATCTCCGGAGGAATCGACGGCGTGTGCTTGCGCGGATACAGGCCGAACAGGCTCAGGTTCACTTTGACGTAGGAATTCGCCCGCTGCAATCCGCCCAGCGCCAGGATTCGTTCCCTCGCCCGGGAAAGATGCGGATCGTCATACGCCAGCCCGGCCAGCTTCAGCGCGGTATACGCTTTGATGCTCGCGCTCAACTCCGATGGACCATCCGCGTAAATGTTGAATCCGCCGTCGGGCAATTGCCGCGCCAGAATCGTCCGGACCGCCTTGTCGATCAGCGGACGCGTGGGCGGATTCCAAACTCCCGCTTCAGGCGGATGCCGCCACAGTTCCAGAAGAATGAAATCCGATTCGAGCGTAGTGTCGGCGGTGAGATCGCCCCACCAGAATCCGTCTTGCTTCTGCAAGCCGAGCAGGTAATTCACCGCGCGTCGATTGGCCTCCGCGCACGCGGTCACCAATTGATCGGCGATTTGAAGACTGGGCGTCATTGGACTTGGCTCATACCCTCGAAACCGTCTGCAATTGCACCGTGCGCCCCAGCTCCGATGGCAGGTTGAAACGCACGTCTTCTTCCTTAATTTCCATTTCCTCGAGCTGATCGAAGCCGCTCGCTTGCAGAGATTCGAGCAATTTTTCGACCAGATTCTCGGGCGCCGACGCCCCCGCTGTCACCGCGACCGTATCCTTACCATGAAGCCATTCCGCCTTCACCTCACTGAGGTCGTCAATGAGATACGAGGCGACGCCCATGTTCTCGCATACCTCCACCAGCCGCCGCGAATTGGAGCTGTTCTGCGAGCCCACCACCAGCAGCAACTCGCACAGCGGCACCACCGCCTTCACCGCCAGTTGGCGATTCTCGGTGGCGTAGCAGATATCCTGCGCCTTGGGGCCCTGGATTTTCGGGAAACGCTGCTTCAGCCGGCTGACGATGCTCTGGGTCTCGTCCAGGCTCAGCGTGGTTTGCGTGATGTAGGAAACCCGCTCGGGGTCGCGCACGTGAAGCCGATCGACATCCGCTTCGGTCGAACACAGCACGGTCGATTCCGGCGCCTCGCCCAGCGTTCCGATCACCTCATCGTGATCTTTGTGGCCGATCAGCACGATGGTATAACCCTGCTTGGCGAATTTGACGGCTTCCAGGTGGACTTTGGTTACCAGAGGACACGTCGCGTCGATCACCTGAAGATTGCGGTCCCGAGCCTGCGCCCGAACCGCGGGCGATACGCCGTGCGCGCTGAAAATCACCCGCGCCCCGTGCGGGACTTCTTCCAGTTCCTCGACAAAAATCGCCCCCGCGCCGCGCAGCTCGTCCACCACGTGGCGGTTGTGCACGATTTCCTTGCGGACATAGATCGGCGCGCCGTAAAGGTCCAGGGCGATCTTAACCACGTCGATCGCGCGTACTACCCCCGCGCAGAAACCTCGTGGTCTCAATAAGATGATTTTCTTGCCTGAGACTGTGGCGGGCGCGCTGGCGGCAATTGTCATAGGAATTTTACATTATACCAATGGACTGCCCACCGATCTAGTCGACTACCTGGAATTTTCCCTCTGGAACATTCCCTTCTGAGGATGATGCCGATAGCCTGCGCTGGGATGCAGCCGTTCATCGCACGTGCTCCAGCACGAATCTCGCCAAACTCAGCAGAGCTATGATTACGGCCGTGGTGCGGATTACCTCGACTTCCACCCGCTCCCAGTCACACATTCAAGGCTCCTTGGTCACCGCGCAGAAGTAGCCGCCGAATGATTCTCATTCAAGTGTACCCCGTCAGACGCGCCCGCGCGGGCGGAATCGTACGAAAATGTGTGGGGCAGGGCCATGCCCTGCCGGCCTGCGCACTATGCGCGCGGCCTTAAACGGAATCGCACGAAAATGTTTCCACCAACCGGACGATTCCCATACAGCGGCCTCAAAGAATCCGGCAGCGAGTAGGTAGTGAAGTTCGCCCCGATCCCGGTTTCGAGATGGCGAATCAGATCCACGTCGCGCGTGTAGCCGATGGTGTACTCGCCGATTCTGTAGATCCCCGGCACGCTCAACTCGTCTCTATCCACCAGCTCAATCCGCCCGGTCACAAAATTCTTGTGCTGAATCGGCAGTGCCGATTCAACCAGATACGAATTGAGATTGTGCTGCGACCCGGTGTCGTGATTGCGTCCCCAGATCAGGCTCGAGGACCACGCTTGGCCGGCACCCACAGGTCTTGAATAACTCAGCGACCCCGTCGTGCGCTCCTGATCTCCCTGATTATTTCCCGGCTGAGGCGCTTCCGGTTTCGTGATCCGCCCCGTCGAAACCTGCGCGGCCCAGTTCTTCCCCGGGAAATACCACACGCGCCCGGACCACGAATTGATGGGCCCCGGATCGATGCTCCAGCGATTCTCATTCGGCTCTGTTCCATAAAATCCGCTGGCTTCGAACTTGAATTTGCGATAGGAAAGGCCCGCCGTGACCACGTTGTAGGCGATGTGCGTCGAATCCTGCAAATGGTGCGACAGCGGCGCCTCCGGCAATTCCGCCGCAGACGCCCGATGCGGATAAGCGACCGGTCCCAGCGCCGGATCGCCCACCGGCGCAAAGTACAGATCCAGAATCGCGTGCTCGGAAAGTGAGCGCACGTAGTGAAGCCCCAGCGCCATGATGAAATTGTGCGGATGCTGTGCGTCGACCAGCGGATTTCCAAAGGCAGTCTCGCCGGTTTGAAACAGCTCGGGATATCGCCGGTCCGCGATCGTGGCCGGCTCCAGGCTGAGCATCACATCGAATTCGAACGCCGCCTTCGACCCCAGCGGGTGCTGAAACGCGCCCATGAACCAGTTGGTCGAATACAGTTTGTCGCCGCCCCGCGGCCCGGATTCCTGGGTATCCACGATGAACCCGTTGGCCATGAACATCCCAGTCCAGCCGGATCCAAGACTGGTCATGATCATCGGCATGGGCCACGATTCCGGATTGGCCGAAGTTCCCGACGCGAGATTCATCAGGTACATGCTTGCCTGGTTCATGCCCATATTCATGCCGTGCATCATGCTGTGATCCATCCCTTGCATCGTGCTGTGATCCATGGGGTGATTCATTCCTGGCATGGATGACATCGGTGACGTCGGCGGCGTTGATGACGCCGGCGGAGTTGGCGGCTGCTGTTGCTGACCCGGCGGCTGACTTGGGTCCTGACCTGGGTCCTGATCCGCCGGTTGACCCGGCGCCTGACCGCGCAAACAGGCGGCAACCAGCACACACAGTGCCACAGTTCTTGGAAATCGCATGCAGTTCTCCAGTCGTTTCTAGCGAGCTTTGGTCTTTTCGCGAACGCGAGGCGACCGGAGAAATCAGATACGTAGAGAGAGGAACGAGCCCGCGTCCTGGCGATGGCAGCTCAGCGCGGCGTGGAGATCCGACGAGAACGCGTTCCAACCCCACCCGCCAGGGTGGGGGCTCTTGGGGAGGGGCGCCGGCGTGCCACGAACCTCCAGCCCATGGTCGATAGCAGGCGAGTGAACCCGATCCAGAACCAGTTCTTGGGAGCAGGCCGCCCCGTCTTGATGATGATGTGGAGCCGACTGGTGATGGTGACACGGCGCTTCCACCGTCACCGCCGCGCATGACGCGGCACACTGCAATCCGCTCAACACCAGAACCAACGTCAATAGAAGCGCGATTCTCACCATCGTTGCTGGTATTATCCCACGCCCGCGCTCGATGCACGACCGTTAGGGAGTGCGTTCTCAACGAGACGCGACCAAGCTGCGCTTGCGCCAAGGGAGCGGTTAAGAAAAAATCGTCCCGCGCCCCAGCAGCCACTGCGGATCGAAGCGCCGCTTCACCGCGCGCATCGCCTCGATTTCCTCGGGCGAATATTGAACCTGAAGCAAGTGCGCTTTGCGCTTCCCCAGTCCGTGCTCGGCTCCGACCGTCCCTTGAAGCGCGACCGCTTCCCGCGCCAGATCGTCCATCAACGCCTTGGCTCGCTCGAATTGCCGAGGCGACTCCGAGAACGTGTTGATGTGCACATGCGCGTCGCCGATGTGGCCGAAGATTACGTAATTCCCCGCGAAATCGCGGTCCAGTTCACGCCGGTAAATCCGCATGATGTCGCGGGTGTGTTCGAGGGGCACTGCGTAGTCGGTGCTCAATTTCATGAAACCGCTGCGGCGGATGCGATCGTTGCAGCGCTCCGGCAGCGCGTGGCGGAATTGGCGGAAGCGTTCGCGATCCGCGGCTGAAACAGCGAACCACGACTCATCTGCCAGCGCCCCGGTCATATCCAGATCGACGTCGCCCTCCTGTTCGATCATCAACGCAGCTCCGTGAGCGACGTCCAGCATCTGAAGCGATGCGCGATCCAGATATTCGAGCATGCGCAATCCCTGTCGTTGATCTGAAGAGGGCGCTCGCCATCGATCGACAGCATCCAGCGCCGCCGCTTCGTCGCGAAAGAAAATCACGCCCGAGATCAACTCGCCCGGCGCGGGCAGCAGTTTCAATTCGGCCTGTGTCACCACGCCGAGCGTGCCCTCGCTGCCGATGAACAGATCGACCAGATCCATCCCCGGCACCAGCCGGTATCCGGCGGAATGTTTGGTGGTGCGCGGCAGCCGGATCGCGGGAACCTCGAAATCGACCGTCTGACCGCGCCGCACGTCGATCACACGTCCGTCCATCAACGCAACGCGAAGCGCCAGCACATGCTCGCGGGTCGCGCCGAAACGGAAACCGCGCGACCCGCTGGCGTTCGCCGCGATGTTTCCGCCCAGCGACGACGTGTTCTCGGTGGGATCGGGCGCGTAGTAAAGTCCGGCTCGCGCCGCGGCCGATTGCAGATCGCGCAGCAGCACGCCCGGTCCCACGATGGCCCTTTGCGCGCCCGTTTGAGGCGCGCCCGTCAGGGCGCGCGCATCCGTCCCCGTTTGAATCTCCAGACGATTCATGCGCGTGAGCGAAATCGCCCAGCCGGATTGCGGAACCGCCGCGCCGGTGACGCCGGTGAGCGCGCCCTGAATGGTCACCGGGACCTGCTGGCGCGACGCGCGGTCGAGAATTTCCAGCAGCGCGGCCTCATCGACCGGTGAAAAGATTTGGTCGGCGCAACCGTGGAAATACGAGGCGTCGGTGATCTCGGGCACCTCCTGATGGTGGCACAGACTTTAGTCTGTGTTCTGGACCAGAGATGTCCCCTACTGCCGCGACTGGCTCATCGCCTCGATCTTCTGAAGAACCGCATTGAGCTGCGATTCCTGAATCGGCCGCGCGATCAGAAACCCGCCGCCGCCTTCGATACTGCGCGCCAGATCCGGATCGTAGGCATTGCTCACCAGGACGAAAACCGGCACGTGCTCGCGGAAGCGTTCCTGAAAATCCATACCATGCCGAGCTGACGTGGGGCCGCCCGGCCGCAGCGCCCAGAACACCGCGTCGAAACGAAGGCGCTGGCACAGATCGGCGGCTTCCTCCACCGTGGTCGGCACCACGCGATGACCTCCGCCGCTCAAAGCCTTGGTAAGCTGGCGCTGTCCCGCCGCGTCCGAGTCCACCAGCAGTAACGTCAGCGTACTGGCCACGCGGCGAGCGTCGCCCGAATACGCGTCGTCGCCGGCGGCGGGCGCCAGCGGCAGATCGATCTCGAATCGCGCCGACCCCGGGCGCGTGCGAAAGCGAATCTCGCCTCCGTGGCTCTGAATGATGCCCTGGCATACCGCCAGCCCCACTCCTTCCGTTTCCACGGCGTCCGTCGCCACAGATGCTCCTCTCGAAGACGGCGAGCTCGGCAATTCGTAAGATAAGTCGTGTGACGACAGGTCGCGCGACAACACGTCACGCGAGAAAGGATCCGGAGAAAACACACCCGCCGCCAGATCGCCGACGGACTGCTCCTGCGTCCCGCGCGGCGCCATGGCGTACCCGATCTCCACCAGCACTCGTCCGCCGATCATGCTGCTGGCCGCGGAAATCGCTTTACCCGGCGCCTCGGCGGCGCATTGTTCGGCGTGGATCAGGAGATTCAGGAACACCTGCTCCATCTGGCCCTGTACTCCGATCACCAGAGCCGGCTCGGTCGCCAGCCGGTTCTGCACGCGCAGCTCCAGCGTCTTCCATTCCGGATCGCGAAATTCCATCAGGCCCGCAACCAAGGCATTGACATCCACCGGCCGCGCCGCCGAATCCTCGGGCCGCGCGAACGACACCAGCCGCGAGACGATTTCCGACGCGCGCTGGCTCTCCCCCGCCAGCATTTGAAGATCGCGCTCGGGAACCGCGCGTCCACCGTAGGCGGCGAGCGAAATGGAAAGCTGCAAAATGCTTTCGATGGGCGCGCGCAGCTCGCTCGCGACGCCTGAAATGAGTTGGCCGGTAGCCGCCAGCTTCTCGCTGCGGAACAACTGTTCGCGCACGCTCTGGCGATCCTGAAGCTTCAGCGACGCGGCCACCTGATTGGCCAGATGCTGCGCGGCGGCCTGCTCCTCCACCGTGAAATATCCGATGCGCCGCGCGTTGCCCACCTCCAGCACGCCCAGCGCCTCATTCTGCGCCAGCAGCGGCAGGAACATGGCCGACCGCGGCAGGTCCTTCTTCGCCGCGATCTTAAGCAGCGGGCTGCGCCTTACGTCCGGCACGTTGAGCATCGTCCGATTCTTGAAGCACATCACCGCGCCGCTCACCAAACCTTCGGGTGGCGAATCCAGCGGCACCGCCATGGGCTCGGGATTAGCGCCGGTGGGCACGCGCTCCAGCGACTTCGTGCGGCGATGATACAGATACAGGCGCACTGCGGTGGCTTGTGTCACGGTGGGCAGCACGCTCACCAGTTTCTCGGCGATCTCCGACGGCGAAGACGCCGAAATGATCTCCTCGCTCAGCGTGTGGAACGCGCGCAGGGCACGCCGGTGCGTGCCCAGGCGGCGTTCCCGATACCACCATAATCCGGCGATCAGCGCGATACCCCCGATCGCTCCCAGGACGGCTAAAGGCGGCGCCATCCATCCCGCCGGAATCGCCTCCACCGCTTCCGGACCCGCCAGCATCACCTGAAATCCATCGTCGTGGGGCGCTTCGAGCGAATACTGCGTGGCCAGACCGCTGATCCGGACATGCTGGCCGGGGTGAATCCCTCGAAGCTCGCGCGGGCCCGCGGCTGCGCTGTGCGCGCGAGGAAGAAACACGGCGATCTTGGCGCCGCGATCCATCAGCTCGAGCGTCTCCCCGCCCAGATTATCGGAAACCCGGTCGACCGTCGCGCTCGTGTGAATCGTCAGGCCGAGATACCGGAAGCTGTTCAAATCCGCGACGCTGACTTCGAGCGGCTGCGGCGGCGCGCCGGGCCTGACCACTTGAATCGCACGCCGGTTCGAGCCCGGTGCGACCGAAGGCGCCAGCATGGGAAATCCAGCGCGGCTCTGAATGACTCCGGATGTTTCGATCCAATCGCCCGGCTTCACCCCGGAGAACTGCTCCAGACCGCCGCGAAGCAGCAAGCCATGATCGCTCGCATCGCGAATCGGAAGGTAGTAGGTATCCAGCGCCCACACCGGGTCGGCCGCCACCTGTCCGCGCACGAAGATGGTGCGGCCCTCAAACACCGCCACCGCATCGCTCCCGGTTCGCGACGAAGCCTGCTCCAGCGTGAGGAAATCCTGAGCCGATACCGTGAAGGGAATGGCGAACAGTGCCGCCAACCAGCTTACGAACCATGTCCGCGACAAACGCACCCTTGAGGCGCGCCCGTCAGGGCGCGCGCAAACGCGCGCAAAGCCCCGCGTGGCAGCCTGCAAAATTGCCTCCCGGATGGCGCGTATAATCGCTGGCGAAATCGCCGCCGGCAGGGCCCGCATGGTCGGAATATAACATGAGAATTCGCCGTAGTCCCGCTGTACGGGGAATTTCGAGCGCGACCTAATGGATTACCCGAGTTGAACTCGGTAAACTTACTGAGGATGAAAGCACTTGAAGCTCGCCGTTACCTCATCTCCGGGCGCGTCCAGGGCGTAGGATTTCGCTACTTCGCGCAACGCGCGGCGCGCGATTTGGGGGTGACGGGATGGGCTCGGAATCTGGACGACGGCCGGGTGGAGGTGCACGCCAACGGATCGCTCAAGGTCTTGGATGAATTCGAGGCTCGGCTGAGGAAAGGTCCCATCGGCGCCGACGTTCGCGGGTTTGAAGTGAGCGAGGCAGCGGGGGTTCAGTGCGCGGGGTTCAACATTCGATAAGCGGCCAATTCCCTGTTTTCCACAAGCGTCAGCATTAGCGACAACGATACCTTATTCACCGTCAACACATTCACGCGCTCAAAGCGACGGATGCTCGACAAGGCGCGGGATGTTCATTTTGCGTTGGTTCTTTCGTGCCTGGGCAAGATCATACGCGGCCTGCATTCGCAGCCACATGTCGGCGCTGCCGCCGAAGGCCTTTTCAAAGCGCAGCGCCATCTCAGGCGTGACGGCGCTTCTACCTTGCATCACGTTGTGAAGCTGCTGGCGCGTGATCTTCATCGTTTTCGCTGCCTCGGCCACACTTAAGTTAAGTTCGTCAAGGTTCGCCTTGGCGAGTGCGCCGGGGTGAACGGGATTTTTCATCGGCATAGCATCGTCCCTCCTAATGGTAGTCTTCCAAATCCACGTCGTAGGCGTCGCCACCCTCAAAGCGGAAAGTCACTCGCCAGTTGGCCCTCACTGTCACCGCCCAGACGCCCTTGCGGTTGCCCTTGAGTGGATGGAGCCGAAACGTGGGCTGGTTCATATCCTGCACGTCACTGGCTTGGTCCAGCGCCGAAAGGATTAACCGCAAACGGTCAACTTGATCGGCTTTAACCTTGTGGGCATCGTCCTGTTCAAACAAATTGCGCAGGCCCTTATGTTTAAAGCTCTCGATCATCGTCCGACTGTAAAATGTCAATTGACATTTGTCAACGCGAAACGGATAACAGGGACATGTGTCCCCGTTTCCTCCCCGATGCGTCTGTGCTGCCTCGCGATACGTGACACTCACTCACGCGGGCCGTTCTTGGAGTTCGCCAGCATGGCATTCGTTTGCGAGTCGGCCGAACGCCAGAACTCCTCTTCGGAAAGCTCCTTGGAGCCGACGCCTTCCATCAGACCCTCCAGCTCTTCTTGCGTCCCCTCGAAGTCGTGGGCCGCAGCTTCCTCCACAACGCTGAGCGATGCGTTAAGCGCTTCTTCGGCGGACGCGTAGGCTCCGGCGTTGACGACAGCCTGAAGTCTCTGCTCCTGTTCCGCAGTGAGTTGTATCGCCATTGGCGATTCCAGAGATTACCTGCAAGTTCTCTTTTCACAGTACTTGATATCCACCCCGCTGTCACGGGTCTTTTCGCCACGGTGCTTCGTATACGGATTGGTACCATGATCCTCGCGGCTGCCGTGAATCCGGAAACCTACAGCAGTGCCGACGATCAGATCCTGCGCCTGCAACGGGGCGATCCGGAAGCGTTGACCGCGATCCTGGCGTGCTACCAGCATCGCCTGTACCGATATCTGTGCCGCCTGGTCCACGACCCGGCATTAGCGGATGACCTGTTTCAGCAGACCTGGCTGCGTGTGATGGAGAAGATCGGCCGCTACAACGCGCGCGCCCGCTTCGATACCTGGCTGTTTTCAGTGGCGCACAATCTGGCGATCGACCACTTGCGCCGGCAACGCGGCAGCAGTCTGGATGAGCCATATGCAGGGGAGGATGACTCGCGGACCACCGCCGCGGACCGTTTGCGGTCGCCCGGACTCGACCCGCTCGAGGAGCTTCTGGAATCCGAGCGCGCGGCGATTCTTGCCGCGGGCATGCAGGAACTGCCGGCGATTCATCGGGAAGTGTTGAGCTTGCGTTTTGAAGAGGGAATGAGATTGGAGCAGATTGCCGAAGTGGCCGCCGTGCCGCTCGCGACGGTGAAGAGCCGCTTGCATCGGGCGCTTGAAGGTCTGCGCGGCGCGGTGAAACGGCGATCTGAAGGAAGGCGGAGCCAATGAAGGAACACGAGACGCGACAGGACATGGAACACGACATGGAACACGAGTCCATTCAGGCGATGCTTCCGTTATACGCTGCGGATGCGCTCGACCCCGGAGAGCGGAGACGCGTCGACCGGCACTCCGGCGCCTGCGAGATCTGCCGCCGCGAATTGCTCGTGTGGGATTCTTACACGCGCGGTCTGCCGCAACTTCGGCAACCGCTCGCACCCCAGGGCTTGATGGAGCGGACGCGGATGCGAATCGTCCACCAGCGCGAAGCCGCAGCGGCCCGGCGGCGCGAAAACGCGATGCTCGCCGCGCTGGCGGTGTTCGGATGGGCCGTGAGCCTCTCGACCTGGACTGTGATTCGAGCTCTGGCGGGAGGTTCGCTGGTTGTGCTCGGCGCGAATGTGGTAAGCGGAGTGGGCTGGTTTCTCTCATCGACGGTATTTGTGTGGATGACCGCGGCAGCGGCCGCGACGATGTTGGGTAGACGTGTAAGGAGGGTGTATGAGCCGGTTTCCTGAAGAGTTGAAAGTGATCCCCGGGGCGGCCTGGGTGATTGCAGTGGGCACGGGCCTGGGATTCGCCTCGCTGCTCCAGTTGGAGGCGATTCCGAAAGACGCCAACCTGTCCCTTTGGCCGTTACCTTTTCAGATGTGCTTCTCCGCGCTGATGGGGATGATCCTGCTGGTCTATGCAGTGCTCATTGGCTACGTGAACGGAGACGCCCGCCGACGAGGGATGCGGTCCACGATGTGGACCTGGTTGAGCATTCTCATCCCCAACGGGATCGGCATCATTCTGTATTTCATCATGCGCGACCCTCTTCCGCGGTCGTGCCCAACGTGCGGAACCACCATCAAGTCGAACGGCGCTTTCTGCACGGCTTGCGGAACACCTTTTGCGAACATCTGCGGGGCGTGCAATCGGGCCGTGGACCCGGGCTGGTCGCATTGCGCGAGCTGCGGCGCGGATTTGCGGCATGGGTAGAAGTTTGTGGCGTGAGCTTTAGCTTGCGGGGCCGGCTTTAGCCGACGTTCGGAATGGGTGCGGGGAAAGTGGAGCTTGTGGCACGAATTCGGTCCTAAACATTTCCCGGCAATCCTGCGAGGGGCGCTCCGGGCGATCGCCAGTCGTGATACTTTATTTGGATGCGTTACACCTTTATCGCCCTCGCCTGCGGCTGTCTAGTGATTACGTGCAGTCTGACTGCGCAAACGAAACTCCCTCCGACGCCCGCCGAATATGGCCAGTGGGAAACGCTGGTGGAAGGCGGAGGCGGCGGAGGCGGCGGCCGGGGCGGCGGCGGCGTGAGCGGCTTGTCGCCCGACGGCAAGTGGCTGGCCTACGGGATCAATCGCCAGAACGGCAACGAGGAACTGCGCGTCACCAACATCGCCGCGGCTACTACCAAGACGATTGCATTCGGCGCGCAACACGCCTTCTCGTCCGATTCGCACTGGCTCGCTTCGAGCATCGGGTACTCGGAGACGCAGGCCGATCGCATGCGCAGAGACAACACGCCGGTTCAGAACAAGCTGGCGCTGCTGAATCTCGCGACCGGTGAACAGACTACCATCGACGGAATTCAATCGTTCGCGTTTAGTCCCGCGGGAACCTGGCTGGCGATGCGGCATTATCCGCCGGAGGCTGCAGGAGCCGCCGGCGCGGGTGGACGCGGCGCAGCGGGAGGACGCGGCGGTGGCGGTGGCCGGGGTGGACGCGGCGGCGCCAACGGGGCCGACGACAATACGCCCGGCGCTACGCTGATCCTGCGCGAACTTTCCACCGGCCGCAACATGACGTTCGGGAACGTCTCCGAGTTCGCGTGGCAGGATCAGAAGCACCGCGGAAAACTTCTCGCCATGGCCATCTCTACTCCCGATAAGACCGGCAACGGCGTGCAACTGTTCGACTCGCAGACGGGGTCCATCCGCGTGCTGGATTCGTCCGCGTCGAGCTATAGCAATTTCGCGTGGCGTAAGGACAGCGCGGACCTCGCCGCGCTGAAATCCAAGACCGACGACACACACGATGGCCCGACCTACATCGCGCTTGCCTGGAAGAATCTCGGCGAATCGTCCGAGGCCAGCAAGACTTACGATCCCACGGCCGATCAGAAGTTCCCGGCCGGTCTGCGCACCGTGACGTTCCGGCGGCCCTCCTGGTCGGAAGATGGCGCGACTGTCTATCTCGGCCTGGCCGAATGGTATCCGAAAATGTCGGGGGCGATCACGGGAACGGGGAGACGCGGCCGCGGCGGCAATGCTGGAGCGAACTCCGGCGCGGATTCCGCAGCCGCGGAAGCCGACGACCAACCTACTCTCGATATCTGGCACTGGAAAGACACCGAGGTGATGGCGTATCAATCCAAGAACGCCAGTCAGGATGCGCGCAAGAACATGCTGGCCGCGTGGCACCTGGACGCGGGGACGCTCACACAGCTCGGCACTGAGTCGGCCACCGAGCAGATCACTTTGCTCAAGCATCGCAACCTGGCTTACGCGCAGGAATGGAAAGAGTACGCCATGGAGCGGAGTATCGGGCGCCCCTACGCGGACATTTACCTGGTGGATGTGGCCAACGGGCAGCGCACCAAGCTCAAGGAAAAGCTGTCGGAAGACCGCTACCTCGAAGCTAGCCCCGGTGGACGCTACCTGATGTACGTGGACCACGATCAGTACTGGGTGATCGACGTCACCAAGCCCACGGCGGCGGCGGTCAACATCACCAAGAACATCAAGACGTCGTTCATCAATCAGGAATCGGACAACACCGCTCCGATCAAGCCGCCTTTCGGTGTTGGCGGGTGGACTAAGAACGACGCCGAGGTGATTCTGTACGACAAATTCGATGTGTGGAAAGTGTCGCCGGATGGCGCGCATGCAACTCGCCTGACGAATGGCGCGGCAGAACAGGTGCGCCATCGCCTGGTTCGTCTCGACCCGGAAGAGGAGTCGATCGATCTCGCAAAACCGGTGTATCTGAGCCTGTTCGGAATCTGGTCGAAGAAGTCGGGATACGCCGTGCTGCGCCCAGGCGCCGCCGCGCCCGAGAGGTTGGTCTTTGCCGACAAGAGCATCGAACGCCTGGCCAAGGCTTCCGACGCTCCCGTGTTCGAGTACGTGTCGGAAACCTACGAGGAATCGCCCAACGTCTTCGTTGGCGGACCTGAGCTGAAAGAGGCCAAGCGCGTTACCGAGACGAATCCGTTTCAAAGCAAATATGCATGGGGCCACACCGAATTGATCGAGTATAAGGACTCGCATGGAACGCGCTTGCAGGGCACGCTGTATTATCCGGCGGGATACGAGGCCGGCAAGAAATACCCCATGATCGTGTACATGTACGAGAAACTTTCGGACGGCCTGCATCGCTACATCGTGCCATCCGAGCGCAGTTACTACAGCGTGAGCGCGTTCACCTCCCACGGTTACTTCACGCTGGAACCGGACATCGTGTTCCAGAGGGGCGATCCGGGACTCTCCGTGGCCGATTGTGTCACCACGGCTGTAAAGACGGTGATCGCAAAGGGCGCGGTGGATGAACATAAGGTCGGCATCATCGGCCACTCGTGGGGCGGATTCGACTCGGCGTTCCTGGCTACACACACGCACGTTTTCGCGGCGGCGGTGGCGGGCGCGCCGATCACGGATCTGGTGAGCAACTACGGGAACCATCACTGGAGTTCCGGTATCGCCGAGACCGACCATATCGAAACCGGCCAGCAGCGCATGGGCGTTCCGCTGTATGAGGATCTTCAGGCGTACATTCGCAATTCGGCGGTATTCTCGGTGTCGACCATGACCACGCCTTTGATGATCGAAGTGGGCGACGCAGACGGAACGGTTTTCTACCATCAGGGGATCGAGCTGTACAACATCGCGCGGCGCGCCAAGAAGAACGTGGTGCTGCTGGTGTATCAGGGCGAGGACCACGGCTTGCGCAAGAGGGCCGATCAGGTGGATTATCAGCATCGCATTTTTGCGTGGTTTGATACGTATTTGAAGGGCCAGTCGGCACCGACATGGATCAGCGATGGGGAGAGTTATCTGGACCATCAGCGGGATTTGAAGAAGCCGAAGCCACCGTCACAATAGCGCGGGCGTCTTCGGAAATATATCGGCTCCAGAATGTGTCTGAGCCTGACCAGCGCCACGAGTATCGAAGGTCTGAAAGCACATCGAAACTGTGGAGTGAATCTATGAAATCCTCTCTGACCGATTTTGTGAGCGCCGCTTGCCTGGTCGCCGGGCTCGCTGCTTCGACGATCAAAGGACAATCCATAACCGACACCGTGGACGCCCATCGGAACGCGGCGAAAGCGGCGGCGCGCGAGGATTTGAAGGGGGTCTACGACATCGCTTGTCCCGCGGTAGCGCCTCCCGCGGCAACACCGGCTCGGGGCGGAGGGGCAGGTGCATTGAGAGGCGCCGCCACGCCGCGTCCGGACCCGCCTCGCGAGCAATGGTATGCGGAGCCGGCGAAGGTATTCGACAATCTGTATTTCATCGGGACCAAAGTTCATGGCTCCTGGGCGGTGACGACTTCGGACGGCATCATCGTGATCGACACGCTGTACAATTACGCGACCGAAGCTGAGATCGCCGATGGATTGAAGAAGCTGGGCCTGGACCCATCCAAGATCAAGTACGTGCTCATCAGCCATGGCCACGGGGATCACGACGGCGGCGCGAAGTTTCTCCAGGACCAGTTCCATCCGCATCTGATCATGAGCGCGGCGGACTGGGATCTGGCCGATCGCGATACGCGCAATCCCAAGCCGCAGCGGGACATGATCGCGACCGACAGCGAAAAACTCAAATTGGGTGACACGACGCTGACGCTCTACATTACGCCGGGACATACGGCGGGCACGATCTCCACGCTGGTCCCGGTGAAGGATCTGGGGCAGCCGCATTTGGCTGTCGAGTGGGGCGGAACGGCGATCAGTGTTCGAACACCGATCGCGATGCTGGAGGCATATGTGAAGTCCGCCGGGCGTTTTCGCGATGTAGCGGTGGGGGCGGGGGCGGATGTCTTCATCACCAATCACACGGTGTTTGACAGCACGCTTGCGAAACTGGATGCGCTTCAGAGGCGGAAGCCGGGCGATCCGAATCCGTATGTGGTCGGCAAGGAGACGGTGAATCGGTATCTTACGGTGGCGGAGGAGTGCGGGAAGGCGACGCTGCTGGCGGCGAAGGAGCGGCAGTAGGTTTCCGAGGAGAGAAGAAGCCCCACGCTTACGCGCCCTGACGGGCGGGGCGTGAGACGAGCGCCACATACTGTCGCGCCTCACGCCCAAAACGGTGTCGACATGAGTGTCGACACGGCACGCAAGGTGCGTGCGCCACATCGGAACGCGCTCCCTGGCGGTCGCGCCTCAAGAAAAGCCGGCGGGCGCGTCAGGAAGCAAAGCGCGGGTGGTTAGGCCAGGCCGGCCTTGTATAACGCGACCAGGTGGCCCCAAGCCTTTTCGGCGTCGGCCTTGTTGTAGATGGGTACGCCAGCCGCAGGGGGCATATCGGGCACGCACCAGCCGTGATTCGATCCGTAAACTTCGATTTCGGCGACGACGTGTGCCGCACCGAACGATTCCTTCAGCTTGTCCTTGGCATCCGGCTGATTCTTGTCGTCGTTGGACGCGATGCCGAAATACATCTGCGCCTTGATTTTCGGGGCGAGCAGATGCGGGCTATTGGGCGTGGCATTTACCAACCCTCCGCCGTGGAACGATCCGCCGGCGCCGATGCGATCGGGCACCGTAGCGGCGGTTCTGACCACCAGCGGTCCGCCCATGCAATAGCCCTGAGTTCCGATCTTCTTCGACTTGTTCACTTCCTTTTGAGCGTCGAGGAAGGCCACGTAGGCGATCGCGTCCTTCTCAGCGGCGCCGGCCGCGTTCACCGACCCCATCAACGGCCCGAGCTTGGCGCGCTCAGTCGCGAAATTGACGCCCGAGGCATCGGGATACTGGGGCGCTTTGGAGACGCGGTAAAACGGATTCGGCACCAGCACGGAGTAGCCTTCGGCAGCGATGCGCTTGGCCATGTCGCGCATGGAGGGCCGCAAGCCGAATGCGTCGGGCCAGATGATCACGCCCGCATGAGAGCCGGTCTTCGGACGGATAAACGCGGCGTCGCAGGTTCCGTCGGGAGTTTTGATTTCGACGTCGGTCTCGACGAGATCGAGAGCTGCCGCCGAGGCCGAATTTGCCGAAGCGGCAACTCCGGCGGCCACTGAGAGAGCTACGAAGTCGCGGCGTCCGAGATCGCCTTGCGTATCGTTGTTGGGTTGGTTTTTCTGTTTTTCCGTCATAGGTGCCCTTTCAAGGAGTGTTTCAGTTTCCCATCGCTGTTCCATTGTAGTTGAGTCAAACGCGCTGATCCAGTGGGCTGCCCAGGGATGTTCGTTTGGAAAAGTTATGGCACCACGGAAAAGCAGAAGGGTGCGGGAAAAAAGCCGAGATGACTCTCGGGTCAGCAGGCCTGGCGGCCCGCGCCACATCACAGACTAAAGTTTGTGCCACCGGTCATTTCTCGGTACCTCTTTTGGCTGGACTCGCGAGATAAGCCTTGGATTGCGCCTCGTTCTTGAGCGGGACCACTCTATCGGGATCGATGCGCACCATCAGGTAAACGATGTGATCGTCAATGTGGGTGAACAGATGTCCGGTGCCCGCGGGAATGATGATGACGTCGCCGGGCTTCAGGTGATACGTCACTCCGTTGGTGATGGACGCCGCGCTCTTGCCAGGACCGTTGTACTCGCGCACGGTTTGGAGCGTCGCGGGACGCTGCTTTGCGTCGACTAACTCCGGGCCGGTCTCGAGCGTCGCCGAGCCTTCGATGATGTGATAAACCTCGCTGATAAAATCGTGCTCGGCGACCGCATTCTTCGCCGGCTGATCGAGCTTGCCGCGGTAAACGATCCCCAGCCCCAACTGGCTCTTGCCGAGATCGACGGAGCGGACTTGTTGATCGGTGAGTCCATTGTCCATGGCGCGCTTCGCGTAGGCGTCGAGTTCGGCGCGCTCAATGTAGGTTCCCGGACAATTGTGGCAAGTGGGCCGCTGTGCGGATAGCGCGACGGTCGCGAGGGCTCCGATCGTCACCATCATCACGATTCTCGAGGGGGGAATCATTTGTCACCTCCGCATCAGGGCGCGTCTCCGCATCGGGCGCCTCCCTGTTCTGTGGTCTATCTTACTGTCTTGAGTTGAAAAAAGGGGACGGACCGCGCTAGTTACGGCTTGCGCGGGGACTCCAGGTTGGGAAGGAATGCAGTGAGCAGGCCGATGGCGGGGAGGAAGGCGCACAGCCGGTAGACGAAGGTGATGCTGGTCGAGTCGGCAAGGCGGCCGAGCAGGGCGGCTCCGATCCCGGCGACTCCGAAGGCCAATCCGAAAAAGAGGCCGGAGATGGCACCGACGCGGCCGGGCACCAGTTCCTGGGCATACACCAGGATCGCGGAGAAGGCCGAGGCCAGCACCAGGCCGATGATGACGGTGAGGACCGCGGTCCAAAACAGATTCGCGAAGGGCAGAGCGAGGGTGAAGGGCAGGACGCCCAGGATCGAGCACCAGATGACGTACTTGCGGCCGATACGGTCGCCAATGGGTCCTCCCGCGAAGGTTCCGACAGCGACGGCGCCTAAGAAAAGGAACAGGTGAATCTGAGCGCTTCGCACGGAGACGTGGAATTTGCTCATCAGGTAAAACGTGTAGTAACTGTTGATGCTGACCAGATAGATATATTTCGAGAAAATGAGCGCCACCAGCACGATCATCGCCAGGGCGATTTTCCGGCGCGGGAGGGTTGGGTGCGCTGTAGTCGCCGGGCGCTTCGCGCTAGGCGGATGGTGGCTCTTGTACCAAGTCCCGACCTGGATCAGGATCACGATGGCGATCAGGGCGGCGATGGAAAACCACGCAATGCTGTGTTGCCCTTTCGGAAGCACGATGAAGGCGGCGAGCAGAGGGCCGGTGGCGGATCCGGCATTTCCCCCCACCTGAAACAAGGATTGCGCCAGCCCGTGCTGTCCGCCGGAAGCCAAGCGAGCGATGCGCGAGGATTCGGGATGAAACACGGCCGACCCGACGCCGACCAGCGCGACCGCAACCAGGATCGCAAGAAAACTGGGGGCGGAAGAGAGCAGCAGCAATCCGGTGAGAGTGAATCCCATGCCGATGGCCAGCGAGTAGGGCTTGCTGTGAGCGTCGGTATAGGCGCCGATCATCGGCTGGAGCAGCGATGCGGTGATTTGCAGCGACGCGCTGATCATGCCGATCTGGCTGAAGTCGAGATGGTAGGAGGCCTTCAGGATCGGATACATGGCGGGGACCACGGACTGCATCATGTCGTTGAGGAGATGGCAGACGGTGATGGCGGCCAGAATGCGGAAAGCGGCGGTCTCCGCGTCGTGCCTGGGGTTATTCCCGGGATGAGGGGTGAAGCGCGGAGGAAGGATTGCGCTGGACACTCTTTCTTCAGTGTAATTCGAAATCGAGCATGCTAGATTGTGGATTGCGCTCAAGAGAAATGCTTCGCCGAAACGTCGCGCAGGAGTGCGGAGGCCAAATGAAACGAATCGCGATCCTGGTGCTTTACGTTGGTGTGGAGCTTTGTCTGGCGTCGCGATTCGCGGCGGCGCAGGGCGCTCGAGGAATTGCCGTGTTCGAGGAGCATTGCGCGCAGTGTCACTCTGCACCGGCGCCCGACAGCCGCGCTCCCGATCGCGATTTATTGCGGCAGCGCACGCCGGAATCGATCCTAGATGCGATGACGTCCGGCGCGATGGTGGAGCAAGCGCGTTCCTTGAGCGTCGAACAGCGACGGCAGGTGGCGGAATACATCGCGGGCCGGCCGCTGGGGGCGTCGGCGGCGGGCGATGCGTCGGCGATGTCGAATCGCTGCGCGGCAAGTTCATTCGCAGATCCAACCAAGGGACCGACGTGGAACGGATGGGGCGGCGATTTGGGCAATTCCCGATTTCAAACGGCCGCCGCGGCGGGCCTTACCGTGGATCAGGCGCCGAAGCTGAAGCTGAAATGGGCATTCGGATTTCCCAACGCGAGTTCGATGTACGGCCAACCATCGATCGCCGGCGGACGCGTCTATGTTGGAGCCGATACAGGCTTCGTTTATTCGCTCGATGCGGAAACAGGGTGCGTGTATTGGTCGTTCCAGGCATCCGGCGGCGTGCGGACGGCGCCGAGTATCGGGCCGGTGAAAACCGGATCGGATAAGAGTCGATACGCGGTGTATTTCGGGGACGTGAAGGCAAACGTATACGCGGTGGACGCGCAGACAGGGAAACAAATCTGGATGCAACGCGCCGATGCGCATCCCATTGCTCGCGTCACCGGCGCGCCGGCGCTGGCCGAAGGACGATTGTACGTGCCGGTCGCGTCGCTCGAAGAATTGGCGGGCGGCAATCCGGCGTATGAGTGCTGCACATTTCGCGGCAGCATGGTCGCTTATGACGCCGAGACCGGAAAACAAATCTGGAAAACCTACACGATTCCGGAGGAGCCGAAGCGGTTGAAGAAAACCTCGCGCGGCAAGCAACTGTGGGGTCCGGCGGGCGCGGCGATCTGGTCCGCGCCGTCGATCGACTTGAAGCGCGGCCTCGTCTACGCCGCAACGGGAGATGCCTACACTGCGCCCGCCGCGCCGACCTCGGACGCAGTGATGGCGTTCGATCTCAAAACGGGGCGTGTGGTTTGGAGCAAACAGCTCACGGAGAACGACGCTTTTGTGGTGGGGAACTGCTCGAATGCGTCGAAAACCCGATCGGAAACCTGCCCACCGGATCAAGGCCCGGATTTCGATTTCGGCAGCTCACCGATTCTGCGCACGCTTCCCAACGGTCACGATGTTATCATCGTCGGGCAAAAATCGGGCATCGGATGGGCGCTCGATCCGGAGAAACAGGGCACGGTGATGTGGCAGGACCGCATTGGCAAAGGCAGCGCGCTGGGCGGAATCGAATGGGGTTCGGCGACCGACGGGCGCCTGGTGTATTTCGCCAACGCGGACGCAAGCTGGGGTCCGGAACAGGCGGGCGGCCTCACCGCGGTGATGATCCAGAACGGTGAGCGGGTGTGGTCCACGCGTCCTCCGCCCATTCCGTGCAAAAGCGCTCGCGATCCCAACTGCATCCAGGCGCAATCGGCCGCGGTCACGGCGATTCCCGGCGTGGTTTTTTCGGCGTCCAGCAACGGCATCATGCGGGCGTACGCGTCGGCTGACGGCAAAATCATCTGGGAGTACAATGCGGCGCACGAGTACTCGACCGTGAACGGCGTGGCGGCCAAAGGAGGCGGGATCAACGGCCCGGGGCCGGTGGTGGTGGGCGGAATGCTGTTCATGACTTCGGGCTATGCGGCGTTGGGCGGAGGAAGTCCGGGGAACGTGCTGCTGGCGTTCGGAGTGGAATAACGGTCAAGTCCTGAGGGGCAGGCGATCATGCCTGCTGGGCTGGTCGCCCAAAATATAGCTGGTCTAGAACACAGACTGCCGGTGATCCAAACGATGAACGGCTCGCGGTCCACTCGGCCACGCGTGCGCCACGGGTTTGCGATCCCGCGCCACACGCGACTATACCCACCAGGGGGCGGTCGGCTGGTCCCGGATCACGATCTGGTTCAGAAATGCCGCGGCTTTGGTCAGCCCCTCATCCGGCGACATCAGCGTGTCCTCATGCTCGATGGACAGCACGTAGTCGTAGCCGAACATCCGCAGCGTCGAAATGAACTCGGTCCACCACGCGTAGGAGTGCCCGAAGCCGCAGGCGCGGAAAATCCACGCGCGATTCTGCTCGTCGGTGTACCGCTTGGTATCCAGTACGCCAGTCTTCGGCAGGTTCCAGGAGTAGATCTGGGTGTCCTTCGCGTGCACATGATAAATCGAGTCGCCTAGCACGCGAATGGCTTTGATGGGATCGATCCCCTGCCAGAACATATGACTGGGATCGTAGTTGCAGCCGACCGCTGGGCCCGTGACTTCGCGCAGGCGCAGCGCCGTCTCCGGGCTGTACACCACGAAGCCGGGATGCATTTCGATGGCGACTTTCACGCCGTGATCGGAGGCGAACTTGGCGTGCCGCGTCCAATACGGCTCTACTTTTTTCTCCCACTGCCACGCCAGCACGTCCAGATATTCCGGCGGCCAGGGGCACGTCACCCAGTTGGGATACTTGGCTTTGTCGCTATCGCCGGGGCAGCCCGAAAAATCGATGACGACCGGCACTCCCAGCTTCTCGGCCAGTCGTATGGTCCGGCGGCTGGTCTCGGCATACGCCTTGGCGACGTCCTTGTTGGGATGCAGCGGATTGCCATGTGAGCTGAGCGCGCTGATGGAGAATCCGTTGTCCGCGAACTTCTGTTTGAATTCCTTGAGCGCGATCCGGTCTTCGAGCATGGACAGCTTGCAATGCGGATCGCCGGGATAGTTTCCGGTGCCCAGTTCGACTGTCGAAATATTCAGGGTGCGCAGCTTTTCGAACACTTTTTCCAGGGAAAACTGCGACAGGAGGGGAGTGAAGACGCCGATTCTCATCGCGTCAAGAATATCAATGTTTCACTGTCCGGTGGGGCACGCGCTTTCGCTTCGGCAAGGATTGCGGTCGGTCTTGCAGCCGATGGCCACGGGCGGGAAGTTAGGACGATGCGAGTTGCTGCGCGGCGGCGAGTTCGCGTTTCCAGTTGCGGCGACGGATCTTACTGCTTTCCTTTTTGCCCACTTCCGGCCCCAGTAAGCTCCATTGCCGTGCTTGGCACCAGCGTGTTCGGTTTTGCGCGCCCGGTAGGCCATGTAATCCCTAAACCGAAAACTCCGCCAGTGAGAACACCGGCACTTGGTGATATCGCTTGGGCTGGGGATGGCGCTTGATAACCGATTCGATTAGCTGCGCGACTTCCGCGCTAAGCCAGACTTCTTCACACTGCGCACAGACCAGAGCCGGGACGTTCTCGAACTCGTAGAGTTCGTCGCCCCAGGGTTGTTGGTGGGTGATGGTCCTGGCCTCGAAGCTTCCGCCGCACTGAGGGCAAGTGGTGGGTTGGTTCATAAAATTCCTATCTGCGCGTCCACGGGTCAACCCAGCGCGTTGGGTCGTACCAATGGACTGTGATGATATAAGCATAGCGCTCGTCGAATGCACAGGAAACGTACAGAGGTTCCTCGCGCACATGCGCCATCAGCAGGATTTTCGGATCGGGCAGATTGCCGGGGTGCTCTTCGATTACGTCGCCGCTCGCGATCACCTGCTTGATGTCGTCGTTCGAAACTTTTCGCGTGCCCATTCGGCGCATGGCATGCGTCGTGATGAGATAGCGGTTTTCCTGCATGGCTTTCCGCAGGGCTGCAAGGTCAATGGAAGGCATTTCTAGCGGGTTAGACGGGTTCGAGAGGAATCATAGCATCCTCAACGGCTGGTCCGCGAAGAACACTCCGACGGTTTCGCTCGCCAAGTATTTTCGGCGGCGACTAATCTAGCACGCACCGTCGCGCCCGATACTCATGCCGGTGGAGATACCCCTTGGCTCCCGGCTTTGCCACTTCGGAGGGGCTCACGCCACAAGCGCGAGTCATATCGTGGCCGGAACGGTAGCGCGATCGCTGCCGTTTTTTCTTTTCGGGATCAGTTTTCCGTGGGCCGTTCCAGGTGATCGATCACAATCGTCGCCACCGGCCTCCGCTTGGATTCCAACTTCAGACCGAGTTGTTCCTCGAGCGCAGTGAACAATGACGGGCCGCCCGCGTCGAGTTGGGCCGATCCTGAAGCGCCGCTGGAATTCGGAGCGTTGAGAGGAGGGTCCGGGGTCCATGTCAGATCGAACTTATAGAATCCGGTCAACCCGGTTTCGTCCACCACCGGGCGATCGAATTGGTTGGACAACACACTCGCCAACATCGCTACTTTGCCGCCGCCGTCGTTGGAGATCCTGCCCTTTCCCAACCTCAGACGGAAAGGAATTGACGTGTCCGCTTCCTTGAGCTTGGGTCCGTTCTTCGCGATCACCAAAACGTAGACGGGCTTCTGGGGAGACTCCTGGTGGACCACCAGCCCGAATCGATCCGCCAGCAGATTTTGGATCCGCTGCGACATTTCCTCGTCGATTACGCCGGGTTTCTTGGGCCGATAATCCGCGGGTGGCTTGGCGGCGATCGAGTAGTGTTCCGATTCCGCCCAGTGGGGAAGTCCGGAAAGCTGGAAGGGCTTGACGTTGTACGCCATCATGATTAAGGTGTCCAGCGTAACGTGCGCGGTGAATCCGCCCCCTTGCGACACCCCGATCGGCGGCGACTTGTCGTCCGGCGCACTCCGCCGGACCGATGCGACTTCGAAGGAAAGCGATGAATGCCGGACCGGCGACGGCGTCTGGCCCTCGACGCACGTCACAAGAATGACGCAGGTCGCGAGAATCAGGAAAGCGCCGGCGATCACCCTCCACTCTGCAATCTGGCTGGTGGTCGGATTCATTTCAGTTTGGGCCATTGTACCGGATTCGAGTTGTTATGATGTGGATTCCCAGCGCATGCCTCGACTTTTAAAACCTCCCGGTCCGAAATCCCCCGGCCCCAAATCCGCTCGTCCGAAACCCGTCCGGCCCAAGACCGCCGCCGAGCGAAAGGCGCGCATCAACACCATCCTCTCGACTCTTGACCGTATGTATCCCGAGGCGAGTTGCGCATTGCATCATTCCAACGCTTGGGAGCTTCTGGTGGCGACCATTCTTTCGGCGCAATGCACCGATAAGCGTGTCAACGCAGTCACGCCCGATTTATTTCGAAAATATCCTTCCATCCAGGATTTTGCCAATGCGAATCAGACGGAGCTGGCGCAGGACATCCGCTCCACCGGCTTCTTCAACAACAAATCGAAATCGGTGATCGGGGCGGCTCGCAAGATTCTGGCGGATTTCAAAGGCGAAGTGCCGCGCACCATCGAGGAGCTGCTGACGGTCCCGGGAGCCGCGCGCAAGACCGCCAACGTGGTGCTGGGAACGGCGTTTGGAATCGCGTCGGGTATCGTGGTCGACACGCACGTGCAGCGCATTTCACGACGTCTGGACTTGACTAAAGAGACCGATCCGGTCAAGATCGAGCAGGATTTAATCAAGATTATCCCGAAAGACAAATGGATTTTGTTCTCGCATCAGATCATCTTGCACGGACGCGCGGTGTGTGTGGCGAGGAATCCGAAGTGCGCGGAGTGCGGGCTCGATCCGGTGTGCTATGCGGCGGATAAGACGAGCTGAAGTGGCGCACGCAGTCAAGCCCCATGCGTCAGCTTGGGGCTAGCGTGTGGACTTGGGAAGCAGCCCCAAGCTGACGCATGGGGCTAGCGTGCGGACATGGAAGCAGCCCCAAGCTGACGCATGGGGCTAGCGTGTGGACTTGGGAAGCAGCCCCAAGCTGACGCATGGGGCTAGGCACATCCCTAACGATTCGCGGCTTCGCCGGTCAGGTGCAGACCCTTGTGGATGGCGTACAGCGCCAGTTCCAGACGGTCGGAAACGCCCAGCTTGTCGAAAATGTTGTGCAGATGATTCTTCACCGTCTGCTCGCTGATGAACATCTTCTCGGCCATCTCCTTGTTCTTATACCCCTGCGCGACCAGCGCCACGATCTCGCGTTCGCGCGCCGATAGAGGACTCCGCTCGCGGCCCTTGCCGGTGGCCATTCCGGCGGCGTCGGCGCCGGTCTGGAACTGCCGCATCACCGCGGCGGTGGTGTGCGAATCCAGCCAGATCTCGCCCGCGTTAACCTTGCGGATGCTCTTGACGATCAGGTCCGGGGCGGTCTGCTTCAGCACAATCCCGCTACAGCCCAGCTTCATCGCCTGCACGAACTCGTTCTTATCCTCCGACGCCGTAAGCACGATCACGCGCGTGCGCTTATTGGTCTGCTGAAGCGCCTGCAGAGCCGAAAGGCCGTCCAGATTGGGCATGCGCAAGTCCAGCAGCAACACGTCCGGATCAAGCTCCTGAACACGTTCCAGCACTTCCCGCCCGTCGCTGGCCTCGCCGACGATCTCGAAATCCTCCTCAAGCAGCAATAGCTTCTTGAGTCCGTCGCGGACAATCGGATGGTCGTCGGCGATGAGAATTCGCACCGTCGCTTTCCGTTTTTCCGTGGCCTCCGTTGTGCCTTGCGAACTATCATTCATGGGGGCTAGCATGGTTTCCATAGGCTCCACTTCGTCTCTCCGTCACCCGATAGTACGGGGTTCTAGTACTTTCCGCAATGCAGGGGCCACGTACGTTTTGGGTTGATACTTCACCTAATTCCTAGCTAAGGTAACCTTAGTTCGGATGGTCTATTCTGCCTTGTTACCGCGTAATCGAGCGAAAAACGAGCTCAGGACCGCGAAATCATGCGTGGAAGTAATGAATTGGAAACAGCGCAGCCCGGATCTGCACGGCCCGGAACCCCTGAAGCCCTCTCAACCGATTAGAACGGTTCAGGATACCATGGCCGAAGTCGCGGTGCGGATCCTCTGTTAGGATCAGTTGTTGAACCAGCCATCCGAGGTCATCATCGCCGGAGCAGGGCCTGCCGGGCTCGCGGCCGCCGAAAGTATCGCGCGGCGAGGCTGCTCGGTCACCGTCCTCGAGCAAAACCACGAAATCGGAGCGCCCATCCGCACCAGCGGCGGGAGCTTCATCGCCGAGCTTCGATCGCTGGGCATTCCGGATCGTCTCTGGCATTCCATCTCGCGGGTGCGTTTTCTTTCCGGGCACAACGCTGCGGTGTTCGATTACTCCGAGCCGGCGATGTGCGTGATCGACGTGCGCGGCGTGTTTCAACACCTGGCCGAGCGGTCCATCGCGGCGGGAGCGTCGATTCGGCTGGCGACCACGGCGGTCGCGCCCGTTGTCGACTCCGGGGGCGACCGCGTGACCGGCGTAATTGCGCGTGCCGTTGACCGCGGCGTGCGGGATGAGTCCCTCGCCTGCCGCATCCTGATTGACGCGACCGGCTATCGAGCCACATTACTCAAGCTGGTCGGCCGTAAGAATACCGGCGTCGGGCACGCCAGGATAGGGCACGCCATTATGGGGCACTCCAGTATCGGGCACGCCCATATGGACCCAGGCTTTCGCCGCTTCGGCGTCGGCGCGGAATACGATCTTTACGCGCCCCATTGCGACCAGAGCGAAGCCGTACTGGTGGTCGGCGAGGAGGCCGCGCCCTCGGGGTACGCGTGGGTCTTTCCGTGGGGACGCAAGCGCGTACGGGTGGGAGTCGGCATCATCCATCCCGATTCCGCGGCCAAGCCCGGCGATTATCTCGACCGATTCCTGGCCAATCTGGATCGCTATGGCGTCGACATGCGCGGCGCGCAGCCCATCGAATATCATGCGGGTCTGATTCCTTCCGAGCGGTTCGCGCGGACTTTCGTGGGCGACGGAATCATGGGGGTGGGCGACGCGGTGGGACAGGCGTCGTCCCTATTGGGAGAAGGCATCCGCTGGGCGATCACCGCGGGTCGAATGGCCGGCGACACGGCAGCCGCCGCGATCGAATCGGGCGACAC
The DNA here is from genome assembly GCA_963788245.1 of Terriglobia bacterium. Classification (GTDB taxonomy): domain Bacteria; phylum Acidobacteriota; class Terriglobia; order Bryobacterales; family Bryobacteraceae; genus Palsa-187. Next base: position 4,442,147 of record CAWBGF010000002.1, on the reverse strand, counting down.
CTCGCGCCAGGCGCTGCTTCCTTTCGAACAGAACTGGCGGAAGCAGTTCGGCAGGAATCTGCGGCTGGCGCATCGGATCAACCAGCGCATCGCGCGTTGGGACGGGCCTAAATGGGATGCGCGCGTGGAGCTGCTGAAGAAGCTGTCGCCGGCCGAATTCGCCGAAGCGCTCAAGACGAATTTGACCGGCAGATGGCTGTGGAAACTGGCGGCAAGCGGGGCGCTGTTCAGATAAGTTGAAGCGCGGGCAGGCGTTTTCGCCCGCCACGAAACCTTCATCGCCCCCTTAAGCGCGCGATCGACATTCTGGCTGCTTCTACCAAGAGCATGTACCAAATCGCATCGCCTGCCGCGGCGACTGCGACTAATAATACAATCTCCCATGTCGAGAACTCGCTCAGGTGCAGCAATTCGAGCCCTTTCCCAAGAATCACGACCGCCGGGCAGACGACCGCCAGGAACATATTTGGAGTGATATCGGACGGAATCGCCAACAAAACGGTAATGAAAATGCCGAACGCTCCTGCCCCCGACGACCAACGGTGTTTCATGATGCCACCCTGCACGCCACTTATATGACGCTGTAACGGTGTCTAACGTCTAAGTCGCCGAAGGATCATGTGTTCCTCGGACGCTTCGCAGCCGGGTCAACCTCCGCCTAAAATCCGATCCCCACCAGAAAAGCCAACTGGTTGCGATTCGAATCCAGCACGCCGGTGAAGTTCTTGAGCGCGTCGCCAGTGTAGCGGATCTCCGGCGATAGCCGCAGCACCAGCAGATTCAACTGCACGCCGGCGCCGAGCACGATCCCGAAATTGGAGTTGTGATTCGGCGCGAGAACCTGGGTGAAGTCGCTCAAATGGCTGAAATCCAGGCCGCCCTCCACGTACGGCTTCACCGGTCCTTTGAAGAAGTGATACTTGGCGACGATCGGGAAATCCCAACTCGAGGCGTGAGTCGATGTCTGTGACGGGGCCTGTGTCGACGTGGTTGAGACGGTGAAGTTATAGCCGCGATACAGGGCGTCGGCTTCAATCGAAAACTGGAACGGCAGCCGCACCTCGATGAAGGGCCCGAGTGTGTAATTGTTCGCGTTGGCGGCGATGGCGCTAAGGGTAGAAGTCCCGGTACCGGCGTTGATGATTGCGCCGTTTGCGGTGTTGAACGCGTCGGTGAGCGGAGCGCCGATCTTCAATCCTCCCATCACGGGCTGCGCGGCGGCGGCTCCCAGGAACAGGGCCAAAACAAGAATGAGGCGAAATGTTTTATGAATCATTCCTCCATTTTAGCCGCAACGCACCTGTGGCGCACGCACTTTGCGTGCCGTGTCGGCACTCATGCCGACACCGATTTCTCTTGAAGGCAAGAAGGTGTCGAGAAGAGTCTCGACGCGGCACGCAAAGTGTGCGCCACATCAATCACAACAAATGGAAGCTCACCGCGACTCGCGCCGGCGCCGTCACCGCGCGATTCCCCGACATCGCCGGCCGGAATTTCCAGTGCGAGACCGCGGCCATGGCCTTCTCATCCAGGCCCAGGCCCAGGCTCCGGACCACGCGCAGGTTCACCGGCCGACCGCTCGCGTCCACCTCCAGGTCGATCAGGACAGTGCCCTCATGCCTCGCCTTGCGGGCCTCGTCGGAGTACTCCGGCTCTTCTTTGTAGATTAATTCGGGATTGCGCGAGAGCTTCCCGGTGAAGACCTCCGATGGATGTGCCCCGCCCTGCCGCGATCCGTCGCCGTCTCCGATCCCTCCGTGCTTCCCGCCCCCGATTCCCACCGGCCCGCCGGGTCCGCCCGAAAGAAGTCCGCTGGCGCCCAGTGGATCGCCGATCTGTGGCGCCGTGATGTTGTACTCCGGCATTTCCGATAGCGCCGCCAGGACCACCAGTTTGGGGCTCTCCATCCGCGTCACCATCGGCGGAACGAAGACCTTGGGTGCCACCACTTTGGGCGCTTCGCCCCGCCGGGGAGGCAGCGGCTGACGCTCGCCGCCTCCGCCGTCTTTTTTGAACGGATGATCGAGCCGAGGCGTAAAGATGTGCACCACCGCCGGCATCACGCGAGGGGCAGCCTCTGGAAAAGTGATGCAGAACAGGAGGATGGCGGCGATCACGTGGATCGCCAGGGAAATTACAGCGGCTGGTCTACGCATGCTAAGAAAACAGCACGTCGATTGCCGCGTTCAACTCTATGAAAATGCAATGAAAACATACGGACAAAGCGCATCCTGCCGGTCACACGTGTGCGCCCCCCGCACGGGATCTCGAGGGTCTTCCCTGCCCGGACTGCGCCCGAAATAGTACTGCTGTCAAGTACTCCCGGCACATGGAAAGCGCGTCCATATTTGTGTTACCTTTGCAGTCGTACGGCTCCCGCGCCCCGTTTCTCGGAGATTATTTCTAATGAAGCAAACCTACTTGTGTTTTGTGTTGTCGGCTGCCGTTGGGCTAGGACAGGCCGTGTCCCCCACGATTAACGACTTCCCTTCCCAGCAATTCGGCCAGTCCCCGAATACACCCGCGTTCAATCAGCTGATAGACTCCGTCGCCCCGAACCTGGTGGAAGGCCGCGAGCTGTATAACCCCTACTCGATCGCGTTCGATTTCAGCGTGACGCCGCCTATTCTCTACGTTGCCGACACACTCAATAATCGCGTGCTGGCTTTTAAGAACCCCAACTCGCTGACGCCGTGCGGAATCAACGCTCCCACCTGCGGCTTCGCCAGCCTGGTGATCGGCCAACCGGATCTTTACAGCACCCTTGAAGGAGGCCCCGGAAGGCCCGGTCTCAACAACGGCTTCACCTTTCCCACGTCGGTCGCGGTGGATAAGAGCGGCAACCTTTATGTGCTCGACTCCGGAAATAATCGCATCCTGCGCTTTCCGGCGCCGTTCAACCAGACGGTTTCGCCACCCACTACCGACCTGGTGATCGGGCAAAAGACGGTCAGTTCCGGCGTTTCCCAAAACCAAAACAATGCCGTGCCGGATGCGACGACGCTTTCGTTTAGCCCGGGCGTACCCAGCGCGCTTGCCATCGATCCCACCAACCCGGGGAACCTGTGGGTCTCCGATTACAACAACAATCGCGTGCTGCGCTACCCGGCGGCCAACCTCGCCCCCCATACAGTCCTGCCGCAGGCCGACCTAGCGGTCGGCCAGTTCGCGTTCAACACCACTGCGTTTCCGACCTCCACTAACATACCGCCCTTTCTCAACAAAGGTGGCTTGCAGAACCCGACTGGGATCGTTTTCGATGGAAACGGGAATTTATATGCCGAGGATGCTTATGGCCGCGTTGTTTACTTCACCGCGCCGTTCCAGGTAAGTGGTCAGAGCGGCACCCGTGTTCTGGGGCTGTGCGAGGCGGGCATCACGCCGGAGACCGCCACGAGCTGTGCCGCGACCAATGGTTATGGGTTAGTCAACCCGACTACAGCTAGCGGTCCTGCTGGATTATTCAGCGATGGCGCCCATCTGTTCGTGGCGGACGCAGGTAACCATCGCATTGTGGAGTATGACGTACCCGGAAACTGGCCTGCGGCGCCGAATCCGGGCGTCCAACCGCAGGTGGTACAGGACTCCCCGCCCATCCTGGCAACGATTGGCCAGAACGGTCCGACTGACTTCACCGACGGCAAGGCCAACCGGGGGCAGCCTGAACCGAATGCCGGCACCCTTTCGTCGCCGATCGGCGGCGCTTTCAACTGTGCCGGCAGCTCTTGTGTTGGCGCCGACATGTGGGTGGTCGACCATGGCAACAATCGCGTGCTCGGGTTCCAGGCTCAGGGCGGTTCCTACAGCACGGCGACCCGTCTGATAGGTCAGGTCGATTATCCTTACGTCCAGCCCAACCTGATCGAAGGCCGCGAGCTGTATCTGACGGCGGCTAATATTGTGGGCGGCGACGTCGCCATCGACCATTCTTCCAATCCGCCGCATCTCTACATCGCGGACACCTTTAATAACCGCATTCTCGGCTTCATGAATGCCCTCACCGTCAAACCCGGTGTGCGCGCCGATATCGTGATCGGTCAGAGCGCCCTAAGCGGCCAGCCGGGAACCCAGTTCTATCGCGCACTGATCAACAACCCCCAAAACGACCCGCAGGTTCAGACACCGACTGGATTGAGTCTGCCTTCGGGGCTCATCGTCGATGCGAACGGCAACCTGTGGGTCGCCGACAGCGGCAACAGCCGCGTGCTTCGCTTCCCCGCTCCGTTCGCGTCGGGCAACTCCGCGGAGACCCCCACCCTGGTGCTCGGACAACAGGATTTCCAATCCCAGACCATCGAAGCCACTTCACAGTTCATGAGTTTCCCTTTCGGCCTGGCGCTATTCAGCGATGGGTCGCTGGCGGTTTCCGATCCCGCCTACAACCGGATTCTGATTTTCAAGAAACCCTCCGGCGCGGATTTTTCATCCGGAGCGGCCGCGAGTATCGTGCTGGGCCAAACCAGCTTCTCCAACATCCTTGCCTCTAACGCCGCGGCCGGCCTGAACGTTCCGCGGCATATGGGCGTGGATTCCTCGGACCGGTTGTATGTAGCCGATTCAGGCAACGATCGCATGGTGGTGTTCACCAGCGTGTTGAGTCTCGCGAACGGCTCGCCGTCGGGCCTCCAGATAAACACCGCCGCGGCGGGGTCGCCACAAGGCGTGGTCCTGAACCAAGCCACCGGCGAGAGTTGGGTTTCGTTGGGAAACGGCTATATCTGGCGTCTGCCGGAGTTCGACGTGCTCTCGTTACAGAGCAATCCCAACGCGCCGCCTTACACACAGCGGCTAACTCTGCAAACCGCGCCGTTCGCGATTACCCTCGACGATGCCAATAATCTGATCGTCGCGGAGCAGGCCAATCGCGTAACGTTCTACTACCCCAAGCTCACCTATCAGCACGCTGCCAACTACAACGGCGGCAATCAGACCGGGGCTTATATCACTCCGCTCGCGCCGGGGCAGCTTGCCCTGCTGTACCAGTTGGGTGACGCGTTCAGTACTCAGAACTTTCCGAGCTTTGTGGCGACCACCAATCCGTGGCCGACGGTTGCAAACGGTCTCCAAATAACCGTGAATGGCGTTCCGGCTCCTATCTACTCCATGATCCCGACGGCCGGCTACATCGCATTTCAGGTTCCCTCGATGACGCCCCCGAGTGGGACTGCGAACTTCTTGCTGACCAATCCTTCAACCGGCCAGATTCTCGCCGCGGGCTCCTTTCCGATGGCGCAATACAATCCGGGCTTTTTCACGATTCCAGCCAACGGCTTCGGCCAGATCGCGGCGTTCAATAACGGAACATCAGTCGTCAACTCCCAGGCGAACCCGGTTGCGCGCGACGGCACTCAGTACATCTCGTTTTGCTTAACTGGCGGCGGATTATTCAATGGAGGGCCACCGGATGGCTACGCACCCACCGTGGCAGCTAACACGCACGACGTGCCACAACTGGTCAGTGGATCTTTTCCGCCGAACGACATTGTTCCCGCCGCTTCCGTGTTGTATTCGGGTGCCGGCTGCGGGTTCGCGGGCGGCTGGCAGATCAATTTCATGGTACCCTCGGCGATACCGCCGGGCCAGAATGCCATAGCCTTGGAGATTAACGGGTTCAACACTGGCGTCGGGCCAAACGGGCCGAACACCGTCCAGACCTTCTTCTGGGCGAAGTAGCCCCATGTGGGGCCGGCAGTCATGCCGGCGAGCCGGCTTTCAGGCCGGCTTGAGATTTTCGTGATGTGGGGCCGGCAGTCATGCCGGCGAGCGGGCTTTCAGGCCGGCTTGAGATTTTCGTGATGTGGGGCCGGCAGTTATGCCGGCGAGCCGGCTTTCAGGCCGGCTTGAGATTTTCCGATCCCGCCTCTCACTACCTCTCGGTGGAATTCTACGATCGCCGCCTCCCGCATTGGCATCCGACGGGCAAAGATATTTTCCTCACATGGCGGCTGCATGGCACGCTGCCGCCGAACCGCTTCGTCCCGCCTGATGGTCTCACCACCGGCCAAGCTTTCGCGTGGGTCGATCGTTACTTGGATAACGCTTCCTACGGCCCATCTTGGCTGCGTAAGCCCGAAATTTGCGGACGGCATCGTCAAGTCGCTTCGATATGCGCAGGATGAGCTTCGGCACTACACTCTGCACGCGTACGTGGTCATGCCAAACCACGTTCACATTTTGATCAGCCCCAAGCACCCCGTCCCCGCAATCATGCAGTCATTGAAAGGCTTCACGGCGCGAGAGGCGAACCTCAGCCTCGGTCGCGCTGGGCAGAGATTCTGGCAGAGGGAGTCATACGATCATTGGGTTCGCGACGGGGAGTTCGATAAGATCGCGAGTTACATAGAACTGAACCCGGTCAGGGCTGGGCTTGCTAGGGAAGCGCATCTCTACCCATGGTCGAGCGCGGCGGGACGAGAGACGTGCGCACGCGAAAGAGAAGCCGGCCTGAACGCCGGCTCGCCGGCATGACTGCCGGCCCCACATCAGCGGTTTTGAAACTCTATTGGTTTTGCGACACAGCCGCCGGCGGAGCCGTGGGTTCCGCCACCTTGTAGTGCGTGATGTAGCTCTGCATCGCGCGCTCCGTCCAGCTCATCCCGAACGCTTTCGCCTCCGCCAGAGCCTTGGCGTTTTCCCAATGATCGTGGACCATCCGGTACACCGCGAGCACCGTTCCGGTTCGATCCGCTCCCCGCCGGCAATGCACGAACACCGGACCCGCCTTGGCATCCTCGAACAGCGCCAGCAGCTTGGTCATCACGTCAACCGTGGGCACGCTATATCCGGCCATCGGGAAGCTGAGGTAGTGCATCCCCGCCGCCTCCACCGTCTTTTGCTCCGATGCCGACCGCTGCCCCGCCTCCCGCAGATCGACGATGGTCTTGACCCCCAGCTTGGCCAGCTCGGCGAACCCTGGATCGGTGGGCTGCGCGCCGCGATAGATGTGATCGTTCACCTGGTGGAAGTTGTGAACGCCCCGCAAATCCGGCAGCGCGGCACCGACAATCCCGTCACCGGCAAAAACGGTCAGGCAGGAAAACGCAAAAATCGCGATTCTCTGGGCGGTGGTGCGCATGACGTACTCCCCAACTACTCCAAGAACTTGCCCGACCCCACTGTATCGGATGCTTTCATTATAAGAGACGATCCGGTTCGAACGGAGTTCCCAAGTCTCCGATTAAAAGCCCGTCATGTTCAATATCCCATCCAACCCCATCTCGTTGGGGCGGGGCTAGAATCGAAGCATCCCTAAAAATCGATACCCGCCAGCACCTCCGACGGCTTCCGGTCGAACGCCCGGCAGATCGCCAGCAGGCTTTCGATGCTAGGAAGATTGGCTCCCCGCTCGATGGCGCTGATCTGGGAGACGCTGAGCTTGGTCTGATTCGCCAGATCCTTGAGCGACCACCCGCGCTCCACGCGCAGCATCTTGATGCTGTGCCCCAGCCGTTCGCGGAGACGATCCTGGGGGGAACGTCCCAGCCCGAACGCATCCACCGCATTCTTCAGGACTTGCCTGAGCTGCGCGAGAGAAAACGGCTTCGAGAGATAATCGAAAACCTTCAGCTTGAAGGTGGCGCGCATATCCTCCAGCGAGGGATAGCCGGTGATGATGATCGCGCACATGCCCGGCCAGCGCGTGAGCAACTGCTCCAGCACTTTGTCGCCGGTCACGTCGCCCATCTTCATGTCCAGCAGAACGATGTCGGGGCTGCGCTCCTCGCAGCCGTTGTAGAGTTCGTCCGCGCTCGCGAAGGCGCGCACGGAGTACACGCGTTCGTCCTTCAGAAAATCTTCGAGGTAGGTGCGGAAGTCGAGATCGTCGTCAAGCACCGCGATGTCGGCAACGGTTTCGTGCGCGGCGGCGGTCTCCATGATGGTTATGATACCGCCTCAAATACTTCTGCCTTTCCATTCGACCTTGCCCCCTCTCAGCGCGGCCCACAGTCCACTCCCGAGCATCGGAAGCGCGGCATAGATCGCAACGGGAAGCCCTACCGCCGCAAGCGACCCCCACCGCCGTCCGAACCATCCCCACAGAAGCAACCACGGCACCACCGCGAACCCCGCCGCCATGCGATATTGGTGGTCCATCCACAGCCACGCATCGACCGGAATCCATGCGGCCATCGCCAACGCCGCGATCAGGATGGTTACGCCCATCAGCGGGCCGGCGATCATCAACCGGAACGCGCCGCGCTCCACAGCGCCGCCGAGGTCGCGCCAGCGCACCGTCCCGAGGCCATTGGCTCGCGCGATTCCGAGCGTCAGCCGGTGCCGGTGGGCGATCACGGCCAGCCGCACGTCCTCGTTCAGAGCGTTGTGAACAGCCGCGTGGCCGCCCAGGAACTGATACGCATCGCGGCGTGCTAACAGGCACTGGCCGTTGAAGGCGGCCAAGGGGTCGACGCGTGGGTTCACGCCGCAGAAGTACAGCGCGATCAGGTACGGCGCGATCACGCGCTCGCCGATGGTCGCGTATTCCGGGTCGAGATAAATGGACAGCAGCGCGAGGCCGCTCGATTCGGCGCAGGCGGCGGCTGCGTTCAGGAACCCGGGCGCGAAACGCGTATCCGCGTCGGCGAACAGAATCCATCGCGACGTGAGTGTGCGGGCGCCCGCCATGCAGGCATTCGCTTTCCCGGATGACGCGCGCGGCAGATCGGGGGCCTGGATCACGCCGGCGCCGGCCTCGCGCGCTTCCTCCGCGGTCGAGTCTTCGGAATGATCGTCGACCACCATCACCGAATCCGGCGGGAGACTGCGCACCGCGTCTCCGATGTAGCCCGCTTCGTCGCGCGCCGGAATCACGACCATGCAATCGATCTGGGGTTCGGCGGACGTGGACGCTTCCTCGGAAAGGTCCTGTGCCGGCAGCTTGGGCAGCTTCCGCCGGTTCAGGAGCGCGCGCAGGAACAGCACGGCGATCACGGCCCCCAGCGCCAGCGCGACCCAAACTTCCAGGCCAGCCTCCAGGTTGGGGGAGGCAAGACCGTCAGGCACTCATGGCCTTCCACAGCCGGCGCGTGATGGGGCCGGCCATCGATCGCGCCGCGATCCAGGCGCGCTCCACCGCGGGGACCTCGGCGCCGCGGCGGAAAATGTCGAAATCCGAACTCTCGATGTGGCGCAGCGTCTGGCGGTATAGATCGTAGGCCACCTTCACGGCAAATCTTCCGCGCGGATCGAGTAACGGCAGCGCCGCCTCAGCCTTCTGATAGTATTCGCCGATCCGCTCCGTCTGGACCTGCATCAGGCGGCGAAACGCGTCGTTAGTCACGCTGCCGGTCGGGTTGCCTTCTACGTTGTCACGGATGTGCCGGCGCAGGTCGTCTTCCGAATATCCCGCGGCTTCCATTTCCTCCGTGGGCAGGTAGATCACTCCGCGCTCCAAATGCGCCGCGGTATCGCGCAGCAGCGTGGTCAGCTCGATGGCGATACCCAGATCGGCCATGTAGTCAAGAGCCGGACCCCGGAATCCGATCACATGTGTCAGCATCAGGCTCACCATGCCGCCGATGCGCCGGCAGCGGCCCCGAAGCTGCGAAAAGCTGGCGTATCGAGTGTAATCGAGATCCATGCGCACGCCTTCGATCAGCTCCGCCGGATAGCCGTGGGGAATCCCGCGCTGATCCACCGTATCCAGAAAAACGTCCAGCACCGGGTGCCGCGCCAGCCGTCCGCGCAGCCCGGCGTCGACCAGGGACGCCCACTGATCCAAGTCCGCGCCGCGTTGCTGAGGAGTCGGCGCCCGGCGGCCGAGTTCGACCGTGTAGTGACAAAACCAATACACGGCGTGAGCTGAGCGCGCCAGATCCATGGGGAAGTGGCGCGTGGCGAAGAAGAATCCACGTGAGCCGGCGCGAGTCGCCTCCGCGGCTTGCGCGTAAAGTGAGTCGAGCGAATGAGGGTCGCCGGGGGACATCGCCTAAAAGCTCAACACCTAGGTCAACAACCAATGCAAACTCCGCGATGATAACACGACGGGCCCTCCGCGCGGCAACTAGGCGTGTGACGCCACCTCGCCTCAAGCGTCGTGATGAGCACTTTTCGATCGAATCCTGCCCCGCTGCTGTGAATGGCACAATAAACATTAGTTATCTAAATCGTTATTGCATTTGCAAAGCTTTTGTCGTATTCTGTCGTTGAGAGATAGTGATGATCTACACGGAACCCAACCAGGCCCTCCGCGACGGCGTCAGTATCGCTATGGACTCTGAGAAGGATGCCGTGACTGCGTTTTCTCTCATCAGGAGATGCGCCTCGGCATCCTTTTCGTATTCCGGACTCATTGCTGTTCTCGGGCTCATTATTATTGGGGTCGGTGTAACCGGCCCCGCCTAGAACGGCCTGATTTTAAAGGATCTTGGCCACTGGCGGGGGAAAGCCCTCGGCGGTGGCTTTTTTGTTTTGTACGAGCCGTGACCATTTGGCTCCGGCCGCCGGAGCCAACCAACGCAGCAGCGGGCAAGGGAGCGGTCCCAATGTTTTGGGTTCGTTCTGTATTTTACGAGCCGCGACCATACGAGCCGCGACCATTTGGCTCCGGCCGCCGGAGCCAACCAACGCAGCAGCGGGCAAGGGAGCGGTCCCAACGTTTTGGGTTCGTTCTGTATTTTACGAGCCGTGATCTCCCGCCCTCACGGGTGGGGCTGGAATGTGAGAGAGGTTCACTGATGGCTAGTCCGATCGCAAGTGTGAAAACGGTAAGCGGCGCGAAAATCGTGCTGGAGTGTCTGACCCGGGAAAAGGTCGATTGCTTTTTCGGCTACCCCGGCGGCGTCACGCTGCCGCTCTACGACGCCATTTACGATTATCCGATCCGCCACATTCTGGTGCGCCACGAACAGAATGCCTGTTTCGCCGCGGAAGGATACGCGCGCGCGACCGGCAAAGTGGGCGTGTGCTGCGCGACCTCCGGCCCCGGCGCGACCAACCTGGTCACCGGTCTGGTGGACGCGATGATGGATTCGATTCCGGTGGTCGCCATCACCGGGCAGGTTTCGACCAAGCTGATCGGCACCGACGCGTTCCAGGAAGCCGACACATTCGGCATCACGCGCTCCTGCACCAAGCACAATTTCATGGTGAAGACGCTTGCCGATCTGCCGCAGGCGATTCACGAAGCCTTCCACATCGCGGCGACGGGACGGCCCGGACCGGTGCTGGTCGACATTCCCAAAGACGTATTTCAGGCGCAGGGCCACTATTCGCCGGTCGGAACGATCCATCTGCCGGGCTACAGAGTTTATACCGAAGGCCACGCGGGCCAGGTGAGGCGCGCGGCGCAGATGATCTGGGAAGCCAAACGGCCGTTCGTTTACGCGGGCGGCGGGATTGTCGCAGCGGAGGCATCGGAAGAGCTGCGAGAGTTGGTGGAACTGATCGGCGCGCCGGCGGTGTGCACGCTGATGGGGCTGGGAGCGCTGTCGAGCGCGCATCCCAATTTCATCAGCCTGCCAGGGATGCATGGCAGCTACGCCGCGAACATGGGGATGACCGAGACCGATTTGATCATCGCGCTGGGCGTGCGCTTCGACGACCGCGTGACCGGACGACTGGCCGCGTTCGCGCCGCACGCGAAAGTGATCCATGTGGACATCGATCCCGCGGAGATCGGCAAGAATCGCACGGCGGATCTGCCCATCGTGGGAGATGTGAAGCGCGTATTGAAGCGGCTGATCCTTGCGCTGAAGGAATCGGCTGGCGAGGCCAAGGGCGCGAACGAATCCTCACGCGCGGGCTGGCGCGATCGCATCGAGGCCTGGAAACAGGAGCATCCCCTGGTCCCCCAGTTTTCCGATACCGAGATCAAGCCGCAGCACCTGGTTTCCGAAATCGACCGAATTTCGAATGGCGAGGCGATCGTGGCAAGCGACGTCGGGCAGCACCAGATGTGGGCGGCGCAGTTCATCCGCTTCCATCACCCGAGATTGTGGATCAATTCCGGAGGGCTCGGTTCCATGGGATTCGGCTTTCCCGCGGCGATCGGCGCACAGTTCGCGTGTCCCGGCAAGCTGGTGTTCGCGCTGGTGGGTGATGGCGGATTCCAGATGTCGATTCCAGAGCTGGCAACGGTCGCCAATCACAAACTGCCGGTGAAGATTATCGTGATGAACAACGGCTATCTAGGGATGGTGCGGCAGTGGCAGGAGCTGTTCTATAACAACCGTCTGAGCCAGGTGGAACTGGTGGGCTTCCCCGATCCTGAAAAGTTGGCGGGCGCCTACGGGTTCAAAGGCAGTACGGTGCAACATCCGGGCGAACTGCGCGCGGCGCTCGAGGCGGCAGTGAAAGAGCCGGGTCCGTATCTGCTGAACGTGAAGGTTTCGCAGTTCGAAAACGTCTACCCGATGGTTCCGGCGGGCGGGGCGATCAACGAAATGGTGCTGGATGCGCCGCAGCCGGTGAAGGTTTAGGAATATGAACATCGATGGAATAAAGAAGCTCTTCGAGTTGCATGCGGCCGCTGAAAAAAGGCTTACGCAAAACGAGCAGATGCAGGCGCGCAACCAGGAGCTTATGGCCCAGGTGATGGAAGCTATCAACCAGTTGGGTCGGGCTGTGTTCTCGCATGAGAAACGCATCTCCGATCTGGAGGGAGGCCAGGCGTAGGCCGGGGAATCCAAGGGAGTCACGAATGCTGCAACTGATCTCACTGCTTCTCGAAAATAAACCCGGAGCCTTGATGCGCGTCACAGGGCTGCTCACCCAGCGCGGCTACAACATCGAAAGCCTGACCGTCGCGCGCACGCTCGATCCCGAGCTTTCGCGCATGAGCATCGTGGTCGACATCGAGCCCAATCAGCGCGCGCAATTGATCAAGCAGATGAACAAGCTGATCAACGTGTTGCAAGCCGCGGATGTCACCGAGACTTCGGCGGTGCGGCGCGAGCTGGTGCTGCTGCGCGTCCGCGCGGACATGCAGCATCGCGCGTCCATCCTTAAAGAGGCCGAGATTTTCGGTGCCCGCGCCGTTGATTCTTCGATCGAGGGCTTCGCGCTCGAAGCCACCGGCGATCCCGAGAAGCTCGACGAGTTCATCGGGGTCATGCGCGCCTATGGCGAGATTGAAGTGACGCGATCGGGACTGGTCGCGGTATCGCTCGAACAGAAGAAATTAAGACTGGCTCCGCCGGTAAATAAGGAAGAGGTTCTACAGAATGGCTAAACGATTTTACGAAAAAGACGGCGATCTTGCGCTATTAAAGGGAAAAACGGTCGCGATTATCGGATATGGCAGCCAGGGTCACGCGCACGCGCTGAATCTGCGCGATTCGGGCGTCGACGTGGTGGTCGGCCTGTATGCGGGCAGCAACAGTTGGGCGAAGGCCGAAGCCGCGGGATTGCGCGTCATGACGACCGCGGAAGCCGCCAAAGCCGGGGACATGATCATGGTGCTGGTCGCCGATCATATTCAGGGCGACCTCTATCATCAGGACATCAAGCCGCATTTAACGGCAGGAAAGACGCTGATGTTTGCGCACGGATTCAATATTCATTTCGGACAGATTGAAGCGCCGAAAGACGTGGATGTATCGATGGTCGCGCCCAAGGCGCCGGGCCATCGCGTGCGGGAGTTGTTCACCGAGAACGTTGGCGTGCCGGCGCTGGTCGCGGTGCATCAGAATCCGTCCGGTAAGGCTCTGGAAAGGGCGCTCGCGTACGCGCTGGCGCTCGGTTGCCTCAAAGCCGGAGTCATCGAGACCACCTTTAAAGAGGAGACCGAGAGCGACCTCTTTGGAGAACAAGCGGTCCTGTGCGGCGGCGTCTCGGAATTGATCCGCGCAGGCTTCGAGACGCTGGTCGAGGCCGGTTACGCCCCCGAAATTGCCTACTTCGAGTGCCTACACGAAATGAAGCTAATTGTCGATCTAATCCAGGAGGGCGGGCTCGCCTACATGCGTTATTCGGTTTCCGATACGGCCGAATACGGGGATTACACGCGTGGCAAGCGGATCGTCACGGCCGAGACGCGGGCGGAGATGAAGAAGATTTTGAGCGAGGTGCAATCCGGCGAATTCGCGCGGCAGTGGATCGGCGAGAACAAGGCCGGGCGTAAGAAGTTTCTGGCGATGCGGGAGGAAGCGCAGAATCAGCCGGTCGAGAAGGTCGGCGCGGAGCTGCGGGAGATGATGACGTTTTTGAAGAAGAAAAAGAAAGAAGTCGGGGTAGCCTGAAGAACCTAGCCACGGATGCACACGAATAAACACGGATGATTCATTTGTGTGAATTCGTGTTCATTCGTGGCTGACCGAGAGGCCTTATGCGAGTTTTCACTTTCGACACGACGCTGCGCGACGGCACACAGGGAGAATCCGTCAGTTTTTCGGCGGACGACAAGCTGGTCATCGCGCAGAAATTGGACGAGCTGGGCATCGATTACATCGAAGGCGGCTGGCCCGGATCGAACTTCAAGGACAAGGAATTCTTCGCGCGCGCCCACGAGCTTAATCTGAAGCACGCTCGCCTGGTGGCGTTCGGAGCGACGCGATTTGCCAAGAAAACCGTCGAAGAGGACGCGAGCGTTCAGGCGCTGGTGGAAGCCAAGACGCCGGTCGTGTCGATTTTCGGGAAAAGCTGGGATCTGCATGTGCACCGCGCCCTGGGCATCACCGAGCAGGAAAACCTGGGGCTGATTGGTGACACGGTCGCCTATCTCAAGTCCAAAGGCAAAGAGGTCGTCTACGACGCCGAGCATTTTTTCGACGGCTACAACGCCAGCCGCGACTTCGCGCTGCGCACGCTCGAAGCCGCGAAAAAAGCCGGCGCCGATGTTCTGGTCCTGTGCGACACCAACGGCGGCACCATGACTTCGCGGCTCGCCGCGATCTGCGCCGACGTTCGCAAGAATTTCGAGGGCGTGCTGGGCATCCACACGCATAACGATTCCGATCTGGCGGTAGCCAATTCACTGGCGGCGATCGAGCAGGGTTTCGCGCACGTGCAGGGCTGTATGAACGGCTACGGCGAGCGCTGCGGGAACGCGAACCTGGCCTCCATCATCGCGAACCTGGAGCTCAAACTTGACCATACAACGATAGGCAAAGAGCGCCTGGCGAATCTGACGGCGGTGGCGCGGTTCATCGCGGAACTGGCGAATCTGCCCTTGCGCAACGATCAAGCCTACGTCGGGCGCAGCGCGTTCGCGCACAAGGGCGGAGTCCATGTCAGCGCTGTGCTCAAGGACGCCGCGACCTACGAACACGTGAGTCCGAAAACCGTCGGCAACCGCCAGCGCGTGCTGTTGAGCGACCTGTCGGGACGCGGCAGCATCCTTTATAAGCTCAAGCAGCATGGCCTCGAAGATCGTTTGGACGACGCCGCGCGCCGTGAGCTGCTGGATCGCATCAAGCAGATGGAATTTCAGGGATATGAACTCGAAGCCGCAGAGGGAACTTTCGAGCTGCTGGTGCGCGAGGCCCTGAATCCAGGCTTGCAGTTGTTTGAAGTGGTGAATTACGAAGTGACCACGAAACCCACGGGTTCCACCGCGACGGTAACGCTCAAGGCGCAGGACGGAGTGCATTCGGAAACCGCGAGCGGCAACGGTCCGGTGCATGCGCTGGATACGTGCCTGCGAAACTGCCTCGCCAACATGTATCCGGCCATCACGGAAGTGCGGCTGACCGATTACAAAGTGCGCGTGCTGGATGCCAAGAAGGGCACGGCGGCTCGCGTGCGCGTGTTGGTCGAGTGGTCGGATCACCGTCGAAGCTGGGCGACCGTCGGCGTGTCGGAAAATGTGATCGAAGCGAGCTGGTACGCGCTGGTCGATGCGCTGCGGCTGGAGCTTATGCGATTGGGCGAGAAGGATCCCAGCATCGAGCGCGCGGTCGAGGATTATTGCTGGGGGGTTTGAAGCAGGGGCCAGGCGCCAACGCGCTATTCTGTCGAGCAGAGGAAGGTTGTGGTCAGGCGAATCTTGCTGATTCTCGGCTGCGCGCTGATCGTCGCTTTAGCGCGGCCTGCCTACCTGGTCGGCGTGGACCTTGGTTTCTGGCAACCTTTGACTCGCCCGGCCGGTGTATCTGCACGTGCGCGCTATGTCGCGGCGTTTTATTTCGGAGCCTGGTTCGACTGCTCAATTGACAGCGCAAGAGATGTCGATGTCTGCCGAGCATGGGATTCTAAGGGCAAGCTGATCGCGTTTGGCGACTACCGCCTAGACGGCGAAAATCGTGCTGCGACCGCGCTTGAATTACGACCCTCCGATGTGCAACCGTATCCGCAGCATCCCAATCTCGCGTGGATTTACCTCTACGGCGACCACTGGAATACAAGGGGCAGGACTCTCGTCCCGGTCAACAAAGACGGGCAGCCTCTGGAAAATTTCAAAGTGACAATCGGCGGCGAAAGCCGCTAAGTGGATTCTGAATCCTGATCCTATTGTGCGGCTTGCCCGAATCGAAGCTTTCCCTTACCCTGAAGCCATGGAAGTACGCTTCGCGCCCGACCTCCAAGCCAAGCTCGACAAGCTAGCGAACGAAACCGGACGCCCCACCCCAGAACTCGTTGAGGATGTTGTAGCCGGATATGTCGATGAGGTTGCGCAAACGCGCGAGATGCTCGACAGCCGCTACGACGACCTGAAAAGCGGCAGAGTGAAACCCATCGACGGCGAGGCATTCTTCGAAAGCCTGCGCCAACGGGAAGATGAATTGTTGAAGAACCAATAACCGTGCCGCGCGGTTTTGATCTTCATCCCCTTGCGGCGCAGGACATCGCAGACATTTGGACATTCATCGCGGAGGATAGTCCGCGAGCCGCCCGCCGTGTTCGAGAGGAAATACTCGCCGCCATTCGCAGGCTCGTCCCTTTTCCGCACCAGGGCCACAAACGCCCGGACCTGACTTCGCGCCCCCTCCGCTTTACCCTGGTGCGCGAATATCTGATTGCCTAGGCGCCGGATGAAAAGCCCTTGTGGGTTGTGGCTGTCATGCACGGACGGCGTAACCCGCGCGTGATGGCCGCCATTCTCAGACGTAGAGAATAAACCACGGCGCGGGCGATCTATGCATGCGCCGCTTCTCGATCGGCTACACTGATCTGAATCGCTATGCCGCTCTCGGCCGGCACAAGACTCGGGCCGTATGAAATCGTCGCGCCCATCGGCGCGGGCGGCATGGGAGAAGTGTATCGCGCCCGCGACACTCGCCTGGGCCGCGATGTGGCCCTTAAAGTCTCCGCCGCGCAATTCACGGAGCGCTTCGAGCGCGAAGCCCGCACCATCGCCACGCTGAATCATCCCAACATCTGCACGCTCTACGATGTCGGTCCGAACTATCTGGTGATGGAGCTGATCGACGGCGCGACGCTCGCCGAAAGAATCAAGGACGGCCCTGTGCCGCTGAGCGATGCGCTAGCCATCGCTCAGCAAATCGCCGCCGCGCTCGATGCCGCGCACGAAAAAGGGATTGTCCATCGCGACCTCAAGCCCGCCAACATCAAGGTCACTCGCGAAGGCGTCGTCAAGGTCCTCGACTTCGGCCTCGCCCTGGTGGCACCGGCTTCAGCCGGTGAATCCAATCCCATCAACTCGCCAACGCTGACCATGCACGCGACCCAAGCCGGAGTGATCCTCGGCACGGCCGCGTACATGTCGCCCGAGCAGGCGCGGGGCAAACTGGTCGACAAGCGCGCGGACATCTGGGCCTTCGGCGTGGTGCTGCATGAGATGCTCACCGGGACGCGGCTGTTCCAGGGCGAGGATCTCACGGAAACTCTGGCGTCGGTGGTGAAGGACAAACCGGACCTGAGCGGCGTTCCCGCGCGAGTGCGCCGGCTGCTACAGCGGTGTCTCGAGAAAGATCCGAAGAAGCGGCTGCGCGATATCGGCGATGCGTGGGAGTTGTTGGAAGAGGTGGGGCAGGGCCATGCCCTGCCAGCGGAATCGCAGGGCATGGCCCTGCGCCACTGGCTTTGGCCGAGCGTGGCGGGAGTTGCGACACTGGCGCTCGCGGCGCTGGCGTTCATTCACTTCCGCGAAAAGGCCCCGGCCGCGCCAGAGCCGGTGCGCTTCCAGATTCCCGCGCCCGAGAAGGGCAGCTTCATGTCCGGCCTATCCGTCTCCCCCGACGGCCGCCGGATCGCGTTCCCAGTCAGAGGCCCGGATGGCCGGATTTCCCTGTGGGTTCACTCCCTGGGCTCGCTCGAATCGCGGCTTCTGGCCGGCACGGAGGGCGCTGCTGCTCCTATGGTCTGGTCGCCGGACAGCCGGTTCATCGCGTTTGCGGCGCCAGGCAAGCTGAAGAAGGTAGACGCTTCGGGCGGACCCCCGCAAACGGTGTGCGATCTCTCGGGGCAATGGCGCGGCGGTGGATGGAGCCGCGACGGCCTGATTGTGTTCGGAGTTGCCGGTAAGGGCCTGATGCGGGTCTCCGATGCCGGTGGCGCTGCCTCCCCGCTGACAACGATCGATTCGTCGCGTCAGGAAAGGGGGCACGAAGCACCCTCGTTCTTGCCGGACGGTCGGCATTTCGTCTATCTTCGCTACTCGACCCCGGAAAACAGTGGCATTTACCTCGGCTCACTGGATGCCAAACCGGAGCAACAAAATTCCAAGCGGATGGTGGCAACCGCCTCCAACGTTGCCTACGCGCCGTCTCCCAACTCGCCGTTGGGGGACCCGGGTGTAGGGCACTTACTGTTTGTTCGGGAGGGCTCGCTGATGGCCCAGGCATTCGATGTCCGCCGTCTGGAACTGGCCGGCGAGGCGATACCGATAGCCGAGGACTTGCCCGACCTTGGCATTCCGTTCTTTTCGGCCTCGGCGACTGGAGTTCTTGCCTACAGGACTGGTGCCGGCTCCGCCCAACCCGCCCTCCAACTCACCTGGTTCGATCGAGCCGGGAAGATCCTGGGGACGGTTGGCGAGCCCGGCCAGTACAACACCATGGCCCTCTCGCCCGATGGAACGCGGGTAGCGTTCAGCCGCAACGACCCTCAGTCCGCGGGCAAAGGAGGAGCAGGCGCAGCCGGAGGAAACACAGACATCTGGCTGCACGAATTCTCGCGGGGCGCCAGCACGCGGCTCACCTTTGACCCCGGCCTGGACTGGTTTGCCGTGTGGTCGCCGGACGGGACCCGCATTATATTTTCTTCCAGCCGGGATGGTCCCAATAACCTGTACCAAAAGGTCTCGAGCGGGGCTGGAAATGAAGAAGCGCTGCTCAAGTCGAATGAGACGAAGTATGCCGACGACTGGTCTCCGGACGGGCGCTTCCTGGTGTATGGCCTCGGTAGGGAAGCCGGCCTGTGGTTGCTCCCGCTCACGGGGGACGATCGCAAGCCAAGGCCTTATCTTGAGACTGAATCCGGATCCCAGGCACGGTTCTCTCCCGACGGCCGCTATGTTGCGTACACCTCCAACCAGTCCGGCAAAAACGAGGTGTACGTGCGGCCGTTCCCCACGGCGTCGGGCGGCAAGTGGATGGTTTCGAAAGGCGGCGGCAATCAGCCTCACTGGCGGAGGGATGGCAAGGAGCTGTTCTACATTTCGGCCGATTCCAAAATGATGGCGGTGGAAATGGCGGGCGCCTCGGGGTCATTCCAGTCCGGTATTCCCAAAGCTCTCTTTGCAGCGCCCGTCTGGGGCGGCGGGACCGCCACCAACACAACCCGCTACGACGTCACCGCTGACGGCAAGAAGTTCCTGATCAACTCTGTGCCGGCGGAAACGACGCCGGGGGCGTCGTCGCCCATCACAGTAGTGTTGAATTGGCAGGCTGGTTTGAAGAAATGAGACTGAAGGAATGAGACTGAAGCACTGAGTCTCGCGGCGGGGAAGCCCCGGGTGCGGACGGAGGCTCGCCTGCGGAACCTTGGCGCCTATTCCAATTACGATCTGGCGCCGGACGGCAAGCGCCTGGCGGCGATGCTCGCGGAGGATGCGAGCGGTGACAAGCCGCCCACGCACCTGACGTTTCTGCTCAACTTCTTCGACGAGCTGCGCCGCCGCGCCCCAGGAAAGTGATCAAGCCCCGAGGCGGTAGCTATCAGCCGGTCCGCTGGACACTGGTTGTGGTCCGCTGGCCTTCCTTCCTGGAAATACTTAAGCCATTAACCTAGCGGTTCTCTAAGGCGTTTCACTCGTAGTAATTTGGACCGCGTCCCTCGTACCATGGGGATAATGTCATGGGCTGATGACATCCGATGCCTGTACTGCGACGGCCGTCTGCCGCTGTACAGAAAAATCACGAACGGGCAATTCTGTTCCGGGGCGCACCGCAAGGCGTACTGGAAGGAACACGAGCGCCTGGCCGTCGAAAGACTGCACCAGACGCACGACTCGCTGCGCGCCTACCGCCCGCCTGGAGCGATCGAACGGATCCTGGGCCCAGGCGCCCGCGATGAAGAAACCTTGCCGCGGCTCCCAGGCCTGGGTGGGTTGGGGGATGAGTCACGCGATGCTTTCGAGGCGGTTTCCGGGAATGGTCACCGGCTGCCTCTGGCCGCTCCCTTTTTCGCCATCGCGCCGAATGCGCCTACAGAGCAGCCGACCGCTCTCCGCGATGCGCGCGGTACGTTGGATGGTGAGCCCACGATCGCCGGTCTGCTACCGCCTGCACTCTTCGCGCTGCCGCGGTGGCTGCCCGATTCGGTGGCGGCGGTCGACCTCACTCCGTTTGAATCGACCAATGTTTTGCGTTGGCCGGTCATCGTCTGGACACGGCGCGAATCGGTGATGGCGGCGGCTCGGGCGGTACCGCTGGCGCTGGCGATCGCCAATTCGAGCAGTGACGCCGCGACCGAAACCGGTACTTTCAAGGCGAACAATCTCAATCCGGCCCCATCCAACGCGACGTCGGCCGGCGCGATTTATCCTAACGTGGACGCCGCGCACCCGCGCATCACGCTGACGATCGACGTGGTTCCAGAACCGGTTCGAGCGGGCGGCGACGAACCACCGGCATGCGGTGTCGAGCGGTCCTCGGAGGAACTGGATTCCGGCACGCAGATTCCAGCACCGCGCATCCCTGAAATGGCGGGCATGCTGGCGCTGGGGGTGGGTCAAGCGCGTGAGCTTGCCGGCGCGCCGATCCTCCCGATGCAACCCGAGGCTTCCGCGGCCCCCATCGTGCTGCGCGCGCAGCTTCCTTTGAACATCCCGCGAATCGAAGCAAGTCTGGTTCGCGCGGGACTCATGCATGTGGGGCTCCCGCATGCCGGACTCCGCGAGCTTTCGATAAGCAGGGTTTCGCCGGTTCCAAGCGCATCCTTAGAAGACGGCCTCCGGGCCATCGATCTCCGGGCAGGCCTGGAAGCGCCGCTGTTCCCGCCGCCGGCCTCGCCGGGCGGCTTGAATTTGCCCCGGCTCAGCCTGGCGGCAGGCAGCCGCTACCGGATGGAGACGCAGTCACCGCCGGTGTTGCTGGCGCTGCCCCAACCGGAGGGTTTCGCGGCGATCTCCGCGACTCCGCCGCGCATTGCGCTGCCGGAGCGAAGCGTGAAGGCGATAGCAACGCCGGCGACGGGTTCGATTCACCTGCCCCTCGACGTAATTAACGACGTCCCCACGGTCGTTTCAGCCCAGGCTCCCTCGCCCGTTCGCAATGAGGTTGCGGGCATTCGGGTCACACCGGCACGCCACAGCGAGACCCATCCTGAGACAGCCCCTGAAATAATCCCAGCAATCACCGAGGCCGAAAACCCAGCCGCGTTGAATCCTGAATTCGAACCCAGCCCGACCGGTCTTCTGCCGCTCGCCTGCCACGCCCAGCCGAGCCAGCCCGCGAGCGACATTCGTCCCGCTCCGGCGGGGCTGTCGCTCCCGCAGCCGCTCACCCGGCAGCCGATGTGTCCGGATTCGAAGCTCGAACCGCTGGATTCCAAGCCCGCCTCCGACGGGATGGCCGCACCGACACCGGAGAAATTACACAACGCGCAGTATGCCCTGCACTGGACGCACGCCATCGATTTCTGGAATCGGGCGCCGCGCGACCTCAAGATGCTGGTGTTCGCGATCCCGGTGCTGCTGGGACTGGCGCTGCATCCGGCGCTGCCTAAAGTGCGCGTGGCCGCGCCCGCCGCCGCCACCGGAATCGAGCGCAATGTAGAGCGCGCGTTTAACGACCAATGGGTAAACGTGAAGCAGACCATGTTCGATCGCGCCGCGGTCGCGCTCGACGAGGATTTCCGCTCCGGCCTGGACGATTGGGCGAGCCGCGACGACGCGACCGCGGAATGGTCCTTCGACGCGACCGGGTTCGTGCGTCCCGGGCCGCTGGCGCTGTACCGTCCGTCCATGGGTCTCAGCGATTACCAGATGCAGTTCCTGGGGGTGATCGACAAACAGGCGCTGAGCTGGGTGGTGCGCGCGTCGGATTATGACAATTTTTACGTGGTCAAGCTCATGGTGCTCAAATCCGGCCCGCTGCCGACCATCGGCGTGGTGCGCTACGCGGTGGTGAATGGCCAGGCGGATTCGCGGGTGGACACGATCGCGGCCATCGACGCGCGCTCCGATATGCTGTATCGCGTGCGAATGGATGTTCGCGGCGACGATTTTGCCCTATCCGTTCAGGGACAAATGGTCGATAGCTGGTCAGAGCCGCGTTTGAGGCGCGGCGGAATCGGGTTCTTCAGCGGGCACGGCGAGGAAAGCCGTTTGCGCTGGGTGCAAGTGACGCATCAGTACGATATGCTCGGCCGGCTGTGCGCGTATCTGGCGCCGTACAACGTTCCCAAGGCGAGCGGGAGTTGGCAACCATAAGCGAAAGCGGATATAGAAATGAGCGGGCAAAAAATGACGGGACGCAAGAACGGAGCGGATCAGGCCGGGACGGGCCTTCGGACCAATGGCAAGGCGGTATCGCCGGCGATGGCGAAATCGGTTTCGCTGCATCTGGAAGGCAAGCGCAAGGAAGCGCTGCGCGAGCTGAATAACGCCATCGAAGCCGGGGAAGAGACTCCGGAAGTCTTCGCCGCCAAAGGCCACATCCAGTTCGAGCTGGAGCAATACGACGACGCCATCAAAACCTATGAGCGTCTGCTCGCCGCCGCGCCGCGCCATCCCACCGCGAACTTCAATCTGGGAATCTGCCACGAAAAGCTGGGGCGCTGGCAGGAAGCTACCGACGCCTTTCAGAAGGCCATCGAAGTGGACCCGCAGCGCGAGGAAGCGCATCTCGGGCTGGGCATCTGCCTGTTGCACCAGGAAAAGCCGGAGCCGGCCATCGTGTATTTCGATAAAGTGCTCGCACGGCACCCCGATCATGAAACCGCGCTGTTCGGAAAGGCCGTGTCGCAGCAGCTTCTGTGGAAGTTCGACGAAGCTACCGCCCAGTATCTGAAAATTCTGGAACGCAATCCGCAATCGGAAGAATGCCTGGTGAACCTGATCACCATCGGCATGGCGCGCAAGGATCATCCCGCCATTCAGCAATACTCCGAGCGCCTTCTCGCCATGCGTCCGTTCTCCCAGGCAGCACTGGAGGGTCTGGCGACCTGCGCGTTCCAGGGAAACGAGTACGAAGCCGCGGCGCGTTATTGCGCCAAGCTAGTGGAATTCACGCCGGATCATTTCGAGCGATGGTTCAACATGGGCGTCGCCGAGCAGAAGTGCGGACGCGTGGAGGAAGCCGCTCGCGCCTATTCGGAAGCCGTGCGCATCCGGCCCGACGCCAAGCAGGCGCACGTCAATCTGGGCATCGTGCGGCAGGAAATGGGCGAGCTGAAGCTGGCTCGCGAATCCTATGAACGAGCGTTGCAGATCGCGCCCGATCTGGCCGACGTGATCTACAATCTGGCGAGCGTGCTCGAACAGCAGGGCGAAAAGGAAGACGCCGAGCGGTTATACGTCAAACTGCTCACGCGCAATCCGGAATGGGAAGACGCCTGGTTCCGTCTGGGCTACCTGCGGTTGCAGCGCGGCGAGCATCGGACCGCGGCGGAGGCTTTCCAATCCTGCGTTCGGAAGCGTGCGCAGTGGCCCGAAGCGCAGTTGAACCTGGGTCTCGCGCAATGGAACCTGGGCGATCACGACAGCGCGGCCAAGGCATTCGAGTCCGTGCTCGAAGCCGATCCGCATTCGATCGACGCCTTGCGCGGTCTTGCGGCGCTGGCGGTCGAGCGCGAGGATCTGGACAAGGCTCTCGACCTACAGGCCAAGCTGATCGAAGCCGGCGAGCGGACCCCGGAGCTGTTCTACAATACCGGACTGCTTCTGCATAAATCGGGGCAGACTGAAGACGCCATTCGCCTGTATCAGGAAGCGCTCCAGGAGCGGCCGAATTTCCCCGAAGCGCTGCTGAATTTGGGACACGCGTTCAAGGCCCAGGGCAATCTGGACGACGCGCGCAATTACTGGCGTCAGGCGCTGGAGCAAAAGCCGGAACTGGCGACGGGATACTTCGAGCAGTAGCCGATTTTCATCGTAACGCCCGCGATTGCGTCTTGCGAGACCAAGATTATCCAGCGCACTCTCGCAATGAGTGCAATCCGTTGCAATAACGATTCCATCATCGCGATAAAATGCCCTAAAATTACCAATAAAGAGCACTTGACTTCGTCGACTCGAAGCGCATACTAAAGCCATTAACGGGACGTATAGTACTGCCCGCCCGAGCAGGTTTGGGGTGGTTGATGAAGCGCGGAAAGCTGATCGATGAAGGAAGCGCTCCGCTTGGTTGCGCAGATACAGTTCGGGCCCCTGGAATCGAGTTTCACATCTCCCTCGCATTAAGGTACATCGAGGAAAAGTATTCGGATTCATCGATGTCCCTGCGCTCGGTAAGCGCGGCGTGCGGACTTTCACGATGGCATTTTTCACGGCTCTTCAAGCGTTGTGTCGCTGTCGGTTTTCGCGACTATCTTCGCGAGGTCCGCCTGCAAAAAGCCACGAAGCTCTTAGAGTCTACTGTGCTCAGCGTAAAGGAAGTCGCAGCGTCGGTTGGATTTGTGCATACGAGCGACCTTGATCGGCATATGAAACGCTCGATGGGAACCACTCCTTCCACGCTCCGCTCTAAGGCGCGGGCCCGCAAGGCCTCTTGATCAAGAGCAATTACTTCCAACAAATAGCAACGGTATCTAACAAATAAGAATTGTTCCCGATCAAAAGTTGTCGGCATAATGGTCGCATGGATATCGCAATGAACGAAAAAACGACGAGGATCGCAAGTATGTTGCGCCTCGCAAAAGGCGTCGGACTCGATGTCCTGCTATGGGTGGCGGGGATCGCGCTCGTCGGGACGAACGTCTTTCTGGTCCAGGAAAACCGCTCTTTGAAGGCTGCTTCGTACGGCGGAGCCTCCCCGAAGATTGTTGAAGGAAAGCACCTCCCGCGGAATATGTTCGCGTCAACCCTCGATAGCGCGTTGCGCCCTATCGACTTTCCGCCTGCGGGCGCAGCGCGCACTCTCCTGATTACGCTTTCTCCGGTCTGCCCTCATTGCAAGGCGAATCACAAGAACTGGTCTGCGATAGCGCAAGAGCTGAGGCGCGAAGGAGGGTGGCGCATTTTGTGGGTCAGCAGGGACTCTGTCGAGATGACCAAGGACTATGCTGAGGACGCCGGCATTCCGCCCGCGGAAACTTACGCGGATCCAACGTTTCGGACCTACACGGTGCTTGATCTGAGAGCGGTCCCGAATACGGTGGTGATCGACGCCAGGGGAGTCGTGGAAAAAGTGTGGACCGGCGAGCTCGACGCCGCCGGATGGAAGGACGTCTTTAGCTACCTGCACATGTCGCCCACGCTAATGCCGTCCCTGTGAGAGAACGAGATTTGAGCCTGTAGGTTAGACAGGAAAGGGGGTGAATCGTAATGTCAAAGAAAATCGCGAAGATTGTGGTGCTGGCGATGATGTCGGCGGGCATTTTTCTCAGTTTCCAAACCCGCGCAAGTGCCGCCTGTGACCTATGCGGGGGGAGTGGAACATTCATCGCTTGCTATGATTGTGGATGCGCCATGCAGCAAGGTGGCACGTGCTTAAAGAGTTTTACTGACTTTAATTGTTACTGCGTCGTGATGTAAGCGAAAGTGGCGACTTCGGATTTGGGCGGCGCCCTCGGATAGCTGAGGGCGTCGCACGCTTGGCGGTATCATTAGGGACGAGGTTTGTAGTGAGGCAACAAGAAATGCGCATGTTTGCGTTTGCTCTCGCGGCTGCCTTCGCGCTCGGGCAATCGCCGTTCGAGGCTCCCCACTTTGAGGTGGTCTCCGTCAAGCCGCCGCCGCCGGTCGGACAGGCGGGAGCTCGGCGCGGATGTACCGGCGATCGGTTTGTGTTCGCGGGAGTACCCCTCGCGTTTCTCATCCGGTGGGCGTATGACCTTCCTCCTACGCGAATACAAGGGCTGCCGGACTGGGTGACGGACTACGTGAATAAGACCGACACGATGTATGAAATCCAAGCCAAGGCTTCCGCTGCGGTGAACGAAGGGCAGTGCAAAGCGATGGTGCAGTCGCTACTGGCCGACCGCTTCAAGATGGTCGCCCGCGTCGGACCGCGGGAAGTGCGCCTGTATGCTCTGACCGTGGCGAAGAAGGGCCCGAAGATGCGCGAGGTACGCCCAGGCTCGGAGGGTACTCAAGTCACAATCAACGGAGGTCCGTGGCGTTCTGTGGACGTATCTGGTCCCTGGCCGGGGGCGTCAATGGCCGACCTCGCCCTGCGTCTCAGCGGAACGCCCATTGTCGGACTGCCGGTCATCGACAGGACCGGCCTAATGGGCATCTATAGTTTTGATCTAACCTTCTCGGTCACTGAAGGCGATGGCCGCCCCGCGATTTCGACCGCTTTGCAGGAACAGCTCGGCTTGAAGTTGGAGTCGATCAAAGCGCCCATCGAAGTTCTCGTGGTGGATCACATCGAGAGGCCGGCGGCGAATTAACTGCCGTGCCCAGCCTAGGGTAGCTGCGCCGCCGGCGGTCGCGCGAATCGACTTCATGAGTTCGCCGCTAGCTCAGAAAGAAAACGGACGCAAATGCCGCGATTCCCGCTGCGGCTTGCAGCGCCAGTAAATACAGCGTCCGTTTGGGAGCCCGTGGCGGCCACTTGATCGCGAAGAACGCCACGATCGGCACCTGGCCGGCCATGAGGACCTGGAACAGATGAGCCGCGGTCCCCTCATCTGCCTCATGAACGATGCCGAAGATCGCGACGTGACCCAGCACGATCCCCAGCGCAGTGAGCGACATTGCAACTGGAAGAAAGGCGCTCGGCTGCTTCATCGATGGAACGTTCATTTGAGGGCCGTCGGTTATGGTTTCGAGCGGAACGAATTCAGTCTACTCGAAGTGACTTTGCACTGTCAAGTACTTTCTATTGCTTTTTAACGATCTCGGTTCGGCGCATGAAACGCCGGCGGTCCTTGTGGTTGGTGGATCGGATCGAGAGGCCGAAGCGAATTAGCTCTTCTGCCCCGTGAGAGTGAAGACGCGACGCACTCCCTTACGGTCGTGCCTCAAAAGCTGATGCGTTCCATGACTGTCACGTCAAGGCCCTCCCGTCAGGGTGGGGATCCGCGCCGTGGGTTAGCAGCACGCTGCATGTCCCCCACCCTGACGGGTGGGGCTGGAAGCGCGCCGGTCGCTGTGGTTTATGCCTTGGCCTGGTGCGCGGTCCTGGCCGCCAGAATTTGCTTCATCCGTTCGCGCATCGCCGCGAGCTGCTTGCGGCCGTCGGGCGTCGCGTCGATCAGCTTCTCGATGTTGATGGCCCAACGCGGCCCGTAGGTGGCGCGGATTTCGGCGAGCAGCGGCTCAAGCTTCGCGAACACGCCGATATACTCTCCATTCGTCTCGGTGAAGAGCTCCAGGCCGATCGCTCCGGTGTTAACGAACGCACAGGCCATGTCCCAGTAGGTGACCACCATGCGCATGTGACCGCTGTGCTCCCCGAAAATCGCGGCTTGGAAATCGGCTATGGATTGGGGATTAAATTCGCGGAAATACCAGTCGCGCGCTTTGCGCATGGTGTCTTCGCGGCGCAGTTCGTAGAGTTTGAGGATGAGGCTGGCTTCTTCTTGTTTTGACATGATGATGCTAGTTTAGCAAGTCCGATAGATGCTCAAGAGAGTGTTAGCCACGAATGCACACGAATGGAAAACAAGAAACATATTCGTGTTTATTTGTGTTCATTCGTGGCTGGAAGTTTTTCTTAGGGGCCTGTGCGCTTAACCGCTCCTTTTAGTCGCGGCTCATAAAGACAACCGGAACGCGGCGACCGCGGCATACCCCAACAGCCCGCCGATTCCAGCGCCCGCGATCACGTCACTCAGGTAATGCATCCCCAGCAGGATTCGCGACACCGCCACGCTCGCCGCGCAGAACAGCAAACCCGCCAGCAGCGCCGGATAAAACGCCCCCAGGGAAATTGCCACGGCGAACGCCGTGATGGTGTGGCCCGAGGGGAAGGAGAACTGGTCGGGCGGCAGCAGCGTCGCCCAGCAATGCGGCTCGATCGCGCACGGGCGCTTGCGTGCGCACAGCCGCTTCAACTTCAGAAACAGTCCGATGCCAGCGCCGGTCGACGCCGTGGCCGCCCCCAGCGCCAGAAATCGTTCCGGGCCCCCGAACAGGGCTATGACCAAGCCCATGGCGTACCACAGCCATCCGTCGCCTCCTCGCGTGGCCGCGATCATCCAGATCCGCATCCAGCGCGGCGGACGCCAGCGGTTCACGGTGCGCATCAGGCGGTTTTCGCCGGTTTCGAGCCAATGCACGCCGGAGAGCACGGCGCTCGGGGTACGCGTGATAAATTCGCGCGTCATCGCCGCACCGGAAATCAGCGTCGATAAAGAAACCGCCATGCTACACTTTTAATCCCCTGGTATGACACCCGTATGACGGCAGTATAAAACATTTGTGACTACTTTTGTTAAACGCATCCAGTTCCTGTATTTCGACGCCGGCGGAGGCCATCGCGCGGCCGCAACCGCCCTGAAATCAGTCATCGAGGAGCAGGGCCGCCCCTGGGAAGTGACGCTTGTCAACGTTCAGGAACTGCTGCATTCGCTCGACATTTTTCGCAAGCTCACGGGCATTCGCCTGGAAGATATTTACAATCTGATGCTGGCCCGCGGCTGGACCTTAGGCGCGGCTTCAGGTCTTAAGCTGATGCACCGAGTGATTCGAGCGTACCACGCGCCCATCGTGCGGATGCTGACGAGTCACTTTAGGGATACGCAACCGGACCTGGTCGTTTCACTGATCCCGAATTTCAATCGGGCGATCAGTCAGAGCCTTCACGCGGCATCTGCCGCAACACCGATCGCGACCATCCTTACCGATTTCGCCGACTATCCGCCGCATTTCTGGATCGAGCGCGCGCGCCCGGATATCCCGCGACGATTTGTCATCTGCGGCACCGATCGAGCGGCGGACCAGGCGCGAGCGCTGGGCTACGACGACGCGCACGTGTTTCGCGTGTCGGGCATGATCCTGCGTCCGCGATTCTACGAAACAGTTGCCGCGGATCGCAAGACGGAACGCAAGCGCCTGGGTCTCGATCCGGATCGCCCGACCGGCCTGGTTCTGTTCGGCGGGCAGGGGTCGAAGGAAATGCTCGCGATCGCGCGGCGCCTGCCTGACACGCAGCTCATCATGATCTGCGGCCGCAACGAAAAGCTCGCCGACAGATTGCTGGGGCTGTCGCAGAAGTCGCGGCATATCGAGAAATTCACGGCCGAGATCCCCTACTTCATGCACCTGGCCGATTTCTTCATCGGCAAGCCGGGTCCCGGCAGCATCACCGAAGCTTTGGCGATGCGGCTGCCGGTGATCGTCGAATCGAATGCATGGACGCTGCCGCAGGAACGCTACAACGCCGAATGGGTGCGCGAGCGCGGAGTGGGCATGGTGCTCCCCAATTTCCGGGGCGTTCACGCGGCGGTGGAGGAGATGCTCGGATCGCTCGACAAATATCGCGCGCGAGTGGCAGGTATCGAGAATCGCGCCGTTTTCGAAATCCCGGACATTCTGGAACGGCTCATCTCCAGCGCCCCGGCCGGCTAATCCCGGATCACTCTGCTCGAGCAATTCGGCAATTCGGATTGTTTCAAGCGAACGGTCTGTTTACTTCATCGGTCTCTGTCTACTTCATCCTTTAATGAAGGAAGCGCGCTCCCAAACCGCTGTAACGCACGCGGTGCTCGTCGTCTCTCTTACGGTTGCACAGGCCAGTCTCTAGAATGAAGCCAGGCTGTAGGTGGACTGGAAGCGTACGATTGCGCCAATCTCTCGCTTTGAGCGTAGGCGATGTCCTGTTGCGGGCTGTGTGAAGCAAAGCTCCAAGTGTTTGAAGCGGCGGGAAATCTTCACGCAAGTTTCGCTGTGATCGTCCTTCCAAACATGCCGGGCGGCCCTAAACAGCCCCATGCGTAAGCTTGTGGCTAAGCGCGAGTATCCGAAGCCCCAAGCTGACGCATGGGGCTGGCCGCGTACTGCGCTAAATGTTGGTTGATCAAAGACCGAACTCGTTGACATCCACTGTCGTCTTGGATATGGTGGTTCGCTGTGATGAGCGAGCGAATCATTGAACTTCTTCATCGGAACTTACAGGAGGTCTTCGGTGAGGGTGATTCCGTGCGCCGCCGGGCAGCCATCGACCGGTTCTACACCGACGATTGCGCACTCTATGTTCCGCCAGGCGTGTTCGCCGGACGCGACGCTCTGGACAAGTTCGCTGGCGACCTTCGCGCGACTCACCCGCACTTTGTTTACACGCCTCATGGAGAAGCCCAAGCTCTTCACAACGCTGGAATTCTCGCCTGGGGTTCGGGGCCGATAGGCGAAGCTCCCGATTACACTGGGCTGGACGTCATCATTGTCCGCGATGGAAGGATTGCTGCGCTCTACGTTTTCCTCAATCCAAAACTTTCGTAGCTCTGCACGATACGAACCATAGGTGGGCAATGGCCCACGCACTCTTACCTGATCAACCAACTTTTGGCGCACTACCGCTGGCCGAGTGGCATCTAAAGCGATTGATACACTGATCTTGTGCGAAGCCCGCTGAGATTACGGTCGAGGTCCCGTCTGTTCATAGCGGCCGCATTGGTTGCGATCTTGTTTGTGCCGCTGGCCATCAAGCTAACGGCGCAGGCGACCCGGGTGCCGGCTCAGACAACAACTTCCGCGGAGCCGGCAACTCCCGTCACGCCCCAGCCCGCGGCAACCCCACCCGAACCCGAACGAATCATCTTCGACACCGATTCCGCCTATTTCAATGACGACGGCGCGGCGCTGGTGATGTTGCTGAATCGTCCCGAAGCCACCGACGTGGTCGGCGTGACCATCGTGCCCGGCAATATGTGGCCGCGGCCGGGCGCCGAAGCCATGTTCCGCATTCTGGATGTGATGAAGCGGGCCAACATTCCTCTCTCCCTTGGGGCACAAGCTCCGCTGGTCCACACGCGCGGGATGGCCGAGCGCGAAAACCAGCGGTGGGGTCCCATCGAATATATGGGCGCGATGGGCGTCGATCCGGTGGAGGCCGGGAAGAAAGTCCCTCAGTCGAGCGTTCGCCGCGTCTCACACCGCCACGCGGCCGACTTCATGATCGACACCATCGAAAACGCGACGGTGCCGGTCACCATTCTCGCAATCGGTCCCATGACCAACCTGGCCATCGCGCTGCGCCTGCATCCGGAGCTCGAAAAGAAAATCCATCGCCTGGTGTTCATGGGCGGCGCGGTGCACGTGAAGGGCACGGACAATCGCGCCGCCGAGTTCAACTTCTGGTTCGATCCGGAAGCGGCGCAGATCGTGCTGCGGTCGGGCATCCAGCAGAAGACCATGTTCGGCCTGGATATCTGCAATCACGCGCGTCTCGACAAATCGCATTACGACCAGATCGCGTCGGAGAAGACGCCGATCACCGCGATGTTCCGCCAGGACCTGCGCAAGCGCTTCGACAAGAACCCGGACGCCTTCGTTTTGATCTGGGACTGCCTGGCCGCGGGCTATCTGATCGACCCGGCGTTCGTGACTAAAACGGAATCGGCGTATCTGGATGTCGACACTGCTTTTGGGCCGAATTATGGAGCAGTGATCCCGCTCGACCGCACGCTCGCGCCGGAGGCTACGCCGGTGGATGTGATGCTCGACCTGGACTTCGAGCGGTTTTTCGAGATGTACAAGCGGCTGCTGACACGCGCTCCGGGACTGTAGCGTTCTACCCGATAGGATCCACGAGATACTAACTCCTGAGGGTCGCGCCGGTTAACCGCTCCTTCTAGTGGCGGCTCGTAAAGAACGCGCTCCCTGACGGTCGCGCGTCAAAGAAGCCGGCTTGAAAGCCGGCTCGCCGGCAAGACTGCCGGCCCCACATCAACGGTCGCGCAGCAAGAACCGGAGAACTTCCGCACCCGTGCGGCACTATTCTTTGGAGTCGTATTCTCCGGAGTCCTTTTCAATGATGCAGGCCGCGATGGTCATGGCCGCGCTGGTTCTCGCCGATCAGTCGCCCACGCTCGGCGCGCCGTATTACACCGCCGCCAGCATCGCCAACTCCGCGGCGAGCGTCGCCGGGCTGTACGCGCCCAACACTTTCGTCACCATCTACGGCCAGAACCTGGCATACGTCACGGTCGCCATCAGCGCGGACGACATCCGCGGCGGCATGCTCCCGACTTCCCTGATCGGAACGGGCGTGACTGTACTGATCAATAATCTAGGCGCGGCCATCTATTACGTATCGCCGGGCCAGATCAACGTGCTGATTCCAGCCAATCTTGCCGCGGGTCCAGCGACGTTGCAGCTTGAAGTGGACGGTCTGGCGGGTCCGGCCGTCACTATCATGCTCAGCGCAACCGCGCCCGCCATGTTTCAGCTCGACGCCGTGACCGTGCTCGCGACACATGCCGATTATTCGCTGGTGACGTCCACTGCGCCCGCGCAGCCGGGCGAAGAGATTGTACTCTACGCGACCGGCCTGGGCACCACCATTCCGCCCGCAGAGTACAATACACTCCCGGAAACTGCGGCGCCGCTCGCTGCGGGCGTGAACTTCCAGGTGATGCTCAACGGCTCGCCGGTGGACCCGCGCGACATCCAGTATGCGGGCGCGGCGCCGGGCTATGCGGGACTATACCAGATCAACCTGATCTTGCCCGCGGACACGCCGCCGAATCCCGAGATCCGCATCGGAACCAGTGCGCAACTGAGTCCGCCTTCGCGATTCCTGCCGGTGCAATAAGCCTTGCGCCGTTCGCATGTTCAGGCTCACGGTCGTACCGAGTCGGAAGCCCGTCCTCGTGTCTGGACGGCCCTGAACAGCCCCATGCGTAAGCTTGGGCTAAGCGCGAGCATTCGAAGCCCCAAGCTTACGCATGGGGCTCTTGCGAACGACTACGAACGCAGTTCTTCGATCGGCAGCGTGAAGCCGGGCAGCATTGGAGAACCAAGAGCGTCGGTGCCCGTGAGCTCGCGATCCGGACGAGTGGGGCCGGCCCAGATTTCCGCGCTGCGGGTTTCGGTATTGATGATCCAGACTTCCTTGACACCCGCCTGAAAATACTGCATCAGCTTGCGCTGAATCATACGGGGCGTCTCGCTCGGCGAGAGCACCTCAGCCGCGATCTCGGGGATGATCGGGATCACCTTGGCGTTCTTCAGCTCGTCACGCTTGTCACCCAGGATCACGGCCACGTCGGGCGATCTACGTGTCAAGGGAGATAGAGCATAAAGATTCTCAGAGATCAGCGCTTCGCCAATTGGATTCTGGCGGAGGTACGCCTTCAACTCAAAGAAGAGATTGCCGAGAATCCTATTGTGCCGGTAGGCTGGTCTGGTCATTTCGATCAACTCCCCCTCGTCGAGTTCGTAGCGCTTGTCTTCCTCGAACGGGTAGTTGTCGAATTGCTCCGCGGTCAGGAGGGTCTTCGTCGTCGCGCTCATATGTCCAGTGTAATGTCTGACAGGCCGAATCGGGCGAGCTCCGTGCATACGCATTAACAACTTCCATAATGGGCTAAACTGAATGCGAGGGGGGATTCGCATGCTTCGACGCTTGGTGATTTCGTTCGGCCTGCTTGCCGGTCTGCTCCTATTTGGCGGGGTGAGCGTTGGTGCGCAAGAGCCTCCGCAACAACCGCCGGCGGCGCCTTTAGCACAGGCCCCGGTAGCTCAAGCTCCGGTAGCGCAAGCCCCGGTATCTCAAACTTCAGCCGTTCCTGCTCCGGTAGGTCCACTGGCGATTACGGTGGCTCCGCAGACCACCCAGCCGCAAGCCGAAGCCGCGAAGGCCGCTGAAAAGAACGCGGCGGAAACCAAGCCGGATCAGAAACCCTACCTGGTCGACGTCGGCACGCATATACCGCTCAGCCTCAGCAACAGCGTCAGCACGAAGAACTCGGTTCCTGGAGATCGCGTGTATCTCGAAACCATTTTCCCGATCCTCGCCGGCGGCCGGATCGTGATCCCTCCGGGCAGCTACGTCGAGGGCACCATCACGGAGGTCCAGCGGCCCGGGAAGGTGAAGGGGCGCGGCGAATTCCATCTGCGCTTCGACACGCTGATTCTGCCGAACGGCACCACTCGCGATTTTCGAGCGCGCGTCAGCGGCATCGACGGGCGCGCCAGTGAAGAGCTGGACCGAAAAGAGGGATCGATCAAGAGCGAAGGCAATAAATCCGGCGACGTGCGCACGGTCGCCGAGACTACCGCGACCGGCGCGGGCCTGGGCGGACTGATCGGCGCGGCCAGCGGGTCGGCGGGAATGGGCGCGGGAATCGGCGCGGCCGCGGGCGCCACTGCGGGTCTCATCGGCGTGCTGTTCACGCGGGGGCCGGACGCCGTGCTCGCCAAGGGCACCACTCTTGAGATGGTGCTCGACCGGCCGGTGCAGTTCGAAGAGGGCGAGCTGGATTTTTCCAACTCACCGGCGCGGCGGGCCGGGAGCGATGGCGGCGGTCCGCTGCCGAGCCGCAAGACTCCGGCAGCACGCCGCTGGCCGATATTGTAATGGAGAGCGCGCGCCCTGACGGGCGCGCCTCAAGCGCGCTGACCTCTATTTAGTAGCCACTTCTCAGCGTTTCACCGCATTCCACTTGAGGGGTTTTGCTTAGCCTAATTTAGACCATAGTTCTGTTATGGTGGACTTGTGGAACTCGCGCGCGCCCAATCCGACCGCGGTCGCACGGCTGGCACCGTAAGAGGGTTCAGCCTTTTCGGCGTGCCGGTGCGGCTCCACTTTACGTTCATCCTGCTGGTGATTTTCCTGGTGGTGACCGACCTAGGCAGCAAGCAATCGGGCGCCAGCTATGCTCTGTTTTTGCTGGGCCTGTTCGTGAGCGTACTGCTGCACGAACTCGCGCACGCTCTGGTCTCCATGCGCATGGGCATCCGCACCACCGAAATCGTCATGTTCCCCATCGGCGGCGTCTCACGGATGGAGCGCATGCTTCAGCCTTCCGAGGAGCTGTGGATCGCAGTTGCCGGCCCCCTGGTGAATGTGGTGCTCTCGGCCGGGATTTTCGGTTACCTGTTCTATACGCATCAAGCTATCGCGATCCAGCTTTCGGATCTGCTCCAGCCCACCGATGCAAACGCCGTCGCGCGCCTGGCCTACGGCAATCTGCTGCTGGCGGCGTTCAATCTTCTGCCCGCGTTTCCGATGGACGGCGGGCGCATTCTGCGAGCCCTGCTCTCCTACATTCGCCCCGAGGATCAGGCTACGCGCATCGCGGCCTGGATGGGCCGGATGCTGGCGATCAGCATGGGCCTATACGGCCTGGTCGCGCAGGATTTCATGCTGGTGTTCATCGCGTTTTTTATTTACCTGGGCGCGGCGCAGGAAAGCGCGGCAGCCATGGGGCGGTCGCTGACGCACGGGATTCCGGTGCGCGCGGCGATGATGACCGAATTCCACACGCTACAGCACGGCCACACCATTCGGGATGCGGCGAATCTGCTGCTATCCACTTCACAGCAGGATTTCCCGGTGGTACACAGCGAACAGGTGGTGGGGCTGCTGGGGCGCAACCTGCTGCTCAAGTCGCTGGCCTCGGAAGGTCCCGACGCTTACGTGGCGGGCGTGATGGATCGCGATTTTCTGGCTCTGGATCCCGCCGCGGATCTGGCCGAGGTGCTGCCGCTGATGGCGCAAGCCGGCCGCTGCGCGCTGGTGATGGACGGCGCCAACCTGCTGGGGCTGCTGACCACGGATAACTTGTCTGAATTCCTGCTGCTACGCCGCTTCGGCATGGAACCGGTAGTCTAACTAACCATCTTCAAAGGGTGCTCCGCCGGGAACTTTGTGCGCGATGTTTCCGTCTTTGTTTCCGTCTTTACTGTGGCGCCTCAAGCTCACAGATTCGGGCTGGAGCTGCACGAGCATTCGATGACTCGTCATCATCGACCACCTGGAACGGACGCCCACGGAAAACTCACGGCGTTGTCGCATTGAATCCCTCACCCTGACGGGCGGGGCTGGAAACGTCCCACCAGCGATTGAAGGAGTAGAATAGGTGGCCATGAGCTACCGATTCTTCGTACCCGCATGCGCCGTGGCGCTCATGCTCGCGCTCTCTGTCGCCGGTCAGACAACAAGTCAAACCCCCAACCAACCTGCAAAGCCAGCGGCGGCGAAGTCCAAAGCCTGGACCCCACCGCGAACTCAGGATGGCCATCCCGACCTGCAAGGTGTGTGGACCAACGCCACCATCACGCGCATGGAGCGGCTGCCTGAATTCAACGGCAAACTCAACCTGACCGAGGAGGAAGCGGCCAAATTCGAAAAAGCCGACCACGAAGCGGCCGAGGAAAAGCCCGGCGTCGAGAGTGTCAACCTCGGCGGGCAGGTGTTTTCGGGGACCAACGCCGGCTACAATGTGCTGTTCATCGATCGTGGATCGGAGCTGGCGCGCGTGGACGGCGTGAAGCGGAGCTCCTTGATTGTCGATCCGCCTGACGGAAGAGTCCCGACGCTGGCGCGCGAAGGTCGCGGCGGCGGGCGCGGAGCGGGAGGCGGGCGAGGCGCGGCAGGAGGACGAGGCGCGGCAGGAGGACGAGGCGGAGATGCAGCGGCTGGCGGACGCGGCGGGTTCGGCGGCAGTCAATACGACAGCGTGAAGAATCGCCCCGCTTCCGAGCGCTGCCTGGTGGGATTCGGTTCCACCTCGGGACCACCCATGATGCCGGTGCTCTACAACAACAACTACCAGATCGTCCAGACGCCCGACGCGGTTATGATCCTGGTGGAAATGGTCCACGATGTTCGCGTGGTCCGCATGAACGCCACGCACGCGCCGCCGGAAGTCCGCTCCTGGCTGGGCGACTCGATCGGACATTGGGAAGGTGACGCGCTGGTGGTCGACACCACCAATTTCAACGGCAAGACCAGGTTCCGTGGATCGTCTGAAAATCTGCACGTGATTGAACGGTTCACGCGCGCCGATGCCAACAATCTCCTGTATCGGGTCACCATCGACGATCCCTCAGTGTTCAGCAAGCCGTGGACCATGGAGTATCCGTTTGCAGCCACGCCGGGTCCGGTGTATGAATACGCGTGCCACGAAGGGAATTACGCGATGACGGATATTCTGGGCGGCGCGCGGAAGTCAGAGGCTGAGGCGGCGGCCAAGAAGTAGGTTGGATGTGGCGGACGCCTCGTCCGCGCCGGACCCCTGGTCTGGTTGCGCTATCACACGAAAAACAGACGCCGACGAGGGCCCGTTACGGGTAAACTCTGGCCGCGGTCCAGGGGGACCGCCCCACATCGCGAATTTACGGCGCGCGGAACCGAACGGGTGCGAATTCTGATGGGAATCCCTTCTGCGACCGGTTCCCAAATTCTGCATCTTATCGTTCAAGAGGCCGATGATGCGCGCCGCCCTACTGAACTACCGTTTGTCGAGGCTCATTGCCCGAGCGGCAACGATCCCTGAAGGCCCTTCATATACAGAACAAAAGTGCATTTTCTTGAATTTAACAATGAAGCACCTCCAATGTTAATATCATCTGGATTCAGAAGACGTCACGATGCTAAACTGCGACGAACGTCCCCTTCCGAGGCGGAAGGACCTATACTCCACTACTGTTCGCAGATGCGCGATTTTGGATCGCCGGAGGAATACCTGACATGATGGCTCCTCGGAACAGGATGGGGCCGGCGGTAATCTTTTGCGTGGTTCTGGCCGCAGGCCTGCTGACCGCGGCCGCAGGCTGCTCAAGGCAATCGAGCGGGGCGATTCCTCCGGCAGTTCCCGATGTGGAGGTCGTGGAGGTACAGCAGAACGACGTTCCGATCTACAACGAGTGGATCGGCACTTTGGATGGCGTCGTCAACGCCGACATCAGAGCCCAAGTCTCCGGTTACCTCATCGAACAGGCTTATAAGGAAGGTACGCCCGTCCAGAAGGGTCAATTGTTGTTCCAGATCGACCCGCGACCGTTTCAGGCGGCGCTAGATCAGGCGGTCGGCTTGCAGGCGCAGGCACAGGGGCAGTTGGGCCAGGCTCAAGCCCAGCTCGAACAGGCGCAGGCTCAGGTGGCGGTGGCGGAAGCGAATCAGAAGCGCACGCAATTGGATGTGGATCGTTACATCCCACTGGCACAACAACAAGCGATCACACAACAGGACCTGGACAACGCCACGCAGAACAATTCCGCCGCGAAAGCGCAGGTTCAGGCAGCCAACGCTCAGGTGTCGACGGCGAAAGCGCAGATCATGGTGGCCAATGCCGCGGTCCAGTCAGCGAAAGCGGCAGTGGAAACCGCGCGCATCAACCTCGAATTCACTCGCATCACTTCGCCCATCGACGGCATCCCCGGGATCGCGCAGCAGCAGGTGGGCGCGCTGGTCAGTCCCACGAGCCCAGTGATTACCACCGTGTCCACGCTCGATCCGATCCGGGTGTACTTCACCGTCGACGAGCAGACATACCTCGATTTTCACCGGCGCTACTCGACACCCTCTACGCTCCTCGCGGAGAGAAAGCAGTTGCAGCTCGAGCTCATTCTGGCGGATGGGACGATCTATGCGCATACCGGAAGCTTCGATTTTGCCGATCGCCAGGTCGACGTCAGGACCGGTGCGATTCGAATCGCCGGATTGTTTCCGAACCCGGGAGACAACCTGCGGCCCGGCCAATACGCACGAATCCGGATGTCCACGCGAATGCAGCTGGGGGCTCTCCTGGTGCCGCAGCGCGCCGTGACGGAGCTTCAGGGCAGCTATCAGATCGCCGTGGTGGATGGCCGCGACACCGTGAGCATCCGCACGGTGAAGACGGGCGACAGAGTGGGCTCGCTATGGATCATCAACGACGGCCTGCATCCGGGCGAGCGCGTGATTGTCGAAGGCACACAGAAGGTGCGGCAGGGGACTCACGTCAACCCAAAGCCGGCGGCCATTCCGTAACATGTCCAAATTCTTTATCAATCGGCCGATCGTCGCGATGGTCATCGCCATTCTGACCGTGATTGTGGGGGCCGTGGTGATCACGAGTCTGCCGGTGGCCCAATTTCCGGCGATCGCGCCGCCGGAGATTCAGATTCTTGCGACATACGTGGGAGCCGATGCGCAGACCATCGAGCAGGCGGTCGCCACGCCGATCGAAGAGCAGATGAGCGGCGTCGACAACATGAACTACATGTATTCGCTCAACGCGACCGCCAACGGGCAGATGAGGATGACGGTCGATTTCGACGTAGCCACTGATCCCAACACCGATCTGATTCTGGCGCAAAGCCGCGAGACGCTGGCGGCCTCTCAGCTTCCGGTCGACGTCACCAACTACGGCGTCGTCGTCCAGAAATCGGTGCTCGCGCCCTTGATGCTGGTGGCGCTCTCTTCTCCGCACGGCACCTACGATGCGCGGTTTCTGGCGAACTACGCTTACATCAATCTGAACGACCAACTCACCCGCGTTCGAGGCATCGGGAACGTTCAGGTGTTCGGCGCCGGCCAGTACGCCATGCGCCTGTGGGTTAAGCCGGACCAACTGGCGAAGCTGGAAATTACGGTTCCGGAGATTGTCTCGGCGATCCAGACGCAAAACACAGTCAATCCCGCGGGACAGGTGGGTAGCGAGCCCGTCCCCAAGGGCCAGGAGTTTACCTATTCGGTTCGCGCGCAGGGCCGCCTCACGTCGCCCGAAGAATTCGAGCAGATCGTGGTTCGGGAAACGCCGGAGAGCGGAATCGTGCGCGTCAAGGACGTGGCGCGAGTGGAGTTGGGCTCCCAGGACTACAGCGTAGGCGGACGCCTGAATGGTAAGCCGGCCGCGGTGATCGCCCTGTATCAGTTGCCGGGCTCCAATGCCGTCGAGACCGCCCGGGCCGTGCGCAAGCTGGTGGAGGAAGCCAAGAGCCGTTTCCCGGACGACATGGACTACGCGATTCCGATTGACGCGACGCGCGCTGTAAACGAGGGGATGAAGGAGATCGTCGAGACGTTGCTGATCGCGATTGCCCTGGTGGTTCTGGTGGTCTATCTTTTTCTGCAAGGCTGGCGGGCGACGTTGATCCCGCTGCTGGCAGTTCCGGTGTCGCTGGTGGGGACGTTCCTGTTCTTCCCGCTGTTCGGATTCACCATCAACACACTTTCCCTATTCGGCCTGGTGTTGGCGATCGGCCTGGTGGTGGATGATGCGATCGTCGTGGTGGAAGCTGTGGAACGTCACATCGAGGACGGTATGCGGCCCAAAGACGCGGCGTTCAAGGCCATGGAGGAAATCTCGGGTCCGGTGATCGGAATCGCGCTGGTTTTGTCCGCTGTCTTCGTACCCACCGCGTTCATTCCCGGCATCACGGGCAGATTGTACCAGCAGTTTGCCGTAACCATCGCGATTTCCGTTATTCTTTCCGCGTTCAACGCGCTGAGTCTCAGCCCGGCTCTGGCTGCCTTGCTGCTCAAGCCCAGAACCCGAACCCGCGGACCACTGGGCGCATTCTTCCGGTGGTTCAATCGGCTGTTCGCGCGAGGCACCGACGCTTATGTGCGTGTATCGGGCGCGCTGATCCGCAAGAGCGCGGTCGCGATTCTGGTTCTCGCTGGTTTCGGCGCAGCCGGCTTCTTCCTCAGTGGGAAACTGCCCACCAGTTTCGTCCCGGACGAGGATCAGGGCTACTTGTACCTGAACGTCCAGCTTCCGAATGCAGCTTCTCTGCAACGAACACAGGAAGTCGCCACCAAAGTGGAGAACCTGTTGGCGAAGGAGCCGGGAGTGGAATACACCACCACTGTCCTCGGCTTCAGCCTGCTGAGCTATGTACGGGCCAGCTATACGGCGTTTGCGTTCGTCAGCTTGAAGGAGTGGGGCGACCGGAAGAAGCAGTCGGAGCAGATGCAGGCGATCAAGGCGCACTTGAATCAGGAGCTGAGCAAGCTGCCGGAGAGCGTGGCCTTCACCTTCTCGCCGCCGGCGATTCCAGGCGTGGGGACCTCCGGCGGATTTACCTTCATTCTGGAGGACCGCTCCGGCCAGGATCCGCAGTTTCTTTCGGACAATGTCGCCAAATTCATGGCCGCGGCACGCAAGCGGCCGGAGATTGCGGGCCTGACAACCACCTACCTGCCCAGCGTTCCGCAACAATTTGTCCAGGTGGATCGCGATAAGGTGATCAAACAGGGAGTGCCCATCAACGACGTTTACCGCACCATCCAGGCATTCATGGGAGGATTATTCGTCAACTACTTCAATCGCTTTGGCAGGCAGTGGCAGGTTTACGTCGAGGCCGAAGGCGATTACCGCACCAAATCCGAGAACGTCGGCCAATTCTTCGTCCGCAACGCGACGGGCGAAATGGTGCCGCTTTCCGCGCTCACCAGGTTTGAATCGCGGACCGGTCCGGAGTTCACCATGCGATTCAACGAATATCGCGCCGCGCAATTGAACGGCGGATCCTCGCCTGGATACAGCGCCAGCCAGGCCACGAACGCCCTGGAACAGGTTTTCGCGCAGACCATGCCGCGCGAAATGGGATACGACTATTCCGGCATGTCATTTCAGGAAAAAAAGGCTCAGGAGGGCGTCCCGCCGTCCGTGATTTTCGGCTTCTCGCTGTTGTTTGTGTTCCTGATTCTCGCGGCGCTGTATGAAAGCTGGACTTTGCCGTTCAGCGTGTTGCTCAGCACGCCGGTCGCGGTTTTCGGAGCATTCGCGGTCCTGTGGCTCCGCCGGACCTTGCTGGGCGCATTCCTGCCGGCATACATGGTGCAGATCGAGAATGACGTCTATTCGCAGATCGGCCTGGTGATGCTGATCGGGCTCGCCGCGAAGAACGCGATCCTGATCGTCGAATTCGCCAAAGATGAATTCGACAAGGGCAAGCCTCTGGCAGACGCGGCTCTCCAAGGCGCGCGGCTCCGCCTGCGGCCGATTCTGATGACGTCCTTCGCGTTCATCCTGGGTTGCGTTCCCCTCTGGACCGCCACGGGAGCCGGTTCGGTTTCCCGCCAGATCATGGGGACGACGGTGATCGGGGGCATGCTGGCCGCGAGCCTGATCGGCATCTTTCTGGTACCCGCGATTTTTTACGTGGTCGAAAAGCTTTCGGGCGCGATGGCGCCCAGCCTTCCGCCCGAACCTTCGCCGTCGCCGTCGCCGTCGCCGGGAGACTGAACCATGAAGCTTCGCGAGTGCGTTAGCGTCTTGGCGATACTGTTGACCGGCTGCACGGTGGGCCCGAACTATTCGCGACCCTCCGCCGCGATCCCCGCAAACTTCCGCGCGCCGGAGCCGCTCCCGGCGCCGCAGGCCGCTTCGTTCGCCAATCTCAAATGGTTCGAAATCTTCAAGGATGACAAGCTTCAGGATCTGATTCGCACGGGACTCGCGCAGAACTACGACCTGCGCGACGCCGTAGCCCGGGTAGAAGCCGCGCGCGCCGGCTTGGG
Organism: Terriglobia bacterium; assembly: GCA_963788245.1. Taxonomy (GTDB): domain Bacteria; phylum Acidobacteriota; class Terriglobia; order Bryobacterales; family Bryobacteraceae; genus Palsa-187. The sequence goes on along the minus strand of CAWBGF010000002.1, from coordinate 4,399,356 downwards.
GATCACGCGATCCGCACAATTTCCGAATTTCGGCGCCGGTGGCGCGGTCGAAATCAACCGGCTCTCTCGCGACGGCGCCACACCACTGCCGCCCCAGGTCCTGCCCAACCAGAATCGCAATTTCGGAGAGGCCTCGCTCAATCTGCTGTCTTTCGAAGTCGATCTGTGGGGAAGACTCCGCCGCGCGACGGAGGCCGCGCGCGCCAGTCTGCTGAGCGCCGATGAAAATCGCAAGGCGGTGATCACGACGCTGGTGAGCGACATCGCGACCGCCTACTTTTCGGTGCGCGAGCTGGATTATGAACTGGAGATTTCCCGGCGAACCCTCCAGACCCGGCAGCAATCGCTGGACCTTACTAGATCCCGGCAGCAAGGAGGCGTCTCAACGCTGCTCGATCTTCGTCAGGCCGAGCAACTGGTAGACACCGCCGCACAGGCCATACCGGGGATCGAACAGCAGATCGCACAAACCGAGAATCAGATCAAACTGCTGCTCGCCGAGAATCCGGGTGACGTGCCACGCGGAAACAGCCTGACGGCTCAAGCGCTCCCACCCGATGTTCCCGCCGGCCTGCCCTCGGAGTTGCTCGAACGTCGTCCCGATATCCGCGGGGCGGAGCAGGACTTGATTGCTGCCAACGCGGAAATCGGTGTGGCGAGAGCGGCTTATTTTCCTCAATTGAGCCTGAGCGGCCTGCTCGGCGGTGAGAGCACGCAATTGTCGAGCCTGTTCAGCGGACCGGCCAGCACCTGGAGCCTGGTCCCGCAGCTTACGCAGCCGATCTTCACCGCGGGCCGACTGAAATCCAACGTCAAACTCACGGAAGCCCAGCAGCAGAGCGCGCTGATTCACTATCAAAAGACGATCCAGACCGCGTTCGCTGAGGTATCGAACAGTCTGATCGCCCACCAGAAAGTGCGCGAAAGCCGGGAGAAGCAGGAAGAACTCGTGATCGCGCTCCAAGATCGGCTCCGGCTCGCATATATCCGGTACCGTGGCGGCGTCGACACGCAGCTCAACGCTCTGGATGCGGATCGCGATCTATTCCAAGCCGAATTGACGCTTTCGCAAATCCGTCTCCAGGAGTTGCTGACGGTCGTGCAACTCTACAAGGCTCTCGGCGGCGGATGGCAATGAGGCGATTTGCTCCCCGTGACTGACAACCGGCTCACGACGTCTGACGAAACGAGGCGGTCATACCCGTAACGGCGCTGAGCCAGGAGTTCTGTTCCCGTGCGCCGATGTCGCGCTCGGAGACTGCTCGAAGATGGCCGAGAAAACGTAGCGCACTGGATAGATCGCTACACTCCACAGGAGGACGACAACGGCGGCGAGGGGCAGTCCGGCGGGCGCCAGGAATACGTGAACCAGAACGATGTTGACGATGACGGGCGCGAGCGTCGTCAGCGCCAAAGGCACGTACCTGTTGGCCAGTAGCAGCAAGCCGCAGGCGAGTTCAAGGACGAAAACGACGGTCATGTAATGCGACTGGATGAGGGCGCCTACAAACTGAGCGGCGAGGGGCGGCACCGGCGAGGCCGGGATAAAGTTGAGGAAGCCGTTCAGGCCGAAGACAGTGAAGATCAGCCCCAGGAGATAGCGAGCGATGGTCGAGACGGTTTTCATAGAGTTCTCCTTTTAATTAACCCGGTGTGGCTCTTACGCCGGGCTTGGAACAAGCTCGGTCACTGCGCGGGGAAGCGACATATCCGTTCGCGCTTGAGCAAGTTGCAGTTTTCGTTCATCCACTACGATTGATGCTTGAGCGACGAGTTTCGCTTCTCGCAGCGGCGGGCGCGGCCACTGAGCGCCCGCCGTTTCTTGTCCAGTTTGCGTCGCTCTTTAAGGTGTTAGAATCGGAATCCGAAACCGACCGACGGCTCGGCTCGATGGCTGATTCGGTCCAATCCACTCAGGCCCGGAAAATCGTAGGTCGGGGAATTGTAGAGCAGACCCCGGTACTCGGCCCGCATGAAAACGTGCTTGGACAGGCTAAAATCGGCCCCGCCTCCGTATACAAACGCGGCGCGCGCCTGCGTATTCGCGCCCGGGAAATTGTTAGGGTCAAAAATCAGACCACCGGCGCCGGCCAATAGAAATGGTGTCCAATGTCTCTGCGGGAAGCGCAGAACGTAGTCACCGCTGACCTCATGCGAGTAGGTCTTCACGCCGACGGGTCCGCTCTCGACCCCGTAATTCTGAGTGTTTAGGGCGTAGCCGTAGTTCAACTCCACGCCCTGGTGTTGGGTGAAAAAGAATCGATAACTGGCAAGTACGCCGCCGCTATTGGAGGCGTTTTGGTTGACGCCGTTGCTCCTGGTGGTGTCCACAAAACTTCCGAACGCCTGAACGGTGGCTTCATTCTTATAAACCGGCGTCTCCTCTTGCGAGAACGCCGGTATTGACATCGCGATGGCTCCCGCCACCAGCGAGAGCACGAGTTTCTTTGCAGACGGTTTCTTCGAAAACATGTGAATTCTCCTTCTATTGACCTCTGAAATGTTCTTGTTGGGCATGCCTGCCCCGAAGCAAGCAGTTCCGCTGCCAACTTCCGGGTTCTGCTGCTGCAACGAAATACGGGCGCTTCGCTCAGCACGGCTCGGATCGGGTGCCGTCCCGTCGGCACTTGCCATTCCGCCAGCGGCAGCACGCTAGCCCTCTTGGCCACGCGTGCTCCGGTGACGTTGACTTCTCAATCACATCGGCGGCGGGGCGAGTGGCTCTCCATTTGCCTTTTCTCGTACGGAGTGGGTCGCACAGCCGGAGTCAGACATCGAATTCGCTCTGTGCAGTGCAACGGCGGGAGAGCTTACATGTTGAGAATTGAGACGGACGAAGCTGACGGCCAGTTGACGTTTAGAGTCGCCGGGAGGTTGGGCGAGCCCTGCGTTGCGGCGCTCGAACAGTGCTGGCAGGCCGCACGCGTGCGTTCACCGGAGGCGAAGCAGTCCCTCGATTTGAGCGACGTCACCTCCATCGACAAGGCCGGTTGGCGTCTGCTGCGACTGATGCATCGCGATGGTGTCGAGGTTTCCGGAAGAGGGTTGGCGACCCAGACAATCCTCGACGAACTCACCTGCAAAGAGGAAACGCACTCATGAATACAGTGTTGAAACGGAAATTAGCGGGCCTTGCGATTGCGGCAGGAATGGTCGCGTCGGTCAGTTGCTCGACGGGAGCGTCGGCCAAGATGCCGCAAGGGCCGCCACCGGATGTCGAAGTAGCGATGGTGGAGCAACGCGACGTACCTATCTATCGCGAGTGGATCGGCACGCTAGATGGAATGGTGAACGCCGCCATCAAGGCGGAGGTCAGCGGATATCTGCTTTCGCAGAATTACACGGAAGGTTCTTTCGTGCGGAAAGGGCAATTGCTTTTCGAGATCGACGCTCGGCCGTTTCAAGCCGCGCTCGATCAGGCCAAGGGCCAGCTTGCGCAAGCCAAAGGACAGCTCGCCCAAGCTAGAGCGCAGTTGACGCAGGCACAAGCCCAACTCGCGCAATCGATGGCAAACCAAGAAAGAACACAGATGGACGTCGACAAGTACACGCCACTCGAAAAACAGCAGGCAGTTACGCGCCAGGACCTGGACAATGCCGTGCAGAACAACAATGCCGCCAAGGCGCAGATCGAGGCGTCGAAAGCCGGCGTCGAAACGGCCCGCGCCCAAATCGAGGCGAGCAGCGCGACTGTAGAAGCCGCTCAAGCCGCGGTGGAAGCCGCCAAAGTCAATACCGGATTCACGCATCTGGTTTCCCCAATCGATGGAATTGTAGGTCAGGCACAGGTGCAGGTGGGCAATCTGGTCAGCCCCAGCAGTGGAACCATCACCACCGTTTCGACGCTCGATCCGGTTAAGGTGAACTTCACAGTCGGCGAACAAGAGTATCTGGACTTCGCCAAGAGCGGCGGAAACGACCTGGCGAAACTGCAACTCGAGCTGATCCTGTCTAACGGCACAGCGTTCGCACCCAAAGGACGGGTCATGTTCGCCGATCGTCAAGTGAATCAGAGCACCGGCGCGATCCTGTTGATCGGAGTATTTCCGAATCCGGGAAACATTCTTCGTCCGGGGCAGTACGCCAAAGTTCGTGCAGCCGTCGGCGTCCGGAGTAACGCGCTGCTGGTTCCTCAGCGCGCGATCACGGAATTGCAGGGCAGTTTTCAAGTGGCCGTGGTGGATGGCGATAACAGGGTGGGCATCCGAAAGGTGACCACCGGCGAGCGAATCGGCAGCAAGTGGATCGTAACAGAGGGGCTCAACCAGGGTGAACGCGTGGTCGCCGAAGGCGTCATGAAATCGGGCCCGGGGATGCAGGTGAATCCGAAGCCGTTCGCCGAAGTGGCGGAAGCGAAGGGGAAATAATACCGTGTCCAGGTTTTTCATCAACCGGCCCATCGTCGCGATGGTGATCTCGATTCTTCTTGTGCTGGTGGGCGCAATCACGATCGCGGCTCTTCCGGTCGCGCAATTTCCCGCGATTGCTCCGCCGGAAGTTCAGATTCAGGCGAACTATGTGGGCGCGGACGCCCAAACCGTCGAGCAATCCGTCGCAACGCCGATCGAGCAGCAGATGAGCGGCGTCGACAACCTCAACTACATGTACTCGCTGAACGCCGCGAACGGCCAGATGACCATGATCGTGGACTTCGACGTCAAGACCGATCCGAACACCGATCTGATCCTCACGCAAATGCGCGAGACGCAGGCGGCCTCGCAACTCCCGGCCGACGTCACGAACTTCGGCGTGACGGTCCAGAAGTCCGTCACGGCTCCGCTTATGGTTATTGGCATTTACTCGCCGAAGGGAACCTACGACGCAAAGTTCCTGGCCAATTACGCGTACATCAACTTGAACGATCAGGTCACGCGCGTTCCCGGAATCGGCAGCGTGCAGATATTCGGGGCAGGCCAGTACGCCATGCGGCTGTGGGTGAAGCCGGACCAATTGGCAAAACTCGGGATCACCGTGACCGAGATCGTTAACGCGATTCAGACGCAGAACACCGTGAATCCAGCCGGACAGGTGGGTGGCACGCCGGCTCCGAAGGGACAGGAATTCACCTACTCGGTGCGGGCGCAGGGACGGCTCACCTCACCGGAAGAGTTTGGACAGATCGTCGTGCGGGAAACGCCAGACGGTGGAATCGTGCGCGTGAATGATGTGGCTCGGGTCGAGTTGGGCGCGCAGGATTACAACATGATCGGCCGGTTTAATGGTAAGCCCGGGGCGATTATGGCTGTGTATCAACTGCCGGGCACCAACGCCGTCGATGCGGCGGCGGGCGTCCGCAAGCTGATGGCGGAAGTGAAACACCGTTTCCCGCAGGATCTCGACTATGTTGTGTCGCTGGATACCACAGCGTCGGTCAGCCAGGGCATCAGGGAAATTGTGAAGACGCTGCTCATCGCGATCCTCCTGGTCACCATGGTGGTCTACCTGTTCCTTCAAAATTGGCGCGCGACTTTGATTCCGCTTCTGGCAGTGCCGGTTTCACTGATCGGAACGTTCGTTTTCTTTCCGCTGTTCGGATTCTCCATCAACACGCTCTCTCTGTTTGGCCTGGTGCTGGCGATCGGTCTCGTCGTGGACGACGCGATCGTGGTGGTGGAAGCGGTGGAGCGTCACATTGAGGAAGGCCTGTCTCCCAAAGACGCGGCGTTGCGGGCGATGCAGGAGATCTCAGGCCCAGTGATCGGGATCGCACTGGTGCTCTCGGCGGTGTTCGTGCCGACGGCTTTCATTCCGGGCATCACCGGCCGCCTCTACCAACAATTTGCCGTGACCATCGCGATCGCGGTGATTCTCTCTGCGTTTAACGCTCTGACGCTGAGTCCGGCGCTCGCCGCATTAATGCTGCGCCCCAGAAAACCGTCACGCGGCCCGTTGGGATCCTTCTTCGCGTGGTTCAACCGGGCGTTCGCGCGGGCCACCGACGGCTACGTTCAATGGTCCGGGGCGCTTTTGCGAAAGAGCACCATCGCCGTTGCTTTCCTGGTGGTCTTTGGCGGGCTGGCTGCATTGATCAGCAACAAAGTACCCACCAGCTTCCTTCCCGACGAAGATCAGGGCTATATGTTCCTGCATCTGCAACTCCCCAACGCCGCGTCGCTCGAACGCACCGATGAGACTTGCCGGAAAGTGGAAGCGATTCTGGCCAAGACTCCAGGCGTAAAGTACACCACCACGGTGGTCGGGTTCAGTTTGCTGAGTTTCGTTCGAACCAGCTACAACGGACTCTTCTTTATCACCCTCAAGGACTGGGACGATCGCAGGAGCCGGGAGGAACAGTATCAGCAGATTCTGCACCACCTGAATCAGGAGCTGAGCAAACTGCCCGATGGATTCGCGATGAGTTTTTCGCCGCCTGCGATTCCCGGCGTCGGCACATCCGGGGGATTCACGTTTGTGCTGGAAGACCGTAGCGGAAAAGACGTCCAGTTTCTCGCGGACAACCTGGGGAAATTTGTCGGCGCGGCGAGCAAGAGACCCGAGATCGGCGGCATGGTCAGTACGTTTCTTCCCAGCGTGCCGCAGCAGTTTCTGGAGGTCGATCGCGACAAAGTGATTAAGCAAGGCGTGCCGCTCAACGATGTTTATCGCACTGTCCAGGCGTACATGGGCGGGCTGTTCATCAACTATTTCAACCGGTTCGGCCGCCAGTGGCAGGTTTACATCGAGGCGGAAGGCGACTATCGCGCCACGCTTGACAACCTCGGCCAGTTTTACGTGCGCAACAACGCCGGCGAAATGGTGCCGCTTTCTTCGTTGACGAAATTCGAATCGCGGCCGGGCCCCGAGTTCACCATGCGCTATGACCTATACCGTTCGGCGCAGGTCATCGGCTCCGCCGCGCCCGGATACAGCTCGGCGCAGGCGATGCAGGCTCTGGAGGAAACCTTCGCGCAAACTATGCCGCGCGAGATGGGCTATGACTACATGGGCATGTCTTTCCAGGAAAAAAAGGCGCAGCAAGGCGTTCCCGCTTCACTGGTGTTCGGATTTTCGGTGCTGTTCGTGTTCCTGATTCTCGCGGCGCTGTACGAAAGCTGGTCGCTGCCATTCAGTGTCCTATTGAGCACGCCGATCGCGGTGTTCGGCGCTTTCGGGATGCTGTGGTTGCGACGCGCGATCCTGGGTTACTTTGTCCCGGCGTATATGGTGCAGATCGAAAGCGATGTGTACTCGCAGATCGGCCTGGTGATGCTGATCGGCCTGGCCGCCAAGAACGCGATCCTCATCGTCGAGTTCGCCAAGGATAAGTATGAGCAAGGCATGGCGCTCGCCGAGGCCGCGCTCGAAGGGGCGAGGTTACGCCTGCGGCCGATCCTGATGACATCGCTCGCATTTATTCTCGGCTGCCTTCCGTTGTGGACGGCGTCGGGCGCGGGTGCGGTGGGTCGCCAGATCATGGGGACTACCGTAATCGGCGGCATGCTGGCCGCGAGCGCGATCGGCATCTTCCTTATTCCCGGGATTTTCTATCTGGTCGAAAAGCTTTCCGGCGCAGACAGGCTCAGGGTTCCAGCGATCGTGCCGCGACCTGCACAGGGAGACTGACATGAAATTCCGTATCACCGCGGTTTCCCTTGTCGCTGTCTGGCTGGCCGGCTGCGCCGTAGGGCCGAACTACGCGCGCCCGCTGGTGAAGACGCCCGAAAACTTTCGCGCGCCCGATCCGCTACCGGCGCCGCGGGCGACATCGCTGGCGGATCTCAAGTGGTGGGAGGTCTTCAAAGACGAGAAGCTCCAGGATCTGATTCGCGCCGCGCTTGTCGCCAACTACGATCTTCGTGACGCGGTGGTTCGCGTGGAAGAGGCTCGCGCCAGTCTGGGTGTGACGCGTTCAAACCAATTTCCCCAGATCGGCGCAAGCGGAGCTGTCGAATTAACCCGCATCTCGCGAGACGGCGCGACGCCTTTGCCGGCGACGTTTCTGCCTTCGCAGAATCGCAACTGGGGCGAGGCGTCGCTTAATCTCCTTTCGTTCGAAGTAGACATTTGGGGGCGGCTTCGCCGCTCCACGGAGGCTGCGCGCGCCAATATGTTGAGCACGGAAGAGACCCGCCGGGCCGTGGTGGTTACCCTGGTGAGCGATGTCGCCACCGCTTACCTCCATTTGCGCGAACTGGACTATGAGTTGGAAATTTCAAAGGCGACCCTAGCCACCCGGCAGGACTCGCTCGGCCTTACCATCAATCGTCAAACCGGCGGTGTCGCGACCCTGCTGGACCTGCGCCAGGCCGAGCAATTGGTGGATGTGGCGGAGCAGACCATCCCAGGGCTGCAACAGCAGATCGAGCAGACCGAAAACCAGATCACTCTGCTGCTCGGCCAAAGCCCTGCCGGAATCGTACGCGGCCAGGATTTCATGCAGCAGGAACTACCTCCCGATGTGCCCGCCGGACTGCCATCCGCGTTGCTCGAAAGACGGCCGGACATTCTAGCGGCGGAGCAGAACCTGGCGGCCGCCAACGCGAACATTGGCGTCGCGAAAGCTGCGTATTTCCCCCAGATCAGCCTCAGCGGATTTCTGGGCGGCCAGAGCACCCAATTATCGAGCCTGTTCAACGGACCGCACAGCGCCTGGAGCTTTGTGCCACAGCTTTCGCAGCCGATCTTCACCGCCGGCCGTCTGAAATCGAACGTGAAACTTGCCGAAGCGCAGCGCGAAGACGCGCTCATCCAATATGAGAAGAGCATTCAAACCGCATTCACCGACGTTTCCAACGCGTTGATCGCCCATCAACGGGTGCGCGAAAGCCGCCTCAAGCAGGAGGCGCTGGTTGCGACGCTTCAGGATCGGACCCGCCTTGCCTACGTCCGTTATCGAGGCGGTGTGGACACGCAACTTAACGCCTTGGACGCCGATCGGGATCTGTTTCAAGCGCAGCTCAGTCTGGCGGAGATTCGTCTCAACGAATTGTTGAGCGTCGTGCAGCTTTACAAGGCTCTTGGTGGGGGCTGGAACTAAGTGCCCACCGGCAGGGATGTGCCGTATTGTCGACACCGAAAAGCCGGCATCGCCACAAATGGCGACGGAGTTTACCATTCGAGAGCGCGCGTCGACATTGATCCTGAATGCGGGAGATCTCCAATGAACGCGCGACTTCGGGTGCCGGGTTTAGCAGCCTTTGCGAATTCATGAGTGACATGGCATTGGATCAAAAAGCAATCGCCCTTTTAGCTTATTATTATTGGGAGGCGCGAGGCTGCCCCCATGATTCACCTCACGAGGACTGGTTTCGGGCCGAAGCAGACCTTCGCAACCGCCTCGCCGCGGCCGTCACTGCCTAAGAGAGCTGGACACGTCCGGAGTTGGGATACCAATTATGACTAGCAAGTTTCGATTTGCCGTTGTCTTGTTGCTGCTGCGATTTCATCCGTCCCTCGGTGCAGCCACGCTGACCACGGAAACGAAAGAAGCCTGGGACGCCTATCTTAAGGCCGCAAATACCGCCATGCAGGCCCGTCTCCAGCCAGGTGCGCATTTCCTGTGGCTCGACGACGAGCCGGGCCGGGCGGAGAAGATTCGGACAAAAGGGCCCTACATTGCGCCGGTCGGCCCGCATATCCCAAAGAAAGTTCCGTCCGGACTCATTCACGATTGGCTTGGCGTGGCCTTCCTCCCCAATGTGAAAATCGAGGACATCCTGCGGGTTGTGCGGGATTACGACCGGTACAAGGAAGTCTACCAACCGGGCGTAATCGACTCGATCTCCCACGGTACTGATGGAGTGAAGGATCTCTTTTCCATGCGCCTCGTGAACAGGTCGGTGGTGGCGAAGACGGCGCTCGATACCGACTGCGAGGCTTCGTATATTCGCGTGGACGATCGGCACTGGTACGGTTTTTCCAATACAACCCACATCCAGGAAGTTGACAAATTCGGAACGCCAGAGCAACACACCTTGCCCGAGGACCAGGGTACTGGCCTGATTTGGCGGCTATCCAGCATCACACGCATGGAGGAGCGCGATGGCGGCGTGTACGCGGAGTTGGAAGCCATCGCATTAAGCCGGGATATTCCGGCGGCGTTTCGCTTGTTCGTGACGCCGATCGTGCGCCGCGTCGCGAGAGATTCTCTCGCCACATCCCTTCACCAAACGAAGGTAGCCATCGATGATCGCATGGCACACCGCAAGCAGGAGGGCCTTCCTCGATGAGACTGAGGTGCACTGGAACGATCCAGCGGAGGAGGGCAGGCGATCGAACTGCCGATGTTTGCAGCACCCTCGATCACAAGAGTCACACGGGGGCGCGGCGGTTCACCGGTTAGGATTGTTGTGATTTCTTCCGCTCTTGCAGATTCAATGGCCACTAGCACGGCTATCCTTGAACGTCCGTTTCCGATCAGAGCTTCGGTAATACCTGATCCACAGCTTCGCCCGCGGCATGCTTTGGCAAGTGAAGAGCCTGCTCGACTGCTTCCGCCTGCGCCGTCCAGCGCACGACAATGGCGCTCGGGAACAATCCGCCAAGGACTACGAACAGAGTAGCGGCAGTCAGGGTCCACCGCTCGCGCGGCAATGCATCCGCCATGATGGTGAAACCCGTTCTCCGCCTCCCCATAAACAGGCGGACGAACAGGCGGAAAATCGTGATAGCATTCATGGCGGTGGCGATGGGAAGCAGAAGCCCGGTTTGTGGATGCGATGCCAGGGTGCCATGAATGAGAAGATCCTGAGAACAGAAGCTCAGCGTACCTGGCAACCCGACCAGCGCGAGCCCAAGGATGATAAAGAACACGGCTAGCCGAGGCGCGTGAGCGGCAAGACCGAGGTGTTTGGCCGCTGTAAGGTTTTCCCCGAAGCGCACCTCCAGCAGGCGCAACACGGCAAACAAACCCATGGTGGAGGCGGTGACGACGTACCAGTGAACCATGGCACCCGTGACTCCCTCAACCGTCCGGCTTTCAAGCCCAGCCAAGATGCAGGCGGACTGGCTGAGCGCAAGATATGCAAGGAGCCGGCGAGGCGAGTTCTCGGTCAGCGCGCGAACGGCGACGTACAGCGCAGTGGCAAGCGCAAGGTAAGAAAGGAGCGGAAACAGATCGCGTGAGGTGAACGGAAACAAGGGCACAATAAGCCTGGCCACCAACATGGCGCCGAAGTGACCGTTGAGCAGCAGCGCGGTGGGAATGAGGGCGCCACCCTCGGCCGCATCGGCCAGCCACGCGTGAGCCGGGCAAATCCCCTTCCGAAAGATGACCGCCACCACCAGAAGCCCGAAAACCAACATGCCGCCGGGGCTCTGGCGGTTCAACCCGTCAATCGACATGGTGTGCCCACGCGCGGCGATGAGCGCGATCGCCGCTGTCAAGGCTCCGCTCGAAAGTCCAAGTGCCAGCCGCGGTCGCCAACTTCGTGCACCCAACCATTGCTCAAACAGAAAAGGCGCCGTGGAGACGATCCAGGCGGCGAGCAGGACACGAAGGTCATCCGTCGAATAAGCCAGGAGCGTTGCTCCCAACAGAAAAAGGATTCCGCCGATGATGCTGGAGTTGCAGTCGCGCCGTGGAAGCACGAGCGTTGCTCCGAGCGTCAAACACGAATACAAGAGCATCAGCGAATCTGGAAGAGATCCGTGAGCCGCGGCAGTTCGGAGGAGAAGCGCGCTTGCCCCAGCGGAAACTAGAGCCGCCGCAAAGCCGGTCAAGCGTGGTTGACGCGTGAGCGGCGTGAGAGCCGCCGCCATCCACGGAACCACGATGGCCACGGCCGTAAGCGCATCGCGGCTCATCCCACACGCTCCTGGCGCGCGGCGCTGGTCTGGGAAACGGATGCTTCTCGATGATTCGAATCCCGGTACAGACCCATCCCGTCAAGCCTCCCGAACAGCGTGGAAACTCGCATCAGTGGATCAACCACGAAACGATCCAGGATGGTATCGACATGACCACGGTCCAGCGCCCAGCGATACAGCCACAGTTGTACGCGCTCCGGGAATAAGTCCTCCAGATGGGTTCCGCTTGGCGTGTGTTCTTCCCCGATTGCCGAGTGCATTTGATGATAGTCGTGAAGCATGGAGGGCGCGCGCAGAAACTGGAGCGTCCGAACCGTGGCATGTCCCAGGATGTGGGCCATGGCGATCCACTTCAACCCCATTCCGATCTCGGCGAAGATCACGCCTACCTGGGTTAGGGATGCGAACGCCAGCAAGGTTTTTGCGTCGGCACTGGCTCGGCCTGCCAGCGTGCCGTAAGCGGCCGTCGTCAACCCAACCGCGATTACAAGAGCAGACGCCAAGCTGGACTGCGCCAGCATCGGCTGGAGCCGGAGCAGCAAATACGCACCAGCGTGTATAGATATCGCGCCGTAGAAGATCGCGCTGGATGGCGTGGGACCTTCCATCGCGCGCGGCAGCCACCCCGAGAAGGGAACTTGAGCGGCTTTTCCCGCTGCCGCGAGCAGCAGCAACAGGCAGACGGTGGTCGCGTTGCCCCCACTCAGGGTGATGAAGCTACCAGCAAAGGACGCAGTGCCCGCCCAGTGGTGCATGGCAAACACGCCCACCAGCAGTCCGATATCGCAAGCGCGATAAATCGCGAAAACACGCAGGGCGTTTTCGACCGGGGGTGGACGGAGCTGGAAAAAAGCAATCAGCAACACCGAGGTGATGCCGACAATCTCCCAACCCCCCACCAGGAGGTCGAAAGAGCCGGCGGCGAACGCGAGCAGCGATCCAAACGCAAACAGATGCAGAAGCAGAAAGAACCGGAAGAATCCAGGCTCGCGATGGAGGTACGTCACCGAGAACCGCCCGATCAATCCAACCAGTACCACAGTCATGCCAAGGAACGGAAAAGAAAGCTGGTCTGCTAGAAGCACCATGGGGAAGTGATAATCATGCACGGTGAACCAGTTTCCGAAAGCCACGGTTACGCTTCCTGCCGCTACAAGTCCACGAAAAACTAGCGCGAGCGCCAAGGTAGCAACGGAGAAGGTCACGCCTGTGATCGCGGAGATAAGGCGCTCCGGCGGCACCCAACCCAGCAACCACAGGAGTGAAAAGCATGCGAACACAACACCGGGCGCAAGTACCACGAAAACGAGGGCGGCTTGTGATAAATCCACGGATCAGCGCCTTCCTTCAGACTGAATCCAGGCCATCGGGAGATGCTCGATCTTCCCTCCATACCATTCGGCGGAAGAGAGGGCCACGGGCAGGCGTTCCACCGGCTGATCGAACTCTTCGAAATCGTTATTCCGGCGTACGTGAATGCGTCCGGACTCCGGGTCGATGGTCGCGATGCGAATCCAGCCATGATCCGCCAACTGCTGCAGCGGCGCGCTGCCGTTGATCACTTTCATGAGGCGTTCCGGTGTCGTCTCGATTACGAAGAGGATTCGCACGGGCTCGTGGATCTCCACCATTTGCCAGGGCAAGCCGGTCCTGAGGTCGCTGGCGTGGCCGTCCATCACGCCGACCAGTCCGGTCACGTTGTGCGGGAGTTTCGTGCCGCATCCGTAACGGTCGTTATCGACGAACGAGAAATAATATTCAAGACTGATGCCCGCGCAGACGGGAACCACCGCGCCTAACACCTCCTCGAGGTTTCGATCGTCTTGATCCTGAAGCGCGTCATAGGAAGCCAGGAACGCCCGGCGGTCCAGGAACAGTCCTCGGGTCAGTTTGCGGCGTCCGACGATGCACACGGCGTTGGTGCAATGGCCGTACTCGGGGCGCGGCTCCGCAAGATGTTCGCTGCGCTCTTCAACGTGGCGCAGCGCGCGATCCGGCGAAACATGAGCGGGACACGATTCGAACCGGCGCGCACGCTCCTGCGCGTTGCGCGCACTTGCCTTATCAAGCGACACCCGGATGCACCGCAGTTCAGACTGATGTGTGGCGGGAAGAGCATCTAGGTCGTAGAGTTCCACATCGTCGCTGCAAGTATCGTGATAACCGCCGATGAACCACGTGTCGTTAGGAATGTCGATGCCTCGCTCGCGCAGGCCCTCCCGCACTTCGGGCCGATTCGCCATCGCCGCGAATAGCCGGGCGTTCGGCCCTCCACGGCGCCCCCCACAAGCTCCGCAGTCGTGGGCCGACTCGTGCGGGTTGTTCAGACTCGTCGATCCATGGCCGAGGATCACCACCAACCGCGCAAAGCCGCGCGCCAGCCCCGCCGGCCTCAGGACACTCGCCACTCTTTCCGCCTTTTCCGAAACCGCGAAACCCATCAACAGCCCGGTCACCGCTCCTTGTGATTGCGGCGTGTTGCGCATCAACGTCAGTTCCGTGCGGGGCTCTGGCAGGAATTCCTTGTTCATCCACTCGCGCAGTTGCGCGTAGCGCCTCGGCGCCAACAGATGACCGATCAGTGGGATTGCGGAAAGCACACCCAGCGCCGCCGTCGAGAGCCAGCCGCGCAGCAGACTGCGCGACGAAGCTAATGAACTCCGCGTGAGCAAACCCAGGAGCCGGCGGCGCCAGCGGCGTTTCTCAAGAAGATCGCGATCTTCCGCTCGGGGTTGTTCCTGCACTGCGTGCTGAGGCTTGATCACGACCGGACAGTAGGAAGCGCCGTGAGTATCGTCGATTCCTTTATAGTCGACTGCCACTCCGAAGTATCCGGCCGAACTGAAAGTCTCTACTTCCGGGTCAGCTTCTTCGAGCGCGCGCCGCATAGATTCCTCGCGTTCGTCGATACAGAAAAACACTTGCGCCGCGGGTCCCGTTTCGGGCTCGTGGAGTCCCCGATATCGCCGATGGCTTGCCAGGCCACGAAGAATCTCGCGTTCGTGCCATCGTTCATAGGCGAGATGGAAGACGCGGCGGCGCTCCAGTCCATTGCAGGCTCTCACTTCGTTAACAAATGCAGTCCACTCTTCACTGGAGAGGCGCATGACTTCGTCCGCGGACAGCGCGACTACTCGCGCTGCATCATAAATGCGCGCGCCCCGGCTCAGGCGGCGCTTCTCCTGGGTCTTGAGCGGGTTCTCCTCCGGGATTGTCTCAGCGGCGCCTTCTCGCGATGCTACCCGAGCCATCGTCAGCCGCACCGCCAGAAAGTCCATCACCGAACACGGCACGGCTACATGTGGGGCGAGACTCGGATCCTCCTCCAGGCGGCGCATCAGTCCGGCCCAGCCGGGCAGCGCGAGTAATTCAGCCCGAAGCACCTGCTCCCAATTGTTCTCGGCGAAATATTGGGTATCAAGGTAGTCCAGCACAGAATGGGCTGACGAGAAAGAAAAGTAGTCCTGCCGCCTGAGTTCCTCGTCTAATCCGGTCAAGTAACGCGGGAAGATGCCACCGCGAGGCGCGAGCAGCGTTCGGACGCTCGCGTAAAAGCCCATTTCGCGCTGCGGCATCGGCCAGTAGGTCATGCCCTGGTCCAGAAAAACCGAGCACAACCGGATGAGCCATGGATGGATGATTTCGTCTACTGGCCGCGGTTCCGAAGGTTCTGCCTCAGGAGCGATCACACGCGCAAGGCAAGCGTCAAACAACCTGCGCAACGCCGGTCTGCCGAAATCTCTCGCCAGGTCGCCCTGCTCGGCGCGCCACAAGATGGTCGCGGCGTCGAATTCGCGCACTCCCGGCGTCATCATTGCTTTGCGAAGGCGATGACGGCTCAACCCGGGAATGACAATCGCATCGGGCTCGCTGTCGAGGACCGCATCAATATCCTCCGGGTGGATGCGACCGCGTGCCAAATCTGCCCGATAGGCCGCTTCAGTCATATACGGCTCCGAGCCGAAAAGCTGCGACGCCTCGATCACGGCACGTTCGAAAGGGGTGTCCTCAAACGCATGTAAGGTGTTGTGATGAACGAAAACGCCGATGGGTCCCTGCATCGGAAGCAAGTGCGCCACGCCGTCGACGATCCGGCGCAATTTATCTAATCGTGATGAATCGGAGCGATCGTGCGCTCTCGGATTGTCCCTGGCAGACGATCCTTGAGACGAATCCTGGGAGGACAGGGCGACTACCGCGTCGAACTCACCACTTCGCAAATTGTTCACAACCATTCGACTCTAAATCAGCACCGCTTGCGTGGCTGAAAGGCGGGTCCGCCCAGGAGTTAGCCGCGTTATCAGGGGATCACTTCTTTCCTGCTGCGGCTTGGCCAACTTCTTCGAGCATGCTTACCGTGCTGCTGAGTTGAGAGTAAAAGTACCTCCGCAGAAGATCGAGGACTTTGATCAACGAGTGATCGCGGATTGAATAGAAGACCTGATTGCCCACCTTCCGGTTCACCAGGACATGCTTGGCCCGCAAAATCGCCAGGTGTTGAGAGGCGTTGGCCTGCTCGATGCGAAGGCGTTCGATCAGCTTTCCAGCCGACAGTTCGCCGTCGCGAAGGGTCTCGACAATGGCGATTCTAGTGGGATGCCCCAGCGCCTGGAAAATCTCGCTCTTGAAGCGTCGGAGGTCATCGCCCATAAATATAGTATATTCGAATACTTGAGTATACGCAATACTGAATCCGCGACATGTCAAGATCATTGATCGCGAAAATCATCGGAACCGATCAAGCCGCTGAGACACGTCGTCTTCTTCGTCGAGTTCCGTGGCAGAGCGCCGGTGGGCAAGTAACTGTAATTTCGCTCAGCCCTGTGGATTTCAATAAGGTCCCGTTTCTGGAGTGGATTGACGGGACCATGGACGAGTGGTCGAGTACACTTCCCCTACTTTTCTTAGGGAGCTCAACTCTACGCCAGACCGAGACTCTGAAAAAGTAGGGGACGAGTACGCCGTACAGCCGCTATCCCTCAAGGTCGGCTACCCACCCCTTGACCTCCGAATGAAGAGGGCAGTAACATTCTTAGCGTGCATACTCTTGCGCAAAGGAGCCGGAAATGAGCTTGCGACCCTTTGGTCTGATTGTTTGTCTTACAGCAATTGCAGCGTTTGCCCACGCGCAGCAGTATAAGGCGCCGTTGGCTTCGGATGGGCATCCGGATTTGCAGGGGTTCTGGACTAACAACAATGCCACACCCCTCCAACGTCCGAAGGAACTCGCCGACCATCCGGTGCTGACCGATGCTGAAGTGCAGGCGATGCGGCAAAAAGCTGACGAGATGTTCACCGGGAAGGTTGATGCCGCATTTGGCGATCAAATTTTTCTGACGACATGGGCGAATGTGAAGGGCCTGAAGATTGGCTTCAAGAGCACAGACGGCGAGACGGGCGATTACGGCTCGGAGTGGAACGATCACAGAGTCTGGGATAACCGGACTTCGCTGATTACGGACCCGGCGGATGGACACTTTCCCCCGTTGACCGCTCGGGCGAAGGAACTCCAAGAAGAGCAGAGGATAGCGCGGCAGCGTCCCGCGGAAGGTCCGCAGGATCGGTCTTTAGGGGAACGGTGTATCACTCGCGGCTCGCCCCAGGTTCAGGCGGGATACCAGAGCTATTACCAGATCGTGCAGACGCCCGCAGCGGTCATGATCATGACAGAAATGTTCCACGATGCGCGAGTCATCACCCTGGACAACCGGCCACATGTGCCGGCGGCCGTCCGTGGATGGTTGGGGGATTCGCGCGGGCACTGGGAAGGCAACACCTTGGTGGTTGACACCGCGAACTACCGGCCGCGCGCTTTTCAGGGTATCTCGAGCGAGAAGCTGCACATCACGGAGCGGTTCACGCGTCAGGATGCTGAAACGATTCGGTACGAAATTACCGTGAACGACCCGGATACCTGGACAAAGCCGTGGAGCGTGATGATTCCGCTGCAGCGCTCGGCGCAGCCGGTTTATGAGTATGCTTGCCACGAGGGCAATATCGGCTTAGCGGGCATACTAGCCGGTGCGCGGGCCGATGAGGCCAAAGCGTTATCGAAGTAGGAGATACCATCTATAGACTGGGATTTCCGTGCTGACGCTTTCGACTTCGGTTGGGTGTGCTACGGCGATAATGGCGCATCGGAATTGGAGTTATGACTTCTTCGGCACGAAAGCCAGGAACCGCCTTGGATTGACGTAGAGGATGGTATGCACTGTCTCTTCTTTTACCCCAGCCTGGACCAGCTTCGGCGCAAAAACGGTCTTCGTGCGGCCGTACAACGGGCCGTCTAGGCGTCTCTCGATATCGGGCTTATAGTGCCGTCGTCCAATACGGTGATGGAGCAAGATTTTCATCGGCAGCTAGGCGGCCCGGAGCGGCATTGCTGCGTTCAGGTGAGACTGGGAGGGAGCAAGGCTAACGACATGACGCCTTTGTCAATGAAGCGACAAAATAAGCTACAGCGAACCGTTACGAAACGAGAGAATCGTCACCGCGCACAGCTCCGCAACTCGCGCTCTCGCCTCAGGTCCAGATCCCGGCATCACGCTAATTAAAATGAACGTCACGGCAACAAGCACGTCACGCGAGGTAGCCAGGACAGCGGATTCCTAAGCCTTCGGATCGGCATTCGTCGCAGCGAGTATGGAGATACCAGCGTCACCACCGTGCCAACAATTTCCTCCGACGGGCTCCGATTTGGTGTTTGCACCCACTCCTTCGCGGCTCCGTAGATCGCCCAACTCACGGTCGCCGCGATCATCCCGGGAGAAACCGCGCCGGTCGAATGGTGCCGCGCAAGCCCGTCCAGGATCATGCGGCGCACCACCGCAATCACCGCGGACTCGAGGTGCGGCCCCATCTGTCTTTGCCGCGGGCACTCCATGCCAGGAGTTCCCGCCAGAAAGTCGCACACGGCTGAGACAATCCCAGTCAGCGCTGAGGCGCAGGTCTCGTCGAACGTGACGCAGCGATTCGCCGCCAGTTCATGGAACCGCGCCGCTACCATCGATTCCAGAAGGGCGAACTTGTCGGCGTAGTGGTCGTAAATCCCCAGGATCGCCCTAACAGGCGACTCGACTGGAGGCAATCTGGCACTGGTGCTTCTGTCAGTCGCATCCGCACAAGCCTCCCCAGAGGCGTTCAAAGATGCCGTCGCCTCAATGGGCGCGGTCCTATTCTCTCCGATAACTGACGTCGCGCTTACAGGCGAGAGCTTCAACACTCGAGCGGAAGCAGATCTGTACTTCACTAAGTCCCAGGCGGCCGGGCTCGTCCGGTCCTATTTGGGTGCAACCGATCCGAAGAATCCCCTGGCCTCGCCTCTCTACGCGGATCTGAGCGGCCTGCCGCCAATCCGCATTCACGTTGGAGACGACGAAGTGCTGCTCGACGACTCGCGCCGCTATGTAGAGCGCGCCGTCGCGGCGGGCGTCGACGCGAAGCTGGACGTTTGGATGGGAATGCCGCATGGCTTCGTCACCAATGTCGGTGAATTCAACGCTGCCTCGCAGGCGCTCAAGGCAAGCGGAGCATTTCTAACCGAGCGGCTAGGGAGCACGGCCAGAAATGAAGACCTCGATAAGAACATACGAGGGGCGCGTGGTGCTGGTCACCGGCGCACATACACGCAGGATTATATGAAGACACCCAAACCAGATCGGCTCGGCAATAGCTCTACAGACAGTCCCGGACACTCACACGAGGAGATTGCTCGGCGAGCTTACCAATTTTGGGAGGAACGCGGCAAACCCCACGGGTCTGATGAAGAGGACTGGCATCGCGCGGAGCGCGAGTTACGTCATCAGTCTGACGCGCCCGGTGACACTCCCGACGCAACAAAGGAAACGTCCGAGTGACGGGCCGGGGCGGCGTGGGGCCGCCACGCAGCATTTCTAACCGAGCGACCGGAGAGCACGGCCCGCTGCAAATCGCAATAAGAACACACGAGGGGCGCGTAGCGTTGGTCACCGGCGCCGGCCAAGGTATCGGTCTAGCGATCGCATTGACATTGGAGGAACGAGGTGCACGGGTGATCGCCACCGACCTCAAACCGCCGCACGAGACCGCAAGGAAGATCGGCCCCACTGCAACCGCCAAGAGCCGGGACGTGGGCGAAGTAGACATCGTCGTAAGTAACGCGGGTTATTTCCCTAACCGCCCTATCGAGGAACTTGATCTCCCGACGTGGCGAAAGACGATAGCCACAAGTCTGGACTCACACTTCTTAAGCGCGAAATACTTCCTGCCAACGATGAGAAAGAAGAATTGGGGGCGCTTTGTCGGCTCGGCCGAATCATAACGCCGCACCTAGCGACATCCGGTCGGCGCCGATTGCCGCCGGGAAGTCGCGGATCATTTCAAGTAGAGTGTGTCCCGCCGGGCCGGAGTTGAAACAGAAAGTTTCTAAATGTGTCTACGAAGGGGAGCCAGAAATACTCGTCGAACTGTCTCTCCCCTTCATTGGTAGTCGGAGCGTGTCCGGTCGATGCAAAATAGAATCATTCTATGGTCCGATTAACGACATCGATCTGGGAGCCACCGCCGGATTCTGCCGCGTGTTCAACTCGCCGCCGATCGGGGGCGCAGCCGCGATATTCGCCGTGAGCGGACTCGCCCTCCGGTGCAATGCATAAGTTGGTGAATCCGGATCCCGGCGGGGAGCCTGTGACGGCCGGCATACCGGGACTGATGACTCAAGAAATGAGGAGACGAGCGATATGCGACTTACGAGAGGTTACCTGTTCCTGGGATTCCTTGCCGCCGTTACTATTCTCGGCCAGCAGAGCCAATTCCAGGGTAGTGTCCGGCGAGGGGCTGCGTCGTCTACGCCGCTGGCTCTTACACTTCAGGACGCGATCGATCGCGGACTGAAGGCGAATCTGGGTTTGCTGGTCAGCGATTCGGCGAATGAAGCCGCCCGCGGCCAGCGGCTCCAGGTATTGAGCGCCCTGCTGCCACAGGTCCGCGCTCAGGCCGGCGAAACCATTGAACAGCTCAGCCTGAAGACGATCGGATTCGCTCTCACCATCCCGGGAGTCCCCATCCCCTCCATTGTTGGGCCGTTTCATTACACGGACGTGCGCGCCTACGCGACATGGAACGCATTCGACTACAGTGCGCGCAAGAACTATCGATCTGCTAATGAGAGCAAGCTCGCCGCGCAGCTTTCCGTAATGGACGCGCGCGACCTGGTGGTTCAAGCCACCGCCAGCGCCTATCTTCAAATTATTGCCGACGCGTCGCGTGTGGAAGCGATCCGGTCCCAGGTGGAGACGGCGCAGGCGCTCTACGACCGCACCACCGATCAGCAAAGAGCCGGGACTGCGGCCGGCGTTGATGTTCTGCGATCCCAGGTCGAATTGAAGCAGCAGCAACAGCGGCTGCTGGCCCAGACAAACCAGTTCGACAAGGATAAACTCGCGCTCAGCCGGGTGATCGGACTTCCCGCCGGCCAGGAATTCAACGTGTCGCAAACCGCGCCGTTTTCACCGCTGACTTCGGTGACCCAGGATCAGGCGCTGAGCACCGCTCTGGCGCAACGTCCGGACTATCAAAGCTATCAGGCGCGCATGCGCGCGGCCGACGATGCCGTCAAGGCTGCGCGTGGCGAGCGTTATCCAACTGCCGACGTCACCGCCGACTACGGCGACGTCGGGCCCACTCTTGCGAGCTCCCATGGCACATTCACCTTTGTGGCTTCGGCGAAGATCAGCGTGTTCGACGGCGGGCGCATCAGCGGAGATTTGATTCAGGCCAAGGCGGCCCTGAAGCAGCGTCAGGATGAGCTCGCCGATCTGGCCGGCCAGATCGATTACCAGGTGCGCACGGCATTTCTGGACATTCGCACGGCGGCCGATCAGGTGGCGGTGGCGCGGGACAATCTCGATCTCGCCAATCAAACGCTGACCCAGGCCCGCGACCGGTTCGCGGCGGGCGTGACCGACAACATCGAAGTGGTGCAGGCGCAGGAGTCGGTCGCAAGCGCAACCGACAACCTGATCTCCGCGCTGTATGCCCACAACCTGGCAAAGGTCGCTTTGGCGCGAGCCCTGGGCGGCGCCGAGCAGGGAATCCAGAAACTCCTGGAGGTGAAGTAGCCATGGCTGAACCGATTAAAGACAAAGACGCTCCCCGCAAGAAGTCCCGCATCGGCCGCATTCTCGTTGTTGTGGTGATCATCGCCGTACTGGCCTTCGCCGGCTTCTATCTTTGGAGATACCTGAACACCTACGAAACCACCGACGACGCCCAGATCGACGGGCACGTCAATGCCGTCAGCGGACGGATCAGCGGCAACGTAATTGCAGTCCTGGCGGAAGACGAGCAGTACGTGAAGGCCGGAGACGTATTGGTCCGGATCGATCCACGCGACTACGAGGTCGCGGTCGCCAAGGCGGAAGCGGATCTGCGCGACGCCGAAGCGGCGCTGGAAAGCTCGCGCATCGACATCCCCATCACTACTACCAACACGGCCAGCCAGCTAAAGAACGCGACTGCGACTCGCATCGACGCGACCGCGTTCGTGCTGGGCTCCCAGCGCCAGTTGAACGCGGCCCGCGACCGGCTTGAATCGGCGCAAGCCCTGGTTCGCGACGCGGAAGCGAGCGTCAAGAAAACCCGTGACGATGTCGTGCGCTACAAGCTGCTGGTGGACAAGAACGAGATTCCGGGGCAAACCTACGATACTGCGGTCGCCGCGGCTGACAGTGCGCAGGCTACACTCGAGTCCCGCCGGGCGGCGGTCCGGGAAGCGGAGCAAAACATCGCCGCGGCGCAGAGCGCCGTGGACCAGGCCAATACGCGCGTCCCGCAAGCGGACGCCTCCATAGAGTCGGCCATGACCGCGCCCAAGCAAGTGGCGGTCAGCGAAGCGCGCGCCAAATCCGCCGTGGCCCAGGTCGCGCAGAAGAAGGCGCTGCTCGACCAGGCAAAGCTGAATCTCAGTTACTGCACGATCTCCTCGGCCGTCACCGGGATCGTCGGCAAGAAGACCGTGGAACTGGGCGAGAATATTTCCCCCGGCGAGCAGCTGATGGCCGTGGTTTCCCTCGACGACATCTGGGTCACCGCGAATTTCAAGGAAACCCAGTTGACCCACATGAATCCGGGCCAGCGTGTCCGCTTCACAGTGGACGCGTACGACCGGGAATACAAAGGGAGGGTCGTGGCGGTGGGAGGGGCCAGCGGCTCGCGATTCAGTCTGTTGCCTCCGGAGAATGCGACCGGAAATTACGTGAAGGTGGTGCAGCGCATCCCGGTTCGCATTAATCTCGACCCCGGGCAGAACGACGATCACCGGCTGCGCCCCGGAATGTCAGTCGATCCGAAGGTCTACGTCCAGTAGGAGAACTTATGGCGGACGAGGCGGAGATCTGGAAACCGAAATTCAATCCGTGGCTGATCGCGGTGGTGGTCGCTCTGGCCGCCTTCATGGAGGTTCTCGACACCAGCATCGCCAACGTGGCGCTGCCGCACATCGCCGGGGACCTGGGTGCGAGCAACGACCAAAGCACGTGGGTGCTTACTTCTTACCTGGTATCCAACGCGATTGTGCTTCCCATGAGCGGCTGGCTGGCGGGCCTGTTTGGACGCAAGCGCTTCTTCCTGCTGTGCATTTTTCTGTTTACTCTGAGTTCACTGCTGTGCGGCGCCGCTCCCAGTCTGGCGATGCTGATTCTGTTCCGTGTGATCCAGGGCGTCGGCGGCGGCGGTCTTCAACCGATGGCGCAAGCGATTCTGGCGGACTCGTTCCCGCCGCAGAAACGCGGCCTGGCGTTTGCCCTGTACGGAATCACGGCCATTATGGCGCCCACCATCGGCCCGACGCTGGGCGGATGGATCACCGACAATTACTCGTGGCGCTGGATTTTCTATATCAACCTTCCGGTCGGGCTGATCACCTTGTTTCTGGTGATGCGGACGGTAGAGGACCCGCCCTATCTTGCGCGCAACAAGAGCGCGGGCGTCCGCGTCGACTACTTCGGCATCGCTCTTCTCGCGCTAGGCATTGGGGCTCTCCAGGTCCTGCTCGACAAAGGTCAGGAAGACGACTGGTTCGGCTCGCACTTCATCGTCACACTGATAGCGATCTCGGCGATCAGTTTGCTTTCGCTGGTTTTCTGGGAGTTCCGCAGCAAGGCGCCGATTATCGATGTACGCATGTACAAGAATTTCAATTTCGCGCTTGCGAACCTGATGATGTTCGTACTGGGCCTGCTTCTGTTCGCCAGTCTGGTGATGATGCCTCTGTTTCTCCAGACGCTCATGGGGTACACGGCGCAGTCGGCCGGACTGGTTCTGTCGGGCGCCAGTCTGATCCTGCTGATCGAGATGCCCTTCGTGGGCCAGCTCACCACCAAGGTTCCCGCGAAATATATTATGGCGTTCGGCTGGCTGTGTCTTGCGCTCGGGATGTATTATTCCACCAGAGATCTGGACTTGCAGATCAGCTTCTGGGCTGCGAGCCGGCTCCGGCTGGTCCAGTCGTTCGGGTTGGCCTTCCTGTTCGTGCCGATCAACCTGAGCGCCTACGTCGGGATTCCGCTGGAGAAAAGCAACAGCGTTGCGGGCCTGGTGAACTTCATGCGCAACATCGGAAGCAGCGTGGGCACCTCCATGGTCACCACGATTCTGGCGCGGCGGGCGCAATTCCACCAGAACATGCTGTCTTACCACGCCACCAACTATGATCCAGCGTTTCGGAATCAGTTGAACGGACTCAGCCAGCAACTGGTCCACGCCGGAGCGAGTGTTCCGGATGCGCGCGTGCAGGCATATGGGCGACTTTACCAGTCGCTGCAGCTACAGTCACAGACACTCGCTTATATCGATACCTTCATGGTGCTCGCGGTTGCCGCGGGGATCATGTTCCTGCTCGCGTTCGTCGTCCGAAAAAACGATCCTTCAGGTGGACATGTTGTGGTGGAGTGAGAGGGCAATTCTATGATCAAGGTACTGACCATCGAGCGAGAATACGGAAGCGGCGCAGCCGCGATCGCGCACCAGCTGGCGGATAAACTCGGCTGGAAACTGTGGGACCAGGCGATCACCGACGAAGTTGCGCGCCACCTCGAATGCGATCGCCGGCATGTGGAGCAGCAGGAAGAGCGCCGCGATCCGCTGCACTACCGCCTACTCAAATCCTTTATGCGAGGCAGCTTCGAAGGCAGCCTGAACGCGCCGAAGATGAAGATTGCCGATGCCGAAGGGATTCGAAAGGTGACCGAGCAGCTTGTCAGGAAGGCGGCCGATGAAGGCAACGCGGTGATCGTCGGGCGCGGCGCGGCCTATTATCTGCACGACTGCGAAAACGCCTTTCACACTTTCGTCTACGCGCCGTTCGATGACAAGGTGCAGCGCTTGCAGAGCGAAGGCAGGAGCCAGGCGGAGGCGATGGAACTGGTCGAAAACGTCGATGCGGATCGGACTATCTTCATCAAGGAACATTTTGGAATCGACTGGCCGGCGCGCCAGCTTTTTCACCTGATGGTGAACTCGATGATCGGCGAAGACATGGTGGTTGACATCATTCTGGGCGGGCTCGCGGCCGCGAAGAAAGGAAAACTTCCGGGAATGTCGTGTTAAGCCGCGCTTATGAAAAGGAGTCGAACAAGCGACAAGTAGCCGAGATCGGCTCCAAATCTCTTCCTCTCGTGCGCGGCAATAGACGTGGCCGCCCTGAACGCAGTGTTTGGCGCAGGAAATCGCTAGCGAAGCTCGGCGGACCGGAAGCGCAACTCAGATTTCGAAGCGTCACCGGCAGGGAGCGCTTGCACTGAAAGCAAGCAGTCCGTTTTCGCAAGCAGAAAACTTATTGACAGGGTTGGTCGGGCTGCCGGGATTTGAACCCGGGACCTCTTGCACCCCAAACCGAACCCACTGACGAGATCAAGAGGCCTAGAATCAACTGCTTACTCTTCAATAATATTCTGCCGGCCTGTTGAATTGTGTAGATGGCGATTGAAATTGGAGGCATTCACCAGCTACGTTTTAGCTACACTCCGTGTCGCGACGCAAGAGCGGGAGCCGGACTGGAAACGCGCGACAGTCCGGCTTGGAAGCCGATGGTAAATTCTTCGGCCAGGGATTGTCGAGATGCGGCAACGTACGCCGGGACATCAGTCGACTGCATGGGTCCGGGTCGTCCGCGAGGCGGACTATCGTTGTTTTCCACGCAGGGACTCAAAAGACGCGATGATGTCCAGAAGCTCGGACGTAATTGTCATTTGACGAAGTTGACGCGACTCGGCAGTAAGCGTTTTCAGATGGTCCTCGATATTACGCTCGGCAACCTGCATGGAAGCAAGACGGCTCGCGTTTTCGCTGGCGAGCGATTCGGCGAATGCGCGAAATAGAGAAACGAATAGGTATTCGCGAATCAGGGATTGAAACAGCGCTTGCTCGTCCATCGTAAACGTTGGAAAAATCCGGGATGGCCATCTTTGGGCTTTCAAGCCGTTGATCCATTCTTGATCCACGGGCAGTAACCGCACGCCGCGTATCCGATACCAGGCGCCCGACACCGGCCGTGCATAGAACAGGACGATGAAATCGATTCCGCGTTTCGAGTACCACTCGTCGACCTTGGACAGAACGTCGTCTACGGCGGCACCAATGCCTGCCGTGGAGGTCGGCACCTGCACAGAGCCTTCTATACCTCGCCCGGCGCCTTCGAGCTGCCCCGCCGCGCGCACTCCCGCAGCCATCAGGACCTGATCCTTATGATGGAATGCGAGCTTCTGCAAACCCCGCAAGGCGTGCGAAACCACCTGGTCATTCAACTGGCCACACATGCCCTGGTCCGATCCGAACACGATTGCGCCAATTGTTCCTTTCGGGGCATACCCAAAAGGGAGCGCGTGCGCTGGAAAATGCCGAAGGGCAATCTGCAATCCCATCTCGACGGTGCGGTTGTATTGCGCGATGGCATGAGCCGCACTCTCGCATTGGCGAATATTCACTCCTGCCAACGCCTTCATGGTCTTGACCACCGATTGAAGTTCTTCAGTGACCGCAACTGCTCGTCTTAGGGATTCGCCGGTTTGCATGCGATGGCTTCCTCGGCAAGCTGAACCAGTGCGGTTCGATCGGCGCCGCTTAGAGGCTTTCCGGATTCAATGGATTCCGCGACAGCCGGCAGTCTCTCCGGCAGAAGTTGCCGGAGACGCGCCGACGCCTTGCCTACCTGCTCCGATAACAAATTGTCGAAGAGGCCGGCCGTCGCGGCGACTAAAGTAGCTACCTGGCTGGATGCCGGTAAGGGGTCGCTTTGCGGTTGCTTCAAGGCTTCTCGAACCGCGCGGCCCCTTGCAAGCGTCGTACGCGTGTGTTCATCAAGACGCGAGCCGAATCGCGAGAATACTTCGAGTTCCTCAAATTGCGAATAAAACAGACGTAGATCGCCAGCTACCGCGCGATACGCGGGAAGCTGCGCTTTGCCGCCAACGCGAGACACGGACTGCCCCACGTCGACGGCAGGCAGAATGCCCATTTGAAATAAGTCCGGACTGAGGTAGACTTGCCCGTCCGTAATCGAAATCAGATTGGTCGGGATGTAGGCGGAGAGGTTCTGTTCCTCGGTTTCGACGATGGGCAAGGCCGTGAGAGATCCTCCGCCGAGCTCTTTTCGGAGGTGTGTCGACCGCTCAAGGAGCCGCGAGTGAATGTAGAAGATGTCGCCGGGAAAACTCTCCCGGCCCGGTGGACGGCGAAGCAGTAACGAGAGCTCGCGATAAGCCCGAGCGTGCGAGCCAAGATCGTCGAACACAATCAGAGCGTCGCGGCCCTGGCGCATGAAATACTCACCCATGGTCATGGCGGCATACGGAGCCGCAAACTGCAAGCCTGCCGTAGCGTCGCCGGCGGCGACCACCACGATCGAGTATTCCATCGCGCCAGCACGCTTCAGATCCGCGATCACCTTGGCGACCGACGAATTGCGCTGTCCAATCGCGCAGTAAATACACAGGACGTCTTTGTCCTTTTGATTCAAAATGCAGTCGACGGCGATGGCCGTCTTTCCGGTCTGCCGGTCCCCGAGGATAAGCTCTCGCTGACCGCGTCCGATGGGGATCAGGGCGTCGATCACCTTGGTGCCCGTCGCCAGGGGAACGGTTACGGGAGCACGATCCATAATCGGCGGAGCGGCGCATTCGATCGGAGACCGCGAGTGCGTTTTCAGCGGTCCCGCGCCATCCAGCGGCCGTCCCAGCGGGTCGATGACGCGTCCGATCAGCCCTTCTCCAACGGGTGTATCCAATACCCGGTTCGTGCGCCGGACTTCCGAGCCGGATTCCACTCCGGCGGGATCGTCCAGCAGGATCACGCCGATGTCCTCGGCGTCGAGATTGAAGGTCATGCCCAGGAGGTCGCCCTCAAACCGGAGCAACTCCTCGGACCGAGCATGCGGCAGCCCCCGAACACGAGCGACGCCTTGCCCGATGTAGGTGACCACTCCGTACTCGCGGAGCGAGAGTGCAGGCGCGATCTGGCCGCGCGCGCGATCCAGGGCGTCACAGGTATCGTCGATCACCGCGCGCAACGAACCGAGTTCGTCCGCGGTCTTTTCTTCGGCGATCGATTCCACCACAATCTGCCCCACGGTGTTTTATCCCACGGCAATGCCGTATGCCTCTCCGGTCCGGCGGTCGAGATCCGTCTTGAGATTTGCCTCCAGTGAATCCAGATACACGTCGGGCGTCCATCCGATGCGCTGGCCGTTGCCATGCAGTTCAATGCCCCACGCCATGGTGGGCACGACCTCGAAGCGAAGCCGGACGGGTGCCCCCAGCAGTTTCGCGACAATGTCTTGAATCCGGCCTTGAAGTTCCGCGGGGAGTTCGGTCGCGCTGAGCACCGAGAGGCCTGGCCCCGCGATCGAGCGCAATATACATGGGTCGAAGGATTGGAGCTTTTCCAGAAACACGTCGATGGCTGCCTGTTCGATCCTGGTTCCGGCGAGATCCGCCACCGCGCGTCGCGCGGTCGACAGAATCTCGGCAGAGGCTCGCCCTCGGATTTCGTTCAGAAAGGCAACTTTCTCGCGATCGAGATCCTGATGCCATTTCGTTTCGAGAGCGCGCGCAGATGCGCGGGCGCTTTCGAATAGCTCGCGGCGCTTGTCGTCCGCCGCTGTTTGAACTTCGCTGAGAATCCGTGCGCGTTTTTGTTCGGCTTCCGCCGTCGCCGCCGCGGCTGTTTCCATTCGCTGGTCCGCTTCCCGACCCTTTTCGGTAGCTTCGGCCAGCCGGTCCACGATCCGCTTTTCACGCGCGTCGATGGCGCGTACCAGCGGCCCGTATAGGAAGTGTCTTAGCAGACCAACCAATACGGCGAAGTTGACAATCTGCGCGACGACAGTGAACCAATCGATCAGCACGGTCTAGCCTCCTGGTTTGGCGATGACGTGACTCCAGAACGGGTTGGCAAAGATCAAAATAATCGCGATCACGAAGCAGTAGATCGCGATCGATTCGATCATCGCGAGGCCAATGAAGAGTGTGCGGCTGATGGTTCCAGCTTCATCCGGCTGCTGCGCGATCCCGATCAAAGCTTGAACAATCGCTTTCGCCTCTCCCATGGCCGGTGCGATGGAGCCGAGTGCCATGCACGCCGTCGAGGCGACGATGGAGGTCACTCCGATGATGCTGGTGATGTCCATAAAATCTCCTTCACGTTTTTTCCTGCCCGCGCTGCACCGCCGCCGCAATGTAAACCATCGCAATGACGGAGAAGATGTAAGCCTGAATCATTCCGATAAGCAGTTCCAGCGCCTGCAAGGGCAGCGGAACGAACAACGGCGCGAGAGCCACTAGCATCCCGACAATGAGCGATCCGCTCATGATATTCCCGAACAGCCGTACGGCTAAAGCCAGGTTACGGGACGTTTCGCTTAGGAGGTGAAAAGGCGCCATAACGAACGTCGGGCTGAGATAGTGGCGAAAATAAGCGACGAAGCCTTGGCTCCTGACGCCAAAAGCGGGGACGGCCACGCCGACGCAAATCGCCAGCGCGGCAGTCGTCGAGAGCGATCCGGTGGGTGCGTGCCAACCCGGAACGATCTCGAGCAGATTCGAAAATGCGATGAACAGAAACAGCGTCCCTATAAACGGAAGGTATCTGTCCCCACCTTCGGAACAGATGTCGCGAATCTGCCCGCGTATGGTTTCGACGACAACCTCGATGGCGTTTTGCCAGCGCGAGCGCGGCTTGTCGGAATCCTCGAGACGGCGCGTGAGCAGCCACGATCCCGTGGAGAGCAGCAGCATAACGCCCCAGGTGTATAGGATGGTCGCGTTCAAGTGAAGGAAGCTCCACTTCCACAGAACGATTTGATCGGGAGTTATGTGCATGCCGGCGCCAACCTCCCCACCAGGACTCGCGCAACCACAAATCCCACCAGACACGCGGCTGCGTTCTGCCAGCTTCCATTTGCCACCAGGACAAAACCCGCCAGAGTAATAGCGCTTCGCGCGATGAAGCTGCCAAGCACCAAGGCCATGGGATGAGCGGTAGTGACGATCCTGCGTACGGTGATCCATAGGCCGCCGTAAAACCAGACACCCAGCGCGATTCCGGCGATGAAAGCCAATATTAAAACCAAAATCAGAATCATTGCCGCCGCCCCCTTATGTGGAACCACGCATTGATGCAGCCGACCACCAGTCCGGCGAAAAGCAGCATCAACACCCACGACACTTGCGATGGCCACCGCCGGTCCATCCACGCGCCGAGCGCTACACCCAGCAAGGTCGGCAGAACCACTGACCAACCGACGACTCCGAGCATCGCGAGGGAACTCCACACGCTATCCTTGCGGCCCTTCGCGCGCGCGATTCGCTCCTGTTTCTCTCCGACCTCACGGATCATCCGCTCGGCCGAGCTTGGGAGATTTGCCGGATGGTCTGCGCGTGTGTCCGGCTCAGCCATTTCTCTCCGCCTCCAACAAATGCCTCACCAGGTCCGATTCGAGTTTGGCCTCGAAGGCCCGCGCGGATCTCTCGCGCTCCTCGACCGCGACGAATTGCTGCTCGACATCCGACTTCAATTGCGAAAGGTCGGTACCGCGAACTGCGTTTCGGGTGGAAACCGAAACCTCCCGCCCGCACTTGACGAGAATTCCGCGATCGATCGCCAGGTATTCCTCCGGTTTCCCCGGCGACTGGAACCTCATCACGCCGGGCACCAGGGCGGTGACGAAATCGATGTGCCTTGGCAACATGCCGAACCAGCCATTCTCGGCCTCGGCGTTGATGCGAAACACTTCCTGCTCGAGCAGGACCTCCGTCGGGAGCAGGACTTTCAAAGTCATGTTGGGCGAAGTCATTGCTTGCGAGCCTCCGAAATGTCGCCGATCATGTAGA
Source organism: Terriglobia bacterium (assembly GCA_963788245.1). Lineage (GTDB taxonomy): Bacteria > Acidobacteriota > Terriglobia > Bryobacterales > Bryobacteraceae > Palsa-187. Next base: position 4,368,247 of record CAWBGF010000002.1, on the reverse strand, counting down.
GCGAGTGCTCGGGATAGGCGGCGAACTCGTCGTTGAGGATCCGTTCGCAACCGCTGAGCGCATCTTCCAGACTCACCAGCTTGCCTGCCTGTCCGGTGAACTGCTCCGTCACAAAAAATGGCTGCGTGAGAAACCGTTCCAGCCTCCGTGCGCGTTGGACAGTGTGGCGGTCTTCACGGGACAGCTCTTCCAAACCAAGCATTGCAATGATGTCCTTGAGCTCCTCATAACCCGCCAGCGTTTTGCGAATCTCCTGGGCGATCCGGCAATGGCGATCTCCGACGATCTGCGGCGTTACCATTTTTGAGCCCGATCGCAACAGGTCGATGGCGGGATAGAGTCCCTCGCTCGCCCGTTTGCGGGAGAGTACGATGGACGCCGAAAGGTGGCCGAATGTGTGAACGGCGGCCGGGTCGCTGAAGTCATCCGCGGGAACGTAGACCGCCTGAACCGATGTGATCGCGCCGGCGGCGGTGTTGCAGATTCGCTCTTCCAGATTCGCGAGGTCGGTGGCGAGCGTGGGCTGATATCCCAACCGCGACGGCAATTGCCCCATCAGACCGGAAACCTCCGAACCAGCCTGAATGAACCGAAAAATGTTGTCGATAAGCAGCAGGACGTCTTGGCGTGCATCATCGCGAAAGTATTCAGCCATAGTTAGAGCGGCGTGGCCGACCCGGAATCGCGCGCCGGGCGATTCGTTCATCTGGCCGAAAACCAGGACGCTCTTCGCGAGGACTCCCGCGGCTTCAATCTCGCGGTAGAGTTCTTCACCTTCGCGGCAGCGCTCGCCGATTCCGCAGAATACGCTGACGCCACTGTGATGGCCGATCACGTTATGGATCAGCTCGGTGATCAAGACGGTCTTGCCGACGCCGGCTCCTCCAAATAGGCCGCTCTTCCCTCCGCGTTCCAGCGGCGCCAGAACGTCGATTGCCTTGATGCCGGTGACAAACACTTCGGACGTAGACGCGCGGCGCATCAGCGGCACGGGCGTTGCGTGAATCGAACGCCATTCTCCGCCCTCCACGCGCTCTTTGCGATCGATGGTCGCGCCGAAAACGTCGAACATCCGCCCGAGTACGCGTTCGCCTACCGGCACCGTAAGCGGCGACTTGGTATCGATCACCGCCGAGCCTCGCGAAAGGCCTCGCGTCGGGGTCAAGGCTATGCCGCGGACCGTATGGGCGTCCAGGTGCGAGATGACTTCTACTGCGATTTCACCTTCATCTCCCGCTTTCAAGACGTGAAAAATGGAGGGAATCCGACCGTCAAAATGAGCGTCCACAACGCTTCCGCGCACAGCCTCGACAGTTCCCGCACTTGACGAAGGGGTAACCATTGCCTTATCCACGTCATCACACGCCATCAATGCAGCATGCAGGTGGCCACGGCACCTTCCCACGCAATCGATGGGCGCTCAGAGGAAATTCAGACTGCGAAAAGGGTCGCATGAGAGACCGCAAAGCGACCGATAAGCGGATTCACTAAGGCGACGAAATCCTCAAAGCTCATATGGATCACGTCCCGATGGGTGCCCGCGTTGAACGCGATAAACTCCGCCGCAGCCAACCCCTCATCGATCAGCACGGGCATCTCGACCGGATTCGCAAACGGCGGCATGGCCCCCAACTCGCTATCGGGGAACAACCTCGCGAGTTCCGCCTCGGTGGCGAGCCTGATCCCCTTCAACCCCAGCAGCCGCAGGACTTCCGTGAAATCGACTACGTAGTCGGCACGCAGCAAGAGCATTCCAAAGCCGTTGTCGCCTCGATACACGACCGCCTTCGCCAGATTACCTGCCGGCAACCGGTCGGCCTGCGCCACGTCAAGTCCCGTGTAGGCCGGCGCATGCGTGGAATGTGAATATTGGGTCGCGTTTCGATCCAGGTAGTCCAGACACCGTTTCAATGCGTTCATTTTCAGTCACCTCCCTGAAGTCAATAAGAGAGCAAAGCGACCGCCATCGCGGTTCGCCAATGTTTCAAACACAATTGTTCACCGGCGTGCTGCCCTGCGCCATTTGACGAGACCAATCAACTCTTAACGTGGCATTTCGCGCAGGGGCTCTTGGGCTCAGACGCCCCACAGCCGCTAGCCTGCATTGTGTGGATCTGGGATCCGCGTCCGAAGTGTTTGGTCCTGAACTTGCATTTCAAGGGACAGACTTATGCTCCCCTTTCAAAACATCCTATTCCCAGTAGACTATTCAGATCCCTGCCAAGCCGTGGTCCCGTACGTCAAGGAGATGATCCGCCATTTCTCGGCGAATCTGACCCTTGTCCACGCATACGGACCGGAAGCATTCACGCGGGAAGAACTCGTCCTCACCGATCCCGACTTGCTACAGAAGGGGCGAGCTCTTGAAGAACAACGCCTGCGAGGCTTCGCCTCGGAGACCTTCCCGGGCGTGCATGCCGACTGCATCGCGGAATTGGGTGAAGCAGGCACAGTCGTCAACAATGTGGTTCACCATCAGGGAACCGACCTGGTGATGTTGGCGACCCACGGTCGTGGACCGATCCGTCGATTCCTGCTGGGGTCCGTCGCGGCGAAGGTTCTCCACGATGTCAGCGCAGCAGTGTGGACCGGCGTTGGCTCTGTCTTTTCGGGACACTCACCCACGCTTCCCTACCAATCCGTACTCTGCGCCGTGGATGAATCCGAAGAAACAGAAGGCGTAGTCAGAGCTGCCGCCGCGTTTGCGTGTTCCTACAAAGCCCGTCTGTACCTGGTTCACGTGGTCGAGACGCCTCCCGCGACAAGTGAGATTGATTTCGGGCCGTACCGGAAAGATCTGTTGGACGCCGCCGACTTTAAGCTGCGCGAGTTGAAGGGGAAGTTGGGGCTGAACATACCCCACGCCGTTATAGACGCCCGCATCCCTGAAGGTATCCACCAGGAAGCAGTGCGCCGAAAAGCCGACTTGATCGTTACGGGTCGCGGTCATGCAAACATGACATTCAGCACGATCTGGTCGAAGTTGTATCCCATGATTCGGCAGTCTCCGTGCCCCGTGATGAGCATTTGATTGCGTTAGCGGGCTGCCCGCGCCTGTTGTCCGAACCTGTCGGAAGAAAGGTTCACGGCGGCAGGACTTCTCCGCGAGCGGCGCGAAACTGCGGCTCACCCGACCGGAACAGCATCTGTGGGATATCGTCCAGTCTCGACCTAACTAGACGGACATCCTGGGCACATCCACTGGCCAGTCCCAGGTGCCCTATCGCGCGTTATTGCTTTTGAACGCTGGCGGTGGCTCCGCCCAGGCCCAGAGTCTTCAAGATCGAAGGAGCGGCCTCTTCGGTAGCCAGCATTTGATGACAAGTGCTGCAATCCTGTGTAATGGTCTTCTTGTCCGCCGTCGCATGCGCGTCGTCGTGACAGCGGAAGCAGCCCGGATCGTCCATATGGCCCAGGTTTTTAGAATAGGTTCCCCAAGTCACCTTCAAATCCGGGAACACATTCCTTCGATAGATCGCAACCAGCGATTGGCCCGCCAGCTGAACGTCATTCGAGCGCTTCGCCCAGATGTCGACATACTTCTGCTGGTAGAAACTGTTGAGGCCGGCCGGGATTTTTTGCGCGGCGTCTTCCTCGCTCGCGTAGGCGGCCTTTAGCAGCTCAACGCTGGTCTTCTTGACGAAAGGCAACCCCGCCGGGATCTCCCCGCGAGTTATGGCCTGATCGACCGCGCGGTCAGGCAATTCAAAGGCGTGAGCCGCGCGGTTGTGGCAATCGACGCACTGCATTTCAAATGTGGGAAGAGCGCGCACTGAATCGGGCTTGGCGCCGGCGGCTAGGTAGGTTCGCGTCACCCCGGTCGCGGTGTTGTTGTACTCGACCAATGGGATGGTCTGTCGCTTCTTGTCGGACGCCGCGTAACGGATATGCACGCCGGCTCCTATATGCGCGCCGTGGATACCGCCGGCGCTTCCGCCGCCCACCATCATCAGCAGGACCGTCTCAGTCCGCGTATTCGCCTCGTCGTCCTTAAATTCATTGTGGATGCGCAGAGTTGGCCCGATGAATTTCCCCCGGTCGTGGCACTGCTCACAACTGTCGGCGGAGGAAACTAGCCGGTTACTGTCCAAGCCGGATTCGAGCGGTCGCGGAAAGGTATTAAACGCGACCGCTATAAGCTGATTGGTTCCGGCCATCTTCGCCTTGAACCAGCCTGTCGCGCCAGGTGCAATGTGACACGAGGCGCAGCTCACTTCCTGATGCGGAGCGAGCAGATGCGCGGTGAACTCGGGCTTCATCACGTGGCAGCTCTGTCCGCAGAACTGGACGGTGTCCATGTGTTCCACGGCGCGGTAGGTCAACTGGCTTCCGATGATGACGTTCGCGACCGTCATGACCGCGAAGAAAATGCTGGCGCGCCGCAATGCGGCTCGGCGATCGGGGACCGCGCTTAACTCCTCCATCGACTTGCGCCTTCCGAGCACGATGCCGATCGGAATCAAGGCGAGGCCCGCAAAAAACACCACGGGGATCGCCATGAAGACCAGCAGCCCGATGTAGGGATTGCTCACATTCCCGCGAATGTTCGCCGGCAGCGCAAACAGCCACGAGAAGCCAGCCAGCGTCACCAGCGCGACTCCAGCCATGGAAACCCAGTGGCTGGTAAGCACAACGACTAAAGGTCGCTTCTGTGGATCAGCCATTTCACTTTCCTCCCTTGCGCGCGTTAAGATCGGCAACGGTGTTCAAATAACTAACGGCATTTAGATAGCCAACAGGTTGCATTTCCTGGCGCTCGAAGCGCGGCCAGCTTGGTCGTTCCGCTCGCGGGGCCGTCGTGGCAGGCAATGCGACCCATCAGTTTGCTGAACTCAATACTGGGCATGCACGGCGCTGACCGCCTCAATCGCACCGGAGCTGTGACATACCGCGCAAGCTTCGCCGAGCGTCGTGGTGTTGGTCAGCGTATGCACCGCGCTGGGAATGTCCACGTGGCACCCAGTGCACGCCGACGAGAACGGTTGAATCGGATTGATCGGCCCTTGTGGATCCGTCACCGCGTGCAGTCCTGCCAGAATCAGGTCGTTTTGTTCCGTACTGTTTACGTGACACAGCGAGCAGTTTGCCGTATCCGTGGCTGAGCCGGTCGGGCCCATCGCTGGGAACAGAATGCTCGAGAAGTCGCTTACGCTGCCCCCGTGACCGACAACAGCATACGTGCGGTTGGCTGCCTGCATATTGATTCCGTAATGGATCCGATGCACCAGTAGATTGAAATTGATACCCTGCGCAGGCTGCGTCGAATACGGAGCCGGCGCGCTCGCACGCACACTCGCGTCTGTATTCGACGGGTTGTGGCACATCACGCAGTATTCCGTGTTGTTGCGCAGCGCGCCGTGAACCTGCAGCGTTTGGTGGCATCCATTGCAATTGGCCAGCGCGACCACCTCGCGCCGCGGCGCGACTTTGGAGCCGTCGACCGAGAAGTACGCCACCACGTTCGGTGCTCCATACGTGATGCTTTGGGTCCCTGCCGTGTCGGCCATAATAGTCTGAGTCTCGCGCGCCTCTACGCCGATCGCATGGGTTCCCGTGGATTTCGGCGGAACAATGTTGGTGAACGTATAAATGCAGTTCCCATTGTTGTCGCAACTCGCTTTGGCGGCGCTTTCGGTCACGTAGCCAGGAGTGCTAGTGTTGGTCCCGAAGATCGTGTATCCGTAGTCGGTGGTCGGTCCCGCCATGGTGAACGAGATCGAGCTCAGTTGCGAAAGCGGAACGGGCGCTTTGGCGTTGTTCAGCACCGTGAAGTAGACCGTCGGCGCAGTTCCCGCCGTGCCTCCCGTTACTTTGGTGATCGTCACATTCAGGCCCGACAACAGGCTCGACGAGGTCGGCACCACGTGCGCGCCCAGAATCGACGCGTCGAAGTCGGTGCCTTGCGGAATGTGGCAGGTGGAGCATTGAGTGTCGTCGAACTGTGGGCCGCCCGGGTGATTGGCGCCGGTTGCGAAATTGACATTGTCATGGCACGATCCGCACGCCACGCGAGTCGGATTCGTCATGAACGCGGTCTTCTGCGTAGCGCCAGTCGATTGTGAATGGCACACCTGGCAGTCGCGCGGATCCGACGGAGTCGCGGGGAAAATCACCGTCGAATAATTAAACGTCCCGTGCGAGTTTATCGCGGGAATATAAGGAGCGGTCGTGCAAGATGCATTGGCGCAGGAGCCGGTCTCGCCGGCCACCACGCTGGGAAGGCTCGCTCCCATGTGGAGCTTGTGAAAGAAGACCTTGGAGTCTAGGGTGTCGCCTGTGTTCGGGTCCATGTTCTGGGGTGTATGGCACAGCACGCACATATTCATCCCGCGCCGCGGTCCGCCGTGCGCCGACAACTGGTCGTGACAGGTGTTGCAACTGGCCGTCTCGATCACGTCTCGGGTCTTCGCCACTTTCGTGCCGTTCGGAACGAAATTATACGTCGCGCTGGCGTAATTCGTCGGCAGATTGTAGGTCGTCAGGTTGCGCGATCCATAAACTCCTATGGTATGTGTAGCCGTTGCATCGAATCCCGATGGAGCTAGGGTCTTGAAGATGTATTGATATTGTCCCGCCGTCGCTAGTGCCGTTCTCGTACCGCCCGAATCGGCACCCGGCTGCTGGAGCGTCCCCAGCACCGTGCCTGATGCGCTTGTCGTCGTATACGTCTTGTACTGCTCCTGGTTACTCGGGATCGTCGCAGCGACGTAACTCAGACTGATGGCGCCCGGCGTGGTGACGCCGGCGATATCCAGACCCAACCCGTTGGGATCGGTCAACGTGTACGTCACTGTTATGATTCCGGTAGAGCTGATACTGGCTGAATTGATGGTTATGTTTAAGCCCGGTGCAACGAACTCGACCGACGCCGGGTCGGCGTAAAATGCCTTTTCGCGCGGAGAATATTGGTGCTTCGTAGCGCTGGTCAAACTCGCCGCTAACACGGCGATGATCGCCAACACTCTCCCCAAGATCCGATATGGACTCGCTAATCGTTTCATGATGCCCTCTTATCGGCCGCCGTTTTTATACAAATAAATTCAGCGGCCCCTACAACTCGAAGCAACTTCCGAGTTAACCTGAATCGCCCATAGAGCCAGGGAGATTGATCGCGCAACGTCCGTTATCAACCTCCGTGGCGCGAGTCCGAAATTGCTCCGACGACTTCAATAGTTCTTTGCTATCGAATTACTTCTTGAGCATTTCCTCCTCCCTTTCAGCCGTCTTGAGAAATGTCCTCAGCTCCCGACCACGGACATTTCGTACGTGATTCCACGGCCGAAAAGGCTCCTGTTTTCACTGGCATTGTTGTGCTTCGCTCGATTGCCACTAAGGGCATGAGAATTGTCCGTCTCGAACCGTGCCTCAATGCCTCGGAAGGTCAATGCCCCGGAACAGGCTTTCGGCGCAGTTTGGGTGAGATCACCCAAGCGTGCATGTCCCGAGAAACCCGGACGCAGGCGCTGGATACCCATCGCTCACAGGAATTTGACGTTAATCGAGTCTGGTCATGCAGTTGCAAGTATCGGAATTTCATATGTGCCTAGCAGTCCCTGGAAAGGTTCTCGACATCCTCGGGGAGGATCCTGCCTTCCGCACCGGCAACGTCGACTTCTGCGGCGTCCGGAAGACGGTGAATCTCGCGTTCACGCCGGAGGTCGAGCCCGGAGATTTTGTGCTGGTCCATGTCGGTTTCGCGATTTCCCGCGTGGATCGGGAAGAGGCCGCGCGCACTTACGAGTATCTGAAGCAGATCGGCGCACTCGAAGAGGAGGGACTCGCTCCCACCGCCGGGCCACCTGCCGTTAAAGCAGGAGGCATGCCGTGAAGTATGTCGACGAGTACCGTGACCCCAGGATCGCGCAAGCGATTGCCGAGCGGATTGCCCGCAGAGTTACGCGGCATTGGGTCCTCATGGAGGTGTGCGGCGGCCAAACCCACACTTTAATGCGCTACGGAATCGACGAGTTGCTGCCCAAAGAGGTCGAACTGGTTCACGGACCGGGTTGTCCAGTGTGCGTGACGCCGCTCGAAATGGTGGATCGCGCCATCCGGATCGCGTCGCTTCCGGGAGTCATCTTCACTTCGTACGGGGACATGCTGCGAGTACCCGGCTCGCAATCGGATCTCTTCCAAGCCAGAGCCAACGGGGCCGACGTTCGCATCGTATATTCGCCGATGGAGGCCCTCAAGCTAGCACGTGCGAATCCGGATCGCCAGATCGTCTTTTTCGGAGTCGGCTTCGAAACCACGGCGCCGGCCAACGCGATGGCGGTATGGCAAGCCAAGCGCGAGGGACTCAAGAATTTCTCGATGATCGCTGCTCACGTCCTGGTCCCGCCGGCCATGCGTCTCATTCTTGGGTCGCCCACCAACCGTGTGCAGGGCTTCATCGGCCCCGGCCACGTGTGCACGGTGATGGGCTTTCAGGAGTATGACGAACTCGTCAAGGAATTTCACATTCCCATCGTCGTCGGCGGATTCGAACCGTTGGACTTGCTCGAAGCTATCGCGATGCTGGTCGCGCAGCTCGAAGAGGGACGCGCGGAAATCGAAAACCAATATTCTCGATCGGTGAATTACGAAGGGAACCTCCCTGCGCAACGGATTCTGCGCGAGGTGTTCGAGGTTTCCGATCGGAAATGGCGCGGCATCGGTTCGATTGAAGGCAGCGGCTACCGTTTGCGCGAGGAATACGCCGCGCTGGACGCCGAGCGCGTTTTCGGCCTGGAAGACTTGAACGCGGAGGAGCCCAAGGAGTGCATCAGTGCTCTGGTGCTCCAGGGTCTGAAGAAGCCGGTCGATTGCCCCGCATTCGGCACTCGCTGTACGCCCATGAAGCCGCTCGGCGCGCCCATGGTTTCGACCGAAGGCGCTTGCGCCGCCTATTACCAATACAGACGCCATGCTTAAACTCACCGAGAAAACCGAGAAACAAAATATCCTGTCGTTCACCTGTCCCACGCCCATGGGACCAGGAGACCGGATCGTCCTCGGTCACGGCAGCGGCGGCCGCCTCAGCGCCGAACTACTGCGCGATGTCTTCCTGCCGCTGCTCTCGAACCCCATACTCGACCGTTTGGACGACCAGGCTATTTTGCAAATCGGCGGATCGAGGATCGCCTTCACTACAGATTCCTTTGTCGTGAAGCCGTTGTTCTTCCGCGGCGGCGACATTGGATCGTTGGCAGTGCATGGAACCGTAAACGATCTGGCGATGGGCGGCGCCCAGCCGCTCTTTCTGAGCGCCGGGTTCATTCTCGAAGAGGGGTTCCCCATTGAGCAATTGCAGCGTATCGTCGCCTCGATGGCGAATGCGGCGGCGGCTGTGGGGGTCGCTGTTGTCACGGGTGATACGAAGGTCGTCGAACGGGGCAAGGGCGACGGCGTCTTTATCAACACCACTGGCATCGGACTCGTTCCTGGCAACCTGCGAATGTCGGCCAGCCACGCCCGGCCAGGCGATCGCGTTATTCTGAGCGGCCCCATCGGGGATCACGGCATCGCGATCCTCGCCGAGCGTGAGGGTCTTGAATTCGAGACCGCGATTGTGAGCGACTCGGCGCCCTTGCATGAGCTCGTGGCCGCCATGCTCGAGACTTCCACTGAGATTCGCTGCATGCGCGACCCGACTCGAGGTGGGTTATCCAGCGCACTCAATGAAATTGCCGCACAATCCGGCGTAGCGATCCAAATCGAGGAATCGAAAATTCCAGTGCGCGACGAAGTGAAGGGCGCGTGCGAGCTCCTGGGGTTGGACCCGCTCTATGTGGCGAACGAAGGGAAGCTGGTTGCGATTGTAGCGCCGGAAGCAGCCGGCAGCATCGTCTCCGCCATGCGACGCAATCAGCGCGGCATCGACGCAAACATCATCGGAACGGTTGGCGAACGACGTGCAGGGTTGGTGACTATGAAGACCGCATTTGGGTCTACCCGCATCGTCGATTTACTTACTGGCGATCAACTCCCCAGGATTTGTTGAGGGCTATATCCGTGCACGAAATGGGGATCGCGGGTTCCGTTATCGAGTCGGTTCACAAGGAACTGCATCGATACTCGCAGCAGCGTGCCGCTAAGGTCGGCCTGCGCATTGGTGAATTCGCCGGCGTCGATCAGGAATCCCTGAAGTTCTGCTTCGAGGCGCTCGTCAAAGGCACCGAATACGAGCCATTAGAACTGGAAATCGAGTGGTGCCGTGTGGAAGATGGCAGGCGCGGCGATGAACTGGAGTTGGCGTATCTGGAGTTGGACGATGCTCTGAAGGAAGTCCCGAAGGTCGAGGTGGCTGTATGAACAGGGTTGCGATCGAAAAAAAGGTGCTGAGCGAGAACGACATCATCGCGGCGCGATTGCGCGACGCCTTGAAGTGCTGCGGCACGTTGTCGTTGAACTTCATCGGCTCACCCGGAGCTGGGAAAACCGCCCTTCTCGAACGAACGCTTGAGCGCCTGCCTCCGCACACGCGCGCGGCCGTCCTGACGGGTGATATCCAGACCGAGAATGACGCGATAAGATTGCAGCGCTACGGCTATCCAGTGCGACAGATTACCACCGGGGGCTCCTGTCATCTGGATGCCCGGATGGTGGAGACTCACCTGGGTGACTGGCTCGACTGCGGGCTCGAACTGCTGCTGATCGAAAACGTGGGGAATCTGGTTTGCCCCACCAGCTACGATCTCGGCGAGGATGCCAAGGTGGTGGTCTTGAGCGTCGCCGAAGGCGAAGACAAGCCGCTCAAGTATCCGGGCATTTTCCGCAAAGCGGAGTTAATGCTCCTCACCAAAGTCGACCTGCTGCCTCACGTTCCTTTCAATCGGGAACTGGTGCTTGAGAATGCTCGCAAGATTCAACCCGAAATCGAAATCATCGAAACGTCCTACACCACAGGCGCCGGATTCGACCGCTGGCTCAAATGGCTCGCCGCTCGCGCCGATCGTAAGAAAATCTTTTCGAAGCTTTCAGCCGAGGCGGTGCTCGTAATCTAACCCGAGAGCGGATAAACGACCGAGAAGGAGATCGGCAATGCTCACACCAGAAACTGATCTAGGGACAGTGTTGGCCCGGAGAGGCATCACGCGCCGCCAATTAGTGAAGTATTGCAGCGCCGCACTGGCCACACTGGCGATGCCGGAACGTTATCTGGCTCAGACCGTCGCCGCCGTCAGCAAGGCAAAAAAACCCGTGCTGGTCTGGCTGCAATTCCAGGACTGCACCGGATGTTCGGAATCGATCCTCCGATCGGACCATCCCAGTGTCGCGGACGTTGTGCTCGACCTGCTCTCCTGGGAGTATCACGAAGTCATCATGGCCGGCGCAGGCGATTACGCGAATCGCGTGCTCGACCGCGTAGTCAAGGAAGACAAAGGGAAGTACCTGGTCGTAGTCGAGGGTGCGATTCCGACGGCCGATGACGGGATCTACTGCACCATCGGCGGGCACACGGCGCTCGAGATCGCCGATAAAGTGTGCAGAAACGCGGCGGCCACGATGGCGGTCGGCGCTTGTGCATTCGACGGAGGTCTGGTCCGCGCCAAACCCAATCCGACCGGCGCGCTAGGCGTCGAGGAAGCCGTGCCTGGGATCAAAGTCATCAACATGGCCGGGTGTCCGCACAATCCGGCCAACACCGCGGCGGTCCTGGTGCACTATCTCACCTTCGGCGACCTGCCGGCATTGGACCAATATAATCGTCCGCTATTCGCATACGGCCGCATCATTCATGACCAATGCCAGCGCCGCGCTCACTACGACGCCGGTCGTTTCGTGACCGAGTGGGGCGACGAAGGGCATCGCAAGGGCTGGTGCCTATACAAAATGGGCTGCAAGGGTCCGGCGGCGACCTTCAATTGTCCCATCGTTCAGTGGAACGATCATACCAGTTGGCCGATCCAGGCCGGACACGGCTGCATTGGGTGCGCCTCGCCGCGTTTCTGGGATCACATGTCTCCCTTTTACGATCGCCTGCCGTCCGTGCCGGGCTTCGGAGTCGAAGCCACCGCTGGTGAACTCGGGCTGGGTCTCACCGGTGCAGTGGTGGCGGGCGTGACGGTGCATGGCCTGATCAAGATGATCAAACCCGCGCCAAAACCTCCTGCCGGACCATCCGTTGAAACACGGCCGGCGGCTGAAACACAGCCCGAAACCAGAAAGGAAGCTTGACATGGCACGCCTCGTAATCGATCCAGTCACCCGTATCGAGGGCCACCTTCGGATTGAGGCCCAGGTCGACGGAGGAAAGGTTTCCGACGCCTGGAGCGCCGGCACCATGTTCCGCGGCATCGAGCTGATCCTCCAAGGCCGCGATCCGCGCGAAGCCTGGATCTGGGCGCAGCGCATCTGCGGCGTGTGCACCATGGTCCATGCGCTGGCCAGCGTCCGCGCCGTCGAAGACGCTCTCCAGATCGATGTGCCTGACAATGCGCGCATCGTCCGCAACCTGATCGCCGGTTCGCAGATGGTGCAGGATCACGTGATTCACTTCTATCACCTTCACGCCCTGGACTGGGTGGATGTCGCTGCGGCTCTCAAAGCGGACCCGGCCAAGACCTCCACCATCGCGCAATCCATCTCGGATTACGAGAAATCCAGCGCTACTTATTTCCGCGGAATCCAGCAGCGCGTGAAAGCCGTGGTCGATAGCGGCCAGTTGAGCCTGTTCGCCAGCGGCTATTGGGGCCATCCCGCGTATACACTTCCTCCGGAAGTCAATCTTCTCGCTGTCGCGCACTATCTCGAAGCGCTCGCCTGGCAGAAGGATTTCATCCGCATCCATGCGGCGCTCGGCGGCAAGAATCCGCATCCGCAGACGTTCCTGGTCGGCGGCATGAGCACCGCGATGGACCCGAACGAGCCGGATGCCGTCATCAATCCTGAACGCATCGATTTTCTCCGCAAACTGGTGAAGGATGCGCGCAAATTCGTCGAGCAAGTCTACGTTCCGGATGTGCTCGCGATCGCTCCCTTGTACAAGGATTGGTTCTCGCGCGGAGAGGGCCTGGGCAATTTCCTTTCCTACGGCGATTACTCGTCGGGAAATGAGAAAGATCCGAGCACGTTCCTGTTCCCGCGCGGCGCGGTTTTCGGCCACGACATCAGCCAGGTTCACCCGGTCGACCCCACCAAGATCACCGAGTTTGTCAGCCACTCCTGGTACGAGTATTCCAACGGCGACAGCAACGGCAAACATCCTTACCAGGGCGAAACCAATCCGAAATACACGGGTCCCAAGCCGCCTTACGATCATCTGGACGTCGACAAGAAATACTCATGGTTAAAGGCGCCGCGATACGACGGCAAGCCCATGGAGGTCGGACCTCTGGCTCGGATGGTGGTAGGCTATGCGGCCGGCCAGAAGGACATCAAGGAGGCCGTCGACGGTGTCTTGAAGAAGCTGAACGCGCCGCCTACGGTGCTGTTTTCGACTCTCGGCCGGATCGCAGCCCGCACACTTGAATCGCAATTGATGGCGCGCAAGCTGGAGACCTGGGTAGAGCAGCTCGACGACAACCTCGCCCACGGCAAGACCACCATATTCAATCCCATCCGCTGGGACCCCAGCACGTGGCCCGCTTCGGCGACCGGTTACGGCTGGCATGAGGCTCCGCGCGGCTCGCTGGGACATTGGATCGAGATCAGCGGCAGGTCGATCAAGAATTATCAGGCTGTGGTTCCCACCACCTGGAACGCAGGCCCGCGAGATCCCCAAGGCCAGCGCGGCGCTTATGAGGCGGCGCTGCTGAACACGCCCATCGCCGATCCAGCGCGGCCGCTGGAGATTCTGCGCACCATCCATTCCTTCGATCCATGTATCGCCTGCGCGGTGCATGTGCTCGATGCCAAGGGGAGGGATTATTCTCTCCCGAAGGTGGGGCAGGCGATCTCGTCGCCTGCCAGTCTAATCGGGTAGGGAGCCAGTAGCGGACAGAGCGGTCTGTCCCCTTTTTCACTTAGGAGGGCCACATGCAAGTCGCTCAGCCAACTTCATTCGCCGACTCGAGACACCCCGAGATCAACGTCGGGCCGGTCACTGCGCTCTACGTGTGGCAATATCCCATCCGCCTGTTTCACTGGGGCCTGGTCATCTCGATCGGCGTACTTTCCTTCACCGGCTACTACATCCATGACCCGTTCATCGTCGGCCAGGTGCAGCATCCCTTCCTGATGGGCTGGTTCCGTTTTGTCCATGAAGCTTTCGGGATGCTTTTCATCGCGCTGTTTCTCATGCGCATCTACCTGTTTTTCGGGGGCAATCGCTGGGTGGGTTGGAGACAGTATGTGCCCCTCACCAAGGCCCAGTTTAAAGAGATGTGGGAAGTGAGCAAGTTCTACGGGTTCATCCGGCCCACGCCCATCTCGAAGATCGGCCACAACGCCATGGCCGCCTTCTCCTATCTGGGCATCTATGCGGCGGTGCTGGTGGAAATCGTGACCGGGCTGGTCATGTTCAACTGGCTGCGGCATAGCGCGATCCTAACGCCGCTCATCGGATGGGTCCCCCGTCTCATCGCTTTCCCCAACATCCGGTTGATTCATTTCTTCCTGATGTTCGTCTTCATCGCGTTCGGTGTCTTTCATGTGCATCTGGCCATGCTGATTTCGCGTGAAGAAAAACGCGGCTTAATGGACAGCATCTTCATCGGCTACAAAGTCATTCCAACCGGCGAACTGGAAAGGGCCGAGCGCGACGCGGAGTTGGAAACGCGCAGCCGGAAAGGATAGCCGTTATGAGTTTTGCGGTGCCGGGAAGAATCGTCGAGGAGTACACCGTGCGCCGAAACCGGCTCGGCCTGGTCCGGTTTGGGGACACTAGTCGCCCGATTATTCTGGATTTGGTTCCCGAGGCCCATGTCGGCGACTACGTTCAGGTTCACGTCGGTTTCGCCACCGAACGCGTCAGCGAGCAGGACGCGAAGCGAGCCTACGATCAGCTCGGGCAAAGCGGAGGATTAAAGACGGCGGAGCTGGACCTCCAGACTGAGGAGGCATTGCCAGCGACAGTCCGACGCCAGAAGCAACGCTAGCATCCGGCTAAGTAGTTCGTCGAAGATTTCGCTATGTGGGGCGGTCCCCCGGGTCCGCGGCCGACGCCCTCGTCGGCCTAGGGGTCGGCCAGTGGAGTTTACCCGGTGGGATATTTTTAAGGAGACCAGACGATTGTGATTCCCGAAGAATTTGTCGAAATGGCCCAAGCCTACCGCCTGCTGAGCGAGCTCGATCCGAAGCAACTGCGCAAGTTGCTTCCTCTTGCCGAGGAACAACAATTCCGCGCCAGCCAGGTCATCTTTCAGGAGGGCGATAAATCCTCCTTTCTGCATTTGATCGTTTCCGGCGAGGTAGCCCTGGAAGTGGTTACAGGCAGCCAGACTGCCCGCGTAAAAACGCTCTACGCCGGCGAGGCTATGGGGTGGTCCGCGCTTACCGTTGGCTGTCAGACTCATTTTCAAGCTCGCGCGCTCACCGCGGTTTCTACCGTCGCGTTTCCCGGCGACCGAATCCGCGAGGCCTGCGACCGGGATCCCGAAATGGGCTACGCCCTCTTGAAACGCCTCCTCGAACTGGTCACCGAACGCCTCGACGCGACCCGGATGCAACTGGTCAAATTGCATCCTGAGCCGAAATGGGCGATGCAGGGATGATCTGGAATCATTACCGAAGATGATGAAGACCCTGGTATTAGGACTGGGAAATCTGGTCCACTCCGACGACGGTGTGGGCGTTCATGCGATCCAGCGGCTGCAACAAGATTCGCGTGTTCCCTCTAGCGTGGTTTTGATGGACGGCGGGACCCAGGGGCTGAGTCTGCTTCCTCACATCTCTGGATTTCAGCGCCTCCTGGTGATCGACGCCGTGGATGTAGGTCAACCTCCCGGCACCCTCATCCAGCTGGAGGGCGCAGCCATTGAAAAACTGCCGGGAAAACCATCTGTCCACCAGCTCGGATTCGAGGACTTGATGGTTGCCATGAAACTCTTGGGAGACACTCCCGACGAAATCATCGTCATTGGTGTCCAGCCGTTATCCACCGACTGGAGCGCCGAACTGACCGCGCCCGTGCGCGAGTCTCTCGACGAGCTGGTTGGGGTCGTGATCGTGCAACTGGAATCCTGGGCACGAGCCGCGACCAAGCTGCGCTTGCGCCAAGGGAGCGGTTAAAACAATCGGCAGAGCCGCGCTCCAACCCCACCCGTCAGGGTGGGGATCGCGTCGCCACATTCATCCACAAGAGCTGTGAAACTGTGACTTCAGGGCTTCGCCGCTTCCCGGTCTTGCTTCGATCATGAACACCCTCGTCGCGCGAAAACGAATCCAGATCCAAGGCGTGGTCCAGGGCGTAGGCTTCCGCCCGTTCGTGTATCGAATCGCGCAGCGCTTTGATGTTCGCGGTTATATTCTGAACTCCTCCGCCGGCGTAGTGATCGAAGCCGAAGCAGAAGAAAGCGCTCTCCAAAAATTCATCGCCGCCCTCTCGGCAGAATTGCCTCCCCTCGCCCGGATCGACGAACTGAAAGTCTCCAGTATGGAGCCGGCCGGCGACGATCGCTTCACGATACATGAGAGCGCCCCGATTCCCGGACGGTTCGCCCTCGTCCCCCCTGACGTTGCCACTTGCGAGGACTGCCGGCTGGATTTCACCAGTCCTGCCAACCGGCGCTACGGATATCCCTTCACCAACTGCACCAACTGCGGCCCGCGCTACACCATCATTCGCGACGTTCCCTACGATCGACCCAAGACCACCATGGTCGATTTTCCGATGTGCCCCGCCTGCCAGGCCGAATACGACGACCCGTCCAACCGCCGATTTCACGCCGAGCCCAACGCCTGCCCCGTCTGTGGACCCGGACTTGCGCTTTTATCCAACGAGGAACTCGCGGCGGCCCTCCCGGCCGAGTTCGCCACGGGAGCACCAGGCGACGCCATCCTCAAACGCGCGCGCGAGCTTCTTGCCCAAGGCCGGATTCTCGCTATCAAAGGCTTGGGAGGTTTTCACCTCGCTTGCGATGCCTCACACGATCATGCGGTTAGTTTGCTGCGGGAGCGGAAACGGCGCAGCGGCAAAGCCTTCGCCATCATGGCTCGCGACCTCTCCACCGTCGAGCGCCTATGCTTCGTCACCCCCGCCGACCGCGACTTGTTGACGAGTTCCCGCCGCCCCATCGTTCTGCTCCAGCGCCGTTTGGTGGGGCAGGCGATCTCGTCGCCTGCCAATTCAGTGTCGATCTCCGATCAAGTCGCTCCCGGAAACACCCGCCTAGGCGTCATGCTGCCTTACACCCCGCTGCATCATCTTCTGTTCGAGGACTCACCAGGTTTTGACACGTTGGTGATGACCAGTGGGAACCTCAGCGAAGAGCCGATCGTGAGCCGCAACCAGGACGCGTGGCCGCGCCTCAAAGGTCTGGCCGATCACTTTCTGCTGCACAATCGCGAGATTCAGACCCGAGTCGACGATTCGGTGGTGCAAAGCTTTGAAGGCCGCGAGTACCCCGTCCGAAGGTCCCGCGGGTTCGTCCCGGAACCGGTGGATCTCGGCATGCCTGTCCGCGAGATCCTGGCCTGCGGCGGCGAAATGAAAAATACGCTGTGTCTTACCAAGGATCATTACGCGATTCTCAGCCCGCACATCGGCGACCTCGAAAATCTGGAGACCATGGAGTTTTTCCGCGAGACGCTCGGTCATCTGAAACGATTCTTTCGCGTCGCGCCAGTGGCGGTCGCGCACGATCTTCATCCGAATTATTTGAGCACTCGGTTCGCCCTTGAAGAATCCGGCCTACGGCCCATTGGAGTGCAGCATCATCATGCTCATATCGCGAGTTGCATGGCCGACAACCATCTTGAAGATCGAGTGATCGGAGTGGCTTTCGACGGCACCGGATACGGGACCGATGGCAAAATTTGGGGCGGCGAATTCCTGGTGTGCGATTTCGCGGGATTCGAACGCCGTGGACACCTCCGCTACGTTCCTCTGCCCGGCGGCGACCATGCCGTGCGCCAACCCTGGCGCAGCGCGCTCGCCTACCTCGACGCCGCTTTCGGATCGGGCGCGGCCTCGCTCCCGCTGCCGCTTTTCAGCGAGGTTTCTCCCAAGCAGATTGCGTTTGTGAACACCATGATTTCGCGGCGCATCCAAGTAATCGAGACTTCCTCCTGCGGGCGCCTGTTTGACGCGGTCGCTTCCATCCTTGGGCTCCGGCATGAGGTGACTTACGAGGGGCAGGCCGCCATGGAACTGGAAGCCGTTGCATCTGATGATTCAATGACTTACCCGTTCGAATTTAGCGGCGACGAGACGTTTGAGATCGATCTCCGCGGCATGATTCGAGCAGTGGTAAACGATGTCTTGCACCACGTGCAGCCATCCATAATTTCTCCACGTTTCCACCACACTTTATCCACAATCATCCAGGATTCCTGCGCGCGCATTCGCGAATCGGACGGCCTCCATCGCGTCTGCCTGAGTGGCGGCACTTTCCAGAATCTTCGCCTTCTGGACCACTCCGTCGCCGGCCTGCGCAACCGCGGCTTCGAAGTGTTCATCCATCACCGGGTGCCACCCAATGATGGAGGCTTGTCCTTAGGACAAGCGGTGATCGCGAATAAGCTTCTCAGCTGAATCAAATCAAGAGATTAGAAGCAGAGCGGCTCCCGCCAAAGATAGATCCTTGATGAAGTGCGCAAACTCGCTCAGGCGTGTGTACGAGTCGGTTTCGTTCCAGAAATGGTGCAGAAAAAAAGGCGCCGGAAAGATGATGCCGAACAATAGCATCCCGCCAATAGAGGTATGCCAATGAAACAAAACCAGAAGGCCGCCTCCTAGCATCATCACAATCGTGAGCATGGTGGCGGCGCGAGGCAGGGGCACGCCTTTGCGGCCGAGAAACGCCGAGTGTTCGCGGAAATTAATCAGGTGGCTCATCCCCATCAGGAGAAAGTACGACGCGAACATGATTCGCCCGATCGTCGGCAGCCAAAATGGCACCTCTACCTGCATTCGTGAGACCTCCCTCCGAGGGTTTAGAAAACGATCTTGCTTCTCAGTTCCGGCGCCGCGCGATCGATGCGTTTCGAGAGTTCTGGAAGGTGACACGTCGGCACTTGCGGAAACAGATGATGTTCGATGTGGCGGAACATGTCGAAGGTGATCTGGTTCTTGACGCGGTGTCGAAGCGTGCGCGCGATGTAGTGGGTGCGGTCGCAGTGGTGGTGTACGGTCCACACCGCGAAGAACGCCGTCAGGCACTGGCCGATCGCCATGGCGATCACGTGGTAACGAAGGGTGCTGCTGTGCCAGACGCCGAGCACCAGCAAGGTCCATACGGTGGTTATCAACAACTGAGCAGCGACCGTCGCGCGCAGTTTGAGGTTGCCATAGCGAAGAGCGGTGGCGTGCAGCAGAATCGGAAACCAGGGTCCGAACAGCAGCGCACGCCACGCCGGCATTTCCGCGGCGCGGCCTTCCACATCGCCTTCGTCCAACATGAGCCTGTGGTGCCGGAGATGATTGAAGCGTACGGCGTGCATCGAGCCTAGCATCAGGAAGCTCATGATCCATAGAACGCCGCTGGTTTGTGCGCGGGATAAACCCAGCGCGGAGTGAAACGCATTGTGAACTACGCGCAGCCCGGTCAAAAAGAACACGAACGAGAGCCCCAGAGCGATCGCATAGTGTCCGCGCCAGGCGACCAGGAGGGAGAGCGCAAGCCAAGTGAGCGGCAACAGCAACTCCCACGCGATTTCGAGCTGATCTACGGATACGAGATCGCGCCACATGACCGACCGAAGGCGAGGATCATGAAAAATGTCCTGTGTGAGAGCATCTCCCGATTTCGCGCTGGCCGGAGCAGTCACGGATTAATATAATATACGACTGTTCCTTTTAGGGGGTTTCACCCAGCGTAATGGACGCCTTCACCACGCCGTCTCCGATCGAATAGTGCAACTCGAAGCCGAGCTGACGGCAGATTTTCTGCATTGCGTCATTCTCGTTCAAGATGTCCCCGAACACACGCCGGATGCCCTCATCCCGGGCGAGCGAAATCAGCCTGCGAAGCAATTCGGTCCCGAGGCCGCGCTCGTGCCAGGCGTCGGAAACGAGCAAGGCGAACTCGGCGTCAGGAGAGCCGTGTTCCCGCGCAAGGCGCCCCACGCCAACGATATTGCCGGTTGCGGACTCGGCTACGAGGACGGTCGCAAGATCGTAATCCACAAAGCAAACCTGGGCCAGCCGCTCGTGGGTCACGCGAGCGTCCAACGACAGAAAGTGGAAGTAGCGAAGGTACACGCTTCGATCGCTGAGGGATGCGTGGAAGCGAACCATCTTGGGTTCATCCTCGGGGCGAATCGGGCGAATAGTCACCAAAGCACCGTCGCGGGCGATCCACTCGCCCGCGTATGCGGAAGGATCGGGGTGGATCACCGCGACGGTTTCCGGAGCGGCGCACGGGACGCATGGGACACACGGATTGGGAGGTACGTGTTCCTGTGTCACGGCGCCAAACTTACGGGCTGTGTGTTGGAGGGTCCTTCGATAGCCAATGGAACGAAACTTACCTTCATGTTGGGTGGATCGGCCAAAGTGCGTTTTAACAGGCAGGCGTCGATCGCCCGCATCAGCCCGTCGCGCGCACGAAGGCTCAGTGCAGGAGCATCGACTTCGATTTTAATTTCGGTCAGCCGTGCCGGCTGTCCACCTTTGATTGCCGAAATTCGCAGCTCGGTACTATCGAACGGCAGGCGGCGCGTTCGCAGATATTCGGTTGCGTAGTGCATCGCACAACAACCAAGCGCCGAAAGCATCAATTCCGGCGGCGTCATGCCGGTATCGCTTCCTCCGTCGTTAAATTGCTGATCGCAGACAACCCGATGGAAGCGCGCGAACGCCTCAGATTGTTTGTCTTTCCCATGCCGGATTCGAACTTCCATGAGGATTACCTCTTTACTCAGTTGCCGGATGAAAACCTAAGATTAAGCGAGCTCAGAGCAGCCGCCGCCCGAGGCCTCCGGGCTCTGGCAGGTGGTGCTTCAAGCTCGCTTAATCGGGAGGTATTGAGCAGACCGTACCGCAACGAGCCTAATTCATGGGGCGTTGGACCTGGATCGCTATTGCGCTTTGGTGGATTGTGAGGCGACCGCTTGCCAGCGCCCGTTGCGGAATACAAACACGTCGGTCCAGACGTATTTCCCGCTGCTATCCTGGCCTCGATCGGTACTCGTTTCGGTGTCGCTCCCCGTAACGACCGCCGTATTGCCAAACACACGCACTGTCATGGGACCCAATTCCTCGGATAGAAGCGTCGACGTTCCCGACTTCAGATCTGCGATGGCCTGCTCCTTGGGGACGATGTTGCCGCTGTAATCGATGCCGACCCAGTCGTCAGCGAGAATCCGTTCGACGACCGCGTAGTCTTTCTTGATTTCCGCGGCGCCCCAATCGCGCTCCATCTGCATCAGGGTTTGTTCCACGGATGGTTTGACGGCGGTTGCCGCCGGAGATGTTTTCGCGAGCTTGGCTTGACCGCAGAGATACAGCGCTCCCGCCAGCAGAAGACCTGCACGCAGTAGGTGCTTCATATTCGTTCTCTCTTTCGTTCTCCTCTTGGGCGAGATCCGGCGAATTGCCTTCGTGGGGCTGCCGAGGACCGGCAGTGCGCGCAGGCCGGATCAGAAGCCTGCATGGCTTCCCAGTTCACAAAAAGCAGAATCGCCGGATCTCCCCATATCGCGCTTGACCTATCCAGCTACGCGAGGCGGTAACACATCGCCAGCAACAGGCCAAGCATCAGAACAACCCCAACCACTCCCATCACCGTATTGTTCACAGTTCTGTCGATTCGCGTCATAACAAACCTCCTCAGAATCCGCCGGTCGAGATTCCGGTCCGCGTAAGCCAGAGCCAGTTCGGGAATCCGGTTTCGTCTCTCAGCGAAAGCTCCGTTTTTTCGATGCGGAGCTCGCGGGCGAGCACCAGATCGTTCCCCTCGAATTTCACTTTGGAGCCGGTGATTCCCACATCTTTCAATCCGTTGCGAAGCGGCATGGCCATGAGCTTGATGAAATCGGCCGGCCCGAGAAAGACGTCGATGGTCTCATTCCTGACTTGCATGGTCAGATGAATGCCCGCGAACGCCTCGCCAGCGGGGATTTCGCGAACCTTCAAGATGGTTCCCACGAAATCGGTTTCGGATTTCACGTTGTACTGCGGGACGCCAGCCGCGGGATCTTTACCCCCGCCAAATGCCGGAGTCATCATCGCTAACGTCATCACCGCACCCAAAATGGTTTTCATGTCCTTCACCTCCCTCGCGGAGCGTAGATGCACTCTGCTGCCCAACCGGAAGTCATTGGGAATCAATAGGCGTGGAGAATCAGCGGGGGAAGGCGCTCAGTGCAAGGCAGATGTATCGCCAAAGCGCGCAACCAAGTTCTGAGGGCGGTGTCTTATTGCCGATTTCCAGTGAAGGAAGTCTTCCCGACATAACCACTGTGTGTGGCGTCAGTCCATTTACAGATGGTTGCCGGCCGGAAAAGCTCCAAAATCGATCCATCCACTCTACACGGACGTCCCTGGGTGGCGGCGATGAAGCAGCCAATCCGCAAGAAACAGTACTCCCGGAGCTGCGAAAACGAATAGAACGGTGTAATGCCCCATCCGGATGAGCAGAGTGAAGGCGAGCAGTGACGCGAGCGACAGTGCGGCTCCCGGCAGCTCCCAATGCCAGGCCAGGAGGATGCCAGCGCAGGCAGTGGTCAGCAGGGCAATGCCGGTCCATTCGAGAAACGTTGACGGCCCGGGCGACTGGGGATTCAACAGGTCGCCCAGGGCGAGCGCCACGTAACCAACGACAACCACCAAGCCGGATAATCGGGCAAGCCAACGGAGAACAGTGATGGAAACGGACATACGCATCGTCCTGCCTAAACGCTGACAACCGGGCAAGGCGAGTGCCGGATGATCGGATAGGCATGCGTGCGAAGCCGGCCCAGCGGTCTGTCATCCACACTGCGCCCGATCACCAGTAGATCCGCTTTCTCAGCTTCGACTGCTTTTCGGACCGCGCCGGCTACGTCACCCATAATGATCTCGATGGGAGCGCAAGTATGCTCGCTACGCTGCAAACAATCGAGCTCTCTGCCCGCCGCGTCAGCGACCTGCTGCTGCCATTCCGGCTGTATGTATTCCACCCCATACGACGCAAGCAATGGAACCGCGTGGACCAATACGATCTTAGCGTCGTTGGCTTTGGCGAATTGCCACGCCCATTGAAGCGTCGGGTGGCTCTTAGGAGTCAAATCGACCGCGCACACGATAGTGCGGAAGCGCGGCTTTACCGGCAATGCTTCCGTATGCGCATCCGTCCAGACCGGACACCACGCGTCGTGCAGAACCTTCGACGTCACCGACCCGACCAGAAACCGGCGGAATGGGCCATAGCCGTGTGTCGGCATGACGATCAGATCGGTCATTTGATCGTGCGCGAACTGGACGATTTCGGATGCAGGGTCTCCCATCGCAATCCTGGTGAGCACTGCGACTCCCTTGAATTCTTCGCGTGAGGCCAGTGCGTCGAGCCGGGTCTCGGGCGAGGAAGCGGAGCCATCGAGAGGTATCGGATTCGCCACGTGGAAGAGTGTGACCTCGGATCCGAACTTGCGGGCGAAGGCTTCAACGGCGGGCACAACCGCTGAGCAGCGGTCGGAGAAATCAACCGGAAAGAGAATTCTCTTGGGTGGAAACATATGACTTCCTTCAAATATGCTTGGGCATTTGGAAAGCCAAAACGCCGCGCCTAGATCCGGCAAGGACTTACCGGAAGTCGGCTCGGAAAGCTGCGTGACTTCGCGATGGTTACTGCGCGGTTTCACGCGTCCATCCCGGCCTGACGGGCGAGGGTGGGTCGTGTCCCATACGAGAGACGCTATCGACACCGCCGGGACATCTCACGAGTCCTTCAACTCTTGACGTGACACTTGGCGCAGTTACCCTTTGCCTCGAATGCCGCGCCGCCGGTAGTATGACACGCCCCGCAGGAGGTCTTGGCGGTCTCGGCGGGCTTGTGCAGCCCGGCCTTGAAATCGAGGGGCGCCTTGGCGTCCTGTTTGAACAGCTTTGGGTGGCAGGTAGCGCAATCGCCGTTGGCACGCTTCAAGTGCGCGGCGTGATCGAAGGTCACGTTGCCGTTCTTGGTCGTGAAGGTGAGTTTCTCAGGCGCCTTCTTTTCCTGGGCGAGGAGTCCCAGTGCTCCAATTACTCCGGTGGCGAGCAAACACGCGAGGAGAGTACGCATGCGATGACTGTAGCATCTCTTGGTGCTGCCGCTCCTTTAGTCGCGGTTCAGAACGCGCGCCCTGACGGGCGCGCCTCGAAGGCGGGGGGGCGCTCTGTATTGACGCTTCAGAGCCGCTCCCTGTGGCCGCGGTTGGGTAACTGGTCTTCCTCCGTTTGCCGAGCGCGTCGTCAGGTGGGTTTCAAGATCGTGCTTTTTCAGTTTGTATCGGAGCGCGTCGCGGCCGATCCGCAAAATGCGAGCCGCTTCGGACTGATTGCCGCGCGCTGTTTCAAGCGCCCGAATAATCAATGAACGCTCTTGTTCCGCGAGTGTGCCGACCGCTGGTGCATGCTCGGGAGTATGTCTTGACCCTTCCCGCCCGATCGACGAACGCATGTACGCTGGGAGATCTTGCACATCGATGGTGTCGCCCATCGCCATCATGCAGGCGTGCCCCACTACATTCTCAAGCTCTCGCACATTACCCGGCCAAGCGTGCTGTGACAGCCGTACTTGCGCCCGATGCGTGAGGCCGCGAATTTCCTTCTTGCACTGTGTCGCGAATCGCGCAATGAAATGACGTTCGAGCAAGGGCAGGTCCTCCTTGCGCTCGGCCAGCCGCGGAACCTGAATCTCCACCATGGAAAGCCGGTAATATAGATCTTCCCGAAAGCGCTTTTCGGCGATCGCGGAACGAAGATTGTGATTGGTTGCAGCGATGACGCGCACATCCACCTTGCGCGTGGAGAGGGAACCCACGCGCTGAACTTCCTGGTCCTGCAATACCCGTAGAAGCTTCGCCTGCGTGGCGAGCGGCATATCGCCGATTTCATCGAGAAAAAGCGTGCCGCCGTGGGCATGCTCGAAAAGTCCCGATTTGTCCTGGGTAGCCCCGGTGAACGCTCCTTTTACGTGACCGAAGAGCTCGCTTTCAAACAGCGTCTCCACCACAGCCGAGCAGTTCAGCACGACATAGCGCCCCGCTGACACCGGACTCAAACGGTGAAATGCTCGCGCCACCAGATCCTTTCCCGTTCCCGTCTCGCCGGTAATCAGGACGGTGCGATAGTGCGGAGCCACGCGTCGGATCTGCGGAAACATCTCACACATCACAGGGCTGCGGCCCACGATCCCCTCGAATTCCGAGCTGGCCAACAGCTCACCTTCAAGCTGGCGCGAACGCTGTTGCTTACGTGCCTCCGCGACCAGTTTCCCGACGCGCTCGCGCAAGGCCGCGATCGAAATCGGTTTGTTCAGGTAATCGCTTGCGCCCTTCTTGATGGCTTCGACGGCGGATTCCGTGGAGTAATGCGCGGTCATCAGAATCACTTCGGTAGACGGATCGAATTCGATGATGCGTTCCAGCACTTCCATGCCGGTGAGGTTGGGCATGACGAGATCGGTCAGCACGATCTGGGGATGCTTGTCATAGACCAGGTCGAGGCCCTGTTCGGGATCGGAGGCCGTGAGAATCTCGAGGCCCGGCTGCGCCAAGGCGGCCGACAACATTTCCAGGCTGCCTTCGTTGTCATCGATGATCAGCACGGAGAGTGCGGGATGAGTGATCGTTGACATGAGAGAACTCCTAGAGTAACAATCGTTTGACTTCGCTTCGCAGAAACCTGAGTTGAATCGGTTTGGCGATGTAGGCGGTGAATCCGGCCGAAAGGGCCCGTTCGCGATCGCCTTGCATCGCGCCGGCCTGCGGACGGACCGAGGAAAGAATTTCAACTGCGCCGCGAGACCTTCGATTTCGGCCGCGTCGATGGAGAGCGTCCCCTGCTCACTCGGCGGCGTTTCTCCACGCGTCGGTCCAAACCTCAACATCGATAAGGGAGCCGTGCTTCCTGAGGAGACGTAACTGGCGCTCTCCTTGAGGCAAGCATTGCAACTGGAATGCCGCGTTCGGATGGCCGATCACCTGTTCCTTTTTCCAGCCGAACAGACGCTCCGCGCCGGGATTCCACAGTTGCAACCGGCCGGGGGAATCCACCGCGATGATCCCGAACCACGACGTTTGTAATAAGCCACTTAGCGTTTCAGCGGGCTCCGGCGACGACATAGGCTTTTATGTTATCAAGCGTTCGCTATCGGCCCGCGCGGACGGAGATTCTTGGGGCTTCGCATTTGGCCCAACCGGGAGGATCGATAACCAGCCTGAGCGATGTGACGCAACGGGCTCGGTCCTGAACGGGTGAAATACCCCAGTCCAGCCCGAGCCGCTCATCGTATTTCTCTCCGCCCTCCTTATCTGTGTGAGGGATTAATAGCGCAAACCGCGTTGGTGCGGCGATTGCACATCCGGTAACGGGGTAAGCGTCACGCAAAACATTAAACACATCCTCTTTCCCATCGATTTTTCGGAGCGCTGCTGCGGCGCTGTCCCATTCGTTGAAGCGATGGCAAGCCACTATCACGCAAAGATCACGCTGCTGAGCGCGGTACAACCTTTCTACTTCCTTGCCATGGGAGACCCGAGCGGCGGAGTGGTGATGGATCCTGAAGAATTATTGCGGGATCGAAAAGCGACCCTCGATCGTTCGCTGACCAGAGAGTTCGCTCATCTTCGCGTCGATCGCGTCGTCGAACTCGGCGATCCGGCGCGGGTGATCACAGATTTTGCACATACTCGCGATGTCGACCTGGTTATGATGCCGACGCACGGTTACGGGCCGTTCCGGAGTCTGCTGCTGGGCTCGGTCACGGCCAAGGTTCTGCATGATGCGGAGTGCCCGGTTTGGACCGCGGCTCACGTGGCCGAGGCGCCGCGCGGCCAACATGTCGGTTGCCACAACATCCTTTGCGCGGTGGACCGCACACCGAACAGTGTTGTCCTCATGAAGTGGGCTGGCGAGTTCGCGATGGATTCGAACGCGACGCTCCGCCTGGTGCACGTGATCCCCGGGATGGAAGGCGACCTTACTCGCCAGATGGATCGGGAGTTCGAAGAGGAACTTCGAAAGGACGCGCGCCAGACCATCGACGGACTTCAGGAGTCCGCGGGTATAAAGGCGGCGCTGTGCGTCACCGCCGGCGACGTCGCCGGGTGTGTCCGCGAAGAAGCGTGCCGGCACGGAGCGGACTTGGTGGTAATCGGGCGCGGCACTTTGCAGGAGACTCTGGGCCGGCTGCGAACCCACGCCTATGGAATCATTCGCCAATCGCCATGCCCGGTATTAAGCGTGTAGCGGCGCTTGGATTCTGGTTCGGAATTGATGGAAGTCGAATCCGCAAGAAAACATTGGGAGGCATATATGAAGGTCGAAGAAGTCATGGTGAGAAAGGTCGCGGTGTGCCGGCCGGAGAACAACCTCTCGGAGGTCGCGGCGATGATGTGGGACGAGCAATGCGGTTCGCTCCCGGTGGTGGACCGCCACGGCAATGTGGCGAGTATGATTACGGATCGCGACATTTGCATCGCCCTCGGCACGCGAAATGTGCGCGCGTCCGAACTTCAAGTCCAGGATGTCTCGTTGCCGAGAGTCTTCAATTGCAGAGCCAAGGAGGATGTTCTCCTTGCGCTCCAGACCATGATGTCGCAAAACGTCCGGCGGCTTCCGGTAGTTGACGATGACGGAAAGCTGATCGGCATTCTTTCCATTGACGACCTGCTGTTGCAGTCCGACAAACGACAAGGAATCTCCGACAAGGATGTCGTGAATGCCGTGAAGGTGATCCTGAAGAGCCGCTCTCGTGGGTCGGTCCACGAGCCTGGAGAACTTGTGGCGCTCGAGCACGCCGGCTGAGTCGCGTCTCAGCCAGATCGGTCACGCCTCAGCATTCGTATGGCTGCGCCGTTGTGCTTCCACCCGTAGCCAAAGCGGCTGCTTCCACACGCTTCAACGGCGCTCTTTTTCCGAACTATCCGCATCTGTCGTAAATCCCGACCACGAAGAACAATCCCAGCTCGATGGAGAGCGGCGCGGCATGCAAAGGAATTCCGGAGTTTTTGTTTACCGCCAGCATTTAAAGCCCTCTTCTACTATCCGCATTTACGACCAAAGGTCGGTGACGCCGGCTCAGTTACAACGGCCGAGCGGTGCCCAAGCGTCCTGGCTCAAGAATCCAATCCACTTGTTCAAATGCCCCAGCCGCATTGCGTGAAGTCGCCCAGCGCGGACGCGGATGCCTACGCCGGGAACTGAGATCCCTTCCTGATCAGCACTTTGCTCCCGTCCGGCTTTGGTGCATGGAGTGCGAAGTAGAGGCTGAAGACTTTCGATGGGAGGATAATATGTACCGTATCACGTGGCTCGCGCTCGCATGCGCGCTGATTGCTTCCGGGCAGTCCGGGTCTCCCGCGGGCGTGCCTGCGGAAGTAAAGGTGACGGTCGGTCACTACTATGGTCCGGAGCGTCGTGTCCTCACGCAGGACGATTTCGTTGTCACGCAGAATTACGATCCCCTGCCGATCGCGAAGGTGGTTCCACTGCGTGGCGCGCAGGCTAATCTGGACCTGTTTCTTCTGGTAGACAACTGCTCGAATTGCGACCCAAGCTCGAAGTTCGAGGAACTGCGCCGCTTCATTCTTTCTCAACCAGTGACCACGGCGGTCGGTGTGGCGTATATCCAGAACGGGCAACTGCGAATTGGACAGGTTCCCTCGCCGGATCACGAACGCGCTGTCAATGCTCTCAGTACTCCAGCGGGAAACCCTCCGTCAGATCCCTTTGCGGCGCTTACGGAGCTGATTAAGAGTTGGGGTAATCCATCGCGCCATGCGGTCCTGATGATCTCTAACGGAATTAATCCGGCAGCGCCGGGCGAAACGCAGGACCAGTCGGCCGAGGCCGCCATCGCGGCCGCTCAGCGAGCTGGCGTCGCGGTTTTCTCCATCTACCATCCGAGCGCTGACTATCTGAAGGGCGATTTGTCCAGCCTTTATGCCGGCCAGGTTCAGCTAGCCCACGTCGCAAGTGAAACGGGCGGGGAAGCCTACTTCCTGGGTTTCGGCCCGCTGCCTTCGCTCTCGCCGTTTCTTAATGACATCACGGAACACCTTGCGAACCAGTACTCGATTGAGTTCCTCGCGAACCCGACCGACGGAGCGGGCGCCCTACAGGAAATCACGGTGAAGACCAAGATCGATGTCGAACTGATGGTGCCCGATAAGACCTGGATTCCAGGGCGGCCGGCGGACTCACCCTCGGCATCCAAGTGTCCCCGAGGACGGTCCGAAAGTATTTGGAGGTGACGCCTCCGACTACGGGCGCTCCCGATCAGCGCTGGGCGACCCTCGTCCGGAACCACGCCAAGGCGATCGTTGCTCGCGATTTCTTCGTGTCGCCACTGCGACGTTTCGAATCATTTATGTCTTCGCGGCGATGGAGGTCGGCTCGCGCCAGTTTCTGCATCTCAAGGTTGGCGATTCGCGTGCATCCACAGTCACTCTCTAGATTGAAGACATACAAATGCCGACCCACGCAACCACGATTACGGCCCCGCAATTGAATCGTCGCAAGAGGAGCCTCGAATCGAAGCTCAGGGAGTTAGGGGGTTCTCATGACCGCGAAGATCTCCGGATTGAATATCTGGCTGATCCGCTCGACCGGGTCAGATCAAATGCGGATCGCGACGTGGCAGTCCAACGCCTGGACCACCAAACGCGTTTGGTTCACGACATCCAGTCGGCCCTGGTCAAGATCGACCAGGGGGCCTATGGTATCTGCGAACGCTGCGAAGGACTGATTCCTTCAAAACGCTTGGATACGGTTCCCTGGGCGCGACTATGTGTCCGATGCCAGTCCGCGGTGGAAGTCGTGGGGCATCATGGAGCGCCAGCGTTCGAGACTGCAGCTTGATGCGGAGTCGGACGCTGCAAAGGGCGCACCATTGCGCCTTTTCGCGCAGATAGGGAGAACGTGAGAGGAATGAATAACGGATGAAAATTCTATTGGCGATGGATACCTCGCCCGCAAGCCAAGCCGCGCTGGAGGAACTCATCGCGCGATCCTGGCCCCCGGGCTCGTCTATTGAAGTCTTGAGTGTGGTCGAGCCCTCGCACCTATGGACGACATCAGAAGTTGCGCAGGAGGATGCTCGCTTGGCAGGGCAAGTTGTCGAACGAGCCGCCGAGCAACTCCGCTACAAGGGGTACAACGCGACCAGTGCGACTTTATCGGGTGATCCCAAGACCGTCATCCTGGACCGTCTGCGGGAGATTGGCGCCGATTTCCTCATCGTCGGCTCGCATGGAGTCTCCGCGATTACCGGCCTACTCCTGGGTAACGTGGCTGCGACTACGCTGCGCCATGCTCCCTGCTCGGTCGAGGTCGTGCGGGCCAAAGTCAGAAATGACAGTCAGGATGAACTGAAAGTCCTGCTGGCGACGGATGGCTCCGAGTACTCGGAACGGGCCGCCCGGTCAATTGTGGAACGCCCGTGGCCCGTTGCCACACAAGTGCGCGTGCTGAGCGCGGTCGAGTTGACCCTCCCCGCGACTCGCGCATTTCTCGAACTGCCCTTTGCTGATTCCGCCTTCATGGAGTCCGCCCGCGGTGAAGCGATGAAGCGAGCCCAGGACGCCGTCGCCCGGTCAGTCGAGATCCTGTCTTCGGCGGCACTCGTCGTATCAGAGTCGATCTCGGTGCTGTGGGACAGGCCCAAGACGATTATTCTCGACGAGGCAGCTCGATGGGGAGCTGACCTGATCGTATTATGCTCACACGGACGCCATGGATTGGATCGATTCCTGCTGGGCAGCGTCTCTGAATCCGTCGCGATGCATGCCAAGTGTTCGGTCGAAGTGATCAGGAAGACCGGTTGAGCCGCCGGCACGCGAGAGACACCCGGTAGCTCGGCGCGCACTGCCTCCCAATTGGCGGCTCTCCAGCGCCCCTCGAGTACCCAGCCCTTTGCGGCGGTAAGCAGCTTCTCGGTGGCCTCTCTTAGCAACTGCTACGTCTAGACTATTTTCAGATCCCTTGCGTCACTAACTTCGGTAACAAATTACTTGACTCACCGAGCCTCCGGGTGTACACTTGAAGTATGGAAAACGTCAACATCAGCAAACACAGTGGTTTGATGAGCGCCATAAGGCACTACAGTAACCCCCAAACCTGCATTGACGAGGTTGCTGCTGTTAAATGGCCGAGCGGTCAGGCTGTGTGTCCGCGCTGCTCCAGCAAGAAGGCCACGTACCTTTCGACGCGGCTGCTTTGGAAGTGCCGGGACTGCAAAAAGCAGTTCTCTGTCAAGGTCGGGACGATCTTCGAGGACTCCGCTGTCAGCTTGGACAAATGGCTTTGCGCCATGTGGATGATGGCGAATTGCAAAAACGGTGTGTCGAGCTACGAAATCGGGAAGGCTCTTGAGGTGACGCAGAAAACCGCGTGGTTTATGATGCACCGTATTCGGTACGCGGTCCACACGGGCAGCATCAACAAAATGTCGGGAACGGTCGAAGCGGACGAAACCTTTGTTGGCGGCGCGGCGCGTTTCATGCATAAGCATAAGCGGGAAGAAAAGATCCACGGGCGCGGACCAATGGGGAAGGCTATCGTGTTCGGTCTGCTCGAACGCAAGACCGGCAAGGTGCGGCTTCACCACGTCGAAACGCGGCGCAAGCATGAACTCACAGACATTGTGCGCGAGAACGTCCGCAAAGGCTCCGAAGTGATGACGGACGAATTGCTTTCCTACGATGGACTGGACAGCGAGTACGCGCACAAAGTCATCAACCACGCTGAGAAGTACGTTGACGGGAACGTCCACACGAACCGGATGGAAAACTTCTGGTCGCTGCTGAAACGCTCCATCAAAGGCACGTACGTTAGTGTTGAGCCGTTCCATTTATTCAGATACCTTGACGAACAGTCGTTTCGCTACAATGAGCGTCACGACACGGACGCAGAGCGCTTCCATAAAGTTCTCGGATCGGTCGCCGGGAAGCGCCTGACTTGGAATAACCTGACCAGTCAGGAGGTGGGGTGATGCCAGAGCCCGAGCGAAAAGACAAGGCCGAGGACGAAAGCCAGCGCGACATCAAAGCCACACCAGAGTATCGAAAGTTCCGAAAGCTTCTTAAGCAGGTCATCAAAGCACCGCCGATGAGGAACAAGAAGGAAGTTACCTCGCCGTGAGTGATCATCGCTTCTGGATTGTTGCGTTGCTGATATTGAGTGTTGGCCATTTATACTCTCAATCAACTTCAACGCCACGGGATGGGGCCGACCAAAAGCAGGAAACCGACAAGTCCAAGAGCAGCACCGAAGCCAAACCAGAATCTACCAAACCTCCAACCCCTATCGTAAGCAGCGCTCAGCCACAACCCTCCGATAAACAAGCAGAATCCAAGGATGAGCCTGCAAGCATTTGGAAGAAAGCTTTCTCGCCAGAAACTTGGCCCAATTGGACGCTTGCCTCGTTCGCTTTTGTCGGCGCGCTCTACGCTCGCCACACTTGGATCGCCCTGAAAAAGCAAGTAACAGCCAACGAGCGAGCCGCAGAGGCCGCCGAGCGGACCATGTTGTTGACTGAATGCGCGGATGTTTTGATAAAGGAAGTAAAAACCAACAGCGGTCTCCAACTCAGACCAGACACCATGTTCACTGTATGGATTAAGAACTACGGAAGAACGCGAGCGAACAACGTCTTCATTAATCTTGAAATGGGATTGCATCCGATTGGGCCTGAACTGAAGCAGAACGAGCATCAAGTTAGAAGCGTACTTGGGGCTGGGGAGGCTAAGACTAGTTTTTTCGGACCGATGAGCACCATTCTCACAACTGACAATTTCAATGCCGTTCTTCGCGGTGAAAAACAGCTCGCCTTTGGAGGGGAAATAACTTACGAGGACGTGTTCGGCAAGTCCCATACGGCGAAGTGTGGCGGCATATACAGCCTTTCGTGGGGAGCGTTCACAATAACACGCAACGAAGCAGATTAGGGCCAGCCAAATAAGCGGCCCCAGAGAAATGAAACCGGCCTGTCCTCCCGATCCTAACCCGCTTATAGCAGGTGAGTCAAGTAATTTGGTGCCCTAACTTCGTACTCGTTGTAACCCAGAGAGTGACCTAACGATCGCCGCCGGTGGTCGGACTGTCCGGCCAGACAAAGACCTTAGGCGCTGCGACGATCTCGGCATTAGGCGCCGCGGTGATAAATCGTACCGGCATCAGCGCGGGCTTGTCGAGCGGCTCCACAAGGAAGCCCACAGAATATTGATGCTTCAGATTCTCCGCAACATCTCGAAGATATGGGGCAAAGGATACCGGTTGCGCGAATCCGAGCATGTGGGCTTCTCCGCCGGTTTCTTCAGCGAGCTGAGCCAGGTAGTTCTGTCCCCAGTTCATTTGCAAGAAACTGTGCCCCGCGTGGCCGGCCCCCGGCGTGTAGATCGCATAGACGATCACACCGGCAAGCTGTGCATACTCGACGGCCATATCGAGATAGGGATTCGTTACGCCAAATCCGCCCAGCGGATCGGCTCCACTCGAGATTATTAAAACTTCCCGGCGTGCGCTTGAAGCCGGCCATTTCTTAATCACATCGCTGAGGGAAATGTAGGGGCTTGCACCCACGGCGATGCTTCTGAAGGGCAGACGAAGGGCCTTGGCCGTCTCGCCGTGATCTGCCGTGAGACTCTGTACGATATCGGCGATGCCGTTGTGCATGTATCCGATTCCGATCGAGGTGCTCGCGGGTTGATCTCGTATGAATTCGCGCAAGTCCGCCAATTGAGACCCGAGGCCCCAGGCGGAGGCATCGTCGATCAGGATATACAGCTCGAGACCGGCTTGTTCTCCTCGAAGCGCGATCCATTCCGTGACGGGAACAGGGTCCTTGTCCTGAAGAGCCACAACATCCTCGCGCTTCAGTTCAGGGATATTCATCCCATGGACGGCCTCAACCGTAACGACCATATGCACGGGGACGCTACGAGTGGAGACTCGCTCCTGTGCGACTCCGAGCATCCCGGCCATTGCGATCGCAGTAAGAATTTGTTTAGTCATACATTTCTCCTATGCTGCCGCGCGCTGCTTCGGCGCGCAGTTGGTTCTTGTCCAAGTCCGCAGGTCGACAAGACTCGGCCTAACGGGACGGTCCGCGCAGCTCCGATTGATTCGAGAGGGCGCATCGTAATCCTGGCGTTTGTGCGCCAGTGGGTGCGCGGAATGGCGCACAAAATCGGTGACCATTGGCGGTGTCGCCACGGAAATCATAGAGTTTCTTCCTCGATTCAACTTGTTAAGGAGCAACTGGGAATCCAAATGGCGCGCTGGCTGCATCAGCGAATGCGTGAATACCTTGGAAATCGAGCGCATCGCCCTCAAGATCCCCGTCAGCGCGATCCATCTCCTGGCCGACATTGCTCTCCCGCTGTAGGCGGCGGGGCTGGTGGTCTTCGCTCACGGTAGCGGCAGCGGGCGATACAGTACGAGAAATCGCCACGTTGCCGAAGTGCTGAATCAGGGCGGCATAGCCACCGTCCTGGTCGACCTTCTGACGGCAAAGGAAGAAGCTGTTGACCTTGAGACGGCGAAGCTGCGGTTCGACATCGGCTTGCTGGCCGGCCGCGTTACTGCTATTTCGGATTGGATCGGCCGACAGCCTGGTTTGAGCGACCTGGCGTTGGGCTATTTCGGAGCAAGTACAGGTGCGGCTGCGGCGTTAGTGGCGGCCACCGAGCGCCCCAAAATCGTTCGTGCTATCGTTTCGCGCGGTGGCCGACCCGATCTGGCGGGCGAGTCCTTGAGGCACGTAGTCGCGCCGACGTTGTTCATCGTGGGCAGCCGCGATCCCGTCGTTCTGGACTTGAACTACTCGGCCATTTCGGAGCTGCCACAGGGAACCAAGTACAGGCTCGAGATCGTACGCGGCGCAAGTCATCTCTTCGAAGAGCCCGGCACCCTGGACCAGGTCGCTATTCTGGCGCGGAACGTCGGATCTGCGGAAACATCTCACACATCACAGGGCTTCGGCCCACAATCCGCTCGAATTCCGAGCTTGCCAGCAGTTCACCCTCAAGCTGGCGCGAACGATGCTGCTTGCGGGCCTCGACGACAAGCTTTCCCACCCGCTCCCTCAGAGCCGCAACCGATACGGGCTTGTTCAGATAGTCGCTAGTCTCCTGTTTCTGAAGTTCCTTTATACTTGCTGACCTTCCGGATAATTCGGCTGGCGTTTGCTACCCACTGAAAGGGTCGCGGGTTCTTGTTGTAATGCCGGATGTAATCGTGGATGGCTTTGGTCAGATCGCCAACGCTGTGGAAGGTTCCGCGGCGGATTCGTTTGCGTGTGATTTCGGCGAACCACCGTTCGATCTGATTGAGCCAGGAAGAACTGGTTGGTGTGAAATGGACGTGATAGCGCGGTCGCGCTGCCAACCATTTCTTCACTTCCGGGTGTTTGTGGGTTCCGTAGTTATCCAAAACCAGATGGACTTCCAGGCCCGCCTCCACGGACTCCTCGATCCGGTCGAGAAACCGCAGGAACTCCTGATGCCGGTGCCGGGATTGGCATTCTCCGATCACAGTCCCTTCCAGCACGTTCAGCGCAGCGAACAAGGTCGTGGTCCCATGGCGTTGATAATCGTGCGTTTGCCGCGCGGGCAGGCCGGGACGCAACGGAAGGATCGGCTGCGTGCGGTCCAGCGCCTGGATCTGACTCTTCTCGTCCACACTCAGAACCAGCGCTTTATCCGGCGGGTTCATATACAGCCCCACGATGTCGCGAACCTTACGGGCGAAATGTGGATCGTTGCTGAATTTGAACGACTCGACGCGATGCGGTTGCAGTTTGTGTTTCTTCCAAATGCGCTGGACCGTCGCCGAACTGACCTTCTGTGCCGCCGCCATCGCGCGCACGCTCCACTGGGTGGCGTCTTTCGGCGTCGTCTTCATCGTGGCTTCCACGATGGCGGCCTCCTTCTCTTCCGAGATCCGCTTCGGGCGTCCGCTCCGTGGACGGTCTTCCAGAATACCGGCGAGGCCGTCGCTTTCAAATCGTTTCCGCCACAACAGCACGGTGGGCACCGAAGTGGAAAGCTTCCGCGCCAGCACCCGGTTGGCCAGCCCCTCGGCCGCACCCAGGACGATATCGATGCGCAGCACAATGCCGAGCGGGGAGCTGCGATGACGACCGAGTGCCACCAACTGTTTTCGCTCCACATCGCTGAGGGTGAGTCCGGCCGCAGGGGGAAGTGGCATAGCCACGTCCATTATGAAGTCATTCCCCGTATTAGTAAAGCTATTTCAGATACAGCAGACTAGCGCCTTTCTTGATTGCCTCGACGGCGGTTTCGGAAGAGTAGTGCGCCGTGATCTCAGGATGACTTCCATGGACGGATCGAATTCGATGATTCGCTCCAGCACCTCCATGCCGCTCAGGTTTGGCATGACCAGGTCAGTCAGCACGATCTGAGGATGCTTGCTATAGACCAGGTCGAGGCCCAGTTCCGGATCGGAGGCCGTTAGAATTTTGAGGCCCGGCTGCGCGAGAGCGGCCGACAGTAGTTCCAGACTATTGACCTTGTCGTCGATGAGTAGCACCGAAAGCGCGGGCCAGGTCTGAATGATCTACCCCTATTTTAGCGGTGTTCCTAGTCGTCTCCCCGCTAGTCGGGTGCTTGGAGCTGTTTGCTAGCTTCAAGGCCTCACGGTCGTGAACATGAAGCGCTGCGCTTGTCGAGCGCGCCCTCAAAACTTGGCGGAAAAGGGCTTTGTACACGTGTCTATGGTCCGGATGTAACGCCAGACCTTGCGAGATGAATGTCCCGTCGGATGGTCTGCCCTCGCTCTACGGGCACCCGGAATATCTCTTGCGAATCACGACCTGCTGCTTGCACCCAAAGCGAATAGGTTCCCGCCCAAAGATCGGACAACCGGTAGTAGCCATTTGCGTCCGATTCCACATGCGAAACGGCGCCCGTCATCACATTCCGGCACTCAGCCGAGGCCATGGCTAGTGGTCCGTAATCGTCGGTGATTGTGCCTTCGATGGACCCGGTCTCAAACTGCATAGCGAGCGGAATGGAGGCAAGTAACAGGAACGCCAGAAGTAGCAAAGCGTACTTAAGCCATCGCGGCATAAATCCTCCCGAGCTCACGTCCGGCGATCAGAGTTTAAAACCGTCTAATCACATACTGCCTGTGCAACTCTGACGCCATACTCCAGGCGCGCAGAGGTTGAAGGCGAGATTCTATCGGCGCAGGAAACTGAGCAGGAATAGCGCTGCGGCGACCGAAACGATAAGCGCACCAGTCTCGCGATGGAGCCAGGAGGCCAGCGGGGCCTCGCCACGTCATCCCCGCGCGGAAAAGACAACCCGATTGCGATTATCTCTGTCCACCACACCCAGCATGGTTGGGTGAATTCGCGCAGTCGAATGGGTCTTTGTAGCGGGACACCGGTAGTCCCTGTCATTGCAGCACCTGCTGAGGGCAAGTTTGGCTAACGGAATGCGAATCACTGAGTGAGGATTCCTGACGGGAGGATGAGATGCACAAGATTCGGTTGCTAGCGTTCGGATGCTCTTTGTTTGCGGCGGCTCAGACGGCATCACCAGTGCGCACGCCGGCGGAAATCGTGGTGACGCTTGGTCATTCTTATGGTTCCAGCCGGCTGGCGCTGACGCGGGATGACTTGGTGGTTACACAACAATACGAGCCCCTGCCCATTACGAATCTGGTCCCACTGTCGGGCCCTCGCGCGGGTCTCGATCTATTTCTCCTGGTGGACCATTGTTCGAATTGCGAACCTGGCTCGAAGTTCGAGGAAATCCGCCGGTTCATCGTATCGCAGCCATCGACGACCGCGGTCGGTGTCGCGTATATCCTGAATGGACAACTGCAAGTGGCGGAACTCCCGACGGTAGATCACGAAAGTGCCGTCAAGGCTCTCAACACTCCTTCAGGAGGCCAGCCGGCGAGTCCATTCACTGCGCTTACTGAGTTGATTCGGAACTGGCCGCGTGGACCGGCGCGCCGCGCCGTGCTCATGATCTCCAACGGAATTGATCCCGCGGCTGATGCGCTGCAAGCTCCATCCGCGGACGCAGCGCTTGCGGCGGCTCAACGCGCGGGCATTACCGTGTTCACGATTTATCATCCGAGCGCGGATTACCTGACCAGCGACTCTTCCAAGATCTATTCGGGGCAGGTTCAGCTTGCCCATGTTGCGAGTGAAACGGGCGGCGAGGCTTACTTCTTGAGCTTCGGGCCGTTGCCTCCGTTGGCGCCGTTTCTATCGGATATCGCCGACCACCTTGCAAACCAATATCTACTGACGTTTCTCGCGAATCCCGGTGACGGGCCCGGCGCTCTTCAGCAGGTGACCGTGAAGAGCAAGAACTCCGACATAGAGCTTACGGTTCCCGACAAAGTTTGGATTTCGGGAGACCATTCTGACTCGTCAACCGTCAAAGACTCGGGATCCAAGACGCCCGGAGGGAAGCGTCCGTGACGGGGATCCTCAAGCTCGCCTATAAGCTCCTCGTCAATGACAAGGCGAAGTTTACAGCGCTGCTTGTGGGTATTACGTTCGCCGTGTTTCTGATGATCGCGATGACTTCGCTGTTCGCCGGGGTTCTCAGTCGCGCGTCCGCGACAGTGATCAACCTCGGTGCGTCCATGTGGGTGATGGACCCGGCGGTTCAAACTGTCGCGAATACCATCGGTATGCCGGACTACGTCTTGGACGCAGCGCGCAGTGTCCAGGGCGTCAACTACGCAGTGCCCGTGTATTCGGGAGGCGCCCTCGTGAAGCTTGCCGACGGCACTTATCAATCCACCACGATCGTCGGGCTGGACGACACAAGCCTCTTCGGCCGGCCGCAACTGCTGGATGGAAAAATCGAAGATATCTACGGTGAGAACGCTTTCATCGTCGTCAAAGATCCCGAGTTTCCTAAGCTCGGCAATCCCAATCTCGGAACGGAGTTCGAGGTCAACGATCATCGTGGAGTCATTGTCGGAATTGCAAAGGTCGCCAGCAGCGGCTTGTTTGGCGTTCCAACTTTGTATACAACCTACGAAAGAGCACTTCAATACATCCCCAACCCACGGTTCACGATTTCTTACGTTCTGGTTGAGCCCAAGAGTCCCGCGGACGTGCCCAACATCAAGAGCGCGATGCGAGGGCTCGGCTACCTAGCCTTAACCAGGGACGAGTTCATGGAAAAGATATCGACCTTCTACATGTTCCAGACCGGCCTTGGAATGAATCTCCTCATCATGACCGTCATGAGCTTTATCGTTGGGCTATCGATTTCGGGCCAGACCTTCTATACGTTTGTTCTGGAAAACCTCGAGAAGTTTGGCGCTTTGAAAGCGATGGGGACCAAGAGCCGGACATTAATCTCGATGATTCTGTTCCAGGCTAGCTTCACTGCACTTACCGGCTACGGGCTGGGAATTGGATTGTGCGCTCTCACCATCGCGCTTGCCAAGCTGAGGCTTCCGGATTATGCCGCGATGATCACCTATTGGAACCTGGGGCTGGCATTTGTAATGGTGGTGATCATCGCCGCGGGTTCGAGCTATTTCGGCGTTCGCAAAGTGCTGCGAGTCGAGCCCTTCGATATTTTCCGAGGCTGATCTATGACTGACCTGGCGATCAAAGCTACGGACGTGGTCAAGTGGTTCGGCGAAGGCGAAGCCAGGACGCCCGCGTTAAGAGATGTCAGTATCGAAGCTTATTTTGGGGAAATGCTGTACATCGTGGGCCCGTCGGGGAGCGGCAAGACGACATTGCTGAGCGTACTCTCGGGGATTCTTCGGCCGGATTCCGGGCGCGTCACGGTGGAAGGAGCGGACATCTGGAACCTCAGCAGCGACAAGCTGGCGGATTTTCGGCTGCACAAAATCGGGTTCGTGTTCCAGGACTATCATCTGTTTCCCAGGCTGACCACTGCAGAAAACGTGGCGATTCCATTGATTCTCAAGCGAGAGGACTGGGGCAAAGCGATCGGCGAGGCTACTCGATATCTGGATATCGTCGGCTTAAAAGGCCGCGCCGGCCTTCCGCCGGTAAAGCTAAGCGGAGGAGAACAACAGCGCGTCGCAATAGCCCGCGCGATCGCCGGGCAACCGGACATCCTGATCATGGACGAGCCCACTGCCTCACTGGATGGCGATACAGGGCAATCCATAGTTCGCTTTGTGAAGCAGAACATCCTCAGTGACAAGCGATGCATTCTGATCGTCACCCACGACGACAGAATCTATGAATTCGCGACGCGGATTTTGAGGATGGAAGATGGGCGGCTCAAAGGGATTGAAAAGGGAGGTACCGCGTGAGGAAGCTACTGTTCGCACTATCCTTCATCGGCCTCTTTGCCGGATGTGTGGTTGCTTATCTTTCGGGCATCACCCAACCTGCACTGCCGCCGGCCTTCACGCCGGCCACGAATCCTTATCCCAACGGCATCTACGCGGAAGGCATCATAGAAAGCGATCAGCCGAGCGGGGAGAACATCAACATCTATCCGGAGGTGTCGGGCACGGTGAAGCAGATTCTGGTGGCGGAGGGACGAGAGGTCAAGAACGGGGCGGTCTTGCTGTTGATCGACGATTCGATACAGAAGGCCACCACGGAGCAATTGCAATCGCAGGCGCAGGCCGCCCACACTCTCCTGGAGGAATTGAAAGCTCAGCCTAGAAAAGAAACTCTCGATGTGGCGGAAGCCCAGGTGGTGTCCGCGCAGGCAGCCCTGAAAACCGCTCAGGACGAATTGGACAAGCAACAGGCCGCGTACGATCTGGATCCGAAATCGATTAGTAAAGATGCATTGGACGGCGCCGCGAATGCTGTCGCCACGGCGAAAGCGAACCTCGAGGTGGCGCACAAGCAACGCGACCTGACAAAAGCGGGCGCCTGGGTTTATGACATAAGCAATCAGGAGAAACAGTACGACGCTCTTGATAAGTCTCATTTGTCCGCAAGCGCCCTGCTTTCCAAGTACACCCTTCGAGCTCCCAGGGATGGAATCGTACTGGCAATCAGTCCTACGGTAGGGAGCTTCGTGTCGGCGCAAGGGGCTTACGACAGCTATACGCAAGGCATGACTCCCGTCCTGGTGCTGGGGAGTCCTCACGCGAACCTGAATGTGCGTTGTTATGTTGACGAGATCCTGGTGCCGCGACTTCCCGCTCCGGGCAAAATGCAAGCGCAGATGTCGGTACGCGGATCCAACGTCAGGATTCCGCTGGTGTACGTCAGAATGCAACCGTTCGTTTCTCCCAAGATCGAGCTTTCCAACCAGAGGCAGGAGCGGGTGGACGTCAGGGTTCTGCCAGTCATCTTCAGGCTTGAGCAGCTCAAAGACCTGAAGCTGTATCCAGGTCTGCTGGTCGACGTGTATATCGGAGAGTGAGTCATGGCCAAAAGTGCTTTTAGCATCACTCGTTGCCGCGCGAGCATCGCTCTAGCGTCGGTGACGGCGCTCATGACAGCGTGCACGGTTGGACCCAAGTACTCCAGGCCGTCGACGCCGGTGCCGCCTGCGTACAAGGAGCTTGGAGCGCCCAACATCGAAGGCACTTGGAAAGCAGCTCAACCCAGAGACGACGCGACGCACGGCAAATGGTGGGAGCGGTTCAACGAACCGCGACTGAACCAGCTCGAAGCCAAGGTCAATATTTCGAATCAAAACATTGCCGCGGCCGCAGCAAGTGTTCTGGCGGCGCGGGCCATGATCCGGGAAGCCCGGTCACAATACTTTCCGACTCTCACCGCGAACCCGGGTATTACCAACTCACGTTTGTCGACAGCGTTCGGGCAAACGATCGGCGCCACCTTTACCACCTACTCGCTACCGGCAGAGGCTTCCTGGGAGCCCGATCTATGGGGCCGCGTTCGAAACACGGTGAAGGCAAACACATTTACGGCACAGGCAAGCGTGGCCGATCTCGAAAACGTTCGTTTATCGGCGCAAGCTGATCTCGCTACTGACTACTACGAACTTCGCGCGCAGGATGCGCTGAAACTGCTGTTGGATTCCACGGTGAGCGCCTTTCAGGAGGCGCTTGAGCTGACGCGCGACTTGTATAAGGCCGGAATCGGCAACGATGAAGCGGTCGCGCAGGCGGAGGCTCAATGGAAATCCGCGCGAGCGCAAGACACGAACTTAGGTGTTCTACGCGCTCAGTACGAGCACGCGATCGCACTTCTGGCCGGCGAGCCCGCATCGGCATTTTCCGTTCCCTCGGGGGTTTTTAACGCAGCGCCTCCTTTAATTCCCGTTGGGATTCCTTCGGAGTTGCTGGAGCGCCGCCCAGACATCGCCGCGGCCGAACGTGCTGTTGCTCAGGCGAATGCACAGATTGGCATCGCCAAAGCCGCGTATTTTCCCAACATCACGTTGAGCGCCGCAGTCGGATTGCAAAGTCTATCGATCGCAAAATGGATCGAGTGGCCGAGCCGCGTTTGGTCACTGGGTCCGGGTCTGGCGGAGACCATTTTCGATGGGGGATTGCGTAAGGCCACCGTTCAACAGTTTCAGGCATCCTATGACCAAACCGTCGCGAACTATAGACAAACGGTGCTGACAGCATTTCAGCAGGTCGAAGACAATTTGGCGACACTGAGAATCCTGACGCAGGTGATCGAGCAGCAGGAGTCTGCCATCGAATCCGCAGAACGCAGTCTGCAAGTAGCCACGGTCCGTTACAAGGCCGGTCTCGACCCGTACCTGAACGTCGTCGCTGCTCAGACCGCGCTGCTCAGCGATCAGCAAACCGGGGTAGCTTTTCAAGTGCAACGGATATTGGCGAGCGTTCAATTGATTAAAGCACTGGGAGGAGAATGGGATGCCTCGCAGTTGCCTTCGCCGAAGGAGCTGGGGGCCAAGGCATCCAGCAGCCATCCCTTTCCGTAATCGGGATGGATGGAAACGTGACGATTGTGAGGTTAACGAAATGGTTGCACAGGGATCCGTTAAAAACGAAATGATCTTACTCCTTAGTTCAGAGCCCGAGGTTCGCGCCGTTTTGAAAGAAGCGCTGGAACATGCGGGCTACGGAGTTCTGGCGACGGGTAACTTAGGAACAGCCGTGGATATGCTCAACGACTGTTCGATCGACCTGTTAATTACACATCCACTCGTCGACTGCATGCCGGGACACGAAGCCGCCAAGTATCTGCGTGGAAGGAACCCCCACATGAAGATCCTTGTAGTCGCTGGTCTCCCGGACGATGACCGGCTTCAATATCGCGCCGGCCTTGAAGGGTTTGAGGTATTTCCCAGGCCGTTTGCCTCTGAGCGACTCATAGAAAAGGTTGAAGAGATCTTGAACGCGGCGCACGTCTCATCTGTTTAGTCATACTGATTGTACAACTCGGACACCATACTCTAGCCGCGCCACCGTCATTGAAGGCACCCGGCCAAGTTTATCGGCGTAGGAAACTGAGTAGGAACAGCGCTGCGGCGACCGAAACGATAAGCGAACCAGTTTCGCGATGGAGCCAGGAGGCTAGCCAGGTCCCGACGGCAGTTGCCGCGACGGCGACGACGACTGCAGTCAGCAGCATGCCAGTCAGATTCCGCGCCAGCCGTTTTGCAGTTGCGGCGGGAATGATGATCAGAGCACCCATAAGGAGCACGCCCAAGAAGCGTAGCCCCAGAGCGATGGTCAGCGCAAACATCAGCAAGTACAGTAGATCGAGACGTCGAGTATCGATACCTGCAGTCCGCGCCACGTCCGGCGAGACAAGCATGACCACCAGTCTGTTTCTTTGCGTCAGAGCGAACGCAACCACAGCACTTGAGGCGGCCAAGCCAAACCAGAACTCCGGCCAACTCAACACCCCAGCACCGCCGAAGAGAGCATCAATGAGGTTCTCGCCGGAAGTCATCATGCTGCCGATCGCGAGCGCCGCCGAAAACAAGACCCCGATAACCGTCTCGGTGGCAACGTGCGCCTTGCCTTCCACAGCCCATACCAGCAGGGCGCCGAAGAACAACATCGCCACGGCTCCAAAAATCGGATGGATATGAAGCGCCAGTGCCACTCCGATGCCGGGCAGCGCTACGTGCGACAGCGCGTCTGCG
This sequence comes from Terriglobia bacterium, assembly GCA_963788245.1. Lineage (GTDB taxonomy): Bacteria > Acidobacteriota > Terriglobia > Bryobacterales > Bryobacteraceae > Palsa-187. Next base: position 4,323,988 of record CAWBGF010000002.1, on the reverse strand, counting down.
GCGAGTGTCATCCGTCGCATCACCGTGAAGCAACCAATCAGCCCTGCGGCAATTGCCATGGTAATGGAAAGTAGGAGATTTTCAGTGGTCATGCATGTGATACCCTACCGGAGCCCCGTAGATTTCAGATAGCATTTCCGGTGTGAGAATCTGCCTCGGCGCGCCGAAGCAGGCTTGTTTGCTGCCCAGACACAATACATTGGTGGCGTATTGATAGACGACGGTCAGCTCGTGTGAGATGAAAAGCACTGTTAAACCCTGTTCCTGTTGAAGGTGACGCACCAGCTCGTGCAGCCGCTTCTGACCGGGCTCATCCACCCCCGCCGTGGGCTCGTCAAGCAGGAGCACTGTGGGATTTCCGAGGAGCGCGAATGCAATCAGTAAGCGTTGAAACTGCCCGCCCGAAAGCGTCCCAATGGGATTTTCGGCCGCGCCGGTCGGGATACCAACGAGGTCTAAGATGCGCGAGATGTCGGCGTCCGTTCCCCGCGCCAGGCTTGCGCGCGCGCGAAGGAAGTCTATGCCCGTAATGGGGATGTCACGCTCGAGGTCTAACTTCTGGGGGACGTAGCCGATTCGGACATCCGGCATCCATCGAATATTTCCTTCTGCTGGAATCGATCCAATGAGGGCCTGAAACAGAACCGTCTTCCCCGCGCCATTTGGTCCGATAACCGCGAGCGAGCTTCCTTTGGCGACGCTGAAACTCAGGTTAGCGAGGACTTCGACCGTGCCGAACCGTACCGATAAGCGATTCACCTCAAGCGCGTTTTCCATGGCTCTGCCCGCTTCGAAGGAACTCTCAGTTTAGCCAATGCAGCCTTATTGCGCGCTTTCTCAGGATTGTACTTCGGTCGCCACGCCCTTCCGTGGTCTCCGCAGGGCGATTTAGCGAGTTCGGAAGCTATCGCTTTCTCGCAACTTCAGGTTCTTCGTTCTCAGCGACCTGTCGCCGGCTCCGATCCAGCAAGTGCTTCACTTCCATGTCACTTAGTTGACCGAACTCGAAATACCACGGACCAACCGCCCCGAAGGGTTCCGGTGTGGCAAGGCACACATATTCATCGCACTCCCCCTTCATTCGCCGATCGGCCTGTGCGGGTCCGACAGGAACGGCGATAATCAGCCTGCTCGGCTTCGATGTGCGTACATGCCGGGCCGCGGCTACCATGGTCGAGCCGGTAGCCAGCCCATCGTCCACCAGCACGACGGTCTTGCCTCGCAAACTGGGTGCTGGACGACCATCCCGGTAAAGTTTTTCCCGACGTTCCAGTTCCGTCCGCTCCCTTGCCACGATGGAGTCGATCTCGGCTTGCGATAGGCCTAATTGCTGGATGAGCCGTCGGTCTAGCACTACTGACCCGCCCGCGATCGCGCCCATCGCAAGCTCGGGCTGCCAAGGGACGCCCAATTTGCGCACGACTAAGACGTCAAGCGGCGCGGCGAACGCACGTGCAACCTCGAATCCGACCGGAACCCCGCCGCGAGCTAATGCTAGGATGATTCTGCCGCGGGGCAGATGATGGAGTTTCAGCTCGGCAGCAAGTAGCCGCCCGGCCTCAGCTCGGTCTTCAAACGGGAGCTGGATCATATAGGCACTTCCCCTGCCTCGTAATGCATCCTTTCGTCCAATCGGCCACCGGCAGGAAATCCAAGAGTGTTGAGAAAGCCAGCGGCCTAATTTCAATGGCGAACCCACCAAACGTAATGCAATGCGGCGTCCGCAACCTGGAGCGCGCGGATGTTAATTGCTTTCGTTTTTGATATCCCGGAGCTTTTCAACTGCGGCCTATGGCCCAAATCGCGCGTTTTGGCTGGGTCACAGAGGCTGCAGTCACACCCCCGTGGAGAGCAAAAGTGCCTACTAGCACGGACTAAGGTGACGGCCCGGGATTTGCAAGAGTACAGAGCAGATCCGGCCCCTGAGGGACGGTGCGCGATTCACGTTTAGACGCTCATGGAAGTACCCGATATTACGACGGCATAAGCGCGCCCCTGATCGACCGATCTCATCGAAGTGTAATAAGAGGAGAGAAAGCGATGTCAGAAGTTAGTGTAGTCAAGCAACCAAAACAAGCGAGTTCCGAGATCACCCGATTCTCGGTGTTCGAAACGCCGCTCTTTCGAGGCAGCCTGTTCAACATGAACCCGTTTGCCCTGATGAGACAGTTCACAGAGGACATGGACCGCTTCTTCACTCAGGTGCCACGGGCGGCGAGCGACGCGACGTGGAGTCCAGTCATTGAAGTGAAGCAAAAGGAAGGCAAGCTCTTCGTCACCGCTGAACTTCCCGGTCTGAAAAAGGACGACGTGAAGGTGCACGTCGACGGGGACACAGTGGTGATCGAGGGAGAGCGGAAGAAGGAGAAGGAGGAGAAGCGCGAGGGGTACTATCACTCCGAGCGCACCTATGGCAAGTTCTACCGCTCCATCCCGCTGCCGGAAGGCGCAAAGGCCGATCAAGTCACGGCACAGTTCAACAACGGTGTCCTTGAGGTCACCGTAATGGTTCCGGAGGTGAAGGCGAAGCGTCAAGATGTCACTGTGCAAGAGGGATCGAAGAAAGCAGCCTAGCTGATCTCCACGCGATGTTTCTCGGAGGGCTGCAGGGGAATAGAACGGCCCGGCTGAAGCGATTCAAGCCGGGCCGACTCTATTGGAGGACCCTTGCGCGTGCGATCTTAGGAAGCCCCCGATGGGGGGGCCAAATAAGTTCAGCCAGCTCTTAGCGCCACCTTCAGGGTGCCGAACTTCGAGGCGTTGCTGAAAGTGTCGTAGGCTTGACGATGTCATTCAGCGCGAAGTGATGTGTCACCAGCGTTCCGGGCTTCAGCCTGCCGGACTGCACGCACTTGAGAAGCATGGGGGTGGTCGCCGTATCGACCAATCGCGTGGTCAACGTGGCGTTGCGGTCCCACAGCTTCTCCAGATGGAGCAGCGCTGGTTCGCCGTGGACTCCTATGTTCGCTAGATGGCCCCCGGCTGCGAGGATTTCCTGGCAGATGTCGAATGTGGCGGGGAGCCTAACCGCTTCAATTGCAACGTCGACGCCGCCGCCCCGAGTTAGTTCCGTGACGCGTTGGACAGCATTCCCATCGGAATTGTTGATCAACGAAGTTGCCCCGAGCATCTTCGCGACGTTCAGCCGGTTATCGTCGAGATCAATGCAGATGATCGCCGCCGGGGAATAGAAACGGGCGGTCATCAAAGTCGCAAGTCCGATGGGACCTACGCCCACGATAGCGATCGTGTCGCCGGGCTTCACCTGCCCGTTCAACACGCCGCACTCGAAACCGGTGGGCAGAATATCGCTAAGCATAGAGCCGCTTCTTCGTTCACATCAGGCGGCAGGCGATAGAGACTCGTATCAGCGTGCGGAATGCGCACGTACTCGGCTTGAGTTCCATCTATCTTATTACCGAGAATCCAGCCACCACTACGGCAGTGAGAATACATCTGTTTCCTGCATAAGTAGCACTTCGCGCAGGCCGTGATGCACGAAATCAGCACCCTATCTTCTTTTCGGAAGGCCGAAACCGCCGCGCCTACCTCGTCAATGACTCCAAGGCCCTCGTGACCTAGAATCCGGCCTCTGGCAACCGAAGGGACATCGCCCTTCAGAATGTGTAGGTCCGTTCCACAGATGGTCGAGGTCGTCATTCGGACGAGCGCATCGCCAGGATCTTGGAGCTTGGGCCGCTGGTGTGGTTCCCAGGAAGGCTTACCTAGACCACGATAGACCAGAGCTTGCATGGTCTCGAGGGCCGTTTCGCATGGAATTTCTGGCAGAGTCCTCGTCATGCCACTAGATGATGCATGCGCGCAGCCAAACTGTAAGACTTACGACGGCTTGAGGATTGTCATTTGAAGGCAAGGATCATCGGACGCAGACCCTTGAGCGATTTGACCCAATATGGGTGTACCACGCGCGCTAACTAGGAGAGGGGACCGACCGTCTCTTCATACTGAACCGATTCAACGCGGACTGGATGTCACCGGATGCCTTGAGCCTCAGGGCCGAGCGTAAACTGAGAAGCTCGCGGCAGGCTCGTCTCCGATTTGAAGCTGGAAGAACGCTCGCGGATTCGGGTCCGACACTACGAAAGATTGCGCGGGTAGCCGGAAGTTGATTTGTAAGACGCCTGCCACCAATTGAGGAGCATCCCCTCCGTACAGCACTTCGAGTGAAAGACCGCCACCGAGGTCCAACTCTGGTGTCAACACTGACAACGGAAGCATCGGCGCGCCCAGTGGCCCGACATTGATCTTCCCGTCTTGCTGCTGAAACGAAGACGTACCGCCTCCCGTGGCCCATACCGTCACGATAGACCCAGGCATCGCCGGATTGGCCGGAGAGTTCAACGAGCCATCCTGGTTCAAGGCTGTCGCGCACGGCACGATGGAATATGGGATGCCTGTGGCCGTACCAAAGACGCCCGGCTGCGACGGCCGTACTAACATTGTGGGTCCATTGAACGTGCCCGATGGTGTGACGATCATGAGCGAAGTCGTATCGCGCCCAATCACTTCGCTGGGAACGATGGCGTTAATCTGTGTCGCCCCAGCATACAAAAGCGGAGCGGGCGTGCCGTCAAACAGGATCTGAACACCGCCCAACAAGGAAGTGAGCGCACCATCCATAACTTCGGCGTTGACGGCCGGAGATGGCCCAAGTCCGATGCCGTATAGAGAAATGAGCTCATAAGGCGCGACGGCGTTGCCCACCGATAACGCCGCCGAGTTCGCGACGCCGACCAGCGATGGTCCAGAAGCGGACGTGGTCAGTAGTAGCGAGGCGGCCGAGCCGAGTACCGTTACAGCACCGCCGCCAGTCAGAACGATTGCTTGCCCGGCCGCACCGGACGGCGCGGTGAGCGCGGTCATCACGCTGGATCCATCCGACGACAGACTCGCCACATAAGTGCTCCCTAATAACGGCGTGCCTACGGGCACCGGCAGCGCCCCCGGCGCAGATCCTCCCGTGATCCACAGCGTACCTTGAGAATCAACCACCAGACTGGTTACACCAGTAGGGCTATTCGCCGCCGCTCCGCCGCCGAAGTAGGTGGAAAAGAGCAGCTGCTGAGCCGTCGAATCGAATTTGGTCACGAATCCGCCATAGTCGAGACCGGGAGCAAGGTTCTGCAAAGCTTTCGTTGTAACCGGCAAACCCGTTCCCACGGAGCCGACGACGATAACGCTACCAGCGTTGTCTAGAGAGATCGACGAGATTTGAATGGAGAGTTGAAACTGCAAGCCGGCCGCGGGCAGATAGGTTGCCCATGCAAACTTAGATCCACCGGAGTCGATTTTGGCGAGGAACCCCGCGGCCAAGTGGGTGTCGCAGCCACATTGTAGCCCAAAAGCTCCTGGCGTCACGGGAAGCTGGTTGGACGTAGTCGTTCCAGCGATGACCACATCACCTGCAGCGTCTAACGCGATAGCAGACGCCATCGTGGCTCCGAAGGCGCCGATACAGCTACTTCCACCAGCGCAACTGGTGCCGTCGCTTCCGAAGTAGGTAGAGAACACGATCCGTTTGTCATCGGCGCTAATCTCGGTGATGTATGCGTACACGGCCGCGCCGAACGGATTACTCGACGGAGGCGCAGACTGGAAGGCGCCCGGCGTAATGGGAAAGTCCGTATTAAAGGTAGACCCGCTGATATAAATGTTACCCGCACCATCGAGCGTAAGGGCGCCCGCCGAAGTTCCATCGCCGAAAGGCTCCGCCTGTTGTATACCTCCGATTCGCGTCGAGAACAGAATGCCAATCAGTTGAGAGTCGATCTTGGTGACAAAAGCCGATCGCGATGAAGTTGAGGCAATCAAGGGAGAGACCAAGGGAAAATCCGCCGACGAGGTCGACCCGGCGACGATTAGATTTCCGTTGGGGTCGACGGCAGCACCAGCGATTGTGTCCGCTCCCGAGCTCCCAAAATCCAGATTCGCCAGAGTGTTGCCCTGCGAATCGGTCTTGAGAACGCGGATCTGTGCGCGTCCAGAAGGCTCCAGAATATTCGAAACGATGAATAGATTGCCCGAAACGTCGGTCGCAAGGAACCGAGGCTGCGCCCCAGAAGGGAGATCGAGGTAGCGAACAGATGTCTGTTCCGAGGTAGCTGCGAGGGCACACAACGCCAAAGTCAGCAGCAACGCGGGCAGTTTGGCCACCATTTCTATTGGATGGTGCAAATCGAGGACCAGTGTTCATCGCGTTGGAAACGTTGCCGTGCTCTGACGGCCGCGACACCTACCTGTGTGTAATGGCGCAAGAAAGCACCGATTCTCAATGCAATACAGGTCCCGTCATGCTCCAATTGATCATTCCCAACTAGCGCTACTCTAACTGCTTCAAACGGATTATCCTCTTGCGCGGTTCGGCTTTCGAGAACGGAGCAGGTCCTCTTGCTCGCCTTACTTTCAGCAAGTCACTAGGGTAAGCTCAGTTAGGGTGCAAATTCAGTTCAGAGTCTTCGCCATGGGAATCTCCGACACCCACCTGTCCTCTGCTTGTGTGGCGCAGAAATGAGCCATGGCATGCCGGGCGACTGTGACGATTCTGGATACCAGCAGCCGATGCGAGCCTCTAGGTGAGCATAGGCAGCCGGATTCTCGCCCGGCTTTGGAATCTTCCACGCCACGCCCGGAACCTTGGTTCCAATGAGCCTCTGACGGCCGACCGAGCTTCAATGCGGTTATCCTTCCAACTGTCCACTTAAGGCTGGTAGATGACCAGATGAGTGCTGCCGATATCGATTTCTCTGGGCCAGTTGCCATCACCGTTGACTGGCGTCTTGGCGAAAAGGAGCGTAACAGCGAGATAGATGAGCGAGAGCAAAGCGCGGGATTTCATGGGAAAGACCCTTCCTTCCGCTCTTTATCTAAGCATTCGCTGAGCCGTCTTCCTCGACAGTTGCGTGTTGTCGGCGTTAGAGTTCCACCAGCTGCCTGCTGCTCTCTTTCAAATTCGTGCGCTAGATGACCCACCTTGGGCGGAATCGCTAAATGAGCCAGACGCTCAATGGAAAATCGCATACACTTTTGACCAGGATCTGGTTGGGTGCGAACCGATCCGCCAAACAATCGCGCATCCGGCTGGAATGGAAATTGCGTGAAGGACTTCAATGGGCTTGACGACGGAAGAGGCACGCCGCAGGCTCAGTGAGGTCGGTTCGAACGAATCGGCTTCGAAGGCCCATTCCACACTTCCGCGGCAAGCATTGAGCCTGTTCTTGAATCCGCTTGTCGCCATCTTACTCGTTTCAAGCGCGATCTCGGCCGCACTGGGAGAGCAGACGAGCGCTGCTATTATCGCTGCAATTGTACTTTTGAGCGTTGCCATCAACTTCTATCAGACCTACCACTCGCAACTTGCAGTGGAAGCGCTTCGCTCCAAGGTCGCTCTTAAAGCGACGGTGTGCCGCGACGGGATGTGGATTGAAATTCCACGGCGCGAGATCGTGCCCGGAGACGTGATCCGGCTGGAGGCCGGTAGCCCTGTGCCCGCCGACGCGCGGCTACTTGAATCGAAGGATCTTCACGTTCAGCAAGCCGCGCTTACAGGCGAGTCCCTACCTTCGGAAAAAAACGCGGACGATTCTGCTGACGGCAACAATTTGGTGTTCCTGGGCACGTTTGTCGTGAGCGGCACGTGTGTCGCGGAGGTGGTGGCAACGGGACGATCCACCCAGTTCGGCGATATCGCCGCACGGCTCGCCTCGCGTGCCCCGCAGACCGAGTTCGAACGCGGAATTCAACAGTTTGGCTTGCTTATCGCCCGCACGGTCTTCTTCCTAGTGCTGTTCGTGATGGCCGTCAATCTGGCTTCACACCGCAACGCACTGGATTCGTTCTTGTTCTCAGTTGCGTTGGCCGTGGGGCTGACACCTGAGTTTCTTCCGATGATTACGACCGTAACGCTGGCTCGCGGGGCAGTGCATATCGCGCAAAGCCACGTCATTGTCAAGAACCTGGCCTCCATTCAGAACTTTGGGAGCATTGACGTGCTCTGCAGCGACAAGACCGGCACGCTCACCAGCGCCGAGATGACTCTCGACCGATATGTTGATGCACTCGGGAAAACGGAGGACCGGGTCCTGGAACTCGCCTGGCTCGATTGCCAAGGGAGCGAATCCGCTCGACGCGGCCGTCCTGGCCCACTCATGCGCCAAGCCCGCGTGTGACAAACTCGGCGAAATCCCTTTTGACTTCGAGCGGCGGCGGCACTCTGTTGCCGTTCTGTGGAATGGTAACTGTGAGTTGATCACGAAGGGCGCGCCTGAAGGTGTCTTGGCTGTTTGCTCAAAGTATGAAACCGATGGCGTGGAGCACACACTTGACGCGGAAACGCGGAGGAGTTGCGAGGAGCTTCACGGTGGACTTGCCGGGAACGGTTACCGGGTTCTGGCGGTCGCCGCGAGGCGCGTCGAATCAAAGCGGGCCTACACTCGGGATGATGAAACTGACATGGTGCTCGCCGGTTTCCTTGCCTTCATTGATCCTCCCCTTCAGGATGCCGCCGAAGCTGTCCAAGCGATGCGGCAGGATGGCGTCGATCTGAAAATCCTGACCGGAGATAATGCCCTAGTCGCCCAATACGTCTGCACAAAGGTAGGAATTCAAGTAGGCCGGATGGTGCTCGGCGAGGAAATGGAGCATATGAGCGACGCTGCCCTGGCGGCGCGAGCAGAAGAAACTACGATTTTTGCACGCGTCTCGCCCGCGCAAAAGAATCGGATCATCCTCGCTCTCAAGATGCGCGGCCACGTGGTCGGCTATCTCGGCGACGGCATCAACGACGCTCCGTCGCTGCATGCGGCCGACGTCGGTATTTCGGTCGCTAGCGGAGTTGAGGTGGCCCGGGACGCCGCTGACATCATCCTGTTAAAGCCGGGGCTTGCGGTGCTTCATCGGGGCATACTCGAGGGGCGCGAAGCCTTCGGGAACGTCATGAAGTACTTGTTGATGGGAACCAGCTCTAACTTCGGAAATATGTTCAGCATGGCTGCCGCCTCCATGTTCTTGAAGTTTTTGCCCATGCTACCTACTCAAATTCTTCTGAACAACTTTCTCTACGACCTTGCGCAGATCACCATTCCCACAGATCACGTGGACTCTACCTATATCCGCAAACCACGGCGGTGGGACATGAAACTGATCCGCAATTTCATGCTCTTCATCGGACCAGTTAGCTCGCTTTACGATTTCCTGACATTTTTTGTCCTGCTCCGGTTTTTTCACGCGTCCGAAACTGAGTTCCATACAGGCTGGTTCGTAGAATCCTTGGCAACGCAGACACTCGTGCTTTTCGTGATCCGCACTGCTGGGAACCCGCTTCGCAGCCGTCCAAGCCTTCCGCTGGTGTGCACAACACTAGCGGTTGTAGCAATCGGTATCGCGCTGCCGTTTGCACCTCTCGCAAACCCGTTGGGTTTCACGGCCCTGCCCGCCACGTTCTTTATGTTCTTGGGGGCAGCGACAGTCACCTACTTGGCGCTGGTGGAACTGGTGAAGCGACGGCTGATGACGGAGGGCCAACCGGATCAACAATGACTCCCTCTCCACATGCGGCAGAGAGTTCCCGTGATCCAGCCGCAACGCGTATCGCGTACTTTTCGATGGAGATCGCTCTCGAACCGCGGATTCCAACCTACAGCGGTGTGCTGGGAGTGCTCGCTGGCGACATGCTCCACTCGGCTGCCGACCTCGAGATCCCGATGGTGGTAACACTTGTCTACCACCACGGCTACTTTCGTCAGAAACTCGATCCACAGGAGAACCAGCAAGAACGAACCGAACCTTGGCAAGCAGATCAATACCTCGAAGCGCTGGAGCCGCGATCCACGGTATCGATCGAAGGGAGAACGGTCTCCCTGCGAGCTTGGCGTTATTGGATTCGCGGAATTTCCGGGCACACTGTTCCCGTATATCTTCTCGACGCGGCGGTTCCGGAGAACAGCGCGTGGGATCAAACGCTCACCGATGACCTGTATGGCGGCGATGCTCACTATTGCCGCTTTCAAGGGGTGATTCTCGGAATGGGCGGCGCGAAACTGTTGCTCGCGCTGGGATACACGAGCGTCACGAGCGCGAGCAAAGGACCGCTGGACCAAAGTCCTAGGAGGTAACGGTCGCGAGCGTGTGATGCCAATAGATGCCCCGGAGGGCGCTCATAACGTCCTCATACGAGAGCCCCGGAGCGCTTCCGTCGTCATGCCGAGCCTGGAGGATCAAGTCGCTGAGACAGAGAATCCCTTCCAGGTTCCCCGCCTCGCCAACTACAGGAATCCGGCGGACCTTTCTCGCACACATGGTCTTCAATGCGGCGTGAATGTTATCGCTGGATTTGCAGATCGCCACCTGGCGGGACATCGCCTGCTCAGCCGTAAGCTCGCAAGGTCGCAGATTTCTCGTGCCGAGCGCGATGCAGATGTCCCGGTCTGTGATAATGCCCACTACTTTGCCGCTCGCGTCAATCACCGGCAAAGCACCGCAGCCACCCGACCATAACTGCTCAGCAACCGCAGCGAGGTTGGTTGTCGGAACACAATACCTTGGTATCTTTCTCATCATCTGCTCGACTGTCATGTGGCCTCTCCCTACTCTGCGCGTTTTCACCCAGTACGTGTTGACTGACCCGATTCGGCAGGGGGTTTCTTCGTTTCCCGCCCCTGTTACGCAAGGGGATGTGCAATTGTGTCACCAGCCGCGGATATCACGACGCGGTAGTCGCCGTTGGAGCGTCGAGTGCTCCATTCACCTTGAGTAGCGAATGCCTGTAATCTTCTTTTTCGGGCTGACATTCGGATTGTGTTCGGCGAGCGCTGGTGATCTGGATTCGGCGCCGCTGCTTTCCGGCCTCGTGGGGTCCGGCAAGCTTTCCGACCTTCGTTGGCCCGACGTTTCAGACTATAGGGATCGCATACAGAAATTCTACGAACCGAGTGATTATTCTCTCGCCTGGACCCACCTGGGCACAGTCACGGAACCGGCCAGAGCAATAATCGAAGTGCTAGAGGCGGCTGATGGCAAGGGGCTGAATGCCGAGGACTACGACGGGCCGCGGTGGGCCGACCGTTTATCTAGGCTGTGCAATAGCTCTGCACCCCCGCCCGCCGCAGATCTTGCTCGATTTGACCTGGCACTCACGGCTTCGTTGATGCGCTACATCTCGGATGTTCATCTTGGCAGAGTGAATCCGGGATTGTTTCACACAAGGTTCGATCTTGAGAAGGGTGAAGACGATCTTCCCGGCTTCATTCGACGGCGCCTGGTCGACGCGACTGAGACAGACGTCAAGACTGTGCTTGACGGAATTGAGCCTCCCTACAAGGGGTACCGGCGAACCGAAGAGGCATTAGGGCGATACATTGCCATGGCTCGCGAGGAAAACGGCGGTTTGCTACCCGTTCCCAAGAAACCGATCGAGCCCGGCGGCTCATATGAGGCGGTTCCGGAACTTCAAACTGCGCTACAGCGGTTGGGCGACCTCACGAAGGACGCCAGCGCGGATTCGAATAGCTACGAAGGGCCTCTCGTTGATGCGGTCAAGCACTTTCAGATACGTCACGGGCTTGACCCGGACGGGCGACTGGGCAAGTCAACGATCGCCCAACTCAACACTCCGCTGACCCATCGTATCCTCCAATTGCAGTTGACGCTGGAGCGTTGGCGCTGGGTTCCTCACAGTTTTCCGCGGCCGCCCATTGTCGTGAATATCCCCGAATTCCAGTTACGCGCTCTGGATGATTCCTTCGCGACGGAGCTCGAAATGAAGGTGGTCGTCGGCAAGGCCTTCCATCACCAGACCCCCGTATTTTCAGCGGATATGAAGTACGTCGTCTTTCGACCTTATTGGAATGTGCCCCGCAGCATCCAACGCGCAGAACTGGTGCCGAAAGTCGAGCAGGACCGCTCCTACCTCGTCCGTAACAGCTACGAAGTCGTCACGCCGCAAGACAAGCTTGTGACGAACGGTGTCGTCGACGATGCGACGCTCGCGCAACTCCGTTCCGGCTCCCTGCTGATTCGTCAAGCTCCAGGCCCCAAGAACGCGTTGGGGCTCGTGAAGTTCCTGTTTCCCAACGAGCATGACGTCTATTTGCACGGGACCCCGGCGACCGAGTTGTTTTCGAAGTCCCGCCGTGACTTCAGTCATGGTTGCATTCGCGTCGAGAAGCCGGAGCAGCTCGCAGCCTGGGTTCTCCGTGACAAGGCCGAGTGGACTCAGGAACGAATCCTCGAGGCTATACATGGTGCCGAAACGCTCCAGGTGACACTCGACCAACCGATCCCGGTGTTGATCGTGTATGCGACAGCAGTAGTTCTGGAAAGCGGCGAGGTGCGATTCTTTGAAGATATCTACGGGCAGGATGCGCGGCTCGAAGGCCTGCTGGCAAAAGGGTATGACTCCCCGGAATGGAAAGCTACCAACGCCGCACGCGCCCTACGTCCACATGAATGAAATCTGATTTCGGGTAGTACCCGACACCGCCGCGCCCGAGAGCGAGAGCGAGGTCTCGAATTTTGGAAGTCTTTATTCCCGGCAAGCGAATATCGATGGCTTCTGCCTGCATATGGAGGCTGTGCATCGCCACGCCAGATGTGTGCGTCCGCAAAAACTCGTTGCTCCAAGGCGTGCGATAGCCGCAGATGACGTTGATCTCGGCATCCGGATGACCAGCGGCCACAATGAGATCGGAGAGCACATCGAATAAACGGGGATCGTACCGATGAACATCCCCGGTCCGATGATCGCGGAGGAAGACATCCAGGGCCGAGAGCGCCTCCGGAACATACACGGTGCCGCGCCGGAACACCACATTCAAATGCTCGCCAGTGTGGGTGTGATACAGCCGAAGGCGGTAATCCTGTGAAGGGGTCTCCGCTCGGATATTGGTTCCAATCAGAACGGCAAAAACAGCTAACGCGACACGGCAATTCAAACTTCTACCTCGTTGAGCGGAGATATCTTTGCTAGGATACCAATTTAAGCGCCGAGCTGTAGCGCTATGTGCGGCAACCCACGCCTCTTGCGTCGTGACACCCAAGACAAGCCCGCCCACCCCTTCGCAAGTGAGCCACATCAGCTCTTATTGCAAAGGTTTACGAGAGGCGTCGGGTGGTTCGGAAATTGCCGTTACAAAAATTTAGGAAAGGAGAAATAATCATGCTTAAGATATTAGGAGCCTTGCTCTGGGTGGCCGTCCTGTTGACTGTAATGCCTATGGCGGCAGATCAGTGGGACAAAAAGACAACGGTCACGTTCAACGCTCCCGTAGAGCTTCCCGGCATAGTACTGACTCCCGGAACATACGTGTTCAAACTCTTGGACTCGCGCTCGGACCGGCATATCGTCCAAGTATTCAATGCCGACGAAACACGTCTTATTACCACCCTCCTGGCGATTCCGAACCTCCGTTTGACCCCGACCTCAGAAACCGTGCTGCGGTTTGAGGAGAGGCCAATTGGCACGCCGGAGGCCATCCGGGCCTGGTTCTACCCTGGCGACAACTTCGGCCAAGAGTTCGCTTACCCGAAGGGACGCGCCACCGAATTGGCGGAGACAGCGCAAGTGCCGGTCCTGACCGCCGAATTGACGCCAACCGAAAAACCGGAGGAGATGATTAAGGAGCCTGTGGCGACAATCACTCCGGAGAAAAAAGAAGTCGAAATCGCGCCCGTCGCTCCGCCCAGCCAACCCGACACGGCCTCGCTCGTCGCGAATGCGGTGCCTGGGCCTGAACTGGAAGTGCCTCCCGTGGCCGAGCTACCGAGGACGGCAAGCTCGCTTCCATCGGCGATTCTTCTCGGACTCTGCTCGCTCGGCATAACAGGTATTTTGCGAGTCGCGTCCAAACACGCCACCTAACACCTAGTCGGAGGACTACCTGGCGCCCCGTGGCGCCAGGTCTTTTCATCGTGACAGTCCGCGTCGAGCTACGAGGATTGCGACATCCACCTAAGCGGAGATTTCTGCAATGGGCGCAGTATCTTTTCTTAGTGGTTGGCTGCCTGACGCTTTGTTTCTGTGCCTTCGTGTATCTTGAAGCCCGTGTTTATCAGGCTTCCGAGACTCGCCGGTTTAACGGCGTTCTCCAGTCTCGCGTTACCCCGCCTGGGGTACCGACGTTGGGCAGACACGGGATCCCAACGCAAAATGGTTCTCCCATCAGTAGGATCGACATTCCCCGCATCGGAATTTCGGCCATGGTATTGGAGGGGGTGGCTCCGCGAAGCTTGAGACTTGCAGTCGGTCACGTGCGGGGCACCGCACTGCCCGGTGAAAGCGGAAACGTCGCTATCGCCGGGCACCGCGACACCTTTTTTCGTAAGCTGCGCGACATCCGCGCAAACGATACCATTACGCTCACCACTCTCCGCGGATCTTTCGAGTATTCAGTCGAATCGACGGAGGTCGTCGATCCGAACAATCTCCAAGCTCTTCACGCCTCAAGCGAGCCGATTCTTACCCTCATCACCTGTTATCCGTTCTATTTTGTGGGTCCAGCGCCGAAAAGGTTTATCGTGCGAGCGCGACAAGTTTCTAGTACTGAATCGTATCCCCCGTCAATTGGACGTTAGCGTGCGATTACCTGGGGATCTCAGGCAATGAATTCCTGTCGACAATGGCCGGCGAGATCTTCTGCTGTTGGCGTGCTTATGTCTGAAGACCCCGCTCGCCCCCTCGCTTAATCCTTTCGCGACGACCCAACTGTGGTCGCTCCGAAGCCGAGGGCGCCTCGTGCTTCGCCCGCTGCGCGGTCGAGCGCCTCCTGCAGTGCTTTCCGGGCTCCTTCGATCGAAGCGACGTCCTCAAGGGAGGGGAACGTCAGAGGCGGACCGCAAGCGATTGCAATGCGCCCAAACGGCAACGGGTTTCGAGCGTCGTCCCACTTGTGCCTCTCGAAAATAGACGGACGGCAGTCCGCACCCACTGGGATAAGAGGGACCCCGACCGCAGATGCCAGGACCACCGCCCCAACTCTCGCAACCAGCCGTGGACCGCTGCCATCTGGCGAGATCAGCGCGACTGCTCCGTTCCGCACCTCTTTCGCGATCTCAATCAGGGCGCTCCAGCCCCCATGCTCCGCATCGCCCCGGACAACTTCAAACCCAAGCCATCGGCAGAACAGCGCAACACAATCGCCTCTTGCGTCGCGCGAGACCATGAGCTTCACGGGCATGCTGGGCCTCCTCGCGGTGAAGGCCACCAACACGGAGGGTGCGCTTCCGTGCCAGATCGCAAGCACCGACCCTTTCGGAACATCCGGCCATCGGTAGGCGCCCACCGGCACGATTTTCGCTGTCGCTCGCACCACGCGCGCGTATCCGTACAAGAAAAGAGCCCCGATCAGAGTAGTGAGCCAGTGAACCGGGAGCAAGTACCGCCTGATGAACTCGAGTGCTTTATCGACCGTTCGTGTGAGCCGGTTCCTTCCAGCGTTGTGAAACGCGGCCGAGATTGTTGAATGCCGGTGTAGCTCGCTCAGGTGGAAGATTTTCGACGCAAAATCGCTTGGCTGCCCCTGTCCGTGGCGCGATGCCGGGTACAATGGATCTTGATGACTGGGTTGCATCAGCTTTGCTCCCGCCCGGTTGGATTGGCTCTCAGTGGCGGCTCAGTGCGAGGCCTTGCCCACATCGGCGTCATCAAGATTCTATCTGAAACCGGCATCCACCCGGCTGTCATAACCGGAACCAGCGCCGGGAGTTTGATTGGCGCGATGTTGGCTGCGGGCATGAAGTGGAGCGAAATCGCATCCCTGGCGAGCAAGACGTTCTGGCCCAAACTCCTGCATGGAGAGTCGCTCGAACGTTTTTGCGCGGAGCACTTACCTGCCACCTTCGCTGACCTGAAGATCCCATTCGGTGCGATCGCAACTGAATTGCCTGCAAAGCGAACGTTGATCATCACGGAAGGCGCACTCGCGTCCGCCATCAGCGCCAGTTGCGCGTTGCGCGGTGTCCGCCGGCCTGTGAGGCGCGAAGGGAAACGGCTCAAAGATGGCGGAATTGCCTGCGTTTTGCCGGCGGAAGCCTGTCGGGCAATGGGTGCGGACTTCGTCATCGGCTCCGATGTCTGGGAACTTAGCTCGTTACTCCGCGGCGTCGGCGTCGATCCTCATCACCCCCGGGCAGGCCGCGCTTATCCCTCGCATTACCAGGCGGCTATCCGGAACACAGATATAATCATCCACCCGAGGGTCCCGCTCACCGGCTACCTGCCAGGTCGTCTTGCGGTCGAGCGAATGATCGCGGCCGGTGAGCGTGCCGCTCGGCTAGCCTTCCACCGTTTCTTTGCGCAAGCCGCCTGATTCGCTTCTCTATCCTCCCCCGGCCATTTTATTAGCAACTGAAACCCCAAATGGCATCTCAACTGCTGGCGCTATTGTGGGTGTCTCTTTGCGATGCAAAACCGCGAAATCGCACGCCGCTTGGAAGAGGTAGCTGATCTCCTCGAAACACAGCGGGCAAATCCGTTCCGAGTTCAGGCCTATCGCCGGGCTGCGGCGACTGTTCGCCGATTGCCAAAGCCTTTGGGTGAGATCTGGCGCGAACAGGGTGATATAGGTCTGCGCGCCGTTATCGGAATTGGCGAGCGTCTGGGAACCATCCTCCGGACCTTGGTCGTCACCGGCCGGCTTCCCATGCTCGACCGTCTGCGGGGCAAAGCCGACCCGCTGGCAGTGTTTGAATCCGTCCCGGGGATCGGCCCCGCCCTAGCCGGGCGTTTCCATGAGGAACTTGGCATCGACTCGCTTGAGGATCTGGAAGCGGCCGCCCACGATGGACGGCTCAGCGACCTCGCCGGGATCGGCCAGAAGAAACTCCAAGGCATTATCGATACGTTGGCGACTCGGTTGGGGCGCGTGCGTCAGCCGGGACATTCTCATGAGAAAGATGAGCCATCGGTGGAAGAATTACTGGACGTCGACCGGGAGTATCGGGAAAAATCTGTTTCTGGCGAGTTGCCCATGATCGCGCCCCGGCGATTCAACCCCACGGGAGCAGCGTGGCTTCCCATCCTCCACACTCATCGCGGCGAGCGCGATTACACCGCACTCTACTCGAACACTGCCCGTGCGCATGAACTCCGCCGCACCCGCGATTGGGTGGTCCTGTACTGCGACGGTCGTCTAGAGGAGAAGCAGGCTACCGTGATTACGTCGCAGTGGGGAAGTCTGTCTGGAAAGCGCATTGTTCGCGGCCGCGAGCCCGAATGCGAGGAGTTCTACGAAGAAGACGCGCCGGCACGGAGTCTCGAGTCAGCCGGCGGGTCCGAGGTGCCCCACGCGGACACCAGCCGAGAGCCGGACCGGAACGCTCTGCCCCCAGTAGCGCATGATCGCTAGCGCTACAGCTCCATCGGGCATCATCCGGCTGGGGAACTCAAACGCTTTGCCCCCATGGAGAATCGTCTCCACTACCGCCAGATTCAAGAGGTCCTCTTTGCCCCAACTGCGATAGGGCCGCCGATCGAACACGTCATTGGTCTCAGCGCTTTCATTTAGGAACAGTTCGCGCACGCGGCCGTCGAGCGCCGCGCCCACGATCGTGTGTACGTCGGTTGAGAAGTGACCTGGCGCCATGTGTTCCTTTGCCTCCCGCAGAGCCTTGGCTTGCTGCTCTTGCACTTCCGCGCGCAGAAGCGAACAGGCGCGCATCAATGTTTCTCCCTCCGGTGAGGAGAGATTCGGGCTGCCGTGGAGGTGCTCCTTCACCAAGTGTCGATAGGTACTTATCGCTCGATATGCGGCTACCTCTTCATCTACTCCGGCCAAAACGAGAGGGATCTCCGATTCGCGGAAAATATGCTTGTGAATGCCGCGATCCACCAGCCTGTAGAAGTCGGCCAGGTGAGCCTGCTCAGCCTCGCGGTCTGATCCCGTGCCGAATCGCACGGCATGCATGGAGCCCGTCGATACGCCGATAGCCGAGCGATTCTCCAGGTCGTGGTCGGGGTAGTCCAGCTCCAGCGCCCCCGCCAGCGTCGCAGGGACTCCCGCGGGAAGCTCGACAGCTTCGGCTCCCTGGTAGGTGCACCGGAACAGCCGGACCGAGTCCTTTGCCAGAGCCAGGATATAAGAAATCCGCGGAAGAGAGAGCTCGGAGAGCAGCCGTCTGACCGCAAAGCATCCGCCGACCGTCAAGGAGGGCTTGGGTGGCTGCATCAATTGGAACTGGCAGAACACATCCGAAGAGCGAAAGATCACGCGGCCCCATCGCGAGCCGGCGACGGAGGCAGGGTCATTCGCCAATTGCTCCAACGGCTCCAGCAACTCGCGAATGGCGTCCTGGAAAACCCCCCCCTCGCCAAGCTGCCGCTCAGCATCCTGAAGGCTGGCCTTCAGAAGCGCGGCTCCGGACTTGGCTAGCTCTCCTGGATGATAAGGCGGCAGCACCAGACTAATGCAGGGCCCCTCCGATCGAAGAACTTCCTTAAGCCTCGCTAACTCGAGCGGCTCAGGCGTGGATAATTTTTCGATGATCATAGTGTTTATCTCCGTGGAATGTCCTTCGTTTGAAGTGGCATCCAGCTGAAACCGATACGCCCGTCGAACAGACTTGAGCGTCGGCGGGGAATCCGTTTCCCGTTTCCTAGATGAGCAAGCCAGGGGCCACGGCCCTGCACCTAGGATGGCGCTCTATCAACGACATGTGCGAGCATCCATCTAGGCTCGCCCTCTTCAATTTCGTTTAAGCCAGATACTGTCTAAGCGGCACGGCCCGTCTGGAGGACAAATTGCCCGGCCAATAGGGATGCTACAGATGCTCTCGCCCAGACAGGACTCGGAGCAGTCGTCCCCCACGATCTGCGCTACATCGCCCGCGGCGAACTTGAGCGAATTGCCGCACTTCTTCAGCCGGATGGCGCAGTATGCCGGCGAGTTCGTGATTTACGATGACGGCTATCGAGGCTGGACCTTCCGATATACGGAAGTCGCGGGACTCACCGTCGCATTTGCAGAACGGCTTCGCCTGGAAGGGCTGCACAAGGGCGACACCGCGATCGTCTGGTCGGAGAGCCGGCCCGGTTGGATTGTGGCTCTCTGGGGCTGTCTGCTCGAAGGCGTGGTCGTCGTACCGCTGGATCCCCAGTCCTCGCTGGATCTTTTCCACCGGATTGAGCAGAAGGTTCGTCCTAGCGTGGTGTTGCTGGGCGATCGTGTTCCGGTCGCACCGCCGAACGAAAACACCAAAGTGTGGCGTCTATCGGAACTTGAGCAATCCGCAGAGCACTCCCGCATCGAACCACAATGGCTCTCGCGCCAGGACGTCGCCGAGATCGTATTCACATCCGGTACCACGGGTGACCCTAAAGGCGTTGTGATAACCCATGGCAACCTAGCCGCCAACATTCCGGATATCGAAAATCTGATCGCGCCCTATCGTAAGTACGTCCGTTCGTTCGCTCCGCTGCGCATTCTCAATCTTCTGCCGATGAGCCATCTATTCGGGCAGGCGCTCGCGACTTTCGTTCCGCCGCTGATTCCAGCCTCCGTACTTTTTATTTCCAGCACGAGCCCTCGCGAGATCACCCGGCAGATTCGTTCGCGCCGCGCCGCAATCCTTGTTTCCGTGCCGAAGGTGCTGGAGGCCTTGCGCGAGTTCGTACTACATCGTTTCCCCGACGCCATGGACACCAGCCGAAGAGCAGATGCCTGGCCTCTCCGTTGGTGGAGATTTCGCAAAGTGCATCGCATGTTCGGCTGGAAGTTCTGCTGCCTGGTCGTCGGCGGCGCCCCCCTTGCGGCCAACCTGGAACAATTCTGGAGCAATCTCGGATTTGTGGTGGTACAAGGCTACGGGCTCACGGAAACCGCGCCGATCATCAGCTTCAGCCATCCCTTCCACGTGCGTCAGGGAACGGCGGGAAAGCCGCTCGAAAGCGTGAAAGTGAAGATCGCCGAAGACGGGGAGGTTCTGGTTCGCGGCGCCAACCTCACGCCCGGCTACTTCGAAGCTCCGCAGGAGACCGCCGCGGCCTTTCGAGATGGCTGGTTCCACACCGGCGACGTTGGGGAGCTTGACTCGGAAGGTCACCTGATCATTCGAGGTCGAAAGAAGGAGGTAATCGTCACTCCCGAGGGGCTCAAGGTTTTCCCGGAAGATGTGGAAGGGGTGTTGAACCGTCTGCCCGGAGTTCGGGAATCGGCAGTCATCGGCCGGGATCATGTTCACGCCGTGCTTGTACTTGAGCCTGGTGTCAGCCCGGATGAGATTGTGAGGCAGGCGAACGCGAACCTCGAGGGTCATCAGAAGATTCGCTCGATGTCGATCTGGACGCAAGGCGAGTTACCGCGTACCAAGACCACGCGCAAGCTTCGACGGGCTGAGATCGCGCATGCGATCGAGCAAGGTTCGGCAGAACCGGCCGCCGAATCTGTTACGGACTTGGTCAGTCTCGTTAAGAAGTATGCGCCGGATAGAACCATCGGTCCCGAAACAACCATCGAAGAGCTTGGACTCAGCTCGTTGGACCGCGTGGAACTGATGATGGATCTGGAGGAGAAGTTTGATACGAGCATCGATGAGAGCGCCTTCACGTTAGTACGGAGGGTAGCGGATCTGGATCGGCCCTTGGCGACGCAGGAGGAAACTGTCTTCCCAAGATTCAACCGGACCTGGATTGCGAAATCGGTGCGCCGGTGCGCGCTCGCAGCCATTTTCCTCCCGTTTACGAAGGCCATCGCCCATGCGAAGGTCTCCGGTCTCGAAAATCTCGATTCCGTCCGGGGACCGGTCGTTTTCGCCGCAAATCATGAGAGCCATCTCGATACGGCGGTCATTCTGGCGGCTCTGCCGCGCCGTTGGCGTTACCGGATTGCTCCAGCGATGTGGAAAGAGTACTTCGATGCTCACTTCCATTCCGGCCGATACCCGCTGCGAAAACGCTGGATAAACACCATTTTGTATAGATTGATCGCGCTCATCTTCAATGGCTTCCCGATTCCACAAACCGAGAGCGGGACTCGCGAATCGATCCGCTACATGGGCGAGCTTGCCGAGGAGGGCTGGTCCATCCTGATCTTCCCGGAGGGCGAGCGCTCTCTGACCGGGGAAATCGGCCGATTCCTTCCAGGAGTTGGAATGATTGCTTCGCGTCTTCGTCTTCCCGTGGTGCCGATTCGGCTTCGAGGCGTGGATCGGGTTCTTCCTCGGAGCGCAAAGTGGCCGCATCCAGGACCGGTCGAGGTCAGGGTCGGAGCCCCGATTTACCTGCAAGGCGAATCGTATTCCACTCTCACAAAGCAAGTGGAGGAAGCAGTTCGAGCACTCTAACGTAGATCGACGCGGATCCAATGGCAAATACTCCATGCCTGAGTTGAAGCGAGAAGAGGTCGAGAAGTATCTCCAGTCTATACTTGGCGTGCCAGTGAGGCTGCTTGGCATGGCGGTTCTCGGAGGCGGTCACAAAACCAAGGACGTCAAGGGCTTCGGATACGGCACGCCAGTGCGGGTGGACCTGGAAGTGAACGGCTGCGAGCGCCACACCGCCGTCCTGCACACTATGACTCCGGGTCTATTTGGCCACGAACACATGGCGGATCGCGCGCAGGAGCTGATCTGGGAACATCACGCCTTCAATCGTCTTCCGCGCCACATCCGGTCATTGGATCTATGCGGTTTTCAACCCGGGGGCCAGTTGCTTTCCCTTGGCAACGTGGAAGAGTTCTGTTTGCTCACTGAGTACGCGGAAGGCGAGTGTTATGCCGCCGATCTGGAGCGTCTTCGCGACACGGGCACACTGACCGAGCTCGACCGGGTCCGCGCCGATTCGTTGTGTGACTATCTTGTGGAGATTCACAGCGTGCACGGGAACGATCCTGGGCTGTACCTCCGGCGCGTCCGTGAACTGGTAGGACACGGCGAGTGCATCATGGGCATTGCGGATTCCTATCCTCCGCATCTGCTAGTGTCTGCGAGTGTGCTCGAGGATATCGAGCACCTGTGCGTGAACTGGCGCTGGCGGTTGAAAAACTTCATCCACCGCTTGCGCCAGGTCCACGGCGATTTTCATCCTTGGAATATTCTATTTCGCTCGGGCGTCGATTTCTCCCTGCTGGATCGTTCCCGTGGTGAGTATGGTGATCCGGCCGATGACGTAGCATCTCTGACTATGAATTACCTCTTCTTCTCTTTGCAGCGGAGCGGGAGGTTGGAGGGAGCCTTCGAATCGCTGTTTCTGCGCTTTTGGCAGCGCTACCTTGAAAAAACTGGGGACGCCGAAATGTTGCATGTAGTCGCGCCATTCCTGGCTTTCCGAGGCCTTGTGATGGCTAATCCAGTCTGGTATCCGGCTCTCCCGGACACCGTGCGCCAGCGCTTGGTCGCATTCATTCTCGCGGCTCTGAAAACCGATTCGTTCGATCCTCAAGAGGTGAACTTCTACTGTGGTGTTTAGAGTCAAGGACGCTTTCGCGATCTGGGTCACCGGTCTCCCGGCGTCCGGGAAATCGACGCTGGTCCATGCATTGAAGGCACAACTTACAGATCGAGGAATCGATGTTGCGGTGCTCGAATCCGACGCGCTCCGTCCCATCTTTACGCCCCATCCTCGCTATGACGAGGAGGAGCGCGAGGCGTTCTATCGCCAGATCGTTTTCGTCGGTGAGCTTCTCACCCGGCACGGAGTAGCCGTGATCTTCGATGCCACTGCCAACCGGCGCCAATACAGAGATCGGGCGCGCCGCCAGATTCCACGGTTTGTCGAAGTATATGTGGACTGTCCTTTGGAAATCTGCATTACTAGGGACCCCAAGGGAATCTACCGCAAGGCTCGCGAGGGAGCGGCCGACACAGTGCCCGGGCTTCAGTCAGCCTATGAGCCTCCCGAGAACCCGGAACTCGTGGTTCATGGTGATCGAGAGATGCCAGACGTAGCAGCTGAGCGCGTGCTCGCGAAGCTGGCGGAGAAGGGCTTCTTGTAAGTGAATGTAGCTACGCCGATCCTCGCGCTGAGTGCGAGCGCAATGCCGGGGGACCGCGAACGGGCAATGTCCTCCGGCTTCATGGGATACATCACGAAGCCTATCCGCCTGGCGGACTTACGGAGAGAGGTGGCTAAGGCCTGGCCCTTTGCCGCCCCGGTGCCCGGCGTCTTGGGCGTTCGGATGCGACCGGGTGCGCAATCATCGGCGCTGTCGGCCCGGAGGCGGGAAGCCATGCCCGGTGCACCACGTGCAGCTCGATGCGCGACGTTGATATTCGATCGCACGGAGTATTCGCCCACAAGAGAACAGGGGGGAAGAACGGGCCTCCCGGGGCCGACTTCTGCCCTGTCCCGCAACCTGCCACAAGTGCTTTGATGTTTCCCGGCATCGAACCGGCATTCAATGCGCCGTTGCTGCAGTTGGAAGCAGTGCGACAAACTGACTACGGTTAGAAGTGCAACGGCGTCTGACGATCCTTTAGGCACCCAGCCTGCCAAATCCAAGGAACCTGAAAGAGAATAAGATTAGCTGTCTGGTTCTTCGCATGCAAGGGTTGGGGCATGCGACGAATCGCGATGGCCTTACGAAATGTATTTGCAAGGGAACTCTATGTTCGGCTCACTGGCGATGACGCGTTCACCTGCACCACTCGATTTGCAAGAATTCGCATCTGCGTTCAGCGCTTCGATTTCACGGAGACACCATGGACTTCTTCAGCCATTAAGCAAGGGGAGCCAGGGCCTTCAGTGCGACAAACGAACGATTGGGCGTGTCGTCGCCGTCAATTCGGAGATCAGATCGGGCTATGAACATGATCCGCCTGGGAGTAAATCTCATCCCGCCCCTGTTTACCCTGATGTGGGTCCATTGGGTCGCGGCGTCCGAGATGCGGCATTCTGGCTCCGGCGACCAAGTTGCGCTGTGCGGCGAGGTTCAGGCGATTAACCTCTTCGCGCAATCCTTCATGATCAGACAGGATGGCCGAAAGCTCGAAACAGTGCCGTTTTCCAGACGAACGGAATTCTTCAGGCAGGTTGGCGACGCGAGAAGACGCCTTCAGGCAATCGAGCCAACCGACGTACAGACCGGAGATCGGCTCTGCATTCTGCTCGATCCCAGTAAAGCCACAGCCGCCCGGATTCTTGTGCTGTCGGAACGTGCCGTCGACACGCGCGGTCACACGGTTCTGTCGCGAGATCGGGCAGCGCGCGCGAGTCAGAAAGCGCGACATTGGATAACCTGACGCCGTCCACGCCTGCACAGCGTCGAGCTCGCGAAAACAGCGTCTTCCGACTTCGCCTTGATGGCTGTCAGATACAACGGCCTTTGTTCATATCTGCCGTTACTTTGTCGAGGTTGATTGGTTCGGGCAGATCAAAGCGGCGATACAGGCTCTTCTGGCCGAACTCGCAGAACCGCACGTTGCCGTCTTTCTCACTGTGCGTGTGCGTGGACACAGCTTTGACACTCAGGGCGCCAGAGAGCGGTGACCTTGACGTCACCCTCGTCGAACCCCGGAGCATTCATTCGAGCTTCGACCTTCCCGTACTGCTCGATTTTTCTGGGCTGACCGGTTGACGTGGAAGCGAGAGTATTACTCGCTAGGGAACGATTGAAATGTGGTCGATCACTTCGGCAACGCCCGGAGCCGCCCAAGCGGCGCGCTCGGCCTCTTCGCGCTCAAACCATGAGCGTACGTTTCCATAAAGGTCAACCTTGCTACCTGTTGCCGAAACGGTGATCCGGCGTGCATCCAGTTCGGCGTTCCGGCGCAAAGCCTGTTCGATTTTTGTGGATACCTCCCCGGCGGACACCCTTGGCTTCATTTTAAGGTGGTTGAGGACGCCACGCACACCGGCTACATTGCGCACACATGACTCGGCGCTCCGGCGCTGAAAGTCCCAATCGACCGTGCCATCCAGTGTCACAAAACCTTCGTTGACGATTGCCTTGATCTTTTCGTCGGGTACGGTGACGTTGATTTTCATGGCGTGGACAGCGTCTCGGGCAATCTCGGGATCGGTGCGCGCGCTTGCCGGTTTCACCTCGATGTCGTTCGCGAGCGCCTTGACTCCGTAAACGCCCTGTGCAGCTTTCTCGGCAGCATACTTCTCGGCGTAGCTGTGAACAAAACCGGTTAAGGTCACTACGCTATCCGCAGTTGCGACATTGATGTCGCTCGAAGTCACCTGCGGATCCCATTCGAGCTGCAGGAGGACGGCATCGCGAAGTTGATTGTCAGTCTCTTTCATGGTTTTTTCTCCTCTTACGTTGGACCCTTCCACAGGGAAAACCTGCGCCAACATATTGGAAGGAGCAGGTTGATAGCCGTTTGCGCAAAGGACATAACCCGATTCGAAGTCGACCAAACCTCTATCTCCAAGGCCTGGCCCTGAGCAATATCGCGCAGTTCTTGGAAATATCCGGCCTCTTCACCCAGAACGAAGGGAATGTAACAATGCGCGGACAAGGGACTCGGCTCAAGGAACTGGTACACAGGGGACAGCGGTCCACAAGTCAACGCAACTCTGCTCTCGCGACGGAGAGTCGCCTTCGTACTGTAACCAGGGGCAATCGAGAACCGACGAACAGCCGGAGATCGGCTCTGCATTCTGCTCGAGCCCAGTGAAGCCACAGCCGCCTGGATTCTTGTGCTGTCGGATCGCGCCGTCGACACGGGCCCTCACACGGTTCTGTCGCGAGATCGGCCAGCGCACGAGTCAGAAAGCGCGACATCAGATGGCGACGGCTCGGCTCGGTCTTATGGAGCGGCATTTACTGTGCGATGCCGACATGGCGCGAAGGTCCGTGAGGTCTGCGGCGCCACTGCGGTTGCGGGAACGGAGTGCTGATCTTCTGCCCATCGGCCGCCATGCCGGAGTGGGAGTGGCGCGACATCTTCGGCAGAACGCATACGCCATCCTGAGGGACTCGCCTGCCCAGTGATCAGCGTGTGACTTCGATGCACTCGGTGGCGAATGGGGTGTAACCCGAATCGTCCGGCTCCGCGCGGAAGGAATGCGCGGAATCACCCAGTTCGGGATCGCGTTCACAGCGCTCAAGAGAGGCGATTGCTTGCGTAACGACCTCTTCCAAAGGTCATACGCTTGCACCACTGAAATGGGAGGCTTTATGCGCAAAATCGTTTTCTGCTTGAGCCTGTGTGGGGCGGCGTTCTGTCAGCCTCGTGTCTTGGCTCAAGATCAGCCGTCAAAGCCGGAAACCGTGCGGCTAATCGATTCGATTCAAGGTCCGGCCCTCTACAAGGCATATTGTGCCGTGTGCCACGGTAGCGATGGCAAAGGCGCTGGACCGATGACCCAATGGCTCAAGGTCCCGGTGCCCGATTTGACGCATATTTCGGCGCGTAACGGCGGAACCTCCCCGTCGGCGCGGATCGAGAGGATCATTTCGGGCGAGCAACCGGTGCCGGCCGGGCACGGGACTCGCGAGATGCCGTTATGGGGACCCATCTTCTCTCAAATTGCGTGGGATCAGGATCTGGGACACGTGCGCATTGACAATCTGGTCCGGTATATCAGAGAGATGCAGGCGAAATAGGCTCGGCATCCCAGCCCTTCTTGAACTCGCGCAGGCGGCTTCAGCCATTCCGATCCGGGCCTGGGATCGATAATCTCATAACGTGAACGGATGGCCTGAACAAGACTCATTTATTTCCCGGACGGTACACTAGCCCTTCTCGGGAGGCGGGAATTTCTTGAAGACATCCGCCACGGCTTTTTCCAGCTTCTTTTCGTTCTTCTCCGGGTTTGCAGTCAGCGTATCGGTACATACTCCGTGCCAGATTACCTTCTTTGAGTGCGAATCGAATATATCGATGTGGAGTGTACCGACAGGCGTGCGTTCGATTGTTGTGGTGGCGATTCCGGGACCGCCGGTAACCCACCAACCCCGGTGAAACCAGCCTCCACCAAAATCCCCGTTGTACCAGGTCTCGAGGGTTCGCTCCGTATGAGTCGAACCGACAGCCGAGATCGAGGCATCGCCCCCCGAATCGACTTTGCGCCAGCCTTTGGCGGTCAGTTGATTGTCGATTGCCTTTGTGACTCGATCGTTCCAAAGGGGTTCCTGCACATTCACGCCGATCCACGAATAAGTATGATACTTAGCAAAACTGACCGAGTGATCGTAGTCAGCTATGGTTTTCGCAAACAGGCAAGTGACTGAAATCACGGTCCCCAGCAGCAGTAACCAATTTTTTCTCATGATCTGGAGTTCTCCTTGAACTGTGTGGCAATCCTGGTTCCATGTTCCCCATGAAATGGGGCACAATTATTTTATGGACTTGTCAACGCAAGGCATAAGCGAGCGGTATTCACCTTAATGAATGCAAGACGCTTGTGCCAGAGGCAGTAATCAAGCCGTTTGGGTATATTAGCGCAAGAACGTCGCCATCCAGCCCAGCAGCTAAACCTCCAACGCGTCAAATGGCCATCACGCCCGAGTTGTAACGGAGGAAGCGAAAGGTCCGGCTCTTGGGAAGTGAGTCTCGAGATTGCTGCAATTAGACTGCAAGAAGCGAAGGTGATCGCGATGATGACATGCGCGGACGCCCACGGCTGCCCACCAGTGGCTTTCGCAGAAGGAGATGAAGCGGAATCGCAGCCGCCGCGAAGCCCAATGCCGCCATGCCGGCGGACCGGCCAAGTCTGTTGAGAAAGCTTTCGCCAGGTTTTGGTTTCACGTCGGGGCGCGTCCATCAGTATCGCAGGAAGTTCCGATCGAGAAGATTGGGTCGATAGTCTCTTCGTGGCCGGGCACTCTTCCCCAACTTTTCTGCGGCACTTCGACTCTGCGCCAAACCGCGAATCTGGAGAAGTAATGAACGATCACGCCGTCATCCAGGCGTTAGTCGCCAGCGGATGGCGCCGCGGGTCACTTCGACAAGTGGAGCTTACATCATTACGTCTGGAGTACGCTGTAGGGAGGACCTAGAGCCGTCCCCCTGTGTTGCCGGCGTTCCCTATTATCCTCAGTTTTCGCACGTGATTCTTGACATCGCTTGGCAACGTGACGTGCTCCAAACTGAACCTCCTCGGAGGTGAATGCCGCTCTGGGAGGCTTCCAATGAGGCCCAGTAGCTTATCCTGAATCCGCTGGGTTTCCGGGCTTCCACTGTAGATCATCCTGCTGGCGTCCTCCACGCCAAACCAGTCCTCAGGATCAACCATTTGGTACCTGTCGTCAGAATCTGAATTTTGATCAAGGTCACTTGTGTCGATTGTCGTCCCACCGGAATCCATGGCATTCACCTCGTCCGCCAGCCACCAAAAGCAATGACAAAACTCGTGCACCATGACGCGCCGAAGGAGTCCTTCATCCTGAAGCGTGGCCGTCTGTGCAGGAAGAGTGCACCCGAATACCGTCTTGCCGTTAACAATCAGTGGACGAGCGCACGCGGCGAAACACCGATCGTCGTCGTACCATAAATCCGGGATGATCTGGATCGGCGGCATGGACGAGACCGCGGCTGCGGCTCGGATTTGTTCCCGAAGAGTAGCGATTCGCTCGAGTCCATCGAGGAAACGCGACTTAAGCGAGAAAGGCAGTTGCGACCAAGCCAGTTTGCCCACAGCCAGCCAGACCTCAGGACTATGTTTAGAGTAAAATCGTTTATCCATCGCTTTGGTGCTTAGCCCACGCGCTTGTGATCACGACTGAACCAGAGGTTGTCTTAGCCCTGTAACGCCTCCGTCGCCGCAATGGCGTTGCCGACATAAGCAGGAATCAATGTCTTTTGTCCACGTGCTCGTAGTTCATCGGCATTCTAATATCCGAGCGTACATTGTTTCCGTCTTGGGTGACCACGTCTGGTTGGTGAATGCGCTCTTCCCGCATCGCCGCAATCGTATCGATGATTTCCCCGTCACTAAGACTTGAACTTCCTCCACCTGCCCGGAAGATGACGTCGTCCATTGAAAGAATTCCGACCAATTGCCCGATTTCATCGATGACAGGCAGCCGGCCGACTTCCTGGTTGGCCATCGTTCTCAAAGCCTCCCGCAAGTCGTCGTCGGGACTGCAGGTGAAGCACCTCGCGGGTGAGACATCTCGTGCAAGCACGTCCGACGCCCTGATGTTCCTCGTGCCAAGTGCAATGCAGATGTCTCGATCCGTAATTATGCCGATGACTCTTCCTGAGTCATCCAGAATCGGCAGGGCTCCGCAGCGCTGGTTCCACATCACTTCCGCCAACTCCGCCATATTGTTTGCTGGACGGCACGAACTCACGTCTTTGGTCATCAAGTCTTTAACTAGCATGGCAACCTCATCATTACAAGAGTTTGCAACTCTGCGACCGTTCCAAAAATGCTGGAGCGATTGAGGTTTCTCAGAAAATGTTTTCTATGACTAGGATCACTTGGGGTGATATCACCCACGGAGAACGGCAGCGCTCCCTCGTTGCGATCAAAGTCTCCAAGACCGATTCAGTGCACGACTCGAGCGTGAAGTGCGCGCCAGAGTCTGTGACCGGCAAATTTAGCCTGGATGGTTGCTGGGAGTCCGAGCTTCGCGGCTGCCGCGCGGTGGCGGCGTTCACCGAGTGCACACCCATGGATCGACCGCGCCCTTGACGGGCAGTAGGCGCGCCGCATCAAGAGGAATTATGAAATCCGCTTTCAGCCCACTTTTGGTCCGCGCGCAGCAGGGCCAACCCTGGCGTCACCAAACCTCGATTACCCTCGACCGCGGCCACGGGAGCCGCCGCCAGCCGACTGCTGTCTCTGCTGCATCTGCTGAGTCTGCTGCGTGTGTCTTTGTTGAAGTTGTTGTGTCTGTTGCTGGTGCTGCTGCTCCAGTTGCTGTGTTTTCGCCGGGGCAGCCTTCTGTCTCGCCAACTGTTGGTGTTCCTGGTCCTGCTTTTGTTGGAGTTTTTGCCGCTCCTGGTTCTGCTGGGCGGCCATCTTTTCCTGCTGCTGCTGGAGTTTCTGGTCCTGCTTTGCATTCCCCGTATTCACGGCAGCGGGGCGTTCGACCGGCGGCAGTTCCTTAGGATGAGACGCCAGGTTGGCGCGAGGAGTCGCAGTGACTGGTGGCGCGCCGTGGTTTGCAGAATACCGCTGCTGGGGGTTATTGCGGGCAGCGTACGCATGCTGAGTCTGAGCGGATACCGGACCCATACGTCTGCCGCGAGCAGCGGCCTCTTCTTCGGAACTGGCGCGCGCGTTGATCCCGCCGCTACCGCCGTTGAAGCTAACCCGGTTCCCGTTCTCGTTGACTCTGGTGTTGTAAACATTGTGGAAAGCAGTTGTGTCCACCCGATTCACCGCCGTGTTGTAGAAGAAATGCCCGTTTTGCCAGCGTCCGCCGTCGTAACCATGACCGAAGTATCCAAAGCCGTAGTTGATCCCGCCATAGAAACCTACTGACAGGCCCCAGTAGCCTTCATTGAAGAAAAATCCGCCGCCGCCCCAACCCCAATAGCCGGGGGTCCAGAGGAACCCGACTTCGGGAGGCAGCACCCAGGTGCCCGGCACCCAGTAATACTCACCATCCCAAGCCCAATATCCAGGTGTCCAGATATAACCGTCGCCGGGGCACATGGGCTGCTCGTAGGCAGGCAGCTCAGGTGGCGCGATTGCGACGGATACGCCGACTTGCGCGAAAGATTCAGTCGACAGGAACAGCATTCCTGCTGCCAACAACAGTGAACGAATGAAGCGAATACACATTACTTTCTCCTCTCGCCGATTGTTCATCGGCCCGTCGGCAAGGCCGACAATATCGAATTAAGATCTGTTTCTCGTGGGTTCGACCAGAGTCTGGCCGGAGCGCATTGGCGACAATAGAGCCAGCGCCGTTAGACCACCCTGCGCCCTTGAAACAGGCGGACGATCAGCACGACCACCGCAAGCACCAGCAAGATGTGAACAAAACCACCGAACGTATACGACGTGACCAGTCCTAATAGCCACAGGACCAGAAGAATCACAAATATTGTCCAAAGCATATTCTTGATCTCCTCCCTTTGAAAGTCGTCTATTGCCTTCGATGCAATCGGGCATCCAAACGAAGAATCCATATCGTCCGGGTTCCCCCTACGCGATCTTATTGGCCAGAGCGGATCGGCTCAGTCGCCGGCTGCTCACGCGTGTCGCGGAAGGGCATGTGGAGCTTGTGAGCAATATCCGGCCAAAATTCCCGGAGAACGTCGAACCCCATGCCTGTTGCGAGGGCATACCCACTTACTCTCAAGCCAGGAGTAAGCCCGCGTTCGTTTCCTGGGTGAGACACGTCACTGAGAGCGACCGCGGTCGCGGTTCCCAACCACTCCGAGACATTGAACATGTTCTTGCCGCTGTCACGCTGCGCCACAAAGGTATGCTCGACTGCATGGAGGAAACGCCGCCTGCCGCCGCCGTGAATCAGGCGGTAATAGCGAGGGTCCTCCGAGAAGATCGTCGGATACGCAAAATCCGTGAAAAATCTCCAGGTTGTCTGCCCGGCGAAGTCGGCGCCAAAGCGCCTCCCATAACCGTCGGGACCTTGTCCGAACGTGTGGTCCCGGTTGGATGCCTGATCTAAACTGGCGTTGAAGCCAGCTTCAAGAAATGAGATTGGATCGAACGTATCCCGAACGAAGAGCATGAACTTGTCCTTCACCTCGAGAGAACACAATACGGTTCCAGGTTTGTATCGCGGAGGATGCACCGATTTCAAATCGAGTTTTCGGGCGAAGGCTCCGACCACCTTCTGGAACGGACCTTGGTAGTCTTGCCAGCTGAAGAGCGGCGGCGGCTCCAGGCACGGCAGCGCCCCGTTTTTCGCGGGCTCCTCTTGTGGTGCGGAGTCCGGCAAAGGTGGGCCCGGCAGAGGTGGGCCGGGCAAAGCTGGGTTACTTGGTGCGGCACCTTGTAAAGTGGCATCAGGTAAAGCCACGCCCGACAAAGCGTTGCTCGTGATAGCGTTATCTCGGGACTCGACCTCCTGTGCGCGAACAACAGTCCCCCACGCAAGCGTCAGAAGGGTAGTGGTCTTGACCACTACTGTCAGAAGCTTCGCCGCTTTCGCCTTTCTTCGAAAATAAGCATGCCGCATCATGGCGAACACACGGCCAGTGCCAACCAACCCGGCGGCACAGGCTTCCGCCCCCGTCGGACAGAGACTTTTTCTTCCGAGAAGTCCCTAACTGGCTATAACCATGGCAGCAATTGATTTGCCTGCTTGAAACGCAATAAAGCTGCGGCAAATATTGGTTTGATCGTCAGAGATGCTCAAAGTGCGTGCGGCATAATCCGCAGGCATTGCGCGTAGTGGCGCAGGGCCGATTCACGGCATTTCGCCTGATGATTGGGAGCTTAGTGCCAGCGCCCTCCAACAAAGACATACCCGCCTTTGCGATGAACCCAGAGATGCTGCTCCCAGCGGGCGTGGCGGGCGTTCCCATCGGCCGGTTTCGCAGCGCAGTGGTAGGCGTTCCCGTCCCAGGCGCCGATCCTCGTCGAGTTCCACATAGGTGTACTGGAGCCGCGCCTGCAGCGCGACTTCGAGCGCAACGGCCCCAGGCTCTATCGCATCTGGCGCACCACCATGCCAGGCTGGAAGCGCTATAAAAGCGATCCGGATCGCCAACAAGGATTGACAGCCCGGAACATCCGCGTATCGGTTGGCACGCGGGAGGAGATGAACAACTTCCAGACGTCGTTCGTCAAGCTATTCGCGTAAAGCCACGGGTCCCGTTGGCTGAGCCGCGTGAGCCCTGTAACAAATTTCCGATGAGAGTTCGGCGCACGGACCTTTAATCTGCCATTCTTCGTGAGCCTTGAAATTGCCCAAAGCATCCCGTATTTGTCGGAAACATCAATGCCCCAAAACAAATTGTGATCGCTGGCTCGAACGGAGGAATGGAGCAGGTTCTACGAAAGGTACGCGCACAAGGCGCTCGCAAGGCAGAGCACTTAGATGTATCGGTTCCTTCCCATTGCCGCTTATTGCAGCCTGTAGCAGACTCTCTTCGCCGTCAACTTCAATCGATATCCGTGAAAGATCCGAAGCCGATATACCTGGCAAACGTGACGCAAGAGCCGTGCGCACTGCGCAGGGAGTCGCAACGGATTTGGCCGACAACATTGCCCATGGGGTTCGCTGGCACGATGCTACCACCGTTGCATGTGAGCTCGGCTGCGAACTATTCCTTGGAGTTCCACCCGGACATAC
Organism: Terriglobia bacterium; assembly: GCA_963788245.1. GTDB lineage: Bacteria > Acidobacteriota > Terriglobia > Bryobacterales > Bryobacteraceae > Palsa-187. The sequence continues at coordinate 4,290,869 of CAWBGF010000002.1, read as the reverse complement.
CTTGATTGACCTGGCTCGAGAGGACTTGCCAGGAATTCAGACCCAACCTGTCTGCTTCGAAACCTTTAATAGGCTCTTAGCTCTTGCGATGAGCTGAGGATTGCAACAAGTTGCGCAAACCTCCAAACCGTTGGGTCGAAACCAATTGTCATCATCTTAGCGGCTGCCCCTCTTCCACGTTTGCCACTTTTCGGCCTGAACAGGCCGAGTGTTGCGAGGGATAGGAGTCCGTTAACGACGCCCTTCGCGATGCCCTTGCCCTCGTAAGCCAACGCACGCCCCACCGCCTTCGGCACCGAATCACTTTTCTTGTACTTTCGCATTGAAATTGCTCCTTCATGTTGGTCGTTGAACTGAACTTCGAAATTCGTAACCGGTCGCCGACCACGCGACCTTCAATCATCACTAACCGCTCGCAGTCGAACGATCACCATTAGGCCAGCCGCGACGGCGAGCAGTAGAATCCGTCCCGACCACGTCGCCCAAAGCTGATTGACACCGGCAGCCAAAGCGAGTGCAGCTCCGCCAAGCGCTACCAGAATTCGTAGAAGACTCCCGGTGGCATGCGAGCTTACGAGTCCGATGATGGCGACGAGCATGAGCCCGAAGGCGAGCAGGATCTGCACCGCCCCGACCAAGAGATTCGTCCCTGGCGTCGGCACGAGCATCGTTCCAATTACGAACATCAGGAGGGAGACCCCGATTCGCTTGGAAATACCCATCCCATCATGGGCGGAAAACATCCAGGCCAACCCGCAAGCAATGATCCCGATTAGGAAAAGAACTCCGAAGAACGACTCAAGGAATTGCATTACCCACCACCACAAACTTCGCAGCCGCCACGCCGCGTTACCGCAATCCGTTCGAGCAGAAGCCGTTCGAGGTCAAGAACGAAGACGTTGTGCATCAGTAGATCACGGTCACGGCACCCGGCCAGCAGGAGAGTGGCGAAATGGGCCGCCACGTTTCCAAGGACGGCGGTCACGGGAGTTAGAAGCCCGTCGCGGCGCGTCGGAGGTTGCTCATCTTTGGAAGCGATGCAAGCGTAACACGCGAGGTGCAGGTGCGCCGGATGCAGGCGAGGCTTCTGATCGGCAAGCAGCCGGTCAATTTGGGAGTGAATTGAGGAATTGTGCGGGAATTGTGCGGGAACAACTTCAAGTGACAAGCGGAGTCAGATCACCTAAGTTATTGAAGGGGTTGGTCGGGCTGCCGGGATTTGAACCCGGGACCTCTTGCACCCCAAGCAAGCGCGCTAGCCAGGCTGCGCCACAGCCCGAATTTTCTCTATTCTACCGCACGCAGGCCGCCAGCGCTTAAAATCCACTTACACTTCCAGAATCACCGGCATGATCAGCGGGCGCCGCGACGTCTGCTTGGTCAGATAACGCTTCAGATCCGCGCGGATTTTTTCCTGCATCACGCCCCAGTCGCCGCGTTCTTCCGCGGTTGAGGAATCCAGCGTCCGCATCACAATCGTCCGAGCCCCCTGCAACATCTCCGTGCTGTCTTCCATCGACATGAATCCGCGGCTCACGATCTCCGGCAGCCCCTCGCACTTCCCCGTGTGCTTGTTGATCGCGATGATCGGCAGCACGAATCCGTCCTCGGAGAGATGACGCCGGTCGCGGATCACCATGTCCTCCACCACTTCATCCAGCGTCCCCGAATCGATGCACACGCGCCCCACCGTCACCGGCTCGCCCTTGCGCGCGCCCGCCTTGTCGATCTCCAGCGTCTCGCCCGATTCGAGCACGAACGTCCCCTCCAACCCCCAATGGCTCAGATGTTGCGCGAGACGCGCATGCTGCGCCAGTTGCCGGTATTCTCCGTGCACCGGGATGAAGAACTTCGGCCGCACCAGGTTAAGCACCAGCCGCAGTTCCTCGGAGCTTCCGTGACCCGACACGTGAATCGGCGGATTCATGGCTCCATACACCACATCGGCGCCACGCCGCGCCAGGTGATTGAGCATCCGGTAAATCGCTTTTTCGTTCCCGGGAATGATGCGCGCGCTCAGCGCCACCGTGTCGCCCGGCTCAATCGAAAGCGATTTGTGATTATCCACCGCCACGCGCGACATCGCCGACATCGGTTCGCCTTGCGTGCCCGAAACCACTACGCACACCTTGCTGGGCGGAAGCTGCATTACGTCCTGCGGCCGCAGCAGAATGCCATTGGGGACCGTCAGCAGTCCCAGGTCGTGCGCGATTTCGGTGGTCGACATCATGCTGCGCCCCAGAAACGCCACCTTGCGGCCGTATTCATCGGCCAGATCGAGAATCTGCTGCAAGCGATGAATCGAACTGGAGAAGCACGAAATCACCAGCCGCCGAGGCGCGCGCACGAACAGGTCTTCCAGGCGCGGACCCACCGCGCGCTCGCTTTCGGTGTACCCCGGCCGGTCGACATTGGTCGAATCCGACATCAGCAGCAGCACGCCGCGCTTCCCGTACGCGGCCAGCGTGTGCAGATCGAACAGCTCGTTGTCGGTAGGCGTCGGGTCCACTTTGTAATCGCCGGTATGAATGATGACGCCGAGCGGCGTGGTGATCGCCAGCGCGACGCACTGCACAATGGAGTGCGTCACGTGGATAAACTCAATCGAAAATGGTCCCAGCTTCAGGATTTCGCCGGGCTTGACGACGTTGCGCTTGGCCTCCTTCAACATCTCGTGTTCTTCCAGGCGCCGCTCCACCAGCGCCAGCGTGAACGCAGTCCCGTAAATGGGGATATTGAGTTGCGCCAGCAGGAACGGCACTCCGCCGATGTGATCCTCGTGGCCGTGGGTGAGGATCAGGCCGCGCACGTGCGCCGCGTTCTGCTCGAGGTACGTGAAATCGGGCGTGACAATATCGACGCCCATCAGTTCCGCGTCCGGGAACATCATGCCTGCGTCAAGGACAATGATGTCGTCGCCGTACCGGACGGCCATCGAGTTCATCCCAAACTCGCCCAGCCCGCCCAGCGGAATAATCTGCAATTTCTGATCTGACATTTAGAAGGTAGGTAAGTTAAAGGTTAGCAGGCGGAGCAGGAACTCGTGGCGCGCGCTTTAGCGCGCCGCGTCGAGATTCATCTCGACATTTCTTTTTCCGAGCCGCGACTGGAAGGAGCGGTACGCAACACGTCGCTTTTTCCGCAGTTCCTTTAAGCGTCCCGTGTCGACACCTTCTTCGTTGGCGGGCGATCTTGTCGCCTGCCAAGGAACCTTCCATCTCGTGTAGAAACCACTTGCCAAGGCTAATGCCGTATGCCATGTTCAAGTGATGACGGTGAAAATAGACAAGGCCGGGCGAGTGGTCCTGCCGAAGCCCATACGTGACCGGTTGGGCCTGCGTGAAGGCAGCGATCTGGAAGTTCAGGAAACCCCGGAAGGAGTGATGCTCAAGGCGCCCGGGAATCGCCCCTCTATGGTCAAGAAGGACGGCCTCTGGGTTCACACGGTCAAGCTACCGCGGGGGTTCGATATTGTGCAGGCGATCCGCGACGATCGTGACGACCGGATGCGAAAGTTGGCGGGCTGGTGAAAATCTCAGAGTGAACAACCCACGGCTAACCGTCGCAGCGCGGTTTCTTTAGTAGAGCGGAAGCGTTACCCCTCCGTCGGGAACGTCTTCGAGATGTGGTCGTGCCAGGTCAGATTCTCTTCATCCACCAGCGCCCACACCAAGCCAAGACCCGCCGAAATCACGCTAAGCAATCCCGCCACCTGGCGCATGCCGCGCCGCTCGCGATCCGGCACGCGGCCGTCGAAATCCACCAGCCGCAGTCCGGCGAAGCGCATGCCCGGCGTATCGCCATTGCCGATGCACCACAGCAGCCGGTAGAACAGCGCAATCACTCCGGCGGCGCACAGGAACACCATCGCGTTGCCCGCATTCATCGAGCCCACTCCGCCGCCGATCCCGAAAATCGCGGGAACCGCGACGAAAACCAGCAGAAACAACCCCACGCCTAGCAGCACCATGGCCGCGTCGAACACCGCCGCGATGCTCCGATGCGCCGGCAGCGCCACCGGCACGTCGCAGAAAATCACCGTCTCAAGCGGCGCGCCGACCGTTGGTTGACCGCCACCCGCTCCATAAAAATCCAGCGACGTCTGCGAATCGGATCGCCGATTCGTCGCATTCCGCGCAGCCGGCTTCGGACGCGATGCGCGCTTCCGCTGTGCCGAATCGTCACGCTCCCGGTCCTCCCGCGCCCATTCCGGGTTCGTGCGCGGCCGCACCGGAGTCAACGTAGGAATTGGGATTACCTTGGGGCCGTTGGATACGTCTCGAAAGAGCGATGTTTGATAGCTTACCTGCTCCGCCCGCTTCGCTGCGTCATCCTGGTTCAGTTCCGGCGGCCGAACCTGCCCCGGGTCGCGCCCCGGAAGCATCTCCAGCGCCGGAGCGGTCGACGTCGACAGCGGAAACGTGTCCGGCGCGGGCCGCGAGGCCGCCTGATGCATGCGCCGGCCGCAGCGCACACAACGCCTCTCGTCCGCTTCGTTCCACGCCCGGCAATATCGGCACTGCATACTTTCGATGCTCCCGCTTGACGGCGATAACAGCGCTCTGCTACGGTTCTCGGTTGAGCCTCTTCGCTTCCGGCAACCCCAGTACTTCCGCCATCCGTCCTGCCTCAGACTCTAGTTCTAGGGTCCCACCTAGTACTACCGCCTCCATATTACGTAACATATTCTATGAGTTTTGTCACGAACTTTATTTGCCCCTCGCCGTCCTGCTACTCCTTACGGCTCTTAACTTACGGGCCCAAATCTTCCAACCTCCTTTAGCTCCTCCGTCGCAGGACACGACGCCTAGCCCCAATCCCCAGCACCGCATTGCCCCGCCCCGCCCGAACATGCCGGATCAGGGTACTCTCGTAACGGACGCCGTGTTCAATGAAGTCGTCGGCCATATCCGACGCATGCGCGGCGCCGCCAGACTCGAAAGTCCCGACGAATTGCTCAAAGCCGACGAAATCGATTACGACGAGGAAACCTTCAGAGCCGAGGCTCGCGGTCATGTCCATTTCGAGCAATTTGCCCGCGGCGAAAAGCTGGATTGCGATCGTCTTGAATACAACTTCGAATTAGGAACCGGAACGTTTTACGGCAACGTGCGCGGATCGTCGCCCTCCCAGGTCCAGGCTCGCCCTGGCCTGCTCACCACCACCAATCCCTTTTATTTTCAAGCGAAATGGGCGGAACGGATCGAAGAACGCTACATCCTTTACGACGGCTTTCTCACCGATTGCCTGATCCCCCACCCCTGGTGGATCCTCAAGGGCCCCCAGTTCGACGTCATCCCCGGCGATCATGCCATCGCGCGCCATTCCTGGTTTTTTCTGCGCGGCGTCCCCCTGTTCTACACGCCGTACTTCTACAAGTCTCTGAAGAAAGAGCCGCGCCGAAGCGGATTCCTGATCCCCAATGCCGGCAACAGTACCACGCATGGAAAAATGGTCGGATTCGGATACTTCTGGGCCATCAGCCGCAGCTTCGACCTGACCTATCGCGGCCAATATTTCAGCGAATCGGGCTTAGCCCACCACGTCGAGGTGCGCGGCAAGATCAATAAGACGACGGACTTCGATCTCTCGGTCTTCGGCATAAAGGACACCCAGAACACCGACCCGCCCGATAGCGGCGTGCGCATCCGCCTGCTCGCGAAATCCGACCTGGGCGATGGATGGGAAGCGCGTGGCTCTCTTGACTATTTGTCCAATTTTGCATTTGTGCAGAACTTCACCCAAACTTTCACCGAAGCCGTTTCCTCCCAAACCGAATCGGTGGGGTTTGTCGACAAGCACTGGTCCGATTTTGGCATCGCTATCGGTGTCACGCGCGACGTCAACTTCCAGAGCACCACTCCCGGCGACACCATCAACATTCACAAGCTGCCTGAGGTGTATTTCACCGAACACGAACACGAAATCGATGTGGACGGCTGGCCGTTCTGGGTAGGGTTCGACTCCACCGCCGGCCTGCTGAACCGCAGCCAGGAGCTGTTTCAGACGCGCCAGTTCGTCGACCGCATTGACTTCGCGCCGCACGTCACCACCGCATTCCACTTGGGCGATTTCCAACTGATCCCCACCTTCGGCATTCGGGAAACGCAGTACGCCGAATCCACCGCGCCCGAAACACCTGGCACGCAGACGCCCGGCGCGGTGACCAGCCAGAATCTGCTGCGCAGCTCTCGCGATCTCACTCTCGACCTGGTTCTCCCCGGTCTCGAGCGAACCTTCAAGCCGCCCAAGTGGATGGGCGACAAAGTGAAGCATGTGATCGAGCCCCGCATCACCTATAAGTATGTAAACGGCGTCGACAATTTCAACGACATCGTCCGCTTCGACGAGACCGACATCCTCACCAATACCAATCAGATCGAGTTTTCGCTCACCAACCGCCTGCTCACCAAAAACAAGAACGGCGTCGTGACCGATCTGCTCTCCTGGCAGGTCCGCTACGATCGCTACTTCGACCCGACCTTCGGCGGCGTAGTGCAGAACCCGCTCCCCGGCCAACTGCCTCAGCGATATGTGATCGAAAGCTCCACCGACCTGGACGGGTTCGCCTTCATCGATGGACCGCGCAATTATTCGCCGGTGGTCAGCGTGCTCCGCCTTCAGCCGGGAACGCTGCCCTTCAATTTCGAATGGCGCACGGATTACGATCCCCTGCACCACAGGATCGTCAACAGCAGCTTTGGCATAGACGGCCGATTCAAGAAATACTTCTGGAATTTCCGCGATACCTATGTCAGTACGGACCCGTCTCTCGAGCCGCGAGCCAATCAGATCGCCTCGACGCTGGGCTATGGGAATCCCAATAGCCGCGGCTGGAACTATGGGTTCAACATCAATTACAACGTCCTTACGGCCCAACTGTTGTTCTGGGATGCGCAGGTGACCTATAACTCGGATTGCTGCGGGTTCAGTGTGCAGTATCGCCGAATCTCGCTGGGAACCCGCGACGACACGCAGATCGAAGGGTCCTTCGCGATTTCCAATATCGGATCGTTCGGATCGCTGAAGCGCCAGGATCGAATTTTCTAAGTGTGGGGCAGGGCCATGCCCTGCCACTCGTTTGGGTTTATAACTGCTTAACCAGCCTGTTGAAGTCTCAGCCACGAATACACACAAATAAACACGAATGGGGAAACACATTATTTGCGTTCATTCGTGGCTAAAACATCTTTTCGCTACTTCGCGTCGGCGTCCCGTGGAGCAGCCAATTCTGGCTGCCGCCGCCTTTTAGGCGGCGCTGCCGCCCCCACTATTTCGCGTCAACAATGGTGTCGATCTTCAACACCCCGCCGTCCAGCTTGCCCGTCACCGTCACCTTGTGGCCCAGCATCGGCGTGACTTTTTCCATCGAAGCCGCGTCGAACTTGATCATCTTGTTGTCGAGCGTGACGAACACCGCGGGCGAACCCGCCTTCACGCACTGCTTCACGCAGGATTCGAACTGGGCGGGTTTGATCCACTCCGCAGCCGACGAGGCCTTCGAGCTAGCCGCCGCGCACTTGGTGTCGGAGATATAGCCGGTCCATTCACCCGCCATCGCGGTCATGGAAGCGATCGCCGCAAGCGCGGCCACTGCGATAAGTTTTTTCATTTGTGGAAAGCCCCCTGAGACGACGATACTCCAACGCGCAGCGCCAATGCAATCCGCTCGTGGGGCCGGCTTTCGGGCCGGCTTCTCTTGGGTGCCCGTATCAACTGTTCACCCCCGACGCCAGAAATCCCCCGTCTACCACAATGCACTGCCCGGTGATAAAGCTCGCGCCATCCGACGCCAGAAAAACAGCCGCGCCCGCCACCTCTTCCGTCCGCCCAAACCGCCGCATCGGCGTGCGCAGCAGCAACTCCCGCCCGCGATCGGTCGAGTCCAGCAGCTCCTTATTCAGATCCGTGCGAAACACTCCCGGCGCGATCGCGTTGACGCAAATCCCGTCCGGCGCCCATTCGACCGCCAGGCTTCGCGTCAGCCCGAGCACCGCCGCCTTCGACACCGCATACGCACTCACACCGGTCAGGCTCACGAACGAATTCAGTGACGCGATGTTGACGATCCGACCGCGCCCGCCTTTCTTGAGCGGCTCAAAGAACGCCTGGCACGCGCGCAGCATTCCGGTCACGTTGGTGTCCTGCACGGAATCCCATTCGCTTTCAGAAATTTCGCGCGCCGGAATCTTGGCCATGCGCCCGGCCGCGTTGACCAGGATGTCGACCCGCCCGAACGTCTTCACGACTGCGTCACGCAACGCGTCAATGGAAGTCCGCGAAAGCACATCGACGGAACAGCGCAAGCTCTTGCGGCCGATCTTTTCGATCTCGCCGCAAACCTGATCCACCAGATCGGCCCGGCGCCCCGTGGGGATGACGTCGGCTCCGGCTTGGGCTAGCCCGATGGCGATTTCGCGCCCCAGCCCCGAGGTCCCTCCGATCACCACCGCCGCGCGCCCGTCGAGATCGAGAAGCTTCATGGGTTCAGTCTCTCATGATGTGGCGCACGCACTCATGCTTGCCGTGTCGACACTCATGTCGACACCTTGTTAGCGGAACCCCGCCGCCAATACCTATTTGCTCACGAATTCCAACTACTGCGGCCGGGTCAGCACATCCCGCGCCGTCAACTCCGGATCCACCGCCACCTCGAAATATCCGATCATCATCTCATCCCAATTCTGATCGCCAAAGCGCACTGCCCGCGACGAATCCGGATTGCGCGGATTATTGGGCGAGTTGTCGAAGTGAGCCACGCCTTCGATAATCGTCCCCGCCGGCATTCGTTTCGGATGGTCCAGATAATAGGAAAGCTGCCAGTCAAAGTCATAGCGTGGAACACTCAACAGAGTTTCTTTTTCGCCATTCGGATAAAGTGCGCGAAATTCGAACGATTTTCCACGTAAATGCATGTGCGGCAGCAGCGAAACCAGCGTCGCCTCGCGATACAGCTTCACCCGCGCCTCGACGATGGCATCCGGATCGCCCGGCGGAATCACGAACCGGACATTGGCGGCGGCCATCATCAGCACCCGCTCGCGCGGTTTTTCTTTGGCGAGAATCAAACCCACGCGGCTTCGATCCGAGCCGGCTATGCCGTTGGCCGTGTAGTGAAGCTGAAACACCAGGTCGCTGCCGGCCTTGACCAGCTTGGCTTGACCGGGCGCCAGCGTTTCCGGCATCGACCCCGGCCCATAGCCGGTCAGAAATTCGCCCTGCGCTCCCACGCCGCCGTCATCGCCCGGTTTCGATACGAAAGGAACGCCCACCGGCTCGCGCCGCATCCACGGCGAATCCGGCTCGCGAATGCTGACGACGATGTGGTGCGTGTGCGCGCGATCCCCCGCGCGCGCTTCAGCTTGCCGCACCCAAGTGTCCCGCGTGAATCCTGTTGGCACGATCACGTATTGATACGGTTGCGTTCCCGACGCCGGAACCTCCACGGACACCGGCATTTCGAAAACGATATCGGGCTTGCCTATCGTCCATCCATCCGTCCACGTGATTGCGGCAGCCGTCGATCCAGAAGGCACTGATGAAGGCGCCAACCCTTCCGGCGCTCCCGCATCCACCCATCGAGCGATGGTGCGGACTGCGGATTCGGGCAGGCTTCGATCGTTCGAAAATTTTCCGACATGTGGATCGGCGAACCATGGCGGCATCGCGCGCGTCACCACGGCCTGCTTCATCGCCTTGGCCCACGGGCGCGTTCCCTGATAATCCAGGAACGCCATCGGCGCGGCTTCTCCTGGACGATGGCAGGATTGGCAGTGACGTTCGAGCAGCGGGAGAACGTCTTTGTAGAACACCGGGGCTGAAACCGGGTAATCCGGATCGTCGCCCAAGTCGCCCAAGTCGACTAATGCCGCGGCATACGCGATCGCCCCCACCGTGAGCGTCAACGAAATTAAGACCGCAGTTCGCATGGTCAGGTTTCATTCTAGCGCCCGCTCCGATGTGGCGCGCTGGTTCCAGGTTTGATCCTCATGTTTGATCCTCATAGTTCCGATCGTTTAAAGTAACCAGGAGGAGCCCGTGAGAAACAGAAACCTGATCGCCCCGACGCTGCTCGCAAGCCCGATGATTTTCCTAAGCTTGTTGCCGCTCGCCGTCCCCGCTCACGCCCAAGACAAAACCATTGCCACCCGCGACGGAAGTTGCCAGGCGGCCGTGCCCGCGAGCTGGGTGGTCGGCAGCTTTCCCGGATCGGCCGACTCGGCGGATAGGAAAGTTTCCGTCATCATCAGCAAGCCGCGCAACAGTACTTTCGCGGAACTCAAGGACAACGCGCGCAAGCTCTATCCGAACGACAAAGTGACCAAGGATTCGGCCACCGAATTCGAAATGGAAGGCAAGTCGATGAACAACAAACCCAACGTATATCGCGGGATCGCGGCCGGGAGCAAGGTGTGTATCGGTGAGGTGATCTTTGAGAGCGGCACCGTCGAGGACGCCCGCAGGATCGTGTCCACGCTGAAGCTAAAGTAGAGCGATGCCGGGTGATCGCGAGCCTGGGTTAAGGCAAGAACGCTAAGGCAAAATCACTAAGGCAAAATCAACTTGATCGCGCCGATCGGCATCCGCCATAATGGGCCTTACTACGCATTCAGACAAACAGGGAGAGCCATGAACTTGAAAAATCTGATCTTATTGACGATGATCGCGAGTATGGCGCGCGCCGACTTTGGTTACGTCATGACGCGCAAGGGAGGGCCCGGCGGCGGCTCCGGCGACACGAAATATTTTACAAGGGCCAGAAGATGAAGACCGACAGCGGCACCACCGCTACCATCCTCGACTTCGACGCCCAGACCCTCACCACCATCAACAACACGCAAAAGACCTACACCGTCAGGAAATTTTCCGACCTCGGCGAAGCGGTGGCCGGGGCTGACAACATCCAGGCCGACGTGAAGGAAACCGGGCAACACAAAGCCATCAATGGCTTCAACGCCACCCAGATGATGATGACCGTGCAGATGGACGTGCAGGGAATGAAGGCGCAGATGGATATGGAGATCTGGGTCTCGCCGGACGTTCCTGGCGCCCAGGAACTCCATGCGTTCCATCAGCGCAACGCGGGCAAGTTCCCTTACGCGGCGATGAGCCAGGGCGGCAATCCGGGCATGCGCGCGGCCATGGCCAATCTTCAAAAGAAGATGGCGGGACTGAACGGAGTTCCGGTGAGGGAAGTGATCCACATCAAAATGGGCGGTGACTCCGGCGCCCAGGCTGGGCAGGCAGCTCAGGCCGCGCAATCCGATCCACGTATGGCGCAGGCCCGCGCACGGCTGGAGGAAATGGCCAAGCAGCCCGGACCCGCGGGCGAGCAAGCCAAGCTCGCATTGGAGCGGATGGGTGGAAATCCCAGCGGCGGCGGTATGGATATCACCATGGAAGCCGGCAGCTTTTCGAGTAGCCCGATCGCGGATTCCGTTTTCGCGATTCCCGCCGGCTATCAAAAATCTGAAAAGTAATCGCCTGATGTGGGGCCGCCATGCCGGCGAGCCGCCTCGCCCGCCCTCGGGGCTTTCTTGCCGGCTTAGCGGTTACGATCAGCAGCCGTTGATGCCGTGAATCAACGCTAGGATTTTCTTTCTCCATTCGCGTTTATTCGCGTTTATTCGTGGCTAACCTTTCTTAACACCTGTTTAGCCCGACGCCTCGTTTACCATGGAAGCAACTCCCCCATGGCTGAACCCTCCACCCTTCGAATCGGCGTTCTCGATCAATCTCCGATTTCTGAAAACTCCACCGGTCCCGACGCGCTCCGCAACACCCTCGACCTCGCCCGTCTCGCCGACCAGCTCGGCTATCATCGCTATTGGGTCGCCGAGCATCACGCGACGCCCATGCTCGCCTGCGCGGCTCCCGAAGTAATGATCGCCGCGATCGGCGAACGCACCCAACGCATCCGCATCGGCAGCGGCGGCGTGATGCTGCCGCATTACAGCCCTCTGAAAGTCGCTGAAGTTTTCAGCATTTTGAGCGCGCTCTATCCTGACCGAATCGATTTGGGGATCGGCCGCGCGCCCGGCACCGACCAGACCGCCGCGTTCGCCATGCAGCGCGATCGCAGCCGCGCCTCGCCCGACGATTTTCCGCAGCAGATGGCGGAGCTGCTGGCGTACCTCGAAAATCGAATGCCCGCGAATCATCCTTTCGCACGCCTCGCGGCATTACCGGGGCGCCCCCACGTCCCCGAAGTTTGGCTGTTGGGATCGTCGGCGCAGAGCGCCATCTGGGCGGCCGAAGCCGGTCTGCCCTACGCGTTTGCCGATTTCATCAATCCTGAAGGCGCCGGCTACGCCGCGATGTATCGTGAAAACTTTCAGCCATCGGAGGCCCTCAAGGAGCCCCGAGTGATCGTGGCCCCCTGGGCCATCTGCGCCGCGACCGATGACGAAGCCCAGCGCATCGCCTCCAGCGCCCGGATGACGCGAGCGCTCCTCAACCGCGGCCAATTGATTCCAGTTCCACCCATCGAAAAGGCGCTGGAGTTTCTGGCCGAGAACGGCTCGAACGCGGATTCAGCGGCTCGCCCGCGCCGCGCGATTATCGGCTCGCCCTCCACCGTCCGCCAGGGAATCGAAGCCGTGGCCGAGGCGTATGGAGCCGAAGAGGCCATGGTTGTAACCATCACTTACGACCATGCCGCGCGCCGCCGGTCGTACGAACTGATCGCCGAAGCGTTCGGATTGGCTGGGCTCGGCGCGTCCCAAATCTACCAAAAGACCATATAGTGGGGCGGTCCCCCTGGACCGCGCCGGACGCCCTCGTCCGGCCCGAAATCTACCAAAAGACCATATAAAGCGTCCAATTCCATGTATCGAATCGGCCACCCGCGGCATCTAAGGGTCAGGAGGGCACTTATGACCAACCTCTGCCACGTCTCGAAAATGGTTAAAGGGGAATGCGATACGTGTGGCCGCACCGTCGATCATCTGCACATGCCGGAAGAGGTGCACGGCTGGTACTGCGCCCACTGCTGCCCGGTTTGCAGCCACAATCAACAGGTGAAGGCTGCTTAGCCAGAATCGCGACACTCCGGGGCTTCCTCGGGGTAAGCGTCGTCCGAAGAGCGCACCGCGAGGCATCCATCTAACTTGTCGGCACGAGACGCTGAAGCCCGGAACGGGTCCGCGACGCCGCGCGCCGACGGGGCATCCTTCGCGGCGGCTAAGAACGGGTCAACAGCCGACGGCGAAGCACACCGCCCACACCTAGAACTGCGCTCGCTAGAAGCACGATCGAGCCAGGCTCGGGAACCGGAGGAGGCAACCCGCTCTGGGCGTAGACCAGCAGGTCCCTTCCGTTTCCTCCAGTGTCGGTTATGTCGCCGTTCGTGCTGAGATCGGAGAAAGTGCCAGCGGCGCCGTCGTCGGCCAACATGAAGCTAATTCTGTACGTGTCCCCGATGTTCGTGGCAATGTTCTGGCTGATGGCATCGTAGGCTTGTACCGCGCCGTCCCACCAGCAGGTAGTAGCGCCGCAGTCGCCAGACGCAACGTCTTCCACGACCCCTCCGAAAGTGGCGCCGTATATATTGGCGTAGGTCCAGTCGGTCGCATCACTTGTACCGACCGTTCCTAGGGCAAAGCTGCCGTTAAGCAGCCCGGCATCCGTCGACGTTGTAACGTCATACACGTCGATGTCGGTTAATTCGAGGAACGCCGGATCTTCGCGCAGGGCGAACGTGATCGCGGTGCTAGCGACGCCGGCCGCGAAGCTGACCGAGTACGATTGGTAGCCGGTGGTCGGTATCGCCAGACCGTTCAGATCCAGGATTGCCCCGACAGGCGGGGGCTCGTTTTGTGCCATAGCCACGGTTACGCTCGCGAGAGCCACAACCGCTAGAATAATGCTCTTCCTCATGCTATTCCTCCCTCGAATGTCGTTCGGTTCCCCACCGCTTCCCAGCCGGTTTCGTGGTACCAATGGAAAACGTACGAACAGAAGCACCCTGATAACCAAACTGGCGGATTCTCTAGACCAAAGAGGCATAAGGGAAATGTCTGAGAGAGGCAGCCGGTGTTTGACCCTAATAAACTTGACAGATTCCCCACATTTTTCAAGAAGTGACAAGCTGGCGTTTTGTTATCTTCTCGACCTGGCAGGGTGCCGAGAAAGGCGTAGGGCCACGACTCCCTTACGCGTCCGAGCCCCGAGCATCAGCTAAGAAAGGTTCGCCATGACCATTTCTTAGGAATCGAGGGGGGCGCCAGGATTGAGGTCGAACTGACGGCCTTCTATTTGAAGGCATCGCGCTCGGTGCCCGCGAGTTTGGGGTCCTGCCGGAGCGCCGCGTCGATGTACTGCTTGGACAGCCTCGGCTCCCAGATCTTGGAGTAGGCTAGGCCGAGGCGGAGTTGGCGAAGGGCGGTGGGCTCCCGCTTGACGGCTTGCGCCAGGTACGTAATCGCCGAGCTGTAAATCCCCTTGCGATAGTAAATCCATCCGAGAGTTTCTTGCGCGTCGGGATTCTCGGGAGCCAGCTCCAGGGCGCTCTGCGCGTACTTCAGCGCTTCATCGGGGTTGTCCGCGGCTAGAAGATATACGAGGTTATTGGCCGCCGTCTGATTCTTAGGATCCAGTTCCATCACGGCGTGGTAGTGCTCCAGCGCGGCTTTGCGGTTTCCCGCCCGGTCCTCCGTTATCGCGAGCAGCAGCCTCGCGGTGGCGTCTTTGGGGTGGCTGGAAACGACCGGCGCGATATTCCGGCGAGCCGCGTCCAGGTTGCCGTCGGCCAAGTCCATTGACGCAGTCGCACGCACGGCGGGCGTGTAGTTCGGATCGGCGGTACGGGCTTGTGCATAGGCGCCACGGGCTTCGCCGCGATTGCCGGTCTTCTGGAGCCAGTCGCCGAGCAATGCTTGGAGCGGCGCGGATTTCGGGTACTTCGAGGCATACTCGCGTAATGTCTCGGTCGCCTGCGGCCCGTTGCCCTGGTCGTCATAAGTTTTCGCAAGGAGCGCCAACACCTGCACGTCCTGCGGCTGTTTTTGCAGGATTTCATCGAGCGACTTACGGGCCCCAGAGAAGTCCTTCCGATCGATCTTCAAAACAGCGTCCTGGTAAAGCAACTCCGGCGCCCGCACCGAAGGGAGTGCTTTGTCGAGGTTTTGCCGGACCTCATCGTTCCGGTTCAGTGCCAGCAAAGCGTAGTTCCTGGCGATGAAGTAGCCGGCAGTTTGCTTTTGCCTCTCGGGAGTCTGGTCGAGCAGATCAAGCGCGGCTTTGGCATCGGCTCGAAGGAGCAATCTCGACAGATCGGTTCTCGCGCGGAGCAGATTCTTGTCCAATCGCACGGCCTCGCTCAACTCCTGCCGCGCGTTCGGCTCCGAGCCCTCGAGGAGGTGTAGCCTGGCCAGCGCGTAATGGGCGGGAGCGGAGTCTGGCATGGAATGAATCACGGAGTGGAGGTCCTGCTCGGCTTCCTGGTATTTCCCGGCCCGCTTGTAGAACGTGGAGCGCTGCATCAGAGCATCCACGTCGTTCGCGTTTTTCTTGAGAGCCGCCACGATCAGTTTCTCCGCGTCCGGATAGCGCCGCTGCGCGACGTAAGCCGAAACCAGCAAATTGCGGAAAGATCGATCGTCAGGATTCTGTTTGAACAGCTTTTCGATCTCGGAGGTGGCTTCGCCGCGCTTGCCTTCACGGAACAGATAGGTCGCGTAGGCGGATTTGTACTCTTTATCGGGCAACTGGGACAAGGTCCGGTAAGTCTGTTCGGCCTGCTCGGGATGGCCGGCCTGGATTTCCAGGGCCGCGAGGGACCGGAGAGCGCTCGGATTCTTCGGATCCAACTGAAGGGCGCGGCGAACTTCGTTTTCGGCGTCGGCCGGCTTGTTCGTGCCGACGTAAAAGCGCGCCAGTTGCAGCGCAGCGGGAGCGGATTTGGGCGCATTTTCGACCAGCTTCTTCAAGACGGCTTCCGCGGCGGGCAGGTCCTTTTGAGCGATCTTCGCCGCAGCCAGGTTCCACGCCACCTTGACGTCCTGCGGAGATTTCTCAAACGCCTTTTCAAAATGCTCCATCGCGTGTTCGTCGTCGCCGAGCCGGGATTCGCTGACGGCCAGAATGTCAAGAGCGTCGGCGTTGTCCGGTTCCTTGATGAGGAGGGTTTTCATCAGGCCCTCGGCATCCTCGACGGTCTTTTTGTCCCGGTTCATCGCCATCATCGAGGCGAGATGGGCCTGCGCCTCGCTGTGAGCAGGATTCAGACTCAAGGTTTTTCTGAAAAGCGCGGCCGCGGTTTTCGGGTCCCCTTGCTGGAGAGACAGCAACCCCATCTGGTAGTAGGGCTCCGCATCCTTGGGCATAACCTGCGCCGCATTGCGGAATTCGAGCGCGGCACGGCCGTAATCCTTCTTTTCGATCATGGCCTTAGCTCGCGCCAGGTAGCGGGCCTCTTTCGCCGCTGGGCTGGAGCACCCGGTCGCTAGGACACACAGCATTACGACGAGGGCCGGAACAAGCTGCCGACTGGATTCAAGCATTCGCATACACTTAAGGATGTCCCTCAGAGGAGCAATTTTCTCTCCAGCTTAAGGCAGACTTGAGGGGAGAGCCCAGTGTGTCAACAATATGTTGACGATGCCGGTGCAAAAAGCAACGCTCAGTATCGCTGCGCTCATGTGCGTTTCCGAATTCAGAGCGTGGTATACCAAAATGTGGCAATTTTGCCAAATAGGAGAAGCGGGCCGACCAACGTCTCGCCCAACACCGTCGGCGCCTCGCTTGACGTAACGGCGCTCAGTTTGCCGAGACGCATGACCAGCCGTACGCGATCCACCGCGCGGATCTGTTCAAGCACCACCCGCCGACCGGCCCGATCTAGGAACGCCTTGGGGATGCGCACACCGCGCCAGTTGCCGATCTGAACCAGACTCGATTTCATAATTACATTGTAATTACGTGGGGCCGGCGCTTCCAATGGCGGCCAATTCGCCACGCCGCGCTGGGACAAGAATCGCCGCCGCGCTACTTCGTCACCATCGCTGACTGCGACCGCACCGCCACCCACTTGCCGTCCCGATCCACGAATACATCCGTCCACACCCATTTGCCGCTGGTGTCTTTGCTATGGTTGGAGCTTTTTTCCGTGTCGCTCCCCTGGACCACGGCGACCCGTCCGATCACCTTCACGTCCATCGGCCCCATCTCGAACGAATCCAACTTTGATGCGCCGGACTTGACGTCGTTCAGGAAGTCCTTTTTCGATGAAATGGCTCCGTCCGAGCCGAGACCCTGCCAATCCTCGGCGAGGATCGTCCTGAGCTTTTCGATGTCGCGGGACTTCTGCGCGTCCGACCAATCCCGCTCCAGTTGTTTGAGGGCGTCCACCGTGGCTGAGGCCGCCGCCCCCCGCGCCGCGCCACGAGCCGCGCCTTTGGGTGCCTGCGCATACGCCGGCGCCAAACACGCGCCCACCAGTAGAACTACACCAAGACTACTTGTCATGATCGTCCGCATCATCGGTGATTCTCCTTTTTGATTCTCCTTTTCGAGGTTCGCGCCAGTGTACCACGCCTACCTCCGGTCAAACCGTCACGAACCGAAGCGCGAGAACCACCGCGGCAAGCACAAACATGAACACCGCGGACCCCATGCCCTTCGCATCGCCTGCGCGCAGATGCGACACGATCGCACCCAGGAAATACAACTCCAGCCCGGCTCCCGCCGCGACGCCCAGGATCGGCCACAGGATTCCGACCACCAGTCCGGCGCCGCCGGCAAATTCGCACGCGGCCAATAGCGGAAAGTATTTCAACGGGACGCCCACGGTTTCGTGGACCACTTTCACCTGGCGCGCATCGCGCCGCATCTTGCCGAGGCCCGAAAACGTAACCAGCAGCGCGAAAGTCACCGTGACGATGAGGTACGCGGCATGCATCCGATTACGCCATCCTACTGCTTCACCCGCCGCGCGCCCACCGGCTGCGAGCGATGGTCTTTCAGATCGTCTGCCGCGCAAATCTCAATCCGCCGGTCCGTGATCAGGATCTCGATTTTCCCGTCCAGCCCGAGGTGCTCGAGTAGAGCCCGCGGAATCCGCACTCCGTGCGAGTCCTGAACCGGCCGCAACGCGCGTTTCAATGGCCTCATACTCGCTCCCCGCCCGATTAATCTTCAAAAGGTTTCTTGACCGCTCCCTTGTCGCAAGCGCATGTCGCAAGCGCAGCTTGGTCACGGCTCCACTCGCCGCAGCCCGTGAATCCTATCGAAGACGCGATCGAAACTGCAAAGGCCCTCCAACTGGTAAACCTCTACGGCTGCCGCATGTACCGCATCGCGGGCGCCAAGCCAGGGATATTCATCAAGCATACGGCGGGCCAAGTCGACCACATCGCCGGTGATCGGCAACACATGTTCAAACAACATGCGCACGCCATCGTAAACCAGGCGGCCCTCCTCCCATCGATCGAGAGAACGGTAACGATGCAAGATCTCCTGCAAGAGTTCTGCGTTAATTGCGGCTTGGGTCTCGCGCCCCGCGACTCTCTCAAGAAATGCCAAAGAAGCTGCGCGATGCGGGTGCTCGCGGCCTGCGGCGTACATGAGAATGTTCGAATCGACCAGGATCACGGCGTCAGAATCACCGCGCAAACGAGTTGGGGTCCGGAACAGATTCACGCTTCATCTGCTCGATATCGCAAACCGGCAGGTTGAGGCTCGCCAGGCGCCTGACTGCGGCTAGCCTTTCCTCGCGCGTGGCGGATCCGGATCCGTATTCTCGTTCGCAGGCTCGACGGACTAGATCGGCCATGCTCGTCTGGCGCTCGGCGGCGATCAGGGTCAATCGCCGATGCAGTTCGGGCGGAAACAAAACGATGGTCTTCTTGGTGAGCGCCATATGTACCTATACATATAGCACATTGGGGGTGAAAAAACGAAAAGCCTCAAGGCTTCCCTGACGGCTCCGCCGTCGCACTTGCTCCGGCTCCGGCCTTGACCCAGAGCCGGCCGTGTGAAAGGGATCTGATATGAAGGCGAAGCGGCCGATCGAAGCCATGTTAAATTCAGCGAGTATCCCGGACGGAGATAGGGGGCACGTCACCCCGGCTTTATGGGGCTTCGTTCAATTTAATCGGGCGACGTCCTACTCTCCCACATACGTGCAGTACCGGCTTGGATCAGGGAGGCGAAGGGCTTAACTTCCGTGTCGTGGGATGGGAAGGGGTGAGACCCCGCTCCGAGATTCACCCTAAACGAAAGGTTCGTCTGAAGAAATCGTGGGTGGATTCAGGCTCGGGCAGTTTGCCGAGTGAGTGGTAGAGGGCCAGTTCCCGCACCCGGTACGTGCGAAAGTCGTAGGAATTTCTCATGGTGACTTTGGCCTTGTTATTTAGCCCTTCCACGATTCCGCTGGAAATGAGCTTTCCCGCCCGGAGGTAGTTGAGGATGAGTTCGCGATGTTGGCGTAGCGAACGGGCGATCTGCCGGGCTGGCGGTGGCACGGGCGGCTGACCGAATGGTGTAAAATCCGTATAATGCGGTTTCGCAGAATTATGGTGCGGCGAAAGCGAACCCTGCCCGTTGTACCCGCCACGTTCTTCTTCGCGCTCAGCTTGGCATCAGTGCTTAACGCGCAGGTCGTCCAGGGAACCCTCGACCTCGTCACCAACTCCACTTGTGAGATTGCAGGTTGGGCGCGAGACCCAGCCAATACCAATCCTATTCAGGTCAGCATATACCGGGATGGTGACTCCACGTCAGGGACGTTGGTCGCGACCTTTCTAGCAGATTTGCTGCGAACGGATCTCCCCTACCCCGACCAAAATCACGGCTTCGACCAAACATTCCCCCTCAATCCGATCCTAGCTGACGGCAAGAGCCACACGATCTACGCCCACGGCATTACCGCGGCCGGAGCCTCCGGACCGCTGAATGGGAACGGTAAAACTATACAATGCGCCTCGATCGGCACGACGATGACATCCAATGTCAGGGACTATGGCGCCACGGGCGACGGCGTAACGGATGACTCCGATGGGATTCAGGCGGCAATCGACGACACCTTGCCAGGTGGAACGGTTTTCGTTCCGGCGGGAACCTACATGCTGGGCACGGGCCACTACACGTTGAATTATGGATCCCCGGTCAACGGAGTGCCGGGTGAACCTTATGCGCTCAAGCTGTGGAAGAACGTGACACTGCAAGGTATGGGACGCACGACAGTGCTCAAACTTATGCCCGTACGCCTCGGCATAGGATTCCTGCTGGCGGACAGTTTTCTTATCGAGAAGATCGTGCTCGACGGAAACGCAGCGCAGAGATTCCAGCGAAATCCGGCGACCGGGGTTTCTTACGATTGGCCAGAAGGGCTGATTGTAAGTGGCCTTTTTAGCGGTACAAGTCCGGGTACCGGCTCGAAGGTAATCCGCGACTGCGAAGCTCGCTTCGCGTTGGAGGACGGTTTTGGGGTCCTACCTGGGCCGGGTTTCACCGTTCAATCCGCCTATATACACGACAATGGGGCGTTTGCATTTGACCCGCCAAGCAAGGGCAACGGTGGCGGAACCGGTATTTCCCTGAACGGTGGGCTTAATAACACCGCGATGGACAATGTCGTCATCGGCAACACGGACGGAATGATCGTAGGTTTCGGACCGCAGAATATTACTGTGTCGTACAACGTATTCACAGGCAACTGCAACAGTGGCGCCCAGGTGGGGAACGGCGTTATACCAGGGAGTCCGGGCGGAAACGACAGTACTGTGCCGGGAAGCGGATTCACTGTCGTGGGCAACGTATTCGAAGACAACGTAGTGTGCGGCGTGGGCGGTGGAGGGCTCAGGGTCGAGGGGAAGGACGATGGGACTATTCGCGGCAACCAGATTCTCAATAACCTCGACGCAGGTCTATGGTTCGTCGATCAGCCCGGCAGCAATAACTATTCGACGGACTGGAACGCCTCGGGGAATCTGATCGCGAACAACCTTAAGGCCGGGGTATACGTGGCGGGCCACTCCTCGGGAATCAACTTATCGGGAAACACGATATGGGATAACGACGGAAGTGTTCAGGGCCAGATTTCGGTTGCGCCGGGAGTTGGCATTAATCCCGATTACATGACGGCGAACCTCGTCGGCTATTCCGCCCCGTCGGCGAATCCCGCCGTCCCAGCAATCACAGCGGCTGGTATAGAGAACGCCGCCACTGGGCAGAGCGGTGCAACTTCTCCGGGTGAAATTCTCGTCATTTACGGTACCAATGTTGGACCCTCACAGCTTACTTCCGCCACCGCAAACTCTGATGGTCGTTACGCAAGAATCCTCGCGGGCACGCGGGTGTTATTCGACGGCGTTCCGGCCCCAATCTGGTACACCTCTGCCAAACAGGTCGCTGTAATCGCGCCCTATTACCTGTACTGGAAGGACAGCACAAGCGTGCAGGTTGAGTTTAACGGCGTGAGGTCCGCTTCGATCACCGTGCCGCTCGTGCCTTCCGCCCCAGGAATCTTTACTGCCGACTCATCGGGCCACGGACAAGCCGCCGCATTGAATCAGGACTATTCGCTGAACTCTGCGTCGAGACCGGCCGCTCGCGGCAGCGTCGTGATTTTGTACGCCACTGGCGAAGGTCAGACGGACCCTGCGGGAGTGGATGGTCTGCTTGCGAACGCGGTTCTGCCGCAACCGCGCTTACCTGTTTCCGTAACCGTCGGTGGCATAGCTGCGCCGGTATTGTACGCCGGAGGAGCACCGGGCATTGTTGCCGGCGCGATGCAGATCAATGTCCAAATACCAGCAAACGCGCCCAGCGGAGCGGCAGTGCCGATTCAGATTACCGTCGGAGGCGCCACTAGCGCGCTAGGCGTGACCGTGGCCGTCAATTAACTATCAGGCTCGTTCGCCCCTTTTCCCAAAATTGCCCCTCCGAGCCCGGCCAAATCACCCACAGATTTCGCCGACGAGGCAAGCGAAAAGCCCCGCGTTTCACCGGACGAAGGCGACGAAGGGGACGAGGCGACGAAGGGGACGGCGACGAAGGGGGCGACGAAGGGGGCGGGGCGACGAAGGGGACAGCCAGAATCGACGAGTTCGTTTTCGCCCATCCCCATCTGCCTACGCTCAAAGACTTACAGCGAAAAGGGACGGAGCACAGTGTCCCCCTCACCAAAATCAGCAGAACTGCCGCGTTTCCGGATCGATCACGCTCTGTCTCGCCCCACTTCCTGCTTCGCGACCTCTTCGTACATCGCATCCGGAGCAAGAATCAATCTCCCTAGGCCACGCCACCGCCCCGTGATCGATGAAGACCTGCTCAAAGAATTGCAGGTCCCGCAGCGGCGCGAGCACGCCCGTCAGCTTCTCGGGCGAAATGCGCACGCGTCCGCTCACGCCGTCCGCGAATCGGACCAGCAAGTTGTAATCGGGTTCCGGCCTGACCTCCACAACGTCCCAATACATACATGCCTCCTTTAACGTAACGGCTCAATTTTCGCCGTCGCCCCCGCTTCCGAGCCGCGACTAAAAGGAGCGGCATAAAATACCTTCTGAAATTCTTATTCGTGCTCTCGCCGGGGCTTTCTTCATAATCGGGAAACGTCCTATCGGCTCCCAGCCGCCAACCGTCGCGCGACCGCATCCGCGCTGTCCAGGGGCGTTGTATTGAAAGCAATCGCCGCACCCGGAGCACCCTTATGAACAATGTTGACGACGGCTTCGAATAATATGAGCCCCCGGGCCGGCAGGCGCACGCCGGCTCCGATCAAAACACAATCGTAGCTCTTCGACGCTAACTGCCGCTCCAGCGTCGGGCCAGCGGTTTCGTCAGGCCGGATCAAACACAGGTCGGCTTCCCATCCGCGCTCAGCGAACTGCTTCCTCGCAACCGCGATGCCCGAGTGAATCTTCTCAGCGGTCATACCCGGTGGCAAAGCAGGGTCGGAGAAATCCACTGTCTCGGGACCGTAACCTACGAACAGAACCTGCGTCATGAGCTCCCTTATTCCTGCGAGCGTTGGGCGACGCCGTCAGCTAACCAGCCTCGCCAGAGTCTGACAGGCTATCATAAACGGATCCTCCCTCAAAGCAAAAGCCCCGGTTCTCACCGGATCCCTGGCCCGACCAATCACCCCACTTCCCCGCCCCCTAACCCGACCGTTTCCCTACACCTACCCTCTCCGACCACCCGCGTTCCCGCCCCGCCCCCCTATCCTTGGGCAGAACCATATGCCTCGCTCCCCCGACTCCGGACAGCTCGATCTCTCCGACGTTTTCCTGAAAGTCCAACAGGAACTGCTCGCCCAAATGGCCGTCGGTGGACTCTTCGAGCACGCCTCCGCCGCCGGCACCGCCACCGAGCGCCACTGGATCGATCTCTTCAACCGCTATCTGCCGCAGCGCTACCGCTCGACCTCCGCTTTCGTCATCGATTCCACCGGCCGCCGTTCCCGCCAAATAGACATCGCGATTTTCGACAACCTGTATTCGCCGCTCCTGTTTCCGCACTCCTCCGGCCTGCACATCGCCGCTGAAAGCGTCTACGCCGTTTTCGAAGTCAAGCCGACCATCTCCCGCCAGTGGATTCGCGACGCCGGCGAAAAAGCCGCCTCCGTCCGAGCCCTCCGGCGCACTTCCGTTCCGGTGATCGCCGGCGGTACCGCTCGCTCCCCAATTCCGCCGAGTCCCATCATTGCAGGCCTCCTCGCCACCAGCTCCGTCTGGAGCCCCGAGACTTTCGGCGAAAATGTCGAGAGCGCCCTCGCCGCATTGTCGAGCAGCGTATCCAATGACCAGCACCTCGACCTCGGCTGTTCCCTGCAACACGGAGCATTCGAACAGAGCCCCAAGCCCCGCCCTTTCCGAGCCGCGACTAAAAGGAGCGGTACGCTCAACCCCCTACCGACGCTCAACTTCCCTTCCCATTCGCAACGCTCGAATGTGGGGCCGCCCGATGTGGGGCCGGCAATCTTGCCGGCAAGCCGGCTTTCTAGCCGGCTTCGTTCCTCAGCGGCGCGACCATCCGGAACCGCGTTGTCTTCCAGAACCGCTGACGGCCCTGAGGCGCGACCATCAGGGCGCGCGCCGTCTTCCTCAACCCGCAGCCCCGCAGGGAACCGCGTCTCCACCAGCACCCCCGACGAGTCGTTGATCTTTTTTATTCTGCGATTAATGGAGCGCTTGCGCGCAATGGGCACCGCCCCCGCCGCGGATTTGATGGAATATGGCCGATCGCTGCGCTCCTTCCAACGTTGACCACCTTGGTGGGGCAGGCGATCTTGTCGCCTGCCATTTTTGTGGGGCATCCCGATACCGGCTAAAGGCCGTCTAGCCCATCGAAAATCGTGAGTCGAACTCGACTCGCCATGTGATCCCAGGCGAACTTCATCGGGACTGGATTTCGAAAAACCAGGTGGCCCTCCAGTTGGATTGGCTTCTGCAGCCTCAATCTCTTCGCCACATCATCGGAGTTTGCAGTTAGAACCTCTAACCGATCAAGATGTCGTCTTAACAGATCCGGCTTGCCGTTCGGGCGCAATTCGCCACGGAAATCCGAGAGTTGCTCCGCGACCTCGCCCGGCGTCTTTCGGAATTGTACGTCTTTGCACTCGACGGCTAGGACGCGAGGCGATCCATCGCGCCACGCAAGGACATCAACGTCGCCGAGCCTCCTCAAGTCGCCAAAACGCGGGTCGTGGCGCCGTGCCAGCACGTCCGTCATCTCGATCTCAAGTTTCGTTTTCCAGCCGAGCTCGTTCAGCCTTGCCTCTACCGCTCGAGCGAACTCGCTTCCGTTTTTGTTGCTTATATGCCCAACCCAGCTTTCCATCTCTGAGGACCGGATCTCAGACTGGTACATGTCAGCATCGTAATAAGATCGGATCGTGACCCAGAATGCTTCGCGCACTAGGCCCGGCGCAAACAGCACCTCCGGGTTCGCCGCATCCTCGATCTGAAGAAAGGGCCGCCGAAGCACGGCCAAGCGACGGCGGAACCGCCAGGGCTCCCAATCACGATTATGGAATCCAGTGGGCGGTACCCGCCACCTCGGCCGTGGCTCCAGAGTGAACGTGGCCAACGCCTCCGCTGCCGCTCCCGCAGGAATGCATGCGGCCTCCGCGAACAGCGCGGCGAGGGACGATCTTGCCATGTTGACGATCGGGTCTTTCCGCTCGACGCCAATCCTCTCGATTTCGTCGATGAAGTTCCGCATTCCATCGATTGAGACGCGAAACTCAGCCTCCCACGCGCGAAGAAAGCGATCGTCAATTACACCGTCGACCGAGTCCGGCACAGCGCGAGGAGCGTATAGCCGCGAATACGCGTCGACCGCGTGCTCCACCTGAACCACCCCGCCCGCACGAGCAAATTGTTGATAGATGTCATTTTCAAAAGAGCGCTTCATGTGGATGTCGCCGAGCGGCGTTACTCTGATCCACGGCTCCATGGCTCCCCAGTGCACGGCGTCCGAATCCCCACCGAAGGAGAACACCAGTTGCGCGCGAGACAGCAGACGGGAAAGGTCCAATTCGCCTGGCTTCCTCCCTCCCGCAAGCGGACATTCACAAATCGCCGCCTCAATTAAGATTCGAGACAGAGTAAAACAGACCCCGAGCCGACCGTCGTGATCGACTATCGCCCGGAGGGCGGCCGACTTGTCGCTGTGCAACGCGAGAACGGCCTGCGAGGTTCGCCGCCAACTATCACGATCGCAAGCCGCAGCTTCGTGATTCAACACAAGCGCCCTTATCATGGAGCGACGGTCCAGCGTGTGAAGGGCTTCGCAAATCTCCTCAATCAAGATCTCCACGACCCTGTTCAAGTAAGACCTGCACTCCGGGACGCCAGAGATCTCAGGGCCAAGCTCGCGGGCACGATCTTGCCACCCCAGCCCGACCAGACACGCCACGTGATCGAATTGATTCACTAGCAACGGCTTCGCGCCGATCTCGGAACGCAGGTAGTCGCGGAAGCTCTGCGCCTCGAACCGGTGCATATAGCGCATCGCTGGGTCTGGGCAGATCGCGTCCAGTGCACGTTCACGCTTGCCCGCGTTGTTCGCCTCTCCGGCAACAATGGCTACGGCATCCACGAAAGCCTCAACAAGGACTCGCTCCGCGACATTCTCGGGCTGAACCAGCCCATCCTCAAAACCATCGCCAACCTCGATCCCGATCTCGCCACTTCCCGAACGCGCGGCCAGCCGGATAAGCGCACGAAGCTCATCGGCGTCTTTTGGTGTGGGGCGCCCCTGAGTTACGGTAACGATCCTGGCGAAACCAACCCGTACGGATATCGGCCCTTCGGGAAGACCGGTGTACAGGGCATCGAGCACAGGCGCTGCGCGCCTGAGCCATGTGCACAACATCATCCAATTCTCATAAACGTAGTGGCGATCGGCCCCTTCTGGCGCCAGTATCTCGACCCACCACGGCCGACTTGGCGCGTCGTACACTGCCCGCAGGCGGCCGGCCTCAAGAGCTTCGATGCTTACATAAAGAGGCGCGCTATTGTCCTCTGCGAAGAAGGTTCTTTCGAATTTCTTGACGGAAATCCACCGGCCACTGGTGTCCGAGACGCGCCGCGGGTCCCACTGCACGACCACTTGGTGTCTTAGATCCCGCAGCGAGTTCTGGTTAACCTGAATTAGTCCTTGCCGTCCCCCAGTCACGAAATCGTCGGGTAACTCGCCGTGCGGCACAAGGTGCCCCTTATTCTCAAATGCCCAGGCGACCAGGTTCAACAGGCCGTTCATGTTGAGCAGTTCGACACCCCGTGTCGACACAGCCGTCCGCGCATCCAAAATCCTCCAAAGTGACAGTCCGTCAAAATCTTGCAACCAGGCCAAGGTCACAAGATCATGCGCGGCGACCGATTCGAGACGCCAATTCGCCGGAAGGTCCTCCTCCAGCGGCACGCGGAGGCCACGGCCATATCCGCAACCTACCAACAGCGTCAAACCGTCAACAAAACCCGGATGCGCCCTGGCATCCTCGGCCGCGCGATGGATATGCAGCATAAGGGCGGCGCCAAGGGCCCCAGGCGCAGCGTTTGCCCCGCAAACGCCACCTTCAAAGAACCCATCCAGACCATCCACGAAGAACACCAAATGGAGGAATCGTCCGGAATCTACCTGCTTCCGTGCGGCGCCGATCATGCCGCCTTGGATGTGCTGAAATCTAATCCCAACACCGCTACCCAAGAGCGGCGTGTCCCGAAAGAGATCGGCGAAGTCGGCGGCCAGAGCCCGCTCGAACGCGCCGTCCTTCCCCAAGGAGGTAACGAACTCAACAACCAAGCGGGTGATCGCAGATCCGATAGCCGTCGGCAACAGCACATACACAGACCCACCGACAACGGCAAGAGGGCACCTTTCCAAATCTGTGTGTCCCAAAACCTGCGCCGCCAGACCGCTTGCCCGGTCAGGAACAAACATGAATTGACCGAGAGATTCCCTGGGGGCTCCCAGATCTCCCAGGTCGCGCTCGCTGAACTTCACGATTCCGCGAAGAACCGATAAGTCTCGAGCCAGATCGGCAGGCAAGGCTGTAAGCGGCAACTCCTCCCCGAGGGCATTCTCACGAACGCCGGCGCGTTCGGCGATCGCATCCGAAATCCTGAGCAAACTCTCTACGGAGGTCCGCAGGCGATCGTAGGGCGGGCCTGCAGGCATCGTTTCGATCACATTCAGTACCCGCTGCAAATGAAACGCATTACCTTCGCGTATTCCCTCGAAAACTCGGAAATTCCCGCGTGGAGTGTTAACCAGAGCTACGAAAACGTCCTCCGAGGGGTCCTCCTGCATTCCGCAGTGACCCTCGCTCAATGAATCGAAGGCGCGCCGAACGAACCCGGTAGTTGGCGATCCTGAACCTTCACAATACAACGCCGCAAAATGAATGAGCGCTTCAAGTCGAAGGCAATTTGCCTGCAATTCCGCTCTTGTGAGCAGCCCGGCGAATACAGCCGCGGTTTTGGCCGCGCCGAGCGGGCGCAACTCAGCTAGCAGCGCAGGATAGCCGTTCGCGAGCTCCCCAACTCCGATTTGGTTTAATAACGCAAGGAGCGCTGTTGGGTCCATCGAAAAACGTCCAGACTATTCACATAATACAAAAAGCCAAACGCTGAAACTCGGGAATGGGGGACAACGTTAGAGCCTTTGATTTTGTCGGCTTTTTATTCGTGTTCATTTGTCTTCATTCGCGGCTAATTCTTCGTAGTCCAAAAAAGCAAAAGCCCCGGTTCTCACCGGGGCTTTCTTGTTTTAATCGGGCAACGTCCTACTCTCCCACACACTTGCGCGTGCAGTACCATCGGGGCTGAAGGGCTTAACTTCCGTGTTCGGGATGGGAACGGGTGGGACCCCCTCGCTACAATCACCCAAAGATTGAAAGATCTCAGGAGCCAGTAGTCAGAATCCAGAATGTTGGCCTTTCGAGCCCCGCACAGCTTACGCCGCGCGTCCTCCGCATTCTGACTCCTGACTACTGTCTCCTGACTCCTTCTTAGAATATTGACGGGCTACCCACAAGCTGCTGCGCTTTTCTGGGACTGGCCCCATGGCCCTATCCCCTACTCTGCATTCACAGTAAAATTTTATGGTCAAGCCGAACGGGCTATTAGTAGCAGTCAGCTCAGTACATTACTGCACTTACACATCTGCCCTATCAACGTGGTCGTCTACCACGGCCCTTCTTAGCTTTCGCTTGGGAAATCTCATCTCGAGGAAGGTTTCGCGCTTATATGCATTCAGCGCTTATCCCGACCAGACTTCGCTACCCAGCTATGCCACTGGCGTGACAACTGGATCACAAGAGGTCTGTTCATCCCGGTCCTCTCGTACTAAGGACAACCCCTCTCAAATTTCCTGCGCCCACCACAGATAGGGACCGAACTGTCTCGCGACGTTCTGAACCCAGTTCACGTACCGCTTTAATAGGCGAACAGCCTAACCCTTGGGAGCTTCTACACCCCCAGGATGCGATGAACCGACATCGAGGTGCCAAACCGGAGCGTCGATGTGAACTCTTGACTCCGATCAGCCTGTTATCCCCGGCGTACCTTTTATCCGTTGAGCGATGGCCCTTCCATACAGAACCACCGGATCACTATGTCCTACTTTCGTACCTGCTTGACTCGTTGGTCTCGCAGTTAACCTGGTTTATGCCATTGTACTCGAAGGAGGATTTCCAAACCTCCTGAACCAAGCTTCGAACGCCTCCGTTACAGTTTAGGAGGCGACCGCCCCAGTCAAACTACCCGCCTACCAATGTCCTTCTCCCGGATCACGGGAGTAAGTTAGAATCACAGAATGCTCAGGGTGGTATCTCACCGGTGGCTCCCCTGAAACCAAAATCCCAGGTTCAAAGCCTCCCACCTATTCTGCGCAGAGCACCCCATAATTCATTGATAGGGTATAGTAAAGGTGCACGGGGTCTTTCCGTCTTGTGGCGGGCATCCGGCGTCTTCACCGGAACCACAAATTCGCCGGGCAGATTCTTAAGACAGTCGTCAGATCGTTACGCCATTCGTGCAGGTCGGAACTTACCCGACAAGGAATTTCGCTACCTTAGGACCGTTATAGTTACGGCCGCCGTTCACCGGGGCTTCAGTTCACAGCTTCGCCTTGCGGCTAACCGCTCCCTTTAACCTTCCGGCACCGGGCAGGCGTCAGCCCCTATACGTCGTTTTCGACTTTGCAGAGACCTGTGTTTTTGTTAAACAGTCGCCTGACGCGCTTTGCTGTGACCTATCTTGCGATAGGTACTCCTTATCCCGAAGTTACGGAGTTAATTTGCCTAGTTCCTGAAGAATCCATCACCCGAGCGCCTGAGAATACTCATCTCGTCCACCTGTGTCGGTTTGTGGTACGGATACATCCATTCTCCTTAGCGGATTTTCCTGGCAGACAGCCGGGCGGATTTCCCGTTCCCAGCCTCGCTTCACCCCTCTTTGAAACCATTGCGCAGAGGGATTTACACGCTGCGTCCCCGCATCGGTCTTGATCGAACGTTTGTAGTCACGGAATGTTAACCGTGTGTCCATCGGCTACGCCTTTCGGCCTCACCTTAGGCTCCGACTAACCCTGAGCGGATTAACCTTTCTCAGGAAACCTTAGACTTACGGCGACCAGGGTTCTCACCTGGTTTCTCGCTACTTATGCTGGCAGAGTCTCTTCCTAACGATCCAGTGCTGCTTACGCTACACCTTCACATCAGTTAAGAATGCTCTCCTACCACACGTCATGCCCGAAGACATAACGCATCCATAACTTCGGTATCATGCTTGAGCCCCGATGGATTGTCGGCACCGAGCGGCTCGACCAGTGAGCTGTTACGCTTTCTTTAAAGGATGGCTGCTTCTAAGCCAACCTCCTGGCTGTCTGAGCCTCTCGACTTCCTTTCCCACTTAGCATGAATTTAGGGACCTTAGTTGATGGTCTGGGCTCTTCCCCTTTCGACTATGAAGCTTAGCCCCCACAGTCTGACTCCTGCGCTACACGTGTACGGCATTCGAAGTTTGGTTGAATTCGGTAACCTGGGAAGGCCCCTAGTTCATCCAGTTCTCTACCACCGCGACGGACCACGCAAGGCTAGCCCTAAAGCTATTTCGGAGAGAACGAGCTATCACGGAATTTGATTAGCCTTTCACCCCTACCCTCAGCTCATCCGAGCTGTTTTCAACCAACACCGGTTCGGACCTCCAGTCGCTGTTACACGACCTTCATCCTGGCCAAGGGTAGATCATCCCGCTTCGCGTCCAATCCCAGCGACTAAATCGCCCTATTCAGACTCGCTTTCGCTTCGGCTCGCTTTCGCTTAACCTTGCCACTGAGATTGACTAGCCAGCTCATTATTCAATAGGCACGAGGTCAGGCATTCCGCTTGCGCGGCATAGCCCTCCCACTGCTTGTAAGCATGCGGTTTCAGGTACTATTTCACTCCCCTCGCAGGGGTTCTTTTCACCTTTCCCTCACGGTACTAGTTCACTATCGGTCGCAAGTGAGTATTTAGCCTTACCGGATGGTCCCGGCAGATTCCCGCAGAGTTTCACGTGCTCCGCGGTACTTAGGAGCCACTTGAAAGTAAGAAGACATTTTCATATACGGGGCTGTCACCCTCTATGGCCGGCCTTTCCAGACCGTTCTATTAATCTCTTCCAGTCTCTCTTTTAAACCAGGAAGAATTCAGGAGCCAGGAGTCAGGAGTCAGAATTTCGAACTGGGTTCTCTTCTGACTGCCGGCTACTGGCTACTGACAGCTTCCTGATTATAGTGGTCCTGCAACCCCGGACTTTCCTTGCGAATTGTCCGGTTTAGGCTGATCCGCTTTCGCTCGCCACTACTAGCGGAATCACGGTTGTTTTCTCTTCCTAGGGGTACTGAGATGGTTCACTTCCCCCCGTTCGCTTCCCACGACTATGTATTCATCGCAGGATAACCGGTGTTCATACCGGCTGGGTTCCCCCATTCGGAAATCCCCGGATCACAGATTGCTTGCATCTCCCCGAGGCTTATCGCAGCTGACCACGTCCTTCATCGCCTACTTGCGCCAAGGCATCCACACGCATGCCCTTAGTAGCTTGACCATAAAATTTACTCTAAACACAGAGTAGAAGAAGACCGGAGTCAGGAGTCAGAAGCCAGGAGTCAGAATCAACTCGCTCGCCTCCGGCTCTTTCATCCAGCTTCTTTAGAAGCCAGGAATCACCGAGTCAGAGGCCAGGAGTCAGAATCAACTCCCCACCGCCGGCCCTTTTCATCCTGCTTCTTAATGCGCTACCGGTCACCATATATTGGCTGCATGGTGACCTAATGCAACTTTGTAGTTGCCCGTCAATATTCAAATGTCAAAGAACTTTTCCTGAAGAAATCAGGAGTCAGAAGTCAGGAGTCAGAATAAACTCCAAACCGCTCACTACCGACTTCTCTCAACTCGGAACCAAGAACGCGCTCCCTTACGGTCGCGCCACTTAGAATCAAGCGCTCCATACTGTCGCGCCTCATAACCGCTCCCTTTGGTCGCGGCTCGTTTTGGTGGGCCTGGGTAGAATCGAACTACCGACCTCACCCTTATCAGGGGTGCGCTCTAGCCAACTGAGCTACAGGCCCGTCGTATTTCAACGTCAACCTGGTTTGAAACTCAACCAAGCTCGGACTGCAAGCTGGTGGAGCTGGTCGGGATCGAACCGGCGACCTCCTGAATGCAAATCAGGCGCTCTCCCAACTGAGCTACAGCCCCTAAAAACAGGGGCTAGGGGCCAGGGGTCAGCGGACAGCAAAGAAAAGATTCTTCTGTCCCCTGGCCCCCGTCCCGTGTCCCCTAATACTAATCGAGGCCGATTGGACGCGGCGCCGGGACCTGCCCGGCCGCCATAGAAGTTCTTCAAAGAACCGAGTAAGAGAAACCGGAACGGCGCCTCGATAATCCGTATCAACCCCACCCGTAAGGGCGGTGATCAACGGCAAATCATCAAAGCATGGAGTGGAACGACTGTTACTTACTCTGATCGCGCACTTTGTGCGCTTGTACCGCTTCCTTACGGTCGCGGCTCATTTCGGTAACTCCACCCACGTTCTCTTAGAAAGGAGGTGATCCAGCCGCAGGTTCTCCTACGGCTACCTTGTTACGACTTCACCCCAATCATGAATCATACCTTGGGCCGCTACCCCCCTTGCGGGTCAGTATGCAGACTTCTAGTACAATCCACTTTCGTGATGTGACGGGCGGTGTGTACAAGGCCCGGGAACGTATTCACGGTATCGTTCTGATACACCATTACTAGCGATTCCAGCTTCACGCAGGCGAGTTGCAGCCTGCGATCCGAACTGAGAACGGTTTTTTGCGATTAGCTTCCCCTCGCGGGTTCGCAGCGCTTTGTACCGTCCATTGTAGCACGTGTGTAGCCCTGGACATAAAGGCCATGATGACTTGACATCATCCCCACCTTCCTCCAGCTTATCGCTGGCGGTCTCCTGCGAGTGCTTCCTTTTAAGGGGAGTGGCAACACAGGACAAGGGTTGCGCTCGTTGCGGGACTTAACCCAACATCTCACGACACGAGCTGACGACAGCCATGCAGCACCTCGACTCAAGTCCCTTGCGGGAAGTCCCTGTTTCCAAGGATGATCTTAAGCCGTTCGAGCCCAGGTAAGGTTCTTCGCGTTGCGTCGAATTGAACCACATGCTCCACCGCTTGTGCGGGC
This sequence comes from Terriglobia bacterium, assembly GCA_963788245.1. Taxonomy (GTDB): domain Bacteria; phylum Acidobacteriota; class Terriglobia; order Bryobacterales; family Bryobacteraceae; genus Palsa-187. Next base: position 4,257,711 of record CAWBGF010000002.1, on the reverse strand, counting down.
CCCCGTCAATTCCTTTGAGTTTCAGCCTTGCGACCGTACTCCCCAGGCGGCATACTTAACGCGTTAGCTCCGGCACGAACGAAATGAATCGCTCACACCAAGTATGCATCGTTTAGGGCGTGGACTACCAGGGTATCTAATCCTGTTTGCTACCCACGCTTTCGTGCCTCAGCGTCAGTCGTGGTCCAGTAAGCTGTCTACACCACAGGTGTTCCTCCTGATATCTACGCATTTCACCGCTACACCAGGAATTCCGCTTACCTCTCCCACACTCTAGCACTCTAGTTTCCGCCGCACCCTCCCAGTTAAGCCGGGAGATTTCACAACAGACTTAGAGCACCGCCTACGCACTCTTTACGCCCAGTAATTCCGAACAACGCTCGCTGCCTACGTATTACCGCGGCTGCTGGCACGTAGTTAGCCGCAGCTTCTTCTTCGGGTACCGTCATTATCGTTCCCGTCGAAAGAGCTTTACACCCCGAAGGGCTTCATCGCTCACGCGGCGTCGCTGCATCAGAGTTTCCTCCATTGTGCAAGATTCCCCACTGCTGCCTCCCGTAGGAGTCTGGCCCGTGTTTCAGTGCCAGTGTGGCCGTGTGCCCTCTCAGGCCGGCTACCGATCTTCGCCTTGGTGGGCCGTTACCCCGCCAACTAGCTAATCAGCCGCGGACTCCTCTTTCAGCGCATTGCTGCTTTCCTCTTACGAGCTTATGCGGTATTGTCCCCGGTTTCCCAGGGGTATTCCCCACTAAAAGGTAGATGATCCACGTGTTACTCACCCGTACGCCACTTTACTCATGGATTGCTCCACTTTCTCGTGCGACTTGCATGTGTTAAGCGCGCCGCCAGCGTTGATTCTGAGCCGGGATCAAACTCTCGTTTGAACCTTTTGAAAACTGCCTCTCCCGATTGCTCGGTCAAGACAGCCGCCCAACCGGTTGCCCGGTCGAGCTTCAATTGTTTGATCGCTCCGGTCTTGAACTCAGGTTACTGACGAACATTCTATTACCTGTTACGCACAACGTTTGACAACGCAGGGCATGGCCCTGCGCCACCGACCCGTTGTACGTTTCAGACTAGATCGCACACCACGCAGACGTTTGACCGCCCACGCAATGCGCTTTCTATTCGCGTCCAACCAGATTTTCAATGATCTGAGCACGACTGCCGACGATCCCCTCGGTCACCCTTGGGAAAGATCGACCTCGCACCGGCCTCGAAAGGCGTTTTGAGCGCAGTCTGCTGCACCCGGGCCGTCAAACAACGACAGCCCGGACCGCCAAATCTGCGACCCAGAAGTTTGTATCGCGCACGACGCGTTACCGCTGTGCGTTCAGAAAACCTTGAATCGCGCACAACGCCGACCGCTATGCGTTCAAGTATGGGAAACTCGAAAGAACTTCTCGAGTAGAGGATCGCGCCGGAGAATACAGCTCAGACGGAAAAGCCTCAATCCAGTACTGCCATCAATCAGCCTACCAAAGTCAGGGACGGTGCGCAAGGGGCAAATCGACTTTTTTTGCGCCCAGCGCCTAGGCTGGCGATCTGGCAGATCCGGAATCAGCTTACCACGATCCGGCCGGGTTTCCAAATCGCCGGACGCCAGATACCATCACCCAGGCTCCTCCTCGGTTTTTTCCGATGGCTTGCCCATCCGTCTGGCCCTCGTCCCTTCCTTCGGGCGGAGGGTTTCGAACGGGAGGGACCGTCAAGAATCTCGAATTGCCGTCTTTCACCGATTTCGTCACCGATTTCTGTCACCGATTCCTGGCGGGTGGGGCGGGGAGGCCGGAGCGCGCGCCCTGACGGGCTCGGTTCAGAAGAAGAAACGAGCGCTCCATTCTGTCGCGCCTCGATGCGCAGCGATATTAATACACGACATTAATGCGTCGCGATGGTGATATTGCCTGCGCCGCTTTTCCCCGCGACCGAAACCGTCACCGGCACCTGACTCCCCGGCGTGACCCCGCCCGGCATCATCACGTTCACCTGGTACAACCCGACGTATCCCGGCGTTAACCCCGCGAACAGCACCGTCGCCGGAATTCCGCCGATGGTCACCGTCACTGGAGCCACCGCGTACTCGTACGGACTCGACGGCGTTCCGTTCCCGATCGCTAAATTTGGCGTCACCGCGCCCAATCCGAGCGCGTATATCACCAGATAGTCGCCCGTGCCCGCCGGCGCGTTCGTGTCGGCGCGCGTTCCGGTGATCGCGTTGAAAATCAAACCCTGGCCGCTGCCCGATCCCGATGCCGACAAGATGGACGGCTCGCTCGCAAACACGGCGAGCGAAACCGGAACCGATACCGCATTGCCTCGCAGCACCACCAATTGCTGCGAAGTATTGGTCTGAATGGTGAACGGAATCGCGACGTTGACCTGCGTGTTGCTGACGTACAGCAGCGGCAATTCGACGCCCGCCAAAACCACGCTGGTCGAACCGAGCTGCGGCGGCAGCGGCACGCCCGTGTCGCCGAGCGATCCGTCGGCGAGTCCGCTCCCGAAAATCGAAACGAGTAATCCCAATGCAGGAGCGCTCGCAAAATCGGCGTTGCTCACGATGCCGCCTTTCGACACCACGGGCACCGTCGGGTTCGATAATACCTGACCGCTCACCAGCACGCTGCCGGTCAGCGGCAGTTGTTGCGCGTCGGCGCGCACGGTGAGTCCGGCCGAATTGTTTTGCGGCACCCAGGTTCCAGCCCAGTTGCCGTTGCCGATCGCGAGCATGCCGATGGGCGGATCGCTATCGCTGAAACTGACGATCACCGATCCGGTGTTGAACGCATCGCCGCAATCGTCGACCACTTGGACGACGATGGGAGTCGGCCATGCGGCGGGCGTGTTGAAGCCGGTTCCGATGGTGGTGAAGACCGGCAGGAGTTTCGATGCGGTGCAAGCGGCGGTGGCTTTCGTTGTTACTACGAACGCTTCCGGCGTGTCGTTGCTCGAGATGACTGGGTATGGGCTTGGGATGATGCGTGGCGACGAGGCGCGGACTGGCCCGAGGTCCCTCGCTTCGCTCGGGATGACGGTGTATGGGATCGAGACGTTGGAGATGGTTGCGGGGCGCGCCGAGCCCGCGGTCGCGGAGATGACCAGAAGCAAGGCGACGGTCTGCGAACTGCCATCACCAAAAAGAAGTTTGATGGACGCAGGATAGACGCCGGCGGTCATGCTCCCGAGCGTTGCCGTGACGGTGATGGAGGTGGTCTGCGCGGCGGCGATGGTTGCGGATGCGGGAGCGAAGGCGAACCAACTTGGCGAGGTCGAGGCGACGGCGTTGAAGGTGAGCGGTGTCGACGTCAGATTCGAAATAGTGAACGCTTGCGGCTTCAGCGTAGCGCCGGGAGTGCCGAGGAAGAGCAGACCGCTCGGCGTGACGCCAGGCGGCGCGGCTGTGCCAGCAGGAACGATGTGCAAGACAATCGCGATGGTGATCGGCGGATGTATGCCGTCAGTCGGCGTGAGGATCACGGCACCGTAATAATCCTCGGTGGCGAGACCCGTTGGATTCACAGTGATCGTCAAAGTAATCGGCGTCGCACCGGGAACGCTGTTGCCGCTGGTTGTGTTGACGGTCAGCCAGTTTCCACCTTGATAGGTGTGGGTCGAAAGAGTCCACGGGATCGTGGCAGTGTTGCTCAGGACAGCGACCGTTTGCGTCGGCACCGAGGTGTTGCCCGCCGCGACGCGGAACGTGAGTCCGGTTTGAGAAGTGACGAGGCCCTCGGTGACGGGTGTATAGAGTTCGGCGGAACGGAGTCCCACCATTCCGTCCGCCCCGGCCGTCACCAGGACGCGCCCGTCGAGCAGCAACGTCGCTGCAAAGCCCGCTCGAGGAGATGTCATGCTGCCGGTGGCTGCAAAGCTCCCCGACGCAGGATTGTAGAGTTCCGCCGAAGCCGTTGTTACGCCTGCAAAATTCGAGCCTCCTGCAACCAGGACCTGGCCGCTCGAGAGCGGAGTAGCCTGTGCGTAGGTGCGGCCATAACTCATGCTACCGGTAGCCGTGAATGTGCCCGCCGCCGGATCGAACAATTCTGCCGATCCGCCGGGGTAGTCACCTCCGCCGACCAGCACCTTGCCGTTCGCGAGCAGGGCTGCAAAGTGGCCGCCTCGGGCCACGGTCATCGGCAACGTGGACGAGAAGTTTCCGGTGGAAGGATCATAGGTCTCCGCGGTGTCCGCTGTAAAACCCTGGAAGTTAGGGATCTGGCCTCCTGCGATCAGAACGCGCCCGTCAGCCAGCAAGGTCGCGGTCTGATCGTCGCGATTGGCAAACATGGCGCCCGCCAAGGTGAACTTGCCCGTCTGGGGATCGTAAGTCTCCGCGCCCGCATTGGTATTCGCTGCGGCTGAGTTTCCCCCTACTACTCCGGCTGCGGTCAATCCCCCTACTACCAACACCCGGCCATCGTTCAACCGCGTGGCGGTATGGAAAAGACCATGCGGTTGCACGGGGGCGCCTGTTGCGGAGAATTGGCCTGAAGAAGGATCGTACAGCTCCGCAGCGGAAGGCGAGCTGTCACCGCCTACGATCAGCACCAGCCCGTTGTTTAGCAGCGTCGCCGTAAGACTTGGGCCGTGCGCGAAGAGCACCTGTGCGCCCAACACGACGGCCCCGGAGACCGGATCGTAGATTTCGGCAGCGTTGCCAGAACCGAGCGAACTGGCATTACTGAGCATCAGGACTTCTCCGCTGGGAAGCAGGACTGCGGCCTGCGCATTTCCAAACCCCGTCGACGCCCCCGTCGTCGGGCTCCAGGCCCCGTTCCCCGACGGCGCCTGGGCGGCGCCGATGCGCAAGGCCCAAGCGGTGTTAAAAGAGGTCGCCGGAATCACACCGTTCGGGTAAGGCTGGTTGGTGGCTGGATTGAGCAGGATTCCCGCAAAGGCGGTGTAGATTCCGGCAAGTTCCTGCGGCGTCGGAACGTAGACGCTCGGAGAATACTGTCCGGGAGCAAGCTGCACCTGCGCGTCGCAAAAAGTCTGATTGGTGAACGCGGGCGGCGGGATGCCGAGGAGCGTGGCGAGGAAGCCTGGCCCGGGCACTCCGACTACGAGGTGATCGCCCGCCGAGTCCGCGGCGGTGACATAGTAGATGGACGAAAACGGAATGAAGCCGGCAGGAAAAGGTATGCAGGAGGTGGTCGACAGGGTGATTGTGTCGCTAATGCTGGCGGAGCCGCTGGGAGTGGTGACGGTCAGATGGAAGGTTTGACCCTGTTGAGGAGCGCAGCAGCCGATGGAATATCCCTGCGAGATATTTGTGCCCGTCGAATTGACGGTGGGGGTTCCGGTCAGATTAAGCGGGCCGTCGGTGGTCACGACACCGCCCTGAAGATTCTGCCCGGCAATCTCAAATGAGCCGGTGAAGAAAACACCCGCGGTGGTGGGGGCGCCCAAGGGCGACGGGGACACGCCGGTGAGGGAGGGCGTCGCCACCGCCAGCGTTCCGGATCCGCTTGCGGTTAATGTGAACGGCCCGGCGGCGTTGTTTTGTAGACCGGACTGAATCGTGATTGTAAGCGTGCCCGAGCCGGTCCGGCCGGTGTAGGCACCGGTCCCGCCAGCGACCGTGAAATTATAGGTTCCGCCAGAGGGGCTGTCGCATTGGGTCAAGGTTTCACTCACCGTCAGGCTATCGGCGCTGTCGAACGTAAACGTCTCGCTGAGGGTAAACAGACTCCCACAGGCGGTGGGAACGACGCCGGCGATGGCGACGGGCACAGCGCCTGTCGCAAACGGAGAAACCGTGGCTGTGCCTGTTCCCGATATCTGGCCTGCGTTGGTCGCCGTACCCGACAGTGTCAGGTTCGAGATGGTGAACGAAGTGGTTTGCGCGAATACCCCTCCGGCGAGAACGGCGAGCGTGAAAAGAATCCGGCAATAGCCAGCCATGTGCAGCCCTCAGGAAGTTGAAACGTCACCTCAATGTTAGCTTGAAAAATCAGTTGTTCCGGTTCAACGCCACGCGATTTGCCAACGGGCGACGCGCAGTCGCATTGGGCCGCTCCCTCGTGCGTTGCTGCGCGTTGGCGCCGAAACCGGCGCCAAATGGTCACGGCTCGGAACGTTTGCGAGTTTTGGACTTCCCGCGGCGCGGCGCGGGTTCGGCGAGCGAGAATTGCAACTTCTTCTCGACAGCATCCACCCGATCGAGGCGCACGCGAACCTGATCGCCGATCGAGAACGTCCGGCGGCTGCGCTCGCCGATAATTTTGCGGGTGTTCTCGTGATAGAGAAAACGATCGCCGGGGAGCGCGTCCATGGGCACCAGGCCTTCCACGAACAGATCCTCCAGCTCGACGAAGAATCCGAATCGGGTGGTCGAAATGATGAGCGCGGCGAACTCATCGCCCACGCGGTCGATCATAAACTTGACCTTCTTCCAGGAGACCAGCTCACGTTCGGCCTCGGCGGCGCGGCGCTCGCTTTCAGACGACGTAGCAGCGATCGAGCGCATATTCGCGTCGTATACGCGCCCATCGAACTGAGCGGCCAGAATCCGATGCACGATTAAATCGGGATAGCGGCGGATGGGCGAAGTGAAGTGCGTGTAGCTGGGGGCCGCAAGCGCGAAGTGGCCTACGTTCTGCTCGCTGTAACGCGCCTGCTTGAGCGACCGCAGCATCAGATAGCTTAGGATGCGCTCTTCGGGTTTGCCTTCAAGCTTGGCGACCAGTTTCTGATAGCTGCGCGAGGTCAGGTTGGGATTGTCGAGTGCGATGGTTTCGCCGCGAAAGCGCTTTACCGGCGCGGCGCCGGTTCCGAGGGAATATCCAAACTGGGCGGCTACGTCCTCGAATTCGAGGACGCGCTTGGGATCGGGGCGCTCATGGATGCGATAGATCATCGGCACGCCTGCGGCTTCCAGATGCGACGCCACAGCCTCATTCGCCGCCAGCATAAACTCTTCGATCAGACGATGCGCGATGTTGCGGGGAGCGCGCGTGACGCCTGTCATCTCGCCGAATTCGTCGAATTCGAGCAGGGGTTCCGGCAGATCGAAATCGATGGAGCCGCGGCGGACGCGTTTTCGATTGAGGATCAGCGCGAGTTCGCGCATCATCTCAAATCGTGGAACGAGGCGCGCGTAGCGCTCGCGCAGAGGAGCGTTGGTTACTCCATCGACTTCGAGGACGCCATGGACGGCGGTGTAGGTCATCCGTTCCACGCTGCGAATTACGCCGCGCGTAAACTCCTGGCGCACGACATCACCGCGAGGATCGATTTCGAGGAGCGCGCTGAGCACCAGGCGATCCTCATGGGGTCGCAATGAACATTGGTCGGTGGACAGCTCGACGGGAAGCATGGGGACGGCGCGGTCAGGAAAGTACACGCTGGTGCCGCGCAGGGCGGCCTCGCGATCGATGGGCGTACCGGGCCGAACGTAATGGCTCACATCGGCGATGTGAACCTGGAGCGCCCAATTTCCGCTGTCGAGTTTCTCCACCCACACGGCGTCGTCGAAATCGCGCGCGGTTTCACCATCGATGGTGACGATGTCGAGATCGCGAAAATCGCGGCGAAGGGCGATTTCGGCGTCGGCGATCGCACGGGCGAGCGATCGCGCCTGTTCCAGCACGTCATCAGGAAATCGATGCGGGATGTGGTGCGCACGAATCAGAATTTCGACATCGATTCCGAAGTCGCCGGCGTGACCGAGGATTTCGACAATGCGTCCGACGGGGCGATCACCTTTGTCTCCGAAATCGAGAATCTCGGCGTTGACGATCATGCCGTCCAGGTTTTCGACGGTTTCGACCGCGACTTTGTGCGCGCCGACTCGATGGACTTCGGGCTGCAAGGAAGGCAGCTCCATGCCTTCTGGAATCTGAATCCATTGGCGGATCCGATCGTCATGCGGAACGACGAAGTTTCCCCGCCCGCGCACGCGAAATTCGCCGACCACGGACGGGTGCGCGCGACGCAGCACTTCGACGATCTGGCCGTGGGCACGGCCGTCCGGTTCGATGCGCAGGATGCGGACGGTGACGCGGTCGCCATGCATGGCGCGCTGCGCGCCGTCTTTGGCGATGTAGATATCGCCGCGGAGGCCTTCGATGGGCTCGTCGGGAATCACGAATCCGTAGCCGTCGCGATGCACGCTGAGGCGGCCGGGAATCGCGGCGGATTTCCGCGGCGGCGACTTTTGAGATCTGTGGAGAGGCGACCGGTTGGGTTTATAAGGAAGGCGCGGCATCCGCTAGTCCAGTTTCACAGTTTTAGGAACCGATGTGGGGGTGAACGCACTCCAGGAGCAATGGCGCGACCAGGGGGTCGCGCGCGGGTCAGGGGACCCGCCCCACAACAAGTACTTGTCTAATCGGAGATCTGGCGCGGCGCATCGGGAAGCGGAGAGAGCGCCTGTGCGATCAGGTCCATGGGATTCTCGCCGCTCTCCGACCACAACTGACGGCGTTCCAGGTCGAGCGCACCTTCCATTTCGTGAACCAGATGAACCAGGCTCTTGAGATTCGACTGACCCATGCGCAGGCTACCCGGGATTTCCGAATCGGGCAGAAAGTGCGAATCGGGACCGAACTCGATACGAAGGTGATCGCCGATTTCGTTTTCGAAATCGGGTCCGAAGCACGCGAGGGTCACGCCGGCCGGGGAAAGCTTCCAATCGCCCGCGAACTGCCACAGGTCCCAGGCGGCGTCGACCTCGCACATGCAATCCTGCTGCATGAACTCGCGGGCGGCGGCGAGGATTTCGTCGATGGTTTCGGCGCGATCGGTTGAGAGCGGCAGGTCGCGTTCGATGAGCGGCGGTTCGGCGCGCTCGATGGCCTGAATCCGGACGGAGGGACCGCGCGCAGCGAGCATCGAAATCGGAAACTTGCCCAGCATTTTGGCAAATTGACGCAGGAGTTTTTCGCGATCGAAGGAGCGCGCGGCATTTGGCCGCAGCCAGCAGGAGAGAAAAAGACGGTCCGGCACCTTAGAGCACCCTGATCGAATTGTAACCTTAATACAGTGATTACCGATTTGATCCAAATCCGGCGCCTGGGGGAGAAGAAGCGCGACGAGAATTTGCGCTTCCGGAAGTACTTGAAATCGCGCACCTGGGTGGAGCGTCAATTTCGCCAGGCGGCGAAGGAAGTTCACGACCAGATCGATTGCCGCGCGTGCGCGGAGTGCTGCCGCGTGTCGGAGGTGGAAATTGCCGATCGCGACATCGATGGTCTGGCTCGATTTCTGGGGCTGAGCAAACCGGATTTCGTGGAACAATATACGTCGACCGGAGAAGGCGGCGAGCCGATTCTGAAACGCACGGCTTCGACGGGATGCGTGTTCCTCGCCGGCAACGATTGTACGGTGTACGAAGCGCGCCCGGCGAACTGCGAACGGTTTCCGCATTTGCTGAAGGGGTCGGGGTCGATTCCCAGCCGCATGTGGCAGTTCGTGGATCGCGCGACGTACTGCCCGATCGTCTACAACTGGATGGAAGCGGCGAAGGGGTTGACGAAGTTTCGAGGGTGAGGCAAGCACTCCATACTGTCGTGCCTCAGGTGGCAGGGCATGGCCCTGCCCCACATTGGTCGCGCGTCAATTGGCCCTGCCCCACATTGGGTCGCGCGTCAATTGGCAGGGCATGGCCCTGCCCCACATTGGGTCGCGCGTCAATTGGCAGGGCATGGCCCTGCCCCACATTGGGTCGCGCGTCAATTGGCAGGGCATGGTCCTGCCCCACATGTCCGGTCGTGCGTCAATTGGCAGGGCATGGCCCCGCCCCACATGTCCGGTCGTGCGTCAGTGTGTTTTTCGTTCTTCCAGCTCTTCGAGCGTGCGCGGCCAATCCTCGCGAAGCAGGCGGCTCAGCGCGCGATCGGCCAGCAGTTTTCCGCCGGTTTGGCAGCGGGCACAGTAGTTGGTTTCGTTGGATGCATATCGAATCCGCTGCACCTTCGCGCCACAGCGCGGGCAAGGTTGGCCGTAGCGTCCATGAACGGCCATGCCTTCGCGAAACGCGGTGACTTTTTCGGGGAACTTCGTGGGCAAGACGGTGTCGACACGAGTGCGTGCGCCACCTCGGGCGCGCTCGATGCTCAAATGGTTGCGAGGCTCGTCACGCAACTCATTACGCAAGCCGGCGATCCATTCGAGCATGGTCTCGCGTACGGCCTGATGCAATCGGGCGATCTCATCCGGAGCCATGCGCGAGGTCAGCATCACGGGCGATAGCTGCGCGCGATGCAGAATTTCGTCGGAGTATGCGTTGCCGATTCCGCTAAAGATCCGCGGGTCGGTGAGCGACCGCTTCAGCGTGTGATTAGCGGAAGTAAGCGCGGCGGCGAACTGCGCGGCGGTCGCGGTCATGGGATCGATCCCGCCGGGATCGAGCGCTGCCAGGCCCACTTCGCCGGCGACCAGGTGCAGAGACGCGCGTTTGCGCGATCCGGCTTCGGTGAGGGTCAGCGTGCCGGAATCGAAATCGAATGCGGCGAGGGTGCGGCGGCCGTCGGGGGGCTTGCTCTTGTTCACCCAATGCAGCCGGCCCGCGATCATCAGGTGCAGCACGAGCCAAAGGTCGTTATCGAATCCGATGGCGATGCGTTTGCCGACGCGGCGCAGCTCGCGAACGGCGTGCCCTTCGACGGCACTTACCGGGGGATCGGCGGTGCGGAGGAGGAAGGGTCCACCGATCAGCACGCGCTTCAGGGTGCGATTCAGGATGCGCTGCTCGAGAGCTTCGATGTAGATGGTGATATCTGGCAGCTCCGGCATCTGCTTATGTGGCTTGTTGAAAAAGGGGAGAGCGGCCGGTCGCGTTCTTCAGGCGCCGCAGAGGGCTCATTTCGGTTTTACAGCGGTATCTTGCGGCATGGCGTCAATCTTCACGATCTTGCCGAACATGGTGCCACCATGATCGCCCGCGCCCCACGTTCCCGCGTATCCGCCTTTGTAGAACAGCACGCGAGCGTCGTAGGTGCCCATGCCGGGAACGGTCTGACGGATGAAATTAATCACCGGAGTATCGCCCGCGAATTGCACCGGCACTTTCAATGTCACCTTGACGTCGCGCCCGCCGTACTGGATGCGCGCGGAGAAGCTCCACTGGCCGTCGGCGACCTTCGCGATTTTCTCGATCACGTAGGCGTCGTCGTGCAATTCCTTGCTGTCGCCGAGCGTGAAGAATCCGATCATCTTCACGTTGTTCATGGATTCCTCGAATTGTTTTTCAGCGGCGGACATTGACACGGGAGGGGCGGCCGGGGGCTGCGTATCCTGCGCAAGTAGGATGCCCGCGAGGAAGAAAACAGAAAGGCACAGCTTCATGGGAACAGGCTATCAGAATCCTGGGTCGAGCAAAGATAAGCCGGCCCGAAAGCCGGCTCGCCGGCAGGACTGCCGGCCCCACGAAATCGCGGCGGAGCAGATCGCGTATTAGAATTTGATACATGCGTAAGATCGTGTTTTCGCTTCTCCGCTCGCTCCTATTTTTCGCGGCCCTATCGCCAATCATGTCCGCGGCCGGAACGCCTTATCTGGCCGAACCGGCGCTGTGCCCAACGCGCCCTGAAATCGCGTTTGTATCGGGCGGCGACATATGGGTCGCGCCGTCGAAAGGCGGCGAGGCGCACCTGCTGGTGTCTCATCCAGCCGATGAATCGCGCCCATTGTACTCGCCCGACGGCAACAAGCTTGCGTTCATTTCGACGCGCACGGGCGGCGGGGATATCTATATCCTCACGCTCGCATCGGGTGAACTAAAGCGGCTCACCTTTGACGACGGAATGGAGCAGTTGGATGCCTGGTCGCGCGATGGCAAGTGGATTTATTTTTCGACCGGCTCGCACGATGTGGGCCGCAAGAACGATCTCTATCGCGTGAGCGCGGAGGGAGGCACCCCGATGCCGGTGAGCGCCGACCGGTTCACCAACGAATTTCAAGCGGCGCCGGCGCCGGACGGGATCACGCTGGCGTTCGCCGCGCGGGGCAATGGCGATCAGCAGTGGTGGCGGAACGGCCACAGTCATCTGGATGAATCCGAAATCTGGCTGGCGCATACGGCCAAGGACGGTTCGCCGGCGGCCTACGAAAAACTGATCGACTTGAACGGCCGCAACGCCTGGCCGATGTGGATGCCGGACGGCAAGCAGCTCTACTTCATGTCGGATCGCGGCGGCGCGCAGAATATCTGGAACATGCCGGTGGGGGAAAAGCGCCGAAGCAGATCACCAAGTTCACCGACGGGCGCGTGTTGTGGCCGTCGATCGGCTATGACGGAAAGGCGATCGTGTTCGAGCGCGACTTCAAGATCTGGCAGCTGGACACGAAGAACGGAGAGGCGTACGCGGTTCCCATCACGCTGGTCGGATCCGCGGCGGGGCCGGGGATCACGCACCTGCCGATCACGACATACACGGACCTGGCGCTATCGCCGGACGCGCGGAAGATCGCACTGATCGCGCATGGCGAGGTTTTCGCGTCCTCGGCGAAGGATGGCGGCGAGGCGCATCGAGTGACGTTCACGCCGGGCGCTGAATCGCAGGTTTCCTGGGCGCCGGATTCGACGCGGATCGTGTATCTGAGCCCGCGCGACGCGGTCAATCACGTATTTCTCTACGATTTCACAACGGGCAAGGAAACTCAGTTAACCCACGACGCCCTGCCCGACGTGGGGCCGCGGTTCTCGCCGGACGGCAAGAGCATCGCGTTCCTGCGCGAGCGGAAGGAAATTCGCGTCATCGATGCGGACGGAAAACAGGAGCGCGTGGTGGCTTCAGGATTCATCGGCGGCGGATTCGGCGGCGGAGGCGCGCCGTTCACCTGGTCGCCCGACAGCAAGTGGATCGCGTATGCCAATACCGGCAAACAATCGCTGCGCAATATATATGTTGTCGCGGTGGCGGGCGATGCCGCGGACAAGGCGCCGCATCAGATCAGTTTTCTGGCGAATACCAATGTCAACACAGTTCAGTGGAGCCCGGACGGGAAATTCGTGCTGTATGAAACCAGCCAGCGCACGGAAACTTCGCAGGTGGCGCGCATCGACCTGAAGCCTCGCCAGCCCAACTACACCGAGGAAAAGTTCGAGGACTTGTTCAAACCCGAGACGCCGGCGCGCGGCGGGCGCGGAGCGGCGAGTGCCGAAGCGAAGCCGCCGGTGAAAGTCGAGATCGATTTCGACGACATCCGTTCGCGCATTTCCATGCTGCCGGTGGGCCTGAGCCTGAATCAGCCGCAGATCAGCCCGGATGGAAAGTGGCTATTGTTTTCGGCGAGCGTCGGCGGGCAGGCGAATCTGTATCTTTATCCGCTGGATGAAACCAACGGTGGGCGCGGCGGCGGGCGTGGCGGACGGGGCGGCGGCGAAGGAGAAGCGCGCGGTCCCCGGCAGTTGACTTCGACCGGTGGACAGAAGTCGCACGCGCATTTTTCGCCGGATTCGAAAGAGGTTTATTATCTGGAAGCAGGGCGCGTACAGGCGATCACGATCGACACGCGGGTAACGCGCAATATCGCGGTGAATGCCGAAATCGAGGTCGATTTCGACAAGGAAAAGATCGCCGTGTTCGAAGAAGCGTGGGCCGGGCAACGCGACGGCTATTACGATCCGAAGTATCACGGCGCGGATTGGAACGCGGTTCGCAAGAAGTACGCGCCCGTGATAGAAGGCGCCCGCACGCCCGACGAGATGCGCGCGATTCTACGCCTGATGATCGGCGAGTTGAACTCGTCGCACTCCGGAATCACAGCTCCGGCCGGCGGCGGCGGACGCGGCGGGCCGCTAGTGGGACAGCTCGGGCTCAGTTTCGATCGCGTCGAGTATGAGAACAACGGCAGGCTCAAGATCACCGGGGTGCTGCCGCATTCTCCCGCCGCGCTGGCTGGAATCAAGACGGGTGGAGAGTTGCGGGCGGTGGACGGAGCCAGCATCGGGGCGCACGTGAATCTGGATGAGCTGCTGGAACACAAGGTCGACAAACGGGTCACTCTGGATATCAGCGGCAAGGAAACGATGGTACGGCCGGTGGGCTCGCTGGCCGAGCAGACCTATCGCAAATGGATCGAGGACAATCGCGCGTACGTTTCGAAAATCAGCAACGGACGGCTGGGTTACGTGCACATGCGCGATATGTCCGATCAGGCGTTGACGCAACTGTATCTGGATCTCGACGCCGACAATCGAGCCAAGGACGGTGTGGTGATCGACATTCGCAACAACAACGGCGGGTTCGTCAATGCGTACGCCCTGGATGTGCTGGCGCGGCGTCCGTATCTGACCATGACCAATCGCGGCGGGCCTCCGGGTCCGGCGCGAACGGTGCTGGGACAGCGGTCACTTGAATTGCCGACGGTGCTGGTGGTGAATCAGCACTCCCTTTCGGATGCCGAGGATTTCACGGAGGGTTATCGCACTCTCAAGCTCGGCAAAGTGGTCGGTGAGCCGACGGCGGGCTGGATCATTTACACCGGATCGATGGATTTGGTGGACGGATCGGTGATGCGGATGCCGGGGACGCTGGTGATGGGCGCGGACGGAAAGGATATGGAGCTGCATCCGCGTCCGGTGGATATACAGGTGACGCGGCCGATCGGGGAGTCGTATACGGGGCGAGATTCGCAACTGGATGCGGCGGTGAAGCAGTTGATGAGTGAGATCGGTGCGCGCTAGCCCCACCACCGTCTGAAATCGTGCGGCAGATTTCCCCGCCCTGACGGGCGGGGCTTGAATGCATGGTAAACGCGACCGATCTTAAGCGTGATAGGTTGAGAAACGGAAGGGAAAGATGAGTGTGCTTGAACTTCTACGTCCAAACTATCTAATCCTAGCCTTGTTCGTGATTCTTTTCTTTAAGCGTGGGCTGTTGGACGCGATTATCGAAGGCTTCAAGAACTTCCGCGGCGGTCCTCCAACTCCAATGCACCCCTCCCCTGCGGGAGACGTCGCTCTGTTGCGGAAGCACTCTAAGAAGGTTGAGAATTAGCCGCGGCTGGCGTGTCTCGCAAAAGGACTCCTATATGCCGTTCGTGAAAGCCGCTATGTTGGCTTCCTTGCCCCCCAACACCGTCATCGAAGCCGAAATCAATGGGAACAGCTACGCGATCTGCAACGCGGGCGGCGAACTGCGCGCCTACGATGGAATCTGTCCGCACGCGGGCGGGCCGCTGGGCCAGGGCAATATCGCCGACGGCAATCTGATTTGCCCGTGGCACGCCTGGGAGTACGATTGCCTCACGGGCGTGAATACTTTCGACGATTCTGTGCAGCTTGCGTCGTTTCCGGTGAAGGTTGAAGGTGACGATATTCTGATCGACGTCCCGGCGTAGAAGCTTCTTGAACGGCAGGCGACAAGATCGCCTGCCCCACACAATACACGTGCCTGAATTACCAGAAGTCGAAACCGTAGTCCGCACGCTCGCGCCGCATTTGGCGGGACGCAGGATCGTGTCCGCGCGATTCACGTCGCGATTCGTCACGCCCGGCGATCGCACCAAACTGGCGGCACGGCTTGCCGGGCGCACCATCCAGAGCGTCCAGCGCCGAGGCAAGTTCATCGTGATGACGCTCGATCGGGGAACGCTCGCGGTGCATCTCGGCATGACCGGAAAGTTGCTGATGGACGGCGCGCCCGGCGGCCGCCGCGCCTCTGGCGCCCACACGCACGGCGTCTTCACGTTGAACGAGGGCGTGCTGCTGTATGACGATCCGAGGCAGTTCGGCCGCATCGAATGGAGCGCGGATGCTCCGAAACGAGCGTCGCGACTGGGGCCGGAGCCACTCGAAATCGCGCTCGAGGAATTCTGCCGCCGATTGCGGGGGCGGAAATCGCGAGTGAAGCCACTGCTGCTGAATCAGGCGTTTCTCGCGGGGATGGGAAATATTTATGTAGATGAGGCGCTGTTTCTGGCGGGCATCCATCCACTCGCCATCGCGTCGAGATTGACGGTCGCCCGCGCCGCGCTGCTGTATCAATCCATGCGCGATGTGCTTACGCTGGCGATCGAGCATCGGGGGTCGTCGATATCGGATTACGTGGATGCCGACGGTAAGCGGGGCGATTTTCAAATGCTGCATCGCGTATACGGCCGCGAGGGCGAGGCGTGCGTGAATTGCGAGTCGCCTGTGAAGAAGATCGTGGTCGGGCAGCGCGGGACGCATTTTTGTCCGAAGTGCCAGAAGCGCTGACCTGGCGCGCATCGCAGCGACCACAGGCTGAAGCCTGTGCCACCCGCATGGGCCACAGGTGCTTGCCGGATGCGCTACTTATGGAGTATGGCCATGCGCGTCGAACACGATTCACTGGGGGATGTAAACGTCCCCGCCGAACATCTGTGGGGCGCGCAGACGCAGCGGTCGATCGAAAACTTCCCGATCGGCGTCGGTCGATTCCGTTGGGGACGTCCGGTGATTCGGGCGATGGGCGTGCTGAAGAAATGCGCCGCGCTGGCAAATGCCGAACTCGGCGAGCTCTCCCAAGACAAAGCCGATCTCATCGTTCGCGCCGCCCAGGAGGTGATCGACGGCAAATGGGACGCCGAGTTTCCGCTAGTGGTTTTTCAAACCGGATCGGGCACGCAATCCAACATGAACGCGAATGAAGTGATCGGGAACCGGGCCATTCAGCTCTCTGGCGGTGTCATCGGGTCGAAAAAGCCCATTCATCCCAACGACGACGTGAACCGCAGCCAGTCCTCAAACGACACGTTTCCGACGGTGATGCACCTCGCGACGGTGGAGCAGATTGAGACTGCGCTGATTCCCGCGGTGGCCCAACTCCGCAAAACGCTGGCGGCGAAATCCGCGGAATTTGCGGACATCGTGATGATCGGGCGCACGCATTTGCAGGACGCCACGCCGGTCACGCTGGGCCAGATTGTCTCCGGGTGGGTGGCGCAACTGGACCAGGCGGTGGAGGGCATTCGCCGCGCGATGCCGCCGCTTTACGAACTGGCCATCGGCGGGACGGCGGTGGGCACCGGACTGAACGCGCCTCCTCGATTCGGGGAGGTGGCCGCGCGCAAGATCGGCGAAGAAACCGGAAGGCCGTTCGTTTCGGCTCCGAACAAGTTCTCGGCGCTTTCTGCTCACGACGCGATGGCCAACGCGAGCGGCGCGATTCGCACGCTGGCCGGCGCGCTGATGAAGATCGCCAACGACGTCCGCTGGCACGCCTCCGGTCCACGCGCCGGACTAGGCGAGCTGCTCATTCCCGATAATGAGCCGGGCTCCTCGATCATGCCCGGCAAAATAAATCCGACGCAATGCGAGGCGCTGACGCAGGTGGTGGTGCAGGTTTACGGTAACGATCAGGCGGTCGCGTTCGCCGCCTCGCAGGGGAACTTTCAGCTCAACGTGTACAAGCCGGTGATCCTGCACAACCTGCTCGAATCGATCGAGCTGCTCGCCGATGCCTCCCGGTCCTTCGACGAGCGGTGCGCGCGCGGCATCGAACCGGATCGGGACCGGATTCGCGAAAACCTGGAGAACTCATTAATGCTGGTGACGGCGCTGAATCCGCACATCGGTTATGAGAAGTCCGCGAAGATCGCCATGGCCGCGCATCGGGAAGGAATCAGCCTGCGCGAGGCCGCGATCCAATCGGGATTTGTCACGGCGGAGCAGTTCGCCGAATGGGTGCGGCCCGATCGGATGACGGGACCCTGAGATTCCGCTGGCGAAGGCCGAGTTGGCCCGGGGATTGCTGCTACTTCCGCGGATGCTGCAAATTCTGACTCGCCGGTTCGGCCCCATAGAGGTCGACGAAGCCGCCGCGCTTCACTTCCCGCTGGGCTTGCCTGGATTCGAAACGCACCGGGCGTTTGCGCTGGTGGAATGCCGGACTGCCCCGCCCCTTATGTTTCTGCAAAGCCTGGACTTGCCGGAGCTTTGTTTTGTTGCCGCGCCGGTGGAAGCGATCGAGCCGGGGTACCAGTTGGATCTGTCGAGCGACGATCTTCACTATCTCGGGCTGGTTGAGAATCGTCAGCCGCCGCGGGGGGAAGTGATCTGTCTCGCGATTCTCTCCGCGCCAGAAAGCGGCCGGCCGACCGCCAATTTATTGGCTCCGGTAGTGATCGACCGGGCTTCGCGCCGCGCGGTGCAGGCGGTGCGTTCGGATTCGCGCTATTCGCACCAACACGCGCTGGCAGTGGCGGTCGAGACATGCTGGTGATCCGCCGCCGGGCGGGAGAAGCGCTGTTTATCGGCGACGACGTCGAAATCGAGATTCTGGAGTGCAGCGGCTCCCACGTGAAGCTCGGGATTCGGGCTCCGAAGGAGGTTACGGTGCTGCGTAAGGAGATTCACCTCACCGGCCGCGAGAACGCGGCTGCCGCTCGCACGGCCTCTCCTGAGGCAGTCCACCGGATTCTTGGCAGTCTACGATGATTTTCTTCAAGCTCCCGGCGGCCCGCCCGATAAGGCCAGTGTAAAAACCGGGAAAGGATTTCCGGTAAGTCAATTTCAAGGAGCGAAAATGGGCAGTTTTTCAATTAACACTAATGTTGCGTCTTTGCAGGCGGAGAACTATCTGCGAAAGACGTCGATTTTCCAGAGCGAGACGATCAACCAGGTGACCTCGGGCCTGCGCATCATCAATTCGGGAGACGACGCGGCGGGCCTCGCCATCGCCAACGCGGACCGGTCGAATGAAGCGGTGCTCACGCAGGGGCTTCAGAACGCCAATGACGGTCTGAGCCAGCTGCAGATTGCCGACGGCGGCATCAGCAACATTTCCCAGCTTCTCGACAGCGCCCGCACCTTGGCTACCGAGTCCGCCTCGGGAACCTTCACCGGGGACCGCGGAGTGTTGAACTCCTCGTTTCAGGCGATCATTCAGGAAGTCAATCGGCAGGCGCAGGCCATCGGCCTGAATCAGGGCGGCGCGTTCGCCACCAACTTGAATGTGTTCGTCGGCGGCGGAACGGCCTCCGGCAGCATCACGGCGTCGCAGAACGGGACGGTTGCGGTGAACCTCAGCCAGGCGACCGTAGACGCCAAGAGCCTCGGTCTGCAAGGCGTGCAGGCGTCCGGCCTGTCCACCACCGACATCGGCGTGGGGAGCGCTACCAGCGTCCAGGCCATCCTGGCTAACGTGTCGAACCAAGCGTCCATCAGCAACAACACCACCAACTTCAACATCACTGGTCCGGGATTCACCAACGCGGATGGAAGCAACGTGGTGCAAATCGCCGTAAATCTGACCGGCGTCACGAACGCGGCTACGCTCGCGACCGCCGTCAATCTGGCGATTACGAACGCGGGCAACGGCGCGAGCCAGCAGGCGACGGCGTTCAAGAACGCGAATATCACGGCCGCGGTCAATACCAGCGCGACCAACACGCAGCAGTTGACGTTCACTTCCTCAAGCACGGCATTTCAGGTGCAAGGCGACGACCAGATAGCCAACGCGGTGTTGGGCAACTTCCAGGCCGTTGCCGGACCTGTGCTGGTGGCCACCGGCGCGACCGCTAACTCGGCGACGGCGTCGAACGCTTACGTCACTCCCACGGCCGCCGAGAGCGTTAAGATCCGCATCCTCGGCGACGGTCTGAACGGCACGGTGTCCAACGACCTTACAGTCGCTCTCGCCACAACGGTCACCACGGCTACCGCCGCGGCAGCTTTGATCAATGCGCAAATCGCCGCCACTGCCGCTGTAGCGGCCACGGGAATCAAGGCCGTGGTAACTAACTCGGGCGCCAACATCAGCTTCGAAGGCCCGGGCGGGAGCAGCTTCAAGGTTCTTACGGCGGGCGACACCAACAATGTGCTGGGGTACGGCACGCAGTCCACTTCAGCGGGCATAGGGAGCGGCGCTGGTACCTTCAACTACAACACGATTACGGCCGCCGCCACCACGCTGGCCGCCGGCAGCCAGGACGTCTCGGTCTCGATCAATGGCGGGGCTGCTATCGACGTCGGCCCCGTGGTCAGCTCGGCTACGGTAGCCACCTCTCTCACCAACTTGAACGCGGCGTTCCAGGCCAACGCAACGCTGCGAGCGGCAGGCTTGGTGGCGTCCACGGCCGATGGCACACATGTCACCATCTCCACCACCGCCGGCAGCAGCGCGAACTTCCGTATTCAGTTCGCGGACTCGGCCACCAATGACTTCGGTTTCGGGGTACCGGGCAACGGCGCCGCGGCGGTGACCGTGGCGAACGGGACCAGCGCCTATGCGGCCAAGGATACCGTCAACTCCGCCGGCGCGCAATCCAGCGTGAACGGCGGGACCAACACGGACGTTTACGCATTCACAGGATTGGTGGACCCAGGCGACGCTCAGACGGTGACCGTTTCGGCGGTGGACTCCGCAGGGGCGGAGCATTCCCTCAACGTCAATCTCACCACCGCCAACGCCGGCAATCTGGATCAGGCGGTGGGTACTATCAACGCGGCGATTCTGGCTTCGAACGATGGCACCTTGAAGAACATCGCGGCAGTGAAGGAACAGGGAACCACGGCCAGCACACCCGTCAACGGCGCGGAAGGCGTACGGTTCCTCAGCGCTGGTGGTACGTTCAAGGTCACCCTGGGGGCGTCTACGATCAGCGCTAATGGCACCACCGACGTCGGACTCGCCGACGGAGGCACGGGCTTCAGCGGAGGTCCCGTATTGACCTCGGCGATCCAAGGCACGGCGGCGACGGCCGATATCAGCAACATCTCGACCGCGACCGCGGCGGTGAACCAACTGGCGAACTCGGTCGCGATTCTCGGCGACGCACAGGCTTCTGTCGGTCAGGGTGAGAATGCCATGAACTACGCCGTCAACCTGGCCAACTCGCAGTTGACCAACATCGCGGCGGCCGAATCCGGGATTCGCGACGCGAATCTGGCCACGGCATCGGCCAACCTCACCAAAGCGCAGATTCAGTTGCAGGCGGGTATCGCCGCGCTGGCCCAAGCCAATACCGCCCCGCAGCAAATCCTGGTGCTTCTACAAAAGTAAATAATTCTCCGCTCCAGCCTTAGTGGGCCATGCCGGATTCGGCGTGGCCCATTTTTTTGCGCCTGGCTCGCCCACCACTCCGCGACAACCGCCGGGCGATTATCCTTAGGAATATGCGCCGATTCGTCCAGTGCTTCTTCTTCACCTGCTTGGTGTGCCTCGCGTGCCTCAATCTCTCGGGCCAGCGCCGCGGCATGACCGCTGAAGATTACCTCGCCTTCGAGACCGCCAACGATCCTCAGATGTCGCCCGACGGCAAATCGGTGGCCTACACCGTCTCGACCATCGATCAGAAGGCGAACCGCCGCAAGTCGGGGATCTTCACCGCGGCTATCGACGGATCACGCCCGCCGATGCCGTTCACCGGCGAATCGGTTTCGTCCAGTTCACCGCGCTGGTCGCCGGACGGAAAGTACCTGGCGTTTCTTTCGGCGCGAGAAGGCGGAAAGACTCAGGTCTGGCTGCTCTCGACCAACGGCGGCGAAGCCCGGCGTCTGACCAGCCTCGACGACGGAATCTCCAACATCGAGTGGTCGCCGGATTCGACGCGCATCGTGGGCCTGACGCGCACCGGCCCTCCACCGAGCAAATCGAGCGACGTCCGCCACTACACCCACATCAGTTATAAGTTCAACGACACCGGCTGGTTCGACGACAAGCGATCCCACGTCGTGGTGGTCGACGCCAAAACCGGCGAAGCCAAGCAGATCACCGACGGCAACGATTGGAACGATACCGATCCGCACTGGTCGCCGGATTCGTCGCGCCTCGCGTTCGTCTCCGATCGCACCGGCCGCGAATTCGACGGCAGCCACAACACCGACGTGTGGGTGATCGCGGCGACCGGCGGCGCGCTAACCAAAATTTCCGATCATGAGGGGCCGGATCGCAGCCCGCGCTGGTCCGAGCATGGCGAAATCGCGTTCCTGGGCAGCACCGATGAGGACGATCCGCCGCAGATCTACATCGCGTCCGGGAAAGGCGGGCAGCCATCCGTCGCGGCGTCGAAGGGTTTCGATCAGGTGGTCGGCGAGATGAACTGGGCTAACCACGGAAACGCGATCTACTTCGGCTCCGGCGTGAAAGGCGAAACTCATCTGTTCCGGCTGGAGTGGGCGACGGGTGTGGTTCAACCAATCACAACCGGGGCCCGCAATGCGCACGGATTCGCGTTCAACGACGCGAGCGGAACTATCGCGTATCTCACGAACGACTTCGAGCATCTCGACGATCTTTGGGTTCGCGACATGGGCGGCACGTACGCACGCCAGCTTACGCACTTGAATTCCGCGTTGTGGAGCAAACTCGATCTGGCTAAAGTCGAGCGCATGCCCTACAAAGCAGCCGACGGCCTTCCCATTGACGGATTTCTGGTGAAGCCGGTCGGCTGGCAGGCCGGCAAAAAATATCCGATGGTGGTCAGTATTCACGGCGGGCCCGCCGGAATGTATGGCGTCGACTGGTATCAGGAATTTCAAGTCTATGCGGCGCGCGGCTGGGCGGTATTTTTCTGCAATCCGCGCGGATCCACCGGGTACGGGCAGGCGTTCCAGCGCGGCGTCGCGCATGAATGGGGCGGCAAGGCGTACACCGATATCATGACCGGCGTCGATGAAGTTTTGAAGCGGAATGTATGGATCGATCGCGACCGCCTCGGAGTTACGGGCGGGTCGTATGGCGGCTTCATGACCAATTGGATTGTCACGCAAACCAATCTGTTCAAGGCGGCGGTGACGCTGCGCGGCATTTCGAATTTCGTGAGCGACGACGGCACTCGCGACGGCGCCTATGGTCATGAGCGCGATTTCGGCGGCGACATTTTTCACAACTACGACGAATACTGGAAGTACTCGCCGCTGCGCCTGGCCGCCAACGTGAAGACGCCCACGCTGGTGCTGCATTCCGACAACGATTTTCGGGTGCCGATCGAGCAGGGCGAGCAGTGGTTCCGCGCTCTACAGCACTATCACGTGACTTCGGAGATCGTGATGTTTCCGCGCGAAAATCACAACCTGACCCGCACCGGCGAGCCGAAGCATCTGGTGGAGAGCATGAACTGGCAGTGCTATTGGTTCGATCGGTTTTTGAACGGGAATGAGAACGCGAAGCGTCCGACTGAGCAGTAGTTAAATGCTCGACCTCTCGCCCGCGCTTGAGCGCATCGTGCGCGACTTTCATGCCGCGGGCTATCGCGCGCTGATCGCCGGCGGGGCCGTGCGCGATGCCCTGCTCGGCCTCAATCCGAAAGACATCGATATCGAAGTTTACGGAATCGCTTACGATGCGCTGGCCGATTTTCTGAAAGCGCACGGGCGCGTCGATCTGGTCGGCAAGTCGTTCGGGGTCGTGAAATTCCGGACACCTGAGGGCAGTGCGTGCGACTTCAGCGTCCCCCGACGCGATAGCAAGACTGGTCCCGCGCATCGCGATTTCCTGACCACCTTCGATCCTTCGATTACCCCCCAGGAAGCCGCCAGCCGCCGCGATTTCACCATCAACGCGATGGCTTTCGATCCGCTCGCGGGCGAGTTGCTGGATTATTTCGGCGGCCGCGCGGACCTGGAGAATCGCGTGCTCCGCGCGACCAGCGCAGCTTTCTCGGAAGACCCCCTGCGCGTCCTGCGCGGGATGCAGTTCGCCTGCCGCTTCGACTTAACCGTCGACACCTCAACCGCTGAGCTCGCCCGCTCCATCGCGAACGAATACCCGACCCTCGTCAGGGAGCGCGTCGCCGAAGAGTTCATGAAGTGGGCCACCAAGTCCGGACATCCTGGCCGCATGTCCGATTACCTTGCGGACACCGGATGGCTTCAGCACTTTCCCGAAATCGAAAAGCTGCGTGGCGTGCCGCAGGACCCCGAGTGGCACCCCGAAGGCGATGTCGCGATCCACACCATGCTGGTACTGAACGAAGCCGCTCGCATCGCTGACCGCGATGGAGTCCAGGAAGACGATCGCGCGGTGCTGATGTTCGCCGCGCTCGCCCACGATTTCGCCAAAGCCGATACCACGGCGCTGCGGGAACGCGACGGACGCATGCGCTGGACCGCCTGGGGTCATGAGGCCGCGGCCGGTCCGCAGGCTCGCCAGTTTCTGACGCGCATCGGGATCAAGAACGCGATCGTCGAGCAAGTGGCGAAGCTGGTGGAGAATCATCTGGCGCATTCGAGCATCGGGCCGGAGGTTACGCCGCGCGCGGTTCGCCGGTTGGCCGTACGCCTCGCACCCGCGAGCATCGCGCAACTGGTTCGCCTGATTGAAGCCGACGCTTCCGGACGTCCGCCGCGGCCGCGAGAGTTGCCGGAATCCGCGGCGCGGATTCGCGATATGGCGGCGGCGCAATCGGTCGGGGAAAAACCGCAAGCGCCGTTGATTCTCGGCCGACACGTGCTGCCGTATTTCAACGACCGTCCCGGCGAGCACATTGGTGAAGTCACGCGCACGGCGTACGAAGCGCAATCCGACGGCGAGTTTTCAACGGAAGAAGAAGCGCTCGCGTGGCTCGGCCGGTATATTTCCCGCGTCAAGCCCACCAAGCCGTGATATAGTCGTACAGCTCCGGGGAGGGCTATGCAACCAACTGGGGAAAGCACGATTCAAATAAAGCGCAGAGTTATTTTCGGGCTAATCGTTCTGCCCTTGTTCACCGGCTTCGTGGCGTTCATGAATATCCTGGGGAATCCACGCTTTCAGGACATCCGCAGCGTTGACGTCGTGAGGCTGATCGCGATCGGAGCGTGCTGGGGCGCTGCGTTCGTGGGGCTTGCGATGCTCATTGGGTCCAAGTTCCGCAAAACCTAACGCCGCAGCAGAAGATTCACATCGCCGTACGGAATCGCACCGTCGACCATCGCCGTATACGTCCCTCGATCCCTCAACTCCTTAGCGATACGATCCACCAAGCCCAGCGTCGCGCGCATCGGCCCCGACCCCACGCTCACGCGCGCCACGCCCAGCGCTTTCATCTCCGCGAGGTCCGGCGACCCCACCGTCGCCAGAATATTCAGCGGACCGCGCACCGCCTTCGCGAGCCTTCGAATCGTCTCGCGATCCCGGACGCCCGGCGCGAACAGGCAATCGGCGCCCGCTTCGGCATACGCATTCAATCGTTCCACGGCGCGATCGAACCGCGTGGCTTCTTCGCCGATCGCGTTCAGCAGAATATCGGTGCGGGCATTGATCACCATATGGGGAAAGGCGGCGCGAATTCCGCGGATCGCGGCGATCTGCGGCGCCAGATCGTGAAGCCGGTCGCCGGTAACGTCTTCAAGATTCATTCCCACCGCGCCCGCCGCCCATACCTGCCGCGCAGTCTCGACAGGATGGCCGTAGCCGGCTTCGACGTCGGCGGTGACCGGGACCTTCACGGCGCGCGCAATCCGTGCGACCGCTTCCGTCATCTCCTCTCGCGACAGCCGCTCGCCGTCGGGATAACCCAGGGCAAAGGCTACGCCCGCGCTGGTTGTAGCGATCGCCGGAAATCCGGCGCGCTCAAAAATCCGCGCGCTCGCGACATCCCACGCATTCGGCAGTACCAGCATGTGATCCGGCATGCGTCGATGCAGGCCGCGGAGCGTTTCCGCCTGGTTGACACTTGTGTCAGCATTTGTGTGCTTGTCCATATCGATAGAATCGTATATATGCGCCTCGCGCTGATGTTGACGTTCGCCGCCGCTGCCGCTCTTGCGCAGAAGCAGCCCTTCGATGTACAAACCATGCTTCGGCTATCGCGCGTCAGCGAGCCGGCCCTTTCGCCCGACGGAAGAACCGTCGCGTTCACCGTCCAGACCGTCGATGTCGACCAGAACACCAAGCCCAAGCAGATTTACGCGGTACCTGTAGCCGGCGGATTTCCGCGCCAGATCACCCACGACGGCACCGATAATGAGCGCCCGCGCTGGTCGCCCGATTCCAAACACATTTACTACGTGTCGAATCGCGACGGGTCGCCGCGCGACGGATCGGCGCAGGTCTGGCTTATGAATCCGGACGGCGCCGGCGCGCGGCAGATCACCCATCTTTCCACCGAAGCCGGCGGCATTTTGCTTTCGCCCGACGGCAAGAAAATCGTATTCGTCTCCAACGTCTATCCCGAATGCGGCGCCGACGACGCGTGCAACAAATCGAAGATCGATGCGGAAGCCAAGAGCAAGGTTCACGCCCGGATCTACACATCTCTGCTGTATCGCCACTGGAACCAGTGGGAGAGCAAGCGGCGCCAGCACATCCTTTCGATGAACACCGACGGCACGGAGGTGAAAGATCTCACGCCCGGCGATCGCGATGTGCCGCCGTTTTCACTGGGCGGTCCCGACGATTACGCGATTTCGCCGGATTCGGCCGAGGTCGCTTACAGCGCCAACCTGGACGCGGTCCCCGCCACCAGCACCAACTCGGATATCTTTACTGTCCCCATCAGCGGCCCTGCTCCTGGTAACGACACGAAGAAAATCTCGACCAGTCCCGGCGCCGACAACTCGCCGCTATATTCGCCGGACGGAAAGTATATCGCGTTCCGCTCGCAGGCCCGGCCCGGTTATGAAAGCGACCGCTGGCGTCTGATGGTCTATGAGCGCTCCTCCGGCCGTATCAAAGACCTTTCCGAAGGGCTGGACAACTGGGTCGAGTCGATGACCTGGACGCCGGATTCGACGCGTCTGTTTTACACCGTCGAGGATCGCGGGCGCACCGGCTTGCGCATGATCGCGGTGACCGGCGGCGGGTCGCGCAATATTCTTTCCGGCGCGTTCAGCGTCGACGACGTGCAGTTCAACTCCGACGGAAATTTCATGATCTACAGCGATCAGAGCGGCTCGCATCCCACCGAGCTGTATCGCGTATCGTCGGCGGGAGGCAGCACGCCCATCGCGCTGACGCACTTGAACGATTCACTGCTTAACTCCGCGGCGATCGCTCCGCTCGAAGAAATCTCGGCGGAAAGTTCGGATCGCACGAAGGTGGCGGCCTTCGTCGTCAAGCCGCCGAATTTTTCCGAATCGCAAAAGTATCCGGTGCTCTACCTGATTCACGGCGGCCCGCAAGGCGCCTGGGGCGAGACCTGGACGTATCGCTGGAACGCGCAGGTTTTCGCGTCGGCCGGCTATCTGGTGGTGATGCCGAATCCGCGCGGGTCCACCGGTTACGGGCAAAAATTCATCGACGATATAAATGGCGACTGGGGCGGCAAAGTCTACGACGACATCATGGCGATTGTGGATCACGTCGCCGCGCTGCCCTATGCGGACCCCGATCGCATGGCCGCCGCCGGCGGATCCTACGGTGGATATATGATCGACTGGCTGCTCGGCCACACCACTCGATTCAAAGCCATGGTCTCGCACGACGGCGTGTACGATCTCCGCAGCATGGCCGGCGCAACCGAAGAGCTGTGGTTCCCGCTGTGGGAGTTCAAAGGCATGCCCTGGGATAATCCGGAGATGTATGAGAAGTGGTCGCCCAGCTACTACGCGCAGAATTTCAAAACGCCGACGCTGGTGTTCCACGGAGAGCTGGATTATCGCGTGCCCGTGGATCAGGGGTTGCAATTGTTCACCGCATTGCAGATGAAGAAGGTGCCTTCCAAGCTGGTTGTTTTCCCCGACGAAGGCCACTGGGTTCTGAAACCGCAAAACAGCGTCCTGTGGTACAACCAGTTCCTCGAATGGATCGGCGAGTGGCTGACAAAACCCGCGAATTAAAGTCGAGTGGCGCAGGGCCATGCCCTGCGGTGGCCCTTTTCAACAGTTTCTTAACGCCGACTCTCGCCGCGATCACATGTGTTCTCGCCCTTCTGACGGCGACGGGCTGCTCAGGCTCAGCCGAGAACCGTGTGCGCAAAATGCTCGCCTCGCAATCGACCGGCACCATCCGATTGCCCAGCGGAGTCATCCAGGTTTCCTCGGAGCTGCGGCTCGCGCCCGGCGCCCACGATCTTGAAATCGTCGGATCGGCCACGCTGCTCCGGGCCGCCGACGGATTCGAGGGCCGCGCGATCATTGTCGGCGAAGGCGTCAGCCGCATCGCGCTGCGCGATATATCGATGGAAGGCAGCCATTTGACGATCGGCAAGGCGAGGGAAATGGCGCCGCCGGAAAACGCATTCCGCATTTACTACCATGACAACGGCGTCTTGTTCGACCGCGCGGATGGCCTGGATCTCACCGAGCTGCGCTTCAGCTCCATCAGTGGATTCGCGATTCTGGTCAGCCGGTCCTCCGCGATTCGCATCGCGCGCGCTCAAGTGGAGGATTCCGGTTCGCTTGACGCCAAAGGCCGCAACAACTCGACCGGCGGGATCCTGATCGAAGAGGGATCCTCCAATTTCGAAGTGCGCGATTCCACGCTGCGGCGCATCCACGGCAACGGCGTGTGGACCCATTCGCTGTACACGTCGCCGCGTTTGCAGGATGGCGTGATCTCGAACAATCGCTTCGACACCATCGGCCGCGACGCCATTGAAATCGGCCACGCGACGCGCGTGCGCGTGGAGCAGAATACCGGCGCCCACATCGGGTTTCCCGTGGACGTGGTCGACGTCGAACACGGGGGCACGCCGGTGACCATCGATACGGCCGGCAACGTCGATCACTCGGTTTACGCGTCGAATAAATTCGATGACATCAACGGGAAATGCATCGATCTCGACGGATTTCACGACGGAACGGTTCGCGAGAACCAGTGCGTCAGCCGCCGCGGCCCGCAAGATTATCCCTCCGGGCATTTCGGCATCGTGATGAACAACGCGAATCCGGATATGCGCTCCGAGAACATCGAAATCTTGAACAATCGCATCGACGGTACAAAATTTGGCGGACTATTCATGATTGGCAGCGGGCACCAAGTGATTGGCAATGTTTTCACTCATCTGAATCAGGCCCACTGCAACGAGAACGCAAAGACATTTGGCTGCATCTTCAAGAGCGATGAACCTGAAATGCTGGAGGCCGGGATCTACCTGGGGCGAGGCGCGGAACGGCCTGCAAAGATGCGTGACAATGTGATTCGCGGGAATCGCATCTCGGGTTATCAGATGAAAACACGCTGCATCCTCTCCGCTCCGGGGGTCGCGCTCAATCTGAACCGCATAGAAGGCAATCAATGTACCGACCAGTAGCGGGCTCAGGGAGGCGGATTATCCAACTGTTTCTAGCCCTGATGCTGGCCGGAGCGCTGGTTTCCTGGCAACTCTTTTTCCCCCCGATTATTGGCCTGGCTGACCAGGGCGATTTTATGAAGCTGCTTGGACCCTTGGGCTACGCGCCCGTGCCGAAGGGGCCTGAGCACAAGTATTCATACGTTACCCGTAGATACGTTGAGGACCCCAGCTACCGCGCGCCGCGGTTTGAGCAACTCACTTCAGAAATTATTCCAGCCAAGACTGCCATCGTGTTGCACAATTTTTTTGCGGGCCCCGGAACATTTGATATTACGCTTTTCGGCTTCCTTCACATGATGCTTTTTTTGTCGGCGCTGGCCCGGCTGTTTTATGTCACGCGAGGCTTGGCGATGTACGGGATCATTTGGGCATTGATACTTTTCGTGCTGACGGACACTGCCTACGTCGCCTACTGGAATTCTTTGTATACCGAGCCCTCGTCATGTATCTGGTTCTTGTTTCTATTGGCCGAGAGCATCACTCTTTGTACCAGCGAACGAATCGCACTCGGGCCGGTAGTCCGCTGGAACATTTTTGCAATTCTTTGGATCATGGCGAAGACCCAGAATGCGCCTCTTTGCATTCCTTTGGGTGCGTATGGTCTCAGCATCGCGTGGCGTGCCCTCGACCGAAAAATTCGAGGCGCAGCCATCGCAGGCGTAATGGCTATGGTCGTCGCGGGAACCGTCATGTATCGTTCCCTTCTGCCGGCCCCCAAAGTGACGCCTCTCTACAACGCGGTGTTCTACGGGATTCTACCGGGGTCCCTCGATCCTCAATCGGACTTGATCGCGCTCGGCCTCAATCCCGTTTATGCGCGGTACTCCGGAACACTCCCTTGGAGCCCAGACACCGGTGTAGCCGATGGAGTCCTGGTAAACGCGATTCTGGCGAACGTTACTCCTTTCAGATTGACTGAATTCTACGTGAGACGGCCCGCACGGACGTGGCGGCATGTCAGAGCGCTCCTTCCTACCTACCTTTCTTTGCGGCCGGAGTTCTGCGGCAACTTCGACATATCCGCCGGACGGCCTCCGGGGGCCAGAAGCGACGCGATCGCTCTGTGGAGCCGCTTCCACGAGCGGGGGTTATCGCGAGTTGGCCCGCTTCTTCTCGTTGCGCTGCTATTGGCGGTTGTTGGCGGGTGCCTGGTTTCGATCCTCAACAGGAGGTCCCCGGTGGTTGTCCGGCGCTGGACGGAATTAGGGACTTGCCTGGCGGCGTGCTGCCTCACGGCTTTCCTGGTCGCTGCACTCGGCGACGCTTATGATAACGCCAAACATCAGTTTCTTTTCAACCTGCTGTTGGATGCCTGCCTGGTATTTGGGTTTGTTGCTGCCCTCCAGTACGAAAGGCGCACGTGGCGGCGGATCGCAAACCACGCCCCGGAAGCTCCTTCTTTGCAGTTGCCGAGTTCTCCTAAGACAACACAGTAGCTGTGCTTCCCTTCCCCGGGAATGATATGCTCGCCTTAGGTCAGTGAGATGAGTTTCCGGACAACCCGCTGGCAATTCGGAATCGGTATCGGCATCGCCTTTGTCGCCACGCTGTGCGCCTATCAGCGTCCCTTCCGTGTTTACCCGAGCATGGAACCCTACGACGATATCCCGCTCCCCGCCGATTATCAGGACCACACCGAATTTATCTTTGCGCGCCTGATGTATCCGCCGCATCCGCAAGCCCGCTTCGGCGGATGGCGCCGCGGCTATGGCGACTGGCGCGAGGGCGGCACTAGTTGGACCCAGGATTATCCGCGCGCCGATCGCCACTTCGCCATGGCTTTGCGCCGCCTCACGCGGCTCAACGTCCGTTCGGTGGAGCAGCCCGTCAATCTCGACGACGGCGACGACGTGTTCAACTGGCCTTGGCTGGCCGCCGGCGAAATGGGCGATTGGAAACTCACCCCCGACATGGCCGCCAAGCTGCGCGATTACCTGCTCCGCGGCGGCTTCCTGATGCTCGACGATTTCTGGGGTCCCGACGAGTGGGCCCGCTTCGACGAGAGCATGAAGCTGGTCTTCCCGGATCGCGAAATCGTCGAGATCGACGACGCCGATCCGGTCTTTCACGCGGTTTACGATTTGAGCGATCGCTACCAGATCCTGGGCCAATGGGCGCTCGGCGGACGCGGGTATAACAACCAGCGCGTCGCCGGCAATCCCGCGCAGTGGAAGGGAATCTACGACGATCATCATCGTCTGATGGTGGTGATGTCGTTCAACTCCGACATCGGCGATTCCTGGGAGTGGGCTGACGACCCGCGTTACCCCGAGCCCTTTTCAGCGCTGGGAATGCGCATCGGCGTCAATGACGTCATCTATTCGCTGACGCACTAGATCGCTGAAGAGTGCCGCGTTCACACTCCTGAGGTTCAAGTAGGCAGTAAGAAATGCCATGATTTAAGGAACCCCGTCAATGCGCAATCGCCGGACGGACATTTTGAACAAGCCACGCAAATCAACCCGCGGAGGAGTGGCGGTCGTCTGTGACGCGGGTCGCCGTCTCGCCCAAGCGAGCATCTCCTTGGGCATCATTTCTCCTATGGGGAATGAGGCTGATTCCGCCGTCCCTCTCGTCCAGGAAGCTCTGGATCGATGCGGAGAGTTAAGAGCGGTGAATTTCTACGCGGTGCTCGATCGCGTTTCAGGGGACGGAACCCGAGAGCTGCTATCGGCCTATGCGGTGCGAGAGCCGCGTCTTCGCGTAGTCTGGGCGCCGGAAAATCGCTGTATCGTCGACGCTTATGTTCGCGGCTACAGAGAGGCCCTCTTAGGCGGACACGATTACATCCTGGAAATGGACGCTGGTTTTAGCCATCTCCCGGAGGATATTCCGAAGTTCCTCGACGCGGTCGAAGGGGGCTATGATTGCGTCTTCGGCAGCAGGTTCGTCTCCGGTGGAGCGATAGTCAACAGTTCCTTTCGGCGCTGGCTCTTCAGCCGCGGAGGATCCGTTCTTACCAACGCGCTTCTGGGCACGCACCTCTCGGATATGACTAGCGGATTCGAGCTGTTTTCGCGAAGCAGCCTTCAAATGGTGCTAGAGCGGGGAATTCAATCCCACGCCCATTTTTTTCAGACCGAGATCAAGTATTATTGCCGCGATCTGAAGATAACCGAAGTGCCAATCACGTATTCAACAGACGGCGTTACGGTCAGCAATGCTGCCCTGGGCGACGCATTCCGTAACTTGTGGCGGCTGTGCAAGCTCAGATGGATGGCAAGACCTTGACGGCTGAAACTTTGCGGGAGTCCCGGATCGGCGTGGTCGTTACATCTGTGCCTTCCACTGCCTGAGCAGCGGGCCTGCCTCGACGGATGTCGATATCATGGTTGCTAAACGCTTTGGTTGGTTTTGCATCGTCGTATTCGCTTCGACGTGCCTGCTGATTCGCGCCGCGCGAGTTGGCATTGACGGAGATTTTCTGGACCCCGTCGCTAGGATTACTGCTCAAGACGAATCGTTTTTTGTAAACAGCGTGATCGGGATGGTCCAGCGAGGCGATTGGCTTACGCCACGCTACATGGGCCGTTATTCATTCTACAAGCCACCACTGTTTATGTGGATCTCCGCGGCATCGGCGAGGATGCTCGGCATTTCGCGCTTTACGGTACGTTTTCCGCTGGCGCTTCTTTGCGGGTTGGCAGTCGGAATGGTGTACCTGATCGGCGTTCGGATTCGCTCCTGGCAGGCAGGCGCCGCTTCGGCGATACTTTTGATTTCCGATCACCTGTGGAATGTCAGCGGCGCTATGGTCCTGACCGACGCGCTCCTGGCTGCCTTCGACATCGCGGCGATGTATTGGCTGTTCATGGATTCCTCGCTCGAATCGATGCTGGCGTTTTGGGGATTCGCTGTGTCGGTTGCCGGCGCCATCCTCACGAAAACAGTGGCGGGAGTATTGCCGCTGGCTGCGTTCGGATTATACTGGCTGCTCGCGCCTCCCGGACGGCGCGCGACCTTCAGGCGCGTCTGCGCCGTCTTCGTCACCTCTCTTACGCTCGCCGCGCCATGGTATGTTTACCAGCTGATCGTCCATCGCCGCTGGTTTTGGACCGAACACGTGCTGACGCAGATTCTGGGATACGGCGGCGGTGCACCTCCGCAGACCACGAGCGAAACGCACCTCGTGTTCTACCTTAAACGGCTAATCGTGATGGACCCGATTCTCTTCTCGCTGCTGCTGATCGCAATCCCCACGTTGATTCTGGCATTGAAGAAGCGGTCTCTCGAAGCTCTCTTGATGGCCTGTTGGCTGGGACCGCTTCTCGCTGCGCCGCTGGCCTGGCACTATCGCACGGTGACCTATCTGATACCGGCAATGCCGCCAATGGCGGTGGCGGCGGCCTGCTACTGGCCCCTGGGAAAACGGTGGAGTTATGCGGTCTTTGCTCTTGCAGTTGCAGGGTTCGCTTGCAAGGTTGCGTTCCCCCACCAGCCGTGGGGTCTCTCTTTTGCCCGGACAACCGTCCAGCAGACGTCGGAGCCCCTGCGAACATATTGTGAGCTGGGCCGCGGCAACGAACTCATAAGCGTCGGCATGGCCGACGACCTCTACGCCTCGGTTCTCCCGTTGGCGCGCTTGCGTTATGCCCTCGTGAGCCCCAGCATGACCGGGGGCACGTTCTCTTTGGTGGACTTTACTGGCATGGGAATTAGCGTAACCGTCGACGATTTCAATCACCTCGAAGATCGCCGGCCATTATTCAGGCAGGAATTGCGGAAGTGGGGCCTGAACTCGGATGATCCGATTGCAACGCTGGTCGTGGCGGCGAACGAAGCCGAGTTGATGGGCATGGTCCGGTCGCACCCTTCCAGCGATTTTCTCTTTCCCGCTCAGTATCGTACCCCGGTGACTGCCTCATACTTTCCGGCGCATCACATGCTTGAAGCTGGGCCGCATTTCTTCTTCCTGCTCTCTCGCGACCGTCTGTCACGTATCGTGCCGCCAACTTGGCCTTGCGAAATGTAGATCCTCGCATCGTTCCTCATTTGGTTCCACTGACCCACTCACTCCCGACTAGGGGGGAACCCGCCCCATGGGTAAACTTGGGACTTTTTCCTATCGCTCAACTCCGCGCCGGACGCCTCAGCGCGGTTTGCGCGGTCGCCAGTGGCAAAAACAACGTCCGGGGCTGGCTCGAAAGAGTGCGGAATCCGTAACGCCGATAGAACGCCACCGCCCGATCGTTCTTGGCATCCACCAGAAGCGTGAATGCTGCGGCATCGGTTTGCATGGTTCGGTCGGCGGCGTTCATCAATAACGCCGCTCCCAAGCCGCGTCCCTGAAACCGCTCGTCGACCGCCAGCCGTCCAATCCGAACGGCAGGCAAGGTGGGATACCGAGGCAAACGCCTGGTCTCTTCCGGTGGCAGGTCGACAAACGGAATGCTCGCCGCCGACAAAGTGTAAAAAGCCGCGACCCTTCCGGTGGCTTGTTCGACGGCGACGAAGCAATTCGCGACGCGGCGGCGAATGTCCTGCGTTGCCTGCGTCTGAAAATATCTATCCAGCACTTCTTCGCCGCATCGAAACGCTGTGCGGTCATGAGCTTCGCCCGAAGGCTCAGTGCGAAGACGCTCGATACGGAAAGGCGCGGTCATTCCGTGGCAATCAGCTCACGATATCGCCGGGCGGCTTTCTTCAGGGCGCGGTTGGGGGCCGGAGGGTCGAGAATCGCGGCGGCAATTCGCCGCTGGTCCTCCGCGGAAAGACGGATAATCTCCGTTTGCTCGATGGCGCGGCACGCGGCTTCGTCCGCGGCGGCCACAACAAAATCCGTGAGCGTCCGCCCCTGGATCTCAGCGGCACGTTTCAGTCGCGTGAGCACCTCATTGGGTAGACGCGCTTCCAGACGGGCGGCGGGTTGGGACTCCCGTTTCATGACATCCCCACAATACGGCAATATGCCGTACACGTCAAGCCCCATGCGTCAGCTTGGGGCTAGCACGCCGGCATGGAAACAGCCCCGAACCAAACGCGTGCTACGATGTCGCCAATGACATCGTCAAAATTCATCGCCTTCATCCTCACCGCTACCACTTTCGCCTTCTCTCAAAATCTGACCGACCAATATCGCGCTACCGCCAACCGCTTAATCGACGCCGCGCTTGCCGACACCGACGGCTATAACAAGCTCGCCTATCTGTGCGATCGCATCGGCAACCGGCTGAGCGGTTCGGAATCGCTCAATCGCGCCGTCAAATGGTCCCAGGAGACCATGCAGCGCGACGGACTCAGCAACGTCCGCCTGATTCCGGTCAAAGTGCCGCACTGGGTGCGTGGTGCGGAATCGGCGCGGCTGATCGCACCCGAAACCCGGCCGCTGCACATGCTCGGGCTGGGGATGAGCGTGGGGACGCCGCCCGGCGGAATCACCGCGAACGTCGTGGCGGTTTGGAATTTCGACGATCTGATGCATCTCGGCCGCGACGGAGTGCGCGGAAAAATCGTCCTGTTCAACGCTCCTTATGAAGGTTACGGCCAGACCGTCGTGTATCGAAGCAATGGACCGTCGCGCGCCGCGGCGCTGGGCGCCGTCGCGGTGCTGGTGCGATCCATTACCCCGCTCGCGATGCAGATTCCGCACACCGGCGCGTTGACTTACGATGAATCGCAGCCGAAAATTCCCGCAGCCGCGATCAGTCTCGAAGACGCCGCGCTGCTCGCGCGCTTCCAGGGCGCCAAAATTCCCATTCGCGTCACGCTCGAAATGGCCGCGCACATGGAGCCCGACGCCGATAGCAACGATGTGATGGGCGAAATTCCGGGCCGCGAGCATCCCGAGGAAGTGGTCGTGCTCGGCGGGCATCTGGACTCGTGGGACGTCGGACGTGGGGCCCAGGACGATGGCAGCGGCATCATGGCCAGCTTGCAGGCCGTCGCGATCATCAAGAAGTTGGGATTGCAGCCGCGCCGAACCATTCGCGTGGTGTTCTGGGTGAATGAAGAAAACGGCGGCCGCGGCGGGCAGGCCTACCGAACATGGTTAGGGGATAAGCTGTCGAATCACGTCGCGGCGATCGAGATGGACGGCGGGGCCGAAGCGCCGCGCGGATTCGGATACGGCGCTGAAGGCGGCGGACGCCGCGGTGGAAATGCTTCCGCACAGCCGTCGGCTGCGGAGCCGGCGTCCATGGTGACGCTTCAGCAAATCGGCAAGTTGCTGGACCGCATCGGTGCGGGCGAAATCACCAGCGGCGGCGGCGGATCGGATATCGCGCCGATCACCCGCGAAGGCGTCCCGAGCCTGGGGCTGCGCACTTCCGGCGAGCACTATTTCGACTGGCACCACACCGAAGCCGATACGCTCGACAAAGTGAACGCCGAGG
The DNA here is from genome assembly GCA_963788245.1 of Terriglobia bacterium. Classification (GTDB taxonomy): domain Bacteria; phylum Acidobacteriota; class Terriglobia; order Bryobacterales; family Bryobacteraceae; genus Palsa-187. The sequence continues at coordinate 4,221,307 of CAWBGF010000002.1, read as the reverse complement.
ATTTTCGCAAGAATATCGCGACTCTGGCCGTAATGTGCTACGTTCTGGCCGACATGCCCGGTCGCATCGCAGGCACGAAGCAACCGTAACCGAAAAAGGGGGACGGACCACTCTGTCCCTCTCCCAACTAGTCCAAACCTCAAAAGGCCCGAAAGTGGACAGAGCGGTCTGTCCCCTTTTTCCCTTTCCCCTTTTTCCCTTTCCTCACGATGAGCGTATCAGACAATAAGGCTATTTGACCCTGAGGAAGCCATGGTTTATAGTGACTCATGGCCCTTAGGTTTTGGCTTGTTTTCACAGCCCTGATTTCTTTGCTCGCCACAGCAGGGTCCGCATCTGCGTCCGCCCAGCAGTCGACCGCTCCTGCTCACCCCGTCATCGTCCAACCCGGAGCGCCCGGGCACGATAGCAAGATCCTCACGCCCGAGACCGCCGGCGCACCTCCGCGGGCGCCAACCAAAGCCGACGTCGATTTCATGCAGGGCATGATCCACCACCACATGCAGGCCGTCGAAATGACGGCCCTCATGCCGTCGCGAACGCACAACAAAAAGCTGCTGGCATTCGGCAAAAAGATCAGCATCTCGCAGACCGACGAAATCAAGTTCATGCAGAAGTGGCTTGCGGATCGGGGCCTGGCCGTGCCGATGGACATGTCTCATATGGGCGACATGAAGGGAATGGACCACATGCAGCACATGGACATGGCTTCGATGGCGCCCATGCCCGGCATGTTGACTCCCGAACAGATGAAGGCCCTCGCGAAAGCCAGCGGCGCGACCTTCGACCGCCTGTTCCTGACCGGAATGATCCAGCATCACACCGGCGCACTCACCATGGTGCAGGAATTGTTCGACACGCCGGCGGCGGGACAGGATCCCCAGCTCTACGACTTCTCGACCGACGTGGATAATACCCAGGCCGCAGAAATTAAAATCATGCAGAGCATGTTGAAGGAGAAACCATGATCGAATTGACCTCACGTTCTTCGCGCAGTGCCGTCATCGGAACGCTCGCTGTCGCTGTCTCGTTCACGATGCTCTGCGCCGGGCAACCCGTTTCGCCCGCGCCGTCCAATCCCCGGGCTCCCGCCGACGATCCCCGCATTGGGCTCAAGGGCGGATTGCACGACGCCGCCGAAGTCGCCTGGGGAATGGAGCGGGTCGTGTCCCTGCCGAAGCCTCCCGGCTTCGACGCCGTGGTCGTTACCCCGGCGCCGCCGCCGCGCGAAGGTGGCCGCGGAGGTAACAATCAGGCCGGGCGCGAAGGCGGCAACCAGCCGCCGCGGGGTCCCAGCGTTTCCTACGGTTCCACCAATTCCGATCTCGCCTTCAGCGGCAACCATCTCTTTGTCGGCAACTACAACGGCATCAATTTTTATGACATCGACAACCCCGCGAAAACCGCGCTGGGTACCTCACTGGTCTGCCCCGGCGGTCAGGGCGATGTCTCGGTGTATGGCCATCTGCTGTTCATGTCGGCGGAAGCCACCAACGGACGCATCGATTGCGGCACGCAGGGCATTCCGCTCCCGGCTGGCTATGTTCCGCCGCCCCCTCCGCCTCCTCCCGAGCCCGGCGCTGCACCCGGAGCCGGACGCGGGCGCGGCCGCGGTGCTGCTCCGCCCAGCCCGGACCGGTTTCGCGGCGTCCGTATCTTCGACATCAGCGACATGAAGAATCCGAAGCAGGTCGCCACCGTTCAGAGCTGCCGCGGTTCGCACACCCACACGCTCGTAGTCGACCCGAAGGATAAGGAAAACGTCTACATCTACATCTCCGGCACCGGCAACGTCCGTCAGGCGGAAGAGCTGGCGGGATGCTCGGGCGGCGATCCTACGGCCAATCCCGAAACCGCGTTATTCCGCATCGACATCATCAAGGTGCCGCTGGCCCATCCCGAGCTCGCGAAGATCGTATCCAGCCCGCGCATTTTTGCTGACGACCAAACCGGAGCCCTGAATGGCCTCTGGAAGGGTGGCAACCACGGCGAAGGCACCCAGACCACTTCCAGCACCGATAAATGCCACGACATCACAGTGTATTCGGCCATCGGCCTCGCCGCGGGCGCGTGTTCCGGCAACGGAATCCTGCTGAATATTTCCGACCCCGTGCATCCCGTGCGCATCGACGCTGTAAGCGATCCGAACTATTCTTTCTGGCATTCCGCCAATTTTAATAATGACGGCACTAAGGTGTTGTTTACGGACGAATGGGGCGGTGGCTCGCAGCCGCGTTGCCGCGCGACCGATCCCATGAACTGGGGCGCCGATGCGATTTTCACCCTGACCAACGGGAAAATGAAACTCGGTTCCTACTACAAGATGCCCGCTCCGCAAACCGAGATGGAAAACTGCGTGGCCCATAACGGATCGCTGGTCCCGATTCCCGGACGCGACATCCTGGTGCAGGCATGGTATCAGGGCGGCGTCTCGATGGTGGATTTCACCGACGCAACCCATCCCATCGAAATCGCGTACTTCGATCGCGGTCCGGTGGATAACGAAAAACGCGCGCTGGGCGGCATGTGGTCGGTGTATTGGTACAACGGCTACCTCTACGGTTCTGAGATTGCCCGCGGCGTGGACGTGTTCAAGCTGGTGCCCAACAAGTACATCACGCAACATGAAATCGACGCGGCCAATCAGGTGCATTTCGACGAGTTGAACGTCCAGAATCAGCCCAAAATCACCTGGCCGGCCAATTTCGTGGTGGCCCGCGCCTATGTCGACCAGTTGAGCCGTAGCAGCGCTCTCCCCGCGAAGCGAATCGCGGCGCTGAACGACGCCATCGCCAAAGCGGATGCCTCGCATTCCAGTAAAGACGTCGCCGCGGTCAAGTCGCTCGGCGCCGGCCTCGACAAGGACGCGGCAACGGTGAAGACGCCGGCCGACGCGTCCCGCATGCGCGCTTTAGCGGACATCATGAAACAGGGCGGCTCGATTCACTAGATCAGAACCGCGACCGTCAGGGAGCGGTAACGTGGCACGGGCGCCAGGCCTGCAGTGTCGACACGGAACGTGCGTACCGCATTCATGTCGACATTTCCTCGAACCGCGAGCGAGCGGCGGGCGATCTTGTCGCCTGCCAGTGGCAGGTACGGTCGGCGCTCCCAGGTGTCCCGTCCATGACGTCGCCGGAAAACATCCACAAACGACGCGGAAACGACGCGGAAGCGACGCGGAAGCGACGCGAAAACGACCGCGGACGCGACTCCCGGCGCGGGTGCGCCTCACCCGGGCGTCGACCCGAGTTTTCTTCGCAACCTCATTTATAAGTCCGATTCTCCCATTTCTCGCCGATCTGAGTCTGTGGGAGGACCCCCAGTCTGCCTTTTCGCGTAACATCAATGCAATCATCGCCGTGGCTCGGCCGCGCTTCCGCGGCGGCGGTCTGCCTGTGCCTGCTCACCCTACCCCCTTTACTTGCACAGCGTTACAGCTTCAAGACTTACGGACCGGATGAAGGCCTCACCACCGCTGTGAACGGCCTGCTGCAAGATCGCGACGGCTTCCTGTGGGTGGCCACGTCGAACGGCCTGCTTCGCTATGACGGCGGCGAGCACTTTCAGCGGTTTGGAATCGCAGAAGGCCTGCCCGGAGTGCAGATCTCTCACATGCGGCAAAGCGCCGACGGGACGCTGTGGGTGGTGACCAGCAAAGGACTGGCACGCTCCCATCAAAGCCGGTTCGAGCGCGTCGACACGGTTCTTGCCGAAGGAAGCGAGGTCCTGTCCGACCTGGATTTCGACACCCAAGGCCGCCTGTATCTCGCGACTGTGAAAGGCCTTCTGATCGGCGAGGCTTTGCCCGGCGGCGCCATCCGGTTCCATTTCGCCGAGGGAGTTCCGCGAATCTCCGTCAAGGGCGTCTACATCGAGCCGGCAGGTGACGTCTGGTTCGGCTGCGGAAAAAGCTTGTGTCATCTAACCTCCGCCGGTCTTGAAACCTTCGGACTCCGCGCCGGTCTGCCGGAGGAGCAGTGGAGCGCCATTCTGCGCGACCGGCAGGGCACGCTATGGGTTCGCGGCCTGCAACGGCTGTACATTTGTCCACCCAGATCTCAAACCTTCGCCGCGCGCGACGAAGGCCTGCCCCAATCCAGCAATTCCGCCGTGAATCTTGCCATGGACAGCACCGGCACCGTTCTGGTTTCGACCGACCTTGGACTCGCCCGTTGGGTGGATGGCCGGTGGGACCTGGTGGGGAGCGCCCAAGGCCTCGCCTCGGACACGGTCTCCTCGGTTCTGGAGGATCGCGAGGGTTCGCTCTGGATCGGACTGTGGGGCGCCGGCCTGGCACGCTGGTTAGGCTATGGCGAGTGGACCCAGTGGAACAGCAGCGACGGACTGGGGAACAACATCGTGTGGGCCATCCGCCGCGAGCGTTCCGGCGGAATCCTGGTGGGGACCGACAACGGCCTGGCTCGCATAAATGAGAAAAGCCCCAAGCTGACGCGTGGGGCTGATCGGATGAATGGGAAAAGCCCCAAGCTGACGCATGGGGCTGAAACGTATGAGAACAGCGCCAACGGCCGGCATCCCGCAAAACTGTGGCGGGTTCGCGACGGTTTGGGCGGGAACAAAGTAAAGTCTCTCGCCATCAGCGCGGATGGCGCAGTCTGGATTGGCTCTCTGCCGGGCGGCGTCTCGCGACTGGACCCGGTGACAGGGCGAATCCGGGTTTTCGGTATGGAGTCGGGCCTTGCCGACACCCGCGTGATTGGAGTCCATATAGACGGAGCGAATCGTTTGTGGGTCAGCACGGACATGGGTCTTTTCCGCAGCGGGCCGCTCGACGGCGCGGTGCGCTTCGAACGTCAAACTCCGCCCGCGACCACCGGACACGAATTGTATTTCCGCTTCCTCACGGACCACTTGGGCCGTGTCTGGGTGGGCAGCATGATCGGGGCGTTCTGCTGGGACGGCGACAAGTGGACGCATTTCACCACTGCCGACGGCTTGAAAAGCAACGGAGTCACCAATCTCACCGAGACCCCCGACGGCGCGATCTGGATGGGATACCGCGAGCCGGTGGGGTTGTCGCGGTTGACCTTCCCCGGCGGCAAACCCCATGTCGAACACTTCAGCCGTTCGACAGGCATGGCGTCCGATTACATCCTCTTTCTCGGCGTGGACGCGGGCGGAGCTCTCTGGGTCGGAACCGACAATGGTATCGATCTCTACCGGGGCGGCGCCTGGAGCCACTACGGCCGCGACGACGGGCTGGCGTGGGACGACTGCGCGGCGGGAGCTTTTCTCGCCGAGGCCGATGGCACGGTCTGGGTCGGAACATTAAAGGGCCTCTCCCGCTATCGCCCCTCCGGACGCGGCCTGCCCCACCCCGATCCGCGCGCCGTGATCACGTCTATCCGGCTGGGCCCTGACCTCGTCGACCCTGGCTCGTCTCCCGAGATTCCGTTTCGCGATCATGTTTTTTCGGTCGACTTCGTCGGGCTCACCTTCCGCCGCGAGCGGGAGGTCCGGTTTCGCTATCGCCTCGCTGGTCTCGACGAGGGTTGGACCGAGACCACCCAGCGCGAGGTCCGCTACCCGAGTCTTCCTGCCGGAAGCTACCGTTTCGAGGTCCTGGCGCGAAGCGCCGCCGGTAAATGGAGCGCCGCTCCCGCGCAGTTCTCCTTCCGCATTCTGCCTCCCTGGTGGCAAACCTGGTGGTTCCGCGGCGCCATCGGGGTGGCGCTGCTGTGCTTGATCCGCTGGCTCTGGCGCTGGCGAATGCGCACCCTGGTGCGCCGCCACCAGGAACTGGCCGTAGCCGTCTCCGAGGGCACCGCCGAACTGCGATACCAGAAGGAACTGGTGGAGCAGCAGAACGGGGAGATCGAAGAACTGCTTCACAAGGCGCGGGAAATCAGCCGGCTGAAAAGCGAGTTTCTCGCCAACATGAGTCATGAGATCCGCACTCCGATGAACGGTGTCATCGGAATGACGCAGTTGGCGCTTACCACCCAACTCGACGGCGAGCAGCGCGAATATCTCAACACCATCCGGCGGTCGGGCGACTCCCTGCTGCACATCATCGACGATATTCTCGACTTCTCCAAGATCGAGGCCGGCAAGCTGGAACTTTCCTGCGACCCTTTCAGTCTGCGGGATTGCCTGCGCGACGCTCTCCTCGCCGTTAAGGTCAACGCGCAGGAGAAAAATCTGGCGCTGACCTGGTCGGCCGCGCCGGATGTTCCCAACGCTCTGTCGGGCGACGCCGGGCGCCTGCGCCAGATCATCCTCAACCTGATTGGAAACGGCATCAAGTTCACCGAGCAAGGAGAAGTCGGGTTGGAAGTAAACCGCGAGGAATCGCCGGCCCCGGGCTGTGTATTGCGATTCTCGATCCACGACACGGGCATCGGCATTCCGCCCGGAAAGAAAACCTCGATTTTCGATGCCTTTGTGCAAGTGGATGGCTCGACCACGCGCCGCTATGGCGGAACCGGGCTGGGTCTTTCCATTTGCGCCCAACTGGTCAGCCTGATGCACGGAGCCATCTGGGTCGAAAGCGATCCCGGAAGTGGAAGCGTCTTTCATTTCACCGCCCAATTCGGAGTGCTCGAGAGCGAGCCCGCGGCGGCCGGCGATTCCGACCCCGCCTCCATCGCCAAGTCGGTCCGCGCGTTGCGAATCCTGCTGGCCGAGGATAACTCCGTTAATCAGCGGGTCGCATTACGGATGCTACAGAAGATGGGGCACGACGTTTTTCTGGCCGGAAACGGGCGCGAAGCATTGGAAGCGGCGCAGCGCGAGCGTTTCGACCTGGTATTGATGGACTGTCAGATGCCGGAGATGGATGGCTTCGAGGCTACTACCGCCATCCGCGAGTTTGAGGCCCAGTTTCGCCAGGTCCAGGAAGGGCGTCCGCATGTGCCGGTCATCGCCTTGACCGCTCACGCCATGGGCGGCTACCGCGATCTGTGCCTGTCCGCCGGGATGGACGATTACATCACCAAGCCCATCGACGCTGCTGCGCTGGCGGGAGTCATCGAGAAATATTCGCGACATGCTCGGACCGCTCCGGCCGTTGATGTTATCGAATAGACCCCGTCGAAGACTTGACGCGATCCCACACAAGCTGGATCACGAATGCGTCCGGATCGCTAACGCGAATGTCCGCTCATCAGCCGTTCTGGATCGATTAACGGCCCTTGGGGCCCGCTCATGCGAAAGTCGTAGGCGTTTCCAGCCGCCCGTGCTAAATCAATATGAGCCGTATAGTTACTCCCTCATTGGGTGGTCCACGGTCGCGTCTTCTTTTGCCGCGCTTTTTTGGGCCGCTCCTTTTAGTCGCGGCTCAGTAAGATCGCGGGGACTCGAGCATGAGCTTGAAAACACTAATTGTGGACGACGAGCCGATCGCCCGCCAAGTATTGCGGGACGAGCTGGAGTTGATGGCGGATGTTGAAGTCGTGGGAGAAGCGGACAACGGGTCCACGGCTTTGGAGAAGATCGCGAGGCATCAGCCCGATCTGGTCCTGTTAGACCTTCAGATGCCGGTTATGGGCGGACTTGACGTCATCCGAAGCTTGAAGCATGGAAAGCACCTGCCCGTGATCGTCATCGTCACCGCCTTCGATAAATTCGCGCTTCAGGCTTTCGACGCAGGCGCCATCGATTATCTGCTGAAGCCGGTGGGACACCAGCGTCTGGCGGAGGCTGTGGAACGTGCCAAGCGTGTTACCGGCAGGGGAGCCATGGAGAAGCTCGCCCAGCTTCAGGAGTTGGCAGACCCCCATGGTGCGCCGCGGACCAAAAGGATCGTCGGACGCGCGGGAGAAGAGTTTTTCCTGCTGAGCGCCGACGAGATTTATGCATTCCAAGCGGAGGGAGTGGTGGTCTGGATTGTCACCGCAAAGCACAAGTACGAGGCAACGCAGACGCTCAAGGTGCTGGAGGAACGGCTGAGGAGCACCAGCTTCCGGCGCATTCATCGAAATGCAATCGTGAATGTCGATCATGTTCGAAAGATGAGCGCACTGAGCAGTCAACGATGGTTGATCACGCTGACTAACGATCAGGAGTTTATCGCCAGCAAGAGGCAGGCTCGCAGCGTTCGCCAGCTTCTGCATTGGTAAGCCAGCGCGCTAGGTTAAAAAAGGGGACAGACCGCTCTCTCCACTATGGGGCCCTTTGAGGGTTGGACTAGTTGCGAGAGGGACAGAGTGGTCAGTCCCCTTCTTCGGCCCGAGTCCACTCATTTACAAAAATAGTCCGTTAGCGCCGGATCTAGTCCGCCTGTTCGATTGTTCTAGGCGTACTTAGAAAGGTCCCACACAATCTAGGAATGAACAAGCTTCGTTCGGGCAGTCTCGCGTGCGGAATTCTCATATTAGCTTGCGCCCCTTTGAGTTATGGGCAGTCGGGACAGGGCACCATCAAGGGCAACATCCTGGACCCGTCGGGAGCGGCGATCAAGGGCGCCACGGTCGGGATTCAGAATCCGGTTTCCGGTTACCAGCGAAACACGAAGACGGACGCCCAGGGCGCGTTTGTCTTCGATAACGTCCCCGACAACAACTATCATTTGACGGCGAACGCGGCAGGATTTCAGAACGGAGAGCAGGATGTCGACGTGCGATCCGGGGTGCCGGTGGAGGCGAAGGTGACTCTGAAAATCGGCACGTCAACGGAGAGCGTCACTGTTATTGCCGCCGGGGATCTGGTCGAAAACGATCCCGTGACCCACACGGATGTGGACCGCAACCTCTTCGACAAGCTCCCGCTCGAAAGCGCTTCGTCGTCGCTGAGTTCACTGGTGACGCTGGCGACGCCGGGAGTTTCGGCCGATTCGAACGGTCTCTTTCACGGGCTCGGCGATCATGCGTCCAACTCGTTCTCGATTGATGGCCAGCCGATCAGCGATCAGCAGAGCAAGGTTTTCTCGAATCAACTGCCCCTCGATTCGGTCCAGTCGATGGAGGTGATCGAAGGCGCGCCTCCGGCCGAGTATGGCGACAAGACCAGTCTGGTGATCGTGGTGACAACGCGGTCCGGGATGGGCGTAACCCAACCCCACGGCGAAGTCACGACTTCTTTCGGGAGTTTCGGGAGTGTCAACGGAGGATTCAATCTCGCTTATGGCGGCAATAACTGGGGCAACTTCGTTTCGGCGAACGGGCTGAACACCAGCCGGTTCCTGGATGGACCGGAGTTCACGGTCATGCACGATCACGGGAATGAAGCGAATTTCTTTGACCGGCTGGATCTTAAGCCGTCTTCAAAGGATACCTTGAACCTGAATTTCAGCTTTACAAGAAGCTGGTTCCAGACGCCCAATTCCTTCGATTCCCAAAACTCGACAGCCTGGTCCGGGCCGGTCTGCGCCAACTATCTTTCCTATTCGGATACGTGCAACGGCCTAGGTCCCAACGGCCAGGTGGTCGGCTCAACCGATCAGGTTTCGAAAATCAGAACGTTCAACGTCGCGCCGACCTGGACGCACTTAGTGAATGCGAATACCGTGTTCACATTGGGTGGATTCGCGCGTCAGGATCAATACAATTACTATCCCAGCGCCAATCCGTTCGCGGACCTGATTCCAGATCTTCAAACCAACACCATCGGGCAGAATCGCAGACTCACGAACCTGGGTCTTCGCGGCAGCGTATCCATCGTCAAAGGGATACACAACATCAAGGCGGGAATCACATATGAGGACACGATTCTCACGGAAAACGACAGCTTCGGCATCGTCGATCCAACGTTCAATCCCGTGTGTTTGAATGCCGACGGAAGCGCCAACCTGAATCCGGGCCTGACCAATCCGGCCGGCTGCACCGGGGCGCTGCAAGCCAATCCGGGTTTTGATCCACTGCTGGCCTGCTACGACCTGACCAGGACGGGCAAACTGCCGGGATCAGACGGCTGCCCCAGCTCGACCAGCGGCCTGTACACCTTCAACGGGCACGCGGATATCCGGGAACTGGCTTTGTATATACAGGACATGATCACCCTGCACAACTGGACATTCAACCTGGGAGTCCGATTCGACTACTACGATGGCATTGTGAAAGCCAAACAAGGAGAACCCCGTCTAGGGATCGCCTACAACATCAAGCCTACGGGCACGGTGATCCAGGCTTCCTACGCGCGTACGCTCGAGACGCCCTTCAACGAAAATCTGGTGCTGGCGAGCCTGGGCTGCAACGATCCGGTGATCAACGACCTCCAGTCGACTCTCCAGGGTTACCCTTGCTTGACCTCTCCTTTGAGTCCTGGCTGGCGGAACGAGTTCCACGCGGGACTCCAGCAGGCGTTCGGGCGATACCTGGTGGTGAGCGGCGAATACATCTGGAAGTACACCCACAAAGCCTATGACTTCAGCGTGCTCGGCAACACGCCGATTACGTACCCGATCGAGTGGGCCAGCTCCAAAATCCCCGGCTATGCCATCCGCGCCAGCATGCCCAACTACCATGGGTTCACGGCGTTCGTGGTGATGTCCAGCGTGGCCGCGCGGTTCTTCACGCCACAGGTGAGCGGAATTGGGACCACGCCCTCAAGTTTCGGCGGCGGCGGCGTATTCCGCATCGACCATGACGAGCTTTTCAATCAGACCACTCACCTGCAATATCAGATCGGAAAGCGCGGCCCCTGGATCGGTTTCAACTGGCGTTATGACAGCGGCCTGGTCGCCGGCCCGACTCCGTGCGCGGGCGGCAATTGCTTCAACGGGCCAAGTGGGACCGATTCCATTGTGGACGTTTCAAATATCACGCCGGATCAACAGTTCGAAGCCGGTCTCTACTGCGGCAGCGTGCACGCGACTCCCACCACGCCGATCAGCCCGTCCGGGCTCTGCCCCGCGTCGCAGTACGGTTCCTCGCTCGTCAAAATCCCGGCGGCTGGAGCCGAGGACGACGATCACAATCCGCCGCGCATCGCGTCGCGCAACCTGTTCGACATGGCGGTGGGCCACGACAACATCTTCCACGGCGATCGTTACAAGTGGAGCTTGCGTTTGGCGATCGTGAATATCGCCAACAAGGAAGCCCTGTATAACTTTCTGTCGACGTTCAGCGGGACGCACTACGTGACGCCCCGCGCGGTGACCGGAACAGTCGCGTTCCACTTTTAGCCGAACTGGCCGGACGCTTTACGATCTCTATCGCTTGCGACCGACTTGAATCTGCGCGGCCAGGACAGGCGCCGCACTCAGATTGAGATTCCTGACCGAGCCCGCTAGAGTCGCGCTAAACTCGTGGGATCAGGCCATGAGCTGGCGCGGATGGTTATCATTTTTCGCTTTCGCGTGCACGGCGATCCCGGCCGACGTCGATCCACAATTGCTGCTTTCGCGGGTCCGCGCAAAAGTCGCCGGCAATGCGAAACAAATGCCCCGCTACCTCTGCCGACAGAAGATCGAACGGCGGCAGTTTGTGGTGGATTCGAAGATCCGATCCTGCGCCGCGCTGATCCAGGAAAAAACCAGGAGAACAAAGTTCGGGTTGCGACTGGCGGCCGACGATCGAGCCAACCTCGACGTGATGCTGGCGGAAGGCGGCGAGATATTTTCGTGGCCCGGCGGCGGCAGGTTCGAGACCGCGCATCCCGGGGATCTGCTGTCGGGCGGGATGGCCGGCAGTGGGGATTTCGCCAGTTTCGTAATTGATATTTTCGGAATCGACGCGGTCGCTTTTCATTACGCCGGCGCCTGCGAAAGCCCTTCCTGCGTCCGCTTCCAGTACGAAGTCCCGCTCGCATCCAGCCATTACGTGCTGAAGATGGCGGTCCGCGATCTTACCGTCGGCTACATGGGCACGTTCGATGTCGATCCCCGCACCGCGGATCTGCTGCGCGTGGTGGTGATTCCGGCGGACCCGGATGGCCTGCTGCCCGAGATCTGCGAGCTGCGGACCCAGATGACCTACGCGCGCCCCGCCACTCGAACCGGCGATTACATGCTGCCTTCGACGACGGAAAAAGACCTATTGTTAAGCGACGCGTCCTATCTCGAGAACCGAACTTCCTACCAGGGCTGCCGGCAGTTCGGCTCCGAATCCGTTTTGAAGTTTGACGATGATGCTCCTGAGGCGTCCTCGTCCGCGGAGCAGGCGGCCCAAACCTTGTCCTTTCCGGCCGGAACGCAACTGGAACTCGGTTTGATTTCGAAGATCGATTCCCAGGTCAACTCGGCCGGAGATATCGTCGACGCTGCGCTGACCAAGAGCGTGCGAGTTGCCGGCCGCATCAGCGCGGCCGCGGGCACTATCGTTCGCGGTCACCTCACGCAGATGGAACACGTTTATCTTCCGTGGAACCGGGTGATCATCGGAATCCGATTCGATAGAATGATGCTGGGGAAGAGCGAAATTCCGCTGGCTCTCGACCCGCTCGGAGAAGTGGATGAACATGGCAGGGGCACTTTCACGTTTAACGGGAAGCGGGCGGTCCTGGAAAAGAAGTTCGTGTCGCGTTGGGTGGTTCGAGGTCCGTAGGGCACGACTGTGGCGCACGCACTCTGCGTGCCGTGTCGAGACTCATCTCGACACACGTTGATCATCCGACGAGATCGGCGTTCACATGAGTGTGAACGCGGCACGCAAAGTGCGTGCGCCACAAAATGCGGGCTAGAATATGGAAATGCGAGCTTGGGTGACGCTCGGATTCGGAAGCCTGGCCTGCCTCCATTCGATCGCCGCGGCCGACACGCGCTGGACGCGCATCGCATCCCCCAACTTCGAAATGTACACCACCGCCGGCGAGCGAAGCGCCCGCGACACCATCCGTTATTTCGAGCAGGTGCGCGGCTTCTTCGCCCAGATGATGCCGCATGCGCTCGAGAAACCCACGCAGGTGCGGATTCTGGCCTTTAACTCCGAGAAGGAGTACGCACCTTACCGCCTGAACGATTATGCGACCGCGTATTACCATGCCTCCGGCGATCACGATTACATCGTCATGAGTCATGCGGGCGCGGAGACTTTCCCGGTCGCCATTCATGAATACGTCCATCTCATCGCGCGGCATTCCAAGCTGAATTTCCCTCCGTGGCTGAGCGAGGGCATCGCCGAACTGTACGCGACTCTCAAGCCGATGGGAGATAAGGTCCTCGTCGGAGCCATCATTCCCGGGCGCTATGAAGCGCTGCTTCGGGATAAATGGGTGCCGCTCGCGACCATCCTGGCTGCCACTCACGATTCACCTTATTACAACGAAAAGAACCAGGCGGGTAGCCTTTACAACCAGGGTTGGGCATTGACGCACATGCTCGCGCTGAACCCGGAGTACAAGCCGAAGTTTACGCAGGTTCTGATGGCGATTTCCGGCGGCATGCCCTCGGCAAACGCACTGGAACAGACCTACGGCAAGCCCTTAAGGGAAATTGAAATGGACTTGCTCGCGTACCTGCGTGGTGGAAGATTTCAGGGCGTGCTGATTCCGGCAAAGCTCGAAAAAATGGACGACGATCTGAAAGCGGAGCCGGCCGGCCCCTTTGAAGTCGCACTTCTTCTTGCCGAGGTTACCGATCGGTCAGGAAAGGAAAAAGAAACGCGCGCGGCATTCGAAAAATTGATTGCTCAGAACCCGGACCGCACCGAGCCGTACATCGATCTCGCGTATCTGGAACGGAGGCAGAAACAATTCAGTGACGCGTACGACCATTTCGCGAAAGCGTTCGAATTGGGGAGCCGCGACCCGCGAATGTTATGGGACTTCGGCCGTCTGGCAGCATCGGCGGACCTTTCGAAATCGATACAGGCGCTCACCGAATTGTTGAAACTGGATTCGGGTCGTCTGGACGTGCGCCTGGAGCTTGCTTCCGTGCAACTCCATTCACATGCGGCCAAGGACGCGTTGCAGACCCTCGCGCCCGTGAAGAAAGTGACGCCGGAAGACGCTCCCAGGCTCCTCACGCTGCTGATGCACGCGAATCTGGAGGCGGGAGATCGCGAAACGGCGCGCAAAGCGGCGGACCAGTTGAAGAAGGTCGCGACGAGCGCGGATGACCGGGATCGGGCCGAGCAGATCCTCCGGTTTATCGACGGCTCCCGGCCCGGTGCGTCAACGCCTGCGCGGGAATCACCGGTGTTGGAAACAGGCGACCATGCGCCGGTGCTGAAACATCGGGAGGCGGCACGGCCGGTTGCGCAAAGAGCGTCCTTCACGGGAAAATTCGTGGAGCTTCAATGCGGGAAGCCCGCCCGAATCGTCATGGAGACGGCCGAAGGAAAGAAAGTGCTGCTCATCGATAATCCGTCGAATCTCACGGTGAACGGAGAGAGCGGCGAAACCAGGGAGCTGGCGTGTGGGCCGCAGAAGCGGGTCAAGATTCGCATTGAGTACGATCCCACCAGCGCTGCTCCGGGTGTCGACGGCGCGGCTCGCGTCATTCATTTCGAGCCCTAGGCCGTTTCCGTTTCACGCCGCGCGGAACTTGATCACTGCGCGACGCCCCAGCACCACGAAAATACCCATCACGATCACCTCCGCGATCAGGAATGGCGGCTCGGATCCCGTCGGCGCCAGCGCCTTGAGCGATGGAACTTTCTGGAAGAGCTGGGCGATCAAAACGAAAACATTGAAATACAGCGCGATCACGGCGGTGATCACGTAGGTGCTGCGCCACCCGCCCGCCAAGCGACGAAGGTAGCGCGCAACCATCGCAATCACCAGAACGATCAGCGACAAGATTCCGATCGCATGAGACGGCAGGAAATGAGGAGCCGGCAACAGGAAGCCGCTAACGCTGGTGGCGACCGTGGTTGCCAGAAAGATTCCGGTCCAGCCGTCCAGCCGCCTGGCGTTGAGTAATCCATACAACACCACCAAGCCCGAGCCGATCCCCACCAGGCTAATCAAGACGTGCGCAAGAGTGAGTGTGTCCATGCCGAACATCAGGGTGTCTCCTTTTGACTGAATTCTCCTCCGAATGTGATCGAGGTCCATTTAGCATAACGGAATTATCCCGCCGCAGGCCGAAACCCGCCGCTTGACGCCGGTGCGAAAATAAAGCATGGCGACACTCCTCCCCGCGCTTAGCGCTCTCGACGCCCGGACCCAGGCGTTTCCCGTCCTGACCCCGGAGCAGATCGATCGGATCAGGCCGTCCGCCCATGTGCGGAAGGTCCAACGCGGCGACATATTGTTCTCACCCGGCGATACGGAGGTTCCTTTTTTCGTGCTGCTCTCGGGAAGCATGGAAATCGTTCAGCCCAGCTTGCAGGGAGAACGCGCCGTCGCCACGCACGGTCCCGGCGCGTTTACGGGCGAGTTGATGATGATCTCCGGGCAACGGTGCCTGGTGCTCGGCCGCGTCACGGAGGCAGGCGAGTTTCTGGAGCTCGATGGAGACGCGCTCAAATCCCTGGTGGCCAAAGACGCGGACCTGAGCGAGATTCTGATGCGCGCTTTTATCCTCCGCCGGCTGGAGCTGATTCGGCACGGCTACGGCAACGTCGTCCTCATGGGATCGCGTCACTCTTCCCAGACGCTCGAGCTACGCGAATTCCTGGTCCGGAACGGACATCCTTACACCTACGTCGATCTCGAAACCGACCGCACCTCGCAGGAATTGCTCGATCGCTTCCACGTGAAAGCGTCGGAGGTGCCGGTGGTGATCTGTAGCGCCAGCGGTAAAGTCTTTCGAAGCCCCACCATTCAACAACTGGCCAACTGCCTGGGTTTGAACATCGTCATCGATGCGACCAAGGTGCGCGATGTGATTATCCTGGGCGCGGGCCCGGCGGGACTTGCAGCCGCGGTGTACGCGGCGTCGGAGGGCCTGGACGTTCAGATGATTGAGACGCTCGCTCCGGGCGGGCAGGCGGGATCGAGTTCCAAGATCGAGAATTACCTGGGATTTCCGACGGGAGTCTCGGGCCAGGAGCTGGCCTATCGCGCGACGACGCAGGCGCAAAAGTTCGGCGCGAACATGATGGTCGCGCGCAGCGTGGTGCGCCTGGATTGCGGACGCCGCCCGTTTCACGTCGTGCTCGACAGCGGCGAGGCGCTGGCGGCCCGCGCCATTGTGATCGCCACCGGAGCGCAGTACAACAAACCGGCGCTCGCGAATCTGGCGAAGTACGAAGGTGAGGGGATTTACTACGGGGCCACTTTCATGGAGTCGCAGTTGTGCGAGCGGGAAGATGTCGCCGTGGTGGGTGGAGGAAACTCGGCGGGACAAGCCGCGGCGTTCCTGTCGCAAACCGCGAGCAAAGTGCACATGCTGGTGCGGCGCGGAGAATTATCCAGCACCATGTCGCGATATCTGATCCAGAGGTTGACCGAGAATCCCCGCATCGAACTGCATTACTCCACCGAGATCGTCGCGCTGGAAGGCGACACGCGTCTTGAGCGCGTCGCGTGGAAGGACAAGAAAACCGGCGAAATTTCGACGCACCAGATTCGTCACGTGTTCATCATGGCAGGTGCGTCGCCCAGAACCGAGTGGCTGCGGGGCTGCGTCGCGATGGACGACAACGGGTTCATCCTCACCGGCCGCGATCTTGAAAACGCCCCGCCGGATGGAACCCCGCGCTGGCCCCTCTCTCGCCCGCCCCAAATGCTCGAAACCAGCCTGCCCGGTGTCTTCGCGGTCGGCGATGTGCGCGCGGGCAATGTGAAGCGCGTGGCGGCGGCCGTGGGCGAGGGCGCCATCAGCATCCATCTGGTGCACCGGGCGTTGGCCGAGCTGTAGTGGCCGCAACATCGGTGCCCGTCATGCCTCGCGTGTCTTGCCATCGGTTTGTCATCTTTTCTCGATATACTACCTGCGAATGAAACTGTCCCTCTTTAGCGCGTTAATCGCCTTCACCGCGGCAGCGCTGTGCGCACAATCCCTCGCGCAAACCATCGTCCAACCCCAACTCGATTTTCTAAATCACAACCATCCCGTTGTCGACGCGCACAATTGTTATCCCTATGAAGGCCGCTGGGCCGATCGGATCGATCGCGCGCTGAAGTCCGGCTTCCCGGTCATAATCGAGCAGGATATCGCGTGGGCCAACGGCCGCCCGGTCGTCTCGCACACCGCGAAGACCACCGGCACGGAGCCTGCGCTGCGCGATTATTTCTTCGAACGCGTACGGCCCATCGTGGAACAAGCGCTCGCCGGGAACGACCGGACGAATTGGCCGCTGATCGTCCTTCATTTCGATTTCAAGACGCTCGATCCGCAGACGCTGCACGCGGTGTGGAATCTTCTCGGCGAATATCAGGATTGGATCACGACTGCGGCGCAGACTAAGGACCCGCATCAGCTTGCCCCGTTCGATCCGAAGCCGCTATTGGTCATCACCGAAGACGCCAATGAGCAGGAGGAGGTATTTTTCCGCAGCCTTGCGCCGGGCATGCGGCTGCGCGTTTTCGGCTCGGCGCACACCGCGCCCGTGCAGGCCAGTTCGCGAGAAGAACGCATCCATCTGATGGCGACCGTTCCTCCCGCGCAGTTGCTCACCGACCGCCCCACCAACTATCGCCGCTGGTGGAATAATTCCTGGTTCGAAGTCGAGGAAGGCGGACAGACTAAGGCCGGCGACTGGACCGCCGCGGCGAACCAGCGGCTCCGTGCGCTGGTCAATCGCGCACATGAACTCGGTTACTGGATTCGCTTTTACACCCTCGATGGGTTTACTGAAGCGGAAGACCGGGGCTGGGACAAGGGTTATAACTTTGGCTCGCGCCAGGCGGTGATGGCGCGCTGGAAGGCCGCCTACGAAGCCGGCGTGGACCTGATCGGAACCGATCAGTACGAAGACCTGGCGGCTTATTTCGTCGAAGCCCGCAAGAAATGACGTCGCGTGGGGCAGGCGATCTTGTCGCCTGCCAGTCTCTGTCAAGCTCGTGCTGTGGGGCAGGCGATCTTGTCGCCTGCCAGTCTTCAACAAGCTCCTAATCCTGAACCAACACGCACAGGCTCGCCGCCGTTGTCATCCTCTTGCTTGCCAGGATCTCCATCGCCAGCCCCGGAAAAGTAACGCTGTGCTCAAACGTCTTGGTGCACGATTGTACCGCTCTGATGACATGGTCGACTCCAAAACTCGACTTATGAAAGCCCGCCATTCCAATCAACACTGCTCTGGTGATGGCATAGTGGACCGCCATCATCATGTATTGCGCGACATATTGGGGGACGACAGGCGATGGAACGCGATCGTGCCGGAGCCTCCGGTTACTTTGCGCGACCCCGAACGGAAACAAGGTCTTGTAGGCATAGTTCACCAGGTAGTGCTCCATGATGTGTTCGTGCCGGTTCATGAACACAGCGTAGTATTGAGCGCGTGCTTCGGCGAAGCGGATTGCGATCTCCTCGATGGTCGATTGCGCAGTCCATTGGATGCCGCCTATGAACTCCCCATAGCATTCGAGAAAACGGCGCGGATTGAAATCGGGGCTGATGCCGGCGGCAATCAGATCCAGCACGTCTTCAAGTTGGGCGGTCGGATTTGCGACGCTCTTCTCGAGAACATCGTCCAACAGTCCGTCTTTGAGCCGCTGGGTATGATTCTGAATAACTCCAACACCATTCCCGTCGTCGCCCGTCGCTCCCATTTCATCCAGCTTGTCGCAAAGGCTTCCCACCATGACAATGCGTTTCCAGATTGGATAGGAACGGTTTTGCAGCAGTGAAATAACCAGGCCCTGTACCACACCAAAAAAGCCAACCCCAAAAAAACCAACGCCAAGAATCCGGCGCGGCTCGGGACCTTCACCGGCACCGGAGGTATCCAGCGCCGGAACCCCTGGACGGATGTCGCCGTCCTCGTAATTTTTTTCGTCAAAACCAATCGGCCTGGAATTCAGCAGAACCACTCGGGCTGCTTCAGGACAGGACAGGTCCAACGATCGCTGCAACACCTCGCCGACCCTGTTTATGACGCGCGGGTAAGTCGCGCATCTCTTTGACAGGTACTCTTCTCCCAGTCGCTGTTGTATGGAGCACAGACCAACGGAAAAGAACGGGCACACGGCCCTGTCCAGGGCGATCTTGGCATACTCATCGTCGTTACTTACGTGACCCGGCGCTGGTTCCTTGATGGTGACCAGCGTATGCAGCCGCGGACCCAACGCCGGGTCGGCGCAGTTCTGGTATTTGTCGTAGGTTGGCTTGTCGACGTGTACGATCCATCCGACGCAGCAGGTATCCTCGCAATCAGAACCGATGCAATGGAATGCGTCAAAATGATCCGGTTGGAGCACGCTCCCCGGCGTCATCGATCTTGAGCATAGCACCGTCCATACCGAGCCGTGACCAAAGGGAGCGGCCTAAATGATCTTCTTCCCAAGACACGATCCACCTGTACATCGGTCTACAAAAATTATGAGAACGGGCTAGAACCAGTCGCTGCGATAGGCCACCCACCAGCTCACCAGGCAGATTGGTATGGTGGCTCCCAGCGCCCACCAGATCGGCAGAACGAAATCAGCCGCCAGACCGAGGACCGTGAACGTGAGCCAGAAGATCTTTCGTTCCACTCCTTGAGTCTACTCCCTCGGCGTCCTCGATCCCCATTCCCTCCGCGTCATCCCGAGCGGCAGCGAGGGATCTGCTTTTCGGTGAAGGCTTGTCCCAGCCGACCCCATTGCTCCTTCTTGAACAACCGCCGGCACAAAAAAGGCGAGCGCCATTTCTGGCACCCGCCTGCTGAGCTGCCTAGGGTGTTCTTGCGATCAGAACGAGAACCGCGCTCCCACTTGCACCGCTCGCGGACCACCCGATCCGAACGTCTGCGTCACGCGTCCGGTTGGTATGCCGAAGGCGCTGCCGATCGTATAGCTGCCGATGGTGAGATTCGAAACATTCAACGCATTGAACATTTCCCCCAGAATCGCCATCTTATACCGTTCCTTATAAGTGAACGTCTTGGTCAGACGGACATCCTGCGATATGGTCGGAGCGCTTAACGCGTAATTGGACGGCAGCGTAAGGTTGGCGGTCGGGTTGGCCTGATTGTAGGCAGCCACCGCCGACGCAAGAGCACCCTTGCCGCATCCGGCGTTCAGGCAGTTAAACGCGAGGCCGGGCAGCGGCTCCGTACCGCCTTCGGCATCGGTACCCGGCAGAACCAGGCCGGCCACGTTCGCCGTCACCGGGAACCGGCTGATGATGGATGAATTGAGGCTAAGCTGGAAGCCCCATGGCATGGTGACCAATCCTCCGATGTTAAAGTTCTGATGGTTCAGATACTGGCCATAGCTGGACATCCAGTTTATGACGTTCCATGGATTCTCGTCCAGGGCTTTTTGCAGTGCATAGGAAGCCGTGAACTGAGTATGGTTCGAGAGGCGCTTGACCACCTTCACCAGCAAGGCGTCCTGCACTGCGCGGCCCTGGTCCGTCCAGAAAGTGATAGGTCCGGTGGAGCATTCCTGGCCCGGCTTGAAGAGCTGCGATGATGAACAAACCGGGATTACCGGACTCAGCGCACCATTGGCGACCAGGTTGTAGTGATTGTAATCCTGCTCGCCGAGGCTGTAGTTCTCAGCTTGGCGGCGGGCCCAATCGGCAGTCAGCACCATTCCGAACGGAAGCTCGCGCTGGACACCCAGCGAGGTCTGGTAGCTGCGGCCCAACGGGAAGTTTTGCGGATAAACTTCAACGCCCTGTTTCAAGACATCGATTCCGGTACAGGTGGCGCAATACGACCCGCTGGTCTGAACGGTGGACGGGAAAAGCTGGGCTTGAATCCCCGGCAACTCCTGATTCACCAGGTTCACGAACTGCCCGACGGTCATGGTGGTCAGCGCGTTCAGCGGCAAAGGCGCGCCAAAGGGAACCACCGAGCAAGGCAGACCCGGAATCGGACAGGTGGCGGGGCTGCCGCCTATCGAGAGTAGTCCAGACCCTCCAAAAGGTCCGGCGACGTTGTTCGTAAACGCGCTCGCGGCGAGCGTCACGCGTCCATCGCCCAGTGGACCGATCACCGGAGCTTCCCGCAATTTGTAGTAATACGGAGTGCTGTCCCAATAGATCCCGCCGCCGCCGTGGAACACGGTCTTGTTGTCCTTGAACGGGCTCCAGGCGAATCCGAAGGCCGGCTGGAATTCCTTGGTATTGTTTTGCGTGGGGCCCAGGTTGCTCGAGCCCAAAATCGGCGCCAGGAACTGCGGCTTGTTCAGGTTCGAATTGTAGAAGCCGACTTGCGCGTCCCACCCCAAGCCATAGTTCAGTGTGAAATGCGGCGTTATCTTCCAGGTGTCCTGGAAATACGCCCGGTACTGGTTGGCCCACTCTTGCGGGCCCCGGCCATACGGCGCGGGCGTCGCATCCTGGCCCACGGGGATTCCGCTGAAAAGACTGCTGGCGATATTCAGGACCGGGAGATTCAGCGCGCTGGCATCGCTCGTGGCGGGGAGGAAGGCCGCGGGGAAAATCGAGGCCGCGACGGCCTTACCACCAAAGGCGGCGGCCAGGTAATCCGGGGAAAAGGCGCCGACGCACATCGGAGTGCAGAATCCCCACAAACCTGCCGTCCTGGTCGGATTCAGATCGGCTCCGAACTTGTATCGGTGATTACCCTTCTGCCAGGTCAGGCTCTCGACAGTCTCATAGCGCCTCGTGGCGCGCGCCTGAGGAGCGTCGAAATTGGGGCCGACCGCGGGGAAATTGGATCCCAGGAACGTGAATACACTCGGAAGGCTTCCCGCTATGCACGGCGAAGAACAGTCCGAAGCAACCGACTGGAGATTTTTATTGCTCCAGTAGTTGTATTGGAAGCGGAGATCGTTCACCAGGGTCGGCGAGATCGTGCTGGTCCAACCGATAATGCTCTGGTCCGACCAGTTGATGTTATGCGCCCAATTCGAAGGATCGCCGAATTCGAGCGCCTGTCCGAATCCCGAGTTGCCGTCGTGCGAATAGCGCAGGAAAAAGTTGTTCTTGTCGTTCAGGTGATAATCCAACCGCGCGCTCAGTGTCTTGCCGATGTAAGGACTGCCATAGGTGCCGGCGAGCGGACCCAGAAAGGGCGAGGTGGTCTGCGTGGCGATCGCCTGCACCTGATTCTGGTACTCATAGTTGAAGAAGAAGAACAGCTTGTTCTTGACGATCGGGCCGCCGATCGTCCCGCCCGGATCTTTGCGGGTAAAATACGGATTCAGGTCCCCGGGTTGCCGCTGCAAGAGGGGATAGGCAGCCATATTGTGATCACGATAGAAAAAGTACCCGCTGCCGTGCCAGTCGTTACTGCCCGAACGGGTCACCACGTTGATCGCCCCGCCCGCCGCGATGGGAGTCGCCAGGTCGAAATTCACTTCCGAAAGCTGGAACTCCTGGACGGTTTCCTGGGAAAAGTTCATCGAAGTCATGCCGCCGCCGACGGTCACGTTATCGGATACGTTGCCTCCGTCAATCGTGATCACGGTGCGCGTGCCCGAGCCCAGCGTGCTCACCGTAAACAGCGCATTGAACGTGGCGACGGAGCCCGTGGCGATGGTAACCCCGGGCTGCATCTGCGCCAGTTGCAGAAAGCTTCGGCCGTTCAGCGGTAGTTCCTGAATATCGGTGCGGCCCACCACGCCTTGAATCTGGCTGTTGTCATAATTGATCTGCGATGCAGCCGCTTCGATGGTGACCACGTCTTTGGTGGCGCCGAGCGACATAGCCATATTAGCCGTAATGAAGCCGCCTGCTTCCACCGTGGCCTGCCGAACCGCAGTCTTGAAGCCCTGCACCTCCACTCGGATTTCGTACTCGCCGGCTTCCATCGACGGAGCGCTGTACAAACCTTCCGCGTTGGTGGTCACTGTGCGCGCCGCCCCGGTGGCTTTGTTTGTGATGCTGACGGTTGCGTTGGGAATGACGGCGCCGGATTCATCGGCGACCGTTCCCGTGATAACGCCCGTGGACTGCGCAAAGGCGATAATACTCGTGCCTACCAATGCCAGCACAAGCACACTCAGAAGGTACTTACGAGTCAACATTGACCCTCTCCTTTTAGTTACTCAACTAAACGTCTGAGAACTTCTCGCGTTCCGAAAACACTGCGGCCGCGGACTTCTAGCCGACTGAACGGTAGACAAACCTACTGCCCGGAAGTGTAACCCGAATGTCAAATCTTGTCAATGGTTTTTCGCTCCCGTATTGTCTCGGGTTAATGGTTCTAAGCTAAATGCAATCAACACTTCCCAAGCCACGACCGTTCTCCCCACGGTCTCCTGGATTTGGAAGACCGCTCTTCCAAAAACTGAACGAATCGAGCGTCTCGAATACCTTATTTCGTACCGAAAATCCTAATTTCGGGAACACCGTCTCCGGCTCCTTTCCCGGAAATCCCATCGGCAATCCGCATGGCCTGTTTAATGGTTTGCACGGGTGGGGCAGGGCCATGCCCTGCCAAATGAGGCGCGAACAGAATGGAGCGCGCGCCTTCCAGCCCCGCGAATTGTGGGGCCGCCAGTCGTGGCGGCGAGCCGGCTTTCAGGCCGGCTTCTTTGAACCGCGACCGTCAGGGCGCGCGCGTCTTCCAGCCCCACCCGTCAGGCTGGGGGACACGTCCGCTACTTGTTCGACGCCGCGACTCTTGCGCGTTTGAAATGCACCGTCTCAGCCTTCGCCTCCGACGCGATCGGAATGATCTCCAGGTCCATTTCCTCCCCGGCTCCGGCGATGGCGAAGCGCCGCTTGAGCACTTCCGATCCCTTGGTCTCAAGTTCCACCAGCTTGGGCCCGTTGAACCAAAGCGCCACCTTCGCCGAGTGACCCGCGACCTTGGTTGGGCAATCTTTCCCGTCCGTGTTGCACTCGAATTCAGCTAGCGTCTTATCGCCTTGCAGATAGGTGACATGCACGGCGTCGCCCTTGGCTTCGAAGAGCCAGGTCTCTCTGTTGCTCCCCGTTCCGCTTTGCGATTCCCAACCGCCCATCAACTTCGCCCGATCCGCGTCGCCGGCGAACGCAGCCACGCCGGCTATCAATACGGCCAATCCTACAATGCGTAGATTCATCCCTTGGCCTCTTTCTAACCTAATCTGAGCCAAAGCGGCGCCCAATACCATCCCTCCCGCACTGTAGATTGCCTCCAAACCCCGACGGCTCTTGAGGCGCGCCCGTGAGGGCGCGGGCGTTCCGGCCCTTCCAGCCCCATGCGTAAGCGTGGGGCTTCTTCCACGCGCGATTTCCGCGCGCCCGCCCGCTCGGTGAGCGGCGCCGAAAGTCTTGGGTCGAACGGATCATCGCCTAACTGAACAAAGCGCGAGCGGAGGCGGCGTTCAGTGGGACGGTCGAGCCGGTCGAGAACCTTCTCGGCTTCGCGCGAGACGCTGATCCGATACTTCACAATCCGCGTTCGCGTTTGTATTCCCCGAGCGGCTTCACACGCCCCGCGGCTACATCGGCGAGGCCGCGGTCGAGAGATGCCAGTGTTTCGGCGTCGAGCGGCGGCCCATCAACGTCGGCCGCGTCCCGCAGGTCCTCCAGCAGGACGCGCGCAAGCTCGGTGTGGTCGTCCGGCAATTCGTCCACCAGATGGTGAAGGGCGTCCTTGGCGGTCATTGTGTCCTCAGCTCTTTCATCATATCAGCGTGCTGTGGGGCAGGCGATCTTATCGCCTGCCAACAGTCCAGAATGCTGTGGGGCCGGGCCTGTGTAAACCGGGCCAGGCCTGTGTAAACCGGGCCAGTACACTCAAACACCATTTCGACGTGGATTTTGACGTGTCTCAGAATCGCCGTTCGAGTACGCTGCCCCGATTTTTCCCCGTCCCCACCCCCACGTCATCCCGAGCCCATACCCTGTCATCCCGAGCGAAGCGAGGGATCTCGCTCCCACCCCGCGCCCCCTCGCTGCACCTCACCGCGAGCGCACGCCCCCGTCATCCCGAGCCCACCCCTGTCATCCCGCCCCGTCATCCCGAACGCATACCTACATCATCCCGAGCCCACACCCCGGTCATCCCGAGCGTAGCGAGGGATCTGCTTCTCGGTCGCTGCTTTTCGCTAGCGAGTGCCCCGAGGCATTCAGATGATAGAATTATTTCCTCCACATGAATCATCTGAAATCGCTTATCCGCGAAGTGCCGGATTTCCCCAAGCCCGGCATTCTGTTTTACGACATCACCACGCTGCTTAAGGACGCGCAGGGATTGCACCTGCTCATCGACGAACTCGGCGCGACCTACGCCGGGCGGGGAATCGACAAAGTGGTGGGCATCGAAGCGCGCGGATTTATTTTCGCTCCCGCCGTCGCCTATGCGCTGAACGCGGGATTCATACCGGTGCGCAAGCCCAACAAACTTCCCGCAGCGGTCGAGCGGATCGAGTACCAGCTCGAATACGGAACCGATGCGCTCGAAATGCACGTCGACGCGATCCGGCGCGGCGAGCATGTGCTGATCGTCGACGACGTGCTCGCCACCGGCGGCACGGCCGCCGCCGTCACGAAATTAGTGGAAAATCTCGGAGGAAAAGTCGTGGGATTGGGGTTCGTAATCGAGTTGGATTTCCTTAAAGGCCGCGAGAAACTCCCGGGCTACGATATTCGCGCAATGTTGCACTATTAACGCCGCTAACCGGGTTGTGGAATCTTGACTATTGCCTCTAAGTGCATAAATGTAAGCCTGTTATCTGGCGATCCGTTCGAGTCCAATCACGCGAAAAGACCGTAAATGCCCGCAGCGCTGAAAACCCGCAAAAGAACGCCAAAAGGACGCCAAAGGGACGCGGAAAGACCGCAACGGCGCCGCGGAAAAGCCGTGATTTACCGCGCGCGGAATTCCCCATTAAATGGAGCACGGGCGTGAGGACCGTCAAACTCCGCTCCCTCGCCAAGATCAATCTGGACCTTCGCGTCCTTAATAAGCGCCCCGACGGATTCCACGAGCTGCGCACCGTCTTTCAGACTATTTCTCTTGCAGATACCATCGAAATCCGATACGAGCCTGCGCGCCGAACGCACCTGTCGCTCGTCGGCAACGTCGACATTCCCGACAATTTGATCCTACGCGCGGCCCAATCCGTGCTCGACGCAATGCAAGTGCATGCGACCGTGCGGTTTACCCTCACCAAACGCATTCCGATGGGCGCCGGGCTCGGCGGCGGATCGAGCAACGCGGCCGCAGCCCTGCTCGCCCTCCCGGCACTCGCTAAACATAATGTATCGCTTGAGAAAATCGCCGCGGAACTCGGCAGCGACGTGCCTTTTTTCCTCACCGGCGGCACCGCCATCGGCGTCGGCCGAGGCACCGAATTCTACCCGCTCCCGGACCTCGCCGAGGACCCGATTCTGCTGATAACTACAGGCATTCACTCGGCCACCGGAGCGGCGTATGCGGCGCTCGATCGTAGTTTGACTTTCATCGGTACGTCAAGTAGTATTAATAGTTTCCAGGCCTACGTTCGCGCGATTGGTGTCGCGCGGCGCGCCGGGCCGGCGAGTGCGCTCAGCGGGAACGACTTCGAGGCGGTCGTTTTCCGGCAACATCCCCAGCTCCCAGCGATTCTCAAGCGTCTGTTAAAGGCCGGAGCTATCGGAGCGAGGATGACCGGAAGCGGGTCGTCGATTTTCGCCATTTTTGAATCGGTGGCGGAACGCGCGCGCGCGAGAAAAATGTTGGATGGGGATCGGGCGCTGAGGGGATGCCGGATGATGGACGCGACGCTCAAGAGCCGGCGGAGTTATCAGCGGATGTGGCAGCGTCAACTGAATCCATGACGATTTATGGCCGCTCCAAAGCAAGTACTCGGGCCGGTACGCGCGATGAGGTTTAATCACTTCAAGGTATTCACGGGCAATGCAAATCCCGCGCTGGCGGCGGAGATCTGCTATGAGCTGGGGTGCGGACTGGCGGCGTCGACGGTTAAGCAGTTTTCCGACGGCGAAGTGCATTTGCAGATCCAGGAAAACGTGCGCGGCGCGGATGTGTTCGTGGTGCAGCCGACGTGCCGGCCGGTGGATCAGCACCTGATGGAGCTGCTGCTGATGATGGACGCGCTGAAGCGGGCCTCAGCGGAGCGCATCACCGCGGTGTTACCCTATTATGGGTACGCGCGGCAGGATCGTAAGGATCGCCCGCGTATGCCGATCTCGGCGCGGCTGGTGGCAAGTCTGCTGGAGCGCGCCGGAGCCAACCGCATTCTGGCGCTGGATTTGCACGCGGCGCAGATTCAAGGCTTCTTCGATGTCCCGGTGGATCATTTGTTTGCGACCCCGGTGATGATCGATTACTTTGACGAGCTGCGGGGCCAAGGTGTGACGGTGGTTTCGCCGGATCCGGGCGGCGTGGAGCGCGCTCGCGCGTTCGCCAAGAGAATGGATTCGCCGCTGGCGATTATCGACAAGCGGCGCACGGATGTGAACGTCGCCGAGGTAATGCATATCATCGGCGACGTGGAAGGCCAGCATTGCCTGATCGTGGACGATTTGATCGACACGGGCGGGACGCTGGTGAAGGGGTCGGAAGCGCTGCTGAAGCAGGGCGCGAAAAGCGTGCGCGCGTGCGCGACGCACGCGGTGCTGTCGGGTCCGGCTGTCGAAAGGATAGAGAATTCGGAGATCGAGGAAGTGATCGTAACCAATTCGATTCCGCTGGGCGACCACGTGGATAGCTGCCGGAGAATCAAAGTTCTCTCGGTGGCGCCGCTGCTCGCGAAGGCGATCCAGTCGATTCACGAGGACGGCTCGGTGAGTACTTTGTTTGTTTGAGAAAAGATATTGGCCGTTAATGAACGTGAATGAACGCGAATGAGAACAAGTTGATTGATTGGTGGCTGAGACAAAGAAGGTTGGAAGATGAGAAAAGATATTACGATTGATGCGCAGCCGCGGGAGCTGCGCGGCAAGAATGAAGCGCGGAGGCTGCGTGCCTCGGGTTCTACTCCGGCGGTGATGTATGGATCGGGCGGCGATGCCGTCTCGGTGGCCGTGAGCCCCAAAGAAGTGACCAAGATCCTCAATTCGAAGACCGGTCACAACACGATTTTCCATCTGGCCGTGAAGAATGGCGAAACCGTTCCGGTGATGATCGTCGACTGGCAGAACGATCCGATTAAAGAGACGCTGCTGCACATCGATCTCAAGCGCATCGACCTTACCAAACAGATTCGGGTCAAGGTGCCGATTCACACTCTGGGCGAGCCGAAAGGCGTCAAGCTCCAGGGCGGATTGCACGAACTGATCACGCGCGAAATTGAAGTCGAGTGCCTGCCGGACGATATTCCGGAGCAATACGAAATCGACGTGAGCGAGCTGATGCTGGGGCAGAGCATTCGCGCGAGCGAGATTCCGGTGGGCGATAAGGTGAAGCTGGTGAGTCCGGCGGATTCGGTGATTTCGCACATCGTCATGCTCAAGGTGGAGGCTGAGCCGGTGGCTGAGGCGGCGGTGGAGGGCGCTCCGGTGGCGGGTGCTACGCCGGCCGAGCCTGAGGTCATAAAGAAGGGCAAGAAGGAAGAGGAAGGCGCTGTGCCGGCGGCCGAGGAGAAGAAGGGCAAGGAGGCGAAGAAGGGCAAGTCGGAGGACAAGAAGGGTAAGAAGTAGGGGCCAGCGGTCCGGGCAAGTGAAAAGCAGATCCCTCGCTACGCTCGGGATGACGCGGTGGGGAGGGCAAGGGCCAGGGGCCGGTGAAGAGATGGCGAGTCCGGCTAGTCGTCGCGAGTTGGTTCGGATGTTTACTCTGAATTCGATGTCCGACGATTACGAAAACTTGACCGTGTCGATCATGCCTAGCGTAAATCGCGATGCTGCGGTGGGTGGTATGACGATCGAAAAGCCGGAAGTCGTTCATGCCCTGCAAGAGTTGGTCGAGCTAGGTTGGGCTAAGGCGTGGCAGTGTACGGGAACCGAGATAACGGAAGAGTTCGATCATATTCCTTCATTGGAAGAGATGGAGGGAGAAGAGCCCGGGGGCTTTTCCGGCGCGTGGTTTTACATCACCGAAGCCGGAAGGAAAGTTCAGAACGAATACGACGCTTGGCCTTTTGATGAACAAGGCGAGATGCGCAAGGATTGGACGCCGCCGGAGAATTAGCCTCGGAGGATAAGAAGTAGGGGCCAGCGGTCCGGGCCAGGGAAAAGCAGATCCCTCGCTACGCTCGGGATGACGACGACGGATGGAATGGTTGAGTTTCTGATCGTTGGTCTCGGAAATCCGGGGAGCGAGTACGAGAACACTCCTCACAACCTGGGTTTCATGGTGATCGACCGGCTCGCGGAATCGAATGCGATTCGGGTGAGCCGGAAAGAGAAGATGTCGCTGGTGGGGCTGGGCGCGATAAAGGAAAGAAGTGTCGCGCTGGCCAAGCCGCAAACGTTCATGAATCTGAGCGGGCCGGCGGTAAAGGGATTGTTAGAGAAGTACTGTTTGCAGCCCCATCAGTTGATTTTGGTGTACGACGAGTTGGACCTGCCTTGGGGTTCGCTGCGGATCAAGCCGAAGGGATCGGCGGCGGGACACAAGGGAATCGGAAGCGTGATCTCGGCGTTGGGAACTAACGTGATTACGCGGGTCCGGTTGGGGATTCATCCCATTGGACCTCAGGGTGAGCGAGTTCCGGTGGATGGAGAAGAGTTTGTGCTGCGGCCTTTCAAACGGTCGCAGAAGCAGGAAGTGGAGGAAGCCGTAGCGCGGGGAGCCGCGGCGGTGGAATCCATAATCGCTGAGGGCGTCGAAAAGTCCATGACGGTTTTTAACCGCCGCGCTCAAGGCTTAAACGAAGAGGAAGAATGAGAGTTTACGAAGAGTTGTTTATCGTCAAACCGGACGCACCGGACGAGGAAGTCGACGGATTCGTCGAGCAGATCAAGCAAGTGATCGCCTCCGGCAAGGGCACGGTGGATAAAATTGACAAATGGGGCGTCCGGAAACTGGCGTATCGCGTTTCGAAATACAACGAAGGCGCGTACGTACTGATGGTTTTTTCGAGCGGTCCCGAACTGGTGCATGAGGTGGAGCGCCGCATGCGCGTCACCGACCTGGTGATCAAATTCATCACTGTGCGGGTGGACGAGAAGCAGAAAAAGATCGACAAACGCAAGAAGGCTCGCGATAAGCGGGCTGCGCGGAGGCCCGCGCTTCAGGCGGCTCCGGCGATGCCGGCTCCAGGTGGACCGGGTGCGCCGGGTGCTCCGGGCGTGGAACATGCGTTGCCTGGGCAACCGGCGGCTGGTCATCCGGCTGGTCCGGCGCCCGGTACGCCTACGCCTGTCGCGTCACCTGTGGCACCTGTGCCTGCGGCTGTTGGTGAGCCGACCGGAGGGAAGGAATAAGCCATGGCGGAACCAAGAAGCGGCGGTGGTCGGCCGATTAGCGCGTCGCAGCGTCCCACCGGCGGCGACAAGGCGTTTGGCGGCAAGAAGCAATATTTCCGGCGCAAGAAAGTGTGCCGGTTCTGCGTCGATAAAATCGACGATATCAATTACAAAGATGTGCGGCTGCTCAATTCGTTTATGAGCGAGCGCGGAAAGATCACGCCTCGGCGGATCTCAGGGGTATGCGCGCCGCACCAGCGGCGATTGGCGGAAGCGATCAAGCAGGCGCGGAATATCGCGCTGATGCCGTTTTCGACGCCGATTTAGTTTTGAGCCGGGCCGGACCAGAGGGGTCCGGCGCGGACGAGGGCACGGCACGTGCGTTCCGCGTCCGCCCCACTTGGATTTTTGACTCGGGACATTGGAGCCAATTATGGAAGTAATTCTTAGAGAAGACATCGAAAAACTGGGAACGCGCGGCGACGTGGTGAAGGTGACTCCGGGCTACGCGCGCAATTTTCTTTTGCCGAGGCGGCTGGCCGTGGCGGCCACCAGCTCGAATAAGGGCATCGTTGAACAGGAGCGGCAGGGGCATCTTCGCAAGGAGGCCAAGCTCCAGGCGGACGCGGCCGATCTGGGCAAGATGATGTCGAGCGTGGAAGTGACCATCGCACAAAAGGCCGGCGAGAACGATCAGCTATTTGGCTCCGTGACGGCTGCCGATGTCGCGGTCGCGCTGGAGAAGCTGGGCTACACGATCGAGCGGCGCAAGGTGCAACTCGATGAGCCGATCAAGACGCTGGGCGATTTCAAAGTCGCCGTGCGGCTGCATAAAGAAGTGTCGATCGACATTCCGGTCCACGTGATCAGGGAAGATTAGAGCTTGTTGAAAAAGGGGACAGACCGCTCTGTCCACTACTCGACCGTTTCCGTGAATCAACATATTGCAAATGGGGAAAGAGTAGCCTGTCCCCTTTTTCGAGAGTGGAGCGGAAGGCGGTGAGCGGTGTCGACGCGCTGCTTCGCGAGGCGGCGATGGGGCGGATCGGAGTCGACCGGCGCCTCATTCGAAAGGTTCTCGATTTCGGCGACTCGGCCGCGGTGCTGCGCTTCGCGCGTGGACCCCACGATCGGGAGCGCATCGACCTCGACCCGATGCTGGTGGATCTGCTGCGCCATTTCGAAGCACCGGAGGCGCTGGATTTCTACGTCGACATCATCCGCCGCGATCCGCGCGAAATTCCAGACGAATTAGTGGAAGCCATCTTGCCGCTGGGCGAGAAAGCGGTGCCGGCGCTGGTCCAACTCTACGACGAAATAGACGAGGAACAGGGCGAGGACGTGGCATTTCTGCTGGCCACCTTGGGCGTGCGCGACAAGCGCGTGCTGGCGCTGTTGCTGGATCGCCTGGAGTTTGACGCGGCCGACGGGGCGTTCTGTCTGGGGCTGTATGGCGATCCGGCAGCCAAGCCGGCGCTCGAAAGAATGCTGGCCGAAGTTCCCAAAGAAGAGGCGGAGCTGGGGCGCGAGATTGCGCACGCCATTGAAGCGATCGACGACGCTGCCCAGCTTGACGCGCCGGCGGCTAAGTACGAACCGGAACCCTTCGACATACTCTCGGAATATCCGGAGCGCTCGCTGCCCGCATTCGATATATTGCCGGAAACGGAGCGGCTGGAGATGCTGACGTCGGATGCGGCGGAGGTTCGCGCCGGGGCGGCGCACAGCTTCTTCAACACGACGCTGAACGCGAAATCGCGAACGGCGTTGCTTGATCGAGCTAAGTCGGATGACGACGCGGCGGTAAGAGCGCGGGCGTGGGAGTCGCTGGCGGATGTCACCGAGGATGCGGCGATTCGCGACGCGATGGTCGCGGTGATGCGGGATGCATCGCGCGAGGTGGAAGAGCGGGGCGGGGCGGCGGTCGGGTTGTATGCGGTGGGCGATCGCGAAGAGGTTCGCGCGGGTGTCGCGGCGTTGTATGAGATGGGTGGCGCGGCGAGGGCGAAGGCGCTGGAAGCGATGTGGCGGTCGTTATGGGGCGGGTACGCAAAATATTTCGCGGGGCACCTGGAGGATAGCAATCCGAAGATCGTGCGGGAGGCTCTGCGCGGATCCGGATATTTCCAGTTGACGCGGGAGGCCGAGAGGATCGCAAAGTATTTCGATGCGGTTGAGCCGTTCGATCATCTGCGCGATGACGCGCTGTTCGCGTATGCGATGGCGATGCCGGGCGAAACGACGCGTGGGCGGATACGCGGGATGCTGCGCAAGATCGATTCGATCGCTGGGTTGACGGCGTCCGAGACGGAACTGGTGCAGTTTGGACTGGATGAGAGATTGCGTCTGCACGGATTGAATCCGGTATTCAGCGCGGAATCGCAATCACAAGAAGCGGAGGCGGAGACGGAGGCCGCGGTGCAGACGAAGGTGGGTCGGAACGATCCGTGTCCGTGCGGGAGCGGCAAGAAGTACAAGAAGTGCCACGGGAAATAGGGGGCAGGGTCAGGGATCAGTTAAGAACGCATTCTCTTTGGGTGTTAAGTTGGTGACGGCGAGCTTGCGTCGCGAAGAAGCCGGTCTAAAGACCGGCTGCCGGCACGAGTGCCCCGGTGCGGGCAAGGCGGCCCCACGTCAAAAAGCCCAGGCGAGCGATGAGTAGCCGGTATGGGCGCGGAAATTCTGGAGCGCGGAGAACTGCTCATTGTAGCCGTAATACTGATAGCCCGCGTTCCAGCGGAGCTGCTTGTTGATGCGGATCGACAGGCGCGCTTGGGGGGATTCGAATCGCAAGGGGAAGGTTTGGGCGGCAGTGAACGCGATCGGCAAGCCAACGCCGGGAGAAGCCGCGACCGACGCGCAGCCAGCGGTGACCACAGTTGTTGGACAAATCGCGAGTGCCGGTGTCGCCGTCGATCGCCCGTCGCCCACGTCCTGTATGTGGCTATAGCCCACCGAAATATTGGCGCGTTTGGTGATCACGAAGCGCGCCATCAGGGTCGCTGTATGAATGTTGCTGATGTACAGCGAATCCCCGCTGGTCAACTGGTTGGTCACAAAAAAGTCGATGCCGCCGAGACTGTTGTAGTGCAATTTTTCATACCCGGCGTCGATAGTGAACCATTCGGTGGGCGTCCACGACGCGTCCAGTCCGTAATTCCGCGAACGTGAAGCAAAGCTGGTGAGCGAAATCGAATTGTTGTTGTAATCGGTCTTGGCGTAAGCTGCAGCGCGAAACAATTTCCGTTTGTACTCGGCGCGCGCGCGGAAAGCCTGATAGTCTTTGTCGCTGATGGGCGTGTAGGGATGGTTGTTGCGGCCAATTTCGGCGTCGACCAGAATCGAAAGCGGCTGGATGGGCCGGAGCCGGAAACCGAAGGTGCCTTCCTGCAAAACATTGACCTGCGTGAAGGGAGTGTTGGCGGGCGGCGCGGGGGCGGGCAGACCGAGCGGTTGTTGGCTGTCGACCACGGCGATGCGGCGGTCACTATATTGATAGCCGCCATGAACGGCGAACCATTTCGCAAAGCGAACCTCAGCGTCGGTGGAATTCGCGATGGTGCGAATCCCCAGAAATGTGTACACCAGGATCGGCGAAATGGGGTTGCCGAGGAAATACTGGCTGAACGAGGAGTCGCCCTCATCGCGGATATCGTAGAGCGAGGTTTGATTGGTCAGAGTGATTTTCTTCGACGGGAAAAGGCTGAGATTCACATTGCCGGTGGCGGCGGGCTGGCGTCCAGTGCCGAAGGCGAGCACCTGCTGGGTTTGCAGCGCGCCGACGAAATTGGTTCCGCTGGCGAGTTCGTTCTGGATGAACGCGCGATTGCCGGCGACGTAGCTGAATCGTCCATTGAACGCCCACCACTTGGCGCCATCGTGAAACAGGCCGGCGCGCCAATAGGGGCTGGTGCCGTGATATGGTTCGGTGCGCTGAAAGGAGGCGAGGGTGTTGAGGTCGGTGGTATTGTTGCCGGCTTCGGGCGCGAAAATCGCGGTGGGGGTGTCCTGTTTGAAATCCTCCCAGCCGCGCATGAGATTCAGTCGCCAGCCGGCGGCGGTGATTTCAGCGCCCAGCCGGTATTCGTTCTGCTGCTGGCGAATATTGGCGAAGACGGGATACTCGTCGCCGTGGACATCGAAAAGCTCGACTGTCGAAAGTTCGGGGCCGGTGTCGGCATTGCGCGAATAACCCATGAAGAATTTAATCTTCGACAGCGGGAACAGCGTGAGATCGTGATCCTGCATGGTGCGCGTGGTGTTTTCGGCATGCTCGCCGCCGGAGATGGTCAGGGCGGGATTGAAATAGTCGCTTTGGCGCCAGAGCATGTCGTAACGATACAGGCGATTCTTTTCGATGCGCAGCGACGCGAATTGATACGGATCGTTGCCGAGGCCCTGGGTGGTGAGCTGAAAATGGTCGAAGAACTGGCCTTTGCCATCGCGGGATTGGAGGGAGAGCGAACTCGACAGAAGCCGGATGCCGTCGCCGAAGTTGGCAACGGATCGATACATGCCGAGATCGCCGCCGATGGTGGCCCATCGATAGCCGAGCTCGAAGGATTGCATGATGTTGTAGTCGCCGGTGTTGTCGCCACGCGGATCGCCGACCTGCTCATCGGTGGTGGGCGCGACGGGCGGCTGAGCTTGCAGAGAAGTTACAGGCGTGAGTGACGTGATTGCCGCGATAATCAGCGAGGCCAGCGGACGAAGGGTGGATCGAGTGAGGGTCATCGCCGGCTCCTATCTGAAAAAGAATTCGCTGGTGTTAGAGCCGTGGATCCGGGCGTGACAGGTGGTGCAGTTCTGAAAACGCGGATCGGCCAGGTTGTGCTCCGAGAGCGGATTCTGAATTCCGTGGCCGAACTGCCCGAAGGACCCGAAGTTCCCTTTGCCGTTGTGACATTCAAGACACAGCGTGAACACTGTGGGTCGCTTCAGCATGCGGGGGTTGGTGGAGCCGTGCGCCTGATGGCAGGTTTCGCAGCCTTCCACTTTGATGCTGCCGTGCTCGAAAACGAAAGGTCCGCGTTTATCGGCGTGGCAGTTAAGGCAGGCTTCTTCGTTGCCTTGCCGCTGCTCCATCATGCGCGGCCGCGAAGCCATGCGCCAGGTCGGTTCAAAGGCGCCGTGGGGGTTGTGGCAATCGGTGCACTGCACCGTCCCTTCGTTCACGCGATGCTTGAACGGCATGGAGAACTGCGCGCGCACGGTGGTGTGGCAGGTGTAACACAGCTCCGTCTGCGTCTTGGCGAGCAGAAACTTCGGGCTCTTGGATTTGTGAATGGAATGGCAACTGGAGCACACCACGTCCTCGCGAGTGTGCACGCTGCGGCGGATGTTGGCGCGCGCCAAGGTCTGGCCATGGCAGCGGAGGCAGGCGTCGAGGGTTCTTTCGGGGCCGAGCTCGGAGAAGGCGATGATGGTCGCTTTGCCGCCGTGCGCGTCGACGTGCGCTTTCCCGGGACCGTGGCAACTCTCGCACCCGGTGTTTTCAGGAGTTTCTTTCGCCGACGCGATGCTTTTGAAATGAGGGTTCCGGTAGAATGTCGCCCAGACATCCGGATGGCAGGTCTTGCAGGCGGTGCTACCGATGTAATCCGCGCCGTGGGCGATTGCGGCGAGCGTGGAGGCCAGCAGTACGGCTCGAAGCAACTTCATGGACTCACTATAGCCAAGGGTCGGGCAACAGCTCTTGCAAGAAAGAAGCGGGGGAAGTAAGAAAAGAAGGAGTCGGGAGGGCAGAAGGCGTTATTGCTCTTTTCTGCGCTCCACGTGTAAGAATCGCCCGACAGATTTTATCGCGCGCTTTACCCCACTATCGTAGGGAGAACTGTCGGACGATTTCGCGGCAGTCTTGGTGTCCGTCACAGTTTTCGCATCCGCGGCGTTTTCGGCCGGCTTGTCGACGGGGGTCGCAGCCGGATCAGCAGGGGCGGGAACCGATTCGACAATGATCGTCTTCCGATTCGTGTCGGGTTGTTTTGCTGCTCTTACTGGAGCTGCCCCGGATTTGGCGGGTCCTGGCGCAGGCGTTCGCCCAGCGGGAGTCGGCCGGATTGCGGGCACGCCCGGCGCGACAGCGGTTGCCGAGAGCCAGTCCGCGTACAGGTCAGGGCCGAAACGGTATATCGCAAAGGCGAGCACGCCGGCAGCCAACAAAACAGGGAATGTTTTGCCGACCCTCAGGCTCCGGGGCACCAATCCGTTGGCGGTTCCGTACATCAGCAACGCGGCAAGCAGAAAGACCGCCCCGATTTCGTATGCAAGCGTGGAGATCATGAGGGCTTGGCCGCATGGACTCTATTCCCCGCGCGGGCCTGTCTCCTTAGGGGCCTACCGCCCTTCAGACGTATAACTGATGCCGACCGTCGGGACGAAATCCTGTAACCAGCCCCAGCCGGATACTTTCTCGCCGACGTTGGGCGTAATGACCTGCTTGGGAAACGGCGTCAGATAATCGTGGAGCTCGAGCCGAAGCTGCAAGCGCGGGGCGAGCTGCACCTTGACGCCGGCGCCCACGCTTGCGAGCGGCGTGAGATCCTGCGCCTTGGTCAGCAGCGCAACATTGTTGAGCGGCTGGTAGGCGACCTGCGTGCCGTTGCCCGCGAAAACCTTAATGCCCGCGCCCACCGCGATGAATGGACGGATGCGCGAACCGTTGGGCGTCGGATACCATAACACGTCGTAGTGAGCGGCTTGCGTATAGGCCCCGAACGAAGCCGACTGACCGCCGGAGTTGAGCTGCAAAGCGCCCATCTGATAGTCGTAGCGCAGCTCGCCACCCCAATGCCCGCGCCCGTTATTATCGAGCCAGGCGCTGCCCGAGGCTCCCATGCCGAGCTTCGCGGATGCGGAACCAGAGGCGCCGCTCACATCCTGCGAGGTGTAGAAGCCTCCTCCCACTCCGCCGCCGACTTCCCAGCTCTGCCCCATGGCGGAAGGGACGCCCGCTATTGCAAGACACACTACCAGCATCGAAATGAATCGCATATTCTTCCTTTCTTTGAGGCCGGCCTGCGGAGCCCGGCTTTGCGAGCTTGATAGCCCGCCGTTGCTAAATGCCCCGAGGTTACTAATACCCCGGTATCACAGATCGACCCGGTTAAGGGGCCACACGCAATCGGAGCGTCTGCGCCCCAGAGCCCTGAGTAATCGTCAGAGGCATCGATAAACCTTGTGGGGTGCTGTTGGGAACCGCCACGTTGAACTGGCACAAGCCGACCTGTCCCGGCGTCATACCGCCGAACATTACCGGCAGATTGGTTCCCCCGAGCGACACCGTTGGCGCGCTGACCGCGGTCGCCGGCGGATTGGACGGAGCCGGCATTCCATCCGGAATTGCCGGATTGGTGCTGCCGCAGCCGGTGAGATAGATCACCAGCGTATCGTTGGGGTGAACCGGGTTGGAATCGGTCACCAGCAGGTTGTTCTGCGCGCGAACCACCGTCGGTATATTGGTCTCGGGGCCGGCCACGCCGCTCAGGAATACCGAAGGAGCGGTGGGCTGAACCACCAGGTTGAAGTTGTCGCTTTCACCGCCCGGCGTGTACACGTTGACCTCGACATCGCCCAGCGCCTGAGCCGGCATCTGAGCGTTGATTTGATTGGGCGATACGAAAATCAGGTGCATCGGCTCGCCGTTCACCGCCAGGCAGCTATTGGCGAGCGCGGTGGGCAGCGGGATCTCGCTGGTGGCGAGATTGGTGGCGCTGAGGTTATTTCCGTAGATGGAGATCAGACCGCCCGGAGCAGGCGCGGAGACTCCGTCAGCCGCGCTCACTACTTTCGCGACCTGGGGCGGCGCGGCGGAGGCGGCGTAACTCCACGGCAGCACCGTGAATCCGGACGTGGTCAGCGAGATGATCGCATTACGGTTGGGCAGCGGTGCCAGGCTGCGGGTGAAGGCGTTTGGTAGCGAGGCCTGGGTCACTGTTGTTGAACCGGACGTGCTGGTGCAGGTGTTGCTGGAGGTGCTGCCCACCGTCGAGCTCGTGCAAGTTTGCGTAATGGTGCTAATGCTGGTGCCATTGACGGTGGTGATCGTGGTCACCGTGGTGTTTCCGGTGGTTGTGGTAGAGGTGGTGGTCGAGTTCGTCGCGGTTGCCGATTGGAAGGCGGTAGGCGAGAGGATCGGCGCTTCCACCATCGAGGTCGGCTGTATGGCATTGCCGGTGGTCAGATCCACCTGCTGGATCACGCCGGGCGCAGCCGCGTTTGGTGCGACGGTAAAGTAGCCGCCCTGGTCAACAAACGCGAAGCCCGACGGGTTGCCGCTGGAAGACGGCAGCGCCAATTGCGGGACGCCCGACCCGTCGAGGAGATACGTGCCGTTAATATTGCCGACTATATATTGGTTGAAACTGGATGCCGCGTACGATCCAGCCAGTGAGGGAAAGTCCTTGCGCGAGACTATAAAGGTGTTGGCGGTCGCACTGTAAATCATCACGGACCCGTCGGAGCCTGCGGCCAGGATATTCGCACCATTGCTGGTAGCGGCCAGGGACGTCTCGGGCGCGGTCAGGCGGTTTTGCCAAACGCCCAACGTGGGCAGCCGCGTAAAAACCCGGTTCACCATATCGATGCTGTCGATTCCATACGTGCCGTCGGCAGCCGAGCGTGTGCTCGCGAGAATGGCGTTCGTGGAGGCCGCTATGGATTGAACATGCTCGCAGCAATTAACGAGCGGAGCCTGCGCCTGAAGCAGATCCAAGTCATAGACCATCATGTAGTGCGAGTTGTTGCAGCCGACCAGCATGTACTGCTGATCGAATGTGATGGCCATCCCGGAGGGATTGGTGCAGGTCCGCAACATCGCAGTCTGAGTATTGGCGTTGCCGTCGAACACCATGAGCTGGTTCTTGTCCTGGCGCAGGAGGTAATAGACATTGCGTTTCGGGTCAGCTTGAATGTCGACGATTCGTCCGGGAACATCAATAAAATTCCCGCGCTGCGAAAGCGCCTGCGAATTGATGTGCACGTGGACGGGAGGCGCCAAGTTGGCGGCCGCCGTGGAAAGAATCGTCAGAGCCGCCGTAACCGTGCCTTTCTGGTTCGCAAAAGCGTTGGGATCCACTGAAACTGTGACCACTGCCGGCGTGATGCCGCTGGAGGGCGAGACGCTTAAGCCGGCGGTGCTCGAAGAGATCGTAAAGGGCGTGTGGTTGCCGCCTGGATCCGTGATGGTCAGAGTCTGAGTGCTGGTGGAGCGATTGCAAAAATTCCCGCGGAACACCAGATCCTCAACGCCGGCCCTCAGGCGGTTAACTGAATTCAAGCTGCCGACCGGCAGCACCAGCACGCCGCTATCGGAGACCGAATACATGGTGTTGTGATCGTTGGTGATCACGCTCTTTCCGGCCAGGTTCTCGGGCAACACGAGCTGATCTTTTAGAGTGAGATTGTCGGCGTCGAGGATTTGCAGTATCGGCGTGGTGGAGCTGGTGGTGCTGCCGGCGCCGGTGGGAATCTGCGCATATATTAAGCTGCGCGACGAGTCGATCAGGGAGCTGCCGATGTTCAGCTGGCCGGACGGCACTGTATACAAACCGCCGGGGTTGCTGTTGAACTCCGACATGATGACGAAATTCGGATCGACGGTCCACCACGCGTAGCTCACCTGGCTGCCATCGTCGGCGACGCTCACAGTGCGTGGACCGAGGGCGGGGGATGAACCTGAGGGTGATGGATAAATCGTGTGGTTTACGACGCTGTAGCGGAACAGCAGGGAGGCCGTGGGCGTACCTCCGAAACCGGCGACCGTCAGACCGTCTTTCGATGTCGCCGCTGCCGCTAGCGTGAAGCTGAGCGGGAAAGTTGCCGGGGGCTGCGCGACTGGGTTGGTTGCCAACTGCGCGATGGTCTGAAGCACCTGTGTGGTGCCCACGGCAGGATCGAACAGGATGAATGCCGTGGTGGTGACGACCAGCGCCTTGTCGTCGCCGCCGAACGCCACAGCCAGCACAGGATCGCCGAGTGGGAAGAACTGCTTGGAGTTCGCTGCGGTGAGATCGATCAGGGTGATCCCAGGCGACTGAGACGCCGGCGCCGTGTTATTGCCAAAGTGCCCGACCAGCAGCCAATGGTTATCGGGCGACAGCGAGACAGAGTCGGGTTGCACGTCGACGTTGATGGACGTCTGAATGTTGTTACTCGCCAGCGACATCACGTCGATTCGGTTCGCAGTGAAGTTGGCGATGTATAACACGCCACGCGACTCGTCGAGCGCCAGATCGATGGCTTCGCCGCCGATCACGGTGACTTGCCCGAAGGTGCCGCCCAGAGCCGCGCTGACCGCGAGAACCGCGCCGATCAATATCATCCTCCAGCTCGTCCAATTCCTACTATGACGGGTTGCCCGACATTGTTCGAGTTGGGCCGTATATAAAGGCTTGCGAGACATAATTTTTGAAACTCCATCCTTCGCCGGTCCGGATGGGGACCGGCTTTCGTTCATGACTTCTTTTCGAACCAACCTATTTCCATGCACATGACCTGAGCCACGTGCGTCTTGGGATGGTTACGTCAAGGTGTTGTTTTTCCTCGACGCAGTGCGCCCCCTCAGCGCGGTGCTCCCGCAATTTGCGATTCGCGCCGGGCCGGACCCTTCTCGACCGCCCTGTAGAGGCCCTCTCCCGGCGCGCCCGCGATTACTCGACGTTCTTCTTGCGGCGCAGCACGATGATCGCAAGGAACACCGCCGCGAGCGCGGCACAAACGATTCGAACAGTGGAAGTGTCCATCGACGTTCTCCTTTCTTGACAATAGTGAATTCGGCTTTTCTAGCCCTAATCTTTAGGGCGTACTAGCGGCAGAAGTCAGGAGTCTGGAGTCTGGAGTCAGGAGACAGGAGACAGAAGTCAGAATAAAGCCGGTCCGGCCTCGCGGCCAGTTCATTTTGAGTCTGGAATTAAGATGTTTCATGCCACAGACACCGGCCGGAAACTGCACGTCTTCATCCGCACTCTTACTCCTCACTTCTGACTTCTCACTCCTTGCTGCTGTCTCCTGTCTCCTGACTCCTCACTCCTGACTACTCTTCACTCCTGTCTTCTGACTCCTGCTTTCTCATATGTTGTTCATCATCGGGATCAGCTCGCGGATGATTTTCATCGCCACCGGGCCCACCGTCACCACGAAAAGCGACGGCAGAATACAGAAGAAGATCGGGAAGATCAGCTTTACGCCGAGCTTGGCGGCTTTTTCTTCGGCCACCTGGCGAGCCTGAATGCGCATGAAGTCGGCGTGGGCGCGCAGGCTCTGTGCCACCCCGGTTCCGAAGCGGTCGGCCTGGATCAGCACGGCCACCAGTTTCTTCAAATCGTCGACGCCGGTTCGCTCGGCCAAATTGCGCAGCGCTTCGACGCGCCGTTTTCCGGCCTTCAACTCCAGATTGACCAACCCGAACTCTTCGCTGATCTCCGGATGCGCTTTGTCCAATTCTTTGGATACCTGCAGAATGGCCTGGTCGAGGCCGAGACCGCTCTCGACGCACACGACCAGAAGGTCGAGCGCGTTGGGGAGCCCGCGCGAAATTTCCTTCTGACGCTTGGAGGCCAGGCGGCGCACATATTCGTTGGGTCCGAAGAAACCGATCGCGGCCGCGGCCATCACCATGGCGTACTTATTGCCCGAATCGAAGGAGGACCCGAGCACGGCCGTCGCCGTGATCACCGGCAGCCCCACGCCTAGCGCCAGCTTTGCGCCGTAGAGCAGCCGGAGAGCGGTGTCGTTGCGAATACCAGCCCGGATCAGGCGGCGCTGCATCACCGTGACGTCTTTGGGCGACTGCGGCACGAAATTCCCCAGCTTCTTGATCAGCTCGTGCAGCGCGAGGCTGGGATGGGAGGGCATGTGTTCGGTCTGTTCGACACCGCCCACCACCCGCTCAATGGCTTCCTTGGGCCGGACATACAGCTTCATTCCGGCCAGAGCCACCGCCACTGCCAGGGCGAGAAAAACGACGAGTGTCACGAAAAATGGCATGGCGTTAGACCTCGATGTTCACGATTTTCTTCATGATGAGGTAGCCGATGAGCTGCAAGGCGACCGCCGAACCCAACATGATGTTGCCGACATCGTCGGTGAAGAAAAACTTCACGTAGTCGGGGTTGGTGTAGAACATCAGGATTGCAACCGCAATCGGGATGCAGCTCAGCGCGGTTGCGGTCATGCGGCCGTGCGCGCTGACGGCGCGGATTCTTCCGCGCAATTTGAACCGTTCTCGAATCACGTAGGCCAGTTTGTCGAGAATTTCAGCGAGGTTGCCGCCGGTGCGTTTCTGCAGCAGCACCGCCGAGACGAAGAAATGCACGTCGAGCGACGGAACCCGCTGGCCCAGTTTTTCCAGGGCGACTTCGATCGGCAGACCCAGGTTGTGCTCCTCGAAGGTCCGCCGGAATTCGGCCGAGATGGGTTCCGGAAACTCGCGGTGGATCATTTCGAGCGACACCGAAAACGCATGGCCGGCGCGCATCGATCGCGAGATGAACTCGAGCGTATCGGGAAACAGCTCTTCGAACTTGTGGAGCCGCGACTTGCGCTTGAAATAGACCATGATGAACGGTCCGGCGCCGGCCAACAATCCGGTGGCCGCCGCGAACACATGCGCGACCGGAAGCAGGAGCCACCCCGCCGCCAACCCCGCCGCGAAACACACCAAAGTGAGGTGCACGAAGCGCGCGGGCTGCCAGTGCATGCCCGCCTGTTCCAGAAACTGCGCGAGCCTGGGGCCAA
Organism: Terriglobia bacterium; assembly: GCA_963788245.1. Classification (GTDB taxonomy): domain Bacteria; phylum Acidobacteriota; class Terriglobia; order Bryobacterales; family Bryobacteraceae; genus Palsa-187. Next base: position 4,178,439 of record CAWBGF010000002.1, on the reverse strand, counting down.
ACTTATACTTGTCCACCAGCATCTGCGCGAAGCGGTTCTTGGGAGACCCCACCTCCCGGACCACGGAGCTTTCGGCAACCGCCCCCTTGGCTTTCTTTTTCTTCTTGCCCACGCCGGTAAGGCGGGCCTTGATCTTGTCGACGTCGGACGACTTGACGTACTTCGACACGACCAGCCAGGCGGCCATGAATACGGCCCAGATAATGACCAGCGATAAGACAAAACTCATCTCAGACCTCCACCACCTCGTCGAACAGATCGGCGCGCAGCCGGATCCCGGCGCTCAGCAGTTTTTCGTAGAATTTCGGCCGGATGCCGGTGGCTGCGAACCTTCCGACCACCTTTCCGTCCGGATCGAGACCCCGTTTTTCGAACACGAACAGATCCTGCAGCGTGACCACTTCTCCTTCCATGCCGGTCACTTCGGTGATCGAGACCACCCGGCGCGAGCCGTCGCTCATGCGCGAGGCCTGCACCAGGATGTTGACGGCGCTCGCGATCTGCTGGCGGATGGAGGTAAGCTGCATGTTCGAGTTGGCGAGCGATACCATGACTTCCAGGCGCGAAACCGCGTCGCGGGGCGTGTTGGCGTGGATGGTGGTCAGCGAGCCGTCGTGACCCGTGTTCATCGCCTGCAACATGTCCAGCGCTTCTTCGCCGCGGACTTCGCCGACCACGATGCGGTCGGGCCGCATACGCAGACTGTTGATCAGCAGCTCGCGCTGGCGCACCGCGCCGTGCCCTTCGATGTTGGGCGGACGCGTTTCCAGGCGCGCCACGTGCGGCTGTTTCAACTGCAATTCCGCCGCGTCTTCGATGGTGACGATGCGCTCCTTGCCGTTGATGAACACCGACAGGGCGTTCAACAAAGTGGTCTTACCGGCGCCGGTTCCGCCCGCGATGATGATGTTCATCTTGGCCTTCACCGCGGCTTCAAGCAGCTCCATCATGCCCGGCGTGAGCGCTTTGCGCTCCACCAGATCGGCGGGCATCAGCTTGTCGGTCGAAAACCGGCGAATGGAGAGCAGCGGACCGTCGACGGCCAGCGGCGGGATGATCGCGTTCACGCGCGATCCGTCGCTCAGGCGCGCGTCGACCATAGGCGTCGATTCGTCCACGCGGCGCCCCACTTGGCTGACGATCTTGTCGATGATGCGCAGCAGGTGCTGATCGTCGCGAAAAGTGACGCTCGTCAGCTCCAGCAGTCCGCGCTTTTCGATATAGACCTGCTTGTACGTGTTCACCAGAATGTCGGAGATGGCGGGGTCCTGCAACAGCGGTTCGAGCGGGCCCAGACCGAAGACTTCGTCCAGAACCTCGTCGCTGATCTGCTGCTTTTCGAGCGAGCTCAGCAGCGTGGGCTCCGCGTCAATCAGCGAAATCACAGCCTGGCGCACTTCCGCGCGGACCCGCTGGTTGTCGATGGTCGCCAGTGCTTCCAGGTTGATCTTGTCCACCAGCTTGCGGTGCAGCGTGAACTTGAGTTCCTGATATTCCGGCTTCAGGCTGGCTTTCTGCCTGCCGGTGTTCTTGAGCAGCCTCTGTTCCCAGGAGACCTGCTGCGTGTTCTTATTCCCGTTATCGGTGGTGGAAAACATACGGTTCCGTCAAATCCTTCATGCCTGCGAAAACGCCGGCTTCATGGTTCGCGATGGCGCGGCCGGCTTCAGCGCGCCGCTCAGCGCGCCGCACAGGCGCGTCGCCACGTTCTCAATCGATTTGCCCAGATCGCCGTCGCCTCCGAGCGGCTGCCCCAGCGTGACCACCCGGTGCAGCGAAAAATAATCGTTGGGAAGCGCGGCGTGCACCGCGCACCCGAACAGCTTTTCCATGTCGGCGATGCCAATGTCGGTGCGCCGGTCCACCCGATTCACCAGAACCTGAAAGCGCTCTTTCGGGAAGCCGACCTGCTCCACCAGCGTCAGAGCCTTGCGCGTCAGGTGGAGGCTGGGCAGCTCCGCGGTCGACACCAGAAACGCGCGTTCGCACTCGGAAACCGCCATCAGCGCCGTGCGCGTGAATATCGACGGCAAGTCCAGAATCACCCAATCGTAGAGCCGGCGCGCATGGTCGATCAACACGCGCAGGAGCGCGGAATCGAGTCCTTCGGCGTAGGGCGCCGCGGGGGCCGGCAGAATGTCGACTCCCCCGTAGTTCACCGTGAGCGAGTTCCACAGCGCCAGGTCCATGTGCTCGGTGTGCTGCAAGGCGTCGACCAGCGAATAGTTGTGGCTCAGCTTCAGATAAAATCCAATGGTGCCGCCGGTGAGATCGAAGTCGGCGAGAAGAATGCGTTTGCCGGTCAGCCGCTGCAAGGAGAACGCGGTTTGCGTGGCGATGGTGGACGCGCCCGAGCCGGGCTTGGAACTGGCGAATCCGATGACATGTCCCGCTTCGGTCTGGGCCGGCGCGTCCGGCTGTATCACGCGCCGCATGCGGGCGACGGCTTCGCGCTGGGTCGCCAGGTCGAAGGGCGCGCACAGAAATTCGATGGCTCCCGCGCGCAGCGACTGTAGCACCGCGGCCGAATCGTTATGCGTATGCAGACCGGTTACGTGAATCTGCGGCGTGAGCGTGGTGGCGAAGCGCAGCAGCTCGGTGGCGGCCGCAAGATCGGAGGAGAGATCCAGCAGAATCACGTTGGGTTTGAGCTGGCGCAGGCGAATCTCCAGTGTCTGCTGGGGCGGATAGGTTTTCAGATCGGCCAGAATCTGGAACGCGCGCGTCTGCGGAATGGTCGCCAGAAACTGCTGCGCCAGGTCCCGGTTCGGCGCGATCAGCACCGCCGTGAGTTCCGCTTCGTTCTGGCCCCGTCCGCTCATGTTCTGGTTTGCTCTCCGCTCAACGCCGTTTCGCCGCGCATTCGTGTCCGGCTTACTTCTTCTTCACTTTTTCTTTGGCTGTGGCTTCGGCAGGTCGTCGGGACTCAGCCGCACCAGGAAGTCCTTGGGCATGTAAATATTCGGCTGCGGATCGTTGGCGTTGATGGGCATGGTGATTTCCGGCGTCACCACCACCACCAGGTCCTCGCGGGTCTTGTTTTCCTGCCGGCTCTTGAACAGAGCGCCGAAGATGGGAAGACTTCCCAGTATCGGGATCTTGTTGTAGATGTCTACTTCCGTGTTGTTGACCAGGCCGGCGATGACGAAGCTCTGGCCTTCGCCCATTTCCACGTCGGTCTCGGCGCGCCGCGTCTGCAATGCGGGAATGGTGAAGCCGCTGAGAACCACCGCGTTGGAGTAGTCGAGCGAGGAGACCTCCTGCCGGAGGTGCAGCTTGATGGTGTGATTATCGGTAATGTTGGGAGTGAAGATCAGCTTGATGCCGAATTCTTTGTACTGAATGGTGACCGCGCCCGCGTTCGCGCCTCCCTGGAGCACCGGAATGGGAACTTCGCCGCCCACCAGGAAGAAGGCTTCCTTGCCGTTGGTCGCGATCAGCGTGGGCTCGGCCAGGGTCTGCGCGATGGTTTCGGCCTCAAGGGCTTGGATCAGCGCGCCGATGTTCAGTTTCGGGTCCAGCGCGAAAATATTCAGCGCCTTGGTGATGGTGCTCGTCACACTCGACTGTTGGCCGGCGCCCGTGCCTAGAGTCCCTGTGAGCGAGCCTCCTCCAAACTGTCCCGTCGTGGTCCCCAGCGAGGTCTGCCCGGCCAGCCCCAGCAGATTCACGCCGTAGGACAATTCCTTGTTGCGATCCAGGTCGAGGAATTTGACCCGCAATAGAATTTGCCTCTCGATCCCAATCGGAGTCCCGAACTGCATGTTCGGCACGATGGTCTTGGCGAACGGCGTGGCGAGAGCCACCGCGCGGTCTTGTACTTCCTTGCTCGACACGTGGCCGTTGAGCGAGATCGAATCGCGCGAGGTGCTCACCAGAATGTTCTCGTTCGGGAAGGATTCCCGCAGCAGGCGCTTGAGCGGATCGACATTGGTGTCGACCGTAATGTTGTAGAAGGTGCGCTGCCCGGTCTTGCTCCACACGATCATGGTGGTGGTCCCCAGCCCTTTGCCATGCAGCACGATCTCGCGCGTGGTGACTGCGTTCCCATCCAGGATTTCGGGATTGCTGAAATCCACCTGCCGGATGTCGGAAGGATAGTCGATGACTACGCTCTGGCCGACCTTCAGGTTCAGGGCTTCGGCCCCCTGCGCTCGAGCCAAGCCCATGGAGATGGTAATCAGCGCTGCCAGCAGCGCGGCACGTTGAACCAAGCTGCGTTGAATGAAACTCCGGTGAATCATACTGGATCGCATCATGACGTTGTACCTGCCTTTGTGAGTGGCCATTGCTTTAATTCTGGGTGCCGTCTGGCTTGGTGCTGTTCGGAATGGTCTCGACCGTCCGCACGTTGCCCCGGATCATGATCACCTGATCCGGCGGAGGGGGCGGAGGGGGCGGCGCCGGCGCCGCCGCCACTTGCTTGACCACCACGACCGGTCTTGCCCGGGGAGCCGCCGGCGCTTCTGCCGGCTTGGGGGCAACGCGCTGCCCCGTGAACAGCTCTGACACGTAACGCCCGGGAGTCTTCTCGAGCGTCTGATCGCTCGAATTGCGCAACACCAGTTGGATTTTTCCGCTGATGCCCGCAAGCGTGAGGGTCTCCGCCTGGTCGGGTGTCACCAGCAGCGTGACGGTGGGGGCCGGCATGGCCGCGCCGCGCGCGTCGGGCTGCATGATCGCGCCGGCCGACAGTACCAGAATATTTTGCAGGCAGGTGGAGGTCATGTCGCCGTCGTTGCTGGGCGGCTTGCCGGTCACCAGCACGTCCACGTGCATTCCGGGGATGACGAATCCGGCGATTCCCGCGACGTCGTTCACGCGCACCGAAAGCGCGCGCATTCCGACAGGAATCGTCGGCGCGAGCCCCAGCCCGCTGCCTCGCGTCGCCAGACGCCCTTCGAGAATCGGCTCGTCCAGCAGAACGTTGGAAATTACCGGGCGTTCGAGGACGTCTTCCACCTTGGTAAACGCGCCCTTGGGAAACCCGTCCGCGGCGATCTTCACCACCTTGACGTCGGAAGCGCGGACCATCACGCCCACTCCCAGCGGGCGCGTCGCTACCACTACATCCTTCTGATTGGTCGTGTCGGACTTGGCGCCGCTGCCCGAGTGCGCCGTCATCTGATAGAACACGCTTGAAACCACCAGCGCGAACACCAGGCTGACTCCCAATACGGTAAGAAACCTGCGATCCATAAATTACCTCTCCTCGTTAGCCTTTCGGCGTTAACCTTTAGGCACCAGCGACAACCACACGCCCAGCGTGATCGCCGGCGCGTAGGGAATCGATTCCTTGGTCTCGGCCTCCTCCGGCGTGACCGGCGACGTGGAGGACGCGTCTCCGCGCGCCGCTTCCGTCTGCCCCCCGTTCGCCCCCAGCCGTCCTACCACCCGCTTGGCTGCCCGCGCCGCCAGCACACCCAACGCGAGAAATCCGCCGATGCCGGCGGTGAGCAACGCTGCCCACAGCACTCCGCTCACTCCCAGCAGCGCGCCGAATCCAGCCATCAACTTCACGTCGCCTCCGCCCATCCCGCCCATTAGATAAAAGATCAGGAACACCGCAAATCCCACCACCGCGCCACCCAGCGCATAGCCCGCCCCGGGCCACAGGCCGTTCTGTCCGATCTGCCATCCAAATCCACCCGCCAGGGCCGCGGCCGGAATCCAGTTCGCGATGTGGCGCCGGGCGAGGTCATCGATGCTCGCCGCCAGTCCCACCAGAATCGCTATCCACACTTGAACCGTCATTGTGCTTCCCGAAAGGAGCCGGAGTGCTCCGGCGCCTCCTTCACGTTTTTCTCCACGATTGCCGGAGCCACTTCGTGAGGCTTCACTTTCTTGCGCTTGATCGCCGGACCACCCACCATCAACGGCGCCAGGAATCCCGTCTGCAGCCAAAATTCCGCCAACTCTTTCCCGGATGGCAACCGCCAGCTCATCGGGTCCATCCACTCCATGGGGATCCGTGGAATCCGCATGGGAGGACGGCCCCTATATCCCCCACCCTTTGGCCGCGGGATCGAATTGTGCGGCTTCATCCGTGTACTCCCATTACTATTTCGGCCGCGTCGGTGGTTTTCATTAGCCCAATGCCATGTGAATACGCATATCCTTAGAACCTTCGTTACGGGCCGTCGTAGGTGAGTTATGTGGTCTGCTAAAGCGCCAATAACGCGTTTGCTTGCAGTCGCGGCGGGGCCCCGGGTCCACCCGCGCCGACGGCCAGAGGCGCGGGACTCAGTACTAAAAGTGTCCGCGGACTAAGAAGATTCGCTTACCATCATCGGCGACTACGCGCCACTTGGGGCTCAGCTTCAGGAGCTGCGAGAGCGAGCTTTCGACCGGCAGCAACGCGGCGTCAAACCCGTATTTCGTCATGATCTGCTGCCAGTCCCATTGGCCGTTCATCAGGTGGATGTACTGGTTGCCGACCTCGGGACCATAGAAATCGCTGCGTCCGTCGACAAAAACCTTCTGCCGCGGATCCGTATAGATCAGAAAATCGGCCCACTGATCGGTGGTCATCAGGCGCGAATGGAGCAGCTCGGCGGCATGCTCGTGCACCATTTGCACGGGGAAAATCTCGGCCGGGAAATCTTTGGGCCAGGGGATCGGACGATTGATGACGATGAGCGCCGCGACCACCATCGCCGGCCACACGCTCGACCTTCTGAACCCGGCGAGCGAATCCGCCGCCATACTGTTCACAATTCCGCTAAGGGACCCTTTGCGCGCGCCCGCCGTCCACGTCTTCCACCATTCGGCGATCTCGGAAGCGATCACCGGCGCCACTACCGTCACAAACAAAGGCACGTGCCGCACGCTACCCAGAGACATGTGCGCGAAGAAGACAATCCACAAAGGTTCCACGATGCGCCTCCGCTTCAACAGCAGCGCAGCGACCATCAATCCCACCAGCATCAGCGCCTCGAACTGGAGCATGTTTTCGTTGCGGAAGCTGGGCGATTGGAATTCCTGAATGACGCTGCGAATCCAATCCGACCGGAGATACTCGACGACGTGCACGTGCAGGCCGTAGCCGTAAGGATTCACCAGCGTCGCCGCTCCGCATGCGGCCGTCAATATCGCGTATCGCGACCCGCCGCGCAAAGCCGCCCGCCATCCTCCGCGCGAAATCCACGCTTCCATCGCCATTCCCACAGCGGTCAGCCCGAGCACTGAGATCAATGCGAGAAATCCGCCGTGCAGATTGGTCCACACAATCGTTATGGGCACCAGCCACCAGATGCGGCGGCTGGGCGTTCTGCGGTCGGCTTCGATCATCCACACCGAAATCGACAGCAGCAGCATCGTGAAAATGTGAGGCCGCGCCAGAAAATGGATGGAGGCCGAGCCGACCGCCATCAGCGCGATCACCATCGCGATAAACAAATGCGTGCCGCGCCACACCATCCTGCGGATCAGCGTGGTCGCGAACAGCGCGATCACCAACCCCGCCAGCAGCACGATTCCCTTCAGCCCCGCCAGGCGGTAGAGCGATCCGTCGATCATGTCGGTCAGCCACTCCCAGGCATACCAGGCGGCTTCGGGTTTCGAGAAGGAGTACAGATCGTGGCGCGGAACAGCGTGATGATCGAGGATATATTCGCCGGTGCGGATGTGCCAGCCCACGTCGCCGTCGACCAGCAGACCTTGCCAGCCCCCGGAGGAGCTCATGAACACCCAGCCCAGGATCGCGATAAAGAAAAGGTCGGAAAGCGAAGGGATCAGCAGCCGCGCCCAGCGTTTCTTGAGAACGGACTCCATGCTGCGGCCGGGGCTCGCGGCCGGCGGCCGAGGCGCCGCTGCGGGTTGCGGCGCGGGGCTTTCCGAAACCACGGTTTCTGACGTCATTGGAGACAGGCGGCGCGTCCGCACGGGCAATGGCGCGACTACTTAGTAGTTCGCCTGCTTGCCTGAAGTACTTTAGAAAAACATGGAGAAAAACGTGGCTGGTTATGGAGGAAACGTGGACAAAACGTGGATGGAATCGTGGTCTTTGATCACCCGCGGTATTTTGGTCCGAAAAGCGCCTTCGCAGCCTGACAGGCGCGCTCTTCTTGACTAGTGACCCTGGGCGGCGGGGCTATCGGCCTTCGGCGTGCGCGATTTCTTCGGCGTGTTCGACGCCCAGCAGACGGCGGCCGTGCACCGCCAGCTCGAAACGATCCTTGACGCCGGTTTTCTCGAAAATGTGCATCAAGTGAACCTTTACAGTCCCTGCTGTAATCGATAGAGCACCGGCGATTTCCTTGTTCTTAAGGCCGCCGCAAACGTGGTGCACGATCTCTTTTTCGCGCGGGGTGAGCCGAGGAGCGGAACGCCGGTCGAACGATCCCATAACGTGCTCGGAAAGGGAGCTTTCAATCCACACGTTGCCGTGCGCCACCGACCGCAGGCATTCGAGCACGGACTCGACGGGCAGCGTTTTCTTCAAGATGCCGCGCGCGCCGATCTGAAGGGCGCGAAAGCAATCGATCTCGGCCAGGTCGTTCACCCACAGGACCGGCTGGCATCGCGACGACGTGTTCTTGACATCGGAAAGAAACTGAAAGACACTCTTGAGGCCGGACGACTGGTCGATCAGGATCACGTCGGGATGCCGCTGGCGCACTGTTTCAAGCGCCTCAGTGGGGTTCGGGGCGGAGCCGATAAACTCGAGGTCGTCGCAGGTGGCGAGAATCTTGGCTAATCCCGCAAGGACGATCGGTTGCGATTCGCAGGCGAAAACGGTCAGCCGATTCACTCCGCGATCCCCTTAGTTTGAGATAGAGCGCACGTCACGACACCTAATACATACCTCTCAGCCGACATGCGCGATCCTCCCTATAGTGGGGTAGATCGACGGTAGCCGAAGGCGTGTATAGGTACTAAGTGTCGATTTGAGCGGATTCATATCACTTCGAATACGACATGAGGAACACATTCGTGGGGCGCTAGTTGCTATCTCCGTGGTTCGTAACGGGAATGGCACGATCTCTACTCTCAGAGGCGTGGCTGGAGTCGAGGTATGACTACGGCGTCGTATGGTTAGCCACGTCCGGCGAGGCGCGGATCATGCGAGGAATCAGCGAGCGCCCCGACGCGGGTGGTGTTCAAGTACTTCGGTACTCTGTGTTTAAGAATGGTGTTTAAGAATGGTGTTTAAGAATGGTGTTTAAGAATGGTGTTTAAGAATGGTGTTTAAGGACGGTGTTTAAGGACGGTGTTTAAGAACGGTGTTTAAGAAGGGGAGAGATGGGATGAGTCCCTGCTGGCTCCCGAGTGTCGATTGCGCCGACTATGCAGCGTGAAGCGTCAATCAGTGAGCAAGCGAATACACCCACCGGGCGAGATCCCAATTGTGCCGGAACTCATGCGGCGAAAGCTTCGCGTCCGCATTGTGGATGAGCAGCGGAACATCGACCTCATGAAGCGAGCCGTGGGCGCGGTATTCGGGGGGAAGCGCCTCAGACTCCGCATCGAGTTCGCCAAAGACCGTGTCGCGATCTCCCAAAACGATTAAGTCGCCGATGCGCGAAGCCATCAAGTGGAAACGCCTGGAAGCTTCTGAGCGCGACAACACGGATTCCACGCCTGCGAGGCTCGACAATATCGCGGCGACGCGGTCCGTGTCACGCGTAGCGTTGCAATAAACCCACGCGACACCCCCATAGCCGCGATGGTGTTTCAGATAGCGGTCGCGATCGACCGAAATCGCAATTCGAAGTGGCGCGCCGCGTTGAGCGCAAGCTTTTTCGAGATCCCAGCAGTGCGTCTTGTGGTTCATGCCGTGATCGGCCGTCAGAAGGAACGCCGCATCGGGGGCGGCGGCTGCGGCTTCCGCCAGGAGTTGATCCAGGCGCGCCAGGTGTTGTTTCGACTCCGGCGCCTCGGGAGGCCAGGTGTGCATGGGGTAATCGGTGGTGTGAATGTAGAGACAGCCGAGATCGCGGCGCGTCTTCAACAGGTCGATCGCGGCGGTCATCAGCCAGTAATTAATTTCACGCGAGTAGATATCGGGCGCGGGACCGAGCCGCTGCACCCATTCCTGAGGGGGCGTCTCCGCGGCAAGAATGAGATCGGCGCCGGGCGAGAGAAGCGTGGTCGTTTTTTTCTTCGAAGACAAGAGGGCAGACTTCACGCCTCGCTTCTTCGCGCGCTGAAACAAAGTGGGCGCGAGCAGAAGGTCGGCGGTCTCCATGTATTCTTCTCGCCCGGTCCGCTGATCGAAGTAGGAATTGCCGGTGATCCCGTGCCGATCGGGCCATACGCCGCAACAGATGGAGGCGTTGTTGGTATTGGTGACCGAGGGCATGGTGTCTTGCACGCGGCGGAAGAGTCCTGCGTTGCGCCAGCGCTCCAGTTCCGGCATTGGGCTTTGTTCGAGATACTCGAGGCCGAATCCGTCGCACATCACGACGACTATTCGCTGCAGGGATCGCTTGGCGAAGGCCGGAGCGCCGAGCAACGCAGCGCCGGACGCGAGAAGCTGGCGGCGGGTGGGTGAGGAAGTGGACATCAATGATTACTATAGATCGTGTCGGGTGTTGAAAAAGGTGAAGAAGCCCCAAGCTAACGCATGGGGCTGGGGTAGGAGTGGGACAGAGTGGTCAGTCCCCTTTTTCACGACGAAGAAATGTCGACATGAATGTCGACACAGCAGGCCTGGCGGCCCGCGCCACGGAAAGCGTGCGCTACAAACCGTCGCGGGTTACGCCTGGTAGTTGGTGGAGCCGCCGACCACGGTGCGGACGATGGCGATGTCCTTGATCTTCTCTTTATCCACGGTGTGAGGATCGTCCGCGAGAACGACGAAGTCCGCGAGTTTGCCCGGCGTGATGGATCCCTTAATGGCTTCCTCATGCGAGTTGTAGGCGCCGTTGATGGTGTTGACGCGTAGCGCCTCTTCGACGCTGATGCGCTGGTTGGCTCCCCAGGTTTCGCCATTCCAACCGGTGCGCGTCACCATTCCCTGCATGCCCATCAGCGGCGCGAACGGTCCGGGACTGAAGTCCGAGCCTGCCGCCGCGACGATTCCGGCGTCGATAAAAGTGCGATACGCCATGCTCCGCTTCATCAGCTCTTCGCCATAAAAGTGAAACTTGTCGGTGTTGTAATACGCGTACGATGTGAACGGCGCGGGGACCACGCCGAGGGCTTTCATGCGCCGAATCAAATCATCGTTGATCAACGTGCAATGGGTGATCTTGGGACGCGCGTCGGCGCGCGGGAACACGCGCTGCGCACGCTCGACGGCGGTGAGGACCATGTCGATAGCGACATCGCCGTTGGCGTGGCAATTGACCTGGATGCCGGCGCGATGCACGCGCTCAATCCAGGCGTTGAGGGCGTCCTGCGTCTCGGTGATGTTGCCTTTGTAGGGCGGCGTAACGCCGGGATAGGGCGTACTGAGCGCCATGGTGCGTTCCGAAAACGACCCGTCGACGGTGTGCTCAGAGGTGGCTCCCAACTTGATCCACTCGTCGCCGAAGCCGGACGAGAGGCCGCCGGTGATCATCGACTCGAGCACTCTGCCGGACGCTTCGTAGCTCACGCGGTGCAGAAGGTCTCCGCGCGCGCGCACCTGTTGCAGGGCGAACAGATCGCCGCCTTCGTGGTGTACGCTGGTCAGACCATAGCGGACGAATTGCTTGGAGATATATGCCAGCCCGTCGCGGTTGCGCTGTAGCGTCTGCTCGGGAGTGAACGTCGGACGTTTGCCCACGCGGTTAATCGCGCCGGTGGCGCGGTCGGTGACGCGGCCGTTGAGGTCACCATTCGCGTCGCGATCGAAAGTTCCGCCGGGCGGATTGGGCGTGTTCTTGTTGATATCCGCCATTTCGAGAGCCTTGCTGTTATAGAACGAAGTGTGGCCGCCGCGATGATGGACCGCGACCGGGTGATCCTTCGACACCTGGTCGAGGTCGTGAGCATTGAGCAGGCGATTGTCCTTGACCTTGGTGTCGTCGAAAAAATAGCCTTCCACCCAAGTGCCCGGCGGCGTCTCGCGGGCTTTCGCGCGGAGCTTTTCGATGATACTGGCGATGGTGACGAACTCGACCTCGTAGGGATTGCCGACCAGGACGTCGTAGAGCAAGACGTTGCCGGTGGCATGATTGTGGCAGTCAATGAATCCGGGCACGACGGTCATCTGTTTGGCGTCGAACGTCTGGGTCGCTTTGCCGATGAGCGCCTTAATGTCTGCGCTGGTCCCGACGGCGAGGAACCGGCCGGCTTTGACCGCGAAGGCTTCCACTTTCGGCGCGCGGGAATCGACGGTGTAGACTTTGGCGTTGAAGACGACGAGGTCGGCGTCGTGGGTAGTGGGATCGGCGGTTTGGGCGTTCGCTCGCCGTGGCGTGCTGAGTATGCCGGCGATGCCGGCTCCGGTCAGACCCATGAATTCTCTACGGCTGTGACGGCGATTCATCATCATCCTCCAGTTACTTTGCCGCCAATACATCACTGGCCGCGGCTTGTGCCACCAGTTTGTCGGCGTCCTCCTGGAACAGGAACCGTTCCGCCACTGCTTTGGCAGCCGCGGCTTTCACCATCGCGACGTATTTGTCATGCGTGCCGTAGCGTTCTTCGAGCGACAGGCGCGGATCGTTGGCGGCGACGCGTTCGGCTTTGGTCCGGGCGAACGGAATGTAGCCGCCGTTGAGGCCGCAGACTTTCCCCTGATTGAACCCCGCCGCAGTCACGTTCCAGCCGACGTAGGTTCCCAGAGGAACCTGCCGCAGGACGGAGGGCACGCCGCCGAGATCGTTGCCATCGGCGTCGGTCTTGGGAACTAGCGTGGGCAGCACTTTGCGAATTGAGGGCGGAGCTTTGGTGATGACGCCAGAGAGGTCATTGTAATTGAAATCGGGGCCCCAGTCGTAATCGAGCAGAGAATTCACAACGCCATCGGGCGACGGCGCGCCGGGAATCGAGGGAAATCCCATGGCGACTTTCGTGGCGGCTACGAGTTGGCCATCTTCGGCACTTTTCGGATGCAATTTCGGATAGTGGCTGGCGGGCGGTTCGACGCCTTTCATCACCCACTCGACCAGATCGCTTCGAAGCGCCCGCAAGGTGTCGGCCTCCGGATTCGGATTGGCCGGAAGCACGCAGCCGTTGGGCGCGGGCGGAGTTGCGACGCTGAAACCGCCGCGCCCGCCGCCATGCGTTGTCGCCGGGAAAAAATAGCGGCGCACGTTGGGCGGCAGAGGGATATCCTCTTTCGCGTCGGTGCCGACCAGATTCGGGGACATGCGGAGATCCCAGAATTCGAGGCCGCCGAAAGTCTCGATGATCTTTGGACAGGTGTTGGAGGCCTTGCAGCGGTCGAGCATTCCAGCCGTGGCCCGATGGCGCGCGGCGTCGGCATAATCGCTCCACCAGAGGACACCGTCGCTGCCGGGTTCGTAAAGATTGGCGATGCCGCCGGCGACCGCGAACCGGTAATTCATGGCCAGTTGGCGTCCCGCGATGTGCGGGTTCGAGCCGTCCCAGACGATGCGGTTATTCTCATCCTGATTGAACCCGAGGTGGATGTAGCTGCGAAGGAAGTTTCCGGACTGGGAGTTGCCTTCGCTGATGGCGAACTTGATCTGTTGGGTCCCTTGATTAACTAGAGGATTCGCGTTTCCTTCCGCGTCCTTCGTTTCGTAACGCAGGAAGGAGTTGAAATCGCGAGTGGCAGCGTAGCCGATGCCGAGCACCAACGGATCTTTGGCAGTGTAGACCAGCTCATAAAGCAGAGCCGGGTCGAACGAGTCCTTGGCGCAGATTTTGGTCGCATCGGGCGTGCCTGGGAAGCCTGCCTTGGAGCAATCGGCAAAGGCCCAGTCCGTGCTCGATATCGGCGTTCTCGGACCGTCTTCACTGGATCGTTCGGTCAGCATCGCCTTGCCTGTGTCGAGAGTGGCCGGCAGTTGATAAACGATGGCGCTCACTGCTCGTGCAAGCGGCAGCGTGTTGGCGCCTTTCGGAGAGTTGATGAAGAGAGCAGTCACGGGTCCGGTCACCGGCGATCCGTCGGCGTTTCTCGCGATGGGGACTACGATGGTTTGGGCATTCGCGCGCGGTTGCACATCGCCCTGCCAGCCGCTGACTACGCTCACGTGGCCTTCGGCGCTGGGAACCGGCGCGCCGTTGCCGCGATTGGGGACGCTGTAGATCAGCAAGCCGCTCGCTTTCGACATGTCGATGGGTTTGGCGATGGCGAAGGTGCCGGTGTATTCCACCATGCCGCGAGAATTGCGGACGGCGAGTTGGATGTCGTTGACGATTTTGTTGTGCGGGTCGTTGGGATTCAGCTCGCCCGTGAAGTGGCCGCTGAGGAGTTCGTACTGGCCGGCTTTACCGAAGGCCTGGCCGTTGAAAGCGGGAGATTCGCGCTTTTCGATCACGACCTTGATGACTCGCGCATCGAGCGAAGCGCCGCAGGCGAGCAAGACGAGGCCAACTGTCAGTTTTCGCATATGGGTTGATTATATGACCCCGATCGAGATCGCTGCGAACACCCCAATCGAAGGTCGATCCTTTCGCCATATTTCTCAGAGTAATTCGCGGATGGTCACCGTCGTGTTGCCCGGAGTCAGGCTGATCATGGTCCCGTCCCTTCCGACCGTAATCGGGCCCGAGAAAATCTTGGGAGCATCTCCCAGAAAGGCGGCGTTGAGATACGCCAGCGGCAAGGCGGGAATGACGTGATAGAAGACCAACTGACGAGCTCCGGCTTGCTGCGCGATGCGGGCAGCGTCCTCCGGCGTGGTGTGATACGAAGGGATATCGTGCATGATCTTCGCGGGCGTGGTCCGGTTGGCACGGGTGAGCGTGTCCCGCATCCGCGAAACCATGGTCGTTTGCAGACCTTCATGGAACAGAACATCCACGCCGCGCGCGTACTTGGTCAACGTTTCGGAGGGCGCGGTGTCGCCGCTGATGACAATCGAACGGCCCTTATAATCGAAGCGGTAACCCACCGCTGGAAAAACGGGAGTGTGATTGACCGCGAAGGCCGTCACGGCGACTCCATCCTCTTGTAAGATCACCTGGCTAGTATCCGAACCGTCCGTGATGGTGAAAGGGCGCGCAATGCCCCCATTGCCTGAAGGCGGCAAGGTCGCCGCGCCGTGGTGCGCTACCCGATACACTTTGTCCAGACTATAGGCTTGGTTGAAGCCCTGGACCACCGTTTCCACGCCCTGCGGTCCATAAACAGGAACCGGATCCTGGTAACTTCCACCGCCCCATCGTTGGATGAAAATATCTCCCAGGCCGGCGATGTGATCGGAATGGAAATGCGTCAGGAAGATCGCATCGATTCGAGCCGGAGGCAATCCCATGAGCGCCAACTTGCGGGCGGCGCCGTCGCCGGTGTCGACAATATAGAGATGCTGGCCGGCCACAACGAAGACGCAGGGTCCTGAACGCGTGGGGTCCGCTAGCGGCGATCCGGAGCCGCACAGGCCCGCATGAAGGCCGTCAGGGAGCGTGTTCAGCAATTGATTCTGGAGCGCGCGATCCAGGTTTCGTTGAAACAGCAGAAGCCCGAGGGGGCGCTGAAAGATCCATGCGGAGGCCACCGCGATCAGGATGAGGACAGGCACCGCGACCGCGACCGCAACGCCGCCTTTTCGGCCGTTCCGCAAGCGGAGGATCGTAAGGAGAAGAACCACCGCCAGCGCGATTTCGATCAGCATGGATTGCTCGCCGGTTCCAGAGCGCCCATCCAGCGTGAGGTTCAAAAGGCGGCCGAAAATGATGAAGCCGAGAAAGCTGGCGGGAACCGCGAGCAGCCCGAGGGAACCCCGGATCGCGCCGAGAAGCGAGAACAGCGCCATCCCGAGGAACAGCCCGGCCATATCGCCGCGCATGGTGCTCAGGCCCGCGTTGCCGGAAGGGAGCAGAGCAAACTGCGCCGTCTGGCTGGCGGGAGAAAACAGGAACATCAGGCCCAACGCGAGAAAAAACAGACCCACGCAGCCGGAGAGATACCGCAGGACAGTTTGCATGAGTCTCTACTATAGTGGGTCCGCGCATTGGCAGACTATCGCCGACGCTGCGCCGAATGACAACACTGCTCGCGATATTTTCGGAAGCTATTTCGCAGGGATTTTTTCCCAGGTCAGGTGAGCGGTGGTGGCTTTGCGCGCCAACCGGCCGCCCTTGCCATCGTTGGCGACACTGAGAGTCAGGTGGTTGCCCTGTAGTTCGAAATAGCGGATGTTATCCTGACCGATCTGCCCGGGGCTGAGCGAACCTTCCAGATGATGAACGACGATTCCGTTCTCGGGCTCAAAAGTGTACGTTCCGTAGTACGCGGTGTAGCTGCTGAAAGCATCGGCCTTCTCTTTGTCGGTCGCCCTGGCGCGGCCATTTGGAAAAGCGGGGCGATCTCCCCGCACGATGTGCACGGACATGTGGCCCGCGCCGTCATACATAAGCATTCCGACAGAGTTGGTGTTGATCCCATTCGGCCCCTCGATAGAAATCAGCTTCCACGAGCCGACGAATTTCTTGTGGAGATCGGCGGCGCTATCGGCCCCGAAGGCCGCGGGGATCAGCAAAGCGAGCGAAAACGCAACAAGTTTCATCTTTTCTCCAATGCCCGGTGTAATACGCTATCACATTCGGCGCTGGTGATCGAGCTTCTTGACAGCTTCTTGAGACGCGATCGAAGATTGTACGTTACGATCTGTGGAGGAGGCTTCATGAGCGACTGGAAGCACGTGCAGCGGGACCCGTCGGAGCAGCTCGCACAACTGCACTATTTCTCCGTCAAGAAGCAGCATGCGTCAGGTCCGATGGAGATGCGGATCACGGTGTGGGAGTTCGCGACTCCCGAGATCAGCGATCTGACATTCTTCGCACAGACTGACATCGAGCTGAATCAGGGAACCGTGCCCTTCCGTCCCTGCGGTTGGAGCAACACGCTGATGGGAGCGCTTTCGGAGTGCCTGCGCAACATCCGCAAGTTCGAGTACGAAGAGGAACGGCGGCGCTCAGTCGATGCGGCGCCATAGGCGACCCGCAGAACCTCTGCCGCCCAGGCCAACCGGACGCAGTGTTTCCGAATATCGTCACGTACAAACTCCCGGACGGGCCGGTAAACCTTACGGAGAGCCGTTACCCTTAAACCGCGTAGTACCAGCATCTCGCCTGGTTTGGCCCGTAACTGCATGTCGAAACGTGGGAACCCGCATATGTCGTGACCGGCGGCGAATGTGGCAACACGTTTGCTTCTCTAGAAAGCGTTGGCCCGGCGCAGCACGACGAAGCTCAGACAAGAGCCCGGCCACGAGGAGTCAATACAATGTCGAACTCACCGATGTCGGACTCGAACATGTCGAACAATGAATCTGACCGGACCGCACGCATACAAGAGAAAGCGGCACGGAGCCATTCCGCGATCATTGGGGTACTGATCGGTGGCTTGGTGATCGCGCTCGCTGGAGACGGATACCTGATCGTGAGGTCCAGCAACCTCGACGACCAGATCACGCAATTGCAAGGTACCACGCAGGCGCAAATGTCGAAACTGAGCGAGACTACCGCCAATCAGATGGATCAGCGCTTGCAAGCCATCGGCACAGACGTGCAGAGCGCGCATGAGAAGGCCGATTCGGCGATCAAGCAGGCCAGGGCGGAAGTGCAACGGCAAAGCGCCCAGCTCAGCCGCAAGATGGATGCAGCGCAGCAGCAAGTGGCAGGCGAGCTGGTCGAGTTGAAGGATGCGACCACCACCGCCAAATCGAAGCTGGACGAAGTATCGGCGGACGTGACCGGCGTCAAGACCGACGTAACCGGTGTCAAGACCGACGTGACCGGCGTCAAGACCGACGTGGCCTCCACGCAGTCACAAGTGGAACAGGACGGCGCCCAATTGAAGAAAGTCATGGGCGACATGGGTGTGATGAGCGGGCTGATCGCGACCAACGGCAAGGACCTCCAGGCGTTGCGCGATCTCGGCGAGCGAAACTACTTCGAGTTTGATTTGAGCAAAGGACAGTTGACCAAGAAAGTGGGCGACATCACCATTTCGCTCAAGAAGGCAGACCCCAAGCGGAATCGCTATTCCGTGGAGATCCTGGCGGACGACAAGCGCGTCGAAAAGAAAGACAAGACCATCAACGAGCCGGTGCAGCTCTATGTTTCCGAGAATCGCCAGCCGTACGAGGTGGTTGTCAACCAGATCAAAAAAGATGAAGTGATCGGCTATCTCGCCACGCCGAAGGTCAAAGTAGCGCGGCGGTAATGGGTTTATAACCAACGGCGACCACTGTTGTAGCCTTGTCAGTGCATAGGCGTTCAGCGAAGCGGAATCCGGCCGCTTCGCTGCCTCTTTCAGGGAGTGTGCATCTCTGCGGAACCCAGGGCGACGACTGAGCGTTACTCGCCAACGCGAGCACGCTGCCGTTTTGAGGACTTCTCACCACGCGCGGCAAACGAGTGGAAATCCGCGGGCCGGAACCTCTAGCTGTTCGCTCTCCCCGAGACCAGCATGGACTCCAGGATCTGTTCGGAAACATCCTTGACCGCCATGGGCGAGTGGGCCAGAAACAACGTGTTGGTACGGTCACTCTCTCCAATCGACTTCAGTGTGTCGAAATACTGC
Organism: Terriglobia bacterium; assembly: GCA_963788245.1. Lineage (GTDB taxonomy): Bacteria > Acidobacteriota > Terriglobia > Bryobacterales > Bryobacteraceae > Palsa-187. The sequence goes on along the minus strand of CAWBGF010000002.1, from coordinate 4,159,844 downwards.
GTGACCATCACCAATTGCATCACTTCTTTCGCCGACGCCCCCTCCACCACTTTCTGGAACTGTTCGATGGAGACCTGCAGTCCTTCGATAATGGCTTTCCTTTGATTCGCGATTCCCTGCCCCTGCAGCGCCTTGCTCTCCGCTTCAGCCTCGGCTCTTTTCACCACCAGAATCTTCTCCGCCTCGCCCCGCGCGTTGGCAGCCACCTGTTCGCGCTGTGCCGCGTTGATATCGTTCATGGCGGACTTCACTTTGGCATCCGGAACAATATCGGTCACCAGCACATTCACTATCTCGTATCCGAACAACGCCATGTCCGCATCCAGTTCCTGTTTCACCGCGGCGGCGATACTCGATTGCGTGGCGAACACTTCGTCCAGCGTCATTCCCGGCACATGCCCCAGGATCACCTGTTCGACATACGACTTGATCTGCGCCACCGGATCGGACAACTTGTAGTAGGCGTCATAGACCTTTTCCGGACGAACGCGATTCTGCACCGAAATAGGAATGGTGACGAACACGTTGTCTTTGGTCTTGGTTTCCATGGTCAGCGTAATCTGATTCACGCGCAGACTCACGATGCCCGCCACGGAATCCAGAAACGGCCGCTTCCAGTTCAATCCCGCCTCGGCGACCCGAAGGAATTTGCCGAATCGCGTGATCACCGCGACTTCGGCCGTGCGCACCGTGAAGAAGCTCGCCAGAATCACGTAAAGCACGATGAACGCCAAGAACGCCAGGAAAATCCAATACAGTTGCTCCATTTGAGTCCTCCACTTTCCTCAACCAAGCTCAGAGTATACCGGATCGATTCTGCCCTACTTCAACCGCACGCACACCAGCGTGTGTTCATCGCGAGCATACAAATGTCCGTCGGCGAGCGCCGGATACGCCCGCACGACTTTCAAAATCCGGGCATGAGCCGTCGGATGGAACCCGTCCGGCTTGGCCGGCGCCATCACTAATTCGCCGTTCTCACGAAGGATAAAAAGACGGTCTCCGGCCAGCGTCACCGTCCCAGCCCCGTAGCCGTCGACGTTCCACATCACCTTGCCGGTGCGCAACTGAACGCAGCGCAACGCCTGCCCTTCCTCCTGCCTCCCGTGAAACCCGTACAGAAATCCGTCGCGATAGACACACGTCGAATAGTGATTCGACATGCTGTCGTCGTTCGACCAGATCTTGCTGTACGTGTTGCCGTTCACCTCGATCAGAATCGCGCCCGTGCCGTAACTGGCGGACACGAACACCTGATTCCCGATCACCAGCGGCGTCGCAGCATTCACCGACGCGGACGAACGCGAGTGCCAGGGAAATGAGAAACGCACCTGGCCGCTCGATGGATCGAGATCCACCAACCCCGCTCGCGTGAAAAAGAATGCGTGGCGCGCGCCGCCAATGGTCGCCGCCGTCGGCGATGAATAGCTGGCTTCATCGCTGGTGGCTTTCCAGGCGACCGCGCCAGTATTCGCGTCGAACGCCACAATACCGGCGTTCGGCCCACCCACGTGCACCAGCACTCTTCCGCCTTCGGGTCCATTCTCGACAAGGGGCGATCCCGCGGCTCCAAACCATCCCTTCTTGACCCCGAACTGCGTATTCGTCGCGACGCTCCAACGCTTTTTCCCGGTCGCGAAATCGACCGCCGTCAGCACTCCTTGTGCGCCGAATGTGTACACAGCGCCGTTGGCGATGACGGGCGCCGAACGCGGCCCTTCGTCGAAGCCGAAATCGTCGCGGTAAGTGGTCGGATAGTCGTACGACCAGATCTTTTCTCCGGAAAGAGCGTTGAAGCAGTCGACGATTTCCTTGCCGCCGGCGCGATGGAACAGGATCAGCTTCCCCGCGGCCACCACCGGTGCCGCAAAACCTTCTCCAACGTCTTTGCGCCACAGAATGAGTGGACCCGCCGCCGGCCAGCTCTGCGCCAGATCCGTCCCCGCGTAAACGCCGTTGCGCGTCGGGCCAAGAAATTGCGGCCAGTCATTCGCAGCCTGATACGCGCACAGATTCGCGAAGACCAGCGCGAGCAATCCGAAAACACGAAAGAGCATCTGGCTTGAGTATAAGAGATGATGGAATCCTAATTCCCCTCGTCATCCCGAGCGTAGCGAGGGATCTGCTTTTCCGCAATCGGTCGCCCATCTTCCGTTCATTAAATTCGCTCAAGGCAAAAACTCCCTCTGGAGGTTCGTGTTTGACAAGATGACCGGCGGACTAGCGAGAAGCGACCGCCGGATATTTCAAACTCACCGGAGGTAATCCTTATGTCTAAATATGCTTACTTGAAGTGTGTCTTGCCGTGTACTTTTGTGATAAGCGCGTCCATTCTGTGCGCTCAAAGCACGCCTGCACTACCCGCCGTTCAGACCACGCCGATGATCGGGCTCGCGGACGGCGAGATCGCTCGATTGAATCTTCTGAACCCGGGCGTGCTCGCGCCCGCAACCGGAGTGATTTGTGCCGCCTCAGTATCGTTTGTAGACGGCGATGGAACCGTGCTGAAGACGGGCTCGCTGAACATCCCTCCCGGAAAGAGCATGTCATTCGATCTCCTAAGCAGCGTCGACCTTGGTCTTGCCTACAGCGATCGCCGCGAAATTCGAGCGCTGGTCGCGATGCCGGCCGCGACGCCGGTGGCAACCTCGTCAACCACGGCTGCTCCCGCGTGCAAGCTAATTTCTACTCTCGAGATCTTCGATAGTACTACTGGGCGAACGCTGGTTGTCGTAGGCCGCTTGGAGACGATCCCTAGCGTGGTAACGCCAAACTAAGGCCGCCAACACCGTCGCCGGTTAGTCTAAGACATTAACCGCCCCGAGCCGTGAAACCGAAAGCGCGCGGGACTAACCGCGCGTTTTCTCTATAATGTCCACATGAATGTTCACGTCGTATATATTTACGTGGCGCCGCGCCGCGATCGGGATCTCACGTGAGGCGGGCGTCAATCGCGTTCGCACTGCTTTCCATCTTGACTCCGCTCGTCGCTCAAACTCCACCCCAGATTTTCGCGCGCGACATCTTCAAGCAACTGATCGAGATCAACACCACCAATTCAGTTGGTGACAATACCCGCGCCGCCGAAGCCATGGCCGCGCGATTCCGCGATGCCGGCTACCCGGAAAGCGACATCCATGTTCTGGCTCCCGCGCCTCGCAAAGGCAACCTGGTGGTTCGCCTGCGCGGCACTGCCGCAGCGAAACCCATTCTGTTCATCGGCCACCTCGACGTGGTCGAAGCCAACCGCTCGGACTGGTCCTTCGATCCGTTCGTGTTTCGCGAACAGGACGGCTACTTCTACGGCCGCGGCACGCAGGACATGAAGGGCGACGTCGCCATTCTAGTCGCCACCTTTCTGCGCATGAAGCGCGAAGGCTTCCGCCCGTCGCGCGACCTGATCCTCGCCTTGACCTCGGATGAAGAAGGCGGTCCCGCGAACGGTGTCGATTTTCTCGTCAAGAATCACCGCGATTTGATCGATGCCGAATTCTGCGTGAACTCCGACGCCGGCGGCGGCGACATCAAGAACGGAAAGCAGCGATACATGAGCCTCGCCGCCGCTGAGAAAGTTTTTCTCAGTTTCAAACTTGAAACCACCAATCCGGGCGGCCACAGCTCGCTGCCGACCAAAGACAATGCCATCTACCATCTCTCCGAAGGCTTGTCGCGCTTGGCGAAGTTCGATTTCCCGGTGCACTTGTTCGACGTGACCCGCGCTTACTTCGAGCGCACCGCGCAGCTATCATCTGGACAAACCGCGGCCGATTTCAAAGCAGTTGTCGCCAATCCCAACGATTCCGCGGTGGTCGCGCGCCTCGCCGTGTCGCCGCTCTATAACGCTCTCTTGCGGACCACCTGCGTCGCCACCATGCTCTCCGCAGGTCATGCGGAAAATGCCCTGCCCCAGAGCGCGACCGCCACCGTCAACTGCCGCCTGCTCCCCGTCGACAACGCCGACGATGTTGAGCGCACGCTCAAATCCGTGCTCGCCGATCCCAAGATCACCGTCTCCGTGCTGACCGCCGCGCGACCCAGCCAGTTCGTTCCCATTAATCCCAAAGTCACCAGCGCCGTGACCGCGGCCACCGCGAAATATTTCCCCGGCCTCCCCGTGGTTCCTTCCATGGAAACCGGCGCCACCGACGGTGTCTACCTGCGCGCCGTGGGCATCCCCATGTACGGCGTCAGTGGCATCTTCGCCGATGAGGACGACATCCGCGCCCACGGCCGCGACGAGCGAATCCTGGTGAAATCGTTCTACGACTCGATCGATTTCATGTACGACGTCGTCACCACGCTCGGCTCTGAACCACGGCCGTAAGGGAGCTACGGCTTTCAATGGCGCAGCGCTTGTCCCAGAATTCCCTGCCGGTCCAGCGGGTCTCGGCGGCATAGTGCGCGCGACGCTCGAGCACGTAAGTGTCGAATTCGCGGCGGATCAGCGTGGCATAATCCGCCAGAAGCCCGGACTCGCCGCGCAGGAAGCCATCTACCGCGATGGCGGCGTTGGTCGCCTGGCGCAGCGCCTTGAGGATCCCCATACCAGAGAGTGGATCGTAGGACGCCGCGCTGTCGCCGGCGGCGAGCCACGCGTTTCCCGCGATCACCGCGCGGCAGGAGGACGACGCATACACGGTCCGCGTCGCCACGGGTACGGCGCCTAGAATTCGGCCGCGGGTGAGCGGGGCTTGGCTGAGTTGCTCTTCAAGCACGATCCCTTCGCGTGCGTAGAAGCTGCAATCGGTGAAGAACATAGCGATGGTCTCGCCCTGCGGCAGCGGCGCGGAGTACCACCATCCGTCGAGTGTGGTTTCGAGGTACGTGCGCTGGTCGGGCGGCGCGCCGTGCGGATGGGTCAAGCGCAGCACGATCGCCAACAGCCGGTCTTCGGTTTCTCGCCGGCCGCCTGCTCCGATGCGCTGTCCATCGCGGCCGATTCGCAGGCCGTTGCGCCCGGACGCGTCCACGAGTACGCGCGCGGTAACTCCGCCTATTGACCACCGCGCTCTGTCATTTTTCCCGATATCTCCAGCAACATCTCCGGCAATATCGGCGCGGCAGCCCTCGAACAACTCCGCTCCGGCGGCGGCGGCCTGGCGGCAGAGCATCTGGTCGAAGCGGTTGCGGTCGACATGCCAGCCGGGCCCGTGACGATTGCGCAGGTAGTCCTGTTCACTGGGCGGTCCTCCCCAGATGGAAACGATTCCCGGCGATTCCAGCGGCGCGAGCGCACGGAATTCGTCGAACACTCCGAGTTCACGGAGTAGCGGGTTGATCTCGGGAGGGAGGGTCTCGCCGTAGCGTTCACCGTCGAAACGGGTGGCCTCGAAAAGACAGACGCGCCAGCCGCGGCGCGCCAGGCACAGCGCTACGGTCGCGCCCGCGGGACCGCCGCCCACTATCGCCGCGTCGAAGCGCGTGGTCATTTGCTTAATGATTATAATGTCAGGGATCTAACGGTTTGCTAGAAGAGGATTTCACAGACTGAAGCCTGTGCCACCGGGAGGAGGGGGATTTCACAGGCTGAAGCCTGTGCCACCATCAGCATGAACACAGATTCGATCGTCACCGCACGGATTCACCCCGCTATCGGAATCGCCCGCGTGGGCAACAGCCCGGACAAGTACTTCATCGGCCCGGAGGTTCCGTTCCCGACGGGCGCGCCCTCCGGCGGATATCGCGACGCGCAGGGACGTCTGAAGCGGCAGGCCGCGCGCTTCCGCGTTTACGGATATGACAGCGCCGGCAACGTGGTGGGCGAAATCACCTCGGCCGACGCCGAGATTGTGTGGCGGGTGAACATCGCCAACAAGAAGGCGGCCTGGTACCAGTTCGACATGGTGCTGGATCTGAAGCCCGAGTCCTCGGAGGTGGAATCGCCGCGGCGGAATGCACAGGTACATGGGGAGGATCGGGCGCATCTGGAGATTCTGCCGGACCCGCAGACGATCTCCGGAAACAACCAGCCCGCGGCGCCGTTCGATGACGGCCACTTTTGCGGAAACAAAGTTTACCTGGGCGAACTCCGCACCGACGATGCCGGGCGGCTCCTGTTTCTGGGCGGGCGAGGAGCCGCTGGCTCGCCCTTCGAGGGCTATACTCTGGTCACCTTCGGCAACAACCCGGGATGGTATGACGATACCTCCGACGGGCCGGTGGACGCGACGGTGAGCTTCGGCGGCCGCCAGATCCAATGCGACTCGGCGTGGGTGGTGACGGCGCCGCCAAGTTTCGCGCCCGACATCATCAGCGTGGTGACCATGTACGACGTGATCTACGACACGCTGGCCGGCACGAATTTTCCGGCTCCCGGCAACCCCAGCTTCACGAACGACATTCTGCCGATTTTTCAGCGCCTCGCCAACATGCAGTGGGTCAACACCGGGTTCTTCGCGCAGTTTGGATTCCAGGCGCCGAACCACTTGTTGCGGCCCGATCTTCTCACCCGGCTGGCGGCGCCCGGCGCCGAATACCAGGAGTTGCGCAACCAGATCCGGTACATGTTCCGCGACCCCGGCTCCCAGCTTTTTCAGCCATGGCAGTGGCCGCCGATGTATGGTGACGCGATGAAAATCGTTCCGCTGGACGAGGTGAGTCCGCGGGGCGCACTGTCGGTCACCGCCACGCAGTATGGCTACCTCACCAGTTGGATGAACGGCAATTTCACCGCGGACTACGATGCGAGCCGGACGCCGCCGCTGTCGATCGACGATTATCCTCTGGAGGAACGGCCGGATACGCTCGATTCCGCCGCGCTCACGTTCTGCCTGGGAGGCGCCTTTCATCCTGGATGCGAGATGACTTGGCCGATGCGGCAATCCGGCATGTATCGCGGAAAATTCCGCCTGAGAAGGCATCCGCCCGGCTTCAAGTCACCGGACTATGGGGACTTTCTCAATCAGATGACCGTGCTGGGCGCGAGCGGTCCTCTTTCGGCGAGCGGGCCTGGCGATATCACCAAGTGGATGTCGGTGCCCTGGCATGCCGACGCCGCGAGTTGCCAGCAGGGCTATAGCTATTTCGAATCCCAGGAGGGTCCGTTCAATGTGGACCCGTACCTGCCCACCTTCTGGGCGGCGCGGGTTCCCAATGAGGTGCTGAGCGAGCGGCATTACCAGATCGTCATGGACCCGCAACAGCCGCTGGCGACTCGAATGGCGGCCTTCAATCGCCGCAGCGACTGGACCCGCAACCTGTTCCAGGCATCCACGCCCTGGATCGAGCAGCTTACCAACATGGTCCATTCTTTCGACAAGATGGGCGTGGTGGAGAGGCGTCCAGGCATTGCGGGCGATCCCAACTTCCCGGGCGAAATGTTTGTCGAGACGCTGGTGGATGTGATTCCGCAAGTAATGGCGCCGCCGCTGCCGGAAGGAACGCCGGCGGGGCCATGCGAAACCCCTTCGCTGGCGTCGCCCGATGCAGCCGTCACCAATCCGGCTACTGTCAGCCCCGCTCTTCTGCTGCTGCGTTTTGGGGGCCGGCGGGAGCGATGATGCGATCCCAGGCGCCTTCGAACCCGAGCTGCGGGGGGAATGCGGCAATCAGTTTGTCGAAATCGTAACCGAGGCGCGAAACGGTTTCGGCTCCCAGCGAATTGAGGCAGCCGCGCGCCCACGCCCTGCGGATGGGTGAGTCGAGCGTCTTTTTCCAGCGCGCGATCCGGCTCGCGACCGGCCTCGATTTCCGGTGGACGGTGATGGCATCGCCAAAACGGAAGGCAGTTTTCCCGGTTTCCGAACGGCCGTACTCGAGCATGGCCGGCTCGAAGGGAATCCGCAGGCGCTGGCACAGCCGCGATACGGCCAGCGCGGGCTGCGCCGCCAGATCCTCATAATGGACCACAGTGGTGTTCTTGCCCGGCTGGCGCATGGCTTCGGCGATCAGTCCGGGAGCGCGCGCCAGGTCGTGCCGGAACGGCCGGATGCAGTGCACGCAATCGTCAGGCGCCCAGGTGTCGATCACGGACGCCAGCACAGCCAACGGGTTCCTGAGGAGAAAGATGAAGTGCGCCTGCGGAAAAACGCGGCGCAGCTCCGGCAGGATCATGGTGTAGCGCGGCGTTTTGTCGAGGAAAAATCTCTTGCCGGATTCTTCGAGCGCACGCCGGTAGAGGTGGCCCAGCATCCGGCGGACGGCTTCCCAATAGGCCTCCTCGCCCTCCGGCAGAGCTTGCAAAAACTCCTGGACGCCGATGTGCGCCAGGCGCGCGCTGTAGTCGGCGGCGATTCCGGTCTCCCGCAGTCCGAACAGCGGCTGAAGCGCCACCCATGGCTCGGAAAGCGTATGGATGGCAGAATGCGAGCCGAGAACCTTTTGCAACAAGGTGGAGCCCGAGCGCGGTTGCGAGATCACGAAGATGAGGCGCTTGCCCAGGCGAGGCCAATTTCGCACTCATGCATTATAGACCGCGAATGACCGGATACCGGCTCCCCGGACGAATCACGCAAATAAACGAGTGTGTTTCGCAAGCGGCGTGGTAAAATCATCCGGAGCTTTTCAACATCAGTGAAGATACCCAATCCGGTCAGGAGATCCGAATGGCGAAAAAGAAGAAGTCCAAGCCAGCCAAGAAAGCTGTCGTAGCCAAGAAAAAGGTCGCGGCCAAGAAAGCTGTCGTTGCCAAGAAAAAGGTCGCGGCCAAGAAAAAGGTCACGGCCAAGAAAGCTGTTACAGTCAAGAAACCCACCAAAGGACTCGCTCGCGCGGTGAAGAGTCCGAAGAAGAGTCCGAAGAAACGCACCCCTCCCAAAGGCACGCCGCCGCCGAAAGGAACCAAGCCACGCCCGCCTGCCTCGATGGGCACCACTCCCCGCGGCATTCGGCCAGGGACCACTCCCCGCGGCATTCCGAGAGGAACCAGTAAAGGACCTGCTCCGCAAGGGACTAATCCCCGCGGCATTCCGTTAGGGACCGCCCTTCCGTTACCGAAAGGGACCAATCCCCGCGGCATTCCGAGAGGAACCAGTAAGGGACCTGCTCCCAAAGGGACCAATCACCGCCGGCCTCCGTCAGGGACCTCCACCCACGGCTCCGTTCCGCTAGGGACTAGTAACCGCCGGCCTCCGTCAGGGACCTCCACCCACGGCCCCGTTCCGCAAGGGACCAATCCCCGCCGCGCCCACGTCCCGCATGACCATGACATCTGGCACGACCAGGTCGATCAACCCTAGCCCGAAAGATCGCCGCCGGTAATGTCGAATGACGACACGCTCACCGTTCATCTGGAACGGGGGCGCGAGTTGCGCCTCGAGGGCCGCTTGGAAGAAGCGTTGCAGAGCTTCGAGGCCGCGCTGCGCCTGGATGCCGGCTGCGCGCGGGCGCACGCGGGCTATGGCGGCACGCTCGCACGGCTGGGGCACACGGCACGCGCCGCAGAGGCGTACTGGGAGTCGCTTCGCATTCAGCCGGCTCAGCCGCGAGTCTACAGCGCTCTGGCCAGTCTGTACCTGGAACAGGGACGCGCGGATTCCGCGGTCGACTGCTTCCGTCAGGCGGTCGCGCAGGATCCCGATGATGAGATTCTCCGTTCCAATCTCCTCTATGCCCTAAATTTCGACAGCCGGGCGAGCCCCGAGGAAGTATTCCGTGAACACTGCGAGTTCGGGCGGCGCGCCGCTGAAGCAGTCTCCGGCGCTGGTATGCCCCAGGCGGCGCCCTCGCGGCGCCCCAAGCAGCACTCCTCCCGATGTCTCAAGATCGGCTATGTTTCCGGCGATTTTTACGATCACCCGGTGGCCTACTCCTTCGAACCGATACTCGAGAACCACCGCCGCCGCGCCTTCGAAATCACACTTTATTCAAGTACGTCAAAACCGGATGTGGTGACAAAACGTCTGCGGCGGCTGGCACCCAGGTGGCGCGACGTAAGCGCAGCCTCGGACGAAGAGCTGGCCGGCATCGTCCGCCGGGACCGAATCGACATCCTGGTGGATCTGACCGGCCACACCTCTATTGCGCGCCTGGGCACATTTGCGCGGAAGCCCGCGCCGGTCCAGGTGAACTTCCAGGGGTACCCCAACACCAGCGGACTCTCCGCCATGGACTATCGCATCACCGACGAATGGGCCGACCCTCCCGGCATGACCGAGCGGTGGCACACCGAGCGGCTGGTACGGCTGCCGGGCGGCTTCCTCTGCTTTTGTCCCCAGGAGTCTCCTCCCGCGGTGGGGAAGGCTCCGTGCCTGAAGGGTGGGCCCATCACCTTCGGGTCATGCAGCAAGCCGCCCAAGTGGACTCACGGAAGCATCGAAGCATGGGCGGCGATTCTGCGGCAGGTGCCGGATTCGCGCTTGCTGCTGCATCACTCCACTGCCGAAGGCACGCAAGCGCGCGTCCTCGAGGAGTTTTTCTCTCACGGAATTTTACCCCACCGTATCGGCTTCGCGGGTGCGCTCGATTGGAGCGCGCATTGGGAATGGTTCCACCAAGTGGACCTGGCGCTCGATCCGTTCCCCTACAATGGCACCACCGGCTCCTGCGAGACCTTGTGGATGGGCGTCCCGTTCATCGCGCTGGCGGGCGCGACGCACGTCGCGCGGGTGGGCGTGAGCCTGCTCACGCGGATTGGACTGGAGCACCTGATCGCGCGCAACGTGGAGGAGTATATCGCGATGGCGGTCCGGTTGGCGGCGGACCGTCCGGCGCTTGAGCGTTTGCGATCCGGAATGCGCCGCCGTATGCGTCGCAGCACACTGATGAACGGCGCGGCCTTCACGCGCGAAATGGAAGATGCTTACCGGAAAATGTGGGCTGGCGCGTGCGCCGCCATGTGAGATCCCGGTCGTCGCGTGCGATCCCCGCCCTGACCGGCGGGGTTGTAGTAGGGTTAAATTTATCCCAAAGAATGCAACTTGAAATCGGCACCGTGCTGGGCCCTTATCAAATCGTCGCCGGATTGGGTTCCGGCGGGATGGGAGAGGTGTATCGCGCGCGCGATACGCGGTTGGGCCGCGAGGTAGCGCTAAAGATCCTGCGCGGCTCCACGCTGCGCGACCCCGACTCGCGGCGCCGCTTCGCGCACGAGGCCAATGCCGCCGGCGCCCTGAATCATCCCAACATCGTGGCGGTTTTCGACGTCAATCTGGAAGGCGAAAACCCGTACATCGTCACCGAACTGGTGGAGGGCGAATCGCTGCGCAAAATGCTCGAGCGCGGCGCCGTCCCGGTGCGCAAACTGATCGACATCGCAGTGCAGGTTGCCGACGGCATGGCGGCCGCGCATGCAGCCGCGATCGTCCATCGCGACCTGAAGCCCGAGAATATCCTGCTGACGCGCGACGGGCGCGCCAAGATCGCCGACTTCGGACTGGCGAAGTCGCTGTCCTCGCTTTCGAAAACCGACAACGAGGTGGAGGAGTCCCCCACGATTTCCATGACGGCGCTGGGCGTGGTGGTGGGCACGGTCGCCTATATGAGTCCGGAACAGGCCAGCGGGCAGCGGATCGATACGCGCTCCGACATCTTCGCATTCGGGCTGATCCTCTACGAGATGGCGGATGGAAAGCAAGCGTTCATCCGGCGCTCAAAAGTCGAGACGCTGGAGGCGATTATCAACGCCGAGGCGCCGCCGCTGGCCGTCGAGCTGCCCCTGCCGCTCAAGTGGTGCATCGAACGGTGCCTCGCCAAGGACCCGCAGGACCGGTATAATTCGACGCTCGACCTGTATCATGACCTACGCTCCATCCGGGAGCATTTCGCGGAAGCCAGCGGCTTCTTCACCGGGCCGGTTCCCGCGCGACGCCCGCAACGGGCCGGACCGTCACGGATGGCGCAGGCGGCAGTGCTGGCCGGCGTTCTCCTGGCCGGTGCGGCAGCCTCGGCCGTCTGGCTGGCGCCTAAAGGTCCGGATCTGGCGGCCATCCGTTTCCGGCCGCTGGCCACCGGATCGGAACTGGAGGACTGGCCGGCATGGTCGCCATTAGGCGGCGTAGTGGCGTATCACGCCGCGGTGGACGGGCACAACCAAATCTTCACGCGCAGCCTCCAGTCCCCCGCCCCGGTTCAGATCACCCATTGTCCGGCGAACTGCGAACGGCCCGCCTGGTCCGCCGACGGCCGGCAGATCTATCTTCGTACCAACGATTTGCTACGCTCTTCGACCAGATCCTCAGCGGGGATTTGGGTGGTCGGCGTGGCGGGCGGTGATCCAAAGCCGGTGGTGCCGGATGTAGAGGCGTTCGCGGTTTCCCCGGACGGCGACACCCTCGCCTTCATCCGCCGTAACAGCGACCGGACCGGAATTTCGGTGTGGACTTCCTCTCCGCCGGGCGAGAATCTGAAACACTACGAGCCGGCGCCCTTCGAGGGCGTGGACACCGGCACCGGCCTGCGGCTGTTGTTTGCGCGCGACGGCCATTCCATTTTGCTGTGGGGACGTTTTTTCGGCCGCGGCTCGGAATTCTGGCAGCTCCCTTACCCGGCCGGATCCGGCAAGCCGAGGCGCGTCCTGGAGTCGCTTCAGGACGCATTCCCGGTGCGCGGCTTCGATTGGCTGGTGGGCGGACATCGCCTGATCCTGGCGGCCTCGCTTCCGCCCGCGGTATTTCGTTCCCACTTATATCTGGCCGATTTGGATGGCGGAGCCGTGACGCCGCTCGCGGCGAGCATCGGATCGCAGTCCGTACCGGCGGTATCGCCGGATGGAAAGCAGATCGCCTATACGGAGCAGGAGTATGACACCAATATCGTGGAAATTCCGCTGGATGGATCGCCGATGCGCAACCTGGTGGCCACCGGCCGTCTGGAGCATTCGGCGGTGTGGTCGCCGCGCGGAAAGGAATTCGCCTACGTCACCGATCGCAGCGGGGTCGACGAAATTTGGATCCGCAACGTGGAGACCGGGCGCGAACAGCCGGTGGTGACGCCGCGCAGCTTTCCACGTGGCGACAACGAATTTCTGACCACCCCGGCATATTCACCCGATGGAGAACGGCTCGCGTTCGTCCGTCATAATCGCTCCAACCCCAAAAATCGCGATGCGACTGAAATCTGGATCGTACCGGCTACGGGAGGAGTTCCCGTCCCCCTGGCGGACGTTAAAGGCGCGCAGTGGGCTCCCACCTGGTCGCCCGACGGAAACTGGATCGCCTTCACTTCACAAGGCCCTCCCTCCGGTGTCATGAAAGCGCGGGTGGGCGGCAACGAACCGGGTGAGATGCTGTGGACGCTGGATGTTTCGATCCTGCGGTGCGTGCCCGAATGGTCGCCTAAGGGTGACTGGATCGCGGTTCCCTCAAGAGACGGAACCGTTCTGGTCAGTCCTGACGGGAAACAAAACCGCATCCTGCGCAGCCGCGCGTTCTCCGCCATGACGTGGTCCCGCGACGGGAACATCCTGTACGGCCTGGAAGAGGGCGGTTCCCAGCAGCGGATTATTGCCGTAAACGTCGCCAGCGGCCAGGAGCGCGAAGCCGCTAGAGTTCCCTCCGGCGAGGTGCTCAGCGCGATCTGGGTCCCGGGCGCGAAGATGAGCCTGTCGCCCGACGGTAAGAGCCTGGCTGCTACTACCGTTCACCAAAACGGAGACATCTGGCTGATGGAGAATTTCGATACGCCGCCGTTGTGGCGGCGAATTCTGCCGTGGTTCGGATCGCCACAGTGAGTGAGCCTCGGCGGTTGTGGGGCGGGTCCCCTGACCCGCGCGCGACCCCCTGGTTTTCCAAGTAGGTCGCGCAACAAGCCCGGCCAGGGGGCCGGGCTGCGGACGAGGGCGTCCGCCCCAAGTTACGACTGTCGGCCCCACATCGCTTACTTCGGCACGGAGGCCTGCACGAATTTCTCCAGATCGGCGTGATACTTGTCCGCCGCCGGCCGGTCAATGTAAACCATGTGGCCCGCCTCATAATAGCCCAGCGCGATGTTGTTCTTCTTGATCTCGTCGGAGGCTTTCAGGTGAGCCATGGTCCACTCCATCGGATAGAATGGGCAGGCGAAGTCGTAATATCCCATGCCGAGAAACAAATGCATGTGCGGATTCTTGGCGAACGCGTTTTCCAGATTGACGATGGTGTTGTATTCCCCGGACCACGGTGGTGCGTTGCCCGCGACGTAATAGATATTTTCGTTCTGATAATTGAGGTCGGTGCGAACGTAGGCTTGAAACGCCGTGAGGAAACAGTTTTCGATATTGGCGTTGCTGAAATCGAAACTGGTATTGTTGGACCCGGCGTCGAGCTGATAGCCCGCGAAGCGCGAATCCAAACGCCCCGTCATCATGTGGCGGTCGCGCAGCAGTTCGGTCGAGAACGGCCCCAGCGGCACGCGCAGGTCGAGGCTGCTGACAAACGGCTTCGATAGTCCGGTGTATCGCGAAAAATCGGTCAGCACCTTTTCGCGTTCGGCTGCTGTCGTCCGGGATCCGTCGAACAGATATTCCAGATATTCGCCCGAGGAGAAATCGCGCGCCTGTTTAGCGATCTGTTCCACGCTGAGCTTCTGCAGATCCGGCGGCAGCTTCTTGTGAAAATGCGCGGTCATGATTTCGGTGGGCAGGGTGCTGAGCTGGCGCTGCTCGCCCGCGGCGGCGTTGATGTCGATCACCGCCGACAGCAGCATCACGCCATTGATCGGCGATATCGTGATCGGTGAGATATCCGGAAAGTCCCGCGGCGCGCGTGGTGCCATAACTTTCGCCGCCGACAAAGAGCGGCGAGCCCCATAGGTTGTACTCATTGAGGAAGCTGCGGATGAACTCGCCGAACGCCGCGAGATCGTTATCCACTCCGCCGAAGTTGGTGCCAAGAGCGGGAGTAGAGGGACGGCTATAGCCCGTGCCCATGGCGTCGATGAATACCAGGTCGCCGGTATCGAGCAGGCAATTGGGATTGTCGACGTAGGTGTAGGGCGGCGGCGGCGCCTCGCCGTTCGGGCCGAGCTTCACCATCTTGGGTCCGAACGCGCCCATGTGCAGCCACACGCTGGCGGCGCCAGGTCCGCCGTTGAACAGGAACCAGACCGGCCGCTTGGATTTGTCGGTGACGTTATTTTTCGAATAGTAGACGTAGAAAAGGTGCCCCTCGACATCGCCGTTGGTGGCGTTGTGGATCGGTATGGAATCCCACGTGCGCGGTGTAGTCGATCGTCTCGCCGTGCAGCGTGATGGAATGCTGCGTCGTGATCGGCTTGGGCGGATAGGCGATCGGGTCCATCCGGTCGCCGGTGTAGTTGAAGCGAAAGAAGTCGTTGGTTTGTGCCGCCGCCCCGCCGCGTCCGCCTTGGGCGAAGGCCGCGACGCTGCCGGCCGCGATCAGCGCGGCCACGGCGCATGTTTCTAAAAATCGTCGATGGATTCTCATGATGGTGACTCCTACTTGCGCGACGCGGCTCCGCTCAGGAAGGTCGCGAGATCGCGTTGAAGTTTGACGAGCTCCTTGTTGTCGAGGTAGGTCATACTCCCAGCCTCATAGCGACTGATGGTGATGTTGTGCGCGCGCACCTCAGCCGACACGTTGAGATGCGCCAGCGTAAACTCGGCCGCATAGAACGGCGTGTTCAGATCGAAATAGTTTATGGCGGCGAACAGATGCAGATTGGGATTGCGGACAAACGCCGCTGAGAGACTCGCGTCGTCGCTGCCGGCCGAGGTGAAGGCGCTGACACCGCCGCTGGTCAGGTAATAAATCGCATCGGCGTTGCCGTTAACGCTGGGCTGCTGGAAAGTTAACTCCCGGTGCAGGTACGTCTCGTAGGCGCTCAGGAAATCGCCGCTGAGATTGCTGATATTGAAATCGATTGCCGCCTGCGCTTCGCCGCCAAACCCGCCGCGTCCGCCACCGCCGCCGCGCCCCCCGCCAGCCGGTGGAGGCAGGAAACCGGTGACGCGAGCATCCGAGTTCGACATCCCGAGCTGCTGATCCCGCATCAACTCCTGATTGAATCGATCGAGTGAGATGCGCAGGTTGTTATTCATCACGGACGCTTTCGAGAGTCCTGTGAGGCGCGACAGATCGGCGACCACCTTGGTGCGCTCCTCCGCCGTCATGCGATCGCCCTTATAGAGGGCATGCAGGTATTCGCGGGACGTGAACTGCCGCGCCTGGCCGGCGATCTGTTCGGCGCTCATCGCCGAAAGCTCGGGCGCTAATTTTTTGTGAACCCACGCGGACATCACCAGGCTGGGCAGAAGCGTGATGTACTGCGCATCGCCCGCGGCGGCGTCGGCGCTCATGGTCATCGAGAACACCGCGAGTCCCCGCACGGGAATCTGGTGTTGGTGAAGATAGCCGGCCAATCCCGCGGCCCGGCCCGTGCCGAAATCTTCACCCGCGAGAAACAGCGGCGAAGTGCGACGGTTGTAGCGATTGATATAGCTGCGCACGAATTCGCCGAGCGACGCGACGTCGCCGGCTGTGTTCCAGAAACTCGGGCCGCGGCTGGGCTGGTCAGGCCGGCTGAACGCCGTGCCCACTGGATTCACGAAAACCAGATCGGCTTGGTTGAGAATCGTGTTGGGATTTTCGGCCCATGCTCCTTCCTGTGTGCCCCCAAGTTTCGCGCGCTTCGGGCCCAATCCACCGAATTCCTGCCACGCGGCGGAAACCCCCGGCGCACCGCCGAGAAAGAAAACGATGGGCCGCACCGAGGTATCGCTGACGCCGTCCTTCGAATACGCGGTAAAAAACAGATGCGCTTCCGATATTCCGCTGGTCGCATTTTTCAGGGGGAGAAATCCCGCCCGCGTCGTGTAGGCGAAGGCGTCCCCGGCGATCGTGATCTTCTGGTGCGTCTCGACCGGCTCGGCGTAGTTGATCGCCACTACGGAACTCGCGCTTGGATCGTAAGCGTAAAAATCGGTCGACGCTGCGCCGGCGCCACCTCGGCCCGCGGGTTGGCCCCCGGGTGGATTCGCAGAGGGTTGAGCGGTTCCGGCCTGCGGCGCGCCTGGTTGATTACCTGCGGGCTGAGCACCCGCTTGATTGCCCCGGCCCCGTCCGCCTTGGCCCCAAGCGGCGGCGGAGAGCGTGACTGCCAATACAATTTGAAGATTGCGTCTCGATCGCATTTACCTGAAGCTCCTGATCGGATCTAGTGTAGCGAACTCGGCCCAACACTGCGCCGTCCCAGGGGCCGTCGCGCACGTCTGCAAGTCGCACAGCGACAATGTGCTATTTCTTTTCCGCCGGGTATCGCGAGTCGATCGCCTTATCGGGATTAGCGTGGATCTGTAGAACCGCGCAATGATGATAGGTGTAGTCGCCGTCCTTGTTCAGACCGTGAGCGGCCATGAACTCGACGATCTGCAAAGTGCACTTGGAGCAATTGATGTTGGGGATGTCGACGTCGGTTTCGACTTCTTTGTCGAACCGCGTAGTGTGGGGGAATAGCCCGTCCGCGAGAATCGGAGGAGCCGGCGGGTATTGAATCGCCGCCGAGACCGACCGCGGCCCGTTGGGGGTGGGCTCGGTCTTAACCACGGGGTCGGGTGGAAGCTCGTCGCGCGAGTTCACGGCAAGAGCGACCCGATAGAATCCCGGATGAAAGACCGTCTCCCGAAGCTTGATGTGGAGTTTCTCGCCGCCCTGAACGTTGGTCACCGCGCCGCTGGGTTTGCCGGGATCGGCGGATGTGCCGCCGCACGGAGCCATTTTCTGAGGGTCGCCGACCTGCGACTCCTGCAGCCACGATGCTGGCTCAATCAGATGGAAATGCGCGCCGCCGTCGGGAGCAAGAATCGCCAACGCGATGGAACCCCATAGCAGGTCTTGGAACAGTTTCATGCAACCTCCCCGGAGAGAGTCGGGCTCTCTGTTTCAGTCTACTTTTTCTGCAGTTTTTGCGAGACCTTTTCCACTTCTCCCCAAACCCGAAGCAGATTGCCGCTCCACAGCTTTGCAATCTGTTCTTCCGTGTAGCCGCGCCGCACCAGTTCCAGCGTGACGTTGAACGCTTCCGCCGCGCTGTTCCAGCCGTCAATTCCGCCGCCGCCGTCGAAGTCCGACGAGATTCCAACGTGATCGATCCCGATGAGCTTCACCGCGTAGTCGATGTGATTCACGAAATCCTTCACGGTGGCTCGGCCCGCGGGCGGCAACTTAGCGTCAATCTCAGCCAGCCGCTTATCGTATGCCGCGCGTCGTTCTGGTGAAAGGGTTTCGAGACCCGCATCTCCTCGCCCTCGGCCGCCGGCTCCCCCGCGACCCTGCGGGGCAGGGCCGCTGGCACTCTCTACCGGGCATACGCGCGCCGAACTCGCGGCTGCCGCGTCCACGGCCTCCCCCGCGATTTCCTCCACCACCACGTCCTCCGCCCTGCGACGCGAGCCCGAACTCTTCACGCAACTTCGCGAGCGCGTTGATACGTGCTTTCGAATCCGTTTTGACATAAGATGCGAACCCCACCACCTGAATCACGCCGCCGTTCTTCTTGAGGGCTAGCAACTGCTCGTCATCCATATTCCGGCTGACGTCGGCGAGAGCTCGCACCCCGGAATGCGACGCGATTACCGGAGCCTGAGAAAGACGCATGGCTTCCATGTTTGCGCCTTTCGAGGGATGCGACAGGTCGACCATCATCCCCAGGCGATTCATCTCTGCGATGACTTCGCGGCCGAGCGGCGACAGTCCGTTGTTATATAGGTAGCCCTGAGTTTCTCCCGTGTTCGAGTCGGCGAGCTGGCTATTGCCATTGTGGGCCAGAGACATATATCGCCCGCCCCTGTCGTAGAACTCCTTCACTCTTTTGATATCGGTTCCAATGGGATATCCGTTCTCCACGCCGATGACGGCGATCCGAAGGTGCTTCTTGTGCAACGCGAGGACGCCGGCGGGCGACAACGCCAGGCCGATACTGTCGGGGGCGATCTTTTCCGTCAGGCGATGCACCGCATCGAACTTCGCCACCGCCTGGCGATAGGCGTTGTCATAACCTTCCGGCGTAAGCGGACCCTGGCCGACATAAACGATCATGAACGAGACATCCATGCCGCCTTCGACCATCTTCGGAATATTGACCTGTGTCGTCAGGCGCATGGTGTAGTTGCAATCCGCCGTGAAGTTCGCGGGCTCGATATCGTTGTGCGTGTCGAGCTTGAGGACGCGGTCGTGAATGCCTTTGGCTTTGGCGATCAGCGCTGCATCGTTGGGTTGCCCCGTGGGTTGCGCCACCGTTATCCGCATCAACAAACCGACGGATGACGCCGTCATCGCGGCAATCATGAGCTTTCGCTTGATGTCTTTCATGCACCCTCCAGTCCCCGAGACGGGACGAATTCCGCACGGACCCGCGGACTAAGAAGTCATTATCGAAATAGGAGACCGACGGAGATCGCGATGAACACTTGCCATACATATCGTAACAATGAAATGATTCTGGTCGAACGTCGAGACCCGCGCTTTCATAGCGCTGAACTCTGCAAGAGGACGCGGTTTCTAAAGCAGGCGAGCCTCCTGGAAATACCTAAAGGCGATGAATAATTTGATCGACGGTCGATTCGCGACCGGCGGCGGCGTCAGTCGCCGGGTTTCTGGCGTCCGTTCGTGGACTCCAGTTGGACTCCGCTGGACGCTATCTTGGCCGTCAGGGAAGCCAAGTGTTTAAAAAGCTGTGGTGGACCTGGACGGGTTCGAACCGTCGACCTCTTCCATGCCATGGAAGCGCGCTCCCAACTGCGCCACAGGCCCCTGTTTGCAACTATAACACGGGGTCCATCGAGTCCCTTATTCTGATCCGCCGTCTGGCTAGCATAGACTGTCTCTTATGAACCGGAATCAGGCCTGGGAAATTGTTTGCGAGTTCGTGAAATCGGAGAGTCTCCGCAAGCACATGCTCGCGGTAGAGGCGTGCGTCGCCGCGTACGCGAACCAGTTGGGCGAGGACCAGGAAAAGTGGGCCGTGACCGCCCTCCTTCACGATTTCGATTGGGAGATTCACCCCGAAGCGCCCGATCATCCCATGAAAGGCGAGCCGATTCTGGCCGGACGCGGCGTCGACGAAGAAATCCGGCGAGCGATCCTCTCGCACGCCAACTATAGCGGAGTGCCGCGCGTTTCCCAGCTCGAGAAAACACTGTTCGCGTGCGATGAGCTGGCCGGATTTCTCACGGCGTGCTCCTACGTGAAACCCGGCCGCAGTATTCACGAAGTGGAAGTGAAGGGCGTGCGAAAAAAACTCAAGGACAAGGCGTTTGCGCGCAACGTGAGTCGCGACGATATTATTTCGGGCGCCGCTGAGCTTGGTGTGGACCTCGACCAGCATATCGAGTTTTGCATCCGCGCCATGCAAGCGAAGGCGGATCAGTTGGGGTTGGCGGGCGTCCCGGCGCTTAATTGAAGTTAGGTGGCACAGACTTTAGTCTGTGTCGTGCCGCCCGCTAAATGCCTGGCGCGGCGGCGATCTCTTTTGGAGCACTGCCGAATCAGTGCTGGCGCTTGCGCCCCGGCGAATCGAGCCCCAGAGTCCTCAGATTGGTGTGGGCAGCGGCAACATGGGCGCCTTGCGGAGAATAGCGCGTCAGGTACTCTTTGAACGTCTTACCGGCTTCCGTGCGGTGATCCGCTTTCATCAAAGAGACGGCCTTGTAATACAGCGCCTCCTGAGTTTTTTGATTTTCGGGGAAATGTTCCTCTCCTTCGAACGCCTTCACGGCTTCCTCATATTGGCCGTTGTTGAAATACATCATCCCGATCTCAAACTGAGCGACCGGAGCATTGGCTGTGGTCTCGAAACACTTGACATAGTTGCGGTATTCGTCCATCGCTATTTCAAGGTTCCCTTTGCTCTTGTCGCGCCGCGCGTTCTCCCACAAACTTTCAGCCGACATTCCGGCGCACGGATCAGGGGCCTCCGCAGTGGTCGCCGGAACCGCCCCGGGCGGGGGTGCCCCCTGCGCCGGAGCCGCCGCGGCCAGCGTACGAATCGCATCCGAAATGTCCTTGAGCTTGGCATCCTGCGCATTGAATCGCTGCACCAGATCGGCCATCGTGGTGGCGACCGCGCGAAACTCATCCTGCATCTGGTCGACTTTGGTCCCCAGCGTGGCCACCGGTGCCATCAGCTTGCCCTGCTGATCGTTCAGCTTGGTATCGACCTCGTGCTGCAAGCTGGTGATTCCCGAGGAAACGCCCTTGGACCCGTCCACGGCCTGCTGCAACATGGCCTGGATCGCCGCCAGTTTTTCATCCTGTCCCTTCTGGAGATTTTTCATCTGCTCCTGAAGCGAGGACATGTCGCGCTGAAGCGCAATGATCAACTCCTTCTGTCCGTAGAGAGCGGACGGAAGCATGAACCCCGCCAGCGCGAAGGGCGCAAAGCCCGCCACCAACGGTTGGAGCCAGTGTCTCGCGCCCGTCTTGCGCGAGTAGTCTCTAGAGAGCAGCCGCTTCATGCAAGTTCTCCTTTCGAATCGAGTGACCGGGACGCGCGCCCGCCCCGGTCTTGTTGAGCCCTGTGTAACCCGCGTCTACCGTGCCGGCGACAAATGCGCGCGCCGGTTGCGTTGATAGCACGCTTCGTTCTCCTCGGTACACACCGGACGATCCTTGCCGTAGCTGATGGTGGTCAAACGATCCGCCGGCACGCCGAGCTGCACCAGAAACTCCTTGGCTGCGGTCGCGCGCCGGTCGCCTAACCCGAGGTTGTATTCGGCCGAGCCGCGCTCATCGCAATGCCCCTCGATCGCCACCGAAAAACTTGGATCGGCGGCGAAGATTCGCTTCAGCAGCTCCGCGTTACGCGTCATGGCCTGGCGCGCATCCTCGCGCAGCTCGCTCTTGTCGTAATCGAAGTAGGCGTCCTGCGCTTCGCGCGTCAGCAGATCGACACCGTTGATTCCTCCACCGCCGACCTTCACTGGTGGAGGCGGCGGCGGAGCCGAGGACACTTCCACGGTTACCGATCGCGTATCGGTGCCGCCCGGACCGCGCCCAGTCAACGTGTAAGTAGTCGTATTGCTCGGGAAAACCTGGCGAGTGCCGTTCGCGGCCACCGCTCCCAGCCCCTGATCGAGCGACATGTCGGTCGCGTTGGAAATGGACCAGCGCAAGGTCGCCGATTGGCCGCGCTCGATGCTGCGCGGCTCCGCCGTGAAGCTGTTGATTCGCGCCGCTGATACGCCCGGCGGAGGAGGCGTCGGCGTCGTTGTATTTGTGGGCGCGGCCGGCGGAGGCGCGGTCGCCACCGGAGTTTTCTTCTTGCATCCGGCTGAAGCGGCCAGCAGCACCATCGCGAACACCGCTGCACTCAGTGTTCTCGGGTTGATTCTCATTCGGGTTTTTCCCCTTCCTTAACCATAAGTTACCCTAGTTTATCGCTTTCGACCATACCGGCTGAATGTTATTACCTTGCGTGGTAAGTTGTTGCACGCCCGTCCCGTCGGCGAGCATGGTGTAAAGCTGCGTCACCTGCCGCTGTTTCGATGAAAACACGAGATGCACTCCATCCGGCGCCCACCACGGGTTTTCGTTGCGGCCGCTGCCGTGCGTAAGCTGCACGTATTTCTTGCTGGCGACATCCATCACAAAAATGTTGTAATTCCCCGGCTCGTAGCCGAGCGTCCACGCGAACGCGACCAGTTGTCCGCTGGGGCTCCAGGACGGATTCGCAACATAGCCTTGGCCGCTGGTCAGCATTTCCAGATCGCCGCCGTCGATGTTCATCCGCCATAGCTGTTCGGACCCGCCGCGGCCGGAGATGAACACGACCTCGTTGGCATTTTTTGGATTGATTTTCGGCGAAACCTCGATCGCGCGCACGTGCGAGATCCGCCGCATACCGCCTCCGTTCGCATCGGCGATGCAAATCTGCACCCACCCCTCGAGCGACGCGGCAAACATGATGCGGCGGCCGTCGGGGGTGAATTCCGGGGTCTCCACCGCCGAAGAAACCGGGTTGATGAACGGCAGCCTCCGGTCCGTGTCGGCGGCGTACACCATGATTTTGGGATTGCCCTGCGCGTAGGTGGTGAACGCAAACAGCCTTCCGTCGGCCGACGTCGTAGGCATGGTCGAAACCGATTTGTAGTGCGTCAGCTCGCGCTGATTCGATCCGTCATAGTCCATCGACCAGATTTCCTTCGCGCCGCTGCGGTCGGAGACGAAGTAGATCTTAGTTCCGGTGAGGCTCTTGGCGCCGAAAAACTGCAAAATATCGGCGGCGAATTCGCGGGCGACTTTCTTCGCGCCGTCGGCGTCCAGCGTGCCGAAATAGAGCTTGCCGATCACCTGCGCGCTTTGCGGATCGGGCTGCGCCAGATTATAGAGCCATCCCCGCAGCACCAGTTGCCCGTTCTGAACGGCCGTATATCCGAACGCAAGATCGTTGGCGCTGACCGGAGGATTCGACCAATCCGTGAGCCACGGCCCGTTGCTTTGCGGTTTCGGCGCGTCGCCCCGGCGTCCAGGTGCGGCCGGCGCCGTCGCCGTGGGCGGCTTGAAATCCTGCGGCTGCTGCGGAACTTCGAGCGGATAGTAACTTTTCGCGACCATTTTCAGAACACCCGAACCCGCAAGCTGATCCCACAGCGTTGCATTGAACGTGTCCATGAAGCGCTGCGCTTCCCCCGCGCCGCGAAAATCGGGCACGGCGATCGCCGGCTTGTCTCCTTGCTTGATCAGTCCGCGGATCTCCTGGCCCGGAATCAGCAGCGCGCCGACGCCGAGAACAGCGAGTACAACTATAAAAGTGAAGATAATTCTGGTTCTCATTTGTTTCAACTTCATCGCTTTAACTCGAAAGTGAATTCGACTTTGGCGTAGGGTTTATCAAAGCCCTGATTTTGAGGAATCGGCGGAAGCGGAGCCGAATCGAAAATCGCCCGCTTCACCGAAATATCCAGAGCGGGAATGCCGCTGCCCTGCAAAATTTCCACATTGCGAATGGTTCCGTCGCGCATCAGCTCGAACGTCGCGATCACCGGCGGAGCGGTTTGGAGACGCGGATCGACATCGTTCGTGCGCCAATGCGCCGCGACGATCCCTTGAATCTGTTTGCCGTAGGCGGCCAGCCGCACGCCCAGCGTCGAATTCATACCGGTGCTGATTTGTCCCGCCCCCGGCTGCGCCGTAAACATCGGATTCGAAACCTGCGGCGCGGTCTTGCTGGTGAGCTGGTTCTTCTCCAGTTCGTCATAGGGCCGGAATCGCTGGTGCTGGCTCGCGACTGGCGCCGGCTTCTGCTTCGCCATCTTGGTCTTGATCGGAATCGCGTCCGGCTTGGGTATTTCTTCCTTCACGCGATCCACCGGGTCCGTGCGAGTCTGCGGCACCTCCGATTGCGTGTCGCTCGCCAGCGGATTCTGTTCCCCATGGTGCGGAATCGGAATCGAATTGACGGCTTGGATCGCCACTGCCCCGCCCCCCGGGTTCTGGTCGCCGAACGGCTGCGACCGGTCCAGCGCGTGCAGCACCAGCGCGCCGAGGAGCGCGGCGTGCAGCGTGAGAGCGGCCGCGAATGCTCCGCGCATCGAATCCCGCCGATCCAGCATCCCGTCCGCTGTCATCGTCTGCGTCACCGTTTGCTGTCGAGAGGCTTGGTCACCAGCATCACGTCGTACTTCGCCACGTTGAGCGTCGAAACCACCTGAGCGATCGGATCGTAAACCGTTTCGCGGTCCGCGCGCACATACACTGCCTTGGCGCCATTGTAGCGGCGCGCGATCTCATCGGCCATGCTGTGAATCCCCACGGGCTTATCGCCCAGCAATATTTTCGCGTCGCGCGTGATGTTGATCACCGGCAGGTTTTGGGTCGTGTCCTTCACCTGGATCACTTCCGGAACTTTGATTTCGAGCCCGAAATCCATCGCCTGCGCGGTGAGCATAAAGATGATCAGCAGCACCAGCACCACGTCCACCAGCGGCACCACGTTGATCTCGGATAACGTGGACGCGCTTCCGCCGAATCTGCGCCCGCGCATCCCGCCGTTCGATCCGCCAAACGAGAACGCCATATCTCCAGTATGCCTACTGCTCGGAATTCCGTTCAGCCAGGTTCAGGAATTCGAGCGAAAAATCTTCCATGCGGGCGCCGATCTCCTTGATGCCGTGCCCAAAGATGTTGTAGAAAATCGCCGCGGGAATCGCGGCCCCCAGCCCCAGTGCCGTAGAGAAAAGCGCCACGGCGATGCCCGGCCCCACCACCCGCATACTGGTCGCGCCCCCCAGGCTCAACTGCTGAAACGCGTCGATAATGCCCAGCACCGTTCCGAACAGTCCGATGAACGGCGACACGGTGGCAGTCGACGCGAGCCAGTTCATGCTGCGCTCCAGCCGCGAGATCTCTTCGCTCATGCCCAGCTGAAGCGTGCGTTCGAGCGCCAGGATGTTGGTGATTTTTCCGCGCGCCGCCAGTTGCCGCGCCACTTCGCTATAGCCAAAATCGAAAACGGTGGCCAGAGGAGCGCTGCGGAATTGCTCGGTTGCGGCGGCGATAGCGTCCAGCCGCGTGGCTTTTCGAAACATGCGCAGGAAGCGCGCGTTCCCGTTGCGTGCGCGGCGCAAGGCCGCGAACTTCGCGAAAATGATCGTCACGGAGTTGAGCGAGGCCATCACCAACACGCCCATCACCGTCAGCGTCACCACGCCGGAGCCCTTCACCAGCTCCCAGAAGTTCACGTCCAGCAAGGGTCCGCGCAGGTATGCCGATATCAACCGGTTCACTCTCCTTCTCCATTGTAGACGAAACGCAACCCCGAAACATAAGTAAACAGAAATGTTCTTACCGAGCCGTGACCAAAGGGAGTGGTCCAAAGTTTCTTCCTCAAGTAATTCTTAATGCCTTACGAGCCGCGACTAAAAGGAGCGGTTATAAAAGGCCCGGCCGTCAGGCCGCGCGCACCAGCCGCTATAATCGTCTCCAATGCTGGTCGAGCTCGCGATTGAAAACTACGCCGTCATCGAAAGCATCCGAGTCAGGTTCCATCGCGGATTGAATCTGCTTTCGGGTGAGACGGGCAGCGGAAAATCGATCGTGGTGGACGCGCTCGCGCTTCTGCTGGGCGGGCGGGCGTCGGCCGAAATGGTTCGCGGCGGCGCGGAACGTGCGCGCATCGCCGGGATTTTCGAGATCGCGGCAACGCCTTCTCTGGCGGCGGTTCTCGAAAACGCGGGGATCCAGATCGAAGACCACGAACTCCTGATCGAACGGGAAATCCTGGCAAATGGTAAGTCTCGCGCATTCGTGGGAAATCGTCCGGCGACGGCGGCTCTACTGCGCGATTTGGCGCCGCATCTCGGCGACATCCATGGACAGCACGATCAGCAACAGCTCTTTTCGCCCCCCGTTCAGCTCGAAATGCTGGACGCATTTGCGGGCGTTCAAAGCCTGCTCGATGAAGCTGCGTCGCTCTACGCGGGTTGGCGCGCGGCGACCGCGGAGCTCGAACAACTGGACAGCACCGCGCAGGAGAAACTCCGTCTCGCCGATCTGTGGACCTTTCAGCGCAACGAAATTGAAGTCGTCGCGCCGGACCCCGCCGAGGACGCGCAGCTTGAAAATGAGCGCCGGGTGCTGCGCAACGTGGTCCGCATTGAGGAGACCGCCGGCGCGGCCTATGCGGCTCTCTACGACGCGCCCGAAAGCGCCACGGCCCAGTTGCGTGCCGTGGTGAAGCGCCTCGAAGAGCTTGCGCGAATCGATGAAAGCGTGGGCGAAGTGCTGGCAATGCTACAGCCCGCCTCCATCGCGCTCGACGAGGCCGCGCACACGCTGCGTCACTATTTGTCGAAGCTCGAAGCCGATCCCGCGCGTCTGGATCACGTCGAAGCGCGCCTCGCCGCCCTCGAAAAGCTGAAGCGCAAGTACGGCGCGAGCGTCGAAGAGGTGCTCGCGTTTCTCGATGATGTGCGCCGCCAGCTCGCCGCGGTGGAGCATTCGAGCGACCGCCGCGAACTACTGCGCAAAGAAGTGGATGCGCTGTCGGCGGAGTTCAGTAAGACCGCGGCGAAGCTCACGGCCGCCCGCATTCCAGCCGCAAAGCAACTTTCAGTACGTGTGGAACGCGAGCTAGGCTCGCTCGCGATGGAGAAATCGCGCGTCGAAATTCGCGTCACGCCATCGCCTTGGTCGGAATCCGGCGCCGATGCGGTTGAGTTTCTGATATCGCCCAACCCGGGCGAGGAGTTGAAGCCGCTCGACAAAATCGCATCCGGCGGCGAGATCTCGCGCATCGCGTTGGCGCTGAAAACCTGCACCGCGCCCGCCCAACCCCGCTCGTCAGAGCGGGGATCCGCGCCTCGAACCCTGGTGTTCGACGAAGTCGACGCGGGCGTCGGAGGGAGCGCCGCGGAAGCCGTGGGCCGAAGACTCAAGCGACTGGCCGCGTCGAGCCAGGTGCTGTGCGTGACGCACCTCCCCCAGATCGCCGGTTTCGCCGACCATCATTACTATGTCGAGAAGCGAGCGGTGAAAGGGCGCACTTTCGCATCCATCGAAGAGCTGTCGCCCGTGGAACGCGCGCGCGAAATCGGCCGTATGCTTTCGGGCGAACGCGTCACTCCGGAGGCGCTTCGCCATGCCGAACAATTGCTGAAAATGGCCGCAGAATAAGCTTGTGGGGCAGGGCCATGCCCTGCCTCTTTCGGTGGTGAAAAAATAGGGACTGACAACTTTTTTCGTCATGCTCAACCTTGATCGTGCCGACCAGGCATTGACGAAAAAAGGCTGTCTGTCCCATTTTTTTCACTTGTGTCGACATCTCAATTCGGCGGCGTAGTCACCGCGCGCGACCCTGGCGTCGATCCATACACCCTGCGGTACAGGTCCGCGTTGCGCAGCACGGTCTGAATATAGGTTCGAGTTTGACTAAAGGGCACTGTTTCGATGAACTCGGCAGGCTCGCGAAACTCGCCCCAGGTGAGCCACGCGTGCGCCCGGCTGAGTCCCGCGTTGTAGGCCGCCAGCGCGACTTCCCAGCGCCCGCCGAGCCCATCCGCAAGGTTTTTCAGATAGAACGAGCCTAGCTGTAAATTCACCGCGGGCTGGAACAGTTGCGCCGTGGAATACGACTTGACTTTCAACCGCCGGCTCAGTTCCCTGCCCGTCGACGGAAGAATCTGCGTGAGGCCGCGCGCATTCGCCACCGACACCGCTTTCGGATTGAACTCGGACTCCTGCCGGATCAGCGCCGCCAGCAGGAACGGATCCAGTCCATTCTGATGCGCGTAGCGTTCCAGCGATTCGCGATACGGCATGGGAAACGCGAGCCTCCAAAAATCCAGCGGCGCCGATTCCATCGGCAGGAACAAATATCCGGAGGCATACCGCTTGATGTAACGCAGGGCCTGATCAGCCCCGGTGCGAGTAGTGAGCGACGCGAGTTCCATCGCCATCACCGCCGGCTGGTCTTCGTTCTGCGCGGCAAAACGCAACTCCACTTCCGCCCAATCCTCGAGTCCCGCCCCGGCGAGCATTCGCGCACGCTCCATTCGCGCCTTGGAATTTGCGTTCGGCGCGAAATTCACCATTCGTGCACGAGGGGGAAACTTCAATCCGCGGAGAAATTCGTTCACGGCGGGCGAAACCTGCGCCTTGGCGACCTGCATTAAACGGTCGCGCGCCAGAATTGTGTAGTAATAGTTCGGATACTCGCGCACGATCTCCTCATACCAGGCGCGCGCGGCGCTTGCATCATGCGCGCCTTCCGCCAGGCGGCCCAGGAAGTACATCGCGGCGGCGGCATCTTCCGACCCGGGGAACATACGCAAATGCGCGCGCAATAAATCGACGGCATCCGCGCGGCGCCGCAGATAATGCCCCCACGCGACTTTCCAATGACACGTAGCGGCCTGCGGCTCGCCCGGAAACGATTCGTAGCAGGCGCGATACAGCGGCTCATACGCCTCCATTTCATTCTGGATCAGGTGGTCGTTCGCATCCGATATCAGCGCTTGAAGCCGCCAGTTCGAATTCGGATACAACCGCGCGATCCGGTCGAGCGTCGCATGCACTTCCTCATGATTCTTCAGCCGCCTCGCGCATAGCACCAGATACGAAAGCCGCTCCGCGTCAGCCTCCGGCGAAAGCCCCTCCAGCGACGCCAGATATTTTTCCGCGCGAAGAGTTTCTTTCGATTCGTAATCGGCCACGCCGATACGCACGCGAGCCACATCGCGCTCGGTGCCGCCCAATTGTGGAACAATCGATTCCAACTCCTTGCGCGCGTCGGCCGCGTGTCCCGAAGCCAGCAGCTTAAGCGCGCGGCCCAGCATCGCGTTAGGCATCGCCGGAGGATAATTGTCGCCAAGCTGCGCGCGCAGCCTGGTGGATTCCGCGTCGGCCTGCGTGGCCTCCGCGGAATTCGGATAGCCATAATATACGCGTTGATTGTAAATCGCGGAGCTGACCGGATCGCCCGCGCCCGCAAACGCCGCGGCCATCGCGAGATCGCCCTGCGGCTGCGCAAGCGCCGCGTAATTCTTTCTCAAGATATCCACCGCGTCCTTGGCTGCGCCATTCTCCAAGTACGCGCGGGCGGCCAGCAGAAAGGCCCGCGCCGCCAAAGGCGACGGCGGCGTTTGCTTCCACACCGCCTCGAGTGTTTTCGGAACCGCGGAATAATCCGCCGATTCGAACTGAGCCGAAGCCAGCAGCCACGCGGCGTAATCGGCCAGCTTGGGAAGCTTCTTCACCAGCGGGGATAGTGCGGCGATCGCGGCCGGATATCGTTTTGCATCCAGCGCCACTGCGCCCGCTTTGAGATCGGCCAGCGGATCGGTCGATCCCGCGGCCGGAATGAACACAAGACAACACGCGAGCGCGATCGCCGCGATCGAAACCGCGGCGGCGAGGCGTCTTGAATGGTGTGGAGGTTGTTGAAAAACGCAGCGCGCTTCCTCGCCATCGCGGCTTGATGATGCGTTCTTCAATAACCTCCTAGGCCAGCGGGCCGGGATAGCTTGGACCCAATAAGGTCGCGTCGTCGTGCGCCAGCGCATGCAGCATCTCCGCGTGCAGATAATCGGTGGCTTCGCTCGCCTGGTTGGTCTTACTAGAGTGTCCCAGAAACAATTCCCGAAACTCCGCGCGCGCGTCGTCAATCTGCGGCTTCAGCGATCCATACAGATCGCGCGACGCGCGCCCGGTTTTCACCGCGGAAGCGTGATACAGCTGAATCTCGGCAATTTTCACGCGCGCGAACCGCAACGCAGCCGCGCTGCTGGTTGAACCCGTCGCTGTTGCATTGGTTGCCGCGTGACCTGGATGATCCGTTCCCGAAGAACGCTCCGCGTCCCTGCCGTTCGGTTCCGCGTACCGTGATGCTCGTTCTGATACGCCGTGTTCAGTCGCGGCAACCGGACTACCTGGCGCGGTGAGCGTGGCGAGCGATCGGAGCAGATCCAGCGCCGCCGGCTCGTTCGCAAAAATACGGCCTGAATCGAGCACCGCTTCGTGCCATTCGGGCTCGCTCTCCGCGGAGCGCATTCGCTCGACCGCTCGCGCCAGCTCCGCGATCACCTCGCTGCGCGCGCGCAAGATCTCGCAATCCACTGTATGTCGCAGCTCCTCGAATCGATTGTCTAGACTCGGCTCGGACACTTTTAATAAACCATTTTCGCACTATCTTGTTTGTGTGGGGCAGGGCCATGCCCTGCCTCCTAACCTGCCCCCCTCGGCCGGTGATCGTTAGGCGGGAACAGCATCCCGACCATCGATATCGCGACCACGCCGAACCCCCCGCCCAACAGCATGATCCACCACGGAAGCGCGAACCCAAAGCCCGCCGCCGAAAACGCCGCCTGCGCAAAACACGCGAATCCGATTCCCAGTACCGCCTGCATCAGCGGCCTCAGCGGTGACCGTTTTTCCGGACGCGCGTACGCGTCGCCCAGCATCAGCGCGATCAACGTCGCGGCCACCGGAATTGCCAATCGCAGCAGACCCGACTTTCGATACAGCAAATCACGATCGATCTGCCACGCCGCGCCGATGAACGACGCGCATAGCAGCATCGCGTCCATCAATAAAATGCCCGGATCGGCGGTCCGGCGGATCCGGCTATAGACCACGCAAGGGATCGCGTACCAGGCATCCGAGATATAGTACAGCGGCGAGCGGTAGCGCTCATACAAATCGCCGAGCACCACCTCGCGGCACGCCGGCGGCGTAAGAAACTCGACGATCGCTTCCAATACACGCGGCGGCGCGGCCGCCGGTTCAATGCGACGCGGCCTCATCTCAGGAGCCTCCGCCATCACGCCATCCCCTTGCCCCACGCCTTCGCGCCTTTGCCCCAACGCTTCGCCCACTCTTTGCCCCACACCTGGACTATGGAATCCCACACGCGCTTGGCCGTCGCCGCCGATTCCTCCAGCGCGCGCTCGCCCAGCGCTTCTAGACGATAGCAGCGCTTGGCCCGCCCGCCTCGCTCCCCCGTGGGTTCGGTGAGCCAGGAAGATACCAGCCCCTTGTCTTCCAGGCGATCCAGCGTGACGTAGACCGCGCCCAGCGACACGGTCTTGGGCTGCGACAACTCCTGAACGCGCGAATGAATGGTGACCCCGTAAGCTTCGTCGTAAAGCGTAAGGATCGCGGTGAGCACCAACTGTTCGAATTGCCCGACGGGCTCCGGTCTTGCCATGACTCCACCTTCGATTACCCAAACAGTGTAAGACAAATCGAGCTCGGCGTCAACCCCCACACGCGTCATCCCCACACGCGTGATCCCGAGCGGCAGCGAGGGATCTGCGTTTGGTCGTGAGCCCAATTTTTTCGAACTGACCCACTACCTCTGGAACTGGCTCTTGGTCGGCTGTTTCACCGGCGGTTTCCTTACCGCCGCGTCGCTGCCCGAAAATCCCGTGGGCCGATTGGTGCCCATCCGGTAGTAATTCTTGAGGTACCGGGTCCACCACTCCTCCGACGGCCTCCGTGTATCCAGGTTGAGATAATCGGCGGGCTCCTCAAACAGCAGTTGCAGCTTGAATGGAGAGGTGCTGGTTTGCGTGATGGTGATCAGGTTCGGCCTGGTCTCGTAAATCGGCGAGGCGGCTTTGATGTCGGCCAGGTAAGCTGGGATCGTCGGAACCACCTCCAGATCGCCCCACAGTCCCAGCACGATGATGTCGGCGCCATTCTCCACGCTTTGCGTCCTTACCATGTCGGCGAACTGATCGGGTTTTAGCTGGCTCGCGAGCGCCATGCTCGCGGCATCGAATTGCAGCGTCAACGTCCAACGCGAGTGATAGCCCGGCAGCGGCGCTTGCAGCGTCGCGCATGTACCCGACACTGTCCCCACCGTGGTATGGGCCTGGAACGTGCAGGGCTCGGGGTAATTGTAGGAGTCGTCCGCGCGCACCAGGGTCGCCGTCGAAACCACCAGCGTTGAAACCAGAAGCGCCGAAACGACGGGCACGGTTGCACTGAGCTTGATCATAAGGATCACCTCGACCGTTACGATACGCGATTTATCGGCCTTCCGCAATCGCGTTTCATCTCATGTGGGGCCGCCAATCTTGGCGGCAAGCAGGCTTTCAGGCCTGCTTCGACTTTTCTGAGGCGCGCCCGTCAGGGCGCGCGCTCCGCGATCCCAAAGCGCTACTGACCGCTCGCCCTCTGGCAGTCATAGCTCTTGAACGTCACCCTGATCGTGTGGTCTTTGCTGAACGCCTGATCCCCGTGTTGAAACTCGCTGATCGTGATGTTTTCGTATTCGATCCACGACATTGTAGCCAAGCCCATCTGTGTCGCGCCTCGCATGAGTTCCTTACCGCGCATCGACGCCGGCGCCACCTCCGCGAGAAAATCGTACATCCGCTGCTTCATCACAGCCGTGTTCTGAACTCTCTCATCCGTCGGCATCAGCGCCGGAACTTCCAGCTTGCACGCCTGATTGCTCGCACCGTAATCGACCACCAGATCGAATCCCGGCGGAATATGGAAGGTTTCCCGATTCAGCGGTAAGCCGAACTTCGCGCGCAACGCGTAGGAATCCAGTTGAGCCATCGCCGGTAAGGCGAGCCCCAAGCAACACATCGCGAACACGAGACGCAGTTGTGAACCCATGGTTCACTATACCGCCGGGCGATTCTACTTAGCGCTCTTGAAATTCGCCCACCCGTGCGAATCCAAATCGCGCAGAACGTCCTTTTCCCACGCGAACTCCGGATGATCCTTCAAATGCTTCGCGGCCTTGAAATTGATTCCGCAGGAATGCCCCATCGACGCCGCCATGGTCATCTGCTCGGCCATCGCCGCGCTGGCGATCTTGTTTTGCACCGCGCCCGCCGCACCGTAGGGCTTCTGCCAATCCCCCATCCCTCGTGACGAAAGGTCGATGTGCCCGCACAACGTCCGCTCGCTCGGTTGGATCTTCTTGTCGAACGTGTCGAAATGATCCGCCAGAAAACGTTTGCCCGCCGCCACGTCGATGCGCCCGCGATTCTCCTTCATCAAATCGTCCCATCGAATGTGCCGCGCATTGGGACTGAGCGAAGCGTCTTTCAAATCGAAATCAGTTTCGTCTTTGGCCAGACCCGGATCGATGGGATAATTCGATCCCGCGAAATAGCCGTCCTTGGTGCGCCACAAATTGACGTGCTTCAAACCCAGCTCTAAACTCGCGACCTCGCCGGTCGTGCGATCCGCCACCAGCCAATCGTTGGCGTAGCCGCCGTTGTTGCCGTCCTTCATGATGTGCGCGAAATCGTCGATACTCGCCGAATACTGCATGGCCTTGCGGGCGCGCACGAACTCCGGCGTGCCGTTCGGATCGAATCCATGAAACTGGCTGATGGTGGTCTCCGTGATCATGATGCCGGCCGAGTTGATCCCGAAATCGTCGCCCGAATGGATCAGGCCGGGCATGCCGTCCATGATGAATCGGTTGCCGTGCTCCGGCGCGATATCGAAAATCATGTTCCAGCGCGAGCCGGTGGCGTAATCCGTCCAATTGTTGTGCGCCAGGATCGGTTTCCCGTCGCGCGTGTAGCTGCCGGTGGCGACGAAGGCGCTGCAATGGTCGCCCGTCGGCCGCTTCGACGACGCGTCCACCCACTTGGTGTAATACGGATCAAGTTCCAGCCACGCGTTCATCGCGACCATGTCCCACAGGTCCAGCGCGACGCCTTTCGCCTTGAGACCCTCGACGATTCCCTGCAATTCCGCGCGATATTCGGCCTCCACGTGCGGCCACAAAACTTTCTCGGCGGCATTGCGGAAAAACGCCCAGTCTTTCGAATCGTGCGTCAGCACCACCTTGATGGTCTTGAACGCATCCGCGATTTCAGGCGCCAGCAGCGCTCCGTGCTGATAGCCGATCTCAGCGGGCGTGCCTTCCAGATGCACGAAAATCCAGCCGTTCTGCGCCGGTTTGCGGAACGCGTGTTTCATTCGCGCGGAGTTGGCTTCGGGAGCTTTCGCGGGCGCGCCCCAGGCGACCATCGACAAGAGGCTCGCCGCCGCAATTATGAGGATCACGGAAAATTTCATGCAATCCATTATAATCAATGCCACCAGTCACAACCTACTTCGCCTGTGGCCTCAGTCGTTTACGTGAATCCGCTTGCGGCGGCCTGCTAAGTTGGAATCAAAGGAAACTTCGTGGCCACGAAGCGTTGTATTGAAGTGGTACTGGACTTCCGGAACCCTTTGCCGGGATCGCGGCGTCAGCTCGTAGCATGGCGTCGACGGGAGATTTGGTCAAATCGATTTGATAATCTTCGGCGTGTGTCAGAAATGTCCACGCGGAAATCAGAGAGGAACCATCGAAAACGCGAGCTTCACATGGGGTCGCTTAACGTCGCGGCCCCGGCCCTCCGTTAGATAGTTTCTCGAATCATTGGCGGCCGACAACGCTCGGTGAATAGCCGGCGCGTACCTGCGCTAGCCCCGGCCGCCAGCAACGCTTACAGCCGTAGTGCGTTCGCAGCGCCCATCCCCGTCTTACCGAGCCGTGACCAAGCTGCGCTTGCGCCAAGGGAGCGGTCCAAAAAATGCTTCCTTCCAGAATGTTGGCCGCACAATTCTTGCGACCTTCCGCCTCTATCCCGCTCTAATACCAGTAGACTCTCAATCGCCCTAATCTTGACAGACATTGCGGAGAACCGCTTACAATCGGAAAGGTGAGATTATGTTTTTGGCGGCTTCGGCGCCAGCGATCAACTCTGTGAAATCCGACAAAGCTTCGCTGCTCAATCAGATCGGCAACACACCGCTGCTTCGCCTCGCGAAGCTCGACGCCGATTTCCCCGGCATCGAAATTCACGCCAAGGCCGAATTTTTCAACCCCGGCGGATCGGTGAAAGACCGCGCCGCGCTCAACATGATCCTCGACGGCGAGCGCACCGGCCGCCTCACGCACGGCCGCGTTATCCTCGACGCCACCAGCGGAAACACAGGCATCGCCTATGCCATGATCGGCGCGATCAAAGGCTATAAAGTAAAGCTGTGCCTGCCCGCCAACGCCTCGCATGAGCGCAAGCAGATTCTTCAGGCGTACGGCGCGGAAATGGTTTTTTCCGATCCCGGCGAAGGCTCCGACGGCGCCATTCGACTGTGCCGCCAGGTCTACGAAGAAAATCCGGAGGCGTATTTTTATCCCGATCAGTACAACAATCCGGCCAACTGGAAAGCGCATTATGACGGCACCGCGGTGGAGCTGCTGGAGCAAACCGGCGGCGCCATTACGCACTTTGTCGCGTGCATGGGCACCAGCGGAACCTTCATGGGAAATTCGCGGCGCCTCAAGCATGAGCTGCCCGGCATCCAGTGCATCTCGGCGCAACCGTCGTCGGGGTTTCACGGTCTCGAAGGATTGAAGCACATGCCCACCGCGATCGTGCCGGGCATTTACGATCCCGATGTCGCCGACGAAAATCTGTGGATTGAGACCGAAGACGCGTATCGCATGACGCGCTGGCTGGGGCGTCATGAAGGAGTGCTCGCGGGAATGTCGTCGGGCGCCAACGTGCATGCGGCGCGCGCGGTCGCGCGGCGTCTCGCCGAAGAAGGCCGCAGCGGCTTGATCGTCACGGTGCTGTGCGACGGCGCGACGAAATATCTGAGCGAGCCGTTCTGGAATGAAAAAGATTAGTGACGTGGCGCAGCGCCATGCGCTGCGATTAGACTGGCAGGGCACGGCCCTGCCCCACAACCACAAATGATCAAGATCGACAAACCCGCATGGGACATTATGGTCGCGCACGCCGAGGCGAAATTCCCCAGCGAATGCTGCGGCGCGATGCTGGGCAAAACCGCGGATGATGAAAAGCGCGTCACCCAAGCCATCCCGCTCGAAAATTCGTACGCGGGGGCACAGGGCGCACGGTACGAGCTGCGTCCCGAAGATCTGCTCGAAGCCGACCGCCGCGCCCGCGCCGCCGGCCTGGATCTGATCGGCATCTTCCATTCGCATCCCGATTGCGACGCGTATTTTTCGAAAACCGATCTCGAGAACTCCTGCCCCTGGTACTCGTTCGTCGTACTATCGGTGAAGGGCGGCAAGTTCGATCATGCGGCGAGTTTTCTTCCCAACGCCGATCAGACCGACGCACCCAAGGAAGAGTTGATATGGCCAAAGTCCTGATTCCCACACCGCTGCGCCAATACGCCGGCAAGCACGATTCGGTGGAAGTGAGCGGAGCGACCGCCGGCGAGGTGTTGAGCGCGCTGACCACCGAATTTCCCGACCTACGCAAGCAGATTTTCAACGACGAAGGCAGGCTGCGCAGCTTCGTCAACGTGTATGTGAACGACGAAGATATACGGTATCTTCAAAAAGATGCGACGCCCACCGCGCCGGGCGACACAGTGTCGATCGTGCCGAGTATCGCGGGCGGAGCAGTTCAAACCGCGCCGCCAACGGCGGCGTTAAATGCCGCAGCGTCAAATGCGACTCCGGCAGTCACGCTCTCCAATGACGAAATCCTGCGCTACTCCCGCCACCTGATCATGCCCGAAGTCGGTATGGACGGACAGTTGAAATTGAAGGCTGCGAAGGTGCTGATGGTGGGCGCCGGCGGATTAGGCGCACCGGTCGGCCTGTATCTTGCCGCGGCTGGAATCGGGCGCATCGGCGTGGTGGATTTCGATGTGGTCGATTTCACCAATCTCCAACGCCAGGTGATTCACTCGACCAAAGACGTCGGCCGCAAGAAACTTGACTCCGCCGCGGAAAGCATGAGCGACATCAATCCCAACGTGCGGATCGACCGTTATGAAGTCGCGCTCTCCAGCGACAACGCTCTCGACATCATTCGCGATTACGACATGGTGATCGACGGCACCGACAACTTCCCCACGCGCTATCTGGTCAATGACGCCTGCGTGATTCTGAAAAAGCCCAACGTCTACGGATCCATTTTCCGCTTCGAGGGACAAGCGTCGATTTTCGCTTATCCCGGCGGACCTTTTTCCCCCGACCGCGGGCCGTGCTACCGCTGCCTGTATCCCGAACCGCCTCCTCCCGGCCTGGTGCCGAGCTGCGCCGAAGGCGGCGTTCTGGGAATTCTGCCCGGTTTGATCGGACTGGTGCAGGCCACCGAAGCCGTGAAGCTGATCCTCGGCTCGGGCGAGCCGTTGATCGGACGCCTGCTGCTCTACGATGCGCTGGCGATGCGTTTCCGCGAACTGAAGCTGCGCCGCAATCCCGAATGCCCCGCCTGCGGCGATCGCCCGACCATCACCAAATTGATCGACTATCAGGAGTTCTGCGGAATTCCGCATCAGGAGCCAACGCCCGTGTCACCCACTGCCAAAGAAGGCGAAATCAGCGTCGTCGAATTAAAGCAGAAGATCGATCGCGGCGACAAGTTCATGCTGCTCGACGTGCGCGAGCCGCACGAGTGGCAGATCGCGAAGATTCCGGGAGCGACTCTGATTCCGCTCGGCGATCTGCCCAAGCGCGTGAATGAGCTGGACAGTTCGGTCGAGATCGTCGCGCAGTGCCGCAGCGGCCAGCGCAGCGGCAAGGCTTGCGATTTTTTGCGCCAGGCGGGTTTCAAGAAAGTGAAGAACCTGACCGGCGGAATTCTCGCGTGGAGCGATCAGGTGGACCCGTCGGTTCCGAAGTATTGATTCGGAGTCGCCTTGGCGAATCGCGCGGAGATCGCCCAGCAGGCATCGGACGATTCTCTGGAGATCGCCCTAGTGGCGTCCCCGGCTAGATATCCATTTTAATAATAGTGTCGCGATAATCTGTTTGTCCCTGCTGCTTAAGCACCGATTTCCACTTTTTGCGCTGCAAGTTACCAAGGATAATACTCTTTATACCTTCCGCTAAAAGGCGTAAAATCTGTCAAGCGCGAAGCACCCCCCACTTTCAACGCCTTGAAAGAGACCACGGCAATTGCGGGTGTAAGCTCGCTCAGGTTCTCTAGATTGCGGAGTTGCTTGCGTCGTCGCAGATCGAGGTCGAGCGGGACAGGACACGCAACGCAAGATGTACATGCGCGGCGATCAGTATCTAAAAGAGGTGTACAAGTGCTCATGATTAATCGAAAACTTCTCGTTTTCCTTGGAGCTATGATAAGTGGTGCCTTCCTAATATGCGCAGCAGCCAATCCAATTTGACCCCACACAGCAACCTTACCCGCTGCTCAATCCTGTTTACCAAACGAATCACGGCCGGTTGGTTCCCAGCCACGTGGAGTATGCCGGGCCGAACGCCGGCAAGGTAATGCCCGACGGGTGCGTATTTCACGCGCATTTGGCGGCCGACGAGAATGCGGTCGAGGCGCGGCAAATAAGTGCTGCGACCAAAAATAGCGAAACCGACTGCCAGGCTAATTTTGTTGTCGGCGTGCCCACACAAATAGCGCCTCCTTCAACGGGGCCGTTCCAGACAGTGCCGCGCGGCGCCTCAAGCACTGGGCCGGGATTCGGCATTCCTCCTCCGCCTGGCGCCGTCAGCGACGCTGGAGTTGCGGCGCAGAGCCGGACTGCGGATGCCCCACTAGCGAATAGGCCACGGGATAAAAATCCAGGTCTGCGCAGAAAGGGAGGCGACGTGATTCAGCTGCCGAGCCAGGCGTCGCCGCCTCCCTCTCCGCAGGCGGGGATCAGCCCCCGCGAGGAATGCTGGCCCCCTATCGATTGCTCTGCGCCGAATCAATTCTCGGCCGGGGGCCAGGCATACAGCGCGACGTGGGATCCGGCTCATATCACGGTGAACAGCGTCACCAGCTATGTCAGATACTACGCCAGCACTTTTGGTTGGCCGTACGGATGTGTCGCTTCCGGAGGCGGCTCCGATATCACCACCCAACTTTCTCTCACCTCTTGGTACTTATACTCGGACAACCCAGCGAACTACTACTACTGCGACGATGACGGAGACGGAGGCTATATCGGGTCGAACTTTACAGCGATCGTCAACTACGTGATCTTTTCGAACCCCTTATTCTGCATCGGTATAACCACTTGGGCCGAATACTACCCTCAGGAAATCGACGGAAACAGCGATGGATCGCTGGACGCCTACTACCTGTCTATAATCAGCGGAAGCCCCTGTGCTGGACTCCTCTCGCCTCAACAAATTCAGGTTACGCGGTTGTTCTAGGTGGCGTACCGGTTTGTTCCACAGGCTCCTAGTAAGCTGTCAAGAAGCAACAGTTTGTTGTTCGGCGCGCTGCCTCTGCTCCTGATCGTTTCTGCGGACGCTCTCCTATTTGGCGTGTCGGGCGACCAAGCGATACCGCCGGCGCCGGAGAACCATAGAACGTTTCTCTATCTCGGGGCAGTTGCAGTCGTGGCGGCCTTTGTGATTGTCCCAAGCGTTGTGGTCCGCGGGCTCGCGACGGTTCTGTTGTTGGCAGGCGTAATGGTCGGCGCCGCAAGCGTCGGCCTGCTGTACATCCCGGCCCTTATTGCCGCGATATATGCGGCGAACTACGAGTCCAGGTTGCGGAAATCCCCACCTGAGACCGACCCCGACGCCTAAAGGCCAGCCGCCTAGTCGACGACACCCTTCCAGGTGTTGCCTTTTTCGTCGCGCAGCGTCACCACTACGTTATCGGACACGCCGGAGAGCCGGCGGCCCTTGCCGTCGCGAAAACGGTAAACAATGGAATTGTCCTGATTGCGCTCGGCCGATCCGTGCCACACGTTGCCGTACTCGTCCTTGAGTTTGATGTGATCGCCGTGCCCGAAGCCCGAGACGCGAGTCTTGGTCTTCTCCTCTTCCAGATGAAAGAATCCGCCCGGAAGGCGCGAACGCTTACGCTGCTTGGCATAGATCATTTGTATAGTTATTATGCTCGCGAAGTATCATCGTTTCGATAGGGCGTTTACCTTAAAATGAGATCGATCCCCGCTCTGACGGGACGGGGCCTGACGGTATGGAGACACGGGATCTGGAGCCGGAAATGCGTGCGATTCTTCAGCGCGTAACGCGCGCGTCAGTGGAAGTGGATGGATCGATCGTAGGTCAAGTCAGCGGCGGCTTGCTGGTTCTGTTGGGAGTCGCAAAACCGGATACCGCTGCCGACGCGGATTTTCTCGCCGCCAAAATCGTCAATCTCCGCATCTTTGCGGACGACGCGGGCAAGATGAATCGCAGCCTGCTGGATTGCGCGGGTGAGCTTCTGGTGGTGTCGCAATTCACTCTTTACGGCGATTGCAGCCGAGGCCGGCGGCCCGGTTTTGACGATGCCGCTCCGGCCGAGCAGGCGCGGGCGCTGTATGAGCATTTCGTCGAGGCAGCGCGGCGGAGCGGCGTCAAAGTGGAGACCGGCGTGTTCCAGGCGCACATGGCGGTTTCGCTGGTGAACGACGGCCCGGTCACCTTTCTGGTGGAGAGCTCCCCCCATTGAAACCCAACGTGCCGCCCTGCGTGCCCTCCCACGCAAAACGCTCTACGATTTCGTCGACCGTTCCTTCGCCCACGACACGCCCACGTTCGAAAAATACCGCGCGATGCGCCAGAGCGCGCGCGAAATTGACGTCGTGTGTGGCCAGGATTTTCGCGTGCGGCAGCTCCCGCAGCAGCTTGACCAGACCGCGTTGGCCGGGCGGATCGAGCGAAGTGGTGGGCTCGTCCAGCACCAGGATTTCGGGCTCCATCGCCAGGATGCCCGCAATCGCGGCGCGCCGCTTTTCGCCGCTGCTCAGGTGATAGGGCGCTTTGTGAATCGCGGCGTGCGGCAGTCCCACTTGCTCCAAAGTCTTTTCCGCGCGCGCTATCGCGTCGGTTGGTGAAACGCCCAGGTTCAGCGGCCCGAAGGCCACGTCTTCGAGCACGCTGGGCATGAACAGTTGTTCGTCGGAATCCTGAAACACCAGGCCGACTTTCGCGCGAATGGTCTGAAGCGTTTTCTTACTCACCGGCATTCCGCAAATTTCCACGTCGCCTTCGCCTTCCAGCAATCCGTTGAGGTGGAGCAGGAAAGTGGTCTTGCCGGAGCCGTTGGCGCCGAACAGCGCCACGCATTCGCCCGCATCCAGATGAAAGTCGATTCCGTCGAGGGCCTGGGTCCCATCGGGATAGCGGTAGCGCAGGCCGCGAATACTGATGACCTTCATCTGACGAGCCGCACTCTCATGTGGCGCACATTTCAACAGAATGTGGGGCGGACGCCCTCGTCCGCGCCGGACCCCCTGGTCCGGCCGCTCGGTTATAACGCAGGGCCGACGAGGGCGTCGGCCGCGGACCAGGGGGTCCGACCCACTCTCTGCGGCTACTCATACTGCGAACCGAATTCCGATCGCAACCAACACAGCGAGAAACACAAACGCAGCATCGGCGGCAGAGAATCGCAGCGGCGCGAGCCGCGGAAAATGGCCGTTGAAACCGCGGGCGAGCATAGCGCGATAGATGCCGTCGGCACGCTCCCACGAGCGCGCGAAAAGCACTCCCAGCGCGCCGCCGGCCGCGGAGAATCGCGCCAAAAGTCGCGCTCGCTGAGCGCGATGTCCCCGACGACATTGAGCGGCCAGACGCATGTGCTGGGCCTGCTCGGAAATCACGAAAAGATAGCGGTACAGAAACTGAATCACCAGAATCAGCGGCCGGGGTACCGCCAGCCATTCGAGCGCGCGCAGCAGATCGTTGACCGGCGTGGTCGCGATCAGCAGTAGCGCCGCGAATCCGCACAGCAGACTTTTTTCGGCCAACGCAAGCGCCCGCGCCGGATCGCCCGACCACCAGGTGATCGCGGCAAAGGTCGCCGAGAACGGCAGCACCAGCGCCGCCCGGCGCGCCAGCGCGCCGATGGGGAGCCGCGCGAGGGCAGCCGCCGCCAGGATCAGCACGGCGTAGAGCCCGAACGCGAGATGCGCGCCGGGCCGCGTGGTGGATACCGCGATCAGAAACGCCAATGCGGCGCCCAACTTCGCGCGCGCGTCCCGAGAATGCAAAGGGCTCGCGCCACGGCTCCAGCGATCGACTGCGAGTGCGTGGTGCATTTCTACTCTTTAAGGGCTACGCGCGACCCGCTCCCATCTGCTTCGCCGTCTGTATCACAGCCCGCTGCCGGCGGGCCAGCATCCTTCCGACCACCACGCAAACCGCGAAAGCCCCGGCGATTCCGGCGAGGCTCACCAGTGCTCGGCGCATCCAGGACGGCTCGATTACACCGTGCGTCGCCAGAATGTGTTCGATTCCATCCGGACTGGTGGACGCGAGCAGGACTCCGGCGACGGCCAGCGCGGCACCTAAAGTCAATGCGAGTATCACTCCGAGTACGACAGCCGGCGAGCTGCGCTCCGCGGGAGCGCGCACCCACAACGGGTTCAGCCGCTCGATCGCGCGGATCGCCGCAAGCGTAATCGCGCCTTCGATGAGAGCGCTCGCGAGAAACACAGCCATCGAGATCAGCAGCAGACGCCGCGGCATGGGGACGCCAGAAATCAGAAGTTGCGACAGCGCCAGAGCAGCACTGACCAGCACGCTAAACACGCCACCTGCGAAGATGGCCGCCGAACGACGGGATTTTGACGAGCCGCGGCCCCACACAAAGTACGGCACGTATCCAGCGAATACGCCGGCGATCGCCATATTGCAAATGTTGGTTCCCAGCGCGAGGATTCCGCCATCCTGAAACAGGAAGGCCTGCATCGCCAGGATCGCGGTCATCACCAGCGCCGCCGCCCACGGGCCCAGCACAATCGCCAGCAGCGTTCCGCCCACCAGATGTCCGCTGGTTCCCGCGCCGACCGGAAAATTGATCATCTGCGCGGCGAACACGAACGCGCCCATCACACCCAGCAATGGGATTTGGCGATCCTCGACGTCGCGGCGGGCGCGCCGCGCCATCACGCCGATCGCCGGCACGGCCAGCGCGTCAAAGGTGACCCACACGGGAGGACTCAGGAATCCATCGGGGATGTGCATGGGCTAGTTTGAAGCGCGCGCGACAAGTCCATCATGCCGCGCTGGCATATTCATTGGTATCACGATTCTCAAAAGTGTGCCACGGGCGGAAGGAAACAGGAGACAGGAGTCAGGAGTCAGAAGTCAGAATAAGAAAGGTCAGTGGTCAAGACGAGAGGCGCGCCGGCACCGAGCAACAGCGCTTCTTCATTCTGACTCCTGACTCCTGACTCCTGTCTCCTTTTTTTCATTCTGGCTTCTGACTCCTGACTCCT
Organism: Terriglobia bacterium; assembly: GCA_963788245.1. Classification (GTDB taxonomy): domain Bacteria; phylum Acidobacteriota; class Terriglobia; order Bryobacterales; family Bryobacteraceae; genus Palsa-187. The sequence goes on along the minus strand of CAWBGF010000002.1, from coordinate 4,116,390 downwards.
TCTTCTCATTCTGACTCCTGACTCCGGTCTCCTTTACTTCTTCTTCCGTGCGCTACTCTTTATACGAATGAGCACCCTCAGCCGGATTGGCGTGGCTATCGATTCGGACCTGCTTCTCAAATTCGACGAACTGATTGCGCGGCGCGGCTACACTAACCGGTCGGAAGCGTTTCGCGATCTGGCTCGCGACGCCCTGATCGAGCAGGCTGCGGGCCGCCCCGACGCGACCGTGGTCGCGACCGTCACGCTGGTCTACGATCATCACGTCCGCATGCTTTCCGAGCGCCTCACCGAAATGCAGCATGAGCATTTTCACAACGTGCTTTCCACGCTGCACGTCCATCTGGATCACGATCATTGCCTGGAGGTGCTGGTGCTCAAGGGCAAATCATCGGCGGTGCGGAAAATGGCGGACGCGCTGATCTCGACCAAGGGCGTGCAGCACGGGCGCCTCACCATCACCACCAGCGGGGCGCTTTGAGTTGGGGAATTATAGACATGCGTCGAGGGCGGCATGATCGTGGGCACCGGCGTCGACCTGTGCGAGGTCAACCGCATTCAGGAAGCCATCGCGCGGCACGGCCGGCGTTTGCAGGAACGCGTTTTCACCGCGCGCGAAATCGCATACTCCGAGCGCAAGGCGAATAAGTATGAACGCTACGCGGCTCGCTTCGCGGCGAAAGAGGCGGGCATGAAAGCGCTGGGAACCGGATGGCGCGGCGGCCTCGGTTGGCGCGATCTGGAGGTGACCAATCTGCCGTCCGGCCGTCCCACGCTGGCGTTTCACGGGAAGGCGGCGGAGATCGCGGAGAAGCTCGGCGTGCGCAATGTGTCTTTGTCGATCACGCACACGAAGGAGCAGGCGATGGCGATGGTGATTTTGGAGAGCTAGATCCTTTCTCAACTGAATAGAGGCAGGGTAACCATCGCTTTCGCAACGCGTCGAGCGGCGGAATTTCGGGGAAATAGCCGTCGAATCAGTTCGGCGTCGGCCGTTCGATATGATCGACCACTACGACTTCGATCGGCGCCTTGATCAGGTCGAGTTTGAGACCGAGCTGTTCCTCAAGAGCAGTTTGGAGCGACGGAAGGCCGTCGTCTTCCTTGACCGAGAACTCCAGCTCGAAAACATAATTCCCCGTGAGGCCTGTCCGATCGACTACAGGCATCCCGATCTGGGGCAACCCGCCAAGCGAACTGGCGAAACGAGCCATTGTCACGCCGCCGTGTTCCGGATCGTACGCCGACATGAACACCATGTTATTGACCCACGCGAGTTCGTCTTGGCTCTTGGGGGCGCGCATCTTTGCGCCGTGCTTACCCACCGTCAGCGCGTAGGCGCGCATCTCCCTCTGCTCCTGATGCGCGGTCATTTTGAACCTGCCGGTAAGCATCGATTTCACCATCACCTTGCATTGCCCTGCACTCATTTCCGCGGGAGCCCTGGCCTCGATTGAATAGGTGTGGGCGGTGTCGCTGGCCCAGCCTGGTAATCCCTCCAAGAATGGACGGCCGAGCTCATAAGCCCAGCGCACCACGAAGTCGAGTGGCAAACGCGCGGTAAAGCGGTTTCCGGCGCAGTCGGGCGCCACAAATTGTCCGCCCACATTGGGCTTGATCGAGATTACCTCGAACTCAGGCGCGCCTGAAGACCCTTGCGCGATGGCTATACGAGGAAAAATTACTGCGAATAGAGACGCAAACGCGAGGATGACTTGTCGAGGGACCGCCATCGCCTACAAGAATACCGCAATTCAAGCGTTCGCGCGTGAGCACTCCCGATAGAATCTTTTTCATTATCGGCCATCTCCACGACGCCGGATCGGGAACGCGGGCGGCACGGAATGGGCTAAGCAAGAGCGAATCGAATAGGCAGTTGCGTCCAAAAACAGTCGCTTTAGAGACGAGCTGCTAGGGGCCGGGGGTCAGGGGCCGGCCCGCATCAGTTTTTCGATATGCCTCGCGATCACGTCGACTTCGAGATTCACGCGCGCGCCGGGCGCAAGCGATCCGAGCCGCGTGTTCGCGAAAGTGTGCGGAATGATGGTGACACCCAGCAGTCCGCTTTCGAGTGACGCGATGGTCAGGCTGATTCCGTCGATCGTGATCGACCCTTTGTGCACCATGTAACGATCGAGTTCAGCGGGGATGCGAACGGTCAGCCAATAATTCCCATCGCCAAGCGGCGCGAGCGAGACCAGTTCACCGGTCGCGTCGACGTGGCCCTGCACGATGTGTCCGGATAGCCGCGTCGCGGGCGTCACGGGACGTTCGAGATTCACTCGCGAGCCACGCGTGAGGTCGCCGAGATTAGTGCGCTGCAAGGTTTCCGGCGCGAGATCCGCTGCGAAAGAATTCGACATTACCGACGTCGCCGTGAGACACACGCCGTTTACGGCGATGCTTTTGCCTTCGGTAAGATCGCTCATCACCAGCGCGCATCCCACGCGAAGACGCGCGCCGGCCGAGCGAGGTTCGAACGCTTCCACCGTGCCTAATTCTTCGATGATTCCCGTGAACATGTTCTACAGCCGGTGTTCTTTCTCCAACCACGCCTCCACCGCGAATTCATTGGGCGTGATTGAATGCAATTGGACGTCGCGAAACATGATCGCCTCGTCGCGACGCCTGCGGCCCGCGCCGCCCGCCACCGGCAGCGACTGCGTCCCGCCCAGAATCTTAGGCGCGTAGTAAAAGAAAATCTTATCGGCGACTCCCGATTCGAGCGCGCCCCAGTTCACGCGGCTGCCGGCTTCGATCATCAACGACAAGTATTTTTCGCGCGCCAGGAATTCGACCGTGGCGCGAAGATTCGCGCGTCCCGACGCGCCCTCGAATACCTCGACGCGGACGCCTTTCGATTCCAGTTTCCTGCGGCGCTCGGGCGATGCCGCCGAAGTGGTGACGACGAGCACATCGCCTTCACACGAGGAAACCATTCGCGACTCCAGAGGCAATCGTAATTGCGAATCGAGCACGATGCGTAGCAGCGGGCGGCTGCGCTCTTCGCCGGTGCGGTCCGTCAGGCGGCAATCGTCGGAGAGCACAGTGCCGATGCCGGTGAGAATCGCGTCGGAACGATGGCGCAGCGTTTGCACGTGCTGGCGCGCCTGTTCGCTGGTGATCCAGCCGGGCGAGGCGGCGTCCTCCGGCGCGGCGATCTTCCCATCCAGCGTCACCGCCGCCTTCAACGTCACCAGCGGCAGGCCCGTGCGCATGAAATGAACGAATGCCTCGTTCAGCTTCATCGCGGGCGCTTCGTATTCGGAATCGATTTCCACCTCGACTCCCGCGTCGCGCAGGCGCGCGAACCCACGGCCGTGCACCAGCGGATTGGGGTCTTCCATGGCGGAGACGACTTTGGTGATGCCCGCTGCGATGATCGCGTCGACGCAGGGCGGCGTGCGGCCGTGGTGCGAATGCGGCTCGAGGGTGACGTACATGGTCGAGCCCTTTAGTAGATCCGGAGTGTTTTGAGTCGCGTCCTCGATCGCGAGCACTTCGGCGTGTTTGACGCCTTTGGCGGTGTAGAATCCGCGCCCGATCACCACGCCGTCGTGCACGATCACAGCACCCACAGCGGGATTCGGCGAAGTGCGGCCCAGGCCTTGCGCGGCGAGGTCGAGCGCTTCTTCGAGAAATCGATTCATCTCATGTGGGGCGGACGCCCTCGTCCGCGCCGGACCCCCTGGTCCGGCTCAGTCATCATCACGCCAAACTCGGAGGCCGACGAGGGCGTCGGCCGCAGAATTCGTAACTAAAGAACAACCGTGGGGACCGCCCCACTAGTCAAATAAAGACGCGACGAAAGTCTCCGGGTCGAACGGCAGCAGATCGTCGAGCTGTTCGCCCACGCCGACGTAGCGAATCGGCAGATTCAGCTCGCGTGAAATCGCGACGACGACACCGCCTTTGGCAGTGCCATCCAGCTTGGTGAGAATGATTCCGGTGACCGCGCTCGATTCGGTAAACTTGCGCGCCTGCTCCAGGCCGTTCTGGCCGGTGGTCGCTTCCATCACCAGAAGCACTTCATGCGGCGCATCGGGGATCACGCGCGACGCCGTGCGGCGCATTTTTTCGAGCTCCGCCATCAGATTGGTTTTGGTGTGCAGACGGCCCGCCGTATCGACGATCACGCAATCCACTTTGCGCGCGCGCGCCGCGTGCAGCGCGTCGAACAACACCGCGCTCGGGTCGGAGCCGGGCTGCTGGCGGATCATCTCCGCGCCGGTTCGCTGCGCCCAGATTTCAAGCTGCTCGATGGCCGCCGCGCGAAACGTATCGGCTGCGCAGAGCAGAACCGTGCGCCCCTCTGATTGAAGGCGCCGCGTCAGCTTGCCGATGGAAGTGGTCTTCCCCGCCCCGTTCACGCCGACCACCATGATCACCGCGGGCTTTTCGGTCACTTGGGGAAGAGGCCGGTCGGCGGCTTCGAGAATTTCGAGCAGATGCTCACGAATCAAGTTCTTTAATTCGGCGATATCGCCGGATTGGCTGCGAGCCACGCGCTGGCGGATTCGTTCCAGAATTTCCGCTGTGGTTTTCGCGCCGATGTCGGCGGTAATCAGCGCGTACTCCAGCTCTTCGAGAACCTCCGCGTCGATCTCTTTTCGGCCGCTGACCGCATCGTCGAGCTTTTCCATCAGGCCGGCGCGGGTTTTCTGAATGCCGGCTTTGAGGCGATCGAGGAGGCTGGTTTTCGACGCGTCCGGCGCGGGTTCCGTCGATCCAAAAAGGGTGGTGATCATGCGGAGTGAATTGTGTGTCGAAACTCTATGGTATCAGCGGGTAGGTGAGGCATTTATGGATGTGGGGCAGGGCCATGCCCTGCCAGGCAGCGCACGGCGCTGCCCCACATGCCAATGGCGGGGCATGGCCCCGCCCCACATCACACAACTCAACGAGGCGTGTACAAGCCCATCGCGCGCTTCACGCGTTCGATGGTTGCGTTAGCGATGGGGATGATGCGCCGCGCGCCTTCGTCGAGGACTCGCGCGACGTAGCCGGTTTCGTCCATGATGTCGCGATAGCGTTTCTGAATCGGATCAAGCGCGGCGATCACGGCTTCGGCGACGGTTTTTTTCAGATCGCCATAGCGCATGCCCTGGAATTGCGCGCGCAGCGCGGCATCATCGCAACCGGTGAAGGCCTGGAAGATCGTCAGCAGATTCTGAACGCCCGCGCCGAGACTTTCGAAATCGACCGCGGGGTTTGAATCCGTGGTGGCGCGCATGAACTTTTTGCGAATCACTTCGGGGGGATCGAGCAGGCTGACCGCGTGGCCGCTCCCGGTCGCCGACTTGCTCATTTTTTTATAGGGATTATCGAGTCCCATCACGCGCGCGCCGACGGTGGGGAAATGCGTCACGGGCACGACGAAGAAGTCTTTGTCGCCTGCGCGGGCTCCGTAGAGGGAGTTGAATCGCTGCGCAATATCGCGCGTCAGCTCCACGTGCTGCTTCTGGTCGTCGCCGACCGGCACGATCGCCGCGTTATAGAGCAAGATATCCGCAGCCATCAGCACCGGATATTGTAAGACCCCGTCGCCGATGGACTCTCTCTCGGCCACAGCGTCACCCGGAGGCGGCAATTTCGGCATCTCGCTGCGGACGTTCTCCGTGAGCTCGGGGTTCTGCGAAAAGTGCCTGGGGCTCTTGAGCACTTCGGCCTTAGCCGGCGTCGAATCTTCGCTCGACAAGGCCGCCGTTTTCGCCTTGAACTGCGTCATCCGCTCCAGCCAGCCGAGAGGCGTCACGCAGGTCAGCATCCAGGCGAGTTCGGCGTGCGCGGGGATGGACGACTGCACCACCAGCGACGAATGCGTGGGATCGATTCCGATCGCCAGCAGCATCCCAGCCAGCTCTTCGATCTTCGCGCGCAACTCTGCCGGGTCCTGATAAACGGTGACCGCGTGCAGGTCGACGATGCAGTAGATGCTATCGTAGTCGTACTGAATCTTGGCCCAGTTTTTCAGTGCGCCAAGATAATTTCCAATGTGCGGGCTGCCGGTGGGTTGAATGCCGGAGAAGACTCGTGCTTTCATTTTGCTGGGGGAACTTCCATCCTAAACGAAGTCCGTATCGAAAAGTGGGTGTACGGCGGCGATGGGCTCGCGCGCGTTAGGCCGAGCCACGTGTCAGAGGATGTTGAAAAGGGTCCGGAACACAGGCTGAAGCCTGTGCCACCAGACTCCCCTGCCTCCGAACACAGGCTAGAGCCTGTGCCACCAGCTCCCCCCGTGCCACCAGAGGGCGCAGGGCGAGTGGTACTGGTCCCGTATGTTCTGCCCGGAGAGCTGGCGAGCATAGAAGTTGGCGACGATGTTCACGCCGGACTTGCGAGTGTGATCGAAGCGTCGCCCGATCGCGTTGCGCCCGCTTGTCCGTATTTCACTCGCTGCGGCGGCTGCCACTATCAGCATGCGCCTTACGAATTTCAATTGGCGCGCAAGGTCGAGATTTTGCGCGAGCAGCTTCGGCGCGTGGGGAAGATCGACTATCAAGGTGAGATCGGGATCGTCAGCGGGCCGCCACTGGGGTATCGCAATCGTGCACAGTTTCACATCGAGAATGGAAGGATCGGGTACCGCGCCGCGCGCTCGCACGAATTGATCGATGTCGCGGAGTGCCCCATCAGCTCGCCCCGCATTAATCAAGCCCTCGCGCTGTTGCGCGAGCGTGTTCATGACCCGCGCTTTCCAAAATTCGTGCATTCGATCGAGGTGTTCTCGAACGAAACCGAAGTGCAGATCAACGCGTTGGAGGCCGATCGTCCGGTTGCGCGCACGTTCTATGAATGGATGGGCTCGACCGTCGCGCTGGATTATCCGGCTTCCTTTGGAGCGTTTCGCGTCAGCCCGCGATCGTTTTTCCAGGTGAATCGATTTCTGGTGGAGCAGTTAGTGGAGCATGCAATTGGCGAAGAAAAGGGCGAAATCGCTCTCGATTTATACGCCGGCGTTGGCTTGTTCGCGATTCCACTCGCCCGCCGGTTCCAGAATGTGATCGCTGTCGAATCCGGGTCGCTCGCGATTCGCGATCTGGAAGTGAACGCTCAACGCGCGAATGTGGAGATTACTGGCGAGCAAGCCCAAGTCGAGGATTTCATGATGCGGTGCGATAAGAAGCCCGATTTCGTGCTCGCCGATCCGCCGCGCGCCGGGTTGGGAAAATCGGTGGTGGCGAGCCTGAACCGTCTCAGGCCGCCGCGGTTAACGATCGTCTCGTGCGATCCCGCCACGCTCGCCCGCGACTTGGCCGGGCTCACGGCATATAGGATAGACCGGCTCACCGTGATCGACCTGTTCCCGCAGACGTATCATTTTGAAACCATTGCGCATTTGCGGGTTAAGTCCGAAGCGAACGGGTGAATCGGAACTTTTACAAGACACTGTCTCGGATGCACTACTTGGCCTTTTTTCAGCAGCTTAGCCGTACCCTTGACGCTGGATCATGCCGATGTTACCCTGCCACATGAGAGTCGAGTCACTGCCGCCGCACGGCTATGCCGCCTGACGGCGCTTGGAGCTGATGGCGCATTGGAGCTGACACTATGTCCTACAAATTGACAGTTAACGGGAAGTCCACCACGGTCGATGTCCCGGCAGATATGCCTCTGCTGTGGGTGGTCCGGGATGTTTTGAACCTGAAAGGCACCAAGTTCGGCTGCGGAATCGGGCAGTGCGGCGCATGCACCGTCCATATCGACGGACGAGCGGCGCGCGCGTGCCAAACACCGGTTTCGGCCGCGGTTAACGCGAAGATCACCACGCTTGAGGGGCTTTCGCACGACGGAACGCATCCCGTCCAGGTGGCCTGGCAGGAGATCGACGTGCCTCAGTGCGGGTACTGCCAGCCGGGACAGATGATGTCGGCGGCGGCGCTGATCGCCAAAAACACCAAGCCCAGCGATGCCGATGTGGACACGGCGATGAACGGAAACATCTGCCGCTGCGGAACCTATCCGCGTATCCGGCAGGCCGTGCACATGGCGGCGCGCCTAGCGGCATCGGGCGCGCATCCGTCGTCGACCGGCGCGGCCGGCGGCGGGTCGGCAGCGAGACACGACTAAGGAGGCGATATGGCAACGGCATCTAACAGAATCTCTCGCGACATTTCCACGAAACACAGTGAGGAGAAAAACGTCATGAAGCGCCGATCCTTCCTACAAGTAACCGCCCTGGGCGGCGGCAGTCTGCTGATTGGTCTCTACAAGCCCGCGTTCGGGCAGGGGCGCGGGCGCGGCGGTCCGGCTGCGGCTCTGGTGCCGTCCGCGTTTATTAAGGTTGCGGCCGACGGCATCGTCACCATCATGGCCAAGAACCCCGAAATCGGCCAGGGCATCAAGACCACTCTGCCGATGGTGCTGGCGGAGGAGTTCGACGTCGATTGGAAGAACGTTCGCGTCGAGCAAACCGATGTCGATCCCAAGTACGGCAGCCAGAATGCCGGCGGCAGCACGGCGATTCCTCAAAACTGGACGCCCATGCGGCAAGTGGGTGCGGCGGCGCGGCAGATGTTCGTGAGCGCGGCGGCCCAGACCTGGGGCGTTCCTGAATCCGAGTGCACCACGGCATCGGGCCGCGTGATTCACAAAGCGTCGAACCGGTCGATTGGATACGGCGAGCTGGCGGCGAAGGTCGCGACGATGACTCCGCCCGATCTCAAATCGGTGAAGCTCAAGGACCCGGCGGATTACAAAATCGTCGGCACTCCGGTCAAAGGCGTCGACAATTTGGCGATCGTCACCGGCAAGCCGATTTATGGAATCGACCTGGTATTGCCCGGAATGCTGTGGGCCGTGTTCGAAAAATGCCCGGTGTTCGGCGGCAAAGTGGTCAGCGCGAATATCGACGTCGTGAAGGCGATGCCGGGCGTTCGCCACGTATTCGTGGTGGAGGGTGGAACCGATCTTCAGGGATTGCTGCCCGGCGTCGCGATCGTTGCCGATAGCTGGTGGCAGGCCAAGACGGCTCGCGCCAAGCTCGAAGTGAAATGGGACGAAGGCAAGACCGCCGAGCAATCGAGCGAAGGATTCCAGAAACGGGCCGACGAGCTTTCGAAGCTCCCGTACGCGAATAAACTTTACGAAGAAGGCGATTACAACACGGCGATCGCGGGCGCGGCTAAGGTGGTGGAAGCGGCGTACTCGTATCCATTCCTGTCGCACGCTCCGCTCGAGCCGCAGAATTGCACGGCGTCTTATGAGGATGGCAAGCTCGTAATCTGGTCGCCGAGCCAGACTCCGAGCGCCGGCATCGGGCTGGTTACGAGAACATTGGGGATCGAAGGCAAAGACATCACCACGCACATGATGCGCACCGGCGGCGGATTTGGACGGCGCCTGACCAACGACTACATGGTGGAAGTCGCCTGGATCGCCAAGACCATCAACGGTCCGGTGAAGCTGCTGTGGACCCGCGAAGACGATATGTCCCACGATTTCTATCGTCCCGGCGGATTCCATTTCTTCAAGGGCGGCGTGGATGCGTCCGGCAAGCTGATCGCGTGGCGGAATCACTTCGTCACCTACGGCGAGGGCGAGCGTTACGCTTCGTCGGCGAACATGACGCCGACCGAATTCCCGGCGAAATATGTTCCGAACTTCGCGTTCGGCGCAACGGCGATGCCGCTGGGCGTTCCCACGGGCGCGATGCGCGCGCCGCGCAGCAACGCGTTCAGCTTCGCGTATCAATCTTTCATCGACGAGCTGGCCCACGCGGCGGGCAAAGATCCGCTGCAGTTCCGGCTGGATCTGCTGAGCGCCACGCCCACCGGTCCGATCCAGGGCGGCCTCAACACGGACCGCATGAAGGCCGTGCTCCAGTTGGTTGCCGAGAAATCGGATTGGGCCAATCGCGGCAAGCTGCCGAAAGGCCGCGGCAAGGGCATCGCGTTCCAGTTCGCGCATGCAGGGTACTTCGCGCACGTCGCCGATGTGAGCGTCGACGCGAATAACAAGGTGAAGGTTCACAAGGTGTGGGTGGTGGGCGATATCGGGAGCCAGATCATCAATCCGAGCAGCGCGGAGAACATGACCCAGGGCGCGGTGGTGGAAGGCATGAGCCACATGATGAGCTGGGAAGTCACTATCGATAAAGGCCGCGCGGTGCAGCAGAATTTCGATAAGTATCAACCGACGCGCATGCGGCAGGTTCCGGAAATCGAAGTGCATTTCCTGAAGACCACTTTCCCGCCGACGGGATTGGGCGAGCCGGCGCTGCCGCCGACTCCTCCGGCGATTTGCAATGCGATTTTCGCGGCGAGCGGGAAACGGCTGCGGTCGTTGCCGATCGCGAAGTCGGGGTTTAGCTGGGCGTAGAGTAGCTTGTGGAGTGGGCCACAAGAAAAGCCGAGATGACTCTCGGCTCTGCAGGGTCGAAAACCCCACCATCTATTCGCCGTCTATTCACGTTCTCTTCGCCGACGGGGGTTTTCAAAAAGCTTTCGTGGGTTGCAGACCCATCCCAGACAGGCCTAGCGGCCCGCGCCACCTCAATCAATTGAGATTCAGCGGGGTCAGCACCCCATCTTTCTTCACTCCGAGTTGGATCGGCCGGGGCGGACCCTTGGGCGGGATGGTCACTTCCACCCACAGTTCCTCTCCGGGTGGCCGTCGCGATGGATCTTGGGCGTGCTCGGGAATGAAGTAGGCGATCGGTTCTGAAAGAGTCGCCACCGGGGGATTTCCGGCGACGTTGATCATTTGACCGCCGTTATCTTCGGTCGGACGCGCGACCAGCTTTCCATCTTCGACCGAAAGCGTGGAAGTTCCGTAGACAAATCCCGAAGGGAATCCGCGCGCGTCGGCGGTGACGCGAAGGCTCACGTACCGGCCGCGGATGGGCAGGTTCGGATCGAATGGAACAACTTTGACCCAGATGCGCGGCATGGTCGAGCGGTCGATCAGGAATTTTCCGCCGAGCGACAGCACCATGGCGAGCTGCACGGCGCCGAGAATCGCACCTTTCAACATTGTTGTCATGATTCCTCCGGAATCGGTTGTCATGATTGCTCCGGAATCGTCGTCATACCAATCCCCGCGTTCGGGCGACAAAGCGCCGCCGCATTTTTTCGAGAGCCCACCCTCCCGCCAGAAACAGCACTCCCAACCCGACCAGGCTCGCCGAGCGGTCCAGCTTGTCCATCACTTCTGAAAAATAGAAAGCAAACAGCGTGATCGCAAATCCTGAAATGCCCATGTTGATGCGCTCGCCGCGGCCGTCTCGAATGCCCCACGCGACCAGGCCCGCCGCGCCCAGCGCGCACCACGCGTACACGCCTACTCCGCGTTGGGCGGCGATCGAAGCCAATAGGAAAACCCATGCCGCGGCGATCAGGTTCATCCAAATGTCGCGCCTTCGCAACCACCAGGCGAGCGCGAGCGGCAGCCCAAAGGCGACGGCATACCCTACGATTTCACGGGTTCCGAGGGGCTGCCATCGCGCACTGCTAATGATCTCGCGCTCTAGCGCGAGCGCCACCGCCCAGGGCAGGAATGCAATTGCTCCGATCCAGACCAGGACCCGGCGCACTGGGCTGTCGAGATCACGCGATCGCGCGGCAAAATAAGTAAGGGCGAGGAGAAGCATCCCCTCCGCCAACACTCGGAAAGTGTGAACGCCCTCATCGAATTTGAAAAACGACTCGATCCACTCCCCCGCCAGCCAGAACGGCGTCAGGATCGCAGCCATTCCGAACTGCACCCAATCCCGGCGCAGCGCATATCCGATCCACGCGCCGGCCGCCCACAGCATCACACCTGAGGGCCAATGCGCCTGCAAATTGAAGATTTGTCCGGTTAAGAAGATTCCCGCGCCGAGTGCTGCCGTCCCCAGGCCGTGCATCACAATCGCAAGGTTTTCGCTATTTCGGAACGAGGAGAAGGCTCCCGCGCCGTGAAACACCGCGACCATCGCGACAACTAACGCGAATCGCTCCCCGGGCGACATATTATCCCAGTGCGCCGCGACGAACAGCAGCACGCCGGCGCCCAGCATCAATCCGCCGAAGACCAGCGCGACGATCGCCGGCCAGCGCAGGCCGGGCGCGCGCTGATCTGGCGCCTCGGCGTCGGTCGAAACTTCCGATGTTAGGTCAAGCGGCCGGCTCGCTTCGAAAGCGCGGATGCGCTCAGCCGCCGCGGCGTCGATCAGATTGGCGTCTCGCCAGCGTTCAAGCGCCAGTTCCCATTCGCGCATTTGTGACCTCCGATCACACAGCTTACCTATATCGCCACGACGTTGTTACAGCACTCCAACGTTGTTACATTGCTCCGATATTATCCAGGCTTCGCCAAAGATACCAGCTCGCCACCGAACAGTACGGGCGCCATGCCGCCGCGATTTTCTCCATTTCCTCCGGCTTGGGCAAATCGGGGAGGGCGTAGGCTTTCTTCATCGCGGCGCGAATGCCCAGATCGCCGGTCGGCAGGACGTCATGCCGGCGCAGCGCGAAGATCAGGAACATGTGGACGGTCCATACGCCGACGCCTTTGACGCGCGTCAGGTGCTCGATCACGGCGGCATCTTCGAGCGTCAGGCATTGCTCGAAATCGACTTCGCCCGCGCGCGTCAACCTGGCTAATTCGCGAATGTACACGAGTTTTTGCGGGGAAACGCCCAATTTTCGCATGCGCGCCGGGCGCAGCTTCAAGATCGACTCAGGCGTGATCGGGTCGGCTTTGGCGGCCTCTTTCAAGCGATTGAAAATAGTCGACGCCGCTTTGCCGGACAGTTGTTGATACACAATCGACCGGACCAGGGTCTGGAACACCGGCTCGCGATACTCAATCGCGTAGGGACCCACGCGTTGAATGATCTCGGCCAGCACGGGATCGGATCGCTTCAAGTGGTTCAATGCTTGATTCGGGGCTTTTCGCATGTGCCTCACGGCCAATTCAAATGGAACACGATATCATTGGTGTGCATCTATTGAGTATAAAATCGTGAGGTACGTATGAGAGTTTACCCATTCCCGCTGGTTGTGTCCGCGTCCACACTTGTGTCGATCGGACTGCTGTCGATCGCGTTCGTGCCCGCCGCATCGTCGCAAGAAAAGGCCGCGCAGGACGACACGGTCATCAAGGTCGACGTCAGCCTGGTGAACATTCTGTGTTCGGTACACAACAAGAGTAACGGACTGGTGGGCAACCTGGAAAAGAAGGATTTTCAGATCTTCGAAGATGGCAAGCCGCAGGAGATCAAATACTTCACGCGCGAGACCGATTTGCCGCTGACCATCGGTCTGCTGGTGGATACCAGCGGGAGCCAGGAGCGATTGCTGGAGCCCGAGCGCCGCGCCGCTTCCCAGTTTTTCTCGAAAGTTTTGCGCCCCAAGGATCTCGCGTTCCTGATGCAGTTCGGCGCCGAGGCCGAATTGCTCCAGGACGATACCAGTTCGCCCAAGCTACTCATGGACGGCTTGCGCCAGCTCCACATGAGCGTTCCGGTGGGCGGCCTGCATCCCGGGCCGGTGCCGACGCAGCAGAGCCAGGCGGGAACCATCCTGTTCGACGCCGTGTATCTGGCAGCCGATGAAAAGCTGAAGGGCGAGGTGGGACGCAAGGCCATGGTGCTGATCACCGACGGCGTCGATACCGGCAGCCGCTATTCGATCACGAAGGCGATCGAGGCCGCGCAGAAATCCGATTCGATCATCTATAGCATCGACTACGAAGATCCTTCGGCGTACGGGCGGCCCTTCGGAACCATCTCGTTCGGCGGCGGAGGAGGCGAACGCGACCTCGGACGCATGTCGAGTGAAACCGGCGGCCGCGTGTTCAAGGTGGATCGCCGGAATTCGCTGGACGATATCTTCCGCGAAATTCAGGAGGAGATGCGCAGCCAGTACGCTATCGGCTACACGTCGACCAATCCGAAGAAAGACGGCAGCTATCGCAAGATCGAGATCAAGCTGAGTGAGAAGGACTACAAGATTCAGGCTCGCAAGGGCTACTACGCGATGGAAACCGCGAACTGATCGCGCCCCCAATAACCAGCCTCCTGAAGGCGCTAGAATAACCTGTGACCGGAATCCGCGCCTTGAGGGGCGGGTTCCGCCAGGAGGTAGTTTATGGCACAGGAGATCACCCGTCGAGAGACGCTGCGAAGAGGAGTGGCCGCGACCAGCCTGCTTGCTCTGATCCCGGAATGGGCGACACCGGCTTTAGCGCAAGGGGAAACCGAGGTCCGCTTTACGGACATTCCGGCCACGTTCAATCCCAACAATCCGAACTCGCCGAACCGGATGCTGGATATCCGCAAGATCGACGGCCCGCTCACGCCGAAGGATCAGTTCTTCGCGCTGAATCATTTCAGCCGGCCCGTGGTTGATCCCGCGAGCTATCGTTTGAAATTTTCGGGAATGGTGAATAAGCCCACTGAATTCACGCTGGCCGATCTGCGCGCGATGAAATCGACGCAACTGGTTAACGGATTCGAGTGCTCCGGCAACAGCCCACGTTCGATCGAGGGACTGTGTTCCTGCGGGCGATTCACGGGCGTGCGTCTGGCGACGGTGCTGAAGCAGTTGGGCGTTCAGCCCAAAGCGCGCGAAGTGGTCTTTTTCGGAACCGATCGCGGAATGCAGGACGTGATCTTCAGGACGCAGACCTTCAAACTCGATCAGCAATTCGGCCGCAGCATTACGCTGGAGCACGCGATGAAGCCGGACCCACTGCTGGCGTATGAGTTGAACGGCGAGCCTCTGACGAAGGAACAAGGGTTCCCGCTGCGGCTGATCATGCCCGGCTGGTATGGTGTCGCCAATGTAAAGTGGCTGGCGGAAGTGCATCTGCAAGAGGACCGCTATCTGGGCAACTATCAGGCTCGTTGGTATCGCAGCGTTGTGGGCGTGGGCGGCAACGGCGGAGATGCCGATCCCAACACGCAGTGGGTGGAAACCGAGGTCACGCGGATGCACCTCAAATCCGTGATCGCGCGGGTGAGCAAAAGCGGGGGCGCGCACCAGATTCTCGGCTTCGTGCTGAATGACGGATCACCGTTGAAATCGGTGGAAGTCCAGATCGACGGCGGCGAGTGGCGGAAGGCGACGATGGATCCTTCGAACACTCAGTATTCCTGGAAGCTGTTCACCTATCGATGGGAAGGCGCGAAGCCGGGCGAGCACACCATCGATTCGCGCGCGACGGACATGAGCGGCGGGGTGCAGCCGTTGGAGGCGGATCTGAGCAGGAAGAAAACTTTTCTGGAAGATAACGGGCGGTTTGCGCGCAAGGTGATGATCGCATAAGTGGGGCGGAAGCCCTCGTCCGCAGCCGGGCCCCTGGCCGGGCTTGGTGTGCAGCTCAAAGCGCGACCAAGGGGTCGCGCGCGGGTCAGGGGACCCGCCCCACAAACTGGTCTACGCTTTCAAAGCGTCCACCAGAAATGGGAGCCCACGCACACCGTGGAATTCGTGGACGCCCGGGAAGATTTCCTGCTGGACGGCTTCCGGCGCGCCGAAAACTTCGTAGACCTTTTTCACGCGCGCGAAACTTTCGCGGGTCGCGTTGACCGGAAAGATGGGATCGCGATCTCCCCCTTCGGAAAATAAAGGCCGTGGAGCGATGAGGCCCGCGACGTCGTACATTTCGGCCCACTGAAGAATCCCGGGAACGTAGTTGTCCATGCAGTGCGACATGCTCATGATGCTGGCTCGAAACGTGTTGAGGTAGCCGCTGACCATCGCCGCACGAATGCGCGGCTCGAGCGCAGCCGCGAACAGCGTGCAGGTGCCGCCGCCGGAGATCCCCATGCATCCGATGCGTTTGGCATTCAGGTCGGGCCGAGTTTCGATCCAATCGATAGTCCGCATCACATCGTAAATCCGCCAGCCGAGCAGAGTCTCGCCGAGCAACAGAGCTGACCCCGCTACGGGCTGGCAAGCGTACGCCGTGGCGCCCTTGGCTTTGGTGATCGCATCGCGACGGCACCCGAACGCCATGGGCTCGATGGCGACGGCGGCGAGCCCACGCTCTACCGCCTGAATCGCAAAATCGTATTCATAGCCGACCTTGGTGGTGCGTTCCCTGCCCTGGTCGTCGATACCGACGATGTCGTCGATGCCGCGGCCGTGGCCGGGAATGCAAACGACGGTCGCCAGGGGTTCGGTAGCATTGGACGGAGTCAGGAGATAACCGAGCACGAAAACTCCGGGACGGCTCTCAAATATGAATTTCTCGCGCTTATGCGTTGCAAGAGAGCGAATATCGAGCGTTCTTGAGCGTAGCGGAGTACGTTGCGAAGGGAAGCCGCCCAGCAGCTCGACCAGCTTCGATCGCAATTCCTTCTGCCACGCTTCCGCCTGCGCGCGCGTGGTCGCGCGAAACGAAAGCTTAAGGGGCGCGGAATCGTGACGTTGCATGGTCCAGCGAACCGGATCGAAGGTCTCCAGGTCAACTTGATTCTCCAAACCGTCGAGCGCACCGGCGTAGGCGGGTTTCTGTGGAGCCGGATTATTGGGTCGGCGATTTTGCGCACCAGCGGGCTGGCTTTGCGCGGCGGATGCGACGCCAGAGGCAGCGAGCGCAAGCTCGCGCCGGGTTATGTGTAGTCCCATGAAGCCAGTGTAGACGAGGGATCGCGCTCAAGCAGAGAAAACACTTACAGGCGAGAAGTTATTCCCGACGACGCGATCAGTGCGACCTGGGCCATCTTTTGAAAAGGGGACGGACCGCTCTGTCCACGTGTGGGCCTCCTCCAAGGTTCGACGTTTTGAAGAGTTGGAACCGAGTCAGTCCCCTTTTCAGCCGCAAGTCAAGCCTAGTCGCTCTCCAGGTATTCGGGAGGCACGTCGTCTTCCCGGACTTGTTTCGTGTGAACTTCGGCCACGTCCGGGTCGGGCGCATTTTCGACGCCGCTGATCGCTTCGGCCTCGAAGAATTGGCCCTCCTCGATCAGTTCCTGGACGCTTTCCGAATCCGCGTCCGCGACGTCGGACAGTCCCTGCGTGTCGCCAGACTGTCCCGCAGAGTCGGGGCCGGTTCCTTTTTCCCTTGCAGAGACGGGCGTGTATGTTGGGATTCCTCGATCGGGTTTCTTCATGCGATTCCTGGAGCACTTCATCTGCCAAGGCTCCGTGGTCAGTATAAAACATCCAAACGCTCTCGGGGGATGGGGGACATACGGATCGGTGTACGCTCTTAGGAACCGATCCAATGGAGAAAAGACGGGAGGAAAGACCGGAAGAGATACAGGATAATGAAACCATGAAGGCGAACTTTCTACTGTGCGTGCCGCTGCTATTCGCGACGCTTCAGGCGCAAAACAACCTGACCACCACGTCGATGCAACGCTATTTCAATCCGGTCCGCCGGAGCCTGGAGGCCAGCGCCGACGTCATGCCCGCGGAAAAGTACGGCTTTAGACTTACTGACGGCCAGATGACCTTCGCCGAGTGGCTGCTCCATTCCACGCAAAGGAACTACGCGGATTGCGCAACGCTGAAGGGGGAGAGCGTTCCCGACGCCGCCAAGCAATTGGACACATTGAAGGATAAGGCGGCGGTCAGCAAGGCCCTCAAGGATTCGTTCGCGTATTGTGCGGCGGCGCTCGAAGGGGTCGACGACCAGAAAATTCTGTCGTCCGCGCCCATGAGCAACGCGTTCCTGCATATCGTGGTGCACAACAACGAGATTTACGGGAACATTGTCGGCTATCTGCGTGCGAGCGGGATTGTTCCGCCGTCGACGGCGGCGCGGTCGAATCAGAAAAAGAACTAGACCGGGCCAGAATCTTTCACCGGGGTGCATTCACCGGTCGTCCGTCGTCTAGGGTGTAGATATCATGGCGCGAGTTCATCAGTTCGTCCTTCCATTCCCGAGCAGCGCCGGATGCCCGGGCGTCGCCTGCATCATCCTCGTCCGACAATAGAACCAAACTCACAAAGACCTTGCGATCAGTTCCTTCATGATTTCGTTGGTGCCCGCGTAAATCCTCTGCACGCGGCTGTCGCACCACATGCGCGCGATCGGGTATTCCATCATGTAGCCGTAGCCGCCGTGCAGTTGCACGCACTCATCGATGATGGCGCATTCGCGCTCCGTCAACCAGTACTTCGCCATGGCCGCAGTGGGCGTATCGAGTTTCCCCGCGATCAGCCGTTCCAGGCAGCTATCCAGAAAAACGCGCATGATGTGCGCCTGCGCCGCGCATTCGGCGAGTTTGAATCGCGTGTTTTGGAACTCGATCAACGCTTTTCCGAACGCCTTGCGCTCCTTGCAGTGTTTGGTGGTGATGGAAACTGCGTGTTCCGTGGTTGCGACCGCGCCGACGGCCACGCCCATGCGTTCATAAGGCAACTGCTCCATCATTTGATAAAAGCCGCGGCCTTCTTCACCGCCCAAAAGATTCGCCGCGGGAACGCGGACGTCATCGAAGAACAGTTCGCAGGTGTCCTGGCCGTGCTGCCCGACCTTTTCAAGCGTGCGGCCCACGCGATAGCCCGCCAGATCCCTAGTCTCGACCACTACCAGTGAAATGCCTTTCGCGCCCGCGCCGGTTTCGCCGGTCTTTACCGCCAGCACGATCAGATTGGTGTGCCAGCCATTGGTGATGAAGGTCTTCGACCCGTTGATCGCCAGGCAAGCGCCCTGGCGCAGGGCCATGGTCTTGATGTTTTGCAGGTCGGAACCGGCAACGGGCTCGGTCATCGCGATGGAGCCGATCAATTCGCCGGTGGCCATTCGCGGCAGCCAAGCCTTTTTCTGCTCTTCCGTTCCGTAGTGCAGAATGTAGTGCGCGGCAATGCTATGCACGCTGCGTCCGAATTGCACGCCGTTGTAGCACAGCTCTTCTGTCACCACGGCTTCGAAGGCGTAGTTGCCGCCGCCGCCACCGTATTCCTCCGGCACATCGGTAAGCAGGATGCCGACTTGGCCGGCCTTGGTCCAGGCTTCCGGATCGACGCGATGCTGTTCGCGCCATCGCGCCTCATGCGGAACGAATTCTTCCTGGACGAAACGCCTTACCGTTTTCCGGAAAAGCTGAATTTCTTCGTTGATCCAGGGAGAGACGTAGGGATGAGTGACCGGTTGCGATTTAGGCATTGGGTTTATTGTACTCACTAAGCGTGACGGCTCAGTTGAGGATCCCGATTCGCCGGGGAGAGTTTAGCGTGCCGCTCCTTGACAGTCGCGGTTCAGTAACCCACGCCACGCTGGCATGCGACAAGATCGCCTGCCCCACTACGCCAGATAGTATTACACTCGTGTAGTTCAAGGAGATTTGTACATGGTGTCTATATCGCGCTTAAGAAGCTTAACAATGCGGCAGAAGTTTGCGTGTGCGTGCCTGGCGGCCTGGTCAGGGTTCGCCGGGCTGGCTCCGTCTCAATCGATCGACGGCCGGCTTTATTCCGAAATGCATTGGCGATCCATCGGGCCGCCCCGCGCCGGCCGCGCGCGTGCGCTCGCGGGCGTCCCTAGCCAGCCCAACGTGTTCTACATCGGCTTCGACAACGGCGGCGTGTGGCGATCCACCGATTTCGGGTCGACGTGGGTGCCGCTGTTCGACCACCAGTCGACCGGCTCGATTGGCGCGATCGCAGTTGCGCCGTCCGATCCCAACATCATTTATGTAGGCAGCGGCGCGGGAATCATCCGGCCCGATCTGGCGACCGGCGACGGCATGTACAAATCCACTGACGCGGGAAAGACCTGGACACACCTGGGCCTTCGCGATTCGCAGATGATCGCCAACATCGCTGTCGATCCCCGGAATCCGAACCGGCTGTTCGTGGCCGCGCTGGGACATCCTTACGGTCCCAATGCGGAGCGCGGAATTTTCCGCTCGACCGACGGAGGAGCTTCGTTCCAGAAGGTCCTCTATAAGGACGAATACACCAGCGGCAACGACGTGGCGATCGACCCGGCGAATCCCAATACGATCTACGCGGCAATGTGGCAGCAGCAACAGGGGTTCTTTGAGAACGGGTCGTTCGGCGGCACGGATGGCGGCATTTTCAAATCGACCGACGGCGGGTCGACCTGGAAACAACTGACGACGGGGCTGCCGCCGATTATCGAAGCGAATCTGGCGATCGCTCCCAGCAATTCCAAAGTGATTTACGCGACGGTCGCAGCCGGTGGGCCTGCGCCTGGTGCTCCTCAGGCTGCACCTGCGGGCGGACGTGGCGGCGGACGCGGAGGACGCGGTGGTGGAGGCGGCGGCATTTCGTTCTATAAAACGACCGATGGCGGCGACCATTGGTTCCTCGCGACGGACGATCCGCGCGTGGCCGAGACAGGCTCGCAGCGCCATCCGCCCGATACTCGTCCGCTGGGCCGAATCGGCGGCGGCGATCTGCCGACGATAACAGTCGACGCCAAGAACGAGAACGTGGTGTATAGCTGCTCGACGGTTTACTGGCGAACCGAGGACGGCGGGCTGACGTGGTCGGCTGTGCGCGGCGCGCCCGGCGGCGACGATTACCAGAAGAGCTGGGTGAATCCTATCAACACGAACATCATTCTGCTGGTGAGCGATCAGGGCGCGGTGGTTTCCGGGAATCGCGGCGAATCCTGGAGTAACTGGTACAACCAGCCGACTGCGGCGATGTATCACGTGACCGCCGACAACGCGTTCCCGTATCGTTTGTGCAGCGGCCAGCAGGATTCGGGATCGGCTTGCGTCGATAGCCGCGGCATGGACGGGGAAATCACTTTTCACGACTGGCATCCGGTGGGCATTGAGGAGTACGGCGAAGCCGCTCCCGATCCGAAGAATCCAAATCTCGTCTATGGCGGAAAAGTGACGATCTACAATCGCCTCACTTCGCAAAAGTCCAACGTCGGGCCTCCGGGTGGAGGACGTGGTGGTGAACCTGCTCCGGCGGGCGCGCCGCCGGCGCGCACCGTTCGCACGCAGCCTCTGATCTGGTCACCCAAAGATCCGAATGTTCTGTTTTATGCGACTGCGGGCGTGTGGAAGACCACCAACGCCGGCCATAGCTGGACGGCCATCAGCGGCGATCTGACTCGCCAAACGTGGGGCGTTCCTGCGAATGCGGGCAAGTATGCGTCGGGAGTTACTCCCGCCGCGCAAGGTTCCATCACCGCTCTCGCGCCGTCGCCGCTCGACGTGAACGTGCTGTGGGCGGGCACCGGCGACGGGCTCGTTCAAGTGACAACCGATGGCGGGGTGAAATGGAATAGCGTCGGGCCGCCATTGAAGGCGTGGACGCGCATCTTCAACATGGAGGCCGGGCACTTCGATACGAAGACGGCTTACATCGCGGCGAACACGCTGCGCCTCGACGACATGAATCCGCACTTCTGGCGCACGTACGACGGCGGCAAGACCTGGACCGAGATCAACAATGGAATCGCGGGCGGCGCGGTTTCGAATTCGATTAGAGAAGACCCGCGCAAGAAGGGTCTGCTGTACGCATCGACCGATACGCAGATTTGGGTATCGTTCGACGACGGCGACCAGTGGCATTCGCTGCGTCTCAACATGCCGGCGGTTTCGGTGCGCGATATCGAAGTGAAGGATGACGCGTCGTGCATGTGCTCGGATCTGGTCGCCGGGACGCATGGCCGCGGGTTCTGGATTCTCGATAACCTGACGCCGCTGCGCCAGGCTGCGGAAGCTGCCGCGGCATCGAACGCGTATCTGTTCAAGCCGACGACGGGCATCCGCATTCGATTCGGCACCAACGATCCGACGCCTTGGCCGCCGGAATTGCCGGCCGGAGAGAATCCGCCGCCGGGCGCGATGGTCGATTACTATTTGCCGGCTGGGGCGGGCGACGTGAAGCTCGAGTTCCTGGACGGCCGCGGGAAAACGATTCGCACTTATTCGAGCAGCGATCCGGTGCGGAGCCCCGATCCTGCGACCGACCCGGTCGCGTACAACAAGATTTGCCAGGAGACGCCGACGGCGCCCGATTGCAATCTTCCACTGTACTGGCCAGCTCCGCCGCGGGTCCTGAAGACCAGCGCGGGGATGCATCGTTTCAGTTGGGACATGCACTACGATCCGATCCCGGGCGCGGGCGGCGGTGGACGCGGCGGTGGTGGCGGCGGAGGTGGGGCGGTCCCGCATCGGACCTATCCTGGAGTTAACTCGCCATGGGTCGCGCCGGGAACATATTCGGTGCGCTTGACGGTGGATGGCAAAAGTCAGACTCAGCCCATTGCGATCCGGATGGACCCGCGCGTGAAAATCACGCCCGAGGTGCAACAGATTTTCACGCTGACCACGCGGATGGAGACGAACGCGAGGGACGCGGCGAGCGCGTACAAAGAGGCTCGGGCGCTGGCGGAGAAGTTGAAGGCGCGGCCGCAATCGGCGGCCAATGACGCTCGCATCAAGAGTATCGACGAGGTCGCGCCGGCTGAATCTGCCGCTGCGGCGGGCGGCGATGCGGGAGGGCGAGGTGGTCGCGGGGGTCGCGGTGGAGGGGGAGGCCGCGGCGGTCGTGGCGCGGCTGCGGGTGGTGCGGGTGCTGATGCGGAGGCGCCGGCTGGTTCGAATCTCTCGACCATTGGCGCTCAAATGATCGCGTCGGTGATGGGGATGCAAGGCTCGGAGATGCCGCCGACAGCGACGGCGCTGCAAGCCTGCACTAGGGAGGAAGCGGCTTACACGGCCTTGATGGCGAAGTGGTCGGCCGTGAAGGCGAGGGTCGGGGGAGCGGGCGCAGGTGCAGAGGCTCCGGCGGGCGATAAGAAATAGTTTCCTCGGGCGGTGGAATCTGAAGGAGGGCGCGTGGCGGCCACAAGGCTTTGGATGTTGTCTTGTTTCGCTGCGGGCGCGCTCTTGGCGCAGCCGACGCTTCGGATTACCTCGCCCGCCGATAAGACGGTGGTTCGCCCGGGCCAGTCGTTCAGGGTCAAGGTGGAGGCAACCGGTAGATTTATACATGTCATCGTCATCGGAGGCGACCCAATTGGGTCCAGCGTGCCGCTTTCGACTCCGCCGTATGAGTTCACTATCAAGATCCCTGAGAATATCAGCGAAACCCGGTACCCGCTGACGTACCCGCTAACAGCGGACGGTTGTACCTCCCCGGGAAACTGTGTGAATTCCAAGCCGATACACATCGTGGTAGAGTTCCCCGGTCCACAAATACGGCTAAAAGTCCAACCCTCGCTTTTGCGCCTATCGGGCGGGGGCAAAGGTTCCCTCAAAGTCCTCGGCGTGTTGCCAGACGTCAAACTATGGACCTCACGCCGTCCATGCAGGTCTCATTCACGTCGGACGCGCCGAAGATCCAGTGGCATTGTCAGCGCATTGGCGCCGGGCCCGGCAAAGATCACTGTCACTTATCGGGACTCTCACGTCGATGTTCCTGTGACGGTGGTTGCGAAGCAGCCATGATGGACCATTAGAGTCGGTTCCCGCGCCGCCATGGTCGCGCGGCTGCCGGAAATCGGAAGACAGCCGGGACCGCCCCAGGGCAAGCGAAAAGCCGTCACTGTCACCGGGCGATCCGTAAACGCCGATTGGTAAACCAGAAAAAAGCCAAAGTGCTGAGTGTTGGTCTATCGTGAAGTGGAGTGACCTGCATTCTGGCCATCAACGGCGGCTCGTCGAGCATCCGCTTCGCGGTGTATGAGGCCGGTGAAACGCCGCGGCTGCTGCTGGGCGGCAAGATTGATCGCGTTGGCATGTCCGGTACAAATTTGACCGTCACCGATCAAGAACACGGCAAGTCCACCCTGCTTCTTCCCGAAACTACCGGCCACGCGGCTGCGGCGGATTTTCTGCTGGACTGGCTGGAGGCGCAGCCGGCGTTCGCTTCAGTGAAAGCCGTGGGGCATCGAATCGTCCACGGAATGAGGCATTTGGAACCGGCGTTGGTGAACGGGAAACTGCTGGCCGAGTTGCGCCGCCTTACGGCGTACGACCCCGATCACCTGCCGCGCGAGATCGGGCTGATCGAGGCGGTCCGCAAAAGACATCGAAAACTACCTCAAGTTGCGTGCTTTGACACCGCTTTTTATCGGAAAATGCCGCCCGTTGCGAAGCTGCTGCCGATTCCGCGGCGCTATGCCGCGAAGGGCGTCGAGCGCTACGGCTTCCACGGCCTGTCCTATACCTATCTAATGGAAGAACTTGGCCGCCTGGATCCCGCCGCGGCGAAGGGCCGCGCGATCCTCGCGCATCTGGGCAATGGCGCCAGTTTGGCAGCGGTGCGCCATGGACAAAGTGTGGACACCAGCATGGGTTTCACGCCGACATCGGGGCTGGTAATGAGCACCCGCACCGGAGATCTGGATCCCGGCCTGGTATACTTCCTGGCGCGCACCGAACGCATGAGCGCGTCGCGATTTCAGCGGATGGTGAACCATGAATCCGGGCTGCTGGGAGTTTCCGGGACCAGCTCGGATGTGCGCGATTTGCTCGCGCGCGAATCGACTGACGTTCGGGCGGCGGAGGCGGTGGAATTGTTTTGCTATCAGGTGAAGAAGTGGATCGGGTCGTTTGCAGCGGCGCTGGGCGGCTTGGATACTCTGGTGTTTTCGGCGGGCATCGGCGAGAACGCGCCAGTGATTCGGGAGCGAATTTGTAACGGACTCGGCTTCCTCGGTATCCAACTAGATCGCAGACGGAACGCAAAGAACGCGCCGCTGATTTCGCGGGACGGCGGCGGGGTGAAGGTGCGAGTGATTCGGACGGATGAGGAGCTGATGATTGCGAAGTCGGTGGTGCGAATTTTAGGAATTACTTGAGAGAAAAGAGGTGCGTGAGGAAGGTGGCAAGTTTGGCGTGCCGCTCCTTGACAATCGCGGTTCAGAAAGATAAGAAATGAATACCAACACACTCACGCCGGAACTGCTAGAAAGAATGGATGCGTATTGGCGCGCCGCGAACTATCTGTCGGTCGGGCAGATTTATCTTTACGACAATCCGCTGCTGAAGCGGCCGCTGACGCTCGCAGATGTGAAGCGTATGCTGCTGGGACATTGGGGCACGACGCCGGGGCAGAACTTCATTTACGTTCACTTGGACCGGGTGATCAAGAAGTACGACCTCGACATGATCTACGTCTCCGGCCCCGGGCACGGCGGCCCGGCGCTGGTCGGCAACACGTATCTGGAGGGCACGTACAGCGAGATCTATCCCAACATCAGCCAGGATGAGGCCGGATTGCGAAAACTGTTTCTCCAGTTTTCGTTTCCCGGAGGGATTCCCAGCCACGTGTCGCCGGAATGCCCGGGCTCGATCCACGAAGGCGGCGAACTGGGCTATTCGCTCAGCCATTCGTTCGGGGCAGTCTTCGACAATCCCGATCTAATGGTCGCTTGCGTGGTCGGCGACGGCGAGGCGGAAACCGGACCGCTGGCTACAGCTTGGCACTCCAACAAATTCCTCAATCCGGCCAAAGACGGCGCGGTGTTGCCGATCCTGCATCTCAACGGCTACAAGATCGCCAACCCGACGCTGCTCGCTCGCGTCCCGCGCGAGGAACTGGAACAGTTGCTGCGCGGCTACGGCTGGACGCCGTATTTCGTAGAGGGTCATGAACCCGCTCTCATGCATGAGGCGATGGCGTCAACGCTCGACACGGTGGTGGAGGAGATCAAGAAAATCCAGAAGGATGCTCGCGGCAATTTGTCTTCCGAGGGCAAGACGGCAGGCGACAATAATCGCGCGCAACGGCACGAACGGGCTGCGCGCTTGATCGCCTGCCCCACGAACGCCGAGCGTCCGCGCTGGCCGATGATCGTCCTCAATTCACCGAAAGGCTGGACGGGGCCGAAGACGGTCGATGGCCTTCAAATCGAAGGAACTTTCCGGTCGCACCAGGTTCCGCTCGCGGTTTCCGCCTCGTCGCCGCCGGAGCATTTGAAGATGCTCGAAGACTGGCTGAAGAGTTACCGGCCGGAGGAACTTTTCGACCAACAGGGTCGACTGAAACCGGAACTGGCCGAACTTGCGCCCGAGGGCGAGCGTCGGATGGGTGCGAATCCCCACGCGAACGGCGGGATTCTGCTGAGAGATTTGCGGATGCCGGATTTCCGCGACTATGCGGTCGACGTGCCCACGCCGGGAGTGGGCGGTATCGGCGACACGCACGTGCTGGGTAAGTTCCTGCGCGATGTGGTGAAGCTGAACGATGGCTTCGAGCACGGCGAGCGGAATTTTCGCCTGTTTGGCCCGGACGAGACGCTTTCGAACGGTCTCGAATCCGTCTTTGAAGTAACCAATCGCCAATGGCAAGCGGCGACTGTGGCAAATGACGAATTTCTCGCGCCCATCGGACGCGTGATGGAAGTGCTCAGCGAGCACCAATGCGAGGGCTGGCTCGAAGGCTATCTGCTCACCGGGCGGCATGGACTTTTCAACTGCTACGAGGCGTTCATCCACATCGTCGATTCGATGTTCAACCAGCACGCCAAGTGGCTCAAGGTCACTTCGAAGCTGCCATGGCGGCGGAAAATCGCGTCGTTAAACTATCTCCTGTCGTCGCATGTGTGGCGTCAGGACCACAACGGCTTCACGCATCAGGATCCCGGTTTCATCGACCACGTGGTCAACAAGAAGGCCGAGATCGTGCGCGTCTATCTTCCGCCGGATGCGAACTGCCTGCTGTCGGTGATGGACCACTGTCTGCGTAGCCGGCATTACGTCAACGTCGTGATCGCGGGCAAACACCCGGCGCCTCAGTGGCTGACGATGGAGGCCGCCGTCAAGCACTGCATGGAGGGCGTCGGCGTGTGGCAGTGGGCCAGCAACGATCAAGGCGTCGCGACCGACATAGTGATGGCCTGCTGCGGCGACGTGCCTACGCTTGAGACCCTGGCGGCCGTTTCCATTATGCGCGAGCATCTGCCGGAGCTGAAAATCCGGGTGGTCAACATCGTCGACCTGATGAAGCTCCAGCCGAAAAGTGAACATCCTCATGGATTAAGCGACATCGACTTCGACGATCTTTTCACCAAAGACAAGCCGGTGATCTTCGCGTTCCACGGCTATCCGACGCTGATACACAAGCTGACCTACCGCCGCACCGATCACGACAACATCCACGTCCGCGGCTACAAGGAAGAGGGCACCATCACCACGCCTTTCGACATGACGGTGCTGAACGATCTCGACCGGTTCCACCTGGTGATGGACTCGATCGACCGCTTGCCGCAAACCGGCGACAAGGGTATCTACCTGAAGCAGCAGCTCAAGGATAAGTTGATGGAGCACAAGCTGTACATCGACAAATACGGCGAGGACCTGCCGGAGATTCGGAACTGGAACTGGGCAGGCACAAAGTAACGGACTCAATCATGAAAATCGACCTCGATGACTTTCGCGTGACGGGCGGGAAGCCAGTCAGTCTGAACAAATGGGAGACCCGCACCAAGCCGTTCTACAAATCCGAAAAGCATTATAAGGAGCTGCTCACCGAAGGCGTCGCGGAGTTGAGCGCTCTTCAGCGGCTCCTGTATGCGTCCGACAGCTATTCGATCCTTCTCATTTTTCAGGCCATGGACGCCGCGGGAAAGGACGGCGCCATCGCCCACGTCCTGACCGGCGTAAATCCGCAGGGAGTTGATGTCTACAGTTTCAAGCATCCCAGCGGGGACGAGTTGCAGCACGATTTTCTGTGGCGCACGACCCGCTGTCTGCCTGCGCGCGGACGGATCGGGGTGTTCAACCGCTCCTATTATGAGGAGGTCCTGATCGTCCGCGTGCATCCCGAACTCCTGCAAGGCGAGGGAATTCCGCACGAGCTAACCGGCGAAAAGACGATCTGGGAGGGACGCTACCGTTCCATCGTGGATTTGGAGAAACACCTGCATCGCAACGGGACTCGGATCATAAAATTCTTCCTGCACTTGTCCAAGGAGGAGCAGCGCAAACGCTTCCTGGAGCGCATTAGTACGCCCGACAAAAACTGGAAGATCAGCCAGGACGACATCGCGGAGCGGAAATTCTGGAATCAATACATGCGGGCCTACGAGGACTGCCTGGGCGCCACCGGTACGAAAACCGCGCCCTGGCACGTGGTGCCGGCGGATGACAAAAACAACGCACGGCTCATTATTTCCCGTATTGTCATTGACACGCTAGAAGGGCTCAAGATGAGTTATCCCAAGATGACCGGCGCACGGCGCAGGGAACTCAAGGCGATTCGAAAGCAACTGGAAAAGTGAAAACGGGGACTAAGTAGAGAAATACGGCCAGAAGCTCAGAGCGACGCGCCGGCGTTCGCTTGGGGGCCGCAGGAGGGCCCGCGATCGGGTGAAGCTCATCGCGTGAGGCTCATCGTGGGCATCGTAAGGATTTCTACGTCACGTCTTCGCATCCTGTTTCATGATCGGCGTTTTCCCCGGCGGTGTGCCGGCCGGCAATTTTGAAAAGACCACGGACGAAATGGACGTAGTCCCTGGCGGGCAGGAACTGGTAACTGCTGCGGTTCATGACTGCCAGAAAAATCGCCAGCAGCGAAAGCGTCGAGAATTGACCCACGATCATCAGAATCGCGATCGCCGCGGTTCCGGGCGCACTA
Source organism: Terriglobia bacterium (assembly GCA_963788245.1). Taxonomy (GTDB): domain Bacteria; phylum Acidobacteriota; class Terriglobia; order Bryobacterales; family Bryobacteraceae; genus Palsa-187. The sequence continues at coordinate 4,087,933 of CAWBGF010000002.1, read as the reverse complement.
AGCGCAGCGATTCCCCGCCCCGCCATCAGCACCAGAATGATCGCGCCTGAAATCAGAATCAGGATGAAATTCCCGAAGAGCAGCCGCGTACTGACCAGATCATGATAGGCGAACAGAGCCGACATCCCATGCATCACCAGGTCGACGAAGCCCATTTTGGATTTTCCCTGAATGCGGGCTCCGCGATCCAGACGGGTCATCGCGCGCGGCAGGCGGGATTGCAGGACGGCCGCCGCATAATGGTTCCAAAGCTCGGGATAGGTGATGAGCGACTGGAGCAGGTTCCAAGGAAGGAAGCTGAAATTCCCCACTCGGATTTTCCGTCCGGTGAGAAGGTAATGCAGAACCCGGTAGAAGAAATAGAACACCTGGAACAGCCAGCCTTCCACTCTCCGGCCGCGTTCTGCGAACACGACAGCGGAGAGCCGCTGGCGCTCCGCCTCCCGGATCAGATCGGGGATCTGCTCGGGCGGATCTTCGCCGTCGGCATCCATCACCAGCACACCATCCGCGGAAAGGTTGGCGGCGACGTACGCCAGACCGATGGCGATGGCTCGCTGGTGGCCCAAATTTCGGTGCAGTTGCAAAACTGAAATGTCTTCGACGACGTTCAACCGGATGGAATCGAAAGCGGGCTGATAACGGGTCCTGGAGCCGTCGTTGATCAGGATCACGTGCAACTCGACGGACCAGGATGCTGGAAACGAGGAATCGATCCGGCGGCAAACCTCGGCGGCGGAGGCCCAATCCTCGTACACCGGCATCAGAACCAGCAGCCGGAGAGGAATCTGGAGCGGGTTCCGCGTATCGGGAGGGCGGTCGGCCGCGATGGTCACCGGCCCCGCGATTGTCTCCGGACCCACGATAGGTTCATTCGGAATAAACACTCCCCATTTTTCTAGAGACATCCATCTTAGCTAATTCCGGCTGGTACCAACTCTCGGAAAAAGCCCAGCGCGGAGGAGGCGTTCTTTGTGTTTAACTTAAGGATACATATATGGCAACGGTTACCGGCCAGCAGCCGACGCAGGCCGCCGCGGTCCGCTCCGTGCCCTGGGTCGCGGTCGCGTGGTTAGCGGCCCTGACGGTCGTCGTTTATTTCCCCGTCCTTCGCCACCTGGTGAGTGTGTGGTCTTCGGATGACGATATGGGACACGGTTTTTTTGTCCCGCTGGTGGCCGGCTATCTGGTCTGGCAGCGTCGCGCCCCGCTGATGGCCATGGAGTGGAAACCGGCTTGGTGGGGAGTCGCGGTCTTGCTGCTGGGCGTCGCGGAGAGCTACGTGGGCACGCTGGGAGCGGAGCAGTTCCTGCAAGCCTCTTCCGTTCTGGTCACGGTGGTGGGCATACTGCTGGTGTTGGGCGGCGTCGAACTGGTGAAGGAGCTGGCGTTTCCTTTGCTGCTGCTGCCGTTCATGATTCCGCTGCCCGCGCTGATCTACAACAAGATCACCTTCCCATTACAGTTATTTGCGAGTTGGGTCGCCGAAAACGTATTGAATCTGATTGCCATTCCGACTCTTCGCGATGGCAACGTGCTACGGCTTCCCAACCAGACACTGAACGTTGCCGAAGCCTGTAGCGGCATTCGCAGTCTGCTTTCGCTGACCTTCCTTTCGCTGGTGTACGGATATTTTTTCGATCGCAGAGTGTGGATGCGCGTGGCGCTGTTCGTCGCCACGGTGCCGATCGCGATCCTCACCAACGCGGGCCGCGTGACCATCACCGGAATCGTCGGCGAGACAATCGATCCCAGCCTGGCGAGCGGATTCTCGCACGAACTCGAAGGCTTTCTCGTCTTTCTGGCGGCGATTGGAATGCTCATCGCCTTACATGCGATTCTCAATCGTTTCTCAAAAAGTCGTGCCGTGAAGGAATTGGATCATGCCTAATCTTTTGAAATCGGGCCCAGTCCTGTTGTTGACTGTTGTGTTGCTGGCGCAGGCCGCGGTGCTTCGCAGCGCCATGCATCCCGAGGAGGTTCCCTCATCCCCGCCATTGACTCAATTGACGCATTCGTTGGGGCCCTGGCAATTTCAACGCGACGGCGTCATCGAGCAGGAGGTGCTGGACGTCCTCCAAGCCGACGATGTGCTCAGCCGATCCTATGTGACCGCGGATGGCAGGTACGCGGACCTGTACATGGCCGCGTTCCGATCGCAGCGCAACGGCAAAGCGCCGCACTCCCCCAAGAATTGCCTGCCTGGAAGTGGCTGGACTCCGCTGATTGACGACGAAACTTCCATCGAAGTGGGCGAGAGCGCGCCGATCGTAGTCAACCGCTACATTGTCACGAAGGGCGAGGATCGCGATCTGGTGCTGTATTGGTACCAATCCCGGGGAAGAGTGGTAGCAAGCGAATACAAAGCCAAGTTCTGGGTGATTGCGGACGCGATGCGTTACAACCGTACCGACACCGCTATCGTACGTGTCATTGTGCCGATCGATAGAAACAAACGGGACAATGACGAGGCCCAGCGCACCGCGGTCGATTTCATAAAGACGTTCTACCCGGCGATCCGCCAGATTCTGCCGCACTAGAGCTTGCGTCCGGGGCAATCGGGCGCGCCCGGGCTACCAGGACCACCTGATACCCCAGCAATCCGGGAAACAGCGGCGTGAACATGCGCAACAGGCCGTTGATCGCTTTCACCAACAGGTTGCTGCTCGACACCACCGGCACCAGTTCCACCGGAATCACCGTCATCCTCTGGTCGAGAATCTCATAGCCGTTCTCCTCAAGCAGCCGCCGCGCGGTCTTGCGCGTGAAAAAGCGCAGGTGCGTGCGATCCAGAATGCCGCGCGACTTGTAATCGAAACGGCCGAACAGCAGCATCGCGCGCACGCTGAGATTCGCCACGTTAGGGACGGAAACGATCAGTTGCCCGTGTGGGGCGAGCGCGTCGCGCAACTGCCGCAGCAGTTGCTCCGGATTTTTCAAGTGCTCCAGAATATCCAGCAGCAGCACGCGATCGAAGCGCTTGGCTTTTAAAACATCGGGGAGAAGATCCAGCGCCGGGCGGAGGCCGCCGTCCAGATCCGCGCGGATATAGTTTTCGAAATATGGTTCAGATTCGTCCTGCGCCAGCGGCTCCGGCGCCGGATCGATGCCCGTCACGCGATTCCCGTTGGCGTGCAGCTCTTTTGAAAGCAGGCCCCCGCCGCAGCCGATTTCTAGAACATCCTGACCCGTACCCACCAACTTCTGCACCAGGTGATGGCTGGACCCTTGGCTGTGCTTGATCGGATATTGAACGAAATACTCTTTGAACTCCGGATAACAGACGATACTGTTAACGGTCTTCTTGTAGCGGGAAACGGCGCGCGTGATATCGCGGGCGTAGCGCAATCCGTTCACGTAGCAGACCTCGTCGCCGTAATAGGTGGGGACGGGAATTTCCTTGATCCGGTAGCGTTGATGATGCAGCTTGATGATGATTTCCGTGTCGAAGTGAAAATCGTCGGTCATGTCCGAAAAATCGATTTGCCGGAGTGCGTCCAGACTATACGCCCGATATCCGCTATGAAACTCCGTCAAGTGCATCCCCAGCGCGCGATTCTCGAACATCGTGAGCACGCGGTTTCCGGCGTACTTGTATAACGGCATTCCGCCTTTGAGCGGGCCGCCATAATCCTTCATCATGCGGGAACCGAAAACCGCATCGGCCTCGCCGGTCACCAGCGGATGGTACATCTGCGCCAGGATTTCGGGCGCGTATTGGCCGTCGCCGTGCAGCAGCACCACGATATCGAAGCCTTGCTCGATGAAGTACTGGTAGCCGGCCTTCTGATTCCCACCGTAGCCGAGGTTTTTCGAATGCTTCAGAATTCGGAGCTTGGGAAGCGATCGAAGAGTCTTGAGTCCCACCGCAAGCTCGTAGGTGGAATCCTGACTGGCGTCGTCGAACACCGCAACTTCGGCGACGTTCGACCAAACGTTCGGGGAAATGCGCTTCAGCACGCGCGACAACGTAGTCAGCGCGTTGTAGGTGACAATCAGGATGCCGATCTTCTTGCCCCGGCAATTCGCGAATTCCGCGTCTTTATGCAGCAGGCCGGTGTAGGCGGGTAAAGGTTCGAACGGCAGGACCGCGGGTTCGCCAATTCCGGGGTCAAGCTCCGGCTTGAGGATTACTTCGGGCATCGCCTAAGACCATTGAACCACACTATTTACGACGTGCTGGCGAGATCCAGAGGTACCGGCTCATCCCGCCTAAGGGATCGAAGCGCCATTCATGCGTAAGTCGCTCATGGCTTCCTCCTGTAGTCGCCGCGACTGAAATACTTCTCGAGCCAGACATACAGGCAGATAAATAGATATCGGCTGCCCATTTCCCTGATCTTGAGCTTCGATTCATCGGTCCTGCGGTTGCGCCATGTAATCGGCATTACGGTCCAGGAATAGCCGCGTACTATGGTCTTCAACGGCAGCTCCACCGTGAGATTGAAATGAGGAGATAAGATCGGGCGGCAGCCTTCGATGGTCGAGCGCCGGTAGGCTTTGAAGGCATTCGTCACATCGTTGAACTTTATGTGGAACAGAACCCGGATGAGGCCGTTAGCGAGCCGGTTCAATCTCAACTTCAGCCAGGGGTAGTCGATCACGCCTCCGCCTTTGACAAACCGCGATCCAAACACCGCGTCCCAGCCTTGATTCAGCAACTTCCAGTAAGCCACCACGTCGCGGCAGTCGTCCGATTCATCTCCCATCATCACCACCACGGCGTCACCACGCATGTGATCGAATCCGTAAGTGATAGCGCTGCCGAAGCCGTGCGGGCCGGGACTCTGGATGGGCCGAAGGGCGGGAAGGCGCTCACCGAGAGTCGTCAACCGGGACCAGGTTGCGTCCGTGCTGCCGTCGTCGACGACGACGATCTCGTGAGGAATGTCGTTCAGCCGTAGCTCCAGGTCAAGATGTTCGACCATCGAGCAAATGCACCCTTCCTCGTTTTGCGCCGGGACGACCACGCTCAACAGCTCCAGAGGCTTGCTGTCGGGGTTGGGGCCGCTCATCAGGAAGCCCCGCACTGATCGAGCCAATCGGGATGATCCCGGACGTGGCGAGCGATCTCCTCGAGAATCGATTCGAGATTTCTCTGTGGCGTCCACCCGAACTGCCGCTCCACCGCGCCGCTGTCCATCACCAGCCATGGAATATCGAACGGCCTGGGCCTAAGGTCGGGTTCAGGGGTGGCGGCGCCGAAGCGTTGATCGCACCAGCGAGTGAGCTGAGCGAGGGATATCGAGTTCGCGATCCCGCCGCCGACGTTAGAAACCTTCTGGTCCCCGCCGGAGCCGGAGTGCATCTGCCCGGCCGAGCCGGAATGCATTTGCTTTATGATCAGATCACCCAGATCGTCGGAGTGAAATGCGTCCCTGACCTGCCGGCCGCAACCGCCGAAGCCGATGTAGCGCAGCGGCCGCCGGGCCGCGTGAGCGTGCAGCCAGTAAGAAAAGATTCCCTGTTCGGCGGTACCGAACTGTCCCGCTCCGGCGAGGTTGCCGCAACGATTGACCACGACCGGGAACCCGAACGTCGCGCCGTATTCCAACGCCATCGTTTCCGATGCCAGTTTAGTCGCGCCGTACAACGACACGGGCGGCGCCACCGGGAACTGCTCGGTGATTCCTCTTTCGGAAATCCCCACGGGAAGAGCTTGCGAAATATCCAGGTGGAACGCCTCATCATGGACTCGCACCGGAAGAGCGGCCAGGGGCTCGATGGAATACACCCGGCTGCTGCTTAGTAGAATGAGACCCGCGCCGCATCGCCGGCAGTATTCCAGCGTATTCACGACACTCCAGAGATTGTGCTCCACCAGTTGGCGGCTGGTGGACCTTCCGTCCACGCCGGCCAGGACGCTGGGATTGGCGGCGGCGTCAATCACCCAGTCCGCGTCGGGCAGGCTTTCAAGATCGCTCGCCATCCGCAGGTCGCCGTGGAACAGCCGGACGCCCGCACGGGTCAGCCGCATGCGATTGGTTTCCGACCCGGCGCGGGAGAAATTGTCGACACCAAAAATCGCCGCGTTTTCCAGCCGATGCTGCAACGCCCGCGCCAGACTGCTTCCCACAAATCCGCAGATTCCGGTGATCAGGATGTTCATACCGCGGATCAGCTTCCGATGGCGCCTACGGTTCCGGCGCGGGCCGCCCGGGATGCGGCGATTTCCTCGACCGTGGAGCGCAGGCAGCGGGTGATCTTCCATCCGGGGAAATGGGTTTCAAGCTTGCGCAGATCGCTGTAGTAGCAGATATGGTCGCCGGGGCGGTTCTGCTCGACATAAGTGTAGTTTTGTTTCCTGCCGGTAATCTCTTCGGTCATGCGGAAAGCCTCCCGGATGGAGCAGGAGTTCGCTTTCCCTCCGCCGAGATTGTAGACTTCGCCGGACCGCGGCCGTTTGCAGAACTCGAGCATCATCGCGGCGGCATCTTCGGAGTGGAGATTGTCGCGTACCTGCTTTCCTTGGTAGCCATAAATCCGGTATTCGCGCCCCTCCAGATTACACTTGATCAAATAACTCAAGAAACCATGCAGTTCGACGCCGGAGTGGTTCGGGCCGGTGAAGCAGCCTCCCCGCAGGCAGCACGTCGGCATGCCGAAATACCTTCCATATTCCTGCACCATGATGTCCGCCGCGACTTTCGAAGCTCCAAACAAGGAATGCTGGGATTGATCTATCGAGAACGTCTCGGGAATCCCATTTTCGAAAGCGGCGTCGTCGTATTCCCAGCGAGTATCCAGCTCCTTCAACCGGATGGAGTTAGGCCGGTCGCCATACACCTTGTTGGTGGACATGTGCACAAATGGAGACTCGGGACAGGTGCGCCGGGCAGCCTCCAACAGGTTCAGAGTCCCCGTGGCATTAGTGTCAAAATCATCGAACGGAATGGAGGCGGCGCGATCGTGAGAAGGCTGCGCGGCGGTGTGGAGGATTGCGGCCGGCTTTAGCTCCGCCACAAGGGAGAGCATCGCCGCCCGGTCGCGAATGTCAATCGCGTGGTGCTGATAATCGGGTATCCACTCGCGCAGTAGCCTGAGCGTCCAACTGGTATCGCCCTCCGGGCCGAAAAACACCGCACGCTGATTGTTGTCCACTCCCGCAATCCGAAACCCGTGACGATGAAAATAACGGCAGACTTCCGATCCGATCAGTCCGCAGGACCCCGTGACGAGCGCCAGTGGCAGGGGCATGGTGAACCGTTTATGATACGACAACCCGGAAGATAGAAACTCCCGGCGGTTAGTTCAGAACGCCGGAACCAGCATTACCGGGCCGCGTAACACATTCGGAAAAACCGCCCCCAAAAGCCCCTCAAGAATCGCTGAAAAGAACAAAACAACCGATTCAATACGCCCCGCGGCCGAGCAGCATGGTTTTCGCGGTGTGGAACATGATGTAGGCGTCCAGCGACACGGCCATATTCTTGATGTAGTACAAATCGTATTCCAGCTTGATCATCGCGTCCTCGATGGTATCGCCGTATTTGTGATTGATTTGCGCCCATCCGGAAATGCCGGGCTTCACACAATGCCTCTGCCGGTAATACGGGATTTTTTCCTGAAGCACGGCTACGAACTCGGGACGCTCCGGCCGCGGACCGACGATGGACATCTCGCCGCGCAGCACGTTGAAGAGCTGGGGCAGCTCGTCCAGGCGGAGCTTGCGAAGCCAGCGGCCCACCGGCGTCACCCGCGGATCGTCTTTTTTGGCCCAGACTGCGCCGGTTTCCGCTTCCGAATCGGCGCGCATGGAACGAAACTTGTAAAGCGTGAACAGCGCGCCGTTCAGCCCTACTCGACGCTGGCGAAACAACACGGGGCCCGGTGACGTGAATCTCACGATCAATGCGACTACCAACATCACCGGCAACGTCACCACGATCCCGATCACGCTGATGATCAGCGAGTAGAACGTTTGCAGGGTCATGCTGGACCGGCGCGGGCCCAGCTCGGTCGAGAAGATCAGCTGCGAAGGACGCAGATCGCGCGTGGAAACCCGGCCGAAAACCGCTTCATAAGTGTTCGCGGCGTCCTCGATGTGAATGCCCGAATAACGCAGTTCCAGCAGGCGAAGCACCGGCAGCCGCTGCCGCCGCTCGGTCATGCCGACGATGATGCGCTCTGGAACTTGAGTGGCGACCACGTCGTCCAGATCCTCGATGGTGCCCAACCGCGGAGCGCCCGGTAAATCGCCTGGGGCAGCGGGTAAATTGTCTCCGCTGGCCGGAGAGGCTGCGCCATCGTCCAGATAACCGATGGCGGAGAGACCCAGCTCAGCGCGCTCCGAAACACGCGCGATGATCTCCCGCACCACCGCCGACGACCCTAGAAACAGGAGGCGCTGCGCGCTCATGGCCTTGGATACAAAACCGGTGAACAAGACCCGCCAGAGAGGCAAAACGATCAGGACCATGAGACTGCCGTAGACCATCACCCATTTGGGCAGCAGCAGGGCATTCCAATGCCCGTAGTTGGCCAGCGCCTGGAGCAGGAACGCAATGCCCAGAATCATGCAGAACTGCTGTATCAACAGAATACGGGTGCGGATGCGGTAATTTTCGTAGAGGTCGTGGAAATAGATCCCGAGCAGAATCACCACGACAATGACGACAATGTGCCAGATCCCGCCGTCGTCGAACAGAAACACGTCGGCGGCGGCGTCCATCGTCCAATAGGTCGCCAGTACGTAGCAGCACAGGACCAGGATCGCCTCCGATATTACCAGCAGAATCACATTGCTGGGAATCGAGACTTTGAAGAGACGAATCATCTAAAGGAGCCGCCTTCGGCTGGGTAAAAGAGCCGCCCTCGGCTTGGGCCGATGCACAGTCTGCGTGCCAAATCAACCGGACGATCGAACTTCATGGACCTTACGGCGATGATAGCAGCCCGTGGCCGCGAGCCGAAGAGACCAAGCCGGCAACATATAGGCCTACGGCGCCCAGGCCAGGAGAGTACTTTGGTTTGTTGCAACAGCGCCAGCGGTAGCGCTCCCGTGGTAGTGCTCAAAGTCTCCGCGGCGCGGACGATAAGGCCGGTGTGGAACCACATGGACAGCTACCCGGACGGCACTCGGGACAACAAGCGCGAAGCGAGCGGCGCACGGACACTCGGCGCGAACAACGCCTTCCGGCAAACACGCCCGTGACCATCACCGTGCTTGGCATTTTGGGCGAGCCGAAGGCACTTGGCACCGTCGTCGATATGTCGGGCAGCGGTCTGCAGTTGAAGCTTCCCCTGCCCATCCCCTGCGGCGCGCCAGTCAAGCTGGAGACGGCCGATATGTTGATGCTGGGCGAAGTGGTACGGTGCGAACCGCAGGGTCAGTCCTATTCGGTGGGATTGTCTCTGTCGCATTCGCTGGCGGCGCTGTCGGAGCTGGAGCGCCTGAATCGCGCGCTGCTGGGACCCGATGCGGAGGTCGACATGGCCGTGCGCGAGTCGATCCGCACCAAGCGCTAGCATTCGATCGCGAATCGAGCACCGCTGTATTCGGCGAGCCGTTGTTCCAGCGATCGCACTTCTTCACCCAGTTTGAATTTCTGCGAATCGACCACGCGCGCCAGCGCGTCCATGATTTCGCCGCGCAGCGCGGCCACCTGTGTCCCAAGATCGATCAGGGGCACTTGCATTTGAGGAACTGACGTCTCCGGAACTTGCAATTGCCGGGCTCCTGTCGGGGTCATTCCTGCTCCATAAACGAATAACAAATCATGTGGCAGATGATGTGATGCGCGTCCTCAATCCGGCCCATGTGCGGCTCCGGCACCTGAAGGTTCAGATGGGCGATGGCGCCCAGCTTGCCTCCGTCGCGGCCGGTCAACGCCAGCGTCCGGCAGCCGATGGAGTTGGCGTACTCCATCGCGCGCACCACGTTGGGTGAGTTTCCCGAACCGCTGATCGCCATGAAAATGTCGCCAGTCTGAGCGAAGTTCCTGAGCTGCTCGACGGTGGCATCGGCGTAGCCCACGTCGTTGGCATAAGCGGTCATGGTCGGCATGGAATCGTGCAGCGCCGTGATACGGAAGCGGGAGGCTCGGCCGAAGCTCGCGCCCTTGACCATGTCGCACACGAAGTGCGAGGCCGTAGCCGCGCTGCCGCCGTTGCCTGCAACGAAAATCGCCCGGCCCTCCCCGCGGGCCCGATGGAACCACTCGATCGCGCGGGCAACCTTGTCCACGTCGATCCCGGCGAGCGTGGCAAGGAGGCGTTCCCGGTAATCGTCTGCAAATGGCATCGTTCGGTCCATTTTAGCTTGACTGGCAGGTCTAGCTTGGCTGGCATGACCGTCTACAGGGCAGGAATAGACGAGTCAAACACCGGCACGTAGCGGGTCGCGGCCCGGGATGCTTCCCGGCAAGAAGCTATTCGGGCGAACGGACGTGGGGGGCGGAGGTGCCATGCACGCGTGATTCGGCTTGCCTCGGCAATGCAATGCGAGGTACGATCACCATAGCTCCGGCAATCCTGACGGCGATCGCGGCGAGCGCACCAACTGAACCCCATGGATTCAACCACTGAGCCGTCTCGTGTCGCAGTGCTCGGATTGGGCTACGTCGGCTGCGTGAGCGCCGCGTGTCTGGCCGCCACGGGTCATGCCGTCTGCGGCGCGGATCGCGACGAACACAAGGTTTCAAGCGTGCGGCGGGGTGCAGCTCCGTTTTACGAACCAGGCCTGGAAAAGCTGGTGAAGGAAAACGTTGCCGGGGGACGCCTGACCGCTTCCACCTCGACGGCCGAAGCGATTGAGAATGCCGATGTGGTGCTGGTGTGCGTCGGCACACCTTCCGAACGCAACGGCAACCTCGGGCTGGACCAGTTGCGGCGGGCAACCGAGGACGTCGCGGCGGCATGCGCTCGCCGCAGCAAATCGCTGGTTTTGGCGATCCGCAGCACCGTTTTCCCAGGCACCTGCGACCAGGTCGTCATCCCCGCGGTGAGCGGTATCGATGCGATTCAAGTTGTGGCGAATCCCGAGTTCCTCCGGGAAGGCGTTGCAGTTAAGGATTTCATGGAGCCTTCGCTGGTGGTGGTCGGCGGCTCCGACAAGAAGGCGATGCAGCGTGTAGCCTCCTTGTACGCGAGACTGAAAGTAGAGCCCTGCCTGGTCGCTCTGCGCACGGCGGAAATGATCAAGTACGCCTGCAACGCGTTTCATGCGCTGAAAATCGGGTTCGCCAACGAAATCGGCGCTGTTGCGGAAGTCTTAGGCGTGTTGCCGGAGGAAGTGCTCAACACCCTATGCCGCGATGATAAGTTGAACATCTCCGCCGCGTACCTCAAACCGGGGTTTGCGTTTGGCGGATCGTGCCTTCCCAAGGATCTTCGGGCACTGCGCTATCGCGCCTCGCGGCTGGATCTCAAACTGCCCTTGCTGGAATCCGTGCTTCCTAGCAACGACGAACATCTGAGACGGGCGAGCCAGGCCGCGCTCGACTTGGGGCCGGTGAAGCTGGGCGTAGTCGGTCTCGCCTTCAAGGAAAATACGGACGATCTGCGCGAGAGTCCCGTGGTGGGGCTTCTCGAGTACTTAATCGGGAAGGGCCGCGACCTTCGAGTCTACGATCCGCATATTCAGATGGATAAGATCTACGGCTCTAATCGCGATTACATCCTCAGTGCGATTCCGCACATCGGCCAGCTTCTGACCAGCCGCTTCACCGAACTCTCGCACTGGGCCGAACACCTGGTGGTGACGCAAAAGCCCGCGCCGGAACTCGCGGATCAAATCCGCGCCAGCGGGCTGCCTGTGCTGGACCTGGCCCGCGGTCTCGCGTGAACTGAGAAAACCCCCGTTCGGCCGTGCCGAACTGCATGCGCGCCGCAACGATGGATCACTACCGGGAACCCAAAGGCCGCACCGAATTCCAACGCCATCGTTGCCGCGGCTTTGTTTGGCCGCGCCGGGCGCGGAACGCGCGTGCCCAGCTCTCGTCCGGATGTGGCTCGCCAACCTCGGATTCCGAACGCGCGTTAACGGCGCGGGATTCCAGGGCGATGGCGCTCGTGAGATCGGCACAACCTGTCCAAATCTCTCCGAATCAGCGGGACAAACGAGCTAACAATCTCCGCAACGCCGCGATTTGGGACAATCGGGCATGCGGAGCCGAAGCGCACGTGAGCTCATCTTTCGTTTCACACAGGAGAGCTCCAACCTGCGCCTTTTTCTTGCCCCACCCCGGTTAGGCCCCATGAAGGCTGCGCTCTCCCTACCCGATCCGGCGGCGGTAGCCGAGTCTCTGCTCGACTCCCCATATGCGCGTGAACTCACGAGATTGGCCGAACAGATCGCCGCGGCCCGGTTGCCGATCCTCGGAATTACCATCGATTTCGATGGTAATTGGCGTCGCGATCCAATCCATGACATCGAGAGCGGAGATGCGTATTTTCGACGCATCCCTTATCTCGATTTCGCCGCCGTTGGGGACCACAAGATCGTCTGGGAAATCAATCGGCATCAACACTGGGTTACTCTCGCCCAAGCCTACCGGCTGACGGGACGAGCCGAATTCCTTGACGTGATCGAGACGCAATTTGAATCCTGGACCTCCCAAAATCATTACCTCCGGGGAATCAACTGGGCGAGCGCGCTGGAAGTCGCGTTTCGTTGTATGTCCTGGATCTGGGTGTACCATCTTGCGGGCGAGCGCATGAACCCCGCATGGCGTGGCCGTTTTCTCGAGCAGCTCTACCGGCATGGCCGCTACCTGGAACACAACTTCTCGGTCTACTTTTCACCCAACACACATCTTCTGGGTGAAGCTGTCGCACTGCATGCGCTCGGCGTTCTGTTCCCGGGGTTTCCCCGATCCAAGCTATGGCGCAGGCAAGGCGGCGCACGAGTTGAATGCGAATTGATCGCGCAGGTTCGCGACGACGGCGCCCACTGCGAACAATCCAGCTACTACCACCTGTATGCGCTCGATATGGCTCTCACCTGGTACCTCCTCGAAGGGCGGCCGGCGGGCTTCCGGCTGAGGTTGGAACGCATGGCGGAATACCTTCACACGCTGATGAGTCCCGGGCGAACTATCCCGTTTCTTGGTGACGACGATGGCGGCCGCTGGTTTCATCCCTACGGTCCGCGCGACAGATTCGGCCGGGCGACAATCGCTACATGCTCGGCGCTGTTCGATCGTCCCGATTGGGGGCGCTGCCACGAGGACCTCGCTGAACAAGCGGCATGGTGGCTCGGACCGTGTACGACAGATTCGCAAGGGGCGGCGGAACATTGTTCGCGTTGGTTTCCGAATGCCGGGATCGCGGTTCTACGCGCGGGCGACGCGCAGGTGATTGCCGATGCGGGTCCGTTTGGGCCAGGCAGCGGAGGCCACAGCCATGCTGACACGTTGAGCATAGTGGTCAGGAATGGCAATGACGAAATTCTCATAGACCCGGGCACCTACACTTATGTCGGCGATCCGAAATGGAGGGAGTGGTTCCGTCAAACGGCGGCCCACAACACTGTTGCGATCGACCACGCTAGCCAAGCCACATCCGCAGGTCCATTCAAATGGGCCAATCGTCCGCATGTCGAAATGCGGAAGTGGATCTCCATCGCCGAGTACGACTTCCTCGACGCGGCGTGCCGCTATTCCGGATTCACGCACAGGCGGCTTATTCTATTCCTCCGCGTCGGGTTGTTGCTCGTCGTCGACGAAGTCGAAGGACCGCCGGGGGAACATGTCGTCGAGCAATTCTGGCATCTCGGAATCGATCCTACCCCCCTCGCCGAACGAGCCTGGCAGATCGGGGCTCGGACCGTGCTCACACTTGCGCCGGGCGGCAGCGCCGATCTCGAAAAGGGAGGGATCAACGGGTGGCGTTCACCTGGATTTGGAGTGAAGCAAGAAGCGCCGATTGTGCGTGTCAAAAGGCGCTGCGGACTTCCCCTCAAGCTGGCAGCGGCAATCGATTTCTCCCGCCGCCCGCTACCCGGCAGCTTGATCTGCGATGGAACGCTCGTGTTTCAATCGGCACACTTTCGCGTTACTGCGGATCTGAACGGCCGCGAACCGGAGTATTCAATCGAAAGGAATCCGCTCGAACTTTCCGGTACTAGCTCCCCACGAGTAGTTTGACGCGGCCACGGCCGTCGGCTACTGCGCACCATCCCTCCTGGACACGAAATAATCCTTGAGCACGTCGTGACAGCGGGAGCTCGCTTCGCCATCCCACAGTGGAGGCGTACCGCCTTTTTTCGGCGCCGCGAGGGTTTCGCCCCAGGCTTCAAGAATCGTCGACTTGCTGGTACCGGCCAGGCGGTTCGTGCCGCACTCGATGGTGACGGGACGTTCGGTGTTTTCCCGGAGCGTCAGACAGGGGACGCCCAGCACGGTGCTTTCCTCCTGGATGCCGCCGGAATCGGTGAGAACCGCAAAACTGGAAGCCTGCAAGGCCAGAAAATCAAGATAGCCAATCGGGTCGAGCAACCTGATGCGTTCCGGAATCGCGATCGACGCGCTCGCCAAATGCGCCCGGGTTCGAGGATGCACCGGCCACAGGAGCGGGATCTGTTCCGCGATGGTCCGGAACGCATCCACGATTTCCGCCAGATGACGCTCGTCATCGACATTCGCCGGGCGATGCAGCGTGATCAGTCCGAAGCCCTGGCGGACGACACTAAGTTTTTTGAGGATGTCAGATTCAAGCGCCTTGGGCAGGTGGCGACGCAGGGAATCGATCATGAGATTGCCCACCATGTGGATCCGGCCCGGCGCGACTCCTTCGCGCAATAAGTTGATCCGCCCGCTTTCCTCAGTAACCAGGAGCAGGTCAGAAATCGAATCCGTGACCACGCGATTGATCTCTTCCGGCATGGAGCGGTCGAAACTGCGAAGCCCTGCCTCGGCGTGAACCACGGCGATTCCCATTTTGCTGGCGACCAACGCGGCAGCCACGGTTGAGTTGACGTCGCCGACGACGATCACGCCATCCGGGCGGCATTGTTCGAGAACCGGCTCCAGCCGTTTCATAATTTCCGCCGTTTGCTGCGCATGCGTGCCGCCGCCCGCACCCAAGTGGAAATCCGGCTCCGGCATCCCCAGATCGCGAAAGAACTGGCCGGACATGTTGTGATCGAAATGTTGTCCGGTGTGGACCAGAGACGGTGCGAAGCTGTCGTCCGCGGAAAGCGCCTGTAGCAGCGGCGCGACTTTCATGAAGTTCGGCCTGGCGCCCGCGACAATGACCACACGGATCGACATCTTTTCATTGCAGCATAGTGCGGCGGCCTCAGGCTCCACGTGGCCAGCGCTGCATGGTCACGATATTGAGCTTGCAAACGGGGCCTCCGGCTCGACACTTGGGCCTATCCCTAGAGTTTCGAGCCGGTCTATGAAGTCCAATGCACCGAAGGCCCGAAAGCGGCACCAGGGAAATGACTTCGGTGCCACAGCAATGGAACTAAGCTCCCATTGAACGCTATCTTCGGGCGGCGGTATCATTGGAGCAGTCTCAGAATCTCGAAAGAGTCTAATAGTTTTAGCATTCGAGCAGAGTTCAGCAGCATGAAAATTTATCAAGAAGCTATCCCGGAAATCAACCGGTTCCTGGATAATTTTGGGACCGAGGATCTGGATGGGCCGGAAAAAGTTCTGCAATTCGAGAACTACATGAAGATGGTGCGGCCCTTTGTGACGCTCACGCCAGCCTCGCGGATGCTCGAGATCGGAACAGGCACGGGCTGGTTCCCGGTCCAGTGCGCGCGCAAAGGACTGCATTGCAGGGGCTTGGAAATCAGCCCCCAATTGATCGAGCACGCTCACAAGCTGGCCGCTTTGCATGGCGTTCAAGCCGAGATCGATTTGGGCAATGTGGAGGAAAGCGACGTCGGAGATAACGAGTACGACGTGATCATCGGATCCTCTGTATTCGAACACGTGGAGCACTGGCGCCACGGATTGGCACGGGTGCACAAGGCGCTGAAGCCGGGCGGCGTATTTTTCTTCTCTTCCACCAACAAATTCAGTTTCACGAGTGGGGAATATGGATTTCCCTTGTATGGATGGCTTCCGGACCAGTGGCGCTACAAACTACGCATCGCCCGCCAAGGCCCGGAGATCATGAAGCTCGGCATCGACTTCAATCAGTTCCGCTACTCGGTTTTGCGCCAGGAATTCCGGAAGCTGGGCTTTTCGAGGATTTTGGATTTAGTGGACCGGTTGAATCCAGCCGACATGCAGCACCCGATGAAAAGTGCATGGGTGAAGATTTGCAAGACGATTCCCCCTGCCAAAGCCTTGACGTTGACGTTCGCCGGGGCCACGGTATTTGTGTGCGTGAAATAGGAACGCGGACCAGGTCGTCCGCCGAATCCGGACCGGTTCTGATCCTGGCGCACTCCTATCCTCCTGTCAGCCACTCGGGCTCGCAGCGTCCGCATCGATTCGCGAAATACCTCAGCCGTCAGGGGCGCCGCGTGGAAGTGATGACGTCCACGCAGTTCCTGGAAGCCCCGAGTACGCCCGGTGTTCATCGCTTTCCTCCCGCTCCCCGGACCGCTTTCGGCAGGATCATCAGGAAAGTCGTCTGGAGGTTGGCCGCACCGCTGCGGGCATACGACTACGGCTTCACCTGGATGTTTCATTCGGGTTCCCGGTCGCGCAAGCTGGTGCGCGAGCTGGGACGCGAGTATGGACAATGTTGCGTGCTCTCGACGTTTCCGCCGCTTTCGACACACCTGACGGCGTTGCGGCTTAAGCGGCGCTTCGGGGCGACGGGTGCGATCAAGTGGATCGCCGATTTTCGCGATCCCATGATCGGTAATCCCTTCCGCGGCACTCACGCATTGGCGCGCATGCTGGACCGGCGGCTGGAGTCAGCTATTATTCGCGAGGCCGATGCCGTGACGGTAAATACCGACGTGCTGGCCTGCGAGTTACAGCAACGATATCCGGAATGCGCGAACAAAATCTCGGTGCTGTGGAACGGTTACGATCCCGACGAAGCGTTCGGGCCGCTGCCGATCCCCTTCCGCGACTACCGGGTGCTCGCGCACGTGGGGACCATTTACGGCGGCCGTCATCCGGCTATGTTGATCGACTCGATGGATCGCTTGCGCCGGAAGGGCTGCCCCTGCGTCGACCGCATCCGGCTGTTGCAGGTCGGCTCGGGCGATACCACCGACATGCCGAACCGCGCGCGGTACGAGGAACTGGTGAGGGAGGGACGGATTGAGCTGACCGGGGAACGCATCCCGCGAGCCGACGCTCTGCGCGCGATCGCGCAGGCGGACCTATTGCTGGTCCTCGACTTGAACGTGGGCGAACACAGCACGCAGGTGCCGGCCAAGATTTTCGACTACGTGCGCGCCGGCCGGCCCATTCTGGTGTTTACCACCCGCGACTCTCCCGCCGACGGAATCGTCCGGAATTGCGGAGTTCCGCACCGGATCGTGTATCGCGACGATCCCCCGGATCGCGTGGATGCGGCAGTGGGAGAGTTTTTCAGTTTGCCGAGCGATCCCGTGCAGCCCAGCGAGTGGTTCCTCGAACGATTCGACGGCGAGCGGCAAGCCCGCGAGTTAGGCGAGCTGATCGGCCGCCTATGACAGTCCGAATGACACCCATGGCGGACGCCGCCTGGGAAGCGGACGCGCGGGCCCTGAACGCGCCACTGTTTCATTCCACTGCCTGGGCTCGATATTCGCTGGCGGGCCAGGCGAACCTGGTTCCGGTGTATTGCTCGCTCGATGACGGCGCCGGAGTCGCACTGCTGTTTCGTCATGCTTCGCGCAACCCTCTGCTGCGGCCTCTCTCGGCCGGCCTGTATAGCGACGCGCACCCATGTGTCCGCGGCAACGATCCGGAGCTGTTGACCCGATTCCTCACCGCGATCGAAGGCCAAGCCAGGCGCGATGGCGTGGTGCACCTGTCCATCGGCAGCTTCGGCACGCCAGGACATCGCGACGAGCTCAAGCGGTTAGGCTACCAGTTGAAGGATCGGGTTGAGTTTCTCCTCCTGCTCGACCGCTCCGAAGAAGAGATGTGGCAGGCTATGGAGTACAAGCGCCGCAAGCATCTTCGCAATTCGATCCGTAAGGCCGAAAAGATGGGCGTGGCGATTGAGGAACTGTCGCCCGAGGAAGGAGCGGCAGATCTGCGGCGCTTGCAACTTTCGACCAGCCGGCGCATTGAAGCTCGCGGCGGCAAGGTGGGGTTCCGGCTGGAGGACGCGCGCGAGGCCGATCCCCTTGCTCTCCTGGCAAAGTCCGGATACGGGAGCATCATGGGGGCGCGCTATCAAGGGGCCGTCGTCAGCGCGGGCTTTTTTTCGGAATTGAACGGAATGGCATATTACACATTGGCGGGGCATTCGCCCGAAGCTTTCCAAAGTCAGGCGCCGACCCTGCTGTTGTGGCGCACCATCCAGCGCTACAAGGCCGCCGGCGCCCGATGTTTCAATTTCGGCGGCACGCCCTACGAATCCCGGAATCCCGGTCACCCGGAGCACGGCTTATATAGTTACAAGGAGCAGTTCGGAGGATCGGCGGAAGTTTGCACCACGGGGTCGAAGATTCTGAAGCCGGTGCGATACTCTCTTCACCAACGCGCCAAAGAGGTTTTCAGCCGGTAACCTGTTCGAATTCGTAATGAGCGAACACAGCTTCGGAAATATTCTCCGGAAAAGCGGGACTTACGCCGTCGCCGTGATCGCTTCACGCGCGCTCGGCTTCATCCTCATTCCGCTCTACACGCGGTATCTGACCACCACCGATTACGGCGTTCTCGAACTGCTCGATCTGACCGTGAATTTCATCATTGTGTTCGCCGGACTGCGGCTCGGACAGGCGCTCTTCTACTATTATTTCGCTGAAACCGACGACGATGCGCGGCAGCGCCACATGAGCACGAATGTCGTGGCCAGTGTGGGACTGGGCGCCGTCGTGTCTCTGGTAAGCTGGTTTTTGTCGGCTCGGTTGAGCTCATTTGTTTTCGGGACCCCACAGTATGCGCCGCTGTTTCGTCTGACCGCCATCAGCATCGGTTTTGCGATTCCGATGGAGACGTTTCTATGTTGTCTGCGGACATTCAATGAACCGGCGATGTACGCCGGGATCTCAATCGTCAGAACTTTGCTGGCCGGTGTTCTCAATGTCGTGCTGCTGGTTTGGTTTCACCTGGGCGTTGCGTCCATGCTGTGGAGTGGCATTATCAGCCAAGGTCTGATCGCGGCGGCGTTGAGCGTTCATGTTTTTCGACGCGTGCCCTTGCGGTTTGACATAGGCTCCTTCCGCAAGCAGGGGCGCTACGCGCTGCCGCTGTCGGTGGGCGCGATCGGCGAATTCATTCTGAATTACGGCGACAGGTATTTTCTTCGAAAGACGGTTTCGCTGAGCGCCATCGGGATTTACTCGCTGGCGTATAAGATCGGGATGGTGATTCCGCTGGTGCAGTATCCGTTTCAGCTCTATTGGGGCTCGCAGGAAGTGAAGATCGTCCGCCAGGAAGGCGGCTGGAAAATCTTTACGCGCGTAGCGACGTACCTGGCCCTGGGATTGACTTCGGTGACAGTCCTGATCGTGCTGTTCATCCATCCGGTGCTGCGGATTATGGTTACACCGGCGTTCCGGGAAGCGGGCCGGTATGCGGGCTGGATTGCGCTGGCCTATCTCATCCGGGCGATCGGGAGCTACTTCCGGGAGATTTTCGTCATCGAAAAACGGACGGCCGTGGATGCGTGGGTGTCCTGGTCGGGAACGGTGGTGGTTCTGGCGGGATATGCGATTCTGATTCCGCGGCTGGGGGTGTGGGGCGCTGTCTGGGCCACCCTGGGCGGGTTCACCATTCGATTCTTCTGCGCTCTGCTCGTCGCGCAAAGGGTGCGCCGGGTGCCGTATGAGTTCTCCCGCCTGGCGAAAATCGCCGCGGTAAGCGCTGGCGTCGTGGGGGTGTACCTGGTCCTCCAGCCTGCTGGATTTTGGATGCAGGTAATGCTCGGCGTGACGCTGACCGCGCTTTTCGTCGGTCTGCTGTTGATCGCCGGAATTGTCAGGCCCGAGGAGCGGGAGTACGTAAAGGCACAGTGGCGTAGAATCACCAAGATCCGGGCGCGCGCCACGGTAACGAATCCCTAGCCCGGCCCCATTGGCCGTCGTATGAAACCTGTCGAACTCATCCGAAAGGCGCGGAAATTCCGGCGCTATTTCTATGCGGTGCCATGGTGCGTTCCGCCGTGGGGTTGGCGGGATGCCAGCAGTCTCCTAGCTGCGTGCGCTTGCGGGCGCGTCGTTTCGGGCCCTCATCCCGACAAGTTCGCCCGCGAGGTCAGCAGCTTCCTGGGCGTAAAGTACGCCATTCCCGTCAGTCACGCGCGCTTTGGCATCGAGCTAGCGCTCCGGGCCATGGGACTCACCCGCGGCGATGAGGTAATTCTGCCGTCGTATCTTTGTGAGACCGCACTGGATGCGGTGGTCCGCTCGGGATGCACGCCGGTGTTTGCCGATATCGGTGCGGATCTGCACGTGTCGCCGGCCGAGGTTCGGCGCGCCATGAGCCCTCGCACGAAATGTGTCATCGTACCGCATTTGTTTGGGAGTGTGGCGCCCGTGGACGAGATTGATGAGCTTCTGCGGAACACAGGAGTCGCCTTGATAGACGATGCCGCGCAGTCACTCGGAGCAGTTTGCCGCGGTAGAAAAATCGGTACGTTCGGAACCTTCGGCTTAGTGAGCATCGGGGCCGGCAAATCCCTCGCGGGTCCGGCTGGAGGCGTGCTGCTGACCAACGATGATGAACTGTACCACCGCGCCGCCGGGATTTCGCTGCCAAGCGAACCGCCAGTCCATGTTCTGCGGCGCATGGCGGCGTTTTGGATGTGGCGCCGCCTGAGGCGCTGGACGTGGCCGTTCTATATCGCCTCTGAGCGCGCCTTCCACCTAGCTGAGGCCGTGGAACCCGCATCGCGAATGTCAAACTTAGATGGGGCGATTGGTGTTTCCCAGTTGGCCCATCTCTACCGCAACGCCGAAGCCAGAAGGCGCAACGCGAGGGCGATGTGTGAATGGCTCGGAACCCTGGCGCATGGACACATTTCCGATTTTTCGGGCATGGTGCTCAGGCTGGTCATGATCCTGCCCGAAACCGGACCCTCCTGCGAGGATTTCATCGAAGCCCTGGCGGACGCGGGCGTCGAGGCTCAAATGGGTTATCGTCCGCTGCATCGAAGCTCTCCGAACGCCCGCGCCGATTGTCCTCGAACAGATGCGTTATGGCAGCGCGTCCTGTGCATTCCGGTCGACACTCCCATGCCCCGCGCTTTACCACCGATTTCCTTGCATGGCTCAAGGTACCATTGATGATTCCTATATGTTCTCCATAGATCTCACGAAATATCCGATCCCGGAAATGGACCAAGTGCGGATCGCCGACCTGGTCCGAATTCTTCCCAAAGCCGGCACAACAGCTTTGGATGTCGGGGCCTTGTGGGGCTATTTTTCCGAGTATCTCAGCACGGAATATACGCAAGTCACCGCCCTCGACCTCGAAAAACCCGCCTGGCAGTTGCCGCGAGTGACCGCTGTCGCTGGCGATATTACGGGTTTGCAGTTCCCCGACAATTCCTTCGACCTGGTTTTCTGCGCCGAGGTGCTCGAACACATTCCGAAACTCGAAAAAGCCGTCTCAGAACTGGCTCGAGTCGCGCGACGACATTTGGTGGTTGGAGTCCCCTTCAACCAGGACTTGCGCGTCGGCCGCCTGACTTGTGTTCATTGCGGAAGGGTGAATCCGCCCTACGGTCACGTCAATTCGTTCACGGAGAAGAGACTGAAGTCGTTGTTCCCCTCCCTCACGGTGGTGACCACCAGCTTCGTTTATCCGCAGCCCGCGCAGCAAACCAACGAACTTTCGCGCTGGCTCCTGGACTTCGCGCGCAATCCGTATGGCGATTACGATCGCCTGGAGCCTTGTATATACTGCAATCGAAAACTTGAGCGCCCTCCGGCCCGCAACCTGATTGAACGAGGCTGTTCCTTCCTCGCGTACCGGCTCAATGCCTTTCAGAATCTGTTTTCCGCGACTCAGCCCGGCTGGATCCACGTTGTCTTTGCGAAACAATAGCCTGGTCAAGGTTTGCCCAACACACACCCGCGGCCGGCGTCATAAGCCCGCAGAGTCAAAGAGCTACGGCGTGCCACTCTGCTTGCGGATGCAAGTTAGATATACTTCCGTTTTCCATGTTTTTTCATGTATAGGCGCTCATTTCTCAAAGGCGCGTCCCTCACAGCCTTGACCGCCGTTAGCGGCCACGCGCAAACGCCTGCGCGCGAGCTGCGGATCGCCTACGGCGGCATCGGCGTCGAGTGCAGCACTTACAGCCGCCTGCGAACCCGCATGAATGAGTTCACCATCCTTCGCGACGCTGAACTGGCCTCCAGCGATCGATTCAAGTTTCTGAAACGCTCGTCCGTAGCCTTCATGCCGACGCTGGTCGCCACTGCGACACCCGGCGGTCCGGTGGAACGGAAAACCTACGAAACGATAAAGGCCGAGTTTCTGAAGCGCCTGGAAGCGCTGTTACCTCTCGACGGGCTCTATCTTCCCATGCACGGCGCCATGTTTGTCGATGGCATGCAGGACGCGGAGGCCGATTGGTATCGGGCGGCCCGCAAAGTTGTCGGGCCGGACTGTCTTCTTTCGGCCAGCTACGATCTCCACGGCAACATCAGCCAGCCGGTCATCGACACACTCGACATGCTGTCGGCGTTTCGCACCGCTCCCCACATCGACCGCGAAGAGACCATGCTCCGCGCGACCGGCATGCTGCTTCACTGCCTGCGCGAGAAGATCCGTCCGACGCTTATGTGGGCGCCGATCCCGGTCCTGATGCCAGGCGAACGCAGCAGCACCGAATGGGAGCCCGGGAAGCGGCTGTGGGCGCAATTGCCGGCGCTCAATCGCGAACCCGGCATCCTCGATGTCAGCATGCTTGTCGGCTACGTCTGGGCGGACGAACCACGATCCACGGCGGCGGTGGTCGTGACAGGCACTGCCCCCGAAAATCAAAGCCGGATCGCCACCAACCTCGCGCAGCAATACTGGGACGCGCGCACCGATTTCAAATTCGGGACGGAAACCTGCACGGTGGATGACTGCGTTCAGCGTGCGATGGAGGCAAAGACGCAGCCCGCGATTCTGGCGGACTCCGGCGATAACCCCACCGGCGGCGGCAATAGCGATCAAGCCACGGTCCTGGAATCTCTACTGCGCCACAAAGCGCAGAATGTTTTGTTCGCCGGCATCACCGATCGACCCGCGACCGAGGCTTGCTACCAGGTAGGTGTGGGCTCACGTATCCAGCTCTCCATTGGAGCGACGCTCGATCCCAAGGCGAGCCGGCCGGTCAAGACGGAAGCGCTGGTCAGGTTTCTGCTTGCGGAAAGAAATCCGGCCCTTCGCGAAGCCGTGGTGCGGATCCCCGCCGATCCCAACGCGCTCGTGCGCCAGGGCGTCACGCTGGTGCTCTCTGCCTACCGCCGTCCCTATCACGACATTGAGGACTTCACGCGTTTAGGATTGGATCCGAAGTCCTTCAAGATTGTCGTGGTGAAGTCCGGCTATCTTTCGCCGGAGCTGGCGCCCATCGCCAATCCGAGCCTGATGGCGCTGTCCGACGGCGCAATTAACCAGGACATTGTCCACCTGCCCGCAAACCGGTACCGCAGGCCGAGTTACCCGTTCGTCGCGGACCTCAGTTTCACGCCGAAGGTTTACGGGTCCGCGCGGAATCGACCCTAAATACCGGGCTTTAACGTGGCGCGGGCCGCTGGCCTGCAGCGTCGCCTGTCGAGGCGACGTTTCAAGACGTATCCACAAATGTCGAGAAGACTCTCGACACAGCAGGGTCGAAAACCCCACCATTTGTTCGTCCTTTATTCGCGCAATCTTCTCCTTTGCGGTTTTCATCCGCTTTCGTGGGACGCAATCCCATGGGGACAGGCCTGGCGGCCCGCGCCACGTCGCCGGAATCTACCCTAACTGTCTTCTCCAACCGATAGCGTCGAGAACGCCACGTAAGGAAGTATTTCGGGGATGTGCGAATCGTAATGGCCATGGCGATTCCAGGTCCAGCCGACGCAGGGACGCACCTCGCGGCTGCTGCCGATCTTCTGGAGGATTGACCTGGTGAAGACGGAGCCAATCCACCCACGGCGGTCCGAGCAGATATAAACTATCCAGTACGCGTGCGGTTTTGTGGCACGACAGACGTCGATAAAGGAGCGAGATATGTGCGATCAGGATCATTTTGACGAGGACCGGGAACAGTTCGAAGCTCGAGGGCTGGTGACGCGCAAGCAATTCGGCATGATGCTCGGAGCCGGCGTGGCCATGATGCTGCCGCAAGCCGCGAACGCGGCGGCGGTGACTGAAGCGGACGTGACCGTGACGACACCGGACGGCGCCGCGGACTGCTACTTCGTGCATCCGGTGAGCGGCACAGCCGCGGGTGTCCTGGTGTGGCCGGACATCTTCGGGCTGCGGCCGGCATTCCGGCAGATGGGGAAACGGCTCGCCGAATCGGGCTATGCGGTCCTGGTGGTGAATCCGTTTTACCGCGCCAAGAAGGCTCCCACCGCGGACGCCGGCGCTGCGACTCCAATCCAGCAACTGATGCCGCTCGCGCAGGGTCTGAACGAGACCACGCACATGACGGATGCCAAGGCGTTCATCGGCTGGCTGGACCGGCAACCTTCAGTCGCTAAGAACCGGAAGATGGGCACGCAGGGCTACTGCATGGGCGGACCGATGGCGCTTCGTACCGCAGCCGCGATGCCGGATCGCATCGGAGCGGTCGGCTCCTTCCACGGCGGCGGACTCGTGACCAAAGCGCCGAACAGTCCGCATCTGCAGGCCGCGAAAAGTCACGCGCAATTCCTGATTGCGATCGCGGCCAATGACGATCAGCGGGCGCCCGATGATAAGAACCAATTGAAAGAGACCTTCGAGAAGGCCAAGCTGCCCGCGGAAATCGAAGTGTACGCGGGCGCGGCGCATGGCTGGTGTCCGCCCGATTCGGGGGTCTACAACGAGCCACAGGCTGAGAAAGCATGGAGCCGGTTGCTCGTGCTGTACGGAAAAGCACTGGCCTGAACATCAAGCGTGGCGGGCTTGAACCTGGCTCGGTCCCGGCGCGCGTCGGCCGGGGTGGCAGGGGCGAGATGTACCATCTCGAAGCGTCTCTTGCTCGAATTGCTCTTGCTCTAATTGCACGAGTCGCCCGTGACCGATCCGAGGAGGATGTATACTCTCCGTTAGGCGTAGTCCCCAACACAAGGAGATCAGGCATGACCCATACGTGCACCTCGCGGCTGGTCTGGATCGCTGCGGCTGGTCTTGCGGCGATCGCGCTCGGAACGTCAACGCTCGACGCACAAACGCCGCGCGACCACGCGGGTAACGACGCGGTTAACGGCGCGGTTACGTTCACGAAAGACATCGCGCCGATTTTGCAGCGCAGCTGCCAGGGTTGTCATCGGCCGGACTCCCTTGGGCCCATGTCTCTGGTGACCTACGAAGAAACGCGACCCTGGGCCAAGGCCATTAAGTCCAGGACCGCACTTCGTAACCGGCAGGGGGTGATGCCTCCGTGGTACATCGAGAAAGACATCGGAATCCAGCGTTATAAAAACGACGTTTCGCTCAGCGAGGACGAGATCGCGAAGATCGGCAAGTGGGCTGACAACGGGGCACCGCGTGGGGATGCGTCCGACATGCCAGCGCCACGTATTTTCGCCGACGCCAATACCTGGCAAATCGGGAAGCCGGATCTGGTCGTGGTCACCCCGGACGTGCACATGAAGGCCGTGAATCCGGACTGGTGGGGCGACGCGGGGTTCGCTGAGACCGGGTTGACCGAGGATCGCTACGTTGCGGCGGTGGAGATCAAAGAGGTGAACGACTCACGATCGAAGCCCGGGCGAAGCACCATCGGCGGCTTGTTTGTGTATCACCACGCCATTATGGCGGTCACCGGCGCCGGCGCTGGCGGGGCCGCCGGCTTTAGCACATGGCCCATTCACGAGGTCGGGCGAAACGCGGATGTCTTCGATCCCGACGCCGGCAAGCTCCTGAAAGCCGGTTCTCGCGTCGGCTTTCCCAATGTCCATTTGCACGCCAACGGCAAGGATACGACGGCTCACCTGGAGGTTGCCTTCAAGTTCCACCCGAAGGGGTACCAGCCGAAGATGCAAGAGCGGTTGATCACCATCGGGACCGGCGACCTCGACATCCGGCCCATGGAAGCGAACCAGAAGGTGGAGGCGTTCTTCACGCTGCCGCAGCCGATGAAGCTCACCGTGTTCGAGCCTCACATGCACGCCGCGGGCGTACGGATGTGCCTGGACGCGATTTGGGGCGCGAAAACCGAGACGCTGAGCTGCGCCGGTTATGACCACAACTGGGTGAGGGTCTATCAATACGCGAATGAAGCCGCGCCGCTGCTGCCGAAGGGCACCATCCTGCGGGTGACCGGCTATTTCGACAACACGCCTGCAAACAAGAACGTCGTGGACCCGCGCAACTGGTCGGGCCTGGGGCATCGCTCTATCGACAATATGGACATTCTGCTGTTGCAGGGCGTCGGGTTGTCGGACGGACGGTTCCAGGAAGAGATGACCGCCCGGCGGCTGCAGCTCGGACTGGCCGAGGGGCAGTCCGCGATGGGATGTCCGTTGTGCGCCTTCGGCAAGCTTCCAGCGCCACGGCCCGCGCCGGGTCCGGCTCCGCAACAGTGAGGGCAACAACTGTGACCCGCGTGACGCTGTTCGTGGTGATCGCAGCGGTTGCGGTGTTGCCGCAAGCGACTGCCCAGGTCCGGACTGGGCAAAACGTTGTGCCGGCCTACGAGGGGTGGGAAGCTAACCTCGACGGATCCTTCAACCTGGTGTTCGGGTACCTGAACCGAAACTGGGAGGAAGAATTTCACGTCCCGGTGGGTCCCAACAACAGTATTGAACCGGGCGGAGCCGATCAAGGGCAGCCGACTTATTTTTTCCCGAGACGCAACCGGTTCGTATTCCGCGTTCGTGTTCCCAAGGATTTCGGCGACAAAGAACTGGTTTGGACGCTCACCGTCGGAGGGAAAACGGACCGGGCATACGGCACTCTCAAACCCGATTACGTTCTCGACGACATAGTGATTATGTCTAACACCGGCGCGGGCGGAGCGCTCAGCATCACCCCTGACATGGTGGGGAACCAAGCCCCCGTCCTGAGAGTTGAAGGAGCCAAGACCCGATCCGTCAAGGTTGGCGAACCGGTCACTCTTATAGCGGTCGCCACCGACGATGGCAAGCCAACCCCCAGAGGGATGCCACCAGCCCTGGGTGGAAGCTACATCCTTCCGACGTCCGCGAACGGTTTAAGGCTCTCCTGGTTCACCTATCGCGGACCAGGGCGGGCGGTGACCTTCGATCCCCCACAGTCCAAGGTCTGGGAGGACACGAGGGACGGGGGGCGGTCGCCATGGTCCGCTGGCTGGGTTAATCCGCCCGTGCCTCCAGAAGGTAAATGGGTCGTCCGGGCGACGTTCCATGAGCCGGGGAACTACGTGCTGCGATGTCTCGCCCATGACGGAGGGCTCTCGTCATTCGAGGACGTTGCCGTGGCGGTAACCCCGTGACCGGTCCCTCAAGTTACCGAAACACCTTTGGCTTTCTTCGCCCCCCTGGGAGGCTTTTTTGGGTGGGACCGGCCTGCTTGCCCGACTTACTCTCTGCAGCGCTCTGCGCCAAACTCCGCATCTGAAAAAGTAGGGGACGGATGCGCCGTCGCTCAGGAGTCAGTCAGCATACCACGGTGATCAATTGGCCGTCTTCCTTCTCACTTCGCGAACGGATTCACCGACGGCGGACGATACACCATCAGAGTGTGCTCGGATGATGGCCGGATAGAGATTCCAGAAATGGCGCAGACCACGTCCTCGAGCCGTGAAGTGGCAGAATGATGCGGGGGCGCGCTTCCGTGGTGGCGGTTGAGACGGACTCCGGCAATATCGACATCGATTGAGCTTGACTCCTCACCGCAGTATTAGCGTGATCCGTCTTTCTCTTACGCAGGTCGCGGGCCGGCCATCGCAATCCCTCCGCTGGCACGTCACGATCCCAAGCTGTGGGACGACGTTAGCCTTCGTAACTATTTTTTCACCGACCTTTTTGCGAACCTTTGATCGCCGTCGAACGTCATATATGCAGGAGCAGTCGCCCAGGAGATTGTATGGCCGAACTGACCAAGTTCGATGAACTACGCACAAAAACGGAGAGAGAGCTGGTTCTACTCCTTAACCACGAACTGGACCTCGGAGTTCGTGAAGCACGACGAGCTCTCAGTGCCGAAACGTGGGCTTTCGCCGAAAGTCACTACTTTAGAGCTCAACGGGTATACGCAAGAGCGTTGCGCTTGATTCCTCTGATTGACGAGACTGACCAGATCCCTGGCGATCGACGGGGACCCGAGGAGCGAGTGGAGCATCTCCGGGAAATGCTCGATGGACTGTCCGTTCTTGGCTCAACACCGACGCCCACGAGAGAAAACATAGCTCCCCTTGCTCGGGCCTTGTGGAAAGCCAGAGGCTGTCCCGAGGGTTCTCCAGAGGACGATTGGTTTCGGGCGGAACGCGCGTTGAAGTCTCAAAGAGAATTACACGCTGTTTGTTGCTAACGCCATACGAGATACGACAGGGCGGCTCAATCAAGATCGAACGGCCTCCGCTATTGCTCCGAGCGCTGCCGCCGCTTTAAGCCAGCGTCGTGCGCCTGCATTCTGACGCGATTACACTTTGGGCACTTCCACTTTCGTTTCTTGTGGTAGATGTGGCCCTTCAGTTCCTTCATCTGAACTCTGCACGTCTTGCAGGTCATCGATTTTCAGGATCGCATTCGGTGGCCGCGGAGCATTCGCTCTGGTTGGCCGATAAATAAAGGAGCGGTGCCGCCACTCCGTTCACCAGGAGCTTCAGACCCGCAAGCGTGGTCGCGATATTGGCCGAGGCGCGGCCGGAAAGCGATCGCGCGGCGGTCTTGGCGTTTACTGCTTTGGCGGTTTAGTGCTTCGCGTTTGCTTCTTTAGCTGCCGCGGCCTCTTCGGCCCGGGCTCCCGACAGGATGCCGGCGAGGCCCGAGTTGCCCTCGTGGCAGGCGTACTCATACACCGGCTCGGCGGAATGCCGCAACGGGATCATCAGGCTCCAGGGCTTGGTCCACGTCCCCGGGTCGTCGATGGTGATTTCGTACTTCACCGTCTCCGGGCCGCTGCGCGAGAAGCGCTCGATCACATGCAGCTTCTCAGTGGTCATGGACATGAAGGCTCTCGGCTTGTAGTTGGTGGTATCCACCACCAGCGTGTCGCCTTCCCAGTGGCCGCGCGAATCGCCGAACCACTGCTGGATCGCGGAAGGAATGTGCGGACCGCCATCCAGCGGAATTTTGCGGGCGTCATGAATCATCTCCGTCATGATCATCACCGAATTGGCCGTCTGCACGATCTGGTAGTAGCTTTGGTATCCGGCGGTCAATTGCGGCGATCCGTAGGTGATGCAGCGTTCCGACAGCGATCGATCCTGTGCCCGGTCGGCCCGGCGCATCATGGCTCCGCGCCCAGCCTGTCGTCTCGCTAGCGCTTCTGCGGTCAAAGCGGGCATTTTTCCGTCGGGCTCGGTAATCAGCGAGGTTCGATTCTCCCAATCCCGCTGTACGATCCAGATTGAACTGTAGTCGCCCGTCTCGCCGTCCGTGCTTACGAAACCGTTCTTGGTTCCGTGCACATTGGCCCACACGGTCGAGAAAATCTGGTCGCCGAACGCAGCGTCTCCATTGCCGCTGAACAGCTCGTGCGCCTTCTTCTTCAGCGCTGCGACTTCTTCGTCGGTCAGCGTGGCTCGCCCCTCCAGATATTTCGGCCGCTCCAGCGGCGTAGCGCTGTTGTTGGACCAAAAGCCCTGCAAGTCCGGATGTCCGTCAGAGGCTCGAGGCGGGTTCCAGGCTTGCTTAGCGGTGGTGGGTTTCGCCATTACGGTGTGCGTCGCCACTTGCGCCTGCGCCACTGCCAGCAGCGCCGTAAGGCCAAGCACGAAAAAGAGGCATCGATTCATATTCCCTCCCGTATTCGCAAGTATACGCTTCCCGCCGATATATGCAAGGACGCGCATTGGCGATCGGGGATGTGCATCTCCATCGGCCCCTTACCTTACGACCACGCAAGTTACTGGAAGGCTTTTAGCGCGCTCTTGGGGACCTTCGCGACGACGTTGAACTGAGGGTCGACCATTTCAGTAATGTCGTACTTGAGCACCGCGCCTAGAAGAATCGCGACCTCGCTGTCGTTCAGTTTGTAATCCCGCTTCAACCATTCCGCAAGCTGCGTAGTCGCGACCTGAATCGAATCCGCAACTGAGCCCGCGACTCCCATCGCCATCACGTAGTCGGTGTTCTCCAGGCGGGGACCGGCGCTGGCAAAGCCCGGAATCACATCCACAGTTAACGAGACGTCGACCGAGGTTTCGAGCGCGCTGCCGGTCACCTCGCCGTCGCCCATGGCCGCGTGCGCGTCGCCCATCGTCAGCAGCCCGCCTGGATGAAACACCGGAAGATATAGCGTCACGCCCTCGCCCATCTGGTTGTAGTCCATGTTGCCGCCGAACGGCCCCAGGTCCGTGCCGCGATACGCTTGAGCACCCTGGGGCGCGGTGGCGATGCATCCGAGCATGGGAAGAATCGGAACCATCAGGTTCTTCATCCGAGGCGTCGGGTGGGCGAGCATGGCGATCCCTTTTTCGCGGTCGAGCTTCCATTCGCCGTCGAAGCCAGTGTCGTAAACAGCTCCCGCGACGTACGCCGGCGTAACGGTTCTTCCGTTGATGCGGCTGCCCTGGCGGGCCGAGTCGCGGTTCACTCTAACTCGATTCAGTTTGACCACCAGTGTGTCACCCGGCAGCGAACCTTCGATATAGAAGGGTCCGGTCTCCAGGTTGCCGCCGGGCGTGCGGCGGTCGTTGTCGCGGCCGCTCGCGTCGTAAGTCCGCGTGCGCACCGTGTCGCCGGGGAAGATTTTCAGCGCCGGAGGATTCGCGGCCGAATAATAGCCGTAGAATATCTGCGGCTCGAAATCGAGCGTGCGCGGTCCGCCTGGTGGAGGGATTGCCGGCCTGGTCAGCTTGGCGGTTACAGTGCTCTCCTGGCCGCCGCCTCCGCGGCCGCCGCCAATCAGGTGGCCTTCGCCCGAGAAACCGGCGCCGTTCGACATCAACGCTAGCGTGCCGGCTGGACCTCCGCCGCGCTGTAGAGACAGACTCAGACGATCGCCGCTGGCTGCGCCCGTCAACGTGAACTGATTCCAGGTGCCCGTGATCGAGCTACCTTCGATGTGGAGCAGTAATCGCAGATACTGTGGCTCGGCGTTCTTCGTCGAGAGTTCCGCGATCCAGGCGCCGCTGATGTCGACGTCGGCGGCCGCGCTTAAGCTCCCGGCGAGGAATAGAATCCAGATGGGGGTGTTCTTCATGATTTGCTCCTTTCCAAGGCGGATGTGCTCGTGAAATAAGAAGATATCTTCGTCTCACGGATGTGATTCCAGATCTCGCAGCGTGGAGAGTGCGCTGGCTTGGCGCTACGATCGACTGGGAAACGACAGGTCAACACAGACCGCCGATGAGACGGGTTACAGCGAAGTATATAGAATTCGAACTCTTGTTGTCACGAGAGCCCCTGGTTGGCTCAGATCCTAGAGGGCTCTGGTGCAAACCCCGGCATGGCAAGCGATGATGAGGAATGCAGCGGTTCAGCCCCATCGAGAGTGTATTCAAAGGACGGCACTTCGACGGGCAGACCATCATCTTGTGTGTCAGTTGGTACACGAGCTTCAAACTGGGCCTGCGGGATCTGGTGAGCATGATGGCTGAGCGTGGCATCTCGGTCAGGCATACTACGATTCTTCGCTGAGTCGAGCGCTACCTGCACCAGAGCCGGCTGATCCTGGTACCCGGTGTGCAATGGATCTTGAGCAGGAGAGGAGCGTTTTATGGCTTTCAATGCGTTCGTGATTCTCTGGCTGGCAGGAGCCTGCGCCGTGCTCGGATTGGCGATTTACAGGAAGCTGGTGTCGGTCAAGGAAGACGACAATCTTCATATCGGCGAATCCGATACACCGCAGGTGGCGCGGCAAGCCGCCCTAGCCTCGCGGCTTGATTTTGTTGACAAATGGGGAATCGCTCTGACCATAGCTGTGGTCGCTCTTGGGATACTTCTCGCCGGCGTCTATATCTATCGGCAATGGTCGATCAGCAGTCAGTTGGCCCAGTAACCACCCAGGCGCGAACCACCATCGGGTGGCCTCCCGGTGTCTTCAGAAACCACGTAGCTCCGCGCGAGCATCGGTCGCCGCGCCGAACGGCAGCGTCACTTCGCGCAGTCCGAGTATCGGAGTAGGGTGAAAGCACCCAACCTAAGACGCGCCGCCCGACTAACTGAACGCGATCACTTGCGCGCGTCGTGGAATTAAACGTGCTGCTGCCACAAGCGTGACTTCAACGTTTCCAATCCACAGTTCCATCGCACGACATGCGCCACGAGATTACGCGCGGACGCCGATGAATGTCTACTGGGAAATCACCAGAGCATGCGCATTGGCTTGCCGCCACTGCCGCGCCGAAGCCGTGCCGGCCGCGGACCCCATGCAACTTAGTTTCGATGAGGGTGTCGCGTTGCTACGGCAGATTCGAGAGTTTGGCGACCCACAGCCTCAGTTGATTCTCACTGGAGGTGACCCGCTCGCTCGCCCTGACCTGTTCGGCTTGATCGACGAGGCGCGCAAGCTCGGCATTAGCGTATCCATCACTCCGGCCGCGACTCCGGCGCTCACCCGCGACGTGCTGGTTCGACTGAAGCAACACTCGGTGGAGGGCTTGGGTCTGAGCCTAGACGGCGCAACCGCCGGCCGTCACGACTCGATCCGAGGCGTCCCAGGCACATTCGACCGTACTGTCCAGGCGATGCGATGGGCGCAGGAACTGGAGATGCCTCTGCAAGTGAACACGCTGGTGGCTGCCGAGACGGCGGACGATCTGCCGGCCATCTACCAGCTTCTGAAATCGTTTCGCGTGGCCCGATGGAGTCTGTTCTTCCTGATCTCGGTGGGACGAGGCAAGGTGTTGCAACCCCTCTCGCCGGAGGAAGGCGAGCAACTCATGGGTTGGATTCACGAGACTTCCCGAAGCGCGCCGTTCGTGGTCGCTACCACGGAAGCTCCATCCTACCGGCGAGTGGCGCTCGAGCGAATGCGCTCGGAAGGACTCACCGCCGATCAGATCAAAGGAAGCAACGCCTACCGCGGTTTCGGAATCCGCGACGGGCACGGGATCGTCTTCGTCTCGCACACCGGCGAGATCTGCCCGGCAGGCTTTCTGCCGCTGGTCGTGGGGAACGTCCGGCAGGACCGCATCGCCGAGGTTTATCGGAACGCACCCGTCTTCAAGTCGCTGCATGATCCAACCACGTTTGAAGGTCGTTGTGGACGCTGCCAATACCACACGCTTTGCGGTGGATCTCGCGCCCGCGCATTTGAGGCGACCGGCAACGTGCTCGCGTCGGACCCATTTTGTACCCGCGAACTGAGCTAGCATTGACTTGACGCGCGCGAACGAGAGAACCCCTGATAAGAGTTTAAATAAAGAGAGAAGCGTACCCCTTACGCCACTAAGTAGATACAAAATGCTCCCATTGTCTGTCTTAAGAGATCAGCGCATATGGATTGAAAGGATTTCAATTGAATGATGTCGAATGGTGGCTCAGGAGATTACGCGGGATCCCAAGGCGCGGGGGCAGCCAGCCGGGAGAACCGGCGGACGATGTTGTCGTGGCTGTTAGGAGGGGGGGCGTTCGCCTCGATGATATCCTTCCTGTATCCCGTGGTTCGGTTCCTGAATCCTCCCGCAGTGACCGAGGCGGCGGTAAACGAGGTCGACGCCGGGAAGGTGCAGGACTTGAAGCCGAACTCCGGAAAAATCGTGAGGTTCGGCAACAAACCGGCGCTGCTGGTGCGCGTCAGCGATACCGAGTGGAAGGCGTTTTCTGCGGTATGCACTCACCTGAACTGTACCGTCCAGTATCGCGATTCGACCAGACAGATCTGGTGCGCCTGCCATAACGGCACTTACGACATGAACGGAAGAGTCGTTTCCGGACCGCCCCCCAATCCGCTGGAAGAGTACGCGGTGAATCTGCGCGGCGATGAAGTGGTGATCTCCCGGCGGGCATAGCGATGAACGGAAAGGCGATCCAGTGGCTGGACCAAAGGCTCGGCCTGAGCGCGATTCGCGAGCTGGCAGCGCATAAGACGGTGCCGGTCCACTCGGCGACGCGATGGTACTACTTCGGCGGCATCACGCTGTTTCTGTTCGGAATTCAGGTGATGACCGGTATCCTGCTGATGTTCTATTACCGTCCCACCACGGCCGAAGGCTTCGAGAGCGTGCGTTTCATCATGACTCGCGTCGAGTTCGGGTGGCTGATCCGGTCGATCCATAGCTGGTCCGCGAATCTGATGATTTTCGCGGCTTTCGTGCATATGTTCAGCGTGGTGTTCACGCACGCCTACCGGCCGCCGCGGGAACTCACATGGGCGACCGGAATTGTGCTGCTCGGCCTGATTCTGGGGTTCGGATTCAGCGGATACCTGCTGCCCTGGAACCAGATTTCGTATTTCGCCACCAAGGTAGGGGCGGACGTGGCCGGAAGCGTACCCGTGATCGGCGGCACGATTGCGCGCGTTCTGCGCGGCGGCGATGACGTGGGTGCAGCGACGCTAACTCGATTTTTCGCTCTGCACGTAATCGTGCTGCCAATTCTCGCCGCGGGACTGATCGTCCTGCACGTCGTGCTGGTCCAGAAAAACGGTATGAGCACGCCGCCATGGATCCCCGCGTCGCGTGTCCGGCAGATGCAATTTTTCCCTAACTTCTTCCTGCGTGAAGCGATGGTGTGGTATGGAGCATTGGCAGTCCTGGGCGCGCTGGCGGCGATTTTCCCGTGGGAACTCGGCGAAAAGGCCGATCCGTTCGCCTCGGCGCCCAAGGGCATCCGTCCGGAATGGTATTTCCTGGCGCAGTTCTACACGTTGAAGCTGATTCCGAGTCACGTGTGGGTTTTCGAAGGCGAGATTCTGGGCATTTTCGGCTTCGGCCTGCTGGCGGTAGGTTGGGCGCTGCTTCCGGTGTGGGGGGTCAACCGGGCAGGCGACGCACGGACCCGCCTGGTCACCGGAGCGGGGATCTTCCTGGCAGCCTATCTGGTCGTCTTCACCGTTTTGGGGTACGTCAAATGAAAGCGCTCGTGTTGCTCATCGCGCCCGCGTTGCTGCTCGCCCAACCGGTCAAAGACACTTGTGTCGAGTGTCACGCCGCCATGGACGGGCCCATCCAGCGGCCGGCGTTGCTGATCAAGGACGACATCCACACCGCCAACGGATTGAGCTGTGCGGATTGCCACGGTGGCGATCGGACCAGCGACGATCCTTCCGTGGCTATGAGCAAGGCCAAGGGATTCACCGGCAAGCCGAGCCGCATTCAGATTCCGCAGTTCTGCGCGAAGTGTCACAGCAACCCGGATTACATCCGCCGCTTCCGCCCGCAGCAGCGTGTCGATCAGCTGGATCTGTACAAAACCAGCGTACACGGCAAACTCCTCGCCCGCGGGGACGAGAATGTCGCGACATGCGTGGATTGCCACAGCGTTCACGATATTCGTGCGGTCAAAGATGGCACGTCTCCGGTGCATGCCTTGCACATTCCGGACACCTGCGGCCATTGCCACGCCGACGCGAAGAGGATGGCGAAGTACGGCATCCCGACCGATCAGCTCGCCAAGTACCGGACCAGCGTCCACTGGGACGCCCTCAAGAGCGGCGACCTCTCGGCGCCTACCTGCGCGTCGTGTCATGGGAACCACGGAGCCAAGCCGCCGGAGGTGGAATCGGTGGCCGCGGTGTGCGGCTCTTGCCATGTTCTGTTCGCCCAGCTCTATGAAAAGAGCGTCCACCAGCCGATCTTTTCCGGCGCAGCGGGAGGCGGCGGATGTGTCGTGTGCCACAGCAACCACGGGATTCATCAGCCCTCGACTGCCATGCTGGCTGGTCCCCAAGCGGTTTGCGCCGAATGTCACGACGCAGGGTCGCCGGGAGCGAATACGGCGGCGCAGATGGCCCAGTGGATCGACGGGCTGGGATCGGCGTTGAAGCGTTCCGAGGACACGCTGGCGCAGGCCGACAAATACGGCATGGAGGTTTCCGAAGCCCAGGTGCGGCTGGGGGACGGCCGGGAAGATCTGGTGAAGGCGCGCCTGGCGCTGCATTCGTTTCGACCCGAGGAGATGCACCCGCCGATCGAGGCCGGGATGGCCATCGCCAACGAAACCTTGCGCGCCGGCCAAGCCGCGCTGCATGATAAAGATGTTCGCCGCATTGGACTGGCGGTTTCAGTGTTCTTCATCGCCATCACGGTGTTGGCGATCTGGCTGATCATCCGGCGGCTGGAAGAAAACGGCTCGGGCTACGTGGAGACGCCGGCTCCGAAATAGACGTTCCAAGAATAGGAGAATTATGAGAACTATCGCAATCGCGTTCGTCGCTGTCTGCGGATTGGCTTTCGCCGGCGCTCCGGAGGGTAAAGCCGTGTTCGATGCGAAATGCCAGCCGTGCCACGGCCCCAAGGGCGAGGGCAAGGCGTCGATCGCTAAGATGTATAGCGTCGAAATGCACCCACTCGCGTCGAAGGAGATCCAGGCCAAATCGGATGCCGACTTCAAGAAAGTCATCACCACCGGAAAGGGAAAGATGAAGCCGGTGGCAGGCTTGAGCGACAAGCAGGTGGACGACGTGATCGCCTACGTACGGACGTTGAAGGAGTAAGGGTCCGTAGCCGGTCCAGTTACTTGGTGGACATGAAAGCACAGGAGGTCCGCCAGAGCGGTGGGAGGATCTCATGCCGGGATCTCTCGATGAGAGTACCAAATTCGAGAATATGCCCCCGGATGTTCTCGTCCGGATCAGCGATCTGGAGCGTCGCGTAGCCGTTCTCGAGAATCGCTCAGGGACACTGCCCGCTTTAAAAGCGGATGCGGCGCCCCGCGACCTCCCCTCGGTGCCGGCCGGGATCATCCCGATTCTCGGGAACGCGCTGTTGGGGCTAGCGGGCGCCTACCTGCTGCGCGCAATTGCCGAGTCCGGTAGAGCGCCGCGGATCGCCCCCGTGATCGCGGCCCTGATTTATGCTGGTGCGTGGCTGGTTTCGTCCATCCGCATCCGCGCCGGGGAAACCTTTCGCGTCGTCGTCCACACGGTCACAGCCGCGCTGATTTTCGCTCCCCTGGTATGGGAGACAACGGTGCGATTCCAAGTGCTCTCGCCGGCAGCGAGCGCCCTGGTTCTGGTCGTGTTCGTCATCGCCGGGTATGCGGTCGCGTGGCGACGGGCTCTACCGGCGATCAGCCGGATCATCACGTTGGCCGGCGCCGGGACAGCGCTGGCGCTCCTGGTGGCGACGCGCGATCTGGCGCCGTTCACGATTGCGCTGGCGGCCATGGCCCTGGTGGCTGAGTACGCAGCTTGCCGCGATCGGTTTCTCGGCGAACGCTGGATCACCGCGTTATCCCTCGATGCTTCCCTGTTGGTTCTCACTTACGTACTCACGCGTCCTCAAGGCCTGCCGGAGGGCTATCGGGTTATCCCCACGATGCTGGCCGTCGCGATCCAGGTGATGGCGCTCACGATTTACCTCGGCAGCATTTCGTTCCGCACACTTGCCCGCGGCCTGAAGATCACATGGTTTGAAGCGTTCCAGGCAACCGCGGTATTCGCGATCGCGATCGGCGGCGCGCTACAGGTGACCCGAGTGACCCAAGGCCCGGCCGGCGCGGTCCTCGGCGCGTTCTGCCTGCTGAGCGGCGCCGCGGCGTATCTGGTTGCCTTCGTTCTCTTGGATCGCCGGGCCGAGCCTCGCAATCTTCATACGTATGCAACCTGGGGATTGACTTTGCTGCTGGCAGGCAGCGCAATCCTGTTTTCGGGCACCGTCCTTACAGCGATCTGGGGCGGTCTAGCCATCCTGGCCATGTTGCTGGGCCGGCGAGCCGGGCATATTGTACTTCGAACACACGCGAGCGTTTACCTGATCGGCGCCGCGGTGGTTTCCGGGCTGCTTCGATTTTGCTTCTCGGTCAGCATCGAACCCGGGACTTCTTTGGGAGCGCTTGCACCCGAGGCCATCCTGGCTGCGTGCGCGGCGGCGTTGTGCTACGCGGCATCGGGAGCCACTCCTACGATTTCGGCCCGGATATCCGCAGCGATAATAGCGGGATTGCTGTGTTGGAGCATGCTGGCGTTTGCCGGCGGAATGCTGGCCTCACTGAGAATGAACGCCGCCGCACTGGTGACTCTTCGCACCTTCTTGCTCTGTGCCGTGGCGATCGGAATGGCTTTGGCCGGTTCGCGATGGGGGCGCGGCGAACTCTTGTGGTTGCAATACCCGGTCATGTTGTTCGGTGCTGCCAAGTTGATGCTCGAGGATTTCCCCAGCGGCAGTCCGACGGTCGTGGCGCTATCGTTGCTGTCCTACGGTAGTGCTCTGATCCTTTTGCCGCGTTGCCGTCCGGGTACCCAAGGGCGACGCGTTTCGCTCAAGTAGGATAGTCGCGGGTCGCGCGGGTGGGTTTTGGCGGGTTTGGGTCTGAGTGTTGAGCGACATCCCCCACCTCCCTCGCGCTTTGGCGCAGGTAGTCTGCGGTCAAGTCGGGATGCAGTCCTGTAATTCCAATCGAATCAGAGAAATTCGATTAGCAGGCTCTCTTGGTAGGCGCGGCATTGCACGTGCAAGGAATCAGCGGGATATACATATTTGTTGCGCGGAAGGAGCGTGACCATGCTGAGTGCCAAGTTATCCAGAGCCCCGTGGATGATCTCTTTGAGCGCTGTCGCATTTAGCAGCCAGTTCATCGTCCCAAGCCGAGCTGTTGCCGCGGACGCAGAGAAGGTGACTTTCTCGAACCAGGTTGTCCGAATCCTCCAGGAAAAGTGTCAGGACTGCCATCGCGCCGGGACGGTTGCGCCCATGTCGCTGGTGACCTTTGAGGAATCGCGCCCTTGGGCAAGGTCGATCAAAGAGCGGGTGCTCTCCGCGAACATGCCGCCCTGGCACATCGACAAGAATTACGGAGTCCGCCACTTCAGCAATGACACCTCGCTGACCGACGCGGAAATCAAGACCATCGTGAGGTGGGTCGATGCTGGCTCGCCGGAGGGCGACAAGAAGGACTTGCCGCCGGTCAAGCAGTGGTCGAGCGACGAAGTCTGGCAGCTCTCGAAACAATTCGGCGCGCCGGACCTGGTCATAAAGTCCGAACCGTATACGATGCCGGCAAGAAGCCAGGATCAGTGGTGGAAACCGCTCGCGCAAGTCGACATCACCGAACCGCGATGGGTCCGGGCCGTAGAGATGCGTCCCGGAACGACCGCGGGCCGCAAGATCACGCATCACGCGCTGGCGCACCTGGTGCAGGACGATCCGGATGCGCGCGCGCTTTCCGATCCGATCGGCAACGGCGGTCGCAGTCCCAACGAAGCCGGAACCTTGATGGAATGGGCCATCGGCAAGAATTATGACGTGTACCGGGAGGGCACCGGAAAATTGCTGCTGCCGGGAGCGCACATCTGGTGGGACATCCACTATCACGCCGTGGGCGAAACCATCCGCGATCACGTCGAGCTGGGCGTGTGGTTCTATCCCAAAGGGCAGGAGCCGAAATACCGAACCTACCTCACCGGCTTCCAGGCCACCTCACGCGTGGGAGCTGCCCTCGACATTCCCCCGAACTCGATCACGATGAGCGACGGATTCACGGTGCTCAAGGCGCCCGCGCGTCTCGAAAACTATCAGCCGCACATGCACCTTCGCGGCACGGCCATGGCGCTCGAGGCGATTCTGCCGGATGGCACCATCCAACCCATCGCCAACGTCGGCAAATTCAACTTCAACTGGATGACGAACTACATCTTCGCCGATGACGATGCGCCGGTTCTTCCCAAGGGCACGGTCATTCATGTGAAAGCCTGGTACGACAACACTGTCGCCCATAAAGGTAATCCCGATCCTGATCAATGGGTCGGATGGGGCGACCGGACGGTTGACGAAATGGGACATGCGTGGGTGAACGTCACGTATATTTCCGAAGAAGACTACAGCGCATGGGCGGCCAAGCACAAGAAGGCGCCACCAAGTGACCGGCGGACCGGATTCTAGCGCGGAGGATTTATGGAACAGATTTTGAAGAGTCGAATCGCGGCCATGGCCGGGATTCTCGCCGCGGGCGCTCTAGCGGCCGCTCAGCTTCTCGCCCAACAGTTGCCACTCGAACCTCGTCACGATGCAGGACAGGGCATCACCGGGGTTTTCGAGGGCTGGTTCCATAATCCCGACGGAAGCTTCAGCCTGCTGTTCGGCTACTACAACCGGAACCTCAAAGAAGGAGTCGATATCGCGGTCGGACCGAACAATCGCATCGAGCCGGGTGGTCCCGATCGCGGCCAACCGACGCATTTCATCCCCGGCCGCATGTGGGGAAACTTCACCGTGAAAGTGCCCGGCGATTTTGGAACCGGCAAGCTCACCTGGACCATCGCAGCCAATGGAAAGACAACGGTCATTCCGGCAAGCCTCAAGGCCGATTGGGAGGTTTCACCGTTTATCGACGCGACCAACAATACTCCCCCGTTCATCAGCTTCCAAAGTTTCGATAACGACGGACCCATGGTGCAAGGCCCCCGCAGCCTGACCGCGTCCACCGAAGCCACGCTGGGGCAGCCTCTTACGCTTACGGTGTGGGCCGCGGACGATAACGTGGTCTCGCCGGGCGGGCGCAGGTCGAGAACTCCAGTATCCATCACCTGGACTCAGTTCCGTGGACCTGGCCCAATGACGTTCTCGGAGCCGAAGCCAGCCGTTGAAAAGGTCGAAGGCAACCTGCCGCCCAAGACAACCTTTGCCGGAAAAGCAACCACCACCGCGACCTTCAGCACCCCAGGCGAATACACGCTGCAAGTCACTGCCAACGACGCATCCGGGGACGGAGGTGGCGGATTCCAATGCTGCTGGACGACAGCTCACCTGAAAGTGTTCGTGGGGACCCTGCCGACTGGCGGCCAGTGACGAACACGAGCCGGGCCCCGATCGCCCCGCCTTCAGTTATCGACCGCCGATCCGTGCTGGTCGTGCCACATTCGTTCCAGTCCTGATGAGATGGGAGGCGCGCTTGCGGATTTGGTGAAAATCACCCCGTCTGGTCCCATGGCCATTGGACGGGGGATTGCATGTGTTTGAAGTTCAAGGAGGCTAAAATCCGTGAACCTCACACCCTATGTCATCCTTTGGTCGCTTCTGGGCTTGGTTGTACTCGGACTCGCGCTCTACCGAAAATTGATCACGATGCACCAGGAAGATGAGTTGGTTCATCTCGCCGCCGGCGAGCAAAAACTGATTCCTCAACAAGTTGCGTTAAGCGCCAAGCTCGATAAGATCGACCGCTGGGGCAAGATTCTTACTATCGCTACGGTGGTTTCCGGTTTGCTGATTGCGGGCGCCTATCTTTGGCGAGCCTGGGAAAGCAGCCAACCGCCCCACTAGCCGCCCCTCCTTCGGTGAGCCGCTGGGCCATTGCGCTCACGAGCGTTGGGGCAATGCACACAAGCTGGAAATCCAATGCTGCCATTCAAGAAGATTCTGTTCCCCGTCGATTTTTCCGAGCAGTCTCGCGGCGCCGCGCGTTATGTAGAGGCGCTCGCCGGACGGTTTAACGCCTCCCTCACGCTTCTCAATGCCTCCGATCCACAGTACAATGACCTCCTTCTGGATAACCCCGCTCGCCGGCGCGAGCGGCTGGAGACGTTTCTCGCCAAGGACTTTGAATACCTCCAAGTGGAGCGCGTATTGACTGCGGGAGACCCCGCCAGTAGTATCGTCAGCCTCGCGAATGAAGGCCATTTCGACCTGATCATGATGCCCACGCACGGTCTCGGCGGCTTCCGGCGTTTTCTGCTCGGCTCCGTCACGGCCAAGGTCCTGCACGACGCCGATTGTCCGGTCTGGACCGGCGTGCATATGGAACAGGCGCCGCCGCTCGAAGAGATTGTTTTCAAGACTTTTCTGTGCGCCGTGAATCTCGACCCGCACAGCAAGCCAGTGCTCGATTGCGCTACGGAGCTCGCCGACGAATATCGCGCCAAGCTCACTGTGGTTCATGTCGCGCCTCTGATGGAAGACGCGGAAAGCCTCCAATGGCAGATCGGAGAATGGCTCGGAATTGCGGCAGAGAAAGCCACCGTCCGGATCGAGAGCGGCGAGGTCGCGAGCACTATAGCCGTGGTGGCGGCGGAGACCGAGGCCGATCTGTTGGTGATTGGCCGCAACCCCGCGTCAGGAGCCTTCGGGCGCCTTCGCACGGACGGCTATTCCATCATCCGCAAGTCTCCTTGTCCCGTGATCAGCCTGTAGCCAGCGCGCACTCGGGTGGCGCCCAATACCGCCGTTCCTCGCGTGTTACTTCTTCAGGCTTCGGACGTAAGCGACCACGTCATCCACCGCACCTCCGGAGACTGCTTTGACCGGCTGCATTTTGCCCTTGCCGTTGGTGACAATATTCTTGAGGTCGGCGTCGCTCATGGCCTGCACTTCGGCCGAACTCAGGCTTTTCATCTCGACTTTCATCATCTTGGCAACAGAAGGGTTGCCTGCTCCGTCCGGCGCGTGACAGGACTTGCAGGACTTGTCGTAGACGGCTTGGCCTGCCTTGGCGTCGGCGGCTGAAACCGCGGTTGCCGTGAGGCCGGCAAGAATCAATGAGGCGAGGATCGTTCGCATATTTGTGTGCTCCTTTTTGTGGTGGTTTTGTGGTCGGGTTACGGTGATTTCACGGTTGTTTTGCGGTTGTTTTACGGTTATCTTACGGTTTCGACAATCGATCCGCTATTCCGAGCGTTTTCAGGATCTCGGGCGAGGTTTCTTCAACCGCCAGCGCCTGATGGCACGTACTGCAATCCTGTGTAATGATTGATGTTACGGGTGCGTGGTCAGCCGTGGAGTGATTGCCGTCGTGGCAGCGGAAGCAGCCCGGATCGTCGGCATGGCCGAGATTGTTGGGGTACGTCCCCCAGGTGACCTTGAGATCGGGAAACACGTTGTGGCGATAAATGGCTAGCAACGCCTGGCCCGCGGCTTGGATATCGACGGCACGTTCCACTGCGATGGCGCCGTATTTCTCCTTATAGAAGGAGGACAAACCGCCGGGGATTTTTTGCGCGGCTTCATCATCGTTAGCATAGGTTGCCTTTAGAAGTTCCACTGCGGTTTTCTTGACAAACGGCAACCCCACC
Source organism: Terriglobia bacterium (assembly GCA_963788245.1). GTDB lineage: Bacteria > Acidobacteriota > Terriglobia > Bryobacterales > Bryobacteraceae > Palsa-187. The sequence goes on along the minus strand of CAWBGF010000002.1, from coordinate 4,044,524 downwards.
GGGATCTCGCCGCGAGCCATGGCTTGATCGAGGGCGCGGCCGGGCAGGTCGAAGGAATGAGCCGCGCGGTTGTGACAATCGACGCACTGCATTTCAAAAGTCGGCAGCGAGTTGCCCGAGTCGGGCTTCGCGTCACTGGCGAGGTAGGTTCGCGTGACCCCAGTCCCGGTATTGCGATATTCGACCCGTGGAATCGTTTGGCGCCTTTTGTCGGAGGCCGCGTAACGGATGTGCACGCCGGGCCCCAGGTGTGCCCCATGAATGCCCGCGCCATGGGTGCCGCCGAATCTTCCGCCTCCCACGAGCATCAGCAGGACGGTCTCCGTGCGCGTGTTCGCTTCGTCATCCTTGAACTCGCTGAAGACGCGAAGTCGCGGACCGATAAACTTTTCGCGGGCGTGGCACTGCTCGCAAGTGTCGGCAGAGGAGACCAGCCGGTTGCTCTCGAGACCGGATTCGAGCGGTTGCGGATAAGTATGGAGCACGACTTCCATGAGCTGGCGAGTTCCGTTGAGTTTTGCCTGGAACCAGCCTGTCGCGCCGGGTGCAATGTGGCAGGAGGCGCAGGCCACTTCCTGATGCGGCGCCGATTGGTGGCCGGTGAACTCGGGCTTCATCACATGGCAGCTCTGTCCGCAGAACTGGACGGTTTCCATGTGCTCGACGGCGCTATAGGTCAACTGGCTTCCGATGATGAGGTTCATCAGGGTCATCACCGCAAAAAAAATCCCGGCGCGCCGCAATGCGCCTTTCGGATCGGGAACCGCGCCCAACTCCTGGGCGGCCTTGCGCCTTCCCAGCGCGATCCCGATTGGGATCAGCGCAAGCCCCACAAAAAACACGATGGGGATTGCGATGAATACCAGCAATCCGATGTACGGGTTGCTGACGTTTCCACGAATGTTGACAGGCAGCGCAAACAGCCACGAGAAGCCCGCCAGTGTTACCAGCGCGACTCCAGCCATGGAAACCCAGTGACTGGTCAGCACCACGACGAAGGGTCGTTTCTGTGGATCGGCCATCTTATCTTCTCCCGCTTTGGCCCCCGTTCTGAGCGTTTAAATAACCAACCAGGTTTGCCATTTCCTGACCGTCGAAGCGCGGCCACGCGATGCCCTTGGTTTTCATCTGATCGAGCATGCGCGGACCATGATGCCACAGCGCCGAGACCATGGTGGCGGCGCTAAATGAACGACCCGTGCCGAGGAGCTTTGGCGCTCCACTCGCAGTTTGGTCAGGAGTCTCGCCATGACAGGTGGCGCAGCGCTTGGCTGCGAATATACGCGCGCCCGCCGCGGGATTGCCCTGGTCTTCAAAAAACTGTCCGGCCCAAAGATAGCTCACGATATCGCGCATCTCCTCGAGGTTTAGCGGCGCGGGCACGGTTTGCATTCGGGGCTGGTGATCCCACATCGCCACCGCGATATCAATCAGAGTCATGCCTTTGAGCCGCGGCGCAAGCGCGATCCTACTCGCGTGGCAAGCCGCGCACCCCTTCGACTCGAACAGCGCCTGGCCATTCGCGCCGGAGGTGATCTCCACACGGGTGACTGCGGTGCGCGTGGAGGGAAGATTCCGCAGATACACCAGCATGTCGGTCAGATCCTGCGGCGTCAAGTCGGGCCAACTGAGCTTGCGCCGCGCGAACTCCGCCTTCATGGTGGTCGCGTGATTCCACATCGCATTCACCAGCGCTATGGGTTGACCAACCGACGCCCATTGCGCGACTGGCTTGGCTTCAGGAATTTTGGCTTCGGTCAGGCCGTGGCAGTCCGCGCAGTGTTTGGAGGCAAACAGACGTTTACCGCGGCCGGCGTCGCCCGGTTTCTCGAAAAAGTGAGCGGAATAGAAATAAGCGAACAGATCCGCCGCGGCCTGTTCATTGAGATCGCCCAGCTCAATATTTCGCGCGCGCATGGAAGCCCACATAGTGGGCGCATGATTCCACATGGTCGCGGCGAGCGCCGCCGGAGTGAAGTTGCGATCGATCCGGCGTCCCAGGTCGGGCCCGATGGTCCCGCCCTTTCCGTTGATGCTGTGACACTGGACGCACGCAAGCGTCTCGAACAACTGCGCGCCGCGCGTGGAATCCGCCGCGATAGCCGCGGCCTGGACGGTCGCGCACGCCAACGCCGCCATCGTCAGCACAGGCATGACCAAAATGGGTCTCATCGCCATCATCGCGTGAACCTCAATCCCGTCGTCACCAGATGCGCGCGGAAGCCTTCGTACAGATAGAACGCCTCTCCGTATCCGTAGTAGCGCCATTCCGTGAACCAGTTGATATTCTTACCGAGCGGCAGCAGCAGCTTGGCGATGGGCTGATAGGAGTTGCTGGGATTGCTTCCCGAAGAGATGAAGAATGAGCCTCCCGCGGTCAGTTTCGGGGTGAGCCGCGAGCCCTTTGCCCGGTTAAGGTTGGGCAGATTCAGATTGAACAAACCCGTCGCGATATGCGAGTTGTCGTGATAGAGAGACGTATCGGGAGTTAGAAACTCCGGCTCCAGGTAGCCGATTTCGGAGCGCAAATCGGATCGCGAATAGGTGGCCTCGAAATCCCACGTCATTGCTCCGGATTTTCCTCCGGAGGTCCCACCCGCCGGCGACCAAAGAATCGAAAGAGATTCCTGACGCACCAGGTAATTGTAGTTCACCCCCGGCAGAGGATCGTGATTGTCCAGGATGGTGAAATCCGCGGAGAGATTCAGCGATTTCGTAGCTTGATAGCGTGCCTGCGCGCGAGCCTTCTGGTAATCGTAAAGGCTGGTGCGGAAATACACTCCTCCGCTCCATCCGCTTTCCACCTCGCCGGTGAGGGAGAGTTTTTGGATGGGCCTAAACGTGACTGCGCCCAGGCCGATGTTGCTCCGCTGCTTGCCCTGATCCGAGCTGACCAGATCCGCGGGCGGAAGGATCGCGTCGTTTGCGTCGCCCCACATGTAACGGTAGCCGCCGCGCAGCGTGAGCTTGGAAGTCGCGTCGAAGAAAATATCGATCTCCGCCTGATTGTAGTTGGTGGCGAGGGAGGAAGCCAGCAGCGCTGCCGTTTGTTGGGAAATTCCGTTGCCCGAAATAAGCTGATTCGACTCGGCGGACCCGGAGTTGTGCAGGCGGTCGGTCAGCCACGATTCCGTGATCCTCACGCGGCGCAGAGGTCGCATCTCGGCGCCGAAGCTCGCGGTCGTGTGCGGCATTTTCGCCGCGGCCGAGAGTAGAAACTGTTCGCCGCTGTAAAACAGGACTTGGCTTTGAAGATAAAGATTTCCCGTGGCCGCCTCCTGATAATTGACGGTACTTTCGGGCTGGCTATACAGAAACTGGCCGTATAAATCCAGCCAGGAAACCGGGCTCGCCGTGAACAGACCCTTGCTGTAAATGCTGGTGCCGCGAATTCCGTAGGCGGCTTGGAGGCCGGTGAGGTCGAGCGTTTGCCCGATCACCGGCGTGAGCACGTCGCCAAAATTGGTTGAACCTGGACCCGTAGACGGACTTTGATACAGGCTCTGGTCATTCTTGAAGGTGGTGCCGCCCTGCTCCAGCGTGGCATGGAACCGCTTCAGCTCGAAACGAATGCCGCCCCGGTAAACATGCGTCTGATCGTACAGTTGGTTCGGCACCGGATAGCTGTTGCCGTTGGAGACGAACGTGGTGACGCCGTTTCCCGAGCCTGAATCGCTCTCGTAGCCGACATACGGAATGAACCAGTTTCCCGGCAGCAGATCGAGTGTGAAATTGGCGAAGCGGCGATGCGTATCGAAGGACTGTTGGTTGAGAACGATACCGTTGGCCAACAATGGATCGGCGTAGGATGGCGAAAAGCTGAAGTAGGCGATGTCGCGGTAATCGGCGTTAAAGTCGTACCGTTTCGCTTTCCGGGCGTCCAGATGGAAGGTGGAATAAGGATCGCCGCCCCAATCCGAGGCGCGAATGTGGATTACATCGAAAAGGCGATGGTTGGGATCGGTGATGGTGAGGTCGGCGCCGAGGAGCTTTGGGCCGGAGCCCAGATTCACGATATCGCGATAACTGGTGAAGCTTCCCCCGACACCGGTGTTCCACCGGTAGCCCACGTCGATCGAGCCGGTGATCCAGGAATCCTCGGCGGGAACCGGCGAGGGCGGCGGTTCCGTGGATTGCTCTTTGACTGGCGTGTCTGTCTTGACCTCGGCTTTAACATCGCCCGGCGCCGGAGGGGTCGTCTGCGCGGCCGCCGGAGGCGGCGTTGGTTGTGCCGGAGGCGGCGTTTGTTGTGCCGGAGGCGGCGTTGGTTGTGCCGGAGGCGTCGTCTGCTGCGCGGGCGTCGTCTGCTGCGCCTCCAACGGCCCGAGGCTCGCCGCCAAAAGAAGGCTCGTCATGAACAGGAGCGTTCTCATTTCAGCAAATTCCGATCCACGTGGCTTCCGTGGATTTTCTGATGGCACACCGTGCAGTTCTGGAAAAGCGGCAATCGCAAATCGTGAAACGCCGGTGGCACCACGCCCAAGACTCCGCTGAGCCTGACCGTTGGCAGATTCGCATGACACTCCAGGCACACCAGGCGCACCTCCTGCCGCACCAGCATGCGCGGATTGGCCGACCCGTGCGGCTCGTGGCAGGTGGCGCAGCCTTCAAAACGCACCGGCGCGTGCTCAAACGTGAACGGACCGCGCTTGTCTCCATGACAGCCCAGACAGCCGGGCTCGTTCGCGGCGAAAATTTGCGTCATCGCAGGCCGGATGCTGCCGTGCGGATTGTGGCAATCCACGCAGCTCATCGCGCCCTCCGGCAGTTTGTGATGAAACGGCTTTTGGAACTGCGCCCACGCATTTAGATGGCAGTTGCGGCACAGCTCATTGATCCCCGTCGCTTTGCGCACCACCAGTTGGTGCCCGCCGTCGGCGTGAACCTTGTGGCACGTCGTGCAAGCGACCTGATCCTTGGCGTGGCTGCTCTGCAATCGTCCGATTTGCGTCGGCTGGTTGAGGTGACAGGTAAGGCACAGCTTGTCGGCAGCCGCGGCGGTTAGCTTCAGCGGATTCCGGATGTCGGCCGCGTCTGCGGATTCGGTGTGCTTCTGCGCCGGCCCGTGGCACGCCTCGCAAGCTCGCCCCTCCCATCCGCGCCGCTTGTCCACGTCCACCAGGTGGTGCGGACTCTTGGTGAACGCCTTGGCGATGTCTTCGTGACACACTCCGCACGCCTCCGATCCTGCATATGGTGATGGAGGCGGCGCACTTGCAGGTGACGTTGGTGAGGCAGGTGACGCAGGCTGTGTAGTAGCCGCGGCGGGCGGCCCACCAGACGGGCCGCCCGGAGGCTTGGCTTGAGATGCGGCAGGCGGCGATGCAGGAGGAGGCGTGACTTGGGCCGCGCCGCTGCCTGCCAGCAGCACCAGCCATGCCAGCAGAATGGTGAGGCGCATGGGATTGAGGAACTCAATATTGCGCATGCACCATGTCGACCGCTTCAATCGCACCGGAGCTGTGACAAACCGCGCAAGCTTCGCCGAGCGTCGTGGTATTCGTCAGAGTATGCACCGCGGTCGGAATGTCCACGTGGCAACCCGTGCATGCCGACGAAAAGGGTTGAATCGGATTGATCGGCCCTTGTGGATCCGTAACCATATGCAGCCCGGTCAGCGTCAGATCGTTTTGCTCCGTGCTATTGATATGGCACACCGAGCAGTTCGCCGTATCGGTGGCTTTGCCCGAAGGGCTCAGTTGGGGAAACAGAATGCTCGAGAAGTCATTGACGCTTCCTCCAAAGCCGATGACAGTGTATGTCCGGTTGGATGCCTGCATGTTGATCCCATAGTGGATCCGATGCACCAACAGATTGAAATTGATGCCTTGCGGGGGCTGCGTCGAATACGGGGCCGGCCCCGCGGCGCGCGTCGTCGCGTCTGTATTCGACGGGTTGTGGCACATCACGCAGTATTCCGTGTTGTTGCGCAGCGCGCCGTGAACCTGCAGCGTTTGGTGGCATCCATTACAATTGGCCAGCGCGACCACCGCACGCCGCGGCGTGACCGGTGAGCCATCGACCGAGAAGTACGCCACCACGTTCGGTGCTCCATACGTGATGCTTTGGGTCCCTGCCGTGTCGGCCATAATAGTCTGAGTCTCGCGCGCCTCTACGCCGATCGCATAGGTTCCCGTGGATTTCGCCGGGACAATATTCGTGAACGTGTAGATACAGTTTCCATTGTTGTCGCAACTGGCTTTACTGGCGCTTTCGGTCACGTATCCAGGCGTGCTGGTATTGGTCCCGAAAATCGTGTATCCGTAGTCGGTGGTCGGTCCCGCCATGGTGAACGAGATGGAGCTCAGTTGCGAAAGCGGAACCGGCGCTTTGGCGTTGTTCAGAACCGTGAAGGCGACCGTTGGCGCGGTTCCCGCGGTGCCGCCCGTGATCTTGGTGATCGTGACATTCAGACCGGTAAGCAGGCTTGAAGATGTCGGTACCACATGCGCGCCCAGAATGGAGGCGTCGAAGTCGGTGCCTTGCGGGATATGGCAGGTGGAGCATTGCGTGTCGTCGAACTGCGGCCCGCCCGGGTGATTGGCGCCGGTGGCGAAGTTGACATTGTCATGGCACGATCCGCACGCCACGCGATTCGGATTCGTTAGAAATGCGGTCGCCTGCGCCGCGCCGGTTTTCTGTGAATGGCACACTTCGCAGTCGCGCGGATCCGACGGAGTGGCCGGAAAGATCACTGTCGAGAAATTAGAGCTTGTCGTCGGAGTATAAGGAGTGGTGGTACAAGATGCCTGGGCGCACGGGGCTACCTCGCCAGCCACCACGCTGGGAAGGCTCGCGCCCATGTGAATCTTGTGATAGAGGACCTTCGCGTCCAGGGTGGCGCCGGTGTTCGGGTCCATGTTCTGCGGCTGATGACAGAGCACGCACATGTTCAGGCCGCGCCGCGATCCGCCATGCGCTGACAGTTGGTCGTGACAGGTATCGCAACTGGCTGTCTCGATCACATCGCGGGTCTTGGTCACTTTCGCGCCGTTCGGAACGAAGTTGTAGGTCGCGCTGGCGTAATTCGTCGGCAGATTGTACACCGTCAGGTTGCGCGATCCATAAATCCCAATAGTATGCGTCGCGGCGACGTCGAATCCCGAGGGCGCCTTTGTCGCGAACGTGTATTGATACTGTCCCGCCGTGGCCAACGCCGTTCTCGTGCCGCCCGAATCCGCACCGGGCTGCTGAATCGTCCCCAGCAGCGTGCCCGAAGCGGCTCGCATAGTGTAGGCCGTATACTGCTCCTGGTTAGCGGGGATCGTCGCCGCGACATAACTCACACTGATCGTGCCGGGTGTGGTCACGCCGGCGATATCCAGACCTAGCCCATTGGGATCAGTCAGAGTGTAGGTCACGCTGATCGTTCCCGTCGAACTGATACTGGCCGAGTTGATGGTAATGGTCAGGCCTGGTGCAACGAACTCGACCGACGCCGGATCGGCGTAAAATGCCTTTTCGCGCGGAGAATATTGGTGCTTCGTAGCGCTGGCCAAGCTCGCCGCGAGAACTGCCACGATCGCCAACACCCTCCCTAAGATCCTATACTGACTCGCTAATCGTTTCATGATGCCCCTCTCGCCGCCGGGTCTATGGAAGCAGGCTCATCCCAGACAAACTCCAGCACCTCCTGTTACTTGGGGCAAATTCCGAGTTACGCGAACCGGCGCCGCTGCTCGCCAAATTTGACCGCCCTACGTCACTTTGTCGAATTACTACAAGACCGGCTTTATGAAAACTCGAAAATTGCTCTGTAACTGAATCATTAACTGCCTAACCGAGCTACTTACTAAGCACTTCGGGCTCCCTTTCTTGTTCCTTAGGGAAATGCGCCCGCCTTCCCACTCACCTTCATAAATCTGAAGCCGCAGTGCGGAAGGCTCCATTTAACAGCACGCTAGCGCGACAGCCCGATCGCACGCCAGGGCATCGATCCTTTATGAGCTGCGCCTTGACGCGCGCCCCAGATCTGCGGCTTTCAGCACATTTGGGTCAAATCACCCAATTGTGGAGGATCGAGCAACCTGGGTTCATGGCTGGACATCTTCAAGAAAAAACCCGCTACTTGGACGTCCGGCGGCCTAGCACAAGTGTGGACCCGGACTTGCCATGAGTCGGGCAGTTCTTATGTGCTTGGCCGTCCCTGGAAAAGTTCTCGACATCCTCGGGGAGGATCCTGCCTTCCGCACCGGCAACGTCGACTTCTGCGGCGTCCGGAAGACGGTGAATCTCGCGTTCACGCCGGAGGTCGAGCCCGGAGATTTTGTGCTGGTCCATGTCGGTTTCGCGATTTCCCGCGTGGATCGGGAAGAGGCCGCGCGCACTTACGAGTATCTGAAGCAGATCGGCGCACTCGAAGAGGAGGGACTCGCTCCCACCGCCGGGCCACCTGCCGTTAAAGCAGGAGGCATGCCGTGAAGTATGTCGACGAGTACCGTGACCCCAGGATCGCGCAAGCGATTGCCGAGCGGATTGCCCGCAGAGTTACGCGGCATTGGGTCCTCATGGAGGTGTGCGGCGGCCAAACCCACACTTTAATGCGCTACGGAATCGACGAGTTGCTGCCCAAAGAGGTCGAACTGGTTCACGGACCGGGTTGTCCAGTGTGCGTGACGCCGCTCGAAATGGTGGATCGCGCCATCCGGATCGCGTCGCTTCCGGGAGTCATCTTCACTTCGTACGGGGACATGCTGCGAGTACCCGGCTCGCAATCGGATCTCTTCCAAGCCAGAGCCAACGGGGCCGACGTTCGCATCGTATATTCGCCGATGGAGGCCCTCAAGCTAGCACGTGCGAATCCGGATCGCCAGATCGTCTTTTTCGGAGTCGGCTTCGAAACCACGGCGCCGGCCAACGCGATGGCGGTATGGCAAGCCAAGCGCGAGGGACTCAAGAATTTCTCGATGATCGCTGCTCACGTCCTGGTCCCGCCGGCCATGCGTCTCATTCTTGGGTCGCCCACCAACCGTGTGCAGGGCTTCATCGGCCCCGGCCACGTGTGCACGGTGATGGGCTTTCAGGAGTATGACGAACTCGTCAAGGAATTTCACATTCCCATCGTCGTCGGCGGATTCGAACCGTTGGACTTGCTCGAAGCTATCGCGATGCTGGTCGCGCAGCTCGAAGAGGGACGCGCGGAAATCGAAAACCAATATTCTCGATCGGTGAATTACGAAGGGAACCTCCCTGCGCAACGGATTCTGCGCGAGGTGTTCGAGGTTTCCGATCGGAAATGGCGCGGCATCGGTTCGATTGAAGGCAGCGGCTACCGTTTGCGCGAGGAATACGCCGCGCTGGACGCCGAGCGCGTTTTCGGCCTGGAAGACTTGAACGCGGAGGAGCCCAAGGAGTGCATCAGTGCTCTGGTGCTCCAGGGTCTGAAGAAGCCGGTCGATTGCCCCGCATTCGGCACTCGCTGTACGCCCATGAAGCCGCTCGGCGCGCCCATGGTTTCGACCGAAGGCGCTTGCGCCGCCTATTACCAATACAGACGCCATGCTTAAACTCACCGAGAAAACCGAGAAACAAAATATCCTGTCGTTCACCTGTCCCACGCCCATGGGACCAGGAGACCGGATCGTCCTCGGTCACGGCAGCGGCGGCCGCCTCAGCGCCGAACTACTGCGCGATGTCTTCCTGCCGCTGCTCTCGAACCCCATACTCGACCGTTTGGACGACCAGGCTATTTTGCAAATCGGCGGATCGAGGATCGCCTTCACTACAGATTCCTTTGTCGTGAAGCCGTTGTTCTTCCGCGGCGGCGACATTGGATCGTTGGCAGTGCATGGAACCGTAAACGATCTGGCGATGGGCGGCGCCCAGCCGCTCTTTCTGAGCGCCGGGTTCATTCTCGAAGAGGGGTTCCCCATTGAGCAATTGCAGCGTATCGTCGCCTCGATGGCGAATGCGGCGGCGGCTGTGGGGGTCGCTGTTGTCACGGGTGATACGAAGGTCGTCGAACGGGGCAAGGGCGACGGCGTCTTTATCAACACCACTGGCATCGGACTCGTTCCTGGCAACCTGCGAATGTCGGCCAGCCACGCCCGGCCAGGCGATCGCGTTATTCTGAGCGGCCCCATCGGGGATCACGGCATCGCGATCCTCGCCGAGCGTGAGGGTCTTGAATTCGAGACCGCGATTGTGAGCGACTCGGCGCCCTTGCATGAGCTCGTGGCCGCCATGCTCGAGACTTCCACTGAGATTCGCTGCATGCGCGACCCGACTCGAGGTGGGTTATCCAGCGCACTCAATGAAATTGCCGCACAATCCGGCGTAGCGATCCAAATCGAGGAATCGAAAATTCCAGTGCGCGACGAAGTGAAGGGCGCGTGCGAGCTCCTGGGGTTGGACCCGCTCTATGTGGCGAACGAAGGGAAGCTGGTTGCGATTGTAGCGCCGGAAGCAGCCGGCAGCATCGTCTCCGCCATGCGACGCAATCAGCGCGGCATCGACGCAAACATCATCGGAACGGTTGGCGAACGACGTGCAGGGTTGGTGACTATGAAGACCGCATTTGGGTCTACCCGCATCGTCGATTTACTTACTGGCGATCAACTCCCCAGGATTTGTTGAGGGCTATATCCGTGCACGAAATGGGGATCGCGGGTTCCGTTATCGAGTCGGTTCACAAGGAACTGCATCGATACTCGCAGCAGCGTGCCGCTAAGGTCGGCCTGCGCATTGGTGAATTCGCCGGCGTCGATCAGGAATCCCTGAAGTTCTGCTTCGAGGCGCTCGTCAAAGGCACCGAATACGAGCCATTAGAACTGGAAATCGAGTGGTGCCGTGTGGAAGATGGCAGGCGCGGCGATGAACTGGAGTTGGCGTATCTGGAGTTGGACGATGCTCTGAAGGAAGTCCCGAAGGTCGAGGTGGCTGTATGAACAGGGTTGCGATCGAAAAAAAGGTGCTGAGCGAGAACGACATCATCGCGGCGCGATTGCGCGACGCCTTGAAGTGCTGCGGCACGTTGTCGTTGAACTTCATCGGCTCACCCGGAGCTGGGAAAACCGCCCTTCTCGAACGAACGCTTGAGCGCCTGCCTCCGCACACGCGCGCGGCCGTCCTGACGGGTGATATCCAGACCGAGAATGACGCGATAAGATTGCAGCGCTACGGCTATCCAGTGCGACAGATTACCACCGGGGGCTCCTGTCATCTGGATGCCCGGATGGTGGAGACTCACCTGGGTGACTGGCTCGACTGCGGGCTCGAACTGCTGCTGATCGAAAACGTGGGGAATCTGGTTTGCCCCACCAGCTACGATCTCGGCGAGGATGCCAAGGTGGTGGTCTTGAGCGTCGCCGAAGGCGAAGACAAGCCGCTCAAGTATCCGGGCATTTTCCGCAAAGCGGAGTTAATGCTCCTCACCAAAGTCGACCTGCTGCCTCACGTTCCTTTCAATCGGGAACTGGTGCTTGAGAATGCTCGCAAGATTCAACCCGAAATCGAAATCATCGAAACGTCCTACACCACAGGCGCCGGATTCGACCGCTGGCTCAAATGGCTCGCCGCTCGCGCCGATCGTAAGAAAATCTTTTCGAAGCTTTCAGCCGAGGCGGTGCTCGTAATCTAACCCGAGAGCGGATAAACGACCGAGAAGGAGATCGGCAATGCTCACACCAGAAACTGATCTAGGGACAGTGTTGGCCCGGAGAGGCATCACGCGCCGCCAATTAGTGAAGTATTGCAGCGCCGCACTGGCCACACTGGCGATGCCGGAACGTTATCTGGCTCAGACCGTCGCCGCCGTCAGCAAGGCAAAAAAACCCGTGCTGGTCTGGCTGCAATTCCAGGACTGCACCGGATGTTCGGAATCGATCCTCCGATCGGACCATCCCAGTGTCGCGGACGTTGTGCTCGACCTGCTCTCCTGGGAGTATCACGAAGTCATCATGGCCGGCGCAGGCGATTACGCGAATCGCGTGCTCGACCGCGTAGTCAAGGAAGACAAAGGGAAGTACCTGGTCGTAGTCGAGGGTGCGATTCCGACGGCCGATGACGGGATCTACTGCACCATCGGCGGGCACACGGCGCTCGAGATCGCCGATAAAGTGTGCAGAAACGCGGCGGCCACGATGGCGGTCGGCGCTTGTGCATTCGACGGAGGTCTGGTCCGCGCCAAACCCAATCCGACCGGCGCGCTAGGCGTCGAGGAAGCCGTGCCTGGGATCAAAGTCATCAACATGGCCGGGTGTCCGCACAATCCGGCCAACACCGCGGCGGTCCTGGTGCACTATCTCACCTTCGGCGACCTGCCGGCATTGGACCAATATAATCGTCCGCTATTCGCATACGGCCGCATCATTCATGACCAATGCCAGCGCCGCGCTCACTACGACGCCGGTCGTTTCGTGACCGAGTGGGGCGACGAAGGGCATCGCAAGGGCTGGTGCCTATACAAAATGGGCTGCAAGGGTCCGGCGGCGACCTTCAATTGTCCCATCGTTCAGTGGAACGATCATACCAGTTGGCCGATCCAGGCCGGACACGGCTGCATTGGGTGCGCCTCGCCGCGTTTCTGGGATCACATGTCTCCCTTTTACGATCGCCTGCCGTCCGTGCCGGGCTTCGGAGTCGAAGCCACCGCTGGTGAACTCGGGCTGGGTCTCACCGGTGCAGTGGTGGCGGGCGTGACGGTGCATGGCCTGATCAAGATGATCAAACCCGCGCCAAAACCTCCTGCCGGACCATCCGTTGAAACACGGCCGGCGGCTGAAACACAGCCCGAAACCAGAAAGGAAGCTTGACATGGCACGCCTCGTAATCGATCCAGTCACCCGTATCGAGGGCCACCTTCGGATTGAGGCCCAGGTCGACGGAGGAAAGGTTTCCGACGCCTGGAGCGCCGGCACCATGTTCCGCGGCATCGAGCTGATCCTCCAAGGCCGCGATCCGCGCGAAGCCTGGATCTGGGCGCAGCGCATCTGCGGCGTGTGCACCATGGTCCATGCGCTGGCCAGCGTCCGCGCCGTCGAAGACGCTCTCCAGATCGATGTGCCTGACAATGCGCGCATCGTCCGCAACCTGATCGCCGGTTCGCAGATGGTGCAGGATCACGTGATTCACTTCTATCACCTTCACGCCCTGGACTGGGTGGATGTCGCTGCGGCTCTCAAAGCGGACCCGGCCAAGACCTCCACCATCGCGCAATCCATCTCGGATTACGAGAAATCCAGCGCTACTTATTTCCGCGGAATCCAGCAGCGCGTGAAAGCCGTGGTCGATAGCGGCCAGTTGAGCCTGTTCGCCAGCGGCTATTGGGGCCATCCCGCGTATACACTTCCTCCGGAAGTCAATCTTCTCGCTGTCGCGCACTATCTCGAAGCGCTCGCCTGGCAGAAGGATTTCATCCGCATCCATGCGGCGCTCGGCGGCAAGAATCCGCATCCGCAGACGTTCCTGGTCGGCGGCATGAGCACCGCGATGGACCCGAACGAGCCGGATGCCGTCATCAATCCTGAACGCATCGATTTTCTCCGCAAACTGGTGAAGGATGCGCGCAAATTCGTCGAGCAAGTCTACGTTCCGGATGTGCTCGCGATCGCTCCCTTGTACAAGGATTGGTTCTCGCGCGGAGAGGGCCTGGGCAATTTCCTTTCCTACGGCGATTACTCGTCGGGAAATGAGAAAGATCCGAGCACGTTCCTGTTCCCGCGCGGCGCGGTTTTCGGCCACGACATCAGCCAGGTTCACCCGGTCGACCCCACCAAGATCACCGAGTTTGTCAGCCACTCCTGGTACGAGTATTCCAACGGCGACAGCAACGGCAAACATCCTTACCAGGGCGAAACCAATCCGAAATACACGGGTCCCAAGCCGCCTTACGATCATCTGGACGTCGACAAGAAATACTCATGGTTAAAGGCGCCGCGATACGACGGCAAGCCCATGGAGGTCGGACCTCTGGCTCGGATGGTGGTAGGCTATGCGGCCGGCCAGAAGGACATCAAGGAGGCCGTCGACGGTGTCTTGAAGAAGCTGAACGCGCCGCCTACGGTGCTGTTTTCGACTCTCGGCCGGATCGCAGCCCGCACACTTGAATCGCAATTGATGGCGCGCAAGCTGGAGACCTGGGTAGAGCAGCTCGACGACAACCTCGCCCACGGCAAGACCACCATATTCAATCCCATCCGCTGGGACCCCAGCACGTGGCCCGCTTCGGCGACCGGTTACGGCTGGCATGAGGCTCCGCGCGGCTCGCTGGGACATTGGATCGAGATCAGCGGCAGGTCGATCAAGAATTATCAGGCTGTGGTTCCCACCACCTGGAACGCAGGCCCGCGAGATCCCCAAGGCCAGCGCGGCGCTTATGAGGCGGCGCTGCTGAACACGCCCATCGCCGATCCAGCGCGGCCGCTGGAGATTCTGCGCACCATCCATTCCTTCGATCCATGTATCGCCTGCGCGGTGCATGTGCTCGATGCCAAGGGGAGGGATTATTCTCTCCCGAAGGTGGGGCAGGCGATCTTGTCGCCTGCCGGCTAGGAGGGCCCATGCAAATCGGCGAAACCAAAGTGTTGGCGGACCCAGGGCATTTGACAGACGCCCGGCATCCCCAGGAAGACATGGGGCCGATGGTCTCCCTGTATGTATGGCAGTATCCGCTCCGTCTGGTTCACTGGGGTATCGTTATCTCGATCGGGGTGCTTTCGTTCACCGGTTATTACATCCACAATCCATTTATCGTGGGACAGCAGAACTACCCGTTTCTGATGGGGTGGTTCCGCTTCGTCCATGAATCTTTTGGGATGATCTTCATCTCATTATTTCTGCTGCGGATGTATCTCTTCTTTCAAGGCAACCGTTGGGAGCGCTGGCGGCAGTATGTCCCGCTGCACCGCGCGCAGTTCCAGGAAATGGTCAACGTGACGAAGTTCTACCTGTTCATCAGCCCCAAGGTGGTCTCCAAGATCGGGCACAACGCCATGGCCGCGTTCTCCTATGTGGGCCTCTACGCGCTTGTGTTTGTCGAGATCGTCACTGGACTGGTCATGTTTAATTGGCTGCGGCAAAGCCCGATCCTCACTCCGCTGGTGGGATGGATCCCGCGTCTGATCGCTTTCCCCAACATCAGGCTGATTCACTTCTGCCTCATGTTCGTGTTCATTTCCTTCGGCATCTTCCATGTTCACCTTGCCATGCTGATCTCGCGCGAGGAGAAGAAGGGCCTGATGGACAGCATCTTCATCGGCTACAAAGTCATTCCGGCTCACGAACTGGTCGAAGCCGAGCGGGACGCGGAACGGGAAACGCGAAGCCGGAAAGGATAGCCCTTATCCTGTTTGAAGACCGAGGGCACGCTCTCAAAGGCGCTAGCTCTTTTTGCGGATTGAGTAAAGATGATTCTCAGTACGCACCAGCAAGCGGTCGCCCACCAGGGCCGGGCTCGCGAGCGCCATTTCGTCGAGATCGTTGGAATGGAGCAGCTCGAATTTATCGCCCGCCGCGATCACGTACGTCTTGCCCTCTTCGCTCAAGCAGAAAATCTTGCCGTTGTAGCCCCACGGTGACGCAGTGAAATCGCCGCCGGTGCCGATGCGAGCCTTGTAAGTCTGCGCGCCGTTCTTAGCGTCGAAGCGGGTGAGGATTCCGGTGTTAGTGAGCACATAGATGCCGCCCTCATACGCGAGTTCCGTCGGGTAGGAGGTTCCTGCCTTCGGTTGCAGCCATGCCACGAAATCGTTCAGCTTCGCGCCGTCCGGAGTGGTGAGATCGCCGGATGCGCCCGGCTTGATCGCGGCGATGGCTGTGCCGCCGCCGCCATTCAGGTACAACAGCCCGTCGAAAGCGAAGGGGCTGGGGATGGGCATCGGGGACATGCCGCCGATGCGCCAAAGCTCTTTCCCGTCGCCGTCATAGCTAATGGCGAGTCCGGGGCCGATGGTAACGATCTCGGTGCGCTTCTCGTTTTTCCAGACGTATGGCGTCGACCAGCCAGTCTGCCGATCGGAGCCGGGAAGGTGGATATTACGATCGGTGCGCCAGACCTGCTTGCCGGTGTTCTTATCGAAAGCGGCGATGAATTGCTGCTTCTCGTTGTCATTGACGATAATGACCAGATCGCCTAACTGGGCGGGCGACGAAGCAGTGCCCATATCGAGAATGGTCGGGGAGCTTTCAAGCGGCGTATTCCAGAGTTTCTTGCCGTCGAAATCGTAGGCGAACAGGCCGAGACCGGTGATGTAGACGTAAACGCGCTTGCCGTCGGTGACGGGAGTTTCCGAACAGAAGCTGTTCTTGCGATGACGGCCGCCGGGCGGATGGCCGGCGTAGAACTCGCGCTTCCAGTTGATTTTGCCGGAATTCAGATCCAGCGAATACAGCCAATAATACAGCGAGACTTGGTTGGGGAGCTCGAAGTCGCGCTGGTTGAGGCGGTCCAGCAGCTCCTGCCCTTTCAGGCCCTGTTTCTGGAGTTCGGCGATGTAGTCATTGGAATAATCAGAGCCGGTCTGCGGCTGCTTGGCCTTCCCGTCGGTGATGACGGTAGTGAGGAAGACGCTTTTGCCGCTGACGATCGGCGAAGACCAGCCGAGACCGGGGATCGCCGCGCTCCATTCGATGTTTTCCGACTTCGACCATTTTTCGGGGAGATTGGAGTTGGCGACAGCGGGGTTGGAGGAGGGTCCGCGGAAGGAGGGCCATTCGGGATCGGCGGCGACGGCGATCGAGATCGCGAAGAGGGTTGCGAGAGCCCGTGTCATGGTTCTATTAGACGCCCGTGTCATGGTTCTATTAGACGATAGACGGCCAGCGAACGTCCCGGTATGGGCGACCAGCCGGTAGTGGGTCAGTTTAATCCAAGAGCGGCCTCTACCCCTCCGTCATCCCGAGCGCAGCGAGGGATCTGCTTTTCGATGGGTGGGGTCAGTTTTTCGAACTGACCTACTAACGGCCAGCCCCTTCTTTGCGGATTGAGCGCCGTGATACTGCGTGCCGAGATCGCGGAGTCGAATATGATGGAAAGCAGCATGCGGACGCTCGTGTTGGGACTTGGAAATCTGGTCCACTCCGACGATGGCGTCGGCGTTCATGCCATCCAGCGATTGCAACAGGATTCGCGGGTACCTTCAGAAGTGGTGCTGACGGACGGCGGAACCCAGGGATTGAGCCTGCTTCCTCACATCTCTGGATTTCAGCGGCTTCTGGTGATCGACGCCGTGGATGTCGGTCAAACACCGGGAACGCTCATCCGGCTGGAGGGCAAGGCGCTCGAAAAACTCCCCGGAAAACCATCCGTTCACCAGCTTGGATTCGAGGACTTGATGGTTGCCCTGAAGCTTCTGGGCGAGTCCCCCGAGGAAATCGTCGTCATCGGTGTGCAGCCACAATCCACGGACTGGAGCGCCGAACTGACCCCGCCCGTGCGCGAGTCTCTCGACGAGCTGGTTGGGGTCGTGATCGCGCAACTGGAATCCTGGGCGCGAGCCGCGACCACTTTCTGAACCGCGACTGTCAAGGAGCGGCACGCTCAACTTGTTCACGAGCCGCGGGCGAATGTGGGGCAGGCAATCTTGCCTGCAGCCGCCTTTCAGGCGGCTCGGAGGAGCGACTGCATGGAGCGCTTGTTTCTCCAGCCCCACCCGTCGGGTGGGGATCACGCACGGGCACGGTACCCGGAACGTGCATGCCGCAGGCGTTCCCTCGCGGCTGCTTCAACATTGGTTCGCAAGAACTGTGAAACTAGTCGAAGCAAACTCAAGAAATGGGCGAAGCTCTCCGAAGTCGAATGAACACCCTCGTCGCGCGAAAACGAATCCAGATCCAAGGCGTGGTCCAGGGCGTAGGCTTCCGCCCGTTCGTGTATCGAATCGCGCAGCGCTTTGATGTTCGCGGTTATATTCTGAACTCCTCCGCCGGCGTAGTGATCGAAGCCGAAGCAGAAGAAAGCGCTCTCCAAAAATTCATCGCCGCCCTCTCGGCAGAATTGCCTCCCCTCGCCCGGATCGACGAACTGAAAGTCTCCAGTATGGAGCCGGCCGGCGACGATCGCTTCACGATACATGAGAGCGCCCCGATTCCCGGACGGTTCGCCCTCGTCCCCCCTGACGTTGCCACTTGCGAGGACTGCCGGCTGGATTTCACCAGTCCTGCCAACCGGCGCTACGGATATCCCTTCACCAACTGCACCAACTGCGGCCCGCGCTACACCATCATTCGCGACGTTCCCTACGATCGACCCAAGACCACCATGGTCGATTTTCCGATGTGCCCCGCCTGCCAGGCCGAATACGACGACCCGTCCAACCGCCGATTTCACGCCGAGCCCAACGCCTGCCCCGTCTGTGGACCCGGACTTGCGCTTTTATCCAACGAGGAACTCGCGGCGGCCCTCCCGGCCGAGTTCGCCACGGGAGCACCAGGCGACGCCATCCTCAAACGCGCGCGCGAGCTTCTTGCCCAAGGCCGGATTCTCGCTATCAAAGGCTTGGGAGGTTTTCACCTCGCTTGCGATGCCTCACACGATCATGCGGTTAGTTTGCTGCGGGAGCGGAAACGGCGCAGCGGCAAAGCCTTCGCCATCATGGCTCGCGACCTCTCCACCGTCGAGCGCCTATGCTTCGTCACCCCCGCCGACCGCGACTTGTTGACGAGTTCCCGCCGCCCCATCGTTCTGCTCCAGCGCCGTTTGGTGGGGCAGGCGATCTCGTCGCCTGCCAATTCAGTGTCGATCTCCGATCAAGTCGCTCCCGGAAACACCCGCCTAGGCGTCATGCTGCCTTACACCCCGCTGCATCATCTTCTGTTCGAGGACTCACCAGGTTTTGACACGTTGGTGATGACCAGTGGGAACCTCAGCGAAGAGCCGATCGTGAGCCGCAACCAGGACGCGTGGCCGCGCCTCAAAGGTCTGGCCGATCACTTTCTGCTGCACAATCGCGAGATTCAGACCCGAGTCGACGATTCGGTGGTGCAAAGCTTTGAAGGCCGCGAGTACCCCGTCCGAAGGTCCCGCGGGTTCGTCCCGGAACCGGTGGATCTCGGCATGCCTGTCCGCGAGATCCTGGCCTGCGGCGGCGAAATGAAAAATACGCTGTGTCTTACCAAGGATCATTACGCGATTCTCAGCCCGCACATCGGCGACCTCGAAAATCTGGAGACCATGGAGTTTTTCCGCGAGACGCTCGGTCATCTGAAACGATTCTTTCGCGTCGCGCCAGTGGCGGTCGCGCACGATCTTCATCCGAATTATTTGAGCACTCGGTTCGCCCTTGAAGAATCCGGCCTACGGCCCATTGGAGTGCAGCATCATCATGCTCATATCGCGAGTTGCATGGCCGACAACCATCTTGAAGATCGAGTGATCGGAGTGGCTTTCGACGGCACCGGATACGGGACCGATGGCAAAATTTGGGGCGGCGAATTCCTGGTGTGCGATTTCGCGGGATTCGAACGCCGTGGACACCTCCGCTACGTTCCTCTGCCCGGCGGCGACCATGCCGTGCGCCAACCCTGGCGCAGCGCGCTCGCCTACCTCGACGCCGCTTTCGGATCGGGCGCGGCCTCGCTCCCGCTGCCGCTTTTCAGCGAGGTTTCTCCCAAGCAGATTGCGTTTGTGAACACCATGATTTCGCGGCGCATCCAAGTAATCGAGACTTCCTCCTGCGGGCGCCTGTTTGACGCGGTCGCTTCCATCCTTGGGCTCCGGCATGAGGTGACTTACGAGGGGCAGGCCGCCATGGAACTGGAAGCCGTTGCATCTGATGATTCAATGACTTACCCGTTCGAATTTAGCGGCGACGAGACGTTTGAGATCGATCTCCGCGGCATGATTCGAGCAGTGGTAAACGATGTCTTGCACCACGTGCAGCCATCCATAATTTCTCCACGTTTCCACCACACTTTATCCACAATCATCCAGGATTCCTGCGCGCGCATTCGCGAATCGGACGGCCTCCATCGCGTCTGCCTGAGTGGCGGCACTTTCCAGAATCTTCGCCTTCTGGACCACTCCGTCGCCGGCCTGCGCAACCGCGGCTTCGAAGTGTTCATCCATCACCGGGTGCCACCCAATGATGGAGGCTTGTCCTTAGGACAAGCGGTGATCGCGAATAAGCTTCTCAGCTGAATCAAATCAAGAGATTAGAAGCAGAGCGGCTCCCGCCAAAGATAGATCCTTGATGAAGTGCGCAAACTCGCTCAGGCGTGTGTACGAGTCGGTTTCGTTCCAGAAATGGTGCAGAAAAAAAGGCGCCGGAAAGATGATGCCGAACAATAGCATCCCGCCAATAGAGGTATGCCAATGAAACAAAACCAGAAGGCCGCCTCCTAGCATCATCACAATCGTGAGCATGGTGGCGGCGCGAGGCAGGGGCACGCCTTTGCGGCCGAGAAACGCCGAGTGTTCGCGGAAATTAATCAGGTGGCTCATCCCCATCAGGAGAAAGTACGACGCGAACATGATTCGCCCGATCGTCGGCAGCCAAAATGGCACCTCTACCTGCATTCGTGAGACCTCCCTCCGAGGGTTTAGAAAACGATCTTGCTTCTCAGTTCCGGCGCCGCGCGATCGATGCGTTTCGAGAGTTCTGGAAGGTGACACGTCGGCACTTGCGGAAACAGATGATGTTCGATGTGGCGGAACATGTCGAAGGTGATCTGGTTCTTGACGCGGTGTCGAAGCGTGCGCGCGATGTAGTGGGTGCGGTCGCAGTGGTGGTGTACGGTCCACACCGCGAAGAACGCCGTCAGGCACTGGCCGATCGCCATGGCGATCACGTGGTAACGAAGGGTGCTGCTGTGCCAGACGCCGAGCACCAGCAAGGTCCATACGGTGGTTATCAACAACTGAGCAGCGACCGTCGCGCGCAGTTTGAGGTTGCCATAGCGAAGAGCGGTGGCGTGCAGCAGAATCGGAAACCAGGGTCCGAACAGCAGCGCACGCCACGCCGGCATTTCCGCGGCGCGGCCTTCCACATCGCCTTCGTCCAACATGAGCCTGTGGTGCCGGAGATGATTGAAGCGTACGGCGTGCATCGAGCCTAGCATCAGGAAGCTCATGATCCATAGAACGCCGCTGGTTTGTGCGCGGGATAAACCCAGCGCGGAGTGAAACGCATTGTGAACTACGCGCAGCCCGGTCAAAAAGAACACGAACGAGAGCCCCAGAGCGATCGCATAGTGTCCGCGCCAGGCGACCAGGAGGGAGAGCGCAAGCCAAGTGAGCGGCAACAGCAACTCCCACGCGATTTCGAGCTGATCTACGGATACGAGATCGCGCCACATGACCGACCGAAGGCGAGGATCATGAAAAATGTCCTGTGTGAGAGCATCTCCCGATTTCGCGCTGGCCGGAGCAGTCACGGATTAATATAATATACGACTGTTCCTTTTAGGGGGTTTCACCCAGCGTAATGGACGCCTTCACCACGCCGTCTCCGATCGAATAGTGCAACTCGAAGCCGAGCTGACGGCAGATTTTCTGCATTGCGTCATTCTCGTTCAAGATGTCCCCGAACACACGCCGGATGCCCTCATCCCGGGCGAGCGAAATCAGCCTGCGAAGCAATTCGGTCCCGAGGCCGCGCTCGTGCCAGGCGTCGGAAACGAGCAAGGCGAACTCGGCGTCAGGAGAGCCGTGTTCCCGCGCAAGGCGCCCCACGCCAACGATATTGCCGGTTGCGGACTCGGCTACGAGGACGGTCGCAAGATCGTAATCCACAAAGCAAACCTGGGCCAGCCGCTCGTGGGTCACGCGAGCGTCCAACGACAGAAAGTGGAAGTAGCGAAGGTACACGCTTCGATCGCTGAGGGATGCGTGGAAGCGAACCATCTTGGGTTCATCCTCGGGGCGAATCGGGCGAATAGTCACCAAAGCACCGTCGCGGGCGATCCACTCGCCCGCGTATGCGGAAGGATCGGGGTGGATCACCGCGACGGTTTCCGGAGCGGCGCACGGGACGCATGGGACACACGGATTGGGAGGTACGTGTTCCTGTGTCACGGCGCCAAACTTACGGGCTGTGTGTTGGAGGGTCCTTCGATAGCCAATGGAACGAAACTTACCTTCATGTTGGGTGGATCGGCCAAAGTGCGTTTTAACAGGCAGGCGTCGATCGCCCGCATCAGCCCGTCGCGCGCACGAAGGCTCAGTGCAGGAGCATCGACTTCGATTTTAATTTCGGTCAGCCGTGCCGGCTGTCCACCTTTGATTGCCGAAATTCGCAGCTCGGTACTATCGAACGGCAGGCGGCGCGTTCGCAGATATTCGGTTGCGTAGTGCATCGCACAACAACCAAGCGCCGAAAGCATCAATTCCGGCGGCGTCATGCCGGTATCGCTTCCTCCGTCGTTAAATTGCTGATCGCAGACAACCCGATGGAAGCGCGCGAACGCCTCAGATTGTTTGTCTTTCCCATGCCGGATTCGAACTTCCATGAGGATTACCTCTTTACTCAGTTGCCGGATGAAAACCTAAGATTAAGCGAGCTCAGAGCAGCCGCCGCCCGAGGCCTCCGGGCTCTGGCAGGTGGTGCTTCAAGCTCGCTTAATCGGGAGGTATTGAGCAGACCGTACCGCAACGAGCCTAATTCATGGGGCGTTGGACCTGGATCGCTATTGCGCTTTGGTGGATTGTGAGGCGACCGCTTGCCAGCGCCCGTTTCGGAATACAAACACGTCGGTCCAGACGTATTTCCCGCTGCTATCCGTGCCGCGATCGGCGCTCTTTTCGGTATCGCTGCCCGTGACCACGGCGGTATTGCCGAAGACGCGCACCATTATCGGACCCAACTCTTCGGATGTAAGCGTGGACGTTCCCGATTTCAAATCCCCCATCGCCTGCGCCTTGTCGACGATGTTGCCGCTGTAATCGATTCCCACCCAGTCGTCGGCCAGAATCCGTTCGACCGCCGCGTAATCCTTCTTGATCTCCGCAGCACCCCAATCGCGCTCCATCTGCATCAGGGTTTGCTCCACGGAGGGCTTGACGGCGGTTGCCGGAAAGTTTTTCGCGGGCTTGGCTTGACCGCACAGATAAACCGCTCCCGCAAGCAGAAGACCGGCACGCAGTAACTGTTTCATATTCGTTCCTCTCTGGTGATCTCCCTCTCAGCTTCCAACCAATCCGCCACGTCCGATCCGGCCTGGCCGCCGCGTTCGAGCCAAATCTCATACGCACGCCGGCGTATTTGTTCCTCCAGTGGTGTATTTGTTTGCAAATCCTCCTGGCTCTCGCGGGCTTCGTTTTTGCGCGCACTCCCAGCTCCGGTTGCCATATAGACCTCCTTCCGCCTCCGAAGCTTCCTCCCTTCGCGTGAACTCTACTCTCCTCGCTATGGTTCCACTACTGCGATAGGTGAGATCCGGCGAATTGCTTTCGTGGGGCTGCCGAGGCCCGGCAGTGCACGCAGGCCGGATCAGAAGTCTGCGTGGCTTCCCAGAGCACGAAGAGCAGAATCGCCGAATCTCCCCCATGTCGTGCGTTCATGATGCGACCGACCTATCCGGCTAAGCGAGGCGGAAACAAATCGCCAGCAACAGGCCAAGCATCAGAACAACCCCAACCACTCCCATCACCGTATTGTTCAGAGCTTTGTCGATTCGCGTCATAACGACCTCCTCAGAATCCGCCGGTAGCGATCCCGGTCCGAGTAAGCCAGAGCCAGTTCGGGAACCCGGTTTCATCCCGGATCGAGAGCACGGTCTTTTCGATACGCAGCTCGCGAGCGAGCACCAGATCATTCCCTTCGAATTTCACTCTTGAGCCGGTGATCCCGACGTCCTTCATTCCGACGTGAAGCGGCATGGCCATGAGCTTGATGAAATCAGCCGGCCCCAAGAAGACGTCGATGGGATCACCCTTGGCTTGAATGGTCAGGTGGATGCCGGCGAATGCCTCGCCGACGGGGACCTCGCGAACCTTCAAGATGGTTCCCACGAAATCGGTTTCGGCTTTCACGTTGTACTGCGGAACGCCAGCCGCGGGATCTTTACCACCGCCGAATGCCGGAGTTATCATCGCTAACGTCATCACTGCACCTAAGATGATTTTCATGTCCTTTACCTCCCTCGCAAGGTGTAGGTGCACGCGGCTGCCCAATCGGATCGTTATCGTGAAAAAGGGACAGACCGCTCTGTCCACTACCTGGCCTTTTTGAGGAATCAATGGGTTGCGAGCGGGGACAGAGTGGTCAGCCCCCTTTTTCACATTGGGAATCAACAACGGCGGGGAACGACTGGGGGAAGGCGCTCACCGCATGCGGGTCAAATAGCCAAAGCACCCACCTAAAATCTGGAGGAAGGCGCCTCATTGCCGATATCCGGGCTGAAGAGAATCTTCGCCAGATGCCCGCGCTTCCCGGGTCAATCGATGTATTCGACGGCGGGAACTCGGATATGCCTGCTCTACACCGACGTCCCTGGGTGGCGACGACGAAGGAGCCCATCCGCAAGAAACAGCATTCCCGGCGCTGCGAAAACGAATAGAACAGTGTGATGGCCCATCCGGATGAGCAGAGTGAAGGCGAGCAGTGACGCCAGCGACAGCACGGCTCCCGGTAGTTCCCAATGCCAGGCCAGGAGTATTCCAGCGCAGGCAGCAGTCAACAGGACAATGCCGGTCCATTCCAGGAGCGTTGACGGCCCCGGCGACTGGGGATTCAATAGGTCGCCTAGGGCGAGCGCCACGTAACCAACGACAACCACCAAAGGCGGATAATCGGGCAAGCCGACGGAGAACAGTGATGGAAAGCCGTAAATCCTTGTTGAACATTTAAAACAATATTCCCTACATGGCTTTGAAGGGCGACTACACCGCAACCAGTGAGGTGTGCCAGGCGACCGTTGATGCGATCCACGCGCGGCGTGCTGGAGGCAACGGTATCGCTAAGGCCGACTACATCAAGCTGGACGAACTAGGTAACCCTGTCTTCAAGGGCACCACCCACATGATGATGTTGGGCACGAACAACCTGGAAGTGGCGGACGTCATCCTGAATTGGGCCGACCAGAACATTCCGCCGAGAAAGACCAATAGCAAGAAGAAGTGATGGCGCCGCTTAGGGTAGCCAGCCAGCGGCGTTGATGGCAAGGTATGCCACTTCTGTGGCCGTCACAATTGCCGCCGACCTGGCGATGGTCAAGTTCTTTGAGGTTCTGGAAAAGCCGGTTGCCAGCACTGCCAGCCACCAGACCAAAAAAATGTCCAGCTTGGATATTGCGGCGTAGACATAGGGGGACACCGCATCTCGCGAGACAAGTTGAGCGAGGCTGGTCGGCGACCATGCTTCCGGAGGCGCGGGAAAGAAGTTTGCCGAACCATGGATCAACAGGGCTGCGATCACGGCAATGCCTCCGATGCAGCGGTAGATCAGAAAAGACCAACAGAATACGGCAAACACCTTGCGAAAAGTGGTGCCTGCCCTCGCCAGTCGCAGGACGATGTAGAAAAATATGGAGAGGGGGAGCAGGCTGATCGGGATACCAATGAGCGGCGTGACGTACCAATATTTTCGCTGGCTACGCAGCATATCGAGCTGCTGTTTTACGGAGGCGGGCGTGGGCTGCGACCCCGCCTCCCGGGAATCCCATTCAATTTTGGCGCGGCCAATTTGGTCGAAGTTAGCGTCGGTCACCACCTCCTGAAACACAACGAACTGGGTTAGTAGATTGAAGATAACGAGCAAGGCCAGTGGAAAAATCCAGGTTGGCCGCTGATTGATGGCATCGAACGTTTTCTTTGGCGAAACGACGATTCCGATAAGTTTCTGCCGATCGGTCATGCATCACCCCCCTCGCGAGGCCCAGTCGGGAAACGGACATACGACCGATAGAGTAAGTGCGCTTCTTGCGCCGGTCTCACGTGCTAGACGCTGACCACCGGGCAAGGCGAGTGCCGGATGATCGGATAGGCATGCGTGCGAAGCCGGCCCAGCAGTCTGTCGTCCACGCTGCGTCCAATCACAAGCAAATCTGCCTTCTCGGCCTCGACTGCGGTCCGGACCGCGCCGGCAACGTCACCCATAATGATCTCGATGGGAGCGTGAGTATGCTCGCTGCGCTGCAAACAATCGAGCTGTCGGCCCGCTTCGTCGGCGACCTGCTGCTGCCATTCCGGCTGCACATACTCCGCCCCGTATGACGTGAGCAATGGAACCGCGTGGACCAATACGATCTTAGCGTCGTTGGCTTTGGCGAACTGCCACGCCCATTGAAGCGTTGGGTGGCTCTTAGGAGTCAAATCGAGCGCGCACACCATACTGCGGAAGCGCGGTTTGGCAGGCAATGCTTCCGTATGCGCATCCGTCCAAACCGGACACCAGGCGTCGTGAAGAACCTTCAACGTTACCGACCCGAGCAGGAACCGGCGAAAAGGGCCGTAGCCATGCGTCGGCATGACGATCAGATCGGTCATTTGATCGTGCGCGAACTGCACGATTTCGGACGCAGGGTCTCCCGTCGCAATCCTGGTGCGCACCGCGACTCCCCTGAATTCCACGCGCGCGGCCAGCGCGTCGAGCTGAGCCTCGGGCGAGTAAGTGGAGCCATCAAGAGGGATCGGATTCTCTATGTGGAAGAGTGTGACCTCGGACTCGAATCGACGAGCGAAGGCTTCAACCGTGGGCACAACCGCTGAGCTGCGGTCTGAGAAATCAACCGGAAAGAGAATTCTTTTGGGTGGGAACATATGGCTTTCTCCGAAAGTGTACGGGCAATTGAGAAGCCAAAGCTGTGCGCCTCGATCCGGCAAGTATTTACCGGATAGCTGCCTGGAACGCTGTGTCAAGGAACCGAACCGCTGCGCCAGTTCACGCAATCGAGGCCATGGAGCCGGAACAGAGCCCCTCTCTCAGGTTCTTGCCTAGGAGAATTGCGGTAGCGTTCCGTTCCTTCACAGCCGCGGCTGGGCTATTCGCCGTCTGCCAAGCGGTGCGTCACAACGTGAGTTTCAAGATTGTGTTTTTTCAGTTTGTATCGGAGTGCGTCTCGGCCGATCCGCAAAATGCGAGCCGCTTCGGACTGATTGCCACCGGCAGTCTCCAGCGCCCGGATGATCAACAGACGCTCCTGCTCCGCCAGCGTTCCGACCCCGGTGGAGGACGCCAGAGTCTGGGTTGACGGTTCCTCGCCCGCAGGGGAGCGCAAGTACGCCGGGAGATCCTGCATATCGATGGTGTCGCCCATGGCCATCATGCAGGCGTGGCCGAGAACGTTCTCGAGCTCGCGCACATTTCCCGGCCAATTGTGCAGCGAGAGCCGCGCTTGCGCGCGGTGTGTCAGGCCACGGATTTCCTTCTTATACTGGGCCGCAAATCGTGCGATGAAGTGGCGTTCGAGCAGCGGCAGATCCTCCTTGCGTTCGGCCAGCTGCGGAACATGAATCTCCACCATGGTGAGCCGGTAATACAGGTCCTCCCGAAAACGTTTTTCGGCGACTGCGGCGCGAAGATCGCGATTGGTGGCGGCGATGACGCGCACATCCACCTTGCGCGGGGTGAGCGATCCGACGCGCTGCACTTCCTGGTCCTGCAATACGCGCAGAAGCTTGGCTTGCGTCGAGAGCGGCATATCGCCGATCTCGTCCAAGAACAGCGTGCCGCCGTGGGCGTGCTCGAACAATCCGGCCTTGTCCTGGGTTGCTCCGGTGAACGCGCCCTTTACGTGGCCGAAAAGCTCGCTTTCAAAAAGCGTCTCCACCACGGCCGAGCAGTTGAGCACCACATAGCGTCCGGCCGACACCGGACTCAGGCGGTGAAATGCCCGCGCCACAAGATCCTTTCCCGTTCCGGTGTCGCCGGTGATCAGCACGGTGCGATAGTGCGGCGCCACGCGGCGGATTTGCGGAAGCATCTCACACATCACCGGGCTGCGGCCCACGATCCCCTCGAATTCCGAGCTGGCCAACAGCTCACCTTCAAGCTGGCGCGAACGCTGTTGCTTACGTGCCTCCGTGACGAGTTTTCCGACGCGCTCGCGCAGCGCCGCGATCGAGATCGGTTTGTTCAGGTAATCGCTGGCCCCCTTCTTGATCGCCTCGACCGCGGATTCGGTGGAATAGTGCGCGGTCATCAGGATCACTTCCGTGGACGGATCGAATTCGATGATCCGTTCCAGCACCTCCATGCCGTTCAGGTTGGGCATGACGAGGTCGGTGAGAACGATCTGCGGATGCTTGCTATAGACCAGGTCCAGGCCCTGTTCGGGATCGGAGGCGGTGAGAATCTCCAAGCCCGGCTGGGCCAGGGCGGCCGACAACATTTCCAGGCTTCCTTCGTTGTCATCGATGATCAGCACGGAGAGTGCGGGATGAGTGATCGTTGACATGAGAGAACTCCTAGAGTAACAATCGTTTGACTTCGCTTCGCAGAAAACTGAGTTGAATCGGTTTGGCGATGTAGGCGGTGAATCCGGCGGAAAGGGCCCGCTCGCGATCGCCTTGCATGGCGCTGGCCGTGAGCGCCATCACCGGGGTGGCCGCCAATTCGCGATCGCGCCGGATTTCCCGAACAACGCCGAATCCATCCAAGCCAGGCATGTGCAAGTCGAGAATGACCAGATCGGGTTTACACTCCCGGGCACTCCGTAGCGCCTCGATTCCATCGCTCGCCTCGACCACCGCGTAGCCGGTCTTTTCCAGAACAGTCCGGACCAGCTCGCGGCTGGTCGCTTTATCGTCGGCAATCAGGACTGTCTTCATGGGTTTTCCTTAGCGTCGATTTCCTGAAGGGCGATGGTGAATGTGAAACGGCTGCCCTTGCCGGGCTCGCTTTCGAGCCGGATGCGTCCGCCGTGTTCCTCCACCAGCGCCTTGGTGATGGCGAGGCCGAGGCCGGTGCCTTCGCGCACGCCTTTGGTGGTCGCGCCGATTTGATAGAACTTGTCGAACACGGCCTGGTGCTGCTCGCGGGGAATACCGATTCCGGTGTCGCTGACCGAGATCTCGATAAAACCATCCCGCAGGGCGGCATCGATCTGAACCTTCCCGCCTTCCGGCGTGAATTTCAACGCGTTGCTCAACAGGTTGAAGAGCACCTGTTTGAGGCGGAGCCGGTCGGCGAAGATGGCGGTGGGAATGGATACGTTGGTTTCTATGGCGATCGACTTTGCGGCCGCCTGCGGGCGCACGGAGGAAAGGGCTTCTTCCAGCGCGCCGCCAATATCGAAGGTCTCGCGGCGCAGTTGGATACGTCCGGATTCGATCTTGCTGATGTCCAGAATATCGTTGATAAGCTCCAGCAAGTGCAGTGAATCCGTGTGAATGTGATTCATGAAGCGCTGCTGCTTCGGGTTGAGCGGCCCTTCCAACTCCTCGGCCAGCAGTTCGGCGAATCCGATAATGGTGTGCAGCGGCGTGCGCAGTTCGTGGCTCATGCTCGCCAGGAATTCACTCTTGAGCTGGTTGGCGCGCTCCACCTCGCGATTGCGGGACTCCAGCTCGCGAGTGTAGGTTTGTTGCATCTCGCGAAACCGCTCTTCGGTGTGTTTGCGCTCGCTGATATCGCGAATGATGGCGGTAACGCGGAGCCCGTCCTCCGATTTCACGGGACTCAGGCTGATTTCGACGGGGACGGAGGAACCATCTTTGCGGCGGCCGTGCAACTCCAGACCGCTGCCCATGGGGCGCGTGACCGGATGATCCCAGTAATGCGCGCGATGCCGTCCGTGATTGGCATGCAGGGCCCTCGGAACCAAGATTTCGACCGGCTGGCCCAACAATTCCTCGCGCTTATAGCCGAACAGCTTTTCCGTGGCCAAATTGAGCAACAAGATCCGGCCCTCGCGATCTACTTCAATGATGGCGTCGGGAGCGGCCTCCAGCAGCTCGCGGAACCGTCGCGCGGTCCGCATCCCATCGCGGGCTTCCTGCTCTCGGGCCGTCACCTGCACGAACTCCTGCTCGATCCGAGCGAGCTTCCGCTCCAAAGCGCGACGCTCGCTGACTGCGGCGACGATGGCGAGCGTCCCCTGCGCCCTTCCGCCGGCATCTCTCCATGGGCCTGCCCAGGCCTCGATATCGATAACGGCGCCGTCCTTGGTGGGGAGGCGTAACTCGATTTCACCTTGAGGCATGTTCTGCAACTGGAATGCCGCATCGGCCAGGCGGCCGAACACCTCCTCCTTTTTCCATCCGAACAGCCGCTCGGCGCCGGGGTTCCAGACCTGCAAATGGCCGTTGAGATCCACCGCGATGATCCCGAAGCGCGACGTTTCCAATAGACCGCTCAGAATTTCAACGGGATCGGACGAAGACATAGCTTTTCATGTTACCAAGCGCTCTTGATCGGCCCCCGTTGGGCGGAGAATCGGGGGGATTTGCATTTGGGCCCGACCGCGACAGTTCATAACCAGCCTGCGCGATGTGGCGCAAAGGGTTTGCCTCGGGCGGGTGAAATGCCCCAGCCGGCGGTCTACCTGGCTCGCGCTGTCTCGCCGCTGTGCTCATTGCTATAGAGGATTAGAGCGGAAACCGCGTTGGCGCGACGGTTGCACATTCGATCAACGAGGTAAGCGCCATGCTGAACATCAAACACATCCTATTTCCCATCGATTTTTCCGAGCGCTGCTGCGGCGCCGTCGGGTTTGTCGAATCGATGGCCAGCCGCTATCACGCCAAGATCACGCTGCTGAGCGCGGTACAACCTTTCTATTACGGCGCCATGGGCGATCCAGGCGGCGGGGTGGTGGTGGACCCGGAAGAGTTGCTGCGGGATCGCAAGGCGACACTCGAAAGTTCGCTGACAAGAGAGTTTGCGCACCTTCGCGTCGAGCGCGTCGCCGAACTCGGCGATCCGGCGCAGGTGATCACGGACTTTGCGCACACGCACGATGTCGACCTGATCATGATGCCGACGCATGGGTACGGGCCGTTCCGAAGCCTGCTGCTCGGCTCCGTGACGGCGAAGGTTCTGCACGACGCCAAGTGTCCGGTGTGGACCGCGGCTCACGTGGCGGAGCCGCCCTTCCGCCATCACATCGCCTACCGCAACATCCTCTGCGCGGTGGATGGCACACCCAACAGTGTTCCGCTCATGAAGTGGGCGAGTGAGCTCGCTCACGACGCTCAGGCGACGCTGCGGCTGGTGAATGTGATTCCCGGGATGGAAGCCGGTCACGCTCGCCAGGTGGACCGGGAGTTTGAAGAGGAAATCCGGAAGGAAACGCGCCAGACGGTGGAGGATCTGCAGGAATCGGCGGGTATAAAGGCGCCGCTGTGCGTGACCATCGGCCATGTGGCGGACCGTGTTCGCGAAGAGGCGCGCCGGCACGGAGCGGATCTGGTGGTGATCGGGCGCGGCGTCGTGCATGAGACGCTGGGCCGCCTGCGAACCCACGCCTATGGAATCATTCGCCAATCGCCGTGCCCGGTGTTGAGCGTGTAGCCGGCGAGCGTACGCGTCTGCAACAGACCAGTGATCCGATGCTGCGCAAATGGTCACCCGCCTCGCGCTGCCGGCACAGAAATTTGATACGCTTAGTCGGCTGGTGGTAACGAACTGTGATCCGGCGGAAAGCGGTTGCAGCCTTTGCAAACACGCTCGGCGACCTGACGACATACGCCAGAGCTTCAAAGTCAGCGCAGGCCGCAGCCGCTTTCACAAGCGGCTTGAGCTTATGAAAGGAGAGAAAGCATGAGCACCAAGGGGCAATCACGACGGTCATTCGTTCTCGCTTCCGTGACGGGCGTGAACGCCGCGTGGGTCGCGGCCAACTACCCAGGCATTCTCGCTGCTCAGAAGCACGTGGGTAAGGCGGTAAAAGCGGGGCAATTGCCGCGCCTCACCTTCTTCACCGATGCGCAGGCCGCGGAGATCGGGGCAATGGCGGCTCAGATCATCCCCACCGACGAGAGCCCCGGCGCACGCGAGGCCCATTGCCTCTATTTCATCGATCAGGCCCTTTTCACTTTCTTGAGGAACAGCCGGCCCGTCTACCTTCAGGGTTTGCATGATCTTCAGTTGAAGACGCAGCAGCTTTTTCCCGAAGCCGGTATGTTCTCGGCGCTCACCTCCGAGCAGCAGATCAAGGTGCTCACCTCAATCGAGAAGACGCCATTCTTCAGGGCCGTCCGGACCCACACGGTCATCGGGTTCTTCTCCCGCCCAGCGCATGGCGGCAATTACGACAAAATTGGCTGGACGCTTATCGGCTACGACGATTCGCTGAACCACAAGCCGCCATTCGGCTACTACGACGCTCAGCCCCCATCCCCGGCGTCAGGCGCAGAGGAGAGACGACGATGAAACACTTTCCGACATCAACCGAGGTCGACTACGTTGTGATCGGCTCAGGAGCGGCCGGGGGGATCATGGCCAAGCAGTTGTCAGTGGCCGGTTTTTCGGTCGTGGTCCTGGAGCAGGGAAGCTGGGGAAAGTACGGCCGCGAGCACGAATACAACAAGGACGAGTGGCTGAATCGCAACTTGAGCGACGAGGATCGGTTGATGAGCGATCCCGCTCAGCAGCGCAACACCTTTCGCCCCAATGACAAAACCAAAGCCGTGCCGGGCACACACAGCTATGGGTGCGTGGTGGGCGGCGGTACCGTCACCTACGGCGGCAGCAGTTGGCGGCACTTGCCGTATGAATTCCGGGAGGTCTCTCACGATCCGACCATTCCTTCGGGCACCGGCATGGCGGACTGGCCGATCACTTACGAGGAGCTGGAACCCTACTACACCCAGGCCGAATGGGAAATGGGCATCTCGGGTCTGCGCGTGAATTCGCCGTTCGTCGCACCGATGTCAAAGGAGTATCCGGTACCGCCGGTACCCCTCAAGAGCTCCGGAGCGCTGTTCAATACGGCGGCGGCCAAGCTGGGATTGACCGTCGTTCCCGGGCCTCTCGCGATCATAACCAAGCCGTATATGGGGCGTGCCGCGTGCGTCAACTGTGGCATCTGTTCGGGCTACGGCTGCCAGGTGCGTGCGCGCTCCAGTTCGGCGGTCACCGTGCTGCCGATTGCCGAGAAGACTGGCCGCTGCGAAATTCGCGTGAGAAGCTACGTGCGCGAGATCTCGGTGGACAATAGCGGTCGAGTCACTGGCGTCGTGTATTTCGATGCCCAGAAACACGAGGTGCGGCAAAGAGCGAAGGCGGTGATCCTGTCCGCAAATGGCTCGGAGTCGGCCCGCCTTTTGCTGATGTCGAAGTCGGCCCGGTTCCCGGACGGGCTCGCGAACTCGAGCGGCATGGTCGGAAAGCATGTGATGTTCGGCAATACGGTCAACGTCAGCGCACTGTTCGAGCATCCGCTGAACGAGTACAAGGGCGTTATTTCCGGCGCCGGCATCGTGGACTATGTGCATTCGGATCCCAAGCGCGGCTTCTACGGCGGCGGGCGGATGACCGCCCGCGGTTATCTGACCCCGCTCGAACTCGGCCTGGAAGGGTTGTCGCCGGACGCCCCGCGCTGGGGTGAAGGATACAAGAAGGCGCTCAGAGAAGAGGCGAACCACCGGATGACGATCACTTCTTTCGTCACCCAACTGCCCATGGAGACGAACCGCGTCGATCTGGATCCAGACGTGAAGGACAGTTGGGGTCTTCCGGCCATGCGCATCACGTCGACGGCCCACGCCGACGACAAAAAGAACATGGAGTTCTTCCGCCAGAAGTCTATCGAGGTTGTGGAGGCCGCTGGAGCAAAGAAGGTCTGGGCGCCGCCGGTCAGCGAATCTCGCGGCGGCGCGCACAACCGCGGTAGCTGCCGGATGGGAAACGATCCAAAGACGTCGGTGGTTGACAAGTATCACCAGGCCCACGACGTGCCCAACCTGTTCATCGTGGACGGCAGCAATCTGGTCACTGGCGGGCGTAATCACCCCACCCTGACCATCGAAGCGCTCGCCTTCCGTGCGTCCGAACACATCATTCGTAATGCCAAAGATGCCATGCGCCGAACGAGGGCGTAGGTCACCGGTCCAAAGCGACAGGATGTCCGGACAGAACCATATGAAAATGGCCTAGTAAGGGGGGAAATCAGGGAGCATATCCCGCATTTTTCTCGACTGCTCCAGCGTCTTTCCGAATCGATCACTCCGTCAACTCTTCTTACCCGCGACCGCTAGACCAGACTATCCAGCACGACCACCAGCGCCTTCTGATCCTCATCCGATAGCTGATCGACTTTCTTATACAGCCGGTGCAGTTCGGGGTTGTGGATCTGGCCTTCGCCGCTGACGCTCTTCCTGCCGGCCAGCTCGTCCAGCGTGACACCCAGGACATCGGCAATCTTCACCAAGGGTCAAATTTACTGCGTCACGGCACCCGAATCGCACCGGTTGTAAACGCGAGGAAGAACCGGAAGACAGGACGCGTGCTTCGCGGTCAGGTTGGTCTGGCGACGTAGATAAAAATGAGGATGCCGATGCCTCCGACTTCCAAAAAATTTCAATACCTTTCCACCGATTGCCCGCATCTGATTGAAAAAGAATATGTTGAAAACAAGGCTTTTCAATCCGACGCCGGAATCTGCCTTGGGCGCAGCGGGTCGGGCGTTCAAATCGCCCCGCCCCGACCAATAAAATCAAACACATAGGCGTATTACAGGTAGACCACCTGTCTAAACAGCAGGTGGTCGCCTCAGATGATCCGCACTAGCGCCGCATCCAGTGATCTCCTTGTGGAATTCTCATCCTCAATTTTGACTACATTCGGCGAAGCATTATTCGCCGTGGGCCATCATACGTCTGATTTTGAGAGAGTTGCCTCGCATGAACCCGGCGCGGAATGCTGAATTACTACTATCGAGAAGCGGCTTGAGCACACTGCGAATAAATGAACACTACGCGAATGGGTGTGCTTGCGTGCCCTAAGTGATTCCCCTTAGCCCTAGCGGCTTTCGCCATCAGACCCTGAAGCGCCTGATAATTCATGACGATGAACGTTCTAGCCATAGACTGTGCAGTCGCAGTCTGCAAGGGCGGCGGTGGCGAAGATCGAGGCTTTTCCAGCCGCACTCGCGGCGGGTTGTACGGCAGATTACTTAGGGTAGCTATGACGTTTCGTCCTTCAATCGCGTATATCGGGCTGGTCGGCGCACTCGGCGCGGCGAGCCTCGGTTATAGCCTAATCCACGGGGAGACGCAGGACTGGGCGCGGTATGCGTTCTATTGCGCGATAGCGCTGATTGCATCGCGCATGAAGGTGAAGCTGCCAGGCGTCACCGGTACGATGTCGATGAACTTTCTATTGGTGCTGGTGATGGAGCGCTTGCGCGAAATCACCGCTACACAAAGCAACTCTGTAGAAACCGCCGCCGCGGGAACCATCAACTTAGAAACGATCGCGGTGAAAGGGGGGCGGGGATGATGGCGGGCATCGTTATCTGGTCGCGCAGACTCGCTAGACACATTGCGGGGCTGATGCTGACGGCGCTGGCCGGCGCGCTGTTCGCGGCAACCCTGGTCCGCTTGGCCCCCGGCGCGGATTCAGACGAGCGCGACTTCGACCCCCGTCTTTCCGCCGCGTCGCTTCAAGCGTTGCACGATTCGCGCTCAGGAGATCGCCATCTTGCGCGCTACTATGTGAGTTATCTCAGGGGGCTAGCGCACGGCGATTTCGGAGTTTCGTATTCGCTGAAGCGCCCAGTGCGCGAGTTGCTGGCGGATCGCGCCCCTGCTACCCTGCGCCTGGCAGGTTGTGGGCTCATTGCGGGATGGGTGTTGGGGCTGGCGCTTGCGATTTTCGCAACTCAGAGCTCGGAGGGGCGTTACAGGTGGCATCGCGGCGCATTCGAGTGGTTCACGTCGGGCGTCACGTCGGGGCTAGCGGCGCTGCTTCTGTGTGTTCCGGCGGCGCTCATCGGAATGCTGGTATTGGTCGCGCGGGCGCAGTGGTGGTGGGCAATCGCGCTGATCATACTCCCCAAGGTCTACAGCTATTCGCGCGGGCTGATCGAGAGCGTCGCGAGAGAGCCGCACGTTTTACTCGCGCGAGCCAAGGGCCTCGGGCGCGTCAGAATCATGGTCTGGCACGTGCTGCCGTCGATCTTACCGGAGTTGCTCGCGCTCGCCGGTGTTTCCGTCAGCCTCGCCTTCAGCGCCGCGATCCCGATTGAAGCCGTCTGCGACATTCCCGGAATCGGCCAGCTGACCTGGCAAGCCGCGCTGGGACGCGATCTGCCCATCCTGGTCACCGTGACTTTGCTGCTGGCGCTGATTACGCGCTCCGCCAACGTGGCGGCGAATATCGCGATCGCCGGGCTTCATAGAGAGGCTCCGCTGGAGCCTCAGATGGCGGTATCGCGATGAGGAAAATCGCAATCGCCGTGTTGACGATGATCTTCGTGACTGCGCTCGGCGCGGATGTTTTCGCACCCGCGTCCTATGCGACGCAGTTTCGCGAGACGCCGAACGCTTCACCGTCCGCGCATTTTCCGCTGGGCACCGATGAACTGGGCCGCGATCGGCTATCGCGCCTGCTGTACGGCAGCCGAATTTCGCTGATGCTCGCGCCGGCGGCGGCTCTGCTCGCAACCGTCATCGCGGCGGCGGCCGGCGCAACGGCGGGTTTTTTCAGTGGCTGGTGGGAGAACGCATTTCTGGCCGCAACCGACCTTTGGTTATCACTGCCGTGGATGTTTCTTCTAATCACCGTGCGCGCGTTCCTTCCCTTAGATGTCGCGCCGGTGGCCTCGATTTCGATCACGTTTCTGCTTCTGGGCGCCCTCGGTTGGGCCGGACCCGCGCGAGTAGTGCGGGCCGCCGTGGTCGCTACGCGCCGGTCCGAATTCATGCTGCAAGCCCGTGCCTCAGGCTCCTCTGGACTTCGCATCGTGTTGGTCCACCTGCTGCCGAACTTGAAGCCGGTGCTACTCACGCAATTCCTCATATCGATTCCGCTGTTTATCTTGAGCGAGGCGAACCTGGGGCTGCTCGGATTAGGCGTCGCCGAGCCGATGCCATCCTGGGGCAACTTGCTGCGCGATCTCGAGCGTTTTTCCGAAGTACGAACCAATCCGTGGCTGCTCGCGCCTGCGGGAATGCTGGTCGTGGTGGTGTTCTGCTTCCAGATCATCGCTCGAAGGGAGAACCTTTCCGGATGAGACTGATTGTATTAACTTTGTGCACTGCGCTAAGCGTTCAGGCCGCCCAGGAGTTGCGCTTCTGTATACGAAACGAACCCAAGACATTCGATCCCGCGCTGGTTGAGGACAACGCTTCTGAGACCATCCGCTACCTGACCGGTGGAGTGTTGATGCGCGTGAACCGGCTGACGCAGGAGCTGGAGCCGGAACTCGCGTTGTCCTGGAAAGTGACGGAAGGCGGACGCGCGATCGCGTTGCGCCTGCGCGAAAACGTCAAATTCTCCGACGGTACGCCTTTTTCATCCGAAGATGTCGCCTATACCTTCCGCAGGTTAATGGAACCCTCGCTGCACTCCGCCACGGGCGATGCGTTTCGCTCCGGTGAAGGCAATGTCGAAGCCATTCTGGACGGCCCGCACAAGATTGTGCTTCGATTTCCCGCGCCCGTCGCTGGACTCGATCGTATGTTCGATCAGGTCGCGATTGTTTCGGGACATTCATCGAATCAGGGCGCATCGAACAAAGACGCTTCGAGCCATGCTTTGAATTGGGATGCGGCCGTGCTGGGCCCGTTTCGCGTGAAAGAGTACAAGCCGGGCGCCTACGTCGCGCTGGAGCGGAACCCCGGCTATTGGAAGAGCGACTCGGCCGGCCATCGGCTGCCGTATCTAGACGCCATCCATCTCGATATCCAGCAGAATCGCGAAATCGAGCTGCTGCGCTTCGAGCGCGGTGAGTTGCAATTGATCAATACGCTGGAGCCGGAGCATTTCGAGCGGCTGCGAGGACAATTCCCGCACTCGGTCCACGACTCCGGACCCGGCATGGATTCCGAATTCTTGTGGTTCAACCAGTCCGCCGGCGCGCCTATCGCGCCATATAAGAAAGCCTGGTTTCAATCCACGATCTTTCGCAAATCGATTTCGCAGTCGATCCAGCGTGACGATCTGTGCCGCATGGTGTATCGGGGTCACGCGACGCCCGCGGCCGGTCCCGTTTCGCCCGCGAATCATCTTTGGGTGAGTGCCGCCCTGAAGCCTCCAGCGTACCGCCCGGAGCAGGCGCTGCGCGATCTGGCCAAGGTAGGGTTTCGATTCGCGGACGGCGTGCTATCGGATCAGGCAGGACACAGAGTTGAGTTCACTATCGTGACGAATTCCGGAAACCAGGCCAGGCAGCGAGCCGCTGCGATGATGCAGCAGGATCTCGCGAAGATCGGCATCAAGCTGAACGTTGCGACGCTCGACTTTCCCGCTCTTCTAGAAAGAATGAACCGGACGCTCGACTACGATGCAGTGCTGTTGGGACTTGTAAACGTCGATATTGACCCGAATATGCAGATGAATATCTGGCTGAGCTCCTCGAGCATGCATTCCTGGAATCCAAAGCAGCTTAAGCCGGCGACCGCGTGGGAAGAGGAAATCGACCGGCTGATGCGAGTGCAGGCATCGCAGCTCGATTATCGAAAGCGCAAGGCGGCCTTCGATCGCGTACAGCAGATCGCCGCCGAGCAGGAGCCGATCATTTATCTTGTAAACAAGAACGTGCTCTCCGCGGTTTCTCCGGCCGTCCTGAACGCCCGGCCCGTGCCTCTGAATCCGCAGACGTTTTGGAATGCCGAGCGGCTCATGATAGATGCATCCGCGATGCAATCGCGACGGCAGTGAATCACGGTTGTTCGATTTAGAAAGATGAATGCGTCGACCATGAATGCGCGGCCCCTGCTTTCCGTGAACGTATCGGTCGATTATCCGGGCAAGCCCGGTGTCCTGCGCTCCCTGTCGCTCGAGGTCCGGCGCGGTGAAATCCTCGGGTTGGTTGGACAGAGCGGCTCCGGGAAAAGCACGCTCGCGATGGCGATACTCCGGCTCCTCGACTTAAAGGGCGGCGTCGCGCGTGGGACTATCGATTTTAATGGCCGCGATTGCGAGGGCTATATCCAGAGCCGCGATCTCATGCAATTGAACGAACGCGAGTTGCGCCGCATTCGCGGGAAGGAAATTGGACTGGTGTTGCAAAGTCCCATGACCGCGCTAAATCCGGCTCTGCGCATCGGCACTCAGCTCAAAGAGGCGTGGCGATGCCACGGAGGCACGCCGGGATCATGGAAATCGCGCGCGATGGAGTTGCTCGAAACCGTCAGCCTGCCTGCCGACGTTCAATTTCTCCGCAAATTTCCGCGCCAGTTGAGCGTCGGGCTCGCGCAGCGGGTCCTGATCGCGATGGCGATCCTCCATCGTCCTTCCTTGCTGCTGGCAGATGAGCCCACCAGCGCGCTCGATGTGATCACACAGTCAGAAATCCTGCAACTGTTCGCGAGGCTCAGCCGCGAGCTCGACATGGGGATGCTGTTCATCTCGCACGATCTTCTGTCGGTCGCAATGCTGTGCCATCGCGTCGCGATTCTGCATGCCGGAGAGATTGTGGAATGCGCGCCGACCGATCAGATCTTTCAGAGCCCACGCCATCCCTATACGCAGCGGCTCATCGCGGCACTACCATCGAGTCCCGTGCACTTAGCGCTGTAAGCGCCGCCAACAGGACCACGGAGGCGACTGGGGTGACTGATCCAAAAGAGGATATCAGGACAAGGTCATGAAAAATCTATCGACGCCAACGGCGAACTGCGGACGCCAAGCCGGCCAGTCCCAGGCCGAGGCCGACCAACATTTCCGTCGAAGGCTCCGGCGTTTCAAACGCGAGCGCGAACCAAGGCGGGTTGTCGCCAGTGATTGTAACGGCTGCCGTGGCGACTCCAGTCGTCGTATTGAGGGTGTACAGGTTCGAGTCGGGGCCTACACCGTAGACTGTTCCATTTGCGTCGGCGCCGGCATAAATATTGATTCCGGCTCCGAATCCTCCGATCGCGCTCACACCGCCCGTGACAGGATCCACGGCCTCCAGCGTGTCCCCTCCGGCCCCCCCGTAGGTATCCGTATAAAAGCAAATTCCGCCCGTACAGGGACCGCTGGCAAATACTGCCAGCCCGTCACTCCCACTCGAGAAGCCGAGGCCCGCGCTGATCACTTTGACCACCAAGCTAATCGGATTGATGCTATAGAAAACGGCGCTGGTGCTGCCGTCCACCGCGTAGATCAGCCCGTCAGGGCCGACGGTGGAACCCGTCGCCGAATACGCGATAGAACTAGAGAGCGTGGTCAAGCCGCCGGTTTCCGGGTCGACTTGATAGACTCCGTTTGCCGTATCCGTGGCGTACATCGCTCCACCCGATGTGAAACCCATTCCGTCCAAGGAGGGAGTTTGCCCCAGAGCGATTGGAGAGAAGATTCCGGTGGTCGAGTCCAAAGTTCCGAAGTCGTTATCTGAGAACGAAACGGCATACAGTGTGGCGCCCGAGACTGATATGGCAGGTAGTCCAGAACAGGCCAACAACAGCCCAACGCGAAGTTTGTACATTCCAGCGATTCTCCGATCCGTACGTTTGCCTAACCTTAAAAAGAGCATAGCACGTACCGGTAATCGTCTCTTCCCGCTGTTAACATGAGACCAACTGGTAAAAACCCCCTACCCGCCCCCGGGACAAAAGTCCCGAAAAGCCACGGCCTAGACGGCAGCAACGCCGCGGCTTCGGCCGGGGCCCGCTCCGGAGGCGGATCGAACGTCGCACTCACCGTGCCATCGCGTCGCGATTCTGCATTACGGAGAGATCGCAAGAATGCGCGCCGACAAATCAAATCTTTCAGCGTCCGCGCCATCCTTTAATACTAAACGGTTCGTCGCCGCGCTACCCTCGAGTCCCGTGCACTTAGCGCCGTAAGCGTGTCGAGCAGGACCGACGAGGCGAACAGTAGTACTGCGCCTCGCGTAGTCACGTACAGCACACGGAGCCTTCCCCACTAAGAGCTTGTTCCTTTGCGGGCGGCGACAAGAAAGGTCTCAGCGCCCGTGAAATGCGACAATCTGTCCCAATATACGTTATCGAACT
This sequence comes from Terriglobia bacterium, assembly GCA_963788245.1. GTDB lineage: Bacteria > Acidobacteriota > Terriglobia > Bryobacterales > Bryobacteraceae > Palsa-187. Next base: position 4,003,606 of record CAWBGF010000002.1, on the reverse strand, counting down.
CGAGTAACTGCCTGTATTTCAACAAGACTAAATGCGGCGTGCGAATTGCTTCAAGAAAGCCAACTGACGCAGGAGGACTTGTGAATACAAACCAAGTGTTGAAGAAAAGCCTCTCGATGAATGGAATCGGCCGGTTGACGGATCGACATTGGATCGAGAGTGTTAGACATCATCTCGCGTCGGTACTGGACCTTCGCGGCAATGCGGTCTGGGGTGACTGATCCAAGAGAGGATATCAGGACAACGTCATGAAAAATTTCTTCAGAAGCTTAGCACTAATCGCGTTCGCGAGCGTCGTTCTCGCGCAGTCAAAGATCGCGCCGGATCTGGGCGCCACGCTCAGTACGACTGCGTCGCCGGTCGCTGTCATTGTGCAATACAACACGTCGCCCAGCAAGAACGAATTGAAGGTGCTCGCCTCGTCGCCGGGCACAAAACAATTCGTGCACATCAATGCGATATCGGCGACGCTGACCCCCACCGTGATTCAGACGGTAGCTACCGATTCCAACGTCGTTTACATCTCGCCCAACCGGCCCACCCAGGGCTCTCTGGACATCACCACCACGACGGTGAACGCGAATGCCGCCTGGAGCCTCGGGTATGACGGTACCGGCGTCGGCGTGGCCGTGATTGACAGCGGCATCTATGCGCAGCACGACGATCTGCAGACCGCCAACGGCGCCGGCTCGCGCGTGGTGTACAGCCAGAGCTTCGTTACCGGCCTCGATGCTTCGGATCAGTATGGTCACGGCACGCACGTTGCCGGCATCGTGGGCAGCAATGGCGCGGATTCGACGGGACCCAGTTTCACGCGCACCCTGCAGGGCGTCGCGCCGAACGTGAACCTGATTAATCTCCGCGTGCTGGACGCTAATGGCTCCGGAACGGACGCCAGCGTGATCGCGGCCATCGATGAAGCCATCACGTTGAAGAGCACCTATAACATCCGGGTGATCAATCTCTCCTTAGGACGTCCGGTGTGGGAGAGCTATAAGCTCGATCCGCTGTGCCAAGCCGCGGAAGCCGCGTGGAAGGCGGGAATCATCGTGGTCGCGGCGGCTGGAAACTACGGACGCGACAACTCCATGGATGAACACGGATATGGCACCATCGTGGCTCCCGGCAACGATCCTTACGTCATCACCGTCGGCGCCATGAATGACATGGGAACGGCCACGCGAAGCGACGACGTGATCGCCAGCTATAGCTCGAAGGGCCCCACCGCGATCGATCACATCGTGAAGCCGGACGTGGTTGCTCCGGGTAACGGCACGGTTTCCCTGCTGTCTCCGAACTCGACGCTTGCGACCAATTACCCCGCGTTCCTGGTCCCTAACTCGTACTATCAGACCGGCGGCACTGGAACTTCGACCAGTTATCTGCGGCTTAGCGGCACAAGCATGGCAACGCCAGTGGTCTCGGGCGCCGCGGCTCTGCTGCTCCAGCAGAATCCTTCGCTTACGCCGGACCAGGTGAAAGCGCGTCTCATGAAGACCGCTTGGAAATCGCTGCCGTTATTGACCACGGCGTACGACCGGATCAGCTTTACCCCTTTTAACCTCCAGTCGGATATTTTTGAGGTTGGCGCGGGCTACCTGGATATTGGGGCCGCTATTAACAACTACGATCTCACTAGTCTGCCTGCATTGTCGGCGACCGCGGTGTTGCACACCAGCTGGACCCAATACGTTACGATCACCCGCAACTTCTCGACGAGTTGGGGAGACTCGGTGATCTGGGGCGACAACGCCGTGTATGGCTTTGATGTGTTTAGCGGCGATGACGGCGGCGGATTCTCGGTGGTTTGGGGCGACTCCGTTATCTGGGGCATGGACGACGGCGGAGGTGGTTTCAGCGTCGTCTGGGGCGACTCCATTATCCTCCCCGACAGCATGCAGGCTCTCGACTCCGGCGACGACGACTCCTGGAGTGTCGTCTGGGGAGACTGACACTGACTTTCTGTTCATAGAGGACACTTGTATGCCTGCCAAGGCCAAACTCTATATCGGAGTTAGCGTGGCGCTCGGATTCGGGCTGCTCGCCGGAACGCTGATCTGGTTCAGCCAGTTCCCGGATGTGGCTCGATATCTGGCCTGCCTCTCGTTGGCGTGTATCGCTTCAACGATGAAGGTAAGGCTACCCGGGCTCCACGGCACGATCTCGGTGAACTTCGTGTTCATCCTGATCGCGCTGACCCAGCTCAGCCTGGTAGAAACGCTTACCTTGGCCTTTGCTGCGACGCTGGTGCAGTGCCTCTGGAGGCCGAAGACCCGTCCCAAGATGGTACAGGTGCTGTTCAACGCCTCGACCGTGGTCATCAGCACGGCGCTGGCATACGGGTCTGCACACGCCGTGCCGGGAGAAGTTCACGTGTGGATCGCGCTGGCTCCGGCGGCGACGGTGTTCTTCGTGATGAACACCGGGATGATCTCGCTGATTCTGGCGCTCGTCTCTAAATCCACGCTGCTCGCCGTGTGGAAGCAGTGTCATCTCTGGGCGTTCCCTTACTATCTGGTGGGAGCCGCGATCGCCGCAGGGATCGACCAATCCAGCCAGACCATCGGCTGGAGACTTTCGCTGCTCGCACTGCCGGCGATGTACCTGGTCTATTCCTGCTACAAACTTGGCGTCTTGTCACTCGAATCTCGAACGCCGGCGTCTTGAGCGGATCCTGCGAATGGCTAAAGGATAAGTTCATCGAAGCCGATTACAAGAAGAAGCGAGTCAGGTGCCACTGCGAACCCTTTCCTGGAAAAGGAGATCCGCGTTATGAAAAGCCGGTTCACGACCATCTCAGTTTTGACGGCCCTGGCGTCAACGCTCGCCGCGCAAGGCTCTTCCGCGCAGGTGCTGATCGACCGCGAGTTGCTGTTTGGGAATCCCGAGATCACCGGGGCCCAAGTCTCACCGGATGGTAAGTACCTAGCGTTTATCAAACCGTGGAAAGACACGCGAAACCTATGGGCAAAAAGGACCGAGGAGCCGTTCAGCTCCGCCAGGCTGCTGACTTCGGAAACGAAGCGTCCGATCGGCAGCTACTTGTGGAGCCGCGATGGGAAGTACATCGCCTACGTCAAAGATCACGACGGCGACGAGAACTTCAACGTTTATACAGTCGATCCGGCTGCGGGCGCGCCGGCGAGCGCCGATGCGCCGTCGTCGCGCGACCTAACGGGATTGAAAGGCGTGCGGGTACAGTTGCTCAGCACGCCCAAGAACGACTCGGATGTTTTCTACATCGGACTTAACGACCGGGACAAGGCATGGCACGACCTTTACCGCCTCTCCATCTCCACCGGGGCACGGACGCTGATTCGCAAGAATACGGAGCGGATTTCGGGCTGGATCTTCGATCTCAGCGGGACCCTACGGCTAGCTACCCGAGTGGCTGATAACGGAGACCAGGAAGTCCTCCGGGTGGAACCGGAGGGTTTCACGAAAATCTACTCCTGCAACGTTTTCGAGGAATGTGCGCCGGTGCGCTTCCACCAGGATGCCAGACGCGTCTACATGAAAACTAACAAGGGCGACGATGTGGACCTACTGGCGCTGGTATTGTTCGATCCGGAGACCGGCGCGGTCCAGCCTGTGGAATCCGATCCTCTGAAGCGCGTCGATTTCGGATCGGCACTGTTTTCCGAAGCGACCGGCGAGCTGGTCGCGACATCGTACCAGGATGAGCGGACCAGGCGTTATTTCAAAGACAAGCTCGTCGAAGCCGATTACAAGTGGCTGGAAGCGAAGCTGCCGGGCAAAGAAATCGGCCTGGGTTCGCGCACCGACGACGAGCGGGTGTGGCTGGTGACGGCTTCCTGCGATACTGAGCCGGGTGAAGTGTACCTCTTCGATCGGAAGACGCGCCGGCTGACGATGCAATATCGGATTCGGGAAAAGCTTCCGCGTGAAGCTTTAGCGCCGATGCAGGCGATCCGGTATACCTCTTCGGACGGCCTGGGGATTCCTGCGTATCTGACTCTGCCGAAGGGTTCGTCCGGGAAAGGATTGCCGACGCTGATCGTGCCGCACGGCGGACCGTGGGCTCGGGACGTTTGGGGATACTTTCCGCTCGCTCAGTTCTTTGCCAATCGCGGCTATGCGGTCCTGATGCCGAATTTCCGCGGGTCGACCGGCTACGGAAAAAAGTATCTCAACGCGGGCAACGGCGAGTGGGGACGAAAAATGCAGGACGATGTCACCTGGGGCGTCAAGTATCTGGTGGCCGAGGGCATTTCCGATCCGAAGCGCGTCGCCATCATGGGCGGTTCGTATGGCGGGTACTCGGCCCTCGTCGGAATTACGGTCACTCCAGACCTGTACCGCGCGGCGGTGGACGTGTCCGGCCCTTCGAACCTGATGACGCTGCTCAATGCAATCCCGCCGTACTGGGAAGCTCAGCGCAAGATCATGTATACGCGGATGGCCGATCCGGGAACTCCGGACGGCAAAGCCTGGCTGAAGGAGCGGTCGCCCTTGAGCGCGGCGGGGAAGATCAAGACGCCGGTGCTGGTGGTGCAAGGCGCGCGCGATCCGCGTGTGAATCGATCTGAAGCCGAGCAGATCGTGATCGCGCTGCGGGAGAACGGGCTTCCGGTGGAGTACCTGCTCGCTCCGGATGAGGGACACGGCTTCGCGCGACCTGTGAACAATATGGCTATGTTCATGGCGGCGGAGAAGTTTCTTGCGGCGCAGCTGGGCGGCCGTTACCAGGGAGGCGGTACTGCGGAAGTAGTCCAGCGGCTGAAGGAAATCACCGTGGATCCGAACACAGTGGTGCTTTCGAAGAAAGCCAACGAGACCGCGGGCGCCCCCAAACCGGCGACGGTGCGGGAACGCCATTAAGAAAAAGCGCTTGGCGGACAGCGCGGATTTGTCGTATTGCGAACCGTCTCGACTTCGAGCCGACGTCTGAATCCGCTCGGCCTCCGCAAGGCCGCCTTGAGTACCGGCTTAGTTAGGTCGAACGTTGGATCGGGGACCAGGGCCAACGGCCCATAATCAAGGGAAACATGGTCGCCCTGATACTGCAAACAAACCTGATCATGATTGCCACAACGGCATTTGGATTTGTGTCATTCCATTCGACGAGGATCGAATCATCCGTCTTCTTCACGGGCACCGAGGTTCGATTAATGACCGGGAAGGCTTCCTGCATCGCGACCCCACCTTTAATCCGAGCGAACGGATCTCTCGAGAAGATAGGGGCGTTTCACGGCTCTCAACCATTGCGCGATGCAACTGCACCAAGCCTTCTGTCTGCCTTGAACTTCCGCCGATGATCAAGAATTCTCATGCCGACGGGCAAGAATCAAAGTGACTTGCTGCCGGTTTGGTTGATTAGTTGACGACCACTGCCGATTGCTCGCGGATTTCTTCGCCCAGGCGAGCGAGGTCGCTAGCAGACGCCGCCGCCCGAATTTCTTTCGCGCTCTGTTTCACTTTGTACATGCAGCGGTCGGCTTGTGCGAGCAGTTGCTCCGCATCGATTCCGTCGGCCGGGTAAGATGCAACGCCGACGCTCATCTCCAGCAGATCCGCGCCGACCACTTCCTTCCCCGCGATGCGCGCGACTCCCGCGATCAATTTCAGCATTGCCTGAACGGATTCATGAGGGCAGCCCGGGAGGACGACGACGAACTCGTCTCCGCCCATCCGAGCGACGTAGTCGTATTCGCGGCAGTTCTCGCGAAGAAGTTCCGCGACTCGGCGCAACACTCTGTTGCCTTCCAGGTGTCCGAACTGATCGTTCACCTGTTTGAAACCGTCCAGGTCGCAGAGCAGAACAGATACCGGATGGCCGTCACGCTTTGCGCGGGCCAGTTCGCTATCCAAGTAAATGAAGAGCGAACGCACATTTGGCAGACCAGTGAGCCCGTCCGTGGTCGCACAGCTTTCTGCATGGCGGTACTTGAGGGCATTCTCGATCGACAAAGCGAGCTTGGTCGTGACCGCCGACAAAATGCGTAGATGGTCGGGAACAAAGTTACCAGGGGCAGCGGCGTACAGGGTCAGGACTCCCATCACACCATTCGAGCCCTCCAGCGGAACGGCCAACGCGGATTGCAGCGAGCTGAATTTTTCCGGATCGTTCAAATATCCGGGCTCGACCGAAGGATTCCCGTTCACGATGGATCGTTTGGTCTCCGCCACCCACCCCGACAAACCTTCTCCAAATGGTATCTGCAAGGAGGAGAAGAGCTGAGAGTTAGCGCCGGTGACGAATTCGGGGATCAACATCTGTTCGCGCAGGACATAGATTGCGATGCAGTCATATGGACACAGGCGCTTAAGTCGCAGGGCAAGCACGGAAAGGGTTTCGTGCAGGCTGAGCGAGTTTCCAAGTTCATGCGCCAGCTCGAACAGATTTTGCGCCTCTTCCCTCGCGGCCGCGATCGAGGAGAGAAAGTCGGGACTTTTCGGCATGTCTCGTTCCTGACCAATATCGAGACCAGCGGCTGGCACGGCGCCGCGAGCGGTCTTTACTTCACGGGAAAGAGTATGCCGCCGAACCGGTTCTGCCTTCACCATCTTCTCAAGCTCCTCGTATCGGTTCGCAAAAGTTGCAACCACTCGCGGATCGAAGCTCTTTCCGGACTCGGAGACGATATAAGCTACAGCATCTTCAGTGGAAATCGCACGGCGGTATTGACGATCCGACACCATGGCGTCAAAGCAGTCGACCACGGAAAGGATTCGCGCGCCGATCGGAATTTCCTCTCCTTTGATTCCCATCGGATAGCCCGTGCCGTCCCATTTTTCATGATGTGCCTTGACGATCGGAACCACCGGATACGGGAACTCGACTTCTTTCAAGATCTCCGCTCCGACCAGAGGATGGATCTTCATTTTGTCAAATTCGACAGGTGTTAGACGTCCTGGCTTCGAGATGATGTGCTCCGGAACAGCGAGTTTCCCGATATCGTGCAACAGAGAAGCCGCTTGCAAAGCCTGACACTCCGGCTCAGTTACACCGATTTCTTCGGCGATCTCAGCAGCGTATATGCGTACACGGCGCAAATGATCGTAGGTGGTGTAGTCTTTCGCTTCAATCGCAAGCGCCAGCGCTTCGATCGTACGCAAGTGAAGGCCAGCCATCTCGCCAACATGCTTCTTCTCGGCCTCAAGCTGGCCGAGGTAAAGACGATAGGACCGGTAGATCCAATAGAGAATCGGGAAGACCAGCAGCGATGATTCCCAGCCGATCATCCGCTCCGTGACCGACAGCACACCTGCGATCGACGCGCCGGCCAAATAGTACGGGAACGACCAGAAATAACATTCTTGCCAGACCTTCAAGAGCCTCTTGTCTTCCGTCAGTGCAACGACCATCGCGACGGGTGCCGTGTTCGCAACGAAATACACGCACGCCGCCAAACCGAGCATAAGCGGGGGCTTTACTCCATGGCGTATGAGTGCGTCGAAATGATACCAATAGAAGGTGGCCGAAACCGCAATCGCAATATTGGCGACGTTGAACAGCAGCTTCACCGGGTCGGGCCGGGTCTTCGTCCGCCAGACGCATTGCAAGATCACGCCGGTGCAGGCGACTGTGAGCGTTTCAGGCAAACTCAAATCAGTGATGCAGATCAGGACAAAAAAGAAATTCACCGACATCGTTCCCGTGATTCTGGGGAGACGGACCTTGAATCCAGAACCGAGTGTCGCAATCAGCAAGTAGCAGATAAACCGCGCCACGTCCGTCGAGTGCCATGGCGTGATTCCCGCGAACACAGTGGCACATCCAGCGCAAACTGTAGCGGTCACGTAGAGCTTTGCCGACCTGGACATATTGTCTGGACGGCATATGCCAGGCACGCGGGCAGCCAGAGCCGGAAACTCCGGTAAGCCCTGTGGATCATGACATGGCGCCGGTTGACGACGGCGACAATTTGTCGCAACCGGCCCCCCCAAAGCGTCAGATTGGCCTTTGCTCTGCAACGTGTCCGTGCTTGACACAGACAACGACTTCGACCCATTGGTAACCTGCGGCTTCGGAAGGAAAACTTAGTGGGCGATTGCACCGCGGGGTGGATCGAGGGGCAAGGGTCGCCGTAGATAAAATTGAGGATGCGAAAACCTCCGGATTCCATCGAAATCCGCGCCGTTCAGCACGGCGGGCGTAAACTATTGAAATGCAAGTAGTTGAAAATAGGCGTTCTTGGGCTGAGCCCGCAATCTGCCTTGGGCGCAGGGGGTCGGGCGTTCAAATCGCCCTGCCCCGACCAATAGAATCAAATACATAGGCGTATTACAAGTAGACCACTTGTCCAAACAACAGGTGGTCGCTTCAAATGACCCGCCCAGAGCTTACGAAGCATCGGCTCTCTAGTGGAATCCGCAGACTCAATTTCGACTACATCCACGACCCCCATCGTCGGTTAGATCGCAGGTTACTGATTTCTACCCACCTTCGTCGGTTGCAGCGAGACGAGGCACCGGCATGTCCGGCGTCAACGGCGGCCGGCGTGTATGCCACTCGGTGGCGCGTTCGTAGGCGCTCGCTAGCGCCAGTACACGACTCTCTGAGAACCGCGGCCCGGCGATCATCAATCCCACGGGAAGCCCTGCGGCGGTGAATCCGCACGGCACCGAAATCGCCGGGATGCCGTAGGCATCGAACGGTCCGGTGTTCTCCAGTTCCGGGTTGCGTGGCTTGTCGGTTTCCTCGCGTTTGATGGACGCGTCCACGGTGCGCGGCGTGTGGCGGCGGGTGGGAAGCACCACCAGGTCGAAATCGGTAAACGCATCGTCGATGGTGCGCCGCAGCAGCTCAAGCTTCCAACGGGCGCGGACATAATCGGCCGCCTTTGCGTCCTTGCTGTTCTGAAGGGACCGCCGCGTGGGGATCTGGTAGCGGCCGGCGCCGTGCGTGAAAAACTCTTCGTGATAAGCGTAGGTCTCGCCCGCGAGTCCGATATTCCCGGTCGGCGGGAGCGAAACGTCCTTGACGCTTTTTGTGATTTTGGCAAGCACGGCGATCGCGTCTTCCACCATCTTCGCGACGTCCGAGTCGAGCATATCGAAAAACGGCGCGCGCGGGATGCCCAGCCTCAAGCCGCCGATGGGTTGCTTCATCCCGGCGACGTAATCCTCTTTCGGATGTTCGACGCTGGCGATATCCAGCTTGTCGTATCCGGCGAGGACATTGAGCAGCAACGCCGCGTCTTCCACGGTCCGCGTGATGGGTCCGCAATGATCCAGGGAAAGAGTGAGTGGAATGATGCCACGGATCGGGACCAGTCCATAAGTAGGCTTGAGCCCGACCACCGAGCAATATGACGCGGGAGTGCGGATCGACCCGCCCGTGTCCGTGCCCAGCGCGCCGAAACACAAATCCGCTGAGACCGCCGCTGCCGAGCCTCCCGACGACCCGCCCGGGCTTCGGTCGAGCGCCCATGGGTTTCGCACCGGGCCGAAATAACTGGTGGCGGAGGTTCCGCCGAAAGCGAACTCGTGCAGATTCGCCTTTCCAATCAGGATCGCGCCCGCCGCTTTCAATCGCCGCACGACTTCGGCGTCCTCGGTGGGGACGCGTTCGTCGAACACGGCGCTGGCGGCCGTAGTCCGCACCCCAGCCGTATCCATATTGTCCTTGAGGGCGATCGGAATGCCGTGCAGAGGGCTTCGAAACCTCCCGGCCCTCTGTTCGGCTTCCAGCTCCCGCGCCTGCTTGAGCGCGTGTTCCCGCATCACCGTGATGAAGGCGTTGACCTTGGGATTGTAGATCTGAATGCGCGCGAGGCACGCCTCCACCAGTTGCTGCGGCGTGACGCCGCGAGCGCGAATTCGCGCCGACGCCTCGGCGAGGGTTAGCTTTGTGAGATCGACCTTGGGATCGGTCGAGTCTTGAGCGCGCACGTCACGTACCGCGAACGCACCCAGCATGGAAACAGTGAATCCGCGCCGAGTCAGGTTACTCATAGCATCCTAGGTTACCTGAGATGACGAGGAACGTCCATTAGTTTAGACTCCGGTCCACAGCCCCGATCGCGCGATCCAGGCGAACGGCGAGGTCGTCGATTTCCTCCGCCGAGATGATGAAGGGCGGCGCAAGCAGGATCTGGTCGCCGTTGGTTCCGTCCAGGGTTCCCACACAAGGGTAGACGATGAGACCCTCGGCCAGACATGCTTCAAAGACCCGCCGGGTGACTTCACGGTCCGGCGAGAAGCAGGTTCGCGAAGCGGCATCCGCGACGAATTCCACGCCGATCAGAAGACCGCGGCCGCGAATCTCGCCGACCATGCAATAGCGTTTCAATGGCTCGAGCCGATGCTGGAGTCTATCTCCCAGAATGGCTGCGGTACTCACCAATCCCTCCTCATCGATGATCCGCAAAACCTCGAGTCCCAGCGCCGCCGCGAGCGGCGAGCCGGAATAGGTGAACCCGTGAACCAGATGCCCAGGCGAGGTAGAGCAGATCGCCTCGTAAATCCGCTGCCGGACCAGGACAGCGCCCAAAGGCATATGCCCGGCGCCGAGCGCTTTCGATAAAACGACGATGTCCGGAATGACGCCGTCATGTTCGACCGCCAGGAATCGTCCCGTGCGCCCCATGCCGCACAATACTTCGTCCGCGATCAGCAACACGTCTTCCTTGGCGCAGGCCGCTGCAATTCTTTTGAGATACCCTGGCGGCGAAACGACACCCGGCGCGCTGGCGCCGATTACCGGTTCGATCAAGACTGCGGCGAGCCTTTCCCGATTCCGAGTGACAAGCGTTTCCACGTCGGCGGCGCAGGCAATGTCGCAGGAAGGTTGGGCGAGCCCGAATGGACAGCGGTAGCAGTAGCTGGTGGCCGCGCGCAAAACGGGAAGCAGCAACGGCTGGTATGGAGCGCGCCTCTTGACGAGGCCGGTGGCCGAAAGAGCCCCGAGGGTCGCGCCGTGGTAGGCGATCGAGCGGGCGGCGATTTGGGTCCGGGCGGGACGGCCGGCGGCCAGTTGATACGATCTGGCGATCTTCAAGGCGGTTTCGATGCCTTCCGATCCGCCGGAAACAAAATACACCCGCGCACCAGGTTCGAAGCGCGAGACAAGTTGTTCGCTCAGTTTGAGCAACGGCTCGCTGACGAACAAAGAGGTGTGAGCGAATGCCACTTTCTCCGCCTGTCGCGCGAGCACAGCGGAAAGCCGCGGATGGGCGTGACCCAAACAGGCCGCCCCCGCGCCCATTCCGCCATCCAGGTAGCGATGGCCTGTATCGTCGTACAAATAAATCCCGTGGCCGTGCGAAACTTTCAGCAGTTTTCCGTGCGGGTCGCGCGGAAACAGATGCGGTCCAAAGCTATCGCTCGAGATCATGTTCGTTGTGAAGATACAGGTTCCCAGATGCCGACGGTATAAACAAGCCGAATTTCTCCCGGCTCTTGCTATGATCTGGAAATGCCCGGAAGGCGCACGATGCTCACTGTCAGCCAGCCCTGGGTCCACGAGCGGGTCCACAATTGGTCCACGATTCGTCCAGCATGCGGAAGTAGCTTGCGAGCGGCCGCGTCTCCGGTGAGCCGTCCGTGAACAACGCACGCCCGCCGCTGCCCGTGGCGGGCGCCTCCCTTCGGCGGCTGCTGGGCCGATGGGACCTCACGGCGATTGGCATCAATCAGATCATCGGAGGAGCCGTTTTTATCGCTCCCGCCGAGATCGCATTCCGGCTGGGACCCTGGAGCCCGTTGGCCGTACTATTGGTCGGCTTGTCGTCAATACTGGTAGGGCTCTGCTTTGCGGAAGTTGGGAGCCGCTTTGAAACCACCGGAGGCGTGTACGTATATACCAGAGCCGCGTTTGGCCGTTTTGCCGGTCTCGAGGTGGCATGGATGCAATGGTTCACACGCGTCACGGGTCTGGCGTCGGTCTCCAATGGAATCGCGATCACCCTCAGTCCTTTCTGGCCTGCGGTGGGGTTTGGATGGGGACGGACGCTGCTCATCACTGGTGTGATCCTTGTGCTTATGTTCGTCAACCTCATCGGAATCCGGCCCAGTTCGAACCTTGTGAACACTCTGACGTTTGCGAAACTGGTTCCATTGGTGGGTTTTCTTCTGATCGGCGTATGGTTCATTCACCCGAGCTACTACCCCACCGCGACCGGCGCCGGACGGGAGAACATCGTAGCCGCCACGTTGCTGCTGGTCTTTACCTTCGGCGGATTCGATGTCATCGGCATCCCGGCGGGAGAGGCCAAGGCGCCCCGACGCGACGTTCCCACGGCCTTGATGACGACCATCGGCGGCGTAACGCTCCTGCTCACCTCGATTCAAGTGCTGCTGATGTTCACGCTACCGGATCTGGCACATTCCAAAACACCGATCGCCGATGCCATGCAGGCCATCGTGGGTCCGGCCGGGACGTTCGTTGTCGCGGCGGGAGCGGTGTTCTCCATGGTCGGCAATAACGCGGGCCAGATTCTTTCCGGTTCACGGACTCTTTTCGCGCTGGCGGAGAACGGTGAACTGCCCGCTTTCCTGGGGCGCGTACATCCGCAATTCAGGACTCCGTTCAATGCCATCATCGCAACCACGGCGGTCGCATTGGTATTGGCGCTGAGCGGTTCCTTCGTCAAAATGGCCGCGATCAGCGCGGTAGCGCGACTGGCCGCATATGCGGCGACAGCGGCGGCAACCTTGGCGCTGCGGCGCAAAGACGGCGCGAATCGGACACCGGCCGCCATGTTCAGGATTCCCGGAGGACCGGCCGTTCCGATTCTGGCGTTGGCGACCAGCCTGTTGATTCTGATCGGCGCGACTCCCCAGCAGTTGGGCGCCGGGGCGATCGCTCTGGCGATAGGAGCGCTCCTGTTTGCGTTGGCGCCTCGCGGTGTTCGCACATCCGAGGTGGTTTGATCCGGGTGTTTCAAGATGTGGGGAGAATGATGAAATGATCTTACGGTACAAGCCAAGGGGTTTTTTGAGCGGAGTATTCCTGGCGGGAATTTGCGCGATCGCCGCGCAGCCGTGTCTGTTCGGGCAAACGGCCGCGGAGAAGGACGTACGGCATCGAGCCCGCGAGTTGGGTATCGTCATCGGAAAGTATCCGCCCGGCCGATGGAATGCGATCACAGACGTCGCGGGAGTCCTGGTCGGGCAGACCACCATCATCCGCGGATCGGGTCCGCTTCGTCCCGGCGAAGGCCCGGTTCGCACCGGCGTGACGGCCGTGTTCCCGCGCAAGGATATCTGGTCGAATGGCGTGTTCGCGGCCACCCACACATTCAATGGCGATGGGGAGATGACCGGCACGCATTGGATTCGCGATTTAGAAACGCTGAACTATCCGGTCATGTTGACGAATACGGGGAGCGTGGGCGGAGTGATGGACGCGGTCTCTCAATACACCACGGCGAAGCACCCGGAGCACAGATGGGACTTTCTACCCATCGTGGCCGAAACTTTCGATGGGTCGCTCAACGACATCCACGGACGTCACGTCCACTATGACGATGTGGCTGCGGCGCTCGATTCGGCGAAGGACGGTCCGGTGGAAGAGGGCAACGCCGGCGGAGGAACCGGCATGGTCTGTTTTGGTTTTAAATGCGGGATCGGGACGTCTTCCCGCCAGCTACCAGAGAGCCAGGGCGGATATAAGGTCGGGGTTCTGGTGCAAGCAAACTTCGGATCGCGGGAGCAACTGACGGTCAACGGCGTTCCTGTCGGCGCCGAAATTCCGGACAGGGTTCCCGCGGCCACTTCGGCGCCCAAGCCGGATCAGAAGGAGGGTTCCATCATTATCGTCCTGGCGACGGATGCACCTCTGTCATCCCGTCAACTCGAACGGGTCGCGCAACGCACCGCCATCGGAATGGCGAGAACGGGAGGCACTTCCGGCAACTCGAGCGGTGACATCTTCATCGCGTTCTCGACGGCGAACGTAATTCCACTTCGCGGCTCGGATAAGGAACTCAGCATTCGCCTGCTGACCACGGAGCGCATCGACCCGATTTTTCGCGCGGCTGTCGAGGCAACCGAGGAAGCCATTCTCAACGCTCTGACCATGGGAAAGACCATGGAGGGAGTAAACGGGCATGTGGCCTATCAACTTCCGTATGACCGGCTGGCGGCCATCATGGCGAAATACGGGCGGCCGCTCGCTCCCATGTCGCATTGATGTCGATACGGGTCTCCGGCTATTTTAAGTGGAAATCCTCCACGATGCGGGATTTTACTTCAAGGCTTCACGTCAGTTCATTGCGGAAAAATTCCAAACTGCCGGCGGCATCATTCTCGAAAGTTCCGTTCCCTTCAATAGAAAGGCCGCCCTCATAACCGATTTCCTTCAGTATCCCGAAGAACCGGTGGTACTCGGCATCTTCATCCGGCAACCGCGGCCAGCGGCGGCCGTTGGGATTCGCAAAATGCAGATGGACGATATGCTCGCGCGCCGTCCGCAGGATTTCGGGGTCCTCTTGCTCTACGCGCAGGTGGTAGTAGTCGATGATCATTTGGACCTGAGGATGGTTTACCTCGCGCACCAGCCGTAAGGCTTCCGCTCCGGTATTGATGATGTTGCTCTCCTGTTTGCGCAGAGGTTCGATGCCGATCACCATCTGCTTCGCTTTGGCGATGTCGCCGGCGCGGCCGAGAAAAGTCTTGATCTGGTCCCAGGCCAGGTCGCGAGAGAAGCCGGCGGGAACTTCGCGCGAGCTCGCGCTTCCCCACACCGCCACGCGCCCGCCCAGTTGCCGGCACCGGTCCAGGGTGGATTCGAGATAGGCGGAGACGGCCTCGAGGTTCGCGCCGCGGCCGGCTTCGGAGCCGACCACTTTCAGCGTTCGTATCAGGCTGTTGAAACTCCGGCAGCGAATGCGCGCCGCCAGGACGCGTTCCCGAAAGGCGATGAATTCCGGTTCCCTCATCGCGGCGATCGACGCGGCGCCTGGCTCGAAATAATCGAAGCCCCACTGTTGGGCTTGGGCGAAGGCATCGGGATTTCCGCACACGCCTAACTCAATTCGGCCGATTTTGGCAACAGCTTCGAACGCGGCGGCGAACGCAGTGGTGCCCAGGGAACACAGGAGCGCGCGTCTGGACGGATTCGGTCGCGGCATGTTCAACGGGTCATCGCCGGCCGCAACGGCGAGGCACCGCCCGCGAAGTTTTCATGCCGGGACCTTGGAAGGCACGGGGGAAGGCACGGCTCGCGCTGCAGGCGCGCCGATTGAAGCATTTCTTGCAGGAGCGCGTCTTGCAGGCAAACCTGGCGATTGATCGAATCCGCAAAAGTTTTCGAAATTGGAACGGAGCAGTTTCCAGACATCCCGCCGGATATCTTCGCGCTTTACCGGACGGCCGTCCTCCGCCAGATTTCGATACGCGCCGGCGAGGATCGGCGCAATAGTCCGGCGCGTGTTACGCCACTTGTAAATCACCTGTTCCAGCACGCGCGCATCGGAGTGCTGCGGAATGAACGTGGCGCCCAACATCTCCAGCCGCTCCCGGGTGATCTCCTCGACAATCGACGGATTGTTCAGGAACCACCAGCAACCGAAAGGCATGAGGTTCGCGAATTTGCGGGCGTAGACGCACAGCTCATGCTGATTTTCGCGGCTCAGCACGCTGACCAAAAAGCGATTTTCAGGGTGTCCGGCGCAAAGATTCTCGATGGCGCGAAGGTCGGCTTTTCCGGCGCCGTCGCCGGCCAGCCGCAGCCGCGGATTCACCTGGTAGCGGACCCCGACCATCAGCGAGAGGGGAATGCGGGCTTCGGCGCAGGCCGGAAGCACCGCCCCACTCAGCAGCTTTCCGCGAATGCTTTCCTCCGGGAACGCGAAAGTGTCCGGCAGCGACACGGCCATATAGACCGGTTTCATCCGGCGGAGCCAATCGGTCAGAAACCGGCGGACCTCGGAGACCGATTCGCCGGTCGCGTGCCGGTCCACCGCGTAATCCTTGGACTGGAGAACGCTCCAGTGATCCGGCCACTTATTGAGGATGCGATCCAGGCGCAGCACGGGATGAAAGCGCGCGTCCGGCGCCGCTCCGTTTTCCCATAACGGCCCTTCCTCAGGATCGAGCGGGTCATTCGTCATCACCGCCTCGCTAATGCCGGCCAGCTCGAATACTTTATCGATGTGCGCGTCGAGGGTCTGTGCCGCGAAATATTCGCGAGCGCGTTCCAAGTTATCCACGGGGAGGCCGAACGCCTGAAGCACCGCGATCACTCCGCGCGTCGCTTCGGAGACGGGCGTATTCTCGATAAACAGCGTATTCCAGATCGCCTCGGCCCGGCGCGGCTTGGACAGCTTCCAGTAGTGCTCCGGCGTCATCGCGCTCGACCGGAAAAGCTCGGCTTCCAGGTAATGGTAAGTGAGCAGCTCGTCGATTCCCCACAGCCCCAGGCGGCCGAGCGCTGGCGGAAACAAGTGGGTGTGAACGTCGAGACACGGCGTTTCCCGCAATTCGTCGTCGACGGCGGCCGGAAGGTCCTGCGAACGCACGCCGATCGCGGTTTCGAGCATCGTTCTCACTTTACAACTATTCCAAATAGGTTCAAAATAGATTGATCCGATCCTTTGCATCGAGGAATCCGATGGATCTGCACCAGCTTCGAGTATTTCAGTCGGCCATCAAGAGCGGAGGATTCACGCGCGCGGGCGAACAGCTTCACCTGTCGCAATCGACTGTGAGCCAGCACATCAAAGGACTGGAACAGGAGCTGGGCTGCCCGCTATTTCTGCGCGTGGGCAAGCGTGTGCTGGTGACGGAAGCGGGCAACGTTCTGCTGCAATACGCGGAGCGGATTTTTCGCGACCTGAAAAACGCCGAAATGGCGGTGCGCGAAATGAATACGCTGAAGCGCGGCACGGTGCGGCTGGGGGTGGGGCCGACCACGCTGACGTATCGCCTGCCCCGAATTCTGCGGGACTACACGCGCCGGTATCCCCAGATCGAGCTGATCGTGCTGGCGGGGACCACGGAATTCCTGCTGGATGCGATCCGCTCGCAAAATCTGGATCTGGCGATTGTCATGTCGAGCGCGCCGCAGGCGGGGTTGAAATCGACGCCGCTCGGCCGCGAGGAGCTGGTGATCGTGCTGAACAGAAAGCATCCCCTCGCCTGGAAGAGAGCGCTGGATCCCGCCGATCTTGCGTCCTTGCGCTTCATCCTGTATGAGAAAAAGACGGCGATGCAAGTGCTGATCGAGCGCTACTTCGAATCCCTGGGCGTGCGCCCGACGATCACCATGGAAGTCGAGAACAATGAGGCCATCAAGAGCCTGGTGCGCGCGGGCCTGGGTGCGTCCATCCTGCCGTTGTGCGCGGTAGCCGACGAGCCCGCCGACAGTCACCTGCGCGTACTGCGGGTGAAAGGTAAGCGGCTGCTGCGGGAACTGCGGCTGCTGTCGGCCGACGCCGAGACGCTGCCGAAAGCCATCGACGCGCTGGGAACGGCCCTGGTAAGGGGTTTGGCGCCGGTTCAGCCGCGCCGAGCCCAGGCGGAACCGCTGGCGGCTTCCCCATCCATCGGTTAGGCCGATCCGTCACAGCGAATTAATCTATTGGACACATTCTTGCAGTTAGATTATCCTACCTCGGACGGGGTCGCGTTAGGGGTTAAGACCGCACGCCTAAGCTACGTTTGCTTCGAGGGGGTAGTGTCATGAGATCCATGTTGCGATTTTCATCGGTAGGTTTGTTTCTCGCAGCGTTTTCCGCGGCTCCGGTCCTTCGTGGACAATCGGTCGCGGTAGCGCAAGTCAGCGGAACTGTCATGGACAGCACCGGCAAGTCGATCGCCGGCGCGCAGGTGACGATGACGGAGACCGACAAAGGAGTGACTCGCGGGACTGTCAGCGACGGCGAAGGCAGCTACACGTTCCCCAACCTTGCCATAGGCCCTTACCGGCTGGAAGTGAAGGTTCCGGGATTCAAGGATTACGTCCAAACCGGAATTGTGCTCCAGGTCAATAACAATATTCAAATCAACGTGCCGATGCAGGTCGGGTCGGTGTCGGAACGAATTGAAGTCACGGCTACCACGAACCTGGTGGAAACCAAGGAGAACTCCATCTCGGTGGTGATCGACTCGGCGGGCATCAACGATCTGCCGCTGAACGGCCGGCAGGCAACCGCATTGATCCTGAGCCTGGGCGCGTCGGTGTATGCGGACAGCGGAGACACCGGGAGCAAGACCTTCTGGAGCGCCACTCGCATTGCGGTAGCCGGCGGGCAGGGCAACGGCACCGCCTATCTCTTAGATGGAGGGGATGCTACAGACGCGATGTCTAACGTCAACATGCCGTTCCCGTTCCCCGACGCTCT
Source organism: Terriglobia bacterium (assembly GCA_963788245.1). Lineage (GTDB taxonomy): Bacteria > Acidobacteriota > Terriglobia > Bryobacterales > Bryobacteraceae > Palsa-187. The sequence continues at coordinate 3,985,352 of CAWBGF010000002.1, read as the reverse complement.
CCAGGAATTCAGCATCGAGACCAGCGCGGTGTCGTCGCGCTTCGGCACGCATCCTGGAGCGACCGTCAACGTGGTGACCAAGTCCGGATCGAACGCATTCCATGGAGACCTGTTCGAATACATCCGGAACGGCGACCTGGACGCGCGCAACTTCTTTTCGCTCACGGGGCCTGACACTCTGAAGCGAAACACGTACGGCGGGACCGCCGGCGGCGCGATCATCAAGGACAAGTTGTTCTATTTCGGCGGGTTTCAGGGCACCGAAAACCGCCAGAATCCTCCGCAATCGATCACGCATATTCCCACGCAAGCCATGCTGAACGGCGACTTCACCACCATCGCTTCGGCCGTGTGCGGCAAGGCTGTGAACCTGGCCGCGCCATTCTCGGGCAACAAGATCAATCCCAACTCGTTCGACCCAGTGGCGGTGAATCTGGTGTCGAAGTATCTACCGGTGTCATCGGCCAACCAGTGCGGGCAGGTGACGTTCGGTATTCCCCAAACTGGGGACGATCAGCAATACATCGGGCGCGCGGACTTTATACAAAATGAGAAGCACACAATCTACGGGAGATATTTTCTGGATAATTGGACCAATCCTCCAGTATTGGTCGGGTCCAATTTGCTGACCACCACCTCGCCCGGAAACCTGGAGCGGGCGCAATCGGCGACCATCGGCGATAACTTTACCTTCAATCCCACCACGCTCAACTCCTTTCACGTCACCTTCAATCGCATACGCGACAATCGCGGGCCGACGAATTTTCCGATTAACTGGACCGACCTCGGTTCCCAGATGTACAGCGCTGTCCCGAATTTCCTGCCGATTTCGAGCATGACCGGCGGCTTCACCACGTATTGCGGTACGTGCGCCTCGGGGCATTTCAACTTCAACGGGTTCCAGGTGGCGGATGACGTGGACGTGGTCCGCGGCCGGCATCAAATGGCCTTTGGGTTTAACCTCATCCGTATTCAGAACAACACCATCTCGGGCTTCGACGAGAATGGCTACCCGGTGTTCGATGGGTCGTTTACAGGACTCGGGATGGCCGACTTCATGGTCGGGAAGATGCACGACTTCCAGCAAACCAACCCGACGCCGGATGATTTGCGGCAATGGGTGATGAGCTTCTACGCGCAGGATACTTTCAAAATCTCCAAGAAGTTCACATTAAACTACGGGTTGCGATGGGAACCGACGTTCGCCGATCCGGATAAGTACGGGCGCGGCACTTCCTTCAGTCTGCCGGCGTTCTTTGCGGGCCAGCACAGCACCAAGGATCCGGGCGCGCCTGCCGGGCTGTTCGTTCCGGGCGATCCTGGAATTCCCGCTGCGAACTGGAACGGCCACTATTCCAATTTCGCGCCGCGCATCGGCATGGTGTGGAATCCGTCCGGCACCGGCAAGGACACTCTTCGGGTGGGTGGTGCGATACTCTACGACTCGACCGAAACCTGGTTCAACGAGCGCGAGACGACGAATCCTCCGTACGGCAACGATATCGACGTCGGGTCGACCGGTACCCTCACCAACCCGTGGCAGGGATACCCCGGCGGGAATCCGTTCCCGCAAGCGCCCGGGCACCTTTTCTTCCCACAATTCGGCACCTACATCAACATGCCGATCAATCCCGCCCCGACCTATGTGGTGCAGTGGAACGCTACCTACCAGCGCCAGTTCGCCAAGGACTGGGTGGGTTCGGTGAGCTATCTGGGCAACCACACCACCCACCTTTGGATCGCCGAGGAAAGAAACCCCGCGGAATATATCCCCGGGAATTGCCCCGCGGGTCAATACGGTCTGACGGCGGCGGGCGCGTGTTCCACCACCGCCAATACCAATCAACGCAGGCTTTTGTACTTGGCTAACCCCGTTACTGGCGGCTATTACGCGAGCATCGATACGATGGACGACGGCGCGACGGCCCGCTACATGGGGCTATTGTTGTCCGTGCAGCATCGTTTCGGTCACAATTATACGTTCGCCGCCAATTACACGGATTCGTACTGCCTATCGGACTATGATTTCGGCGCGGCACTGGCCGGCTCGACGAACTCGCAAGTCTTCAATCGCCACGCCGATTGGGGTCCGTGTATCTCCGATACCCGCCACAACTTTAACGCTTCTCTGGTGGCCACCAGTTCCTGGCACAGCGGCAACGCGTGGGAGAACCACTTGCTGAACGGTTGGCAATTTGCTCCTCTGTTCACAGCGCGCAGCGGGCAGCCCTTGAATGTCACATCGGGGAAGGACAATTCGCTTACCGGCCTGGGGAATGACCGCCCCAACCAAGTGCTTTCGAACACCGCTGCGACCAACCCGATCTGCTCCAGCAGTGCGATCTGCGTCCAGTACCTCAATCCGCTGGCTTTTACTCAGAACCCAACCGGCACCTACGGCGATCTCGGACGCAATGCGCTGCGCGGGCCCGGATACTTCGGATTCGACGCGTCGCTGAGCCGGACCTTCAGAGTTACCGAGCGGATTAGCTTGCAAGCGCGCGCCGAAGCGTTCAATCTTCTTAACCACACGAATTTTGTGGGTGGCTTTGCCCCGTCCGGACAAGCGGCGGGCGTAAGCTACGGCACCACGAGCGTAAATTTAAGTTCGTCGAATTTCGGACAGATCACCGGCGCTTACGATCCGCGCATCATGCAGTTTGCGATGAAGCTGTTTTTCTAGTTCGGGGTGAGCTTCTCGAGTGTCGGCAGCCCGGGGACAATCGTTTTGCCCCTGGCGTCTGCCGCCGGCCGGATATGCAGGTCGAGTTTTTATGGCTAAGCTGAGCATTGTGTCCGCTCCACATTGGTTCACAAAAACTGTCAAACTGGTCTAGGATGAAATACTCTAGACGAAGCCTCGCAATGCTCGTGCCGGCGCTGGTGGCGAGCCGTATGCCCGCGCAGGAATTATCGAAACGGCTGTCCTCGAACGCGTTCAAGTTCGAAGATCTGCCTACGAAGGTAAATGCGACCGACACCAGCCACGCGGTGCTCGACGGCGAAAACCACAGCGGATTCCCCATCGAAGTGCACGTGACAGAACTGGCTTCAGGCCAGTCGCCGCATCCGCCGCATAAGCACGTCCATGAAGAGATCATGATGATTCAGGCGGGAATCCTGGACGCCACGGTGAACGGCAAGACGCAGCGCCTGACGCCCGGGTCGATATTTTACGTGAACTCGAACGATGAGCATGGCGTGCACAACCCGGGACCCGATCACGCGGAATACTTCGTGCTTGCGCTCGGCCCGAAATCGTAATCCATGATCGGGAAAGCGCAGGTTGCGCGCCTCACCCTCGGCCTGGCCGCCATTTGCCGCCGCCGGCGCGGTCGACGGTAAGATAATTAGCCGTTAATAAATGTGAATGCACGTCGATAAAATCCTATTCATGTTTATTGACGTTCATTAACGGCCATTTGCTGTTAGACACACTCAAGATAGCGCCGGACGATCTGCTCGAAAGTCACATCGATGGGTTGAGCCCAGATGGTTTCATTCATGATCTCGACCTCCATCGGGCCGCCGTAGCCGGTATCGTCGATCGCCGTGCGGATGCGGCGTAGTTCGATCACGCCGTCTCCCATCAGGCTGCGTCCGGTGACGATGCCCGGCAGAGGCACGGCCCAATCGGAGACGTGGACGCCGAGAATTCGTCCGGCGGCGCGTCGCAAGTCAGCGTACAATCGCGGATCCCACCAGACATGAAACACATCCACCACGACTCCAACGTTCGACGTATCGAACTCGCTCGCCAGATCCAGCGCCTCGGCGAGCGTGACGATCACGCTCCGGTCCGCGGCGAACATGGGATGGAGCGGCTCGATGCCGAGCCGGACTCCACGGTCGCGGGCGTGGGGCACGATCGCCGCGATACCCTCCGCGACCATCGTCCGTGCGCCGTCGATATCGCGAGCAGGAGCAGGACCGCATACCAGCACGACGCATGGGGCCGCCAGCTCAGCCGCCTGGTCAATCGCGCGGCGGTTATCGTCGATTCGTTCGAGCCGCTCGGCTTGCGTTGCCGCCGGGAAGAAGCCGCCGCGGCATAAGCTCGAAACGCGAAGGCCCGCGTCGCGAATCATGCGGGCGCTTTCCTCAAGGCCGGCTTCCTGAACGCGATCGCGCCAGGGCGCGATCCATCCGACGCCGTGACGCACACAAGCCTCCACGCACTCCTTGAGCGTCGAATGTTTCGCGGTGATCTGATTGAAACTGAGCCGCGCGATCATACGCGTGTGAGCGAGACACGGCCCACGCCGGCGCGTTGCAATAAGTCCTGCATGCGACGACAGGCAAGCTCGGGATCCTGAAGCACGCCGGCGTGTTCCGCGAGCACCAGCAATTTTGAAAAGTGCGAAATGCTCCGCGCGGTTTCAAGCCCGCCGACCATCTGGAAGCGATCCTGATGACCGTTCAGCCACGCGAGGAACACGATTCCGGTCTTATAGAGATAGGTTGGCGACTCGAAGATATGGCGCGACAACGGAATGGTGGGCGCGAGAATGCGGTCGAACTCATCCGGACGGCCGGCGTCCAGTGCCTGAATCGCGCCCGACGCAGCGGGAGCGATCGCGTCGAAAATCCCGAGCAGAGCGTCACTGTGATAGCTGCCGTCGCCGCGGATCAGTGCGTCGTAGTTGAAATCGTCGCCCGTGTACATGCGGACGCCGGCAGGCAGGCGGCGGCGCAGATCGATCTCGCGCTGGGCGTCGAGCAGAGAAATCTTGATGCCATCTAGGCGCCCCGCATGATCGCGAATCAGGCTCAGGCAAACCTCCGTGGCGCGATCGAGGTCGGGCGAACGCCAGTAGCCGGCGAGCGCCGGGTCGAACATGTCGCCCAACCAATGCAGAATCGCCGGCTGGCGCAATTGCGAAAGAATTCGCGAATAGACGGCCACGTAATCGTCTGCGGAAGCGGCGCTGCGCGCGAGAGCGCGGCTGGCCATCAGGATCACGCGGCCGCCATGACGCTCCACCCATTCGCACTGCTCTTCATACGCCGCGATGATTTCGTCCAGACGCGCCGGGCGATCGCCGGGAAGCTGGTCGGTGCCCGCGCCGCACGCAATCAGGCCGCCGCAGGCTTGCGCCTCGGCGAGAGAACGCGCGATAAGCTCCCGCGCCGCTTCCCACTCCAAGCCCATCCCGCGCTGCGCGGTGTCCATGGCTTCCGCAACGCCCAATCCATAGGACCAGAGATGGCGGCGATAGGCGAGGGTCCGCTCCCAATCGATGGTTTCGTCTCTCGACAACGTGTCGGGAACTACGTGCGCCGCGGCGTAAGCGATGCGCGAAGTGAGCGGTTTCGCGGGCGGCCGATAAGAGCACACGCGCTCGATGCGACACGACGTCAGACCGCCTTCGAGTGGAAGCTTCAATTCAGGCATTCAGACTTCCAGTTCCGGAACGTCCATCCAGCGCCCTTCGCGCCACGACGTCAGGGCCAGATCCGCGAGCTGGACGCCTTTCGCGCCTTCCACTAAATCATGCGCGAACGGCGTGCCCAGTTCCACGTGCCGCAAAAACATTTCCCATTGCACTTTGAACGCGTTCTCGAAAACCTCATTGTCGGGGACCTCTTGCCAGCCCGCGAAAAAATCGACCGCATTGGGAATATCCGGGTTCCACACCGGCTTGGGCGTGTTGGCGCGATGCTGCGTTCTGCACTCGCGCAGACCGGCGACCGCGCTACCATGCGTTCCGTCAACCTGAATCTCGAGCAGTTCGTCGCGATAGACCCGCACCGACCACGACGAATTCATCTGCGCGACGATTCCGCCGTCGAGCTGGAAACATGCGTAAGCCGTATCCTCGGCGGTGCATTCGTAAGGCTTGCCGTTTTCATCCCAGCGTTTCGGAATGTGGGTCGCGCCCAGGCAGCTTACGCGCTTCACAGCGCCGAAGGTATGGTCCAGCACGTAGCGCCAGTGCGACAGCATATCCATCACGATACCGCCGCCGTCCTCGCTCCGGTAATTCCAGGAGGGCCGCTGCGCGGGCTGCCAGTCTCCTTCAAACACCCAATAGCCGAACTCACCTCGAACCGAAAAAATCCGCCCAAAGAATCCGCCGTCAATCAGACGCTTCAACTTGCGGATGCCTGGCAGAAAGAGCTTGTCCTGCACTACGCCGTGCCGGACGCCCCGTTCGCGCGCGAGTTTCGCCAAAGCGATCGCATCGGCCAATGTATCGGCTACCGGCTTTTCGCAATACACGTGCTTACCAGCGAGGATCGCCGAACGCAGTGCTGTCGCGCGCTGCGATGTAGTTTGCGCATCGAAATAAATGGAGTTCGCCGGATCCGCGAGACACGCGGCCAGGTCCGTGCTGAATCGCGAGATCCCATGCTCCGCCGCGAGCTCGCTCAATTTGGATTGATTGCGACCTACCAGGATCGGATCGGGCCAGAGCCGGGTTCCGTCCGGTAGAAGAACGCCGCCTTGCTCGCGGATCGCGAGAATGGAGCGCACCAGATGCTGGTTCGTGCCCATGCGTCCGGTGACGCCGTTCATGATAATGCCTACGTTTTTCTTCGCTAACTTTTCTGAGGCCATGGTTGTTGATGCTTTGGAAGAATCGCGATGGCGACGGCTCCGATCAGGGCAACCGCAAGAACGACACCCATCGCAATCGAGTAACTGCCGAGGCGGTCGCGCAGAAGCGAGACGAAAAAAGGAAGCCACGTCTGCCCAATGGTGTTCACCGGCAGAATGATGGCCAGCGCGCGGCTGAGACTGTTGACACCGAATTGCTCGGCGGCCATCAACGGGACCAGCATGTAGTCCGCGCCGAGCCCGAAGCCGAACAGAATGGCGAACGCATAAAGTAGTCCCTCGCGGCCGGGGCGGACCAGCAGAAGATTTGGAATGGTGGCGGCGACCAGCGCGAACGTTCCGGTCATGACCCATTTTTTTGAGAATCGATCCGCCAGTCCGCCGACCAGCAATCGGCCCGCGACGCTCGACCAGAGAATCAAAACGGACGCGGTGCGCCACGCGCTGTCGGCGGCCGATCCTTTCTCGAAGCCCTGGTCAAGGAACACAAACTTCATATGGAAGTTTATCGCGCCGACGGCTCCGATTGCGCAGAAACTGCCGATCAGCAGCAGCCAGAACGAATAGCTGCTTAACAGGTCAGCGAAAGAGTGCGACTTCAGCGCAGCCTCGGGCGGCGGTGCGTCGTCGCCATCGGGAAACTGATCCAGGTCGGAGGGCTTGTCGCGCAAAACCAGAATTGCAACCGGCCAGCAGATCAGAACGATCGCCCCAAGCACCACCAGCGCCGTGCGGAAACCGAAATGTTCCGTCAGGGGCTTCACCAGCAGCGAACCGACGGATCCTATCAGGCCGTTGCCGACATACACGATGCTCATCGCCTTGCCGCGATTTCTTCGGAACCAATGCGAGACGATGAGCTGATGCGGGATGGGGCCCGAGAAAATGTATCCCGCCGTGAACACCACCCATAGCAAGTAGTAGATCCACAGGCCCGACCCCATGGCGGCGAATCCCGCGAGCGACATCGCCGTGAGCGCGCTCCCGGCGACGATCAGCTTGCGCGGGCTGAAGCGCGGAATCAGCAGCGGGCCGATCCACAAGGTCAGCACCGCCGCGAGCGGGAATCCCAGCGTGATCTCCGTGCGCGACCAGCCACACGCGCGCTGAAAGTAATCGTAAAAAAAAAGAACGTTATAGTAAGGGACCCCGACGGCGAGCCCGGACGTGACGAAGCCCGCGGCGGCAATCCACCATCCGAAAAACCTGCGCGGCTGCCCGTGATGGAGCGCGTGTTCCAGTTCGCCCGACAATCTACGCGCCGGTGGGGTGCGTAGGATTGGATTTCAGTCCGGCGATTTTGGGAATCTCGAACCCCTTCCGGTAGCCGCGATCCTCGTCGCGCAGCAAGCGATTCGCTTCCGCGTCGCCGATCACCTGTTCGGTCACCGGATCGAAATGAAGCGTGCGGCCCAAGCGATACGAGACGTTGGCCAGGTGCACCAGCGCCGCCGACATATGCGCTTCTCTGGCCGGCGCGTTCAGATTTTCCGCCTTGCGGCTGCGCACGCAATCGATGAAATTCGCGTAGTGCGTGTCCTTGCCGTTTCCGGATGGACCCGGTTCCATGTCCTCGCCGAGCCAGGACCTGTAGGAGTTGTATTCCTGCAGCGCCAGGTAGCCCTTCGATCCGTAATAGATATTGCCGATCGTGTTATGTTTTCCGGCGCCCGAACCGAGTCGCGGTCCAGTGGATGCCGCCGCGGCCTTTGCAACGGCCGGTGTGGCCACGGGAGTCGCGTCTGGACCAGCCGGAGGAAGCGCGCTTGCGCCAAAAGCTCCGCTGCCGATCTCGGCTTCGTGATTCGTCATCCAATGGCGAACCTCGACCTCCATCATGCGGTGTGTGCCGTCGGGCATGTTGAATTCGTAAGCGCAGTTGATGACGTTGGGAGTTTCCTGATCGTCGTTGAACATGAACTTGCCGCCGACGGCCGAAATTTTATTCGGAAATCCGACGCCCAGTCCCCAACGCGCGTTATCCACTTCGTGAATTCCCTGATTTCCGAGATCGCCGTTGCCGCTATCCCAGAACCAGTGCCAGTTGTAATGAAAGCGATTCGCGGTGAATCCGCGATCGGGCGCGGGGCCCAGCCACAGGTTGTAATCGACGCCCGCCGGCACGTCTGATTTCGGCTTGCGGCCGATGGTGTCGCGCCACTTGAAGCACAGGCCGCGCGAAAGATACAGATCGCCGATCAGCCCGTTTTGCAGATGCTCCATGGCTTCCCGGGCGGCTACGTTCGAGCGGGTCTGCGAGCCGCATTGGACAATCCGGTTGTAGTGCGCGGCGGCCAGGACCAGTTGCCGGCCCTCCCAGATGTTGTGTGAAATCGGCTTCTCGACATACGCGTCCTTGCCGGCCTGGCACGCCCAAATTCCCATCAGCGAATGCCAATGATTGGGAGTGGCCACGCTGATCGCGTCGATGGATTTATCCTCGAGCAGCTTGCGAACGTCGCCGTACGTCGTCGGCTTCGGCAACCCCATCTTCTCCATGTCGGCCAGGCGGCCGGCCAGAACGTTCTCATCGATATCGCACACGGCGGCGATCTCCACGCCGGGAACCTTGGAGAATCCCTTCAGGTGATCGTTACCGCGGCCGCGCAGGCCGCAGATGGCGAGACGAACGCGATCGTTCGCGCCGAGCACGCGTCCCGATTGCGCCAGGCCGAGCGCGGCAACGCCGGCGCCGGTCCTTAAGAAATCACGCCGCAAAGAATCACGATGATCAAGTTCAGTCGCCATAATTTACTCCCGTCACGTTCTTGAGGTAGTGGGCGTGCCCACTACGCAAGTTTCGTCAAACAATCTTCAACAACCCATCCAGCGATTCGCGCGTGCTTTCCATCTTGTTCTTATCCGCGCGAAGATAGTGCGTTTCGAGTGACATGGTTCCAGCGTAACCGTCGCGGTGGAACGCCTGCATCTGTCCCTTCCAATCAATGATACCGCCGCCCACCGGAGCCCATTCCTTCTTCCCGGTCGACGAATTCTTGCGAACGTCTTTGACGTGAACGTGCGCATACAGGCCTTTTACAGCCTCGTATCCGTCCGGATACGGGATCTCGTCGAGCATTACTGCATTGCCCGGGTCCCAATTGCCCCGCAGTGCCGGCGAGTTGATGTCCTTTAGCAGGCGGCCCAGCTCCTTGCCGGTTCCAACGTTGCAGGAATGTTCATTTTCCAGGACCAGAATAATGTCGTTCTTCGCTGCGACTCTTGCGGCCTTCGCCAGCCGGTCGCGCATCATCGGATAGGCTTTCTCCGGATTCTCGACGCGCCAGTAACTGAAGATACGCACCTTGTGTGTGCCGAAAAATCGCGCCAGCTTGAAGGACTGTTGCAGCAGCCGGTCCCCATCCTCCTCCGTGAATTTGGCGCTGAATTCATCGCGCGCCTCGGTGGCCTTGGCGGGCATCTCCGGAAGATTCCATTTAAAAATCGGAGATCCAATATCGCTCACCTGCAGGCCGTGCCCCGCGATCAGCTTCTTAGCGCGATCCAGCTCGTCCTGCGACAGATTCATGATGTTCTTGCTCCACACTTCGCGGAGCTCGCAGTAGTGCAGGTGATAGTGCTCGATAAACCCGATGGCTTCATCCAGATTCTGGGTGATCTCGTCGGTGATGATGCCGAGCTTGAACGCCTCGGGCGTCTTCGCGGACAGCCGGAGTCCCGCGGCTGCGGCGAGCGAGGTCTGGAGCAGTTCTCTTCGTGAAGGCTTCATGGCCACTCCTTCTAACCGCGTCCCGCGGGGAATTGCGGTTTCGCGCGTTAAACCTTAAATCCCATTTTACGCATCTCGTCGCGGTTCGTGCTCGCCGCCTCGGCCGCGCCCCCGGGAGGCGCCTGGTAGGCGTCCAGCTCCACGATAATCCATCCTGTAAAGTGCGCATCGTCGAGGGCTTTCAGCACGGCCGGGAAATTCACGGCCCCACGTCCCAGTTCGCAGAAACGGACCTTAGCCTTGCGAATCGGCGCGCGATTCACACGGGCCTGGTCCGCCACTTCCTTGACCGCATCCTTAAAATGAAGGAACGCCAGCCGGTCGCGATACGTGCGAATCACGTCGGGAACATCCACGCCGCCGAGCGACATATGCGCGGTGTCAGGCTCCAGTTTCAGGTAGCGCGAATCGGTGGCCGCCAGGATTCGATCCATCCCCTCCCGGGTTTCGCCAATCGACGACAAGTGCGGATGATAGGTGAACGTAACTCCGGAATCGTGCGCAATCTTCCCCAATTCGTTGAGGTGCTGCCCATACGACTTGATTTCTGAGTCCGAATAGGTCGCGTCGGGATCGCCGCCGTCGATCAATTGCAGATAAAGGCCGCCCACCTGATGCAGGAACTTCGCATAGTCGCGAAACAGCGCCGTGGTTTCTGCGCGCTTGGCGGGGTCCACACTCACCGCAGGGAACGACAGTGCTACCGGTTTCAGATTCAAAGATTTCAGCCGATCTTTGAGTTCGGCGGGTTTCGAGGCGTAGACGCGATAGACGTCGGCGCGAAATTGCACGCCGCGAAAATGCAGGCCGGAAACAATCGGGAGGGCCTCGTTGAATTGGTCGTCGGGCCAGGAGATCATCGCGTAGCCGACGGGATTCGGACGCGCGGACAACCGAGCCGACGCGAGCGAGGCCAAGCTGGCCGCGAGGCCGGTCCGTTTCAGAAAGTCTCGACGACTAGATCGCACCACTCATACTTTACCTCTGTCGGCGACCCGTGAGGCCGTTGCCGCGCACAGCCACGGCGTGCTCTCCGGACGCGGGCTAGGCTTCCAAGACCACCGGCAGTTTCGCGGCATCCCAGGCGGCGAGCCCGCCCGCCATCTCGATCAGATTGGTGATCCCGTACTGGTGCAGGATCCCGGCCGCAATGGAAGAGCGATACCCGCCCGCGCAATGGACGGCAATGCGGCGATCGCGCGGAATTTCGGCGATGCGCTCTTGCAGACGGTTGAGTGGAACGTTCACACTGCCATCGATATGTTTCGCCGCCCACTCGCGCGGATTTCTGATATCCAGCAGCAGCGGCGGATCGGCGCTCGCCAACTCCTCCGCCACCATGGGGGCGCTGATGCGCTCGGTCGGCCACACCAGATCCGGTCGGGCAGCCAGCGCTTCCATCCCTCCATTCAAGTAGCCGGCGACGTGATCGAAACCGATCCGCCCCAGGCGCAGGGCGGCTTCCTGTTCGCGTCCGGGCTCGGCAACAATCACGATGGGCTTGGTGCGGTCGAGCACCGTGCCCGCCCAGGTGGCGTATTGGCCGCCGAGTCCTATATTGATGCTGCCGGCGAGGTGACCCTTGGCATACTCTGCCGGATCGCGGACATCCAGAATCTGAGCGCCCGCGTCTCCCATCCGGAGGACTTCTTGAAGAAGGATGGGATGCAGAGCCTGTTCCAAACTCTGGTCCAGCGTGGCGCGCTCCCGCGTGTTGAGAATGGCATCGTAGGTGAAATACGCCGGAGCATCGGGCTGGTCGGCCGTGACCAGCCGAATGAATTCCTCCTTCGACATGGGCTGTAGCGCGTAATTGAATCGCCGTTGATCTCCCAGCGAAGAGACCGTGTCGGAGGAAAGTTTCTTTCCACACAGCGAGCCGGCGCCGTGAGCGGGATAAACCAGCGTCTCATCAGGAAGCACCAGCAGTTTGTCGCGCAGCGAGTCGTAGAGATAGGCGCCGAGGTCGTTGGCGCTCCAGCCCAGCGACGCGCGCAGGTCAGGGCGTCCCACGTCGCCGATGAACAGCGTGTCGCCGGTGAGGACGGCGTAGGGTTTCGCGGCGTCCTTTTGGAGATCGAACACGAGGATCGAGATCGACTCGATGGTGTGGCCGGGGGTCTCGAGCACTCGAAGGCGCAGCCCCGGAAACTCCAGCGTATCGCCGTCCTTCATCGCCACCAAGGCGTATTCCGCCTTGGCCCGCGAGCCAAGATGGATGGCTGCGCCGCAACGGTCCCGCAGTTCCAGATGGCCGGCGACAAAATCGGCGTGGAAATGAGTGAGAAAGACGTGGCGGATTTCGAGGCCCAATTTCGCGGCATCATCCAGGTATTGCTGAATGTCGCGTTGGGGGTCGACGATGATCGCGGTCGAACTGGCCTCGTCTCCCAGCAGATAGGAAGCGTGCGCGAGACAGCCCAGATAGTACTGTTTCAAAATCATGGAGATTTCTACAGTCTAACGTCTCGTTTGCGGCGCACGGCAACCGCTACACGTTGCCCGCCTGAACGCCCTGGGTTAGATAGGAGCCAGCCTGGATAAGAGTCCAATCCGGTAATCGCCAATTCAATTCTAAGGCCGTGTTGTTAACCTTCGTCCGCTCTCTGCGTATGTATCGGTCAGAGGGAACAACCATGGCACCGATGCGATGTTTAAGGGTATTGGGACTGGCGGAGCTGATAGCGTGCGTCGGCTTGCTGCTGCCGTCATCGATCTGGGCGCAGGCGCCCCCCAAAAGTGCGACCGTGGTGACCGTCGAGCAACCCGACGCACAGCGCACCAAGGGGGAACTCTCACAACTCCTGGAGCGTTATCCACCCTCGTTGAGAAACGTCCTGGCGCTGGATCCGGCGCTGCTCGACAATCAGGCCTATCTGGGCCCGTATCCCGCCCTCGTTAGCTTCTTGAATGCCCACCCCGAAATCGCTCGCAATCCCTCGTACTATATCCCCGAGAATTCAGGGCCTCGTTTCCCTCAGGACCACGACGCCCGGGTTATGGACATCTGGCGGCAGGTCCTGGACGGTCTGGCCGCTTTCGCTGGTTTTGGCATGGCCATTGCGCTGCTCGTCTGGCTGATCCGGACCCTGGTCGACTACCGCCGCTGGAAAGCGCTGGCCAAAGTGCAGACCGATGTCCATACCAAAATCCTGGATCGGTTTACCGCGAATGACGACATGCTCGCCTATATCCAGTCACCTGCCGGATCGAAGTTTCTAGAGTCCTCGCCGATCCTGCTGGATGCCGCTCCACGAAGCGTGGGAGCGCCTCTGAGCCGGATTCTCTGGTCGGTGCAGGGTGGAGTCGTCCTGATCGCGGGAGGCATCGGCTTGTACGTAGTGAGCACGCGACTCAGCGACGATGCCTCCCAGCCGCTCCATGCCTTGGGTGTTCTCGGGATCGCGCTGGGCGTTGGGTTTGTGGTTTCTGCCATAATTTCATATGTCATTTCGCAGCGGCTCGGGCTGATCGAACCGGCGTCGTCTCTTCGGCCGGAAACACCCGACTCCGGGAGCCGGGAATGACCGATCGTCTCACGACCGATGGTCTTACTTTATGTCCGGTGACGTGACCTTTACCGATGTCAGCCGCGCGGGAACGCTCGACCAATCGTCCGCCGCTTTCGTGATGGACGAGGATACCTTCCGCTCGCTCTACGATCGGACTGCGCGCGGCGTGTGGGCCTATCTCGCGCGCGTCACCGGCGATCGCCAGCTCGCGGACGACTTGCTTCAGGAGACCTACTATCGCTTCCTCCGCGCCGCTGCGTCGCACGAAAGCGAGTCGCATCGGCGTAACTCTCTGTATCGCATCGCCACCAACCTGGCGCGGGATTCACGCAGGCGAAGCCTTATTCGCGCTTCGTTCAGCGTGTCCGTCGATGACATTGAAGCGGTTGCTTCCAGCGACCGCGCGGGCCCGCCGGATCGGAACGCCGATTTCACCCGCGCCATGTCGCATCTCAAGCCGCGCGAGCGAGCGATGCTGTGGCTCGCGTATGCCGAGGGCGCGTCGCACCGTGAAATCGCGGATGTGCTCGGTCTGCGCCCAGGCAGCTTGAAATCGATGTTGTTTCGCGCGCGGCGAAGGTTGGCAGCGTTATTGAACCCTGCGCCGGAGAAGGACCCAGGATGAGGCCCCCACTATGAAACCGATTGACTGCGAATTCGAAGCGGATACGCTGGCGGCCGCGCTTCAATCCCGCTGGCCCGAACAAGTGGATGCTGAACTGCGCGCGCACGTCGCGAAATGTCCCATCTGCTCCGACGTTGTCACCATCGCGAGCGCGGTGGACGACGCCCGCATGGAAATGCGCGCCCGGGCCGTGGTTCCCGATTCCGGCGTGGTGTGGTGGCGCGCTCAGCTTCGTGCGCGCCGCGAAGCCGCCGAAGCCGCCGGCCGTCCCATCACGGCTGCTCAGTTCATCGCGTTCGCCTTCGCAGTCGGCTTGCTGGGCGCATGCTTCGGCGCGACTTCCACGTGGTTTCAGTCGGCTTTTCGATCCATTGCGTCGCGCCTGGGCAGCTTCGATGCCAAGGCTCTCCTTGATTCGGCAACCGCGATGTTCGCGCAGCACGGCGTATTGGTCCTCGGCGCGGCAGCGATGCTCTTGCTGGTTCCCACTGCGGTTGTTCTTGCGCTGGGAAGGGATTAGCGCCGGCATCGGAAGCGCGGCCGACGCCAGCCTCCACGCTTTGATATTCTCGGGTTACTGCAACCAGAAATTAGCCAGAAGGCCGGCGGGCCGAAGCGCGTCTCCGGGATTCCTAATCCAGTCATCCAGGTTTCCGGCATCCGCAAAACCTACGGGGCCACCGTGGCCGTTTCCGAAGTTTCGTTCGAAGTGAGTGAAGGCGAAATCTTCGGGTTGATCGGCCCCAACGGCGCTGGGAAGACCACCACGATGGAGTGCGTCGAAGGCGTGCGCCGGCCGGACCGCGGCACCATCTCGATCCTGGGCCTGGACCCGTTCCGCGACGTGTACGAGTTGCAGAACCGCATCGGAGTCCAGCTTCAACAAGCCCAGCTCCAGAAGCGGATCAAGGTTTGGGAGGCGGTGGATCTGTGGGCCTCGCTGTATTCGAATCCAGTAGATGGCGACCGGCTGCTCGAACAACTCGGCCTCTCGAGCAAACGGAACGCCTGGTTCATGAACCTTTCGGGAGGCCAGAAGCAACGGCTGTTCATCGCGCTGGCCCTGATCAACGATCCGGAAGTGGTTTTTCTGGATGAGCTGACCACCGGGCTCGATCCGCAGTCCCGGCGGGCCATCTGGGAATTGGTGCGCGGCATCCGCGACCGCGGAAAGACCGTTTTTATGACCACTCATCTGATGGAAGAGGCCGAGCGCTTGTGCGATCGCGTCGCCATCATCGAGCACGGAAAGATCATCGACATCGGCAGCCCGGATGATTTGGTGCTGCGGTATTGTCCCCAGCGAACGGTGGTGTTGGCCACCGGCGATGCGCTCGCCGAACAGCACCTGCGCGCGATCCCATGCGTGGAGGCGGTGACGCGCCAGGACTCGCGGTTCACTATTCAAGGGCGTGGTGAGGATTTCGTAACCGAGGTAATCCAGTGCCTTTCGGAGAACCGGATCAGGGTCACCGATTTCCGCACCGTGCTCCCCAATCTGGAGGACGTCTTTCTGAAGGTGACCGGCCATTCGATTCGCGATTAGAAGCAGAAAAAGGGGGACTGACCACTCTGTCCCCATCGCAAGATGTTGACTCTCGGAAGAAGTCGAGTAGTGGACAGAGCGGTCTGCCCCCTTTTTCACAGGAGCGACAAATTATGTTTCGCGGACTTTGGAAACTGACCTGGCTCGAAATCAAAATCTTTCTGCGCGAACCAATGGGTGCGTTCGGGTCGATTTTCTTCCCCGTCATCGTCTTCATTGGCGTGGGACGGTTTTTTGGCGGGTCGCTGCCCACCAGCTCGATCGGCATCGCCGGTTTCGTACGCGTCGGGTTGCCGGTTCTCGCCTCCGTGCTGATCGCGCTCAGCGGAGTGCTGTCGCTGGTCACCATCATTTCGATTTACCGCGAGGGCGGCATCCTCAGACGGCTCCGCGCCACGCCGCTGCGCCCGCAGACCATTCTCACCGCTCATGTTCTGGTCAAGCTGGCGCTGACGGTGGTCAGCATGGCCTTGATGATCGCGGCCGGCAAACGCTATTACCCGGTCAATGTCGACGTTCCCATATTCGGATTCGCAATCGCGCTGCTGATCAGCACGTGGAGCATCCTCTCCATCGGTTTTGTGATCGCGAGCATTGTGCCGACAGCCCGCTTCGCGCAACCGATCGGCGCAGCCATCCTGTATCCCATGCTCGCCCTGTGTGGACTGTTCATTCCGCTGGACGCGCTGCCGCCCGCGCTCCACGCCGTGGCGCGCGCGCTGCCGCTAACCTACGCGGTGTCGCTGCTCCAGGGGATCTGGAAAGGCGAGGCCTGGTCGGCGCACATGGGCGACGTCGCGGCGCTGGTGGTCGTGTTCGCGATTTGCACGGCGCTCTCGGCGAAGGTATTTCGATGGGAATAGTGGCGGGTGTCCTGAAAGGCAGCTTGACCCGGCCTTCGCGCGAGCCTAACCTACCGGTATGGGCGCCATCACGCTGAAGGTCAACGGACGCACCCACACCCTCGATCTGGACCCGGCGACTCCGCTGCTCTACGCACTGAGCGACGATCTGGAACTGCGCGGACCCAAGTTCGGCTGCGGCCTGGGCCAGTGCGGAGCCTGCACCGCCATCGTCGACGGAACCGCTGTGCGCTCCTGCATCACGCCGGTGAGCCGCGTCGCCGGCAAAGAGATCACCACGCTCGAAGGCCTGGGAACGCCCGAGAAGCCGCATCCCATCCAAAAGGCGTTCATCGACGAACAGGCCGCCCAATGCGGCTTTTGTCTCAACGGCGTCATTCTGACCGCCAAAGCGTTCCTCGACAAGAATCCAAAGGCGACCGAGGCTCAGATCCAGCAAGCTCTTTCGGGCGTGCTGTGTCGCTGCTTCGCCCACACCCGAATGCACGCCGCGATTCAGCGCGTCGCCAAAGGGGTGGCAAAATGACGCGCGACGTTTTTGCAGCACTCTCGACCGATGCGCGGGCCGCGCTCGACCGCCGCGGTTTTCTCAAGAGCGCGGGTGCTTTGATCGTTGGTTTTTCCATGTCCGCAAGCGAGGCGCGCGCGCAGTTCGGCGGCTCTGCGATTCCCGGCTCTCCGCCGAACGCTCAGCTCGATTCCTGGATCGCCATCGCTCCCGACGGCGCAGTCACCGCCTACAGCGGCAAAGAAGAACTGGGACAAGGCATTGCGACCGCGCAACAGCAACTGGTCGCCGAAGAGTTGTCGGTGCCCTTTGAACGGGTGACCCTGATCTATTGCGACACCGCCCTTACGCCCGACCAGGCGTACACCTCGGGCAGCCAGTCCCATCCCGCCAATTTCAATCACGGCAATCTCGCGCTCGCCTGCGCGACGGCGCGGGAAGCGCTGCTCAAGATCGCCTCCGAGCGCCTCGCGATTCCGGTGGACCAGCTCTCGGCCGCGGACGGTATCGTCAGTGCCCGCACGGACACCTCGAAAAAGATCACCTACGGCCAACTGGTTGGCGGCAGGAAGCTCAATCTCACGCTCGACCGGAATGCCAAACGCAAGCACCCCCGTGAATGGACCGTGCTCGGCAAGCCGATCGGCCGTACCGACATGCCCGCGATGGCCACGGGGCAGCTCGAATATGTGCACAACGTTCGGCTGCGAGGAATGCTGCATGGACGCGTGGTGCGTCCTCCCGCGGTGGGAGCGACGGTGATCGGTGTGGACCAGAGTTCCGTCAAAGATATGGCGGGCGTGGTCAAAGTCGTGGTGCGCAAGAATTTCGTCGGCGTGATCGCGCGAAAACCCTGGCAGGCGATCCAAGCCGCCGCGAAGCTGAAAGTCTCATGGACCCCCGGCACGGGACTGCCCGCACAATCCGAATTTTACGATCGCCTCCGGACACTCCCTTCGCGCGACGCTTTGCTCGTGAATTCCAAGGACACCGCGCAGGTCCTCGCTCAGGCCGCCACGGTAGTTCACGCCAGATACGATCATCCCTACCAGATGCACGGTTCCGTCGGCAGTTCCTGCGCCGTGGCGGACGTGCGGGGCGACCAAGCGACGCTGTATTCGCCCACGCAGGGCGTCTGGTATCAGAAGACCACGGGCGCGATGATCCTCGGTCTCAAGCCCGAAAACGTCCACGTGATTTACCGCCGCGGTTCGGGCTGCTATGGGTTAAATGGCGCCGACACAGTCAGCTATGACGCGCTGCTTCTCTCGCAGGCGGCCGGCCAGCCGGTGCGCGTGCAGCTCAGCCGGAAGGACGAAATGGCCTGGGAGAATTTCGGCAACGCCTGGACCATCGATGAGCGCGCCGGCCTCGACGCCAACGGCAACATCATTGCGTGGGAGCACGAGGCCTGGACGCCGTCGCTCGGAAACCGGCCGGGAGCCACCACGCCCGGCAACGTGGTGACCGGAATGCTGATCGGATTTCCGCCGGCGCCGTTCGCGCCCGGCCCCGCGCAGGAACCTCGCGGGTACAACAATGGGAGCAACGGTATCCCCTCCTACGTCGCCGGCCGCGTCGGCGGCGCTGAAGGCGGCACGGGAACGGTGAAAAGCGAGAAGGTGCTGGTGCACAATGTCGCATCCCCTCTCTTTACCGGCCCGTTGCGATCGCCCGCGCGCCTGCCGAATACCTTCGCGCATGAGAGTTTCATGGACGAAGTGGCCGCGCGCGTGAAAGCCGATCCGGTGGAATACCGCTTGCGGCATCTCCGCCATAAGCGTGTGGTCGGCGTGTTGAACGCTGCCGCGAAAGCGGCCAACTGGCAAACGCGCCCGTCCCCCGCGCCGGGAAATTCCAGGACCGGTGTGGCTATCGGACGCGGCGTCGCTTGCGTGGCTTACGAAGGAAACAACGGCTACACCGGAATCGTCGCGGAAGTCGCGGTGAATCAGGACACCGGGAAGGTCACGGTGAAGCGGCTCTGGGTCGCCATTGACGCCGGACCGATCTCCAATCCTGACGGCCTGCGCAATCAGGCTGAAGGAGGCGCATTACAAGGGATGAGCCGCGCGCTAGGCGAAGAGGTCACCTGGGACCAGCAGAAGGTGACGTCGGTCGACTGGAGCACGTACCACTCGCTCCCGCTGGGTTTCGAAATTCCGAAGATCGAATGCGTGCTGGTCGACCAGCCCGATGAAAATGCGACGGGAGCGGGCGAAACCTCGATCACTGTCGTGGCCGCGGCCATCGGCAATGCCATTTTCGACGCCACCGGCATGCGGCTTAGGCAAATCCCCTTCACCACTGAGCGGGTCAAGATCGCATTGCAGGCGCGCGCGTCTCGATAAGGTAGACCAGCCGCTCTCGTGGGCGGGTCCCCTGTGACCCATGTGACCCGCGGCCGAACCCCTGGTCGGCCTGGCCTTCGATGAGATCAGTTCTTCTTCGCGGCCTTGCCCTTCGCCTTCGCGAACGGATTAGGCGCCTTGCCGGCCTTGATCGCCGCCCAGCGCTTCTTCGCCGCGGCGGCCATCGCTTTTCGAGCGGCCGTACTGATTCCGCGCTTCCGCTTGACCGCCGGCGCAGAAGCCTTGCCGGCCTTGATCCCCGCCCAGCGCCTTCGCGCGGCATCCCCGATGGCCTTTCGGCCCGCTGCGCTCATCGTGCGCTTGCGGGCAACCGGCGCGGGCGTCTTCTTTTCCGATGGATGTCCGGCGTGTTTCGACGGACCCTGGAGGGCCCGAATGGCCGCGTCGAAGCGATTCCGCTCAGCCACCAGCAAGGCAACGATCTGTTTCATTTGCATGAGTGGATCGTAACACCCAGCGCACCCCTTACTCAAACCAGCGGCATAGCCGAACCTAAACGTCGATCCCTTTCGCCGGCTCCTCCGCGTTATCGCGTACACTGTATCGTGATTGAACGGCGTCCCTGCCGCTGGCGGGAACCGGTATTCTGGAAAACACCAAGGAGACTCACATGGAACATTTAATCGCCAAGCTGCTTCACGATTTCGAAAAAGGGTTGAAGAAATAGTTCCGGCCGTTCCATTGAGGAAGAGCGCAGTCAGCTCACGAATTGGACTCTCGCTATGCGCAAACTGATTGTATTCCTGGCTCTGGTGAAAGCCTGCGCCGCCCAGCCTGTTTTCACGAACGTTTTTCCGCCTGATGAATACGCCGCGCGGCGCACGCGCGTGATGGACAGGATCGCCGATGGCGTCGCCATTCTTCAGGGCACCACGGAGCGTCCCGGCGAGCAGCCGCTGCGCCAGAGCAATCAGTTCTTCTACGTCTCCGGCGTGGTGGAACCGCGAGCCATCCTGGTGATCGACGGCAAAACCCGGAGTTCCACACTGTTCCTGAACCCACGCGACGAACGCCGCGAGCAATCCATGTTCGGTCCCGGCCTGTCTCCCGGTCAAGAGGCTGTCGGCGCTACAGGAATCGAATCCGTTCTACCGCGCCCACAATTCGCGGCGGTGCTGAAAGAAATCGCCGCGGAAGGCCGCGCGATTTTCACGCCGTTCCGCCCCGAGGTGCTGGGCAGCGCTTCGTCCAGCGATCCCGCGGCGCTGGCCCGCGCAACTAAGAACGATGCCTGGGACGGCCGCCCGTCGCGGGAAGAGGCCTTCATCGCTCACCTGAAAGATGCCGCGCCGAACTCCAAAATCGACAACCTCGACCCGATTGTGGACCAGCTTCGCGCCGTCAAAGACGCCCGCGAGATCGCCATTATCGAAGAGGCCACGCGCATAGCCGGGCTCGGAATCATGGAAGCCATGCGCGATTCGAAGCCGGGAATGTTCGAATACGAACTGCAAGCCGATGCCGAGTTCGTGTTCAAGAAATACGGCGCCTACGGGCCGGCGTATTTTGCGTTGATCGGCACCGGCCGAAACACCTATTACACGCACTACCACAAGGACACCGCCAAGCTGGAAAAGGGCGACCTGGTGCAGTTCGATTACGCGCCGGATTACAAGAACTACACCTCCGATGTGACGCGCGTGTTCCCCGCCGGCGGAAAATTCACGCCCTGGCAGCGCGAATATTACAACATCTATCTGCGGCTGTATCGGGCGTTAATGACGTCCATCCAGGTCCACACGGCTCCCAGCGACATTATGAAGGCTGCGGTCGCGAAGATGGATGCCGTCATGGCGTCCTACAAATTCACCGACCCGAAAATCAAAGAGGCCGCGGTTAAGTTCGTCGAAGGGTATCGGAACAATCGGTTGAACAGCCTGGGCCACACCGTCGGCATGGAGGTGCACGACGTCCGCATGCCCGGCCCCACGCTCGAGCCCGGCGTACTGTTCACCATCGAGCCGGAGATGCGGATCGAGGAGGACCACTTGGGCATTCGTCTCGAAGACATGATCCTGATTACCGAAAGTGGATACAAGAACCTCTCGGCGTTCGTGCCCATCGAGATTCCCGATATCGAAAAGCTGATGGCCCAAGGCCACGGGTTAAGCGAGGCGCATTCCAGGTTGAAAGAGGCGGTCAAGTAAACGTCACTTACAGCCGGGCAGCAGAAACGATCCGATGCGCGTCGTCGAGGATGCTGCGCCGCTCTTGAGGTAATTTCCGGCGAACCAAAAAGTACAATCGTCGGACGGATCGACGACGATGTTGGTATAGTCCTCCCAGCGCAGACTCCCCGTTTGCGAGCCGTGGCCTTCCGCCAGCACGGACTCGTGGAAAGTAAGTTGGCCCTTAGGGTCGTTCGCCATGCGCGCCGCGAAACGCTGTCCGGGATAGTTGGGATCGCCGCCGAACGAATAGCCCATGCCGATGTCGCCTTTGCGGTCCATGGCCATGCTTCCCAGCCAACGATAAAATCCGCCGGGCGCGAACGTCGATTGCTGGTACAACACGGGGTCGCGCTGTTGGTTCAGCCGAAACTCGTACCAGCGCACGCCGCCGCCGTGCGCCGCGGTCGCGACGGAATGCTCCGCCAGAATCGACTCATGATCCCCGAAGTTGCGGTACACCAGGCGCTGGATCAGTTTGTCACCTTGCGAATCGAGGCGCCGCTCGGTACCGGGCTGCGAGACGCAGTTACTCAACTGGCCGTCGCAGAGATAGTGATACGGCGCCACTGCGATCTTTTGCGGTGCGGAGACGGAGGTCTTCGAAGGGTCGCTCCAATCCACGTGCACTTTGTAGAAATAGATTCCGTCGTCCTCGAAAATCTTCATGAGCTGCGTGCCGCCGGTCGACAGCATGATGTTGGGCGCGCCCGCCGGCGGCAGCCGCTTGCCGTCCAGATCGCTGTTCAACATGAAAACGCCGCCGTCGATCACCACGCACTGCTCGGCCGCGGGCAGACCCTTGAGCATCTGGTTGCGGTCGGCGATGCAGTCGTGCTTCTGCGTGATCACGTCCGGCAGCAGGTTGTCGCTCGTGCTGGTGGGATTGTAATAGCCGTCGGGCCAAACCGCCGGACGGGGATAATCCGGAAATAGCGGACGCTGGAACTCATATCGATAGTAGGGTCCCAGCGGATCGGGCGTGGCGCTCACGGCATAGCACATGGCATACGGCCCCTGCGGATTGTCCGGCGGCCGCGTGAACACCGGAACCACGATCAGCCAGCGGTTGGCCAATTGGTCGTAGCGCACCACCGAATCGCTGTTGTTGCTCACCCCACAGCGGACGCCGAAGCCGGCGAAAACAGTGTTGTTGGGCACCGCGCCGTAGAGCAACTTGCCGGTCGCGTTGTACTTCTTCCCCTTCTTGGTGAAGACCGCCATATTCCCGTTGAGGATCTCGAAGATATGATCGGGACCGACCGCCAAACTGATGTCGATGCCGCCGCGTCCTCCTCCGCCGCGGCCTCCGTTCGCATCGGGCGCATTGCTCGCGCCGGGGAATTCATGGCCGAGAAAGCCCTCGCCCAGCCCGTCAAAACTGGCGATCGGCTCGATCGCGGCGCGCTTGCCCTGCGTGGTCTGCTCGACCGCGCTGCCAGCGGCGCTGATTTCGGGAGCGGGCGGTGGAGGAGGAATCGGTGGAGGACCGCCAGCACGTGACGCGCCCCCTCGCGCCCCGCCCCGCCCTGCCGGAGGCGGTGCCGGCGGGGTCATCCCCAGACCCTTACCCGGTCCTTCCATCGCGCCTTGCCGCTCCGGCTGGCTCTCCACCGCGGGATGAATCGTCACCGGTTTATCGGGGATAAATTGCTCTATCTCCTCCAACGGCGGCGACAGATCGAGGGCGATCGCAGCGCGCGCAGCCAGCGCGGGCGTCTTGCCGTGTATGATTCGAGCGGGCCGCGCGGCCATCACGGAGGTAACCGTCGCCGCGGCCAAGCCTACCGCAACCAGCCCCACTATCAAGCGTTTCATCACGAGTCCTCGCGCGAAAGGTGACGATAGCACAAATACAACGCACACGGCGTGTAACATCGGCTGGCAGGGACGTAAGCCGCCCGGTTGTCGCGGACGAAATAAACGGTCGCACCCGCCTTCGACTTGCTTCCGGCGTCCGGCAACCGCGAGCCGTGTTGCTTGATCGAAGCTCGTGAAAAAACCATTCACGGCGCGGAGAGGAATCCATGCGCAAAAGCACTAGGAAATAGCGAGTATATGTTTAGCCTATGGCGGCTGTTCGATACGGGTGGTTTCATGCCGCACGGCATGTGTTATCTCTGGAATCCCACGCTGATCCGGCTGCACCTCTTAAGTGACCTCCTGATCGGGGCCTCCTATGTAGCGATTTCTCTCGCGCTCGCCTGGTTTGCGTACCGTGCGAAACGGAGCATTCCGTTCTCCTGGATATTTGTGGCTTTTGGCGTCTTTATTGTTGCCTGCGGAGCGACCCACTTTATGGAAATTTGGACCCTCTGGACGCCGGTTTATTGGCTTTCTGGAGCCGTCAAAGCCGTGACTGCGGCGGCATCAGTCACGGTCGCTCTCACCCTGCCCGCGCTGCTTCGCAAAGCGCTGCCTCTGATCCAGGCGGTGAAGGTATCCGAACAGAGAAAACTGGATGTGGAAGTTGCCAATGAATCCTTGCGTAAGGAGATTTCAGAACGGGAGGCGGCGGAGCGAAAGTTTCGCCACCTTCTGGAATCCGCTCCGGACGCCATGGTGGTTATGAATCCGGAAGGCGCGATTGTCCTGGTCAATGCCGAGTTGGAAAGGTTGTTCGGGTACCAAAGGGAAGAGTTGTTGAATCAACCTATGGAGGTACTGATGCCGGCGGGCCTGCTCGACCGGCTGCCGGAGTTACTCAGCTCTTTCAACCAGCCTCGTCTCCGTGCGATGGGCCCCGGTCTGGAGCTCTTCGGACGGCGCAAGGACGGGTCTGAATTCCCGGTGGAGATCAGTCTCAGTCCGCTGGAGACTGAGGACGGCACTCTGGTCTCGAGCGCCATCCGCGACATTTCCGAGCGCAAACGAGCGGAGCGCGAGATCGAGGTCCTGCACACCGGACTGGCGACCCGCAATGTCGAGCTGGCCACCAGCAATCAGGAGTTGGAAGCCTTCACATCATCGGTGGCCCACGACCTTAGAGCGCCTCTCCGTCATATACAGGCGTTTTCCACTATCCTCGTTGAGGACCTGGAGCTAAAGACGGATCCAGGCATTCAGAGCCTGGCGCGTCAGATTTCCGACACTACGCGGAATATGGCGGGTATGGTGGACGATCTGTTGAGCCTGGCGCGTCTGGGACGTCAGGAGTTAAGCCTCCAGGTGACCAGTCTCAATTCCCTGGTCCAGGAGGCGATGAAAGACCTCGCTCCGGAGTTGAAAGACCGGCAGATAGACTGGCGCTTTGGCGAATTGCCTTTTGTCGACTGTGATCCTGCCATGATCCGGCAGGTATTGTTCAACCTCCTCTCGAACGCCGTCAAATACACGGCGCCCCGAAAACCGGCCGTGATCGAGATTGGGATCCGTCTGGAAAACAACCAGCAGATCATTTTTGTTAAGGACAACGGTGTAGGTTTCAACATGAAGTATGCCGACAAACTGTTCGGCGTCTTCCAGCGGCTGCACCGGCGGGAGGACTTCGAAGGCGTGGGAGTGGGGTTGGCCGCGGCCCAGCGGATTATCCACAAGCATGGCGGCAGGATTTGGGCCGCGGCGGAAATCGACCAAGGCGCTACCTTCTCTTTTACTCTTTCAGCGCGACAGAATATCGAAACGGACGGAGAAAAGATGCTCGTAACAGGAGATCGCCAATGACAAATACCGTGGAAGTTCTGCTGGTCGAGGACGACCCGGTGGACCTGCAATTGACGCGCCGCGAACTGGAGAAGGATTCGAGACTCCGGATCGAAGTGGCTCGCGATGGAGAGGAAGCGCTGGACTTCCTGTTCTGCCGGGGCCTTTACGCGAACCGCTCACCCGGCAAGCCGCCCAAGCTGGTGTTGTTGGATCTGAAATTACCGAAAATCGATGGGATTCAGGTTCTGCGCGAGATCAAAGGCAGGCCGGAGACACGGGCCATTCCCGTTATTGCGCTGACGTCGTCGAAAGAAGAGAGGGATCTGGTGGACAGCTATCGGCTGGGCGTCAATAGCTATATTCAGAAGCCCGTCGATTTCGAAAAGTTTCGCGACACCATCAGAACCGTGGGAATCTACTGGTCCACGGTAAACCAGCCGCCACCTGAGAAGGCATTTGCAGATCGCGGAGTGTGAGCGGTGCGATTCCAGTGGGCTTATCATAACGTGTTTCCATCGGGACCGTGACGGATCGCCCGGCGATGTGCCGGGCGGAATCGGAGAGCAGGGAGCCAATCCTCCGGATCCGTCTTCTTACGCGACGGCGACCTCTACACGGTCGAGATAAGCAGCCAGCGCGCGGATCTGATTGCAAATCTCATCCTGATTGACGGCTATGGCCGCCAACTCCACGGCCGCCCCGACGCGCGCGATCTCGGGAAAACCGTAACCTTCGCCGGTTCCCTTGAACTGGTGTCCTAACCGTCGGGCAGTGCTGCAATCCTTCGAATCGGCGTCCGCGAGAATGGCGTCCATGTCGCGCCGGATGTTGGCCAGGTACGTGGGAACCCTGCTCTCCACGCCAGCGGGAGGAGTGATGCGAATGGTCCCTGCGATGTGGCGGGAAATGGCTGCCAGAAGCGTGGCCTTACTGATCGGCTTGGTCAAATGCTCGGTACACCCGGCAGCCAGGCTCCTCGCGACAGCTTCCGCGGTGGCGTGCGCGGTTAAGGCCAGGATGGGTACGGGACGCGCGTGCGTCTCCGCTTCCCATTCGCGAATCGCCTGCGTCGCCTGTAGCCCGTCCAGCGCCGGCATTTGCACGTCCATCAGCACCAGATGCGGATTTCCGGAGATGGCTTTCTCGACGGCGATCCGGCCGTTCCCGGCGATATCGAGCGCAAAGCCGCAGTCCTGCAGGTACGCCTTGGTCAAAATCAGATTGTCTTCGGAATCTTCGGCGATCAGAACGCGGGTGACGGTATGTGGTCCCGCTGGTTCCGCGCCGGAAAACACCGTCGCGGCCGGTTGAACCGGCTTCGCGATCTCCGTCTCCTTGCGGATCTTGAATGGCACTGTGAAGACGAACGTGCTCCCCTTACCCATCTCGCTGATGCAAGCGATCCGTCCCCCCATCAGTTCCACCAGGCCCTTGCTGATGGCCAATCCCAGGCCGGTCCCGCCGTATTGCCGCGTGGTGGAGGAGTCGGCTTGCGTGAAACTCTCAAAGATCATCTGCGTCTTGTCCGCGGCGATCCCGATTCCGGTGTCCGTGACACTGAATCGCAACCAACTCTCGGCTCCCTCCGGGTCCGGTTCCACGCGCAGCGTGACCGAGCCTTGGCGAGTGAATTTTGCGGCGTTTCCGATAAGATTCACCAGAATCTGCCCCAATCGATTCGGATCGCCAACCAAGTCCATGGCGACGCCGGGCAGGATCTCGAGGCTGAGATCCAGACCACCATCCCGCGCCCGCTGCGCCATCATTTCGATCGATTTCTCAAGGAGAGCGCCCAAATGGAAGCCGATCGATTCCAATTCGACGTGCCCGGACTCCACTTTGGCAAGGTCCAGAACCTCATTAATCAGGTCGAGAAGGTTCGCTCCTGCCTTCTGAAAGATACGAACATAGTCCCGCTGCTCCTGGTTTAGCGGACTCTCCGAGAGAACGTCGGCCATCCCCAGAATGACATTCATCGGAGTCCGCATTTCATGACTCATGGTGGTCAGAAATTGGCTCTTGGCGCAATTCGCGTGTTCAGCCGACGCTTTTTCCTCCCGCAGCATGGTCTCGCTGTTCTTCAACGCGGTAATATCCCTGGAGATGCAGGCGATCCCGGACACCCTCCCGACGCGGTCAAACATCGGAACTTTCGTGGTCGACATCCAACACGGATTTCCGCGAATACTCTTGACCTGTTCGATCCGGTCGACCTGGGGCTCGCCCGACCTCGCGATTTCCCGCTCCTGCACGCGCCAGCGAAGAGCGTCTTCAGATCCGAAATAATCCGAGTCGCGCTTGCCAATGCACTCCGCGGAGTCTTCCGCTCCCAGAGTCAGCGCCAGAGCCCGATTCACTCTAGTGAAGCGAAACTCACGGTCCTTGAAAGAAATCAGGTCCGGAATATTCTCCATCAGCGCGCGCAACAATCCTCGCTCATGGTCGATCTCCCTGACCAAACTGAATTGGACGACGGCGGCGCCCACCGTGGCCCTGAGCGTGATGGGGTCCCACGGCTTGCTGACATACGCAAAGATCTGTCCGTTGTTCACCGCCTGGATGAGCGCGCTCAGATCGGCATATCCGGAGATCATGAGACGCGTCGCCTTGGAGAGTTCCTTTACCCGCCGCAGAAACTCGTGTCCACTGACTCCGGGCATTCGCTCATCGCACAGAACTACGGCGATGTCATGTTCCACCGCCAGCCGCAGAGCCGTTACCGCGTCCGTGGTTGTATGAACCTCGTAGTCATCCTCAAAAAGATGTGCAAGCGATGCGAGTATAAGCGATTCGTCGTCCAGAACTAACAGTGTTGGTTTCATTCACTCTCCTGCCATCCCGCTGCCGCCGGCAAGGTTTAGCGGGATCTTGACGATAAACTCCGCACCCATCGTTTTTTCGCTGCGAACCTCGATCGAGCCGCCGTGGTCCTGGACGATTCCGTAAGAGATAGCCAGCCCCAGCCCGGTACCCTGGCCGATCGGCTTGGTGGTGAAGAACGGATCGAAGATCTTACCTCGGATGGCTTCGGGGATGCCCGCTCCGGTGTCTCGAATCGAAATCAGGAAATCCTCGGAAGTCTGGCCGGTGGTGATCACGATCTTTCCCTCGCCCGCGATGGCATCCACGGCGTTGACGATCAGGTTCATCAGCACTTGCGTGAGCCGCCCCGCCGAGCAGCACATCGTGCGTAACGCGCCGTAATGTTTTTCGACGCGAATGCGACCGTTTATCTTGTGCTTCAACAGCAGCAACACCCGGTCGATACTCTCCACCACGTCCACGGTTTGGAACTCGCCCGCGTCCAGCCTCGAAAAAGTCCGCAGATCCAGCACCAGCTCTTTCATACGGTCGAGCCCTTCCCTCATCTCGCTCAAGCGGACCCGTGCTTTCCGCAGTTTTCGCAGCGACGGCGGGGACAGATGTGGCTCCATCTCCGGACCCAGGCCGTCGAGCCCGCTCTCCACGATGAACAGATTATTCATGACGAACGCCAGCGGGTTGTTGATCTCATGAGCGATCCCCGCCACCAGTTGCCCCAGCGAAGCCATCTTTTCGTGCTGGATCAGTTGCGTCTGAGTTTCCTTGAGCCGCCGGTTGGACTCCTGGAGCTCGCGGTTGGACTGCGCCAGCTCCACCGCCGCTTGTGCCGCTAGGTGACCGCGGCCCTCCGCGATCTCCGTCAGCGCCCGGTCCCGCAAGGCATCGGCTTCGGCGCCCCGTTTCTCCGCGCGCAGCTTCCGCTCCCGGATGGCTCGCTTCACCGCCGGACCCAGCCGCGCCATTCGATCCTTCAGCAGGTAATCCGCCGCGCCGTGTTTCATGGATTCCACCACGGTCTCTTCGCTCACCATTCCGGTAAGGACAATCAACGGGATATCCTGGCCGGTGACCTTCAGCCATTCCAACGCGTGCAAGGCGCTGAACGAGGGCAGGACATAATCGGAAAGGATGACGTCCGGCTGGAGTTGGAGTTGCTTACAGTACTCCTCTTCGGTGTCCACGCGCACGCACCGGGCATCCATGCCGAAGCGGTGTAATCCCCGCACCACCAGGTCGAAGTCCGTCTTTTCGTCTTCGACCACCAGCACTGAGACCGTCACAACGATTCCTTATGAGCGCGGAGCTTTCCTGATCCAGGCATGCCCAATCCTCATTTCACTCATCGGACATAGGCCGTCGTCGAATAGCTGTCGTTGAATAATGCGGCGTCGAAGAGCCTGGTGTCGAAGAGCTTGGCGTGGAAACCGGAGCGGTCTAGGCCTCCGGCGTGGCAGGGATATCAGAGGAAAACCGCCGCGAAAACTGGCGAGAAAACTGTGGCGCGGCGGGCTTGATCGCGATTCCGGCAGATTGTCTAGCCGATAAGGGCGCCAGTCGACTCGCAGGGTTGTTCAATACGGTGGTCCAATGGAAGTAGAGGTCAATAAAATGGAATCCAAACAGAAGATGGCGATCGCCGGCTCCGGACTGGTGGTGGCCGGAATCGGACTGGGCATACTTGGCGCGGCGCTCATCGTTCCGTGCGTGTTCGCATGGACCGCGCAGTTCGTCGAAAAAAGTGCGGACGGGCTTGCCGCCAAAGTGGAAGGAGCATCCAAAACCGTGGGGACCGTCGCGGGCACTCTGCATCGATCCTTCAACGAAGCCAAACGAGCCGGCGTCGCCGAGATCAAACGCAATCGAAGCGTGGTCGGTTAGGCCGCGCCGCTATTTCTTCCGGACGCTCGTCGCGGCGGGCGCGCGGTGCTTGAACTTCAGCAGATAGTTTTCCGGAAACATGTCGTCGCGCCGATCCACCAGCTCGAAACCTGCGTTCAGAAATTCGTCGGTGAAGGTGCCTTCGCCCGCGCGGACCATGTTCAATATGTAGGAGCGCGAAACACCGTCGATCCGCTTGAAGTCGATCAGCATCAGAACCCCATCCGGCCGCAGCGCCTTGCTGATGTCGTGAAGCATGTCCGTCGGAAATTCGAAATGATGATAGGAGTCGATGATGCAGATGGCGTCGACTGAGTTGGGCGCAAGCTTTGGCGAATGTGGATCGCCCAGCACCGCCTTCAGATTCGTGATGTGCTCCTCCTGCGCGGTCTTGGTGATGTGGTCCACCATATTTTTGGCGATGTCGACTGCGTACACTGTCCCTCCGGGGCCAACGCGCTGCGCAATCAATCGCGAAAACAGGCCGCTGCCCGCGCCGATATCGGCCACGTCCATACCCGGCTTGAGGTTCATCGCATCCAGGACTTCGGCGCGCTTGTCGTAGATCGCCCGGCCCTCATGCTCGAACCGTTCGGTCCACTGGCTCGCATCCGCGTCGAAGCTCTTGTTGAGATCCTTCGCTACTGGCGTGATGGTGGGTTGTTGGGTAGTGTTTTGCGCCCACGCCGTCACGACGCCGGCCGTTAAAATCAAGGCAAAACTAAATTTCCGCAGGAATTTCATGGCAATCGTCTCCGCTCGTCAGGATATCCCAAATTGACCCACGATGCCCGGCTTCCCATTTAATCTGGGACATGAGATCCTAATGTCGCTACAACCAGCACCAGGAGTCCATATGCTGCTTCGTCGCGTTCTCGACCTTGCCGTCGCCGTGGGTACAGTCGTGAGTTGTATCGCGGTCGCCACTCTCTCCGCCCGCCTCGCAGCCCAGGGTGTGTCAACCAGCGGCGTCGATCTGAAATCCATCGCCCGCCAGTCGCTCGCGAAACTCGACGGCGATTTCGCTATTCCGGGGGTGCATGAAACAGTCGAGATCATTCGCGACAAATGGGGCGTCACGCACATTTACGCGAAAAATGAAGACGGTCTGTTTTTCGCGCAAGGCTACGTCGCCGCGCAGGATCGTCTGTGGCAGCTCTACATGTGGCGCATGGAGCATGAAGGACGGCTCGCGGAAATCCTTGGCCCCGCTGCTTTCGAGCGCGATCAGGAGACGCGGCTCCTTATGTTCCGCGGCCCCTTCGACGACAAGGAATGGACCAGCTACCATCCGCACGGCAAAGCTATTTTTACGGCCTTTTCCAACGGCATTAACGCTTACATCACGCAGAATACCGGAAACCTCCCGGTGGAATTCAAACTCACCGGCCTCAAGCCCGATCTCTGGAAACCGGAAACGCTGCTGCTCCGCGTGGCCGGCATGGGCGACGCGAACGCGGAACTGACGCTCGCCCGGCTGGTCGCGCGCGTGGGCGTGAAGGAAGCGACCAAGCAACACTTGTGGGATCCATGGAGCGAAATCGTCGTGCCTGAGGGTCTCGACCTCAACGCCATCGGCGCCGACGTGAGAGCGGGCCGCGGCGGGCGCGGGAACTTGCCTAAGCCGGCGATCGTCGCGCCGTATCGCGCCATGTTTCAGCCCGGCCAATACGCGGGCGATCTCTTCGAGGATCATCTCCGCGAGCCCGGCAGCAATAACTGGGTCATCGGCGGCAAGTACACCACCACCGGCAAACCGCTGGTTTCGAATGACCCGCACCGCCAGGTCACCAACCCATCGCTGCGCTATATCTTCCATCTCGTGGCGCCCGGTTGGAACGTGATTGGCTCGCAGGAGCCGCCGTTCGTCGGCGTCGCGCTCGGTCACAATGAGCGAATCGGCTGGGGCCTCACCATCACCGGCACTGACCAGACCGACACTTTCGTCGAAGAGGTGAATCCCGCCAATCCCAATGAAGTGAAATACAACGGCGCGTGGGAGCCGCTCAAAATCGTTCGCGAGGAAATCAGGATCAAGGGCGAAGCGCCGCGCTCGGTCGAATTCAAATTCAGCCGCCACGGTCCCATCTTCTTTGAGGACGCCGCGAACCATCGCGATTACGCTTTGAAATCGGTCTTCAACCAGCCCGGCACTGGATCGTATCTCGCCGGTCTGCGTCTCGATCAGGCCAAGGACTGCAAGGTGTTCCTCGACGAAGCCATGTACTGGAAGGCGCCGACCGAAAATCTGAACTGCGGCGACGTGGACGGCAACATTGCGATTCAATCGTCGGCGCTGACGCCGAATCGACGGGGCTGGGACGGCCGCATGCCGGTGCCCGGAACTGGAAAGTACGAGTGGGACGGTTTCCGCGCCGAGCTGCCCCGCCGCCTCAATCCGCAGGAAGGCTACATCGCCACCGCCAACAACAATATCAACACCACCGGCTACTGGCCGCCTGTCGTCTTCAAAACGCTCAACACCGTCCCCACTGACCGCATCACGCGCATCGAGTACGTCCTGAATAACCTCCTGGCGAATCGGAAATTCACCATCGAAGAGTCCGAAAAGCTTCAGCATGACGCGTACTCGCTGCGCGCGTCCTACGATCAGGCGATCTTTACAGGCTGGACCGGAAGCACGCCTGAAGTGGAAAAGGCCCGCGCGATGGTGGCCGGGTGGGACGCGATTCTGCACAAGGACAGCGCCGCCGCGGCCATCTACGAAACCTGGCGCACCACCGTGGATCCGAAAGCCCTCGAATTCTTCCGGCCGACCGCCGAGAAGCGCCCGCTCGCCAACGCCGGTCTGGTGAAAGCCCTCGACAAATTGAAAGAGTCGCAGGGACCCGACTCATCGGCATGGCGATGGGGCCGCATGCACACGCGTCCGTTCCCGCATTCCTTTGTTGCGGCGTTCGACCTTTCCACCGTCGAGCGCGATGGCGGCACAGGAGCCGTGATGGCCGACGGCGCGAGCTATCGCGAGATCATCGATACGGCCGATTGGGATCGCTCCGTCGTCACCAACGTTCCGGGCCAGTCCGGCCAGCCCGAGAGCGAATTCTACGGGAACTTACTTTCACTCTGGGACAAGGGCGAGTACTTCCCCATGCTCTACAGCCGCGCCAAAGTCGATCAGAACACTTCGCACAAGCTGATGCTGAAGCCATCGGCGAACCGCACCACTGGCGGCCAAAGGCAATAGAGAAACTCGATCGGACATCCCGATTCCACGTATCACCCGGTGGGAGTCATCCCCCGGTAGGAATCATAACGTGACGAGAGGCGTAGAATGGGGGAAACATGCGTTGCGTGTGGATCACCTTCTCTCTCGGATTGCTCTGTCAGAGAGCTGTGGCCGCCGATGGCCCCGTCCGATTCAACCGCGACATCCGGCCGATCATGTCGGACACGTGCTTCCGTTGCCATGGGCCCGATCAGCGCGCCCGCATGGCTGGACTCCGGCTCGACATTCGCGATGAAGCCCTCCACAAAACCAAATCGGGCGTAACCCCGATTGTCCCCGGCGCTCCCCGCGAAAGCGCGATCGTCGAGCGAGTCTTCGCCTCGAACTCCGCGAAGATCATGCCTCCGCGGTACGCGCACAAAGAGCTGACCGCCGCGCAAAAGGAGACCATCCGCCGCTGGGTCGCCGAGGGAGCTGTTTACGAAAAGCATTGGTCCTATGAGCCGGTAAAGCGTCCGCCGGTTCCCGGCGTGTCCGGCGCGAAGGTTCCGATTCGCAATCCAATTGATGCGTTCATCACCGAACGTTTGCAGCGCGAGGGTCTTGCGATGTCTCCCGAAGCCGACCGGCGGACTTTGCTTCGCCGAGTCACGCTCGATCTTACCGGGATTCCTCCCACCCCGTCCGAGATGCAGGCGTTTCTCGTCGACAATTCCGCGAACGCATACGACAAAGTTGTCGACCGGCTTCTCGCCTCGCCGCGCTACGCGGAAGTGCAGGCCGTGCGCTGGCTGGATGCGGTGCGCTATGCCGATAGCGCCGGATTTCACGGCGATAATCTGTGGCCGGCGTGGCCCTATCGCGACTACGTCCTGCGCGCGTTCCGCGACAACAAACCCTTCGATGTTTTCACGCGGGAGCAACTCGCCGGCGACCTTCTTCCCAACGCCTCTACCGACCAGAAAGTCGCGTCCGCTTACAATCGCCTGAATCGTGCATCGGCGGAAGGCGGGCTCCAGCCGAAAGAGTATCTGGCCAAGTATGGCGCCGATCGCGTGCGCACGCTCAGCACGGTGTGGCTCGGTTCCACCATGGGATGCGCCGAGTGCCACGATCACAAATTCGATCCGTTCACCTCCAAAGACTTCTATTCCATGAAAGCGTTCTTCGCCGACATTCGCGAAACCGGTTTGATCAGCGACCGCGGCGCGAATGCCTGGGGTGCTAAGTTAATGCTGCCCACGGCGGAGCAAACCGCGCGCCTCGCGAATTTGAAAAAGCGAATCGAGGCCACGCAAGCGGAACTGAAGCAGCAATCCGAGCGCCTGACCGACCGCCGCTGGGAGTGGGAGGATCGCATCCTTGCCGCTTACAAATCGGGCGGCCTTGCGTGGCGCTATCAGCATCCCTTGTCCGCGTCGTCGGCCTCGTCAATCAATGGCGCCAAACTGACCATCTATAACGACGAGCCCATAGACAGCAACTACTACCTGAAGGGCTCGCTGCACTCCGAGCGCAAACGCGGCGACGGCTTGGTGGTCGCGTCGGGCCCCAATCCGGACAACGAAACCTACATCGTCACCTTCAAGCCCGGCGCCGGTTCGTGGACCGCTCTCGGCATCGACGTTTTTCAGGACGAAAGCCTGCCCGGCAATCGCGTCGCTCGCGGCGCCGACCGTTTTGTGTTGACCGAAGTGGAGGCAGAAATCTCCAGCACCGGCTTACGGGCGCAGAAACTTTCTTTCGTGCTGGCAACCACGCGGGGATTCGGCGAGACCCCGGAGTATCCTCCGATGGCGGCGATCGACGCCAATCCGAAATCCGGCTGGGCCGTGAGTTTCGGCGAGCAGAACAATCCGTTTCTCGCGTTGCGCTTTGCCGCGAGAGTTACCACCACCGCGGATTCCGTCATCACCGTTCGCCTGCATCACGATTCCGATCTGCGCCGCGCCACTATCGGACGTTTCCGCGTCGCGCTTTCGCAATCCGAGCAGTCCTGGCCCGAGGATGGAGACTCCGCGAAAAAGTTCGCGGCTGCGGAAGCCTCCAAATCCGACAGCGCGACCCTGAACACCGCGGCCGAGCGCGGCCTCCCCGCCGCGGTCCTCGCCGCTCTCGAAAAGCACGAGGACGATCGCAGCGCGAATGAGAAAAAAGCGGTGCTCGATCATTTCATCTGGGCCGCCGCGGAGTTGCAGCCGCTCACCGTTCGCCTGGCGAAGCTTCAGGCCGAGCGCGATATTCTCGACAGCGCCATTCCGAGAGTCATCTATACCGAGCGCACCAAACCTCGTGTCACGCGCATACTGCCGCGATCCAATTGGATGGATGATACCGGCGAAATCGTCCAGCCTGCGGTGCCTGCGTTTCTGGGAAGCCTGAAAACCGGCGGCCGTCGCGCCACTCGCTTGGATTTGGCGAACTGGATCACGTCACAGAATAATCCGCTGACGGCGCGCGCGTTCGTGAACCGGCAATGGCGCCAATTCTTCGGAACGGGATTGTCGCGGACTCTCGAGGATCTCGGCTCGCAGGGCGAATGGCCCACGCACCCCGAACTTTTGGATTGGCTCGCGGCCGAATTCATGCAGCCGGCTTCTGGAGATGAATTGTGGCGCGGGCCGCCAGGCCTGCTGAGCCGAGATTCATCTCGGCTTTTCTTGCCAGGAGCCGTTAAATGGGACGTCAAGCACCTTATCCGAACCATCGTCACCAGTCAGACCTACCGGCAATCGTCTTTGACCACGCCCGCGCTCCTGGAACGCGATCCGGACAATCGTCTGCTTGCCCGTCAGAGCCGTTTTCGAGTGGAAGCCGAAACCGTTCACGACATCGCTCTCGCCATCTCCGGCCTGCTGGTAGAAAAGTTCGGCGGTCCCAGTGTGCGTCCCATCCAACCGGACGGATATCTCGCGGCGGTGAATTTCCCCAAGCGCGAATACTCGGCGAGCCATGGCGACGATCTGCATCGCCGCGCTCTTTATACGCAGTGGCAGCGGACTTTTTTGCATCCGGCGCTGCTTACCTTCGACGCTCCCACGCGGGAGGAGTGCGGAGTCAATCGCGTGAATTCCAACACGCCGTTGCAGGCTCTGGAGCTGCTCAACGACCCGATATTCCTGGAAGCGTCGCGCGTGTTCGGCGCGAATATCTTGAGATCCGGCGGCGCGAACTGGGACGACCAGTTGAACTGGGCCTTTGCGCGAGCCCTGAATCGCGCCCCCGATGACCAGGAGCGGCGCATTCTGTCGGATCTTTATCAGCGTAGCCTCAAAAGTTTTGAATCCGGCGAGTCCAACGCGAAGCAGCTTCTTTCGGTAGGCGAAGCGCCGGTTCCCGCCGATCTGGACGCAACCAGGCTCGCGGCCATGAGCATGGTGGCTCGCGCCATTCTGAATCTCCATGAAACGATCACACGAAACTGAGGGAAATAACTTGAACGCACCCAGTGATTTCCAACTTTGCCGGCGAGCCTTTCTCGGACGCAGTGTTTCAGGTTTGGGCGTCGTCGCGCTGAACTCACTGCTCCAGCGCAACCTTCTGGCCGCCGCCGAGGCCGCATCGCGCGGCGTGATCAATCCCCTCCATCACGCCGCCAAAGCCAAGCGCGTCATTTTTCTCTATCAGGCCGGCGGACCGTCGCACCTTGAAACTTTCGATTACAAACCCGTGCTCGCGACCATGCAGGGCAAGCCCATGCCGGAATCGCTCACCAAGGGGCAGCAGATCGCGCAGCTCCAGAATGCCCAGCTCCTGTGCTTCGGTCCGCAATACAATTTCACCAAATTCGGGAAATCCGGCCAGGAGATTTGCGAGCTGTTCCCGCGCATCGGCAGCGTGGCCGACGACATCTGCATCGTGCGCTCCATGTGGACCGAGCAAATTAATCACGATCCCGCGCACACCCTCATGAACACCGGCTCCATCATCACCGGCCGGCCCAGCATGGGATCGTGGGTTCTCTACGGCCTCGGCTCTGAAGCGGAGAATCTTCCCGGATTTGTGGTCTTGGTATCGTCGGGAAAGGGCGGCCAGATGCAGCCGATCGCCGCGCGCCAATGGTCTTCGGGATTTCTCCCCAGCCGATTCCAGGGCGTCAAGTTCAACTCCGTTGGCGACCCCGTACTCCACATCACCAACCCTCCAGGTGTAAGTGAAAACGTCCAGCGCGATTCCATCCAAGCCATCAACGCCTTGAACCGCGTCGAGAACCAGACCGTGCAGGACCCCGAAATCCTCACTCGCATCGCGCAGTATGAACTCGCCTTCCGAATGCAATCGAGCGTGCCGGATCTGGTCGACGTCAGCAAAGAACCCGCTCAGATTCTCGATATGTACGGAGCTAAACCCGGCGACGGATCGTTCGCGTCGAATTGTCTGCTCGCGCGCAAACTGGCCGAACGCGGCGTGCGCTTCATTCAGGTGTATCACCGCGATTGGGATCATCACAGCGGCCTCAAGGCGAATGTGGCGATCAAGGCGGAAGAAGTCGACCGCGCGACGGCCGCGCTCATTCAGGATCTGAAACAGCGGGGCATGCTCGACGACACGCTGGTTGTGTGGGGCGGCGAATTCGGGCGCACCCCCATGTCGCAGGGCGGCGACGGCCGCGACCATCACATCAAGGGATTCTCCTTCATGCTCGCCGGCGGCGGCATCAAAGGCGGAATTACGTACGGCTCCACTGACGATTTCGGATACGCCGCGCAGGAGAATCCCGTCGCCGTTCCGGATCTGCACGCCACCATGCTGCACCTGCTGGGCATCGATCACCGCCGGTTCACCGTTAAACTTCAAGGTCTCGACGCGCGGCTCACCGGCATCGCGGGGCAGGTCGTGACGGACATCCTGGCCTGAAGCGGCATCGCCTGTCAAATTGGAAGGAACAACGCTGTAGTGTGGGCCGTATAAATTAAATAGAGGAATCTCATGACAACCTCTACCAACAGCACGCTGGCGGCAACTCTGATTGCAACTGCCGCCGGTGTCGGCGCATGGTTTTTTGGCTTCGCTGAAGCCATCTGGCCGGCCCATCCGCAAATTGCCGCCTTCGTGATTACGATTGTGGTCAGCGTAGTGGTGAAGAAATTCTGGCCCATTAGTGCCGGTCCGAAGAGCAGCTGACCCTCGCTGCATTTGCAAAACCACCCACACCCTTTTCGATAGGCAGCTCTCCAACCACCCATTCGCCGCGCGGTTGTATACTGATGGAGCAAAATGAGAGCTGGCGTCATGATCTCAACAGGCGCGGTGAGCCGAGTCGCGATCGTCGCCGCCTTCGGTCTCCTCGTGAACGTCACCGCGGCCGACCAGTGGCCGCAGTTCCGCGGTCCCCACGCAGGCGTGGTTGCCGACGACGCTTCGTTGCCTGAATCCTGGAGCGAGACCGAGCACGTCGTTTGGAAAGCGGATATCCCTGGGCTCGGTTGGAGTTCGCCGGTGGTGTGGGACGATCACGTTTTTCTCACCACCGCGATCAGTACCGGTGTCGAACCGTCGCCGGTCAAAGGTCTTTACGATCCCGGCGAAGAACACGGCAAATTGCGATCGCCCGCGTCGCAGAAATGGGTGATCTGCGATCTCGATTTCAAGACCGGGAAAATCCGCTGGCAGCGCGAGCTGCGCAGCGCGGTTTCGCCCATCGCCAAGCACGTCAAAAACAGTTTCGCGTCCGAAACACCGGTCACCGATGGCGAGCGCGTGTACGTATACTTCGGCTCCATCGGCCTGCTCGCGGCGCTGGATTTGAACGGCCAGACCGTCTGGACCAAAGACATTGGCGCGCTCAACGGCCGCCAGGAATACGGCACCGGCTCCTCGCCGGCGCTGCACAAGGACCGTCTGTACATCGTCAGCGACAACTCCACGCATTCCTTCCTCGCCGCGTTCGACAAAAAAACCGGCAAAGAATTGTGGCGAGTGGCGCGCGAAGAAAACGAAAGCTGGGCAACTCCGCTCGTCTGGGAAAACGACCTGCGCACGGAAATCGTCACCGCAGCCACGGGCAAAGTTCGTTCCTACGATCTCGAAGGCAAGCTCCTCTGGGAGCTGAAAGGCATGACCGTTCTCGCCACGCCGTCTCCTTTCAGCGCGCATGGCCTCGTGTACATCAGTTCAGGCTATCCCGGAATGTCGCCGCGTCCTGTCTACGCCATCCGCCCTGGAGCGGCGGGCGATATTTCACTTAAGCCTGGTGAAACCGGCAATCAATTCGTCGCCTGGTATCAGCCCCTGCTGGGGACCTACAACACTTCCGCGATCGCCTATGGCGATTATTACTACACGTTGCTCGACCGCGGATTTCTTCTGTGCCACGACGCCAAAACCGGCAAACAAATCTACGGGCGCCAGCGTATTTCCGCGGACGCGAGCGGATTCACCGCGTCGCCGTGGGGCTACAACGGGAAACTCTTTTTGCTGAGCGAGGACGGCGATACGTTCGTGGTCCAGGCCGGTCCGGAGTTCAAGCTGATCGGCAAGAATTCGCTGAACGAAATGACCCTGGCCACTCCCGCGATATCGCGCGGGAGCGTGCTGATCCGCACGCAGTCCAAGCTCTACCGGATCGCCAATCGGGTGCAGCCGTGAAGTGGTCGATCGGTTTTCTGTGCTGCGTCAATTTGGCGGCGCAGACGGCACACTTCACTCAACTTTCGTCCCTTGACGCGCCGCACGATCTGGTCAAATTGCAAGGAACACACGCTTACCTTGCGGGTGGAAAAATGATCACGCTGTTCGATCTTTCCAATCCCGCCGCGCCGCGCCGCGAAGGACAATTCGAATTCGCCGACAAGATCTGGGGATTCAGCATCGTCGAATCGCTGGTGTATGTCGCCGACGATTTAGCGGGCCTCGCCATCCTGGATGTTTCAGATCCTGCCAAGCCCCACTTGCGCGGAACACTCAAGACGCACGGACAGGCCAAGGCGGTGGTGGTCTCGGGAACCAAAGCTCTCCTGGTCGATCACATGGACGGTCTCGCCCTCATCGATGTCTCGGACGCCGCCAAACCCGTGCCTGCGGGATCGCTTTTTCTGGATGGCTACGCGCGAGACGTGGCGCTTTCCGGTTCTCTCGCCTACGCGGTAGACTCGCCGAACGGATTCTAC
Organism: Terriglobia bacterium; assembly: GCA_963788245.1. Lineage (GTDB taxonomy): Bacteria > Acidobacteriota > Terriglobia > Bryobacterales > Bryobacteraceae > Palsa-187. Next base: position 3,944,821 of record CAWBGF010000002.1, on the reverse strand, counting down.
GCGGTCGATCTTTCCAAGCCCGGTCCTCTGGATTTCGCGGGGTCCCTTCAATCGGCGAACGGACAGACAGTGGCCGTCTCTGGGACCGTCGCCTGCGTTCCGAGCCGAGGAGGTTTGCAAGTGTTCGATGTGTCGAATCCGTCGGCTCCGGTTTTAGCGGCGACGTTAAAAACGCCCGGCACTCCCGTGCGAGTAACGCTCCGCGGCAAACGCGCTTATCTCGCCGATGGACGGGAAGGCCTCCAGGTGGTGGATTTGTCGGACCCATCCAAGCCCGCGATCGTCGGCAGTTTCAAGACCGCAAGCCCAGCGCGCGATGTGGCCGTAGGCGAAGGCTTGGTTTTAGTCGCGACCGTTAGCGAAGGCACACTGGTTCTGCGCGAGACTCCATAAGAAACTAGCCCCATGCGTCAGCTTGGGGCTTCCCGTGTTCGCGCGTTAGCCCCATGCGTCAGCTTGGGGCTACTTCCTGTGCTTCAAAGAGGCGCGACAGAATGGACCGCGCGATAACGGTATTTCTGCGACAGCGTCTAGAAACCATATAGCCGCGCCGGATTCTCCACCAGAATCTTCTTCCGCGTCGCCGCATCGGGAGCCCACACCGAGAGCTGGTTCAGCAAGCGCCCATCCTCGACTTGAAGAAACGGCGTCACCTCATCCGGCTTGCGCCCGGCAATTCTGGCCGAATCCGGATGCGGCCAGTCCGAACCCCATACGATCCGATCGGCGTTCGCGGCGATCAGCGCCCTCGCGAACGGCGCCACATCCGCATAATCCGGAGATTGGTTGGACGCGCGATACGCCCCGGAGATTTTGACGTACGCTTTGCCCGCGCGCACCAAGTCAAAAAGATCCCCGAAACCTGGCTGATTGAGCCCGAGAGCAGCGTTCGCTCCTCCGAAATGATCGAAAACTACCGGCACCGGCGACGCGCGCACCTGATCCTTGATTGCCGAAATCACCGCAAGATTCGTGTACAACTGGATATGCCAGTTGCGCACTTTCATGCGCTCCACTGCAACGCGGAAGCGTTGGCCCACCACGGCCGGATCGTTGGAGCCGGTGGTCGCGGAGTTGATCCGAATGCCGCGCACGCCGGCGCGGCCCATCGCGTCGAGCTCGTTGTCGGAGGTATGCTCGTCGATCACCGCGACCCCACGCGCGTTCGTTCCGCGCGCTTTGATCCCGTAGAGCGTGGCCGAATTGTCGGTGCCGTAGACGCTCGGCGTCACGATCACGACGCGACGCATGTGCAGCGCCCGATGCAGCGCCGACATCTCCTCGGGCAAAGCAGGCTCCGGCGTATGCACGCGTCCGGACCAAAGCGGAAACTGCTTTGGGTCGCCGTAAATGTGCGTGTGGCAATCGCAGGCGTTCGATGGGATCGCGAAGTTTACGGCGGTAGCGGGCTGGGACGCTTTGCCGAATAAAACACTCGCCGCGATCGCGCCCAAGGCTTCACGTCGTGTCAGCATGATTCTTCCCTGGCCTTCGATCTTATCCCAGGATTCACTTGGGTTGTGACTGGACGTACCGCCGCAATACCCAACTCACCCCGGCCAGCAACAGCAGCGCGAGCGTGCTCCATGGCGCAAACGGGCACAGCGTGTAGTAGCCCAAATCGCTGATCATAGAAGAGGAGTGCGGTAGCAGCGTTGCTGCTGCCAAAGCCGCAAACACAATGGCAATGGCGAGAAGAAGAGTGCTCTGAGCTTGTCGGGACATATCGACGGCCGCTCATCAGTGTAACAACTGAGGCAAAAGACTTTCCCTCCGCAATTGGCAGCCTGCTAAAATTCAAGTCACTCAGTAGTTGGAGAACCTATGCGAAAAGTACTGTTCACACTGTTGCTTTCAGTCTTGGCGCGGCCGCTACTCGCCCAAGGCAGCCCGCCCCAGGGTGCGGCCGATCAACCCTACACGGTCGAGTATTACTACAAAGTGCAATGGGGACGTCAGCAGGAGTTCCTGCGGCTCTTCTTGAAGAACCACTACCCGCTCCTCCAGAAAGTGGTGGAGAGCGGTCGCATGCTCGCGGTGAAAATTGAGGAGCCCGCCAATCATATGACCGAAGACGCGCGGTGGGACTATCGCGTCACCATCCGGTTCAAGAACTCGACCCTGGCCACAACCTCCAATCCTGACGAGGATCGTTTTATCAAGCAGCTCTGGCCGGATCAGGCGACCTACCAACGCGAAGAGCAGCGCAGGTTCGAGATTCTCCTGGCCCACTGGGATCTTCCGGTGACGGACATCACACCCTCGAAAAGATAGACCGGCGGCGCCGTTCACTATGAGCGAACCATCTCCACCACAGAACAACGTTGTTCGCACCCGGCTTTCCGGATACGATCTCCTGAATAATCCCAGGCTTAACAAAGGTTCGGCATTTACCGAGAAAGAACGCGACGCCTTCGCGCTGCATGGATTGCTTCCGCCCCATGAGGGGACGCTCGAAGAGCAAGTCGAACGCCGCAAGAAAGCCCTCCATCACCAGCCCACCGGCTTCCACAAATACAGTTTCATGCGCGACCTCCAGGACACCAATGAGACCCTATTCTATTCGCTCATCGCCCACAACATCGAAGAGTTGCTTCCCATCGTCTACACTCCCACGGTCGGCGAGGGTTGCCAGCGCTTCAGTGAGATCTGGCGCAAGCCGCGCGGTCTCTTCATCAGCTATCCCAACAAGCATCGCATCGAGCAGATTTTTTCCTCTCGCCGGTACGACAACGTGAGATGCATCGTCGTCAGCGACGGCGAGCGAATTCTCGGACTGGGCGACCAGGGCGCCGGCGGCATGGGGATTCCCATCGGCAAGATGGCGCTTTACACGGCCCTGGGCGGAGTCCATCCGGAACATTGCTTGCCGATTTTGTTGGATGTCGGCACGGACAATGACGATCGCCTGAACGATCCTATTTATCTTGGATGGAAGCATGCGCGTATTCGCGGCCAGGAATATGATGACTTTGTCGAAGCCTTCGTCTCCGCCGTGAAGCGCCGCTGGCCGCACGTGCTTCTGCAATGGGAGGACTTCGCTGGTTCCAACGCAGCTCGGTTGCTCGCGCGCTATCGCGACCAGCTCTGCACCTTCAACGACGATATTCAGGGCACCGCGGCCGTCACCACCGCGACCATTCTCGCGGCCGTCAACGCGACAGGCATTCCGCTCCATCGCCAAACCATCGTGTGCTTCGGCTTCGGCTCGGCTGGAATCGGGATCGCCAATCTTCTGCTCGCCATCATGCAGGAGAATGGCTTGAGCGAGGCGCAAGCTCGCGAACGGTTTTACGCCGTCGATCGTTATGGCTTGCTGGTCGAAAATGGAAAGGGCATCCAACCTGGTCAAGAGCTGTTTGAAAACAAGCCATCCGATCTCGCAGGCTGGAAGCTGTCCGCAGGGGAAGAAATCAGTCTGCTGGACGTAGTCCGCAACGCCCAGCCGACTGTGTTGATCGGCGTCTCCGGCCAACCGGGCGCGTTCACGGAAGAGGTGGTGCGTGAAATGGCGAAGCACACGGACCGCCCCGTTATTTTCCCGCTGTCGAATCCAACTTCGCGCGCCGAAGCCACGCCGGAAAATCTGCTGAAGTGGACCGACGGCCGCGCGCTGGTCGGCACCGGCAGTCCGTTTGATCCGGTGGAAATCGGCGGCAAGCTTGTCGAAATCACTCAAACCAACAATTCGTATATCTTTCCCGGCCTCGCTTTGGGCATCCTCGCTTCCCGCGCAACGCGCGTTTCGGACGCGATGATCATGGCATCCGCAAAAGCGCTCGCGGCGCTGTCGCCAACCCGCATGGACCGGAACGCAAGTCTGCTGCCTCCCATCGCGGATTCCCGAAAAGTGGCTTTGGTGGTGGCGGAAGCGGTCGGAAAGCAGGCGATGGTGGAAGGCATCGCCAAAGTTATGGATGTCACGGATGTTGAGGCATTGAAGAATGAGCTTCACGCATACGCGTGGGACCCGGTCTACCTGCCTTATGAAAGACTAAAGGACTGACGGTCGCTGATGTCGCGCACGCGCGGATGCAGTCATTTCACGAGGTGTCCCTGAAAATCGTACCGCCGCACCTCGGTAACGCGCATGGTCCCGTCGACAAGGTCCGAAACCGTCACGGCGCAGAACTGAAAGACCCCGCCTTGGGAACCGCAGTTGGACGCCTTTTCCCCCCTGACGGGTTTGTTCGAGCAAATCACTTCAAACTCCTGTGTGTGAATGAGGATCAGGCGATTGTTCACGACGCGGTAACGTTCTCCTTTTCCTTCTCCCGTATTAGGACAGCCCCCCATAGCGCCGCCGAAGTATCTCCTGCCGATCTCGTGCTTGTCCGGGTCGAAGTCGATGTCGGCTGCGATCGCACAATACCCGCCGGGTGCTGGTAGACAGCTTATCGTACAATTGGAAGCCACGGCGGCCGAACCACAGCGCAACTCCCGTGTAAACTCGTTCTGGACGAAGATCCCAGAACCCGGATCATAGACCCAGTACGACCTAATGTCCCCGGTGGAGGCGGCAAAAAACGTGACAACGGAAAAATCGAGATATCCGTCGAAGTTGATATCCTCCGCATGGAAAGTGGAGGCATAGCCAATTGGTTGATCCGCCATGATTGGCAGCGCCTGTAGCCGCTTCCCGTCCTGGCAGCGTGCCACCTCAATATCGCCTGCGTGAATCTCGTCGACGCCGAACCAGGTATCCGCATTCCAGAGGGGACGAACTGTGATGCGGAACGCCGGTCCGCCGGATTTTACGGACAACTTGAAAGAGAGCGGTTGGTTCGACTCAGTTGACTGCTTGGGGGGACTGGCCGGGAGACCGTCACACACATCTCCCCGGAGCACCGGCATCGCGCAGAGGGCGAGCATAAACAATCGCAGCCACATTCAATGCACCGAAAAAGGGGACTGACCACTCTGTCCCACTTGCAATAAGTCCAATCCTCGAAAAGGTCTCAAGTGGACAGAGCGGTCTGTCCCCTTTTTCACTACTCTACTCTAGCGATTGCCGCCGGAGAGCTTCCGGTAATATTCCGCGACCGAGTCCTTATAACCCGCCGGAATCTTGGTCGGGTCCGTATTGCGAATCGTGCCGCCGCGGTTTTCATCGAGCTGACGGCGCAGTTGCAGTTCCAGCGCGTCCACGCCGCTGACCAACTGCTGGTGCATCTGCTCGACCAGCGCGGGATTTCCTGGGAAACGCTTGGGATCCAGATTGCGCATTTCTTCGATCAGGGCCTGCAACTGTGCCCGCGCCTCGGGACTGTCCTGCACTGTGGCGCGAACCCCATTCAGAAGGTTCAATCCCTGGTCGATCTGCCGCTGCGTATCGGCTGGATTGGGACCTTGCTGCGGCGCAACCGCATGCCCCGAGATGTGCGTATCGCCGGTGTCCCAAGCGCCGCGGTTATTGCCCTGTCGATTGCCCGCACCCGCATTCGCATTGCCCACCGGACCAGCGACGCGGTTGCCCATCGGACCGCCGTCGCGTCCACCCTGTTGCCCACCGTCGCCACGGTGACCACCATCTCCACGTTGACCGGCTTGACCGCCTTGACCTTGTTGTCCCTGTTGACCGCCCTGCCCTTGTTGTTGGCCGGATTGCCCGCGCGAGAGTTGGCCCTGTTGGCCACCCGGTTGTCCTCCGCGCCCCTGCTGACCCTGTCCGGATTGCGAGCCGGGTTGATTGCCTTGAGCGCCAGGTTGAGAATTCGCCCCTCGTCCCAGTCCGGCGATCTGGTCGCGCAAACGGGATAGATCGTCCATCGCCCTATTCAGCTCGGCGTCTTTGGAGGTAGGCTGGCCGCGGCCCAACGCGCGAGCCGCTTCGGTGACTTGTTGACCCAGCTTTTGCAGGTCGCCGGTGAGGCCGGTTTCCTCGGGATCCGAGAAGCGTCCCTCCCGCAGACGATCCGAACTGCGTTGCAAGCGCGTCCCGAGATCGTTTTCGTCCAGGCCGCTGATCGCGGACCGCAGCTTATTGGAAGCCCCCGGCTGCGTGCCCGAGAGCTCGCGCGCCGCACCGCGCATCTGCTGCGTGAGGTGGCCCAGATCATCGCTCACCTTCTGGCGATCGTTGACCATCTTGTCGATTTCCTGCGCGGTAATTTGCTTCTGCGGCTGCCCGGAGGCGGTGGCGGCTTTTTGCTGCGCGATCAAGTCGCGCACGCGGTCCGCCTGCTTCTTTTGTTCGGCGGCCAATTGTTCGGCCGTTTGCGCCATCGAATTCAGGCGACCGGAGGCGTCCTGCTGCTGCAATCCGCCAAGCAGATCGGTAGCTTCGCGTAAACGATCGGCCGCGCGCCGCGCATCCGCCGCGCTGGCGCCCTGGGAGGTAGCGCGCCGCATGTCGTCGTTGGCTTGCCGCAACCGGTCGAGCGCCTGTTGCGCCGCTTGTTGACGGCCGTCGGCGGCCCGTTCCGCGGACTGTTGAGCCGACTGTTGAGGATCGGCGCCGTCCTGGCCGGATTGGCCACTGGGTCGGTCCCGTTGGTTTTGGGGCCGTCCGGGCTGGCCCGACTGTCCGCCGGATTGCCCCGAACTGGGTTGCCCCGAAGATGACCCGCTTTGGCTGCCCTGCTGGCCTTGTTTACCCTGCTGTCCCTGCTGTCCCTGTTGACCCGATTGGCTCTGTTGACCCTGTTGGCCATTCTGAGAAAGCTGTTGCTCCATCTGACGCTGAAGCTGTTCCGCCTCGCGCTGCAACATCTCCTGTTGCCATTTTTGCTCGGCAGTCTGGGTGCCGTTGCGCTGCTGCTGCGCCAGATTCTCTTCGCGCTTGGCCAGCTCATCGAGCTTCTTCAGCGCGTCGTCGATCTCCTTCGCCTTCTGCTCGGCGGAAGTCGGCGCGGTTTGCTGAGTCTCGTATTGATTCTTCTCGGTATCGAGCTCCAGGTCGAACAGCGCAGCCAGATCTCGCGCCGCGCCGCCACCTCCACCACCTCCACCTCCGCCGCGACCGAATGCAACCTGAATTTGCCGGAAGGTGGCTTCGGCGCGCATCAGCGCTTGCAGAGCTTTCTGCTCATTGGGGATCGCGTCCTTAAACTTCTCCTGCTGCAATTGCCGCGCCGCCGGAGCCATGGCGTCCGAAGCGGCGATCATATGCTTCTGGAATTCGCTGATGGCCTGCACTTCGTCGGTCAACTCGCGGGCTTGCAAGCGCCGCGAAAGCGAATCGGCCTGATCTTTCAAAGTCGCTTGCGATTGAGACAGCAGCTTGGCGATATCGGTGGCCTGCTGTTGAGTCGAGTGCTTGTCCCGCTCCTGTTTGAAGGTGGCGGATATGATTTCCTTTTCCCGCTGAGAAATCTGCGCGGGCTGATCGCCTCCACCCCCGCCGCCTCCTCCGCCGCCGCCCGCTTGCGATTGTGAAAACTCGCGCTCAAACGGCTCGGCCTGGATGAACATCATATCCGTGTGGGCTTCGGCGTTGGCGTCCTTGGCGGTGGCGTAGACGCTCACCAGATCGCCCGGAACCAGTTTGAAAGCTTCCAGCGAAAGCGTGGTGGAACCGTCGGCTTGTTTCTTGCCTTTTTGCGGGAGCAGATCCACGGTAGTTTCGGGGCCGCCGTTAACGGAATAATGCAGTTCGACTCCCTTGAGGCCGTATTCGTCGGTGGCCTTGGCAGCGACGGTGACCTCTTCGATGGGGCTGGCGCGGTAATCGCCGCGGCCGGGACGGACCAACGCAATCTGAGGTGGTTCGGCCTTGCGGGCCTCGATGAAAAAATCCTCGCTGACGCGAACAGGTTGGCCTTCGGCGATTCCGGCAACGTGATACACGCCGTCCTTTTCCATCTTGACGTTTCCACGATAAACGTTGTTCTGGCCGCCGGTAAGGTGAATCTGCTGCCCGCTATCGAGTTGGATCTCGCCGCTCGCCAGCGGCCGATCGGTCGAGATCTCGAGTTCGGCTTCGGTCCCGCTGACGGCGCGCAGATCGCCGCCGCGCTCCTCGGTTTCCGACGGCATGCCGGTCCAGGCGGGGTAATGATAGGTGACGCGAATCTGCCTCACCGACGGCAAATCGGTGACGTGAATGTTATAGTGCTTCGAGGTCATCGCACCGGCGGTGACATAATACTCGACGTTCTCCGGCAAACCCGCAAATAGAAATTGATACGCACCGCCAAAACTTCCCAACTCATTGGAAGCCTGCATCGCGATCTCTTCCCATTTTGAAGAGCTCTGAAAACGGGCATACAACTTCACGCTGGGCGACCGCAATCCGGTGGGCAGCGCCGAAACCATCTGGTCGGCGTGGCGGCGCACCACGGCGTCGCCGGGAATCACGCGCAGATCGTACAGCGCGGGCTTGTCGCGGTGCGGGCCGGTCCACAGCAGCAAGGCGCCATACCCGAGAAATCCGGGTCCGGCGGCGATCATCCAGATCAAAACCGCGAAGGCGCCCGCGCCGATCGCGAGCGAAGTCCACAGGCGGCGGCCGGTGACCATTTGCGTGGGCTCGGCGGATTGCGCGACTTGGAGAGTGTCGGCGGCCAACAATTCGATAAAGGGATCGCGGCCGTCGCGCTCGGCGAAAGTGGTGAGGCGCTGCTCGAATTGCGGGAAGCGTGCTTCGGCGGTCCCCACCGCGCGGCGGCGCGTCAAGCGGCGCAGAGGCAACGCCAATCCGGCGGCAGCGGCGATCGCCAGAATCAGGATGAGCCCAAAGCGCGCGGCGGTCACGCTTCCCTGCGAAAACGCGAGCGCATTGGCGATCGAGACCAGCACCAGCGTCGCCACCAGAGCGCTGCCGGTGAGAATCGCCACGCCGCGCAGTAAAGCGCTCCAGCGCAGACGTTGTTCCAGTCGCGCAATGTATGCGTGAAGTTGTTCGCGGAGACTCATGGAACCTCCCACCGCCCGGCCAGCGCTTGCTGAATAAAAGCATAACGCACTGGCGGTGGCGGCGGAGTGGCCGAATCGTTGGGTTGAAAAGCGGACCTGGAGCAGCGCTTTAGAGTCGCGGCGGTTTGCGGGAAGCTCCACGCCGGTCGGGACATGGCTCGGCCTTTCAAGTTGACCCACCTCTAGTTTTCGACTTGGGCCGTGATGGCCGCGGGTCCAGCTCGATCAGATAGCCAGGTGACGGCGAACTGAAGTTCGCCGCTGCACCAATTGTTAAATCGCGCACAACGGCGCGAGCGGCCTGTGCGCTTGATCGCCTGCTCCACATCGTCGAGATTTCTCTAACCGCTCTCCTTCTTAAGACCGCTCTCTTTCTAAGACCGCTCTCTTTCTAAGACCGCTCTCTTTCTAGAACCGCTCCTTTTTTAGGGACCGCTCCCTTTGGTCGCGGCTCGTAAGGTCGCGGCTCGTAAGAGCTGAACTGAAGCCGGCTTCACCCCGTCCCAACCCGGAACAGCAGGTTCGTGTTTTTCGCCCGCCACGACGGGGGATCGGTATTTTCGAGACCGACGGCCATCAACAACACAAACACCTTGCAACGGCGGTGACATGTACACCTTGCTCAGTGGAACCGGCTCTCTGCTGATCGAGCACCGATCTCTTCGGTTTCAAGATAAACCAGGAATGTTGCGAAAGGGTGTGGACCGAAGTGGGAAGTGGAACAATCGAGGGGAGATAGAGTTGGAAAAAAGTGAGTTATCGCGGTGGTTGGACTTCTTGAATTGGCTGAGTTGAGCGTCGGTGGAAGGTTGAGAGTACCGCTCCCTGACGGTCGCGGTTCAGATAAGGAGTTGAGCGTTGGTGGGAAGTTGAACGTCTGGGGGAAGTTGAGCGTGCCGCTCCTTATTAGTCGCGGCTCGGAAAGACGGGGGTCAGTGTTGCCGGGTGAAGGTGTTCTTTCCAAGCTCGAGATGGAGGCGAATGGAAGGAATCCACACAGGTCCGCGAGCGTGATTGTACGCCAGATTGGTGTCGTGCTGGAGATCGAAGCTCGCGAAAAAGCCGCGAAACAGGCGCGCGCTATAGTAGCTTTCCCAAACATATTCGGGCGCGTAGTTGAGCTGTCCGTCGCCGATCAGAAAATCGAGGCCGCCCTTGGCCAGATATTCGGCATGAACCGCGGAGATTCCGCCGGCGGTGAGCGAAGTCGCCACCACGTCGTCTTTTCTCTTCCAGCGCGTTCCTTTGAAAGAAACGCCGCCGCTCGCCAGACGATCGATGGCGGTGAAGGCGAAGCTTTCGGTTTTGCCGTCGTTCCAACCGAGGCGCGTGAAGACGCCTAAGTCGTTCGTGATGGCCTGATCGAAGCTGATGCCGGTTCCATATTTGAGCGTGCCGACGTGACGGGTGGCGATTACGCTCGGCGTGGTCCCGGTTTCCGCGGCGAGTTTCAGCGCTTCAGCGTAATTGCCGGCTTGCGCGCGATTCGCGTATCCCAGCCAGCGGATGACGCCGTCGCGTTTCCGGATCGAGAAACGCCGCTCCACTTCAAACGTCTGGCCGTGATCGCGAAACAGGCGCCGGTCGAACTGCGAACCGTTGGCGAATTTCGGCTCGGCCGCGATGCCGTATCGCACCGCCCAGTCTTTGGTGTTGAATTCCTGCACGATGCCCCAGGTGTAGCCGCGCGTGTCCGCCGGATAATCCCAGGCGCCGTTATACATGACGCCCCACGCCATGAACTGCGTGCGGGGGTCGTGGGTGTACTTGTTGTCGTCGAAATAATCGGTGACGGTGAAACGGCCTGCATAGATGGAGTAGCGCGTCACGGGACGCTCTCCGGCAAGCTGGTTCTGGTCGCTCTCGACGTGTTCCTTTTCCGAGCCGAAGGCGAAGTCGTGCTGGATAAATAGCCGCGCGAGATACGGCTTCGGTTCCGCACTGGCCACTCGCGGGATTTCGCCGTTGGGAGGATTCGCAATTCCGTCCACGTTACTGAAACCTTTGCCGCCGGCGATTTCTGGGTCGAAAACCAGCACGGTGTTGTCTTCCAGGCGAAGGCTGAAGAATAGGGTGGTAGTGAGGGAGACGTCGCGTTCGGGATAGTCCTGCAGGCTCAGCGGACCTGTGTAGGGCGAATTAAACGTTCCGTGATACTGACCAATAGAGGTGGCCTGGTAATAGAGGTTCCAGCGTTCGGTAACAGGCGGCACGGCGCTCGCGGGCGGATTGCCAGTGGGAGGCTGGTCGGCGCTCGTGGGTGGAACGGAGGATTGAGGTGGGCCGGAACTTTGCGTAGACGTGGAATCCTGCGCAAGCGACGGAATGGCGAGCAGCGGAATGAAGAACGACAGCGCGATTGCCGCGCCCATTTGTCGGCGGGGGGTCAATAAACCAGAATCGCACGCCTGTGTTTCAATTGTGTGTCCCGAGGGCGTGGTGTAGAGTGCCGCGCCTTTTGTGCGGCGTCGCGCGTTGGCTCCGGAGCCCGGAGCCAAACGGTCGCGGTTCTGAAGGCACGAAAAAATGTCGAGATGAATCTCGACACGGCACGCTGAAGCGTGCGCCACATCAGGAGAAAGGCTTGTTGGCAGGCAACGATAATCGCGCGCAACGGCACAAACGCCTGCGCGCTTGATCGCCTGCCCCACATTGGTCTAGCGCTTCCGCCAGTGCTTCCAATCCTGATTCACGGATTCGACCATCGCCAGAGCCGCGGCGTGCAACCAGGTGGCGGGGCGCTTGCGAAGATCGGTCTCCATCACGCGCGCTTCGCGAGTTCCCAGATGAACGTTGGCGGTTTCAAAACCCATGGCCTGGAGCAGGCGCGTGGCGTCGTGTTGGGCGGGCAGGCTGGACAGCTCGATGCGCGAACAATCCGGAGCGAGGCGGCGCACGATCCATCGCCCGCGCATTTTGACGAAGGGATCCGGTGCGCGGCGCGAGCGATCCAGCGCTTCCTGATAGTAGAGCTCCGTTTTCGGCGGGCGGCGCGAGTGGACCCAGCACCATGCCGATTCCACCAGCTCCTTGGCCTCGCGCGCGATGGACCCGCCGCGCCATTGCGCGAGCGCGACGAAGCGGCGGCGGCCGAGGCTGCCCAATCCGGCGAGCCGGTGCACGACGCGGCAATCGATGCCGCCCTCCGGCATCATGCGGTTCAGGGCTTTCATCGCGCTGGATGGAATCCGGCCTTTGAAGGTGGGAAGCCCGTTGAGTTTGTCCCAAAACAATTCGGGCTGCTTGAGGCGCTCCACCGCCATGTGACGAAGCGCGGGATGATGTTCGGCGAGCGCGAACGGGTGCCCACCCTTGGCGAGGCCGGCGCGATAGCCTTCGACGATCGCCTTGGATGCTCGCGTGGGCGAAATGTCGAGATGCTGGCCGGCGATCGCGAGATGGGCGCTGGTGGCGAGACGAACCAGATCGCAGGTGTAGGGCAGCCAGCAGACCTCGTCGAAATCGTTAATGCCCCAGATGAGACGGCCTTCAACGTCGCGCCAGGTTCCGAAATTCTCGACGTGCAGATCGCCTACACCGAGCACTTGAGGCGCGGCGGCGGTGTGGGGGGAAACCTCCGGCCAGGTCTGCGCCCAACGGTAAAAGGTCGCGCGCAGGAAAGGGAATACGGCTTCCCGCATGAGGGCGTGCTTGCGATCGAGGTCGGCGGGGATGAGAGGAATGCGGTCGCCCAGCCAAGCCTCGTATTTTTCGGTCGCGCGAAGGATGTCCATGGTCTGAATAAAAGGGGGTGAAGTAAGAAGTTACTAGGTTTCGAGGCGAAGGGCAAGTGCACGCGCGCCCTGACGGGCGCGCCTCAAGAACCTGGGGCGCGCGGCTTTTATTCGTCTGAAGATGCGGGGTCCGCCACCGGAAGCTTGTCTTTATCGCTGGCGATCCAGACATACAGGGTCGGCAAAAGAAAGATGCTCATCACGAGGACGGCCATGAGGCCGCCCACGATGACGATGGCAAACGGCCGCTGGGAATCCGAACCGATTCCGTGAGATGTGGCCGCGGGCACCAGGCCCAACGACGCCACCAGCATGGTCATCAGGATGGGGCGGAAGCGCACAACGGCGCCCTGCCGGGCCGCATCCCGAACCGGGTGGCCGCGTGACCGCAACTGGTTCATGTATTCGACCATGATGACGCCGGTCTGCACCGACACTCCGAACAGCGCCAGAAATCCGACGCCGGACGAGACGCTGAAATTGGTGCCGGTCCAAAGCAGCGCGAGCAGCCCACCCACGGGCGCCATGGCGACGTTCATCAACACCAGGCCGCCCCATTTCATGGAATTGAACATGGTGTAGAGGATGAAGAAAATGATCAACAGGGTCAGCGGAATGATGAGCATCAGGCGGCGCTGAGCGCGCTGCTGGCTGGCGTATTCGCCGGCCCAGTTGATGGAGTATCCGTCGGGCAGTTTGACCTGCTCGCTCACCTTTTTAATGGCCTCTTCGACGGTGCTGCCGAGATCGCGGCCGCGGACGCCATACTTGATGGCGACGTAGCGCTGGCTGCCTTCCCGGTAGATTTCCTCGGCGCCGTCCACCAGCTGCACCTTGGAGATTTGGGCGAGGGACACGCGCTCGCCGCCGGGCGACAACAGGCGAATGTTCTCGATGGCCTCTTTGGTGTCGCGATATTCCGGAAGATAGCGCAGCACCAGGTCATAGCGCTGCTCGCCTTGCAGCACCTGGGTGAGCGCGTTTCCACCGACAGCGGTTTGAATGGCGTCCTGCACGTCGGCGACGTTGATCTGGTAGCGGGCCGCCTTGTCACGGTCCACCGAGAAATTCAAGTTGGGCTGTCCGATGACGCGGAACAACCCCAGATCCTCAACGCCCTGAATGCCGCGCATCACATTGATGATCTGCTGAGCGGTCTCTTCGAGCTTCCGAAGGTCGGTGCCGTACAGCTTGACGGCGAGCTCGCCCTTCACTCCGCTGACGGCTTCCTCCATGTTGTCGGCGATGGGCTGGGAGAAGTTCCAGATGACGCCGGGAATCTTGTCGAGCTCCTTATTCATGCCGGCGATGAGCTCTTCCTTGTTCTGATGAAACACCGGCCGCCATTCTTCCTTGGGTTTCAGGTCGACAAAGAATTCGGTGTTGAAGAATCCGGTGGTGTCGGTTCCGTCGTCGGGACGGCCCACCTGGCTGGTGCATTGGGGGACTTCGGGAAACGAGCAAAGCAGGATACGAGCCTGATTGGCGATGGCGATGCCCTGGCTCTGGCCGGTGGAGGGAGCGAGCGTGCCGCGCACCCAAATGGCGCCTTCGTCCAGGTGCGGCAGAAACTCGGATCCGATGTTTCTGCTCAGCACGACCGTTCCGGCGAGAACCGCCAGCGCGATGCCAACGGTAGCCCAACGCCTGCGGATGGCCGCGCCCACCACCTTGTCGTAAACGCGCGTGAGGAAACCCATCAGCGGGTTGTGCCACTCCCGGGTGCCCTTGGGGAACACGACGGCGGCGATCACGGGTCCCACAAACATGGAAAAGATCAGGGCGCCCAGCAGAGCGAACGCCACGGTCCAGGCCATCGGCTTGAACAAGCGTCCTTCCACGGCCTGGAGCGTGAAGATCGGCAGATAGGCCGTAATGATGATGGCGATGGAATAGAACACGGGCCGCTGCACTTCATGCGCGGCGCGGCGGATCCTCTGGCTGACGGTTTCATCCGCGTTCTCCGTCTTATGCGACAACAGGCGGACGACGTTTTCGATCATGACCACCGCGCCTTCGACAATCATTCCGAAATCCAGCGCTCCCAGAGACAGGAGATTGGCGGGAATCCCGGCAATCTGGAGACAAATGGCGGCAAACAGAAGCGCGAAGGGAATGGTCAGGGTCACAATCAACGCGCCGCGGATATTGCCCAGAAACACAAACAGAATCACCGAGACGAGAATGATTCCTTCGGTCAGGTTGCGAAGCACGGTGTGCGTGGTGAGATGAACCAGATCGCTGCGATCGAGAAACGGGACGACGGTGACGCCGGGAGGCAGGATGCCGTGATTGAGGCGGTCCACCTTCTCGTGAATGGCCACCAGAGTCGCGTCCGACTCGGCGCCCTTGCGGAGAAGCACGATCCCCGAGACGACATCGTCGTTATCGATAATCCTTCCGTCAGGCAGGTGCCGTGCCCGCGCGAACTGTCCCAGCCGGACCTTGGGGCCCTGCTGCACCACTCCGATATCGCGCACGCGCAGAGAGGTGCCCTGCCTGGTGGTGAGCACGGTGCTTTCCAGGTCGTGGACGTCGGTGACCAGCCCGACCTCGCGCACGTTAATCTGTTGGAGTCCCGCTTGGATAAAGTTGCCGCCGGCGTTCACGTTGTTGTTGATGAGCTGTTGTTCCACCTGGCCGATACTCAGGCCGTAGGAGATCAGCTTGTTGGGGTCGATGCGGACCTGATATTCGCGCGTGGGACCGCCGAAGCTGGCGACGTCGACCACGTTCGGCACGGACTTGAACTGCTTCTCGACGACCCAATCCTCAAGCGACTTCAGCTCCATCACATCAAAGGCGGGGTTGGTGCTGTGGAGCGTGAAGAAATAGATCTGGCCGACCGGGCTCCAATCCGTTCCAATCTGCGGCTGCAAGCCTTGCGGGAGCGTAACCTGGGTGAGGCGCTCCACCACTTTCTCGCGATTCCAGTCGTTCACGGAATCGTCGTCGAAGATCATGTTGACACTGGAGAGACCCGCCAGCGAGACGGAGCGAAGACTCTGGAGGTGGGGGATCCCATTCATGACGATCTCGATGGGAATCGAGACCTGCTGTTCCACTTCCTCTGCTGCCCGTCCAGGCCACTGCGTAATGATGGTGACGTAGTTATTGGCGACGTCGGGATAGGCTTCGACGGGGAGCTGATGGAACGAAATCGCGCCCCAGACAAACAGCAGAAGGGCCGCGGTCAAAACAAGAAAGCGGTTCTGCAACGCGAAGTCGACTAGCCTACCGATCATTTACTTCGCCCCTTCGCCATTTACTACGTCCGGTGGTCATTTACTCGGATGCCTCACTTACTGTTCAACGGTGGTCTGGAGGACAAGCGCGTTGGACACCACCTGAGTGCCAGGTTTGAGCCCGCTGACGATCTCCTGCATGTTATCCGGCAGCATGCCGCCGGCGATTACTTCCTGGCGCCGGAAGCGGCCATTTCCTAAGGGCGTGTAGACCCATTCACGGTCGTGCAGGTGAAGAATCGCAGTGGAGGGCACGGTGGAGCGCCGCTCCATGGTCTCCCCATGGAAGGTCGCTGTGACGAAGTTCCCGACCCTCATCAGACCCGGATTCTCCACTTCCAACCGGACCTTCGCGGTGCGCAGGTTGGGGTCGACGATCGGCAGGATGTTGCTGATTCGTGCTTTCAACACCCGATTGGGATAAGCGACCAGATGAATATCGGCGTACTCTCCGAGATGCACCTGGGCCATGTTGTTCTCATATACGTCGCACATGATCCAGACGTGCGACAGGTCGGAAATTGTGAAAGGATTGGGCGGCGTCAGCGCCTGGACTCCTGAGGCGTTGGTGATTTGCTGGTCCGTGATGGTTCCCGAAACCGGAGCAAAAGCCTCGACGATGCCGGTGGGGTGGTCCGGATCGGAACCAAGCAGCTTCAGATGCTCGGTGGTGGTCTCGATATCGACTCTCGCATTTTCCAGCGCCGTTTGGGCCGCGACTTCACCGTTCGCCGCAATTTCGTAGGCGCTCTTGGGGATCGCGCCGTTGTCGAATAGAAGCTTGGCGCGATCGAGTTGTATCTTTGCCAATCTTTCGTTGTCGACAGCCAGTTGTTCGTTCTTGACGGCCTTGCGATAGTCGGAATAAGCGCCCGCGATATCTGTGCTGCGCACTTTGAACAGAAGCTGGCCCTTTTTCACGTCGTCGCCAAGGCGCGCGTCGATTTCCACGATTCGCCCGGTGGCGAGCGAGGGCACCGGCACCTGACGCGACACATCGGGATTGACCACGCCGGTTACGTTGAGTTCGGGCGCGGCAACGTGTTCGCCGGCCGTCACCAGAGGAAACCGTTCGGGGTGGTCCACCTTGAAGTTGTTGGCGTCGAGGTCGGCTTCGACAACCACGGGCCCCGGACCGGTCCCGGCCATGGCGCTCGGTTGGGCGGCTACTTGTTTGTCGCACGCGGTCACGAGAAGACCGAGGCCTGCGCCCAGGACGGCGGCGAGCAGAGACAGGCGATTCATGGGACGACACATTGAGCAACCCATTGGACGAGGTATTGAACGACTCATTGAACAACCTCCCGGCCGGCGGCCATGTTCATCTGGGCCGCGGCCGTCAAGAAGGAACCAATCAAATTCAGGTAAGCCAGGCGCGTGTCGCGATAACTTTTCTCCGCATCCAGGTAATCCAGCAAAGACGCGCCTCCGTTGCGGTAGGAAAACGAAATCTTGTCGCGAACATCCGTCGCCAGGGGCAGGTATTTGGCCTTGTATGGCTTCAACAGATTCAAATTTTGGACCATGGTGAAGTAGGCGGAATCGACGTCGCTGAACACCAGCGCTTCGTTGGCATCGCGCAATCGCTCGTTCCGGCCGATGTCGATTTGCGTTCGCGCCTTTTCGCCTTGGTTCCGATCGAAAATGCGTAAAGGAAAGCTGATACTGCCGCCGATGGTCTCGTTCGCAAAGGGATTGGCAAAGGAAGGATTGTGAGACCACCACAGGCTAAAGGTCGGGTCGGTGGAGCCGTTGGCGACCGCTAGCTGGTGGCTGATCCGTGCGAGTTCCACGTTCTGCACGGCAGCCTTCAGGTCGGGCCGCGCCTCGAGCGCGATATTGCGGAACTCGTCGAGGGGCTTTAAGTCTTCACTGAAATCAAACGGCCCGGAGACGTCGAACCGGTCGATGGGGGTCCGCTCGTTCAGCAACATCAGAATCTGGATCTTGGCAGTCCGAAGATTCACGATGGCGTTTTCATAGTCGGATTCGAACTGAACGCGCTGCAACTCCAGGCGGTCCAGATCCACTTGGGCCAGGTCGCCGGCATTGAAGCGCGTTCGCTGTACGCCGAGTTCTTTGTCCCAGTAATCCAGGTTCTCGTGCGCGTTCTGAAGCACCGCTTTGGCTTGCAAGACGTTTACGAACGCGGTCCGCAGGTTGAACACGAGGCCGCGCTCCTGGTCGAGATAAGTCGATTCGGCGATGGTGGTGGACTGCTTGGCCTGATCGCGCCGCAGTTCCCGCTTGTGATCGCGCTCGTGCAGGTAGCTGACGCCGGGAGTTTCGACGACACCGCTCAACGGACGCCAGACTCCCTGATTCTTGACAATCTGGACTCCATCCGCCGTCAGATTGAAATCCGGATTGGGGCGCAGATAAGCGGTAATTTCCGCCGCACGCGATTCGTCGATGTTGAGCTGCGCTGCCTTCAGGGTGGGGTTGGAGGTGCGGAACCTTTCGCGAATCTGGTCCCACGAATATGCTTGTTGGGCGTACACGTATGGCGCGAGAGCGGCTGATATGCAACCGGCGGCAGCCAGCGCAAAATGCGCGCGCCGCCCTGGGCGTGACATTCTTCTCCTCCAGTGGAATTTGGGCTTACAGTTCTACTGCTTAGACGGGGATCAGACGGGGATTTGTAACGGGAGGGGCCCGGCCGGCGCGGGCCGGGAGAAAACGATCCAGACTGTGGTGAGTTTCGATCAGAGCGAGCGCGAACAGGCACAGCACAATGCTCAAGGCGAGGGCCACGGCCACTTGCACCGAATCCAACGCCTCCAGCATACGAACCAACATCCCGAGGGCCTTCTTATCGGGCTGATCGCCGGACGCAGGAGTCTGCTGCGGAGCGCCGGGTGAGGGGGAGCTTGCGCTCGCGCCCAGGAATTGCATCCGGACCCAATCGTCGCTCGCGGAGACGCAGGGGAACAGCGAAACCAGCGCCAGGGTGAGCGCCATCGCCCGATTGGTAATCGCGCGCCAACTGGCGTGACGGCGCCGCCGTTCAAACGCGATGAGCCAGGCGAATGCCGCCAGGCAAACCGCAGCCCAAACGAGATTCAAAATGACGTCGGTGTACACGATGGACCGTTACCAGTATACTTCAGGATGTTGCGGCCGGGCGGAACTCGCGCGACCAGCGGGGAGCCATCCGTGGTGGCGATATTCAGATCCCGCATATGTCGAGTCTAGCGGCGAACTATAAGAAAGTCATAAGGGGAACGTCAGAACTTCGTCAATTGCGGTGGCCGGGACAACAACATACAAGCGCATCATTCTGTCGCGCCGCAGGGCCGCCTGAAAGGCGGCTGCAGGCAAGATTGCCTGCCCCACGTTCAAGAATCAGCTGCGCAATTCGGCGGCGATTTCTTCCGCTGCTTTGCGAGCTTCCTCCACCGCGCCGATGGGGAAGCTGATCGCGCCGACCTTGGGATGACCGCCGCCGCCGTAGCGCTCGCAAATCGTCGCCAGATTGAACTTCACGGGCTTGCCCGCCCAGGGATTGGAACCGACGGAGACTTTGGTGCGAAAGCTGGAGGTGCTGACTGAAACGGTGTAAGTGGATTGCGGGAACAAATAGTACGGAATGAACTTGTTGTAGCCTTCCATCTGCTGATCGACCAGATCGAAAAAAACCACGCCGTCGCGGCACATCGATTGTTTCTGAATCACGTCGATGGAGCGCAGGTGCCGGTCGTGAAGCGGCTGGTAAATCGCCGCAATTTCAGGGTCGGCGTCAATCTCGGCAAGCGATTGATGCCGCATCATGCCGATCACTTTTTGGACAATCCCGGAGCCGCTGGCGCTTTCGATGACCAGCGTGAGCCGGGTGGCCGGTTCCCGCAGCTCGACGGCTTCCTGTGCATCGGCGTACTGCGCGCCGTCAATGATGTCGGCCCACTTCACCAATTCCGCGCGGTCCGGGGCTTCAAAGCCGAAGCGATCGCGGGCAATGGTGCAGATGTAGTTGGTGCAGGAGCGGAAGGTGGGGTCGTACATTTTGCGGCCGCTCACGTCCTTGCGGAAATGTTCGGCGTCCTCGGGCGTGAGGAAGGCGCTCTGATGATGATCGAACCACCAGGTGAGGCGCGGATCGGGAGAATACTTGAAATCGACGATGGCGTTTTCATCGCCGTCGAACAGGCCGGGTTCAAATAATTCCGTGGCTTTGTGTGCGAGGCCGGTAAACGCGAAGACGGCATCGGGATGGAACCGAGCTTCGATGAAGCGGCTGAAGAACGCCGCCGAGGCCGCGCCGTCGAAGCAGTGATCGTGATACAGGATGCGCATCCGCATTTTGAAAATAAAGTTCGGGAAAACCTGTTAGTGTCTCGCAAATGGATACCGTATAGCAAGTGGGGTGGGATGGCGTGTCACGATTGGCAGGGCATGGCCCTGCCCCACACATTCGGTCGCGCCTCAGTCGGCAGGGCACGGCCCTGCCCCACATGTCAATTGCGGTATAGATAACGGATATGGCCAGCAGACGATCCTTTCTCGCCACGGCACTCGGCGGTGCAGCCGCATCGCCCACGTTCTTATCCGCACGGGCCCAGCAGGCGCCGGTGTCGCCGGTCCCCACTCCGCGCGAGTGGTCCGGTCAGCAGCCGCTGCAATACCCCGATCCGGATATCGTCGCTCTCGATCCGCGATTCCGCCGGTATATTGTCGCCAATACTCCCATCAAGCGGCTCTATACCGGGACGCTGTGGTCGGAAGGGCCCGCGTGGAATGGCGTAGGCCGGTACCTGGTGTGGAGCGATATTCCCAACAACGTCCAGATGCGCTGGACCGAAGAGGACTCGCGGGTGACGGTGTTCCGCAATCCGTCCGGCTACAGCAACGGCAACACGTTCGATTTCGAGGGTCGCGAGCTTTCCTGCGAACACGGCAACCGCCGCGTGGTCCGCTACGAATACGACGGCAGCGTCACGGTGATCGCCGACAAATTTCAGGGTAAGCGGCTGAATTCGCCCAACGACATCGTGGTGCATCCGGATGGAGGCATCTGGTTTACCGATCCCCCGTACGGCATTGTCGGAAATTACGAAGGCTTCAAGGCCGACAAAGAAATCAAAGAGGCGGTGTATCGCGTCGATCCCAAGACCAGGCGCATGGACATGATCACCGACGAGATGAACGGGCCCAACGGGATTTGCTTTTCGCCGGATTACAAGAAGTTGTACGTCGCCGATACCGGGACGGGCCGCGAGATCAGAGTTTGGGACCTGGACGGGACCACGGTGCGCAATGGCAAGCGATTTATCCAGTTGGATATTCCGGGCACCGGCGCGCCGACTTTCGCCGACGGTATCCGCTGCGATGTCGACGGCAACATGTGGGCGGGCGCGCGCCCTGGCGTCCAGGTGATCACCGCTACGGCCGAGCGTATCGGCATGATCCGGCTGCCGGAGACGTGCGCGAACATCTCTTTCGGCGGGACCAAACGAAATCGGCTCTTCATGGCTGCCAGCCAGTCGCTATACGTGGTGTATGTGCAGACGACCGGGGCGCATATTGCGTAATTAGCTGCCTGTTCTCTCTAATCACGAATCAGGCGTTCTCGATTTCGGCGATAACGGTGCGCCAGTTCTCGGGAGGAGCGGCGCAGATTGCGCACGTGCACTTGGCTGTATGACAGTAGAGGACATGCCCCCGGTACTCAAGCAACTTTGGATCTGGCAGACCGCTTGCCCCAAACCGGCCATCTGGAAGAACGTATTGGTGGCAAATTGCGATCTTAACGCCCATTAGGAAATATGGCACGCTCTGACTTCGCGTTCCCGGAGGTTGGTGCGATGGCCCTGGGTCGTCTTTATAGGGAGTGCCTGCCCGCGCTCGCTTATCGAGGATGGCGCTTTCATATCCAACGTCCTTGAACATCTGTAGTAAAGTAGAGACGTGAACGAGTCGTTTTGAAGGACGATTGGCCATGGCGTCGGAACTCGATCTAGAGATTCAAGAACACGTCGTGGAGTATCTCAGCGGAGCGGCGTCCCTCGCCGAGTTAGAGGATTGGTTTGTGCCTGTCCTCTGGGACATCGACCACACGGACGAGGACACACGCGAGCTAGCCGGGACAGTGCACGTCCTCATTTCCGAATTCTCCCGTGGCGACCGCACCTTGCAAGGTCTGCGCGAGGGATTGGCTAACACCATCGGCGAGAGGATGTCTAAAGGAACCCATCAACCCCGGTCCCTAACACGGGTTGAACATTAAAGCCGCCCGGTTCGCCGGAAAGCTTCGCGTTTCAGTATACCGTTCTTGCCTGTCCGCCACTCCCGTTAGAGAGAGGCCGTCAGTAGCTGGGTACCAAAGTTCGCGACGCCTGCTTGGTCGGATACTCTGTAGTCAGTGCGTCACCTGTTTATCGGGCCATTTATCGCGCTGGTTATCGCGGCCGCCACGTTTCTGACGGGGTGCGAATCCCGTCCAGCGGAGCCGGTGGACGCAACTCAAGAAGCCTGGTATGGCCGGACCGTCAAGCAGGTCGTGGCGATCAATCGTGAAGCGGAGAGCAGCTTTGAAAATGGCAAGCCGGATCGGGCCGCCGCGCTGATTCAGGAAGCCGAGCCGCTGGTGGCTAGGCTGTTGGCGGTGCGGCATCCGAATTTGGCCGCGAACGAAGTGGCTTCGGACCTGGATCAGCTCTACGGTCGAATGCTGCTTTCCAATCGTCACTGGGGTTGGGCGAGACTGCAGTTCCAGAAAAACCTGTCGCGTTGGAAGCACTGGATGCCGCAGACTGCGGACACGGAGCGTCGATTGAAAGAAGCCCAGGCTGGGATGGCGGAGTGCGATCGGCACACGGATTGAGATTGTAGAAGAAAATGATTGGCCACGAATGAACACAAATGAACACGAATAAGCTTCCGGGTTTTTATTCGTGTGTATTCGTGTGAATTCGTGGCTAAGAGTGTTTGCCGGTCGGATTTATTCGGGCACGAACACATTCCCACCGCCTTCCTGCCGCACGTGACCCGGACGGCCTAACGCGTCGCGAGCCTCGAGATCCGCGAACAGCGCGGCATCGCGCGGAGTGTTGGCCACAAACCGCACTCCGCTCTCCACTAGACGCCCGACGACGATCCCCAACTCGGGGCCGGTCTTCGAATGCACCACCGTGTAGCTTTCGATTGTGCCGGCGCCTTCGGGTGTTTCGGTAAACGGCGCTTTCGGTAACGCGTCGAGCTCGCGTTGCAAAATCGAAGGCGCTTCGCGGACCCATTCGCGTTCGAGCGGCGTTGTCGAGTACAGCCCAGCCGCGTGCTTGGTGACGTAATTTCCGTTGGCGGTCACCAGCCCGAACGCGCCCGGCCGCCGGCGCATGCGGTCGACCATCGCGGCGATCGAATGCATGACGTAGTTGTTGCCGGGACCGCCGAAGTAGGGGAGCCCGCCGGTGACTGTCAAATCGCGGGGGTCATCCTCGTCCAGGCCGATTTCGTGGCACGCGATTTCCACCGCCGACGGAAAGCAACTGTACAGATCGAATGCGGCGACATCGGCGAGCTTCTTTTCGGCCATGTCGAAAGTCTTGCTCACAACGGCTCGAATGGCCGGGGAGGAATGCAGATTCCAGCGCTCGGTGACATACCAATGGTCGTCGCCCTGGGCGCAGCCGTGCAGGTAGACGCGACGGCTATCGGGGACGCCAAGCTCGTCCGCTTTGGCGGCGGAGCAGACGATGACCGCCGCGGACTGATCGACGTAGACGCTGGCGGTCATAAGCTTCGTGTACGGGAATCCTGTAATCGGATTGGCTTCGGAAGGAGTCGCGATATCTTCGGCGCTATAACCTATTCGGCGCGTGGCGAGCGGATTGTCGTGCGCGACCGCAGCGAAGCGGGCGAACAGGCGCCCCATCGCGAGGCGATGCGCGTCATTGGAGTAGCCGCGGGCGCCTGAGCGGCCGCGCGAACCGCGAATCGCCTGCTCGAACAGCGGATACATATTGATGGCGGCTTGCATGCCGTGGGCGGCTTCGTGCTCGGACCAAGCCCAGCGATGGCCGCCCCATTCTTCGGGTGCTATCGGCGCGTCTTCCCGCCAATCGAGCGCGATACCGGCGCGCCGCGCCGCGAGTTCGGTGCGCAGCGCCTCGGCGCCGGTGAGTAATGCGACCGTCGATTCGCCTTGCGCGATACGTTCGCATGCCCGGTTGAGGGCGACCTGAGGCATGTTGCCGCCGCCCGGCGTGTAGACCAGTTCGCGAGGCCCATCGCCATTTAACGCTCCGATGCGCTGCGCGACGGACCACGGCGGATTCGCCATTCGTCCGTGCGGTGACTTGAAGCGCGGCGTGGAATCGGAGAACATTCGCACCACGATGAGCGAGTCGACTGCCTGTAAGAGTGCAGCACCTGGGCCGGCATCAACACCAGCGGCGCGCGCGGCGTCGACCATCAATTGAAGCGGGGAACGAGCCCGGTCGGGCGGCGTGGCCGTGTCGGTGATCTGCGCCACGCCGACGATCACGGGGATCCGATCGCGCGATGTGGGGCCGGTAGTCATACCGGCGAGCCGCTCTCCTGAGCGGCTTTTCTTCCGAAAATAGAAGCCGGCCTGAAAGCCCCGGGGAACGGGCGAGGCGGCTCGCCGCCACGAGTGGCGGCCCCACAGGGATTTGACCGGGTCGAGATCATTGGGCGAGAAAATCCAGAATCGCGGCGTGCGACGCCTCGGGCTGATCCGTCGTGAACAGGTGGCTCGCTTGCGGCAACATGACCACCTCGGCGCCCGGAATCCGATCGGCAATGATCTTGGCGTTTTCGGGCGGCACCAGCCGATCGGTTTCTCCATGGATCACAAGGGTCGGCGCGTGGATGGACGGGAGCCGGTCGAAGCAGTTCCACGCCATGATCCCCTGGACTTGCCCCAGATACCCTTGAGCCGTGGGGTACACCGTCCGGCGGACGGCCAGATCCTGGTCGATGCGCTCGCGCGGCGTCGACGCGTCGTAAATATAAGGAACCATCGCCTCGGCGCCTTCTTCAGGAGTCATGGTGGCGCGGGCCATCAGAACCTGCAAGACCTTTGCGGCGGCAGGCACGGCGTTCGAACCGCCGCAGGCCGTGCATCCGAGAATCAGCCGCTCGACTCTCTCCGGGTAACGGATCGCGAACTCCTGGGCGATCATCCCGCCCATCGACACTCCGAATATGCGAGCCTTGGCAACGCCCGCGGCATCCATTACCGCGGCCGCGTCGGCGGCCATTTGCGCGATCGAATAGGGCCCCGGCGGGACGCCGCTCTTCCCTACCCCTCGATTGTCGAAAAGAATGACCCGGTATTTGGATTCGAGCACGGGCCGTGTCCGGAACCACATCTGATGCGCGTACCCGAGCCCCATGATGAGCAGAATCGGCTCCCCGCTGCCGGATTCTTCCCAATAGATTTGCGTTCCATCGCTCTCGATCAATGGCATTGCTCCAGTTTAGCCGGGACCTTTTCACCTGGGGCCGTTCGGCGATCGGAAGGAGGGGGAGGGTATGTCCGGAGGCGCACATTTGTCTAAGTGCTTGCAACTGTGTTATCGTTTATAAGCTTTAGAAAAACCCAGTACATCGTTTTGAACATTACCCGCTACACCGCCGCACGTAGAAGTATCTTCAATCGATCCCGCCGGGCCATCAATCGCTAGAAAAGGAAAATCAACGATGAAAGAAACAGGAACGGTGAAGTGGTTCAACGCCGGCAAAGGCTTTGGATTCATTTCGCGAGAGAACGGCGAAGACGTGTTTGTGCATTTTTCCGCCATTGAGGCGTCCGGCTACCGGTCCCTCGAAGAAGGCAGCAAAGTAACCTTTATTGTCAAGATGGGGCCCAAGGGGCTGCAGGCGGAGCAAGTCTCCCTCGCCTAAAAAGCAGCCGAGTCCTGAACGTCTTAACTGCTCCCTGGCCCGCTGATGCGTTTGGTGGCTCCGGCGGCCGGCGCCAAATAGTCACGGGTCGTTATCTGAGCGCTCCTTCTAGTCGCGGGGCGTTCATGTTAACCGCTCCTTTTAGTCACGGGGCGTTTATGTTAACCGCTCCTTTTAGTCACGGCTCGTTAGGAAAAGGACCGCGTCGAGGCGCTCCCCATGCGGAGGGGGACGGGGCGAGTTCCAGCGGAATTCGCCAGGCTGGCAAGTGCTGCCAGTCTGGCGCGTATGGTCCATCGGCCCGGTTGGCCTAATCGGCTCGATGTTTCGAGCACGGACCCGAATGTAATCGTCGCGCACGCGACGCAAGGATTTAAATCCGGCAAGTCCGGGGCTCGCCGCGCATCGGCGCCCGGCCGAGTCTTCAAGAGTCATCGGGATAGCGATGCAATATTTCGTTCGAGCAGTCGAAAAACATAAAGACGGTCCGCGGCGGGTGTATCTGGACGTGATGTGTTCCGGATTGGCTACAGCCGTAGAAGAGGCCAAGCGAATCGTCCTCGAATCGGATCGCGCCAGGATGCTTCAGGCAGATGCGTGTTTCCGAAACGGCGACCAGGTGCGCACCAAGTACTGCTGCTGGATCGACGAACGCGGGGCACTGCAGGAACGCGCGCTGGTATAGCCGCGGACAAGCAGTTCACGGTTCCGCATGCTAAACTAGAGTTGTCCCCGTCGCAAGCGCTCGCGGCATTTTCCTTTCGATCGCGGCAGCCGTGCCGAGGCGGGTGGGCGATGGACGGCGCGGCGGTTCGCGGCTGGGCCGCTGAAAAGCGTCCCCTGGATGCTGCTTCCGGGGAGCAAATGAATCCGGATCGCCTTGATTTGCCTGCTCCGTGCGGGCCGGCGGTTCATTAAAATCAGGAGCAATGTATGAGTGGTCGTGGCCCGCAATCTTTCAAGAAACGGCAGAAGGAACAGCAGCGCAAGGAAAAGCAACAGGAGAAGGTAGCGAAGCGGCTGGAGCGTAAATCGGACGGCCCCTCGCCAATCGCGGAGGCGGACCTGCTGGAACCGCTTACCGAGCCGGTATTGTTCACCGATATCGATCCGGAGCTCGACCGGTTCCCGAAGCTGAACGATCATAACTGATCGGCCGGGCGCCCAGGCGCCGATGCCAGATATTTGAATTCGCGGCTTTCGCCAGAGCAGGATTCGGCGCCTTGGGGCGTTGAATGACTCGGGGCGGTTCCGCTAGAAGTCGGAAAGAGAGGAAGTTCCCGTTGGCAGAAATTCACGTCCATGACGGCGAAACGGTGGAGAGTGCGCTCCGGCGTTTCAAGCGAAAGGTTCTGCAGGAAGATATTATCAAGGAGATCAAGCGGCACTCCTTCTATTTGAAACCGGGCGAGAAGAAGCGCATCAAGTCCAAGCTGGCGCGCAAGCGGAATCGCAAGAAGCGATCGCACGACGTGGCCGCGTCGGAACAGATTCGCTAGCGCACGTCATCCCGCCGGTTCGAGCGAGACATCCTCTTAAACGATGCGAACTCGAAGGGAGACGGCGCCAGGGAGTCGCGTCGGAGCTATATCGTTAGGATATAGACGCACTCTCATACGGTCGCGCCTCAAACCACTCGCGGCTCGTGGACGGACGCGCTCCCTTACGGTCGCATCTCACTGACAGCCGCGGGAGTGTTGGTCTATTTAGTAGCGGCGTGAGCGGCTGCGGCCGCAACCCCAATTTTCACGCTGTGGGCGATCTTGTCTTTGCTGCCCTCGGGAATGTCCACTACGACCCTGACGCCCACCTTCAGATCGGTGAGCATGGCCTTCTGATCGTTCTTGGTGAGCTCGGTTTTGTCGTCCAGCTTCACGTCTACATTCCCTTTCGTGGTTTTCACCGTCAGGATATTGTTTGCGACCTTCACGACGGTTCCTATCACGTGATCGAAGCCTCCATGCGCGAAGACCGGCGTCGCAAGTACAAATAAGGTGACGGCGATCAGCGCAAGGACGGCGGGCCCATTTTTCAACCCATGTTTCAACCAGGCTCTAGTGGTGATGTCGGTGAGTTTGAGGTTCATTCGTAGTTTCTCCTTTAAGGAATTCTTCTTCTTCCTGCTCTTCTTTGATTTCGTCGGGACCCTTGGGATTCAGCCGCTCCATTTCCTTCTTCTCCTCCCAAGTCAGGTTCGGCAAGTGGTGGATGAAGCGCACCAGCTTCCAGGAATCCTCCGCGTCGTGACCGGGGCCGCCGCCCCAAGCGGGCATCGCGGTGAATCGGATCCCGTTCTGAATGATATAGAACAACTCGCCGTCCGTCATCTGCTGGGTTGCGGCGAGGCGCATATCCGGCGCCGGCGGATAGGTTCGTTTTCCCATTAGCGATTCGCCACTACCGTCGTTCCCGTGACACCCTGCGCAGTGATCGGCCCAATGCGCGCGCGCCTCGGTCTCGACTTGGGGCGAGTCCACAATCGGATTCGTGCGGTCGCGAGCGTCGCGCGGAACGGCAGCCGATCGAACCTGGCGCGCGAACCAGGTTTCGACAGCGCCCGGGTGTTGGTTGGCGCTAAACCCTTCGGACCTGAGAACCAGGAAACCAGTTCCAGCGGCCGAGACAGCAGCGAGCGAAAGTGCGCCGAACAAGAACCATCCGAGACGTTGCATGGTTGCCCTCCTGGTTGCCCTCCTTTAGACAGCCTCCTCAAGTTTAGCGGCTTGCCGGTGGGGCCGCCAGCGACCCGCTTCGACTGCATCGCGCCCTTTCAAAGTAGCTAAGCCGGTCGGGAGACCGGCTCGCCGGCACGACTGCCGGCCCCACATCGCTAGTAATGAAATCGATAACGGAACTCGACGTAGATTTGGCGCGGGTCATTGAAATGGAAGCCTCCAAACGTCAGGCTGTTGTCGAGCAATACGCGGCGATTGGCCACATTCAGAGCGTTCAACGAGACCCGGTATTTCTCGCCAAAACTTTTCCCCAGCGAAATGTCAAACGTGGTGTGCTGAGGCAGATAGTCCCCCGGATATTGGTCGTTTGGCGATCCGTTGTGGAATCCCGAGCCGTAGTACACATTTGTTGAGGCCAACACTTGCCACGGAAGAGTAGCATTGAAACCCACGTTTAGCGTGTTTCTCTGATCATGGTCCACGGGTGACAATCCTGGTGGCGGCTGGCAGCCATCCGCCACGGGAATAGGGCAGACCAAGCCTCCCGTGAAAGGCGCCGAGTCCTGTGCGATCTGGTTCGAGTAGGCCAGGTGAGCCTGACCGCGATGCCAGAGGCGCGGGGAACGCAATGTCGTTTCCCAACCTTGAATCAAGGCGCGGTCCCAAGTCAGCGGCCAGAAGAGATTTGATTCGCCAATATTGTTGTGGTCCAGCCAGTTTCTCGCGCTGGTTTGAAACGTGTCGATGTCGAGCACCCATCCGCGAAAAGGAATCGCCACGCCGAACTGGTATTCGTGATCGCGCTCTCCTTGCAGAGGGGCGAAAGTAAAGTTCTGGCTGTTGGCGAGATCGAACAACGGACCAGTAGCGGTCAACAGCGGAGGCGGTTGGTAAAACACTCCGTAGAACCCACGGAAGACCCAGTTCAGGCGTGGGATTCTGAGGGCGACGCCAACGCGCGGATCGGGGACGTTTTCGACGACGGCCGTCTGGGTTCCCCCGCTGACGGAACCGGAGTCGAAGTGCGAATAGCGCAAACCGGCGATCAGCGTCAACCACGGGGTCACCTTAAACCGGTCGCTGATGAACACTTCCGCCAGGCCGCCGGTTACGGCGCCCGAAGAGGGACCGAAGTTCTCGCAGTTCGGAGCGCAATCCGTAAAAACGTTATTGAATAAATTGCGCTGGTGCTGGGCGAAGCCATACACTCCCACCTGGACCTCGTTTCTCTTCAAAACGGTCGCGTCCACGCTGGCTTGCGCGCCGGCGTAATTGGCGGTCTGCTTCACGTTCGTGATCACCGGAAAATCGTTCGGCGAGCTGTTATAGCTGGCCTGGTTGTAGTGGTAGAAGGGTGAAACGGTCATCCGCAGGTTGGGATTGAATGTGTGAATCCAGGAGAAGGTGACGTAACCATCGGGTTCACTCTCACTATCGTGAAGACCGAAACTGGGATACGCCTGATTTCCCGCTGAGTTGGGATCCGGGTCGATGGGGATCTGGTAATAATCCCGGCGCAGGGAGCCGGTCAGTCGAAATTGGTTGGAGGAACTTGCGTTGAATATGAAAGACGCGAATCCCCCGAAGCCGTTCTCCGCGTCATGAACAACCTGTCCGATGGGCGGCTGTAAACCGTAGTCGCTGCGATTCGCGTTGACGCTGGCGTAATATGCGAAGCGCTGGGTGTGCCCTCCGAAATTGAGTTGATCGTTGGTCTGGAACCAGTTTCCAAACGTGGTGACCAGTTCCGCTTCGTTGTCACGCTCGAAGCCGGTTCGGGGCACGATATTGAAGATTCCGTAAGTCCGGTCCCCGTAATCCGCGTTGTAGCTGCCTCGCTGAACTTCGAGATAATCGATGTCCTTGGGGTCAATCTGCGGACCCAGATTGCTGGCAATATTGGTGTTGGGCACCGGTACGCCGTCGATCAGCCAATCCACCTGATGGCCCCCGCGCATGTGCAGCATGTCGTGCGTCACGTAGGCGCCGGGCACATAATCGGTGATCATCGCGAGGCTGTTGGTGCGATCCGCGCCGGGCGTTTCGGCGATGTCCTGACGGTCGATCAGCGTGGTGGGGGTTACCGAATCCACATTGGTAATTTCTGCCTGGCCGACGACAACGACGGTCTGATTCACGGTCGCGATCGCCAGTTGAAAGTGAAGAATCGGCGAGGAGCCGGACACGACGGTGACGGTCTGCGCTGAAGTCTCGAATCTAGACTGGGTGACAGTGATCTTGTAGTCGCCGACCGGCACGGTGGGGAACGAAAACTCGCCGTTATCGTCGGCTTGCGTGGTTTGCGACAAGTCCGAGTGAATCGCCTGTAGCTTTATCGCTGCTCCGGCTACGGGCCTATGCTGCGGGTCGTGCACGATCCCTTGTATTTTTCCAAAAATGGTCGCATGGAGCAGAGAACCGGATGTCAGGCACCCAGCCAGACATAAATAGAGTATGAGTTTTCGCATAAAGCCTCC
Source organism: Terriglobia bacterium (assembly GCA_963788245.1). Lineage (GTDB taxonomy): Bacteria > Acidobacteriota > Terriglobia > Bryobacterales > Bryobacteraceae > Palsa-187. The sequence goes on along the minus strand of CAWBGF010000002.1, from coordinate 3,913,967 downwards.
TTTGGTCATTTCCTGTCGTTGAAATAAAGGCGGACGACCCGAACGCCTACTTCTTGGGCTTGGAATCTCCGGCGGTCTTCCCCGCGATTTGCACTTTGTGCAGGGAGTAGTCGTCTTTGTAGACCGTTGCCGTGATCTGATCGCCGGGTTTCACCTTATCGAGGATGGAGGGATCGTCGACTTTGTAGTCCATGGTCATGGCGCCCATCCATCCGTCAACCTTCTCGCCGTTCACGGTGAGGCTCTTGTCGCTCTTATTGACCGCTTCGACTTTGCCATGGAACGTGAGTGCCTTTTTGGCGGGCGACGCTTGTCCCAGGCAGACCGCGGCAATCAGCCATCCCGCCGCAAGAACTGAAATCAATCGAATTATTCGCTTCATAAATATGCACCTCTCTTTAGAATTTGAGAACGACAGAATTTGAGAACGACAGAATTGAGAATCACCTCGGGGCCACGCGCTCGCGAAGCGCCACATGGCGCACTTCACGGTTCGCGTGATGAGACCCGACAGAGAACTGGATTGGTTTAGGAGAGAGGCGAAGGAGGTCCGCGTTTTTGACGAACGCGGCTAAAACTGACGCGATAGCGGGCTTCGGTTTGGGCGGGGCCCGCGGGATGGCTGACCAGCGCGGCAACCACCGTCCTGGAGGCGCGCGGCAGGGGAGTCTTTCCGTCAGGCGACGCGGGTCCGCCGCCGGGATAATACGGACATTTCTCAGCCACTGATTTGACGGCCGGGCCGGAGGACTCTTGCGCCGCGTTTTGCATCGTCGTCGAACAATGATGCTTACCGTCGCGGCGGCAGCACTCCGGCAGCTTCGATCCGGAATCGGCAAGCGCGAACGTCGAGATCAGCGAGAAGTTGAACAGCACCAGCAGGAGGAGCGCTGACACGCGTTGCACGAGTTGATTATACTCCGTTCTCATACGCCTGTTGTAAACAATTGTCGAGGAACGGCGGCTACTTTTGTTTAATGTCGAAGCTGGTCAAATTATCCTGATCGCGCAAATACAGCTTCCCATCCGCGATCACCGGCGGCGACCACGTCGGCAGCCCTCCCTTGGAAATGCTGAAGCGAGAGATTTCCTTATACGCGTCCGGGGTGGCCTCCGCCAATCCCACCACTCCGTCCTCGCCGAGCAGATACAGCCGCTTATCCGCGTACATCACCGAGCCCTTTCCGACGCTGCGGTTTTTCCATGCGACCTTGCCGGTCGCGAACCGCATCGCCGTCAGGATGGAATCGCTGTAGCCGTACAGGGTATCGCCCACCAGCACCGACGTCGAGTAGTGATTCCTCATTTCGTCGCTGAAGTAGACCTCCGACATGGTCTTCGGCCCCAGCTTCAACAGAGCGCAGCCGGTGCCATAGGCGCTCGAAAGAAACGCCTCGCCGTCGTGATAAATCGGCGTCGCGATGTTGGCGGTGGAGTTCGACACTTTCTTGTAGCGCCACAGCAGTTCGCCGTTATTCTCCTCGACACCGAGCGCGGATTCCCCGCTGAGCGCGATCACCTGACGCACGCCGCCGACATTGACGACGATCGCCGAGGAGTAGCCCGCGCGGTCGCTGCCGGCTTTCCATTGAAGGGAGCCGTCGGCCTTGCTCAGAGAAACCACGGACGCGCCGCGGCCGCCCGGCATGACGATCAGCCGGCCACCGTCGATCAACGGGGATTCGCTGTAGCCCCAGTTCGGAATTTCGCCGCCATATCGCTGCGCGATATTTTGCGACCAGAGGATTTTGCCCGTGGCGTTATCTAAGCAGACCAGAATGCCGTCGCCGGTCATGGCGTACAGACGCTCGCCGTCGAGCGTGGGAGTGCCGCGGGGGCCGTCGCCCCGATCGTTATGATAATCGCGGCTGGTGGGCGTCTCCCACAGTTTCTTGCCGGTCTTGACGTCGAGCGCGAGAACGTATTCCTGTCTTCCGCGCTGCCCTTGCGTATAAATTTTCCCGCCCGCGATGGCCAGCGACGAGTATCCCTCGCCCAGTCCTTGCGTTTTCCAAACCACGGGCGGACCGCCGTGCGGCCACTCGGCCAGCAGTCCGGTTTCAGCGGAGATGCCGTCGCGATTGGGGCCGCGCCACTGCGGCCAATCGGCTGCGCTCGAAACGGCGCAAAGAGATACGAGACCTATGAGGACCATCGGCGGGCGGCGAATCACTTCGAAGACTCCTTGCCGGAATGGTAACATTACTCGGGGTCCGGGGCGCATCCGAAAAAGGCTTTCAACGATTCCACTCTAGATGAGTCCGGGACCTGATTCCTCAAATACCACTTCCACGCCCAGCGCGCGGAGCTCGGTCAGGAGTACCGCATCGTCCCGGTCATGAAAGGCGGTTCGAAAGGGCCCCCGCGTGGTACTCTCTCCAGTGATCACCTCCCGATCCAGGATGACCGCCTTGCGGACGCGGCCCTCCCGGACTTCCGTGAGAAATTCTGCCCGTGAAATTTCGGGCAGCGGCTTGGGAACCAAACGGAAGGCAATCCAGCCGGCGATCGCCGCCAGAAGAATCAATCCCAGTTTGCGATACACCTTCATGGTGATTGAATCGGCCGTAATCCGCGCTGGGATTAGCTCCTATGAGTAACCCCAGCCACGGGGTCGAGCGCGCCGTCCAGCACCAGATCGCCGGCAAAAAGACTAATTGACCGCCAACTGCGGACCTTCGCTCGGTACCATCGATTGGGTGCGGAACTCGTACTGCTGGATTTCGATCGCCGCGCGGCCCTGCTCGAAACGCACTACCCTTCCGCGCGCCACCAGCTTCAGCGCGCATTTATTATTCAACTGCGCGGGCCAACTGATGGAAAGTTCCAGCCGCCGTCCCGGCAGCAAGATATGCCCCGATGTGAACAGCACACCCGAGCTGGATATGTTAATGGTCCTCCCGTCTCCCATCTCTTCTCCGCTGCGTTTGTTCAGCACGCGGTAGCGCACTTCCCTCTCGATCGGAAATCGATCCGAGTGGCGGCGGTCGGCTTGCACTTGATTTAGATTCACGCTTCTCCTCGTTCCTCCGCGGACTCAGGGGCTTCGACCTCTGTAGCCGCTCCAACGACTCTCCGAGTTTGGCGTGCGCGCCACGCAGCCGCAATAGAGTACGGAGGTTATGACAGCACAGTACTCTGGTACCGGCTCCGGTAAGATGGAGGTATACATGCCCAGTCAGAACTCGTTCGGAGCTGCCGGTGAACTCAGCGTAGGCGGCCGCGCATATCGTATTTTCCGCCTCGATTCCCTTGAAAAAGCGGGTCTCGCGAAGCTCTCGCGGATCCCCTTCTCGATCAAGATCCTGCTCGAGAATCTGCTGCGATTCGAGGACAATCTGACCGTCCGGCGCTCCGATATCGAGTACGTCGCCGCATGGGACCCCTCCGCACCCATTCGCGAGATCAATTTCCGGCCCGCGCGGGTGCTGCTTCAGGATTTCACCGGCGTCCCTTGCGTGGTGGATCTGGCCGCCATGCGCGACGCGCTTTCGAAACTCGGCGCCGATCCCAGGCGCGCCAATCCGCTGATCCCGGTCGACTTGGTGATCGACCATTCCGTGCAAGTGGACAAGTTCGGCACGCAGGATTCCTTCAGCTTCAATGCGCTGCTCGAATTTCAGCGCAATCAGGAACGCTACGCGCTTTTGAAGTGGGGACAATCGTCGTTCGAAAACTTCCGCGTGGTGCCGCCGGATACCGGAATCGTGCACCAGGTGAATCTCGAATATCTGGCGCCGGTGGTGTTCGTGAAAGACGGCGAGGCGTATCCGGATACCCTGGTCGGCACCGACTCGCACACGACCATGATCAACGGACTCGGGGTGGTCGGTTGGGGCGTCGGCGGAATCGAGGCCGAGGCGTGCATGCTGGGCCAGCCGACGTCCATGCTGCTTCCGGCGGTGGTCGGGTTCAAGCTCAGTGGAAAATTACCTGGCGGCGCCACGGCCACCGATTTGGTCCTCACCGTCACGCAGATGCTCCGCAAGAAAGGCGTGGTTGGCAAGTTCGTCGAGTTTTACGGGGAGGGCGTGGGCGCGTTGAGCGTCGCCGATCGCGCGACCATCGCCAATATGGCGCCCGAATACGGCGCGACCATCGGCGTATTTCCCATCGACGATGCCTCGCTTTCTTACCTGCGCATGACCAATCGACCGGCGGAGTTGATCGCCCTGGTGGAGGCGTATGCGAAAGAACAAGGGCTGTTTCGAGTGGACGGCGCGCCGGACCCGGTGTTTTCAGATACGCTCTCGCTGGATCTTTCGACGGTGGTGCCGTCGCTCGCGGGACCCAAGCGGCCGCAGGATCGCATCAATCTTCCGGACGTGAAGCAGAACTTCCTGGCGGGCCTCACGGGCGAGATTAGATCGGCGGAACTCGGGACCAATGGCACACGGACCACCATTCACGACGGCAGCGTGGTGGTCGCCGCGATTACCAGTTGCACCAACACATCCAATCCGTCGGTGATGGTCGCAGCGGGTCTGCTCGCCAAGAGGGCCGTGGAGCGCGGCCTCCAGGTGAAGCCGTGGGTGAAAACCAGCCTCGCGCCCGGATCGAAAGTCGTGATGGATTATCTGAACGACGCGGGCCTGGTGCCGTTCCTCGAAAAACTGCGCTTCAATCTGGTCGGCTACGGCTGCACGACGTGTATCGGCAATAGCGGTCCTCTGCCTGACGACGTCTCCGCGGCCGTGCAGAAAGCGCAACTCACTGTTGCGAGCGTGCTTTCGGGAAATCGAAATTTCGAGGGGCGGATTCAATCGCAGGTGCGCGCGAATTATCTCGCCTCGCCGCCGTTGGTGGTGGCCTACGCGCTTGCCGGGCGCGTCGATATCGATCTCACGAAGGAGCCGCTCGGTCAGGATTCAACCGGCCACGATGTGTTTCTGAACGAGATCTGGCCCGCGCCCGAGGAGATCCGCCAAGTGGTCGAGAAATCCGTGCGCCGCGAAATGTTCCAGAAGCAATACTCGGAAGTCTTCGCCGGCGACGCCCAGTGGAATTCGATCAAGGTTCCCGCCGGGGCGAGCTATGCCTGGTCGGACCGCTCCACCTATATTAAGCGCGCGCCGTATTTCGATGAGTTGGTCGACGCCGCGAAGCAACTGGCCGACATGAAGAATATCCGGGCGCTCGCGATGCTGGGCGATTCGGTCACCACCGATCACATCTCGCCTGCCGGAAACATCGCGGTCGACAGCCCGGCGGGAAAATATCTGATCTCGCTGGGCGTGAAGCCGGCCGATTTCAACTCGTACGGATCGCGCCGCGGCAATCATGAAGTGATGGTGCGCGGCACGCTGGCCAACGTTCGCTTGCGAAACATGCTCGCGCCCGGCACCGAGGGCTGCTGGACCACCCACCTGCCCTCGAACCAGCGCATGTTCATTTACGACGCGGCGGTCCGCTATCGGGAAGAGGGCGTGCCTCTCGCCATCATCGCGGGCAAGGAATATGGCGCCGGGTCCTCGCGCGATTGGGCCGCGAAAGGTGTGCTGCTGCTGGGCGTGCGCGCCGTGATCGCCGAGAGCTTCGAGCGGATTCATCGTTCCAATCTAGTCGGCATGGGCGTGCTGCCGCTCGAATTCCTGAATGGGCAGAATCGCGAATCGCTGGGGCTGACAGGCCTGGAAACTTTCGCGATCGAAGGCATTCGGGAGGCGGTCGAGTCGAACGGCCGAAAACACGCGCGGGTGACGGCGACTCAGGATGGCAAGACGAAATCGTTCGAAGTTGCCGCTCGAATCGACACTCCAGTCGAAATCGAATACTATCGCAGCGGCGGCATTCTGCCGTACGTGCTGCGGCAATTGGTTGCAAGTCACTGAAGATAATCCCGTTATAGCTTCTCGCTCCGCCAGCCGGCGTGCCAGCCTCAGAATATCCCTGGGCTGACGCGCGATCTCAAAGTGATATCATTTGAATATCAAAGGAGATCGCAATGAAAGAAAGAGAACGCCGGACCGCTTCCGGTTTCGTGTACCTGGTGCTTATCGTCCTGATCGGAATCGGCGCGATCGCGGGATTCATCGCCAGCGCGCCGCACGTCAACGAAACGGGAAACCCGTGGCAGCCATTGGCATGCGTTTTCGTTTTGTTACTCGCCCTCGTCAGCCTCAAGGGCCTGTTTGGCGTCCAGCCGAACCAGGGCGTGGTGCTTCAACTGTTCGGCCGGTACGTGGGGACCGAACGCACACCAGGACTGCGCTGGGCGAATCCGTTCTACGAGAAGAAGCGCGTGTCGCTGCGAACGCGCAATTTCGAAACCAGCCAGTTGAAGGTGAACGATCGCGACGGCAACCCGATCGAGTTCGCCGCCATCGTGGTGTGGGCGGTGGTGGATACGGCGGAAGCAAGTTTTCAGGTGGACAACTACGAGAACTACATCAAAGTGCAGAGCGAGGCCGCGCTGCGCAATCTGGCGACGTCGTATCCTTACGACGCGCATGAGGAGGGCGTGAAATCGCTCCGCGGCAACACTGCCGAGGTCGCGGCGCACCTGCGTGACGAGGTTCAGGAGCGGCTCGCGGTGGCAGGCATCGAAGTGAAGGAAGTTCGCATCAGCCACCTCGCATACGCGCCGGAAATCGCGGCGTCGATGTTGCAGCGGCAGCAGGCAGGTGCGATCATCGCGGCGCGGACCCGCATCGTTGAGGGCGCGGTCGGAATGGTGGAGATGGCGCTCGAACGGCTTGCCCAAAAGGGCACCGTACAGCTCGACGAAGAGCGCAAAGCCGCGATGGTCAGCAACCTCCTGGTGGTGTTGTGCGGTGAGCGAGCGGCGCAGCCTATTGTGAACACCGGGACGATGTATCACTAGACTCAAACCCCGTCCCGTCGGGGCGGGGATGAGACTCGCAACCCAGTGAGAAAGAATTTTCCCTTACGAATCGACGCGGAGATCCTCGATGCGGTGCGCCGCTGGGCGGATGACGATCTTCGTAGCCTGAACGGGCAGATCGAGTTTCTGCTGCGCGAATCGCTGCGCGGCAGAGGACGTATCAAGGACGCGATCCCGGCCGCTGGGCAAGACACGAAAGATGGGGCGAACCCGGCTATAGATACGTTCGAAGAGCTATGATTTCGCGAAACAGAGGAGTAGAGCACATGAAGAAGATTATCGTTCTGACAATGGCGCTCGCGGCGATGGCCGCATTCGCCGCCGCCGCCGACAAGCCGAACTTTTCGGGCGACTGGACCCTGGACGCGGCCAAGAGCAATTTTGGGCAGATTCCTCCGCCGGCAAGCATGACCCGCAAGGTGGAGCATAACGATCCTGCCCTGACGATGACCGAAACGCAGACCGGCGGCGCGCAGGGCGAGGTGACGACAACAGCGAATTTCTCGACCGACGGCAAGGAGACGATCAACAGGGCGATGGGAGGCCAGGCCAAAAGCACCGCGATGTGGGATGGCAGTGCGCTGGTGTTAACCATGAAGGCTGAAGCGCGTGCGGTAACGCTCAACGAACGATGGACGCTGTCGGACGACGGTAAAGTCATGACCGTCGTGCGGCACATTGTCGTGCCGCAGGCCGATATCCCTGCCACTTATGTGCTGAACAAGGCTCCCGACGGCGCAGCGCTTTATCAGCAGCGCTGCGCGACCTGCCACGACAGTGCACAGGGCCAGATTCGGATGCCCAAGCGCGAAGAAATCGCCGCAGGTACACCCGAAGCGGTGATGCATGCGATGTTCTCGGGAGCGATGGTGACGCAGGCTGCCGGGCTCACCCAAGAAGAGGGCCGCGCCATCGCGCTCTATCTCACCGGAAAGAAATTCGTCACGGTCAGCGAGACCGTGGCAGGCAAGTGCACCGCGCCGTTGAAGGAGTTCACCCCCAACGCCAAGGCAGACTGGAACGGCTGGGGCGTTGATCCGACAAATTCGCGCTTCCAACCCAACCCCGGTCTCTCCGCCGCGGATGTCCCCCGGCTCAAACTGAAATGGGCGTTCGGATATCCGAAAGAATTTTTGACATTTGCCCAGCCGACCGTGGTGGGTGGACGAATCTTCGTGGGCACTATGGCGGGAACTGTCTATTCGCTGGACGCGTCCTCCGGTTGCACCATCTGGAGCTTTAGCGCCGGCGCTGGGGTTCGCACGGCAATCACGGTCGCCGCCGCGAAGACGCCGGGGAAGTACATCGTTTTCTTTGGCGACCTGCGCGCCTCGGTCCACGCGCTCGACGCCGAGACCGGTCAGGAGTTGTGGAAGACCAGGGTCGACGATCATCGCGCGGCGACGTTAACCGGCGCGCCCGCGCTTTACAACGGAACGCTGTATGTTCCCGTCTCCTCCAGCGAAGAAGCTTCCGCCGCGAGCAACACTTACGAATGCTGCACCTTCCGCGGGAGCCTGGTGGCGCTCGACGCCGAGACCGGCAAGCAGCTCTGGAAGAGCTACACGGTGGTTGATCCGCCGAAGCCGTTCAAGAAAAACTCCGCCGGCACCCAGCAGTACGGGCCCGCGGGGGCAGCGGTGTGGTCCGCGCCCACCATCGACGTGAAGCGCAAATTGATCTACGTAGCTACCGGCGACTCCTACACGGGCGTGGACATCAACTCGAGCGACGCGATCCTCGCATTCTCGCTCGACACCGGAAAGCTACAGTGGATCAGCCAAACGGAAGCGGAGGACAACTTCGTCAACGGTTGCCCGAGAACGGCCAATTGCCCGGAAAACAATGGACCGGACTACGATTTCGGCGCCTCGGTCATCTTGCGCGATATCGGCGGTGGGAAGCAGGTCCTGCTGGCGGGCCAGAAGTCGGGCATCCTGTGGGGCCTCGACCCGGACAACAAAGGCAAGATCCTGTGGCAGCTCAAACTCGGCGCTGGAAGCGCGCTCGGCGGCATCGAGTGGGGACATGCCGCCGATAGCAAGTACGCTTACGTTGCCATCTCCGACCGCATGGCTCAGGAGGGAGCGAGGCCCGGCATTTCGGCGGTAAACTTCGCGACGGGGAAGAAAGTCTGGACCACTCCGGCTCCGGCGGTGACCTGCGCGGTTCCGGCAGGGTGCGTTCCAGGTCAGGCGGCGGCTGTTTCCGTGATCCCTGGAGCCGTTTTCTCCGGCGCATTGAACGGCCACTTCCGCGCGTACGCGACCGCCGACGGCAAGATCCTCTGGGATTTCGATACGGCCATCAATTTTGACACCGTCAACAAGGTGTCGGCGAAGGGCGGCTCGGTGGATGCCGCTGGCCCCACGATCGCCAACGGAATGGTGCTGACCAACTCCGGGTACGGCGCGTTCGGCGGAAAAGCGGGGAACGTCTTGCTGGCCTTCACAGTAGATGGCAAATAGTAACGCCGCGATCGCGGTCGTACGCTGCTGACCGTGCATTGTGGGGCAGCTTGTTAAGGTGCGCGCCGGTTGTTTAGCGGCGCTCGCGTTACTCGAAGATGCGGGTTTACAACCCGCCGCAGGCTACCAGCCTGCCCCACATTCGCTGCCGAAATGACTGGGACACCTTACTACACTACTACTTGCGCGCGCCGCCGGCGACGCCGAAATCGTAGCCGATCTTGATATTGCGGTCGTCCGGATCGACCAACGACACGATCGCGTATTCGCCCGGCGCCAGATCCTTGATGGGCGTCACGGCAATCACGTTATTGCCCACGGACCTCATCTCAATCTCGCGCAGGTCCTGCGAACGCAGATGCGCGAAGCCGGGAAAGCCGTGGCTCACCGGCATGTGGATCTCGCGAGTTTCCTCCTTCTGAATCTGGTGGACCAGATAGATGCCGTTGTTAAGGGGGAATCCGCGCACGTAAAGGGTCGGACGCGCGTTGGTGGTTTGAAGCGCCGAATGCAGCCCCGGCACCTCCGCAATCGCCTGTTTGGAACCAACGCTGAAAAAGTCCGCCGTAGTGCCGGCGATCATCGGCATCAGAATGGTCCCGGTGAGGCCAAGCCAACCCGAATCCGCCCGATAGTAGACCCCTCGCGCGGTGGGAATGCTGGCTGTGTCCTGCGCGGCGACCGTCGCCGCCAGTCCAGCGAAAATCAGTGTGGCGCAAATCGGTAGAGAAATTTTGAGTTCCATCGCCTGCCCTTTCATCCTCACAATATTAAGACGCGGCGCGCGGCAATACCATTCCCCACATTTCATATTGCGTACCATTCGACCCTTGATAATGTACCAGGACCCGCTGCGGCATAGGACGGCGTACGCCGGGCTAATTGGTGCGGAGACTCTTTAACGGCTTCCTCAGATCGTGGCTCGCTACGAACCGAACCGCGACTTGAGGAACTCCCAGATCTCCAAATGCCGGCCCGGGCAGCGGGCTTCGGGGGCGTAGCTCAGAGTATTGGTCTCGTTATCCACGAACAGGCCCTGGGGAGGCATCTTGGGACTTTCGATCGAGAACACGACGCCGTTGCCGCAGGAGTCTTCGTGGACGATCTTGATCGTGGAAACGTCCGCGTACGGGCTGGACGGCCCCCATTCCTCGGCGAATTTTTCGGGACCCCAATACTTGCACGGATGGTCCTGGGTGCAACCCCATCGCGCGTAAGCTTCCTGATAATTCTTTTCCTTGAGCAGAGAGAAGAAATGGTTGACCGCCTGCTCCTGACGCCAGTTTCGGAACCACAGGTACAGCCCGCCGGCGACTATCACCACGCTCAGGCTCCAGATGACGATGCGCCGGATTTTGCGCCCTTGCCGCTCATCGGCGACACCATAAGAGTCGAGGTATCCGGCCATATTATTGTTCCAGCATCACATTAGACACCACGGGCGCCACGAATGTGCCGCTGGCTTCACTTGTTGGGTCTAGCCGCTGTGCCGGCTTTAAGAGGATAGGCTTTGTCGAACGCCGCGATCACCTCGGTGGTGATCTCCAGCGCCGGCTTGAATGCCACCAGTTGCGTCGTGTCCACGATTGCGTCCAATCCCCGTTCGTCCAGTATCTTCTTGATAATCTCCGTCATGCGCTGGCCGGCGCTCTGGATAACGGCATCACGCTCATGGTTGACATCATCCTGAAGATCCTGGGTCAGGCGAGTCACTTCCGTCTGCTTGCGCTTGCCGCGCGCGGTAAGATCGGCTTCGCCCTGGGGGCTCAGGCGCCCCTGGCTGGCTTGCATCTGCTGTGACAGATCCTCCAATTCGCGCTGCGCTTTTTCGAGCGCGTCCTGGCGGGGTTTGTACTTGTTCTGCAAATCGTTCGACGCTTTCTTGATCTCGGCGGTCTCCAAAATTGCGCGGCGAAGATCGACGACCGCAATCTTAGATTGCGCGGATGCCACCGGAGAAAATACGAGGGCGGCCGCGCACACCGCGAGCGCCGAAATACTTGACAAACGAAGCATGGGGTTCAAAAAGACTCCTTTATTTCATTCTGGCGGTCACTGAAGCATCTCGTCAAGCACCCGCCCGACCCTTCCGCCGGGCGTTTCGACATCCAGCAGGGTTCCGAGCGTCGCAGCAATATCGTTTACCGCGACGTGCGACGGTACCGGCCCGGGCTTAATTTGCGCACACCGCCGCGCGTCAAAGCCGGAGCTTACCCGGGGAACCGGCTAGTTCCGCGACCCTTCGCGAGCCAGCCGCACCTTGGCTCCCTCAAGCTTGTTCTTCACTTTCGCGACCTCGGCCGGCTCCAGATCGGCGGGCGAGCTGGCGTTCCACTCCTTCAGCGAGATTTCCCACTGCGCGATAGCTTCCTTCACCTTGGATTCGCGCATCAAAATCTCGCCCATATGATCCCGAACGGTGGCGTCGCGCGGCGTGAATTGCAGCGCCTTGCGCAGGTTCTCCTCGGCTTCCGGCAGCCGGCCCAGCCGGAAATACACCCAGCCGAGGCTATCCAGATACGCGCCGTTATTGGGCTCCTCCTCGATCGCTTTGGTGATCATCTGGAGCGCTTCCGGAAGCCGCGTGTTGCGATCCGCAAGCATGTAGCCCAGGTCGTTCAATGCACCCGCGTCCTGCGGATCGGCCGCCAACACCTTGCGATATTCGGCCTCCACCGCATCCGGTTTTTTCATTTTGTCGAACAGGTTCGCGCGCGCGATCCACACCTCGTGTTTATCTTCCGGAGCCTGAGCCAGCTTTTCGGCTTGATCCAGCGCCTTGCCGGCCTCGTCGTATTTCCTGCCCTTTTCGTAAATCTGCGCGAGCTCTATATACGTTTCGCGATCGTTCTTGCCGTCCAGCAGCTTCTTCACTTCCGCCGCGGCGGGGTCCACTTTCCCCATATCGGCGATTACGATCGCGTGCGTCGCGCGCACGGACCGATCGTCCGGCCACCTCTTCAAGGCCGCCTCGGCTTCCTGCTCCGCCTTGGCGTAATCCTTGCTCAGTTGATACGTGGTGATGACCTCCGCCGCCATTTGCGGCGCCTTGTCAGGGTCCAGATCCGCGATTTGATGAAAGGCTTCCACCGCGGCGTCGGGCTGATCCGACTGGCGATTCAACTTCGCCAGCTCCATAAGCAAACTCACGCGAATCCGCCGCTCGGCCGGATTGTAATTGCGCTTCACCGTGGTCGACAGGATTTCCTTCAACGCTGAGATCGCGTCCGGCATCTTGCCTTCCGCTTCCAGGATTCCCACCTCGTTAAGGCGAACATCCAGATTGTCCGGCTCGATGGCTTTCGCCTTATCCGACATCTCTCGCGCCATCGCGAAATTTCGCATCTCGGAATAGATTCGCGACATCGCCAGGTACGATCCGGCGTCGCGCGGCTCTTCCTTTGCCAAATCCTGATAAACCTTCAGCGCCTGGTCGTACTTCTTGGCCTGACGCAGGTACTCCGCCATGGCCGCCTTCAGCTCGCTCGCATTCGGAGGATTGGCGGCCAGCGCGCGATTCAACGTCTCAGCCGCGAGCCCGTACTCCTTCATCTGCTCATAGGAACTGGCCAGCCTGAGCAGAGCCTCGGGGCTCGGATTCTTTTCCGTCAGCTTCTTCAAAATGTCGGCCGCGCCGTTGTGATCGCCCGCATCGTCCAGCGCCGTCGCCAATCCCACCAGCGCTTCTTCGTTGTCCGGATCGATCGCCAGGGCCTTGCGGTAACTCTTCTCGGCGTCGGCCGATTTCTGCACGATCCGCTGTAAACGCCCCAGCATCACCAGCGAATCGACATCTTTCGCATCCAGCTCCGTGATCTTCTGGTACTGTTCTAGAGCTTTGCGCAGCATGGTTTCGTCGACGTGATTCTGTTGATCGCCGATCTGACTCGTAAAAACGCGCGCCAGCATGCGATGCGCGTTCACGTCGTTGGGATTCTGCTTGATGGCTTCCTCGGCTTCGCTCTGCGCTTCGCGAAGACGCCCCGATCCAACGTAGAGTTCCGACAGTTCCTCGGTCAATAGGGGCGCCGAAGGGTCCGCCTTGATGGCTTCCTTGTAGTTCTCGATGGCCTTGTTCAGGTATTCCCGAATGCTCTCCCGGGTGGTGCCGGACCCGCCGTTGGAGGCCAAATCGGCATACATGTGGGCCAGTGCGTAGTGATAATACGCCGATGCTTTGTCGGCATTCCTGGCAGCGCTCGCGCCGGTTTGGGGCTGTGCCCAGGCCGGGCATATTCCTAGAACCCCGATCGCTGTGAGTGCTAAAGCTGCTTTATACATTCGCGTCCTCTTTTGTGCGCGTACCATCCCCGCCCACGGGCGGGGTGTGAAGTCACTTAAGCTTAGTATATCGGCTTCCCTGATCCAACGGTTTTCATTAACGAGCAGCACCCCGAGCAGCCTTCAATCCTTCATTTGATCGCCATCTTAGGGCCCACCGGAGCCGGGAAAAGCGCGCTCGCGGTGCGCCTCGCCGCGCAATTCGAAGGCGAAATCGTCAATTGCGATTCGCTCCAGCTCTACCGCGGATTCTCCATCGGCGCCGCCAAAATTCCCGAGTCCCAGCGCGCCGGTATCCGCCATCATATGATAGACGTGCTCGATCCGGGCGAGATTTGTTCGGCCGGCGATTACGCCCGCCACGCCCGCCAGGCCATTGCCGAAATTTCGCGGCGCGGCCATCTTCCCATCGTCGCCGGAGGCACCGGGTTCTATCTGCGCGCTTTGCTCGACGGGCTTCCCCGCCTTCCCGGAAGAGATGAAACGCTGCGCGAGAAATTGGCCGCCCGCAACCAGCGAAGGTCCAGTTCGCCCGGTTCGCCCAATGTTCCAAAACATCCGTTTCCCCTCCATCGATTGCTCACCCGACTGGATCCGGCCGCCGCCGCGCGCATTCATCCGCGCGATACTCAGAAACTGATTCGCGCACTCGAAGTACGCATCCTCACGCGCAAGCCCGCGCCGCCCGCCGGACATGGAACCGAGCCGGGAAACGCGCTCGACGGGTACACAACGCTTAAGATCGGTCTCAATCCGGATCGCGCAGTCCTCTACCAAACTTTGGATGCGCGCGCCCGCGAAATGTTTCGCCGAGGTGTGTTTGAACGGGCAGGGCCAGGTGGGGCAGGGCCATGCCCTGCCGACCTTGAAGGCTCGATCGAACCTGGGTTGATCCAGGAAGTCGAGAGCCTGCTCGCCTCCGGCTGCACCGGCCAGGAAAAGCCGTTCGAATCGCTGGGATACCGGCAGGCGCTCGAACATCTGCGCGGCAATTTGTCGATCGAGGACGCGATCGCCTCCACGCAGCTCGAGACGCGCCAATACGCCAAACGGCAATGGACCTGGTTCCGCCGCGATCCGGATGTCATCTGGCTGGACGGCTTTGGCGATTCCATTGAAGTGATCGAAAAGGCGTCCGATCTGGTGCGGCGGCATGTTACGCTGGACAATTCCCCCGCATGAAACTAGCGCCCATAGTACTGCTCGCCGTTCTCGCCTCAATCCCGGTAACTCTTTTCGCTCAGGGAAACTACGAAATTCAGGTGTACCCCTCGGAGACCGTCAAGCCCGGATGCACCATGCTGGAGCTGCACAGCAACTTCACCATCGAAGGCAGCAAGACCGACATCGACGGCATTCTCCCCACCGAACATCAGTTGCACGAGACCGTCGAAATCACGCACGGCTTCACCGATTGGTTCGAGCTCGGCTTTTACATTTTCACGAGCACGGCTCCCAACGAGGGCTACAAATGGGTGGGCGATCACATCCGCCCGCGAGTTCGCGTGCCGGAAGAATGGAAGTGGCCGGTGGGCGTCAGCGTATCTTTCGAGTTCGGATATCAACGCCCGATCTTCGACGGCGACACCTTTACGCTGGAAATCCGGCCCATCATCGACAAGCAGATGGGGCGCTGGTACACGGCTTTCAATCCGGTTTTCGACCGCTCTTTTCACGGGCCCGGCGTGCGCGACGGCATGGTTTTTTCGCCCAACGTCAAGGTCGGCTACGACTTCACCAAGAAGGTCCAGGCCGGATTCGAATACTACGGCGTGGTCGGTCCCCTCAACGGGTTTTTCCCGATCGGCCAGCAGCAGCAGCAGTTCTTTCCCGACTTCGACTTGAACTTGTCGCCCGATTGGGAGTTCAACTTCGGCGTGGGAGTCGGCGCGACGCACGGCACCGATCACTTGCTGCTGAAGATGATCCTCGGCTATCGCTTCGGAAACAAGTGATGTGGGGGGCAGGGCCATGCCCTGCCAAACCAGCGCGACGATGTGGGGCAGGGCCATGCCCTGCCAACCAGGCGCGCCAATGTGGGGCAGGGCCATGCCCTGCCAACCAGGCGCGCCAATGTGGGGCCGCCACTCCTGGAGGCAAGCCGGCTTTCAGCCGGCTTCTTCAAGGCGCGACAGATGCGTGGGGCAGGGCGATGCGCTGCCAATGCGCATTGCGATATATTGAGGCGAACGAGCAAAATCTCATGGTCGACGCCGTCGAAGCCCTGATCGTCGATCTTCTCGAATGGGTGGCCATCCGCGAGAGGAATTACGACGAAGTGATGTCCGCCTGGCGCACCTCCTGCCCCCGGCTCCCGGTTTGGGAAGATGCCAACGATCGCGGCCTGATCACGACGGCGATTGTTGACGGGCGCTCTATCGTCCGGATTACCTCCTTAGGCCGGGGCCTTCTCGATCAGCGGAATCGCTCGGCGCGCTGAAGCATCGCGCATTCAAGGCCACGTCACTTCTTGACCAACGGCTCGATGATCCTGCTCAATACGTCCGGCTTCGAATTGTCCCGCTCCAGGTGCGGATATCTTTCCCCGCCCCGATATTCGACTCGATGGACGCTGTAGTATTCCCCGTTCTTCACCAGCAATTCAATGGGCTCCGCGCTCGACGCGGTCTTCTGAATCGCGTCGTGAAGCACCACCGGCGTGTACTGGCGATTGTTCACCGCGATCAACTTGTCATCCGGCGTAATGCCGGCCTTCTGCGCCGCGCCGCCGTAGGAGACGTCCTGAATCCAGCCCTCGTCTTTCACGATCATGCCGATCGAATAGCTGTAGTCGAAATGCTTTTTCTCCTCTTCAAAATCGCGGAAAATATCCGGCTTGGTCGAATTGTAGACCAGCTTCCATCCGCCGTTTTCGATTCCCCCCAGCGGCGCATGCGGCCCCGCGCGCTCCAAGCGTGTATGCAAAAAGCCGGCCCAATCGAACGGCTGCACCGCGTTCAATCCCGCCACCACATCCTCGAACGTGTAGGTCTTCAGCGCCGGCGCTCCGCCCGGACCGCCATGGAACGCCCGGCAGAAATCGTTCAGCGATTTCGCTCCATTGCTCAGCCGCCGGATGGTAACATCGGCTTCCAGCCAGATCAGCGTGCCTTCGTCGTAGTAATCCACGGTGCGGCGATAATCTTCGTAATCGTCGCGTGAGTTGTAAAGCAGTTGCGCCGCCACCGCCGTGTCCTCCAGCGGCCGCCACTGCCGTCCGGCTTTATGATCCAGCGCCGCCGCGATCATCGCCAGATGATCGCGAAATTCGTCGGGCGTGTACAGTCCGCTGCGCGGCGTCAGGATGTCGCCAAGATACTCCGTCAGCCCTTCGTAAACCCACAGCAGATCGCCCTTCATCGGTTGGCTGAAATCGGATGTCGCCAGGCCCGCCGGCCGCCGGTATTTTCCGTTCCAGGAATGCGTGAACTCGTGCGGCAGCAGATTGGCATTCGTCTTAATCCCGACTTCATCCACCAGCCCGCGCTCGCCTATGCGATCGTCGCTCGATTCGTGATGCTCCAGGCCGAAGCTGGCGACGTGATCGCTGAACGTGTATAGAAAATGGTAGCTGCGATAATGCCGCGACCCGAACAGCGCGCCGGTTTCCTTCACCAGGTTCTTGTAATGCTCCACTTGCTCCGGCGTGATTTCGATAGAGCGATCGCTGTCGCCGGCCAGATGCAGATAGTGCGTGATGGTTCCCTCCGTGCCCAGCTCGACGGTTCTGTAATGCCTGCCCGCCGACACCGGCGAATCCACCAGCGTGGTCAGCGATGACGGTTGAAACTCGATCTCGTTGCGCGATTCGCGCGCGATCGGCAGCGCGGTTCCGTAGCGCCACGAATCCGGCACGCGCAGGTTCGCCTGATAGCGCAACTGATCCGACGGCACGCCTTCCGGATACATTAGGACCTGATTCCAGTTCAGGATCGCGAGTTCGGTGGTAGTGGAAGCGCCCGACGAAAATCCCGCGGTGTCCGGCGGCTGAATCTGATCGAAGGCGACATCGAGAGAACTCGCGCCCGCGGGCACGTCAACGTGATACGCGTACATGTTCACCGAATCGCGTTTCCATGCCACCGGCTGCCCGTTCGCAGTAATCTTCAAGCCCACCATGTCGATCACCGGACCGGTGGGTCCGTGCTCGCCCGGAATCCATTCGGGATACAGCAGCGTCATGGCCCCCGGCTTGGCGGGGACGATCAGATGGGCGCGGACGATGCGGTGCGGTGCGTCGGTCAGGTCCACCCACACTCGAATGGTCGAGTCCTGGGCCGTTACTAATGACGCAAGCGATGCGCACAGAACGGCGATCGCGATGGGATTGGTTTTATGCATGGTCTTATGGTGAACTTGTGGACGCTTTGTGGTGTTCTTATGGTGTTGTTGTGGTGTTTTTCACGGTGTTTTATGGGCGCCCTGTTCCCGATAGTAGAAAATCAAATCCGTCGTCGGCGGCGCGACGCCCAACTGCCGGAACATCGCCATCGCCTGCCCGCGATGCAGCGTCGCATGATTCACCACGTGCATCACGATCTGCCACAGCGGCGTTTCGTACGGATTGCCCTTCATATCTTTGTACGCGATCGCTTGCGCCAAGTCGTTGTCGGTTAAGGTTTTGGCCCGTGCCTCCCACTGTTCCAGAACGCGCGGCCACTCGGCTTCAATCGCTTCCGTCTGTTCCATCGGATTGCTCAGCACCCGTCCCGACACGCGCGCCAGCCACACGCGATCCGCCATCAAAATGTGCGCGAGCGTCCCGTGCACGGACTTGTTCGGCACGCCTAAATCGCGATGAAGCTGCTCGGAATCGAGCGTTTGCGCCGCATCCAGCAAACGGCGCGACGCCCACGTCGAGTATCGCAGGTGTTGGCGAGCTTCTTCGGCGGTCATCTTAATAGCCAGGCCCGCATGGTGCGCGAAACCAGGTCCGACGCATCCTGCTGAACGAAATGTCCGGCGCCGGGAATGGTGACCAGAGTCAAGTCCTGCCCCATCCAATCCCACGTGTTGTTCAGCGCTCCGGAAAGCAGCGCGGTGTCGCCGAGGCCGTGGATCATCAGCACGGCCATCTGGGTCTTCACCACCGGCGACGTGTCTTCGACGTACGGCTCTTTCGGATAGTTGCGCTTATAGTAGTTCAGCATCCCTTCCATATCGGAGCGCCGAAACGCCTCGAGGTATTTCTCTTTCACCGCGGGGTCCTTAGACTTTTGAAACGTCACCAGGAATTCAGGGGTGATTTTGGATGCGGCGTCCGGCTGCTGGAAGGCTCGCGCATATGCGCTGTTCTTCTGCTGCTCGGGATTGTGCGCGAGTTCGCGGCTCAGGCCGCGCGGATGCGGAAGATTCAAAATGATCAGCCGATCCACTACCTGCGGCACGTTCAGCGCAAGCTGCCACGCGACCGCTCCGCCCCAATCGTGCCCGACGATAATCGCCTTTTGCTGACCGAGCGACTTGATGACCGCAACCACGTCGCCCACCAGCAGCCGCATGTCGTAATTCTCTACGCCCTTGGGTTTGTCGCTCAGATTGTAGCCGCGCTGATCGATGGCGACGCATTGAAACTTGTCGGAGAGCGCTTCCATCTGATCGCGCCAGGTGTACCAGAAATCGGGAAAGCCATGGATCATGACGATCAGGGGTCCGCTGCCGAGACTCGCGTAGTGGATCTTCACGCCGTTGGAATCGGCGTAACCGTGTTTGACGCGCGATTCGATGTCGGAGGCGGAGACGGTGGCTCCCAGGACGAACGTTAGCGCAAAGGCTAGCAGGAGAATTCGCATAGAGCCAGTATAAAGCGCGGAGCACCTCAAGAGATGGTAGAAGAACACAGATGAATCTCGGCGGCAGGGCAGGCCCTGCCCCACGTCGCTAGAATAGAAACTCATGCACATCGACACGGCCGCCGTTCGCAAAGGCGAAGAGCTGAATCTCGACGCGCTTGGCGAATTTCTTCGCGGCAAGATCGACGGGGCAGGCTCCGGTCAAGGTGCCGGAATCGAGGTCGAGCAGTTTCCCGGCGGCCATTCGAACCTCACCTATTTGCTGCACATCGGCGGACGCGAATACGTATTGCGCCGCGCGCCGCTGGGTCCGGTGGCGCCCAAAGCCCACGACATGGTTCGCGAAGCCCGCGTGCTTCAGGCGGTGCATCCGCATTTCCGTCCCGCGCCCGAAGTCTACCTGATCTGTGAAGATCCCGCGATCGTCGGCGCGCCCTTTTTTCTGATGGAGCGGCGCCACGGGATCGTGCTGCGCGATCGCATTCCTCCGGAACTTTCCGCGTACGAAAATTATCCGCAGCGCATCAGCAAAGCATTTGTCGATTGCCAGGTCGAGTTGCATAGTGTCGATGTCGAGAAGCACGGACTGATCTCGTTGGGCAAGCCGGAAGGATTCGTGGAACGCCAGGTGAAGGGATGGTCGGAGCGCTGGCAGCGGGCGCGGACGGAGGATAGTCCGGAGATGGATCGCATGACGGCGTGGCTGGCTGCGACCATTCCCGCGTCGGGAAAACCGGCGCTGGTTCACAACGATTTCAAACTCGACAACGTGATGATCGCCCTGGGCGGGCCGGATCGGATCGAGGCCGTCCTGGATTGGGAGATGACCACGGTGGGCGATCCGGTCAGCGATCTGGGCCTGACGCTGTGTTATTGGAGTTCCACGCTGGTGCCCGGCACTACTTTGCAAGCCGTGACCACCGGGCCGGGATGGTGGAGCCGCGACGAATACGTAGCGTACTACGCATCGAAGACCCGCCGCGATCTTTCGTCACTGCCGTGGCACGAAGTGTTCGGTGTGTTCAAGCTGGCGGTGATTTTGCAACAGATCTATTACCGGTTCTGGAAAGGCCAGACCACCGACGAACGCTTCCGCCATTTCGACAGTCGGGTGAAGGTGCTGATTCAGACGGCCGCGGAGATGATGGAGAAACTGGCTTGAGGCGCGAGCGTTGAGCGTTCTGTATCTGGTTCGCCACGGGCAGGCGGGTACGCGCGAGCGTTACGATTCGCTGTCCGATCTCGGCCGTACGCAAGCGCGTTTGCTCGGCGAACACTTTCGCGCGCAGAATATCGAGTTCGAGGCGGTGTATTCGGGCTCGCTCTCGCGCCAGCGCGCGACTGCGGAGGAAACGCTCGCCGCGGCGGGGCATGGGCCTGCCCCACAAGTTATCGTTGACGCGGGATGGAACGAGTTCGACTTGGCGCAAGTGTATTCCGGATATGCACCGCACTTGAGCGCGGACGACGCCGACTTTCGCCGCGAATATGAGGTTATGCAGTCGGCGCTGCTCGAGAGCCTCGGCGCGCACGATCATCCTGTCCATCGCAAATGGAACGATTGCGACAAGAAAATCGTTCACGCGTGGGTGGAGAGCCGCTATGAATATTCGGGCGAAACTTGGCCGGCGTTTGTCGCGCGGATTTATGCGGCGTTCGGACGGCTGGTAGAGAAAATAGGTGACGGCAATGCGATCGTGTTCACGTCGGCGACTCCGATTGGGGTCTGCGCCGCGCGAACGCTGGAACTGGAGGATGCGCGCGCGATGTGGCTGGCCGGCGTGCTGATGAACGCGTCGTTCTCCACGCTGCGAATTCGCGGGAGCGAAGTTCGGCTGTTCAGCTTGAATAACGCTCCGCATTTGAATGAGCCGCCGCTGCGGACGTTCCGGTAAGTGGGGCGGCGCCATGCGCCGCCATGCGGAAGGCAGCGCGCGGCCATGCCGAAGGCAGCGCATGGCGCCGCCCCACGACGCGATAAGATAGATCACAAATGAGCTTCGATTATTCCCCCAAAGTGAGAGACCTGCAACAGCGCGTACGCGCGTTCATGGATGAGCATATCGCTCCTAATGAAAGTCTCTACCACCAGCACCTCGCCCCTTCCAACCCGGACCGCTGGAGTCCGGTGCCGATCATCGAACGACTGAAGCCGAAGGCGCGCGCGGCCGGGCTGTGGAATCTGTTCCTGCCCGAATCGGGGCACGGCGCGGGACTCACCAATCTGGAATACGCGCCGCTGTGCGAAATCATGGGCGCTTCGCCGATGGCGCCCGAGGTATTCAACTGCTCGGCGCCCGATACCGGCAACATGGAGGTGCTTGCGCGGTACGGCTCCGCCGAACAGCAGGAGCGCTGGCTGAAGCCGCTGCTCAATGGCGAAATTCGATCGTGCTTCAGCATGACGGAAAAGAAAGTCGCGTCCTCGGATGCCACCAATATCGAATCGAGCATCGTGCGCGATGGCGACCATTACGTCATCAACGGCCACAAATGGTGGTCGAGCGGAGCGGGCGATCCGCGCTGCAAGATTTCCATTTTCATGGGCAAGACCGATCCGACTGCGCCGAAACATAAACAGCAGTCGATGATTTTGGTCCCGCTGGACACGCCGGGAATCAAGATCGAGCGCATGCTGACCGTCTTCGGCTACGATCACGCGCCGCACGGCCACGCCGAGATGACCTTCACCAACGTGCGCGTGCCCGTGTCCAATATGTTGCTGGGCGAGGGCCGCGGATTCGAGATCGCGCAGGGTCGGCTGGGGCCGGGGCGCATTCATCACTGCATGCGGCTGGTGGGGCAGGCGGAGCGCGCGCTCGCGGCGATGTGCCGCCGCGTCGGTTGCCGCACGGCTTTCGGAAAGAAGCTGGCAGAGTTCGGCACGATTCGCGCCGACATCGCGCATTCGCGGATGGAGATCGAGCAGTCGCGGCTATTGGTGCTGAAGGCCGCGCACATGATGGACACCGTCGGCAACAAAGTGGCGCGCGCCGAGATCGCGATGATCAAAGTGGTGGTGCCGAACATGGCGCTGCGCGTGATCGATCGCGCGATTCAGGCGCACGGCGGCGCGGGCGTCTGCCAGGATTTCGAGCTCGCCTCCATGTGGGCCAACACGCGCACGCTGCGCCTCGCGGATGGTCCCGACGAAGTGCATGCGGAGACGGTGGCCAAGCTCGAACTTGAAAAACATAAATGAGCGGCGCATCGATGAGCCAAGCCCCCGCGGGATGAACACGTAGATGAGTACCCTGGCCGTCGTGCGCCACGCGCAGGCGCGTCCATTCGAGAAGAATTCAGACTGCCTCTCCGAGACCGGCGAAAAACAGGCGCGCGCTTTGCGTGAATATTGGTCGCGCGCGGGCGTGACGTTCGACGAAGTGTGGAGCGGAGGGTTGACTCGGCATCGTCAGACGGCCGTGCTTGCACTCGGCGGAAATCCGAAAATTGCGCCGGAGTTCAATGAATACGACGCCGAAGGCATTCTTCGCGGCTATCCGCCGCCTTCGTCGTTCCCAGATAATCGCGCGTTTCAAAAAGTCTTCGAAGCGGCGATGGAGAAATGGATTGCGGGCGACGATCAAACCAATCGGGATTGCGAGCCGTTCGCCGATTTTCACGCTCGCGTGCTGCGCGGCCTGCGGTCGATCCAGGATGGTCCGTCCAATCGCAACGTAGTCTTGTTCACTTCGGGCGGTCCCATTGGCGTGTTGGTCCAGACCGCGCTTGGAGCTCCGGAACGGAGCTTCTCCGACGTGAACTGGCGTGTGCGGAACTGCTCGATCAGCGAATTTGTATTCAGCCGGGAGCGGCTATCGCTCGATTCGTTTAACAGCGTCGGGCATTTGGAGGCGTTGCTGCGAACGTTCCGGTGACCTGGCAGCAAGCGAAGCAAAAGCCGAGATGACTCTCGGCTCTGCAGGCTTGGCTTGGCAGCCCGCGCCACGTGCCGCCTACTTCTGTTCCGGCTTGGGAGGCGCCTTGATGTCGAGCTTCGGATAATACGGCTCGGTGGTCGAGTTGAACTTATCGAGCCATTTCTTCCCGGCTTCAGACGGCGTGAAGCTCCACTCCTGGCGATGATAGTTCCAATCGTCCGGATTCAGCTTCTGGGCGTGCTCGAAATACTTGGCCGCCGCTTCGTCATTCTTGTTCTCGTGGAACCACACGGCGAGCTTGAAACTCGCGTCGGCCTCCATCTCGGCCGGCGACCGCGGCTTCACGCGCCGCACGAATTCCTCGTCGGACAGAACGAATTCGCTCTTATCGCCCTTGGTCACCCAATCGCGAAGGCCGGCTAGATACTCTTCGCCCTGTGTCGTGATGGTGCCCTTGCCGTATGTCGTCGTGCGGCTGTAGGTCCACGCAGGTTCCGCGGGACGAACCACGCGACCGCGCTCATCGATCCATACACCCATGGGCACATTCACGAACTGGAACGCGGAGCTGACAGCGTGTTTCGCGTCGACCAGCGTCGTGTACGTAGCTTTTGCGCGATCGTACCACTGGCCTGCCGCGGCTTCTCCGCCGGTATCCTGCGCGGCGGCGATAATCTCAAAATTGGCGCCCTGCATCTCTTCGTAAAATTTCTGCCAGCCTGGCAGATCGAGGCGGCATCCTCACCAGGAGGCCCAGGTAACCACCAGGGCTTTCTTCCCGCGAAAATCCGAAAGGTGAACGATTTTACCCCTGCGATCCGGCACCGCGAAATCGGGGGCGATGCGCGAGGCGGTATAGCTTCCGGTGAGCACGGGAATTTCGCCGAAGCTCCACGCGCGCGAGCCGGAGTCGGCGATGTAGGCCTGGCCCAGCTTGTGCGCGAACGCCGTCAGGTTGAACCATTCGCCTTGCAGCATGGTCTTGGGGATGGGGATGCACACGTCGTTGCGGCACGCGCCTTGCGGCTTCACCTCGAATTCGTTGACGCGAGGCAGATCGGCTTTGCGCACCCACAGGTCTTTCGGATCGGGACGAGTCCGGTCCAGCGTGACGGCGCGATCGCCGTACAACACGGTGGTCGAAGTATCGGGCGCGGCATGATCGGGGATCGTAGTGGCGGCCGCCCCGGCCGCGATGAGAAATGTTCGCCGGTTCATATGCATCAGCATAGCCGATCACTTACTCCCTGTGGAAGCCTTGGCGTGCGACGACGCTGGCGCCGATTGGGGCGCCGCTCCCTTTGGCCCTTCCTTTAAAGACGGCGCGGCGGGAGCAGCCGCCGGTTTGAAACTCCAAAAGATGGTGCATTCGCCCAGGTCGGCCTTTTGCGCGTAGATGTCCAGGCCGTCCACGCGATCCACTTCGTCGCTGTCGTCGCACACGGCATCGGTGAAATAAGCGCGCGCCGAAATTCTACGCTCCAGTTCCTTGCGCGGCAGGATGTGCAGCAGCGCGTTGCGCTCCGGGCCGAAATCGAGCTTGTGCGAAAATCCGAACTCCATCCCCTCGGGCGGCGGGCGATGCGTCAGAAAATAAATCTGCTCGGCGCCGAGCAGGGTTGCACCCTTGGGCGTGACCTCCTCCGTTTTTTGCGCCGCGCGTTCCACCTTGCGCCACGTAAAATCGTCGCGATTCTCGAACATGCCGCGCAACGTGCCCACCAGAAAAATGAGGCCCAGCGCGCCGATCAACTTTGCCGGCCGCTCCAGGACATCCAGGCGCATCGCGAGCCGATACAAGCCGAGCGTCGCCAGAATCGTCGCGGCCGGTATCATCGGGATGAAATATTGCGGAAAGGTCGGGTGCGCGAATCCGTTTTGGATGGCGACGGCGATCATCAGCCAGACGCACAAGAGGAAGGGCGCGCGTTCGTCGCGGTCCCACGTCATTTCAAGGCGCGCCGTCCTCAACGACGACCCGCGCCACAAAAACAGGACGCCCGCCAGTACCAGCAGGCTGAGGATCAGTCCCTGCGAGTGGTTGACCCAGGAGGTGAGAATGTCGACGTCGTGCACGGTCGCGCCGGGCCATTCCACGCGCCGGTACGCCACGTGATACTGGACCAGATTGAACCAGGTCTGCCGCGGGCCTTTCGCAAAAAGGAAAATGATCGGCGTGAACGCGATCAGCGCACCCGCCGCGAATCCGGCAAGCTTCTTCAGCCGCTTCCCCCGTTGATTGTAGATCAGAATCCACAACAGGAAAACGGGACCGGTGGCGGCCGCGAGCAAGGTCGCCGAGACCGCCGCGGCAGCGAAGAATCCGGCGATCGCGGCCATGCTCCATCGCTCGCGCTCCACCGAGGCAGCCGAGGCGAGCAGCGCGGCGGCGATCATAAACATGGAAAACGCGTAGGCTTGCGCGATGGGTCCGAACTGCAGCACCAGCATATTCAGAGTGAACAGCAGCACGGCCGAGATGGCGGCGGAAAAGCGCCAGCCCGCGTCCGGAAAGCGATAGAACAGAAATCGCGCGATCGACGCCGCGGCGCCCAGCGCCAGCAAGGCTGCGATCACGTGCGTCCCGCGCCAGCTATCGCCCAAGATGCGCATCCATGCGGCGTTCCAATACGCGTTCAGGGGGGCTTGCGGAAAACAGAAATCGATATACGGTTTCCGCCCGGCGTTGATCAGGTGCGCGGCCAGCAGGTGGAAACCCTCGTCCCAATGAAACGCCATGGTCTGCGAGTAGACCAGGTAGCCGGGAAGCAGCGTCGCGCACGCCGCAAAAATCATCCGGAGCGCGCCACGATCGAGGCCGGCTTGGGGGTCGTCAGATCGCAATTGGTGATGTTAGCACGGGGCTCGCCGCCCTTTCATTTCGCCCGCGTTTCAGGCCCACATGTCGGGCGGCGATGCCAGCTATGTGGCCGTGATGCTTTCGCTGCAAGGCGGCTGGGGCGGCGTTTACGGCACCAGTCTTTCGGTGCAAATGTTCGCGGGCGTCGTCGCGATTGCCAACGGAGTCCGCGGAAACGCGCTAAACGGAACGCTCGCCGATTTATACACCGACGCAACCGGGGCTCCCTCCAGCACGGAATACCTCGCTAACTATCGCGATATCACCGCGTATTACCCCACCGAACGGCCTGGATCTTTCCTCGTGGGCAAAGGCTGGGACTTCGTGACCGGACTGGGCGCACCGCTGGTGAACTCGCTGGTGTTGAGCTATCTGACGCATCAATAGCCGACTCGGAGCCGATTCGAGTTTTCCCGCTGCGCCGGGAACGCCTGCTGCCAAAACGAACGCCGCGTCTTCGGCGCCTTGGCGCGTTGCGTCTGTGGGACTATAGAGCACGGCCTCCACGTCAGAGGCCGCCCTCAACGTGGCAGGCACCCAGCGAAAGGCGGCCAAGACGCCGCAAAGTCCGAGCGAACGGGCCCCGTTTCCCACCAAGCCCCATCTGTATTTCCTCCTGGCGATCGCAATCCTGTTGGTTTACGGCAGCGTCTGGCACTTTGATTTCGTAAACTATGACGATCCCGATTATGTCACCGAGAATCTTCATATCCGCACTGGACTGACCGCCGCCAACGTCGCGTGGGCCTTTACCAAGGGCTACGCCGCTAACTGGATCCCTTTGACTAGTATTTCTCAGATGGCGGATTGCCAGCTATTCGGGCTGAAAAGCGGCTGGCATCATCTGACCAGCCTGCTTTTTCATACGCTCAGCACTCTCCTCTTATTCGGACTGTTTCACCGGATGACGGGATCGCTTTGGAAGAGCCTGTTCGTCGCTTTTGTCTTCGGCCTGCATCCCCTGCGCGTCGAATCGGTTGCCTGGATCGCCGAACGTAAGGATGTGCTCGGCGCTTTCTTTTGGATCGTCACGCTGTGGAGTTATCTTCATTACGTGGAGCGCCCGTCGCGCCGAAATTATATACTGGTCGCGCTTTCGCTCTGTCTGGGTCTCCTCTCGAAACCAATCACCGTCACTCTGCCCCTAGCCTTGCTGCTTCTCGATATCTGGCCGCTCAGACGCATCGCTTTGACGGATGCGTTCACTTCACACGCCTCCCGTCTGGTTCGCGAAAAAGTGCCGCTCTTCCTGCTTTCGGCGGCGGCGTGCGTGATCACTTATGTGGTCGGGCAACGCGACGGCACCATCCAATCCATCCAGTTGATTCCTCTTGGCGTGCGCTTCAGCAATGCGTTCGTGTCCTACGCCACCTACCTTATTAAGCTGGTCTACCCGACCAACCTCGCGGTCTTTTACCCGTATCCCCCACCAGGGCACTTGCAAACCGCCGCAGCTGTGATGACCGTCCTCCTCATCTCCTTTCTGGTGCTCCGGTCGCGTCTTCCTTATTTGTTTGTGGGATGGTTTTGGTATCTCGGAACTCTGGTGCCGGTCCTTGGGATCGTACAGGCGGGGGCCCAATCTCACGGGGATCGCTATACCTACATTCCGCTGATCGGCATCTCCATCATGCTTGCCTGGGGACTGACCGACTTCGCGCAAAAGTGGCAGCGAGGGCCCGTGGTGCTCGCGGGAATTGCGATCACTGCCTGCGCCGGTTGGTTGGTCATAACCTGGCAGCAAGTCGGCTACTGGAAAGATAGCGAATCGTTGTTCCGTCACGCGTTGGAAGTCACCACCGGGAACTACGTCGCCCACAACAACTATGGCCTCGCGCTCAGACGAAAAGGCAGAACCGAAGAAGCTATTTCGCATTTTCGCGCGGCGCTTCAAATCCGGCCTGAGGATGTCGAGGCGCACACCAACTTAGGAGAGGCGCTTCTCGCGCAAGGCCGAGCGGAGGAAGCTATTCCTGAGCTCTTAGAAGCTCTTCGATTAAACCCAACCTATCCCAACGCGCATATCAACCTGGGAGTCTTACTCGATCGGCAGGGCCGAACGAAAGAAGCAGCAGTGCACTTTCAGGAAGCGGTGGATGCGAAGCCCGACGACCCCGTGGCGCAATCCGGGCTTGGATCGGTCCTCGCCGCGTTGGGACAGACCGATGAAGGTCTCCGGCACCTGTACACCGGAATTCAATTGGACCCCGGTGACGCCGACGGTCACTACAATCTAGGCGTTGTCCTTGCAACGCTCGACCGTGTCGATGAAGCCGTTACCGAATTCTCCGAAGCGGCCCGCCTCCAGCCCGACGATCCGAAGGCGCATTTCAATCTGGGGACGGCTTATGCTTCCAAGGGCCAGATGAATGAAGCGTTGGAGGAATTCAGGACGGCCCTTCGCCTGAGGCCGGCGTATGCGAATGCCGAACTCAATCTTGGGAAGGTGTTGGTGTATCTCGAGAGATACGACGAGGCGGAGGCGCATCTGCTGGAAGCCCTTCGGCTGGACCCGGATCTGCGCGAAGCGCGCGACTCCCTGGCAATCCTCCCGGCGCACGAAAGCGCCAGGTAAGGGGTGGGGGCAGGGCCATGCCCTGCCAATTTCAGCCGGGACCCTCCACGTGGGGCAAGGCCATGCCCTGCCAATTTCAGCCGGGACCCTCCACGTGGGGCAGGGCCATGCCCTGCCAATTTGCAGCGCGACCCTCCACGTGGGGCAGGGCCATGCCCTGCCAATTTGAGATGCGACCGTAGGGAGCGCGTTCCACTCTTCAAGCCCCGCCCGTCACGGTGGGGATATTGTCCACACCTAACACCCAGTCTATTACGCGCGCCCCTCGGGGAGCGCATGTTTTCCGAACCGCGGCTGTCAGCGATCTGCAGGCCACACCCAAATTAGTGAAGTACCTATTTAGCACGCTATCTCCCGCGCCCCTGTGGTACGATAGCCGATCAAATCAGGATTCAGGCCAAAAATGAAACTGACGCGGATCGCGTTCTTTGCCGGACTTTTTCTCGTGCGCGTGTATGGGCAGGGGACGTGCGTTCAATCGCCGATCTCCGGAGCTGGAGGCGCAACTTTTCCGGCCGGCTTCATTCCCTTTTCTTCCATCAGCTATGTCACCGCCGCGAACTTTGCGGGCGATCATCTCGTAGTCGGCGTTCCGGCCCCCGGCGCGCTCAGCTTGATCAACGCTACTATTCCCCTCCCTGCCTTCACCAACCAAATGTTTTGCGATGCGCAAGTCCAGCTCGCTCCTCAACAGTTTTATCCGAATGTCTACATCCCGACTGCCGCCGAGCTGACCGGAAACTTCAGCGCCTTCAACGGACTATTCGTGAACGCGGCGAACGGCCAGCCGTATCCGAACGGACAGATTCCCGCGGGCCAGTTGGCCAACGTGTTCGCATGGCGCATCGGCCCGGCGCAAGTAGCGTCCGCAACCCAGGGTTGGAGTCGGACTGGGTCGATGACGCGGCAGCGCGCTGAGGACGCGGCGGTTCTGCTGCCGAACGGAACGGTCCTGTTGATCGGCGGATCTCCGACTTCGGCGGACGTTTACAATCCCGCCACCGGCACATTTACCGCCGTGGGCTCTCCCGTTTACGACCACGAGACCGACGTCACCGCCACCCTTCTCAATGACGGCCACGTCCTGGTGACAGGCGGAAGGTCGGCGCCGAACGCCGCCGAACTATACGACCCCATATCCCAGACCTTTTCCGCGACCGGTAACTCGGTATATGTCCACGGTTTCGTTCCAACTGCTACGCCGCTGAATGACGGACGCGTGCTGGTGGTGGGAGGACTGTCGACGACAGGGAACACGGGATCGGTGAACTCCGGCGCCGAGACGTACAATCCCGCCACAGGAGCGTTCACTACCGCCGGACCGATGACGTTTAACCGCGGGTTCCATACTGCCACGCTGCTAGCGGATGGCCGCGTGCTCATTGCCGGCGGGCAGGGGCCGTTCGTCCTCTCTGCCACCCCGATCTTCGACTCCGGCGAAATTTACGATCCCTCCTCGGGCAACTTTACGCTGGTCGGCCCGATGCAACAACCTCGCTCTACCCACGTTGCCGTGCGGCTCACGGATGGCCGAGTGTTAATCGCGGGGGGATACGGCTCCGGCTCCTCCGAACAGACGGCCGAGCTGTTCGACCCGGGAACCAGCAATTTTATCTTCGCCGGCGAGACAGCAGCGGCGCTCAGCGATCCTATGGGCGCGCTGCTGCCCAATGGACAGGTTCTCATCGCCGGTGGCCAGCCTGACCCCGTAGCTCAGATCGCCACCAACGCCGCGGAGCTCTACAATCCAGCAGACGGAACTTTTGCGTCGACCGGGAACATGGTGGCGGGGCGCTTCTCGACGCCCGCCACCGTGCTGAACGACGGGCGCGTGTTAGTCGCGGGTGGCTACCCGTTGTGCTGCTCTGCTCTCGCGTCCGCCGAGATCTACACTCCGACCACGCAAGGCCTGGTTACTTCTCAATCCGGCCTCACCTTCCAGTTCGCGCAAGGCAATACCAATGTTGCTTCGCAGACCGTCGAAGTCTTATCCAACACATCCACCATCCCCTGGACCGTCTCGACGCACACTTATGAAGGCAGCAACTGGCTTTCCGCCGGGCCATCGAGCGGCAGATCCGTTCCTGGCGGTGGGCTCACGAGTCTCATCATCAGCGCCAATCCCGCCGGTCTCGCCACTGAGGATTATTACGGCGCAGTCATTCTCACGCCCACTGACGGCGTTCACCCGCCCATCACCATCGCGATTGTGTTGCACATCGTTCCTCTGGGCACAGCCGCGCCGCCGGTTGTGACGCCCAGCGGTCTGCTGTTTCTGGGAACTCCCGGCGCGACGCTAAAGCCGCAAGCGTTCACCATCTCGAATCTCACATCAACGCCGCTCACGTTCAACGCCGTCGCGTCGACTTCGCCCAGTTGGTTCACCTTCACTCCCGCAACCGCGACCATCGCCGCCGCGCAGACCACCTCCATCACCGTCACGGCAACGCTCGGGAGCATGACCGCCGGCGTCTATCCTGCGTCCATCAAACTTCTTTTTGGTGATGGCAGTTCGCAGACCGTCGCCTTGCTTCTGGTCATCTCCGCGACCGCGGGCTCGGCGCGCCCCGCAACCATCTCCAACGTCTCGATCCCATACACCGTCATCCCGAGCGAAGCGAGGGACCTCGGGCCAGTCCGCGCCTCGTCGCCACGCATCATCCCAAGCCCATACCCAGTCATCTCGAGCAACGACACGCCGGAAGCGTTCGTAGTAACAACGAAAGCCACCGCCGCTTGCACCGCATCGAAACTCCTGCCGGTCTTCACCACCATCGGAACCGGCTTCAACACGCCCGCCGCATGGCCGACTCCCATCGTCGTCCAAGTGGTCGACGATTGCGGCGATGCGTTCAACACCGGATCGGTGATCGTCAGTTTCAGCGATAGCGATCCGCCCATC
Organism: Terriglobia bacterium; assembly: GCA_963788245.1. Taxonomy (GTDB): domain Bacteria; phylum Acidobacteriota; class Terriglobia; order Bryobacterales; family Bryobacteraceae; genus Palsa-187. The sequence continues at coordinate 3,882,364 of CAWBGF010000002.1, read as the reverse complement.
GGCATGCTCGCGATCGGCAACGGCAACTGGGCTGGAACCTGGGTGCCGCAAAACAATTCGGCCGGACTCACCGTGCGCGCCGACGCGCAACAACTGCCGCTGACCGGCAGCGTGCTGGTGAGCGGTCAGGTATTATCGAACCCGACGGTGCCCGTGGTGTCGAAAGGCGGCATCGTGAGCAACGCCGATTTTGCGAGCGCTCCTGCATTGGGATTACTCGTTTCGATTTTCGGGAGCGGACTCGCCGACGGATCGCTCGGCGACACGGGCGTGCCGCTGCCGCCGCAGCTCGGTTCGACCAGCGTGGTTTTGGCGGGCGTCGAATTGCCGCTGCTGTACGTCAGCAACACGCAGGTCAACGTCGCGATTCCGTTCACCATTCAGACCAATACTTCGCAGCAATTGGTGGTGCTGCGAGGCAATGCGGTATCGGTTCCGGTTTCGCTCGCCGTGTTTGCGAGCGAGCCGTCCATCTTGTCGGCATCGGGATCGGGCAGCGGCCAGGGTTTGATTTTCAACGCGATCACCGGAACGCGCGCCGACACGAACGCGCCGGCGGGCACGGGCGACTATCTGGTGATATACGCGCTCGGATTGGGCGCGGTGACGCCAAATTTAGCGATCGGGAACGGAACGCCGTCGAGTCCGTACGAGTACGCGGTGGCTCCAGTGACGGTGACCATCGGCGGAATTCCGGCGACGGTGCTGTTCGCGGGGTTAACGCCGGGATACGTCGGGTTGTACCAGGTGAACGTGATGATGCCGGGCGGGGTCACGCCGGGGAGTCAGGTGCCGGTGACGGTTTCGGTCGCGGGGAAAAGCGGCGCAGGCAATATCACCATCGCGACGCATTAGCCGCGCGCGTTTCTTCTGGCGCGACCGGATGGAGCGCTCGTTTTTTGAGGCGCGACAGGATGGAGCGCTCGTTTCTTGAGGCGCGACAGGATGGAGCGCTCGTTTCTTGAGGCGCGACAGGATGGAGCGCTCGTTTTTTGAGGCGCGACAGGATGGAGCGCTCATTTTTTGAGGCGCGACAGGATGGAGCGCTCGTTTCTTGAGGCGCGACAGGATGGAGCGCTCGTTTCTTGAGGCGCGCCCGTCAGGGCGCGCGTTCCAACCGTCCAGCCCCATGCGTAAGCTTGGAGATTGTTCCCGCCAGCTCACCACCCGTCATCTCGATCCGTGTAGGACTCGATCCGCGGAGGCGCAGCCGACCGGGGGTAGGGGCTCCTCCAATTCCAGCCCCATGCGTCAGCTTGGGGCTTTTCCCGCCATCCAGGATGGGGATAAGGAATCCAGCAAGCCGCACCCGTCAGGGTAGGGATGGAACCTATTAATAATCAATAAGATGCGCGAAATTTACCTGCTCTCCGCACTTTCTAGAACGCCAATTTCACCGGGAAACAGGGAACCGCAAGAAACCCGCGCGTTCACCGCATAACAGCGCCATTTTCACCGCAAGAAAGCCGCATTTTCACCGCAAGAAAGCCGCACTCTGTCCATACTTCTGCCACACGCTCCGCCCGGCTCAAGCTCCCACGAGATTCGCGAGCGCAATCGGCTGACGTGAGCCCGGTCTCCTTCGCTTGTCAGAAGCTCGATGGAGAGGGGCGGCCCTGGCCGCCCTCATCCAGCCCGTTCATCAGTTACCGAGCGCACGGATGACGCTCGCAGCGATCTGGTCCGGCGACACATTGTAACTGCCTGCTTCAAGAGCGGCTTGCAGCCGCGCGAGCCTCTCCGGATCAACTGCGGACGCCTGCGCGGTAAGCTGACTCGCCAGGTCCGAGATTTGAACCTGGTCGCCATCGCCGGCGAGCTGGTGAAGACCTTTCCCCTTAACGGCTTCCGGATTGATTGGCGCCGTCTGCTGGAGCGATTGGGTCAGATTTAGTGCGCTCAAGTCGATCTTCATGATTGCTTACCTCCGTGTTTAGTCCTTTGACGATCATCTGCGCTAAACCCATGCCACCATTGCGCGCGAGCAATTGCGAGAGCTGCTGGTCGGCGAGATCCATCATGGTCTCGCAGGACGAATCACTATCCTGGTCCTGTGCGGCTTCGCGTACCGAACGCAGCATTTGCCCGATCATCAGCGCCTCGAACTGCTGAGCCGCGTCCTGAACCTTGTTCGGCCTGGCCTGGGGCGTCCAATCGAGAGGCGCGGCTGGAGCGGCGGATAGGGTCGGGGTGATCATAGGATCGGGTTGGTCGTAGAGCATAGATAAGTCATGGCGCTGCGTCTAACTCGACACGTTATCACAACACCGTTATCACAACACAATGATTTCGGCATCGAGCGCGCCTGCCACGCGGAGATTTTGCAGAATCGCGATGATGTCGCGCGGAGTGGACCCGACGGCCTGCAGCGCGCGAACTAATTCTTCGACGGTCGCGCCTTTAGCGAGCACGACACTCTTGGTTTTTTCCTCCTTCACGTTCACGTTGACCTCTGGGACGACGACGGTCTTCCCTGCCGAGCGCGGTTCCGGCTGGGATACCTCAAGCTCGGTGCGGATTTCCACCGACATCGAGCCGTGCATGATGGCGACCGGCGAGATCTTGACATCCTTGCCGATGACGATGGTGCCGGTGCGCTCATTAATAGCGACGGTGGCGCGCTTGTCAGGTTCAACGGTCAAGTTTTCGATCTCGGCGACGAATTCAACCGTACGCGTGGAGTAAGACGGAGGCACGTCGACAACGACGACGCCGGGGCTTTCCGCGCGTGCGATTATCGACCCCGGCAGCGCAAAATGGTTGTTCAACACGTCCACAATCCGCGCGGCCGTCGTGAAATCGGCTTGATGGAGCTGAAGTTTGAGATGCGAGGACGGGGCGATGGAGGGCGGCGCGCGTTCGACGATGGCGCCCTCGGGCGAGCGGCCTACCGTGGGATGATTGACCGTTTGCGTGTTGCCGCCGCGGCCGGCGACGAATCCGCCGGTGATGACCGCGCCCTGAGCGACCGCATAAACCTGGCCGTCGGCGCCCTTGAGGGGTGTCAGCAGCAGCACACCGCCTTGCAAAGTTTTCGCGTCGCCGATGGCGGCGGCGGTAAAGTCGATCCTGGTACCGGGCTGAGCAAAGGGCGGTAGAGTCGCCTCGACCATCACGGCAGCCATGTTCTTTACCTGCATGGCGGTTGGGTTAATGGTCGTGCCCATGCGATTGAGCAGATTGGCGAGCGACTGAGCGGAAAACAGAGTCAGTTGCTTATCGCCAGTGCCGCTCAGACCCACCACGAGCCCATAGCCGAGCAACTGGTTGTCGCGCACGCCTTCGAGCGACACGACGTCCTTGAGCCGCATGGACTCGGCCGAGGCAGTGAGGGCGGCGACTATCAGGGCGCAAAGAGGTTTCATGCGTTAGAAGGGAAGCAGGCCGAGGAGAAACCGGTACAGAAAATTCGGCCGGCGGATGGCATCGCCCACGACGCCTTTTCCGTTCACCTTGATCTGAAGGTTCGCCACCTGGGTGGATGCGATGGTGTTGAAGGTAGTCAGGTCCGCCGGGCGAACCAGGCCGTGGACAGTGATGGTCTGCTTTTCTGAATTGACCGCGATGTCCCGGGTGCCTTCCACCACCAGCGTGCCGTTCGCGGTGACGCTGACGACGCGGGCCGAAATGGTGGTAGTGAGGGCCATGGTGCGCGAAGTTTGTCCAGTTCCCGCCAACTCCTGATCGCCGCTCACGTTGAGCGGATTCGCAAGTCGCGCGGCGGCCGAGACGGCTCCCGCAAGGGCGGCGATGTTGCTGACGGCGGAGGATTTTCGCGAAGTATTGGTGACCCCCGAGGCTACCGCGGACAGACTCTCCGAGACCACGATGGTGACCACGTCGTCGACCTGGCTGGCGCGGAGATCGCGCGTCGGGTCGGCCAGACTGCCGCCCGCCATATATAAGGACCCCGGCGAGGCACCCATCTGCGCCACGGCGGAAACTGGCCCTAACAAGAGGAGCGACAGTAAGAAAATGCGATGTCTCATCTGGTGACCGATACCCTTCCCTTGGCCTCGACGCGGGCTTGAAAATGAGCGCCATTCTCCGGACTCTTTACCGTGACGGATTCACCGGCGTGCGCCGCGGATTGCGCCACGGCATCGAATTCGAGGTGTGCGCCGCCGCTGGACACCTCGACTCGAACCACGTCGCCGCGCTCGACTTCGCACGGCTTCGTCAGCATCGACGCGAAGATCGGCTCGCCCTGCCGGATCGCTCGAAGGGACTTGTGCGCGGCCGCGAGATCAATCGCGTCGAGCGGCGCCGGACCGAATGGGAATCGCGGACCTTTTCTAAGGACGATCTGGGATGATTCGATGAGCTTACCCGACGGGATAAGCTCCGCTGCTTCCACCCACGTTTGTTGCGCGGTGATGCGCACCCGAACCCACACGGGAGCGGTTCGCGATTGGTCATAGGTGACGTGCCCTCGCCACAAGTTGGTGGATGACGATCCGGCGGATGATAATCCGGTGCGGGAGAACGAAAGCGTACCGTGGGGGATACCGAAGCGGGAGAAATCGAGGATTTCGATCTGCGTGCCATCGAGCGGGAGAGCCGCGCGGAGCACTGGCATCAGTGCCTCCGGCGTGAGTTGTTCGGTCGCGCGTTCAAAGCAGAACTCGGCGACCGGCGATGGAAGCGTGATGCCGTTCAGCCGGGCGAGCCGCGCGATTTCTTCAGGTCTAAATACGCGGCTCACCCCCGGCGCCGGAGCCGCTACGATGGCGAGTTTCGAATCGAGCGTTCCGAACGCGGGATTGGCGGCCGTGAGATCACCCGCCAGAATGCGATTGCCCTCGACGATATGACAAGCCAACGCGCAGGGCGCGCTCCAGATCGCGATCCAGGCTGCCGAAAGTATAAGAAAGGTTTTCACGGAGTGATGTTATTGACCGCTTGATACATCTCGTCGGCAGCCTTGACCACTTTCGTGTTGGCCTCGTAAGCGCGCTGGCTGACGATCATATTGATGAACTCTTCGACGACGCTTACGTTGGAAGCCTCCACATAGCCTTGTTGCAGCGTGCCGAGACCTTCCGCGCCCCCAGGGATGCCGACAATGGGATCGCCGCTCGCGTCGGTGGGCTCAAACTGGCCGCTTCCGAGGCTGTTGAGGCCGCCGGGGTTGATGAAATTCGCAAGCTGGATCTGCCCGGCGACCTGCGACGCGGTTTGGCCCGGCTGAGTGTAACTGACGGTGCCGTCGGTCGCGATGGTGATGGATTGCGCCTGAGCCGGGATGGTGATTTGCGGCTCGAGCGGATCTCCGCTGGCATCGACAATTTGGCCGTTTTGATTCAACTGGAAACTACCGCCACGAGTGTAGGCAGTCACTCCGCTTGGGAGGAGAATCTGGAAGAACCCCTTGCCTTGGATGGCTAAATCGAGGGGATTATCGGTTTCGGTAAAGGTGCCTTGCGTAAATACGATGCTATTCGCAGCCGGCCGCGTGCCCAGGCCGAGTTGCAGGCCGCTCGGCACGATGGTCTGCGCGCCGGCTGACGCGCCGGGCTGGAGAAAACTCTGGTACAAGAGATCCTGAAATTGCGTCCGGCGTGCTTTGAACCCGGTGGTGTTCGAATTGGCAAGATTGTTGGCGATGTTGTCGATGCTCATCTGCTCGGCGGTCATGCCGCTGGCGGCGCTGGAAAGTGCGCGAATCATATGGACTCCTTTGGACTCCTTCTCAGCACAACCAACGCTCCTGGCGCTCTCGTGCGATCAAACCTCGTCGTCCGATTTCTTCCTACGCGACCCTCTATGCAACCCTCTTATGCGACCTTGGCGACCTCTTCAATGGCGCGCTTGCCCATATCTGACGAAATGTTCATGGCCTTTTGCAGCATTTCGAACTGGCGCATCACGCCCACCAGCTTTACGGCCGATTCAGATACGGAGACGTTGGATTGTTCCACCTGCCCCTGAAAGATCTCGGTGCTGTCCGACGCCTTCGAAACCGGCACGCCGGCGCCGGAGATGAAGTAACTGTTGCCGAGCTTGCTGAGTGCTTGCGGGGTGGACTCCGGCGAATCGATTTGGATCTGTCCCAGGGCCTGGCCGCTCTGGCTGACGGTCCCGTCCTTGGAGATGTCGACGGGCTGCGCCGGATCGACTGTAAACGGGGCTCCTTGGTCGAGCAAGTTGCGCACGGTGTAGCCTTCGGGCGTTTCAATCTGGTTGGTTTTCGAAATCCGAAAATCGCCGGTGCGCGAGTAGACCACGCCATTGGGCGAGTTGAGCGCGAACATTCCCTTGCCGGAGAGCGCGAGATTGAGGGGATTCCCGGTTGCTATCATCGAGCCCTGAGAGAAATCGGTCCATTGAGTCTTTATCCCAGGGAGATGCTGGTCGTAAAGATCGTAGAACTCGCGATCCGATTTGAAACCGGTGGTTCCCGCGTTAGCGATATTGTTGGCCAGCATGTCGAGCGTGTCCATGCGCGCTTTCATTCCGCTGGCGGCCGAGATGAGGAGTGGATCCATATTGAATACTGCCCGGTTTTTGATTAACTCCCGGAATCGAATAACGCCCAGTCTTGCATACTGTCCGGATTTCCGAACTGTTCCCGGCTCGAATGGAGCAATTGTCCCGCCGTTCGATAAAGGTGATCGAAATCATGATGATGAGGATCAGGAGAGCCAAAGTGGGACTAATAGAGCCGTACCGTTTCGGTCCGCGTCCCAAGTTGGCTTGAAATTATTCCCGTAAGTCATTGAGCTACTGGTTTCGGCAGGTTGGGCATCCGACTGCATTGACCTGCGGCGTGAACGCACTCGCGGCAGCGACACCAAATCTCAGCGATCCGACCCCCAGGGCCGGCTTGGTGGTGTCTCCCTCCCTCTCGACGGCTTCCGCGAGTGCGGCACTAACCGCGAACGGATTTCTCAACCTCATTAGTTTGTTTCTGGGCGCGGTCGATTCCGGCAATGCTTATGAAGATCCGAGCGCGGCGCAACCAGGAAAGGAACTGCTTCGGACGGCCACCACGAACGCGCTGTACCTGCCGGCTGCTTCAAGCGCTGACATCGCCCAGGCGCTGATCCGGTCGATGCTCGGTGGCAAGACGACGGCGGCCACACCCGTCGTGGATGGAACGAACACGCCGCAAACGAAGGCCAGGCCAGCTAGGGGTGGGCAGCGGGAAATGCCCTCGCCGTTGCCGATTCCCGTGTCTTTACCGATTCCCCCGCTGTCGCCGATTGCAGCGGCCTTACCGATTTCAGCTCCGGTGCCGATTCCCGAGGCAGCGCAGGCCGACAGACCGTCGCCGAAGACTGCGATCACAGGAGGGTCGCCTTCGATCGCACCGAGCGGGGCTGGAAATGCGGACCCTCAAGGGACAAGCGCAGGCAGCCCGCAAAGCGTGACCATAGCGGTGGCCGGCGCCACGGCACCTGTGCCGCTGGCGTTCAGCGCTCGATTGACGCCACTCGTCGAGAATGGCGGAGCCGAGAACCCACCCGCTGCGAACGCACCGGCGGCGCCGCCCGTGGCGATTTCTAGGGATGCCAAGAGCAACGCGGTGACGCAGGAGTCCCCCAGCACCCGGGTTCCCCTGCTGCGGAATAATACAAGCGATGCGGCGTTGCCGGTCGAGGCGGTCGCCGGCACCTGTTTCTCCGAGGGGTTCGCGCGCGGATTTGAGAATCCGGCGCCACCGAACGCGGCCCTCCCGGATATCGCCGAGGCCAAACCCGCGAATGCATTCGACACCGTGGCTGACACTTTGCGCACATCCGAGACGTTGGGCGCCGCCAGTGAGCCAACAGCAGCGGTCGTCACCAACGCTCCGGTTCAGGAGATCGCCGTGCGGATCGCACAGCCTGCGATGCCGGTGGTGGATCTGCAGGTGACCGAGCGCGCCGGCGAGATCCACGTGGCAGTGCGGACGCCGGACGCGTCGCTCGAAACTCTGCTGAGGCAGGATCTGGGAACGCTGACGAATTCGCTCGAGCGCGCCGGCTATCGTGCCGAGACTTATGTGCCGGGCGCGCACGACGAGCCGATCAAGACCGCGGCATCCCCCCCAATGAGTTTTGGCGCAGAGAGGGAATCAGCGGGGCAGGGATCTCCGGGCCGGCATGCGGGCGAATCCTCGCAAGGCCAGCAGCAACAGCGGCAACGCCATCCCAACGCACAAGACTGGAACGACGAAATGGAGAAACAACAATGAGCACAACCCCAATCAGCCTCGCGTCCCCGGCCACTACGAATACTTCCACCGTTTCGGCAACGTCAACGGCCGCGGATTTGGCGAATCAGAACGTATTTCTGCAACTGCTGGTAGCCCAGTTAAAGAATCAGGACCCCGATAATCCTGTGGACGGAACCACGTTCATCACGCAGCTGGCGCAGTTCAGCGAGCTGTCGAACTCGACGCAGGAACTGGCGAACACGGCGGCTATGGCGAGCGATCTTTCGTCGATCCAGCAGGAGCTGGCACCGGCAACGGCGGCACAGACAGTAACCCCGGCCGCAACGCCACCGGTGGCAAGCGTCGCCGGCGCATCTAACAACACAACCGGCACCGCGAATTCAATCATTTAATCAAGTCATTCAAGGAGCAACACATGGCATCATTTTCAACGGCCCTTTCGGGCCTCAACGCAAACACGACGGCTATCGATGTGGTCGGCAATAATCTCGCAAATCTGAACACGGACGGATTCAAAGCCAGCACGGTTTCATTTTATGACCTGGTGACGGAATCCATCGGCGCGGACCTGGGATCCACGCAAGTCGGATTTGGGGTGGGCGCGCCGGTCACCCTGGCACAGTTTACGCAGGGCGCGATTCAATCGACGGGTGGGCCGCTCGACGCGGCGATTCAGGGCGACGGATTTTTCGTGGTGACCGACTCAAGCGGAGCCACGAATTACACGCGCGGCGGCAATTTTGAAGTGAGCGCAAACGGCACCCTGACCACCTCGACTGGCGAGGCCGTTCAGGGATGGAGCATGACCAACGGAGTGCTCAATACCAACAACCCTCTGGGCGACATTACGGTGCCGACGGGAACTCTGGCCCCACCGGTGACGACGACGGCAACCTCGGTGAGCCTGAATCTGGACGCAAGTGCGACCCCGGGCACGCCGACAGGCAGCTTTTCGACATCGGTCCAGGTTTACGACTCGCTGGGCACGGCGCACACGGTGACGTTCGCTTTCACACAATCGGCGACGGCGAATCAATGGAACTATTCGGTGACGGTTCCAAATTCGGATCTCACTGCGGCGGACGTCCCCTTGACCGGAACGCTGACCTTCAACTCGAATGGAACTTTGACGAGCCCGGCCCCCACCGACGTGCCGCCAGTGATCAACATTCCGGGCCTCGCCGATGGCGCCTCCGATATGAACGTGACGTGGAACATGTTCAACGGCACCACGCCGACCATCACTCAGTTCGCGGCGGTTTCGGCAACCTCGGCGCTGTCGCAAAACGGATCCGCCGCGGCCAACCTGGTAAGCGTCGGATTAGCGAACGGTGGGCAGGTTCTGGCCAGCTATTCGGATGGACAGCAGGTGGTGGTGGGGCAGATGGCGATGGCGACCATCCGCAATCCCGACTCGCTGGTCGCGGTAGGCGACAACGACTATCAGACGGGCGCAAACTCGGCTCTGCCGGCCATCGGGTTGCCGGGAACGGGCGGCCGCGGACTGGTGCTAGGTGGGTCGGTAGAAGCCTCGACGGTCGATATCGCGACAGAATTTACGAACCTGATCATCTTCCAGCGCGGCTATGAGGCGAATGCCAAAGTGATTACAACCGTGAATCAATTGAGCCAGGACACCATTAACCTGAAGCCGGAGTAACCACCACGATGACCGCGTTCGAAGAAATCGCGCACGTTGCCGACATTCCCACGTCTGTGAGCGTCGACCTGGATCGTATCAGCGTGACGATCCGCGAGGTTCTGGCATTGCGCGCAGGCGCTGTGATCAAGACCACGCGCGCGGCGGGCGAGAACGTCGCGATCCTGGTGGGCGGCGCTCCTATCGGCTCGGGCGAGATCGTAATCATGGAGGAAACCGTCGGAGTGCGCATCACCGACTTCAGAGAGGAGGGCTAACCATGGAACCTCGCCAGATGCTCTCCGTGCTGGTCGTGTTTGCGCTGTTGGGCGGGGCGTTGTTCACCCTACGGCGCGGCAGCCTTGGATGGCTTAAATTGCGCACGTTCCGCTGGAGATCGCTGCGCTGGAGTTCTCTGCGACTCGCGCGCGTGCCGGCGAGGGCCAAAGCCCTGGCGACGATGGAACGGCTCGCACTGACGCCGCACCATTCCCTGCACCTCGTGCGAATCCAGGGACGCGAAGTGGTGGTGGCAACGCATCCGCATGGATGTACCTTGTTGAGCGAAGGATGCAACGTAGTGAACGATGACCGGACATTGTTGAATGGTGGGTTGAATAGCGACCGCATTCTGATGAACGTCGATTGCACTTTGATGAGAGACGGACGCGCGGTCTTGAATGATCTCGCGGAAGGGCTGCGTCCGTGAGGAAGCTTGGATTCGGGATCGTGCTGACAGGAGCGGCGCTATGGGCCCCGGCCGCGCTGGCTGCGCCATCCGATTCGCTGCTCGGAATCACGTTGGTCGAGAATAAGACCGGCGGCGCGCTGAGCGTTCCCATGCAGATTCTTCTGCTGATGAGCGTCCTGACCCTGCTCCCCGCAATTCTGATGGCGGTTACGCCATTTCTACGCATCGTTGTCGTGCTGCATTTTCTGCGTCAGGCGCTGGGCACCCAGACCGTGCCGTCCAACCAGGTGCTGGTCGCCCTCGCGCTATTTCTATCGCTGATCGTGGTGCAGCCGGTAGCGGAGGAGGTTTATCACAAAGGCTGGGAGCCGATGGAGAGCGGCAAGATCGACGCGGGCGCGGCGTGGGATCAAGCCTCGGTTCCCATCAAGGCCTTTCTCCTGAGATTCGCGAGAGAGAAAGACATCAAGCTGTTTGTGGAATTGTCGCATTCGGCCGCGCCGTCCAAGCCCGCCGACGTTTCGTTGAGCGCGCTCGCGCCGGCGTACGTCTTGAGCGAGCTCAAGGCCGCATTTCAGATCGGTGCGGTGCTGTTTTTGCCCTTTCTAATCATCGACCTGGTGGTTGCTTCGGTGACGGTATCGGTCGGCATGGTGCAATTGCCTCCGGTGATGGTCTCGGCCCCATTCAAGATTCTGCTGTTCGTTTTAGTGGACGGATGGAACCTCGTTATTGGATCGCTGGTGCGCAGTTTTTACTAAGTTTATGCTTGTCTTTCATCAAGAAAGCACGGGGTTTGCGATATGACGACGGCTGCTGTTGTGGACCTGATGCGCACGGCATTCCTGACCACGTTCTGGCTGTCGCTGCCCGTGTTGGCGGTCGGGTTCGTGGTGGGAATCGTGATGAGCCTTGCGCAAATCATTACATCTATTCAGGATTCGAGCTTCAGTACCGTGCCGCGGCTGACTGCATTCCTGTGCGCGCTGGTGCTGGCCATGCCGTGGATGCTCTCGAAATTGATGGTCTACACGACGGACTTGTTCGGCCATCTCGGACGCTTCGCACATTGATGGAGCGGCGAACATTGATGAAGGGCATCGGGTTGATGAGGAGCGTCACATTGACAAGGGCATCGGGTGACAGACTTCGCCGCAGGGACGGGAGCCATCGAGAATCGACGAGTTGGGTCACGAACACACGATGACGCTGGGGCTGCCCGTCAGCACGATGCTCGCGTTTATGCTGGTGATGGCGCGCGTCTCGGGGCTGGTCGCATTTCTTCCCATCCCTGGATTCAAGGGCGCTCCGCAGTTGATTCGAGCGGTCCTGGCGCTGGCGATCGCGTTCGCCTTATTTCCGGTATGGCCTTCGCTGCCCAACGACTTGCCATCGTTCGGAGCACTGGCCGGCATGTCGTTTGCGGAACTGGGGTTTGGACTAGCCGTGGGATTGGCGGTCGCTTTTCTAACGGAAGCGTTTCAACTGGCGGCGCAGGTGATCGGCGTCCAGGCAGGTTACGGATTCGCGTCGACCATCGATCCCACCAGTCAGGCCGATTCGGGCGTGTTGCCGTCGATGATGACGCTGGTCACGGGACTGCTATTCTTCACTACCGGCGCCGATCGCGAGTTGGTGCGCGTGCTTGCGGCGAGCTTTGAAAAGTTTCCCGCGGGTTCGTGGGCGCCGTCGGCGGCGAGCCTGGACGGCGTGCTGCATCTGGGCGCGGGAATGTGCACGACCGGCTTGCGCCTCGCGATGCCGGTGATCGCGCTGCTGATCCTGATCGATCTCGCGCTCGCGCTGATCGGGCGGATACAACAGCAGTTGCATCTTTTGTCACTCGCGTTTCCCGTGAAAATGCTGGCGGGGGTGGCGATGCTGGCGGCGCTCGCGCCGGTGATCGCCCGGGTATTTGAGGGAGACGTAGCGAAAACGCTCGGCACTGTGGCGCAGGCGATCCGGTAAATGCCCGATAGCGGCGGCCAGCGCACTGAAAAACCCACGCAGCGGCGTTTGGATAAAACGCGGCGCGAGGGGAACTTTCCATCCAGCCGCGAGTTTCTCACTTCCATCCAATTTCTCGGGTTCGTCACGATCGCCGTCACCTTCGCCGGGAGCTTCATCCTTCGCACGGCCCACGCGATGCGCGCACTGCTGGCGCGCGCTTTCTCAACGGAGGTGACGCCAACCGCCCTGGTCGCGATGGTGCGCGACATCGTGGTTCCGGTTTTCGAGCCCCTTATCCTGGCGGGGGCCGCGCTGGTGCTCCTGGTGCTATTCGTGCAGCTCGCCAGCACGAAAATGGGCGTCTCCGTCGCGAAGCTGGTTCCCGACTTCAATCGGCTCAACCCGCTCAGGAAAATCAAAAATCTGCCGGCGCAGAACATTCCGCCGTTCCTCCAGGCGTTGGCGCTGTTGCCGATCGTCGCGGGCGTGGTGTACTTCGAGGCCACCGAAAACCTCGGATCGTTCCTTGAATTGCCGTGGATGGGCGCCCAAGTGGCGATGGCGCGCGTCGCGGGAATCCTTAGCATGCTGCTGTGGCGCGCGGCGGGATTGTTCCTGCTGGTGGGCGTCATCGATCTGGTGTGGCAGCGTCACCGTTACACGCAGCAGCTCCGCATGTCCAAGCAGGAGGTTCGCCAGGAAAGCAAGGACAACGAAGGCAACCCGCAATTGAAGATGCGCATTCGCCGGATGCAGCGCGATTCGCTGCGGCGGCAGATGATGAAGGAAATCTCGAAGGCCACGGCGGTGATCGTCAATCCGACGCACTATGCGGTTGCGATCCGCTACTCGGTGGACGCCGCCGGCGCGCCTAAGGTGGTCGCAAAAGGCAGGAACTACGTCGCCGCGCGCATCCGCGCGAAAGCCATCGAGCACCAGATTCCGATCGTCGAGAATCCGCCGCTGGCGCAGGCGCTGTATAAATCGGTGGAAATCGGACAGGAGATCCCCAGCCATCTGTATCGCGCGGTTGCCGAGATCCTCGCTTATATTTACCGGCTGATGAACGGCCACCTGCCGGGGGGCTGAACCCAGAGCTAAACCCAGGTGCCGAGACTCGCGGGACCGGGCACGCCCGTCGAAACGGGGGGGACGCACGCGGCGATACGCAAACGGAAGCGAAAACGTTTCACCGAACACGTGGCATCCTCACGCGCCGGCGATTGCAACCAAGGCCATGGCGATCGCGTCCAATGAGGTGCAAGGAGGAAAACAACTATGGGGCCGGTCAATCATCCCAAAGCGGCGCGCACCGTGGCGGCAATTGTCATGACGAGTGGGCTTATAGGGTCCACGATACTTTCGGCTGCTCCAAAATCACCCTCCGCCAACGGGCTCGAAGGCAGGGTTCGCCATGAGCTGGTGATGCTTCCACGCCTTACATTGTTCGACGATCTCTCTTTCCGCGTGGATGGCAGCGTTGTAACGTTGTTGGGCGAAGTGACCCAGCCGATACTGAAAAGCGATGCCGGCAACGCCGTGGAGCGCATCGAAGGCGTAACGCGACTCGACAATGAACTTGAAGTTCTGCCGCTATCGCCGATCGACAGCGGGATTCGCGCCCGTGAGTATCGCGCGGTCTTTTCGGGTCCGCTCTACCGCTATGCGATGGGTACACTGCCGTCGATTCACATCATCGTGAAGAACGGCGATGTGACGCTGACCGGCGTTGTGGAGAATCAGTCCGATAGTGAGTTGGCTTACATACACGCCAATGCTGTTCCGGGAGTCTTCACGGTGACCAATCAGCTTCGTGTCGAAAGTAAATAGAGTTTAGGTTCGGATCGCCTGGACGCAGTCATGCCTTCTCGCAGGCACCAGGATTGATCCGCGGCGGCTTGTTCGCCTCGCCTCCTGGGGCATCGACAGGCCGCCGTTTCTATTTCTGCGGCCATTTCTGCGGTCGCTAACACCAAAACCGTCGCGGCGTCAGAAGTAATGGCGGAGTGAGCGGAGGTGGCTTCGGTAGGGCGAAATTTGCGAAGGGGACGGAGCGCTCCGTCCCTTTTCGCTGTAACCCGCTGATTGCACTCGTTCGAAAGACAGCACAAACGAAGGGCTCAATTCAGGCTGTCCCTTTCGTCCCTTCGTCCCGTCCCCTTCGTCCCGTCGCCAATTCAGGCTGTCCCTTCGTTGGGCTCCCATCCCTTGACATCCGAACTCAACTCGCGACGGCGAGCCGCTGTCCCCTTCGTCCCCCGTCTAGGTTCGCGAAAGGGACGCAGCGCTCCGTCGCTTTTCTCCTAAATCGGCTGAGTGCGGTCGCAAACAACACTATTCCCCTGTCGGGACTGGTGGGACGCTCGCCGGAACGCGGAATTTCTTTAGATCGCGCTCGTTCTCAAAGAAGTAAATATTCCCGGCCTTGTCGGCGCCAACCAGGGCATCGGCCTTGTCCACTTCCTTCTTACTCACCGGATCGACGGCGATCCGACTCTTCGGATCCTCGGTCAGTTGTTTAGTGCAATCTTCGTGGCAGCCGTAGTACTTCTTCCCGTTCACCTCCACGGCGGTCTGCGGTCCATCGAAATGTTTCAGGGTGACGAAACAAGTGTAGTTCGCGTTCACCTGCTTCACTTTCTCGCCGCTCGCCGCCACCAGCGCCGTGGTCGCCAGAACGGTCAAGACGATTGGGAATGCCAGCACTCTTTTCGAAAACGCCATGATATGTCTCCTGACCCGAACGTCTGCATTCAGGGTACCGCAGGAAACCCAGTTTAAAATGAGGGACTTCCGTTTCCCGGTGAAGTGAGACTGCGCCAAAGCCCCCAATCGGCTGTGCCAACCGCCGCTCTTATGGGCGGCGATCGCGGTTACCAGGGACGGCCTTGCAAAGAGAT
The DNA here is from genome assembly GCA_963788245.1 of Terriglobia bacterium. Classification (GTDB taxonomy): domain Bacteria; phylum Acidobacteriota; class Terriglobia; order Bryobacterales; family Bryobacteraceae; genus Palsa-187. Next base: position 3,867,023 of record CAWBGF010000002.1, on the reverse strand, counting down.
GAAACTGGGAGGGTGGAGGGGGAGCGGCCCGAACAGTCCGTTTTTGGAGATGGGGACGGAGCGTTCCGTCCCTTTTCGCTGGAACCCGCTGATTGCACCCGTTCGAAAAACAGCAAAAACGAGGGCTCAATTCAGGCTGTCCCCTTCGTCCCGCCCTTCGTCCCCGCAGCGGGCGTGTTCGATGGGGATGGACTCAAGAGTGGCGCACCAGCGACAATAGGCTATTGCTATGCGGGCATTTCTGAGCCATTCCTCCACTGATAAGGAAGTTGTTATCGCTGTTCACGAGGGCCTTGAGAAAGATTCGACTTGGCTGGACCGAGCCGAAATCGAGTGGGGCGAACTGTTTCTCGAAAAAATTGCGGACGGAATATCGTCGGCATCCGATTTTGTTCTCTTCTGGAGCGCGGCGGCGGCTCGTAGTGAATGGGTGCGCCTGGAGGTCAACATGGCCTTCATCCAGGCTCTTCGGAGGAAGGCCATAAGACTGCGCGTCGTCAACCTCGACTCAACGCCATTGCCGCTCTATTTGCAGCCATTTCAGGCCTTCTCAGTTGAAGCAGTCACATCTCCAGCGGCCGAGATTTTGAAGAAGCTCGTGCCGCTTCTGCGGGAGCCGGTTCGATCCGCCAGATCACGCTTTGTGAATCGTCACAACGAGATCAAGGGAGTCGAAGGGAGTCGAAGGGGGGGAGTCGAAGGGAGTCGAAGGGGACGAGTCGAAGGGACGAGTCGAAGGGAGTCGAAGGGGACAGCCAGAATCGACGGGGGAGTCGAAGGGGAGTCGAAGGGAGTCGAAGGGAGTCGAAGGGGACAGCCAGAATCGACGCAGGTGGAGAACCGGCAAATCGTGGGTCAGGTCCGTCCCTTTCCCCATTTCTAGCCGACTCCCGCCGATTTCTCGAAGCTCCAACGCCGCCAGTTTCGCTGGAAATGCTGTTCCAGCCGGACCACAAATTCCTCTTCGCCGAACGGCCGTCCGGCATAGGTACAGCGACGCAGCAGGTTCAACGTATGGTCGCTTTCGGAAGAGGCATGCATTTGCTGCCAAGTCTCAACGCCACCAGCTCGTTCCCAAAACCCGCAGTCGAGCACGCCCGACGGGTCCAATCCGTCGGTCAAGTGCACCGCCGCACTTGACCAGCGATACTGCTGCGGATGTACCGCCATTCCGGCGCGCACCGGGTTGGCCTCCACGTAGCGCAACCCGATCCATAGATGACCCTCCGACAAAGGGCAGGAATAAAACCGGTTCTGCCACAAATGCCCGCTTCGCCCGAGCCCCGCGTTGACCGCTTGCGCGTAGGCTCCGTGCACCCGCCGGAACAGGACCGCCAACGAATCAGCTCGCTCCGGAATCACCACCAGATGGACGTGATTCGACATAAGGCAGTACGCCAGGACCCGTACGCCCGCGTCCTCGCGATGCCGCGCCACCAGCGTCAAGTAGGTCTTGCGGTGAGCGATCGAGAAGAAAACCCGCTGACGATTGGTCCCCCGTTGGGTTATGTGATAGGGAAGTCCGGGGAGGATGCAGCGCGCATTGCGACTCATGGCTACTGCAATAGTGGCTCGCAAGGGCGATTTATCTCACAGGGAGAGAGCCGTCCGCACGATCCGCTGACTTTCCACGTGCGTCGATTCTGGCTGTCCCCTTCGTCCCCCCCTTCGTCCCCCCACGTGCGTCGATTCTGGCTGTCCCCTTCGTCCCCCCCTTCGTCCCCCCCTTCGTCCCCCCCTTCGTCCCCCTTCGTCCTCCCCGAGGATGAGAGGGTCGTTTGGGGATGCTGCGGACTCCCCGGTTTTCGCGCGGCGGGGCAGCGCTCAATCTCGGAACGATCGCGGCGACGGGCCATATTTCATCAAATCCGCGGAATCGAAGCGGGCGTCTCAGTGACTGCCTCCAATCTCCGGAGTTAAGATATTTGAGAGACGAGCTTCCAAGGAGACTGTCGAATGAGGGCGGCTTGGTACGAAAAGCAGGGGCCTGCTCGCGATGCGTTGATGGTGGGAGATATGCCGGACCCGCACCCGGCGGTGGGCGAGGTCCGGATCCGGATTGCCGCCTCTGGCGTCAACCCAGGAGACATCAAGAAGCGTCAGGACTCATTTGGCTACGGCATGCCGTATCCCCGCGTGATCCCACACAGCGATGGAGCCGGCCAGGTGGACCAGACCGGTGAGGGCGTTTCTCCCGAATGGATCGGCCGCTCAGTGTGGTGTTACGGAGCCCAGTCCTATCGGCCGTTTGGGACGGCGGCGGAGTTCACGGTGGTTCCGGTGGATCAGGCTGTTCCCCTGCCTGAAAACGTCTCGACGGATCAGGGCGCGTGTCTCGGGATACCCGGCATCACGGCGCATCGCGCAGTCCATGTTGCCGGCGCGGTCAGCGGGCGTACTGTGTTGGTGCAAGGCGCCGCGGGCTCAGTGGGCCTTTGCGCTGTGCGGCTGGCACGCCAGGCCGGCGCGCAGGTGATCGGGACCGTGCGGTCGCCGGCCGATGAAACGACTGCCAGGGAGGCGGGCGCTGACGACGTGGTTCTCAGCGATCAGCAACTGGCTGCGCGAGTGCGGAGCCTGGCTCCAGATGGGATTGATCATATCGTCGAAGTGGCGTTTGCGGCCAACATTGAAAACGACGTTGAACTGCTGAAAATGGGTGGGTCGATCGCGACGTACGCCACCGATAGCGCCACGCCCAAGATCCCTGTCTGGCAGATGGTGTTCAAGAATATTCGCGTGTTCTTCCTGGGAAGTGACGACTTCCCGAAAGACGCAAAAATGTTAGCTGCGCAGGATTTGAACCGCGCCCTGGAAGCGGGTTGGTCCGGCTTCGACATCGGCGAACGAATCCCGCTCTCGGATATCGCCCGCGCGCATGAGCTCGCGGAGCGCCCGGTTCGACGTGGGAGGGTGGTGGTGACGCTCTGATGCGGCATGCCGGGTTTTGTGCGGCAGGTCAGCATCACTTTTGGAAGGATCGCAGCGATCGGCCATATTCCATCAAATCCGCGGCGGGGGTGGTGCCCATTGCGCGCAAACGCTCCATTAATCGCAGAATAAAAAAGATCAACGACTCGTCGGGGGTGCGGATCGATACGTACTGGCGCGCCGTTGCCTTGCCGCGCCTTCGCCTGCTTCCCTTTTGTGGCTCCGCTGGAGCCGGACAGTCGCGGCATTCGTGAATCGGAATGGCAAGTGGGTGGCGGTGCGCTCTCAGTCGGCGATGGTAAAGTAGCGGCGCTTCTTGTCCCGGCGCGCAACCCAAGAAGTCTTCGGGCGGGCGCAGAGGTGGATTCCGCGTAACGAAAAAATTCCTACGCGCTTCTGCGGAACCTCAGAAAGGCCATTCCGAGTAGTACGGATGAGAGCAAAACCAACGAACTGGGTTCCGGAACGGACCCGCCGCCGGGGCCATTGAAACCGCTGGCGCTTTCGGCGCAGGTGTCGGAGACTACGTTCGGCATTCCTCCCGAGGCGGCGGGGTTGTTTCCGGCGAAGGTTACTTGTGTACCTGCTGCCGTATCGGTGAAGGCTCTGCCGCACGTAATTTGTGCGCCGGGATCGAAGGCTACTTCCGTTCCCGCGAGAATATTCCCTTGGAATACAGTGTCGTCACCGAGAGTCGCCTGGGAGCCAACCTCAAAATACACACTGGCGTCAGCTGCGTCTGCACCGATCACTAGAACAGATGAGTCGACTCCGGTCGTGAACCCAAACGCCATCTGAAAGATCCAAACCGGATCGAGAGTGCTCCCGCCGTTGAGAGTGAGAGCTCCGTCCAAAAGAGTCGACGACAACGTGGAAGTATAGACGCCCGGCGCGACGTCGTTGAGACACCCTCCATCCGTCCCCAGGCACGTAAAGCCACCGGTGGACGAAGCGCCCTCCAAGGCAAGGTATGCAGCGTTCGAATCTGCCAGCGCCCCCAGGTCCGCGGGAGCTAAATTTACGGATCCGTCGTTGACCATTCCAGGACCCGCGGAGCAGCCCGTTCCCATGACAAAGCCGGTGCAGGATACGGCACCCATATTTCCGGTGATGACAGTGTCTGCGAAGGTAGTAGGATTAGTTACGGTCGTAGTCGCCAGGACCGCATAGGTACTCGCAGTTCCGAGATTTATGTCGGCAAGCGCGCTCCCTACAGAAACCGAGAAAACCACAAAAAGCGCTACGGCAAAACCGGTCAACTTCATAATCCGCCTAACTCCCATCCGGGATGGGTCCTGGAGCTCCAAGCTCTACGAAGCAAGGCTAGTTCCAAACTATCGGAAAATATGCAACTCGTTGATAAACGGATGGAGAACTGACGCAGTGCTTAATAGGAAAATTCGCCGGAGACGAGACTTTTGCACTTAAAGAGACTTCCTGTTGCACTTTTGGAGAATGTTTGGAGATGATGCTGAAGCCGGTTGAGCTTAACCGCGCGGGCGCTGGTTTTTCAAGCGCCGTGGGAGCGAGGCTATTTCGGAAGGGGGAAACCGGGAAGACGGAACAATTCGGGATTTTCAGCCAGGCCAGCGCGATTAGCCCACGTTTCCCGCAGTCCAACCAGCGCCATAACTCACTTTTTTCAACCTCTATCTCCCCTCGATTGTTCTACTTCCTCCTCCGGTCCACACCCTTCCCCAAGATTCTTCGGATATCTTGAAACCGAAGAGATCGGTGCTCTACCAACTGAGAGCCGGTTCCACTGAGCAAGGCGTCCATGGCAAAGCCGTTGTGAGGTGTTTGTTGAGTTGGGGGCTGTCAGTCCCAAAACTACTGACCCCATGCCGTTGAGGGTGAGTAAACGGTCCCGCCTTCCCGGGCTAGGGAGGGGGTGAAGCCGGCTTCAGATCAGTTTTTGTTTTACGAGCCGCGACCGAAGGGAGCGGTTCTAAAGGATTTGATTGGTTTTCGTGATCTTAGATTCGACGATGCGAGGCAAGGAGAAGTAAGGCGCGGTCGCCTGTAGCAGACTATTTTTCAAATGACTTTGGGTGGGCGATCTCATCGCCGCTCCATAAGATTTCTAACGACGTGGGGCGGGTCCGCTCGTCCATGTGACCCGCGCGCTACCCGGATGCGCCTGCCGCGAGAAAACCCGAAGTGTCGCGATTCGCGCTGGCCTTCACCTGACGCGTGGCCTAGATGATCTCCTGCGGCGCGGCTGCCTCCACTTCCGTAGCCGCCGTCCGGCCGCGCAGCGGAATTTCTTTCAAAAAGAAATTCACGACCACCGCGGCGCTCAGGATGATTGCGCCGATGAAGAAAATGAACTCGATGCCATGATCGAGCGACGTCTTCACGTCGGCATACAAGAGATTCAGCAAGTGAAGGCCGCCGGGATATTTGGCGAAACCCGCCTCGAGCTGCGGCCGCATCACCGACAGCATCAGCGGGTTCGAAAAATACTGGAGCGCGATCGGCGGCGTCCCCTTGGGAACACCCGCCGCGAAGTCGCGGTGATAAATGGTCAACAGAATGCTCCCGAACATCGCCACGCCCGTAGTGCTGCCGATCGAACGGAAAAATTGCGACGAGGCCGTCGCCGTTCCCATGTGCTGCCGCGGAGCCGCGTTCTGCACCGCTACGGTGTAGACCGGCTGCACGCAGCCCATCCCCAGTCCGGTGACGATCATGCCGAGCACCACCGCGGCTCGCGTGCTCGACGCGTCGAGGCGCGCGAACTGAATCATGCCGATCGCGATCAGCATCGCTCCAGTAATCGCCAATACTTTGTACTTTCCGGTGCGCGAAGTCAACTGTCCGCCGATGATGTTTCCGGTTACCGCGCCAAGCATCAACGGAGTTAACAGCGAGCCGGACTGCGTCGCCGAAATTCCCAAAACGCCCTGCATGAACAGCGGGAGATAAATAATCACACCGAACATGCCCATGCCCAGCACGAAATTCGCGATGGAGGAGACGCGAATGATCGGGTCGCGAAAGAGCGATAGCGGCAGCAACGGCTCCTCCGCCCTGGTTTCCGCGTAGAGAAATGCGCACAGCATCACGACCGAGAGCGCCAATAGAGATACGACGCGCGTGGAGGTCCAGCCGTAGGTGGTGGCCCAGGTGAGCGCGAGCAGAAGCGGAACCAGGCAGCCGATCAGGGCGCCCACGCCGGACCAATCGATAATGCGGCGCACGCCCTGCGGATGGAAATAGGGGAACTCGAAATAGATGGCGGCAATCGCGATGATTCCGACCGGCAGATTCACGTAGAAACACCACCGCCACGAGAAATGGTCGGTGAGGAACCCGCCGAGCGTAGGGCCGAAGATCGACGCCACGCCCCAGATGGACGCGAACAATCCTTGATACTTGCCGCGCTCGATGGGAGAAAAAACGTCGCCGACGATGGTGAAGACCAGGCCGAACATGATGCCCGCGCCCAAGCCCTGCAAGCCGCGGAACACGATCAACTGGTTCATGCCGTCGATGCCCAGAAAGTTCAGCTTGCCGGATGCGCCGCACAGAGCCGAGGAGGTCACGAAAGTCGCCGCGCCGGTGAGAAAAAACCATTTCCGGCCGTAAATGTCGGATAGCTTGGCGAAGATCGGAACACAGATGGTGGAGGTGAGCAGGTACGCGGTGGCCACCCAGGGATAGCGATCGAACCCGGAAAGTTGCGCGATGATGCGCGGCTCGGCGGTGCCGACGATGGTCTGATCGAGAGCGGCCAGCAGGAGGCAGAGCATCAATCCGGCCAGCGTCCCGATGAATTGGGGCCGCGTCAGGCGGATGAACCCGGAGGTGTAGAATTGCGGCTCGGCGGGGGTCTCCATTTATCGATTGTAGCCGACTGGAACTGTCCGGCCATACGAGGGCGGCCAGGTTCTTCGTAGATGTCGCGATATCCATTCAATGGGATATCGCGTCAATGGACGTTGTCGTTGCGGCGGCGATGGTTTGGCGGCTCGCCGCGCTTAGGGATAATCCCGTGGATTGCGCAGCGCTGGCGGTTGGTGAGATGCACCAACCTTTCGGACATGGTCCCGGCGCCGCAGATCGCTCCCGTTTCGGTACCCGCACTTGCACAAGGCGGCGGTGCGCCGGAGTCCCGGAACCGCGCTACAAAGGGTGCGGCGCGTCCCCGCGCGAAAAAGGGAGCCGCTCCGGTGACGGCGGCGTCCCGAGTTGGAAATAATTGGGCGGAGCTGAGCGTCCCCATCGCGGTACTGGGGATCGTGATGGCGATGATCGCTCCTCTGCCGTCGTTCGTGCTCGACTTTCTCATCAGCGCGAACATTACCATTTCGGTAATCGTCCTGCTGGTCTCGATGTACATCACCAGGCCGGTGGAATTCAGCGTATTCCCGACATCGCTTCTGCTGCTGACCCTGTTGCGGCTGGCGCTGAACATTTCTTCGTCGCGTCTCATTTTGCTGCACGGCAATACGGGAACGCGCGCCGCGGGACAGGTGATCGAGGCCTTCGGAAACTTCGTGGTGGGGGGAAACTACATCGTCGGGGTGGTGATTTTCCTGGTGCTGATCGCCATTCAATACGTAGTGATCAATCACGGCGCGGTGCGCATTTCCGAAGTAACCGCGCGGTTCACCTTGGACGCCTTGCCGGGCAAGCAGATGTCGATCGACTCCGACTTGAACGCAGGCCTGATCGACGAACATGAGGCACGCGCGCGGCGGAAGAATCTGGCGGCCGAAGCCGAGTTTTACGGAGCCATGGACGGCGCGAGCCGCTTCACGCAGCGCGACGCTGTAGCGAGCATTCTGATTACCACCATCAATATCGTCGCGGGATTCTTAATCGGCGTTTTTCAAAACGGGATGGATTTGAAGCGCGCCCTGACCACCTACACGATTCTGACGATCGGCGACGGACTGGTGACCGTGATCCCTTCCCTGATGGTTTCCATTTCGGGAGGCCTGATCGTCACGCGGACCAGTTCGGATGGCAAAGTCGGGACGGACGTGAAGAAGCAGATCTTCAGCAATCCGCAACCGCTGCTGTTGTCGAGCGCGGTGCTGATCGCGATGGCGGCGTTTCCGGGGCTGCCGACCATACCGTTCCTGCTGCTGGGTTCCGGAGTGGGATTCGCCGGGTGGAGATTGCGCATGAAGCTGGGGGCCGCGGAAGAGGCTGCCGCTCCGTCGGCTGCGGCGCCGGCCAAGGACAGTCTCGAAGCCCTGCTCAAAGTGGAACCGTTGGCGATCGAGGTCGGATTGGGACTGGTGAAGCTGGTGGAGGGCGCTCAGAACTCGCCGCTGCTGCGGAGGATCGCGGGAATCCGCCGGCAGATGGCGACGGAACTCGGCTATATGGTGCCGCCGGTACGAGTGACCGATAACCTCCAACTAAAGGCGTCGGAATATGTGGTGCTTCTGAAAGGCGCTGAAGTCGCTCGCTTCGAGCTGGTGCCGAATCGAGAATTGGCGATCCATCCGAGCGGGACGGCCGCCGAGCCGTTGGAGGGAATCGCCACGCGCGAGCCTGCGTTCGGGATTCAGGCGCTGTGGATCACACCGGAGAACGCAGCGTCGGCGCGCGCCAAGGGATACACGGTGGTTGATTCGGTAAGCGTTCTGGGAACGCACCTGGCTGAGTTGATACGGCGTCACGCTTTTGAACTCTTGTCGCGGCAGGACGCCAAGAACATTCTGGACCGGGTGGCGGAGGACAACCCCAAGGTCATCGAGGATTTGGTGCCCAAGTTGCTCCCTATGGCTAGCGTGCAGAAAGTTCTTCAGAATCTGTTGCGCGAGCGCGTTTCAATTCGAGATTCGGTAACCATTCTGGAAGCGCTCGGGGAAGCCGCGGCGATGACCAAGAATCCCGTCCTGCTGACCGAGTATGTGCGCCAGGCGATCCGCCGGAGTTTGGTCAAGCCGTACCTGAACTCATCCGGGGAACTGCCCGCATTCTTCGTAGACCCAAAGATCGAACAATCCATCGAATCGGCGATCGAGTATGCCGAGCAGGCCAGTCATCTGAATCTCGCGCCGCAAAAAATCCGTGAGATCCTGGACCGCGTCACGCACGCCGTGGGCTCAACCGATTCACCGATGGCGGTGGTCACCAGCTCCTCCACACGCTTTTTCCTGCGGCAGATGATCGAAGGGGCCATTCCGAATCTTTCGATCCTCTCGCATAACGAAATTCCATCCGCAACTCGAGTCATGTCGGTCGGACTGATTCAGTGAGGCTTTCCATTCAATGAGGCTTAAGAGTTATTTCTCCGGGACCGTGGAAGCAGCTATGGAATTGGCGCGAAAAGAACTGGGAGAGGAGGCGCTCCTCGTAAATGCGCGGCCGGCGACTCCGGAGACGCGGCATCTGGGCGCATATGAGGTAGTCTTTGGTGCAACCGGCGCTCCACCGGCCCCTATCCTGCCCGTTTCCCCGTCGCTCGCTCCCAACGGTCCGGCGGCGCGGACTGGCGCCGCTCCGAAGGATTCGGCGCCCCCGGCTGACCGGATAACCCGGGACGTCGCCGACATGCGGCGCGAAATCGAACGGCTGGCGCGAAGCCTGCGGGGAGCCCACATGTTTCTGCCGGGGCCGCTTGTGCCGGCGGCCGATTCGTCCTGCTCGGAAGCCTACACACGACTGGTCGAGAACGAACTGGATGCGATGATCGCGCAAACGGTCGCGCGGGGCGCGCCGCTTGAACAATTCTTCGAGGTCGACGCGACGCTCGGCCGGCGGCAACCCACATCCACCGGATCGACGCAAGCGCCGCGGGCCATTGTTGCTCTGGTGGGGCCCCCGGGGGCCGGCAAGACGACCACTCTCATCAAGCTTGCGGCGCGTTACGGCCTGCGGTCGCGAAGGCCGCCTCAGATCATCTCGACCGATGTGTTCCGCATCGCCGCCGCGGACCAGCTTCGCTCGCTGGCCTCCATTCTGGGGATCGGATGCGAGGTCGCGGAAACGCCGGTGGCGTTGGCGCAGGCGCTCGAAGAACATCGCGCGAAGGAGTTTGTGTTCATCGACACGCCCGGTCTCGCGAACGGCGAAATGGAAGACGGCGCGGACCTGGCGCAACTCATCGCCACGCATCCGGAAATCGATACGCACCTGGTGTTGCCTGCGTCGATGAAGCTCGCCGACATGGCCCGCGTGATCGAGCGCTACGCGATCTTCCATCCGGATAAGCTTCTGTTTACGCGGCTGGACGAGACGGATCGCTATGGAGCGCTGATCAGTGAGTCCTCCCGGCGCGGATTGCCGGTTTCCTTCCTGTCGACTGGCCAGCAGATCCCCGACGATCTCGAACCCGCCACCAAGGCCCGGCTGATCGAATTGGTCGCGGCTCCGCGCTACGTCTCCGATGGACCTTCACCCAAGACCATAGGAGCGGCGGCATGAAAGAGGCCACCCAATTGGGAACCACCTTCAGCGAACCGCGGCGCGGGCTCGCGTATCCGGCTCCGGAGCTTTCCGCCGAGGAACGCGAACGGCTCATCCTCGAACATCTGCCGCAAGTGCGGCTGATCGCACGCCGCATTCACGACCGGCTGCCCGAAAGTGTGAGCCTCGACGACCTGGTCTCCACCGGCGTGATCGGACTGATCGCCGCCATCGATCGCTTCGATCCGACCCAAAACGTCAAGCTGAAGACCTATGCCGAGTACAAAATCCGGGGAGCGATTCTCGACAGTCTGCGGGGCCTCGACTGGGCGCCCCGCCAGCAACGCAGGCGCGCCAAACAAATCGAAGGGGCCATCAATACCGCCGAACAGCGCCTGCATCGCACGCCGACCGAGGAAGAGATCGCGGCAGAGCTCGGGCAGACCATCGAGGAATATCACGCGTGGCTGGTGGATTCTCGCGGATTGAATCTGGGAAGCCTCGAAAACTCGTCAGGCGAGGATGAAAACCGCGACCTGTTGGAGTTCGTTTCCGGCGACGAGGAATCCTGGCCCTCGCGCGTGGTGGAGCGCAGCGAGCTCCAGCGCCTGCTGGCCGAGTCGATCTCAAAGATGCCCGTGATCGAAAAGACGGTGCTGAGCCTGTACTACTACGAGGAGTTGACCCTGCGGGAGATCTCAAAGATAGTGAGCCTTCACGAATCGCGCATATCGCAGCTCAAGACGCAGGCGATCCTGAGACTGCGCTCCCATATGGAGAGGCGCTGGCCTAATCCGCGGGCGGTTTAGACGGCGCCAAGTACTCCCAAGAAGCCACCAGTGGACAAACAGCACTTGAACGAGACGCGAGCGGACCAGCCGAGAATGGAATCACCCATGGAGGTTCGGAGCTGGCTGCTCGAAGAGTTCGCCGCCCGGTTTGCCGCCACCCTCGGCGGTATCACCGGCGAGCCGCATCCCGTCGAGGTGAGTGCTGCCGCCGAATCGCCGAAGGATGGCTCGTTGTGCTGGCGTCAGCCATTCAGCGGGGTTGCCGGCGCGATGTGGATTGTCGCGGCGGAAGAATCCTGGCGTAACGCCGGCGCTTCTACGATGCGCGCGACCGCAATCGATGAAAGCGGCGCGGACCAGATCCAAACACAGTATCTGGAAATCGTTCGTCAGACTGTCAGCGGCATCGCGCAGGCACTGACACGAAGATTCAAGGTGGAATTCACCCCGGCTGGTGGCGAACAAGCTGGGTCGCTTCCCCAGGCGGACTGGGGGGCGGTCGAGACCACCCTTGCGGGCGCAGTCGCCAGGATCGCGGTGGGCTTTGAGCCGGAGCTGCTCGAGACACTGGCTGGCATGGCTTCGCGCTCACTGACGGCGCAATTCGAAACGACGGGCGAAAACACGCCGGAAGGCTCCACGACGTTCGATCTGCTGCTCGACGTGGAGCTGCCGGTCAGCATTTCATTCGGGCGCGCGCAGGTGGCGCTGAAGGACGTACTGAAACTGACGGTCGGGTCGATCGTGGAATTGAATCGAGACATCTCCGATCCCGTGGAAGTGATCGTGAATAATTGTGTGATCGCGCGCGGGGAAGTGGTGGTGGTGCAAGGAAATTTCGGCGTGCGAATTCAGAACGTGATCAGCACGCAGGAGCGATTGCGGACGCTGGACTAAAGCCGAGGACTACGAAAACCAAAATGACTCTTTCCCTGATTCAATATGCTCTGCTGGCCTTGGGCTTGATCGCCACGCTGATTCTGTTTCTCAGCGTGAAGCGCGAAATCCACTCCACTTCAGCGCAACATCGCCGGCGGATGGAAGATCTTTCGAGAAAACTAAGTGAAGTGCCGGCGGTACAGGCAGAACCAGCCTTCATCCCCACCGCGGCGCGATCGGGGTTGAACATCAGCAAGCGCGTCCAGGCGATGCGCATGCTGCGTCGTAACGAGAACGTGTCGCACGTGGCCGCAGCCTTGGGGGTAACGCGCCGCGAGGTCGAGCTGCTGATTCGCGTGCAGCGGATGAGTGCGGCGGCGGTCAATCCCGCGGCCAACTGATAACCCGGGGCCTGGCCGGACTCACGAAATAATCGAACCCGTTATCGGGATTGCCAAGGTCCCGCGGACGGAAAAGGCCGCCGCGTTTTCCCTCGTCGATAGTTACGCTGAGCGCCACTTCTTTGTGATCCCGCATCACGACGATGGAGACCGGCTTGCCGCGCAACGCACGCAGGCGGCTGGTAACATCGGTTGGTGTCGTGACCTTGGAGTCGTCCACGCGCACGATCACGTCGCCGGCTTTGAGGCCGCCCTTTTCAGCGGCCGATCCACTGATCACCGATCTCACCAGGACGCCTTCTTTCACCCCGAAATACTGCGCAAGCTGGCCCTCCAGCGACTCGCCTTCGATTCCGAACATGGAACTTTGCCAGGACATAAAGCTGCGCGGCATGTCGGGCATCTGAAATTCAAAAGATCCCCCCGGCGAAACGGAAAAAGCGTTGGAGTTGAATGCCGCCGCGCCTGAATGGCGGGTGGCCACCTTCACCGTCACAGTCTGCGGAGCGCCAGTGCGAAATATGTCAAGCTTGACTTCGCGTCCCGGCGGCGTCTCTCGAACCAGGCGCGAGAATTGTTCCATCCCCTCCACGCGCTGCCCGTTGTATTGCAGGATCGCGTCGCCGGATTTGAGACCGGCTTTATCGGCGGGGCTGTCCGCCTCGACTCGCGTGATCTCCACGCCCGCTTCTTCCCGCAACTTGAGCGTTTTCGCCCGGTCGCTGTCGATCTCCTGCACCATCACGCCGATATAACTGCCGGATGACGGCGTGCCCGCGACCTTCGCCCGCGGCGCCGGGGGAGCCGTCGCAGCCGGGGGCGGCGTCTGCGCGGCCACAAACGAAGCGCACCCGAGCGCCATAATTCCTGCAAGGTTCAATATCCGCATGGTCAACTCCTGGTTCTAATCTCTCCCCTTCGATTTCCCGGCATTCCTTACTTCGACTTCTTCACGTAGATGATTCCGCCCGCTGTGTTGAGCGTGAGCAGTGGACCGCCGCCGTTGATCGATCCCTGATATACCATCGGAAATGCCGCCGGCCGCGCGGGAGCGATACTCCTCGCTCGAAGCTCCGAAAAATCGGAGACGATCCGAGGATTCGCACCGGAATCGTTTCTCGCTAAAACCGACAACGCTACGTTAGACGGAATCAATACCGTAATGTCACCAGAACCGGCCACCAGGGACGAATCTTCCAGATGCGCGCCCGCGAACAATTCCGCTAGGATACTCCCGAGCGCTGTCTGTACCTGCAACGGTCCCGAGGAAGTCTTGACGCGCACGGGTCCCGCGCCGCTTTGACACCGCACCCCGCGCGCGGAGCCGATCTGGATGGATCCTCCATGCGTATCGGCGAACACCATGCCGTTCGATTGCGCGATCTCGATGATACCTTCGGCGGTGTGCGCCTCCACGTTCGAGCCTGCCCGATCCACCTGGATATTGCCGCCTTCGGTCGAAAGTACCAGCGGCCCGGCCGCTTCGTGGATCTGGATCTCGCCGCCGGCAGTCTGGCAATCCGCCGCGCCGCCAGCGTTGTCGATGATGATTGAACCGGCGCCGTTCACGCAGTGGATCGCGCCGCCGATCTTTCCCAAGTGGACCTCGCCGCCGCCCGTCCTGCCGTCGAAGCTGCCGCGAATGCGATCGCAGCGGATCTGCCCGGCGCCGGTCTCGGCGCGCAGACTGCAATCCAGATCGTAGGCCTCGATATCGCCCGGCTGCGCCTCAAGAATCACTCTGATCATGCGGCGCGGAACGGCGATTTCAAGCTGCGTTACCACCGCCGCGTGCGCGATCGTGGTGGTGATCAGCGTCGCCCCGTTCACGATCTTGCTGTCGAAAAGGGAACCGCTGAACAGGCGGTGCGCATCGTCGCGAGTGCGTGCACGCACGCGCTCAGTGAGCCGATAGCTGACCTGCTCTGCGTCCGAGCCCCGGACAACCAGATGCCCGTGCGTGATCACTCTGAGCACGCGCGTCGGTGGCGTGACCGTAACGCCGCTCTCGGTTCGCACCCAGTCGGTGCCGTCGCGTGTGATCGGCTGCACATCTTGCGCGAGCATTGCGCTGATCAGCGACGGCAATATTACGCAAAATCCCATCGTGTTCCTACTTCTCCTCCATCAATACGTCTCGAGCGAAGCATTCACTGCCTGGAGCACACGCCGGCAGCGTTCCCGCACGTAGCCTTGCTGCTCACCCCGCTCCATCAACTCCTGAAGCGTGCCGACAATCTGGCGATCCACGTTGCGATCGACGGCCGCATTCGCGCTGCCCGTCAATAGATCGATGGCTTGCGTCCGCAGCCCCGGATTCGCGTCGTTGAGGAGCACCTGCGTCAGAGCGCCGCGCACATCCGGTTCATTCACCAACGGCTTCAATGCGTCCATCGCCTTCATCCGCACACCGGCGTTCGGATCGCGCTGAACCGCGAAGACCAGTGCCGCGCGAACATCAGCCGATTGCACGCTCGACGTCAGAATATCGACAGTCTCGGCTCGTAATCCCGGATCCGATGGGTCCCTGGCCGCGGTGATCAGCAGAGCCCGGATCTGCTGATCGTTTACGGCGCCCGAAACAATACGCTGCCGCGTTTCGTCGAGTACGATATGCACCCGCCCGTCCGGCGACGGTTTGACGTCGCGCACCCGGGACGCGCCCACCTCGCCCAGCCCCATCGAGCGAAACGCTCCCGAATTCATGGATGGTACGAATCGCGCGCCGAAAAATCCGCTCACGATCAAGGCCAGCGCCAACGCTCCGGAACGCAGCATTCCATATGCCGGTTGAAGTGCGATCGCGTCGACGAATCTGTCCCACCATCCGGATCGCGCCGCTCCTTCGTTAAGCTGGGACACTTCCTCGAGCAAGCGCACGCGCAGATCCTCTCGGCATTCGTGCAACAGCGACGCCGATGGTCCCGCCTCCACCGAATCGAACCCGGCATGCAGCGCTTTTTCCTGTTCGAGCGCGGCGCGGCACTCTCCGCAGGCGTCCAGGTGAGCCTCGACACGCTCTTCCTGATCGAAAGATAATTCGCCGTAAAGCAGCAAGGCGAACTGTTCGCGCGCCGCGCCGCACGTCATGCAGCTCATCTCATCGTGCTCCATAAAAATCATCTTTCATAAAACTCTCCCAGGGCGGCCCGCATTTTCTGCGTCGCCCGGAACAGGCAATTCTTCGCGGCTTCTTCGCTGGTTCCCAGGACTTCGCCGATCCGCCGCAAGCGCAGTCCCTGATAGTGCCGCAGCTCGAACACCATGCGCTCGCGCGGCGTCAGATCTTGAAGCACTTCGCGAATTCGCGTCCGCACCTGTCCGCTGAAAATGTACCGCTGCGGATCGCCGGACACCCGATCCTCCGGCACCGAATCCATCCGGTCGAGCGGACCATCCGCGGTCGAGAGCACCGTCGGCTCTTCCTTCCGCACTTTTCGTTTCCGCAAATGATCCAGGCATAAATTCGTCACGATCCGGTATAGCCACGTATGGAAGCTACAGTCGAAACGGAACGAGTGGAGGTTGCGATAGACCCTGAGGAACGCCTCCTGATAAACATCGTGCGCGTCCTCGGGCGACCTCAACAGGTTCATCGCCAGCCGGAGCACACTTTGGTCGTAGGTGCGGACCAACTGCTCAAACGCGGCGTGATCGCCGCCCTGCGCAGATCGGATCAGCACCGCCTCATCCATCATCACGCCCGATTTGAGGGCCACGACGGCGGCTCCGCTCTTTCCGTGCAACATTATTCAGGACGAAGTGGAACCTGAAAGGTAACGCCGCTCAGGAGCCTTAGGTGGGGTGCGGAAGGGCCGCGCCCTGCCAGCATACCCGCTACGAAATCTTACAAAAGTTCCAACTCGATCTTCTTGCTGGTGGAATCCACGCTTGAGATTTTGAAAGTCCGAATCTGGCCGGCCTTCGGCGCTTCCGATACAGTTTGTGCGCCGCCGCCGGATTTCCATTTTGCCGCGAGCAGCGCGCTGAGCGCTGAAACATCGGCCTTCGAAGCGCCCGCCGCTTCCTCGCGCATCTGTTCGGAGCCGGAGGGAAGCCGGCAATGCCCCACCACGCCTTCGCCCAACTCGACCTTGGCGCTATCGCCCGACACCTTCACGATGCGGCCCGTCACCGTTTCGCCCGCCTTGCGTTCCACGATGTATTCGTCGATCGACGTGGGTTCCAGTTGCTTGATCCCCAGCCGCAGCCTGCGCCGGTCCTTATCCGCTTCCAGCACCAGCGCCCGCACTTTCTCGCCGATCTTCAGCACTTCGTTGGGATGATTCAGGCGCTTGTCCTTGCTGATGTCGCCGATGTGAATCATGCCTTCGACGCCGTCGCCAAGATCGATGAACGCGCCAAACTTCGCGAGACTTGTTACCGGCCCCTCGGCCACCGCGCCAACCGGATACTTCTTCAAGACCTCTGCCCATGGATCGCCGAGCGCCTGCTTAAGTCCCAGGCCTATGCGCCGGTCGGCGGGATTCACCGTAAGCACCACCACCTCCACCATGTCGCCGGTCTTCAGGATGTCGGCTGCCCGCACGTTTTTCTTGCTCCACGACATTTCCGAGACGTGGATCAGCCCCTCGATTCCGGGCTCCAGTTCAACAAACGCCCCGAAATCGGCGACGCGAGAGACCTTGCCCTTGACACGCTCGCCTTGCGGATACTTTTCCACTGTCCCAGTCCACGGATCGGGAAGAAGCTGCTTCATCCCCAGCGCGATCTTGCGCGTGTCCAGCGAAACTTTCAAAACCTTCACGTCGATCGAATCGCCAACTGAAACCACTTCCGACGGTTTCACGTTCCGCGCGAAGGACATGTCGGAGACATGCAGCAATCCGTCGACTCCGCCGAGATCCACGAACGCGCCGAAATCCATTATCGTGCGCACCGTTCCTTGCAGCACCGCGCCTTCCGTGATTCGCCCGAAAGCTTCCTCCCGCGCCAGCTTCTCGCGCTCCTCGAGAACCACGCGCCGATCGACAACAACGTCCTCGTCTTCCTTGTCGAGCTTGGTGATGCGGCACTCGATTTGCTGGCCGACCAGTTTCTCCATCTCGGCCTGTTCTCGCACGCCGCTGCGCGAGGCCGGCATGAACGCGCGGACGCCGACATCGACTCGCAATCCGCCCTTCACCACTTCAGTGACGGTGCCGCCGATGGTGCGCTTGCCTTCGAACGCCGATTCGAGGGCGCTCCAGTCGCGCGGAGTTTCCACTTTCACCGTCGACAACGTGTAGTTGCCTTCTTCGTCGCGCCCGCGGATGGAAACGATGAGCTTGTCGCCCTTTTTCAGCCGGGGATCGGGCGGCAATACGCCGTCCATTTTGCGGCCGATATCCACAAAAATCCCGTCCGGCGTGATCGAGACGACGGTGCCGTCGACGGTTTCTCCCCGCGACTTATGCGTCTGCTCAAAATCGGTAAGTATATCCGCGAACGAGGAGTCAAGTGTCGTGTCTTGTGGAGACGCCTCGGGCGGATCGGAAATGTTGGACTGGGGCATTCGAGAAAAGCCGGATGATATTGTATTGTGTCACATCGGTCCGGGCTTTTCCGAGCCGTGACCAGAGGGAGCGGCCTAAAGGCTCTTCCACTGAAATTCCGGCACATTTCTAGTCACACCCCAGCACGAAAATTACGGCCGGCACGATCGCGCCTTGGGACCCAATTCCGAAGGCAACAGCGCGTACGCAGCCTCCACCCATTCGCACAACAAGCGCCGCGTATCGCGCGGATCGATAATTTCTTCGATGCCGAATGCTTCCGCGGTTCGCAAAGGCGACCGAAAGCGATTCAGATTATCCTCGATCTCCCGCCGCCGCGCATCCGGATCGGGCGACGATTCAATGTCGCGCTTATACGCAGCTTGCACACCGCCCTCAATGGGCAGCGAGCCCCAATCGCCCGACGGCCACGCGTATCTCAGATTCAACCCCTGTGCGTTTCCGTGGCCGGCGCCGGCCACACCGTAGCAGCGGCGAATCAGAATCGAGATCCACGGGACCGTCGCCTGATACACAGCGACAAGTGCGCGCGAGCCCGCGCGAACCGTGCCCGCCCGCTCGGCCGCGGTGCCAATGAGGAATCCGGGATTGTCGACAAGATTCACCACTGGGATGTGAAACGTATCGCAAAGATCCACCAGCCGGATCATCTTGTCGCACGCCGGCGCGTTGGGCGCGCCTCCGCCTTGTCTCGGATCGTTGGCGATGACACCAACAGGATAACCATGCAGGCGCGCGAGCCCCGCGGCCACGGGACGCCCGTAGTAGTAACCGATTTCGAAAAAGGAATCGCGATCGAAGACCAGGTTCAGGATGCGGCGCACGTCGTAGCTTCTGCGCCGATCGCGCGGGATGATCGAGATCAGGTCCTCTTCACGGCGATCCGGACCGTCTTCCGAGGCGGTGCGGGGAGGCGCTTGCCACACGTTCGACGGCAAGTATGAGAGGAACTTACGAATCGCCGCGAACGCTTCGTCTTCACTCACAACTTCGTTGTCGACCGCACCGCTCGATCGGGCGTGGATCTCATGCCCGCCCAGTTGCTCCTTCGAAACTTTCTCGCCGACGCCGCGCTCCACCACCGGAGGTCCGGCGACAAACAGTTGACTGGAACCTCGCACCATTAAAGAGAAGTGCGACGTCACTACTCTGACCGCGCCTAAACCAGCGACAGGCCCGAGACACGCGCCGATCACCGGCACTTCGCCGAGCATCGCGGTGATCGTGTCCCACGCCGGATTCGCCGGAACATAAGTGCGTCCGATTGTCTCGATGGTTTTGACGCTCCCCCCTCCGCCGGTGCCGTCGACCAGACGAACCATCGGCATGCGCATGCCGCGCGCGAGCTTTTCGGCGTGGCCCATCTTGTTTCCCACCGATGCATCCGCCGCACCGCCGCGCACCGTGAAATCGTCGCCGCCGACCACCACTGGGCGCCCCTCGATCCGCCCCGTGCCCGCCACGAAATTCGACGGCGTGAACGAAGTCAGTATCCCCTGCGCATCATATTTGGTCTGGCCCGCAAGCGCACCTGACTCGTGGAAAGAGCCCGGATCGAGTAAACGCCCAATGCGTTCGCGAACCGTGAGCCGCCCGGCAGCGTGCGTCCGCTCAACGTTCGCGCTCCCGCCCATCAGCCGCGCGAGTTCTTCGCGGCGCCGGATCTCGTCGATTTCGGGTTGCCAGCTCATTCGGTCCTTGTGGGGCCGGCACTCGTGCCGGCAGCCGGTCTTCAGACCGGCTTGCGTTTCCGATAAAGAAAAGCCGGCTGAAGGCCGGCTCGCCGCCAAAAGTGGCGGCCCCACATCGGCAACGTTTATTGTAGCGGCTGGGAACTAGAGCTGTTTTGCCGTAAAGCGAGCGATGTCGCGCGCCGCGTCTTGCGATTCGTCCGTGACCACCAGCGCCGTGAATCGTAAGCTCGGGACCTGCGCGACGTGCTCCGCGCCCACGTCGAGGTTGACACCGGCAATCGCACGCGATGTTCCAAAGAATGTCTCAGAAGGCGCGCTGTCGCGCAGGTACAACGAAAACTCTCGCACGCCATTTGAATAAACCAGGTGCAGAAAATCCCGGCCGCCGAGCCGGCACAGTTTGCCGCGCTCCAGACGATAGCCCACCGGCGCCATCGCTTCCGCCGCCGGTGCGGAAAGTCCCGTTCGCGCCGCCAGCGCGTCGATGGCACGCGCATCCGTCAGCCATGTCCGCGGTTGATGCTCCACCACCTCGGCACGATGATCGCGCGCCGCGTCCGCGCACATTGCCGCCGGTCCTCGATTCGGCAGGAACCAATAACCGCCCACTGCGATCGCCAGCAACACTCCAATGCCCGCCGCGCCGATCCATTTCCCGCGCCGGATCCGCCGGACGTCCCCGGCATCCCCGATCTCCTGAAGACGTGGTTTCATTAGAGACCAATATTCAATTCTCTGTCGGAACACGATCCGCATGATCGATCACTAAATGCCGGATCGACAGCTTTCGCGATTCGAGCTTCAATCCGATCGCCTGAAGCGCGGCGAAGATCGACGTTCCGTCCTGGCTCTCTTCGGCCGTCGCGGCGCTTCGCAATCCAGCCAGTTCTGAGGGCGTCAGCTCAAGCGTAATATCGAAATTGCCCATTAGGCCGGTCATATCTACCACCGGCCGGCCCGTCAGCCCGGATAATCTCGCCGCGAACCAGGTCATCGTCGTGCGGCGCCACTCGAAGTGACTCCCATTGACGCTGATCGCTGGTTCCCCCGTTTCGACTGAGTTCTGCAGTTTCGGACCGTTCTTGCCAACAACCAAGGCGAACCCGGATTCGTTGCGCGTCTCCCAATGCAGGGCCATCCGAAATCGATCGATGAGCAGCGCCCGCAGCATCGCTGGAACCTGATCCTGCAAGGCTCCAGATGGGATCTTCGCCGCTACGTCGTAGTGTTGCGTTTCGAACCAGGACGGCGCGTCGAGCTGGTGATACAGGACGTTGTAGGCATCCATCACTAGCACCTTGAGGTTGGCGTGGGTGTAGCTGACGCGTCCGCCGTCCCAGTTCCAGCTCATCGGCGTTCGGCTTGCTTCGTCCGACGGCTTGACCGATGCAACCTCAAACGTCGAAGGGGCTTGTGCCTGAATCGCGAACACGATCACGACCGGCAACAGCCATCGCATCATCTTAAAGTTACGCCTTCGCAGGGTCGCGCTGTTCCGGATGGAACCCCAGCTCCGCGATCGCGAGCTCGGCCCGCCGCGCGTCGATTGCTCCACTCCGCGCGAGCGACGACAACGCCGTCTGCGCGATGGCTTCCGCCGAGATTTCGAAGAACCGCCGCAGATACTCGCGATTCTCGCTGCGCCCGAATCCGTCGGTCCCTAGCGAATTCAACCGCCCATGCAGCCACGGTGCGAGCTGATCGGGAACCGCCTTGATGTAATCCGTCGCCGCTACGATGGGACCGTCGGAACCCTCCAGCGCCTTCACAATGTGCGGGACCTTCAACTCCTCCGAAGGGTGCAGCCGATTCCAGCGCTCCACTCCCAGCGCTTCGCGGCGCAGTTCGTTGTAGCTGGTCACCGACCAGACGTCCGCCGCCACCTGATATTTCTCGGCTAGAATTTTCTGTGCGCGCAGGGCCTCATTCAGAATCGACCCACTGCCGAACAACTGGACCTGAGCGGTCCCCTCGGCCGCCGGCGCGTATTTGTAGATTCCGTCCAGAATGCCCTGGCGAATATCTTCGCGAATCATGGCGTCTTCAGGCATCGGAGGCTGCGCGTAGTTTTCGTTGTAGATGGTGATGTAGTAAAAGCGATCCTCCATCTGCTGATACATGCGCCGGATGCCGTCCTGAATGATGACCGCCAGCTCGTACGCGTAAGCAGGATCGTAATAAGCGCAGGTCGGTACCACGCTCGCCAATATTGGACTGTGGCCGTCCTGGTGCTGCAAGCCTTCGCCCAACAGCGTGGTGCGTCCCGCGGTTGCGCCCATCAGGAATCCTTTGCCGCGCACGTCGGCGAAGGCCCAGCACAGATCGCCCACGCGCTGGAATCCGAACATCGAATAAAACGTGAAGAATGGAATCATCGGCACGCCCACCGTCGCGTAGGCCGAGCCCGCCGCGGTAAACGAAGCCATCGATCCCGCTTCGGTGATCCCCTCTTCCAGAATCTGGCCGTTCTGCGCTTCCTTGTAATACAGCAGCACGTTCGCGTCCACGGGTTTATAGCGCTGGCCCTGGCTCGCGTAGATGGCAAATTCGCGGAACAGCGATTCCATTCCGAAGGTGCGCGCTTCATCCGGAATAATCGGCACGATCAGCTTGCCCAGATCCGGATGCTTCATCAGACTTTTCAGAATGCTTACGAACGCCGACGTCGTGGACGCCTCGCGTCCGCGCGAGCCGCCCAGCAGATCATGAAATAAATCGAGGGGGGGCGCTGTTATCTCAATGGGTCTCACTTTGCGCGACGGAAGCGACCCGCCCATGGCCTCCACCCGCGATCGGACGTACTTGCTCTCCTCGGAATCCTCGGGCGGCCGGAAAAAGTCCATGTGACCGGCGTTGACGTCAGAAATCCACGAGATCGGAATATCGAAGCGATCGCGTAGTTTGATGAGTTCCGCTTCGCCCATCTTCTTTTGCTGATGCGCGGTGTTGCGGCCTTCGGCGGTTTCCCCGAGTCCGTAACCCTTGACGGTCTTGGCCAGGATCACGGTCGGCTGTCCGGGCGTGTCGACCGCGCGCTTGTAAGCATTGAACACCTTCAGGGCGTCGTGGCCGCCGCGGCGCAACGCCCAGATCTCGTCGTCGCTCATGTTTTCGACAAGCTTCAGCAGTTCCGGATATTTCCCAAAAAATTCTTTCCGGATATACGCCCCGTTCATTGCGCGAAAGGTCTGATACTCGCCGTCGACCACTTCGTGCATGCGCTTGAGCAGCAGGCCCGTCGAATCGCGAGCCAGGAGTTCATCCCATCCCGATCCCCAGATCAGCTTGATCACGTTCCAGCCCGCGCCGCGAAACGCAGCTTCCAGTTCCTGGATGATGCTGCCGTTGCCGCGCACCGGTCCGTCCAGGCGCTGCAGATTGCAGTTGACCACGAAGATCAGATTGTCCAGCTTCTCGCGCGAAGCGAGCGTCAGCGCCCCCAGCGATTCCGGCTCGTCGCACTCTCCGTCGCCGAGGAACGCCCAGATTTTGCGCGGCGATTCGGGAATGATTCCGCGATGCTCCAGATACTTCATGAACCGAGCCTGATAAATCGCCGAGATCGGGCCGAGGCCCATCGACACGGTGGGGAACTGCCAGAAATCCGGCATCAGCCACGGATGCGGATACGACGATAAGCCCGGCTGATCGCGCAGCTCATGCCGGAAATTCTCGAGATGTTTCTCGTTGAGGCGTCCTTCAATGAACGCGCGCGCGTAAACGCCCGGTGAAGCGTGGCCCTGAAAGTAGATGAAGTCGCCGGCTTGCGTCCCGCCGTGCTCGTCTTTATGGGACCCGTGGAAAAAGTGATTGAACCCGACCTCGAACAGCGTCGCGGCGGACGCATATGTGGCCAGATGGCCGCCGATGTTGGGATCGTACTTATTGGCGCGCACCACCATCGCGGTCGCGTTCCATCGCACCAGGCTCTTGATGTTGCGTTCGATTTTGCGATTGCCCGGATACGCTAGTTCCTCCTCCGGCGGAATCGTGTTGATGTAAGGAGTATTTAAGCGAAGCGGCGGCTGCACGCCGAGGATGACGGCGTGTTCCATCAGACGTTCCAGAAGATAGCTGGCCCGGTCGGGCCCGGTTTCATCGACGATCTCATCGAGAGCTTCCACCCACTCGGAGGTTTCCTGGGGATTGAGATCGTCGGGAGCTTGGACTTTGGCTTTCAACATGAGGGGATACCTCTACGGTAACCCCTCACTCATGAATCGGGCAACCAGTGTGGGGCAGGGCCATGCCCTGCCAACCGAGGCGCGACAGTCGACGTGGGGCCGGCAGTCATGCCGGCTTATTTCATGCGGTATAGAAGTCCATCACGCGGCGTTCGACTTCGGCTTCACTTCCCGCTCGATCCGCTTCAGCTTCAATTGGCGAGCTAGCCGTAATTCGTAATCGGCCTGTAGGCCAATCCAGAATTCGGCGCTCGTTCCGAGGTAGCAAGCCAGGCGCAATGCTGTGTCGGCCGTGATTCCGCGCCGGCCGCGAACGATCTCGTTCAGACGCGCGGCGTCCACTTTGAGAGCCTTGGCTAGCTGGTTCACGCTCATATCCAGCGGCTTCAGGACGTCCTCCCGGATGGTTTCTCCCGGATGAATGGGCGGCAACATTTTAGGCATACGCTTTGCTCCTAATGATCGTCCGTGATTTTCGACGTCCTCGGCATCCCCTTCCAACCACACGAAGCACACGCGGAACTGATCGTTGATCCGGATGCTGTATTGCCCGCCTCGCGCCCCGCTCAACGCCTCCAGCCGATTACCTGGAAGCGCGGAAAGATCTCTCAAGCTCCGCGCCTGGTGAAGTTGATTCAACTTCCGTCGAGCGACCCTTTCTATGGATTGAAACCTTCGTGAGAACCGGTCCGCGAAGAGTGCTTCCGTTTCCGAATCGCGGAAGGATCGAATCACTTTTATAGTGTATAGCGATAAACGCTAAACGTCAAGCCTTGAGGACGATCACCTTGTGGATGGCATCCGCCACAACATCGGGCCGGTCAAGCTGGATCCAATGGCCGCTGTCTTCCACGATTTCAACACGCCCGCGCGCGGAGCGCTCCACCAGACGTTCCTGAGCGGCACGTTGAGCGGCGCTCGCGTCGCCGGCCGAGAGGAGAATGAACGGCACCTCGATCCCCTGCCCTCCTGTCGACGCCATTTCCTCTTCCACCGCGGCGGCGCATTCCGGCAACGCCGCAAGTTGGCGCGTCATCGCGTGAAAGCACTTCGGATCGCACCAGTGGCTCTGGATCATCGGCCACAACTCCGGCGGGAGTTTGCGAATCTGGCCGACCATTCTCTCGGTGAACGCCGCTCCGCCGCGTCCGCTGGTCGCGCGCGCGATAAGCTTCGGCGCCGTCCTTCCTCCGCTCGACAACAGATTCAGCGTGAATCGAACTATGCCAAGTTTCGCCAGCACTTCTCCGCAGCGCGCCAGAAAAATGCCGCGGCGAAGCGTGGAGCGGGCATGCGGAGCAGGGTTCGACCATTCGTCGACGCCGATCGGATCCACCAGCACCATCCCTGCAAGCTCTTGCGGATAGCGCAGCGCGTGGGCCACGGCGATCAATCCGCCGAAGGAATGCGCGACCAAAACGCGCGGGCTCGGCACCGAGGAGCGATCGAGCATCGACCGCAATTCTTCGACGAGTTGCCAAATGCCGCGCGGGTGTCGACTCGCGTCGCTCCAGCCGAGCCCTGCGCGATCGTAGCTGATGGTCTGCGCCGATTTGGCGATTTCGTTTTGCACCAGCCGCCAGCTCAGCGAAGTCGCGGCGATGCCGGCTTCGAAAACTACGAGCGGCAAGCTATCTCGAACCTTTCCAATGACATCGGCGTGCAGGCGAACGCCTCCGATATCGACCCGCCGGCCCGGCGGAGGGAAGCGGCGGGCGTCTTTCGCAAGGCCGATTCTCTGGTAAACCAGGCCCGCCGCGAAAGCACCGCAAAACACCGCGACAACACCGCAAAACCACCGCGAAACCACGCTGAAGAACGCGGAAGTCGCGGTCAATCCGAAACCGCCCATTCGCCGGGCACAATCGGTCTCGTTCGCGGAAGCCTTCCAAGGCTGGCGAGGTAGCCGCCGACGCCAAGTATTCCGACGAACACCACAAGTTTCGCGATATCAGTGGAGTGCGTTCGAGGCAGCAGCTTCCACAGCGCGCCGAGCACTGGTTCGGCCGCGCATACCGACCAAACCGCGCCGTAAAAATACCGGCGCTCGGCGCCTTCGCCGCGGGTCGACGATTTTACGCGCGGCAGCCATCCCAGTACTCCGCAAAGACACACGGCGATAGCGAGCGGAAAATAGACCGCATCGTAAATCTGGCGCAGGCGCCACGTGCCTGTCGCGACGGCGTAGGCGAGGCCGGCGATATTGAGCACCGCGAAGCTGATCAGATCGCTCCAGGCCATGGTGTAGCAGATGCGACGATACAGCGGATTCGGTTTGTCCTCGGTGAAGCGTAGGATGTAGGGTTTCGGCTCGACTCCGGGCAGCTTGCCGAAGAGGCCGGCGATTCCGGTTGCGATCAGGACCATGGACAGCCACGCCGTCGCGCGCAAATCGATGCCGGCGTCACCGGCGCGCCCGAATCCATGTTCCAGGAGATCGAAGGTCAGCGGACCGGGTGCGATGAAGAACACGAAAATCCAGATGGGCCAGTGCGCCAGGCGGTAATGGATTTTGTTGCGCTCGCGGAAACGCGGGGGGCGCGCGGGCTCGAAGGTCGGGCCGGAGGCTGGCACCTGCCCGTTATATCACGGGGCTAGACCGGTTCCAGAATTTCTGCAACCAATAGTGGGGCAGGAAATCTGTGGCCGCTCTTCAGGCAACTTCGCGACCGGCAAGAAGATTGGCGCCGCCTTGAAAGAGGTTGCTGAAAAAGGCCAAGATATCGCTTGTCCAGAACACAGACTAAAGTCTGTGCCACCTGCTGTCAATAACTTATCAGCACTTGGTGGCACAGGCTTCAGCCTGTGGAAGCCTTTTTCAGCAATCTCTTGAAAGGCCGCGGCAGCCATGAGTGGCTGCCCCGCGACTACGGGGCGATCCAGAGTGGCAGATCAGCCGTGATTTTTTGCCCGGCATCCAGGCGAGTAACGGATGCGCGCGCCGCGTCCAGAATCTCTTCATCCACTTCGCTCAAATCGAAGCTAGCCAGCACGCGGTAATCGCCGGGCGGCAGTCCACTGAATGTGTAGTAGCCGCTGGAATCGGCGAGAACCTGCTTCGCTCCGCCGAGGGAACGCCGGGCCGCTTCCGTAACCGGCCAGAGAAACACCGGCGCGCCCGGAACAGGTTTCGAATCCGCCCCCGCGACCGAGCCTTCCCACTGCCCTGCCCGATCCGAGATCGTCACGATGATTCGCGTGGACCCTGGTCCGATCAGGACTTCGAAGGCGTCGGAAGGCTGGGTCGGGTGACGGTCGCGCGCGGCGGCGGAGCCGGCGATGGATTCGACGTACTGCGTCGCGCCCACCTGGGCGCTCATCAGCCAGTGACCCGGCGCGAGCGTTCCGTGCATCGCGATGGGCTGATCCTTTCCAAGATCCGAAAGATCCTGGCGATGTCCCACGAGCTTGATCGGGGTCGAGACGGCGCTGTGCGTATCCGCTCCCCGCACCTCCACGTCGACGCGCGGCGAAGGGCCCATGTTCACGGTGGCCGAATCCATGTTGCGATCCACGAATTGTTCGAGGTAACCGGAATAGCCGCCTTTGGTTTCGGCAAAGACCTCATATAGAGCGGGCGCCAGCCCCTCGAACCGGTAAGGGTCGCTACATGCCACTTGCGTGCTCTTCCGCTCGGTTTCCGACGACAAGGTTACGTTTGCTAGAATTCCGTTGCCCTCGGCGTCCTTGGCGGGACACGCGATCACTCCACCCATGTGAAACAGCCTTCCGGGCACGGGACGCACGTCGGCATACGCGGTTTCCTCGTCCACTCGAACCTCGTGCAGGCGCGCTTCGCGGGTCTCCATGGTCTCGGAGCCGAACGTCGGAAGCAATCCCGATCCGTCGTCCAGCGTATGCGACACCGTCCGCACCCAATACTTCCCGGGTTCGAGATTGAAGATGCGATAGACTCCGCGATCGTCGGAAATGCCGCGGCCCACCGAGCGAAGCGGGAATCGCGCGCGATACGCAACCACGGGGATGTCCGGCATCCCGATATCGTTTTCATCCAGCACGCGTCCGGTGACTACGCCCATGCGCCGCATGCGCAATTCGGCGAACACTTTCGAATCGGCGGTGACTGCGACGGGTGTGCCTTGGCCGGCGGGGCGTTTCTGTCCGTAGGCGGCAGGAAAATAGTATTCGCGTGTTGCGAGGATTAGATACAATCCGTCGGGGACGCCGGGAAAGGTGAACCCTCCGCTCGATTCGGCGCGGGTTTGAAAGGACCTGGTTTCGTTTCCGGGTCTAGGGATGGGCTGGAGCCGGACCAGCGTTCGAGCCAAGGGTCGTCCGGATTGATGCTCGATCACGGTGCCGGCAATGACGCCAGCTTGAGTGGCGGAAATCGTGGTGAGGAGACACGCGAGACAGCAGAGACAAAGTACGATAAGCCGCAACGCCCCAACCTCCCTTGGAGAATAGACGCTGAGCGCATCGCGAACGTGGAAGGCCCGGAGGGACTATTCGGGGACGATTGGCAAAGTGGATGTCGCGGTGGAGGTAGGTCTCGAACCTGCCCACTGGGCGATCGATTGAAGAATCCGATGAATCTCCGTCTGCCCCGGTTTCCCCCCTTCGTCCCCCTCCGTTTCCCCGGGTCCTTCGTCTCTTCGCCCTGGGGCCTTCGGCCCTTGGACGCTACGGTTAATTTGGAGTAAGTATCGGAACGCCGCTTGCCGTGAGGGATCTGATCAAGCTTGGAAGCTGGGAGTACGCAAAGTCGACCTGCGATCGGTCGTATGAGTTCGGGAAGTTCATGTGGCCAACAAGATTCCGCGGTAGCCGGATTGCCTCAAGGGTCGCGATCCAATTGTTGGTATCTGGGACTACCGGCGTGAACAGGTTGGTATTGGCGCGAAGGATTTCGGTCAAGTCGGTTAGGAAGATCAGGTATATGTCGCTGGTTCCTGGCGTCGCGTTCCGTGGCCTCTTGACGTAGCCGGCGCGGAATCGAGCCGCCTTGCCAGCTATCTTGGCGTCGACGGCGACGGCCCACCAGGTCGGTCCGAGTTGCGCAGTAAGGACGGAATGGATGACGACTCGTATCGTGTTTTCGATAGCGTACAGCTTCCAATAGACCTTGGAACCAACATCCCGACCACATCGATCCAAGCGGATCGGCTTGTACGGGTACCTTTTGAAGTCGCGAACAATTGGCACTGGGGGTTATCTTGATTTCTGTTTCTTGGTCTTCCGTGCGGTGTAGAGCATTTGGTTTATGACGGCGGCGCTCGTGTCAAGGAGGTCCGCGATCTCGACCGCCGTAAAGCCGGCAATGCTAAGCTGTACTGCCTTTTCGGCCTTTGTGGCCCCCTTCATGCTCTGCAGGAGTACAAGCGCCAGCAGTCTCTCGCTTCGATCGTTTTGTTCGGTTTTCACGCATCATCTCCTTCGGACTCGGCGGAGGTTGGAAGTCACGGTCCTGATCGTTGCCGCTGATGTGTTGAGGACCTCCGCTATCGCCTGGTTGTCCAGCCCTGCGATCTTTAGCAGCCGGGCGCGCTCTGTCATGCTCTTGTCAGCCCCGACCTGAATACTCGTAACTCTTATCAGGAGGTCAACCTTCCCGATCAAATCGTTCAGTAGGTGGTCTGTCTCGTTCCTAGCCGCCTTCATTTCGACTCCTTCACTCTGGTCGAGTGTTTCTTATGCTGCTGTCGTGCGTTCCTGATGGCCCCACAGACACCCTGGCCTCTAGGGTTTTTCCCTTCAATGCCAGAGATACGGCGGCGTCCCAAAACGAGGTCTTCGATTCCAACTGTGTCCCTCGTCCCTCCTTCGTTCCCTCGTTCCCCTTTGTTCGCCTTGGGGCTGAACCGACATCCGCTACTTGAAGTGCTTAGGGTACGCCAGCCGAAGTCGGATTGAATCGTCTCCGTCGATTATGCCGTAATAGATGCGGTGCCCCGTCATCGCGGATCTAGCCACCGCGAGGTTACGAATCAAATCAACCACGCTAGGATCAATCTCCCGCCAGTGCTGGACGAGGAAGACGTCGGCGTCTTCTTGAAATAAGCGAAGACCCTGGTCGCCATTCTTGCCCATTTTGGCCTGCACCAACTTCCCCGGACACCCCGGGCCCTTAAACGCGAACGCGGCAGCAAGCCGTTTACTCGTCAGCCGGATTCGAGTAGAATACAGGTCGCTTTTTTCTCCGCCCCAATCCTTGAACTCGCCGGGCTCACCGATTATGGATTGAACGCCGCGTTTGAACTTGGTTTCCGAGATTTCGGGCAGCCCTTGCGCTGTCTTGATTTTCCTGACTCTGGCGAACGACGCGAAGTGGTCAATTGTGACCCGTTGGACTTTCGCTCCGGCGGACGGGATGCTCACGACCTTCGGAAGAACGACCACAACCTTTCGTTTAGTCGGAAGGCTTGCGAGCTTCTTAGGACTCGCCGCTAGTCCAAGTATCTTCTTCTTGTGGGCATGGAAGAAGTCAATCTTCTCGTAGGCGGTATCACCATCCCTCTTCGTCTGCCGGACGATTCCCTTGCTTGCGAGGTGGCGTCCGTTCTGGAGGACGGTCATGCGCGACAAACGGGCCCGCTTGGCGATCTGAGCAACCGTTTTCACTTTCGTTTTGTGGTGATAGATGGCATCGAAAACGTCCCGGCGCACGCCGCGCCCAACGGTCTTCGCAGCCCGCTCGATCTGCTCCTCGGTATTTGATAAGGAGTCCGAGACTTCAATCGCGTTGGCCATCGCTACGCGCTAGTCATTTCTTGGGAACGCCCGTACCGCGTGGAAACATCCGGCTGACTTGGCTCTGGTCCATGTCCCGGGCCACGCCAATCTGCGCCTGGCTCGCTCCGGACCTCAGAGGCGCAAAGGTCAGCAGCTTCTTGAGAGCGATTAATTCTGTCACGAGGGGATCGGAAGGAACTTTAGATTTAGCCATGAGGTAGCTTCCTATTTCGTTTTTGAGCTTTTTTCCTCTTGCTCGTTGAGAGGGCGACGCTGACCGTGTTCCGCGTAGTTCCGCAAAGATCTGCGATTTCCTTGGCACCCAGGCCCGCCCGCTTTAGTCGAATAGCCCGCGCGTTCAGCGGCATGTCTTCCGGGGCGACTGAGAGAGCAAGTAGCCTAATTACAATGTCCAACTTGGCTTCGATGGGTGAAGCTTCCTTTTCCGAGTTATTCACGGACTTTCCCCTTTTTGTCGAGAGCCACGGGATAGGCGTGCAGGAGCTTGGCATCGCGACCTTCTCCCAGTCGAACCAAAATCCCCGCGTCGATCCACCTCGCGACGGTCCGACTAAAATTACCGGCGTCGACCTTAAGAGCCTTGGCGATTTCTCCTTGGCTCTTCGTACCGTCACACATGTTGAATGCGCGAACCTGCTTATCCCCCGCGCCGCCGGAACGGACGATGCCTAATAGGTCAGTTGGCGGGAAGCTCTGCCGCGCGATGACGGAGAAAATAGCTCGGAGCAGTACTTCGCTGTTTTCCAGCATTCTCACACTCCTGAACTGACTGTGATGTCTTTTAGTTTAATCCAGGAACCTCAAGAAATGTTTTAGGGGAGACAGGGACGGGGAAAACAAGGACAGACGATGGATCGGATTTTGAGGGGAACGGCCTACGGTACTCGAATCACCAGACCACCTTCGCCGCGTACTTGCCGATCAACTCATCGCTCGACACCAGGGCAAATCCCTCGACAGCCGCTTGCGCGATCAACATCCGGTCGAACGGGTCTCTGTGGAGATTCGGTAGCGCCGCAAGTCCGGTAACGTGTTCCGCCCGGACTGAAAGAATACTCCCGCCGAGGAATCCCGTTGCCCGCTCCCACCAGCTCACAGGATCAGCGATCTTAAATAACCCTTTTCGCGTCTTGATGACGACTTCCCAGTAGCTCACGACGCTCAAAACCAGAGGCCCTTTTTCAAGCGCCTTCCGCGCCAGACGCGACAGACGCGCCGGGTTCTCCAACGTCCAGATCAGAGTGCTCGTGTCCACCAGATACGGGCCATCTACCACCGGCCCTCCCAGAATGCGTCCGCCTCCTCATCCGTGAGCGGTTTCTCCCAACCTTCCTGATAGGAAAACTCACCCTTCATCGCGCCGAACTGCGGCTTCTTGGCGGCATTCGCGCGGACCAGGCGCGCGACGGGCCGGCCGTGCCGCTCGATCAGCACGTCCTCGCCCTGCTCGAGCAAATCGAGGAGCTTGGAGAGCTGGGTCTTGGCTTGGTGAACGCTGACGGTCATCAGTCACCAATTTAGTCTATATTTTTAGTTCAATCAAGGGCGGTCCGCCGGCAACCAAAACCGGGCGTCAAGCGTTCCATACCGTCGCGCGCCACGGTCGCGGCTCTTGAACGAGCGCTCCATACTGTCGCGCCTCAAACGCACTCCCGCCTCGCGGACAGGCAGGCGACAAGATCGCCTGCCCCACGAAAATTATGCGCGACCAAGGGTCGCGCGTTTAGGCCGCTCCCTTTGGTCACGGCTCGGAAACGGCTTATTTCGCGGAGATCGCGAACAGGTGATTCCGGCCGCGCAGGTACAGCACATCGCCCGAAATGGCCGGGCTCGCCATCACCGTCTCGCCGAGTTCGTTCTCGCCGAGCAGCTTATACTCGCCGCCTTTGGCCAGAACGTAAGTGTGGCCGTCCTCATTGGTGATGTAGAGGCGGTCTTTTCCCGCCACCGCGGAGCTGCTGAATCCCGAGACTCCGCCGCCGAGCCGCTGCTGATACAGCTTCTCACCTGTGGAGAGCTGGTACACGGTCAGAATTCCGTTGTCGAAACAGAAATAGCCGAGGCCGTTATCGAGCAGCGGCGTCTGCATATAATTGCCCGCGTTATTTTGCGACCACGCGAGCGCGGTTTTCGATCCAGTGATGTCGCCGGTCGCGTCGGTCTTGATCGCATAAATGGGGCGTCCCTGGCCGTGGGCGTTGGTGATCACAAGGACGCCATCCGCATACACAGGCGTGGGGACGGGGATGTCGCCGCCGCCTTTCAGCATCCACAACTCCTTGCCGGTTTTGAAATCGTATCCGCCGATGTGATGCCATCCGTTCACCACCACTTGAAGTGATTTGGCCCCGTCGGCCGTATAGGGAACCACGGCGGGAGTTCCGAAAGTGGGGACATCGGTGCGCGCGGTGCGCCACAGTTCTTTACCGGTGACCACGTCGAATGCGCCCAGGAACGAATTCCTCTGCACATCCGCTTCGATAAGGACCACTCCGTCGTGGATTACCGGACTGCTGGCGAAGCCCCACTGGGCGTCGGGCACCATATAGAAGCCGGAATCGAGAATGCCGAAATCTTTCTGCCAAAGAAGCTTGCCGTTCAGATCGTAGGCGAAGAGGCCCTCCGAGCCGAAGGAAACAATCACGCGCTTGCCGTCGGTGGCGGGCGTGGGGCTCGCGTGCGTGGATTTCGGATGACGCTTGATCTTGGGGATTCCGCTGGCGGCGGTGCGCTCCCACAGAATCTTTCCGGACTTGCGATCGATGCAATAGACGTTGAACTTCTGGACGCCTTCATCTTTCACCGGCGTGATGTCGCCGTAGAGTCCAACTTTCAACTTCGATTCGCCCGCTTCCGGGACGGCGCTGGTCACAAAAATCTTGTCTCCCCAAATGATCGGGCTGGAGTGGCCGAGGCCGGGAATGGTGGTTTTCCAAAGAATGTTCTTTCCGGATTCGCCATTCCACTCGACGGGCGGCGACCCGGCGCCGACACCGCTGGCGGAGGGTCCTCGAAATTGGGGCCAATTGGAATCGCCGGCGAGAGACAGGAGGGAGAGCAGAAGTGTTACGGGGATCATGATTTTAGTTTACGCGCTGGATTGGGATGCAATTTCGGAAGCCGGACCAGGGGGTCCGGCGCGGACGAGGGCGTCCGCCCCGCAAGAAGGCCCTAAACTGCGGCGGAGCCGGACAGGGCGCCCGACAATTGCGGCGTGGATGGCGCGCCCTGGCCGATTTTCACTTCAAGACGGCCTCCCTCGCGGTGAATGGTGGCGGCGCCGGCCTGCTCCAACTCCGTGCAGTAGTCCTCCAGCTCGTTTTGACTGCGTTTCATCCGCAACTGGAGATCGCGATCGAGCACGATGGCCCTTCCCGCCGCATCGGCGCTGACGTACAAATAGGCGTACAGTTTGAACGCGCCGTCAGTGAGCCGGGGCAGAGCCCAGGCGAGACCGTCCAGCGCCAGCGCGTTCTTGGGAGCCAGAAGATCGTGGGCGGTTCCATCCAGCGATTGCCGGGGAGGCGCGGCGTGCACCAGCCGGAACGCGGATTCGGCGTTGAGACGGTTGATGCTTGAAAAGCGGAGCAGCATGGCCGCGATCAGATAGAACATCGCGACCATCAATTCGATGGTGTCATCCAGCTTGGAGTTCACCGACATCGACAGCACTCCGGCGCTTTCCAGGATGCGCAGGGCCTGGTAGATGGCCAGCAGGCCGAGGAAGGCGATCAGGAATCGATCCGATTTCTGCTGCGGCCGCCTTCGCTCCAGCCGGAAGCAGGCGAAGATGGTCGCCAGGCAGACGATGATCGAACACGCCGCCAGCGGTTTAATGAGAAATAGGTGCCAGAGATACACGATTCACGCGTCCGTCGATTCACGCTTCCGTCTAAGTAATCGGCGCATATTGCCTTCTATTGCATCCGTCGGGCTTAAGGTTCTTCGCTTAGTTAGGGCGGCTAATCCCGCTTAGACGTTTGTCGGCGATCTTGTCGCCTGCCTGAGATTGCGCCGCGCGCAATGCGGTGGGGCAGGCGACAAGATCGCCTGCCCCACCACATGCTAGAATGCGCGTCTTATGGCATTTTCACTCAACGGCAAGACCGCGCTGGTGACCGGCTCCGGGCGCGGAATCGGGCGGGCGATCGCGATCCAACTGGCCGCGGCGGGGGCATCGGTGATGCTCAACGACATCGATCGGGAGCCGCTGCTTGAAACCGGGTCAACCATCGACGCGGCGGGCGGTGCGGCGAAAGCCATGCCCGGCGATCTGACCGCGCCGGATTTTCCGCAGAAACTGGTGGACGCGACCGTCGCCGGGTTCGGCTCGATCGACATTATCGTCAACAACGCGGGCTACACCTGGGACAACGTGATTCAGAAGATGACGGACGAACAGTTTCAGGCCATGCTCGATATTCATCTGGTGGCGCCGTTTCGTGTGCTGCGCGCGGCTTCGGGCTGGATTCGCGAAGCCGCCAAGAAGG
Source organism: Terriglobia bacterium (assembly GCA_963788245.1). Classification (GTDB taxonomy): domain Bacteria; phylum Acidobacteriota; class Terriglobia; order Bryobacterales; family Bryobacteraceae; genus Palsa-187. The sequence goes on along the minus strand of CAWBGF010000002.1, from coordinate 3,832,052 downwards.
AGATCGCCCAAGGCCGCAGGGTGATGCGCAAGGTGGTGAATATCAGCTCGGTTTCGGGGATCGACGGCAACGCCGGACAGGCGGGCTACGGCGCGGGCAAAGCCGGCATCAACGGCATCACCAAAGTGATAGCGAAGGAGTGGGGCCGCTACAACGTCAACGTCAACTCGGTGGGGTTCGGATTCATTGAAACGCGGCTGGTGCAGCCGCTGGACGCGGGCGATTCGATCGAAATGAAGGGCAAGAAGATCCCCATCGGCGTGCAGCCGGCGATGCGCGAAGCGGTGAAGGTGATGTGTCCTCTGGGCAGGTTCGGATCGGTGGAAGAGGCTGCGGGGCCCGTGCTGTTCTTTTGCTCGCCGTTGTCGGATTACGTGAGCGGTGAGGTGCTGGTGGTGAGCGGAGGCGCGCGGTCGTGAACATTCGTGCGTGAAGTTTGGCTGGCTTAGTCTTACGGGACGCTGAAAAAGAACGGCTCGACCACCGCTCCCTTACGGTCGCGGTTCCGTAGGTACTCCGGGCTCGCCCGATCGCGCCGCCATGGGCGCGCTGATCAGGACCGGCCGCGGGCTGACGATCTTCTTCGCGATCCAGGGCGAAAAGAAATGCGACTCGTAATTCACGATCGCGACGCTCAGCATTTCATCGTCGGGCCGTTCGAGCGAAGCCGGCTGATAACGCACCTGAACGTTGGCGCGCGTCAATCCTAGAAAACCCTGGCCCAGGAAGCCCTCGCGGCTCGTCCCATGGGTCACCCCAGGCTCGTCGAGCCGATCGTAAAGAATGAGATTGGCGACCTGCTCGCCGGTTCCATCATAAGGATGCAGAGTGCCCCACCGCACCGCAGAGCGCACTCGCTCGACCAGAGCCTGATGCGCGTAGAGAACCTGCCCGCAATCCACCACGCCGAGGAGCAGCGCGAAAAATACGAGGAGCACCATGGCCGCTTCGACCAGGCCTTGCCCGCGGGTCCGGCGGGAATTTCTCACGGCTTGGGCTCCGCCGCCTTGGGGTCCGCCGGTTTTTGCTGGGATGCTGCAACTTGCCCGACGAAAGGAAATTCGACGGAGGGGCGTCCGGTAAATGTAAACGTCTTGAACACGGCGTCGACAGTGTAGCCGCGAATGGAGACGTTCACCGCCGCCGGCGCGCCCTTGTCATCGCTCTTTTCAGGCATGATCCAGCGAACTTCCACCTGCTCGGGCTTGAGCTTGACGACGACCGGTGTAGCGTCGAGGCCCGGCTCCGGGTCGCCATAAACCACCATGTTGCGAATGGCGCGATTGCCCAGTTCGACATCCTGATCCGATGTTCCATGCAAGGTGCGTATGGCCGCGTAACGTCCGCCGTTGCCCACCGCTGTCACCAGTTGGTTATAGACGTAAAAGGTGTAGCCGAACTGGAAGGTTCCCACCAGGCAGGTGACCATTACGCTCGCCGAAATCGCCAGCTCTAGCATAGCGTGCCCACGCTCGCTCCTATTAGTGCGTAGCGTTCGACTCATTCGGTGACCCTCACCGGATTCGACGACGCCGTCGAGCTTGCCGGGACGGTGAATGCGTTAGGGCCGCCAACCGCGCGCAGAAACGTGATTTCGACTTCGTTCGTCGGCGCGATCACGCGCGCCATGGTGACTTGAGCGGGGTCCTTGGGATCGCGCTCCCACTTCGCGGGATCGCCTTGAGAACCCGCATGGCCAAATTCGACGATAACGCCCGTGAATTCCTGGGTGCCCAGGTTCCATCGCATCGGCAGACGCTTCACGGCGTCGCGGGCACGCTCGATTCCCGCGGCCGTTCCGTCCAGCTTGGAAGCCGCTGTCATCGCGGCTGCGTCGGTGAAGTTCTGGGCTTCGTTGCGGGCGATGTAAATCCGGCCGAGATCGAAGGCCATCCCCATCACCGCCAGCAGCAGGAGCATGGTGATCGACATGGCGATAAGCACAAATCCGCGCTGTCGTACACGGCCTCGCTGTGGCACAAAGCTCCGCTGTCGTCGGGGTTTCATCCTATCCCTACTAACGGCATCGCGGGGCCGAAACTTTAATGCCGGTCTATCGCAACCCAAGGCACTCGAACGTCAGCCCGTCCGGATCGCTGAATCGAACGGCTCGCGCACCGTGGTACACGCGAGTACCGGAGCCGACCGTTCCACTAAGTACTTCGTCAACCGCTAATTCTTCATAAGCAAACAACACCGTATTTCGGGAGACGCCGAGCCTTCGCGCCAAGGTCCTTGACGGGGGTAATCGTGTGCCGGACGGGAGCCGGCCATAAATGATCATCTCGCGCAGCCGTTCACAAAGCTGGCTCCTGAGCGGCAACGGCGCCTCCAGGCGGATCTCGATCGACTGCGTTTTGCCAGGCTTTTTCAAAATGGCTCTTTACAATGTTAACCGAAGTCCTTACGATGTATCCATGGTTTTAAGCGGAATCGCCACCATCTTCGTCACCGATATGGATCGTTCGGTGCGTTTTTACACTGAAGTACTCGGGCTTCGGCTGACGCAGCGGTTCGGAAATCACTGGGCGCAGGTGGATGCGGGCCGCCTGACCATCGGGCTCCATCCCGCGTCGGCGCAAAATGCAGCGGGCCGCGACGGGTCAATCACCGTCGGATTCGCGCTCTCGACAAAAATTGAAGATGCCGTCAGCACGCTCCAGCAGAGAGGCGTAAAATTTCGAGGACCCATCGCCCAGGACCCCAACGCCGGCAAGTTCGCGTACTTCGAAGACCCGGACGGGAACGTAATGTACCTGATGGAGATCGTGCAGTGGCCGGAGGGCTCGCCGAGCGGCAAACGCGAATATCAGGGCACGCGATGAACTGGACTCGTTTCGCGCTTGCGATTCTGGCCGCCGGCATCGCCAGCTCCTTCACGGATTGGTTTTTCACCGGCGTCCTTTTTCACGAGAAGTATCTGGCCTATCCCGAAGTGTGGCGGAAACGCACCGGCGAAGGGTCCACCATCGCTTGGGCAACGCTGCTCGGGTTCGTGACCGCCTCGTCGTTTATGACGGCGTGCTCCATTTTCGGAATCCACGGCTATTCGAACGCGCTCACCTTCGCGGGGATCGTCTGGGTCATGGCGCCGGCGCCGCTGACAATCATGAATGCCCTCTACATGAAGCTGCATCCGCTGGTCGTGGTCGCGCATGCGCTCGGCTGGTTGGCAAGACTGATGGTTGCAGCGGTCGTTGCCGGTTGGCTGCTCGACTAGGCTGCGACCGGCGGACCGACCTTAGCCGGCCGCACCGAGGGCCGCGCGAGCAACACCACCCCGCCCAACGCGAGCGGGATCGCGATCCATTGCGTCAGCGACAGGCCAAAATGCAAGCCCTGCTCGTGGAAGCGCGTGAATTCGATCAGGAATCGCGCCACCGAACTCAGCACCAGGTACATCCCTATGATCCTGCCGGGGGAATGCGGCCGCCCGTAGCGCCAATACAGGAACGCGAACACGCCGAGTTCCGTGAGCATTTCGTAGATTTGCGACGGATGCAAAGGCACGCCCAGTGGAACGCCGGTAAGATCGGCGGCGGCGGGATTGCGAAACGTGACCGCCCACGGAAGATCGCATTGATTGCCCCAGCAGCAGCCCGCCGCGAAACATCCGATCCGTCCGATGGCGTGCCCCAGCGCGACGCCGGGCGCGAACGCGTCGAAGGTTTCCAGAAACGGCAGTTTGTTCTGGCGTATATAAAGGATGGCGACCAGGATCGCCAGCACCAATCCGCCCTGCCACACGCCGGCGGCTTGCAGCGTCGCGACCGAGAAAATCGGCGGCTTCTGCGGATCGCCCCAGTCGAAGATAATCATCAGAATCTTCGCGCCGATCAGGCCGCCGAGCGCGCAGTAGACCGCGAGATTGGTGATCAGTTCACCCGACATCCCGCTTCTTCGAGCCAGCCGCACCGTGACCCACAATCCGGCCAGAAATCCGAGAGCGACCAGAACGCCATACGTCGGGAGGTAGAAGCTTCCGATGGTGATTAACTTGGGGAACAATCTGTTTTCAGAGTATCAGAGCCGTCAATTCTAGCTGAAGCTGTCCGTCCCGGCCCACAGATTGATCGTCCCCAATTCGTCCCGTCCGCACGATTTCAGATAGCAGAACAACTGCGTCCGGTACGCGGCGTGGCCACTGATCACCATGGTCACCAGCATCGCTCCACGCGTGGTTTTGGTGCCGAACAGATCCACGGTGGAGCGGAAATCGGCCTCCGTCCATTCGCCCAACTTGCTGGCATATTCATCGAATTGCTTCCCGATGGCCGCGATGGCCCTATCGAACGTCATCTCCGCGGCGGCCGCTTCCGCGGGTTGCCAGGCGGCGCTCAGGGCCGCGCGATTGAAGACGCCCGCCTTGATCACGGCGATCTGCGTGGGACCCATGATCGCCATGTATTGCAGTAGCTCGATCGTGCTGCGCTGGGTCGGCGTGGGCCGGTAATCGAGCTTGGATCGATCCACTTTGCCGGCCAGATGCAACAGGATTCGGATTTCGGTTCGAAGGGTGGCGATAAGCTCGTCTTTGGTCAGCACCATGACGCGTATGGTATCACCAGCAACAGTCATTCCAATGACTTAGAACGCGCTCACCCTTCTCCAGGGAACGGAAATCCTGTGCCGGCGCTATTTCCCGTTGATCCTGAAGAGGTCTATTCTGAAATTGGAGGTACTGAATATGGGACTCTCCATTCGATCCTTTGCTTTCACCTGTGCCCTGTTGTGGGGCGGTTGCCTGTTGGTCGTGGGGTTGATTAACCTCGCTGCTCCGTCCTACGGGGACGAGTTCCTGCGGATGATGAGCTCGGTGTACCCGGGCGCCGACACAGCTCGAACGATGGGAAGCGTAGTAATCGGTGCGATCTACGGGCTCGTAGACGGAGCGCTGTTCGGATGCGTGTTCGGCTGGCTCTATCGGGCGTTGGCCGGACATCACCACACTGAGCATTCTCACGTCTAACACGCGTCTTTAGGCCGGCCTCGCGATCCTCGGCCGCTAATGAAGCGGGCTGAGGATCGCCTTGCCGGGCCAAGCACTCCTTGACAGTCGCGCCTCGTCGGCGGTCGCGCCCGTGTGTCCTTCGAGGCACGACCGTGAGGGAGTGCGTTCCGTCGTGGCGCGGGCCGCCAGGCCTGCCGTGTCGACATTCATGTCGACATTTCCCGAGGCACGACCGTGAGGGAGTGCGTGATGACGCTATCTCCGCGGGAGGAAACCGGCCCTCACTCGGCGGATGTCGGCATTATATCCGCGCGCCGCGCCACTCCAACGGAAATGCGAGACTATGAACAAGGATCAGCATGAAGCCTGAGTACGATTTTCAAAAAGGCGTTCGAGGTAAGTTTTTTCGCCCCGGCGCATCCATTCGAGTGCCGGTCTATTTGGACCCGGAGGTTCTTGAATTTTTATTCGCGAGGGCTGAAAAGAAGGGCGTAGAGATCGACGAAATCGCGAACGAGTTGCTCAAGCGGGAAATCCAGATCCTCGAAACCGCGGGATAGCTAAGAGCCACTGGCACTGGGCCACGCCCATTCCGCTATTTCTGATCAGAAATCCTATGGGCACCCGCTACACCGTATCGCTCAAGAAAAGCGATGAGGGTTTCAGCGTCTGGGTCCCCGGCCTGCCAGGCTGCGCATCGCAAGGCGAGACCGAGCAAGAGGCGCTGGAGAATATCCGCGACGCGATCCAAGAATACCTGGCGGCGGCTGAGGAGCTGGTTACGGAGCCGCGACTGTAAAGGAGCGGTACGCTAAAGCAAGTCCCCAGGGGCAAACCTCATTGGAAACGAAACTAATGAAACACCTCAGAGCGGCTCTCCGTTACCGCTCCTTAACAGTCGCGGCTCAGAAGCGGTCATTGTCCGCGACGCCGGCCTGACGCCCCAAGAGTTCCGCTCCTTACTTTGATCGCCGAGTGGTAAAATAAGAGTCGAGCCTCATGCGACTCGGGCGAATCATTCTCGCTAGCCTTACCGCCCTCGCCGCGTATTCTTACGCGACCGATGCGTCGCAATCCGTCCACGCCGCTGCGCCGGATACCTTTCCGCGACTTCTGCAAGCCGTCGCGCCCCTCCTCGCCGCCGCCGGCGACCTTTCGTCGACAGCGCAAAATTACAGAACGAACCCAAGCGCGATTCTGCCGCTCGAAGCGCTAACCTCAACAATCTACGGCAGTTCTCTGGTTCTTCTCGCCAGTTTCATCGCCGTCGACCTGCTTTCCCGGCGCCACCAGCGCGCGCTGCTCCGCGTCTGATCCCCCTCCTGCAATATCCCGCCCGTCATCCCGAGCGCAGCGAGGGATCTGCTTTTGCTGAGGGAATTGAGGAGATACATTCATGATCGACAAATTTTTAGCTAAGATTTTTGGCACCAAGCATGAGCGCGAAATCAAGGCCATCCGGCCGATAGTCGCCGCGATCAATGAACTCGAACCGCGGATGCGCGAGCTTTCCGACGAAGAACTGGCCGCGCAAACCGTCTCCTTCCGCGAGCAGTTCGCGCAGGGTGCCACGCTCGACGATCTGCTGATCCCGGCCTTCGCCACCGTGCGCGAAGCCGGCCGCCGCGTGCTGAACATGCGCCACTTCGATGTCCAGCTCATCGGCGGCATCGTGCTGCATCGCGGCAAGATCGCCGAAATGAAGACCGGTGAAGGCAAGACGCTGGTCGCCACGCTGCCGGTGTATCTGAATGCGCTCGGCGGTCAGGGGGTCCACGTGGTCACGGTGAACGACTACCTGGCGCGCCGCGATTCGGATTGGATGGGGCGTATCTACAAAACTCTGGGGATGACCGTGGGCGTGATCGTTCACGATCTGGACGATCAGGAGCGGAAACAAGCCTACGCCTGCGATATCACTTACGGCACCAACAACGAATTCGGGTTCGATTATCTGCGCGACAACATGAAGTTCCGCCTGGACGATTGCGTGCAGCGCGGGCATCATTTCGCGATTGTCGACGAGGTGGATTCCATCCTGATCGACGAAGCCCGTACGCCGCTCATCATTTCCGGGCCCAGTGAAGAATCCACCGACAAATATTACAAGATCAACCGGATCATCCCACGCCTGGTCCGCGGCGAAGTGATCGAAGGCAAAGAGCCGGGCCAGAAGTACACCACCGGCGACTATACCGTCGAAGAAAAGCATCGCAGCGTCGCACTCACCGAAGAAGGCTCCATTAAAGTCGAGAAGCTGTTGGGTCTGGGCAATCTCTACGAAGCCGCCAACATGGAGCTGAATCACCACGTGCAGCAGGCCCTGAAGGCCCACGTGCTGTTCCATCGCGATCGCGATTACGTGGTGAAGGACGACGAGGTCATCATCGTCGACGAATTCACGGGCCGCCTGATGCCCGGCCGCCGGTGGAGCGATGGATTGCACCAGGCTGTCGAAGCCAAGGAAGGCGTGAAGATCCAGCGCGAGAATCAGACGCTCGCCACCATCACCTTCCAGAATTATTTCCGCATGTACAAGAAGCTGGCCGGCATGACCGGCACCGCCGACACGGAAGCCTCTGAGTTCGAGAAGATCTACAAGCTCGACGTCACCATCATCCCCACCAATCAGGTTCTGCGGCGCCACGAGTTTCAGGACGTGGTGTATCGCACCGAAGAAGAAAAGTTCCGCAACGCCGCAAAAGAGATCCAGGAACTCTACGAAAAAAAGCAGCCGGTGTTGATCGGGACCATTTCAGTCGAAAAATCGGAGCGGTTGTCCAGCCTCTTGAAGAAACTGGGCGTCAAACACGAGATCTTGAACGCCAAGAATCACGAGCGTGAAGCGTTTATCGTCGCCCAGGCCGGGCGCAAAGGCGCCGTTACGGTTTCCACCAACATGGCCGGACGCGGAACCGACATTCTGCTGGGCGGTAATCCGGAGTTCACCGCCAAAGAGTACCTGCGCAAGCTGAATAAGGATCCGGATTACATGCAGACGTGCCCGGTGGCGACGCCGGAGCGCCAGGAGTGGGAGGAAGTTTACGGGCGATTCAAAACCGAGTGGCAGCACGAGCACGACGAGGTCGTCGCGCTGGGCGGCCTGCACATCGTCGGAACCGAGCGGCACGATTCCCGCCGTATCGATAATCAGCTTCGCGGGCGCGCGGGACGCCAGGGCGATCCCGGCGCGGCGCGATTTTACCTGTCGTTGCAGGACGATCTGATGCGCATCTTCGGCGGCCAGCGCATGCAGAATCTGATGCTGCGGCTGGGTATGGAAGAAGATGTGCCCATCGAATCGAAGATGATCACCAAGCGCGTCGCGAAGGCGCAGGAGGCGGTCGAAGCGCAGAATTTCGCCGCTCGAAAACACATCCTCGAATACGACGACGTGATGAACAAGCAGCGCCAGGCGGTCTACACCATGCGCCGCAAGCTGCTTGAAGGCGAGGACCAGAAGGAGAAGATCCAGGAGATTATCGGCGGCATTCTGGCGTCGTTCATCGACCTCCGCTGTCCCGAAAAGGCGCATCCCAGCGCCTGGGACTGGACCGCGCTCGAGACCGATATTCTCACGCAATTCGGAGTGAAGATCCGCCCCGAGGAGTTGATGAATCTGGACCGCCGCCAGGCCGAGGAGGCCATTCGCGAGCAGTTGCTCAATAAATATCAGGAGAAAGAAGCGGTGATTGGATCAGAGCACCTGCGCGAGGCCGAGTGCATGATCATGCTCAACATCATCGACAACCAGTGGAAAGACCATCTGCTCTCGATGGACCACCTTAAGGAGGGCATCGGCCTGCGCGGCTACGGCCAGAAGGACCCGCTGATCGAATACAAAAAGGAATCCTACGTCATGTTCCAGGACATGATGGACCGGATCGAGGACGAAACCATTCGGTGGCTGTACTTCATGCATCGCGTGGAACAAGGACCCGGCCCCGGCGACGATGTGCCGGAGGTGCCGCACCCCGAGTTGTGGTCCGATGAGCCGGACGAGGAAGAACCGGATGCAGTGGGGGCCATGCAGGGTGTCATGCAAGGTGTCACGCAGAATGGCGCGACGCAAGCCAGCGAGGCTCAGCGGCTGGCGGCCCAAACCTCGGTGCTCGATTTGACCCGCACCATTCATCGCAAGAAGGAGAAAGAGCTGGCGGCGATCCAGTTCGGAGGCGGCGAAGCTTCCGGCCCGAAACAGCCGGTGCTGGCCAAGAAGACGGCGGGCCGCAACGATCCTTGCCCGTGCGGTAGCGGAAAGAAGTACAAAAAATGCTGTGGAGCTTAGAAATCTCTAAAGAAAGAATAGCCGCAAATTCACGCGAATTCACGCGAATAAAAAAAACCAGCCTTATTCGCGTTCATTCGCGTTCATTCGCGGCCTTGTTCTTGTTTTCCGCGATTGCCCACGCCGCCATCTTTCCCGATCAGATCGGCTACTTCAAGAAAGGCCCCGTGAAAACCGTCGCGGTTCCCGATCAGCCGCTGTATGAGGAGTACGGTCTCGACGCGACCGAGCAGGCGGATTACACCTACGCCGACAAGCATTTTTCGGCTACGGCATGGCGCATGCGCGACTCGACCGGCGCGATGGCGCTGTTCGAATCCCGCCGTCCCCCGGGCGCAATACCCGCGACTCCCGGGCTGCTGTCTCCCGTCCCGGCATCGAAATCCGCGGTGGCCGCGAGGCTGGCCGTGCGAACCTCCGACGGAGTCATCTTCGTTTACGGCAACTACGTGTTCAGGCTCACCGGCACCGTGCCGCCGGCCGAGTCCCTTCAGCCGGTCTATATGGGCTTGCCGAAGCTCGAAAACTCCCCTTTGCCGGTGCTCATGACGGATCTGCCGGTCGACGGGCTGATTCCCAACTCGGAACGCTACGTCGTAGGACCGGTTTCGCTCGATCGATTCGAGCCACGGATACCTCCGTCGGTAGCTGCGTTTCATCTGGGGACCGAGGGTCAGCTCGGTACCTACAGGACGGCTAAGGGGCCGCTGACGCTGGCGATCTTCGACTATCCCACGCCGGGTATCGCCCGCGAGCGCTATCAGGAATTTCAGAAAATCCCGGGGGTGGTCACCCGCCGGGTGGGGGACCTGGTGGCGGTAACGGTCGCGCCGCCCGACGCCGACGAGGCGGAACGCATCCTGTCGCGCGTCCGGTACGAAACCAATATCACGCTGAATGAGAAGATTCCCGTCGACGACGTGAAACAGAAGGTGAATTTCATCCTGGACGTGTTTGTGTTCGCCGGAATCATGATTCTGGGGTGCATCGTTGGGGGGATTGCCTTCGGAGGCTACCGCACCCTCCGGCGTAAGTTCCGGCGGGGCCCGGACCCTGAGGCGTTGACTACGCTGCATCTGACTGAGTAGAACCAGGTCGGGATTCGTGAACCGTCCGCGCCTACTCCGTTGAAAGCATTGTTACAGCCACGCGAAAGTGGTCCGACAAATCCGTGAACCGGGCTACGCGCGGTCCAGAAATGGGCTGGTGATGCACTGAGCCCCGATGACAGCTTGAAGAGCGCGTGACGCGGCCAGTAAGCCTCGGGATTTCGGGATGTTAGACCGGAAACGAGTACGCCGCGGCGCGCTTGTCAACAGTTTTTCCACAATGGTACAGGCGCGGAATGAAGCTCCAAGTGGCTACCCAGCATGGACTTGCGGAGATTTCCACGATCGCCAGTTTTTCGCTTGACTTAGTTTGCCGCACGCCCTAATATCCAATCACATAGGTTTTGGCGGTTGCGAAGCCGTCGAATCTGATTCTCCCATGTACATCACCCTGTGAAGAGCAGGGAATGCGCAAAATGCTCACCTTAGGGTGAGCATTTTCGTTTGACGAGGTCCAAAACGGGACCAGCGTCGCCCGGCGAGCCCGCACCGGAGCTTTCCGCGTCGCGTCGCGGCGCGCGAGGGGTTTTTCCCGCGTCATTCCCGCGTCCTTTTGGCGTTCCAAGGGGCGTTCTTTCGACTTTTGGCACTCTTGTGCTACTATCCAGACTGTAGCCGCACCAGAGCCTCGCGGAGAGGTGGCTGAGTGGTCGAAAGCAGCGGTTTGCTAAACCGTCGTAGGCCTTTAAAGTCTACCGGGGGTTCGAATCCCCCCCTCTCCGCCATAACCCGTCCCAGCCCTCTCCACCACCTCTTGGCGCCGCCTGCTACAATCCAGGTGAGTAACGATGGCCGGTCGCATTGAAATTAACCCTGCCGTGATGCTGGGCAAGCCCGTAATTCGCGGTACGCGAATTCCCGTGGAACTCTTGCTCCGTAAACTGTCGGAGGGGGCCGCGACCGCCGAACTACTGGATGCTTATCCGCGGCTCACCGAGGATGACGTACGCGCATGTCTCGCCTACGCCGCGGACGCGGTTGCTCACGAAGAGATTTACGCGGTGAAATCCGAGTAGGCCGCTCGGATGCGATTCCTGGCGGACGAGAGCTGCGATTTCGCGGTCGTGCGAGCTTTACGTTCCACCGGGCATGATGTCTTTGCGGTCAGCGAATTTCAGCGCCGCTCCGTGGACGAAGAGCTGATGGAGATGGCCTACACCGAGGACCGCATCGTCCTCACCGAGGACAAGGACTTCGGCTGGCTCGCTTTCGTTAGGCATGTTTCGAGCGCCGGGGTTATCCTGATCCGATTTCCGGCGCGCGCTCGCAGCAGCCTCCCAGGCTCGATCATCAGGTTAGTCGAGGAGGCCGGCACGAAGCTCGCTGGGGCATTTGTCGTGTTGCGCCCTGGGTCGGTTCGAATCTCCTCGACGCCGCCAACCGAATGAGAGAGCGTGCCATGCTTGATCGCTTGCCCTGACCGGCGCGCGGCCGACAAGGGCAAGGGAGAGCGCCTGAATTCCGCGGGCGCGGTTTCGGCGCGATTGGGCGAGCGGGGATCGTAGCTATTCCCCGAGAAGTACGTGCCTTAGAGCGTCAATTTCTCTTTGCGAATTCGTAAACGGGAGCATCTTTGCAAAGGTGATCTTATCCTTTAGTCTTGGGTCAGCTTTGTAAATTTTGAATTCATTGATGATCGATTCCAGGATGTGGGCGTAACACTCCATCGTCAGCCTGAACGCCACGCCGCATAGGTTCGAAAAGGTCTCCCCCTTCAGGTTCGCGATTCCTGTGATCCCCGAATGGACGTACCAACTGAACTGGGAGTAGTGAAGCTGATAGAGTTCATCAAATTCTCTCCCAAGAGACTTTGCGCGCTCCTCCATGTTCATCAGCGACCAATGAGTTACCCTCTTGGCCGTTGGCCACATCCGGCTCTTTTCCTGCATCAGCCGCTGCTCGTTCACCTGAAGGAATTCTTCGTAGGGTTTCATCTCGTTTTTTATTTCCGGATGGGCGTGTTTGAAGGCAACAATCTTCCGAGCGGCCCTCATCTTTTCGAGCTCCGCAAATAGAGTAGCCTTCTCAACCGCGCGCGGAATGACTGCTAGCAGTTTCATCTCTACAGCCGTCTCCAGCACCGAGCGGGCCAGCATGACGATGGCCTGAAATTGCTTTGTGTTCAAGAGCGTCAGAACGAGCTCAATGTTGATCGCAGCCCGATGGTAGTTCAGCGTAAAGTAGCTTTCGCGCACCGTAGGGTTCAGCACGCCGCCGACGACGTTGCGAATTTCCATAGCGTCGAGCTGATTTAGGCTTTTTACTGCCGTAAAAAATCGGTCAATGTTACCGGCATGTTCGGGCGATAATGGCATCGTTCACCTGATTGCCTTGCCCCATTCCGTCCCGGTCCGCAACTGCTTCTTCAGAATCTTTCCGCCGGGATTGCGGGGTAGCGCTTCGCTGCGGATCGCGACGTACTGCGGGATTTTGAAATCAGCCAGCCGCTCCCGCGCGAAGGCGAGGAGCTCGACCGGCTCGACCGTTTTTCCCGGCTTCGGCACGATCACCGCGCCGACTTTTTCGCCCATCATTTCATCGGCGACGCCCATCACCGCCACTTCGAACACCGCAGGATGCGCGGCCAGCGCGTTTTCCACCTCCACGCAGTAAACGTTTTCGCCGCCGCGATTCACCATGTCCTTCTTACGGTCGACAATCTGCACGAATCCCTGGGCGTCGATTCGCGCCAAGTCGCCCGTGTGCAGCCAGCCGCCCGCGAAGGCTTCCGCCGTCGCCTCCGGCTTTCCCCAATATCCCTTGACGATGTTAGGACCGCGAATCAACAGCTCGCCGACTCCCGAGGCATCGATCCCGTCTTCCAATTTCAAATCGATGACCGGCGCCGCGAAGCCAACGGTTTCCGGCCGCAGCCGGGCGTATTCATGCGGAAGAAATGTCGCGACCGACGAAGTTTCGGTGAGTCCGAATCCATTGCCCACGCGCGCGTTGGGAAAAGATTCGAGAATCCGCGCGACCAGATCGGGCGCGATCGGGGCGCCGCCGTACATCACCCAGCGCACGGCTTTGGTATCGATCTCAGAAAAATTCGGCTGCTGGATCGCGAGCCAGAACACCGCCGGCACGGAGGTCAATGAGTTGACCCGTTCATCGCCGATTAATTTCAGGAAGGATTGAACGTTGAACGCCGGCATGATGACAGTCGCGCCGCCGCTCGCGCAGGAAGGCAGGAGCTGGCTGTTGCACCCGGTGACGTGAAACAGCGGCACCGAAACCAGCGTGCGGACGCTGCCGTCGAACGGGAGCGGAACGATGCGGCGGCAGGTCTCGATGTTCGAGAGAAAACCCTCGTGGGTGGTCATCGCGCCTTTAGGAAAACCGGTGGTGCCGCTGGTATAGAAGATCGCGGCGACGTCGTCGGGTTGCGAGTCCTCGGCCGCGAACGGCGTGGCTCTTGTAAACGCGTCGCCCAACGCGTCACTTAACGACACCCCGGGCATGAACACGAACTTGCTTCCGGAATCGTTGATGACGTATTCCGTCTCGGCTTCGCTGAAGCGTGTGTTCACCGGCACCGCGATTGCGCCTGAGAGCTGAATTCCCCAGAATGCAATGCACCAGTCGAGGCTGTTGCCGAGGCGGATGGCGACGCGGTCGCCGCGCGAAATACCCGCGCTTCGCAACCCTCCGGCGACGCGCGCGGAGCGATCCCACAGCTCGCGATAGTGGATGCGCTCGCCGCCTACTTCGACAATCGCTTCGGCGTCGGGAGATTTGTCGACGGTCGCCCGTAGCATTTCGACCAGCGATCGCGCGAGGCATTGATAGCGAGCGACCGCGTCGCTCCCGGGATAGTGGGCGACGGCATCGTCGTTTGGATGGGCGCCTCCGGCGCCGCGCGCGATTCCTGATTCGTCGAACGGATGCAGTCTGGTGGTTTCCATGATGAGGCAATTGTGTATGCGGAGAAATCTTTTAAGGGCCGCTCCCTTTGGTCACGGCTCGGTCTGCTCGAAAAACTTGCGGGGATTCTTGACCAACATCGTGTTCAATTGATCATCCGTCACACCGGCTTTCTTCAGCGCGGGAATTACGTCGTTGTGGATGTGCAGATAATTCCAACGCGGCAGCGCCTGGGCGAGCGGCCCTTCCGGCAGCCAGTGACTGAAACACGCCGCGTCGTGCGACAGCACCATTTTCCCCACGTGCCCACGCTTACACATCTGCGCCACAGTGTTCACGCGGTCTTCAAACGACAGAATGGTATCGATGCCGAAGCGATCCATCCCGATATACGATCCGTTGCCGATCAGCTCTTCCAGATAATCGAGATCGGTGGTGTCGCCCGAATGCCCGATCACCACGCGCGACAGATCCACGCCCTCTTCGCGAAACACGCGCTGCTGATCCAGGCCGACCCGCCTGCGCGCATTCGTATGCGTCGAAATCGGAGTGCCCGTGCGGCGATGCGCCTGCGCCGTGGCTCGCAAAATTCGTTCGACGCCCGGCGTCAAGCCCGGAGCGTCGGTTGCGCATTTCAGGATGCCCGCCTTGACGCCGGTATCGGCGATGCCCCGCTCAATGTCGCGGACGAACATGTCGGCGATCACCTCGGGGCCGCCGAACACCGTTCCGGGGCCGCGGAAGTGGAAAAAGAACGGCAGGTCGTTGTAGGTGTAAATTCCGGTCGCAACAATAATGTTCAATTTTGTTTGCGCCGCGACGCGCTGGATGCGCGGGATGAAGCGGCCCAGGCCCATCACCGTCAGGTCGACGATCGTATCCACGCCGCGGGAGGCCAGCTCATTCATGCGCGCCACCGCGGCCGCTACGCGCTTCTCTTCGTCGCCCCACTCTTCCGGATAGTTGTTGAAGATTTCGCTATCCAGAATGAACACGTGCTCATGCATCAGCGTGACGCCGAGCTGCGTGGTTTCGATGGGTCCTCGAACGGTCTCGACAGGCATCCGAGCTATTCTATTACTCCGGTCGCCCTGTATTTCCTGAGCTTCCGTTCCAAGCGTACGAAGAATACCGCTGCAACAGCCCAGAAAACAACGGCGGCAATATACAACCCATAACGGAGGGAAGCAGGGGTCCTCAAAACCTCAGCCCCCAAGAACCAACAGACGAACCCCACAAAGTAGGGCACGACGGCATATAAGCGTTGCTTCACATATACGCGCTCGCCTTTTGGAAACCGCGACGGTTTTTCGATCGGTTCGAACATCCGGAATGCACCTCCGCCTTGGGACTCTATCACGGACAACGCGAACGTTGCAAACCTTGGGTAACCCGTGAACGTCTCATGGTTGAATCGCGTGATAGGGGTTATACCAATTGCGCAACACCACGAGGTGAACGATGAAACAGTGGACCATCGCATGCCGCGCGTTGCTGCGCCGCCCCGGCTATAGCATCACCGCGCTGCTGATGCTGGTGCTCGGAATCGGCGCGACCACGGCTTTGTTCTCCGTAGTCGATACGATTCTTCTAAAGCCGCTGCCTTATCCCGATCCCGATCGCCTGGTGACGGTTTACGAAGCCAGCCCTTCCAAAAGCAAGACGGAGAGCCTGATTGCGCCGGTGCGTCTGGAGGAATGGAATCGGATGAACCAGACGTTCGAGGCGATCGCGGCGCAGTATGCCGAAAATGTCACCGACACCAGCGGCCCGGAGCCTGAGCGCCTGGCCGGCCGTCGCGTCTCGCCGCGCTATTTCGAGGTATATGCAACCCGCCCGCTCATCGGACGCACGTTTACGAAAGAGGAGGACGTCGCGGGCGGACCCACCTCCGCGATCATCAGCCATGCTTTTTGGACGCGGCGGTATGCGCAGGATCGCAACGCGATCGGCAAGCGCCTGGTGATCGGCGGTAAAGGCTATTCGATCGTCGGCGTGATGCCGAAGGAGTTCACGACCTCAGCAACTTCAGTCGACTTGTGGGTCCCCGCGCAGCTCAATTCCTATTTGTTGACGCAACTTCGCGAGGCGCGTTTTTATAACGGCGTCGGCCGCATGAAACCGGGCGTGACGATTCAGAGGGCTCAGGCGGATCTCGCGCGCGTGCAGCGGCGTTTGGGCGAGCAGTATCCGCAAAGCGACAAGGGCTGGTCCGCGCTGGTGGGCGATTTGAAGGAACTGCGCGTGGGCGAATATCGCCGGACGCTGCTGCTGGTGTTCGGCGCAGTGGGATTGCTGCTGCTGATCGCGGTGGCGAACATCGCGGGGTTGACGATGGCCCAGCTTCACCAGCGCGAGCGGGAGATGGCGATTCGCAGCTCAGTCGGCGCCTCGCGCGGCCAGGTGGTCGCGACGGTGATGCGCGAGGTCCTGCTGATCGCAGTGGCCGGCGCAGTTTTGGGAAGCGCCGCGGCCTTCGCCGGCGTGAACCTGATGTCGAAATTGTTCGCTTCCTTGCCCCGGATGGCGGAGCTTCAGTTCGATTGGCGCGCGGTCGCGTTCACCGCGCTCGCGACGCTCGCCGCCGCCGTGGTCTTCGGCCTGGTTCCGGCGATTCAGTCGACGCGCCCGAATCTCGCAAAGCTCCTGGGCGAATCGTCGCGGAGCGTCGCGGGCGGACGCCGCGTATTGCAGCGCGGCCTGGTGGTCGCGCAGCTTTCCCTCACGGTGCTTTTGCTGGCCAGCGCCGGATTATTGCTGCGCAGTTACTACAATCTCAGCCACGTGGATACCGGATTCGATACCGGACACGTGCTGACGTTCCATGTCGGCGCCGCCTGGGACGAGGACCGCCCGCGCATCGGCCGTCTGCAAATGGATGTTCTTTCGTCGCTCCAGCGGCTGCCGGGCGTCGAGGCCGCCGGCCTCACCAATTTCTTTCCGGCGTCCAACGCGACGCTGAACTACCAGGTCGTGATCGAAGGCATCGCCCGGACCGAGGAAAGCTCCACTTATACGACCGGTGAGCGCACTGTTAGCGCAGGATATCTACAGGCGTTGAAATACCCGTTGGTGGCGGGCGAATGGTGCCCCGCGATACAGTCCTTTGCCGGTTTTGATAAGCCGCCGGTTCCGGGCAAAGCCATGGTCAACCGCCGCTTTGCCGAACTTATTGGGAAAGGCCAGAGCGTCGTCGGACGGCACTTGCGATTCGTGCAGGATCCTCTGAGCCTCCCCGCCCATGAAATTGTCGGCATCATCGGCGATGTGAAAGAGGACGGCTTGGGCGCATCACTCGCGCCCTACGTGTATAGCTGCATGGCCGGCGGCGCGTGGCCCGATCCCGAATACGTGGTGCGATCCCAGGGCGATCCGCGCCTGCTGATCAAGAGCATCCGTCAAGTGGTTCACGAAGCCGATCCGAATCGCGCGCTGTTCGGCATGAAGATGCTGGACACGCTGGTCGACGATGCGCTGGAACAGCCGCGGCTCAATGCCGGATTCCTGGGGCTGTTCGCGGCGTCGGCGATGCTGCTCGCCTCGGTGGGGCTTTACAGTTTGATTTCGCTGGTAGTGACCGCGCGAACCCGCGAGATCGGTGTGCGCATCGCGCTGGGAGCGAGTTCGAGTGGGATCATGCGCCTGGTGTTCGCGGGCGCGGGGAGAATGCTGGCAGGCGGGATCGTGCTGGGCCTGGTGCTCACGTTCGCTGCGGAGCGCGTCATGAAATCGGTGCTGTTTGGCGTGAGTCCGATGGATCTTGTGACGCTGGGCGCGGCGGTCGCGGTGCTGGGAGCGGTCTCGGCGCTGGCGGCGTTTCTGCCTGCGCGAAGAGCTGCCGCGATCGATCCGCTGGAAGCGATTCGAACCGAGTAATTAGCGCTTCAGCCGTCGCGCGATCGGACTGTGCGCCCGATTTGAATCGCGCACAACGGCTGCCTGTGCGCTCTAGCGGACCGCCACCATGACAGGTGACTGGCTCGCTACGCCGTTCACCATCACCACCACCGCTACATCTCCGGCCGCCGTGTTCGCCGGGATCATCACGTTGATCTGGACGCCGCCCGCGACCAATCCGGGAGCGGAGCCCGCATACATCACCTGGGCGTTCACTCCGCCCACCTGCGCCGTGACCGGCAGCGCCAGGTTCGTGACTCCCGCGGTGGTCCCATCGCCCATCGCCGTCTGAAAGGGTCCTCCGCCGGTGCCGAAGAGCGCCACAATGGTTCCCGGGTGGGCGGGGTTGGAATCCGAATTCACCGTGAAATCCTGATTCAGGATCGCTCCCTGGCCGGTTCCGGACGCCGAAGCCGTGAACAGCGCGGGAGCGGCCGGCTGGATCGGCTGACGGTAGGAGGCTGAGTCCATATTCTGGTAGGCGATCTGTATCGTGGTGCCCGATTGTCCGCTGATCCCAAACGGAACGATCGCGTTGATCTGGCCGGACTGCGCGTACAGCATCGTACCGGCCACGCCATCGAACATCACTTGGACGCCGGCCAGGTTGGTTCCATAGTCGCCCTTCGCATCCGGCTGCATGGAAACACCCACATTCGGACCCAGCCCGCTGCCCTTGATGGTCATGATGGACCCTGCCGCAAGCGCCCCCACCTGCAGGCTCGCCCCATTCAGGACCGAGGTGATCGCGGGTGTCGCGTTCTGGACCATCAAAGTGACAGGGAGAGACTGCGGGCTGTTCACCGCCCCGCTGGCGAAGACCTGGATCGTGGTGGTGTAGAGTCCCGCAGCCAGGCCCGCCGGATTGACCGACAGGGCCAGGGCACTGGGGTTGACTCCGCCGGGAGGAAGCACCAGTAACCAGCTCACCTGGTTCACATTGAAACTATAGGCGAGCGATCCGCTGCTGGTGGTGAACTGGACCTGCTGCGGCGGCGGCATGGCCGCGCCCTGTACATACGTGAAGGTGACGGTCGGCGGGGTCACGATGAGAGTGATCGCGGGCGTGACCGTCAATGTGACCGGAACAGAGAGCGGGCTGTTTGAGGCGCTGGACGTGATCGCAATGTTGGCCTTGTAGACACCCGCCGGCAAGCCCGATGGATTCAACGTCACGCCGACCGTGCCCGGCGTGATTCCTGACGGATTCGTGAAGCTCACCCAGTTCGAATTCCCGCTCGATCCCGCGACGTAATTTACGGTGGAATTGTACGCCAGCGGCGGCCCGCTGCTCGAAATCACCAGGCCTTGGGCCGCGGGCGCCGCCCCTCCCATGGTGTAGCCGGCGCTGAGCGCAAGAGGACCGGCGCTAAGGGACGCACTGGCACCGCTTCCCACCGTCAAGGTGTACGACATCTGCGCGGAATTGTTTTGGGGATCCGTTACCTGGATGGTCACGTTAAAATTCCCGGTTTGCGTGGGAGTTCCGGAGATGGCGGCGCTCGGAGACAGCCCGGCTCCGGGGCAGGGTGGATTGATCCCCAACGTCAGCCCCGGCGGGAGGGAACCTGCCGTGATCGCCCAGAATTCGCCCTCAGCGAGAGATCCGCCCATCGCGGACAGGCACACGGAATAGGAAGTCCCGAGGCTTCCCGGCGGCAACACCGTGGTAGTGATGACGACAGGATCCTGCACAATGACGGACAGGACTGCGGACGCCATCATCCCCTGGGCATCGGTTACCTGGAAACGGATTGGCGCCGGATCGATAATGAAGCAGCACGGCGGCGCAGCGGGTGTTCCAGTGATGGTCGCCGAAGGCGAGCCCGGGTTGAACGTCAAGCCCTGGGGCAGGCTTCCACCGATGGACCAGGTGTAGGGAAGTGTTCCGCCCGTCGCGTTCAGAGCGGCGCTGTAAGGCACGCCTGCCGTGGCCGACGGGAGGCTGGAGGTGGTGACCGTCAACTGCGCATAGGCCGCGAAAGCGTTCAGGGCCGCCACGCAGCCGATCGCAGCCAGACGATCGAGAGTACGGGAAGCATCCATGACATCCTTAGGATGGACGCCGAGGCGACGACGTTTCCGGAACCCACAAACAAAAAGAGCCAGCGAAAGGTCCTCGCTTGGCTCTGAAGGTATTGATTATGGGTACTCTAGCCCTGGATTTTCCGGAGTAAGCCGAGCAGCAGACCGCCGCCTAGCAGCATTCCAAAGGTCCCCGGCTCCGGTACACCGCCCGGGGGGTTGCCATCCACCTCGTAGGCGCCCGGCGTTTGGCCCGAAGGCGCTAACCAGGCGTCACTCGGTCCGCCACCGTTAGACGCGACCGCCTGACTGGAAATGTCACCGGTCGTATTCCAATTCCATACGATTTGATCGACCCCTCCCGCGTCCGGCAGGACGGCAATCCAATACGCTGTGCCGGAGTTCAGCGCTAGCGGCGAACCGGCATAGGTGAGCGTGAGGTGGGTGCTGACGCCGAAGATCGGCAGCGTACTGCCCGTAACAGTGAAGCTTGCCAGCACGCCGCCCCCGCTGGTATTGGGAACGCCTGAGTTGTCCGTCGTGAGATCTACTGTGAAGCTGTTGGGGCAGTCGCCGGTGGCAAGGCAGCTAAGGGCGATCTCGATGGTTGAGAAGTCGAGCGTACTTGAAGGGGTGAAAGTATCCGCCTCGGCGAGGTTATCCCCGGCTAGGTCGTTGCCGACCACAAGTCCCTGAGTAGTGTTGTAAGCGAAGCCGGCGCCAAAGTTGCTATATGCAGTCGTCGCCCGCGAAACCGACGGCGCCGCGATCAGCAAGACCAATACTCCCAAGCTCGTCAGGGGCTTGGCTCTGATTCGATCTAAAGTGATATTCATAAATTCTCTCGTCCGAGTTCGATGTCTGGGTGACGCTTACATTGTGACCGCAACCGGCACACTCTGGACTCCCGCGCCACTGACGATCAGTGTATAACTTCCGCTCGGAACCCCCGCGGGGACCGTAACAGTGACAGTTTCCGCACCCACGTTGCCAACTGCAACGGAACTCCACGCGGTCGTCGTGCAATAGTAGGTGAGGGTCCCGGCCGCGTTCACCAGCCGCACGACGGGGAAATTCTCGTCCATATTGGCATCATCGCCATAATCGGCTCCCGCGGACGGGCCGTTGAGTTGGAGCCCGGTCACCGTTAACGTGGGTCGCGTCCCGGTAACACTCTGGACAACCGGCCTGTACGGCAGGGCGGCATTGCGGCTCGTCGGGGTGTAAAGATAGACTACCGCCCCTGATGAACCGAAGTCGTTAAACAGCATCTGCCCGGTGGGCAGCATCAGCATCCTGAGGTAGTAAGCGGAGAACGAATTATTAGCGGCAGCAGGAGTATCACAAGTACTGCCAGCAAGACCATTAGGGGGTTGCGGCGACATAAGCGAGGTCGTGTTCGTGGCCGGGTTGAAATCGAACAGACAGACAGGCGCGCTGAAAATGGTTTTCGACACGCCCGCATCGGCGGCATAGATTATGTGGCCCGTGGGCAATTCGGCCGCGGGAGCGTCGTCCGCGCCGTAGTTGCAAGAACTGAGGCAGGTTCCAGTTATTGCAGGTCCGATGGTATCCGGTCCCGCCGCCCAAACTTTGGTGGTGGAGTTATACAAAGCCGTGTGTTGGTTTGCACCGACGATAAAAAGCCGCCCGTCTTGCAACCGCATGCCGGGCCCCATTTCGTCACCGAGCGCGCCGCTGCTCATCACCGGCAAGGTGCCAGTGTTACCGTTGAACGTTGGCGTGATGTTCGCCCACGTACCCGCGCCGCCCGGAGTATACATCTCGGCGCGACCCGCACCATCCGTGATGCTCTGGAAAAGGTCGTAGACGACGACATTGCCGTTCGGCAGTTTCATCCACCCCTCTTCGTCGCTTCGATCGGCATAGACTTTGGTTCCCGCCAGGGCCCACGTACCGGGCGCGCCCGTGGCAGAAGCGCTGGGAGTCCAGATCATCGGTGTGGCGGTGAAGATGTCTCCTGCGAGAATGTTACCGCCCGGAAGAAGTATGGATGGGTCGTCGCCGAAACACGCCTCACCAGTGCCCCCGCGAAAGCTGTTGCAGGACGCTGTCAGCGGGTAGGTGGTGACCGCAGTCCACGTGTCGGCCGCGGGATCGTAGATTTCGCCGGTCGCGATGATCTCGGTGGCGCCACTGGAAGAACAACTCGGTCCGCTGTATTCGCCTCCCAGGACCCACACTTTGCCGTTCTGCATGACTTCGGACCCAAAGTAGAGCCGTGGAGTGGCCATGGAAGCGGTGGTCGTCCAAGTGCCGGTCCCATAGTCGCCGTTAGCAGCCGGCGTCAAAAGTTTCCAGTCCGGACCGCACTCCCCAGCCGTCCCACCGTTGTCTTGAATCATCACTCTTCCGTCGGTTAACAGCATCATGGTGCCCGGGAAACCCGTCGGCATCGAGATCGTACACCAGGTATTGGCAGTCTCTGTGCCCGAAGTGCAGGCGGCGGGAGGCGGAGTTGGCGTCAAAGTCGACGGGGGCGGTGGTAAAGGATCGGTGCCTTGCGCCTGCATCAATGCCGGGACCAGCAGAAATCCACCTAGCACTACAGCCGTCTTAAAGAAATTCGAATGCATTTTCCCTCCCGATAAACTCTTTGGTTCCGGATTCGACCCGGCGATCTTAACTACTGAGGTCGGGGCGGTAAACGCCTGGGCGCAAGCCTCTCGGCATCCCCCGAACAAAGCTTTTGTGTTTGGTTTCATCAACTTGTAACCCCTCCTCCAAAGGGCCCGGCTCTAGAGCCTCCTCCGCACGGTCAACAGGTCGAATGTCCTATTGTTGGCTAATAGTTATCCAAAGTCAAGGAAAATCTGAGGTCAAGAAAACCTGAAGTCAAGGGTCAAGAAGTACTGGTCCGACGCGGGGAAGTACTGGGGGTCCAAGGGCTTACGGCGTGACTGGCTTTGTCGATTCGACCGGGCGACCCCACATCCGCCGTCAAGCCGAGTTGCAAGGTCGCGATTACACTGCGGTCATCGCGACGGAGGTCGGCGAGGCTGTCGGAAGCGGCGGATCGAACTTCACGCTCACCAGTTTCGACACGCCGGGTTCCTGCATGGTCACCCCGTAAAGCGCTTGCGCCGCCTCCATGGTTCGCTTGGCGTGGGTGATCACGATGAACTGCGTCTCCGACGCCATATCTTTCAGCAGGCGCGTGAGCCGCTCGATGTTGGGCTCGTCGAGGGGGGCGTCCACTTCGTCGAGAATGCAGAACGGGCTGGGGGTATAGCGGAAGATGGCCATCAGCAGCGCCATCGCGGTCAGGGATTTCTCGCCGCCGGAAAGCAGCAGCACGTTTTGCAGGCGCTTGCCCGGGGGCGATGCCACCAGGTCGATTCCGCTTTCAGAAAGATTGGTTTCGTCGGTCAGGCGCATCTCTCCCTGGCCTCCGCCGAACAGCACCTGGAACATTTTGCGGAAGTGCTCATTAATCCCGTCGAAGGCTTCCTTGAATCTCCGGCGCGATTCAGTGTCGAGCTCATGAATGGCGGTTTCGGTGTCGCGAATGGAATCGATCAGGTCCTGCCGCTGAGTGTTCAGGAAGTCGTAGCGCTGCTGCGCCTCCTGAAATTCCTCAAGCGCCTGCGGGTTCACCGGCCCCAGGGCTTCGATTCGCGCGCGCACGTCCTGATAGCGCTGTTCGGATTCCTCGACGCTGATTTCGGCCTGAGCTTCTTCGTGCGCCATCAACTCCGCGGCGATCTCCGATGCGGATGCGTTCAACTCCTTGCGGCTGGTCTCGTCGAGATACTTCATCTCGGCCTGTTTCTTTACCAGCTCCAGCTCGATTTCCGATCGCCGTTCCTGCGCCGCCTGGGCTTCCACGCGGAGCGCCTTCAACGAATCGTCGAGCGCCGCCAGAGCCGCGCGGCCTTCGGTCTCCTCGGTCGCCAGCCGCTTCACGGCTGCGGCGGCGACGCTCGATTGCCGCGCCAGGTCCGCGGCCCGTTGGTCCAGCTCGATGTTGTCGCCGAGCAATCGCGCCCGCTCGACGCCCATACGTTCCAGTTCACGCGCGAGATCTTCGCGCCGCGCGGCCAATTGCCGGACCTGATTTTCCAGGCGGGCCGCGGACGCCTTCTCGCTGCGCGACCGCTCTTCCACGCCCGCCAGGCTCGCCCGCAGCGCCGCGTGCTCTTCGCCGATCCCATGAGCATGCGTCTGCAATCGCTCAAATTCGCCGCGCGCCTCTTCCAGCAGTTTTTCCTGATCGAAGCGCGCCTGCTCTTTTTCAGCGACCCGCGCCTGGTTCAGCTCGCGCTGTTCGCGCGACCGGTGGTCTTCGCGAGTTAACCTCTCGAGTTCCAGACGAGCTACGGACAATCGCGATCCCGCCCGCGCGAATTCTTCGGCCAGCTTGCGCTGCTCATGGTCGAGGGCCAGCGCGTCTTTTTCCTGGGCCTGCTGCACGGCGCGGAGTTGTTCCAGGTCTTCGGCGAGAATCGCGGTCCCGCGCTCCAGCTCTTCCAATTCGCCGCTCAATTCGTCGGATTCGCGCTGCCGCGTTTCCACCTGCCCGCTCAACTCGCGCAATTCGCGCTTGAGCGCCAAGGGTCCGCCGGCGGTTTTGTGCCCGCCGCTCACCGCGTGGCCGTGATAGCTGACGCCGTCCTGCAACAGGAAATAGCAATCCGCATTCGCCGTCGCGAGCATTTGCGCCGCGCCGCGATCGGTCACCAGGAAACAGCGGGCGAGTCTTGGAAGTAAGCCCTGGGGCGCCTCTGCGAATCCGTTGGTCAGCCGCAGCATGTCGCGCAGGCGTCCCAAGACGCCGGGATACGACCCGAGATCGGGCGCCAGCGGCGAGGCCGCGCTGGCTTCCGGGTGCACCAGGAAGGTCGCGCGCCCGTCCGACCCGGCGCGCATCAGTTCCACGCCGCGCTCGGCTTCGTTCCACCCGCTGACCACCACGTACTCCAGTTCCTCGTGCAGGAATTCCTCGCAGGCTTTTTCCCAGGATGCGTCGGCGACCTCGACGAAATCGGCGAGCACGCCCGACGGCCGGAATCCTTCGATCTGGCCGTGCTCCACATCCAGGAACAGCCGCTTGACCGATTCGGTGGTGTAAGCGCGGTGCGACAAAATTTCTTCGAGCGAATCCTTGCGCGCGCGTTCTCTCGATAGGGAAGTCCGGATCGCGTCAAGTTGATGACGGACCTCGACGGTTCGCGCCTGCCGAGCCTTCAGTTCGCCGTCCGCCGCGCGACGCCGATCGGTGAGCGATTCAAGCTGGATCTGCTGCGCGGCCAGTCTCGACGACAGGTCGTTTTTCACCTGCGTGAGGCGCGCCTGATCGGCCGCCGCCGATTCTTCTTCCTTGCGCGAGCGGGCCGCGTCGCGCTCGATCGCCGCCAGATATTCGTCGAGCTGGGCGAGCTGATTCCGCAGCGCCGAAGAATCGCCCAGCAGTTTGAGTACTTGGGTGCGGGATTGCTCCAGGCCGCGCTCGCGTTCCCGCAGATCGCGCTGTAAGGCGTCCCGCTCCTGGGTTTTCTCGTCGAGCCGCGCCCGCAGAGATCCGCTTTCCTGCTCGATCGCGGCGACGGCCAGCCCGGCAATTTCCAATTCCGCGGCCTCGCGCTCATGCCGGGCTTCGAGTTCCTGCGTCTCGGCTTCGCCCGCCGATAGCCGATCGTCAATCGCGGCGATTTGCTTGGCTTGCAGCTCCAGTCTTCCACGCGTGCGCTCGGATTCCAGATTCAGCTCGGCCACGTTACCGCGGGCCGCGGTCAGTTCCTTATCCACGCGATAACACGACTCCTGCGTGCGCGTGTGCGCCTGTTCCTGCTCCTGAACCTGTTTGGACAGGTCTTGAAAAGCCGAGTGCGCTCCGTTCAGATCCAGCGCGAGCTTAACGGCCTCGCGTTCGAGCATCTGGAATCGTCCTGAGACGGCGCGACGCAGGTGCGTGATCATTTCTCCGCGCAATTCTTCGTAGCGTCGCGCTTTCGAAGCCTGCCGCTTCAGCGAATTCGCTTGCCGCCCGACTTCTTCCAGAATGTCGAACACGCGCGAAAGATTCTGCCGCGCGCTTTCGAGCCTCGCCTCGGCCAGCCGCTTGCGCGTTTTGTACTTGCCGATGCCCGCGGCCTCTTCGATGACCGCGCGCCGGTCGGCGGGTTTGTTCGAGAGGATCTGTCCGATGCGGCCCTGCTCGATAATCGCGTAGCTTTCCGGGCCGAGGCCGGTGCCGCTGAACAGATCCTGAATGTCGCGGAGGCGCGCCATGTGGCCGTTGATCAGATATTCGCTTTCGCCGGATCGATACAGCCGGCGCGTGATGGTGATGTCCTCGGGTTTGGCGTGTGCGTGGGTGCTCGCGTTGGCGTGGCCGTTAGCATGTCCGTTTGTGTGACCGTTCGCGTGACCGTTCGTGCTTACCTCAGCCCCGTTCGTCTCAATGACGAGAGGGGCAGCGGATTCAAGAGCGACGTGCGCGGCCGGATCGGTCATCGTCAAAGTGACCTGCGCCAACCCGAGCGGCTTGCGGTCCCGCGTACCCGCGAAGATCACATCTTCCATGCGCGCGCCGCGGAGGGTTTTCGCGCTCTGCTCGCCTAGCACCCAACTAATGGCGTCGCTGAGGTTCGATTTTCCGCAGCCGTTGGGACCGACAATCGCGGCGATGCCCGAGCCGTGGAATCGCATCTCGGTCCGGTCGTAGAAGGATTTGAATCCCTGGATATCGACGCGTTTGAGTTTGAGCAAGGCGAGCCCCTCTCTAATCCAAGTCTAGCGGCCTAACGCAATAGCATTAGACGTTCTTCAGGGGGAGTGTTTTTATACTAAACCGGATCTCGGGGAAAGTAAAGCGGGTGGGGTACTGAATCTTGGGGTTGGCTGCTCGGCTCAGCTATATATGGTGTGATCATCGCCAATCCTGCGACGGAAAGAGCGTTCGAAGCTCGTCGGCTCGGGGATCCAGCTCATCACAAGCGGGCCAGCGGTGATCGCTGGCGTCGACCATTGTGAATCGATATGGCGGTCTCCAGCGGACCAGGAAATACATCGACGTGCCGGCGGTTTCGAAGCCAGAGGTGAGGTTGACCTGCCAAAGATCCGGGCGGTCCGAGCAGTGCGTGGTCGGGCCGTAATCGCGCTCCCCGGACCGGGACTTGAGACGTTCGTATGCTGCGGCGAGTTTTTGGCGCGACGACGGTTGAGTCCAGGTTGAACTTGTCGCCCACGAACGCAGACCCCATTCTTCGACGAAATCGGTCGGCCTCAGTGCGAGCGGATCAATGCGCGTGACTTTGTCGTCGGGACCGACTCGATAGTGCCGCACCTCTTCGCGACTGTGGAAGCCGCCTGCGATTGTGTATTCGATCAGAACGTCATTGAATCCCACGCTCCCTTTGATCTCAGGTTCCCGGGCGCCAAACGCCCATTCCACCGGCCCGTCGATGAGCAGCTTAGGCGTGGGATAGCTCGATTTGATCCGCCACACGCGATAGTAGACGTCTTGCCAACTCGACGTGCACCAATCGTGCCGTCCGAGCGTGAGCACCAAGCGCTCGCTTCGATCCGCCCCCTGGGCATAGTTGGGCGGCGAGATGTAGACGCCGCGGTAACCCTGCGGGAGGTACTTCTTTTCCGCGTAATCACTCTGCTCATCTACCCAAACACGCCGCCAATGATCAGCAGTGAGATCGTAGATGTAGGCGGATTCGTCGAACCCACAGTTTTCGATGCTCAGGCCTGTAGTGATGACGAGCGACGTGTCATGCCGGATGGCGATTTCTTTTACAAACCCCGGGGAGATGCCGAGCGCGTCCGCAGGGTCGTCTGGCCATCGCCCTATCAGCCCAGCTTTGTGTAGCTGATCGTTCAATGGTCCCCCCAGAGCAGTCGGATCGTCCCCCTGCTTCAAATTCGCCAACTTGGATTCGATCCAATCCCGCAGCAGATGCTTCACCGTCGTGAACTCGGGCGTTGCGCCCCGAGTTTCCGAGTGATCCAAAGGATGTGCACGCATCGGCTCCAAGATCGCCTTTATCTGGCTGAGTCGCGCATCCTGCGCCCGACCGATCACCGAAATCACGAGAACTAATAGCCCAGGTCGCCACATCTTACGGCCATAGTATCCGAAAACCGGCTCCCTCACCTGTAATAATCAACCTAACGACCCGTCTTCCTTATGAACAGGAGGCGGCGTGCTACTGGCACCACAATTAGCAGAACAACGTTCAGCACAACAACGTCTAGCACGATCAGGAGAAGATCCCGTTTCGACGATCCCCAAACCGCTCGATGAGCTATACGAGGCGCACCACGCCATGGTGTACCGCACGGCGCATCGCATCACCGGCAACGCGCCCGACGCCGAGGACGTGATGCAGACGGTATTCATGCGTATGTTGAAGCGGGATTCGGCTGCGATGGCGGAGATCGAGAATCCCGAGAGCTACCTGCGGCGGGCGGCGGTGAACGCCGCGTTGGATATCGTGCGGTCTCGGCAAGCCGATAACACTCTGGAGCTGGAGCACATGGCGACCAGCGGGTCCTGCACCGAGCTGCGCGACTTGCGCGACACCATGCGCCGCGCGCTATCGAAGCTGAGTCCGAAAACGGCCGAGATGGTCGCGCTGCGATTTTTCGAGGGCTATACCAATCCGGAGATTGCAAAGTTAATGGGTATGTCGCAAATTGTGGTCGCGGTGACGGTGCATCGCGCGCGAAAGAAATTGCAGCAGGAATTGATCAAGGGAACGACGAAGGGAATCACGTTGAAGGGGGTGGCGAAATGAGAAACCGCGAGTTCGATGAAGTGTCGTTGGATCAAATGATTGACGCCGTCCGCAACGATGTCCCCGATCCGCAGGCTGTTCGCGATGCCGCGGCACGTGTGCGAGCGCGCCTCGAAGCCGAAGCCGGTGGGGCTGTAATCAGCGACGCGGGTTTGTCGTCAAGCGTCGAACATCTCAACTCGTGCGCCGATTTCCGAGCCGTGCTGCCGGCTTATCGCTCGAACACCTTAAGCGAAGCCCGGCGAATGCTGGTCGAGGACCATCTGCATTCCTGCGTGGCATGCCGCCGGGTGTTTCACGAGGCGACTCAAGGTCCTCGCCCGACCGTAATTCCGATCACCTCGAGACCTTCGACCGCTACGCGGGTGATCCGCAGAGCGATCCCCTACGCGATTGCGGCGGCGATCCTCGCGGCCATGGGTGTGACGCTGCCGCCGGTGCTCGACCGTGTGTTCGCGCCGGCCGGTCCGCGCGCGACGGTCGCATCGATCGACGGCGGCCTGTATCTGGTCTCCGAGCAGGGCTTGATGGCGCTCTCGACAGGCGCACGGTTGAACGAGCACGACGAGATTCGCACGGCGAAGGGATCGCGCGCGGTGGTCGAGTTGCGGGATGGATCGAGAATCGAAATGGCGGAGCGCAGCGGGCTCACGCTATCTGAAAAATGGAGCGGCAAGAGCATTTATCTGGACCGCGGCTCGGTGATGATCGAAGCCGCCAAGCAGCGCCGAGGGCGTCTGGAAGTGATCACGCCGGATTGCGCGGTTTCGGTGAAGGGCACCATTTTCGAAGTGAGCCGCGGAACCAAAGGCTCGCGCGTGTCGGTGGTGGAAGGCGAAGTCAAGGTGGATGAGGAAGGCTCGACGCAGCTGCTGCATCGCGGCGATCAAGCGGCCACCAGCGTTTCCATGTCGAACACTTCGGTCGCCCAGGATGTCGCCTGGAGCGCGAATTCCGCAAAGTACCTGGCGCTGCTGGGCGAGCTGTCGGTGATCCAGAAGAGTATCGAGGCGATTCCCGGTCCGGGGTTGCGGTATCAATCAAAACTTGCTGGGTTGTTACCGGAGAACACGGCGATCTTCGCGTCGATACCGAATCTGGCGCCGGTGCTTGCCGAAGCCAACAGCATTCTTGAGGAGCGAGTGGCCCAGAGTCCGGTGCTGCGTGAATGGTGGAATGAGACCGAGACGCTGCAGTTGCGCGCCATCGTCGGCCAGGTGCAAAGTATCGGCGCGTATCTAGGTGACGAAGTGGTGCTCGCGATTCCCTCGGTGAACGGGAAAATTCAAGAACCGCTGGTGATCGCAGAAGTGACGCGACCAGGGCTCAGCGCGTTGCTGGAACAGCAGTTCGGAAAGCTCAAAGCGATTGGCGGAGCGGGGGCTTCGAACGCGGTCTTGCCGCTGCTGATTCAAGATCCGCGCCATGCCGGGCTGGCGCCGGGAAGTCGCGGACCGCTGGTGATGGTGCACGGCAACGGCGGTTTTAATGTTGTCGCGCTGGGCGGCCAGGTTGCGTCGCTCGCCCGGGTGGAGGCCGCGATCGATGCGGGCGCGGGTTCAGCCCAAACTCCTGCGAGTTCGGCTTCCGGATTCGAGGCTTCTGGATTCGTCGCATCCGGGTTCGTCGGGACGCCGCTATGGGCGCGCATTTCGAAGAGCTACCAAGCGGGCGCCGGCTGGATTTTCGCGGTAGACATGGAACAAATCGTCAAGCAAAACGTACCTACATCACAGAACGCGTCACATGACATGACCAAGGCCGCGCCCATCTCCGGTCTCGACAACGTCCGCTACCTGGTGATCGAGCGCAAGGAAAATCTCGGCCGCACGGAAAACAGCGCGATCCTGAGCTTTTCCGGCGCCAGGCATGGGTTGATGAGCTGGCTGGCCCAGCCGGGGCCGATGGGGACGCTCGACTTCGTATCGCCGGAAGCCAGCTTTGCCGCTTCCTTCGTCGTCAAGAATCCGGGGACGCTGTTGCAGGAGTTGATCGGGCTTGCCGGTACGGAAACGGGCCCCGCCGCAGTGATCACGGAGTTCCAGAATCAAACTGGTATCAATTTACTGAACGATGTTGCGGCGAATCTCGGCGGCGAGATGACCGTCGCCTTCGACGGACCGCTGCTGCCCACGCCCAGTTGGAAAATCGCGATCGAGGTGGATAATCCGGCGCGCCTCGAATGGGCGTTCGAGCAGGCGGTGAAGACGGCGCAGCAGAACGCTCCCGCCGGTTCCTCAAGTGTCCAGCTCGAAACTTTACAGGTGAACGGGATGACGGGCCACGCGCTCAAGTCGCCAAGTCTGCCGTTCGAAATCGATTATGTGTTCACGGACGGCTACCTGCTGCTTGGGTCCAGCCAGACGGTGCTCGAAGCCGCCATCGAAAGCCGCACGTCGGGGCTGACGCTAGCGCGTTCGGCTGCGTTTCGCGCGCAACTGCCGCAGGACGGTCACGTGAATTTCTCGGGACTCCTGTACTACAACATGGGATCGGTGGCAGGGCCCGTTGTCGACCAGCTGAAAGCAGGCGGCCTGATGACGCCGGAACAGCAGAAGTTGGCCGGGACGTTCACTTCGAATCGCGCACCGGGATTGATCTACGCGTTCGGAGAGCCGGATCGAATCACGGTGGGGAGCCGCGGCGGGTTCTTCGGCTTGGACCTGGATACACTGCTAGGATTGAATGCGAAGGGAGCGGCCGCGCTGCCGCAACTGCTCCCGTTGAATTTCATGAGCGCCGCCGCTGGATCTCGAAAACGCGAAGCAATCAAACAATGAATCTTGTCGTCGAGTTGGACCGCCTCGTGGCGGACGCTTTAGAGGTGCTGAAAAAAGGGCTCGATATCGGTCGTCCGGAACACAGACTAAAGTCTGTGCCACCTATTCGGAAAAGAAGCAATGAATCCTGTCATTGAACTGGACGGGCTGGGCGTACGCTTCGGAAATCGCGATATTCTGCGCGATCTCCGCGTGTCTCTGGGCGGGCGCACCATCGGCCTGCTGGGCCCGAACGGCGCGGGAAAATCGACGCTGATCCAGACGCTGTTGGGTTTTGTTCCATCCAATTCGGGCACCGCGAGAATCTTCGGCCACGATATCAGAGCCGGTATTCGAGAGATTCGCACGCTGGTGGGCTATATGCCGGAGAACGATTCGTTCATCGCCAACATGAACGCGGTTTCGTTCATCCGTATGATGGGCGAACTGTCGGGGCTGCCGCCGGGAGCGGCGCTCGAGCGCGCGCATGAGGTCCTGTTCTACGTGGGACTTGGGGAAGCGCGCTACCGCCTGCTAGGAACCTATTCGCTGGGAATGAAGCAGCTCGCAAAACTCGCGCAAGCCATTGTGCACGGGCCGAAATTGCTGATCCTCGACGAACCGACCAACGGCCTCGATCCGCCCGCGCGCGCGCGAATGATTCGCCTGATCGGCGAAATGAAGGATTCGCAGGAGATGCATATCGTGCTGTGCTCCCACCTGTTGCGCGACGTCGAGGAGACCTGCGAAGAGGTTTTGATCCTCAAGCAGGGCCGCATCGTGCATTATTCCAACCTGGAAGAAGAGCGCAGCGCCAACAAACGATTCGTGGAGCTGGAAACCTTCGGGGACGACGCCGGATTCGCGGAGGCCCTTTCCGTGCTCGGCTGCGAATGCGCGAACGCCGGAATCGGGCGATTGAAAATGGTGCTGCCGGTGGGCTTCGAGATGCGCGAAATTTATCGTCTGGCGGCGGAGCGCGATTTGCAATTGCGGCGTCTCAACTATCGCCGCGATACGCTCGAAGATATTTTCCTGAAAGCGATGGCGGAAGTCTAGCAAGCTGCTAAAAAATGTTAGCCACGAATGGACACGAATGTACACGAATGAAAAATAGAGCAGTAGAAGCCGGCCTGAAACCCGGCTCGCCGCCTAGTGGGCGGCCCCACAGGAACCGAAATGGCCGTCTATAAACGCACATATAAAGGCTACTCGGGCGCGTTGACGCCGAAGTGGTCGCGATTCCTGATTCTGCCGCGCTACAGCTACGCGCGTCTGTTCAAATCGAAATTTCTGCTGCTGTTCGATTTGGCCTGCTACATCTACCCGCTGGGCTGCGTTGCCTATATTTATCTCGCACACAATCTCTCCTTCCTGCGGGCGTTCGGCGCACGGCCGAATCTGCTCAGTGTGGACGCCGACTTTTTCATGACCTTCTGCTCGTTTCAGGGCGCGATGGCGTACCTGATGACCGCCTTCGTCGGCCCCAGTCTGATCTCGCCGGATCTGACGAACAACGCTCTCCCGTTATTCTTGTGCCGGCCGTTTTCGCGCACCGAATACGTTATGGGACGCATGAGTGTGTTGCTTTTCCTGCTTTCGACGATTACCTGGGTTCCCGGGCTGATCCTCTACGGAGTTCAATGGAGTCTCGCGGGATGGCAGTGGGCCAAAGACAATTGGTGGATCGCGGGCGCGCTTTTCATCGGATCTCTTATCTGGATCGTGGTGCTCTCCCTGATCGCGATGGCCATGTCGGCGTGGGTGAAATGGAAAGTCGCGGCGGGCACGTTGATCATCGCCATCTTCATCGCGGGCGCGGGATTCGGGGCAGCGATCAACGCGGTGATGCGGACCAAGTACGGTCTGCTGATCAACCTGACGCAGGTGATCGCGACAGTCTGGCGGAAGCTGTTCCGGCTCACTGCCGATACGGGTATCGGGTTGCTCGACGCATGGATCGCGCTGGGTGTCGCGTGCGTGATTTGCCTGTGGCTGCTGACGCGCAAGGTGCGGGCATTCGAGGTGGTGAAATGAGGGTCGACTGATGCCGGCGCCTCCTCCCATCGAGCAGAGCCTCGTCGTTCTCGAAGACATTTCGCGATTCTACGGCGAAGTGCTGGGCGTCAATCGCGTGACGCTTTCGATTCCGCCCGGCATCACCAGCCTGGTGGGCCCCAACGGCTCCGGCAAGACCACGCTGATGAACCTGATCACCGGCCTGGTGCGGCCGACACGCGGTTCGATCAGCGTGCTGGGCGTCGCGCCCACCGATCCGGAACGGCTGTTTCGCCTGCTGGGATATTCGACGCAATTCGATTCGTTCCCCAAGGGACTCACCGGATTTCAGTTCATCTACTCTTTCCTGCGGCTGTTCGGCTACGATCACGCGGAATGTGAACGGCTCGCGTGGAAATCAATCGAGCGCGTGAATCTGGTGGAGCCCGCGAAGCGCAAAGTCGCGGGGTACAGCAAAGGTATGCGGCAGCGCATCAAGCTGGCGCAGGCGATCGCGCACGATCCACGCGTGCTGATTCTGGATGAGCCGCTCAACGGTCTGGATCCCCTGGTGCGCGCCGAGACCATCGCGCTGTTCCGCGAGTTGGCAGCCGAAGGACGCCACGTGATCGTGTCGAGCCACATCCTGCACGAAGTCGACATGATTTCAGATCAGGTGATCCTGATGTCGAACGGCTATGTGGTTGCCGAAGGGAAAATCCAGGGAGTGCGTGATGAGATCGTCGATCAACCCATGCAGGTGTTGATTCGCTGCACCCGGCCGGCGGCGCTGGCTGCAAAAGTTTTCGACGAGGCGAGCGTGGTAGAAGCGCGGCTGCACGCCGACGGCGGCGGATTACTGATCAAAACTCGCGATGCGAACCGGTTTTACAAGTTGCTTAATCACATTGCGCTGAACGGAATCGAAATCGAAAGTGTCGCTCCAGTGGACGACAACGTGAACTCGGTGTATGAGTATCTGATTGGCGGAGAGGAATCGAAATGACGCCGAATTTCCCATCCGCCAATTTCAGGACCTGGCGTTTGCAGATCGCGGCCGTCATTCGGCTGGAGATGAAGAAGACGTTCTTCGCCAAGCGCGGGTTGTGGGTGTACCTGCTGGCGCTGGCGCCGGTGCTCCTGTTCATGGGACGTGCGATCGACCTGATGCGGGTAAGCGAAACCAGGCAGGAGATGTCCTCCGCGCATCCCGTATCGAGCGAGGTGCTGAGTTCGATACGCCCGAGCACCAACGAAGACGAACCCGGGATGACCGTCGAAGATGTGATTAAGAAGGCCGGCGAGCCGTACTCACGCCGCACATTTGAGGGGCGGGGGCGGGGGCGTCGCGGGCGCTCGGCGGTCGTGTGGATGAGCTACACCGACGGACAGGACGATTACACATTCACTTTCGTCGATGGCGAGCTGCGCGGCGTCAACCGTCGTGAACACCCGAACCTACAGCAGGACACTCTGATTTTTGCAACGGTTTTCCAGTTCTTCTACTTGCGACTGGCGATCTTTTTCGGCTGCGTCGGCATTTTCATGAACCTGTTCCGCGGCGAGATGATCGATAAGAGCCTGCACTTTTATCTGCTCGCTCCTATTCGCCGCGAAGTGCTGCTGGTGGGAAAATATCTGGCTGGACTGGCGGCGACGGTGGTGATTTTCACCGCCAGCACCGCGCTCCAGTTGTGGATGCTGCTGCTCCCCTATGATGCTTCGGCGTATCTTCACGGAGCGGGATGGCATCACGTCATGGCGTATCTGGGCGTGACCGCGCTCGCCTGCCTGGGATATGGCAGCGTGTTTCTCGCGGCCGGGCTGTTGGTCCGCAATCCGATTATTCCAGCGGCGACGGTGCTGCTGTGGGAAAGCGCAAATCTGTTTCTGCCCGCCGCGCTTAAGAAGATCAGCGTGATTTTCTATTTGCAGTCGCTGTGCCCGGTGGTCGCGCCGCCGGAAAAGGACATGAACCCGCTGCTCGCGCTGCTGATCTCCTCAGCAGAGGCGACTCCGCCCATCTGGGCGATCACCGGCCTGGTGGCTCTGACGCTGGTGATCCTGGTGGTGGCGAGCCTTCGGGCTCGCAAGCTCGAGATCAATTACGGGACGGATTGATTGGGACACTGCGAGCCCCGTGCTATATTGGAGTTCGCGTTTCTGACACGCACGTCGCGCGCGGGCCCGTAGCTCAGTTGGTTAGAGCGCCTGCTTGACACGCAGGAGGTCAGAGATTCGAGTTCTCTCGGGCCCACCATTTTTTGGACCGCTCCCTTTGGTCGCGGCTCGGTGGGTGCCACCATAATCAAAAAGGAACATGATGACTCGTGCGACCGGAACCTTCGAAGTAAAGATGAGCCCTCAGTCGCCTGACGACAAAGGCGGAGGCGCAGCCCTCGGCCGGATGCTGATCGACAAACAGTTCCATGGCGATCTGGAAGCGACCAGCCAGGGCCAGATGCTGGGGCACAGAACTGCGGTCGACGGCTCGGCGGGTTATGTCGCCATGGAAGTGGTCGACGGCAAGCTGGCAGGCAAGAAGGGCACGTTCGTGCTTCAGCACAGCGGCACGATGGCGCACGGCTCGCAGCAATTGAGCGTTACGGTGGTGCCCGATTCAGGCACGGGTCAACTGGCGGGGCTCGCGGGCGGCATGGCGATCATCATCGCCGAGGGCAAGCATTCCTACGAGTTCGATTACACGCTGGGCGATAGCCGCTGACTTCACGTGCCGATACACACTTAATGTGTGTAATATTGGAATGTAATCACTCACGCCTATGAACAAGCGCCTCAACATCATGATCCCCGAGCAGACCGTCAGGGTTCTAGACCAGGTAACGGCCAAGGGCGGCCGCAGCCGCTTCATTTCCCAGGCGGTGTTGCACTACGTGCAAAGCCAAGGCGCGGTCAACCTCAGGGAACGGCTGAAACAGGGAGCTTTGGCGAACGCCAAGCTGAATCTGGAGATTGCTAAGGAGTGGTTTCCAGTGGAGCAAGAAGCATGGCACAGATTAGACCAACAAGAACGATCCGCCAAGACTTCCCGCAACGCGGGGAAATCTATCTCACCTCGCTCGACCCGGCGCTTGGCCACGAGATAAAGAAAACCCGGCCCGCGCTGGTCATCCAGAACGACATCACCAACCGCTACGGCATGACCACAATTGTTGCCGCCATTACCTCCATGGTTTCGACTCGGCATTATCCCAATGAGGTGGTCATTCAACCCGCCGCTGCCGGATTGCGAGTTACCTCCACGATTCGTCTCGACCAAATCCGAACGGTGGATCGGGAGCGGCTGATTAAACGCTTGGGACGAGTTGACGAACACGTCATGCGCAAGGTTGACGAAGCCATTAAGATCAGCTTCGGGCTGGTAGAGATTTAGCGGGACGGCGGAATCGACCGGTCAACCAGAACATATACTAATTCCCCGATCGCGGGCGAGGAATCTTCGCGTCCGTCATCGCCGAATTGTAAGCGAACCAGGCCATCACCGCGGCGGCCTGCTTGATCTCATTGACGTCCACGCGATCCACCGTATCCATGTTGGTGTGGTGTGTGCGAACGTCGTAGTCGGCGTATTCCTGGATCGGGTTGAAACCGGGGACGCCGGCTTCGATGAAGCTCAGGTGATCGGTGGACCCCACCGGCTCGATGGTATTGCGCCGCGCGCCGAAACTTTTCAGCGGATCGAGCCACGCATCGAACAGCGGGCGGACGGCTTCGCTGTTTTGCAGGTACCATCCGTAAATTGGCCCAGTCCCGTTGTCGATGTTGTAATACACATCGAACTTGCCGCGAGCCACAGTATTCGAATCCCCTGCAAGGTGCTGCGCGACCCATGCCTTCGATCCAAGCATGCCCTGCTCTTCCCCGCTCCACAACGCGACGCGAATGGTCCGGCGCGGGCGCGCGCCCACCGCTTTCAGAATCCGCAACGCTTCCATCACCGTCGTCGCGCCGTCGGCATTATCGGTAGCGCCGACGCCGGTGTGCCAGCAATCCAGATGACCGCCGATCATGACAACCTCGTCACGCAGCACGGGGTCTGAACCAGGCAGCTCCGCGATCACGTTGTACGCGTTGCCGCCGTCGGCGTCGTAATACTTTGTCTGCACGTTGACGCGAAGCTTCACCGGGACGTTCTGCTTGAGCATGCCCGCGATCATGTTGTAATGTTCGGCGCTCAAAGTCACCGTGGGGACCGCGCCCGGGCCGCCATCGCGGCCGGTGACGAACACCGTGCCGTGCTCTCCGCGGCTGGGCTTGAGGATCACTCCAGCGCCGGACTCGCGAAGAGTCTGCGCGATCTGTTGTGCGTTAGTCGGCGCACCACCTCTGCCGCGTCCCGCGGCGCCGGCCGCCGCATTGTTTCCGCGGCCGAGACTGGTGGCATAGGCGACCGAGCCCGGCTGATAATCCGGATTGCTCGGCTGCGGCCGGTCTTTGCGGACAAAATTAGTCATGATCGGATCGGTCATAACGATGGCGCCCTTTAAGGACGCGCGAAGCCCGTCGACGTCCGCGGGCGATTTGCCGCCGATCCATACCGGCGCCGCAACGATTTCGCCGGCGGTGGATGGCGACCACCCGTCCGCGTAACCGATCAGTGGGAGATACCGGGGCTCGATCATCTCCACGGTGAGTTTCTCGAGGGTCCAGCCGCGGCCGAACTTCCACGGTTCCAGGTGCGCGTTCTCGAAACCGTAGGACGCCAGCCGATCGCGAGCCCATTCGGACGCGCGCTTCTGCGCGGGCGACGCCGTCAGTCGCGGTCCGATGGTCACCGTGAACATGTCGAACACCGGCGCGACTTGGGAGCGCTCCAGGGCCTCGCTCCGAATCTTGGCCAGCATGTCGCGGTCAATTGCCGTCTGGCCGGGCGCGATTACGCTATTCAACAATGATGCGGCACACAGCCAGAACAACCACCGCGCAGGCTTGATGGACCCGACTAACCGCTGAACACTCTGGAAGCGCATGTTTTACCTCGGATATCGTAACAATAGTGCCATGTAAAGACCGCGCGAGTCCTGGCGCGGAGGCGACCGCAAGTCCACCGGTCCCAAAATGACCGATCGCATAATGATCGGGGGCGACCTTCGACAATGCGTTCCACCAGACGTTCGATAATAAGAATGCGGGCCCTTAGCACAGCGGTTAGTGCAGCGGACTCATAATCCGTTGGTCGATGGTTCGAATCCATCAGGGCCCACCACGCTATTTAATTTCAACCGCGATTCTGTCGGCGGGCTGATCACCGGTATTCTGTTCCGTGTGCGTGCCCGCGCCGGAGATGCGAACTTCGTCCGCCCTGGCGGCCGTCTGATCGTTCAGATACAGGACCACCCGGTTCAGGATGTGCTCATGCTCTTTGCCTTTGTCATGCGCATCGTAGTGGACGCGGAGAATGCGCACCTGGTCGTTTTCGAATTCGACCTTGTAGTGTTTTGCGTCCACCACCGTGGGATCGAGTTTTGAAACCGGCGCCGGCCCGGCGGGCTTGCCTTTCAGGTCGATCTCGAGAATTCGAATGGGACGATCGCCGATGTTTTCGGCGACATAGGCGCCGCTCGCGGGCCGCCAGCGGACATCGCCGCGATGAAATTCGATTTTCTGGAGGTTTTCACCATGGCCGGGATCGCCGCCATCCTGCCGCGTCATCACGCCGTTATCCAGATAAATCAACACGCGATTGGTCGCGTGACCGGCCCGCGACGGCACCGGAGTGTGGGGCGCTAGAGTTGCAATATAGACGCGCACCTGCGGCGTGTCGAGCTTGTTGTCGATGGCGGCGGAGCCGGGAGGATTTTGCGCCTGGACGTTGACGACGGCGCTGGTCAGTAAGACCAGAGCGAGCATTGTGAAGCGTTGTGTGATCCGCATAAGCGAATCCATGCTTTCACGAACAACGGGTCTTGTCAATTTCGCCCTGGCCGACTCGGCTACTGCGGAAAATTCATGCGCCGCAGCAGATCCTGGAATCGCGGCTCGGACCGCAGGCTGTCGAGTTCGGGATCGGACTTCAGAAAACCCAGGTACCATGAACGCTCGGAATACGCCTGTTCGAGCCGGGTCAGAGCCTCGCTCTTTTCGCCGAGCGCGGCATACACCGTGGCGATCAGGTACTTGGACACGTGGCCGGTCCTGGAGCGTGCCAGCAATTCCTCCAACGCCTGGCGCGCCTCGGCTCTGCGTCCCGATGCCGCGTAGGCATGCGCCAATTCCGCCAGCGGTGCAGCGATTCGATCCTCGATTCCCCGGGCCTTTTGAAGGGCTGCAATCGCTTCCGGGAACTTGCCCTGCTGCTGGTAGGCCTGGGCGAGCCAGTAATACGCAGGCCAATAGTTAGGTTCAAGGTCGAGGCACTTGCGAAGTTGCGTGACGGCGTCGTCGTACCGATGGGCGTAATATAGTTCGAAACCCAAGATCAAGGCGGTGTCCAGGCCAAGCGGGTCGAGCGCTTCGGCGCGCCGGCCCTCGTTCACCCCCTCGTCGAAACGGCCCAGGTCGATTAGATACCAGCCACGAGCTCTATGACCGCCAGCAAAGTTGGGATCGAGTTCGAATGCGCGCCGAAGTTCCCGGTCGGCAGCTGACCAGTCGAAGTCATACCAGAAATACTCAGTGGCCAGGTGAAGGTGAGACTCAATGAGACTGTCGTCGATCTCGAGGGCTTTGCGAGCCGCCTCCTCCGCTTTCGGCCCGGCCTCTGTAGGGGACATCAGCCAGTCGGTGGCTAAACCGTAATAGTCGGCGATCCCTTGGTAGGCAAGCGCGTAGTTGGGGTCCAGGGCGAGAGCCTGGTGGAAGTAGTCCAGCCCCTTGTTCAAGTTCTCCGTATCGAACTTAGAAGCGTAATAGTTGCCCTTAAGGTAAAGCTGGTATGCCTCCGGGTTTTCCGTTTGACGCCGGGCGATCTGCGCTTTCCGCTCATTGCCTAATCGCGCGCGGAGCTTTCCTGCTATCTCGGCCGCGATTTCCCGCTGAACAGCCAGCGCGTCGGCCACCTTGCGATCGTATCGCTCGCCCCACAAATGCGCGTTGCCGTCGACGTCCACCAATTCCGCGCTAATGGAAAGATTATCGCCGCGTTGCACGACGTGGCCGGTGAGCACGGCACGCACGCCCAGTTCGCGGCCTGCCGCCCGCGCATCTGGATTCTTTCCTTTATAGCGGAAGACCGCGTCGTGGGACATCACCTTGAGACTGGGCAACTGCGACAGACTGTCCATGAGGCTTTCGGTAATTCCGTCGCTTAAGTAGTCGGCATCCGGAGAACCGCTGGAGTTGACGAAGGGCAGCACGGCAAGCGAGTCGATACGGGTCGAGGTGTGATTCCGCCAGTAGAAGAAACTGGCCGCGGCGGCGAGGATGGTCAGGACAGCCACGGTGACCACGACTGGAAAACGCCGGGCGGGCGCGGGGACGGCGTGGTCGCGCGATACCAAGCCCCTTAGTGCGAACGCCAGGTCGTGGGCGGAATGGAAGCGCTGGGCGGAAGACTTGGCGAGGCACCGCTGGATGACTCGGCCCAGTTCCGCGGGCGCCTGTTTAGCAGTGTCCGTGATTGCGGGAGGGTCTTCCTTGAGGATAGCGGCCATGGTATCGGCGGCCGATTTTCCCGAAAACGCCCGCCGCCCGGTCACTGCTTCGTAGAGCACGCAGCCCAGCGAGAAAATGTCGCTGGGCGCGTCGGCTCTCTCGCCGCGTACCTGTTCGGGCGACATGTAGCCGGCGGTGCCCATCACCGTCCCCGCCTGGGTATCGTCGAGGGTCAAGGTTTCGTCTTCTGCGGAAGCCTTCGGTTGCCATCGGGCCAGACCGAAATCGAGAACCTTGACCTGGCCGTCAGCAGTGAGAAAAATGTTGCCCGGCTTGATGTCGCGATGAATGATCTCCTTGCCGTGAGCGGCCGCGAGACCATCGGCGAGGGCAATTCCCAAGTCAACGGTCTGGCGCCAGGACAAGGGAGAACGCGCGAGCCGATCGCGCAGCGTCTCTCCTTCGAGCAGCTCCGTGACGACGTAGTGAATCCCGTCGTGCGCGCCGACGTCGAAAAGCACCAGGATATTGGGGTGCGACAGAGCGGCCACCGCTTTGGCCTCGCGCTCGAAACGCGCCAACGCTTGTGAATCGTTAGCCAGGTGCGCGGGCAGAACCTTGACGGCGACCTCGCGGCCGAGTCGCGTGTCCCGCGCGCGATAAACTTCCCCCATGCCGCCCGCCCCGATGGGCGCAAGGATTTCGTAAGGGCCGAGTTTATCGCCTACGGAAAGCGGCATTTGAGTGATCCAGTCAAGTTTAGCCGATCTGGTTTAGCCGATAGAAGTCCGGTTCTGCCGCTGCGCTATACTGACCCCGGTGAAGGTTCGATTTCTGCCAACCAGCTTCCTGCAACTCGCGCTGTTGCTCCTCTCATCCTCAGCGCCGGCGGAAGATTGGACGCGTTTTCGCGGTCCGAACGGCTCGGGAGTATCCAAGGATTCCGGCTTCCCTGTGGAGTTCGACAAGACGCGGAACCTTTTCTGGCGCACCAAGGTGAGACCCGGCAAGTCCTCCCCAGTGCTCACCGAACATCATATATTCCTCACGGGGTTCGAGAAAGAAAAGCTGCTGACGCAGTGCTTCGATCGCGCGACCGGCAAGCTGCTATGGGAACGCGTCGAAAACCGCGCGCACAAGCAGGACGTCAATCTTCTCAACAACCCCGCCGCCATTACTCCGGTGACCGACGGTGAAAACGTGTACGTGTTCTTCAAGGATTTCGGCCTGATCTCCTACGACGCGGCCGGCAAGCTGCGGTGGAGGGTGCCGCTCGGTCCCTTCACCAACTCGATGGGCCTGGGCGCGTCGCCGATTGTCGCCGGCGATTCGATTATTCTGGTCGCCGACCAGATCGGCAATTCCTACATCGCCGCGTTCGACCGAAGCAACGGCGAGATCCGCTGGAAGACCGCGCGCCAGGAATCGGAGGGTTGGGGCACTCCGCTGCTGTACACTCCGCCCGCCGGGTTGTCCAAGGAAAACTCGGCACCTCTGATTCTGACAGCAGGACAGGGCCAATATGGCGCCCATCGCCTCGCCGACGGAAAGCGAGTATTCAGCCATCCCGGCCTCAGCCCCGGCATGGTCGCCAGTCCCGAGTTAGCCCGCGTATCGGATCACGACACCATCTACGCGTTCGGATACGGAGCCGATCATGGGCCGGGCCTGTTCTCGGGCATGCTCGACCAGTTGGATAAGAATCACGACGGAAAGCTTACACCTGATGAATACCAGGACATCCCCGGCGACACGAACGACCACCAGATGACGGCGATGTTCACCGGGATGGGCAAGTACATGGGAAACGGCGACGGAGTCATCACGCAGGACAAATGGGATGCGTGAGGACGCCACACTGGCGGACCCACCGGGCTGCTCGCCGTCCGCCTGGATGGCGATGCTCCGCGCGACTTGTGGCGTTACGACAAAGGCTTCGCCGGTGTGATTCCGTCGCCTCTGCTCTATGATGGTGTCCTGTACGTCATCAAGAACGGCGGGATTCTGACGGCCTTCGACCCGGCCACCGGCGAGGTCTTGAAGGCTGGCCGCGTTCGGGGCGCTTTGGGAGGATACTCCGCGTCTCCGGTGGCCGCCGATGGCAAAATCTTCGTCGTCAGCGAAGAAGGAAAACTTGCCGTGCTGAGAGCCGGGCGTGATTGGGATGTGCTGGCCGTGAACGATCTCGGCGAGGGCTCCTTCGCTACTCCCGCGCTCTCGGCGGGCCGAATCTATTTGCGAACAGACGAAGCTCTGTACTGCTTCGGCGCCCGCGGCCACTGATTCGGCGTTCGAACAACGCACGTGTGTGTCAGGCCTCACCGGCTTTGCGATCCACTGGCAGGCAGTTCCTTCGCATCGCTTCGCCCACGCGGGCGAGGCGCAAGTTTGACGATACGATAATGGTGAATGCTGCCTGTTGCCGAGTTTGAACTCTTGGTCGAGAACGCGCTACGGCTTATCCCCTGGCGCTTTCGCCGGCGTATGAAAAACGTCGCAATCGTCGTCGAGCAAGAGGGGCCGCGGCCGGACCTGCTCGGTCTGTACCAGGGAAGGCCGTTGGCGAG
The DNA here is from genome assembly GCA_963788245.1 of Terriglobia bacterium. Lineage (GTDB taxonomy): Bacteria > Acidobacteriota > Terriglobia > Bryobacterales > Bryobacteraceae > Palsa-187. The sequence goes on along the minus strand of CAWBGF010000002.1, from coordinate 3,788,269 downwards.
TCGCTCGGTTTTCGAGGGCTTCACGATGCCGGATAAGATCACCATTTTCCAAGGTCCACACGAGCGTCTATCGCACACGCGAGCACAGCTTGAGCAGATGGTGGCTGATACGGTCTGGCACGAGATCGCGCACCATTTCGGAATGGACGAACCGCGAGTGCGCCGGGCAGAGCGGCAGAGAGAAAGATAGCCCCCACCGCCGGTGTTCACGTCTCAAACGAATCGTTTATCGAAAATACCAGCGCCTACAGGTAAGTGATTCCGGTTTCGCCGATGGTGGTGAATACCGCCAGGAGATTGGTGATCCCGAGCAACTGCCGAATCCTTGGGCCCAGGTTGATGAGCTGAAAATCGCAGCCGGCCGACTTCGAGTGTGCATATAGACGAACGATGGTCCCCAGTCCCATGCTGTCCATGTGGGTCAGTTCGGTCAAGTCCAGCACGACTCTGTTTGCGCCCGGCATCGCTTGGCGAACGTCGTTGTAGAAAAGCTCGGTGACACCCGCCACCAACTTGCCTCGGCACCGCACCACGACGTCGTTGCCGGAACGGACAATGTCAAGCGCAAAGACAGTGGCGGTTGCTGCTTCAGACATCAGGCGATACCTCGCTGAAATAGTTTGAACACTTGAGTGGGGCAGGCGATCCTCTCGCCTGCCGGTCATCGAGCGATTCTCGCATATCGCAAGAAAGAATGAAAGGGCCTCCGGACACGACCGGATTGAAGTGTCACCTCACGAGGGCCAGCGCGGGCTCAAGTAATGTTCTCAGAGCCCCAGCCGGTCGAGCACCGGTTTTTCGTATATGTCGTCTTCGCCCGGGTAACGCAGCCGGGCCTCGAACCGGCCGGTCTCCTTCGCCAACGCCCAGATCAGGCTCTGGCCCGCGGGCGCGGTGTCCGGCTGGCGAGTGAACACGTGATCCGAAAATGCTTCTTCCGCGTCGATAACGCCCCACCCCTTGGAGCCGAACATCGCGAGCAGATCGCCCAGGAAAAGCGAGTTCAGCAGATTGTAGTGGATCAAGAGCGTGTGCGGCACGCTGCGTCGCAGCACGTCGCGGGAGAGCTGGTCATAGAACTGCGCGCGATCCCAGATATGGTCAAGGTAGGGCTGCCGGTAGCGCGCCACGTCGAAGCCGCGGTCCGCTTCCATGCGCGCGAGCAGACGTTGGTTGTAATACCAATCCGACGCGTCGATGGTGACTGCGCCGTTGCGGTATCGATGCTGGGCGAGGAAGGAACGGAACCGGTCGCGAAGTTCGCGCGTCTGGCCCTCGTTGAGCGCGGGGAAACGGAACCATTTCCGGAAGCCGGAGTAGCCGCGCAGCACGTCTTCGTTGCGCAAAATGTCCGCCTCAAATTCCTTCGGCGTGATTTTCCCAAATAAGGGTTGATGGCTATACGTGTGGTTTCCGATGCGATGCCCGGCCGCGCTCCAGCGCTTCAGGATGCCCGAGCCTTCCGGATTGTCCACGTTCTGGCCGATCGCGAAAAGAAATGCGCGAGTCTTCCCCAGGTGCGTCAGCAGTCGCTCTTCCGCTTCGGACCGGCCACCCTCGGGGATGGCTTGCCACCGGACATCATCCATGGTGATCGCGACCCTCGGCCGCGTTTGCGCAAGCAGCGGAGTGGCGCACAGAACCAAGGCCTCGCGTCGGGTGATTCCCATCAATGCTTGACCGTAGCACACAGGAACGCTCACGCTCGTATCACGCTGGATTGCGCCCGGATCACGGCGCGACACCTCCCGGCAGGCGCACTCCCGGCAGGCGCACCAGAGTTCCGATTCGCTCGATGATAAACTGACAACTGTTTCTTGAAGTGATCGATAGCATTGCCAGGCATATGCCTTCGCCGGGGGAGACAAGGAGATGAGTACGGCTGCTGCGCATCAAGGTCTTCGCTTTGAGGGATTCGAGATTTTCCGTGAGCTTTACCGCCGCAATAAAGTCCTGGCTATCACCGGTTGGATTCACGTTGTCCTGCTGGCCGGTATGCTGGTCATCCTGCCCTTCGACTCGCGCTTGGTGATGGGAATCAATCCGTGGATTAAGCCCATCAAGTTCGCGGCCTCCATCACCATCTTCGTGTGGACCCTCGCATGGTTGCTCAAGTACCCGCGCCTGTCCAACCGGAAAAGAGGAATCATCACTTGGGGAATCTCGATTTCCATGCTCGTCGAAATCGTCTGCATCGCGGGGCAGGCAGCCCGCGGAACCACTTCGCACTACAACCAGAGCACCCCATTGAACGCTGCGATCTTTGGCGTGATGGGATTAACGATCGTGTTCAGTACTGTCTTAATGGTCGTGCTGTTGATTGCTTTCTTCAGAGGGAAATTCGACATCGCGCGTCCCTACCTTTGGGGCATCCGGTCAGGGCTTGCGATTTTCCTGGTCGCCTCTGCCATCGGGGGTGTGATGATCGCCCATAGAGGACATTCGGTGGGCGTCGACGACGGAGGTCCCGGTCTTCCCTTCGTGAATTGGAGCACCCAAGGTGGAGACTTGCGTGTGGCGCATTTTCTGGGTCTGCACGCGTTGCAGTTGCTCCCTCTTATCGGTTTCCTGATCAGCATGCGCACCGGTTGGACGATGAGCCAAAGGGCGGGTCTTGTCCTTGCTCTTTCTGGAGCGTATGTCTTGCTGGTCGGACTTCTGTATTGGCAAGCGAGTCAGGGGTTACCCTTGAGGATGTGACGACGATGTGTATCGTTCGCCGTCCGCGGACAAGCCCGAATACGGTCCACCAGACCGCGTCCGCGCGTGGTATCGTTTAAAACGATCTAAGGCGCATGACCAATACCCTCAACATACGAGTGGTCGACTCCGCGATCACCGTCGTCGAGATCTCGGGACGCCTCACTCTCGGCAACGCTCTCACCTACGCCGAAACATCCGTCAAACGCCTCATCGGAGATGGAAGCCGCAAAATAGTGATCGATCTTGCCGGCCTCACTTCCATCGACAGCGCCGGTGTTGGCATGCTGATCAGTTGCGGTGGCGAAATGGAGCAGGCTGGCGGAGCCCTCCGCGTTGCCGGCGCCCACGGGCCCGTCGCGAAAACCTTCGAAATCGTCCATATGGGCCGCATTGTCGCTCTGGATACCGATGTCGAATCCGCGTGCCGGATTCTATCCGGCGGTTCGAGCGCCCAGGCTTAGCGCAAGGCCCTGCGGGCCGTAGAGGCTCGAAGAGCGCCTTGAGATCGGCGGGAAGGGCTCGCAAATCAGTCGCGTTAGCACGATCTGTAGTTGGGATTTCGTCGCGTGTATACTTCTGGAGATGCCTTCCCTTCGCCTTCTGACTGCCGCTTTGGTTGCTTCGGCGATGGCGTTCGCGCAACCCGCAAAGGTGCCACCCAAACGATCGTCGCAAATCGAAAACGGATTCGGCATCAACTCCGATCTGCCGCGCGAGCCCTACCTTCCGTGGTCACGGTGGTGGTGGACCCGTATGTTCGATGCGGGCGTCAGTTGGATTCGCATCGGCCAATACGAAAATAGTTCAGACTATACCAGTTGGGATTGGGTGGAGCAGAAACGCGGCGTGTTCGCGGTCGCGCCCGAGCTCGACGATTACGTCGATTCTCTGGTCGACAACGGTGTCAAGGTGCAGGTGCAGTTGATGTATGGGAATCCGATGTACACCTCGCCCAGCGGCCATCGCCCGGATTCCATCACGCCCGAACCGGGATCGTTTCACAACGACGATCGCAGTTTGTATTCCGCCTTCTGGCCGCCGAAAACTCCCGAGCAGATCGATGCGTTCCTGCGATACGTAAAGTGGATGGTGAATCATTTCAAGGGGCGCATTCATTATTGGGCGCTGTGGAATGAGCAGGACATCGGCTATTGGAATCCGTACGGAGATCCCGAGGAGTACGGCCGTTTGCTCGCGGCCTTCGCGCCCGCGGTGCATCAGACCGATCCAACCGCGAAGGTGATTTACGGCGGCCTGGCCGATCCCGTGAGCGATTGGGCCAAACGCTCGCTCGATGAATGCAAGTGCGCATCGCAGCTCGATATCTTCGCGTATCACACCTATCCCGGCTACGGGCAGAATATGAATCCGGAGACGATGGATTACGGCGCTTACGGCACGGATACGACTCAGAAGTTGCGTGCGACCGTGAAAAATTACCCGGGCATTCGCAAAGACATCGAATTTTGGGATGACGAGTTCAACTCGATTCCCTCCTGGCGAGGTTCTGACGAATCGGTGCAGTCGAAATACATCCCGCGCGGCATCGTCTATAACCACGCGGCCGGCGTCCGGACATTTGTGTGGCTGCTGACCGCGGGCGTCGACGGGAACGAGTACGACGATTTCGGTTTCATTCACGGGCGTCGCGAGCTGCCGGACGATTTCACGCCTCGGCCGGTGTACTACGCGCTGCAAAACACCAACGCGCTGTTCGGCGATACGAAGCTCGACGCGTCGATTGTCATCGAGCACAACGATGTCGCGGCGCTGCGCAGGCAGGCGAAGGCGCCGGTGTTCGAGTATGGATTTCGAAATAAGAACGGCAAGGCGATCGTCGCGTATTGGGTCGCGGCGCATAGCAATCCGGGCGGAGCTTATCCGCCCATCGCAATTACGCTGAAGCTGAAGAACAGCGGGATCAGGAAGCCGGTATTGATCGACGTAGTGTCCGGAGATATTACGCCGATCGAGTTTAAGAAAGGCACGACGGACACACTTGAGTCGCTGCCGTTGCGCGACAGCGTGATGGCGATCGCGGATGCGGACTATTTCGATTGGCCCGTGCTCCCGGAGGCTCCGAGTGGGTTGACGGTCCGGCCGTGGCGTACTGACATCATCGGTCGCGAATTGCGGTGGGAATCTCACAGCCCTGGGGCGACTTTTGTCATCGAGCGACGAGAGGACCACTACACTTGGGCGCGAGTTGGGCAACCCACAACCGACTCGCCGTATATCGACGCTCAGGCGGTGAACTCTCTCGTTTGCTATCGCGTCCGCGCGACTAATAGCGCTGGTGAATCTGCATATTCAAATATCGCCTGCGTGGGTCGATGACCGCAGCAAAGCCGCACGGCGAGCTCCGCCGCGTCCTCCGCCTCCGTGACCTAATCTTCTACGGCATCGTCGTCATCCAGCCGACCGCCCCGATGCCCCTGTTCGGCGTCGCATCCCAAGAAGCCCGAGGCCACGTCGTCACCGCAATCCTAATCGCGATGATCGGCATGGCGCTCACCGCCGTCAGCTACGGGCGCATGGCGCGCGTCTATCCGAGCGCGGGCTCCGCGTACTCCTACATCAATGGCGAGTTTGGATCGACCGCCGGATTCGTCGCCGGCTGGAGCATTCTGCTCGACTACATTCTGAATCCGATCATCTGCGTCATCTGGTGCAGCGCGGCCGCCGCTAACTTCTACCACGGCATTCCGATCCAGATCTGGGAGGTGCTCTTCGCCGTGCTGTTCACCGTACTGAACCTGCGCGGCATCGAAGCCTCCTCGCGCACCAACACGTGGATGGCGATCTCGATGGGCGTAGTGGTGGTGTACGCGCTCGCGATGATGGCTCATTATATATTTGCGACACATTTACCAAACCAGCCCCACGACGCGGCGTTTTTCACGCGACCGTTTTACGATCCGGCGACCTTCAATCTGCGCGCGGTCTCCGCGGGCACCGCGCTCGCGGCGCTCACCTATATCGGATTCGACAACATCTCCACGTTATCTGAAGAGACCATCAATCCCGAACGCAACATCCTCCGCGCGACCGTGCTGGTCTGCATTTTCACGGGCGTGATCTCGGCGATCGAGGTGTACGCCGGCCAGCTCGTATGGCCTGATTTCGCGCACTATCCCGATGTCGATACCGCGTATGTTTACGTCGCCGGACGCGCCGGCGGAACGTTGCTTTTCCACCTGACGAACGCGACATTGTTAGTAGCGTCCATCGGATCGGGAATGGGTGCGCAGATTGGCGCGGCGCGCGTGATGTACGGGATGGCGCGCAACAACGCGTTACCCCAGCCTTTCGCATACGTCAGCGCACGCACCGGCGTCCCGAATCGCAACGTTCTGGTGTGCGGAGCGCTCGCCCTCGTGGGAGCGTGGAGCATGAGTTATCAGCTTGGTGCGGAAATGCTCAATTTCGGTGCTTTTCTCGCGTTTTCCGGCGTGAATTTAGCGTGTTTTAACCACGATTTTCTACATGCGAAAACCCGCAAGTGGACCGATGCCGCTTTCCCGCTGCTGGGCCTCGCAGTATGCCTGTACATCTGGGTGAGCCTGCGATGGCAGGCGAAACTCGCCGGCTCTATTTGGGTTTTGGCGGGCCTGATTTACCTTTGGCTTCGCGATCGTCGTCCCGATCCTCGTCGCTAACATCAAGAGAAAGCGGCGCAAACACGGCTTGGTGAGAACCGGGGTACGGCGTCGACCAGCCGCGCGCATCGTGCCACAAAATCCGATTAAGTTTTTCAGACGGCGCGGCGTCCGGAACGCTGAAATTCATCTTCGACGACGCGATCGCGCCCTTGCGGGCCTCGCCGTTGAGGGCCTTCACCGCAGGGTTCATCTCGAACAAATTGATTTTCGGTTCGACGGATTTGTAAGAGGTAAGATCCGGCTCCGGCTGGAAACTCGCGCGCATGTCTTCGGCGATCAGATCGAACAGCGACATGGTGGGCAGGCCGAGAATCAGCTCGATGGTCTTGATCATGCTTTGCGTCGAATAGAACGTGGAATCGACGTAGCCGCGGCGCGTGTACGGGCTCACCGCGAGCGCCACGGTGCGATGACCATCCACGTGATCGACTCCGTTCTGCGCGTCGTCTTCGACGATGAAAATCAGAGTGTTCTTCCAGAATTTCGACTTTGTGATTCCTTCCACGATCTGCCCGACCGCCAAATCGTTATCGGCGACAAAGGCTCGCGGAGTGGAATCGCCGGGATCAGTGCCGCGCGTGTGATCGGAGGACAGTTGCATGAGCATCAGGTTGGGCATCGAATTCGACTGCTCCATTTGCTTCAGCTCGGCGAGGAAGAGCTGGGCGCGGACCACGTCCGGGATCGGTGTGGAGAAGGCGGGGAAATTGTGCGCGAGGACGTTGTTCAGCGGCGGGATCGGCGAGGTGACATTCCATTCGTGCGAGAAGTCGTCGCCCTTTTTCCAGCGGGCGAGCAGCCCTTGGCGCACGTTGGCCGGCACACGCGTCGCCGGTGCATATTCGCCGTAGTCGCGCACCGTCTTGTGAGCCGCGAGCGCGTAGTCCCAGAGAAAACCCTCTTTCGAATACGCAATCGGATCGGTGCCATCGAACGGATAACTGCGGCCGCCGTAGCCGGGCCACAAGGCGTAATCGGTTTCGTTGGCCTGCGTGATCCACTGGTGGCCGTCGGCGCTGTTGCCGCCGGTCGCGTAGAAATTGTCGAGCAGCACGAATTCTTCGGCGAGTTTGTGCTGGTTGGGCGTGACGTCGCGGCCGAACATCACCAGCGACGCGTCGCCATTGCCTTTTTCGATGTCGCCGAAGACCTGATCGTAGGAACGATTTTCCTTGACGATGAGGAGGACGTGTTCGATGGTGGACGGGGTGTCGGATCGCGTGGGAATCGGAACCGGCGCGGGTCTTACACGTAACGGGATCGTTTCCTCGATCATGTTTGCGGGTGGGCCCAGCCGGTTATTAAGAAACACCGCAGCCGTGTAGCTCGCAAGCTGCTCATAGTCCGGGACCGGGATGATCGCGACTGAACCTCGATCGGCGTGAACGTATTTCTTATTCGGCGCATCGCGCCAGCCAGGACCGGCACCGAGCAGCGTTGAAACAGCCAGGGCCTTGCCGTCTGGGCTCAGCGTAACTGCGTTTGGATACCATCCTGTCGGGATCAGGCCCGCGATGCCTCCGTTTCCCCTACCCATGACCGCGATCGCATTGATTCCACCGCAGGCGACATAAATCACTTCGTGATCTGGTGATATCGCGATGGCCGTGGGAGCAATGCCGTGGGCACGGTTGTCGAACGGCCGGAGGGAGAACGTTCTCGCCACGTTCACTCGAACGGTGTCAATCTCTGAAACAGAGTCGTCGTTCCCGTTGGCGACGTAGAGGCGATCTGTTGATTCATCCCATGCCATGCCTGTCGGGTGCTCCCGAACAGGAATTGTGTTCGTTACCTGAAGCGTCACCAGGTCGATGCGCGAAATGGTCCCGGTGGATGCGATGCCGCGATCGTCGATGACCACTTGATCGGCATCGGCGGCTCGGCCCGCGGGCGCAGTCTTGTCTCCAGATACCGGAATCCGACCACCCCAATTGCTGACGTAGGCGACCTTTGCGTCCTTTGAAATCACGACGCCGAAAGGCGCGATGCCGGTTTTCGCCATCCCGATGAGCTTCGCGCTCTGCGTGTCGATCACGGCGATCTGATTCTTCGGCGTCAGCGCGACGACCGCGATGTGTCCCGCGATTGCAACGGAGCCGGCGACGTTTTGTCCAAGCCCTTCGACGATGGGTGCGAGTTTCGAATCCTGCGCTGCATACAATCCGATCTGTCGGCGTGCATTGACCACGATCAATGGACGATTCGTTGCTGGATCGAAGGTGACGCCTTGCAGTCCCGGCTGGCCTCCGGTCGGAATCATTTCGGCGATGCGGTTTCCTTTCACGTCGAGCCGGTACAACCGCGAGGCGTTCGCAACCCAAAGATCGGACGAAGTCTTGCCGTAGGTGAGCCCATAGACGCGGCCGTCAAAGACGGTGGGAACGCCAGCAGGCGTGATGGCCTGACGAGTGGTGACGACGCCGGGATCGGAGACGGCGTGCAGCGGCTTCTCGGCGGTCTGGGCTTCCGTGCGAAGACCGGCGGCGCTGAAAACCGCGATAAAAAGAATCCTGCGCATCCTATATGTAGATCCTTGAGGTAGAGTATCACTTCAAGGTGAAGTTCCGATTACGAGAATGCTTATGAAACGATTGTTCACTGTGTTGTGCGCGCCAGGGCTGCTCGTACAGATCGTGCTCGCGCAAACCGCCGTCACAAATTCCAGTCCTCTGCTCAAGAAAGCCGAATACCTTCAGCGCAATTTGATCGACAAGCATTTGCTCGACGGATTGTACGTCTCGATTGTCCCAGCTGCACCCGAGGGCACCAAACTGCCTCATACCGTCGACGATCCCGGTAACGTGATTCACGCGGGCGTGTGGACCGGCCGTTATCTGGCGGGCGTCGCCTATCAATACGCGGTCACCAAAGATCCCGCGGTTCGCAAGCATGGCGGCGATTTGCTCGCCGGACTTCGGCGTCTGCAGGAAGTCACCGGAAAGCCCGGCCTGCTGGCGCGCGGATACGTCAAAGGCCACGGACCGGTGGAAGGCTTCGAGCGCGGCGGCGGCGATTCCGCGCATTGGCATCAGGGGCAGGGCGCGTTTGCGGACTACCGCTTTTATAGTGATGTGTCCGTCGACAATTTCAACGCTGTGCTGTACGGCTACGCCCTGTATTTCGATTTGGCGGCGGATGCCGAGCAGAAGAAAATGATCGCGTATGATGTGGACCGGCTGATGACGCACGTGCTCGATAATCATTACCGCATCATCGATTTGAACGGCAAGGTGACGCAGTACGGCCATATCGGCGTGGACCCCGATCCATCGCGCGACTCGTATTATGCGAACGGCGGCGATAGTGAACTGAAGCGGTACATCACCGGCGCGGAGTGGCATCCGGGGCTGCGTGCATCGCTGATGGCGCTGCCGGATTTGCTGATCGCGTATCGCGTGACGGGCAAGGCGCGATACATCGACGAGTATCGAAAAGTGATCGCGCGGTTCGGGGGAAACGCCGAATTGGCGCGTGACACGCGGCCGTATTCGCTCGAAAGAATCGCGCGTGTGAATCATTCGAGCGAGGGGCAGGCATATGAGGCGCTGTTCAACTTGATTCGCTACGAAAACGGTCCGAAGCTGCTGGCGATTTACGATCGCTGGACCAGTGATCTCTGGGACATGAACTGGATGGAAGGCAACGCTCTCTATACGTTCATGACGCTGGCGCTGATCCCGACGAAGTGGGAGCCTGCCAAGCCTGGAGTCGACAGCCGCATGTGGACCAAGCTGCCGCACGCCGAGGAGTCCATGCAGCTCTCGATCGACACGCTGCGGCGATATCCCGTGGATCGGGTGCTGCACCCGGTGATGAACTCGATTCGACCGGATATCGAGATGAGTCCGTTCGAAGATCGCGGAAATGGGAAACAGGCGGCGAAGCCGGTGCCGATGGATCTGCGTCCGCTTGATAACGAATACGCGTGGAAAGGGAATCCGTATGCGGTGGATGGTTGGCTGAAGCCGGCGGTCACCTCGCTCCAATTCTCGTGCGACGATTCGCAAGTGGTTTGGTTCAGCGATGCGAGCGGCCGCGCGTACATGACGCGCGACGGAATGAAGACGTGGACGGAAGTGAGCTATGGACTGGAGGGCGCGAAGGTGCAGCGGCTGGTCGCGTCACCCACGCGAACGTTCGTAGTGTGGGCGGAGACGGATCGCGGAATCATGATCACGCGCGATGGCGGAATGTCGTGGCGTGTGTTTGTGGATAAGCCGGCTGCCGACAAACCCGCCTCGATTAAACCAGGTACAGATGACGAAGACAAGAAACCGGCGGAGGTCAAGCCGGAGTTCGCCGCGAACGATCCGCATAGGTGGGCGCACGTTGGCTCGGTCGATTTAAGAATCGACGAATCGGGCAAGCTGGTGCGCCGCGGGGGACGTGGGCCGGAATCGCCATGGATGGACGGGTGGAGGATTCCGGTCGCGAATTGGATGATCGCGACGCCGAAGGGAATTTTCGCGGGCGGACCGGGCGGGGCTTATGCGACGGCCGACGGCGCGGCGTGGAAAGAAGTGAAGTTGTGGCGCGAAGAAGAAACCGGCGCGGCGGATTATTTGCACGCGTATTGGATGGGTCGGTATTACGGGTTTTACCGGGAATAAGAGCTCGTCGAAAAAAGCGCGGGCGCTCCCATGCGCGATCCCCGCCCTCACGGGCGGGCTTGACACGGATCTTTAGCGTCCTTTGAAGACCGGTTTTCGCTTCTCCATAAACGCCCGACGCCCCTCCTGATAGTCGGCGCTCTCGAAACACTGCTTCACCAGCGATTCGCAAGCACCCATGTCCCGATCGCTCTTGTCTCTAAGCAACTCACGGACGATCCGCTTCGCCGCGCGTATCGTCAAAGGGGCATTGGCGGCGATGCTATCCGCGACGCCGCGCACGTACGTCTCGATTTCCGCGTCGGGCGAAATCCGATTCACCAGACCCATTTGCGTTGCCTCGACGGCATCGAACTGCCTTGCGGTGAGCAGAATCTCCAACGCGAATTGCGGGCCTACCAGATCCTGGAGCCGTTGAATGTGAACGTACCCGTAGCCCAGCCCCAATTTCGCGGCGGGCACGGCGAAGCGCGCTTTCTCGTCGCACACGCGGAGATCGCAGCAGACGGCGATATTCACTCCGCCGCCGATACAGTATCCGCGGATCATGGCGATGGTCGGCTTGGGGTAATTCAGTAACGTCCGCGCGAGTTGCTCGGTTGCCTGGGAATACGCCTCCACGCCAACCTTGGTTGATCGTTCGGATTCGAATTTCGAGATGTCCGCGCCGGAGACGAAGGACTTTCCGCCAGCGCCCGTCAGTATCACTACGCGCACGGATTCTTCCCCAGCCAACACGTCGAGCGTGATCGCGGCCTCGCGCCACATCGCCAGGGACATGGCGTTATGCCGATCGGGATTGTTGAATGTGAGCGTTGCGACGGCTCCATCGATTGTCGAAAGAATAGTGCCTTCAGTCATGATCTATACGACTCCCCTGCTTCTCAAGTCGGCAATCGCCTCCGAGTCATAACCCAGCGCGCCCAGGATTTCCGCCGTGTGCTCGCCCGGCTCGGGTGGGCGCAGACGCACGCCGCTTTGAGAACGCGATAGCCGAACCGGCTGCCCGAGCACGCGCAGAGGTTGGTAATGCGGCGACGCAATGCTCTCGACCATTTGCAAATGCTGCGACTGGGGATCGGCGAACACCTGATCGATCGAATAAATGGGCCCGCTGGGAACGCCCGCGTCATTCAGCCGCTCCAGCCACGCGGCGCTATCGTCATTCGCAAGCCGCGAGTTGATCTCGTCCGTCAGCGAATCGCGATTGGCGGATCGCAGCGCACCGGTGGCGAAGGCCGGATTCACGATGAGCTCTTCCGCTTCGATCGCGCGGCACAATCGCTCCCAGATTTTCTGACCGGCGGCGCCGATGTTGATGTAACCGTCGCGGGTCTTGAACACGCCGGTAGGAATGCTGGTCGGATGGTTGTTGCCGGCCTGCCCGGCGACCACTCCGTCATTCAGCCAGCGCGACGCTTGAAAATCGAGCATGAAAACCTGCGCCTGAAGCAGAGACGTGGTCACGCGCTGACCTTCGCCGCTGTGCTGCCGCTCCAACAGCGCGAGCAAAATTCCTTGCGCGCACAGGATCCCGGCGGATAGATCCGCCACCGGTATCCCGGCGCGAACGGGCCCTTGGCCGGGCAATCCGGTGATCGACATCAGCCCGCCCATCCCTTGCGCGATCTGGTCGAAGCCAGGGCGATCCTTATAAGGACCATCCTCACCGAATCCGGAGATGCTGGCGTAGATGAGCCGCGGATTGATGGCGCGCAGAACAGCGTAGTCGATTCCCAGCCGCGCGGTCACATCCGGTCTGAAGTTTTCGACCAGAACGTCGGCATCCTTCGCGAGTTGTTCGAGAATTCGAACGCCGTCCGCAGTCTTGAGATTGAGCGTCAGGCTTCGCTTGTTGCGCTGGAGGTTTTGAAAATCGGAACCGGCGCGTCCTTCGGCGAGATCGTCATCCTTGCCGCCGGTGGGCGGTTCGATCTTGATCACATCCGCGCCCCAGTCGGCGAGCTGGCGAACGGCCGTGGGTCCCGCGCGGAAGCGGCTCAAGTCGAGCACCTTAATTTGGGATAATGGCTGACTCATCTGGTCTGCTCTGCCAGTCTAGCCCGAATTTCCCGCACTCCGGAAGCAAAGGTGGCGCCCTACGCTACTGCGGTAACGGCTGGTGCGCCGTCTCCGGCGACCACATCGTAAACGGCAATCCGATCACATAGATCAGCGACACCAACAGGATCGCGGTCGGATAAGACCCGGTTGAGCCGACCAAAGCTCCCACCGCGGTGGGACCAGCGGCGCCCAGAATGCGTCCCAGACTGAACGCGAAACCCGCGCCGGAAGCGCGATGGATGCTCGGAAACATTTCGGGCAGCCATATCGAATACAGCGCGAACACTCCGTTCGTAAAGAATCCGAGCACGGGCAGCAGCGCCATGAACAGGAGCAACCCGTGCGGCACTTTGGCGGCGTATCCATAAGTGAAAACCGCTACCACCAATGCTCCGGAAAAGAAGAACGTGCCGGTCGACCGCCGCGATCCGAACCGGCCGACGATCCACGGCGCGAGCAGGCATGCCGCCATCGTCCCAAAAGCGCCCGCGAGTCCCGCGAAAGACGCCAGCCGCTGAGCAGCTTCGCGCGCCCCTCCTTCCGCCACCACTTTCGTCACCACGAAGGTCGGCGCCCAGAAACTGGTGGACCATAATCCGAAAATCGCGCAGGAAAGCATCAGCGCAGCCGGCCAGGTGCTGCGCGCGAGCGGTGGGCGAAACAGGTCTCGCGTCGACGGTCTTTCCGCCTGCTTCCGCCGTTGCCATTTTTCGGGCTCCGGGATGCTCCGCCGCAAATAGATGGTGAGCACGGCGGGCAAGATCCCCAACAGGAACAATCCACGCCAGCCCAGGATCGGATAGAGCAGAGAGGCAAACGCGGCTAGGATTTGACCGGTTGGTGTCGCGGTGTGCAGCCATCCGGCGTAGCGGACGCGCACCCGCTCGGGTACCGATTCATGCAGCAGGGAGACACCCGCCGCCCATTCTCCGCCGATCCCAAATCCTGCCAGAAACCGGAAGATGCCGAACAGCAAAAGTCCCGGCGCTAATCCGCACAGAGCCGTAAAGACCGAATACACGATGATGGTGAGACACATCACCTTGACCCGGCCGATCCGATCCGCCAGCCAGCCCCATAGCATGGAACAGGCCCATCCCAGCATAAAAACGCTGAAGAAATATCCGCCATAAAGCGCGACCGGGGCGGTTGCCGCGGTGCGATGCGAGTGCGCCAGCAGCTCCATGACGGCCGGGGTCAGGATGTAGATGTAGATGCCGGAATCGAAACCGTCCAGCATCCAGCCGAGCCACGCCGCCCAAAAGATCCTCGCAGGGGACACAGAGCCGTCGAGTTGGGGAGCGCTTCCGGCCAAGGCCTTTATGTTAGCTGACACTCGGCGGCAACGCTGCGTTCAACCATTAAATCCGAACCCAACTCCAGATGGTTGAACCACAAACGGTATAATGTGATGTCGACCGGGGGCAAAATGCGAAGGCTACTCTCGCTGATCTTCGTTGTGGCAAGCCCAGTCGTTGCGATCGCGATTCTATCCCCGTACGCCCGTGCCCAGCAGGTAATCTTCGATAACGCAACGTCTCCCCTCGACACATACTCCGCCAATGATCCCGTCGGGGTAAATCCGGTCACCGGCTTGAACGTTCTCGCCGCTTTCCCGTTTACAGTACAAGGCGCCAGCTATATCCTCGATCAAGTAGGCCTGGTCACTTCGACAAGCAGTACTGGAGCAGGCGCCCCCAGTGGTCTCAGTCTTTTCGTTTACGCGGACGCGGGCGGCAAGCCGGGCGTGGTCCTCGAGTCGTGGCAAGGCATCCCCGTTAATAGCGGGATTGCCCTTCAAACCGCCATGTCGGTCAAGCATCCGGTTTTGGAGGCAGGTCAGTATTGGTTTGGCGTGACCACCACGAATCCCCAGCAGACCGCCGTGTGGTGGGTCAGTCCCACTTCGATGCAGACTCCGATCTGCGATACCCTCAATGGCACGCCCAACGACTGTTTTACGGTCGCAGCCGCGAATGCCTTCGAGATTCTCGGTTCCAGATGCCAGTCAGCCCGTTCGTGCAGCGAAACCGTGACCATCTACCAGACCGGATTTGAGCTGCCCAAATTCGGCCAGGGCACCATCAATGGACAGGATGGCTGGTTCGTTAACGGCACGGCAGGTCAAAGCTTTATCGAGATTACCACCGTGGAGACGGGAGCGCAGACGGTGGAAATTACGCCTCAATCCGCCGATTCAGGTGAAGTGGGACCACAGCGCAATGTGACCTACAACGCGACCAACCAAATCCTCACCTTCGGCATCGACGCCTACCTTACCAGTCTAGGATCACCGTCCTTTTGGACCGTGCTGGATACTCAATACAACAACCCGCCGTCCAATATCGATATCACTGTCGATCAGACCGGCCAGATTCACCTCTTCGTTGCGACACTCGACCATCCCACAGGCGTCATGATCGCACGCAACGTGTGGACTCAGTACGAACTGGAGGTTAATTTCCTCAGCCATACGGTGACCGCCCTCTACAACGGAGTAGCGGTTCTTCAACCACTGCCTTTCCCTGCGGCCGTTACCTCGCTCGAGTCTTTTGCGTTCTACGCTCTGGGTGCAAACGCGGGGACGGATGTGGGCTTTTTCGACAACCTCTCCGTGACCGCTACCCCAGGCGAAGGCCTGCTTACATCTCATACCGGATTGACCTTCCGGGCCTCGCCTAGTGGGCCTCAGGCCACGCAAACGGTCCAGGTGCTCAGTCCCACCAGCAGCATCTCATGGACCGTTTCCGTAAAAACGACCTCCGGGGGAAACTGGCTGGCGGCGACTCCCTCAGGTGGCACCGCCACACCCACATCCGCGCCGATTCCCGTCACCATCACGGTAAATCCAGCCGGCCTTGCCGCGCAGAACTACTACGGCTCCGTCAAGCTCACTCCCGTGAGCGGTGGGTTTCCGGCCGTTACCATTACCGTCGTGCTGAACGTTGTTCCGTCGGGAACGGCCTCCCCGGCTCAGGTTTCACCAACCGGGCTTGCCTTCCTCGGCACTCCCGGTGCTTCGCCGCAGCCTCAGTCTTTCACCATCTCGACCTTCGCTTCCACTCCGCTGGGCTTCACCGCAACCGGCGCCTCCAGCCCCTCTTGGTTTAGCGTGAGTCCCACGTCCGGAACCATCAACACCGCGCTGTCCGCCACCATTGTCGTGACTCCCGCCAGCGCAAGCCTCGGCCCGGGCGTTTATCCGGGAACCGTTGCGCTCACGTTCAGCGACTCGACCACCCTGACCGTGACTCTGGTTCTGGTGGTTTCGTCTTCCGGGAGCGCGACATCATCGACAACAACATCGGCGGCATCGGAGTCCCCGCATCTTCACCCTTCCGCCACGGGGTGCACAGCCACCAAGTTGCTGCCAGTCTTCACCACGCTCCCATCCGGTTTCAACAGCGCCGCAGCCTGGCCGACTCCCATCGTGGTGCAGGTGGTGGACGATTGCGGAAACGCGTTCAACACCGGATCGGTGATCGTCAGTTTCAGCAACGGCGATCCGCCCATCGGTCTGCTTTCAATAGGCTCCGGCAATTGGACCGGAACCTGGGTGCCGCAGAACAGCACCGCCGGATTCACGGTGAATGCCGACGCCCAGCAGTTGCCGCTGATCGGCAGCGCGCAAGTCAGCGGGCAGGTGTTTTCGAATCCGACGGTGCCGATCGTATTCTCGGGCGGCCTGGTCAGTTCGGGCGATTACACCGCCCTTCCGGCATTGGGGTTACTCGTGTCGATTTTCGGGACTGATCTGGCCGACGGCTCGGCGCAGAACTCGAGCTTGCCGCTGCCGACTGAGTTGGGGACCACCAGCGTGATCCTTTCCGGCGGCTCGCAGTTGCCGCTGTTGTATGTTGGGAGCGGCCAGGTCAACGTGCTGATTCCGTATGAAGCGGTGGTCAATGCAACCCATCAATTGGTGGTGCAGCGGAATAACACGATTTCCGTGCCGGTGACGACGGCCGTCTTCAATGCCGCGCCTGGCATCCTTACCAGGACCGGCAACGGGCTCGGCCAGGGAGACATTTACGTGGCCGCGCCGTCAGGCGCCGAGACTCTGGCGGATCAGAACGCACCTGCGACCGCGGGCAACACCGTGGTGATCTACTGCGTCGGATTGGGGCCGGTGAACCCCGCGCTGACCTCCGGAAATGCAGCCCCTAACGCGCCGCTCTCGCAAGCCGTCGCTCCCGTGACCGTCAATATCGGAGGACAAACGGCGCCGACTCCCGGATTCTCCGGACTCACGCCGGGATACTCGGGCTTGTATCAGATCAACGTCACGGTCCCGTCCGGAATCACACCCGGAAATCAGGTTCCCGTCACGATAACGGCCGGAGGCAAGACCAGTGCCGGCGCGGTCTACATGGCCATCAAGTGACCCCCCGTCATCCGGAGCGAAGCGAGGGATCTGCTTCTCGTTCCCATTCCGCGCCTCCCAGCTGCATCACCAAAACGCCTTCCGCCTCCACCTCCACCACTAGGGTAGAATCGTTCAGCCCCCATGTCTCTCGCTCCCGGCACCAATGTTGGACCCTACGAAATCCTCGCGACCATCGGCGCGGGCGGCATGGGCGAAGTCTACCGCGCACGCGACCGCAAGCTCGATCGTGACGTAGCCATCAAGGTTCTTCCGGCCGCGCTCTCACAAGATCCCGAACGGCTCGCCCGCTTCGAACGCGAGGCCAAGGTGCTCGCCTCTCTGAACCATCCCAACATCGCGTCGATCTACGGCGTCGAAGATCGAGCTCTGGTGATGGAACTGGTGGAAGGCAGCGCGCCCAAAGGCCCGCTCCCGTTCGACGAGGCCTGGGAAATCGCGTCGCAGATTGCCGCCGCGCTCGAATACGCGCACGACAAGGGCATCATGCATCGCGACCTGAAACCGGCCAATATCATGATCACTTCCGATGGAGCGGTCAAGCTGCTCGATTTCGGATTGGCGAAAGCCTTCACCAATCGTCCCGACACACGGACTTCGGCCCCCGAGCCCGAGAACTCGCCGACGCTGACCATCGGGGCCACCGAGGTCGGAGTGATTCTCGGCACCGCCGCATACATGCCGCCGGAACAGGCCAAGGGCAAAACCGTGGACAAGCGCGCCGACATCTGGGCCTTCGGCGTCGTGCTCTACGAGTTGCTCACCGGCGACCGCCTGTTCAAGGGTGAAGACGTCTCCGACACTCTGGCCCAAGTCCTCACCAAAACTCCGGATCTCAGTAAAGTTCCTCCGCAGACGCGCAAGCTGCTCGCGCGATCCCTGGAGAAGGACCCGAAGAAACGCCTCCGCGACATTGGCGATGCACCGTATTTGCTCGACGAGGTGGGGCAGGCGATCTCGTCGCCTGCCGCTGCGTCCCGGCATAAAGCATGGCTGCCTTGGTACATCGCCGCATTCATTCTGCTTGCGCTGATGCCCGCGAACATCATCCATTTCCGCGAGACGCCGCCAGCGGATCGTCCGCTGGTGCGGCTCGACGTCGACTTGGGCGCGGATGTTTCCTTGCCCGCTCCCGCTCTCGGGGGGAGCAGCATCGCCATCTCCCCCGATGGAACGCGGCTGGCATATGTCTCCGGCGCGCCGGCCAAGCTGTTCATCCGCCGGCTGGATCAACCGAAAGCCACCGAGCTCCCGGGAACGCAAGGGGCCACTGCTCCGTTCTTCTCCGCGGACGGGCAGTGGGTTGGATTCGCTGCCGGCGGCAGCGTCGCCGGCGGCAAGTTGAATAAGATCTCCGTGGAAGGCGGCGCAGTGGTCCCGCTGGGGGACATGCCCAATTTCGCCGGCGCGAGCTGGGGTGAGGACGGAAGCATGGTGGTGAGCCGCGCGCTCACCAAGGGCCTGTTGCGGTTTCCTGCTAATGGTGGCCCGCCTGAGACCATCGCGGCGCTGGACAAGGGAGAAGTTGCCCTCGCGAATCCGCAGATTCTTCCCGGAGGCAAAGCGATCTTGTTTTCGGCCCTTTCGCCTACAGCGGCTGCTCCGGCGCAGGACGCTAAATTCACCATCGAGGTCCTCACGCTGGCGGATCGCCACAGGAAGATCGTGGCCCAAGGCGGCAACTCACCCCGGTATCTTCCTTCGTCAAGCGGGGCCGCCTCGCGTGGGATGGGCCATTTGATCTACCTCAACAGAGGAACGCTGTTTGCGGTCCCCTTCGATCTGGCAAAGCTGGAGACGCGCGGGACGGCCGGGCCCGTTCTGGACGATGTCGCCTATCAGTTTGCCACCGGGACCGGTCAATTTGACTTCTCCACGGCGCCCTCCGGACACGGCACTTTGGTCTATCGCAGGACCACCGCCGCTACCTCCGAAATCATGGCGCTGCAATGGGTCGATCAGACCGGAAAAAGGGAATCGCTCCGGGCCAAACCAGGGTCCTATTCGTTTCCAAGCCTTTCCCCGGATGGCAAGCGCGTGGCACTGACGGTCGCCGAGGGAGGGAGCCGGGACATTTGGGTTTACGACCCTCAGCGGGACGCCATGACGCGCCTGACTTTCAACGGATCTGATATTTCCGGGACTTGGAGCCCGGACGGCCAATACGTGGCTTTTTCGTTCCTCGCCCAAGGCATCTTCCAGGTTCGCGCGGATGGCGCCAGCCAGCCGCTAGCGTTGACCGGGAGCAAGACGTTCCAGATCCACTTCTGTTTCGCGCCGGATGGCAAGCGGCTGGCTTATGACGAATTAGGGCCCGGGACCACGCAAATCTGGAGCGTGCCGCTGGAGGATCGGGGAGGCCAGTTGAAGGCCGGCAAGCCGGAGCAGTTTCTCAAGAGCAGCTTCACTGACCAAGCCCCGTCGTTTTCGCCCGACGGACATTGGCTGGCGTATGAATCGAACGAATCGGGGAAGAATGAAGTGTACGTCCGGGCGTTTCCACCGCCTTCGTCCGGGCCTGGTGGGAAATGGCAGATCTCCAACAGCGGAGGAGAATATCCGCACTGGTCCCGGAAGGGACACGATCTGGTCTACCAATCCGGCGACCAGATCATGGCCGCGAGTTACATCGCGAAAGGTGACACGTTCGTTGCCGAAAAGCCTCGGGTTTGGATCGCGAAGCTCGGCGCAGCCGCAGCTTCTGGTGCGCGGATGTGGGATCTGGCCCCGGACGGCAAGCGCGTGCTGGTGGCGACGCCGGTCGAATCCGCCGAAGCGCCCAAGCAGGAGCACGAAGTGGTGTTCCTCGAAAACTTCTTCGACTATCTGCGCCAGCGCGTCCCGCCCAAATAAATCAAACCCCACCCGTCAGGCCGGGGACCTCATCTTACCGAGCCGCGACTGTCAAGGAGCGGTAACGCCAACTTGCAATTATCAAGCCCCGCCCGTCAGGGCGGGGATCTCATTGTTCTGAGCCGCGACTGTCAAGGAGCGGCAACGCCAACTCGCTATTATCAAGCCCCGCCCGTTAGGGCGGGGATCTCATTGTTCTGAGCCGCGACTGTCAAGGAGCGGCAACGCCAACTCGCTATTATCAAGCCCCGCCCGTTAGGGCGGGGATCTTATTGTTCTGAGCCGCGACTGTGAAGGAGCGGTAACGCCATCCTCGCGCGAAGGTTGCTCCGCACCTTACGTCGCTCTCTTCGTTGACCGCTGCGAGCGATCTGAAAAATAGGGACTGACACATTTTTTCGTCGCGCACATCCTTGATCGTGTTGACGCGGCATTGCACGAAAAAAGGCTGTCTGTCCCATTTTTTCAAACCGGAGTGCGTCAACAGACGACGGAAATGGTGACCGTTAACGGCGAAACAAGTTTGGCGTCATCCTTTTTGCAGGCGGGAAACCGTCTCACTATGAAGCATCTCGGCCTTCTGGCGTACTTGCTCGGCCGCCATCAGCGCGCGCTGCCTGATCGCGGTTGTGAAGGTCTGGTCGCTTAAGCTTTGCAAGTTGATCAGAACGTTGTACAGTGCTCCGTCGGCCGCGGCACGAGCCGTCAGCCCGGCGACACCCGCATCCGACAAAGCGTTGGGATTTCCTTTGGACGCCACGATTTCAGCGATCTCGATGGCCTTCACCGTTTTCTCGAGCACCCGGAGTGGCACCATGGTGGCATCCTTGTTAGCCTGTTCGATGGCTTGGTCGCGCAGGCGCTGGTTGTCATCCGTGTCTTTTGGCAATCGTCTGGCTGCGCCGATGCGATTGAACGCTGCGGTGTCATCATCGATAGCGGCAATGAACTCCGCCTTCAACTTCTGAGCCTGCTCGGCGAGATCGTTCATCAGCGGCCGGCTGGCTTCGAAACCCTTTTTGCCGAATGTTAAATTGGCCACCATCGAAGTGAGCGCTGCCGATAGCGCCGCGCACAAGGCTGCCACGCTGCCGCCGCCCGGCGCCGGCGACTCTCGGGAAAGTTCATCGATAAAGGCCGCTACATTTAGATCTTTGAGCAGTTTCTCCTTAGGTGCTACGCGGTATTCGATAATCTTTTTCTGGGGATCGAAGGGCGCCACATCCGAGAGTCCCAGAGAGCTGACCGCGCTGCCGACCAAATCCGCTTCGGGAACGCCCGTGCAGCGGCCTTGTTTCGACAGATAATGGCGGCCCGCCATCAGCATTGGCGTCAATGGCGCCAGTCCGACAATCTCACTGCCGGTAACACGCAGCCCCAGCTTCTCCGCTTCCTTGCAGCACTCATCAAAGGCGGTATGGATGGCCGTCTGTTCGTAATCCACCAAATTGATGGAAACCTGGGCTCGCTGATATTCTTCCACGTACCAGCCGACCGCCTTGGTGGCCGGCAATTTGCCTGGGGTCTTAACCGTCGTGCCGTCTGCCGCTTTGATGATATTGCCATCGGCATCCCGCTGGGCTCGCCCCGCTTCCCTGATCTCGAGCGCTATTTCATTGGCAAGCTTGGCGGAGCGCGTATTCAGGTCGACGTTATACGCAATCAGAAACTTCCTGGCGCCAATCACGGTGGCGCCGGCAGCGGCGTTGAACTGCCGCGGCCCGAAATCGGGATTGAATCCGTTGCGCATCCGCTCGGCAAGCATCTCGTATTCGCCATGCCTCACATCGGCAAGATTGCGCCGGTCCTCACTCTGAGCGGCCTCGGCGTATAAGTAGACCGGAATGGAAAGCTCCTTGCCCACTCGATCGCCGAGGCGCTTTGCCAGTTCGACGCAATCGGCCATGGTCACGCCGGTAACCGGTACGAACGGACACACGTCGGTGGCGCCCATGCGCGGATGCGCGCCGCGGTGTTGGCGCATGTCAATTAACTGGGCAGCCCTGGCGATTGCCTGAAACGCAGCTTCCAATGCCACTTCTGGATCGCCGACAAAGGTGACTACGGTGCGGTTGGTGGAAGCTCCCGGATCGACATCCAGAAGTTCGACGCCTTCCACCGTCGCGATCGTCTGGGCAATGGCGTCAATGGATTTCTTGTTCCGTCCTTCACTGAAGTTAGGGACACACTCGACAAGACGCATGGAATTCTCCCGGGTAACGCTCGGCGCAAACGGCCGCGAACGCTCCTCATATTATGCGCACGTCCGAACGTCAAGTCGCACAGCCAAAGGTCGATAGTGCTCGTGCTATTCTTGCGGCATGGTACGCCGCGAGATCGAAATCGACGAAGATACCAACCGCCTTCTTACGGAACTTTCCTCTGAATATAAAGGCGATTTGAGCCTGGCGCTGACGGATTTGGTTCACGCCCGCGACGGACTGGAAGAGTTCGCGGAACACACCGAAGCGGCCCACGAAAATACGCTGCGCGCCCAGCGCGATAGATCCGAAGCGGATTTCCGGGAAGGCCGGACGGTAACCTGGGAAGACGTTAAGGCTCGCAACGGGTTGTGAAGATTCTGTTCGCCGAGGCGGCGGCTGAAGCCTTCGCCGAACTCCCCCAATCCACCAAGAGAAAAGCAGCCGGCTCGATTGAACTGCTGGAACAACACCCTCGAATGTACCCGGTGCGGCGGCGCGGATTGATGCGTGGATACCGATATTTCATCGCGGGCAGACATTTGGTCTACTACAGCGTGAGTTCGCGGGAAGTTCGCATCGCTGCCATTATTCCAGGCGCGATGCGCCGGGCATAGCGTGCGAAATGCAGTTTTAGGGCACCCTACGGCTTGACCGTGACCTTAACCTGCGCGGTCGTCCAGCAGCACTGGAACCCTCCGCCGCCCACTCCGGAAATGTCGTTCGCCACGACCTCCAAAACGTACTCTCCCGGTTGATCGAACGTAGCGCTCGTTGCCGACTTCCCCGTGAACTTCTCCCCCGGCGGCGCTTTGAATTCCGTCTTTTCCACCTTGGGCTTTTCGTTTTCGAACTTCACCTCACCCGGCCCGCGGAATTTGCTCCACCCGACCGATACCGCTGGAATCATCCCGGCGAAGGCCGCGAACGCCGGAGGCACGTTGGCGTCGTCGGCGACCCATACCGCGAGCGTCAGCGGCTTGTGCACGTCCGCCGTCAACGACGTGGCGATTCCGCGCGGCGGCCCTTGCAGGAACGGACCGCTATCCTGAAAGCCGATGAACGGCGGCGTATTTGCCGTCGCGTCCTTGAACGGCGAAACCACCCACAGCGGATTCAGATCCACCGGAATCGACATGGTCCTGCCGTTGGCCACGATGGTCCAGGTGATTTTCTTGTCCGGCCCGAAGTCCTTCGGAACGGTGATCGTGAAAACTCCCCACTGTCTTCCCGGCAGGAAATGCGTCGGCTGTCCGCGATCGGGACCGCCCGGTTCCACGCGGTTATTCGGACCCACCGGGATATCCAGCGTCTCTTTGAGATTGCGATTGTAGTACCCGATCAGGATATTCGCGCTTCCGTCGGGATTCGGATACCACCCTTCGAAAGCGGGCGTGACGCTCTGCCCTGATGTATGGGCAGGCCCGACCGCGGCCTGGGTTGTGGTTTGTCCGAGCACCATTACGGGCCCGAACGCCGCAAAGGTCAGCGCGGCCACACAAGCGCGAAAGCCCCGTCCCGTCAGGGCGGGATTATGATGCGCAACATCCTCTGTCGTCATGTTTAATGATTCGCGCTAGTTATTCGCGCCCGCCAAGCCGAACCCCATCGCCGGTTTCGGCTTGTGCTTGGAGTACCACTCTTTGTAATCGTCGTCGCTGATGTAGGTGACGTTTACCCAGGCGTGCGCCATCTCATCCACGGTCCGGTCGCCCCATCCCACCCATTGGTTGGGATCGGGATTCGACGCCTTCGCGACGGTGTTGTCGTGCCACGCCGTCACGTGGATGATGGTCCCCTTCGGGAATACCGGCGCGGCTTCGTCGGTATAGATGTAGTTGTTCATCCAGTTGAAGTTGAAGTCATTGACGTAGTCGATGGTCTGGACGGTGCCGTCCGGGAGAATCGCTTCCAGCAGCATCGCCTTCCCGCGCAGATGCATGTGCGCCTGGAAATTCTCGAGCCGCGCGGCTTGCTTCAATACATGGTAACCGTCGGTCTGCGTCACCGTGTTGGGCGCGATATCCAGCGCGCTGCCGCCTTTCCCCGACGCCGCGTTGAACATTGTCAGATAGGTCCGATACTTCGGCACTTCGCCTTTGGGATAAAGGTACACCGCCAGCTCAACGTGATCCGTGATCTGCTCCCCCACCGCGTGCACGTGAATATCCCACCAGATCTTGGCTCCCGGCAGCAGCAGTTTTCCGGTATTGGGATGATACACGTCATACTGCTTGCCCACCGCCCACTCCATCAAAATCCCCCCGCCGGCAATCGCACTGATGGGATCGTCGGAAACCGGAGAATTCGCCGTCTTCGGTTCTTTCTGCAACAGGTAGCCGATCGCATGATGCGTGATCTTGCGCCCCGCCTTGGTGCCCGGCCGCATTTCCACCGCGCGCACCCAGCGCGGCTCCGTCAACTCGACATCGGTGGTCGGCCGCCACCATTGGTCCTGGCTCACGGCCGGCATGGTGTAGCTTGGCGACTTGATCACCAGGTCGGGCTCGCCGTAAACTTTGGCGAGCTGCCAGGAATTCTCGTCGGGAAACTGCTTGGGCGGCGGCATATCCTTCGGGTCGCCCATCGGCGCGCCCGCATCCACCCATCTAACGATGGTCGCGAGTTGCTCGTTGCTCAAGGACCGGTCGTTCTTAAACTCCTGAATCCCGACGGTCTTGTCGAGGTGCCATGGCGGCATCTGGTGCGTCACCACGCGCTCCTTGATGGACTTCGCCCATGGACGCGTTTCCGCATATGTCACCAGCGACATGGGAGCCATCGAGTCCTTACGATGGCACGACTCGCACTTCTCCTGGAAAATCGGCGCGATGTCTTTGGTGAAGGTCACCGGCTTGGGAGCCGGATTCGCCGTATCGCCGGCGTTCAGGAGAGCTGAAAACGCGAAAAAAGCTCCAGCGGCTACGGTGAGAGATGCGCAAACGCCTTGCCGTCTGTAGAAGCCAACCACTTCAGGATGTCTCATGGTTCCGTCCTTGTGAATCTGCTGTCCTCTCATGATACCAGCAGCCGCAGTTGACGGATAGGCCGCGGCACCCCGGACGTGTCAGGATTTGTCAATTTGTATGACACCCGTCATCCCGAGCGTAGCGAGGGATCTGCTTTTCGGACGTTCAAACGCGATCGACCGCTTCCGCCGCGCCCCCCGCATCCTTCCGTGCCTTCCCCTGCCGCACCACTCGCACCCACCACATCACTCCCGCGATCGCCACGATCACCATCAGCCACCGCAGCACGCTCGCCAAAAATGCCGGAGTCATCTCCGGCCACGGGATTCGGTACTTGCTCAGCACGCCCCACCGATCCGTCATCCAGTGCCACGCCGTGTGCGCCACCAGCGCCGATAGAATGATGATTCCCATCCGCTCCGCCACCACGTAGCGGAACAACAGGTCCAGCACCGGGATCATCACCAGCAGCACCAGCAACTGCCCCAGCTCGACCCCTATGTTGAACGACAGCAGCGACGTCAGCATGTGCCTGCCCGCGAACTGTAGCGTCTGGCGCAATGCGAACGAGAATCCGAATCCGTGCACCAGCCCGAACCCGAACGCGATCATCCAGCGTTTATGCACCGTGCTGCCGCCGACGATGTTTTCGAGCGCCATGTACACGATCGACAGCGCGATCCCTACCTCGATCAGCGGCGGAAACCACAGCGCGTCGGGCGCGAGATTGTATGCCGACGCGATCAGCGTGATCGAATGCGCAACCGTAAACGCCGTCACCACCGGAATCAGCGCGCGGAAACGGCGGAACGGGATCACCAGGCACAGCAGGAACAGCAGGTGATCGGTGCCGTCCAGAATGTGGTGGAACCCCAGGTCGACAAATCGCCCCGCCGCCTGATACCAGCGCGGGTCCAGCCTCACCAGCCCCGGATCGCCTTCGTATTCGAACGCCCGTACCACCTGTTCGCTGTCCCCGGTCGTTTTCGGCGGCAGAAACCGCAACACCGTCGCCACGCGCAGCCCCAGTCTTGCCAGGCCCCCCGGATTGATCGAAAATTCC
This sequence comes from Terriglobia bacterium, assembly GCA_963788245.1. Classification (GTDB taxonomy): domain Bacteria; phylum Acidobacteriota; class Terriglobia; order Bryobacterales; family Bryobacteraceae; genus Palsa-187. Next base: position 3,761,760 of record CAWBGF010000002.1, on the reverse strand, counting down.
GAACGGTCGGAGGCGATCGGATAATCGAACAGCACATCCATCGACGGCTGGTTCCAGTAAATCTGCGTGTCGTTGCCCAGCGGCGGCGCTTTAAAGTGCGCCATCGCGTCTTCGTAGCTCGCGAAGGACTTGTCCGCGGGCATCGAAATGCGCGTTGCCATCACCGCCGGTTTCGGCAGTAGCGTGGCGCCTTCGTACATCTGGATGAAACCCGAGATCCACAGCGTGGCGGCGTCGGGAAGCAGCGGGGCGGCGCGCTCCATGTCCAGATAGCCGGGGCCGCGCTCCGGGAAGTTGATGTCGCGCATCGCCTCCAGCGGCACCCGGACCAGCAGGTGAAGGCGATTTCCGTCAGGCTTGAGAAACGCCTGTATGGTCACGTCGTTGGGGATATTGTGCGCGTCCGCGAGCGGCGCGGCGAGCCCCAACGTCAGGGCCAAGAAGAGGATGGATGGGATGGATTTACTTCGCATGACAAAACGACTGGTTGCTCCGGCTTGAAACGTGTCGCGAAAGGTGTATAATAACTCCCGTTGTCACGTTTGTAGCTGTGTAGCTATGAACAGCTAGCTTAACATCAGAAAAGTGGAGGCGGGAAAAGAATGAAGCGGAACATCTATATTGGCGCTGCGTTTATCGCGCTCATCGCTGTGTTAGCGGTCGCGTCCTACATGCTGGACAGAAAGACCGTGGTCCATGCCGCAACGGTTCAGGTGCCCAAATTCGAAGTCGACCCCATGTGGCCCAAGCCCCTGCCCAATCATTGGATCATGGGCAACGTCATCGGCGCGACGGTCGATTCGAAAGATCACATCTGGATCATTCACCGCCAGGGATCGGTCGAACCCAAGGAAGTCTACGCGGACGCCAAGCCTCCGCAATCGGAGTGCTGCCATATCGCGCCTCCGGTTCTGGAATTCGATGAAGCCGGCAATCTGCTGGCGAGCTGGGGCGGCAAGGACGGCGACGGCTATGTGTGGCCGGCGTCGAATCACGGCATCACCGTCGATAAGAGCGGTAACGTCTGGATCGGCGGCAATGGCGCGCGCGGCGGCGCAGCCCCTGAGGAAGGTGGCCCAGCGGGCGCGGCTCGCGGCGCGGCGGGCGCCGGTCGAGCGGGTCGTGGCGCGGCACGCGGCGCGGCAGGAGCGGCCCCGGCGGCGGCTCGCGGTCCGGCCGGACCTCCGCTGTATCACGACAGCATGATCATGAAGTTCACACCGGACGGAAAATTCCTGGCGCAGTTCGGACATTCCGGCCAGGACCAAGGCAGCAACGACAAGGAAAACGTCGGACTGGCGGCCAAGATTTTCATCGATGAGAAGGCTAAAGAAGTCTACGTCGCCGACGGCTATGGCAACAAGCGCGTCCTGGTGATCGATATGGATACGTTGACGTACAAGCGCCACTGGGGCGCGTACGGCCACGTGCCCGTGGACGCGCGGGTGCCCTACAATCCGGACGGCCCGCCGTCCCAGCAATTCGCGAACCCGGTGCACTGCGCCGAGCTCGCCGAGGATGGCTTGCTGTATGTCTGCGACCGCGTGAACGATCGCATCCAGGTTTTCAAAGCGGACGGGACCTTCGTGAAAGAGCACATCTATTACAAGCAGACCCGCGGCGACGGCGCCGTGTGGGACATCGCGTTCTCCAAGGATAAGGGCCAGAAGTTCATCTACCTCGCCGACGGCGCGAATGAAAAGGTCCGCATCCTCGACCGCGACACGCTCGAAGAACTCGCCAATTTCGGCGACGGTGGACGCCAGCCCGGCGAGTTCTACGCGGTCCACAGCATCGCTACCGATTCCAAGGGCAACATCTTCACCACCGAAACCTATCGCGGCCAGCGCGTTCAGAAGTTCGTGTTCAAGGGCCTCGGTCCGGTAACCAAGATGGAAGAGGGCGTTCTCTGGCCGAAGTCGGCCAAGAGCCCGACCCAGTAACTTGCCTTCCAGCCCCACCCGTCAAGGGTGGGGCCATTTCCAATCGCATTCCCCGATGCCGTCATCCCGAGCGGCAGCGAGGGATCTGCTTTTCTCCGCCGCGTGGAGGGTCTTCCGGTCTTCCGCGACCTCAGCCACCGCAATAACTCACTTTTTTCCAACTCTATCTCCCCTCGATTGTTCCACTTCCCACTTCGGTCCACACCCCTTCGCAAGATTCCTGGTTTATCTTGGGACCGAAGAGATCGGTGCTCGATCGACAGAGAGCCGGTTCCACTGAGCAAGGCGTCCTAGGCAACGCCGTTGTAAGGTGTTTGTGTTGTCGATGGCCGTCGGTCTCGAAAATACCGATCCCCCGTCGTGGCGGGCGAAAAACACGAACCTGCTGTTCCGGGTTGGGACGGGGTGAAGCCGGCTTCAGTTCAGTTTTATGCGATTTTGCTTTACGAGCCGCGGTCTTACGAGCCGCGACCAAAGGGAGCGGTTAAAAGAAAGAGGTATCGAGGCGCGACAGAATGGAGCGCTCGTCATAAGAACGAAAAACGGGGCCTCTGTTGCGTATCCAGCCCGGCCTCTGCGGAGCAACGGCCGCATGCCGGACGGGATGCACCACAGCTCCCCGTTTTTCGCATAGCGCTATTTCTCACCACCCGTACAGCACAACTCCGTCAGGACTTCAGGAACTTCAACAATGGCGGATAGAAAACCTCCGGCGCTTCGATGTGCGGCACGTGCCCCAGATCCGGCAGCAGCTTGAGCTCCGCGCCCGGAATCGTATCGGCGATGTGTTTCGCTTGAGCCGGAAAATCGGGACCGTCGCTCGCCCCGCCCAGCACCAGCGTCTTCACCTTGATATGCGGCCAGTCATACACCACCGGATCGAGGAACGGCATCTGCCCGCACAGCACCCGCACCCACGCGAATCGCGGCCAGTCCGCGCTCAGCGTCGGAGCATAAAGGATGCGCACAAGCTGGTCGTATTCCGGCTTCCATTCGTGCGGAAAATACCTCTTGATGGTGCCATACGCCTGCTGATACGCCTGATCGCGCGTCTGCCCCACTCGCGCCTTGTACGCCTCATCCGCGGTCGACCATTTCTGATTCCCGAAACGCGGATCGGTAAGCCCGATCGGATTGTAGAGCACCGCGCGTTCGGTGATTTCCGGATGCGACGCCGAGAATCGCGCCGCGAGCATCCCGCCCATCGAGTGCCCGATAATCGCCGCTTTGGCGATGCCCAGCGTCTGAAGCAGCTTACGGCTGTTCGCCGCCATGTCGTGAAAGTTGTAAGGGATGATGGGTTTTGACGACCGTCCGAATCCGATCTGATCCGGCACCACCACGCGGAAACCCGCGTTGCGAAGCACCTGGATGGGACCCGAGAAATAGAATCCGCCGAAATTCATCCCGTGAAACAGCATCACCGTGCGCCCGTTGGGCGCGGCGGCGGGCGGCGCGTCCATATACGCCATGCGAACATCCTGGCCATAGAGCGTGAGCGGAAGATACTCGACCGGACACGGATACGCCACGTCTTCGTAGGTGATGCTGCCCGGTTCCACGCCGGTGGGCGCTTTGGGCATCGCTCCGCTGCCTTGGCGCTGGGCGAAGAGCCTGGTCCCGCCCACCGCCGTGCTTACTGCTGCGCCGACGATTGCAAATGCGCCGCGCCGCGAAATCTGATTGTGTTCCATCGCCCCATCATACCCATTGACGGCCGCGGTTCACACCCACCAATCGCTCGTGGTCCCCTTCGCAGCTTCCGACAGTTTCCAATGCAGTGGATGCGCTTAAGGCGGGACAATGGCTACTAACGAAATGCTCGCACTACCAGACTGGTTCCTTCTCGTCGCTCTTGTTGCGAGGGCCATAGTCGGTTCCGCGACGGGAGCGGTTGTTGCGGGGCTGCTGTTCGCTATTCCTGGCTGGACGCCTAAGCCGAAAGTAAGTTGGGATATCGCTCTCGGAGCTATCGGCTTCGTTGCTGGATTCGTTATCTGTGTGCTCGTGCCATTTCCAACGAACACAGTTTATGAGGCCCTCCCGAGCGGCGGAACGGTGGCCACGACGATGAATCACTACCAACATCCATATGGCGTAGCATTCGCGACTGCGATACTGCTGCCGACGGCCTTTGAGATTTGGAGATCAGGGCGGCGTTTTTCGAAGTAGCCGCTTCCCGGCCATCACACATATTGACAACCCGCCCGCGACCCAGCCAGAGTAATGATGGACTCGAAAATGCACGACTGGATGGATCAGATGAAGGCTGGCCAGCGCGTTCTGGATCTGGGCGCGGGCGCCGGCAGCCTCAAGTCGTTTGAATACGCCTGCTCGGTGGTTTGCGTCGATTCGGATAAGGACGCTTTTGCAAACCCGTACGCGCCGCAGTCCGTGGTGCGGCGCGTCATCGCCCTGGGCGAATCGCTTCCCTTCGCTCCAGCGTCATTCGATCTGGTGCTGTGCCATCACGCGCTGGAGCACATCGCAAATGTTTCTGGAACGCTTCAGGAAATCTCCCGCGTGTTGAAATCGACCGGCCGTCTCTTTATCTCGGTCCCCAACGGCTACGGATTGTGCGACGGCATCTATCGTTACGTGTTTGAAGGCGGCGATCATGTGAACCGGTTTGAACGCTCGCAACTGATCGGCATGGTGGAGAAGGCGGTGGGCCTCCGCCTCACGGCGTGGCAGAAATTGTACTCCTCGTTTGCATACCTCGCCCGCGTGAAGGATCTCGATCCTCAAGTCATTCCGCAACTGGCGCCGCGTCTTCGAAGATTCGCTCGCTTGCCCGCGAGCGTGATCGCAGTGCTGCAAGGTTCCCTGTATGTGGGCACGCGCATCGCCGATCGGATCGCCGGTGTCGATTGGGCGTTGTACGGCTGGGCGCTGTATTTTGAACGCCGACACGCCGAGCCGATCCGCGAAGACCCGCCCTTCGTGAATGTGTGTTTTCACTGCGGCTCCGGGTACGCCGCGAATGAGATTACCAGACGCTGGAAGGTCTTGTTTCGTTGCCCCGGATGCTCGCGCCTGGGAATCTACTTTCCGCCATTCCGTAACGCGCGATGAACCCGGTCTAGTGAGCCGCGACTTGGTTTCCGAGCCGCGACTGTTAAGGAGCGGTACGAACACCTTCCTGCCAAGCTGCGAGGAGGCGGTCACGGAGCGCGCAATATCGGGCACATCGTTACCTTCGGATTTGGCGTACCGCTCCTTGACAGTCGCGGCTCGGTAGCCCGGCGTGTGTCGCGTGTTCCGTGTGTTACACCTAGTAGGTTGCGCCTGTCCCTCCACCACGATCAGCCCGAATCCGAATCCTGCTTCGCGCGATTTCGAAGCGCCTCGGTGCTGGGCGGACTGAAGGCTCTGGATTCGCGTGCGCGCCGCAAGGGACTCGCGAGTCTGGATCCGTCGCGAGGAGCGCTGATCCCCATCGGAATGGAAGTGGAGCGCGGGCGCGTCGTCGCCAATCGCTACGGCGTGTTCAATCTTGCGTGGCAATCGGAAACGCATCCGGAATGGCCTGAACAGATCGCCCGCGAAATCGACGATATTCGCCGGGGGATTCGCGAAACGCACGGCGTTCCTCTCCAATATCTGATTTGGACCGGGATGGGCGGATCGGCCGAAGACAAGGCCATGTACCAGGCGATGGGTCTGCTGCGCCGCGGGCCGCGCGTGTATCTGCTGGATTCCACCGATCCGGCGAAACTCCACGCGATCGTGGCCGATATCAAGCGCCGCAGCGGCCTCAAGGAGCGCGAATTTTGGAAGCGCACGGCGGTGATCGCGATGGCGATGGGCATGACGTCCTTCGAACCGGTGAGCAATCTGGAAAAACTCGCGGGATATTATGACGATGCGCGCGTGGATTCCCGGCCGAATATTTATTATTTGAGCGTCCCGGGTTCATTGTTGGATAAGTTCGCCAAACCGCGCGGCTATCGCCATATCCCGCTTCAATTGGATGGCGCCAATACCACCTGCGGACGCCACAGCGGACCGCTTACGCGCGGCAGTTTATATCCCCTCGCGCTGGCGGGCGTCGATCTCGCGGCGTGGATGGCCGGAGCGTCGCTTTCCTCGGACGAGATTCACACCGCCTGGAGATTGGCGTCGTTTCTGCACACGCAAGGCCTCGCTGGACGGAATAAAGTGACCCTGTTGCTGCCGCGCGCGTGGAACGGAGCGGGCCTCTGGACCAAGCAGGATTTCGAGGAAAGCCTTGGGAAATCATCCGAGCTCGGCATTAAGATCGTGATCGGCGAGCGCGTACAAATGAAGCATTTCCACGCGCCGCGTGATGCGAGGCAGGACCGCGTCTTTCTGGGAATCGACGTTAAAGGATCGCCTGGTGGACCCGGCGTGAAGCTCGCCATGCTGCGCCGCGCGGGTTATCCGGTGGCGACGCTTTCGTGGCCTTCGAGCGCCCCGCTTTCGCGCTACATGCAGTTCATCCACTACGTTGTATTCGGGGTTGCGTGGCTGCGTAAGATGAACTTCGTGACGCAGCCGAGCGTGGAGCTGTATAAGTCCATCGCCAATCGTCTCCACGCCGAGGGGCAGCGCGGGATCGCTAAAACCGGGAGCGCGAGAGCAGGCATCGCGGGGACGGGCATCGCAAATACAAGAGAGTGGCGCCGGTCCATGGATTCCGAGCGTTGCGCGGCGTGGCGCGGCCGCGTGACGCTCCGCTGGGACCGGTTGCAGGCGGATGTGGAACCCATCGGATGCACTGCCACGCCTGTCGCGGCGCCCGCGCTCTACGCATCTCTGCTGCGGCGCTTTATTAGCGATAGGTCGTGCGATTACGGCGAGCTGACTTTTTTCGGCGATACCCGCTATTCGCCGCGCGGACGCGCCGTGCGCGCCGTGCTCGACCGGGCGGCGGAGTCGCTGTTTCGCGGCGCGTCCAAAATCCCGGTGGACGTCTACGAAGGTCCCGCGATGAATCACTCGTATCATGAAATGATCATCGGTTATGGAAAATGTTTTTCGACCATTCTGATCGCCGATCCCGGCGAGCCGGCGGATTATCATTATGCGCAGTTTCTGGCGACGCAGATGGCGCTCGAGGAACGCGGACGCGCGGTGGTCTCGATCACGCTGCGCGATCTTGAAGAAGGATCGCTGCGCGCGCTGGATGAATTCTTCCGCCAGGCAGCAACGCACATGCGCGCGTCCAAGTAGCGAGCGGAGACCACCCTGAATATGGCCAGATTCAAACCAGCCGGATCGAGAAAAGCGCGCACGACGGGATCGACGGGATCGAAGCGCGGTATCGTCCCCTGCGCTATCATCATCCTGCTTGGATTCGCGGTGATGATCTGGCTGCTGTACGAAATGATGAGGTCCGGAAAGTAGCGCACGGGCATAAAAACCTATGAGAGTGGACCAACGCAAGCCCGGGCAGATGCGTCCGGTGAAAGTCACCACGGATTATCTGCTCACCGCCGAAGGCTCGGCGCTGATCGAGATCGGCAACACACGGGTGCTGTGCGCGGCGTCGATCGAAGAGGGCGTGCCGGGATTCCTGCGCGGCTCCGGCAAGGGCTGGGTGACCGCTGAGTATTCGATGCTGCCGCGCTCGACCGCCACGCGCACGCCGCGGGAGGTTTCCAAGGGCCGCGCATCGGGACGCACCATGGAAATCCAGCGCCTGATTGGACGGTCGCTGCGCTCCGTGGTGGACCTGAACGCGCTGGGCGAGCGCAGCGTGATTCTGGATTGCGACGTGCTGCAAGCCGACGGCGGCACGCGCACGGCGGCAATCACCGGAGCGTATATCGCGCTGTCGTCGGCGATCCGCCAACTTGTGAAATTTGGAGCGCTGAAGAAATCGCCGCTGATCGATTTCGTGGCGGCTACCAGCGTCGGCGTCATCGGCGGCGTCGCGATGCTGGATCTGTGTTACCAGGAAGATTCGCAAGCCGAGGTGGATATGAACGTGGTGATGACCGGCTCGGGAAAGTTCGTGGAGTTGCAGGCCACCGCCGAAAAGACGGCATTCGACGATGCTCAATTGGCCGAGCTGCTGGCCCTGGGGCGCAGCGGAATCGAGGATCTGGTGGCGATGCAGAAGCGATTCGAAACGGTGTGATTATTTTCTGCGGAACTTCGAACCAAGGCAAGCTGCGCGAATTTCAACAGATGGCGCGCGAATACGGAGGTGGGTTTGAGTTGCGCGCGGTGGACGCTCCGGCGCCTGAAGAGCACGGCCGTACGTTCGAGGAAACCGCGATAGAGAAGTCGTTGTATTACGGCCGCCACCTGGGGGCCGATTCCCTGAGCTACGTGTTCGCGGACGATTCGGGGCTGGAGGTGGATGCGCTCGGCGGAGCGCCCGGCGTGCAATCGGCGCGCTTCGCGGGACCAAGTGCGACAGACGCCGACAACAACCGGCTGCTGCTCCAGAGGTTGAATGGCATCCAGGATCGCTCAGCCCGATTCGTGTGCGCGATCGCTCTAGTGCGAGGTGGCGAGCTGATCCAAACTTTTCGCGGCGCAGTGGAAGGCCGCGTCATCGATATACCTCACGGCGACGAACCTCGCGGCGCGCATGGATTCGGATACGATCCGCTGTTTTACCATGAGCCCTTCGGATGCACTTTCGGCGAAGCGGATGACGCGCGTAAGAATTCGGTGAGCCATCGCGCGCAGGCGCTCAGCGCGATGTTCGCTTTTCTGAAGGGAGCACTCCATCCTGTCGTGCCTCAAAGATGACGAAGCGCTTGATCCTGTCGCGCCTCAATTGGCAGGGCATGGCCCTGCCCCACCAATTCTGTCGCGCCTCAGAGGTGACGAAGATAGCGGCAGTATCCGATCATCGTCTTCGCGTCGATGATTTTTCCCGCGTCGATCCATCTACCCAGGTCGCGGGCCGTGAACCAACGCGTCTCAATGCGCTCGTCATCCATGGGTGTCGATTCACCCGCGGTGAGGCCGGTCGCCAGAAAAATCGTCATTTTTTCCGCGAGAAATCCAGGACTTGGAAAAAACGCCGCGATTTTTTTCCAACTCTTCGCGGTATAGCCGGTTTCCTCCTTGAGTTCCCGGCGCGCTGCCTGGAGGAAAGATTCGCCCTGGTCGACGCGCCCCGCGGGCAGCTCCCAAAGATAGCCTTGCGCGGGCAGCCGGTATTGCCGGACGAGCAAGATTCGGCCGCGATGGTCAACCGGCATCATTACGGCTGAGCCGCCGTGCTTTACGATGGCGCGCCTAATTTCGAATCCGCCAGGATCGATGGCGCGATCCAGCGTGACGTGAAAAATCGGGGTGCGTGTAATTTCAGTGGAAGAGATGAGTTTCATTTAAGCTTTTATGGCCCGCGCGAAATCGGCGAGCGGGCGAGTGTTCAAAATGTCCGAGGCTTCCAGCCACCCGCGTCGCCCCATGCGCACGCCGTAGCTCATGTTGGAAAGATGCTTGGGGTGATGCGCGTCAGTGGAGATGACGAACTTGCATCCCTTGGCTTTGGCGGTGCGAATCAGCGCGGGGCCCAGGTCCAGACGCTCCGGGCTCGCATTAATTTCGAGATGGATATTGCGGCGCGCGGCTTCGGCGGCGATCAGATCGAAATCGAACGGAAACGCTTCGCGATGCAGCAAAATGCGGCCGGTGGGATGCCCGAGGACGCGCAGATGCGGATTTTCCAGCGCGCGCAGCAATCGATCGGTCATCTCGGAGGATTCCAGATTCATATAGCTATGAACACTTCCGATGACGAAATCGAGCTCGGCCAGCGCGTCGTTTTCCAGATCCATTGAGCCGTCGCGGCGAATGTCACACTCGATGCCGCTGAAGATGCGCAGGCCCACACCGGACTGATCCATTTCACGAACATGATGGGCGAACGCGACCGCGCGTTTTTCATCCAGACCGTTGGCCATCGCCAGCGCTTTCGAATGATCCGTGATGGCGATGTACTCATATCCACGCGCGCGCGCGGCTTCCGCCATTTCTTCAAGCGTGGCGCGGCCGTCGGTTTCGACGGTATGCATGTGGAGATCGCCGCGAATGTCTTCCGCGGTCACCAGTTTCGGAAGCCGCCCTTCCGCCGCAGCTTCGATCTCGCCCCAATTTTCACGCAGTTCGGGCGGAATCCAGGCGAGGCTGAGCTTTTCGTAAATCTCTTCTTCGGACGTGCCGGCGACTCGCTCATTGGTATCGACTTTCGCGAGCGCATACTCGCTCAACGTGAACCCAAGTTTCAATGCGCGCTGGCGAAGCGCGACATTGTGCTCCTTGCTGCCGGTGAAATATTGCAGCCCCGCGCCGAAACTCTCTTCGGGAAGCGCGCGCAAATCGACTTGCAGACCTTCGTGGCCAAATCGCACGCTGGCTTTGTTTTCGCCCTTGCCGAGCACTTCGCTCACGCGCGGATGGGCGACGAATTGTTCGAGCACGGCGCTCGCCGAAAAACCGGGAGCGGCGCCGGTAACGAGCAAATCCAGATCGCCGACGGTTTCCCTTCCACGCCGCAGACTGCCCGCGGGCGTGATCTTGGCGACGCCCGGGACGCCGGATAAGTATTCCGTTAATTCTTCAGCGACCCCGGTCGCAAAATTCAACAGATAGCGTCCGGCGCGCCGGCGATAGGATTGGATGGACCGCAGCACTTTTTCTTCGAGCTTGGCGCCCATGCGGGGCAGCTCCCGAATCTTCTGCTCGCGGCAGAGCCGCTCCAGATCGTCGATGCTGGAGCAGCGGTAATTATCGAACAGGAGACGAATGCTCTTGGGGCCCAGTCCTTGAATCTGCAACAGCTCCAGGGCCGTGGGCGGATATTTTTGAAACAGCTCATCGCGACGCTCGAAACTTCCGCGCTGCTCGATCTCGGCGAGGATCGCCGCGATGCCTTTCCCGATTCCCGGAATTTCGGTGACCGTGCGGTCGGGAGTTTTGAGGATCTGCGAGATCGCCTCGGGGTGCGATTCGATCACACCAGCGGCGTTGCGATAAGACCGGATGCGGAACGAATCCGCTCCGTCCACCTCCATCAGATCCGCGGTTTCATACAAGAGCCGTGCGATCGCGCGATTTTCCATTCGCTGATTCATTGTAGCTTTGTGCGGACGAGCATCAGCGGCGGCCGCGCGCGGCGGGACCTGGAGACCCCACAAACGGCTCGACGTGCACCAACACGTCCTCTACCCACTCGAGTTGAGACTTGATGGTATTTTTCACGTCGTGCGCGATTTCATGCGACTCGCGCACGGTGAGTTCCGGGTCGACTTCCAGATGAAGATCGACGTGATATCGCAAGCCGGTCTTGCGCGCGAAACATTTCTCGATGGCGCGCGCTCCTTTGACGCTGAGCGCCGCAGCGCGAATCTGCGACATCTGCGTCTCGTCAGGCATGGTGTCCATCAACTGCAAGACGGTTTCGCGCGCGACGTTCATGCCCAGGAAAACGACGATCAGGCCGATCACAAATCCGCCGTAGTGATCCGCCGCTTGCATGCCCCCGTGAATGGAGAGCAGGATCGCGACCAGGGCCACGCCGCCGGAAAGCACGTCTACCACGTCGTTCCAAGCGTCGGCCGCAAGACTCGAACTGCCGCTGCGTTTGCCGATACTGAACTTCGCCGCGGCCAGCGCGAACTTGGCGATGATGGAACCAATCAACGGCCAGATCGCGTACAGCGCCACCGCGTGCTGCACATTGCGCTCTTCCAGCGCGCGAATGCTGATGGCCGTGCCGGTGGCCACCAGCACCACGCCGATCGCGAGGCCGGTGAGCGTTTCGAAGCGTCCGTGTCCGTAGGGGTGATCGGCGTCCGGCGGCTTGGACGCGACCCATAAGGCGAACACCACCAGCCCCGACGTAAAAAAATCGGCGGCGGATTCGAATCCATCTGAAATCAGTGAGACGGAATGCGCCGCGAGTCCGACCCCGATTTTGATCACCGCAAGAATCGCGCTGATGCCGATGCTCGACCACGCTGCCTGCCGCGCGAGGCGTTCGTGCCTGGTAAGTGACATCGCTTAAATCGCTAATTGTGTTGGCGGGCCGCGGCCAGCGGGCGCCGCAGCATCAGGAACATCACGGCGGCCGCAAATTGAAAGGCCACTCCGAAAACGACGGCCGCGACGATCGAGTACCCGTAAAGGTTGCCCATCGCCCAACTCCCCAGGAACCACATCACGCCGAACACGCCGTTGAAGGCGCCGAACGCTCCGCCGCGTTTGTTCATCGAAACGACTTGCGCGATGCCCGAACGCAGTGACGCATCCTGCGCGCCCAACCCCGTGCCCCAGCACGCGATGCTGACGACGGCTGCCGCCGGTCCGCCCAGAAATCCCAGGGGCAGCGACAGCATCGAGATCAGCGTTCCGATCACCAGGACCAGGATTCCGAAACGGTCGAACAGCCGTCCGAAGACCAGCGCGGTGAGTCCGTTCACGGCCATCGCGCCGGCGTAGAGCAGCGGAATTTCTTTCTGTTTCAGAAACGCCATCTTCTGAAAGTGCGCGGCGAGCACGGGAAAATCGATGAATCCGCACGCCAATAATCCGGCGGCAGCCACATAGATCCAGAATACTTTCGGAAGCGTCTCCTGTCGCGGGATTCGCGCGGTCTTGCCGCGCGATGGATGCAAGACACGCGCCGTGAGCAGGGCGAGCATGGTGCCGACCGCCGGAACCGCCAGCCACAGGAACGCCGATCCGTAGTGCTCGGAGCGCGCGACGGCGACCCACATGAGCAGCGGTCCCACCACCGCGCCGGTCTGATCCATGATCGCGTGCAATCCGAATCCGAATCCGTGGCCGACTTCTCCGGTGGCTTCCGATAGCAGCACATCGCGCGCGGGACCTCGCAGGGCTTTGCCGGTTCGCTCAGCGATCACCAGCATCGCGGCGACCTTCCACGATCCGGCGTAGGCGAGCGCGGGCACGGCGATGACGTTCATCGCGTAACCAAACGCAGTGATGGTCCAATATTCGTGCGTGCGATCGGCGAAGCGGCCGGAGAAAAACCGCAAGCTCGCGCCCAGCATTTCACCAAATCCGGAGATGAACGCAATGGTCGCCATGCCCGCGCCCAGATCGCCCAGGAACGGACCGATAATGCTGTGCGCGCCCTCATAGGTCATGTCGGCGAACAGGCTGACGATGCCGAGGCAGACGATGAATCCGATGGCGGCGCGGCGATTTCCCACGGCAGCCGTCAAGCGTGTCCCTCAGTCAGCGTTTCGACGACCGATAAAACGCCGAGCAGGAGCAGCAGCGCGACGCCCGCGTAGCGAATCACTTTAGGCGGAACGTGCAGTTGAATCCAGCCGCGCACACCCGCGCCGATGGAAGCCGCGAGCGTCCCTTTGGTGACCATCGCGCCGACCGCGCCCAGCCACACGATCAACATCACGGTGTGCATGGTCATCGAGGCTTCGGGATGCTCGGTGAACTTCGCCGCCATCGCCGCGGCCGTGATCTGGCCGACGTCGCCCCATTCGGAAAAGAAGATGGCCGCGAACGAAACCATCGCGGCTCTCGGCGCGGAGACCTCCTTTTGCGCGGCGCGGCGCTCATCTTTCCGCCACACCGTGATGGCCACCCCGATGAAGCTCAGCATGGTGACGGCTGCGACCAGCAGCGGCGGAAGTTTCGAAATCGCCTGGCCGACCAACACGGCAACGCCCATCTTGATCATGAACGCGAACGCCATTCCGATCATGATGGGCAGCGTGCGATAGCGCGCGGCTAACACTCCGGTGGTGTAGAGCAACTTGTCGCCGACGATTTCGGCTACGAACACGGCGCCGTAGGTGGCCAGGAAAATCGGGATCATTCTGGTCCAGAATGCCACAATCCAGCGGATCGCGGTGTGTTGGCGAAACCGATAGCGTGAGTTATTTCGACGATTGCACGGTGAATGCCGTGCGAGTCAGATGGCAGGCGACAAGATCGCCTGCCCCACTCAGGCAAACACGCGATCGAACAACTCGCGCGTTCGCGTCTGAATTTCGCCCAGTTTCGCGAGCGGGACCGGCGTCCACCGCTTCACCAATTGGCCCAGCGCTTGCTTTTGCGCCTCGGAGGACGGCAGTTTTCCTTCCGCGTGGCCCGAAATCAAGCGCAGGCCATGATCCAGGCCTCGATAGAACGTGGCCGCCTCATCCAGAAAACGTGCGCTGTCGCGATCCAGCAGGCCCATGTTTTCGATGACCTCGATCCGCGCGGGCGTGTTCAGCACCTTGAAAAAGATGCCGGCGTTTTTCAGCCGCAGATACATCAGAATAAAATCGATGTCGTAATAACCGCCGCGTCCGGCCTTGAGCGGCTGCGCGGCGCCCTGCTCTTTTTCGAGCCGGACTCGCATCTGCCGCAGGTCCGTGCGCGACCTTCCGCTCTGCCCGTAGCGGACCCAATCCACCTGCTGCAATTCGTGGAGAAATGTCTCGGCGCGCCGCGCATCGCCGGCCACCACCCGCGATTTCATGTAGGTGATGCCTTCCCACGCCTCGGCGGCGCGGGCGAAGTAATCCTTGAACGCACTTTCAGTTTGCACCAGGGGTCCTCCGCCGCCATTGGGGCGCAGCCGCGTATCCACCGCGAAGAGAAACCCGGCGCCGGTGTACGCCGTGATCAGATCGATCAGGCGCTCGGCGACGCGCGTCCAGAACCGCATCTCGGCGCTATCGGAATCCGCCAGCACGAACACCAGATCGGCGTCGGAAGCGAGATCGAACTCGCGCATTCCGAGCCTTCCCAGCGCGATGGTCCACATCCGATCCGCGGGCTGGTAGGAGGGATCTCCCGGCGGATGCGTTTCGCGAACCTCACTCACTGCGATTTCAAAAGCGCGGGCGATCACCGCGTCGGCCAGCCCCGAGGTTTCGGCCAGCGTATCGAATATCGGGTGCGAGTGACAGATACTTCGTGTTTCGACGCCGAGCATTTCGCGGCGGAACCAACTTCGCAGCTCGCCGATTTCGAGAGGCACCGGCCCGGTGCCGGGCGCACGGCCGATCTCATCCACCAGCTCTGGCGCGCGGATCAACTGTTCGGCGAAGTAAGGGCTGTGCTCGAAGATATCCAGCGTGCGCGAAATCAGCGCCGGATCGCTGTTGAGCTTCTCCAGATCGTCGGAGGAAATGCGTTCGAGAAAATGCTCAAGAGCGCGATATCCGCGGTCGAACTCCTCTCGCGCGAGCGCGGCGGAAAGGGCGGAAGAAAGTGACGGAGCCCTTTGTTCCAGCGCCCGCACGATGTTGCTGGTTCTTGCCGCCGGGGGCGATTCATCCACGGCCAGGCTACCGGGACCGGAATGCACCACGCGCTCATAAATCTCGATCACCTGCCCGAAATGGCGGCGGATTTCCTCAAGCAGCCATTCGGCGGCGTGGCCTTCAGAAATCCGCGCGCCAGGCATGCGCCGCGCGAGCAGTTCGAGCCGCGCCGGGTCGCCGGGCAGGGTATGCGTCTGCAAATCGTCGGCGAATTGCAAGCGATGTTCGACGTGCCGCAGGAACTGATAGGCGGAGGCGAGCTGGCCGTATTCCGCATCTGAAAGAAAATTCTTATCGTGCAAGCGCGCCAGCGCCAGCAGCGTTCCCCCATGCCGAACCCACGGCTCCGCGCCGCCGTACAGGCGTTGGAGGCACTGCACCACGAATTCGATGTCGCGGATTCCGCCGCGTTCCAATTTGACGTCGATTTCCGAGCGGCCTCGCCGCGCGGGCCTTTTCGCCGCGAGCTTTTCGTTGATTCTCTCGCGCGTCGCCGAGAGCTCTTCCACCGCCGAAAAGTCCAGCGTCGACGCATAAATTCGCGGCTCGACGAATTCCAGCAGCGCGCGCCCCAGCGCCCGATCGCCCGCCGCCACGCGAGCTTTGATCATCATCTGCAATTCCCAATCGCGCGCGCGAATCGCGTAATACTGGCGCGCCCCATCCAGCGAAATGCAGGCTTCGCCCAGACGGCCGTCGGGCCGCAGGCGCAGATCCACGCGATAGCACAGGCCTTCGGCGGTGTAGGTGGAGAGCATCGCCGTGAGCTGATTGGCCGCGTGCTTGAAGAATTCCTTGTTGGTGATTCGCTCCGGCCCGGCGGTTTCGTCGCCTCCCGAATACAGAAACATCAGGTCG
Source organism: Terriglobia bacterium (assembly GCA_963788245.1). Lineage (GTDB taxonomy): Bacteria > Acidobacteriota > Terriglobia > Bryobacterales > Bryobacteraceae > Palsa-187. The sequence continues at coordinate 3,745,721 of CAWBGF010000002.1, read as the reverse complement.
ATATCGGAACTATAGTTCAGCTCCAAGCCGCCGAGCTTCCCGAGAGCGATTACGGAGAAATGGGCTTCGTCGTTTTCCAATTCCGGCCGGCCGAAACGCGTGACCAGGTCCGCATGAATGCGCTGGTACGCCGTCTCGACAATCGCATCCGCCAGTCCCGATAGTTCCGCCACGATCTCAGGCAGGGTCCCAAAGCCGAGCACGTCGCGGATCACGATTCGCAGAATCTGCTGCCGGCGGAAAGCAGCGAGGGCGAGCGGATTGGGCAATCCCGCGGGAATCGACGCCTCCAGGCGTGCGCGAAACTCATCCGCTTCCACCACGCGATGAAGGTCGCGCGGCTCGGTGATCCATTCTGAATGCTCAATCACTTCTTCCGAGAGAAAATAGCTGTTGGTGAAGATCGCCACCAGCGGACGCGCATTTTGAGGCGTGATCAGGTTAAGCGGAAATCGCGCCAGATAGCGCAAGCCCTGCTCCGGCGCCGGGGACGCGGCCAAGAGGAGGTCGATGCGATCGGCCAATTCGCGAGGCAGCGCTCGCGAAAGTTCCGCGATCTCCTTGCCGGCGCGCACGCCGTCCTCGAAGCGCAGTTGAAGCAGGCGGTGCATGCTAGACAGATTTCACAATGTTTTATAAACCGATGTGGGGCGGACGCCCTCGTCCGCAGCCCGGCCCCCTGGCCGGGCTTGCGCGATCAGGGGATCGCGCGCGGGTCAGGGGACCCGCCCCACCACAACCGCTAGTCTACGCCCGCTGGTCAAGCAGCGTGATCGGATCGCCAGGGCAAATGGCGCCGGGCTGGACCACCGACGCGTAGAATCCGCTCAAACCCCAACGCGGCGATTGCGGGTCGCCGGCTTGCACCTGCGCGTCGTAGACGGCTTTTTGTATTCCGGGCCCGTAGATGTTCAGCGCGTCGCAGGGCGCGCGAAGTTTGGTCAGCTCGATGATGATCGCGCCGATGCGATAGCGCTGGCCGATTCGCAGACCCCGTCGATCGAGACCGCGCGTGGTCAGATTCTCACCCAGGGCTCCGGGATAGAGCGGGAACCCGAGAGCGGTCAACTCCTCGATTCCTTCCGAGGTGATCAGCAGCAGCGCCTGTTGCGGTCCACCGTGAATCTGGGGATTCGCGCAGGAGTCGCCGGCGATGCCGAGAGGCGTGACGTCGCCTGACGGAATCGAGCGTTTGGGCACGCTGCCGCGGGAGACGTTGATTTGGAGAATTGTGCTCGCCACCAACGACTATAGTAGCGAGTGGCGCTCCAGCACGAGGGCGTTTGCCTCGCGGAGATTCGCGAGGCATTCTTCCCGCCGGCGAACTGAAGTTCGCCGCTGCGCGCTAAAGCGCACGCCACAAGCGCATCGGCGTGGGCGTCGCTAGATGTCGTAATACAGCGCGAACTCGTAAGGATGCGGGCGCAGGCGAACCGCATCGGATTCGTTCTTGCGCTTATAGGCGATGTAGGTTTCGAGCAGCTCCTCGCTGAACACGTCGCCCTTCAGAAGAAACGCGTGATCGTCCTCCAGACACGCCAGCGCCTCTTCGAGCGAGGCGGGCATGGAAGGAACGCTCTTCATTTCCTCCGGCGAAAGATCGTAGATGTCCTTGTCGAGCGGCTCGCCCGGATCGATCTTGTTGAGCACGCCATCGAGACCGGCCATCATCATCGCCGCGAACGCCATGTAGGGATTCGAGGCGGCGTCGGGCGGACGGAACTCCAGGCGCTTGGCCTTGGGGCTGGCCGAATACATGGGAATGCGCACCGCCGCCGATCGATTGCGCCGCGAATACGCCAGATTCACCGGCGCTTCATAACCCGGCACCAGCCGCTTGTAGCTGTTGGTGGTGGGCGCGATGATCGCCGACAGCGCGCGCGCGTGCTTCAGCAGTCCGCCCGCGTACCACAGCGCCATCTGGCTCAAGCCCGCGTACATGTCGCCCGCGAACAGCGGGGCATTATTCTTCCACAGGCTCTGGTGCGTGTGCATGCCGCTGCCGTTATCGCCAAACAGCGGCTTGGGCATGAAGGTCACGCTCTTGCCGTACTGATACGCCGTGTTCCGGATCACGTATTTGTACAGCATCATGTTGTCGGCCGATTTCACCAGCGTGTCGAAGCGCTGATCGATTTCACATTGCCCGGCAGTCGCCACCTCGTGATGGTGGCACTCGATGTCGAGGCCGCACTCAATCATCCTCTCCACCATCTCCGCGCGCAGATCCTGATGCTGATCGGTTGGCGGGACGGGGAAATAGCCCTCTTTGTAACGCGGGCGGTAGCCCAGGTTATTATCTTCGCGGCCCGAATTCCAGCGGCCTTCATTCGCGTCGATGAAATAGTAGCCCTCGTGAACGTTCTGATCGAAGCGGACGTTGTCGAAAATAAAGAACTCGGCTTCGGCGCCGAAATAGGCGGTGTCGGCGACGCTCGAATTCTTGAGATACATCTCCGCCTTGCGCGCGATCCAGCGGGGGTCCCGGTCGTAATGCTGGCGCGTGATGGGATCGATTACGTCGCAGGTCATCACGATGGTCTTGGTTTCGTAAAACGGATCGATGAACGCCGTGGTTGGATCGGGGATCAGCAGCATGTCGCTTTCGTTAATGGCCGCCCAGCCGCGGATGCTCGATCCGTCCATTCCGAAGCCCTCTTCAAAGGAATCCTCGGAGAGCTGGGAAAGGGGATACGAAACGTGATGCTGCAAACCGGGAAGATCCGTAAAGCGCAGATCTAACTGTTTGGCGTCATTCTTCTTGGCGAGTTCTAGAACATCTTTCGGTGTCTTGGCTGCGTGGCTCATCATTACATAATACGAGATGACGCGTACTGCGCGGTTGGTTGTCAGCTGCAGCGATATAAAAATTTTGGATAAGCGCGATAAGGCGCGCCGCGTGGTCAGATACGAATCGAGAACAACACCTCAAGCTGGTTCAAATGGCTGCCGCGCTGAGGAGTGTTAAAGGGATTGAAATTTTGGTTGAACCAATGCGTGTAGCGGCCTTCCGGGGCGAGGACGAGCCGGCCTAGACGGAACTCGAGCCCACCGCCCGCGGAGAATCCCGGGACGGCATTGGGGCTAGGACGTTGCGTGCTTACCAGTGTCGGCTGGATCAGGTTGTAGGAGGATTCCGTGATGCCGGACGCGAGTTGCACCGAGGGTCCCGCGTCAACGAACGGGTTCAGCACTGGCGTGGGAATCCGGAATTTCAGAAGCGTTGAAAATTGCCATAGGTTCCCGAAAGTGTGGCCGTAGGTTGGCGCAGGCTCGCAACTTTCACAGGAGGTTCGGAAAGAAAACGGTTGATAGAGCGCGTCAACCTCGGCCCTCAGCGGCCCGAACAGGCGGAAGTCGACGGCCGGGCCGACTGTATATCGGATCGTTTTCGCCGTGAGGGCGGTTTCGAGAAAAAGCTCCCCACTATCGAACGTGTTGGTCACCGGCACGCCTCCGATGATGCCCGCAGTGATCGTCTGGCCGAAAATTGGCGTGGAGCAGAGCAGTATGAGACAAAGGCGCGCTTTTCTACCGCGAACAGCTTGTTGAGACATCGCCCGCTTGTATGCTATCACCGTCTGATGGAACCGTTCGCAACGCTTCACAGGTCCTAAAGTGAATCGGGGGCTAAACTAAGTCTTGGAGCAGATTGCCCTCAACTGGGGCCCCGAGCCCCGCTATTATTCCGTCAGCGAGTTGACGCAAACCATTCGCACGACGCTCGCGCGACAGTTCACCGATATCTGGGTCTCCGGCGAGATTTCCGGCACCAAGGTTCCCTCCAGCGGCCACTATTACTTCACGCTCAAGGACGATGCCGCGCAGATCCGATGCGTCTGTTATAAGACTACGGCGCGCTATCTGAAATTCAAGCCGCAGGATGGCATCGCGGTGCTGGCGCGCGGCCGTATCGATCTTTACGACGTCCGCGGCGAAGTCCAGTTCGTGGTGGAAGTACTGGAACCGCAGGGGCACGGCGCGCTGCAACTGGCGTTCGAGCAGCTCAAGAAAAAACTCGCCGCCGAGGGATTGTTCGATGCATCGCGAAAACGGCCGCTGCCGCCGCTGCCGGAACGAATCGGCATCGTCACGTCGCCGGCCGGCGCGGTGATCAGCGATATTCTTCAGATTCTGGATCGCCGCTTTTCCGGCCGGCACATCCGTCTTTACCCGGCGCAGGTGCAAGGCGAGGGAGCGATGGAACAGGTGATTGCCGGCATCGAATATTTCAGCCGATCCGGCTGGGCGGAGGTGGTGATCGTTGCGCGGGGGGGCGGATCGCTCGAAGATCTGTGGACCTTCAACGAGGAACGTGTCGCGCGAGCCATCGCCGCATGCGCGGTTCCCGTGATTTCGGCGATCGGCCACGAAACCGATTTCACCATCGCCGATTTCGTCGCCGATCTGCGGGCGCCCACTCCCTCCGCCGCCGCGGAGATGGTGATTTGTACCCGCCAGAGCCTGGAGGATCGCGTCCAGGCGTCCGAACTGAAACTCCGGCAGAGCATGCGGCTGAGCCTCGCGATGCTGCACCGGCGCTGGCAGACGCTCGCGGTGGATCAATCCATGTTGCATCGCGCCATCGGAAAGCAGATGCAGCGCGTGGATGAGCTGGATTACCGATTGCGCGACCGGTCGCGGGCGGCGGTCGAATCCCGCCGGAGGGCTCTCGAATCTATTTCGTCGCGGCTGGCTCAATGTGACGTCCGGTTGCAATTCGCGCGAGCCCGCCGGCGTCTGGATGCATGCGAAGCTGCGTCGGCGCAAGCTATCCAAGGACACTTAAATCGGGCGCAGCGCGCGCTGGGTCCTCTGGAGGCTCATCTTGCGCAGTTGAGCCCGGTCAAGATTCTCGATCGTGGCTACGCGATTGTCGAGCGCGACGGCCGGATCGTCAAGTCTCCGGCGGAGGCGCCCGCGGGATCGGATGTGAGCGTGCGGCTGGCGGAGGGTCGATTGAAGGCGCGGGTGCTATAAGGATGCCAGAAGAGAATTGGCCGCGAATGAACGCGAATAAACGCGAATAAGATCAACAGGAGGTTGATTTGTGTTCATACGTGCTTATTCGCGGCTTATCGGCGTTAATTCGCGTCCATCTGCGGCCGATCGGGTTCTCGCGCTATCCTGGACCGATAGGATGATTTTATGACGCGAGTATTCACGGAAGCTCGGAAGGCCCGGCTCTCCTGCCAGCCCACCGGCGGGGGCAACTAGCCCTGCCCGCGGCAACCGCGACCGCTGCCATTCCTTCCCCGCGAAGTTCACGCGCGTGGACTGGCGATTACTTGTTCGTCCTCCAGAACCTGATCCTGAAGGACTTCAAGGTTCGTTATCGCAACATGTCGCTGGGAGTTTTTTGGAGCGTGCTAAACCCGCTGATCATGATGCTCATCATGACCTTCGTGTTCACCAAAATCTTCAAGAACAACATTCCCAAGTTCCCGGTGTTCCTGTTGTGCGGCCTCATCCCGTTTAACTTTTTCGCGCAGGCGTGGTCAGCCGGAACCAACTCGCTGATCGAGAGCGCAGGGCTGATCAAACGCGTGCCCATTCCGCGCGAAGTGGTTCCGATTTCAAGCGTGCTCTCCACCTGCCTGCACCTGTTGATTCAAATTGGCATCCTGTTGACCTTTACGCTGGCGTACGGATACGGCGTGAATCGAAACTGGCTATGGCTGCCGCTGGTCTGGATACTCGAGGTGGTGTTCGTGCTGGGGCTGGTGCTCGCCTGCTCGGCGATCGACGTGTACTTGCGCGACATGCGGTATGTGGTCGAATCCAGCACCCTGGTGCTGTTTTACCTGGTGCCCATTTTCTACTCCTCCGATCAAGTGCCCAAGGAGTATCTGGACCTGTACCTGTGGAATCCCGTGACGGCCCTGGTGGTGGCGCTGCGAAGAATTTTGATCGAAGGAGTTCCTCCGGGCGGCTCGCTGATGCGGAACCTCAGCGTCGGTTCCGTCTGCGCCCTGGCTGCCGGCTGGATCATCTTTCGGACTCTGCACCGCCGCTTTTACGATCATTTGTAGAATATGGAACGCGTCGCCTTTCACAACGTCTCCAAGCGGTTCTTCTTGAACGGTGGACGCAAGCTCATCAGCGGCCATCTGGACGACCTGCTGCACGGCTCGCACAAGCACTCTTTCTATGCCCTGCGTGATATTTCGTTCGTGGTGAGCGAAGGGCAGAGCCTCGCGATCGTGGGCGCGAACGGAGCGGGAAAGAGCACGCTGCTCAACCTGGCCACGCGTCTGTGCCCTCCCGATGAAGGTCAAGTGGCCGTGAACGGGCGCCTTTCCGCCGTGCTGGAACTCGGCGCCGGTTTTCATCACGATCTGACCGGCGCGGAGAACCTGCGGCTGAATGCCTCCCTATTCGGACTCACCCGCCGCGGGACCGCGGATCTATTCGATCGAATCGTCGATTTTTCGGGAGTAGAGGAATTTATCGAGCAGCCGTTGCGAACTTATTCCGCGGGAATGGTGATGCGCCTGGCCTTTTCCGTCGCCATCAATATCGATCCCGATATTCTGGTGGTGGATGAAGCTCTGGCCGTCGGCGACCAGGCGTTTCACGCGAAGTGCTTCGATCGTATGCTGGACTTCCGCAAGGCTGGGAGGACCATGCTGGTGGTGTCGCACTCCCCCGCCACTCTCCGACACATGTGCGATCGCGCAATCTGGCTGGATCACGGCAAGATTGTGGGGCACGGCGCGCTCGACGAAGTTCTGGAAGCGTATGAAACACGCAGCGCCAGCCTAGCATAAGTGTGTCCAGCATAAATGCATTCCGTGGACACGCGCTGTGTTATGATCGCCACGTTCCCGCTCGGATGGTATTCATCGCAATCATCGCGGTAGTAATCTTCGCGCTCGCGCCGCCGCTGCGCGCACAGGGGTATGTCGATCCCGGCGCGGGAGCCATGCTGTGGCAGATCCTGGCGGCGGCGTTGGTCGGCGCCGTGTTCTTATTTCGCAAATTTATATTGCGCTGGTTTCGCGAGTCGAAAACTCCGCCCCCCGGTAGCGATACCGGCGAAAATCCCCAGTCTGATAAATGACCCGCGGAGCTTCGTTTCGGGACCCCGGCGGCCGCGTCGTGATTCGGGACGGCCGCGTGTTTCGCGAGGTGACCTCGCCCGGCCTCGCGTGCCTCGACGCGGCGGTGAACTCTCCCGCGGTGCGCGCCGAAATCGAGCGGGGCCGTTTCGTCCGAACCGAGGTGCTGACGCGCGACGCCTCCGGCGCGACACTGGAGCACGAGGCCATCCCCTTCCCCAGCTTCCCCTACGAATGGCCGCCTGAAATGCTGTACGAGGCGGGCGCGCTGTCCATCGAACTGGCGCTGACTCTCGCTGAAGAGGGCCGCGGCCTCAAGGACGCGACGCCTTTCAATGTTCTCTACCGCGGGGCCACGCCCGTGTTCGTCGATCTCCTGTCGGTAGAGCAGCGCGATCCCCGAGATCCTTTGTGGCTGGCTCGCGCGCAATTCATCCGGACGTTTATTTTGCCGCTCGCGGCCGAGCGCGATTTCGGAATCCCCCTGGGGCAGAGCCTGATGCAGCGCGATGGTATCGAGCCCGAGGCGTTTTACCGCTTGCTCTCGCCGCGCGGGCGGCTGCGTCCGAAATATCTGCCGCTGGTTTCCATGCCGGTGTGGCTGGGAGCCCGCAAGAATCGGGATGATCCGTCGATCTATCGGCCGCAGAAGGTCGACGATAGAGAAAAGGCCGCGTATATTTTTCGGCGCGGCCTGCTGGCCTTGCGAAAGGCGTTGGACCGTTTCGCGCCAGGAGGGCGTCGCGCGTCGCGTTGGTCCGAGTATATGGCGGCGGATTGCAGTTACACACCCGAGCAGTTCAAGGAGAAGGAGGCGTTCGTCGCGGAAGCTTTTCGTCAGGATTTGAGCGGTGCGACGCCGCGACGGGTTCTTGACGTGGGCGCGAACACGGGGCACTTCAGCAGGATGGCCGCCCGCGCGGGCGCTAGCGTGGTGGCGATCGATGGCGATTCCGCCGTGGCAGCCGAGATCTGGCGGCAAGCCTCCGCCGAAAAGCTGGATATTCTTCCGCTGGTGGTGAATCTGGCACAACCGACGCCACCCACGGGCTGGCGAAATCTGGAATGCCCCTCGTTTCTCGATCGGGCGTGTGTTGGCGGTTTCGACATGGTGCTGATGCTCGCCGTGATCCACCACATGCTGGCGACGGAGCGCATTCCTCTTCCCGAAATCATCGGCCTAGCCGCCGATCTCACGACCCAGTTCGCGCTGATCGAATTCGTCGACTGTGAGGATCCCATGTTCCGCCGCCTCTCGCGAGGGCGTGACGAGCTGTACGCACACCTCCATGCAGATTTGTTCGAAGAGTGCGTCGCTGCTCGGTTCGACATCGTCCGGCAGCGCGCGATCACGGGTTCGAAGCGCACCTTATATGTGCTGCGGAAGAAGTAGGCGCGGCCTGTGAAGAAGCGCGTTCTTGTTTTTCTCGGCTGCGTCTCATTTGCGAATCTATTTTTCCTGGACGAATGGGACAAGATCGCCAGCCGGTGGGCGGACGCGGCGCTCGCCTCGCCGCCTCATCCGACAATCGCCCAATTCTTCGGTCCGGTTCTGATCGCGCTGTTAGCGCTCACTATCGTCTTCCAGATCGCGCTTAGTATCGCCCCACGCCTCTCCCGATGGCTGGCGTTGGCCGCGCTGCTGGTACCTCTGAATCTGATTCGGATGGATGCTCTGCATCTCGAGCGGCAGGATGTGATCGGCGCGCTGGGTCGCCCCGGAGCGATTGCCGCCGTCGCGTTGCTGCTGCTAGTCATAGCCGCAGCCGCTATCCGCTGGTCGTCGCATACGCTCCGCTTGCCCGGCGCCGTTGCAGTGTTGCTCGCCCCACTCCTCCCTGTTCAGCTCCTCTACAATTTCTGGCGTTTCGAGAATCTTCCGCCCTCTTCGGCGTACCTGGATCAGCCACCCGCTCGCCTTGTCCAGGCCAAAGGCAACACGCCTCGCGTGATCTGGCTGTTGTTCGACGAACTCGATCAATCGCTGGTTTTCGACCGTCGACCCGCGTCCGTTCAGCTTCCCGAATTCGACCGACTGCGCCGCGAATCCGCCTATTTGGATCACGCGGAAGCACCGGGCATTTACACGATGGAAGCGGTCCCGGGAATGCTCACAGGAAAGTATGTGGAACACGCGCGCGAAGCCGGTCCTGGCGATTTGCTGTTGCAGTTCGCCGGCGACCCCCATGCGAAGAGGTGGAGCGATGTCCGGAACATTTTCGACGATCTTCGCGACAAAGGCGTCAACCCCGCGGTGCTCGGCGCGGAGCTTCCTTACTGCCGCGCCATTGGTCATTCACTCGCGTCGTGCGACTGGTTCCCGTCTGGAACCGTGGACATAGCGTTGAAGCGGCCGTCGATCTTCGATCGCGCGTGGTATCTGCTGCGCACGCGGCCGTTCGCGTTTCCGGGGCTGTCCTCGACGCGCTATTTTCGCGCGCCGCTGTTCGACGAAGAGACTCGCCGGCGATCGCGTGCCGCCGAGGCCGCCAGCTTCGAACTCATGCGCGATCGAGCCGGCGAGCTCGCCGTCGACACTCGATATCAATTGGTGTTGATGCACTGGCCGGTGCCGCATCTGCTCGGCATTTACGATCGGCGCGCTGGCGACTACGCAACGTCCGATTCGTCCAGTTATCTCGATAACCTTGTCCTTGCCGATCGAACGCTAGGCGACATACGGCGCTCGCTCGAACGCGCCGGGTTATGGGAGAAAACGGCGCTGCTGGTGACCTCTGACCATCCTCTTCGCGATTGGATCATCGAAGATGCCGGCTGGTGGAACGATCGTGAGACTGCATCGCTTGGGCCAGTACCTCGGCGATACGTGCCGTTCGTGTTCAAAGCACCAGCCGAAGTTCCGCACGAATTTCACGAGGAGTCCCCATGGGGACTTCGACTTCGGTTCCCGTTGATGCAGATCCTTACGGGGCCGCAAATGTGATGCGAGCCTATAATGTTGGGATGCGCCTGGAGCCTCGTGCGCTCATCATCTTTCCAATCGTTCCAATCGGCCTGATCCTCGCCTCGTTCGCTGGCGCCGTCGATCTCAAGAACGCGACCATCACCACCGCGCCGAACCTCACCGCGCAGGAGAAGCAAGCCGTGGTGATGCTCGGCGATGAAATCGAAAAACGCACCCGCATCCGATTGCCCGTCGGCGATCGTCCCTCGCCTGGACCGGAGATTCTGGTTGGTGAGGAAGCTAACTTAGGGGGCATTGCGCGACAGTTGGTACCCGCGGCCACGGGAGCCGAGGGTTATCGCGTTCAAACCATCGGCAACACCGTCGTCGTCGCCGGCAACGATCCGCGCGGCACGCTGTTCGGCATCGGGGCGCTGCTTCGCAATCTTCGGATGGAGCGCGACATTCTCGAAGCCCCCGACGATTTGAAGACCGCTACTGCGCCGAAATACGCGCTGCGCGGCCACCAGCTCGGGTATCGCCCCAAGACGAATTCCTACGACGGATGGGACGTTAGAACTTGGGAGCAGTACATTCGCGATCTGGCGGTCTTCGGCACCAACGCGATTGAGCTGATTCCGCCGCGCTCCGACGACGCCACCGACAGCCCCCATTTTCCGCTGCCGCCGATGCGCATGATGACCGAGATGTCGCGCCTCGCGGATTCCTACGGTCTCGACGTGTGGATCTGGTATCCGGCCATGGACAAGGACTATTCGGATCCCGCGACGGTCGAGTTCGCGCTGCACGAATGGGAAGCGGTCTACAAGAAGCTCCCGCGCATCGATGCGATTTTCGTTCCCGGCGGCGATCCCGGCCACACCGAGCCGAAATATCTGATGGCCCTGCTCGAAAAACAAACCGCGTTGCTGCACAAATATCACCCGAAAGCACAGATGTGGGTGTCGCCGCAAAGTTTCAATCGCGATTGGATGGATGAGTTCCTCGCGATTTTGAAAAATGAGCAGCCGGCGTGGCTCACCGGCGTCGTATTCGGTCCGCAAGTTCGCCTAAGCCTTCCGCAATTACGCGCAGCGGTGCCCGCGCGATATCCGATTCGCCATTATCCCGACATCACGCACAGCCGTCAGTCGCAATATCCCGTACCCGATTGGGATGTCGCCTACGCCGCGACGGAAGCGCGCGAGACCATCAATCCACGGCCCGTGGATGAGGCCGCGATTTTTCGGTTGCTGCAACCTTATACCATCGGGTTCCTCACCTACTCGGAAGGCTGCAATGACGACGTCAACAAGATGATCTGGAGCGCGCTAGGGTGGAATCCAGATGCGAACATCACCGATATTCTGACCGAATACAGCCGCTACTTCATCGGCTATCAATACGGAAACAGCTTCACGCGCGGACTCTTGGATCTGGAGCGGAATTGGCGCGGTCCCATTGCCACAAATCCGGACATCGAAATCACGCTCGCCGAATTTCAGGCAATGGAAAAGAGCGCAAGCCCCGCGACGCTGGCCAACTGGCGATTCCAACAAGCGCTCTATCGGGCTTACTACGACGCCTACGTGCGCCGCCGCCGGTTGCACGAAATGGAAATCGAAACTCGCGCGATGACCGAACTGCGCAAAGGCGATCTGGACGAGGCTCAGAAAATCCTCGATACAACCCTCACCGATCGCGTGGCCCTGGATCTTCGGGCCCGCATTTTCGAATTGGCAGAAGCGCTGTTTCAGAGTATCCGGATGCAATTGAGCGTCACGCGGTACAAAGCCATCTCCGTCGATCGCGGCGCGAATCTCGATACCGTCGATGTGGTGCTTAACAATCGCGGATGGTTAAAGGCTCAGTTTGCCGAAATTCGAAAGAACGCGGACGAGGGCGAACGTTCGAAACAGATCAGCCGTATCTTGAATTGGGACGATCCCGGCCCTGGCGGATTTTACGACGATCTGGGCGATCTCGCGCGCCAGCCCCACTTGGTCCGCGGTCAAATTTACGCGCTGGACCCCGCGTTTCTCGACTCGTCTTATGTCGGGCACTCCTATCGCGCGGAGCGACGCAGCTCATGGTGGACTACCGCCGAAACGCTTGGCGACACGCCACTTCAAATGCACTACGGAAATCTCGATCGCACCGCGCAGTACAAAATCCGCGTCACCTACGCAGGCGACAGCCCCAACATCAAAATTCGTCTGGTCGCCAATGACACGATCGAGATTCATCCGCTGATCACAAAACCAAATCCCATCGCACCAATCGAATTCAAGATTCCCAAGCAGGCGACGCAGTCGGGCGAACTGACCTTGAGCTGGTATCGCGAAGCCGCGCTCGGCGGCAACGGCCGCGGCTGCCAGATCGCCGAAGTGTGGTTGATCAAAGAATGACGGTGGCGCACGCCCTCATGCGCGCAGGGTCGACACTCGCATCGATACTCGTGTCGAGACCAGTCGGATGAGGCGCGACAGCATGGAGCGCGTGTCTAACTACAAATGGTGGTTGGTCGCCATGCTGTGGTCGATCGCGTTCTTTAACTACGCCGACCGCCAGGCGGTTTTCTCGCTGTTCCCATTGCTCGGAAAGGAGCTGCACCTGTCGCAGGTTCAGCGTGGGCTGCTCGGCTCGTCGTTCGCGTGGACCTATGGATTGTTCTCGCCGTTCGCCGGCCTCCTGATCGATCGCGTCCGCCGAAAGTCCGCGATACTCGGAGGATTGCACGCATGGAGCCTGATCTGCATGGCGACCGCGCTTTCGCGAAGCCTCGGTTCGCTGGTGTTTTTTCGCGCCGCGGAAGGCTTGGGCGAGACATTTTACTTTCCCGCTTCGGTGTCCATGTTGAGCGATTATCACGGGGCGCGCACACGCTCGCGCGCGCTCGGAATCCATCAGACCAGCGTGTATATGGGGACCATCGCGGGTGGATACTTCGCGGCGCTGATCGCGCAGGCTTACGGATGGAGATCCTCGTTCGTCGTATTCGGTGGATTGGGAATGCTGCTGGGTGTGTTGCTGACGCGATTTCTGATCGAGCCGCAGCGAGGGGCAGCCGATGACGCAGTCCTAACCAACGATGAGGCGCGCCCGCACCGCCTCTCGCTGCTCGAGTTCCTCCGCATGCTCCGCGCAACGCCGAGCGCGATGCTGCTGATGGGCGCCTTCGTCTGCGCGAATTTTGTCGCGATCGTGCTGCTCTCCTGGATGCCGCAATTTCTGTTCGACAAATTTAATGTCGGCCTGGCGGTCGCCGGACTTGCCGCCACCATTTTCGTTCAATTCGCCAGCATGGCGGGAGCACCCATCGGCGGATGGCTCGCGGATGCGGCGCGCACGCAATTTCCGGGCGGCCGGATGCTGGTGCAAGCCATCGGCGTGTTCGGCGGCGCTCCTTTCGTCCTGTTGTGCGGCATGACCAAGTCGGCCGCATGGATGGTGGTCGCGCTGATCGCCTGGGGGCTGTTCAAGGGTCTCTACGATGCGAATATTTTCGCGTCTATTTTCGACGTCGTGCCTCCGGAGGCGCGCGGCACAGCGGCGGGATTCATGAACATGGTAGGTTGGCTCGGCGGAGGCTCCGCGCCGGTGGTGATCGGGTACATCGCGGACCATCGCAGCTTGAGCCTGGCGATTTCGATGACGGCAGCCATGTATGTGCTGGCGGGCGTGCTGTTGGTCATGGGCATGATGAAATTGGGGAGTCGCAATGTTGAGTCGCGGAGGAATGGAGGGCAAGTATGAATCGAAAACATGCAGGCTGGTTATGGGCGGCGGCGTTTGCGCTTCTCGCGGCGCCGGTGAGCGCGCAGGAGGTTCAACTCGAAAAACAGCAAGGGAAAACCATTCTTCTGTTCACGCCGCATCCGGATGACGACACCTTCTGTTGCGGCGGCACGCTGGCGCTGCTACAGAAGCATCGGAACAACATCCAGATTTTCATCTACACCAACGACGACAAGGGTTCCTACGATCTGGACATGACGAGCGAGCGCCTTGCGCGCATTCGCAAGAAGGAAGAAGAGGACGCGTGCAAGGTGCTCGGCATTCCGGCCGCGAATATTCACTGGCTGCAATTTCACGACGGCATGCTCGAATACGCCAATCCACTGGATCTGGTGGAGCAGGTCACGAAAATTATCCGCACCTATCGCCCGGATGTGGTGATGTCGATCGACCCGGGGTCGGAGTACGTGCGCTGGCACAAGACCGACCACCGCATGGCTGCCAACAACACGCTGGACGCGATTCGCGCATCCGAGTGGCACCTCTATTTTCCGAATCAGCTCTTGCACGACGGATTGAAGCCGTGGCAAGTGCCGGTGGAAGCGTATTTCTACGTGACGCCGAAAGAGGCGAATTATTGGGTGAATATCGACGATGTGCTCGAGCAGAAAGTGAGCGCCGCGGCCGCGCACGTGAGCCAGTTCGATCCGTCAATTAGCAAATACCGGCCGGATTGGGATCCGAAGGATCTGGAGAAGATGAAGCAGGAGCGGCGCAATCGCGCGACCAAGAAAGACGGCCACTACGTCGAGGCCTATCGCGTGGCGACTCAATTTAATCAGCAATGAGTCAGCGTTATGAGTGAACTTGCAATTCTCGGCGGCAAGCCGGTCCGGACGCGGCCGTTCGCGCCATGGCCGCAATATCTCGCGTCGGATTTGGCGCGGGTGCAGCAAGTAATCGAAAGCCGGCATTGGGGCGGTTATCCGATGCCGTCGCGTCATGCCGCTGAATTCGCGGAGCGCTTCGCCGCGATGCACGGCGCGAAATATGGATTGTGCGTGGCCAACGGAACCCTCGCCATCATCGCCGCCTTGCAGGCGGCTGGTATTGGTTTTGGGGACGAAGTGATCGTCCCTGCGTACACGTGGGACGGCACGGCGACGGCGGTGCTGTTCGCGGGCGGCGTTCCGATTTTCGCCGACGTCGATCCCGATACGTATTGCCTCAGCGTCGAAGCCACGCACGCGGCGATCACGCCGCGCACGCGAGCGATTCTGCCGGTGCATCTGGCCATGCGGTTTGCCGAAATGGATGGACTGATGGCGCTGGCGCGCGAGCACAATCTCAAAGTCATCGAAGATTGCGCGCACGCTCATGGTGGTGAATATCGCGGGCACCACGAAGCAGGAGGGGCGGGTTCCATGGGCGACCTCGGCTGCTTCAGTTTGCAGGAAAGCAAACTGATGACGGCCGGCGAAGGCGGCATCGTCATCACAAATGATTTGAAAATGTTCGAGCACGTGCAATCGCAAGTCAACTGCGGGCGCGCGAGTTCCACGGACGAATTTGAGCAGCGCGTGCTCGGATCGAATTATCGTATGACGGATTTGCAGGCGGCGCTCTTGATCGGGCAACTCGACATGTGGCCCGAGTTGCAGTTGAAGCGCGATGCAGCGGCTCGGCGCTTGAGCAAAGCGCTGGTTTCGATCGAAGGCGTGCGTCCACTGCCGGAGCAAGAGGCGATCGCGCGGTCGGCGATCTATCATTACGTATTTCAATATCAGCCCGAAATTTCGGGTGTCGCTCGCGATCTTTTCGTCGCCGCGATCGACGCCGAGGGCATTCCCTGCGACGGACGATTTTACGAACCGGTATATCGCAGCGATCTGTTTTACGCGACGCCCCGGAATTGCCCGCAGCTCTCCGTGGGCCGAGACCAGCCCGTCGATTACTCCACCGTGCATTGTCCGGTTTCCGAGCGCGCGGCTTACGACGAATCCGCGTGGCTACCTCAATTCCTGCTGATCGGCGAGGATCGCGATGTGGACGACATCGTGGCTGCGATCGAAAAGGTATTGCGCAATTTTGACGATCTCGCGAAAGCCGATCCCGCGCTGGCGGGACTGAAATCCATGAGCCGCGCGGAGCGCCCCAAGCATCAGCGGGCGCAGAATTACTAATGAGCCGGCGAACCGTCAGCATTGAAAATCAGGAGCTTCGCGTTACCGTCACCGTGGAAGGCGGGCACATCGCGGAGATCACAGAGAAATCGACGGGCGTTAATCCGTTGTGGGTTCCGCCGTGGCCAACGATCGAACCGTCACAGCACTCGTTCGAAAAGAATCCGGAGTACGGCGCCAACTCCGAGAGCAAATTGCTCGCGGGGATCTGCGGCCACAATCTGGCGCTGGATATTTTCGGCGCGCCGTCGCCGGAAGAATTTCGCAGCGGACTGACGGTGCATGGCGAAGCATCGATCGTGCCTTACAAGATCGAAACACACGGCAAAAGCATGATCGCTCGCGCACATCTGCCACTTGCCATGCTCCGTTTCGAACGCGAAATTCGGCTGGAGCCTGGCGGCATCGTACGTATTCGCGAGACGGTAATCAATCTTCTGGCGATGGATCGGCCCATCGCGTGGACGCAGCACGTGACGCTGGGGCCGCCGTTCATCGAACATGGCGTCACGCAGTTGCGTTTGGCAGTGCGCAGGTCGATGGTGTATCCGATCGATCTTAGCGAGTATCAGCGCTACCAGCCCGGTGCGGAGTTCGATTGGCCGACGGTTCCAAATAAGGACGGCTCGAATTCGGATCTGAGCGTGTTCCCGAGTCACGAGCGATCGGCGGGCGTGACCTGCCATGGCGTGGATGCGGATCGCCCCGACGGGTTTTTCATGGCGTGGCATCCGCACTCGGAGCTCTTGTTCGGCTACGTTTGGCGGCGCGAGGATTTTCCGTGGATCTCGTTGTGGGAGGAAAATCGCAGCCGCGAAATCCCGCCATGGAATGGAGTCACGATTGCGCGCGGAGTCGAGTTCGGCGTTTCCCCATTCGCCGAAGGGCGTCGCGCGATGATCGAGCGCGGATCGCTTTTCGGCGTTCCCACGTATCGATGGCTCGCGGCGAATTCCACAGCAACCGTGGAGTATCTCGCGTTCGCGCGACGGTCCGCAGAGATGCCCGAGTCGCCCTAAGTCGCGGGAGGGCGCTCGCGATGCCAATTCGTCTGGCTCTGAAACGCTCGCCCTGTCGCGATCAACTGATTCTCCCAGAACGGCCGCGACACCAGCGAAATCGCCACCGGCATCTTGTCCGCAAATCCACACGGCAATGAAATCGCGGGAAGCCCGGCCAGATTGCCGGCGGGGATCATCCCCTGCAATCCGCGGGCGCGCGTTGGTGTGCCGCTGGCCGTCGGTCCGCCATCTAGCCGATCCGTGATCTTCGGAGCACCCGCCAATCGCGACGGCGTCAGCAGCATGTCGACGTCGAAGAACAGCCGCCGGAACGCTTCCTGCACTTCCGACCGGATGCGCATCGCGCGCAGATACTCGACCGCGGGCAGCTCCAGCATGGCCTTGAAACCCGCGATCTGGCGCTTGTCCGCAAGCTGATCGACGCCCCCGCTGCGGATCAGCTCTTCGAAAATGGAGCCGGCTTCGCCGTTGATGATGGTATTCACCAGCGGCCCGTACGGGAAATCCGGGATCTCCACTTCCTTCATCTTCATGCCGAGCGACTTCACCACTTCCATCGCGCTCTTCAATGCGGCGCGCGCCGACGGGTCAGCCCACTCGTCGAAATCAACGGGCGCGTATCCCACCGTCAGATCGGCGGGTTTGCGCGCGAACTGGGGCAGGTAATTGAAGCTGCGGCCCGCCGTTCCGGGGTCCTCGCTGTCGCTGCCGGAAATGGTCTGTAGCACCAGCCCGCAATCTTCGGCCGAGCGGCACAGCGGTCCCAACTTATCCAGCGTCCAGGAAAGCGCCATCGCGCCGTGGCGGCTGACCAATCCGTAGGTGGGGCGCAGTCCCGTGACGCCGCAGAACGAACTCGGCGTAAGGATCGAACCCGAGGTTTCCGATCCGATGGCGAAGGTCACCAGACCGGCCGCCGTCGCGATTCCGGAGCCGCTGGACGATCCACCGCTCCATCGCGTTTTATCCCACGGATTCAGCCCGGGACCGGTGAGCGACGCGGCGGGATAGCGATAACCGCCGCCGCCCGCGAGCTCCACCATCGCCAGCTTGCCGATCAGAATCGCGCCGGCCTTATCGAGCCTCGCGATCACGGTTGCATCGTCCTCGAACTTTTGCGCGGCGTAGGGCTTGGCGCCCCAGGTGGTGGGGTGGCCCTTCACCGCGAGCAGGTCTTTGGCGCCGTACGGAATGCCGGTAAGCGCACGAAACCGGTCGCGCTTGATTTCGGCATCGAGGTCTTTCGCTTTACGGACGGCGGTTTCGCGCAGCGAAAGCGCGAGCGCGTTGTGGGTGGGGCCGATGCGCTCCAGCCGGTCGCAAAACGCGCGCGTCAGCTCGACCGCCGAGAATTCCTTGGCGTGAAGTTTCGCCGAGATCTCACTGATACCTGCAAAGAAAATGTCATTTGTGATTTCCGCCATGGCGATGCTCCTCGTTTACGAACGATCAGGCCTTGAAATGAACCGCCGGCTCTGTCGCCATAGGGAGCTTAACCTTGGCAAGCGCCTGCGCGCTCAAGCGCATCAGGTCATGCGCGGAGCGCGTCTCTTCATCGGAATCGGCGGGAGCTTGGGCTTCAGATGGAATCGCGATACAGGGAATCGCGGTGGTGGCTGCCAGCATGCGCGCCATGTTGCGGCGAGTAACATTCATGGGGCTATTATACGAGGTTGTAGTGGCTGGATCTCTGGGGAGGTGGTTGAGGCGGTAGCTTGGTGCGATGGAGCGTGATTTGCGACGGGAAGGTTGCGGCGTACCGCTCCTTGACAGTCGCGGCTCAGTAAGAAACGCGTCACGCACCGGCGAATTGCGCCAGCGCCAACGCCTCCATGGCGGCTTTCTCCATCACCGAGCGCGGAGCATTCTCGCCAGTCCAGATTTCGAACTGCCGCGCCGCCTGCTCCAGGAACATCTCGAGTCCGCAGATCACTTCAGCGCCCTGAGACCTAGCTCTGCGGACCAGCACGGTGTCCATGGGATTGTAGACCATATCGAACACCAGTTTCGCCGGCAAGCGCCCATCGAAAAAGCATTGATCGGCGCGGGGCGACATACCCAGCGGCGTGGCATGAATCAACACGTCGAACATGCGCGATTCGGTTTGCTCGCGCGACAAGGGTTCCGCGTCGCAGGCTTTGGCGAGCGCGCGAACCCGATCCGGATTGCGTCCGGTGATGGCGAGTTTCGCTCCGGCAGCCGCCAGCGCGAACGCCGCTCCGCGCGCGGCGCCTCCATTGCCGACCACCAGCACCGACGATTTCGCGATGCGCAAGCGCCGGTTCAGAGGAACGGTAACGCCTTCGGCATCGGTGTTGACGCCGCGCCATTTCCCGGCCTTGCGCCAGACCGTATTGACGGCGCCAATGCGGCGCGCGGCTGGATCGATCACATCCAGATAGCGAAGGATTCGCTGCTTATGGGGAATGGTGACGCTGAAACCCGCCAGCGGCAGCTTGTCGGCGAACATCAGAAAGTCCTTGAGCTGGACCGGCTTCACTAGAAACGGCAGATACACCGCGTCGGCGCGCCGCGCCTGGAACGCGCGATTGTGAACTGCCGGCGAAATCGAGTGGCGCACCGGATCGGCAATGACGCCGTAGATGTGCGCATCGCGCGTGAATTTTTCGACACGATACAGATGACGAAGCTGCCGCGCGCTCACCTGCCCGGAGGCGGTCCCTTCGGTGGTGGTGGGCGCGGCGTAGGTATACAGGCCGCCAAATGCGGTGGAGAGCACGCGCGTGGGGAAACCGGTTTCGCCCATGGCCAGCAGCACCATCGGAGTCTTGGAATAGGTCCGGGCCAGCGCGAGGACGCGGCAATTGTCGGAGGGTTTGCGCGCAGTGGTGACCACTTTATAGCCGTCCGCGGAAATTCGTGACATGCGGCGCACCACGGAGTCCAGCGGCGGCGTTCCACCGTAGTTGTGATAGGACAGCAGCACGTGCGCGAGCGAGCGCAACTGCTCCACGCGGTCGAGGCAGTTTTCCGCGCTCTCGATTTCGATGTCGACGGCTTTGGCGCCGGCCGCAATGGCAGCTTCAAGAATCCGGACCTGCTCTTCGACGCTGCCGTTGAAGCGCCCGTGATTCTGATGACGCCGGCAGGTGGCGAGAATGGTGCAATCGAAATGACGCGCGAGAAATTTCCGGATGGCGGCGATGCCGTGCTCGGGATCGGGAAAATAGTCGAGGCGGAATTCGAAGAAGCGTTCGCCGGCGTCGTATTCCTTGCGCGCGTGGGCCAGCAGAGTCTCGGCGTCGGGGAATCCGAGGGCGATACAAATGCGAGGGAGTGCGATGCGGGCCATTTCAACGATGGATCAGCATAGCACAGGGCGGATGGTTGTCTGGATGTCGCTGCGGCTGGAGGTCCATGCACGGGCCGCGCGGATTTCAGGCAGCCGCGAGCGGTCGGCGAGGTGTTAGGAATCGGGCCTTGAGCTGTTAGAATTGCTTTCGGAAGCTAGTCTTGGCCGGTGCTGGGCCTGGTCTTCAAAACCAGCGTGGGGCACTTTGTGCCGCGGGTGGGTTCGACTCCCACTAGCTTCCGCCACCAAATGTGATTTGCGCGCGTATTCTGCGCATCCTGCGCCGTTTACGATTGGTGTTGATCGGATCATGCTTACGCTGTACAACCGCCACTGCGACTCGTGTGAAAAAACGGACCGCTTGCATGGCTTCGACAAGAGGAACGGCCTTTGCAAGGGCCCTGTCGGGTCGGGGTCCCGACCGACGACGGCCGCTACATCCGCCGAGCCTCAAGATGAACTCAAAGGAAACCTCCGGATAGGCTCAAACGCGAGCTAGAAGCCGGAAAGCAACCGAGGGCGTCGTCGCAGACCGTCGCTCAGGTCAAGGCTGACGTTCTCGAACACCTGAGAGGAAGCGGATCGGGGAGCCACTCGCCCGCGCAACAGAATTTGGCCGACCGTTTGTCTATTGTGAAGAAACAAATTTCTCGATGACGAATACAAAGTGCTGCTCAGGCCGTGCTCCGAGCGGTGTTGGGTGGAAAAAATTGATTCGCTTGGCGGCTTCTACAGCCGCTTGGCTGTTCGGATCGGCCGGCTGTAGTGAGTGTGCGTCCACCAGCTTTCCCGACGCCGTGACCAGGCCAAATACACAGACTGGCTGGGCCGTCGCGCCCGGAGGAAATGGACCCGGCCGGGCAAAGCGCGAGATTTTTTGCGCGCCAGCCATGGCGATTGCCGGTCCTCTCGCTTTCATCTCCGCGGTAGGGACAAACAGGCTCGGATCAGCGGCGGGAATCTCCCTCAGGCTGTCAACCGAGATCTCCGATACGGTCTTACCGGCTTCGGTCACGATCACCCTTCGAGGCAGCGTATGACCATCCAGTTGTGAAGCGTTCGAGTAATCGTAAATATAATAACGCCCGGGTACTTGAGAATGTACCTGAAGCAACCCGGATTGCGGATCGATGCACTCCTCGGCTTCCTCCCAGCTCCGGCCGGGGGTATTCCTCGCGGTGCTTCCTGGAGCGGAGAGCAAAACGCAGGTAACTTGTGTGCCGTGGAAAGTGGCTGCCGACGTTCGCATCAAGTCGCGATCAACGGCCCCCGGAGGTGCAATCGGGCCGAATAAGGCGGCACGCGCTTCGTGTAACCGGAGTGGGAAGGCCCTTGCCGTCCCTTCTCCGTAGAACATCTGTGTCGAGAAGATCTGGGTAGTCGTGTACCCGGACGCGGCTGTCGCCGTCCAGCGGAGCCCTTTTTCGGGATCGAATACATCCTCCATTTGCCAGGCGCCGTCGTACTCGGTTTCACCGCCGGAGTTTACCTTGAACGTGACCTTTAGATCGAAACCGTGCCCCGGACTTCGCAACGCGAAACTCCTTCGGGCGCGCGCAAGAAGGTCCGCGACGGCCTCGCGACCCGCAGGCGTTTCGACCACCTGGATTGTACCGGTGACCATTTCGAGAGGATCGCCGGGTGCGGGAGCAATCGCCGGCAAGTTTTGGGGCAAGTTCCGGGATGCCGTCTGGCCAAAAGTCGCAAGCGATAGTCCGCCTGTCGCGACTAACCACAAGATTGCCTTGGAGACCATTGATTCAGCCCTCCTCAAACGGATTCCATTTCACCCGCGAGATTGCTTGAGTCGCGATCACGCATGCACGTGTTAACCTCCGGACGATTGGGGCCGGGTCGAACCGATCCGCCGAATCCACTTCCTTGTCACGTACTGCTTCCCCTCCGCCTTTGCCGGCATAACCAGTGCGGGTCAACTCCCACACCGCCCTGAAGCGAAAGCAACACATCGATCGGGTTTTGCACGCAGCCGGGAGCTTGAGCGGGAACCTTCGGTCAAGTGGACTGCTTCGGCTCGACGCATGCGAGAAGAGAAACCTCATCGGTGCCGCTCCTTGGGTTCGCCCGACAACCCATTTAGAACGTAGACCTTCCAGGAGTGGCTGGGAATACTATCGCTGCGGTATTTCTAGCCATGCGCGATTGGTACGCGTGAGTTGCTGCAAGCGAAGGGCCTGTACAACTCACTCGGGCGCTTGTTTCGCCCGGATCCGAACGCCATGCTACAGATCCCATGGGGTTGGGCTCAAGAAAGCGGAGGCTCGGCTTACTCCACCGGTGACCAGGAACGGTCGGGGTCGAAGCGGGTTATCGGGAGCAGCGGCTTGCCGGCGAGGGGTGCAATATCCTTTTGATAGACTACGCCCTCCTGGTTCACGATGAAGGTGTGAATTCCGGACACTCCATACTCGGCCGGCCACGCGACCAGACCAAAGCCGCCAATGAGCTTGCCTTTCACGAAGTAATTGTGCACTCCCCCCGGCGCATCGGGGCCTTGTCCCTCAAGAACCCGAAAATAATATCCGTGGTAGGGCTTGGCTTGGCCCTTCCGCACGCCGTCCCATGCGGCATGCGCGAGACCCTCGGGAACCAGCGGCTCGCTCGCGCCTTCCCAATACAACCCGTCCCGCCGGCCCGGGGTACTCATCAAACGGGGCGCGTACTCGAGCATGCCGTCCTTGTCTCGATCCTCGGAAGCGTACTTCATCTGCGCCTCGACGTAGCCGTTGCAAATCTCAATGGCGTCCAGCTCGTTAGCGCCGATGCGCCGCGCGACGATCTCGACCGGGGTTTCAGATGCGTCAAAGCTCCACTTACCGCCCGTGCGGACTATGGGGACGGGAAACGGCCAGTCCTCTTCGCCAATTGCGAGGATCGCGCGATTGGGGTGCATAGTGGAAATTTCGAGCCTGTGCTTGGCGCGTGCAAGACGCGCGAATTCCGTCTGTTCCTCGCGATCCTGCTCGGGCTTGCCCGAGGTAAGGATTCCTTTCGCCTGTGGACCGAAAATGGCCGAAATCCGCGCGGAGTCGTGATGGTCAACTGCATTGATGACAGCCTGCGCGGCTGCCTCTGGAGAATCGAAGCGTTCCTGCGCGATGGAAGGAAAGGCGCACGCAATCGCCATCGCCGCGCAAACGGCATAGTGTCTGACAGTCATAGCTGCTATCGCCTCCCCCCGCCCCCGCGCATCCCGCCGCCGCGCATCCCGCCACCTCCACGCATCCCCCCGCCGAATCCGCCGGATACGCGCCCTGCGCCCATGCTTGAAAAGCCGCGATCGCTTTGCGCCCGTGACATCCCGCCGTTGTGATAACCGCCAAAGACACTGTGATTGCCCGTAAAACCGCGCTGCTCAAAACCTGGATTACCGAAACGCTGTTGAGGTGCCGACTGCCCGCGATTAAAGCCCTGGGCCCGGGCACCACCAAATCGCCCACCCTGAGCACCGCCCATCCCACCGCGCGAAAACCGGTTCGCGACCTCGCGATTGGCATACGGCACGCCCAGACGGTGGTCCGGATTGTGCGCCCATACGGAACTGCCTAAGCGCCCTCCGCCTCCGTAATTACGGAAGCCATAACGATTAAAGAAAGAATGGTCGATGAAGATATTTCCTCCGTACCAGTTGGGGGACCATCCCCAGTCGCCCCAACCCCAGCCACCCCAGCCGCCAAAATAGAGGCCAAGATCGATGCCGGGATACCAACCCAAACCAACATCAATGCCAGGATATAGGAGCGGTGGGTAAGCTCCCCAAACTGGCGGTCCCCATATGTAAGCGGGATTGTAATCCGGCACGTACCACATGTCGGGGTCGGTCGGTTCGATGCTGATCGCCGCCTGTCCACCCTGGTTTTGAGTCGCGACGGTTTCCTGAGGCGTGGAGTGGAGCGTGCCTTTCGCCTCGGCTTCGGCCCGCATACGCTGCACCGCCTGCATCACATCTGCCTGCTGGGCAAGAAATGCATTGCCAAGTTGCGTGGTCCAGGTCATGTTCTGGGTCAACAGCGCAAGCACATCGGGGAAGGCGACCAGCCCTTGGACGCTAGGATCCCAGTTCTGTTTCTTCGCCTCGTTCATGAGCTTCGCCGGTTTCCATTTCGGATGGTCCCGTAGCCATTGTTCGGCTTCGGCAATCTCCATCGGATAGGTTGAAGCAGCAAGTACTTCTCCCACTAGGGGATCGGGATATAGGGCGATGGGCGCCACCAGATCGTCAAGCTGCTGCGGGGACATCGGCGCCCCTGGTTGGGGACCAGGGGGAGGGGCGCTCTGGGAATATACCGTCGCGCCATTGAGCACGAATAATATAGCGGCGGAGATCACTGCACCATAGCGCCAAGGTTTGATAGGAATCACACTCATTTCCCTCGATTTTCGAAAGAGCATTTTCGGTGCCACCGGCTACCGATGGCACGAGCGATGGCCCGCTTTGCCGTGGAGCAACGCGCGGTCGACATTAAGATTGGCGGCGGGGACGCCGGGTTATCGGCGCTGGCCAGGAAATGCCTCTGACATCCACCCCGCCGTTTCTTTTCGCGTGGCATTTCTGTCGATTGTCGAAGATGAGCACAGGCAGTGACATTCACCGTTGCGGCCGACACCCGCAGCAGGTCGGATGCGAGCCGGATCGCCGCACTCCCTGTGAGGATTTGCGCTGGAGAGACAGGCTGGCTCTGTGGCCCAGCTTCATATGAATCTGTCCTGCATCGCGCGCCGGTCTGGTTTTCAGTCCTGATCCGAGGGGCGATCGTTTGAGGGTGCAGGGGCGCCTCGATGGCTGCGCCGGATAGGCACGCTTTCCCTGTTCGTCTCGTGTTGTCCGCAGTCCCTTGGCACCTCAAGCAAAGCGAAATCCAAGGCAAAGCTTGCAGGCGCGACGCAGAGATCGGTTCGGCACATTGAAGGCATGTTCCGAATTTGCCTGCAGCAAGGCGTTCCAATGCCTCGAAAACCTGCCGGCACACGCGAGGTTCCTGACTTAACCCGCAAATGGCCGAATCCCGCTCGTTCGAAAAGCTCACTTCGTCCATTGAATCAACTCACTGACGGCAACGCTATCAATATGATCATCGCTGACTCCAAGTCCACTTGCCTTGCTTGCAATGCCGCCCGGAACTCTCAATGCTCCGGCTCTGAAATTGGCTTCTCTTTTACTACTCGGACCTTAGTACTCGGACCTCTCTCTAATGCAAAGTTACCCAACACGGCTGGCCTAAGCCATACCGGCGACTCAGTAATTCCGACCGGAGAGTTCTAGTAGCTGCGACACTCGCCCTGACCAATTCCGTGAAAGATCCTTTCTGGAGAAGGATTTAATAAGCCTGCCCAATCTCTCCGCGCGGACTCTTCGCGCCCTGGCCGGAGCAGTCACCAAACCCACCCAAGCACAAGAACAAGGGTCAGAATCCTAGACACCCCCGGACGCCAAACGCGACTCTTTCCGTTTCCTATGCTCATCGGCTGGTCCCACGGATACTTTTCCACAACCTGAGGCCGGTTCGCCTCGCTTGAGGGCGCTCTCCAAATATAAGGAGGCCAGTTTGACAATACGGGTGACACCATCTGCTCGAAGTGGCTTGAGAAGAACGTCGTACCCGCCTCGCCGGATGACTTCTTGCCATAAGTAGTCATCAGCCACACCAGAAACCAAGATCACGCTCGCTTGGTGCTGCAATGAAGCGAGACTCTCGACGGCTGTCCGCCAGTCAGTTCCTGGCCAATCGCGGTCGACCAGGATAACGGGCGCGGCAACTTGATTGGCGATGGCACATGCTTCCTCGCATGTTTCAGCAAAGTGCAGGTCGAATACCTCCGAGCCGGAAACGTTCGTGAGGACGTCCCGATCCACCTGGGTAACTACCAGGGGGACGACAGGAATCCGAGACGGAAGGACCTTCCGAATTGAGCGTTGCCCTCGCGATGAACGAATGAATAGCATGCCAGACCCACGGTTTCCCAGAGCGGGTAGTGCGACCAACTGATGCATTTGAGCCTCGCAACATGTATCTCCCGAGTTTCAGCTTACTGTTGTTACGGGCTTCTTGGAATAGCAGCGTAAGGGTATTTGCTGTCGAAACATCCCGGTAGACGGCCTTCGCCCGGATGAGTCACCTGCCGGTGTAACGCCGCGTCGTGTTCCAGGTCGCAGGCGTCGACTATTGAGTTGAAACATTCTCGTGCGCTGTCTTTGCGATCAACTCGGCCTCGGCTTTAGAGTATACGAACCGTCGACCGTAGTTGTCACCTGGGTAAATCCACTCCTTGATCGGTTCCGGCTGCCCGGCGGGGGCTTCATAGAAGGTTATGAGCGTTGTCTCTTCAGTGGGGGACAGCGGATCGTCGCGCCGCGCTTCACGCGTCATGTAGGAGTCCGGGATCGCGATCAGCGTCGCAAACAGGTGGCTCTCCCGCTCATTGGAAATCTGCACGACGTAGCGATTCCCCGGCGACTCGAGCACCTTGAACACGTATGTGCCCGCGGGTAGAATGGTTCCGGGCACTTGCACCGTGTTCGAGAAGGTAACGATAGTCCTGTCATTCCACTCATCCCCCCGGGCAACTTGCTGGGAAAACGCGGCAAGAACAAGCGCAGCACAAGCCGCAGTCTGAATCACGCCTAAGTGTTTCATAGCGATATGTACCTCTGGTTTGGGCGACAACTTACTTGACACACCCATGTTTTTATGTCATACTTTAAGCATGGAAACCCCGCAAACATTGGCCGAAGCGATTGTTTACTTTAACGATCCCGACAACGCCCTGCGGTACCTTGCGGCGAAGCGTTGGCCTCGTGGCGTTCAGTGTCCCTATTGCGCGGCCAAGGAACCGATGTTCCTTTCGACTCGCCGTATCTGGAAGTGCCGCGCGACGAAATGCCGCAAGCAATTCTCGGTTAAGGTCGGTACGATCCTGAACGAATCGCCTATCGGTCTCGACAAATGGCTTACCGCCATGTGGCTGCTCGGCAACTGCAAGAACGGTGTTAGCTCGTACGAGATCGCCCGCGATCTTGGCGTGACTCAAAAGACTGCTTGGTTTATGCTCTGCCGGATTCGCGAAGCTATGCAGGACAAAACCGCTACCAAGTTGGCCGGTGAGGTCGAAGTCGATGAATCGTTTATTGGCGGCAAGGCTCGCAATATGCACCGCTCGAAGCGCGAGCGCGTGATTACCGGGACTGGCGGAACTGACAAGGCCATCGCGCTTGGAATGGTTGAGCGTGGCGGCAAGGTACGGACATTCGCAGTTCCTACGCGCCGCAAGCATGAACTTCACAAGCACGTTCGCGAGAACGTTCAGGCGGGTACCGCGCTGTTCAGCGACTCGCTGAAGTCCTATGACGGCCTGACTGATGATTATCGGCATCACGTGATCGACCATGCCATCGAGTACGCGAACGGGAATGTTCACACGAATACAATGGAGAATTTTTGGTCGCTGGTTAAACGGCAATTGCACGGGACCTATATCAGCGTGGAACCGTTCCACCTGTTCCGCTATCTTGACGAACAATCGTTTCGCTATAACGGACGCAAGATGACGGACGCGGAG
This sequence comes from Terriglobia bacterium, assembly GCA_963788245.1. GTDB lineage: Bacteria > Acidobacteriota > Terriglobia > Bryobacterales > Bryobacteraceae > Palsa-187. The sequence goes on along the minus strand of CAWBGF010000002.1, from coordinate 3,717,924 downwards.
CGGTTTGCTATCGTGTGCTCGCAGGTAACTGGCCGTCGACTGACGTGGGATCGGCTTACCGGGAAGGGTGAATAGGGGAAGGGAGCCAAACGCCAAGGACGCGGAAAGCGAAAACGTTAAACTCTTGGCTTGCTCGGCTTCCGCTTTGCTTGTGGCTTTTTCTTCTTCGGCTTGACTCGCATGAGTATGCCTGCGAGTCGGTCGAAGTTCTCGAACTCGGAACCAGATGGATTCGGGACCCGGATTTCGATTCGTGGCCGTGGCATTACGCCTCCTCGTCTTCACTGTTTATTTCTCACCCTGAAGAGCGCATACGAAAGTTACCTTGGAGTTTCCATGGTTTTCAAGACAGTAGGATGTTTGGCCCTTTGTGCCGTTGTTGTCTGTGTACTCTATGCTCCCAGAAAAGAACACGGCCACTTTTCCTGCTTGAAAGTTTTTGAACTGCTCTGGCGAAAGTTTGATTAAAGGGATATGCGCGAACCACATTTCGGGTGCGTTAGGGGGTACTGAGAGACCTGCAATGTCTTGAGTTTTGTGTACATCAGCTATATTCTTACGCATTGCGGATTCAGCGTTCTTTTTTAGTTCGTCTCTCTCCTTGGGGTCCTCAGGAAGAGGCGAAACGGCGGAAGCCGTAAAATGTTTTACTGTCTCAGCCTGCATATCGCCGATATTCTTGAAGTAAACATTAACTGATATCGTATCCGGGTCTTCTAGTAGCATCATGAAGTTGGTAATGTGTACTACCGCTCGTGGCAGAGGCGCTAAAGGCTTGTCTTTTGGGAAAGGAGCGACGGAAGGAGCAGCGGGTGATGACGTAGATGCTGAATCAGGCCTGGCTGGCCCCAATCCATTGTCTTGAATGCCATTGAACAGTTCCGCGTCGATAGCCTTTGTGAGATCTGAATCTGACAATGACACGGTCCATGGAAACCTAATCGAGCTGGGGCTAATCTCCTGGAACTCATCATCAAGTGCGACCATGAATTTAACCTGTCCCGCTTTGACTTCCTCTCGCGCTGATGGGTAGGTGCCGCTCAGATCACTAGGATTGGTTGCTGCGAATCTTACTAGTAGGTTCCATACGGGGACGGTTTGAGACTCGTGCGGTCGCGTGTGCATGTCCCCAAACCCGAAGAACTTCCTAAGATCTCCATGGAATATTTGAGCACCCATTGATCTGGCGATCCCGAAGCGTGCATATTCCTCATCGTTACCGTCGAGTTTTATCGGCGACTGAGGAAAAGAAGTCCATGAAATATGTAAGAATGGTTTTCGCTTGTCACAATCCTGCGATAGTTGATCTTCGCTATACTGACCGTGCAGGTCTGGATAGAAAGCAGCTATGTATGTCTGGCAATCCGCAGGCACATCTCCGCTGATCTGGAGAGAGCGAATATGTTTTATCGAACTTCCATTGTGTCTGCGAGCACGTAAGACTCCGACCAAATCGTTCTGGCCACCCTTCAGATACTTGCCATCCATTCCGCGCATCCGATGTATTGTTGTTATCAAAGCTAAATCAAGGTCGATCTTTTCTGCCTTCGGGGTGGGGGTCGGCGGCGGCTTTGGCGCCCACATGTCTAGACCCCATAGCAAGCCAGCTAACAGGACCGAACTACCGATCAGGGTGGGCCATTTTGCACTGATGCCCTTCCCCCAGACCCATACGGCCACAATCACGACGCCTGACACCCAAGCTCCGGCTAGTGCTATTCGTGACGCCCCTAGATTCACAACGCCCCGGAGTGAGAGAAATTCAAAGATCCAGCCCACCAGCAGCGCAAACATGTTGCTGCTGAGTAGGGCGAAAAAGATAAGCCAACCCTGGTTGCTTCCGCGCAATCGCTGTACAGGGGAAAGGGCCTGCAAGGATTGAGGCGATTCCACAGGAGTCGGAAGTCGCTCTTCTGGATCAGCCATGCTGCCAGCCTAGCACAAAATGGGTGCGTGTAGTAAGTTTTCGCCCTGGTTTGAGATTACTCTTGCTTCTGACTTCTCGGAATAGCGGAGAGACGGTAATTTGCTGTGTAAAGAGACCGGTAGACGACTGTCTTCCGATTCGGACGGGGTCGCCTACCGGCTGTGGCAGAGCGCTAGTACCTTGCCGGGTCATCGGAATTACCACAGTTGCCGGTATGGTGCGGAAAAGGGCCTTCCCTTAACGTTGATGTGAGGATTGTCCCAATGACTTTGCCACATCACGATCTTGAGTACTTTAGGCTTCAACTGGATGCCAAACGCATTGAGCTGAGCGGCCCTCACAATGCGGAAGGCATCGCTTTTGAACCCACTGCTGATTCGATGGATGAAACAGTCCTTGCTAATGAACGCGATTTGATTGTAGACAGACTCAACCGGGAGGCCGCTCTGTTCCGTCAAGTAGCATCGGCGTTGGATCGGATCGCGGCAGGAGAATTCGGAATCTGCTTGGAATGCGGAGAGTCAATCTCGCAGAGGCGGCTTGCGGCCTTACCGTGGGCAGCTCTCTGTTTGGAATGCCAAGAAGCCGTCGATCGTAAACCAAAGGAGAAAGCGAAGCCTCGCCGGAACTCCTCCATATTGAAAGCCGCTTGATGATCGCCCGATCAGAAGCTGGTAATCCGTGACCGAGCGAGCCCGGGAATCGAAAAAACCACGCAAGCTAACGGCGTTTGGGTGGATAGTGACTCGCCCGGTTCTTCGCCCATGCACGACGGCAGGCCCAACGTCGACAATTCGACATTACACTCGCTTGTCACATTCGCGTCGAGGACGTTTTCCCCGCTCGGATTCCTCCCTGGCTTTTCCTTTGGTTTCTTCGTCGTCACACTTCGTACAAATGGGCGTGCCGTTTACGAACAGGATGGTATCGACTCCGCACTTCACGCACCTAGCCATGGCTGGCATCCTCTCTATTGGCTGAAGACTGAACTGCCCCCTTTTGGCAGAAGCCGTGAGACTTCCGGTCCGGCTTCTCCCACAGTCAAGGAAGCCCACTCGTATTACCATCGAAATTTCGATTGCAACGCAAGCCTGCGACTGCGTCCAACCCTGCTCGAGTTCAACCCCGCCCGGTTTCCCGCCATACTTTTACGTCCTCAGGAGCGTTCGCCTCTTTCGCAGTTGCGACCTAGCCGCTGGCGATACTTGCTGATCCAGGCGTCGAATGAATTTTTACGCGCTGCGCATTCTCCCTCGCCTGACTGCGGGCAGGGCCTCGTCTGTTCCTAAGAAGCAGACGTCGTAGCCAGATCCTCAATGTTCTCATGCTCAACGGACCCCTGCCAGTCTGACCTGAGTCCTGATCGCGCCATTGCGAACATGACGCGCTCCGGTGTCCCCAGATCGCTCCAACCTACATCCTTCAGACGAAGTACCGCCAAGCGCTCTTTGGAGACCGACAATACTTGTCGAGAAAAGTCTCCCGGGGTAAGTGCCGCGTACACTTCATCTGCGCGCGCCTGCGAGAGCTCCGCGCCAGAGCAGTGCCCGTCCACTCCGAAAACCCGCAAAACCTGTGGCACGGCCGCCTTTAGGATCTCAAGAAACGCCGATGCCCGCCCTATCATCACGAAGGTATTCCACAAACACCCACGCGCACGGAGTATCTGAGCCACATAGAGAGGCGGCTTTTCCCAGAATTGATTCACGCGAAGGAGCGACTTCGTGAATGGGCACTCCAGAGCTGTTCCTGGCTCAATCCATCCAAAATCAACCTCGGGGTGTTCCGCCCTGGCCCCCAGGAGAACGATCGTAGCTGGGCTGTCCCTCACCACTTTGACAGCCAATCGAACCGAGGCGGCGAAGCGCCTTTCTTCCGAATAATGATGATCGGTAGGAAAAAACCCGACGATGGGATCGCCGGCGAGGTTGGTGATCCTTAGAAGGCTGTAGACGATCGCAGCCGTCGTGCCTTTATTGGAAGGCTGAACGACCATCCGTGACGGTTTTACGTCGGCTAGTTCCGCTGCGTAAAACTTCTCGTGAGCCTCCACTAGGGTAAACAGAGTCTGTTCCGCGGGTATAGCTGGAGCAAGTCTAGCTCGCGTCTGAGCCAGGAGCGTCCTGCCTCCGTACAACCGGCAAAATTGCTTTGGCCGATCTCCGCCGTTGATCAACCGTGTTAGAGGCCGAAGCCTTGCTCCGTCTCCGCCCGCGAGAACGACAGCCCACACTTGATGATTCACCAGTTTGCCTTTCCGGCCTATCGGCCTTTTTCAACCGCTAGCTTCACCTTATGCCTGTTCCTGAGGCTCTTCCAATACCAGCTGCCTGGTAATTCGAAACGAAATAATGTGGTACTTATCGGTGCCGGCACCTACCATCGAAGCCACGCCCAAAATACCGACCACTTGGTATGTCCTGGTTCTGGTGTCATCGGTTAGACTTAGAAACGGCCAAACCGGCGGATGCACCTTTCCACTCACCCCGCTCCATTGAAAATGCATCCGCCGGTGAGCCGGCTAATGTCTTTAGTGCGGGCACGCCAACCACTCCGGTAGCCCCAGGAGCGACTGCGCGGCGATCGAGGAAGGAGTGCAATGATGTTCGCAAGCTCGATCGCGCTGCTGCTCGCGCTCGCCGCTCCTCCACAGACCCAAACGCCTGAGCTGGAAGCCAAGCTGGTCTACTTAAACGTGGTCGCAGTCGATAGTCACGGCGAGCCGGTCACAGACCTGACCAGCGACGATTTTCAAGTCGCCGACGCGGGGAAACCGCAAAGGATCGTATTTTTCCGGCATCGGGAGGTGAACTCCGCGCCGGCAGCGGCGCTCAAAGCCAACGAACTCTCGAACCGCCAAGGCCTCTACCCATCGCATGCCACGGTGATCCTATTCGACCTGCTGAACGAACGCTTCGGCACGAGAGGGCAGGCTTGGGACCAACTGATCCATTTCCTCGAAGCATTGGAAAATGCCGACGACTTGTACCTCTATTTCCTGACCGTGGACGGCCGGCTGTATACCGTACATGGCTTCGCCGAGGGAGGAGCCGGAGCGCGGGAGGGAACAGCACCCTGGACTCGTCAGATCAAACCGCTCATGGATGCCGCCATGCGTGATGTCGCGCGCGTAAGACCTCCGGAAATTGATGTGAACGCCCGCGTGTATTTGACTTATCGAGCGCTGGGCGTTATGGCGTTCGAGCTATCCCGATTCCCCGGCCGCAAGAACATTGTCTGGGTTACAGATGGCATACCTCTCCAAATCAGCGCAGCGCGCTCTGATACCGGAGAGTGGGAGGACTTCACCCCGCTGGTGCGGCAGTATAGCGAGATGCTCGCACAATCCGCCGTAGCCATCTATCCGGTGCAGCAGATCATGATTGGGAGCCCGGAAGCGATGGGCGTCGGTGAAAACGGCGACCCGGGTGCGGGCCTTTTCGGGGGTGGCGGCGCGCCTGGGCGCGGCAGGGGGAATAGCACAGTGGGAGCCGGAATGGACAGCCTCCAGTCTCTCGATCAGTTCGCCGGGATGACCGGAGGGCGCCTCAGTCAAGGCAAGGATATCGGCGCTGCGATCAAGGAATCCAGGAACGATTCGCGCACCAGCTACCAGATCGGATATTTCCCGCCGCCGCAGAACTGGGACGGCAAGTTCCACAAACTCCGGATCACCTGCAAACGTAAAGGAGTCCGAACTCAGGCCAAGACCGGCTATTATGCATGGGCAGAAGCTCCCGGAGACAAGACGCGGCGGGTCGTGGCGTCCGCGATCTCCACGAATTTCGATGCCGAGGAAATCGGCCTGCGAGCCACCGTTTCCCCGGATCCCAAAGACCCGCACATACAGCATTTCAGTCTGCATATCGACGCCAACGACATCGCTCTGCCTCGCGCAGGCCCCCGGTACACCGGTCAGCTACGGGTCGCGACCATCGGGTACCTGGCTAATGGGCGCAATGAGAATTCCTCCATCATTCAGTTCGATCCTCATTACACCGCCCAGGAGCGCGATAACGCTCTGAAGGACGGCATCGACTTCAACCAGGACATGAAGGTCGGACCGGACGTGAGGAGCATTCGCTTTATCATTTTTGATCGTGGCTCCGGCGCAATCGGATCGATAACGGTCCCCGCCAACGCTAGCTTGCAGGGCCCGTCCAGGTGAGAACGCCGATGGTGGTGCTTCGATGAAGTCAACCCCACTGCACTTAGCCGCTAGCGATCAAGCTCAAAGGCGAGATATTGAAACCGTCCGCTTCGCTCGATCTGGAGGACTACCGGGTCTCCTGGTTTCATATCGGTGAGCAAGGATCTCAACGTTTCAATGGAGGCGACCGGGAGAGTATTTATAGCATCGATGATATCGCCAGCCTGAAGGTCGATGAATTGCGACTGCCCTCCAGGAGATTTGGCCGCGACGATGAGTCCGTATTCGCGCCTCAGCCCAGGGATCATGGCGACGATGTCTTTGTCGATTTGCACACACAGCACGCCAAGCCGGGCGACGAGGTTCTTCTCAGGATGCGCGAGCCGAGCCAGCAGACTGTTTGCATTCGCGCGCTCCCGGACGGTTACAGTGAACACCAATTCACCTTTGCCGCGGAGAATGGTTAGCTGAACGGTATCGCCGGCCTGACGACGGAAGGTGCGGTTTTCAAGTTGGTTTGCAGACACGACAGCCCGACCATCCATGCTGACCAGCACGTCTCCTCGACGCAAGCCGGCATGGTCGGCGGGGCTATCCTGTTCCACATCGGCCAGAACGACGCCATGGTCGCGCGGTAGAGACAGACCTTTGGCCATGACTGGCGTGATGTTTTGCACGATGACGCCAACCTCTCCTCTCTTAACTTCCCCATTCTTGCGAATTTGCAGATAGACGTCCTTGACGATGTTGGCCGGAATAGCGAAGCCCAGACCCTCGTTCCCTCCGGATTGAGAAAGGATGAGAGTGTTTAGCCCTGCCAGAAACCCTTTGCTGTTCACTAAGGCGCCACCGCTGTTTCCGGGGTTGATGGAAGCGTCCGTTTGCACATACACCATCGGATTCTCATCTCCTAGTGACCGCGCGGAAGCGCTGACCACACCGAGCGACATGGAATTCGCCAGCCCCATGGGTGCCCCGAGTGCGAGCACAAGATCTCCTTGGCGCAAGAGATCCGAGTTCATGAATCTGAGGGCTGTCAACCCCTTCCGCTCGACCTTCAGGACTGCTAAGTCCGATTCGGTGTCCACACCGACAATCCTGGCTTCGGCCGTTTCAAGTTCGCTGGCGTCATCCACTGTGTCATTTTGAGAAGGTGCGGTTACGAACGCAACTCTTATGCTTACTGCCCCGCTGACGACATGAGCGTTGGTGATTATATACCCCTCCGGATCGACGATAACGCCAGATCCAATGGATTCCTGTCTTCCAAAGAGACTCACAGAATGCCCTGTAGACTGGTCTAAGGGCCCGTATCCGTTGACGGAGATCTGGACAACTGCTGGGGCCACTCTACGCGAGAGGGACCGAATCTCGCCGCTTAGGTCAGTGAGGGAATCTCGTTTGGTCCGTTGAGGCGCGACTTGCGCGAAAAGCACAGTACTCGAGACGGCCATCGTTAGAATTGCTACTAGTGGAACCCTCATCACATCCTCCCAGTGTCGCGTCCGCTCTGGGCAGGTCTCCCTAACCGTGCGGACTGTGCGCCCGGCGCGTCCGGTGCCCATGCGCCTACCCGAGCTTTCCACGGGCGTTTGCCTCTTCTCATACGCTAGAGCCTTGCGATTCGGCTCTTCTCCATCCGCCCGAGAAAACAACTCGTCGAACTTAGTTTGTACTGCCCATAGGCGAAAAATAGCGATTGAAGGACCTGCGCTCGCTCCAAGGGTCGAACCAGTAAATCAAAACCACCCCCGTTGGCGATCTCAGTGGCAAGATCTGCCTCCGGCTCGTTTGACAAGAAGATGACACAGGTTCGGTTGCGAGCCCTGCGGAGCATTCGCAGCGATTTTTGCCACGGCTGATCCTCGATCGTCAGGTCGCAGAGGACAATCGGCACGCGCAGGTGGCGAATCGCCGACGCAGCATCGCTACACGTGGGCACTGCTATCAGCTTCCAAGCACTGCCCGCTAGCAGGGCATATAGGTTACTTGCATCATCGCTTTGAGAGCTGGCCAAGACGATTCCATTCATGAAAATGTTGGGTTGCGCCACGCGTGTTCTCGGCTCCTTCCTTAGAAAACGGCGATTCGCGTAAGCTCTGAGCGCGTTTAAGGGCGGAACTTAGCTTCTCGCCGGTTGCTGTTTCAGCACTACCTCGACGCATTGATGGCAGCTCAACCTTGCTAATAAAGGTTACTGCCGGTTCGGTTGGACTCCAATACTAGCTACTGGGTATATTGCACTGCTGAGCAATGGTAGGGAATTCTCCAGGTCGCCCGTCGGTTGAGCATCTCCGGCTGCGGGCCGGATTGAAGTGTTGGGAAGGCTCGGTGCGCGGAGCGGGAACCTCGACGAACACCGTGATGTTGTCGCCCAGGTGGATTGTGAGCGTGACGGTCCCGTTTCTCCTTGTGCAGCTTGTAGTTAACACCTGTCAAAGTCCATCACTCGGAAGTGGACGATGGAGAGACTTAAGTCGGTCTTGGCGGGCAGCTCTTGGGGCCGACATAACTCGGAGATGCAGTGAACAAGAGGGAGCATGAAACGTTAACCTAACACGGACGCTCTAATGCGTAGGAGCGGACAACCCTAATTGGTGCGCCGTGACCGCCACTTCCGTTTTGAAGAGGACCGACTTCGAAAGGCTTCAGGAGCTCGACACCTGTACCGCTTCCAACGCGATTGATAGACTTGGCGTTCGGCCCAGGAATGAGGGCTCCATCGCACCCTCAGCGCTCCATTCGTTGTTTCCACACCTTCCGCCGATGCTAGGCTACGCGGTGACCGGCCGTATGCGATCCACCTCCGCCCCGGTCTCGGGACGCGCCTATCACGAAAACATGCATTGGTGGCGATACGTGGCATCGATTCCGGAGCCACGGGTCATGGTGGTGCAGGATGTTGACGAGAAGCCGGGCGTCGGGGCTCTAGTGGGCGAGCTGCACGTCGTGATCGGCCTCGCACTGCACTGCGTGGGATATGTCAGCAACGGATCTGTGCGAGATGTTGCGGCGGTCGAGTCCCTCGGATTTCAATTGTTCGCGGGCGGTGTTGCCGTGTCTCATATGTACGCACATATCTCAGAATATGGACATCCAGTCGAGATCGGCGGATTGAAGGTCTTCCCTGGAAACTTGATCCACGGTGATCGCCAAGGCGTGCACGTCATTCCGCTTTCGATCGCGGCCGAGATACCAGACATGGCGGCGCAAATCCTGCGGGAGGAAGAGGAACTCAAGCGATTCTGCCGGTCTTCGAGATTTTCGCTGGGGCGATTGGAGCAAAAGCTGAACGAGTTGCCCGGCGACGGCCTGGAAACGCAGCTCGGCGAACACTAGTATGCGTCCCAGAATTCTTCGTCGCATAGAGCCGGCGGCAATCCTGTTCATCATCCAGTTGCTCGCGGGAACCCTGGTCTCCTGCGGCGGCGAGGACGTTCGGGCCAGGACGTCGGCGAACGATTCGCAAGGGCCGGAGGTCGGCGTGGTCAAAACTATCCGAACAGACCTGGGGCGCACGCTGATTGTCTCCTCAGAGCTGGTTCCCTTCCAACAGATTGACGTGTATGCAAAAGAGGCGGGATTTGTCCGGAAACTGAACGTCGACTATGGCACGCATGTAGGCGCGGGCCAAGTGATGGCAGTGCTGGAAATTCCCGAGCTCCAGATGCAGTTAGATGAAGATCAGGCCGAGATCAAAGACGCCGACAGCCAGGTGATGCGCGCGGGAAACGAAGTGCAGCGTGTCGAAGCACAACGCACCGTCACCCACCTCGAATTCAGCCGCCTGGATCAAGTGGCGAAAGCCCGCCCGGGCCTTGTAGCTCAGCAGGAAGTGGATGATTGGCAAGGAAAGGACCTTGCCTCCGAAGCGCAGCTTGAGGCTGCACGCAACTCACTCGAATCGGCGCGAAGTCAGCTGAAACGCGCTCAGGCAAAACAGCGCCGTGACGCAGTGCTCTTTGATTATTCGAAAATCACCGCGCCCTTCCCGGGCGTGGTGACGAAACGATACGCCAACCTTGGAACGTTGATGCAGTCTGGGATGAACTCCAGTACACAAGCCCTCCCGCTGGTGCAGCTTTCCGAGGACGACAAGTTCCGGCTCGTCATACCAGTCTCGGAGTCCTACGTTCCTGACATACATATTGGAGACACGGTTGACGTACGGGTTCCTTCGCTGAATAGAAACTTCCCCGGCAAAGTAGCTCGCTTTTCCGTCGACGTTGAAGAAGCCACTCGAACCATGCACACGGAAGTCGATATAGCGAATCCGAATCGCATCCTGATGCCAGGGATGTTCGCTGAGGCGACACTCACCGTCGATCAAAGGAAGGGTGTGCTTGTGGTGCCGCCACAAGCCGTCAATATCGAAGGGGAAAACAGGACTGTTTGGGTGATCGATCCGTCAGGTAAGGCTGAGGAGCGCAAAATCACGCTGGGCGTGGAGACGCCGAACTACATAGAAGTATTGTCCGGCTTGAGCGAGGGTGAACTGGTTGCGGTCGGCGACCGCAGCCGGCTGAAAGCCGGCGAGACGGTCAGGCCCAAGGAAATCCAACTCATCGAGTACCACAGTGAATAGAGGTACCTGACGCGCTATGTCGGAATTCGCGATTCGTCACCCTTATTTCATCTTCGTTATATGTTTAGTCCTCATACTTATCGGAGCGACGAGCCTCCTGCGAATGCCCGTGGATCTGTTCCCGCCAGTCAATATCCCCGTCGTGGATGTCGCGACCTTTTATTCCGGAATGCCGCCACAGGATATCGAGACCGATATTACCAACCGCTTTGAACGCTTTTTCACGATGGCTTCCGGCATCGATCACATGGAGTCGCGATCGCTGCCTGGAGTGAGCATCATCAAGGTCTACTTTCAGCCTGGAACTGATCCGGACGCCGACATGACGGAACTTTCGAACCTGGCGCTCGCGGATTTGCGGCGTCTTCCGCCTGGCACGCTTCCGCCGATCGTCCTCAAGTTCGATGCTTCCAGCCTTCCAGTCTGTCTGGTGACTCTGAACGGCAAAGGCCTCACCGAAACGCAGCTCCGCGATTTTGGCCAGTTTGAGATCCGCGATCAAATCGCGGTGGTTAGGGGCGCATCGGTACCGCCGCCTTTCGGAGGAAAGTACCGCCAGGTGATGGTGTACGTCGATCCTTACAAGCTTTTGTCGCGCGGATTGAGCGTCATGGACGTCGTGGACGCGGTAAACAAGAATAACCTCATACTGCCGGCCGGCGATGTCAAGGTCGGCAGTTACGATTACTACGTTTACTCCAACGTGCTCGTCGACAAAGTTGGAGATCTGGATGCAGTCCCGGTAAAGACTGTCGATCAAAAGTGGGTTGCGGTGAGCGATGTGGGCAAGGCCGAGGACGCTCATCAGATTCAATATAATCTCGTGCGCGTGAACGGGCAGCGCTCGACGTATCTGCCGATCATGAAGCAGGGTGGGCAAACCAACACCATTGAGTTGGTGGATGGGGTCCGGGGGATGCTGCGCCGCTTATTCGGACTGCCGAAGAGTCTTCAGGCTGAGGTGGTCTTCGATCAATCGGCATACGTGAAAGAAGCTATCAGGACGCTTCTGCACGAAGGGTTGATCGGCCTCCTGCTCACCAGCCTGATGATCCTTATTTTCCTTGCAAGCTTTCGCGCGACACTCGCGGTATTCCTTTCCATCCCGCTCTCCGGACTGACTACCTTCATCATTCTATATATGCTCGGGAGCAGTGTGAATACGATGGTTCTAGGTGGACTCGCTCTTGCTTTCTCGCGAATCATCGACAATTCCGTCATTTCACTCGAGAATATCTATCGTCATCTCGAGGAGGGTTCTGACCCGGAGCGCGCCGCCGCCGATGGCGGCGCGGAGGTGAGCCTGGCCGTCCTGGCCGCGACGCTGACCGCCGTCGTCGTCTTCTTCCCGGTCGTCTTTCTTTACGGCGTAAGCAAATTTCTATTCACGGCTCTCGCACTGGCCGTAGTCATTTCTCTTTTCGTGTCGTACTTCGTTGCGATGACGGTAATTCCGCTATTCTGCGCGCGATACCTTCGACGGGACATCTCCGGGGCTGGCTCGCGAAGTTCCGGTAGATTGGCTGCAGCGGGCGAAAGATTCCGCGAATGGTTCGATCGTGGGTTTACAAACATGCTGGATCTCTACGAACGGAGCGTTCGCCGCGCAGTACAGCGACCTGGTCTCACAATCGCCGTTTTGTCGGGTGCATTTCTCTTGAGTCTCGCGATCTACCCGCTGCTGGGTGTGACGTTCTTTCCGCGAACTGACGCGAGTCAATTCTCCATGAGTCTGAAGGCACCCACGGGAACCCGCATCGAGGTGACAGAGCAGTATGTGGCGAAGGTTGAAGACCTGATTCGTCAGGTGATCGGCTCAAAAGACTTACGCATGATCGTATCTACGGTCGGCCTCGACCCCGGCTTCTCGGCCCTTTACACCACCAACTCCGGCGCATACACGGCGACCATTCAAGCCGAGCTCAACGTTCCGCATTCCACCAGCACCTTTGTCTATATGGATCGAGTACGCCATCAGATCGAGACTGAGTATCCCGATCTCCGGACGTTTTTCAGCAGCGGTTCCATGGTGGATGCAGTTCTAAACATGGGCATGCCGGCTCCGATCGATCTTCAGGTGTCCAGTACCGACTTACAGCAGGCGCATCAGGTTGCCCGCGATCTGGCCGACAGGATCCATGGATTCGCAGGGGTGAGCGAAGCGTATATTCCGCAGGACATGAATTACCCGGCCGTTCGGCTGGATGTCGATCGCGTGCATGCCGCCGAACTCGGTCTAACGCCGCAAAGCGTGGTCCAGAACGTAATCACGGCGCTCAATTCGAATTTGATGATCGCCCCCAACTACTGGCTGGATCGTAAAACCGGGAATGATTACTTCCTCACGGTTCAATACTACGAGAACGGTCGACCCGCAATCCATGATTTCGTCGACCTCAGAAACATTCCGCTCCGGGGCCCTGCCGCCTCTGTGCCAACCACGCTGGACGCCGTTGTAAAACTGGGCAAGCTGGTTACGCCTACTGAAATCGATCACTACCAGATCCAGCGAGTGATCGACATCTACGTGAGCCCGGCAGGTGAAGATCTCGGCAAGGTCGCTAATCAAGTCAATAAATTGATCCGCGGCACGAAGCTCCCCGAAGGAGTCCGTGTCGACATACGCGGCATGGTGCTGTCGATGGAAGAATCTTTCAAGAGCTTTGGCATCGGGCTCTCTCTTTCCGTGGTGTTGCTGTACCTGATCCTAGTGGCGCAATTCAGCTCGTTTAAGGACCCGTTGTTGATCATGCTGGCGATACCGATGGGGTTTATAGGCGTTCTGATCATTCTGCCGCTTACTCATACGACGTTGAACGTCATGTCCTTAATGGGCGTACTCATGTTGGCGGGAATCGCCGCATCGAACAGCATTTTGATCGTCGAATTCGCTCACCGGCTGGAGCAGCAGGGAAGGTCAGTGGAAGATGCCATTATTGGTTCCTGCCGCGTTCGTCTTCGGCCGATTCTGATGACTTCCCTTGCCACCATCATCGGCATGATGCCGATGGCTCTGAAACTGGGCACGGGTAGCGAACAATATGCGCCGCTGGCGCGGGCGATCATCGGCGGCCTGACCGTATCGGTCATCCTGACCGTGTACATCGTGCCTGCGGCTTACCTGGTCGTTTACCGAGGCCGTGACGAATCGCACTAGCCGGTTCCGGACTATCTGTGCGGTCCGCTGCAGAACCCAGTCCGCCAATCCTCGCCGCCGATTCAAATTCCGCGTCTCTATGGGCTCCGCCTAAGCGATGGCCGTGGGCACACGCCATTTGATCATCACGACCTTAATGGCGTCGTTCACCACCAGGCACGACACCATCGCATAAGCGAAAATCGCGAGCGTCTGCGGCCAGGGCAATGCCATGAGTCCCGGAAGACCTACGCGGGTCAGGGCTGTCCCCGTGAGAGCGTCCGCCATCAAGGCAGCGGTGAGTGCCTTGCTGGGCATCGTCGACCAGAAAGCGCGCCGCTCGCGCGCCGACACCACGGAGAACACAGCGAAGTAGAGGAGCATCAGGAAACTGAAGCTATAAAGAACGTTGTCGTTGGTCGCCAATCCGAAACGCGACCAGCAAATCCACAAAAAGAGGAGTGATTCCGCGACCATCGCAACGCCCAGGATCACGGACACCATGATGAAGCCCCCGATGTTCCACGTCTCGGGTTTCCTGGACGAGCGTACCTGATCGGTGGCCAGGGCAATCTTGGCGAAATCCGTCATGAAGGTTAGCAGCAACATCGCTAAGGCGGAGACGGCAAACTTGCCGGTCACTACGTACGCGATGGCGACGAAGGCCGCCTTCAGGATAGTCCGGCTGATTTTGTTGATGATCCAAGTCAGGATGCGCTGGTAGATTGTCCGCCCCTGCTCGACCAGCGCCACTATGTTCGTCAACCCAGGTTCAGTCAGGACTACGCTCGCCGCGCCCTTGGCCACATCGGTTGCGCTGCTGACAGCGATTCCCACTTCGGCCTGGCGGAGGGCAGGCGCATCGTTGACCCCGTCGCCGGTCATGCCGGTGATATGCCCAGCGGCCTGGAAGTGCTTCACGACGACATATTTGTCTTCCGGAAATACTTCCGCCAAACCATCGGCGCCCGCGAGAGGATCAACGGTCTGATTGCCTTGCTCACTCGCGGCCCTTAGATCCGCCATTCGCTTGATGTTGTTCAACCCGACGATGCGTGCGATTTCGCTTGCAACCGGCAACGCGTCGCCGGTAAGCATCTTCACGGCCACGCCACGGTCCTCGAGTTCTGCAATGAGTTGCTTGGCGTCCGGCCGCGGCGGATCATACAAAGACACCAATCCGATCAAAGCCGGGGGGCCCGTCTCGGCGCCGCGAGTCACTGCCAGCGTTCGATAGCCTTTCGCGGCGGCTGCGCTGACGCTCGCCTCCAAAGTCACGATCGCGGGTGGCTGAAGTCCACAGGCTTCGGCGATGGTGCGGACAGCGCCTTTCATGACACGAAACCGCTGCCCGTTCTGCTCGACCACCGCTTCCGTCCTGCGATTTTTCGCATCGAACGGCGCGAAAGAAACGGGCGTTACTTTGGAGAGCTTGTCGAAGACGTGCCGATCCTTTGCTGCGGTTAGGAACGCGAGGTCTATCGGATCCTGATTGGCTTCCTGCGACGCCAGCGCGCCCGCGAACAGTACGTCTGCCTCGGTCGCGTGCTCCTGCGGAATCACGCCGGTGACGGCCAATTGGTTCATCGTGATCGTGCCCGTCTTATCCACGCACAGCACATCCATCGTCGCCGCATCCTCCGCGGCGCTGAGGCGTGTGACCAGCACACCGCGCTTGGCTAGTTCTTTCGACCCGACCGCCATGCTCACCGTGAACATGACAGGGAGCGCCACGGGCACTGCGCTCATCAGCAGCACCAGCATAAGCGGGATCATTTCAAGAAGCGGCGCGCCGCGGATCAGCGACAGGATGATCACAACACCCAGTAACCCGCCGACGATGACAAAAAGCCAGCGGACGACCTTGCCCACCACCGCTTCGATGTGAAGCTTCGGTCGCGCCTGCTGCACCAGTTCCGTGGTGCGGCCAAAATAGGTTTTCGCGCCGGTCAGCATGACCACGCCATTGCCCTCACCCCGCCGGACGATGGACCCAGACGACAGCACGTCGGCGGGGTTCTTGTCCGCGTCTTTCGATTCACCGGTGAGAGCCGACTGGTCCACAGTCAGCGCTCCCGTGAGGAGTTTAACGTCCGCCGGAATGATGTCGCCCGGACGGACGCGAACGATGTCGCCGGGCACAAGCTCCCGGGCCGGAATCACCTCCCAGCTCGAATCGCGAAGGACGCGCGCACTGACCTGCAACCGTTTCCGGAGTGCCTCAACGACTCCGGCGGCCCTGCGCTCCTGCTCAAAACTCAAAACGGCATTGATCACGAGCAGCGCGCTCACCACGGCGAGGTCCGGGTATTTCCCGAGTATGGCGGAGAGAATCATGATCAGCTCTAGCATCCACGCCGATATCCCCCAGAACTTCCGCAGGAACTTTTTGACCGGATGCCCTTTTTCAACGGCCACTTCGTTATAGCCGTGCTCCTTCCGACGGACGTCCACCTCCGAGTTCGCAAGCCCCGTGTCAGCGTTGACGTGGAGCGACGCGAGCGTGTCGGGAACCGACGCAGTGGAGATGTCAGGCGGCTTGGCGTCCGACGGCTTCGCATTGGACGCCGGCTTGTCCCCGGGTCTGTCTAAGGCCGATGGCATCGTCTTCACCCACCTTTACCTTTCCAGTCGGGCAAATTGCCTGGAGTTCACTGTGGCTCACGCGAACTCCGTTTTGCTCCACGCATCTGCAACTTCCTGTTCAGCCGCGGGGGCTGCTCAGAACATCCTTCACCTTTCGGAGCAACTCAGCGGCCTTATATGGTTTTGGGAAAACCTCAAGCCCTTGCAGCGCTCCTCGATATTGAAGCCGCTCGTCATCGAGAAGCCCCCCGACCATGAGAACCCTCATCTTCGGACACTTGTTGCGCAGATACAAAGCTGCATCGTGCCCAGTCATGCCCTGAACATAGGTGCGAGTTATCAACAGATCAGGCGCGCACATCTTCAACCGGTCTACCGCTTCTCCCAGGTTGCCGGTCGAAAGGACCGAATACCCTGCATGCTCTAACGTCTCCTGGAGAACGGAACGGACGATGGGATCGGAAACCAAGAGCAGGATCGTCGCATTTATCGAACTGTTCGTCGCCATCGTTATCCCATTTGCCAGTTCCATTATATGGACCACGCACGTGATCCGTTAGCGTATGCCTAAAGTTTGGTTATGATTCCTTTAGTTGAGATGTTGCGGATTTCCTATTTGTACGTTCTCGCGATGACGGCGACGGCGGCGCTCGGCCAATCAAGCCGTCCGGACCCTGCATTCGACAGCATCCCGTTCGACAAGTGGCTGAAGGGAGGACAGAGTGCGAAGATCGACTGGTCGCTCACCGTTGATCCACCGATTCTCACCGAACTCCAGCGCCTGCGGACCACCGTGGTGGCCACAGTTGACGGCAGTGTCGTAGCGAAGTGGCGATCCTCAGGCCAGATGGTCTTGTTCCTCGAAGTTCGGGACCATCAAGGCCACAGCTATCGAACGCACCTCCCGCTCACTCTCCCGGAGGGCGCAGACCCTGCGGCCGGCGGGGATTGGAGTGACTACGTCTGCGTCATGCCGGGCGACTACGAAATCGCCGCGGCGATCTATGACACGGTAACCAGGGAACATGATCTGCGGCGCGCGAAGGTGCGGGTTCCGGAGCTTCATCACGATCCGCTGCCCGGCGCCTGGGGCCGTCTGCCAGCGATGGAGAACGGCGGGCAAGCCTGTTATGACTCGCAGTTGTCGCTCCCCTTGAGGACAAAGAACCCGGTCCAGATCGACCTGGTGGTGAATACGCCGGTCGACCCGGACACGAGCATCGCCCCTCGGATCAGGGTGATTTCAGAAATCAAGGTCCGGAAAGGATCGATGACGGCCATCGGCCTTGACCTTGCAAACCGCAAGGTGAGCACGCAGGGTGTGGTTGGAGGGATGGATGAGAGATCGGTTTTGGGCACGTCGCCCAACGACAACCGATATATGGTCGACGTAAATACGCTTGGTCTTGACAAGGAGAGCGTGCAGTTTTTTCTTTCCGAGATTCGGAAACGCGTGGAACTCACCATTCCTGGTACGCAGCGCGCGCTCATCATTTTGAGCGATCGGAGAAGCGTCGCGAAAGGAGCAGAACTGGGGCCCATTCAAGCCACTCCCGCGCCCGGAACCCGAATCTATTATGTGCGCTGCAACCCGGTTCCCACCACGTGGTTACCGGCATTTGGGCGGAGTCGCGGCACCAGCGTCGTGATTCCGAGCATGGTTTGGGTGCACCCCGGCGTCTCAGACACGGTCTTCATGCCCCCGCCTCCTCCTGTGTCGAACTACGTTACCGATTCACTGGAACGGATGCTCGACCCTCTACACCCGCGTCTGTTTGACGTCAGGACCCCCATCGAGTTCCGCCACGCGCTCGCGGCGATCACGAGAGAGATTTCTCAACAGAAATAATGGTGTTGGCCATGCTTGGCGCGGGAGTGCGCCGGCGATGGACGACCCGGCGGAGATCCGGCGGCAGCAGTGCGAGCACAAGTGACCGCGTTCGTGCGCAAGCGCGCAACTTTCGTCCGTATACCACGGCCCCAGTATTTTTTCTCGCATCGTCACGGTATTTACTTGCATATTCCTTTGAAAGATAATGCCCCTGGGCGAACATGGTCCGCATTTCATACCTTCTGCTCATCACGATTGCCGCCCTCGGGCAGGGGGACCCCGCATTCGAAAACATTATGTTCGACAAGTCGCTGAAAGGGGACAGGGAGCGAAGATTCGATTGGTCGCTCCGTGTTGATCCGCCGGTGCTCACCGAACTCCAACGCCTGCGGATCTCCGTGGTCGCCACCGTCGACGGCGGCAACGTAGCGAAGTGGCAAGACCCAGGCCAGATGGCGTCGTTCCTCGAAGTTCGCGACCATCAAAATCGGAGCTATCGAACCCAACTCCCCCTCACTCTCCCCGAACGATCCCTATCCTTTTCGCCAAGTCTGCGTGATCTGGATGCGACGTGGCTCTTCAGGCTAGTTGCGGTAGAATTCCGTTAACGCTGAGGCTCTCATGATCAGGCGTCTATTCCTAACCGGCCTGTTGGCGGCGTCCGCTGCCGCTCAGCAAGAACCCGCCGCGGTCAGCTTCAGCGTGCAAACGAAGCTGGTGCTGGTTTCATTCCACGTTACGCATGGCAAGAACTTCGTGCCTAACTTAAACGCAGGAGATGTGACTCTGTTAGAGGACGGCAGACCACGCCCGTTCACGATCTTCGACAGCCCCGCGACGCAGGGGCGGATGCCGCTCGAACTCGTGCTGCTGTTCGATGTCAACCCGGCGATCCCAAATTTCTGGGACCCGGCCGATGTCTTCCGCTTTATTCCGCGCTGGGAAGAGAGCATGACCAGGCAGCTTCTCGAAAAGCGAGACGCCGACATTCGGATTCCCGTCTACGCCACAACGGGGCAGAAACTCTATCGGTTGACCGGCGGCACAAAGGACGCCGGCGTTGTGACTCGCGATCTTCGCGGGCTGCTGAATGCGAGCTTCGTGGCCGAAGCAGGCGTCGATATTCCGTTGACTCTGCCGTTCACGCGAGACACCGTGGGTGACGGCCCATTCACGCAGGATTATCAGACCAGCTACTTTCTCAGCAACGAACACCGCGGCTGGCCGATGGAAGCCGCAATCGGAGTCCTGAGCGACGTCGCTGCGGCGCAGGACAAAGTATCGCGCGTGATGGTGATGTTCTCAGAAGGGATCGGCGCCACCACCACTCTCCCCGGAGACGTCGGCGTTCACGCGCTCGATCTCGGCATTCCTATCTATCCGGTCGCAACCAACTACAAAAATCACATCCAGCCAGAATATCCACGGAATCTATGGCGGATGCAGCGATTCGAAGCGTTGGGTGAGATAACGGGCGGAGGCGCGGTGGAGTATGCGTCGGTCGACGGGCCGTTGCTGCTCTCGATCCTCAATCGCTTCAGGGCGGATGCGCTGGCGCAGTATGTGGTCGGTTTCGCGCCGGATTCGAATGCGTCCCCCAAGCGGCACAACCTAAGAGTCAAAATGACGAAGAGGTCGAGCGGTTCGGTCCGGGGCGGCGAGCGTAGGGCGGTTTACTGATCCGGGAGGATACTCGCCCGGTGGCAACATAACCTTGGGGCGGTCCGTCCCGGGCCGAGAGCTTGAGCCATCGGCATGTTTGGCGAACCACGTTGCCGCGCAAGCTCCGCTCGGTGTCGGAAGCAAGTCATATAATGAAGCCATGAAACGCACAATCGTTGCATTTCTGTTCGCTTCGTGCGCATTCGCGGGAGACAAGGGAG
The DNA here is from genome assembly GCA_963788245.1 of Terriglobia bacterium. Lineage (GTDB taxonomy): Bacteria > Acidobacteriota > Terriglobia > Bryobacterales > Bryobacteraceae > Palsa-187. The sequence goes on along the minus strand of CAWBGF010000002.1, from coordinate 3,697,826 downwards.
CGATCTCCCGAGCCTGCGGGCCGGAAGCTGTAACATTTGACGTCAGAGCCGGTCAGCCTCTGGCGACCCTTCCCAAACCGGAAGCTGGCAAGGCCCTTGTCTTTGTTATCCAGGACAGAAGGTTAGTGGGTGAGTGCATCAAATGCACGCCTACCGTCAGAGTCGGAGTCGACGGCATGTGGGTCGGAGCGCAGCACCATGATTCCTGGCTCTCTTTCTCCGTTCAGCCTGGCGACCATCACTTATGCGCCGACCTCCAGGGAGAAGGGGGCGGATCGGCCGAGCCAAAACGGATTTCACTCACGAGCTTCACCGCCGAGGCGCGAACTGTCTATTACTTTAGAGTGCGGACGACTAATGACCGGCTCGGATGGACCGCGGTCGATGTGGGAGCGGTCAACGCCGACGAGGGAGAGCTACTCGTCACATCTTATCCACCGAGCTCGTCTCAGCCGCAGAAGTAACGCGTTGACCGGCGCCTTCCTCGGGCAGCTTGACGACTTAATCTGTCACCTTTGTGGTGAACGACGTTGAAGGTGAAAGCGCGAGGTTGACCTTCCGCCCGCAGAACAGAAAGCGGGTACCCGCGTTAATTCGGACGTGAACATCGAAGACCAAACCTCGCAGTGCTGATCCGTGTACGATAGATGTACGATAAAACCGCTGAGGGTGCTGAAGCAGCGCAGGGTGCTGATCGCAAAATCAATAACCTGCCTGGAATCAGCAGCATGGCTGGAATCGACTCCCACTAGCTTCCGCCACCCTCATTTCTGATCTCTAGGGCGTTCGGATGCGATCCGCCATGTCCGGCCTGATCGTACGAAAATGCTTGAGGTTCCACGTGTAGACGACCTCGGCTCTGGCTTTCGCGGCGCAACGCAACAGAAGGGCGTCATATATACGTCCGCTGGTCAATCCGCGAGCCGCGGCTCCCTCCATGGCGTCGAAGTATTCGTCCTCCGTCAGCGTGACGATCGCACAACGGTCCCGCGCCTCCCGCACAAACAGCAACGTCTGATCCGGAGGGATAACGTCCTTGACCGGCAAGGCCGTCATGGTCGCGTATACTTCGGCGAGCGTATGCGCGGCGCACGCCGACCTCTTCTTGCTAGCGGCACTGACGAGTCTGAGGCTGGCCTCGTGATTCGGGTGGCCCCGCCAGAACGCGCCGACTAGCACGGATGTGTCGAAGAACTCCCTCATCCCATCGACTCACGCAAGCGCTTCTCACGTTCGCGATCGATCACGTCCGGTATGGATGCGTGCGTGGCTTCGCCCTGATAGACCCAGACGCCCCGCTCCTTTTTCAGCAGAGCCTTCGAGCGCATTGGCCGGAGGATAATCCTTTCGCCTTCACTATCGATCTGGAGGGCGTCTCCAGGACCAAGGTGCAGTTTCTGGCGCAAGGTTTTCGGAATGAGGACCCGTCCAGCGCGGTCGAGAGTTAGCTTGGCAGTCATGTGGGAACCAGATATGGGAAATCCCACGATCCAGGCCCAGTGTAGCACGGTGAACTCGTGCCACCAGCTTCTGGCATGGCGACGCGAAAAACCGGCAGGCGACAAGATCGCCTGCCCCACTCGCGTTTGTAGCATTATGGTCGAATGATCTTCCGCGATCGGCTGGCCGCTATTCTGCGCACTCTCCCGGCGCGAGCTTGCTTCTGGCCAGTCGCATGGGGAACGCCATGATTGAGCGTCTGACGGCGCGCAAGGAGTGGAAGTTTTTCAAGGTTCTGGCGAGGGCCGACCGGCCCCTCGCGTTCGCGTGGTGGTTCGCGCTCCTGCTGCGGGGAGCGCTGCCGGCGGTGTTCGCTGTCGCGATGGGCGTGCTGGTGAGCGCGGTGCAGCGCGGCGATTCACTCGCCACTCCGCTGACATTGGTTGGCACTGTGTTCGTGCTGCTCCAGGTATTGTCGCCGCTGCATCAGGCGATGGGCGCGAACCTGGGCAGCCGGACGGCCGCGTGGCTTTACGACGAACTGACCAACGCCTGCGTCGCGCCGCCGGGGATGGGTCACCTGGAGGATCCGCGGCTGACCACCGACCTGACCATGGCGCGCGACTTCGACCTCGGCATCAGCGGCCCGCCGTTGTCAATCTCGATGGACTTCATCGCGTCCGGCCTGGTGGAAATGGTGGGTGGACTGGCGTCGGCGCTGGTGCTGGCAGCCTACGCCTGGTGGGCGCCAGTGGTGCTGGTGGGTGCCTGGGTTGCCACGCATTGGCTGCTGCGCGAGAGCGCGGTCTGGTTCGATCGCAACACGGATGAGGTTCGCGATGCGCAGCGCCACGCCGACTATGCGTATCGTCTGGCTGTGGATCCGCCCGCAGCCAAGGAACTGCGGCTGTTCGGCCTGGGGGCATGGACCGTCGAACGGTTCACGTCACGCCGCCGGAAGCTGCTGGATCTGCAATGGCGTGCGACGCGTTTGCGCGAGCGGCCGGTAGTGTGGAGCTTGCTGCTGGCGCTTTCGGCCAACCTCGTGGTGTTTTGGGCGATCGCGCGCGACGCGGCCGACGGGCGGCTGGCGCTGGGCCTGGCGGTCACCTTCGCGAGCGCGGCGGTGGGCACCAGCATGATCGCGTTCGGAGGATTGTCGTGGGCTCTCGACGGCGCATCGGCGCCAGCCATCGCGGTGCTCAAGTTGCGAGAGGCGATGGCTCCGGCGGGAGCGCTCGCGCGAGGAACACAAGCTGCGGAACGCATGCCCGCGCGCGAGATCCGGTTTCGGAATTTGACGTTTGCTTATCCGACGAGTGGGGAATCCGCAAGCGCGCCCGTGCTGAAGGGCTTCGATCTGACGATTCCGGCGGGTTCCTCTCTCGCCATCGTCGGCCAGAATGGCGCGGGCAAGACTACGCTCGCGAAGCTGCTATGCCGCTTGTATGATCCACAAGAAGGGACCATCGAGATCGACGGCGTGGATCTGCGCGAGCTCGATGTCGATGCGTGGCGCGAACGCCTGACGGCGGTGTTCCAGGATTTCATTCGCTTCGAGCTGCCGTTGCGCGACAACGTTGCTCCTTCAGGCGCACCTGACAGCACCATCCAGGCAGCCCTCGCCGAAGCTGGTGCGGGGCATCTTGCGAACCTCGACACGATTCTCGCGCGGGGCTACGAAGGCGGCACCGATCTTTCCGGAGGCCAATGGCAGCGCATTGCTCTCGCGCGCGCGTTGTGCGCCGTAAAGATGGGCGCCGGAGTGGTGCTGCTGGATGAACCCACAGCTCAGCTCGACGTGCGCGGCGAGGCGGAGATTTTCGAGCGCATCCTCGCAGCCACGCGCCGCGTGACCACCATCCTGATCTCGCACCGGTTTTCGACCGTGCGACAGGCGGATCGCATTTGCGTTCTCGAACACGGGCGCGTCATCGAGCTGGGCACCCACGATGAGCTGATGGCGCTCAATGGCCGCTACCGCACGATGTTCGATATGCAGGCGTCGCGCTTCGAATCCGACTCCGGCGAAATCTCAGAAGGCGAGGAGGGAGTCGCATTGGATGAGCCGGCGTGAGGGGCCCGGGATGAAGAAGCGGACGGACGATCTGCCGCCGGCGATGTCGGCAATGTGGCGTGCGCTCAAGCGCGCTTACCAGGCCGAGCCGCGGCTGCTGCCGGTATCCTTAGGGCTGTCGTTGCTGGCTGCGCTGCCGGATGCGCTGATGGCGCTGTGGCTGAAGCTGCTTGTCGACGGCTTGCTCCACCACAATCGCAACCTGGCGACCGCAGCCGGTCTGGGACTGGCGGTATCCGCGGTGGCCACGTGGTTTCTGAAGGTCACGAGCGATCGCGCGCAGCGCCGGTTTCGCGATCGCGTGGCGGTGGCGCTCGAATCCCACGTGGCGGGGCTGCAAGCTTCGGTGGCGACTGTCGCTCATCATGAACGTCCGGAGTACGTGGACCGGCTGTCGATGCTGCGCGACCAGGTGTTCGTGCTGGATCACATGTACATGTCGTTGTTCTCGACGTGCGGGTGGATTCTGCGGCTGGGCGTGACGGTGGCGCTGCTGGTGTCTATCCATCCGGCGCTGGCGCTGCTGGTGGTTTTCGCGCTGCCGACTGTGTTCACGTCCACGTGGCGACCGGGGGTGGAGCGGGCGGTGCAGGAGCGGGCTGCCCCGGCCAGCCGCCTGGCGCGGCACCTGTTCAACATCGCAACAACGGCGCCACCGGGAAAAGAAGTGCGCGTCACCAGGATCGGCGATCGACTGGTGAGAGACCGCCGCGGAGCGTGGGAGCGCTGGTATCGTCCCATCGCGTCGGCGCGATGGAGCAGCGCGGGATGGCACACGCTCGCGTGGGCGATTTTCGGGGCGGGCTATGTGGGCGCGGTGGTCTTCGTGGCCTATGGGCTAAAGGCAACGCCCGGTCAAGTGTTGCTGGTGCTCGCAGCGGGCTCGCGATTATCTGCTTACATCGGCGCGACCGTCGGGGAAATCGGTTTCCTTCGAGGATTCTGGCTGGACGGCTCGCGGCGCATGGCGTGGCTGGAGGATTACGCCGCATCGCTGATGGAGCACGCCGATTCTCCAGCACCGGAGCGATTGGTGAAAGGCATCCGCTTCGAACACTTGTCCTTCGCGTATCCGGGAACGGAGCGGCGCGTGCTCGAAGACGTCAACCTGGAGCTGAAACCCGGCTCGGTGGTCGCCATCGTCGGCGAAAATGGGGCCGGCAAGAGCACGCTGGTGAAGCTGCTGTGCAGGATGTATCAGCCTGATGAGGGGCGCATCCTCGTCGACGGCGTGGATCTCGCGCGAATTCGCGCCGATGAGTGGCGCGCGCGCCTGGCAGGCGCGTTCCAGGATTTTTTCCGCTTCGAGTTTCAAGCGCGCCATACCGTGGGGATCGGCGACGTGGCGCGCCTCGATGACAAACCTGCCGTGGTCGCCGCGATCGCGCGAGCCGGAGCGGACGACGTGGTGGAGAAACTGGCGTCGGGGCTGGATACACAGCTCGGCCCGACTTGGCCGCAGGGTGTCGAGGTGAGTTTCGGGCAATGGCAGAAGCTCGCGCTGGCTCGCGGGTTCATGCGCGATCACCCGTTGCTCCTGGTCCTGGACGAACCGACTGCCGCGCTCGACGCCGAAACCGAGCACGCGTTGTTCGAGCGGTACGCGGCGGTCGCGCGCGGTGGGCAGGCGGATTCGAGCGGCGCGTCCGAGGGCCGCATCACCATCCTGGTGTCACACCGGTTCAGCACCGTGCGCATGGCCGACATGATCGTGGTGCTGGACGGCGCGCGCGTGGTGGAAGTGGGTTCGCATGAAGCTTTGATGGCGAAAGGCGGCCAATACGCGGAGCTATACGGGATTCAAGCCGCGGCGTATCGCTGAAACCGTTAGACGCAAATGCCTAGACGCAAGCGTGGCAAGAATCCATCGATCCCCTGGTAATCTATAGAAACTGATGGAGCCACACAACGCCGCGGGCGCAACACCAGCGCAGCCGGCGGCCACTGACGCCGCGGGCGCGAGTCACGATCACAAGGCGAGCTTAGCGGCTCTGTCCTTAGGCGCGCTCGGCGTGGTGTTCGGCGACATCGGAACCAGCCCGCTCTACACCCTCAGAGAGTGTATGAACGCCGCCGGCGGTGTGAAGGCGGGTGTCGACGATCTGTTTGGGATTCTTTCCCTGATGTTCTGGTCGCTGATTCTGGTGGTCACGGTCAAGTATCTGACCTTCGTGATGCGCGCCGACAATCACGGCGAGGGCGGAATTTTCGCGTTGCTGGCGATTGTCCCGGATCGATTTCGCGCGTCGGCGGCTCGCACGGGCAAAGTCACTGGAATGGCTCTGCTGGCGGTGATCGGGGCGGCCCTGCTGTACGGCGACGGCGTGATCACACCGGCGATTTCAGTGCTCAGCGCGGTGGAGGGTCTCACGGTGGCGAGCCCCCGGCTTACACCGATCGTCCTGCCGTTGACTTGCGCCATTCTCGTCGGACTGTTTTCGATTCAGCGGTTCGGCACGGGCGCCGTCGGCAAACTTTTCGGTCCGGTCATGGTGATTTGGTTTGGGACACTGGCCGCCCTGGGGATCTTTCACATCAGCCACCATCCGGAAATCCTCGCGGCGCTTTCGCCGCTCCATGGGGTGGCGTTCTTTCTCCGTCATGGAATCCGCGGCGCGCTGATCCTCGGCTCGGTCGTATTGGTGGTAACCGGTGGAGAGGCCCTCTATGCGGATATGGGACACTTCGGAGTCCGGCCGATTCGCATGGCCTGGACCGGTTTCGTTTTGCCCGCCCTGGTGCTGGGCTATTTCGGGCAGGGAGCGCTGATCCTCACCGATCCGAAGGCGGTGGGAAATCCCTTTTTCGCGATGGTGCCGGCGGGCCTTCCAACTTATTTGCTGGTCCTGCTGTCCAGCGCGGCGACGGTGATCGCCTCGCAGGCGCTGATCTCCGGGGCCTTTTCTCTGACGCGGCAGGCGATGCTGCTGGGCTACCTTCCGCGAGTGACGGTGAAGCACACCGCGTTTTACACTGAGGGCCAGATCTACATTCCCGAAGTCAACCGGCTGCTTGCGGTCGGGTGCATCATGCTGGTGCTGACGTTTCGCGAATCGGTGAAACTGGCCGCCGCCTACGGAATCGCCGTCACCGGGACGATGGCCATTACGTCGATTCTGTATTTCATCGTGGCGCGGTACACGTGGCGCTGGAGCGCGTGGAAGGCCGGAGCGCTTCTCGCACTTTTCCTGAGTTTCGACCTTCCGTTTCTGGCCGCGAATCTCTTCAAGTTTTTCGACGGCGGATATGTTCCCATGATGATCGGGGCCGCGCTGATCGCGGGCATGCTGATCTGGAGCCGCGGCAGGACCGCCCTGATCGACCAGTACGCGCGGCGGTATTCGACGTTTGAGAAAGCCAAGCCCGCGATCCATCGGTGTCTATGTTCCCGGGTACCGGGAAGCGCCGTGTTCCTGGCGCCCGATGCCGACCACGTCCCGCCGGTTCTGATGCACCACGTCGAGCGCACCCGTTCCCTGCATGAAACCGTAGTCTTGCTGAATGTTGAAGAAGCGATTACGCCGGTGGTGCCGGAGAACGCGCGGTTCAGGGTTGAAGACCTTGGAGAAGGCTTCTATAAACTGGTCGTTAGTTTCGGGTACATGGAGAATCCGCTGCTGCTCCCGCTGCTCGAAAAGATCGCTCGCACGGGGCAAATTCCCTTCCAGGTTTATGACGCGACGTATTACATCGGCCACGAAACCATCATCGCGAAGAACGGTGGATTGCATCGAGTGCCGGAAGCGATCTTCTCGTATCTCAATCGCAACGCGGTCCACGAAGAGCGGCGCTACGGAATGCCGCCGCAACAAATCGTCGAGATCGGCACACAGATCTATTTGTAGAGCCTTGGCTCTCGCCCAGCTTGGCGGAGGACTATCGACCGGCCCGCGTTCTGTATGGTTGTGCGGATTAATCCGGCAAGCCGACCTTCTTGCGAAGGGCCTTCGCGCGCGGATCACCGAGAAGTAGGGCGAATTCCGGGGAGTTGAGGGCCTGGCCTGTCCGTACAGCACCGAGTCCAGCCATGCTTCGCTTCGCACTTGCGAGCTTCTCCGGCGGTCATTGAATCTCCAACTCACTAAGCAGCGCACTTGCCTCGTCCATGTCGCGTCCAGGCGATTGGTCAACGCTTTGGGAGATTTCGAGGATAAGGCTCCGGGCTTCGCCGTCGCGCGCCGCGCGACGCTGCGATCGGCCCAGGCTTACGGCCGCACGCAGCGCCAAGAGCATCGCGCCCTGGCTCCGGGCATGCTCGATCGCCTCGCGGAACGTTTGCTCGGCCGCGCCCGTAGCACATGTCGGGTCTTGCAGGATCTGAAGCTCGCCTCTGAGCCGCAACAGCTCCGGCTCCCAGAAGCGCTCGCCGGTGCGCGCCGCTACTCGAAGACCGTCCGCAACACTTTCGAGCCCATCCGCGGCATTCCCACTCATCAGGTATGCCTCCGCGGCAACGCCTGCCAGGTGCGGCAGGAACTGGTCCGATCCCATGGTCCGCGCTTCTGCAATGCCATTTGCGATCCGAGCCAGGCCTTGTTCGTGATGTCCCGCCACCACAGCGGCCCACCCTTCGAACGCCGAGGACCACGCGAGCAGCAGCTGAAAATCCTGATCACGCGCGATCGCCGCCGCGGCTTCAGCGTGGACCCGCACTCGAGTCCCCGGCGTGTTCGACCAGGACCTGCAAGACTTGGAACGCTTGCGGGCGGAGCTTCAATTTAACGCCTTGGTTGTACAGCTCCCGCGTCCGCGTGCGGACTTTGTACGGGCCGAACTTGTAGGTGGTAACCCGCTCCGACATTTACACAAACCTAGCGAAATGAGTCGATTAGGCGTCCACCTCAATTACACCATATCTCTACCTCCCATGCATCGACTCTAAGGATACGAATCTGCGATTCTGCGGGAAGTAGCACCCGGATATGTCACCGCGCCCGAACCTAATGACACGGACTGGTCATAGACATTGCGGAATTGCAGCTCGTCGGCTCAGCGACGAAGTTAGCGTTGCAGCGGCGCTTAGGAGACAGATTGTGAAATCCTGTTCGGTCCTTCTGCTGCTCGTCCTCGGGGCCGCCGGCAATGTGTCGATTGCGATGGCGCAATCGGCAGGCACATTCACGGCGACGGGCAACATGGGCATGCCTCGCTATGGTGACACTGCCACTCTGCTCGGTGATGGCAGAGTCTTGATCGCCGGGGGCCGGACCGCCGACAACAATCTCCTGGCTAGCGCCGAACTTTATGATCCCTCCACCGGCACTTTCTCACTTAGTAGCCAGATGTCCACACCGCGGGGAGGGCACACGGCGACGGTGCTCGGCGATGGCAGGGTCTTGATCGCGGGCGGCGCCGAATTGCCCAGCGCGGAGCTTTTCGATCCAGTCACTAGAACGTTCGTTGCCACTGGCAGCATGACGACGCAGCGGGCGGGGCACACGGCAACGTTGCTCGCCGATGGCAGGGTCTTGATCGCCGGCGGCGCGTCTCTAAGCGCCGAACTTTACGATCCAATTACGGGAACGTTCACGCCCACGGGCAACATGCATCGTGTGTGGTACCTGGGGGGCGGCGCGACACTCCTTGCAGACGGCACGGTCCTGGTCGGGGAAGAAATCTATGACCCCTCCACTGGCCTGTTTACCGATACCGGCCACGCCGGCCACGATTTTGATTTCACAACCACCTTGCTTACGAATGGGACAGCCTTCATCGCGGGCGGCGGCGACTCTGATCCGTTGACGTGTATCTCTGCAACCGAGCTGTATGATCCGGCGACCACCACCTTCGCTGCTTCGCCCAGAATGACGCTCTGCCGGTATTATCACACGGCAACGCTCCTTCCCTCCGGGATCGTCATGATAGCCGGAGGCGCCTCCGACGATGTGGGGCCGTACCAAGCCAACCTGGCGAGCGTCGAGATTTACGACTTTTCGAGTGGCACGTATGGCTGGATTGGGAACATGATCGCCGGCCGGCAAATCCACACGGCTACGCTCCTCGGAGATGGCCGAGTCCTGATCGCCGGCGGAGTAGGAGCGCCGGGATATTCGGCGCTTGCCACCGCTGAAATCTACACTCCGCAACCATTAGTGCCTGCGCCCGTGCTGTTCTCTGTTTCGGGCGACGGGCAAGGTCAGGGTGCGATCTGGAACCCACAAACCGGAAAGATTACTTCCGCCGCCAACCCTGGTACCGCTGGGGACGTGCTGTCGATGTACACCACCAGCCTTTTCGAAGGCGGCGCGATTCCTCCGCGAATAGCCATCGGTGGCCAGCTTGCCGAGATTCTGTTTTTCGGCGACGCTCCCGGATATCCCGGATACTATCAAGTCAACTTTCGAGTGCCGACCGGCGTCGTGGCGGGATCTGCTGTTCCACTTCGATTGACTTACCTCAACCGTCCAAGCAATGCGGTCACGATCGGTGTGCAGTGAATCCGTTCAACCAACTTATGAACTTCCCAATCTCTCTCTCCCTTTCAGTCTTAGCTCTCGCCGCGCCTGCTTTTGCGCAAGAGTACCTCATTTCGACCTTGGTCGGCGGAGCTCCCCCTCCCACCCCGGCAGCCGGCATAACGATGCCCATCGGAGAGGTGACCGGCCTGGTTCCCGATCCATTCGGTGCGTTATATTTCATCGGCAGGAACTCGGTCTTCAAGCTGGAACTGGACGGCACGGTCAGCCTGGTGGCGGGAACGGGCGATCGTCCTGGGACACAGGGCTACGAAGGCGCCGCCACGTTGGCTCACCTCTCCTACCCCGCGACTCTTGCCCTAGATGCCTCCGGAAACCTGTATATCGCGGACCAGTCCGTAGTGCTCAAAGTCTCCACCGAAGGAATCATCAGCAGGTTCGCCGGAACCGGCGTGCCTGGGAACTCGGGCGATGGCGGATTGGCGGTAAACGCGTCATTGGGAGCATTGCTAAGTTTGGCGGCCGACAATTCCGGAAACGTCTACATCAGCGACACTTACAACTACGGTGTCCGCATGGTATCCGCCAGCGGCATAATCACGACTTTCGCAGGAGGGAGTAACCCGCGCCTGACCGGCAACGGAGACGGAGGCACGGCGGTGAACGCATCCATGGCGCCGCAAGCCCTCGCTCTAGACTCGGCCGGGAATCTGTTTATCGCCGACAATTGGCATTTTTCGATTCGTAAGGTAACCGCTGACGGCGTCATCCACACCGTCGCGGGGTCCGGTATCCAGGGGACCGGGGGTGACGGTGGCCCCGCGACGCAAGCGCAGTTTACGCTGATCTGGGGTCTGACGGTAGACGGACAGGGCAACATCTTCATCTCCGATATCCTCGGCCCCGGACGGATTCTTGAAGTCTCTGCTTCGACTGGAACGATCAGTACTCTCGCTGGCGGCTTCCACGACTCTTTGGGCGACGGCGGGCCTGTTGGCGCCGCTTCTTTGGACGTAGGGCAAATCGCGGCGGACGCCGAAGGCGATCTATTCCTTGCCGATGACGGAAATCGCCGGATTCGCAAGGTGACGCCCGACGGAGTGATTCATACCGTCACTGGCAACGGCATGGCGTACTTCTCCGGTGACGGCGGTCCTGCCGCAAGCGCGCAAATTAGTCCGCAAGACGTGGCGGTGGATAGCGCGGGCAACCTGTATATCGTTTCCAACGATCGCATCCGAGGCGTATCGAACGGCATCATCAACACTATCGCGGGCGCCGGCTCGGGGCCGTCCGGAGACGGGGGCCCGGCGATCAATGCGACATTCCAATACGCGAGCCACGTAGCCGTGGACAAGGCCGGCAACTACTATGTCGCCGACGGCGTCTATTTCAACGGCGATCCAGTCATGGTCCGCAAGATCTCTCCTTCCGGGATTATCACCACGGTCGCCGGAAGCGCGGACGCACCAGGCAATTCGGGCGATGGCGGACCGGCTATCAAAGCGGGATTCTGTGGAATCGGCGGATTGGCCGTCGACGACGCCGGCAATCTTTACATCTCCGATGCCGATGTGGGCGATTGCGCATCCCAAATTTACGGGGTGATTCGCAAGGTTGCCCCGGATGGGACCATCTCGACGGTTGCCCCGGTGGGCGGCGGCCCCATCGCCGTGGATGCTCAGGGGAACTTGTATCACGGGTCGGGCACGGAGGTTCAAAAAATCTCCCCCGCCGGGACTGTCTCAATCTTCGCGGGAAACAGTGGATCCCTTCAAGACGGTTCAGGCGACGGCGGACCGGCTACAGCGGCAAGCATTCGGCTGGTGACTGCATTGGCGGTAGACGGCATAGGCAATGTATTCCTCGCTGACGGGCGCTACGATGCGAATACCATTCGCAAGATTTCGCCTGGGGGCATCATCACCACCATCGCGGGCGTCAGCGGACCCGGGGGTTATTCGGGCGACGATGGACCAGCTACCAAGGCTCGGCTGAACATGCCGATGGGGCTGGCGGTGGACGCGGCCGGGAACGTCTATGTCGCCGACACCGGCAACGGCGTGGTTCGCATTCTTCGGCCCATTCCTGGCGCCGCGCCTTTGGACTAGTTTCTCTCTGGGTGAAGGCGACTCATCCCGTGCAAGGTTAGGGCCTGCTACTTTAGCGTACGGACGAAATCAGGCGCGCACGTATTTGTTGAACCAGTCAATGGTGCGCTGCCAGGCCAAGTCCGCCGCGGCTTTGTTGTAGCGCTCCGGCGTCGCATCGCAATTGAAGCCGTGAACCGCGCCAGGGTAGATATAGCCTTCGTGCGGAACGTTGATTTCCTTCAGGGCTGCGTCGTAGGCCGGCCACGTAGAGGCCAGGCGCGTGTCGAGTGCCCCGTGATGGACCAGGATCGCCCCTTTGATCTTCGGGATATCGTCCTTGGCGGGAGGGCCGCCGTAGAACGGGGCCGCGGCTGCCAGATCGGCGCCCAGCCGAAAGGCCAGGGTATTGGAGGTACTGCCCCCGTAACAGAAACCGGTGACACCGATCTTGCCGGTGCAATCGGCGCGCGCTTTTAGCCACATCGCCGCAGCCACGAAATCCTCGGTCATCTTTTTGCCGTCGACTTTGCTGAACATCTGGCCGCCCCGGTAGTCGTCACCGGGAAAGCCGCCCAGCGAGGTGAGTCCATCCGGCGCAAACGCCATGAAGTTCTGGAGGGCGAGCCGCCGCGCGATGTCCTCGATATGCGGATTCAGGCCTCGATTTTCGTGGACGACGATAATGCCGGGTAATTTCGACGGCGTCGCGGCGCGCGTGTCGGCACTGACCGGCCGGACGAAATATCCTTTGATGCTTCCGTTGCCTTGCGGCGACGGGACGGTCTCATAGGTGGCCTTGATCCGGTCATCGGTCTTGGATACCTGCTGGCCCTTGGCGTAGTTCGGCATCAACGCCTCGATCAGCGCTGCCGCGGTCAGCCCGCCGATCGCGAATCGCTGCACGCCGTCCATAAAGGCGCGTCGGCTGATCACGCCGTGAATAAAGAGATTGTAGAGTTCTACGGCTTCGCTGGGCAGTTTGGGTTTGGTGGGCTCCATTGGGTGACTCCTTCGAGAGAATATATCACGTCTCCCGGGTCTGGATGAAGCCAATTGCGCGGCCGGACGTTATTGATTTTGTGGAGCCACCCGCCGGGATCGAACCGGCGACCTGCTGATTACGAATCAGCCGCTCTACCAACTGAGCTAGGGTGGCTTTTCTGAGGGGACTTCCGACGCTAGAATAGCACAGTCGACCAATGAAACCGGCCCTGCCGATCACCCTTCGCGTCAAAGTGACCGCGCGCAGCGCTGTGAGCGAAATCGTGGGCGAACTGGTGGACGGAACGCTGAAGGTGAAAATCGCCGCGCCGCCGGAACGCGGCAAAGCTAACCAGGCGCTGATTGCGCTGCTCGCCGAGCATTACGGTGTGCCTCGCACGGCGGTGACCATCGTGAGCGGCCACACGGCGTCGTTGAAACTGGTGAAGATTGCGCTTGGACGTTCGTGAACTTGGCGCTTGCACTGGGCGACCGAAATGTATTATTATTCAGGTGACTGAATAAACATTCAGCGACAGATCAGCCAGTCAGCCGAGGACATCGTGGCCGCCACTATTCCCAGCCTTGCCGAATCGCCCGCCGCGCCCGCGAAGACGAGGCATCTCGCCCACGATCTTGACCTCTCCGCTGACGCCCTGGTTCAGTTGCTCGATCTCGCCGCGCAGATCAAGCGCACTCCGCAGCGATTCGCGCAAACGCTCGCGGGCCGGTACGTCGCGCTCCTGTTTGAAAAGCCGTCGCTGCGCACGCGCATGACCTTCGAGCTGGCGATCAAGCAGCTCGGCGGCGACTCAGTGGTGAATGTCGGTCCGGTTGGCGAACGCGAGCCCATCAAAGACGTGGCGCGCAATCTGGATCGCTGGGTGCACGCGATCGCGGCCCGTGTTTTTTCACAATCGACGATTGAGGAACTGGCGCGTTGGTCGGCCGTGCCGGTGATCAACGCGTTGAGCGATCGTTACCACCCGTGCCAGGCGCTGGCCGATGTGCTCACGCTTCAGGAACATTTCGGGCGATTGAAAGGGCTGAAGCTGGCGTTTACAGGCGACGGCAACAACGTCGCGCATTCGCTGATGCTGACCGCGGCGCGGCTGGGAGTTCACGTCGCCATCGCAACTCCACCGGGCTATGAACCCGATCGCAAGATAACGGAGGAGGCGTCGGGGCTTGGCCGCATCACCATTACCAACGATCCAGCCAAGGCCGTGGCGCAAGCCCACGCGGTCTACACGGATGTTTGGGCGAGCATGGGCCAGGAATCGGAGGCCGCGGAACGTACGAGGATATTCGCGCCCTATCAGGTCAACCAGGATTTGTTCGCGCGGGCGCGGCCTGACGCCGTTTTCATGCACTGCCTGCCCGCCAAACGCGGCCTGGAAGTGACGGATGGCATGATGGAATCGCGGCGCGCGGTGGTGTTCGATCAAGCCGAGAACCGGTTGCACGCGCAGAAGGCGCTCCTGGTGATGCTTCTGGCCTGAAACATTTTCACTAGACTTCGTTCTCTACTTCGACGTTATAGAGCCTAAATATGCACAAACCTAAAAAAGTGGCGCTCGCCTACTCCGGCGGCCTGGACACATCCATCATCATTCCGTGGCTGAAAGAAAATTACGGCTGCGAAGTGGTCGCCGTGTGCGGCGATATCGGGCAGGGCGGCGATGAGCTGACCGGCCTGAAGGCGAAGGCGCGAAAAACAGGCGCATCCGAAGTTCATGTCGCCGATATGCGCGAGGAGTTCGTCTCGGAATACCTGTGGCGATTGGTCCAGGCCGGCGGCGAGTACGAGCACAAGTATCTGCTGGGAACTTCCATCGCGCGTCCGTTACTGGCGAAAAGGCAAGTGGAAGTTGCGCTGGCCACCGGCTGCGACGCTCTGGCGCATGGCTGTACCGGCAAGGGCAACGATCAGGTTCGTTTTGAGCTGACCTATAAAGCGCTCGCGCCGCATCTGCCCGTAATCGCGCCGTGGCGCGAATGGGACATCGTTTCGCGGGAGGACGCCATCGAATACGCGGCTAAGCACAACGTGCCGATCGCGCAGACCACCACGAAAATCTACAGCCGCGATCGCAACATCTGGCACATCTCGCATGAAGGCGGAGCGCTGGAAGATCCAGTGAACGCAGCACCCGACGATGTCTGGATGTTGACGCGCAGTCCGAAAGACGCGCCCGACAAACCCGCCGACGTCACCATTGGATTCGAGAAAGGCCGCCCGGTTTCGGTGAACGGCGAAGTGCAGCCGTCGGGGGTAGCGCTGCTCGAAAAGCTGAATGCGATCGGCGCGGAGCATGGCGTCGGCCGCATCGATCTGGTGGAGAATCGATTCGTCGGCATGAAGTCGCGCGGCTGTTATGAAACGCCCGGCGGCACGCTGATCATGACGGCGCATCGCGAACTGGAAGCGCTCACGCTCGACCGCAACATGGCGCATTACAAGCAAAAGCTCGCGCTCGATTATGCCGAGATGGTTTACAACGGCCTGTGGTTCACTCCTCTGCGCGAATCGCTCGACGCATTTTTCGCCGAAGCCGGCAAGTTCACCACCGGCGAAGTGACTCTGAGGTTATACAAGGGCTCGGTGCAGCCGGTGAGCCGCAAATCGCCGTATTCACTGTATTCGCTCAACATCGCGAGCTTCACGATGGGCGCCGAATACGATCAGCGCGACGCGCGCGGCTTCATCAATTTGATTGGGCTGCCGATCCAGGTGCGGGCGTCGCTCAAAAACGCCGGCGCCGGCGCTAAGACCGCGAACAAATCGGCAGCGAAATCCTGAGGACGCGCGGATGAAACTCTGGGGCGGGCGCTTCGAAGCAGGACCCTCCGAGGTCTTCGATCGTTTCTCCGGTTCACTGCACTTTGACCGGCGGCTCGCGGACGTGGATATCCGCGGTTCGCAAGCGTATGCGCGGGCGCTCGAACGCGTCGGCATCCTCACCGCCCAGGAACGTGAGCAAATTGTCAGCGCTTTCGAAGCGATGCGAGCAGAGGCTCGAACCCCAGCCTTCTTCGAAGGGGCGGATGACGAAGACGTTCACACGCTGATCATTCGCAAATTGAAAGAGCGCGCCGGCGCGCTTGCCGATAAAATCCACACCGGACGCAGCCGCAACGATCAGGTCTCGCTCGACATTCGCCTGTGGCTGCGCGAGGAGATCGACGCGGCACGCGAGTCGATTCTAGCCCTACAGACGTCGTTAATCCATTGTGCTCGGCGCGATCCGCACGCGATCATCCCCGGCTACACGCATACGCGACGCGCCCAACCGGTGCTGTGGCCGCACTATCTGCTCGCGTATTTCGAAATGTTCATGCGCGATTCCGAGCGGCTGGCGGAGGCGCGTAAACGCGTCGACGTAATGCCGCTGGGCAGCGGAGCACTGGCAGGATCGGCGTTCCCGTTTGACCGCGAATCGATCGCCAAAGATCTCGGGTTCGCCGCGATCACGCGCAACTCGATGGATGTCTCGGGCGATCGCGACTTCGCGCTCGATTTTCTTCATGCGGCGTCGACAACCATGCTGCACTTGAGCCGTCTTGCCGAAGACTGGATTCTATATTCCGGCGAAGAGTACGGATGGCTCGAACTGGACGACGGTGTCACCAGCGGGTCGAGCATGATGCCGCAGAAGAAAAATCCCGATTCGCTGGAACTGATTCGCGGGAAATGCGGCGGCGTTTTCGGCGACTATGCGGCGCTGTTCGTCACGATGAAGGCCCTGCCGATGACCTACAACCGCGACATGCAGGAGGACAAGCCGCGATTGTTCGACGCCGCGGATCAGTTGCGCGGATCGCTTGAAATGATGCGCGTGGTTCTGGATACTACACGGCTGCGTCCGGGCCCTCCGGAGGATGCCATCAATGCCTCCTGGGCCGTCGCGACCGATCTCGCCGACGCGCTGGCGCGCAGCGGTGTCCCGTTTCATCAGGCGCACAAAATCGTCGGGCGATTGGTGCTCGAAAGCGTGAACGCATCGAAGAAGCCGGCCGACTGGACCGCTGAAGCGCTGGCCGCATTCGATCCCGCGTTCACTCCGGATATGGCGAGGTTTCTGCAACCGGCTGCGGGAATTGAAACCCGCGAGTTGCCGGGCGGTACCGGCCCGCGCGTCGTCGCGGCGGCGCTCGATGAAGCCGATGCGCGGCTCGCCCAAATGATTCGACGTGGTGATGGGCGTGACGGATCGGGATCATGAATAAGAGCTATCGCCAGGGTCAGATCCTGAAGTTGATTCGCACGAAGAACCTTCACACGCAGGAAGAACTGGCGCGCGCGCTGCGCACCATCGGGATTCCCGCCACCCAGGTCACGCTGTCGCGTGACATTCGTGAACTGGGCCTGGTGAAAACACCTGACGGCTATGTTTTTGCGGCCGAAGCCGCGACCAACGGCCCCGACATCGAAGCGGTGGTGCGCGAGTTCGTACTCGATATCAGGATCGCGCAGAATCTGCTGGTGCTGCGCACGCCGCCCGGTCACGCCAATTCGGTGGGCGTCGAACTGGATAAGGCGAATTGGCCGGAAATCGCGGGCACCGTCGCGGGCGATGATACCGTGCTGGTGATCGCGCCGGACACCAAGACCGCAGCGGCGCTACGCGAGAAATTTCTGCGATTCCTGAAGTGAGGTGGGGCCGGCAGTCATGCCGGCGAGCCGGTCTCCTGACCGGCTTGTCAGTGATTCAGTCGAAGTCGGCCCGAAAGCCGACTTGCCGCCCTGATTTTTCAGGTTTCAAGGAATGGGATGGCGGCCCCACAAGCTGCGTCGCATCATCCGTTCTAGTAATACGTCCGCCCCAGCCACTCCGCCACCAGCGCCGGTTTCTCGCGACCTTCCACCTCCACCGACGCGCCCCAGGCAATCTCCACGCCGCCTTCGAAATCCTTAATCGAATTGAGGGTGAAGTGCGCGCGAATGCGGCTCCCCGCGGGCACGCCTCCGGTGAAACGCAGCCGGTTGAATCCGTAATTGATCCGCATCTTGTAATCGCCGCGAATTTCGACGGCTTCTTTGATATAGCCGCTGAGCAGCGAAACCGTCAGGAAGCCATGGGCGATCGGCGCGCCGTAAGGCGATTCGCGCTTGCAGCGTTCCACGTCGACGTGAATCCACTGATTATCGCCGGTCACCTCGGCGAAACGGTCGATCTGTTCCTGCGTGATTGTGTGCCAATCGCTCACGCCGAGTTCCTGGCCCACCAGCGTCTTCAGATCCCCGACGCCGCTGACGATGCGTCTCGCGGCAGGACTCATTTCCCGTCGACTGAAAACGCCAGCAGGACGTTCCCGGCTTTTCCGCCGAACTGCCCGTAACCCGAATTCGTCAGCACCATTCCATTCGCAATGGTGGGACCCGAGGCATCCACGGACCCGCCCTTGGCCTTCACCTTATTGACCGTATCGAAGTCGGTGGCCGTGTCGAAATCCCAAATGATCTTGCCGTCCGCAGTCGCATACGCGCGGAAGTGGCCGTTCAGCGCACCCGAGAACACTGCTCCGGGGATCACCGAAATCGCCGCGGCCTGCGCGGGAATGCATCCCGATGGAACGGCGCAAGTCACCGTGGGGGCCGGCGTGGACCAGACTTTCTCTCCGGTCGCGGAATTCACCGCTGAAATACCCGGCGCCGCTCCGGTGCGAACAATACGATCCGATATCGCGACGTAGGTATACTTGCTGTCCGCGGCGTGCCCCCACTCGATTCCGCCCAGCGCACTCCCCGCGCCGAGTTTAATCTGCCACAGAATCTTACCTTTTTGATCCGGGTCCAGGCCCCACAGAATCCCCGACTTCTGGCCGGCGAGCAGAATCTGCTTCCCGCCGCCGATATCGCGGAGAATGACGGAGCTGCCGAAATCGTAATCCGGTCCGGGAGCGTCGGGCAAGTTAGCTCCACGCCCCATCACGAAATTGTCTTTCGCTTCCACCTGGCTGACCCACTGGAGCTTTCCCGTGTCAAGCGAATAAGCGACAATCGCGTCGCTCGTATTGATCTCCTCATCCGTATAGGAGTCGCCGGTGGCGACGTACACCAGCTTCCGCTTCACATCGATCGTCGGCGAAGACCACACCGCCGCGCCCGCGGGCCCGTATCGCTGGTTGCCCGCCTTGTTTAGCCTGAACGGCTTGGCGGGATCGAGCACGGTGTAGCTCTTCCATTTCTGCGTGCCCGTTTCGGCGTCGAGCGCCACCAGACTGCCACGGAACGTGCAGCATTGATACTTGTCGCTCTGCGCGGACGCCTCTTCAATCGAAGACACGGGAACATATAACGTCCCGCTGTAGAAAGTGGGCGCGCCGGTAATTCGCGACGACGTATGATCCTCCACCTTGGTCTTCCATAATTCCTTGCCGGTCTCGGCGTCGAGCGCGTGAGCCGAGCTTCGCGTGTCGCCAAAGAACACGATGTACTTGCCGGGAGTTTTCGACGGCGCCACGGTGGTCGCCGTGCGAACGCCCGCGCCCGTGTTGAAGCTCCAGATAATGCAGCCGGTGCTTTGGTCGAGGGAATAAACCGTGCCCTTATTGCTCCCGACGAACACCCGCCCGCCGACCACCGTCGGTTGCGCTGCCGCGGAATTGTCGCCGGGGAATCCGAAGGCCCATTTCAGTTTGAGCTTGGGAACGTCGTCGGCCGATAAACCGGGATTCGGCTGGAAGCGCGAATTGGTTGGATCGACGCCCCAGCCGTTCCAGTCGGCTTTGGCGTTCGGCGCGAATTTCTTAAGAGGCGTCGTGCACTGGCCCGCCATCGCATCGGGAGCGACGCTGCCAAAAGTCTTCCCGGTGATGTACAGCGCGATCGCGCGGTCTTCTTCCTCGGTCAGACCGGCGGCCTGCGTCACCATCGCGCCCGTGGACAACGCCGCCAGCACCGCTTCGGGCGACCGCGCGGCGATCTCCTCGCGCTTCGGCATCCGAAGCTGTGACTGCGGATTGTCGTGACAGGTCGCGCATCGCGCCTTGTATAAAGCGGCGCCGTCGGGAGGAGCGGCTATCGCGGAAGCGGCGCTGATCGCCAGCGTCAAGACAGAGAACGTGAATCGACTTGGAAACATGATTGTCCCTTTTGCGCTACTGTAACACGGCTGTGGGGCCGGCACTCGTGCCGGCAGCCGCCTCGCCCGTCCTTATCGGGGTCTTCAGACCGGCTCACTATTTCGCCAGCGTCACCCGTAAGCCCGTCGAGATGATGATGTCGTTCTCTTTGCGGCCGGGCAACGGATTGCTCAGGAGCCGGTCGCTCACCGTGAACTGCCACCCAAACCATTTCTTGATCGCCGTCACCGCCGAGAAATCGAAATTCACTCGATAGTTGCCCGTCGCGCTCATGTTCGGAAACAGCGAGAGCTGTTCGTGAATCGAGGTCGAGGCGCTCATTTTGTGAACGAACTCTTCGCCGACCACCACCTCGGTGAACGATCGATCGGTCCCGGTCGAGAAGTACTCCTTATCCTCGGATGCTCCCAGCTCCAGGTCCAACGTCGTCTTCGGAGTCGTGAAGGCATGGTACCCGACGCCGCCGGCGGGGTTGAAACGCAAGTCCAGACTCTGAAACTGATCCGATTCGAGAGCCACCGACCCGAATCCAAACCAATGTTTGTCGGCGTTCAGGTTGTAACTGATCGACCCGCGCTTAGCGTTCGCCGTGGTGATGTCGGTTCCCGATGCGTTGCTGCTGGAATCGATCATCGTGAACTTCGCTTCCACCTTATCGCGCGTCGTCGCGCGCGTCGCATCCGCATTCAGCGTGAACGATCCCGTGTCGGTGTTGCCGCGCGTGGTGGCGTAGCCGAGGTCGAGAAAGCCGGTCCACAAATCGATCAGGCGCGGATTCCGGGAATGATCGGCATCTGCGTCGTAGGCGGCTTGCTCGTCCTTGGAGCGAATCACGGCTATGTTTTCCCGCGCTGTGCTTACGGAACCGGTGTCTTTGGTCGCGACGCTGAATTTGCCGTCGCTGGTGGTGACCACGCCCACCAGCATCTGTCCATCTTTCAATCCGACACTTAACGGATCGGACGACGTAATCGCCGTGACTGCATCCCACGGAATGGTGACCTGACCGGCAAATTCGGATTTCAGGATCAGGTTCTTGCCGTCGTATTTGACGATGGCGCCTGAGAGCCGGTCGCCATTTTTCATGGTGACTTGATCCGCGAAAAGTCTGCCAGCCAAAAGCGTTGCGCTAAGGCATAGAAACAACTGTGCTGAAATGTTCATAGTCGATGCTCTCTGGATTACGTTGCTACCGCTCAAGTCTTTGGTTTTCTATCAAGGTGCGCTATGCGACGCACAAATGGTGAATCCCCGCCAACCGCTGCGCGAAATCATCTACCTTGAGATACCAAATGCTACGGCGTTGTTACAGGACGTGTCACAAGACGTGTTACAAGGCGTGGTACCAGACGCCCTCTTGGTTATCCGCACTCCAGCCAGTCCTTCCACGACAGGTCCGCTCCAAGGCGTCATAAGAGCTTTTCGACAATCACCACATCCCGCCACACTCCATCGAGTTGGCCATGGCGCCGGTACACGCCCACTTCCCTGAATCCCAGTGCGGCGATCATCCGCAAGCTCGCCGTATTCTCCGGGAAAATCCGCGAGACCAGCTTGTGAAATCCCGCCGCTCGCGCCGCTTCGAAAAGCGCGCCCATTGCCGCGCGACCCGCTCCCTGTCCGCGCCACTCCCGCGCGACGTAGGCCGATACCTCGGCGATCCCCGCGTAGCATTCGCGCGGCCGGTAAGTGGACGTGCTCGCGAATGCGATCACCTCGCCCGGCCCGGCGGCCTTCTCCATCACCGCCTCCACAACCACCGTGGGATGTCTCCCGTCAAACCATTTCTCAACATCCGCAGCCGTGCGCGGGCGGGTTTCAAACGTCCCAACCCGATCCCCAATTCCCTGGTTGTATATTTTAGCGATGGCTGCGCTATCGGCCAAAGTTGCCGCGCGCGCGATCATTGCGGAGCGAGGATTCACAACCCCGCGAGCTCTCGATCCGCGATCGCGATCGCGGTCGCCGGAAAGTAATGGCGCAGGATTTCCTCAAAGGTCCACCCGCGGCGCGCCATCTCCGCCGCGCCCACCTGGCACATCCCCACTTGATGTCCCGACACCGGATGGCCCGATATCGCGCCCCGCACCGGGCAGTCCACCGCGAAATAAGGATACGCGAAATGAGGATACGCGCCGGTTTCGTCGGATTTGCCATCGCGCCACCCGGATTCCGCGAGCGTGCGCGTGTGCCCGCCGCAATCGGCCGAGTAAAGCGCGGCAATCACGCGCCCCTCATAGGTCAGCATTTGGCCGCGCGTCTCCGTGGCGGCGCGCGACGCGGCGCTCGTGCTTCCAGGCGGTGCGCGCAGAAACTGGCAGTGCGTGGTATCGCAAAAATCGAAATCCGCGTGGCGTCCGCGCCCCGCCGCGAGAAACGATCGCGCCACCACCGCTTGCGCCTTCCGCGCCTCGAACGGCGCCGCGGCCGAGCCTTCCGCTGCCACAATCGACGCCACCGCCGTTTCAACATCCATCGTGACAACCGCCACCAGATGCCCGTTACGTTCAAGGACTTCCAGGCGGCCGTGAAACTCGCGCTGAATCTTTGGATGCCCATCCAACCCCGGCACACTGAGCATAAACGCGGCCTCGCCGCCGTCGCGCCCCGTCACCCGCGCGGGCGATTGCAAGCGCACGCTTGCCGATCCTTCCAGAATCTGCCGGTTCGATCCTCTGTTGAATTCAACGCCTGACTTCCGTTTTGATTCGATGCCCGAATCAACCACCAATACCTGCCCGCGCACCGGCTTCACTTCGAGCTCGACTGGGTGGAACAGTCCGAACACGCCGATGCGAACCGTTGCGGCAATGGCGAGTGCCAGCATCACGGACCCTCTCGCATCTTTCGCAAAATGCGCGCCGCGGATTTCGCGGCCTCCGCTCCGGTCACGCCATGCACCCGCACCAGCAACGCAATTCGTGGCGAGTCTGCCGGCGCCAGCACCACCGTAAATCCATCGGTTGCATGGCTGGTTGCATACCTGGTTGCATAAATGCGATGAGCCGCACCCATCCCCGCACACGGCGCCGTGCCGGTCTTGGCGAGCGTGCCTCGGCCCAAAGCGCTCGCCGTGCCCGACCGTGCGGCTAATTCGAGACCCGCCAGAATCTCACTCACGCGCGGCTCGCCCGCTCGCGATGCCAGCTCGGCATACGCGTGCACCAGCCCCAGCGGAGAGATTCGCCAGCCGCCTCCCAGGCCGATGCGAGTCTCCGCGCTGTCCACTTCCGGCGCCGCAATGCCGAATTTCGCCGCCACCACGGCCAGCGTTCCCGGATCTATTTCACGCGCGAGATTCAAGAAGTATGCGTTGCACGATTGCGCCAGCGCCTCGCGAAATCGCACACGCCCGTGCCCTTGCGCGAGCCAGCATCGGCTCGCCGCGCCCTTGCAGACGAACTCCGGAAATGCGCCGCTGTATGCCAGCGCCGTGAACGGTTTCACCAGCGATCCGAGCGGAATCGGGGTCGTCGCATCGGCCCAACGCTGTTCCATGATGGCGCCACTCCGGACGTCCACCGCGATGTAGTTCACATCGCTCCCGCTGGCGCCCCCGATATCATTGCTTCCGGCCATCCCTACGGCCAGCAGTAGCGACAATAGCGGCGTCATGGCGCGATCCTGTAATCGACCGTCTCGCGCAGCATCCCTCCCAGGTCGTGTACCGCGATCGCCGCCGATTGCACGCGGCCCAGCACACGCCCGAAGCTTGCGATATTTTCCGAGTAGAGCATGGGCTCGCGACCCGATGTGCCGCCCACGTCGCCCGCCCCCGCGTGAGATTGCGGAAAGTCGATCAGCCTCATCATGCGTTCGAAATTCGAAAGCTCGCGCGTGTGCCGCCAGCCCGCCGCATACACCGATCCCGCTATTGCCGGTCGATTGCGCCGCGCCAGAATCGCGCTCACCAGGTCCGTCGAATTTCCGGAATTGCCAATGGTCCCGATCACCAGCCATCGCCCGTCCACGGCCATCGCGATTCGCCCCAGCCCGTCCAACTCCCAAACTCCATTCGAGGCGGATCTCGCTCGCCACCCCGCCCCGAGTCCTCCATTGCTCCACAGCGATCCCGCCGCCGAGGTAATCGCGCCACGGATCGCGTCCCCATCCCAGTTGGCGCTCGCCAGCAGCGCGATTGCGGATTGCGATCCTACGAAAACCTGATCCGCGTCAACGTCGGTGGAACCAACTTCGAGCATCGCTTGAACCGGCGTCGCCGACAGCCGCTCCCGCAGCCGAGCGAACGCCCGTGCCACGCGATCGTCGCTCAGAGGCGGCTGGTCGATTCGCGTTTCCAGATCCTGCTCGCTCCCGGATTCGCGTTCAACCTCCACCGGCGGCGCGAAATCGTTGCGTGGCTTCGGCGGCGTAGTCGCCGCGAATATTTTCTCTTCGATCACTTTCTCCGCCTGCTCCCAGTCTGAAAGACCGGAGTTTGATACAAGTTTCGCGCGATAAAATCCCGCATCGTCTGGCACCGCAGCCAGCAATTGCCCTGTCGCGCTCTCATCTGAAATCGCGGCTGCCGCATTGGCGCGCAGCAATACCCGGCGTTCGCGTATCTCGCCATTCGCGCGTTCCAGGTCCGCCAGACCCGAACTGAACTCGCGCAGCGCCGCGGCGTTCCGCTGCACCCAATGCGAACGGAACTGCGGAACCTGCTCCAGGCGATCGAGGTTGTACACCAGCCGCAGATCGTTCGGGCCGGGTAGCGCGGCCTGGATCGCGTCGGCGAACCACTTTTCTCCTCCCAAAGCTGGCGGTGGTTGCCCGGCCCGCGTCGTTCCAGCCGTCGACGACGCCAGCAGTTCCAGCGCGCCCGCTATCAGATCCTCGCGCGTCGCCAGCATCAGAAGATCGCCCGAATATGCAAACGCCGCGACACGATTGGTGGCAACGTCCTCCTTCACGTAGAAATCGACGCCCCCCGCTTTGCGCGTTTGATAATTGCCGCGCGTCTTCCACAGCGCGGTGTTCATCGCGCGCGCCGATGGCAACCGTGTCAAGTAGAGAAACTGGAGTGCGCCAACATTGTAGATTGCCAGCGCCGAATTCGCGCCCGCGACGGATTTGAGCAGGGCGTAATCCGGCGGAACTCCGGCCGCCGTAGCAAAATCCGTTTGCGCTTGCCCCAATTTCAGAAATAGAGCCGATCGCGAAAAGGCTTCGTAGTTCGCGCTCTTAAGCCATGCCGCCTTCTCATCGGAGCGATCCCAATCCCCCACCAACGCCGAAAAATCCTTGGCCTCCAGATACACCAGCGCACCGGTCGGAAAGATATTCGCGAGAGGCGGCGGCGCGTTCTGCGCGATGGCC
Organism: Terriglobia bacterium; assembly: GCA_963788245.1. Classification (GTDB taxonomy): domain Bacteria; phylum Acidobacteriota; class Terriglobia; order Bryobacterales; family Bryobacteraceae; genus Palsa-187. Next base: position 3,672,411 of record CAWBGF010000002.1, on the reverse strand, counting down.
CAGTACACCACGGCCGCCATAATCACCGCACTCGCGATCGCGATTCTTGCCTTCATCTCGCCGCCGCCCTAGGTTGAACAACGGCCTGAATCATGGGATGAACCAGCCGGTCCTGATCGAGATTATTTGTGACGACAGGCCTGCGGGCATTGTTCTTCGCGTCGGTTTCCAGTTGCGCGCGAATAGTTTCGATCACGCGGAGAGTCGCCGCGGCCGGCTTCAGTTGCTGCGCGATTTGAAAGGACCGTAACGCCGCTCGCAAATCCCCCGTTCGCTGATGTGCGCTCCCCAGAGCTAGCGCGACAGTCACCCGATCCGCCTGCGCCAGATTTGACGCGAACTGATCCGCAACCGACGGCATGAACTCCCCTTCACTCATCAGGTACGGCGGCATGATCGCGTTCGCGATGGCGATTGCCAGCGCGTCCTGCCGGGCTTCCAGAGCCGCGCGAAACAGCGCGATCTTCGCTCCTTCTGCCCTCGGGTCGATCGCAATCGCTCCCGCGAGCAACTTCACGCGAGCCGCCGCAGTCGCCGTTCCGGACGTAATCATGGAAGCCGCTGCTTCCAATCTCGACGCCGCGAAATACGGCTTGCTTACTTCGGTTTCAGTGAGAGGCGTCTGCGACGAAAGCAGCATCAGCTCAGCCTCTGTTCGAGTGAGCGCCGCGCCCTTCATCTTTCGCAACGCAAGCGCGGCTGCCACGCGAGTCGGATACATCGCCGCGGTCGATTTCGCAACGCTCGCCAAAATATCCGCCGAAGATGGGTCCGTGCGATCCGCGGCCAACCGCTCCCGCGCTTCCTGATTCCACGGTTCCGCTTTTACCAGATCAGCGAGAAATGGTACGGCTTCGGCGGGATGGCCGGTTCTTTCGAGCAGCGCCGCCGCCGGCTCCAGCGTCGAAAACGCTGCGCCCGATATCAGCGACGCCCGACGCAACAGTGCGACCGCACCAGCCGTATCCCCCTCCTCAAGTCGAATCTCGGCGAGTCCGAGAAAGTTCGCAGCGTCGAACTTGCCCGCCTTTAGCTCGCGGGCGTAGACAAATTCGAGTACCCGCCGCGCCGACGCCGCATCGCCGCTCTTGGTCAACTCGGCTGCCGCATCGCGAACCGACGACATGTGAGCCGTCTCGTCGTACCGCGCGAGTTGCGCCGCAAGCTTCCCCGTGCTTGCGGCCGCGCGAATTTCGAGTGGGATCACGTCATATCGGCTGCGCGTCTCTTCCGGCAGCGCCGCGAGGATTTCCGCCGCCCCGGCGCTCTCGCCGTGACCGATCATGTAACGCGCCCGCGCGATTTGCCAATTCCACAGCTCGCTTTGCGCATAGCCCCGCTGTTCCCCGAAACTCGCCGCGACCTTCGCCTCCGCGCTCTGCACGATTCGGACACACATGGCGCTCTTCTGTCCATCCGGAAACCAGGGACGATCCACAATCGAGCCGAGAAATTGCGGCGGATCGGGCGCCACGCGGCTGAGTTCCGCGATCCAATCCGCCCCCATGGACACATCGCCCGATGCCATCATCGCGCCTTCCAGCAGCGCATCCACCTGATACGAGCCGTTACGGCGAACGTACGCGCGCAGCAGCTTATCGACGTCGTCGCGCAGCGGCCCAAGCAACTTCGCTCCGCCGATGTGCTGGAGCGCGTCGCTCGCATCCTTCCAGAACCGCGGAGGCGCCGGCCCGCGATTCATCGTATCCGCCAGCGCCGCGATCGCCAGCTTCCATTCCTGAATCGCCTCGTCGCGCCGGCCTTGTTGCACGGCGATCAGCGCCAGACGATCGTGCGCGTCCGCGCGGCCCGCATTCAGCTCCAGCGCGTTGCGATAATCGGCGGCCGCGGCAGTCGAGTCGCCCGAGTCGCGAAGAAACTCCGCCAGCTCGAAATACGGTTGCGATTGTTGCGGCGAAGCTTCCACCATCGCAGGTAAGTACTCCTCCGCGCCGGCCTGTTTCATCCCGCCCAGATACTCGCCGTACCGCCCGCCGTAGTAGAACCACAGATCGCCCGCCAGTTGCCGGTTCCGATCCACCGGCTTGCCGATGCGCGACCCGATCGTCATTTCGCCGAGGATCGCCGGGAACGCCGCGCGCACCGGCCCGGCATTGCTCGCGAAATACAAACCCGCCAGCGCCGTGTACGCGTTGGTCCACAACGGCCCCGTTTTCGGTCCGAGCCTTTGCCCGCGCGCCGCAATCGCCTGAAACACGATGGACTGCTGCGGCGTCCCGGCCGCCGAATGTTCCATCGCGTAATTCACCAGCGCGTTGGCGACGTCGACCCTCCCTCGCCCGATAGCAGCAACCATCCGCTGCGGCGGACCCAGCAGCAGCTTGCCATAGCGATCCAGCAGGGGGCCTTCGAGTGGCGCACGGCTGTTCTGTAGCTGCAGCACACGCAGCTCGGCGGCGACATTTCCAGTGGCTCGATAGGCTGCCGCCGCCTCCACCAGATCGCTATTGCGCTCCGTGCCGCTTGGTGGATTATTGGTCGCCGGGTTATTCGTAGGTGGGCTATTCTTCGGTGGGGTGCTTGATGTCCCTCGCGCCGCGCTCGCAATTTCCGCCCGGTCGAAAGATTCGAGCTGCCCGCCCAACTCCTCAAACGCGAGCCGCCGTTTCTGAAGCCCCACCAGCTCCTGTTGGTTTGCCTGCGTGGCCTGACTCGCGGGCTGCGCCATCAAATTCTGGAAGCGAATTTTCGCTTCCAGATCCCCCATCCCGGCGCCCTGCACCAACCCGATTCCGCCCATGGCTCGCGGATGCGCCTGAACATATAACTGAACCCAGGCTGCATACCTCAGCTTTTCCTCCGGAGAATAATACTGCTCCACCACCGCGGCGATTTGCCCCGCGCCCGCCGCGACCACCTCCGGAGCCGCCGCGTCATAGGCCCGCAATCGCGCCAGCACGCGCGCATACATCTGCACGCCGGCCGTAAACTCAACGCGGTTTTCGGGCGTCAAACGCCGCATTCCCAGTTCGCTGAATCGGCGCGCCTCCGCCAGCGTGCCCCAGCTTTCCAGCATCTGCGCGATATCGAAATACGCCCGTGGATTGGGGGAGCGGCCCTCGATCCCGGCTTTTTCGAGCGCCGCGATCGCTTCGCCCATGCGTCCCTGACGCGCGCGAATTGCCGCGAGCTTTACCATCCAATCGGGATTGCGATAAGTCAACTCGTACAGCTTCTCCGCCGTGCCGCCCGCTTCGTCGAAACGCAGCAGGCGCTCTTCCAGATTCAGCCGCGCGATGAATACATCCGCTCGATCGGGCCGCACTACCGCCGCGCGAGTGTATGCCGTGATCGCTGCCGGGAAATCTTCGAGCTGCGCGTCGATTCTCCCCAGCACCATCGGCCAGCGAAAATCCTTCGGCGAATCGTTGGATGCTTTCGTGTAAAAATCGCGCAGTTTTGCGGTCACGCCGTTCGAGGACGCATATACCGCGGCTTCGCGCGCCAGCGATTCGTCTTCCGGATAACGGTTCAACACCTCGATGTATTGATCCAGGGCAGCCGAAAAGTCCTTCGTCCGCGTCAGAACCGGAATCAGGGCCCGGCGCATCGCCGCCACCTGCTCGCTGCGTTGGGACTGCGCCAGAGGCGCGTGTTGCAATTCGCGAATCTTCGCGTCATAAAATCCACGCAGCCCGCGATCGTCGCCCGCGCGCGCATATGCATCCGCCATCACCGCGATGTATTCGGCGCGGCACGGCTCCCCGCTCAACAGCCGGGTCGCGAGCGCCCGGGCTCGCGCGGTGTCGCCCGACTCGATTGATTTACGCGCGGCTTCCAGCGTAAACTCCGCGCGATAACCGGCCTCCGCGCGGCCTGCCGATTCCTCCAGAATGTCGATGGCGCGCTTCGAATTGTCGTTGCGACTATGAATGCCTCGCCAATAGAAATCCACCGCCGCGCGCACGATTCCAAGAATTGCCGGATTGTCGCGATACAGCCCATCCATCACCTGCGCTGCTTGCGCGGTCTGTTGCCGGCCTTCGTAGAATCGGGCCAGCGACACCCGCAGCCGCATTTTTTCGACCGGATCGGTGGTGATCGCGACCTCCCGTTCCAGCGCTGCTTCCTGGGCTCGAGCCAGGGCATCCACGCGGCCGTCATTCTCGATCGCAACCAGCAGTTCGATCGAAGTCGCACGTCCCGCGAGTGCCATTAGAAACTGTTCGAGATCGTCCCGGCGGCCCTGATTGCGCAGCAGCGCGACGCGCAATCGAAATGCGCCCATCGATGGATCGCGCGCCGACACCAGGTTGCCCGTGAGTTGCTCGACTGCGCCGCGCAACTCGGAGCGTCGCGCCAAAGCCAGCAACCTTCGCTGCGCGTTCGACCCCGTCTGGGCGCTCGAACCAAGTTCCGATATCGCGCCCCGCGCATATTCGCGAATCGCCCGATCGTATTCGTGCTCATTCTCCAGAATCGCGCCGGATTCGTACGCGAACATCGAAGGCGCCGCAAAGCGCTGCCGGGCTTCATTGATGGTGCGCAGCGCGTCCTCGTAGCGATAGTAATCCCAAAAGATAGTCGCCGCTTCCAGGTACGAATCCGCTCTGCCTGGTTCGATCTGCGGAATGCGATTCCAATATGCCGCCGCGCGATCGAATCGCTCGCGATCGGCTTCCATTTCACCCAGGCGGGTCAGGGTTTGCGCGTCGCGGGGATTCGCGAGGCTGAATTTCTCGCCTGCGGCAATCGCGGTGTCGGTCGATTTCGGATCGCCGGCTTTCGGATCGCCGGTCTCGAAATCAAGCGTCCCCAACGAGCGATAAATCGCCACCGTGCGGCGGCCGATGGTCGCGTCGGCGGGGTAATTGTTTTCGATCGCAAGAAACATCGGCGCGGCCGATTCGAAATGTCCCCGCCAGGCTTCTCCCTCGGCGAGCATGCGCACCGCCGCGGGATTGCGATCCTCGATTCGCGCCCAGGCGGCCAGGCCCCTTGCAGCATTGGTCGCAGCAATGCCAGCGCCGTTAGCCGCGGCACTGGTCGCCGGAATGTAACCCGCCGGATTCGCCGCTCGAAGAGCCGACAACTCCGCCGCCAAGCGTCCGGTCCGCGAGAGCCGTTCGAAGAATCGCATGCGTAGATCGTCTGCGTCGGACCAATGCGCCCGAAGCAGCGCCATATAAGCCGCATCGTCACGCGTCGCGGTCGCCGAATACGCGTTGAGCAGATTGCGCACGAAACTCGGATAGTGCGGGAATCGCTGGTGTGCGTAAAGATTCAATTGCAGATACATTGCCGGGCCGGCCGGCGCGGCCGGATGCACGATCTCCTGGAAGTACGCGTCCAGTTCCGTGCCCGAAAAAATCTTGACGACGTCTCGAGTGATACGCTGCACATCCGCCTGCCGCCGCTGCCGCAGATACCAGCGCGCCAGCTTGTGTTCCCAGGTATGATCCGGAAACTGCGCGATCGCGCGCTGATACACCTGCTCCATTTCAGTGCCGAGCCGGTTCTGATCCAGAAACGCCGCAAGGGCGTCGTAAAGGCCCGGATCGTTCGGATTGTGATCGATCTCGCGGCGATACACCGCCAGCGCGTCGCGAACCCGCTTCAGCGAGACCAGCCGCGCGACGTAGCGATCCAGCACGCGCGCGTACTCCGGCGAACGGACCGAGGTGTACTGCGTATCGCTCTTCGCGTCTGAAGATACGGCCGCGCCTCCCGGCAGGACTTTTGTGAAGGGATTTGCTGCCGGCGGCGCGGGTGCCGGCGTCTGCGCCGTTTGGGAAAGAGCCCCCATAGGAACGCTATCCGCCTTTTTCGCAAGTTCGGCAAGCAGCGCGTCGTAAAGTGCGAATTCCTCGCGCGTCTGATTCGTGCGCGCATACGCATCGCCCACCCGCAACGCCACGGCCGTTCGATTCGCCGCATTTGGAAAGTCCGCGAGAAATTTCGTGCCCGCCCGAATCACTCCGTCGTTCGATCCATAAATCGCATAGGCTTCGATCACCCGCTCCCGCAAATCCGCGCGCTGCGCCGAATTCGGAAACCGCGATTCGAACAGCGCCACCAGCTCGGCCGCCCGTGCACGCCGGAAATACGGAGCGGCGCTCTGTTCCTCCATGGCCGCGCGATTCGCCGGATCGGTGTTGTTCAACAGCAGCGAAAGCACCCCGTTTAGGAATCCGGGATGCGGGTCCATCGACGCCACGTCGCGATACAGCGACAAATTCCCCGACCCGAAATGCACCGGCTGCTCCGGCGCGTTGAGGATCATGAGCGCCATCGACCCCAGCGCGTTCTCCGCCAAGGCGCCGTCAGATCCCGCCAGGCTATACAGCGCATAGTAATTCCGCGCGGCTTCGTCGTAATCGTGCGCCTCTTCGAACAGGCGCGCCAAGGTCAACAATTCATCGGCGGTCCACGTGGTTTGCTGGGACGACTTCCGTGATTCCTTCCGCTGGCGGAACTCGGCAAGCGCGCGCTCCGCCGCGGCCAGATTGTTCTGTTGCTGCCAGTAATAAAACAGGCGCGCCGCGCTCGCCAGATCCGTCGGATTGGCGGCGACCCCCGCCCGCGCGCGATCCAGATACACGCGCAGGGAATTAGTCTGCTTGAGCATCGCGAAATACTGGGTTACCAGGCGCGCGGGCCACAACGGACGAAAACTGCCTTCGTAAACCGCCAGCGCCTGCGCCGCCGGCGCTGTTTTGGACGTGAGCTCCGCGCGCGCTGCAACCGGAAATTCTTCCTCCGCGGGGAATGCGCGCTGATATCCGGCGATCGCCTGGTCCGCAACATCGTAAATCTCATGCGCGATCGCGTAATGGAAGGCCTCGGCATAGAGTTGCGGATCCTTCGGATAACGGGAGATCCAGGCTGAATACTGCGTCGCGCCCAGCATGGGATCCAGCCGCTGCTCGTCGATCAGCCCGATCAACCGCTGGTAGAGCTTCCACGACCGCTGCTGCGAATCCGGCAAGAACTTGTCCGAATCCGGTGACGCCTCCATTGCCGCGAGGCTCAACGCACCGAACTCTTCGCGCGATCTTAAACGCCGGTGATAAAAATCGGCCAGCGCGACGCGCGCCGCGCCACGATCTTTCGCAAGTTCGATGCACTTGGTCCAATCCGCTTCCGCCGCCGTGAAATCGAGTTGCTGCTCGGCCTCCAGCGCGCGCAGCGAATACAACTCCGCGTCCTGCGGCGCCGCCGCGATCAATTTCGTCAGCTCGGGCCGCGTCTCTTTCGGAGGGCGCCGCACCGCAACCGATCCGCCCGGCAACGCGACCGCTCGAAAGAAGACCGCTTCCAGTTTGCTGGCCGCTTCAATATTCTCGGCCCAGTGGGTCAACTCCGCGCGAAGGCCCACAACACCACACGCAACCACCGCAACCGCTACCGCGACATTCTGAATTCTGACTCCGCGTTTTTCGCGTCCCCGGAACGGGCGTGCCGCGTTCCGGACTGGTTCCCGACTCCTGCTAGGGAAGAATTTCAATTTCCACCTCCCCACTGCCGATGTTGTGAGCGAAATCCTCCGCCGTCACCGTCACCTGATAACGGCCCGCCGGAAGCGAGGCGGGCACCAGCAGTTCGCCCGTGTTCGAACCCATCTGCGCGTTCCAGCGCAGATACGCGGGCGCCGCGCCGTACATTCGCGCGACGATGGTTCGCGTCGTATCCGAGGCGCTCACCTGCAAACGCACCGCATCTCCGCGATGAAATTGTTTGCGATCCAGCTTCACCTTCACCGCCGGCGGCTTGCTCGCGATCACGAACGTTTTCGACTCGCGAAACACCCGGCCTTGCCGGTCGCGCAGCAACAGCCGCACCTGGTACGTTCCGTCGGCCAGATCCTGAGGCGCCAGAAATCGCGTCTGCCAGGTATCTTCGCCGCCCAGATAGCGGAGTTTCTTCACCAGGCCGAACGGAAACATCGCCACCACCGAAGTGATGGATTCATCGGTTTTCACGCGCAGCACCGGATCGCCCGGGCGAATCAATCGGGGCCGCAGCAGCGCGCGCGGCGCTGCCAGAAACGACGTGTACGGCGTCACGAATTTGTACTTGCGCGACAACCGGATAATTTCGTCGATGGTGGCGCGGTCCTCGCCGTCGCGCTCGATTTTCTCGAGCAGTGCATCCACGCGAGCCTTGGCCCATTCGCGCGGCAGATTCGGATGATCCGTCGACTGCCGCGGCAACGCCGTAGTGACGCGGGCCAAGGCGGTGTTGGATGTCGTATTCAAGTGTTGACTCGCGCTGAACGTCGCCTGCCCTCCTGCGCTCTTATATTCCCCCACCCACGTCTGCATGCTCCCGGGGAAGACGGTATCTTCCAGTGAATACACCAGATCGAAGTTCGCCTCGGGTGTCACTTCGAGTTGCAGATCCACCGGGCGCCGCCCGATCTTGGAAAGAAACGCGTTCAGCTTGAAGTCCTCCGGCTCAGTTGACCGCACCCATTCGAAAACACCGTTGTTGCGCGCCAGAAGTTTTCCGAGCGGAAGATTGGCGTCGTCGCCCGTCGCGAAGACGTAAGTGCGCGGCCGCCGCGCGTCGGGGATCTGCTTCCATTTCGCGCTATACCACTCGGCGAGTTTGCCGTTTTGCAGGATGCCGCGGGTGGCGCCGAGATCGCCCAGCAGCACCACGTAGGGATCGTTCGAATTCGCCGATTCCTTTTGAAACTGCCGGAGCCCGGCGTCAAGCGCAGCCTGCAAGTTGGTTCCTCCGCGCAACTGCTGCGCCTTCAAAAACACCAGGGCTTTTTCAATAGAATCCGGAGTCGCTGCCGCGGGCTCCGCCGCGAATGGCTCCACTTTTTCATTGAAGACCAGAACGTTAAATCGATCCGTTGGTTTGAGCGACCGCAGCAGCGATTCGAGCGCGCGAAAACCGCGCTCCAGCTTTTCCCATTGCATGGAAAGCGACGCATCGAACAGCGCGACAACGGTCCGCGGCGCGGATGGCGCGGTCGCCGCCGGCATCGCCACCACCAACGAAGCTTCGAAGAATCCGGGAGCGGCGGGTTCGCGGGTCGCGTCGCGATAGGTCTGCACTTCCAGCGAGGTACCGTGCCAGAGCGCATACTTCACCGCGAAATCTTCGGTGAGAGCAACCGCCTGGCCCTCAAAACTCGCTTTGACGTTTTTCGATGTTTTTTGCGCGATTTTCATCGAATAGTTCGCACTTTTGAACTGAAAATCGCTCATCGCGTGCGCGCTCGACAAATTGAAACGGATGCTCAGACGCCCGGCGATTTGTTGCCGATACACGTCCGGATGGATCGGGATGGCGAAGAACGCCTCACCCTGTTCCAGCGGCAAGCGCTCCTGATATTCGATCTCGATACGCTTGGTCCCATACGCGGGAACCGGCGCGACCCGCGCGGTGAACAGCGAAGAGCGCCGCTCTTCGTCGGCGTCGCGCTCGCCCATTTGCAGCAGCCCGGGGTCCAGCGCCTGCATGCGAATGTCGGCGTACAGCTCCTGCGCGCGCTTGCGCTCCAGAATGACGCCCGGGATGCGCGTGGTATCGTCCCACACCGCGAAATCGGAGATGAGCGCGCGGCCCGGCAGCGTGAACGCATAATTTCCTTCGATGGGCGCGCCGGTATGATTCGCGTAGATCTGGAGAATCTGAACCTTGGCGTGTCCGTTATCGATGGTCACATCGATCGACATTTCGTCGAGCGAGAGCACACGCGCGTCGGGCTGCTTGGAGGTCGACGGAATCAGGACGCCCGCGTCGGCCCAAGCCACGCGAGTAGCGAGCGACGCGATCAAGAGCGTCATGGTCAGGGCAGGCGCCGCGATTCTCACGGAGTCACCGCCGGGTTTACTACTGTCGATTCGGGGACCTTGACCAGACCGTTGTCGGTGCCGATATAAAGGAGGCCGCCGCGAGCTTCGACCGCCGTCACATTACTGGACGGAAGGCCGCGCGTCCAGAAATTCCAGCGGCCAGCGGCGATGCTATACACCGCCAGGCCGCGATCGAGGGTGCCCGCGTACACGGCGCTCCGGGTGGCTACCATCGCGTTCGCGTTGATCTCGATCTGACCTCGAAGATCGGCGAACCCCTCCCATCGGCCGGCCGCATCCAGCCGCAAGACGCCCGCGCCGTACGTTCCGATAAACCAGCCATCGTTCACCCGCGCGATCGCCGTGATCCAGTTGTGCTTCAGCGTGGAATTCGCGGTGGTGAAGCTGGCCTTCACCGTGGGGCCGTCGAGAACCGACAATCCGCCGAGCGTTCCGGCAAGTGTGCGCGCGCCGTCCGACGCCAGTGCGAAAACGTGGTTGTTCACCAGACCTTGAAACGCGTAAATGCTGCTGATGCCGGATGCGTCGATGAAACTCACGCCCGCGGGGGTCGCGGCGATGGCGCTGCCGTCGGGGCGCAAAACCACATCGGTGATCTGGTTGGCAATCAGACCGTCCTCCTTTGTGATGACGCGGCGACGGGAGCTCGACGCATCGAACATTACCAGACCGTTCGCAGTGGCGACGGCCGAAACACCGCGCACGGGGTCCTGCGCGATACGATTCACGCAGAACAGGTGATCGTCTTCCAGATGCTCGCCGGGCCCGCCGCCTGAATCGAGAATTTGCAAGCCGCGATCGAAGTAGCCGATCCACAGCCGGCCGCTTCCGTCCATCGAAAGCGCGGCGATATTGCGATCCGCGAGCACGGCGTCGCCGTGATTCGCTCGGGCGCTGATTACAGGCTCGCCGCCGCGCCACAGCGAGTCCTCCGCCAAGGCGTATACGTCGCCGTCATCGCTGTCATTGCCATTGACGCGAAAAATCTTTCGAATCGAGCAGGCTTCGCACGCGGCGGCGCGCGACTGTCCGCCGTGGGCTCCATCGTGTGAAGGCCGCGACGCGAGTGGAACCGAAACCATGCCCTCTTCGAGCGTGCCGATCCACAACTTGCCTTCCCCGGCAAGCAGACTCTGCGCGAAATATCCGGGCGCGAGGGTGCGCGTAAACTTTCCGTCGCGAATTTCGGCGACGCCTAAAGCGGTGCCCGCGTAGACGTCGTCATTGTCAAGCGCGGGGTCAAGTGCCAGCGAAAGCACCTGTTTGTCGGGCAGCGCGTCGGAAATGGTTTCGAGCGCGCCCGCTTTCCAGTGCAACAACCCGCGATCGATGGTCCCAACCCACAAATTCGCCCCGTCGCCGGCGAGCGCTGTCACCGGGATTTCAGCAAGGGAGGGGTGAAACGGCTTCAATTCGCGCCCGTCATAAACCAGCACGCCGGATTTTTCGGTGCCCATCAGAATACGTCCGGTTTCGAGCGCGAGCAACGACGTAATTTTGCGAAACCGGGCGTCTTCCGGACGGATCTGGCGAAAGGCGCGCCCGTCAAACGCGACCAGGCCTTCGCCCGCGGTCGCGATCCACAGTTCAGGCGCGCGCGAATCTCCCGCCAGCCCGACGGCCAGCGCAGTGATTGGCGCCGGCGGGAGCTCAACGCCGACGCGATAGCGCGCGACGATTCCACCGCTCAAAATAGCGCTGCTATCGTATTCGGCGAGTCCTCCAGGTCCGGCAATAAAAAGCCGCCCGTTGAAAACCTGCGCGTCCACGAACACCGCGGGAGCGCCCACCGATTCGAGGCCGATCGGCAATACAGTATCGATGGGCCTGGCGGTGAATCGCAGCGAGGATTCGGCGGCAACGCGATCGCCCGCCCCATGCAGGACGGCTTGCGCGCGCCACAATATCCGGCCTCCGAAAATTGCCGCGAAGAGCGCCGCGGAAAGCGTTAGGGCGCCGCCGGCGAAATACCAGGTTCGAACGCCGAGCCACTTCTTCCTCCGCCACATTTACATCAATCATACTCGGGCGGCGGCTTGCGCGCGCCCTGACGGGCGCGCCTCAAGGACGCAGGAAAAAGTACACTACGTGGGCCGGTAGAATAAGCCAGCAGGATCGCCCAGGAGAATAACCCCTTAGAATGAAAACGTGCCGGTGTACGATGCGTTGGTGGTGGTTTCTTTCGGCGGACCCGAAAAACATGAGGAAGTGATTCCGTTCCTCGAGAACGTGCTGCGCGGGCGCAACGTTCCGCGCGAGCGGCTGCTCGAAGTCGCGGAACACTATTACCATTTCGACGGCCGGAGTCCGATCAACGGCCAGAATCGCGAGTTGGTCCGCGAACTGCGGGCCGTGCTCGACGTGCCGGTGTATTGGGGAAATCGAAACTGGCATCCGCTGCTCGCGGACACGGTGCGCCAGATGCGCGATGACGGAGTCCGGCGGGCGGCTGCGTTCGCGACTTCGGCGTTCGGCTCCTACTCGGGATGCCGCCAGTACCGCGAGGACATCGAACGCGCGCTGGCGGCGGTGGGTGATGCGGCGTTAAGAATAGAAAAATTACCGCCGTTTTCCGATAACCCGCTGTTCATCGAGGCGATGATCGATCGCGCGAAGGACGCAATCGCTCAGTTGCCGCACGGCCGGCTGGTGTTCACCGCGCACAGCGTTCCGGTGTCCATGGCGGAATCGAGTCCGTACGTCGCGCAGCTTGAACGCGCGTGCTCGCGTGTCGCTGCCGGTGTTGGTCGCGATGAATGGCGGCTGGTTTATCAGAGCCGCAGCGGGCCGCCGGGTCAGCCGTGGCTCGAGCCGGACATCTGCGATTATCTGCGGGCAAATCCGGTGGATACGATCATCGTACCGATCGGGTTCCTGTCGGATCACATGGAGGTGCTGTACGACCTGGATACGGAAGCACGCGCGGTTTGCGATGAATTGGGCGTGCGCATGGCGCGTGCGCGGACGGTGGAGACGCATCCAGCGATGATCCGGATGATCGCGGAGATGATGGATTGCGAAGCGGTGGAGTGTGAGGCGGATTGCTGCGCGCCTCCGCGGCGGCCGACAGCCCGTTCCGAAAAGCCGGCTTGAAAGCCGGCTCGCCGCCAAGAGTGGCGGCCCCACATGGACTACATCAGCAAGCGATACACCTCGCGCTTGGGAATGCCCCGGTCCTTCGCAACACGCTTGATCGCATCCATACGCGAGAGTCCTTGCTGTTCCAGGGCTCGGACAGCATCTTCGATCGGCGCGTCACCAGGCAGGGCATGGCCCTGCCCCACCACAGGCAGGGCGCGGCCCTGCCCCACCACAGGCACGGGGCGGCCCTGCCCCACTTCGCGCTTGCCGACCAGAATGGTAATCTCGCCGCGCACCACGGCGCGTTCGCCAAGCTGCGCGCGGATCTCCGCCGCGGTGCCGCGAAGAAATTCTTCGTGAATCTTGGTGAGTTCCCGAGCCAGCACTACGCGCCGGCCGCCCATTACTGCTTCGATATCCTCCAGAGCATTGAGAACCCGGTGCGGGGCTTCGTAGAAAATCAACGTGCCGGTTTCGGACTTTAGGTCCTCCAGAAACTTACGGCGCTGCGAACTCTTGGGCGGAAGAAATCCGCAGAAGCGGAACGAATCCGGGGGCAGACCCGACGCCGATAGCGCCGCCACGGCCGCGCAGGCGCCGGGGATGGGGACCACCGGAATGCCGGCGTCGACGGCAGCCGTCACCAGGCGGTATCCAGGATCGGAAATCAGCGGCGTGCCGGCGTCCGACACCAGTGCAATCTTCATGCCCGCTTCCAGTTTCGCGATCAGCTCCGCCGCGCGTTCCGATTCGTTGTGATCGTGATAGCTGACGGCGGGCTTGGAAATGCCCGCGTGATCCAGCAGCTTGCGGGTCTGCCGGGTATCCTCGCAGGCGATGAGATCGGCTTCACGCAGAGTGCGCAGCGCTCGCAGCGTGATGTCTTCCAGGTTGCCGATGGGCGTCGCGACGATGTAGAGAGTCCCGGTCATCATTTTGGGCTCACACACTCCGCAGGGCATGGCCCTGCGCCACAAGGCGCCGCGCCACACGTAGTACGATGAAACGTTATCTCACAATGGCGGCAGGGACACAAGACACGCTGGGTTACTACGTTTGGAACCCGCCGGGGCAGCCGGTGGTAATCCACCTGCACATGGAGGTTCTGGATCGCCTCTCCGCGGAAGCGATGCGCGGATTCGGGGCGGTCCCCAAGCGCGGCGCCGAAGTGGGCGGCGTGCTGCTCGGAACCATCGAGCCGGGCCGCGACGGCCGGCCCGCTGTCGTACGAGTGGAGGATTTCGAACCGGTGGAGTGCGATTACCAGCGCGGCCCCTCCTATCTTTTGACCAAGGAAGGGAAGGCCATTTTCGAGGGTGCGGTGGAGCGGTGGCAGCCGGATCCGTCGAGGGACGCCCACGCGGTGGGTTACTATCGCAGCCAAACGCGCGAGGGGATGTCGCTTGCGCAGGAAGATATCCAGATCCTGGACGAGTTTTTTCCGGAGGCGGAAAACGTCGCGCTGCTGGTGAAGCCGTACGGAACCAAAGTCAGCGAGGGGGGATTCTTCGTTCGCGAAAACGGCGCGTTTCCGGAGGCCTCGCCCCTGGAATTCCCATTCCGCCGGCGAGAGCTGACGGGCGCAGAAGCGCCGCCGCACCGGTCGATGATGGAGCGCGGTCCCCGCTCGCGCCGCCGCGGAGAGAGTGAAGTGCGCGCCATGGCGCCGACGTCCATCGAGGAATCCGCGTATTATCGCGACGCGTATGCGGAGCCGGAGCGCAATCGCGCGGTGGTCGCCGGCCCGGCGTATGCGGCCACCATGCCGGCGCGGTCGCGCTTCCCGTCCAGCGTGTGGATGCCGTTGTCGTTCATATTTCTGGTGTTGGGGATCGCGCTGGGAATGCTGATCTTGCCGCGCTTCACGTCGAAAGGCTCGAGCGATCCCCAGGATTTCGCGCTGGGCCTGTCCGTGTCCCAATCCGGCGCGAATCTCAGCGTGAAATGGGACCGGCATGCGCCCGCGATTCAGGCGGCGCAGAGCGGCCTCATCGAAATCGAGGAGAACGGAACGCCTATCTCGAAAGATCTGGATACGGCGCAGCTTCAGAACGGTGGAATGACTTATACCAGTTCCACGAATACGGTGAAATTCAAGCTGACGGTTTTTCCCAAGGCGCGCGTCAGCGTGACCGAGACCGCGGAATGGAGACCCTAGCTATGTTTGCGTTTCAGAAAATGGTTCAAAAAATGAGTCGAGGCGCGTGTTTATGCGCCGCGTTGGCGGGCGCCGCTTTCGCGCAGCCGATCGCGAAGTTTCAGACGCACGAAGTCGCCACCGGATTGCGCGGCGGCTATCAGGTGGTGATCGCCGACATGAATCACGACGGAAAGCCGGACCTGATCGCGCTCGCGTCGGGCCTCACCGAGCTGGCCTGGTTTGAAAATCCGAGCTGGCAGAAGCACGTGATCGTCTCCGGCATTCGTCAGCCGATCAATCTCGCGGTGGTGAAGGCCGACAGGACCGGCGTGGTGATCGCGCTGGCCACCGATTTTTCGCCGAATGCGAAGCAGAGCATCGGCACGGTGATGATTCTTGAAAGCACCGGCGACGTGACGCAGCCTTTCAAGCGGACCGATATCGATAAGCTGCCGGCGTCGCACCGCTTGCGAATGTTGAACGGGTTGGTGGTGAATGCGCCGCTGACCAATGCAGATGCCGTTGCGCCGGATTATCACGGGGGGACGCCGCTGGTGTTCTACAAACCCGGTGAGTGGAAGCGCGAATTGATCACCGACGCAGACGATGGCGTGGTGCACTGCATTTATCCGGTGGATTGGGACGGCGATGGCAAACAGCAACTGCTGACGGCGAGCTTTCAGGGAGTTTTTTTGTTGCGGCAGCAGAAGGACGGGAAGTGGGAGCGGACCAAGCTGGCCGCGGGCAGTCCGGACCCGTGGCCCAAGAGCGGCGCGAGCGATGTGGCGGTGGGCAAGCTCGGCAAGGAACGATTTCTTGCGACTATTGAGCCGTGGCACGGCAACATCGTTGCGGTGTATACAAAAGAGAGCGGCGAGTGGAAGCGCAACGTGATCGATTCCTCGATTGTCGACGGCCACGTGATGCTGACGGCGAACCTGGACGGTAACGATCGCGACGTGATCATCGCTGGGTATCGGCGCGGCACCAACGTCAATCTGTATCGCTTCAACGGCAAGGAATGGGTGAAGTCGCTGCTGGATGAAAGCAGCGGCGGCACGGGAATGGCGGCGGCAGGATGCGCGGTGGGCGATCTGAACGGCGATGGGCGGCCGGATATCGCGTGCATCGGAACGTCGACGGCGAATCTGAAGTGGTACGAAAACCTGGGGACGAAATAGCATGCCGATGTGGGGCAGCCAGTTTTCGGCTACATGGAACACAGACTAAAGTCTGTGCCACCGGCAGCCAGTAGAATCGAAGCATGAGGTGGTTGTGTTTCGCTTTGGCAGCGACCGCATTGGTTTCGCGAGCCGCGCCGCCAGTCGCTAACCATGTGGCGATTCAGGATGTCTCCGTGGTCGACGTGTCCGCATCAACCGTGCATCCGCACGTGACCGTGTTGATCGAAGGCGAAAACATCAAAGCAATCGGGGCTTCCGCTTCGCTGCACATCCCCGCAGGTGCGCGGATCGTCAACGGCACGGGGAAATTTCTGATCCCCGGCCTGTGGGACATGCACGTGCACCTGTGGTATCGCGAAAATCAGCTTCCCGTTTTTCTCGCGTTCGGCGTGACCGGCGTGCAGGACATGGGTAGCGATTTCGAACGCACTTCGGCGTGGCGAGCCGCGATCGAAACCGGAAAGGCGGTCGGCCCGCACATCGTTACGTCGGGTCCGCCGGTGAACGGCGCGCCTTCCGATGACGAAAAACTTCCCACACTGGTCGCGCGCACGCCGGCCGAAGCACGCCTGGCGTTCGACAAGCTGTATGACATGGACGTCGATTTCATCAAGGTACTTTCCGGCTTGTCGCGAGATGCGTATTTCGCGCTGGCCGAGCAGGCCCGCCACTGGCACATCCGGTTCGAGGGCCACGTTCCCACGTCGATCACCGCGTGGGAAGCGATCGACGCACATCAGGCGAGTCTGGAACATCTTTTCGGCGTGATGAAGAGCGTCTCCACCGATGAAGAAGCGCTGCGATTTTTCGAGCAGTGCGCGATTCGCGACATACGCATTTCGCCGACGCTGGTGTTGTGGCAGCGCATGGCGCACGCGACTGATGACAAGCTGGCCGCCGATCCGCGCTTGAAGTACGTGCCGGAGTCGATTCGCAAATCGTGGCCCGCTCTCAAAGATGAAAACAGCGAGGCTTATAAGCGTCAGATCGAAGGCATCTACAAGCTGGTGGCGCTGACGACGCGCACCAAAGTGGAACTGCTGGCGGGAACCGACACGGGCGATCCCTACACGATTCCCGGCGCGACGCTGCATGACGAGCTGGAGCAACTGGTCGCGGCGGGGCTATCGCCGCATCAGGCACTGGCTGCGGCAACCATCGCGCCCGCGCGATTTCTAGGCTGGGACGAAGCGATGGGAACAATCGAGGCGGGCAAGCTGGCGGATCTGGTGCTGCTCGATGCGGACCCGCTGGTCGACATTCGGAACACGCGCAAGATCGCGGCGGTGTTCTCTCGAGGGAAATATCATTCGCGAAGAGACTTGGATGCGATTTTGAATGCGGTGAATCCGGCTGCGCCGGCGAAGAAACCGGCGACGACGCACCCTGCGGGGACTCGGAAAACGAACTGAGGGCGGTGTGGCGCACGCTTCAGCGTGCAGCGGCGAACTTCAGTTCGCCGGCTCTGGTGTTGGTGATGAGATAAATTTCGTTAAGAGTGTCGGCTGAAGCCTGCGCCACAAGGCTGCTAATTCGCGGACGGCTTCTCGGCGTGATCGATCACCAGCGTCTCCACCGGGCCTTTCTGCGATTCCAGCTTTAGCCCGAGCTGCTCCTGAAGCGCTGTGAAAAGGGAAGGGCCGGCCGTATCTGCCGTCCTGCTGTCATCAGGCTCAAAGGTCAGGGTGAAATCGTAGAACCCGCTAACGCCCGTCCGATCGAGCACCAAACGGCCGAGTTGACCGGACAGAACACTCGCCAGCGTTGGCATATCCGCTCCCCGGCCATTGAATCGACCCTTTCTCATTCCGACGCCAGGTCCCGCACCGTTCACGGCGTGGAGCCTGGGACCGGTCTTTCCAACCATCAGCGCGTATATCGGAAGCTCCTTCGTCTCACGGTGAAATTTAAGTTGGAACCTGTCTGCAAGGAGCGCCTGAAGCAGGGGCCGAAAGTCGCTGACGGTATCGTTCTCCGCCTTGGCCTTGATGTCATATGCCGCGGAGTCCATCCAACCCGACGCTCCCGAGACTTGGTAGTCTTGAAGGCCGTAAGCGAACCGGATGAGACTCTTCAAGGTGTCGTTGATGGCGGTGAACCTCCCGCCAGGAGAGGAAAACGCCTGATTGCCGACGTCTCCAGGATCGCTGGGGCGGATCGATGCCACCTCGAATGCTGGGGTCTGGACCGTAGCCTGGCCGAATATCGCGGATGACATCAGGATCAAACTCGCGCCGCCGATTGCCGATGTCATCGCTGCGATTCTCCCCCAAAGAGAGACGAACGGATGCCCGGTTGGTTTGGGACCATTTCCTTCTAGCCCATGGATGAAGCTTACTCGCGCTTGGCGACCTGGAAATGGCTGAGCGTATCCGCGTAATTCGCGATGCCTTTATACAGCGCCTCGGCGATCTTCTGGCGATGTTCCGGCTTGCGCAGCAGCGCTTCGTCGGATGCGTTGGTCAGGAACCCGATCTCGGCCAGCACGCTCGGCATCGAGGCGCCGATCAGCACCACGAACGGAGCCTTCTTGATTCCGCGGTTCTTGGCATCGGCGTTGCCCTTCGACGAAACTCCATACATCGATTTCTGAAGGCTCGTGGCAAACTCGCGCGATTCGTCGATCTTGTCCTTGAGCGCGATCTTTTGCAGAATCTCTTGCAGATCGAAAACCGAACGTTGGGAGCCCGCGTTTTCGCGCGCGGCGACATCCATCGCGGCCTTGGAGGTGGTGAAGTTCAGATAATACGTTTCCACACCCGCCGCGGTGCGATAGGGCGAGGAGTTTGCGTGGATCGACAGGAACAGATCCGCTTTATGATCGTTGGCGATCCGAGTCCGTTCTTCGAGCGGAACGTAGGTGTCGCTGTCACGCGTGTAGATCACTTCGGTCGCGAGGCGGTCTTCCAGCAGCGCGCCCAATCGTTTCGCGACGTCGAGCACCACTTCCTTTTCATTCAATCCCGATGGACCGTGGGTGCCTATGTCGCGGCCGCCATGGCCGGGATCGAGCACCACGCGCCCCAATTTCAATCCCAGAACGCGCGTCAGGGATCGATTGCCGATGGCGGCGGTTTTGGCTGGGAGCGGTTCCCGGGCGGGAAGCGGTTCGCGGGAAGGCCCCGGATCTTTGGTGGATTCGGATGGCGTCGACGCCGCCGGAACATTCGCCGACGCAAAAGCCGGCACGTAGGGCGGCAAGGCCGCTGAACCCGAAGCTGGCGCGGCGGACGGGCCGGAGCCGGCGTCACGCGGGCTTGGGCTTGGAACATTAGTGGGGACACCGGGAGTGGACGCGCTGGCAGGCACATTGGCGACAACCGCCGCATCCGCCTTCACGCTCGGCGGCGGCAGAGGATTTTTCGGCACGCGCGTAGTCGGGATGAAACCCGGCTGGCCGATCAGGTAAGGCTTCGGTTCCGGTTTGCGCGGATCGGCGCGCTGTGGCGGCGGGTTGAACGGCTTGGGGACGTTGGTAATCCCGGTGGTAAGCACCGGCTCCGGCTTGGCCGTGTTCGCCGGCGGAAGCGCAGGACTTCCGCGGGTCAAGTCCGGTGTGCGCGCGGTCACGGGCGCGGTCACAGGCGCGGCCGCTGCATTTCCATTCCCAACCGATGCGGAGGCGATCAGATCGGGTCCTGCCGCGCGAACCGGTGAATCCCTCAGCAACTTCGCTCCGCTGGTGCTGGCGGTGGCGGGCGGAGCGGGCCGGTCCTTCAAACGGACTTCCACCATCAACCGATCCGGACCGGAAAGCTGCGACGCCGTGAATTCGGCGGACTGCGCCAGATCCAGCACCACGCGCGTGACTCCGGGCTGCGTCTCGGCGATGCGAATCTGTATCAGGAGCGGGTCGCCAACCGCGATGACGTGCATGCCCTTCGCCACCATCTCCGGCCTGGCGCCCTGAATGTCGAAAAACAGCCGGTCAGGATTGGTGAGCCGTTCTGACCGGTAATGGAATTCCGAGGAAACTTCGATAGCGACGCGCGTCACATCGCCCAGCGACCAGAACCGCACCGCCGTGACTTTACCGGCCGCCGTTTTCGCGGGCGCGCCGAAAGACAGCGAGCAGGCGAGCGTCAGGCCCCCGATCACACCCAAACACCGGTGCGTGATCGAGCGCGCTCTACTCGACTGTTCTGAGGGACAACCTGCCATTCGCGTCGACGAATTGCTCCAGTTTCCGTTGTTTCTCTACGATCGCCTGTTCCGGCGGCGAGACGGCTACGGGCGCGGGCGCCTGCCCGGCCGCGGCTTTTTCCGCGTCATTATCCGCGGCTGCGCGCCGCGCATCGTCATATCTCCTGCCCACCTGTTCCACGTAATTCTGCGTTTCCTTGAACGGGGGAACCTGCTTGTACTTGTCCACCGCCGCCGGACCGGCATTATAGGCGGCCAGCGCCAGCCGATCGTCCTTGTACACGCCCTGGAGATACTTGAGATACTTCACGCCCGCTTCGATGTTCTGCTGTGGATCGAAGCTGTTGCTCACGCCCAGCATGCGCGCGGTCGGCGGCATCAATTGCATCAATCCCTCGGCGCCTTTATTGGAAACCGCGAACGAATTGTAGTTGCTCTCCACCTTGATGATGGAATGCACCAGCAGCGGGTCCACCTGATGGGTGCGTGAGGACTGATCGACGAAGTCGGAGATTTGCTTGGACGGCTTGGAGGCGGACTTCAAGATCGCAGGCACACGAATCGCGTCATTACGGAAAGTGTCGCGGACCGGTTCCGTACGAACCGCACTACGAATCAGACGTCCGGTGCGAGGATCGGCGCGGATCACAAACGTGGTTCGAACAGCAGGAGCCGTGCGGCTCGCCGGCACGGGACCTGCGGTCGCCGCGCCGACGTTTTCGGCGGCGGGCATAGCGAGCATTGGGGAAACGGCCATGATGGCTAATGCCATTAAGAAACAAATATACACCTTTTTGTTTCCGAACACTATACAACCATCGCTTCCACCGCTGTCACTTCCGCGATCCCCAAGACTCGGCCGACCGTACGGTATCATCATCTCATGACCCAGGCGGGTGCGTCGCGCGGTGGATTCGTGCTGGTGGGCGGCCACAGCACTCGCATGGGCCGCGACAAGGCTCTGCTCGAGTTCCAAGGCTCCACCCTCGCCGGCCGGATCGCCGAATGCGTGCGCCGCGTCGCAGGGAACGTGACCCTGATCGGCCGGCCCGAGCGCTATCGGGAATTGGGCTACACGGTGATCCCCGATCGCGTTCCCGGCTGCGGGCCGCTGGGCGGCGTTTACACGGCGCTCTCCGCGAGTCACGCCGAATGGAACCTGATGGTCGCCTGCGACATGCCGCTGGTCACGACGGAGTTCTTGGAAGCGTTGTTTAGCAATGCTGAATCCGGGCCCTCGACTGTCGATTGCGTCGTTTCCGAGTTGACCACGGCCGGCTCCGAATCGGCTACACCCGGCGCGCCGGAAGCTTCCCGTCTGGATCCGTTGTGCGCCGTCTATCACCGCCGCTGCGCCACTGCCGCGCGCCGCGCCATCGATCGTAGAATCCTCAAAATGCACGATTTTCTCTCCACTCTGCGTCTTCGCAGATATCCTGTCGCCGATCCAGCGCTGCTCAGCAACATCAACACGCCTCCTGAATGGAGTTCGCTGTGAATCACGAAACGAACCCCAAAGGCGGCCCCGCCAGCTCCCACTATGTTGAGTTTCTCAACGTCTATAAGACGTTCGATCGCCCCGTTTTAGTCGATGTGAACTTCCATGTCGACGCCGGGGAGACATTGGCGATCATAGGGCGAAGCGGTGTCGGCAAATCCGTGACCCTGGGCCACATCATGGGTTTTATCAAACCCGACGCCGGCCAAGTGTACGCGTCCTACACCGACATCACCGATTTCACGGAGGCCGAGATCCGGCGCATCCGGAAAAAGGTCACGATGGTGTTTCAATCGGGCGCGCTGTTCGATTCGCTTACGGTAGCCGAGAACATCCTGTTTTCGCTCGAATTGCGCGACGATTACGACAAAAGAAACAAGGAAGACGTGGTGAACGGGCTCCTCCAGATGGTGGATCTGCTGGAATTTCGCGATCACTATCCCGCCGACCTCTCCACCGGTTACAAGCGCGCGGTGGCGATCGCGCGGGCGCTGGCGGCGCAGCCCGAATGCATCCTCTACGACGAGCCCACCACCATGGTGGATCCGATCATGTCGGCTCATCTGACCAAGCTGATGCTGCGGCTGAAAACGCAACTGCGCCTTACGGGGGTCGTCGTGACCCACGATCTCGACTTGATGTACCACGTGGCGGATCGCGTGGTGGTGCTGTTTGAAGGGCGCTCGATTTATTTCGGCCCGGTAAGCGAGCTGTCGAAATCGCCGCACCCGCACATTCAGGAGTTTCTGGCGATGGATCGAGTTACATAGAGAGAAGGAATCAGGAGACAGGAGTCAGAATGAAAACCCTCTTGCTCGCGAGTTTTGCTGGGATTTTCTCGGTGGCTGCGATGGCGCAGACGCCGACCATCGAGCAATCGCTCAATCTGAAAAGCGTGGGATCGCCGCGCATTTCGCCCGACGGCCGCTACGTCGCCTACACGGTTTCGGAAACCAACTGGGAAGAGAACTCGTTCGAAAGCCAGATCTGGATGGCGATGACCGCCACCGGCGAACGTTATCAGTTGACGCAGGGGAAGAAATCGTCGAGCGACCCGCGCTGGTCGCCGGATTCCAAACGCCTGGCGTTTCTGTCGGATCGCGACGGCAAGCAGCAGATCTACGTAATCTCGCCGGCGGGCGGCGAAGCGACGCAGCTCACGCATTTCGAAGCAGGCGTGACCGCGTTCGAGTGGTCGCCGGACGGAAAGCGAATCGCGTTCAGCTCGACCGGCCCTGAATCGAAATCCAGGAAGGATCGCAAGGAGAAGTACGGCGACTTTGAAATCGTCGAGGGCGATTACACCATGGTGCATCTGTGGACGCTCAACGTGCCGCTCGACGCATCGCCCGCTACCGGGGAGGAAAAGGCCAAGCCCGAAGCGCTCACCACCGGCGCGCAGTTCAGCGTGGGCGGATTCCGGTGGTCGCCCGATTCGAAGAGCATCGCGTTCAGCGCGACCCGCGATCCGGATCTTTCGAGCGGCGACACGTCCGATATTTACGTGGTCCGGTTGTCGGACAAATACGTGAAGAAGGTGGTGGACACGCCGGGGCCGGACCGCAATCCCATCTGGTCGCCGGATGGCACTCAGATCGCCTATCAATCCGGGCGCGAGTTTTCATTCCTCAATTCGAGGATCGCGATTGTGGGAGCCGAAGGCGGAAAGCCGCGGGTGCTGGTTGGACCCAACGGCGCCGAGCTGTTCGACGAAGATCCGCAGTTGATCGAATGGGGCGCGGGGGGGATCTATTTCGGCGGGGCTCGCCGCACCGCCTCGCATCTGTTTAGAGTAGATCCAATTAGAGCAGATCAGACGAAGAGTTCGGTGGAACAGTTGAGCTCGCCCGCGGATCTGGAGCTCAATGGCGCCAGTTTCACGAAAGATTTATCGCGCGCGGCGTTCGTGTGTGCCTGGCCGAACAAGTACCCGGAGGTTTGCGTATCGCCGGTGGCGGGATTCAAGCCGGTCGCGATCACCAGCATGAGCGATCAGATCACGGGGTTCAAACTGGCGACGCGCGAATTGTTTGAATGGAAATCGAAGGACGGAACGCCCATCGAAGGCATCCTGATCAAGCCGGCCGATTTCGATCCGTCGAAAAAATATCCGCTGCTGGTGGTGATTCATGGCGGCCCGACCGGCGTGGATCGTCCGCAGATTCGCGGCGATCGGAGCTACCCGATGGAGATGTTCGCCGCCAAGGGCGCGGTAATCCTGCAGCCGAATTATCGAGGCTCCGCGGGATATGGCGAGAAGTTTCGGTCGCTGAACGTGCGTAACCTCGGGCTCGGCGACGCGGACGATGTGTTGAGCGGCGTCGATGCGGTAGTTGCAAAGGGCTACATCGATCGCGATCGCGTCGGTTCGATGGGATGGAGCCAGGGCGGCTACATCTCGGCGTTTCTGACGACCTATAGCACCCGGTTCAAGGCGATTTCCGTCGGCGCGGGGATTTCGGACTGGATGACTTACTACGTCAACACCGACATCCATCCGTTCACCAGAAATTATTTGAAGGCAACGCCTTGGGAGGACCCGGAGATTTACCATAAGACGTCGCCGATCACGTATATCAACAACGCCAAGACTCCGACACTGATTCAGCATGGCGAGCTGGATAGGCGGGTGCCGATTCCCAACGGGTATGAGCTGTATCAGGGATTGAAGGATCGCGGCGTGCCGGTGAAGATGATCGTATACAAGGGATTCGGCCACGGGATCAACAAGCCCAAGCAGCAGCGCGCGGTGATGGAGCACAACTACGAATGGTTCAGCCAGTGGATCTGGGGGGAGACTGCGCCGGCGGCGGGTGGATCGGCCACCGGGGCCGGTGCGAAATGATGTGGCACGTTTGCTACTGCCTGAGGTGACGCGTTATTTATCCGCGTAATATCCGTCCCGCGACTGGACCACCAGATTCTTGTTCTTGGTGAGCACGCGCACCGCGCGATAGCCCGGGCCTTCGTTCTTATCCGGCGTGTAACCCAAACTGTACTGGCTGCGCAGCTCATCCTGAATCTCACGGTAAATATCGTCGAGCGATTGTTTTTTGCCGCCCTCGAAATATCCGCCGCCGGTTTCCTGCGCGATCCGCTCCAGCACCTTCTTGCCGTCGCCACGACTCTGCTGCATAGGCGGTCGCCCGCCGCCGCTGCGCCGCCCCATTCCGCGGCCACCGAAACCGCTGAACGGGTTCTGATTCGCGGATTCGTCCGCGAACCGGATCGCGTAACACATGGTGTCCGCTCTCTGCGCGGCCGAAATGGCCTCCGTCATGGTCGACTTGCTTCCGTTGTCGTCGCCGTCGGTGAGCAGGATGATCGCCTTGCGGCCGGTCTGCTTCTTCATCAGTTCGTTCGAGGCAAGCAGAATCGCATCGTACAATGTCGTTCCGCCGCCCTGCCGGCCCCCGCCGCCCCCTCCTCCACCGGGATATGGATTCTGTTGACCGCGCTGCTGCAACTGCGGGCCGTTGCTCGCCGAAAGCTGGCTGAGCGCCGTTTGCAACAGCTTGCGCGACGAGGTCAGATCCTGCAACAGCTCAATCTCAAAATCGAAATGGATCAGAAACGCGACGTCTTTATCTTCACGCAGCACTTGGTCGAGAAATTTGAAGCTCGCGCCGCGCTCGGTTTCGATCAGCCGGCGCATGCTGCCGCTGGTATCCACCAGCAGCCCGAGCGTCAGCGGCAGATTGGATTCCTTCGCAAAGTAGCGGATGGTCTGAGGGCGCCCGTCTTCGTCAATCGTGAAATCGTCCTGCTTCAGATCTTTCTCGATCTGGCCTTTCTTGTCGCGAACGGTAGCGAAGACGTTGACGACTTTCACGTCGGAGGTGAAGACCTTGTCGGATTGCTGAGGAGTGGTCTGCGGGGCGCCGGAGGGCGGAGCGGCTGGCGGCTGAGCGCCGGTTTGTGGGGAGCCGGTTTGTTGTTGCGCGCGCAGAAAGGGCGCGGCGGCAAGGGAGGCGAGAAGGTTGCGTCGGGAAATCATCTGTCTCTATGTTAGCGATGCTTCCTTTAGTCAGACGGTTCCATTCAATTCGGGTTTACCGGGGTGTGCGTGCTTTAACGCGCGGTTAACGCAGCGCTTCGGCCGGATCAATTCGGGTGGCCCGGCGAGCCGGCAAGTAGCTGGCCAGCAGCGCGACCGCCAGGAATAACGCGGCGCTTGCGCCGAGGATCAGCGGATCGGTGGCGCTGGTTTCGTATAGCATCGCCGACATCAGCCGCGTTAGGGCGATGGAACCCGCGAGCCCGATCGCAATTCCCGCCAGCGAGAGCGCCAGTCCACTGCCGATCACCAGCCGGAGAATATCGAGTTTCTCCGCGCCCAGCGCGATGCGAATGCCCAACTCCTGCGTGCGCTGCGCGACCGAATATGCGATGACGCCGTAGATCCCCACGGCGGCGAGGATAAACGCCGTCGCCGAAAAGATACCGATCAGCAGCATGGTGAATCGCGGTGAAGCGCTGGCCAGTTCGAGGCGCTCTTCCATGGTCTGAATCTCGGTTAACGGCTGGTCGGGATCGGCGGCGGCGACTTGCGCGCGCAGCGCCGAAGCCAGGCTGTGCGGATCGAGCGAAGTCCGCACGCTCAGGAACAATAGCGGCGACGCGAGCTGGGGATAGGGCACGAATACCTCGGGTCCCGGGGCGAGGGCAAGACCGCTATTCTTCACGTCGCCCAGCACACCCACGATTTCAAACGGCTTGGGCAGATTCCCCACGGTAACGCGCTTGCCCAGTGGATTCTGATTCGGCCAGAACTTGCGCACGATGTTCTGATTCACCAGCGCCACCGGCGGCGCGTCCGCGTCGTCGTGATCGGTGAACGGACGGCCCGCGACAACTGCGATGCCCATGGTCTTGGGATAGTCCGGACTGATCGACTGGATCATCGCGACCGGCCTCTGCCCCAGCGCGACCGCCGGTTGGCCTTCAAACAGAAACGGCGTTCCGTGATTTGCGAGAACCGGCAGCGCCGTCGAGATGGATGCCGACTGAACGCCGGGGACGCTCTGCATGTTGCGAAGCGCATTCATGTAGAACGCGATTTTCCGCGGCGCTTGCGGATAGCGTGCCGGCGGCAGATAGGTTTGCATGGTTAGAGTGCCCTGCGGGTCGAACCCGGGGCTCGCCGTGCGCAGCCGGATGAAGCTGCGGACCAGCAACCCCGATCCCACCAGCAGCACCATCGCGAGCGCCACCTGCGCCACCACCAGCAGGCTGCGCGCGCGATCGCGCTTACGATTTCCGGCGCTGCCGCGGCCTTCGTCCCGCAGAACCGTATTCAGGTCGACGCGCGAAAGCTGAAGCGACGGCGTCAGGCCGAACAGCACTCCGCTGACGACTGAAATCACCAGGGTGAACACGAGCACGCGCAGATCCATCGAGACATCGGCCATCTGCGGGAAATTGCTCTTGCTGTACGCGGCCAGCACGCGCGTACCGGCTTGTCCCAACGCGACTCCGATCACGCCGCTGACCATGGCCAGCAGCACGCTCTCAGTGAGCATTTGCCTGACGAGCGCACCGCGCGACGCTCCCAGCGCGGTTCGAACGGCGAACTCTTTTTTGCGGCCGAGCGCGCGTGAAAGCAGCAGACTCGCGACGTTGGCGCAGGCGATCAACAGGACAAATCCAACCGCCGCGGAGAGAATCAGCAGAGTGGGGCGCACGTTCGCGACCAGATTCTCCTGAAGGCCGGTGACGGTCATCGCGACGCTGACGGTCGCGTCGAAATTGCCGGGCTTGTCGTGTTTGTACTGCTGATAGAGCACCTCGGTTTCGGCTTGCGCCTGTTCGGGCGAGACGCCCGGCTTCAAACGCCCGACCCCTTCGAAATACATTCCGCCGATCTGGATCCGGCCAGGCGTGACGATACTCAGCTCCATCAGCCGAGGCGCGAAGATGTCGACCCCCCGGCCCAACAGCGGAGCGCTGAAATTGTGCGGTAGAACGCCGATGACGGTGTAGTCTCTCGAATCGAGCGAAAGATTCTGGCCGATGGCGTTACGTCCGCCGCTAAAGAGCCGCGTCGCCAGCTCGGAGGTGATCACCACCACTTGTCTGCCGCCCGGCTGATCTTCCTCCGGCATGAACGTGCGCCCGGCGATGGGTTTCACGCCGAGAACTGCAAAGAGATTCCAGGTCACGCGTTCGGCGACGATCTGATCGGGCTCGCCGCGGCCGGTCAGATTGAACGATTCGCCCTGATACGCGGCGACGCCGGAGTATGACCGGTTGTGATCGCTAAGCACGGTGAAATACGGAAGCGAGAGAAAGCCGCCGCCTGCGTTTCCTGTGGCGATCCTAACCAGATGATCCGGATCTTTGTATGGCAGCGGGCGAAGCAGCAGCGCGTTGGCGACCGTGAAGATCGCGGTATTCGCGCCGATGCCCAGCGCGAGCGTGAGGACGGCGATGGCCGTGAAGCCAGGCGATTTCGCCAGCATGCGCAGCGCGTAGTGGAGATTTTTCATGCGTGCGGAATTTTTGTAACCGCTCCCTTTTTATAACCGCTCCCTTGGCGCAAGCGTAGCTTGGTCGCGGCTCGCTTGGTCACGGCTCGTTTGGGCAACCATAGTTTAAGATAAACTCAACGTCGAATGCGGATTCTTATCGCGGATAAATTCGAGCAGTCCGGCCTGGACGGATTAACCGCGGCCGGCTGCGAAATTCATTATCAACCTGGATTGAAGGACGAAGCGCTGGCGCGCGCGGTTGCAGATTTGCGGCCCGACGTGTTGGTGGTCCGGTCGACCGCGGTGGCCGAGCCGGCGCTGATCCCCGGTGCGCTGAAACTGGTGGTGCGCGCGGGCGCGGGCTACAACACCATCGACGTCGCCGCGGCGTCGCGGCGCGGCATTTATGTTTCCAACTGCCCCGGCAAGAACTCGGTGGCGGTCGCGGAGCTGGCGTTTGGATTGATCCTCGCGCTCGACCGGCGGATTCCCGACGGCGTCGCGTCCTTGCGCGAAGGCAAATGGAATAAGGCGGAGTTTTCAAAAGCGCGCGGATTGTTTGGGCGCACGCTGGGTCTGATCGGGACGGGGCAGATTGGCCGCGAAATGATTCCACGGGCGCGGGCGTTCGGGCTCAAGGTGATCGCGAGCAGCCGCAGCCTGACGCCCGAATTGGCGAGCGGGCTGGGCATCGAGTACGAAGCGTCGCCGATCGCGATCGCGCGCGCGGCCGATATCGTCAGCATTCATCTGGCGCTGAACGCGCAAACGCGGGGGGCGATCGGTGCGGATTTTTTCGACGCCATGCGGCCGGGCGCATATTTCATCAACACCGCGCGTGCCGAAGTGATCGATCAGGACGCACTGAGCCGCGCGATTCATGAGAAAGGCATCCGGGCGGCGCTGGATGTTTTCGCGGGCGAGCCACCGGGCGGGACCGGCGAGTTCGCGGGCGCGATCGCAAAAGAAGTGTACGGAACGCATCACATCGGCGCGTCCACGGATCAGGCGCAGGAGGCGATCGCGGCCGAGACCGTCCGAATCATCAAGACATTCAAGGAAACCGGCAAGGTTCCCAACGTCGTGAACCTGGCGAAATCGACTCCGGCGACATGCTCGCTTATCGTGCGGCATCTCGACCGCCCCGGCGTTCTCGCCAGTGTGCTCGATTCCATCAGCGCCGCGCGCATCAACGTTCAGGAAATGGAAAACATCGTATTCGAGGGCGCGGAGGCGGCCGTGGCGCGGATCAACCTCGAAAACGAGCCGCCGGAGAGTTTGTTGGCGCAGATCCGCGAATCGAATTCCAACATTTTGGAACTGGGCGTTATTCGCCTGTAAACAAATTGAAATAAATGTCGCTAAGCGATGCGCCAAACCCATTGCGCCGCGTCGGGAAGAGGAGTAGAGTAAATCAGCCGCTTGCCTGAAGTAGCGTAGTAACGGAGATTTTGGTTTTTTGACAAAACGCCGTGCCGGGCGATCAGTATCCGCTGTGTTTGTGTGCGCCGCCACACTGACTGCCCAAGGGGTCGATCCCGCTAAGATCGCCGCGCAGGTTCAAGTTCCTCAGGTTCAAGTGCCCGAGGCTCCGAAGGACGCGGCCCAAGCTCCCAACGATCCGGGACAAGTTCCGTCGCAAGCCCCTAATGACGGGGCCGTCGCTCCTGCCCAACCAACGCCCGAAGCTGTGCTTCCTGCCGCACTTCCGCCATTGCAGATTTACGTGCCGCTCGATCTCACCCATAAATTCCTGTACTCGTTCAACGAAATGATGGGCCCGACGGAGATGATCGGCTTCACGGTAAAGGCCGCCATGGATCAGGCGCAGAAGTCGCCATCGGCCTGGGGGTCGGGCATCGACTCCTTCGGCGTGCGCGTCGCATCGCGTTTCGGAAGAGAGTTTCTCAAGGAAAACATCGCCTTCGGCATACGCGCCCTGGATCATGAAGATCCGCGGTATTTTCGCGTCGGAACCGGCACCCGCGGGAGTCGCGTGAAATACGCGCTGTCGCGAACCTTCCTGGCGCGGAAGGACACCGTTCCGGACGGGAGCGTTTGGATTCCCGCGTATGGCCGCCTTATATCCGACTTTGCGATGCCGTTCCTGGCGCAAGCCTGGCGCCCCGAGAGCCTTAACGAAGTCCGCGGCTTTCGTCAGGGGTCGATCGCAGTGGGGATGGGCTTCGCCTCCAACCTGTGGATGGAATTCTGGCCCGATATCAGGAAGAGGTTCAAGATCCTGCGGCACGCGCCCATGATCGAGAACGGCGTGCTGGTTCCCGCGCCTGCCGTCCCCTAAGTCCCCTTTGATCAACCGCATCCCGATTGTTCCAGGCCGGGCCTGCATGCAGTGGGGTATTCTTAGCCTAGCCTGAGAATTTAGCCCAACGGGAATATTTAATCCCGACCGGAGTATCTAGCCAAAATGACCCGCACGCACGTTGTAGCTCTTCTTGCGCTTGCCGCGCTCCCCGGAGCAATCCCGATGTCCGCCCAGATGACCGAAATCGCGGGCCAGCGCATTCGCGCGCACGTGAAATTTCTCGCGAGCGATTTGCTGGAAGGCCGCGGCGTCGGCGCGCGCGGAGGCGATCTCGCCACCGAATATATCGCCGCGCAGTTCGCTCTCACCGGTGCGAAACCAGCCGGCGATAACGGCACTTATTTTCAAAATCTGACTTTGATCGGCGTCGCGCCGCAGCCGGATACGCAGCTCACAGCGGCACTCAGCGGCGGCAGGACGCTGTCCTACCGCTGGCTCGACGACTTCGTCGGAGTCACAAATTCGCAGAAGCCGGAAACTTCCTTCGACGCCGAAGCGGTCTTCGTGGGACACGGCATCGTCGCGCCGGAATATCAATGGGATGACTATCAGGGCGTCGACGTGCGCGGCAAGGTGGTGGTGCTCTTTACCAATGAGCCGCCATCGAACGATCCGAAATTCTTCACCGGCTCGGCGCTCACTTACTATGGCCGCTGGACTTATAAGTACGAAGAAGCCACGCGCCATGGCGCGGTGGCGGCCATCATCATCCACACCACGCCCACGGCCAGCTACGGTTGGGACGTGGTGCGATCCTCCTGGGGACGCGAGGATCAGCAGGTGAAGCTCGCCGACGGCGCGCCCGCGCTGGCCTTCGCCGCGTGGGTGACCAAGGATCAAGGCGAGCAGCTCGCGGCCACAGTCGGCAAGACCGCCGATGAGCTGCTGAAGATGGCCGACACGCGCGGCTTCAAAGCGATCGCGCTGCCGATTCGCTTTCGCGGCACGATCCCGAGCAAGATCCGCGAGATCCACACGCGCAATGTGGTGGCCCGGTTCGACGGCAGCGATCCGCAATTGAAGAGCGAAGCCGTGATCTTCAGCGCGCACTGGGACCACTTGGGCATCGGCCCGCCGGTGAACGGCGATACGATTTACAACGGCGCGGCGGACAACGCCACCGGATGCGCCATGATTCTCGAAATGGCGCACGCGTGGTCCCTGTTGCCGGAAAAGCCGCGCCGATCGGCGCTGTTTATCGCGGTGACGGCTGAAGAGGCCGGGCTGCGAGGATCGGAATATTACGGCCGGCATCCCGTGATTCCCGCGGGAAAAACCGCGGCTGACCTGAACTTCGACATGTTCATGCCGTTCGGCCGGGCTCACGACGTCACGCTGAACGGCGCGGAGCGCACCACGCTGTATCCCATCGTCGAGGAAGCCGCCAGGCGTTTTGACCTGGTGATCTCCCCCGATCCCCGGCCCAGTGCGGGCACGTATTATCGCTCCGATCACTTCTCCTTCGCGCGCGTGGGGATTCCTTCGTTTTCGATCGACGGCGGCGATAATCTGCTTGGGAAACCGCCGGGCACCGGCAAGAAGCTGTTCGACGATTTCGAGGAGCATCGGTATCACCAGCCGTCCGACGAATATCACGACGATTGGGATTTCTCGGGTATGGAGCAGTACGCTCGCTTCGGATTTCTGATCGGCGTGAATGTCGCCAACGCGCCGAAACTGCCCACCTGGCGCGCGGGCGATGAGTTCCTCGCGGCCAGGATCGCGAGCGGGGTCAAATAGCGCCGTGTGTTAGTCTGATGTCCGGATTCTGCCTCTGACGATTTTCAACGCAACCTGATAGTCCTCTCCCGACTTCTCGGCCGCCGGCCATTTGTGGCAGAGAAACCATAGGAGCGCGAAGGGCGAAGAAAAAGAGAAGCTAATCCCTTCCAAATAAAAGGGCTTGCAATTGTACCAGACCCCGCTTACACTTCTGAAAGTGGTCTAAAGTGGCCTAAAGTGGTTTTCAATCGTGGAACAGAATGGCCAAATGTCGATTGTGGCGGAGCCGCCCCTCGGGATATTCACCGCCAAGTGCGACGAAAAAGGCCGCCTCAAACTCCCGGCGGAGTTTGTCGCGTACCTGAAATCGCTTGAGGTGGAAACGGTTTTCATCACCACGGTGGACATGAAGATAGCTCGAATATACCCGAAGCGAACGTGGGAACGCAATCAAAATCTCTTCGAGAATGCGGGCGACGACGCGGAGATAGCGGAGGATGTCGCGTTCATCGCGAACCTGTACGGCGGGTCTTCGGAGATCGACGGGAACGGGCGCATCTTGGTGCCGACGGATCTGAGGCGCAAGTTGGAACTCGAAAGCCAGACGGTCTGGCTGGACTATTACAACGGCGGGATCAACGCGTTCGGAAAGAAAGTTTATGACGAGCGGATGCAGCGCGCGACCGTCAATCTGACGGACAAGGTGAAGGCGCTCCGCAAGAAGGGGTTCAAGTAGCGGCCATGTATGCACGTCCCGGTCATGCTTCAGGAATGCCTGGAATATCTGGCCATCCGGCCGGACGGGGTGTACCTGGACATGACGGCCGGGCTCGGCGGGCATACGGCGGCGATCGCGGCGCGGTTGACCACCGGACTGGTGATCGCGTGCGATCGCGATGCGGAAAGTCTGGCTGCGGCGCGCACGAATACCGCGGAGTTCGCGGGTCGGATTCATTTTTATCAGACATCGTTTTCTCGTGTGGGAGAAACGCTGGCGACCGAAGGAGTTTCGCAACTGGACAAAGTGCGAGCGGATGGATTGCTAGCGGATTTAGGGGTCTCGAGGTACCAGTTGACGGAGGGCGAGCGGGGATTCTCGCTGATGGCGGACGGCCCATTGGATATGCGCATGGACCGCGGCCAGCAGCAGACCGCCGCCGATTTCGTCAACTTCGAATCAGAAAAGGATCTCGCCGACTTGATCTTCAAATTCGGCGAGGAAAGGAGGAGCCGGAAGATAGCCAGAGCAATTGTGCGGGCGCGGCCGATAACAACCACCGGTCAGTTGGCCAAGCTGATCGAGGAGGCCGTGCCTCGCACAGGAAAAATTCATCCCGCGACGCAAACTTTCATGGCGTTGCGAATTGCGGTGAACGGCGAGATGGAGGAGTTGGACGCGCTGCTCGAATCGATCCCGCGGCTGGTGCAGCCGGGCGGCCGGGTGGTGATCCTCACGTTCATGTCGCTCGAGGACCGCAAGGTCAAGCAAAGTTTTCAGGCAATGGCGCGAAACGGGCAGGCGCGAATTCTTACCCGTCACGTGGTGCGTCCCGCGGTCGAGGAAATCAGAAACAATCCGCCGTCGCGCAGCGCCAAGCTTCGCGCGCTGGAATTGATCTGACTTTTCTCGATCTGACGTTTCTCGATTAACAACAGCGGCGATTGCCGCGGCGGCCCCGGCCGGACAGCCGGGTGAATGAGGTTACACATGGCAAGTTTAGCGAACATTCTCACATGGTTCTTCGAGCGTAGTCAGGATCGCGCGGGCGACGCCCGCCCGCGAGTTCATGCGCGCCCGCACGCCGCCACCCCCGATGTGTTCTCGCGCGTTCCGGCTTTCGCGAATGAGGACATCTACTTCTTCGTGAAGCGGATCGATAACGCCGGCGTGGTGCGCACCGCCGATCCGAAAGCGCGCGGAATCTGCTGGAAGCTGATCGGGTCGTCCGTGACCGCAGCCGTCCTGCTGGTCGCGGTGCTGCTGCCCGGGGCTTACGGACTGCTGGCCGGCTATCAGATTCAATCTCTGCGCCAGGAAGGCCAACGACTGGCCGCCGAACAATCCTCGCTTGAGCTGGAGGAAGCCCAACTGCTTTCGCCGGCGCGCATGGAGGAATTGGCGCGTCTGCAACAGTTCATCGATCCACCTTCTCAGAAAGTGGTTTATCTCGACTCAAGGGGCGGATCGCTCGCCATGAACGAGAAGTAATCCTGGCCATCGGAGAGCTTTTTTCATGGCGGAAAACCAATCCACGAGACGGCTGAGCTGGCTGCTCTGGATTCTATTGTTCTGGGCGGGTGGGATCTTCGCGCGCCTGGTTACGCTTCAGGTGATCCAGCACGATGAGCTGGCGCGTCTCGCCCAGCAACAGCAGCAGCGCACCAAAGAGCTGCCGGCCATGCGCGGGTCCATTCTCGACCGCGCCGGACAACCGCTCGCCAAGAGCATGCCGGCGCAGTCTGTGTGCGTGAATCCGCAGAAACTCCCCGGTCTCGGCGTCGCGGCGGATAAGCTCGCCGGCGTTCTCCATCTGGATCGCGGCGCGTTGTTCAACAAAATCCAGAGCGCGTATCTGCGCGGTACATCGTTCCTGTGGGTGAAGCGCAAGATCGACGCGGACGAAGCCGAGCAGCTGCGCAACCTGAAGTTGGATTGGGTGGAGCTCCGGCCGGAGATGCGCCGCTTTTATCCGCACCACACACTGGCGGCTCACGTACTGGGGTCGATCGGCATCCTGTCCGCGGACGACGCGGGGGAACGTGGAACCGCCGGCATTGAGGCGAGCTTCGAAGAGGACCTGGCCGGTGTCCCCGGCCTGACGCGCGTATTCACAGACGTCAAACAGAACCCTTACGATTCAGTCGTCGCGCGCAAACCCGAACCCGGCGCTGACATCACTCTGACCATCGATTCGAACCTGCAATACCAGGCTGAACGCGAGTTGGCCCGAGCGATCGCTTCGAGCGGAGCTAAAACCGGATCGGTAGTGGCGATGAATCCTTACACCGGCGAGATTCTGGCGATGGCCAACTATCCGGCCTTCGATCCCAATGACACGCCTGGACCGAACGAGGCGGAAGGCGCTCGCAGCAATCTCGCGATCGCCACTCCGTTCGAGCCGGGCAGCGTTTTCAAGACCGTGACCGTTTCGGCGGGACTGGAAACCACCCGTCTGCGTCCCGACACGATCATCAATTGCGGCAACGGAGTGTTCAACTTGCTCGGCCGTATCATTCATGACGCGGGCCGCCACGGGATGCTCACCATGCAGGAAGTATTCGAGAAATCGAGCAACATCGGCGCCATTCAGATCGGTCTCAAAGTCGGTGATCAGGCGATGTATGACTACGTTCGCAAGTTCGGCTTCGGGCGAAAAACCGGAATCGAACTGCCGGGCGAATCGGCGGGCATGGTGCGGCGCGTTGCGGACTGGACTCGGACCTCGATCGGATCGGTGGCGATGGGTCATGAGATCAGCACCACTTCTCTCCAGCTCGCCATCGCCGGCGCGGTGATCGCGAACGGCGGCCTGTTGGTGAAACCCCAGATCGTGCTCGCGCGGCAGAAGCCGGGGGAAGCGGAGCAGCGTTTCGCGCCCGGCCAACCGCGACGAGTGCTAAGACCGGAAACCGCCATCACCATGCGCCAGTTCATGGAAGGCGTGGTGCTGCGCGGCACCGGACGCAACGTCGCCAACCTGAGGGGCTACACCTCCGGCGGAAAAACCGGGACAGCCCAGGTGTACGACCTGAAAGCCCACGTCTACACTCACAGGTACAACGCGAGCTTCCTGGGATTCGCACCGGTCGTGAATCCGCAGATCGTGATCGCGGTAACGCTCAACGACACCACCGGCGGAAGCGCCGGGTACGGCGGCCCGGTGGCCGCGCCGGTGTTCCGCCAAGTCGCCATGA
The DNA here is from genome assembly GCA_963788245.1 of Terriglobia bacterium. Lineage (GTDB taxonomy): Bacteria > Acidobacteriota > Terriglobia > Bryobacterales > Bryobacteraceae > Palsa-187. The sequence goes on along the minus strand of CAWBGF010000002.1, from coordinate 3,636,135 downwards.
GCGCGCTGCGGATGCTGGACGTACCCAAGGATTTGCCCGACACGGCAGTGGTCGCGTCAATAAACCCGCGTGACTCGGCCGATTATGACGATCTTGCCATCGCGGGTCTCGGCGACGCGCCCAACATCTCAAGCGTCGCGAGCCCAACAGTTTCCTCCGTCACTCTGCCGCCGGCCCCGGCCGACACTTCACTATCCTCCGAAGCGTCTGACGTGGACCGGCGGCTTTTTTTAACCGCGAGTGCGAAGGCAGCACAGGTGCCGAATTTCCGCGGCATGACGGTGCGGCGCGTGCTGGAGGAATCGTCGGCCAGAGGAATGGAAGTGGAAATGCTCGGGTCGCCTGCGGCCGGATTAGTGAGAAATCAGGACCCGCCGGCGGGATCGGCGCTCCGGCCAGGCACGCGCGTGCGCGTTCAATTTGCGAAATGACGTTGCGCCAGGTTCTAGAAGGCGTAAAGCTGCGATCGCCGCTTTCGCCGGACCTGGCGGAGAAACCGGTCGCGGGAATCGAATACGATTCGCGGCGTGTACAGAAGGATTTTGTGTTTTTCGCTTTCGCGGGATCTCGCGTCGACGGGCGCCGCTTCGTGGAAGATGCGGCGGCTCGGGGCGCGTTCGCTTTCGTGAGCGAACTCGCGGCGCCGGAGGGTGTTTCAGATTCGATTGGCGCCGGTTGGATTCAAGTCGAGCATGGCCGCCAGGCGCTTGCCACGGCCTCGCGGAATTTCTACCGGCAGCCGGACGAACGAGTACTATTTACCGGCATCACCGGGACCAATGGCAAGACCACCACGTCGTATCTGGTCGACGCGATTCTGCAAGAGGCGGGTTTCGTGACGGGGCTGATCGGCACCATTGAATCGCGGCTGGCGGGCGAGCGGCGAGAGGTGGTGAACACCACGCCCGAGTCGCTGGACGTGATGCGTTTCGCGGCGGAGCTGGTCGAGCGTGCTCTAGAGGAGACCCCGACTAAGCGGCCTACCCTTACAATGGAAGTGTCCTCCCACGCCCTCGCATTAGGAAGGGTTTTCGGCATTCGCTTTCACACGGCAGTTTTCACGAATCTCACGCGCGATCATCTCGATTTCCATCGCACCATGGACGAGTACGCGGCAGCCAAAGCGCGGCTATTTGCTCCAGTGGATTCTCCGGGACCCAAGTGCTCTGTGTTGAACGCGGACGATCCCGCCAGCACCGCGATAGCTGGCGCCATTCACGCGCCCGACCGGGTGTTGTGGTACGGATCGTCGGATACGGCTCGGATCCGCGCGGAGAATATCGCTTCGAGCTTCGCGGGCCTGCGCTTCGACCTGATTTATGAAGGCGCGCGCCGGCAGATCGAATCCACGCTGACGGCCCGCTTCAATGTGATGAACATCCTGGCGGCCGCGGGTGTGGGGATCAGTTACGGAATCGATCTCGATACCATCGCGCGCGGAATCGCGGCGTGCCGTAGCGTCCCCGGACGATTCGAACGGATAGACCAGGGCCAACCATTTCTGATCGCCGTGGATTACGCGCACACCGATGACGCCCTGCGCAACGCGATTCAAGTGGCCCGTGAACTGGTCACGCCGGCGCAGAGTGGAGAGAATATCTCTCGCGGGCGCGTGATCACGTTATTCGGCTGCGGCGGCGATCGCGACCGCACCAAGCGGCCGCTGATGGGAATGGCCGCGGGCGAGTTGAGCGATTACGTCGTCCTGACCTCGGACAACCCGCGCTCGGAAGATCCGCTCGACATCATGAATGATGCGCTGGTCGGGCTGCGGCGCTTCGATACTCCGCACGTGATCGAACCGGACCGCGCCAAGGCGATTCGCCACGCCATCGAGCAGGCCGTCGCTGGCGATGCCGTGCTGATCGCAGGCAAAGGGCACGAAACTTATCAGGTGTTGAAGGATCGCACGATTCACTTCGACGACCGTGAAACCGCGCGGGAGGTGCTGCGGGCGATCGGATTTGACGTGCCGGGATTCAAGGAGTCATGAAATTCGCGCTGCGCCATGTGGCGGAAATGTTGGGGCTACAGGTTGAATCGGAAGCGATGGTAACTGGATGGAGCGTCGATTCTCGCACCATTCAGCCGGGTGATTTATTTTTCGCGCTGCGTGGGCCGAATTTCGATGGGCACGCATACCTGGATGAGGTTTTCGCGAAGGGCGCGGTAGCGGCGATAGCGGATCGCGAAGTGATTTCGAACACAGTCGTCCTGAGAGTCGGCGATCCGCTGCGGGCGATGCAATCGCTTGCTTCCGAAGCGCGCCGGCAGTGGGGCGGCTCGGTTGTGGCGGTGACGGGGAGCGCGGGAAAAACGACGACCAAGGACATGATCGCGGACATGCTGGCAGTGGGAATCAAGACCGAAAGGAGCGAGGGCAACCTGAACAACCACATCGGCCTGCCGCTTTCGCTGCTGCGCATGGACGAATCCGCGCGCGTCATGGTCACCGAAATCGGCATGAATCACGCGGGCGAAATTCGCGAGCTGGCGAAAATTGCAAGACCCAACGTCGCAGTGGTCACCAACATTGGTCACGCGCACATCGAGTTTTTCGAATCCATCGACGAAATCGCCTCGGCCAAGCGGGAACTGGTTGAATCGCTGGACGAAAACGGAACGGCGGTGCTGAATGCCGACGATGCTCGCGTCGCGGCGTTCGCGGGTGCGCACCGCGGACGGACCGTCTTATATGGACAGTCGGCGAGCGCGGATGTGCGCGCGGAAAACGTCGAGTGTTCGCGTGAAAACACGCGTTTTTCTGTCAAAAATACGCACTTTTCAACACAGCTTACCGGACGCCATAGTGTTTCGAATATCCTCGCCGGGATCGCGGTCGCGGGTTTGTATGGCATTGAACCACAGCGGCTTACGGGCGCCGTTGAAAATCTCCGCCCCGGAAAAATGCGCGGCGAGCAATTTCATCATCACGGCGTTCTCATTTATAACGATTGCTACAACTCCAACCCGGACGCGGTCCGCGCCATGCTCGATCTGTTGCGGGACACACCCGCGCGGCGCAGGATCGCGGTTCTGGGGGAGATGCTCGAGCTCGGCCGCTGGGCTGAGCCTCTGCATCGCGACGTTGGGACTTACGCGGCCGAACAGGGGATAGATGTGCTCGTTGGAATACGCGGCGCGGCATGTTGCACGCTGGACGCAGCCACGCGTGCAGGCCTTCGGGCCGGCGCCGCGTTTTTTTTCGAGGACCCAATCGAAGCCGGCCGCATGTTGCGCAAGCTGGCCGAGCCGGGCGACGCCATCTTGTTCAAAGGGTCGCGCGGCGTGAATGTCGAGTGCGCGATCGAGGAATTTCTGCGCGAGGATCCGCCGTCGGCCCCTCCCTCGGCTCCTCCCTCGGCTCACGGGTCAACCCAGGGCGAAGGGAGCCGGAACTGACCAATGTTTTACTGGCTGTTTTACGAGAAGCTGTTCCATCTCTATTCGCCGTTCCGCGAGTTTCAATACGCGACGTTTCGCACGGCGATGGCCAGCCTCACGGCGCTGCTGCTCTCCATCCTGCTGGGGCCCTGGTTCATCGCGCACCTGCGCAAGTTTCAAATCGGACAATACATCCGCGACGATGTTCCGCATCACCAGAAGAAGGCCGGCACGCCCACCATGGGCGGATTGCTGATCTGTTTCTCCATCGTGGTGCCGACGCTGCTGTGGGCGAATCTCCAAACGCCCGCGATTTGGGTGGCGTTGGCGGGATTGACCGGCTTCGGCGCGATCGGGTTTTGGGACGACTATACCAAAGTCGCGCGCAAACGCAACCTGGGATTATCCGGACGCCAGAAGCTGTCTCTCCAGATCGCCGCTGCGCTGCTGGTCGGGCTGCTGCTGCTCGCCATGGGCAAGCACGGACATTATTCCACCAACCTGAATGTCCCATTCATGAAAAACTTCAAGCCGGATCTGTTGATCCACCCGCTCCTGCGCAATCCGTTTACCTATCCCTTGGCATTCGTCTTTTTCTTCGGCTTTCTGATTCTGGTGATGGTCGGGTCGTCGAATGCCGTGAACCTCACCGACGGCCTGGACGGTCTTGCGATCGGCTTGATGGTGATTGCGGCAGGCGCGATGACGGTGCTCTCCTACATCAGCGGACACGCCGAATTCGCGCGGTATCTGGATCTTTCGCGGACGCCCGGCGCGAGCGAGCTGACCATCTTTTGCAGCGCGATGACGGGGGCGTCGATGGGATTCCTTTGGTACAACGCGCATCCCGCGGAAATCATCATGGGCGACGTAGGGGCGCTGGGGCTGGGGGGCGGTCTCGCCGTGGTGGCCGTGCTGCTGAAGCAGGAAATCCTGCTGCTATTCATCGGCGGCGTGTATGTCATCGAAGCGCTTTCGGTGATCCTGCAGGTTGCGAGCTTCAAGCTTCGCGGCAAACGTATCTTCAAAATGGCGCCGCTGCATCATCATTTCGAAAAACTCGGATGGGAGGAGTCGAAGATTATTACGCGATTCTGGATCGCCGGATTGATCCTGGCGCTGTTCGCGCTGACGACCTTGAAACTCAGATGAATTTGGAGGGAGCACAAGTTGTGGTGGTTGGAATGGCGCGCAGTGGAAACGCCGCAGTGGAGCTGTTGCTCGAAAAAGGCGCGCGAGTGCGGGCCGTGGATAGCAAGGTGATTGAAAAACTGGGGCCAGCGGACAGGGGCCAGGGGCCAGTGAAGATCGAACCGCAAAGCGCCGCCGCCTTCGCTGACGCCGATTTGATCGTGCTGTCGCCGGGAGTGCCGGCGGATCTCGATATCGTCAAAGCGGCGCGCAGCCGCGGTGTGCGCGTGATCGGCGACCTGGAACTGGCGAGCTGGTTCCTTCGCGGCGACATCATCGGCATCACCGGCTCCAACGGCAAGACCACCACCACCGCGCTCACCGGCCACATCCTCGAATTGAGCGGCATCGCCGCGCAGGTGGGCGGCAACATCGGACACCCGCCCGCGGCGATGGTCAAGACCTCGCGCGATGGGCAGTGGAATGTGCTGGAACTTTCGAGCTTTCAACTGGAAACCACGGAGTCCTTTCGTGCCCGGATCGGCGCTGCGCTGAACGTCACGCCCGATCATCTGGATCGTCACTACACGCTGGAGCAGTACGCGAACGCCAAAGCCCGGCTCTTCACGAATCAGCACGAGGGTGATTTCGCGGTGCTCAACGCCGACGATCCGATTTGTCGCAGCTATGCCGATCGCGGCCCCGCAACGCCGGTGTGGTTCAGCTCGAGCCATGGAATTTCGCCCGGCGCATTTCTTGCGAACGGGCAAATCATTCTCGATAACAACCCGCTAATGCCCTGCTCCGAAGTGCGCATGCGCGGCGTGCACAATCTGGAAAACACCATGGCCGCGGCAGCCATGGCGCGCCTCGCGGGCGCCACACATGAGCAGATCCGCGCCGCGGTCGCGACCTTCCCCGGAGTCGAGCATCGCCTCGAATTCGTGCGCGAAACAGGCGGCGTCGAATGGTTCAACGATTCGAAAGCGACTAATGTCGATGCGGCGCTAAAAGCCATCGCGGCATTTGAAGACGGACTGTGGATCATCCTCGGCGGCAAGGACAAGAACAGCGATTACACTCCGCTGGCCGGGCCGCTCCAATCCAAGGCGCGCGGAGTGCTGCTGATCGGGGCGGCGGCGGACAAAATCGCGGCGCAGCTAAAAGAAGCGACCCCCATTATTCCAATCATCCGTTGCGGCACCCTCGAGGCCGCCGTCGGCGAGGCTCACCAGCGCGCGCGGACAGGCGACACCGTGCTGCTGGCCCCGGCCTGCGCCAGTTTCGACCAGTTCGAAAATTTCGAGCACCGCGGCCGCGTGTTCAAAGAATTAGTCGGGAGGATCAAATGGCCAGGCTAAGAACCGATTGGATTCTGTTCCTCACCATCCTCACCATGGTCGGCTTCGGGCTGGTGATGCTGTACAGCGCTTCGAGCGCGGTGGCGGAGCTTCGCTATCACGTGCCGCCGTATCATTTCGTGGTCCGGCAACTGGTGTGGGCGGTGGCGTCATTCGCATTATTGATGTACTTCAAACGCCGCGATTATCGCCAGCTGAACACTCCCGCGTGGGCCTTTTCGGGGCTGGGGATTGTTCTGGGGATGTTGGTGGTGGTGTATTTCGTGGATGCGCGGGCACACCGCTGGCTTCAGATCGGCGGGCTAAAGCTCATGCAGCCCGCGGAATTCGCGAAGCCCGCGCTGATTCTGTTTCTGGCGTATTTCGTGTCGCGCCGCTTGCAGGCGATCAATGACCGGAGCACGTTGAAGCAAGCTTTCGTCGCAGTCGCCGTGCTGGGCATGTTGGTAGTTGTCGCCGACCTGGGCACCGCGCTGGTGCCGGTGATTACGGCGGTGGTCGTGTTCTGGGTGGCGGGCCTAGAGGGGCGGCACATGGCGCGCGTTTTCGTGCTCGGCGCCGCCTTCGTGATTCTCGCCATCGTCTCGAAACCGCTTCGCGTGGACCGCATCGTCAGCTATTTCGACCCGGATCATTCCAAGCTGGAGCTGATCGATTCGCACGGTTGGATCAAGAAGTACCTGGCGCGAGGCAGCAATTCGCACGACGCGAGCTATCAGCCGCGACAGTCGAAAATTGCGGTCGGGACGGGCGGCGTGTTGGGCGTCGGCCTGATGCAGGGTAAGCAGAAGTTGATGTTCCTGCCCGACGCGCACACGGATTTCATCTACGCGACCGTAGGCGAGGAGCTGGGCTTGTGGGGATCGACAGCGGTGCTTGCCGGATTCCTGGTGATCCTGTGGCGGGGTGCGCGTCTCTTCATTCACGCGCGTGACGATTTCGGAAAATATCTGGCGCTCGGCGTCACCGTCTCCATCGTCGTCCAAGCGCTGATCAACATGAGCGTCGCGCTGGACATGGCTCCCACCAAAGGATTTCCGCTGCCGATGATCAGCTATGGCGGCAGTTCGTTATTGAGCACTCTGTTGTGTCTGGGGATGTTGCTGAGCGTAAGTGAAAATGAGGGATGAGTTCCACATTCGTCATGGCCGGCGGAGGCACGGGAGGCCACGTGATTCCCGCGCTTGCCGTGGCACGCGCCTTGCGAACCCGCGGCCATGCCGTGCGTTTCATCGGAACGCGGCGCGGCATGGAAGCGAAGCTGGTCCCCGCGGAAGATTTTCCGATCGAATGGATCGAGATCGGCGGATTGAAACGAGTGGGCCTGCGCCAGACGCTTTCTACTCTCGCCGAGCTTCCGTGGAGCGTGTGGCAAGCGGCGCGCATGCTGGATCGCGCCAAACCCGCGGCGGTATTTTCGACCGGCGGATTCGTGGCCGGACCGGTGCTGCTCGCGGCCTTGTGGAAGCGCCTGCCGGTGGTGGTGATGGAGCCCAACGCGGCGCCCGGATTTACGCATCGGCGACTGGGGCGTTGGGTTGCGCGCGCGTTGGTGAGCTTTCCGGAAACCGAGCGATGGTTTCCGAAAGGGCGCACGGAAGTGACCGGAATGCCAGTGCGCGAAGAGTTTTTTTCGATCGCGCCGAAACCGCGCGGGAAATCGTTAACCATTCTGATCACCGGCGGAAGCCAGGGATCGCGCGCGTTGAATCGGGCGGTGGAGGAAAGCTGGTCGCTTTGGAAATTTCCCGTGCGATGGTTGCACCAGACCGGCGCGGCGGATTACGAGGCGCTTCGAACCCGATTCCACGAGTCGAAAATGGAAGGCGAGATCACCGCGTTTCTAGGCGACATGCCGCGAGCGTTCGCCGAAGCGGATATCGTGATCAGCCGATCCGGAATGGGCACGGTGAGCGAACTGGCGGCGGCGGGCAAACCGTCGATTCTGGTGCCGCTTCCTACGGCGAGCGACCAGCATCAACTGAGAAATGCCGAGGCGTTCGAGAAAGCCGGCGCGGCGCGACTGATCCAGCAATCGGAATTGACGGGCGCGCGATTGGCGGAAGAAGTCACGAAGCTGGCGGCGGCGCCCGGCTTTCTGGATGTGATGGGAGCGGCGGCACGCGCCTTCGCCCGGCCCGGCGCGGCTCAGAGAGCCGCCGATATCTTGGAATCCTTGGGGGAGCGCCGGTAAGGCTCCTGTTGACAAGCGGTCATAAAGCCGAAACAATACACTATTGAAATGTTTTTTAAGCCCCAGCCCGTTCACTTCGTCGGCATCGGCGGAATCGGCATGTCCGGACTGGCCGAAGTGCTGATCGAGATGGGTTATCGAGTCAGCGGATCGGATCTGAAATTGTCGGCGTCCACGCAACATCTGGCTGATCGCGGCGCGGTGATTTTCGAAGGGCACGCGGCCGAAAACGTCGCCGGTGCGAACGCTCTGGTGGTGAGTTCGGCGGTCCAGCCCGACAATCCGGAAGTGGCCGAGGCCCGGCGGCGCGGAATTCCGGTGATTCCGCGCGGGGAGCTTCTCGCCGAATTGATGCGCCAGAAGTTCGGCATCGCGGTGGCCGGCAGCCACGGAAAAACCACCACCACTTCGATGGTCGCGGCGATATTGAGCCACGCCGGCCTCGACCCCACCATCGTGGTGGGAGGACGCGTCGGCGCGATGGGCGGCGCCAACGCCCGTCTGGGCAAGACCGATTATCTGGTGGTCGAATCCGACGAGAGCGACGGATCGTTCCTCAAGCTCGCGCCGATTCTCGCGATCGTGACCAACATCGACCGCGAACATCTGGATCACTACTCGGGCATCGATGAAATCCGCCGGGCGTTTACCGAATTCATCGGCAAAGTGCCGTTCTACGGCGCTGCGATTGTCTGCATCGACGACGAGAACATTCAGCAGATTCTGCCCGACATCAACCGCCGCATCATTAGCTACGGGACCAGCGCGCAGGCCGATCTGCGTGTGACGCACTGGTCCAGCGGCCACATGGCCAGCGAGTTTCATCTCGGCTTCCACGATCGCGATCTCGGCTGTTTCCGCCTGCATGTTCCCGGCGCGCACAATGTGCTGAACGCCGCCGCCGCGGTTGCAGCCGGCCTGGAGTTGGACATTCCGGTGCCAACCATCCGCGAAGGGCTCGACGCTTTCACGGGCGTCGACCGGCGCTTTACGATTCGCGGCGCCGCGCACGGAATCACCGTGATCGACGATTACGGCCATCATCCGACTGAGATTCGGGCAACGCTCGCCGCCGCCCGTGCGTGCCGCTATGCGCACGTTCACGTTTTATTTCAACCGCATCGATACACGCGAACGGAGGCGCTGATGGACGATTTCGCGCGCGCGTTTCATCAGGCTGATTCGGTCCACGTACTGGATATTTACGCGGCCTCCGAGCCGGTCATCGAAGGCGTCACGGCCGAAGCCCTGGTGGAACGGCTTCGCGCTTTCGGGCATCGCGGCGCGCACTACGCGGGTAGGATGGATCGCGGAATCGAGCAGGTGATGGAGGCGGCGGGCGCCGGTGACGCGATTCTCACGCTTGGCGCGGGCAGCGTTTCGCACGCGTCGGAAAGAATTCTGGAGAAGTTGAAAGACCACCAAGGGTAAGGAAAGGTAACTCAGAAAGAGTCGGCAAACGATGGCGCGAAAAACCTACGAAGGTACGGGAACGCTGCCCGGCATGGACGCAGAGGAGAGACTCGCCGTGCGGCCGCGGGTTCGGTCGGCGCCGCAGCCTCCCCGCGAAATTCCGGTGGCGCGCATCGTCATCTTAGCGGTCTGCGCCGGCGGAGTGTTGCTCGCGTCGCTCTACTGCTTTCATCGATTCGAACAGTTTCTGATTCGCGATCCGCGCTTCGCGTTAAACGGACCGGAGGGTTCCTGGGATACGCCCACTCTCGAAATCACGGGAGCCGCGCACGCTTCCCGCGATCAGCTGCAAGCGATTTTCTCGGACGACGCCGGCCGCAGCGTGTATCTGCTCCCCATGAACGATCGCCGCGTGTCGCTGCGCTCCGCCAACTGGGTGCGCGACGCTTCCATAGAGCGTTTGTGGCCGAATCGCGTGATCGTGCGGATTGCGGAGCGTGCGCCGGTCGCGTTCCTCACGCTGGGGGCGTCCCGGTTCGGACTCATCGATGAAGACGGCGTGATCCTGCCGCCCGCGGCCGATCGCTTTGCGCTGCCGGTGCTCGGGGGCGTGCATGCCTCAGACTCACCGGAGGAGCGCCGCAAGCGCGTGCATCGAATGCTGCGCCTGACGCGCGATCTGGGCGACGCAGCCTCGAACATTTCTCAGATCGACGTTTCCGATCCCGACGATCTCAAGATCACGGAGCCGTGGGACGGACGCGTGCTGACCCTGCTGATCGGAGATCATGCTTTCGCGCTCCGCTACGCAAATTTTGTGCGCAATTATGCCGAAATCAAGCGCCGTCTGCCGGGCGCGACGACGCTCGATCTGCGCCTGGAAGATCGCATTACGGTGGTGGAATAAATGGCCCAAAGAACCCAGATCGCCGTGGGCGTGGACGCGGGAAGTTCCCGGACGCGCTGCCTTATCTGCGCCCTGGAGGGCGATCACATTCGCTATCTGTCGCATGGTCTGGCGCACGGCGCCGGCTGGGCGAAAGGGCGCGTTATCGATCAGGATGCGCTGGCCGATTCGATTCGCGCGGCGGTAGTGGATGCCGAGCGCGGCGCGCGGCTGCCGGTTGAAAGCGCGACCATCGGAGTCGGCGGCATCGGCATTTCCGGCGCGCAGGGCCGCGGTCTCTACGAATTCGGACGGCCGCGCGAGGTGGACGCCGAGGACATGGCGTTCGCGGTGAAACGCGCTTCGCAGGTTTTGCTGGAACCCGACCGCATGCTGCTTCACGTCCTGCCGCAGGACTTCACGCTCGACGGGCGCGCCGGTTTTCGCAAGCCACACAAGGGCGTGTGCTCGCGGCTCGAAGCCAATGTCCACATCGTGACGGGATCCTTCCAGGAACACCAGGCCGTGGTCGCCGCGACGCATCTGGCGGGTATCGCCGTCGAAGAAACCGTGTTTGAGCCGATGGCCGCCGCCTACGCGTGCCTGTATCAGGAAGAACGCGCGCGCGGCGTGGCGCTGCTCGATATCGGCCTGCATTCGACCGACCTGGTGGTCTACGACGGCGACGCGCTGTTGCTGGCTTCGAGCGTGCCCATCTGGTCGGACCATTTGACGCGCGACATCAGCTCCATATTCAAGGTCACCTACGAAGACGCGGAATGTTTGAAACAGCAATACGGCTGCGCGTTGTTGGGCCTGACCGCTGATTCGAGCCTGATCGAGGTGCCCTCCCCGGATGGGCGTCCTCCGCGGGAGGCGCGCCGCAGCGACCTCAACGAGATCCTCGAAGCGCGCGCCGAAGAAATGTTTCTCCACGTCCGCGCCGAACTCCAGCGCGTCGGCATGGAGCGCAATCTGCTGGAAGGCATCGTGCTCACCGGCGGCGGCGCGTTTCTGAACGGCATGTGCGATATGGCCGAGCGCGTCTTGAATTGCCAGGCCGGCAACGGATTGGCGAAAGGGTTCGGAGATTGGCCGGAGGAGTTGAAGAATCCGGCGTGGACCACGGCGGCGGGACTCGCGCTCTACTCCGCCAAGTTGAAATTGCATCAGCCGCCCCGGCGGCGGCTTCCGGGCCTCATGGGTTGGGTAGCGAGGTAATGGGTTGGGTAGCGAGGTAATGGGACGGATGATGAGATCGAAAAAACAAACTGAGAACCAAGGAGTACACATGGCACTCGAAGCATTGAAATTCACGATTGAGGATGAGGTCGCGCCCAAGACCAGGATTCGCGTCTTCGGCGTCGGCGGCGGCGGCTCGAACGCCGTCGCGCGCATGTTGAATGAAGGGCTCAGCGGCGTGGAATTCGCGGTGCTCAACACCGACGCGCAGGCGCTCTCGGCGTCTCCCGTGCCGAACCAGCTCGCCATCGGCTCGAAGATCACCAATGGATTGGGCGCGGGCTCCGATCCGCAGGTCGGCCGGCAAGCCGCGCTCGAGGACACTGAGCGAATCATCGACATGCTCGAAGGCGCGGATATGGTTTTCGTCACGGCGGGGCTCGGCGGCGGAACCGGCACGGGAGCCGCGCCGGTGGTTGCATCGCTCGCCAAGGAACTCGGCGCGCTCACCGTCGCGGTGGTCACCAAGCCCTTCGCGTTCGAAGGACCCAAGCGCCGCAAGCAGGCCGATCATGGACTCGCCGAACTCGCGAGCGTGGTCGACACCGTCATCACCATCCCCAACGATCAGCTTCTGGAACTGGTTCCCAAAGGCACCAGTTTCTTCGAATCCTTCCGCGTCGCCGACGACGTGCTGCGCCAGGCCGTGCAGGGCATCAGCGACATCATCACCACGCCCGGCCTGATCAATCGCGATTTTTCGGACATTCGCAATATCATGCTCGGCATGGGTTACGCGATGATGGGCACGGCGTCGGCCAGCGGCGAGAATGCGGCCGTGATCGCGGCGCAGAAAGCCATTAGTTGTCCGCTCATGGAAGCCGGCGGCGTGCGCGGAGCGCGCGGCGTGCTGATCAACATCACCGGCTCCAGCCGTCTGGGCCTCCACGAAGTGAACGAAGCGTGCACGCTGATTCGCCAGGCCGCGCAGAATGAAGACGTGCAGATCAATTTCGGCGTGGTGATGAACGAATCCATGGGCGACGAGGTGAAGATCACCGTGATCGCCACCGGTTTCGAGCGCGAAAATCTTCCCGCCATCGCGCGCCGGGACTCGCGGGCGCCGATGCAGGTTTCGATGTCGACTTCGATACCCGACCCCACGCCGCAAATGACGATGTCCTCGCAACCGCCGCCGCAGATGGAGCTGGCCCAATCGGAACCGGAGTCTGCGGAAGCCGAACATGAGCCCGCGTTGGTTTACGAAGAGGCGCCGATTACGATGGCCGCTGGGGCCAATGGCAGCCCTCAGCCCTCCGAGCCTTTGTTCGACGATCTCGACGTGCCGGCGATTCTGCGGCGCGATCGAAGATTGATTCAATAGCCATGTGGGGCATCCAATCATGGCGGCGAGCCGCCTCGCCCGCGCTCGGGGCCTTCGGGCCGGCTTCACTCCGTGGCTAACAAATGCAGCACCACCGTGCGCCGATGCGCCGCGCTGCGGTGCTCGAACAAATAAATTCCCTGCCACGTCCCCAGCGCCATCCGCCCGTCGATGACGGGAATGCTCAAGCTGGTCTGCGTGAGCGCAGCACGAACGTGCGCGGGCATATCATCCGGACCCTCTGACGTGTGGCGATACCGAGGATCATTTTCAGGAGCGATCCGCTCGAAATAATCCGCGAGATCCAGCACCACATCGGGATCGGCGTTCTCCTGAATCACCAGCGACGCCGAGGTGTGCTGGCAGAACACTGTCAGCAGTCCCGTGCCCGCTTCGCACGCAGCTACCCAACGAGCAACATCCTTGGTGAAAGGATACAGCCCCTTCCCGTGTGTGCGAATCTCAACCGAGTGGGTGAACTGTCTCAATGCGGAGTACATAAGAATTTTCGACAGCGTCCAGCGTTCCGCGGACGCGCCGCGGACAGAGTAAGCGTCATCTAATAGCCATTTTCCGCCGATCTGCTGGAAGTCGAAGTGGAGTTCCTTCGCCGTACCAAGATTGAGGAACGTCGCGATGACCACGAGACGATCCGGATGCCGGCCACTTGGCGACTGTTTACGCGCACATTCTTGAGTTCCCAGTCCTGGCCGTTGACCCAAAAATCAAAGTCGAGACAGCCCACCTCACCCCTCGCCCACCGTTCATCGCGTACAAACAGCGCCTTCAGACGGGGGTGTAGATATCGTCCGGCGGCGTAAAGGGTCTGTCGGATTTGCTCGCGACGAAGTGCCCATAAATTTCCCCGAGAGCATTGCCGGAACCCCGGACGCCAGAGCTTCCAGCACAACGTTGCCGAAGGTATCGGTGTGCGACGGGAACGCGAAAATATCCATGTTGGCATAAAGCGCGCGCCGGATCTTCGCCGAAGAGCAGGTCGGCGCATTTGACACGCTTCATATTCGCTTCCAGCCAGCCGCGCTCGTGCCCGTCCCCGATAACGGAAATGACAAAGTTTTCGACACCAGCGGCCGTCAAGCCCTGCTCCACGTCGCCCAACGCCCGGACATTTTTTTCCGGCGACAGGCGGCCGACAAACCCAATGTTAAGCACTTCGTCAGTTCGATCCCGCTTTTCCGGCGAAAACAGGACCGTGTCGACGCCTCGCTGCATCAAAAACGCCGGCCGGCCGGTTCGCCGATGCAGCAGTTCCACTAGTTCGCGGTTCGGAGCGAGCAAAGTGCTTATCCGCGTTCATGCGTGTTCATCCGCGGCTCAAGACGGTCGTGTCGATTTACAACTCCAGCTTGCCTTGATACAGCATCTCATGCGTCGAGAACTTCGCTTTCACATCGATCGGCCCCAGTTTGGTCACGAAGGTCACCGTATGATCCGACAGCGTGATCAGATCGTTGCGCACGAAATAGAACAGTGCGCCCTCACTGCCCCTCTTGCCCTTGTAGCGGACCTCGGAAAGATAAATCGGATCGCCCCTCTTTTCGAGCTTGGTGAACTGCTTCAGAGGCTCCATGCGGTGCGCAAACTCGTCCTCGGTCTCATCGTCGGAAGACGGCCCGAGCATGGGTAGGTCCCCGGTCACGTTCAGAATGTAATTCGCCGCGGGATCGTCTTTGGACTCATTATGATTCGCCTCGCGGATCGGCAGTGCGGATTCCCATCGCACGATGGAGTGCAATTTCCCAGGATCGGGCGCGGGGCCGCTTGAGCCAGTCGGAGTGACGGTTCTTCGCCCCCTGTTGGTGGTCGCGGTTCGCCCGCCGGCGACGTTCGGACCGCCGAAGAAGGAGGTGCTCGCTTCCTTCGCCCAGGGGGATTTTGTGAGCAATTCCTGCCGCTCTTCCTCAGTCCACTCTTCGGGCTTTTTTTCGTTCCAGAATTCCTTGGCAGCGAAAGCCCACGCGGGCATGCAGGCGACCGCGACAGCGCCCCAACCGCATTGAATCGCGACGCGTCGCGTCACAGGGGCGCACAGGCTTGCGAACGCCCGTTCCGGGTTTGCGGCGTTGTGCGCGGCAATCCATGTTGGTTTCGTCATTCCGTGTGTTCAGACGGTAATCTCGATAAACACGTTACACCCTCGTTCTGAACCTCGACTCGATCCTACTGAGCCTAGACCCTGTCCGCTTGAGGGCCGCGACTAATCGGGCCGCGACTATTTGGCTCCAGTTGGAGCCAACAAACGCCGCGGCGGGCTAAGGAGCGGTCCAAAAGCGCGACGGCACGGAGCGCATCCTTGTCTTGCCCGCGGCACATCCCCGCCGTCAGTTGAGGCGCGACAGTTTCGGGCGCAGCCGGGAAATCACCGGAACGCGAAAACACCATGATTTGTCCACAAATTATCCATGAAACACCGGTGTTTTACCGCGCCGTTCCGCGGAGGTCATTCATTCATGATCACGATTTCGACGCGCCGGTTATTTGCGCGCCCTTCGGGCGTATCGTTGGGGCTGGCGGGCTGGTTCACCCCGTCGCTCGAAACCGAAAGCCGTGATTCGTCAATGCCATAGCGCGTGGCAAGTAATTCCAGCAGCCGCAATCCCCGCGCCGCCGACAGCTCCCAGTTACTCTTAAACCTCTGATTGCGAATAGGTTGTGAGTCCGCGTGACCAATCAGGGTGATGCGATTGGAGAGCGTGCGGAGAACCTCGACGATCTGTTCCACCACTGGAAGGGCATCGGCGCTGACCTGATCCTCGCCCGAGGAATACAGAACCGCCTGCGAGAGGCTGATGACCACTCCGCGCGGCTCCATGCGGGCCGCAATGCCCTGGTGGTTCAGCTTGTCGAACGCGTCGGCGAGCGGTGAGCGCGGCGGTCGCGCCGCGTTGGTTGGCGTCGCGACGGCGGGCGGCGGCGGCGGCGGCGGAGCGGGCGTTGACGTGGCGGCCGGAGGTGGTGGCGCGGGGTCCGTCCGTGCGAATAAAGTTTTCGCGGCTACGGCGATGAAGAATACCAGCAGGATGGTCAGCACGTCGACGTAACTGATCATCCAACGATCGCGCTGCGGGGGAGGAGCTTCCAGGTACTTTGGTTTCATGCGGATTCCCTGGACGCGGATATTATCGTCACGCGGACTTTCGCAAGGACGGCTCGCGCACAAACGAATTCAGACGATCGCGGACCATGGAAGGGTGCAGTCCGTCGAACAGGCACATGACGCCTTCCATGATCAGCTCATGGGCTTCGAACTCGGCTGCCGTCCGGGCGCGAATGCGTTGCGCGGCAGGCAGCAACACCAGGTTCGCGAGGCCGAGCCCATAAATTGTCGACACGAACGCGATGCCGATCCCGTTAGCGACCGCCGCTACGTTCGAAAACTGCCGCAACACATCGATCAACCCGACCACCGTGCCCAGCACACCGATGGTTGGCGCGAATCCACCGGCAACCTCCAGCGTCTTGGCGTCGTGTTCCCCGGCGCGCTCGCGCAGCCGCACTCTGGTTTCCAGGCCGGCCTGTAGCGCGTTTCGATCCTGAATGTCCATGACCATGAGCAGGGCTTCATTAAGGAACGCGCTTTTTGTCCGCCCGACCATTGGCTCGACGCCCAACCAGCCTCCCGTCCGCGCGGCGCGCACGCAGGCGATGATTTCGTCGACCAGTTCCGCGCTATTCAGTTCGCGCGTCCAGATCAGCCCCGCAACGCGCCGCATCGAGTGGATCAGCGCCGGAAGCGGCGTAGTGATGAACATCACGCCCAGGGTTCCGCCGAGGACGATCAAAGCGCCCGTAGGCTGGAAAAAATACGAAAGCTTGACGCCGGTTGCGGCAATTCCAGCGATCGCCGCGCCGAGGGCGATGACGACGCCGGCCAGCATGGAAACGTCGAGCCGCCGCGCGGAGGTGACCGCGATCGGTTGGGGGATGGCGTTAAGGACGCCTTTCTTGAGGACGGCGGCAGAAGTGGACACGAGGGGGTTCTCCGGTGTCATGAATGGCACGCCGGTGACCATTGTTAAACTATGAAATAAAATGTCTTGAAGAGCGCGACTCCGGCGAGTTCCCGCCGCCGGCGCCAGAATTTTGGCGGAAGAGCAATGGTACGAACGCTGGAGGCGCGGTTCAAAGAAGAAGAACCCGCTTCTTGACGGCCGCGCATCATGAAAGCAAAGATTTAAGCCGCTGGAGAGCCGGCTTGCCGCCACGAGTGGCGGCCCCACATCGCTACGAAGCCGGCTGGCCGGCAGGGCATGGCCCTGCCCCACCACAATTACCTGCCCCACTGCAACTACTCGTTGCGGAGCGCGATTACGGGATCGACACTCATCGCACGACGCGCGGGAATCAGGCAGCCGAGCGTGGCAGCCGCGCCCAGCACCAGCGATATCAGAATGAAGGTTGCCGGATCGGTAGGCGACACTTGAACCAGCAGAGAAGCGAGGACCCGCGTGGCGCCGAACGCCGCGAGCAATCCCACCGCTAATCCGATCAAGAGTTGGCGCATGCCCTGCGCGAACACCATCGACAGGATATTTTGACCCGACGCACCGAGCGCCATGCGCACGCCGATTTCCTGGGTGCGTTGGCTGACCGAATGCGCGATCACCGCGTATAATCCGACGGAGGCGAGCACCAGTGCGATCGCCGCAAAAGTTCCGAACAGAGATCCGAATACTCCCTGTTGCCAATAGTTGAGGGCAAGCCGCTCTTCGAGCGTGCGCACGTTGTACAAGGGCATGTCTTGATCGAGGGCCTGGGTTTCGCGGCGGAACGCATTGATGAGCGTCGAGGGAGGGACATGGGTGCGCGCCATCAGGGCCATGTCGCGCATCGGCTTCTGGCGATAGGGCACGTAGATCAGCGGATCGAATTGGTGGGCCTCGATGTCGTTCTGCAAGATGTTCGGAGCGACTCCGACTACCATTAGCCACGGGCCGGGCTTCTCGTTTGCGGACGCTCCGAATTGCGGCGTTTCGTATCCGAAAATGCGGAGACGCTTTCCGATGGGATCGTCACCTGGGAAAAACTTTTCGGCGAAGCGCGCGTTCACGATGGCAACCGGAGGTCCCGCGGCGCCGTCGGCGTCGGTGAAAGCGCGGCCGCGCAGGAGGCGCACATCCATGGCGCGAAAATAATCGGGGCTGATCACCAGGAGCGAGTCGATCTGGCCGTTCTTGAAGTCGATGGGCGGCCGTCCCTCAATTTCGAACGGATAGGTCATCGAGCCTCCGGTCGGCATGGTAACAGCGATGCAGGAAACATCGACGCCGGGGAGCGCTTCGAGGCGCGACTTCAAGCGCTGGTGAAATGAAATCTGATCTTCGGGATGGGAGTATTTCGCGTCCGGCAGGAGCAAACGCATCACCAGAACGTTTTTCTCGTTCACGCCGGTCTTGGTCTGGTAGATTTTCAGAAAGCTTCGGATCATGAGGCCCGCGCCGGCGAGCAGCACTACAGCCAGCGCCATCTCTGTGACCACGAGAATGCCGGAAAGATATTTTCCGCGGCCAGTGCCGGTGGATCCGCGGCTACTATCCTTGAGCGAAGTGTTGACGTCCAGCCGCGATAACCGGAGCGCGGGAGCGAGGCCGAATAACAGTCCGGTACCGAGTGAAATCGCAGCCAGGTACAGGAAGCCACCATAGTCCATCGAAAAATCGATCCAGGATGGAATGCGATCGCGAACGGATGCTTCGAAAATGCGGATCCCCCATTTCGAAATCAGCCATCCGAAGAATCCGCCGAGGATGGAGAGCATGACGCTTTCAACCAGCAATTGGCGGATGATGCGCCAGCGTCCCGCGCCGAGCGCGATGCGAATGGAGATTTCACGCGACCGTTCCACGGCGCGAGCCAGCAGCATGTTCGCGACATTGGCGCACGCGATCAGTAGGACGAAGAGCACCGAACCCATGAGGGCGAAGATCAACACCTTCAATTCGGGACCCGCGAACTCCTCTGAGAACGTGTGGACCACCGCCCTGAAGCCTTGATTGGTGTCCGGATAGGCACGAGCCAAATTGTTCGCGATGGTGTCCATTTCCGCGGTGGCGGCGCTCTCCGTGACGCCCGGCGCCAATTCTCCGATCGCGTTGAAGTCGCGCGCCTCGCGCTTTTCCGCACGCGGACCGGGGATGAACTGGGTCCACAAATCCGTATCGAGAGGAAACCGGAATTCCGGCCGCATCACGCCGATCACCGTAGTTGGAACGTCGTTGATGCGAAGGGTCATTCCGATTACGGACGGACTGCTGCCGTATCGATTGGCCCAGATGCGATCGCCCAGGATGGCGACGGGCGCGGCGCCGGGCTTCCCGTCGTCCGCGGTGAAATCGCGGCCGATCACCGGCTTTTGTCCGATGAGCGAGAAGGTGTTGGCGGTCACCTGCGTCACGCTGTAGCGCGATGGAACGCTGGTTTTGTCACTGACGTTGGATTGGTTGAAGTCGTAAAGGGCGAGCCCGTCGAACGATTTGGCTTGTTCGCTCCAGTCGCGAAAATCGGGATAGGAAACGCCGGAGCGGTTTACGCCGCGGGCTTGGAGGTACAGAATCCGGTCGCTGACAAAAGGCATGCTCTTGAGCAGGACTCCGTCGGCGATTGCGAAAACGGTCGCGTTCACGCCGATGCCCAGCGCCAGAGCGGCCACGGCGATCGCCGTGAAGCCGGCGTGTTTCGCCATCGTGCGCAATCCGTAACGCACGTCCTCCAGGAGAGCCATGCGGAATTAGACGTTGGCGGCGGGAAAAAGTTCGAACGAAAAGATCAAACAGAAGAGGCTGAGCCGGAGGTGGGCTGATTCGGGGACGATCAGACGCAGGCCGTTTGTCGACATGCGTCGGGTGAAACTGTTGCCGCGAGAATACAGGTGTGAGCGTCGCGCGTGAATGGACTTACGCCGGAATTTCGGTAGCGGGTCAGTTTCTCACAACCCGACTTTTTGCCCAGAGCGCGCAAGATAACTTCCGGATGCGCCGTAATACAGGCACAAACCGCTCTTTGATCGGCTGCTCAAGAACCACGAGGCCGCTGGAAAAGCTGGGCTAGGAGACCCCGTTGTGGACCTGTTGGCAAGCGGCCCATTTGATCGAGGAAGAGTTCGATTATACTGGTTCGGGTTTGGCTTCCAAGGAGAAAAGAACATGCTGGGTAACGCTTCGCAGATTGTGTGCCTGGCGCTGGCCGCTCTAGCTGCCGGCTGCTCGAAAGCCCCCGCTCCGCCCCCTGACACGCGCGCCGCCGATGTACAAGTGGTCAAGGACATCGAGGCGGCGTCGTTTACAGACGCTGCGGCCAAAGACGCCGACAAGTGGGCCACCTACTTTGCGGAAGATGCCTCCGGGCTATTCCCCGGGGACGGGATGCTGAATGGGAAGGCGGCCATCAAAGCCGCGATGGCGACGTATTTTGCCGACCCGAATTTTTCGATGACTCTACAGTCCACGCGGGCGATGGCCTCTAAGGGTGGTGACATGGCCTATTCGCAGGGCACTTACACCATGCCGTCACCAACCCGAAGACCAAGAAGCCGATGACGGATAAGGGGAAGTATCTGACGGTCTATACGAAGCAGACCGATGGAAATTGGAAGGCCGTCGCTCATACGTTCAATTCCGATTCGCCTAGGTAGGCCGAATTTGAGACGCCCGCCCCGCGCGGGTCAGCGTGCTGGGCGTCCGTTCAAGCCAGCGCAATTGGGCCACATACATCATAGAGTATGGCCTCCCGACTCGGAAACCAACGTCAGATGGGTTGTAGCAAGACGTGGGATAGGGTTCCGGCCGAATTGTCGGGTAACTGGAAGTTGGAATTTTGCGGCTCGTCGGCTTTGCCTAAACCCCGAATCTGAAAAGATAGGTGACGGGTTCGCCGTGATTCAGGAGTAATGTAATTATTGCTCCATCCGAGAATCGCATTTTCGGTTGTTCTTCTGGCTGAGTGCGCCTCCAGTGGTGACGATATTTGGCCATGTGGCCAAGCGAGGTCACCGTACAAGCCCTTGAAAGGGATAGTGGAGAGCACCTCAGGTTTCTCTAACGGTGTCGCCATCCGTCTGTAGATAGAGGACGGCGCGACGATCCAACTTCCGGCCATTCCACCACGCCTGGCGGACTTATTTGGACCTACGTCTGCACAGCGTAGACGCAGGAAGTCTCACGGCTTCCAAAACCGGCGAAGGTGTTGTTCTCGATATTAAGGGGATCGGTATGCGCCTGACTTTTCTAATATCAATGGTTGTTTCGATTCTGCCGCTAGCCGGTGGAAGCGGAGTCCGGCCGTCGAAAAAATCTCCCGCAGCACCGGCCATTCGGAGTCTGGCCGCGAACGAAATCGAGGACTCAACAAAGACTGGTGCGGTGGGGCCGGGAGTGGTAGGGCCAAGGGTGGTGCGGGCGCAGATTCTTCTGGACCGTGCCAGGTTCTCGCCAGGCGAAATTGACGGCGTGTACGGCGACGATTTTGGAATCGCGGTTAAGGGATATCAGGAAAACCACGGTCTGAAACCAACCGGCACAATTGATGGGGAGATGTGGCGCCTGCTCAATAGCGATGCCGCTCCTCTTCTGCAGACCTACACCATTACCAAAGTGGATGAGAAAGGCCCGTTCCAACCACTTCCAAACGACACCCTGGAAAAGGCGAAGATGAAATGGCTGGGATTTGAAACGCCGGGAGAAGGGCTGGGTGAGAAGTTCCATTGCTCGCCGAAGTTGCTGGCCGAGTTGAATCCCGGCGACAAACTGGATACCACGCGGGAGCGGATCACCGTGCCGAATGTGCGGCGCGCTGCGGCGCGCCTGGCGTCACGCCTGGTAGTGTCGAAGTCCAAACGCACTCTAATCGCCTACGACGCCGGCGGCAAGGAACTGGCGCAGTATCCCGTCACCATCGGCGACTCGCACGATCCGCTGCCTATTGGGCACTGGACCATCACCAGCGTTGTCCACTATCCGTGGTTCAACTATGACCCGGACCTGTTCTGGAACCCGGACCCCAAGAAAGCGGCAGCGATTCTCCCGCCCGGCCCGAGAAGCCCCGTCGGCACAGTCTGGATCGGCCTTTCGAAAGAACATTACGGAATCCATGGGACGCCGGATCCGGGGCATGTCAGGCACGAGCAATCCGCCGGGTGCATCCGCTTGACGAACTGGGATGTGGATGATCTGTCGCACATGGTTCGAGGGGGTACACTGGTCGTCCTGGAGGAGTAGCTGTGAGGTTCTGCGTTTGCATTGCCGGGCTTTTCTCAGTGCTTCTCGCTGTTGGCGCCACCTCCTCCATTCTCGATATGACTCCGCCTATCCGCGGACTGACCCTTGCGGACCTGCGGGATATGTTCCAAGAGGTTCACAACGGTCACCCGCATGAGGCGATAGATATTATCGAGTCGAGAGGAACACCCGTGCATGCGGTTGTATCGGGAACCGTCCGTAAACTTTTCCTCAGCAAACCCGGTGGCAATACTGTATACGAGTTCGACGAAATGGAAGTGTATTGCTACTACTATGCGCATTTGGACCGGTACGCGGAAGGTTTGCGGGAGGGAACGCGGGTCGAGCGCGGGGACATCATCGGTTTTGTAGGATCGACGGGTAATGCGAATCCGCGTGCACCGCATTTGCATTTTGCGATCTTCGAATTGGGGCCCGAAAAGCTGTGGTGGAAGGGCAAGGCCATTGACCCCTATCCTGGCCTGGTAGCCGCGGTGAAGCGGGCGAAGTAGCCAACGATCTCGGAAGCCATTTGACGACGATTTGCCGTGTAACCCTACCCCTTGAAGTGACCTCCCCGGATAGCGGATGTATGGTCGGCTACTCGGAAGTTATCTGCAAACGACGTTGGAAGAAATGTCCACTGGTCGCGGACGCTTCGGCTCGTCGTCAACCACAACCGGACTTGTATCACCTCGGCGAATAGTGCGTCTTCCATCAAATTGGCCGTAGGCAAGCGCATCCTCTCAACGTTTAAGGGCGGCGCTGGATTGGTGTTCCCTCAACCATTGGTGTTCCCCCACCCTTATGTGTGGGGCTGGATTGGTGTTCCCTCAACGATTGGTGTTCCCCCACCCTTACGGGTGGGGCTGGAACCTAAATGCCAATTCCAATTGGGCAGGACTCTGGCGCGATCCTATTGATCGCGTCGGTCTGGCCCACGCGGATCTCCAGTCAGGGCCCGTAGATGGCCTGGTTGCTACCCTCGTGTTAGCCTGACGCCCGCGTCCGTCTGATCTCTTCCTCAGCCCGATGCTTGGTGATCGCGATGGCGGCAATGTTTGTCGAGATATCGATCAACCTCTGATGACGCTGGTTGGGGAGGCCAGGGGCGCGGAAGTACATGGCAAACGTCCCCAGCACCCGCCGCTCTGAATCGAAGATGGGAGTGGACCAGCACGCCCGCAAATCGCTTTTGAAGGCGATATCGCGATAATCGTTCCATAACGGATCAGTCGCAATATCCCCTACGATGACGGGCTTTCGAGTGAACGCTGCTGTCCCGCAGGAACCGGCTTGCAGGCCGATGGCGAGCCCATCGATCGCGCGCACATAATCTTCAGGGAGGTCGGGGGCCGCGCCGTGCCGGACGTGAATACCATCCGGGTCGAGCAAGAGGATGGAAGCGAGCATCCCTGGGCACTGCAATTGGATTATCCTCAATAGCGTGTCGAGCACCTGGTGAAGGGACTCGCCCCGGGCAATCAGCTCCAGCACGAGGTTTTGACCTTCCAGTAAGTCGCCTGATTCCCGAGGGTCTTCCGTGTTCACTCGATGCCTCTATTTCATACAGCTAAAGAGAACTCTATCAGACCGGCGTGCAAATTGCGATCCCGATCGGCTCCAAGCGGCGTTGTGGGAAATTGGCCCGCTACGATTTCAAATGACCCACTACCGGAATTTCGAACGTGTTCGCGGCTTTCCGACATTCGTCATCAGCAAATGGAGTACGATGCTCAGATGATCACTCGCCGGAACCTTATCGCGAGCCTGGGAGCCGGGGCCGCGATCGAAACGCTCGCGCTGGGCCAGCGCGGCGGCCCGCAGACGCCTCCGCTTGCCTCGGATTCGCCGATCCTTCAATTAAAGAGCCGCCGTGATGAGGCTAAGCCGATCACGACGGAAGAGCGTCGCGCCAGGATCGCCCGCGCTCAAGAGTTGATGCGCGAAAACAAGATCGACGCGATGGTCCTGACCCAAGGCACCTCGCTCGAATATTTCGGCGCAATCCGTTGGAGCGGAAGCGAGCGGCTATTCGCGATGGTGGTGGCGGCGAAAGGCGATCCTTTCTTCGTCTCGCCGGGGTTCGAAGAGGATCGCGCCCGGGAGCAGATCGCGCTGGGGCCCGGAGGGAAAGATCCGCGCGTTCTGATCTGGCAGGAGGACGAAAGCCCTTACGCGCGGGTCGCGGCCGGGCTGCGCGAGCGCAACATCGCCGCGGGAAATGTGGGGATCGAGGAGACCGTCAAGTTCGTGTTCGTGGATGGAATCGCCAAGGCGGCTCCGGCGATGAAGATGGTGAGCGCGACCCCGGTGACGGCGGGATGCCGGATGGTGAAATCGGATCATGAAATCGAGTTGATGCGCCTGGCGTCGAAGGTGACGCTCGCGGCCTACGATGCCGCGTGGAAAAGCCTGCACGAAGGCATGACGCAGAACGATTTCGCCGGATTGGTTTCCGCCGCGCACGCCCGGCTCGGATTTCCCGGGAGTGCGGGTGTGCAAGTCGGGGAATTTTCGGCGCTTCCACACGGATCGGCGACGCCGCAGGTGATCAAGCGCGGCGAGATCCTGTTGATCGACGGGGGATGCCAGGTGGAAGGCTATCACTCGGACCTGAGCCGTACTTTCGTGATCGGCAAACCGACCGACCGGATGCAGCGGGTTTTCGATATTGTGCGTCAGGCGCAGACGGCTGCGGTGAAGGCGGCGCGTCCAGGAGTGGAATGCAAGGAAATCGACGCGGCCGCGCGGAAAGTTGTGGCCGATGCGGGCTTCGGCGCCAACTATGATCATTTCACGCATCGCGTGGGACATGGCATGGGGATGGACGGGCACGAATGGCCGTATCTGGTGCGTGGCAACCCGATGAAAATTGTCCACAACATGGTGTTCAGCGACGAACCCGGCATCTACCTTCACGGCGAATTTGGCGTGCGCCTGGAAGACGACCTGCATATCACCGCGGATGGAGCGGAGTTGTTCACACCGCAGAGCCCTTCGCTGAATGCTGTGTTTTAATTCCCCCGCTGACGTGGGATGGAACACGTGAAAGCATGCCGGTACGGTATGCTGGGCGATCTGGTCGCCATGGCGGCCGTGAGCTATGCCGGTCTACGCCGCCACGATCTTCCTCAGTGCGTTCCTTCTTTTTCAAATTCAGCCGATGCTCGCGAAGTTCATCCTGCCGTGGTTCGGCGGATCGGCCGCGGTGTGGAGCGCGGCGCTGCTGTTCTTTCAACTGTTCCTGCTGGTCGGTTATCTTTACGCACACTGTCTGGTCCGATATTTGCAGCCGAAGACCCAGATCCTGGTGCACGCCACGCTTCTAACGGCAAGTCTGCTGGTGCTGCCGATCATCCCCGCCGGACATTGGAAACCCGCGCTCGGGAACGCCGGGGACGGCGGAGATCCGGCGATGAACATTCTTCTGCTGCTGGCTGCGACGGCCGGGTTGCCGTACATTCTGCTTTCGGCCACCAGTCCACTGCTGCAAGCCTGGTACGTGCGAACGCGCGCCGGGGCGATTCCGTATCGCTTGTTCGCGCTCTCGAATTTTGGTTCGATGCTCGCGCTGCTCAGCTATCCGGTCCTGGTTGAACCTAAGCTCGCCCTGGGAGCGCAGGCGAAAATATGGTCGCTCGGATACGCGATGTTCGCAGTGATTTGTGCGATCGCGGGATGGAAGAGCCGCGGCCGCGAAATTCCCCTTGGCAGCACTGCTCCTGATGGGCCGAGTGCCACGGCTTCTGGGGATTCGCTCCAACACAATGCCGCTTCGATCGCAAGACCGATGGCAAGCGACATCGCAGTATGGGTCGGGCTCGCGGCCTGCGCATCCACGCTATTGCTCGCGGTAACCAGTCACCTGACGCAGAACATCGCTCCGATCCCGTTATTGTGGATCGTGCCGTTGAGTCTCTATCTGCTCAGCTTCATCGTCTGTTTCGAATTCGATCGCCTATACCATCGCGTCGTTTTCCTGCCACTGCTGGCGGGATCGCTGGGGCTGCTCGCCTACGGCGATACCCTGTACGAAAACAACGCGGAACTGAAGCGACTGATCCCGGCGCTGTGCGGAGCTTTGTTCGTGTGCTGCATGGTGTGTCACGGCGAGCTCGCGCGCCGGAAACCGCATCCGCGCTATTTGACGCTTTACTATCTGATGGTTTCGGCGGGAGGCGCGGCGGGAGGCTTATTCGTCGCGCTGGCTGCGCCGCGTTTATTCACGGGCTATTGGGAGCTTCCCATTGCGATGGTGGGATGCGTGGTATTGGTGACGTGCGTGCTGTGGAATGCAATTCGTGGTGAAACCCGGCGCGCCGCGGTTCGCGGCGTCATGATCGCTCTCACGGTGGCTTTCGCGATCTATCTCGGCCGCGCCGAGTGGAACAAGCATCGCGAGTACGTGCTTTCGGTTCGAAACTTCTATGGAGTACTGCGCGTGCGCGACAATCCGGCAAGACAATATTACACGGCGCGGCGAGTTCTGATTCACGGCACGATTTCTCACGGCACGCAGCTTTTGCAGCCGGGCTCGGGGCGAATCGCAACTTCCTACTTCGGCACCGGCTCCGGAGTTTCGCGCGCGATCCGGGCAAAAGGCGAGACGGGCACTTTGCGCATTGGGGTGCTGGGGCTGGGGGCCGGCGTGACTGCCGCGCTGGCACGCGCGGGCGACACGCTGCACTATTACGAAATCAACCCCTTGGTGGCGCAGATCGCCAATCGCGATTTCGGTTTTCTGCGCGCCTGTCCCGCGTCGAAGCAGATTTTTCTGGGCGATGGGCGGCTGGTGCTGGAAGGTCTGCCCAATGAAGCGCTGGATGTTTTCGTAATCGATGCGTTCAGCAGCGACTCGATTCCGGTTCATCTTTTGACGCGGCAAGCCTTCGCGATTTATCAGCGGCACCTCAAGCCCGACGCCGTGATGGCGCTCCACATCACCAATCGCTTTCTCGATCTGGAGCCGGTGGTCGCCACAGCCGCCGCCGAATCCGGTTGGACCGGCATCATCGTCACGGACGATGGGGAGGAAGAAGATTACTATTCACCTTCGGACTGGGTGGTGCTGTCGCGCTCCGCGACAATCTTCACGCACGCGGAGTTTCAAGATGGATTCGTCGACAAGCTCCGAATCCGTCCGAATTTTCGCCCGTGGACCGACGATTACAGCAACGTCATCCAGATTTTGAAATAGCCGCGATCATGATTCTTTACGCAGTCGCGATTTTCTTCAGCGCCTTCCTCCTGTTCCAAGTGCAGCCGCTGATCGCCAAAATCATTCTGCCGTGGTTCGGAGGATCGGCCGCGGTGTGGAGCGCGGCGATGCTATTTTTCCAGTTGGTCCTGCTGGCAGGATATGCGTACGCGCATATTCTCATTCGCCATTTGCGGGCGAAGTCGCAAGCGGCTGTGCACATCGCACTGCTGGCGATCAGTTGCGCGCTGCTGCCGATTTTGCCGTCGGCCACATGGCAACCGTCCGAGGCCGGCGATCCGACGCTGCGGATTCTCGCGTTGCTTGCGGCGACTATTGGGCTGCCGTATTTTCTTCTGGCGTCCACCACTCCGCTTTTGCAGGCGTGGTATGTGCGCCGGTCCGGCAGCGGGATGCCGTACCGGTTGTTCGCGCTCTCCAATTTCGGATCCATGCTGGCGCTGCTCAGTTTTCCATTCGTGGTCGAGCCGAGGCTCACCTCGCATCAGCAGGCGTACACGTGGAGCGCTCTTTATGTTCTATTCGCGGTGTGGTGCGGATACGCCGCTTACACCGGTGGGACGAGCGGGACCACTGCGGCAAGTTCCGCAACGCCCGATCGCAGTAGAGAATCCGTGCCCGTTGAATCGTCCACAACACCTGATGAACCGGGCGATCCTGCACGCCCCAGCCTCGCTGAGATGGCGCTATGGGTCGCTCTTTCGGCCTGCGCGTCGACTCTGCTGGTTTCCGTGACGAATCATCTCAGTCAAAATGTCGCGCCGATTCCGCTGCTCTGGGTGGTGCCTCTCTCGCTGTATCTGGCGACGTTCATTGTGGCGTTCGAAAGCGATCGCCTGTATCAGCGCTGGATTTTTGTTCCACTGCTCGCGCCCGCGCTGGGCGGCATGGCATACATGATCTGGGCCGCATCCGGGAACCTGCACATCAGGCGTTTGATTCCAGGATTCGCCGCCGGACTGTTCATCTGCTGCATGCTGTGTCATGGCGAACTGGCGCGCCGCAGACCCGCGCCGCGGTTCTTGACGCTCTTCTACCTGATGATCTCGCTCGGTGGAGCGACCGGCGGAGTATTCGTCGCTCTTATCGCACCGCGCATTTTTTCCACTTATCTCGAGTTGCAGGTGGGCTTAGTGGCCTGCGCGATTCTTGCCGCCATCGTTCTGTGGGACGCGAGGATTCCGAGAAGCGGCGCGTGGGCGCTGCGAGCCGTGCTCGTAATCGGGGCGGTTATCCTCGCGCGGCCGGCCCTATTCCATCTGCCCTTCGAGTTTCACCGCGACTTGCTGATGTACGCGATCCCTGCCTTGGTCCTGCTGGGGAGCGTCACGATTTCGAAACTCGGTTCGTGGCCCTTGCGAGCGGTACTGATGATCGGAGCGGGTGCGCTCACCGGGTATCTTGCGCGCAGCGAACACGATGAGAGGAAAGGCTATCGACTCTCCGAAAGAAATTTCTATGGCGAGTTGCGCGTGAAAGACGATGCTGCCGTTAATTTCGCCACGGAGCGCCTGTTGTTTCACGGAACCATTAAGCACGGTTCCCAAGTGCTCGATGACAAACTGCGCTACAAGCCGATCTCGTATTACGGGCCCTACTCCGGGGTTGGCCGCGCAATTCTCGCGGTCGAAGAAAAGGGCCCTATTCGCGTGGGAGTCATCGGCCTGGGCGCCGGGGTGCTCAATGCGTACGCGCGCCCGGGTGACATGTACCGCATCTATGAGATCAATCCGCTGGTCGAGCGGATCGCGCAGACGGAGTTCGACTACTTTGCGCATTCGCCCGCGGATAAGAGCATCCTGCTCGGCGATGCGCGGCTCACTCTCGAGGCGCAGGCGAGCCAGCAATTCGACGTGCTTGCCGTCGACGCGTTTTCGAGCGATGCAATTCCGATCCACCTGCTCACGCGCGAAGCGCTCAAGGTGTATTTCCGGCATCTCAAGCCCACCGGAATTCTGGCGGTCCATATTTCGAATCGTTACCTTGATCTTGCGCCGGTGTGTGCTCTGGGCGCGCGCGATTTCGACAAGATCGCGACGATCGTCGCCGATGACGGTGACGAAAATGACTTTGAACTGCCTTCGACGTGGGTACTGTTGACGTCTAATCTCGCGTGGTTTCAAAGCCACAGTTTCGATAACGCCGATCTATCCACCGCCGTCGCCCCTTCGCGTCTTCGCGAATGGACCGACAATTACAGCAACGTTTTTCAATTCCTCAAACTTCAGTAACCGGGGCCACTATCGAGGTGGGGCCGCGCTGTTATCCTAAAACTTCCCATGCTGAGAGTGCGATTCGCTCCCTCGCCCACCGGTTATCTTCATATCGGCAGCGCGAGGACGTTTATTTTCAACTGGCTATACGTCCGTCACAATCAAGGTGCGATGATCCTGCGCATCGACGACACCGACATCGAGCGCAACACGCAGGCATCGCTCGATTCCATTTATGACGGATTGAACTGGCTGGGGCTCGGCTGGGACGAGTTTTATCGCCAATCCGAGCGCGGCGGTTTGCATCGGCGGCTGGCGAATGAGATTTTCGAAAAGGGTTTCGCGTATCGCGATTTCACTCCGGCTTCCGGGGATCTCGAAGAAAAAACGCACGCCGGCGGACCATGGCTGGGGAATCCGGAGATGCGCGATCTTTCGCGCGCGGAAAGCGACTGCCGCGCCGCCGAGGGAGAACCGTTCGTGCTCCGCTTTCGGGTTCCGCGCGAGAGCCGCGAATGTGTCCGCTTCGACGATCTCGTCTACGGGCCGCAATCGAAGGCGACCGCGGATATCGAGGATTTCGCGCTGCTGCGTTCCAGCGGCGTCCCGACCTATCACATGGCATCCTGCGCCGACGATACCGATCTTCGCATCACGCACATCATTCGGGGCCAGGATCATCTGACCAACACGTTCAAGCACGCGCTGATTTTCGAGGCGCTGGGAGTGGCTCCACCGAACTTCGCGCATCTGCCGCTGCTGATCGCGCCGGACGGCTCGAAATTATCGAAACGCAAACACGGACCCGTGGTCAGCGTGACCACTTATCGCGACGCCGGATTTTTAGCGCCAGCGTTTATCAATTTCGTGGTGTTGCTGGGATGGTCGCCAAAAGACGATCGCGAGCAAATGACGATCGAGGAGTTGATCGCCGCATTTTCGCTGGAGGGCGTCAATCGCAGCAATGCGACCATCAATTTCAGTGAGCAAGATCCGTTCGATCCCAAGGCCGTGTGGCTGAATGCGGAACACATCCGCACCATGTCCGCCGGGGATTTGGCTAAGCTGCTTGAACCGTTCGTGCCGCCGCATGCCCGCGCAAAGTTACCGCAGATCACTCCACTGATTCAAGAGCGGATCAAGCTTCTCCGCGACGTCGAGTTCGTTGCGGACTTCTTCTTCGTCGACGAACTCGCGCCGTACGATCCGGCGGAGCTGATTCCGCAAAAAGGCGATCAGGCAATGGCGAGCGCGGTACTCGATCGGGCGCTCGACGTCCTTGCGACGGCCGAGTTCACGCACGATGGCCTGGATGCCGCTTTGCGCGCCGCCGCCGTTCAGATGAAGATCAAGCCCGGCCAGATGTTTCAGCCGATTCGCGTCGCGGTGTGTGGCCGCAAGGTAGCGCCGCCGTTGTTTGAGACGCTGGTTGTGCTCGGCCGCGAAACAGTACTGAAGCGCGTGGATCGTGCTCGACACATTATGGCAACCGCGTCTATTTCAATGACATGAGTATTCCTAACCAACCCGATGCGGCCGCGCCGGCACCGTCGAATTTTATTCGCGACACCATCCTCGACGATCTGAAGACCAACAAGTATGGGGGACGCGTGCATACGCGCTTCCCTCCGGAGCCGAATGGTTATTTGCATGTCGGCCATGCCAAATCGATCCATATCAATTTCGGACTCGCGAACGAATTCGGCGGCAAATGCAATCTTCGTTTCGACGACACCAATCCGTCGAAAGAAGAAACCGAATACGTGGACTCGATCATCGAGGACGTGCACTGGCTCGGCGGCGACTGGGAAGACCGGCTGTTCTATGCGTCGGATTATTTCGATCAGCTTTACGCCTGGGCCGCGCAGTTGATCGAAGCCGGCAAGGCGTACGTTTGCGATCTGACGCCCGACCAGGTTCGCCAGCAGCGCGGCACTCTAACCGAGCCCGGTCAGGAAAGCCCCTATCGCAATCGTGGGATCGCAGAGAATCTCGACCTGTTCGCCCGGATGAAGGCGGGTGAATTCGCGGACGGCGCGCGGACCTTGCGCGCGAAGATTGATATGGCGGCGCCGAATCTAAACCTGCGCGATCCGATCATGTATCGCATCCTGCACGCCGAGCATCACCGCACCGGCAACCGCTGGTGCATTTATCCAATGTACGATTTCGCGCACGGGGAATCGGATTCGATCGAGCGCGTCACGCATTCCATCTGCACACTGGAATTCGAAGATCACCGGCCCCTGTACGATTGGTACGTCGAGCAGCTGGGCATCTATCATCCGCAGCAGATCGAATTCGACCGTCTCAATCTCACCTACACGCTGCTGAGCAAGCGGAAGCTGCTCGAACTGGTGCAGAAGGGTTACGTGCGCGGCTGGGACGATCCTCGCATGCCGACCATTTCGGGGATGCGCCGCCGCGGCTACACGCCGGAGGCGCTGCGAAATTTCTCCGGCCGCATCGGCGTTTCGAAGACCAACGGGGTGACTGAGTTCTCGCTGCTCGAATATTTCGTGCGCGAGGACCTGAATAGGCGTGCGATGCGCGTGATGGCCGTGCTGCGTCCTCTCCGTGTGGTTATCGACGATTACCCGGAGACGCAGGTGGAGCACATGCAGGCTGTGAATAATCCCGAGGACGAAAGCGCCGGTAGCCGCGCCGTTCCGTTCTCACGCGTCCTGTATATCGAGCAGGAAGATTTTCGCGAGGATCCGCCCAAGCAGTATTTCCGGTTGTCGCCGGGCAAGGAGGTGCGCCTTCGCTATGGCTACTTCATCACCTGTACCGGCGTGGTTAAAGATGAGAAGGGCGAAGTGGTGGAGGTCCATTGCACGTACGATCCCGCTACTCGCGGAGGCAACTCACCGCCCGACGGCCGCAAGGTGAAATCGACCATCCACTGGGTCTCCGCCGCGCACGCCATAGACGCGGAGGTTCGCATCTACGAGACGCTGTTCACCAAAGAGAATCCGGGCGAGGTAGCGGAAGGCGGCGACTTCACCGACAATTTGAATCCGCATTCGATGGAGATCCTGACCGGCTGCAAACTGGAGCCGAGTCTCAAGGGAGTGGCGCCGGGATCGCGATATCAATTTGAAAGGCTCGGATATTTCGTGGTAGACAAGGACTCGCCAGCCGAGCCACTGGTTTTCAATCGCACAGTGAGTCTGAAAGACACTTGGGCGAAGATCGAAAAGAAGTCGAAATAGAGTACGATCATGGTGATTCTCGGATTAGGCGGCCTCCTCGGCGACGCGGCGTGCGCGGTTATCAAAGACGGCGAACTGCGCGCGGCGATTGAGGAAGCGAAGTTGACGCGCAGTCCGGCGCCCGGCGCGATTCCGCAGGCCGCTATCGCCGAATGCCTGCGTCTGGCGGGCGCGTCGCGGGAGCAAGTGGATTGCGTGGCTGTCGCGCGGCCGTTCACCGGCGGACCCGAGGCGCAGTTCCATGTCACGCTGCGCGATCAGTTTCCCAACAGCGAAATCGTCGTCGTCGAGCATCATCTTGCCCACGCGGCCTCGGCGTTTTACGCGTCGCCATTCGAACGCGCGACCGTCTTGACACTGGATCATGCGGGCGATTTTCGTTGCGGCGCGCGATGGAGGGGCAGCGCCAATCAGATCGACCTTGACAAGGAATGGTATTACCCGGATTCCATCGGCCGTTTATATCGCGCCGTGACGGATCTGCTGGGGTTCCGCGCGGGGGCCGAGGAGCACAAGGTGCAATGGCTTTCGGCTTCCGGCGACGAGCGCTTCGGCGGGTTGTTCCGCCGGATTCTTTCAGATTCCGCGCGCCTTGATCCTACATTCTTCGACGGCCATCGAGTCGCGTCGGGGGGCTTTAGCGCGAAGTTTTACGACTCGCTGGGACTCGCCGATGGCGCGGCGATTCCCGCGTCGCTCGCGCCCGCCATTGCGCGCGGTCTGCAAAAAGCGGTGGAGGATACGGTGCTCGGGCTGGCCTCTGAAGGCAAGAATGCCGACGGGAGCGGCAACCTCTGTCTCGCCGGCGGTCTGTTTTACAACGCGCTGCTGGTCGAATTCCTGGAGCGATCCGGCCGGTGGGAAAACGTTTTCGTCCAACCGGCTGCGGGCAACGCGGGTACGGCGCTGGGCGCGGTGTATCACGCCTGGCACCATGTGCGCCGGCAGCCCCGAAGGTGCGGGTCGTCACTCGAATCACAACAGGAATCACACCAGGGATCGTTGCTGCTCGGTCCCAGTTATAGTGCCGAGCAAATCAAACAGGTGCTGGAAAACTGCAAGCTGCGATTTCAGTATTTGCGTTCCACCGATGAACTTCTTTCTACCGCCGTGCGCCTCCTGGGCGACCACAAGATTGTCGCTTGGATGCACGGCCGCATGGAGTTCGGCCCGCGAGCGCTGGGCAATCGCAGCATTCTCGCGTCGCCGCTTGATCCGTATTCCACTGAGAATCTGAACGTGTTCATCAAGCATCGCGAGCCGTTCCGCAAATTTGCCGCGTCGGTTCCCGCCGAGGTCGCCGCTGAATATTTCGAAGCGGGTCCCAACGCGCGTCACATCGCTACTGTGAGCCGTGTGCGCCCGCGGCATCGCAAGACCTTCGAATCGGCGATCCTCGGCGAAGACCGGGTGCGCGTCCACACGGTTTCCGAGGCCGATAATCCGCTGTTTCATCGGTTGTTGCACGAAGCCGGCAAGGCCACCGGGCTGCCGGTGCTGTATAACACCAGCTTCAATTTGTTTGGCGATCCGCTGGTGTCGACGCCCCGCGACGCTGTGCGCAGCTTCTATTCCTCGGGCATCGATGCTTTGTTTGCCGGAAGTTTCCTGCTCGAAAAGTAGGCTGGCCGCCGCGCGATGCCTAAGGGATGGACGCGTGTGTGAAGGGTGACCCTCAGGCTTCCACTTCGCCGGCGACTTTGGACAGAGCGCGCTCGCGCCGCCATTGCAGCTTGCCCTGATACTCTTCCCACAGCGTCGTGGACCCGGCCCAGAAGTATCCACCGACGAACAGCAGCAGGAACGGAGTCGCCAGATAATTTTGCGACTCGATCGCATAGATGACCATTGTCAGAAAATACGCGCCCACGGCGAGTTCGGCATAGGGCAGCCATCCACTGCGCCGCCGATACTTGACGTTGGCGAGAGCAACTCTCTGATCGCCGCCGATCGCGTATTTTGGCGTTCGCGCGAAACCGGTCTGATATCCGATCAGCGCTTCGATTACGGCGCGCGTATTGATGATGGTCAACGCCACACCCGCCGCCATCAGGGCCGGAAGAAACAGGAACGCGCGCTTCCACGTCTTGGGGAACAGCGCGCGATGCGCGATCACGTAGAACGCCGAGATGGACCAGAACGACGCCGCGATCAGAGGTGTGTCGATCACTAGCATCTCGAACCATCCCATGTAATACCGCACGATCATCACCGGCAGCATCAGTGCGCTCACGGCGATCATCAGGGGATAAGAGATATTGGGCGTCAGGTGCATGATCGCTTCCAGCTTCACGCGCCACGGCAGTTTCGCGCGCAAGATCGAAGGCAGCAGCTTAATGGCGACCTGCGTCAGCCCCTTGGCCCATCGCGATTGCTGCACCTGGAATCCATACGTATCGACCGGCAGCTCCGAGGGGCATTCGATCGACGGGACGTAGACGAATTTCCAGCCCTTGAGTTGCGCGCGATAGCTCAAGTCCGAATCTTCCGTGAGCGTGTCGTGCTGCCAGCCGCCCGCGTCGTCGATCATCGAACGCCGCAGCAGACCCGCCGTCCCGTTGAAGTTGAAGAACAGCCCGCCGCCGCTGCGCGCGACGTGCTCCAGGACAAAGTGCCCGTCGAGCAGCATCGCCTGCACTTCCGTCAACACGTTGTAGTGGCGATTCAGATAGGCCCAGCGGGTCTGCACCATCCCCGTTTTCGGATCGGAAAAATAATGGACGGTCTTCTGTAGGAAATCCGCGGGCGGAACGAAGTCGGCGTCGAAAATGGCCACGATCTCACCGGTCGCGGTCTTCAGTCCGTTTTGCAGCGCGCCGGCTTTATAGCCTTGACGGTTGGTGCGATGGATGTATTCGATGGGCACTCCCGCGGCGCGATGCCCGGCCACCAGCCGTTCCGTGAACGCGTGCGTCTCGTCCGTCGAATCGTCCAGCACCTGGATTTCGAGCAGATGCCGCGGATAATCCATCTTGCTGGTTTCTTCGATCAGCCGCTCCACCACATAACGTTCGTTATAGATCGGAAGCTGTATGGTGACGCGCGGAAGCTCGGCGAATCGCTGCGGCTCGGGAGCTTCGGAAAGCCGCTTGCGATGCTTCCAGTAGCCGCGGATCATTTCGTAGCGATGCAAACCATAACAGGACAGCACGGCGAGCACGCCGAAATAGGCGATTAAGATCGCCCAATCGAAAAAAACGAGATGATGGATACCGGCGAAAGGATCGTAAAAGAGCGAATCCCAAACCCGGCTGACGGTGGAGGAAGTCCCGTTGTCCAGCAACAATGCCGCTAGGAACGAACTGGTGACCATGGGCCTCTCTCCGTCACAAGCGCCCGGGGCGCGAAGAATCTGCTTCCTTACCGTTTCGGGTACAGCACGGCTACCGTTCGGGACGCACTCAAAACATTGTACTGAAAGCGATGCCCGGTCTGGGGGCGACCGGGTCCCGGCAACGCCTACCATTATACGCGATCACGCCTTCGGGCAGTACGATAAGCAGCGCGCCCGATGCTATAATCGACGATTCACCCTAACCATCCCATGAAATTCTTTCTCGATACGGCGAATCTCGACGAACTGCGAGCCGGCGCGCGCTGGGGCATCATCGACGGCGTAACCACCAACCCCTCACTGATTGCGCGGGAGGGCGTCGCGATGGACGAGCAGATCCGCAAGATCTGCGACATCATCGACGGCGATATCAGCGCGGAAGTGGTTGCCACGGAATCCGATGCGATGCTCGAGGAAGGGCGCAAGCTGGCGAAAATCCACCCCAACGTGGTGGTGAAAGTTCCGCTCACCCGGGACGGCATCCGCACCTGTTCGCTGCTCAGCCGCGAAGGCATTCGCGTGAATGTAACGCTGTGTTTTTCGGCCGGGCAGGCGCTGCTCGCTGCGAAAGCCGGAGCGTATTTTGTCAGTCCCTTCGTCGGCCGCCTTGACGATGTCGGTGCAAATGGGATAGATCTCATCCGCGACATCGTTCAGATTTACCGCAACTTCGGATTCAACACGCAGGTTTTAGCGGCATCGCTCCGCAATTCGAATCACGTGGTCGAGGCCGCCAAAGCGGGCGCGCACATCGGCACGTTGCCTTTTAAGGTGATCGATGCGTTGTTCACGCACCCGCTGACCGACAAGGGCCTCGAAATTTTTCTGAAGGACTACGCCAAGGTTTTTCAGGCAGCGCCATCCGCCCGGTAAATGTCACCCCGCGCTGAGATCGCTGCTCTAGGCGGTCTGGCCGCCATCCTGATCGGGGTCGCGATTTTTGTCGCGCTACGCGTCCACGGAACGCCCGAAAAGCGCGAGCGCAAGCGGCGTTTGAGTGTCAACCGGCTGGGGCGGCTCGGCGACGCGCTGATTACCGAAGCCAGCGACGCCGTGATCTACTACACCTATTCGATCCGCGGCGTGCAGTACACCGCCTCCCAGGATGTCAGCGCGCTGCGCGAGCAATTGCCCGCCGAACCGGACCGGCTGATCGGAATCGCGAGCCTAAAATACGCTCCCAACAATCCCGCCAATTCGATTCTGATTTGCGAGGAATGGAGCGGCCTGCGCGCCCGCAACAGCGGCTGAAGGATCCGGCTACTTCACTTCAATCGAGTACGGCATCAATTCCATGATGCCGCCGTGGATTAACGACCGCACCGGTAACTTCCCCACCAGCGCCCTCGCCCGCCGCGCGATCAGCGACTCCACATCCGCATCGTCCGACCGGTTTAACAGGATGTCCCAAACCGTCCGCCGCGGCGGAAACGTCACCAGCGCGACCTTCTCCGAGGCGGGAATCTTCGCGCGCTCTTTGATTAGCTCGACCGCCCGATCCAAGCCGCCCAATTCATCCACCAGCCCGTTCTTTTTGGCTTGCGCACCCATCCACACTCGCCCCTGCGCCAGCGCCTCCATCTGGTCGTAGGGGCGCTTGCGCCCCGCCGCCACGCGCTCCACAAAGCCGCGATAAAACACGTCGATCTCGCGCCTCAGCTTGGCCCGCTCTTCATCGTTCAGCGGGCGGGTATCGGTATCGATATCCGCGAATTTCCCGCGCTTGAGCGTGTCCTTGTTCACGCCGATTTTGTCGTACAGTCCCTTCAAAACGGGTTTGCCGAAAAACACGCCGATCGACCCCGTCTCCGTATTCGGATAGGCGATGATGGGATCTCCGGTCATCGCGATGAAATAGCCGCCCGAAGCCGCCAGATCTCCCATTGAAATCACCATCGGCTTCTTGCTGCTCAGGTCCTTCGCCGCGTGCAGGATATCGTCGGACGCAATCCCGTCGCCGCCGGGTGAATCGATCCGCAGGATCACTCCCTTGATCGACGAATCTTCGCCCACCTGCCGCAGCACGCGCACCATCGCTGTCGCCGTGATTCCGTCGCCGGTAAGGTCGTCATGCGTACTGCCTCGCGTAATCTCGCCATCGCCCACTACGAACGCGATCTTGGATGCCCCGTCGCTGCCCGGGGCTGCCGCGCGGATGTAATCCTGCTCGCCGATGCGCTTAATGTCCGCCTTCATTCTCACTTTCAATTCACCGTAAACCTGGTCTTCGTAGAGAAGCCCGTCGATCATTCCGTTGTCGATCGCCGATTTCCCCACGAACGGTCCGTCGTCGAGCGTGGCGCGAATCTGATCCGCCGATTTATTCCGCCCCTTCGCGATGGTGTCCACCAGGCTTCCGTACAACTGGTCTAGTATCTGGTTCATCACCTCCAGCGTCTCCGGCGTGGGCGACGTGCGCGTATACATATCCGGGGCGTCTTTGTATTTGCCCACATGCTCGAACTCCATCTGCACGCCGAGCTTGTCGAGGGTAGTTTTCACGAACATCAGCTCCACGCGCAGGCCCTTGACGTCCAGCTCGTCTTCGGGCGACATGTAGATGCGATCGGCCGCCGTGGCCACGTAATATTCGCGCGCCGACGCGCCGCGCAAATACGCGTACACCGGCTTGCCGGACCTCCGGAACGCCGCGATGTCGTCATGGAGTTCCTCGAGCTTGGCCCATCCGACCGAAAGGCCGCGCGGCTCCAGCACAATTGCCTTGATCCGCGAATCCGACGCCGCTTTACGGAAAAGCTGCCAGACCTCGATCATCGTCATCGGCTGCTGCTGTTCGAGAAACGGCAGAGGCAGTTCCACCGGCGCCTGTTCCGGCAGATCGGCTTCCAGATGTACCACCAGCGTGGATCCGTCGGCGACGGTCACTTTGCGCTCGCCCAACCGCATCGCGGCGAGCACTACAATCGCGGCCACTAGAGCCGCGAACAAAAGCCCGATCACAAATCCAGTGGTGAATCTTTTCATTTGATCCTCTTGGGAGCTGCTTGAAAAACAGGGACAGTACACCAATTTCGCACGAAGCCCCTCCTGCGAATCAGGCCGGAAGTCAGAATGAAGGCCGGTTGCTAATTCTGACTTCTGACTTCTGACTTCTTCTTCTAAACGGCTTTACCGCCCCCACTCGGTCAACTGCTGGAGAATCTGCTGAGCCGCTTTCTGGCCCGCGCTCTTCTTCGACAATCCCTGTGCCTGGCTGACCCATTCTTTCCCCAGCCGCACTTCCACCGTAAACGTCTTGACGTGCTCCGGACCGTTCTCGGCGACGATCACGTACCTCGGCGGGGGCAGTTTCAGCGCCTGCGCCGTCTCTTGCAGTGCGCTCTTATAATCGGTGAGCTCCGCGTCGGAGCCGTCTTCGCTGACCTGAAACTCGCCAATCACCCAGGTCTCGATGAACCGGCGCGCCATGTCCAGACCGGCGTCCAGGTACAGCGCCGCAATCAGCGCCTCCACGGCGTCGGAAAGAAGCGCCTTTTTTCCCCGGCCGCCGGACATTTCTTCGCCGCGCCCCAGGAACAGGTACTCGCCGAGCCCTAATTCCTGCGCGACCTCGTGCAGTCTGGTTGCGCTCACCAGGTGGGCTTTGAGTTTCGATAGCCGGCCCTCCGGGTACGATGCATAGCGGCGCACCAGGCACTCGCTCACCGCGAATCCGAGGATCGCATCCCCCAGAAATTCAAGCTGTTCATTATCGGCCGAACATTGCCCCTCCGGGGTCTTCTCGTAAACCCTGGATTTGTGGGTGAGCGCCTGCGCCAGCAGCTCTCGGTTCGCAAAAGTGTGCCCCAGCGCCTTCTCGAGATTTCCCAACTCAGCAGTCATAACGTGCTACGTGTATTTTAGGCTGATTTTGTTTCGGGAACGTCCTATCGCTTGTAGTAGACGCCCACCGCTGCTCAATTGCTCAATGCCCGGCGATAGCGCACAGTGGTCCTGCGAACGGCCGGACTGGGCCAGCGGCTGTAGCTCCAAGGATTAAGTCAAATATCTCCGCGACACCGGACCAGCCAGTCGAGTGCCGCTCCCGTTTGCCGGCGAATCTCGACCCGCAACGCCCTGCTTCTTTCTACTTCGCGGCAGCTTTCAACTTCTCCGCGACGGCTTTCTCGCGCTCGGCGAATTGCTTCACCACCGGCTGCACACTCGGATCCGCCAACACCTTCGTCAGCAGCGCCAGACTCTCATTGGGCTTGCCGGCCTGATCGTAAACGCCCGCCAGCCGGACCATCGTGGTGGTGTTCGGCACCGTCCCGGTTTCAATTGCCGCTTTGAACTCCGCGATCGCGACATCGTACTTCTTTCGCACCGTCGCCGCCATCCCCAGATCCTCATACGCCTGCGCCGTGAAATCCTTCTTAGCGCTGGCCCACTGATCGTCGGTCAACGTGGCGTTCGGCTTGGGCGCGGCTTTGACCATTTCGATGGCGTCGTTCGCCATCTTGTCGACTCGGGCCAGCTTCTCTTCCTTATCCAGATCGTTCTCATGAGTTCCGCGAGCCAGCTCGCCGGCCACCAGAATCATCGCCTGGTAATTCTTGGGATCGGCATCGATCGCGCTTTGGCCGTACACGATTGCCTTAGTCGCGTCGTTCTTCCGCTCGGCCGCATTCGCCGCCAGAAACAGCGCGACCGACTTCAACGTTGAGTCGGCGAAGCCAGTGACGAATTTGTCCGCGGCCTCCATTTGCATTTCCGGCGACGGCGCGTTCTGAATCGCCATGAAGGCGTCGTATTCTTTCTTGGAGACCTTGGCTTGCGCCATCACCAGACCGGCGACGGCAATCATACCGGCTATGCCGGCGAGTAATCGATTCCTCATCCTGATATTCCTCATTTGTGGATTCGCTAATTTATTTCTTGACAAATGCTTCTTTCAATCCTTGTTCTGCCGCCTTCCGCACCGTTTCCGGAGCGCCTTCGACGGCCAGCGCTGCCTGGTAATGTTCCACTGCCTCGTCATGCAGGTTCTGCGAATCGGCCAGGCGCCCCAAATACAGCAGACTCCACGACTTCGTTTCGGGGTCCGGTTCGAGTTCCAGCACTTTCCGGAACAAACGATCCCCGGTTTCCGGGTCCCGCTCCAGCACCGTGATCCGCGCCAAACCATAATACGCTTTCGCGTGCGTCGATTTCTCCTCGGTCTGCTTCAGCGCCTGGAGAAAGAGAGCG
Organism: Terriglobia bacterium; assembly: GCA_963788245.1. Lineage (GTDB taxonomy): Bacteria > Acidobacteriota > Terriglobia > Bryobacterales > Bryobacteraceae > Palsa-187. The sequence goes on along the minus strand of CAWBGF010000002.1, from coordinate 3,594,794 downwards.
CGGGCCTTCGGCAAATCGTGAGCGCTGTAGGCGTTCTCCGCATCTGCCAGCGTCTTCGCCGCTCCGGTCAACTCCGGTGGCCCGACTTCCCGGGTGACGGTTCGAACCCGCCGCGACGCGCGCTCCGACGCGAAATCGATGTGGTCCAGGCGCTGTTCCTCGCGCGCCAGGTCGATGGCGCCGATCAGTTCCGGAAAGTACAGCCGCAGGGAAACTTCCTGCTTCTCGAATTCCACGAGCTGCTCCGCGATGGCGGGCGTCAGCACAAAACCCTCTCGTAACGCTTGCTCCACCTGCGCCGGCTTGCGGTCGATGCGGCTTTCCACGGCCTTGATCAGGCACTCCGTGGTCAGCAGAATGAAATCGTTCTTGTACTGATCCTCGAGGATCGGTGAGCCTTGCGCATAATCGGCCAGCGCGCGCTTCTCTTCCAAGGATTTCGAGAACTTCAAGGGAACCGGGTCGAGCAAATAGTGCAGATACGAATGGCGAATCGCTTCCACCGGCGGGTCCGTCGCGGGCGTCACCACCACGAAATAATCGTCGAGGTAGCTGCGCGTCTGCACCTGGTTGGGCGGCCCGAACAAATCGACGTAAATCTGAAAGCGCCGGCCCAGGTAACCGCTGGTTGTATTTCGCAGATAAAGATTGGCTTGAAGCACGCCCAGAGCTACGGGGTCGTGAAGCTGCGCGATGGCCTGGTCGTAAAACGGCTGCGCCTGCTTCCACAAGTCGTCAAGATGCGCGTCTCTGTAAAAAGCCGCGAGCAGCGGGGTGAATCCATCCAGCCGCTCGACGTCCGGCGGCAGCACTGAAACGTCGTATCGATACTCGAATTTCGGCGGATCGCCCACTGACAGGGCATAGGAAATGTATTGGCCCAGATCCGCGCCGGGGTCCTTTTGGTGATGATCGCGGACGAAGCGCCGGAGCGCATCCAGGCTCTCAGAGTGCTGCACCCCGAAATAATCGCGAATCTGCCTGCGCAGCGGCGAATTGGTGGCGGAGTCCTTATCGGCATCGAATCCCGATGCATTCAGCGCCACCATCACCGCGAAAATCGTCGGGCTTGCATCCAGTTGACCCTGCCCGGTCTGAACCTGCGCGCCCTGACCCTGCCCGGCCTGAACTTGCCGCGGCGGGCTTTGCTGAGGCCTAGCCTGCGGCACCTGTTGTGGCACCACGGGCGTCGCGAACAGCAGGGCGAGCGGGAAAAGTGCAGTGAATCGTCGCAAGAAAATCCTTCGGCATTCCTAGTATATCGAGGTGGCGCAGGCTTTAGCCTGCGTTACAAACGTTTACGAGCCGCGAAAGGGAGCGGTTTCTCGGAGCGCGTCGCGATGAACCCTTATTCCCCCAAAATATCCAGCGAAGCCTGCAGCTCGGCGCGTGCATGCGGATCGCGCGTGACGGCAAGTCCGCGGCGATAGTAGTCCCGCGCATCGTCCAACCGGCCCAGCTTTTCGAGCGTCTGGCCGCCGTGAAAATACGCAGCGGAATAGTTCGGATCAGTATCAAGTATCGCCGCGAATTCGCGGACACCCCCCTCGAGATCTCCGGACTTCACAAACTCCATCGCGAGTCCGTAGCGAGCGAAAGAGCTCGCCGGATTCTGTGCAATCAGTTGTTGCAGGATTTCGATGCGGGTAGGTTCCAACAATGCTAGGATACCAGCACGGTGGCACAGGCTTTAGGTAGTGGGCAGTTCAATCAAAGGTGGCCCCCGCCCCCGTCATCCCGAGCGCAGCGAGGGATCTGCTTTTCGTGTGTTGGGTCAATTTTTAAAACTGACTCACTACCAGGCTTTAGCCTGTGTTGAACAATGCCTTGTCCTTTTTTCATGCCCGTCGAGCGTTTAGAGACCATGGAGTGGCTTCACGCTCCGCGTCTGCCCCTCGGCGACGCGTATCGAGGCGTCTGCCACGCGCAGCCTCCAGATCTGTTTGAGCCCACGGAATCCGATCAACGCGACCTCTGCAATTGCGGCTACGCGCGCGACCATTGCGGCCGTCTTCCCGCCGCCGCACCCGATGCCGTGCGATTCTCGGTGATCGGCGAAGCCGGTGGCCGCGTGCGGATCATCTGGGTAATTGAAAAGGATCACTCGCCCGTGGAATTCGGCACGCTCGAATACGCCGAGGGCAAATTATCTTCTGAGAACTTTTCCGAGACCCCGCTACTTACCGCGCAGGCGACCGCCTTCATCCGCAGTTATCTCGAACGCGCATCGAAGTTAGCGATTGCTGCTAGGTCGTAGGCCGCGGTCCATGTGGGGCCGGCAGTCTTGCCGGCAAGCCGGCTCTCAAGCCGGCTTTCTGCACCAACAAGGAGAAGCCGTTCGGGAGACCGGCTCGCCGCCCATTGTTCAAACATGACTGGCGGCCCCACATTCTAAGGTCGATACGTAGCGCTCTGAATATCCGTCTCCCACACGGTGACTTCGCGAATTCGCACCGGAACCGGCGTCGCCGCCAGACCCCGCGTCATTTCCTCGTGAAAATATTCAGCGATATTCTCCGCCGACGGGTTCTTCACGTCGAACGGAGCGATCTCGTTCAGAAACTGGTGATCCAGCCGATCGATCACGCCGCGCATCAAGCCCTTCACGTCGATAAAATCCACCAGCAGCCCGGTATCGTCCAGCCGCTCGCCTTGAATCTTTACCTGCACGCGAAAATTGTGACCGTGGACATTTTCGCAACGGCCCTTGTAGTTGCGCAGCGCGTGGCCGGCGGCGAAAGTCTGTTCCACCGAAATCTCAAACATAGTTATTAAACCCGTATCCTAAATCTGAAAAAATCTTCGCACATCTTCGCGGTTGGTGGTGAAAGCGTAATCCGGCAGGCTATCGAAAAAGGTCTGCCCGTAGCGGGTCTTTGAAATGCGATTGTCCAGCAGCGCCAGCACGCCGCGATCCGTGCGGCTGCGGATCAATCGCCCGAATCCCTGCTTCAGCGCAATGGCCGCCTGCGGAACCTGATAGCCGTTGAACGCATCGCCACCCTCCTCTCGAATCGCCGCGATACGCGCCTCCACCACCGGATCGCTGGGCACCGCGAACGGAAGTTTGTCGATGATCACGCAGCTCAACTGGCCGCCCGGCACATCCACTCCCTGCCAGAAGGACGATGTCGCGAACAGCACCGCGTTGGGCGTCGAACGAAACTCCTCCAGCAGCGCGTTCCGCGGCCCGGTGCCTTGCAGAAAAGTTTGATAGGGGATGTCCAGCGATACCCGATCGTAGATCAGCCGCATCTGCTGATAGCTGGTGAACAGGACGAATGCGCGACCCCGGCTGTGCATCAGCAGCTCCACGATTTCGGTTGCCGCGGCAGCCGCGAAGGCGGCGTTGCGCGGGTCGGGGAGATTCTGCGGGACATAGAAAAGCGCCTGCTTCGAGTAATCGAAATGGCTGGGCACCACCAGTGCCCGCGCATTGCGAACGCCCAGCCTCGCCTTCAGGAAATCGAATCCGCCCGTTACGGCGAGCGTTGCCGAGGTCAGCACCACCGTATCGATCCGGTCGAAGAGTTTTTCGTCGAGCAATTGCGAAACGTCGATGGGTGTAGCTTGCAGGAATGTGCCGCGGCCGCGCCGCTCGATCCAATAAACATACGCGCGATTCGAGCTCTCCATCCAAAATTGCAGACGCCGGGCGATCTCCCTGGCGCGATTCACCAGCGGGATGGCTTCCTCCGGCGCCGACTTCAACATTTCCAGGCGCAGCGCGACCAGTTCCAGCCCCGCCAGCACATCCCGATACACGTCCTCATGCTTGATCAGAAACGCTTCGTGCGACCGGAACCCGGTGCGTCCGTCGGGCGCATCGAACAATCCAAGAAACCTGGCGGCGCAGTCGCCGAGCATCATCAGGACTCGGTCCAGTTCCTGCGATCCGAATTCCTTGCGAATGGAAACCCCGGTGACGTCGCGCACCAGCTCTTCGAAGTGGTAATTCGACACGGACACGCCGAAGTACTGGCCCGCGACGTCTTCCACGTCGTGCGCTTCGTCGAAAATCACGGAGTTGTAATCGGGAATGATGCCCGCGTTTTCGCCGCCGTCCTTCACCGCGAGATCGGCGAAAAGCAGATGGTGATTGACGATGATGATGTCGCTCTCCTGCGCCTTCTGATGCATGCGCGTGATGAAGCAGCGGTCGAACTGCTTGCATTTCTGGCCGGTGCACATCTCGCTGCGCGCGTCGATTTTCGCCCACGCCCCGCTCGACTCAGGCAGTGCCTTGATCTCCGCGCGATCGCCGGTCTCGGTGGTTTTTTCCCATTCACGAATGATCTGAAAATCGGCGACCTCTTCCAGCCCGCTGAGCATCGGCTCCTTGTCGGCGTCGTAAATTTTCTGGCGGCAGGCGTAGTTTCCGCGCCCCTTCATGTAGCAAGCCCGCAGTGGACCCAGATGCTTTTCAAGAAAAGGAATGTCCTTGAAGAAAAGCTGCTCTTGGAGATTTTTCGTGCCCGTGGAAATTACCACGCGGCGGCCGGACAGAATCGCAGGCACCAGGTACGCGAGCGTCTTACCGGTGCCGGTGCCCGCTTCGACGATCAGATGTTTTTTTTCGGCCAGCGCCGATTCCACGGCCTGCGCCATCTCGATCTGCCCGGGGCGATGCTCGTACTTCGGATGCCACTCCGAAAGCAGGCCTCTATGCCCAAAGAACTGGCGCACGTCGAGCGGTTTGGTGGGAGATGCCACGGATGCCTCAATTTTACCGTGGATCGCCCGTGGATTTACCGCGGATTCGACGCGGATGGGACGCGGACGGGACGCGGACCGGACGCGGACGGGACGCGGGCGCGACGCGGATGGGACACGGGCCACGCCGCCGTTTCTAGACCTTTCTCTGCTTCCACCCGCCGCGCCGGAATATCAGCAGCGCCACCACCGCATACAGCGACGCCGATATCGCGATGGACATGAAAACCCCGTCTGGTCCGAAATTCAACTTAAACGCGAGAAACCACGCCAGCGGCATCTGCACCGCCCAACTCGTCCCTAAGCTGATCATAGTAGGCGTGTAAGTATCGCCCGCGCCGTTGAACGCCTGCGCGATCACCATCCCCCACGCGTAGAAAATGTAGCCGTAGCTCACGATGCGCAGCGCGTTCACCGCGAGCGGAATGACTGCCGGATCGCTTGTGAAAATGGACACCAGAGTGCCCGCGAAAATGATGAACGTCGCGGCGACAAGTCCCAGAAAACACATGTTGTAGAGCCCCGCGCGCCACACCGATTGCTCCGCGCGATCGGGTCTGTGCGCGCCCAGGTTCTGGCCCACCAGCGTGGCTGCGGCGTTGGCCATGCCCCAACTCGGCAGAATCGCGAAGATGAAAATGCGCATCGCCACGGTGTAGCCCGCGACCGCTGCGCTGCCGAAGCTCGACACCATCCGCACCATTCCAATCCAGCTCGCCATGCCGATGAAATATTGGAAGATTCCGCCGATGGAGAGCCGGACCAGGCTCATCATCGATTCCGGGCTGAAGTGGAAATGGCGCGCGCGCACCACCACGCGGCTTTTCCCGCGCGCCAGCATCCAGATCTGAATCAGCACGCCGGTGGATCGCCCGACCGTGGTTCCGATCCCCGAGCCCAGCACTCCCAATCGCGGAAACGGTCCCAGTCCGAAAATCAGCAGCGGGTTCAGAACGATGTTGATGAGATTGGCGATCCATAGAACGCGCATCGCGAGAGTTGCGTCGCCCGCGCCGCGAAACACGGCGTTGATGATGAACAGCAGCACCACGGCGGCGCTGCCGCCGTAAATCACGCGAGTGTAGCCGGCGCCGGTCGCGATAATCGAGCGCGATGCTCCCATCAGCCGCAGAACGTCCGGAGCAAACCACGCGCCGGCCACTCCGCAAACCGCGGCGATCATCAGGCCCAGGAGAATGGATTGCGCCGCCACACCTGAGGCAGCCTCGTTGTCTTTTTCCCCGATCCTTCGCGCGACCATGGCGGCGGTGGCAACGCTCAATCCCATGGCGACCGAAAACAACAGCGTCAGGACAGCTTCGGTCAGCCCGACAGTGGCCACCGCATCCGCGCTGACATGCGCGACCCAGAACATGTCGACCACGGCGAACAGCGACTCCATGGCCATTTCGAGAACCATCGGAATCGCGAGCAGAGCGATGGCGCGGCCAATGGGTTCTTTGGTGAAGTCGCGGTGCGAGTCGCCTTTGATGGCGTCGCGGATGGAGCCGAAGATGGACGCGAAGCCGCTGCGCTCTTGAGGGATAACTTGGGATAGCTCGGGACCTTGGGACATAAAATAGAAATCCTCCGGATGCTCGTTCAAGAAGGGGAAACAGGTGTCGAGACGGAGATCGCGGTCAGCGACTGGATCGGCGCTCTCGACGGAGCGAGTTAGAGGGCGAGGACTACAAACATGGACAAGTCCAACTTAGGTCGAGATTAGCGCAAACAAGGTCCGCTCGTCAAACTGCCAAGGGGTGTACAATTGACGCCATGTCAACCTCGCCAGCCCCGCACAACAAAATCAGAGTCTCCGATTCCGTCCTCGCCGCAATGCGGCAAACCAACGAATTCTTCGACTCGCAGGTCATCCAGAAAAACAACACAGACGCTCTTGACCGCGTCTACACACCCGATGCCCGAATTCTCCCGCCCGGCGCGCCGATGATTTCCGGCAGAGACAACATCAAGGGCTTCTGGAAACAGGCGATCGCCGGTATGGGATTAAAGAGCGCGAAGCTTACGGTCGTGGAAGCCGAAACCGCCGGCGAAAGCGTCGTCGAGATCGGCAGGGCGGATCTCACTGTGGGAGACGGCTCGATTGTCACGGTAAAGTACGTGGTCCACTGGAAGCAGGAAGACGGCGCGTGGAAGTGGAACGTCGATATCTGGAATCCAAATTAGTAGCGTAATGCTAATCCAGCGACCCCTGCTCGATCTGCACGTTCTCCCGGACAATCAACCTGTGCGGCGCCAAGGCAAACAGTTTCGGGAGCACTCTCTGTACGTGCTCCTCAAAATCGACGAAGATGATCACGACCGGAAGATTTCCGCCCGCTTCGACAAGACTCGCGCGATGCACGGAACTCCTGCCATTGAACCCGGCGACCGCATGGAACGCACTCGCGCCTGCGACGTTCTCTTCACGCAGCATTTGTAAAATCCGATCCCATCGGTCGCCCTCGTTCAGATACATGGTGACCTGAACCGCGCTCGCCATAATGACTATCCTACAGGCTTCGTGCGAGGGCGGCACCTGCCAGCACGGCGAGCAGGCATAAGACATTCTGCGAGCAGATGTTCGCCACCGAGGCAAGCCATCGCCCTTGTTCAAACAGCGCGAAAGTTTCGTAGGCGTAGCTCGAATACGTGGTATAGCCACCGCAGAAGCCCACGGCAACGATCAGCCTCCAGCGCGGGTCGGCGATCACACGCTCGCCGGTCCAGATCAGAAAAAAGCCGAGGATCAGGCTGCCGGTAACATTGATGAACAGCGTGCCGTAGGGGAAGCCGGACGAAACCAGTTTCGCGGCGTATTGAGCGACGAAGTAGCGCAGGTTCGCCCCCAGAACTGCGCCAAGTGATATCCAGAGTATTGTTTTCAAGCTGACTCCCAAGGGTTACGATTTGGTAGGAGTCATCAGCCCGGTAGGACGGTTATGGCGAACTCCATCGCCATCTCAATTTCTATTTTATAACGATTCCGAAGACGATGCGCAGCGAGGGGAGTCCCCCAATCCTGTCGGCGGGTCGGCGTGGCATCAATCGAAGATAAGCCGGTCGGGAGACCGGCTCGCCGGCATGACTGCCGGCCCCACAATCGCGAAGACAAGCCCGCTAGAGAGCGGGCTTGCCGGCACGAGTGCCGGCCCACGAGTCGCTAGTCTCCTGTTTCTGAAGTTCCTTTATACTTGCTGACCTTCCGGATAATTCGGCTGGCGTTTGCTACCCACTGAAAGGGTCGCGGGTTCTTGTTGTAATGCCGGATGTAATCGTGGATGGCTTTGGTCAGATCGCCAACGCTGTGGAAGGTTCCGCGGCGGATTCGTTTGCGTGTGATTTCGGCGAACCACCGTTCGATCTGATTGAGCCAGGAAGAACTGGTTGGTGTGAAATGGACGTGATAGCGCGGTCGCGCTGCCAACCATTTCTTCACTTCCGGGTGTTTGTGCGTTCCGTAGTTATCCAAAACCAGATGGACTTCCAGGCCCGCCTCCACGGACTCCTCGATCCGGTCGAGAAACCGCAGGAACTCCTGATGCCGGTGCCGGGATTGGCATTCTCCGATCACAGTCCCTTCCAGCACGTTCAGCGCAGCGAACAAGGTCGTGGTCCCATGGCGTTGATAATCGTGCGTTTGCCGCGCGGGCAGGCCGGGACGCAACGGAAGGATCGGCTGCGTGCGGTCCAGCGCCTGGATCTGACTCTTCTCGTCCACACTCAGAACCAGCGCTTTATCCGGCGGGTTCATATACAGCCCCACGATGTCGCGAACCTTACGGGCGAAATGTGGATCGTTGCTGAATTTGAACGACTCGACGCGATGCGGTTGCAGTTTGTGTTTCTTCCAAATGCGCTGGACCGTCGCCGAACTGACCTTCTGTGCCGCCGCCATCGCGCGCACGCTCCACTGGGTGGCGTCTTTCGGCGTCGTCTTCATCGTGGCTTCCACGATGGCGGCCTCCTTCTCTTCCGAGATCCGCTTCGGGCGTCCGCTCCGTGGACGGTCTTCCAGAATACCGGCGAGGCCGTCGCTTTCAAATCGTTTCCGCCACAACAGCACGGTGGGCACCGAAGTGGAAAGCTTCCGCGCCAGCACCCGGTTGGCCAGCCCCTCGGCCGCACCCAGGACGATATCGATGCGCAGCACAATGCCGAGCGGGGAGCTGCGATGACGACCGAGTGCCACCAACTGTTTTCGCTCCACATCGCTGAGGGTGAGTCCGGCCGCAGGGGGAAGTGGCATAGCCACGTCCATTATGAAGTCATTCCCCGTATTAGTAAAGCTATTTCAGATACAGCAGACTAGAACGCCTGGCTCGAAGTGATCCCGGTCGCCTGTAATGCCGCGTTCATCTTTTCGAGCGCCGATTTGTGGATCTGCGAGACGCGGCTTTCGTTGATCCCCAGAACGCCGCCGATCTCCTTCATGGTCATCTCGCTGGTGTAATACAGCAGAACCACTTTCTTATACCGCTCCGGCAGAGTCTTCATCGCGTCGCCGAGCACGTTTTTCAACTGCGCGCGTGCGCAGATGGAATCCGGCTGGGTCTCGGGCTTGCTCGGAAAATCGGGCGCGGGAAGGTCTTCGTTTTCATTCGACCTGGTGGAGGCTGAAACCAACCCGACGTTGCGCAGGTCGATCATCATGGTGCGCCAGCGGTCCACGTCCATCCCCAGCTTGGCGGCTACTTCGGTTTCAGTAGGGGCGCGTTGCAGCGTCGACGCGAGATCGCGAGTGGCCGCTTCCACCTGCTTATGACGGCGGCGCATATCGCGCGAGGCCCAGTCGAGCTGCCTCAGGCTGTCGAGGATCGCGCCTTTAATCCGATGCTTGGCATAGCTCGGGAAAACCACCTGTTTTTGCGGATTGAACTTGTTGGCGGCGTCGAACAGCCCCAGGATTCCGGCGTGAACCAGATCGTCGAGGTCGACGTGCACCGGGAGACTCTCGTGAACGCGAACCGCGATCGCCTTGACCAGCGGCAGGTGTTCCAGCACCACACGATCGCGGCGAGCCAGACGCGCCGCCTGCTGTCCGGCGACATCCGCTTTGGCCTGCACGCGCGCGTGCAGCGTGCCGCTGACGCCCATCGGCTTCGCGGGCACCGTGTGGGGATCCGCCGAGTCTTTCAACTTTCCGCTCGAAGTCGAGCGTCCACTCGACGGAACGGTCCGTACCGTGACGCGGGCGGTAGCGGTGGCGGTAGCTGCGGCGCTCTTCATCTTCATCACCATCATTTGGATAATCTCCTCACGCTCGTACCATTTGCGTGTTGATGAATGCACTCGTTACGCCAATTTTCCGCTCTATTGAAAATCACCCTCCCGGCCGATAGGCCGGACGCACCGAGAAGAACGTCTTGTTCTTTGGAATCAGCGGGGAACCTTAGATCCATCCAATTCGCTGGAAGCGCTTGATCTACAACGGATTGAAGACCCGCACTCGTCTCGATTCCAATTTGGGACTGCATTTAGCTTTAATCCTTCCGATCTGAAACATTGGTCGCTAGACTGGAACTCTAGTCTCAATGCAAGCGACGGTATATAGCAGCGTAAGGTGGGCGGAGGGATTTGTGTCTCGAAGCTTAACCTTAGATGGACCTTATAATGATCCGAGGCGGGATATGCCGGCTACTTACTCCTGACGGCGCTTCAATACGACGAGGTATGTTTTCAGCGCGATTCCACCTAGAAACACCCAGGTGGCGATGCGCCAGTCGCCCGAAAGCGTGAAGCCCGCGAGAATCGCGAGTGCGGCGTAGCAGGTCATCGCGGCTCTAAATTTAAGATTCACAAGAGGTTTACAAAACTTTAAATGAAGACGTGTTGAAAAAGGGGACAGACCGCTGTGTCCACTACTCGACCGTTTCCGGGAATCAACATATTGCGAATAGGGAAAGAGTAGCCTGTCCCCTTTTTCGGATCGTCCCCTTTTTCGGATCTCCCTTTTTCGGATCTCCCTTTTTCGGATCTCAGTGCGCCGGCATATTGTAGGAGAAAGCGAACTGAAGCCGGATCTGATCTCCCTTGAATTCTGTGGGCAGCGGCGGCAGCGGAACCGACGCGCTGATCGCCGCGACGGCCGCGCGGTCCAACGCGTCGGCGCCCGCGCCTTCCGCGATCACCAACTTGGGCACGCCGCCGGTGCGGTCGATGGCAAACTGGACGATCACACGGCCGCGGCGACCCGCGCGGGCGCTCTCCGGCAGAATCGCCAGCCAATTGCGGCGCACCGCCATCAATACCTGAATCATGTAGGGTTTGAAATCGATGCCCTTGGGATCGCTCAGCAATTGCATGGAGCTCTTGATATCGCCGGGCGAGGGCGCATGCACGGAATTCGGATTCGCGAGCGAGTAGTCGCCGAGGTCGCCGACAATGGTTCCACCGCCGCCCGACGACGTAGGTTTGTTGTGAAGCGGGTCGGCCAGCTCCTTGGGCGTGGGGATGGACCGGTCGGGATTGGTGGTGGTCCGCGCGGGACCGGCTCCGACGTCTTCGAACGCCAGCTTGGGTTTCTCGGGCGGAGGCGGTGCGGCGTTCGGCGCGACCGCGTTGATTGCGGGTAAGGCGGCAGGCACATCGATCTTGGGCGGCTCCAGCTTGGGGGTTTCGATCGCGGGCAATTGAACCGGCTGCGCCTGTGCCTGCGCGACCGGCCCTGGAGGCGGCGTCGGCGGGTGGAATCGGGGCGCTTGCGGCTCCGGCGCGGACTGCATGCTGCGGACGTCCAATTCGTGCGAAACCTTGCCCTGGTTCGGGTCCTTCTGGGTCGGCTCGAAATCCCGGGGCATCTCCAGGATCGTTCTGCGGAACTCGGGGTGGATGATGGTTGCCGGTCTTGCCGTGAACTCCTGTTCCGGGAGCAGGATTACGGCGATCAGCACCACCACATGGAACAAGATCGATCCGATGGCCGCGGGCATCAGCCGCTTCGGCGTGAGAGGTTCGCGCCAGGCCTTAAGCAGGTTGAGATCTTCGCTCGAGTTGAGTTGTGGGGCCAGATGGTTTGGTGGTGTGTCAGGTGGTGTGTTGTGGGGCGGCGTGCCCGGCGGGCCGGTGAATGTGGGTGAAACGGCCATGGATTACGCCAATGGTTTAAGACGCCTCCGCAAGCAGCCGGGTTGCGGCGCGCTGTTACCTAACAGAACCCCGAGACGCGCCAAGTGTCCCGGCCACCAGACGGGAATGCTCTTCGATTTTAGCAAGAATAGCGAAGGCGAGATCTAAAGCCGCTAAACCCTGCGCGCCGGTCACGCGCGGCTTCCGGCGATTCATCACAGATTCGATGAAGCTTTCGATCTCCAGACGCAGTGGTTCGTCCTTCACGACCGGCAGCGGAGCGAAGTCAATCTTCATGCCCTCCCCGACCCTGAAACGAACGGCGTCCTGCCGCGAATAATCGAGCGAGATGTACTCGTGCGGCTGAAACAGGCGCAGTTTTCGGACCCGTTCGGTAGAGACGCGGCTGGCGGTGAAATTGGCGATGCAGCCGCCGAGAAACTGGAGCCGCACGTTGGCGATATCCACTTTCGCCGAGAGAATCGAGATCCCCGCGGCGCGAATCTCCTCCGGCGCGGACCCGGTGAGCGACAGCACGATATCGAGATCGTGAATCATCAGATCCAGAATCACGTCGACGTCCAGGCTGCGCGGGCTGAATTCGCTCAGGCGGTGAATTTCGAAAAACAGCGGCTGGCTGATCGCGGATTCAAGGGCGATGATGGCGGGATTGAATCGCTCCAGATGGCCAACCTGCAGAATTCGATTGAGCCTGGCCGCGTCGTCAACCAGGAGGCGTGCGGCAGCCGGCTCATGGGCGATGGGTTTTTCGACCAGCACATCCACGCCGAGTTCCATGAGCCGGCATCCGATGTCGGCGTGCGTAACGGTGGGCGTCGCGATCACCGCCGCGTCCGCATGTTCCGCGAGCTGATCGAGCGAGGCGAACACGGGGCATCCGTGGGTTTCCGCGGCCTGGCGCGCGCGCGCTTCGTCGATATCCAGAACGCCGGCCAGTTCGGCATGGGGCGATTGATGAATCACTCGGAGATGATTGCGCCCGAATGAGCCTGCGCCCACGACGGCGATACGAGGTTTAGTCACTTTAGAAAGGCTAGCAGACAGCTTCGGTTGTGGGGCGGTTTCGCGAGCGGGTGGGGGGTGCAAGTTCCCAACGCGGTTTCGCGCTCCGGCATTCCCGCCGGTGCTTGAGCTCGCTGGTATACTCGCTCGCAGGGAGCCTGGATGATGGCATGAGGGTCCTATGAGCAACGGCCGGCATTTCCCTATTCAGTCGTTTCTTTGGTCTATTGTGCTGGTCGCCGTTGCAGCCGTCAGCGTCTACCTGGGGTATGAACTGGTGGTTGTGCCTCGACGGGCGCTGGAGGATCAGATTCGCGCGCAGAAGGACGCCATCGTCAAGCTGGAACAAGATAAGCAGCGACTGGAAGCCTATTTGCAGATCCTGAAGCACGTCGACCGGCGAGCCCGCGTCGAGGTTCTGCGACAGGTGAGGGACCCGCAGGGCAACCTGCAAACCACGATCCGGTTCACCGAGACTGATTCGACCGGCAAACCGATCAGCGTCTCGCGAGAGATGACGCTTCCCGGGCAAGAGGTCTATTTCGATACGTTAGTGATCAAGTTCGACGACCACTTCATCGAGCAGGGCGATCCCTTGAAAGGCCAGTCGCTGATGCTGTTCCGGCGAATCTTCTCGAGCACCATGCGGGCCGAAGATGGATTTGTCATCGACGCGGAGGGCCAGCCGCCCGGAATCTACGCCGAGCGGCAAGGCCCGACCGACTTCGAGAAGGAACTCTGGAAACGCTTCTGGGAACTTGCCAACGACGAAAAATTGGCAAAGGAGCGCGGCGTGCGGGCCATCCACGGCGACGCGCCCTACATGCGCATGGAGCCCGACCGGGTATACGAGATCTGGCTGAGGTCGACCGGCGAAGTCATCATCACGCCCGGCACGCGGCTGATAGGCTCGCAGTCAATACCGTAGAGCCCGGCGCCGCCGGCCTGGGGGAATTGACGAATCACTCGGAGGTGATTGCCGTCGAACGAGCCTGCGCCCCTACGGCGATAGGTTTAGCAACTAAAGAAAGGCTAACAGACGCTTCGCCTGGGGTCCGTTCGGGGTACGGATGGAGATGAACAAGCAATAGGGGAGGTGGTAAGCCTCCCCCCGGAACCGCGGCTTGAGCCTCTCACTTCCGCCGCGGGTAAGCTAAAGCCGCGTTTCAGAAGACGAAGCGCAGCGAGAGCTGCAAGTTGCGCGCCAAGTTCGTCTTGCTGGTGATCATTCCGAACTGGCCGGACGTCCCCGTGAAATTCGGCGCGCTCAGGTTGGGGTGGTTGGGGAAGTCATAAGCCTCGGCGCGGAACTGGAAATTCATCCGCTCATTCACAACAAAGGTCTTGAAAAGCGAAAGGTTCCAATCCTGGAAGCCCGGGCCGTAAATCGAATCCCGCACGCCGGATTGCAGATTGAATGTGCCGGTGGGCGGAGCTGACGCGCTCACCGTAAAATATCGTGGCGAACTGGAGTTGGTTACCGGACCGGCGAAAGCCCCGGTGTTAATGGTGGCGGGTCCGTTGAGCGCCCAGAACTGGCCTTCGCTGCCGCAGCCGAAGCTGCCATCCTCTCCCACGCCGGCGTAATCGTTGTTCGCGCCGACGCCGCAGGGCGTACCGGTCTGGAACTGAGAGGTGCCAGCCAGAGACCAGCCTCCCAGCACCTTACCCTCAAGCTGGTTGTTGTTCTTCAAGAACGGAATGGCGTAAATCCAGTTGATGAGCACGATGTGCCGCTCGTCGTACTCGGAAGGACCCCAAAGGTTGCTGGTGTTGTGAGTATCCGGCACGATATCGCGGTAGTTAGAGCCATTATCCGAGCTCTTGGAGAAAGTATAAGTGACGCCGAAGCTGGAGCCTGCCCGGAATCGCCGCTCCCACAGGACCTGCAGCCCGTTGTACTGGGAATTGACCACGCTTTCTTCTTCCTGAATGGAGGAGAATCCCTTGTAAGGACGAAGGAAATTAACGTTCACGCCGGGGTTCGCGAGCAAGGCGCCCACAGTGGGCTGATTAATGTCATATACCTGCCAGGCGTGATCGCCATGATGGCCCACGTAAGCCACCGTCAAAACGGTGTGCAGCGGAAGCTCGCGCTGCACGGTTACGTTGTAGTTCCACGCCTCCGGCGGCTTGAGGTGCGGGTTGAGCGTGGTCATGGTCAGCGGCGCGGCGGTGCCGGACGTTAGCGCAGCTCCGGGATTGTCCACCGACACGTTGTTCACGGTAAGAACCGGCTGGAAGGGGGCATTGCCGCCCGGGAATATATTGTCCAACAAGGGCATGCGCGTAGCGAAGGCTCCGATACCGGCGCGCACGACCGTTTTCGAATTGAGCTGATAGGCGACGCCCGCCCGCGGCTGCCAGGTGTTGGTGGTCGCGGTATACCCCGTGGGCATGTTGGGACTTAGCAGGCTGGCGCAGGACGCGTTGTCACATTGATTGGAAGTGAACGCGGCGATCCGTCCTCCCGCCGAGGGGAAAGAACTATACCCGGGGAGGACCACTCCGTCATATGGATTGCCCGTCCCGAGGATCACATTGCCGGTGGTGGGCGAAACCTGGACAGCCGTGGAGGGATTGTAGACGGCGCCGTCGAAATAATCGGCATTGCCCCAGAGGGGGTGAAAACCGGCAATGTTACTCCAGCGTATCCCGTACTCGACGTGCAGTTTGGGCGTGATCTTCCACGAATCCTGCGCATAGGCTTCCCACATCCAGGCGCGCCAGATGGTGAGCGCGCGCGGGCCGATCTCGGTATATGAATCGGCCAAGCCCAAGGCCAAATTGGCCATGCCGATCCCGGAGGTGGCGCCCAGACCGGTCCGGGTATCGCTGAAGATGAAGGTTCCGTTCTGGTTGCTGGCGCCGCCGGGAACGGTATTGACGTTGATCTGATCGCCGTCGTTTTCGCCGGAGTATTCAAACGAGACGCCGAATTTGAAGGTGTGATTGTTCCACACCTTGGTGAGGTTGTCGCCACCGGTCCAGATGGTTCCGGATGAATGCGAGGGATATGGCCCGCCCGCCAATCCGTAGAAACTCGGCATGCTGACGGAGGGGATTTTATTGGGGATGTCCTTGCCATTGGGGAGGATGTAGGGGAACGTGATGGGCATGGCCAGATCCTCGCGGTTGAAGCCGGGCGCCGTTGTGTCGACGGGAATGTAGACGTCGTCGACGCTCAATGTGATGCGCGCCTCATTCAGCAGGGTCGGCGTGATGGTGGACGTGAGGGATACCGTGTTGGTTTGGTTGGGACGATGGAAGTATCTCGGGGTGAGTCCCGATCCTTGATCGAAGGGCAGAAACTCGGTATACGACAGATCGCCTCGCCGGGCGGAGAGCCGGTTCTTGTCGTTGATCATGATGTCGATATTCACATCGCCCTTGCGCTGATCGATGGGATGGCCCGCCTGCAGATATAAGTTATTCGTGCCGACCTGAAACCCCGGCGTGGGCAACGGGTAGGCGTTCATGATGGCGATGCCGTTCGCGCTCAATTGGTTCTTCGGAATGATGTTGCCCTGGAATGGAACGCATGTCGCGGCGCCGACCGATGGGCATGTGTTCGGCTCGTATATCTGGTGGCTTCCCGAGTACCAGGGATTTGGCCCCAGCAGCTCGCTGAAATTTCCCTGGCGCATTAGCAGCGTGGGTACGGCTTCCTCGGTAAAGTCTGTGTAGACATAGCGGATCCAGTCTTCCGCGACGAAGAAGAACAGCCGTTGACGCAGCTTGTCACTGAGACCGGGCCACCAGACCGGGCCTCCGAAGGTGCCGCCGAAATTATTGTAGTGAGCCGGCTGGGCGTAATTGGTCAGCGTGCTGAGGTTGCGCGTCCAGGTATTGGCGTTCAGGTCGGAGTTGCGGAAATATTCGTAGAGGCTGCCGTGAAAATCCTTGGTGCCGCTCTTGGTGATGACGCGGATTTGACCGCCGGAAGCTCGGCCGTATTCCGGCGCATAGTCGGAGGCGAGCACCTGAATTTCTTCCACCGCGTCCACGTTGGGCACGCCGATGATCTGGCCATTGGCGCGAGTGCGGTTCGCCGGCGCGCCGTCGAGGGTGACCAGCGTGTCTTGCTGCCGCGTGCCGTTCACGTTAAACGGCTCGGTGACGCCCTCCGCGTAATTGAAATCCCCCATAGTGGCGCTGCCGCGCATACCGGGAAGAAGTCCAGCGGCAAAGAGCGGGTTGCGCCCGTTCAGTTCCTGCATACTCACCACATCGCCCGAAACCTCGGCCTGCACCGCCGCCGAGTCGGTTTGCAGCACCGAGGCAGTCGCGGTCACCTCGACTTTTTCGGTGGTGGCGCCGACGGCCAGGTCCGCATTCAGCGAAAGCGCGCTGTTCGGCGCAAGCCGGTTGTGCGCGCTTTCTAAGCGCTTAAACCCCGGCGCCTCAGCGCTCATCGTGTAAACGCCGGGCGGCAGATCGGGTGCGACGTAATATCCTGCGTTATCGGTAGTCAAGGTTTGGACCGCGCCCGTTCCTTCGTTCGTGAGCGTCACTTTGGCTTTAGGGACAACTCCGCCTGAAGGGTCCTTGACGAATCCGCCGATGGATCCGGTCTCGGTTTGAGCCGTGGCAACCGCAATCGAGAACAGCAGGCCAGTTAGAAAGCTCTTGTTCATAATTAGGTGTAGCCTGTTCATCGAAAATACTCCTTTCACAAGAGACAACAAAACAAGCGCAACGTTTCACCGGAAGCTGTAATCCGGTCTCGGTTATGGTGCCACTCAAGCGTGAATGTATTGTGAAAAGCACGTTTTTTCGAGATTAGTACGAATGATGAATTTGAGGGCCGTAAAGCCGACCTCGTTGTTGAGGTGAGACTCACCTGGACGGAAAACGCCCAACTCACGGAAGTGAATCGCGCCGGTGTCTCCAAATCGGAAATGGCCGGGCTTCAAGCTTACTCAACTGACGACCGTTCCCATGCGCGCCCTTACCCTAATGAAATCAATAAGAACGGCCGAATATAGGTCTTCAGGACTACCCCTTGCGCCGCATAGTTATAGCCGCTTTGATCGGGATCGCCACGCTGTGCGCGCAGCGCTATAACTTCAAGGTCTACGGCGAAGAAGAGGGGCTCCAGAACCTGGCTGTCCAGGTGGTTCTGCAAGATCGCGCTGGATTCCTGTGGGTGGGCACGCAGAACGGCCTGTATCGCTATGACGGCAGCCGATTCGTGGCTTTCGGCAAGGCTGAAGGGCTGCCCGGCGCGCGGATCGAATCCCTGCATGAATCGATCGATGGGACGCTGTGGGTAGGCACGCGGGTGGGGCTCGCGCGGCGCCGGGGCGACCAATTCGAGCCGGTGCCCATGCGGGTCGCGCAAGGCGTAGCCGGTCGCGCAGGGATCGCGTCGGATGCTTCCGGGAAACTATATTTCGCCACTGAACGCGGTCTGGTCACGGGCACGCGCTCAGGCGATAAGGTCGAGTTTACTCTGATCCCGGGGCCGGGCGGCGCGCAGGAAGCCGCGAGTGTTTACGTCGATCCGGCGGGAAGGGTTCTCTACGGCTGCGGCGCCAGTTTGTGCCGCTTGGACCAGGTTTCGGCTCGCGACATCGATCACGGCTTGATTCGTGATGTCGCTCACGACATCGCCGCGGAATCCGGACTGCCGCCAGGCCCGTGGGGCGCCATCCTCGGCGATCTTGACGGCAATCTGTGGGTCCGCAGCGATCATCTGCTATACTTGCGCCCGAACGGCGCGGAGCGCTTTCAATCACGGCCCGGGCTGCCCGCATCCGCCATCTTGTATCCGACTCTGGCGCTGGATCCCACCGGCCGCTTGCTGGTGCCGACCGATCACGGATTGGCGCGCGAATCGCCCAATGGCTGGGAGATCATCGACGCGCGGCAGGGGTTGCCCGCCAACGATATTTCCGCGGTGGTGCAGGATCGCGAAGGGTCCATCTGGTTGGGGCTGCTGGGATCAGGCCTCGCGCGCTGGCTGGGCTACAACGAGTGGCAGAGCTGGACCGATCGCGAGGGGCTGAGCCGCGAATCCGTCTGGTCCATTGCGCGCGACCCCGTTGGCAGATTGTGGGTGGGCACGCAGTTCGGTTTGAACTACGCCGAAGAACGCGAGGGCAGGCTGGTGTGGAGGCAGCAACCCGTGCCCGGCGTCCAGATGATCCGCGGGCTGGCGTCTTCGGGCATGACTTCCGCCCGGTCGGCGGGCGCCCTTGGCGCTTTTTCGAGCGACGCCGGCACCATCACGAGCGCGATCAGCGCCGGCACCATATGGATCGGTGCGGCGCCGGGGGGCCTTCGCCAGTTGGATCTTCGCACCATGCAGATTCGCGCCGTGGGACCGGAGCAGGGTCTGGCGAGCGATAACATTCGCCACGTGATGACGGATCGCGACGGCCGAGTGTGGGTCTCCACGCGCAACGGATTGTTTCGCAAGATGCGCAATGCGTCGCGATTCGAAGAAGTCGTTCCGCCTTCTCCGGTGGACGCGGGACCAGCCTCGCCGCCGTCCCCGCGGCCCCCATCCGAGGTCTTCCACATGACCATGATGGATGCAGCCGGGCAGGTCTGGATCGGTGGAACGCGCGGCCTCGCGCGGCTCTCCGGCGATCGCTGGACGCGATTCACCGAACGCGACGGGTTGAAATCGAACGTGGTTGCGCACATCGCTGAAGACCCCGATGGCGCCATCTGGATCGGCTATTACGAAGCCTTCGGATTGACCAGGCTCACGTTTCCGCAAGGCCGCCTCAAGCTGGAACATTTCACCACCGCGTCCGGACTGCGCTCCGATAAATCGATTTTCCTCGGTTTCGATGCGCGCGGGTGGCTGTGGGCCGGCTCCGATCATGGCGTCGACGTGTTCGATCGCGTGCGCTGGCGGCACTACGGCAAATCCGACGGGTTGATCTGGGACGATTGCAACAGCAATGCATTTCTGGCCGATCGGGACGGAGCGGTCTGGATCGGCACCAGCCGCGGCGTGTCACGCTTTCGTCCCCTCGCCTCTCCGCCGCCGAGCGTGCCCCCGTCCGTGGTTTTTACCACGGTAAAATTCGGCGATCAGACCCTCGACACCGCATCTGCCGCCGCGTCCAGCGCCCCCAACAGCATTGACGTTCCCTATCGGAAACACTCCCTGCAGGTGCGCTTCGCGGCGTTGACCTTCCTTCAGGAATCGCAGGTATTGTTCCGTTACCGGCTGGCGAGCGTCGATCGCAACTGGCTCGAAACCGCTCAGCGTGAGCTAAACTATCCCCAACTTCCCCCGGGCGAATACACGCTCGAAGTGACTGCGCGCACGGCGCAAGGCGTGTGGAGCGTGGAACCGGCGCGCCTCAAATTCAGGATCCTGGAGCCGTGGTGGCTCACCTGGTGGTTTCGCGTGGGCTGCGCGGTGGCGATCTTACTGGCGGGAAGGATCATGTGGCAGCGCCGGACCCATAGGCTGGAGGCGGAAAGATATCGCCTGGAAACCGCCGTAAAAGAGCGCACCCGCGAGCTGTTGCAAGAAAAGCAGCACGTGGTGGAAGAGAAAGGCCGCACGGAGCAGCAGAAGCGCGAAATCGAGCGGCTGTTGCAAGAGGCCCAGCAGGCCAACCGGTCGAAGAGCGAGTTTCTGGCCAACATGAGCCATGAAATCCGCACCCCCATGAACGGCGTGATCGGCATGACCGACCTGGTGCTGGCGACGCCACTCACACCGGAACAACGGGAGTATCTGGCCACTGCGCGTATGTCGGCGAACTCACTGCTGACGATTCTCAACGACGTGCTCGATTTTTCCAAGATAGAAGCCGGCCGCATGGACCTGAACCCGATCGAGTTTTCGCTGCGGCAGTGCGTGCAGGAAACCGGGCGGATGTTTGCCGTGCCCACCACCGAAAAAGAGCTGGCATTCGACATTCAAGTGGATCAGAATGTGCCCGACCGGGTGGTGGGCGATCCGGACCGCCTGCGCCAAGTGCTGCTCAACCTGGCCGGCAACGCGGTCAAGTTCACCGCCCGCGGCGGCGTGTGGATCACAGTCGGAATAGAGTCGCAAAGCGGCAGCTCCATTCTGTTGCGTTTCGCCGTGCGCGATACCGGCATCGGCATCCCGGTTGAAAAACGCGAGATCATTTTCGAGGCGTTCCGGCAGGCCGACGGATCCACCACCCGCAAATATGGCGGCACCGGCCTGGGCCTCGCGATCTGCTCGCACCTGGTGAAGATGATGGGCGGATCGATTCGCGTCGAAAGCGAAGTAGGGAGCGGCAGCACTTTCCATTTCACCGCGCGATTCGCAGCGGCGGCTGCCTCTCCGCAACCGGCGCCGCCCGATCCCATGGGCTTGCGGAAAATGCTGGAAGCCGTGGGCGAGTCGAATGGCGATTCGCGGCCGCGGCAGGTCTTGCGAATTCTGCTGGCCGAAGATAATCCCGTGAATCAGCGCGTGGCCGCTCGGCTGCTTGAAAAGCGCGGCCATCAGGTCGCGCTGGCGGCCAACGGGCGGGAGGCGCTGGACTGGCTGGACCGCGAGAAGTTCGATCTGATCCTAATGGACGTGCAGATGCCGGAGCTGGATGGGATCGAAACCACCGCCATCATTCGCGAGCGTGAACAGCGCGAAGGCGGCCGTATCCCCATCGTTGCTCTGACCGCGCATGCGATGCAGGGCGATCGCGAACGCTGCATCGACGCGGGGATGGATAACTACGTCAACAAGCCCATTGATGCGGTGAAGTTCCTGGAAGTGGTCGAAAGCACGGCGCTGGCGCAAGCCGGCAAATAGTCGTGGGGCCGCCTATTCAGGTTGTTCGCAAATTTTGGAAGGTCGGGCGGTTTACTGCTTGTCCTCGACGATCGTCCTGCTTATTGGCTGACCGTTCGCATCAGTTCCCTTGGCGGTGATGGTCAGCACCTTTCCATCCTTGGAGACTACCTGTCGCCCTGTCAGAACTACCTTCCCGGCTTTCTTGAAAGTCGCTTCGACCGTATTCGGGTTGATGCGCTTAAGGGCAACCGTATTGGCCCCATTCAGTGCTGCCGTCGTCCCTGAGACGGGATAGTCCTTGCCGTCATAGTTTGCCGTGAAGCTCCACGCGAGGTGGCTTCCATCCGCGGCAGTTCCTTGGGTGCTGGTCTTTACGCCATTGGCTTGGGCTTCATTTGTCGACGTCTGACTCTGTGGCGCCGGCCCGGGACTGTATTTCGACTTTGCAGTGTTCAGTTTCCATGTGCCGATGAAGGGGTTGCTTTGGGCCAGCAGGACGCCCTGCGCAAGCAAAGCCAGGACAACGGTGACAACTACCAGAATGCGCTTCATTTGGATCTCTCCTTCTTGAGTTTTAGCCTAACGGGAAGTTAGTCTATAACAAGCGGAAGATGATTTCAACGCTTCGCCGCGGGTCTCTTCGCGGAATTTTCCTGCGCGCGAGCCCCCAGGAGCATGTCCTCCATCTCTTCAAAATTCCCTTCGTGGCAGGCAACCTCGTAGATCTTGTCCTGAGTCTGTTTGAGGCGAAGCACGGCCGTCCACGGCTTGGTCCAGGTAGTCAGGTCCTCAATCGTCATTTCGTAACGGATCTCGTCGGGCGCGATACGCGTGAAGCGCTCGATCAAATGCAGGCCCTCGGCCGATCCCATGAAGTTAGCTTTCGAAGAGAAATTGGTGGTATCGACCACCAGCGTGGGGCCTTCCCAGCGGCCGCGGGAGTCTCCGTTCCACGTGCGCATGCTTTGTGGAAGATGCGGGCGCCCATCCAGGGGAATGATCCGGGCATCGTGGATGGTTTCCATGAAAAGCACCACGTATCCGGGACTCTGGACAATCTGGTAGTAACTGGTGTAATTATCCGGGCGAGTCTGGGGCACGCCCCATGTGATGCAACGCTGAAGATTGGTCAGGTCGCGCGGACCCGCGGGAGGAATCATCATGACCGTCGCCGCAAGCAACGCACTTTGGCGCCGCTGGCCTGCTGGCGTGTAGGGGGGAAGCTTTCCATCGGGAGGATCGACAATCAGCGACGTCCGGTTGTCGAACTCCCTCTCCCCCAGCGCGTCGGCATTGCCCGTGGCCGTCGCGCTCTTATACTGTTCGAGATTGGCCAATGCAGCCAGATAGAGATCGTCTCTAGCGGGGAAGTCGTTACGCGAGTTCTTGAAAAGGCGTTCAGCGCGGCTTTTCAGTTCAGCCACCTCAGCGTCGGTGAGGGATTCGCGGCCTTCCAATTGTTTGGGCCGTTCCAAAGGAGTCGCGCTCCGGTTCACCCAGTTTCCCTGGAGATCCGGACGACCGTCGAGAGTTAGAGGAGCAGTCCAGGATTTCGCCTGCGCTTTTGTCGGCGCGGCGCCCTGCGTTGCCTGCGCGGCGATCGGCGTTGGCGCGATTGACGCGAGCGCGAGCGCCAGAGCGCCTATTGACAAAGACAACAGAGATCGAACGCTCATCGAGAGATCCTCCCGCCGCGATATCTCAGTTATTCGCATTCGCCACCGGCGGCGCTGGACCCGACAAGGGAGCGAGGCCGGCCGACACCAGCGTCCGATTGAACACCGGCACCTCGCGATCCATCAGCGCCGTGTACTCGACCTTCGCGGCCGCCAGATCCTTTTCGATCATGGCGAGCAATTCGCGCGAAGTATCCGTCGGCCCATAGTCCGCCCCGCCCGCGACATCGCCCGCGCCCGTCCCCACTTCGCCGTTCAGCCAGATCAAATTGAAATAGATGTTGTACGCCGCGATGAAATACTTATCATCGCTGGTGGTCAGCGCTTTCGTCACCAGCTTATATTCGACGGCCTCCATCTTCTTGTCCATATCCGCGGCCGATTTCAGCAGCGCGGCTTTGCTCGCATCGCCCGCGAACTTCTTGCGCATGTCTTCGATCTGTTTGCGCATCGCCTCGATCAGATTCACCATCGCGGATACGCTGTTGATATCGTCCCGGATGCGAAGCTCCAGCTTCACGCCCGATTCAAGCTCGGCGTTCGATGCGTGCGTACCGGGATCGCGCACGATTTCGAATGCCTGCGAATAGGTTTCGCCGTCGACGGTCAGCCGCACGCTGTATTTTCCGGGCGCCGCCACCGGCCCCACCTGCGCCTGCGCCGCGCCCCAATGCGTGATCGGACGAGTATCCTGGCCGCGGAATCGCGGCTCTTCCCAGATGTGCGGATTCTCGTCAGGCGTGGTCCGCAGGGCGATCAGGTTCGGTGAGTCGTAATGCAAATCCCATTGGATGCGATTCAATCCTCCACTGCTGCCGGGCGCGCGCAACTGACGAACCACCCGGCCGTTCGAATCCAGAATCGCGGCCTGCACGGGCCCCTTCGGCGGATTCTTGAGATTGAAATTGACGAACCCGCGACCGCCGCCTAAGATGCGAATCACCGGGCGCGGTACGAACAGCGACACCGAAGTGTCGGCTCCCACTCCCTTGGCCATTTGTTCGAGAGGCGTGATGTCGTCGAGAATGTAAATCCCGCGCCCATACGTCGACACCACCAGGTCGTGAACCTGTTTTTGCACCACCGCCCACGAAACCGGCGAGTGCGGCAATCCGTTTTGCAGATTCACCCAGTGGCCGCCGTCGTCGAGCGAGTAATACAGCGCGTTGCCGGTCCCGGCGAACAAGAGACCCTTGCAATTCGGATCCTCGGCGATCACGCGCACGTAGGACAACTGATGCTTCGGCAATCCGCCGGAGATCTTCGTCCAGGTCGCGCCAAAATCGGTAGTCTTGAAAATGAACGGATCGCGATTGTCCATCAGATGCGCGTCCACCGATGCATACGCCGTTCCCGCATCGAAAAACGACGGCTGGATGCTGGTCACGCTGCCCCACACCGGCAGGCCCGCGACATTCTTGGTCACATCGTTCCACCTCGCGCCCGCGTCTTTCGTATACCAGATCTTTCCGTCATTGGTGCCGGCCCAGATCAGGCCCTTCTGCACGGTCGACGGCGCGATCGCGAACACCACTTCGCCGTAAAACTGCCCCAGGTTATCGCCCACGATTCCGCCCGACGCGATGTTGCGCGAGGGGTCCTGCGTCGAAAGATCGGGACTGATCACGCTCCAGCTTTGGCCGGCGTTGGTGGTTCTGAAAATCACTTGGCAGCCGAAATACACCGTGTTGTGATCGAACGGATCGATCGCCAGCGGCGCGGTCCAGTGGCACCGATACTTGGTGTCGTTCGGCGGCGAATCGAGCGTATGCAGCCACGGGCTCACCGATCGCGCGAGCTTGGTCTTGGCGTCCCAGCGCGTCACCTCGTCGCCGTAGCAGGTGGCCCACACGATGTTCGGATCGGTGGGATCGGCGTAAGTGAAACCGGATTCGCAGCCGCCCATGCCGCGATCCCAACCCGGCTCGGGCGCGCGCCCGAATCCGCCGAACCCGACCTGCGCGGAGGGCCCGCGCATGGTGGTCGAATCCTGCATGTTGGTGTAGAAATAATACGGCGTCTGATTGTCGACAGACACGTGATACATCTGGCCGATTGGAAGTGTCACCCGGTTGAAGCCGCGGCCGTGCGCGGTCGTGATCATCATGCCGGCGTCGTTGGTGATCACGAAGCGATCGGGATTGGTCGAGTCCCACCAGATGTCGTGATTGTCGCCGCCGTAGGATTGCTGCGGGCGAAACGTCTCTCCCGCGTCGAGCGAAACGTGGAACGAACTGTTCGACACCATCACCTCTTTGTCGTTCGCCGGTGAAACCGCGAGATGGATGTAATAACCCGCGCGCCCGATCAGCGCGCGATCCCAATTCACCACTTTCCAATTCGTCCCGCCATCATCGGACCGCCACATGGAGCCTTGATCTGCCGTCTGGATCAGCGCGTATACCCGATCGGAATTGGACGGCGCCACCGCCACGTCGATCTTTCCGACTGGGGAATGCGGCAGCCCCGGCGAAGTAATTCGCGACCACGTGGATCCCCCGTCGCGCGACACATACACGCCGCTGCCCGGTCCGCCGCTGATCTCGCCATAGGTGTGCATTTCCACCTGCCAGGTCCCGGCGAAGATCACGCGCGGGTTCTTGGCGTCCATGGAAATGCCGGAGCAGCCCGTGTTTTGGTCGACGAAAAGGACGCGTTCCCAATGCGCGCCGCCGTCGGTCGAGCGGTACACGCCGCGCTCCTGCTGCGGCCCGGTCATGCGTCCCAGCGCGCATGCGAACACGATGTCAGGATTGGTCGGATGGACGATCACGCGGCCGATGCGCCCGGTTTCATCCAGGCCCATGTGCGTCCACGTTTTTCCCGCGTCGATCGATTTGTAGATGCCATTGCCCATGACGTCGCTGTCGCGAATCGCCCAGGCTTCGCCCGTGCCGGCCCACACGATATCGGGATTCGACGGCGCCACCGCCAGCGATCCGATCGCCGTCACCGGCTGGTTGTCGAAAATCGGCGTCCACGCGTGGCCGCCGTCGATCGATTTGAAAATGCCGCCCGAGGCCGCGCCCGCATAGTACGTGTTGATGTCGCCGGGAACGCCTGCCACGGACGCGATGCGGTTTCCCGCCTGTGGTCCGACGAAGCGGAAGCGGAAGGCGTCGATGGCTTCAGGCGGCTGGCCGCGGCGCTGCGCGTTCATGGGAGCCACCGCGAGGACTGCCGCGAAAGCGACGCCCCCTAATGCGCGAGAAAATCTGGAATGCCGCGTGGAAATCAACCTGTCGTGCTTCATAAGTTATGTCTAAACCGGTGACGTTCTTCATTCTACAACCTGTTCCTGGCTAATTTTAACGGTGACGAGCTGCGCCCAGCTCTTGTTGACAGGGGTGAAGCGTCTTGGCTGGCCAAGTGATCTAATAAGAGGGGGGAGGAGATTTCAGTTATGGACGCTACTCACGAATTTCGCCACTTCCGCGGATGGCTCCTGGCATGCGGAATTATTTCGATTGTAGCCGGGATGGCTGCCATCGCGTACTCCGTTATCGCAACTCTGGTTTCAGTGATCTTTTTCGCGTGGCTGATGATCTTTATGGGCGTGTTGGAATTCGTCTACGCGATTCGGCATCGCGAACGCGGTCACTTGGCTCTGTTCTTATTGGAAGCGCTGCTCGCGCTCGTGTTGGGCATCCTGCTGATGCAAAGCCCGGTGCGCGGCGCGATTGTGCTGACCACGTTGCTGGCCGCCTATTTCTTCGTCTCGGGAATATTTCGCGTCGGCGCAGCGCTCGCTTGGCGCCTCCCAAACTGGGGATGGCTGCTGGTGAGCGGAATCCTCAACGTTGGGCTCGGAATCATCGTGTTTGCCGGATGGCCGGCGACCGGGCTGTGGGTGCTCGGGCTGTTCCTCGGAATCAATTTGCTGTTCAGCGGCTGGGCTCGAGTCATACTCGCGCTGGCGCTGAAATCGGACCGCCTGGAACCGGCGACGATTTAAGGTCGAAACATTCTCTCGACATCTTCTTTCGTGGGGCAGGCGATCTTGTCGCCTGCCTCGCGCCCGTCAGTTCTCCGCAGGCTTCTCCGCGTGGTCGATCACGTAGATGTCCACGGGTCCCTTCTGCGCTTCAAGCTTCAACCCCAGTTGCTCCTTCAACGCAGTGAAGATCGTGGGACCGTCCAAGTCCGCTCCCGGCGGAATCTGGTCTTTGGAAACACCCTGCGGAAGTTCCGGCAACCAGCGCAGCTCGAAATCGTAATTCTTATCGAGCCCCGTCTTGTCGATTACCGGCCGGTCCAGGAATCCGGACAGAGTCCAACAAAAGTAGTTCATGGGAATCCTGGTGCCTGCGCACTTGAGAAACCCCGAGCAATTGAATGGAATCTGGAAATCCTGTTCGGTCTGGTTGAGCTTCATTTTCGGCCCGGATTTGTCCACCATCAGCGCATAAAAGGGAAGTTCCTTTGGCTCCTTGTGGAATTGCAGTTTGAACCGGTCGGCCAACAGATTCTGAAACATCACATGCAGGTCGTCGAGGTTGTAGGGATGATCCGCCCTCGCGTCGATATCGTAGCGTTCGTTATTGAACCAGTCCGGCCCGCCCGAAACCTGCTTCTCCGTCAGCTTATACATCAACCGGAAAATAAGCCTCACCGGGACATTGGTCGCGACATACCTTTGCCCGCCGGGCATGGCCTTGATGCCACCACCGCGCTCGTCAGGTCGAGCGAGCTTGACTGAGGCGACCTCGAACTCGAGTCTCGCCGGCGGTGCGGTCTGGCTGCGGCCCAGGTTCACCGACGGATTCACGGTCAATACAATCGCGGCGGCAAGCACACACAATCTGGGGTGCATCATAAGAAAAGTCGAATAAGCTCGAACGCGTTGCTTCATTCTTACATAACGTGATTTGAACCTTGAGCGTTCAGCTTTCTTTCGGGAACGGTCCCTTTGAGTTACGAAGACTCATCGCGATAGTTCCCTTTCTTCTTGCCAACCACGACCCATGCGTAACGTTCTTCTTTCAGGAGAGTATTCCCTGTTATGGCTCACCTGTGGCAAGACCTACGTTTCGCTCTTCGCACGCTTAAGAAATCGCCGGTATTTGTTGTAGTTGCCGTCCTTTCGCTCGCATTGGGCATCGGCGCGAACACCGCCATCTTCAGCCTGGTCGACCAAGTCCTGCTGCGGCTGCTGCCGGTGAAAGATCCGCAGCAACTCGTGTTGTTCTGGGGCCGCGGCAGTCATTACGGCAGCAATAACGGCCGATACCGCCTTTCCTACCCGATGTACGTCGATTTCCGCGACAATAACCAGGTTTTCAGCGGAATGTTTGCCCAACACGGGACCACCCTGAGCGTCGCGTGCGACGGAAAAACCGAACTCGTCGATGGCGAGATGGTAAGCGGCACATACTTTCCCGTGCTCGGCGTCCACGCTGCCATCGGCCGCGTGTTTTCGCCCGACGACGACAAGACTCCCGGTGGAGAGCCCTACGCGGTGCTCAGCCACCGCTATTGGATCAGCCGTTTCGCGGGCAGCCCCAGCGTGATCGGCAAGAAGCTGATCGTCAACGGATATCCGTTCACCGTCGTCGGCGTCAGCCAGGCCGGATTCGACGGCACCGATCCCGCTTCTTCTCCGCAGATCAGGGTGCCGATCATGATGAACAAGGAAATGAACCCTGTCGGCGCCAGCTTCAACTACAACTTCGAGTCGCGGCGCGGCCGGTGGGTCAGCGTCTTCGGGCGATTGAAGCCCGGCGTAACGCTCGAGCAGGCCAAAGCGGCGCTCCAGCCGTACTTCCATCAGATGCTGGAGATGGAGGTTCAACAGAAGGAGTTCGCTCATACAGCTCCGGAAACCAAAGACAGCTTTCGGCGCATGTGGGTCGATTTGCTCCCGGCGTCGCAGGGCCGATCTGGTTTGCGCGAACAGTTTTCAAGCTCGCTGCTGGTGCTAATGGCGATTGTCGGCCTGGTGCTGCTGATCGCCTGCGCCAACGTCGCGAATCTATTGATCGCTCGCGCCACCGCTCGTCAAAAGGAGATCGCCGTGCGCCTCGCATTGGGCGCGAGCCGAGGCAGAATCGTATCACAATTGCTGGTTGAAAGCCTGCTGCTCTCGATGGCCGGCGGAGCCGCGGGATTGGTGCTCGCGATCTGGATCGATCGTGCACTGGTGGCTTTCGTCCCTTCGGGCAGCAGCCCGTTGCCGCTCTCGACCACGCCCGACTGGCGAATCCTCGCGTTCACGTTGGGAGTATCGCTGCTCACCGGTCTACTCTTCGGATTGATTCCGGCGCTTCAATCCACGCGTCCCGAACTCGCTGGGACGTTGAAGGATCAGGTCGGCTCCATCGCCGGAGGGACCTCGGTTGGATTGCGCAAGGCGCTGGTGGCGGCGCAGGTGATGCTATCGCTGCTGCTGTTGATCGGCGCGGGATTATTCATCCGCAGCTTGAGAAATCTGAAGGATCTCGACCCCGGTTTCCGCACCACGAACCTGCTCACCTTCGCCATCGACCCGACGCTAAACGGCTATACACCCGAACGCAGCCGGGATTTCTTCCGGCAGTTGCAGGAAGCCCTCAATGCGATTCCGGGCGTCCAATCGTCGAGTTTTGCGATCGTGCCCGTGCTTGCGGATAACGAGTGGGACAACAGCGCGACCGTGGAGGGTTTCACCCACGCGCCGGGCCAAAGCCCCGACCCCCACATGAACTACCTGGCGCCGGATTATTTCAAAACGCTGGAAACGCCGCTACTGGGACGCGATTTCCGTCCGACCGATGTCAAAGGCTCGCCGCAAGTCTGCATCGTGAATGAGGCCTTCGCCAAGAAGTATTTCAAGGATGGCAACGCACTCGGCCGCCACATCGGAATGGGCGGCGATCCGGGCACCAAACTGGACATCGAAATCGTTGGAATCGCGCGCGATACCAAGTACGAAAACATGCGCGCGGAAATTCCCGTAGAAGTGTATCAACCGTATGCGCAGATGAGTTTCGTGCTAGGTATGTCCGCCTACGTCCGTACCGCGCGCGAGCCCGCGCAGGTCTTTTCCGCGATCCGCCAAACCGTCAACCGTCTGGATCCGAATCTTCCGGTGTTTGGCATGAAAACGCTCGAAACGCAAATGGACGAGTCGTTGATCACGGAACGGCTGGTGGCCAGCCTGTCGAGCGCGTTCGGATTCCTCGCGACAATCCTCGCGGCGGTGGGACTGTACGGCGTGATGGCCTATATGGTGGCGCAGCGCACCCGCGAAATCGGCGTGCGCATGGCGCTGGGCGCGGCCAGAAACGACGTGGTATGGCTGGTGATGCGGGAGGTGCTGCTGCTGGCGGGAATCGGGATCGCGGTGGGATTGCCGGCGGCCTGGGGGCTTTCGAGATACGTCAAATCGCAGCTCTACGGAATCGCTCCAACCGACATATTTACCATGGCTTTGGCGACGCTGGGAATCGCCGCCGTCGCACTGTTGTCGGGCTACATGCCGGCGCTGCGCGCCACCCGCATCGACCCCATGCGGGCGCTCCGGTGGGAGTGAGGTGTGGGGCAGGGCCATGCCCTGCCGCCAATCGCCAGCCGTGGCGAAGCGCGCGAGTCGACGAATTCCAGCGCGCCAGCGGATTCCGGCATTACTCTAGAAACGATGGCTAAAATACCGAGTTCAGGAATGAGAGCGACGAGGCGGATTGGTGGGCGAGCCGGGCGGGGAAAGAGTACGTGAAAAAAAGGGCCGCCTCGCAATCCGAGGGGGATAAAGCCAGGGGCTCGAGTCTGGTCGCTAAGTTGAATCGCAAAAGCAGCGTGCAGATCGCGGAGCCGCCGCGTCTCAAGCCCCACCCGTGAGGGTGGGGGCCGATCCCCGCCTGACGGGCGGGGCTTGCTCTAGAAGTTGAACCGCGCTTGCAGCACGATCAGCCGGACCGGATACAGTCCCGCCTCAGTGGTGATGCGTCCGAAAGAAGTACTGCTAATGTTGGTGGTTGGGTTCGCAAAAGTCGGCGTGTTGGTGACGTTTTCAGCCGTCGCGCCGAATTGCGCGCTGAACCGTTCGTTGATCCGGATTCGCTTGATCACGTTCATGTTCAAGGCCTTCGAGCCGGGGCCGTGGATGGGTTCCAGGCCCAGACTGCCCATCTGTCCCGGCAGCGGATTCACCAGCAGCGGCGAGCCGTTCGATCCCGCGATCGCTTTGAGCGTCGAAAGCGGTTGTAGCGCGGTGGGCAGAGCGGCAACCGACGGATCGGTGATCTGTGTGAGCCCCGGGAAATAAATCACGCCATTGCCCACCATGGTGGTTCCGTGGCCCGGGATCGCTCCCAGCAGGTTCGCGGTAAACGACGCTAAGCCGCTGGTGTTGTTGATGGTATTCTGCGCGGTGAAGGTGAGGGGCTGGCCCGAATACATCAGCGAAATCGCGCCGATCTGCCAGTTACCGATAACCTGATTCAGCCAGCCGGGGGCGTTTCCGCCGATCATCTTGCCTTTCCCAAACGGCAGCTCATACAAGCCGTTGAGTTTGTAGACGCTCTCGTAGTCGAAGCTGAGCTCCCGCTTGTCCAGGCCCTCGTCACGGAGCGTGCGGTAGTTGCCCGAGAACGTGGCGCTGTCGCCCTCGAGAATACCGAGGTCCTTAGACCATACGTAGCTGGTCTGGATGGAGAAGCCCTTTGAAAAGCGCTTTTGAGCCTGGGCTTGTAGCGAGTTATAGGTCGCGTTGCCGAAATTACCGATCACGTCAGTGTGGAGGAACTGCGGATTCGCCACAATGAAGTTCAACGGCAGCTTGGCGTTGAGGAGCAGGCCCCCGACTACGCCGCTCAGCGCATTGGTAGTGCTGATGTAATTCGCTAAACCGCCGGGATTGTTGTTAGCGAAGAATCCCAGCGTGGCGCTGTTGCCCAAAAGGTACTTGGTGGCGCCGCCGGCAGTGTTGATCGCGGAGTAGCCCGGGAGGCTGCCGTTGAAAATCTGGTCCATTAAGGGAGAATCCTGGCCTGCGCGGACTAAATTGAACGCGTTGAGGATGCCGTTCTCATAAATATTGTCTTCATTAGTGTCGATCGTTTGCACCAACTGGTGGCTGCTGCTTCCCACGTAGGCGAGGTCCATGGTCCAATTTCCGGGCAGGGCGCGCGTAATGGTGACGTTGTAATTCTGCGTGTAAGGTGTCCGCAGATTTTGTTCGTAGGCGTACATCGTCTGGGTGTGCGACCCGGTACCCGTGAGCGGCACGGGAGCGAGCGGCACGGCCGTGTTCGGCACCGGAACCACCACGTTGCTTAAGTTCGTCGATGTTAGCTCTGTCGTCGATACCGAGTAACCGGGCTCCGCACCGGAAGCGGTGTTGATCAGTCCGATCGGCAAACGCTGGTAGCCGATGCTATAGCCCATGCGGATGGTCATCTTGTTGGGCCCGCCGCTGATCATCTTCCACATTCCGTCTTTGCCTGGCACCGCCCACGCGAGGCCCAGCGCCGGCGCGAAATTCTTGTAGTCGGTGTTGTAGTAATTAAGTCCCGGATTTGACGTCCCAGGTCCGATTGCATGGATGACCGTCGCCGAGCCGCCCGTTGCGAGCGGGTTGAACAAGGCAGCCATGGTGCTGCCGGAAATGCCAAACGCTCCCGCGCTGCCGCCCACCGGCGAAAGTCCCTTGCCTTGCTGTTCGGTCGGCGACGGATACAGTTCCCACCGGACTCCCAGATTCAACGTCAGCGACGGCGTCAGCTTCCAATCGTCCTTGAAGAAGGCGTCGAATTCGTTCTGGTGCCAGTCATGATACGGCTGCTGGCCGGGTAGAAATTGCGGGTTTGTGCCGCCGGGCGAGTTGTAGAGCTGCAAGGTCTCGAGCGTCGCACCGGTGAGAGCTTCCAGAAGCGACGAGGCAGCCGTGGCGTTCAGCCCGATGCCGGAAATGGGGTTGGTCCCGGTGCTGATGTTGGTGATGGGCGATAGGGGCGGAGCGCCAAGAATAACCTCGGGCAGATTGCCCGTGCCAAAATCGAAACCGGCCAGCGAGATAAACCGGTACTGCACTCCGCCTTTAAAGGAATGCTTTCCTTTGATCCAGGTGACGTTGTCGCCGTACTGATACGTCGGGTTGAGATAATTCCCAGGGATCGAGAGGTTGCCGTACGGACCGCTGATCGGGCTACCGAGCGAGTTCGGATAGATCTGGGTTTGCACACCATTGATGGTCGGCAGCAAGCCCTTCGATCCCGCATTATCCGGATCATACTGCGCTTGAACCAGCGTGCGCGTCCGGAAAATGCCCATGCGTGCTTCGTTGATCAGGTTGGGACGGAGAACGCTGGTAAACGCGGCCGTGTAAGTGGTGGTCTCGGTTGGATCCGAATTGCCGGGCACGCTCGGATAAGCCGGCGGCGAGGCCACGTTGAAGCTGTGATACGACTGCTGGCTGAGCGTGATGGCGAGGCGATTCTTTTCGTCGAAGTTGTAGTCGATGCGCCCTTCATACAGCTCGAAATTAACCGGAGTGGGCTGGTTCCAGTTGTAACCCGCGGTGTTCAGCCCATCGCCCACCCGGTAATTGTTGGGGAGCGGGAGGTAGCTGAGCACGTGGGTCATGATTCCCGTCGGATCGACGGTCAGGCGCGAGGGATCACGTCCCAAAACGCTGACGGTCTGTAGCGCGCCGGTGGCCGAGGAGGGCTGTACCGGGTTGCCGCCAAAATCCACGGTCGGTACGGCCGCATTCAAGTTCCCGTTCACCACTCCGGGATAAAAACGGAAGTTTCCGGCAAGCGCGCTCGCGGTGTAGACCACCGGATCTACGGTGGTGAAGTTGCGCTGTTTGTAGGGTTCGTAGATGCCGTTGAAGAACATCTTGTTCTTCTTCACCGGGCCACCGAAGCGGATGCCGTAATTGTTCTGTTTGAGCTGGCTGCGCTGATCCACCAGGCTGCCGTCGGGGTTGCGCCCCGCCGCATTGTTGAAGTAGGTATTGGCGTTGAAGTCGCCGTTTCGCACTTCCCAATACACGCTGCCGGCGAACTTATTGCCGCCCGCGCGGGTCACCATCTGCACCTGACCCGAGCCGCGTCCGTATTCGGCGTCGGCCGCCGACGTAACCACGCGGAACTCTTCCACACGGTCCACGCTGGCTACGTTGCTATACAGATAGAACGCGCTCTGATGCAGGTTGTCCATGGTGCTGACGCCGTCCGTGGTGAAGTTGACGGTCCCGCCCTGGTTGCCATTGAGGATGTAGTTGGTGCCGAGCTGGACGCCGGGCTGCGTCAACAGAAGACTATAGGCGCTGCGCCCATCCAGAGGCAGATCCAAAAGCCGTTTGCCTTCGACGACGTTGCCCACCGACGCGCTGGTGGCGCTCACTTCGATCGCCTCGGCCTTGACCTCGACCGACTCCGAAGTCTGGCCCAGTTCGAGCCCCAGGTTCAGGGTGATCACCGTGCCGACCTCGAGCACTACTCCGCTTTCGACGGACTTTCGAAAGCCGGGATGCTCGGCGGTGAAAGTATACGTTCCGGGACGCAGCCCGGGCATCGCGTAGACGCCGGCTTCATTGGTAGTGGCCGGAGTGGCGGTACCGGTCGCGGTATTCAGCGCGGTGACGATGGCGGCGACGATGTGCGCCCCGGTAGGATCGGTTACGGTTCCTGAAACAGAGGCATCGGTTTGCTGGGCGAATGCGTAAGAGCCACAAAGCAATACGGCAATAAACGTAGCGACACGGACGTTCTTCATGTGAGCTTCAACCCCTTCGGCTTGACTAACTGAGTCCCGCCCAGTGTACTCTCCCGTACGCATAGAGTCAATCGTTTTATAAAGGATCGCTTTAACATGCAGTGCTAAACGCATCAGCACCACTGCGGGGTGCTAAGGCGTTTTGCTGAGTTCAGAGAGCCGCTGCTGGGCGGCTTCTCGGGTCTTCGAATCCAGCGCCGAGCCGTACTGGACTGCCAATTCCATCTGGCGCCGGGCTTCCTCCAGGCGGTTCTGGGCGATCAGCATGAGGCCGAAATTGTAATGGCCCAATCCGTACTCGGGATGATACCGGATCGCCGTCTCGAAGTGATCGCGCGCCTCTCCCGCCCGATTTCCTTGAAACAGCAAAATCGCGAGATTCATGTGCGCCGCCGAATAATCCGGTTGCAGCCGGATCGCTTCGCGGTAGGCTGCTTCCGCGCGCCCGGTGTCGTCGGGCCGCTGAGCAAACAGTGACGCAAGAGCGTAGTGTGTTTCAGGAACCTCCGCGTCCAGTTCCAGCGACGTTTGTAGCGCCGCTATCGCCTCAGCACTCCGGCCTAGCTTCAATTGCGCCTCGCCCACTTGCCGCCATGCGCCCGCATCCGCCGGGTCTATACGGGCGGCTTGCCGGAAAGCTTCCAGGGCGCTGGCCTCATCGCCCGACTTTGCAAATGCGTCGCCCATTCCCAGCGCGGCGGCCAGCGAATCGGGCCTGCGCTGGAGCCCTTCCCTGTATAGCCGGAGCGCTTCCTTGTACAAAGGAGTCCCCGGATGGCCGGCTTTCACGTAAGCGTCGGCGAGCTCGATATAGAATTCGGCTTGCGCAGGCCGGTACGTTTCCACCGCGGCGGCAAATTGGGCGAGGCCGTTGGGGTTGTTATCTTCGCAGACCTGGGCGAGCGCTGAATACAGCGCGTTTTCAGGAGTCTGGCGCAACTGGGGTTGAGTCACTGGGGTTTGCGTTACGGGAGCGGCAGGTCCCGGTTTTTTGAAAGCCGGCTGACTCAAATCATACGGGATGACTTCGCCGTGATAGATGATTCCAGGGCCATGCGGCTCGGGGATTTCGGCCAGCAGATCGCGGGATGGTTTCCGGCGCTGGATATAGTGATCGGTCATGACCGCATGGACCACATCGTCAGTCCGCCGCTTGGGCATGTGGCAGGCGATGCAATCGGGCGATGCAGTGTCCCGGTGCGAGGTCACTTGGGTTGACAGACGGGAATGGCACTGGCGGCAGATTCCGTTGTAGCTTTCCGATGTGCGTTTCGCCTCGTGCGGATTGTGGCACGTGGTGCATGTCAACTTTCCATCGCTCTTCGAAAAGCACGCCGACATTCGCAGGCGATACAACGAATTGACAATCTGGAAACGGTCGTCCGGAGGGCTGGATGGGACCTGATCCGTCGCCGGAGGCGATTTGTGATCCTGTGCCGGAGGCGCATGATCAAAGACCAACATGAAATCCGCGAGCGGCTCTCCCGACCGATACGAAAACGGCGCCCGATCGTATTTGAGAATCGAATGCGGAAACGGAAAGCTGTCGGTTTCCAGATGACATTGCGCGCACAGCTCCATCTGGCGATCCGCGGTTAGACGTGCCGGATTTACGATCGATCTGCGTAGCGCTTCCGCGGCTGGACGAAGAGATCTCGCGATTTCGACATGACGAAGGCCCGGCCCATGGCATCGCTGGCAATCGATGCCTTCCGGCAGCGCGCCCGTGAAAATCGGCTCGGCGCGCAGTTGGTCGTGGCCGGCCGGGATTTCCGGATAGGCGTTGTGGCAGAACATGCATTCGTAGGTGATCTTGCGGCGCGAGTTGGGTTGGAGGGGCGTGTCGTAGCCCGGATTCATCGCCCAATAGCCGCCGCGCTCGGCGTACCAGGCGAGCGGCAGCTCCTGTAGCGCGCCTTGCGGTGTGCGGTGAAGATAGGTCCGCACATGATCTCCCGACCCCATGACATAATCGACCTGCTTTTCTTCGACGTTTAATTCCTTGCCGTCCGCCCCAATGTGGTAGCGGCGTTGAAAATACTTGCCGCTCCGTTCGAGCATCGTGAAATGGGTGTCGGAAGCCGCGTGATAAAAACTGCCGCGGTAATTCTCCAACGCATTGGCTGGGGACAGCTGGCGGTAATTCTCTACCGTATCGGCTGGGGACAACTTGCGGTAGTCCTCTACCGTATTGGCTGGGGAGGGTTTATAAAATGACCGGCCCATTCCAGTCCGTGCGTAGCTCGCGGCAATGGTCGAATGGCAGGCCGCGCAGGCTTGCGGCTCGGCGTAACCGGTGTCGGCGGCTGTGCAGAGCCCTGCGCCAATCGATGCGCAGATCGCTGTCAGCCCCGCAACCTGGCCGCTTTGCACGAGCACATCGTAACATGCGATGTGGGGCCGCCATCGCAGGCTTTAAAATTTGAAAAAATCAGGGCGGCAAGCCGCCTTGCCGGTTCCCGGGGCTTTCGGGCCGGCTTCGGCTGAATCCAAAAGACAAGCCGGTCGGGCGACCGGCTCGCCGGCATGACTGCCGGCCCCGCAGGCCCTGTCCTACTCGTCCCGCAGCGCACGGATCGGATCGATACGCGCGGCGCGCCGCGCCGGCACCACGGCTGCGATCATCACGATCACTCCGAATCCCACTAACACCGCGCAGAACGTGAGCGGATCGACGCCACTTACGCCGGCCAGCAGTTGTTGCGTCATCCCGCGCGCGCTCAGGGCCAGACCGATCCCCAAAGCGAGCCCGGCCAGCACCCAACCCAGCGACCTTTGCAGTACCGGCCGGAGCACCTGCCAGACTCCCGCGCCCAGCGCCATCCGAATCCCGATCTCGCGCGTCCTCCGCGCCACCGTGAAGTGCAGCACTCCGTAAATCCCCACCGCGGCCAGCAGCATGGCCATGATCGCGAACGTGCCGATCAACGACGCGCCCATATCATAAATCGATAGGGTTCGATTCAGAAACTGCGGCATGTCGCGAATCCCGAAGATCGGCAGGGTCGAGTCGAGCGACGCCACCTGCTGCCGGATGGCGGGCACCAGCGCCGCGGTGTCCTGTTTCGAACGAACCAGCACTTCGATCTCCCCAACGTAGTTCTGAGTGATGGGAAGGAAGCAGAAGGGGGTGGCGCCTTCGCCGAAGGTGCGATATTTTCCGTTTCGCGCCACGCCCACCACCTCGGTCAGTTCTTCGTCGTCGCCCACCTTGAAGCGGTGTCCGATCGCCATCTCGGGCGACTTCCAATAGCGCCGCGCCATTGTCTCATTGATCACGGCGACCCTGCGCGAAGTGCGCGTGTCGCGTTCATCGATCGCCCGTCCCGCCACCAACCGCGTGCCAATCGTCTCGAAGTAGCCCGGGCCCACGTGCGTAATTCCCGTCGTATTGGACTCGCGCTTGGAAGGCGGCAGGTAACCTTCCGGAACCAGGTCCCGGTTGAAGTCGTGGGCGTCCAGCGGGAGGCCGAACGCGACCGCCGCGGAATCCACGCCGGGAATGGTTTGCAGGCGATCCACCAGCAGCTTGTCGAATTCCAGCGCGCGCGCCTCATCGTAACCCAACGATTCGAGATTGGCGGAGAACATGGTGATGCCGGTGCGGTCGAAGCCCGGATCAACGGTTCGGGCGAACTGCATGCTGCGCAGGAATAATCCACCCACCACCAGCAGTACGCAGGACAAGGCCACCTGAGCCATCACCAGAAGATTCCCCGATCCTATCCGGAAAGTGCCCACTCCCATCGTTCCGCCGCCGGTCTTCATAGCCGACGCCTGATCCACTTTGGATGCGCGCAAGGCCGGGACCAATCCGAAGATCACCGCCGCGATCAGCGACACGAGCAGCGCGAAAACCAACGTGTGCGGATCGAAGTGCGTCTGTGCGTCCATGTCGGTGGTCTCGAAATCGAGCGTGGGATACAAGGTTTTCATGCGGTCGCCGAACCACAGCGATAACAGCACGCCCACCACGCCTCCGGCCAGCGACAACAGCACGCTTTCCGTGATTAACTGACGCAGCAGCCGGGCACGCGTCGCGCCGATCGCCACGCGAATCGCCATTTCGCGGGTGCGGGTTGCCGCGCGGGCGAGCATCACGTTCGCCACATTTGAGCAGGCGATCAGCAGGACTAGCAGCGACACGGCGGCCATGATGGCCGTACTCGCGGAAATCAGGCCCACCGCCACGAATCCGGCGTGAGTTCGCCCGCCGCCCGGAATCAGATGCAGTGTCAAGTCGGCGTCGGTCTCGGGATACTGCGCGCCGAGTTGGCGCGCGGCTATATTGAGGGCTGTCTCGGCCTGCTGTCGCGTCACACCTGGTTTCAGCCGGCCCCACGGGGTCAGCCAGCGATATTCGCGCTTCGCCGGGTCGAGCGGGTCAGGCATGTGCGGCAAGTTAGGGTACACTGTCCGCTCCATCATTATGGGAATCCAGACATCCGGCAGGAAACTGAACAAGCGCGCGCCAATGAATCCCTGCGGCGCGACACCGACGATGGTGAACGCGTGCTTATTGATGTTGATCGTTTTGCCAACGACGCTCGAATCGCCCTGGAAATGCCGCTGCCAGAATTTGTAGCTGAGTACGCAGACCGGCTTCTCGCCGGGAACACGATCCTCATCTGGAAGAAAGCCTCGGCCCACCGCGGGGTGCACCCCGAGACCCGAAAAATAGTTGCCGGTGACCAGCTCGCCCCAGATCACTTCCGGCTTATCACCCTCGGTGACGCTGGTGGGAAATCCCGTAAAGCCGATCAGATCGGAAAGCCCGGTGTCCTGCTTGCGAAGGTCGAGCATCTGCGGATAAGACATGTCTAGCGCCCGCGCCGAGGGCGTCGAGCCATACATCGCCACCAGTCGCTCCGGCGCGTCCACCGGCATGGGACGCAGCAGGAACGCGTCGAAGATGTTGAAAATCGCGGTGTTCGCGCCAATCCCCAACGCGAGCGAGAGTACCACCACAGCGGTGAATCCCGGCGATTTCCCCAGGACCCGGACGGCGTAGCGAATGTCTTTCCAAAGATTATTCATAAGGCGAGCCGGAGATTATTCATAATGACACCGGCAGCCGTTCACAGGAATATTGAAGCAGGTCGAGTGCCTAACGCAACTGATTGACGCTGTGAGGGATCAGCGATCCGCGACTGTTCGCTTACGGGACGGAACGTGCCGATTGTGGAGTGGGGAGGGCCGTACCCTCCGTGACCCGAGGATCGTAACAAACGCATTGTTAGAAAATGTTGTGGAGCGATTTCGCCGGCAGGGCACGGCCCTGCCCCACGCGGGAACTTTCCTCGACTGCGTGGAGTCCTACAATACGAACGGGGGGATCCATGCGAATCGCGATCGCGTCTTTAGTTTCGATAATCTCGATTTCAGTGTCGGTGGTTTCATTATGCGCCCAGCCCTCGCAGCCCACCGATTTCGATGGCTGGAAGAATCGCGGAGTCCAGATGTTCCGCGACGCGCGATATCTGGAAGCCCTCGATGCATTTCAGCGCGCGGCGGATCTGAAGCCCGACGACGCGAACATCCATCTGTATCTGGGGACGGCCTACATGCAGACGTGGATTCCTGGTGCGCAAACGCCGGAAAATGCGGCGATGGCGGGCCGCGCGGAAGTCGAGTTCAAACGCGTGTTGGAACTCAATCCGAACGACACGA
This sequence comes from Terriglobia bacterium, assembly GCA_963788245.1. Lineage (GTDB taxonomy): Bacteria > Acidobacteriota > Terriglobia > Bryobacterales > Bryobacteraceae > Palsa-187. The sequence goes on along the minus strand of CAWBGF010000002.1, from coordinate 3,554,201 downwards.
CGGCGCTCGCGTCGCTCACATCGTTGAGTTTCAACGAAGCTGCGGGCCTTGCCAGCGAGGAAAAGATCCGCAAGCTGGAGGAATCGCGCGAGTGGAATGCGCGATTGCTCGCGATCGATCCGCAGGATAAAGAAGCTCAGTATTGGGCTGGAGTAATCGTGTGGAGCGAGTTTTATCCAGCTCTGATGACGACTCGCGCCAACGCGCGCATGAGGCTCTCAGATCCAGGACCCTTGCCCTCCGCTTCCGCCAGGCTCGAGCTGTTGAGCGAGTACGGGCAGATGGTCGACGACGCGATTGGGCACCTGCGCCGGGCGATTGAGATCGACCCGCAATACGACGACGCGATGGCTTATCTGAATCTGCTGATTCGTGAACGCGCGGATTATTTTCGCAACACGCCGGAACAATATAAGAGCGACATCCAGGAAGCCGATAGCTGGGTGCAGCGCGCGCTCGACGCGAAGAGACAGAAAGCGCAGAGTGTTCAGAACGCGCAGAGCGCGCCCGCTCCACCGCCCCCTGAACCACGCGCCAGCGCGGGCGACCCGACCGCTGGCATCGCCAATAGCGGTCCGCCCAACGCCGTGCCCCAGCGCATTCGCATCGACGGCAATGTCCAGACGGCGAATCTGATTCGCAAAGTCGATCCCGTCTGCTCGCCGCTTGCCACACAGGCGCGAATCCAGGGCATCGTGAAATTCACCGTGATTATTGCGAAGGACGGGACGCTGCAAAACGTTCAAGTGATCAGCGGACATCCGTTGTTGGTCCCCGCCGCGCTCGAAGCTGTGAAGCAATGGGTGTACCGGCCGACGCTCCTGAACAACATGCCCGTCGAAGTGATCACGCAAGTCGACGTGAACATGCCCTGCGGTAATTAGCCCCCAATTTAACCAATACTGTGGTCCGCGTGGGGCAGCCAATCTTGGCTGCCGCCGGCTTTTAGCCGGCGTTGTGGCGCACCCCCTACCCCACCAGTAGTCCACGGGAACGCCGCAGCCACTTGAGTTGATATTCTGGTCCCCGATGGCGGAACAGAGTTCATGACGGACAAGATCGTGGTGCTCAGCACCTGCGAATCGGAAGAAGAAGCCGTGCGGGTGGCGCGGCATCTGGTGGAGAAGAAGCTGGCCGCGTGCGTGAATATTCTCCCGCAGGCTCGCAGCGTGTATCGATGGGCTGACAAGAGCGGGAAGTCCAAAATCGAAGACACCGCCGAGTTCGTGCTGATCATTAAATCGCGCCGCGATTTGTTCGACGCCCTGCGCGTGGAGATCGGCAAGATTCACTCCTACGAACTTCCCGAGGTGATTGCGCTGCCGGTGGTGGATGGATCGGCGGAGTACCTGGCGTGGCTGGATCGTGAACTGATTTAGTAGGAGCCGACGCGCCCAGTTGCGGCGCAAAAAAGCCGGCCTGAAAGCCGGCTCGCCGGCAGGACTGCCGGCCCCACATCGTCGCGCCTCAACAAGGTCCTCAGTATAATCAGGGATGCAGCGCGCGCGAAATGTCGAGACCACCGAAGGCATCGGCCAGCTCATCGAGAAGTTCGGAAAGCTGGGGTGGTATCACAGCATCGAACTCCCCGATGGCAGCGTCATTCCCGGCCTTCAGACCCTCGATCAACTTCGCGAGCGCATCGCCCGCTACCCGATTCCGCAGGATTTGCGTGGCAAGCGCGTGCTCGATATCGGCGCGTGGGACGGGTGGTTCAGCTTCGAAATGGAGCGGCGCGGAGCGGCCGTGGTGGCTGTCGATTCGGCGCGCCAGGAAACTTTTTTCGAAGCCCGCCGGCTGCTGAATTCCAAAGTCGAATATATCGTCGAAGACGTGTGCCATCTGTCGCCGCGCGACATCGGAACTTTCGATATCGTGCTGTTTTTCGGCGTGCTGTATCACCTGAAGCACCCGCTGCTGGCGCTCGAACGCGTGTGCGAGCTGACACGCGACCTCGCCTGCATCGAATCCCTGGTGATCGACGATCCGCCGCAGCCGGGGGCGATTCCGCTGCTCGAATTCTACGAGACCACCGAACTGGGCGGGCAGTTCGATAACTGGTGCGGCCCCAATACGGCGTGCCTCCTCGGGTTTCTTCGCACGGCGGGGTTCGTGAATCCGAAGCTGATCGGCGTGTACGACTATCGCGCGCAGACAGTGGCGTATCGAAAATGGCCGGGAGTTCGATTCATCGACGCGGGCCGCGCCGGATCGGGAGAAGCGGACCCAACAGATCAACCATCTCCAGACGCCCCCGCGCTGGTGTGCGTCGAGAATCTGTGGACGCGCGATCACACCTTCCGCAGCGACCGCGATCACTATTTCACGGCCTGGTTTGATACGACGGCTGATACGACGCCCGATACGGCCCAGATGCATCCTCCGCCCGCCACTCTCGATTGCGATAGCGTGTTCGTCGAAGTGGGTCCCTATGCCTGCCGCCCCGTGGGCGTGCGCAGTATCGGAGGCACCGGGTGGCAGGCGAACTGCAAGCTTCCGCCAGGGCTGGCGCCGGGATGGTTCGATGTCCGCCTGGCTTTGAAGAACGGCCCGTGGAGCAACTCCGCGCGCATCCCGGTCGATCTTTCGCGCCAGGAACGCCGCGTGCCGGGAACCATCTCGGACGCACTGGAGGTGGCGGGAGTGACGGACGGCAAGACCTACGAACCGAACCGCGTGCGCATGGGCGTCGAGAGCTGCGTCTCGATGTGGGTGCGCGGAATGTCCGCCGACGTGGTGAAAGCGGAGGTCGCGCTGCGCTTGGATGGAACCGATTTGCCGGCGGTGTATTTATCGGCGCCCGACGATCGCGGCTTCGTGCAGATCAATGCGATGCTGCCGCCGTCGCTCGAGCCGGGCGAGTATACAATCGCGGTTGCGCTGCGCGGAGTGGAATCGCGCGCGGCCACGATTGAGTTGTTCACTGCCTGATGCGGGGATTCGACCCGCCTACTGTTTCCACCAACCCGCGACCGCGTCGTGCGGCATCTTCGCCAGAACGTGCTCCGCCATTTCCTTCAGCCGGTCCGCGCTCGACACAGGACCGCTGTAGCAGTGCCCCTTCGCGGCCCCGTACACGAACAGCCCTTCGTAGTGCGGATTCTCGGTCTTCTTCATCCACTCTTCCAGCTTGCGCGTTCCGTTGTTCAGGAAAAAATTGTCCGCGTCGCCGACGTACACGTGAACCTTGTCCTCCAGCTTCGGCCCCAGCGTCGACCAGTTCTTTTCCAGTTGATTGCGGAGGTCGAAGTGATCCTTCCAATACTGCGCGACGCGCGCGTTCATCGCGCCGGTCTTCTTGTCCCACAGCGGATCGAAATAGCCGTCCTCGCCCAGCGGTCCGAAGACCGCCGACCAGATGTCGAGCTGCTCGCCCGATCTTCCGTGCGTTCCGTTCACCAGCTCGAATCGATTGCGTTCTTCCGCCGTCTGCCGGATCTGGCCGTTAATCTCGCGGCTGTTGATGGTCGGAACCCGGCGCCACTCGAATTCCTTGTAGTACGCGTTCTTGTCGTGATAAACATCCACTCCTTCGACATCGGAAAAATCCACGGAATCCGGGCAATACGACCAGGTGCCGCCGAAGAAATCCGGATGAAAGATTTGCAGCGCGAGCGATTCCCATCCGCCTGTCGATCCGCCGGAAAGCAATCGCGCATACGGCTGCCGGATGATGCGGAAGCGCTTTTCGATTTCCGGAATCAGCTCCTGCATGATCGCGTCGCCATACGGGCCGACGTTGACGGAATTGACCGCGTAAGAATCGTCGAAATAGGGATTGGGATGCTGCATGGTGACCACGATCATGCGCGGGAAATTGTCCTTCATCCACTCGTTCGCAAAGCTCTTGTCATTGCCTTCGAAGCGCATCGGCGCACCCAGCCCGAAGTGGCCCTGTTCGTAGAGCACCGGATAGGAGATGTTGCTCTTGTCGTAATCGCGCGGAAGCAAAACCACTGCGCCCAGATAAATTGGACGCCCCCAGAACCTCGTCAGGATCGGGCTCTGAATCTTGAATCGCTTGACGAACGCCGTGTCGGCGATCGGCTGCACCGGCGGAATCACTTTGTCGCAGACGATCGAAATGCGATAACCCTTGGTCGCATCCAGCATCACTTTTTGCGGCGCGCTGTAGACATTGCCGGGCGAACGATTCCAGCGCTGGCCTTCCCACTGGTCGTCGTGCATCCACACGACGTGGCCGTCGGAGCGCTTGAATTCGGAATAGATGTTGATGAATCCCTGCACCCAATATTCGCCCGGCGGAATTTCGGAGAGACTGGCGACCGGCGATCCCAGATCGCTCCCGTCGATGACGGCGCTTTGCCCGGCGCCCAGTTTTTCGATATCGCGGCCGAAGAAAGGTACGCCGAGCCGCCCGATATCGAGGCGCGGCTCGCGGGCCGGGGCGTTAGGAGAAGTGATATGCGCGATCATCACGTACACACGTCCGCTGATGCCGCCGGGCATCGCCGAAACCGGACTGGAGATTTCGAATCGCGTGTCGGCGGCGACGCAAAGGGAAGCCGCGAAGGTCGCGATGGACACGAGCGCGAGGCGCGGGAGCAGCAGCTTGATCATCCCGCTATTGTACGCGCCATTTTGTGGGGCCGCCAATCCTGGCGGCGAGCCGGCATTCATGCCGGCTTGTCCCAACGGAGAAGCAAACCGTCAGAGGATCATCCCTATCGAACGCGCGTTACGCGCGCGAATCCCTCGCGAGTCGTCGGCGCCACCATCCGCCGCGCCATCTTTTCGATCACCTCGTCCGGCACAACGCGATCCCGTCGGCGATTGCGACGCTGGCATTCCTTCACTGGCACATCGAAGAGAATCGCCTCGGCGACGCAGCCGTGATCGTGCGCGATCTTGATATACGGACGCCGCTCCGCCGGCGTAAGATTGGTCGCATCGATATAAGTGACCGGCCGCCTCAGATCGAGCCTGACCTTGAGAAGCTGCCGCAGCGTTGCGAAAGTCTGCCTATGGATAGTCTGATTGCCGGGATCGTCGCACAGCAGCCGGCGGATTTCGTCGCTCGAAAGGACGCCCGCGAGGTTCTTGACGTAAGTCGATTTGCCGGACCCAGGCAATCCCTCGAGCACAACCACTCTCGGCTTCACTGACCCCTGTCCCCTGTCCCCTCTTAGACGACGTACCTCTCCGCCTGGATCAGCCGCGCCGCGATCTTGCGTCTCACCGCGATCAGGTCCACCGGTTCATACTTTGTGAACCGCTTCAGCACCGCGAGATTGATCCGCAGCGCATCGCCTTCCGAGCACGCGGCCAGCACCGTCCGCGCGGCCGATTCGATCGTGTCCATCGCCTCGCGCGAAAAAACCGTAAGCATGTCGTTCGCGTTTTCCGCGTTCTTGCCGCTGCCCGCGATCTTCCGCGCACGCAGCGACGCCGATTCCATCGCGTAGGCATTGATCAGAACATCGGTGATATTCGCCACCACCTCCTGCTGCTCTTCGATCTTCGCCATGAACTTCTGATACGCGACGCCGAGTACGAACAGCGCGACCTTCTTCGCGTTCGCCACCATGTCGATTTCTCCGCCAAGTGACGGTCCGCTCATGATCTCGGCTTGCAGCTTCATCACCGCCTCCACCAGCGGCAGCGTGCCCTTTTGCGCGCGCTTCAGGATCAGGCCCGTGGCGAGCAAACGGTTGATCTCATTCGTCCCTTCGAAAATCCGGTTGATGCGCGAATCGCGATACGCGTGCTCCACCGCGTATTCCTGAGAAAATCCGTAGCCGCCGTGAATCTGCACGCCCTCATCCACCACATAATCGAGCGTCTCCGACGCGAAGACTTTGATGAAGGAGCATTCGGCCGCGAACTCTTCGACGGCTTTGAGCATCGTCGCGCCCGCACTCGGCTGCTCCCACGAAAATCCTTCGAGCTGCGCTTCGATGTTGCCCACCACGCGATACGTCATGCTCTCGCTCGCGTACATGCGGATCGCCATCTCGGCGATCTTGTGCTGGATCATGCCGAATTCGGAAATCGATTTGCCGAACGCCTTGCGTCCTTTCGCGTACTTGATCGACACGGCCAGATCGTCGCGGCATCCGCCCTGGGCGAACGGCCCCAGCTTCAGCCGGCCTAGGTTCAGAATATTGAACGCGATAATGTGCCCGCGCCCGATTTCGCCGAGCACGTTCTCCACCGGCACCTTCACGTTATCGAAAAAGACCGCCGTGGTCGAGCTGCCCTTGATCCCCATCTTCTGTTCTTCCGCGCCAGGCGAAACGCCGGGCCACGCGCGTTCCACCAGAAACGCCGTGAACTTTTCGCCGCCGACCTTGGCGAACACCGTATACAGATCCGCAAAGCCGCCGTTGGTGATCCACATTTTCTGCCCGTTGAGGACGTAGTGCGTCCCGTCCGGCGACAAATCCGCGCGAGTGCGCGCAGCCAGCGCATCGCTGCCTGCCTGCGGCTCGCTCAAGCAATACGCCGCGATCATTTCGACGCTCGCGAGCTTCGGCAAATACTTTTGCTTTTGCGCTTCGGTTCCGAACAGCAGCAGCGGCAGCGTTCCGATGCCGGTGTGCGCGCCATGCCACGCCGAATACGATCCGTTGCGGGCCACTCCCTCGGCCACCACCATCATCGAGGTAAGATCCATTTCCATGCCGCCGAATTTTTCCGGCAGCACCACTGCCGTTAATCCGAGGGCGGCCGATTTCTTCAGGATCTGCGCCGCCAGCGCGTGATTCTGATGATTGATCTCGTCGACATGCGGCGCCACTTCGTTGTTGAAGAACTGCTCGGTGGTTTTCGCGATCGCATGATGTTCCGCCGTGAAATCTTCAGGTGTGAAAATTTCTTCCGGCGCGCGAGCCTCCAGCAGAAACGCTCCGCCTTTGGTTTTCGGAATGCCTTTCGGAATTGCGATGGTCGTGGTTGCCATTCATTACCTCACTCTCATTGTGGGGCGGGTCCCCTGACCCGCGCGCGACCCCCTGGTCGCGCTGGTCAATCAATCTACTAATTCAGCCGCTCGAATATGCCCGCGGCGCCTTGTCCGCCGCCGATACACATCGTCACCATTCCATAGCGCGATCCGCGCCGTTGCATCTCGCGCAAAATCGTCGCTGTGAGTTTCGCGCCGGTGCACCCCAGCGGATGGCCGAGGGCGATCGCGCCGCCGTTCACATTCAGCGTGTCCATATTTAATCCGACTTCACGCGCCACCGCAAGGGCCTGCACCGCGAACGCCTCGTTCAACTCCACGACGTCGATATCGGATAGCTTTAGCCCCGCCAGCTTCAGCGCCTTGGGGATCGCCACAATCGGCCCGATCCCCATCAACTCCGGAGGCACTCCGCCCACCGCGAAGCTGACGAATCGCGCCATCGGCTTCAGCCCCAATTCTTTCGCGCGCTTCTCCGACATGACGATCGCCGCCGCCGCGCCATCGCTGGTCTGCGATGAATTGCCGGCGGTCACCGTTCCCTGCGCATGAAACACCGCCCGCAACTTCGCGAGCGCTTCCGGCGAAGTGTCCGCGCGCGGCCCTTCATCTTTCTTGAAAATCGATTTCGCCGTCGAAGGCCTAAGTGGGGCAGCGCCATGCGCTGCCGTGCCAAGTGGGGCAGCGCCATGCGCTGCCTTCCCATTCAGTGTCGTCATCTCGACTTCAATCGGCACGATCTCCTCGTCGAATTTCCCCTCGGCCTGCGCCTTCAAAGCGTTTTGATGACTGCGATATGCGAACGCGTCCTGATCCTCACGCGAGATTTTGTACTTGCGATAAACTTCCTCTGCCGTCAATCCCATGCCCATGTAGATCTGCGGAAGATTATCCACCAGCCACGGATTCGGCGCGAATTTGTGACCCGACATCGGCACCAGGCTCATGGATTCGGCGCCGCCTGCCAGAATAATCTCCGCGCCGCCCGATCGAATCTTCTCCGCCGCCATCGCGATCGCCTGCAATCCCGAGGAGCAGAACCGATTGATGGTCACGCCGGGTACCTTGTCCGGCAACCCCGCGCGCATCGCGGCGATTCGCGCAACGTTCATCCCCGATTCCGCTTCCGGATTCGCGCAGCCCAGAATCACGTCGTCGATTTCGCCGCGCTCCACCTGCGGATGTTTTTCGAGTAGTTTCGAGAACACCGCCGCCGCCAGATCGTCGGGCCGCGTATTCTTCAGCGTCCCGCGCGGCGCTTTGCCGACTGCGGTCCGCAAACAATCCACGATCACTGCTTCGTTCACTTTGAAATCCTTCCGTCCTCCGCCTGTCGCCGCGCAAAAAGAGTCCCGCCGAGCGGCGCCTTCATTCTGACTCCTGACTTCTGACTCCTTCTTCTAGTTCCTTAGCGGCTTTCCCGTCTTCAACATATATTGGATGCGCTCCTGCGTTTTTGGATGCGAGCACAGACTCAGGAACGCCTCGCGCTCCAGATCGAGAAGATATTGTTCGCTCACCGTCTGCTCGCCCGTCAAACGCCCGCCGCTCAATACGTTGGCGAGCTTCTCGGCCACCACTACGTCGTAATCCGAAATGTATCCGCCCTGCCGCATGGTCCACGCGCCCAGTTTCAGCATCGCGAACGCGCTCTCGCCGCCGACTTTGATATCCGTTCGCGGCGCGCCCGGCTGGTAATCTTTCACCAGCGACAGCGCCAGTTCCTTTGCGTCGCCGATCAGCCCGTTCGGGTTCATCGAAATGCCGTCGCAGTCCCGCAGGAATCCGATCGACCGCGCGTCTTCCGCGCTGCTCGATACCTTCGCCATCCCGATGGTTTCAAACACCCGCCGGGCATCGCCCAACCGCAGCAGCAACTCTTTGCAGCCGCCGCCTGCCGGAATCAATCCGACGCCCACCTCGACCAATCCCATGTAGGTTTCCGCCGACGCCTGTACGCGCGCGGTGTGGAGCGGAATCTCGCAGCCTCCACCCAGAGACCGCGCAAATGGCGCGGAAACTACCGGTTTCGACGCGTACTTTAGCGACAAATTCACTTGTTGGAAGCGGTGCACCGCGGCGGCCAATTCGTCCCATTCGCCTTCCTGCGCGGCCAGCATCACCAGCATCAAATTCGCGCCGACGCTGAAATTCTCGCCCTGATTAGCGACGATCATCGCTGCGAAGTTTTTCTCAGTCTCCTGGAGGCCGGCTTGCAGCATGCCGAACTGATCCTCGCCCAGCGAGTTCATCTTGCTATGAAATTCGACGCACAGCACGCCATCGCCGACATCGATCAGCGACGCGCCCGCGTTTTTCTTGACAACTCCGCGCGCCCGCTTAATATCGGAGAGCACCAGCAATCCAGGGCGTTCTTCAAGTTTCTGGTAGGTCGTTTTCGCGAGGTCGAAGTATTCGGTGCCGGGATTGCCACCCGCATCGGCGAAGCGATACAGCGATTTAGCGCCTGACGCGCGCATCTTTTGAACGTTCGCAGGAATCGCCCGCTTGTCGGCGTCCAGGCGCTGGCACACATCTTCGAATCCCAGCGCGTCCCACAGCTCGAACGGCCCCAGCTTGTGCGCATACCCCCAGCGCATCGCGTGATCGATTTCGACGATGCGATCGGAAATTTCGGGAACGCGCTCGGCCGAATATAGAAACAGATCGCTGTATAGCTTCCACAGGAACGTGCCGACGCGGTCCTCGCCTTTCACGAGTGTACGCAGACGCTCGCCCAGATCTTCGATATTCCGGGCCATCTCGGCGGACGGGAACTTCGCCTTCGCCGCCGGATGATACTCCAGCGTCTTCAGATCGATGGCGTGAATTTCTTTTTCCTTGCCGACGCGCTTGAAGAACCCCTGGCCCGACTTCTCGCCGAGCCAGCCGCGCTCGATCATGGCCTTTTGCGTATCGGTCATCAGGAAGCGGTCGCGCCAAGGATCGTCGGGAACTGCGTGATACAGATTGGTGCCCACGAACGACCACACATCCAGCCCGACGATATCCAGCAGCCGGAAGCTGGCGCTGTTGGGCAGACCGATCAACGGCCCGGTGATCGCGTCCACCTCTTCCACCGTGTAGTCGCCCTCGGCCGCAATCTTCGCGATGGTGCCGCCGAAAAAGCTGCCGATGCGATTGGCGATGAAGTTCGGCGTGTCCTTGCACAGCACCACGCCTTTGCCCAGGCGAGCGTCCGCAAAATACGAAACGAACCCGACGATCTCGGGATCGGTGTCCGCGTCGGGAATCACTTCGAGAAGATGCAGATACCGGGGAGGGTTGAAGAAATGCGTCCCGAGAAAATGCTTGCGGAACTCCGCCGTGAATCCTTCCGCGATCTGCCTCAGCGGGATTCCGCTGGTGTTGGTGGAGACAATCGCATTCGGGCTGCGCAACGCTTCGACCTTCTTCCACAGAGATCGCTTGATTTCGAGATTCTCGGTGACGGCTTCGATGATCCAATCGCATTCGGCGACTTTCGGAAGATCGTTATCGAAGCTGCCGGTCGCGATCAGCGACGCGGAAGAGTCGATGAAAAATGCGCCGGGCCGCTGCTTGATCGCGGTCTCGACGCCTTTCGCGGCTGCCTGCGCCGTAACATCCAGCAAAACCGAGGAAATACCGGCATTCGCGAAGTGAGCGGCGATACGGGAGCCCATGGTGCCGGCGCCGAGGACGGCAACGCGTCGAATAGTTCGCATGTTCAATCCAATTGGAGTTTAACAAAGCTTTACCCGCGCACAACGGCACGAACGGCCTGTGCGCTCGAATTAACGGCGTTATGTGAAGGGCCGGAAGTTATAGGAAGGGTGCGCGGCGATCGCGTGTACCGCGGGGTGATAGACTTTCAGTGCGAGCCGATTCCAATGAGTGCCATCACCAAGGCCGACGACGGACTGGTCGTTCCCGCAAGTGTCGAGCGTCGTACAGAGATGAAAGCTGGGGAACCGAACGTTGCGCCAGCGGGAGGAATGATGGATAGCGAACTGAGACAGTACCTGGAAGGAATGGAAGCTCGGATTGGAGCGAAGCTCACGGACATGCACGCGATTTTCGCGACCAAGGAAGACCTGGAGCGCGTCGAAACCGCGCTCCTGACTGAGTTCCACAAATGGGCCTCTCCTTCTGAGATGCGCGCGAAAAGCCACGCGCTTGCCATCCGCGCGATGGACACTGAGTTGGAAGCTCTCACGGAGCGGGTTCAGAAGCTCGAGGGGAAGAAGGCTTCGTAAAGGCTGGCCCTCAATACTGCCCGCGCCACGGTTGTTCGACCTGTACTCCGGCGTACTCGTCACGTCGACTTAACAGACTGACCAATTTGCGCCTGACCACGCGCGCACAACGGCACGAGCGGCCTGTGTGGTCGGATTAACGGTACTCAGTCTAACGGCAGCGACAATCGCTCTTACCTCTTTTCAACCGCTCCTATGCTCGCGGCTCGCAAGCATGAAAACGCCGACCAGATCGGTGCCTTGCGATCCCGATAAATTTTCGCAGTGGTTTCAGGGGTTTGCGGCGCGAGCGAGCGGGCGCGGTTCCCTGATACGCGTAGCATCGGGGCGTAATGCGACAGATATTACGGACCTTTTCGCGGAATCCGGGTTCTACCGCGCTGTGCGTGTTGTCGCTCGCGGCCGGGATCGGTTTGACGGCTGCGCTCGCGAGTGTCGCCGACGCGATCCTCTACCGCCCGCTGCCGGTCCCGCATCCCGGCGAGATCGTTCGAATTTTCACATCGTCGGCCGAGCAGCCCCGGGGATTTGTTTCGTTCCGCGATTTCGAGGATTACCGCAGCCGGTCGCGCACGGTGGTGGCGATGACCGCGCAGACGCAGGTGTTGGTGGCCGTCGGCGGCGATGCGGGTTCGCCGGCTGCCGCCGCAGGCGGCACTCCAAATGTCCCCGCAAGCGGCAATCCGGCAAAGATCAAACTGGGGCTGGCGGTGACCGCCGATTACTTCGACGCTCTCGGCGTGTCCCCGGCGATCGGCCGCGGCTTTCGCGCGGACGAGTGGCGCCAGCCTGTCGTGGTGCTCTCGGATGCATTCTGGCGATCGGAATACGGCGCGGACCCTGGCATGGTGGGGCGCGCCATTCGGTTGGGAGGCGTGCCGTTTACAGTCCTTGGGGTCGCGCGGAAAAACTTCGGGCTGGATCGGTTCGTTCACGAAAGTTTCTACGTACCGATGGGTGTCTACGAAGCCGGAATCCTGGCGAGCAACGGACATCCGCTGGAGGATCGCGGGCGGCGATTCCTGATGGTCTACGGTAGGCTGGTGCCTAAGGGCATGCCTCGGGACATGAGTCAGGCTGCGGGTCACGACGCGGAAGTCCAGAGACCAGCGACGATCGAGCTGGTGCGCGCCGAGCTTTCCACACTCGCCGCGCGGCTGGAGGCGGAGTATCCGGAGACCAATCGCGGGCGGTGGGCGATCGCGGTCACCGAACTCCAGGCGCGCATGGGCGCGGATCGAACCCTGGCCACCCTAGCGGTGCTTTTGATCGCGCTGGCTGCGTTGATTCTGGGGATCGCGGCGGCCAACGCCGGGGGCGTACTGCTGGCGCGGGCCGAGGCTCGCGCGAAAGAAATCGCCGTGCGCATGGCGCTGGGCGCGACCCATCGCCGTCTGCTGCTGGTTTCGATGCGGGAAGCGGGACTACTCGCGCTGGCCGGCGCGGCGGTCGGTGTTCCGATGGCTTGGGCGGCCACGACTCTACTGGCGCGGTTGGTGGCGCTACCAACCGATTTCCCCTTCGCCATCGAGCCTCGCGTGGACGCGCGGATGGTTTTGATTGCGGCTGCGGCGTCGGCCGTCGCGGCGATGGTATGCGGATGCGCGCCGGCGCTGGCGGCGCGGCGAATCGAAATCTGGGCAGGGTTAAGATCGGCAGGCGACGAGACCGCTCGCCCCACCACGCCGGGAAGTCGCGGTGGGCGACGGACTGCGTGGCGCGGCGGATTGGCCGCGGTAGAGATCGCGCTCGCCACGGCACTGGTGGCCACGGGCGCGTGGCTCCTCGCGAGCGTGCGATCGGTCGACCGAATCGATCCCGGGTACCGCGTCGATGGCGTGCTGACGATGGCGCTCGACCCGTCGCAAACCGGATATACGCGCGCGGCCACCCGCGCGTTCTATGACCAACTGCTGCAGCGAGTGCGGGGAATCGCCGGCGTGAAGAATGCGGCGCTGGCGCAATCGGTGGTGCTGGGGTACACGCGGACGCCGGCGCAGGTTCACATCGAAAACGACATCGAAAACGCCGGCGAAGGCGAGACGCCCGGCGGCGCGGAGCGTGGGCAAGGGTCGCGGGGCCGAACGGGACGCGGGCAGGCACCACAGGGGGAAACCACGATGTGGATGAACACCGTCACACCCGAATATTTCGCATTGATGGGGCTCGCGCTGGTGGCCGGACGCGGGTTCGACGATCGGGACACGGAGTCGAGCCCGGCGGTGGCGATCGTCAACCAGGAGTTGGCCAAGCGCTGCGTCGGGACACATGGGAGCACGGGATTTGCGACAGGAATTATGGGCGGAGCGGTGGGAGCAACCGCGTTGGGCGCGAAGCTGCGCGTGAACGGGCGGATGGTGGAGGTGGTGGGAGTCGCGCGCACCGCGAAATACTTCGATATTCACGAGACGCCGCAGCCGCATTTGTATCTGCCGTATTCGCAGAATTACGCGTCGAGAATGGTGCTGCATATCAAGACTGGAACACAGACTAAAGTCTGTGCCACCTGCACTGTTGCTGGAGGGGAAGCTCCCGGGGACATGGGAAGCGATACTGCGGGCGATCCCGGCAGCGGCGGACGCGCAGTCACGCCCACCCCCGTCCCCGCGCCTGTTCACGTCTCGGTGCTCACAGCGGTGCTGCGTGAAATCCGGGCGCTCGACGCCGGGCAACCGGTCAGCGAAATCCGTCCGCTGCGGGATTATCTGGAGCAGGGCGCGATGCTCGACGCGCGCGTGGGCGTGGATACTGTCGGCGCGGTCGGCGCTTGCGCGCTGGCTCTGGCGCTGGCCGGGATTGGCGGGTTGATTTCGCAGGCCGTCCGGCGCAGACGGCGCGAGATCGGCATTCGTATCGCCCTCGGCGCGACGCGTTCGTCGGTGGTCGGGATGGTGATGCGGCAGGCGATTGCCGCGGTCGGGTTGGGCACCGGGAGCGGACTGGCACTGGCGGCCTGCGCGACCCGGCTGCTGGCGGCGATCGCGCCGGGGACTGGGGGTTTCGATGGTTGGTCCGCTGGCGGCGTCTGGTCCGCCGGTGCGGCCGCGGCAGTCGCGATGGCGGGGCTGGCGGCGGCTTTCATCCCTGCCTGGCGCGCGTCCGCAATCGACCCAGTCCAGGCTTTTCGCCACGAATAATCGTGGTTTTCGCCCGCACAGTCCCGGCTGTTGTCCCCGCTCTGACGAGCGTGTAGTTATCCCGCTCTGACGAGCGTGTAGTTATCCCCGCTCTGACGAGCGTGTAGTTCCCCGCTCTGACGAGCGGGGCTGGATGGTTGAAGAAAGCCCCAAGCTGACGCATGGGGCTGGATGGTTGAAGAAAGCCCCAAGCTGACGCATGGGGCTGGAATGCGATTCTTGTTTAATCCCCGCTCCGACGAGCGGGGATCGAGCGCTATCGATAATGCATTCCCTGAGGAGTGAACTCCAACACGACTACCTTGCCCTTCAGCGGACCGACGGACGCGCCGTCCAGGGCGATCTCGACGCCGGCGGCGTTACCCAGCCGCAGGAATGCCTTTTGGGAGAAGCCGAACTCGTGGACATCGCCTTTATAGAGCATGGTCTGAAGGGGCTTGCCTCCATCCACGACGAGCGTGACCCAACTCGCTTCGACAATCTTGATCTCTACATGATGCACTCCCGCCTTATTCGCAGGGGTTTTATCCGGCGGTGGAATGGAAGCGGGCAGAGCGGCCAGTTCTGCCGGAGCGGCCGGCGGATCCGGGGCGGGTGAAGGCGCGACTTCCGTGGTGTGGGTCTGGATTGGCGGAGCGAGGGAGCTGGCCTGAGTGCGGCGTTGCACCAAGAAGAAAGTAATCGTGCAGGCCAATATAAGTGCGGCAGCGATGCCCACAGGAACTCGCCAGGAGCGGGAACCGCGCGCCGATGCGACGGAAGCGTCGGCTTCGTAGCCGGCCATGACTTCGGCTCTGAGAGCGGCGAGGTGGGGATCGGCCTGCCGCGCGGCATCCAGGTCATTGGGAGCGCGCCGAGCGATCGGGACGCTGGCTACGTTTGCCGCTTTTTCCGCGCCGGCGATCTCAGCTACCGCGGTGACCGGTTCGGCCATCCGCCCTTCTGCAACAACCGGCGGCTCTGCAACATCCGGCGCTCGCAATTCGATTCCCGCGGGCACTGTTTCGGCCGGAACATCTTTCCCCCACCCTGACGGGTGGGGCTGGAACGTGGCGTTTGCGCCGACGGCCACCGGTGTATCCGCATGGTCGCCGCTCGGGAATATGTGTGCCGCTCCCTCCGCTCCCTCCGCTCCCTGACGGTCGCGGTTCAGAAAGTCATCGACCTCGATCACGTCGCCCTCGTCACCCTTGATCACGTCGGGATCGACCACTTCGGCCTCGATCACTTCAGCCTGGAGAACGTGCGGAACTGCGCCAGCCGGGTCTTGAAGTATCGTTTCGCCAATGGGCGCCTCCGCAGGCTCCTGCAATTCAATTTCAGCGGACTCACTTTCGGCGGGATCCCCGCCCTTATGGGCGGGGCTTGAGGCGTAGTCGCCGGCAATCCCGTTGGTGGCTTTCCCATAGGCCGCTGTCCCACTAGTGGCTTGGGGGGGCGGCTGGGATGGAAGCGGCTCCACGTTACTTCCCGCCGGGTTCGTTTTTGTGCCGGTTTCGTCGCCGGCCGCGGAAATTTCGCTGCGTTCGACGATTTTCTCCAGCGCTTTCATGGCGAGGGCTTGCAGGTCGCCCTCTCCGCCCGCGGAAATGTGCCGGCGCAGGTCCCAGATCATCTCGGTCGCGCAGACCCCGGAGTCTTTGAGCTCAGCGCCTTTGGCGATTTCCTGCAGCCGCTTTACCCCGACGACAAACTTGTAGCCGCGTGTCTGGCAGTAGCGGATCTCCACCAGGACCAACCGTGAATCCACCTCGATAGCGATGATTTCGTCAGGAGTTACCTGCTCGTCCGCAAGGAATCGCATCCCGGTTGCGGAAACGTCGATCAGCTCGCCACTGAGGATTCGCGCGGGATCACCGGGCACGATCACGCGGATGGGTGATCGGACCGGGAATCGCGGTTCGGCGCGGTGCTCCATTCAGCTTTATGAATCGGCTGATCGGACCCCTTGCATTAGCCGGTATGCGATCGCAAATGCGGGTACGGCGCCGGCAATGGAGCCGATCACCCGGCTGGTCATCCAGCCGATGGGGGCCTTCGGCCAGACATAATCACATGCTTTCCCCGGTGATCATCTCGATCATTTCCTCCACTTTAGCGCTTTAGTACGTATAGCCGGCCCAAGTCCATTCCGTACCGTTAAGGCACCAGGGGGACGGCGGCGCAGTGTTCGCAAGAGGCCGCCCGATACCGGAAAGGGGACCAAAATGGGAGATCCGATCATCATCATTCCTTCGGGATCGTAAATCGCGAGATCGCGAGGGGGGACGCCGCGGGGCGTCCCATTCCATTCCCGGCCGCGCAGACGAATGCGAATTACCCCGTGAGAGAGTATCGGAATATGCTTGGCATACCGCCGATGTTCTGCTACTATACCTGTGCGATTGAGTAAGAACAGGATGTGATGGCTTCGTTTTTACGGCGCCCTTGCCTGTTCCTCACGTTGTGGATAGCCGGCTCGCGACGACCGGCGATCGCCCGGACGGTGGATTCCGATCCGTGCGTGATGTACACGGGCAGGCGTCGAAATCAGACGTACCGCGGAACGGCTTCGCGGCGCGGGGAATTTAGTATCCGCACGGGTGATGGCGTTCGCCCGCAGTTAACACCGGTTCGCTTCCGAAGCGGCGGCAGACGACGACAATCGCGCGCAACGGCACGAACGGCCTGCGCGCATTGTGGATCGCGCGCAACGGCACGAACGGCCTGCGCGCATTGTGGATCGCGCGCAACGGCACGAGCGGCCTGCGCGCTCGATTGCCTGCCCCACAAGAACCGCCCTGGTGTTCACGTGAATCGCGAGGCAAGAGCGTGAGCGGGGCCCATGCGCATACAGATTGATCCGCGAACATTGGTGGATATTGCGGCGTTCGTGGCCCTGGTCCCCACCGCGATTGTCGCCCTGGTTTGGAAGTCCAGACGAACTTACCCGGGCTTTGGACGTTGGACCGCGGGAAATCTGCTGGCCACTCTCTGCCTGGTGCTGTTCAGCCTGCGAGGAACAGTGCCGGATTGGATCAGCATTGTGCCGGCAAACGCGTCGGCGCTTGGCGCGGGTATTTTATTCTTCCAAGGCAGCCGAAAGTTCCGCGGACTGCGGCTCCTGTGGTGGCCCGAGTGCGTGACCGGAATGCTGGGGCTCGCGGCCGTCATATATTTCTGGTACGTCAGTGATTCCGTAGGCGGCCGGACGGTGGCTGCGAACGTTGCGCTGGGGAGCCTCGGCTTAGCCTGCGGAATCACGTTTCTGAAAGGAATGCCCGCCGGCTGCAGGTTCAGCATGGCGTTTACCGGAATCATCTTTACGCTGACCGGCGTGGTCGAATTTTCCCGCGGATTTTATGCGTACATGTATGAGTCCCCAGCGGACCTGTTCGCTCTGTCCGCACTCAACGCACTTTTTTTTATGGGGGCCGGGCTGGTGGCGGTTGGCTGGACGTTCGGCTTCATTTTGATGACGGGAGAACGGCTCTTGCAGGACGCCGGGCAGCTCCTCGAAGGAGTGGCCGCGGCGGTCAAGAAGCGCCCTGCCGGCAGGTACGTTCCGGGTGGAACCGTGCCGGAGGCCGAAGTGCGCCGGCAATTACAAAGGATCGTCGAAAGCGATGTCTTTCGGCGGTCGGCGCGCATGGAACGATTCCTGTCGCTGGCGGTGGAGCGCACGCTTACGGGAGAGCCGGAAAAGCTGAAGGAGTATGCGCTGGGACGTGACGTGTTCAATCGTGACGAGGATTACGATCCTCGCACGGATTCAATCGTTCGGGTCGAGGCACAACGTCTGCGTCGGAAAGTGCGTGAGTACTACGAGTCCTACGGCAGGGACGATCCGGTTATCGTAGAGTTTCGCTCCGGGAGCTATGTTCCGCTTTTCCGGTACCGGGAGTTGGATGAAATGTCGCCGACCAAAGGCCTTCCGTTGTCTTCCACTCGTTGAATTAAAATCGGAAATACAGCCTATTTAGTCATGTTTTAACCGCTAGATAGCCTTTTCTCACCTTCCTAAACTCAGGCTTGTCCCTTAGACTCAGGAACGCGCGAGCCCCATCATTACGGGCTGGATCTGGTACGGGTGGATCTGGAGCGGCATGCCGCAGGAAGCGCCGCGGGTAGTACTTGCCGGACGGTAAAGGGGGAATTGCGAAATTCACTTTCCACATTCACCTTCATCTTGGGCCGAGGCAAGTGCAATTATCCGAGTAATAAGGATCGGAATATACTTGGCATACGGCCAAGTTTTTGATACTATACGGGTGCGATTTAAAATTGCGAACAGGATGTAATGGCCACCATTTCACGGTGCCTTTGCCTGTTCCTCACGTTGTGGATGGCCGGATCGAAACGACCGGCGGTCCCATGGACCGTCGCTACCGATCCGTGGTGGGGTACACAGGAAGCCCTCGAGATCAAACGCAGCGTGGAGCGGCTTCGCGGCGCGCGGGATTTTGCGGGCGCCGAAGCGGTTGACCGGCGCGGATACGACCTCGCGCGTCTGCGTCATGACGATTGCGCGTCCTTCGCATTTCTGACTGCCATCGGAGCCGCCCACGTGTTCCAGTTTCAGTATCGGGCGGCGCTGGATGCGTTCCTGGGAGCACGCGATCTGGCCCAACGCTGCGGCGATCCATTCGCGGTGGGCGTAAGCGGAGTCAACTTATCCAGCCTGTACCTGCAAACCTGGGATATCGATTCGGCAATCCGCGCCGCCGAAGTTGGAATCGCGAACAGCGCAAGGGCCGGGGCGTCCGGACCAAACGCCCCGAACACGTCCTACCGGCTGGCGCTGCTGCTGCAACTGGGACGGCTGCACCAGATGTCGGGGGACGATCATGCGGCCGGGTTTTTCGAGCAGGCGATCGAGGAGGCGCGGGCTCAGGGGGATGTCGCGCAGGAGGCGCGCGCATGGGATGTGCTGGGCGAGGAACAGATGCGGGTGGCCAGCGCGGGTCGCGCCGATGTCCAAACGATGGATCAAGATTTCCAGAATTTCCCGGACGGAGATTCCGGAAATCCAAACGCTCTGCGACTAGCGGAGCATCATTATAGTGAAGCCTTCCGGCTACGCCTGCTGGGCGATCGCGCCGACCTCGGGTTTTCCTACGCGCGGCTGGGCGCGTTGAAGCTGGCTCAGAAGGAGTTGGGTCCGGCCGGGTGGTTCACGGATCACGCTCTGGCGGCTGACGCCAAAGGCGAGGCGGGATTGCCGCGCTATCTGCTGACCCATCAACGTGGAGAAATCCGGCTGGCGCGAGGGGACACTGCGGGTGCGTTGAACGATTTCGCGGCAGCGGCCGATGAAGCCGGGCTGTGGCGCAGGGAAGTGCTGCCCGCGCCGGGATCGCTGGTGGCGGCCAATGTCGAACTGGAAAAGCGCATTTTCCGGTCGTTCACGGAAACGGCGGCGGAGGCGGCGCTGCGCACCGGCGATGCGCGGCTGGCCGCCGAATCGTTTCAGGCAGTGGAGCTAAATCGCGCGGAAAGCCTTCGGGAAAGCCAGGCGCTGGCGGCGGCATGGCGCGGGAAATTACCGCCGGAATATTGGCAAAACCTGGCCGAATTGCACGCGGAACAGTCCAAAACGTTAGACCGACATGGACCCGGCGGGAGGGCCGGCGTGCGGCCCGGGCATCTCGAATTGGCGCTCACCGAGATGGAAGCCAAAGCCGGACTGGGCTCGCTCACGAATAAGTTCCCAAATAAGTTCGAGAACTTTCATGGTCGGACTTCACTTATACATTTTCAACAGGGGTTAAGTAAGCCGGAATTATTCCTTAGCCTGTATCTAGGGGAACGAGAGTCATACCTGTGGGTGGTGACTCGAAAAACGCTGAGCATGCATCGGCTGCCGGCGGCGAAGGCGATCCGGAACGCGGTCAAACGGTTTCGCGAGGCGGTACGTCGCGACGCAGATCCGGACGCAAGATTGAGGGGGAATGATGACCAAGCGGAGCGAATAGGGAGTCGGCTGTACGCCGAGCTTTTCGGCGGACTGAGCGCACGGGAGGCAGACCATCCGGAGTGGCTGCTTTCGCTAGACGACGCGCTGTTTCAACTGCCGTTCGCCGCGCTGGTGACTGAAGTCAGGAGCGGTAAAATGAAGTACCTCGTGGAGCAACACTCGTTGCAGGTGGTTCCCGGGGCGCTGTCGTTAATAGGGTATTTAACGGGCGCAGACCGCGAGTTTCGCGGTGTAGCCGACGGTCGCGTCGGCAAGAAGTCGCAAGACGATTACTCACAGAAAGGCAGGCGCTTTCCACCGGATAATTCACAGGGCCCCGACTCGAAAGCGGGTTGGTTCCTGGGTGTGGGCGATCCTATTTACAATACGGCCGACCCGCGATGGGGCGTGTCGCGATCAGCACGCGGATGGGGCGCGTCGCGCCCAGCCCATCCAGCGCGCGGGGGATTTCCGGGGTGGTTTGCCTACGGTGCGAGCACTGGCGTTGACGGCATCGGGCAGTTGAGCCGGTTGGTGGGCAGCGCGAGCGAAGTCGAATCGAGTGCCCGCAATTGGGCGGCCGGCTCCGGCACGCTCTTAATGGGTGGCGAAGCCCAGCGGGGGCGATTTCTGGCGCTGGCGGCGCGACGGCCAGCCATCATCCATTTAGCGACGCATGTTGTGATGCCCCATGGTCCTGGGGCGAATGGGCGACGGAACGACGCGCTGATCGCATTCGGCCTCGACCCATCCGGACAACCCGAGGCGTTAAGCACCTCCGAAGTCGAAATGCTCGACGTTCCCGGCGCGGTGGTTTCCATGACCGGCTGCGAAAGCGGCGAAGGCAATATCCAGGCGGGAGCGGGCCTGCTGGGATTGACGCGGGCCTGGCAAATGGCGGGCGCGCGAGCAGTGATCGCCACGGGTTGGCCGGTGGGCGATACTAACGGCGAGCTGTTCGCGGCATTTTATCGATACCTGCGGAACGCGACGCCGGCCGAAGCGCTGCGGCGCAGCCAGGTGGAGATGATCCATTCCGGAACATGGCGGAGCGCGCCTGGATATTGGGCTTCGTACCAGGTGACCGGAGGTGGACGGTGATCAAAGCCTCCGTGATCAAAGCCTCGCTGATCAAAGCCTCCCTGATCAGACGCGTGGTGGGCGCCGCGATCAGGCCCGCGGTCATCAAACGGAGAGCGGATAAGACGGCGATTGCTGTCGCAGCGCTGGTGGCGGTCCTGCCGGCCGTCGCCCCGGGGGCGATTTCGGATGGCCTGCCGGCGACGGTCCGGCGTTACCCGCCGGATTCCTCGTATGAATCCCTGAGCTCGCTGGTGGGCCGCATCCGCACTGGCAAGACGGATGGCCTGGAGGAGCTGTATCGGCTGTTTTCCAAAGGCATCCGTTTCTATCTGTGCCGCCAGTTGGGGCCGCAGGAATTGGACGACAAAGTCCACGACACCTTCGTGGTGGTGGTGCAAGCGATTCGCCGGGGAGAGCTGCGCGAACCGGAGCGGCTGATGGGATTCGTCCGGACCATTGTCCGGAGACTGGTGGCCGCGCATATCGATCAGGTGGTGCACACCCGGCGGGATCAAATGGATCTGGAATTGACCATGCGGATTGCCGATCCGGCGGAGAATCCCGAAGAGACGGCCATGTTTCGCGAACGGTCGGAACTCATCCAGTGGGTCTTGGACGAGCTGTCGGTGCGGGATCGCGAGATTTTGACGCGATTTTACCTCGAGGAACAGGGGCAGGACCAGATCTGTTCCGAAATGGCGCTTACGGATACGCAATTCCGGCTGCTGAAGTCCCGGGCGAAGACCCGATTCGGGGAATTGGGTAAGAAAAAACTGGCCCATGGCGCAGTAAGTACAATTTTGGTGAGAACTTCCGCGGCCTCATCCCACTAAGGAACCAGAGCTAAGACTCGGTAATGCTGGTTCTAGTAGTAAGGGGGATCTATGGAGGCGCTGTTTTCAATCCAGGGACATCCCACGACGGAAGCGTTCGAGGAATACGCGTTTAAGCGGCTTTCGGAGGCCGAAACCGAGGCATTGGAAGAGCACCTTCTGGTGTGCCCGGAGTGCCAGACTTCGCTCGCCGAAGTCGACGAATACATCTTATTGATGAAGCAGGCGACGGCCCAATATGAGCGTGCTCGTGGGCCGCGTTCTGCATTTCCGCGCTTTGGAGAGCGTATTGGGGACTTGATTGCGGCGTCCCTGGTAAGAAAAGGACCCCAGAGGAGCGTGACCTATGCGATCGGCCTGATGGCGGTCGCGGCCAGCTTCTTCCTGGTGACGGCTTCGCGACCGCTGGTGTGGGCGTCGCATCCGACGGGAACGGCGGGGGCAGCGGTATCGGTCGAATTACTGGCGCTTCGCGGCGGCGCGCCCGCGAACCATGCCCAATCCGGACGTCCGCTGGACCTGAACATAGACTTGACCGGCATCGAAGATCTGACTGGCGGGGGCTCGGCCGGCGTCACATCAGATTCCACCAGCGGCGAAGCGCCAAAATATCGTGTCGAGATCGTGGACGCAAGCGGCGGGCCGGTGTGGAATGGGGAGGCCGCCGGGTCGCAAGGCTCGCTTTCGGCGCACTTGGCGAAGGGCCTTAAGCCGGGGCAATATTGGGTCCGGTTGTATTCGCGCGGCGCCTTGCTGCGCGAGTTCGGGTTGCGGGCGGACTAGGGTCGGCGGCCCACCATGGATTCTTGCGGCGCGTCGGGAGGACTTCGGGAGCCCCTTGTCGACGGCCCCCAGCGCGTGCCATCGTAGTGAAAGGTTTCGCTGGAGGGTAAAATGCGAATCGTTTCCTGCGCGCTGTCGAGCAAAATAATCCGTGTGCTTGTGCTTTTCGCCGCGTGTGCTTTTCTCGCGGCCGCGGCCGATTGGACCGAATGGCGAGGTCCGCATCGCGACGGAGTGCTCCTCGACGAGCCGAAAGCGTGGCCCGAAAAACTCAATCTCAAATGGAAGATCGAGGTCGGGGAAGGACACTCGTCGCCGATTCTGGCCTGCGATACCATCTACGAATTCACGCGGCTGAACGATCGGGAGACGGTCTTCGCCATCGACGCGGCGAACGGCACTATTCGCTGGAAGCAGCAATATCCCGCGCCGTATAAGGTGAACTCCGCGGCCGCGGGCCACGGGCCCGGGCCGAAATCCACGCCGCTGTATGCGAATGGCAAGCTCTACACCTTCGGCCTCAGCGGGATTTTGTCATGCTGGGATGCGAAAACCGGCAAGCTCGAATGGCGCAAGGATTCGTCGCAGCAATTCAAAGCGGGTGCGCCGGTGTTTGGGACCGCGATGTCCCCGATTGCCGATCGCGGCATGGTGATTGCGCATATCGGCGGCGATCATTCGGGCGCGTTGACGGCGTTCGACGCGTCCACCGGCAGCGTGAAGTGGACCTGGGCCGAGGATGGCCCCGCCTACGCGTCGCCGATCGTGGTGGAACTCGCGGGCGCGCGCCAGGTGGTGACGCAGAGCCAGCTCAACATTATCGGCGTCGACGAAGCTAGCGGAAAAACGCTGTGGAAGATTCCGTTCACCACCAATTACGAACAGAACATCGTCACGCCGGTTCTATACAAAGACACACTGATTTTTTCGGGGCTCGACAAAGGTGTTTTTGCAGTGCGGCTGATTCGTACCGGAGGCGTGATTAAGCCTCAAACGGTCTGGGAAAACAAAGATGCGTCGATGTACATGAACTCGCCAGTGCTGTGGGGTGACGCGTTGTTCGGATTCTCGCATTTGAAAAAGGGCCAACTCTTCGCGATCGATGCAGCGACGGGAAAGACGCTGTGGATGGGTCCGCCGCGCGCGGGCGACAACGCCGCGGTGCTGGCGGGCAAATCGGGGCTGGTCGCGCTGAACAACGAAGGCCAGTTGAGCATTTTGCGCGCCGACGCGAACTCGCGCGCGGACGCGAAATCGTTTGAGGTGCTGCATCAGTACACCGTCGCCGATAGCGCGACCTGGGCGCATCCGCTGGTGCTGTCCGACGGCGTGATCGTCAAGGATCTGAAGTCGCTGGCTCGCTGGGGAATCTAGGCAAGCCTTCGGAGGGGCGCGAGCTTCAGCTTGCCGTGTCGATACCTGTTTTTTACGCCGATGAGAACACCCGGGACAAGAAACCCGAAACCCGGGACAGTACACTCCAACACTGGTTCAGAAATCAGTGTTGGAGTATACTGTCCCGGAATCTGCGTGCGGAGCCGCCTGCCGACGCGCGCGGCGCTGAAAGCTATTCAGGCAAAGATTAGTTAACCTTGACTAAGCGCAGGGACACTTGGCAATTGTGCTTGCAACCGCGCAGCCGGATCGCGGCAACGCCCGCTCAGGAGAGCTGGCGACGCCGGTAACCGACGGCGATCAGGCCAATCGCGGTGATCAGAAGGATTATCGAGCTCGGTTCAGGGACTGCGCCGCCGTTAAAATCCACCTGAAACGCGGCTTGGCCGCAGGCCCCAGTGTTGTCGGCACATCCTGTGTTGTTCCAATCCGCGAAGAGCTCTGAGCCGACCCCGCTGTTATTGGCCCAAGCGAAGTAATCTGTTGTGTTGCCGCCCGCGAAGATGTCTCCGCCCAATACGGACACGCCAACTGTGGAGTCCGCAGCGTAGACGTTGTCAATGGTGAGCCCGAGCACGTAATAATCCCCCGCCGTTACGGAGTCGCTTAGTCCGCTCACACTGTACTGGACCAGGCTCGGGTTGGTTGATGTGATAACCGAGCTCAAAGATTCCATGGCCCCGCTTAGTTCGTAGTTAGTGTTGTCCCAGGGGGCGACGAATACCTGGAACTCAAAACCTACAGGCGCCTCCAACCAAAAGCTGAGGCTTGTTAGGACCGACGTTCCCGCCGGCGCTTCTACGACCTCACTGTAAGTGGAGGTGTTCGGGTACCCGAAAGAGCCAATGGTATCGGACCCATTCCACCCCGGGTAGGTGTTGACCATCGTATCGGCGACAGCAGGTAACTGTACCAACGCTCCTAGACACAGCATCGCAGGCAGGAGGTAGCTAGACACTTTTGTTGCCATCTGAATCTTTCTCCGTTTCGTGTTTACGAGCCAGACCCGACGCTAGTAGCAATTGCTTTACCATCTACAAACCATTGAAATAAAAGCAAGTCCACCCATGAAATAGTAGGAAACTGAACCGGTTTCTTTCCTGTTCTCCCAAGTTTCCGTTCCTGTACTCACGACCATCGCGATAGTGAGAATATACTTGACATACCTGTGTCTAGCGGCACGGGGCGGCGTGACAGGCTCGGCGGGCGGTCCTTTTTTCGTTTCATAGGCCCAGTCTATCAGCGGCCAGGAGCTTTTTTTGAGCAGCTGCTTATTCCGACCGCAGAGTATCCGCCGGGTTTAGCCGCACGATTCGCGATGCCGGTGCGAGGCTGGCGATCGCGGTCGCCACCAGCAATCCGCCCGCCACGGCGACCAGCGTCGCCGGATCGCCGGGCTGCACGCCCCAAAGGAAGCTGCGGAGGAACCTTTCGAGTCCGAACGACGCGGCGCTTCCCGCCACTACTCCGGCCAGGACCCATTTGAGCGCGGGCCGCAACGCGATCCCGACCGCTCCGGCTGCCGTCGAGCCCAGCGCCATGCGAATGCCGAGTTCCTTGGTGCGCTCGGAAACCAGGTTCGCGATCAGTCCGTAGATGCCGAGCGTAGTGAGCAGCGCCGCCAGGATCGCCAGCGCGTTCACCAGCGCCGCGAGGAACCGCTGGAACGTCAGCGATTCGGCCTTGAGATCGTTAATGGAACGAAAATCCGCCATGGGGAGCATCGGATCGACGGAGCGCGTGGCGTTTTCAATCGCAGCGATGAGCTGACGATCCGGCATCGAGCTGCGAATGGTCCAATTGGACGGATACCAGGTGTGCACCATTTGCAGGAACGCGTCGGTGGTCTGCGCCGCCGGGATGAAAGCCGTCGGCACCTGCGCGATCGGCCCGAAATCGCCCCAGCCCGCGCGCCTCTCCATCACGTCGCCCACCACGCCGACGATTTCAACGGGGTCTCGCCCGAGCCGCATCACTTGCCCGAGCACACGCTGATCCTTGAGGAAGAAATGCACAAAGGCCTCGTTGACGATCGCGACTTTTGCCGAATTCGCGCTATCCCCCGCGTTGAATGCGCGACCCTGAAGCACGGGAATTCGCAGCGCCGCGAAAAACTCGGGCGTCACGTACACGCTGTTGGTGGTTTTGTATTGAGTGGCACCAGGCAACTGAACGCCGATGTTCAGGCCGCGCTGATAAGGAAGGGTGAGGCTCGCGGCCGCGGCCTCGATGCCCGGCGTTTCGTGCAAGCGCGCGATCACCTGGTCGAAAAGCTGGTTGACCTTTTGCGAAGTCGCGTAGCGCGAATCCTGCAAGGAGAAGCGCGCGGTCAGCACGTGGTTTGGATCGAAACCGGGTTGGATGTTCCACAGATAGAGGAACGTGTGCAGCAGGAGTCCCGCGCCGATCAGCAGCGGAACCGTCAGCGCCACCTGTCCGCCCACCAGCGTACCCAGCGATACGAATCGCTTCCGGCCGGAGACGGTGCGCGATCCGGTTTGCGCCGATCGCAGATCCACGCGCGAGGCCTGCCACGCGGGAACCAGGCCGAAGCCGATCCCAGCGATCAGCGTCAGCACCAGGGTCGCCACCAGCACGCGCCAATCGAATTCGACCTGCGTGAGGAAGGAGAACGATTCGGCGCCCAGCGCGCGAAGCGCCGCGAGCCCGGCCCATCCCACCAGCACCCCTGCCATCCCGCCGATCAATCCCAACACGACGCTTTCGGTCAAAAGCTGGCGCACGATGCGGCTCAGCGGCGCGCCCAGAGCCAGCCGCGTCGCGATTTCGCCGATGCGGCCGGACGCGCGCGCGAGCAGCATGCCGCCGATATTTACGCACCCGAGCAC
This sequence comes from Terriglobia bacterium, assembly GCA_963788245.1. Taxonomy (GTDB): domain Bacteria; phylum Acidobacteriota; class Terriglobia; order Bryobacterales; family Bryobacteraceae; genus Palsa-187. Next base: position 3,527,023 of record CAWBGF010000002.1, on the reverse strand, counting down.
GAACACCGCCGCGACCGCGGCCCACAGGATCATGAGCGGCTGACGAAGGTCTTGCGTCATCGCCTGCTGAATTCCAGCGATCCCGAGCTGCACGCCGGAATTCTTGCCAAACGAGGACATGCGCCGGACGTCATCGGTCAGCAGCGCCATCTGCGATCGCGCCTGCTCCCAGGTTGCGCCCGGCTTCAAGCGCGCGATCATCCCGTAATTATCTCCGCTGCCCTCGCCTTTTCGGGAAGGGCGCAGCGGCGTCCAGAGATCGGCGTCTTCTTCGAATCGGAAGCCGGCGGGTATCACGCCGATTACTGTGTAAGGTTCGCCGCGCAGGTGAATTCCGCGGCCGACAATGTTTCGATCGCCGTTGAAATACCTCCTCCACGCAGCATGACTGAGGATGACCGCCGGTGCGCCGCCGTCGCGATCTTCATCGGCGTTGAATTCGCGGCCGATGAGCGGCGCGATCCCCAGGACCCGAAAGAATCCGGCCGAAACGCGCGCCTGGTGAACAAACGCGCCGCTTCCATTGACTCCCAGGTTGACGCCATTGCCGAAGCTTCCCCCGTAAACTGCCCCGTCGAGCGAGGGGACTCGATCCCGCACCAGCTCCCAACTGACGCCGTCGACGCTGTTCTCGAAGGGATTGTCGCCGTGCGGAAAAATCGCGACCACCGCGCCGAGGCGGGCTTGATCGGGATAGGGCAGAGGGCGCACCATCGCCGCGTTGACGACGGATAGGACGGCCGTGTTCGCGCCGATGCAGAGCGCGAGGATCACGATTACGGTCAGCGAAAAAGCCCAGTTCTGGCGAATCAGGCGGAAGGCGTAGCGGAGGTCGTGCATGGTGATAAAGACGGACGAAAGTGATTAATGTTCCATCGAGATTTGGTTACGCTGGTTCCGTGAGGCCTAAGTTCATCGCGGATAACGATCTTAACCAGGACATTGTCGCTGGATTGCGGCTCCGTGAACCAGCCCTGGACTTTTGGTCCGCGAGCGAAGGCGGGACCCGGGATCGATCAGACCCTGAGGTGCTCGCAATTGCCGCGAGAGCTGGCCGAATCCTGGTTTCTCACGACCGGAGAACGATGATCGCTCACTTTGATCGCTTCGTTGTTCGTCACACAAGTCCCGGCTTGTTTATCGCGTGTCAGTACCTAGACGTGGGAGCGGCGATCGAAGAATTGTTACTCATTTGGATTGTGTCCGAGGCAGTCGAATGGCGAAATCAACGGCGATTCCTGCCACTCTAGCGGCGGCCCATCAACTCGCGCCTTGCAGCATCCATCTTTGCGTAGAAGGCGGGGTCTTTCTCGCGAGCCTCTTGGCGAAGCCGCTCGAACTCAACTCGTTCCTGCGCCAGATACGCGTCGATCTCATCGCGATGCGCCAGATAGTACGCAATCGCCCCGTTCACCTGCTCGAGGTTGAGAGCCGGGAAGCATCTTACAACTCCCTCCGGCGATTCGCCACGCAGATAGGCGTAGACCACCGAGTCCAGTGTCACCCGGACTCCCGCGACATAATATCCGCCGTTGCGCTGCTCCACGTACTCCATTCCCTTAAGTATAAACCTGTCCGGCACGATGGTAGAACCGTGCGGCTCGTGATACACTGAGGTCTTTGGCTTCTCACCGTAATCTGAACGAACCCCTCTGGAGGAACATCGCAAGTGGAACGAATGCGGCACATTTTTACGTCTGAATCGGTGACCGAAGGCCACCCGGACAAGATGGCGGACCAGATCTCGGACGCCGTTCTCGACGCAGTGCTTTCCGCGGACCCCACCGGCCGCGTCGCGTGCGAGGTCCTGGTGACCACCGGAATCTGCGTCGTATCGGGCGAAATCACCACCACGACGTATGTCGACGTGCCCAAACTGGTCCGCGCGGTGATCGCCGACATCGGCTACACGGACGCCGAAATGGGCTTCGATTCAAAGACCTGCGGCGTGCTGAACACCATCCAGAGCCAGTCGCCGGATATCGCCATGGGGGTTGACACCGGCGGAGCGGGCGATCAGGGCCTGATGTTCGGGTATGCCTGCGATGAGACGCCGGAGTTGATGCCGATGCCGATCATGCTGGCGCACAAGCTGTGCCGCCAGTTGAGCGAAGTGCGCCGCGCCGGCAAGCTCAAATTCCTGCGGCCGGATGGCAAGAGCCAGGTCAGTATCGAGTATGAGAACGGACAGCCCGTGCGCATCGACGCCGTGGTGGTTTCGACGCAGCATGACGACGACGTTTCCACCGAAACGCTGCGAGCCGAAGTGAAGAAGCACATTATCGATCCGGTGCTGCCCGCCCACATGATCGACAAGAACACCAAGTATCACATCAACCCCACCGGCAGGTTCGTCATCGGCGGACCGCACGGCGACACCGGCCTCACCGGCCGCAAGATTATCGTCGACACGTACGGCGGCATGGGACGCCACGGCGGCGGCGCGTTTTCGGGCAAGGATCCCACCAAGGTGGACCGCTCGGCGTGCTACATGGCGCGCTATATCGCCAAAAACATCGTGGCCGCGGGGTTGGCGAAACGCTGCGAAGTGCAGCTCGCCTATGCGATCGGCGTGGCCGAGCCGGTTTCGGTGATGGTGAATACGTTCGGAACCGGCGCGATTGAAGATGAGCCGCTGGTGGAACTGATCCGCAGCCATTTCAAGCTCACCCCCAAAGGAATGATCGAGCACCTGAAGCTGCGCCGTCCCATCTATCGCAAGACCGCGGCGTTCGGACATTTCGGCCGCACCGAGGATACGTTTTCCTGGGAAGCCGTCGACAAAGCCGCGGTGCTGCGGGAAGCCGGGCAGCCCGCTGCCGCCGCGCGCAGTTAACGAATTTTTAGGGGTCACTCGCGTCGTTAACCGCGTGATTCGTCGCGCAGTGAATCGCGTGGCCGGCCGCGTGAAGTCGATTTCGAAATCAACCCGGAGAAGAGAATATGAGTCCAACTGCAACCATCGCGTGTGACGTAAAGGATCTGGCGCTCGCCGACGTCGGGAAGCGCCGTATCGAATGGGCCGCGCAGTCGATGCCCGTTCTGGCCATCATTCGGAAACAGTTCATCAAGACGCAGCCGCTGAAGGGAATTCGCGTGGCTGCGTGCCTGCACGTTACCAGCGAGACCGCCAATCTGATGATCGCGCTGCGCGACGGCGGCGCCAATATCGCGCTGTGTGGATCGAACCCGTTATCCACGCAGGACGACGTGGCAGCATCGCTGGTCCGCGATTACGGCATTTCGACATTCGCCATCAAGGGTGAATCGAATGACGTGTACTATTCGCACATCAACGCCGCGCTGGATCACCAGCCGCAGATCACCATGGACGATGGCGCCGACGTGGTTACCGCGCTGCACACCAAGCGCAAGGACCTGCTGAAGGACGTCATCGGCGGCACGGAAGAAACCACCACCGGCGTTATCCGGCTGCGCGCGATGGCCAAGGAAGGCGTGCTCGCCTACCCCATTGTCGCGGTGAACGACGCGCTTACCAAGCACCTGTTCGACAATCGCTACGGCACCGGCCAAAGCACGCTCGACGGGATCATTCGCGCGACTAATATGCTGCTCGCGGGACTTACCGTCGTGGTCGCCGGCTACGGCTGGTGCGGACGCGGTGTTGCGATGCGCGCGCGCGGAATGGGTTCGAACGTCATCGTTACCGAGATCGATCCGACCAAGGCGATCGAAGCCATCATGGACGGATTCCGCGTGATGACCATGCACGACGCCGCCTCCATCGGCGACATCTTTGTCACCGTCACCGGTAACAAGAACGTGATCGCACGCGATCATTTCGAAAAGCTCAAGAGCGGCGCCATCCTTTCGAACTCCGGACACTTCAACGTCGAAATCGACCTGGAGGCGCTGGGTTCCATGTCGTCCTCGCGCCGCGAATCGCGCGCGTTCGTCGAAGAGTATTCCATGCGCGACGGCCGCAAGGTTTATGTCCTCGGCGAAGGCCGGCTGATCAACCTCGCCGCCGCCGAAGGGCATCCGGCTTCGGTGATGGACATGAGCTTCGCCAACCAGGCGCTGTCGTCAGAGTACATGGTGAAGAACCACTCGAAGCTCGAAAACAAAGTTTACTCGGTGCCCGAAGAACTGGATAAGCAGGTCGCCAAATTGAAGCTCGAGTCGATGGGCGTGCATATCGACCGGTTAACGCCGGAGCAGGAAGAGTATCTGGCGGGCTGGTCCGAAGGGACCTAAAAGAAGGAGTCAGGAGTCAGGACTCGGAAGTCAGAATCGAGCGGTTTCTGATGACTGGACAACGGACACTGACCACTGGACACTATTGTGGCGCTAGTCGAGGGCTGTAAACATTCCCTGGAAATCACCGTCCCCGTCGCCGACGTGGTCGAAGAAACCGGGCGCGTGGTCTCCGAGTTACAGAAAAAAGTCCGACTGCCGGGCTTCCGTCCGGGCAAGGCGCCGGTCGCCCTGGTCAAGTCGAAATTCGGCGGCGACATTCGCCAGGACGTGCTTGAAAAACTGGTGCCCAAGGCGCTGCGGGCCGCGGCTGAAAAAGAAAACTTGAAGTGGGTGGGCACGCCCAACATCAAGGACGTTCACTTTCACGACGGCGAGCCGTTGACGTTCCATGCCGAGTTCGAGGTCGCGCCGGAGATCGAGCTGGGAGACTATCGCGGCCTGCTGATCCACTACCGCGAACCTGAGGTTGCTGAAGCGGATATCGACAAACGGCTGGACGAAATTCGCGAGCGCAAAGCGGAGTACGTCAATGAGGATCCCCGCCCGCTCGTCGACGGCGATTACGCGCTGCTTGCGCTCGAAAGCCTCTCGGGCGTCGACGAAAAGGTTTCCCAGGACGAAATCATGGTCAAGATCGGCGACGAAGCGACCATGGCCGCGTTCAGCGAAAATCTGCGCGGCGCCGCGCCTGAGGAATCGCGCGAGTTCGATGTCGTGTATCCGGAAGATTACGACCGCAAGCCGCTGGCCGGCCGCACCGTGCGTTTTCGCGCCACCGTGAAGGCCGTGCGCCGCAAGGAACTGCCCGAGTTGAACGATGAATTCGCGAAAGACCTGGGCGACTATCAGACGCTCGACGAATTGAAGGAAGTAATTCGCAAGGCGATTCTGGGCGAGCGCGAGCAGAAGGCGCAGGAAGACGCCAAGCATGAGCTGATCGACCGTTTGGTGGACCTGCACGATTTTCCCGTGCCGGATGCGTATATTGACCGGCAGGTCGAGATCAACGTCGAGAATCAGTTGCGTACGCTAGCCGCTCAGGGTATCGATCCGAAATCGATCAAGCTCGATTGGGCGAAGGTTCGCGAATCCCAGAAGGATCGCGCCGCGCGCGACGTGAAGGCCTCGCTGCTCCTCGACAAGATTGCCGATCGGGAAGCAGTGGTGGCTACGCAGGAAGAGGTCGACCGGGAAGTGCAGCGGATCGCCAAGCAGCAGCGGGAAGCCGTCGCGTTGACCCGCGCGAAATTGCAGAAAGAGGGCGTGATCGGCCGGATCGCGGGCAATATCCGGACGGAGAAGACGCTGAATTTCCTGTTCGAGCACGCGCGGAAAGAAGCTCCGGTGAAGAAGGAGTCAGAAGACGGGAGTCAGTCCGGACCGGACGCAGAAAGCGCGGAGTAGAATAGGCGTGGGTCCCTGGAACTCGCGTGGAATCCAAAGATTGGTCGGCTAGATTTAGATTCAGCGAACGGAAGCCATTCCCCGACTGGCTTTTGTGGGTATTGGTCTGCGTCATTATTCCCGTGGGGCCCTGGTACATTGAGCTGCCGGTTGCACTCTTGATTTGGGTAGTCCTCTATTTCACGAGCCGGAAGGACAACACTTCGGGGCGATCTGAGCCAACGAATCAGCCGAGCAGTCTTACGAACGGATAGTGCCGGGAAACCGACCGGTAAAGTCTCCGGTCCGCCGTGATGAGGTCGGCCCCCTCTTCAATCGCCAGCGCCAGATACAGGCAATCCCAAAGGCTGATCTGATGCTGGAGGGACAATGCCAGAGCAAGCCCAACCAGGTTCACATCGTCGTCTAACTTCGGTGCGTGTGCCTCAAATTCCTGAAACGCATGTTCGGCTTCTCGTTTAGAGATCCTCTTTTGACGAAAAGCCTTGGACAGGGCGCTCGCGACCTCTTCCACGATCTGGCGGGGAGCAATCAGTTTGACGTGTCCAGCCTCAAATACCGTTAACAAGGAAACTGCTTCCTCGGTCCCCGGTTCCCGCACGACCCACTTGATGGCCACGCTGGCATCGACGACGAACGTAGTCACCTGCTGTCGCGATCCTCACGAATCAGGCGCGTCGTATAGCCGCGCGGTAGTTTTGGAAGCGATTTTACAAAGCGCTCAAGATCCGCGCGCGACTCTCGCATGTGCCTTCGCCGCTCGGCTTCCTCTGTCATCTCGGTGAGGGCCATGATGACTTCCGCGTTCAGACTGCGCCCGCGTTCGGCGGCAGTCCTCTTAAGGATCTTATGGACGTTATCGGGTATATTCTTGATCGTCAGGTTCACGGTTCCATTATGCCACCAGATATGGTTCCATTTCACCACCCCAAACGATTACAACGCCTTCGACCTCCGAACCAGATCCTCGAACGACCGCGGCGGATCTCCGGACTCGAGCATCCCCCGAAACACAGCATAGGGATCGCGCTTCGATCCCGCCTTTCTCAACGTCGACTCATCGTTAATCCACGCGTAAACGATAATCTTCGCCTCGCTCGAGAATCGATAGAACAGCCAGTAGCGACCATTGAACTTCGCGCGAAACCAATGGCGATGATCGGCGCCGAGCGTATTGCCCTGCCGAAATTCCGGCCGATTCGGGTTGCTTGGAATCGAGTCAAGAGCGAGATGTTGAAGGTAGGCCAAGAATTTGGCCGCAGGGTGCGATTTGTAGCCCTTCGGATCTCGGCGCTCAAGCTTCCCTACGCGCGCAATAAGCTCTTCGTAGGGATCGCGGAAGAACGGATGCCCCAGTAGGCGCCATCCATGACGCCGCATTACGATTTTCGGAACTTCATCAGAGCAGCGATTCTTCGCCTAGATCCTCGTCCAGGTTGATCGGAATGCCTTTGACAAGAGCATTCGCGCGTTTGACTAAATTGCGGTCCAGGGGGCGGATTCGCCCAGGATTGTCTTCCATGTCTTTCGCGAGGAAACCGAGGAACGCAGCGATCACCGGATCCTCTTTGGGCGTTGAGTTATGTTCGGCGACTACCAACATCCGTCCAGGTGCAATCACCTGTGCCCGAACTTCCCCCATGAATTCCGGGTGGCTCTGGAACAACGCCTTATCGAATCGAAGGCCCAACGAATTGCCCGTCTTGGCTTGTTTGCCGCGATACCATCCGAGTTTCTGCTTCGTTCTTGGCACATCTCATGTTAGCACGAATGTACACACGGACCTGTTGAATTGGCCCGTTGAGTTTTTCTGCGTTTGTTCGTGGATTGGCGCCTCATAGTTGGCCTTCAGCCCCTGTGACGCCCCGATTGTTACAAACCACTACCCCAAACATCCCCCACCCCCTGCGTTTTTTGCTTGCCCTTCGCCCCAAGACAAGCGAAACTGAAAATTCATGGCAACTGCGAGAATCCCTAACGGCGCTCCTGTCCGCGAACCGGCCGACCGCTGGTCCACCGCCGAGGCCGGCGAGCTTTACGACGTCTCCAGTTGGGGCAAAGGCTATTTTTCCGTCGGCAACAACGGACACTTGTGGGTGCACCCCAACAAGGACCCGCAGCGTTCGCTCGATCTCAAAGAGCTGGTCGATAATTTGCAGCTCCGCGGAATCGCGCTGCCGATTCTGATCCGCTTCGGCGAAATTCTCAAGCACCGGCTGGGCGAAATGCACCAGGCCTTTCAGAACGCGATCGCCGAACACAACTACCGCGGCAATTACTGCTGCGTGTATCCCATCAAGGTAAATCAACAGCGCCAGGTGGTGGAGGAGGTTTTCGAATACGGCCGTCCCTATAAGTTCGGCCTGGAAGCCGGATCGAAACCCGAGCTGCTCGCCGTCCTCGCCATCGCCGATAACGACACGCCCATCATCTGCAACGGATTCAAAGACGACGAGTACATCGAGATGGTGCTGCTCGCCGCGAAAATCGGCCGGCGCATTATTCCGGTGGTCGAAAAGTACACGGAGCTCGATCTCATCAAGAAACATTCCGCGCGTATGGGCGTGCGCCCCACCATCGGATTGCGCATCAAGCTCGCCAGCCGAGGCTCGGGGCGATGGAAATCCTCAGGCGGATATCGGTCCAAGTTTGGGCTCACGGTGACCGAAGCGCTGCGCGCGCTTGAAGAGTTGAAAGTGGCGGGCATGGAGGATTGCCTCCAGCTTCTCCACTTCCATCTCGGCAGCCAGATCACCAATATCCGGCAGATCAAAGCAGCGGTGATGGAAGCTGGACGCGTGTATGTGGAACTGAAGCGCGCCGGCGCCGGTCTGTGCTATATGGACGTCGGCGGCGGGCTCGGCATCGATTACGATGGCTCGCAGACGGATTTCGAATCGAGCGTGAACTATACGCTCCAAGAATACGCCAACGACGTTGTCTATCACATCCAGAGCGTGTGCGACGAAGCAGAAGTTCCGCATCCGACCATTGTTTCGGAAAGCGGCCGCGCCATCGCCGCCTATCACAGCGTGCTGGTGTTCAACGTTTTGGGCGTCACCGGATTCGGCGACGGCGATTCGCTGCCGGACATTCCTGACGACGTCGAGCAGCCTTTAACGGACTTGAAGGAAACGCTGCGCGGCTTGAGCAATAAGAATTTGCTGGAGAGTTTTCACGATGCGCAGCAGGCCCTCGATTCTGCGTTGAACCTGTTCAGCCTCGGGTATCTGCCGCTCCAGCAGAGAAGCTGGGCCGAAAGCATTTACTGGGTCATCTGCCGGCGTATTCAAAAGCTCGGCAAGGAGCTGGATTATTTTCCGGAGGAACTGGAAGGGCTCGACGGCCTGCTTTCGGACACCTACTTCTGCAATTTTTCGCTGTTCCAGAGCATGCCCGATAGCTGGGCCGTAAAGCAGCTCTTTCCCATCATGCCGATCCATCGCCTGGAAGAGGAACCCTTCCGCCACGGTATCCTGGGCGACATTTCGTGCGATTCGGACGGCAAGGTGGATCAGTTTATCGATCGCCGCGACGTGAAAAAAACTCTGCCGCTGCATACTTTCTCGGGCGATCAATACATGCTGGGAGCATTTTTGGTGGGCGCCTATCAGGAGATCCTGGGCGATCTGCACAATCTGTTCGGCGACACGAACGCCGTTCACGTGAGCCTCGACCCTCAGAACGCCGTGGTCATTGACGCGGTGATCAAGGGCGATACGGTTCGGGAAGTACTCGACTACGTGCAATTCAAATCGACGACGCTGCTGGAACAGTTCCGCAAAGACGTCGAAGGCGCGGTGCGCGAGGGGCGCATCGGCTACGAGGAATCCGGCCTGCTGCTGCGCTTCTACGAAGACGGGCTGAACGGGTATACGTACCTGGAGCAGTAGCGATCCAGGGGGAGGAAGTATCGAAACTTAACGCCAGTCCTCTTCGTCGATCTGCCCAAACTCCTCATCGATGATCAGCTGGATGCGCCTCGTCTCCTCGCGCAAATCTCGCAGTGCCCCAAAGGCCTTCATCCATGGCGGATCTTGCAGACTTGCTGGATCTTTCTCATCGCCTGGCCATCGTTCGGTGTCCGTAATTCTGCCCTCACTCATACTCCAGCGCCTCCACCAGCGACCCCCTGACCGCGCTCTCCGCCGGAGCCAGCGCCGCCAGAAACGCAGCGATCAAAATCACCGGCGCCAGCAGCAGCGCCGTTCGTGCCGGATACACATACGCGATGTCGATGCCCAGCAAATCGCGCCGCGCGATTTCAACGCTGTACCACAGCTGAATCGCGCCCAGTGCGAGTCCCAGCACCAGGCCGATAAATCCCACGCTCAACGCTTCCATCCAAACGGTGCGGCGAATCTGCCGCCGCAATCCACCCACCGCGCGCAGCACGCCCAGCTCGCGTCGACGGTCTGTGATCGACACCGTCAGCGCGTTCACGATTCCCAGGACCGCCACCAGCACCGCCACCGCGATCTGCACGTAGGTCAATCCGAACCACTGATCGGTGACGCGCGACACGTAGCTCCGCAGATCGCGATTGGTCAGCACGAACAGCCGCTGCTCGGACCCGTAGCGATCCAGAATCGCCTGGCGCACGGTCGCGTCGTTCGCGCCGGGTCTCAGGTACAAACGAAATAGGTTGACCGAATCGTCATTCCAGTAGCGATTGTAGAGATCGCGCGAAATCAGCAGACTGCCTTGCTGATCCGAAAAATCGCGCACGATACCGGACACCGGCAGCTTCAACATTCCGCCCGGAGCCGGAATCTCGAGCACCTCGCCCAACTGCGCCCCATGCAATCGCGCAAAATTCTCCGAAGCCACCACGCCTTCGCCCGCCGCCGCCTCGCGATACATCTCCACCGAATCGCCTTCCACCGGCGGCAGCTTGGTCCGCTTCGCTACCCGATCGATGTCCACCGCCACCAGCATCACCGGCGTGTCTTTCACCAGCACGCGTACGCTCCGGACGGCCTGCACTTCCTCCACGCCGTCGATCGCGCGCAGCCCGTCGCCCAGCGATCCCGGGAAAACGAAACTGCGCGCCGTGATGGTTTCCGCGGTGCTCACGAACAGGTCCGGATTCAGCGCGATCCGCATCCATTCTTCGATCGAATCGTAGCTCGAACGCGCCAGGCCGGCGAGCGAAATCACTAGCGCCAGCGAAAGCATCAGAGCCGTCACCGTGCCCGACGTTCGCCGCGGGCCTTGCAATAAACTATCCGCCGCCAGCGTCCCCTCCACCGGCCGCATCCACGCGAGCGCCGGCCGCAGCGCCCGCGTCAGCCACAACGCCAGCGCCGGCGCCAACAGTACCGCCGCGATCATCGCCAGCAAATATCCGCCGTAGAAAATCAGCGTGTATCGATTCAATAACAGCGCCATCGCCGACGCCGCCACGCACCCCATCGCCCACCGCCTTCGCGACCTGTTTTCGCCTTCGCTCAATTGTTGATAGCGCCCCTTTTGCAGCGCCTTTACCGGATCCACTTGAGCCGCCGCGCGCGCCGGAATCACCCCCGCGATCAGGCTGGTCACCACGCCCATCGCGATCGCCGCCGCCATCAACCACGGTTCCACTTGAATGCTCTTGGTGTTCTGCGCGAGCCCGTAAACGTCTTCCATCAGCCCGCCGATATAGCCCGACATCGCTCTCGCCATCAGGATTCCGAACGCCACGCCGGCCAGCGTGCCGGCCAGTCCCGTGATGGCGCTTTCGGTCAGAAACAGCGTTCGAATCTGCGATCGCGTCGCGCCCAGAGCGCGCAGAATTCCGATCTCCCCGCGGCGTTGCGTCACCGCGATGGCGAACGTGTCGTAGATGATGAACATTCCGATGAACAGCGCGAATACGCTGGTGATGTTCGACGCCAGCGCGTAAATGCGGGACGTCGCCTCGAACTGTTCGCCGCGCGTACTGGGCGGGTCCACCTGGAATCCCGGCCCCAGCGCGATTCGCAATTTCGCGATGCCGTCGCGCAGCGAAACCCCTGCAAGCAAAGCCACGTCGATGCGGTCGACCTTGCGCCCGCGCCCGAAGATCTTCTGAGCTGCGTGAATGTCCATCACTGCCAGGTTGCCGCCGAACGCGCTCGCGAGGCCACCCGGCTTGATGATGCCGCGGACCGTGAACACGCGCGTGCCCGCCATGGTCAGCATCGGAAGCTGGCTGTTGAGTTTCAGGCCGCGCTCCTCCGCGAACGTTTTCGTGACGATCAACGAATCCGGCCGCGCCAAAAATAGCAGCGGATTGCTCATCACGCCGGCGCCCCCTTCGAAATCGTACCGGCGCACGTTGCGATCGCCCAACATGTCGACGCCCAGCACCAGAAGATTGACCGGCGTCTTATCGTTACCTGGCGAAACGGCCGTCCTCACCGTAGCCTCGATCACCGGCGCTGCGCTGCGCACCTCCGCGACGCTCTTCACGCGTTTGAGCACGTCTTCGTCGAACCCCGGTTCGCCTGCCGACACCTGAAGCTGCGTCGTTCCGGCAATCCGGTCGATGGTGTGCTGAAACGCTGCGAGCACGCTTTGATTCGCCGTATGCATGCCCACGAACACTCCCACGCCCAGCACGATTCCCGCGGTGGTGAGCGCCATTCGCAGCACGTGCCTGCGAAAATAGGGAAACGAGATCAGCCGCAGCAGGATCATCGGTCAAGGTCCTGTGGCGTGTGCTCGGTCTGCGCAAAGCCCGATGTACTCTCCCGTCGCGAGTATGGATCGTACCGGCGCGGCTCTCTACCGCCGGTTACCTTGCCGTCAAAGTATTTGAAAACGCCCCGCGGGAAAATCACGAGTTAAGCTCTATCATCCCGCAACCGCGGCGCCGGCATTGCCTTTAATGTTTTGCGAACCAATCCACCCCCTCGTTCGTCTTACTCCATATGGATCTGCGCAAACAATTCGCGAAGCCCCAAGGCGCGCTCGGTTGGGTGGCCGGGCATCTCATGGCGATCAGGAACGGTGAACGCAGTGAGTGGGTGTTGTCCCTGCTTGATCTGAACCCCCAGGATCGCGTTCTGGAGGTCGGCTTCGGCCCCGGCGCCGACGTGCGACGAGCCAGCCTCGCCGCCGCTTCGGTGGCCGGCATCGATCATTCCGCTCTCATGGTGAAACAGGCGTCGCGCCGCAACGCGAAAGCGATTCGCGAAGGCCGCGTCCAGCTCCAGCTCGGATCGGCGCATAACCTGCCGTTTCCGGAAGCGCATTTCGATAAGGTTTTCGCGATCAACTCAGCGCAGTTTTGGAAGGATTCCGTCGGCGCGCTGCATGAGCTCGGCCGCGTACTGAAGCCCGGCGGATGGGTCGCGCTCGCCGTTCAGCCTCGTAATAAGGGCGCCACCGACGATCATGCCTACCACGCCGGTCGCGGCTTGGCCGACGCGATGAAGAAGGCGGGCTTCAATGAGGTGCACATCGAATCCCGCGCGATGAAGCCGGTGTCTACCGTCTGCGCCCTCGGCAAAAGATAGGATATGTGGGGCAGCCGATCTTGGCTGCAACCGGCTTTCAGCCGGCTTCTTGTGGGGCAGGGCCATGCCCTGCCACTTGAGCCGCGGCCGCATGTGGGGCAGGCGATCTTGTCGCCTACCATCCCCGCTTCCGCTCACCGCATCTTCCTCAACTCGCCCTTCGCCGCACTCCCCCACGCCCGCACTTCCGCGGCGATGTGGCGCGGGCCGCCAGGCCTGCTGTGTCGACACTCATGTCGACATTCCCTCTTTTCTCACCCAAGCTTCCTCAACTCGCCCTTCGCCGCACTCCCCCACCTCCGCACTTCCGCGGCGATGTGGCGCGGGCCGCCAGGCCTGCTGTGTCGACATTCATGTCGACATTCCCTCTTTTCTCACCCAAGCTTCCTCAACTCGCCCTTCGCCGCACTCCCCCACCTCCGCACTTCCGCACGCCGATGCCGGGGCATCGTCTTCACCGCCTCTATCGCCCGCTCGAACATCTCGCGGGCCTCGCCTCCGCGTCCCTCACTCGCCAGCGATTTTCCGTACCAGTAAAGTCCCTCCGGGTCATACGGCCGCCGATCGGTATATTTCCCCAGCGCCGCCGCCGCTTCCTGCATCTTTCCCACTTGAAAATACGCCGCGCCGAGTTCTCTCCACACGTCGCTCTGTCCCAGCTTGTCATCGAGCGACGCGGCTTTCGTCAAATACCCGATCGCTTCCTCAATCCGTTTCTGCTCGCGCGCGATCCGCCCCAGTTGGAAGTGCGGATCGGCTTCCGCCGGGTCGATCTCCACCGCGCGTTTGAACCGCGCGACGGCTTCCGTGTATTGCCGCCGATTCTGATAAATCAACCCGAGCTGATAGTGCGCATCCGCATCGCGCGGATTGTTCGTCGCAATCTCCAGTTGATTCCGCAAATGCTGTCGCGACCTCAGCCCATCCCCCAACGACCGCAGCCTCGACCCGAACGCGAAGTACAACAGGACCAGGATCATCGGCGAGCCGAGAAAGTACAACAGCGGCCTGACCACGGTCATGAGCAGTACTCCTCCGAATGTCGCGACTGCCGCCAGGACCGTTGTGCCGATAGCCGCGCCCCATCCGGTCCCGTAGATGGTTCGCACAATAAGCGATAACAGGAGGCCGAAGAATGCCATACAGCAAGACACAATGACGATGCCAATCGAGACATCCGTCAAAAACCAGCGCGCGATTGCGAGTGGTAGAAAAGCCGCTGTGGACGCCATCAGCGCGCACATCAACAGCGGCGCATAATCGCGGCCCATCAGCACGCTGAAGCTCCCGAATCCGCGGATCGCGTGAAACAGGACTAACGTCGGCACCACCAGGACCGCCATCTCCAGCAACGGTGCAACATACTGGAACACTCCGTGCGATACGAACCGCTGCGACCCGTCCGAAGCAGTTACCGGGGCGTTCGTGAGCAAAATCGACGTCGCCAGCGCCGCCACGATGGCGAACCACAACCGCCCGTGATCCAGAATCCTGCTGATGGCCGCCATCGGCCGCACGTACAGCAGAAACAACGCGGCCACATTCTCGCCAAACAGGTTTTCCCGAAACTGGTTTTCGCTCGACATTTGTGGGGCGGACCCCTGGGCTACATCAAGACATCCGCAGCCGGAGTTTACCCGTAACGGGCCCTCGTCGGCTTGTTCTTGGTCATTCATTCAAAATACACCGACCGCCTTCGCACCCCGCTTTACGTCTCTCTCTCAGCGTGCTCGCTTCGCCCTCTCGTCGCCGCGCCGCGTGAGGAACGGAAGGTTCGCCAAAGGATAATCCACCACGATCGCCTTCCCGTCCGAAATCGCCCTTACAGAGTGGGGCGTATTGGGCGGAACGATTCCCGCGGATCCAGGACCCGCGCGCCGCGTGACGCCGCCGATGGTGATTTCCAGTTCGCCTTCAATCACCTGCCACACTTCTTCCTCGGGATGGGAATGTTCATGAATCGATGAGCCGGCGTCGAATTCGTAATGCGCGAACGTCATGCTGGGCGAATCGAAATACCGCCCTCTCCAGCCCGGCAATCGTTCGAAAACCGCCAGTTTGTTGGTGTCGACAAAGGTCACGCCGCCCTCCTGTGATCCGTTTATGATGACCTGCCCCATTGACTCCGCTTTGATTTTACGCCAACATGTTGCCCGACCACTCCTCTCAACACCGGTCGACTATGATGGACGCCCAAAGGAAAGGCCGGATCATGATCTGTCCAGAGTGTGCGCGTCTCGCCGCTGAAGCCGACCGGATCCGGAAAAAATATCAGACCGCTCTCCGGCGGCTGCATACCGAACTGAACGCATTAACTCGATCAACTCTCAAATTCCAAAAACTGAAGTCTGATGCGGATGATCTTGGTCGACAGTACGACCGCGTCCGGCGAGAGCTGGAAAAGCACCAACGAACCCATCTAAAGGTCGTACGGTGCTAATGGGCGATGGTCTCAACCCGCGTTTAGCTCGTGCCTCGCGGACACACTCTGAGCGAAGTACCGGCTAGTGTGCCGCGCCGGGAAACTATGCCACACTGAAACTTCCGAACTATGACGACTCGCATTCGTTCCACCACCATTCTTTGCGTGCGCCGGGACTTGAAAGTAGTGATGGCTGGCGACGGCCAGGTGACCCTCGGCTCTGAGGTCTTAAAGGCTTCCGCGAAAAAACTGCGCCGGCTTTACAGCGGGAAAATCCTTGCCGGATTCGCCGGTTCCACCGCGGACGCTTTCGCTCTGTTCAGCCGCTTCGAAACCAAGCTCGAACAGCACAACGGCAATCTTCCGCGGAGCGTAGTGGAACTCGCCAAAGACTGGCGCACCGATCGCATTTTGAGGCATCTCGAAGCGCTGCTGCTGGTCGCCGACACCAAAGACACCTTCCTGGTCAGCGGGAACGGCGACGTGATTGAGCCCGACGATAGCATCGCCTCCATCGGCTCCGGAGGTCCGTACGCCAAGGCCGCCGCCACTGCGCTCTACGAAAACACTAATCTTTCCGCGCGCCAGATCGCCGAAAAGGCCATGTCCATCGCGGGCAAGATCTGCATCTATACAAATGAAACGATCATCTACGAGGAGTTGGGCTGATGGTCATATATCTTCCCGCGCAAGCCGCCGACGACGCGCCCGCGCTCGACGAATTGACCCCTCGCGAAATCGTCCGCGAGCTGGATAAATACGTGATCGGCCAGAACGACGCGAAACGCGCCGTCGCCATCGCGCTCCGCAACCGCATCCGGCGCCAGAAACTCGATCCTGAAATGGCCGACGAAGTGATGCCGAAAAACATTTTGATGATCGGCCCCACCGGCGTTGGCAAAACCGAGCTCGCGCGCCGCCTCGCCAAGCTCGCCAATTCCCCGTTCCTGAAAGTCGAAGCCAGCAAGTTCACTGAAGTCGGCTACGTCGGCCGCGATGTCGAATCCATCATTCGCGATCTGCTCGAAATCGGCATCGACATGGTGCGCGAGGAGCGTCTCAACGAAGTGGGCGAGCGCGCCGAACGCAACGCCGAAGAGCGCGTCCTCGACCTCCTGATGCCCACCCAGCCCGAGCCCTCCGAAAGCGTCGAGCGCACCCGCGAAAAACTTCGCGAGAAACTGCGCGCCGGCAAACTCGACGACCGCATGGTGGAACTCGACGTCAAAGAGCGCGGTCCAACTTTTGAAGTGTCCACCGCCTCCGGCCTCGAGGAGATGGATATCAATCTCAAGGACGTGCTTCCGGGATTGTTCGGCGGGCGCACGCGTAAGCGGAAAATGCGCGTCGGCGAAGCCATCGATTACCTGGTGCAGGAAGAAGAGCAGAAGCTGATCGACATGGATCAGGTCACCCGCGTCGCCATCGAGCGCGTGGAGCGCAGCGGCATCGTGTTCTTGGACGAGGTCGATAAGATTGCCGGCCGCGAGGGCGGCCACGGTCCCGACGTCAGCCGCGAAGGCGTCCAGCGCGACATTCTCCCCATTGTCGAAGGCACCACCGTCAACACGCGCTACGGATTCGTGCGCACGGATCATATTCTGTTTATCGCCGCGGGCGCGTTCCACGTCGCCAAGCCCAGCGATCTGATCCCGGAGCTGCAAGGCCGGTTCCCCATTCGAGTCGAGCTGAAGTCGCTCACCGAAGAGGATTTCATTCGCATTTTGAAGGAACCCAAGAACGCGCTGATCAAGCAGTATCAGGCGCTGCTCGATACCGAAGGCATCAAGCTGACGTTCACCGAGGATGCGCTAAAGGAAATCTCACACTTCGCCGCGCGCGTGAACGAATCGACGGAAAATATCGGCGCGCGCCGCCTGCACACCATCCTCGAAAAATTGCTCGAAGACGTTTCCTTCGACGGTCCCGATCTCAAGAAGAAAAACGTGAAGGTGGACGCGCTGTACGTCCGGAAGCAGCTCGCCGATATCGTTAAGGATCAGGACCTTAGCAGATATATTCTGTAATTCCCCCGGCTCCGCATGCGTCCAGATAGACACCCAGTGAAAACCATGCATTTTGCCGCGATTGCCCGGGGATTTGCCGTCCCTGAGGCGCGCCCGTTCGGGCGTGCGCGGTTTTCGTTCGCCTTCGGCGCCCTGCTTTCGCTCTCAGCCTGCGGCTACGTCGGCAACCCTCAAGCCCCCACGCTCGACATCCCGCAGCAGATCAACGACCTTCGCTTTGTTCAATATGGCGACAAAATTCGCGCCGAGTTCACCATCCCGCCGGAAACCACCGAGGGCTTGCCGCTCAAGAGCCTCCGCTCGTTCGATTTTCGCATCGGCCTGGTTCCAAACCCTTGGAGTGACAACGCCTGGGCCGCTTCCGCCAAACCCATCGACTGTCCTCCCGTAACCGGTCCAGGCCTCGCATCGTGCACCGCGTCCGCCACCGAGTGGGTCGGAAAGGAAGTGGTGATTCGCGCGCGAGCCACCGGGCCGAAGGGAAAAACGTCGCAATGGTCCCCCATCAAGCAATTTACTGTGCAGCCGCCCCTCGCTACGCCCACCGATCTGAAGATCGAAAGTCATCCGGGCTTTTTGTACTTCAGCTGGAAATCTCCGGCGAAAAAGTTTCGCTTGTTTCTCCAGACCGGCGACGGCCAGCCCGAGATTGAAGGCGAGCCTACGGACCTCAACTGGCAGGAGACCAAGGTCGAGTTCGGCGTTCGCTATCGTTTTTATGTGCAGGCCATCGCCGGCGAGCTTCAGCAAAGCATAATCGCGGAATCGGATCCCCTGCTGCGCGTAGACAGCTTTATGCCAACCGTTCCCACGGGCCTCACCGCCGAGCAAGGCGCGAATTCGATTTCGCTTTCCTGGGAGCGCAACACCGATGAGCGATTCCAGGGCTACAACGTGTATCGGTCGGTTGACGGCGGCCCACTCGAAAAGATCGCGTCGCTGATCGTCGCTCCCGCGTATACCGATCCCAAAGTTGAAGTCGGCAAGAAGTATGTGTACCGAGTTTCAGCGGTCGGCACGAATGGCCTTGAAAGCGACAAATCCGCGCCCTTCGAAATCGTCGGGCAATAGCGTGGGGCAGGGCCGTGCTCTCCCGTTTAGCGTTGTGCAACCGCTGGCAGTCACATATCGAGAAATTATTCTATCTGCCGCGTTGCCAAGACTTTACATGTTTTGCTGGAAATGTTTTTCGATGCCGCCTGCTACGGTGGGATTGCAAGACGGTTTTCTTCGTGGCCACGAAGCGTTGTATTGAGGTGTTACTGGACTTCCGGAACCCTTTGCCGGGATCGCGGCGTCAGCTCGTAGCATGGCGTCGACGGGAGATTTTGTCAAATCGATTTGATCGCCTTCGGCGTGTGTCAGAAATGTCCACGCGGAAATCAGAGAGGAACCATCGAAAACGCGAGCTTCACATGGGGTCGCTTAACATCGCGGCCCCGGCCCTCCGTTAGATGCTCTTCAAATCATTGGCGGCCGACAACGCTCGGTGAATAGCCGGCGCGTACCTGCGCTAGCCCCGGCCGCCCACAACGCTTCAGCCGTTGTGTCTTCGCGCCGTGCGCGTATTATCTTTCTGAACCGTGACCAAAGGGAGCGGTCTAACATTTCTTCCTCAATAATTCTTAAAACGCCGTACGTGACGCGACTGTGTTTCCGAGCCGTGACCAAAGGGAGCGGCCCATAGAGATGCTTCCTTCGAACAATTCTTGAACAGACTCTAAACCCGCCTCCTGAAACGCGAGCTACCATATCTCTGAGGTTTCGCATGAAACACCCCTCGGTTCGATTCGCGTTCCCTGTAATGATCGCGACACTCTGCTACGCCGGCATCAGCCAGGCGCAAGTTGCGAGCGACAATCCGCCTGCCTGGTTCGCGAGCATTCATCCGGATCTCGCCGGTTTCAAGTACCCGCCGCTCCCTCGACAGGCAAGGATTGCAGGCACCGTGAGACTCAAAGTAAGCGCGGGCGCTACCGAGATCGCAGTCGAATCAGGTCATCCTCTCCTGATTCCGGCCGCCAAAGAGAACCTTGCAAAATGGCGATTCGATCCTCCGCCGACCGAATCGATTGTCGTCGAGTACGTCTTCCGCCTGACCGATGAAATCCGCGTCGTTACACGCCGCGTGCCGCGCGGCGACGCCTTTGACCGGTTCTTCCTTCGAATATTCCACCAACCGACGTTTAGAGACGTGCAGGAATGCCAAAGTCTAACCGCAGCGGACATCCCGGCACCGACCATCGAGGCGCTGCCAGAACGCGCGGTTAGAGTCGTGGTCAGCTCGGGCGGAAGTTGTGTGGAGCCCAGTTATTCCGTGCGTCGAACCGATTAGGTGACGGGAAACCTCGTTCGCAATTCCTTGAGCCGATCCCGGGCTGAGCCAGAATCGATCGCATGCGCGGCCATCTTCATCGCCGACCGCAAATCCGACGCGAGTCCTCCCGCCACCAATCCCGCCGCTGCGTTCATCAGCACAATGTCGCGACGCGGACCGCTTGCACGCCCAAGAATCTCGAGCGCGATCTCCGCATTGCGAGCGCCATCGCCCCCTCTGAGCGAATCGACGGCGACGCCTATGTCAACCGCAACCCCAAAATCGTCGGGCGACCAGACGTGCTTTTCGACGCGGCCCGTCCAGACTTCGTAGACATCGGTGGGGCCGCTGATGCTGATTTCGTCGAGGCCGTCATGCCCGTGAACCACGAACGAATGCCCGGTCCCAAGCATTGCCAAAGCTTCGGCCATCAACTTAGCAGCTTCTCGCGACGGTGCGCCGATCAGTTGCGATTGCGCTCGCGCGGGATTCGCCAGCGGCCCGAGCAGATTGAATACCGTGCGAATCTTCAGTTCGCGACGCACGGGCTGCGCGTGTTTCATGGCCGGGTGAAGGTGCGGGGCGTAGAGAAACCCGATGCCGATTTCACGAATCGCGCGCGCGGCGTCCTCGGGTGTCATCGCGAAGCGAACGCCGAGGGCCTCCACCATTTCCGCGCTGCCGCCGGTGGCGCTCGAAATGGACCGATTGCCGTGCTTGGCAACTTTCGCGCCCGCCCCGGCCATCACCAACGCCGCGACAGTCGAGATGTTGAAAGTCCCGTCGCCGGTTCCGCCGGTGCCGCAGGTGTCCACCAAACTGGCCTCGGCATCGAGCTGCACGTCAACAAATATCGCCTTCTCCCGCATCGCGCGAGCGAAGCCGGCCAGTTCCTCCGCGGTCTCCCCTTTGGTCTTCAAGGCGATCAGGAATTCGGCGATCTCGGCGTGGGTGGCTTCGCCTTCGAGCAGCACGCTCATGGCGCGATGCGCGTCGTCGGGCGAAAGATTCTCACCGGCAGAAATACGCTCGGTAAAGGGGACGAGAGGCACTGATATCATCATGACTCAGGGCACGATAACGCGCTCCCTTACGGTCGCGCCTCAAGAAAAGCCTGCTTGAAAGCAGGCTTGCCGGCAGGACTGCCGGCCCCACATGGCACATGCGCTATCATTGAGGATTCTCACCAAGACATCGCAATGAAAATACATGAATACCAGGCCAAGGCGCTCTTGGCTCGTCACAATGTTCCTGTGCCCAGGGGCGAGGTTGCGCGAACCGCCGACGAAGCCGAGGCGGCGGCGAAGAAAATCGGCGGCAGCGTGGTGGTCAAAGCGCAGATCCACGCGGGCGGACGCGGCAAGGGCGGCGGCGTCAAGATCGCGAAAGACGCGACGGAAGCGCGAGCGATCGCCGAGAAAATGCTCGGCATGACGCTGGTGACGCACCAGACCGGCCCGGAAGGGCGCATCGTCCAGCGATTGCTGATCGAGGAGACGCTTCCGATCGAACGCGAACTGTACCTGGGGATCGTGCTCGATCGCGTGATCGGCAAGAACGTCTTCATGGCGTCGGCGGATGGCGGCGTGGAGATCGAAGAAGTGGCCGCGAAGACGCCGGAACGGATTTTGAAAGAGCCGATCGAGCCGGGGCTGGGGCTCACGCCATTTCAAGCTCGCAAGCTGGCGTTCGGAATCGGCATCACGGGATCGCTCGCGAACGCCGCTGCCGCGGCGATGATGGCGCTAGCGCGCGCGACCGACGCGCTCGACGCGTCGCTCGCTGAAATCAATCCGTTTAGCCTGACCAAGGACGGCAAGGTGTACGCGCTCGACGCCAAGATGAATCTCGACGACAACGCGCTATTTCGCCACCCGGATTTGCAGGAACTGCGCGACCTGAACGAAGAAGATCCGCTGGAAGTGGAAGCGTCGCGATTCGGGCTCAACTACATCAAGCTGGATGGCAACGTCGCGTGCATGGTGAATGGCGCCGGTCTCGCGATGGCCACCATGGACATCATCAAGTACGCGGGCGGCAGTCCCGCGAATTTCCTGGACGTGGGCGGCGGCGCCAACGCCGACCAGATCAAGAACGCGTTCCGGATTCTGCTCTCCGACAAAGCGGTGAGGGCGGTGCTGATCAATATTTTCGGCGGCATCCTGCGCTGCGACACGCTGGCAACGGGAGTTGTCGCGGCGGCGCATGAGCTGGCGATCAAGGTCCCCATCGTGGTGCGGATGGAGGGAACCAACGTCGAGCTGGGGCGCAAGATATTGCTCGAATCGGGATTCAATTTCACGGTGGCCGACGGGATGCGCGACGCGGCGGAGAAAGTGGTTGCGCTGGTAGCGCAAGGGAAATCGGCATGAGTATTCTGGTGAACGAAAATACCCGTGTATTAGTGCAGGGATTTACCGGGAAAGAAGCGACATTCCACGCGCAGCAATCCATCGCCTATGGCACCAAGATCGTGGGCGGCGTGACGCCCGGAAAAGGCGGCCAGACGCACCTGGATCTGCCAGTGTTCAACACTGTTGCTGAAGCCGTAAAATCAATGGGAGCAACAACCTCCATCGTCTTTGTGCCTCCACCGTTCGCGGCCGACGCGATCATGGAAGCGGCCGATGCGGGAGTCGCGCTGGTGGTGTGCATTACCGAAGGGATTCCGGCGGCGGACATGATCCGCGCGTGGGCGTATCTCAAGAGTCATCCAAATACGCGATTAATCGGCCCGAATTGTCCTGGGATCATCTCACCGGGAAAATGCAAGATCGGAATAATGCCGGCGCATATTCACCTGGCCGGAAATGTCGGCGTGGTTTCGCGATCGGGCACGCTGACGTATGAAGCGGTGGGGCAGTTGACCAAGCTGGGGATCGGCCAATCGACTTGCATCGGGATCGGCGGCGATCCGATCATCGGCACGGGGTTCACGGACGCGATCCGCCTGTTCAACGAAGACCCGGATACGAGCGCGATCGTGATGATCGGCGAAATCGGCGGCAATGCCGAGGAGACCGCGGCGGCTTACATCAAGGCCAACGTGAAGAAGCCGGTGGTGGGTTTTATCGCCGGACAGACCGCGCCGCCGGGACGGCGCATGGGACACGCGGGCGCGATTATTTCGGGCGGCAGCGGCAAGGCCGAGGACAAGATCGCCGCGATGAAAGACGCGGGCGTGACGGTGTGCGCGACGCCCGCTGAAATCGGCGAGAAGATCAAGAGCCGGCTGGCATAAACAAAGCACGAACGGCCGTGAATGAACGTGAATGAACATAAATAAGACTCATGTTTTTCATTTACGTTGATTCACGTTCATTGACGGCCAATTTCGCCTTTCTCGCAAGGCACGAGACTACCTGAGGTAAGAGTACACATCCAATGGAACGAACTTTCGCAATCATCAAACCAGACGCAGTTGCCGCGGGACATTCCGGCGACATTATCTCGATCATTCAGAAAGTCGGATTCCGCATCGCCGGCATGAAAATGAAACGGCTCAGCCGGCATGAAGCCGAGGCATTCTACGCGGTGCATCGCGAGCGGCCGTTCTATGCCGGGCTGGTCAAGTTCATGACCGAAGGACCGGTGATCGTGATGGTCCTCGAAGCGCCGGACGCAATCAGGAAGTGGCGCGACACCATGGGCGCGACCAATCCGGCGAACGCTGCCGAGGGGACCATTCGCAAGCGATTCGCGACGTCGATCGAACGCAACTGCGTGCACGGTTCGGACGCGCCGGAGACGGCGGCGGTGGAGATTCCGTTTTTCTTCAGCGCGGCTGAACTGCTCTAGGAGCGAGACTCGTTCGCAGGGCATGGCCCTGCGCCACGTTTGGCCCTGCGCCACGCTGGGCCCTGCGCCACGCTCTAAGGATGAACGACCGGCTCGACGCGCAGCTTCATGCCGTCGACGGTCACGACGCGCACCGGCTCGCCGGCGCCGACGGGCGTGGCCGATATCGCGTCCCAATATTCGCCGTGCACGAAAACTTTGCCGCCGGGCGCGAGCGCGGTGCGTGCCTCGCCGATCTCATTGATCAGGCCGCCGTTGGCCATGAGCGCTTTGTTGGCGCGCGCCTTTATCACCAGCGACACCAGAAACATGGTGATCAGCGCGAAGGGAATGGTGGTGGAGAGCGCGGTGGAAAGATGAATACGCAGCTCGGGCGGTCCATTGATCAGCAGCAGCGCGCCGAGGATCATCGCCAGGGTCCCGCCACCACCGAGAATTCCGTGCGACGCGAATTTCGCCTCCAGCACGAATAACGAAACGCCCAGGATCAGCAGCGCGGCGCCGATCCAGTTGATGGGCAGCACGGCGAGCCCGGACAATCCCAGCAGCGCCATGATTCCTCCGGCGACCCCGGGAAAAATCAATCCGGGCGAACTGAATTCGACGTAAATGCCGAGCGCGCCCAGCACCAGAAGAATGAACGCGATGTTGGGATCGGCGATGGAGCGGATGATTCGCTCGCGCGAGGAAGGGCGATACTCGGAGACTTCGGCGTCGCGGGTATGCAGAATCTCTTTGCGGCCGTCGAAGCGAGTAATTTCGCGGCCGTCGAGGTCGGCGAGCAGACGCGCCTGGTCCGGCTCGATTACGTCAATCAGATGATCGTCGAGCGCCTCTTTTTCCGTGAACGCCTTGGCTTCGCGGATGGTTTTCTCGGCCAGCTCAACGTTGCGTCCGCGCTTGAGGACAATGCTGCGCAGCCACGCCGACGCGTCGTTTTCAACCTTGTTCCGCATCACCGGGTCCATCTCGGCGCCCTCCAGGACCGGCGACGACGCACCGGTATTGGTGCCGGGCGCCATGGCCGCGATGTCGGCGGCTTCCAGCAGAAAAAATCCCGCGGATGCCGCGCGCCCGCCGCTGGGTGTGACGTAGGCGATCACGGGTACGCGCGACGCCACCATCTTTGAAGTGATTTCGCGGCTCGCGTCGAGCAGGCCGCCGGGCGTGTTGAGACGGATCAGAACGGCGGCGGCATTTTCGCTCGCCGCCTGGTCGAACACGTGGCTCAAAATCTCGACAGTGATCGGATGAATGATGCCGTCCACATCCACGGCGATAACTTTCGAAGCGGCGCGAATCTGAGGAACCGCGAACATCGCGATCAATCCCATACGGATAAAAGGAAGGCCTGCGCGCATGACTGTCACCCCGACATTAAGGATAGCCCCGGCATGGACACCGCGGTAGCATGCCGCCGAACATGTCCCTCAACATATCGGGACAACCCACCGGGTTAACCTGAAAGATACAGTGGAGTATCGAAAAATATTGGTGCGTGCGACCAACTGGGTGGGCGACGCGGTGATGTCGCTGCCGGCGCTGCGCGCGATTCGTGAAAGATTTCCGGCCGCCGAGATCTCGATTCTCGCTAAGCCGTGGGTCGCAGGCCTGTATCGCCGCGAGTCGTTTTGCAACCGGTTGATCCCGTACTCGGCTCCCGATTTCGTATCGAAGTGGCGCGTGGCGCGCGAGCTTCGCGCGGCGAAATTCGACTGCGCGATTCTTTTGCAGAATGCGTTCGAAGCCGCGGCAATTGCATTCGTGGCTGGAATACCGGAGCGGGTCGGATACGCGCGGGACGGCCGCAGCGCGCTGCTGACCAAGGGCATCGCGGTTCCGCGTCCGGGCGAGATTGCGCGGCATCAGCGCTTCTACTACCTGGAACTGTTGCGCCGCGCGGGCATCATCACGTGTGTTAACGACCAGCGTCCATCGAGCGATCTGATTCGATTGGAAGGTGCATCGGCTGCGCACGGCGACGGAATTATTCGATTTCATAAGTTAGGCCTGGGCGATTACGTGATCGGAGTGAGTCCCGGCGCTGCGTATGGATCGGCGAAACGCTGGCTCCCGGAACGCTTCGCGGAAACGGCAAATCGGGTGGCGAGCGACCTCGGCGCGACGGTCGCGATTTTCGGATCGAAGGACGAGCGGGAGTTGTGCGAAGCAGTGGCAGCAGCGATTCACGTGAAAGCCTGGAATTTCGCCGGAGAAACAACGCTCGCTGAATTCATCGATATGGCGGCGGCGTGCCGCGTGTATCTCACCAACGATTCCGGCGCGATGCACATCGCCTCCGCGCTGGGAGTTCCGACGGTCGCCGTGTTCGGCGCGACCGACGACATCGCCACCGGACCCACCGGCCCGCTTGCGCGGGTGATCCGGGAACAGGTGGAGTGCAGCCCATGTCTGCTGCGCGAATGTCCCATCGATCACCGCTGCATGACGCGCGTGGACTCCGCGCGAGTGGCGGAAGCGGCGTTGGACCTGCTCAAATGGAAGGCTGTGGATAGTGACGTGGATAGAGGTGGACAGGCAAGTGGATAAACGTGGATAGGCAAGTGGATAGGCAAGCGGATACGCATGTCGACACGCGCCGTAAGATTGTCGGCGCTCGTGAAGCCGCCGCCATCGCGGCCGGCGGCGCCACCGTGGTGAGCGGATACTTCGATCCGCTGATCGCCTGGCACGCGCGCTGGCTCGCCGGTTTCAAGAAGCCCCCGCGTCCGCTGCTGGTTCTGATCGCAACGCCGGAGAATCCGATTCTGCCGGCTCCCGCGCGCGCCGAGCTGGTGGCATCGCTGCGCGTGGTGGATCATGTCGCCGAGTTTTCCAAGGAACTGGCCCACATGCTCGACGAGGCGGTGGATGCGAACGGCGGCGGTATCCGGATCGAGACGACGCGGATCGAGACGACCCGCATCCAGATCATCCGGATCGAGAATCAGGATCGCGAGTTGTTCAGAGATCTGCTGGATCTGGTGCATTCGCGGCAGAATGGGATGTTGGTGGAACAAGCGGTAGAACAACGCGTGGAACAAGCGTCAGAACCGGGGAAAGCGCGCGATCCGGAGCCATGTCCGGAGCCACGCCCAGCGCAAAACCCGCTCCTGCCGCGCTAAACGTACTTGTATATGGACCCGTTCCGCATTCTTGTGGTCAGGCTCGGCGCCATGGGCGACGTGATTCATGCGCTGCCCGCGGTAGCGACTCTCAAGCACAGCTTTCCGCACAGCCGCGTGAGCTGGGTGCTTCGCCCGCGCTGGATTCCGCTGGTGGAAGGAAATCCGTTCGTCGACGAAATCATTCCACTGGATCGTACGATGCGGGGGATCGCGGCTGCGTGGCGGCGGCTGCGCGCGGATCGATTCAACCTCGCGGTGGATCTTCAGGGACTGATGCAATCGGCTCTGGTCGCCGGGCTGTCGCGCGCGGACAAGATCGTGGGCTTCCATCGGTCGCAGGCGGCGGAGCGATGGGCATCGCTGTTTTACTCAACTGGGGTTGTGGCCGGCGCCGCGCACATTGTCGATCGCAACCTGGAGTTGGTCGCGGCGGCGGGCGCGTCCAGCATTCTGCGGGCGTTCCCCCTCCCTGAAGGCGCGCCGGAAGGCCGTTTGCCGGTGGGCAGATTCGTGCTGGCCAGTCCGCTCGCCGGTTGGAGCGCCAAGCAGTGGCCGCTCGAACGATTCGAACAGCTCGCGAGCTTGCTGGATCTGCCTCTGGTGGTGAACGGAGTTCCCGATTCGGCGGAAATGTTGCAGCGAATCCGCGGCGCGCATGTGCACATTTCAGGAATCGCGGGGTTGATTGACGCCACCCGTCGCGCCCACGCCGTGATCGGAGTGGATAGCGGACCCATGCACCTTGCCGCCGCGATCGGGAAGCCGGGTGTGGCGATTTTCGGCGCCACCGACCCCGCCCGCAACGGCCCTTACGGAGGGTCGCTGCGAGTGCTGCGATCGACGGCCGCGGTCACCACGTATCAGCGTAACGCCAGCGACCGTCACATGCGCGCGATCGGCGCGGACGCCGTGGCCGAGGCGCTGGCGGCGGCGCTCGAATCGAAACCGGCGGGCTGTTCGGCATGAGAGAACGCCGTGGGGCCGGCAGTCCTGCCGGCGAGCCGGTCTCCCGACCGGCTTGTCTTCCAGTAAATCGACGCCGGCCCGAAAGCCGGCTAGCCGCCAACATGGCGGCCCCACATCGGCCGTTCAAATTAACTCAGAGAATGGTCTAGACCGTGAGCTTTCCGAAACCTTACGCGGATGGTGTCGCGAAATTGCGCGTGCCCACTGGATTCGTGCTGGCCGCGGCGTTCCTTTGGCTCTCCGCGCCGGCGTTAAGTTCGCTGGCTCTGGGGATTCCGGTGTCGCTCGCCGGCCTGGCGATCCGCGCGTGGGCTGCGGGTCATCTCGAAAAAAATCTAACGCTGACGGATACCGGGCCGTATGCGCGTGTCCGAAACCCCCTGTATATCGGAACGCTGACGGCGGCGGCGGGATTCGTGATCGCATCGCGGCGCTGGGAATTGGGCGTGATATTCGCGGCGACTTTCCTGCTGGTGTATCTGCCGGTGGTCGAACTCGAGGAGCAACATCTACGCACGCTGTTTCCCAATTACACGGATTACGCCCAGCGTGTTCCGAAATTCATTCCGCGATTCTCGCGCGGCACGCGGGCGCGTAAACATTTCAGTTGGCCGCTGTACCGGCGCAATCGCGAATACGAGGCCTTGGCGGGATTCATCGCCGGTGTCGCCGTTTTGTGCTGGAAAGCTTTCCGCTAGATCATTCCATTGCGAGCCGCGACCAAGCTGCGCTTGCGCCAAGGGAGCGGTTATGAGGCGCGGCCGTGAGGGAGTGCGTTGCGTTACGAGGCGCGCCGGCCACGCTTTTCGCGTGCGCGACGCCTAATAGGGTATGCCACCTGCGATCGACGTGGGCATGTCAACCCATCCGATTGCTCCGGACTTCACCGTTACTTCAGCCCACCATTGCTTCTCGCCCAAGTCGACGTAGGTGCCAGCGCAGTGTGCGCCACCGCAACCCGTGCCATCCGGCCACTTCGCGAACGAGATATCGAATTCTTGGTAGAACCGGCCCTTGAACCACACCGCCGCAAGCCCCTCGCCGCGATACGCATAAGTCAAAATAATCTCGTCTCGCTTCAGGTTCTGCTCCGGCAAATCGCGGTCCATCCGGACGGTACCGGGCCGGTAAGTGATGACGACGCCAGTGACCCCGGTAACTTTGTCGCCGGTGGAAAGTTTCGCGATCTCGCGTCGCGTTGGCTTCCACGTGTCATATATTGTGATGGCTTTGTGCACCGTCCATTCGCGATAAGAGCATGTCTCATACGGGCAAGCTCCCCAGTCAAATAAAGGCAGCGCGGGCTCCGGCATCGCTTGGGACTTCGCGGGTTGGCTTAATAGTGAACCGGGCGCCTGGCCGAACAGCGAAAAGAATCCGATGAGAAACGGCACGCATACGGTTCGGATCATGACCTCAGTGTACTGCGGGCCTGTTAGGATGCATCCTTAAGAGATGACGCCCCGCATCGTTAATCCCGTTCGCCGCCGCCTGGCCGCTGGCGAGCCCGTCTTTGCGATCACCATCACCGTTCCCAGCGCCGAGATCGCCGCGCAAGCCGCGCAACTGGGTTTCGATTTTCTGTGGGTCGAGATGGAGCATTCCCCTATTACCCTCGAAACCTTGCGGACCATGGTGCTGGCCACGAAAGGCGCACCCGCCGCGGTTTTCGCGCGTGTTCCGGTCAACGAATTGTGGACCGCGAAACGCGTCCTGGATGGGGGCGCGCAAGGTGTGATCTTTCCGTTCACCAGCACGCCGGAGCTGGCGCGGCAGGCCGTCGACGCGTGCCGCTATCCTCCTCTCGGCAAGCGTGGCAGTGGACCGGGGCTCGCGTCGCTGACTTGGCCAGACAGTGAGGGCTATCACGATTCCGCCGACGCAAACGTCTTCGTGATCGCGATCGTCGAGGAAGCCCGCGCTGTCGAAAAGATCGACGAAATCGCCGCGACTCCAGGCCTGGACGCGCTTTTTATCGGCACCAGCGACTTGTCGTTTTCACTGGGCCTGCGCGGCCGCCAGAACGATCCGCTGCTCACTGAAGCCATCGCGAAAATCGCCGCCGCCGCCGGGCGCAATAAAGTTCCTTTGGGCCGCCCGGCTTCCACTCCGGCGCAGGTTGCCGAATGGCGCAAACAAGGGTTCGCGTTTTTTCAGTTGACCACGGAACTCGGATTCCTGAGAGCGGGCGCGCGCGATTTCCTTACCGCGGCGGGCCGAACGCCATCCGGGTCCCCAACCTCAAAGGCGCTCTACTAACGTGGCGCGAGCCGCCCGGCTTGCAGAGCCGAGATTCATCTCGGCTTTTGTGTTTCGGAAGAGCCGAGGCTCCGGGAAAGCCGAGACGAATCTCGTCTCAGCAGGCTTGACAGCCCGCGCCACAGCGAGCAACGCGAGAAATCCGGCTGCTACACTCCTAATATGGACTCTCGCCGGAATTTTCTCACCAAAGTTGCTTCCGGATTGGGCACTTTGGCGGCCGTACCCGCTCAAGTACTCGCCGCGAACGATCAGATCCGCATTGGGTTTATCGGCTTCGGCGACCGCGCCACGGATCTGCTCAATCAGGTGCGCGTGTGCCCCGGCGCCGAGCCGGTGGCGTTTTGCGATATCTACACCAAGCAGCTCGACCGCGCGAAGACCCTGATCCCAGGCGCGGCGACCTATCTGGATCATCGCCGCATGCTGGAGGACCGCTCCATCGATGCCGTGATCATCGCGACGCCGCAGCATCTTCACGCCGAACATTTCTGCGCCTCGCTCGACGCCGGGAAGCACGTGTATCAGGAAAAAACCATGGCGTTCACGGTGGAGCACGCCAAGCAGATGCGCGCGTCATTTAAGAAGGATGCCGGAAAACATGTGGTGCAGATCGGGCACCAGTCCTGCTCGTTCGGACACATGAGCGATGTGCGGCAATTCCTTTCCGACCCGGAGCGCATGGGCAAGATCACCGCGATCGATATGCACATGTTCCGCAACACGCCGCACGGGAAGCCGCAGTGGTCGCGAACGGCGCGGATCACCTCGGATGTGAATCCCGAAAACATTCTGTGGCAGTCTTTCCTGGGCGGCGCGCCGCCCCGCGACTTCGATGCGAATCGCTACATGAATTGGCGCTATTTCTGGGATTATTCGGGCGGAAATGTGTACGAAAACATGTGTCACCAGATCAGCTTCTGGTATAAGGCGCTGCGTCTCCAGATCCCCCAGGCGGTGACCATGACCGGCGGCATTTATCTTTGGAAGGACGGCCGTGAGGTGCCCGACACCATGTCCGTCGCCATCCAGCAGCCCGAAGAAATGCAGATCACCTGGGTTTCCGGTTTCGGCAACAACCAACTGGGTGTCACCGAAGAAGTGCTGGGCGACAACGGAACCATTTCGCGCGACGATCGCGTTTCCTATGCGCCGCAGAAAATCAATCGCCCGGATGGGACTGAGTTGAGCGGGCGCGCGACGCAAACCCCGCAGGCGCACATGCAGAATTTCCTGGATTGCATTCGCGCGGCGCCGGGACCCGACCGGGAACCGAACTGCCCTTTCGAACTCGGCTTCCGCGTTTCCATCGCGTCGCGCATGGCGGTGGATAGTTACCGGCTCGGCCGCACGTTGCGCTGGGATCCGAAAGCGGAGGAGATCGTCTAGCGCGTTTAATCGAACGCTTTAGACGACTAGCGGGATGGATTTCGGATACACACCGGAACAGAACCAGCTTCGCGCGACCATTCGCTCTTTCGCCGAGGCGGAGATCAAGCCGCACGTGATGGAGTGGGACGAATCGCAGCATTTCCCGCTGGATGTGTTTCGCGCGCTCGGCCGGCTGGGCGTGCTGGGAGCGGTTTTTCCCGAGGATTTGGGCGGCGCCGGCTACAGCTACATTGATTACTCCATCATTATGGAAGAGATCGCGCGCGTGGATCCTTCCATCGCGCTGAGCCTGGCCGCGCACGTTTCGCTGTGCACCAATCACATCTTCCTCGCCGGGAATCCGGAGCAGCGCGAACGCTATCTTCCCAAGCTCGCATCGGGCGAATGGATCGGCTGCTGGTCGTTGACCGAGACGGAAGCAGGATCGGATGCAGGAGGCACGCGAACCAAGGCTATTCCCGACGGCGACGCGTGGGTGCTCAACGGCGGCAAGACTTTCACCACCAATGCGCACATCGCCGACGTGTGCGTCGCGATGGCGGTGACGGATCGCGCGGCTTCGCACCACGGGATCTCGGCGTTCATCGTCGAGAAAGGGACGCCGGGATTCAAGACCGGGAAAAAGGAGAACAAGCTGGGCATGCGCTGCTCGCCCACCGGCGAGGTGTTGTTCACGGATTGCAAGCTTCCGGCCACGCAGCTCTGCGGTAAACGCGGCGAAGGCTTCGTCGACAGCTTGAGGATTCTCGACGGCGGGCGGATTTCCATCGCGGCTCTGTCGGTGGGACTCGCGCAGGGCGCCTATGAGGCGGCGCTCAAGTATTCCAAGCATCGCAAACAATTCGGGCGGTTTATCTCCGAATTCCAGGCCATTCAACACAAATTAGCCGATATGGCCACGGAAATCGACGCCGCCCGGATGCTGACGCTGCGCGCCGCCTGGCTCAAGGACAACGGGCACGGTGTGAACAAAGAATCCGCGATGGCGAAACTGTTCGCGTCGGAAATGGCGGTGCGCGCGGCCGACAGTGCGCTCCAGGTTCACGGCGGATACGGCTTCATCAAGGATTATCCGGTCGAAAAATTCTATCGCGACGTCAAGCTGTGCACCATCGGCGAGGGCACCAGCGAAATCCAGCGATTGGTGATCGCGCGCCAGTTGCTGAAAAGCGCCTGCTGAGACGTATGTCGACCGAGAAAATCCTGAAGGGCGACATTCGCTCCATCGCCCGCGCCGCAACGTGGATCGAGAATCGGCGTCCGGAAGCCGAGGCGCTGTTGCGGGAATTGTTTCCCCACACCGGCCGCGCCATGATTTTGGGAATTACCGGATCGCCGGGCGCGGGCAAGAGCACGCTATGCGATCGGCTCGCGCATGAGCTGCGGGCCGAAGGCAAGCGCGTCGCGATCATCGCGGTGGACCCCACCAGTCCGTATACCGGCGGCGCGATTTTGGGCGATCGCATTCGCATGCAGCGCCATCACGCCGATGCGGGCGTATTCATTCGCTCCATGGCCACGCGCGGATGGCTGGGCGGGCTGGCGGCGGCCACCACCGAAATGACCATGCTGCTGGATGCCGCCGGGTTCGATGTGGTGATCGTGGAAACCGTCGGCGTGGGCCAGGATGAAGTGGAAATCGCGCGCCTGGCGGACGTCACGCTGGTGCTGATGGTGCCCGGCATGGGCGACGACGTACAGGCCATCAAAGCCGGTATCATTGAAATCGCCGACGTGTTCGTCATCAACAAATCGGATCTTCCCGGCGCGGAAAAGCTCGACCGCGAATTGAAAAGTTACCTGGGGCTCTCGCATCGCCCGGACGGCTGGACGCCGCGAATCGTGCACGCCGTCGCAAGCGAGGGCAAGGGCATCGCCGAGACACTCGCGGCGGCGCGCGAGTATCATTCGCGGGGCTCGAACCTGGCGCGAGGCGCGGAAATCTGGGGAATGCGGCTTCGTGAAATGTTGCGCGAGCGCCTGATCGACCGCTTTCCAGCCGCCGATTTCGCAGCCGCGGGGCGTGACGTCGCCGAGCGCCGGCGCGATCCCTTTTCGATCATCGACGGTTGGTTGAAAAATGGCCGCTAATGAACGTCAATAAACGTAGATGAAGATTGATCATTTAGGAATTGCCGTCAAATCACTGGATGGGGCGCTGAAGTTCTATCGCGACCAACTCGGCCTGGAGGTGTCGTTGCGCGAAACCGTCGAACAGGAACGCGTGAACGTCGCGATGCTGCCGGTCGCCGGCGACGCCGGGAATCTTAACGCCCCCCCGCGCATCGAGCTGCTGGAGCCCACGCAACCGGATTCGGTCGTCGGAAAATTTATCGAGAAGCGCGGCGAAGGATTGCATCACATCGCGATTCGCGTTCCCAATCTGAGCGCATCCGTGGAACGATTGCGCGCCTCGGGCGCACGGCTGCTGAACGAACCACGCGCGGGCGCCGGCGGGCATCTCTACGTTTTTGTGCATCCGTCGTCAACGGGCGGAGTGTTGATCGAGTTGATACAGGAATAACAACCACAGAATGAAAGCCACAATTGGAGTGATCGGCGGCAGCGGTCTGTACTCGATGCCGGGATTCGAAGCGCACACGGAGCGCGTCATCGAGACGCCCTGGGGCGCGCCTTCGGACGCCTATATCGTCGGGTCGCTGGCGGGCAGGGAGGTCGCGTTTCTTTCGCGGCACGGGCGCGGGCACCGCATTTCACCGTCGGAGCTGAACTTTCGCGCGAATATTTACGGCTTCAAGTCGCTGGGCGTCGAACGGATTCTATCGCTGAGCGCGGTGGGGTCTTTAAAGGAAGAGCACAAGCCGCTCGATTTCGTGATTCCGGATCAGTTTGTCGATCGGACGAGCGGTCGCGTGTCGACATTTTTCGGGGAGGGCCTGGTCGCCCACATCAGCTTCGCGCATCCCATTTGCCCGCAGCTTGCGCGAACCGCGTTCGCCGCATGCCGTCAAGCAGGTGTAAGCGCGAAGCTCGGCGGGACGTATCTGTGCATGGAAGGCCCCGCGTTTTCCACGCTCGCCGAATCGAATTTATATCGCAGTTGGGGCATGGACGTGATCGGCATGACCAATCTTCAGGAAGCCAAGCTCGCGCGCGAAGCCGAGATTTGCTACGTCACCATCGCGATGGTCACCGATTACGATTGCTGGCATCCCGATCACGACGCCGTGACGGTCGACAGCATCATCGCGACGCTGACGCAAAACGCCGCGAACGCCAGCAAGGTGGTCACAGCGGCCGTGCGCGCCATGCCGGATTCGCGCGCATGCAAATGCGGATCGGCGCTTGCGCACGCGCTGATCACCGATCGCAAATCGATTCCCGAAGCGACGAAGAAGAAGCTGGAGCTTCTGGTTGGCAAATACCTCTGAAGAGCATCCCTGTCGCCAACTCCTGGACCACTGCTTGCGCGGTGAAGCCTGGCCCGCCGCGCTGCTTGACCGCGCGATAGAAGAAAACGACGGGCGCGCGCTGTTGTCGATCGTCGTCGAGCGATTGGGCGATCTGTTCGAGCCCCGATTGTGCGAGGTCTACGGCCGCCTATTCACGGAAGCGATCGAGCGTGTCGCGCCGGAATTGCGTGAGCGCGTTCGGGGCCGCAAGATTCCCCATCAAGCACCGAATACGTTGCAGCGCGACGCGAAGCGAGTCTACCTGCTATCGCGCATTACGCTGGGCGCGGACGTCGCGGTGACCAGCGTGCTTCTCGACGCCGCGAAACGGCGCTACCCCGATGCGCAGATCATTTTCGTAGGTCCACGAAAATCTTACGAAATGTTTGAGGCGGACGTGCGCATCGCCCATTTCGATGTCCCCTATGCGCGCACGGGCAGCCTTGGGGAACGCCTGCGCGCGTCGGCGGATTTGTGGATCGACGATGGAATTGTGATCGATCCGGATTCGCGACTGACGCAGCTCGGGCTGATTTCCGTGTGCGCTCCGGATCGCTATTTTCATTTCGAAAGCCGGTCGTTCGGGGGGGATGAGGAGGAGCGGCTGCCGGTCCTCGCATCGCGCTGGGCGCGTCGCGCGTTGGGAGTCGAAAACGCGCGCGCCTATGTCGCGCCTCTGCCCGCAGAGGGCGAACCGCACGCGATCACCGTGAGCCTGGGAGTGGGCGAGAATCCGGCGAAGCGCATCGGTGGCGACTTTGAGACGAATCTGCTGGCGGCGTTGGCGATGCCCGGCAAGTCGATCTTGATCGATAAAGGCGGCAGCCCGGAAGAGCGCGATCGCGTGGAGCAACTCGTTGATCAATCCGGAATCCCGGACGTCCGCCTGCACGACGGATCGTTCGCGCATTTCGCCGCCGAGATCGCGCGATCCACCCTCTACATCGGCTACGATTCGGCTGGCGGACACGTTGCGTCGGCGTGCGGGGTGCCGGTGATTTCGATTTTCGCGGGCGCCGTGAGCGATCGATTTCGCGCGCGCTGGCGCCCTGCCGGGACCGTTATCAACGGCGACACCCGCAGCCCTGGCGACGTGCTCGGCGAAGTGCAGCGCGCGCTCTTTAAAGAGCTCGCCTGAAGCGTTACCGGCCCTTAGCAGCCTTGCCGGCTTCAGGGAGCATCGGTTTGCCCTCATGCGCGACCAGAAGATCGTGCATATCGTTGGCGTGCTCCTCTTCGTTCACCAGGATGCCCTCCATCATCACGCGAGTGGTGGGATCTTTGTCGGCGAAAAAACGGATCAGTTCGCGATAATGCTCGCACGCGATTCGCTCGGCGATGAGATTCTCCTTAATCATCTCCACCAGGTTTGAGCCCTCGACATATTGCGATGCCGCGCGCGTCGCCAGACCCTCGGGATTGAAGTTCGGAGATCCGCCCAGTTGGTTGATCCGTTCCGCGACCATCCGCATATGTCCCTGCTCTTCCTTGGCGTGCTGCTCGAATTCCGCCTTCACGCCCTCGCTCGAGATGCCCGTGGCCGCGATCGCGTTCATGGTGTAGCGGAGCACGCAGACAATCTCTGTCGCGAGCACGGCTTGCAGGATCTCGATGGTCTGTTTTACATCCGCCTGATACGCGGGGGTTATCGCGCCTTGGTCGATACTTGCGCGAGCTTTGGCTCGCAAATGCTTCACATCCGTGATGAAGGGTTGGTTGCTCATGCGGTCATCGTAACATCCCAATTCGCTAAGAAGGGAGCCGGGCACACCCTCCTGATACACAACTGGATTGCTTTGTTTCAAACAATTCTGCGGCTGTTTCAAACAATTCCAGCGGCCAAGCGGTTGACCTATCAGAACGTAAACCGGATCTGCAATTCCAGCCGCCGATTGTTGGCGTTTTCCGAAAACCCCTCGCCGTTCAGATTTCCGGCCATTTGGTTAGCTTGTCCGAACAACGGTGACGTGATATCGCCGTTGATCGGTCCGGGATTCGTGTGATTGAGGAGATTCCGAATCGACATCGAGACAATCAGGCTATACCGCTGCGAACTGGGTTGCGCGCCGATCAGTCCGCCCAGCCCTCTGCCCGTCGCAGCCTGGGCTGGGTTCGCGGGCTGTGCCGATGACGTGCTTGCCGCGCTTGATCCGCTGCCGCGCTCGCCTCCGAATCCGAAGGTTTTCCCGACGCGCAGATTCATGCTGATCTGGCCAGGGCCGCGGCCGTAATTGCGCGGCAGAATCTTCTCGTCGGGCGTCGGGTTGGGATCCAGCAGCCCGTATTGCGTCTGAATTAAGTTGGGCTTTGAAGCGTCGGTGGCAATTCCCGGGCGCGCGGTAAACAACGTGGTCCCGTAGGGATCGCTACCGGTAGTGATATCGAACGGCGCGCCCGATTGCGCCACCAGGTACGGACTCAAGCGAATACTCCAGCGCAGATTGATGGATCCCCCTAATGACACGCGATGCCGCACATCGGTGGATGCCGGGCCGTATTCGCCCGCGCCACTGTAGGGATTCGCGGGAAACGTCCCCAGCCCGTCGGTGTTGCTCATGGCTTTGTTGAGCACGTAAAAACCGAATAGAGAAAAGCCCGAATTCACTCGCGCATTTACATTCGTGATGAGCTGATTCTGATTGTAGAGGCCCGCCGATTCCATCAGGAAAACGGGACCTGGCACGCCCAACGGAAACACGCCGCCGGAGACACCCGGCACATACGTCCCCGGCAGCGGCGCGTTGATGTCGGCCGAGCGAAGCTCGTGCAGCCCGTGCGAATT
Organism: Terriglobia bacterium; assembly: GCA_963788245.1. Taxonomy (GTDB): domain Bacteria; phylum Acidobacteriota; class Terriglobia; order Bryobacterales; family Bryobacteraceae; genus Palsa-187. The sequence goes on along the minus strand of CAWBGF010000002.1, from coordinate 3,489,410 downwards.
TGTATACGTCACCGCCAGCGTGGTGTGAGCGGGTAATTGCCGTTCCAGCGTGACCGCGGATTGCATTATATAAGGAGCGCGCAGAGTCGAGCTGATTTCCTGAATCGCCGTCGTCGATTGCACGCCGCCCAGATCGGCAAGCGGCGGAACGGATGGAAAAAAGCTGGGGTTGGTGACGATGTAGGATTGCTGAACGATGCCGTTATACCGCTCCGCCGTCAGCGTGTTGCCCAGCGCGAAACGATCGTAAAACATTCCGAAGCCCAGCCGTACCACCGTGTTCGGTTTGGTTCCCTTCGCGGCCGGGGCCCAAGCCAGTGCGACGCGCGGCGCCCAATCCCGCCGGTCGTGAATGTTGGTCTGGACCTCATAGCGAAGCCCCAGGCTCACGGTTATATTGGGGCGCACGCGCCAGTCGTCGCCTACGAAAAGTCCGGCGTCGATTTGACCCACCGACAGGAACGGCGTTCCCGCGTCGATGCTGAACTGCGACGCGCCTCCGCCAATCGCGGCGATCTGCGCCGCCGAATATCCCAACTGGTCTCCCAGCAGCGTCCGCCGATATCGTTCCAGCGAGGTGATGTTTTCGAACTGCCCGGGAACCGGCTGGTTGGAGGCATCGAGCAGCGGAGCGAGTCCTCCGCCAAACGTGAACGTTCCGTTGAAATTCGTGGGTGAGAGGTTGTCGTCCGTCGCTCCGCGCAACCGGGCTCCAAACTTCCAGACATGGGCGCCGCGAGCCACGGTCGTGTAGTTTTGGAATTCGTAATAGTTCTGCGTATCGAATGCGCGCCCCACCGATGCTCCACCCTCGTTGAACGCTCCCAGCACCTGGATCTCCGGTCCCGGGGTGATCGCGATTCTCTCCGGCGCGGCGCGAAAATACTGGAATCGCGTTTCGTTGATCGCCGATCCTATCACGGCCGTCTCCGTTAACTGCACCGTCTGGTTCAGATAGGAAAAGTCGTAGCCGCGCGACGGCAGATCCAGGTTGCCGATACCCGTACCCGGAATACTCGATTGCGTCACCGAGTACCGGACGGAGAGAGTGTTCTTTTCATTCAACGCGTAATCGACGCGCGGCGTGCCCTTGGTGAACCGCTGCGGGACCACGAAAATATTGGTGAACGGCATGGCCGCGAGCGTGGCCGGATTCAGCATGAAGCCGTTGGTGATCGCGCCGTTGTTCACCATGTTGCGCTGGAAATCCAGCGTGAAGGAAGCATGCTTACCCAGCGGACCGCCTCCGCTGTTTTCAAATTCGTTGAGCAGCAGCGGCGCTTTCACCGCCGAATAAGGATTCCGCGCGTTCCACCAATCCGTGCCCAGGTTGTAATCGATGGTGGCGTGATAACGATCCGAACCCGGCTTGGTGAAAATCTCGATTTTGCCGTAGCCCAGCTTGTCGTACTCCGCGGCGAAAGGATTCTGATTGATGCGGATCTCGCGGATCGAATTCTTCGGCGGAAGCTCGCCCCCGCTGAATCCGTCGATGAAAATGGATCCGCCATTCGGCCCCGCCGATGGCCCGGCCAGTGCCAGAAGGTCCGCCATCAGATCGTCCGGATCGTCGGAGAGCGCCAGCAGATCGTCTCCGCGCAGCACCAGTCCGCTGGCGTTGTTCGCGGAATCGACGCTGAGCGGGGATCCGGTTTCCTCCTGGACGGTCACGCGTTGCGTGGTGCTCACCACCTTCACCGTCAGATTGAGAGTCACCGCGTTCTGGCCGAGCGAAACTCGCGACGGTTGAGTCGTCGACAATCGCGGAGCGGAAGCTGTGACCTGATAATCGCCCGCCGGCAATCCGGCGATCGAATACGCGCCCTTGTCATCCGCGGTCGCGACTCTCGATACGCCTGCTCCAACGATGGTGACGGTCGCTCGCGGAACCACGGCCCCGCTTTCGTCGGTGATTTGTCCCCGAAGCATCGCCGACTGCGCCGCAAGCTCCGGCGCGAAGGAGAGGATCACGACAAGACTGACGGCCGTCCTAATAAAAAGACGCCGGATAGAATAGCGCTGGGCTTCGAACAAGTATCGACCTCATCTTAGAATACGAAGCGATTCTGAAGATCTCCTTAAGGTGCGAACAGCATCCCGCGTCCCGATCTCCGTCGTGACCTAGGTCGAAGCATCCGATGGCCTGCTATTCTGACACTGATATTTTGGGGAATTATATACATGAGTAGCGGAGGAGTCCACATTGCATCCGCGGCTGGCCGGACCGGAGGCGCGTTCATGCGCCCCCGCGCCCCGTTTCTGATTTCGAACGTCTGCGCATGATTTCCAGCGTCGTTTCTCCTGACGATCGAATCCGCTACTACGGGGCATTCATCGCAGTGGTGATATTCCTGATCCTTCCGCTGTGGCCGGTCCCCATCCTTCCCTGGACCGACCTCGGCGATCACATGGCGCGCATGTACATCCTGCACCATTACAATGATGTGCCCGTGTTTCGTCAATACTACGAAATCGAACGGCTGCCGCTTCCCAACCTGGCGATGGACCTGATCGTCCCCCCGATGCTGGGCTTCATGAGCGCCTATGTCGCGGCGAAAGTGTTCGCGTCCATCTCGGTCATCTTGTTTGCCGTCGCGTGTCACGTCTTCGGCCGGACGGTCCACGGCGCGCCCACATGGCTCGCCATTCCCGCCGCATTTTTCTTTTACAATTCACTGACGCTCACCGGATTCCTGAATTACATGTGGAGCGTCGCGTGGTTTCTTCTGGCGGCCGCCGCGTGGCTGGTATTCGATCGCAAGCATTCGTTGGTCTCCGGCATGCTCACCTGCGTCGCCGCCGTCATCACCTATATCGCGCATCTATCCGGATTTTTCTTTCTGTGCATGTTCGTCGGGGTGATGACCATTTTCTCCATCCTGCGAGCCCGACGCCTTACCATCTGGAATGCGATCGCGTTTCTGCCTCTGCTCCCTGGCCTGGCCGCTTACGCCGCGCTCGGCAGTGCAAAAGGTGACACCCAGAGGACCGAGTGGAGTTCGGTGATCACCAAACTGGCTCACTCTGGAATTCTGTTCGCGGGCTATTCGCTGTGGATGGATGCGATCGTGATCGCCGGTCTCGCCGCCGTCGCGGTGGCGGCTCTGCGTTTCGGGAAATGGGGAGGCGACCGCGCTCTGCTCGCCACGGGAGGCCTGTTCCTGCTGGCTTTTTGCGTGTTCCCGTACAGGTATCACACCGGCGTCGACGCCGACACGCGATTCATCGTGCCCGGTGCGCTGCTGCTTGCGCTCAGCGTAACGGTCGATATCACTCGATCGAAAAAAATGTGGGGCGGCGCGCGCTGGACCTACGCGATACTCCTATCGGCGCTTGCCATCCGCATCGTGCTCATGGAGGGATACTGGCTGAAGGCCGATCGAATCCTGACCGAACAGGTCGCCATCTTGCGCCAGGTCGACGAACAATCGCGTATCCACCCAATGGTTTTTCTTCCCCAAGACCGCACGGAATTCAAGCTGCGCGGCGCATTAACCCATCTCGCGGGCTATATGGTGATTGACCGGCATGCGATCTCGGGGAGCACCTTCGCGATCCCCGGCCAGCAGCCGTTACAGCATCGCATTCCGTTGCCCTACGCGGAAGTCGGGCCGTGGAGCACGATCGACACGGTTTCCTGGAAGCAAGTCTTCCACGATTACGATTACATATGGATCTATGACGGACCCGCGGAGTTCTTAAACTTTCTGGACCAGCACGCTCATCTGCTCGCCCAAGCCGGCCAAGGCAGGTTGTATCGTGTGTATTCTGGGCATTTATGATCGAGCTCGCCATCGTCGTCCCCACTTTTAATGAACGCGAGAATCTTCAGCCGCTGCTCGACCGGCTGGATTCCGCTTTGGTGGGACTTCAGTGGGAAGTGATTTTTGTCGACGACGATTCCCCCGATCTCACCGCCGCCGCCGCACGATCCATCGCGCGCGCCAGAAGCAATGTGCGCGTCATCCAGCGGATCGGACGGCGCGGGCTCTCCTCGGCATGCGTCGAAGGGATGATGGCCACCGCGGCTCCCTTCATCGCGGTGATGGATGCGGATTTGCAGCATGATGAGTCGATTCTGCCCCGCATGCTCGCGCTGCTCAAGGCTGAATCTCTCGACATCGTGGTCGCTAGCCGCAATATCGGCGGAGGGAGCAAGGGAGTGCTGGCGGGCCGGCGCGAGCGTCTGAGCGACTTGGGAGAACACTTAAGCCAGTTCGTGTGCAAGTGCGCGATTACCGATCCGATGAGCGGCTTTTTTCTTCTCGATCGCCGGTTTTTCGAAGAAGTCGTGCGGGATCTGTCGGCCATCGGATTCAAGATTCTGGTGGATATTCTGGCCTCTTCCCAGCGGCCCGTCCGTCTGGAGGAAGTCCCCTACACGTTCCGCGCCCGCTTGCATGGGGAAAGTAAACTCGATTCCACTACCTTGTTGGAGTACCTGATTCTGCTGGCGGATAAGCTCCTGGGCCGCTACGTCCCGGTCCGTTTTGCGATGTTCGCTCTGTCGGGCATGTGCGGCGTGGTGGTGCATATCATCACCCTCTGGTTGATGTTCAAGGTCGCGCAAAAGCCCTTCGCGATTTCGCAGGCCACCGCCACCTTCGCCGCCATGACCATCAATTTTCTGGTGAACAATTGGGTCACCTATCTCGACCGCCGCTTGAAAGGCTTCCGCGTGTTGACCGGGCTTCTTTGGTTTTACGCGGCGTGTTCGGTCGGCGCCGTCGCCAACTACGCCATCGCGACACTGGCGTATGAGCGCGGCCTTCCCTGGTATCTCGCGGCGGCGGTCGGCGTAATGATCAGCTCGGTGTGGAATTACGCCGTCACTTCCGTGCTCACCTGGAGGACTCAGAAGCGAAGCGCTCCTGCGCGTTCCACGGGCACGGCTGCTTGAAACGCGTCCTTGAGGCGCGACCGTAAGGGAGCGCGTGCAAGCATCCGTCTGCGACAACCCGCTACCGTTTTCTCGCGACCACGAACATATTGTCGCGGAGATTGATGGCGACCCCCGCGCGCCCGGCCCGCTTATCTCGGACCAGCTCATAGCCTTTGCGCCACACTCCCAACTTCTGCCAGCGATACAGCGTGTCGAGAACGTATTGCACCGTGAAACGCTTGCCGATCTTGTCCTCGACCAGGATTTCGAAACGATCCTCGCTTAGCGCGTGCCGCAAAGACGCGCGGTTGAACAGAAACAGATGCTCCGGCGGAATCACCAGATGCCACTTGCTCCCCAGCGCGCGGGCGAGCAAACTGCCTGAGTCCGGAGTGTTAATCGCCACCAGCCCACCAGGACGCAAGGTCGAATGCACCGTCCGTAGCAAGCCCACTGGATCGGGAACATGCTCGATCACGTCCCACAGAGTGATCGCGTCCGCGCTTTCCGGGCGCACGGAATCCGAATCGAAAACGCCCGTCCGCACATCCAGCCCCTTGATCCGCGCCGCGGCGGAGGCGTGTGCCGACGGCTCGATGCCGATACCGGTCCAGCCGCGGTCGACGGCCAGTTTCAAAAAGAATCCAGTGGCCGCGCCCACATCGATCAAGGTGCCCTTGGCGGGTAGAAATCGCTCCAGGATATCGAGATACTTTTCGAAAGTGGGGACCATCACCTGCTTGTCGCGATCGTAATCCGCATATCCGAAACCGTTCGCAGCGCTGCTGAAATAATCCTCCGAGTAGATTTTGAGATTCTCGCCGCCGGCGGGCACGGGCCACGTGAAGTATGTCCTGCACGCGAGGCATTTGTAGATCTGGAAGTTGTTTCGAGACCCGAGGACCCGGGCGGGCGCGCCGCAGATTGCGCATTCCACGCGCGTTTGCATGTGCCTGTCCACCAAATATGAATGCCGTTAATGAACGTGAATGAACATGAATCCGATTCTGAATTCTGACTCCTGACTCCTGACTCCTTCTTCTCACATATACATTCCGCCGTTAACGTCGAGCACGTGACCGGTGATGTACGCCGCATCGTCGCTCGCCAGAAATCGCACCGCGGCCGCGATGTCTTCCGCGCGGCCGAAACGCTTCAACGGAATGTGCGCCAGCATGGCCGATTTCAGATCGTCCGAAAGCCCCGCGGTCATGTCGGTTTCGATGAAGCCGGGCGCGATGGCGTTCACCGTGATATTGCGGCTCGCCATTTCCTGCGCGAGCGATTTCGTCAATCCGATCAGTCCCGCTTTCGACGCGACGTAATTCGCCTGGCCGGGATTCCCCGTCTCGCCGACAATCGAGGAGATATTAATGATGCGGCCCCAGCGTTCCTTCATCATTCCGTGGAGCACTTGCTGGATCGCAAGAAACGCGCCGGTCAGATTGGTCGCGATGACGGCGTCCCAATCGTCCTTTTTCATGCGCAGCGCCAGGCCGTCCTTCGTAATCGCGGCGTTGTTGACCAGGATGTCGATTCGCCCCGCGTCCTTCACTGCCTGCGCGAACGCGGCTTTGATGGAATCCTGCGACGAGAGGTCGAGCTCCACCCAAGTCGAGTTGGGAATCTGCGCCGACGCCTCTTCCAGCCGAGCCCGGTCGCGGGCCGCCAGAATCACTCGCGCGCCGGATTCTGCCAGGGCGCGGGCGCATGCGAGACCGATGCCGCGGCTGGCGCCCGTAACAAGTGCCGTCCTGTTTGTCATGATTTAGATTATGGCTTACACCGACCTGCGCGAGTTCGTGGGCGCCCTCGAAAAAAACAAAGAGCTGAAACGCATTCCGTTCGAAGTCGACCCGGTGCTCGAGATCGCCGAGTTCGCCGATCGCAGCGTGAAGAACGGCGGACCGGCGCTGCTGTTTGAGAAGCCCAAGGGCAGCCGCATTCCGGTGTTGATCAACGCGTTTGCCAGCGCGAAGAGAATGCAACTGGCTCTCGAAGTCGAATCGGTGGATGACATCGCGCACCGGATTTCGGAATTTCTCGAGATGCGAATGCCGGAAGGGATCATCGGCAAATTGAAGATGCTGCCGAAGCTGGCCGAGGTCGGTGCGTTTTTCCCCAAAGTAGTTTCAGGCGGGCCGTGCAAGGACGTGATCCGCCGCGACCATTTTTCGCTCGATTATTTTCCGATCCTGAAATGCTGGCCGCAGGACGGCGGCCGATACATCACACTGCCGATGGTCTTTTCGAAGAATCCGGATACGGGCAAGCGCAACTGCGGATGCTATCGGCTCCAGGTTTTCGACGAACGCACGACGGGAATGCACTGGCAGACGCACAAGCAGGGCGCCGAGCATTATCGTCGAATGAGCGCGCGCGGCGAAATCAAAAAGATGGATGTCGCCGTGGCGATCGGCGCCGATCCGGCGACCATGTATTCGGCCATTCTGCCTCTTCCACCCGACCTTGACGAGATGATGATCGCGGGGTTCATCCGCCAGAAACCGGTGGAGATGGTGAAGTGCGAAACCGTCGACATCGAAGTGCCCGCGCAGTCCGAAATCGTGCTGGAGGGTTACGTCGAGCGGGGCGAGCTGCGCCGCGAAGGGCCGTTCGGCGATCACACCGGATTTTATTCGCTCGAAGACGATTATCCGGTGTTCCATATCACCTGCATCACTCATCGCAAAGATCCGATTTACGCGACCACCATCGTCGGTCCGCCGCCGATGGAGGATTTCTACATGGGCAAAGCCATCGAGCGAATTTTTCTTCCGCTGATGCGCCTGCAATTGCCCGAAGTCCGCGACATCGCCATGCCGGCCGAGGGGATTTTTCACAATCTGATTCTGGTGGCGATTCGGAAGTCGTATCCCGGTCACGCCCGCAAGGTGATGAGCGCGATCTGGGGGTTGGGGCAAGCGATGTTTTCGAAGGTCATCGTGGTGGTGGATGAAGATGTCGACGTGCAGAACGTGAGTGAGGTCGCATGGAAGGCGCTGAACAACATCGACCCCGAGCGCGATATTCAGTTCGTGATGGGGCCCGTGGATTCGCTCGACCACGCCAGCCGCCTGGTGAATTACGGATCGAAGATGGGCGTCGATGCGACCAGGAAGTGGCCCGGCGAAGGCTTTACGCGTCCATGGCCGGATGTGATCCGGATGCCGGAGGAGGTTCGCCGGAAAGTGGACGAGCTTTGGAAGCGGGCGGGGCTTTGAAGCAACGCAAGCGTTGAGAGAAATGTTCGGTTCCGGCCACTTGGGTATCATAGGAGACAGATGATGGATACCTCTATGCAGCTCGCGCTTTCGATCAGCGTGCCGACGATTGCGGTGCTGATCGGAATTCTGATCAACAATAGCCGGCTCGGCGACGTGCGAGCGGACATGAACACTTTGCGGGCGGATATGAACACTCGGTTTGATGGTTCTCATTCGTACATCGACGCGCGGTTTGACAATGTCGAGCAGCGTTTTGATTCGATCAATCAACGTTTTGACGACGCGAAAGCGATGTGGCGGTCTGAGATGCATCGAGTCGAAGAGGTTCTCGACGCGCGGCTGAAACACCTCGAAGAGCGCTAGCGAGCGGGGCTGAAGCGATCCGCCTGAAGCGCGAAAAGCCAAAATGATAGACTGGAATCGTGCGGCGGCTGTAGCTCAGTTGGTAGTAGCGCCAGATTGTGGTTCTGGATGTCGTGGGTTCAAATCCCACCAGCCGCCCCAGTACGAACCTTAGGAGTGTCCTCAATGGATGGCTCTGCTCCGGATTCACACGATTGGGAAGCTCGTGCGGAGGCTCGAATTCAGCGATTGCGCGATGCGTTTAGTGCAAGCACGGATCGGATCATTGCCGCAATCTCCCATTACATCGAGCTTAATAATCGAGCGTTGGCCGCGAACGACCTCCGGGTCCTAACTCGTTTGGCTTCAGTCGAGGCTCGCCTCTCGGTTGTCGAAAGGCGCCTGAATATTCCGCCCACCACGTAACCAACGATCCTCTTGCACAATCTTTTTTGTGTGTTATGGTAAAAGTGTGTGTATAAGGGCCGTGCCACGGAGGTGCGGCGAAGGCAATGTCCCTCAACTGTCTGGTCACCGTCACTTAAGAGAGCCCGCGTTGTCCGATCCTGCCCCGATCCACGAATGAAACCCTAAGGAAAAGTAAATGATTCCCGCCAGGAGACAAGGCTAACAATGAAGAATATTTTTGTAGGAAATCTGAGTTTCGGCACCACCGAAGACGCCATTCGAACCCTGTTCGAGCAGTACGGAACGGTGGAGCGGGTAAACCTGATTACCGATCGCGACACCGGGCAAGCCCGGGGATTCGGTTTCGTCGAGATGAGCGTCAATGCGGATGCCGATAAGGCGATCGCCGCGCTCAACGGAAGAGAGCTCGATGGTCGGGCGTTGAACGTGAACGAAGCTCGTCCCAAGCCGGATCGTGGATTCGGCGGCGGCGGTGGCGGCGGCGGCGGGTACAAGCGTGGCGGCGGTGGCGGTGGTGGCGGCGGCGGCCGCGGGAATCGCTGGTAAGATCCAAAAATAACTGCTTGGAAACCCGGTGCGCGCAATGCGCACCGGGAGCACTCCGTGGTGCGGCTTGACCGCGTCTGTCATCGATCCGTTAAGATTGTGATATAAGGGATCAGCCATGACGCCGCGCAACCGTGAAGTGCTGCACGAAATCGTCGAAGCTTACATCCAGACGGGTGAGCCGGTAGCTTCGCGCTTCATCGCTCGCCGCCGTCACGATGCACTGAGCGCCGCTTCCATTCGCAACGTGATGGCGGATCTCGACGAAGCCGGCTATCTCTCCCAACCGCACACTTCGGCGGGCCGCGTGCCCACCGAAAAAGCTTTTCACAGCTATGTGCAATCGCTCCGCCTGCGGCGGCTCGCTTCCGAGGAACTGGCGCGGCTGCGCGCCGAATTCGGGCGGCTGGATACGGTGGAAGCGCGGGTGGAGCACACCTCCCGGACGCTCACCGAGATGACCCACGGCTTTGGCATCGCGGCGACACTTCGGCAGCTCAGCCCCGCTCTAGATCAGATCGAATTGGTGGCCCTGCCGGATAGCCGCGTGCTGATGGTGGTGATGACCCGCGATCGCCAGGTGCGCAATCGGGTGGTGACGCTTGAAACCGAGCTGACGCCGCTCGAACTCGAAGGAATCCGCAACTACATCAATCGAAATTTTTCGGGATGGACGCTGGAGACGGTGCGCCGGGAGCTGGCCGGGCGGTTGGAACACGCGAGCGCGGCTTACGACCAGATCCTGCAAAAGCTGACCGAGCTGTATTCCAAAGGGCTGCTGGATATCGGCGGCGCGCCGGAGATCCACATGGAAGGCGCGAGCAATCTTGTCGGTGTAGACCTGCATTTGACCCGTGAGAAGACGCGCGAATTGTTCCGAGCGCTGGAAGAGAAGAAGCGGGTGCTGGAACTGCTCGACCGGTTCCTGGAGCAGAAGCCCGGCGAGATCGGTGTGCACGTGGGCCTCGCGGATCTGCATCCCGCGATGGCCGAGCTGTCGCTGATCGGACTGCCGGTGGCGCTGCCGGGTGGAATTTCGGCGGTGATCGCGGTGCTGGGGCCGATGCGGATGAACTACGCGCGGGTGATGTCGGCGGTGCAGAACGTCGGATGGGCGTTCGAGCGAAGCTGAAAAAACGAGGACGCCCCACTCTGTCTCCGGCAAGCCAACTTCATGACGGCGGACCGTCACATGTGTCTTCATTTTTCCGGCGCGCGGATGTCTCCTTTTTTCGCGAAAAATCGGGAAATGGTCTAACCTAGAATTAAGGGGTGTAGAAGTGTCTGTCGAGAAGATGGAACGTACAAATCAAGAAGCCGGCGAGGAATCCGGCCGGGAACCTGTCGACCCGGCGGAGCGCGAGTCATGGGCCGCTGAAAAAGCCGCGTTGAACGATCGTTTACTGCGGGCGCATTCGGATTTTCAGAATCTGCGCCGGCGCACCGATCAGCAGCGCATTGAAGTCTACGATTCGGCTACGGCGGAAGCCCTGCGATCCTTGCTTCCGGTGCTCGACGACTTCGAGCGCGCCCTGCGCATTGAAGCCGCCGACAAGGAATACGTGGCGGGCATCGAGTTGATCTACTCGCGGTTTGCCGAGACCCTCAAGAAACTTGGTTTGGAGCCGATGGATTCCAAGGGGCAGGCGTTCGATCCGAAGATCCATCACGCGGTGGATATGGTGGAGACGGAGGACGCGCCGGATCATACGATTCTTGAAGAGTACGAGCGCGGATACAATTTCAAGGGCCGGTTGCTGCGGCCCGCGAAGGTGAAGGTGGCGGTTCAGCCCGCTTCCCAATAAGCACGGCGCAGATGAGTGTGAGCAAACGCGATTATTACGAGGTGCTGGGAGTGGTGCGCGACTGCGACGATCAGTCGCTCAAAGGCGCGTACCGCAAACTGGCCCTGCAATTTCATCCGGATCGCAATCCCGGCGATCACGGCGCGGAAGAAAGATTCAAAGAAGCGGCCGAAGCCTACAGCGTGCTGAGCGATCCGCAGAAGCGCGCCGCCTACGATCGCTTCGGGCATCAGGGTGTCGCGGCTTCGAATCAGGGATTCGACGGCGCGGGCTTTCCGGATCTCGGCGATATTCTGAGCGACGTGTTCGGGTTCTCCGATATTTTCGGCGGCGGCGGCCGCGGGCAGCGGCGCAATCGCGCGCAACGCGGCGAAGATGTCCGCTACGATCTGGAAATCGGGTTCGAGGACTCGATGCGCGGACTCTCCGTGGATATTCAGGTCCCGCGCCTCGAGGAATGCGTGCGCTGCCGTGGAAAGGGCGCGGAGCCCGAAGACGGGCTGGTCACCTGCCCCACGTGCCGCGGCCGCGGGGAAGTGATTTATCAGCAGGCGTTCCTGAGCGTGCGCCGGACCTGCACGCAGTGCGGCGGACGCGGGCAGATCGTGCGCAGGCCCTGCAAGGAATGCAAAGGCGACGGCTATCTGCGGCGCGAGCGCAAGCTCAAAGTCAATATTCCCGCGGGCGTCGATAACGGCACGCAGCTTCGTCTCACGCAGGAAGGGCAACCCGGCGTGAACGGCGGGCCGATGGGCGATCTATACGTGGTGCTGAAAGTCGCCGAGCATCCCATCTTCGAGCGGAGCGAACACGATCTCCACTGCACCGTGCCCGTGAATATCGCGCAAGCGGCGCTGGGCGCCTCAGTCGACATTCTGACGTTCGACGGATTGCAAACCGTGAAAATTCCGGAAGGGGCGCAACCCGATGCCCGATTGCGGATCAAGGGATTGGGCGTGCCGCACTTGAGCGGGAACGGCCGCGGGGATTTGTACGTGCATCTGGATGTGCGCGTGCCGTCGAAATTGACGCGCGAGCAGAGGAAGCTGTTCGAGCAACTGGGCGAGCTGTTGCCGGTGGAGAATGAGCCTCAGGAGAAGGGCATTTTCGACAAAGTGAAAGATTATTTTCTGTAGGCGCGACCGGGAATTATCTTGAAGCGAAAAGAGACACTTCCGGTTTTCCGGCGGTAAGGCTGAACGAAGAGTCATTGGCAGGCGACACGATCGCCTGCGCCACGCAACAATCACTCCATTCTGTCGTGCGTCAAAAGAACAACGAGCACTCCATTCTGTCGTGCCTCAAGAGACCGGAGCATTGTAACCGCTCCCTAATCGGAAAACTGAACTGAAGCCGGCTTCACCCCCTCCCTAGCCCGGGAAGGCGGGTCCGTTTATTCACCCTCAACGGAGTGGGGTCAGTATTTTGAGACTGACGGCCCCCAACTCAACAAACACCTCACAACGGCGGTGACATGTACACCTTGCTCAGTGGAACCGGCTCTCAGTTGGTAGAGCACCGATCTCTTCGGTTTCAAGATATCCCAACAATATTGCGGAAGGGTGTGGACCGAAGTGGGAAGTGGAAGAATCGAGAGGAGATAGAGTTGGAAAAAAGTGAGTTATCGCGCTGGTTTGGGTCGCGGAAAACCGTGCGAGAGTTCTTTCGGCGGAAGAAAAGCAGATCCCTCGCTGCGCTCGGGATGACGTGGGGTGTGCGCTCGGGATGACGGGGAGGTGCGCTCGGAGTGACGCGTAGTGACGAGCGCGCAATCGCACGAGATCCCTCGCTTCGCTCGGGATGACGTCGGGCTTCGCTCGGGATGACGTGGGATATGTGACGCAGGATATGCGCTCGGGATGACGTGGGGTGGGATAGAATCGGTCATTACCTTATGCCCCTTTCCGCCGGGACTCGGCTCGGTCCGTACGAGATCCTCTCGCCGCTCGGTGCGGGCGGAATGGGCGAAGTTTACAAGGCCCGCGACACGCGACTGGATCGCACCGTTGCGATCAAGGTGATGCCGCTGCACATCGCCCAGCGCGAGGACCTGCGACAGCGATTCGAACGCGAAGCCCGCGTCATCTCCAGCCTGAATCACCCGTATATTTGCGTGCTTCACGACATCGGCAAGCAGGACGGCGTCGATTTCATGGTGCTGGAGCATCTGGAGGGCGAGACGCTGGAGGCGCGTGTCATTAGAGGCCCGCTGCCGCTCGATCAGGTGTTCAAATACGGCGCGCAGATCGCCGATGCGCTGGACCGAGCGCACCGCAGCGGCGTTTCTCATCGAGACGTGAAGCCGTCCAACATCATGCTGACGCGCGACGGTGTGAAGGTGCTCGACTTTGGGCTCGCGAAGTCAATGCCAAAAACGGCACTGTCGGATCAAACGCTCACCTTGGCGATGACCGGTGAGGGGACGGTCTTGGGGACACCGCAGTACATGGCGCCCGAGCTGTTCGAAGGGAAAGAGGCCGACGCGCGCAGCGACATCTTCGGCTTCGGCTGCGTGCTGTACCAGATGGTGACGGGTAAGCGCGCTTTCGACGGGAAGACGCGGGTGAGCGTGGTCGCGTCGATCATCGGGACCGAGCCTCCGCCGATGAGTTCGCTTCAGCCGGTGACGCCGCGCGCGCTGGAGCGCCTGGTGCAGGGGTGCCTCGCAAAAGATCCCGAGGAGCGCTACCAATCGATGTGGGATGTACTCATCGACCTGCGTGGGATTTCCGAGGGGAGGGTCGACGAGCCTGCCAAGACGGTGGGGAAACTCGGATGGCTCCCGTGGGCGGTTGCGGGTCTTTTCTTGATCGCCGCCGCGGTTGGGTTCGTGCATTTTCGCGAAGCGCCGGAAGCTGCGCCGCTGATCCGGACTTTCATCCCAGCGCCCGACAAAGCTCAATTTGACTCGTACGGCGGGCTGGCTGCGACCGCTCCGGTGGCCCTGTCCCCGGACGGGCAGCGGATGACGTACGGCGTGCGCACGGCGGATGGAAAATCGCAGCTCTGGCTGAGATCGCTCGACGCGTTGACCGCCCAGCCTCTGGGTGGAACAGAAGACGCGACCCATCCGTTCTGGTCTCCGGACAGCAGGTTTATCGGATTCTTCGCGGGAGGCAAACTCAGGAAGATCGATGCCTCCGGCGGCCCTCCCATCACCCTTTGCGATGCGCCCGCGGGACGCGGCGGAACATGGAACTCGGACGGCGTTATCATCTTTACTCCCAATGGAGGCGGAATCTCTCGGGTTGCCGCGGCGGGCGGCATCCCAACTCCAGTGGAGGAGACCGGACGCTGGCCCTGGTTTCTGCCCGACGGCCGGCACTTCCTGTTCTCCCAGCCCCCGACCATCCGGCTGGGCTCGCTCGATTCCAAGGAGACCAAACTTCTGATCGAGACAAACTCGGATGCAGTCTACTCACAGGGGCACATGATCTATCTTCGGGACGACACGCTGATGGCTCAACCGTTCGACCTGAAAACGCTGGCTACGTCCGGCGACGCGGTTCCCATCGCGGAAAATGTTCGCAGCGTAGGCAACTCGCGGCGGGGCGTGGTGTCGGTCTCCCGCAACGGCCTTCTGGCGTACCAGTCGGGTACCGGGGCGGGGCGGCTTGCACTGACATGGTTCGATCGCACCGGCAAGCGTTCAGGCACTCTAGGCGAGCCAGGGGACTTTCAGGTAGTTGATTTCTCACCCGACCGGAAGAACCTTGCAGTTACGATTTTCGATCCCGCGAATCGCACTTTCGACACTTGGCTGTACGACGTCGCGCGAGGAATTCGTACGCGTTTTACCTTCGATGCGTCGCCAACCCCGATCAGCGCAATCTGGTCCCCCGACGGGTCGAGCGTCGTATTTGCCACGCGGCGGGCTGGAAAATGGGGCTTATACCGGAAAGCCTCCAACATGGCGGGAACCGAAGAGTTTCTTTATGCGGACGATACCGTAAAAGTGCTGACGGGTTGGTCTCCGGACGGAGGATTCTTACTGTATGACTCAACGGGAGCGAACAGCCCTAACGCGATAAGAGGGACCTGGATTCTCCCACTGAACGGCGAGCGCAAGCCCTTCCGGTTCGCTGAAAATTCAGTGTCCGCTGCAACCCCGCAGTTCTCACCCGACGGCCATTGGATCGCGTATCGTTCGGTTGACTCGCGCCGGCCCGAAATTTATATCGAGCCCTTTCCGGGGCCCGGAGGAAAAGTGCAAGTCTCGACGACAGGCGGAGTCTCACCGCGCTGGCGCCACGACGGCAAGGAACTGTTTTACACATCGACCGGCGGGCAAATGATGGCCGCGGAGTTGAGCATCAAGGGCGCGGGTATTGAAGTCGGTCGAGTGCAAGCGCTATTCGACGGCCTCCCGACGTCGTATGGCGGGTTTGACGTGTCTCTGGATGGGCAGCGTTTCCTGGTCGCGGTCCCTCCCGAACAGACCGCCCCGGGGCCGCTCACGCTGGTGCAGAACTGGACCGCGGCGTTGAAGAAGTGATGGGCAGGCCGGGCCAAGTGGCGGGGTGACGGAAAGGAGCTGTTCTATAGCGGCGTGGGCGACACCAGCATCATGGCGCTGGGAATCTGGCTTTCCGCGACAGGCGTCGAAAGCGACACCCCGCGCCAGTTATTCACCATGTCCCAAATGACATCGGTTTTCTCGCCGTACGACGTCACGGCCGACGGCCAGCGCTTCCTGATGCTGCTACCGGCCGGAGGCCCTCCGGGTATCGCGCCGCTGACGGTGGTGGTCAACTGGCAGGCGGGGTTGAAACAGTGAGTCGCGGGGCGGCGCGAGATCCCTCGCTTCGCTCGGGATGACGGGGTGGCGTGCGCTCGGGATGACGGCGTGAGAGTTCGAACAGAGGTCCGTTTTCGGCGAGCGGCGACCTCACGACGGATGCCAACATTACCTGATGGACTCTTATCGGCTGACGCTCGAAACAACTGCCCGGCTGGCGCTCGAGTATCTTGAGGGGCTCGATCAGCGCCCGGTCGCCGCGCGCATGCATGGCGCACAATTGCGCGAGCGGATGGAAAGCCGGCTTGCGAACGGCGGGCTCCCCGCGGAGCAAGTGATCGCTGAGCTGGTGCGTGCAGCGGACCCTGGGATCATCGGATCAACCGGCGGGAGATTCTTCGCATGGGTGATAGGGGGCGCGTTGCCGTCGGCGCTCGCCGCCGATTGGCTGACGGCCACCTGGGATCAGAATGCCGCGCTGGCGGCGAGCGGCCCGGCGGCTGGGGTGGTGGAGGAAATTGCGGGCTGCTGGCTGAAGGAAATTCTCGGCCTGCCGGCCGAAGCGAGTTTCGCGTTCGTCACAGGATGCCAAATGGCGCACGTCATCTGCATGGCCGCCGCGCGTCATGCGCTGCTCGAAAAATGCGGGTGGAATGTGGAACAGCAAGGCCTGTGCGGCGCCCCACGTATCCGCATCCTTTCGAGCGACCAGCGGCATGGATCGTTCGAGCGGGCGGTGCGCCTGGTGGGCCTGGGCACGGCGAGCGTCGAATATATCGCGACCGCGACCGATTCGGATGGCAGGCTCGCGCCAGACGCACTATCGGAAGGGCTGGCGCGGAACGCGGCGCCAACGGTTGTTTTGCTTCAGGCAGGAGAAATTAACACCGGTGTGTGCGATCCTTTCGCCGAGCTGATTCCCATCGCTCATCGGCACGGCGCGTGGGTTCATGTGGACGGCGCATTCGGACTGTGGGCGGCGGCGAGTCCACGCTATCGCCCTCTGGTGGAGGGAGTGGAGCTAGCCGACTCATGGGCGACCGACGGCCACAAGTGGCTGAACGTGCCGCAGGATTGCGGCTACGCATTTGTCAGACACCCCGAGCCGCATCGAGCGTCGGTTTCGCACCGCGCATCGTATCTGATTCACGACGCCGAGATGCGGGACCAGATGGACTGGAATCCGGAATGGTCGCGGCGCGCGCGCGGATTTTCGACGTATGCAGCGCTTCGAGAGCTGGGCCGCGACGGGGTCACCGCGCTGATCGATGGCTGCTGCGCTCACGCTCGTGCAATCATTGAGGGCATCGGGCGCTTATCCGGCGCTCAGGTGCTATGGCGGCCATCCCTCAATCAGGGGTTGGTGCGATTTCTCGACCCAAGCGGGACGGGTCACGATCGATGGACAGACGACGTGATCGCGGCAATCAACGCCGGCGGCGAGGCGTTCTTCAGTGGAACCACCTGGCGCGGTATGCGAGCCATGCGAGTATCGGTGTGCAATGCGAGAACTACAGGCGAAGATGTGGAGCGTGTGATCCGCGCCGTTGAAGCCGCGTTGAGTGTGCCAACATAATGTGTTGGAACCTGTCTCGCATTTCTTCTATTCCGATCGCCTGAAACTTCAGTTCTGGGATTGGGGCACCAACGGAAAGCCCGCGCTGATCCTGGTGCACGGCGGATTGGATCACGCGCGAAGCTGGGATTGGGTGGCGCGCGCGCTACGCGACGATTATCACGTCTACGCGCTGGATCTGCGGGGGCATGGCAACAGCGCGTGGGCGCCGGGTGCGCTCTACAGCGTCGCCGAACATGTGCTGGATCTTTCCGCGCTCGCCGAGATCATCAACGCATTTCCGATCACCATCGTCGGGCATTCCCTCGGCGGGGTGATCAGCTTGCTGTACGCGGGGATTTATCCCGATCGTGTGAAAAAGGTAGTGGCGATCGAAGGGCTGGGACCGCCTCCGAATCATCGTGTGCATAAACCCGCATCGGAGCGCTACCACGAATGGATCGAGGGCGTGCGCAAGATGGAGCATCGCACGCCGCACAGTTATCCGAATATCGCGACGGCGGTGGCGCGGATGAAGGAAGCGAATCCGTTTCTGTCGGACGAAGTCGCCGAGCACCTCACACTGCACGGCACCAACTGGAACGCGGACGGGTCCATCATCTGGAAGTTCGACAATTATGCGCGCGTTTTCGCTCCGTACGGCGTGAACATCGACGACGTGAAGGAAGTGCTGTCGCGAATCACCTGTCCGGCGCTGCTGTTCTGGGGCCGCCAAAGCTGGGCGCAGGATCCGGAGATCGACGGGAGGGCGTCGGTTATCAAGAATCACCGACTGGTGAAGGTGGACAAAGCGGGGCACTGGGTGCATCACGATCAGTTGGATTTATTTCTCAGGGAGACTAAGAAGTTTCTGGCGGAAGACGGAAAAGCAGATCCCTCGCTGCGCTCGGGATGACGGGGGTGTGCTCGGGATGACGGGGGTGTGCTCGGGATGACGGTGGGTATGGCTCGGGATGACGGCAGCTGACCACTACAGAAACGAACCTGCGTGCGGTGATATCGTTACGAATGGAGGCCACACAGGCATATGAAGAAACTTGGAGCGTTGTTCGCAGTGTCCATCATCTCGACGATGGGAGTTTATGCTTTTGCGCCACAAAGAGGGCACGGAGGCGCGCCGGCGCATCAAGAAGTGGGCGGTGGACACGTTCCCGCTCACGGACCCACGCCGACGAAGGCTTCGAAACCCGCGCCGAAAGCGGAGGCGCCGGCGCGAAACTTCAGCGAAAAAGCCGGCCATCCCAACGCTCCGCACGTCGACGCCAAGAGCGACAAATGGGTGGGACACGATACCGGCAAAAACGATCCGCGGCTTCACCTGGACCATCCCTTTGAGCATGGACGCTTTAGCGGAGGGTTCGGACCCGGTCACGTGTTTCACCTGGGCGGAGGAGGTCCGTCGCGATTCTGGTTCGGCGGGTTCTATTTCGGCGTCGCGCCGTTCGAGTTCGGTTTCTGCAACGACTGGTTGTGGAACAGCGACGACATCGTGATCTACGAAGATCCCGATCATCCGGGATGGTACCTGGCGTACAATACGCGGCTGGGGACCTACGTTCACGTTACGTATTTAGGGAATCAGTAGCCGCTAGGATTGGCTGACGCTCAGGACGTTGCCGTCGGGATCGCGGAACCATGCCACCCTCGAACCCGTAGGCGTGGTCCAGATTCCCAGGTCGTCCTGTTGCATTCCTTCGTAGCGCAGCATCTCAATCCCGGCGGCGTTGAGGTCCTTGACGGCTTGGGCGATGTCGGGCACATGCCAGCCCAGAACCGTGTGCTTCGCCGGTGAAACTTCACCGAACGCCATACTCACGCGCAGCATGACGCCGTGGACGTCGAACACCAGGGCGAACGGCAACTGTTCCTCGATCAGCCTCAATCCTAGTTTGTCGCGATAGAATGCCCTGGCGACGTCGGGATTACTGACCACCACGAAGGCGACCAGGGGATAGGGCGCGAGCGGAGCAGGCATTTCGAAAGCGTAGCACGTAGATTCCAGGGCAGTGGATTCAGTGCAGTCGGTCCCGGCCGATTCCTGTTGACATCCCACAGGAGATTCAGGCATACTCATGTGGAGATACCACAGGAGGACCGACAATGGCCGATCCGAAATCCGAGCAGAAATCAGACGTCCTGCAAGGCACGCTCGATTTGATGGTGCTGAAGACGCTGGCCGCCATGGGTGCGCTGCACGGCTATGGAATCGCGCGGCGCATCGAGCAGGTGAGCGAGGATCTGCTTCAGCTCAACCAGGGCACCATTTACGCGTCGCTGTTGCGTTTGCAGCAACGGGGCTGGATATCGTCGGAGTGGGGCACATCGGAAAACAACCGGCGCGCCAAGTATTATTCGATCACGCGAGCGGGCCGCAAGCAGCTAGCACGCGAGGCAGAAAGCTGGGAGAGGATGGCGGGTGTGATGGGGCGTGTGCTGGGCATGGAGACGTCGAAATAACATGCGCACGCTGATTTCGCGGATACTTGCGCTGTTTTCCACGCGGGCTGATCGCGATTTCGATCAGGAAATCGAAGCGCACCTGGACATGCTGATCGAGGAAAACGTGCGCCGCGGAATGACGGCGGAGCAAGCTCGCCACGCGGCCCGCGAGGCCTTCGGCGGGGTCGCGCAGATCACGCTGGTCAAAGAAACGCGGCGCGAGAATCGCGGCCTTCCTCAGATCGAATCTTTCTTCAAGGACTTGCGGTACGCCGCGCGTATGCTGGTGAAACATCCCGGATTCACGCTGGTCGCGGTGATCACGCTGGCGCTCGGGATCGGTGTCAATACGACGCTGTTCACCGCATTCAACGCGGTCGCGCTGAAACCGCTGCCCGTGCGCGACCCGTATGGCGTCGCGCGAATCGAACGCTGGTTCGAGAGCAACAGCCACGGCGATTCGCAGTATACGTTTTCCTATCCCGAGTACCTTCACTTCGCGCAGCACTCGCGCGCATTCTCCAGCCTGATCGCGGTGAGTTGGCCCGTTTCGGTGCTTGCGGCGCTTCCCGCGGGAGAGTCGGAATCCTTGCAGGGCAATCTGGTCTCGGCAAATTTCTTCACCGATCTCGGCATCGACGCTTTCCTCGGCCGCACGTTCCTGCCGGAAGAACATCGGACGCGGGGCACGCATCCCGTTATTGTGTTGAGCCACCGGTTCTGGGAGCATCGATTTAATTCGGACCCGCAAGCTCTCGGCAAAATTATCAAAATCAACGACACCGCTTTCACGATTGTCGGCGTGACGCCCGAGGAATTTATCGGCACTGGAGTTCCCCCAACGGTGCCTGATTTCTGGACGCCGATGATGATGCAGGCGCAGTTGCGGCCTGGGCACAGGTGGCTGGACGATCCGCTGGATCAGGAGGTTCAGATTCTTGCCCGGGCGGCGCCTGGAATGACGTGGAAGCAGTGCGCGGCCGAGACGATGGTCCTCGAAAGGCAGTTTGAGCAGCTCTATTCCCCGAAGGACAAGACCCTAACCATCACGGTCGAACTCGCGCACTTCATCCCCAATACCAACGATCCGCGGTTTGAGGCGGTGGTCGCGCTGATGATGATCATCGTCGGGATGGTGTTGTTTATCGCGTGCGCGAATCTGGCGAACATGCTACTGGCGCGATCGGCGGCGCGGCAAAAAGAATTTAGCGTCCGGCTCGCCTTAGGGGCGGGCCGCGGCAGATTGATCCGGCAGTTGCTGACCGAGAGTATGCTGCTGGCTTTGCTCGGCGGAGGCGCCGGGCTGCTGCTTTCCATCTGGACGACGAAATTCCTGTGGATCGCGATCCAGCAATATATGGAGGGCCCATTCAGCGGCGGGTCTGCGTTTGTCCTCAGCTTGAGCCCCGACGTTCGCGTGTTCACATATACACTGCTGCTTTCGGTGGCGACCGGGATTCTTTTCGGACTGTCGCCCGCGCTGAAATTCTCGCGGCCCGATCTCACGCAAAGCCTCAAGGATGAGGGAACGGCGTTCGGGCAGCGATTGGCGCGATCGCGGCTGCGAAGTTTCCTGGTCAGCGGCCAGGTCGGCGTATCGCTGATCCTGCTGATCACAGCCGGGCTGCTGGTGCGTGGATTGGTGCGATCGCAACGGGTCGATCCAGGTTTCGACACGCGCAACGTGCATTTGCTCCGCTTCAACTATGGGAACGACGCGGCGAAGGCGCTGGCGATGCAGCAGTTCGTGATGGAGCGGCTTCGAGAATTGCCGCAAGTGCGTGCGGTCACCCTCTCGGATCGGATTCCGATGAGCGGCACCACCAGCAGCGTGATTGAAGCACAGGATCCTCGCGGCAAGGCCTTCTCGTCTGGTTCTCTGATCGTGCGCGTGGTGCCCACGTACTTCGAGACGCTCGGCATCCCCCTGCTGAACGGCCGCAATTTCACTCCCCAGGAAATCGAGCGGACCGTGCCCGTCGCCATCCTCAGTGAACTCGCGGTCCGGCAGATGTGGCCGGACCAGAACCCTATCGGGCTCCGTTTCAAGATCGAGAACTTCCTGGGAAGAAACCGCGTGCGTTGGGATGAGTTCGAAGTCGTCGGCGTCGCCAAGAGCGTTCGCTCCGCCAATCTTTCGCGAGTCGACCCGATGATGGTGTATCTCCCGCTTCCGCCCAAGAGCCTGGAGAACATGCTGGTACGCACGGAAGGCGACGAGAAGAATGCGCTCTCCGCGATTCGCACTACGCTCGAGTCGATCGACAGAAACATCCTCGCGAGCCTGCTCCTGGTCAGCCTGGAGGACGGTCCGCTGCGTTTCGAAAGAGTGCAGGCGAACATCTGGGCGATGTCCGCGCTCTCGCTGGCCGCGCTGGCGCTGGTGCTGGCGGCGGTCGGCATCTACGGCGTGATGTCGTACCTGGTGGGTCAGCAGACGAAGGAGATCGGCATTCTGATGGCGCTCGGCGCGACCGCGCGAGACGTGCTGCGCGCCGTGATCTTTGCGGGATTGCGTCCGGTCTTGATCGGGTCGATCTTCGGCCTGGCCGGCGCTGCCGCCGTCAGCGGAATTCTGCACGCGGGCACGCAGCTCTTTGTATCGAGCGGGGACCCGCTGTTCGGCCTCAGCATGTTGGATCCGGCGACATTTCTGGGTCTTTCTGCACTGCTCGCGGTGGTTGCATTGCTCGCCAGCGCGCTGCCGGCGTGGCGGGCGCTGCGGGTCGACCCGATGATCGCGCTGCGTTACGAATGATGCGGCGCACCGCTCGAACACAGACTAAAGTCTGTGCCACCAGAACACAGACCAAAGTCGGTGCCACCAGAACACAGACCAAAGTCTGTGCCACCAACTGGCGGCAAGTGATCAGCACATGGTGGCGCAGGCTTCAGCCTGTGAACGCCTTTTCAGCGTGCGCCACAAGGCGTGCGCCACATCGGAGTAGAATTTCAATATGACGAAATTCATGGTGAGCGCGATGCTGTTGGCCTCGGCCCTGATCTCAAACGTAGGGGCGCAGACGCTGCTGGTGCTGAACAAAGAAGGCAACGTCGCGATTGTCGATCCGAAATCGCAGACCGTCCTGGGACGCGCTCCCACCGGCGAGGGTCCGCACGAGGTGGTCGCGACCACTGACGGAAAACTTGCGGTCGCCTCCAACTACGGCACTGCGCAAGCGCCGGGCCACACGCTTTCGGTGATCGACATCGCGACGCGCAAGGAGATTCATCGCGTGGACGTCGCGCCGCTCGAAATGCCGCACGGATTGTTTGCCGCCGACGGCAAGGTCTACTTCACGGCGGAGCGAAACAAGATCATCGCGCGGTATGACCCTTCCACAAACCGGGTTGATTGGATGTTGGGCACCGGGCAGGATCGCACTCATATGGTCGCGTTGAGCAAGGATCGCAGCCGGATCTTCACGACGAATGTGAATTCGGGCACGATCACGATTTTCGATCGTGCCGGAAATCCGCCGGACTGGCACGCGACCGTTGTGAAAGTCGGTCCGGGCGCGGAGGGTTTCGATGTTTCGCCGGACGAGAAGCAGTTGTGGACCGCGAACGCGGGCGATGGGACGGTTTCGATTGTCGACATTGCGAAGAGAGAGACCGTGGAGACTTTTCCAGTGGGATCGAAGCGATCGAATCGATTGAAGTTCACGCCGAATGGAAAAACGGCACTGATTTCGGATCTGACCAGCGGCGAAGTGATCGTGGTCGATGTCGCGTCGCGAAAGGTTATGAAGCGGCTGGCGGTGGGACGCGGAGTCGCCGGGATTTTGATCACGCCGGATGGGTCGCGCGCGTACGCGGCTGCGACCGGCGACAACTGGGTCGCGGTGATCGACCTGAAGACGCTGGAAGTGAGCGGGAAGATTTCGACGGGCACGGGTCCAGATGGGATGGACTGGATCGGGACGCGATAACTATTTCACTTCGAAGTTGATGGTTTCGCGAAGGCCGTTCACGATCGCGGTAAAGACGTAGGAGCCAGGTTCAGAAAACGCCTGTTCCCATGTAGCTATTCCGCTTCCAGGTGGGTGGATGGGCTCCTCCACAGAGCTCACGGGCTTTCCGCCGGCTGTGGCGATCTCCCCGACGACGTGGAATGGCCCCGAACCATCCAAAGGAATCACGAAAGTCACGTCGATGTTCCGCACCCCGGCCGTGATGCGCGGTGTCAGATGGACTGCCACCGACGCGTGCCGTCCCAGAAACACAGGCACATTGGGCGCGTAAAACATCGCGTCCTTTACCGCGGGGTCCGTGGTCAAGCGATATTCACCGTTCCTGGCGGTATCGACGAACTCAAGAATGATGTTGTTGCCCATTCCTTCGATATAGCGATAGCGCCACTGCTCGAACGGAAAGGTCGTTGTCGTTCCGCCGCCCTGTTCCGCGGGCCGCTGGTAGCTTCCGCCGGCGGGGTGCGATTCGATTTCATTGGGCGGCCCGTATTCAATGTAGATCCTGCCGCGGTCCGTCTTCCAGCCCGGAATGTACGTCTTGAAATGGTCGTTGGCGTACGCGATGCGCCGGTAATGTTCCTCTTTATACTCGTTCCGTTCGGTGTCCGGAGTGGGATCGCGGCGCTTCCAGAACTGCTCGATAAACTGTTCGCGATCGTTGTCGGTGGTCAGAGCCTGGAACGCCTTCCTCTCTGCATCGGTGATGATGTAGGCGACGTCTTCGTTCAACCATTTCCGGTAGGGTGATTCCAACTCCTGGCGAAGCTTCTGCTCCTGCCGCTTCTTCTGCTCGTTCGCCATGGGCTGGGGTTGCTGCGCCTGGGCGATCAGGATGCGAGGCGATTTGGAAGGCGATACAACGGGTCGGTTGAGGGTCGGTGTCACCAGCTTCACGTCGTACTTCGCCAGGTTGAGCGTCGAAACCAGCTGAGCGATCGGATCGTAAGTCGTTTCGCGGTCCGCGCGCACGTAGACGGTCTTGGCGCCCTTATAGCGGCGGGCGATCTCATCGGCCATGAAGTGAATCCCGACCGGCTTGTCCCCCAGGTACATTTTCCCGTCGGGCTGGATGCTGATCACCGGCAGGTTTTCCGGCGCATTGGCTGCCGGCGCTGGAGTGATTATCGCGCTCGGCGTTGGCTTCACCACACCCGGCTGCCACGCGGCGAGCGCGATTCCCGCGCCGAGAATCACCAGAGCGACGGGACCGATCGCCAGATTCGAATCCGGCGTTGCCGATTTTCGCGGTGTTCCCAAGATTCGCCGCACTCGCCTGACCAAATGACCGCCGTTAGCCGCGAGCGCCATCGACCCATGTTCGACCCCGGGTTCGGCCACGCACCGGCTTTGCTCTATCACCAAAAGAGCGGCCGCATACGCGCGAGGATCGGTGTCGCGGGATAGCACAAAATCGTCGCAGCAATTCTCGCGCTCGGCGCGCACCACGTTCGAAATCCACCACACCGCCGGATGATAGAACAGCAGACTCTCGATCATCGTCTGCGCCAGGTTGACCAGATAATCGACGCGGCGAATGTGCGCCAGCTCATGCAGCAGGATGGCCTCCACCTGATCGAACGGCAACCCGGCGAGCATTCCTATGGGCGCCAAAATCACCGGCCGCAGATATCCGATCACCATCGGCACTTCCGCCAAGTACGATTCGAGCAGCGCCACGGGCCGCGAAATATTGAGCTGCGCCGCAAGCGCGGCAACATATCGCGACCATTCCTTCGGCGCGGAACACGTTCCACGGCGGCGCAACCGCTGCGCGGCGATCCAGCTTGCGAATCGGTACAGCAGCAAGCCGGCCACGCCCGCGAGCCATAGCGGCGCGGCCCATCCCACCAGGCTCGAAACTTTCCAGGGTTCGGGCGGAGCCGGCGCGATGTTCTCAAACCGTACGTGCGAAGGTTCAGGCAGCGGAATCGGGATGATGGTCCGTGCCGGCGAGGGCGGCAGTGACACTGCGAACGTCACTCCAAACGCGATCGGCATAGCGGCCAGCGCCGCGCACGCGAGCGCGTATCGCAGACGAGCGGAAGAGCCGCGAGATATCGCCAGCGCCACGACGAGAATCGCCGCGATGGCCGCGCCTTCCCACAGGAAATGCGCCAGCGCCAAGCCGAGCGCTCGCGCTACTCCCGAATGAATCCAGATTTCGAAACCGCTCGTCATGGGCATTCTCACCTGGCCCCCTTCTCGTATTCGTCGATGGCTTTGCGGATCTCGGCCAGATCGTCACGGCTCGCTTTCCTGACGGACAGCGCGCCCATCACCAGGCTTCGCGCCGAGCCGCCGAACGCGCGCTCCAGCAGGTCGCCGGCAAGCTGTTTTTGGGTCCATTCGCGCGAGCGGCGTGGTTCATAAATGTGCGCGCGCTGCTTTTCATTTCGCCGGACCAGGCCCTTTTCCGCCATGATCTGCATGATTTTCAGCACGGTTGTATATTGGGTGGTCGATGGCGACGTCTTGCGCCGCCGCAACGCGTCATGGACCGCGCGCACCGTCGACGGGCCCAGGCTCCACAGGACCGTCAGGATTTCGAGCTCGGCATCGGTGGGCCGGCCGGGTTCTTTTGGCTTGTCAGACATGGTCTACGAAGAAGATACTACGAAGTGCTTCGTATGTCAAGGGGAAAGTGGGGCAGGGCCATGCCCTGCCTCCTGGGTGATACAATGCCCCACATGAAACGATTCCTCGTCGCATTCGCTTTAGTCTGCTCCCTTGCACTGGCCGGCGGACTGACCACCGCGCCGCCCGAGCAGAACGGTTTTTCGAAGGACCGGCTCAACCGGATCAACACCGTGATGACCGAGCACGTGCAGGCAGGGCGTCTGGCGGGCGCGTCCGGCATGATCGCGCGCAACGGAAAAATCGTCTTCCGGAACCAGTGGGGCGAGATGAAGGCGGATTCGATCGTTCGCATGTACTCGATGACCAAGGGCGTCACGGGAGTCGCGGCCATGATGCTTTATGAAGAGGGAAAGTTTTCACTCACCGATCCACTCTCGAAATATCTGCCCGAGTTCGCCAACATGAAGGTCGGCAAGACCATGATGGAGGGCAACAAGAGAGTCGGTTACGCGGTGCCCGCCGAGCATCCCATCACGGTGCGCGATCTTTTTCGCCACACCACCGGCCTCGATTACGCCGGGCCGATTGACGAAAAGGGCACGCCCGCTTATGCCAAAGTCGAGATGTCGGGCGGCGCGCCGCTGGTTTCTTTCGATCTCGCCGAAGCCACCAAGCGGCTCGCCAGCGTTCCTTTGAATGAGGAACCCGGCACCGCGTTCCGCTACGGCTACTCGGTCGACGTGCTTGGCCGTTTGGTCGAAGTGCTGTCGGGACAGACCCTCGATCAATTTTTCGAAGAGCGCATCTTCAAGCCGCTGGGCATGAAGGACACGGCGTTTTTCGTTCACGAAGACAAGTGGCCGCGGCTGGCGACGCTGTACTCGCCCAAGCGCGAAGGCGGAGTTCAGAAGTCGACCGCGCCCGCGCAGGAGAGTTTCAAGAAGAAGCCCAACCTGCTGCTGGGCGGCGCCGGGCTCACGTCGACGCTCGACGATTACGCGAAGTTTTATCAGATGCTGTTGAATGACGGCGAGTACGACGGCGCTCGTCTCCTCGGCCGGAAGACAGTTGAGTTGATGCGCAGCGATCATCTGGGTGATCTTCCGCATATCGGCGGGACGCTGCCGGCATGGGCGGGATTCGGACTCACTTTCGCCATCGATCCGCCGCCCGGCAAAATGCCCGCGACCGGATCGGGTGGAACTTACTGGTGGGGCGGCGCGGCGGGAACCAGCTTTTGGATCGACCCCAAAGAGCACATGATCGGCGTGTTTCTGATCCAGATTCTGCCGCCGAACGTGAGCGCGGCGGATCAGTTCAAGCGCATGGCGTACGAAGCGCTGGTGGATTAGTCGCGTGGGGCAGCCAATCATGGCTGCCGCCGGTTTTCAACCGGCGTGATTTGAACGGGGCCGGCTCAAAGCCGGCTGCAGGCAAAATTGCCTGCCCCACATCGGGCGCTACCGAACCGTGACAGGTGGGCGGTTTAGCGCTGCGCGCCCACTGTGCCGCCGGACTTTGAGCAACTCGGCCATTTCCTTGCGATAGCTTTGAAATGCCGCCAGCCCTTCGCGAGTCAGCCGCGCAAGCGTAAGCGGAATCTTGCCGCGAAAAGCTTTCTCGATTTCAACGTAGCCGGCTTCTTCGAGCTTCGCGAGATGCGTCGAGAGATTGCCTTTGGTCAGTTCGGTCGCTTGCAAAAGGTAGAGGAAGTCGGCTTCTACCACCGTCGCCAACATTGTGACGATCAGCAGCCGCGCGGGTTCGTGGATCACGCGATCGAGTTCAGTCATGACGATCCCCCGATTGCATGAGTCTGGATGATGGGATGGGTCCGCAGGAAGCTTCGCAATCGTATCGCACCGGACACGGCCATCGCCACGCCGATCCCGACCATCACCCACATCGCGCCCTCGGTTTTCGCGCCGGTGACATACGTCGCCGCACCCAGGACCAACGACCAGCCCGCGAGCCAAATCAAATGCGGCAATGTGTAGGTGATGCCGCCTAATACGAAGCAAGCCGCAAGGACCAGCGCGAACGCCGGCCCTGCGAATCGACCGATGTCGGCGGAATGGGCGCGCCAAAACATGGCAGACAATGCGATGCCGACCACAACTGCGAAGGCAACCAACATTGCCCAAGTCCGCGACTTTTCGGGTCGAAAAATCACGTAGCCGGTGCGCGGAAAAATGAGCTTGGCGCGTAATCTCCTGAGCGCCGCCGCCATCCCCAGGCAGCACGCGATCTGGAGGAGTGGCGCAATCGTCGCGTAGCTCTTGCCGAGGAACGTCGTTTTCATGAGGGCGCGTTCCGGCAGGTAGATCGCGGCCAGCGCACAGAAGAATAGGCCAAGGACAAGCTCGTCCAAACCATTCAGGTTCCACTGCCGGAGGGACCGCACGCGTACGGCAGCAGGATCAATTGGGTCTCCCATGCAATCTAGTTTGTATCACAAACCAGTCTTTGTCAAGCACTGATCTTGGGCCGCGACTTCATAGGAGTAGCCGACGGACCGCGTCTACTGCTTGATGTCCTTCTTGTCTCCTGGCGTCGCATACACCGCGTTGATCTTCTCTTTTTCCTGCTCCCGGTCGATGTACGGAATCCCGTTCGTCATCCAATCCGGCTTGTCCGAGCCCTTCAGGAAATAATCGAAGAACTGCTGCATGCGGACCGTATAGTCTTTCTGTGTCGGACGCTGGCGCAGCCCATGTTTCTCGCCGTTGTAGTTCCACAGATACACTTCCTTGCCCAACCGGCGCAGCGACAGGAAAAACTCCAGGCCCTGATACCACGGCACCGCATCGTCGCCGTCGTTTTCCAGAATCAGGACCGGAGTGGTGATGCGGTCCACCATGAAGATCGGCGAGTTCTCGACGAATCGCAGCGGGTATTCCCAGATGGAACCACCGATGCGGCTCTGCGTTTTCTCGTATTGAAATTGCCGTGGCAGCCCCGTGCCCCAGCGGATTCCGTCATACGCGCTGATCATGTTCACCACCGGCGCGCCGGCTTCCGCCGCTTTAAACAATCCGGTTTGCGTTAGCAGATATGCCGTCTGATATCCACCCCAGCTATGACCCTGAATGCCGATCGCGTCGCGATTGACGTAGCCTTTATCCACCACCGCTTGAACCGCCGGCAGCACGCATTTGAGCGCGCTCTGCCCCGGATGCCCCGTCGTATAAACGATGTCGGGAGTCAATACAAGATACCCATTGCTCACGTAGTAAGAAATGTTGATCGACGTCCCGGGCCCCGGCCGCACGAAGTTGTTCACGTTCTCCGTGAGCCGCTCATAGATGTAGATCATCATCGGATACTTCTTCGACGGATCGAAATTCTCTGGCTTATAGAGAGCCGCTTGCAGTGGCACACCGTCTGCGTTGCGATAGGGAATCAACTCGCCCGTGCCCCACAGCAACTGCGCCTGCTGCGGATTGGCATCGGTCACCTTCTTCATCGCTTTGAACGTCGAATCGGTGATGTGAATATCGGGCTGATCGTGGAACGTGGTCGCCGTCACCATCACCACGTCCGCGTCTTTGGCTTTGCCGAGCGCGCTATATTTCTTCGCGCCCATCAGTAGCTTTTGGGGTTCGCCGCGTTGCAGCGACGCGAGTGTATAGAATCCCGTATCGCGCGTCTCGATATTTTCGACGCGGAACAGCAACGGCTTCGCGGAATCGATGCCGCGATCTTCCTCCGGATCGGGCGCATCCAACCGCGCGACGCGGAATTGCAGTTTCGCCGCGCGCCCATTCGTCAGCTTTCGCGACGCCGACGCGTCCGGCGCCACCGCCCACACGTCGAACTCATCGTTAATCAGCGCCCACTTCCCGTCCTTGGTCCATCCCGCCGATCCGTATGACCCCGGCTCATCCGGCGTATCGTGCTCCTCGTTGTAGAACGCGACCGGTTTCCTGCTGCCCGGATCGACGATCCCACCGCTCAGGTCCATCATTTTTCCGGAGCCGCTCTCGACAGACCACCACTTCTTGTCCTTGAACGCCAGTACATATTTTCCGTCCGGCGAAAATTGCAGCCCGCCGCCGCCCCCGCGTCCACCGCCCCCGCCGCCGCCGCGATACTGCTTGAACGCGAGCTTGCGCGCGCCCGTGGCCGTATCCACCAGGTACACGTCGTTGTAGGTGCCGTCGTAATCCACCATGTGGCGATACTCGCGATCGTCGGTGCCCAGCGCCATGCGGCCGTCGTCGCTCGGCGTCAATCCCGCCATCGACGCATCGGATACCTGCACGAATTTCTTCTCGGCGATATTCAGAACGCCGCGGAAGGATCGCGATCGCTCCTGCGCCGCGCGCACCTTCTGCATCGGCTGGACGTAATCGTCCTTCCAGCTCCACAGATCGGCGAGGACGTGTTCGTCGCCCGCAGCCTGTGCCGACGTCGATCCCGATGTCGGCGAGCCGCGCCCGGTTTGCGATTCACGATCGAGCGCGGCGATTTCATCCAGCGGCGCCGAGCTCACAAACAACCGCGATCCGTCGCGCGAAAAACTCATGGCGCCTCGCTCGAGAATTCCGTAGCCGTTCTTGAATCCGGGCGTCGCGTTCGAAATAATTTCGGCCGGCGCCCCGCTGCGGTTCCACAGGTACACCTTGAATTTCGCGGGCTTCGACGCCGCATCGTCGCGATCGCTCAGGAAGGCGAGCTCGCGCTGATTCGCGTCCCAGGTGATTTTCGAATAGTGCCCCTTGCCGGCCAGCAGCGTGTTCGCCGCGACCTCACTCCCCGGCGTGATCGAATACAGGCCGTCCGTCTCCTCTTTCTTCGACGCGACCGCGTACACCAGCGTCTTCGCGTCTTTGCTGATCGAATACTCGAGCACGTCTTCCACGGTGCGCTCGTTCAAGGATGCCGAGCGCAGATCGCGCACCATCAAATCCGATCCATACTCATTGCGGCGGCCGCGCCCCCCACCGCCGCCCGCTTGACCGCCGCGTCCCCCGCGGCCCTGATCCGCATAAGTGTGATCCATGGCAGCGTACGCGCCATCATTATTGTCCGCCGGGTTATCGCCCGTCGGCGCCGCGCCCGCCTTCGGTCCTTTCAGATACGCGACGAAGCTCTCGCCGTTTTCCGGCGCCTGAAAACTTGCGACGTCGGCAACGCGCTCCATCTTCATCGCCGCCAGATCGACAATCAGCATGCTTGTCCGCGGCATTTCGTCGGCGCGCTTGCGATCCTTGCGCGCCTTGTCGGTGTCCGCCTTCGGCGGGAAGGCGCTGGCGATCGCGAACCGATTGTCATGCGTGAACACGATGCGAATGGTCCGCACCGCGCCCTGCTGTCCCGCGCCCGCTTCCACATCCGTGTTGTCCTGTGCGGGCGGAGGCGACCCCGCGTTTTCGCGCAGCTCCTTGCCTGTCGCGAGATTCCGCACCACCAGCGCGCCGTCGCCGTCCTCCGGGAACAGCGCGTAGGCCAGGAATTTTCCGTCACGCGAAAGCACCTGGCTCTGAATGCTGTTCCAGCCGTCGTAATCGCGATGATGCAGCGGACGTTTTGTCTGCGCCGTCGCGACACAGGTGAAAGCCATTGCAACAATCAGGAACATCGCCCCGAAATACGGGGCCACGCGCGTTCTGAACATGAGCCAGCCTCCTTGGGAGTATTCACGAATTATATACGGCGCGCGCCCGTAATGGGTCCATCGCTGCCAACACATCGCCGCCGCGGACCGGAAGCGCACTCGCGGATGTCCCGTTTTTCTAGTAGCCCGCGTCGAGAATCCCGCGCAAGGACTGAGCTAGAATCAGCGAAGCATGCATCTCGAGAAATTTTCGCTGGGCGTCGGCGATCGCTTCGCTCATCAGGCTAAAGCGCAACTAGCCGCCTGCGTCTGTGCGGCCGCCCGCGGCGTCGCGATCGTGCCCGTCTGGAACAAGTCCAATCGCGAGCACTTGATCATCGGATCGGAGCCGTCCACGGCCCGGGCGGCCGCCGATGCCGCTGCCCGCGAACTTCACTGGCGCGATTCCTATTACGTGGATGCCGATCACATCAATCTCGCCAGCCTGGATCGGTATCTCGATCCTTGCGATTTTTTTACCATTGACGTCGCCGATTCCATCGGCCGCGCGCCTGCCCCCGGGAGGGCCCAAGCTTTTCTCGCCCGGCATCCAGAACTAGGCGAAGGTGAATCATCCCTGCGCTCGGCTCACGAATACCTTGCCGCGATCGAGGAAGCCGGCCGCATCTATCGCCAGATCGAGAATCGCAAGGGCGCCGGGAATTTCATCACGGAGGTTTCCATCGATGAGACCGATTCGCCGCAAACTCCGCCCGAACTTCAGTTGATCCTCGCCGCTATCGCCGACGAAAAGATTCCCATCCAGACCATCGCGCCGAAATTCACCGGCCGCTTCAACAAGGGCGTCGATTATCGCGGCGACGTGGCCGGGTTCGAGCGCGAATTCGCGGCCGATGTCGAGGTGATCGCGCATGCGGTCGAGCGTTACGGCCTGCCCCGCAATCTAAAGCTCAGCGTGCATTCCGGCAGCGATAAGTTTTCGATCTACGCTCCCATTCGCCGCGTTCTGCGCCGTTCCGGCGCGGGCGTGCATCTCAAGACCGCTGGTACCACGTGGCTTGAAGAGTTGATTGGACTCGCCGAAGCCGGAGGCGCGGGGCTCGCCGCCGCCAAGGAAATTTACGCGAGCGCCTACGAGCATCGCGACGAGTTGTGCGCGCCCTACGCGGCTGTGATCGACATCGATCCCGTGCGGCTGCCGCCGCCCGCTTTGGTCGAGCGGTGGCCCGCGGAACAGTTTGCGGGTGCGCTGCGGCACGATCCGGCGAATCCTTTATTCAATCCGAATCTGAGACAGCTATTGCACGTCGGCTACAAGATCGCCGCGCACATGGGCCGGCGTTACATCGATCTTCTGGTCGCCTGCGAGGAATCCATCTCGCGGAACGTGACGCAAAATTTGCTCGATCGCCACATCGCTCCGCTGTTCCTCGGCGACGCTGCGTAAGCACGTGGGCGGGCCGCCCGGCCTGCAAGCGCCGAAGGTCATCTCGGCTTTTCCGCCACGCGCCGGACCGTCACTCGCTGTGCAATTATGTAGACGCTGGAGGTAACCAATCGTGAAGGCTCTCAGTGTCCGCACTCTCGAATATTTTTATATTCGCGTGGATGACCATCCCGGCCGCGCCTATGAACTTCTGGCGGCGCTTGCGTCGGAACAGGTGAATCTGCTGGCGTTCAGCGCGGTGCCGTACGGAAATAATCGGGTGGAGCTGACCATTTTTCCGGACCGCACCGAGAGCCTGCTCCGCGCCGCCGCGAAATCCGGGTGGACCCTTTCCGGTCCGCAACACGCGTGCCTGATCCAGGGCGACGATCAATTGGGCGCGCTCGCTGAAATTCAGAAGAAGCTGATCGGCGCCGGCGTGAGCATTTATGCGTCCAGCGGGATCACGGACGGCGAAGGCGGATTCGGCTACGTGATTTATTTCAAGGAAGGCGATCAGCTCGCCGCCGAACACGCGCTGGCGGGAGGGTAAACTTGTGGCGCACGCACTCTGCGTGCCGTGTCGACAATCCTGTCGACACCTTGGGGGTGCGAAGAGTAAACGTGTCGAGATGAGTCTCGACACGGCACGCAGAGTGCGTGCGCCACAGCGCGGCTAAATCGCCGCGACCAGCTTCGCCAGCAGCGCCGTCCGATCCGCGATGCGGTTCACCAGAATACTCTCATTCACCGCGTGCGCTCCCTCGCCCACCGCGCCCAAACCGTCCAGCGTCGGGACGCCCAGCGCGGCCGTGAAATTTCCGTCCGAACCTCCGCCGGTGGACGATTCTTCAAGCGTCACCCCCAGTTCCGCCGCCAGCGCGCTCGCCGTCCGAAACAATTTGCGCACGCCCGCGGATCGTTCCATCGGCGGACGATTCAAGCCGCCCGCAACCTCGATGGTGCAGCGCTGGTCGAACGGCTTGAGCGATGCGAACGCGCGTTCCAGATATTTTCGATCGCGATCGCGCGGCGCGCGGATGTCGACTTCGATGAAGCATTCGGCCGGGACCACGTTGCTGCGCGTGCCGCCGCGAATCACGCCGGGGCTGACCGTCACGCCGCGGTCCAGGCGCGTGAATCCGGCGATACGTTCGATCTGCCGCGACATCTCGACGATCGCATTGGCGCCGTTTGAAAAGTCGACACCCGCGTGCGACGCCTTGCCGCGCACCGTGATCGTGTAATCGCCGACGCCTTTTCGCGCGGTCTTCAATTTGCCTTCCAGGCCTGTCCCCGGTTCCAGCACCAGC
Source organism: Terriglobia bacterium (assembly GCA_963788245.1). Lineage (GTDB taxonomy): Bacteria > Acidobacteriota > Terriglobia > Bryobacterales > Bryobacteraceae > Palsa-187. Next base: position 3,454,576 of record CAWBGF010000002.1, on the reverse strand, counting down.
ACCGCGGCGCTCTCTCGCGCCGCTTCTTCGGTCAACGCGCGCGACGATTCGCTGCCCACCTCCTCATCCGAATTCACCTGCATTACCACCTTGCGGGCGACGGGCACGTCGAGATCGCGCAGCGCGCGCATCGCGAAAATGAAAAACGCGATGCCCGCTTTCATGTCCAACACGCCGGGTCCCCATAATCGTCCGCGTGCGATTCGGAACGGCATCGAAGCGAGCGTTCCCAGAGGCCACACGGTATCGGAATGTCCCAGCACCAGGATCTGGCCCGGCTTCCTGAGACTACGTTTACTAACGGCCGGCAGGGAAAACTCGCAGCGCAGATGTTTTCCGTACCGCCCGCCGGGAAATGTGCGTACGCGCGCGATCCCGATCATGCGATCCGCAATCAGGCTCACCAAACGATTGACGCCGGGCGGATGATCGCTGGGCGATTCGCACTCCACCAATTCGCGTATCAACGCGATCGTTTCATTTTGTTTTTGCCGCGCGTAATGCAGAAAGTGGTCCACGTCGTATATTCCCATTGTTATAATAACGGGGCATAACGACGAGGCGTCGACGGAACGCGCGACAACCCTTTGCGTCTGCGATCTACTTGTGCGCGGCTAAAGAAACCACCTCATGCCAGTCATGGACATCCAGCAGATCCGCGAGATCCTTCCGCACCGGTATCCCTTTCTGCTGGTGGACCGTATCGAGGAGCTGGAGCCTGACCGGATTGTCGGTATCAAGAACGTCACCGTCAATGAACCGTTCTTTGAAGGGCACTTTCCCGATTTTCCGGTGATGCCCGGTGTGCTGATTGTGGAGGCGATGGCCCAGGTTGCCGGCGTGCTGGTGCTCAGCCAAATGGAAGATCGCAAGAACAAACTGGTGCTGCTTGCCTCCGTGGAACAAGCGAAATTCCGCAAGCCGGTGCGGCCCGGCGACCAGCTTCGCATCGAAATGAAGGTCGCGAAACGGAAGGCCACCGTGGCAAAAATGTTCGGCACCGCGACCGTGGATGGCGTGCTGGTGGCCGAGGCGATGATGCTGTGCAAGCTTGCCGATCGTGCCGACGGCTGATTTCGACGCGTTGATTTAACCATGCCCATTCATCCGAGCGCGATCGTGGACGCCGGGGCGCGGATCGCGGACTCCGCTGAAATCGGACCGTTCTCCATCATCGGTGCGGATGCGATTATCGGTGCGCGCACGCAGGTGATGGCGCACGTTTTCATGGAGGGCCCGCTCGAAATCGGCGAGGATAATGTTTTCTTCCCGTATTCCACTGTGGGCGTCGCGCCGCAGGATCTGAAATATCACGGCGAGCGGTCGGCTACGCGCATCGGCCATCGCAATCGCATTCGTGAATTCGTCACCATTCATCGGGGCACGGAAGGCGGCGGAATGTTGACGTCCATTGGCGACGACAACCTGCTGATGGCTTACGTGCACATCGCGCACGACGTGCGCATCGGGAGCCACACCGTGCTCGCGAACGCTGTTACCTTCGGCGGCCATGTAGTTGTCGACGATTGGGCGGTGATCGGCGCGTCCACGGGCGTTCACCAGTTTTGCCGCGTTGGCCGGCACGCGATCGTCGGCGGATATAGCGTAATCACTCGCGACGTTCTTCCATTTTCGAATACGGTGACGGCGCGCGAAGCCAAAGTTTTCGGCGAGAATGCGATCGGTCTCCAGCGCCGTGGATTTTCGAGCGAAGCCATCAGCGCGCTGCATAAAGCCTTCCGTCTGTTGACGCACTCGGGGCTCAACACCACGCAGGCGCTTGAAAAAATCGAGGCCGAGGTTGACCCTGTTGCTGAAGTGCGGGAGCTGATCGCATTCATCAAAGCCGCGGAGCGGGGGTTCATCAAATAACCCCTCTACCGAACCGCGACCAAAGTCCTCCGAGCCGTGACCAAAGGGAGCGGCCTAAATGTGCTCTTCAGTCGAGTAAATTATCCTCAAATGAGCAACGTTAAGTAATGCCCTACGGACTCATTGCCGGCAATGGCCGATTCCCCCTGCTTGCGCTGGAAGCGGCGCGCACAGCGGGGATCGAGGTGGTCGCCATCGGTCTTAACGAGGAAGCCCCGAAGGACATCGAAACGCTCGCGCCGCGCTGCCACTGGATTTCGCTGGGGCAACTTTCCCGGCTGATCGAAATCTGCCATGCCGAAAAGATTACGCAGGTCATGATGTGCGGGCAGGTGAAGCACGCCAGGATTTTTTCATCCATCGTGCCGGATTGGCGCCTTGTAAAACTGCTGGCCTCCATCGATACCAAGAATACCGAGGGGCTGATCGGCGGTGTCGCGAAAGTATTGAAGGACGAAGGCATCGAATTGCTGGATTCGACGCTGCTGCTGAAAGACCTGCTCGCGCCGAAAGGCGTGCTCACGCTGCGAAAGCCATCGGATGAGGAACTGCGCGACATCCAATACGGGGGTGGAATCGCGACTGCGCTCGCGAAACTCGACATCGGGCAGAGCATCGCGGTCGCCGAGCGCGCCTGCGTGGCGGTGGAAGCCATGGAAGGCACCGATGCGATGCTGCGGCGCGCGGCGTCGTTGACCGAAGGAAAACCGCTGCGGCTGGTCAAGGCGTCGCAACGACGAAAGCACATGCTGTTCGATGTGCCGGTGGTGGGCCCTCAAACCATCGCGGTGATGCGCGAAACCGGGACCACCGCGCTGGCGATCGACGCCGGACGGACGCTGCTGATCGATCGCGAAGAGTTGATCGCGAACGCGAATGAAGCGAGCATCACGATCGTCGCGACAGCGCCGGAGGAAGGCGGTTAGATCTCTAGCCACGAATTCACACGAATGCACACGAATGCACACGAATGAAGAGCCGACGAGTTATTTACTTGTATTCGTGTTCATTCGTGTGCATTCGTGGCCCAACTGCGTTCCCGTGAGTCCACTCGAATCGATAACATGAAACCGTGAACACAAACGCAACGCCCAAGAAAATCCGATACGCCGTGGTTGGGCTGGGGCATCTGGTGCAGAAGGCCGTGCTTCCCGCCTTCAAGAACGCGCGCAATTGCGAGCTGGCCGCCATCGTCAGCGGCGATAAAACCAAGCTGAAGCAACTCTCCAAGCTCTACGGTGTCGAACACGCCTACACCTACGACCAGTACGACCAGTGCCTGCGCAGCGGCGCGATTGACGCGGTGTTCATCGGGCTGCCCAATCATCTGCACTGCGAATATTCCGTCCGCGCCGCCAACGCCCAAGTGCATGTGCTGTGCGAAAAACCGATGGCGATCGATGAGGATGAGTGCCGCCGGATGATCGCCGCCTGCAAGAAATCCAGGACGAAATTGATGATCGCGTACCGCCTGCATTTTGAGGAAGGCACGCTCGACGCGATCGAACTGGCGGCTTCGGGCAAGCTCGGCGAACTGCGATTTTTCTCGGCCGCGTTTTCGCAACAGGTGAAGGCCGCGAACGTTCGCGTCGAAGAACCTGTCGATCGCGGCGGCGGGAGCCTCTACGATATGGGCGTGTATTGCATCAACGCAGCGCGCTACCTGTTTCGCGATGAGCCGGTGGAGGTGACCGGCGCCATGGCCAACGGCGGTGATCCGCGCTTTCGCAATACCGGCGAAGAGATGACCACCGCGATCCTGCGGTTCCCCGGCGAACGGATCGCCACCATCACCAGCAGTTTCGGCGCCGCTCCTTTTTCGGAATATGCGCTGGTGGGCACCCAAGGCTGGTTGCGACTCTCGCCGGCTTACGAATACGCCGAGCCTCTGCGCGCCGAGGTGAAAATCGCCCACCGTGATCCGGTGCGCCGCGAATTTCCGCTGGTCGATCAGTTCGGCGGCGAGCTGATGTATTTCTCGGATTGCATCCTCAAAAATCTCGAACCGGAGCCCGACGGCTACGAAGGCCTGGCGGATATTCGAATCGTGCGCGCGATCATCGAATCGGCGCGATCCGGTGAGGCGGTGAAGCTGGGGCATTTCCAAAAAGATGCGAGGCCATCCCGGAAACAACTCATCCGGAAACCGGCAGTGGCGATGGGAAAACCGCTCAAAGCCCATTCACCTACCCGCTGAGCCCCTCGACTCTCACGCGGGACTGCGCCGGCGTGTCCACTTCCCCACCGAAAAGATGCTGCCGATCACGCAGACTACCGCGAAAATGCCGATCCCCCACCGAAATTCAGTGGACCGCATCATCTCCACGATCGCGTGGCCGTAGTGGATTGCCACCCAGCCTTCGATTCCGAATCTAACCAGCCGCGCGCCCGCAACAATCGCGAGCAACCGCAGCCGCGGATACTGAAACGCGCTGGCAGCCGCGACCACCGCAGTGAAAGGGAATGGCGGTGGCGCCAGGGCCCCCAACACAAGCATGGTCCCCGCACGGTTTTCGACTCTTTTTTTCACAAGATTCAGCGTTCTGCGGCTCATGATTCTCTTGAGACCGCCCTCGCCCCCTTTGCGGCTCACCAGGTCGACCAGCAGCACACCCAGCATCGATCCCAATGACGACGCCAGAACGTAGGAGATCACATTTTCGTGATGCCGCGCGGTGAGCGCGATCAGCAGCAGATCGTTGCCGGTGGGAATGAACAGAAAGGACGAGTCCAGTATCCCCATGAGCACCAAGCCCAGCGCGCCCAGGTGAAAGATGTAGGTGATGAGTTGGCGCATGTTGGCATGGCTGGATGGAACCTCGCCTCTTGTGAAAGATCGCGCACGGACCCGGTTCGTTTCAAACTTTTGTTAATTTCGGTTCATTTTTGCCCATATTGGCCAGGGGACGGAATGGGATATGGTAGTCTGAAAACTTCAACTGAGTTGATTTTTGTGGTTTCCCGACGTTCTTTTCTGGGTAGCCTTGCGCTTGTTGCCGGCCCGCCGATGCTCAATCGGGGCCGATTCAGCCTATTTGCGCAAACTCCCACCGAATACTCCACGCTAGCCATCGATCTGGTCCGCAATTCCACCGTGATAGACATGCTGGGGCTATTGACGCTGGATTATCGCAAGCTGGGTCAGTGGCAGCGCCAACCGGCGACTTTCCTTGCCAACGACTTACAGAGGCTCAAGGATTCGGGCACCACCGTTTTTCACCCCGCCGTCGGGTTCACCCAGGGCGACATTTATGCCGAATCGCTGAGCGACATGACGGGCTGGAACGCGTTCCTCGCCGCGCACAAGTCCGATTTCCTGCGGATCGACGGACCGGCCGACATCGACCGGGCGAAGGCTTCGGGTAAGCTCGGTATTCTCCTGGGGTTGCAGAATTCTTCGCATTTCCGGTCGATCGACGACGTGGATCGCTTTTACGCCCTGGGACAGCGCGTCTCCCAGCTCACCTATATGCCCAACCGGATCGGCGGCGGCTCCACCGATCCGCGCGACCCCGGTCTCACCGCATACGGCGCGGCGGTCGTCGAGCGGATGAACCGCCTGGGCATGGCCATCGACATTTCGCATTGCGCCGATCGCACCACCATGGACGCCATCGCGGCTTCGCGCAAGCCCGTGCTGGTGACGCATTCCAACTGCCGCTACATTGTGCCCGGCAGCGCGCGCTGCAAGACCGACCAGGCCATCCAGAAAATGGCCGAGCGCGGCGGCGTGATGGGGATCACCATGATCCGCTTCTTCGTCAGCAGCGGCGGAGCGACCACCATTGAGAATGTGCTCGACCATATCGAGCATGTGGCGCGCGTCGCGGGAATCGAACACGTGGGCATCGGCACCGATGTCGATCTGGATGGGCACGATCACGGCCAGAAGCTGTCGCGTCAGGCCGATATCGATGGCCTCGATTACCCCCGCAAAATCTTCGATGTCACCGAAGGCTTGCTCCGGCGCGGCTATTCCACCTCGCAGGTTGAGCTGGTTCTCGGCGGTAATTTCCGGCGCGCGCTCGCGGAAATCTGGCGCCCGGATTCCACTGAAAATGGTAACGGCTGACGTGGCGCGCTCTGTGTTCTGGTGGCACAGACTTTAGTCTGTGTTCTGGACGAACCAAATTCTGGGCCTTTTTCACCAACCTCTTTTAGCGTGCCGGGTCGACATTCATGTCGACATTTCTTGAACGCCCGCTCTCTTCGCCAAACTAACTCCCGCATCTCTGGGACCATTGTTTTCCTTCACCCGGTCTTCTCCTGTTTAATGAAATGCCCCGAAACGGCATCGCCTTCGACCCGTATCTACCTAGTGGCGGGGACGGAACGCATGTTCCCCGTTGATTCCATCCATAAGCAAGGAGATCAATCATCATGGCAATGAACAAGACTGACCAAGGCCACGACAAAGGCCACCAGCAGAACTTCCCTGGCCAGGGCAACCCCGGCCAGGGCGACAAGAGCAACCGGCAGGATGATCCGCGCAAACAGAACCAGAATCCGAACCAGGGAGGGCAGTATAACCAGGGCCGTCCCGGCGATCACTCTGACAAGGGCGGCGACAGAGGCAACCAGCCGAATCGCTGATACCTTCAATCGTGGGGCCGCCACTCCTGGCGGCAAGCCGGTCTTCAGCCGGCTTTTTTCCGTGTGGCGTTTTTCAACGGAGCCGTACGCTAACTCTCGCGATTAGTCACTGCACCAAAAAGGGCGATGAGACTGAAATGCCTCATCGCCCCATATCTACGCTTCTGACGTGGGGCCGCCACTCCTGGCGGCAAGCCGGCTTTGTTTCCGTGAGGTGTTTTTCAACACAGCGGCGCGTTAACTTTCGGGATTACACCGGCCGCCTGCCCACTCCTCTACTGCACCGAAATCGTGGCGACCTTATCCGGACTGGTCTGCGTCCCGTCCGCGCTCTTCATCGTCACAGCGATGCCATCGCCTGTTGGCGCGCCCTGCGGAATCTGGATGTTCAACTGATACACGCCCGGGAATCCCGGCGCTTGACCCGCGAACAGCACTTGAGCCGGCATCCCGCCGATGAACACCTGCGGCACATTCACCGCGTTGTAAGTCACGCCGGGGACGCCCACGCCACCATCCTGCACGGGAGCGTTATTCCCCGACGGCATGAACGCGCCCAGCCCGGTCGCGTAGAAGTACGCGAAATCGCCGCGCGGAATCGGTTGCATCGGCCCCAATCCCAGATTCACGCCCACCGGTCCGACAATGAAGCCCTTGCTGATGTCCGCCATGATGACGTTACCCGCTCCGGCTGGAATCGTGAAAATGCCGGGCGCTTGCGCCACGATCGACACCGGCTGCGGCGCCGTGTTGGTTGCCCCCGGGCCCGTGCCCACGGTCACCACCACGTTCACTGTTCCCGAGGTCACGCCGGCAGGCAGAACTTCGAACGGGACTTGCACGTTCAACTGTTGGCCGGCCGGAATCACGTCGCGCATCGCGGCTGCGACGCCGTTGAACGTCACGCTCACGCCGCCGAGAGACGTGGAGAACGGAATGGTATCGGCATCGGCCTGCGTGGTGCCGAGCCCAGGTCCAAAAATCGACACGAGCGACCCAGGCGCCACGGGCGTGCCCTGGCCGCTGGCATTCTTCGCAAAACTGGCCCCGTTCAAAACACCGCCGGGGACCACCGACGGCTGCGCCGAAGCGACGTGCATCGCGCATACCGCGAGTCCGATTAGAAAAAGGGGACTGACCACTCTGTCCCTCTGCGTCTTGTGGGGCAGGCGATCTTGTCGCCTGCCGGTTTCCAAGAAGCTTCTGAGGACGGGCATTAGAACTGGTGTATCGGATGATTTACGAAATCGCACGCTCATAGCCGAAGCATAAATCAACTTCGGACCCACTGGCTAGAAGCGGATTCGAGGCCGATATTGCCGGATTAGCGCCCTCGGTGGGGCAGGCGATCTTGTCGCCTGCCAGTTTGGATTGGCAGGGCGCGCCCGTAAGCCAGTCTGCACGAAACACTCACTACCCATTATCAAATCCCATGCGCTTGACCCGTTCCTCGAAGCGCGGATCCGCCCGCAGACTATCCCATTGCGGTCCCACCGCGATATGCACCAGACCCGGGTCGTGGCTCTCCAGCGCCCGATCCAGATGCCGGAACGCCGCGTCCATTTCACCCGCTTCGCCATAGACGATGGCCAACTGCATGTCCGGGAAAGCTTCCGGCCGGCTCGACACGCGCCGCAGCGAAAACGCCCGCACACCCGCCATCCCGCCCGCGGCGTAGGCCTGTTTCAGCGGCTCCAGCGCCTCGGCCGGCGCGCCGTGCAATTCCGCGTGCTTGATGTTCTCCGCCATAAAGCGGTCGAAATCGCCTTTCTTTGAGTACGCGCCCGCCAGAAACTCGCGTGCGTGCGGATGCATGGGATCGAACTCCAAGGCCTTGTTCGCCCATTCGATCGAGTCGTCGTAGCGGCGCGCCAGATAGTAAGACATCGAGACTTGCAGATGCACCAGCGGCGAGAAAGGGTCGCGTTCCAGCGCCCGCAGCTTCATCGCGAGCCCCTCCTCCAGCCTCCCGTGCGCCTCCAGCAGCCGCCCGTACAGCAGGTAAGCTTCGGTGTGATTGGTATTGATCTCGAGAGCCCGCTCCACACTTCTCTCCGCCCCGGCCCAATTCCATTCGCTCCAAAACAAAACCGCGCCCAGCGCCACCTGCGCGTCGGCGCAGCAGTCATCCATCGCCAGCGCGCGAAGAGCCGCGGCCTTCGCCTCGCCGTACGCCTCCGCCGGGGGCGCGACGCGAAACTCGCCTTGCGCGCAGTGGGCCATCGCCAGGCCTGCGTGCGCTCCGGCATACGCCGGCGCCAGTTCTATGGCCGCGCGAAACGCCTCGATCGCTTTCGGCACTTCGAACATGGACGCATGCAATAGATGGGCCCGCCCCCGGCCGAATAATTCGTACGCTTCAGGAGCGAACGGCGTTCGCGCCTGGCTGCGCTTATCGCCATTCGGGCCCCCGTTCCCGCGCGCCTTCGACCTCGCTTCTAACACCCGATCCAAACCCAGGTACGCGGCGACCGATCCCGCCACCGCATCCGCGATGGCAATAATCTCCGATGCCGGCTCGTCGAACTCACTGCTCCACAAATCCGCGCCGTCTTCGGAGCGAATCAGGCGCGCCGAAACGCGGACGCGATCGGCGGTCCTTAGGAAAGTCGCGGCCAGCACCGCGTCCACGCGCAGAGACCGGCCCACCTCGGCGGGATTCTCCGCGTCGTTCGCGCACGCATGGTTGGTATAGGCGTGCACGGCCCGCGTCGGCCTGACGACGATTTCCGTGAATCTTCCCAGACGGTCGATCACCGCGTCGGCAAGCGTAAGCCCGGTCGCGCGGTCTCGCCCCGAAAAGATTTCGGCGGTGAACGGCTGCACTGGGAGCACGGCAATCGACCATCCCTTCGCGGTCGCGTCCCGCGTATCCGTCTGCCTCAGGGCGCAGATGAATCGGTATCCCGACCGCGCCACGGTCTCAATGTAGCGATGACCGCTACTATCGCCGAGCGCTTTACGCAGGGCTGAGATGTGAACCGCGAGAATGCCTTCTTCGACGAAGGACTCCGGCCACACCAGATCCAGCAGCTCTCGCTTCGTCACCAACCGCCCGCCACGCCGGACCAGCGTCAGCAACACGTCGTAAGCCTTGGGCTCCAGTGGGACGGCTTGGTTGGTGTGGGGCAGGCGATCTTGTCGCCTGCCGGTTTTCTCCGCTGGGACGTTCTTCGAAAGCCTGCGCTCGGAGACGTCCAGCCTAAACTCCCCGAATTCGTAGCGCTCGCCGCCGGCCATAAAGCTTAAGCGAATCTTAACAGAACCTTCAGGACTCCCAGACCACGCTCGCGCAAAATCGAAACCAGGAGGCAACAATGCAAGATCCATTTGTAGGGACATGGAAACTCAACGTCGAGAAGTCCGAGTTCGACGGCAATCACCGCCCCACTGCGGGGACCATGGTGTTGGCGCTTGACGCCCAGGGTCATTATCTGATGACGGCCGAGGGGCTAAACGCAAAGGGCGAGAAGGTAACGGAACGGCCGACCACGATCATCCCGGACGGCAAAGAGCATCCTATCCCGGATTTCCCGGGGCTCAGGACGATTGCGACTCGGACGGACCCGAATACGCTCACGGTCGAGGCGAGAAGGGAAGACGGCACAGTGGTTGGTGGCGGCACCACCGTCGTCTCGTCGGATGGAAAGTCGAAGACAGTAACCAACTTTGGCTGGGATTCTCAACTGCGGCAATTCAAGCAAACGACGGTGTGGGACCGCCAGTAGGAATTGTGGGAAGGCGAGTCCGTCGCCGGCCAACAACCGCAAGAACACCGCGAAAACACCGCAACAACACCGCAAGAACGCCGCGAGAAATCGCCAAAAACCTAACGCGGCCGGAGCCGCTCCCACAGCGCGGTCACCTCCGCGTGTTTTCCGCCATCGCGATCGAACGCGGCTTGCGCTTCCGCCCGCGCTTCCGTGGTCCGGCCTTCGAGTTCCAGCACCTGCGCCAGCAACCAGTGCGATTTGAAGTACATAGGCGCTGCCGCGATGGCTTCGCGCAGCGTGCGTTCGACGGCGCCCGCGTCATCCGCGGTCGATTGCAAAGCCGCGAGATTGATCAGCGCATTCTGGCGATCCTCCGCCGTTTCAGGAGCTTGGCGCGCCGCGGCCAGCGCGTACTGCCATACGCGAAAGCGAGCGATCGGGTCCTGCTGCTGCGATGCCAGCGCCGCGTACGCCCGAGAAAAATAAACGTCGGCGGCCATGTGCCATCGCCGCGCGCGGTCCTCCAGTTGCGCCGCGCGATCAGGCTCGTTTTTATCGAGCGCGCGGCGCGATGCGGCGAGCAAAGTGTCGCCGATTGTGAGATATGCCGCCATTCCAATGAAGGGAATCGCCCACAGAAACCGCGGCCGAATCGTGACCACGTGCTGCGGCGTGAAGTCGCTAAGTAGCAGAGCCGCAGTGAGGTAGAAGTAAAGCTCGGTCGGCAGCGTGAAAGTAGTGAACTGCTGGCTGACCAGCATCGCAACGAAGGCTCCGCCGAGCGGACCGCGCGCGTAGGCGAGACACAGCGCGGTCAACGCGAGGAGTCCGGCGAATCCGAAAACGCCTTTCGATACCAGTACATCGAGAAAGATATTGTGCGGCGATTCGTGATAGAAATCCGGGAACGCGCGCGCCAGATCGAGCGACTGGTGCAAGGGAAATTCGACCGCGAATGTTTCGGGGCCGTAGCCCAAAAGCCAATGTTTGCCTGACATACGGAGCGAGTCGCGCCAGAGCAGCAATCGCGAGCCGCCGAGCCGATCCTCACTCGCCCAGAACGCCCGGGCGCGGAGGCGCGCGCCGGCGGGGGTGAAGTAGAAAGCCATGGTGAGCGCGACAAGCAGGAGTGTTGCTGTCGCCGTGAGGAAGGGCGTGCGGCCAGCACTCTTCTTAACCGCCGGTGGCAGGGCATGGCCCTGCCCCACTAGGGCACTGCCCTGCCCCACGATTATGGTGAACACGGCGCCGATGAGGAATCCCAGGAGCGCGGCTCGGGTGCCGCTCAAGACGATCGCAAAGATCGCCAGGACGGAGGCCGCGATGGCTGCGATTTTCCACGTCCGTTTCGATTCGAGTCTGACCAGCTCCCCGCCGGCAAATGCGACGTAGAGGAGATAGGTTGCGAGATAGGCCGCATGACCGAGGGTAGACGGCGGCCGCACGATCATGAACGGCCCTTCCCCGAAGTGATAACCGGCGGGCGCGAGCAGCGGGTCGATGCCGAAGTATTGGAGGATGCCGTAGATCGAAATGGGAAGCGAGGCGAGGACGGTAATGCGGAGAAAGGTCCGGAGAGCGGCACCGGTGCGCGCCCGATCGGAGGCAAGTTGGCCCGCGCCGGACACGGCGAGCACCAGCACCGCGATTTCGGCGATCGCGCCACTGCGGCGCCAGGTGCTTCCGATCACCGAGAGCCGAGGGCTGGTGGAGAAGATGGCGGCGAGGACGATGACGATCGCCTGCGCGGCTGCGATGGTGATGAAGTATCGCAGTGGTTTCGCGGCTGGGTCCTTCGAGAGATGGGCCGGCCATTGAGCCGGTTGCACGAGCGTCGGATTGAAAAAGGGGAAAGAGTAGCCTGTCCCCTTTTTAGGGAGAAAGACGAGCGCCGCACCTGCGAGAATCACCACTACTTTCGGAACGACGTCGAAAAAGAAGGACCATCCGGGGAGCAGGAGGATGGCCGAAAGCGCCGCCACGATGGGCAGCAGGAGCGTCATATAGTCCACACTAACGTGCGTGTCGAATTTGGCTATCAGAAAAGCAACAGCGTATGTGGAAGACGGAACGGGCTGCATTGAAACGAGACGAAGCCGGCTTGAACGCCGGCTGCAGGCAAGATTGCCTGCCCCACAAGTTTGGCTATCAAAAAAGGAACAGAGGTATAGAAGGCGGAACGCGCTGCATACCGTTGTGGGTCGGAGAGATGTGGATATGGTTGAAGAAATGTCGACATGAATGCGGTACGCACGTTCCGTGTCGACACAGCAGGCCTGGCGGCCCGCGCCACGTCGGAACGCGCGCCCTGACGGGCGCGCCTCAAAGAAGCCGGCTTGAAAGCCGGCTGTAGCCAGGATTGGCTGCCCCACAAGATGCGCGCGCCTCAAGGTGGGACCGGGCTAAGAATCGGCACGGGCGCGCTAAGGGAACCATAGACTGTTGGCGCGATCATCCCGGATAATCCCCGGTAGGGACGCCGGGTGTTAAACAAAGCCGGCTGAAAGCCGGCTCGCCGGCAGGATTGCCGGCCCCACAGAAATGAAAATAGCGGCAGGCGATTACGCGGCCGAGTCGTTTCAGGCTTACGAGTATCTGGATCATATCCAGCGACGCTGGAAGTTCGTGCTGGCGGTGTGCGCGGGCGCGGGGGTGCTGGCGCTGGTCATAAGCCTGCTGCTTCCGAAAGAATATACGGCGATGGCGAGCATCGCGATCGACCCGCCGGTGGGGAACGACCCACGCACGGCGATCGCGGTGAGTCCGGTGTATCTGGAATCGCTGCGCGCCTATGAAATGTTCGCATCGAGCGATACTCTATTCCAGCGCGCGGTGGATAAATTTCACCTGCGCGACACATCCTCGTCGAGAACGATGGAGGCACTCAAGCGGAGCATCCTGAAAGTCGCCAAAATCAAAGACACCAAGATTCTGCAGATTTCGGTGACACTGGCCGATCCGAAGCAGGCGCAGGCGATGGCGCAGTTTCTGGCGGCGGAGACGGTGGCACGGAGCCGGTCGGCGAATTTCGCCGATGAGCAGGACCTGCGCGACGACGCGCGGGCCCGCGCGACGGAAGCGCAGAAGCGACTGGAGCAGGAGCAGGCGGCGTGGCACGAATTCGCCGTGCGCCAGCCGTACGAATCCATGCAAGCGGATTTAGAGGCGCTGGCGGAATCGCGCGAAAAACTTCAGCCGGAGTTGACGGAGGCTCGGACAGACCTGGCAGAGATTTCGAATGACGGGGCCGCGGCAGAAGTGGCGCGTGTACGAGCGCGCCTGGAGAGTCTCGAAAAACAAGACGCGGATCTGGAGGGGCGGATTCAGAAGAAATCCGCAGTGCTGTCCGACCGCGAGGCACGCGGGGAGGAGTTGCAGCAAAGGCAGCGTGCGGCGCAGGCGGCTTTCGAGGCTGCGGCTTTGCGGCTGCGGGAACTGGAGGCGTCGGCGGGCGTGCGCGGCGAGAGGCTGCGCGTGATGGATCCGGGCGTGGTGCCGGAGCGGCCGAGTTTCCCGAACGTGGGGCTCAATGTCCTGCTGGCGATGGCGGTGGCGCTGATTGTGTCGATCACTTTTTTGACGTTGACGTTCAGGCCGCTGCGGGTATGACGTCGTCTTCGCGGAGCCGGCTGAAAGCCCCGAGGGCGGGCGAGGCGGCTTGCAGGCAAGATTGCCTGCCCCACAAGCGGGGCGAAACGCGCGCCCTGACGGACGCGCCTCAAAGAGTCCCCGCCCGGACGGGCGGGGCTGGGACAGCAAGCTTTCCATGCAGTCGCGCCTGGTAGAACGCCTCAATTGGAGGGGCATGGCCCCGCCCCACCTAATTGTAGGTGCCGTGCTGGCGGCGTATGCCGCGGCGATTGCGGTAGCGCGCGGCCCAGCGGCGTGGATACTGGCGGCGCCCCTGGTGTTCATCACCATACTGGCTCCGGCGGCAAGCTGGCTGCTGAGATCGCCCAACGCGTGGTTGACGATATTCTTCGCAGTGGCGCTGCTGGCGCCGCCTGTGCCGGTGGCATTCGGAAATTCGGGCCCGCATCCGGCTATCGCGATCGCGTTTCTGGGCGTGGCGATCGGGCTGATCCGGTTGCGGGAATGGCGCTTCGAACGCGGGCTGCTTCCCGGCGCGCTGGTTTGGTCTTTCGCGATGCTCGCCATCAGCATCGCGCCCGCTGCAATTTATTCGGGCACGGATCTGGCGCTCGAAAGTTTGGTACGGGTGGGGCTCGCGGGGATTTCGGCGTACGTGTTCTTTTACGTTTCCGCGGGGCCGGGGCGCACCCCCACCCTCCGGTCGGCTTCGCCCGGTCGGCTGCGCCTCCACGGGTCGAGTCCTCCACGGATCGAGATGACGGGTGGGGTTGGAAGAACCGAGGGAGCCGGAACATTTAGGCCGCTCCCTTGGCGCAAGCGCAGCTTGGTCACGGCTCGGAAAGACGGGTGGGGCTGGACGGGCGGCGTGCCGCTGGGGCTGATGTATTGGATCGCGGTGGCGTCGGCGGCGTTTGCGATTCTGGATTTCTACTATCAATTCCCGGCGCCGGCGGGATTCGGACCGCAGTTCATCTGGCTGGACGCGGGCGTGTTCCGGCGCGCACAGGGATTATTTTACGAAGCCAGCACGCTGGGAAATTTTTGCGCGTTTTTCCTGGTGATGGTGGGAGTGGCGATCGTGAAAAGAATCGGGTCGCGGGTGGCGCTGCTGACGGGCGGCGCGATTCTGATGACCGCGCTGATCCTTTCCTATTCGCGATCATGCCTGCTGAATTTAGGCGTAGCGCTGGCGATGCTGATCGTGCTCGAAAGGCGGAGGATCAACATTTGGCCGGTAGCGCTGGTGGTGGGCGGGACAGGGGTCGGGGTGACCGGGATCTTAGTGCGATTTTTCCCGACATACGCCGAGTTGTATTGGACGCGGCTGAGCGGGTCTGTCGATCTGGCGCTCGAATCGAATGCGCACTTGTTGAGCGGCCGCCTGGAATCCTGGCAGACTTTGTTGAGATTCCTGTCGGAGCATCCGTGGCACGCGCTGATCGGGGTAGGTTACAAGACGCTGCCGTATTCGAGTTTCACCGGACAGCCGATCGTCGCCGATAACATGTACCTCAGCATTCTGGTGGAGACGGGCGTGTTTGGACTGGCGGGGCTCATGGTCCTTAATTGGGCCATATTGAGGGCGGGGTATCGCGCGGCGAGGTCGGCGGACGCGGGGAAATCGTTTTACGGAACGTGGATCGTTTGTTTCTGGGCGGGGCAGGCAGTGCAGATGTTTTCGGCCGATCTGCTGACATTCTGGCGCGTGCTGCCGGTATATTTCTGGGTGCTGGCGATGGCGGTGCGGCGATGAGGAATGAACCGGAGTCCTTGAAAAAGGGGACGGGCCGCCTTGTCCGCTACGGGGCGGTTTCCAGGAATCAATTTGGTTCCCCCACCCTGACGGCTGGGGTGGAGCGGAGCTTCTTGATATACAAGACTGGCAGGCGACGAGATCGCCTGCCCCACCAATGTGGATATGGCAGCGCATGGCGCTGCCCCACGAGATCGCCTGCCCCACCAACGTGGATATGGCAGCGCATGGCGGTGCCCCGCAAGATCGCCTGCCCCACATGACGAGGATTCTGTTCATAGAGCAGTTCGGCGAGCTGGGCGGCGGCCAGCGAAATCTATTGGACCTGTTGCCGGAGGTGATGGAGCGCGGATGGAAGGCGACGGTTGCCGCACCCGAGGCTGCGCTCATAGATGAAACCAGGGATGCTCAAGGAGTCGCGGGGGCTCGCGACAACGGGCTTGGCGGGCTGCTTGAAAAAGCACGCGCGCTGGGCGCGGAAACGGCGCGGATCGGGATCGGAAATTATTCCGCGGGTCACAAGACGCCCGCAGATGCGGCGCGATTCCTGCTGGATACCATCGCATTGGGCCGCTGGATTTCGCGGCAGGATTTCGATCTGATCAGCGTGGGCGGCGCGCGGCTGATGCCTGCGGTCGATCGCGGAGCCGTCGCGGTACGGGAGTCGAAAAAATCGTCGCGCGCGGTAATTTTTCAGGCGCAACATTTCCTGGGCAAAGCCTACGCGGTGGCGATCACCGCCAGGGCGATCCGGCGCGCGCGGGCGACGGTGATCGCGAATTCACGCTACGTCGCGTCGCAGTATCGAGGGGCGGCAGATGCGAATAAGGTGCACGTGGTTTACAACGGGGTCGCCGAGATTCCATTTGCCGAACGGTGGGGCTCGGGGGCGCGCGAGATCCACACGAATGAGACACTTGGCTCCTCGCGATCCGGGGGGCCTTGGCGAATCGGACTGATCGGACGCATTGCGGCCATGAAGGGGCAAACGGATTTTCTACGCGCGGCGGCAGTGATCTCGCGCGAATTGCCGAACGCGAAATTCGTGATCTGCGGAGCGCCGATGTTCACGCCGCGATGGTACGTGGAGGAGGTCGGTCGGCTGGCCCAGGGATTGCCGGTGGAGTTTCCCGGCTGGCGCGAGGACGTGGGGGCGGTACTCGCGGATCTGGATTTAGTGGTGGCGCCGTCGACCGCGGCGGAGGCGACCACGCGTGTGATTCTCGAAGCCTTCTCGGCGGGCGTGCCTGTCGTCGCGTACGCCGCCGGCGGGATTCCCGAGATCGTGCGGGACGGCGACAACGGATTCCTGGTCCCCGAGTGCGAGCCGGGGGCGCTGGCGCGAAAAATTCTCGAAGTGATTCGGATGGACTTGAGGGGCGTGGCGCAGCGGGCGAGGTGCGATTGGGAGCGGCGGTTCACCATCGGGCGATATCAACGCGAGATGACGGGATTGATGGAGCGGGTGATGATGGGAAGATAAGCCGGCCCTGAAGAGAAGATAAGCCGGCATGAAAGCCGGCTCGCCGCGAAGATTGGCGGCCCCACATCGGCGTTGCCGATTCCGAATTTGTAACCGCTCCCTTTGGTCACGGCTCGTAAGCACGAGCGCTCCATACTGTCGCGCCTCAATTGGCAGGGCATGGCCCTGCCCCACGTGACTGTCGCGCCTCAATTGGCAGGGCACGGCCCTGCCCCACATCAGGAGCGCGAGCGGAACCACCAGCGAACACCTTCGACCAGCGTGGGAATGAGCGTGCGCGCGTGATACCAGGCTCGCGAGGCTGCATAGCGCGCGTTGCGGATGGCGCGCGTGGCGCGCAGCGCCGGGGTCAATTGGTCGTCTGGAATGTGAATGGCTGCGACCGGACCCGGCAGCGACGCGGGGATCAGGCGGCGGCGCAAAACGTCGAGACGATCGCTTGCTGAATCGAGCAGGCTGATATGCAGCCATAGCTCGTCTTTATTCCGGCGGAATGCGGACTCGAGCGGGGACCATGCGTATATCTCGAACCAGCGATGGACGGCGGGGGGAAGCGCGCCGAGTTCGGCTTCAGCGAGGTCGGCAAGGCGGCAGCCAAGCCACGATTTCGCGAGGAGGAACGCGATAGCTTCCATCTGTCGCAGCGACGGGGAATGCTGTTTCTGCCAGGTTCGCCAGAAGACGGGGTCGTGGTGGGAGTTGAGGAAGCTCGCGAGCTCCCACACGTGAAACACGCGCACGTTGCCGCGCAGCAGATGCCGCGTCAGATGTAATGCGGCGTAGCCGAGCGTGTCGATGGGATCGAGGCGATGGCCCTGGCGGCGGGTCCAGAAATCATCCAGCCCTTCGACGCGTATGCGTTCCGTGGGTGCATCCCAGAATCGAAAGTGGATTTCTACTCCGGCGGGCAGATCGGGATCGAAATAATCGCCGCGCCACTGCCATCCGGTTTTACGAATCATGGCCGGGAGGTGATCCATGGCGAGCTTTTCGGTGCCGCCGATGGGCTCATACCCAAGGGCGCGCAGCGCGCCGAGAGCGCTGTCGCGACCGGCGGTGGGAACGAAAAGATCGAGATCGTACTGCGCGCGCAGGCGAATATCGTCGATGAAATCGGGCGCGTGGGTGAAGCCTTTTAGGACGACGTGATCGAATCGGTCCGCCATTTCGTCATATGCGGCGGTGAAGCGGTGCATGCGAATGGTGTTGCGCGCGAGCGCTGCATCGGCGTATTCCCGCGCGGCGGGGCGCAGTTCGAGACGCGAAAGCAGCGGCGTGAGATGCTGGCGATCGGCGAACGCAAGATCGGCGGGGGAGAGATCGGGAAGGGCGGTGGGCTGGCGATCGAACCGGAGGGCGTCGAGGATCGCGCGAACGCCGGCGGGGATGGTTGCGTTAATCGGCGTCATCAAGAACGTCCACGGCGGCGTCGAGGTCGGAATAGTCGAGCGAAAATGTGCGGGCTCCTTGGAGCATCTCTTCGAACGCGGCCTGCTGTTCGGCGAGAACGGGCGGATCCCAATGGTAGAACCATTGGGCGCAGTATTCGCGGACCAGGTCCTTACCGATTTTTTCGAGGCGCGCAGGCGCTTTGGAGTGAGCGGCCGGCACGCGATGCGGCAGAACGATTACGTCCACAGGGGCCATGGGCGCAGTTGAGATGGTAAGTTCACGCGTCGGAATTTGAAGCGATAGTTTGCCGTTGCCGCGCATGGCCGGCTGGAATGCGGCGAGTTCCGGAAAAAGTTGGGGGGCATCGGGGCGCAGACGAATATGATGCGGCGCGCCGACGATCACGCGTTCGCTCGCACGGCAGCGGAGGAGGTGGCTGGCATCGTCGCTGACGAAGGTCCAGTTGTGGCGGGCGCAGGCGTAACTGAGCGAGCTTTTTCCCTCGCCGGAGTCTCCGGTGATGAGGACGCCGCGGCCGTTGCGGGCGACGGTCGACCCGTGCATGGGCGTGAAATTGAGCGAGGTGATCAACTGAAAGGCCATCGCGTCCAGGAAATGATAGACGAAAAACGGGCGATCATTCACCGTAGTTGTGTTCATGAGCCCTGTCGCTCCGCGGATACGCGTGTTGCCGAACGCGCGGCTATTCTGGTCAGGCTGGATGAAGAACAAGTGCTTGCGTGCCAAGAACGGGTGCGGACGAAGGTGATGGTGCTGGGTGGCCGCAACGGAAAAGACCAGCTCAATCGGAGGATCGTCGAAAGCCTGCTGCCAGGCGTCCCATTCCTCATGGGCGATCGCGACTACGGCTTCGGAGTTCGAACTCACCTTGACCGGGAAGCCGAAGGGATAGAAAGTTGCCTCGAATGGGGACGATGATCGCAAACCAAAGTGTGTAACAAGCGTCCTATCCCGCGCAATGAGATTTGTATGAACATAGGGGCGGAAACAACGTCCGGCAGGATTTTTTTCAATGCGATCGCGATCCAAGAAAGTCGTGTTTTTCTTTCCCGCATTCACGAGCACCGATGCGACCGCCCCTTTGGGCATCCTGGCGGTGGCGACTCCACTGCTGCGCGCGGGGTACGAAGTGCGCATTATCGATTCGACCATCACGCCGAATTTCAAGAAGCGGGTGATGGAGGAGCTGGCGGACGCGTTGTGCCTGTGCGTGTCGCTGGTGACGGGTCCGATGATTCGCGAGACGGTGGAGATTGCGCGCGAGACCAAGCGGCTGTATCCGGACGTGCCGGTGGTGCTGGGGGGGTGGCATCCATCGCTGCTGCCGCAGCAGACGCTGGCCGCGCCGTATGTCGACGTGGTGGTGAAAGGGCAGGGGGAAGAAGCGCTGCTCGAAATCGTGCAGCGGATCGAGGCGCGGGAAAGTCTCGCGGGAATCGAAGGCGCGGGATATAAAGAAAACGGCAGGTTGATCTTCAATAAGCCGCGTGCGTTGAAGCCGATTGTCGATATGCCGCCGAAGGCGTATCAGCTTGCCGATTTCGACGCGTATGAGCGCGTGTGCGGGCGGCGCTGGGCGAATTACGTTTCGAGTTTCGCGTGTCCCTATAACTGTTCGTATTGCACCAACGCCGGCGTGTACGGCCGCAAATGGAACGCGCTGCCGCCGGATCAGGTGGGCGAGGAGTTGACCGAACTGGTGACGCGCTACCGGCTTGAACTGGTGTGGATCATCGATGACAACTACATGGTGGATCGCGCGCGGTGCGTGAAGATCGCGGAAGAGATCGTTCGCCGGGGCGCGAAATTTCGGTGGAGCACGCAGGCGTCGATCAATCTGGTGCTGCGCTTCACGCCGGAAGAGCTCAAGCTGCTCCAGCGGTCCGGCCTCGACCAGGTGCAGATGGGCGCCGATAGTGGATCGCCTGAAGTGATGCACCTGATGAACAAGGATTTTCAGAGCCTGGAGATGGTCTATGAAGCCGCGGAACGCTTGACGGCCGCCGGGGTCAAGCCGGCGTTCAACATGATTTTCGGGTATCCGGGCGAGGAAGAGCGGCATCGGAAGGAATCGGTCGACTTGATCATGAACATCTGCCGCAACTATCCGCGCGCGGAATTCTGCACCAATATTTTCACGCCGTATCCGGGAGCGCCGGTGATGGAGCGTGCGTTCGAGTTGGGAATTCAGGCGCCGGATACGATGGAGGGCTGGGCCGATTTTTTCCCGCGCTACCAGGTGCTGCCGTGGCTCAAGGGGAAGAAGCACGCCGAATTGCAGATCATGCGCGACTATTTGCGCATCGCGTTCAACCGCATTCCGGTGGGCCGCTATGAGCGAAGCCGCTTGAACCGGACGGTGTACGAATTGATCGCGGCGCCCGCGCGGTGGCGGCTGGATCACAGTTTCTTTAAGTTTCCGGTGGAGCTGTGGGCGAGGAATTTCGTGGACAAAGTGATCTCGCCTCCGAAGCCGATAGTGGACCCGGCGCCGCTCGAGGCGGAACCGGTGACTTGCTGAGGAGCCTATGAACACGCGCAACGATTTCGGAGACAGCCGTGGCTGACATCCTGCTCACGCATTCGAATCACCTGTATTCGGACCGCAAGCAGGTCCGGAAAATGCAGCCCTATCCGCCGCTGCAAACGCTGATGGCAGCGGCGGTGCTGCGCGAGCAGGGATATTCGGTAGGGCTCTTCGACACGACCCTGGCGGGATCGGTCGAGGAAGAATTTCGCGCGGCGATCGCCGCGCACCGGCCGAAGCTGGTCGCGGTGATCGAGGACAATTTCAACTTTTTGACGAAGATGTGCCTGACGCGGAATCGCGAGCTGGCGTTTCGCATGTGCCGCGCCGCGAGCGATGCCGGCGTGCCCGCGATCGTGAATGGATCGGATGCGACCGATCGCGCCGCGGCGTATCTGCACGCCGGGTTCGAGGCGGTGCTCACGGGCGAGGTGGAGCTGACGCTCCAGGATGTCGCGCGCGTTTTCGTCGACGGAGCGGATTCGCGAGAGGAAATCGCCGGGCTGGCTTATATGGAGGACGGGCAGGTGCGCCGAACTGCGCGGCGCAAGCCGATCGAGAATCTAGATCTCCTGCCGGATGCCGCGTGGGACCTGGCGGATCTGGCGCCTTACCGCGCCGCGTGGCGGGGAGCGCGCGGGTATTTCTCACTGAATCTGATTTCCAGCCGCGGCTGTCCGTACCGCTGCAACTGGTGCGCGAAGCCGGTGTTCGGATCGGACTATCGTTTTCGATCGCCTGGGCGTGTAGCGGCAGAGATGTTGAAGTTGAAACGCGATTACCGGGCCGATCACATCTGGTTCGCCGACGATATATTCGCGCTCTCGCCGAGCTGGACGCGCGGGTTTGCCGAGGCCGTGGAGGCGATCGGGGCGGCGATCCCGTTTAAGATGCAATCCCGCTGCGATCTGATGACTCGCGATACGGTGGGTGCGCTGCGGCGCGCGGGATGCG
Source organism: Terriglobia bacterium (assembly GCA_963788245.1). Taxonomy (GTDB): domain Bacteria; phylum Acidobacteriota; class Terriglobia; order Bryobacterales; family Bryobacteraceae; genus Palsa-187. The sequence continues at coordinate 3,432,674 of CAWBGF010000002.1, read as the reverse complement.
AAGAAGTCTGGATGGGCGCCGAATCGGGGTCGCAAAAGATTCTCGACGCTATGGAGAAGGGCACGCGCGTGGAGCAGATCTACGAAGCTCGCGACAATTTGCGGCGCCACGGCATCCGCGCGTGTTTCTTTCTCCAATTCGGATATCCCGGCGAGACTCTTCAGGACATCGAGCGAACCATTCAAATGGTCCGCGAGACCGAGCCCGACGACATCGGCGTTTCGGTTTCGTATCCTCTGCCCGGGACGAAATTTTACGAACGCGTTTCGACCGAGCTGGGCGCGAAAGAAAACTGGTCCGAGAGCGGCGATCTTACGATGATGTTCCGCGGCACGTACTCGAGCGAGTTCTATCGGGAATTGGCGGAAGCGCTGCATCAAGAAGTTCGGGGCGAAGTTAGGGGCGCACCTGATTGGGATCGTGTGTTTGAGCTCGCGAAATCCTCCGCGAGGCCCATGAACATTGGCCCGTTAGAGCCCACGGTGCTTTCGTGGCCATGCGCGCGATGAAATACGTGAGAGCGCACAGCCGTTGTGTGGCGTTGTGCGCGATGAAAGTCATCCAAACCCTAACGGGTGGGGCTTGACGGGTGGGGTTTGACGGACGGTAAGATATGGACCTCCTGCTGACGCACGGCTACTTCCTGGCGGACGATCCGAAAGAGCTCGCGATCATGAAGCCGTATGCGCCGCTGGGCCTGTTGTATCTTTCGTCCCATTTGCGCGCGCGTGGATTCGATGTCGAGATCTACGATTCGACCTTCGGCTCGCGGCAGGAGTTGTTCGAATTAATCGAACACGAACGTCCGCGGGCGGTAGGAATTTACGGGAATCTCATGACGCGCGCCAACGTGCTGGCGATCGCGCGCGCGGCCCGTGAAAACGGTTGCCGGGTGGTGCTGGGAGGGCCGGAGCCGGCGAATTACGCGGCGGAATATCTGGATGCCGGCGCGGACGTGATCGTGAATGGCGAAGGCGAAGTGTCGCTTGAAGGGTTGCTGGGTGCGTTTGCCTCGGGTGTGGACTTGGGGAGCGTTCCCGGAATTCAGTACAGATCTCCGTCTGGAAAAGGGGCTGGAGCCGGGCCTGGCATCGTGCGAACCAACGCCGCGCCGCTGATCCCGAATCTGGACGCGCAACCCTGGCCGGATCGGGAGCGCATCGATCTTTCGAAATATATCGACGCGTGGCGATCGCGTCATGGGCGCGGCTCGGTTTCCGTGATCACGGCGCGAGGCTGCCCGTATCATTGCCGCTGGTGCAGCCATTCGGTGTACGGGAAGACGCACCGGCGCAGATCGCCGGGGTCCGTGGCCGACGAAATCGCCTGGATTCGCGATCGCTATCAGCCTGAAATGTTGTGGATCGCCGACGATGTTTTCACCATTCATCCCGGCTGGATCATGCAATTCGCGTGCGAAATGAATCGGCGCGATTTGCGGATTCCATTCGAATGCATCACGCGGGCGGATCGGATGAATGGGGAAATCGCGGCGACGCTGGCGGGGCTCGGATGCTTTCGTGTATGGGTCGGGTCTGAGAGCGGATCGCAGAAGATTTTGGATGCGATGCAGCGCGGAGTTCGCGCCGGCCAGGTGCGCGACGCGGTCGGCTCGCTGCGCGCGCATGGCATCGAAACCGGGATGTTTCTGATGTGGGGCTATGAAGGCGAAGACCTCGCGGATATCGAAGCGACCGTCGAGCACGTCAAAGCGTGCCGCCCCGATGTGTTTCTGACGACAGTTTCGTATCCGATCAAAGGCACGCCGTACTACGACGACGTCGCTTCGCGCCTCAAGCGGATTGGCGAGTGGAGCGCGTCGACTGATCGCGAAGTGCGAATTGGGGGGCGTCATTCGCGGCGCTATTATCAATTCGCCGATCAATTGTTGAAGAGCGAAGTTGGCGGATTGATCCCGGAAGCCGACGCCGCGCGCCGCGGGCTGCGCGAAAGTTTCGACGAAGTGGAAGCGTAATGGAAACAGCCGAGCGACAACGTTTCCTCGACGACTATCTGCGCATCCGCCGCGCGGAGGGCCGCGGCTCGGACGATCCGGCGTATTATCTCGCGCTTCCTTTTACGGACCTTAGCGGCAAACTGGCTTCGCAGTGGGCGATGCGCGGGCGCACGTATCGATATTTTGAGCGTTACGTGTTGCCGGCTTTGGGTCCGGCGGCGGGTGGACTGGATATTCTCGATCTTGGCGCGGGCACGGGCTGGATGTCGTACCGGCTGGCGTTGCGCGGGCATCGACCGGTGGCGGTGGATATTCTCACCGATTCGCGCGACGGGCTCGGCGCCGCGCAACATTATTTTAATGAACTCGGCCATACTCTTCCGGTGATCGACGCGGAGTTCGACCATCTTCCGTTTCCGGACGGGAGTTTCGATGCCGCAATCTACAACGCGTCGCTGCATTACTCATCGGATTACTCGCGGACGCTAAAGGAAGCGCGGCGATGTGTGCGGCCGGGTGGACGAATTATCGTGCTGGATTCGCCGGTATACAAGACTCGGGAAGACGGCGAAAGAATGCGGCGCGAACGGCGCGAACAATTTCTAGCGCAGTATGGAACCGAATCGGATCATATTCGAAGCGTTGAGTATCTGGACGCCGCGACGATCGACGCGCTGGCGCGCGAGGTCGGCATTGCATGGCGCATCCACAAGCCCTGGTATGGTTTCGCCTGGCACACGCGCCCGCTGAAAGCGCGTATTAAGGGTACGCGCCCGCCGTCGCGATTTTGGATTCTCGAGGGGGAATTAACGTAGGTGATTCTGTTTCTCAATCCGCGGGCCACGCGCAAGGGCAACCAACGCTATCCGCTGTCGATCCTCGCGCTGGCGGCGATGATCGAGGGGCGCGAGGATTACGCGATTGTCGACGGCAACATCGACGACGATCCTCGCATCGCGATGGAACGCATCATGCGAGAGAGCCCGGCGCGGTTGCTCGCGGTGACGGTGATGCCGGGTCCGCAGACGCGTTCGGCGGTTCCGGTGTGCAAGTGGTTTCGCGCCAACTATCCCGACGCGCCGATCGTGTGGGGCGGATACTTTCCGTCACTTTATCCCGACGCGGCGCTGAACGCGAACTACGTCGATTTCGTCGCGCGCGGTCAGGGCGAGGAGACGTTCATCGAACTGCTAGGCGCGCTTGACGGAATCAAGGGCGGGCCAGCAAGATTCTCGGGAATTCGCGGGTTGTCTTTTAAGGATGACTTTGGGTTGAAGGTTCACAACGCGGATCGGCCGTTGCGTTCGCCGGGTGATTTTCCGGCGACCCCGTATCATCGGCTGGATCCGAAGCCGTATCTGCGGCCGACCTTTCTCGGTTCGCGCACTACGGTCTATCAGGCCAGTATCGGTTGTCCGTATCAATGCAATTTCTGCGGCGTCGTGGGGTTTTCAGGGTCGCGCGAGAAAATCGAGCCGCCGGAGCGAACTGTGTCCGTGCTCGCCCAACTGAAACGCGATTACGGCGTGAATGCGGTACAGTTTTACGACAACAATTTTTTCGTGCGTGAGGATCACGCTCGCGAACTGGCGGAGCGCATGATTCCGCTGGGCATGAAATGGTGGTGCGAAACTCGCGTGGATGCGCTGCTGCGTTTTTCAGACGATACCGTGAGGAAGATCCGCGAATCGGGTTGCGTTATGATTTTCTTCGGTGTCGAATCGGGGTCGAACAAAAAATTAAAAGAGATGAAAAAGGAGATTACGGCGGAACAATCGCTGGAACTGGCGGCGCGAATGCGCAAGTTCGATATCGTTCCGGAATTCTCGCTCATTTTCGGCGATCCGGCCGATTCGGAATCAGACTTTGACGAAACGGTCGCTTTTGCGCGGCGGGTGAAGCGAATTAATCCTGAGGTCGAGATCGTGGTGCAAACATATTGTCCGGTGCCGCAACGCCGCGGCGAAATGTACGGTCGTCTGGGCAACTTCGATTTTCCGACGACGCCGGACGAGTGGGCTACCGACCGGTGGTTCAACTTCGCGATGCGAAAAGATCCGGAACTAAGCTGGCTTCCACCGGAGCTGCGCCGCAAGATTCGCGGCTTCGAAACCGTGATGAACGCGCGCTGGCCCACGGTGCAGGATTGGCGTCTGCCCGCATGGGCGCGGGTGATACTCAAAGGCCTGGGCACGTGGCGCTACGCGCTGGGCGCGTTCGAGAATCCGGTCGAGTTGCGGTGGGTGCAGAAGCTGGTGCGGCTGCGGCAGCCTCGGCTCGAAAGTCTATGAGACGCGATTGGGTGGAGCGCGCTCTTAGTTTCGACCGCACAGGCCGCTCGTGCGGTTGTGCGCGGTTCGCCAAGTGAGACGCGTCGTCTCGCCGTGCGAAGCGTATCGCTACTGGGCGGATTCGTTCGACGAAGGCACGCCGATTCTCGCGCTCGAATCGCGCCAGCTTGCGCCGGTCTTATCTAATGTGCTGCGGGAGGTGGCGGGCAAGGGGTTTCTCGATATCGGCTGCGGCACGGGTCGCTGGCTCGCGTGGGCGGTGGATCGCGGCGCATATGCGATCGGCGCGGATCTGTCCCCCGAAATGCTCCGAGTGGCTTCGCGAAAGCCGGGACTTTCGGGGCGCCTGGTGCAAGCCGATGGAATCGCGACTCCATTTCGCGACGCCTGTGCGGATGTGGTTTTATGCGCGCTGGTGATCGGCCACATGCGGCCGGTCTCGCGCGCGATGGGGGAGTTGGCGCGAATAGCCGCTCCCGGCGGGCATGTGATCGTCACCGATTTTCATCCCGATGCGCTGCGCCGCGGCTGGAAGCGGACGTTTAAACGCGGCGCGGACACTATCGAAATGGAGAGCGAGGCATATGCGATTGCCGAGTTGGCCCACGACGAACTGGCACTCGAGGAATTTCGCGAGCTTCCGTTCGGCGAGCAGGAGCGTCACTTTTTTGAAGCCGCGGGCAAGGGTGCGTGGTTCGACGAGATGCGCGAGCAGCCGGCGATCCTGATCGCGAGTTACCGGAGGCGAGGTTGATTCGCAGTCTAATTCTTAGGGGCGCGCGCGTCGCGTTGGGGCCGAACGTCGCGCGGCGGCTCGATGTGGAGATTCGCGGCGGGCGCATTGTCTCGATGCTTCCAGGGTCGGGCGACCCTCGCGTCGATCGCTTCGGGAGTCTCGATCTCACCGGCCATCTGATCCTGCCGGGATTGATCAACGCGCACGATCACCTCGCCTTCAATTTGTTCCCGCTGCTGGGGCGTCCGCCGTATCCGAACGCGACGGCGTGGGCTCGCGACGTCTACAAGCCCGATGAATCGCCGGTGCGCGAGCATCGCAGCGTGCCGCGCAGTGTGCGGCTCCAATGGGGCGCGATCAAGAATCTGGTGAGCGGCGTCACCACCGTGGCGCATCACGATCCCGATCCGCCGCGGGCGTTCGGCGCGCGCTTCCCGATCCACGTGGTGAAGCAATGCGGATGGGCGCACTCGCTCGAATTCACGCCGGATATCGCGGAACGATTTCGCAAGACGCCTCGCAGTTGGCCGTTCATCCTGCACTTGGGCGAGGCGACGGACGCTGCGGGCGAAGTGGAGATCTTCACGCTGGATCGGATGCGCTTGCTCGATAAACGCACGGTGATCGTGCATGGCGTCGCGCTTGGTTCGCGTGGCCTCCAGCTTATGCGCAAGCGCGGTGCAGCGCTGGTTGCGTGTCCAGTATCGAACCTGTTCACGCTTAGCGCGACGCTGAAGCGAGCGGTGTTTTCGAGCGGTGTGCCGATCGCCCTCGGAACCGATTCGGCACTGACCGCGACGGGCGATGTGCTTGACGCGCTTCGAGCAGCGCGAGCGGTTTGGAAGCTGAGCGCCGCGAGACTCTATCGCATGGTCACCGAAGATGCCGCCCGCGTGTTGTTGCTGCGGGATGGCCAAGGATACATTCGGGAGGGCGGCGCGGCCGATCTGATCGTCGTCCGCGATGGCGGCGCCAGCCCGGCGCAAACGCTGGTCGAACTGCGCGGGATTGAAATGTCGATCGTCGGCGGGAAGGTTCGTCTGGTTTCGAATCGGCTGGCGCGATATTCGAAACCCCAATTCGAATCGATCACGGTCGAAGGCCGAGGTCGCGCGTGGGTGGACGCGAATCTTACGGATCTCTATCGCGAAACGGCCACGCGGCTCGGCGGCGGCTTTAAGCTGGCCGGCAGGCGATTGCGCATCAGCGCGATCAAATAGATCACCGTAACCAACTGCACGATCGCGCTCGATAGCGCGATTCCGGAAATGCCCATCCAACGGATCAGGAGCAGATCCAGCGACAAATTCAGCACGCCGAACAGAACAGCCGCGCGAAACAGCAAATGATTGGCTTTCAGCGAAGCGACGAGCCGCACTGCGAGCGCCATCACCATCGCCGCCGGTACTTGCAATAGGGAATAGCGTTGTACCGAGGTGACCACCTCGGTTGCCGTGCCGGTGAAGTGGCCGCGTTCGAAGAACAGCCGCACAATCGGCTCCGAAAACGCGATCAGCAGGGCGATCACTGGAATGGTCGCCGCGAGAATGATCGCGGCGTAACTGCGCAGGCTGTGCCACAGCTCGCTGCCATCGCGGGTTACGATCAGCGTCGAAAAGTGCGGCAGAATCGCCGTCGCGACCGCGCTGGGTCCCACCGCCAGCAGCACCACTGTAAGCCGCGTTCCGTATTGCAGCGCCGCGACGCTGCCGGAGCCGAGCATCGCGGCGATGGATTGATCGATCAGCGGCGCGCCGCCGAGGAGTATGATTCCCGCGACCACCGGCCAATATTGCGCGAGTACCTGATCGACAGCCGGCGCGCGTCCCGACCATCGGGGTGCAATCGGAAATCCACGGAGCAGCATCATCGCCGCCAGCAATGCCGCCTCCACTGCCGCGCCTACCAGTGTGCCGGCGGCGAGTGAATACACGCCCCACGTGGCCGCGAAACGGAACAGGAATAAGATCGACACGACGGGTGTCGCCGCGGGAATCATCGCGGGCAGCGCGAACCGCTGTTCGCTGTTGAGCACGGAGCGCCACACCGTCGACAATGCCGCCATCGGCATCATGGGGAGCATCACGCGGAACAGAGAACACGTCAGCGCGAACTTGGACGTACTGAAACTGGATGCAAACGGCCGCAAGGTCCACTGGGCCGATGCGAGCAGGAGCACGGCAACTGCCGCGAGCAGCACCACGGCGCCGGCCATCACGTTCTGATACAGCCGTTGAGCCGCGGCCCGTCCTTCTATTTCGCGCACCTGGATGAACGTCGGAACCAGAGCGGAGTTGAGCGAGCCAGCCAGCGTGTCACCAAAAAATGACACCATCAGAAACGCGATAAAGTACGCGTCGATGTTGTCGCTTACCCCAAATGCGCGCGCACTGAAGATGACTTTCGCCGCGCCGGCGATCTTCACCAGGCCGGTGCAGATTCCGATGACGGCCATTTGAAAAAGAACGCGACGCGAAACCGCGCGTCCGGCGAAAGGAGACATCGGTAAGGTCAGGCTAACAGATGTTAGACTGGCTTTTAGTTCCAGAAAACTCGCACTCCGTCATCGACACAAAGCGCAACTGGACACAGGTATAAATCGGGTGCGAGGCGCAACGGCGCATGCGGGTCGCGATCATTCACTATTGGCTGCTGGGCATGCGCGGGGGCGAGAAGGTCCTTGAGGCACTGTGCCGGATGCTGCCCGAAGCGGACCTGTTCACGCTGTTCTACGATCCTGAAAAAGTCTCGCCGCTGATTCGATCGCACCGCGTGACGGCTTCGTATCTGAACCCGCTGCGGCGAGGCCATCGATCGCTGTTGCCGTTGATGCCGATGGCGCTCGAATCCTTCGATTTGCGCGGCTACGATCTGGTGATCTCCAGCGAATCGGGTCCCGCGAAAGGCGTCCTCACTGGATCCTCGACGCGGCATGTATGCTATTGCCACACGCCCATGCGTTATCTGTGGGATTTGTATCCGGCATATCTGCACGAATGGACCCGATCGCGATTCAAGCGCGCGCTGATCGCGCCGTTCGCGAATTATCTGCGCCTGTGGGACTTTGCCTCGGCGGCGCGCGTCGATGAGTTCGTCGCCAACAGCGAAAATGTGCGGCGGCGGATTTGGAAAACGTACCAGCGTGACGCCACGGTGATCCATCCGCCGGTGGCGGTGGAGACCTTCCGGCATGAGCCTGCCGGGGATTATTATCTGATCGTGAGCGAGCTGGTGCCGTACAAGCGCATCGATCTGGCCATACGCACATTTTCGAAGAGCGGCCGCAAGCTGCGGATCGTGGGCGATGGACCGGAATATTCGCGGCTCCGTAGAATGGCCGCGCCGAATATCGAATTTTGCGGGCGCGTCGGCGATGATGGGCTGGAGCCGCTTTACGCGCGCTGCCGGGCATTTCTCATGCCGGGCGAAGAAGATTTTGGAATCACTACGGTGGAAGCGCTGGCGAGCGGGAAAGCGATTATCGCGCTGGGACGTGGAGGCGTGCTCGAAATCGTGCCGGCGGAAGGTGCGTTTTTTTTCGAATCACCCGAGGAAGATTGTTTGGAAGCAGCCGTCCACAGGTTCGAAGCCGCCGAGCGGGCCATCGATCCGGTGAAGTTGCAGACCGCCGCCTCGCGATTCTCAGAGGCTGCGTTCGATCGCAAAATGCGCGACATATTGTATAAGGATAGTGATCAACATGATTGAGACGATGACCGAGAAGCGGGTGATCCGCGCGCCGCGCGGGCGCCAACTGCGGTGCAAGGGCTGGCAGCAGGAAGGCGCGCTGCGGATGCTGATGAACAATCTGGACCCCGAAGTGGCCGAGCGCCCCGATGATCTGATCGTGTACGGCGGAACGGGCCGCGCCGCGCGAAGTTGGGAAGCCTACGATGCCATCGTGCGATCGCTCGAAAGCCTCGCGAACGATGAGACTCTGATCGTCGCTTCCGGCAAGCCGGTGGGGATTTTCAGGACCCACGATGACGCGCCGCGCGTGTTGATCGCCAACGCGAACCTGGTGGGGCATTGGTCCAATTGGAATGAGTTTCACCGTCTGGAACGAATGGGCCTGACGATGTACGGCCAGATGACCGCGGGCTCGTGGATTTACATCGGCAGCCAGGGAATTGTCCAAGGCACGTTTGAAACATTTTCAGCCGCAGCCGTGCGGCACTTCGGAGGGTCGCTCGCGGGCAAGCTGATCGTCTCGGGCGGGATGGGTGGAATGGGCGGAGCGCAGCCCTTGGCAGCGACCATGGCGGGCGCGTGTTTTCTGGGGATCGACGTCGACCCCAAACGAATCGCGAAGCGCATCGAAACGGGTTACTGCGATCGAGTGGCCGCGAGCCTGGACGACGCGTTGTCGATGCTCGACGGCGCGCGCAAGAAGGGCGAAGCTCTCTCGGTCGGACTGGTGGGCAACTGCGCGGATGTGTTGCCGGAACTGGTGCGCCGCGGCGAGGTTCCTGATATTCTCACCGATCAAACCAGCGCGCATGACGAGCTGAACGGTTACATTCCGAACGGCATGACGCTCGATGAAGCACGCGAGCTGCGCAATGCGAATCCAGACGAGTACGTGCGCCGGTCGATCGACACCATGGGCCAACACGTTCGCGCGATGCTTGCGCTTCAGCGTATGGGCGCGGTGACGTTCGATTACGGCAACAATCTCCGCACGCAGGCCAAGCGGGCCGGGGTCGAGGATGCTTTCGAGATTCCCGGATTCGTGCCCGAGTACATTCGACCTTTGTTCTGCGAGGGCCGAGGCCCGTTCCGTTGGGCCGCGCTGTCGGGTGATCCCGAGGATATTCGCACCACCGACAGACTTGCGCTGGAACTGTTTCCGCACAACGAAACACTGAAACGATGGATGAAGCTCGCCTCGGAAAAAATTCATTTCCAGGGCCTGCCCGCGCGAATCTGCTGGCTCGGCTATGGCGAGCGCGCCGAATTCGGACTGGCCATGAACGATCTGATCAAGCGGGGCAAGATCGCGGCGCCGGTGGTGATTGGGCGCGATCATTTGGACACAGGTTCGGTTGCATCGCCCTATCGCGAAACGGAAGCGATGCTCGACGGCTCCGATGCGATCGCGGATTGGCCGCTCCTCAATGCCATGCTGAACGTCGCGGCGGGTGCGTCGTGGGTTTCGATTCACAACGGAGGCGGCGTGGGCATCGGATACGCGCAGCACGCGGGAATGGTGGTGGTGGCCGACGGCACCGGCGATTGCGCGCGGCGCCTGGAGCGTGTGCTTTCGACCGATCCCGGAATCGGCGTAGCGCGCCACGTGGATGCGGGCTATGATCGCGCGAAAGAGGTCGCGCGGGAGCATGGAATTCGAATTCCGATGGATGAGTCGCGGTGAATAAACCGTGAGTTCGTTCGCCGTCGTCGGGTGTTCTGAACTGGTGACGTTGGCCGGTCCTCCCCGGCCGCGTATCAGATCCGAATTGCGGGATCTGAACATTGTTCGCGATGGCGCGATGCTGATTCGCGACGGCCGCATCGCGTACGCGGGGCCGCGTCATGAGCTTCATCTCGAGCGTGGGATTGAAATCGTCGATGCCGATGGACGCGTGGTAATGCCCGGATTCGTCGACGCGCACACGCATCCGGTGTTTGCCGGAAATCGCGCGGACGAATTTGAAAAGCGCGTGGAAGGTGTTACGTACCAGGAAATCGCCGCGGCGGGCGGGGGGATCTTGTGTACCGTTCGACGTACTCGGGAAGCCAGCGAAGACGATCTGGTGCGCGCGGCGTCGCGATATGCGGAGTGGTTTCTGCGCGGCGGCGCCACCACCATCGAAGCGAAATCCGGATACGGGCTTTCGCTGGAGGACGAGCTGAAGCTTCTGCGCGCCATCGGGCGTATTGCGCCGTTGCGGGCGGTCCCCACTTTCCTCGGCGCGCACGAAATTCCCGATGAGTATCGGGGCCGTCGTGAAGCGTACGTGACATTGGTGATCGAGGAAATGCTGCCGGCGGCGGCGCGCCTCGCGAAGTTCTGCGATGTATTTTGCGAGCCGCGTGTTTTCCCCGTTGCCGACGCGCGCCGTGTGCTCGAAGCGGCCCGCGCGCGCGGGCTGGGCCTGCGCATGCACGCCGATCAGCTCGAAAACGGCGGTGGCGCGAGCCTTGCGGCAGAACTGCACGCCAACACTGCCGATCATCTGGAGCATACGAACGCCGAAGGCATCGCAGCACTTCGGCAGGCAGGCGTGCAGCCTGTGCTGCTGCCGGGCGCCGTATATGCGCTCGGGTCGCGAAGGTATCCCGATGCGCGCGCCATGATTGAAGCGGGTCTTGCGATCGTTATCGCCACCGATTTCAATCCCGGTTCGTCGCCCACGCCGTCGATGACGATGATGCTGTCGCTCGCAGCGACGCAGATGAAAATGACTCCAGCCGAATCCATCACGGCTTCAACCATCAACGCGGCGTACAGCCTTGGACTTGGGAAAGAGATCGGATCTCTGGAACCGGGCAAACGCGCCGATTTCGTGATTCACGATTGCGCCGATCATCGCGAACTGGCCTATTTCTTTGGTGTCGAGCCGGCGCTCAAAGTGTACATCGACGGACGGCAGGTATACTCGAAACGTGCTTCGTGAACGTTTGGAGGAAGTCGAAAAGCGCGTAGCATCTGCCGTCGTCCGCGCGGGCCGTCGAAGATCGGAAGTCACTCTAATTGCAGTGACAAAAAAGTTCTCCGCGGAGGTGATTCGAGAAGCTCACGCGCTCGGGTTGCGGCGATTCGGTGAAAACTACGTGCAGGAATTCGAGAACAAACATCCCTTGATTGCCGATCTGGTGGACGCCGAGTTTCATCTCATCGGGCATCTCCAGTCGAACAAGACGCGCCCGGCGGCCGAGCTGTTTCAAGTGATCCAAACCGTCGATTCCGAAAAGCTTGCGCGGCGTCTGGACGCGATGGGACGCAAAATCGAGGTGATGATCGAGGTCAAGCTCTCCGAAGAACAATCGAAAGCGGGAGCAGCGCCGGAATCGCTGGGAGCGCTCATCGAGGCAATCCGGACCTGCGCGAATCTTCGACTCACCGGTCTCATGACGATGCCCCCGTGGAGCGACGATCCGGAACAAACCCGGCCCTATTTTCGCCGCCTCGCCGAGCTGGGGCGGAAGCACGCGCTGCCGAACCTGTCCATGGGCATGTCGCACGATCTCGAAGCCGCCATCGAAGAAGGGGCGACGCATATCCGAATCGGCACGGCGCTGTTCGGGCCGCGGCGAAAGGATTGATGCGCGTCGGATTTTTCGCGCCGATGCCTCCGGCTCCCACCGGCGTTGCCGATTACGCAAGCGCTCTGTTCAACGCTCTGCGCGCGCATGCGACCGCGGAACGCGCACACGACAGCGTCGAGCTAAGCGACGCGCGGGCAGAGGTCGCGCTGTATCACATCGGCAACAATCATCTGCATCGCGAAATCTATGCGCGCGCGATCGAAACTCCCGGCGTAGTCGTGCTGCACGACGCGGTGCTTCACCATTTCTTTCTCGGAACGCTGGATGAGAGGGCTTATGTGGAGGAATTGGTGGAGAACTATGGTGAGTGGTCGCGTGGCATGGCCGAGGAATTGTGGCGAAATCGTGCGCGCTCGGCCACCGATCCACGCTACTTCGACTATCCGATGCTGAAGAGTATCGCGACGCGATCGCGAGCCATCGTGGTCCACAATCCCGCCGCAGCCGCCGCCGTTCGACGCCACGCTCCCGCCGCGCGCGGCACGTGTATTTTCGAAATCCCACATCTGTTCATCGCGCCGGAACTTCCGGACGCGGCGGAGACTTTGCGTTTTCGCACCAGCCTCGGCCTGGGACCCAGGACCTTGCTGGTTGCTGTTTTCGGCCACATGCGCGAGTCGAAACGATTGCCGGCCATCGTGCGCGCGATGCACAACGCCTGGAACGCCGGCGTCGACGCGCGTCTGCTGGTCGCGGGCTCGTTCGCGTCAACCGATCTCGAGCGCGCAGCGGCGTCGCTGCTGGCAGATTCCCGTATTCTGCGCACCGGTTATCTTCCTGAGTCTGATTTCTGGCGCTACGCCGCCGCAGCCGACGTTTGCGTGAATCTGCGTTTTCCGACCGCGGGAGAAACCTCGGGAATCGCGATTCGCATGATGGGCATCGGCAAACCGGTGGTGTTCACGGCGGGCCAGGAGATCGGGCGCATTCCCGAAAATGCTTGTCTGCGCGTGGATGCGGGCGCCGCCGAGGAGGAAATGCTGGAAGGAATCATCGTGTGGCTGGCGCGCGATCGTGAAGCTGCCATGGAAATTGGAAAGCGCGCGGCGCGGCACATCGCGGCGGAGCATGCCATCGAAAAAGTCGCGGCAAAGTATTGGGAAGTGCTAAGCGGACTACCGAAGAACGTTTAGCCACGAATGCACACGAATAAACAGGAATCGGAATCAAAGATCCAATTTGTGTTCATTCGTGTTCATTCGTGGCTGGAACCGTTTTCGCCGGTCCTTAGAACACCGTGAGCGGACGCGTATCCGTGCCCATCCAAATCGTCTGATTGGGAAAATCCCACGGCGGGAGGTTCATGAGGTGCGGTTTCAGCACCAGCAGCACCTCGGTCGAATCCTTCTCGATGTCGGTCTGGCCAAACAGACGACGCAGGAAGGGAATACTTGAAAGGCCCGCGTATCCTTTGAGCGAATCCGAGTGTGTACTGGAAACCAGGCCGGCGATCACCGCCCACTCGCCGTCCTTCAATCGCACTTTGCCCGTGAATTTGCGATTCGAAATGATGGGAATTCCGACCCCGGTGCTTGCCCCCAGCACCTTGTACTGGGCGTCGATATCCAGCGTCACCTCATCGCCGTCATGAATCGAAGGCGTTACTTTCAGCACCAGCCCCAGGTCCTCATAATTGATGGTCGGCGGGGGCGTGTAGACCTGTCCGGGGGTATTGCTGGTGTTGCCGATGTAGGCGTTAGTGACGATCGGGTAATGAGCTCCGACCAGCAGCGACGCCGGCTGGCCGTCCAGCGCGACCACCTGCGCCCTCAGGAGATTCTGAGAAGTCGCGTTGGCGATGGTCGCGAAGGCTGAAGCTTGGGTGATGCCGACCCCCAGCAGCGTCGCGCCGCCGCCGAATTGGAGGATGTTGGAGACCCCCGAGGGGATCGAAACCGAATTATGCAGGAAGCTGCTGAAATTGACGAGTGACAGCTCGTTCGGCAAATTCATCCCGTAGTTGAGCGAAGAAGTCTTGTCGGTCTCCAGAAAATCCACCTCGACCTCGATCTGCGGCCGCGCGCGCGAAAGCGTCTCCAGGATATGGCGCGCCGCCATCACCTTGGATTGCTTGTCGCGAATGATGATCGCGTGTTTGGCCGGGTCTAGCGAGATGTGCCGCGTTTCGAGCGTGGTGTTAACGGCTTGGACCAGTTCCTGCGCATCCTGTACCGAAAGCCGCTCCGGAATCGGAATCGAGTCGATAACCACCGGCTCGTATTGCGCGCGCTTTGGCGCCGTGTCGCGCGCCACCAGCACTACCTTGGGGCCGAGCGGAACCACAAACGAATCCGTCACCGCCTCCAGCCCCCGCAATGCGTCGCGATAGCCGGCCTCGTTCATGCGGAACGTAAGCGCCGGAAGCGCCTGATAATCCGCCTCGAACACGATATTGATGTCGTACGCCGCGGCGACCTTTTCAAAAATCGTCCGCGCGTCGCCCTTGAGATTGAAGTCCATCTTGTCCGGCGAGGCGACCAGGCGTGGCGGAGGCAGCGCTCGCCGGGCGTCCAGCCGGTCTCGCGCGCTATCCTCCGGATCGGCATCCACATCCGGAGGAGCTTCGGCGTCGTCGTCGGCGTCCGTGGCATCCGGATCGGGGACGGCAGGATCGGCCCCCAGTTCTCCCCTCGCCGACAGCGTGGCGATCCCGCGCAGAGCGGTTTTTTTCGCGGCATAGGCGGCGTTGTGCGGGTCGGCCGCCGCCGCGCGCGAATATAAGAGATAGGCATGCAGGGTGTCGCCGGCGCGTTCCGCCTTTTCAGCAGCCTTGAAAAGGCTCTCGGCGAAATCGGAAGCCACCGCGGTGCCGGAAAACAAGGCCACCGCGACCACGGGTACGGCAATCGTGTGAAGAAACTTCACCGCTAACCTTGACGCGGCTACCCCCGGGAACGTGCAAGCCCCTTGTAAATATGGACAAATATGGACCCCCGGGTCCCGCGAAACGTATAAACTTCCTTTACGCTTCAGTCGATAGAACGCAGGGAAGGAACGCGACTCCATCCATGACCACTTTCGCTCCCGTCCGCAGCGTATTTAACCCGGCCATCCCGCAAAACTTCGCCGAACTGGGGATTTCCGAATCGCTGGCGCTCGACCTGATCCTGCGGCGCATGCTGATCGAAGGCCACTCGAGCCTGGCGGGTCTTAGCCGCTCGCTGCGTCTCTCGGTTCCGATCATCGACATCGCTTTCAAGCACATGCGTTCGCAGCAACTTGTCGAGATCAAGGGGATGAGCGGCAACGATTACAATTTCACTTTGTCGGCTGCGGGAAAGCAGCTTGCGGGCGAGCGTTTCCAGGTCTCCCAGTACGCCGGCGCGTGCCCGGTTTCGCTCAAGGAATATCAGGCGGCGACCAAGGTCCAGGCCGCCAAGGTTCACGTTGACCGCAAGACGCTGCGTGGCGCGTTCTCCGATCTGATCGTGACGGATCGTATGCTCGACCAGCTCGGCCCCGCGATCATCTCGC
Organism: Terriglobia bacterium; assembly: GCA_963788245.1. Lineage (GTDB taxonomy): Bacteria > Acidobacteriota > Terriglobia > Bryobacterales > Bryobacteraceae > Palsa-187. The sequence goes on along the minus strand of CAWBGF010000002.1, from coordinate 3,416,944 downwards.
AGAATTCGATCTTCGTGTATGGTCCCACCGGCAACGGGAAAACCAGTCTCGCCGAGCGCATGCTGCGGGTGTATCAGGACGCGGTGCTGATTCCGTACGCGGTGGAAGTCGACAACCAGGTGATCAGTCTATATGACCCGGTGGTGCATCAAGCGCTTGAAAACGATGAGCCGGATCTGGATCCGCGCTGGCTCACCTGCAAGCGTCCATGCCTGGTGGTCGGCGGCGAGCTGATCCCCAGCATGCTGGAACTGCGCCTGGACGAAGCCTCCGGAATTTATGCCGCGCCCCTGCAAATGAAGGCAAACAACGGCATTCTGATCATCGACGACTTCGGCCGCCAGCTCATGTCGCCGCGCGATTTGCTGAATCGCTGGATCGTGCCGCTGGATCGCCACGTGGATTACCTGACGCTCCGCTACGGCGTGAAATTTCAGATTCCGTTCGAGCTGATGGTGGTGTTTTCGACCAACCTCGAACCGTCCGATCTGGCCGACGAAGCCTTCCTGCGCCGCATCCACAATAAGATTTACGTCGAGGCCGTGGACGAGGGGAGCTTCGATCAGATTTTCGTGCGCGTGGTGCAGTCGCGCAATATTCAGTCCGAGCCCGATAGCGCCGAGTATCTCCGCAAGCTGTGCCTTCGGGAAGGCCGCACGGAGCTGCGCGCGTGTTATCCCGCCGACATCTGCAATATTTTATTGTCAATCGGCCGGTACGAAGGCCGCGGCCCGATCATGACGAAAGCGGAGCTGGAGCGCGCCGCGTCGCTGTATTTCGCCAAGGGCTGACGCTCGCTCAAATCGCGAGCTTCTTCAGCCAGATCACCAGTCCAGTGATCGCCATCACGACCAGCGCCAGGCTCGATAGCGACATGACCACGTGCCCCGCGGCTCCGAACACGTCGCCCGTGTGAATGGATCGATTGAACCGCACCGCGCGATACCCGGGGGAATTCTTGAGGAAATTGCTGATGTAGAGCACACGCCCCGAGAATTGATCGATGAAGACGTAGCTGTGCGCGGCCTCCGAGGTCTCCTCGGGTACGCGGAGGATCACCGCGAAGAAGCCCTTCGGACCATTCGGAAGCATGAAATCGGTGATGGTGGCCCCTAGGAGCGATTCGCGGGCTATCTGCCCTGCGCGGTCAGCGGTGATCGGAGCCACACCGCCGCCCGGCGTGGATTGCATTTTCGGAAATGGCGACAGGGAGGGCGAATGCAGAGCCGAGTAGACCCAATTTTCCTGCGCGACCAGCACGCCCGTAACTGCCGCGATCAGCAAAAAGAGCGCGGCATAAACGCCCAGGACGACGTGCGAATCGAAGCAGATTCGGAACCACTGCGCGTTCCATTTCACGCCGGCCCGCTTGACGCGCCACCACAAAATCAGACCGGTTGGCACCAGCAGGCACAACACGAATCCAGCCGCTTCCACAACCCTCTCGCCGATGTCCGCGGCCCGTCTCGCCTGCCGCGGATCGGGGACCAGATGCGTGTGGAGCTGGTGGATGTACCCAATGATTCTCTGCGCCCTGGTTGACCCGGTTCGCCGGCCCAGAATCTCGCCGGTATATTGGTTGACAAACACCGTCGCGCGGTCGCTCGTCTGCATCATGTGCACCAGATTCGGCTCGCGAAAAATATGCACGGAAAGCACACGAGCCGGGCCAACAAGTTCCGCGGCCTTTATCAAGTCGGATTCCGGTAGTGCCTGCGCGGTCGGGTGAACATAGAACAACCCAGGATCGAGCCAATGATCGATCTCGTTTTCAAACGCGATGATGGCTCCAGTGAGGCCCAGGATCACCAGGAAGATCGCGGCAGTCGCGCCGAGAATCAGGTGAAGCTTTAAGAGCAAATCGCGAGCCGTCATGTTTACTGAGGAGTCCTCCGAGCGTGGTCTGCTCTCGCAGGCGCCGCCGGATTGACCAATGGTAGCAGTTCGTCTTCGGTCAGCTTGCCGTCGTGGTTCACGTCAAGAGTCCGCAACGCGGCCGCCGCGTTACGGATCTCGCTCGCCGAGATTTCGCCGTCGTGATTCGAGTCGAGGGCGGCAAGCACCGGATGAAACTTCATGAACAGCAATTGGGCGTTCCTGAGGAACGCCGCATCAAGGGACGCGGTGCTGGTTCCAAAGTGTTGTCCGCATTCTTCCGCGCTCAGCTTGCCGTCGTGATTCTTGTCGAGTAGCCTGAGCGCAGCCGGCGCATTGTCAATCTCCGCGGCCGAGATGACGTTGTCGTGATCGGTATCGAGAGCGCCCAAAACCAGAATGAGCCTGAAGTAGGGAGAAATCGGCGGCTCGAACGGCATGGGCTTCAGCTTGACCTCCCCGTCGAGATCGGTTTTCGCGATCGCGTCGGTTCGCGCGGGAAGGATATGAGAACGGCTGGGATGATGCGATCCGAGCAGCCAGGGCACATGTTTTGCGGCGCTTCCCATGAACATGGTAAGTCCTGCGAAAGCCGCGATCGTGACGATCGCGCCGTTGATCAGCGCGCTGCGACGGGGGATTTCGGGGTCGCATTGGTAGAACCTCGGGCCTTGGCAGAATGCAGCCCCGCCTTCTCCGTCCGCGGCATGGGACGTGGCGAAGCGCACGGGCTCACGCCGGTACTCGACCGGCAACGAAACGGCCGTGTCGCGGATCAGGTCGATCCACAATCGAAACCGCTGAACCAACCCGCGCTCAGCGCGCAATCGGTCGCGGAGTAACGCGAGAGCGACTGCGCCGTACTCATCGCGAAATCGCGACGGGTAGAGCGCCAGCAGCACGCGGTAAGCCCATTCAGACATCGGCCCCTCGGAAGATTCGCTTGACCCGCGCCAGCCGCAGCGTGTCGGCCAGCCGTCCGGCTTCCACGCGCGCTAGTTTGCGTCCACCCGCCGTCAAATGATAATAGCGGCGCCGTTCACCGCCCGAATCGTCATCGGCGCGCTCATCCACCTCTTCAATCAGCCCGCCTTCAAGCAAGGTCTTGATCGAGCCGTACAGAGTGCCAGGGCCCAACCGGACGCGGCCCTTGGTCAGTTCGGCGACTTCGCGCATAATCGCGTACCCGTGTAGGTCCTCTTCAGCGAGAGCGAGCAGAATGTGAAAAGCCGCCGAGGGTAACGGGTCGAGTTTGGATTTAGGCATGATCGATGTTCGTTATATCGAAGATCGATGTTATCCCCCCCAGGCGGAGAAGTCAAGGCCCAGCATTTCGCCGAAGGGCTAGCCGTACAGGTACATAACCCGGACGAGTTGCGAACGATACATGGGCTTCCGTGGCTTTTCGGTGGTGACGAGCTCGTCCGCGCCTAGCAGGTAAGCCGCCGCAATGTGAAATGCGTCCAACGCGCCGAGACCGTACCGGCGAGCTTGTTCGTCCGCTATCGTCGCCATTCGCTCCCAATCGCGGCACCATTCGACGCGCGCATCGGTGAAGAAGTCTTCGTAGAACTCCAATTCGCTCATTCGGTTCGTATAGGTCGCTTTGGGGACCGTTTCCATCCGGACGAATGGGCTGGTTAAGTAGGTGCGTTTTGGATCGCCGAGATACTTAGCCGCCACGAGCCCATGATCGGTCTGGCCGGTCCGAGCTGCGTCTATCAAGACGCCGCTATCCGGGAACGATCTCGGCATCGACTATCGTACGAACGGGACCTCGACGCCGGCGCGGCGTTCGGCCTTCTCCAGTTCCAATTCCTCCTCCGTGAGGAGGGGAATTCCGCTTTCCTCAATGCGCTTGCGAGCTCCAACGAGCTTCATGCCTAACGGACTCAGTACAAGCTTCCCGTTTGCAATTTCGTCGTAGATAATCTGTGAGACGCTGCGGGTCGACGTGGCGTTCGGATCGGATTTGGAGAGCGTCTCAGCCATAACTCTATTGTAGCCGGTCGGATGTCAGTTCTACCGTGCCAGTCTCCAGCACGCACTCTTCTACATCAACGCGCTCAAATCTTTCCACTGCTTCCCCTGACTCTCGGCGACCGCTTGATACACCACGTGCCCCTGATACGTATTGACGCCCTCGCGGATCGCGTTGCTGTGCTTGACCGCCCCTTCCAACCCGCGATTCGCCAGCTCCATTAAATACGGGAAGGTGGCGTTATTGAGAGCGAAAGTGGACGTATGCGGCACTGCCGCCGGCATGTTCGACACGCAATAGTGCAGCACCCCGTCGACGAAATAGATCGGATCGGTATGGGTGGTCGCGTGCGCGGTCTCAACGCAGCCGCCCTGATCGATCGCCACATCCACGATCACCGATCCCTTTTTCATCAACGGAATCATGTCGCGGCGCACCAGTTTCGGCGCCGACGCGCCCGGAATCAGCACCGCGCCCACCACCAGGTCCGCATGCCGCAGCGACTCGCGAATGGTGTAATCGTTCGAAGCCAGCGTGACGATCGCACTCGAGTAAATGTCGTCGAGGACCCGCAACCGCTCCAGGTTCCGGTCGATGATGATGACGTGCGCGCCCAGGCCGACGGCCATCTTCGCCGCATTGTGCCCCACCACGCCGCCGCCCAGGATCACCACGTTCGCCGGCGCGACGCCCGGCACTCCGCCCAGCAGAATCCCTCGCCCGCCCATGGGGGCTTCCAGATATTGCGCGCCCACCTGCACCGCCATCCGCCCGGCGACCTCGCTCATCGGCGTCAGCAGCGGCAGCGAATGATCCGCCTCTCGAATAGTTTCGTAGGCGACCGCGTTAACGCGCGCATCCAACAGCTTGCCGGTCAGCTCCGGCAGCGGCGCCAGATGAAGATACGTGAACAGGATCAGGCCGGGGCGCAGAAAGCCGTATTCGGAAGCCTGCGGCTCCTTGACCTTGATCACCAGATCGCTTTGCGACCAGACTTCGGCTGCGGTCGGGACGATGCGCGCGCCCGCTTGAGCATACTCTTCGCCCGTGAGTGAGCTCGCCTGACCCGCGCCCGCCTGCACCAGCACGGTGTGGCCGGCTTCGGTAAGGTGCTTGGCGCCGCTCGGCAGCAGGCCGACGCGTGCCTCCTGATCTTTGACTTCCTTGGGGACTCCGATGGTCATGGGAAAAGCGTTAGCGCGAGAGGTTTTCGAGTCGCCTGTCGATTTGATTCTCGTGCTGTTTCTCGGCTGCGGATTTCTCAGGGGTGGCGACTTCCACGCCCGATTCCGCGGACCCGTTACGCCTCGGGCCGAGCCCCAGCGCGATCAGCGATAGCGCCCCGATCTTTCCGTCCTCGGTCAGGTTCTGGTCGCGTTGGAAACGCTTGAGCGCGTCCGCCGATTCCGCTCCCCAGTTTCCATCGGGCTCTCCCGCGAAATAGCCCTTCTCGCCCAGCGCCTCCTGGATTTCCCGGTACCGGTCCTGAGTGGGCTGTTGCTGGTTGGAGCGCCGGGCGGCCACCACGGGCTTCTTTGAAGTTTTCGAGTTTTTCGAGACTCTTGATCCAGCCCGTCCCGTCGTGGCCGATCCCACGCGCAACCTCGTACCGGACGTTGTCCTGGACGTCGAGCCGGTCGTCGCGGCCTTAGCTGTGGTTGCTCTATGGGCCGCCGATACGTTCGTCGCGGATGAATGTGACGAATGTGACGCGGATCGACTTGCTACTGCTGCCTTGGGCGCCGTAGCACCGGCCGCCTTCGACGCAACTTGCCGGTGCGAGGACTTACGGTGCACTGCCGTTCTCGAAACATATTGTTTCGACGCAGACGCTTTCGCCGTCGTTTTTAACGGAGCGTTCTGCGCAGCCAGATTCCCGGCCGCCGCCAGAAGCGCCAGCGTAATCGCCAGATTTGAAACGTGCAAGCGTTCAGTCTAGCACGCGGATACATATGGTGTGGGGCAGGGCCGTGCCCTGCCTCGTGGGTATGACGGTGTCTGACTGCGGCAGGGCATGGCCCTGCCCCACGGCTATTTCTCGGGCAATGTACCCGTCAGATAGGTGGTCTGCGGGGTCTGCGCCGCACCACCCCGGCCGCGTTGGCCTGGCACCTGAGCAACTCGCACCACGCGGAAGGTTACCGGATCGCCGGGCTTCAGAGTGGCTTGGATGCGCTTCACATCCTCCAGCGAGCTCACCGGTTGGCGATTGATCGCAATGATGATGTCGTGCTCCGACATCCCGATCTCCTGCGCGAACGATCCGGGTTCCACCCGTGTCACCATCAATCCGCGCTTATCCGGCGTCAACTCCCGTTCTTCCTCGCTCACCACGCGCTGGGCGAAGCCGAACGTAACCGGCCCCGCCGCTGCGGCGGCCGCGACCGCCTTGGGCATATCCGCCGAAACAGCGGTCTGGCCCGCGATCTCGGCGTGGTCGGCATACACCACCACGCGATCCTGCACCACCAGCTTAAGGTCCATCTTCTTGCCGTCGCGGTCGATGTTCAGGGTGATCGGAGTTCCCACCGGAGTTTCCGCCACGCGCGCGATCAGGTCCTTCCCTTCCCCGCCCTGGCCAACCGGCTGCCCGTTCAATCCGGTGATGATGTCCTGCTCTTTGATTCCGGCTTTGTCCGCCGGGCCGCCCTTTTTCACCGTGTCGACGATCACGCCGTGGTCGAAGCCCATGGCCCGCAGCAGCGTCTCAGGATTTTCGTGAATCCCGAACGACACGCCGATGGAGCCCCGCGTCACCCGCCCGTCCCGAATGATGTCGTTGTAGATTTTCGCCACCATGTTCATCGGCAGCGCGAAACCCACGCCCTGCGATCCGCCGTTCTGCGTCGCGATCATGGTGTTTACGCCGATCACTTCGCCGCGAATGTTCAACAGCGGGCCGCCGCTATTGCCGGGATTGATGGCCGCGTCGGTCTGAATGAATCTCTGAAACTGCTGCGCGCCGGGAACCTCGCGGCCGGTGGCGCTGATGATACCCGCCGTCACTGTCGCTTCCAGACCGAATGGCGATCCAATCGCGACCGCCCAGTCGCCCACTTGCACGCCCTCCGAATTGCCTATCGTGACAGGGTCCAGCGGACGCTTGGGATCGATCTTGATCACCGCGATATCGGTTTCGATGTCGATCCCGATCACGCGCGCGCGATATTCGGTGCTATCGCCGTGGCGTTTGACGAAAATGTGATCCACCGGGCCGCCGTTGGCGTCCGACACCACGTGATGGTTGGTGATGATGTAGCCGTTCTTATCGACGATGAAACCGGTTCCGGATTGCTCGCGTTTAAAAATCTGTTGCGGCATGTCGGTGCCGTTCCCTCGCCCGAAGAAACGATGGAACAGGTCGGAGTTGTCGTCGGCGCCGTCGGAGTCGTCCTCCTGCGGCTGGCCGCGCCGGTTGCGAACCGAGCCGGGCTTGGGAGTGTAATCCGCGGTGATATTCACCACGCTCGGATCCAGCTTGCGCGCGAGCTTGGTGAACTCATTGCCCAGTTCCTGCGCATGCGGAATCACCAGCGGCGTCGCATCCGGCGCGTTCTGCTGATTCCTCGCGGCGTTCACGCCGGTGTTCACCAGCGTCCCGATCACGATCCCAATCGATAGCGTCACCAAAAGCAGCGCGGTGGACACCAGCTTCTGCTGGCGAATTTTTTCGTACAGCTTCATATTTTTGCTTGCCTCTCCGTCGACGGCGTCACTCTCATAAATATTATACGATCTAGATCCATGGATGGTGCGGCCCATCATCCAGTTTCGGAAATATCGTGTACATCGTGAGGAACTGCTCACGTGAAGGGGCCGTTACCAGCCGAAAATCGAGAACCGACCCATGGAACCACCGTGGAGCTACCGCGGAACCAGCGCGGAACCAGCGCGGAGCTACCGCGGGACCAGCGCGGAACTACCATCGAGGTCCCGTCCAACTCCTAAGCAACTCCCATGAGACTGATTGGTCTTGCCCGGGTCCCCAAAAAAGTGTCCCGTTCTGTCTCAAGCGCGTGTCCAAGATCCACAAAATCGTCGCCAGGGAGTCAGGTAAGTACCTGTTAGTTCAATAACTTAATTGGGCAAGCGGCGTGCATATCAGGATAGCCTCTATCGCTATGCGACCTGTGTTGACGGTAATTCTGCTGATCGGCTCCCTGGTTTCGGCCTGGGCGACCACGCTGCGGAAACTGTCGATCGACGAAATGATCCAGCAATCCACCGCGATTGTGCGCGTCAAGGTCACCGGGTCGTCCGCGGCGTTCCGCGGCAAAGACATTTACACCAATTACCAATTGCAGGTGATCGAGAACATGAAATCAGCGTCGCCGCAATCGCTGGCCGTGGCGGTGCCGGGCGGTGTAGCGGGAGGCGTCCGGCAAATGATCGCGGGCGCGCCGGTGCTCGCGAACGGCCAGGAATACGTGATTTTTCTGTGGACCAGCAAATCGGGACTGACCCAGGTGATCGGATTATCGCAAGGGCTGTTCGCGGTGACGCAGAATTCAGCGGGCGCCGCGGTGATCGTTCGGCCGGCGTCGATCAGCATGATGCTGAATCAATCCGGCCAGGTGGTAACCGACCAGCCGGTGTCGATGACCCTCACCGCGCTGCGCAGCGAGATCCAGAGCGTTTTGGGGGCGTCGAACTAGGATGCGCCCGGTGTTGCGATTGGCGAGGTTGGCAGCGGCGATTGCCGCGCTTTCGCCCATCGCCTCGGCCTACTACTACTGGATTTATTTCGCGGGCGACTCGGGGCCGTTCGCGCCCATTCCGGCGCGCTTCGATCTGAGCAGCCTCCCCAACCACACCATTCCTTACCTGATTTCGAGCCAGGGTCCCACGGTGATGATGCCGGGCGATACCTTCAACGCGCTGATCAGCCAGATCCAGGCGGCGGCGAATGTTTGGAACGGAGTCCCGACTTCGGCCGCGCGGCTGAATTTTGGCGGAATGTCGCCGATGACGCAGCCCGATGCGACACCGGAAGTGGATGTCGTTTTCGACGGCGACATAGCGCCGGGGCTGCTGGCGTACACGCAGATCACTACCACTGCGAATGTGAGCGGAATCCTGGCGAGCGGAGCGACGTTCGTCCCGGTGCTGAACATGCGGGTGCACTTCTGGAACGATCTGACCATCAATCAGCAGGCCAGCAATTCCGATAGCTTCTTCCTCACCATCGTTCACGAGTTCGGGCATTCGCTGGGATTGCAGCATACGCTGACGTCGAGCGTGATGTCGACGCAGCCCACCGCGGCGATCACCAAGTCTTTGCCGCTGGCGGCCGACGACGTGGCGGGGATATCCCTCCTCTATCCTGCAAATGGATATCCGGCGAATACCGGCAGCATCACCGGGACGGTTTTGCTGAGCGGCGCCGCGGTCAATATGGCGAGCGTGGTGGCGCTTTCGACCTCGGGCACGGCGGTCAGCGCGATCACCAATCCGGACGGGACCTATCAAATCAACGGGATTCCGCCGGGACAATATTTCATCTACGTGCATCCCCTGCCGCCTCCCGCGCTAGGCGAGGCGTATCCGGACAACATAGTGCCGGCGCAGGACCCGTATGGCAATCCGTTTCCGGCAAACACTGGATTCGGAGCGCAGTTTTACGGCGGGACTACGGATTGGACCCAGACCTCGCAAATTTCCGTGGGGGCCGGACAGGCAACGGCGGGAATCAATTTCAACGTGAAGGCGGGAACACCGGCGATCTCCGGGATCACCACCTACGGCGTACTGGCGCCAAATGGTGCAGCCGGAGGCGCCGGAGTACCGGGCACTACGCAGGTGGGCCAGGCACCGCTGCAATCGGGCGCGGGGTACTATCTGGTATTCGCAGGGAACGGAGTCGCATCAGTAAACAGCAAGAACGTCACCACACTTGCGCCGGGGCTGAATGTCAGCGTCATCGGAGGAACGGCGCAAGTAAGTGGGAGCCCGAAGCTTGACACGGTTTTCAACGGCGTCCCGTATCTCTACGTGACCATCTACACGAATGCGGTTTCCAGTTACACGCCGGTTGCGCTGGCGATAACTTCGAACGGCCAGCTGTACGTGCTTCCCGACGCGTTCAGCGTGGTGCCGGCGCCCCCGCCGGCGATTACGTCGGTGACTGGATCGACGGACGGAAACGGCAATGCCATAGTCACCATCGCGGGATTGAATCTAAGCTCGGCTACCAGGAGCGATGGAAATAACACGAAGATTCTGTTCGACGGGGCGCAGGCGAACGTGCTTCAGGTGAACCCGGATGGTTCGCTCACGGTAGCGGCTCCGCCCGCGACCAACGGCTATCAAGCCAGCGTCGAAGCGCTCGCGCCGGATAGCCAGACCTCCTGGCAGCTCTTGGGTTCCGCCGCGCCGCCTACGTTCACGTATGGCGGGCCGTCGTCGCCGTCGATCAGCGTGAGCCCGGCACATGCCGCGGCGGGCACGGATTCCACAGTCGAGATCTCCGGGTCCACGACCAACTTTGTGCAGGGCCAGACGGTGGTAGGATTCGGGTCGAGCGACATCACCGTGACTCAGGTGTGGGTGGTGAGCCCGGGTTTGCTAGGAATGAATATTTCGGTAAACCCGGCGGCTGCCATCGTGCCGACCACCGTCAGCGTCACCACGGGCCTACAATTGACGACGCTGAGCACGGCGTTCCAGATCTTGGCTGGGAATCCGAGCCAGATCACTCTGCGCACACCCATCCTGAATCAGGCGACGGGTCTCGCGGGCGTGCCGGTCGGAGGAACCGCGGTGATCAACACCTCGGGTTTGCCATTCAACGCGACCAGCGGGAGCCTGACGGGCTGGACGCTCATGATCTCGAATCAGCCGGCGGTTTTCTCGTTGGGCGGTAACGGGCAACTCATCGCGCAGGTTCCGCCGGGATTACTGACCGGACCGACGCCGGTGCAACTGATTCCCGCCACCCGGACCGCGACGCCGCCGGTTCTGATGCAGGTGGATCCGCCGCCGCCGGTGATTACGGGCGTCGCCGATTTCGCACTGGCTGCGCCGAATACGGCGCATGCGGGCGATACCATCACACTGACCGTTCAGGGGCTCGCGGATGCGACCACGGGGATTTTCCCGGTCCTGTCGGCGATCGTCGTGAACGTCGGCGGCATCAATGTCATGCCGCTTTCACTGACGCCGCTGGGCGGGTCGGGGAATGCCTGCCAGCTTCAAGTGATCCTGCCGGCGAATCTCCCGGGCGGAATGCAGGCGATCACGCTCCAGGCCGGGACTCGCGAGTCGGCGGCGTTCCCGATCACAATACAGTGAGAGTGCGCGCGACCTGACGGTCGCGTCTCACTTTGGCAGGGCATGGCCCTGCCCCACACATTCGGTCGCGTCTCGCGCACACAGGCTGAAGCCTGTGCCACCTCGGCAAAGCAAGAATGCGCTCCGTTCCGTCGCGCTTTGGGGCCGCTCCTTTTAGTCGCAGCTCTGTAAGACATGCGCTATAATCCCCTTTCAGCCTTCAGAAAGAAGAGGGAGAAGCCCAATGCGAACGCGGTCTCGATGGATTCTACATGTGTTTTCGACGGCCTCGATGGCCGCGCTGGTAATGGTCCCGACAATGGTCCCTCTGGCGGCGCAATCGGGAACCAAGGACGGTGAGTGGCGCACCTACGGCGGCGATCTGGGCAGCACGCACTACGCTCCGCTCGATCAGATCAACGCCGGTAATTTCGACAAGCTCGAAGTCGCCTGGCGATTCAAGACCGATGCCCTGGGCCCCCGTCCCGAGTACCAATACGAAGGCACGCCGCTGATGGTGCACGGAGTGGTGTATTGCACCGGCGGTTCGCGCCGCGCGGCGTTCGCGCTTGACGCGGCTACCGGCGAGTTGCTGTGGGTGCACTCCGAGCGCGAAGGCCCTCGCGGCCAGAACGCCCCGCGCCAGCTTTCCGGCCACGGCCTCGCCTATTGGACCGACGGCAAGGAGGAACGGATTCTCTACGTCACACCGGGCTATCGTCTGGTCGCCCTCAACGCGAAAACCGGCGCACTGGTCCCCACCTTCGGCGTCGACGGCGTCGTCGATCTGAAGATGGACGACGATCAGGAAATCGATCTGGTCACCGGCGAGGTGGGGCTGCATTCCACTCCCCTGGTGGCCGGCGACGTGGTGATCGTCGGCGCGGCGCATCGCTCCGGCGGCGTCCCGCGCACCATGAAAAACGTGAAGGGCTACGTGCGCGGATTCGACGCGCGCACAGGCAAGCGCCTGTGGATCTTCCACACCATTCCCAAGCCCGGCGAATTCGGCATCGAAACCTGGCTGAACGATTCCTGGGCCATCAACGGCAATACCGGCGTGTGGGCGCAGATTTCGGCCGATCCACAACTCGGCCTCGCGTATCTTCCGGTGGAACTGCCCACCGGCGATTACTATGGCGGCCATCGCCCCGGCGACGGACTGTTCGGCGAAAGCATCGTGGCGGTGGATCTCAAGACCGGCGTGCGCAAGTGGCACTATCAACTGGTGCATCACGGCCTGTGGGATATGGATATCCCCTGCGCGCCGATCCTCGCCGATATTAACGTGAACGGCCGCACCGTCAAAGCCGTGGCGCAGCCCACCAAGCAGGCGTTTCTCTACGTGCTCGACCGCACCAACGGGCAGCCCATCTGGCCGATGGAAGAAAAACCTGTTCCGCAGGGCGACGTTCCCGGCGAATGGTATTCCAAGACGCAGCGTTTCCCTTCGAAACCGCCGGCTTACGATAACCAGGGTGTTGCGCCGGAGGATCTCATCGATTTCACGCCGGAGCTGCACGCAGCGGCGCTGAAAGTGATCGAAAAGTACCGGATCGGACCCATCTTCACGCCTCCGTCGGTGAGCACGCTGGATGGGACCATCGCGACGCTGGTGTCGCCGGGTGCGCTCGGCGGAACCAACTGGCCGGGCGGCGCTTTCGATCCCGAGACCCACAACGTTTACGTGTTTTCGCAAAGCGCGATCGGAGTGCTGGGGCTGGTCCCGCCCACCAATGGACGTTCCGATATGAATTTCGTTCAGGGCAGCGCGGCGGCGGGCATCCGGCGGACTCCCGGGGCGGGGTCGACGGAACCACCGGAACCCGGCGCGGCGGCAGCGGGTGGTGGACGCGGAGGTCGCGGCGGTGGACGCGGCGGCGCCGCGGGTGATGCCGCGGCCGGCGGTGGACGCGGCGCGGGCGGCGCTGCTGCTGGGCGTGGCGGCGCCGGGGCGTCGGGCGAAGGCGGCGGTCCTGGATTAAGCGTGCAGGGATTGCCTCTCATCAAACCGCCCTATGGCCGCATCAGCGCGATCAATCTCGACCGGGGCGAGATCCTGTGGCAGGTCGCGCACGGCGAAACGCCCGATAACATCAAAAACAATCCCGCGCTCAAGGGCCTGACCATTCCGCGCACCGGACGGCCGGGGATTATCGGAACGCTGGTGACAAAATCGCTGGTGATTTCGGGCGAAGCGGGATTTTTCACAACGCCCAACGGCCAGCGCGGCGCGATGCTTCGCGCGTATGACAAAGGCACCGGCAAGGAAGTGGGCGCGGTGTACATGCCGGCTCCGCAAAGCGGAACGCCGATGACCTATTCGTTGGATGGGAAGCAATACATCGTGGTGGCCATCAGCGGCGGCAACTATTCGGGCGAGCTGGTGGCGTTCAAGCTTCCGAATTCGTAACGAGCCTCGGGGTAGGCAGGGCATGGCCCTGCCCCACGCGGGCTGGACCGCGACGCAGACGAACCCCCACCCTGACGGGTGGGGCTCGAACGAAGTAAAATAGCGAGCAGTGTAATTTGAGCGCCGCGCTCCCGTCGTATAAACAGCCCGATCCGCTTTTTCAGGAGTCCCCATGACGAATAAAAAGAAGATAGAGAGGTTGATCCTGAGTATGATCACTCTCGCCGCGTTGTCGGCAAGCGCGCTGCTTACCCTGCCGTCGGTCCGCGTGCTCGCGCAGTCCGCGCCGGATATCACCGGCACGTGGCAGGGCACACTAACGATTCCGCAGGCGAACAGAGAGCTGCGGACGGTGATCAAGATCTCGAAAGCGGATGGCGGCGGTCTGAAGCTACTCCTTTACAGCATCGACCAAGGAGCGCAGAGCATTCCCGGCACCGTTACTCTACAAGGTTCGACCGTTAAAATGGCGATCCCCGGCATCGGGGGCAGCTTCGAGGGAAAGCTGGATTCGGATGGGGTCAACCTCACCGGGACCTTTACCCAGGGAGCCCCGCTGCCGCTGAACCTGAAGCATGTCACCGATGCGACGGCGTGGGAGATTCCGAAACCCCCACCCCCGTCGGCCAAGATGCCCGCGGATGCGAATCCGTCGTTTGAAGTCGCCACCATCAAGCCGGGCAAGCCCGGGTCGCCCGGCAAGGGTCTGATCATGCGAGACCCGCGCACGTTCATGACGATTAACTTTACTGTTGACGATCTCATTTCGTTCGCCTATGCGGTTCATCCCCGGCAGATAACCGGGGCTCCGTCGTGGCTCGAAGACGAGATGTTCGATATTACGGCGACGCCTGATCCTCCCGGCCTGCCCAACCGCAAGCAGATCGAAGTCATGGTTCAGAAGCTGCTGGCGGATCGCTTTAAGCTAACCTTCCATCACGATAAGAAAGAGCTCTCCGTGTTCGCGCTCACGGTGGGAAAGACCGGACCAAAACTCACCGCCAGCACCGGCGATCCCAACGGCCTTCCCGGGCTGGGATTGGGAGGGCTCGGAATCGCGAATGTCAGAAACGCAAACATGTCGGACTTCACCGGCTTCATGCAGAGCGTGGTCCTGGACCGGCCGGTGGTGGATCAGACCGAACTATCGGGAAGGTTCGACTTCCAACTGAAGTGGACACCCGACGATAGCCAGTTTCCAGGCATCAAGGGCCAACTGCCGCCGCCAAAGGAGGATGCCGAGTCCCAGCCGGATCTGTTCACGGCGATCCAGAAGCAACTGGGTTTGAAGCTGGAAGCGGTCAAGGCTCCGGTGGGGGTGCTGGTCATCGATCACGTGGAGAAACCGTCGGAAAACTAACCGATTTGCAGTCCTTGTGAACCAATGTGGGGCGGACGCCCTCGTCCGCGCCGACCCCCTGGTCCGGCAATGCCCATCACACGAAAAACGGAGGCCGACGAGGGTGTCGGCCGCAGATCTCGTGACGTGAGAACATCCAGGGGGACCGCCCCACAAATCAAACTTTCCGCGCGAGCAGCTCCTCGACGATGTTCGTCGTCGAATATCCCGGCTCCAGCGCCAGAGCCATTACCTTGCCGCCCGCGGCTTCCACCTCCTCGCGTCCGGCGATGAAGTGAGCCCAGTCGGCGCCCTTGATCAGGATGTCGGGCAGCACTTCGGCGATCAGCTCGCGGGGGGTGTCCTCGTCGAAAAAAGTCACGGCGTCCACGGCTTCGAGAGCCATCGCCATGGCGGCGCGCTCGTCTTCGGACAGCAGCGGACGAGTGGGACCCTTAAGGCGCGCCACGCTCGCATCGGTATTCAGAGCGAGAATCAGAATATCGCCCAGCGATCGCGATTTTTCGAGCAGCCGGATGTGGCCGGGATGCAGGATGTCATAGCAGCCGTTGGTGAACACCACCGTTTTCTCCTGGTGTCGCCAGACTTCGCGGATGGCGACGAGTTCCGGCCGACGATAAAAATCTCCCATGTAGGTCTCTTTTGATTGTATTCTTCCCGCCGGACGGCCGATAGTAGAAACGACGCCATACGTGCTTGCATCTGGAAAGTGGTTATAGAATGGAGATAGATGTACGAGCAAAGCGGCATGTTCGTCCCGCACCAGAATCTGAGCGATCAGATCAACGGCAACATCATCCGTAGCGAAATCGAAGGCGGGGTTTACCTGAGGGACCTGCCGGACTCGAGCACGCTCGAAGTCATTACGCAGAATCGCGGCTACACACTGGTGCTGGTGCGCGATGGCGACGCCTGGATTTCAGGCCATCCCGAATTTTGCCCCGAGCCGGTCCTGGTGCGCATCGCCGGATCGAACTGGGGCGGCTCCATGCTCAAGGCCGCTTTTTTGGGACGGGGCATGCACCTCGAATATCGCCACCCGAATTATCGCGGCCCGATTGTCACGTCGACCATCGTCGATATCCGGCTCAAGGCGGCCTGAGTCGCTTGAAACCAGCCCGACTGGTACGTACTCTAAAGATAGTAAGGTCGTCAGCCGATACAATCTAAGTGGGTTACTCTATGCCGTTCCTCGCCGCCATTGTGGGTGTGCTGCTCTCCGCAGCGACGCAGGGTGTGGGTGGGGCTGCGCCCCTTCAATCCGGGCACGCCCAATCCGGGCGCGCTCAAAGGCAGACGCCCGACGAGACACCTAACCAAGACCAGGTTCCCCAGAAGGCCCAACCCGATTACCGCCAGGGAATGCGCTATGAGCAGAACAGCCAGTGGCAGGAAGCCTTCGCGTCTTTTTCGAACTCGGTCGCGACGGCGGAAAGCGCGGCGGCCTGGTTTCACCGCGGAAAAGCGCAGGTGATGCTGGGACACCCTCAGCCTGCGGTCTACGATTTCACCCACGCGCTCCACCTTTCCCCCGATCATGCCGAAACTTTGCGCTGGCGCGGAGAGGCCTACGCGAAACTTGGCGAGCAGCAGAAGGCCATTGACGATCTGACTCGCGTCATTGAGCTCGGCCCGCCCACCTCCCAGATCTATTCGGCGCGCGCCGCAGCCTACCAACAGCTGGGCCAGAACCAGTCCGCGGTCGACGATTACGCCAAGGCCATCCAGCTTCGTCTTGACGATCCCGGTCCGTGGAAAGCGCGGGGACTGGTGCGGGTAGCTCTGGGCCAGTATCGCGACGCGATAGACGATTTCGATCAGGCCATCAAATGGCTGCCTTCCGATCCCTCGCTGTACCTCGAACGTGGATTTGCGTACGGCCAAGCGGGCGAGTTTAATCGCGCCATCGACGATCTCACCCGGGTGCTTGATCTCGACGCGCGAAACAGCCGGGCGATGACGCTACGCGCAGCCGCCTACGCCAAGCTGCACGATTATCAGCGTGCCCTCGACGACTTTTCCTCCACGATCAAGCTCGCCCCCGGCGATGCGTCCGCGTACCTCGCCCGGGCGAGCGTCTATGCGGCCATGGGCGATCATAATGCCGCGCTCGCCGATCGCAACGAAGCCGTTCGTCTTAAACCCGATTCGGCTGAGGCGCTGGTCGCGCGCGGCGGATCGTATCACCAATTGGGTTTGCACGACCAGGGACTGGCGGATCGCACCGAAGCGATTCGCCTCGCGCCCAAAATGGCGGAAGCGTGGTCCGCGCGCGGCAACGCGTATTTCCTGCTGGGGGACTACCAGAAAGCCGCGGCGGACCTGAACGAAGCGCTGCGCCTGAAGCCCGATTATGGAGAAGCTCGCATGGTGCTCGCGAAGGCCCAGGCGGCTATAGCGGGCGGCGGTAACGCGCCGGTAGTTCGAGCGGGAGCCAATGCAGTGGAAGCCGTCCACGCGCCGCTGTCGTCACCCACGAAACCGGTCGAGGCGTTCACGCGTCCGGAGCCGGCAGTGCGAATAGAAGCTAAGACGGTTGAAGCACCGCAGGCGGAGTCAGCTCCGGTCGAACTCCCTGTGCCCGAAACCAAGACCGCCGCATCCAAGCCGGCTGCCCCGAAGCCTGTCCCGACCGTTTCAGATGTCGCGGCAAGTGTTGCCACACGCGTGGTCAAACCGGTCGCTCCCGATCCCAAAGCCGCGGCGATCCATAACCAACGGGGACGCGATCTCATCAACACTGGAAGATATCGCGAAGCCATCCCCGAGCTGAACCAGGCTATCAGCGCGCAGCCCGATCTCGCGCTGGCCTACAACGCTCGCGGTTTTGCGTATTATCTGCTGCGCGATTATGAACACGCGCTCGCCGATTACGATGAGGCGATCCGCCTGAACCCCGGCTATCAGAACGCGATTCACAATCGAGAGGCCGCCCAGCGTGCCGCTCAAAATGTCGTGCAAAACGGCACGCGGGCCGGCAATACGGCCAAGTAACGTCAGATCGCGATCAGCTTCCCCAAGTCCGCCATCGCCATCCGCCGGCCGATATAGAACGTGCCAAACAGCGCATACACCGCGCTTACTTCGTCGAATCTCATCTCGTAAATCAGGCGCTTGAACACCAGCGGATCTTCGGCGAACAGGTCCACGCCCCACTCCCAATCGTCGAATCCGATGGACCCCGAAATAATCTGTTTCACCGCGCCCGCGTATCGCCGGCCGATCTCGCCGTGCTCCTGCATCTGGCGCTGCCGCTCCTCGAACGGAAGCTGATACCAGTTCTTGTGCTCGCCTCGCCGCCGGTCCATCGGATAAAAACAAATGTATTTGTGCGCGGGCATCTCCGGGAATAGCCGGGGACGCATGGCCGCGCGCTGGCGCTCCAGCGTTTCCTCGATTTCCGCTTTCCATTCGGGCGTGTGCGGCGCGATCCCGCGCTCCGCCAGCCCGGCGTACACCTTTCCGGTCGATTCATAGAGGCCCAGTTCGACCACCGAAAGATACGACGCTGTCTGTTCGAAATAGTCCCAGATCGGCAACCGCGCGAGCGACAGCTCCACCTCATTCAGCTCTTCGAAATCCGCACGAAAGTGCGCGAACATCAAGTCGCCTTTGTGACCGAGCAACGAAAACATCGCGCTTCCCGCGGGCTCCATTGCCGCGAGCGCGGGCGCCGCGCGCGCCAGCATCGCTTCCCGTTCGGTAGGCGACAACGCGCGCCACGCCGGCCACCTGACGCGGAACATCTGGTGCAGAATGCTGGATCCTTCTATCGTCAGTGGAACTGGTGTGAGATTTGCTGAAGAGGGCATTCATTCTAATGTACAAGGTAGCGGCGAACCGCATGCTCGACCCGTTCGGAGATCTCGCGGAACATCTCCGGAAGCCTGCTCCGAGCCGTACGAAGCCAGTCGGCGCAAAATTAAGAAATGGTCTAAACTGAAATTGTCAATGCACCCAGATACCCATCTGGTGATTCACCTCCAATCGCTTGATCGACGCATCACGGCTCTTGAGAAGGAAGTCGCCGCGCTTCCCAAGCACATCGCCGTCATCGAAAAAACTCTCGAATCGCACGTGCGCAAGCTGGAAGCCGATCGCGCCGCGCTGCTTGCCAATCAGAAGGAACGCAAGAAACTGGAAGGCGACATCCAGGCCCACGAACAGAAAGTCTCCAAGCTGCGCGACCAGATGCTGCAGGCCAAAAACAACGAGCAGTATCGGGCGTTCCAGCACGAAATCGATTTCGTCGCCAAGGAAATTCGCAAAGCCGAGGACCGCATTCTCGAACTGATGGCCGAATCCGAGCCGCTCGAACAGAACGTCAAGAAGGCGGAAGTCGCCCTGAAGGAAGAAAAGCAGGCCGTTGAAGGCGAGAAGAAAGTCGCGCGGGAGCGCACCGCTGTCGACCAGTCCCAACTGGACGTTCTTCACGGCGAGCGCAAAGAGGCCGTCGCCAAACTCAAGCCCGCGGTGGTCAAGGAATACGAGCGCATTCGCAAGAAGTGGAACGGCGTCGCGGTCGCGGAAGTGATCGCCGGACGCTGCGATGCCTGCCAGATCGTGCTCCGGCCCCAATATTGGCAGGATCTCAAGCGCGGCGACGAACTGATGGCCTGCGAAAGCTGCGGGCGATTTCTCTACTACACTCCGGCAGTGCACGTCGAAGACGTCGCCAGCGTCAGATAGTCAGGCACCCAAGTTAACTTTGCGCGTCTGAATACTGGAGGGCGCCCCGATGCGAAAAGCCCGCGTAAGCATGTTCGTTCTCGCCTGCGGAATTGCCTCCGCGCAGAGCAATCCGCCGGCATTCGAAGTCGCGTCGGTGAAGGTATCGACTGGGAGCGGCGGTGCCTACCTGACAGGTGGACCGGGCTCGACCGATCCAACGCAGTTTACGTTCGTGGGCGCGA
This sequence comes from Terriglobia bacterium, assembly GCA_963788245.1. Lineage (GTDB taxonomy): Bacteria > Acidobacteriota > Terriglobia > Bryobacterales > Bryobacteraceae > Palsa-187. Next base: position 3,397,133 of record CAWBGF010000002.1, on the reverse strand, counting down.
GCATGGGAGCGTTGCTGCGAAGGGCCTACGGCGTCAATTCCTATCAACTTTCCGCCCCTGGAGGGCTGCCGGATGCCCATTTCGACATTCTCGCAAAGGTTCCTCCAAGTACTGCCGAGCGGCAGTTCGGGCAGATGCTTCAAAATCTGCTGATCGACCGATTCGCCATGAAGGTCCATCACGAAACGCGGAATCTCGCGGGCTACGAACTGATCGTCGCAAAGGGCGGATTGCGAATGAAGACGGCGGAGCAGACCGCAACGCCGCCAGCGTCTGGCATTCCCGTGGGCAGGTTGCCGCTGATCAAAGATCGCGCGGGAGACCCGCAGTTGCCGCCCGGACGCAACGCGCGTCTCGTCCTCCGATTGTCCGACGGGCGATTTCGCCAATCGGGCCGAATGCAAACGATGGCGGATATCGTCGAGATGTGCCAGCGGGAATTGGGGCGGCCGGTGGTCGACCGTAGCGGGTTGACGCGCGTCTACGATTTCAATATCGATTTCATGCGAGCGCCGGACGATCCGAGCGAGCCGATAGACGACGCCGCGTTGCCATTTCTGACGGCGTTCCAATCGCAACTCGGGCTGCGCTTGGAATCGAAGAAAGTGCCGGTTGACGTCATAGTGATCGACCATATCAAAAAAGTCCCCACCGAAAATTGACCCTCGTACAGCCCCATGCGTCAGCGTGGGGGAATTCATCAGGCACCCTCAAAAAGAAAACAGGGCCGGCGCCTCCCGCCAGCCCTGAATCACACCAATCGACTGCCTACTTTGCAGGAGCGTTCGGCCACTTTACTTGGAGGGCGCCTTCGTGGACGCCGCCGTGCCCTGCTTGGTCGACTTCTTGGTCTTCTTCTGCTTGGCCACCTTCGGCTTTGCGGTGGAGGTCGCCGTCGAACTCGCCTGGGTCTTGCTCGACGCGGGCGGATTCTGCGGGGCGGCCCCGCCGGCTGCCGCTTGTGCGAAAACAGCCGCTGCCGTCAACATCGTCATCAGAATTAAGCGTTTCATTTTGTCTCTTTCTCCTTTGCGGGTGCTTTCGATCACCCTACGATTCCCATCATGCGCCCACTCCCCGAAATGCACGATAACCCCGCGAGGCGAGCGCTACTCGCCCCGTACGGCTATCTTCACCGAGCATTTCTTAATGAAGAAACGTTAGTCTGAAATTGGGGTAACGGCTGGTTTGATGAATTTGACGCGTGAATGTGGGGCTGGCAGTCTTGCCGGCGAGCCGGCTTTCAGGCCGGCTTATCCCGATCTGTGCACAAGTCTGCACGCATCGGATAAGTTCAAGGCAGGCCGCGACCGAAAGTAATGCCGACACTGCTTCGCGTACTCGTCATCGGATTCGCCGCCGTAATTGTGTTCATGGCCGCGGCCGCCGTCATCGGCGTCACCAACGCGCGGTCCACCGCCGCGCTGGTCTCCGATCAGCTCGATATCGTGCGTCTGATCGATGAGGTCGAACAAGAGCAGAGTGTGTTGAACACGATTTTCTACCAGCTCTCGAGCACTCGTAGCGATGTAGGCGGGCGCGGTGATCACGTTGACAAAGCCGCCGGCCGCGCGCGCATGCTCGCCGATCTCGATCAGACCGACAAGGACATCGGCCGCATCGTCGCCGAGGCCATCAACCGATTCAACGAGGCCGTAAACCGATCCAATGGCGCCGGAGGGGGACTCGATGGATTCGCAGGCGGGCCCGATGTGGCCGCATGGAATCGCCTCCAGCGTGCCGTCCTCGGTTTCTCGCAGCAGGCCCGTCAGCTCGTGCAAGCCGATTTGCCCCAGAGTTCCTCCCCCGATCTTTTCCTGCGCCACGAAGACGTCACCGCGGCAGTTGCGCGAGTGGTCGAGCTCGGCTACGCGCGCGCCGTCGAAACCCGCGATCGCGCCGATCGCCAGACCGAAACCCTCGCCAGGGAAACCAAGCTTCTGCTCGGCGGCTGCCTGGTGATCGCGCTCGCGTGCGCGGTGATCACCGTGCGCATCGCCGCGCGCGTGTTTCGCCAGATGGAAGCTCAATCGAGCGAGCTGAGCCGCGTTTCCTTTCGCCTGCTCGAAACCCAGGAATCCACCGCGCGCCGCTTCGCGCACGAATTGCATGATGAGCTGGGCGGCTCGCTCACCGCCATCAAGTCGAACCTTACCGCGATTGCGCACAGCCTCAACGGCAACTCGCCCGATCGCCCACGCGGCGATCGCATCCAGGAGGATCGCGACCGTGTCACCGATTGCATCAAGCTGGTCGACACCGCCATCTCCAACGTTCGCGAGCTCTCGCAACTTCTGCGGCCGACCATCCTCGACGATTTCGGTCTCGACGCGAGCCTCCGCTGGCTCACCGAGCGTTTTGGCGAGCGCACCAGTATCGAGGTCGATTACAGATCCGAGTTCGACGGCCGGCTGCCGGATGAAACCGAAACGCACCTGTTCCGCATCGTGCAGGAGGCGCTGACCAACGTCGCGCGCCACTCCGGCGCTACCCGAGTCGCGATTCATCTTCGCGCCGATGGCGATACCATCCGGCTCACGCTTTCCGATAACGGCCGCGGCGTTCCGGCGAAGTCGCGACCGCGCGGTCAGGAAATGGACCCGCAACGCGACGGCGCCCCTTCCGGCGTTGGCATGGGACTAAGTGGCATGCGCGCGCGCGCCCGCAGCGCTGGCGGCGGGCTCACTCTAAAATCCGAACGCAACGGCGGCGTCACCATCGAAGTATGGGCGCCCATCTCGAAGCCGGCCCCGAATCCGCTCGCCACTTCCACAATGGAGGAACCGGCATGATCAAAATTCTCCTGGCCGACGATCACTCATTGGTCCGGCAGGGCTTTCGCATGATCCTTTCCGCGCAGCCCGACATGCAGATTGTAGGGGAAGCGGCGAACGGCAAGGAGGCCGTCGAGCTGGCCGGGACACTTCAGCCGGACGTCGTGATCATGGATGTCGCCATGCCGGAGCTGAACGGCATAGAGGCGACGCGGCGAATCGCCACCATCGCGCCGCGCGCCCGCGTGCTCGCCCTCAGCATGCACAAGGATTCGGTGTACGTGCGTGAAATCCTGCGCTCCGGCGCGCGCGGATATTTGTTAAAGGATTCAGTGGATGCGGATCTCCTCGCGGCGGTGCGCGCGATTGCGAAAGGCGAGGGCTACCTGAGCCCCGGCGTTTCCGACGCGGTTCTCACCGACTATCGAAAGCACGTCTCAGACCCCATCGACCTGCTCACCACGCGCGAACGTGAGGTGCTGCAACTGATCGCCGAGGGCAAGACCAACAAGGAGATCGCGACGTCGCTGAATCTGAGCGTGTACACGGTTGAGGCCCACCGGGGCCGTGTGATGGAAAAGCTGAATCTGCACTCGACCGGCGAACTGGTCCGCTTCGCGCTGCGCAACGGCATGATCGATTGATAAACCGAGCCGTGACCAAAGGGAGCGGCCTACAAAAATGCCTCACGGAACCGCGACCGTAAGGGAGCGGTACGAAAACGGCGAAAAACGATGAGCACTTAAAAAGGTGCTATTCCTTAAAGAAGGGCCCCCATGCTTGATATCACCAAAGACATTCAATCGCTCACCACGTTTCGCCGCCGCTCCGGCGACTTTATGAAGCAGCTCAAAAAGAGTAAGCGGCCCGTGGTGCTGACCGTCAAAGGCAAAGCTCAGGCCATTGTCCAGGACGCGGAAGCCTATCAGCGGCTTCTCGACATTGCTGCCCAGGCCGATGTGCATGAGGCAATCCGCCAGGGGCTTGAGCAAGCCCGACAGGGGAAAGGCCGCGACGTCGACGAATTCTTCGGTGAATTTGAAGCGGCCCATGGCATATCGCGTTAAGATCATGCCCCGCGCCGAGCGGGATCTCGCTGGTATCTACCGAAGGATTGAGGCCCGTACGTCCGGCGCTGCCCGGACCTGGTATCTCGGCCTGAGGGACGCCATTCGTGCGCTGCGATCCCGCCCGAACCGCTGCCCGTTGACGCCAGAGGACGGTGACCTGAGGCATCTGCTTTACGGCAACAAACCGCATATTTACCGGGCGATCTACCGCGTGTTGGAGGACGAGAAGCAAGTCCTTGTGCTCCACATCCGCCACGGCGCACGGTCAGAATTCAAACCCGATGAACTAATGGGGCCACGGAGAACATGAAGAAAGTAGGGAAAATCCATCAAGAGACCAGGCTGGTGAAGGCCACGCGCCGCGCGTGCAAGGCTGATGCCGTCGTCGAGGACGCTGAAGCTTATCAACGATCGCTCGACATTGCCGCCTACTCCGATGTCCATGAGGCAATCCGCCAGGGGTTTGATGACGTCGCCAACGGCCGCACGCGGCCGGCACGGGAAGTGTTTAACGAGATTCGCCGGCGATATGCCATACCTCGTTGAATGAACCGATCGCGCCGACCGCGACCTGACCCGCGCCTGGCTGTTCAACGCGCTTGCGGAGCCGCACGGCTCACAAATCGATTTCCGTTGATGAAAAACCGTAGCGGCAGATCCGCCGCCTTCGAAATCCCCACGCGCGCCGAAACGCCGATCTCGAATCGATCGCCCTCTGCCCCCTCGCTAACCACCAGCCGGCCACGCGTCACATCCGCGCCGTTGTGCCGCCGCGTGATCCCCAGCGCGCGCGTTAGTTTACCCGGACCGTTCGCCAACGCCTCGACGCCCCGCGCTCCCGGCCGTCTGCGGCGCATGATGGCCAAGCCAGTCAGCGGTTCCAGCGCGCGAATCAACACGCATCCCGCCCTGCCCTCCGGCTCCGCCACCAGATTCAGACATTCGTACATCCCGTAGATCAGATAAACATAGGCATGTCCGGGAGCGCCGAAGATCACGCGTGTTCGATTGGTGATTCCTCGGGCGGAATGCGCCGCGGCATCCTCGATGCCCAGGTAGGCTTCGGTTTCGACAATGCGTCCCGAGGTTTCCCCGCGCGAGACGATCTTGCCGAGCAGTGCTCGCGCCACCTCAACCGTCGGGTGGGCGTAAAACGATCGCGGCAGCGGCCGTCCCTCGAACATTTCCTGCCCGCGCCTCACCACTCTCCAGCCCCACCCGTCAGGGTGGGGGACCCTCCCTCACCGCGTGGATACTTTCGTTGCCCCCGCCTTTGCCCCTACAGCTCCAGCTTGCCGTTGAACATCATGTCCTTCAGCCGGAACCTCTGCTTGATGCTGATCGTTGCACCGGCCGCTCCCACCTTGGACTGAAATTCGACCTCTTTATCATCCTCGGTAATCGGGTTGGTTCTCGGGAATGCGAACAAGGCATCCACTCTCCCCTGACCTACGATCCTGAAGTCCGTGGGCTTGATCGGCTCTTTGCCTTTGATGACCAACTGCGTCGCCGCCATCATGGCCTGTTTCAGTTCATCCGCGCTGCCGCGCACCAGACCGCGGTTGAGGCCTGAGACGGCGATCACGTAGTCGGGTTCATTCGCTTCGAGCCGCTGCTTGGCTTCCGGCGAACTTGCCGCGTCCCCCTTGAAGTTCATTCGCACCATCGCCTGCTTCACCGGCAGTGCGCTCACCCAGCGAATGACGAGCGTTAGGCTTGGCATTCCACCCCCCGCCTCCGCCGCGCCTGTCTGGCCGCCGTCGCGTGTTCCGCCGCCCTTGCCCTTGCCGCCGCCCCCGCCTCCCGCCGCACCGCCGGGCATTTCAACGATGAACTCCTTGGCCCACGGCGAATTGGTGACCATCTTTGTGAGATCTTTGTCGGCCCATTCGGTGAACGGCTTGCTTTGCCAGAAATCGGCAGCCCACAGGCAGGCCGAGAACACGAGCATGAGCGAAGCTAGTTTTTTCATAGTGAATCCCAACGAGACAGTATACAGTACGTGCGGCGCGTTTGAGGAACACTTCGCGTAAACTAGAAGGTTTCCATGCGCTTGTTCACGGCGATTGAAATCTCTCCCGGCGTGAAGGATGACGTCGGGAATGACGTGAAAAATAATCTGCGGGCCCTGCTTGACCGCTTGCGTCCCACTGCGTCGTTGGTGAAGTTGAGCTGGACTCGCTTGGACAATCTGCACATCACCACGAAATTCATCGGCGAGTGGCCGGAAGATCGCCTGGAGGATATGCAGCGCGCGCTCTTGAGTATCGGATCGCCCGGCGCCATCCAGGTGGGCATCAGCGGCCTTGGTTGGTTCCCGAACGCTCGCAACGCGCGGGTCTTATGGGCCGGTGTTAACGCGGGCAAGGAACTGCGGCAGCTCGCGCAGGCGACCGATGCGGCCGTTCACGCCATCGGCGTCGTCAGGGAGAATCGGGACTACGCGCCGCATCTGACTCTGGCGCGCATTCGCGATCGAATGCCGCCGGACGCTCTTAGTAAGTTACGCAGCGTGATAGATTCGCTCGGACCGGCTGAATTCGGCTCGTTCCGTGCGACTGAATTCCATCTGTATTTATCCGCGGCGGGGAAATATACCAAGCTCGCCCAATTCGGGCTCACGTGATGTGAGTAATGACGTTTGTGCATAATGACGACGATTGCTTAAGAACGAGTTCCGGCTGACACAACCATGCAGGCCCTAATTGGGATTCTCTTTGCGTATCTGATCGGCTGCATTCCCTTCGGATATCTTTTGGTGAAGCTGACCACCGGCAAGGATGTGCGCGCCTCAGGCAGCGGAAACATCGGCGCGACCAATGTCCTCAGGACCACCGGCCGCGCTGTCGCGGTCGCGACGCTGCTGCTGGATATCGCCAAAGGCTCTTTCGCGGTGTTGCACACGGAACACCTGATGCGCGACGACCCGTCAAACCAGGTGATGTGGATGAGCGTCGCCGCGCTCGCCGTGATGGCGGGGCATGCTTATCCCGTGTTTCTGAAATTCAAAGGCGGTAAGGCCGTGGCGACCTTCATTGGCGCGTTCCTGGTTCTGACGCCGATTCCGATGCTCGCCACGTTGCTCGTCTTCGTGATCGTTGTCGCCGCCTCGCGCTACATTTCAGCCGCATCGGTGCTGTGTGCCGCGATGTTCCCGCTCGCGGTCTGGATGATCGATCATCCGCCCGCGCCGGTCTTGATTTCCGCGCTCATCGCGGGCGCGTTCATCGTGTGGCGACATAAGTCGAACATCGAACGGCTCCGCGCCGGCAACGAAAGCGTGTTTAGGTGGAGGCGGCGATGACTGAAATCCTTACGCGTCCTAAAAGGCTGTTCTTGCCACGAATACACACGAATGCACACAAATATGATTCTGATGTCTTATTCGCGTTCATCCGCGTTCATTCGCGGCTAGAGCGTTTTCAGAGTTCTTGTAGACCAATGTGGGGCGGACGCCCTCGTCCGCAGACCGGCCCCCTGGCCGGTCTCATGGCGCGACCAGGGGGTCGCGCGCGGGTCAGGGGACCCGCCCCACCAGGGCCGCTGATCGACGTTAACTCTGAAACCGGGCTAATCCTTTTTCTAGGCGCTCAGACCACTGTGCGTGAGGCTCGATGACCCTCGCTATTCTTGGCGCCGGAGGCTGGGGCACGGCGCTCTCCATCGTCCTCGCCCCCCGATTCGATCGCGTCCGTCTGTGGGTTTACGAACACGATCTCGCCGCGCGTATACAATCGTCGCGGGAAAACCATATCTATCTTCCCGGACTTAAACTGCCTGACTCCGTCGAGATCGAAACCGCGCTCGCCCGTGCGCTCGAAGGCGCGGAGATCGTCCTCGGTGTGATGCCGTCGCGTCACGCGCGGCGCGTGTACACTGAAGCCCGCAAGCACCTCTATCCGTCGATGACCTTCGTCAGCGCCACCAAAGGTATCGAGCGGGGCACCCTGCTACGCATGTCGGAAGTGCTCCGGGAAGTAACCGCCGAGCGTTTCGAAGCCCAAGTCGCCGTGCTTTCCGGGCCGACCTTCGCGCGTGAAGTTGCTCGCGGCGAACCCGCGGCCTTGGTGATCGCCGCCGCCGATCTGCGAACCGCCGAACGAGTGCAATCGGCTTTCTCCGGCCCCACTTTCCGCCTCTACACCAATCCCGATCCGATCGGCGTGGAGGTCGGCGCCGCGCTCAAGAACGTGATCGCGATCGGAGCCGGCGTGTGCCAGGGGTTGGGATTGGGAAACAATACGCTCGCCGCGCTCATCACTAGAGGGCTGGCCGAGATCACCCGGCTGGCGGTCGCGATGGGCGGCCAGCCAAAAACTCTTGCGGGTTTGGCCGGCCTGGGCGATCTAGTACTAACCTGTAGTGGGGAACTAAGCCGGAATCGCCGGGTCGGCATCGAGCTGGCGAAAGGCCGTCCGTTGGCCGAAATCCTGGGATCCATGCCCATGATCGCCGAAGGTGTCGAAACGTGCGCGGCGGCGGTGGCGCTGGGGGAGAGGTTTCAAGTGGATCTGCCGATAATGCAACAGATGCACGCAGTTTTGTATGCGGGAAAGGGGCCGCGCGAGGCGCTTCGCGATCTGCTGGAGCGGTCGCTAAAAGGCGAATAGTTGCGGTGAAACGCCGGTGAAACTCCCGTATTTTGCGGTGAATTCGCGGTCTACCGGGAACTCGCCAACCCCGGCCCAGGGCGAACCCTTGGAGCCGTCCTCGAATCGCACGCAACCTTCTGGAAATAGCGGGGTTCGAAAGAATATGGAGGCGGTTGCAGCCCTGGAACGAGACGCCGAGCTGATGCTGCGGGTGCGCGAGGGCGATGACACCAGTTTTGGGTTGTTGCTGGAGCGTCATCGGGGTCCAGTGGTGCATTTTCTGTACCGCATGGTGCAGAACCAACCGGTTTCGGAGGAACTTGCGCAGGAGGTTTTCCTGCGTGTGTACCGAAGCCGCGCCACCTATGAGCCGACAGCCAAGTTCACCACTTGGCTGTTTCGGATCGCGACGCACCTGGCGCTGAACTATATCCGAGACGGTAAGCATGAAAAGCGCCAGGAGAGCCTGGACACGGATTTGCCCGACGGCGGTGAGCGGCAGGTGGCCGACCGGCAACGCAACGTCGAGCAGGTGTTGTTATACGAAGTGAAACTGCGTGAGGTGAGAAAAGCGATTGAGACGCTGCCGGAGAAGCAGCGGGCGGCCGTGATGATGCACAAATATCACGAGCTCGAATACACTCAAATCGCACGCGCGCTCGCGTGTTCGGAATCCGCGGTAAAATCGCTGCTGTTCCGGGCATATGAATCGTTGCGCGCCCGCCTTTCGCATTTGGCTTAAAGAGGGAAGATTATGAATTGTCAACTGATGTCCAAGGGACGCGGAGCCGTGCTCGACATGGTGGTCGACTATTGCGCCGGCGTGATGGATGCAGAGCCCCGCGCGGAGTTTGAGCGCCATATCGCGCATTGCGATGAATGCACCGCGATGGTAGCGGCGCAGCGCACGGTATGGGAAACGCTGGATCACTGGGGTCAGGCGGATGTTCCCGAAGTTTCGCCGGATTTCGACGCCCGGCTGTACGCGCGCATCGCGCACGAACAAACCGCCCCCGTGTGGCGAAGATGGCTGAACAGCTTGATGCCCGCCGCGCGTGGGTCCATCTGGAAACCGACGATCTCGTCGATCTCGTCGATTTCGGCGATCTCCATATTGGCGGCCTGCGCGCTTCTGGCGATCGGACTGCGGACTGCCGGCTGGATGGATCTAACGATCAAGCGAGGGCCCCAGCCGGTGCAAAACACCGCGCAGATGGAAGGCGACATCCACGTGGATACCCACGTGGACATCGAGCAGGTGGCCAATGCGCTCGACGAACTGGATCTCCTTATGCCTGGTTCGCAAGCGACGCCCGCGACGCATGCATCGCCGCGCGTGATGTAGCGGATTCCATCGACAGGTCTCATAGATAAGCCCAGTGTTAAACTGATGCGGATGCGTTCCCTAGTTGCGACGGCCTTACTGGCAGTGTGTGCCTATGCGCCGCGAGTGTCGGCTCAGGTGAAGGCGTCGGAAGGCGCGAACCGTCCGCCGGCGGTCAAGAACGCGCCGCTGCCGGCTCCTCGCAGGCAACTCAATGCGAATCCAAGAGTGCCCCCGCCCGATCCCGTGCAGCAGTTGCGGCAATTCCAGGCCTTATCGCCCGAGCAGCGGGAGAAGGAACTGGCGAAATTGCCGCCGAAACGGCGGGAGAATCTGGAGAAGCAGCTCGCGCGCTTCGACGCAATGACGCCGGTGCAGCGCGAACGCGCGATTCACAAACTGGAGCTGATGCAAACGCTAACGCCGGAACGACGGCAAGCCGTCAATGACGCGATCAAGAGCCTGCATGAGCGTTACGACGTTCTGACGCCGCGGGAGCGCCGCCAGGGCCTTGCCCACGAGTTGTATAGCGACGAGCTGAAGCAGAAGTGGTCGCCGACGGAGCTGGAATTGATCCACGGCGCGTTTCCGAATATCTAGCAGTGAGCGCTGGGCCTTCGCCTCCTTCGCTGTGGCTACGAGAGCGGCGGGGCAACCCGTCTCGCGATGAATTGCAGTAGAGGTTCCCAGCCGATCGGCAGGAGCTGATCCACGGCCGCTTCCCGAAGATGTAGCTCTATACCTGGCTCCCGCCAGCGCGAGCTATCATCAAAGCATGGCAGTAAAGCATGGCAGTGATGCGACGCAGTCGATTCCCGTGGACCAGGCCGTTCTGAACGCCTTCTGCAAGCGTTGGAAGATCGCGAAGCTGGAGACGTTCGATCCATCGTGGGCGGGTTTCGAGGCCGACCTCCACTTGTTAGTCACCGTCGCTCCCGATGCGAATTGGGGATTGCTGGAGCATAACCAGGCCGAATATGAACTCGGGGACCTGCTGGGCAAGAGCGTAGACCTGGTCAGCCGTCGTGCGATCGAGTCGAACCGCAACGCGCTCAAGCGAAGCGGAGTTCTCGAGAGCGCCCGGCTGGTGTATGCCTCCGACTAGCCACGAAGACGGCCGCGCATCTTGTCGACGCGTGCCGTGATATTGCATTTTTTCTGGAAGATACGGAAGAGTCTGGCTTCCGCCAGAGCTCCCTACTTATTTCAGCCGTGTGTTTTAAGTTTGCCGTCCTCGGAGAGGCTACCCGGCGGCTTAGCGGCGGGGTCCAGGCAAGATTTCCGCATATACCTTGGCGCAACATGCGCGGTATGCGAAACCGCATTGTTCATGCCTATGACGATATCGATCTTGCCGAGTTATGGAAAACCGCCACGATTGACGTTCCCGTGCTGCTCGACCAGCTTCTCGAAATTCAAGAGCTGACTATCCCCGAACGCTAACTCATCGCCTTCTGACTTCGGCCCATCGCCAGCGATCAGCCGTTGGAGCCGGTAATCCCGGCGGCCGCCAGTGTGTTGAAAATAATGGCAGCCGGATTCAGTGAATCGTTCTGAGTTCCATTGGGCCCGTTGGACTCGCCGGCAGCGAGGGATGCCAGGAATTGGCTTACCGTCGAGTTAGGCGAACTGAGGCTGGGCGGCGCGGTGCTGGGCGCCGTAGGGGTGGACGTGGTGCTGCTGGGCGCACTGGTCGAACCGGGGCTGGCCGAACCGGGCGGTGGGGGGAGCGGATCTATGATTGGATGAGCCCCATGATGATGGTGGTGGCCGTGACCGCCGACTGCCTGCGCCAGATCCGCGATGTTGGGGAGCTGGCCGCTGGTCGAGGCGTTGGTGAAGTCGGTGGCGAGTGTGGATAGCTCGGTCGCCGCAGTGGTGTTGCCGTCGGACTGTGCGGTCTTGGCGGCGGTTTGCAAATTCGTGGCGATTTGCTGGGTAACCTGCGCGTACTCTGCCGGATTCGATTGTTGAAGCTGTTGGAGCGTGCTCAGCACTTGGGAGAGCGGCGAAAGGTTGCCGATGTCGTTTGGTTGTCCGACCGAAAACGCGGGTGTGCTGGCGGTCGGGTTGCCCGACGGGTGGGCTATCAGAACAGTGTTTTGTAGGGCGCTGCTGAGAACCGATTCCAGGTAGTTGCTGGCGGAAAGAGGGTTGCTTATGGAGCTCATGGTCTCCTTATCGGCAGGTTGATCCCCACTTTCGAAGTATCGTAAGATGCTGACAATAAAGGTTATCGACGCCAGTGTCCGCGGCGAATTTCTGCCGGAAACGACCGGATCTTGGCGCTCCGGCGGCGCCCTCGGGCCGGACTTTACCTCGCCGGCAGGGCATGGCCCTGCCCCACCCAAGACTAGGCCTTGGCCTTCTTCACTTCCGCCACCAGCGCCGGCACAACCTCGAACAGATCCCCGACGATCCCGTAGTCGGCAACCTCGAAGATGGGCGCGTTCGCATCCTTGTTGATCGCGACGATGGTCTTGGCGCCCTTCATCCCCACCAAATGCTGGATTGCGCCCGAAATGCCGACGGCGATATACACTTTGGGCGCAACCGTTTGCCCCGAGCTTCCCACCTGCCGCTCCATGGGCAGCCAGCCCGCGTCGCAGATGGGCCGCGAAGCCGCGAGCTCGGCGCCGAGAGCTTTGGCCAGCTCCTCCACCACCGGAATGTTTTCCTTCTCCTTGATCCCGCGCCCGACGGAAACAATAATCTCCGCCGCGGTCAGATCCACCGCGCGCGCCGATTCGCGGAAGGGAGCTTCCGGTTTCTGCCGGATCTTCGATGCGTCGAGCGCGGGGGTGAACGTCTCGACGACGCCGGTTCCCGATTCGAGAGTATCCGCGCGCCACGCCCCAGCCTGAATCGACACGAAGTGAGGGTCCGCTCCGCCGACGCGCACGTCGCCATTGAGCTTGCCCTGAAACAAAAGGCGCACGAATACGGGCGATGGAGATTCGAAGCGCACTGCGATCACGTCGCTGATCAGCACCTGATCGAAGCGCGTGGCGAGCTTAGGAGCGAAATCGCGCACCTGATAGGTGTGCGGGAACAGAACGATCTTCGGATTCACCTTGCGCACGAGTTGTTCGATCGCGGCGGTGTAGCCGTCGGCGGTGTAATCCTTCAGCAGGTCGTGTTCGACGGCGTAGACCTTGGCGACTTTCTTGGTGGCGGCCTCGGCGGCCAGCGCGCCTACGCCAGCTCCGGCGATTGCGGCCTCCACGGGAAGTCCCAACGAAGCGCCGAACTGCTGCGCCGCCGCGAGCGTCTCCCACGACATCCGATGCCACTTGCCGCCTTGCTGTTCGAGAACTACTAGGATGCTCATGTGCTTTCCTTTACGAACAAAACCGAATCGGCCGCGAATGAACGCAAATGAACGCGAATCAAATCCAAATCAAAGATCCGGAACGTGGTCGTTTTCATTTGCGTGGATTCGCGTTCATTCGCGGCTAAATGTTTTCCTTCAGATCACGCGGACTTCAAATTTCAACTTCTCGACCAGCTTCGCCGCCGACGTCTTCGCGTCGCCCTCGAAAATCTGCGCCTGCTTGGTTTTGTGAGGCACGTAAATCTTTTCGATCACTGCAATGGACGCCGGGACGCCGCCCAGCTCGCTCGCCGTTACGCGTTTGATCTCCTTCAGTTTGGCTTTCTTGATCCCCATCAAGGTCGCATAGCGCAGCTTGTTGATGCCGCTCTGAATGGTCAGCACGGCCGGCAGCGGCATCGCGATGTTCTGAAACCAGCCGTCCTCCAGTTCTCTCTTTACCCGGATTGCCGGACCATCGACATCCACCTGCATGATGATGGTCGAATGCGGCAACCCCAACAGTTCCGCGACCACCACGCCGGTCTGTCCGTAGCCCAGGTCATCCGATTGCAAACCGGTGAGGAACAGATCCGGGCTCTCCGCCTTCGCCGCCGCCGCGAGCAGTTTCGCGACACCCAGCGTATCCAGCGTGTTCAGATTCTCTTCTTCAATGTGAATCGCGCGATCCGCGCCTTTCGCCAGCGCCTCGCGAATGGTCTGCCCGGCCCGCGCCGGACCCGCGCACAGCGCGATCACTTCGCCGCCATGCTTCTCTTTCAACTGGAGCGCCTCTTCCAAAGCGTAGGCGTCGGGCTCATTGATCTCGAAGCTCAGATCGGCTTCCTGGATCCACTTGCCGGCTGCGTCCGTCCGGAGCTGCGAATCGCGGACGGGAACCTGCTTGATCGCGACGATAATTTTCATAAAGACTGGGGACAGGGGCCGGGGGACCGGGGCCAGTAAATTTTCATGACAACCTCAGGAGGCCTCGTGCCTCTTGAAAATCAAACATCCGTTGGTCCCGCCGAAGCCGAACGAATTCGACAGCGCGTAGTCGATCTTCATCGGGCGGGCGTGATTGGGAACGTAATCCAGATCGCAGTTCGGGTCGGGAACTTCGTAATTGATGGTCGGCGGCGCGATCTGGTCGCGAATCGCGAGCACCGAAATTCCCGCCTCCAGGCCGCCCGAGCCACCCAGCAGATGCCCGGTCATCGATTTGGTGGAGCTGATGGCGATTTTGTACGCATGCTCGCCGAACACGCGCTTGAGCGCGACAGTCTCGATGCGGTCGCCCACATCGGTGGAGGTGCCGTGCGCGTTCACGTAATCGATCTGATGCGGCTCGATCCCGGCGTCGTGCAGCGCGTTGCGCATCACACGATACGCTCCGTCGCCGTCCTCCGGCGGCGAGGTAATGTGAAACGCGTCGGCCGACATTCCATAGCCCACCAGTTCGGCCAGAATCGGCGCGCCGCGGCGCTTGGCGTGCTCCATCTCTTCGAGAATCAGAATGCCCGCCCCTTCCCCGATGATGAATCCGTCGCGCATTTTGTCCCAGGGTCTGCACGCGTGCTGCGGATCGTCATTACGTTGCGAAAGCGCCCGCTGCGCGCCGAACCCTCCGACCGCCAGCGGCGTAATGCACGCTTCGGTGCCGCCGCAGATCATCACGTCGGCGTCGTTGTAGCGGATGATGCGCGCCGAATCGCCCACCGCGTGCGCGCTGGTGGTGCACGCCGTGGCCGTGGCCGAGTTGGGACCTTTCGCGCCGGTGCGGATGGACACGTAGCCGGACGCCAGATTGATGATGGTCGCCGGTATGAAAAACGGCGACATGCGGCTGGGACCTTTTTCGAGCAGAATCTTGTGCTCCCGCTCGATCACTTCGAATCCGCCGATTCCGCTGCCGATGTAGACGCCGGTGCGTTCGGCGTCATCCGGATTCACTTTGAACCCCGACTCGTTTCTGGCAAAGCCCGCCGATTCGAGCGCGAACTCTGTCGCCGCGACGGCGAACTGGCTGAAGCGCCCCATCTTCTTGATCTCTTTTTTCTCGATGTAAGCGGCTGGATCGAAACCCTTCACCTCGCCCGCGATGCGGCAGTTGAACTGCGTGGCATCGAACGCGGTGATGGGACCGATTCCGTTCTGGCCGCCCTTGATGGCCGTCCAGACGGGTTCAGTGCCGATTCCAACCGAAGTCATTAACCCGACTCCGGTAACTACGACTCTACGTGGCAAGCAGGGCTCCCTGGTGGTGGAAGGGCGGCGCCGGACTAAGGCTTCTTCTTCGACTCGATATAGTCGATGGCATCCTTGACCGTCTGAATCTTTTCAGCGTCTTCATCCGGGATGTCGAGGTCGAACGCTTCCTCGAACGCCATGACCAGCTCGACGATATCAAGCGAGTCCGCGCCGAGATCATCAACGAAACTGGCTGTGGGGTCGACTTGGGCCTCATCCACGCCGAGTTGCTCGACGATGATTTGCTTGACCTTCTGCTCAACAGACATGCATCCTCCAGACCTAATCTTAAACCGCTTCGATTGGAAACGTATTGATTCTACCCAGGGCGAAGCGCTGTCTGCAAGTATAGCGTTCGGGGCGCCCTCGCCGCCGTGCGCCGTCGCGGGAGGAAATCCCGGCTAATCCGGCGGCCGGTGCCCGATGGCGCGGATGATTTCGTCCTCGGGCGGCGTGCCGAACATCAGGCGCGACAACATATGCACCACTGCGTGACCCACCTTGTGCCACCGCGTTTCGGGCGTCTGGGTCCTTTGTGTCACGCCATAGGTGTGGCCGTTCACGTAAACGGTCGACCCGGAGGTAAATCCACCGCTCGGCGGCGGCGGACCGGGAACTCCCGGCGAAGTCGGCGGAGGCGGCAGTTTCTTGGTGTCGCCGGAACCGGTGCTCGCGCCGCCGGAACTTCCCACGCCCCCCACTCTCGGGATTCGCGACTCATAGGTGCTGAGCGCATCCACCACCATCCGCACGCTGCGCTTGACGAACTCGCCCTTGTCGAAGCGGTTGGATGCGATCGGCTCGTTGCGATACACGTGAAGCGATTCGCCGGCGGTCAAGACTTTCGGATTCCCACGCGGCAGCAGAGCGTGCTGCACCTCCACCACGCCTTCCTCCACTTCCACCAGCGTGGTTTCGTCGTCTTCGTCGACGCTGATGTCGAAAGTGGTCCCGCGCACCGAAATCACCGCGGTGGGCGTCAGGATTCGATTGGGATTAGGCTGAGCACCCAGGTGCTGGATGTGGACCTTGACGCGCCCCACCAGAACGTCGAGCAGGTCGCGCCAGTTCGGCTGGTTCTTGCGAAAAACCACGCGCGAATTGGGATACACGTCGAAGGTGGATCCGTCGGAAACCTGGAACCGCGCGCTGCCGTCGGCCCCCGTGAAGATCAACTCTTTTACGCGAACTTCGCTGCCTTCCATCACCGCGTATTCGACGCCGTCTCTGAGCACGGAAACGCTGCCAGTCACCTGGATGGCCTTCGCGGCGTGCTGGTCGGCGCCGAAGGGCGCCTGCGCGCTGCCCACAGTGGGCAATAGGAGGACGCTAAATGCCGCCAAACACGCCGTCGAACACAGCTCCGCCGCGGCTGCTTTCAGCAGCGACAACTTGGCCGTAACGATCGGGCGGTGGCCCATCGGAAACACACCTTCTCCTTGGCTCCTAAGGAACCAGAACCAATTCAAGCCAGTCTAACACTAAAATTGCAAAGCAAGTGTACGCCCGGGCAAATCCGGCCCCTATAGGCCTATGGGAATCAACAGTTTCAGAGACAAACAGCCGATAAGTTATCATACAATGGACTCAGCGCGTGTATAGATTAGCCACACATCGGAGCTTTATTGCCACAGGACTCGCGTTTGCCACCATACTGCTATCGGCAGGACTGCGCGCCCAGAACAGTGGAGCGCTGAACACCAGCGGTCCCGCCGGCGTTGATCTAACTAAGTCAGGGGATGCGTACAACCGGGACTGGCGACGAGTGGGCAATGCGGCCATCGATCGTTCCCTGGCTGGCCTCGCCACCGGTCCGGTAAATCGCGCCTGGTATTCCAACTCCGGCGCCTTGTTGATCCAGACGGAATCGGGGAGCATTTTCGGAACCACGGATTTTGAGAACTGGCGAGCGGTGACGACGGCGGTGGTCCCGCAGACGGCACAGGATGCCGTGCCCGAGCGGCTTCCCGAAAGTATCGCGCGCGTGCGGGCCGCGCCGGGGGCGCCGGCGACGGCTTACGCGTTCGGCAAATTTGTGTATCGCTCCGAAAACGGCGGCGCGAGTTGGGACAACCTGACGGCGTTCCGCAATTCCTCGATCATCGGCGACGACGTTCGCGATCTGGCGGTTTCGCCGGCGAATCCCGACGAGATCGTGGCCGCGGGCGGCTCCGGCGTGTTTCGGTCGCTCGACGGCGGAAAGACCTGGAGCGGTCTGAATCAGGCGCTGCCCAATCTTCCCGCGATGCGTTTGCTGACGCTTCCGGAAGGCGATCGCGGCGTGCGCCTGGCGCTAGCGCAGTCATCCGGCAGCGGGGAGTCGATATGGAGCGCAGTCGAGTGGGAGCCGGGCCAAAAGCTGGCGTGGCACGATGCGCTGGACAGCACGGATCTTGCGGCCGAGCTTCAGCAGCGGCAGGCTTATTCGGCGCAACCCGCGGGAACCCGTGTGACGGCAATGGCCGTGGCGGGCGACACGATTTACCTCGGCACGGTGGACGGGCGGATGATCTCTTCAAACGATGGCGGCGCGAGTTGGGCCACCCGTCCGCTCGGCCAATCCGGCGCGGTCCGGAGGTTTTGGATCGATCCGGCCGATCCGCGAACGGCTGTGGCGGTGCTCGGGACGCGGCAGCGCGACCCGGCATCGCCGCTTCCAGCGGTGCATGTGGTCCATTCCGGCAATGGCGGCGAATACTGGGACGACCTGACCGGCAATCTTCCCGATGTCGGCGTGCAGGGAATTGCCGCCGACCCCGCGACCCGCGCGTTGTATGTCGCCACCGACCGGGGTGTGTTCATGACCTACACCGACCTGCGGGTCCCGGGCTCGTATCCTCAATGGACGCCGGTGAAGGGTCTGCCGCAGGGTGCTCCGGTGGCCGATGTGAAGCTGGATGCGCAGGGCAATCAGCTTTGGGCGGCGGTGTATGGCTATGGCGTGTACTCGACGCTCGCGCCGCATCGCGCGCGCGATCCGCGCGTGGTTTCGACAGCCGACCTGGTGGCGCGGGCCGCTTCGCCCGGATCTTTGGTCAGCGTGCTGGGCACACGCGTTCAATCGGCGCGCGCGGGGGACCTCCAGGTGCCGGTACTCACCTCCAATGACACCGAATCGCAGCTTCAGATTCCGTTCGAAGCGCGCGGCGATTCCCTGTCGCTCGCGGTCGAGGGTCCCAACGGGCGAATGAACATGCCGATGCAGCTCGAAGCGGCGTCGCCGGGGATTTTGGTGGAACGCGACGGCTCGCCGATTCTGCTGGATGGCGATAGCGGCGTCATTCTGGATGCCATCAACACGGCGCATTCGCGCGGGCGCATTCAGATCCTGGCGACGGGCCTCGGCCGCGTCAACCCGGACTGGCCCACCGGGCTCGCCGGGCCGCTCGAGAATCCTCCACAGGTGGTCGCGCCGGTGAAGGCGTATCTGGACCGGCAGCCGGTCGACGTCATCCGCGCCGAGCTCGCCCCGTTCATCGGGTATTACATGATCGAGATCGAGGTCCCGGCGATTGTCAATTACGGTCCTGCGGAATTGTATTTGGAAGCCGCGGGCAAGGCCAGCAATCGGGTCCGGGTTTACCTCCAGCCCTAAATTGTCTTTCTGAGCCGCGACTAGAAGGAGCGGCACTCACATCCTGATAAGGACACCAATATCGACACCTTAATCATCGCCCCAAATCCGATAATATTTACGCCCGATGGCCGAAGAAAACAGGAACGAGGCTGGCGAATCGCGCCTGGACCGCATGGAGCGATTGATGGAACTCCACATCCGCGAACACCGCGTTCTCAGCGACGACATCAGGAAGTTTGTCGACAGGCTGCTTCGCGGCGAGCCGCCTCAAGCGCCGTAGGGTCTTCGCGTCACATTGCGCGACGCAACCTGAGTGAGCATTGTATAGTGAGTCTCATGCGTCCTGTCCGATTTCTCGCGCTGTTCCTCCCGGCGCTCGCGTTGCTCGCCCAGGACATCCCCAAACTCGCGCCGTATTACCCGACCCCCGAAATGGTCGTCGACAAGATGCTCCAGTTCGGCGGACTCAAAGCCGGTGAAAAAATGTTCGACCTGGGCTCCGGCGACGGCCGCATCGTCATCGCCGCTGCGAAGAAATACAAAGCCAACGCCGTCGGAGTCGAATTCGACGACGCCCTTGCCAGACAGAGCGCGGAGAAAATCAAGAGCCTGGGCCTAGCGTCGCTCGCGAGCATCATTCATGGCGACCTGCTAAAGCAGGACTACGCTTCAGCCGATTTACTGACCGTCTATCTGCTGCCGATGTCCAACGACAAAGTAACCCCGATTCTCGAAAAGCAGCTCAAGAAGGGCGCCCGCATCGTCGCGCACGATTTCGAATTCTCGGCCTGGAAGCCGGTGAAAGTCGAAGACATTGACGACGATGGCGAGGGGCGCAGCCATCGGCTGTATCTTTACGTACGTTGAAACGTCTGGTTGAGACGACGCGATATCCGTTGAGACAATCGGGTTAGACGTTCACACAGCGGGATCGCCGCTCCAGCAGGCGTGACATGGTCTTAGAACTATGGTTCCATACAGGGGACGGCTCGCAATCCGCATCGCACGCATCGCGCTCGCAATGGCGTGTCTCGCGTGGTACGCCCGCGTAGCCGACGAACGGTTTCCGTCGCTGCTCGCGCTGCTGGCCGCCTACCTGGTGTACGCGATCGGCGTGCTGTTCGAGCTTCGCCTGGATTCCCCCGTGCGCGCGCGCATCGCGCTGTTGGCCGACACCGCGTTTTTCGGATTCTGGAGCTGGATCGCCGGCTCGGGCTGGGTCGGGCCGTCGGCGGGATGGATGTCCACGCTATTATGCGCCTATCTGCTGGCTTCCGCGGTTGTGCTGCACGATCTGATCCGCGTGGCCGGCGTCGCGGTGACGGCGGTGGCGTTGGCGGCGCTGTTCGCGCCGCAGGGCGAGATGCCTCCGGTGTGGGTGGCTACGGCGGTGGGCGGGCTGGCCATCTCGGTCGCGTTTCACAAGCGTTATCTCGACCGGCGCCTCTCGAATACGCTGCGCCACAACGTCATCATCCGGTCCCAGGCGCAGGGCGCGCGCGAGGCTGAGCGCCAGCGCATCGCCGCCGATTTCCACGACGGGCCGCTGCAAAGCTTCATCAGTTTTCAGATGCGCCTGGAGATTGTGAAAAAACTTCTGGCGCGCGACGTCGCCGCTGCCGCCGATGAGCTGCGCCAGTTGCAGGAACTGTGCCGCAGCCAGGTGGGCGAGCTGCGCAGTTTCGTCCGCAGCATGCGACCCGCTGATGATGGTGTCAGTTTACCGGCGTCGCTCAGCCGCATGCTCGACCAGTTCCAGCGCGAAACCGGCATCAGCGCTACGTTTTCGGGCGGCAATCTGCACGATCCGGCCGAGACCGAAGTCTCGCTCGAGCTGCTTCAGATCGTGCGCGAAACGCTCAACAATATTCAGAAGCACTCCGGCGCCACGCGCATCGCGCTCTCCATCGGAATGGTCGAGCATCGCATCGAGATTCGAGCCGAAGACAATGGCAGCGGCTTCCCGTTCAGCGGCACGTTTTCGCTCGACGAGCTGGAACTGTTGCGGCTGGGCCCGGTCAGCATCAAACGGCGCGTGCGAATGTTGGGAGGCGATCTTCAACTCGACTCGAGGCCGGGGCAGGGCGCCAGTTTGAAGATCCGGATCCCGGTTTAAGGATTAGCCGCGAATGAACACGAATGAACGCGAATGAACACGGATAAGATGATTCCGAAGTAAGCTTGGTTTCGTGAGCATGACGCCTTCCCGTTCCAAAGAGGATCACACACTCAAGCAGTTGCGATTCATTGGTGTTCATTCGTGTTTATTCGTGGCTATTTTTCTTGGTGGGTGTTCCCGGTTCTCCGACTTCACGCTTCCGGCGCCGGAGTCATCCGGCCCTGGCGGTCCGTTTGCGTGGTCGGCGATGCCGGAGCCGGTAATCGCGCGCGACTCGTCAAGAAACGAGATAACCGACGTCCTCAACCCCTCCGTCGTGCGATTTCACGGCGAGTATCTCAACCTTTATTCTGAGTACGATGGCCGCGCATGGCACACCGCGGTCGCGCGCTCGTCAGACGGCGTCCATTGGGAAAAGCGGGGGCGCGTTTTGTCGCCAAGCGGTTGGGAAGGAACGGCGATCGCGGCGAATGGATCGGCGGTGGTTGCGGGCGATGAGATTCTGTATTGGTATCAGGCGGGCGATCCGGTTCGGGTCGCGCTGGCGCGGTCGAAAGACGGTGTTTCGTGGACGAAGACTGGACAAGCCGTGGTTGAATACGGCCCGTTGGGCAGCTTCGACGAGAGCGCGGTTGGCGATCCCTATGTGATTCAAATCGCGGGCGAGTTTTATCTTTTCTATCTGGGCCAGGATCGCGCGCGGCGGCAGCGGCTGGGCGTCGCGCGATCGAACGACGGCGTGCATTGGGAAAAACTGCGCTCGAATCCGATTCTCGAATTGGGTGCGGCCGGGGCATTCGACGAAAACGGTTTGGGCGAGCCCGCGGTGTGGTCCTCCGGCGGATGGTATTGGATGCTCTACACCGGGCGCGATCGAGGAGAGCGGCGCCGCATCGGTCTTGCGCGGTCGAACGACGGCGTGCACTGGAATCGTGAAATGGGATTCAAGCCGATCGCCGGCGATCAACCGTGGAATCGCGAGGTCATGTGCGATCCCACGGTTGAAGTTCTAACCGACCAGGTGCGCGTGTGGTTCGGAGGCGGCGACGTGCCCCAGCCGGATCAGGGCTTGCATGGGCAGATCGGTCTTGGGTTTCTGAAGTGAGCTTAGAAATCCCGAGGTGGTTTATGCTTGAAGAAGACAGAAGGATCAGCAGGATGAATCTGACCATTGAACTCGCGGATGAAAAAGCAGCCGTTCTGAAAGCCCAGGCTGAAGCCCGTGGCCTGACAGTTGAGCGCTGGCTGGCCCAGATCGCGGAGCAGTTTGTACAGCCGGTTTCCATCGCTCACCTTCAGAAAACGAATCCGGAAGAGTGGGCGCGGCAGTTCGATGCATGGGTAGACAGCCACGACCCCAACACGCCCGTACTCTCAGACGAGGCCATGAGCCGCGAGAGCATCTATTCCGACCGGACCTAGCGCGTGCTCGTAGATACCAGCGTGCTGCTTCGTACATTGCAACCGCTCCATCCGCAGCGTGAAGTCGTCCGTTCAGCGATCAAAGAGCTGACCGCGCGGAGCAGGGAGCTCCATATCGTTCCTCAGACCCTGGTGGAGCTGTGGGTGGTAGCTACGCGCCCCATTGAGCGGAACGGCCTGGGTATGAGTCCCGCCAGCGTCGCGCCGGAAGTCGCCCGACTCAAGAGCATCTTTCTCTTACTGCCTGAGACGTCGGCGATCTATCCGCTCTGGGAGGCCCTGGTCGTCCAGTACCAGGTTTCGGGGAAGCCCGCGCATGACGCTCGCCTGGTCGCGGCGATGCAGGCGCACGGCCTCGCCGCCATTCTCACTTTCGACAAAACTGGATTCTCCCGCTATCCGGGCATCCAGGTACTTCACCCAGCCGAAGTCGCCGCTTAGACTTTCGGCCGGATCATTTCGAAACGATCGCGAGTGCGCGCGTAATCGTTGCCGCCCATGCGGCCGACGGCGCGCAGCTTATCGGGATCGATGCGGAAATTATCCACGATCCGGTCGTCCACATGAAAGCGGACCACCTCGCCTAAAATCAGGCTGCCGCCGCCGGGGCGCTCGCTCACCACGATGATCTGCATCACGCGGCATTCCATGCTGACGTGCGATTCGGCGACCCGCGCGGGACGCACCAGGTCGCATGGCAGCGGCGTCAGACCGGAGATTTCGAATTCATCGGCGCTGAGCGGATAGTCGCCCGAGGTCAGATTCATCTGCTCGGCGATTTCCTCACTCACGATGTTCACCACGAATTCGCGCGTCGCCTGGATGTTGAGATAGGTGTCCTTGCGGGGCTCGCGGAAGGATGCGGAAAAGCACACCACCGGCGGATTGCCGCACACCGCGTTGAAAAAGCTGAACGGCGCCAGATTGCGCACGCCTTCCGCCGAAACCGTCGAGATGAAGCCGATGGGGCGCGGAACCACCGAGCCGATCAGCAGCTTGTATAAATTGTGATGCGGCGTGATGGCCGGATCGACGGTCACTTGGCCGTCTCGCTTTTGACTGGACTCCACGACGCCCAGTATTCTTTCCATTCGACCTTTTCCCCATCGGGGAGCACGTGAATGGGATTCAAACCGTCGAGCATGACCGCGTACTCATCCGTGTGCGTCCGTTTGTGCTGATTCGCGAGCGCCTTGGGGTGCGGCCCGTGATGAATGCCGCGCGGATGCAGCGTACACATGCCGGCTTTGATGTTGTCGCGGCTGAAGAAATCGCCGTCATGGTAGAAAATGAACTCGTCGTAATCGGTGTTGCGATGGTAAAAGGGGACGCGCAGCGCGTCGGGGTCCTGCTCGAGCGGACGCGGTACGAAGCTGCACACCACCGCGCCTTCGGTGACGAAAGTCGAGTGCGCGCTGGGCGGCAGGTGCGCCCGATGGCTCATCACCGGGCGGATGTCGCGCAGATTGATTTTCCAGACGGTGAGGTCGCCCTTCCAGCCGATCACATCCAAGGGATTGAACGGATAAAAGACCTTCGAGAATTCGTCCTCAGATTTCACTCGCACTTCCCATTCGGAAGTGCCGCGAGGGCTACGCGCCGCCGACGCACCGGAAGCGGGCGCGGGCTCGGGCGTGACGATCACGCCGGGGTCGTAGAGAGCGGTCTGGCCGAGCAAGCCTTTTTCGGGCTGCTCGAATTCGGTTTTCGATTGCACGATGAGGAAGAAATTGTCGCTCGTCGAGGGAACCACGCGATAGGTGACCGCGCGGGGAATGACGACGTAGTCGCCTGATTCAAACGGAATCGGACCGAAATCGGTTTCGACGACGCCCTCGCCGCGATGGACGAACAGCAGCTCATCGCCGTCGCCGTTGCGGAAATAAAACGGCATGGGCTTCGACCGCCGCGAAACGTACAAGCGCACGTCGTCATTGCCGAGAAACGCGACGGGCGCGCCCTCGGGATCATGTTGATCGGTGGGCTGGAGCTTGTTTAAATCGAGGCAATGCGGGCGAAGCTTGCCTTCGAATCGAATCCAATCGGTTGGCGGGTGGGTGTGATAGAGGTGCGCGGATTTTCCGTAGAAGCCTTTGCGGCCGTGCTCCTCTTCATAGGTGCCCTCGGGGAGGCCGACATGGGCCTGGCTGGCGAATTTACCTTTTTTGAGGGGGTACATGCTTCCAGAATAGCTCCACTCCTTGGAACTCCGTCGCCCAAAGAAACGTAGTAATATCACGTAGTAACATCACGTAGTAATATTTGGAACGCTATGGGATTTCACTTTATCGGGTTCGGGTTTGCGCTGTGCATGGCGCTGTACTTTCTGCCGACGATCATTGGCTGGCATAAGCGCAACGTCGGGGCCATTTTCGTTGTGAACCTGTTTTTTGGGTGGACGCTGATTGGTTGGGTGGTCGCTTTGGTCTGGGCGCTCACGGCGGATCCCATGATAGCTAGCGGCCCGACTATTGGCGCTCCTCGCGCGTGGGGCTGCGTCTGTGGCGCTCCTCTGTTCCCGAACCAAAGGTTTTGCAGCATGTGCGGAGCTAGAATCGGCTGGCCAGGAACACACGCTTAGCGCACTTACCGGTAGTGGGCCAGTTTGAACGAATCCTCGACGGATGTGGGGCCGGCACTCGTGCCGGCAGCCGGTCTTCAAACCGGCTTACACTCCCGAGCGAGAACAAGCCGGCTGAAGCCGGCTCGCCGCCACGAGTGGCGGCCCCACTTTACTCACTTACCGATTCAGGCGAAGCACCATCAGATCTTCGTCGACGAATTCGCCGTCCACCCGGAGCGAATTGCGTTCGTGGCCGTAGACCTCGAATCCCAGCGATTCGTAGAGGCGGCGGGCGGCAGTGCCGGTGGCCACGTTGAGATTGACTTGCTCCAGGCCGTCCAGCGTTCTAGCGCGGCGAATGACTTCCGCGAGAATTTCCCGAGCGACGCCGGTGCCGCGAAAGGCGGGCCGCAGATAGACTCCCCAAATCAGGCCCTTGTGGCGCAATTTCGGACGCGGATTGCGGACGAATCCGGCTACGCCGGCGAGCAAGGGCGCAGAGTCTGGGTTATTGCTCGATCGAAACGCCCCGATGATGAAATTTTCCTTGGAGAGGGACGACGCCAGTCGCTTCGCGAATTCCTGGGGCGATAAAGCGTCGTGCTCGGCGAGCGATTCGGCGAAGGAGCGCGGCGTGTTCTCCAGGCTTTCGCGGCGGATGGCGCGGAAAGCTTCCGTGTCGGCGCTCGAGAGCACCCGGATTTCCATGCCCAAGTTTATCAGCGGTCTTGTTTCTTCGGGGACGCCAACCAACAAGCGCCATCGAGCAAGCGGTTGAAGAGATTCGCAGTGGCGGCGTCGGCATCGTGATAAGAGGCCGACTCACCCACGGTGTCCAGGTCTCTCCAGAACTTGCCCGATTCGGTCTTGCCGCGCGAGTCGCGAATGACCCTGGTGCCGTTCGTGAACACGGTTTCAAAGTAGTCGACGGATGCCCACACATTGCGGGCATCGGGGATTCCGAAGCTCCAACTCGTACCGTTGCCGTGCAGGATTCCCTTCGATCCGCTCCCAGCAAGGTAATTCCTCTCCATTGCATCAATGCCGTGTCCTAAGGGGGAGGCCGAGACGTGCTTGAGCTTGGGGAAGCAGAACCCTTCCGATCCTCCCAATGAGTAGCAAGGCGGATGCCCCTCGCACGCTGGGAACTCCTTCGGTGGGTCAGTAAGCAGGACGAGTCGTAACTCGACGCTCGTATTCACCGGCACGAACTTGCTTTGGTAGCCCAACTTTCGCAGGACTACCGCAGGCCCCTTCGGCAACACGGCGAAGTGTCCGTCGCCGTCCGTGGTCTTGATTGAGTCGGCGAATACAACGTGGTCAATGCGGACGCCTTCGATGGGCTTTCCGTCGACGTCGACCACAGTTCCAGTGAGGGTCTGAGCACAGATCGAAAACGGGATCGCCAGGCCGAGCGCAAGAATCGCCCTCATTCGCCCGACGATACCACGTTCGAAAAAGGCCGATGGGGCCGGAGGGCGACGAAATCAACGTTCGGCCGGATTTGAGCTTTCCAGAAACCCGGCGCTTATGAGTATGCTGACGTACCTCTCCGAGGTCAGCGTGCAGTCGACAAATTGTCTGAACTGCACGGTGGTTATCTTCATCTGGCGCGCCATTTGCGAACACAAACCATCGGAAAGATCGGTCTCTCCGTGGCTGATTTTTGTATTGATGGGAGTGAGCTTGCCTTGGTGCTCAAGGAAGTAAAAATGATGGTGGCGGTTTTCTTCTCGGAACCCTTTCGCCTTCAGGGCTTGCTTGACTTTCCGTGCCTTGAGCGTCACCCGCGCCCGGCCCTCCCTAGCTTTGGACGATTGATTCGACCAGATCGTGAAGACGTTGTTTTACGCGCAACGCCCCGGGGGTCAGCCGTTCATCGGGAGATTTTCCAATAACCTCCCACATCGCGAGAAAGTCTTCGGAAAAAGATTCAACGGCTGACTCACGCGACGGTCCGAAGGAAAGGATCGAAAGCTCCTGGGCCTCGCAGCTCCAATTGTCGCCTTCCCGCACGATGGTCACAGGGAGGGGGGTCCGTAAACGAAATGTGGTCCCGCGCGCCACGACATTCAGGATGGGGACCTCCCAACGAGCCTTGCCAGTCCCTTCACGAATCGCAGGGGCTTCAGTTACTCCCGCAGGTTTGTTCTTGGTCTGTGGCATTTGACTTCACGTTCCCGGAATCACAACTCGCCGGCGGGGATAGCAATCAGTTTCCCGCATTCCACCGACGACGATGCGCTCACCGTCCCATCTGGATTCTAGCATCCAGGCGTCCCGAGAGCGTTGCGCGCCAAGGTTGGTGGCGCTATCGGATCAGCACGGTCGACACTGCGCCGTCGGTTAACCGCACCACCCCGAGAGTGGTGTCACTGGACTGATAACGATAGATTTCGAGCAGGTGGCCTTGGTCGACCATGCTGATTCGCGAGGTTGGCTCGCCCAGCTTCAGGACGTCATTCCGCCGCATGCCGGAGGTCACGCGCTTGAGATCGGCGGCGGTCATTTGGGGTGGCGGCGGGGGTGCGGGAGGAGGAGGGGGCGCGATCGGCGGCGGGGGCAGCTCCTGCGCGGGCGCTGCTTTGCGGACCGAAGCGCGCCGAAGCGGCGGGGGCGGAGGCACGTTCGAACCATCGACTCTGGGGACTCCGGGGCCGACGTCGAGCAGAGGCGCGTTGGAGTCGGCGCCAGTGCTTTCGTCACCACTCTTACGAGTCGGGCTGGAAGCGGCATGGGTAGAAGCGCGATGCGCGGAGCCGGCGGCGCCTGCCGCCGAACTTCCCTTCGTCTCGCCGGATTTGGCGGCCTTGGCGGTCGCCTTGTCCACCTTCTCGAAAATGGCGCTCAAGCCGTCGCTGACTTTCTTCCCGGCGACGCCGCCGACCGAACCGCCCGCGGCGGCTGCCGCGGTTTCGACCATCGTCTGTCCGTAGGCGGAGCCACAAATCGCGATGCCGCAAAGCAAAACGGCAGCGCATGGCGCTGCCCCACGAAATCTCCAAAGGGCAGCGCACGGCGCTGCCCCACGTATACCACGCATAATCCAGTACCCTCGTACCAATCGTATCAGCGAGATGCCTCTAGATCATACGAGCCGTTTCCCCTATATCTCTTACAAAATGACTCAGCACCACTAGTCTGTGGGTCTGCATTGATGTATGATTGAGCCGGAAGGTGTTGCTTGCCGGTTACGGAGAAGGTCGGTTCACGTGAAGCCAGTCCGGGCTTGATCAGGGGCTCATTGATCAATCCACCGAGCACACCGCTGAGCACTCCTTTGATCAGTCCAGGGTTGACCACCAATCAGGCGTCGTTCATCGAAGAAGCTCGCAGCCACGGCGAGCTATATATCCAGCAACCTTACGAACTGTATTCCGCCGAAAATCACGAAACCTGGCGGCGATTGTTCGCTCGCATGCTGCCGCGATGGGAACGGTATGCGAACCCGGATTTTCAACGGGGGATTGAAGCGCTGTGCCTGAGTCCGGACCGCGTGCCGCGGCTGGAAGACGTGAACCGGTTCCTGAAGTCTCTGACTGGATTTCGCGCGAAAGCCGTGAGCGGATACGTGCCCGCGTTCCTGTTTTTCGACTGCCTGCGCAATCGCGAATTTCCGACCACGATCACGATTCGGGAACTGGACAAACTGGATTACCTTCCCGAACCCGACATTTTTCACGACATCGCGGGGCATGTGCCGATGCACACGGACGGGCACTTTGCCGAGACACTGGTGAGATTCGGCGAGTGCGCGCACACGGCCGCGGAGATCGTCGGCGGAATTCGCGATGAAGCCGAGCGGGTACGGACTTTGACCAGCATTGTTAAGGCGATGGCCCGGTTCTTCTGGTTCACGATCGAGTTCGGACTGATGAATTCGAAGAATGGTCTGCGAGTGTACGGCAGCGGCCTCCTCAGCTCGTATGGCGAAATCGAGCACGCCATCGAATCGCCGGAGGTGCAGCGCTTTCCGATCCAGCTCGAATGGGCGATCAACCAGGCGTTCGAGATTCACCATTATCAGCCGCTGCTGTTTACTGTCGATTCCTTCGATCATCTGTTCAGCCTGGTGGATCGGCTGGAGCAGTGGATGAAGGCCGGGAAGCTGAATAACGTCGCGCCGGGCGAACCGGGAGTGGATGAGAAGGATTTGAAGAGTTTCCTGGAAGCGGTGAAGTAGGGAAGCCGAAAAGCCGGGATGTCCGGAACGGATCCGCAAACCGGAAATCTCGTCTCAGCAGGCTTGACAGCCCGCGCCACGTGAGCGGTTTTCCATTTTCAGACGTCACAAACCGTTGGTTAGCACCACATAGCGATTCGACCGACTGGCGGATTTGCCGGGCTGGTGTAGAATTATCACGTGCAGCCCGAAACCGCTCTCCAATTGGCCACCTCGCAACTGAACCGGGTCCGCGAGGAAATCGGCAAGATAATCGTCGGCCAGCAGGATGTGGTCGACGGCGTTCTGATTTGTTTACTCGCCGGCGGCCACGTGCTGCTTGAAGGCGTTCCCGGACTCGGCAAGACCACGCTTTTGCGCACGCTGGCGCGGGTGATGCATCTGAAGTATTCGCGCATCCAGTTCACGCCGGATCTGATGCCCGCGGACATCGTCGGCAGCATGATTATCGATACCGAGGGCACGCACAAAGGGCTGCGCTTCCAGCCGGGCCCGATTTTCGCGCACCTGGTGCTGGCGGACGAAATCAATCGGGCCACGCCCAAGACGCAATCGGCGCTGCTGGAGGCGATGCAGGAGCGCACGGTGACCACCGGCACGGAGACGCACCAACTGGAAGCGCCGTTTCTGGTGATGGCAACGCAGAATCCGATCGAAATGGAAGGCACGTATCCGCTGCCGGAAGCGCAGCTCGACCGGTTCCTGATGAAGATCCTGGTGCAGTATCCTTCGCGCAGCGATCTGAGCACCATCGTCGAGCGGACCATTCAGCGCGACGAGACCATCTTGGACGCGGTGCTGAATCGCGAAGAGATTCTGGGATTGCGCGGAGTGTGCCACCAGGTATTAGTCGCGCCGCACGTGCAGGAGTACGCGATCGACATGGTGATGGCGACGCAGCCGGGCGGCAAACAGGCGCACGAGCTGGCCAACAAGTTCATCCGCTACGGGAGCTCGCCGCGCGGCGCGCAGGCGCTGGTGGAATGCGGGCGGGTGCTGGCGCTGATGAGGGGCCGGCTGCATCTGGCGACGGAAGATGTCGAAACCGTCGCGCCGGCGGTGCTGCGTCATCGCATCATTCTGAATTTCGACGCGCATGCGGAAGGGCAGACCCCCGAGACGATCCTCAGCAAGATTATCGCGAGCGTCGGCGCAGCGGTGCACTAAAGTGCCGCAGGCATTAATCGAAACCGCACTGCTCGAGAAGCTCGAGCGGCTGACCATTCAATGGCGGAAATCCCTGCCGGGATTGGTGGGCGGTCACAACACGTCGCGCTTCGCGGGGCCGGGGCAGGAGTTCCTGGATCATCGAAATTTCCATCACGGCGACGATGTTCGCGCGGTGAACTGGCGCGTGTTCTTGCGGCTGGAAAAACTGTTCCTGAAGATGTTCCAACTGGAGCCGCGCATCCCGGTGCGGCTGCTGCTGGATTGCAGCAAGTCGATGTTAACTGGTGGGTTGACCGGGGGTTTGGCCGGCGGGGATGACGGCAAGCCCACCAAGTTCGATTATGCGCGGAAGCTGGCGGCGGCGCTGTGTTATGTGGGGCTGGTCCGGCTCGACTCGATCTGCTTGCAGCCGTTTTCGGACAAGCTCGGGGATGCGTTTATCGCGAGCGGCGGCCGTCATCGTTTTCAACCCGCCGCGAATTTCCTGGCCGCCGTAAGCGCCGCGGGGACCACCAATTTTCTGGAGGTGTCGCGCAGTTTCATTTCCAAGTATCCGCAGCGCGGGTTGGCGATCGTGATCTCGGATTTCCTGGACGACGCCGATTGCGAAAAGCCTTTGCAGTTTCTTTCCGATTTCGGTCATGAGCTGATCCTGGTGCAGGTGTGGGCGCCGGAGGATCGCGAGCCGCCGTGGGAGGGCGAACTGGAGCTGGAAGACGCCGAGACCGGCCAGAATGTCGAGCTGGCATTCGATTCCGACGCGCGCGCGATGTACACTACGGCCTTCGACGAATATGCGCAGGGGCTGCGGAGAGTTGCTCTTCGAAATAATGGCCGTTACGTAGGCCTGCCGACGAACGTCCCAGTGGATGAGGCGATTTTCGGAGCGCTGATGCGGAGCGGAGCTGTGGAATAGATGTCGTTTCTGAATCTCGGTCTCGGCGAACTGATCGGACTGCTGGGAGCAATCTCGGCGGGCGTGGTTGCGCTGTATCTACTCGACCGGTCGAAACGGCGGCAACTGGTGGCCACGCTGCGGTTCTGGACCGCGGCGGATGTGCGCACGGAGTTGAAGCATCGCCGTCGAATCCAACAGCCGTGGAGTTTGCTGCTGCAGTTGGTGAGCCTCGCGCTGCTGCTGCTCGCGTTGGCGGGGTTGCGATGGGGCGGGGGCGAAGACGCCGGGCGCGATCATGTGGTGATCCTCGACACTTCGGCATGGATGGGAGCATCGGCGGGAGCGAGAGCCCGCGCGGGCACGCAGCAGGGAACGTTGATGGACGAAGCACGCGCGTCGGCGCGGTCCTACATCAAGGCGCTGCCGTCGAGCGACCGGGTGATGCTGGTCCGCGCGGACGCACTGGCGACGCCGGCGACGGCGTTCGAATCGAACCGGCAGACGGTGGAGGATGCGATCCGGCGGTCGCAGGCGGGTGCGTCGGCGCTGAATCTGGAGCAGGCGTTCCAGTTTGCGGCGCGGGCGCAGAAATTGCAATCGCGGCGGGCGGGAGAGATCGTGTTCGTGGGCGCGGGGCGGGTGGGCGAACCGGAAGCCGGATTCGCGGCCCTTCCGTCCAATGTTCGGGTGCTGCCGGTGGCGGCGTCGCAGGAGAACATGGGGATCCGGAAAATCGGACTTAGGCGATCGCAGGCGTCGCCGGATGTGTGGGACATTTTCGTCGCGGTGAAAAACTACGGCGTGCGAGTGCATGACATCGATCTGGCGATTCAGTTTGGCGGCGCTCCGGCCGGATCTCGACACATGACCATTCGGCCGGGAGCAGAGGAGCAGGCGTCGTTCAGCTACAAGACTCGCGTGGCGGGGTATCTGGAAGCGCGCATCATGTATGCGAACGGCGCGCGGGATGTTTTTCCGCAGGACGATCGCGCGGTGATCGAATTACCGGCGCAGAAACCGCTGCGGGTGCTGGTGTATTCCGCCGAACCGCAGTTGCTGCGTCCGCTGTTTGCGTCGAATCCGCAGGTGGAGGCGACGTTCCAATCGCCGTCCAGTTATGCGCCGGAGACGCAGACGGACGTGGTGGTATTGG
Source organism: Terriglobia bacterium (assembly GCA_963788245.1). GTDB lineage: Bacteria > Acidobacteriota > Terriglobia > Bryobacterales > Bryobacteraceae > Palsa-187. The sequence goes on along the minus strand of CAWBGF010000002.1, from coordinate 3,364,725 downwards.
ATCGTTTCGCGCCGCCGGTGCGGCCGAAAGCGAATGCGATTTACCTGGAGCCTCCGGCAATGAATTCGCCGTTGCCGGTGCGCGCGGGACCGGCGCCGATGAAGCTGGAACGGTGGCGATCGGATCTGCCGCTGGCCGCGGGATTGCATACGAAAGCCACGCAGTTGGAATCGGCGGAGACTTTTACAACCGGGCCAAGCGACACGATCGTCGCGGAGGCGAAGCTCGCGGATGCAACGCTGGGTCCGGTGATTGTAGCGCGACCGAATGCGATGGCCGATGCGAAGCTGGTAGTGATCGGATTTCAGCCGCTGAAGACCTCGATGAAATATGAGCTGGCGACGCCGCTGCTGATCGCGAATATTCTGCACTGGATGTCGCCGGAGACGTTCCGACGCTGGGAAGTGCAGGCGGGAACGGTGGGCACGGTGAACGTGGCGATGGACAAAGGCGTGGATTCGGCGAACGTGCGCGTCCTGACGGAAGATCAGCGGCCGCTGCCGTTCACCATCGAAGGCAACGGAATGGATGGGAAAACCCTGCGATTTTTCGCGGGCGCGCCGGGAACGGTGCGGGTTCTGAACGGCGATCGCGAAACGGTGTTTTCGCTGACGCTGCCGGATGTGGCGGATAGCGTGTGGCGTCCGCCGCAGAGTGTGCGGCATGGGATCCCGCGCATGTCGGTTACGGAGGCAGCGGTTACGGATTTGTGGCCGTGGCTGGCGCTGCTCGGCGGCTTGGGATTGTTGATCGATTGGCTGATGTTCGGCCGCAGCCGGGCACTGCGGTTGCGATCGGCGGGCATAGCGGCGGGGTCGGCGCTGCGGCGGTCGATCTGGAGGAAGGCATCATGACGTTCGATCGCGCATGGGTGCTGGCGTTTGCGTGGCTGCCGCTCGCCTGGATGGTGTATGAGTGGCGGCGAACATCGCGACGCAGCGCACTGGTCCTGAAAGCAACATCGCTGGTGGCGATTCTGCTGGCGCTGGCTGAGCCGCGGCTGAACGTTACGGAAACCAAAGTCGCGGTGGCGGTGCTGGTGGACACCTCGGCGAGCGTGTCCGAGGCCGATCTCGAGCGCGCATCGCAGATCGCCGCGGCGATCAACGGCAATCGCGGGCGGCACTGGATGCGCGTGATCCCGTTCGCGCGCGGGACGCGTGCGCTCAATAGCAGCGAAGACCAAAAGGGATGGAAGCTCCAGCCGACCTCCGGCGAAGCGGGCCGCGGGACCGACCTGGAAGGGGCGATTCAAGACGCGGTGGCATCGCTGCCGGCGGGTATGGTGCCGCGCGTCGCGCTGATTTCGGACGGCCAGCAGAACAAGGGCAGCGTGGCGCGAGCCGCGTGGCAGGCGCAACAACTGGGCATCCCGATCGACACTTTCGCGCTGAAGGGGCGCCCGGAACCGGCTCTGCGCCTGGAATCGATCAGCCTGCCGACGCTTGCGTTCACGGGCGAGCAATTTCCGATTGACGTGGTGGTTTCAACGCCGAAGGCGGGACCGGCGGAAGTGGAATTGACAGCGGAAGGGCGCACGCTGGGGAAGACGCAGGTGACGCTCGCAGCGGGCGAGAACCCAGTCCGGCTGCACGCGAGCTTGAATACGCCGGGCGCGCTGGATCTTGCGGTCGCGATCCGGGCGGACAAGTCACTGGGCGGGGGCGAGGTGCATTTCGATCAGGCGGTGATGCTGCGGCGGCCCAAAGTTTTGTACGTCACGGCGGATTCGGCGGCGGTGAATGCGCATCTGGAGTCGACGCTTCAGGCGGCGCAGTTCGACGTGCAGCGAGTGGCCGAATTCACGGCGGCGAATCTAGCCGAATACCAGCTGGTGATTTTCGACAACTGGGATCTGGAAGCGATTCCAACATCGCGCAAGGACGATCTGGAGCGCTACGTGAAGCAGGGCGGCGGACTGCTGGTGATCGGCGGCGAGCGCAACATGTATCAGGAGGGCAAGAAGACCGAAGACGCGCTGGACCGCACGCTGCCGGCGAAACTCGCGCCGCCGCGATCGCCGGAAGGCACGGCGGTGGTGTTGATCATCGACAAATCGTCGTCGATGGAAGGCCGCAAGATGGAACTGGCTCGGCTGGCGGCGATCGGGGTGGTGGATAATCTGCGGCCCATCGACCTGGTGGGCGTGCTGATCTTCGACAATTCGTTTCAGTGGGCGGTGCCGATGCGGCGCGCGGAGGATCGCACGCTGATCAAGCGCCTGATTTCGGGAATCACGCCGGATGGCGGAACTCAGATCGCGCCTGCGCTGAACGAGGCTTTTCGCCGAATTCTGCCAACCCAGGCGACCTACAAACACATCGTGCTGCTGACCGACGGAATTTCGGAAGAGGGCGACAGCCTGGATCTGTCGCGCGAGGCGGTGCTGCGGCGCGTCACCATCTCGACGGTGGGGCTGGGGCAGGACGTGAATCGGGCGTATTTGGAAAAAATCGCTCAGTTTGCAGGGGGGAAATCGTATTTCCTGAATGAGCCGGCGGGACTCGAACAGATTTTGTTGCGCGACGTGATGGAGCACACGGGAACCACGGCGGTGGAAAAGCCGCTTCCGCCAAAGGTGCTGAAACAGACCGAAATCCTGGACGGAGTCGCGATGGATTCCGCGCCGGCGCTGAAGGGCTATGTGAAATTTATCGCCAAGCCGACGGCGGAAACCATTCTTGAAATCGACCGCGATCCGCTGCTGTCACGCTGGCAATATGGCTTGGGGAGATCGGCCGTGTTCGCTTCCGACGCGAAGGCGCGGTGGGCGGCGGACTGGATCACATGGAAGAGCTACGACAAGTTCTGGACCAATCTGAGCCGCGACCTTTTGCCGCACGCGCAGGCGGGTGAAGCGACCGTCGAGTTCGACAGCGCCAACGGCGATCTGGTGGTGGAGTACCGGTTGGGCCGCGACGTCGCAGAGCCGTCGCCGCTGCCGGAGATCTTCGTATTCGGACCGGATGGATTTCAGAAACCGATCGCGGTGAAGAAGATCGCGGCGGGAATGTTTCGGGGACGATTGCAAATTGGATCGCGCGACGGATTATTCCGCGTGCGTCCGCTGGCGGATTCCCGTGCGTTTCCGGAAGCCGGATTGTATAGACCTGAGGCCGAGCTGAGCGAGTATGGGTCGAACGAAGCGCTGTTGAAACAGGTGGCCGCGTTCACGGGCGGCAGGTTCCAACCTGATCCGAAAGATGTATTTGAGCCGGGGCGGCGGACGATCGCGTCGACCATCCAGTTGTGGCCGGGGCTGTTGGCGATCGCGATCGCGCTGAATCTGGCAGAGTTGGTGATGCGGAAGTGGAAGGGCGTGATGGGGAAGCCGGCGTAGAGCGTCCATGAAAGCATCGGTCTTTTGCGGCGCCAGTGTCGATGGATTTATCGCGCGGCCGAATCACGATCTCGACTTTCTTCCTGAAGACTGCGAGCCGCACGGGTACGACGAGTTTATTGCCAGCGTCGATGTCATTGTGATCGGCAGGAATACATTCGAGAAAGTACTCAGCTTCGGCGGGTGGGCGTACGGGAAGAAGCGCGTGGTGGTGCTGAGCAGCCGGCCCGTGGACTTGACGGTGGTGCGCGACGGGGATGGGGAACGCAACGTCGAACAGATGGGCGGAGCTCCCGCGGATATCGTTGCGCGACTGGAGGCGAGCGGCGCGCGGCACGCCTACGTCGACGGCGGGATCACGATTCAGCGATTCCTGTATGCCGGATTGATTCAACGGATGATCGTTACTCGCGTACCCGTGCTGATCGGACAGGGCATTCCACTGTTCGGCGGACTGCCGCACGACGTGAAACTCCGCCACGTCGCGACGCGTACTTACGCGAGCGGCTTGGTTCAGAGCGAGTACGAACTAGGCTGAAATCGACTTGACGAAGGCGACATCGCCGTCGAGAAAATCGTAGTCGGGGAGGCGCTGGCGCGGCACCCACACAATCTGTTCGAACTCGGTATTGACCGGCTCGCCCGTGAATTCCGTCACGCGGAAGAAATGAAGCCGGATCAAGGGGCCATTAGGATACTGCACTTTGTGTTGGCCGATCAGATCGCCGATGCGGGCCTCGATCGCCAATTCTTCCCGCAACTCACGCGCGAGGGCTTCAGGGAACCGCTCGCCATGCTCGACTTTCCCGCCAGGAAATTCCCATTTGAGCGCGTGACGGCTGCCGCGTTTGCGCTGGCAGATCAGCACGCATCCGTTCCTCTCGATCACGGCGGCGACGACTTGCACTTAGGGATAATTGAAGCACGAATGCCCACACGAGCGCCGGAGGCGAGTTCCGGAACACAGACTAAAGTCTGTGCCACCAGTCATGCATAGCGATCGTCTGCTGGAGTATTTTCGCAATCCGCAAAACGCAGGTGAACTGGAGCCTCCCGCGCTGAGAGCGGACGTCTCCAATCCCGCCTGCGGCGATATGCTGCGGCTGACCGCGCGATTTGAAAACGATCGCGTGGTGGAGGCGCGGTTTCTGGTGCGCGGATGCACGGCGTCGATTGCGGCGGCGTCAGCATTGACAGAGTGGATGACCGGCAAATCGCGGGCGGAGCTGAAGGCGATCACGACGGCGGCGATCGAAGAGGCGGTGGGCGGACTGGAGCCGGCATCGAAACACGCGGCGGTGTTGTGCGTGGACGGTGTCAGACGATTACTGGGCTAGCGTGCAGTATCCTGGGTTCAAGCAATGTGGGCCGACTAAAGAGAAGACAAGCCTGCTTGAAAGCAGGCTCGCCGGCATGACTGCCGGCCCCACATCGGTTGGTCAAACGATAAGATGATTTACGAAAATCCGGAAAGCGAGCTAAGATGACGCCGTTCGATTTTCGACCTCGCACTCGCGTGCTGTTCGGCGCCGGTGAATTTTCGCGTCTCGGCGAAGTGGCGCGCGAACTCGGCGGCACGCGGTGTCTACTGGTGGCCGACCAGGGGATGCTGGATCGCGGCTACGCTCAGGAGGCCATGCGGACTCTCAAGGCGCGGCGCATGGAGGTGTTTGGGTTTCACGATTTCACGGCCGGCCCGACCACAGCGATGGTGGATGCGGGTGCGGCGTACGCGGCTCCGCTGAAGGTCGATTTGATCGTCGGACTGGGCGGCGGAAGCTCGCTCGACTGCGCCAAGGCGATTAATTTCGTGGTGAGTAACGGCGGATCGATCCGGGATTACTGGGGCTACGGAAAAGCGTCGCGCGCGATGCTGCCGATGATGGCCGTGCCCACCACCGCGGGCACGGGCGGTGAAGCGCAGACGTCGGCGGTGGTGAGCGATCCGGAGACCAACGTGAAAATGGTTTGCGGCGATCCCAAGGCCGCGTTCCGAGTGGCGATTCTCGATCCGAAGCTGACCACTTCGCAACCGCGCTCGCTGACCGCGGCGACGGGATATGACGCGATTTCTCACGCTGTCGAGACGCTGGTGAGCACGCGGCGGACCGCGCTATCGGAATGTTTCTCGCGATCGGCGTGGCGGTTGTTGAATACCGGCTTCGAGCGCGTGTTGAAGGAGCCGGAGGATCTTACGGCGCGCGGCGAAATGCTGCTGGGCGCGCATTTCGGTGGAATGGCGATGGAGAATTCCAACCTGGGCGCGGCGCACGCCTGCGCGACTCCGCTGACGACCCACTACGGGGTTCAACATGGAAGCGCGATCGCGACGGTATTGGCGCGCGTGGTCGAGTGGAACAGCGCGGTGGCGGGCCGGCAATATGACGAATTGCATGCGGGCGACCTGGCCGATCGTTTGCGGGGGCTGGGACAGTTCGCGGACTTGCCGATGTCGCTCAGCGAAGCAGCGGTTCCGGAGGCGGCGCTGCCGAGGCTCGCGGAGGAAGCCGCGGCGCAATGGGCGGGCAAATTCAATCCGCGGCATTTCGATGCGGCGGCGGCTTTGGAGATTTATCAGAGTGCTTTTTAAGAAGGAGACAGAAGTCAGGAGTCAGGATTCGGAATGAAGAGGAAGCGTCGAATAGCGCTACTCATGTTGGCTCTGTCCCCAGCAGTGGCACTTCTGGCGGCGGACGAATGGCCGCAGTTTCGCAATGACCCGAGCCTGACCGGCGTCAGCACTTCTCCCGTACCGAAAACGCTCAAGCTGCTGTGGACTTTCGACGCCGGCGATTCCATCGAGTCCTCGGCAGCGATTTCGGAGGGCGTGGTGTACGTGGGATCGGAGACGGCCGAGTTGATCGCCGTAAATCTTTCGGATGGCTCCTTGCGCTGGAAGTACAAAGTGAAGGACGGAATCGGCGAATCCTCGCCCGCGGTGCGCGGCGGGATCGTGGTGGTCGGCGATTTGTCGGGCATCATCCACGCCGTGAATGCGAAGGACGGCAAAGGGCTGTGGACGTTCGCGGCGGCGGGTGAAGTGAAAGCTTCGCCGGTGATTGTCGAAGACAAAGTGGTGATCGGGTCATATGACGGCAACCTGTATGGCCTGTCGCTGAAGGACGGCAAGCTGGCCTGGAAGTTCACGACCAATGGGCCGGTGCACGCGACCGCCAGCGTTTCCAACGGTCTCGCCTATATTTCCGGATGCGACGGCGTGCTGCGCGGCATTCGCGTGACGGACGGGAAGGAGATGGTCGCGATCACAACGGGCTCCTACACAGGGGCTTCGCCCGCATTATCAGCAGCCCGATTCGCATATTTCGGAACGTTCGACAACGACGTGCTCGCGTTCAATCTGAAAACCAGGAAGCCGGTGTGGCGTTACGAGAATCCGGCGCGGCAGTTTCCGTTCTATTCGTCGGCGGCGCTGATCGCCGGAAAAGTGATTTTGGGCAGCCGCGATAAATCGGTGCATTGTTTGAATGCCCAGACGGGAAAACAGGTTTGGGAGTTCGTGACGAAATCGCGGGTAGAATCGTCGCCGGCGGTGGTGGGCGATCGCGTGTACGTGGGTTCCAATGATGGTCGATTTTACGTACTGGACGTGGCCACGGGCGGGAAAGTTTGGGAATTCAACGCGGGAGCTCCGTTGTCGGCGTCGCCGGCGGTGGCGGAAGGGCGGATCGTGATCGGGTCGCAGGACGGGAAGCTGTACTGCTTCGGGGGGTGAGTTGTTGGCGCTCCAGTCCGGTCCCGTCAGGCGGGGAATCCACGCTCTTACGAGCGGGGTTGGAGTGGATGCTTTCGAGCAGGCTTTCCACGGAATCGCCGATCCGGGTCACTGCGGCGTCGAAGGCGGCCTGGTTCGCGCGGGATGGCTGGCGAAAGCCGCTTACCTTTCGAACGAATTGCAGGGCAGCCGCGGAGATTTCCTCACGGGTGGCGGGTTGTTCCGGCCGTCGGAGTATTTTGATGCTACGGCACATACCTGTCATCATTATATGTAGGATGTGTAGGCGCGCAATACGGAGCGCGGCGCCGGCGGCTTAATCCCGGATGTCCGCGGGCCGTCCTTTGCGCTGGAAACAATTTGGCTCTCTACGATCGATTCGAGCTGGTGGAGCTTCGCCGCGATGACGGCATTCAGACTTTCCACGCCCGCGAAATCGCAACGGCGCGGCCGGTTCAGTTCCATCTGTTCGCGCACGAGGAATCGCGCGAGAATCTGGCACTGCTCTCCCGCCTGGACCATCTTCCGGACGTGGCACGGCGGCGCGTCATCGAGCGTGGAGAGTATCAGGGCAGGCCTTATGTGATCACGGACCGGCTGGCCGGGTATCCCGGATTTCGTGAATGGCTGACGGTGATGACCCTGCCGGTAAAGAATTCTTCGCTTGACGAACAGTTTCTTCAGCTTTTCGACGCTTCCACGCTGAACGACCTGAAACCTTCCCGGCCGGCGACGGTCGCGGCCGATACGCGGGAACTCGACCGGCAGTTTTTTCAGCTATTCCACCCGGACGCGGACCCGGACGCGGAGACTCTCTGGCTGACCGCGCGCGTGCCCGCCGCTAGCGAACGGCTGCCGACAGGGCCGGTTCGGATAGCGGCGAGATCGCTGGTCGGCATCGTACTGGGGATTGTCGCGGCGATCCTGGTGTTGGGGTTACTGGTAGCAGTCGCGGCGTTTCGCCCGTGGTAAGCGGCGAGGGGCGTTTCAGCGTCATATTGAGTAGGCGCGGGCGGTGAGCCAGTTTGGGCTCTATTCGGAGTGTGTTCTTAAGATGGCGGGGCGTAATCGGAGATGGTTTCCGGATTGCTGGCGGGTTAAGGCAGAGGTACGGCCGGAACGCGCGGCGATTGCCGGAACTCGAAGGAAAAACACGGGTTTAAGTAGCTAGGGTGAAAATCACTAGAAACGACGAATGTGAAAGGGGGCGGCTTCAAGGGTCATCGGGGAGTGCAGAAACAACGTTAAGAGTGTTACGGTATTCCCAAGCGATAAGCCGCTATACTGGAAATTCGCGCATGCGATTCTCGGTTGACGCACACGCCATCGGCTGTCATCTGACTGGAAATGAAGTTTATGTCCGTAATCTTCTGCACCAGTTTGCGCGGCTCGACGGCGATAACGAATTCGTCGCCTATCTCTCCAAGCCCGTAGCGGAACTGGACGTACCGGAACGCTTTGAACGCCGCCACGTTTCCGCAAATCCGTTCCGGAGACTAGGCTTCGATCTTCCGATGCGCGTTCGGGCAGACCGCCCGGATCTGCTGCACGTCCAGTACACCGGCCCGCTTTCCTGTCCGGCGCCGATGGTGGTGAGCGTTCATGATGTCAGTTACCTGGAACATCCCCGCTACTTCACGCGTTTCCGCGCGACGCAGTTGAAGCTTACCGTAAGGCGCACGATCCACGCCGCGGCGCGCGTGCTCACGCCCAGCGAGTTTTCGCGCGATGCGATTCTGCGCCATTACGCGATCGACGAACGCAAGGTGGTGGTGATCCCCAATGCGGCGTCCTCGGTGTTCCGTCCGGTCGAGCGCCAGGTGGCCGCGGCGGCGGTGGAGCGGAAGTACGGGATTCACGGGCCATTCGTGCTGACGGTGGGGGATTTGCAGCCGCGCAAGAATCATCTGGGGCTGCTTAGCGCCTTCAAAGACGTGGTGCGCGCCCATCCGCAACTGCCGCATCGGCTGGTGTTCGTCGGCAAGGAGACCTGGTATTCCAAGGAGCTGCATCGCGCGGTTGGGGCCAGCGGCATTGCCGATCGCGTCAGCTTCACCGGATTCATCGACGACCAGGACCTGGTCCACTTCTACGGCGCGTGCGATCTCCTGGTATTTCCGTCGTTCTATGAAGGATTCGGTCTTCCGATTCTGGAGGCGATGGCCTGCGCGCGCGCAGTGACCTGCTCGAATCTGACGGCGATGCCGGAGGTAGCCGACGGCGCCGCAATCCTTTTCGATCCGCACTCGTCCGCCGAAATAGGGCGGGCGATGAGCGACGTGCTGCTGGATTCGGAATTGCGGGCGCGGTTAGAGCGGCTGGGAACGCAGCGCGCCGCGCAGTTCAGTTGGGAGCAGGCGGCGCGGCGTACGCTGGAAGTTTATTACGATGTCGCCGGAGCGGCCGCCGGCGCGGAGAAGGGCCGGATGGCGATGAGGGCTCGCGTTTCCCGATGAAGTTTTGCATTTTCCTGGTATGGGTGGTTTCGGCGTCCGCCGAAACGCTTCACTACAGTGTGAACTGGCCCAGCGGCCTGAGCTTGGGCGAAGCAACTTTAGCGTCGGAGCACTCCCAGACCGCGGACAAGGGTTCGGAGGCATGGCGGTTCGGGCTGGAGATCGATGCCAGTGTTCCCGGGTTCGCCATTCGCGACACCTACCATTCGAGCGCGGCGGGGGAACTGTGCAGTGTCGAGCTGTTTAAGAGCATCACACACGGCAAAAAGAAGAACGAAGAGAAGGCCACATTCGATCAGCAGAAGAACACCATCACCCGTGAAACTACCGGCGGCGGGAAGGCGGACACTTCGGTTTCTTCCTGCGCGCGAGACGCCTTGAGCTTCCTCCAATTCGTGCGGCGGGAACTGGCGCAGGGGCGCGTTGCGCCGGAGCAGCAGGTGGTGTTCGGATCGCAGTATCAGGTGCGCATCGTGTTCAAGGGCGCGCAGACCATTAAGGTGGCCGACAAGATGGTGGAGACAGATCGGACCACGGCGACGATTAAAGGCCCGGCCACCGATCTGACGGTCGAGATTTTCTTCGCGCGAGATGCTGCCCGGACGCCGGTGCTGGCTCGATTGCCGCTGGCGTTGGGGACGTTCACGGTGGAGCTTCAGCCGTGAACGCGGCTTCGGGCGTGAGCGGCGCCGCCAGGAAGAGATTGGTGAAGAGTCTGTTAGCAGGCGACGAGATCGCCTGCTCCACCGGCTGAGTCTCATGCGGATCGCGTTCTTCTCGCCTCTCCCGCCCACCCGGAGCGGGATCGCCGATTACTCTGAAGCGTTGCTCGCGCCTCTCCGGCATATCGCCCAGGTCGAGGCATTCACCGAAACCCCGCGCGATTTCGACGCGGCGAGCTATGATATCGCGGTCTATCAGCTGGGCAACAATCCGCACCATACGTTCGCGTATGAAATGGCCATGCGGCATCCCGGCGTGGTGGTGATGCACGAAGCCAATCTGCATCATCTGATCGCGGATCTGACCATTCGGCGCGGTGAGTGGGACGCCTACCTGGGCGCAGTGGAGAACGACGGCGGCGCGGAGGCGCTTGCTTACGCGCAACGCTACGTGCGGACGCTCGAGCGCGGACCGGATTACGAGATTCCGATGCTGCGGTCTATTCTCCAGCAGTCGCGCGCGGCGATTGTGCACAGCGCCGCGGTGGAACAGGAGCTCCGCACGAACGGATTCAAGGGACCGGTGGGCAGAATTCCGCACGGCGCCTGGGTGGTGTCGGGCGATCGAATGAAGTACCGGTCGCGTTTGGGTCTGGACGAGAGGCCGGCGCTGATCGGCATCTTCGGATTCCTGAAACCATACAAGCGCATCGCCGAATCGCTGCGGGCGTTTCGAAGGTTGATCCGCGTCGCGCCGGATGCGCGGATGATCCTGGTGGGCGAAGCTCACCCGGAGCTTCCGCTCCAATCGATGATCGCGTCGCTGGGGCTTTCGGCGCATGTGCGGCATATCGGCTTCGCGCCGATCGAGGATTTCAACGGGCTCCTAAGCGCCTGCGACATTGTGCTGAACCTGCGATACCCAACCGTGGGCGAGAGCTCGGGGACGCTCCAGCGCGCGCTGGGAATGGGGCGCGCGGTGGTGGTCTCCGACGTCGGGTCGTTTCGTGAATACCCCGACGAGATTTGCCTCAAAGCGCCGGTGGATGCGACCGAGGAAGATTGTGTGTTCGAATATCTGAACGTGTTGGTGTCGCGTCCGGAACTGGCGCGTGGGATGGGTGCGCGGGCCCGCGCATGGGTGGAGCGCGAGTGCAACTGGGAAACGGTCGCGCGGCGGTACGTAAGTTTTCTGGAAGCCGTGATCGAGAACCGCGAATGGCGCGGGCCCGAGCCGGTCCCGGAAAAGGCAAACGAACCGGTCGTGCATCACAGGGCCGCCGCGGCCGGGGCGGACGGCGAGGATCGCGTCGCGTCTTATATTGCGTCTTGGGCTCCCGTGGAAGATGGATCGCGCGCGTATGTGGCGAGCCACATGACCCGGCTGGAAAAGACGCTTGCGATCACGCCGGCGGGAGGCCCTGAGGATCGCGTGCTCGAGATGGGCGCGTACCTTCAGATCACCCCGGCGCTCAAGACGCGGTTGGGATACGGAGATGTGCGGGGATGCTACTACGGGCCCGCGGGCGCGAGCGACAGCCGCCGCGTCACGTCGGATAGCGGCGAAACCTTCGCGTGCAAAATCGATCTGTTTGATGCGGAAAAAGACGCTTTCCCGTATCACAACGAGTACTTTTCGACAGTCTTGTGTTGCGAGCTGCTGGAACACCTCGCCGGCGATCCGATGCACATGATGATGGAGGTCAATCGCGTTTTGAAAATGGGCGGGCATCTGGTGTTGACCACGCCCAACATTGTGTCACTGCGCGCGGTCGCGGGAATTCTGCAGGGCTTTCACCCAATGCTTTTCCCCGCCTACATTCGTCCGCGCGACGACGGCGCCGCGGACGCCCGGCACAATCGCGAATACACGCCTCGTGAAATTGACGCGCTGATGGAGATCTCCGGGTTCGAGGTAACCTTGCTCGATACGGGGCCGTTCCGCGATGAGCCGACGCCGGAGCTCGGATGGGTGGAACACCTGCTTGACCGGTACATCTTGTCAAAAGAAAATCGCGGCGACGGGATTTATGCGGTGGGGCGCAAGGTGGGGCCGGTGAAGGATCGCTACCCGTCGTGGTTATATAGCTGATGGTGGTCAGCTGACATGCCCCGTTATCGTGGAATCGCGACCGAGGTGGAAGGCCGCGAGATTCATGTTCGCTTCGAGCTGGACGCGCCGTGCGTGGTCGGCTGGCAGATCTACGATCCTCTTACGGGCGCGTTTCTGTTCGAAGGTGAATGGCGTCAGCTTCGTGATACCCACGCCGATTTACGCGTGGAACTGCCCGCGGAAGATGGTCCGTACCGCGTCCAGCTTGCGCCGGTGGAGGACCGCGGCCGGTTCATCGTGATCGAAGCGCGAGTGAACGACGGCTCGGCGGAAGTCTCGCCTCCGCGAGTGGGAACCGCCGCCGGCCTGCGGCGGGAGCGCGTGATTCGGGCGATCCCGAAGGCATTCCTCTATCCGCCACGCGCGTTGTGGCGAAATCGCAAATTGATCCGGTCGATGGTGCGGCGCGATATTCTGGCGCGCTATCGCGGCAGCTTCGGCGGCGCGCTGTGGACCTTTCTGAATCCGCTGCTGCTGATGGCGACCTATGCGTTTGTTTTCGGCGCAGTGCTGAAAACGCGTTTCGCCGGCGACGCCAGCGGCGCCGGTTATGTCCTCTATTTCCTGGCCGGGATGCTTCCGTGGCTGGCGCTTTCCGAAGCCGTGGGGCGATCGCCATCCGTGATTCTGGAACATCGGAATTTCGTCAAGAAGCTGGTTTTTCCGCTGGAGACGCTGCCGGCGAACCTGGTGATATCGGGCGCCGTGACGGAGGTTTTCGCGCTGGCGATTTTTATCGGAGGATTGCTGGCGGCGCGCCACGCGGTTCCAGCGTCGGTGGTTTGGCTGCCCGCGCTGATGGTGCCCCAGCTTCTGTTGACAGCCGGGCTGTGCTGGTTCCTCGCGGCGCTGGGAATTTTCGTGCGCGACCTGGGTCAGATCATGGGATTCCTGCTGACCCTGTGGTTTTTTCTGACGCCGATCTGCTACGCCGAGTCGAATCTCCCGGAGGGCGCGCGGAAGCTGCTCACGCTGAATCCGATGTACGTGCTGGTGAGCGGATACCGGTCGATTTTCCTGGAGGGTCATGCTCCGGATCTACATCGACTGGCGATTCTGTGGTGCGTCGCCGCGGTGGCAGCGGTGTGCGGACACGCCTGGTTTCATCGATTGCGTCGCAGCTTCGCGGATGTGATTTAGAGGCGAAGACCGATGGCTCGGAGATCAACGCGGATACGCGCAGATAAGAAAATTGGATCGATCTGCGTACATCGGCGGCCAAAGAAAGCCGGTTTGCCGCCAGGAGTGGCGGCCCCACATCAGTGTCGTGATTCCGTGGAAGCGGCGGGCGCGGCCAAATCCCCTTCGCCTAACCGGCGATGGAACAACTCAAACGCCATCGCCCAGCATTGGAGCGCCAGTGCCGGATCGTAACGCGGACCTTCGTCGCGCATGAACGCATGAGCGCCGTTGACTTCGTGCCACGAAAAGTTGACGCCCACCTGCTCCAGCCGTTCGCGAATTTTTGTGCGGCCCTCGAAGGGAATGTGCGGGTCTTGTCGGCCCCAAATGTGCAACAGCTCGCCGTGGATATCGCCGGCGCGCTCGAGCGAGTTGTCGTTCTTTCCCTTGCCCAGGCTTTTCGCATGGATATCGGTCGCGTAGAAACACACGGCGGCGCGAACCTCAGGATTCATGGCGGCGCGAAAAGCAAGATGACCACCGATGCAGATGCCGATGGCGCCCAGCTTGCCTGTACACGCCGCGTGATTCTTCAGGTAGTCGAGCGCCGCTTTCGCGTCGGAATCGTAAGAAGCCAGCTCCTTCGCGATCTTGTGGGCGTTCCCCTTTTCGGCGCCGCCCTGATCGTACGGGAGCGCAGTTCCAGCCGGTTCGAGTTCGTGATAAATTTCAGGCACCGCGACCACATAGCCATGTCCGGCGAGGATCGCGGCGGCTCGCCGGATGGGTCCGGTGATCTGGAAAATCTCGGAAAAGAAGACGACGCCGGGATATTTGCCTTGGGCCACGGGCCGAAACACATGGGTCCGCATCGGTCCGGAGGGCGTCGCGAGGTCGGTAAATTCGCTGTCATTAATGATCATCAGGGCTATTCTAGCGGGCGGAGGGACCCCGCGACAAGAAACACTAAAGGTCCACGCCGCTCCCCGGTTTGAAACTTCCGTGAGAAACGCGGCGCGCGAACGCACTAAGTAATGGATGACCGGATGCGCTCCCGATCCCGACAGAACCACGCACGAGCAAACTCGGGCCGCAGTCGAGCGGTTCCTTGCATCCAGCCGTCAACCCGTCCTCATCGAAGCGGGAGAAGACCCGATGGCGGTGACACGCGAAACTTTCGCGATCACCGCGCGCGGAGGCTTTGTCGTCATCGAATGCTGGAACGCGACCCGCAACCTGGTTCGACGGGTACGCGGAATCGCGACCGCTCGGCGCGGGATGCTCGAGCTAGAAATCGAGAGGTTTGGATCACGCACGGGCAAGATCGCGTTGATCGATCTTGCCGATCCCTCCAATCGCGACGCGGGAAAGCGCGGAGCCAGATTGAAATATCGGGAGCAATTCCGGCGTTCGCTCCGCCGGCAATTTCCCAACTGGCGCATCGCCGAGCTGAGCGTCGAAGCCGACCTGCATCACAGCCTGTCGCCAAGCTATCCCCGGGCGCTGCTGCGCAAAGGGACCGCGGGAATCGCGGCGATCGGCGCGGATGAAGAGGCGCTATCACCTGAGGGAGCGCTGAGCTTCGGGCTGATCTGGCTTGATTATTTGCGCCGGCGCGAGGCGCCTAGACAAGGGCAGGCTCGGTCGACGCCCGGATTAAGTATTGAAGGGCTCGCGATCTTTGTACCAGTGGGTGCGGAGGCGATCACCTGCCATCGTCTTCGCCACCTGAATCCGGAAGTCGCGCGCTATTGGACTTTCGTGCAAGGCCCCGGCGGCGACGAGGACCCGATCGATCCGGGCGATTACACAAATTTCGACACGCATCTTCCTCCCTACCGGAGCGCGCTCGCGGAAAGCCGACCGGAACTGATCGCTTGGGTGGACCGAATCGCCGGCATTGACGACGTTCAGAAACGCGAAAACATGGATGGATCGGTCACATTGGCCGTGCGCGGCCTCGAATTCGCGCGGGCAGTCGGCGACGAACTGCGATTTGGGATCGACACCCAGCACGGCGGTAGGCACGTTGCGGGCGGCGAACGGCACATCGCCGAAATTGAACAGCTCGCGGTGGGGCTCGCCGCGATGCGCCACTCGGACGCGGGCGATCGAATGAATCCGTTGTACCTCCGGCATCCCGAAGCTTGGCTCGAATCGCAGGTTCGCGATTCGATCGAACAACTGGACGCGACGCTTTTCTCAACCCCGTTGTATGGGCAAGTGCCGCAATTCGCCGGCGGCGACCGAAGCGTCATCGATATTCTCGCGGCGAACCGCGATGGAGTCCTGGTGGTGATCGAATTGAAAGCCTCGCAGGACATCCATCTGCCGTTGCAAGCGCTGGATTACTGGATGCGAGTGAAGTGGCACCTGGATCGAGGCGAGTTCGAAGGGCGTGGATATTTTCCGGGAATCGAGCTGCGCAGGGATGCACCCAAGTTGCTGCTGGTAGCGCCCGCGCTGGATTTCCATCCGTCGAACGAGACCATTCTTCGTTTCTTTGCCAAAGAGGTTCAAGTGGACAGGGTCGGCGTAGGGATAGAATGGAAGAGGGACTTGCGGGTGATGTTCCGGGTCCCCTCTTCGCCATGCCCCAACCCGTACTTCGCCAGGTAAGAAACGCCTTCGCCAATCTGAATCCGCGCGCGGTAAGGGAGGCCGCCGACCGGCCGGTCAGCATCGCGATCGTCGCCGCGTCGGCGGAATCGCTGGGGCGGATAGAAACCTACTTGGCTCCGCCGCACCTGTCGCCGGATCGGCGAGCGCAGTCGGTGCGCATGTTGAAGCGCGGCGGCTCGGGATGCGACGTGGAGATCTACGAATCGTCGCTGCTCCGTCCCGCACGGGCGTTTTCCTTCGATGCGGAAGCCCCCGACGATTGCGTTCGGCGGATCCTGCGCACTCGCGAAGACCTGATGCTGCCCCTGGCGCGCAACTTGTATCCATTTCGCAAGCAGGCGGTCCATCGCATCATTCGATCCTGCGCGAAAGAGAACGCGCTGTTTTGCCTGGCCACAGCTCTGCCTGACGTGCTGCCGGGCATCATATCCATCCCCTGGGCCGCGGGCGAGTTCGGCTCTGACGCTGCGTTCCTCACCATGAACCAAATGCGGATGGCTTTCTCTCTTGCCGCCGCGAGCGACCGGCCGGTCGGCTACCGGGAACAGAAGGGCGAGATCGCGTCGCTGGTGGCGGGTGCGTTCGGTTGGCGGGCGTTGGCGCGGGAACTGATCGGCAAGGTGCCGTTCGGCGGCGGGTTGATTCCCAAAGCGGCGATCGCGTACGCGGGAACCGTGGCGGTGGGCGTATCGCTCGAACGGCTGTACCGGTTGGGCTATGGATTCACTCGCGAGGAACGCCGCGCGGTGTATGAAGAAGCCTACCTAAATGGCCGCCAGCTCGCGGAAATGCTGCTCGCAGGGATGCGGAAACCGCGGGCCAAGTCCGAGCGGCCCATGCTTTACCGGGCCGGGTAATTGGCGAATTGGTCGAATTGGCCGCAAGCGTGCCTTGCAGATTGGCATGCGACTCTTTCTGATTCTGTTCTCAACCTGATTCTCGATCGTTGGTTTATGCTTACGGGAGATATCAGCTATCGCTTCTGAATGCCGAAAACTTCTCTCGATAAGGGCAGGATCAAGATACTTCTCCTCGAAGGCGTTCACGAAAGCGCCGTCGACGTGTTTCGCGCGGACGGCTACACCGAAATCGACTATCATCCCAAGTCGCTTCCGGCGCGCCAATTGATCGAGGCGTCGCGCGACGCCTATTTCATCGGCATCCGTTCGGCGACGCGCATCAGCGCAGAAGTGATCGCGGGCGCGCACAAGCTCACCGGCATCGGTTGCTTCTGCATCGGCACTAATCAAGTCGATCTTGAAGCCGCCCAGGATCGCGGCGTCCCGGTATTCAACGCGCCGTTTTCGAATACGCGCAGTGTGGCTGAACTGGTGCTGGCCGAAATCGTCATGCTGTTGCGCGGCATTCCGTATCGCAACGCGATGGCGCATCGCGGCAAATGGGTGAAGACCGCCGACGGCTCCCGCGAAGTTCGTGGCAAATGCCTGGGCATCGTGGGATACGGACACATCGGGACCCAGATCGGACTGCTGGCCGAATCCGTCGGGATGCAGGTAGTGTTCTATGACATCGAGGGCAAGCTCGCGCTCGGCAATGCGCGGCCGGTACCTACGCTAGACGCGCTGCTTCAGATGGCCGATGTTGTGACGCTGCACGTTCCCGAAACGCCCATGACTCGCGGGATGATCGGCGCGGCGGAGCTCAAGCGCATGAAGCAGGGCGGCATGCTGATCAACGCGTCGCGCGGCACCGTGGTGGATCTGGACGCGTTGGCCGAAGCGCTGCGGTCGGCGCACATTTCCGGCGCGGCGATCGACGTGTTCCCAAAGGAGCCGAAGGGCGCGGGCGATGAGTTCGTCTCGCCTCTGCGCGAGTTCGACAACGTGCTGCTGACTCCGCACATCGGCGGCAGTACGGAGGAAGCCCAGGCGAATATCGGCCTGGAGGTCGCCGGGAAGCTGATCAAGTACAGCAATAACGGGACCACGTTGACGGCAGTAAATTTCCCTGAAGTTTCGCTTGCGGAGCACCCCGGGAAGCATCGCCTGCTGCACATCCATCGCAACCAGCCCGGCGTACTTTCGGCGATCAACGCGGTTTTTTCGGAAGAGAGGATTAACGTCGCCGGCCAGTATCTGCAAACTAACGCGCGGATTGGCTACGTGGTCATCGACATCGAGATGGGCGAGCGCGAAGCGTCCCTGCATCTCAAGCGCCGCCTGGATGAAGTGGCGGGAACTATCCGCACGCGCATTTTGTACTGAAGAAGAAGTCAGGAGACAGGAAACAGGAGTCGGTGAAGAAGGAGACAGGAGTCGGGAGTCCGAATGAAGAGCACCGGCGAAGAGACGGCTCGACCGGCTCCGTTTTCCTTTTTCGCCGCTGGCGACAGGAGCGGTGCCGAAACCGGGCTGCTTGTTCTGACTCCTGGCTCCTGAATCCTTCTTCATCCTGACTCCTTCCCCAGTGATACACTGAGCTTTGCCATGGCGATTAGCAAGGATCTGCTGGAAATTCTCGTCTGCCCGCTCTGCAAAGCGCCCGTCGAGCTGAAGCAGGACGAGAACGGCCTGAAATGCGTCGAGTGCAAGCGGGTGTATCCGATTCGCGACGACATTCCGGTAATGCTCGTCGACGAGGCGCGCATCGAAGAATAAAGCGTGGAAAGTCTTCTCGATCGGCTGCCGTCCGGTTCGCGGATCGCCGTGATCCGTTTGCGGTCGCTGGGCGACTGCGTGCTCTCGACGCCCGCCCTCGCGCTGCTCAAGAACCATCGGCCCGATCTGAAAATTACAGTGATCGTCGAACCGCGATTCGCCGCGATTTTCGAAGGCAACCCCGATGTCGATGAGATTCGCGACGACGCGTGCCCCGCGGATCTCGCGCTGAATCTCCACGGCGGGTCTCGGAGTATGTGGCTGACTTTGGCCACTCGTGCAAAGTATCGCGCCGGATTCGCGCATCACCGGTACAGCTTCATCTATTCGCACAGGATCCCGAGAGCGCAGGAGATTTTGAAGGTCCATCGCAGGGTCCACACGGCGGAACATTTAGCGTCGGCGATGTTCTGGCTGGGCGTGCCGCAATCGGAGATTCCGAGAGCGAAGCTTTCCGCGGAACCGCCCCCGGCTCTGCCGCCCTACGCAGTGATTCATCCGTTTGCCTCTTCGCCCGATAAGACCTGGCGCGCGGAGCGATTTATCGAGGTCGCGCGCCGGCTCTCCGGACTCGAACCGGTGTTCCTGGCTGGACCCGGCGACGATGCCTCGCCGTTCGAATCATTTCGCGTGTGGAACAAAGAGCCGCTCGCCCGCGTCAAGAGCCTCTTGGCTGGCGCATCCCTGTTTATCGGCAACGATAGCGGCCCGGCGCACATCGCGGCCGCGTTCGGCGTGCCCGCGGTGGTGTTGTTCGGCTCGTCTGAACCGACGACGTGGGCGCCGTGGCGGACCGAATCTCAAGTTCTCACAGGACTCGCTAACGTCCCCTCTGAGCGCGTCCTGGCGGCGATCGAAGCGCTGAAGGTGCGCGTATGAGCGAGGCACGTGTTAACGGGCCACGTGTAAACGAACTGGGCCGCCTGCTGCGCTACTCGCGGCCTTATGCGCCGCACCTGTCGTTGTCGATTCTGCTGATGGCGTGCGTCGGCGCAGCGCAGGGCTTGACCGTGCTCCTCATCGGCCCGATTCTCGACCGCGTGCTCAATCCTGGATCGCTCGATGGGCCAGTGTCTCTATACACGATTCCGGTCTGGAAGCACACAATCTATCTCCAGGACCTGATGCCGGCCGGCATTCACAACGTCTTTAACATGGTCGCGATCGGAATTGTCGGCGCGTTCCTGGTGAAGGGTTTCTGCGATTACGCCGGCAATTACCTGATCAATTACGTCGGCTTGTCCGCGGTGACGGATCTGCGGCAAGCTGTGTTCGACCGCGTCGTCTATCAGGACGCGCATTTCTTCGAGGACAACTCCACGGCGCGAGTGATGTCGTCGATCATGAACGATCTCGAAAAGATCCAGGTGGCTCTGTCGCACATTCTTGCCGACTGGCTGCGGCAGAGCTTCACGCTGTTGGCGTTGCTGGGGGTCGTGTTCCAGAAAGACTGGCGGCTGGCACTGGTCAGTCTCACTGTGCTGCCCTTCGTACTGGTCCCTACCGTGCGCCTGGGCAGGCGCATACGCGGGACCACGCGCCGCGCCCAGGACGACGTCGCCGAACTTAACCAGGTCCTTCAGGAAACGCTCAGCGGGCACCAGGTGGTGAAATCCTTCGGCGCGGAAGAGATCGAATCGAACCGGTTTTACGAACGCGCGCAGCGCCTGCGCCGCAGTAATTTACGCTACGTCTCGCAGCAGGCGATCGCTTCCCCGTTGATAGAATTTTTCGGCGCACTCACCATCGTCGGTCTGCTCTGGTACATGCGCTATCAGAGCAAGACCGCCGGTGTGACTCCGGGCGACTTTGCCACTTTCGTCGTGGCTTTGATGCTGCTGTATGAGCCCGTCAAGCGGCTGGCGGGCATTCACAATATTTTCCAGCAGGCGTTTGGCGCATCGCAGAAGGTCTTTGAATATCTCAATCGCGATCAGCAGATCGTGGAGCGTGCCGGCGCCGCGAAGCTTGCGCGCTTCGAGAAGTCGATCGCGTTTGAGGACGTCGGTTTCCATTACCCCAGCGCGCCGGAGCGGCAAGTCCTCGATTCGATTCGCCTGGATGTAAGAATGGGCGAGGTGGTCGCCTTGGTGGGGCCGAGCGGAGCGGGGAAGACCACGCTCGCAAATCTGGTGCCGCGATTCTACGATGTCCAGCAAGGCGCGATTCTCATTGACGGACGCGATCTTCGCGACTTACGCCTGGCGTCGCTGCGGGAAAAGATCAGCATCGTCGCGCAGGACACGTTCTTGTTCAACGATACGGTGGCGAACAATATCGGCTATGGCCGCGCGAACTCGACGCCCGATCAGATTCGCGCCGCCGCCCGCAACGCGCTAGCTGAAGAATTTATCGAACGGATGCCGCAGGGCTTCGACACCATGATCGGCGAGCGCGGGCAAAAACTCAGTGGAGGCCAGCGCCAGCGCCTGGCGATCGCGCGCGCGCTGCTCAAGAACGCGCCCATTTTGATTCTCGACGAGGCGACCTCGCATCTCGACACCGAATCGGAGATGCTGGTTCAGAAGGCGCTACAGAACCTGATGGAACACCGCACCGTGATCGTGATCGCACACCGTCTTTCCACGGTTCGCCGCGCGGATAAGATCGTGGTGCTCGATCGCGGCCGGATTTGCGAAACCGGGAATCACGAGGAATTGGTAAATCTGGGTGGCATGTATCAGCGGCTGTACGAAATGCAATTCCAGGAGCCGGACGCTTTGGTAAACCCAGTGGTGAATCCGTGACGCAGCCGTCTTCTTCGAAGCCTTCGGGCGCCGCTCAAGCTTCAGCTTCTCCTCAGCCTTCCGGTGCGGCCACGCCGCTTCGCAGCATGACCGGTTTCGCGCGCGTGCGCCGTCCTGGGGGCGACGGTGAACTGGTGGTTAGTGTGAAGAGCCTGAATCACCGGGGGCTCGACATTCAACTGCATCTTCCCGACGCCGCCGATCCGTTCGAGAATTCGATCCGGGCGATGATAAAGAGCCGCCTGATTCGGGGACACGTCGAGGTTCGGGTGAGCCTGCCGCAGAGCGCCGGCAGCGCTGGCGCCGGCAGCCCCTCAGTATTGAATCGCGCCTTGTTCGATCAGTATCTCGCGGCATTTCGCGAGGCGAGTGTGGTGCTGGGAGAAGCCACGCACGGTATCGACGCCCATCCGGATCTCAACGCTGCCCTGCGTATTCCCGGAATGTTCGGCGACGCCGCGTCGGGAGCCGGGACGGAGCTGCCGGAAGGCGCCGAAGCCGGTCTGATGGAGGCGCTCGAAGCAGCGCTGGGCCAGTTAAACGAATTTCGCACACGAGAAGGCGCCGAGATTGCCGCGGAGATGCAGCGTCACAACGCGAGCGTCGCCGCTACCGCGACTGAAATGGAGCAGGTACGGGAGACCGCGTCGGCCGCGTTTCAGCAAAGGCTCTCGGAGCGGCTCAAGGAATTGCTCAAAGGCGCGCAGATCGATCCGCAGCGGTTGGCGCAGGAGGCGGCGATTCTCGCCGATCGCAGCGACATCGGCGAAGAACTTGCCCGCCTGAAAATTCACTCGAGCCAGCTTGGTGGCGTGCTTCAGGCCGGTGGTGAGGCCGGCAAGAAGCTGGATTTCCTGCTTCAGGAAATGAATCGCGAGACCAATACGATTCTTTCGAAGACCAGCGGCGCGGGCGAAGCGGGTCTTAGGATTACAGAACTGGCGATCGCCGCCAAATCGGCAATCGAAAAAATTCGCGAGCAGTCTCTCAATCTGGAATGACGCGCCTCGAATGACCTCTCATCCCCCCGCGGTGTTCATCATCTCGGCGCCCTCCGGCTCGGGCAAGTCGACGCTGACTCGCGAGCTCTTGAAGGTCGTACCCGGCCTGCGCTTTTCCATCTCCTACACGACGCGCCCTCCGCGCGGGCAGGAGCGCGACGGCGAGGATTACTTCTTCGTCACGCGGGAAGAGTTCGAACAGCGGCTGGCGCGCGGCGAGTTTCTGGAACACGCCGAGGTTTTCGAAAATTACTACGGGACCCATGTGAGCGAGCTGGATCGGGCCGCGTCGGAGGGTGTCGATCTGGTGCTCGACATTGATGTCCAGGGTGCGCGACAATTAAAAGGGAGGATTCCGGCAGCAGTATCGATATTCATTCTGGCCCCCAGCCGGGAGATTCTTGAACAGCGGTTGCGCGACAGAAGTCAGGATTCCGATCAAGTGATGGAGCGGCGTTTGCGCGACGCAGCCGAAGAGATCCGAAACTATTCGCTATACGATTACGTGCTGGTAAATCGCGAGGTGGCGGCGTCAGTGGATATTCTGGCGTCCATCGTCAAAGCCACCCGCAGCCGGCGCGACCGGATGGAACAACAGATCCGTCCGATATTGGAGTCATTCAAAAATGCCTGAAAGCAATTTCAAGAACACCGCATCCAGCGTCATTCCGGACGATCCGGAATCGAGCGCCTATCGTTTTATCATCGTCGCCGCGAAGCGCGCCCGCCAGTTGCAGAACGGCTCGCGCAGCTTTCTGCCGACTACTTCCAAGAAACCGACTGTAACCGCGATGGAGGAAGTGCGCCGCGGACTGGTGCAATATGACGATCCCGCGATTCAGCGGCTGGAAGAAGTCCCCCCGGAAGAGTAGACGTGAACGCGGCCTCGACAAATGTGGCCCTCGGCGTCGGCGGCGGAATTGCCGCGTACAAGGCCGCCGAGCTTACGCGTGCACTGATGGAGCGCGGATTCGCCGTCGAGGTGATCATGACCGCCGCGGCGGAGCAGTTTGTGCGTCCGCTCACTTTTGCCGCGCTCACCGGGCGCAAGGTTCAGACCAGTCTTTTTTCTGCCGCAAGCGCGGAGGATACCCTTTCGAGCGCCATCGAGCACATTCGCCTCGCTCAGGAAAATCAGATCCTGGTGATCGCTCCGGCGACTGCCGATCTGCTCGCGAAGTTTGCGCACGGTCTGGCCGATGACCTGCTCACGACCATGTATCTGGCCTTTACAGGGCATGTAATTCTTGCTCCGGCGATGAACACCAACATGTGGAATCATCCGGCGACGCGCGAGAACCTGCGGACTCTCGCCGGGCGCGGCCATGTCATCGTCGAGCCCGACGACGGCCTGCTCGCGTGTGGGATGGTGGGGCCGGGCAGGCTGGCGGAGCCGGACAGAATCGCTGCCGTCGTTGCAAGTGTGGCAACCAAGGTTGCCGCAAGTGTCGTTGACCAAGGAATCCAGAATGACGCCGCCACGCCTCTCCGCGATCTGGAAGGTGAAGTCGTACTCGTTACCGCCGGTCCCACGCGCGAACCGCTCGACGCCGTGCGCTACATCACCAATCGTTCCAGTGGAAAGATGGGCTACGCGCTGGCGGAAGAAGCGCATTCCCGCGGCGCCCGTGTGGTGCTGATTTCCGGCCCCGTCAATCTGCCCGCTCCGCGCGGGGTTGAAATCGAACACGTCCAGACCGCCAGCGAAATGCGCCAGGCAGTGATGAAGCATTTGGACGAATCCACCATGATCGTCAAAGCCGCGGCCGTAGCGGATTATCATCGTGCGAATCCGCCGGCCAAGAAGGAGAAGAAGACAGCCGCCAGGTTATCGCTGGAGCTGGATCCGACGCCCGACATTCTGGCCGAGCTCGGCGGGAAAAAGGGCGATCGGCTGCTGGTTGGTTTCGCCGCCGAAACCGAAAACCTGATCGCCGAAGCGCGGCGGAAACTGGAAACCAAGAATTGCGACATGATCGTCGCGAATCTGGTCGCGCCACAGACTGCAACCCAGGGAGCAGAGGACATCGGATTCGATTCCGACGAAAACGAAGTAGTGCTGTTGACGCGCTCCGGTGAGTCGATTCCGGTGCGCCGCGCCGCCAAGCGCCTCATCGCGCGCCGCATTTTTGACGAAATGATCAAGCTGCGCCTGGTTCTGCACGCCGGGAAATGACTTGTGCTAAATAATGAATCGCGACGAAATTCGTGACCGTCTCAGCTTCTACCGCGATCTCGGCGTGAAGGATATCTACAAGCGCGCGGTGAAGCACGATAAGACGGCTGGCGCGGGACACGGCGCATCCCATCCCATCCCCGTCGTTGACGCTGTGCTTCTCAAGGATTCGCCCCTGCCGTCCCTTCAGCCTCCGGGCGATACGCTCCTCAAAATCATCGAAGACATCGGCGACTGCCGCCGGTGCGGATTGTCTGAAGCCCGGAACAAAATCGTTTTCGGATCGGGAAATGAGCAGGCCCGGCTGGTGTTCGTCGGCGAAGGTCCGGGCGCGGACGAAGACGCCCAGGGCCTCCCGTTCGTCGGACGCGCCGGTCAGTTACTCACGCAGATGATCGATAACACCACGTCGAAAGAAGGGATTCCCATTCGACGCGCCGATGTTTACATCTGCAACGTGGTAAAGTGCCGGCCTCCTGAAAATCGCACTCCGCTGCCCGACGAAATGGAAATCTGCGGTCAATTCCTGTTTCGCCAGCTCATGGCCATTCGCCCCAAGGCGATCTGTGCGCTGGGCTCGACCGCGGCTAAGGCCCTGCTCGCGACCAAGGAAGGCGTCACACGGCTGCGCGGGCGCTGGCACAAGTGGCACGATATTCCCGTGATCGTAACTTTTCACCCGTCGTACTTGCTGCGTCCCTACAATCAGGACGCGAAACGCGAAGCGTGGGAGGATCTGAAGAAGGTCTTGCACTTCGTCTACGATTAGCGGCGAAAAATGCGCCAAAAACGCTAAAAAATGCATCGAAAACGCGGGTTTTTTATCACTTTTGAGGGTCCGGAAGGCAGTGGAAAATCGACGCAGATGCGGATGCTCGCCCCGCGGTTGCGCGCGGAAGGCCGTGAGGTTTTTGAGACCGCCGAGCCCGGCGGTACACCCATCGGCACGCAAATCCGGCGCGTGCTTCTCGACGCGAAAAATCAGGAGATGTTCCCGACCACCGAACTGCTGCTGATGTTTGCGTGCCGTGCGCAGAACGTCGATCAATGGATTCTCCCCGCGCTCGCGCAAGGCCAGATCGTGCTCTCAGACCGGTTTACCGATTCGACGCTGGTGTATCAGGGCATTGCACGAGGGCTCGGCGCGGAAGTCGTGTACGAAGTCGATCGCATTGCCTGCCGCGGACTGGTGCCCGGCCTGACCTTGGTGATCGACGTCGACGTCGAAACCGGGTTGAAGCGGGCGCGCGCGCGAAATCGCCAGACGGAGGACGTCGAAACCCGCATTGACGAACAGGAAATCAGCTTTCACCGCAAGGTCCGGGAAGCCTATCACCAGCTTGCTGCCGATGAGCCGAAGCGCGTGCGATTGATCGACGGCAACTGCGATGAATCGACCGTTGCCGCTCAAGTCTGGGAAGCTGTGCGGGTCGCAGTCAAGTGATCTGGTGGCGCGCTAATCGTAAACTAAACAGATGGATCATCTGCCCCGGCGGCTCGCCTTCATCGCGATCGCGCTGACCCTGACGCTCGCAGGCGGCACTCTGGGCTTCGTGCTGATCGAGCACTACCCGGTGTTCGATGCCTTCTACATGACCGTGACCACCGTGACCACGGTGGGTTATGGCGAGATCCATCCCCTCAGCCAGGCGGGACGCGTCTTCAATTGTTTCCTGATTCTGTTCGGCGTGATTACCATGCTGCTGGCGATCGGGGCCATGACTCAGACCGTGATTGAGCTGGAGCTGAATCAATTCTTTGGAAAGAGACGGATCAAGAGTATGATCGAAAAGCTGCAAGGCCACATCATTCTGTGCGGATATGGCCGCGTCGGCCGTGGCGCCGCGGATGAACTGTTGCAAGCCGGCGCGAAGTTCGTGGTGGTGGATCGCGACGAAGATCGCGTGGAGAACGCGATCAAGGCCGGAATGCTCGCGGTGCTTGCCGACGCCAGCCACGATCGGACTCTGCAGGACGTCGGAATCGATCGCGCGCAGGGGCTCATCGCGACGCTCGCTTCCGACGCCGACAACCTGTTCGTGATTCTGACGGCGAAAACGCTCAATCCGAAACTTCACTTATCGGCGCGCGTGGCCGAGGAAACCTCCGAGCAGAAGATGCGCCGGGCAGGCGCCGATTTCGTGTTCGCGCCGTACAACAGCACGGGTCATCGCATGGCCCAGGCCCTGTTGAAACCGCACGTGCAGCAGTTTCTCGATTTCACCACGCAAAACATGGGACTGGATGCCGGTATCGAACAAGTGCGCGTCGCCGATAAGAGCGCTTTTGTCGATCAGTCGCTCGCGGATATGCAATTGCGTCGTGAGCTCGGCGTGATCGTTCTGGCGATTCGCAAAGCCAGCGGCGAGATGTTGTTCAACCCCCCAGCCGAGGCGAAGATTGCGGGCGGCGACCATCTGATTGTGATGGGACGTCCCGACGGGCTGCGCAGGCTCGAGCAGTTGCTGATGGGAGTGCCCGCATGAAAGTCGTGACCTCCCAGCAGATGCGCGAGGCCGATCGCCTTACTATCCAACGCGGGACCTCCAGCCAGATATTGATGGAACGCGCCGGCCAGAGCGTGGTGGATACGCTGAAACGGGAGTTTTCGCCGCTGAAGAAACAGCGCGTGGTGATCTTCTGCGGCAAGGGGAACAACGGCGGCGATGGGCTGGTGGTCGCGCGGCTGCTCGAAGGGCGCGTCAAATCGCTCCAAGTGGTGCGTGCAACACCAACTCAATCCCGAGCCGATTCGAAGGACCTGGGAACCGATCACAAAGCGAGCATTGTGGTCGATGCTCTGCTGGGCACCGGATTCGAAGGGCCGGTGCGGGGCCGGTACAAGGAGCTGATCCGCTCGATCAACGAGGATTTCCCCAAGGCGACCGTGATCGCGGTCGATATTCCATCGGCGATGCAGGTGCGCGCTGACATCACGGTCACGATCGCCGCGCCTAAGGTGGAAATGCTGCTGGGCGAGCGCACGGAAAACGTGGGGAGGTTGATCGTCGCCGACATCGGGATTCCAGAAGACGCGCTCGCCTCGGATCTCAATCTATCGCAAGCGGACGATTTCAAGAAACTGCTCGCGCCTCGAAAAGCCGATGCGCACAAGGGCAATTTCGGACACGTTCTGGTGGTCGGCGGAGCGAAGGGAAAAACCGGCGCGGCGGCTATGTCAGGCCTGGCGGCGCTGAAGGCCGGGGCGGGACTGGTGACGGTCGCGTGCGCCGACGATTCAAAACTCGCGTTGGAATTAATGTGGCAGCCGTTGGATGCCATCGATCTCGAAAAAATGACGGTGCTTGCGATCGGTCCGGGCCTCGGCATGAATCGGGAGCTGGTGGAGCGGCTGGTCAGCAAAGCAAACATGCCCACGGTAATCGACGCCGACGCGCTGAATTCCATCGCCGGAACCGATTTCCGCGGTCGAGGCGTGCAGACCGTCCTGACCCCGCATCCGGGTGAGATGGGGCGTCTGATGGGAATCAAGGGCAGCGTAAAGGAAGCTGACCGGCTCGCTTCCGCCCGTGGATTCGCAACCGCCCACGACTGCTGCGTGGTGCTCAAGGGGCATCGAACGCTCATCGCGTTTCCGGACGGCCAGGTGTGGATCAACCCGAGCGGATCGCCCGCAATGGCCAAGGGCGGATCGGGAGACATTCTGACCGGGCTGATAGCGGGATTCGTCGCGCAGTTTCCGGACGACATCGCGACCGCGGTCCGCGCGGCGGTGTGGCTGCACGGGCGCGCGGGGGAAATCGGCGCGGAGGAAGTCACCGATAAATGCTTACTTGCAACGGATCTCTTACACTATCTGCCTCGGGCGATGCATGAGTGTACTTGAAGCGGCAGGCGGATTTGAGCCCGGTGTTTTCGAGACCAATTCCGGGCAAGCAACCATCGAGCTCGGCCGTCGCATCGCGGCATCGCTACCGAGCCGTGCAGTAATCCTGCTGATCGGGAACCTGGGGGCGGGCAAGACCACGCTTGCGAAAGGAATCGCCAGCGGACTGGGCGCGGCCGAACCCGACGAAGTTTCCAGCCCCACCTTCACTCTGATTCACGAATACGGCGCGGCGGCCAACCGGGCGAGCGTGTATCACATCGATTTGTATCGCCTGGATCGCGCGGAGCAGGTCGCGACGCTCGGGCTCGACGAGATTTTCGATCGCGATGCAGTTGTGCTGATCGAATGGGGCGAGCGGTTTCCGCAGTTGATGCCGGCGGAGCGAATCGAGATCCGGCTGACCGCGCTCGATGACGACCGGCGCAAGATCGAAGTGGTAGAGTGGAGCTAATGGGAGCCCGCATGGAAACGATCGCGCGCAACCTCATCTATGAGGAATGGCTCCAGATGCCGGCTGTTCAGGATGGCACGGATGAAGTTGTCAATGGAGAACTTCGATTCATGCCACCCACTCGGTTACCCCATGCCCTTATCATTCAAGCAATTATTGAACTCCTCATTCCACAGATTGATCGAAAGACGATTCGCGTTTTAGGGTCAAATCTTGGACTGATGATCAGTCGGGAGCCATTGACGTGCCGGTCACCTGATCTAGTCCTCTTCTGGCGAGACTCGATGGACCTCACTGACGGACTTCTCTGGTCGCCTCCTGGACTGGTCGTCGAAGTCATCTCTCCTTCGGAAACCAAGCGCCGGAAACAGGAGAAGCTCGACGACTACGCCCGCATCGCCGTCCCAGAAGCCTGGATCATTTCGCCCAAGGCCAAAAGCGTCGACATCCACATTCTTTCTGCTGGCAAACTCGTCTCCAACAAAACGGTCGTCGATGGCGAGATTCAGCCGACACAATTCCCCGGCGTTTCGATCCCCGTCGTCGAGATCTGGCCCGACTAGTTGCTTGTCGCTGATTGTGATCGAGCCCCATGCGTCAGCTTGGGGCTTAACGCGCGGCATGGAAATAGCCCCAAGCTGACGCATGGGGCTCGACATCACATTTTGTGATTTACGGCATTTTGTGATCTACTGCTGACATGAGGCTTCCCGTCATCCTCCCGTTGCTTGCCTGCGCGGCCTACGCGCAAATGACCGTCAAGGTGCAGGACGACCGCATCCATGTCGATCTCAAGGGCCAGCCCTACACAGATTTCATCTTCAAGGGCGGAGAGGCGATGAAGCCCTACCTCTACCCGCTGCGCGCGCCTTCGGGAACCATCGTCACCCGCCGCTTCCCCATCGAGATCGTCGCGGGCGAGCCCACCGATCATCCCCATCATCGCGGTCTGTTCTTCGCCCACGCCAACGTCAACGGCATCGACTTCTGGAATAACGAAACCTCGTACAAATCGCCGCCGCCGCGCGGGCGAATCGTGTATGAGAAATTGCTCAAGTCGAGCGGCGGCAAGTCGGCGACCATCAGCGTGCAACTCGGTTGGCTCGATCCGGACGGCAAGAAGCTGCTTGAGGAAACTCGAACCATGGTGTTACGCGCAACCCCAACGGCGCGCTTCACTGATGTGTTCATCAACCTCACGGCGGTGGCCCCGGTGGTGTTCGGCGACGAAAAGGATGGAACCTTCGGTCTCCGTCTGGATCCCGCGCTTAACGAGGACAAGAACATCAAGGAAAACGGACAGACTCGCGTGTATCCCGGCCCTCCGGGACTGATCGTCAACGCGGAAGGCGTGCAGCATGAGAAGGACGTTTGGGGCAAGCCGTCGCACTGGGTCGATTATTCGGGCGAAATCGGCGGCGAAAAATTAGGTGTGGCGATCTTCGACTATCCGGGCAACTCGCGCCCTGCGCGATGGCACGTGCGAGCGTACGGATTATTCGCGGCGAATCCGTTCGGCTACTCGGTTTTCACCAACGACAAATCAAAAGATGGAAGCGTGAAACTCGATCCGGGGCAGTCGATCCATTTCGTCTATCGCGTGGTTGTCCATAATGGCGACGCACAATCGGCGGGCCTCGCCGCGCTGTGGGACGACTTCGCAAAGAACGTTAAGCTTCCATAATCAACCCCAGCACAATCAATAGAATCTGTTAGTTAGCGCTATGACTTGTCACTCGTCACCCGAGTGTGCTAATAATAATTCTTGGGCTCGCTTCATCGTGAACGGCCCAAATTACCAGAACAAATTTTTCTGAGTACATCCAACATGGAGGTTGAACTATGAACATTCGTCCGCTACACGATCGCATCGTGGTGAAACGGATCGAGGAAGACCAAACCAAGGTCGGCGGGTTGTTTATCCCGGATTCGGCCAAGGAAAAGCCGCAGCAGGGTGAGGTTGTGGCTGTCGGCAACGGCAAGCGCAATGACGAAGGAAAACTGATCCCGATGGACGTGAAGGTGGGAGATCGGGTGCTCTTCGGCAAATATTCCGGCAGCGACGTACCCAAGACCTACGGGGACGACCATCTCATCATGCGCGAGGACGAAATCCTTGCGGTCATTGAGGGAGCCGAGAAGAAAGCGAAAGCTTAATTTAAAGGAGATTTGACAATGGCTGCAAAACAGATTGTATATAGCGAAAATTCCCGGCAGGCGATCCTGCGCGGTGTCAATCAACTGGCCGACGCGGTGAAGGTTACCCTCGGTCCCAAGGGCCGCAATGTGGTTCTCGAGAAGAAATTCGGCGGGCCCACCATCACCAAAGACGGCGTGACCGTGGCCAAGGAAGTGGAGCTCAAGGATCCGCTCGAAAACATGGGCGCGCAGATGGTTCGCGAAGTTGCCTCGAAGACCAGCGACGTGGCCGGCGATGGAACCACCACGGCCACCATTCTCGCCCAGTCGATTTTCCGCGAAGGCGTGAAGAGCGTCGCGGCGGGCGCCAATCCGATGGCGCTGAAGCGCGGCATCGAGAAGGCCGTCGAAGCTGTGGTTGAAGAAGTGAAGAAGTTCTCGAAGCCGGTAACCGGCGACATGATCGCGCAGGTCGGCACCATTTCGGCCAACGGCGACACCACCATCGGCAACACCATTGCCGAGGCCATGAAGAAGGTAGGCAAGGATGGCGTCATCACGGTGGAAGAGTCGCGCACCATGGTCACTGAACTGCAAACCGTCGACGGCATGCAGTTCGATCGCGGCTATCTCTCGCCGTATTTCATCAGCGATCCGGAGCGAATGGAGTGCGTGCTCGAAGAACCCTACATTCTGATCCACGAAAAGAAGATCAGCAACATGAAGGACCTGCTGCCGGTGCTCGAGCAGATCGCGCGCTCCGGCAAGCCGCTGCTGGTGATCGCCGAGGAAGTGGAAGGCGAAGCGCTGGCGACGCTGGTGGTCAACAAACTGCGCGGCACGCTGAACGCGTGCGCGGTGAAAGCTCCCGGCTTCGGCGATCGCCGCAAGGCGATGCTCGAAGACATTGGCGTGCTGACCGGCGGCCAGGCCATCTTCGAAGAGACTGGCATCAAGCTTGAAGGCGTGCAGCTCAAGGACCTGGGCAAGGCCAAGCGCGTGACCGTCGACAAGGACAACACCACCATCATAGACGGTGGCGGCAATGCGAAGGCCATCGAAGGGCGCATCAAGCAGCTTCGCGCGCAAATCGATGAGACCACCTCCGATTACGACCGCGAAAAACTTCAGGAGCGGCTGGCTAAATTGGCCGGCGGCGTCGCCGTGATCAAAGTGGGCGCGGCCACCGAGACCGAGATGAAGGAGAAGAAAGCTCGCGTGGAGGATGCCCTGCATGCCACCCGCGCGGCGGTGGAAGAGGGAATCGTCCCGGGCGGCGGCGTGGCGCTGCTGCGCGCGGCTGCTGTGCTTGGCAATCTGAAGGCGGAGCACGATGAACAGATCGGCGTGAACATCATCAAGCGCGCTTGCGAGGAGCCGGTACGCCAGATCGTGGGCAATGCGGGCTATGAGGGCGCGATCGTAATCGAGAAGATTCTCGCCAACAAGGACCCCAACTTCGGCTTCAACGCGGCCACGGTCGTGTATGAGGACCTGGTGAAGTCGGGCGTGATCGATCCGACCAAGGTAACCCGGTCGGCATTGCAGAACGCGTCGTCGATCAGCGCGTTGATGCTGACCACGGAAGCCATGATCGCCGAGATTCCCGAGAAGAAATCCGCGCCGATGCCGGGCGGGGAGCACGGACCGGGAATGGATTACTAGCCACTCGCGTGGCGGCCAGTGCGCCTCTGGCGCAATGACGCCGCGGGATCAGAAGCAAGTCCGAGCGCACAGCGCATTTCAGCGTTGTGCGCGATCCAAACGAACAGGCCGCTCGAGAAATCGGGCGGCCTTTTTAAGATCGCACCGAGTTACGGGAGGATTCGCCGCTTCGCCTTGGGGATCGGTTGCTTCCTGCTGATCGCCGTTGCTGGCGGGGCTGTCACCCGCGTTGCGAGCTCCTAAGATCAATCCTTCCGCCACGTTGCGCGAGGAATGGCGATCGGTGTAACCTTCTTCCGCTAGTCTGGTACTGATCCCATGGCTAACGAACTCCTTCAGTCTCTCCGCGGCGTTCGCCGGAATCCCGGATTCGCAATGCTCGCGATCGTCACGCTCGCGCTGGGGATCGGAATCAGCACAGCGGTGTTCAGCGTGGTGAACGGAGTGCTGCTCCAGCCGTTGCAGTTTTCCCAACCGG
The DNA here is from genome assembly GCA_963788245.1 of Terriglobia bacterium. Taxonomy (GTDB): domain Bacteria; phylum Acidobacteriota; class Terriglobia; order Bryobacterales; family Bryobacteraceae; genus Palsa-187. The sequence continues at coordinate 3,331,552 of CAWBGF010000002.1, read as the reverse complement.
ATCGAATCGTCAGCGTAAACACAAGGACCGCCGACCGCCCCAACGGGACCAAAATGACCGGTGGCGATTTCGTGGACCTGCGCGAGCAGAACCAGGTATTCGATGCTGTGAGCGTTTATTCCGGAGGAGAGATCGGAGTCCAGTTTCGCGACCGCGCCGAGTTTACCGGCATTTATTGGGTAACCCCGGAATTCTTCACGGTTTTCGGACAGACGGCGGCGGCATTCATCAATTCGAGCGCCGTCGTGGCCGAAGCCTTCGCGGTACGCAATTTCGGCGACGCTCAACGCGCGCTCGGGCAGTCGATCCGGGTGGAGAATCGCGTCTATGAAATCTCCAGCGTACTTAAGGGCGCCCGTTTCCCTGCGAAGGCCGAAATCTGGCTGCCGATCGGAGAATCGAACCGGGCGCCGTACATTCCGCCGAATCTCAACCGCACGTCGTACAATTACCGCGCCGTCGCCAAATTGAAGGCCGGTATTTCGATCGATCAGGCGCAGGCGAATCTCGATACCATCGCCGCTCAACTGGCTGTCGCGTTTCCCAAGACGAATCAGGGCAAGACGTTCGCTCCGGTGCCGCTTCGGGAGCAACTCACCGGTTCGGTCCGCTCGACTCTGTATCTGCTGCTAGGCGCGGTTCTGCTGGTGCTACTGATCGCCTGCGCCAACGTCTCGAACCTTCTTCTGGCGCGTGCGACCGTGCGGGCGCGCGAGATTGCCGTGCGAGCCGCGCTCGGCGCATCGCGGGCCGCGATCGTCAGAATGCTGGTGATCGAAAGCATTGTGCTGGCGGCGTTGGGCGGCCTTCTCGGCATCCTTCTTGCCGCATGGGGCACGTGGGCGCTGCTGCGCTTCGCCCCCGCCGATCTGCCGCGCTCAAACGAAATCCATCTCGATTACACGGTGCTCGCGTTCGCGGTGGGCCTCTCATTGTTATCCGCGATGGTGTTCGGCGTTCTCCCCGCGATGCAAGCTTCGCGCGCCGAATTTTCGTCGCGTGGTGTCTTGCGCGGAGGCTCCCACCGGCTGCGGAATTCTCTTGTGGTCGCCGAAATCGCGCTGTCGTTCGTGCTTGCCACGGGCGCGGGGTTGTTCTTCCGCAGTTTTCTCGCGCTCAACGCAGTCGACATGGGCTTCCGCCAGGACAACATCCTGGTGATGTACGCCCATGCTCCGGCCCAGGAACTTAGCCAATACGTGAACGTGGCTCATTCATTTGTCGACAGGCTCTTGCCTTCACTCGCCGCGATGCCGGGTGTCGAGGCTACTGCCGCCGTCATGGGATTACCCACCGGGCAATACGGATCGAACGGAAGCTATGCGGTGGTCGGCAAGCAGGTGATGCGCGAGGGCGAGAAGCTGCCCGAATCCAATTGGGCGCTGAGCAGCCCCAACTACTTCGCCGCCATGCACATTCCGCTTTTGCACGGCCGCGACTTCACGCCGCAGGATCAGCACGGCGCCCAGGGCGTCGTCATTATGAGTGAGAGTGCCGCGCGTCAAAGCCTCCCGGGTGAGGATCCCATCGGCCGGCAACTGATGTGCGGCCTGGATGAGGCAACCATGAAACCGATGACCATTGTCGGCGTGGTCGGTGACGTCCTGCAGAACTCGCCGGGCTCCGCGCCTCAGCCGACGCTCTACATGCCGATGGAACAGCACCCTTACCATTCGAATGAATTGCAGGTAATTGTGCGCACTGTCTCGGCGCCTGCGGCGATGACCACCGCCGTTCGAAAAGCCGCTTACGATCTGAATCCGGAAATGGCTGTAAGATTCACGACGCTGGCCGAAATGGTCTCCGATTCCGTCGCCGCTCCCCGCTTCCGGACGTTTCTCGCGGGCACATTCGCGCTTCTGGCTTTGCTGTTGGCGATGGCAGGGATCTACGGCGTCATGAGTTACGTCGTAACCCAGCGGACTTCGGAACTGGGGCTCCGCATGGCGCTCGGCGCCGCGCGCGGGGACGTCATCGGATTGGTCCTGGCGCGCGCCGCGGTGCTGGCGGCAGTGGGGCTGGCGATCGGCGCCGGATTGTCCCTCGCTGTTTCACGATTGATCGGCGCGATGCTGTTCGGACTCACAGCCACCGATCCCGCGACCTACGCATTGGTTCTGTTATCGGTGGCCGCCATCGCGATTCTCGCGGCGGCGGGACCGGCTTGGCGGGCATCTCGAATCGACCCGATGGTAGCACTGCGTCAGGAATAAGCAGCACGGCGGCAGAAATAGCCGGTTGCGCTTCGCGAGAAATAATCCCGCCGCCCATTTCCGCTCGTTTTCCGACGGCGCGATCTCACCCGCACCTGAGCCGCGGTCCACGCAGGCCTCAGATCTTCGGCGCCGCCTTCATCAGCCGCAGCCACACCTGCTGGTCGAAGCCGCGGTCGGGAGCTGCCTGACCCGTGCGGACCACGATCAGCTTGCGGCTGCGCACCACATAGATCTTGCGGTCCTGCGCGCCGAGAGCCGCGACCAGCTCAGCCGGAGCAGCCGCGATCAGTGCCGTCTCCGTGCGGACCCCGGCAGGGCGCAGAGTGTAGGCGGAGCCGTTGAGCCACCACAGCCGGCCGTAGGCCGGATTGGTCGGACTCCGCTCAAACAGGGCCGCGAGCTGCGCCGCCGAAATCACTCGCTTCCCGTCCTGCGACTTGCCCTTGTCGAGCACCAGTTGGCCGAGCTTTGCCATGTCGCGGGGCGTGGTGTAAAGGCCAGTCGGGTTTGCTGCAAACCCGCCGGGGCGCTGTCGCCAGAGCGTCTCGGTCATGCCGGCGGGCTCCGTCAGCCAGAGGCGCGTAATATCGTCGAGCTGCTGGGCGGAGGCTTTCTCGAGAACCGGCTTCATGAACGCATAGGCCGGCGTATTGTAGAAAAACTTCGTTCCCGCGGGCGCCTCATAAGCCAACGGCTCGGTGAGGCCGGAGTTCATCTCCAGCAGGTTGCGCACGGTGATCGATTTCTCCCGCGCAGGCGCCGCTTTGGACCAGCCGGGTCCGATATACTCCGACACCGGTTTCGAGATATCCAGCAGCTTCTTGTCGATGGCTACGCCTGCCAGGATCGCGACGAAACTCTTCTGCGCCGACGCGACGTCTTCCTGGAGCGCGCCGTGTGCGTCCATCCCGTGCGTGGAGTTGGCGGCGAAGGCCGCGGCCGCCGGTGGCAGCGGCCAGTTGTGTTCGTAAATCACCTTGCGGTCCTGGATGATCAGGAACCCGGTGGTCTTCTGCGACTGGACATACGCCGCCAGCTCGGCCAGCGCGGCGGTATTCCAGCCCGCCTTTGCGGGATCGACAACAGGGATCTCCTTCGATGCGGGCGCCGCGACGGCGACGGTACGGCACACCGCCAGGAGTAAGCACGCAAGCACGAATCGAGCGAAACTCATCGCGGTCTCCTTTTTGTTTACGGTGCCTCGGAGATGTCTTCACTAGGCACATCAGAAGGCACATCAGAAGGCACATTCTTTCACAACCGACGCGCGCAAAGCGCTTGCTGTCCTTACCGGACGCGGCGCCTCATGCGATTGAAGCTGGCTGGCGAACCCTTCGCACCGGCCGAATGAACCTCTTTGCTTCTCCCTCTACCCCGTAGACGGCCTCTGTCCGTGCCATGATGAAATCAAGAAGGTACATCATGAGCGCAAAGCAGAGACTGCACGACTTGGTCGAGCAGCTTCCGGCATCCGGCGTCGAGCCGGCCGTTGAATTTCTCGAATCGCTCGTCGAAGCTCCACTCGACCCCGATATGCTCGCTCGAATCGACGCCGCCCGCCAACAGCGCAGCAGCGGCATCCCTCATGAGGAAGTCCTGGAAGAATTTGGACGGTGAAGCGATTCGTTTGGGAGACTGCGGCCCACGCCGACTTACGCCGTCTCGACCGGGAAACCGCCATGAGAATCCTATTGGCGTTCACGCGCTTCCGTGACACCCGAGAGGGTGACGTCAAGCCTTTGACGGATCGCGCCGGGCTCTTGCGAACCGCGCTTATCTGGCAGACGCTCGGCAGTTCGTTCGATGCCACCCCGATTACTCAATCTCAGTTTTTGAACACGCGCGATCGCTTTTCAGAGGGTGCCAAAATCACCTGTCGACTAACTTTCAAAGGGCTTCTGGGCACTTTCGGGTAGAACTCGATCTGGTCAATCACGGCATGGTATGTTTTGCGCCCAACAATGCGGTATTTTTTGAGAATGGGAAAGCGAGTCGCAATCGTACAGTCGAACTATATTCCATGGAAGGGCTATTTCGATCTGATCCGTCTCTGCGATGAATTCATCCTCATGGACGAGGTTCAATTCACCCGTCGAGACTGGCGCAACCGGAACAGAATCAAGAGTGCGGGCGGAACCATCTGGCTTACGATTCCGGTGGTTGTGAAAGGGAAGTACCACCAACGCATCTCTGAAACGTTGATCAGCGAAATGAGTTGGAGCACGCGGCATTGGAAGACGATCGAGCACTGTTACAGGCACGCAGCCAATTTTCCCGATCTCCGCGATCCCATTGAAGAGCTTTACCGGCGTGCCACCGAGACGCATTTGAGTCAAGTGAACTTTCGATTCTTGAAAGGCATCTGCGCGCTGCTGGGAATTCACACGAGACTGTCGTGGTCGACGGACTACGCGCACGGAGCGGGAAAAACGGAGCGCCTCGTTCAACTCTGTCGCGCGGCGGGCGCCACTGAGTATTTGTCCGGGCCGAGCGCGCGCGCCTATATCGATCCGACGCTCTTCGAAGATGCGGGAATCGAACTTCGCTACATGAGCTATGATGGTTATCCGGAGTATGAGCAGATCCATCCTCCGTTCGATCCGTATGTAAGCGTGCTGGATCTGCTGTTCAACCAGGGAGCACGCGCGCCCGAATATATGCTCAGTTCCGCACGACGTGACGTGCGGTTGTAGTGAGGTTATTCCGCTTGTTAAGACCATGAACGGGCCCTGCCATCCGATGAGATGGAGTCGGTACAAGCGCTAGGATCGTAAGCGATGAACCTGCTTCTCAGTCCAGTCCGACAATACTATGAGGGGCGACTTCAGCAGCACGGCACGACGGCGGCGGGAGTCGATTGGAACTCCGAGGCCGCGCAGATGCTACGTTTTCGAGAACTGCTGAAAATTATCGACGGCGACGCCGTATTCTCCATCAACGATTATGGTTGCGGATACGGCGCATTGCTGGATTACATGATCGGACGGGGACTCGCGTCTCGATATTGCGGGTTCGACATCTCAGGCGAAATGACGAATGCCGCTCGCAGGGCGCACGCCGGCATGGAGTGTTGCGAGTTTGTTTCGTCGGAGGACGGCATGCGCCCGGCCGACTACGCGGTCGCCAGCGGCGTATTCAACGTCAAACTGGAGACGGGAACTCAAATCTGGCAGGACTATGTCCTCGCCACCTTGAAGACTTTGAGCGCGCTGGGCAAGCGCGGGTTCGCGTTCAATCTCCTAACTAGCTATTCCGACGCCAGCCACATGCGGCCGAAACTCTACTACGCCGATCCGTGTTTTTATTTCGATTATTGCAAGCGTAATTTTTCGAGGCAGGTAGCGCTTTTGCACGACTATGGACTGTACGAATTTACTGTTCTTGTGCGGAGTTGCTAGCATCGCTTGGGACAGGGGACGAATGAGCAAGCCTGTAGTCATCTTCGGCGCCGGCGACTTCGCAAGAGTGGCGGCAGTCTATCTGCGACAAGACAGTCCGCACCCCGTTGCTGCCTTCACGGTCAACCAAGACCGCATTGCGGAACGGAGAATCCTGGACTGGAATGTGGTTCCGTTCGAATCGATCGAACGGACGCATCCGCCGGACGCTTTTGCGATGTTAGTGGCAATCGGATTCAAAGGAGTGAACCAGGCCAGAGCGCAAGTTTATGCCGAGGTCAAGGCGAAAGGCTATGAGCTGATCAGCTACGTGAATTCGAAGGCCGTCCTGTGGGGAGAGGTGCAGATTGGCGAGAACTGCTTTGTTTTTGAGAATAACGTCATTCAGCCTTTTGTGCGAATCGGCAACGACGTCGTGATTTGGAGCGGAAACCACATTGGCCACGATTCAAGCATCGGGGACCACTGCTTTATCGCCTCTCACGCGGTGATCTCGGGCAACGTAAGCATCGGGCCATACTGCTTTGTCGGCGTGAACTCGACGTTCCGGGACGGAGTAAAGATTGGTGCGCGATGCGTGATTGGCGCGGGGGCGGTGATCCTATCGGACACCAAGGAAGACGAGGTGTACGCGGCGCAGCAGACGCCGGCGCTGCCAGTTCCCAGTCATAAGTTGAAGAGCTTCCAATAAAGAGCTTGTATACTAAGTGTCGATGCGTGTTCCTTTTAATCTTCCGGCGCTGGTGGGTCGCGAGGTGGATTATGTGCTTGAGGCCGTCCGGAACGTGCATATTTCCGGCGACGGTGCGTTCACGCGGAAGTGCCAGGAACTTCTGGAACGCGAACTCGGGGCGAAGCGGGCTCTGATGACCACTTCCTGCACCGACGCGCTCGAGATGGCGGCCCTGCTGCTGCGTCTCCGCGAGGGCGATGAGATCATCGTCCCGTCTTTTACGTTCGTTTCCACGGTAAACGCGTTCGTGATGCACGGCGCCAAGCCACGGTTCGCCGACATTCGGCCCGACACGCTGAACCTGGATGAGACGGTTCTGGAGAATCTGATAACCGAGCGGACCCGGGCGATCGTGCCGGTTCACTATGGGGGAGTGGGATGCGAAATGGAAGCGATACTCGGCATTGCGGCGCGTCACGGACTCGTTGTGGTGGAGGACAACGCGCACGGCCTTTTTGCCAGGTATAAGGGCAGGCATTTGGGTACGTTCGGGGCTCTGGCAACGCAAAGTTTTCACGAGACAAAGAATTTTACCTGCGGAGAAGGCGGCGCTCTCCTGATCAACGATCCCCAATATTCGGACCGTGCCGATATCTTGCGCGATAAGGGCACCAACCGAAAAACGTTTTTCGAGGGCCACGTCGATAAATATACCTGGATCGACGTCGGATCGAGCTTTCTGCCGTCTGATCTTCTTGCGGCATTCTTGTATGCGCAACTCGAGCACAGGGACGAAATCCAGGCGCGCCGCCGATGCGCCTGGGAATTCTATCGTGACGGACTCACCGCATGGGCGCGCGAGCAAGGAATCGCACTTCCGGTTGTTCCCGATCATTGCGAACACTCGTCGCATTTGTTCTATTTGGTGCTGCCCTCCGGCGAGGACCGGCGGGTGCTGATGGAACACATGAAGGACAGAGGAATTGCAGTCGTGTTTCATTACCAGGCGTTGCATTTGTCGGAGATGGGCAGGAAGTTGGGGGGAGCGCGAGGTCAATGTCCGGTTACCGAACGCGTCGCGGATTGTCTGATTCGCCTTCCTTTATTTCACGCGATTACCAGGGACCAACAGGAGGCGGTGCTATCGGCGCTTCTCGAATACCGCTGCGTTGGTTCGCAGGAAGCCGCCGCGAGAGCATGAAGATTGTCGAGACCGGATGGCTGTATGACTGCGGGCAGATGGTTACGGGGGCCGCATGGAGCCGGTCGCGATTAAGAGCTCTTTTTGAAAGGATGTCGCTCACCGGGCTGATCCTGGATGTCGGTGGAGGGACAGGAGCAATCCTTCCCTATCTGCCGAGCGATTCCCGGTATGTGTGCCTGGACAGTGACAGACTGAAGCTGCAGCGCCTTCGGCACTGTTTCCCGACCGTGCCTGCCGTGCTGTCCGACGCGACAAGGTTGGCAGTCCGCTCGGAAAGCGTGGACGCGGTTCTGGCAATCGCACTCCCCCATCATCTGGAAAGCCTGGCCTTCGAACGGATGTTGGTGGAAACGTGGAGGGTTCTTAAGCCGGACGGGCGCTTTTTTCTGGTCGAACCAATTGCATCTGCGCGATGGACGGCGCGTCTGCTTTGGCGTCTGGACCGTGGGAGTTATCCCCGCGCCTGCGACGAGTTGCTTGCCGCAGTGGGCAGGCACCTCTCCGTCGTCCATCAAGAGCGGTACAGCATTCTGCACGACTACTTGATTGTCGTAAGCGCGAAGGCCGGCTCCGTCTCGATTTGAACATGGAGTGGGTTAAACAGGGTTTGATTTTCGCGCCACCGGCTGGGCTAACATGGATGAAAAACTATGCGTCCGTGCCCTGCGCGCTTGCGATCGGCGACAGCCGCTATCGCATCTACTTTACAGGCAGGGATGAAGGCAACCGGTCGCACGTTGGTTTTTTCGATATGGAGATGGAGCCAGTTCCGCGCGTCGTGCACGTGGCACCCGATCCGGTGCTTGCGCCCGGAGAGCTGGGGGCGTTCGACGACAGCGGGGCAATGTGCTCGTGCGTCCTGGCGCATCGGAATCGCGTCTATCTCTACTACATCGGATGGAATCTCGGCCGTACCGTACCGTTCTCGAATTCCGTGGGGTTGGCGGTAAGTCAGGACGGGGGCCGTACGTTCGAGCGAGCGTCGCGAGGCCCCGTAATTCCGCGAGACGATGTGGATCCCTTCTTCACCGCCAGCTCCTGGGTCATGATCGAAAACGGCTTGTGGCGAATGTGGTATCTCTCCTGCTGCCGATGGGAGGTCGCCGAAGGGGGCAAGCCCAAGCACTTTTACCACATCAAGTACGCCGTCTCGACAGACGGCCTGCGATGGGCGAAGGACGGTCTCGTCTGCATCGATTTCCACTCGCCGGATGAATACGCGATTTCGCGTCCTTCAATTCTCAGAGCAACCAATGGCAAATATCGAATGTGGTATTCCCATCGGGGCGACCGATATCGGATCGGCTATGCGGAGTCGGCCGACGGCCTCGTCTGGGAACGGATGGACGCACAGGCCGGCATTGAACCATCGGAATCCGGCTGGGATTCCGAGATGATTGAATATCCGTGCGTGTTCGCCGGAGACCGACGGACATACTTGCTCTACAATGGTAACGATTATGGGCGCACTGGTATAGGCTTGGCGATTTTACAGGGCGAATGAGATTGCAATCCGGCGGGACGCTCAAAAACACGTTCGCGCCGTTGATGTTGCTTCTGGCCGTGGCCTTTGTGCAATTGGCTTCCTCGCCTTCCTGGATGTACACCCCGACCGTGAGCACAATCGACGCCTGGGTGTATCACGGGTATTTCGTGCATCTGCGAAATCACGTTGCTGAATTCGCGGGAACTTACTACGGAACCCGGCTGGCGTGGATCCTGCCAGGAGCCCTGGTCGATCACTTGCTGGCCCCGGCGGCGGCGAATCTTGCGTTGCGGATGCTGCTCTATGTTGTGACCCTGTTCTCCGGGTTTTTCCTTCTGCGGCGGTCCTACGGAGGTCGATGCGCCGTCTTGTGTTGTCTCTTGTTGACGGGAGATTCGTATTTCCTGGGCGCAATTGGTTGGGATTATGTCGACGGGGCCGGCATCGCTTACCTCATGCTGGTCCTCGAAGAATTGAGTGCTGCATCGCAGGCGCTGGCTGAGCAGAAGATCCTCGCGTCTTGGGTAAGAGGCTGCTCGGCGGGGTTCTTCTACGCCTGTGCCGTTCACACCAACACTCTCCTGCTGATCTTCATACCGATCCTGGCCCTGGGATTCGTCGTGCGCTCAGGAATCAACTGGCGGTCCGTCGCGATCGCGCCGGCAACGATCGGAGGCTCCGCGCTCTCCACCGCCGCGCTCGGTTTGATCAGCCGGCATCTGGGTGGCCCGTTCCTGTTCTTTCTTCCCTCGCTGATCTTCATGTTTTCGATTGGCAGGCATCCGAATCCGTGGCGCGAGCCTGTGCATCAATGGCTTCCGATCGCCGGTTGGCTGGTAGTACCCTTCGCAGTCACTGTTCTGTCCCTCTTTTGCACCCTCCGTTGGTGGCGTATCAAGAGTGGCAAGGAAGATACGGCATACTGGCGGAGCCGCTATGCCAATACAAGCATGATCGTGGCTACGTGGATCTTGTTTACGATCCTGCAACTCGGCAACTCGCCGATGTTCCAGTTTTACTATGTGATGAGCTACGTGATTCCGTTTGTGTTTGTAGCCGCGGGCGCAATGATCGGACGCAATCTGGACGCATTTTCTCCACGGATCTTTGCCGTTCTTGTGTCGGTAAGTGCAGTCCTATCATTGGCGATCGGCACACAGTCATTACACCGGCTGCCTTCAGTCGCTATCCGGATGATCGCCACTCCGGTACCGTTGCAGTATTCTTTGCTGGTGCTCGTCCTGGCCGGCGGTGTAGCGGTTGTTCTCAAACACAGGTGGACGAGCTTGGCGCTCGCCGGGATGGCGGCGTGGTGGTGGCTAGTGCGCGTGGGTGCAGCAGTAGATCAAGAGGATCATATGGCGGCTCGTGAGCAGTATCTCGCCGTCGACCGGACAACCCATGACTTGAAGAAGTTCATGGGTCAACGACAGCTCTATTTCTGGTATAGCGACCTCCAGTCCGCTCCCTTCATGGCGCTCACAAGCACATTTTTGTGGGGCTACCGCCTCATCGGCGTCAAAATGCCCGACACGTCACATATTGTCATGCCTCTTGGGGTGCGCCTCGTGATGCTGGCACCCAGGGAGACTGCGATTTCAGAAGCGCGGGCGGCGCTGATCGGGTCGGGATATCGATTGAGCCCGGTAGCGGAATGGCGCGAGCCGACGCCCGGCTCCGGCTACGAGATAGGAATCTTTGACGTCCTTAAGAGGAGGCCACCGGAGTCGTCATTGGTAGGCAAGCCCGTTCACGCTGAGCCGGCTCACTCGATTTGGATCAAAAGATGGCTGAATGGTGGGCTCATCAAAGACTGTGAGCCGAATTTCTACGAGCCCACCGGCGCGATCGTCGTCCGCCCGAGGCTCTACCGTTCTGAGAATCCGGCTGACCATGTTGCATCCCGATTGGTCCGGTTGCCGAATACAGCCTCGCTCGGCGGAGTGCGGATTGAGGCGGATTTGCCGGATTTCAGCCTAGCCTATGGTGGCGCGCGATTGTATCTGCAGGACCAGACCTATCGCTATCTCTACGATAGCGGGAGCATGTTGGAGGAGAGCCTTCGGGTGACGGTTCCGGTTCCCCCGAACGTTAGTGCGGTCCGCGTCATCTTCGTCCCCAATGACGACAAATACCTCATCGTTTCAACCAACTTAAGCATCGGCGTCGTGGCCAAGCCGTAGGGACATCCTGGGACGATATGGCGAGCCGTTGGTGGACTGCTCCGGCCTCGCCTACTCCAGCCTCGGACAGGGATTATACAGGAGTGCGTGGGAGTCTCCGATGATACGTATGTGCCGAGATGCTGATCAAAACCATACTGCCTCTACTGGTCGCCGCGTCAGGATTTGTGACGGCAGCGGAACTGCCTTTATTCTTCTTGCCCAATGTCGAACAGCCCCATTCCCCCATTCGTTTCATAGCGGAAACATCACACTTGCAAGCCGGCTTCGCAGCGGGCTTCGTCACGTTTAGAGCCTCGGGAATACATCTTCACCTGCGATTCGTCGGTGCGAATGACCGGGCCACCATCGATGGAGTCGATCCGCTGGCTGCCAAGGCGTCCTTTCTCAAAGGGAACAGCCCAACGAAATGGCACTCGAGCGTTCCCATCTATCCTAAAGTACTCTACCGCGGTCTATATCCGGGTATCGACATGACCTACGCCGGTGAGGGCGCGAGAATCAAATCGGAGTTTCGGGTTGCACCGGGCGCCAATCCGAGTCAGATCCAGCTGGAATATGAGGCCGCCGGCAGCGTCTCAATCTCGGAGAACGGCGACCTGGTGGTGAGTACGGGAAGCGGTGAACTCAGGGAGCAAGCTCCTGCCATCTACCAGAACTCCGGCCGGGAACGAGTGCACGTGGAGGGTGGCTATCGAATGCTGGGGCCTCGCACGGTGGGATTCGAGATCCGCGGATACGATCCCTCCCAACCGCTGATCATAGATCCGGTGGTCTCTTATTCCAGTTATCTGGGCGGGTCGGAGATGAGCGCGGTGACAGGCGTAGCAGTGGATTCGGTGGGCGATTTGTACGCAACCGGCTGGACAGAGGCGCTCGATTTCCCGATCGACGGTGCGATTCAGGTGTCCAACCAGGGTGGAGTGGATGCGTTCGTCGTTAAAATGAATCCGGCCGGCACGGCGCTGATGTATGCAACGTACATCGGCGGCCGGGGCGATGATCGTGGGGCTGGCATCGCGGTGGACTCTTCGGGCCAGGCTTATGTTACCGGGTCCACGTCGTCTGACAACTTTCCACTCGCCTCGCCCATTCGGTCCACGCTAACGGGAGGTCGCGCGGCGTTCGCTCTCAAGTTAAACGCAGCTGGCAGCGCACTCCTTTACAGCACCTATCTCGGCGGATCCAACTATGACCTGGGGAATGCCATTGCAGTGGATGGCTCGGGTAACGCCTACATCGCCGGCGACACGCTCTCCGTCGATTTTCCGGTGGTGAACGCATTTCAGCGCGTGTCGGCGGGGAATATGGATGCCTTCATCACCAAGTTTAATCCAACGGGCGGAATCATACTAAGCACGTTTCTTGGGGGCGCCGGGAACGACCATGCCGGGGGTATCGCGGTCGACGCGAGCGGAAACATTTACGTGGCGGGTGGAACCTCTTCGCTGAACTTCCCGGTGCTCAATGCGATCCAAAATCAGAATGCGGGAGGCCAGGACGCCTTTGCGACCAAGCTCAGCGCTTCCGGTTCCACTCTCCTTTACAGCACCTATCTGGGGGGCGCCGGTGGTTCGCCAGCTGCGCCCGAGGAAGGGAATTCCATCGTCGTAGACTCGGGAGGCAACGCCTATGTTGCGGGCGTTACGAATTCCGTCAACTTCCCGGTGACCGCGGGTGCGCTCAGGACCACGTACAACGGACTACAGGACGCGTTCGCCGTAAAGATTAACGCCACAGGAAATGCGTTAATCTACGGCACCTATGTCGGTGGATCGAGGTTCAATTGGATCAGCGGCATCGCGGTCGACTCGAGCGGAGATGCCTATCTCAGTGGCTATACGTCGTCGTTTGATTTTCCCATGGTAGGGGGGCTGCAAGCGGCGTTTAATGGGTATTACGACGCCTTTATTTCGGAGCTGAACGGGGCCGGAAGCGCCCTGACCTTCTCGACCTTATGGGGCGGCACGCGCGCGGACGAGGCCAACGCCATCGCGCTCGCCCCCAACGGAAGCATCCTCACGGGAGGCCAGACCAACTCGGTTGACTTTCCCTTGGTGGCGCCGTTTCAGTCCGTGAATTCGGCGAGCAGCACCGGCTGGGTGATGCGCATCGGAAGCGCGTCAGCTAGTTCGGGTGCGGCACAGTTCGTCACGCTCGATACGGCGACGCAAGGAAACTGGAAAGGGGTTTACGGGGCCGACGGCTACAACGTCATCAACAATGCGATCAGCTACCCGGCGTACGTGACGCCGGTCCCCACCGGGAATTCCAGCTACACCTGGCCGGCGACGACCGACGTGCGGGCACTGCAACAGGCCAATTCCGGCTCGCGCATTGCGGCCGTCTGGTACGCCGCCAGCAGCTTCACCATCGATCTGCCGTTCAGCGGCACGCAGGTCTATCAGATGGCGGTGTACTGTCTGGATTTTGATAATGAGGGGCGCGCACAGAGGCTGGACATTCTGGACACCAATAACAATGTGCTGGACAGCCGCAGCCTCACCGACATGAGCGGTGGTGTGTGGGTGGTGTGGAACCTCAGCGGGCACGTACAGTTGCGGCTGACCGGGACCGCCGGACCCAATGCCGTCTTGAACGGACTATTCTTCTCGACGTCGGCAAGCCCGACCGCGACGGCGCAGTTCATCAAGCTTGATAGCACGACACAGGGAACCTGGAAGGGAGTTTACGGAGCCGACGGATACAATGTGATCAACAATGCGATCAGCTACCCGGCCTACGTGACGCCGGTCCCCACCGGGAATTCCAGCTACACCTGGCCGGCGACGACCGACGTGCGGGCACTGCAACAGGCCAATTCCGGCTCGCGCATTGCGGCCGTCTGGTACGCCGCCAGCAGCTTCACCATCGATCTGCCGTTCAGCGGCACGCAGGTCTATCAGATGGCGGTGTACTGTCTGGATTTTGATAATGAGGGGCGCGCACAGAGGCTGGACATTCTGGACACCAATAACAATGTGCTGGACAGCCGCAGCCTCACCGACATGAGCGGTGGTGTGTGGGTGGTGTGGAACCTCAGCGGGCACGTACAGTTGCGGCTGACCGGGACCGCCGGACCCAATGCCGTCTTGAACGGACTATTCTTCTCGACGTCGGCAAGCCCGACCGCGACGGCGCAGTTCATCAAGCTTGATAGCACGACACAGGGAACCTGGAAGGGAGTTTACGGAGCCGACGGATACAATGTGATCAACAATGCGATCAGCTACCCGGCCTACGTGACGCCGGTCCCCACCGGGAATTCCAGCTACACCTGGCCGGCGACGACCGACGTGCGGGCACTGCAACAGGCCAATTCCGGCTCGCGCATTGCGGCCGTCTGGTACGCCGCCAGCAGCTTCACCATCGATCTGCCGTTCAGCGGCGCGCAAGTCTATCAGATGGCGGTGTATTGTCTGGATTTTGATAATGAGGGGCGCGCACAGAGGCTGGACATTCTGGACACCAATAACAATGTGCTGGACAGCCGCAGCCTCACCAACATAAGCGGTGGTGTGTGGGTGGTGTGGAACCTCAGCGGGCACGTACAGTTGCGGCTGACCGGGACCGCCGGACCCAATGCCGTCGTGAACGGACTATTCTTTGGTCTTTAGGCATCGCAGGGTATATAGAGGCGATTGCAGCACTCTCACTCCGCGGCTGCACGGCGAAGACCAGCCACTGTAGCCCCTCGATCATGGCGCTTTCTTGCGCTTGCATCACGATCTGAATTGACGGGCACGTGATGTGATATCATCGGCCGATTGACCGATGTACCGGAAAATGCGAGGGGGCTGGCGCCGAAGGTGAGCGTAGTGACGACGCTATACAATTCGGCCCCATACATTGAAGAATTCCACCGCCGCTCTGTGGCCGCTATCAAGCCTTATTTCGAAGATGTGGAGTTTGTTTTCGTAGACGATGGCTCTCTGGATGACTCGGTTAAGGTCGCCACGGAACTTCTCAGCCAGCCTGGAGCCGTTTCCGTGATTCGCCTGGCACGAAACTACGGTGCTATGCGTGCCATGATGGTTGGGCTGACGTATGCCAGAGGGGATTTTGTATTTCTGCTCGACAGCGATCTCGAAGAACCCCCCGAGTTGTTTCCGCGTCTTTATGATGCATTCCTCGCTCAAGCCGACAATGTCGACTGCATTGACGTGGCGTATGCAGTTCAACGCAAGCGGAAGGGCGGTGTGGTTGAAAGACTCCTGGGACGACTCTTTTACCAGGTGTTCAATCTCTTGTCCTCTGTTCCAGTCCCTCAAGATTGGATGGTCTGCCGCTTAATGACTCAGCGATACGTACGGTCGCTGGTGAGCCACCAGGAAAGGGCGATTTTCTTTGGCGGGTTGGCTGTTCTGACCGGATTCAAACAGGTACCTGTGATCGGCGACAAACGAGCCAAGGGTTCGACAACTTACTCGTTCACGCGCCGGCTTTCAATAACTTTGAATGCGCTAGTCTCCTTTAGTGAACGCCCTTTGTATCTGATTTTTTTCGGCGGCCTTGCGGTGAGCGCGCTGGCCTTCTTGAGCGCTGCCTATCTTTTTATTCGAGTAATTTTTTGGCACTATCCTTATGTCGGCGGCTGGCCGTCGCTGTTGGTAGCGATCTCGCTCTTCGGAGGGTTCATCCTTGCTGCCGTAGGTGTGATTGGACTGTATCTAGGGAAAGTTCTCGTTGAGGTAAAGGCCCGGCCCTGCATTATCCACTCGGTGTTTGAGAATCGGAGATCCCTATGAAAATCACATTTTGCACCAAGAGCGAAATCGATGGAATGGTCATCAACAGCTCCGAGGAATTCTTGAGCCGGATCGCCGCTCCTGAGATTTTTGTCGTCAAAGAGTTCTACGACCCAAAGGCGGTCCTGGCCTTCAGACAAGAAATCTTCGAAATGGGATTGAGCACGCCGCCATCCTGGCACCCCCTGCTGGATGACTGCCCGGATTACCACCGCCTCCACGATAATTATCCTAATGCGCACGTAAAGTCTAAGATGCACGGCTTTTACTTCCACGGATGGTACGAGCAGAATGCAAGACTATTTGACCATTTCTACGAGATATTCAGATTAAAGTGTCTCCTCGCAGGACTGGAGAATAGTCGTTCTTTGCGCAACCTGCCCTCGCAGGGCTTCGTCGCTAGGGTGAATTTTCAAAACTACCCTCGCGGCGGCGGACACATACGTGAACACGTAGACCCGCATTCGCAATTTGCTTTGATACAAACTCTCGTTCAAGCCTCGGAACCCTTCCGCGACTTCAATTCCGGTGGTTTGTTCGCGCGGGCTGCGCAAGGCGCTGAAAAAATCTTTCTCGATTATCATACAGCGCCGGGCGATCTGCTTATCCTTTCGCCAGCCATTCCCCACGGTGTAGACCCTGTCGATAACGGAGAGGATTACGATTGGCGGATCAATTCCGGCAAATGGACAATACTCCCGCTGTTCGTAGCCTCCGACTATCCCGCCGTTCAAGCCGTGAAGCCGCGAGAAATTCATGCTCGTAAAGGGTGACGACCACCAAGAAGACATCCGTTCGCTTCTGCAACACCTACCGGAAGATTTGCCTCGGACTGGAGTCATACACGTGGGTGCTCATCTGGGCGAGGAGGTGCCGGTGTACTTCGAATATGGATTTCAGCAGATTCTTTTGATTGAAGCGAACCCGGACTGTTGTTTGGAGTTGGGGCAGCGGTTCGGGCAAGACCACAGGATTCGGATTGTCCACCGTGCGATTTCTGATCGGGCCGGTAAAATCATCTTGCATGTTCACACAAGCAGGAGCGGCAGCACGGAGCCCGCCAGCTTGCTCCAGATGAAGCAATTGAATCGAATCGTCAAAACTCTATCCACTCCGCGGGCGATCGAAGTCGATTGCTCCACTCTCGATGACTTGCTAGCTGAGATGGAAATCGAACCGAGAGAGTTCACCCTGTTGAACGTGGACATTCAGGGAGCTGAACTTCACGCCTTGCGAGGATCGACCAAGACCCTAAGGGCTGTCAGTGCCGTTGTGACCGAAGTTAACTTGATTGAGTTGTATGAGGGCTGTGCATTGGAACACGATATCGTTGAGTTCTTGAAGGCGCGGACGTTCGCAAAGAACTCCGGTGTCTATCACACTCTTTACGACGACGTGTCTACCTTCCCGGCATGGGGAGAGTGTCTGTTTTTGAGAGTCGCGGGCGAATCTTCCGCATGATTCACGCAGGGAGGGGGCGCGCCTGCGCGCCCCGTTTTGTCGCCCCATTTAAAAAGGCTCCCCGGCGCTCGCGCTGATCCCCACTCAGGTAATCCTGGCCCTAATCGTTGAATATTTGACTTGCTGTTTCGTCGGAACGGAGCCATGAATCGTCATGCGCGAAGCCCGCGCAGAAAAGGATGATTCACATGACGTACGCAGAAACCGGGCAGATCGAAGTCGAAATCTCTAAGAACGGCGCCGCCACGGTCAAGCGCCAGCGCGACCGGACTCGGAGCGTTTTCGATGGCTATAACATCATCGATAAAGCGGACCTTCGCGGCGCGGGCGAACGCCTCGAGGAGTACGCGAAGCAACGCAAGCGCGAGCGGGCCGCGCGGCTACGGAGGGTCAAGTAATGCCCGTCGCGACCATTACAAGAACCATCACAGTGCGCGTAGCGCAACCCTGCGGTAAACTCAAATGAGTCATACACTCGCTGGAGTGGCGGAACTGGCAGACGCACGGGACTCAAAATCATCCAAACACAACTAAGTGGCCATGCTAAAGCCAGCACATTCAGCAAGATGGATAAAACCTTGACCCCTGTGATATACTTACACAAGTGTTGCACAGTTTGGCTGTTTTGGCAGCCTGACCGCTATGCCAGAGAAGCACACAATCCTCGGCGGCAAGGTCCACGTCTACAGGCGCGACAATAGCAGCCGCTGGCAGTGCGCCACCTACTTAGCCGGAAAAAACAGACGGGTCTCCACCAAGGAAGACTCCCTTGCGAAGGCGAAGGACTTCGCCGAAGACTGGTACCTGGGGCTGCGCGGCAAGGTCCGGAACGGTGAACTAAGCAACGAGAAAACGTTCCGCGAAGCCGCTGTACAATTCGAGCGCGAATACCAGATCATCACCGAGGGTCAACGTAATGCCGAGTACGTTGAAGGCCACAGCACTCGCCTCCGGCTTCATCTGGTACCCTTCTTCGGCGACATGGGACTTTCCGAGATCACGCCCGGCCAGGTACAGGAGTATCGCATTCGTCGCCACGAGGAAGCGGTGAAGGAATACGGAAAGCCGCCTGCCCGGAGTACCATGCATCAGGAAATCGTTGTTCTCCGGCAGACGCTCAAAGCCGCCATACGCCACCGATGGCTGGACCGCCTTCCGGATCTCTCCGAGCCTTACCGGGCGTCGGGGAAGATTTCACACCGCGCATGGTTTTCCCCGGAGGAATACAAGAAGCTCTATGAAGCCACCCGGCGACGGGCGCGCGCTCCGAAAAATCCCCGCTACAAATGGGAATCAGAACAGCTTCACGACTATGTCCTGTTCATGGCGAATACCGGCCTGCGGCCGGACGAGGCGAGCCACCTTGAATATCGCGATGTGAAGATCGTCGAGGATGAGGGCAGCCACGAAACCATCCTTGAGATCGAGGTCCGCGGCAAACGCGGCGTCGGCTATTGCAAGAGCACCAGTGGGGCCGTAAAGCCTTTTCAGAGGCTGGTCGAGAGGAACAAGCCGCAGCCGACCGATATGATTTTTCCAAAGACCCACCGGCAACTCTTCAACACTATCCTGGACGAAGAAGGCCTCAAGAAAGATCGTGAGGGACAACCCCGCACGGCCTATAGCCTGCGGCACACCTACATCTGCCTGCGTCTCATGGAAGGTGCGGACATTTATCAGATCGCGAAGAACTGCCGCACCAGCGTCGAGATGATCGAGAAATACTACGCCTCCCACCTCAAGAACACCCTCGACGCCGCCGCGATCAACATACGGCGGCCGAAAACCAAAAAGAAGAACGAGCCGCCCACAGAACAAGAAATGCTAAAGTGAAGAAGCGCAGAACTGCGCTGTGGCGGGCTGGCGGAACTGGCAGACGCAGACGGCTCAAAATCGTCCGACCGCAAGGTCATGGGGGTTCAAGTCCCTCGCCCGCTACCATCATCATCTTTGCCCTCGCTTCGAAGCCGAAAAGACTGCGGGTCACCATGATCCCGCTTCGGCGTAGGGGATGGCACCATCCCGCGTGGGCAAATCCCTTTGAACTGTCGGGCAATGTCTCGGCCCGCACACCATTCTTCCGTGCCGGGAAAAAGCGGGACACCTGCTCCCCGCCCCGGCAGCCAAGGATGGAACCATCCTTATCGATCCCTTCTTCGAAAACCCTTGAGCGTGGCAACTAACCGGAAGAAGAGTCCCAGAAATTCTCTCGGTAGAAAAGAGATTGGTGCGCCGGCGACGCCGGCGCACCATCTCCGCGAGGTCTAGCACCTCGGCGAGGGAAAGCGGGATTTCTGCGCCCGCTTGCGGTGCAGTTCCGCCTCGACGGTTTCGAGGGAGGCCAGAGCCATCGTTCTCTCGGCCTGCCACCGCTGCGTGCGGATCAGGTCGTTCCTGATCGCGTAGAACTTCGACTGCAGTTCCTCTTCGCAGAGGTCTTCGATTTCGTTTCTGGTGATGAGTTGGCTCATAGTTTTTCTCCTTCATCTGCTGACCGCGACCATCGCGGCCTTGATGACGAAACCAGGCAGCTCGTTCGGCGGGGATACCACCCCGCGCGCTGCGGTGAGCAGCGGCGCGCGGGCCGGAACGCTTGAGAAGGAGCAAAGCTTGGGAGCCCCAACGAACAGATGCAGGGTAAGGATCAAAAGGCAGCGTGGACGAGGCCTGCAAGGGAAGGAGCGAGACTTGTACCGCGAAAACTCGCCAGAAGCCACGAGGACCGCCAGAAGAGAACGGTCGAATTTCCAGCACGCTCGAGTGAACGATACCCGGAGTGGCAGCGCAGGCCGATAGTTGACTCAGTCAACGATGCCCGTGTGCGGAACCCGGCATACATACTGAACCTGTAGGAGCCATCGTCAGAAAGATCTTGCATGCAGGCGCGAAGCACGGGCAGGGAGCCGTCTGGGCGTCCAAGCGCATCGCGAAGAAACAAAGCGGCCGGTTGCGCCGCAAAAACTGGCATGCGCGAATCAATGAAGAACTGCCCCCCTTTTCGCCTTCATCGAGCGTAGGCGACCCGTGCCCGGCATCAAGGGCAAGATGAACGCGCAGACCCCGCGTGCCCTTGACCCCGGACCCTGGCCGCTGAAGAAACCCCTTCATCCTGTGATCATCGAAAAGGGGGCTGCCGGAAAGGGCCAAGAAGCGCGCCCGGCTACGCGGCGGGCGCCTCTCTGGAACCCGCGCCAGGAGCGGCTTCAGTAAGCCTTTGAAATAACGAGATTCACCGTCAAACCACAGGGGGTCGGTGGGAATGTGACATTTGACATAACTAACGAATCACCCTAAGGTAGCCCTACGCAATGCGCAACTACGGCAGTCCGGTTTCCGCTTGTTTCACGCCTGCCGGTATAATGCGCAACCTGCAAAAACAGCCAGGGCCTTACTTTTGGGTTCATGGCTGTTTTCCTCCGAGATCACAGCATGGCCGGCCTTGAACGTGATCCACGGCATTCAGGAGGGACGGGCCATGTCGCAGCCGAGCTCAATCGTAAAGGAACTGTACAACAGCTACGGCGATCGCCTCATTCGGGTTTTGGCCGCCAATCAGAAGGGCAACGAGTTTCATCCGCTCACGTTCCTAGAAACTGAAGTTCAGGGCGTCGAAGGACTGGGAGAGGATCGCTCTGCGCTGCTGCTGCGTTCTGGAGCGGAGATTCCCGTCGCGCTCTCCTATCAGGATCTCGAAAAGCGAATTTATCTGGATATCCCCACGGACGTGCTCGACCTGCGTTCTGTCACCGGCCCTGCGGCGAAGCCCAAAACTCCCGCAAACACCAATCAAGAACCGCAGCCTGGCGACAAGATGCCAGACGGCACGGTCTTTGCCGGCATCTCCCCGGACACCAACAAGCCAATGTACGCCACGCCGGCGGATGCATCCCTGACGATGAAATTCAACGAGGCGAAAGAATACGCAGCCAAGCTTGATGCGCACGGCCACAAAGACTGGCACGTGCCGACGAAGGCCGAGCTGAACGTGCTGTTCAACAACCGCGCGGCCATCGGTGGATTTAACGTAACCGGTTCCGATCTCGCCGGCTGGTACTGGTCCGCGTCGCCCCGCAACGAGTGGTATGCGTGGGGCCAGCGGTTCAGCGACGGGTATCAGCTCTACACCAGTAAGGTCTATCCCTCGGCTGTGCGGTGCGTCCGCTGAGTGGTCGTCCGGAGATGAATTATTTAGTCATTCAATCCTTTACTGAGCGCGCGTAGCGCGGTCGTCGGGAAGCTGTAGTGGGTCTATTCAGTAAGAACAAAAAAAACGATATGCCAGAGACGGCGCCGGTGATTGCTTACGCCGGTCGCCCAAACATCAGACTGAACAAGATGCTCTCCAAGGAAGCGATCACCGCGATATCCTCCGAGACCTTGCAGGCAGGCGGCTGGGTCGAAGCCGCACCTGCTGAACCAAAGATCGGCGACAAGATGCCCGATGGTACGGTCTATGTCGGAGTTTCCCCGGAGACGAACCAGAGGATTTATGCGACGCCCGCAGACGCGCCCCTGAGGATGACGTTCAACGAAGCGAAGGAATACGCCACTAAGCTGGACGCGCACGGCCGCCAGGACTGGCGCGTGCCGACGAAGGCCGAGCTGAACGTGCTGTTCAACAATCGCGCGGCCATCGGTGGATTTAACGTAACCGGTTCCTTTCCCGCCGGCTGGTACTGGTCCGCGTCGCCCGGCTACGGATGGGATGCGTGGGGCCAGCGGTTCAGCGACGGGTTTCAGTACTACAACGGTAAGGGCAGTCACTCGGCTGTGCGGTGCGTCCGCTGAGTGGTCGTCCGGAGATGGATCATTTAGTCATTCAATCCTTTACCGGCCGCGCGTAGCGCGGTCGCACAAAAAAGGCAGAACTCATGGCGCAATACCAGCATCTGCCGATTTATAAACAGACCTACGACATCCTTCTGCGCACGATGACGGCGACGAAGGACTTCCCGCGCGAGTACCTTGTTATCATCTGTATCGATATCGTCGTTCCGCCTCCGCCGGTTGAGCCGCCCCCGTTCGCGCCTTTGAGGGCGTGCCGCCTGGCCAACATCTCTGTCATCCGCTCCGGAATTCCCATCAACCAATGCGTCTGCTCCGAATAAAATCAGCGCCTGGTTAAGCCTGTTTGGTATTGCAGGTGGCCTCCTGTTCAGCTCCCCTGCTGTGATTGTTCTCGGTGTCCTTGGTTTTGGCTTTAGCGTTGCTGCAGCCGTTTGCCGCGCACGTGAAGAAGATCTTCGCAGCACCAAATCACCTACGGCGATCGGCGACAAGATGCCGGACGGCACCATCTACGCCGCCCTGTCCCCCGAGGCCGCCCGACTTAAAGCGGTGAGCTTGACGAGTATCCAGGGACCGCCCGGTAACGAGGCGGCCCCTGTCGCTTAGAGCCAGCAGTTTGGCGTCGGCGCCCGGACCCTCGACTTCGCCCGCTTGCGGTTCAGTTCCGCCTCCACGGTTTCGAGGGAAGCCAGGGCCATGATCCGATCGGACTGCCACCGCTGCGTGCGCAGCAGGTCGTTCATGATCGCCGAGAATTTCGACTTCAGTTCCTCTTCGCACAGGTCTTCGACTTCGTTTCTGGTGATAAATTGCGATGACATCATGTTCTTCTCCTTCGTCTGTGGGCCACGACCATCGCGGCTTTGATGACGAAACCAGGCAGCTCGTTCGGCGGGGAGACCACCCCGTGCGCTGCGGTGAGCAGCGGCGCGCGGGCCGGAACGCTTGAGAAGGAGCAAAGCTTGGGAGCCACAACGAACAGTTGCAGGGTAAGGATCGAAAGGACGCAGTGGACGAGGACTGCTAAGGGAAGGGGAGAGACCTGCGCCGCGAATACTTCCCAGAAAAATCGAGGACAGCAAGATAGATGTCTGGTCGATTTTCCATCACTCTCTAGGAACGACCTGGGGAGCCGCAGCGTGGCGGACCGTTAACGGCGTCAAGTTCGCCGCCCCCGAAACCCTCGACCTGTAGGAAATGCGTAAATAAGCTTTTCGTAGCTGCACATACAGGGGTTCTGTGATATCCATGGTAGACGGGGCGGCCCCCGAAGGAGCCGCCCCACTTGTCGGAAGGCGTCGCCTCTATAGCCAGCAGTTATGCGCCATCTCGCGGATCTTACCCCGCTTGCGGTGTAACTCGACCGAAACGACTTCGACGGAGGCCAGCGCCAGCGTGCGCTCCGTCGGTGTCCGCACCAGGTCGAACATCAGTGCTGACCATTTAGCTTTCAGGGCTTTCTCGCAGAGGTCTTCGATTTCGTGACGGCTGATGAGCTGATAGGACATGCTGTTTTTCTCCTTCGATCTGGGGCTGCAGGGCAGGCTTCGACTTCTCCGCAAGGGAGCGGAGAAGCCCGCAGGCTTGCCGTCAGAAGACCCGTCCCTCGCGGGATGCACCATCAGGAAGAAGATCATTTGCGCCTTTGAGCGATGAGAAAAGCATCATGCCGTCCCTTCTTTACGGACAACCGGATGCGCGCCCGCCTGGGCCAGACGAATGGCCGTGATGAAGCGTTCGATATTATCTTCGGAAACCAGAATGACAACCGGCTCTTTGAATTCCGGGTCATCAGCGGCAGGAAAGATCGTTATCGCAATGGCAAAAACGCCTGTGTCCAGGCTAAGAGCGCTCACAGTTTCAAAGGCGTGTGGGCGGAGCAATTTGCCCCTGATCTCTTGTCCAAGCTTTTCTGTGAACTGAAACTCGCCGTTCATGGATAGCATCGCGCACCTCCTAATGGGTCGTTGCGTCGTAAAAGGACGGATCAGATTCGGAGGCTCGCGCGAACTTGTCGAACACGCGGCCGTCCTTCAAACGAAACCAGGCACCCTCTCCGGTGCCCTGCTTGTGGAAATGAATCGCCTCGACGTCGGCAGGATTAAAGCCAAAGTATTCCTCCGGGCTGTGGGCTGCGGTCTTATCCTGCCGCCAGGCCCACTGGAAATACTTGACCATAAACCCGCGATAGAGAGCCGCCGTGAATTGCATGATAGGACCTCACAG
The DNA here is from genome assembly GCA_963788245.1 of Terriglobia bacterium. Lineage (GTDB taxonomy): Bacteria > Acidobacteriota > Terriglobia > Bryobacterales > Bryobacteraceae > Palsa-187. The sequence continues at coordinate 3,307,169 of CAWBGF010000002.1, read as the reverse complement.
TCTCGGTGCCCTTGCGTTGACCGCCACGGGCTTTCTAATTTGCGCCACCGGCGCCACGAAAGGCACGTGGTCGTGGACGTCGACCGCCGTATCCGGCGTGTGGAATTTGCTGACCACCGGCTGCTGCACGATGATCGGCTGCCGGAAACGGCTCTGGCCGATACCGGGCTGGTTGAATTTCGAAGCCAGGCGCGTCGACGCCGTGCGGTGATGCGTCTCGTCCAGCTCGATGCCGACGAAGCGGCGGCCCATGTCCCGAGCCGCGACCAGCGTGCTGCCGGATCCTGCGAAAGGATCGAGCACCACGTCGCCGGGCTTGGTGAAGGCTTCCAGCAGAGGCGCGAAGATGCCGACCGGCTTCTGTGTCGGATGCAGCTTGTTCCCGGTGTAGGTCCAGGGGATCACGTCAGGCGGCGGATTCGCCGGCGTCTCCGGGTTGCCCTTCGCCAGCAGATAAGCTTGCTCATGCTGGTAGCTCATGAAGCGCGCCGATGAGCTGTATTTCTTGGTGAAAACGATATGGCCGGCCATATGAAAACCGGCCTTTTTCCACGCATCGATAAAACGATCAGCCTTGTTCCACGCGTAGAACGAGACGCAAAAACTGTTCGGCTTCAGCACCCGGTGCATCTGCGCGAACGCCGGATCGATCCAGGCGTCGTTATTGTCGTTCTTGACAGTCCGCCCGCTGCGATCGCAATAGCGGACCAGGTAAGGAGGATCGGTCAGGATGAAATCCACCGACCCGGCCGGCATGCCTTTCATGACTTCGACGCAGTCACCGCGCGTGATGCTGTTCATCAGTGGTGCCGCGGCGAAGGAGCTTTGATCCCGACCGCCAGATGACGGCGGCGTTCCTTCTCGGCGATAGCCTGCTGCTTGAGCTTGTTCTCTTTGACTTCGGCGCCGTATTTGTCTTTCGCGCCATCGGGCCAGATGCGGCTCATGATCTTTCCAGCGCGGACGTGAACGGTTGATCCGTCCGTTTTTTTCCGGGTGCCGACCTTCAGGTCGTTTTCGCAGCGGGGAGATTTACGATTGAAATGGCTGGATAGTGTCATGCAGGGGCACCTCCGGTTTGAAAAGGAACAATGAAAACGGCTTGTTCTAATCAGCCTGCCTGATTCGCCAGCATCCGTCTACCCGCGTACCCGCGTAGTGTACAGGAATCAGAAAATCGCGTAGAATCCCTATAAAAGCGCCCTTTTGTTGCATCGCCGCATCGCGCCAGAAGCAAAATCTCTCATTAAATCCAAACACATCACTTCCCAACCCCAACTCCGCGAAAGAGTCACCGAAGGAACTCACTCCCCTTTTTCCTCCCTTCATGAGCTTATGCGGCCCGGCCGCGCCGTCAAGAGTCAAGATGAACGCAGACACCGCGCCCTTGCCTGCGCTGTGGTCCGCTGAAGAACCCCTTGTCCCATTAAGATATGTGATCATTTCCCACGGTCCCTCCGGCGGCGGAGCCTGGACCCAGCAGGGCGGCCGCAAACCTTGCGAGCCAGGGACGCTTGCCTTCGAGAACTGCAGCGGAAATGCGGCCTTCGTAGCGGCGCCGTTTTCACCGAAGCCGGGACCTACCTTCTTCGACAATATCGTCATCTACGATAACCAGAACGCCGGCGGAACAATCATCGACAGGGTTGTCGTCTGCAGCGCAAAGTTCGGTTTCTACATTCCCGCGTCACCGCACGCGGACCAGGATGGTTGCGTGCTTCCCCGCGGAATCTGCAGACCTTACATGGCCTGCATGTCTCTGACGTCCGTTGTTCCCGAAGGCGCCCGTAACGATCGCTGAGGTTTTGGCCCCTGGCGCTCAGTAACTCAGTTCGCACAATGATTCAGTCCAAACCTCGGCAGGCCGGCTGTGTTCCGGACACCAATAACGAAGCCGGGCGCCCCCGAAGGAGCAGCCCCGCACCTCTCGGGAGTCATTGTAGCTAGAGCCAGCAGTTCGGGGGCACGTTGCGGATTCTAGCGCGCTTGCGGTATCCGGTGATCATCGGAAAGGGCACAAGAAGGGCACTCAGCTTCTTACGCGGCGGCGCCTCTTTTGGAACCCGCTACCATTATTGCGATTGAGTTGTTTCTATTGACTAATTATCTTCTGGGGAGCGGGCCACCAACCGGCGGTGCCTGCCTGAAACCTACAGCGGTAATTGCCCGAGTTTCTTGGGTCACCTCACGAAACAGAATTTAAAGCACGTTAAGCCCAGCTGCCTCAGAAGGGCGTCAGGTTGCAGATGCAAGACGCCGCAGCCTGCTCGCCTTCATCAAGAGACTGTTATTACTACTTGTTCCGTTTCCATTCACCCCTGCTGTTGCACACAACGCGAGGTGACAAATACCGTCGAAGCCCCCCCTGGACATTTACCGGTGAACATTACATTTGTTCTTTGACACAATCATCGAGCCACTATAAGGTAAACCCTTGGAAGATAAAGGTACGCGCTATGGAAAAAGGCAAGAAAGAATTGTTTTACGGCCTGCTGACCGTAAAACTTAGCAACCCTCCGGTTTCGCCTGAGGAAACATATGCGGAGATCAAGAAGGCGTTGGGTCTGTCCAACCCCCAGATCGACGACGATTTCGGCGTCGTGTCGCATTGGACGACTGGTTCGATCGACAAGATGAAGGCCCCTGGCGAGGAATTTTATGTCGTCGGCGTAGAGACAAAGGCGCTGCAGACCTTGATCGAAAATAGGCACCCGAACGTTGTCGGCTGCATGCATGCAATGGGCTATGCGGGTGGGCATCCGCCGCTGCACCTGAACAACAAGCAGCCGGCATCTCCTCAATCTCCCGCCCGGCCAAAATCTCCAGGCCCCAAGCCCTGATCAAAGCAGACACGTTGTGTTTGAACCTTAAGCAACCGAACTAGTGCATAGAAAAGGGATCACAAATGCGTGGGAGCTATTTTAAATACCAAAATACTAAGCATGATTAAGTGACAAGGTTCGGGTTGTTTAACCCGGACATTTACCCCTGAAGGTTTCAACCAGAGGCGGCCGGGCAAACGCGGACTCGCTCTATCAAACCAAGTGTGGGTTCTGCGCTTCGACGACGGTTCTCAGGGGGTCCTTCTGGCACCGAAGCGCCGCCCTGGGGTGCGCTCTCTGGAACCCGCGCCGAGGGGGCCTTCAGCAAAGCCTTTGAAATAACTAGATTCGCGCTAAAACCATAGGTATTCTGTGGGAATGTAGCATTTGACATAACCATCGGATCACCCTAAATTACCCTTACGCAATGTGCATCTACGGGACAGATCGATTTCCGTTTGTTTCGCGACTGTCATTCAAACCGAGCACAACCTGCAAAAACAGCCAAGGCCTAGTTTAACGGTTCATGGCTGTTTTCTCTCCAGATCACAGCATGACCGGCCTTGAATGAAAATTTCATTCGAGGGAGAACGGAGCATGTCCGAAACGGGGGAGATACTTGACCTGGCAACGCTTGGTCTATCCGACAAAAATAAGTGTATCGATTCGCCTGGGAACCCAAGGATCGGCGACAAGATGCCGGACGGAACGATCTTTGCCGGTATTTCCCCGGACACCGACAAGCCCATGTACGCGGCTTCGGCCGACGCGTCCCTGACCATGTCCTTCAATGAGGCGAAGGACTATGCTCAAGGCCTGAATATCCAGAAGGCGTATGGCCATAAAGATTGGCGCGTTCCGACGACGAAGGAGCTGAGCGAGCTGTTTAACAACAGCTCGGCGATCGGTGGATTTAACAAAACCTTTTCTGGCGGCTGGTACTGGTCCGCCTCGACCTACTACGCAGAGCAGGGGGAGGTCCAGCGGTTCGCCGACGGGTTTCAGAGCCACTACAATAAGGGCGTTCGCTCGGCTGTCCGTTGTGTCCGCTCGGTGCCTGCGGGCGATTTCAACGCGGCTGTGCAGAACGTGAAACTCGCGCATGACATCGATGTCAAAAAGCCGCTGTCGCTGAAACCCCGCACAGATAAGCCCGCGCGCCATTTCGAGTTGTGACGATGAGCAACGCTGCGAAAAACATCCACCTGCGCACCCCGATGTCCACGGAAAATATCCGCGTGATGGCGTCCGATACGTTGCGCGCGGGCGGCCGATTGGAAGCCCCGCCCGCCGAACCGAAGGTCGGCGACAAAATGCCGGACGGCACGGTCCTTGCAGGCATTTCCCCGGACACCAACAAGCCGATGTACGCCACACCCGCAGATGCCTCCCTGACGATGACGTTCAACGAGGCGAAAGAATACGCCGCCAAGCTTGATGCACACGGCCACAAAGACTGGCGCGTGCCGACGAAAGCCGAACTAAACGTGCTGTTCAACAATCGCGCTGCGATCGGCGGGTTTGACGGAAATGCCCCCGGTAGCCACGGCATGTACTACTCCTCGTCGCCCAACGAAGTATGGTCTATGTGGGGCCAGCATTTCGGCTCGGGGAATCAGCAAGCCTACGATAAGACCGATCACTCGTCCGTGCGGTGTGTGCGATGAGCGAAGGTGCGAAAAACACCCACCTGCGCTCCCCGATGTCCAAAGAAAAGTTCGTCGCAAAATTGGCGTCGACCCTGCAGGCAGGTGGCCAGGTAGAGGCTCCTCTTCCTGAACCGAAAATCGGCGACAAGATGCCGGATGGCACGATCTATGCCGGCATTTCCTCCATCACTGGCCAGCCCATGTACACCACGCCTGCGGATGCGCCTCGCGCCATGACGCTAGTCGAAGCACGGAAATATGCCCGCGCGTCCAAAGCGCACGGCCACGACGACTGGGATTTGCCGGAACTGGGGGATCTGGCTGTGCTGTTTAATAACCGCGCCGCGATCGGCGGATTTAATCCCGGTCCGTACTGGTCAGGCGCAATGAGCTATGACGACTGTTTCTATTTCCAGCGTTTTAATGATGGGGCTCTTGACCCCAACGGTGAGAGAAATGGCAGTCGTATGTCTGTGCGCCTGGTCCGCAGCGACGCGCCAAAGAGATGACCTGAAAAGGAAAAGCAGTCATGACGCAGCAGAGCGGTGCGTCCGCTGAGGCCGCCCCCGGAGATCAATCATTCGCCCGCCTCAGGGCTCGCTTGCCATCCATAACTGTGAGTTTCGCTCGAAATACCGCGAGATGTTCGCGAACCAGCGCAGACTCTGCTGTTCCCGATGTTGCGGCAGCCACACCCCGTCCCCCGCAACGGTATTTCCGCTCTTCTCAGAACGTCCGCAGTTTGCTAGTCCTTTAGGTATGGCTCTGGTCGTTTTTCTTCGAGGAATCAACGTCGGCGGACATAGGACGTTTCGCCCGAGCATCCTCGCAGACGGGCTCAGCGACTATGGTGTCGTCAATGTCGGCGCTGCCGGCACTTTCGTCGTTCGCAAACCTGTATCAAGAGAAACATTCCGCGCGGCGTTACTGCGGAAGCTCCCATTCGAAGCGCACGTTGTGCTCTGCGACGGCCGTGATCTTCTCCGCCTTGAGAAGGAGAATCCGTTTGGAACTGAGCCGTCACGCGATGGCACTGTTCGATTCGTGAGCGTCTTGTCGAAAGCCGTTCGCGTCCGGCCTACTATTCCCATCACTCTTCCGCCAGTCGGGGAGTGGTTCGTGCGCCTTATCGCGTCGGAAAACCAATTCGTCTTCGGAATGTACCGCCGCCACATGAAGACAATCAGCTATCTTGGCCAGATCGATAAGTTGTTCGGTGTGCCAGTAACCACACGCAACTGGAACACGATTCTTGCGGTCGTGCGGATTTTGAAAGGCCACGAGAAAAAGGCGAATTAATTTCATCCGCTGGGTTCCACAGCATTAAACCATAGAGGTTCAGTGGGAATGTGGCATTTGACATAATCTGCGAATCACTCTAAATTGGCCCTACGCAATGTGCATCTACGGGACAGATCGATTTCCGCTTGTTTCGCGACTGTCATTCCAACCGAGCACAACCTGCAAAAACAGCCAGGGCCTTACTTAATGGTTCATGGCTGTTTTCCCTCCCGATGACAGCATGACCGGCCTTGATCCACGCAGAGCAAGGAGCAAAGGCCATGGCGCAGCAGAGCGGTAAAGCAAAAGAAATCTCTTTCATTGAAAACGCCAGCGATGTCACCTTAACAGTGAATGGCGTCAGGGTCGAGATCCATAACGACGGTAGCATCCTTGCCTATACCAACGGCACCGTCAAAGTCTGCCCAGTCGCCAACGATGATGGCAATGGGCGCAGCCCTGCCGAGCCGAAGATCGGCGACAAGATGCTGGACGGGACAATCTTTGCCGGTATTTCTCCGGAGACGAACAAGCCCATGTACGCCACGCCGGCGGACGCGCTGCTGACGATGGAATTCAACCACGCGACGGACTACGCCGCGAAGCTGGATGCGCACGGCCACCGGGACTGGCGCGTGCCGACGAAGAATGAACTCAACATCCTGTTCAACAATCGCGCGGCGATCGGCGGATTTAACGTAAGTGGCTCCAATCCCGCCGGCTGGTACTGGTCCGCCACGCCCTACTACTTATGGTATGCGTGGTGCCAGCGGTTCAGCGACGGGCTACAGCACGACACCAATAAGGCCAACCGCTCGTCCGTGCGTTGTGTCCGGTGAGTGCGCGTCCGGAGATGAACCCTTTAAGCATTTAGTCATTTTCCGCGCGCAGTGAGAACAAGCTAGGGAGATAAAGTTATGGTCGAGCCCCTTACGAAAAACCCCTTCGTCATTGGCAGCGGACCCGACCGGCTCGTCCGCGTGCTTGCCGCCAATCAGAAGGGCGATGGATTTCACGCCCTGACTTTCTCCGAAACGGAAGTCCAGGGCGTAGCAGAAATCGATCCCGATCATTCCGCGCTCGTACTGCGCTCCGGAGCAGAGATCCCAGTAGCCCTCCCCTACGAAGAACTCGAACAGAAAATCTATTCCCCGAGCTTCCGCACCGACGATCCCGTTCTTGATCTGTCCAAGGTCACCGGCCGAGCTGCCAAGGTCAAACCGGGCGACGAAATGCCGGACGGCACCAGCTTTGCGGGGGTTTCTCCCGACACGCACAAGCCGATGTACGTCATGGCCAAGTTATATGAGGATATCCTTGCTCCAGAAACAACCACTTACTCTTTCGATGAGGCGCAGGCCAAGGCAAAGAAGCTTGATGCCCATCACCACCAGGACTGGCGGGTTCCGACCAGGGGCGAGCTGAAAGAGCTGTTCAACAACCGCGCGGCTCTCGGCAGATTTAGTGATAAATACTTTTCTGATTACTGGTCTTCATCGTCCGACGGCCAATTGAGCACTGGCGAGGGGATTGGATGGGCTCGGTCGGCCAAAGCCGGAGACCACGATTTCCGCAGTGGAAAGTACAACCGCCTGTGCGTGCGCTTTGTCCGGTGAGCACGCGTCCGGGAAACGAATTCAAAAGGAAAAGAAGTCATGACGCAGCAGAGCTCAATCGCAAAGGAACTCTCCAGCGGCCACGGCGATCGGCGCCTTCGTGTTCTGATCGCGGAGGGCACGGGCTTTAGTGCCACGACTTTTTCGGAAGGTCAGATCGAGCGCGTAATGGATATCGGCGAGGAGCGCTCCGCCCTTGTGCTGCGCTCAGGCGCCAAGATCCCAGTGGCACTCTCGTACGAACAGCTCGAACAGAAGATTTACGAACCGGACTTCCGCACCGACGGCCCCGTGCTTGATCTCCGCGACGTCACTGGATGCGTCGCGAGGAAACCATCGAGCGACGCATGCGGTGCCGCAGCCACAGAGCTGAAAGCCCCCGCGAACACCAATCAAGCGCCCGTACCCGGCGACAAGATGCCTGACGATGCGCGGCGAGTAACCCATCGAGCCGCGCACGCCAGCGAGCCTTCTGTCGGTGCCGTCATGAGTGACGGCACCATCTACGCCGGCATCTCGCCCGACACCGGTAAGGCCATGTATGCGACGCCAGCGGATGCTTCGCTGACGATGACTTTCAATGGCGCGAAGGAATACGCCGAAACCCAGAACACGCAGAAGGCGCACGGCCATGACGACTGGCACGTGCCGACGAAAGCCGAGCTTAACGTGCTGTTCAACAATCGCGCGGCCATCGGTGGATTTAACGTAACCGGTTCCGGTCCCGCCGGCTGGTACTGGTCCGCGTCGCCCAACTTCGAATGGGGTGCGTGGGGCCAGCGGTTCAGCGACGGGTGTCAGTACTACACCAATAAGGACGGTCACTCGGCTGTGCGGTGCGTCCGCTGAGTGGTCGTCCGGAGATGGATCATTTAGTCATTCAATCCTTTACTGAGCGCGCGTAGCGCGGTCGCCGGGGAAGCTGCAAGTGGGTCTTTTCAGTAAGAGCAAAAAAGCCGATGTGGAGGAGGCGGAGCCGGTGATCGTTTGCGCCGGCAGCAAACAAATCAGACTGAACAAGACGCTCTCCAAGGAAGCGATCAGCGCGATGGCGTCCGATACCCTGCGCGCCGGCGGCTGGGTCGAAGCCCCACCTGCCGAGCCGAAGGTCGGCGACAAGATGCCGGACGGCACGGTCCTTGCCGGCATCTCCCCGGACACCAATAAGCCGATGTACGCCACACCCACAGATGCCTCCCTGACGATGAAATTCAACGAGGCCCAGGAATACGCCACGAAGCTCGATGCGCACGGCCACAAAGACTGGCACGTGCCGACGAAGGCCGAGCTGAACGTGCTGTTCAACAATCGCGCGGCCATCGGTGGATTTAACGTAACCGGTTCCTATCCCGCCGGCTGGTACTGGTCCGCGTCGCCCTACGACGGATGGAATGCGTGGGGCCAGCGGTTCAGCGACGGGTTTCAGAACTACAGCCTTAAGGGCAGTCACTCGGCTGTGCGGTGCGTCCGCTGATGCACGCCGAGGAATACATCGAGGCGTGCATCGCCCGGAGATCAGTTATTTAATCAATTTAACCCTTTACGACCGCGCGGAGCGCGGTCCGATCAAGAAGGAGAGCAGTCGTCTGCCCCGCAAGAACCGGCGGCGTGAAATCCGCCAGGTAAGTTAACGCCCCCTTTCCGCCCTCTCCAATCTTATGCGGCCGTTCCGCTGAAGAAAACTCTTTGTCCCATGAACAACGGAAAGGGTGGCTCAGCAAAGGCCCAGACACCGGATTGACGAATTCGCGATTTAGCGAAAAATGGAATGCGTGGGGCCAGCGGTTCAGCGACGGGCAACAGAACAACAACAATAAGGACAACCACTCCTCCGTCCGGTGTGTCATATTACCGCGCCAACAAGCGATGGATCAAAGAAAACACGTTTTCAAATGACACCGCGCCCTAGAGGCAGCTCGATTCCGGTCTTGAACCTGCGGTCTTCTCTTCAAAAAGGGCATCATTGGAAAACATGGCCGATCCGCACGAAACATTCCTTTACTTTGCTTATGGCTCCAACATGTTGACCCGCCGCCTGACGGCTCGCACGCCGTCGGCCGTCGCCGTAGGCACTGCTTATGTGGAAGGATACCGGCTCACTTTCGACAAGGTCAGCACGGACGCCTCCGGCAAGTGCGACATCGAAGCCACAGGAAACGCCGCTGATCGGGTATGGGGCGTGTTGTTCAGAATTGCCACCGCCGAAGCAGCGGATCTCGACGACGCGGAAGGCTTGGGGCATGGATATCGCAAAGGCCAAGTGGAGGCCGCTGCCGCGAGCACGAGAACAGCGGCAACGGCGTACTTTGCCACGGATAAAGATCCGAAACGGATTCCCTACCACTGGTACAAACCTTTCGTACTGCAAGGAGCTGTTGAACACGAGCTCCCCGAAGACTACATCCAGCTCATCCGGTTTGTCGTTTCTCAGCCGGACCCAGATCCCGCGCGTCGCGCCAGGAATGAAGTGCTATTGCAGCGCACGGACTAACGCCGACGCAGCCAACCATCCACCCCGCCTCGGTTTTTTCATGCCACGATTTGCGGTGAGCGACGCTTCGCAGCGTCGCTCAGGGGACCATGCGTCGCGAGTACGCGCGGCGAGTAACCAATCGAGCCATGCATCCCGAAGGGCATCGAGCCGCGCATCGACCGCTCCCCGCTTCTTGCAAATCCGCGACCGAACGCCTGCCCCTTTCCCTTTATGTACAGCGCAGCCTTGATAGACTATCTATCGGCGTCTAGCGGCTCCCAGTGGACGGGCCGTCCTATTGCTCGATGTTCTCCGAGCAAAACGAATTCGATTATGAAGGGATCAATCAATGCGTCTTTGCCAATGGACCCTTGTTTTGGCGGTTATTCTTTCGGCAGCCTGCGGCTCCCGCCCCGCCGCGACGCGCGAGTCGCTATCGCTGACGGCCGCGCAAGCCGCCGCGGTCCAGGCCGATGTGCGAACGTTCGCCAATATTGTCGCCCATGACATCACCGAGGACGGCCCATCCGCTTGGCGCAGGCACTTCTCCGATGGCCCTTCTTTCTTCATGGCGTCGGAAGGCGCCATGGCATTTCCCAATAGCGATTCCGCGACGGCAGGCCTCCAGAACGTCGCGCGCAGGATCAAGCACATCGAACTCAAATGGGGTGACGATTTGAGGGTCGACCCGCTCACAGTGGACATCGCGGTCATGGCCGCTTCATGGCGCGAGGTACAGGTGGATGCAGCCGGAAAGCGCGTGGACGAAGCCGGATTCTTTACCGCAGTCGTGGAACATCGGGAAGGACATTGGAAGTTTCGGGATGTTCACTGGTCATGGCCTGAATCCGGCCCTAGCGTCCGACCACCCAGGTGAGCCGCCCTGATCCGGCAGCGGCCCTGGCCCCCTTTTCCTTAAGGGTGGCTCAGCAAAGGCCCAGACACCGGATTAACGAATTCGCGATTTAGCGAACTTTAGCGAAGGGCCGGCGCCGCGATCTACCTGTCGCGCCTCATTGTTTCCCGCCCAGACCTTGCGAATCCGGGACCTTCCGCCGCGAGTAATCCATCGAGCGGCGGATCGCCAAGTAACCCATCGAGCCGCGCATCGCCCGAGGAATACATCGAGGCGTGCATGCCCAGGCCAATAGAGCCGTGCATCGTCCCCACGTCCCCGTCTTTGCAAATCCGGGACTGTTCTATTTCTTCTGCGCCTTTGAATCCCAGAACGGAGGATCGCTTGCAACCCACTCCGCCGCCGGCATGCTGAACTCGGGACGCACGGCAAAGATCTTGGCATCTGGACCCGCGGCTAATAGCTTCGCGTCTGCCTCGGTCCGTGTCTTCGCAGCCGTCACTACGAACCGCACGCCATCCTGACTTTCGAAGACCGTTCCATCGCTATTCGGGTTGCTCTTCGTCACTGCGATCACCAGGAATCGCTCATGCCCCATTTTCCACTCGGCCCCACGGCTTAGCTCGGGCCGGTATGTCGCAGCTCCCTCGCTATCGGGCTGCGACTTGAACTCAGCTCTCTGCTGGGCGAATCGCTTCATTGCCGCCAGCAGCTCCTCTTTCTTGCTGTATGCCTCGGTGACCTGCGCCAGTTCCTCAGGAGAGGCGAATCCATTGATGTACCAGACCTCTTTCGAACCGATCAGGGATTCGATGCCCAAGTACGGATGCGGGACCCCGAGGCCAATGCAGATACGCGCCGCTTCGGCTTCGATTCGGTTCAGCAGTGCCTCATGACCCGGCTTCCAAAACGCGCGAGAGATATACAGGACGCGCGGAGCCTGAGCGCGCGCCGACGTTTGCAGCGCGAGGCCGAGCACCAATGGCAGAAGCTTCAGCATCGATTCAACAGACCCTTTCGACCAGTATCCACTAAATCGATTCGTCAATGCAGGAGGCTTTCACAAAGTAGGTGAGCTTTCTGGACGATTGCGCAAATCAGCCCCAAGCCCGCCATCTCTCTGTGCGAAGCTTCTTTTTTCCAAACTGGGCCTTGCGAATCCGGGACCGCGCCTTCCCGCCCGGTCCGTCATTGAACCATGTCAACAACCGAGACTAGAATATTGTGAGGTCTCAACATCGCATATGCCGAACACTTTTGGAGCCGACATCTTGATCCAGGCAACCGACCCCAAGAAAGCAGCGCGTTTCTACGTCGACCATCTTGGATTCGAAATCACCGACGACAACCCGAACATGATCGGCCTGCACGGCCGGCATATCAACCTTTTTATCGAGCCTGGTCCGGCCCTCGGGCCGGTATTGGAAGTCACCGTGAAGGACGTCGAAGAGGCGAAGAAAAACCTCGTCAGCAGCGGTTGCGAAATCGTCAAAGACGAGCCGCATTTCCCCCGCTGCTACGTTAGAGATCCGTACGGCCTGATTTACAACCTGACGACCTAGCGGCTGCGGCCGCGTGCGGTTCCAGCAGATGCTCGTGATATAAGTGCCGTGCGAGCACAGCATCAGGCCGACGGCGACGAGCGCGGTTAAGTCTTTGGGCAGCATGCGCCTCTGAAGGCGGTTTTCGTAACCTTAGGCGACGGGCATCTGAAAGACGGACTTGACGCCCTTTATCTTGCGCAGCTCGCCGTAGACCTCATTGCCGATGGTATGGACGTAGAACTCGTCGCCCGGGGGCTCGGCGGATTTGTTGAAACGACTGGAGATGCCCTTGACCTTGCTGATTTCGTCGAGGACTTCGTTGCGTTCTTCGGCACTGAGGCCGGGGGTGAGGGTGACTTTATAAAGATTGCCGATCACGGAGGGGCTCCTTGCAGGGGAAGTATTATGGATACGCTCTTTGGAATTCAGACAATTCTATAGGCTTGTGCCAGCGAGTCAAGCCGACCGCGGCGAAACCCCTGCTCCCATACCACCGCGGCGGTGCCGGGGGGCGGGCAAGACGCTGCTGCTGTGGGGGTGATTGTCGCAGCCGACGGCACGCAGGCAGCGGGCACCTCCGCCGCCACGATCAGCGTTCTCTATGGTGACGCCTTAACTGAATTGCCGGTCACTTCAATCATTTAACAATATGGTTGACTCTTGGTCGCTGACCGCCTAGATTCAACCTCATGGTTAAATCTAACTCCGCCAATCTTGATGTTGTCTTCCACGCGTTGTCCGACCCAACACGCCGCTCCATTCTGCACGGCCTCGCACATGGACAAAAAACGGTAGGAAAGCTCGCGAAGCCTTACAGTATGTCGCTGGCGGCTGTTTCGAAGCATCTCAACGTCCTGCAAACGGCGAACTTAGTTAGCCGCGAGAAGCAAGGCAGCTTCCAGATTGTGCGCCTCAATGCTGAGCCCCTGAAATCAGTCGAGAACTGGCTGGCCTATTACGAACAATTCTGGGCCGGGAGACTCGACGCCCTACAACACTTAATAGAAGGAGAAGAAAAATGAATAACAAACCGCAAGCCTATGGGACGGTCATTGATTCCGGAACGATCCGCTTTGAGCGCCTGTTGTCCGGTCCTATCGAAAGGGTCTGGGCCTATCTGACGGAATCGGAAAAGCGGCAGAAATGGCTCGCGGCCGGCGAGATGGGGACGTGCATCGGCGAACCGTTCGATCTGAGATTTGAGCACGCGAATCTATCGACGCAGCCAGCACCGAGGCCAGAGCGCTTCAAAACATACGAATGCGGCGATGCCGGCCATCATCACATCACCCGCTTTGAACCAATGCGATTCTTGAGTTTTACCTGGAATGAAGGCGAGGGCGCAGAATCCGAGGTTAGCTTCGAACTCACTCCGCAAGGTAACAAAGTACTTCTCTCGCTCACACATCGCCGGCTGGCTGACCGTACCACAATGGTGGGCTTTGCCGGAGGCTGGCATACTCATCTCGACATTCTGGCCGAACGCTTGAATGACCAGGAACCATCTGCCTTCTGGCCCCGCTTTGCCAAGAACGAGAGCTACTACGAAGAACAGATTTGTAACGACCTCGTCGGACCGGATCTTTCATCCAATCAACGGAAGAAAGCATGACCGAAATCTGTCACTGATATACCTCGCAACTGTTGTGCCCTACCCATAAGGAGGAACTAATGCCACACCAAGAACGACGCAAATCAACTATCACTTTTCGAGCCAATGCCGACGTCGCGATTCACGTCCCCGATCTGGCTAAGGCCAAGGTATTCTACGGAGATGTGCTAGGGCTTCCCGTGCTCGGCCGAAGCGATCACCATCTGGAGTTCGATGCGGGCACTTTCCATCTATACGCCAATCTGGATAAAACCGCCCGATCGTTCATACCCTCTTTTAGCGTGTCAGATCCCGAAGCGGCCAAGCACCACCTTAAGGCCGCGGGCTGCAAGGCGATTAAAGGGTCGGCAACCTACTATGAAGATCCATTCGGATTTGCGTTCGACATCATCAAATCCTAACCCAGCGACAACTAAAATCTTCCGGGCTTAACGCGCTCTAATGTCCGTTTCGTAAGGCACCCCCTTTGGTGCCGAGCCCCCTAAAATCCCGCGCACGAGACGCTATTAACAACCAGAGGTGAACCATGACATCTAATCCGACCAAAATCGGCGACAATCCACGGCGAGGAAACCATCGAGCCGTGGATGCCGACCTGCACATCGGTGACATCATCTCAGACGGCACCATCTATGCAGGCGTATCCCCGGACACGGGAAAGCCCCTGTATGCAGCGCCGGCCGATGCGCCGCTGACCATGACGTTCAACGAAGCGCAGAAACTCGCTGACAGGAAGAATGTCCACAAGGCGCTTGGCCACGATGACTGGCGCATTCCGACCAAGGACGAACTCAATCTGCTGTTCAACAATCGCGCCGCGATCAGTGGATTTAACCTCAGCGGTTCCGCACCGTCCGGCTATTATTGGTCGTCTTCCTCCGGCGACAAATGCAGCGCAGGATGCCAGCGGTTCAGCGACGGGCGTCAGTTCGAAGAGGCAGCCGAGGCCATTAGGGACGATCACGCGACCCTGCGCCTCGTCCGCTAGCCGCATCTAATAGGCGATGAGTAAGGCCGCGCCTTGTAAAGTAGGGGCCGCCTCGGTATGAGACGGCCCCCATTGGCCTAAAGCCAGCAGTTCGGCGCCGGCGCGCGCACCGTCGAACTCAGCGCCCCATTGCGCTTCAGTTCCGCCTCAACATTGGGAACGAGCACCACAAACGAACGGCTCGACAACACGAAAGCGTTCACGTGGACGTAAGGCGTGGACCATGGTTGACCCTCACAACCCTACCCACTCGTTGACGTACTTTTGGACTTCCCTTTGGTGTGTCTCGAACCAGATGGAGCTGAGTGACTTGTTGGGCATCGATAACCCCTAAAACTAATGCCGGGCGCTCCCTCGGCGGAGATAAAGCAGAATAGCCCGACCCTAGGGGGATTCGTGACTTATGTCAGGTGGGCTCGGGCCGCCGCGTGTCACGCGTCGCGCTATTTGTCCGCTTTTTCGCACCGATGAATGTCCGGGTCACCACAGAATTCGAACTCTAAAGTACGTTAAGCCTCGGCGGGTGGCCTCTGTGTCTGCGTTCATGGGCACCGGCGAAAATGAGTCGGTCTTCCTGACCCCTGCTAGCCCACTCTGCCAGCCACGGCACTTTTCATTTGACATAATCCGCGAATCACTTTAGGGTTGGCTGTAAAGGTAGCCCCACCGGTCCGTCTCCCGAACGAGCCAAAAAGGAAAAGCAGCCATGCCGCAGCAGACCGGTGAAGCAAACGCCGAGCTAAACATCGGCGACAAAATGCCGGATGGCACGATCTATGTCGGCGTTTCCCCAAACACGAAAAAGCCGATGTACACCACACCCGCGGATGTGCCCCTGACGATGATGTCCAACGAAGCGATAGCCTATGCCGAGGAACTGGCCGCGCACGGCCACCAGGACTGGCGCGTACCTACGAACGCTGAATTGAACGTGCTGTTCAACAACCGTGCCGCCATCGGCGGTTTTGACTTAACCAGTTCGGGTCCCGCCGGCTGGTACTGGTCCGCGCCGGAGGGCAGCACATGGAGTACGTGGGCTCAGCGGTTCAGCGACGGTTATCCGCGACACGACTATAAGGGCGGTCACGCGTCGCTCCGGTGTGTCCGCTGAGTGAGCGTCCACAGAATATTGGAACCCCGGTGCCGCCGCGAAAGCAAGACGGTCAGATCAAAACCCTCTCCACCTCATCGAGCGAGACCTCGCCCCGCCTGCGGCCATACAGCCTTGTCGCGGGCGCATCTGAGAAAGATCCAGCCAGCAGCAGGGCGGGCTTAACGTAGTTTAAATTACGTTTCGTGAGGTGACCCCTTAGAGCCTAGACAGTTACGTCTGCGGCCGTGCAACGGCACGCACTTTTCCTAATGATGGGTTCACATATCTCGATCCGGTGCGGTAAAGAAAACGACCGTTTCTTTTACCACTGTCCGTCGTGCGGTCAGATGGAAGTTTCTCTTGCAATACCGTCTCCGGCGTGACCCTCGCCAGCGCCGGCGCCGCCGCCCCGTGCCGCTGGCCGTCAGCGCGCCGTTGACCGAAGACACGACCGCGCCGCGAGCTTTCGGCGCGTACGGTCGAGAGCCCCAGCCGACGACGGTGCCGCGCTTCAGCAAGCCTTTGAAATAACTAGACTCATGTTTAAACCATATCCTTTTGCTGTGGTTGTGGCATTTGACATAACTACAGAATCACCCTATAAGAGACCTACGCAATGTGCATCTACGGGACAGTGTGATTTTCCTAGAGGCTTCTGGTTTCGCGCCTGTCATTCAAACCGAGCACAACCTGCAAAAACAGCCGTAACGACGATAGCGGGTGTCCGCTGTTGTTTTTACGTGAGCTGTTTTTTGAAGGAGAATCACATGGCGCAGCAGAACTCCATTGCAAAGGAACTTTCCAGCAGCCACGGCGATCGGCTCATTCGTGCTCTGATCGCAGAGGGCAAGGGATTCAATGCCACGACCTTTTCTGAGACCGAGGTCGAGCGCGTAATGGAGATTGGCGAGGATCTCTCCGCCCTTGTGTTGCGCTCCGGCGTGCAAGATTCCTGTGGCGCTCTCGTATGAACAACTCGAACAGAAGATTTACCAACCGGACTTTAAGAACGACGGCACCGTGCTCGACCTGCGCAACGTCACCGGCGAGGCGGCCAAGCCAAAAGCCCCTGCGAATACCAATCAGGCGCCCGCACCCGGCGACAAGATGCCAGACGGCACGGTCTTTGCCGGCATGTCCCCGGACACCAACAAGCCGATGTACGCGACGCCGGCAGATGCTTCGCTGACGATGACCTTTAACGAGGCGAAGGAATATGCCGCCAGGATCGACGCGCACGGTCACAAAGACTGGCACGTGCCGACGAAAGCCGAGCTTAACGTGCTGTTCAACAACCGCGCGGCGATCGGTGGGTTTAACGTAAGTGGTTCCAATCCCGCCGGCTGGTACTGGTCCGCGTCGCTCCTTCAACGTATGGAATGCGTGGGATCAGCGGTTCAGCGACGGGTTTCAGAACTACAACCGTAAGGACGGTCACTCGGCTGTGCGCTGCGTGCGCTGAGTGAGGGTCCGGAGATGGATCATTTAGTCATTCAATCCTTTACTGAGCGCGCGTAGCGCGGTCGCCGGGGAAGCTGCAAGTGGGTCTTTTCAGTAAGAGCAAAAAAGCCGATGTGGAGGAGGCGGAGCCGGTGATCGTTTGCGCCGGCAGCAAACAAATCAGACTGAATAAGCCGCTCTCCAAGGAAACGATCAGCGCGATGGCGTCCGATACCTTGCGCGCGAGCGGTTGGGTCGAAGCCCCTCCTCCTGAGCCAAAGGTCGGCGACAAGATGCCGGACGGCACGGTCTTTGCCGGTATCTCCCCGGAAACCAACGAGCCGATGTACACCACCCCTGAAGATGCCTCCCTGACGATGACGTTCAACGAGGCCCAGGAATACGCCGACAAGCTCTATGCGCATGGCCATCAGACCTGGCGTGTACCGACGAAGGCCGAGCTGAACGTGTTGTTCAACAACCGCGCGGCCATCGGCGGATTTAACGTAACTGGTTCCGATCCCGCCGGCTGGTACTGGTCCTCGTCCTCCTACGACTTATGGGATGCCTGGGGTCAGCGGTTCAGTGGCGGGTGTCAGTACGGCAACTGTAAGGCCAGTCACTCGGCTGTGCGCTGCGTGCGCTGAGTGAGGGTCCGGAGATGGATCATTTAGTCATTCAACCCTTTACTGACCTCGCGTAGCGCGGTCGCAAAAAAAGGCAGAACTCATGGCGCAATACCAGCATCTGCCGATTTATAAACAGACCTACGACATCCTTCTGCGCACGATGACGGCGACGAAGGACTTCCCGCGTGAGTACAAATACACGCTGGGACAAAAGATCAAAGATGAATTGATCGAGTTGGTCGTCGTCATCTACCGCGCCAACAGCGCCGCCGATAAGGAGCGGCACATTCAATCGATCCTTGAGCGGGTCCAGGCCATCCAGCTCATGATGCGCCTGTCCCACGACATGCGCATATTGTCGCGCCGCAACTATGCGGCGCTTTCGGAAATGACAGACAGTCTGGCGCGGCAAGCGCAGGGCTGGCTAAGGAGTTCGGGAAGGGGGAAGCCGGAACGGGTTTCAAGTTAAGACTTGGCCCGGTGAGCATATTCATCTCGGATGGCGGCGGTATCCGCTCCACGAACGGGGCAGATACCAAAGCAAAGCCGAAAGGCCGGAAAGGCCGGGCAGATGACAAATCGTCCGTCCGGACCAAAAGATCGCCATCGAAACGCTTGTGGTTCCAATCCCGCCGGCTGGTACTGGTCCTCGTCCTCCAACAACAAATGGAATGCCTGGGATCAGCGGTTCAGTGACGGGTATCAGAACAACAACAATAAGGACAATCACTCGGCTGTGCGCTGCGTGCGCTGAGTGAGGGTCCGGAGTTGAAGCCCCTTTCCCGGACATCCTGTGCAACAAGGCTAGAGTTGCGATGGATGACCACCGAGGCTTGCCTGACGCTTGACGCTGTTTTCGATGCCTATTTTGATTGCCGCAGGACCAAGCGCAATTCCATTAACCAGTTGCGTTTCGAAGCTGACCTGGAGAGCAACCTGGTCGCGCTGTACCGCGACCTTGCAAACGGGAATTACCGGATCGGCCGCAGCATCGCCTTTGTCGTGACCCACCCGAAAGTCAGGGAAGTCTGGGCGGCTGATTTCCGGGACCGCGTGGTGCATCACGTTATTTACAACGCGATCGCCGGCCGCTTTTACAGCCGCTTCATACGCGACAGCTATGCCTGCATACCCGGCCGCGGCACGCATGACGGCATGCGCCGCGTTTCCCGCTTCGCCCGTTCGATCACCCGTAACTGGACCCGGCCCGCCTTCTTCCTGAAGGCCGACGTCGCCAATTTCTTCAACACCATCGACCGCGGGATTCTGGTCGGCCTTGTCGAAAACCGTGTGCAGGAACAGTGGTTGCGATCGCTCATCCGTCAAGTTGCTCTGCACGATCCTCGTCCCGGCGCCGTGATGCGCTCTCCCCCGGCCCTATTCGCACGGGTGCCGCGCCACAAGAGCCTTCTTCACGCTCCTGACGGCAAGGGCCTGCCGATCGGCAATCTGACCAGCCAGTTTTTCGCCAACGTCTACCTGAACGAGTTGGACCAGCACGTGAAGCACTGCCTGAAGGCCCGATATTACGGACGCTATGTCGACGACATGGTGCTCATTCACGAAGACCCGGACGTCCTTAACACCTGGTACGCGCAGATGGATGATTTTCTAAAGTCCCGCCTCGGCCTGCATCTGCATCCCCGCAAGAAGCACCTGAAACGCGCGGAGACGGGCATCAATTTCACAGGTTTCATCATCAAGCCGGGCCGTATCTATCTGCGGCGAACGAGCCTCGCTGGTTGCAAGCGCAAGATCAGGGCGTGGGAGCGCAAGGGCTCACCGGTCGATCCGGAAACGCTGAAGACACTTTCCCAAAGTCTCAACAGCTATCTCGGTATGCTCAGGCAGGTCAACGGATACAAGGCCAGGAAGTCTCTATGCCGGCGTGTTGAGAGCCTGTTCCTGCTGGCGGACGATGACTGCACCAAGACCAAGCCGAGTTTTTGACGCCAAGGGCGGATTAGCGAATTCGCGAAACTTAGCGAACGGCAGCAGCCGCCTCTTTCCCGCAGCCTTCGACGGCTTCAGCGCGAAACGCCAATACGGAAATTAACTACCTCCCTGCCGAGCCTCTTGTTGTGAATGATAAAGGATATTATCATGCGCAAGATCAGGTGCCCGACATGACCGCCCCATCATTGCCAGAATCAGCCCTTGCCCGCTTCATTCCTTCAAATGAAGCTATGAAGCCAGGCCCCGGAGGCAGACCGGTCCTGCCGAGCGTCGAGGACGCCTACCGCATGGGCCGCGACTACACCCTCAATGGCCCGAACGAGGACAACTGCCACTTCCGGCTGTTCGCAACGCCGGGCCATACCCGAGCCTGGGAGAAAGGCAAGGCTGATGCTGCTACCGGGAAGTAACGCCCTTCCGCAACCTGCAACAACAACCTATCGCGCATTTGCCACGTCCTTTCTTCGCTCCCCTCGGATCCTTAGCGAATTAGCGAAACTTCGCTGCGCAAGCCTTTCCGACGCGACGCTGTCTCTTCGAGCCGGCACCCGGCGCGCCGTCACAAGCCCGCAGGCGTGCCCGGTGCGAAGGTCCGGCAATCCCAGCCACGATCTGCCGGGCGTGTCGCTCGCCCGTCCATAGATGTTCCGGAAAACCGACAGGCGCTCCTTCCCATCAAGAGCCTTACGCCAACCGTCTGTCACTCAATCAAAACGCGAATGGTGTTTACCGGACACAGATTATGTGACAAGTTATCTTACTAACTTCTTGTCCAAAACAGAGGTCCCGGCTGCTGTCACGTAACCGACCGTTTATGTGACCGAACGCAGTGACCATAAAGCCATAACAAGACCGGAGAAAACGATGCTGGTGGGCTACATGCGCGTGAGCAAGGCGGACGGCAGCCAGGTAACCGACCTCCAACGCGACGCTCTGGTGGCGGCCGGTGTCAGCCTGGTGCGCATTTACGAGGACCGGACTTCGGGCAAGCGCGACGACCGGCCCGGCTTGACCGCCTGCCTGAAGGCTCTCCGCCGCGGCGATACACTCTTGGTCTGGAAACTCGATAGGCTCGGCCGAAATCTACGCCACCTCGTCAACACCGTCCACGAGCTCACAATACGTGGCATCGGCTTCAAGGTGCTTACCGGCCACGGCGCCACCATCGACACCACGACGCCGAGCGGGAAACTGGTCTTCGGCTTCTTCGCCGCACTGGCGGAGTTTGAGCGCGAGCTGATCGTCGAAAGGACGCGAGCAGGCTTAGCTGCCGCGCGAGCGCGCGGACGTCACGGAGGCAGGCCCTATAAGATGACCAAGGCCAAACTGCGCCTGGCACGGGCATCGATGGGCAATCTGGAAACCACGGTCCGGGATCTCTGTGCGGAACTGGGTGTCACTCGCCAGACGCTATACCGGCACGTGGCGCCAGATGGTGCTCTGCGTCCCGATGGACAGAAACTCCTGGAGCGAAAGAAAGCAGCGAGGTAAGGATTGTCTCATGGAGAATCTGTTGTCCCTCCGCTTTGAAGCCCACAACGCAGACAAGAATCACCATCGTCGCTATGAGCTCACGATCGGCCGGGATCTCCTTGGTCACTGGACGGTCTCCGTAAACTACGGTCGCACTGGAGGATCGCGCGGCCACGAATTACGCTATGGCGGAATAGAAGCCGAACCTCTGCGGACCATCATCCGTGACCGGCTGCTCCGCCGCCTTTCGGCGCCGAAGCGTATCGGCTGCCCGTATCGGCTGGCGGGATTAAGCGTAGCCGCGGGCATAGACGCCTCGTTCTGGTTGCCGGCCGATATTATGGCTCAGTTCGCGTGACGGGCTCGCGCCGATAGCGGAGGATACTTAGGAAATGAGGTCCGTATGGTCCGTGGCGATTGCAGGCGCTATCGGAGCTGCGCTCGTGATATGGCGCCTTAACAGGCCGAAACCGAGGATTTTCGATCGCATCCGCAGGACTGATGTGACCAGGAAGAAGCTCACCGAAAGTAGCTTCGCCTACCTCAATCGCTCAGCGCAGCGCGGTAGTGTCGAGAGCCGCGCGCTGATGGAAACCTGGCTGTCGCGCGTTCCCGGCTCCGAGCACGCCGATTTTAGCGCGCGATTCCGCTGCGGCAAAGAGAGTGAATTCACCTCGGCCCTTCAGGAGCTGATGCTGCACGAGCTTCTGCGACGCCAGCGATGCAAAGTTGAGTTCCACCCAAACGTGCCCGGTGCCACCAGGCAGCCGGACTTTAAGGTCCGACAGCCCAAAAGCGCGGAATTCATTTTCGAGGCCCGCACCTCGATGGAAATCGAGAGCGGCCCCGATGGAGGCACGCGCGCATATCGCATCCGCGAGTTCCTGCGCACTCTCGATCTTCAGGACCATCTCATCGCCATCGATGAGTTGAAGGAAGGAAGCAACGATCTTTCGCAGAAAAATCTCCGCAAGCACATCGAGGCCGGCATTAAAGCCAGTGCGGCGGGCTACATCGATGATAGTATTTCCATTTTATTGCTCACGACTCCGGACGGCTGGCGCATCAAGCTCACCGCATGTTCTGCCTCCAGATACGGACCGCGTCCCACCTCAGTGATGCAGGAGGCGTGGGGCCGCACATGGACAGGACCCAACTATCCGCTGCGAGAAGTGCTCGAAAAGAAGGCCAGCCGCTACGGTCAGCTCGGCATGCCATACGTCATCGCGGTCAATTCCTCTGACATGATGCATGGCAATCGCGATTTCCAGGACACGCTGTTCGGATCTCCGCCGGAATTTGCTGCGCCGGGTAGCGCTCCCGATATCGGATTCTGGGGAACGGCCGCCGCGCCCAAACACACCCGCGTAAGCGCGGTACTGTTCACGACGAATCTTTGCGCGCCGACAGTGCTGATGGGCCAGGTCTACGCCTGTCTTTACCTCAATCCGTACTCTGCGCAACCATATGACGGTGTGCTCGCAAAGCTACCCACTTTCCGGCTTGAGAATGGTGAAGTGCGAGAGTATCCTGGAGAGCCACTGCACAAATTACTGAAGCTGCGCTTGCGTGACAGCGCCCTCTGGGGATAAGCCACTCGATGTATGAGCTCGACGAAATTCTGCAGCAGGCGACGGCCGCCATCGGACTCGAGTATTTCCTGCTGCCGATTCACGGGGCTGACCCCGTGCACCGGGAACGGGTCTATTGCTACGAGCTCTACCACCAGATGCGCCTGCGTTGGCCGGCACCGGTGAACTGCCCCTATCGCCTCAACGGCGAAATCGACAAAGGCGGCCATCCGTATTTCCGGAACGACCGCGGCAAGCCCAAGCCCGACCTGCTTGTGCACGTACCGGGCACCGGCGACAATCACGCCGTGATCGAGGTCAAATCCTCGCGCGCCAGTGCTCACGGCATAAGGAAGGATCTCGGAACGCTCTGCCGATTCGCGAACTTCGGCTACCGGAGGGCAATCTATCTGGTCTACGGCGCCGAGGCCGTGCTGGAGCGGATACAAGAATGTGCCGGAGACCTGGCTGTGCCGATCGAGGTATGGTTTCATCCGGCTGTTTCCGCGCCCGCCACCCGCGCATTTGTTCTGGCGGCCCGCGCTTAACCCGTCCTTCTGCGAGCGATGGGATTAGCTGATCTGTCGCGCGGCATCAATTCAGCCCGTATCAGTAAACACTGGCCGTAAAGCCGTCTTCGATTTCCGTCAGTTCTCTGCACCGACCTGCCTCGTTTTTGCTCAACCCACTATCGGGCATCCTGGCCGCCCGCGCGTGCCTGTTCAACGGCTCTGCCCGCTCCATTCGCCCGCATGTTTCACATGCAAAGCATGGGCTCCCGTGTTGGCCGTTTCCCTGTCGGTGACAGCCACGCTTTTCCGGCCGGCCCCTTGTTGCCCGTAGTTGAGCAAAACACCAAGGAGGCCTATATGGCAACACTGACGAAAGAACAATCGAAGACGCAAGACGGCGAACAGCGCCTGACCAGGGACGTTTACGCCCGCGTGACAGACCGCATCATCGCCGATCTTGAAAAGGGCATCCGCCCGTGGATGAAACCCTGGCACGCCGAACACGCGGCCGGCAAGATCACCAGACCGCTGCGCCACAACGGCACGCCGTACCGCGGCATCAACATTCTGCTTCTCTGGGGCGAGGCCATGGCCAAGGGCTACACCACGCCCATCTGGATGACGTTCAAGCAGGCGCTTGAGCTCGACGCCCACGTCCGCAAGGGCGAGCACGGTTCCCTCGTGGTCTTCGCCAATACCGTGACGCGCACCGAGCGCGATGAGAACGGCGACGACGTCGAGCGCGACATCCCGTTCATGAAGGGCTACACGGTCTTCAACTGCGAGCAGATCGAAGGCCTGCCGCAGCACTATTACGCACGGCCGGAAGATCCGACGCCGGCATCCGAGCGCGTCGAGAACGCCGACCGCTTTCTGGCCGCCACGGGCGCGACGATCCAGCACGGCGGGAACATGGCTTTCTACGCCCCGGCGAGGGACGTCATCCAGATGCCGCCGTTCGAGGCGTTCAAGGACAAGGAAAGCTATTACGCGACGGCCCTGCATGAGCTCACGCATTACACGAAACATCCGAGCCGCCTGAACCGGGATTTCGGCGCGAAGCGTTTCGGCGATACCGGTTACAGCCGCGAAGAGCTGGTCGCGGAACTTGGCGCCGCCTTCCTTTGCGCCGACCTCGGTATCACCGCGGAGATCCGCGCGGACCATGCCGATTATATCGGCCACTGGCTCAATGTCCTGCGCGAAGACAAGCGCGCGATTTTCAGCGCAGCGGCTCACGCGCAGCGCGCCGCGGATTATCTGCACGGGGCTGCAGCTTTGAACCATTAGAACTGTGACCCCAGATTGGACTACACTCCAACCTGACGGCAGTTCGGGATCTTATTCCTAAGTCGGCTTTGGCGCTTGACTCGCGGGTGCTTCACGCCGAACAACTTTTCCCTCTTCGGATATAAGGCTCGCGGAGGCTGGGTGAAGAATTGTCTCAGTAGCGATGGCCCAGGCTCTCTTTAAAACATTTTTCATCGTTCATCTCCCTCCCGTAGTCGCACATTGCGTACGTAGAACATAATCGATTCGTTGTGTTATGTCAAATGCAGCAACCACATCGAGTGGATATGGTTTGAATGCGAATCGAGCGATTACAAAGGCTTGCTTGGCGCGCGCGGTTGGTCGTGCCGCAATGAGGCCTCGTCTGCCGCCAGGCGTTCGCGCGCCTGGCCGAAGGCGTCTCCGATCTCGTCGACGAGCTGGACGATAGCGTGTGTTTTTTTCCGTTTCCTCAGGTGACCCCTACATTGCGGGAGCAGCCGACCTAAGGGCCTCCAGGCATTGGGTTTATGGGAACCTGATCCCCCTTGCCAGGGATCGGGAAAGGGGCTATGATAAAGAAAGGTAGACATATGGTACAGAAGGAAAGAAATACGATGAGCCTCAACGTCAAAGACCCGGAAGCCCACCGGCTCGCCCAGGCCATCGCCAAAGAGACGGGGGAAACCATGACCCGCGCCGTCACCGAGGCGCTGCGCGAACGCTACGAACGCCTCCACCGGCGCGATCCTGAAGCCCTCGCCGCCGACATCCGCGCCATCGCTGATCGCGCCGCCGCCCACATCAAGCGCCCCTATCTCGATCACGCCGAGCTCCTCTACGACGAACACGGCCTTCCCAAATGATCCTCGACACCTCGCCGCTCGTCGCTATCCTCGGGAAAGAGCCGGATTCAGAACTTTATGTCCAGGCCATCAGCCGCGCGCCGCGCTGCCGCATGTCTGCCGGGAATTTCATCGAGCTCTCGATCGTCATCGAGAGTCAATTCGACGCCGAGGTCGGCCGCCAATGCGACGCGCTGTTTCGCCGCATCGGCATAGTGATCGAGCCCGTGACCGTCGAGCACGCGTATCTCGCGCGCCAGGCCTTCCATGACTTCGGCAAGGGCCGCCATGCGGCAAGACTGAATTTCGGCGACTGCTTCGCCTATGCGCTCGCCAAGCTCACCGGCGAGCCTCTCCTTTTCAAGGGGGAGGACTTCAAAAAGACCGATCTCGTCTCCGCTCTATGACCCGCCGCCCTTCCAAGAAACGTCCCTCCCGGCACCGCACTGGCAAGCCCCTCACCGCCGACGAAGCCCAGCCGCGGCCGCGCGTCATGGGCGCGTACCGCGCCGGCCACGAGAAGTACAGCTCCCTTTACAAGAAGCTCGCTGAACAAACGGCGCCGCGCATGACGGGGAAACCCGTTCGCTGGAACATCAAGGTCTCCAAACAAACCGACCGCGCCGTGCGCGCCATCCTCGGCCGGCAGCGGAAGGTAACCCGGAACATTGTAAAGCGTATTTCAATATGACGATGACGCTGCCCGAACTGAGAGTCCTTCGTGAGGACTACTGCAGCCAGCAGGTTGCCGACAACGCCATCACTTTCCTGCAGAACCGCAGCCCGGATCTGGTTGACGATCTGATGCTGGTGGAACATTGGCGTCGGCAGCCTTATTCCAATGCGGCCTGGGCGATCCTCGAATATTTTGCCGAACAGCACGTGGACATCCCCGCGACCCTGCTGGGAAGAATGGACCTGATCGCGGAGTTGACCCGCCGGGGACGCAGTGCCAACGACCTGCCGGAGATCGAACCGCGCGGCAGGCCTCTCGCCGCGGGGTCGGATCAGCCGTTGCCGCCGCTTGTGCAGATGGAGCTCTCCGAGCACTCAAAGGAGTTCCGGCATGTCACTCAGGAAGCGGTCGATAGAATCTTGCAGACCGCGTACGAAAGGCGGCCTGATCTGTGGTTCGCGGTCGCGGAGGAAAACCGCCATGATGTGCTCCTGGACGCTACCGATCAATTCCGCGCGTTGCTCAGGCAAATCGTGGATTCGGAATTCACCGGCGAAGACAACATGTGGGTGGCGATGGATCTCTATCACGAAGGCCTCCTGCGCATTTACCGCATGTGCGGGATCGAGGACTAGAGCGACATGAACAACGCTCCGATGGAAGCCAGAGCCCCGGACGAATACGACATCGAGTACGAAACGGCTGCCAGCCGGAACATGCTGGAAAAGCGCGTCCCGGCTAGGCTGAACGCGATTAAGCTGGCCTTCGTTGAGATTGACAAGCGCCACGCCTATGAACCCTGGCGCTTGGCCCTCGCGGTCGACCTCGTCGGCGCCATTGAGCATAACTGCGACCAGCTTCTTGAAACGATGGCGAAAGACAGGCTCCCCGCCTCCGCCTGGATCGCCCGCAACCTCCTGGAGCTGCTGGTGTGGGTCAAATACTGCGGCGTTTCAAGGGACAACGCCTGGCGCTTTCACGAAGACGCCCTGCGCGACGCGAAGGGTCTGATGGAGGCTCACAAGAAAACGAGCGACGCCATGGGCCTCGTGGACGAGACGTCCGCGATCGCCGCGCAGCGGATACAGCAAGTTGCCTCTGAAAAACTCGGGCTGCAGGAGATCGATTCCAGGTTTCTCGCCGTGGCAGAGGCCTCGAAAGCGCCGGGCGGCGAACAGGGCGACCGGTTCGCGCCCTCTCACCGGTGGCTGTCGAAGTTCGCGCATCCGACCGCGGGCCTCGTGCACGGCATCACGCACCAGGCCGAGGCCTGCCAGCACCTGCAGGCCATCTGCACAACCCAGGGTGTGTATTTCGCGGCGCAGAGCACGCTCGCTCTTGAAGCCCAGCTCGGGATACCATCGACAGAACCGTAGCCCCCCCGCAGATTCCGAGCTGGAATTCTCCTTTTGTTCGCCCATGGCGGTAAACTGTTTTTGGTATGCCCGAACACTGGTGCACGGTTACCGTCACGGATGCGGCCGGACGCCGGCACAGCCTGGACGTTATCGCGTCGAGCACTTACGACGCCGCGCATCTTTACGTCACCCATGCCAAGGCACAGCCGCAGGCGGGGCTGCCGGTTCCGACCCTGGCCACGGTTTTCGAGGTCGTGAACGGCGGCAAGGTGTACACCGTCGAAGGGGCCGCGCTGCAGCGATGGATCGAACAGCGCCGGCAGGAGTGGAAGGGTCCGAAGGGACTGTTGTTCAGTCGGCGACCCACGTTGCGCTAGCCGCCCGCTTGCGCCATTCTACGTCGCGTCATGTACTGGCCGAGAGGTTTTGACCGCGACTCAGAGTACCCGTATACTGCGGTTTCAGTCAGCTTGAAAGCAGCGCACTCAAAATGACAACAAAATCCGATCAGAGCGATCTTATCCGTGAAGCGAAAGCCATTGTCGTCCTGGCGTTTCGCAACGGCCCGATCGAGGACGTGCACGCCGGCCAAACTTGTCCCGCTTGCAACGGCAAAACCGGCTATTCACGGATCTCTGATGACGAAATGAAGCTCATCATGAAGAACGCCGTGAACCGCGTTTACTGGTTACTCCGGCTCAAGGCTGACGACCCGGACACCTATGCGCGGCAGATTGCCCATGGAGAACGGTGCACCTTGAGTTGGGACGACCCGGAATAGTGGGCAATGGCGCGGCATGGGCGCCAAACGGCGGCTACGATGGAACCATGACGCGTCCGCAAAATCCTGACCAGCCTCCCGAATCTCAACCGCAGCCGCTCGTCGACGAACGCGTGATCGGGGATCTCGTAACGGCTGTCGAGGCGCATTTGCCGGCGATGATGGAACAGCTGGCCGATTACATCGGCAAGACCGCGCCGCGCGTCTCCGCGCGTGAACGGCAACGGCTCAGGGGCCGCTTGAAGCGCAAGATGCGAGCACTGATTCCCGCTTTTGCCGAACTCCAAGCCGTGGGGGCCGCCCCCGACTCAGCCGAGAAATGGAACAAAGTAAAGACAGCAATACGCGGCATCCTGATCGAGATGGCAGCCCCTCCTCCGATACGAAAATCTCCGGACGTCGATCGGCTGGACTGGTTTGTCGCCATGGCGGCCAAGGCCACGAACCTGCCCCGCGGCGCCTGGGCGCGGCAGCCGCCCTACCTCGCGGCGCGCGCGCATCTCTGGAACACCCTCATCAGCGTTTATCGCAAGGTCCCCTCGGCCGCCGTTCAAGCTGTCCTCGACGCCTGGGCCGCCGACAACGATCACCGGCGCTACGTCCACTCCGTGCGGCTGCTCACCGTTGCCGCCGGGCGTTTTCGCCCGCAGCCTCCGCAGCGAATCAGCGACCACGCGGCCGTTGATCTGCAAAATGAATATCTGCGCGCCGCCAATGTGTTCGAGCAGCAATTGCGCCTGCTGACCTGCCTCACAAAAATTGAACCGGGACAGGTGAAGCCATGGTCATATTGGCAGCGGCAGAATCTCAATAACCTGATGGGAATGGCGTCCGGCCATGATGACCTGCGCCAACTGATCTCCGTGCTTGACCGCCATGTCCGTAACGCACTCACGCACGGCCCGCCGATCATCGAGCGCGCCGGCCGGCGCTGCCTGTTTTGGGACCGGGATGTCTGTGTGACCTGGAGCTGGGAAGAGTACTTTCACAATACGCGCGCCTTGACTCTGACCGTGCTTGGTTGCGCGAATTTCGACAGTTTTCGCCAATTGATTGAAGTTCAGATTCTTGCTAGGGCTCTTGCTCCCGATCTCCGAGTCGAGCCTTAGCGCTTGGCGGCCGAACCGCCGGCGACAAGAGAGCTCAGGTTGCGCGCGACTTCGGCATCAGCAGCGAAACGCTCTATCAATACCTGCGAACGGCGGTTTAAACTGCTGCGCCGATTGACCCCGCAGGCCGAGTCCTCCTGCCCTGTTCACCACGGCCAGAACTTTTTCCACCAAGCGACCTTCTCGGGCGGCTTCTGTTGCACAGGCTGCTCCGATGATGCGGCAGCCTCATCCGCGCCGTAATACTTGTCCTTCGCCCATCGGTCATGCGCCCTGTTCGCCTTGATCCGCGACTGAGACCAATCCTCCGCCCACCGCACCCTGTTGTTTTTGATCCAGTAATGCGAGCGGCACGGAAAGCTCCAGTTCCCGATCGAGGGATCGAGCGAAATCGTCTTCCCGTCGAAGATGAGCTTCCAGTCCGTTGGGCTCAGCGGCGTGACGACCTCCTTACCACAGCCGCAGCAACACTTGTGAACCACCGTCGCGTATTCGATCGATACGTAAAGCTTTCCTTCCTCCACCACGTCGGGGACGAATTCGATGAATTCATGCGCCAGGGTCTTTTCCTGTTTCATGGCTGGCCGCTCATCGTCAGCTCCGAGGTGGTCGGCGCGTCTTCGTTGCGCAGCATGTTGCCTCCGATCGTATAGGTGCAGTGATGCTCGAAGTCGAGATCCTGATAAAAGCCCATCAGCTTTTTCCACTTGATGACCGCAAGCGCCGCATTCAGCGCGTTCAGGTCGGCGATCTGGATATTGACGCCATACTCGTTGCGGTCGGCGTCGTCCGAGAACGAAATCCGCTTCCGCACATGATCGCGCTGCGCGGGCGTGCTGGTCGTCGCCCGGAGGATGCCGCCCAGCGAACCCTCGCTCAAGTAGACGCCCATGCCCACGTCGATGAAGGCGATGCCGAACTCTTCCAGCTTTTCCACGATCAGTTTCTTGGCCGGGCCTTCGAGGCACATAAAAACGAAGCTCATGTCCCGCAGCTCGTCCACGTTCTCCGGTCCGATATAGGCGTCATGGACGAAGATGCCGTTGCGCATCTTGTCGTAGATGCCCTTGAAATATGCCGCCTTCTTCGGTTTCGCGACCAGCTCATCGAGCGACGGCGCGCCGGGCGACCTGAAGGCGTTGTGCTGCAGGAATTCGTCGCCGTCGAACAGGTGTATCTCGCCCACCGGCGTCTTGGCGACGAAGTCCAGGACGTAGGAGCCCGTTCCGCCGAGACCCACGATGGCCACCTTTTTCACGGCCGCCAGCTTTGCCGTGACCGAACCGATTTCGGCCCGCGTGGAGGCCGTGTCGATATACTTGAACACCGTTTCCTCCTCTCCTTCGGCGGCAGAGACCGGCCGGAAGGTCTTGGCCGTCACGGAGGGCTCGATCACCTGGGCGTAGCCCGAGAGGATCGTCACGTATTGCGTCACTTTGTCGTAGTAGTTTTCATAGGCGCCGCTCGGCATCGGCTTTGCCGAGAACGTGTGATCGATGACGACCCCAGTCCCCAGCTCGCGACGCGTACCTGCATTCCCAATGGATTCGATAGGGGTTCCGTCCGCACGGCACGGATACTCTCCGATAAAGTGAGCGACGTGATTCTCCGGTTTCACGGTCACGTCGCCCGCCAGCTTCAGCGGCATCACAAGGATTCCGCGCTTGACGATCCGGCCGGCGGCCACGTATGGTACGTCCTTCACCAGCAAATGGTCCGACCGGATTTCAAGATCATAGCCTTCGTTCCGCAGCCGTGTCAGATCAGCACTACGATTTATTGGTTTCTGAGACATCGAAGATCATCCCATCCTTGATGCGGACGGTCTCCCTCTCGGTCAACGTGCCCTCATGGTTCTTCCGCGGGCCTTTCCTGTAGGTCACGGAAAACTGAACGTTCGGCCCGACCGGCACCGGGTTGAACGCCAGTGCGACGACCTGGTCGAAGGACAGCGTCTTTGTCGATACCTCTTTCTTGCGGCCGTTCACGATGATCGTGTAGACCTTCGGCGGCCCGCTGTGGAAATGCTCGTCTTCCTTCAGGTGAATGACCTCCGGACCGTTTTCGATCTCCGGGTCTACCCTGTCGCCGGTCACTTCGCCAAACAGCTCCATGCCCTGCTGCACCTTGCCCAAGACGTACAGCGCCGATCCCGTCGTCGGGTTCGGCGAATGGTACGCCTCTTGATCGATGAAAATCTTCACCTCATGCTTATATTCGTGTTCAGACATTAGATTTCTCCTTTTTAGTTATCTGAGCCTCACCACCGGCGCGCAGTACCCCCAAGCGGCGTCCCGAGGCCACGCTGCTGCGGCGTCGTAGAGACCGTGAATTGGCTGTCCAGCTCCGCGTTCTTTCCACTGGTCGAGATCGTCGTCTGGTCAAAGGGGAAGGAGTCGACATACTCCACGTTGCAGGGCGGCTTGTGGTGGTGAATCACTGCCGCCTCGGCGCGCTGCCGGTCTGATTCCGGGGCGATTAGCGCCGCGTTAAGGCACAGTTCCTCCCCGCGCTGCAGCTCGCGTTTCCAATCCTGCCACCGATCATGCCCCGCAACCCGCTCCTTCACATTTGCCGCCTCGCCAACATAGAGCAGCTTCCGGATCGAGACGGTCTTTTCCTGCACGTTGTGCGTGCACGCATACACGCAGTAGATTCCCGAACTGGCCGGGAGCCCGCTGATATTGGGTTCCCGCCAGTATCCATCGAAATTAAGGGTGTAACTTTTAGCAGCCATCGAAGTCTCCTTGAATTTTGTTTTTACGTCATGTACACTATGACGAAGTCGTCAACAGAGAAGGCCAAAAAAAAGAGGTCGCCGCCTGTTTACGAACTCGTCACTTAAAAATATACTAAACCGTCATGTCAGAGTCAACCAAGCCAAGCGACGTATTTCCAGAACGTCTCCGCGCGGCCCGCGAGAAGCGCGGCCTCAGCCAGGGGGATTTGGCAACGCGCGCCGGTTTCCAGGCCTCCGCCATCTCCCACTTCGAGACCGGTACCCGCAAGCCGTCATTCGACAACCTGCGCCGGCTTGCCGACGCCCTCGACGTGACCACCGACTACCTTCTCGGCCGCGTGACCGACGCCCAGGCCCTGGCCGGCTCGGACAAGCTGCACCGCCACCTTGATCGCCTCACCAGCCAAGACCGCGACATCGCTGAAGACTTCCTCAAGCTCCTCGCCAATAAAGCCAAAGACCGGGAAAAAAAGGGCGACGGATGAAGAACCAAAGCGATCCATACTTTCCTGCCACCCTTGCAGCGGCGAACGTCATCAAGGAGCGCGGCATCACGGCACTTCCTGTAGATCCCATTGCGCTCGCCCGCGGCCTCAGCATCGAGGTCATGGCCAAACCCGCGAGCGCCCAGGGGGTCTCCGGCATGCTCCTGCGTCTCGGCAACAACTTCGGGATCGCCTACGCGACCCACATCGACAACGTCGGATTCCAGAATTTCAGCGTCGCGCACGAGCTCGGGCACTACTTTCTGCCCGGCCACGTCGATGCCGTGTTTGCCGACGGCGATGTTCATGAATCCCACGCTGGTTTTGCCTCTGGAGATCGCTACGAGATGGAAGCCGACCATTTCGCGGCCAGCCTGCTGATGCCGCGCTTGCTCTTCATGGATGCGATGCGCACGGCCGGCGACGGCCTCAAGGCCATAGAAAAGCTGGCAGACCTATGCCGGACCTCGCTCACCGCGACAGGAATCCGCTACGCCCAGTGCTCCCGCGACCCGATGGCCGTCGTCCTCAGCACCGGCGACCAGATCAACTACTGCTTCATGTCCGACGCCTTGAAGGAAGTGAAGGACCTCAACTGGATACGCAAGGGCGAAGGGCTTTCCAGGGGCACGGCCACCTTTGCCTTCAACCAAGACACGGATCGTGTCCGCCGCGCCGACCGCACCGAGGACACATCCGACCTGCAGGACTGGTTCGCCGGCGCCCGCAGCATCCAGATCACCGAGGAAGTCATCGGTTTGGGCGATTACGGCAAAACATTGACCGTGCTCACCGCCCTGGACCTCGAAGAAAAGCTGGAAGAGATCGAGGAAGAAGAAAACCTCGATGACTCATGGACTCCGAGGTTCCGGCGTTGACACCGGACGAATAATTATCGGCTTCCAGATCGGTTGTTTTGCCATTGTTCGATTTTCCTTTCCGATTAATTTAGCGGACACTGATTCAGGGACAACAGATTGTTGTTCCAGTCGCCGTCCGCATGAGTGCGGACATACGGCGCCCTTCCGGCGACGCGGACGACCGCCACGGTGGAGCGCTTGCCGGTCCTTGGGTCGATGACAAAAAACGTGTTGGTGCCCGCGTCGATGCTGGCGATGACTTCCTCGCGCGTCCACCGCCAGTTAAGGGCCGGGTTGCCCAGGTGCGTAATGTGCTCATGGGGACTTTGCGGATGCGGTTTGTTGATGCAAGTTACCTGGACGTCGGCCATATCGCTCCTTTCAGGTTCTTCACCTCTTCCGTGTTCGACAGCGGAGCTGCTTGGCGCAGGCGCGCCCGCAGCCTCGCTATCCGGAGCCGGACGCTACCAGCCGTAACGCCGGAAGCAGCGGCCATTTCGTGAGCGGCGACGCCGGCGGCCACCGCGATAAGAAGCCCCCACTCCGCCGTGCTCACGCTGCCGCGGATTTCAGCCAGGCGCGCGCGGGCCAGCATGCGCCGCTCCGCGTGGGGGTCAGGGTCCTGCCGGAGGTATTTACGCCGAAGCCGGGCGTGGTTGCGCTCAACCCAGGAGCCGGTGGCCACGGCCCGGTCTACGCTGCGCCGAAATTCTTCTGGATTTGCGGGAACGCTGCTGGATTCAACGGCGGTGAGGAAGTTGGTTAGACCGTTCTCAATACCCCAAGACCGGTCGGTTATCCGGCCGCACCGCGCGGCCGTCGATTGATGCTCTGCGTAAATGCACCACGGAAATGGCAAGTCCGCCATGTTCATCTCCTTCTGTGGGGATCACTGTTGTCCCCTCGATGACCGGGTCCAGATCAAACTCCCCATGAACCGCCGAACTCCAAACCGGAACGCTATGTCCGGTACGAAGCCGTTGCCGGCCGCTCATGGAGGGCCATTTCCGCCCTTCACTCTATAGTAGTTGAAAACCGCTTCACGTTACAGACCGAACGGACCCAGGCCCGAGCGGGCTCGGGTCCGCCCATAAAAGCTCAAACGGATCCTAATTGCGTCGCGTACGTCTCCGACCATTCCTTCCGGAAAAGATCGAAAGTCTGCGTCCGGTCGGGGTCCTGCAGCGCCATCGAGGCTTGCGCCCGCGCGAGCGCCAGCAGCATGAGCTGAAGCGCCACCAAGGCGTCCTGGGCGCCCTTGAAGGTCTGCGGTTCGGCCGCATTGTCCTCCGCGTCGGCGGGCGCGCCCTCGGCCGCGCGGGTGTCCAGGGTCAGCGCGGCCCGGCTCAGCGGCTCGTAAAGGCGCTCGTAAAACGGATGCGCAGTGTTGATCGTCAGAATGATTTTCCCGAACCGTTGGTCGACGTGATAGAACGGCCAATACGCGTCATGCTTGTAGTGCATGATGTGCTTCGAGTTTTTGACCCGCTCGAAGGCCTCGTCGTCGGTCTCCTTCTCGCGTTTGAGCATCATCGCCAGGGTACGGAGGTTTTCATCTAGCTGCTGTTGCTCCTCCGGCGTGGTCGGAGCGAGTTCGATCAGAGGCTTGGCCTGCCGCCGCTCCGCTTCGTCGGCCTTCATTTCCCCGGCGCTTGGCTTGCTGCCGTGGCGTATGACCGTCTGCTCGCTCTGGTATTTCTTGATCTGCTCGCGGAGCGCCGCGATTTCGCCATCCAGCACGCCGGAGATGGCCTGCAGGACATAATCCTTGAGGCGGATGCCCTGTTTATTGGCAGCCACGCCGAAGGCCTCATCCAGCTCGCCGGGGAAGTCGATCTGGATACGGAACCAGTTCGCGTCGCTGTGACGCTTCATGATCTGGGGAATGGTCCCGACAAAAACCTCGCGGTCGTTGCGCAGAACCGAGATCGTATTGTCGTCGTACAGATGCAGGTCGTTCTTGCGCACTTTAAGCGGCAGCGCCCCCCAATCCTCGATCGGCAGCGCGTAGAGGCGCACCGTGACGGGCGCTGTCTCGATGCTGTCCGGGTCGGGCTGGTTTTCGCTCCGTTTCACCTGGATGACCTTGGAAAAAACCACCCGGCTTTCCTTAACAGTGATCTCGGGGATTTTGGCGTGCCGGGCGGCGGCCATGGAGTAGGTCGGATCAAAAGGCTCCACGAGGCGGTTGTTGACATAGAGCTTCGTGCCCTTTGCCAGGGACCGGCGATAGACGCGGGACATTTCTTTGATCGCATGCTCGCAAAGGGTCCGCGCCTTTGCGGAGGTCAGCCGGTCGCAAGCCGGCAAATACACGATGGTGCCAGACTTCCCGAGCCGTTCCTTCAGCTCGTCGGCATTGTGCGTCAACAGATTCTGCTCGTCTCGATTTGGGAACGAGAGGGCCTTCGTCAAGATCTCGGTGATTTCGCTGGGCAGCAGGTCCATCAGGGTCGGGTCTGGTAACTGGATGAGGTTTGATTTTTCTTTTCCGATCGCCTCGACGTCGAGCGTCATGTTGTAATACGCGCCCGGCTCCTGCCAGGAATAAAGGTCCATCACCGGGCTCATGCTGAGCGCCGCGGTCTTCATCCCCATGCCGTAGCGGCCGATGCCGGAGCGGTTGTCGAAGACCATGGAGCCGCCGAAGGACGTCGCGAACTTAAGGATGTTGGGCGCCATGCCGGTGCCGTTATCGAGGACCAGCACATCGGTTTTGAGGTTGCCTATTTTGCCGGTCTGGCGAAAATAGACGCGAACCTCGGTCGCGGCCCACTGGATGGCGTTGTCAACGTGCTCGCACAGCGCCGACGTGGTGCTGTTATAGCCTACGTCGCGCAAAGAGCTGATAAGGGTTTGCCCGAAAAAGAGCGGGACAGTCGCCTTTTCCTGAATGATCCGGTTCAGTACGGCTTTGCCGCCGCGCGGCGCGTCCTCGCCCCAGACCGGGGTTTGAATGTCCACTTCCGGGGAAGTGCTGGCAGTTTCTTCTTGCATCTCGTTCTCCTGTTTTGTGACACCGGCTGTTCGGCGTCAGAGTCGAGAGCATAATGGCTCTCACTTATCAGGAGTCGAAAACGCCCAAACGTTACACCGTGGCCAAAGAACACCTCCCTAAAGCGGATCTCCCAGCAAGAGTTCGAGTGCTGGGTGGCCCCCAGTACGACCGCCGCAATGACCAGGTCAGCCTCGATGAAGTGGAGAAGATTTTGATTTAGCTGGGCATTTCAGGCCGCTACGATCGAGTGGGCCGCGTTCCCGACAGGGGTGTCAACTATTCAGTTGACACTGTAAACTAAAACATTTACAGTTAAAGAATGATCGGCGGCTTCAGACATAAAGGGCTTGAAGAGCTTCACCTCACCGGCAAGACACGCCGGATCGGTGCCGACTATGTCAGGAAGTGCGTGCGCATCATCCAATTGCTGGAAGTAGCGGTGCAGTCAGAGGACATGAACATCGCCGGGTTTCGCTTCCACGGCCTGCAAGGTAGCCCGCAACGCTGGTCGGTACGCGTGACCGGGAACTACCGGATCACCTTCGGCTGGTCAGGCGAAAATGCCTTGGATGTCGATTTCGAAGACTACCATTAGGGAGGAAGTTATGAAGAGAAAGAACAGATTGCCGCCCGTCCATCCGGGCGAGATTATCAAGCAAGACATCCTGCCGTCTGCCGGCCTGTCCGTGACGGCCGCGGCGAAAGCTCTGGGCGTGTCCCGCCAGATGCTCCACGACATTCTGGCGGAGCGTAAGCCCCTGTCGGCCGTCATGTGCCTGAAGGTGTCCCGCCTGTTTGGCAGTACGCCGGAATTCTGGATGCGGCTGCAGGCAGCCTACGACCTGAAGAAGGCTGAGCAGAACAAGAAGGTCATGGAACGCGTCGCCCGGATCGTGCCTGTAAAGCCGGTCGAGGAAGTCCGGGCCTGAGATGGCGTCATGACCAGCACATCACCAGACATCGCAAAAGACCTCGCGGACCTGCAGACGCAAATCCTGGACCTGGAACGTTCACATAAGCACCTGTTCACTACCATTTTCGTCGAGAAGACCCTGTCGCGCTACGAAGGCATCGCGCTGATCGTCAAGAACGGTCAGGCGCTGCAAGCGCTTTACCGCCAGGAGAAGGCCTTGGTAAAGCTCAATAGATACGATGACCACCGATCTTCGGCCTTCCCTAGCCGTGTCGCCGGATAAAATGACACTGCCAAAACCTCACGCGATCAGCGGCTTAGGCGACATTTCTTGACGTATCATGATTTGTCATGATACCCTGAAAGGGTAAGAGGAGCAGTCCCATGTCCCAGACCCGCGAGAAATTCGCAACCCAGGTCAATACCGAAATCCTGTCGGCCGTGCGCACGCTCGCCGAGAAAGAAGGCCGCCAGCTGCAAGCGCTCGTGGACGAGGCTTTCGCCGACCTGATCGAGAAGCGCAAGAAGGCCACGCCGCGCGCGCACGTCATGGGCGCCTACCTCGCCAGCCACGAAAAATACGCGCCGCTTTATAAAAAGCTCGCTGAATGACGGACTACCTCACGGTGGCCGAAGTGCTGGCCATGCACGCCGACCAGATCGAACGCTACGGCGGCTCCCATGGAGTCAGAGACCCAGGACTTCTGGACGCCGCCCTCTACCGGCCGCAGACCGGTTATTATACCGACCTGATCGAGGAAGCCGCAGCGCTCTGGGAGAGCCTGGCGCAGAACCATGCCTTCGTCGACGGCAACAAGCGCACGGCTTTCGCCGCCACGTATACCTTCCTCGCCATCAACGGCGCGCGGCTGACGGCCGACGCCCAGGAGACGTATGATTTCGTCGCCGGCCTCTACGAAGCCAACCAGTTCAGCTTCGACAAGCTTGTCCCATGGCTGCGCAACCACGTGGAAGGGCCTAACCGTTCCTAAATTGAACTGCTGCCCTGGCCCGGCCCGGCCGAGCGGGGGTTCATTTCTTCTTAACGGGTGGTTTCCCTCTCGTTCCCGCCCGGAGGATGGCGTGATCGATCATTTGAAAAACCCGCGTCATCGCGAACTTGAGTTGCGCAAAATCAACCCAGAACTCGGCATACCTTAGCGTGCGCTCTTCATCGTCGGCGTAGCGAAATGCCGTCCCCGACGGGTCGATCTCATCGAATTCAAGAATCCACTCCCTTATCGGCGAACCGATCCGCTCGCCATGGCGCTTTTCAACCAGACGAACGCAGGTCTTTAACGAATGTGTGGGCTCTTCAATCTCGCCGATAACTTTCAGATACAACTCCAGGGCATGCCGATATGCGAACAGCACCGGATACCCCCAATCGCGAGGCTCTCCGCTTTTGAGCGCTGTATCGAGAAGCGCCTCAGCGCTCTGTTTGTAACTTCGCGCCAGCTCCAGGTATTCGTCCACGCCCCCGCCATTCAGGAAGACGCCGTGCCTCCACGTTTCATCGAGATCCTCCGGGGGCTCCTGCAGAATGGGGGTGTGGAGATAGAGGAGATCTCGATCTTCCTCATCGCGATAGAACTCCTGCTGGTTTAATCCAATCCGGATCGCCTCCATGTCGGGATGCTCCTCCCAATGCAAGGCCACGTGGACCAAAGCCAGCACGTCTGAATCAGTAAACGTTCGCGGGGAGCCTTTCCCAGGATTGGCCTGTCGACTGAGATGATCTTTAAAGAGCCAGGCCCACGTCTTGACCTGCTGAGCATCCACTCCGAGAATGCGGGCTGTCTGGGATACGTTACGATTCATCTTTATAAACTCATCAACCAGCCCGCGAACCACGCGAGATCGCCCAGAACACGCCGCCGGGAAAATGTTTTGATGCGGCCCCGGCGGGGCTTGATCACATGATATAGTGTATGACTTATCATCCACTATGAATGGGCTTCGACGAAAGCACCCGGCCAGGAAGAACCTGCCGAGCAATCGGCCTGACACAGCTCATCTCGTTCGTGAACTCCGAGACCGCCTCGGGCTGACACAAGAAAAGCTCGCCGCGCGGCTCGGTGTGACGTTCCCGACCATCAACCGATGGGAAAACAGCCGGGCCAAGCCCTCCCCCTTGGCACTTAAACAAATCGAAGATTTGCTCGCGGATCTGGGCGACAACGGCCAAGACCTCCGCGTCAAGTACTTTTCCAATGGAGGGGTTTGAAATGGGAAATCAACCAAACGGCGCAAATCTTGGGTTCGAGACCGCGCTCTGGCGCGCCGCCGATGCGTTCCGGTCCAACATGGATGCGGCCGAGTACAAGCACGTGGTGCTCGGCGTGATCTTCCTTAAGTACATTTCCGACGCCTTCGAGGAACAGCACGCCAAATTAGAGGCCGACCGCGCGAAAGGCGCCGATCCGGAAGACCCTGACGAGTACCGCGCCGTCAACGTCTTCTGGGTTCCCAAGGAATCCCGCTGGTCCAATCTCAAAGCCACCGCGAAGCAGCCCACTATCGGCAAAGTCGTGGACGACGCCATGCTTGCGATCGAGCGTGACAACCCATCGCTAAAGGGGGTGCTGCCGAAGGACTATGCTCATCCCCGCCTCGACAAGCAGCGCCTCGGCCAGCTCATCGACTTGATCGGCAACATCGGCCTGGGCGAAAAGGAGCAGCGGACCAAGGACGTCCTCGGCCGCGTGTATGAGTATTTCCTCGCGCAGTTCGCCGGCGCCGAAGGAAAGAAGGGTGGACAGTTCTATACCCCACGTTCTGTTGTTCGACTTCTTGTCGAGATGCTCGCGCCGTATAAGGGCCGCGTGTACGACCCATGCTGCGGCTCCGGCGGCATGTTCGTCCAGTCGATAAAATTTGTCGAGGCCCACGCTAACGGCAATGGCAATGGCAATGGGCGCAAAGCCAAGGCCAGGGGACAAATCAGCGTCTACGGTCAGGAGAGCAACCACACCACCTGGCGGCTGGCGAAGATGAACCTCGCCATCCGCAGCATCGATAGTAATCTCGGCAAGGAGCATGCCGACAGCTTCCACCGCGACCTTCATCCCGATCTTAAGGCCGATTACGTTCTAGCCAATCCGCCATTCAACGACAGCGACTGGCGGGGCGACCTCTTGAAGGATGACAAACGCTGGGCGTTCGGTATGCCCCCGGCCTCTAACGCCAACTTCGCGTGGGTCCAGCACTTCATCTACCATCTCGCGCCGACCGGCCTAGCCGGTTTTGTCCTGGCCAATGGCTCCATGTCCTCCGGCCAATCCGGCGAGGGAGAAATCCGCAAGAATATCATCGAAGCGGACCTGATCGACTGCATGGTCGCCCTCCCCGGCCAGCTCTTTTACTCGACACAGATCCCGGTCTGTCTCTGGTTCATCGCCCGCGACAAGAAGAACGGCCGCTTTCGCGACCGTCGCGGCCAGACGCTCTTTATCGACGCTCGGAAAATTGGCACGATGATTGATCGCGTTCATCGTGACCTGACCGATGCGGACGTCCACAAGGTCACCGATACCTACCACGCCTGGCGTGGCGACAAAGACTGCAACAGCAAGTACCAGGACATATCCGGCTTTTGCAAATCCGCAACGCTGGATGATATCCGTCACCATAGCCACCTCCTCACGCCAGGCAGGTACGTCGGCGCTGCTGACCTAGAGGACGATGATGAGTCCTTTGAGGAAAAGATGGAACGTCTGACCCCCGAGCTGCGCGAGCAGACCAAGCATTCCATCAAACTCGACAAGCTTATTTGGGCCAACCTGGAGGATATCGGCTATGGCGAGTGAGCTATCGTCCCCCCGCCTATCCGACCTTCTGATTACCACAAAGGATGGTGATTGGGGCAAAGATCGCCCCGAACCGGACACCGTGCCGTACCGCGTCATCCGCGGAGCGGATTTCCCAGCGGCGCGCATCGGAGATATCGCCGAAATCCCCAGGTGCTATCTCAAGGCGGAGACGGTTCACCGCCGCACACTGCAAGCAGGCGACATCATTATCGAAACAGCGGGCGGCAACCGGGACCGGCCAACGGGGCGAACGCTGCTCATAACGCAACGGCTGCTCGACTCTCTCGATCTGCCGGCGACCTGCGCAAGCTTCTGTCGTTTTCTGAGGGTGAACCAAGAACTGGCCGAACCGCGGTACATTTTCTGGTTCTTGCAGTGGTTATACGCTCGTGGCTCGATGTGGGAGCATCAGGTCCAGCACACCGGTGTCGCCAGGTTTCAATATACACGTTTCGCTGCGACCACAGTCATTCCCTTACCAGAGCGCGTGACACAACAAGCCATAGCGTGCATCCTCGGCGCCTTGGACGAGAAGATCGAGCTGAACCGCCGGATGAACCGGACGCTGGAAGCGATGACGCGCGCGATCTACAAAAACTGGTTCGTCGACTTCGCCCCCGTCCGCGCCAAAGCTGCCGGAGGACAACCACCCGGCCTCGCCCCGGACCTCGCCGCCTTTTTCCCAGACGCTTTCCATTCCTCCGATATCGGAGAGATTCCCCAGGGATGGGGAATCCAGCCCATCGGCGACCTCGTGCAGGTTCTTGGCGGAGGGACGCCCAGCACGAAGGAGCCCGCCTACTGGAACGGCGGAGTTCATCCATTCTGCACTCCGAGAGACATGTCCTCCCTTAGCAGCCACGTTTTGCTCCAAACGGAACGACACCTGACGGACGAGGGGCTGGCGAAAGTCAGTTCCGGCGCGTTGCCGGCCGGAACGGTACTTCTCTCGTCTCGCGCCCCGATTGGCTACCTGGCAATCGCAGAGACGCCGGTCTCTATCAACCAGGGCATCATCGCCATGGTGTGCGACCGCGAATTGCCAAACCTGTTCGTGCTGGATTGGACCCAGGCGAATATGGACCGGGTCATCGCCAATGCCAATGGCAGCACCTTCCTGGAAATCAGCAAGCAGAACTTCCGACCGATAAAGGCCTTGGTCCCGCCAAAGCCACTGCTTGACCATTTCTGCCGGATCACCGGACCGCTCTATCGACGGCTGGTCGCCAACCTGCGGCAGGTTGATCACCTGGCGGCAATTCGCGACGCCTTGCTGCCGCGTCTTGTCTCAGGCGACCTGCAGATTCCTGACGCCGACCGAATTGTCGGAAGGTGCGCCTGATGGAGGCCGCACCCAGCGAAGCCCTCTTCGTGATGTACGGCGCCCGCGCGGCCGTGGCCGGCGGGCTGCTGCATATCGAGGAACAAGTAAAGGCGCTTGAACTGGCCGTGGTGGACAATACCGGCTTGGCTTTTGATCTTGCGAAAACCTTGATTGAGAGTGCCTGCAAGACCATTCTCACGGAGCGCGGAGGCTCATTCGACAAGGACGATGATCTGCCCAAACTCTTCAAGGCAGCGTCACTGACCGTCCCATTCCTGCCTGTTTCACTGGCGGCCCATGCCACCGCGAGAAAAAGCCTGCAGCAGACACTCGGCGGTCTCAGTACCGCCATGCATGGCGTCTGCGAGCTGAGAAATGCCTTCGGCTTTGCCTCCCACGGCACCGATAGTCCACACCCGGTAATGGAAGGGGTTCAGGCAATGTTGGCCGCTCAAGCCGCCGACGCCATCGTAGGATTCCTGTACCGGGTCCACCGTCAGCACCTGACCAAGCCGGGCAGTGTTCAAATTGAGTACGATGATCACCCTGATTTCAACGAATGGATCGATGCGCAGTGCGAGCCCGTGCAAATCCTCTCGCTTCCGCCATACCAGCCGAGTGACGTTCTGTTCAGTGTGGAC
Organism: Terriglobia bacterium; assembly: GCA_963788245.1. Lineage (GTDB taxonomy): Bacteria > Acidobacteriota > Terriglobia > Bryobacterales > Bryobacteraceae > Palsa-187. The sequence continues at coordinate 3,263,843 of CAWBGF010000002.1, read as the reverse complement.
CAGGAAGCATACCGCGAACTCCTGACAAGCTATGCGAGCGATGACAACGGCGCCAGCACAGAGGACGACAATGGCGAAAAAGAGACGGCCCAATGATCTCCGACAATTTCACTGAGTCCATCGTTGAACAGGCGGCGTTGGCCTGGCTGGAAAGTCTCGACTACGCGGTCGTGTCGGGGCCAGACATCGCACCCGGAGAGCCGCAGGCCGAACGTGATGACTACCGACAAGTCGTACTGCAACGGCGTGTCCGGCAGGCGCTTCAACGGCTCAATCCGAAAGTGCCAAGCGATGCGGTGGAGGAGGCATTTCGAAAACTTACCCACCCAGACACCCCATCGCTGATTCACAACAACCACGTCGTCCACAAGTATTTGGTAGAGGGCATCCCAGTCGAATACGAGCGCCCCGACGGTTCTATCGGCGGGGACCTCGTTCGCGTCCTTGACTATTCCAATTTGGAAAATAACGAGTTTCTGGCGGTCAACCAGTTCACAGTCGTAGAAGATCACCACGAGCGCCGGCCGGATGTCGTGCTATTCGTCAACGGCCTGCCGTTGGCGGTTATCGAGCTTAAGAACGCGGTCTCAGGTGACGCGACAATATGGTCCGCGTTCAACCAGATCCAGACGTACAAGCAGGATATTCCCTCCTTGTTTGCCTTCAACGCGGCGCTTGTAATCTCGGACGGAGTGCATGCGCGTATCGGTACATTGACAGCCGATCGCGAATGGTTCATGCCCTGGCGGACCATCGAAGGGGAAGATCTTGCCGACACACGGCTCCCGCAGATGCAAGTCGTCCTGGAGGGCATATTCGAGAAGCGCCGGTTTCTCGATCTCGTCCGATATTTCATCGTGTTCGAGGACATGGGCGGCGGGGTGCTGCTGAAGAAGATGGCCGGGTATCACCAGTACCACGCTGTCAATCTGGCATTGGAGTCGACCCTGAAGGCGGCGAGCGCTGGCGGCGACAAGCGCGTCGGCGTGGTCTGGCACACGCAGGGGTCCGGCAAGAGTCTGACGATGGCCTTCTACGCCGGGCGCGTGGTGCTGGACCCGGCGATGGAGAACCCAACGCTGGTTGTCATTACGGACCGGAATGACCTGGACGGCCAGCTTTATGGAACGTTTGCGCGCTGTCACGAACTCCTGCGCCAGGAACCCAGCCAGGCGGCCAGCCGGGCGCATCTCCGCGAGCTGCTCACGACGGCGTCCGGAGGCGTCGTCTTCACGACTGTCCAAAAGTTCTTTCCCACCGAGGGTGAGGACCAGCACCCTCTGTTGTCAGACCGGCGGAATATCGTAGTGATCGCCGACGAAGCCCACCGCAGCCAGTACGACTTCATTGACGGTTTCGCACGTCACATGCGGGAGGCGTTGCCCAAAGCATCGTTCATCGGATTTACAGGAACCCCGATCGAGCTTACCGACAAGAATACGCGCGCTGTTTTTGGCCACTACGTCAGCATCTACGACATCGAGCGCGCGGTGAAGGATGGCGCGACCGTCCCTATCTACTATGAGAGCCGCCTTGCGAAACTAGCTCTCAACGAAGCCGAGAAGCCTAAACTGGACGAAGAATTCGAGGAAGTTACCGAGGGCGAAGAGGTCGAACACAAGGAGAAGTTGAAAACGAAATGGGCGCAGTTGGAAGCGCTCGCCGGCGCCGATAAACGAATTTCCTTGATCGCCCAGGACCTCGTCAACCACTTCGAGCAACGGCTGGATGCGATGGATGGCAAGGCAATGATTGTCGGCATGAGCCGCCGCATCTGCGTCGCCCTATACAACGCCATCATCACAATTCGCCCCGACTGGCATCATGGCGACGATGACAAAGGGTCAATAAAGGTCGTCATGACCGGGTCGGCCGAGGATCCTACCGACTGGCAAGCCCATATTCGAAGCAAGAAGCGCCGGGAGGGGCTGGCCACACGATTCAAAGAGCCCAAGGACCCCTTCAAGATTGTCATCGTCCGCGATATGTGGCTCACCGGCTTCGACGTACCCTGCCTTCACACGATGTACCTCGATAAGCCGATGCGGGGCCATGGCTTGATGCAGACGATCGCGCGCGTCAACCGGGTCTTTCGAGATAAGCCAGGCGGCCTCGTGGTGGACTATCTCGGCCTGGCACACGAGCTCAAGCAGGCGCTCGCAAACTACACCGAGAGCGGCGGCAAGGGACAGACCGCGATCGACCAGGAGCAAGCAGTCGCCTTCATGCTGTCGAGGCATGAAGTGTGTTCCGCCATGTTCCATGGCTTCGACCGGTCCCGGTGGAAGGCGGGAACCCCACAGCAGCGCCTGTCCGTTTTACCGGCCGCACAAGAACATATCCTCAAGCAGGACGACGGAAAGAACCGTTTCGTCAAAGCCGTCGCCGACTTGTCAAAAGCGTTCGCTCTAGCAGTGCCCCACGACAAGGCCATCGAGATTCGAGACGACGTAGCCTTTTTCCAGGCGGTGAAGACCGTTCTCACCAAGGGCGTCGCGGACGGCCGGCGCAGCCCCGACGAGGTTGACCATGCAATACGCCAAATCGTTTCTCGCGCCGTCTCTTCGGATGAGGTACTGGATATTTTTGCCGCAGCCGGGTTGAAGAAGCCGGATATTTCCATCCTGTCGGATCAGTTCTTGGCTGAAATCCGGGGAATGCCATACAGGAACCTGGCTGTCGAGATGCTGCGCAAACTCCTCGACGGAGAGATCAGAACCCGCACCCGGAACAACATCGTGCAGAGTCGTTCCTTTTCACAACTTCTTGAGAACGCGATTAAGAAGTACCAGAACAGGGCCATCGAGGCGGCACAGGTAATTGAAGAATTGATCGCGATCGCAAAAGAGCTTCGCGAATCCGAGCGCCGAGGGGAGAAACTGGGGCTGACCCAGGATGAAATCGCCTTCTACGACGCCCTTGAAGTAAATGACAGCGCGGTAAAGGTTCTCGGTGACGAAAACCTGCGTATCATCGCCCAGGAGCTTGTCCGTGCGGTTCGCGACAACCTGAAGATCGACTGGACCGTGCGAGAGAACGTCCGGGCCGAGATGCGGGTATTGGTGAAGCGCATCCTCCGGCGCTACGGCTATCCACCCGACAAGCAGGCCCGCGCCACCGAGCTTGTTCTGGAGCAAGCGGCGGTACTCTGCAAGGATTGGAACGGGTACAAATAAGCCCCGCCCTGCGCCTAAGCCGTCACCTCACGCCCGACTGGTTCTGCCCGTCGCACCCGGACTTTCACCTCTACGCGCGACCCGAGCCGGTTAATGATTGACATAAGACGGTCGACGGTGAACCGCCCGAGGTCCGCGTTGCGGATGCGCGAGAAGTCGGCCGCAGCAATGCCGGTGCGGCCGTGCGCGGCGCGCACGGTCAGGCGTTCCCGGTCGAGCGCCTTGATGATTTCGGCCGCGAGGATCGCCTTGAACTGCTCGGCATCCGCGTTCTTGTGCCCGACGTCGCGGAAAACATTCGGCTCCCGCGCACCACTCCCAGATTTTCGCTTTTCATCGCAACATCTCCTTCAGCTTTTTCAAACGGTCCATCAGCAGATCCGATCTCAACGGGCAGAGTTCTTGTGGTTATCGCCACTCGCTGCTTCTACCGCCTCATGTAGCTATGTTGTCATATTTGCCAACACCGTCAAGGAAAAGCCCGCCGCAGGCCTAATTCTCTCCGGTATGTCCGTGCCGGCAGAGACGGGCCTTTCCCGCAGGAACGCCTCGCCGCCGCCTTAGGGCCACGTTGCGCGACAAAATGGCATCGGTCTCGCCTCCTTTTTCCCCTTCGCGTCCCCTTCGGAATTTTGTTGTCCGGATACCATACGGCCGTCGCGGAAAGAGCATCAAGAAAAGCCCTCGGGACCCCTCCCGACGTTTTTCTTGACGCCGCGCCATCCGTATGGAGGCCGGACTTTATCCCTTCGGGGACTGCGCGAAGCAATCAGGCTTCGCGAACAAAAGGAGACGACCATGACGACTGACATCACCAACATCCCGCTCAACAAGCTCACCGCCTGGGAAGGCAACGTCCGCAAGACGCAGAACAAGGGCATCGACGAGCTGGCTGCATCCATCGCAGCCCACGGCCTGCTGCAATCGCTGGTGGTCCGGAAGGACGGCAAGAAATTCGCCGTCGTCGCCGGCAACCGCAGGCTCGCGGCGCTCTCGGCCCTACTGAAGGCCGGCAAGATCGACGCCGGTTTCGAGGTGCCCTGCCAGGTCATCGAGAACGGCGCTGACGCCACGGAAATCAGCCTCGCTGAAAACACGGTCCGCGAGAACATGCACCCCGCCGATGAATGCGACGCCTACCGGGATCTGGTCGACAAGAGCGCTCCGATCGCCGATGTCGCCGCCCGCTTCGGCAAAACCGAGCATTACGTCAGGCAGCGCCTGAAGCTCTCGCGCGTTAGCCCCGTCGTCATCGACGCCTACCGCAAGGGAACGCTGAACCTAGAGCAGGTCCAGGCTTTCGCGATCTCCGACGATCACAAGGCGCAGGAGGCCTTGTTCCAGGACTTCGACCCCGACCGCAACGACGCCGCCGACATCCGTGATGCCCTCACCGAGAACGACATCGCGGTGACTGACAAGCGGGTCAGATACGTCACGCTGAAGGCTTACGAGAAGGCCGGAGGCACCGTGCGCCGCGACTTGTTCAGCCAGGACGAAGACGGCGTGTTCATCCTCGATGTGCCGCTGCTCCACAGGCTGGTCAGCGAAAAGCTCGACCGTGCCGCGAAAACGGTCCAGAAGGAAGGCTGGAAATGGGTGGAGGTCCACCCCGAATTCGACTATCAGGCGAAGTCGAAATTCCATATCCGCCGCGAGGAGCTGACGCCCCTCCCTGCCAAGAAACAGGCCGAGCTGGAAGCTCTCCAGAAGGAATACGACGAACTCGCAGACCAATGGTCGAATTCCGACGACGCGGAAAGGCCCGAGCGTCTCGATGAAGTCGGCGAGCGCATCGAGAAACTGAACGCCGGCCGCGAGAAAGTCTGGCCCGCAGAAACGCTGGCGATCGCCGGCGCCGTCGTCCATCTGGACCACAGTGGCAAGGCGGAGATCGTGCGGGGTCTGGTGCGACCCGAGGACATGCCCAAGAAAACCGGCAAGTCCGATGCGACCGCTCCAGACGGAACCGATCCCGGCGACGGCGAAGACGCCACCGTCGGCCGTGCGGAGTTTTCGGCGGGACTTGTCGAGAGCCTGACCGCGCACAAGTCGGCAGCGATCGCCGCCCGATTGCTCGAGTTCCCGGACAAAGGCCTGGCGGCCGTCGTGTACACGATGGTGCTGGACGTCTTCGAGCATCGCCACGATACAGCGCTGAAGGTTTCGGCATCGTCTCAATCACTCCACCGCGTCGAAGGTTCCGCAGCTTTCAAAGCCCTCGAAGATGCCCGCGAAACCTGGGGCCAGCGTCTCCCCGGGAAGCCCGGCGATATATGGCAATGGTGCCTTAAGCAGGATCAGGGTGTCCTGCTCGACCTCCTGACCTTCTGTGCCGCCTGCTCGATCAACGCTGTGCAGACGAAAAGCGACCGTCCGGAGAACGACAGGCTCGATCACGCCGGCAAGCTGGCCACCGTCCTGCAGCTCGACATGAACCCGTACTTCACGCCGACTGCGGAAAACTACTTCACCCGGATTGGCAAGCCGCAAATCCTCGGAGCAATCCAGGAAGCCAAGGGACAGCCTCCCGCTCCCGCCTGGGAGAAACTCAAGAAAGCCGAACTGGCCCAGGAAGCCGAGCGCCAGATCGCCGGCACGGGCTGGTTGCCTGAAATGCTGCGATAAATTCCTACCGGGGACGCCGGTCGTTCGCGCGGCCGGCGTCTCTTCCTTCTTTTCGCTTGCGCGTTTCAGACTTCAAATCCGCCGCCCTCCCCATGCCAGCTTCCGCGGACATCGCAGGCCTCGACCGTGTGTACGAGGCGCATCACCGACGAGAGAGTTTCCAATCCGCCGCCGAAACGCTGTAGTCCGTCAACGCCGAGAGAAGCGAGCGTGCACTCCTGGCTTGCATTCGTGTCAGACCGTGAAAAGTGACATTGTCGTGAGCCTGTTTCGTGGTCATCGTTCCGGCCGTCAAGCGTATCTCCAAAAATGCGTTCTTGACCTCACCCCTTCAGGTTATGGCCCCTTTTAACACACGCCGTTCGCGGAAGAGCCTCAAGAAAAAAATCGTCGCCCCCCATCACCGAAGGCGGTGACGGTCCCACCCCCATTTATTTTCTTGATGCCGCGCCCTGCGTGTAAGGACGGGTCTCATCCCGAAGGGGATAAGTTCAAACGCAAAGAAGGAGATACGAAGATGACAACCGAAACGACAGAGACCCCGAAAAAGAAAGGCTCCCGCCCCACGCACGAGATCTTCCCGGTCAACGCTGAAGGCAAGCCCGAATACAAAGCTCGCACCGGCGCCTGGGCGCACAGCAAAGGCGGCGGGTACAACTTCAAGATCGGCGACAAGCGCTACGTGATGTTCCCGGTCAAGCCGAAGGCCGAGCAACCTGCACAGGGGGAGGGCGCGTAAGCGCCTTCCTTCTTTCTCTCACAGAAGGAATTCAGCCATGGCACACAAGCCACTCACGGTCACCGAAGTCAATAACCAGCTCCAGATCATGGAGTACATCGCCGCCAATACCAAGGAAGGCCTGACGCCGGCCGACCGCATCATTCTCCGCAACCTCGACAACCAACGCCAGCGCCTGACCCGCCGCTATCGCGGCCGGAGGTACGCATGACCCCGGAGCGGAAGAAAAAATCGATAGCGACACTTATCGACACCCTCGATCACATCGTCGCCGACGTCACAGTGCACGTCGCTGAAGCCCAGGACGCCATGATGCACGACGAAGTGAACCAGGCCATCGGGTCCTTACTGTCCATCGACGAGAAACTGAAAAACGCGACGTCGCTTTACCACGCCATCATCGCCCTGCACAGAGAGAGGTAACCATGAAAGACATAATCGCGAAGATCGCAAAGGAGCACCTGTCAATTGAAACGCTCGAACTGCAGGGACGCGACCGCCTAGACTTTCACGACTGCTGGGTCGGAGGCATCAGCCGCGCCCTCGAAGCCGCCTACAAAGCCGGCCGCGACGACGAGAAAGCGAGGCGCAAATGACGTGGGATCGCAAACGCAGCCTGCTCCAGAACGTCGCCGCGATCTCCGGCGAGTTCCATACCCACGATCGGCTTGGTGAGTTTTACGGAAAATTCGGCGAGCGTATCAACGGCTTCGTCGGCCAGTACGACATCTGCATCTGCATCGGCATGCCCCCCGACACGGTAGGTCATGACCCTGTTTCGTGGTCATCGTTTCGGAATGCCAGCGTTGTCAGCTTTCTCCAAAGATGCGTTGAACAACCCCTTCAGTATCGTTCTGACCCCTCTATCACAAGCGTTTCACAGTATCAATCGGCAGGCCCGCTCCTTCGCGCTCAAGGGCGCTCCCGTGTGGCCATGACACTGTGCCCCGCCCGTGATAAGCGGGGACTCATCCCGAAGGGGATAAGTTCAAACGCAAAGGAGAAAGAAGATGACAACGACAACCGAAACGAAAGAGACCACGAAAAAGGCAGGCCCCACCGACGAACTGTTCCCGGTCACCGACGGCAAGATCGACCGCAAAGGCCGGGTCGCGGTCTGGACCAGCAAGAACGGCAAGGCTAAAAGCTTCAGGATCGGTGGCCAGCTGTACGTGCAGTTCCCGGTCAAGCCGAAGGCCGAGCAACCCGCAACCGGGGGGAAGGGCGCGTTGTAAGCGCTCTTCCTTCTCTCGCAGAAGGAGTACATCACATGAAAAAGAAAACGCTCATCGAGCCAGGCCAGCTCTACAGCAACAAATCCGCCGAGGGTGTCGTCTGCCGCCTGCTGCAGCTCGCGCGGTTCATAAAGGACGCGGATCTCTCCAATCCCGAGAGCCAGGGCAAGGCCAAAGAGGCCGCGGAGCATCTGCTGAAGGCTTCGGTCGGCACTATCATTTCACCGCTTATTTGAAGGAGTACATCGTTATGAAAAAGTCTTGTGATCGATGCCGAGACCATCTCAGCGTTTCAATAATGTCGAGGTTCAACACCGACACAATCTGCATGTCGTGTTCCGCGGACGAGCACCAGGCCCCCGGCTACGTCGCGGCGCGAGACGCCGAGCGCGAAGCCGTCAGAAGTGGTGATTACAACTTTCCCGGTGTCGGCCTGTCCACGGAGGATCTGGCCTTCCTGGCTGATCGCCGCAAAGCGAGAGGTACGGCATGAAAGGGGGCACAGCAGAGGGGTAGTCGCGCGCCTGCCCCGCTACGCTTTCGCCTTCCCCTTCGGGTTCGCCGCGGCGTCCGGTGCAGGCGGCCTATGGTGGCTCTTCCGCGGCTTCGCGCCGTCCGGCTTGTACCCGAGCTTCGCCAGCTTGTCGTCGAATGCCTTCACGGCATCGGCTTTCTGACGGAGAAGATCGTCGATGACGAGCTTGCGGCGGTCTTCGAGCGCCCGCTCATCCGCAAGCACCTTCTCGACGGCGTCATCCTCGGGCATGGATGACAGTTTAACCTAATTAGCATCTAAAGGGGGCCTTGCCCCCATCCCGTCAAGCACTGGACGCGAGCGCTTCCTGCCGGTATCCCCTTCCTTCGCAGATTTTTAATTATTTTATGTTGTGCTGCAGGGGGGTGATCCCCCTCCGGCAGGAAGGTGTTGACGGGCTTCCCTGCTCATTGGCGCGCGCCTAGCAAGGTTGCATGCGCAACCTCGACAACCATTAGGAGAAAGACCATGAGCCACTTCCCCGAATTCCAATCCGATCTGAACGCTATCTTCGATACCCTTTCCGCCGAGCCCTACGCCTTCGACACGACCGAAAAACTCTTTGTAGAGTTGATGGCCGCCATGATGAACTTTCACGAGGACAACGGATATATGATGCGCCGCGATTTCGACGGCATGGTGAAGCTCACCAGAGAAGCGTTAGCAAAGCTCGACGCGACGGAGGGCGGCGGATAAACCGCCCTCACTCGCGCAGCCGGGCCTCGAAAGCATCGGTGCATAGGATTTCCAGCCGACCCGGAGCAAGGCGGATCGTCGCCGGCAGCCCGGCGACTTTCCTGCCCTGCACGTCCGGAGCAACAGGAATTTTCACGCGCCGCGCTTTGAGGGCGCGGCGCGTTTCTTCAAGGCGAAGATCCAGGCGCTCTCTGCGCCCGGCTTCGAAGCGATACGGCTCGCCGGCCGCGATCGCTTCGAGGGCGCGGACCAGCGCCCCACGTTCCGTTCAATAAGGAAGGTGCGACCGGACTGATAGCCACCGAGCCGGTGCATCAGCCGGAATCGCCGCCCGGCGATGCAGCCCCAAGAGCCGGGCGAGCATGTCGCGGTCGACCACCGGGACCATGAGATACTGCAGCGCCTTCGGGCTCCGCCCTTTTTCTTTTAAGCGCGCCTGGTGGGAAGCCTGACCTTCGCGACCTGCTTCGGGCGCTCGTATAAGGACGGCGGCTTGAGCCCCTTGAACTTCCGATAGGCGCATCGTTGGGAATAGAGCGCGTCGGTGGCGTCGGAGAGCTTACGCATGGCTTCGTAATCCGGATTGTCTTCTACCTGGGCGAGCTTTTCGTATTCTGCATATCCGACTTTTTCGAGATGGGCGCAGATCCAACCGGGCGCACCTTCTGTCATCCATTTGGAAATTGTTTTCTGGTCTACCTTGAGTGTCCGGGAGACGTGTGTGCGCCATTGCCTGCCAAAGAGAGTTCGGCCGACGTATTGGAACGTTTGAGGCCACATGACATGGCGCGGATATCTGGGCGGTTTCAGTTTTTCGTCGACCATAGCTGGATGCTGGCCGAAAAGTTTTAGGGTGTCAAGGTTGGCAGCTTCGGCCGGCGCGCCGGGTCATGGAGGTCATCAGAGCCGCCGGCATTCCGGATGGCCCCACGCCTCTCCCAAGGGGCTCAGGCACGGCTATGGCGTATACGCCGTCATCAAGGGCGTACCGCACCGCTGAACATGCTCCAGAAGTGGCTCGGACGTGCCCATCTCACGACGACCGCCATTTATGGCAACGCCGTCGGTCAGTAAGAACGCGACATCGTCGCCCGGATGTGGTCGTAAACACAGAAATCAGCATTTCCGTGAAGGCAGAATTAAAGCCCCGCCATTCATGTAGCTCCTAAGCCGCATTCAACATCATCCGGCACCTAACAGACCCGCTATAGAGGAGCTGTCAAGCCAACATTTCTCACGTTCTTGTAGTCATGTTTTTTCGAGAAACAACTAGAGAAATCTTAGCCTGACAGCTCACCGCGGGGTCCGTTGGACGGTGGCCATGTTGAACGCGAAAAGGAGCAAGAACATGGATACCGAAGAATTCAGCCTGAACGAAACCGCCGATCAGGTTTCCGACATCCTCGATCAGCACGAAGCCGAGTTGTTCGACGACGAGCTGGAGGGCTTTTAAATGACAGACGTCGAAATCGAGCTCGCCCAATCCGCATACCGCTTGCGCATGGCAGCACAGATCCTCAGCGACACCGCGCCCAGCTTGGCCGCATATCTGAGGGAACAGGCCGAGAAGAACATCGAGCTGCTGAAGCCCATAGGTGGCACATGAACAGGATCATCCATGGCGACTGCACGGAGGTGCTGAAGACGATCCCCGCCGACAGCGTGGACTTCGTCCTCACCGATCCGCCCTACTTCGTGCGCTACCGCGACCGCTCCGGCCGCAGCGTGCAGAACGACGGCAGCGACGACACCGCGAAGGTGCTTTCAGCCTTCCCGGAAATCTACCGCGTCCTGAAGCCGGACGCGCTCTGCGTGTCGTTCTACGGATGGCAAGCGATCGACGCGTTCATGGCCGCCTGGAAGGCGGCCGGCTTCACGCCTGTCGACCACATCGTGTGGCGCAAGAGCTACGCGTCAAGCGTGCGCTTCTGCAATCGCTTCCATGAGCAGGCTTACGTTCTGGCAAAGGGGCGCCCCTCCCCTCCCCCGAACCCGCTCGATGATGTGCAGCCGTGGGCGTATTCTGGAAACCGCTCGCACCCGACCGAGAAAGACGTGCGTGTGCTCAAGCCTGTGATCCAGGCTTTCACGCAGCCCGGAGCCGTGGTCCTTGACCCCTTCTCCGGTTCTGGAAGCACCTCTGTCGCCGCAGCCCTGGCGAAGCGCCGCTATATCGGGATCGAGCTTGAGCAGAAATACTGCCAGCTCGCAGAGAAGCGCCTCGCCGGCGTTGCCCGGCACATGGCGCGCGGCCCCTAAGGCGCTAATTCGCTAAGATTAGCGAATTAGCGGATGTTCGCTACCACCCGTTAGGTTCCACCCTACTTTTATCCGGCTTCGGCAACGCCTGCGGCTCCTCCAACGGCAACCGTGGTTGCCGCGGATCTTCCTTTTTCAGGCGGTATCCCCTCACAAAGGCAAGCCGGTCGCCGTTGAACATGAAGCGGATGTTGACGAAGAACATGCTGGCCAGGGTACTGCGATACAGAAATTCTTTCTCCAGCAGCTCCCGCAGGCCACGGTTAAAAGTCCTCTCCTCCAGCTTGCTCATATCCACCCCAAGCAACACGCTGTCCTCTCCGGGCTTGCCTCTCATCTCGTTGTACACGATCTCGAAAACGGCAAGGCCCGCCTTCGAGAGACCTGCGGCCTGTTTCAAGCCCGCCAGATACAGCTTTACGAACCGCTCTTTATCGACCTCTTCCCACTCGTAGACCATCGCGCCGCCGTGGCCCAAAATCTCGCCAGTCCCGTTGTCAACGACAAGGCCCTTCTGATCATCGCCGAGCTTGGTCCGTCTCATCTTCTTGATTTCATGCTCGCCCGGAATGCTCGGGTTGGTGCGATACACAGGGATGCCCCGCTTCTCCTTCACGGCCTTTGCAACTTGGCTGTTTTCAGTCATTTCCGCCCCGCGTTTTTGTCCGTAAACAGACAGGAGTCTTGCCGATTTCAGACAAAAACGCAACATGTTTCTGACTGTTTTCGGACTAAAACTGTCCGAACTCAGACAGAATCTGTCCGGGCGCCATCAGTAGAATCAAAGACTTAAGCTCATTCGCTTCTTATAGACTCAATAAGGGGCCGTTTCAGACCTGTAGCGCCCCAAGGCTGGCGAAGGGGCTGGAACGGCTTCCCTAACCCAGGCTGACAAGAAGGCGGGGAAACGATTCGGGGCTGTGCATAAGTTCAATCCGGCCCTCCACGGAACCGAAGGGCCGCCACCAGATCTTCGGCCGCCCGATTGCAGTTGGCAGAATCATGGAATTCCGTTAGAGTTCGGCCGGTTAAGGCGCCGAGCCGTCAAATCCATACGCCGCGTTTTCAATGGCCCGACGGCGGCAAGGAGTGGTGGGAGAATAACAAGCCGATCGCCAGCGTTCCCGCCGAAGCGTTCGAGGTTGAAGAGGAGACGCACGCCGAAAACAAGCAGCGCGACATTGAACGGCTGACCTCTGAAATCAAACCCGGCACCGCAGAAACCATCGTTGTCTCGCGGCCACTCCAGCTCAAGCTCAAGCTTCCGGCCTGCCCATTTCGCTAATTCGCTACTCTTAGCGAATTAGCGTCAGCCCATAAACTTGCTGACCGCCAGTGCGCGGGCGGCTTCGCCGTCGGCGCCTGCCCACGCGAGGCGATGTGCCTCGCCCCGCGTCAGCGTCGTACGCTTGCGCTTCAGGGCTTCGCCCTTGCGCAACGGCACGATGACCTTCGCTTGCTGAATGTCCTTAATCACGCAGTCGAGCACGGAGAGGTGAACCCATTCTCTGCCTTCCAGGCGTATCACCGAGGCGGTCATAAGCCGGACACCGATCTTGACCAGCGTCTTTTTCCGCTTGCCTTTCTCTTTCCAGATAGGTTCTGGCCAGCAGATGACATCGCCGGCAATGACGTTCCCCCCGCAGGCAATCCACTTTTTCATGGGAGAAACCCCTTCCCTGTCGGTCGTGTTTCCGCTAAGGTTAGCGAAACCGCGAATTAGCGAATCGTGGCCGACTCTAGCCGATGGGGACACCAATGAAAATAGTCGTAATCACTTCCCAGAAGGGGGGAAGCGGCAAAACCACGCTCACGGCGCATCTCGCCGTCTCCGCTGAGCAGGCCGAGAACGGCCCCGCCGTTGTCATAGACACCGACCCGCAGCAGACGCTGGCCACCTGGTGGAATATCCGCGAAGCCGAGAAGCCGCAGCTCGCGCCCCTGAGCCTGCGCGAACTCCCGGAAAAGCTCGACGCGCTCGCCAAGGCGGGCTTTGCATATTGCTTTATCGACACGCCGCCGGCGCTCACGGAGCAGAACCGCCAAGTCCTCAAGCTTGCCGACCTTGTACTTATTCCGACGCGGCCTAGCCCCAACGACCTGTGGTCGCTGGGCGCAACACTTGACTTGGTCAAGCAATCGGCCACGCCTTTCGTATTCGTCCTGACCCAGGCGAAAGCAAACGCCCGCATAACGGTCCAGACCATCGCAGCACTGTCCCAGCACGGGCAGGTTTTTCAATCGGTCGTCCACGATCGCGTCGATTACGCCGCGTCGATGACGGACGGCCGCACAGCCCCGGAGATCAATCCAACCGGCCCCGGCGCCGCCGAAATGGCCGCACTCTGGAGTTTCACCAAGAAGCGCTTGGGCGAATTAGCTAATGTTAGCGAATTCGCGAACGGCGGAAGGAAGGTAAAAGCCCATGCCTAAAATGCCAGCGACCATTGACGCCAGCACCTTGGTCGCAACCAAGGGGAAGGCCCCCGCAGCCGTGGCCGGATCGCTGCAGCGTGGCCAGACTGTCACCGAGACCCTCGTGGATCTAAACTTCAAGGTTCCGGCTGAGTTTCGCCATCAGTTCAAACAGCTCGCCCTGGACGCAGGACTGAAGAACGTGCAGCTTCTTACGCGCGCCGTCGACGCTTGGAAAAGGGAAGCGCAGGAATTGACGCCCCGAAAGGGCAGGGCGGGCTAATTCGCTAAGGTTAGCGAATTAGCGATCAAGGAACTTATGCCGCAGGGAAATTCTCTGGTAGTCGCGCGTGCGCTTGAAACCTTGGTTCCCCACAAGCTGCCGCCCGGACGCTGCTCAAAACCATTACCATAAAGTCAAAGCCAAAACCCGAACGGAGCATCCGGATGCCTGGCAGCGATGACCCGAAGAACTTGAGCGAAGAAGAGCTAAACGCGCTCGTGGCGGAATACGAGGATTCCGAAGAGGGCAAGGCAACAGGGGAGCCAGAACCGGAAAGCCGGGCCGAAAAGCTGGCCAAGCTTTTCTATAAAACGCCCGAGATGCAGGAATGCCGCCAGACGGCGGATTCCATCAACAAAGGGTTGAACGAGGACGACACCGTCCGCGTCCAACTCGAAGTGCCCCGAGAATTCCTCCGCCTGACCGAATTTCTCGAACAAAAACGGGCGACGGCTGCTGGTGTGGGGCCGCTGCCGACGCCCAAGGTGCTCAACCAAATCCTCCTGAACGAGCTTCACGACCAGCTCCACTGGCTGATCACCGGCCCGGCGCGGTTTAGCTACTACCGCGACCTCTGGAACCGTTTTTGCGACGAGCAGGGCGCCGCGGATCAGAAAATACCAGACTCCTGGGGTCCGGAACCGGGAGGACCCCAGGCGGGCGCAGGGGAGGGCGGGGACGGCCCCTTCTGACCCCATGCTTCGCCTCGGCCTCATTTCGGCGCTGCTGCTTTGCGCCGGCGTGTGCTCGGGACAGGGGATTGACGCCCCGGAGAGCCAGGCCGAGGCCGATGCAAGGTCATCAGCCCAAGACCAGGTGTTCAATGTTTCCCTGAAAGAACAGCTAGATCAGGGGCTTGTTTCCCGTGAAGCATTCCAGAAGCAGTTCGATTATCACTCGGGGTGGATTGCCCGCCGCCGCGCGAAGTGGGCGAGCACCCCTTACATTGCGATTTACGACAAAGCCTACAAGCGCGCCCTTACAGACAGCGCCTATCGGAGGCCGCTGCCCACCGATCCCCCGGACCCGCCCCAGCAGGAACCGGAAGGCCACAGCATCTGGTGGGTTGCCATAGTCGCGATCGGCGTCCCGGTTCTCACCTGGCTACTCTTGCGGCGAGCCGGAGCAAAAGCGAAACGGCGGATAAAACTCGCGGCCATCGGTACGGTGGTGCTCCTTGCGATCGCCGGCGTGGTGTGGCTTGCAAATGACTCCTTTGTGGCGGACAACTTTCGGGAACACCCAATCGGCATCCCGGTCGTCCTTCTCGTCTTCCTCGGGTACATCTACCTGACCTGGAAATACCCCGGCAGTGACCCGGTGCCCCCGGAGAAAGTGCTGCCCCCGCTGTCCACCAATTTCGGCTCAGCCAGTTATGCCGGCGAGAGCACCACGCTTAACGACGGCGGGGAGGGGCTCGTCAGGGGCGTATTTTTCGGAAAATCAAGCCACCCCGAGTACTCTTCGGGAAGTGGCGCGCCGATCTACAGCCGCCCGGAAAATCACACGCTGATCGTGGCCAAGACCAGGACGGGCAAGGGAACCCGCGTCATCATCCCGACCCTGCTGCGCGCATTGAGAACCTCCGCCCTGGTGATCGACCCGAAGGGGGAGAATGCCGCCATCACCGCGCGCCCCCGGAGCCTGACGAACCACGTGCATATCATGAACCCCTGGGGCGAGCTGGGCGACACCTACCGCAACCTCGGTTTTCCGCCAGCCACTTTCAATCCGCTGGACATTCTCGACCGCAACGACCCGAACGTCGTCTCGATCGCACAATCCATGGGCACCACCATGAGCCCCTCGGAAGGGCAAAAGGAACCGTTCTGGGCTGCCAGCGCGGCCAACATCATCGCGGCCGTTCTTTTGTGGCTGACCGATCGGGAAGGGCTCCCCCAGTTTGACAACGGACCTCCTGAAGTGAAGACCCTCGGCCGCCTTTCCGACATCCTGAGCAGGAGCCGCAAATCCTTCACGCAGGAATACGTCGCCAAGATGGCCGCGAGCAAAGCCTTCGGAGGAGCCATCCGCCGTCTGAGTTCACCCTTCCTCGACATGCCGGACGTCACCTACGGCGGCATCATGGGCCACATTGCCCAGGCGGTGGCGTTTTTGACCGACCCGCAGATCATCGCCGCGACCGCAACCTCCTCCTTCTCGATGACGGATCTCACCGGCTATGGCAAAGACCGGCCGACGACGCTTTACCTCGTCGTCCCCTGGGACAAGGTCGATATCCAGAAGATTTGGCTGCGGCTGATGATTACCGCGGGCATGCACACGTTCCGGCGCAAGCCCCCAGGGTCTCCCTACCGCTGCCTGTTTCTCATTGACGAATTCCCGGCCCTGGGGCGGATTGACGACATGCCCCGCGAGATTGCCGGCATGTCCGGAGCGGGGGTGGATTTTGCCCTGGTCGTCCAGGGATTGTCGAAGCTCAAGGACATATACGGCGACGCCCACACCGACATCATCGGCAACTGTGCGTACAAGTGGTTCTGCAACGTTAACGATCTCACGAGCGCGGAATTCCTGAGCAAGACCCTCGGCAACAAGACCATCCGCACGACCAACCGGGGGGAAAACAAGGGCAGTTCTTTCTCCGCCGGAGCCAATCCCCATTCGAGCACCAGCGAGGGCGACAATATCAGCCATGGGGAGGCAGGCAGGGCGCTATTGATGCCCGATGAAGTCCTCACCCTTGGGAGTGAGACGGCAATCCTCCTGGCCCCAAATTCACGCCCCCATTACCTGCGCCCGATCGACTATTGGAACCTTCAGGGTGCCTTCGCCAGCTTCCGCATGACCAGCCCGGATTTATACTGGCCCCTGTACTACGACCGGAACGCCTGCCTCGCCTCAGATCGTCCACAATGCACCCCGCAACCACCCCCGGCAGCCGGACAGATGGAGATCGGCACACAGACCCCAACGGGCACCCATAACTACGACCTGACAGCTTACGCGCCCAAGAATGCCCCCCAGCCAACACGTACCGCGCCGGCCAGGGAGCAGGGCAAGCCGTCAGGGTCGCCAAGTTACGACCTCGACTATTATTCGCCCCAGCGGATCGCGGAAAGAGCAGCGGCAGCAAAGAAGCCTCCCGGAGAGGGCTGAGAGGGACGGAGCTTGACGGAGGGCAAGGAAGCGGGCAAAGTTCGGGAGACGGTGCCCGGTAGCACACAACGCCCCGTTTTACTGCCCATCCAGAACCGGGTAGTTTCCGAGCACCGTCAGCTGCACTGGATGGACGATAACTGCTTCACCAGGCGTAAAGCCTTCATTAAGGCTTCCCCCCGTAAAATGGAGTTGTGGCCCGCCGCGTTTCTATTTCGCAACTTCCTCCCGAGGGATGATGGAGGCTGGTGAGGGTAGATCCCACGTCGCACCGTGTGAGGAGCATCGCCGTTAAGAAAGTATTTACCAGAATCACTGTGCGTGCTAAACTCAACAAATACCGGGAAAACTGCACCTGAGGCGTAAGCAAGCCATGCAAAAGAGTACTCTTTTGCGGCTTGGCAAGGGGTTCTCCGACCCCGTTGCATCCCCCGGCCAGGGGTTTCACACCCCGTGTACTCCGTGCGGGGGGCGTTGCCCCTGCGACCCTACGAAGGGGCCTCCGTGCCCCTTGCGATCCCAGGCCAAGGTTGCTTCGCCCTTGGGACCAGACGAGGGGCTCTCGCGCCCCTACAACCCACGACCAGCAGCCTGCTGGACCCGCAAGGGGCTCGCCCCTTAACCCATTCGCCACCGGGGTATCGGTGGCGCAACCGCAACCAGAGGAGCTACCCATGAACAAGCGCCCTTACGATGCCGCGACCATCGCCGCCCCCATCGTGGAGCTGCCCCCCAGGGACGCCACCGAGGCCAAGGCGCGCGCGACCCGCGAGGCCAATGCCGAGGCGTTCTTCGCTGACTTCAGCCTGCCCCCCGGAACCGACTCTGCCGCCGTCCATCGTCTCATCGAGCGGCACAACGAGCTTGTGCTGGCCGGAAACCAATTCATGATCGACATGGCCAGGACAGGCGCCCTCGACCGCCCCCGCTTCCGTGAACTCCTGGATAACACCCGCCAGGCACGCCGGGACCTTCTGATCGCTCTGGGAGCAGACCCGGATTCCGAGGACCTGCTGGCCTTCACCGCAGAGTTGAACAATTCCTGACCGCCCTATCCCGTTCCCCCATCCCATCCCCCTGAAAGGAGGCTTCATGACACAACGACCCGAGGACGACAGCCCCAACCCGGCTCAGCCGCCCCAGGCCAACAAGAAAAAGACCAAACAACGCCGCCGTCTGGACAAGCAGCTCAAGTTCTATTGCTTGTCTGAACAGTTCAACAAGCTCGCCGCCAAAGCCAAGGCAGCCGGTATGAAGACCGGCCCCTGGGCGCTCAGCACCCTTCTCAGCGCGGACGGTTCCTCCCCCTCCGGCAGCCTCATCGATTATGAAACGCTCCGCCGCACCTGGGATCTGGAGCGCCGCTATGGCAACAACGTCAACCAGATCGCCTACCAGTTGAACCGCCAGGGCATGCCCGCCCCCGAAGAGCTCCGCACCGCCCTTCAGAATTACATCGAGATCCAGAACGCCATCCTCGAAGCCCTCGGCAAGCGCCGCGGACCGGAGGCCCCCCGCGCTTGATCATTAAGGGCTGCTCCCGCGGATCTCCGAAACAGCTTGCCTACCACCTTCAGCGGGTAGACACGAACGAGCGCGTCAGCATTCTGGAGATTCAACACCCCGTCGCCGACCTGGAAGACGCCTTCTTCTGCTGGCAGACCCTCTCCGAAGGCTCCCGCGGCAAGAAGGGCCTGTATCACGCCAACATCGATCCCGCCGAGCAATACACCATGACCGACGACCAGTACATGCGCTCGGTCGATGTTCTGGAGGAGGAGCTGGGCTTCCAGGGGCAATCCCGGATCGTCGTCAAGCACGAGAAGCACGGGCGGGCGCACATCCATGTGGTCTGGTGCCGGATGGACTACGACACCGGGACGCTGCGCTCCGACAGCCAGAACTACCTCAAGCACGAGAAGGCCAGCATGCGGCTGGAACTGGAGTTCGGGCACGAACTCGTCCCCGGCAAGCACGCCAAGCGCGACCGCGAGCAGCAGCCGGAGTTTCCGAGGGCAGAGGTCGACCACGCCGAGTGGCAGCAGGCCGAGCGCACCGGCTTAAATGCCGCCGAGCGCAAGGAGCAGATTACCGCCCTGCGCGCCGCCGCCGACAACGCCCTGGCGTTCAAGAATGCGCTTGAGGAAGCAGGGTACGTTCTGGCAAAAGGCGACAAGCGGGGCATGGTCCTGGTGGACGGGGAAGGGGAGGTGTTCAGCCTTTCCCGCCACGTCACGGACATAAAATGGAAGGAATTCAAAGCCTTCATGGCTCCCATCGACCAGGCGGCCCTGCCGACCGTCGAGGAAGCCAAGGCCCTCCACAAGCAGCGCGAGGAAGAGACCGCCGTAAAAGCCGAGAAACCGGCCCCGGAGGTGTCCAAATTCTTACCAGCCGAAGGGCCGCCTGCTGCAGAAAAAACGCCAGAGCCCCCGCCGTCGTCGCAGTTCCTGCCCAAAAAAGAGGAAGCGGCGACCTTCGACTATTCGCTCTACGCCCCGAAGGCCCCGGCACCCGAGCCGGCCAAGCCCGCGCCATCCCGGTTCATCGCCCAGCCGGAGCCCATCCAGCCCGTCGCCCAACAGCCCGCGCAGCCGCCGGCGGCCGACGCCCCCATCCATAGCCCGAAGCCGGAACCCGGCTGGACCGAGGTCGAGCTGAAATCAAAATTCACCGGCCTGCAGCCGCCCGAGGCCCCGCCGCCGCCCAAGCCGAAGGAAGATCCCGAGCTCAGGCGCCTCCGCAAGGCCGTATTCAAGCGGCAGCAGGAGGAATACCAGCAATTCGCCGCCGCCAATTCTGCCGCCTATCGCGCCTTCGGTACGCAGCTCGATTACGCCATGAGATGGAAGATGGAGGATTTCGACCAGACCCAGGCGCAGGCCCGGCAGGACCTCGTCCTTCGCCAGACCCCGAAGCGGCGCACCGGTCTGCGCGGCATGCTCGATGCGATCGCCGAGAAACTCAACCCCGAGGCGGCGGACCAGAAAGCGGCCGAGCAGAAGGAAGATCGCGACACCCTGCGCCTGCAGCAGATCACCGATCGCATCGAGTATATGAAGCGTCTCGACCTCGACAAGGCCGACCAGCTTCAGGCCCTGAGGACGCGTCAGCTACAGGAGCAGGCCGCACGCGAGAAGACCTACAACGAAGAGCTCGATCGCCACCTTCAGGAGTTGCTCAAGGTCCGCGAAATCGCGCGCGACCTCGCAGCCGAGGAACGTCAGAAAAAGGAAGATGACGCTGCCCGCGAGGCATCCGGCTGGGCGGAGGATTTCAAGAAAGAGCAGGAGTACCCGTATGACGACGGGCCGCCCGAGAAGGGAAAAGGATAGGCTCGGTGCCCCAGCAGCACGCCCCGAGCCGGTTTATAAAAGTTGCAGAGACGGAGCCCCGCCACCAGGCGTACCCGGCCTTTAGCCGGTTCATGGCCGCGCTCCCGCGGGTCTCGCGCTTCCTCGCCGAGCACCCGAAGACGTCGCGCTTTGTCTTCCGCCTGGCTCACCACATCCCCGTGCTCGATCGCTACGTCCCGCTCGCGCCGAACCTCGCCCCGGCTTACAATCCTCACGCCCAGCGCCCGCGCGGACCAGCGTTCTGGATGTGAATAGTCACCGCGTGCCAGCGCGTGCCGAAGCCAAGGTTCCCTCCTTGCCCGCCCCGCCACTTTTCATTTGACATAATCAGCGAATCACTTTATACCTTTACGAGCATAACCCTGCCAGAGGAGAAAGCTGTATGGCCCACGATTTGAACGGACTGAAGGAAGAACTCTACACGTCTTTTAATTCGTCAATGAACCGGGCCAATAACTATGGGATACATGTCCCGGAACAAGTCGCGTTGCGGAAAGCCGCCGCTGAGACTGCTCTGGCCATTGTCGCGGTTGAGCATGAAATCACAGACGCCACCAAGCCCGCGCCGATGCTGAAAGAACCCGCTCCTTTCATGCTCCCGGTCTACCACCCACCTAGGGGCTGAGATTTAACGACAGCAAGGAGCGATCAAATGTTTCATGTTAGGGAGTTCGCCAGTTCCGATACGAACGGCCTTTATACAGAGTGCAAAAGAAATATTTTGTCCCGCATGCCGGACGCCGGAAACATTCTTCAGTTTCTGGCGGCCCAGGACATCACGGTTAGTTTCGTGGTACCCGCAGGCCTTTCGCAAGCTTTCGGCAAAAGCGCCGACGCAGGCTCACTCTCCATCCTGGACAAGCACATTTATCTGGATCGCCGTAAAACCGTCGAACAACTCGCCGACGACCTCGCCCGCCGCACGCGCGTTCTAATGCAGGCGCCTCAACCGAACGGCGTAGAGCGCTTCCTACATGACTGCATGGGAGTCACCTTCGGCCGCTTTATGAAACTTGAACAAAAAAACGGACCGAATATTTAGCGAAGAGGGAAGGTGCGCCGGTTTACGCCGGCGCACCCTCTCCGCGAAGGTCAGCACCTCGGTGCCGGATACCTCGATTTCACCGCCCGCTTGCGGTTCAGTTCCGCCTCGACGGTTTCGAGGGAAGCCAGGGCCATGATCCGGTCGGACTGCCACCGCTGCGTGCGCAGCAGGTCGTTCATGATCGACGAGAACTTCGACTTCAGCTCCTCCTCGCACAGGTCTTCGACTTCGTTTCTGGTAATAAATTGAGAGGACATCATGTTTTTCTCCTTCGTCTGTGGGCCACGACCATCGCGGCCTTGATGACGGAGACCAGAGCAACGCGTTCGGATCAGCGTCGCCCGCAGGGACCAACGCAGTGCCGAAGCGCCAGCTTGATGCCAGCCGAACCGATGCTAGGTTGAACGATGAGAGGACCGTGTGGACGTGGTCTGCAAAGAGAAGAAGAGGGACTTGCACCGCGAACTCTCGCCAGAAACTTCGAGGACCGGCAGAAGGGGCTGGTCAATTTTTCAGCACGCTCGAGTGAACGACCTCCGGAGCAGCGGCGCGGTGGATCGAGAAAGAACGGCGGCCCCCTTTTCCTCGCTCACAAGCGTACTGCGGCCGTCCGCGCCGGAAAGGGTCGAGATGAACGCGCAACCCCGGCGCGCCCTTGCCTGCGCTGCCGTCCGCTAAAAGAAACCCCTCTTTCCCATTACGAGAAAAAGGGGGGCTGAAGGCAGAGGCCAAAGACGTAGATGCGCCCGGCTCCAGGCGGCGTGCGGCTTACATGGCGGGTAAGATGGGGGTATGGCGAGATATTCCAAAAACGCTAAATTTACACAGTCGCTTACACAGTTTCACATTTATAAAATGTAAATAGCCTTGATACAGTTAGTTACAGGCAGAACCAAAGGACTCAAAATCCCGCATCCTTCACTGGGTATGAGGGTTCGACTCCCTCCTCCAGCACCATTCTTCGCGACTTTGCGGCGGGCTGCGACGCGCTCATCCTTCCGAGCCGCGACTGTCAAGGAGCGGTACTCCACCGCCGCTATGGAACTCGGGGCGGTACACTCAAACACCAGGCGCAGGCATGGAATCGGCGGTTGAGTGTACTGTCCCGACTATGCACGGCCGACTATGCATGGCGTGAGAGCACTGAGCCTGGTATAAAGTAGGGCGTGCCAAAGAGAACCGAGCAGTTCGTTCGTGCCGATGGCTACTCGTACAGCTCCAACGTCACCTTGGATTTAATCAATTCGGCCAACGCGCTGATGCTCGGCTCTGCGGGCGAGCGCAGCCCAAAGGTGTTTACCAACGTAGACAACCACGCTTCGTACTTTGCGCCGGGGGCGATAGTGCTCGGCGTTATGGCGTTCGAACTCTTTCTCAAGTACATGATCGTCGGGGAGGCTGGCCGCACGGACGCGGAAATCCAGAAGACGCTTGAGAGAAATGCGATTGGAATGGTTGACCACCTGGCGGGCGTGCTCGGAACAACTTGCCCACGCCGCGATGAATTGGAAATTGCGATCGAGGTCCGCAACGAAATTGCCCATCACTTCCCACGACCCGGCCGGGCTGCCAAGAACCTTCCGGAATGGTACACGGTCGTTCAACAGCGCGGGCTTTTCATCACGACGGGCCACGTTGATGTCGACTTTAATCTTAGCCAGAAGCTGGGGTCTTTCAAATTGGCTTATTGGGTTAATGAGGTCGTGACTGAGACCGTTGCTGATCTGCTTCGAGATAGCGAGCATGCGATAGCAGTCTCACATAGCGGGCAAGGTTCAAATTTTCGGCTGCTGTTGCAGGGAGTGCCTTCTCCCGATTCCCTCAAGCCAATCGAGGATCGTCCCAGGTAGCCACGGCGCTGGAAGCCGGTCCGGCCTGCAACGATCGTGCAAGACATGCTCAGCCTTCCGTCGTGCTTTTCTCCATCTTGCAGCCTGTTGGCGATCAGCCCGAAAAATGTTTCAGCAACAGAGATTCGCTGAAGGCGAGGCAGGTTTCGACCTGTGATCGGTCCACATTCTTCCAGTTGGCGTGCAAGCTATCATTTCGAAATTTCAGATAGCTCTGAGCCATGCCGACCGTAGCGCCTTTGAAAAGGTCTGCGGTCTTGAGCACGCCGATTATTTCCTCCAATTCTGGACGACCAGCGACGCTGGCAAATTCCTCCCCCATTCTTCGGATGACTCCCTCATATGCCGCAGCAATCAAGACGGCGGCGACATTTTTCGCCTCTTCCGTATGGTCCGCCAAAATCTCTCTTGCCAGACGGATCATCTCAATCAGAACTTCCCCAGCGATAGCGACTCTCGAATTCAAGATCAGGCCCCCGTCCAGCTCCGCCAGTGTGTTCTGAATTACCGCGAAGGCGTGGTTCTTGAACCGAAAGTCTAAATCATGTGCGTTGCTCGCCTTCTTTTCAATCGAGTCGCAACCAGATCGAAACTGCTTCATTTGGGAACTTTCGGGACCATACAGCGCGCAGAGCATCGACGCGGCAAACTGCGCAGCTTCGGAGCCTGCACCATGGCCGCCCACTGTGTTCGTCTCTAATAGCTCTGTTGCGCGCGCCTTCCACGCGGCGGAATTGTCACCCATGAACGAATCCTTTTATGCTCGATTCTAGATTCTAACAGCGTGGCGAGCGGCGCGAGGACAAGGCGATGCAACCATCGTGCAACCAGCACGGCGAGACAGCCCGATACCAGATACACAAATTGCATTGATTCGGCCCGGCCGTTTGCGTGCCAAATGCGTGTCAAATGCTCATGACGGCGAGTGAAACGAACAGCATCGAGCCCGGGACAGTATACTCAAACACCGTTCTGGCGCAGCGGGGAGGCCGCACCTGAGCTCACCCGCACGATATCGCCCCGGGCTTTGCCGCTCGGCTTGTATCACGATAGTAAAAGGAGACCCCCACGCCCGACCTCTCTCCCAGCAAGCTCATCGATTATCTCAACCGCGCCGCGCGCCTCGACGCCGAATTCATCGTCTACGATGACGGCTACCGAGGCCGCTCGTATCGCTATGCCGAAATCGCGAGCATGGCCGATACGCTGCGGGCGCGCTTCCACGCGCAGGGCATCCGCAACGGCGACGTGGCCATGTTGTGGTCGGAGAGCCGCCCCGGCTGGGTCGCCGCTCTTTGGGCGTGTCTCGCCGGCGGAATCATTCTTGTGCCCGTCGATCCGCAATCGTCACCGGCATTGTTTCATCGCATCGAAGCGAAGGCGCACCCGAAAATCATTCTCATTGGCGACCGCCAGCCCGCCATCGACTCCTCCACCGCCCCCATCTGGCGTCTCGAAGACATCGAGGCAGTCCAACCCCACCCGTCAACTTGTGGGGCCGGCACTCGTGCCGGCGAGCCGGCTTTCAAGCCGGCTTCTTCGAGCCCCACCTTTCAGGGTGGAGAGCCCAGCGAAGTGGGGCGGTCCCCCCGGACCGCGCCGGACGCGGAACGCACGTACCGTGCCCTCGTCCGGCCTGGAAACACACCACCTGATCCACCCCCCACTCTCGACTCCATCGCCGAGATCGTGTTCACCTCCGGCACCACCGCAGAACCCAAAGGCGTCATCATCACCCACCGCAACCTGCTCGCGAATCTCGACCCCGTCGCCGGCGAAATTGCGAAATACAGAAAATACGCCGGACCCTTTCAGCCCCTTCGCATTCTGAATCTGCTGCCGCTCAGCCACCTGTTCGGACAGTCACTCGCGCTGCTCATCCCGCCGCTGATTCCGACCTCGGTCGTCTTCATCACGGGAACCGGCGCGCAGGAGATTGCGCGGCAGATTCACTCGCGCCGCGTCTCCGCGCTGGTCGCGGTGCCGAAGATTCTCGAAGTGCTGCGCGATTTCGTGTCGCACCGTTTTCCCGAAGTCAACGATCCCGCGCTCATGCGTGGACCCTGGCCGCTCCGCTGGTGGCGATTCCGCCGGGTCCATCGCCTGTTCGGCTGGAAATTCTGGGCCTTGATTTCCGGCGGCGCTCCGCTCGCTCCCGACGTCGAGCAGTTCTGGTCGCGCCTCGGTTACCTCGTGGTCCAGGGTTACGGACTCACCGAAACCGCGCCCATCGTCACGCTCAGCCATCCGTTTCACGTGCGCGAGGGAACGGTGGGGAAGCCGCTGGCGGGAGTCGAACTGAAAATCGCGGGCGATGGCGAAGTGCTGGTGCGCGGCGGCAACGTGACCACCGGCTACTACGGCGCGCCGGAAGAAACGGCGGCGATGTTTGAAGATGGCTGGCTGCGCACCGGCGATATCGGACAGCTCGACGCTGAAGGTCATCTGCAAATCCGCGGCCGCAAGAAGGAAATGATCGTCACTCCGGAGGGCCTCAAAGTTTTCCCGGAAGATGTCGAAAAGACGCTCAACCAGATTCCTGGTGTGCGCGATTCGGCGGTGATCGGCAAGGACCGTGTTCACGCGGTCCTAGTCCTCGAACCCGGCGCGAACGCAGATGACATCGTGCGCCAGGCAAATCAGCACCTCGAGGATCATCAGAAGATCCGGTCTTTTTCGATTTGGACCGATATCGGGCGCAGTGCCGAGCTTCCGCGCACGCAATCCACCCGCAAGCTCCGCCGCGCCGAAATCGCCGAAGCAGTCTCGAAAGGAAAAGCGGACAGCGGCCCGCCGCCCGCCAGCGACATCGAGGCCATCCTTCAAAAATACGCACCCGGCCGAACCATCACTCCCGAAACGACGCTCGATGAGCTGGGGCTCAGCTCGCTTGATCGGGTGCAGTTGATGATGGACCTCGAACAGAGGTTTGAAACCGGTGTCGACGAACGCGTATTTACTTCGGCGAGCAAAGTCGCCGATCTCGAAAAACCCACTGGGGTTCTCTTGAAAGACGGCGTTCTACGGCAGGACACTCCGCAGGCCATGAGCTTCCCCACCTACAATCGGTCCTGGATCGCCCGCGCGACGCGCCGCTTGGCGCTCCCCTATTGGCTCCTTCCACTCGCGCGAATCTTCGCGCACCTACGCGTCACCGGCCGCGAAAATCTCGATTCCGTGCGTGGCCCAGTGATCTTCGCGTCGAATCACCAGAGCCATTTCGATGTTCCGGTAATTCTCGCAAGCCTTCCCGCGCGCTGGCGTTATCGCGTGGCGACTGCGATGGCCAAGGAATTCTTCGATGCGCACTTTTTCCCCGCGGGCCACACACTGCGCGAGCGTTTCTTCATGAGCTTGTACTACCGGCTCTCCACATTCTTCTTCAACGCGTTTCCCATTCCCCAGCGCCAGGCCGGCGCGGGCGAGACCATCCGCTACATGGGCGAGCTAGCGGAAGAGGGCTGGTCGATTCTGATTTTTCCCGAGGGCGACCGCAGCGCGCACGGTGAGATTCACCCGTTTCAGCCGGGCGTCGGCATGCTCGCGTCGCATCTGCACCTTCCGGTTATTCCCATCCGCATCGAAGGCCTGGACCGCGTGCTAAACCGAAACGCCCGATGGCCGCATCCGGGTCGCGTGGACGTGAGAATCGGAAAACCGCTCGACTTGCATGGCGATTCGTTCGCGGAACTGGCGCGAACGGTGGAACAATCGGTCCGCGCGCTGTAGCACGTGGAGGCTCCCTCGCAGGTTGCTGAAAGAGAAGGTTTTAGTCAGGAATACACACGAAAAAATACGTTTGATCAAAAACCCATGTTTTGTCCATGCATTGTCCACACTTTCACCACAACAACCCATGTTCTCTATTTGTGGGTTGGCTAGCCGCGCGTGCCTTTGGTTCGAAACTCGTGCTGCATGATTTCGAGGGCCGCGGCGTTGCCTTGAAAGCGCACCACTCGTCCGCGAGCCACCAGCTTCAACGCACATTTGTTATCCAACTGCGCCGGCCAACTGATCGCCAGTTCCATGCGGCGCCCCGGGAGTAGGGTTTCTTTGGTTGTAAATAGCACGCCCGAACTGGACATGTTGAGCGTCTGTCCGTTTCCTTCGCATTCGCCGTCGCGCCGGTTGATCAGGCGATATTGAACGTTGCGCTCGATCGCCATGCGCTTGGCACCGCGGCGGTCGGGTTGGTTTTCGGGCGAGCCCATCGTGTTATGAGGATGCCAGCCGCAACCCTACGCGCCAATAGGTGGTTAGCCTCAATTCGGTGGTACCGCCGTAATGAGAGATAGGTAGGGAGCAAGTTTGCGCGAACATAAAGGAAACATGGCGCGCAAACTTGAATCGTTGTTTCTCGATGGGCCCGCCGGCCGGCTGGAAGCGCTGCTCGAAGAACCAGAGGGCGACGAGCGTAGACAAGGCGACTGGCCCCGCGAAGCCGCCCTGGTCTGCCATCCCCATCCCCAGCACGGCGGGACCATGCACAACAAGGTGGTCTACCGGATCGCCCGCGGCCTGCGGCGAGCTGGGGCCGTGGTGCTGCGATTCAACTATCGCGGCGTAAATCTGAGCCAAGGCGCATATGCGCACGGCGAAGGCGAGTTGGAGGATGCGCGAACGGCTCTCGCATTTCTTCGCGATCGCTACCCCGGGCTGCCCTGTACGCTCGCGGGGTTCTCGTTCGGATCGCGGATCGTATTGCGCCTCGGTGGTGAGCACACGCGAGAACACGCCCGGGGGAACCACCGTCTACGACGAATCATCGCCGCCGGATTCCCGGCCAGCGACCCCGCCTTCAACCCCTCCACCAACCGCGACACGACCTATCTGAGCGCGCCCGTGCCCCGCATCTTTATCCAAAGCACGCACGATCAGTTTGGCTCGGTTGCGGCGATCGAGGCGGTAGTGGCTTCGCTTGAGGAACCCAAACGATTGATTCTGATTGAGGCGCGTGACCACTTTTTCACGGGAGCGTTGGACCAACTGGAAGAAGCAATTGTCGGGCTCTCGTAAAATGCGTCAGACGTTGAAAAGACATGCGAAAAGAGCCGCTTCTGGCGCGAAATGGCACAAAAGTACTAGAAAATAGTTGTTTTTTTTATGACCGCTCCCTTGTCCGCTGCGGCGTTAGTTGCCTGCGGCAAATGGCCGGCGGCTCGCTTGCTACACGCCGGCGAGGCGAAGCTCGCGCTCCAGGCGACGGGTAGCGCGATTGCTGATCAGGTCGGCGACCTTTCCGAGCAGCTCGGGAATCTCTTCGGGCTTGATCAACAGCGAGTTCTGGTGGCGCGTCGGGACCGGCCGGGCATTCTGATAAGTGGTCAGGATAGCAGTGGCGGGCTTGTACAGCATCATCCGGGCGTGGGCGATTACCTGGAGGCCCGCTTCCGGCGATTCCAGTTGTAGATCACTCAAAACAAGCTCGTATTCGCCTTCGTCCAGCTTTCCGACGGCCTCGGCGGCGCTGGCGGCGGAATCCACGTGATAACCGCCCGCTTCGAGCACGGTCTTGAGCGTCAGCCGCGATGTGGGATCGTCGTCCACCAGCAGCACGCGGGCCAATTCGTACTCGGTAATGCGATGCGGACTCATCTATCCAACTGGCAAGACACTAGTTCTTCGCCAGCTCTAGTTTAACCCGAAAGCCTGAATTCCGATCTCCAGAATTTCGTAGACGCGTTCTGGGGCCTTGTATATGCTTGATTCAGTTTGGCTTATGTGGGAATACGCGAGCGAAGATGCGATCCACGTGAAGCAGATAGCGATCCAGGGAAAAGGCCTCGCGTATCTGTTCAACCGATAGATAAGAGAGGATTTCGGGGTTATGCTCGATCGCAACGCGAAAATCGCTTCCGGATCCCCAGGCTGCCATGGCGTGGGATTGAACTAAGCGATAAGCCTGTTCTCGCAGCATTCCCGCGGCGGTTAAGTCCAGCAGAAGCTGGCCGGAGAAGATCAGGCCGCGCGTGGCGTCCAGATTCTCAAGCATGCGTTGGGTGTATACGCGCATGCCGTCGACCAGCCAGCGCGTCTTCGCGAGCATGTAGTCCACCAGGATCGCCGAATCGGCCAGGATCACACGCTCCACCGACGAGTGGGAGATGTCGCGCTCATGCCACAGCGCGATATCTTCCATGGCGGGCGCGACGTTACCGCGCACCACGCGCGCCAAGCCGCAGATCTGCTCGGCGGCGACCGGATTGCGTTTGTGCGGCATCGCCGAGGATCCTTTTTGCCCTTCGCTGAAGGGCTCCTCGGCTTCCCGGACCTCGGTGCGCTGAAGGTGGCGGATTTCGAGGGCGATCTTTTCAAGCGTCGCGGCGATGAGCGCAAGCGCGGAGATCCACGCCGCGTGGCGATCGCGCGCGATCACCTGCGAAGCGATCGCGGCGGGCTTCAAACCCAGTCGCGCGCAAATGCGCTCTTCCGCTTCGGGGCTGATGTGCCCGAAGGTCCCGACGACGCCGGAGATTTTGCCGACGCGCAGGTCGTCAGAAGCGGCTTCGAGGCGTTTCACACCGCGCGTCATCTCGTCATACCAGAGGGCGATTTTCAGACCGAACGTAATCGGCTCGGCGTGGATTCCATGCGTCCGGCCGATTTGGGGGGTGTGCTGGAATTCGAGCGCGCGCCGTTCGAGCACTTGGCACAATTCGAGCGCGCCGGTGACCAGCAACGCCGAAGCCTGCTTCAGGACCAGCGCCTGCGCGGTATCGACAATGTCGTTGGAGGTAAGGCCGTAGTGCAGCCAGCGGGAGGCGTCGGCTGCGCCGGCGGCGCCCATTTTTTCGGCGACGGCAGTGGTAAAGGCAATCACGTCGTGCTTCACTTCGCGTTCGATTTCGTGGATGCGGGCGACGTCGAAGGAGGCGTTTTGGCGGAGCGCCGCGGCTGCTTCGCGCGGAACCTGGCCGGTTTCGGCGAGTGCCTCGCTTGCGGCGAGTTCGACTTCGAGCCACTGAAGGAAGCGGTTTTCGTCGGAAAAGATGCGGCCCATTTCGGGGCGCGTGTATCTGGGGATCAAGAGACAGAATACAGGAGTCGGGAGGCAGGAGTCAGGTAGTCGGCAAAAGACCAGGTAGTTGGTCAGTTCGAAAACGTAGTGGCCAATTTCGCACAACGGCGTTTCACGGGACTTAGCGTGAGTCCAGAGGACGCTGCCCTGCGCAATCAGGCCTATCTCCGAGTAGCGCGTAACCTGCCCGATAAGCCCATTTCGGTCCAGAACGTCGGCTTACTTCCCAGAGCGAATACGCGGCATTCCAGGCTCGCACATGGGACCCAGCCTCTTTAACCGGCCGTATTCGGCATTCGTCAAGCCGATACGCTTACGCAGCGCCGCCTGGAGTCTAGTTAGAGCACGCGTCGCAATCCGCTCGCAGATGACGGAACTCCAGACGTCGCCCGTTCTTCGGTCTACGGCATAATACTGGAAGTCCCCAATGCAGGTTCCTCCGGGGTCGCATGAGCTACCCATATTTGCCATGAAGAAGTAATATTCCTTGTACCCCATCTCGCCGGACTGCTCTACTCCGTTCACTTTCAAGAATGCCGTCAGCATATCATACGCTTCTTTGTAAGTGATCTCACGCGCTTCGGTAGGCGTTTGCTTTGATTGCTCATTTGCTCGACCTGCGCTCTGAGCGCGAGCCCCTGTCACTACAGCCAACACCAAAAGCATCGCCGTGACGGGATGTGAAGAATCAACCGTAAACATTCCGTTCCTAATCCTAACCCACTTCCCGAAAAGTGGGGTTACCGGAACGTACTCGCCAACGGTTCTGTCCGGTTGGTCAGCCATTCGGAGAATCCGGAGCAGCGGAAGGGTTGGTCGTAAGTCGCCTTGCGGGAAACTGACCCACTACTCAAGACTTCGCGATGGTCGACTTGTGTCCAAGGATGAAGCCCTCGTGGGCCTTTGTGGATCATTTGAGAACGCGCTCCCTGACGGTCGCGCCTCGATTTGGCAGGGCATGGCCCTGCCCCACCCCCTGCAATGACGGATCGTCAGTAGACGATGGATTCGGTGGCCCGCTTCGGATCGGCGATCAGCAGGCGAGTGAACAAGCCGCGGCCTTCGAGCGCCTGTTCGGCGCACTGGCGCACGATGGCCGGGTGATTATTGTGCTCGCTCAAATGCCCCAGAATGATGGTCGACGTGGTGGAATCCAGATGATCGCGCACGAAGCGGCAGGCGACCTCATTCGACAGGTGGCCCATGCGGCCCATCACCCGCTGCTTCACGGACCAGGGATATGGGCCCACTTTCAACATTTCGAGATCGTGATTGGATTCGAGCAGCAACACGTCCGATCCGCACAGATGATACGCGATTGAATCGGGGAGGTAGCCCAGGTCGGTGGCGATCGAAATCTTGATGCCTTCGGCGCGGAATGAAAACCCGACGGGATCGGCGGCGTCGTGCGGGATGGTGAAGCTGGTGACGTCGATGTCCCCGATGGTGAAGCTGGCGCCGGCGGCGAACATTTCAAGCGTAGGCGTATATTCGCCCCAGGGAATCGCAGGAGCGGTCAGCCGCGACATATACACGGGAACGCCGAGTTTCCGCGCGATGGCCTGGAGGCCGGAGACATGATCGGTGTGTTCGTGGGTGATGAGAATCGCGTCGAGGGTCTCTGGGGAGACGCCCGCGGCATGGAGCCGCTCGAAGGTCTCCCGGCGGCTCAGGCCCGCGTCAATGAGAAGACGGGTCCGCTCGCTGGCGACCAGGGTGCAGTTGCCGGCGCTCGAGGACGCGAGAACCGAGACGGTGACGATGAGAGTTCTCCTTTCATATATGATAGCCGCGAAATCGGCGTCCGCAACGGGTCCACGAAAAACGGCAAAAATGTTTTGGGCGGATGGCTATACAAAGTTTCTAGCCGCCGATTCACGCTGAGGGACGCAGATAGATCATTACTTTTCTTATCGGCGTGCATCGGCGTTTATCTGCGGCTAGTTTGGTAAAGTTGAGCCCGCTCCCGAAAAGCAGATCCCTCGCTGCCGCTCGGGATGACGAGGTGGGAGGAAAGCAGATTCCCTCGCTGCCCAGGGATCCCCGCTTTCCCAAGAGCCCGTTGTTCGTCTCAGGCTTAGAAGGAGGTGTTTTCAGGGCGGTACGAGGTGATGGCCAGGCCGGCGTCACGGTAGGGGTCCATCACGGACTCAGAAGGATCGCTCGATTTGTACCGGGCGGGCGGCGGCAAATCCCGCAGGCTTTTCAGCGCACGTTGGGCCTGAGATTCGCTCCCGAAGACCTCCTCATAGGTGCCGAGATACTCTTCGCTGTTGACTGAATAGGAGTAGGTGACCATAAGCACATAAGAATAACGGCGGCGTTGGAGGATGCGTTCAATGTAGCCGCTTTCAATAGCGGTTTTCGCCCACGGCCAAGACTGCGAGCCCCGCTGACGCAGCCACTGCGGGCTCACGCCGACGACGTTCAGGATGATGGCCAGCAACGTGAGTAAGAACGCGATTAAGAAGCCCATTGTCTGAAACGAATTCTACACCCAAGAAAGCGGGGCGCACTTGTATGTTATCGCCCAGCAAGTGGTGTCCCTCGAAGAAGCCGGCCTGAAAGGGCTCGCCGGCAAGACTGCCGGCCCCACGTAGCCGCGGCTCAGAGGATGGTTGCGGCTGACCTGGCAGGGCATGGCCCTGCCCCACCCCATTACAATAGAGAAATATGAAGGCTCGCGTCTACGTATCTTTTAAGCGCACGGTACTCGATCCGCAGGGCCAGACCATTTGCGGTGCGCTGAACGGGCTGGGGCATAGCTCCATTCAGGCGGTGAGGCAGGGCAAGTTTTTCGAAGTCGAAATCGCGCCGGGCGCGGGACGGGATCAGGCGGAGCGCGAGATGGACCAGATTGCGCGCGACGTTCTGGCCAATCCGGTGATCGAGGAATATCGCGTGGAGTTTTTGGATTAGCCCGTCGATAGATTAGTAGTTGGTTGCAGGAGTTCCGGTGTCGCGCCCTTAGGTCGCGGTTCAGAAGGAAGTTGAGCGTGCCGCTCCTTGACAGTCGCGGCTCAGAAGTCGTGATGGGGTGGGATCAAATTTATGTGCGGAATCGTAGGTTACATCGGGGCGCGCAAAGCGGTGCCGATTATTTTGGACGGATTGAAGCGCCTGGAATACCGGGGCTACGATTCGGCGGGGATCGCGGTGCTCGAAGACGGCGACGTTCTCGCCGTACGGCGCGCGCAGGGAAAACTGCGCAACCTGGAAGACGTGCTGCGGCTGAGCCCCATTGACGGGACTTACGGAATCGGGCATACGCGCTGGGCGACGCACGGACGCCCGACCGAAGAAAACGCGCACCCGCATCGCGACTGCCACGGCGACATCGTGGTTGTGCACAACGGGATCGTCGAGAATTATCTGGCGTTGAAGCAGCAGCTCACCGCCGAAGGGCATCGCTTCTGCACTGAAACCGACACCGAAGTGATCGCGCACCTGATCGAAAAATATTACGACGGCAATCTTGAAAACGCGGTACGGGACGCCGTGCGCCAGTTGACCGGCGTGTTCGCGCTGAGCGTGATCTCGCGCAAGGACCCGCGCAAGATTGTGGCGGCGCGGCAGGGGCCGCCGGTGGTGGTGGGGTTGGGCGACGGCGAGTATTTCGTCGCCTCGGATGTTCCGGCGATTTTGAGCCACACGCGGGATATGTTCTTTCTGGCGGACGGCGACCTGGCGGTGCTCACCGAAGGCGGCGTGCATCTCACCGATTTCGACGGGCGTCCGGTGAAGCGCCAGGTTTCGCACATCCTGTGGGATCCGATCATGGCCGAAAAAGGCGGCTACAAGCATTTCATGCTCAAAGAGATTTTTGAGCAGCCGCGCGCGGTGCGCGACACCACGCTGGGGCGGGTGGGCCAGGAATCGGGGCGCATTTTTCTGGATGAGATGGATATTTCGCCGCGTGAGTTTCGAGAATTCACCCAAGTGCGCATCATCGCCTGCGGAACCAGCTGGCATTCGGCGATTGCCGGAAAATTCATGATCGAACGGCTGGCGCGCGTGCCGGTGGAGATCGATTACGGGAGCGAATTCCGCTATCGCGATCCGATTATCGACAAGAGCACGCTGACCGTGGTGATCTCGCAATCGGGCGAAACGGCGGATACGCTGGCGGCGCAGCGCGAAGCCAAATCCAAGGGATCGAAGACGCTGGCGATCTGCAACGTGGTCGGGTCCATGATGACGCGCGAGGCGGCCGGGACTCTGATCACGCACGCGGGCCCTGAAATCGGCGTGGCCGCGAGCAAGACGTTCACGGCCCAGTTGACCGCGCTGTTCCTGTTAGCGATGTACCTGGGGCAGGTGCGCGAGACGCTGGACGAAGAGACTTCGCGCAAACTGGTGGATCAGTTGCTGCGCGTGCCGGGGCAGCTCGAAGAGATTCTACGGCGCGATTCGATTTACGAAGACCTCACCAAGGTGCTGTACCGCGCCACCGATTTTCTGTACCTGGGGCGCGGCGTGCATTTCCCGATCGCGCTTGAAGGCGCGCTGAAGCTGAAAGAGATTTCCTACATTCACGCGGAAGGCTATCCGGCGGGCGAGATGAAACACGGGCCGAATGCGCTGATCGACAGCAATCTCCCGGTGGTGGTGGTGGCGACGCGCGATCCATCCGATGAGATGAGCCGCGTGCTATACGAAAAGACGCTCTCGAATATTCAGGAAGTGAAAGCGCGCGAAGGCGTGGTGGTGGCGATCGCGTGCGAAGGCGATGAAGAGATAGCCAAGTTGGCCGACCATGTGATCCGGATCGGGGTCACACACGATCTGCTGCTGCCGATTCTGGAGATCGTCCCGCTGCAATTGCTGGCGTATCATATTGCGGTCAGGCGCGGCTGCGATGTGGATCAGCCGCGGAATCTGGCGAAGAGCGTGACGGTTGAATAAATGGCCGCCGATCACGTGGATGCGCGCGGATGCACGCGGATGAAAACCATAACTTGGGTGATCCTTGGGTTGGCAGCGGGCAGCGTATCGATTATGGACGCTGCACCGGCGTCGAAGATCGACGATCCCGTCGCGTTCGTCCAGGATGGCGGGGAGGGTGAACTGGCGGGCCTTGCGTGGCGCATTCGCGTTCTTTCATGACTAAACGCTCTTCGGCCGCCTGCACGGTCGCGTGGGCTTCCGCTGCCAAGGAATCGCCGAGTCCCTGGAGGAACCAGACTCGGTACACTAACAGGAAAGCCACGGGAATAGACCCGAATGGGACCAATAGAGCCAGCCAGCGGTCTAGCATTCGGGAAGCATTTTGACGGAAAACGCTTCTACAATCCAAACGGATCGCGGGAGCGCGGATGGCTGGACGTGCTGCGCTGGAAACTGAGCAGCCGTCCCGAACCGTCTCCCCGATTCGTTTCCGATGTCAGGCAGTCCATCCCGCCGCGCCGGGTCGACAACCACGTCGAAAATAGTGACGTGCTGATTACTCTGGTGAACCACTCCGCGGTGCTCTTGCAGCAGCGCGGGTCGAACATCCTGACCGATCCAATCTGGTCGACGCGGACCAGTCCGATTTCCTGGATCGGGCCGCGGCGCCGCAGAGAGCCAGGAGTGCGGAAGGAGGACCTCCCGGACATCGACATCGTGCTGATCAGCCACAATCACTACGACCACCTGGATCTGCCGACACTGCGCTGGCTCGCGGGCCGCGGCAGTTCCACATTCGTCGTTCCCATGGGAGTAGGCGAGCTGCTTCGGTACGAAAAGATTGGACCTGTACACGAACTGGATTGGGGTGAAGCGCGGACACTCGGCGGAACAACCATTTCCTGCGTCCCGGCCTTCCATTTTTCCGCCCGCGGAATCTTCGACCGCAATAAAACTCTATGGTGCGGGTATGTCATCAGCGGTCCGGGCGGAATCATCTATTTCGCCGGCGACACAGCTTTCGGCGACCATTTCTCCTGGATTCGCGAGCGGTTTGGATCGCCGCGACTGGCTCTGCTCCCCATTGGCGCGTATGAGCCGAGGTGGTTCATGGCTCCGGTGCACATGGGTCCCAATGAAGCCGTCAAGGCGCATGAGATACTGGGCGCTGGGACCAGCATCGCCATCCACCACGGCACTTTCCAACTCGCCGACGACGGCATCGATACGCCGAAACGGCAAATCCTGAAATCGTCCCCGCCGGATTCGTTCCTGATCCTGGAGAACGGGCAATCGGCAGGTATCGCATGACCATCGACCGGCACACGCTCGCGCTGGTGAGCATTATCGGAAGCTCGCTCGACGTGCTGGGATCGCTGTACCTCGCCTACGATCTTCTGGGTGGGGAATACGGACCGCTGCGGACGCTGACGAGAGGCGTTACCTACGGCTTGCTTTTCGGAATCGGATACGGCGTTGCCCTCGGTCCCATATTCGGGCTGGCGAGCGGGGTGGCGCACGGCGTGTCGCTGGCCTGGGAGCTTTCCCGTGCCGCGCGGCATGGACCGAGACCGGGATTCTGGTACGACGCGGCCATGAGCGCGATTCGCGGATGCGGCTTCGGGGTGGGCGCGAGTTTCCTTTTAGGAGCGAGATTTGGGATTACGTTTGGAGTCCTGAGCACGGTGGGGCAAGCGGTAGCCTACCGGGCGGGCGTTCGGCCTTCCCGTTTTTCCGGACCGGCGACCCGTCCAAGCATGACCAAGTTTCAGCTTCTGGCCGGGGTGAATCGGGCAGTGGGTTATACGATCGCGGGATACATCAGCGCCTTCGTCGGAAACGAGCGCGAGAGAGCGCTCGTGCTCGGATTGGAAGCGGGGTTGTTGGTTGGCGTGGTGACCATCGTCGTGGGAGCGTGCATGCCTCTGGTGGAATGGACCGCGGAGCATATGCCGGCGAGACGGATGGGGGTGATCGGGGTCGGGTTGATCGTGATCGGGTTCCTATTGCAGTCGGTGCAGTATTGGGTGACGCTGATGGATGTGAAGGTCGGCTAGTGCGCATCGGGACCGGTCGCGAACGTGCGCCACAACGGTACCTGCACGCTCGGCGGGGGTCGAACGTCTAATATATAGTTATGCGGGTCACATCTATACGCGCCAGACGCCGCCGGGGCTTTTCGCTCATTGAGCTGCTGATTGTCATTTCCATCATCCTGATCATTGCCGCGATCGCGGTGCCGAAGATGAATCACCAGTTGATGCTAGCTCGCGAACAGGCGGCCATCCGACAGATCGGGACCCTGCATCAGGCCGAGACGCAATACTATTCGCAGTTCGGCAAGTATGCGCCGAGCCTGATCGAACTGGGACCGCCCGCGAGCGGCGCGGCGGGACCCGCGGCGGCCGATCTGATCCCCAAGGATCTCGCCGACGGCAAGAAGACCGGCTACATTTTTACGGTCACTGGGTCGCCGACGGGGTACTCGATCAGCGCCGTGCCGGAAGCCTTCGGCAACTCGGGCAACCGGACGTTCTTTTCGGATCAGACGCTGGTGGTGCACCAGAATTACACGGCGGAACCGGCGACGGACAAGAGTCCAGAGATTAAGTAGAGGCGAGCTTGGCCACGCGCGGAGCTGAAGAGGCTCATGAAAAAAATGGGACAGACAGCCTTTTTTCGTCGAAGCCGCGTCAGCACTTTCTAAGGATGTGCGTGACGAAAAAAGGTGTCAGTCCATGTCAGTCCCGATTTTTTCGAAGCGGGTCACGCGGTGTGGGCTTGAGCCTCTGGCCGGCTCAGTTCCGCGGCCCTTTGGCGCAGCCAGTTCGCATCGCTCTTCTTGCGCAACTGATCCAGCAGCTCCGCGCGATGCTCCAGATTCTCCACCAGCTGCTTGACGCGATCGGGACCGCATAACTCCCAGACCTTTCCCGCGCGCGCGAGTTCGGCGATCGCCTCCGGGTATCGCCCGGAACACTCCTCGACGTGCGCCACGGTTTCATAGGCGATCGCCAGGCGGGCGTCTTTCACCGCTTTGAACATGCCGATGGCCTCCGCCAGCAACTCCCGCGCGCGAGTGTAGTCGCCCCAGCCGATGTAGATTCCGGCCAGGCCGAACTGCATTTCGGCCAGCTCATCCTGATCGCCGCCGAGGACGCGGAGCTTGAGCTGAAGGGCCCGCTCATATTCATTGGCAGCCTCGTCGATTTTGCCGGATTCCTCGTACGACCCGGCCAGGTGGTGCAGATCGCGCATGGCCTCGTCGGAATGGTGGCCGAGTTCGCGCTCGTGAATCCGTAGCGCGCGCTTCAGACATCGTTGCGCGTCATCGTGATTCCGCGTCGCACGGTAAATCTCGCCGAGCTCGGTGAGCAGGGCTGCGGTTTCCAGATGGTCCTCCCCGTAGGCCTCTTCATGGAGCTTCACCGCTTTTTCGAGCGCGGGAATGGCTTCTTCAGAGCGCCCGCTCTTGTGCCGGGCGGTGCCCAGACGGAAAACCCGCCGCGCCATTCTCAACGGATCGGGATGCGGCATGGCGGCTTCGGTGCGCAACCCCTGCTGGAGCGCGGCTTCCATTGAAGGGTAGTTTTCGGCGTCGTGAAAAACCTCGGCGAGCGCGTCCAGGCACTGCACGTAACCGGAGGGATTTGCGATTCGCGCGGTAAACTCCAGCGCGTCTCGAATGGTTCGCTCGGCTTCGGCGAGCTTGCCTTGTTTGCGCTGGGCCTCGGAAAGCTGCAAACGGAATTGGATCTTGCGGACCGAATGATGGTGCTGGTCGGCCTCGGCGATGGCCTGCACCAGATGCTTTTCGGCCTCCGCGTAGTTGCGAGCCTGGAGGTGACGCTCGGCTTCGGCTCGATTCAAGCTGCGCTCGAGGCTCCAGACGCGAAGATGGGGCGTGGCCCAGGCGGCCATTTGCATGGACCACTTGAAGGCGCTGAAGATAGCGAACATCTTTCTTGTCTGGCCGCCTCCGTCGGCTCGTCTGCGCGGCCTGCCCGGCCGTGGATTGTTGCGTCTAAGGTTGTTCTCTAAGGCTCGCCCGGAACCTGCTAAGGGTGCTTCGAATCTATCGGAGGGGTAGGGCCAAGACTTTAGCCCTACGTAGTCTGGAGATGCCCCATTGGGGGTAAATTGCTGAAATCTACCTAATTTTGGGCAACGGAGCTACAGTTTGTCGCGAAACTATCGCGGTGAAGGGCGGGCAGACGGGCGAGGGTGACGGGCGGGGCTGGAGCGCGAAGATTGAGCCCCAACCTGACGGATGGGGCTGGTAACCGGCCAACTGATCGCCAGTAGTAGCGTCTTCAGGTTATGAGACTTCTGGCGATTCTTCTGACCGCCGTTTCCTGGATTGCCGCGCAAACGGCTGCAGTTCCGTCCTTCGAAGTCGCCTCGATCAGGCCAGCGTCGCCCGACGCGACCGATTTCGGCGTGGATACAGACCCGGGCCTGCTGCGCGTTGAAGCTCAACCGCTGAGGGCGATCGTTCGAGTCGCGTATGGCGTCAACGAATCACAAGTAGTCGGCGGGCCCAAGTGGGCGGATTCGGACCGGTTCGATATTACCGGAAGGGCGAACGGGCCGGCCGGGACTCGCGAGCTTTTCGCGATGCTCCAGAGTCTGCTCGCTGATCGATTCAAGCTGGCCATCCATCGCGAGACCAGAACTGCGCAAGGCTACGCGCTGGTGGTGGCGAAGGGCGGCGTCAAGATGCAGAAGAGCGAGTCGACTGAATCGAACTCGCACGGAGGGAGGGGCAGAATCGACGCGCAGGGATTTTCAATGCGCCAGCTCGCCGAGCGTTTGACCCGCGTTATGCGCGCCCCGGTGGAGGACGCCACGGAAACGCCCGGCGGGTTCAACTTCTCGCTGATCTGGAATCCGGACGATCCTTCGGCAAAGCCCCTCTCGGCCGATCGGTCCGCGATCGAGGATTCAAACGCCCCTTCGATCTTCACGGCGATTCAAGAGCAGCTTGGGTTGAAGCTCGAATCGCGCAAAGTGACGATGGAAGTGATCGTGATCGATCGCGCGGAGAAACCAGGTGACAATTAGCCGAGACCACTTCTCTTCACCGCGTAATCGATGGCCTCCTGCGGAACGGTGAACTCCTTTACCGCTTTGTTCCCCAGGTAGCCGAGCTCCTTGATTCCGGCCGCGCTGGTGTAATATGCGTCGACCGCCAGACGGCGCGCCCACACGAAGAATCGAATGCCGGCGGCCAGCTCCGGCGTTTCGTTCTTTTTGTACGCGATCTGATCGAGCATGGCCGTCTGCTGCTCCGGCTTCGCCGCGAGAAACGTCGCGTTGCAGGTTCGCTTCATCTCGATATCGAGCCACCCCAGTCCGCCGGTGAAAATCGCGAGCATCTCGGGATTCTGGCTGGACAGCAGGTCGACGAATTCGGCTGCGCCGCCTTTGGTCGCTCCGGGGACGATGATCTCGGAGAGCTTCCTTAGTGAGTCGAATTCATGCTGCGTGAGAGCTTTCGGTTTGTAAGTGCCGCCGGTGACTTTCGTATCGGCCGCGGCAGCCGCGTGCACGTGCTGCGCTTCCGCTAACCCGACCGGCCCAGCCAGCGCCAACGCCGCGATACCGGCCAGAACACCTCGACGTGGCAGTCCGGCTTCTGACTCCCGACTCCGGCCTCCTGACTCCTCGTTGGGCGGAACCACTCCATACTGAGTGCTGACGCTTTCTTCAAACATTGCCTTTCCTCATTTCTTCCGCCAGATATTCCGAGGTCCGCCACGCCAGCGCGACAATCGTCAAGGTCGGATTCTTATCGGGATTGCTGACGAACGGAGCGGCGTCCGCCACGAACAGATTCTTGACGTCGTGCGACTGGCAATATTTGTTCAACGGCGCCATGCGGGGGGCGTCGCCCATGCGAATCGCGCCAACTTCGTGAATAATCTCGCCGCCGGTCGAAATCTTCTGATCCGTGGGCCGCGTGGAACGCGTCACGGTCCCGCCCATGGTTTGAATAATGTCGGCGAAGGTCTGCTCCATGTGCTCCACCTGCTTCAGTTCGGCGTCGGTCCATTTGAAATGGAACTTGAGCACGGGGATGCCCCACTTGTCGACCACGGTGGGATCGATTTCGCAATAGGTGTCGGCGTTCGGAATCATTTCGCCGCGGCCCGCGAAGCTGACGTGCGTGCCGTAATCTTCGTAGATGGCTTTCTTGAGCGGATCGCCATAGCCCTCGACGCGGTTGGCGAGGCCCGCGAACGATCCGATGCCGGGCATTCCGTAGCCGCCGCCGATTTCGATGTGATAGCCGCGCGGGAACGCGGTCTTTTTGTCCCACAGCCACCAGGGCATGTACAGATGCGCTCCGCCCATACCGTCGCTATCGTAGCGCGGCATGCCTTGCAGCGCCGGGATGGCCGCACCCATTCCGAATCCGGTGTTGTCGGTGAGATAGCGGCCCACCGTGCCCGACGAATTTCCAAGCCCGTTGGGGAATCGCGTGGATTTCGAATTGAGCAGCAGCCGCGTCGATTCGCAACAGCTTGCAGCCAGCACCACGCTTCGACAACGGACCTGATGTTCGGTGCGCGTGAGCTTATCGACGTAGGAAACCGCGGTCACCTTTCCCGAACTGTCGGTGATCAGCTCGCGAGCCATGGCGTTGTTGATCAGGTTTACGCGGCCGCTTTTCATCGCGGGAAACACCTGCACTTGCGCGGAACAGTAGTTCGCGGCGGAGATGCAGCCGCGCCCGCACTGCCCGCAGTAATGACAGGCAGGGCGCCCGTTGAGGGGTTTGGTGATCACCGCCAGTCGATTGGGCACGCAGGGGATGCCCAGCTTATCCGAGGCTTTCTTGATCAGGACTTCATGCACGCGCGGCGGCGGGCACTGCTGAAAAATCCCGTCGGGCGCGCTGCGCAAGCCTTCTTTCGATCCCGTGACGCCGATGAAGCCTTCGGCCTTGTCATAATACGGCGCGATGTCATCGTAGGAGATGGGCCAATCCGTGCCGATGCCGTCGCGCGAATACGGTTTCAGATCGTAATCGGCATAGCGCAGCGAAATCCGGCCGTAGTGATTGGTGCGTCCGCCGAGAATGCGCGAGCGGAACCATTGAAACTTGGACCCCTCGGCAACCGTGTAAGGCTCGCCGGGGATATGCCATCCGCCGGCGTGCGCGCTCCACCAGCCGAAGTCGCGGCCGCGGCCGAAGTAGCTGGCGCCGCCTTCGCCGGACCCGCGATGGGGCACCTGATAAGGCCAGACATGCTCCAAAAAATCCGTTTCCGGGTGGAGCATCGGACCGGCTTCGAGCAGCGTGACGTTGATGCCGAGATCGGTGAGGACTTTGGTGGCAGTGCCGCCGCCCGCTCCCGAACCGATAATCACCACGTCCGCGACCTGGGGGCTGCGAGTGATCTGAAACATAAGACGATGATATGCCATGCAGCCGGAAAGTGGGAGGGGGTGAAACTAACGGGAGCTTCGGCTCGTCTACAATGAGCGATAGGGCTCATGCAAGACGAAGTCCCGGCCGCAGACCGAAATACGACCCCAGAGGAAACCCTGGGGCAGGCGCCGCGCCCCCGATCCGCCGCGTCCGCGGCTCTATCCTGGCTGCGCGATCTGTTCCTGAGCGTGGTGATCGCGATTGTCGTGATCCTGTTCCTCTACCAACCGGTGCGCGTGGAAGGCACCAGTATGCAGCCGACGCTTGAAAATGAGGAACGGATTTTCATCAAC
Source organism: Terriglobia bacterium (assembly GCA_963788245.1). Taxonomy (GTDB): domain Bacteria; phylum Acidobacteriota; class Terriglobia; order Bryobacterales; family Bryobacteraceae; genus Palsa-187. Next base: position 3,220,870 of record CAWBGF010000002.1, on the reverse strand, counting down.
AAATTCGTCTACCGGTTCGGGCTGGCGGATATCGGGCGCGGCGATATGATCGTATTCTGGTTTCCGCAGGACACGACGAAATCGTACATCAAGCGCGTCATCGGCGTGCCCGGCGACACGGTGGAAGTGAAAGAGGGGACGGTGTACATCAACGGCGCTCCTCTGGCGGAATCCTACGTGAGCCCGGAGTATCGCGACCACCTCTCGAAGGCCGCCGAGGTGATGAAGGCCGACGAATATTTCGTGCTCGGGGATCATCGGAATTCGTCCAACGACAGCCGTTCCTGGGGCACGGTGCCGCGCAGCTACATTTACGGAAAGGCCGTATTCGTATACTGGCCGCTGGATCGGTTAGGCGTCCTGCATTAGGACTTGTCGCTCTAGCTCGCTCGACTCGCGAGGCTTTTGCGCACGCCCGTGGGGCGCTTGGCGAGGGGCGCGGCCGAAACCAGCGTATCGGCGATCCCGGCGATCCGGCGCATCCATCCGGCGCGATTCCTGTTTCCGCCGAATTCGTTTTTCCAAAACTCCCGGAATTCCCGGATCCGTTTGTGCTGCTTCCTGGCCAATCGGGCGAGCAGCTTTCTCGCGCTGCGATATTCCGACAGGATCTGGTGCACAGGATCGAAATCGTGAATGTCGCCGAGGTCGGACTGCAATTGCTCGATCCGAGCGAGACCGTTTCTGGAGCTTGCGCCGGGCTGAATCGCCAACTCCAACGTGTAGCGCAACTCTTTGGTGGCGATGCGCAAGTGATGCAGGGATTTGCTCAGATTCTTTGGGGTTGACTGCTTTGACCCGGAATCGCTGGCCGCATAAACATGGTTGCCGCGATTGAAAAAGTTATCGGCGGCATCTGACACGGCTTGTTGGACATCCGTGGCGTGGGAACCGGCATGCGAACTGGTCGTGGCCGCGGTCTTGGGACGGGGCGACCCAAGTTTCGCGCGCCATGCCTTGAACGTCCCGCGCTGCGCTAGTTTTCCGAGCGCCTCGGCCAGCGCGCGTTCGGACTTCGCGCGTTCCCGCTCGATCCGATCCACGGCTTTGGCGGACACCCCGGTACGGCCGCCGCGGAGGATTTTCAGCGCGATATCGAAGTCGCGCACATCGCCAGAAAGCTCCATCGGGCGCTTCAGCTTCTCGCGAATTCCGCGAGCGCCGCGAAAACAGGACTCGAAGATCACCAGCGCCTGGGTGAATCGCCGCGTGGCGACGCGCAGGCCGTGAACCTCGCCCGCATCCGGCGTTTTGAGCGTGCGCCCGAGCTGGAAATCGAGAGCATTGAGCAAACCGCTGAGCAAACTAAGGGCACGGGCGCAATCGAACTGGCGAGGATCGGGGGAGGAGGCCATCGGACAATATCCAGGAAGTCCGAAACCATTGTATAAGAAGTGTTCTTAGCTTCGCGCGCAAGGGCGGCGGCGTCTCCGGAATAGGCGTGGAATGAGCAGCTCGCTCCACGCCGGTTGGTCAAGTACGCAGGGGCGTTGAGACCGGGACGGACCAGGACTGACCACTGTGTCCGCGGCTGGACCTGTTCCTGGGATTTACATACTTGCGAGCGGGAACAGTGGTTCAGTCCCTTGTTATTAGCGCAAATAATTCCGGAATTGCGACAAACGCGCGCCGTCGGCGGCGATCCTCACCTTGAGCGAGCGAATCTGATCGCGGATGGCCTGGCCGATATCGAGAGCCGTCGCGAGCCGCGCATGAACTTCAGAGGACGGCGCCGCTGCATTAATTCGCGCGATGGCGGCTGAGCGAGCCAGCAGCGCGTCCCGCAATTCGTCGAGATTCCCGGAGCCCGCGGCGTGCAACGCGGCCAGCCCGGCTTGTTCGAGCATCATAAGAAAGTCGTCTCGTTCTTCCCGTACAACACCAGGCTGACCCCCTGCAAGGCGGCTTGGACCGATTCCTGTTGGTTCTGAAGCTCCGCCTGCAACGCATCGGCTGCCTCGAACTGCAAGGTTAGCGACGTCTGGAGCGCGGCGATCTGGGCAGTCTTGGTGCTGATCTGGGTTTGCAAGTCCTTATCGGTTTGCTTCAGGCCGGCCGTTTCCGTGGCGATCACGCCGGTGATCGGGTCGCTTAATTCCGAGATGTTCGACGAGAGTCCGCCGAGGCCGGTGGTGGCCGACCCGATAAAATGGAACGCGTCCGAGACTTGCTGGCTGCTGAGGGCGTTGAAGGTGGTCTGATTGAAAGACAGGACATTGCCGTTAAAGGTGATGCCAAGATCGGAAAGGCTCTGGACCGTTCCGGTGTTCAATGTGTACGTGGCGATTTGGCTCAGAGCGCTCTGAAGCTGGTTGATTACGGTGTTCCCCACCAAAGCCCCGCCGGTCTGGCCGGTCTGCGCCGTGGCATCCGCCTGGACCGTGTTGTAACTGGTCACGAAATTCTGTAAAGCGCTCGAAAGCTGAGTGGGATCGCTCGCGAGCGAGAGCGTTACCGGCGCCGTGACCGGAGTGGTGCCTAGAAGGGTGAACGTCATTCCCGGGATCACGTTGTTCACCACGTTGCTGGCCTGAATGTCGGGGATCCCGTTGAGGCTGAAGCTGGCGTTGGAGCCCGGACTGATTTGGGTGAGGATATTCGTGTTGGGGCCGGTAGGATCGTCGAACAACTGGATCGCGGCCGCCCCGGTTGAGTTTGCCGAAAGCGAGAGAAAATTGCCGCTGGAGGTGGTCAAAATCGAAGCCGTGACGCCGGCGCCCAATCCGTTGATCTGAGCGGTAAGACCTACCAGCGTATTCGCCGTAAGCGAGAGTTCGTAGTTGTTCGAACCGACCACCAGGTTCATCAGCCCGGTCGAGGACACCGGAGTGGACGACGAATCGGCGAAACCGTTGGTGCTGGTCGCCGATGCGGTGGATGCGATCGAGGTGATCGAGTCGACGGTATAGGAGGCGGCCGTGGTCGCGCCGGTGGCGGTCGCGCTCACCAGGCTCGGATTGGAACTGGTTGCACCCAGAGCCTGGCCCGCGGCCAGGGTCCCCAGTGACGACAGGCTGGTGGCAAGCGCGGCTACATCCGTATTGAGCGAACCCATCGCGGTTTCCTGCTGAAGTACCGTCGAATCCTGGGCTTGCAGCAGCGTAACCGGGATCTGCGCCACCTGCACCGCCTTGCTTAAGGCCGCATCGAAATCAGAGGCGTACTGGCTGATGCCGGTGAACGGAAGCAGAGTTGTGGCTGGGATGGACGATGTAGTGCTCACGCACAGTGTATCGGCAGGATGCGGGAAGGTTTTAACCTCAGATTGCCCTGTGGCCAATCTTTATGAAGGGCGACGCGCTACTTCGAATTTCGATACACCTTGCCGCCCTTCATCACGAACACCACGCGCCGCACCGCCGTGATGTCCTCGAGCGGATTCCCATCTGTCGCGACCAGATCCGCTTCGAACCCGGCGGCAATGGTCCCGATCTTATCTCCCATCGCTTTGTCACTCATGCCTAACGATTCCGCCGCAACTGAAGTCCCGCTCATCAGCGCGTCCATCGGTTTGTCGTGCCCTTCGCGGACGCGATAGATAAACTCCTCGGCATTGCGGCCGTGCGCACCGGCGACGGCGTCGGTCCCCAGCACCACTTTGACTCCCAACGCTCTCGCACGCTGAAGCGCGTGGCCAGTCGGCGCGATCGCGTCCTGGAGCGCCTTCATCGACTGATCGTTGATATTTGGGAAACTGCTGCGATTGTCCAGGTAGTTGTGCAGCACCAGGAAATTGGGGTCGAAAAACACGCCGCGTTCGGCCATCAGCTTCAGCGTGTCGTCCTCGATGAAATCGCCGTGCTCAATTCCCGTGCAGCCGGCGAGCACCGACGCTTTCGCGCCCTGGTTCGAAATCGCATGCACGATCGCGCGCAGGCCCACCGCTTTGGCTTCTTCGCAGGTCGCCTTGATTTGATCGTCGGTCATGGTTTGCGCCCCGCCCGCACCCATTCCAGCCGTGGCGAATAGTTTGATCACGTCGGCGGTGTCCGCTTTGGTCTGACGCACCAATGCGCGCAGAGCGGCGGGATCTCCGCTGTTCTGATTGATCTGCCGGAATGATGTCAAGATGCGCGGGCCGGGCAGCGATCCCTGATTGATGCGGTCGCGCACATCGACGTCCATGACCGCGCCAACGCTTTGCACTGTGGTAAACCCGCCGTCGAGCGTCAGCCATGCGTTCTCGGCGGTGAACAGCGCCGAGGATTTCGGATCTTCCCAGCCGTTCACCAGTTGGTGCTTGGCGTCGAAATGCCAGGTGAGATGAACGTGGGTGTCGATCCAGCCGGGCATCACGGTGAGTTTGCTGAGGTCGTAAGTGGCTTTCGCGTTGCCGCCGCTCACGGCTTGGATTTTCGTGCCTTCGATTACGATCTGCTGATTTCTGAGAACGCCGCCTTTGCCGTCGATAATCGTACCGGCTTGAATGACGATTTGCGGCGTTTGCGCAGTCACAGGGGCGAGCGAAAAAAGACAGCAAACGGCACAACAAGTTACCCGATGAGTAACCCGGTTAAGGAAGCTGGAACGCATGATCATGCAGTATACTCGCTCCAGGGATAGGAGCAAGCGCGTGGGTACCGTCAGCGGAGTTGGGTACATTTAGCCGGTGGGGTACATTTAAAGGAGAGATTCCCCATGAAAAAACACTATGCAATCGCACTCATGACCGGCGTTGGACTCCTGCTCGCCGGACTCCTTGCGGTTGAGCTCCGCGCCCAGACCACTCGCTCGGTCTGGGACGGCGTCTACACCACTGACCAAGCCAAGCGCGGGCAGCCCGTCTACGTTGAGAAATGCGCGTCGTGCCACTCTTCGGATCTTTCGGGCGGCGAATCCGCGCCTCCGCTCACGGGCGGACAGTTCATGTCCAACTGGGACGGCCTCCCGGTGGGCGACCTGTTCAAGCGTATGAAGGATTCGATGCCGCAGAACGCCCCGGGTTCGCTCAGCGGTCAGGACAACGCCGATATCCTGGCGTTCATGTTCCAGGTCAACGGATTCCCCGCCGGCAAGACTGAATTGGCTCGCCAGCCCGAAGCGCTGGCCGGCATTATGCTCGAATCGCAGAAGAAAAAGTAGCGCGAAAAGGCACTCAGTTGTTATGGACAACGACCTAAAGCAGTATCTCGACACGAAGTTCGCGGACATGGACGCGAAATACGCGACAAAGCAGTATCTCGACCAGAAGTTCGCAGACATCGACGCGAAGTTCGCGGCGCTGGATACGAAGTTCGCGACGAAAAGGATCTCGAAGCACTGGAGGAGCGGGTAAACAGCCGCATCGAAAAGGTCGAAACGGCGTTGCTGACAGAGTTTCACAAATGGGCCTCGCCCGCAGAGGCGCGAGCGAGAACCCACACCGCGACACTCCGCGCGATCGATCTTGAGATGGAAGTGTTGACCGGGCGCATCCCGGAGCTGGAGAAGAAGAAGGCACCTTAACCGGTGGGCGACGGTCAGTGAAGGATCATTGAGTATGCAATATCAGCAACTCGGCAATACCGGAGTCTTCGTCTCGCGACTGTGTATGGGAGCCATGACCTTCGGCGGCGCGGGCTCGGCTCTATTCGAAGTGATCGGCGGATTGGGACAGGCCGAAACCGACGCGCTGGTCGGGCAATCGATCGACGCCGGGATCAATTTCTTCGACACCGCCAACGTGTATTCGCGCGGCGAATCGGAAACCCTGCTCGGCAAGGCTCTGGGGAATAAGCGCCGCGACATCGTGATCGCGAGCAAAGTGTACGGACGCATGGGCAGCGGCGCGAACGAAGTCGGCCTGTCGCGGCTGCACATCATGCAGAGTATTGATGCTTCCCTCGCCAGACTCGGTACCGATTACATCGACCTGTATCAGGTGCACGGTTTCGACGCGGTGACGCCCCTTGAAGAGACGCTGCGCGCCTTCGACGATCTGGTGCGTGTTGGAAAAGTTCGCTATGTAGGGTGTTCCAACTTCACCGCCTGGCAAACCATGAAGGCGCTGGGCATTTCGGCGCAGCAGCATCTTGAGCGGTTCATCACCATCCAGGCTTACTACTCGCTCGCCGGCCGCGACATCGAGCGCGAGATCGTTCCGCTGATGAACGATCAGAAACTCGGATTGCTGCCGTGGAGCCCGCTCGCCGGCGGATTCCTTTCAGGCAAGTTTACACGCGCGGGCGCGGCCGACGACCAGTCGCGCCGGAGCAAGTTTAATTTCCCGCCGGTGAATTTGGACAAGGGTTATGCCATCGTCGAGGCGCTTCAGGAGATCGGCGCGCGCAGGAACGCGAGCGTGGCGCAGGTCGCGCTGGCGTGGTTGCTGCATCAGCCCGTCGTCAGCAGCGTGATCATCGGCGCGCGAAAAGCTTCGCAGTTAGCCGACAATCTGGGCGCGGTGGATTTGAAGCTGGATGCCGAAGAGTTGAAGAAGCTGGACGACGTGTCGCGGCTCGCTCCGGAATATCCGGGATGGATGCAGAGCCTGCCGTCGGAGCGCCGGCCCGGCGAGCGGCGCGACTGGTCGCGCGCGGCAGCCCCTGCCAAGAACTAGGCGGCAGGAACTTCTGCGATTGAACGTATTCAGTCCGGCGGAGTGAGACGTCAGTGGACAGCAGGCGGCATCCGGTCCGACAATAAGGTCAGGGAGGCCAGCGATGCACGTCACGATCGAGTTGCCGGATGACCTCGCCGACCAGGTCCGGAAGACCTCCGGGGACGTTGCGCGCCGGGTGCTCGAAGCTTTCGCCATCGACAGCTATCGTTCTGGCAAGCTCACCGGCTGCCAAGTGCGGCAGCTACTGGGGTTGGAAACTCGTTTCGAACTGGACGCATTGCTGCGGCGGGCCGGTGTGTTCCGCGAATACACGGCTGACGAGCTTGAACGTGACTTCGAGTCCAGTCGTCAGGCAAGCAGTGAGCATCTCAGTTCTCACTTGTGACAGTCATCGCCGATACGTCTCCTCTCCAGTACGCGGTTGAGATCGACGTCGCACCTACTCTCTTCATGCTCTACGGACGAATTGTGGTGCCTGCCGCGGTGGCCGCAGAGATTCGCCACGCCGGCGCTCCCATGCCGCTGCGCCGTTGGATTGAGGACAACCAGGACAGGGTCCAGGTTCAATCTGTCCAGGTTCCTGAGGACCCTCGACTCGCTTGCTTGATCTCGGCGAAAGAGAAGCGAGCTTAGCGCAGCGAACGCGGGGATCGCTGCTCATCATTGACGATGGAGATGGGCGCGAGGAAGCGCGGCGCCGTGGACTAAGGATCACGGGCCTCTTAGGCGTGATCCGCGATGCAGCTTTGCGAGGCTTCCTCAATTTCGACGAAGCGCTTCAAAAGCTCAAGAGCACGGATTTCCGTTTGTCTCCCGAGGTCGAGGATTTGGTCCGTCGGCAATATCGCGAGCAGGAGGGCCGAACGCGATAGTCTCCTCAGTTTCGCCGGCCACGAACCGGCGAGGCGCGTGGTGCGATTCGTTTTTCGCCGATCGGCACTGGAACCCCACTGCCATTCGGAATAGAAAAGCCAGTCTGCAATCCAAACATGAAGGTTTTTTTCAAATAAAGCACGCCCGCGTAACCTCGCGGACCGCAAAAACATCTTCTCAATCGGCAGGGAACACAAGAGATTCAGACCCGGCCCGGCAGAGCAGACTAAGCCGATTCTAGGTTTCACAACAGGACAAAAAAATGAAAATTACGAACCATACGCTAATTGTGTCTACACTCGCCCTGGCAGCGAGTTTTCAGGCCTTCGCAGCCAGTCCGGTGTTAACCACGGCCAACGAGCCCGCCTACAACCTGGCGACCACCACGCAGGTGGCAGGAACAGTGACCGGTATCCGGCAGGTTCCCGCCGGCAGTCCGCTCGCCGGCACGCATCTGACGCTGAAATCCAAATCCGGCATGCTCGATGTATACCTGGGACCCTCCGAGTTCCTGAAGTTCCTGAAAGTCAGCTTCCCGGTCGGCGATCAGATCTCGGTAACCGGTTCGAAGGTGAAGCTCGATAACGCCGACGTGATTCTGTCGCGCCAGGTAGACGACGGGTCCGAGCTGATCACCTTGCGCGATTCATCCGGCGCGGGCGATTGGCAGCACTGGGGCCAGGAAATCGATCCCTCGCTGCTTAAGTAAGCGCCCTCCGGCGATCCCCGAAAAACGCGACAGCCGCCTGCTTATCAGGCGGCTTTTTTATTGGGCGATGTGGGACCCGTTAGTTATGATCCACCTTCGGCGGCTTCAGTTCCTGCGTCAGCCAGCGGACCATGCGGATCTTATACGCAGTCATCCCCTTGTCCGATTCCCACCATCGCAACCCATGGCCGGCGCCTTTCACCGAATATAGTTCGCACGTGGAACCCGCCTTCTGCATCGCCTCGCACAAATCCACCGATTGCTGGAACGGGACCACCTGGTCGGCGGTGCCGTGGATCAACAGAAATGGCGGCGCGTCTTCCCGCACCCAACGGATCGGGGACAATTCGCGCAGATACGCCAGCAATATTTGCTCGAACGGCGTGCCTTTGACTGCGTTCCGGACCGAGTCCGGAATCAGCGGCATGGTCTGGACCAGCGTCACCAGATCGCTGGGGCAATAAAATGCCACCACCGCTTGCACTCCATCGTTTCGCCCCGGCTTGAGAGCCGCCATCGCCGCAAGCTGCGCTCCCGCCGATTCGCCGAGTACTCCAATGCGATGGGGATCGACATTATATTCAGACGCGTTGGCCCGAACATAGGCCACAGCCGATCTGACATCCTCAATCGCCCCGCCCAGCAGCGCCATCGACGCAGCGATGGTCGGATTCGATTTTGGATCGGCCACATTGGCCAGCCGGTAACTGATGGAGAACCACGCGAAGCCGGCATCGGAAAGAGGCTCGAACAACGGTTCGACGCTGCGCTTTCGATCCCCGGTGACCCAGGCGCCGCCGTGCACGATGACGATGGCCGGAAATGGGCCGTCGCCGTCTGGAACGTGCGCGTCCAGCTTTAGACTATACCCGCCCGGGCGGCTGAATTCTACATCGGAATAAGTTTTACCGCCTGCCCGCATGTCCATGGTTGACATCAGAAAGGCTGCCATCAAAGGCACGGGGAGCAGGGTCGCCGGTAGGCGCGAGGAGAAATGCATTGGCCTGATCCGCCCTCAGTATATCAGCCGCCGATCATCCTCCCATCACCTGCGCACCCACAATCGATTCTTGGCGAGACGAGCCGAGCCCGGGCGCGGCGGACTGACGGCTGTCCCCTTTTTCAACATCTGTGATAATTCAAAGACCGCTACCTATAACTATGTTTACCTCTGACCTGGTCGCCGAACACAACGCCAAATCCATCTGGCATCCCATGGCCCATCCCGGGGAGATGCGCAGCAATCCTCCCAAGGTGATCGTGAAGGGCGAAGGCCTCATGATCACGGACATCGACGGCCGCACCGTCCTTGACGCCGTCGGCGGATTGTGGAACGTGAATCTCGGCTATAGCTGTCAGCCGATCAAGCAAGCCATCGCGGATCAGCTCGCGCTGCTGCCCTACTATTCGGGCTTCAAGGGCACCGCCACCGCGCCAGGAATCGAACTGGCAGTCGAGCTGTGCAAATTCTTCGAGCCTGAAGGCATGGTTCGCGCATTTTTCAATTCCGGCGGATCGGACGCCGTCGAAACCGCGCTGCGCCTGTCGCGCCAATACTGGAAGGTGCGCGGCCAGCGTGACCGGACCAAGTTCATCGCCCTGAAGCGGGGCTATCACGGCACCCATTTTGGCGGAGCTTCGGTCAACGGCAACGCCGCCTTCCGCCGCAATTATGAGCCGCTGCTGCCGTGCTGCTTCCACATCCCCGCCCCGTTCGCGTATCGCAATCCGTTCGGGGAAACCGATCCGGCGCGGCTCGCCGGACTCTCCGCCGCCGCGCTCGAAGACGAGATCGTTTTCCAAGGGCCGGACACCGTCGCCGCGTTCATCATGGAACCGGTTTTGGGCGCGGGCGGCGTCATCGTTCCCCACCCAACCTTCATGAAGCTGGTCCGGAACATTTGCGACAAGTACGAGGTCCTGCTGATCGCCGACGAAGTGATTACCGGATTCGGGCGAACCGGCGCGTGGTGCGGATCGCGGCTGTGGGATGTGAAGCCCGACCTGATGTGCATCGCCAAGGCCATCACCAACGGCTACTTTCCTCTCGGGGCGACTCTGATTGGAGAAAAAATCGCGTCCGCTCTCGAGAGCAATACCGACACTTTCGGCGCCATCGGCCACGGCTACACCTACTCCTGCCATCCGGTGGGATGCGCGGCCGGATTGGTGGGATTAGCCGAGACGGTTAAACTCCGCGTCCACGAAAACTCGGCTGCCCGCGGCGTCGAGTTGAGCGCCGCACTCGAGAGTCTGCACGCGAAGCATGCCTTGGTCGGGGATGCGCGCTGCCAGGGTCTGATGGGCGCGCTGGAACTGGTGTCCGATCGATTGAAGAAAACTCCCGCCTCCAAAGAGATCATGAGCAAGGTGCAGGAAGCGGCTTACGATGCGGGCGTGATGGTTCGCGTTGCGGGTCACCAAGTCATCCTGTCGCCGCCGCTGGTGATTTCGTCCGCGGATGTCGCCAAAATCGCGGAGGCTCTCGATGCCGGCCTGACCGCCGCATCGTCTTGAGGCGCGACGTCATTTGTGGGGCCGGCAATCTTGCCGGCAAGCCGGCTTTCAAGCCGGCTTCATTCTGCAGCCCCGCCCATCACGGAGGGGCTTCCAATGCGCTCCAGCCCCGTCCCGTAAGGGCGCGGCTTCTTCGAGCCGCGAACCGACGGGGGCGTGAGGCCGCCAATCCTGGCGGGCTGGCCGGCTTCGCTCTCCAGCCCCGCCCATCGGGCGGGGATTCCAACCCAGGTCAAGATCCCGCCCTCCACCCCAAAGGGCGATAAGATCAAAGTTATCGTGGGTACGATTCCTATGTTGAAAAATTTGGCGATACTCTCCTTAGCGATCGGCTCGATCGCAATGAGCCCGGCCTTCGGACAGCGGCGCGTTGCGATGGGCGATTGGCCGGAGCAGCGCGGTCCCAATCGCGACGGCGTTTCGAAAGAGACCGGCCTGCCCAACAAGTGGGCGATCAACGGCGAGAACTTCCTGTGGCGCGCTCCCTATGGCGGGCGATCGGCTCCGGTAGTGCTCGGCAATCATCTGTACGTGCAGAATCCCTCGGGCCGCGGCGCCGACGAACAGGAACGCGTGATGTGCCTCGATCCCGACACCGGCAAAGTCGTCTGGGAGTACAAATTCAACGTCTTCCAAAGCGACGCTCCCGCGCATCGCGTCGGATGGGCCTCGCCGGCCGTCGACACTGAAACGCAAAACATCTACGCGATCGGCGCCGGCGGCTTCATGGTCGCGCTCACCAAGGATGGTAAACCCATCTGGCATCGATCCATCGGCGAAGAGTTCGGCGCCTTCACCACCCACGGCGGACGCATGACGTCGCCGATGGTCGACGGCAACCTCGTGTTCGTCAGCCTCGCCGTCTCGACGTGGGGCAAGGAATCCAATCGCGCGCAGCGCATCATCGCGCTCGACAAGCGCAACGGCGATATCGTGTGGGTGTCGAATCCCGGCGGCCGTCCCTATGACACCGCCTACGCCGGAATGAACCTCGCCACCATTAACGGCCTGCGCCTGTTGATCATGGGCTTGGGCGACGGCGGCGTTTACGCGATGAAACCCGGTACGGGAGAGAAAGTCTGGGGCAAGGTGGTCGCCAAGCGCGGCCTCAATACCAGCGTGGTGGTGAACGGAAACACGGTCATCATCTCGCACGGCGATGAAAACCTCGACTCCACCGAACGCGGAATGATCGCGGCCATCGACGGCTCGCAAAAGGGCGAGATCAAGGATTACAAGTGGGCCGTCAGGGGCTTTTCGGGCGGATTTTCCTCGCCCATCCTGGATGGCGATCGCGTCTATCAGGTCGAAGATGGCTCCAAAATGGTCGCCTTCGATTTAGTGACCGGCAAGGAACTCTGGAAGCAGCAGTTGGGAACCGTGCAGAAGGCCCCGCCCGTGCTCGCCGACGGCAAGTTGTACGTCGGCACCGAGAGCGGGAAGTTTTTTATCCTGCGGCCTCACTCCGATCGCGTCGACATACTCAGCGAAGTCGATTTCCCGATTTCCAAATACTCCTGCTGTAGTGAAGAAGGCGCGCCGGAGCAGGTGCTCGCGGGCGCGGCAGTGTCGCGGGGCCGCGTGTTCATCGTATCGAGCGATGCGGTTTACGCGATCGGATCGAAGCAGCCGAAAAGACTTACCGGATTCGCGGTCGACGAACCCGCCCAGACCCCCGATGCGACGCCTGCATATCTGCAAGTCGAGCCCACCGAGCTGGTGCTCGAACGCGGCCAGACCGTCAAGCTGCACGCCCGGTTGTTCGACGCGAAAGGCGCCTTCATCCGCGAAGAAAAGGCCACCTGGTCCCTGGACGGGTTGAAGGGCGCGCTGAACGATGGGACCTACACCGTCGCCACCGATCCCTTCGAATCGGCGGGATTGATCAAAGCCACCGTTGGCAATCTCTCCGGCCAAGCTCGCGCGCGCGTCGTTCATCCGCTTCCTTGGACCGAAACTTTCGAAGAGTATAAGGACGGCGACGTGCCGCCGGGTTGGGTCAACGCGGTCGCCGGCAAGTTCAAGGTCGCGACCCTCGACGGCCAGAAGGTCCTCGAAAAATCGCCGGATGAGACGCTGTTCAAGCGCATTCGCCTGGTGATTGGACCGACTAACTGGTCTAACTACACGGTCGAGGCCGATGTTCGCGTCAACATGAAGCGCCGTCAGATGGGCGACATCGGAATCACCGCGCAAACCTACACCATGGTGCTCTACGGCAACAACCAGGAGATTAAAATCGAACCGTGGGAGCCGGAGATCCAGCGTAGCGTGGGCAAGCCCTTCGAATGGAAGCCGGACACGTGGTATCGCCTGAAACTCCGCGTCGAAAACCTTCCCGAAGGGAAAGTCCGGATTCAAGGCAAAGCCTGGCCTGTCGGCGCCCCGGAGCCCGCGGCATGGACTCTCGAGAAGATCGACCCCATTGGCAATCGCGAGGGTGCGCCGGGCGTGTTCGCCGACGCGCAATTCGGAGCCTACTTGGATAACCTGAAGTTGACCGCAAATAAATAGTCATGAAAATCATTCGCATCTCTTTGATAGCAGCGGTGCTGACCGCGTCCGCGACGTTTTTCGTTCGCGCCTCCGATCCCGGCAAAGGCGATTGGCCCATGTGGGGCGGCACGCCGGACCGCAACATGGTCTCCGATCAGAAAGTGGTTTCGAGCTGGGACGTTAAGACCGGCAAGAACGTCAAGTGGGTGGCGCAGCTCGGCTCGCAGAGTTACGGAAATCCCGTGGTTGCGGGCGGGCAGGTTTACGTCGGCACCAACAACGAGCTGGTGCGCGATCCCAAAGAAGGCGGCGATCGCGGCGTCCTGATGGCATTCCGCGAATCGGACGGCGAATTCCTGTGGCAGCACACCAACGCCAAGCTAGCCTCCGGCCGCGCCAACGACTGGCCGTTTCAAGGCGTGTGCTCCTCGCCCATGGTCGAAGGCGACATGCTGTATTACGTCACCAACCGCAGCGAAATCGTGGCGCTGGATACGCACGGCGATGGAACCAAACACGCGAAGGTGGTCTGGAAGTTCGACATGATGGAAGAGGTCGGCAGTGAGCCCCACAACATGTCGAACTCCTCGCCGGTCTCCTATGGCGACCTGCTTTTTGTCAGCACCTCCAACGGCCAGGATGAGAGCCACGTCCACATTCCCTCGCCCAACGCGCCAGCGATTATCGCAGTGAACAAGAAGACCGGCAAGCTGGTGTGGGAAGACAATCCGGTGCACGACAAGATTCTGCACGGCCAGTGGTCGTCGGCCGCTGTCGGCAAGATCGGCGACGTAGTGCAGGTGGTGATCGGACAGGGCGACGGCTACGTTCGCGGGTATGACGCCCTCACCGGCAAGCGCCTGTGGTGGTTTGATATGAATCCCAAGGATTCGGTGTGGCCCAAGACCCGCAACGAAGTGATTTCGACCCCGGTGATTTACGACAACAAGGTCTACATCGCCAACGGCCAGGACCCCGAGCACGGCGAAGGCGTCGGCCATCTCTACGCGATCGATGCGACCAAGCGCGACGACATCACCGATTCCGGCCGCATCTGGCACTTCGATAAAATTCGACGTTCCATTTCAACCGGCGCCCTGAAGGACGGCTTGCTGTATTACTCCGATTTCAGCGGCTTTCTGCATTGCCTGGACGCCGCGACCGGCAAGGAATACTGGGTGCACGATATGCTCGCGTCCGTATGGGGTTCGCCCATGCTGATCGGCGACAAGGTCTACCTGGGCGATGAAGATGGCGACGTCGCGGTGCTCCAGCACGGCAAGACGGAGAAGGTGCTGGGCGTGTACAACATGGGCAGCTCGGTGTACTCGACCGTTGTGCCTGCCAACGGAGTCTTGTTCATCGCCAATCGCAATCAGTTGTTCGCGCTGAAAGAAGGCGCGATGACCAAGCCAGCCTCGGCGTCCATTCCGCACGGCTGGCGCGCCGTCGCCCGCGCGCAGGCAATCTTCGAGACGCCGTTTTCGCTCGCCCGCTGATTCCCGTCCTTTGAGGCGCGCCCGTCAGGGCGTGCGTTCGGTAATGGTGGCGCGGGCCGCCCGGCCTGCTGAGCCGAGAGTCATCTCGGCTTTTCGGGCTACCCACTGAACATCTTCGCGATCGCATACGCCGCCCCCGCCGCCAACCCCCCGATCACCGTCGTCTGTATCGAGCTCCGCAGCGGCGATGCTCCCGTGAACCGCCCCTTAATGTATCCGAAAACCGCCAGCGCGACCGCCGTCGACGCCACTGAGTATTCCAGCGCGGTCGCGGCCCTCGCGGTGACCATGTAGGGCGAGAGTGGAATAAAACCGCCCGCAATGTAGGACCCCGCGATGGTCAGCGCGCTGCGCAGCGCCCGCCGCGGATCGGGCCGTTCCATTCCCAGTTCGAACCGCATCATCCAGTCCACCCACAACACCGGTTTCGATTCGAAGTGCGACAGCACCGCCTGGACGTGTTCCTCGCTGAGGCCGTAGGTTTCGAGAATCTCCTGCACCTCCCGCCGCTCGTCCGCCGGCCTCTCGACCACTTCGGATTCCTCGCGCTTCCGTTCGCTCTCGTAGTATTCGGCGTCGCTGCGCGCGGCCAGATATCCGCCCAGCCCCATGGCGATCGATCCCGCCGCAATCTCCGCCAATCCCGCGATCACGATCACGCGCGATGCCGCGACGGCCGTGAGTCCCGCCGCCAGCGCGAAGGGAACCGTCAGCCCGTCCGCCATCCCAATGACGACGTCGCGCACGGAATCGGACGACCGGAAATGCCCTTCTTTGTGATCCATTATTGGCGGACCCTCGCAAGGGCCAAGTTCACCATCTTATCCCGATCTGCCTATCTTCGATTGCTCGACGCCGTCAGCGCGAGAGCTTTCCGCAAGATGCCGCCGTCCATAAATTTGCGCCGCGCTTCCCGGCCTTCCGAAACCTTCGGACCCATTTTGGCCCCGACCACGGCCGAATCGGGGACGGCGCTGCGCATCAATTCTGTTGATGAAAACACCTCCGCACCGACGGCAGGCTTCGGGTCGAACATCTCGAAAGCCTCTCAGGCGCCCAGAAACCGCGTCACTACCTTCTGGCCATAGATGTTGACGACTTTCGTCCGCCTGCAATAGGAGCGAGCGTCTTTGGTCCCCTGCTTGATGGCGTCGTGGAAGCTGACCGCCTGGATCAGGACGATTCGATCCTCAACAAGTGTTGCATCGGAATCGTAGTGCTCGTCCCGCGACTTTGGCTTGCCTTTTGCCGTGATCCGGTACAGCGTCCGCACGCCGTACCATGTCTTTTTCGGTTTGTTGCTCACGCAACAAAGAGTATCAAAGGACGTCGTCCCGGGATCGATCGCCGCGCGACGCGCGGAGGCTCAAAGCGACTGCTTGAGATCGTTCAACTTGCGCCGGAGGCCGGCATCGGAGACCTCGGCTGCAAGCCCTCCAGCCTCTTCCAATCCGCGCCGGATCTGCTCATCGACTTTGTCCCAGTTTTCATAGTAGTAAGTCAAAGCGGCATGGATCTGCGCCAACGAGAGGTGGGGGTGTTGAAAATGGATTTCTTCCGGGCTCCAGCCATTGGCGATCTTATCGAGTACTACCTCAGTTGACCTTCACTTTCGTGCCGCCAATCCAGGCAACACCGCGGCCATCGAGCTAGATTTGCGTTGGCGAAAACGGCAGGCATTCGAGGCTCTCCTATAAATGTGACGCTCTCCCGGGAATTGCGACACGCTCCTGGCCCCAGTTATAGCGACAGTATAGCTACGGAAGGATGTCGTCGCGTAGAAGGGGCGCTACTTCTTCTGACTGCTCCGCCCCAGCCATTCGGCGATGCGATGAGGCGGAAACGCGAACAGCACGATGGCTGCAATCACCACGAAGAACACGAACAGCAAAAAGAAAAGAGCCATGGAGCTTGGATTGGCGGGGACGACGGGGCTCGAACCCGCGACCTCCGACGTGACAGGCCGGCGTTCTAACCAACTGAACTACGTCCCCGCTTGTTGCCTCGTCAGTGATCAGAATAACATATCGAGCCGAATCGGCTCGGGCTAACCGCTCGCCTGCGCTGTGAGACTGGCGATGATTCTCTTGGTTTCCTCAGAGGAGAGCCGCTGCCGGAGCCAATCCCTAAACGCTCCTTCGTCGGCGAGGTCAACGACCGGGTTGCCGTTAACACGGATCGGATACAATTCGATCTGATGGCTGATCCTAAACAGTCTGTAAGTGTAACTATCCAGCGCGGGAACAACCAAGTTGAAGGAATGAAAGAAAGTGCCGAGTTCGGTGGTCGTGGCGACCTTGGCTTCGATGAGATTCTGCGTCTTCGGTCCGAGCAGCGCCGCCTGTTCGCGCAAGATGGAAACCGGAGTTCGGATCGCCTCAGCTTGAATTTCGCCCCAAAGGTCTGTTTGCGCTGCCATTTGTACACTCCGTAATTAGAACTCTAACTCAAACACGATCGGCAAGTGATCCGAGAACTTTGAATCAGGCGTACCGTCCTGCCGAACCAGTGATCGCGAGCCGATACTCTTTACTATTCTAAGCTGGGATGGATCGAAGCTCCTGGCAAGCTCTGGACGGATCAAGACCTGATCGAACAGGTTCCAGAAATAGTTTACATGCTGCGCGCGCTCGTAATAGTAAGAACCGGCTGTGTCTCCTGCCGCGTCGCCAAAGTGGCCCCACATGGGATTGTAGAAGAAGGGATACTCGCGACCTCGAACCGTCCTGCTTCCCCGACTTGCAACCTTGCGGGAACTCACCGCATGAAGCCCTCCGGACGAGATCATTCCATGCTCGAACGGATTCACGTTAAGGTCGCCCACCAGTACCGTTCGCTGGTGGCCAACCTTCTCCTCTCCCGCGACGATTTGACGGCTGAGTTCAGCACACTCATACCCCTGGCTGTCATCCGACGAGTACAACTTGCTTGGTAGATAAGCGGCTGCCAAAACGATCTGATTCCTTGCGGGCAAATCCAAACGCCGAATGGACACGCGGTCACTCTCATCGACTGGAGTTAAGAAGTCACGCGAGAATCGGGTGAATACTCGGACTGCGGCGCATTCGCTAAGTGGAAAATGAAACCCACCCAGCGAGCCACAATTCAAGGCCGAGAGGACACTGTTAGGTTCCATCTCGCACTCGACCAGAATTACGATATCAATCTGATCGGCGTGTGCCAAGTCGGCGACGGCGTCGGCCAACGGCTTGCGGTTAATATTCCAAAACAGAAACCTGGTGCTCGGCACGGAATGAGTCGCGTGATCCCAGTCGAATCACCCAAATCTAGCACGATCACCGCGACCATCGACGAATCGTACGCCAAGTCAGCGCAGATGACACTTGGCGCAGTTAGAATTGAACGATGTGCCTCGCGTCCGGGATTCCCGAATCCGCCACTCTCTTCCTCGCGCGGCAGATCGAGCGCCTCCGCCGGATTCCCAGACGCAAGCGCATCGTGTTTCCCGAGGGCCGCGACGCTCGCGTGCAGCAGGCCGCATCCCGTCTTTCGAAGGAAGGCCTGGTTGACCCGATCCTCATTGAGGCCGCCGCAGACGACCCGAAACACGCCGCCCATTATGTCGATCTGTATCTCGAACGCCGCCGGGCCAAAGGCATCACCCGGATCGAAGCTACTGACATCGCGCGCCGCCCCTTGTATCGAGCCGCCCTGATGGTCGCGGCCGGCGATGCCGATGGAGGAGTCGGTGGCGCCGTTAACTCCACCGCCGAGACCGCCCGCGCCGCCCTCCAATGCATCGGTCCCGCGCCCGCCATCCGCACCATATCGGGCGTATTCTTTATGTGCGTTCAGGATCGCAGCTTCGGCCACGATGGCGTGCTTGCGTTCGCCGACTGCGCCATGGTCCCCGATCCCTCCGCCGTGGAGATCGCCGAGATCGCGATCGCGACCGCGCACTCCACCTGGACCGTGATCGGTGCCGAACCGAAGGTTGCGCTGCTTTCCTTCTCCACCAAAGGCAGCGCAAAACATCCGTTCGCTGAAAAGATGATCGAAGCGTTACGAATCTTGCGCGAGCGCGCCCCGGGAATCGACGCCGACGGCGAATTGCAGGGCGACGCGGCTCTGGTCGCGGCAGTAGGCGCATCCAAAGCGCCGGGATCGAGCGTGGCGGGCCGCGCCAACACGCTCATCTTCCCCGACCTCGCCAGCGCGAATATCGCCTACAAACTGGTGGAGCGCCTGGGCGGAGCCGCGGCCTACGGCCCGTTTCTGCAAGGCCTAGCGAAACCGTTCAACGATCTTTCGCGCGGATGTTCGGTGGAAGACATATATGGCGCGGCACTAGTCACCGCGCTGCAATCGGAGGGCATATGAACCCGCTGACGCTCCAGCCCCATGCGTCAGCGTGGGGCTTCTTCGCGGCTCGCCGCAAACGCTATCCAGCCCAACCCCACCCGTCAGGGTGGGGATTCTCCGCCGGGAGCCGCTAGCATGCTCCCCTTCAAACTGGTCTATCACGACGGCTACGATCTCAACCTCGGCCCGCATGTCTTCCCCTCGCAGAAATTCCGGCTGATTCGGGATCGCCTGCTGGCTTCCGGTTTCGCGGAGCCGGCCGATATCGTTCAACCCGACCCCGCCACCGATGAAGATCTATTGCTGGTGCATCAGCGCGGATGGATCACGCGGCTCAAGCAGGGCACTCTCGATTACCTGGAGTTGATGAAGCTGGAGATTCCGTATTCTCGTCAAATGGTGGAAGCCTTCTGGCTGGCCGCCGGCGGGACCACCCTGGCGGCGCGAATGGCGCTTAAGGACCGGATAGGATTCAACATCGGTGGCGGATTCCATCACGCATTCGCCGGTCACGGCGAGGGATTCTGCGCCATCAACGACATCGCCGTGGCCATTCGCAAGCTGCAGCAGGAACACCTGATCGAGCGCGCCATGGTGGTCGATTGCGATGTTCACGACGGCAACGGCACGGCCGCGATTTTCGCCGGGGATCCCTCCGTGTTCACCTTGTCGCTCCATCAGCTCAACAATTATCCGAGCATCAAGCCGCCCTCCAACATCGACGTCGATTTAGAGGATGGAATCGGCGACGCGGAATATCTGGACCGGCTCGGCGAGGCTTGTCGCAAGGGACTCAGCGAGTCTCGACCGCAGTTGTTGGTCTACGTCGCGGGCGCCGATCCATATCGCGAAGACCAGCTTGGTGGATTGGCGCTTTCGATCGACGGCTTAAAGGCGCGCGACCGCCTGGTTTTCGATCTGGCGCGGGAGCAGGGGGCGGCGGTGGCGGTAACGCTGGCCGGAGGCTATGCGGTGAAATTGGAGGATACCGTTTCGATTCATTGCAATACGGCGATCGCGGCCGCCGAGTCCCTGGTCGAAAAGTGATTCCGACGCCGCTGCTGAGAACACGGAGAATACTCGATTCGCCCTTGCGTTTCAGTCAGTTGCATGTTAGCATCACAAGCGATGGCAACTGAACATATTGTTTCGCTTCTGTTAGCTGAACGCGATCGTCTGACTCGGGCGATCGAAGCTTTACAAGGTCCCGCAAAACGCCGCGGCCGGCCCCCGAGAGCCGGCGCGCCCGCGGCGGCCAGTCCCGCGAAGTCGAAACCGGCCAGGAAGCGCCGTAAACTCACCGCGGCCGAGAAGAAAGCCGCCTCCGAGAGGATGAAGGCGTTCTGGGCGGCCCGTCGAAAAGCGCAGAAGCCCAAGGGTTAATCCGCCCGATCCCGCGCGCCATTTCGAAGGCGCAGATCCAATCCCCAGCTCGACTGGAACCGCGATACTGACGCCCGAAGAACGCTCTCGCGCAGAGGCGTGCGTTACGATTGGCTTAAAACCACCAACGCGGTGCATTTCAGCCACAAACCTGTCCTTTTGACCCTTTAATTACAGTCGCTTAGAATGGCGAAACGCCTGCACTAGATTGTCCGTCCGGTATGATGGAGACACTAAGAGCATTATGAAGATCTCAACAGCTTTTCGCACCGCTAGTCTGGGCCTGATGGTCGGCCTCCTGGCGATTTCCAATATCACTTTGGCGCAGGATTCAACAGCCGCGCCGTTGCCGCAGCAATCGAGCGGCGCACAAACGAATGGCGGCTGGCATCGCGTTGGCGAAACCAACCCGGCGCCGAGCGCCAACACGGCCCCCGATCCGGCCGTTGGTCAACCTTCGGCTAACCCCACGGCCGATCCACAGAATTTTCCACAGAACCAGTCAATGCCCCAGCCGGCGCGGATGGTGCCGGCGCAACTGACAATCAAACCCGGGACCTACGTGACGGTCCGGTTGAATCAGGCGCTGTCGTCGGATAGAAACCAGCCAGGCGACGCGTTTTCGGCGACGCTGGTGCGGCCGATTGTGGTGGACGGCGTGGTGGTTGCGGATCGCGGCCAGACGCTGGGCGGGCACGTGACCGAAGCGAAGAAGGCGGGCCGCGTGGAAGGCACGTCGAAGCTCGGCGTTCAGTTGACCGATCTGCCGGTGGTGGATGGGCAGCAGGTGCCGGTGCAGACGCAGTTCATCACACGTAACGGCCCGACGTCGGTGGGCCGAGATGCGGCCGCGATCGGCGTGACCACTGGAGCGGGCGCGGCGATCGGCGCGGGAGTGGGAGGCGCGGGCGGCGCCGCGGTTGGCGCGGGCGCGGGCTTCCTGGTGAGCACGGTGGGCGTGCTTTTGACGCGCGGCCATCCGACCATCCTGTATCCGGAAACCGTAATGACATTCCGCGTGGAGCAGCCGGTGACGATTTCGACCGAGCATGCGCCGCAGGCGTTCCGCTACGTCGATCCGCGTGACTATCAGACCACTGGCGCGCCCAGGATGCAGACTGCGTACGGCCCGGGTTATGGCGCCCCGGGTTACGGTGCTCCTCCGGCGGCAGCGTATTACGGGCCGGGATACGGTCCGGGCTACTATCCGCCGTATGGATATGGGTATGGATATGGGTATGGCTATCCCTACTACGGACCGGGCATCGGCCTCTACTTGGGCGGGCCGGGATTCTATGGCGGCTTCCGCGGAGGCTTCCGCGGGCGGCGCTAGTTCTTTTCATACTTCATAACGACTCATAACTGCGCAGCGGGCCGGGGAGCGATCCTCGGCCCTTCGTTTTTTGGATTGTTTGGCCACGAATGAACACGAATAGAACGAGGTAGTTTGAATGAAGCGCGCCAGGGGTCGCGCGCGGGTCAGGGGACCCGCCCCACAGCGCGCTATAATCCGGTTTTGGCGACTCCATCTTCACGACGCGAACTGCTCTTCTCCGCGCTGGGCTTTGCCGCGGCCGCGCGGCTGCGTGCGCAGAGCCAAACCCATAGCCAACCCCAGGCACCGGCTGACGCCCAAGTGGATCTGGAGAAACTGCTCTCCCTTTTCGATTATCAGGCTGAAGCCGAAAAACATGTCTCGCACGGAGCGTGGGAGCGCATCATGGGTGCATCCGCGGATGAGATCACCATGCGCTGGAATCATGAAGCCTACGAGCATATCCGGCTGAAGCCGCGCATTTTGCAGGATGTGTCCAAGCTGGACACGCGCGTGAAGCTGTTTGGCCAGGAGATGCCGTTTCCGATCATTCTCGCACCCACCGGAGGGCAGCGGCTGATTCACCCGGAAGGCGAGCTGGCCGTGGCGCGCGGAGCGGCGGCCGCGAAGGCGACCCTGTGCATCAGCAGCAGCGCGTCCATGAAAGTGGAAGACATTGCGCGGGCGGCGACCGGTCCGGTGTGGTTCCAGCTTTACGTACAGCGCGATCGTGCGTTCACAAAGGACCTGGTGCAGAGGGCGGAAGGTTCGGGATGCCGGGGATTGTGCGTGACCGTGGATTCGCCGACTTTCGGCGCGAGAAATCGCGAGGACCGGGCGAAGGGCGACCTGCCCGTCCGCGAATTGCCGAATCTGAAGGGCAAAGATTATCTGGATCCAACGCTCACGTGGAAGGATATTGACTGGCTGCGCGGTTTCGCGAAGACTCCGGTGATGCTAAAGGGGGTTCTGAATCCCGATGACGCCGCGATTGCGGTGAAGGCCGGCGTCGCGGGCATCATAGTCTCCAATCACGGAGCGCGCAATCTGGACACGGTGCCCGCGACTATAGATGCGCTGCCGCTGGTGGTCGAAAAGGTGGAGGGGCGCGTGCCGGTGATCGTCGACGGCGGCATTCGGCGCGGCACCGATGTGATTAAGGCGCTGGCTCGCGGCGCGGCTGCGGTGCAGATCGGGCGTCCGTATTTGTGGGGCTTGGGCGTGGCCGGCGCGGAAGGCGTGACGCGGGTGGTGGATATTCTGCGGCACGAGTTCGAGGCGACGATGATGCTGATGGGTCGGCCGACGCTCGCGAGCATCGACAAGAGCGTGCTGTGGTAGTTTTGGGATGCCGACCTTCGACACCGTACGCAAAATAGCTCTCGCGATCGACCACGCCGAGGAAGGCACCTCTTACGGCACGCCGGCTTTCAAGATCAGCGGGAAATTGTTCGCGCGGCAACATAACGAGCCGGACTGGCTGGTGCTTGCCACCACGTTTGAAGAACGTGAAGAGTTGATGGCGGCCGATCCGGAGACATACTTCATCACGGATCATTACCTGAAATATCCGTGGGTGCTGGTGCGGATGCCGCGCGTTCATCGCGATGCGCTGGGGGATCTGGTGCGGAGAGCGGCTCGGGTGGCTGCGGCGACGAAGTCGCGATCGTCGAAGGTGCGGAAGCGGTAGAGATGTGAGATGCGTGCGATTGGTCTAGCGGGGTGCAGCGGTCTTGTGGCTCGCTGCTTCGATTTGATCCATCAACGAGCTTGCGATCTGCAATAAGCTATTCGCCCGCACCCGAGGTGCATCTTGGCTCTTCGATAATGCAAGGGCGGCGTCCTTCTTGCCTACGCTAACCATCGCTTGAGCCAGGACTGCGAGGGCCACGCTTTGTCTTGGAGATCCGGGCCATTGATGATTTCGAGCGCTCCCGCGGAATCGCCAAGTCTGGCTCGTGTGGCGGCGACGAATTTCACGGCATTTTGAAACATGAATGGTTGCGCTTGGTGTCGTTCTTCCTGGGCTAGTTTCCAAGCCAAACTGACATTAAGATTGGCACCCACAGGGTCTTTATCGCACTGCTCAAATGCCAAGCTTGCAAGCCCATACGCGCGCTCTCCGGGCCCCTTCATTTTGTCAACGACGGCGAGCGCCCCGGTATAGTTGCCAAAATCGGAAAGTGTTCTTGACATCCCCTGTAGCATACCCACGTTCAACCCTTGGGGTACACCCGCGAGAGTCGTAAGAGCACCAGGTACGTCACCTTGTCGAGCTTGTTCGGTCGCAATCGCTGCGATGAAGGTCTGCTGAACGAAGAAGTCGGATTTTATTGGCTCAGCTGTACGCAGCGCGGCCGTGAAGTCTCCAACATCGGCTTGTGCGGCCGCCAATGGCCCCAAGATACCCCGCTTCCTTTCGGAGTCTTGCTCCCGATCCGCCATGGTGGAAATACGTGCAACGACGGTTCGTGCGGCTTCTGGATTTCCGGCTAACACCAGCGCGTGCACAATGCTCCGGAACATACCAGGCCGGTACGAGTAGACAAGAACCGTGGGCATCGGCTTAGACATCCCTGGGGGAAACTGCGGTTCCCGCTCCACCGCGGCCAAAGCTTCGCTCAGCGTAGCCGACGCCCCCTGCCGGTCACCAGCTTTCGACTGAGCCGCGTAAATCTGCAGTAAGCAGTCTAGGAATCGACCGGTTTCCCTCGGATCCTTTGTGATGAGCCGCGCCACTGTAAGTGCGTCGTTATACTTGGCGGTCTTCAGGAGCGCTTGCGTAACCTGCCAATACGCAACCGCCTTTTCCTGTCCATCCGCCATGGCTGCGATAGGCTGAAGTGCCTCCGGCAAGCGACCCTCGGCCGCTAAGCTGTAAGCGACACCGCCAGCGGTCCGGGCTTGATTTGGACCCTGCACAAGGGTGCGTGTTGCCAGTGCTCCCTCATCGTCGCCCGCCTGTGTTTGCTTGGCCGCGATATTTGCCGCGACGGTCCATGCTTGGGATGCCTCGATCATTGGGATCAGAGCACTGGCTTCGCGCAGGATTGACTTCACTTCATTGATCGATGGGGCTTCCTGCGAGAAGACAAGCCTCGGCTGGCCAAGGGTGAGAACGAACACCGAGGCCATTAGGCTGGCAGATCTCCAGTTCATGTCAAAAGCAACTTCAGTCTAACAGCTTGTTTTCTTGTAATCACTGAGTGGGGCCGAACCGAAGAGAAGCCGGCCCGAAGGCCGGCTTGCCGCCACGATTGGCGGCCCCACGAGAAGAAGCGCGACCGCTGGTCGCGCGTTTGAGGCCGCTCCTTTTAGTCGCGGCTCAGAAAGCACGCGCTCCCTTACGGTCGCGCCTCAAATCAGTCCATTTCGCGGAGGGTTTCGGTGGCGAGCACAAGCACGATGACGCCATAAACGAGCAGCAGCGCGACGCGAGTCCAATTGTCGGCGAGCGTTCCGCCGGGCTTAATCAACCCCTGGATCACTTTGTTCGCATAGAAGAGCGGGGTCGCGTGGCTCAACCACTGCATCCAGCGCGGGAAGCGGTCGACGGAGAAGATCACATCGGACAGAAAAATACCCGGCACCGTGACCAGCGGGATGAAGGGCAGCACCTGTCCTTCGTTTCTCGCAAAATTCGAAACGAAGATGCCCAGACAAATGCTGATGATCGCGAGCAGCCAGATCACCAGATAGATAGAGAAGAGCGTTTTCGCGCTGTAGCTCAGATGAAACAGCAGCGACAGCTCGGCCAGAACCAGGAAGCTCTGCAGGGTCGCGAGGCAGGTGTAGGCGAGCACGTAGCCGCCGATGATGTCCGCACGGCGATAACCGCTGACGAACATGCGCGCCAGGGTTTGCGCCGTGCGTTCCCGAACCAGCACGATGGCGCACAGCACGTACGTCACAAAGTGAACCACGAACGCACCGATGGGCACCACGAACTGGCTGACGTTGACGAAGGGCACGTTGAAACTGTCGAGCGCGGCCTTGGTGATGTAGATGACCAGCAGCGGCGCGGCGATGGAGAGCCCCAGGAATCTGCGGTCGCGCGCGAGCTGGCGAAAGACGCGCGCGGCCACAGCGAAAGCCTTACGCATCGGGCGGCATCTCCCTGAAAATATCGCCGGAGTTTGCAAGCGGCACGGTCTTCTCGATCATAGCGAGCACGATCTGTTCCAGGTTGTCGCGATCGATCTCGATCCTGGTAATTGCTGGATCAAGACCGTAGCCGCGCAGAAGTTGTGGCAGGAACTCGGAATAATTCTCGTGCGTTTCCGTGACTGTTTCCTCGTTCACCCCGTTTCCGCCCCGCCGGATGTGAATGCGCGTGCTGCCGCGATGGAGCAGGTTGCGGGGAGTGTCGCAGGCGAGCAGGCCACCATCGCGCAGGATCGCGAGACGATCGCAATAGAGCGCTTCATCCATTTGATGAGTGCTGATCAGCAGTGTGACGCCGGCGCGGGCGAGCTCGCGAAAATGATTCCAGAATTCGGCGCGAAGGCGGGGATCGACGCCCGCGGTCGGCTCATCCAGCATCAACACGCGCGGGCGATGCACCAGCGCGCAGGCAAGCGAAACGCGCTGCTTCATTCCGCCGGAGAAGGTGTAGACGGGATCGCGCTCGCGGGAACGCAGATTGCTGAGATCGAGCAACTGGTCTATGCGCTGCTCGATGTTTTCGAGTTTGTGCGCGCGGCTGAAAAAGCGAATGTTGTCGCGCGGAGAGAGGTCCTCATAGAGCGCGGGGGCTTGCGGCATGTAGCCGATCTGGCGCCGCACGGATTGCGAATCGCGCACGGGGTCGAGGCCGAGCACGTTCACCTGGCCCGCGGATGGGCGCGTAGAGCCGGTGAGCAGACGGATCAAGGTGGTCTTGCCGGCGCCGTTGGGGCCGAGCAATCCGAAAATCTCGCCCGCGCCGACCGAGAGCGTCACGGATTGGAGGGCGTGGATGCGGCCGTATCGTTTGGCGAGTTGATGGAGTTCGATGACGGAAGGCACGCTGTCACATTCTAGCGCGCGTTCGGGTGGCCGCCTCGCTGCCGGGCTCAGACGCGACTTCCGACGGTGAACTGGAGCTCGCCGCGGACGCTGAAGAGGATGTTGAAAATGACCAATGTGCGCGGCGCTCCCTTACGGTCGCGGTTCCGTAAGAAAGAAATGTCGAGATGAATCTCGACACGGCACGCTGAAGCGTGCGCCACGTGTCAACGCGCCAGGGCAATGGCGAGCAAGAGCGCGCGCTGGGTTCCCAGCCACGAATCCGTCGTATCGTAGGTTTCGTTCGACCCATGGGCGCCCATGCCCAAGCCACCCCCACCGATGGTGATGGCAGGGATGCCCCGATTCATGGGGACGTTCGAATCGGTGGAGCTTTCGTTGAGTCTTCCCCCAAAGCCGAATAGCTTGGAGACGGCAGCGGCGGTGATCACGATGGGCGAATCGGGAGGAGTGCTGCCGGCGGGCCGCACACCGACGAGTTCATTCGAGACGGAAACCGGGCTCCGATTACTCCAGCGGCGGTTCTCCTCTTCGACCGCTTGCGACACCGCGGCCTTATACTTCGCGTTGACCGCTTCGAGCGAATCTTTGTCAGCGGAACGCATGTCGACTTCCATCCAGCATTCAAAGGGGATCGCATTCACCGAAGTTCCACCGCCGACGCGGCCGACGTTGAACGTGGTTTTCGGCGTCGAGGGCACATCGAAACTGTCGATCTTGGCAATCGCGCGTCCCATCGCCTGAATCGGATTGGCCATGCCGAAAGCGCCGAAGCTGTGGCCGCCGGGTCCCTTGAACGTCGCGCGATAGCGATAGCTTCCGACGCCGACGCTGGTAAGGTTGAGGCCGGTGCCGTCGATGGAGACAAATTTGTCGATCTGGCCCCGCAGGCTATCGTCGAAAAGATTCTTGGTGCCGCGCAGATCGCCGAGGCCCTCCTCACCGACGTCGGCAACGAAAGTAATGGTGCCCTGGGTTTTCACGTTGGCTTCCTTCAGCGCGTGAATCACGCTGAGCAGCACGGCGAGTCCGCGGCAGTCGTCGCCAATGCCGGGGCCTTTGAGAATTGCGCCGCTTCCTTTGCTGGATTGTTGGCGCGTGACATGCACGTCGGTGCCCTCGGGGAAAACGGTATCGAGATGCGCAGCCATCACGAAATTCGGATGCGGCGAACCGCCGGGGCGGACGCCGATGACGTTGCCAACCGCGTCGATACGGACGTTCTCAAGACCGGCCTGGTGGAACAGGCGCTCCAGCTCTTTTCCGCGGACGTCCTCGTGGAAAGGGGGCGCGGGGATTTCGCAGATGCGAATTTGTTCTTCGATGAAGCGCGGCTCATTGCGTTTGACGGCTTCGAGCGCCGATTTCACGGAAGGGTCGTCGGCCAGTCGCCCGATATCCGGCGGACGCGAGGCATTCTGAGCGAGCGCCGCGGAAGCGATGGCGAGGAGGATCGCGGACAGGGTCGGGGAACTCACCACATGAAAGGGTATCACTGGTGGGGCTGTTCCGGCTAGGGGCTCATCTGAATCGCGCACAACGGCACGAACGGCCTGTGCGCTTGTTATGAATCGCGCCAACGGCACGAACGGCCTGTGCGCTTGTTATGAATCGCGCACAACGGCACGAACGGCCTGTGCGCTTTCTCGGCTCGCGCTTGTCCGGCGTCAGACCGGTGTTCTGGGAACCCAGACCGAAGTAATCATCGACAGTACGACTTCGCCTCTTTGATTGCGGCCGGTGCTTCGCATCCGCACGACGCCGAATTGGGGCTTCGATTTCGAGGGCGTGATCGATAGGATTTCGATTTCCGCCGAAATGGAATCGCCAGGGCGAACCGGAGTGGGCCAGCGCAATTCGTCCACGCCGAGTCCGAGGACTAGCGTGGAGCCGAATAGTTTGGCCTGGATGGTCATGCGCATCATCAAGGAGCAAGTTTGCCAGCCGCTGGCGATGAGCCCGTGAAACGGGCCTTGGGCGGCGAAGGCGGGGTCGATGTGCATCGGCTGCGGATCGTAGCGTGTCGCGAAGGCCACGCTTTCCTCTTCGGTCAATTCGATGGGGCCGGCGGTGTGCCGCTCGCCGACAGTCAGATCTTCGAGGTACCGAGGGGTCATGGATGGATCACAGTCGCACGAATCATCTTGTCGAGCTTCGGAAATTCGCGGTCGAGGTAAGCGTCGCCTTCTGTAAAGAGAGGCTCCTGTTTGTGATCCTGCAAATTGGCGCGCATTCCGCCGCCGGAGTTTTCGCCGTAGCCGGAATAAAGTTTCTGGACGACTTCCATCCCTTCGACGACCTTGCCGAAGGGTGCGAAGCCGGCTTCGGCGTCGTTGCGCGAATTGTCGCCGAGGTTGATGTAGATCTGGGTGGATCGCGTATGGGGAGCAGTGTTAGAAAACCCCACATAACTGAGCACGTTGCTCTGGTGAACGACGTCGTCGGGGATGGTGCGAAGGCGCCAGGCCTGGGCGATTTTCGGATCGCCCGCGATGCCGAACTGCGCCCATCTGCCCGCGACAACGCGAAAGAATCGCGAGTCGTCGAAGTAACGGGAGGTGACTAGTTCGTGGAAGCGGGCGGCCCCCTGCGGAGCCCAGTCGCGATGGGCTTCGATGGTGAAATTGCCTGCGGTGGTTTCGAATTTGACTCGGAAAACATCGGTCGCGGGTTGGGCGTGGAGGGCGAGCGCGGCTATCGCGAGGATCGTGCAGAGACGGAACGCGCTCCCCGACGGTCGCGCCTCAAGAGCTGACGAGCGCCCCATACTGTCGCGCCTCACAGCTTGAGGAGCGCGCGAAGCGCTTGGTTTGCACGCGGCTTACTGGAATCTCCGTCTGCTTCTTGTCGTCCATGCGGAGCTGGAAGCTGGATTTGAACCATGGAATCACTTCCTTGATTCGGTGAATGTTGACGAGGTAGGAGCGGTGTACGCGCCAGAACGTATCGGGGTCGAGATTGGATTGCAGTTCCTCAATGGTGCGGTAATTCGACTGCCCTTCGAGATTCGCGGCGACGACGGTAATCAATCCGTCGTCGATGGTCGCGTAGACCACATCCTGGGCGTCGACGATAAAATTCCGATGGTTGCTCTTGATGAGGATCTTGGTGCGCTGGAGTGAGGGCTTGGGTGCGGGAGCTTCCGGCTGCGAAACTTTGGCGCGCTCGGCGATGCTTTTTCGGGCGCGATCGATGGCCAGCGCGAGGCGATCCTTCTCGACGGGCTTCAACAGGTAATCGAGCGCCTCCCAGCGGAAGGCCTCGACGGCGTATTGATCGTAGGCGGTCGCCATGACGAAGTACGGCAGTGGAATATTTTTCTCGCGGAGCTTGCGGATGACGCCCATGCCGTCGAGTCCGGGCATCTGGACGTCGAGAAACACCAGATCCGGCTCCAGGTCCTCAATCAGCTTGAGGGCCTCCAGGCCGTTGGACGCGGTGGCGATCACCTCGACGTCCATAAACTCGCGCAAGTGAAAGGCGAGTTCTTCGGAGGCGAGTTTTTCATCATCGACAAGGATGGTGGAGATCACGGTTTGGGTGACCGCGGCGGTCGCGCGATTGAGCATAAAATGCTAGTATATTACGTTGGCCTCGAATCCCCCAGGCAAGCACGCCGGGAGAGCAAATCGTAAGGAGTTAAAACGGATTTGGCAGCTCAAGACAACGTCCAGATTGCGCCCGCGAACGGAAAGCTTGGCGTATTGATCCCGGGAATCGGGGCGGTGACCACGACGTTCATCGCCGGAGTAGAAGCGGTGAAGCGCGGAACCGCGGCGCCGGTGGGGTCGCTGACGCAACTCTCCACTATTCGGCTCGGCAAGCGTACTGACAATAACACGCCGAAGATCAAAGACTTCGTGCCGTTGGCGGGGATCAACGATCTGGTTTTCGGCGGCTGGGACATCTACGAAGATACTGCCTACGAAGCCGCGGTGAACGCGGCGGTTCTGGAACGCACGCTGCTGGATCAATTGAAGGAGCCGCTGAGCGCGATACGCCCGATGAAGGCGGTGTTCGATTCGGAATACGTGCGGCGAATCAACGGTCCCAACGTAAAACAGGCCGGCACGAAGATGGCAAAGACGGAAATGCTGATGGACGATATCCAGCAGTTCCGAAAGAGCAGCCAGGCCGAGCGCCTGGTGATGATCTGGTGCGGATCTACCGAAGTTTTTCACAGGCCCAGCGCCGTGCATCAGACGCTCAAGGATTTCGAGTGCGGGCTGATGAAGAACGATCCGGAAATCTCGCCCAGCCAGATGTATGCGTACGCGGCGCTCAAATCGGGTGTGCCGTTCGCCAACGGCGCTCCGAATCTGACGACGGATACGCCGGCGCTGCTGGATCTGGCCCGCGAACGGAATCTCCCCATTTGCGGAAAGGATTTCAAGACCGGCCAAACGTTTATGAAGACGCTGCTCGCGCCGGGATTGAAGATGCGCATGCTGGGGTTGAACGGTTGGTTCTCCACCAACATTCTGGGGAATCGCGACGGCGAAGTGCTGGAAGATCCCGGATCGTTCAAGAGCAAGGAAGAAACCAAGCTGAGCGTGCTCGATCAGATTCTTCAGCCAAAGCTGTACCCCGAGCTGTACAAGGATTTCTACCACGCGGTACGAATCAATTACTATCCGCCGCGCGGCGATTCCAAGGAAGGCTGGGACAACATCGATATTTTCGGATGGCTGGGCTATCCGATGCAGATCAAGATCGATTTCCTGTGCCGTGATTCGATTCTGGCCGCGCCGCTGGTTCTGGATCTGGTCTTATTCATGGATCTGGCGCAGCGCTGCGGAATGCGCGGGATTCAGGAATGGCTTTCGTTCTATTTCAAGGCTCCGATGACCGCGCCGGGATTGTATCCCGAGCACGACATTTTCATCCAACTGATGAAGCTGAAGAACACGTTGCGATGGATGCGCGGCGAGGATCTGATCACGCACCTGGGCCTGGAATATTACGACTAAGTTTCACGAATTCCCCGAAATTAGCGCATGAATTGTCTGGTTATCGGAGGGACTCAATTCATCGGCAGGCTGATGGTGGCCGAGCTGCTCAAGCAGGGCCACGCCGTGACGGTGCTGCACCGGCGCGCCCGCCACGACCTGGGCCGCCGCGTCAAGAACATCATGGCGGACCGCAATGACGGGCCTGCGATGAAAGCTGCGCTCGCCGGAAAGACCTTCGACGCCGTATTCGACAACGTGTATGACTGGGAGCGCGGGACCACGGCAAGCCAAGTCGAGTCCACTGTCCGCGCACTGGGCGGCAATATGCACCGTTATATTTTTATGTCGAGCGTAGCGGCTTATGGCGACGGCCTGAACCATCACGAAGGCGACGCGCTGGCGCCCGACGACGCGCCCGAGCTGTACGTCCGCAACAAGGCGATGAGCGAGCGGGCGCTGTTCCGGCTGCATCAAAGAATCGGGCTGCCCGTGGTGACTTTGCGCCCGCCCTATATTTACGGCCCCGGCAATCCTTTCTATCGCGAGGCATATTTCTGGGATCGCTTGCGCGTGAACCGGTCCATTATTCTGCCAGGCGACGGACGGCGGCTGATGCAGTTCGTATACGTGAGAGATCTGGTGCGGGCGGCCATGAAAGCCATGGACGAACCCAACGCGGTCGGCCACGCGTTCAACATCGCCAATGCGCGTCCGCTCTCCCAGATCGAAGTGGTGGAGGCGTTCGCGAGAGTCTGCCGGAAGCCGGTGAAATTCGTCCGCATTCCGCGGGAATATATCTTACGCGCCGGCGGGCATCCGATGGGACCTAAACTGTATTTCGGCGTGTATCTCGACAACGCTCCGATTACGCAGGTGACGGCCAAGGCGCAGCGCGTGCTGAAATTCAAGCCGGCCGATTTTCAGACCGGGTTGAAAGAGACGTACAAGTGGTATCTGCGGCACAACAGTTTCGGGAAACCCGATTTCGAATTCGAGGACAGGCTGCTGGCCAACGCGCCCATCATGGTGCCCGCCAAGGTCTGAACCAGCAAAATGCGGCTATTCGGTCGCGCGGACCTCGGCTAGACGCTGACGCAAGACTTCCGGGAGCCCGGCTTCAATTTCAGGAGTGATGAGTCCCACGGAATCCATATCTTGAACATGCACTCGATCTTTCAGCCGAAAGGTACCAAGCTTCATCCGCACGAGATCGAATACCGGAGCTAGTAGCGCGCCCTCTGCGCAAATAACTGGCTCGCGGAATGTCTCTCCAGTCTCGGAAATCAGATGTATGACGGTTCTCTCCGGATCTTGCGCGTCGGTGAGGCTATCACCATCGGGGGTGTGTTCATAGCGAAATCCACGTTTTTCAGCGGCGATTTTGACCGCATCTATCCGGGCGGGATCGACCATGACGTCGATATCCCGTGTCATGCGACCGCAGCCCGAGTCGCGGGCATCCACATGGAAGAACACGGCCACGCCTCCGACGACACGGTACGGAATGCCGGCTTCTGAGAGCGCGCGGTGGATTCGACGCAGCTTCTCGAAAAGCTGCTCCACATGCATATCGTAGGCGCGGATGGTAATCATTCTCAGTTTATCTTTCGCATTCGTGTAGACCGCTCCCTTTGGTCGCGGCTCGTTAGCCCATCGCCGCCTTCCCCGCTTCCAGTTGCCGCGACCATTCGACCAACTTGGCCAACTGTTTCCGAATGAGATCCCTGGTTTTTTCATCGATGAGATTTCCCTGCGCATCAACTTTCTCGTGCGCGTTCGTGATCATCACTTCCGGCTGATTCAGCGGATGCATGTCCAGGAACACGGACATCTGCCGCAACGCCATTTGCGCGCGAACCGTGCCGAGCGTGCCCGGGCTCGCGCCCAGAATCGCGACCGGCTTACCGCTCCAGGCGCTATCGCCATAGGGCCGCGACGCCCAATCGATGGCGTTCTTGAGCACGCCGGGGACGGAGTAGTTGTATTCCGGCGTCGCGATCAGAATCGCGTTTGCCGCGCGGATGGCGGCCTTAAGCTCGGTGACTCTCACCGGCGGATGCTGCTCGTCATCCTGGTTAAAGAGCGGCAGCCCATCCAGGTCGAAGATCTTCAGCTCGACACCTTCAGGCACAAGCTGCTGAGCCGCGCGCAACACGGCGCGATTCCAACTGTGTTTGCGAAGGCTTCCCGCGATTCCGAGGATTGTAAATGGCGTCATAGTCGTAAGATGCCGACGCCCCTCCATTGGAAGCAATAATTCCGTGCGATCCAGCACACGGCCGAAAAGAAGTCAGCCACGAATGCGCGCGAATAAACACGGATGGAACACAAGGGACTTATTTGTGAGCATTTGTGTTCCGTCGCGGCCCGATCCGGTGTTTTGAGGATCCTGCTACAACCGCCGCGCGACCACTACCGTGATGTCGTCCGCCGGAGGTGCGCCTTCCGAGAAATCCGTGACGGCGAGGTGGATCGCATTCACGATGTCGTCCGCGGGTTGATCCCGCATGCTCGCCACCAACGCCGCGAGGCGTTCCTCCCCGAAGTCCTCATCCGACGGATTCGCGGCTTCCGTCACACCGTCGCTAAACAGCACCAGTACGTCGCCGCGCTCCATAACGGCTCGGGATTCCTGGTAGGTCGCCATTGGCAGAATCCCCAGTATCATGCCGCCGCCGCCGAGCAATTCGAACTTCGGACCTCCCTTCGATCCCGCACGGATAATCAGCGGCGGATTGTGCCCGGCGTTAGTGTAGACCAGCTCGCCGGTGGCCGGATCGGCAACGGTCATGAAAAACGTAATGAAGCGGTTGTCCGGACAGTTGGAGCAGATGATCTTATTGAGGCGCGTCACTTTGCGCGCCAGATCGTCGGGCTCTTCAAACAAAACCTGGACGCGAGCCTGTAGGCTCGACATCAGCAGCGACGCCGGAATGCCCTTGCCCGCAACGTCGCCCACCAGCATAGCCACGCGGCCGTCGGGGAACGGGAGGAAATCGTAATAGTCGCCACCGACCGTTTTGCACGCCGCCGTCTTGCCGGCGATGTCCATCCCGGCGATGTCCGGCGCTTTGGACGGCAGCAGC
This sequence comes from Terriglobia bacterium, assembly GCA_963788245.1. Lineage (GTDB taxonomy): Bacteria > Acidobacteriota > Terriglobia > Bryobacterales > Bryobacteraceae > Palsa-187. Next base: position 3,186,169 of record CAWBGF010000002.1, on the reverse strand, counting down.
CCTCTCTGGATCTGAGCGGCTTGCTCCATATCCTTGGCCATGGCGCGCTCGGCCTCTTCGATTTCATTCAGGCGGGCGTGCTCGATACGAATGGCCGCGACATTGGCCATTACGGTGAGCAGATTGAGATCTTCGCGCGAAAACTCGCGGATCAGGTGCGGCGAATCCACGTAGATCAATCCGATCACGCGATCGTTGGTTTGCAGCGGCACGGCCAGCATGCTGCGAACCTTTTGCTCGACGATGCTCATGTGTTCGCGGAGCGCCTGATCGAGCTGCGCATCGCGCACCAGCAGGGACGCCTTTTCATTGAGCACGCGATCGCGCACGGTGGTCGAAATCTGAAAACCTTCCCCCCGATGCGCGCGCACTTCCAGAACGCCGTTTTCCAGGGTCATAAGGACGCCGCGGCCGGCGCACACCGCGTCCACCGAGAGGTCCAGGATCACCTGAAACAGCTCGCCCAGCGGACGATGGCCCGCCAGCTCGCGACCCGCCCGAATCAGCGCGAACATCTGCGGGCTCCCCTGCATGACCTGGGTCTTGTTCATGTCGGTGGTCTGCGGCCCGATGACCGCATCGAGATTCTGCACCACCGTGGTCGAGGAGCTGGAAAAACTTTCGCCGGGTTCGACAAAGACGACGGTCTTCGACATCTCCGGGGCGTGCTCGGCGAATTCAATCACTAAATGGCCCGCCGAAACGCGGTCGCCCGGACGGAACGGCAGTTTCTGTTCGATACGCTGCCCGTTGAGCTGGGTGCCGTTCTTGCTTCCCAGGTCCTCGACGAACCAGGCGCCGTCGGATTTCGTGATGGCCAGATGCTGGCGGGAGAGGCCGCTGTCGTCGGGATAGCACAACTCATTCGCGCTGGACCGGCCGAGCGAAATTCGATCGCGATCCAGCGACATCGTGACGGTTTTCCCGTCGATATTGCGGATCACCAGTTCAGTCGGGTCGGCCGTGGGCGAGGGAGCCACCCTGCCAGCGTAACATGCGGATTGCCGCGCATCCATTGCGCGGCGGCGACCTCAAGGGCGGCGCCATCATGTCGCGTGCCCGGCGTCAGCCATTGCTTGCAATGGTCGCGATCGCCTGCGCTTCCGCGGAGCGGCCTTCGCCTACCGGGCCCACCCGTTCGGCCGTCTTGAATTTCACCGACACGCGATCCAGTTCCAGGCCGAGCGTCCGCGCCAGGGATTCGCGAATCGCCACGCGGTAGTGCTTCAGCTTGGGCTTTTCGAGGATCACGGTCGAATCCACATTCACGATCTCGTATCCGGCGTCGCGCACCAGCGCCGCGGCGTGCACCAGGAATTGCGCGCTATCGGCGCCCTTCCAGCGTGGATCGGTATCCGGAAAATGCATGCCGATGTCGCCCAGCGCCGCCGCGCCGAGAAGCGCGTCCGTGATCGCATGCGAAAGAATATCGGCGTCGGAGTGGCCGTCGAGACCGAAATCCGCCGGGATCGCCACGCCGCCCAATATCAACGGCCGCCCCGGCGCGATCCGGTGCACGTCCCAACCCAGGCCGGTACGAATCTCGCGCGCGCTCACGCGGCGGTGAACCTCATGCACGCCGTCTCGAACCTCATGCACGCCAACTGAGGTAAAACGCGGCTCATGACGAACGCCTCCTCATGATAAACGCCTCCTCATGCGGGTGTCCGTCCGTCGGCTTCTTCCGCCAGGAACAACCGCGCCAGGTCCATGTCGGTGGGCTTGGTGATCTTGATGTTTCGATCGCTGCCTTGCACCACGCTCACCTCCACCTGTTCCAGCCGTTCCACCAGGCTGGCCTCATCGGTGCCCGTGAAGCCGTCGCGGCGCGCCATTTCGAAGGCCTGTTTCAACAAATCGAAGCGGAACACCTGCGGGGTTTGCGCCAGCACCAGGTGCTCCCGGGGCAGCGTCGCACGAATGATGTTCTTGTGAACGCGCTTGACCGTATCCACCGGCACGATGCCTACGATGGCCGCGCCCGTCCGCGCCGCCTCGGCGATCACCCGTTCCACCAGTTCGGAATCTACAAACGGCCGCACCGCGTCATGCACTGCGACCAGCTCCGTATCGGGCGCGAGGGATGCCAGCGCGTGCTCCACGGATTCCTGCCGGCTATTGCCGCCTTCGACGAATCGAACCGGCCGGGTGGGATGGTGCTGGTCCGTGTGTTCCTGATGAACCAGGCCGCGCGCCCAATCGAAATCTTCCGGGCGCAGCGCGACCACGATCTCATGCACGGAAGGACATCGCAGAAACTTCCGGATGGTATGGATCAGAATCGGCGCGCCTTCAAGCGACATGAACTGCTTGCGGCTCACGCCGGATTTTTCGCGGCCCATGCGAGTGCCGAGGCCGGCGGCGGGCAGGATGACGGAAACTTTCATTTGACCGTTCTTGATTGTATCGCCCGCGGGTAGTGCCTGGCACGTAGCCGCGTGCTGTGAAATTGTATCATCCGCGCGGGTCGATACCGGTCGCATCAAGTCTTTATGTCGCCTGAATCAAAACAATCCTTGGCTCGTGAGGCTTGGGCCGTCATCCGAGGCCTGGAAGGTATCGCGCAGCGCGTTCTTCGATGTCGTCCGAGCGAACCTCGCGTGGGATGACGGTGCCGAACAGAGTCCGGTGCCTGCGCGGGTCCACCTTCTACTTGCTTGACCGCGTTATCGGATCGGCCCGGAATTTCAGTTAACCCGGCGCAGAGGAAGCCCTTCAGCGCATGTCATACCTTGCCGGGTTGAGTAAGTTCACTACGTCTTCCAACTACGCTTGTTACTTCGCCAACGTGATGCACGGGGAAGGCATGGGCAAAATCGACCTCATCAAACTTCTTGATGAGCAGTTTGCCGTCGAGGGCGACGAAGTCCACTTTTGCATCACCTCCGGGTTGAGCCGCACTTCCGTCACGATTGCTTCATCCCTTTCGACGATCACCGTCAGAACGTTCACGTCCTTACCCTTTTCAAACATGTACACCAGGACGGTCTGATCCTGCCCGTTTCTCATCTCATGATCCTGCACCATCGGCTGCATCCATCGGCCCACCGCTGAGCGCACCGACTCGGCCAGATTCCGCCGCGATCCCTTACTGGCGTCCAGGTCTTCGAATATCGCCACATCCAGTTGCTTCGTCCCCTCCGGATGGACAACCTTGACGACCCCGCTCACCAGCCCCATCAGCGGAATGTGCATAGGCCTGGTCTGAAATTCCTCGCTGATGGCCGCCACGACGTCCTTGAATTCGCGATCCGCCGCGTTGGCTGGGGCGCAAGTCCCGAGACCGCATACGATCACGCAAGTCACGGGGAAAAAGCGCACAACCCGCCGCGCCGGTTTCATCGATCATCCTCTTTCGCGGTGCCGTCCTTGCGGATCGCACCCTTGCCCACGTCGATCTTCGGGATCCCAAAGTGACCCTGCAAATCGCGCACATCGTCCGGATTCATCGTGCCGTCGACGTACACGATGGTCAACTCCTTGGGATCGGCGACCAGAATCGCGACGCCGGTCACCTGATTGCCGTCGCTTTTCAGATAGATGTCGGCATTCTCGCCATCCTTCTTACTCTTCACGCCGACGATGCGCGACCAGCCCGGCCCGCGCCACTGCGCACGAAGTTCTTCAAGATCGCTTTGCTCATATTCGCCGCGATGGTCGAACTCAAAACTCTTCACCACAATGCTCTTCAGCTTCCCCACCAATTTTTTCGCCTGGACCTCGTCGGGATCCTTGTCCGATAAAAACCGGCTCGCGAGCTGAAGCATCGACGCGTCCAACGTAATGTCCACCACGTTGGTCGCCTTATCGGCGAGTTTCTCCAGCCCGGGCGGCAGCTTGAGCTGCTGCGCCGCCATTGGCAATATCGCGATCAATCCAACAATTACTGTTCTCATTTCAGTCCTCGCTCTCCATCGTTTCCCCACGCAAGCCTCAATGTCATTGCGATCCTTCGCCGATCCTCTGCTGAATCTCTTCAAGTTTCGTGCTGGTGATCCTCAGCGCCAGTTGTAGCTGCGCCTTCGCCGCCTGGCCTGCTTCGCGGTCTGCATTGATGTGTTCCATCTCAAAGTGCGCCGCCTTGACGCGCTCCACCGCGGCGTGATGCTCCCATTCCGTCCCCACGCCGATCACGACCACCGCCGCCGCCGTCGCGAAAATCCATTGCCATCGAGGTCGTTCTCCAAAGCGCGGCCGCGCTCTTCCCCTGCTCGACTCGGCCGCCTGATTCACCGCGCTCATCACCCGCGCCTCAAACCCCGCCGGCGCTTCCTCGCGCGCCAGCGCATCTTTTAAGTGCCGCTCCAGATCGTCCATTAATGTACGTCCCCCATGCTTCTCTCGATCTTTTCCCGCAGCATCGCCAGCGACCTTTGCAGGTGGCTCTTTACCGTCCGTACCGGCATGCCGAGAATCTCCCCGATCTCGGTCGGCATCAGCTCCTCCTGATACCGCATCACCATCACCATTCGCGGCTGGTCCGGCAAGGTCGCGATTAGCGCCCGCAATCTCCGGCTCAACAGAAAATCAGGCTGCTCCACCGGCGACCGCGGCTCGGGCGCATCCTCCAGCGCGACCGTCGTGCGCAGCTTGCGCTTGCGGATATAGTCGATCGCGCGATTCGCCGTCACCTTCCTCAGCCAAAACGTCATCCGCGCGCCCGTCTCCAGTTCATCGAAATTCCGGTGAAGCTGAAGAAACACATCCTGCGCTACCTCCTCCGCCGCGCTGCGGTCGCGCAAAAAATGCAGCGCGATGCTGAACACCATCCCCTGATGCTCGCGCAGCACATCGCTGAAGGTCGCCCGCGCTTCGGCCTCTGCTCCCATTCGCGCCGTCATCGGAACCGTATTCTCAATCACGCCTTACGAGCCTTCTCGCGCGAAATGCCCGCTCGCCTTCGCATCATCTATACGCTAATACGAGCGTGTCGCGGCCGGGGACGCAGAAAATGTGGCGCGGGCTGTCAAGCCTGCAGAGCCGAGATTCATCTCGGCTTTTCTTTACGACGCGGGCGCCCTACCCCAACACTGGCCCAATCGACAACCCGACCCCCGTCAGCCGCTGCTGACGGGCCGCCTGCATCAACTGCGTGATCCGCACCGCCGCGATCCCGGGATCCAAACCGCCCGCTCGTATGTTCGAGACGCAGTTGCGCTCGGCATCCGTCCGCCCCACTCGCGGCGACCATGTCAGATATGCGCCAAGACTATCCGGCGAGCTGAGCCCCGGCCTTTCGCCGAGAATCACCAGCACCATCGCCGCACCCATGCGCTCGCCGATTTCGTCGCCGATCGCGACCCGTCCCTGTTCCACCACGCACACGGGAGCGATCCGCCAGCCGTCTAACCGAGGCAGAAGTGCTTCCATAAGCGCTCCCGCATGGCGATGAACCGCGATGGCCGACAACCCATCCGCGATCACGATCACCGCGTCCCAATCGCCCCTCTCGATTCTCTCGGCCGACTCCGGCGCGAGCTTCCTCCCCAGATCCGGCCGCCGTAAGTATTCCGTCCGGTCCCGCGCCGCACTGTGCAGATGCAGCGGATTCAACGCCGCCGGCGTCTTTGAAATAAGCGATGCCGAAATAAGAGATGACGCCTCTAACCCCCGCCACACCGCATCGCGAGCCCTCGCGTGAGCAAGCTGAAACGCGAGCAGTTCCCGCGTCGGCAGACTATGCCCCGCGCGCCCCAACGCGATCCGCGCCGCCGTCAGTTCGCGCAACTGCGTCCATGGATTTTCGATCAGCATATGCGCCTGCGGTGGTTGAGGCGCGACAGAATAGAGCGCTTGCACTCCCACAGCCTGCCGCTCCGCAACGCTACCGCAACAGTGGACGACGGCGCAAACGGGGCCGTTCTTACTTCCCGATCATCAGAATGGTGAACGACCCTGGCACCGCCGCGCCCTGGCCTCCACGTCCGCCGCCGGGTGGTGGAGGCGGCGCCGGGCCCCGCTCCTGCGACATCGCGAACAGGTGACCCGTCTTGCTGTCGAACGTTACCGTGCGCGCGCCGTTCATCGTCGTAAGGTTCTGCTCAATCTCGAAACTGGTCGGGCTCTTCTCCTTGACGATGGTCATTGTGCCGTTGCCTTGCGTGCTGAAAGCTTCCATGGTCGCGGGATTGAACACCGCGCCGTCGGAGCCGCCGGCCAGCGGCAGGCTCGCGAGAATTTTGCCGTCCGTGGCGCTCAGAACCACCATCATGGGCTGCGCTGGCTGCGCCGGCGGATTGCCGGATCGGCTGCATGCCGCGAACAGCACGTGGTTCTTCGCATCCAGCGCGAGTCCGTTACACCCGCCCTTGTCGACGAACGAATAATGCCCCACCGCCTTCATCGTCTTGACGTCCACCGCGGTGACGCTCCCCACCGCGTCCTGCATGACCACGTAGAGCATGCCCTTGCCGTCGCCTACGCCCTGCTCCGGCACGCCGCCCAGATCGATCGTCCCGAGCACCGTGCCGTCCTTCGTATCGATGACGGTCGCGTCTTTCGTCGGGTGACTGAAGACGTACACCCGATCGTTGAACCCATCGAAGTAGATGCCGTCCGGCCGCGCCGCGCCCACATCAATCGACTTGATCAGCGTCATCGTCTTGGTGTCGAACATCGACACTTTCGGATGGTCGCTTGTGAAGCCGTGGCCCGACTTCGGATCGACCGCGGTGCCATTCCCTCCCACGCCGGTAATCTCACCCACCGGATCGAGCGTGTCGAGACTGAAGATCGTCAACCGCGCCGGGCCGGCCGGCACCGCGGGCTTTGTGTCGGTGGCCGCAACCTCGCGCGTCGCGCCTCGCGGAATATACAGCCGGCGTCCAGCCGCGTCCGCATAGATGTAGTCCCAGCCGCCTTCTCCGCCGACCCTGGCCGCCTTGAGCACTTTGTACGGCCCAGCCTGTTGCGCCGACCCGATCGACGCAAGCATCGCGATCGCCACCACTAGCACCAGGCAAAATTGTCGCATTCGAATTCTCCCCGAATCAGTATATTCCAACCAAGGCTTATCCGACATCGTGGCGCACGCTTTCAGTGTCGACATTTCTTTAGAGGCGCGACAGAATGGAGCGCGTGTTCCCAGGCGCGACCGCCGTTGTGAAAAATAGGGACTGACACCTTTTTTCGTCACCACCATCCTTGATGGTCCTGACGCGGCATTGGACGAAAAAAGGGCTGTCTGTCCCATTTTTTTCGCAAGCTCTTCAACTTGCTGCCGCGACATCCACGTCGCCATTTCTTTGAGGCGCGACAGAATGGAGCGCTCGTCTCTCCAGCCCCACCCGTTAGGGTGGGGCTTCTTCTGTGGCGCACGCTTTAGCGTGCAGCGGCGAACTTTAGTTCGCCGGCGTTCCCATACTCGACCAAGCATGTTCAAAACATCGTGGTCGGCCAGCTAGAATGGGAGCAAATTCATGGCATCGTCTACGCTCCAAGACGTGGATGGCGTCGAGAGTTGGTCAGCTCGTCGGCCAATCAAGGAGTAAACCGAAGAAGATCGCCTCCCGAGCGAACGGCAAGCTCGGCGGCAGGCCCATGAAGGCCGTCAAACGGTAGCGTCGCGTATGGGTGTCACTCGAGAGAAACCGATGCCGTCGACGAATCCCAGACTGAGAGAGTTGGTTGCTTCCATTCGAGATTGAACTCAATGTTGAACTTGAGCTGCGGGAAACCCTCTGAGAACACCTTAAAACGGAGCAGGTTCGGACCGTTATCACGAATGATGGGAGAACGTGGGACCACATCTCGGGCACTAACGAGGAACAGCCCTGCTTCGTTCTGATGAGTACAGCACAGTGTGACCTCGGCAGAATCCTCGGGAAGAATTGTGTTCTCGTAAGTGTGCTGCCCCGACCACTTGAGGTAACTCCGGTCTGGCGAAGGAGTGTGCAGCCCCGATGATTCGATCTGGTCAAGTACGCACACCGTCCGAACTGCGGCCACATCGGGACGCCGGTTCTCGATCTTCGCATTCCACACCTTCATGGTGTTCGGTCCAGTATGATCTTGATACACAAGTGGCCCGTACGTTTGAATTCCAGCGAAGACGAGATTCCGAGAGTAGCTCGGCGACCACCCGCGGTCCCGCACTAACTTTTCGATCCTCTCCAGCAAGTCGTCCTCGCCATCGAAGCATTCGGGGTTACTAAGAACGTACCTGAGGAACCCTTCGAGCCGCGCCCCCTTTTGCTGGAGTGCGATCATGTCCCGGAACCCAAGGTGATGGGCGAGCGCGAGCTCTTGATGGGTGAACAGAGAGCTGCGAGGGTCCTGTACGCCCGTCGGCTTCCGGAGGAAATCCACGAAAAGATAGTAATCCGAAGATCGCAGCTCTTCGGTAATCGTCATGATGTCACTGAGACTCTGCGTCTTGAATGCCAAGTAAGTTCCGAGACTGAATTTGCTGCTCAGGAGCGTCGCTATTCGCGTCGCAATTGTCTGTTCGTGATCCCGCTGGCCACAACTGATGAAGACTTTTCCTGCCACGACCCTTCAACCTCCTAGAATGATGGCTTTCTCGAACGCCGGCGGCAATGCCCGCGTCGCGCGTACTCTAGCGCCGTGCTCCAGAATTCCCGTTCGATCTAGTCACGCTTCGAGCTCTGGAGCCGGCTGTCTCCATCGAACTTCGCAGAAGGGCGTTGATTCGCGTCTGATAACCCTTGCCTTGCCCTTTGAGCCAGGCTAAGACGTCCGCGTCCACCCGGATCGTGAGCGGTTTCTTGATCGGCCTATAAAACTTACCCACAACTGCCTTGCTCCAGTCAAGCACCGGAGGAATGTCGGTGGTATCGATTTCCCGGTCTTTCATCCGTTTGAGCGCACGGATTTCACTCGCCTGAGCGCTTTTGACTTTTTGCATATGCTCGCCTTTCATGCGCGATTGCCTTTCGCGCCGAAATCAGCCTGATCACTTCCTCGCCAGCCCGGTCCCGATAGGTATGGGCCACCAGCAATACCTCGCCACAGACACCATTCCTACCGACTGCCACCGTTCCTCCCCTTCCACAACGCGATCCTGGATGCTGAGCACATAAGGATCGTCGAAAACCAAACGGGCGGTTTCAAAGCTAACCCTGTGCTTCATCGTATTTCGACGGCTCTTACCCTCATCCCATTCGACGCGCATCTATGATGCTTCACCTCATCGTACATACATTTTAGTGCATACGCAACAAGCTCACCCCATCGCGAGCGCTTTCTGAAACGCCTCTTGTGGGGCAGCCAATCTAGGCTGCGGCCGCCTTTCAAGGCGGCCTGTCCGCCGCGCCCTCACCCCATCGCCAGCGCTTTCTGAAACGCCTCTTGTGGGGCAGCCAATCTTGGCTGCGGCCGCCTTTCAAGGCGGCCTGTTCTCACCCCATCCCAATCACCTTCTGAAAAGCCGGCGGCAGCGCTCGCGTCGCACGAAGCCGCAGACCACCCTCTAAAATCCCCATCCGCTCCAGCCACGCCTCAAACTCCGGAGCCGGCCGCAGCTTCAGCAGTGACCGCAAATACAGCGCGTCGTGAAAGGACGTGCTCTGGTAGTTCAGCATGATGTCGTCCGCGCCCGGCACGCCCATGATGTAGTTGCATCCCGCCGCGCCCAGCAGCGTCAGCAGAGTGTCCATATCGTCCTGATCGGCTTCCGCGTGATTGGTGTAGCAAACGTCGCACCCCATCGGCAACCCCAGCAATTTTCCGCAAAAATGATCCTCTAGCCCCGCGCGAATAATCTGCTTTCCGTCGTACAAATATTCCGGGCCGATGAACCCGACCACCGTGTTCACCAGCAGCGGCTGGTACCGGCGCGCGACCGCATAGGCGCGAGCCTCACACGTTTGCTGATCGATGCCGTGATGCGCCTCCGCCGACAGCGCACTTCCCTGCCCCGTTTCGAAATACATCACGTTCGCACCCGGATGCTTCTCACGAGCCGCCGCCCACGCCTCGTCGAGCATCGCCAGATTCACCCCGAACGCCCGATTCGCCGCCTCCGTTCCCGCGATGGATTGAAACACGAGATCCATCGGTACTCCACGAGCCATCGCCTTCATCTGCGTAGTAACGTGCGCCAGCACGCAGATCTGCGTCGGGATCTCGAGCGACTCCCGCACCCGGTCGAGCATGCGCAGCAGCGCCTCTACCGTCGCCGGATCGTCCGATGCCGGATTCACGCCGATCACCGCATCGCCGTTGGCGTAAAGCAGTCCGTCGATCACGCTCGCCGCGACGCCGCGCAAATCGTCGGTGGGATGATTGGGCTGAAGCCGCGTCGAAAGCCGCCCCGCGAGTCCGATGGTGCTGCGGAACTTGGTCACCACGCGAATTTTCGCGGCGACCGTGATCAGATCCTGCACCCGCATGATCTTCGAAACCGCAGCCGCCATTTCAGGCGTGATGCCGGGCGCGGCGGCGGCGAGCGTATCGCCGGTGGTCTCCTCCGCTAGCAGCCATTCGCGAAATTCACCGACGCTCAGCCCGGAAATCGGCGAGAACGCGCTCGCGTCGTGTGAATCCAAAATAAGCCGCGTGACTTCGTCGGTCTCATACGGGACCAGCGGCTCCTCCAGAAATCGCCGCAGCGGTGCGTCGGCGAGCTGCATCTGCGCAGCCACGCGTTCCTCCGCCGATGCCGCCGCGATTCCGGCCAGTTCATCGCCCGACCGCGCGGGCGTCGCCTTCGCCATTAGAGTCTTGAGATTCACTGGCCCCTGCCCCCTGCCCCCTGCCCCCTGACCCCTTTCTTCTGTCCCCTGCCCCCTGGCCCCTGGCCCCTTTCTTGCCCGCAGCGCAAACTCTTCCTCGGGCGACATTACCAGTCGGCGCCGCGCATAAAACGCGAAATAGGCGATACCCAGCCCGAACCACACCGCAGCCCCCCACACGCCTTTGTTGTAATCCGGATTCTGAAACAGCACCACCAGCGTGACCGCCGAGATCACCGTTGCCAGCACCGCTCCCGCAACTCCCAATGGACTGACGTAAGGCCGTTCGATCGACGGCAGATTCATGCGCAGAAGAAGAAACGACGCCATCTGCAAAATATACGCGATGACGGCTCCAAACACCGCCATATTCAATAGAATCGCGCCCACCTGGCTATTCTGGCCGAACCCATAAATCGCCAGCGCCGCCGCCAGCCCCAACACCGATCCCGCCATCAGAGCGCGCACCGGCGTCTTGTGCCGAGGATGCGTTATCGAAAGCCACTGCGGAAAATATCCCGCGCGCGACAACGAATAGATCTGGCGGCCGTACGCGTAAATGATCGTGTGAAAACTGGCAACCAACCCGATAACCGCGACCACCCCGAATAATTTCGCCCACTGCGCTCCGGAAGTGTTCTGGCCCAAGATGCCCTGAAAGCTCAGCACCAGCGGCTCCTGCGAAGCACCCAGCCTGGCCGCGCCCGGCGCGGTCCCCGCGCTCAGAATCAGCGTCAGGAAGGAGCACGCGATCAGCGTCAGCAGGCCATACAGAATCCCCTTCGGCATATCGCGGCGCGGGTCGTGGGATTCCTCGGCGGCCAAAGGGAGTTGTTCAATGCCCAGATACAGCCACAGCGCGAACGGAAGCGCCGCCAGCGATCCCGCCCAGCCACGCGAAGGAACGTCGAACGCGTACCGCGCGAAATCCAGATGCGGGATCGCCGCGACCCAGAAAACGGCGAGCACTGCCAGCGCCGCCATCGCGATGAACACGGAAAAGCGAAACGACAACGCGACCCCATAAACATTCAACGCGACGAATACCGCGTAACACACCACCCACCAGGCGGGCTCCCACGATTTCGCCGTGCCGAAGATCGCGCCGAGATAGCCTCCGATGCCGACCACGATGGTGGCCGGCGTGAGGATGTACTCCATGTTTTCGGCGAGTCCCGTGATGTATCCGCCCCAGGGGCCCATCGCCGTCCGCGCGAAGGAATATGCGCCGCCGGTGTGCGGCAGCGCCGGCGACATCTCCGCGATCGAGAAACACAACCCGCCGTACATCACCGTCATGATCGCCAGCGCGATCAGCATGCCTTTGAATCCCCCGGCGGTGAGGCCGAAATTCCATCCGAAAAAATCGCCGGAGATCACCGCCGCCACGCCCAGCGCCCACAGATGCAACACGCGAGCGTGCCGCCGCAGCCCGCGCTTTTCGAAATAGCCCGCGTCGGCGCGTTGGTATCCGAATTCGTCGCCGGGTGTCATCAACAAGAAGCTAACATACGCCACGCCGGTTGCATCACGGAGCAAACTTGCTTCTCATTGAATCCAGGACTGTTATGATGGGTGTTTTCGTGAAAATCGACGTCTTCAACCACATCCTTCCGGCGCGTTTTTTCGCCGAGTTCCTGAGGATCACCCCCGGCCTGAAGGACATGGGCAAGCGATCCCGGAATCTGCCGACGATGTACGATCTGGACGCGCGATTCCGCCTGATGGATCAGATCGCGGAAGAGTCCGGCGACTATCGCCAGATCATTTCGCTCGCTTCGCCGCCCATCGAATCTTTCGCGGACGCGGGGAATTCGCCGGCGCTCGCGCGCCTCGCCAACGACGGCATGGCGGAACTGGTCGCGCGTCATCCCGGTCGCTTCCCGGGCTTTGCCGCGGCGCTACCGATGAATCACCCGGACGCGGCCGCGAAGGAGCTCGATCGCGCCTTGACCGAGCTTAGCGCGCTGGGCGCGCAGATTTACTCGAATGCCGCGGGCAAACCGCTGGACGCGCCGGAATTCGCGCCGCTGTTCCATGAACTGGCGCGCCGCGACCGCGCAATTTGGCTGCACCCGGCCCGCGCTGGAAATTTCCCCGATTACCTCACCGAGCAACGGTCGCTCTACGAAATCTGGTGGACGTTCGGCTGGCCCTACGAGACCAGCGTGGCCATGGCCCGCCTGGTCTTTTCGGGATTGTTCGACCGCCATCCGAATCTGAAAATCATCACGCATCACATGGGCGCGATGATTCCGTATTTCGAGGGCCGCGTGGGCCACGGCTGGGACCAGCTCGGGCTACGCACCTCCGACGAGAATTACGAGGAGTTGCTCAAATCTATGAAGAAGCGTCCGCTGGATTATTTCAAGATGTTCTACGCGGATACGGCGCTGTTCGGCGCGCTCGCCGCGACCAGGTGCGGCCTCGAATTCTTCGGCGCCGATCAGGTGTTGTTTGCGTCAGATACGCCGTTTGAGCCCACTCCCGGCCTGTACATTCGCGAGACTATTGGCGTTATCGAGAACCTCGGGTTAAGTCCGGAAGACCAGCGCAAAATCTATTGCGGCAACGCCAGAAAGCTGCTGAATCTCCGCTAAACGAAAACATGTCATTATTCGCAAAAAAACCGCAAGAAACCGCGTCAATTACGTACATTTCCAACGCTGGCGAGACTCGAACCATCGATGTTCCCATCGACGATTCGGTGATGGAAGGCGCCATTAAGAACAGCGTCGACGGCATCGTCGCCGAATGCGGCGGCGCGTGCATGTGCGCGACCTGCCATGTGTACGTCGATCCGGCGTGGCTCGACAAACTCCTTCCGATTGAGGATGATGAAAACGCGATGCTCGATTCCACCGCGTCCGAGCGCAAGCCCAACAGCCGCCTTAGCTGTCAACTGCGCGTGACGAAAGCACTTGACGGCTTGATTGTGCGCACGCCGCCCACCCAGCAATAGATGGAACCAGGAGTGGTGATTGCCGGCGCGGGGCAGGGCGGCTTCCAAGTCGCGGCGTCGCTGCGGGCCGGCGGTTATCAAGGGTCGATCACGCTGATCGGCGATGAGCCGCATCTGCCGTATCAGCGTCCGCCATTGTCGAAAGAATATCTGCTCGGCAAACAGGCGATCGAGAAAACCGATCTGCGGCCGCGCGCGTTCTACGAAGCTCAGAACATCGCGCTGATGATGGGAGAGCGCGTGGTCGAAATCGACCGCGGGAATCAGCGAGTGCGGCTCGCCTCCGGTGCGTCAATCGCGTATTTGACGCTGGTACTCGCCACGGGCGCGCGGGTACGAACGCTGCCCGACGGTCTAATTGCTGGCGCAGTGTACTTGCGAGGCCGCGATGACGCCGTCGAGCTTAAGCGTCACATGGATGAGTCCCGGTCTGTCGTAATTATCGGCGGCGGATTCATCGGTCTCGAAGTCGCGGCGGCGGCGCGGACGCTTGGGAAAACAGTAACCGTGGTTGAGATGCAGCCGCGGCTGATGGCCCGCGTGGTCGCGCCGGTGATCTCGGAGTTTTATCGGGAGTTGCACACGGAGCAAGGCGTGGAAGTCCTGTTCGGGGAGCAAGCCATCCCCGCGGGGGATCTGATCGTCGCCGGGGTCGGCGTGATTCCCAATGACGAACTCGCCCGCGATGCAGGGCTCACCACCTCGAATGGTATCGCCGTCGATGCCTATCTGCGAACCAGCGATCAAAACATCTACGCGATCGGCGATTGCGCGGAGCACGATAATCCCTATGCGGGCGATCGTGTGCGGCTGGAATCGGTGCAGAACGCGGTGGATCAGGCGAAATGCGCGGCGGCGAATATCATTGCGAATGCCGCGGGTGGACCCCTGCACCGTTACGCCGCCGTGCCGTGGTTCTGGACCCATCAGTTCGACATCATGCTCCAGATGGCGGGTTTATCGGGCGCGTGCGATCAGGTGGTGATGCGCGGAGACCCCGGCAGCCGCAAGTTTTCGGTGTTCTATTTCAAGGACGGAAACCTTCGTGCGGTCGATTCCATCAACCGTCCCGCCGATCATATACTGGCGCGAAAGCTGCTGGCGGCGAAAGCGCTGGTGACGCCGGAGCAGGCAGCGGATGAGGGTTTCGATTTGAAGAGTTTGCTCGCTTGAGGATCTACTGGCAGGGCATGGCCCTGCCCCACGGAGTTTCGCGCCTGGTAGGGAGCTTAGCGTAGTTAGCAAGTTTAGACCACCGCTCCTTGACAGTCGCGGCTCGGAGAAGCGGGGTTAAGCGGCCGTTTGGCAGACGACGCGATTGCGTCCCTGGTGTTTGGCGGCGTAGAGCGCATCGTCGGCGATGCGGATCAGTCCATCGGGGGAGATCGGCTCGCCGGGATGCCAGGTAGTCGCACCGAAGCTGCAAGTAATCGAGTGGCGCTGTTCGTTGACGATCATCGGCTCGGCATCCAGCACGGACCGCATCCGCTCGGCCTGGCGCGAGGTGCATTGGTCATCGCATCCAGGCAGAATGATGAGGAATTCCTCGCCGCCGTAGCGGCCGATCGCGTCGTACGGCCGGATGGAGGTTTGCATGCGCCGGGCAAACTCACGCAAAACCGCGTCGCCGGCGAAGTGGCCCCAGGTGTCGTTGACCAGCTTGAAGTGATCCAGATCGGCCAACACCACGCCGACGGAACGTTCCTCGCGGCCGCCGCGAATCAGTTCGCGCTGAAGAATATCGAGGATGGAGGAGCGATTCCAAATGCGCGTCAGAAAATCTTTGGTAGCCTGCTCACGGAGCTCGTCTTTGGCGGTGACCAGCTCGCGCTGCAAGTCGATGATGCGCATGCCCGAGCGCAGCCGCACTTTGAGCTCGTGCTGATCGAACGGTTTGGTGACGTAATCGTCCGCGCCGGATTCCATGCCCTCGATCAAGTCTTCTCTCAGACTTTTCGAGGTCAGCAGCAGGATGTAAGTATACGTGTCCTTTTCCTTGGCGTGCTCGCGAACGCGGCGGCACACCTCCGGGCCGGTGAGCCCGGGCATCACCCAATCGAGAATTGCCAGCTTGGGCGCGTCCTTCTCTTGGAGGACCTTCCAGGCTTCCACGCCATCGCAGGCGACCACCACCTGGTAGCCCCATTTTCGCAATGTGGCGTCCAGCAGGTGCCGGGACACAATACTGTCATCCGCGATCAGAATTCGCATGCTTCCCCAACACTTATATCGGCAGAGAATCGCGAGACCTAAACCTAATCTACCTAAATCTATCTAGGGGGACAGGGCCGATTAGTTCTAGATTACAGGAAACTTACTTGGCGCGTCAGACGCGCCAGGACCTGGCTTCCCTGGGCCGGGCCCTTTAACTTTCGGCCCAGCCCGTCCCGCCTGGTGAACCTGGGGCAGGGCGGAGGAACTCAGGTCTCATGTCGCAGGCTTCTTGGGTGCGGCGGATCTGAGCGCGATGCGCAGATTCTTATCGGCATCTTCGAGGCAGGTCTGCATTTCATCAAGCTCAGGAATCTTGGACTCGTCAATGTCTTCGAGCACGGCACGAGCGGATTGAATCTTATGCATCGTGTCGGTAATCTTTTCGCGCTCTACTCTAGTCAGTCCCATGATCTTTAGTTTTTAGCAACCGTGCACCTCCACATGGTGCAAATACTCGTACTTAGCTGCCATCTTGCGTTCGTTCGCCATGTGGATCAGCACATCGAAGCGATTGCACTCCGGGTCGCCCTCGATGATCGCCAGGAACTGGAGTTCGTGAAGATGGACCAGGTCTTTCACTGCTTGACCGAAAGCGTCCAAGAGCCGGCGTGCTTCTTCGCAATACTCTGTCGATCGAGGAGCCGCCGGCTTCCCGTTGTCTGGCTTGGTCATGCGCGGTAGCGTTTCCTCCCACACGGTAAATTAGCAATCAGCGGGCCAACCTGGGTATCGGCCTGTTAGGCTGGTTTTCATCGACTGTACGCAGGTTTACTGCAAGAAGATATGGAAACTTTAGTACTACGCCACGAAAAATTTGAAGGGCTAGGGTATTTTGCTGAGGCGCTTGATGCTTGCGGCATTTCTTTTTCTTATCACGATCTCGGGGCCGATTTCTTGCCGGACCAGCACGACGCGCTGGTGATTATGGGCGGTCCGATGTCGGCCGACGACCCTGTTCCGGGGCTCGCGGCGGAACTATCGCTGATCGAGCAGGGGCTGAAGAACCGCATTCCGATGCTGGGAATCTGTCTCGGGTCGCAACTGCTGGCGAAGGCGCTGGGGGCTCGAGTGTATCGCAATGCGGAACTCGAGATCGGCTGGGCGCCGGTGCATTTGACGGACGCGGGCAGAGCCGATCCGCTGTTTCGAGGGATCGCATCGCCCACCACGTTTTTCCATTGGCATGGCGAGACCTTTGACCTGCCGGAGGGCGCGGAGTGGCTGGCGTATTCGGCGAAGTGCCGGAATCAGGCGTTTCGCTATAGTGACCGCGTTTACGGACTTCAATTTCATCCAGAGGTAAGCGCTGAGATGATTGCGGACTGGTCGACGCAGCCGGTGAACTGTGGGGACGTAGCGGCGCTCGACGCGCCGATCGATCCGCACGCGCACGGGCAACGGTCGGTGGCGGCGCAGATGGTGAAGGCGTGGGTCGGGTCGTTCTGATGGTGAGTTGAGGTTGCTGGGTGGGGCGATTACGCGGCTCGCTGACGGTCGCGCCTCGTAACCGCTCCTTTTGGTCCCGGCTCGTGCCGCTCACTTTGGTGACAACTTACTTGTCACACACAAGGTAGTTGACACACAAGGGATGTATGGAAAGCGAACTCCCTTGCGCCTCATGAATCCATTTCACCTCGATTCTGTGCTTGTTTCCCTGAGAATGTACATCACGTCATCGCTCACCACCCGCTTCGGATCAACCATGCCGCTTGCTGCCAATTTCCCATCAGGGCGCAAGTAGCGATGAGCTTTCGCTACCAAGAGATTTGTGCCCTTGTCGAAGTAGCGCAATTCTTGCGACATCGTTCCCGGAATCCAGTTCTTGATTTTATCTGCTAGAACTTCGCGCGATCGCTTGATCTCGACGCGGAGTTCTCCGCTATCCCCCCGTTCCGCGAATCCGCCTTCGTTGAAGATTCTGCGCAGTTCCCATTCGTCAACTCGTGCGGTACTCTTGTAGGGAGACCCACTCATGTCTAAAGCACCGGAGATTCGAAAGCAATTGGCCCGATGGCTCGATGGAGAGATTTCGCTTGAGCAGTTCGAGGATTGGTTTTTGCCCGAAACATGGAATCTTGAAATCGAGAACGACTCCGAGGCGGAGTTCCTCGCCGATGAAATTGAGTTGAACTTGTCTGAGTATTCGGACAAGTTGTTGACCATTGCGGATCTACGACAGGAGATGGTGAGAATTGCGCACCCCTTTGCTCCGCGTGGTGAGGTGCGCAACGCGCTAGCGGGAAAGTCCAAATTCTCTCCATTGAGCGACGCGTCAGAACAAGCAGTTGTAGTCGGCGATTCATCGAAGAAGACCGCCGTTTCTAGCCGACCGTATCCGGTCTCCGTTCTAGCAGCGTAAACGGAGCCTTGGTAACGAGCACGCCATCGAAGAAAATAGATACATGGTGGGTTCCGGAAATCCTCGGTATAACTCCAAGTTGGACGTCAAGGGTGAATCCGCTCGGGGCCTCCTTGATGCGGGATGGAAACAGCCCTTTGTATGGTTGTCCAAGGTCGGTGGTTTCTCCGTCTGGCCTCACCAATTCTAGCCTTACTGCATGTTCCGCTTTGTCTTCGCGATCCATCGCAAAGTGAACAAGAACATGTAGCAAGACTGCCTGTTTTTCAATGGGCAGCTCTGCGGCTACCCTGAAGTAGAATACGTCAACGATGCGGATCGCGCTGAGCGCGCTGTCTTCCTCATGCAGAATCTTTTCACAAATCAGCGCACTGACGGATACAACGCCTGATGGCAACCAACCCATCTGAGGATCATATCATCGCAGTTGTGAGTCAAGTAAGTTGTTACATTCACCTTGGTCGCGGCTCGTATGACAACGCGGCTGCTAACGGTCGCGTATCATAAGAATATCTAGCGGGAAGAGAATCGCGATATGCCGGCTGATCAGCCGGTTCCTAGTATTGAAGGAGAAGGTGAAATGCAGAATTCCGTCCTGGTGCCGATGGTGGTGGAGCAAACCTCCCGAGGGGAGCGCGCGTTCGATATCTACTCGCGCCTGCTGAAGGAGAACATCATCTTCCTGGGCACGCCCATCGACGACAACGTAGCCAACCTGATCATCGCCCAGATGCTATTTCTGTCGGCGGAGGACCCGGAGAAAGATATTTCTCTGTACATCAATTCGCCCGGCGGATCGATCACCGCGGGCCTGGCGATTCTGGATACGATGCGGCTGGTGGAGCCCGACATCGTGACCTATTGCGTGGGACAGGCGGCGTCGATGGCGGCGGTTCTGCTGGCATGCGGAACCAAGGGCAAGCGCTACACGCTGCCGCACTCGCGCATCCTGATCCATCAGCCGTCCATGAGCGGTCTGGCGGGACAGGCGACCGATATCGACATCTATGCGAAGGAAATTCTGCGCATGCGCGAAACCTTGAACGAGATTCTGGCCGACGCCACCGGGCAGCCGGTGGATAAGATCTCGCGCGACGTGGATCGCGATTATATTCTCGAGCCGCCGGCTGCGCTGAGCTACGGGCTGGTGGATCGCATTATTGAACAGCGCTCGCTACAGCCTGTACTCAAATGATCGGGCGAGTCTTCACGGTGCTGTCGTTGTGTGGTGTGTTGTGTGGTGGGTTATTTGCTCAGACCAAAGCACCTGACCCGCCCAAGCTGCCGGACGACTACGTGCGGCGAGCTCCGATCACGGCTCGGGGGCTCGCGCCGGGAATGCGTGTGCAAGAGCTTTCGCGCACGGGCCGCACTTTCAAAGTGACCATGCGTAAAGGTGACGAGGTCGCGGCGGGGCTCACGGAATTCGCCGAAAAGAATCATTTGACCGACAGCCATCTGACGGGAATCGGGGCGCTGAATCACGTGGTTCTGGGCTGGTACGATCCGGAAAAACGGGCGTACAAAAAGAACGTGATCGACGAGGAATGCGAACTGGTTTCACTCACCGGGAACGTGGCGATCGAGAACGGGAAGCCGTTCGTGCATGCTCATGTAGTGGTCGCGCTGAAGGACGGAACCACGCGGGGCGGGCACTTGCTGGAAGCGATTGTCGCGGTCGAGTTCCAGGGGTTCGTGGTGGACAGCGATCCGGCGCCCGCGAAGTAAGTAGGCGCGCCGCTAGTTCCTCTCCGGCACCTTTTCGGCACGGTCGACAACAAGGACGTCCACCACCGCTGTCCCCTTGCGTTCGAGGCGCAGACCCATTTGCTCTTTGACGGCTTCGAAAATCGAAGCGGCTGGGGAAGGCACTTTGACCACCGACCATTCGGGACATGGCGGAGGGGCAGATGGAGGCGGAGGTGGCGGAGGCGCCACGCCATCGGGCGCTGGCGCATTTTCCAGATTGCTATACACCAGGATGAAGTAATAATTGCCCGGAATTCCAGTTTGATTCAAAACCGGCCGATTGAGGTTGTGAGCCAAGATGTCGGCGAACTCGGACAATGTCCCGGATGACTGGCATCCAGCGACCTCCGGTACGTCCACTGCGGGACGGAGTTTGGACACATCTTTTCCGGCCAGCAACGAATAGGCCGGCATTTCTTTCTTTTCCATATGCACGACTAGATGGAAGCGTTCCTGGAGCAGCGACTGCATCATCACGCTCACCTGAGTCGCTGTTGTTCGCGGAGGCTTGGTCGCGATGATGTCGTACCGCTCGCGTGCAATCCAAGATGGCCCTTCGACCTGATAATCTTTGATTCCGTATGCGTCGCGGACGATCGCTTTCAGCGGATAGTTCTTGAAAGTGACGCGGCCAGCGTTTCCGCCCCTGATGGGGGGCGCAAAGCCTTCTTGGGGGGCGGACTGTTTCACCGATGCCGCGTCAAACGACGGCTTAGGTTCGGATCGCGGCTGACCGAGCGTCAGAAGTGCAGTTAAGAATAGAGCCGACAGCAATCGCGTCACATCGATGAGACACCGGGAGGCTCGGTATAGTTCCCTATTGCCCGTCCACGAGGACCCAAGCGAAATCGCTGCACGTTGTCTTTCCGAAATTTGAGCTATGATGGCCCCACGAAAGGCGTACCCATGAATCTTGGCGACGAAAAGGACATTCTCAACGTATCCCGGCGAACGCTGATCGCGAGCGCCGCTCTAGTGCCCTTATCCGCGCTGACGGCGCGCGCGCAACCCACGGCGACGATGGCCGGAGCGCTCTCGGAAACCGAGAGAAAGATTCTCGAAGCATTTGTCGATCGCCTGGTGCCGAAAGACGAGCATGGACCGGGGGCGGTGGAATGCGGCGCGGCGCACTACATCGATCAGCAGCTTGCGGGCGCGCTGGCAGCGGAGAAAACCAATTTCGCCGCCGGGCTGGCCGCGATCGAGGCGTTTTCACAAAGGACGCAGAACTCGGCGTTCGCCGAATTGTCCGCGGAAAAACGCGACGTGGTGCTCACCGCGATGGAAGCCGGCTCGGCTGCGGGGTTCGCGAACGCGCGGGCGGTGTTCTCGCGCATACGGCGGCTGACGCTCGAAGGCATGTTCAGCGATCCGCATTACGGCGGCAACACTAATTTCGCCGGCTGGGATTTGATTCGCTACCCCGGGCCGCGTCTCGGCGTGGGTCCCGCCGAGCAGAGTATGACCGGTGAGATCAAACCGTATCGGCATTCCGCTTGGCCGCTGGGCAGCTCTCCACAAACAAACGGGGGAGGCGCGCATGGCCACTAATCTGAAACCTGTCGACGTGGTGGTGATCGGGCTGGGCGCGGCGGGCGGGGTCGCGGTGCTGCCGCTGGCTCGCGCTGGAATGAAGATCGCCGGGCTCGAAGCGGGAACGTGGATGGACCCGCATAATTTCCGGCCCGACGAAATCCACAACAACGTTCGCCGGCTGGTGACGACGTCGGCGAAAGCCGTGCAGGAGATGCCGACGGTTCGCGATTCTCCCACGGGAACGTCGCGGCCGCGCGGTTCGATTCATCCGATGATGAACGCGGTGGGCGGGACGTCGATTCATTATTGGGCGTCGCATTGGCGTTTGAAGGCGTGGGATTTCAGGGCGCGATCGGAAATCATCAAGCGCTACGGCGCAAGTGCGATTCCCAAAGGGTCGACGCTTGAAGACTGGCCGATTGCCTACGGCGACCTGGAGCCGTATTACGACATCGTCGAGCACGAAGTCGGCGTGTCGGGGAAGGCGGGCAATATCCAGGGCAAGCTGGACCCGGCGGGGAATATTTTCGAAGCGCCCAGGCGACGCGAGTATCCCATGCCGCCGCTGCGCGGGAGCGGCTACACGGACATGATGGCGAAGGCGGCGGGCGAGCTCGGCTGGCATCCGTTCAGAGGGCCGGCGGCGATCAATTCGCAGCCGTATCGCGGGCGGCCGGGGTGCGTGTTCCACGGCTACTGTAGCGCGGGCGGGTGCCATATCAGCGCTAAGAATTCGACCGCGGTCACGACCATTCCAGAGGCGGTGAAGACCAAGAATCTGACGATCTTCGAGCGCGCGCATGTGACGCGGATTGTTGCCGGTGCGAACGGAAAAGTTTCCGGAGTCTCCTACTTGCGCGACGGCCAGGAGTATTTTCAACCCGCGAAAGTGGTGCTGTTGGCGTCTTATACGTATGAGAATTCGCGTTTATTGCTGCTTTCGAAATCGACGGCGTATCCCAACGGCCTGTCGAACAATCACGGGCAGGTGGGGCGGCACTTTTTCGCGCATCACCAGGGCGGCGGCGTGTCCGCGCTGTTTCCGTTCGACATCAACGTCTGGTACGGCGCACCGGCGCAGAGCACGGTGGTGGACGATTTCGGCGACGATAACTTCGATCATTCGAGCGCCGGTTTTATGGGCGGGAGCACGCTGACCGCCGCGACGGAGATGCATCCGATCGAAGCGGCGAGTATGGATACCTATGGTCACGGGCCTACGTGGGGCTCGAAATGGAAAGCGTTCGTGCGCGAGAACGCGGCGCGGTGGAACACGTCGTACTTGCAGACGTCGAGTTTTCCGTATGAGACATCGTTCCTGGATCTGGATCCGGAAGTGAAAGATCCGCTGGGCGATCCGGTGTGCCGCGTCACCACCGGCGGCGGAAAAGCAAACGAGCAGCGAGCGGTGCAATTCGCGCAGAAGAAAATGGAAGAATGGTTTCGCGCGGCGGGCGCGATTGAAGTGCGGCGTCCGTCGGGTGCGGGAGGCGCGCCGGGACTATCGACGCACGCTTACGGCGGCACGCGGATGGGCGACAATGCGGAGACGAACGTGGTCGACCGGTGGGGCTTTTCGCACGAAGCTCCGAATCTTGGAGTGGTGGGCGCATCGGTGATGGGGACGAGCGGCGCTCGGAATCCGACCGAGACGGTGCAGGCGCTGGCGTGGCGAACGGCGGAGCGGCTGGCGAAGAATTGGAAGTCGATCGCGGGGTGAGCGCGAACGGAACGGTCGCGCCCGACAAAACAAAGCCGGCCAGAAAGCCGGCTTGCCGCCAGGATTGGCGGCCCCACATTCTACGGTTCCAACTGCTCCGGAAACACCGCGTAACCTTTGGGCGGCGGGAACAATTGTTCCAGGGCCATCAGGCGCTTGCGAAGATAACGGCTGGGCAACTGGCGGGGGCCCGTGTCGATATCGATATCGCAACAAATGCCGTGCAGGTAGAGTGTGAGCGTGTCGGTGAAGGACTGGCTCGCGTATTCTCGAAACGCTTTTCCGTTGCGCGATTTTCCCGATCTTCGCAGCGCCTGCTTCATGCGCCAGCTCGGCTCATCCACCTCGCCGTGGACGTCGGCGCTCAGCTCTTCGCGCAGCACGCGCACGTAGGCCGTTTCCAGCTCCTCGGTCCAGTGGTCGCCCATCAGCGCGGCCAGCAGATGGAAGAACCGATAATGATACTCGGCCATTTCCTGATCCTTCAGCGCGAACACCAGTACGGTTTCTTCGCCCAGACGGAGCTGAGTCGAGGTGGAGAGGCGGCCCTCGGGCGGCTTCTCGATGGAGATGTAATCGGCCGGCGCGGACTTGGCTTTGCGGCTGGCGCCGTTGTTGCCGCGCTCCAGATAGGGGACCAGGAGAATCGAAATCTTCGGCAGAGCCGCGATGATCGCGGGCGGAAGCGCCGCCACCGGTTCCTGAAGATACTCTTTCAGATCGTCTTCCGACATCGGAACCGAGGCGCAGAAATACGAGAACGTGTTGCTGAGGGGAATCATCTCAGCGCGGAACCGCTCTGCGAATTGGCGGACGCTCTGTTTGGAAAGGTCGAATTGGGCCGGCATTCAGTAGGCTACCCCTATTCTAGTCGAACCAGCGATCCGAGAATCCACGCCGACGAGCCGGCTTTCGGGCTGGTTCAAATTTAAATCGAAGATAAGCCTGCTTGAAAGCAGGCTTGCCGGCAAGATTGCCGGCCCCACAACCATTAACCGGCGCTCAAGCCGGCGGGGCTGCCTTCGATCTCGATGGCGGACGCGGCGGCAATGCGCGAAACGATTCTGCGCGCCAGGATCGGGAACAGCAGCGAGATCACCATGACGCCGCCGATCACGTAGAGCATGAAGTCGTAGGATCCCGTGGTTTCGTGGAAATGCGCCATCAGCAGCGGCGAAGGAATCGCCGCGATGCCCCAGCCGACCAGAATCCAGCCGTAGATTCCACCTACGTATTTGGAGCCGAAAAAGTCCGCCGTAAACGCCGGCATTACGCCGAATCCACCACCGTAGCAGGACACGATCAGACCGGCGGCGATGGTGAATAGCACCACCTCATGCAGGCTGGGCAGCGCGAAGAAGAGCACCACCTGGATCGCGAACAGGCAGAAAAGGGTCTGGGCGCGGCCGATAAAGTCCGACGTCCATGCCCAGAACACGCGGCCCGCGGCGTTGAAAATCGAGAGCATCGCGACGATGAAGGACGCACGGACGGCGTTGATGGAGGTCTGCTGCTGCGAGAGTGGGGATGCCTGGCTGAGAATCATAATCCCGGCGGAGGTGTTGAGCGAGAGCATCGCCCACAACAGCCAGAAGCGCCAGGTTTTGAGCGCCTGCGAAACCTTGTGATCGACGATGGAGGCCGTCTTTGCGGCCGCGCCGGTGGGATGCCAGCCATGCGGACGCCAGCCGTCGGGAGGCACGCGGTAAAACTGGGCCATGAGCGTCACCACGATCAAGTACACAATCCCGCATCCCACAAATGTCGTGGGCACGCCGACGTTGATGACGGAGCGCGCAGCGATGGGGCTCAACACCAAAGCCCCCGCGCCAAATCCCATCACGTTCGCGCCGGTCATGGCCCCGCGATGGTCCGGAAACCACTTGGTGATGGTCGCGATGGATGAGATGTGTCCGGCGCCGATGGCTAACCCGCAGAAGAATCCGTAACCGAGATAGATCCCGCCAAGCCAGTGGTGCGCAGCCGAGTACGCCGCGATCAAAAAGCCGGCTCCGTAAATCAGTCCAGCGGTGGTGGCGACCAGGCGCGGCCCTTTGCGGTCCTGCCACATGCCGCCGAGGAGGCTGCCCAGTCCGACAAAAGCGACGGCGATGGTGAAGGTGAGCGTAACCTGGGTCTGAGTCCAGGGCTCACTTTGGGTGAGCGGTTTGGTGAACACGCTCCAGGCATAGGTGGTTCCCACGCAGACGTTCATGATCACGCCGGCGCAGGCAATCAGCCAGCGATTGGGAAGCCGTTGTCGGGGCATTCACACCTCCACCTGGAAATAACGGAGCCGTTCGGGGAAACCGCGACACCAAGCCCGCTCCGCCTTCAGATTATAAGCCTATCCGCTTGTGGTTCAGGCGGTGGGTCACTTCGGATCGGTTGCAAATCCCCGCTCTGACGAGCGGGGCTTGAGCTTGCCGTCACCCCACAAAGCTAGACTGGGTGTATGCGTTGGTTCGCAGGCGTGTGCTTGGTTCTTGGGTTAAGTGGCGCGAGCGCGGTGGTCTTATACGGGCAGGCCCCGTCCGCATACACCGCGGAACAGAAACAGCTCAACATCGCCTCCTTCGAGAAAATCTGGACCACCGTCCGCGACAAGCATTGGGAGAAGAAGCCGGGCGGCCTGGATTGGCAGGCGATCCACGAGGAGTACCGGCCGAAGATCGAGCGCGCTGAGTCGATGGAAGCCGCGCGACAGGTGATGCACGACATGCTGGCGCGTCTGAAACAGACGCATTTCGCGATCATCCCCGGATCGGTTTACGCGGAAGCGGACGCTGACGGCGGCCAGGCGGGCGGCGACGGGTCGCCGGGCATCGATCTTCGCGTGCTGGATGGGCACGCGGTGGTGACGCGCGTGGATCCAGGATCGCCGGCGGAAAAGGCGGGCGTAAAACTGGGGTGGGAGATCGTCAGCGTGGGCGGCAAGGAATTGGATAGCGCGATCCAAAAGTTGAAAGGCGATCCGGATATTCATGAGCTGATCCTGGAGCGCGCGGTGCTTTCGCGGCTGAGCGGACCGGTGGGCGGCAAGCTTCAGGTGGTTTTCCGGGACGGCGCCAACCGTAACGTGACCCTGGATCTGGGTCTCGATCCGCCGCGCGGCGAGCTTTCCAAGTTCGGGAATCTTCCGGCGATGTACATATGGGTGGATTCGAAAAAGATCGGGCGAACGGGCTATATCGCCTTCAACATGTTCCTGGATTTAGAACGCGTTATGGGCCGGTTCCGAGACGCGGTGGGCAGTTGCGGGGAATGCAACGGATTGATTATCGATTTGCGCGGGAATCCGGGCGGAATCGGCGGCATGGCGATGGGAATGGCCGGACGCCTGATCGAGAAGCCGGGATTGCGGTTGGGCGATATGTACATGCGCGACTCCGTCATCCATTTCGTCGTGTATCCGCAGCCGGACGTGTTCAAGGGGCCGGTGGCGGTGCTGGTGGACGGGAGTTCCGCGTCGACATCGGAGATTTTCGCGGGAGGATTGAAGGATTTAGGCCGGGCGCGCATCTTTGGCGAGCGAACCGCGGCGGCCGCGCTTCCGTCTCTGATAGAGAGACTTCCCAACGGCGACGGCTTTCAGTATGCGGTGGCAAATTATATTTCCGACGGCGGAAAACCGTTGGAGGGGAACGGAGTGACACCGGACGTGGAGGTGAAGCTGACGCGTAAAGCGCTGCTCAGCGGGCACGATCCGGTGGTGGACGCCGCGCTCGATTGGATCGGAAAACAGAGGACACCATAATGAATATCCAACTCATGACCAGAAACTGGGCGGTTTATGCCGCCACGTTCGCGATCGCCGGCGGGATCGCGCTCGGCGCCGATCAAGCCGAGAATGCGGCCCTGCCGAAAGCCGAGACGATTCTGGATCGCTATGTCGAAGTGACCGGCGGCAAGGCGGCCTATGAGAAGCGCAAGACCGAACTTCAAACCGGGACCATCGAGATGCCGGCCCAGGGCATGAAGGGCACATTTACCCACTACGCCGCGGCCCCGGACAAGATGTACGCCGTGGTCGAAATCGAAGGAATGGGCAAGATTGAAGAAGATGGCGTTTCGGATGGTGTCGCCTGGCAAACCAGTGCGATGACCGGCGCGCACGTGAAAACCGGCGTCGAGAAAGCGCAAGCCGTGCGCGAGGCAACCTTCAACCAGGAGCTCAACTGGCGGAAAATGTTCGAGAAAGTGGAAACGACCGGCACGGAAACGATCAACGGAGAAGAGTGCTATAAAGTTGTGCTCACGCCCGCCGAAGGCAAGCCCGAAACCTCCTTCTATTCGAAGAAGACCGGATTGCTCTTAAGGACCCTCGCCACCATCGAGAGCGCGATGGGCGAGATCGAAACCGAATCGACCGCGTCCGATTACAAGGATTTCGACGGCGTGCGGATGCCGACGAAGATCATCCAGAAGGCCGGGCCGCAGGAAGTGACGCTGACGATCGCGAACGAAAAGGTGAACGAGAGTATCCCACCGGAAAAATTCGCGATTCCCCCGGATATCAAGGCGCTGATGAACAAGCCGGCGGCGAAGTAGGGTCGAAAGATCGACGCGGCGGAGGTGGCGACCCCCACGCGCCTGAAATCCGTTGCCCGGCTGGTTTTTTGGCCCGTTACGACTGTTCGTGGGGCGGCGGCGCATACCGGTAGAATTTTACGCGGCAGCTCCGGCAGCGAAACGGCCATCGGCCGAACATGCGACCCACGATCGCGATCAGACCATCGCCCCTTGAACGGCGCACGTCGTTCGACCCGCATTTGGGGCAGGGTGGGCGGTGCGATTGAATCCCCGGTTCTTCGGACATGGACGTTACCGACTACATCGAAGAATAACATGAGGAGGAGCTAGACGAGTTTTACTGCCGCATCCGCGTGAAAAGACTAGCATTTTTCTTCAATCCGGTCTATAACTGATTCTTGGGACCTTTTCTCGATGCGATTGTCCGGCGCGGCACGCGACGGATCGGATTCATGTTGGCGATTGGCGTGGCGGTGGCCTATGGATGGGTCGCGCTGCGCGGTCCGCAAGGCGTGGAAGCGCTGCTCGACAAGCATCGCGAGATCCGGGCGCTCGAGGAACAGAATGCGGTGGTCGCGCGCGAAATCGAACGGCGGAAGGAACGCATCCGCCGATTGAAAGAAAGCCAGAGCGAGCAGGACATGGAGATCCGGAAGCAGTTGAAGCTGCTGCGGCCGGGGGAGACCACGTTTATTCTGCCGGATGGGCCTAAGGATTCTCCAAAGCCGGACAAGCCGGACGCCGATCCCGCGAAGCCGGATCAGCAATAGCGATCAGTTGCTTTGAAACCGCTCCCTTGGCGCAAGCGCAGCTTGGTCGCGGCTCGTAACCCCACTCACCAGACCCGGCACGCCGGACCTTTCAGCATCGGCTGACCCACCTTGCACGCGAACGCCTGCGCGAACTCCGGCATGTTGGAGACCACGCCGTTGGTGCGATACTGACCCGGGGAATGCGGGTCGACTTGAGCGGCCACCCTCGAAGATTCACCGCTCTTGTTCTCGCACCACACTTGCGCGAAGCCAAGGAACAGACGCTGCTGCGCGGTGAATCCGTCGCGCTTGGGAGGCTGTTTGCCGGCGAGCGTATCCATCAGCGCCATGTACGCCAGCCGAAGGCCGCCGTTATCCGCGGTATTCTCGCCGAGCGTGAGATCACCGTTCAAGTGCACGTCGTCTACTGCCGTGAAGCCGGAATATTCTTTCACCAAACACTGCGCACGCTCGGCGAAAGCCTTGGCGTCGGCTTCGGTCCACCAGTCGCGCAGATTCCCTTGCGCATCGAATTGGCGGCCCTCATCGTCGAAGGCATGCGTCAGCTCATGGCCGATCACGGCGCCGATCGCGCCATAATTCACGGCGTCGTCCATTTTGTTGTCCCAAAAAGGCGGCTGCAAAATGCCGGCGGGAAAATTGATGTCGTTTTCCTGGGGATCGTAGTAGGCATTGACGGTGGGCTGGCTCATGGCCCATTCGGTCTTGTCGACCGGTTTGCCGATCTTGGCGAGCTGCCGGTCCACTTCGAACTGATCGGTACGCTCGGTGTTCCCGTAGGCGTCGTCGCGCGCGATCTTCACTTTCGAATAATCCAGCCAGTGCTCCTTCGTTCCGATTTTATTGGCGACCGCGTGCAGCTTGATCAGCGCCTGTTCCTTGGTTGCGGGCGTCATCCAGTCGAGAGCCTTGATATCGGCTGCCATGGCCTTTTCGATCGCCAGGACCATTTGCTGGGTGCGGCGCTTGCCTTCCTCACCGAGCGTCTTATCGATGAACTGCTGGCCCAGGGCATCGGGGATATGGCGGTCGGTCTGATCGACGCAGCGCTTCCAACGCACGACCATTTCTTTCTGGCCGCGCAGAGTCTTACCGTAGAACTGGAAGTTCTCTTCCTGGAATTTCGTGGGAAGAACGGCGGCGTGGGCGTGCAGCAGGCGCCAGGCAAGATAGGTCTTGAGATCGTCGAGGCTGAAATCGGCTAGCGCCGATTGCATGGTCTTGATGAACTCCGGCACGTCTACGTTGAGGCTGTTGAAAGCGGGCGCGCCGGTCAGTTTGAAAAATTTCGGCCAATCGAAAGCGGGCGACAGGGCGGCGAGTTCGGTGACGGTCATCTTGTGATACAGCTTGTTGGGATCGCGGCGCGAAACCTTGTCGAGCGATCCTTTGGCCAGCGCCGTTTCGATGGCCATCACGGCGTCGGCTTTCATTGCGGCGGCTGCGGGCGCGACGCCGCTCAGTTCGAACATGCGCGCGACGTGCGCCACGTATTGTTTGCGCAGCTCCACCGATTTCGGATCGGTCTTCAGGTAATAGTCGCGATCGGGTAGCCCCAGGCCGCCCTGATCGAGATCGGCGATCTCTTGCGTCGAATCCTTGGCATCCTGCGAAGAGCCGAACTCGAAGAATGCGGAGGTTCCCACGCGATAGATTTCCGCCACGGCGTCGGTGATGTGCGCTTTGTCCCGAATCGCGGCGATGCGATCAAGATCGCGCTTGGCGGGGCCAACGCCCTTGGCGTCGATGGCCTTCACGTCCATGCAGGACGAGTAATAATCTCCGATTTCGCGCTCGACGACGCTGCGGCCCGGCTTGTCGGCCGCCGCGCTTTCGAGAATGTTTTGGAGCACGGCACGATTGCTGTCCTGGAGAGCGTCGAAGCGGCCAAAGCGCGCATGATCGTTGGGCAGCGGATTGGCGGCCATCCATCCACCGCAGGCGTACTGATAGAAATTCCCGCAGGGATCGGCGGAACGGTCCAGCGAGTTGGGATCGAAGCCGTTGAATTTTTGGGCGAAACCAGCGGTTGAGAGCAGGCAAAGGGAAAGAACGATGCGCATGATTCTATTGTACGAGCGAGGGGGTGGAAGGTAACACGGGGAATGTCGGCATGAATCGGCGCTCCGTTGACCCGTGAGTGGGCAGTGGGCGGTTTTCTGATCGATACCAACGTTAGTAATGCGGGCCGCGAATGAACGCGAGTCAGTATCGTAGATGGTACGCTTCCACGTGACTCCCAGGGAGGCAGGGGCCTCCCGAAACGAGCACGCCATCTGTCGCTGCCTCATAACCGCTCCCTTACGCGCGGGCGGAAAAACCAGAGAAGTTGCGCGGCGTTCCGGATGAGGTTAAGTTGGAGGTGTGACGGTGGAACTCAAACCGGAAGCGGAGCGGCTGGTACAGGAAGAAATCCGGCGCGGACGCTTTCATTCGGTCGACGAAGTGATCGCGCAGGCGCTCTACGCATTGCGTGAAAAATCGACGACTGCGCCCGCATCTCCGCGCACGCCCCGCCAGAATTTCGCGCAGTTCCTGCTGGACTCTCCGCTGCCCGGATCAGGGCTGAGGCTGGAGCGGCAAAAAGATTATCCGCGCTCCGTTGACCTGTGAGTCGGCAGTGGGCGGTTTTCTGATCGATACTAACGTGATCTCGGAGTTCGTAAAACCAGAGCCCAGTTTGCAGGTCAAGCGTTGGTTCGAAGCCGCGGACCCTGAGTCCCTTTTCGCGAGTGTCATCACCTTCGGTGAAATTCGTATCGGGATCGAAGACCTGGCCGAGGACAAACGGCGCGCCGCCTTGGAACAATGGCTGGAGCAAGGCGTGCCGGATTGGTTCCAAGCCAATCTGTTGCCAGTCACCAAGGCCCATCACAGACCGCTGGGGCCAGATCACCATTCAAGCCAAACGAAAAGGTATGACAGTACCAACCGCAGACGGCTTGATTGCAGCCACCGCCATCGAGCACGGGTTGACCATTGTGACGCGTAACGTGAAAGATTTCGGCGGTATCGAGGTTCCGCTCTTCAATCCGTGGGGAGCCTAGGAAGCTCTTGTTGAACCCATTCCGGGAAGAGCGATTTATCCCTGGGCTTACGCCGGGGGCTTGAATTTATCGCGGCAGTCGGCGGAACAGAAGTAGTACAGCTCGCCGCCGACGCGCTTTTGCACGGCGGTGTCGGCCGCGATGAAGGTTCCGCAGACCGGATCTTTCTTCAGCTCCCCGCCGGAGGGTACCGCGGGGCGAGGCGGATTTTGTCGAGGGTTGGGAGTCGACGCGGCGCTTTGCGGGCCGAAGATGTTGCCGAACATCTTCATCAATACTCCGATCACGGATCGAAGGATGGTGATGATCAGGACTGCGAAGAGGAGTTCGGCGATGCCACGAAATAGCATTTAGAGTAGGGCTTCGATACTAGAATACGTCGGGGCTGGAGCAACGCGCTCCGTAGGTCACGCTTTGAAAAGGCCGACGGGAAGTGCCGAGGTGGTAAGACGGCTGAACGCGCTCCAACGAAGCGGGCTTGAAAGCCCGGCTCGCCGGCAGGAGTGCCGGCCCCACATTGTCGCGGCTCAATTGGCAGGGCATGGCCCTGCCCCACGATTAACTAGGGTTTCTTCTTGGGCGTCTGCTTTTTCGAGAAGCCGGTATCGATGACCGCGCCCAGTGACCCGAGCATATCCTTGGCGGCCTGGGCATTGGGGCCGTCCGGCGCCAACTGAAGATACTTGTTGAACGCTTCCGCGGTTCCCGGCGCCGCGACCATCTTGCCATCCGCGCCGAAGGTGACTTTACCCATCAACGCGATCCCGTACTGATAATAGGCGTCGGCGTAATTCGGGTCGGCGTCGATGGCTTTCTTGAACGCCTCGAGCGCCGCGTCTGTCTGGTTGGTGTTGGTCAGCACCGCTCCCAGGTTGTAGTAGCACTTGCCGGCCTGAGTGGGATCGAGCGCGATGGCCTTGTTCAACTCCACCGTCGCTTCGGGAATCTTCTTCTCGTTCGCGAGCGCGATGGCGTAGTTGATGTGATACTCCGGGGCGTCGGCCTTCAGCTCAATCGCTTTCAGGTACGCGGCATCCGCTTTGGCAAGCAATGCATCGCGGTCCGGACCCGCCTTGGTCTTGGCAAGCGCCGCGTAGGAATCCGCCAGGCGTCCCCATACCACGTGCTGGGTCGGGTCGACGGTAGAGGCTTTCTCGAAATTTGTGATGGCGACATCCCAGTTCTTGGCGTCCTGCGCGTCCTTGCCGGCGCCGAAGGCGTCGTTCAGTTCCTTGCGTTTGGCAATCTCCGCCTCCTTGCCTTTGAGGCCCTTTTCGTAAGCGGCCTTCTGCTCGGGCGTCATGCTTCTTTCCTGCTCTTTGGTGAGCGCGGCGGGAGCGCCGGATGCTCCGGCCTTTGCGCGCGCCGCGAGTTCCTTCAAGTCGAAGTTAATCACGTTGGATTCGGCCGTGTTGGTCGTGGGAATTTCGACGTGATCCATCGCCTTCCCTCCAACCTCGATGGTGACGGTATAGCTCCCCTTGGGAATCCCAGTGTAGATGTAATGGCCCTTCTTGTCGCTCTTGGTGTTGTAATTGCCCTTCATGTCCTTGCGATCGATCTTGATGACCGCGTCTTTGAGCGGCTTACCATCTTCGCCCTTGACATCGCCTTCGATGATGGTCATCTGGGCGAAGCAAGCAGCGGAAAACAGGAGAGTTACAGGGACTCCGATCAGGAGTTTACGCAGCGTGGCGGACATGAAACGGCCTCCATTGGTAGAATTCGGCGGTCAAGCTTATGATACAACAGGCGAAGCGGTGGATGGAAGAAGTTACTTCCGCGCCGCCGATTGCCGTGGAGCGCACAGGCCGGCGGCGCCGCTGTGCTCGATTCAGCCGCTGTCTCCTCCGGGGGATCCCTTGAATCGGCGACGCTGAGGCAAAAAGTGGGGCGCAGGGCATGATTTTGTTCTGAAAACAGAACAACACTCTTGAAAACCATCAAAAAATAAGGCAAAACCCAAAGAGCACCCACCAAGCGTGGGTACTCGACTGTGTTCGGTTTTCAGAACAGAGGCCATTATGACCCTGGAGCATCTGGCGCGGGAACGGGTTGTTACTTTTTAGGGACAAAATGTCCCCTTCTCGAACTCAGTCTCCAATGGAATCAGTGGGATAAGAGCGGAGCCAGGCGTGCTTTCCCTAAGGTCGGCAACTCTCCCATTCCCGGAAGCAAACGCCAGTGCCCCTACGAGCACCTAAAAGGCTCAAGAAATTCAGCAGGAGTGTAGCAAGTGAAGAGAATCGGAGTGTGCAAGTGAAGAGAGTCCACATGAGAAAGGGCGGGAGCAGAATTGCGCTTGCAAGAGCGGGCCTCATGCTCGCTGCTTTCGTCCTGGCGGCGAACACGAGTTGGGGCTCGTACTCGGCGTGCGCGGGTGCTGCACCGGGGAACACATTGGGCTCGTATACGCAGTCAACGCGCGGCACGGGCTGCAGCATTACCGACGCGAGCTTTGAGAACATCTCCTTGACGAACGCAGTCGGCACCGGAACGTTCACTGCCCAGAGCACGAGCACGGATGACATTCACGCTACCTCAACGGCCGCAAGCGGAAACACCGTCGGTCCGGTAGACTTTTTTTTCGATCCCGCGGCCGCCGCGGACTGGCAACTGACCGCAAGCACCTCTACCGAGGGCGCCACCATCAATTACAATGCGATTGCGCATACTTCCGGCTCGGCGCCGTTCGCTCCGGCCCCCACCACCGCCGGCGATCAATGGCTGTTCGATTCGATCATTCTGACACCCACGGCGACGATCAGCGCGGGCGGAGGAAACACGATCACCGTCACCGAGGTTTTCTGCTTGGGCGCGACGACTACGGCCGGCTGCGCTGCGGCGGACAAAGGCACCATCACGGCTACGTACACCAACAACTCCACTGTCGCCTACACTTGCATTTTCGGCTCGACCGGATGTGTTTCACCCACTTCAAACACCGTCGATCTAACAGCCGCCCTACAAACCGCCGCGATTGCCGTAAGCGAGACCTATCTGCTCAGCAGAACGGGCCTCACAGGGGCTACCTTGACACTGACTGATTTCGAGAATACGTTCGGCGAAGATGCAGAGTCGCCGGAGCCGTCCACTTTCATCCTGCTCGGCACCGCCCTCATCGCCATCGGCCTGCTGCGCCGCCACGCCCGGATCGCCGCTCATGGTTCGGCGCCACCGCGTCGAAGGAAATCATGAAAAGGGTTTTGTCTGTCCTCGGCGGTTTAATCGTAGCCGGTGTGTCAAGCAACGCGACCACCAGCTTCAGCTTGACGGGAGCCGTCGAACTCATTTCACCGCCGGTTTCAATCGACGCCGCTTCGATCGACCCCGCTTCGATCGACGAGGCCCTGCTGCAAAGCGATGCCGTCCTCTTTTCCCTTATCTTTTCCGAATCCGGCCCAGAAATCCTGGGGAGCGCTCCCACGTTCTACGACACGCCAAACGCTTATACGCCAGACACTTACACGAGCGACCCAAGCGACAGCGCGTTGGCCGACGGCATCGAGTTCGTTACATACTTCCTGCACTGCGGCAGGTAGCCCTGAAGGCGGAAACCGGCTCGCTAGTCAGGTATCTGGTACTAGTGTTTACTTAGTACTTCCGGTCATTTGCGCGCAGTCAGGCTCGATCCTTAGGCCAGAATACCTTTGACGTAGGACTAACCCGATGATATTATGGGTTTTTACTTTGTTCGGAGGAGACCGTCGGGCGACGTACAGGGTGGATGATCGCTTGGCGCGGCAAACTATGAATAATTTCGGAGTCATAAGTCGTAAGTGGCTTCTCGTCATCGCGGGGATGCTCGTTTACACTGGCTCGGCTTGGGCGACGAGTAACACCTGTCCTAACACGACGAGTTCTTCATCGGTCAACAATCTGGCCACCAACAACACGGTAACGATCCCGGGTACGGGCGGCGGGACGCCCGCTAACGATCTCAACTCACTGGGTGCAACCGGATGTACTGCCGTCGATTGGAATTTTGTAAATTTCAATAACAGCACGTTCACCGGGGACGGCGGCAATGGTGCCGGCACTTTGGCTGGAACTTATCTTGCAGAGACCCCCGCCGGAACCTACCAAGTAGAGCCTAGCTCGCTGCCAGTTTGGTGGTTGATCTCCTCATGAGGCTTCTCCTCACTCTCGTGTTCGCGGCGATTGCGGCCTTCGCGTCGCCCAGCGCTTGTCCCACCAGCACCAACACCCTG
This sequence comes from Terriglobia bacterium, assembly GCA_963788245.1. Lineage (GTDB taxonomy): Bacteria > Acidobacteriota > Terriglobia > Bryobacterales > Bryobacteraceae > Palsa-187. Next base: position 3,150,371 of record CAWBGF010000002.1, on the reverse strand, counting down.
GACCGAACCTTCACCGGCGGCTCGGCCATGACGACCACGGCTCCGAGCGAGACGACAGCGGGAACTGACGATCTGACCACCATAAACACCGCAGCAGGATGCACGGCGATTAACCTGACGTTCAGCAACTTCACGCAAGCGTACACGGCCACGCTCGAAAACGGAAACCCGGGCCTCTCGGGGTCTTATCTCGCGTCCACGGCCGGCACTAATCAAGACACGCTGCTGTTCTCTACGGTTCTGGCAGACACCTCTGAGGGCCCTCCCCAGGTGGTGTCGACTATCGACTCTGTTGACAACACCAAGGCCAACAGCTCCGATAGTGGCTCCGACACCTATTCCTATACAGCGCAGGTTGGCTCCGGGCCGGGCATTCTTAGCATCCAGTTAAGCGTCAACGCCATCACCGTGGCAACGGGCGGAAGCGGCACCGTTACCATCTACACTTGCCAGAAGGGAACCGGATCGACGAATCCGACCGGCGCCACCACCACTCAGGCGGCGTGCAATGCAGCGGTCGGCGGCGGCGCCGCGGTAGGCGTCTTTAAGTCCGCTGTCGTCACGCTGGCGACGGATGATTCGGGCGGCATAACGAATTCGATCTCGTTGGGAAGCGCGGCGGCGTACGTTGACGTAACTCAAGTGCTCAGCATCACGGGCGCCAGCACCACCAGCGAGACCGGCTTCCTGACCTGGGACGATACGTTCGAAGAGACCCCGGAGCCGGCTACATTGGGACTGATAGGGGTCGGGTTCGTGGCGCTCGGCTTCGCACGCAAGAAGTGGAAGCGGTAGCCCGGGGCCGCATCGTCAGGCGTCGCTTGGCGAGCGCTCCATTCTGTCGCGCCTCGAGAACACGCGTTTCCTGGTAGCACGTAGGAAGTTGAGCGTCCCGCTCGTTTACACTCGCGGCTCGGAATCAATACACCGCTCGTGCCCCGCTGGCAGGACATGGCCCTGCCCCACCGAAAAATTCGCATCCAAGATCCGGCCGATCGCGTCCAATCGTTATAAGATTATGGTGGGAATCGGGATGCGGGTCAGGCGCACAGTCATTTCACGGATCGCCATTTCCGTCGTGTTGCCGCTGGTCACGTCAGTCTACATCTCACTATCCACCGGCGTCCTGCACGCTACGACGCCAGAATATGAGCGAGCGAGCGAGCTGTATCACCGGACCGCGTATCGCGAGTCGCTCGCGGTATTGCTCGCGGCGCCGTTTCCCGTTCAACACAAAGTTCAAACCAAAGACGCAGCCACGCTCCAGTTGATCGGCCAGAATTATTTCATGCTGGCCGAGTACAAGGAGGCCACCGAATGGCTTGAAAAGGCCGCCGCGACGGAGCCCGGGAATGCGCAGGCCCTGAACTGGCTGGGCCGGGCTTACGGCCGGCGCGCGGAAGCGTCGAATCCGTTCACGGCGCCAGGGTACGCGTCGAAAGCGCGGCAGATGTTCGAGAAATCGGTCGCTCTCGATCCCTCTAATAAGGAGGCCACCGGCGATCTGCTGGATTTCTATCTGGACGCGCCCGGATTCATGGGCGGCGGCTACGAAAAAGCCGAGGCGCTGGTGAAGGCGATCGCGCGCGTCGACCCGGCCGAAAGTCATTACGCACAGGCGATGATCGACGACCGGCTCAAACAGTATGACGCAGCCGAGGAGCAGCTTCGCCGCGCGGCCGAAATTGCCCCGCGCCAGGTGGGGCGCGTGATGGCGCTGGCGAAATACCTGGCCAAACGCGGCCGGATCGACGAAAGCGAAGCGATGTTCGAGCGGGCGGCGCGGATGGCGCCCAACGATCCTCGCATTTTGTTCGAACGCGCCAGCACTTACGTGCAGGGGCAGCGCAATCTGGGGCAGGCGCGGGAAATGCTGGAGCGCTACCTGCGGTCGCCCCTGACGGCCGAAGATCCGCCGCGGGAGCAGGCCCAGGCGCTGCTTAAGAAGATCGGGTGACACTCTGGTAAGCTGCAGAAAAGAGCGTTAGCCGCGAATGGACACGGATCAACGTAAATAGGAAGCACGCGCTCCCTCACGGTCGCGCCTCGAAGGAATTGGGTGTATGTTTCACATTGAAGCTCTTCGCAGCAGCGTCGAGGCGCTTCGAGCCAACAAGTTCCGCGCGTTCCTGACCGCGCTCGGCCTAGTGATCGGAAACGCGAGCGTGATCCTGGTGGTTACCATTTCGCTCACCAGCCGCGACTACATTCTGGACCAGATCCAGCGCATCGGCTCGAACATGATCTGGGCGCAGTATGAAACCGGCAACAACGGCTCAATGGCCACGGCCGCCGCGGATTGCCTAAAGATCGCCGATATCGAAGCGGTACGTGAAAAACTCGGCTCGCGAATTGTGGCGGTGACCGGCGTGATGAACAGCTTCGATCGCATGCGCGTCGCTGGCCGGGATGAGGACGTGGCCATTGTCGGGACCGACGAGTATTATCCGGCGGTCCGCAATCTGGAGTTGGTTGCCGGGCGCTTTTTCGACGCAAACGAAGTGCGCGACCGGGGCCACGTGGCGCTGGTGATGCCCAAGCTTGCGCAGCGATTGTTCGCACGTTCGGAGGCCGCGCTCGGCAAGACCGTCAAGCTGCACGGGCTGCCGTTTACCGTCATCGGCGTGTTTCGCGAGCGAGTTTCGACCTTCAACCAATCGGAATTGCATGGGGACAACGTGCTGATCCCGATTACGATGCTCAAGGCATTCACGCAGATTGAACGCATCGATCCGCTTTACGTGGAAGCTCGCACCGCCGCAGACGTCGAGCCGCTCACGACTCTCGTCAAGGTCATTCTCGAAGGCCGCCACCGCAAGGGCGCGCGCTACAGTGTGGATAATCTTACCGAAATCCTGGCGACCGCGCGGGAAATCGCGACCGTACTGACACTGGTGCTGGTGGCCGTATCGGCTATCGCGCTGATCATTTCCGGAATCGGGATCATGAACATCATGCTGGTCACGGTGACGGAGCGGACGCGCGAAATCGGCTTGAGGATGGCGGTGGGCGCGGCGCGGAGGGATGTGCTGGAGCAGTTTCTGGCCGAAGCCGTGCTGATCAGCATTGGCGGCGGCGTGGTGGGAATCCTGATCGGGATCGCGATTCCGCTGAGCGTCCGGTTTTTTACCGACGACGTGCAGATTCCGATCTCGCCGGTGTCGATCCTGGTCGCGTTTACGGTGTCGCTGCTGGTGGGGCTGCTGTTCGGAATCCTGCCCGCGAATAAGGCGGCTCGCATGAATCCGACCGACGCGCTGCGGTTTGAGTGAGAAGGTGGCGCACGCTCCCGGCGGCCACCGAGCACTGGACTACTGAGCACGTGCGCTAACTGCACCATGTTACCTAAGTCAGTCGCGGGAAGTCCTCCGGAGAAGCCTGCGGGTTCTGGGTTGGGCTTTTGGCGCGGGCCACGCGTGATTTTTTTCCCACTGTACGGCGCGGCGACCGGGGCGTTGGGCGCTGGGGTTTACCTCGCCATCCTCCACCTGTCTATCACGTATGCCGCTCGGGGCGCGACGTGGCCAATCAGGTTGGACGAATTGCTGGTGGCGACGCTGTGGGGAGCGTTGGCGTTCACACCACACGAGCAACGACAGTTCGGGATTAGCAGCGCGATCGTTATCGCCGCGAGCATTGCCATTCGATGGCTGGCGATCGACGCTTTGGTCCCGGGGCGTACGATTGAGGTTTTTGTCGCGGCCCAAACCGTGCCTCGGGCCGCAATGGTCACGATCGCCTGGGCGTCGCGGCCGTCGGGCGAGGGAAGGGGCTACGGATTCTCATCGAGCTTGACGACGCCTGCCGCGCTGATCGCGATTGCCGAAGGGGCCGCCGCGGCGCTGCTGTGCGGATTGCGTCCGGGTCTGGCGATCCTGGCGGGCGCGTATGTGATCATTCGCGCGGTCCGGTGGTTTTCTTATCGCTATGTGGGTGGCGTGAACGCGGATTCCTTCGGCTCGACGCAATTGCTGATCGAGATATTCGTGCTGCTTCTGTTCACGTGCGGCGCGTGCCGGTGGTGAAACAATGATAAGCCGGCTAGAGAGCCGGCTCGCCGGCATGACTGCCGGCCCCACGTCGTGGTTCAACGTCATTTGACGGCTGCGAGCAGCGTGCCCGTCTGCCGCAACACGTTCAGCCTGGCGACGTCGACAGCGTGCTGCGCCTCATAATACGCCAGCCACTTCTCCTGCTCGGTCGCGCGCGCTTGCTCGACGGCCGACACGGGCAGGCGGCCTTCGTCATTCTGTGCGAGGTTCACCGAAACCTGGTCGCGCGCGACATCCAGATCCTCGCGAGCGTAATCGCGGCTACTTTCCGCCCGTTTCACTTCCAGAAAGCCCTTCCGAAGATCGGCGGTGATGCGCGCGCGCGTATGATCCGTTTGGATTCGCAGCTCGGCGATGTCGGCTTCCGCCTTGGAGATGTACGCCCGCGCGGAACGTCCCATCAGCACCGGGACCTCGATGGAAGCACCAAGTTGCGCGGCGTTCCGCTGAAAATTCGCGAAATAGGGCTGGTAAGAATACTTCGCCAGCAATTCGTACTGCGCCACCAGATTTATTTTCGGCAGGCGCTCCGCCCTGTATCCCTTAATCTCGAGCTCTTTGGCTTGCATGTTCGATTCGAGGCGCTTCAACTCCGGGCTGTTTTCAAGCGCATGGTCGATGGAGTCCTGCTCGGAAACCGCGACAACCAGCGCCGGACGTTCCTGCTGCGCGGCGCGCACGCGATCGTCGGGCTTCATGCCCAGCACCACCGCCAGCGAAGTCTCAGCTTCGGCCAGGTCTTCCGCGAGGGCGTCGGCCCGGCCTCGGGCTTCAGTTACCGCGAGGTGGGCTTTCTTCAACTCGAGCGGATTGTCGCGTCCTTCATCGACGCGCACCTTCTCGAAGTTCATCACCTGGCTGAGATTCGCAATTTTGCTTTGCGCGGCCTGCACGCTGCGCGCGGCCTGCTCGGCATCGAAGTACAGCCTCGCCACCTGATAGGCGATTTCCTCCTGCTGCCGGGTAAGATCGATTCCGGCGCCTCGCACACTTTCGTTCGCAGCGGCAACCTGATAACGCTGCGGCTGATTGAACAGCGCCATTTGCGTTCTCGTCTCGAAAATGGACGGTGCAGAACCGTCGATGCTGGAGGGAGGACCGGTGGTCCAGGCGCCGCCGCTCCCGGCGAAGACTTTCGGGTGGAAGAGATCGCGCGCGATAGTTACCTGGTCGCGCGCTTTCTGCTGATCGAGGCGCGACAGCATGATATCGGGGTTCTGCTGCAAGGCGAGATCCAGCGCCTCGCGCAGGGTCATGATCTTGGTTTCCGCGAAAGCGCAGGTTGCCAATAGAAGGGCAGCGCAAAGAGAAAGAGACGAGGAGATTCGCATATTCCCAGTGTAAGGTTGGAGAGTGCTGAACTGGTCGGCAGGCGGCAAGATCGCCTGGCCACCGGGACTGATCGGCAGGCGACAAGATCGCCTGGCCACCGGGACTGATCGGCAGGCGACAAGATCGCCTGCCCCACCAGGGCATGCGCCGCCTGCTAAGTTCAAATGATGCTGAACCCGGCCATTTTTCGCGAATACGATATTCGCGGCATTGCAGATACCGAGCTTCAAAGCGCCGATATCGCCGATCTCGGCCGCGCCCTGGGAACGCTGCTCCAGCGCCGCGGCGGAACCAAGCGAATCAGCCTGGGGCGCGATTGCCGGCTCAGTTCGCCGAGGCTGCACCATGCGCTGCTCGAAGGTCTGCTCGATTCAGGCTGCGAGATCACGGATGTGGGCGTGGTGCCGACTCCGCTGCTGTATTATTCGGCCGTACACCTGAAGACCGGCGGCGCGGTGATGATCACCGGCAGCCACAATCCCGCCGAGTTCAACGGATTCAAAGCCGTGTGCGGCTCGGGAACCATCTATGGCGACGACATTCAGGCGGTTCGAAAGCTGATCGAATCGCGCGATTTCGAACGCGGCCGCGGGTCGCGCAGCGCGGTCGATATAGTCACCCCGTACGTGGATGAAATCTCATCGCAGTTCAAATTCGACAGGCGAATCCGGGTGGTGGTGGATGCCGGCAATGGAACCGGGGGCCCGGCCATGCATCGCATTCTTGAAAAACTGAATTGCGATGTTCAGGAATTGTTTTTCGAGATGGACGGGCATTTTCCGAATCATCATCCCGATCCCACGGTTCCTGAGAACTTAACCCAGCTTGTGGATGCGGTAAGAGCCGGGAAGGCCGACCTCGGAATCGCATTCGACGGCGATGCCGATCGCGTTGGCGCCGTGGATGAAAACGGCGAAGTGATTTACGGCGACATGCTGCTGCTGATCTGCGCGCGCGAGATTCTCACGTGTAACCCGAAGGCCACCATCATCGGCGAAGTGAAGTGTTCTCAGGTACTCTACGACGAACTGACGCGCCTCAACGGCAACGCCATCATGTACAAGACCGGCCATTCGCTGATCAAAGCGAAAATGAAGGAAGTGCATGCCGAGCTCGCCGGCGAAATGTCCGGGCACATGTTTTTCGCCGACCGCTATTACGGCTACGACGATGCGCTGTACGCGGCATGCAGGCTCATGGAGATTGTCGCCAAGAGCAGGAAGCCGATATCGGCGCAGCTTGCGGGATTGCCCAAAATGGTCTCGACTCCCGAAATCCGGATCGATTGCCCGGACGCGACGAAGTTTCAGGTGGTGGAACGCGTCAAAGAGCATTTTCGCGGCCGCCGCCCGATCATCGAGGTCGACGGCGTGCGCGTGGTGTTCGAGAATGGCTGGGGATTGCTGCGCGCCTCTAACACGCAGCCGGTCCTGGTGATGCGCTTCGAAGCGGGGAATCAAGAATTGTTGGCGGAGTATCGGCGCGAGGTGGAAGCGGCGCTGGAAAACGCGCGATGAAAAAAGGCGCGGTGTTATGCACACCGCGCGCAAGGAGATGAAAACGCACGCTGAATCGTGCGCTTCAGTGATATGCCACCGAAGGCCGTCCTCCGATCCGGCCCCCGGCTCCCAAAAGATCACAGCCTCGGTTTAACTACGCCGTGCGGCTAAATCGAGAATGCCATAGGAGTGTGCGCAAACCAATACCAAATCCGTGAATTTTCGATAGCGGAAGTACTGAGCGGAGGGTTCTAATCTATGTAGTAATCGGGGGGAGTATGCCGTAGCGACGCGGCCCGCCGGTTCATCGTCATTCGTCCTCCATTCTTCGCCGTTCGCCGATTGGCAGCGGACCGGCGCGCCGCCCGTAACTTATCCTGCTCGCAGAGGTATTGAAAGCATGCAACGCAACCGAATCAAACGAACTGTATTGCTGGTGACGGCTGGCGCGATCGCCTATTTCATCGGCTTCCTTTCCACTACGCGACCGGCGCCGGCACAAACGCCCGTCCGTTTCGACTATAAAGTCCGGGAGGATTTCTTTGCCGGGCTGACCGGCGATACGGAGCGATTCGCGCGCGGGATGAAGATCTGCGAGGAAGTGCTTGCCGCCAATCCCAAGGATGCGGATGCGTTGGTCTGGCACGGCGTGGGCATCTTTTCCCAGGCGGGCCAGGCGTTTCAGAGCGGCGATCAGGCGAAAGGCATGGAGCTGTGGACGCGCGGGTTGATGGAAATGCAGACCGCCGTGGAACTCGCGCCGGACGATCCTGGGACGCGGATTCCACGCGGCGCCGCGCTGTTCGCAGGCTCGCGCTTTTTGCCGAGCCCGGAGATGGCCCAGCCGCTCCTGAAGGACGCGCTCGGCGATTATGAGCACGTGTACGAAATCCAGAAGCCCTATTTCGCCACCATCGGAACGCACCCGCGAGGTGAACTTCTGTTCGGACTCGCCGAGGGATACAGCCGTTACGGTGACGCCAGGAAGGCGCAGTTGTACTTCGAGCAAATCAGGAATGACCTGCCGAACACGGCATACGCGAAGCGCGCCGACCTGTGGCTGTCCACGAAATCGCTGCCCGCGAATCAGACCGGCTGCGTGGGCTGCCACGTCGCGAAATAGAAGAGAGTCAGGGTTATGACAACGGCATTACCAAAAGCTCACAAAGACAGAGGCATGGAAGGTATGGTCGCGAAGTGGTACGCGACCAACACGGGTAAGACGCTCGACGAATTCACAAAGCTCGCGCGGCGAATCGCCGCTCAGCTTCCGCGTGACAGCAACGTGCTCGAAGTAGCGCCCGGACCGGGGTATTTTTCGATTGAACTAGCGAAGCTCGGCTCATACTCCATCACCGGACTCGACATCAGCCATACGTTCGTCGAAATCGCGAGCAGGAAGGCCACGGAGGCGGGCGTTCAGGTGGACTTCCGGCAAGGCAGTGCTTCGAGCATGCCCTTCCCCGACGATACCTTCGACTTCCTGCTGTGCCGCGCGGCCTTCAAGAACTTCGGCCAGCCGGTTCGCGCCTTGCAGGAGATGTGCCGCGTGCTGAAGCCCGGCGGCCGCGGCGTGATCATCGACCTCCGCGGCGACGCGTCGCCGGAATCGATGAATCAGGCGGTGGATGCCATGCGTCTAAACCGGGTCAACAAAGTGGTGACCAAGCTGATCTTCCGGCATTCGCTGGTTAAGAACGCATATACCAGGGAACAGTTCCAGCAGATGCTCGCGCAAGCGAGTTTTCGCAGCGTCGACATTCGGCAAGAAGACATCGGGTTCGAGATTTGGATGACGAAGTAGTCGAGCTTCACCGAATTAGACCTTCCCCAGCACCAGCACTGCGTTGAGGCCGCCGAACGCGAACGAATTCGAGAGCGCGTACTGGACCGCGGCGGCTCGCGCGGTGTTGGGGACTACGTCAAGATCACAGGCGGGATCGGGCTCGGTGAAATTCGCGGTCGGCGGGATCACGCTTTCGTGAATCGCGAATAGTGTTGCCGCCGCCTCCATCGCGCCGGCCGCTCCCAGGGCATGTCCGTGCATGGATTTGGTGGAGCTGACCGGAATCTTACCGGCCCGCTCGCCGAACACGCTGCGGATGGCTTCGGTTTCGGTCGGGTCGTTGGATGGCGTTCCGGTGCCGTGCGCGTTGATATAACCAAGCTGAGTGACGGACAGACCCGCGTCGCCTAATGCGGCTCGCATGGCCTTCGCCGCTCCTGCCGCCGATGGCTGCGTGATGTGGTGCGCGTCGGAGGACATGCCGAATCCCACGATTTCCCCCCAAATGTGCGCGCCGCGCGCGCGGGCGCGATCCAGCGGCTCCAGCACCAGCATGGCCGCGCCTTCACCAAGAATCAGCCCTCGGCGGTCGCGCGAAAATGGACGGCAGGTATCCGGCGAAACTACCCGCATGGCCTCCCACGCCTTGAGCATGCCCATGGAAAAGGGCGCCTCGCTGCCGCCCGCGATGGCCGCCTCCGCAACCCCGTCGCGCACCATCCAGAATGCCTGGCCGATGGCGTGGTTCGCCGACGAGCACGCCGTTGAAACCGTGTATACCGGCCCAGTGATTCCGTATTCGAGCGAGATTCGGCTGGCGCCCGCGTTGGCCATCACTTTGGGAATCGAGAGCGGCGCGAAACGCGTGTTTTTCAGCGCATAGAGGCCGTGGAATCCCTCATCTTCGGTGGTCTGGCCGCCGGCGCACGACCCGGTCACGATCGCCGTGTTCTCGCGCAAAACCGCACCGAAATCCATACCCGAATCCGCGACCGCTTCTCGCGCGGCGATCAGCGCGAACTGCGAAAACCGGTCGAGAAAGCCCGCTTCTTTTTCGTCGAAATAATCGGAGGCGCGATAATCCGCCACTTCGGCCGCGTTCGGAAATCGCGTAGAGCCTACTGGGACCAACGTCATCGGCCGGATTCCAACGCGACCCGATCCCAGCGCATCCCAAAACGCCGCGCGCGTCGGCCCCAACGCGGAAATCACGCCAATGCCGGTAACGGCGACCCGCCGCTTCATTCCGCGGCTCGGGGCGTGGGATGTGGTCCCGAATCTGTTGCCGTTGCGACAGCTTTGGCCGCGACCAGCTTCCCGATTCCCTCAGCCATTTCGCGAACCGAACGAATCTGGCGCGCGGCGTCGTCGGGAATGTCGACGTCGAACTCGCTCTCTAGAGCGAACAGGATATTGATGCCGTCCAGCGAATCGATCTTCAGCTCCTCGAAAGTGCTATCGATGGTCACCGATTCCAGCGGGATGTGCTGCGTCGTGGCGATCACTCGAGTGATGCGCGCAATCAGATCTATCTCTAATTCGTCGGGCATAGAATCTGGCTGACGGTTTCAAACTGAAAGCCCCGCTCCTTGAGCGCCGGGATCGCGTGTTCGACGGCCTCGATGGTCGAGCGAATATCCGGCGCGCGCCGGATCGTGCGGCCGTCGTGCAGGCAGATGATGGCTCCGCTGGACGCACGTTGCATCAGCAGGCGCGAAATTCGCCGCGCCGGCCAGCGCCAATCCATGCCGAGGACGGTCCACATCACTCCCATCAGTTTCAGCCGCTGCTGCGCGGAACGCAGTCCGAACCAGCGCACGCCGTAGGGTGCGCGAAACAGGCGCGGGGTCACTCCGGTATTGAGGTGGATGGTTTCCTGGGCGATAGCCAGCTCGCGGTAAACAAATTCGGGTAAGTGAAGGTTGAGATGCGGATGCGAATCGGTGTGATTGCCGATCTCGTGTCCTTGCGCGGCCACCTGGCGCGCGATCCCGGCGCAGCGGCGCACGTTCCTCCCGCACATGAAAAAAGTCGCGCGCACGTTGTGCTCCGCCAGCAGTTCCAGCAGGGCGGGCGTCGATTCACTGGGGCCGTCGTCGAAAGTCAGCGCGAGAGCCGGGCGCGATCGCACGCCATGATACACCGACGGCGCGAACACGCGGGAGGACCGGCCGCGTACCGCGTAGCCCATGAATCCAACCCCGCCGAGGACCGCTCCTGTCGCGCCGATTACCGTTTCCAGCATTTACATAATCATGATACAGCCCGGCCCCATCCCAGAAATTGCAAATTCTTACGGTTGTGGTGGGGCGGGTCCCCTGACCCGCGCGCGACCCCCTGGTCGCGCTCCAATGACCATGAAACGGATTGCGAGCGAGAATCAAGAAATGGTCTAAGCCCGGCCCAAGTCCTTAAGTGCGCGATCCGCCGCGGTGACGCCGCGATACTGCGCTTCCTCGAAAATCGAAAAGCCGCTCAGATCCGAGTTGGCATATAGGATGGCCCCGTCGTTTCGGCCCGCACCTCCGTGCTTCGCACCGCCCGCACCGCGGCCCTTTACCGTACCAGGCCCCGCGAAACGCCGCCGCGCTTCCGACCGGAGAAAACCTGGAACCGGCCGCGCCATGGCATGCCCGATGCGCATAACGTCGATGCGCGACAAGCGTTCGCGGATATCCGGATGCGCGCGCGCAAGATCGTTCAGAATCGCTTCGCGCCACCAGCTCCAATCCTTTTCGAGCATCATCGCCCGCATTTCCGCGGGTGGCCGATGCGCCAACGCCCAATAGAACGTCCACACCGATTGCTCCACCACGCTCCGCAGCGTCATGTGCGTCGCCACCACGTAGCCGAGCGCCGGCGATTCGTAAATCACGTTGTCCCACGCGGTGTCCTCCGGCGGCCGGTCGATCACCAGATTCGCGGTCACCCACGGCGAGTAAGTGAACCCTTCGGCAGGCGCCGCGCCTTCGATCACGTACGGCGCCAGGAACGTCGGCGCGGCGAAGATTACGCGTTCGGCGAGGTACTCCGCCGCTTCCGTTCGCACACGCCATTTATTCGCGTCCCGGACGATCGAGTACACCGGTGACGATGTCCGCAGCCACGGGTTCAAGCGCTGAACCAGTTGCCTCACGATCCACCCGTTGCCTTCCGGCCACGTCAGCGGACCCTTCTCGTCAGGATCGCGCGAAGCGAAATAGTGGACGCCCGCCCACGCGGACGTGTCGCGAGCCAGCGCTCCAAAATCGTCGCGACAGGCGTAATTCACATACCAGTCCAAATACGGCGACGTGAAACGATTCTGCGCCATCCATTCCTGCATCGACAATTGATCGAGCGAGGACGCCCGCGCCCCTCCCTTTGACGACGTGTCGCCCCGCTCCATCGGGATCGTGAACGCGCCCGAGGCGCGATGCTCCGCCATCAAATCATGAAAGCGAAGATAATCCTCGCGGTCGCGAGCGGTAGATGCGATCTCCGGCTCGATCCCTTCCTGCCATCGCCCGTGCAGGAACAGCCGCTCCTGGGGCGAAAAGCACAAGCGCCGCTCGTCCCACTTCCCGTCCTTCAGCACGCCCAGTTCTTCGAACAACTCGCGCACCAGGGATTCGTGCGCATCGGGAACCGGCACATAGTGCGCCGCCCAGGGATACGCGGTGATCTCGTTTTCGCCCCACCGCGAATTGCCGCCGGGCTGCGCTTCCATTTCGAGCAATACAAAATCGCGAAAGCCACGCTTGGCAAGGCGCCACGCGGCGCTCAATCCGGCGATCCCGCCGCCGACGATCACAATCGGGAATTTTTCGACGCGCGCGGGTTTCAGGAATGTCGCATGATCGCGAATGCGGTGCCCGGTGGGGAACGCGTCGTTAACGAAGCCGCCCGCGATGCGCCGCTCGCCTTTCGCGGTGAGCCCGATCAGGGCCGCGCTCAGGAATTGGCGTCGTGTAGCTGAACGATTAGCCACGAATGCACACGAATAAACCCGAATGGAAGAGGATGGAGTTATTTGCGTTCATTCGTGTCCATTCGTGGCTAAGACATTACTTGGGAGTGAACGTGAAGTCCGAAATCCCGATCTCATCGTTGCCCTGGATCAGGAAACCGAACTTGCCGGCCGTAAAATTCCGCCCGGGCTCCGCGAACGAGTCAAGCGTCAGCCACGCCGCATCTCCGGTCTTCAGCTTGTGGACGCAGTGGTCCGGCGTGATCTCGATCTGAATCGTGAACGTCTTGCCGTTGTCGAGTTGCAGCGGAGTCTTCTGGCGCTCCAGCTTCTTGCCCTTTTCGACGACGTAGGCCCAGAAGGTCTTACGATCCATCTCGTAAGACAAATAATCTTTCGAGTCGAGATATTGAACCGCCCATCGAATCCGCCCGCCGCGAAACACTCCGCCGCCTTTCACCAGCTCGACCGTGAACGTGTATGTGCCGCGCGGTCCTAATTTATACGGGACGAATCCCCCGCCCTTGTGCACGAACAGCTCGCCCTCTTTCTTCCAGGCGCCGGCTTCCTCGAAGTCGGTGACATCGCCGCTCTTGACGGCCGGCACCGTGGGTCGCGCCGTCAGCGCCATATCTATGTTTCCCGGCACGCCCGCAACGACATTCACGCGGTCGGTGCGATCGTTATAGCCCGGAGCCTTCGCCGAAAAGATATAGCTGCCCGCGGGCAGTTCCACTTGAGGGGCGCGCAGCTCGTGCGCTTCGGTTTCATCCGCGCGCCTGTAGGTGACGGTCGCATTCGCCGGCGTGCGCGCGACCCGGATGATCGCATTGGTGGGAGCGGTAGACACCAGCGTCACGTCCGCGCCCGAAAGCGCCACCGCCTGGCCGGTGCGGAAAGTCCGCTGGATCCGCTTGGTCGTGTACTGATCACGCCGCAATTCGATCGCATGATCGCCCGGTGCAACGCTCGCATACGTGAACGTCCCATCCGGAGCCACCGTGCCGACGTTGGACTGATCGATCCAGACAGCCGTGCCCGGGGTGCCGCCGCGGATCTGAAGCGTGGTCACCACCGGCATCGCCCTCAGCTTGAATTCCAGCCGGACCTCGGCCCCCTTCTTCACTTCGGCGGTTTGAGCCGGTTCGATCTGGAATCCGTCCTTGTAAACCGCCACCTTGACTTGGCCGATAGCCGGAATTCGCAATTGCCCTCGCGCGGTCCGCCGCCGGTATTCCTTGTCGTTGAGATACACGCGCACGTCGTCCTCGCCGGTCGAAACAATCAGCGTGCCGATGTTTAAATCGGATTTGACGAACGCCGTGAGCATCGGCCCGGGACCGAAGCTCTCCTTCATGTTGCGCTGATCCTTACCATCCCCGACCACCAGTTCGTCCACGCCCGGCTGAAAAGCCTTCAGGTCGACTCCCTCCGGTCCGGCGTCGGCTTCCGGCTGGCCGTTCACGGCCAGCTTCAGCGGACCCGAGTTCGTCACCACGCGCGCCTGATTTGCGAAGCTCGATACCAGCACGGCGATCAGATTGCGCGCGGCAATGGTGCCGGTGATCGCAGGCGGTTTGGCTTCCGCGATATCGAAAGTGAAGGTCGCGTCGCCGCTCTTGCCGGTCACCTTGACCGTGTGCGATCCCGGCGCGACGTTATCCAGGATGAACTGCCCTTCCTGCAAATCCGCGGGCGGCTGATCGTCGAACACGATCTTGCCCTGATCCAGATCGGTGAGAATTCGCACGGTTTGCGGCTGTGGCGTCAGCGTGAAAGCGACCGTGCCCGGCTGTCCCACAGCCACGGTCAACGCGCTGGTCGCCGGATCGTAGCCGTCCAGAAACGCCGTCACCTGATACGATCCCGGCGTGAGCGCGACCGCGCATGGCGCGGTGCACTTGGTTTCGCCGTTCACGCGAACCGACGCGTTCGGCGGCGTGGTTGAAATCTGAACCTGCACGGCTGCCATTTCGGCGGCCTGCTTCTGTTCGAACCACTTGTTATGCTTGCGCGACAGATTGACCAGGAACGCGATCCCCACCACCGCGACCAGCGCCCCCAGCATGGCGCCCACCAGCAAGGCCCGCTTCCAGTTCATCGATTGTCTTACCGGGGGCTTCGCTGCGGCGCCCGCCCCTTGCGGGGCTGGTCGCGAGGTTGGTGTTGACGGTGTTTGCGATGGCGGTTGCGGAGGCTGTCTCGGAGGAACGGACGCCGGCCCGGCCGGCGGCGTTTGCGGACCCGTCGACAACGGTCCCTTTGTGGATCCAAATGCGGCCATCGGCAGCGTTAGTGTTGCGGGCGATCCAGGCGGCTCGGCCAACGGCGGTTTCGAAATCGGTACTGGAGGAATCGACGACGAGGGAATCGACGGCGGTGCCGCAGGACCAGGAAACGGGGGCGGCGCCGCCGCGGGCGACCGGGGCACTTGAGGTGGTTGCGCCGGCGGAGCCGATTGGGGCGGTCTGACGGTTCGTGGCGCTGGCGGCTCGGCGGCCTTCGGTGGTGGTATCGGCGGTGCTGGCGGTGTAAACTCCGGAGGCTTTGCCGGACTCGAAAATTGCCCCGACGACATTAACCGTACCGGCGGCTTCACTTCCCCCGGAGGCCTTAATTGCGCCGGAGGCTTTAAGTCGGCGAGCGGAGCAGGGCCTCCCAGTGGAGATCGCGGCGTTGCCGCGGGGGTTGTTGCCCCAGCCGGCGGAGTAGTCGACGCAGCCGGAGGCGCACTCAACGGGCCCCGCGGACGCGGCGTCAATATCACCGTCGGAGCGTCGGAGCTCACCGAGCCCGGCGGCGGCACGTTCGACAGAACGCGTGGAGCCTGCGGCGGCTTCACTGGCGGCGCAGCCGATGGAATGGAAGGAGGCAGCGGCGGTGGAATCGCCCCCGGTCCCGGTGTCGGCTTCGCAGCCGGACCCGCCGCGGCACGCGCCGCTTGCTCCTTCAGCTTCGTTCCGCGATTCACCAGGTGCTGCTTGATGTCGCCGACCACCAGCTGCACTTCGAAATCGTTGGCATTCGCCTTGGCGATTTCGTCCAGCCGGAAAAAGATCGGCTTCAGGTCCTCCAGCACGGTCACCCGGTCGACCTGCTGGTCCAGATTCTTCAACTCATCCAGAGGATTCAGGTTCTCGCCCACGATGCTATCCTACACTAGCGCGGTGATTATCGCCCTGGACGCCACCCCACTCACAGTACCGACCGGCGGCGTGGCGCGCTACACCTCCGAGTTGGCGCGCGCATTGGCCTCCCGTTTCCCTGAAAACGAATACTGGCTGCTTTCCGATCGGCCGTTTCCGATGCCCGATCCACGTCCCGCCCATCCGGGTTCGCCCCGGCGTACTCCTTCTGATCTTCATCTTACTAATCTGAAAAAGGGCGATCCGCCGCGAACATTTCTCGGCCGCCGCTGGTGGTCGGTGGGCCTCCTTCGTGAAATGATGCGCCGCCGCGCGGATGTGTTTCACGGCACCGACTTTTCGACGCCTTACGTCCCGCTTCGCCCCAGCGTGATGACCGTCCATGATCTCTCGCCCTGGCTGCACGAAAAATCGAGAAACCATCTCGATCGCCCGTGGCAGCCGGCTTCCGCGCGCGTTCGCAGCCGAACCGCGATGCTCCTGCGCCTTCGCGTCCCAACCATGGTGATCACGCCCACTGAGGCCATTCGCCGCTCCGTCATCGAACGATTTCGCCTGCCGGGGACCCAGGTGGTCGCCGTGCCTCTGGCAGCATCGGAACATTTTCGACCGATCGCGTGTCCGCCTCCCCCCACGCCGTTTTTCCTCTTTGTCGGAACCCTGGAGCCGCGCAAGAACATTTCCGGCCTGATCGAGGCTTGGCGCGAGGTCCGGCAAACGCACAATATCGACCTGGTGATCGCCGGCCGCACGCGCCCCGATTTTCCGCCCCTGGCTGCCGAGCCCGGCCTGCGCGTTCTGGGCCCGGTCCCGGATGAAGACTTGCCGGAGCTGTATTCCACCGCGCGCGCCGTGGTGTATCCGTCGCTCTATGAAGGATTCGGATTGCCGGTGCTGGAGGCCATGCAGTGCGGTGCGATTGTGGTCACCTCGCGCGATCCGGCGATCATGGAAGTCGCGGGCGACGCCGCGATTTTCACGGCGGTACTTGACAACGCGAACGATACCCATGAGCTGGCCGCCACGCTCACGTCCATCGCGGAAGCGCCTCACAATTTCGCGCCGCTCCGCGAGCGTGCCCTCCGCCGCGCGAAGCAGTTTTCCTGGCGCCGCACCGCCGAACTGACCCAGGAAATCTATGCGGAGGCTTGCCGTGTCTTTCGCCGCTAATCTGCGCTGCTTGTGGCGCACCTACTGTTGTGGCGCAGGCTTGAGCAATGCCCACTAATCGCGCACTATTCCTTTCACCCGAGGCGCCAATACCCGGCGCGGGCGGCGGCGGTCTGCGATCGGCTTCTCTGCTTGAATACCTCCGAGCCCATTACGACGTCCAGGTTTTCAGCTTCCACCTGCCGCATCATTCGAAATCGCGATGGGCCCGGGCCTGGCGCAACGGCTGGCGATTCGTCCGCGCCGCTCCGCCCCTTCTCGATCGTTTCGCCGGATTCGAATCGCAGCTCGATCCGGCCTTGAACAGCGACCGCTACTCGCTCGGCGTCATCGAACATTTCTGGTGCGCCCCCTACGCCCGCGCGCTCCGCCCACATTGCGATCGTCTGGTGCTCGACCTCCACAACATCGAAAGCCAGTTGGCGCGCTCGCACGCACGCGCGTTACACGGCATTGAATCTCTGGCAATGTCCCGCTTCGCTCGCGCTTATGAACGGCTGGAGCGCGAATGGCTGCCCCAGTTCGACGTCCTGCTGGTCGCCTCCGAGGAGGATCGCCGCCGCGTCTCCGATTTGAGCGCGGCCCATGCCCGCGTCATTGTCTACCCCAACGCGCTGCCAGTCGGGTGGGGCAGCCGATCAGTCGCGCCGGCCAAGCCTGCCGTTGCGCGCGATTCTTGTCGCCTGCCGGCATCGGAAACCCCAACGATAGTGTTCAGCGGCAACCTCGAATATCACCCGAACGTCGAAGCCGTACGCTGGTTTCACGCTGAAATCTGGCCGCGTATCCGCGCGCGCGCGCCCGGCGTAAAGTGGACCCTGGTCGGCTGTAATGACCATGCGGTGCGGCCGCTGGTCGCCGGTGACGGCCAAATCATATTGACGGGACCCGTCGACGACGCCGTCGCTGCAATTGCCGAAGCGAAGGTCTGCGTCGTCCCTCTGCTCTCCGGAAGCGGCACGCGATTCAAGATCCTCGAAGCCTGGGCCGCCGCGCGAGCCGTCGTCTCCACCTCGCTCGGCGCGGAAGGGCTGGGCGCGAAACAGGAACAGCATCTCTTGATCGCCGACAGCCCGGCCGATTTCGCCGAAGCAACTTTGCGCCTGCTCGACGATCCCGCGCTGCGCCGGCGACTGGGAGAAGCGGGCCGCCAGCTATACCTTGATCGCTTCACCTGGCCCGTCGCCTGGCGCGCTCTCGAATCCGCCGCGATTTAAGAAGGGGACAGGCTACTCTATCCCCATTAGCAATAGAAAAGGCGACCGACCACGCTGCCCCCTTTCCAACCCCACCCGTCAGGGTGAGGGAAATTCCAACAACAGAGCGGTCTGTCCCCTTCTTAGACAAACCCCTGGCGCGTCGGCTCAAAATCTGCGGCGACACGCACAATTTGCGCTCCTATATAATAAATCCACGTGAACCTCACGCGAACACCATGACACCTTCCAAGAATCTCATCGTCCTGGTCGCCATGATCGCGACCGCGCTCACCGCATCCGCCAAGAAGCTCGAACTCGACGGAGTGCCTTGCCAGACCCCTCCTCCCATGCACTGCCCCGATGCAGGTTGCCTGGGACCGCTGGTCGTCCAGGGAGGCACGGCCATCGAACCGAAAACGGGCAAGGAATTCTTCCTGGATTATCCCTGCGGCCTGAAGAAGGGCGACAAAGTCACCTTCATCCTGTCGCTTCACGGCTTCGGCTCCTACGGAAACTGGATGCGCCACTATTTCCCGATGATGGATTACAAGGACAAGTACCACCTGGTCATCGCGACGCCGAACTCGTCCGCTCCCCCGCCCAAAGCATGGGCTCCCGTCGACGACGCCTATCTACAGAACATCGTCGACTTGATCTATGACCAGGTCGGCAAGGAGAACATCAAGGCCTTCTGGCTGGTGGGACACTCGCAGGGCGGGATGACTTCGAACCGCCTGGTGCGCACTCCCTACTTCAGTCAAAAAGTGGATGGCTGGCTCAGTCTGTCCGGTGGTCGCTTGGGCGAGAATCCCGGCCGCGGCAACTTCTCTAATCTGACCGCTCCCGGTGCTCCCGGACGAGGCGCCGGTGGGCGAGGCGCTGCCGGACGTGGCGATGCCGGACGCGGCGCGGCTACGGGTACAGCCGCTGCGACTCCAGGCCGCGGCGCGCTGACCCCTCCTCCCAGCGGCCTTCCCGAAGGCACTTTCTCATTTATCTATGAGACTGGCCGCAACGAAATGAACGACAAAGGCCTGCCCGAGACCTCCGCCTGGGCCACGAAGCTCGGCTGCGGCGCGCGAGTTCGCGAGAAGGACGTCGTCGACACCAAGGCGGGCTACGTGTACGACTCGACGCGTCAGAACCCCGGCTCCGATGGCTGGGGACGCTTGCCCAGGCCCGGGACCGCCGAGGTCTTCGAATATCCCAATTGCCAGGGCGGCCGAATCGTCGCGGATGTGGTTCGTGAAGGCAAGGGCCACACCGAAGGGCTCGAGCCCAACGTCACCGAAGAGCTCATCAAGTTGATGCTCTCGGCCAAGATGCCCGAGAAAAAGCACACATAGTCGTCTTTTGAGCTGCGACCTTCCGAGCCGTGACCAAAGGGAGCGGCCTAAAATCCGAAATCGGAAACGCCGCGACCAAAGGGAGCGCGTTGCTTTTTTCGTTGAGGCGCGCCCGTCAGGGCGCGCGCATGTTACGACTTCCCGCCGCCCGCTGCTACCATCGAAATAACGGGCGCGTAGCTCAGGTGGATAGAGCATCAGCCTTCTAAGCTGAGGGTCGCTGGTTCGAGTCCAGCCGCGCCTACCAAACCGCCCAACTACTCCACGAAAAACTTGAAGACCGTCGTACTCTCGAACCTCCCGCCCGGCTTCAACACCGTCGACGGAAACTGACCCTTGTTCGGCGAATCCGGAAAATGCTGCGTCTCCAGGCAGAACCCCGACCGCCGCCCGTACGCCTTCCCGCCCTTCCCCACAATCTTCCCGTCCAGAAAATTCCCCGTATAAAACTGAATCCCCGGTTCCGTCGTCGACACCTCCAGCACGCGCCCCGTCGACGGCTCTTCCACTCGCGCCGCCAGCTTCAGCCGCCCGCCCCGCCCGTTCAGCACCCAGTTGTGATCGTAGCCATGCCCCAGCTTCAACTGCTCATCGTCCTGCTCGATCCGCGCGCCGATGGCCGTCGCCTTGCGGAAATCGAACGGAGTCCCCTTCACCGCGCGCAATTCACCGGTCGGGATCAGCCCCGAATCGACAGGCGTGAACCGGTCCGCATTCAGCATCACCAGGTGCCCCAGAATATCGCCGTCGCCCGCCCCCTTCAAATTGAAATACGAATGGTTCGTCAAATTGACCACGGTCGCTTTGTCCGTCGTCGCCGCGAAGTCGATTTGCAATTCGTTCGCTACGGTGAGGTGATAAGCCACTGTCGCCGTCAGGTTCCCGGGATACCCTTGCTCGCCGTCTTTACTCAAATACGTCAGCTCGACGCCGCCATCCGCCAGTTCCTTCGCCGTCCACACTGCTTTGTCGAACCCTCGCGCGCCGCCGTGCAGGGAATTCGCCCCGTCGTTCTTGTCGACCTTGTATTCCACGCCGCCCAGCGTGAAGCGCGCCCCGCCGATGCGGTTCGCGTAGCGGCCCACCAGCGCGCCGAAAAACGGTCCGGCATTGGCGGTATAGCCCTCCATCGAGTCCAATCCGAGGACCACGTCCCCCATCGCGCCCTTGCGATCCGGAACCTTCAGGGACACCACGCGCCCGCCATACGTAATGATCCGCGCCTCCACTCCGTTCTCGTTCGTCAGCGTGTAGATCTCTACCGGCGTGCCGTCGGAGGTCTTGCCGAAATCCCCGCGAGTCACTTGCGTTGCTGCACTCATTTCAACTCCGCCAATTATAAAGATGATGGTGACAAAGACAATCCGAACCATCGCGAGCCATGTGTTCACCAAATCAATGCTCCTCAATCCGGCTTTCATGATAACCGAGGCGCGCCCGTCAAGGCGCGCCTTCTTCTGAGCCGCGACCAGCACGTGGGGCAGGGCCGTGCCCTGCCAATTGAGGCGCGACAGAATGGAGCGCTTATGACGAGGAGCCCGCTCAGCGGAAATCGGAGCTTGACGTCGGCTAGTCCCGTTCCATAGCAGCGCGACACTATACCCGAGACGCCGCCCAAGCGGCGCTGTGGTCAAGCAAGTCCTCGAAGCTATCGAAAGAAGCCTGATCCCTAACCTCTGACTCCTGACTCCTGGCTCCTGACTCCTTCTTTCCGTTTTTTTCCCAACCCTCTCAACCACTTCCCGTGGGGCAGGGCCATGCCCTGCCAACCCCCGCGCTACCCTCGCCTACCGAGCCGTGACCAAGCTGCGCTTGCGCCAAGGGAGCGGCCTAGAATCGGATTCGGCCTCTAGTCCGGGCTCTACTGCCTCTTCATTCTGACTCCTGACTTCTATCTCCAGACTCCTTTTTCCAATCTTTTTCCCCAACCCTCCCAACCACTTCCCGTGGGGCAGGGCCATGCCCTGCCAAGCGCAGCGCTACCCTCACAGCGGAGTCTCACTAATGTCCTCTAACCTCAAATCCGAAACCGCCCGCATCAACGGAGCCAAATCTCACGGCCCGCACACCCCCGAAGGACGCGCAAAATCCTCCCTCAACAGCCGCAAGCATGGACTCGCCGCCAAGTACGCTCTTCTCCCGGGCGAGCCCACCGACGAATTCCAACTTCTCTTCGACGACTACACCGCCCAGTTCCAGCCCCACACCGGCGTCGAAACCGAGCTGGTCGAGGTCATGGTCATCGCCCGTTGTCGTCTGCGCCGCCTTCTCGCCATCGAAACCAACCTGTTCGAGGTGGAGATCTCGCGTCGCGAGAAGCAAATCGACCGCGAGTTCGCCGATCTCGATGACGATTCCCGCCTCGCCTGGGTTTTTCAAAAGCTAGCCGACAACGGAACCAGTATTGCCATGCTGATCCGCTACGAAGGCGTGATAAATCGCTCTTATGAAAAGGCCTTGAAGCAATTGTTGCTGTTGCAATCCCGCCGCCCCACGCCTCCGCCTGCTCCCGAGAACACAAAAATACAGAACGAACCCAACCCCGACCCGCGACCTACCGATGTGGGGCAGCCAATCCTGGCTGCAGCCGCCTTTCAGGCGGCTCTTCAGGCGCGCCCGTCAGGGCGCGCGCAATCTCCTGAACCGCCACCGTCAGGGAGCGCATTGCCCCCGTCCCACGATCCCAACCCCTCGAAAACCCCCATCCAGCCCCAAAAACCAACCTCCAATGTAAATCCGACCGTTCCGGTCCGAGATAGTGTATCCTGAGATTGGGCTACCCCCGGAATGTACATCCCTCTTGAGAACAAATCATGAAGAAGCGCGCCGCCGCCAACGTAACCGCCCGAAATCTTACCCAGCTCAAGCGCGGGGAATCCGCCATTCTTGACCGTTTGGATCTCCCCGAAGACGACGCGCGCCGCCTGATGGAACTGGGATTTCTCCCCGGCCACGCGATTACGCCGGGACACTCGGCGCCCGGCGGCGATCCGCGAGTCTTTCGCGTCGATGGCTCGGAAATCGCGCTGCGCCGTGAAACCGCCCAAAGGTTGATTTTAAGGTGAGGTTGATTTTACAGTGGGGTTATTTCTAAGAGTGACGAGGCCGATCCTTCGGTAACGATTATGGGCGATTGCCACAACTGTCCCGTAGCCACGCTACCCCCGCCGTCGATCGCGGCGCGGCGCCAGATCGTGGCCATCGTGGGACCGCCCAACTCCGGAAAGTCGACGCTCTTCAACCGGCTGACCGGCCTCCGTCAGAAGGTCGCGAATTTCCCCGGCGTCACCGTCGAGCATCGCATGGGCCGCGCCAAGCTGGATGGCAATCGCGAGGTTTTCGTGGTCGATCTGCCGGGCGTCTACAGTTTGAATCCGCGCACCGAAGACGAGCGCGTCACCCACGACGTGCTGTGCGGCGAAATGAAAGGCCTGCCCAAGCCCGACGCCGTCCTGCTGATTCTCGATTCCACCAACCTGAGCCGCCATCTGGTATTGGCCGCGCCGGTGCTCTCCCTCGGCCTGCCGACTCTCGTAATCCTGAACATGGCCGACGATCTCGACCGCGGCGGCGGCGGCATCGATTCGGCGGAGCTGGCCATGCAGCTCGGTTCCCCGGTTGCGCTGGTGAGCGCCGCTAAGGGCCTCGGCGTCGATAAGGTGTTTCAGTTTCTGGCCGGCACCACCGAAGGCGCCGCGCGGCAGAAGCCCATGATGGAGCTGCCCGTCATTCAGGACATCCCCAAGTGCCGCGCATGGGCCACCAATCTCGGGAGCAACGCAAAGTATCACGCGCCCGCGCCGCCGCTGTGGACACGCCGCCTCGATTCGATTTTTCTGCACCCGGTCGCCGGCCCGGCTGTGTTCGTGCTGGTGGTGATCGCCGTATTCAAGTCGATTTTCTCGTGGGCAGATCCGCTGATGAACGGCATCGATAGCTTCACAGCCTGGTCCGGACATTGGATCGGCGTGCTGATTGTGAATGACACGCTCCGATCGCTGGTGGTCGAAGGAATCTGGAAGGGCGTGGGCTCCGTCGTCAAGTTCCTGCCGCAGATCCTGTTCCTGTTTCTGTTCATCGGAATTCTGGAGGACTCCGGCTACCTCGCTCGCGCCGCGCTCATTGCCGACCGCACCATGGCGCGCTTCGGCCTGCAAGGCAAGAGCTTCATCCCGCTGCTCTCGGCGTACGCGTGCGCCGTCCCCGCCATCATGGCGACCCGCACCATCGAGAGTAAGCGCGATCGCATCGCCACCATTCTGATCGCTCCGTTCATGACCTGCTCCGCTCGCCTTCCCATCTACATACTGGTGATCGCGGCCTTCATTCCGCACAACTCCTGGTATCAGGTGATCGCGCTGCTGGGCCTGTACATTCTGGGATTCGTCGCGGCGATTCTCACCGCGCGATTGCTGAAGTCGACGGTGCTGCGCAGCAGCCGGTCGTCCTTCATGCTCGAAATGCCGCCGTATCGCTGGCCCACGGTGCGATCGCTCGCGCTGCGGCTGGTGGATCGCTCCAAGGTCTTTCTGCGGCGCGCCGGGACCGTGATTCTCGCGGTCGCGATCGTGGTGTGGATGCTTTGCTATCTTCCGTTCTCGCACGAAAAATGGGCTCAGACGGAGCATCTGCGCGCCTACTTGAAGGCCGCGCCGGAGGCACAGGACGCTCCCCAGGTGCGCCAGACGCTCTCGAATCTTGAGACCTCCCAGGTGGAACACAGCTTCGCGGGCTCCGTCGGCCACGCCATCGAGCCGGCCATCCGCCCGCTCGGCTTCAACTGGAAGATCGGCGTCGGGTTGCTGACGTCCCTGGCCGCGCGCGAAGTGATTGTGGGAACGCTCGGCACCATCTACGGAATGGAAGGCACCGACGAGCATTCCGAGAGCTTGCAGCGGGCGATTCGTTCGGACCTGACCCCGGGCGGCGCCGCCGCGCTGCTGGTGTTCTTCGCGTTCGCGATGCAGTGCATGTCGACCATCGCCGTGGTGCGCCGCGAAACCGGGGGATGGAAATGGCCTGCCGCCCAGTTCGCCTATATGACTTTCGCCGCGTACCTGTTCGCGTTCCTGGCGAACCGGGTCGTGACCGCCTGGGCCTAGTTGTGGGGCAGGCAATTCTGCCTGCAGCCGGCTCTGCTAATCCTCGGCCCCCGGAGGCTTCTTGTGCTTAGGCTTCTTGCGAGCCGTCTTGGGGACGATCGCGCGCCCGGGTTTCACGGCGCCCACGCGCTCCCGCGCGATCGCCTTCAACTCCTTCTTCCCGTCAAATTTGGCCGGCCGTCGCTTCATGCTGCACATTCATCCTGGCGCATTCATGGTAAACTACCAGACGAGGAACACTTATGCGCGACCTGCTGCAACCCATGCATTTAGTGGTGATCCTCCTGGTCTTCATAGTCCTGTTCGGCGGCAAGAAGCTCGCCGATGTAGGCAAAGGACTGGGAGAGGGCATTCGCAATTTCAAGTCGTCGCTGAAAGGCGACGATCCGCCTCCGCCCCCCGCCACTCCCGACGAAAAGAAGCAGGCGTAGAGCTTCGGGACCCGTTCGCAGTTTTGAGCGGCGTCTCATCGTTTTAAGCAAAACCCGTGAATCCCGCCAAGGTGGGATTCGCCAAAAAACCCCGCGAACGGCCTTTTTAAAGCCGCGCGGGGTTTTTCGTCTGCCCGGGTCTTGCCCGGTTGTTTACTGTGTCCCCTACTTCTTCTTTGGCGGAACGATGGAGTCCTTTACCGCCTTTGCCACACGGAACTTGACTACCTTCTTGGCCGGGATCTTGATCGCTTCACCGGTTGCCGGGTTGCGGCCCATACGGGCTTTCCGGTCCACGCGAACCAGTCTTCCGATGCCGGGAAGCACGGCCATGCCGTTCTTCTTGGTCTCACGGATCGCCAACTCGGCATAAGCGACGGTGAACGACTTGGCCACTTTGGCCGGTACGCCGACCGCTGCCGCCAACTCCTTCACCATCTGCGATTGCGTCATCTTAGCTGCCATATTTCTCCTTTGTGTTCTGTTCTCCCGAATGTACGTTCGGAGCGGATCGCGTCAAACCGCGCGCAAAGCCGCAGTTGTTGTCAATGATAAGGGGTCGGCACACCCGATGTAAAGGGGAAAATGCAAGGAAACCTCGATTTTTAGCGGGTTCGGCGTATCCAACAAGAAAGTGCAAAAATGTTTTATGACCGCCGGGCCGGACTGGACTCCCGAACTTACGCTTCTGATATGCTTAACTGAGAACGGCAAAGAAAAGGCGAATGAGCGACTTACAGGAGCAACTCGCCGAACTGCGGCAGCGCATCGCGCGCGTTTCAGTGGAGTGCGACCGCAAATTCAGCGCACGCCCGCCACTGCTTTCGGAGCGATTTGCCGGCACCTCTGATTTCGTTGAGGCGCCCGACATTCCAGACGCGCTTGGGTCAGAAACGAGCGGAGAGCGCAGCCAGGAGTATGTGGAGGAATGGCTGTCCGGTGGAGAGGTGGAGACCGAATTCGGGCGCCACTTCGAAACCGAGAAACTGTATGAGCATCACCGCAGGCATGGCAGCGCCGATATCGGATCGCTCGCCGATTTGCCGCACGATCTGCTCGCGTCTCTTTCCGCAGACCCATCCGCCGATCCGATCCCACACGCGGCCCCATCCGAGTGGGCTTTTCTCGACACCGAAACCACGGGACTTTCGGGAGGCACGGGAACCTGCGCGTTTCTGATCGGCGTGGGCCGCATCACGCCGGAAGGATTTCGCGTGCGCCAGTTCTTCATGCGCGATTACGGCGAAGAGTCGAGCGTGCTCCACGCGGTCGCCGCGCATCTGTCGGAGTTTCGCGTGATGATCACCTACAACGGCCGCACCTTCGATCAGCCGCTGCTCGAAACGCGCTACCGGATGAATCGCGCGAAGTCGCCGTTTACGAAACTGGATCATCTGGATCTGCTGCACGGCGCGCGGCGGCTTTGGAAACTGCGCTTCGACAGTTGCAGATTGGTCGACCTGGAAAATCAGGTGCTGGGCGTGGAGCGGCAGGGCGATCTTCCCGGCGCGCTGATCCCTTACGTGTATTTCGATTACCTGCGCACGCGGGACGCCGCACGCATGCTCTCGATCTTCCATCACAACGCGACCGACATTCTGACGCTGGCCTGCCTCACCGGGATCGTGCCGTACGCGTTTCGCGATCCCGCCGAGTCGACTCTAAAGAATGGCGCGGAACTGGCGGGCATCGCCCGATGGCTGCGCGCGGCGGGCGAGCTGGATCAGGCGCGCAAACTGTTCCGCCGCGCGGTCAACGCGGGCTTAAGAGATGAGCTGCTGTTTCAAACGCTGTGGGACATGGGAGCGATCGACCGCAAGCTGGGCGCGGTGGAAGATGCGCTGGCGGTGTGGAAGGACCTGGCGGAATCGCGCAATGCGTTCCGGGTGCGAGCGATGGAGGAGCTGGCCAAGCACTACGAGCATCGCGAGAAGAACTACGCGCGCGCGCTGGAACTGACGCGCGGCGCGCTGGAGCACGAGGAGTCGGCGGGGCTGAGAAAGCGTGAGGAGCGACTCACGAGACGATTAGCCGTTAATGAACGTGAATGAACATGAATAAGGCAATCGGATGAAATGTGTTAGTTGATAAAAGCTGCGAAGGCGTGAAGTCCCAACTGAACAGTAGGTCTAGCCCAAGCCCAGCTGCGGATTGATCTTATTTATGTTCATTCACGTTCATTAACGGCCGATTTTTCAACGGCTGATTTCTCTTACGCCCCCGCGGCGGATTCCTTCTCTTTATCCCAGCTCTCGAAGGTCTTGCCCGCTTCCGCCAGCTTCTTCAGCAGCGGTGCGGGCGCCCACAGATCCGATCCGTGGCGCTTCTCGAACTCCTCGATCTTCGCCAGCACATGCTTGAGGCCGAGGGTGTCCGCGTAGAACATGGGACCGCCGCGCCACGCGGGGAATCCGTAGCCGTTGAGATACACGATGTCGATATCCACGGCGCGGAGCGCGATGCCCTCCTCCAGAATGCGCGCGCCTTCGTTCACCAGCGCATAGATGGTGCGCTCAATGATCTCTTCGTTCGAGATCGTGCGCCGCTCGATGCCGTATTGCTTGGCGACCTTCTCGATCAGCGCGGCCACTTCCGGATCGGGCGTGGGTTTGCGATTCGCATCGTAGGCGTAGTAGCCCTTGCCGGTCTTCTGTCCGAAGCGGCCCAGTTCGCATAGCGCGTCGGCGACGTGCGGGATGCGCACACCCGGTTTTTCGAGATGCTTGAACTCCTTGCGAATGCGCCAGCCGACATCGAGTCCGGCCAGATCTCCCATCGCGAGAGGGCCCATGGCGAGGCCGAATTCGTAGATCGCGCCGTCCACCTGCTCGACAGCCGCGCCCTCTTCCACCAGGAATTGCGCCTCGCGTCCATAGCAGTGGATCATGCGATTGCCGATAAATCCGCGGCAATTGCCGGCCAGCACGCCGACCTTGTTCAGCTTCTTGGCGAGCGCCATCGAAGTCGCGATGACCTCCTTAGAGGTCTTGGCTCCGCGCACGATTTCGAGCAGCCGCATCACGTTCGCAGGGCTGAAGAAATGATGCCCGATCACCATCTGCGGACGCGCGGTCGCCGATGCGATTTCATCGATGCTGAGCGTCGACGTGTTGGACGCGAGCACGCAATCCGGTTTCGCGATCTTATCGATGGCGGCGAAGATTTCCTTCTTCAGCGCCATGCCTTCGAACACGGCTTCAACAATGATGTCGGCCTGGTCGAAGCCGTCATAGGTGAGCTGAGGCGTGATCAGGGCCATGCGCTGATCCATTACGGCCTGCGAAAAACGGCCCTTTTTGACGGAGTTTTCGTAGTTCTTGCGGATGATCCCCATGCCGCGGTCGAGCGCGTCCCGCGCGGTTTCCTTAATGATGACCGGAATCCCCGCATTCGCGTAATTCATGGCGATGCCGCCGCCCATGGTGCCCGCGCCGATGATCGCGGCGCGCTTGATGTCATAGACCTTGGTGTCCTTGGGAACGTCGGGAATCTTCGAAACCGCGCGCTCGCCGAAGAACGCGTGAATCAGGGCTTTCGATTGCGTCGAGAACAGGCACACGCGAAAGATCTCGGCTTCGCGCGCGATGCCCTCATCGAAGGTCAACTGGGTTGCGGCTTCGACGGCGTCGATGGCGGCGAGCGGAGCCAGTTGCCCGCGCTTGGTTTTGCGCGCCTGGTCGCGCGCGGCAGCAAAAGCGGCCGCGTTGCCGGCGTCAGAGAGTTTCTCGTTTCGATCGCGGGTCTTCGTTACCGGCTTCGCGGCCACCTCGCGCGCGAACGCGACGGCTCCCGCGAGCAAATCACCTTC
Organism: Terriglobia bacterium; assembly: GCA_963788245.1. GTDB lineage: Bacteria > Acidobacteriota > Terriglobia > Bryobacterales > Bryobacteraceae > Palsa-187. Next base: position 3,121,551 of record CAWBGF010000002.1, on the reverse strand, counting down.
GATAATCTTGTCGAGGATTCCGGCAGCGTGCGCGGACTTCGCGTCAATGGGCTCGCCGAACGCGCACATGTCGACGGCTTTCGCCACGCCCGCGAGCCGAGGCAGACGTTGGGTACCGCCGGCGCCGGGAATGATCCCGAGCTTGACTTCGGGCTGCCCCACCTGCGCGGATGGAACCGCAACGCGATAGTGACCCGACATGGCGACCTCGAGTCCGCCGCCGAAGGCCGTGCCGTGAATCGCCATGATCACGGGCTTGGTCGAGTTCTCGATCTTTTCGAGCACCGAATTGAGCGAAAAACGCGGTTTTTCACCAGATGTGACTTTGCCGAATTCCTTGATGTCGGCGCCTGCGATGAAGGTGCGGCCGCCGCCGATGACCACGATGGCTTTCACTTCGGGGTCCTTCTCCGCGGCTTCAATGCCCTGCGCGATGCCGTCCGGAACTCCGGGGCTCAGCGCGTTCACGGGCGGATTATTGATGGTGATAACGGCGACGTCGCGGTCGCGTGTGTAATTGACGAGTTCGCTCATAGTGGCTCTACCATCCTACATTGTGGGGCAGGGTGGAATCCTGCGCGCCGATTGTTAATCGGCGCATGGGCGGGTTGCCCCGCTGGACCGGTCAGCCGTGCCGGCCGACGCCCGGGTGGACCGATTGACATCGGTCCGCAGGTTTCCAACCTGCCCCACAAGAAGTACAATTCGATATTGCAGGGCATGGCCCTGCCCACACATTCATGAATTCGTTCCACGTCTCGCGAGCTCTTCTGCTGATATTCGCGATGGGGTGTTTCGCGGCGGACGATCTTCTTCCGATTCCAGCGACTCCGAAAAAGCCGGTGGTCGACGACTATCACGGCGTCAAGGTCACGGACGATTACCGTTGGCTGGAGGCGGGCGCGACGCCCGAGGTTCAGGAGTGGAGCAAGCAGCAGAATGCGCGCACGCGGGCGTATCTGGATCATCTGCCGGCGCGGGGGGCGATCGTCGAGCGGCTGAGACAACTTTATTCAACCCGGTCTCCAAGATTTGACGACCTTCGATTTCGCGGCGGCGTGTTGTTTGCGATCAAGACGCAGCCGCCCAAGCCGCAGTCGTTTCTGGTTGCATTGACGTCGCCGGACGATCCGGCCTCAGCGCGCACGATCGTGGATCCCAATGCAATGGATCCCAGCGGCGCGACCACCATCGATTTCTTCGTTCCCTCCCACGACGGCAAGCTGGTGGCTGTGTCGCTGTCGAAAAACGGCAGCGAGAACGGATCGCTTTCGGTGTTCGACGCCGCCACCGGCAAGCCGCTGGGGGATCCGATTCCGCGCGTCAACGAAGCGACCGCCGGCGGGAGCGTGGCGTGGAACGGCGATTCGACTGGGTTCTGGTACACGCGCTATCCACATTCAGGCGAGCGGACGCCCGCCGAAATGAATTTCTATCAGCAGGTGTACTTTCACAAGCTGAGCGGATCGCCAGGGTCAGGCGCAAGATCATCTGATAGTCGCGACGAGTATGCGCTGGGCAGGGAGCTGCCGCGCATCGCCGAAATCACGCTGGCGTCGTCGGACGACGGAAAGTTCGTGGTGGCGATGGTGGGCAACGGGGATGGCGGCGATTTCCTCGCCTATGTGCGCAACCCGGATGGCCGCTGGCATCAGATCGCGCGCATCGCCGATCAGATTTCGTTCGCCGCTTTCGGCCCGGACAATTCGCTGTACGTCTCGTCGCATTTGGACGCGCCGATGGGCAAGATCCTGCAACTATCCGCGCCGGGGTTTTTGCTCAGCGCCGCGAGAACAGTGGTGACGCCGGGCCGTTCGGCAATCGAAAACTTTCTGCCGGTGGGGCAGCACCTGATCATCGACTATATGGCGGGCGGGCCGTCGAAACTGGTGGATAAGGAGCCCGGAAAACCCGAACGCACGATCGACATTCCGCCGGTGTCGTCGGTGGGGCAGATCGCGCGGGTAGAGGGCAGTCAGGTTCTGTTCGAGAACGAGAGCTTTGTCGATGCGCCGGCGTGGTATCGCTACGATCCGGCAAATGGCCAAGTGAAGAAGACCGGGTTGGTGGAAGTTTCGCCGGCCGATTTCAGCGACATCGAAGTGACTCGCGTCACGGCGACGTCGAAGGACGGCACGCACGTTCCGCTGAGTATTCTGCGGCGCAAGGGCACCAAATTGGACGAATCCAACCCCACGCTGGTGACCGGGTACGGCGGATTCTCCATCAGCACGGTGCCGGAATTCTCGGCGCCCAATCGCATATGGTTCGACCACGGGGGCGTGATGGCGATCGCGAATGTGCGCGGCGGCGCGGAGTTCGGCACGACGTGGCACGAGCAAGGGTCGCTGCTCAAGAAGCAGAACGTGTTCGACGATTTCATCGCGTGCGCGGAATATCTGATCAAGGCGAAGTACACGAGCGCGTCGAAATTGGCGATTGAGGGCGCGAGCAACGGCGGCCTGTTGATGGGAGCGGCGTTGACGCAGCGGCCGGATCTGTTTCGCGCGGTGGCGAGCTACGTGGGCATCTACGACATGCTGCGCCTGGAAACTTTTCCGAACGGCGTCTTCAACGTCACGGAATACGGGACGGTGAAAGAGCGCGATCAGTTCCAGGCGCTGTATGGGTATTCGCCATATCATCACGTGAAGGACGGAACCGACTATCCGGCGGCGCTGTTCCTGACAGGAGAGAACGACGGTCGGGTGGATCCGATGAATTCGCGCAAGATGGTCGCGCGGTTGCAGGCGGCGACGTTGAATACGACGTTGAATCCGACGCATCCCATTTTTCTGCGCACCGGGTCAGGCGGGCACGGAATCGGGGCGGCGCTGGAGGAGCGGGTGGAGCAGGAGGCGGATGTGTATGCATTTTTGTTCGACCAGTTGGGGATGAAGTAGCGGCGAAGCCATACCCGGACGGGCTGCTCCCGTCTGGACCGATTGACAATCGGTCCGCAGGTTTCCAACCTGCCCACAACTCAGTCTGGGCCACTACGAGAGCTAGTACGTGGGGTTGCGCGGGAAGGTTTGATACGGCAAGCGCACGCCTCGAAGGATCACCTGGTCGGCTCGAATGGAGGCGGGCGCCGGAAAGCCGATGGCGCCTTGCGCGGTCACGTAATCATCCTGATCGACGCCATCGCCGCTGACGCCGAGTCCGCCGACCAGGACGCCGTTCCGATATAGCGGCAGACTGCCGGGGAAGAAGACAATTCCGTTCTGATTCGATACCTGAAACGGCGGAGCCGGCGGTTGCGGTATAGTCTGCGGCGGCGGGCCTTGCGTGCATGGATTCGCGACGTCGTTCATGTACAGATCGAAGAACGGTCCGGGCGATGTGCGGTCGATGCCCGGCGGATAGAACGGCTGCGCGCCGAATCCGATGGTGCGATTGGTGACGGCGGTGCCTGCGCGGAGAGGCGGCAGCGAGCCGGTAAAGTAAATCACGTTGCGCGATTTCGCGGCGGCGACGTCGATGCTGAAAACCGTCGCGTCGGGCATGCGATGCAGGGCGAGCAGGGTGCCGTCGAGATCGGAAACCGCGATCGCCATTTCCGCGCGGGTGCCGATGGGCAATCGAATGACGGCGCGGGTTTGTTGGGCGGCGGCGACGGCGGCATCGACAATGCTCTGGACGTCGGATTGCGAAAGTCCGCCGAAGGGGCCGGCTTGCGCGGCGATCAGATCGCCTTCGGGAGCGGGGCCAGGGCCATCGATCGGCCCGATCACAAAAGCGCCGGCGCTCAAGTTAGTGAGATCGACGGGGGCAGGCGAGGTCCCATCGGGCTGCGTGGTCTGATTCACAAACGGCAGCGCGATTCCGTTGATGAATACGACGACGGGCGGCGGGATCTGGACCGGGGCGAATCCCGCGAATCCGGAATAGGCGGCGAATTCAGCAACGTTGGCAGGGACGCCCGTGACGCCGATGCCACCCACCAGCACGCCTCCCTTGTACAAAGGCACACCGCCGGGATTCACGGCGCTCTGGTCGGAGTCGTTCACGTCGACCTTACCGGTGATGGGGCCTAGGCCGGGCGTCATTCCATCGCTGAGGGTCGCGGGCGGGACGAATTGTCCCGGGACGAAATTCGAAGCAGGGGCTAACGGGCAGCCGCGATTGGTGTTTTCGATGCCATAGAGCGGAGCGTTGGAGGTGTACATCACGCCCATCGGGAAATGAGTGGCGCTGATGAATCGGACGGTCCGCGAGGAGAGCGGCGCCTGGCTGTTGCTGAAAAACGAAGCCGTGCGGGCGAGGGCGATGGCGACCTCGGCTGCACTACAAGATGGATCCGTCGCATTGCGGGGACAAGGAGCCGTCGTTGTCATCGCGCTGAAGTTTCCTGCCGTGGTGAGGGGTGCGTTTGGTTCCTGAAAAACGCCGAGAATATGTCCCACGCGATCGGTGACCGCAATCACCATCGAGGAGGAATTGACCGAGGACGCCGCGGCATAGATGGCGTTCACGACGTCGGTACAGGTGAGGACCTGGGCGGCGGACTGGTCGCCGGGACAGAAGGAGGCCGCCGCGGAGGCAGCGGTCGGGGCGCTGGGGGCTTGGGCGGCGGCGCTGAAGCAAAGTGCGAGAAGAAGAGCGGCAGCGCATCTCATGTCATTCGTCCCTTGTCATTGGTCCTTCGCTCTATTAGAGCAACTCCCGATGAAGCCGGCACAAGAAGCATGTGTCGACACGGCACGCTTAAAAAGCGTGCGCCACAAGACTGCCGGCCCCACGTCACTTCAATAATCCGTTGACGACGCGCATCTGCCGCGCGAACTTCGGCGCACTGTAAGACGACGGGTCGTCGAGCTGCTTGAACAGCCCGTGAATGGCGTCGCGGACCGCGTTGGCATTATCGACGCGCCCGTTTCCCGTGTAGGCAACGAACAGCGAATCGAGCGCCATGGCGGCTTGCTCGGCGGCGCGCTCATCCTGGCTGGAAATGTAATCGGCGTCCCCCGAAATACTTTTTAAGAGGCGAAGAGTCGCGGCCTGATCGAACGGAAGGGACACCATGCGCTGCGCGAGGCGATCGGCGATATCGGCAACGGCGGAGGCTCGGGTCGCAATCTGCGAGCGATCCGGGGAAGTGGCGCCGATAAGGAGGTAGAGCCGGTCGATCTCCTGAGAAAGCTGCGGAGCACCGGATCGATCGTCCGCGGCGATCGCGCGGAGGACGACGTATCGCGAGAGATTCCACGGAGGATTTCCGGCGCGGCGATTCGCGTAGCCGAGTTCCTGGCGCCAACTATCTTTCGCGGCGGTCAAGCTGTGGTGACAGGCGAAGCAATCGAGCTCGGAATATTCGGGCCAGTTGGAACCCTGCACGTTGCGCGCGACGCGGCGAAGCTGTTCACTCAACTGCACGGCCTGTCCGACGGCGAGCGCGCGCACTTCGATCCAAACATCTTGCTTGGGCTCCCGATCGCGAGGCTCCTGCCAATGCTTCGGCATCACGGCGGAGAAAGAGGCGAGCTCGAAGTAAAGATCGGGATGACCGGCGGCGATCATCTGATGATCCACGAATTTTTCGGACGTGCCCAGGTGACAGGTGAGGCACTTCTGGCTGCGGCTGATGAGATCGCGATCGTCATACATGCCCGCCTCGATGGATTGCTGATGGGTCCAGCCCTTGGTGGTGTGCGGACCCAGCCAGTTCGATGCGGGACCGTGACAGCTTTCACACGAAACGCCGTCGGCGAGATCGAAAGTACGGGCGCGGTCCGCCGCGGGAACGTCGAGCGCGTGACAGGCGAGACACTTCGGCGCGGTATCGGCGCTAGTGGGGAGCTCCAGAATTTTCGCCATACGCGTGGCGACGGGGTTAGAGAGCACCGTGTACGCCTGCGCGTGCTTGTCTTTCACGACCCAGGTGCTGTACTCGTTTTGCCAGACCGAATTATCGGCGCGCGGCGCGACGCCGCCATGACAGCTCGGCGAAGCGCAGGAGCCGGGTCCGGTGTACTTGGGCGGGTCGGCCGCAAGTCCTGCCTTCAGGGAGACCCCGATCAGCGCAACTAGCAGGAGAGTTTTCAAGAACTCTATTCTATAATGAAGCTCACTCTTGGAAGGCACAGCGAACATCTTCGAGCAGTTGCGCTCGATTCAAACCGAGTATGGGTACCTGCCCGCCGACCAGTTGAAGGCGCTGTCGAAATCGGCGGAGATTCCGCTCTATCAAATCCACGGCGTCGCCGATTTCTACCCACACTTCCATTTGTCGCCGCCTCCGAAGGTGAGCGCGCGGGTGTGTTCGGACATGTCGTGCCATCTGCGCGGAGCGGGTCCACTGCGCGATGCGCTGCGGAGGCGGTTCGACAAAATGAGCGCGCGGGATGTCGCGGTCGGCGAAGTATCGTGCCTGGGGCAGTGCGACGGCGCGCCGGCAATTTCGATCAACGATCACATCTATCGCAACGCGAACGCGGCGCAGGCGGAAGCTCTGGTGCTGACCGCGCTGGGCGGAGGGATGCTGCCGGAGATGCCCACGGAGCCGCGGCTGATGGGGATCGCGGCTGACCCTTACTACGATCCACGGTTCGACGATCCCCACTATACCGATCCGCGGCACGGCGCCGATCGGCATTACGGGGCGATTCGAAAACTGATCGAGACGCGCGACTTCGACGGCGTGATCGCGCAACTCAAGGCCAGTGGACTGCCAGGGCTGGGCGGCGCGGGCTTTCCCACAGGCATCAAATGGGAAGCCGTCCGTAATGCGCCCGGACCCGACAAATACGTGGTCTGCAACGCCGATGAGAGCGAGCCTGGGACCATCAAAGATCGATTCATCCTGCAGCATCTGCCACACCTGGTGATCGAGGGGATGATGATCGCGGGCCTGGTGACAGGCGCGCAGCTTGGCATCCTGTATATACGGCACGAATATGCGGCGCAGGAAAAGGTCCTTGAGGAAGAGATCCATCGCGTGCGGCAGGAGGGATTGATCGGCGCGGACATTCTCGGCTCGGGTCTGACGTTCGAGCTCGAGATCTTCGTCAGTCCCGGCGGCTACATTTGCGGCGAAGAGACCGCGCTGATGGAGGCGATCGAGGGCAAGCGCGCCGAGCCTCGCAACAAGCCGCCGTTTCCGGTGACCCATGGGGTGTGGAATAGACCGACCGCGTTGAACAACGTCGAAACGTTCGCGAACGTGCCGCAGATTCTGGTCAGCGGCGTGGACTGGTACAAAGCGCAGGGCCAGAGCGGGGCGGCAGGACTGAAATTCGTCGGCGTGAGCGGCGACGTGCGCAAGCCGGGGATTTTCATCATTCCGATGGGCCTGCCGGTGTCCGAGGTGATTTTCGATCTGGCCGGCGGAATTTCCGACGGCAAACGCCTGAAGGCTTTCGCGCCGTCGGGACCGTCGTCGGGTTACCTTCCGGCCTCGATGGTGGACGTGCGGCTGGACTTCAAATCGCTGGCGTCGATCGGCTCGATGCTCGGATCGGGCGCAATCGTGGTGTGCGCCGAAGGCACCTGCATGCTGGATATGGCGTTGAACGCGTGCACATTTTTTCGAAACGAATCCTGCGGGAAATGCGTGCCGTGCCGGATGGGGTCGCAAAAAATGGTGGATATTCTTACAGCGTGGTCGCATGGAAAAGGCACGCCCGCGGATTTGAAACTGGTGGATGAACTTTCCGAGGCGATGAAGCTGACGTCCATCTGCGGGCTGGGGCAGTTCGCGCATTCGCCGATCACATCGGTGCTGAAACATTTTCGTGAAGAGATCGAGGCGCACATCGTGGAGCGGCGATGCCCTGAAGGCGTGTGTCCGATGCGGTAGACCGTATAAAAATGCCGGACATTCAACTCACCATCGACGGCTTGGCGGTCGCGGTTCCGCAGGGAACCACGGTGTTCGACGCCGCGCGCATGAACGGAATCGCGATTCCGACCCTGTGTCATCAGCAGAACGAGATTCCCGTGGGAGTGTGCCGCGTGTGCGTGGTGGAAGCAGGAGGCCGCGTGCTCACGGCTTCCTGCGTTCGTCCGGCGGAAAACGGAATGGTGGTCGACACGCGTTCCGAAAAAGTTACGGCTGCCCGGCGAACGCTGGTGGAGTTGCTGATGGCGGACCATCCCAGTCCGTGCGCGCGTCAGCGAAACTCGGGCGATTGCGAGTTGGAAATGCTGGCGAGAGCGGACGGCGTGGGCCAGCCTCGCTTCGCTCCGCGGCTGTCGCCCCGGGGCCAGGACGAATCTTCTTTCGCGATCGCGGTCGATCATGAAGCCTGCATTCTGTGCGACCGCTGCATTCGCGGATGCGACGAGATTCGCAACAACAATGTCCTCGGCCGGAAGGGCAAGGGCTACAGCGCGGGGATCGCGTTCGACTTGAATGTTCCGATGGGAAATTCGACGTGCATTTCGTGCGGCGAGTGCATGGTTTCCTGTCCCACCGGCGCGCTGACGAATCGCACCGTGGTGGAGACCGTGCTCCCGCACGGAGAACCGATCGACGCGGAAGAGCTGAAGCATCTCCCCTATTTCGAAAAAGTTTCCGGCACGTTCCTTGAGCTGAATAAGCACGCGGTGGTGCGCCGTCATTTCAAGAAAGGCGAGATCGTGTGCCGCGAAGGCGAATATGGCTCGACCGCGTTCTACATCCTGGAGGGGAAAGTCCAGGTATTCCTTTCGACGCCGATCGCGCACGTGAAGACTGCCGGCGGAAAGACGGGATTCGTAAGCAAGCTCGCGAGCCGGCTGGCGGACCGCGGCGACGATCGCCGCGAAGGAGAGAACGATCGCCGCACCATTCCGATCGACGGGCCGGTGGATCTTCCGTACGCCCGGCCCATGGCGGAATTGGGTCCGGGCGATCTGTTCGGCGAGATGACCTGCATGAGCCTGTATCCGCGATCGGCGACGGTGCAGGCCGCGACGGATTGCACCATGTACGAGATGTTGCGCAACGTGCTCGACATCATGCAGCGCAACAAGACGTTGAAGGCGCAGCTCGACGCGAATTACCGCCGCCGCGCGCTGGAAGATCATTTGCGCGGCGTGCCGATCTTCGCGCCGCTCACCAGAGAATTCATCGAGTCGTTGCGCGAAAACGTCGAGCTGATCCGGTACAACAAAGGCGACGTGATTTGCCGGCAGGGCGAAGTGGCTGACGCGTTCTACCTGATCCGCACCGGATTCGTCAAGGTCAGCGAGGAGCATCGCGAGGGCGAATTGGTGCTTGCATATCTCAGCCTCGGCGGATACTTCGGCGAGATCGGACTTCTCGGCACCACGGAAGGCGAGAAGGGGCGGCGGATCGCGACGTGCACCGCGCTGGATCACGTGGAGGTGGTCCGCATTCGAGCGGAAGATTTCGAGAGCAGGATGACGGAGTTCCCGGACGTGCGCGCGAGCCTGGAATCCGTGGCGCGGCGCCATCAGGAGGAGAATCGGCAGCGGCTGGCGACCTCCTTGGCTGCGCCCCTGACCGAGTTTCTCGCACAGGGATTGATGGAGGCGCAAAGCCTGCTGATTTTGGATCTGGAGAAATGCACGCGTTGCGACAATTGCGTGCGCGCGTGCGCCGACGCCCACGACGGGGTGACGCGATTGATCCGCGAAGGCCTGCGGTTCGACAAGTACCTGATGGCGACGTCGTGCCGGCAGTGCCGCGATCCGCTGTGCATGGTGGGATGTCCGGTGGGGTCGATCCGGCGGCGCAATTCGCTGGAAGTGATCATCGAAGACTGGTGTATCGGCTGCGGTCTGTGCGCGAAAAACTGTCCCTATGGAAATATCAACATGCATCCGTTCGCGGTGACTGTGGACACGGGTCAGGAAAAGAACGTCGCGGTGGTCAGGCAAAAAGCGACTACGTGCGATCTGTGCACGCAACACGCCGAGCCGAGCTGCGTATACGCGTGCCCGCACGATGCCGCGCATCGCGTGGACCCAAATGAGTTTTTCCGGGAGCTGGTTAAGTAGATCAAGCGATGATCATCGACCGCACACACCGGCTCTGGATCGCGATGAGCGCGGGCGCATGCATACTCGCCGCGATCGCGTACGGCTGGTATGCGGCGGGCTCGCCCGCGGGCCCGCGCGGCGGAAGCGCGGCCGGGCTGCTGTTCGGAATCGCCGGATATGCGTTGATGCTCTTCGCGGGCTTGCTGGGCGCGCGAAAGAAAGTGCCGACGTGGCGATTGGGACGCGCGCAAACCTGGATGCGTGGACACCTGTGGCTGGGGCTGCTGAGTTTTCCGCTGATCCTGTTTCATGCGGGCTTCGCGTGGCGCGGGCCGCTGACCGCGATCCTGATGCTGCTGCTGGTGATTGTGATCGTCAGCGGAATTTTCGGCGCGGCGCTTCAGCATTTTCTTCCGCGCATTATGACCGTGCAGGTCCCCATGGAAACCATCTTTGAGGAAATCCCGCATGTCCGCGCGCAGCTTCGCGAGGAGGCGGATCAGCTTGTCGAATCGGTGGGGGAGATGGAGGCCGAGCATGAGGATAAGGCGCGCTTCGGCGAGATTTATCGCGGTAGCATCCGGCCGTTCCTGGAACACCCGCCAGCGGAAATGTTTCGTTCGATTCGCGGCGCTGTCGCTCCGGAACTCTACGGCGTTCTCGACGATCTCGAAAGTATCTGCGAAGAACAGCGCCAGTTGAACCGGCAGACTCGTCTGTATCACTGGCTGCATGCGTGGCTGCTGGTGCACGTTCCGTTGTCGATCGCGCTGCTGGTATTGGGAGGGGTGCACGCCGTCGTGGCGCTGCGCTATTGAAATGGGGAGAGTATCGCGGAGCACCAAGAAACTCGCGCAGCGTATCGATCTGAATTATTTCAAGCGGCTCTATCCGATTCCGCGATGGCGGCGGATTCTGTCATTCGGATTGGTTGGGGCCGGACTGGCGTGGCTAGGGTGGGGGGCGCTGGCGGGCAAGCAGGCGGCGTTCAATCCGGGCCCTTTGGCGCACTCGCACACCCTGTTCACGCGAAACTGCGCGCTGTGTCACGCTGTGAAATCGGCGTTCGGGCAAAAGGTGACGGATCCGGCCTGCCTCGCCTGCCATGACGGCGCGACGCATCAGGCGCAGCAGACGTTCACGCCGGCGTGCACGGAATGTCACGTGGAGCATAAGGGAGCGTCGTGGCTATCCGCGACTCGCGATGAAAGCTGCACGCAGTGTCATTCCAATCTGAAGACGAAGGACCGGCCCACCAGCTTTGCTGGAAAGATTACGAGCTTCGAGAATGGGCATCCTGATTTTGCGGCGCTAAGGTCGCCTGACCCGGGGTCGATCAAGTTCGGGCACGCAGTTCATTTGAAGAACGACTTGCGCGGTCCGCACGGGCAGGTGCAATTGAAGTGCGGCGATTGCCACTCGACCGGGGGAGCATATATGGCGCCGATCAATTATGAGAAGCACTGCGCCAGTTGCCATCCCCTGGCGTTCGATGCTCGATTCAGTGAGCCCACGCCCCACAAGAAGCCGGGGATTGTGATCGACTTCGTCACCCAGAAATTCACGGAATATATCGCGAAGCATCCCGACGAAGTGCATATGGCAGACCCCGCCGACCCGCGCATCCTAAGGCCGCCGATGCCGCCTGCGCGCGATGCTCAGGAGTGGATCGAGCGGCGGGTCGCGGATACGAAAGTACTTCTATGGCGCAAGACGTGCGTCGAATGTCATACGTTGAATTATGCCGGGAATCGTCCGGAAGACGCCGCGGCGCCTCGGCTTCCGAGTGTCCCCGAGGCGGCGATCCCTTCGCGCTGGATGAAGCACGCGTTCTTCGACCACACTTCTCACCAGATGCTGATCTGCGCGGAGTGTCACACGCGCGCGACCATCAGCCAGAATGCATCCGACGTGATGATTCCGGGCATCGATACTTGCCGGAAATGCCATCATTCAGGATCCGACGCGGCGGAATCGCGATGCTTCGAATGTCACCTGTATCACGATCGGACGAAATCGAAGGTTGTCGATGGCACGCTGAAGATCAGCGCGGTGCATCCGTAGTCAGTTATCGAAACGGCCCACCTTAAGGGCGTGGCGGGTTGGGCGGCTTATCGGTGACGGTGTAGAGACGCCCATCGCGCAAATACATTCGCTCCGCTTCCTGTTTATTGAACGGACGCGACCCCCGGCGATTAAACACGCTCAATTGATTTCCGCTTTCGTCGACGGCACGGTCACGATCGATGCCCTTGGAAATGGCCTCTGCGGGGCCGTGAGTGCGATGAGTCGCGATGAGCTTAGGCGTCGGTCGCGGGCTAAAGCCCAAATAATTAGGGTTGTCTGTGGGCGCGAATAACTGTACGATACGCATGCCGTTTACCCCGTCGGCAAGATACGCAAACGCGCTGGCGTTGGTCATGCCGAGCTTAACGTCGCGGGTGTCGTTGATTTCGCCGCCCAGTACTTGATCGATATGAGGCTGTTCCGGTTTTTCCACATCGACGATCACCAGTCCCTGCCTGCCTCCCGCAACATAGGCATACGTACGGGCGATATAAAGATTACGCGCATCCTCTAACGGAATAAATGCGCGCGGCACAAGACGCGGAGTAGCGAGCGAAGTAGTGTCCAAGACCTTCAAGCCTTCGCGATCCACCACGAACGCGTATCGAAACTGAATCGCGATGCCACGCGGATCTAACAGCTCCCTGACCTCCACGGTGACCTTCGGCGCAAGCGGATTCTCAATATCCACAACCACCAATCCGCGGTCGCACAGAATGTAGGCATAGTGACCGGCGATGGTAATTCGCCGCGCTCCGTTCAATACTCCGCCGGGATTAAAAGCCAGCGCTCGTTTCAAGAAATTATTCGACGGATTGCCATCCAGCAAAGTAACTACGCCGGGGCTCTTGCCTTTCAGGTTAGGGTCGCCGACGACCACCAATCCCTCCTCTGCATCGGTGACATATAGGAATCCATACATCAATGCGATCGGCTGTTCCTCATTAGTGGGAATACGAGCGCGCAGCGGATCAACAGCCAGGGTCGAGGGCGAACCCACCGAGGTGGCGTTCCTGGTCTTCACGTAAAAGCGCTGGCCTAAGGGCGAAACCGGCGCTGTAGTCATCTTTTCCGACAAGTTCTTGTTGTCGATGTTCGCGACATCATAGACGCGGAAGCCATCCTTGCCCATGGCAGCGTAGAGATACTCGCCGCGCAACTGAAGATCCAATATATTCCCGGCGTGGCGATCGGCTTCATCAATCTCGCGCTCGTGTTTGACGACTTTTGCAAAGTTATCGGGATAGGCAATCTGCTGTAAGTCACTACCGAAAACTGCGGGAGGGTCGTCATGCTCTGCCACTGTTACGGCCTCGAACCCTTTCGATCCCTCGGCGACGTACACGTACCTTCCCATGGCATTGACCAAATTTGTGCCCTGCATCAGAATTTGGGCCATCCATGCGTTGTTATCCTGGGTTCCCGATACGTGACAGCTAGTACACGTCTTGGTCTCTTTCGCTCGAACTGTGTGAGGATAATAGGAGCTAAAAGCAAATCCGCTGAATCCTTCCGCCGAAATAGTCTGCTGTTGGTAGTACAGCCAGTCCCGATTGGCATTTTGAGAACTCACCACCACGGCGCAAGTCGAACGTGTAGGAGCGATGCGATTCTTAGTCACCGTACCGTCTACGCCCAACATATATATGTCGTCCCGCAGAACTTCGAAGTTATAAGAGGTGTAATTGCGAGTAGTCAGACCCTCGTTGTGCAGCATCGGCGCCTTTCGGTTGGCGGTCATCGGAAGGTGACAACCGAAGCAACTGGTGGTCCACGAAGAGTGGCAGGTGTAGCAAGTCATCCTGCTATTCGCGTGGGCTAGCGTGGATTCGTCGCCGGACGTCCCCCAAGTCTTTCCGTCCTTCAGCAGCGTCTTAGCCAGCCGCGACGCTTCGCTATAGTGAAGATTACCCGGCGTGATGGTATCGATTACCTGCACCACTTCCCACGGGGCACGATCCTTATCTATCATCGACCTCTGATAAAGCCGCCCGTTCTGCCAGTAAAAGCGCCGCTGCCCAAATGGAGTACGCAAGATTGACAGATCGGTTCCCGAGGCGGGCGCGGCGGCGGCGGAACTCCGCAAAGTCGATTTCTTCGCAATGGTCCCATGGCAATCCACGCAGTCGATTTCAACCGCGTTGCGTGTCTCGCCATAGAGTTTGCCGTTGCCATGATTATCCTGCTCGAAATGGCAGTCGGTACAATGCATGCCTTTTTCGAGGTGGATATCTTGCAAGTGGACCGCCTTTTTGAACTTGTCTTGATCCGTATCGGCAACGATACGATCCTCGCCGTCGAGTAAGTTACCTTTTCGGTCTCGTTTGTAAACTGCGCGAAACACCCAGCCGTGACCATGAAAGTCCGCAAATTGAGTTTGCTTCAACTGCCGGTTAAATCCCGGCGTCCCTAATCGGGCGAGAAATTCTGGATCCGACCACAACCCACGCGCGGCGGCCGCTTCCGGATTTGCCTGCCATGACTGATAGCGCTCCTCGTCGGAAGGATTGTGTTGTTTCTTGGGATACATGGCCGCGCCGTCGCTCTCGTTATCCCACCACGTGTAGCCTAAATAGGACGCGACCATATTCGTGCCAGGATGAATGTGGCACACGATGCACTGGCTGGTGGGGATCGATCTTGTAAACTCATGTTTGATCGGATGGCCGGATTCATTCCGCGGAATCGTAGGGTCATTCTGCGCACTCTCCCCGCGATTGCCGTGCACCGCATAGGGACCCGCGTGCACGATGGATCTGTCATTCGCATAAATAACATGACACGCAGTGCACCCGCTGCCGCGGTAGTCGCCGGGATGGTCGTTCGTTCCCGGCAGAGAAAGAATCGGGTCGAGCAAGCGAGTCTTCTGCAAACCCAGAAACACGGGGTCCGTCCGCAGCAGGGTTCCGAATCCGCGATCGCTCAATTTATCGTCCGGCCGCCCTGGATCCTCTTCGGGATTAGGACTCCCGATCTCGCCGCGGGGCCCACCTCCGCGTTCGAATACCCGCAGAACATTGCCGGGTTGCGATAATTCCCACCGGGCCAGAGGGATCAAGGAAGGAAGTACGCCTTTGTCGCGCGATTCCTGCTCGCTCGGCGGCGGCCAGGTTTGAATGCGGCGAGGCGAACCATCGGACGAATAACTCTCGCCAAATCGCGCGTCCTTATAAGGGAAGGCTCCGTTGTTATAGAGCGCCGCCTGCCACAACATCGCGCCATGGGTCATCATGCTGGTGGATACCGCGCGCACTTCCTTCGCGTGGCATTTCCCGCAAGTTTGTACCGCAACTCGCAAGTCGCCGGGATTGACGAACCGAATGTATTCCGCGCTCTCTTTCAACCAGTCCGCGTATGGACGCACCGGATTTGCGGAACTGCGCCATAATTGCGGTAGCTTAGGTCTCGGATGTGCCTGTTTCTTAGCTTCCTCATAGCCAGGCGATCCTGGCTTCCCATTCGCCGGACTACTGACTCCCGCATTGCCGCCGTGGCAATCTACGCAAGTAAGGTAAACCGTGCCGGTAGAGTGCATCGTCGGCGAATCGGTCATGCCGTGGCACGACACGCATCCTGTCGATTGCGCGAGACACGTGGCGAGACCCATAGAGAGCCACAGGCCGCACATAGCCAGCGCGACAACCACCTTCTTAAAATCGAAAACGTACATTGGCGGCAACCGAAAACAGCGTCTGCCCACTATAAATGTCCTTAAATCCCTGGAAGGGGATGAATCCGTTAACCACCCCGGTAACTGCGATGTTCTCGGAAAGCGCCGGGCGATAGGTAAACCCGATTCCCGAATCCGCGCCCACGCCCGCGTGAATATTGTTCTGAAACAACAGTAGCTCCAGCGGCTCCGTGTGGACAAAACGAATCAGGTTCAAATTGACGACTCCCTTAAGTCTGGGAGTGATGTCGAAGTCGGTAGCGGCATTATAGAGCATCAGCCCGGGGTTCACGAAATTCGCCTGCCCTTCGATCTTGCTCGATCGGAGACTCGGTATTAAACTTCCCTCCGAAACTAACCCGACTCCGGTACTGCTTAGTCTGATTCCTTCGCGATTCCAGAAGCTGAAAAAGCCTCCGGCAAAATTCGAGTCGTCGAAAATCGCATCGAAGCCACGGGCCGTGCCCCCGCGAGGGTTCTTGTCGCCGGAGGCATAGAAGACCGACGTGCGATAGCGAATCCAATTCTTGTCGAGCGACAACTCCACGGCGGCCATCTGAGCGTTGATATCCAGGCGCTTGCCCGCAATCGGATTCAGCGAATCATGCCCGGTCACCTGATAAAACGCATGCGTAATATTCAAAGGCCCCAGGTGGCCGTCACCTGTGAGTCCATAGTAATAAGCGCGGATGGCATGCGGAGTCACCGCGCCGATGGGAGCGGGCCGGACCAGAAAGTCATTAGTGTCGAACTCGAACGATGGGTCGTCCTTATCGTAATGGAAGCTCGCTTGGATGGTGTACCCAGGCTTAAAGAAGTCCTGCCGGTAGACATTTGCGACCATTACCTGCTGGTGGCGATACAGCATAGTATTCAACCCGCTGTTTGTATCCTTCTCGAGCATCGCGAAATAAGCGGCATTGTATTGATAGCGGTTCGAATCCAGGGTTCCGAAGATTCTAACGCCAGGTTCCTGATCGAAGAAGATAAAGCCGCGAAAGTCGCTATTAAATGTCTGAATCCCCGCCCGGGCGGAAATGAAGTCATACGCGTCGCTGAGGTCCGCGAGCTTAACCTCGGCGAAGGCTTCCTGCAATCCGAGATGAGCGTCGAGCCTGGTGGTTCCCTTGCTCGGATCGATGTTGACTATACCAGTGTCTTCCGCCGCCAGGTAGTTCACGTTGATTTCGGGAGTTACCTTGATCTGCCAGTCGACTGGGCGAAAAGCGGTATCGCCGTGAAACAGGTTAATAGAGAACGTCAGATTCTCGCTCATGGCGAATTGCCCGAATCCACCAAAGAATGCCGCGCTATTCGGATTTGCGGAGCTCACGCCATTTGCCGCGGGCAGCAAACGGCCATCCACGGCCGTGTCACTGATCAAATCGAGCTTCAGAAAAGTACGCTGGCCGAAGATGGGCTCGTCACCTTTGAGTTTGTTGCGATCGAACGGATCGTAGAAATGGCCGCGCACGTAGGGATATTCGCCGGTCGGCCCGTAGCGGCGATAATTGGGCCAATCGTACTTCCATCGATTCGGAAGCGGAGTAAATACTTTGTCTTCGGGCGGGAGAGGTTCGGTTGGCTTGGCCTCGACTGCAGGTTCAGGCGTGGTTGTTTCAGGCAGGTTGCGATATGGCTCCGGTGTGGGCTTACCGGGCTGCGGACTTTCAGGCGGAGCCAACATGACCGGTTTCAGCGTCGCGCCGATCGCGACCACATCGCCGGCCTTCAACTGGATATCGGCACCGTCGTATGGCTCGAAGCCCGCGAGTTCCGCTCGCAATTCGTAGGACCCCGCAGCCAGCTTCACGAATCGAAACACGCCATCGCCAGTTGTGGTGGTATCGACAACCACACCGGTGGAGCGATTTCGAAGGTGAATCTTCGCGCCTCCTAATCCCAGTCCCGTGGGATTTCGCAGAATGCCTTGAATGGCGGCGCCGGTGGGCGGTGTCTCGCGCGGAATCCGCTGTTGCGACGGAACCTGTCCGTGGCCCGCAACCGCGGCCGCACCAATCAGCACGCCGATGTGAATCCACTGCTGCACCAGGTAGCCTTCTATTATGAGGCATGGCGAATAGGCGTTGACTGCTGACCGCCGCCGGCGCGCGCGGTTGGTTTTCGCGGCGCGCGAAACCTGTAGCTGGCTCCCTTTGGCAACCCGGCGCGGCGCGCCGGCGGGATGTACAGCTACTTCTTAAGTCCGCGTTCCAGCGAGTCGCGATCCCATTTCGCGAGCTTGGCGCCGGCTTCGTAGGTGCTTTGGCAGAACTCGAGGATCGCTTGCCCGGGCGATTCCGAGGCGCGGGCGTCCTCGTACTTCAGAATGAACTCGCCCAATTGTGGCTCCCAATACGCCGCGGCGGGGCGGACGATTTCGTGCGCGAGGCCGGGCGGAGCCGGCGCCGAGTAGGAATAAAACGCCGCGTGCTTGAATCTGCGGTCGCCCGGCCAGAAGCCGCAACTGATGACTTCGTGGGAATACGCCTCTCGCGTGATCGGGTCCGCATCGGGCGCGACCGGCGCGGGGCGCCCGGAGAAACGCGTCACCGCGAGATCGAAGGATCCCCAAAAAAAATGCACGGGACTGTTTTTGCCGATAAAGCGCGATCGAAAAGTCTTGAAGACGCGATCCGCGCCGATCAGGATTTGCCGGAAGCTCTCGATGACCGTCGTGTCGTAGGACGCATGGTGTTCGTCCTGGTCGAACGGAGTAGTGTCATCGAACTCCACCGGCTTCCTGTAGATA
Organism: Terriglobia bacterium; assembly: GCA_963788245.1. GTDB lineage: Bacteria > Acidobacteriota > Terriglobia > Bryobacterales > Bryobacteraceae > Palsa-187. The sequence goes on along the minus strand of CAWBGF010000002.1, from coordinate 3,103,135 downwards.
CTCACTTCGATGCCGAGCGAGCGCAAGCTCGCCATGTACTCCTTATAGAAATCGGCGACCGAGCGAGGGTACAGACGGATGGCCGCCGCTTTGCCTCCGCTGGTGCGCAAGGACAACTTGTGCTCGATGAAATCGAACTCCGCTTCGAAACTTGAGTGGTGAGAAGGAATGGGCGAGGTGGTCAAGCCGCACGGCGTCACGTACAACGCCACGTTCCACCAGTGGTTTTCGAGCGGCGTGAGCGCCATGCGAGTCTTTCCCACGATCTGCGTCCACATGTGGACAGTGTCGAAGGTGTCTTCGCCATCGGCGAAATGAAGCGGCGGCCATTCGGTCATGCGCTCATTCTATCGTTAGCGGCGTGTCGCGGAAATTCGCGCCGCCGCGGCGTTCAGGACTTGATTAACGAAACTTCGATCTCGATCTTGACGTCGTCGCCGACCAGGATCCCGCCCGTTTCGAGCGTCGCGTTCCAGGTCAGGCCGTGGTCGCTGCGCTTGATCTTAGTGGCCGCCGAAGCTCCGATTCTGACGTTGCCGTAAGGATCCTTGCCTTCCGCCGTGGGGCCGTCCACGTTCAAGATCACTTCTTTGGTGACGCCGTGAATAGTGAGGTCCCCGGTGACCTTCCAATCGTCACCGTCACGCGCGACCTTCCTGCTCTTGAACGTGATGTTCGGGTACTTGGCGACGTCCAGGAAATCGGCGCTCTTCAGGTGCGCGTCCCGCTGCTCTTCCATCGTCTTGATGGAATTCGCGTCGATGACGACGTCGATGGTGGATGCCCCGGGATTGTCCGGATCGAATACCACGGTCCCCTGCACGCTGCCAAACGCGCCGCGCACGTTGGTGATCATCATGTGACGAACCACGAAATGGGCGGCTGAATGCTGTGGATCTATCTTGTAGGTTGTTTTCATCGCTTTTCCTCCTCCGGCCTGGCGGCCATTTCTCTTGACATCAAGGTAGATGCATCGTCTCTATCAAACGATTCAGACACATTTATCTTGACATCAAGCAGTATACTGGTTCCGTGGCCACCCGCATTGCCGCTCCTGATCGCGACGCCAGCGCGACCCGCGTTTGGCTGATCCTGTGGAAGGCCGCGCGGGCCGTCGAGCAGAACGCGATCAATAGCGTCGCCGGATTGGGCCTCGGCCTCTCTGAATTTGCCGTCCTGGAAGCGCTTCTCCACAAGGGTCCCCAGCCGATCAACGCAATAGGCAGAAGAGTATTGCTGACCAGCGGCTCCATTACCTCGGCAATTGACCGGTTGGAATCCAGGAAACTGGTGAAGCGGATCGTCGATCAGCGCGACTCGCGCTCCCGCATCGTTCATCTCGCGGCCGGGGGCCGGACGCTGATCGCGAAGGCTTTTCAAAAACATGCGTGTGACATGGAGGCGACGCTAGCCGTGCTGAAACCTGCCGAACGCCTGGAGTTGGTTCGCTTGCTGAAGAAGGCCGGGATGTGGGCGGCGGCGCGACTGGGCGAACGCCGAGCGCCGAGTAAAGTAGTACGCCCAAGATAATTAGTGCCCAAACATTCGTAATACCCAAAGAAAACTCTTGACTCTTAGCTCGCACTGCATAAAATGGTTGGTACCCCCCCAAGTTGTAGTCCTCCTCTGCTGGGACATACGTAGCGATAGCTTTGCCCAGATGGGTCCGGTGTTTGTCCGAACGCTCCCCCGTGCTCCACATGCTTCCGCAAAGTCCAAATGCATCCGTCTAACGATCCAACTTGGTTCGCGCTGACCGTCCGCCCGAATCATGAACGTGCCGCTGAGCAGGCGCTCGCCTATCGGGGTTTGGAAGCTTATGTGCCTCGCTATCGCGCGCGAAAGCAGTGGTCGGATCGCGTCAAGAGCACTCAGGCTCCTCTGTTTCCCGGTTACGTTTTTTGCCGATTCTCTTATTGCGAGCGCATGCAGGTGTTGAATTCGCCAGGTGTTCGCTCCATCGTCGGCGCGGGCCGCGACCCGGCGCCGGTGGACGAATCCGAAATCTCCAGCGTGCGCGCGCTGGTCTGCTCCGGCCGTCCCATTCTTCCCTGGCCGTATCTGCGCGCGGGCGAGCGAGTGGTGATTCGCGAAGGTCCGCTCGCGTCGCTGCGCGGCGTGGTGGTTCGCGTCAAGAATACCTGGCGCGTAGTGGTGAGCGTTGAAGCGCTGAGCTGCTCGGTGGCGGTGGAACTCGACGTCGAAGCCCTCGGCGCCGTCTCCTAGCGTGGTGGTGTCCTATGGGTGCCGTTAAATCAGACCTCGTTAAATCAGACATCGTTAAGTCAAACGTCGCTAAATCAAACATCGCTAAGCCAAAGACCAAGGCGATCGTGTTCCGTATCACCGAGGAAGACTACGCGCGTCTGGAATCGAAGACCCAGGCGAGCGGCGCGCGCAGTCTTTCCGAATTCGCGCGGTCGAAACTCTTGCGCGCTGTCGGCGAACCGTCGCTTGCCGAGGTCGGCCGCAAACTAAGCGAACTGGAGACGGCCGTGCAGCACCTCGCTGAAATGTTCGCGCAATCGAAAGCCCTGAGTCGTTTACACGGCGATTAATCATGGCCATTAACAAGCCGCGTAATCGAATCCTGATCTTCCGGCTGAGCGAAGACGAGTACGAGACGCTACAGACCGCGTCTTCCGGATCGCGAAGCCTTTCGGAGTTTGCACGCGCCAAGTTGATGGGTTCACTCGATTCGAACCCGATCGATACGCAACTCACGGAGCTGAAGACCACGGTGGCGCGCCTGGCCAATCTGCTGGAGAAAACGGCCGTGCTCGAGGAGAATTAATGCGCTCGAAGATTTTGCTTGCGGGTTTGTTTTCGATGGCGGCGATCTCTATCGCGCAGATTCGGCCCAACTTGATGGAGGAATCCGGGAAAGCCAACCTGCCTTCTCAAGAACTGGGCGTCGACGATCTGGTGGCGGTTTCGGTGTACGATGCGCCGGAACTCACGCGTTCCGTAAGAGTTGAAGCGGATGGAACCATCCATCTGCCGCTGCTGAAAAACGGCGTCGCGGCGGCCGGCATTTTTCCCGGCCAACTCGAAGCGAGCGTCGCCAAAGCCTTGAAGGACGAAGAAATTCTGGTGGATCCCGTGGTCAAGATCACGGTGGTCGAATATCACAGCCGCCCCATCGCGGTGATGGGCGCGGTGAAGAAACCTTTGACGTTTCAAGCGGTTGGCGTAGTGACGCTGCTTGATGCGCTGGGGGACGCGGGAGGGCTTTCGGACGACGCGGGTACCGAGATCGTGCTCACGCGCGGCGACAAAGTTGATCGAATCTCCGTCAAAAAGCTGCTAAAAGACGCAGATTCCACCGTGAATTTCACCCTTCACGGCGGAGAAGAAATTCGCGTGCCGCAAGCCGGAAAGATCTTCGTGGGCGGCAATGTCGAGAAGCCGGGTGCGTTTGTGGTTCACGATACCAGCGATGAGAGCGTGTTCAACATGGTCGCGCTCGCGGGCGGACTGAAGCCATACGCGTCGAAGGTCGCGTACGTCTATCGCCGCGACGACACGGGCGCCAAGAAGGAAATTCCGATCGAGCTCGAAAAGATCATGCTGAGGAAATCCCCCGACGTCCCGCTGGTCATCGACGATGTCCTCTACATTCCCGACAACAAGAGCCGCCGCACCACGATGACGGTGATCGACCGCATCACACAGTTCGGCGCGTCGACGGCCTCGGGCGTTTTGATCTGGCATTAAAGGAAGTTGCCGCACTCTCAATGAAGAAGTACGATTCGAACCTACCCGCGGTGCAGGAGACCTATCGAATCGCCCCGCAAGGCGCTCCATCGATAGACGTCGAGTACGAGCCGCAACCCGCGCATCTTCCGCTCGCGCATTATCTGTGGATACTGCGGCGTCACGGCTGGAAGATCGGCGCGTTTATCGTTTTCTCCGTGCTCGCGACGCTGGTGGTCTCTTTGCGACTGACGCCGGTTTACGAATCCACCACCACCATCGATATCGATCGCCAGATGCCCACCGGCGTACTCGGCCAGGAAGCTTTGCAGAACGCCACCAACGATGCCGACCAGTTTCTGGCCACGCAAGTCAAGCTGATCCAGTCCGATTCGGTGGTGCGGCCCGTTGTAGATAAATACAAGCTGCGCGAAGTGGAGAAGGACGCGCTCGAAGAAGCCATCGACACATCCTCCACCAGCCTGGAAGCGCCCGTGGTGCTCAAGAATCTCAAAGTCACGCGGCCGCCGAACACGTATCTTCTGCTGATCGGTTACCGGTCTCCCAATCGTCAGCTTGCGGCCGACGTCGCCAATGAGATCGCCGTCTCCTACCTTGCGCACACCTTCCGGATTCGATACAAAGCCACGGCCAGCCTCAGCGATTTCATGGAGCGCCAACTGGAAGAGCTGAGAGCGCAGATGGAGAAATCCAGCGGCGCGCTGAATCAGTTCGAGCGCGAGCTGAACGTGATCAACCCCGAGGAAAAGACCAGTATTCTTTCCGCGCGCTTGCTGCAATTGAACGAGGAGTACACCAAAGCGCAGGCCGATCGCGTCAAGAAAGAGGCCGCCTATGGGTCGATCAAGGACGGCACGCTCGCGTCCGCGCAGGTTTCGACGCAAGGCGAGGCGCTGAAAAAACTCACGGAAAATCTGAACGAGGCGCACTCGAACTTCGCCGAAGTCAAGAATCACTACGGCGTCAACCATCCGGAATACAAGAAGGCGCAGACGAAAGTCCAGGAGCTGGAATCGCAGATCGAAGCGACCAAGCGCAGCATCGGGCAGCGCATCGAAATCGAATACCACGAGGCCGTGAACCGCGAAGGGATGCTCGAATCGGCGGTGAAGGACACCAAAGCCGAGTTCGACCGCCTCAACGCGCGGTCGTTCGAATATCAGACGCTGAAGCGCGAAGCCGAGGGCGACAAGAAACTGTATGAGGAGCTGATTCGCAGGATCAAGGAAGCCGGGATCAACGCGAGTTTCCAGAACAGCTCCATCCGCGTCGCCGATACCGCGCGCCCGGGATTGAAGCCGGTGTTTCCGAAAACCTGGCTGAACCTGGTGCTGGCGTTTCTGTTCGCGACCCTGTTCGGCGTGGGCGCGGCGGTGCTGAGTGACGTGCTCGACAACACCATTCGCGATCCCGACCAGGTGGCGCGGCTGCTGAACACGGACGTCATCGGATCGCTGCCCGCGGTGAAGGATTGGCGCCGGCGGCTGAGCCCGATTCAGTCGATCGCGGCGGGCGGTATCGCGGTGGTTCACGGTCACGGGACCGGCAACGGACCGGTCGGCAACGGTAACGGCGGCGGCAACGGACTACACAATAACGGCGGCGCGAACGGACACGCAGTTACGCTGGCGCGCGGCGGCGAGCACGATCAGGTGCTGTCCAATTACGAAGAGGCCATCCGCACCCTGCGCAATTCCATCCTGCTCACCGATTTCGATCGCCAACTGAAGAGCGTGCTGCTGACCAGCGCCTCGCCCTCGGAAGGCAAGTCGACCGTGGCCGCTCACCTGGCCGCGACGCACGCGGGCCAGCACAAGCGGACGCTTCTGATCGACGGCGATCTGCGCCGCCCCAGCGTTCATCGCCTGTTTCAGGTGCCCAACAGCGTGGGTCTGGCCAACGTGCTGCTGGAACAGATTTCGTGGCGCGACGCGGTGATTCGCATGGATGCGCCCAAGGGCCTGGACATACTGCCCGCGGGTCCGTCCACTCGCCGCGCGTCGGATCTGATGGGCATGGGCCTGGCGCAGTTGATTGAGGAGGCCACGCGCGAATACGACCTGGTGGTGCTGGACGCGCCTCCGCTCCTGGGTTTCGCCGAGCCTCTGCAGATGGCGACGGCGGTTGATGGAGTGATTGTGGTGGCTCGCGCAGGGGATACCAGCCGCAAGGCGCTGGGCTCAGTGATCGCAACGCTGGCTCGACTGCGGGCGAATTTAGTGGGGGTGGTGTTGAATGAGGTGCATCGCCAGGTAAGCGCCGGGTATTACTACTACTACGGGCACTACAACAAGTATTATGCTCCGCGGGAAAAAAGCTAACGCCCATCGGTTAACTGGAGATCACACTTGATACCAGCATTCCAAGCTGTACAAATTCGGGGACAGGCGGCGGCCCGTGATGGTGCGCTCTCAGCCGCTACCATTTCCCCGCTATTGGTATTGCATGTTGTCTTTCTTCTCGCCGTTTTGTTTCCCTACGTGCAGCTGTATCCTTCGGGAACCGACTTGCAGCCGACGGCATTATGCATGGCCGTGGTCGTCCTGGCATTTAACCACGAGTGGGCCACGGCGCCGCGGCACCTCTGGCTGCTTGGAGTTCTGTTTGTCATCGCGATTTCCGTCTTCCTCACCGGCGAACTCGAGTTCTCCGCTGTCCGAAGCGTCGGGAACTATGCAAGTTTGTTCCTGATCTCTCTCGCCTCCTACAGCTGCGCTCGTAGTGTGAGACCAGTGACGCCGCGTTTTCTGATTCTGGCTTGTTGGGTGTATTTTGCCGTTGCTGTAATCCAGTCCTTGTATTCGGCCGACTTTCTCGCCAGCATCCTTCCGGACTTGCGAAGGTCAGAGTCGCGGGGAGTCGTCTCGCTGACGCCCGAGCCTGGGTATTACGCAACGATGTCCTTTCTCTTGCTCCTCGCATTATTTCTCTACAACCGGGAGAGATCGGTGGCCGGACTGCTGTGCATCGCTCAAATAACTCTCTTGGCAAGGTCTACGCTCTTCACGTGCATCCTCATCGTGGCGGTGCTCTGCTACGGAATTGTTCACTTGAGCGCGAAGAAGCTTTTCACGGTGTTCGCATTGTTGCTTGTTGGGTGGGCCTTGGCAACGCAGACCGCGTATTTCGATAACACCCGCATCGGAGATCTCGCAAAACTTGCTCTAGCGAGCCCCGCAGTCCTCACCAAGATGGACCTCAGCATTAGCGACCGAGTCGCCCACCTCGTATTTTCGTTCAAGGGGGCATTTGAAAATTGGTTGATACCGAACGGGTTCACTTCGTGGGGAGATTATTATCACTCGCAAACCTTGCAGAATCGCGAATATTTTCTGCTGTACTATCCCGACCCCTTTCCGACACGCATCCAAAGCGGCATCGGAGCGCCTCTGTATGAGCTGGGAGTCTTCGGAATAATTCCGATCGTGGTCCTATTTGCCGCGATTCGGAACCGCTTTGGATCACGCTACAGGAGTTCTGCGGTCGTCTTCGGTGTTGCGCTCGTTCTTGCGCTCTTGCCGGGCACCCCGATCGCCACGCCTATCTACGGATTCATGCTGGGCCAGCTGTTTGCGTCGGGCGATCGAATTTTTGCGGAGAAACGTAGTTTACGCCGCGCGACATGAGCACGAGATCTCATAGATTCTCACTAGTCCGCATGCTGAAAGAGCTTCTAAGACACGTCTTGCCGAGTTCGATCGAGCGACACGGTATCGTTGCGGGGCCGCTCCGAGGAGAGCGCATCGAGACTTCCTGGCACGATTATCCCGGCGCAATTCTTGGTACCACCGAGGGCCCGCTGCTCGGCTGGTTCGCTGCGAACGTGCGGCCCGGAGAGACGTGGCTCGATGTGGGAGCAAACTACGGCTACACGGCGATCGCGTTGTCACGACTGGTCGGCGAATCGGGACGCGTGTTTGCATTCGAGCCGGTGATCAGCACCGCCGGATGCCTTTCGCGCACACGCGACCTGAACGGCCTGGATCAGTTGACGGTGGTCCCGCTCGCGCTGGGCAGCGTTCCTGATATGCAAACGCTGCGGGTCCCGGCGACGCGGGGGATGGCGGACTACACCCTGGAAAGTTCGAGTCTTTGGGAAACGATCTACGCGATTTCGCTGGATGCCCTGTGGCCCGCGCTCGGCGGCGCGGACGGCGCGGTGCACGGGATCAAGATCGACGTACAGGGGATGGAGTTGCAGGTCATCGCTGGAATGCGCGAATTGCTTGCGCGCTGGGCGCCGAAGCTGGTCGTCGAATTCCATCGCGGCGTCGACCGGGGAGAAGCGCTGGAACTGCTCGCCTCGGCCGGATATTCGATGGATTTCGAGCCGGTGGAGGATGGCGACCGGGGTGATGCGCTCGCCAATGATGCGAGTTATGTATTTCGAGGGGAGGCCGCATGCGTATCGTCATACACACGATAAACTATCGCCCGGAGCTGACCGGCATCGGGAAATACACAACCGAGATGTGCGAATGGTTGGCCGGCCACGGCCACGATGTTACAGTGATCACTCCGCCGCCGTACTATCCACAATGGCGCGTCGAGGCGCCCTATCATCAATGGCGCTACGGGACTTCGCACCTGGATGGAGTGCGCGTGCGGCGCGCTCCCATTTGGATTCCGCGGCGGCCAGGAGGCCTTTCCCGCGTCGCGCATGCGCTGAGCTTCGCGCTCTCCAGTCTCCCGTTGCTGCTGGTGGAGGCGTTTCGCAGGCCCGATCTGGTGCTGGTGATCCAGCCGTCGTTTCTCAACTCGCCGGTGGCGTGGCTGGCGGCGCGACTGGGCGGCGCGCGCGTGTGGCTCCACGTTCAGGACTTCGAGATCGACCTTGCCTACGATCTCGGCCAGCTAAAGCGGGGACGAAGATTCGCGGCGGCGATCGAATCCTGGATGGCTCGACGATTCGATGTCGTCTCGACAATTTCCGAACGAATGCTGGAGCGGGCTCGCTTGAAAGGAGTCGCGGGCGAAAATTTGTTTCTCCTGCCCAACTGGTTCGACGCCACTTCGATATTCCCCACAGAGGAGCCGAGCCCATTCCGGGCGCAGTTGGGGATATCGGCCGATTCGCCTGTTGCGCTTTTCTCGGGCTCCCTGGGCGCGAAGCAAGGAGTGGAGACGATCCTCCAGGCCGCGCCGTTTCTAGCCGATCTGGATCTCCATTTCGTGATTTGCGGCGAAGGCGTGGCGCAGGTCGCGCTCAAAGCGGCTGCAAAGGACTCGCCGAACATCCACTTCCTGCCGTTGCAGCCGGCGGCCGATCTCAACGGCATCCTCAATCTCGCCGATGTGCATTTGTTGCCGCTCCGCAAAGGGACGACGCACTCGATCTTTCCGTCGAAGCTGATCGGGATGCTTGCGAGCGGAAGGCCCGTGGTCACGATGGCCGCGCCGGGATCGGAGATCGCCGACCTGATGCACGGATGCGGAATCAGCGTCGATCATAACGACGTCGAGGCGTTCGCGGGCGCAATCCGAAGGCTGGTGACGAATCCCGAGGAGCGGCAGCGAATGGGAGTCCAGGCACGCGCCCGCGCATTGGAGCGCTTTCGGCAGGATGTGGCGCTGGCTGCGATGAACGTGGAATTGTCCACGATGCGGCGGCCTTCCGAGCAACCGGTGCTGGCCCATTCCGAGCGTCGGCTGCGGCGCACCACTTACTGAGACCTCGCACTATCCCGCAGGCCGGGGTCGGTCACACGCGATGGTTCGAAAAGATGTGTCGTGTTTGCCGCAGGTTCCGGTGAGGCAGGCGCGGAGCCCTCGGCCGGCGCTGGTATTACTTCGGTATGAGAATCTTTCCAGATCGTATGAGCGTCTTTACAGTCCTTCCGGATCGGATGGGCATCGATCAAGATCGTGACCTGAAGTGTTTGCCTCTCTACGGAGATCTTTCGGTGCAGCGCCGCCTGTATGACCGGCAGAGGCTGGGATTGGAAGTCCGCCGGTTGGGTGTGCGCCGGTTGATGAATGACGGGTCGGCTAAGCTCGATCAGGTGTTGCGATTTCATTTGGGGCTGGATGGGACACCGGAGAAAGAGTCGCGATGAGCAGCCGGGGCCGTGGGGCGTATTGAGTGCGAACCCGCCGGAGATTTGACGCCGAGTTCAAGAACACCGCAGTCGAGTGGCTCGCGACAAGGCCGGTGGCGGAGGTGGCGCGCATCTGCGATGTCAGCGTCAGTGTGCTGCATCGGTGGCGGCGCAAGCTGGGCGAGCATGCGGTGACGCCGGCGGCACGACGGCGCCGGTTCACCAAAGAATTCAAGGCTGCGGCGTTGGAGCAGTTGGAGCAGTTGGAACGGGAGGGGCGGGAACGGGGCGCGGAGTATGGAACGGCCGATAGAAGTAAATCAGCCCATGGAAGTAAATCGGCCCATGGAAGTGAAGCAACGGTCACACAGGTCGCTTCCGCGCTGAACCTACGGCCGAATACGCTGCATCGGTGGCGCAAGGAAGCTCGCGAATTCGGGGGCCAGGCGTTTTCGGGATACGGGAAAAGCCGCGCCGCATCGAAGCCCGCGCGTGTCATCAAGATTTCGTTCCATCCTGGTGAATACCAGCGCGTGCGCGCCGCGTTCGAAAACAGCGTGGCGCGAAGTCTGCCGGATTTCACACGTTCGCGATTGCTGGCGTCGGCCTTCGAACCGGACGTTGAAGGCGACGTGGACTGCGGCGGACACGATGTCGAACAGGCTTACGCGGAAATCCACGGCAAGCTGGACGATCTCGCCGGAATCCTGCGGCGAATGGCGTTGATCTACCGGGCGCTTTGCGGCGCAACGTGTGACTCTTCTTCACATAGTGCGGATTCGCGCCCCGCCCGTTCACATGCCGCCGGTTGACGCGCGTCGGGTTCGGGTGCGCGCGGCCTTACGGCCGCGCCTGAAGGGCACAGGGGCGCCCCCGTACGCCGTAAAATAGTTGAATCCGGCGCGAAATTAGTCCAAGAAAGGGCCAACATTTTCGAGGGCGGCGGCGTCTAAAGCTGTTAGCGGGCCGGAGTGTGTCCTTTTTGCGGCTTCGCTCATGCAATATGCGCAAGCCGGTCTCGACGCTGCTATGCATCCTGTCGTTATGCGTGTTCTTAGGCGCGCGCGGCGTGTACGCCGGAGACAACGATCCGTATTTTCCCAAGCCCTCCTACTTCCGCAAGGCTTTCGGGTCGGCGCCCACTCGCGTGGATCTCGCCCCGCCGGTGCAGATTGAGGACTACGTTGTCGCGGGCAAGCTTGAGCTTTCGCTGAAGTCTTTCCTCGCGCTGGTGATGGCGAACAACGCCGATATTTCCATCCAACGCCTCACCGTGGAGCTCAGCCGGAACAGCCTGGCGGGCAGCTTCGGAATGTTCGATCCGTCGGCGACCGCGAGTTTCACTTCCGTCCGCTCGCTCTCAGGAACATCCACCGCGACGGCGGGCGCAGCCACTCTGGATCAGCTTAGCCAGCCGCTCAGCCTCGGTTTCCAGCAAGTGCTGCCTTCCGGCGCGACGTACAATATCAACTTCGCGTCCACCAAATTTTCGAGCAACAGCGAATTCGCCACGCTCAATCCCAGTTATTCCACCGCGCTTAATTTTTCGGTCAGCCAGCCGCTGCTGCGCGGGCGCGGCGCCTACATCACGAAAATCCCGATCATGCTCGCGCGCAGCCGCCTGCGAGCCGCGGACTACAATCTGCAAGATCAACTGGTGCAGTTCGTCACCGCCGCGGAGATGGCCTATTGGGACGTGGTGGGGGCGCGCGAAAATGTCAGGGTCGCCGACGAGAGTCTCAAGCTCGCGGATACGGCGCTCAAGCGCGCGGAGCGTGAGCTGGAACTGGGCGCGAGCTCGCCTCTGGATATCTTCCAGCCGCAGCAAGTTTTCGCCAACGCACAGTTGGTGCTGGCGCAATCGCAGTTCGCGCTGGCCACGGTGGAAGACGCGCTGCGCAGGCAGATGGGCGCGGACCTGGATCCCAAATATCGCAACATGCCGCTGGAGCTCACGGAGCCGGTGGACCCGGTGCTGTCGCCCGGGCGGCTGGATCGCGAACAGATGGTGGAGCAGGCGCTGCTGCATCGCCCGGATCTGAAGGTGGCGCGCCAGTCGCTCGATATCGACAATCTGAATATTCAACTAGCCAACGACGGGCTGCGTCCCGCTCTGTCGCTGTCGGCGCAGTACGGGTCATCGGGTCTCGGCGGGAATGTGTATCAGTTGGCTGATGTTTTTGGTAATGGCACTTCGCAGATCGTGGGCGTGATTCCCGGCGGTGTCAGCAATGCGCTGGCGCAGATGTTCGGCTTCGGTTTGCCCACTTACGGTTTCGGATTGACGCTGCAACTGCCCATCAGGACTCGCGCGGCGACGGCGAATCTTGCCAACGCGGCCGTCGGCAAAAAGCTGGACGCCATGCGCGTGCGGACCACGGAAGAAAACATCAGGTTGCAGGTTCTGAACGCCGTGACCAACGTCGAAAACAGCAAGGCGAGCGTCGCGCTCGCCAAGACCGTGCGCGATCTTTCGCTGAAGCGGGTCGACGCCGACAAGAAGAAGTACGAGCTGGGCGCGGAGGTGGTCTTTTTCGTCTTGCAGGCCGAAAACGATCTGACGACCGCCGAGTCGGCGCTGGTTCGCGAGACCATCAATCTCCGGCGCAACCAACTGACGCTGCTGCAACGCGTGGGAACGCTGCTCGATGAGCGCGGGATCGCGGTACAGTGAAGGCGAACTGATGATGGATCGAAGTTTTGTCAGACGCGGCGTTCGAGGTTGCCTATTGGCCGCGTTGCTGTGCGCGGGCGCGTGCAGCCGCGACAACCCGGTCGGACGCCTGCTGCAATCCGGCTCTGCCGTTCACGCAGAGACTCCCGGTCACGACGCACAACCGGCCCCCGAATCCGTTTCCGAACCGCGGCACATTCGATCCACCGGAACCATTCAAGCCGTGCGTGTTTCAAACGTGGTGGTGCCATCCCTGCGCGGGCCCGGCGGAGCGTTGACGCTGATCACGATGATCCACAACGGCAGCATCGTGAAACAAGGCGACATCCTGGCCGAGTTCGATCCCACCCAACAGGTGGACGATGCGCGCGACGCGCGCGCCAAGGTGGACGACCTGGGCCATCAGGCGGAACAGAGTCGCGCGCAGGCGCGTGCCGACGCCGCCAAACGCGCGGCTGACCTGCGACAGGCCGAGGCGGATTTCGCCAAGGCCGCCATCGATTTGCGCAAAGGCGAGACCCTGAGCGAGATCGACCGCCTGAAGGATGAAGCCAAGCTCGCCGACGCCAAGGAGCGCGTGGCCAGCCTGAAGAAGTCGTCGCACTTTCACGATGTGGCCGACGCGGCGGGCGTGCACATCCTCGAACTCCAGCGCGACCGCCAGCAGATAGCTCTCAATCGCGCCCAGGACAATATGGAGAAACTCACCATCCGCGCGCGGCTGGGCGGGATGGTGGCGCACGAAAATGTCTGGCGCAACGGATCCATGGGACCGATGCAGGAAGGCGATCAGGCCTGGCCCGGCCAGCCGCTGATCCGCATCTTCGATCCCACCGATATGGTGGTGGTGACGCAGATGAGCGAACCGGACGGCGCGGTGATGGCGCCGGGAACGCGAGCGAAAGTTCGCCTGGACGCCTATCCGGGCGCGGTGTTCGAGGCGCATCTGGAATCGGCGAGTCCGGCGGCGTCGTCCAGCCTGGGCAGTCCGCTTAAGGCATTTTCCGCGCGATTCCGCATCGATCAGCACGATCCGCGATTGCTGCCGGATCTTTCGGCCGCGGTCGAAATCGAATCCGGGACGGTGGCAAACCCAGCCGCGAAAAGCGTGGACCACACTCGCCCGAAACCCGCGGCCAAGGTCAATCCGTGAAACGCCTACTTCGCATCGCGATCACGCTGGTGGTGCTCGCCGGACTGGCGGGCGCGGGCGTGTGGCTGTGGCGCGCGCGGCAGGTGCAAGCCAAGACCGATCTGCCCACGGCCACGGCTCGCCGCGGCGATTTTCAGGTGATTGTTCGCGCGCGCGGCGAACTGGTTTCGGACCGTTCCGTGCAACTGGTGGCGCCCTACAATGTGCCCGGTCTCCAGATCGTATGGCAGGCGCCTGCCAACAGCGAAGTGAAAAAAGACGACGTGGTGGTGCGCTTCGATTCGAGCCTGGCGCGCGAGCAGCTCGACGAAAAGAAAGCCGCGTTGCAGCAGGCGCAGGCGACGCTCGAGCAGGCCTTGGCGCAGGCGCGGATGACCGGCGAACAGGATCGCGTGGACCTGACTTCGGCTCGCGTGGAGGTGGAGAAGCAGAAGCTGGAAGTCTCCAAGCAGGAGATCGTCAGCAAGCTTCAGGGCGAATCGAGCCGCGTCGATCTTGGCCTGGCGGAAGAGAAGCAGAAGGTGGCCGAAGCGTCCGCCGATCTGCATAAGAAATCCGACGAATCGAAGATGGCGTCGCTCACGCGGCAACGCGACAAGGCGCAGCAGGATATCGACGTCACCAACCGACGTCTGTCGCAGATGGAATTGCACGCGCCGCTGGGGGGCGTGATCGTGTATTTTCCCAACCAATCGCAGGGATGGGTGAACGCGAAGCCGTTCAAAGTCGGCGACCAGGTCTGGCCCGGCAGCGTGATCGCGGAAATTCCGGAGCTCTCGTCGCTCGAAATAAAAGGGAAAGTGGAAGAGATCGATCGGGGGCGCATCGCCGTGGGACAGGAGGTGCGCATTCAAGTGGACCCGTTCCCGGAAAAGCCGTACATGGGCAAGCTGCATTCCATCTCGCCCCTGGTGGAGCAGACGTTCGAGTGGCCGCCGGTGCGGAATTTTCGCGCCAACGCGAGCTTCAACGAGGTTGATTCGCGTCTCCGGCCGGGCATGAACGGACGTCTCGACATCATCGTCGAGCACATTCCGGACGCGATCAGCGTCCCGGCCAGCGCAGTGTTCACGCGTCACGGCCGCCCCACGGTTTATCTGCCGGATAGGAACGGCTGGCGTCCGCAGGAGGTGGAGATTGTCGCGCGCAATCCCGACGAGTTTGCAGTGCGCGGAATCGCAGCCGGCGCGAGGATCGCACTGGTTGACCCGACTCTTCAAGGCGATTCCAAAGAGGTTTCGAAGCAGTGAAATTGAAGCGGCTCATCGGCATGATCATCGGAGTGGCCGCGCTCGCGCTGGCGGGATGGGGCGGAGTGGAGCTGTATCACGCGGCCAACAGCGCGGCCACGGGCGAGCTTCCCTATACCGCCGTCAAACGCGGCGACGTGACTTTCGCGGTGTATGCCAAGGGTGATTTGCAGGGCGGAAATTCGCAGATGCTGGTGGCCCCGATGATCAACGGCGACCTGGTGCTCACGTCGCTTCGCCAGCCCGGCGAGATGGTGGCGAGCGGCGATGTCGTGGCGCAGTTTGACACCACCGATCAAGCCTATAAGCTGCGCGAAGCGGAGGCGGATCTGGCCGAGGCCGCCGAGAAAGTGGCCCAGGCGGAAGCCCAGGCACAGGCGAAAGAAGAAGAGGACAATTACGCGCTGCTCAAAGCCCGCGCGGATTTGCGGCAGGTGGAACTCGACTCGCGCAAGAATCCCCTGCTGGGGGCGATTGACGCGAAGGAAAACGATCTGGCGGTCGAATCGGCGCGCGCCGCGCTCGCACAGCTCGAGCGCGATCTTGCCAATCGAAAGGCCACGTCGCAAGCGGGCGTCGCCATTCAGGAAGCCGCGGTCGCCAAAGCCAAAGTGCAGGCCGAACAGGCGCGCAAGAATATCGAAATGATGACGCTGCACGCGGGCGCGGCCGGATACGTGAACGTCCAGCCGAACATGAACCAGATGTTCTTTGAGGGCATGGTGCTGCCGATGTTGCAGGTGGGCGACAAGGTTCGCGCGGGGATGGCGGTCGCGCAGATCCCCGATACCAGCAGTTGGGAGGTGGTGGCGCGGCTCACGGAAGCCGATCGCGGCCATATCGCGCTGGGGCAGCCGGTGGAGCTCACTGCGGTCGCCGCACCGGAGCGGCCGTTTCACGGCAAGGTGAAGGATCTCGGCGGAACGGCGGGGCCGGTGTGGGATCGCCGCTTCGAGTGCAAGATTTCCGTCGACGATCCGCCGCGTGAATTGCGCCCGGGGATGACCGCGAACCTGGTGATCACCGAGGAAACCATCCGCGGCGTGCTGTGGATGCCGGCGCAGGCGCTGTTCGAGAGCGACGGCCGCACGTTCGCCTATGTGCGATCGCTGCAGGGAAATTTTTCGCCGCAAGACGTCAAACTGATTCGCCGCAGCGAAAGCCAGGTGGTGATCGAGGGATTGAGCGAAGGGCAAGTGGTCGCGCTCGCCAACCCGGGCAAACAAAATAACAAGTCGAAAGATTCGAAGAAGAGTGGAGGCGGACCGGCGCTGCCGGGGACTTAAGCATGAGTGTTTCGGAAAAGGAACAAGACCCTGCGCCCTCGACCGGCACAAATGCGCCGGCCGCGAAGGTTAGTAAGCCGGTGCATCGCGTGCCCATGCTGCTGCGCTACTTCGGCGATCTGCCGCGCGCCTTCGACAATCTTCGCGCGCAGAAAACGCGGACGGTCCTGACGGCGTTGGGCATCGTATTCGGCGTCGGCTCCGTCATCGGAATGCTCGCCATCAGCGCGGGCGCGAAGCAGGAGTCGCTCAGCTTCATCGAAGGACTGGGCGTGCGCAATATTCTGATCGACTCGATGCCGTCGGCGAGTCCCGAAGAGATGCAGCAGCGGCGGCGCTCCTCGCCCGGCCTGACCGAGCGCGACGTGCGAATCCTGGAAGCCAATGTCGAAAGCTTGGAAATGCTTTCGCCCCGGCGCGCGCTGCATCCGGCGCGAATGCTGCCGAAACCGTCGCAATCCATGCCAACGCTCGCAGGCGTCCGGCCGACCTATGCCGAGATCCACAACATGCACGTGGTGGACGGGCGATTTTTCACGCCGCGCGAAAATTCCGAAAGCGCCGCGGTGTGCGTGCTCGGCGAGCGCGCGAAGGTGAGTCTGCTCGGTTACGGGCCGGGATCGGTGGGCAAGTACATCAAGGTGAACGACACCTGGCTGGAGGTGGTGGGCGTGCTCGGGTCGAGCGTCGATTCGGGACCGGCTGGCTCGGGCGGCGCGGCCGAGGATCGCAACAACGTGGTGCTGGTGCCCTTCAACACGTTCCAATATCGCTTCTGGGACATGAGCGCGTTTCTCAAAGACGAATTGGACGGCATCGACCTGCGGCTGAAACCCGGATCGGACAGCGTGCGCGCGGCCGAAGTGGTCACGGCGATTCTGAATTCCACCCATCGCAACGTCGAGGATTTCACGGTCACCATTCCGGCGGCTCTGCTTGCGCAGCAGCAGAAGACGCAGACGATTTTTACTTACGTGATGGTGGCGATCGCCGCGATTTCGCTGCTGGTGGGCGGGATCGGGATCATGAACATCGTGCTGGCCACGGTTCTCGAACGGACGCGGGAGATCGGCATCCGCCGCGCGACGGGCGCGAGGCGGAGCGACATCGTGCGCCAGTTTCTGGCGGAGAGCGTCCTGATTTCGGTGGGCGGCGGCGCCATGGGAATCGGATTCGGGCTGGGGCTGTCGTGGCTGATCGCGCGGACGGCGGAATGGAACACGATCGTCACGCCTTGGTCGGTGGGGGTCGCGTTTTCGGTGTCGGTGGTGGTGGGCGTGGTGTTCGGAATTTACCCGGCGATGAAGGCGTCGAAAATCGACCCGATCGAAGCGCTGCGGTACGAGTAGAGTTGCGGCATGAGTAGCGGCGCGGATGATTAGCCGCGAATAAACGCGAATGAACGCGCATAAGGCTTCTTCGTCACTACCCAGATCGTAACTGTTGGACCCATTCGCATCACGGCCGCACCTTGGAAATAAGCGCATCGCATCACATGAGTCCTCCGAGTAGGCACACTTATCCCACGGCGATGCGAAAACACACTCCAGGCGTTCTGTTTTCTTAATTGGACCGGTCCAACCCGCTCTATGACCCCGACGGGAGGGCCCACCGCTTAGGCCACGGTCGCCGATGTAGTCTCGAGAACTCTTCCGGCGAAAACTGGGCGAGCCGGCTCCGATGAGTGAACCAGCCACTTTCGATTACAGAGTAAAGCCGGTGCGCGGAATGCCAGGTGAGGCAAAGCGGTATGAGATTGTGAAGGCGGGAATTATCGGTCGAAAATAAGTGGAAACGCGCATTGCGCGAACCCAGATGTCAGAGGATCGTGAAGCCCGGGGCGCCTCGTAGCGCACGATCGAACGTAACCGTATCGCGACAGCCCGCCTGAACGCTGAGTTCCCCGATAAGGTAATCCGCAAGGCCAGCCCGTCCACGACGGTACTGAGCGAACCCATGGAGCACAGCGGATTCCCGGTCGAATTGAAACAGCGCCAGATCCAGAAGTTTTTCCAAAGTGGCGACGATCTCCGCCTTGGACTGGCGATAGGTGCGTTCGAGGACCCACACAAGCTCTACTAGAACTGGAATTGAAATGAATACGCGGTCGAAGTTGGCACGGCACTCCTTAAGGAAGACGTCGACGGCTTCGTTTTGACGAGGTTCATCGTTGACTACGTACCGAACCAGAACGTTGGTATCGATCGCCCTCACTCACCCGCCCATCCCGCTGCAATGGCTTCGTTCATTTCCTCGATGGTCGGCGGATGTTTCCTCCGCGATTTGACGATTCCCCGGATCGATTCGAAGTCGTAGTTGAGGGGCTTCAGCGTCACCTTGCCCTTGCGGTCGACCACAAAGTTGATCCGGCTGCCAGGTTCAAGCTTCAACTGGTCGCGAATCTCCTTGGGCACCGTAATCTGGCCCTTACTGGTAAGTGTGGCGATCGGCATGGTAACCCCTTACCATCGATTATACTCCTTACTCGATGGATGTTGTCCTTACCGGTGGGGAGGAGTTCGCGCATCGCCAGCACGACACAACATCCGGCCCGGCCGCAGCAATCGCGATTGGTCGAGCGTAGCGATGGCCCACAACCGTAGCTCCGACGTCGCCGTAGTACCAGCGGTCGGCCAACCGACGCGTGATCGGCAATTTTGCCGGAGCTAGTCAGCGGATCGTATTTCGAATTTACCGACTGGTCGGAGGGCTGACGAGCCGGAGCCTGCGGGCGAGGTCGGGATTGCCCTCGAAATTCTACTCGTAGTACGCGCCACGGGCACGTTTGACATCCGGTCGAAACCCACGTTGACGCGCCTTGTGGGGCACGTTTGACACGCGCCTGTGGCGCTATTTCACACGCGGTGTCAGCGATCCAGCATCGCCCGGTGACTTCTCGCCCGCTTTGGGCGAGGACGAGATCATCTCCAAAAACAGCGAAACGATCAACAAACCTGCGATTCCAGCTCCGATTAACATATGCGCCCCTTATATCTTTCTCTCAACTCCGTGCCAAATATTAAGCACGTGTGGTGCCACGGCAAAATCTCGATCCTTATCGGCAGGCCGCTGCGATCCTTGAGTCCATTTTCAGCTTTGTCCTCGCGCTGGTCGGAGCCGTTTGTCGTGAACGGTTTCCGCCGCGCGTCTCTTTCTTTATAAGTTCGGTCTAGAGTCCGGAGCGGGCTTGCCTGCTTCCCCTAGGTCACTCTCTGTCCGGTTGCTCTGGATTGTGCTTCCACAATCGATTACGTTTCATTGGATGCACCGGATGCATTTAAGGTTGGTAAATTTATTGTGAATGCCAATTACACTCGAAGCTGCCGAAGACGCTCGACGGAACATCGCCGGAATTGCGATCCGGACGCCGACAGTTCGACTCAATACCGATGCAATCCAACGAAGCGGAGGCGGCGAACATGAAATTCTCTTAAAACTGGAGAGCCTCCAGCCGATCGGATCGTTCAAGATTCGCGGCGCGGCGAACGTGGTCGCGAAAACGCCGAAGGACCAACTCGCCAAGGGGCTGCTGACAGCATCGGCTGGCAATATGGCGCAGGGAGTGGCGTATTGCGCCCGGCGACTGGGGATTCCGGCGACCGTGATCGCCCCCGACGGCGCTCCCGAAACCAAGCTAAAGGCGGTGGAAAGGCTGGGCGGGCGGATCATTCAGGTGCCGTTCGACCGGTGGTGGGAAACGTTCAAAACGCGGTCATTTCCTGGGGTGGACGCCACGTTCATCCATGCTTTTGACGATCCGGACGTGATGGCCGGCAATGGGACCATCGGCCTGGAGTTGATTGAGGATCTGGCCGATTTGGACGCGGTGGTGGTTCCCTGGGGCGGCGGCGGACTCGCGTGCGGGATCGCGGCGGTGGTGAAGGCGCTTAAGCCGTCCGTGCGGGTGTATGCGGCGGAGGCGGGAACGGGGGCTCCGCTGGAGGCATCGCTCAAGGCGGGAACTCCGGTGGTGGTCGACTACCGGGCGTCATTCGTCGACGGAATCGCCAGCAAGACGGTCTTTCCGGGGATGCTTAAGCTGGCGCAGGAACTGTTGGATGGGTCGATTGTGGTGACGCTCGAAGAGATCGCGTTCGCTATGAAGCTGGTCGCCGAGCGGAACCGCGTGATCGCGGAAGGCGCGGCGGCGTGCGCGGTGGCGGCGGCGTTGTCAGGGAAGGCGGGGCGCGGGAGGATTGTGGCGATCGTGTCGGGAGGGAATATCGATATGAAGAAGTTCTGCGAGATCGTGGGGTGATCGCTCCGCATCTTAACGAGCCGCGGCTATCCTAACGAGCCGCGACTAAAAGGAGCGGTTATAAAAAATGAATGCCGCAGATGCACGGAGATTGACGCCGATTCGAGCTAGACGCCACAAACCCGGATCGCGTCGCTGTCAGACGGTATGCTTCGAGTACCAGCCCACACCATGAAGATTCGGTTCACAACTCGCATTTTCAAAGAAGGACGCACGTGGGTTGCGCACGCCCTGGAGTTGAACGTTTCCTCATGCGGCGGAACCAAAGAGAAGGCGGTCAAGTGACTTCAAGAGGCCGTGCGGTTTCTTGAAGAAGCCGAGCAGATGGGCACGCTTGACCAGATTCTCGAAGAAGCCGGCTACTCCCTTTAACCGCTTCCTTTGGTCGCGGCTCGTTAGCGCAAACTTGCGTGACGGCGGCTACACTGGTAACTGAATGTCAAAACAATACAAAACACCGCCCGAGATGGCGATCGATACCAATAAGTCCTACACCGCTACGTTCAACACCTCACGCGGCGAGATCGTCTGCGAGCTGTTCGCCAAGGACGCGCCTAAGACCGTCAACAACTTCGTGTTCCTCGCGCGTGAGAAATTCTACGACGGCACCGTGTTCCATCGCGTTATCAATGAGTTCATGGTCCAGGGCGGCGACCCGACCGCATCCGGCAGCGGCGGCCCCGGCTATAAATTCGAGGACGAGGTGAAGAGCAATCCGCGCAAGCACAAGATCGGCAGCTTATCCATGGCCAACGCCGGCCCCAACACCAACGGCAGCCAGTTCTTCATCACGCACGTGGTGACGCAGTGGCTGGACGGCAAGCACACGGTGTTCGGACAGGTGACCAAGGGTCAGGACGTGGTCAACGCGGTGAAGCAGGGCGACACGCTGACCAGCATCACCGTAACCGAGTCGTAAAGCCGATCTACCAGCCCAGCGCCAGCTTGGCGAAGGTACGGACGCACACGCCGGTCGGACCTTTCGCCAGGTGAGGCTTCGCGTCGTCCAGCCACGCGGTGCCGGCGATGTCCAAATGCACCCACGGCGTGTCGCCAGCGAATTCCTTCAGGAACCACGCCGCGCTGATGGCGCCGCCGTAGCGGCCGCCGATATTGGCGAGATCCGCGAAGGCGCTCTTGAGCAGATCCTTATAATCCTCTTCGAGCGGCATGTGCCACATCTTCTCGCCTTCGGCGCGGGCGGTGGCCATCACGCGGCCCAGCAGCTCTTCATCGTTTGTGAACGCACCGGTGTTGACGTGGCCGAGCGCGACCACGATGGCGCCCGTCAAAGTTGCTGCATCAATAAGATGAGTGCAGCCGAGGCGCTTGGCATAGGTGATCGCGTCGACCAGGATCAGACGGCCTTCGGCATCTGTGTTGAGCACCTCAATGGTTTTTCCGTCGAGCGATTTCACGATATCGCCGGGCCGCTGCGCTTTGCTGCCCACCATGTTCTCGACGGTGGGAACCAGCGCTGTGACCGGGATCGACGGCTTGAGCTGGGCGATGGCGCGCATCGCGCCGAGCACGGCGGCGCCTCCGGCCATGTCGTACTTCATTTTCTCCATGCCGTCGGCGGGCTTGATGGAAACGCCTCCGGTATCGAAGGTGACGCCCTTGCCAACCAGCCCGAGATGATCGGAGGATTTCGAGGGCGTAGCGGGAGTGTAGCGGATGACGATGAGAAACGGCGGCTCGGCACTGCCCTGTGCGACGCCCAGCAGGGAGCCCATGCCGAGTTGGCGCATGCGATCCTGGTCGAGCACTTCACATTCGAGACCGGACTCGGCGGCCATGGCGCGCGCGCGCTCGGCGAGCAGAGCCGGCGTCATAATGTTGGCAGGTTCATTGGCGAGATCGCGCGTGAAATTCTGTGAATCGGCGAGGATGCAGCCGCGCTCGAAGGCGCGATCGATCTCCGCGCCGTTGGGGGCGGCGATGGCATGGAAAGCCTCCAGCGATTTTCCCTGGTTGGAGGTCTTGTGATGGTCGGGCTCGAAATTGCCGAGAATCGCGCCTTCGACGGCGGCTTCGGGGTCGGCGCCGTTGAGACTCCAGGCCAGTCGCTTGACTCCTTTTTGCTTGAGCACGCGCACGGTGGAGCCTACGATTTTTCGCAGATCGAAGGTGTCTAGTTTCCCGGCTTCGCGTTTGCCGCCACCGGCGACCACCAGACGCTTCGCGCGAATGCCTTGCGGTTGATGCAGGACGGCGAGCTCGTCGGGTTTGCCCAAGAATTCGCCGGACGCGCGCAGCTCCTCGAGCCAGGCGGAAGCGAACTTGAGTTCGGCGGGCGCGGGTTCGCCTTCATACAGCACGAAAGCAACGGCGTCGGCCTCGACTTTATCGAGGGGTTGGTAGAGCAGCTTGGTTTCCATGAAACCTCTAGTTTATTCGATCACCGGGACCAGCTTGGATTGGATGATGCGTTGATCGGAGGTGAGGAGCCGAAGGCCGTGGACTCGGGCCGTCGCGACGATGGTACAATCGGCAGGCTCGCGCAATGCGCCGGTTATGGAAAGAACGTCGGAGGCAATCTCTCTTGTGATCGGAAGGATGTGCATGTAAGGAGGGCGGTCCATCTGGTGCAGCAATTCATCCAAAGGAATGCGTAGACGCGCCCGGCCTCCTCGGCGTAGCATGAACGCAATCTCAATGAGAGTGATCGCACAAACCGCCACATTCTCGTTCGCCGCGGCGGCGCGCCGGAGGACGCCCTGTTGCTCGCTCGAAAGTTTGCGGGGCGCTGTCAGCCACCATACGACAATGTGAGTGTCGAGGAGAAATCTAAAGGTCACGATCCGCTATATCCGAGGTGCAATTCCAGGGAAGCTCCATCTTTTCCCAGCCCTTGGGGAATTTGACTTTCCCGATCCAAGCGCCCATGGAGGACTTTCTGGCTGGTCTAGGTTTCGCCGGAGCCAGGACCGCGACGGGCCGGCCTCGCTTGGTGATGGTGACTGTGCCGCCGTCGCCGTCCACTTCATCGAGGATGGCCAGGCACTTCGCCTTAAACTCAGTAGCAGCGATCACCCGGGTTTTCAGAGCGGCCTTTACTGCACTCTTCATAGTCTGATGGTAGCACAGAATGGTCAGATGACCACTTTGAGTAGGTTCGAACGCGCTTCCTGACGGCCGCGGCTCATTTGTGTAGCGTAAGAACGCGCTCCCTGATGGTCGCGCCTCATCCGATGCAAGGTGCCAGTAAGAGCTACTTGCCGATGCAGAACGTCGAAAAGATCCGATTCAGGATGTCGTCGGCCGTGGTGGCACCCGTGATTCCATCAATGGGCCGCATCGCGGCGTAAAGATCCAGCAACAGCATCTCATGCGGGATGCCGTTAAGCGTGGCGCTGCGCGCCTGCTCCAGCGCATCGCGCGATTCCTTCAAGAGCAGCTCGTGCCGGAGGCTGGTGATGAATCCGCCGTCCTGTTCGATGCGGCCCTGGGGAGCGATGGACGCGATGATCGAACGGCGCAGCTCCGCGATGCCTTCGCCGGTCAGCGCGGAAACCAAGTGGGGCAGGGCCATGCCCTGCCAGCTTGGATGCGAGGCCAGATCCCCGGCGGGCTGAGCCACATCCGTTAAAGCCTCGTCCGGCAAGACCTGGTCAGGCGAGACCAGGTCGCATTTGTTTCCAACCACGATGTGACGGCCCTGATGGATCGCGCGCTCAATCAGATCGCGGTCGTCACGTTCCAAAGATACGGATATGTCAACGACGACCAGAGTCAAATCCGCGTCGGCCATGGCCTGATAACTGCGTTCGATGCCAAGATTCTCGACGAGGTCATCGCCCTTGCGGATGCCCGCCGTATCGATAAATTTGACGGGGATGCCGTCGAGCGAAGCAGTCTCCGACACCAAATCTCGAGTGGTGCCGGGGATATCGGTAACGATAGCCCGATCCTGTTCAAGAAGCCGATTAAAGAGGCTGCTCTTTCCGACGTTGGGACGGCCGACCACGGCCAGCGTGAAGCCCGAATGCACCAGCTTGCCGTAGGCGAAGCTCGCGATCAGCTCGCGCACGCCGCTGAGAATGGGGTCCAGGCGCGCGAGAATATCCTCGGCACTGGCGACGCTGATGTCGTCCTCGGCGAAATCGATCCCGGCTTCGAGCAGCGAGATCAGCTCCAGCATCTGCTCCTTCACCGGCTGGATGCGCCGGGAAACCGAACCTTCCGCCTGTTGCGCGGCGACTCTGGCCTGGTACAACGTGGTTGCATTAATAAGATCGCGAATCGCTTCGGCCTGCGGAAGATCGATGCGGCCGTTGATGTAGGCGCGCAGCGTGAACTCGCCTGGTTCGGCGAGGCGCGCGCCCGCATGGCAAGCTCGTTCGAGCGCGTAACGGAGCACCACGGGCGATCCGTGGCACGCGATCTCGACCACATCTTCGGCGGTGTAGGATCGTGGGGCGGCAAAGTAGGTGACGACGACGTGATCAATGGTGCGGGATTCGGCGTCGGTCAGCTCGGCCAGCGTCGCGGCCCAGGGCTTCCATTCCGGGGGGCTTCGGAGAATTTTCTCAGCTACGGCGTGGGCGCCAGGGCCTGAAATCCGGATGATGCCGATGCCTCCGCGGCCGGGAGGTGTAGAGATCGCGGCGATGGTGTCGTGAAGCTGCACAAGAAGGAGTCGGGAGTCAGAAGACAGGAGTCAGAATAATAACCTGACGATCGTCAGTCCTGGAGACTCCACGGCAATCGCGCCGCTGGGAGGTCCATCGGACGTTCTTCTTGCGCACACAGAAAATGCACCAACCTGGAGTAGGCCGGGAGTTTCCCTTTAGCCGGATTTCATCAGTCTACACCAAATAGAAACGGAGCAGCGTCGCTCGCGCTGCTCCGTACGGATTTCTGAAAGCGAATTCGAATTAGGTACGCTTGCGGCGTGCTGCGAAAAGCAGTCCCAGGAGGCCGGCGCCCATCAGGCCGAACGTCGCAGGTTCCGGCACGGCCGCGCCGGTGAACTGGCTCGCGAAATCGAGCAGGTTCGGCGCGTAGATCGAACTGAACGCCTGGCCCGGATTGCCGCCGTCAAGATCAAAGTCGAGTGGAATCGTGGCATAGTAGACGTAGCCCGCTCCATACTGATACCCGAAGGCGACGATGTCGCCGACCGTCCCGTTGTTCAGGAAGGAAACAGCGCCACCCGGAAGCGTAGCCTGCGTCGCGTAACCGTGATCCGAGTAGTTCCCGCCAGTGAGATTACTGTCGTCGATGGTTCCGAAGGGCCCGTTAACGAGCAGGTTTCCACCGGTCTGCACGTTTATCGTAGAGCTAAAATCGTTCGTGATCGTGATCCCCCCGCCGCCTGGAATCGGCGTGCAGGTGCCCTGGCAGGTGTTGCGGTCGTCAATCACTTCTACGCCGCCGTTCTGCACCCAGGTCGATATCGCCGAGGCGTCCCCCAGGAAGTCCGCCGACGGCGATCCGTTGGCGCTCTCGTCGATCATCAGGATGTTGATTGAGGTGAGGTCAAACCCGGTGAGCGTCGTGATTTGTGACGGTGTGAAACCATTGGCCGTGATCGGCGCGACCGGTCCCGTGTCACTGGTGTTGTAATCCGTGTAATAGCCGACCGTGATCGGTCCGGCTTGGGCGATCAGGCAAAGTGCGCCCGCAACGGCACTTGCCAAAAGGAAACTTCTCCGAATCATCTAACTATCCTCCAATACCAACGTTAGAATACTCTTGACGAATGTATCACATAGGCATCCGGCCGTCAATTGTTAATTCTGACGGGACTTCTGCCTTGCGACCCCTTCTAAGGTCTTTATCCCTAAGGTCTTCGCCCGCGCGGCGGACCACCGCGGCGTTCACGATCGTGTCCACGACCGGGTCCGCGTCCGGGTCCGCCTCGCCCGAAGCGTGGACGCGGCGTATCGTCTTCGGGGCGCGGACGCGGAGGAATCACCGGCTCCGGCAGCGTCTTCAGATCCGAGGGCACCACTACCACCTGCCGGATGGGACCCACACCCACGCTTTCGCTGCGCACTTCGGTTTCATCGCGCAATGCCAGGTGCAGAATACGCCGCTCCCGGCTGTTCATGGGGCTGAAGTGAAACGGCATACGCGTTTTCTTGACCCGCTCGGCCGCCGCCAGCGCGCTCATGCGCAGCTCTTCAATGCGCAGCACGCGATAGTCGTTGGCGTCGAAGCAAACGCGCGAATGCTCCTCGGCCGGCATGCCCAACGCCTCCATGGTCAACTGCTCCAACGCCAGCAGCAGTTCGGCTTTGTTGGCGAGCAGCAGATCGACATCCACGCCGCTGAAGCGGACCATCAGATCCGGGTTTTCGAAATGGGGGTGCGGCGTCTCGCCTTCCGCGACCGCATAGTCCAGCTTGAATCCGGCAAGATCGAACACCCTGTTCAGGAACTGTTCGATGCGGGGTTTGGAGTCGGCCAGAGTATATTTTTCGGACACGGTTTCAGGACCTGCGCTTTTTCGGGGAGTTTGGTTTCACGTCGATGATCGCCGCCGGAGGAGTGATGGGGCCGCTGATGCGATTCAATATCATCTGCCGGGCGATGGCGACCACGTTACTGGTTAAGTAGTATAGCACCAGCCCCGAAGACAGGAACCAGAAAATGTAGCCGAACACCAGCGGCATAATCATGAACATTTTCTGTTGCGACGGATCCACGCCGGGCTGCGGCGTCATTTTCTGCGTCAGAAATTGCGTGACGATCATGATCACCGGCAGAAGGTGGATGGGAAGGGTTTCGGGCTGCGAAAGATCGTGAACCCACAGCCAGCTTGCGCCGCGCATGGCGATGGAGACGTAGAGCACCCGGTAAAACGCGTACAGAAACGGAAACTGGACCAGCATGGGAAGGCAGCCGCCCATGGGATTGACGCCTTCGCGCTTGTACAGGTCCATCATCTCCTGGTTCTGCTCCGCCTTGCGCGGATCGTTCATCTTGATGCCCTTGTACTTGGCGTTCAGAGCGGCGATCTGCGGCTGAATTTTCTGCATTTTGCGCGACGATTTCAAGCTTTGAAAGCTCAACGGCGAAAGCAGAACATTGATGGCGACGGTCACCAGCACAATGGCCCAGCCGTAATTATGGACCACGTTTTTCTCGGTCCATTGAATCGCGAGAAATAGAGGTTCGGCCAGGATCTTGGTCCAGCCCCAGTCGATGAGCTGCTCCAGGCGAGGGTCCACTTTGGCCAGCAGATCATGATCTTTCGGACCGACGAAAAGTGCTCCTATATTCACGCCCTCGCCTCCCACGGCCGCTCCGGCGCGTTGCTCATCGGCTCCGGCAGCGTTCGGAACCGTGTCCGAAAAAACGGTGATTTCGTTGGATGACGATTGGCTGGACGGAAGAAAAACACCGGCGAAGAATTTGTCTTCCATGCCTTCAAACGAATACTGGCCGCTGAACGAAACCGGACCGTTCTTGGCATCCTTGGCGGCTTTCGTCTGCCGCTTGGAATCGTAGTACGCCACTTGTTCGTCGGTGGCGGCGGTCGACACGGTTTGATCGCCGAATCCGCCGCGCCACGCGAAAGAGTGCGCCACCAGGATGCCGTTCTGGCTGACTTCCGTGCTTACAGCGACCAGATAACTATTGTCGACAAACTGGAACGATTTCTTAATGGCCGTGCGCCCGTCCGAGAATTCGAAGTTGAGCGTGAGCGGATCGGGCGCATCGACTTTAAAGAGAGCGGTGTTGGGATCGGTGGAGGGCTGGGTCTTCATCGCCAGCGAAAACGGCGCCGGCACCGTAGCCGGCAAGCGCGGATTGATCAGGTCCAGCGCCTTCCCCGCGTGATCCTTATACGCTTTAAGGATCCAACTTTTCGCGACGGCGCCGCGATTGGAAAACGTCACACGGTAGAGATTGGTCTCCACCGTGAAGCTTTCTTCCTTGCCGGCCTCGACGCGGCCGGGCATGTCGACGGGCGGAGCGGCGGCCTGCGGGGTCGCTTTCGGCGGAGTCGGGGCGTCAGGTAAAATGGGCGCCGGGAGAGCGGCGTCGGTGGAAGCGGGATTGACCGCCGCAGGCTTATTCGGCTGCGGCGGCGGCTTATAAAAATACTGCGTCCCGAGCAGGACCAGGCCCATCAGCACGAAGAAGATGAGCAGCCGGGTCTCCATCGACATTTCTTTTTTTTCCATACGCTATTTGGGGCAGGGCCACGGAACGTGCGTACCGCGTGCCCTGCCTATCTGACCGGATCAACTCCCCCTTGATGGAACGGGTGGCATTTCACCAGACGCCGTATTCCCATCCAGAATCCTCGCGCCGCGCCGTGCGTTTCTATGGCTTGCATCATGTACTCCGAACAGGTCGGATGAAAACGGCAGGCCGAAGGCAGCAGGAGGGATATCCATCGCTTATAGATACGCAATCCGCCTATAATAAGTGCCCTGGGGATTGCCGACGGCGACGTCCCGGGCACCGGCTGAGGCTTCCCACCGCTAACGGAATGATCTAGCGCTCGCATTTACCGATCACTTTCATGAGCGCCTGCTCGATTTCGGCGAAAGACGCGCCGATCGCCGCGCGACGCGGATTAATGACGATGTCCCACTGCGGTGCAAGTCCGGAGCGGTGCATTCGAAAAGCCTCGCGGAGGCGACGCTTGATGCGGTTGCGGACGACGGCGCCGCCCAAGGCTCGCGTGGCGGTGACACCCAAGCGGGGACCAATCGCGCCGTCGGTGCGGGCGAGACAGAATGCCGCGAACAACGGATTCGAGACGCGCAAACCTTGGTCATAGACGGTTCTAAAATCGGCGGAGCGCAGAATCCTCGCCGACTTCGGAAAGGGGAGCGAGGTCCCAGGTGCGCCGCCGGAGGAGGGGTTAGCTGGATTTGGCAGTCCGTACTGCTCTTTCGTCGCTGACCGTCAGCTTGTGGCGGCCCCGGGCGCGGCGTCGCGCCAGCACCGCCCGTCCATTCTTGGTTTTCATGCGCGCGCGGAACCCGTGCGTTTTGGCGCGCTTTCGATTGTTCGGCTGAAATGTACGTTTGGGCATTTTAGTGAATCAACTTATTGAATCAACCGGACGAGCGAAAGCACACCCGTGGTCATGGTCCATCCCGGTTTCGATTTTGATTATAGCAAAAGAAGGAGACAGGAGTCAGAAGTCAGAAGTCAGGAGTCAGAATGAAGCAAGGCTCGGATTGCTTGGAGAAAGTTACGCCGGCTCGCACAGGAGGCGCCGCATGCTCGTAACGCATTTTATTCCGACTCCTGACTCCTGACTCCTTCTTCCCATTCTGACTCCTGTCTCCTGACTCCTTCTTCACATCTCCAGCTTGCCCTTGACGATCATGTCCTTGATCGCAAACTCGGTGCTGCGCGCACCCATCGAGACGCCCGGCACGTACAGATCGAAGGTCACCGTCTTGTCGGCAGCGGTAGCCACACGCGGGAACGCGAGCCGTAGATAAGGATCGCCAGCCGACGGCGGGAAGTGTCCGGTCATCTTGTATTTTTTGCGGCCGATCCGCATCACGCACTCCTGTTCCATCTGGCGCGTCTCCTGCTCGTTTGAAAACGCGCCGGCCTGTCCCGTGCCGATCGCCACCACGATCTGCGTCGCGCGATTCTCGGCAAGCCAGGTGCGATATTCTTCCACCAGCGCGTCGCCGGCCTGTTCGCCGGACTTGGGGTGGCGGAGCCGGTAGCGGCGTTCGCGCTCGCGCTCGGCTTGGTCGAGCGGAGCCGCGGTCGCCAGATAGATCTGCATTCCGGGCGCTTTGTCGCTGGGTGCGGGGACCATTTGCGCCCACGGCGAATCGGTAATCAGGCTGATCAACTCCTGGTCGGTCCACTCGACGGGTGGCTTGTCGATCCAGAACGCCTTGTCCGCCCAGAACGGCATCGCGGTCCAGGATAATATCGCGAGGAGGAATGGCAGCTTCAGCAGTTTCATGATCTTCAAGTGCGGGCCAGCGGCGAGCGGTGCTCCACGGAATTTTATCGCCTTTTTCAGTATGCACGACTATCTGTGTTCGCGAAATCCCCGCAGAGAGCGGCTAAAGAGGCGCGACAGCATGGAGCGCGTTGTTTCGTTCCAGCGCTGCGATTAAAATGGGATCGGTGAGTTCCTTAGACGAGCTTCGCACACGGCAGGACGAAATCCTCCAGATCGCCGCTAAGCACGGCGCGGGAAACGTGCGCGTGTTTGGATCGGTTGCGCGCGGCGACGCTCGTCCGGAGAGCGACGTGGATTTCCTGATCGATATCGTAGGTCCGACGACGCCGTGGTTCCCGGGCAGCCTGCTCGCGGATCTCGAGGACGCTCTTGGCCGTCGCGTGGACATCGTGATCGCCCGATCTCTGAGTCCGATCATTCGTGATTCTGTGCTGAAAGAAGCGATCCCTCTGCGAAGCCGGATCAGTGCGCACCCTTTTGTGAACTCACCAAGCTAGAATCGATTACAGGTGTACTGTGAGCAACTCTCAACCAAAGGCTTATAAGAACTATCACTGGATCATCGCCGACGCCGAGTGGCTCGGCGGCAAGCCGGCGATTCGCGGCACGCGGCTGTCGGTGGCGCTCATCCTTGAATGTCTCAGTGCCGGAATGGACCTGGCGGACATCAACGAGGCGTTCGCCGGCGGTGTTCCAGCCGACGCGATCCCGGAAGCGCTCGCGGTTGGCGCGGAACTAGCGGACAAGCCCTGTGTGGCTGCTTGACGCGAAAGAAAGATCTCAGGACAATTCGGCGATCAGCTCATCAAGAGCCGCGTCAGCGCCGACGGCGCTTCTTCGCGCCATCGTATAAAGCTCCTCCATCAGAAGACGGGGATATGGAGTAGCTTCCCTCACTGTCGTGCTGATTGTCTGATCGCTGGCCTGTTCGACGATGCTACCCTCTTCATTGAAAATAGCAATCGTGTAGCGGACACCCCAATTGCCCGAATCGTCGCTTATTTGAACGGTGTGCTTAGGAAACGAAGTTTGAAAGCTGTTCTTCTCAGGAGTTTGCTCCCATTTGATCATGCCCGCTGCGGTCTTATCGTGAAGCAAGCGCGCAAGCTTCCAGATTTTTTCGTCGACGGTCATCGCTAGACTCCTATCTTATCTTGTACCACCGCGAGAAGGGCGCTGAGCTTATCTCCTTGCTCAGCGACGGCCCGATTAAGTCCAGGGACATCTTCCGGCGCTTGCTTGGAGTTGAGCGCCCGTTCAACTATCGCTTCCATGATCGAAAACTGCCGCGCAACCCCCTGCAATGTCGATTTCTGGCTCCTCGTCATGGAAGGGTACTTTTGCTTTATAGCCACGACCGTTCGCCGGATATAGGCGTAACGCGGCGGTAGGAGGTCCCACGCTGCGAATCGATGGAGAGCGCGCAACTCTTCGATATCGTGCAGCGCTCGCGTAAGCTCCGCTACCGCATTTTGCGCATTTACCTTCTCCCGCAGATCCGAGACCGCGTCGGCGACCTTCTGCGACGCAGTTCTGGCTCGGAGGAGTCCCCAAATTGTTCCCCCAAAGCCAATGAGGGAAATGACCACGCCGCTGACGCTGGCATAGTCGGCCCAGGCATGAATACGTCCTACGAGCCAATCCACGGTCGGTGCATTCAGGTTACCTCTTAACTACACCCGCTCGTGCCCCCGCAGTTCTCGCACTTGTAGCACGACCCGTTCCGCGTCATCAGACCGCCGCATTCCGAACAAGTCGGGGCATCCGCCGCGACCACCGGGAACGGCAGCGCCTGCTGCGGATCGGGCTCCGTCGCGCGCAGTTTCAAAGCCTCGCCGGCTTCACCCGCCGCATACTCCGGACCCAGGAACTTCGCGCCCAGCCACCGGAAAATATAATCCATGATCGATTTCGCGTACGGAATCGTCTCATTGCCGGTCCAGCCGCTTGGCTCGAATCGCACATGGCTGAATTTGTCGACGAAAAACTTCAGCGGCACGCCATACTGCAACGCGTAGCTGATCGCCGTCGCGAAGCTGTCCATCAGGCCCGAAATAGTCGAGCCTTCCTTCGCCATGGTGATAAACAACTCGCCGGGCGAGCCGTCGTCGTACAACCCCACCGTCAGGTAACCTTCATGCCCGCCGATCGAAAACTTGTGCGTGATGGAGCGACGCTCCGGCGGCAGCTTGCGCCGCTCCGGCCGGTAGACGATCCGCTCCACCACTCTCTCTTCAACGGCGCCATTTGCCGGCTTCGCGCCTTTCGACGTTCCCGAACTCATAGGCTGCACCCGCTTCGAATTATCGCGATAAATCGCGACCGCCTTCAACCCCAGCTTCCAACTCTCGATGTACGCGTTCATGATGTCCGCGGCCGTCGATTCCTCGGGCATGTTGATAGTCTTCGAAATCGCGCCGGAAATAAATGGCTGCACCGCCGCCATCATCCTGACGTGTCCCATGTAGTGGATGGACCGCGTGCCGTTCTGAGGACGGAAGCTGCAATCGAAAACCGCCAGGTGCTCGTCTTTGAGGAACGGCGCGCCTTCGATGGTCCCCGTGGAATCGATATGATCGACGATCTGGTTCACCTGGGTCGGCGAGTAACCCAGCTTGGTCAACGCCGCGGGAACCGTGTTGTTGACGATCTTGATCACGCCGCCGCCGACCAGTTTCTTGTACTTCACCAACGCGAGATCCGGCTCGATGCCGGTAGTGTCGCAATCCATCATGAAGCCGATGGTGCCGGTGGGCGCGATCACCGTGGTCTGCGCATTACGATAGCCGGCCTTCGAGCCCAGCTCGTAGGCTTCCTCCCAGCAGCGCTTGGCATTTTCGTAAATCGCGGGCGGCACCCTGTGACTATCAATGTTCAGTGTCGCGTCGCGATGCATGCGGATCACTTCTAGGAACGGCTCTTCGTTCACCGCGTAGCCGGGGCAGGGACCCGTCGCATCGGCGGCGATTCGCGCGCTGGTCAGATACGCCTGCCCGCACATGATGGCCGTCAGCCCGGCCGCCCAGTCGCGCCCCTGGTCGCTATCGTAAGGAATGCCCATCGACATCAGTAGCGCGCCCAGGTTCGCGTAGCCCAGGCCCAGAGGGCGGAAATCGTGCGAGTTCTTGGCGATCTTCTCGGTGGGATACGCCGCGTTATCGACGATGATTTCCTGCGCGATGGTCACCGTGTCCACCGCGTGGCGATACGCCTCGACGTCGAACACTCCATCCGGCCCCACGAACTTCATCAGGTTCAGCGACGCCAGATTGCACGCCGAATCGTCCAGGAACATGTATTCCGAGCACGGATTCGACGCATTGATGCGCGCCGTGTTCTTCGAGGTATGCCACTTGTTGACAGTCGTGTCGAACTGCATGCCGGGATCGCCGCACTGGTGCGTGGCTTCGGCGATCTGCCCCATCAGGTCGCGCGCGCGATAATGGTCGCGCTTCTCGAAGGTGAGCCGCGTGCGCGTCCACCAATCGCCGTCGTCGACAACCGCCTGCATGAAGTCGTCGGTCGCGCGAACGCTGTTGTTGGCGTTCTGGAAAAAGACGGACCCGTAGGCGTCCCCGTCAAGCGACGCATCGTAGCCCGCGTCGATCAGCGTGTGGGCCTTCTTCTCTTCCTTGGCTTTGCACCACACGAATTTCTCGATATCTGGATGATCCGCATTCAGGATCACCATCTTCGCCGCGCGCCGCGTCTTGCCGCCGCTCTTGATCACGCCCGCGAAGGCGTCGAAACCTTTCATGAAACTCAGCGGACCGGATGCGCGACCGCCGCCCGAGAGCAAACCCTCTTCCTCGCGAAGCGTGGAAAGATTGGTGCCCGTTCCCGATCCCCACTTGAAGAGCATTCCTTCCGTTTTCGCCAGGTCCAGAATCGATTCGAGCGTATCGCCCACCGAATTGATGAAGCACGCCGAGCACTGCGGCCGCGTCTCACCCGGGTTCAACTTCTTGATCGCGTCCGAGGCTTCGTCGAAATACCAGCCGTAACCGCGCGGCTCCTTCACGCCGACGTTGAACCAGACCGGCGAATTGAAGCACGCCTTCTGAGTAAGCATGATGTGCGTCAGTTCGTCCCGGAAATTCTCGGCGTCTTCGGGTGTTTTGAAATACCGCTGATCGCGGCCCCACCCGGCGATGGTGTCGACCACGCGGCCCACCAGATCGCGAACGCTCGATTCGCGTTCGGGCGAGCCGATCTTTCCATAGAAATATTTGCTGACAACAATATTAGTGGCGGTCTGCGACCAATCCGCCGGAACCTCAACGTCGCGCTGTTCGAAGATCACCGCGCCTTTATCGTTGCCGATGGACGCCGTGCGCAACTCCCACCGAACTTCATCATATGGAGTCTTGCCCGCTTCCAACCGAGCGGTAAAGTGGCGTGGAAACTCCACGCCAACCCGTTCAGTAACCGGCAACGGCCGTCGCAAATCCTTTAGTTTCATAGCAACACCAGTCCCGATCAGTCCCATTTGAGGCACCTCCGTTTGATTACCTTGGCGGCTTTTAGTACTATAAAAAGCCGCTGTGGGCAATCATGCCCCAATACCTAGTAGTACGTCAAGAACTGTATCTACATATTGTTCATACGTTTGCAACGTACGGTATTATTTTAGCAGAATCCGATCCGTGCCGATAGAATCTATAGTTCCCGATGGACAATAGTGTGATTGTCGAATATAATAGCGTCATGCCGTGGAGAATCAGCCATTTGCAGGCGCTTGAGGCCGAAAGCATCCATATACTTCGCGAGGTCGTGGCTGAATTCCAGCGGCCTGTCATGCTGTACTCCATCGGCAAGGATTCTTCCGTGATGCTACGGCTGGCCCAAAAGGCATTTTACCCCGGGCCGATCCCCTTCCCACTATTGCATATCGACACAACCTATAAGTTCAGGGAAATGATCGAATTCCGTGACCGGATGGCGGCGGAGATCGGCGCGAAATTGATTGTGCATACCAACCAGCGCGCGATTGACGACGACACCAATCCGAACCGGGTTGGTGTGGAACGATGCTGCGGATTGCTGAAAACCACGGCGCTGCTCGACGCGTTGCGCGCCGGCAATTTCGACGCGGCTTTCGGCGGGGCGCGGCGCGACGAGGAAAAATCGCGTGCGAAAGAACGTATCTATTCCTTGCGCGACCCGTTCGGCCAGTGGGATCCGAAGAATCAGCGGCCCGAGTTGTGGAACATCTTCAACGGCCGCATCAATCCCGGTGAGAGCATGCGCGTGTTTCCGCTTTCCAATTGGACCGAACTCGACGTGTGGCAATACATTCACCTGGAGCGCATTCCCATCGTCCCGCTGTATTACGCGCAGGAACGCCGCATGCTGGTGCGGCCCGGCCCACACGGCGATACGTTGACGCTGCCGGAGCTTTCCTTTGTGCGCCCTGGCCCTAACGACCGTTTTGAGGTGGTCAAGTGCCGCATGCGTTCGCTGGGCTGTTCGCCCTGCACGGGCGCGATGTATTCCGACGCTGACACGGTTCCCAAGATTATCGCGGAGCTGGCCGGGGTACGGAAATCCGAGCGCGAGAATCGCGTCATCGATCATGATCGCGAAGGCTCCATGGAATTGAAGAAGCGCGAGGGATATTTTTGATGTTGCTCGCCGAGCCCAACAC
The DNA here is from genome assembly GCA_963788245.1 of Terriglobia bacterium. Classification (GTDB taxonomy): domain Bacteria; phylum Acidobacteriota; class Terriglobia; order Bryobacterales; family Bryobacteraceae; genus Palsa-187. The sequence goes on along the minus strand of CAWBGF010000002.1, from coordinate 3,067,202 downwards.
GCCCGCGCTGCCGCAGCTTTTCGAGATCGAAGCCTTCATGGCCTCCGAGCAGGCCAAGGACCTGCTGCGCATCAGCACGGCCGGCAGCGTGGACGACGGTAAATCGACGCTGATCGGACGTCTTTTGCACGACGCGAGTGGCGCTTACGAAGACCAGTTGCGCAGCGTGCGCCGCGACAACGGTCTGATCGATTTCGCGTTGCTCACCGACGGCCTGCGCGCGGAGCGCGAACAAGGCATCACCATCGACGTCGCCTATCGCTACTTCGCGACGCCGCGGCGCAAGTTCATCCTGGCCGATACGCCGGGTCACGTGCAATACACGCGCAATATGGCCACCGGCGCGTCCACCGCCGGCCTCGCCATCATTCTCGCCGACGCTTATCGCGGATTCACCGCGCAATCGAGGAGACACGCGTATATCGCGGCGCTGCTCGGCATCCGCCACATCGTGATCGCGGTCAACAAAATGGATCTGGTGAATTTCGACCGGCAGGTTTTCGAGCGCATTCGCGCCGAATTCACGCCCGTGCTGGAACGCCTGGGCGTTAGCGATGCGTATTTCCTGCCGGTCAGCGCGCTTCAGGGCGACAACATTGTCGAGCCCAGCATACGCATGCCGTGGTTTGATGGCCCGGCGCTGCTGGAACATCTGGAAACCGTCGATACGGGGAATCAGCGCGCGGAAGCGTTCCGCATGCCAGTGCAGCGCGTCTCGCGGCCGGATGCATCTGTCATCGAGAATATGTGGCTTCGGGGCTACGCCGGTCAGATCGCATCCGGTTCGGTGCGCGTGGGCGATGAAATTGCTTCAGCCGCGTCCGGCATGACCACGCGCGTGAAACGAATCGTCACTTTCGACGGCGACCTGAACGAAGCGCGCGCGCCGATTTCGGTGACGCTAACGCTTGAAGACGAGATCGACATCAGTCGCGGCGATATGCTGTCTCGCGACGACGACGCGCCCCGGGCCGTGAATGCATTCCAGGCGAATCTGGTGTGGTTCAACGCCCGCGCTCTCGACCCCGCGCGCGATTACCTGTTGAAGCACACCACGCAGACCGTCGCCGCCTATGTTGAAAAGATTCAGAGTCGCGTCAACATGGAGACGCTGGAGAGCGAGTCCCTGCCCGACAACAGCACCACATTGAAGATGAACGATATCGGCCGCGTCAGTATCCGCACCGCGCTCCCGTTGTACGTCGATGCTTACCGTGTTGCCGACGGGTTCAATCGGGCAACCGGGAGTTTCATTCTGATCGATCGCGAAACCAATGCGACGGTCGCGGGCGGAATGATTTTATGAGCCGGCCGAACGACCTCGATCGCCTCATCGACGATGCCAGGCGCGATATCGCCGCCGCACTCGCCGCGAGCGCATGGCCGTGCGTCACCTCCAGCTTCCAGCATGACTGCGTGGCGCTGCTGCACCTGCTGACCGAGCAGCGCCCTGATATCCCCGTCCTGTTTCTCGAAACCGGATATCACTTCGACGAAACGCTCGAATATCGCGACCGCATGACCCGCACATGGAACTTAAACCTGCGCAATCTCTCGTCGCGGCAAAGCGTCGCCGAACAGGAATCGCAATTCGGCATTCTGAATCAAACCGCGCCGGACCGTTGCTGCGCGATGCGCAAAGTGGGACCGCTGTTCGAAAGTCTCACGCCGTTCGATACCTGGTTCACGGCGCTGCGCCGCGAGCAATCGCCAACGCGCGCGAATCTACAAGTCCACGATGATTTCCGGCTGCCTTCAGGCAACGCGATTCGCAAGATCAGCCCGCTCGCCGCCTGGACCAATCGCGACGTGTGGGCGTATCTCCATCGCCACTCGATTCCCGCGCTGCCGCTCTACGATCAGGGCTACACCAGCATCGGCTGCAAACCGTGCACGTCGCTTCCCGTGACCGCTGATGACCTGCGTTCGGGCCGCTGGCAGGGCAAGAAACTGGAATGCGGCATTCATATTCAGGCCGAATCCCACGCCGAGGAAGTTGGCCACGCGAGTTAGCCACATGGAACTGGCTCTTGGATTCATCATCGCGGTCGCCATCGCGCTCACCGGCGTTGGCGCGGGATCGCTCACCACGCCGCTCCTGATTCTCCTGCTGGGGCTGCCGCCGAAGGAATGCGTCGGCACCGCGCTGATTTTCGGAGCAGTGGTGAAACTGATCGCCGCGCCGGTGTATTGGGCGCGCGGCAAAGTGAACTGGCGCACGCTCGCCTATCTGCTGGGCGGCGGACTTCCCGGCGTGCTGATCGGCTCCTTCTTGCTGCACGGAGTCCGCGTGAACTGGGTGCTGGCGATCGTGGGATTCACTATCATGCTGGTCGCGCTGCTCAATCTTCTCCGGTTCCGCGCCCGGTTCCAGGAAAAGACCGGACACGACCGTCCGAAATGGCTGGGCTTGATCGCGCTGCCGATCGGCGCCGAAGTTGGATTTTCGTCCGCCGGCTCCGGCGCGCTGGGCGCGCTGGCGCTGATGAGTCTGACCAAGCTCGACGCGTCGGAGGTGGTCGGCACCGACCTGTGCTTCGGACTCGCGCTGTCACTGGTGGGCGGCGGAATTCACGCTGCGCTGGGCACGTTGAACCTGCCGGTGCTGATCAATCTGTCCATCGGCGGCGTGGCGGGCGCAGTGGTCGGATCGATGCTCGCGTCGCGGATGCCGTCGCGGCAACTGCGATTCGCGTTGTCGCTGGTGTTGGTGCTGCTTGGCGCCCAGTTGTGTTGGAAAGGAATCGCGGGGTAAGCCAGCGACCAACGGCTCGAAGACAGCGTGTCAGAATAGATGCTTGACCCAATGTCTCGAACATCTATAGCGACGATCGGCATCCTAAGCACCTTTGCCGTATCTGCAGCAGGTGAGCCTCTCCCACGACCGTGGAGCCCGGGCCTATTCACCAAGCCCCCTATCGGGCGAGAGTTGACCCGAGCGTGCGTTATGACGAGCAGGTAGCTCTTTCCATTGAGGCAGCGTTCCCGCCTCCAACCCAAATTGGCCCTGGCACGTACACGGCGAAGTTTCGGGTCGCTAGCGGTGTACAACAAGCCATCAAGGCTGACCAGTATAGAGGCCGCAGAATCCGTTGGTCCGGGTACATGCGCACGGAGGACGTCGGAGACGTTTTCAACAATGATGCTCACGAAGTAACTCGCCTCAATGCGTCGCGAGATTCTAGTCCCGGTGCGGGTCTTTACGTGATGATCGATTCGCGTGAAGCTACGGTACTTTATGCGATGACATCGGCCCGCCTCATCGGCACGAACAAGTGGACTAAGGTGGAAATGGTTTTTGATGTGCCCGCCCCGAGCGTACTCATCACCATCGGTTTTTTTCTCGCCGGCAAAGGGAAGGTGTGGGCAGCCGGATTTAGATTTGAGGAGGTGGGCCCACTAACCGAAACCACCTTCAACCTTGATCTCACTAGCGAGCAGCGATACGATTACACAGTCGCCAGACACAAGAAGCGCTTAAAGGAGTATGCGCGTTCACCTGATACTCCTTTGCTCCACTAACTACTCGCCGGGCGTATCTTCGAACTCGCGGTCTGATGAAACTCCATCCGCAGGAGGACGACCTCGCCGAGGTTGTGCTTCATGCATTAATTGGTCGTAGATAGCGTCCTCAGGCGCATAGGCGGCCTCGAATCGCCGCCGGCCTTGAGTTCGCCAAACGTCATCCTCATTGGCCCCCGTATTCCATTGAAGCACCACGTGGAGGAGTTCTCCCGCAGGGAGCTGCCCCGCGATTCCCGCGGAAATCGCGATCTGCCCGTTTGGAGTAATTGTGCCTTCGAACTCGACTGCCTTCATCCTCGGGTTCCTCGCTTCATCATCGCACTTTCCCAGATCCAGCAGCCGCGTCAGTGGCTTAGCGCATCGCGACTCGCACCCGGCCCAACGTGCTCACCACGTTCTCCATCAACCGCAATCCGCAATCGCCTTCCAGAGTCAAAATCGATTCGGGATGGAATTGCACCGCTTCCATGGGAAGGTCGCGATGGCGGACACCCATGATCACTCCGTCCTCGCTCTCGGCCGTGACTTCCAGGCACGCGGGGAATTTTTCGGGGATCGCGTACAGCGAGTGATACCGGCCGACTCGGAAAGTCTCGGGCAATCCCGCGAACACGCCCACGCCGCGATGCCGCACCATGGACGGTTTGCCGTGCATCGGATAATCCAGAATTCCCAACTCGCCGCCGAACGCCTCCACCATCGCCTGCAAGCCCAGGCACACGCCGAACAGCGGCGTTCCCAATTTCGCTGCGTGGCGAACCAGCTCCGGCAGATGAAAATCAGCGGGTCGACCGGGTCCCGGTGACACCAGAATCAAGGACGGCTGCAAGCGCTCGATCATCTCGAGCGGAAATCCCGCGCGATACGTCATCACTTCCGCGCCCGTCTGGCGCGCGTAATTCGCCAGCGTGTGGATGAAGCAGTCTTCGCAATCGACGAGCAGCATCCTCACGCCATCGCGATCTTTCCGCGATGGGTGATACGCGGAATCATCCGTGTTTCCGGCATTGAGCGCGCGGAAAAATCCAGTGGCCTTGAGCCAGCACTCGCGATCCTCGTTCGCCGGAACCGAGTCATACAGCAGCGTCGCGCCCGCTGGATAACTGGCGACGCCGTCGCGAAGATGGACCGTACGAATGGTGATGCCGGTGTTGATATCGCCATCCAGCGCAATCATCCCCACCGCGCCGCCATACCAGCCGCGCGCGGTTTTTTCGAGATTCTCGATGGCCTGCGCGGCCCATTTCTTCGGCGCGCCGATGATGGTCACCGCCCACATGTGGCTCAGAAACGCATCCAGCGAATCGAATCCCGGGGCCAGCGTTCCCTCCACGTGATCGACGGTGTGAAACAACCCCGCATACGATTCGATCAGCCGCCGCGCGATCAATCGCACCGATCCCGGCTCGCACACGCGCGATTTGTCGTTGCGATCCACGTCGCTGCACATGGTCAGCTCGGACTCTTCTTTGGTGGAGTTCAAAAGCTCGCGAATACTGTCGGCATCGCGCAGAGGATCGCCCGTGCGCCGCGCGGTTCCGGCGATGGGGCAGGTTTCCACGCGCCGGCCCTCCACCCGCACGAACATTTCGGGCGATGCGCCGATCAGTTGCTCGTCACCCAACTGGAGCAGAAATTCGTAGGGACTCGGACTTGCGTGCTGGATGCGTTCGAACAGCGCGGAGGGACTGCCGGAATACGGCGCACTGAACATCTGGCGCAGCACCACTTCGTAGTAATCGCCGCCGCGCATGCCTTCGCGCACGGATTCGACGCCCGCCATATACTCTTCGGGTGTGTGATCGGAGACGATTTTCGCCGATTCGGGCGTGGTCTTTTTCACGGCGCCCTTCCGCGGCTTGATTCTCTCGGCAGTGCGAGGCAGGCCATGTGTCGAGAGATCGCCGCGCGCGAAATCGTACTGGAATCGCTCGATATGCTCCTTCTTGCGATCCATGAAATAGATGTCGTCGCACAGGAACAGGTGCAGGTCTTTGACGCCGGAGCGCGGGAGCATCAGCTCGATCGGATCGAACTGAAACAGAAGATCGTACCCGAATGCGCCCACCAGCGCCAGGCGCGAGGCCAGCGGATGGCGAAATTCTTCCACTAATGCGCGCAGGATCGAGAAAGCCGACGGCTGCTTGCTGCGCTCCTCTTCTGGAAAAAGCGCGGGGAGCGGCTTCAGCGTGCCGCGCAGAGCACTGTTTTCAACCGCGAAATTCGCCCAATGCGGATGACCGGCGAGCAGCGGTTCCAGAATGCGCGTCAGCGCTTCGCCGCGCTTATTGAGCGGTCGAAGATACACTTCGCGCCCAGCCGCGACAATCTCCATCAACGGCGCAACCGCGGCAAAATCCCATCGCGAGTAGCGCTCCGGATACTCGTAGCCCGAGGAGAAATACACGCCGCGCTGCGTATCCAGTTTACGAAGCAGCCCGCTCAAACCGCGGTTATAGGAAATATTGGATACCGAGCGGGTAACGGCAATGCCGCCGGGAGTGGAGTAGCTTTCGGGGCGCATACAACCACCGGAGGGTGGGTACTCCAGAATAACATGCACTTTCTGGCGGCTGATGTGCGTTTGTGCTAATGTGTATTTATGCGTGCCACAATCGAGCTTCCCGATCCCATATTCCGCCGAATGAAAGCGGTCGCCGCTCTGCAAGGGTCCACCATCAAGGAATTCGTTCAGCGGGCAGTGGAACGCGAACTGTCTCCCGCTCTAACGAAGACGAACAAAAAGGGCCATCGAGCGAAGCTGCCTCTGATTCACGGCAAGGAAAAACGCGTTCTTTCGTTGACCAACGCCGACATCGATGAAGTCTTATTTGGTTGATACGAACGTCTGGTTGGCGCTCGCTTACAACCAACACGAACATCACGCGACCGCGACGCGTTGGTTTGAACGAGCCAGCTCCGGCGAGAGTTGTTTCTGCCGGATCACTCAACTCGCGTTCCTGCGCTTGCTGACGAACGCGAAAGTGATGGGCCGCGACGTCCGCACCGACAAGGAAGCATGGAGCGATTATGACGAGTTCGCGAACGACGTTCGTGTGGATTTCCTAGAGGATGGGCCCGGCCTCGATGCCGCGCTGCGCAGGCTCACGACGAGCGGCCAGTCATCCCACCGCCTCTGGCCGGATGCCTATCTTGGCGCACTCTCGATCGTGAGCGGTACGCAGGTGATCTCCTTCGACTCCGTCTTCGGCACCATGCCCGGCGTGGACGCAGTCGTCCTCACGCAGGCACGCTGACGAAATCGGCGAACACTTCGTTCGATAGCATCACACCGCGATTTGTCAACCGCAAACGCGACCCGTCAAATTCAAGCAAGCCTTCGGCGATCCGGCGCCGGATGGATTCCCCAAAGGGATCACTAGACATATTCAATGTGATGCCTTCATCCAGCCGCAGCCCAAGAAAAAATCGTTCGGCGACCGGATCGGCCGGCGTATGTTCCATCGCGCCAGGATTCTCGACGTACTCGGCGGCCGATTCCGCGTTCCGCCATCGCGACTCGCCATCGAACGAATGCGCATCCGCGCCGAACCCCAGATACGGCTCGCGACGCCAGTACTTCAAATTGTGCAGCGACTCGAATCCCGGCCGTCCGAAATTCGAAATCTCGTAGCGATCGAGGCCCATACCCGCGAGCCGCTCCACCGCCAGTTCATAGAAGTCGGCGATCGAATCGTCCGACGGCACATCGCGCGCGCCATAGCGCGACCCGTTCAGCAAAATTTCACGGCCCAGATTGCTGTCGTCGTCGACCTCCAGCATGTAGACGGAGGCGTGGGGCGCGCCGAGCCTCTCGACCCAATCAAGTGACGAACTCCAGCTCTCTCGCGTCTGCCCGGGCAAGCCCGCGATCAGGTCGATATTGATCGAATGAATTCCGGTGTCGCGCAAGATTCGCACATCGGACTCGACGATCTCCGCGGTATGCTTACGGCCGGTTCGAGCGAGCTCGCGCGCAATGAAGGATTGCACGCCAAGACTCACGCGATTGATCCCCGCGCTCCGCCACGCCTCGACGCGGTCGCGAGTAATGCTGCCCGGCGCGGCTTCCATGGTCGCTTCGCACCAGGGACGCCCCGGAATGCGATCGAGCAGCAACTTGAGCGCTGCGGGTTCCATCTGACTGGGCGTGCCGCCGCCGAGATACACGGTTTCAGGCGTCCAGGACCAGTCTGATTCGTAAAGTGCTACGCGCAGCGTCTCCACGTATCGTGATTCCAGTTCGCGCGGCAACACGCCCGATGCGAAATTGCAATACGTGCATTTCTGCGCGCAAAACGGATACGAAATGTAAACGCCGGCCATGAGCTAGCCCTCTCGCGCGGTCGCCCTGGCGTTCAGGGCCTGCACGTCCTCATCCGCCAGTTTGATCGTCAGGGCCACGGCAGTCTTGTTCAAGAATAATCCGACAGTCGCTTAAACCGGCAGCTCGATCTCCACCAGCAATCCCGGACCCGCGTTGGAAGCCCGCAGCGATCCCCGATGCAGCTCGACAGCGCGCCGCGCGATTGACAACCCTAGGCCCACGCCTCCGCTTCCGCGATTGCGATCCGGGTCCACGCGATAGAACGGATCGAACAAATGCGGCAACGCCTCCGCCGGAACACCCGGACCGTAATCGCGAACCCGAACCTTCGCGCGCCCACTCCCGTTTTCCAGGCCGACTTCCACCGTGGAATCGCGCGGCGCGTGGCGGATGGCATTGCGCATCACATTCTCGATTGCGCGGCGCAGCAGCTCGCCGTCGCCGTCGACCGCCACCGCCGGGGTCCGCGCCCAAGTCAGGGAACAACCGCGCGCGCGCGCTTCAATCGAACAATCCTCCACCAGCCCGCCGATCAATTCATCGAGCTGCACGTGCGCGAGCTTGCGCAGCGCCGGATCGCCCTCCACCCGCGTCACCTCGAGCATCTGGCTGATCAGCTCGTTCAAACGGTCGGCTTCCTTCTGGATGCGATCCAGCGGCAAACCGTTGGATTCGTCGGATCGAGCCAGCTCCACGGCCACGCTCAATCGCGCCAGAGGGCTGCGCAGTTCATGGGACACATCCAGCAGCAGACGATGTTCCGCCGCCAGCAGTGTCTGAATTCGAGCCGCCATGCGATTGAACGCTCCGGCCAGTTCTCCCAGTTCGTCGTGCCGGCTTTCTTCCGCGCGAATGTCGAGTTCGCCGTGGCCGAAGCGATCGACAGCCTTCTGCAATCGGCGCAGCGGCGACGTTAGGTTGTAGGCCAACGCGTAACACAGCAGCACCGAAAGACCCAGCACCCACAGATGAATGGGTTGCAGCGCGGAGAAGAACAGGCTGCCCGGCGGCGTAATCAGAAACAGGCAATAGCGGCCATCGCTCGAAAAGCGCGCGAAGGCTGTTCCCCCACGGCCCGAAAACGGGAATCGCGACCAGTTGCGAGCATCGCGAATCATGTCCGGGTGGCGTTCACCCGTCGCCACGTCGGTGCCGTCCGCGTCGGCGAGGATCATTTCGCGCGCGTGAGTAACCGTGCGAAACCGCGCGAGCGTGGCTTCCAGCGCCGCCGGTCCGCCAGTCTCCCAGGCGTGCCGCGCTTCCGATAGCTCCAGGCTCAGCAGCACGGAGAGCGGCGGCTGGCGCGTGGATGAGTACGGATTGTAAGTCAGCGCCGAGGTAAGAATGGTGGCCGCCAGCGTGATCACCAGCGTCAGCACAAACCAGCCGAGAATTTTCGCGAATAGCGATCTCATGCTTCCACCTCCCCGGCTCCCTCGTCTTCCGCCGACGCGCAAAACTGATAGCCCACGCCGCGCACGGTCTTGATCAGGGTGCGGTCCGTTTCCAGTTTCCGCCGCAGATGGCTGACGTGCATGTCGATGGAGCGATCGAATGGCGTCGCCTTGCGGTTATACATGCTCTCCATCAGTGCGTCGCGCGAGACCACGCTGCCAGCCGAGCGCACCAGCGTTTCCAGGATGTCGAATTCAAGCGTGGTCATTTCCACCGGCCGTTCGTCGCAAAAAACCTCGCGCGTGCCGGGATCGATCGCGACGCCGTTCACTTCAATGCGTCCTTTCGACCGGACCTGAACGCGCCGCAACACGGCCCGGATGCGCGCCAGCAACTCACGCGGGTTGAACGGCTTCGCCAGATAATCGTCGGCGCCCAGTTCCAATCCGACGATGCGATCCTCGTCTTCCCCCCGCGCCGTGAGCATCAGAACCGGAACGGCGCTCTTGGTGCGGAGCCGTTTCAGCAGCGCAAAACCATCCAGGCCCGGCAGCATCAGATCCAGGACGATCAGATCGAAGCTGGCTGTGGAAGCGATTTCGAGACCGCGCGGCCCGCTGTTTTCGATGGTGACGCGAAACCCCTCGCGCTCCAGAAATTCCTCAAGCAGAGCGCACAGCTCGGTGTCGTCGTCAATGATTAGGACTCGCGCCACTTTGATCGGCCCTCTTCAATAAACCTCGATCGGCACAACGGAGCCTGTCGCTTGCTGGACCGTCGAGGCATCCATCAAACGACGGCCGCTCCGGCGCTGTGCTTCTTCTATTAGCATAGGACGAATGCTTACGGCCATCACGCGCGCGGTCAGCCCGACCTTGAGCGATTGCCAGTTGGAACACCTGGATCGCCAGCCCATCGACGTCCAGCGCGCCGCGGCCCAGCACCGCGCTTATGAGGCATGCCTGCGCGAACTGGGCGCGCGCGTGATTTCGCTTCCCGCGGCAGTCGAGTGTCCGGATGGCGTTTTCGTGGAAGATCCCGCGCTGGTGCTCGACGAAGTCGCCATCGTGACGCGCATGGGCGCGGAAGCCAGGCGCGCGGAATCGGAGAGCCTGGCCGAAGCTGTGTCCCAATTTCGCGAAGTGCGGCGCTTGCGCGAGCCCGCGACGCTCGAAGGCGGCGACGTAATGCGCATCGGCCGGACATTGTATGTGGGACGGTCGCGGCGGACAAATGAAGCGGGAATCGAACAGCTTGCGGAGATCGTCGGGCCGTTCGGCTATCGCGTGGTCGCGCTGGATGTCACGGGCTGCCTGCACTTGAAAAGCGCGTGCTGCTATTTGGGCGGCGATCGGATTTTGGGCAAAGCTCGGATTCTGGCGAATCGCGCCTGGATCGATACCGCGCCACTTACTGAGTTCAATCTACTCGAGGTCCCGCGAGAAGAGCCCCGCGGCGCCAACGTCTTGCGAGTCGGCGACGCCGTGCTGATCCCAGCTGCGTTCCCGCAAACTGCCGGCATGCTGAGCGCTGCCGGGTTTCAGCCTAGATTCGTGGACACTTCGGAATTGCTAAAAGCCGAAGCCGGCGTGACATGCATGAGCTTGCTGTTCGAGGCGCCGTAGCAAGACAAACACCATAGCCACGAATGCACACAAATAAACACGAATAGCTTCTTGTCCAGAACACCGACTAAAGTCCGTGCCACCTGCGATCAGTAACTATCAGTCCATGGTGGCACAGGCTTCAGCCTGTTTACGCTTTTTCAGCAACCTCATTCGTGTCTATTCGTGTTGATTCGCGGCTGTGAAGTTCTTACTTCGAACCCGCCGCGGCGATGGCGAAGCGCAACTGCGCCATGTGTTCGTCCGATCCCGAGAAAAGATCTTCCGGGAACGTTCGATAGCGCAAAATGTCCTCATAGATGACCACCGGCCGATCGTAATTCAGCCCCATCCCAGCCAGATATTGCAGCCGCATGTTGAGATCCTCATTGATCTGCGCGTTGGCCAGCCACGGCGCAAGACCGGAAGCGCGGCCCGCATACGTGCTGAGGAGACTGATCGCGTTGGGAAAACCCACGGTTGCCAGTGACCGCGCCACGGCTTTCTCCTCCGGACTATCCAGCCGCTGTTGCATCGCGTCGACGTTGATCTTCAAAGGCTCCGCCTGCCCCAGCAGCACGGTATCGTAGCCCTCGCCATTGATATCGTTCCCCCAGATGGTCCCATTCGGGAAAACCTGGAAGAAGGTCGCGAGTTCGCTCTTTACCGTTTCCGCATCGCTCTCATACAGAGGCACCCATTGCGTCACGATGCCGCCGGGATTCAGATGGCGCTTGCATAATTCGAAGTACTCCTTCGAATACAGCGTCGCCGTTCCCTTCACCCACGGGTGAATCGGATCCGAGGTAATAATGTCGTACTTGTCTTTGCTGGTAAGGATAAAGTGGCGCGCATCGTCATAGTAAATTTTCGTGCGCGGGTCGTTCATCACGTTGTAGTTCTCACCGCGAAAATACCGGGTCGCCGCCGGAGGAATCAGCGATTCAAGCTCGCAAATGGTGATCCGCTGAATTCCGGGATGAACCACGAAGGTCCCGGCGGTGACGCCCGCTCCGAACCCGACAATCAGCACGCTCTTCGGATCCCGATGAATCAGCGCCGGCAAATGTCCCAGCATGCGTTGCAGGCGCATGTCGTAAGGCTCGGTGGACGCCTCCACTTTTCCGCTGACATGAAAGTAATGCTCGCCACCGGGCAGTTCGGAAATGGCGATGGATGAATTGCGGCCCTCGCCCAGGTACAGCACCTTGCCGGGATCGGTCTGGATCAGCATGCGGCGTCCGTAGGCGATGGCGAGCCACGGTACCGGCGCGACTGCCGACACCAGCCACACCACCGCCATCGCGCCCAGCACACCCACCGCCGTGGCGCTTCGCGGAAGATTTCGAAGGGAAACGAATACGATCGCGGCCGCCAGCGCGGCGAGTGCGATCAACACGCGCTGCGAATCCTGCGTGCCCACCCACGGAATCAGGACGATGCTGAATCCCACCGCGCCCAAAATCGCGCCGGCTGTGTTCGCTGCGTACACTTCGCCGGCCAGCTTCCCGCCGTCCTCTCCGCGCGATGCGGCCGCGGCTAGCGCAAAGGGAAAGCTCGCGCCCCAAAGGCACGCGGCCGGCAGAATCGCCCAGAAGCAGCGCAGCAGATCCAGTTGGAAGGTGTACCAGGGGCTGGTCGAAAGCGTCGGATTGATAGGCCAATACGGCAACGAAACCGCAAGGTTATAGGCGGTCCACGCGATTGCTCCCGCCAGCAGAAACTGGCAAACGGCAAGAGCGAGCGCGGGCCGCCGGATGTATCGCGAAATTTGCGCCGCGACTCCGCTGCCGAGTCCCAGCCCCACCAGGAACACGGCGAGGATGATCGAGAACGTGTACACCGTCGCGCCCAGCATCAGGGAGAGCAGGCGGGTCCACACCACCTCCGCGCCCAGAGCGCACATGCCCGAAAGAGCGATCGCGAGGTACACGATACGGACGCCGACGCGGGTGGGATCGCCCGTGTCGCCGGACGTTGGGGCGTCCGCTTCGGGAGCTTCTCCGTCATCGCCGCCATCCGCGTTTTCCAATACCATCGGCTGGTAAGTCGCTTTCCGCGCCAGAGTGAAACTGATCAGAGAAACCGCGAAGTTGATGGTCACGGCCACCGCGGTCGCGGTGGGCATATCGTGCAGCCGCAGCAGATAGAATCCGGCTAGAAGACAGCCCAGCACCGCGCCGGCGATATTGCCGCCGTAGAAAAAGCCCAGCCACGAGACGCCCTTGGGCGTGGTTTCCACCCAGCGCGCGATGGCCGGCAGCGAAGCGCCCATCAGCAGTGTCGGAGGGAGCAGGCAGATCGCCGCAATCACCGCGCGGACCGCGATTCCAAACACGCCCTGCCCCCCGATCGCCGCGTACACCGTGTTGATCAGCGGCAAAAGGATCAACGCCAAAATCCCGCAGATGCCGATTCCCAGCTCGATCCGCGAATACACCCGCAGAGGGTGCAAGCCTGTCCGAACGAATCGCGGCAGCAGCAGACTGCCCAGGCACATGCCGCCCATGTAGGTTCCCAATAGCACGCCCAGCGAAATTGCCGACGATCCGATCACCAGTTGCAACAACTGGAACCAGACCACCTCATAGATCAGTGCCGCGCATCCGCTGCCGACGAACAGCAGCAGCAATACGGGAAGGAATCGCGGCGACCGCGGCTGCGGCTCGCCCACGGCGGCGATCTTACTGGAAGACGGAGAAGGAGGGGAGGATGGCTTTGACTTCGTTTTGGGCATGAGGGTGTTTCGAATCGAGTTAACGCTAGTCGTTTGAGACGAGGCGCCAGTGTCGCATCATACCGCACGGCAGCCGAAACCGCCATTCGATTGCAAATTCGAGCCTAGCGGCCGCGGCCTAGGTTCGGGCGGAAAAGATTGCATCCACCGGAATGCGGCCACCGAAGAACAGAGGGATTTCCTGGCCCGTCTTGTAGGTGACCGTATGGCCGTCCGGCGTCGAGACCTCGACTTGGCGATGCCCCGCGTCCACCAGCCAGAATTCCCGAGCGCCATTCTCCAGGCAGAGAATTCTTCTGTCCAGCATTTCGGCGGCGGTGTTCGATGGCGAGAGAACCTCGATCACGAGATCCGGCGCGCCCATAAAGTAACGCTCGCCCTTGTGTCTGGTCCAGCGGTCCGCGGGAGCATAAGCGACATCGGCGACCCGATATTCCCCGTCCGGCAGCGCGCGAAATGCAGCTTCAGTGTAGGCGCGGCCCTGACCGGCAGCGGCGCGATCCAGCAGATCTCGAAGCGTCTGCTGAATCAGGAAGTGATCGTATTCTGGAGGGGGCGCTTTGACCAATTCTCCATGGCGCAGTTCATAGCGCTCGCGCTCGTCCCGGGGATCGGGAAGCTGCTCGAATTCTTCAAACGTCATCAGCCGTGTAGGCGTGCTTGCCACAGACAAACTCCTGCCTGAATTGTAGCGCTACTCAGTCCGGATCGCCGTGACCGGATCGATGCGAACCGCCCGCACCGCCGGTGCCAGGCTCCCCATCAACGTCATGAAAAGACACAGCCCGATCGCGGTGGCGAATGTGCCCGTATCTCCCGGCGCGACCCCCGCCAGCAGGGATTGCAGCCAGCGGCCGGCTCCATAAGCGAGCGCAACGCCGATGCCCACACCCGCTATCGCGAGAACCGTGCCTTCCCCCAGGATCATCGACAGAATATCGCCGGAGCCCGCACCCAGCGCCATTCGCACTCCGATTTCCTGTGTGCGATTCGACACCGCGAATGCCAGCACTCCATGGATTCCGATCGCCGCCAGCAGAAACGCAATCGCGGCGAACGCCCCCAGAACGTCCACTTGCACGCGCCGCGGCGCGACGCTCGAATCGACGATCTCGGCAAGCATCCGCACGCTGGCAACCGGTTGCGCGGGATCGGCCTCATGAATGATCCGCCGCAGCGCCGGCGCCAGACTCGCCACATTGCTGTTGCCTCGCACCACCAGATCCTTGGGCGCGTAATACGTCGACATCTTGCTGTGCTGCTTGTACGGCATGTATACCTGAGGCTCCGCGGTCCGGTCCAAGCCGCGAACGCGAACGTCACCCACCACGCCGACGATGGTTCGATCGTTGTTTCCGAAATCGAAGTGCCGCCCGATTGGATTCTCGCCGGGCCAGTAACGCCTGACGAACGACTCGCTGACCAGCGCCACAAAAGGCGAGGTCATGGTGTCGGATTCGCTCACATCGCGCCCGGCCCGCATGGGCGTCCCCATGGTCGACAAATACCCCGGGGTAATAAATCGCGCCGTCGCCATCTGGCGGCTGGATATGTCCTGAGGCTGCTCTTCCACTTCCACCGGCCAGATGCCGCCGCCGGTCACAATGGGCAGAAAGCTGGTGTACGCCGCGCCGGTGACGCCCGGGAGCCGTTGCGCCTGCGAGAGCACCTTCTGATAAAACTGTTCGCGCGTCGCGTTCTTTTCGTATTTCGGCATCGGCAATGACGTGCGCATGGTCAAAACGTTCTCGGCTCGAAAGCCTGGGTCCAGGCCTTGAACCTTCCACAATGCCCGGATCAGCAATCCACACGAGACCAGCAGCACCACCGATAGCGCAATTTCCGCGATCACCAGCGTCGAGCGCAGGCCCTCCCGCCGCCCGCCGCCCGCGCGCGAGTTGTCGCGCAGCCCCGATGCCTCTTTCCCGCGGCACACACGCAACGCCGGAAGGACGCCGAAGCCAACGCCCGTCGCAAGCGTGATCGCCAGCGCGAACAACAGCACCCGCAGGTCCACCGGCGGAACTTCCGCGATCGGCAGATACACAGGGACCAGCTTGGTCAGCATCGGTAACGCGGCCATCGCGAGGAACACGCCCAGCGCTCCGCCGGCGATCGACAGCAGCAGGCTTTCCGTCAGCATCTGCCGAACCAGTCTTTCGCGGCCCGCGCCCATCGCCGCTCGAACGGCCAGCTCTTTGCGCCGTGCCATCGCGCGCGCCAGCAGAAGATTCGCAAGATTCGCGCACGCGACCAGAAGCACGCACAGCGCGGCCCCCAGCAGAACGGACAGCATCATCTTGGTTTGTGCGCCGATATTGTCGTCCCGCAGCCGGATCACCGTCGCGCCGATATGCGCCAGTTCCTTCGGATACGCGCGCGACAATTGACCGGCAATCGTATGGATCTCGGCCGAGGCCTGCTCGAAAGAGACGCCGCTCCTGAGTTTGGCGATCCCGAAAATGTAGGTGTCCGTGCGATCTTCGTAACTTGCCGGGGAGAATCGCGCCGCCGTCCACATCTGCGCGTCGCGGCTGGGGAAGTAGAAACTCCTCGGCATCACTCCGATCACCGCGTAGGGCGCGTCGTCCAGGATCAGCTTGCGGCCCAGAATCGCGCGGTCGCCGCCGAACGCATTCTGCCAAAGGCTGTCGCTCAACACCACCGTGCCGGCCGCGGTGTCGCGATCGTCTTCCTCGGAAAAATAACGGCCCAGCGCCGGTGTAACGCCCAGAATCGGGAAAATGTCCGCGGTGACGGACGCACCGTCAACGCGATGCGGCTCGCCTTCATCCACCAGATTCATGGTGAGGGTGCGATACGCGCCCATCCTTTCGAAGGACTTGCTCATGCTCTTCCAGTCGCGATACTGAGCCGGAGCGGCGTCCGAAGTTTGCCCCATCCTGCCCATCGAAACGGAATGGTCTTCATACAGCTTCACGATGCGGTCCGGATCGGCGAAACCGAGCGGACGGAGAAGCACGTGATCCACCATGGTGAACGCGGCCGTGGTCGCGCCGATGCCCAGCGCGGCGACGACGATCGCGGTAGCCGTGAAGCCGGGCGCGCGCCGGAAGGATCGGGCGGCGTAACGCAGGTCCTGCCCGAGAATGTCCAGATGCACGCGCAGCGCATTCACCAGAATCTCAAAAAACGTTTCGATCCAGAGCAAAGGGATCAGTGTGGAGGCCGTCCTGCGCCGCTTCTGGTCGAAGATCGCGCGCATTTCTTCACCGTACTCGGCTCGGAACGACGCCGGATAGGCGTGCAGCAAGGCGCTGTAGAGTTTCGGCGCGCGGGCGTTCATCAGGCCCTCGCCTTCAAAGTGGAAGGCGCGAACCCGCTTTCGCGCGCGAACTTAACCAGTTGCGTCAGCCGCCGCGCCTCAGCGCGTGCCACCGCGTTCCCAAAAGGAGTAATGCGATAGTAGCGCCGCCGTTCGTCGTCCTCTTCCGGGCTGGGCCGCTCGCGCGTTTCCGTCAGCAGCCCCTGTTCGAGCATGCGCTGGATGGATCGATACAACGTGCCGGCGCCCAGTTTCAGTTCACCGCGCGTGCGAGCGGCCACGTCCTGAATGATGGCGTAGCCGTGGCGGTCGTCTTCGGCGAGCGCCAGCAGGATGTGGAACGTCGCGGGGGGCAGGGGAAGCAGGCAAGCCGGGTCCGGAAGTCGATCGCTTTGAGGTTCGTTCTTGGAGTTGTGCGCCATGGTCTAAGTATATCCATACTGGATATATTGTCAATGGTTACACTCCGTGTGCGAGTAGCCAGGATTTACGAAGGCGCGACCGTCAGGGAGCGCGTTCCGGCTATTTTCGATTCGCAAACAATTTCAATCGCAGGCTGTTCACCACCACGCTCACCGAGCTCGCCGCCATGGCCGCGCTCGCGATCACCGGACTCAGCAACCCCAGCGCAGCCGCTGGGATAGCGATCACGTTGTAGCCCAGCGCCCAAAACAGGTTCTGCCGCATGATGCGTCCTGTCGCGCGCGCGAGGCCGATCGCGTCGGCAACTCCGCTCAGATCCGACCGCAGCAGCGTCACGTCGCCTGCCTCCATCGCGATATCGGTTCCCGAGCCCATCGCGAATCCGACGTCGGCCTGCGCTAGCGCGGGCGCGTCGTTGATGCCATCGCCCACCATCGCGACCAGTCTCTGCCCTGTCCCACCCCGGGCTTTTTCGATGAGACGCCGGATCTCCTCCACCTTGCCGTCCGGCAAAACCTCGGCGACCACACGACCGATTCCCAATTCGCGGGCGATCTTCTCAGCCGGTTCGCGGCGATCCCCGGTCAGCATCACTACTTCGAGACCAAGCCTGCGCAGTTCCCGGATGGCCGCGGGGGAACTTGAGCGAATCGGATCTTCCACCGTCAGCCGCCCGGCCATTTGCCCATCCACCGTCACGACCATGTCCGCGCGGCTACCTAGTGGGGCAGCCATTCCTGGCTGCCGCCGGCTTTCAGCCGGCGCACCGGCGAACACCGCATTCCCCACCTTGACCCGCCGGCGCTCGACCATCGCTTCGACGCCGCGCCCGGCAACCGCCCCGAAATCCTCGGCGTCCGGAATCTTCAACCCCCGGCTCTGCGCGACTTCAACCACCGCGCGTGCCAGCGGATGCTCGCTGCGCCGCTCGACTGCTGCCGCCAATCTCAGCGCGTCGTCGTCGATTTCAATGTTGGTGATTCGCGGACGCCCCTCGGTAACCGTCCCGGTTTTGTCAAACACGACCGTGCCCACCTGCCGAAGTTTTTCGAGCGTCTCGCCCCCTTTGATCAGCAGCCCCATTTCCGCGCCGCGACCGATCGCGACCGCGGCGGCTGTCGGCACCGCCAGCCCCATCGCGCAAGGGCACGCGATGATCAGCACCGCGACCGCCGTCGCCGCCGCCTTCGTGACGCCCGCGCCGGCCACCATCCACGCTGCGAATGTCAGGATCGCGAGACCCAGCACCACCGGCACGAATATCCCGCTGATGCGGTCCGCCAATTTCTCGATGGGCGCGCGCGACCCCTGCGCCTGCCGCATCAACCGGACGATTCTCGCGAGCACGCTCGCTTCGCCCAGCGCCGTCGCGCGATAACGAAAACTACCGGTGGTGTTGACCGTGCCGCCGATCACTTTATCGCCGGAATGCTTTTCGACGGGCGCCGGCTCGCCGGTGAGCATGGATTCGTCCAGGAAGCTCGACCCGTCGGCGATTTCACCGTCGGTTGGAATCTTTTCGCCCGGCCGTACCAGGATGACGTCGCCGCGCTTTACTTCGGCGATCGGCACGTCATTTTCGATTCCGGCGCGAACCACGCGGGCTGCCGCCGGCTGCAACCCGATCAGTTTTCGAAGCGCACTGGTGGTCTGGCGTTTCGCGCGAGCTTCCAGCGCGCGGCCCGTAATCACGAACGCGAGAATCAGAACCGCCGCTTCGTAATACACCTCCGGCACGATGCCGTGCGACTCGAAAAATCCCGGCGCGACCGTGACGGCCAGCGAGTACAGAAACGCCGCGCCCGTGCCCAACGCGACCAGCGCGTTCATGTCGGCCGATCCGTGCCGTGCGGCTTTCCATGCTCCCGCAAGAATTTGCCGGCCCGCCCAACCCATCACGAAAATCGTGATCGCAAGCAGCACATAGCGCGTCGCACCACTGTGCATCGCCCGCATGGAAAGCCACATCGCCGCGCCACCCAGCGCAAGGCTGACCGCCGCCTTGATGCTCAACTCCCGCGCCTCGGCGATCTGCGCGCGTTCGCGCTCCTCCTGCTCTTCGATGGCCGTCAGCCCCGCGGCAGGGAGGTGCGCGTCATAACCGGTTTCGACGATCGCATCCACCAACTTGGCAGGCTCCGTGGTTTGCGGATCGAACGCCACCGTCGCCTCGCCGGTCATCAGATTTACGGCGGCCTTGGCGACGCCGGGCGTTTGTTCCAGCGCTTTTTGGACATGCGCCTGACAGGCCGCGCACGTCATTCCGCTCACGTTGATCCGCAGAGTCTCAGTCATGATGTGGGGCCGGCAATTCTGCCTGCTGCCGGCTTTCGGGCTGGCTGGACTTAAATATCGAGAGCCGTCTCATTCGACGTTTCGCGGTTGGTAGCCTGCCTTGCGAATTGCGTCCAGCACCAAAGGTTCCTGACGGGTGTCGACAGAAATCTCAGCGGAGCCGACATCCACGCGATTCACGCGCGCGCCGTCGACTCCTTCCAATGCCTTCCGCACCCGCGCTACGCACGCCTGGCAGTGCATACCTTCGATCGAGAGCTTCATGTCGCTTTGCATAACCCCATATTAGATGCAAGGACTGCACGGTACGATGGAACTTTCCCGGCTCTTCATGTAGGGCAGGCGAATCGTCTCATCTTGATTTTCGATTCGTGTGCATTCGTGGCTAAGAACTTGGCGGCAGCCGGCTACGCCAGCAGCGCCGCTGCCGTTTCGGACGCCTTCTCGAGCATAAAGGCGATTTCGTTTCCGCACCCGAGAAACTTCATGCCGCGCTCTTTCCAGAATTTGGCGAGCGGAATCGAGCGGACCTGCGCTCCCGGCGCGACGCCGTGCTTAACGCAACTGTCGCGGATCTGCTCCATCGCCTGGACCATCTTCGGATGTTCGAAATTGCCCGGCACGCCCAGTGAGATCGACAGATCCACCGGCCCGATCATCACTGCATCGATCCCCGGCACCGAGAGCAATTCGTCGCGGCGCTCCACCGCCGCCGCCGTCTCGATCTGCAAAACCACCATGGTGTTCCGGTTGAAGTGTTCCGCGGCTTCGGCGAGGGTCACCCGCTCATACTCGAATTGCCACGGACCGAGGCCGAATCCGCGCACACCCATGGGAGGAAACTTGGTCCACGAAATCGCGCGCGCCAGCAGCTCCGGCGATTCGACGCGCGGGAACACCACACCCTGCGCTCCACAATCCAGAGCACGCGCCACCAGCGCGTATTGCATGTCCGCGACGCGGACAATCGGCGTAAGTCCCACCGGCACAGACGCTTTGCATAGATCCTGAATCATTCCCATGTCGAACGGTCCATGCTCGGCGTCGATAAAAGTCCAGTGGAAGCCGGCCGCGGCCAGCACGCGCGCCACCTCCGGGGACCGTAACTGCGTGAAACCACAGCCTATTTGCAATTGACCCGCTCGAAGGGCTTTCTTAACGGAATTCTCTCGCATGATCCTCTTTATGGCAACCAATCTTCCATCACCATGCGGAAACGGCCTGTTGTGGTCCACAAAATGCCCACAACTAGTCCACGCGTCCACCACGTTTCCACCATGTATTCGCGTGCGCACGCCTCCGGATCAGATCGCCAGCACGCGGTGGTCGGGACACTCCACCTGCGCCGCATCGTACAGCCGATCGATCAGATCCAGACCGTGCTCCGCGACGAACGGCAAAATCGAATAGAAGCGTTCCTGCAAATGGCGCTGTGGGAACAGCAGGTTCCCGAGATACTGTGCGTCGCCATTGGCCCGCTGATCGCGCTGCAGAAGTTCTCGCTCGATTTTGCGCTGCGTTTTTCCGAGCTGGTACGAAATCTTCGCCCGGCTCCTATCCAGCGCGGCGGCGAGCGTGGGATCGAACCGGGAAAGCCCGGCGCGCAGCGTTTCCAGAGCGCCCTCGGTTCGCGCGGCCGCGTCGGTAAACGCACTTGAAACCGAATCCGGCGCCAGCATGCCCGCGATCCGCTCTCCGAGCGCTTCCTCATCGACAAACGTTTGCGCAACGGTCATGCGATAGCGCTGCAATAACTTGGCAGCGCGCGGCTCGAGCAAAGTGAAAGAGCTGCGCGACATCACTACCGGCATGCGCCCCAGCAATCGATCGTAGATCACCTGCGACTGCGCGAGATACGCCAGTTCGGCCGGGCCGCCGATGTAGGCCGCGGTCGGCAACAGGTAATCCTGCACCACCGGGCGCAGCAGCGCGTTGGGTGAAACTTCGGCCGCGCGGCCGCGCAGATCGCCATAATCGGAATCCTTGCGGCGCAGCGGCAGGCGCTCGCCTTTGTCGAGCAGAAAGAACAGCGACGTCTTCTCTTCGATGTGAACCTGGGCGTGGTAGCCGGCGGCTTCGAGTTCGCGATTCCGTTCGACCAGTCGCGCTTTCAACTCCGGCGCGGCCATCAGCGCTTCAGAAACAATCGGTGCGCTGATGTTTCGAATCGCTGGATCCAGCGGATCGAGGAACAGCAGATTCAGTTTCGCCAGCAGCTTCTTCAAGAGCGCGTGAAATCCCTCGCCCATGCTTACGCCGGGACGATAGGCTTCCCTCACCATCGCCGCGACTTCTTCGCCATGCGGAAACGCGGCCAGCGATGCAGCCAGCTGATCCACGGGCGGACGTTCTATCGCGATTCCACCGACGGGCCGCTGCCGGCCGGCGATTTCGGGCGGCGGATCGACACTCAGCTTGACGGGCTGGTGCGCGCCCGAGAAGGTCCAGACGTGATTCACTTCAGCGAAGTCATGATCCTCGGTCGCGAGCCAGAACACCGGGACGGCGGGAATGCCGCGCCCGGTCAGTTCGCGAGCGACGCACGCCGCAGTGATGGCTTTGTAAATGGTGTACGCCGGTCCCGAAAACAAGCCGACCTGTTGGCCCGTCACGATCGCGACCGTGCCTGGCTGGGCGAGTCTGCGCAGCGACTCACTCTCCCCATTTTGGCCGGTCAGCGCCCGCACCATCGCCGCGCGGCGATCGTCCGGGTAAACCACTTCGGAGGCGGCGGCGCGCAAGGAATCCGGATGGTGCGGATCATGCCGATAAAAGCGAGCGACCCGATCGAAATGATAGGTGAAATCGGCGAACAGCCTGGTGGTCCCGGGGAGGTCGGTGTGTCGGATACAGGCAGGGTCCATGAACGGTCCTGGTTGAAATTCGTCGTTGAATTCGTCTACTTAGGCGAACGGTCCAAGGTTAACAGATGCCGTTGGGCTGGCGGAAGTAGCAAAGAAATGAGTGCCCCGGATTGTGATGCCGTTAGCCGAACAGATCCGCAGGAGTGATGATCACGTGAAACCGTGGCAACTCAAGCTGCGCGACGTTGATGAGCCCATGGTCGTAGATATAGAGTTTCTGCAACTGCGGCTCGACGAACCAAACATGAGCTACACCCCAGGCGCGATATTCTTCCAGTTTCTGTTCCACGTCGAGCACACGGTCGTCGGGGGATGCGATCTCGACGGCGAGAAGGGGCGGAGAGTGGGGGAGTTCCTCGTCCGGGTAGCGCTCGAAGAGCGCGAAATCGGGAATCCGGAACAAATCCTCAGCGAGTTTCATTCGGACTTCGGTGCAGCCGCAGCCTGCCCCGCTCAACAGCACACACAAGCGTTGTTGAGTCTTGCCGTGAGAAAGGTTAGGCAATGATTTCTCCACAAGCTCGCCGCGGACCAGCTCCGGCTCCCGCTCAAAGTGAGTCGCGAGATACTGTTCCGGCGTGATGAGTACCTTACTTGCCATCTATGTGAAGAATATCAGACCGTGCTCGAACGTAGTGGCTTGCTCGATCATCGTGCAGCAAAGGAAAACGCCGCAAACGAGGCTCTGGGGCCTCAAGCGATGAGACGAGCTATCTTTAGAAGAACTCCCATAGGAAGAACTCTCATGGATGAACTGCAATTCAGAGACCGCGCCGATCATGCGCTCGCCGATCTGCACCAGCGCCTGGGCCCGGCCTCGGATCGATTCGAATTCGAGTCGGATTTCAATGCGGGCGCCTTGGCGATCGAGTTCGAGTCGCCGCCCGCGAAATTTGTAGTCAGCCCGAATAGCCCCGTGCGTCAAGTTTGGGTTTCGGCGCATTCGAAGAGCTTCAAGCTGGATTGGGAGGATGCGCGCGGGGCGTTCGTGCTGCCGTCGTCGGGCCAGACGTTGGCGGAGTTGATCGCGGAAGCGATCGGGCAGCAGATCGGCGAGGAAGTGACGCTCTAGAGTGTCGCGAGTGGTCAGGTCGAGCGATTGGGATGTGGGGCGGTCCCCCTGGACCGCGGTCGACGCCGGCGGTCGACGGCGACGGCGAGCTGCTGCGCCGCGCCATCGAAAATGTGATGCGCGACGCGATCCGCCAGGCGCCGCGCGATTCGACCGTGGAAGTCGGCCTCGAAAACGGGAGTGGCCGCACCAAGGTTCGGGTTCGCGATTACGGTCCGGGCGTTCCCGCGGAGGCGCTGCCGCATTTGTTCGACCCTTTCTATAGCGTGGACCCCGATCGCAATCGCGGAAGCGGCGGCGTGGGGCTGGGATTGTCGATCGCTCGGCGCGCGGTGGAACTGCATCGGGGGTCGCTGCGGGCTTCGAATGCGGCGCCAGGGTTGCTGGTGGAGATCGAGCTGCCGGTTTAAGCGCGTACGGGTTAATCTGGAAGAGAGACCGCTGTGACCCTGACGATCAAACTGCCGGATGAGGACGTACAGGCCCTGAAGGCCAAGGCGACCGCGCGAGGCGTCTCGGCCGAGCAGTATGCGTTGGAAGTTCTGGAGCATGACTTAGCCGCAGCGGACGCTCCGAGCCCTGAGCCCAAGCGGTTCAAGAATCTCTCCGACCTCCTCCTCAGATCGCCCCTGGCCGGGGCCAACCTCGACCTGGAGCGATCCAAAGATCGGCCGCGATGAAGAGAGACCGTCATGACCATCACAGTTAACATTAGGCCGGAGATTGAAGCGGAACTTGCCCGTCAGGCCGCCGCGTGCGGTTTGGGGATCGGGGCCTACGCCGCCACGCTGCTGGAAGAGGCGGCGACCCATCTTCCCGTCGCGTCAACCAAGTCCGGCGCGGCAGCGGAAGCGAAAGACATGGAGGAGTTGTTTGCTCCCCTCCGGGGCCTGAATCTGAATTTTGAGCGCGATAGGGGCGGGGCGCTCCGTCCCTTTTTTCTGTAAATGGCTGCACACCAAGCAGCGAAGAATGTCGAAAACGAGCCCCCTTCGTTCTTGGGGCAGCGATTTCGCATGGCCGCCCGTCAGGGCGTGATGCCGTGAAGTACCTTTAGCTGGATGTTAACGCTGCCGCGTTCGGTCGCGTCCACCCTTACGCCTGCTGATTCATACGGCCGGAGCAAGTCTGGGTCGCGATAAACGGAGGAATCGACGGTGTCCCACGAATAGGCCTTGTAAGGTCCGGGAGCGAGCCCCTTAATTTTGAAGTGTCCGGCATCATCGGTGATGGCAGTTTTGAGGCGGTCGGTTTTGCCTGCGGAAATGGAATCCGGGACCAAAGCTACGACAGCCCCCGCGAGGGGTTTAGAATCATCTTGTACATCCCCATCCAAAGTTGCTCCTGCTGGGCTCAGCGTAATATCGAGCTGAGCCGGCCCGTACAAATTCCGAAAATCGATGCCGGATTCGGCTACATTGGTTTCTCCGAATTTCACCGACTTAACGTACAAATCATCCGCCAGGCCCCGAATCGCCACATGATACTGGTCATACCCCAAATCGGTGATTATGAACGTGTCGTCCTGTTGGCTCGGCACGTTCACCTGTTTGATTCCAGATTCGAATGGCACCAAATTCAAGACGGGCTGCAATGCCGGAGCATGAGCCGCCTGGCTCCCACTCTTGCGTACCGGCACCGTGCTGGCTCCGGGAGACGCCGGCGTCTGCGCCGAGGCGCCCTCGACGACAAACCGGGCATGCACGCTAAATAAAGGGGAAAGTTGAAGTTTGATATCCTCTACGTCACGATCCGCAATCACGACTTGCTGCCAGCCCCACGTGTGGCCCCCCTTGCGGGCTACCAGCGAGTAAGCGCCGGACGGGACGCCGGAGGCTTCAAATTGATCGCCGTTCCTAGGAACCACAGTGAATCGACCGCCTAGATCGTCGGAGGGTTGGGCGATCAACTCAAATTGGAATTCATTCAGTGGCGCAGGAGCACTGGTGACGCTGCCCTTAACCCGGAAAACGGGAACGCGCTTCAGGGACATCTCGATTCCGGCAAGCTGCTGGCCGGGCTTCACATCGAGAGCGGTCGCGGACGCCAGATCGGTCACGCCCGGATACAACTGCACGGCAAACCCCTCCGCAGGGTGCTGTCCGTCGGCGGGGCGGGCGAGAGGCGCATGAAACCGCCGCGCCTGCACGTAATACCTGCCCGGCTTCAGGCCGCCGATCCAAAATTCTCCGTTCCCGTTCGTCGTCGCATTTCCAGGGCCCACCATCGTCAACCAGCCGAAGGTATAGGTCTTTTGAAAAAGACGGACCTGGACGCCACCCAATGGCTCGCCTCCGTCGTCGAAAACTCGGCCCGCGATGGCGGATTGCCGCACGAGCCGAAATTCGAGCCCGGTCACCTCACTCCCGGGATTGATTGTGATCGTGGCCATCTGACCATAGTTCCCGTCCTTCGAAAAATATTGCGTGGGGTATCCCTCGCGCTCTCCTGCAAGCCTGTAGCTGCCTGCCTGAATACCCGTGATGTTGAATTTCCCGTCGACGCCTGTCGATGTACTGTACACACCTTGGCTGCCCAGCCGTTCCAGCAGGAGGCTCGCCCGTGCCAAAGGCTGGCCGCCCGTGGCGTCGATCACCTTTCCTTGCAGGCTTCCGGCCTTGGCGGGGTCTGGAGGACGCTCTTGCGGCGGGCTTGCTTGGCCGTAGACCATAGCCGAGCAGGTCATTAGCCACAGTACAGCGGCCTTCTTGTTCTTAGGCATACGGTTGTTCCTCGATCAGCGCGGTGGCGGAGCCGTGGCATCCAACAGCTTCTTCCGTGTTCGCCGATCCAACTCTTCTTCGACCAGCTCTGAGAGCGTACTATAGTCGGCTGCCCCTGTGAGCAGCCTGCCATTAATAAAGAACGTTGGCGTGCTATTGATTCCCATCCCGGCTGCCGCCGCTTGGTCTTCTCGCGAGGCCTTCGCCGGGCGATCGGAGGCCCGGCAACTGTCAAAGAGCGCCTGATCGAGCCCGATTGTGTGGGCGTAGCGCGCGAGATCCTGCGTCGTAAGGGCGTCTTGGCGCTCGAACAAATGGTCATGCATATCCCAGAACCGCCCCTGCTCGCCTGCACACAATGCGGCCTCCGCTGCCGGCTCCGCGAACGCATGGGACGAGATCGGGAGGCTGCGAAACGCGAACCTTATCTTGCCGGGATACATCGCGTCAAGTTGCTTTAGAACAGGCTGCACCTTTGCGCAGAAAGGGCACTGGAAATCTGTGAATTCGACAATCGTAATCGGCGCCTGGTCCGGTCCTTTGGCTGGGCCCACGGCGAGATTGGACGTCGCACGCGGCGGATCGAGAAGGATCTGCGGCTCGAACCGTTTCCAGAGCTCGGCAAGGTATTCGGCCCGTCGTTCGGAAGTGCGTTGAGCTTTCAGTCGTTCTGAGGCGAGTCGCAGCGCATCCTCTCGCGCGATTGCGCGATATTCAGCCTTGCGGCTCTCGTAGATCGCGTTGGCTTCGATGGATGTTACGGCAAGGACTTTGTCGGAAACTTCGACCCTGATAAGATCCGCTACGGAAAGACCCCGCATCGAAGCCTCGCGGCGAATCTGTTCGACCTGAATGTAGCCGTTCAAGGCCGATCGCTTGAGATCGTATTCCTCAGTTCGGATCTTGATGAGGCGATCGCCGAGCGCTTGATCAAATTCGCCCTCCGTGATGCCGTAGTCCTGAACGAGAGCCACGATTGTTCGCGGATCCCGTTGGCAGCGGCCTGGTACGCTGGCGGCGAGACACAGCAAAGACAGAATTGTAACTCTCAGGCTCATCGCAACCACTCTACGCGACAGACACGACAAGGACCTTGTGGAACAGAGGCATTGGGAGGGGGGGGCCATCCAAAGGCGTTAGGTCTTCGGTAAGGCAGTCGTAAGGGTCTCCACAATCGCCACCGCCGCCGTCGCCGCCACCACCGCCGGGGTTGCAGCAGGAATTGTACTGCGCCGTGCACGCGGCATACGCCGTGTTTTGATCCGTGAAACAGTTATTCTGGTCGTCGAGATAAGTTGCGGCACACTGGCTCACCATCCCTTGGTATAGGGTCTGGCATTGGCCGCCCTGGCAGGAATTCAACCAAGTTTGGGCGGCATTGTTGCACGTGGTCTGATTGGTGGAGGCGGTCGCGTTGCAGGTCTCGTTGGCGGACTGTGCTGCGTCGTCGCAGTCTATCTGAGCCTGACCGCAGGTATAGGGGAGAGCGCATTGCTGGGCTAACGCGGATACACAGATGGCGAGGAACAGAAATATTACGGAAATCGTCAATTTAGGTCGCGTTTACACTCCGTTCGACAGAATATTAAATCGCAGGCAACTGAACTATATCACCCGAAAATATTCTAAATCATAGGATTTATCTGGGCGCCGCTAAAATTGCGCGGAAAACCGAAACAATCCTTAAGGGGGGGTGGAAAACCGGGGAGTATTTCCCAACCGAGTTCATGCACCGTTTCTTCAGGAAGTTCCTGAACCAGCCTTCCCTGGATCAAAGTAGAATAGTGGTTTGCGGCCCTTCCAACCTTTTTTCAGAAACCCGCACCTGGCGACGTTCGGGGCCTATTTCTGGCGGCGCCCGGAGAGCGAGCGGCGATGGCCGGTCCAATCCGTAAGGTATCGAACCGAGCCGGATGTCGAAGTGCTAGTGCATGCGCAGCATCCCGACGGCGAGCCGCGCGGGGAGCTGGTGATGGTGCACGGCCTCGAAGGCTCCAGCGCGGCCGGGTACACACGCTCCATGGCGCACGCGGCGCTCGAAGCCGGGTATGCGACGCATCGCGTGAATCTGCGGAGCTGCGGCGGCTCGGAAGCGCTGGCGCTGTCGAATTATCATTCGGGCCAGACCTCCGACGTTCTGCATATCCTTCGAGAGCGCAAACGCACGAGCGGACTTCCCCTGTTTCTTGCCGGATTTTCGCTGGGAGGAAACGTCGCGCTGAAGCTGGCGGGGGAACTGGGCGAAGCGGGTGGCGATTTGCTCGCGGGAGTATGCGCGGTGTCGACACCCATCGATCTCGCGTTGTGCGCGCAGGCGATCGGCGAGAGGCAGAATTTCATCTATCACTGGCGCTTCCTCGCGTGCCTTACCGATAAAATCCGGCGGCGGGTCCGCCAGGCGCCCCATCTTTACACCGCCGAATACCTGAAGCGCGTCCGCACCATTTACGATTTCGACGATTATTACACCGCGCGGATGTTCGATTTCGGCAGCGCGGACAATTACTATCGGACGCAATCCTCGAATCAGTATCTGGAAAAGATTCGCGTGCCCACGCTGGTGATCACCGCGAAAGACGATCCGCTGATTCCGTTCCGGATGTACGATCATCCGGCTTTCCTGGAGAATCCGCATCTGCGGTTGGTCCCGACCGATCACGGCGGGCACATTGGATTCGTCGCGCGCCAGCGTCCGCGGTTCTGGCTGGATGGCGTGGTGCTCGAATGGATGGACGAGGTTGACACAACCTTACGCGAGCGCATAGAGGCAGTGAACAAATCCTGAGCAGGTCCCGTATCCTGAAGGTAGGCGGCCACAAGTATTGCAACGACAAGCATCCTTTTTTGAAGCGGCTTCGGTCGCGTTCGATTCGCTGCGCGGCAGCAAAATGCGCAGCTTTCTGACGCTGCTGGGCATTATTCTTTCGACCACGACGCTGATCGCGGTGCAGTCGGTAATCCACGGCATGGACGTGTTCATCGCCGAAACCGCATCCACCATGGGCAACGACGGATTCCGCGTGCTGCGCGTGGCGTTCGTGGGCCGCCGCGATCCCAAGGCGTTTCTCGAAGCCCTGAAGCGCAACCCGGAGATATCGCGGGAGGAGTTCGCGTTCATCAAGTCCCAGGCGAAGCTGGTGCGGGAAGCCGGTATCACGGTGCAGCGCGGCGTCAAGGTCACCTACTCCGGCGACTTGGTGGACGGAGTCACGCTGCTGGGCGGCACCCCTAACACGCTGGCGATGAGCCATACGGAAGCGCAACTGGGACGCGTGTTCAGCGATATTGAAGACGAAAAACACATGGACGTGGTGTTTATCGGCTCGGATTTCAAGGACCGCTTTTTCCCCTCAACCGATCCGATCGGGAAAACCATCGGAATCGATGGGACGCCGTATGAAGTGATCGGCGTCGGCAAGGCTAAAGGCAGCGTGTTCGGTCAATCCCAGGACAACTATGTCGCGATCCCGGATCAGACGTTCTTCAAGACGTACGGCGCGCATCAAGGGATTAGCCTGGTGTTTCAGGCCATAGATCGCGAACAACTGGAACAATCCGAGGACGAGGTTCGCATGCTGATGCGATCCTGGCGGCATCTGCGCCCGCAGCAGGACGACAACTTCGCGGTGCTCTCGTCGGACACGCTGGTATCGGCGTGGGATAGCTTGACCGGCGCGATCGCGGCGGCGGCGGTGGGCATCGTAAGCGTGTTCATGGTTGTCGGCGGCGTGGTGATCATGAACATCATGCTGGCGGTGGTGAGCGAGCGAACGCGCGAGATCGGCGTCCGGAAATCGGTGGGCGCGCGGCGGCAGGATATTATGAATCAATTCCTGGTGGAGTCGTCCATGCTCGCGGCCATGGGGGGGCTCATCGGCGTCACCATCGCGTGGACCATTGCGCTAGTGGTGCGGAATTTCACGCCGGTGCCCATGGTGGTGCCGATCCCGGCGGTAATTCTGGGCGTCACGCTTTCCGCGGCGGTGGGATTGTTCTTCGGAATCTATCCGGCCCGGCGCGCAGCCCGGCTGGATCCGATCGTTGCGCTGCGCTCGGAGACTTCGTAATGAAACTACTGATGTCCGTAATCGGCCTCGCGCTCGCGACGCTTCGCGAAAACAAGATCCGTTCGTTCCTCACCGTGCTCGGCGTGATCATCGGCACGGGAACGATCATCGCGGTCGGCTCGATTCTCACTGGTCTCGATGGCGCGGTCACGGGCGTGATCCGCAGCTTCGGAACCAATACCGCGATCGTGTTCAAGATGCGCATGGGGCCGAGCTTCGGCGGCCGCACGGCCGAG
Organism: Terriglobia bacterium; assembly: GCA_963788245.1. GTDB lineage: Bacteria > Acidobacteriota > Terriglobia > Bryobacterales > Bryobacteraceae > Palsa-187. The sequence goes on along the minus strand of CAWBGF010000002.1, from coordinate 3,036,648 downwards.
GAGCGGAATCGCAAACCCCTGACCTATGAAGACGCGGTGGCGATCGGCGAGCGCTGTCCGGCGGTGGAACACGTGAGTCCCTATCTGATGCCGAGCGGCTACAACTTCAGCACGCGCGCGCGATACAAGGGCAACGACTATCTGGGTCCGCAGTTGGGCGGAACCGACGACGGTTACCTGAACAGCGGCCAAGCCGAAATGAAATTCGGCCGCTTCTACACCGACACGGAAAACCTCCACCACATGCCGGTGGCTGTGATCGGCGAAGACATCTACAAGGCGCTGTTTGGCGCGGAAGACCCCATCGGAAAGAAGATCACCGTGTCCGGCGCGGAACTGGAAGTGATCGGCGTCATGAACCGTCCGGCCGCGTCGATTCCCGGCCAGGACGACAGCCGCATTCTGGTGCCGTATTTCACCATGCACAAATTGTTTCCGGCGGCGCGGGAAAACATGCTGGTGGTCGCGGCCAAACCGGGACAACTTCCGGAAGCCATCGACGAAATGACCGTCGTTCTGCGGCAGCAGCGGCATGTGCCTTTATCGGCGCCGGATAATTTTGCGGTCTCGACCGCGGATCAGATGGTGGAGGATTTCCGCTCGGTCACCGCGATGGTGACCATCGTGATGGTGGTGCTCAGCTCCATCGGGCTGCTGGTGGGCGGAATCGGCGTGATGAATATTATGCTCGTGTCGGTGACCGAGCGGACGCGCGAAATCGGCGTGCGCAAAGCCATCGGCGCGCGGCGAAAGGACATCGTCTTTCAATTCCTGACGGAGGCTGTCGTGCTCACCGGATTGGGCGGGATCGCCGGGATGATGGTGGGCTATACGATTTCGCTCGCCAGCCACCTCGCGTTTCCGAATCTGCCGACGACAGTGCCGCTGTGGGCCGCCGGGTTGGGGATCGTGGTGAGCGTGGGGATCGGATTGTTCTTCGGCATCTGGCCGGCGAGCAAAGCGGCTCGGCTGGACCCGGTGGAGGCGTTGCGGTATGAGTAGGCGCACGTATCCCACAGCGGCGCGAAGACACACTCCAGGCGTTCTGTTTTTTTAATTGGACCGGTCCAACCCGCTCTGTAACCCCGACGGGAGGGCCCACCGCTTAAGCCACGGTCGCCGATGTAGTCTCGAGAACTCTTCCGGCGAAACTGGGCGAACTGGCACCGATGAGTGAACCAGCTTGCTTTCGATTACAGCTTAGAGCCGGTTCGCGGGATTGGCGGTGAAGCGAAGTGGTAAGAGCGTGTGAAGACAGGAATTATTGTCGCAAGAAAACGGAAATGATATCCGCGGCTGGAATTGATATCGTTAGCCCTCGGCCGGTATCTTCAGAAGTTGTATGCCGCACTCAGACGCCGCCCGGATCAACTCCTTGTCGCTGGTGGCCAGTGGCAGTTGAAGACGCTTCGCCAATTCGAGGAACGCCGCGTCGTAGCCGGTGAGGCGATGTTCGCGAGCAAGATAAGGAAGCCCGAGAATGGCCAACTTATCGGGCTCGTCGACATCGATTGCCATTTCGCCGATCAGACCCAAGAAAACCTTCACTTCCTCGAATCCAACTCGTTTGCGGTGGACCTGGGTTAAGAGCACGCTGGCCATTTCGTAGTACCAGAGCCACGGAACGATCGGCCTATGCTCATCGCTGAGGGAACGCAGAATGGCAAGGCTAAAGGCACGATCATTTTCATCTTCCAAGAACCATTTCAAGGCAATGGAAGTGTCCAGGACGAGTGCACTCACCGTGAAAGGCGCATTTCGCGGACGAGCGCCTCAACCGTTTCGCCAACAGGCAGCTTCACCGAATGCTTCCGGGAAAACTCAATCATGCTCTCCACGGCGGTGCGATTCGAGCGGCGCTGGTGGTGGGGAAGCCGGCCTAACGCGGCGGTGAGCACTTCATCGACGGACTTGAACTGGCCGCTGGCCAGTTGCTCCTGAATCACGCGCTCCTGTTCGGGCTTGAGTTCCACTGTCATGCCTTCAACATACTCGAAAGAACAGGAAAGAGCAAACCGGAAGAGCGCGCGGTGAGCAGAGCGGTGAGCAGATAGGAGGCGCTTCGAAACTGATGGCCCGTTCCGCAAACAGCGCGCTTTCGCCTTTCGCCGTTTTGACACCTCCCCGCCTCAACGCCGTCTTTCAACTCGGTGAAACCGTTTGAAGCGCTCTTTTCGTCTAAAATCAATTAAGTAGCAACTCACTTGAGACTCGCCACCCCGCCCTCACGGGAGGGGCTTGAATGATAGGAAACGATCGCATAATGAAATCCAGAAGCATTGCCTTTCTGCTCGGAATCGTGTGTTCAGCAGGCGCCCATGCGCAATCAGGTATCGGATTCGGCACGGTGACGGGAACGGTGCTCGATTACACCGGCAGCGGCATCCCCGACACCACCGTGCTTCTATCCAATGAAAGAACGGGCGCCCGGCGCGAAATGGACACCACCGACGACGGCATTTTCAACGCCTCGGCGATGCCCCCGGGCCCCGGATATAACCTGAAGGTAAGCCGTAAAGGATTCGTGGACGTAGAATACAAGAACTTCGAGATTCCGGCCGGGAACGTTCTGAATTTCAAGGTCACCATGGCGCAGCAAGCGGCTCTTCAGAGGCAGGGTGAAGCCCAGCACGCGTCAGTGGAGCTGGAAGAGGCGAACTTCGGATTGCAAACCACCTTTACCCGGTCCGATGTGGACGCCATGCCCACCCGGAACCGCGACGTGAACACGCTGGTTCAGTTTGCGCCCGGAGTAACACCGGATCATGGCACCGGGAAACCGGGGTTCCAGTCCACGCCAGGCACGAGCGCGGTCCTGATGGACGGCGTCTTAACGAACAACCTGTATTTTTTTGACAAGCCGCCGATCGCGCCGCCGGTACCGCAGGAGGCCGTGGAGGAAGTGCAGGTAGTCTCCGCGGATGGGGAGGTCGAGTTCAGCCACACCGTGGGAGGGGCGGTCAACATCGCGACCCGTGGCGGCGGCAACGCGATTCACGGCGAGGCATACGATTATTTCAGCAGCCATACTCTTAACGCGGCCGACCGGTACGCGCCGGCATTCAAGCCGCCGGTGTGGCAGCATGAGTTCGGCGCCAACGCCGGCGGTCCAGTCGGCTGGGGCCGTCTCTACTGGTTCGCGAACGCGGAAGACGTGGACGGGCATTTCGCGGAGCTCAACCGGACCACCAATCAGTTGCTGGTGAATCCGCTGGGAACGGCGATTCTGCCGTCAAACTGCACGGCAACCGCCGCGCAGTGCACCGCCGCGAGCGCCTTTCTGAACGCCCAACTCAACCGCCAGGTCACCAGTTCGCTGGCGTCGCTAGGCGGGCTCCTGAGAGTCGATTGGCGGCTGAACGATTTCAATAGTCTCAGCATCGAAGCTGAAGCCATGCATCGCCACTCGCCCAACGGTACGAATACGGAAATCGCGCCGGGTAACGCTGGAGTTCTGGGCTCCAACGGAACCTACACCGACGAACCACGCTTCGCCAGGATAGGCTATACCGGCATCTGGAGCGGGAACGCGGTGAATGAGGTCCACGGAGGCTGGGTTCGGGATCGATTTTCGGATTACCCGGATGCGCAGTTGCTGCCTTCGACCGGCGCGCTGGGTATCAATCTGGCGGGAACGCAGTTCGGAGGGAATCAGGGGCTCCCCATGGCCCTCAGCGAACAGCGTTATCAGATTGTCGACAATCTCACTGTTACGCTGGGATCGCAATTGTTCAAAATCGGCGTCGACTATTCGTCAAGCGAGGACTGGAACGATCAGATCATCAATAAGAGCGGAGCCTACTTCTTTCCCACGCTGACTTCGTTCGCCGACGATTTCAGCGGCAACACAGCGGGACACAAGGACTACACCAATTTCACGCAAGGCTTCGGGTTGCCCATTGTGGATCTGCACACCAAGCGTCTCGGTGTTTACGCACAGGACACCTGGCGTCCGACTTCGCGCCTGACGATCGACTTTGGACTCCGGTGGGAAAAAACGTTCATTCCGCAACCCACGGATACCAACCCGATCTACTTTCAGACCGGCACTCTCAGTTCGCCCAACCTGGATGCCGCCCTTCGCCTGGGTCTCGCGTATCAACTTGACAACCGAACGGTGATTCGGCTGGGAGCGGGCAATTTTTACCAACCGTTCTCCGGACAGCTACTCGAATCCCTGTTTACCGGGAACGGGATATATCAGTTACCCGTTACCATCACGCCCAATCAGACCAACGCCCCGATTTTCGCGACTAGAATAGGGTCGGTCGCCAGCATCCCCGCCAACACAGCGGATATTACATACGCGGTGAGCAAGTTTCGAAATCCGGTTGCGGCACAAGGCGTGGTGTCGATCGAACGAAGCGTGGGAAAGGACCTTACGGTTTCGGTGAACTATCTCTACAACCGCGGATTGGAGCTGTGGACCGCCACGGAAACAAATCTGAACGCTCCCACCATCACCAAGCTATATACCATCGATAACGCCGCGGGAACCGCGGTGAACAATTACTCCGCGCTGCTTTATAACTTGAGGACCGACGTCCAGTTTGCCCACGTTTACCAGGTGGGGAACGGGGGCACTTCGTCATACAGCGGCGCGTCCATTCAACTGCGCAAACGGATGTCGCGTACGCTGAGCTTAGAGGGGTCCTACACCTGGTCGCACGGACTCGATGACGTAAGCGGCCCGCCGGTCGTCGCGGGATTCATCCCTTCGAACTCGATTCCCGGCTCCCCTCTCAGCGACCGGGGCAACTCCTCCTTCAACCAGCCGAATCGCGGCATCATCCGCTGGGTGTGGCAACCGAGGCCCATCGACAATGACTCGCTGGCCGCCCGTTTTCTGATTAATGGCTGGCAGTTTTCAGGGGGCGCGACGTTCGCTTCCGGGTTAGGGAAAACTCCGCTGGTGGTGGTCAGCGGCCAGCAGTTTACCGGCGTGAGCATGGTGTATCTGGATTCGCTCAATGGCTCCGGCGGATGGTCGCGCGCTCCGTTCGAGCCTGTGAACAGCCTCCCCACCGGCCCTCAATACGACGTGGATGCGTGCCTGACCCGTAACATTCCGGTGACCGAGCGGGTTAAGGTGCAGTTGATGTTCGAGGCCTACAACCTGCTCAACACGCAATACAACACCAGCGTCAATACCATCGCCTATCTGGCTACCGCGGGTGTCCTGAAGCCGGTGCCGGGCGTTGGCGTGGGCAACGGGGCGAACGGCTTTCCATGGGGCGATAACGCCCGTCATCTGCAGGTTGCGCTGCGGATCGTATTCTGAGGCGCGCCCGTCAGGGCGCGCGTGCTCTTCCCAGCCGCGACTGTCACCCAGCGGCGCGCTACATCCGAAAGCAACCAAGCACCTCGCATCTGATCCCCGGTTGTGATACGTTCTGTTCATGATGTTGCTGATGTTAGTGGCCCAGCTCCTCGGGTTGCAATCTGACTCTGCGCAGGCCCCCAAGCCGACATTGGACTATGCGTTTTTCAGAGATCGCGTGCAGCCAATATTCCTGAACAAGCGTCCCGGGCACGCGCGATGCATCGCCTGCCATGAGACGGGGTCTCCCAGATTGCAAGCGCTCTCGCCGGGCGCGACCACCTGGAATGAGGAGCAATCGCACAAGAACTTCGACGCCTGGAAGGCAGTGGTGGTAGTCGGCAAACCACTCGCGAGCCCGCTGCTGATCCATCCGTTGGCGAAAGACGCCGGCGGCGACCATTTCCATGGCGGCGGCAAGCATTGGAAATCGCAGGATGACCCGGAATGGCAGATATTAGCCGCGTGGGTCCGCGGTGAGAAAGAGGCGTCCAAATGAATCGTATGAACATGTTTCGTGATGTGAGGCCTGTCGGAATCTTCTTGATGGCGGTGCCCCTGTTGGCGCTGAATGCGCTGGCCGCGAGTCAAGAACGCGTGATTCAAACCAACGCAGCCGGAGACAATGTTCACGTCATCGATCCCACGACCAACAAAGTAGTCGGCGTGATTGAAGGCATCGAGGTGCCGCACGGTGTGGCCATCGCCCGCGATGGAAACCGGATCTACGTCACGGATGAACCCCTGAAGACCCTGGACGTAGTGGATGCCAAGAGCCTCAAGGTGATCAAGCGAATTCCGCTCAGCGGGCACCCCAATAACCTGGACGTGTCGAAGGACGGCTCGCACGTCTATGTCGCGATTGTGCAGGCCCCCGGCGCCGTCGACGTCATCGACACCGCCACGCTGACCAACGTGAAAACGATTCCGGTCACGGGCGGGATACACAACGTGTATGTGACGCCGGACGGAAAATACGCGGTCGCCGGATCCATTCCATCCAGCACCATCAACGTCATTGACACGTCGACCAACACCGTCGCTTGGACCCTGAAAATGAGCAGCGGCATTCGACCCATGGCTTTCACGAAAAATCCCGACGGGTCCACCAAAGAGATCATCGTGCAGCTCTCCGACTTCCATGGATTTGCGGTGGTGGATTTCGCGGCCCGCAAGGAGGTGAACCGGGTCACGCTTCCAGACCCGCCCGGTCAACAGAAAGAGACCCAGGGGATTCAAGGGGCCCCCGCGCATGGGTTGGCGATCAGCGCCGACGGCAAAACGCTCTGGGTCACCAGCAAGTATTACGCTTACCTGGCGGCATACTCGCTGCCGGATTTGAAATTGCTGAAGGTAATCCCGGTGGGCAGCCATCCCGAATGGCTTACCATCCCTCCGGACGGAAAGAATATCTACGTGGCCGCCGCGGGCGATGATACGACGGTGGTGGTGGATACCAAGAGCATGAAAGTCATCGCCCGAATCCCGGTCGGATTCGTGCCCAAGCGGAACACCAGCGGGATGCTACAGACCAACTGACCAGCGTTTTGAGTTGATGTTGTGGGGCAGGCGATCAAGCGCGCAGGCCGCTCGTGCCGTTGCGCGCGATTCACGACGAGCGCAGGCCGCTCGCGCCGTTGCGCGCGATTCATTTCGCCTGCCGGCTCTACACGCTCAATACCGCGTGCCGTGCCCGTGCAGTGACCCCATGCCGACGAGCGGGGCTGGAAGACTGGGGCGTGATGGTTGGAGCGCGACCGTTCAACGGCGGGCAACTTGACCGGCGGCCAGAGGCTGCCATGCGGGAGTGCCGTCTTCCCATTGGTTGTCGGTGAGTTGCTCGACGCGCGTGCCATCGTAGCGCATCACGAAAATCTCGCCATAAGGCTGCGGCGCATCGGTGTACACCACTTCATCCTTAAACCCCATCCTGGAACTGGTGAATACGATGTACTCGCCGTCGGGCGACCACGCCATGTGCGCGTCATTGCCGTGCGTGAAGGTAAGGCGCTTCAGTCCGGTTCCATCCGGCTTGATGGTGTGGACTTCATAGGCGCCCTTCACCAGGCCGCCATCCACGAGGCGCGAGAACATGATCAGGTCGCCGCGCGGCGACCACAGCGGAAAGTTATCGTACTCCCCGCTCAGCGTGGTCACGGCTTTGGTTTCGAGATTCATGATGCGCAGCCCGTATCCATCCTTCTCGAAGGTTCGGTACACAAACCGCTTTCCGTCGGGCGCAAATGACGGGAAGGCGTTGTTGCCCAGGCCCGAGGTGAGTTCGCGGAATCCGGTCCCGTCCGAATTCACGATGGCCACCTGAGCGCCGTCCTCAACGCGATCGATGGGTTTAAGAAACAGGGAGTGGAAGGCGTCGAAGAACGCCGCGAATCCGCCGATGCCGAAGATGATGCTGTGCCCATCGGGCGACCACGCGCCTGCCAGGATGTTCCGTTTCTTGTCTTCGAAGACGACTTTGGAGACTCCCGTGGCCGCGTTAGTCACGGTGAGAGTGGCGCCCAGGGGCGGAGTGGAGGGGCGGCCGACTGTGACGAACTCCGAGCCTGAGGGATTGAACGCCGGGAGTATACCGGCTTCGCTCAAATCGTAATTCGGATTGCGGCTGAATACTTTCTTCCACGGCGGCGGTTGCGTGGCAGAACGCTTGTGAAAGACGACGCGGGTTCCGTCGGGCGACCAGGAGGCGGCACGAATGGTCCCGCGCGGACCGCGCCGGCCACTCGAGTAGTAAATGCCGGGATCCTCCGTGTCCTTCCTTATGTAGCCGACCTCGTTCCCCGCCAGCGCAGACGGGTTTATTTTGACACCGGGTCCAGCGGGCAGATCGACGGAAGCTCCGGTAGTTGTGTCGATGGATACCAGGCGCGTGTCGTTTCCGGGCTCGGGAGCCGGTCGCCGGTTCGCGAGCGTCTGTTCGGCGGTCATGCAATAGGCGACGACGTGGCTGCTGCCACGCATCCATTTCGGGCTGCCGCAGAAATCTCCGCTCCTGGTGATCTTCTTCAACCCGGAGCCGTTGGGGTGAATGAGATAAATGTCCGCCAACTGGAGCCGCTCCCAGCGGCCATGACCGAACGGCATCGGGTTTCCGCGAACCGAAGAGAACGCGATCCACTTTCCGTCCGGCGACCAGGACGGACGAAAATCGCCGGTCTTTCCCTTCGTGAGCGCGTTGGCGCTCCGCGTAGCGACATCCATCGTCCAAAGATTCGCGAAGCCGCCGCCGCGCGTGCTGACGAACACCAGTTTCGTGCTGTCGGGAGAGAATGCCGCTTGATCGTCATAAGCCGGGTCCGTGGTGAGCGGGGTGAGTCCGCTGCCGTCCGGATTTACGCGAAAAAGATCCGCCGATCCATTCCGGTCGGACGTGAACACGATCGACTTTCCGTCGGGAGCCCAGACCGGGTCGTAATCCGTGTCGGAGGACGCGAGGAGGGGGCGCTCGCCGCTTCCATCGGCTGCGGCAACGAAAAGCCCCAACTGGCCCTGTTGCGGATATACACGGGCATACGCGATTTTGCGGGGTGCGGGTGTTTCAGCCCACAGTATGGCGATTGCGGTGAAGGCGATGATGGGTAGGCGCATGTGCGAGATTCCAGTGTACTGTCTTTCCCCGGCGCAAGCGTCAAGTGGCGCCACTTAATTCTCACTTTCCCCCAACGGCCGGACAGCGCGAGATGACGCTTCGCGATCCGCCCAGGGGTCCTCGCGAGCAGATGAGCGGGTTCTGAGGCTTCGCCGCTCCAATGGTACTCTGGCTTCCAACTATGTCCAACATCACCAACGAACGCGTCGGCCACGTGCTTCTGATCGGCTTGAATCGCGTCGCGAAGCGCAATGCATTCGACCCGCCGATGTTCCACGACCTGGCGCGCGCGTACGGCTCCTACGAAGCAGATCCCGATCTTCGGTGCGCGGTGGTGTTCGCTCATGGACCCCATTTCACCGGCGGCATCGATCTGGCGCAGTTCGCGCCGCTGTTCGAGCGCGAGGACCCGTTCGCGCAGGATGCCGGCCAGATCGATCCGTTTGGCATGCGCAGCCATTTGTCGAAGCCTTTAGTGATGGCGGTCCAGGGCATCACCTTCACCATCGGCCTGGAGATGCTGCTCGCCGCGGATATCCGCATCGCGGCCAGCGACGCTCGCTTCGCGCAACTGGAGATCGCCCGCGGGCTGTATCCGTTGGGCGGTGCGACGTTCCGGCTGGTTCGCGAAGCGGGGTGGGGAAACGCGATGCGATACCTGCTGACGGCGGACGAGTTCGGCGCTGCGGAAGCGCTGCGAATAGGGCTGGTCCAGGAGGTGACCGAGCCGGGGCAGCAACTGGAGCGGGCCGTGGCCATCGCCCAAAGAATCGCCGCGCAGGCTCCGCTGGGCGTTCGGGCGACGCTCCGGTCGGCGCGCCTCGGTATCGTCGAAGGCGAGGCTCCCGCGGCGCGGCGGCTCCGTGACGAAATGCCTGCGATTCTCGCGAGCGACGATTTCCGCGAAGGCGTGGCTAGCTTTCGGGCGCGGAGGCCGGCGAGCTTTCTCGGGAAATGACGCCGGGTAAGGGACTACGCTGAAATTTGGAGTGGTGAGCGCGGTAGGAATCGAACCTACAACCTACTGATTAAGAGTTTAGAAAACCAGCCTCCCTCAATCTCCCTCCTTCTAACCGTAAGTATTTACAGTATCAATTACCTGCGTACTCGGCTATACTCACACCTAACGGGCTCTTTTAGCTCGAAAAGTACCGCCCGCAGTACCACCGGACGAACCCACTGATAAACAGTCAGTGGGTTGAATTCTCGGTAGCGCTCCGGGAGGTACTCAAAGCGACTGATTGGCCTGGAAGGAGGATTGATGACAACCGTGGTGCCGATCCGCAAGCCGGCCGGAGAGAGCGCTCCCAAAATAAAGATCGTGGCAGCGAACCAGAAGGCCGTTGATGCGCTCGCGCTCAACAGCGGCATGTGGCGCATTAAGGAAATTCCGGGATTGTATGTCCGGTGCCGCGCACAATCGAAATCGTTCATCCTGCAGCGACGCGTCCGCGGCGAGCTCGTCAAGGCGACGATCGGAACGCTATCCCTAAAAGACGCCCGGGCAAAGGCGATGAAATCTTGGAGCGCGCTGAAACCCAGGCCGGCAAGACAGGACGTGGTCACGCTCGAACTCGCGATCAATCGCTACCTGGACGACAAGCCACTCGCACCGAAGACGCGCGACAACTACCAGTACAACGCGGATGAGTACCTTGCGAATTGGAAAGCGCGCGCGCTACACGATGTCGGCAACGATCGAGCGGGCTTGCGGTTTCTGATCGGACAGATCAAGAAAAAACACGGTGTCGCGACCAGCAATCAGGTGGTGCGGCTGGTCTCCGCTGTTTATCGATGGCAGCGCAAGATTGATACGTCACTACCGGAGCCGCCCACGACAGCCGTTGAAGTGGAACCGATCCCGGCGAGAGATTGGGCTTACTCTGCCGAGGAGCTGAAGAGATGGTGGTACTGGCGGAAAGAGGAAAAAGGCGAGACGACGGAAATGGGCGTGAAGACGCTCGGCGCCATCAAGCGCATGTGGTGGCTCACCGCTTTGTTCACAGGCGCGCGCAAGGGCAGCATCGAGGTACTGAAGTGGACGGATCTTGACCTTCGGAATAAGACAATTCACTTTCGTGTAACGAAGGGCGATCGACCGTACGTTGTTCCAATGAGCGATAAGCTCGCCGAACTCTTGATCGCCTACCGCGACGGCAGCGAAGTTCCGCCCTCGGAATGGGTCTTCCCATCTAGTGCGAGAGAGGGCAACCACCTCGTGGGTGTGAAGAACGACAAGGAAGGTGTCGGGCCGGCACATCGACTGCGGCATACCTTCAGGACAACGCTCGCGCAACTTGGTGCGTCCCCCGATCAGGCTCGCCTGCTCATGGGGCACTCGATGGGCGGTGACATATCGCGGGGATACATTACAGCGCCGCACGTGGTGGAATCGTTGCGTCCGATAACGAACGAAGTCGCGAAACGCTACCTGACGATCGTCGACGTGGAATCGAAGAATGACAGAAAACACGCCGAGAGCAGGTAAATCCGATATCGTCGCTACGCTAACCGCTCTTCTGAACGACCTTCGCCCTGCGGTCGCGGACGCGGTGGGGCTAACGCGTGAAGTAGAAGCCCTGTCGATCAAGGCAGCGAAAGCGGAAAAGGCCGCGGCCGAAGCCGCGCGGGGCGACACAACTGCACCTATCTCTGTCCCAGAGCGTGAGGACCTGAACGAAACGTATATACGACGTATGGCCGTGTTTCAAAGGTGCTGCGAGATTTGGGAGCGGGCGAGGAAACCGATCATCTCCTACGCAATGCTAGACGAACAAAGCGGCAGCATCCTTGCGGAATTTCACCTTCTTCCCGAGCACCCGAACGCTGACGCATTCCAACGATGTGTCGAGTTCCTCGAAATCATCTTGGAAATCGGAGCACCTGAGCACACCCAAGGCGAACGGCTACAACCCGAACTCGCTCAGGGCGAGCGCGTCGCGGTCGAAGCGGCAAAAACCGAAGCAGCACCCAACGAACCTGTCCAAGCCCAACGGACGCAAGTAGACGACAGCCACGAGAGAAAACCTCGCGGTCGCCCCATAGAGATACCAGAGGAGCTCAAAGCCAGAGCTTTGGAGGTCTTCAGAGCGAACAGAAGAGGGGAGAGAAGTCTGGCAGCTGCGAAGATCTTGTACCTGACTAAATACCCAGCGAAGGGGCAACGGGACAATGTGTCATCGATCCTCGGTGCTTACTGCAAGAAGCACGGATTAGACTGGCCCCCGCCCGAAGGTCACGCAGAATAATTCCCGATTTATTAGGCAGCCCAAGGATTTATTAGGCGGACTTAAATAAGGCCTACCTGTCGTATTCTGGCGCGGTATGCAACTCACTGAAGCCACTTCTCTCCCGGAACAGAAGGCCGGACGTTGGGTCAGCGAAAAGGAATTCGCGCGAATTCACGGACTCTCACCGCAGACCTTGTGCAACTGGAGATTTCGAGACCGAAAAGAAGGCCGTGATCACGCAGCGCAGGGGTTCCCGGAATACAGGCGCTTCGGCCGTGCCGTCCGATACCGGATGCCTGCGTAAGAACGAGCGGCGCGCCGTTGCGAGCGACACGCCGCCTGAAAGGAAAGTTCCTTGGACACGCCCAATATATCCTCGAGCTATCCCATCCGTCAATGTGCTCAATGCGTCTCCACGCTTCTGAGCGGATCCGCGGCAGGCCGGTGATCACCGGGGACTCCCTCGATGAAGAACAATTTAACCCCGTGGCGGCCAAAACCCAGGGTGCTGGAACAGGTGAAGCAATACTTTCTAGGGTTCGCTCACAACGGCCGCGAAATCTATGCACGGCGCAAGAAAATCGCCGAAAGGCTTAACATGCCCGTCCGCACGCTCGATCGGTACCTTCACTACCTGGCAGAGACCGAATGGATGGAGACCACGGAACGCAGACCGCGTATCGCGCTAACTCATGCCCACCGCCTCTCCGCGCATCGGCGATCACGTTGGGAGTGTGCGGGAACTTTTAAAGCTGCCTAGCTTATTGATACCCGATACCCACAAACGGGGGGGATCACTAATAATACTATGATAGTAAACTTTCGTTTGGCGGCTGCGAGACCGAGTTTCCGGCCATAATTCGAACGTATCAGTGACCCACGGATTCCTCCGACCAGACGTTACTCTTAAAACAACGGACGATCGAATGGCTGCCAAGAGACATGCTTCCGGTAGCAGGAACCGTGTTCCGCGGAAACGCGCTGAGTCGCCACACTAACGGAACCCGGTGACCGAGGTCGGCGGATACGCAACCGCCGGTCAAAGCGGCGACCGCTCGGCGCTCCAGTAAGCCCTTACGCGCGACGGCATCACCTTGAGAGCGCCGCTCAGCTTTCGGCGCGATGTCAGTCTCCTAGAAGACCTGACGACCTCGACGCTCAAAGTGCCTGAGGAATTCTCGCGAATTGAAGTTGGCGGCAAGGACATCACCATGCCGACAATTCTTCCAGGTCAGTAATTTCTTCCGCGCATCCGGGGGCCACTAGATGAATCTCACTGAACCGTAACAGCAAAGCGTAGGTGGCAATTCATTTGCAAGATTCACTGCATGATACGACCAATCGCAATTACGACACTGGCCCTAATGGCAGGGATTTCGCTATCGGCGCAAATCCAAAATCCCACGCAGAATCCTACACCGGCAGAGCCGGACCGGTCCGTGCCGCAGCCTATCTTTCGCGTTGAGGTGGTCGCGCGCACAACTGATGCGGTGAACTACCTTCATCGCGGCGGGTCGACGAAGATCGATTTCCAGGGCACACCGGTGACGGCTCACGTCACGGGATCAGCGAAGGTGGAAAGCGTGCGCGGCGTGATTCACATTTCGGCGGAACTCAAGAATCTGGCGCAGCCCAGCAGTTTCGGACCGGAATACCTGACCTACGTGCTATGGGCCATTTCGCCGGATGGGCGCCCGGTTAATCTCGGGGAACTGACACTCGATCATTACGGCGCGGGCTCCACCAGCAAGATAGAGACGAGCAGCGATATCCAAACCTTCGGAATGATCGTCACCGCCGAACCATACTACGCGGTAACTCAGCCAAGCGATGTCGTGGTGGCTGAAAACGTGATCCGGCCGGATACGCAAGGCGTGAAGGAAACGATCAACGCGCGCTATGAACTTCTGCCGCGCGGAACCTACACCATGCAGGGAAGGGCTCGGGGATTCACGCCGATTGTGGTTGGCAAGAGGTATCCGTTCGAGTTGTATGAAGCCGAAAATGCGCTACAACTCGCTCGCGTCGCCGGAGCGAACAAGTATGCGACGGAAAGCTACTCCCAGGCTGCCCAAGCGTTGGAGCAGGCAGAGCGTTACCAGAATCAAAAGCCGGGTCAGAAACCCGTCATCACCATGGCCCGGGAAGCCGCCGTTCGGGCGGAAGACGCACGCATCGTGGCGCTTCGCCGGGAACTTCAGGAACAGCAGGAAAGTGAGCGCCAGGCGTCGCTTGCACGCGAAAACGCCGCAAGGGAGCGCGCCGAGGCCGCCAAACTAAAAGCCGACGAAGAGGCACGCCAACGCGCGCTAGCGGAGGCCGACCGCACGGCCGCGGAACGGAGCAAAGCCGAGGCTCTGGCGGCCGCGCAGCAGGCTCGGCTGGAGAAACAGGAAGCCGACGCTGCTCGACAACAAGCGGATTTCGCGCGCCAGCAAGCCGAGCTCGCGCGTCAGGCTGCGTTGCATGAAAAGGACGAGGCAGAGGCCGCTAAGCAAGCCTCGTTAGCTCAACAGCAGCAGCTCGCGGCGGAGACCGAGAAGGCCCGCATGGCAGCTGCCGAATCCGATCGACTGCGCGCGCAGGCGGAACAGGATCAAACCCTGCTCCGCCAGCAGCTTCTCGATCAATTCAATGCGATCTTGCAGACCCGCGATACCGCGCGTGGACTGATCGTGAATATGTCCGATGTCCTGTTCGACACGGCGCAATATAGTTTGCGTCCCGGCGCACGGGAGAAGCTCGCGAAAGTGGCCGGGATCATCATGAGCCATCCTGGTCTCAAGATTGAAGTCGAGGGCCACACGGATAGCGTCGGCGGCGACGACTATAACATGCGGCTCTCCGAGAATCGGGCTAACAGCGTCCGAAGCTACTTGCTTCAACAAGGGCTCATTCCGGACAATATTACGGCAAAAGGGTTCGGCAAGACGATGCCCGTGGCTGACAATGCCAATGCAGCCGGCCGTCAGATGAACCGGCGAGTGGAGCTGGTCGTCTCCGGAACAATTATCGGAACCAGCATTACCACTATACGAACTTCCGGGACGCAGCAACACTAACGTGGACTGGCCGGACGGTTTGACGGAAGCCTGTCGAGGTTGTGACGCACACGATAGCAGGCGACTCTCGCGCCCGCCTCGATGAAGTCTCATCCAACGGACATATGTGCCGGAGCAATGTGAATAAGGTTCTGCGAAACACTTTTCGGGTCAGTTCTCTCTAACAATTGCGAGGTGAATTCAATGAGCAAATTAATGTTTCATCTATTGGTACTTGCGATTGCTGCAATCGGCTTCACGGCTACCGGCCCCAATGCGCAGGCTCAGGTCGGCGTCGAAATCGGAGTCGCGCCTGACTGTCCTTATGGTTACTATGACGTTCCTCCGTATGCGTGCGCCCCTCCGGGCTACTACGGTCCAGAGTGGTTTAGTGGCGGCATCTTCATCGGTGTCGGCCCATGGTTTCATGGTGCTCCCGAGTTCCATGGCTACGTAAATAACCGTTTCCACCCGGACCATGGTTATAAGGGCCCAATGCCGGCTAGAGGTGAGAAAGCGGTACCGGAAAAGCGCGTCGATGCCGCCCACTTCAAAGGGAACGAAATGCGGGATGGACGCGGCCACGTAGTTAAGGGCAAACACTAGCGCAACGCGGTGCGCTTGCTCAGCAGTAAATCAGTGAATGTGGCGGGATGGATTTAAGCCACGCGGCGGCCATCCCGTCCACCGCCTGTCCGAACAATGCGCAATCTGTATGACGCACTTCTAGAACTACCCTACCGCGACCGCTCCTCTTGTATTGGCCCTGCCGGCCTTCGCTTCCTCCGCGGCAAATTCGGCGAGCCGGTTGTGCAGAGTTCGGGTGCTGATTCCCAAAATCTCAGCGGCGCGCGTCTTGTTATTATTCGTGGTTTTCAAGGTCAACTGGATGTAGGCTTTCTCCACGTCGCTGAGCGGTTTTCCCGGCTCGACCACGAGCAAGTTCTGCTGATCCACCTGGTCGAAAGCCATCGCCGGTTTCTGATCTCTCTGGAGTCCGAAGGATTTGGGAAGATGCTCAGGCAAGAGGGTGCCTTGCTGGACGACAATGGCCATGCGCTCGAGAACATTCCTCAGCTCGCGGACATTGCCCGGCCAGGAATAATTCACCAGCCGGTCGATGACCGCGGGATGAACGTCCCCGATCCGGTAGTCGTGCTTGCGATTGATTTCGCGCAAAATGACTTCCGCCAACCCCGCAATATCTTCCTTGCGGTGCCGCAGCGGCGGGAGAGAGATCGCGAACACATTCAAGCGGTAGTACAGGTCTTCCCGCAGGAACTTTCCTTCGATGGATTCCTGAATGGGGCGGTTGGTGGCGGCCAGGACGCGCACATCCACGACAATTTCGCTCGCACCCCCCAGCCGTCGAACTTTACCGTCTTCTAAAACGCGCAGGAGCTTCGCCTGCATCGCCAGCGGCATCTCCCCAATTTCATCCAGAAGTAATGTGCCGCGATGCGCCTGCTCGAAGCAGCCGGCGTGGCGTCCCAGAGCGCCGGTATAAGAACCCTTCTCGTGCCCGAATAATTCGCTTTCGATAAGATTCTCGGGGATGGCGGAACAGTTGATCGCGACGAATGGGCCGGCGGCCCTGGGGCTCAGCTTATGAATCGTGCCCGCGACCAGTTCTTTTCCAGTTCCGCTTTCCCCGGTGATGAGCACGGAGGCAGAGCTGGGAGCAACCTGCTGGATCTGCGAGAAGACCTGCCGCATCGGCCCGGAGGTCCCATATAAATCGCCCAGGAAGCCCTGGTAGCTTAACTGCCGTTTCAGCCGCTCGGTTTCCTTGACCAAGCCCTTGTGCTGAACAGCCCGCTCGAGCAGACTTGCAAGCACCGAAGATTTCGCCGGCTTTTCGAGGAACCAAAACGCGCGCAGATCGTGGACCACCGAAATGGCCTGATCGATGCTCCCGAAGCTGGTTAGAACGATGGCTGGTGTGAGATCGCCGCGGCCGAGAAGCGCCTGTAAAAGCTGAAATCCATCCATCCGCGGCATCATCAAGTCAGTGACGATAACGTCGACGGGTGTGGACCCGAGCCGTTCGAGAGCCTCTTCGCCGTCGTGTGCCGTCTCGGCCGTGTAGCCGAGCGCGGAAATCATGGCGGAGAGGCTGGAGCGCTCCTGCTCATCGTCATCCACCACAAGAACAACGGCCTCATTGGTTTTGGCTGACATGACTGTATTCTATCTGAGATTCTTAAGCATTTCGACAGCCAAAAGGCACAGAAAAACGTTGACCTTTGTGGCGCGTAACTTGCATCCGAGAGGGCGAAAGGAGTCTGCTCGAAAATGCCCGGAAGAAAGCACTTAAACGGTGTTGGCGCAAAGGAACTGGGCATGTACGAGCACGTCCATGAGCAAGTCGAGAGCGCTCAAAAGTCGGGACGCTATGGGAAACGGGCAAAAGAGGTCGCCGCGCGCACGGTCCTCAAGCACCATAGCGAGGAAGGTCATCCAAAAGGAAAGTAGGCGCGGGCCTATGGTCGAATTTAACAGTGCAGTTTTATCGCCTTTGTCGGCATTTTTTTCCGGCCGTGAGCTGCGGCCGCTCCCGAAAGCTTCCCCGGCAAGCTCCCGGTGGAAGCAGTTGCGAAGTCCGATGCAAAAAAGCAATTTTACGATGGTTTTTCCGGTCTGGACGATGCTGGCGCTGGGCGTTTCGGCGGCGCCGGTGCAATCCGGCGACAGCCACAAAACCGCTGACGCTGAGAGAGTACGACGATCAAAGACGACAAATGGGGGGCGACCAAGAAACGCGCGCAACGGCACGAACGGCCTGCGCGCTTGAATGATCGCCTACCAAGGGACTAAAAAAGGAGGAGAAATGGCTAAGAACATTTCAGTCTTCGGACTTTACTCGAGCGAAGGGGCGGTGGCTGACGGCGTGGACCAGCTTCGGCTCGCGGGTTTTCGCAACACTGACGTGTCGGTTCTTTTCTCTGAAAACTCCGGCAACAAAGACTTGGCTCACGAGAAGAACACCAAGGCGCCGGAGGGCGCGGCAGCCGGCGCAGGATCGGGAGCCGTGGTCGGTGGCGCGCTCGGTTGGCTCGCCGGAATCGGGCTGCTTGCAGTTCCAGGACTGGGTCCCTTCATAGCCGCGGGACCCATTATGGGGCTCTTGGGCGGCATCGGGGTGGGCGGAACCATCGGCGGCCTCACTGGCGCTTTGATCGGGTCGGGTATGCCCGAATACGAAGCCAAGCGCTACGAGGGTCGAATCCGGAGGGGAGGTATCCTGCTATCGGTACACTGCGACAACTCGGATCTGGAAAAGCAGGCGAAGCGGATCCTCGAAAACTCGGGCGCTCAGGATGTCTCCTCGAACCGCGAGGCGAAGGCCGATTTCGGAGCGAGCGACCAGGCGACTCCCCGGTCGACCGCTACGTTCTCCAGGCGTCAACACGATTCCTAGAGGATGTCGATTCGTCAGCACGCGGCTGTACCGTGCGTTGGCGGAAGAGCCAAATGAAGGTGTCATCGAATGACACTACTGGCGCACGGCGGCGGTCGCCAGGAGCGGCACCGCGACCGCGGATATTTTTACATCAAGAACATAAGATCAAGAAGACTCCATTGGCAGGCGACGTAAATCGCGCGCAACGGCGCGAGCGGCCTGTGCGGTTGAAAGCCCGGAACGGGTCTGCGACGTGCGCCACAGGATTCGATATTTATAAGTTCACAAGCATAAGGTTAAGAAACAATCCCGTTGGCAGACGATCGGTCGCCTGCCCCACGAGACAAGCACTCCAGTCTGTCGTGCGTCATAACGAGCACTCCATTCTGTCGTGCCTCAAAAAATCTGAACTGAAGCCGGCTTCACCGCGTCCGAATCCCGAACGCCAGATCCGTGTTTTTCATCCGCCACGGCGGGGATCCTGTGAGTTTAAGACAGGCGGCCACCCAGCACTCAAACACCTTACAGCGGCTTTGTCTAGAATGCCCTGCTCAGTGGAACCGGCTCTCTTGCTGGTCGAGCACCGATCTCTTCGGTTTCAAGATAACCCGGGAATTGTGCGCAGAGGTGTGGACCGAAGTGGGAAGTGGAGGAATCGAGAGGAGATAGAGTCGGAAAATAGTTAGTTATGTCGCTGGTTGGGGTCTCCGGTTTGTTGAAAAAACCTCCGCGGAGTGGAACGAGAAGCAGATCCCTCACTTCGTTCGGGATGACGGAGGCGAGGAGTGTGAAAAAGGGGACAATCCGCCCGCGGCGGAGGAAGGATTCTCGGGCTATGGGGGATTGAGGCCGCGACTTTGGGCAGTTCGGACAGTCCCCGATTTTGAAGAAGCCTCTGCGGAATCGGAACGAGAAGCAGATCCCTCACTTCGTTCGGGATGACGGGGGCGAGGAGTGCGCCCGGGGTGACGTGGGGTGTGCGCCTGGGATGTCGGCACGCCTCAAGGACTGGTTTGCGCGCGCCCTGACGGGCGCGCCTCATGACACGGGCGGGTCGGAAGGCGGGCGGCCCTCCAGGACTCCTTCAACCACTTCTCCCAAATGCATGAATGACTGCAAGTCCGTCGGCTTGCGAAAATACACGTTGGCCCCCAGCGCAAGAGCCGATTCGCGATCCTTGGGTGAATCCGACGATGTCAGAACAATCACCGGCGTCGCGCTGAAGGCGTTGGTCTGGCGAATGCGCGACAGCACTTGCGTGCCATCTATTTTTGGGAGATTCAGGTCCAACAGGATAAGCCTGGGCGCCTCAGAGCTGGGACCGCTTTCGGCTCGCTCCAGCAATTCCAGAGCTTCCTCTCCATTTCGAGCGAGTGTCAGTTGGTGAAGTACGCCCCTCTTTTCGAGGGCGCGGCGAACCAGGAAGATGTCGCCGTCGTTATCTTCCGCGAGCAGAATACGGACGACCGGTTCTTTCGTCGGCTGTGGCGCATTATTCATCGGTGCCAGCTTCCATGGGAAGAGTGAACAGAAACGCGGTCCCGCCGCCTGCCGGAGACTCAATCCAGATGCGCCCTCCATGCGTCTCCACAATCTTCCTACAAATTACGAGGCCCAGCCCGACTCCCGGTATCTCGGAGCCGTGGAGCCGCTTGAATGGGGTAAACAGGTTGTCCCAATACTTCTGGTCGATTCCGATTCCGTTATCCTGAACCGAGAAAATCCAATGGCCAGGGTTCGCCTTCGCTTGGACATTGATTCGGGGAGGTGTGGCGTCCCTGAACTTGAGCGCGTTGTCGATCAGGTTTCGAAACAGCGCCTGCAATCGCTCTGAGTCACCCAATACCTGGGGAAGGGGATCGTGCGAAATGACGGCGCCGCACTCCCGAACTTCCCGGTCTAAACTCACGCGGGCCGATCGAAGCGCGACTTCCATAGGGACTCGCACAAAGGCGTGCCTGGCTGCCGGTAAGGAAACCGAATAGCTGCTGATAGCGGTAAGGATCGGGTTCATTGTGGCGACGCCTTCAAGCAGTTGTTGGAAGGTTGCCTCCGCCGGGCCGGTGAGCGCCTCGCCCAAGTCGTCGCGCAGCAACTCTGCCGCGATCCTGATCCCGCGCTCAGCAGCTCGAAGATCGTGGACAACTCCGTTCAAGAGCCGTTGTGTTTCCCGCCCACCCCGGTCGAACTCCTCGCGCTGACGCTGAACCTCATTGGAGAGGGCATCGGGATTGGAGAGGGCGTCGGGACTGGAGAGGGCGTCGGGACTGGAGAGGGCGTCGGGACTGGAGAGGGCATCGGGATGGGTGGGTGCATCGGGATGGGTGGGTGCATCGGGTCCATTCGAGCCCGAAAGAGCGATGCTCGTGCGTCGAGCCATCAGGCGTGTACCCCCGTTTGTATGAAGCGCCAGGTTCGAGTTTGTTTCGTAAATCGGCGAATCACCCCATTTCGGCGATGAAAAAACGAACATAGTTTGGTGTATTCTGGACAAACATACCTAACTGTAGGAGCCAGGGCATGCCCGAATCGACCGGACCGCGATTTAAGCTTTCCGCCCCGGTGAGCGCCGTCAAGCTGGAAGAGCGCCCCGGAAGCCGCCTGCGCCATCCGACCGAGATACTGGTAGAAATCCCATCGCAGGCCGTGGTCGAACTCGAAGGGGCGGTGTCGCGCTCGGGCCTCATCACGGTTCTGTGGAACGGCGAAGCTTTCTCCGCCTACCATGAAGACTTCGAGAAGAACACGCGGCCGCTGGGCCACGCGGAGGGCTGAAAACAGGGGCACGTTAGTGAGTCCAGTCAGGCAGTGCCTTGACCGATTGCCTGGTTAGGGCCGATCGCTTGGCTAGCGTTGATTGCTTCGCTGGGATCGGCTGCTTCGCCAGCCACCGCCGGCAGTGTAAAACAGAATGTGGAGCCTTCTCCGAGTGTAGATTCTACCCAGATTCGGCCGCCGTATCTTTCGACAATGCGCTGGCAGATGGCCAGACCGATGCCGGTTCCAGGGTAGTTTTGGCCATGCAGACGCTTGAAGACTCCGAAAATCTGCTGGGCATATTCGGGGCTGATACCGATGCCGTTGTCCTGAACGGAGAATATCCAGCCGGTGTTTCCGCGGCGCGCGGAGACGTGAATCCGGGGAGCCTCCGGTCCGCGGTATTTGATTGCGTTTCCGACGAGATTCTGCAACAGTTGAACCATTCGCACTTCGTGCGCCGGAACCGTGGGCAAATCCGACCAGATGACGGCGGCTTCGTTCTGTTCGATCGAGACCTGGAGGTTGAGCAGCACCTGTTGCATGATCTTGCCGCAATCGACAGGTTGCGCCGGCCCTTCGCTCTTGGACCCGGCCTGCGAGTATTCCAGCAGATCCTTTAACAACTGCTCCATTCGCTGCGCGCCATTGACGACGTAGGAGATGTACTGATCCGCTTCGGGATCGAGCCGCCCCGCGTAGGCGGAGTTCAGCATCTGGCTGAACAGAGCGACCATTCTGAGCGGCTCCTGAAGATCGTGGCTGGCCGCATAAGCGAACTGGTTCAGGTCTTCGTTGGACTGGAGCAGAGCTTCGTTCGACGCAACGAGTTCTTCAGTGCGTTCCGCCACGCGCCGCTCGAGACTGGCATTCAGCTCGCGGATTTCCTCGTCGGCTTTCTTCAGATCCGTGATGTCGCGGGTCACCTTCACAAAGCCCACCAAGCGCCCGTTTTCATCCCTCAGCGCCGTGAGAACCACGTTGGCCCAAAACCGAGAGCCGTCTCTCCGCATCCGCCAAGCCTCGTCTTCGCACCGGCCCACGGCGGCGGCAACTTTAAGCGCGTCCTCGGGTCGTCCCGCTTGCGCGTCCTCGGGCGGATAGAAGCGGGACAAGTGTTTGCCGATGATTTCTTCAGTTCGATAACCGTGGATGCGCTGGGCGCCTGCGTTCCAACTGACGATGTAGCCGTCCGTGTCGAGCATGAAAATCGCGTAGTCCACCACGTTCTCGACCAACAGCCGGAACTTGGCCTCACTCTCGAGCAGGGCGCGATCGGCTTTCCGGCGCTCGGTGATATCCCGCAAGGCTGAGATCAGAAGCAGCCCGTCGTCAGTTTGCAACGGACTGACGCTGATCTCAATGGGAAATTCGACCTGCCGCTTCCTCCGGCCCCATAGTTGCCGGTGCACGGAAGCAGCGGAGGAGCCCGGAGCGGCGATTGAACCGCCGGTCCATTCCGGAACCAGAGTAAGAATGCTTCGACCGATCAGTTCTTCCCGCTCAAAACCGAACATAGCCACCGCCTGGGAATTCACCAGGTTGATCCGGCCGTCTTCCGAGCTGATGATCATCGCATCCGGCGCGGCTTCGAGCAGAGATCGGAATTTCTGTTCGGCCTTGCCCAGCACTTTGGCCTGGCGCTCCAGCAGCGCGGTGTTGCGGCTCAATTCGACGAATACTCCCACTTTGGAGCGCAGGATTTCAGGGACGACGGGCTTGAAGAGAAAATCCACTGCGCCCAGATCATAGCCGCGGAACAGATGCTCCTCGTTCTTGTATCCGGTGAGAAACAGAATCGGCGTGTGGCGCGAACGCTTCCGCGCGCGAATTAATTCCGCGGTCTGAAAGCCGTCCATTCCCGGCATCTTGACGTCCAGGAGAATCGCCGCAAAGTCATCCTCCAGCAGACGGCGAAGCGCGTCCGTGCCGGATCCCGCGAACACCAGCTCCTGTCCCAGCCCCTCGAGAGTCGCCTCCAGGGAGACGAGATTCTCGGGGGAATCATCCACCAAAAGCAGTTTTACTTTTGGTTGCGCCTGAGTCGCCGCGGTCAACTTGAATTCAGTCGTCGTGGCCATAATTCCGACAGCTAGGGTTCCGTCTGTAATTTTATGTAAACTCAAGTCCGGTGTCAATGGTTCGCCCTCCGTGGCGGATGCTGCTTACGAACTGGCCGTCGTTTCCGCCAGCTCATGCGCGCGGCTGATCCACACGCGAAGCACGGAAAAGAGTTGCTCCAGATCCACCGGCTTGGTGATGTAATCCGACGCGCCAGCTTCCAGACATTTGTTGCGATCTCCCTTCATGGCCTTGGCAGTGAGCGCGACGATGGGAAGCGACCGGAATTGCGGAACTTTGCGAATGGCATTCATGGTTTCATAGCCGTCCATTTCCGGCATCATGATATCCATCAGCACCAGATCGATATTGGGCGTCCTCTTCAAGAGCTCGATTCCAGCGCGCCCGTTTTCAGCGTGTGTCACGTTGAGCTTGTGATCTTCGAGAAGGCTGGTGAGGGCAAAGATGTTGCGGACATCGTCATCCACCACCAGGACTGTCCTCCCGACCAGCGTGGGATCGGACTGGCGAAGTTGTTCCAGCAACCGGCGCTGCTGCAGGCGTAACTGAGCTTCGTCGCGATGCATCAGAAGGACGGATTCGTCGAGGAGACGCGACAGGCTTTGAGCGGACTTCACGATGCTGGTCCGGGACACGCGCCGCAGATCCATCTGTTCATCCGGCGTCAGCGCGAGCGCATTGAACAGGATCATGGGCGGCACGTGCGGACTGACCGCTGACTGGAGTTCTTCGATGAGCTGCAACGGACCGATGTCCGCTGTGTCGCCATGGATCACAATGGCGTCAAGATATTGTTGCTGGGCGACGGCGAGTCCTTCGCCGCCGCTTCCCACTCCGATCAATTCGATATCGGGCGCCGTCAGAATATCCGAAATTCCGCCCAGCATTTCTCGGTCAGGACAAACCACCACCAACTTCTTCACACGGCTCTGGGTGGAATGCTCAATCGCGGCGAAGGCCTCGGCCAGGGAATCGCCGTCAACGGACTTCTCCAGATAGGTCATGGCTCCGAGCGCGAGTCCGCGCCGCCGATCGTCATCGCCGGAGATGATATGGACCGGAATATGACGAGTGGTGGGATCGTGTTTCAGACGATCGAGAATAGTCCACCCCGCTATATCGGGAAGATTGATGTCCAGGGTGATCGCGCCGGGCCTGAATTCGCGCGCCAGGGAAATCGCGCTGCTGCCGCGGAGGGCCACCAGCGCCTTTAGTCCGCGCTCATGCGCAAGATCGAGGAGAATCCGGGCGAATGTTACGTCGTCTTCGACGATCAGCAACGCTGGATCTCCTGGGCGCAATGAACCCCGATCGTCATCGATGACCAGATCCTCCACCAACTCCTGGCCACCCAGCGGCGTCGAGGGAAGAATCATATCGACGCTGTCCTGGCTGTCCCGAACTGCCGCTTCCAGAATCACGGGACTCGTGCTCAGCGCCTCGCTCCTGAGCGGCTGCGCAGGCGCCATGTAAGCCTGCGGAAGGTACAGGGTGAACGTGCTGCCGATGCCCGGCGCGCTCTGCAACCGGATTTCTCCACCCAGCAAACGGGCCAGCTCCCGGCTGATGGAAAGACCGAGTCCCGTGCCCCCGTACTTGCGGCTGGTGGTGCCGTCGGCTTGCTGGAAGGCCTCGAAAATGATCCGCTGCTTATCGGAGGCTATGCCGATACCGGTATCGGCGACCGAAAACGCAATCACGGATTTTGCGCGGCCGAGGGTCATGTGGGTGGGCGTCCACCCGCCGACCACCTTGTCGATCGCCAGCCGCACGGACCCGTGCTCGGTGAACTTGAGCGCGTTGGAGAGCAGGTTCTTTAACACCTGTTGCAGCCGCTTCGCGTCCGTATGCATGAGTTCAGACGCCACGGAATTGCCAAGATCGATGGTGAAATCGAGGCCCTTGCCGTCCGCCACATGCCGGAAAGTCTTCGAGCAATAGTCTTGAAGTTCGCTGAAGCGAACTCCGCCGATTTCCACGTCCATCTTGCCGGACTCGATCTTACTGAGGTCGAGAATGTCGCTGATCAGGGCCAGCAGATCGGTTCCCGAGGTGTGAATGGTTTCGGCGAATTTCACCTGCTTGGGAGTCAGGTTCTTATCCGAATTCTCCGACAGCATGCGCGCCAGAATCAGAAGGTTATTGAGCGGAGTGCGCAATTCATGGCTCATGTTCGCCAGGAACTCGCTCTTGTACTTCGACGTGAGCGATAGCTGCTCGGCCTTTTCTTCCAGCGCCTTCTTGGCCTGCTCGACTTCCTGATTCTTGGTCTCGACTTCGGTCTTCTGTTCTGCGAGAAGCTGCGCCTTTTCCTGAAGCTCCTCATTGGTGGTTTGCAGTTGGAGCTGCTGGCTCTGGAGCTCCTCGGCGAGGGCCTGACTTTGCTGCAACAGTTGCTCGGTGCGCATCGTCGCCGCGATGGTGTTCAGCACGATGCCGATGGACTGGGTGAGCTGATCGAGAAAGGCAAGGTGGACCTCGCTGAACTGCCCGAACGAAGCCAGTTCGATGGCGGCTTTCACGTCGCCTTCAAACAACACCGGCAGTACGACAATGCTGACGGGCACGGCATTGCCGAGGCTCGAATTAATGCGGACATACTCGCCGGGCACGTTGGTAACCAGAATGCGCGCGCGCTCTTTGGCGCACTGGCCCACCAGACCCTGGCCGGTCTTGAACTGACGCGGGATGTCGCCATGATCGTCAATGGCGTATCCGGCGAGCAACTTCAGTAAGGTGTCCTCGGCCTGTTCCGCGATATAGAAGGTGCCGTGTTGCGCGCCGACCAGCGGGGTCAGCTCGGAGAGCAGCAATTGGGCGACCGTCAACAAGTCGCGCTGGCCCTGCATCATGCCGGTAAACTTCGCGATGTTGGTCTTCAACCAATCCTGCTCATTGTTCTTGCGAGTGGTGGCCGCGAGATTCAGAATCATCTCGTTGATGTTGTCCTTCAACGACGCAACTTCACCCTCCGCTTGGACGGCGATGGAACGCGTCAGATCGCCTTTAGTCACAGCGGTTGCAACTTCGGCGATGGCGCGAACCTGAGTGGTCAGATTCGCCGCGAGCTGATTGACGTTATCCGTAAGATCGCGCCAGATGCCGGCGGCGCCCGGCACGCGCGCCTGGCCGCCCAATTTGCCTTCGATACCGACTTCGCGCGCGACGGTGGTCACCTGGTCGGCGAAAGTCGCCAGCGTGTCGATCATGCCGTTGATGGTGTCGGCGAGCTCCGCAATCTCGCCCTTGGTTTCGAGAATCAACTTGCGTTTCAGATCGCCGTTGGCGACCGCGGTAACCACTTTGGCGATGCCGCGAACCTGCGTGGTGAGGTTGGCGGCCATGAAATTCACGTTGTCCGTGAGATCCTTCCACGTGCCGGCGACGCCTTTCACCTCGGCTTGTCCACCGAGTTTGCCGTCGGTGCCGACTTCACGGGCGACGCGGGTGACTTCGCTGGCGAACGAATTGAGCTGGTCGACCATCGTGTTGATGGTGTTCTTGAGCTCCAGAATTTCGCCCCGAACGTCCACCGTGATCTTGCGCGACAGATCGCCGTTGGCGACCGCGGTGGTCACTTGCGCGATATTGCGGACCTGGGCCGTGAGATTTCCGGCCATCGAGTTGACGCTGTCCGTGAGATCCTTCCAGGTGCCGGCGACGCCGCGAACTTCCGCCTGGCCGCCGAGCTTTCCCTCGGTGCCCACCTCGCGCGCCACGCGCGTGACCTCCGATGCAAAGGAGCTGAGCTGATCCACCATGGTGTTGATGGTATTTTTCAGCTCCAGAATTTCGCCGCGCACGTCGACCGTGATCTTACGCGACAGGTCGCCTTTGGCCACGGCGGTGGTGACCTCCGCGATGTTGCGGACCTGGTTGGTCAGGTTGCCGGCCATGGAGTTGACGCTCTCGGTCAAATCCTTCCAGGTACCCGCGACGCCCCTCACCTCGGCCTGGCCGCCGAGCTTGCCTTCGGTTCCGACTTCGCGCGCCACGCGGGTAACTTCCGACGCGAATGAGCTGAGCTGATCCACCATGATGTTGATGGTATTTTTCAGCTCGAGAATTTCGCCACGAGCGTCGACCGTGATCTTGGTCGTTAAATCTCCGCGCGCCACCGCGGTGGTGACGCCGGCGATGTTGCGCACCTGGTTGGTCAGGTTGCTGGCCATGTAATTGACGCTGTCGGTGAGATCCTTCCATGTGCCGGCCACGCCGCGCACGTCCGCCTGCCCACCCAGCTTGCCTTCGGTGCCGACTTCGCGCGCCACGCGCGTCACTTCAGACGCAAACCCGTTGAGCTGGTCGACCATGGTGTTGATGGTGTTCTTCAGCTCCAGAATTTCGCCGCGCGCATCGACGGTGATCTTGGTGGAGAGGTCGCCTTTCGCCACGCCCGTGGTCACCTGCGCGATGTTACGGACCTGGGATGTGAGATTTCCGGCCATGAAATTGACGCTGTCGGTAAGATCCTTCCAGACACCGCCGACGCCCTTCACCTCGGCTTGGCCGCCAAGTTTCCCCTCGGTACCTACCTCGCGCGCCACGCGCGTGACTTCGCTGGCGAAGGCGTTGAGCTGATCGACCATGGTGTTCGCGGTGTTTTTCAACTCGAGGATTTCGCCGCGCACATCGACGGTGATCTTGCGCGATAAGTCGCCTTTGGCGACCGCTGTGGTTACCTCTGCGATATTTCGCACCTGACTGGTCAGGTTGCTGGCCATCGAATTCACGGAATCCGTGAGATCCTTCCACGTGCCCGCGACGCCGTGCACGTCGGCCTGGCCGCCGAGCTTTCCTTCGGTTCCGACTTCGCGCGCCACGCGCGTCACTTCCGACGCAAAGGAGCTGAGCTGATCCACCATGGTGTTGATGGTGTTCTTCAGCTCCAGAATTTCGCCGCGCACTTCCACGGTGATCTTGCGGGAAAGGTCGCCGGTGGCCACGGCCGTGGTTACCTCCGCGATGTTGCGGACCTGGTTGGTAAGATTGCTGGCCATGGAGTTGACGCTATCGGTCAAATCCTTCCAGGTTCCGGCCACGCCCTTCACCACCGCTTGGCCGCCCAGCTTACCTTCCGTGCCGACTTCGCGCGCCACGCGGGTCACTTCGCTTGCGAACGCATTTAGCTGATCCACCATGATGTTGATGGTATTTTTCAGCTCCAGTATTTCGCCGCGGACCTCCACCGTGATTTTGCGCGACAAGTCGCCATTGGCTACCGCGGTAGTCACGTCGGCGATGTTGCGCACCTGAGCCGTCAGGTTGCCCGCCATGGAGTTGACCGAATCCGTCAGATCCTTCCAAACGCCGCCGACGCCTTTCACTTGCGCCTGGCCGCCTAGCTTTCCGTCGGTTCCGACTTCTCGGGCCACACGCGTCACTTCGCTCGCGAATGAATTGAGTTGGTCCACCATGGTGTTCATGGTGTTTTTCAGCTCCAGAATTTCGCCACGCACGTCCACGGTGATCTTTCGCGACAGATCGCCGTTGGCGACCGCGGTGGTCACCTCGGCGATATTGCGCACCTGGTCGGTAAGATTGCCCGCCATGGAGTTGACCGAATCGGTCAGATCCTTCCAAACGCCGCCGACGCCTTTGACTTGCGCCTGGCCGCCGAGCTTACCTTCTGTACCGACCTCTCGCGCGACGCGCGTCACTTCAGACGCAAAAGAGTTGAGCTGATCCACCATGGTGTTGATGGTGTTCTTCAATTCTAGAATTTCGCCGCGCGCGTCCACCGTGATCTTAGTGGAAAGATCGCCCTTTGCGACCGCCGTCGTGACGCCCGCAATGTTGCGGACCTGGTTGGTCAGGTTGCCGGCCATCCAGTTCACGCTTTCCGTCAAATCGCGCCACGTTCCGGCGACGCCCTCCACCTCCGCCTGGCCGCCCAGCTTGCCCTCCGTTCCCACCTCGCGAGCTACGCGAGTCACTTCGGAGGCAAACGAACTGAGCTGATCCACCATCGTGTTGATGGTGTTCTTGAGTTCCAGGATTTCACCGCGAACCGTCACAGTGATCTTGCGCGACAGGTCGCCTTTAGCGACAGCCGTGGTCACTTCGGCGATGTTCCGAACCTGCGCGGTCAGGTTGCCGGCCATGGAATTGACCGAATCCGTTAGATCCTTCCACGTGCCGCCTACTCCGGGCACATCCGCCTCACCACCCAACAGGCCATCGTTACCCACTTCGCGCGCTACGCGAGTAACTTCGGCGGCGAACGAACTGAGCTGATCCACCATCGTATTAATGGTGTTCTTCAACTGAAGAATTTCGCCGCGTGCGTCCACCGTAATTCGTGTCGAAAGGTCCCCTTTGGCCACAGCCGTAGTGACTTCGGCGATATTTCGAACCTGATTGGTAAGGTTGCCGGCCATGCCGTTAACCGAATCCGTCAGATCTTTCCACACGCCCGCGACGCCCTTCACTTCCGCCTGGCCGCCCAGTTTGCCTTCGGTACCGACCTCACGGGCTACGCGAGTGACTTCAGCGGCAAATGAGCTGAGCTGATCCACCATGGTGTTGATGGTGTTCTTTAGCTCCAGAATTTCTCCTCGTGCGTCGACCGTGATTTTGGTAGTTAAATCGCCTTTGGCGACGGCCGTGGTGACGCCCGCGATATTGCGTACCTGATTGGTCAGGTTACTGGCCATCGAGTTGACGCTCTCCGTGAGATCCTTCCACGTCCCGGCGACACCGGTGACCACGGCCTGGCCGCCCAGCTCCCCCTCGGTTCCCACTTCGCGAGCCACGCGAGTGACTTCGGAAGCGAACGAATTAAGCTGATCCACCATGGTGTTGACCACCCGCGCGGTGTGCAGGAACTCCCCACGCAGAGGCCGCCCGTCGACTTCGAGAGACATGGTTTGAGACAAGTCACCCTTGGCCACGGCGCCGATGACGCGCGCGACCTCGGTGGATGGCTGGACCAGATCGCCGATCAGGCTGTTGATCGAGTCGAAACAATCGGCCCAGGATCCACTAGCGGATCCGATGGAGGCTCGTTGCGCGATCTTGCCTTCCTTGCCGACGGTCTTGCTGATCCGCGCAAACTCGCTGACCATCTTCTGGTTCAGTTCCAGAATGTCGTTGAGCGTGTCGGCGATTTTGCCGGCGACGCCAATCTGGTCGACAGGCAACCGAACGTCGAAGTTGCCCTTCTTGAAGGCAATCAATGTCTTGAGCAGTGCGTTATTCTCGCTGGTTTTCGACCCGTTCTGGGTGCTCTCCGCGGTCCTCATGCCATCAGCTCCTCATCTCTGGTATGTTTTCTGGTATGTTTTTTCCGGTATGTCTTTTTCGCCCGTCTCACTGGCCCATCAATAACTTAACGTACTCGCCGAAGCAAGCAAAAAGCAGCCCAGCGCAGGAGGAACTTCTCCTCCTGCGCTGGACTGCCCTCCGAATCCAGATTGCGATTCCTGTCGACCAGTCAGGCGCTCTCCCCGGCTGGGCGCCTACAATCGCGCCCCGGGTCCGTCCTGCGGGGCCGCGCCGTGTGCCGCGTCGACCTCTCCGCTGGAGGCGATATCCTGACCGCCCATCTGTTTCAATAGATTTTTCGCCCGCGTCACACTGACGGAGCTGTCGCAGCGCACCGATAGCAGGACCCCGCCTTCTCTAATGCGCTCTATATATCGCCTCGCTTCAA
The DNA here is from genome assembly GCA_963788245.1 of Terriglobia bacterium. Lineage (GTDB taxonomy): Bacteria > Acidobacteriota > Terriglobia > Bryobacterales > Bryobacteraceae > Palsa-187. Next base: position 3,005,554 of record CAWBGF010000002.1, on the reverse strand, counting down.
ACTCGGGGATTCCCATGTCGACCAACGCGCCGGCCAGATCGCCGCCCGCGCCACGCGCGCCAAACCCGGCCAGGGCCTCCCTGATCGGACCGACCGCGATGAACGGGCCCACGCCCGGAAGCGAAACCGGGCTAACTTCTCCCAGAAAGGCAAACGTGCGGTCGGCGGTAGTCACTTTCGCGCTACCCTCGGGCGCCTCGCTATTCCCGTCCTGAGCGATCGCGCGAGCGCTTCGGTGGTCTTGCAGCAAAACGGAAATGTCGTGGCTCGAGAATCCGGATTCCATAAGTCGAACTACCGCTAGTCCCGCCTGTACGTCGCTACGATAAATGCCAAATGCTTCGGTATGATTGCTCGGCACGACAAGTACCTCCTTTCACGGTATAAGCAAGGCGCACTCGTCCCGGTTGCCTAAAAATGAAACCAATGTTGCAACTCCCTCACCATTGCGCAATCGGTTGAAAATTAGGACCATTGATCCAGAGAACCGGGGTCGCCGCCGGCTTCTCCGCCGTTTTTACCGTCAGGAGATGCCCAAGTGCGCAAATCCTGCGCGGCGTTTCCGCGACGAGTGCACGAATCGCGGCAGGCTGAAACGGACCATTTCAGCAGGTCCTCGTTGAAATCGCTCAGTTTTTCAAGCAGTTACCCGTTTTGGCACGTCAAGTGCCGTTGCTCTCGCTCGGGTACTATTGTGGACAAGCTTTCGCCCCGAGGATGGACCAGAGGATGAGGACATTGGAAAGGGACTCCCATGCGGGCTGTTCCTGGATTGTGGATCAACTCATCGGCATTAGAGACCTGGAACGGCGATTGACCGCAGCTCTGGCTTGCGGCGACCGGCACTCCAGCAGATGGCTCCGCTCGCGCGTGGCCGAATTAGAGCGCCGGGTGGATATTCTGGACCGGGCTCTGGACGGATCGCCGGAGGCTGCGGACCAAGATCGGGCTGCGAGGCACCCCACCCGATGCATTTGCCTGTCCGAAGGGCATCGCCGCGATGCTGGACCGCCGTCTCAGAGTGCGCGGCGTGGGTCGTCGCTTCAGCGTACCGGTTAGCAGGCTTAGCAACGTGATCAATGCATCGCACGGCATGACTAACGAGAAGATGCCTGAGAACGTCGCGTGGTCAGCTCGACACAGTGGATACTAACGCTCAAAAGCGTAGCTGGACGATCGCCGATCTTCTGAAACCCCATCGAGGGGCTCTATTCCTGGGGTTCCTGGCCGTGATCGGCGAAGGTGCCGCCGATCTGCTGGAGCCGTGGCCGCTCAAGATCGTTCTCGACAGCGTACTTCCCTCAAGGCCGAAAAAGGCACCGGTAGATCACGGCTGGCTGAATCATTGGATCGCGACGATCGCGGGAACGGACAAGCTTGCGATTCTGAAATTCGCGGCGTTGGCCATGCTTGCCATCGCGGTGCTGGGGGCGCTGTGCTCCTGGGCCGAAAAGTATCTGACCACCAGCATCGGGCAATGGGTGATGCACGACTTGCGGCGCACGCTGTATTCGCACATGCAGCGGCTCTCCATTGCGTATCACGACCAGAAGCAAACCGGCGATCTGATCAGCAGGGTGACCAGCGATATCGACGCTATTCAAAGTTTTGTCGCCTCGGGGCTGCTGGGCGGGCTGGTCAACGTAGTGACGCTGGCCGGCATGGTCGGCGTGATGTTTTACATCAACTGGCGCTTCACGCTGATCGCGCTCTCGGTTGCGCCGCCGCTGTTTGTCATTGTTTACCGGTACACCCGGCTGATCAAGAAGTCCTCGCGGGAAGTACGCAAGAAAGAAAGCGAGATCGTCTCGACCATTCAGGAAGTTCTCACATCGATCCGCGTGGTGAAGGCGTTCGCGCGCGAGGATTATGAGCAGCGCCGGCTGGAGGAAGAAAGCCTGGAGAGCGTCGAAATCGCCCTGCGCGCACGCGGTTTGAAAGCCAAGCTTGCTCCGATTGTCGAGGTGATCGTGGCCATCGGGACGACGCTGGTGCTGTGGTTCGGCGCCCGACTGGCGCTCTCCGGCAGCCTGTCGGCTGGGTCGCTGGTGATGTTCATCTGGTACCTGGGCAAGATGTACAAGCCGATGCAGGAACTTTCGAAGATGACCGACACCTATTCGAAGGCGGCGGTCGGCTATGAACGAATCCGCGAAGTCCTCGAAATGGAGGGCGAGGTGAAGGATGCGCCGGGCGCGCGGCGCGCTGCACCCTTCCAAGGCAAGATCGAATTTGACCGCGTGGGCTTCTATTACATGCCGGAAACGCCCATCCTAACGGACGTCAGTCTCGAAATCGAACCGGGGCAGGTGGCCGCGCTGGTAGGTCCGACGGGCGCGGGAAAGACGACCATCGTCAGTCTGATCGCGAGGTTCTACGATCCGACTTCGGGAGCGGTAAAAATCGATGGCGCGGATATCCGCCGCTTTACACAAAAGTCGCTACGGGAGCAGATCAGCTTCGTATTGCAGGAGACGGTCCTGTTCCACGGACCGGTTTGGCGTAACATCGCGTACGGCAAGCCGGATGCGACCCGCGCCGAGATTTTTCGGGCCGCCGAATTGGCCAATGCGCACGAGTTCATCCAGGAAATGCCGGAAAAGTATGACACCATCGTGGGCGAGCGAGGCAACACGCTCTCCGGCGGACAGCGGCAGCGCATCGCCATCGCCCGCGCGATTATCCGCAACACGCCGATCCTGATTCTCGACGAGCCGAGCTCCGGTCTCGACGCCGCATCCGAAAAACTGGTATTCGAGGCGCTGGAGCGCCTGATGAAGGGCAAGACCAGTGTCCTGATCGCGCACCGGCTGTCGACCATTCGACAGGCCAATGTCATTTTCGTGGTCGACAAAGGATCCATCGTGGATCGCGGAACAGAAGCCGAGCTGCTGAATCGCGGCGGACTGTATGCCGAGCTGCATGAGATTCAATTCAGCCCGGCTGCGGGGAGCTGAGCGGGAATTCAGGGCCGAGCCGCTCCCTAACGGCGGAGCCGCTCCCTTACGGTCGCGGTTCAGAAACACTCGACGGTCGCGGTTCAGAAACACTCGGCTCCGCAATGGACGAGTGGACATCATAAGGATCGGAATCGCTGTCTCTCGGCTTGACCCCATGCAGCTTGGCATGTTTGGGCCGGGCGGCGAGAACCCGATCACGATCTTTTGATTTGACGCTTTCCAGTAGCGCTGCGCGCGCGGCTTCATGGCTATGCGGGTGCCGGATCTCGGGCCAGAACTCCCGCACGACGTTATAGCCGGCATCGGCCGCCAGCATGGTCCCGGCGGAGCCGAATCCGGTCGCGAGCGTTCGAGTGCTGGCGGGTTGCCATAATCGCGATAACAGTCCCGCGCCGAAGTCGCCGGATATTTCCGCGGAGTGCACGGTCCTGCTTCCGTCGGTGGTCTTATGCGTGATCACAACCGCCGTGAGCGCATACAACAGCCTGGGCTTGACCCCGTTCCTGGTGGAAGGGCGATAGCCAAACGGCTCATGGCGAAGCTTCGCCACCGGATACTCGATGCTCTTCTTGAGGATGTGGGTTCCAAACGCGGAGGCGAGACGCCGGCCAAAGCCGAGAGCGCCTGATCCCCACTCGTGAGGAGTATCCTCGGCCTGTGCGACGCCCGAGCCGAGGGCAGAGCGGCCAAGGGCGATGGGACCGTAGGTGTGCGTGACGTATTGCTTCGCGTCCGAGTCCTTGGGATTGGACGCGATGGCGTATTGGCCCACTGCGATCACCAGTACGGCCGGTAAGGCACGCATATAGTTGGCGTAGTTGCTTTCAAAGATTCTTTAGTAAATTGATGCGAGTTTCTACAACCGCCGTAAACCCATCGATTTCCTCAGGCGAAAATCCGCTCGCGCGAAACGCATCGCGAATCTGAGCGTCGGAAAGGCGCGCTAAGAGTTCTCCCGCCCAACGGGCATCCGCTCGGGGAATGTGGTGGCCGATCCATTCCAGGTGCACCCGTGAAAAATAGTCTTTCGGATTGAACAAGAGGATCATGCCCGGCCGCGCAGGCGTCGAAAAATCGACGTATTCCGGTGTAACCTTCACGACGAATTTCGAGCGCTTGTAAAACTCCAGGTTCCCTTTACGCAGGTTATGTTGCCGCCCGATCCCGGCTGTTCCGAAGCTGGCTCCGAGATCGCTCACGATGAACAGGCGTTCCGGACGGCGGGTGGCGGAGTTATCCTGATCCTTGTCTTTATCCTTGTCTTTGTCTTTGTTCTTTTTTCTTTCCAAAACCTCGTTGTTCACATCCTTGAGATCCCAGTTATTCATCAGCGCCATCAGGACCCGGAGACCGTTGTACTCGCGGGTTTCGGTAAAGGGATCCTCTTTCCATTTCCATATCCCGGCCTTTTCGTAGCCCTCCGGATTTCGCTTCAAACGAGCGTCGTGTAGGACTCCGCCGGGACCAATCAGGTTTTGGCCACGATGCAAGTGCTGAGGAAGCTCATCCACTCGAAGCTCCGGGACCAGGTAATTGTCGGTTGTGAAATAGCCGATCGCCCAGACAAAGCGGGTCGCGGCGGTTTCCGGACGCGCTTCCGATCCGAGTTTCAACTTCCACTTCACATCATCGTTCGCGCGCACGTAAAGTTTCGGGTTAGAGCCGTTCATATCCTCCCCGTCGAACGTGAACACAGTGCCGTGCGGCGCGCGCGCTTCGCCGCCCGAGCCAAAAAACAGATTGCGCGATTCGAGATCGGCAGGCGCAAGCCACAGGACGCCGGATTGCGCAGATTCTGCGGTTTCCAGTTCCGCTTTATGTCTTTTTTTCGTGGGGACATCCCCGGCACACACGGTAATCGCGAACGCCAGCGATAGTGTAAGTGACTGTCTGATATACGACATCCGGGTTCTCCTTAATGTGATTGCCTCACTGCCCGTTAGAAGAAGCAATACGGATGCCAGCCTGCTTACAAACGGGTGGGAGGTCAATTGCGTGAAAGTCTTCGTCCAGCCCGGGGAAGGTGTCACGCCGCTGATCAAGGCGATTCAACACGCTAAGAAAAGCATTGACATCTTGATTTTTCGGTTCGACCGCGCGGACATCGAGAAGGCCTTGTTGAGCGCGGCGAGCCGTGGCGTCGCGGTACGCGCGTTAATCGCCTACACCAATCGCGGCGGTGAAAGACATCTGCGGGAGCTCGAGATGCGGCTTCTTGCCGAGGGAGTCACGGTGGTGCGCACCGCCAACGACCTCGCGCGTTATCACGGAAAAATGATGATTGTGGATCGCGCCGAACTGTATCTTCTGGCGTTCAACTTCATTTCGTTCGATATCGAACACAGCCGTAGTTTTGGCGCGATTACCCGTAACCCAATTCTGGTGCGCGAGGCCGTCAAGCTGTTCGAAGCCGACTCCCATCGCCAGACGTATTCGGCCGGGTCGGCGAATTTTATCGTAAGTCCAGTCAATGCGAGGCGCGAATTGGAAGCGTTTATCAGGAAAGCGAAAAAGGAGCTGCTGATCTACGATCCGCATGTAAGCGATCTCGCGATGATCCACTTGCTGGAGGAACGCGCGGAGGCCGGCGTTTCCATCCGAATCATCGGACGGTTGACGCGAAAGAGCCCCGGGCTCAGCGTTCACAAGCTCTCGTCGATGCGATTGCACACGCGCGCCATCTGCCGGGACTCCCAATGGGTCTTTCTGGGCAGTCAGAGCTTGCGAACTACTGAACTGGACGCTCGCCGCGAAGTCGGCGCGATGTTCAAGAGTCCTCAGGCCGTAAAGTTGATCGCGAGCGTCTTCGAAAAAGACTGGTCCGAAGCCGAGAAGGCCAAGGCCGAGGGCGCATCCGAGACACCTCCCGCGGCGAGGGTGGCGAAGAAGGTCGCCAAGGCAGTTATCAAGACTCTGCCACCGGTCGGGCCCACGCTCGAGATCGCGGTGAAAGAGGTGGTGGGGCGCGAAATCGAAATCCCGCTGAATGGCGAAGAATTCGAAGGGACGGTCAAGGAGGCAGTGGTTCAGGCTGTAAAAGAGGTTGTCCGCGATGCGGTGCAGGACATCGTGGAGAAGGACGAGGGGGTTCCTACAACATGAAGCCCATCGGAGTTTGGCACTCTACACGCTGAGAGAACAGGGCTGGTGCATGCTGTTCTACGCTTCCATCATCGTGTTGGCGATTGCGGCCGGCGGAATGGCGGGTAACCGTTCTGCTTCCGCGGATGAGGTGCGGGACCTTTTGAGCGCTGCCGGATCGGGCACGGTTCGGTTCTTCGAATGGTTCGGCGAGCTGGGATTTTTCTGCAAGCGCGTCGCGCGCGCGGCGTTCACGCGGCCCTTCGAATGGCGCGAGCTTATTCGGCAAATGGATTTTATCGGTGCTGTGTCGCTGCCGTTGGTTGCGGCGGCGGGCGCCGCGGTCGGCGTGGTGCTTTCGCTTCAGACCCGCGCCAGCCTGGCACGATTCGGGGCGAAATCGCTGCTGCCCGCCGTCGTCATTTTTTCCATCCTCAAGGAGACCGGACCCATCATCACCGCGCTGGTGGTGAGCGGGCGCGTGGCCGCGGGCATCGGCGCCGAGCTCGGCTCGATGAAAGTTACCGAGCAGATCGACGCGATGGAAGCTTCCGCGGTCGACCCTTACAGGTACCTTGCCGCGACGCGTGTAATCGCATGCATTTTGATGCTTCCCTTGCTTACGGTCGCAGCGGACTTCTGCGGCATCATTATGGGCTGGGTCGCCCAGACGCTCGCAGAACCCATTTCGCTTCGCCTGTTCATCAACAGCGGTTTGAACGGGGTAACGTTCAACGACTTCTTGCCGCCGACGCTGAAGACGGCAGCGTTCGGAGCGATTATGGGCCTGGTCGCGAGCTTTCAGGGGATGCGCACCACGGGCGGGACAGCCGGCGTGGGCCGAGCGACTACCAGCGCGGTGGTGATCTCATCCCTGCTGATCATCGTCGCCGACGTGGTTCTGGTGCGACTGATTCTGGTCTTCTTTCCATCATGAGCGACGCCATCCAACATCCGGGCCCGCCATCCGATCAGTCGAAATCAGACGGTCCGTCCATCGTTATTCGAGGGTTGCGAAAATCTTTCGGATCTCAAGTCGTGCTTGACGGAATCGACCTGACCATAGATGCGGGCAAAACCGTTTCGATGCTCGGGCAGAGCGGAGCAGGGAAGAGTGTGTTGTTAAAGCTGATCATCGGCCTGCAAAAGCCGGACTCCGGAACGATCGAAATCCAAGGCCGGGACATTGCCAAGGTATCGCATGAAGAATTGAACGAAATCCGGAAGAAGATCGGGTTCCTGTTTCAAAACGGCGCGCTTTACGATTCGCTGACCGTCGCGCAGAACGTCGGATTTCCTCTGGCCCGGCACACACAGCTTTCGCGCGAAGAACGAGATAAGCGCGTGCGCGAATTGCTATCGGAGGTAGGCATGGAACGCGACGCGGCGAAGATGCCGGCGGAAATCTCGGGTGGCATGCAGAAGCGCGTCGGACTGGCGCGAGCTCTGGCTCTGGATCCGGAAATCGTACTGTTTGACGAGCCGACCGCAGGACTTGATCCGATCACAGCCGACGAGATCGACAGTCTTATCGCGCAGTTGAAAAGCGAACGGCACATGACTTCGATCGCGGTCACGCACGACATCCACGCCGTGCGGCTGGTTTCCGATCGTATCGTGATGCTGCGGCAGGGAAGCGTGGTCATGGACGGTACATTTGAAGACATGAAAAAAGACAAGGACGAATTTATCGCCCGGTTTTTGAAGACCGCGGCTTAGGTGAGCATCATGACTAAAGAATTTCGACTTGGCGCATTCATCATTTTGACTCTGGGATGTTTTATGATCGCGGTGTTTCTGATCGGCAACCGTGCCGCATTGTTTCATTCGAGCTACCGCTTGAACACCCAATTCGACAATGTGGCGGGTCTGGAGGAGGGTGCGGCGGTGCGCGTCGGCGGAGTTCGAAAGGGAATGGTGAAGCACCTGACTCTGCCCGGGAAGCCCGATGAGAAAGTGAACGTGGCGATGGAGCTGGAGCAAGCCACTCGCGAAGTAGTCAAGAAGGATTCGATTGCCGCGATCCGGTCCGATGGCCTTCTTGGCGATAAATATGTGGAAATTTCATTCGGCTCAGAGGGCTCCGCAAATCTAGCAAATGGCGATAGCATCGCCAGCCAGCCGCCCATCGACATGTCCAACCTGATTGCCAAGACGGACAAAATTCTGGATACGGCGGGTGCCGCAGTCGACAACGTAAAGGACTTCAGCGGTAATCTCGGGGTAATCACCAGCAAGATCAATCAAGGGCGCGGGACCGTAGGAGCGCTGGTGAACGATAAGACGGTCTACAATCAAGCCGCTTCGGCCACTGCGGCTTTATCGGACGATGCGGAGGCGCTGAAGCATAATTTTCTGCTGCGTGGATTCTTCAAGAATCGCGGGTTCGAGGATTCCGGGGATCTCACCAGGTATCAAATAGCGAATCTGCCTTCCGCCAGTCCCACGAAGTCGTTCGAGTACGATTCGAGGAAACTCTTCGACGACGCCGAGAAGTCGAAATTGAAGAATGGCAAGGCACTCACTGAGACTGGACAATTTCTCGAGCAGCAGCCGTTCGGGCTGGCGGTAATCGCGGCGTCCACCGGAATGAAGGGCGACAGTCAAAAAGATAAGCTTCTGACGGAGGGGCAGGCGCTGGTGGTCCGGGAGTATCTGGTAAAGAACTTCAAGTTCGACGATACGCATCTAAAGACGATTGGTCTGGGAAAGAGCAACAACACGGAAGACGTAAATCGCGTCGAGATTCGGATCTACGCGCCCGGAACCAGCACGCCGCCGGCTCGCGAGCAGCGCGCGGCTAAACCGTAATCCGAGTATTGTTCCCACTCCGCCTTCACCGCGCCTGGAGCAGCCCCGTCTGGAATAAGGATTCCATGACCTTTGTTCTCACCCGAGAGTGCACTTTCTGCGCGGCAAATGCTTCGCCTGGTGAGAAACAAGACACATAGACTATGGCAGGAAACTTGCATCCATCAAGCCAGGGGATATAACCACATGCTGTATTGGGCTCTGACATTTTTCGTAGTGGCGTTGATCGCGGCCATTCTGGGTTTTGGCGGAGTAGCCATCGCCGCCGCGAGTATCGCGAAGATTCTGTTCTTCGTGTTTCTAGTGCTGTTCCTGTTCTCCCTGGTTGCGCACATGTCAAGGCGCATATAGCTGAGGTATCTCGGAGTAACGATTCGGGATCCAGAAAGATCAAGACGTAAGGAGGTTAATTATGAACAAAGCTCTACTAGGGTTACTGATCGTCGCGCCGCTGTTTGCGGACCGCGACATGGACGAACACAACAAATGGATGCGCGAATCCGCGGTGACACTGCAGGAAATCACTAATGCAGGGGACCGCGGCATTCCGGAGCACCTGATCCGCCGGGCGGAATGCGTCGCCGTGATCCCGAACCTGAAGCGCGCGGGATTTATCGTCGGCGCCAAGTACGGGAAAGGCGTATTGACGTGCCGGACGGAGAGAGGGTGGAGCGCTCCCGCGATCATGCGTATTGAAGGCGGCAGTATCGGTCTTCAGATCGGCTTAGGCGAAACCGACGTGGTTCTCCTGGTTATGAATGAATCCGGTAAGAACAGGCTCATGCACGACAAGTTCACGGTTGGCGGCGATGCGAGCGTCATGGCCGGTCCCGTGGGGCGGTCGACCCAAGCCGAAACGGATGCGTCGATGAGTGCGGAGATCCTGGCATACTCCCGCTCGCGCGGACTTTTCGGTGGGGTGTCACTGGAAGGAGCGACGCTGCGTCCCGATAATGACGACGACGCCAAGATCTACGGCCGGCCCGTCTCGGTTGAAGAGATTCTCCACGGCCGCGTGACGCCGCCTCCGGCTGCATCGGCTCTCTATAGCGAACTGAACCGCTTCCCGTACATGCAACATTAGAAGTTGTACCTATCGAGATCGCAACTTAACGCGGTCGCTAACCTGACGGAGGAGACGCAAGAGGAGCGCGCGACGGAGGATCAACGCGCGCTCCTCGCAGCCGGGAAGAATGGGAGAAGAATATGCCTTTGATCTATATAGTCCTCGTGCTGATTGTGGTGGGCATGGCAATGTGGCTCATCAATACTTACATCCCCATGGCCGGCAGTATCCGAAGAATTCTCAACGCCGTAGTGGTAATCACCGTGTGCGTCTGGGTTCTCAAGGCAGTAGGCCTGTGGGGTGACCTGGTAAATTATCGAGTGCCCCACTGAGGACACCGAACTCCTAAGTCCGCTGCTGTTGTGATTTATTGCGAGTGCCGCCGAACGAACCCTTCCCTGGGAGCACGGCGGCGCTCGCTTTTTGTCACGTGGTTCTGTTTTTGAGATCGTCCGGTCTATCGCTTAACCTCCCCTGCCATTTTTCCAGCCCCTGCCCATTTTTCCAACGCGCGCAGAATGTCCAGGGTATTCGAGTAATACTTACTCACTTTCGAGAGCGAATAGAAAGAGCCACTTAACACGCAAGCTTTTGACTGGCGGAAAGTTCCGGGCTTGGCACGCGAGATGCAACGGTCTAAGGCGGAGAGTGACTCTAGCAGTCATAACACTTTTACAAATGGAGGTAAAAGAATCGATGAAACACTTAGGCTTTATTAAAACTGCGGCATGCGCAGCGCTTCTTTTTGTCGCGCTCTCGCCGCGAACGGTGCGAGCGGACGGTTGGGACAAGAAGACGCTCATGACCTTTTCGGACACGGTCCAGGTTCCGGGCGCGACGCTGCCGGCTGGGACTTACGTCTTCAAGCTGGCCGAATCCAATGCCGACCGCTATATCGTGCAGGTTTTCAACGAGCGTGAGGATCACATCTTCACAACCGCCCTGGCGATCCCGGACATTCACCTGACGCCGAAGGATGAGACTCTGGTCATTTTTTATGAAGCTCCGGCGGGCCAGCCGCAGCCAGTGAAAGCGTGGTTTTATCCCGGGGATAACATTGGCCGGGAGTTCGTGTACAAGAAACACGAAGCGGCATTGATCGCTGCGGCCGGCAAGGAAACCGTTCCGTCGGAAGAAACCGTCGCATCGGCCGCGCCGACGCCGCAGCCTGCTCCCGAGCAGCCTGCACCCGCGGTAGCAACCGAGGAAACGACCACGACAGCGGTGGCCGAACCCGAGCCCGCGCCGGTAACGCAACCTGAAGAAGTAACTCCTCAGGCTCCGCAACCGGCTCCCGAACCCGAGCCCCAAGCTGCGGCAGAACCAACCCCCGAACCGACCACATTGCCGTCGACCGGCAGCGAATGGCCGCTAGCAGGGTTGATTGGTTTGTCGTCGCTAGCGGGTGCTTTGGCCTTGCGGGCCGTGCGGCGCGCTTAAGTTAGGTTCGCGCCCATCGGGAGACGATAGCGAATTACAAATGGAGGTAACAACTCGATGAAACACCTAAGCTTTATTCAGACCGCCGCATGCGCAGCGCTTCTTTTCGCCGCGCTCCCGCCTCGAGCGGTGCGCGCGGACGCTTGGGACCAAAGGACGGTCATGACATTCTCGGACACGGTCCAGGTTCCCGGAGCGATTCTGCCTGCTGGGACCTACGTTTTCAGGCTCCGCGACTCCCAGTCAGACCGCTATACCGTGCAAATTCTCAATGAGCGTGAGAATCACATGTACGCAACCGTTCTCGCAATTCCGGACTATCGCGACACGGCTCCGGAGAAGACCCAGGTGAGCTTTTATGAAGCTCCCGCGGGCCAGCCCATGCCGATAAAGGCATGGTTTTATCCCGGCGAGAAATATGGCAGGGAGTTCGTGTACAGGAAACACGAGGCGGCGTTGATCGCGGCCGCGGCAAAGGAAACCGTTCCATCGGAAGAAACATATGGAGCGGTCGCGTCGGCCCAGACTCAGGTGACGCAGCCCGCGGTGACTGAGCAACCTGCTCCCGAGCAAACGGCCCCGGCGGCGGTGACCGAACCGCAGCCCCAGCCGGTTACGCAGAGTGAAGAGGTAACTACCGATAACACCGTTACCGCGGAACCTGCGCCCGAACCGGCCACCGACCAAACTACCGACCAGACCACGTTGCCGTCGACCGGTAGCGAGTGGCCGCTGGCAGGGTTGATTGGCTTATCGTCGCTGGCCGGCGCTTTCGCGTTGCGCGCGGTGCGGCGTTTAAGTTAGAGCGAGCCAATCGCGGTGATTGCAAGTTAAATGGTGGATAGTAATTGAAAGTTACGGTTGTATTGAAAATGTCCAGCATGTCCAGCGCTACAAAATGGATGGAGCGCTGCCTGTGGGCGATCGGGCTCCTGGCTCTTGCCGCCTGGTTCGGCGTCTGGTTTAACGCCAGACAACAACAAGCGGAAGGGAACCGGGAGCTCGACCGCCGTCTGGAAGCGCCGCGGGAAACACGGCGCGGGATGGGAGCGCCGCGGACTCCCTCCTTCTCGCCGCGGGCGAGACTTCCGGAGGGCGAACTGATCGGGCGAATCGAAATTCCCCGGCTCCACGTTTCCACCATCGTGTTCGAAGGCACCGGCGACAAGGTGCTGAGCATCGGTGTCGGTCATTTATCCGGCACGGCGCTTCCCGGTGAGCAAGGAAATGTGGTGCTGGCGGCGCATCGCGACACATTTTTTCGTCCCCTGCGGAACATTCACAACCTCGACACGATTGACATAGTCACGCCCAGCGGAACGCGCCGCTACAGCGTGGATTCGACTGCGATCGTGAGACCGGATCACACCGAGGTGCTCGGGCCGACGACGGGGGCGGTCCTGACTCTGGTCACGTGCTACCCGTTCGATTGGTTCGGCCATGCACCTCAACGATTCATCGTGCGCGCTCACGAGCTTCGCGGTACAACGCCTTCAGTCGAGCCGGCACCTGCCATAAGAACGCAGACTCCTGCCGAGGAGTCTGAGGTGATGGCCAGCGTCGAACATCCGCCGGGGGTCCATCCTCAGCGTGTCCACCTGACACGTTCCGCGATGCGCACCGTAGTACCCTCGCGGCCCGAGCCGGTCGGGCGCCAAACCGACCCGATTCCGCTCGCGCCCGAAATCGCGCCCGTGCCCGTGGATGAACCCGCCCTACCCGTTAACGAAACCGCACCGGCTCAGGAACGCACGGCGATTCAGGAAGTCATGGCCGATACTCCGGCGACTCCTCGCGGAAGCCGGATAGTGCGCGGCCTTAAGAAGTTGAATCCGAAACGCGTATTGGCCAAGATGGCGGGCCAATGATCAGGGGCGCAAGAGCCATGGTTGCGACATCAAGCTCCGAACTATCTACCGCGAACATTAAATAAGTCGCAGTTGCCCGCGGTCCTGAAGACCTGAATCCGATCTTTCACACGCTCGCACACGTACAAGAGATTGTCGTGGGACAGCCCGGCGTAATGCGCCGGATTTCGGAATTGCTGGAGTGGCGGATCGCTGGGGTTGTACCGGTCGGGATCGGCGTCGTCGGGTTTGTGTCCGTACGCACCCCAATGCCATTTGTACCGCCCCGTCTCAGCGTCGAAAACGATCACCAGATGATTCCCGTAAACCAAGCCGAAGATTCTCTAGATCTTTGCTGCGTTTGCTTTGGGATGGTTTGCCAATCTGCATTAGGAATCCTCTATCTTGGGTAAATTTCAGGATCATGATTGTCGCAAGGTGCTGAATCCCCCGCGTCCACGCGCCGCTCCGGTCGCCGGTTCCTCATCGCTCCCGCCAATCGTGGTAGCGCTCTTCTGTTTCGACCGCTGAGAAAATAGCCGTTGAAGGAGATGAGTCTCGTTCCTTCCGATCGCCCTCTGCTCTGTTACTGCGATCCACTCGTTCTTAACATTTATCTCCTCTGCTTCGAGGCGGCCCGCAGCACGTGATGAGTTCAGGCCTTGTTCTGCCGAAAGAAGGAGAACGTGTGTCATTTTCTCGTCGAGAAGCGAGAAACACAGCCGGGATCTCCCAATTAGAAGTACCTCCCGTTGTACCACCCGCGCACAAGAAGGTATGACAATAAGTCCTTGTGTTTTAGTGGTGAGCGCGGTAGGAATCGAACCTACAACCTACTGATTAAGAGTCAGTTGCTCTGCCAGTTGAGCTACGCGCCCGCGTCTACTCGCACACCACACGATTCACATGCCGCGTGGCGCGCGCTTCGAAACACCGGGGGGAGAATTTCGATGCCGACTTCGACATTATTGCACAAGCCCGGCATGATTACCTGCATAATTACAGCAGCCCGGTCCGAAAGCGTTTTAACCGCTCCTTTTAGTCGCGGCTCCTGATGGGTTCGCCGCTATGGAACCAGCATCGTTGCGACGTCCACGGTCGACCGGTGCCCTTCCATCACCACAATCCCACTCTCGGTCACGAAATAATGCTGCCGATCGTGATCCAGGTCGTAGCCCACGCTCGCGCCTTCCGGAATCCGCACGTTCTTATCGAGGATCGCCCGCCGCACCCGCGCTCGCCTGCCGATGTCGACGTTGTCAAACAGAATCGAGTCCTCCACCAGCGCGCCCGAATGCAGACGGACGCCGCGGCCGAGTATCGAATTGCGCACCATGCCGCCGGAAAGAATGGTTCCTCCGGCGACAATTGAATCGATCGCGAGTCCGCGCCGGTCGTGCTGGTCGAAAATGAATTTCGCGGGGGCATCCGAATAGCTCGCCGTACGCAGGGGCCATTGGCGATTGTATAGATTCAGGGCCGGGGTGACCGCGCGCAGATCCATGTTGGCGTCGTAGTACGCGTCGATGGTCCCGACGTCGCGCCAATAGGGCTGCTGCGTGGGCGGATCGCCGGGAATCCGGTTGGTCTGAAAATCATACGCGAACATTTCGCTGCGGCCCACCAGCGAGGGCAGAATATCCTTGCCGAAATCGTGCGAGCTGCCATCGTTTTCCGCGTCGGCGTACAGTTCCTTCAGCAGCAGATCGGTCGAAAAAATGTAGTTACCCATGGAAGCCAGCACGCGCGCGGGATCGCCGGGAATCGACGGTGCATCGGCGCGCTTTTCGTGGAATGCGATCACACTGCCGTCGGGCGCGGTCTCAATCACGCCGAATTCGGAGGCCATCTCGCGCTCCACTGGAATCGCCGCGATGGTCGCCTGCGCGCGCTTGTGCATGTGGAACTCGATCATCTCCCGGATGTTCATGCGGTAAATGTGATCCGCGCCAAAGATCACCACGAAGTGCGGATCGGCTTGCTCGATCAGATTGATGTTTTGGTGGATCGCGTCCGCCGTGCCGCGATACCAGTCCTCGCCGGGAGAGCGCATTTGCGCGGGCACTGGAATGATGAAGTGCTGGTGCAGCATGCTGCTCACGTCCCAGCCTTCGCGAAGGTGTTGCAGCAAGCTCTGGCTCTTGAACTGAACCAGCACGTAGGTGGAGTAGATGCCGGAATTCACCAGATTGCTAAGCACGAAATCGATGATGCGATAGCGGCCGCCGAAGGGTACCGCCGGTTTGGCGCGCTCCTTGGTCAGCGGAGACAGGCGCGTCCCCTTCCCTCCGGCGAGAACGAACGCGAGTACGCGCACCTGCATGGCAATCCATTGTGTCAATACAGTAGGCGCTTGGCAAATCGACGGGCGACTTGGGTCTTGAAACCCATCTTGTAACCCAGGCTGGCGCGGTTCGTCGATAATAAGAGCACATCCGATTGCAACGGGACGACTTACTTGCGCGGCTCCGCGAAAGGATTTTTCGTTTCGCGGCATCCAGATTACAGAGGGACGCGGCCGAGGACCTGGCGCAGGAGGTGTTGCTGGTGCTGCATGAGAAGTACGCGGCGCTCGATCGCGTGGAGGATCTGTTGCCGCTGTCGCTTGAGGTTGCGCGCTATAAGATCATGGCCGCGCGAAGAAAGACCGTGCGGCGCGGCGAGCACACGCAGGTCTCCGTCGACGATCTCCCGCTCTCCTCCGACGACGCCGACCCGTTCGACCAGGCTGCACGGCGCCAGCGGATGGAGCGTTTAGAAAACGCGCTTGGCGAGTTGGGCGACCGGTGCCGCGAACTGTTTCGCCTGAAGCTCCAGGGCTTCACCTTTCCGGAAATTCAGACGCGGTTAGGAGTGACCAGTCTGAATACGCTGTACACCTGGGATTTCCGATGCCGCAAGCAGTTGATCGACCGCCTGGGTGAGGATTTGGAATGAATGAGCGTGGCTTTGAGGCACGACAGTATGGAGTGCTTTCTGGTTTTGAAGGCGCGACCGTCGGGGAGCGCGTTCCGTTGTGGCGCACGCTCTCAGCGTGCTGTGTCGACACTCATGTCGACATTTCCTTGACAGCATGGAGCGCTCCGCGGTCTTGCGGCGCGACCGTGAGCGAGTCGTAAAGTAAGGAGTAGGAGAAGTAATTGGTGACGCGCGACGAAATTCAAAGGCTGATGAGCGGATACGCCACCGGCTCGCTCACCGAAAGCGAGCGAAAGCAGCTATTCGAGGCCGCGCTCGAAGATCAGCATTTGTTCGACCAGCTTGCACACGAGCAGGCGCTGAAGGAGCTGATCGACCAGCCGGGCGCGCGGGATCGGCTGATTGCAGCACTCGCACCGGCGGAAACTTCACGCGCGGTCGGCGCCTGGAAGAAACCGTTGGCGTGGGGGCTTGCGGCGATGTTTGTGGTGAGCATGAGCGTTGCGGCGTTGATGCTGACTCGATCCGGTATCCGCACGCAGGTCGCCCAGCAACAGATCGCCCAGAAGAAGGCCAACGAGACGCCGATTGCTCAAACGGAAAATGCGCAATTGAGCCAGCCCTCCGCGTCACCGGTAATCTCGGCGCCCGGATCGGCTGTCCCATCCGCGTCAGGCTCCCTTGCTCCGCCACCGGTAAAGCAGGCGCACGATCGCCGATCCACAACGGGTGATGGTAGGCGCGGAGAGTTGGACGCGGCCGCGCGCACGCGACCGATCGCACCCGCACCCCGCAAGCCTCAAACAACGGACGGAAAGAGAGTCGCTGCCCGCAAATTGGCGTCGCCCCCCCCGCCGCAAGAGGCGAATTCGGGCGCTAGCTCAAGCTCTGGATCTATCGACGCTGTTAGAACAGCCGCGGCGACTCCAGCAGCGGCCCCTTCCCCGGCGCCTCCTCCGGCGCAGCCGCGGATAACCCCTCAATCCCAGGTCGTTGGACAGCTGTCTCAACCGCCGGCCCCCCAGCCGCAAGGAATTCCACAAGCCCCACCCGATCGGCAGGGTACGCAGTCAACCACTGGGCAGGTATCCAACTCGCAAGTACAAAACGCGCAGGGCGCGACCGGACGAGTGCAGACCGCGCGAAATCAGGCCCAGACTGGAGCGAATCAAGCCCAATCCGGCGGTGGCGGCGGAGCTGGCGCGGGAGGCGCGGCAGAACCGGTCGCGGGTCGCGCGGCCCGCGTGCCCACATCCGCTCCCGCGCGCTTCGCTTTCGATTATTCCATCGACGGTGAAGACCTGGTCTTCAAATTCTACGCCGGCGGATATTTTTCGCTCCACATCGCGCCGGGCGGCCTGACGATTGTCGACTCGCGCGCCGCCGCCGGGTCCACCCGTCGCGAGCACATCACGGCCAACGGCACGGAGGCGGTAATTGTTTTCTCCGCGTCGCCCCAATCCGACGCGCAGGGCGTTTCGGTCGAGACCCGCGCCAGATCCGGCACCGTGGAAGATCCAGCCCGCAAGCGCATCGAAGTTCTGCTCAAATTCTATTGACGTGCTGGTCAAATTCTATGGCATTGAGGCGTCGGAAAGCCTGCCGATTGCCAGAAGCCTGGAGCGCGGTATTGGTGCGTTGGGAAGCAGCGGGGCATACACTTTCATGATGGCTTGATAGCAGCCGCACGAGGTTGACTCCAACCCCCGCCGATCCACCACCGTGATCTCCCCTCGCACGTACCGGATCAGCCCCGCCTTCTTCAGCATCCCCGTCGCGACATTTACGGTCGCTCTCCGGACGCCGAGCATATGTGAAAGAAATTCCTGCGTAAGCGGAAAAGTATCCTGGCCGGCGCGGTCGTGAGTCATAAGCAACCATCGGGCGCAGCGCTCCTCCATACTGTGGAGGCGGTTGCAGCCTGCTCCGTAAAGTACCTGCCGCAGCAGCGCATAGAGATGCTGCTGGATCAGTTCAATAACCCCGGGCCGGTTGACAGCCACATCCCGGAACGCATTGGCCTCGACCCGCATCGCCACGCCGGGAATTTGAATGAGATTCAGACCCATCGATCCTTGGCCTTCAACAACCTCCCATGCGCCCACCACGCCTTCTTTCCCGATGGTGGCCATCTCCATCTGCGGCTTGTCGTTCGCGGTGACCAGCAATGAGAACATGCAGGTCAGCGGGAAATAAACGGCATCCACACGCTCGTCTTGACGAATCACCCGTTTGCCGAATTTCAAAGAAACTCGCGTCGCCGCCAGCATCAATGCGTCATAGTCATCTTGTTGCAGCCGGGCCAGGAAGTGGTTTTTCTTAGGGTCGGGTCTCTCCCGTTGATGGATGGGCGTGGCCATGGTGCTCCTCTGGATACGTCGTGGGAACACTGAGTCCACGTCGATCGTTAAGTCGTGTCACGACTTTTCAGGAGCGCTGCCCGAGCAGAATTGCCGAGCTGACGAAGCTGGAAAGGGTACGCTTTAGTGCTGCGTCCAGTGTTGCACATTATGGGGCGGCACTCGCGGGTGCTGTCACTCTGAGCAGCGCGACTTCGAACCCGGCCGCTCAATGGACGAAACGCCGGACGGGAACCGCCGATTCGCGAACCCGATATAGTGGCATTTGGGCCTCAATCCACAATTCGCCCCCGCATCGCTTCCCGAAGTTCACTCGACCGTCGCGACGGCCCGCCTCCCCCTGATCCGGCGCATGCTCGCCTTCGCGGGCCCCGCGTATCTGGTCAGCGTCGGCTATATGGACCCCGGCAACTGGGCCGGCGACCTCGCAGCCGGAGCGCGATTCGGCTACCAGCTTCTGTGGGTGATCGTCCTGTCGAACCTGATGGCGATCCTGCTCCAGACGCTATCCGCCCGATTGGGAATCGTGTCGGGGCGCGATCTGGCGCAGGCCTGCCGCGAATCCTATCCCCGCGCCGTTTGCAACGCGCTGTGGGTGCTGTGCGAAATCGCCATCGCGGCCTGCGACCTTGCCGAAGTGCTGGGCGCGGCCATCGCGCTGCATTTGCTGTTCGGACTTCCTCTGGTGGCGGGCGTTCTGGTCACCGCGCTCGACACGCTCCTGGTGCTGTGGCTCTCGCGCTACGGCATTCGTCTGATTGAAGCCATCATCCTGGTGCTGATCGGAACTGTCGCGGGATGCTTTCTCATTGAGTTGTTCTTCGGCAAGCCCGTGCTGCATGAAGTCTTCGGCGGCCTGATTCCGCGGATTAACAATCAGAGCCTGTTCGCCGCCGTGGTGATTCTGGGCGCGACCGTGATGCCCCATAATCTCTATCTGCATTCCGCGCTGGTGCAGACGCGCCGCATCGGCCGCACCGTCAGCGAGCGGCGCGAAGCCTGCCGCTTCAATCTGATCGACTCCTTCATCGCGCTCAACGGCGCAATGCTGGTGAACGCGGCCATCCTGGTGCTGGCGGCGGCCGTCTTCTTCAAGCACAACATCATCGTGACGGAGATCGAGCAGGCGCAGGTTATGCTTTCCCCGCTGGTGGGCAGCGCGCTCGCCAGCGTTCTGTTCTCGATTGCGCTGCTGGCGAGCGGCCAATCTTCCACGCTCACCGGCACTTTCGCCGGCCAGATCGTCATGGAAGGATTTCTCAACCTGCGCATGCGGCCGTGGCTGCGGCGCCTGGCCACCCGATCGCTCGCGATCATCCCGGCCGTGATTTGCGTGTCGATGTACGGCGCGAGCGGTACTCTGAATCTCCTGCTGCTGAGCCAGGTGATCATCAGCATGCAGCTTCCCTTCGCCGTGATTCCGTTGATCCGTTTCACCGGCGACAAAGCCCGCATGGGAGAATTCGCTAATCGCCTGTGGGTCAAGATCCTGGCGTGGGGCGCGGCGGCGATAATCCTGGGATTGAATTTCTGGCTGGCGGCGCTGGACGCGGGCCCCTGGATGATGGCCGCGCCGTGGCGCATTCTGGTGTTCGGCCCCGTGCTGCTGGCGGTTATCGCGCTGCTGGCATGGGTGACGTTTTTCCGCACGAGCGTGCGCCCAGGAGAACATCCGCTGGCCGGCGTCGCGGTGGCTTCGAATCTGCCCGCGCCGGAGTACCATCGGATTCTGGTTCCGCTCGATCAATCCGACCGCGACCGTGCGGCCATCGCGCACGCGGCGGCCATGGCTCGTCTGCATGGAGCGACGCTATACCTGTTGCACGTGGAGGAAGGCGTCACCAGTCAACTGTACGGAGCGTTATCATCAACCGCGGAAATTAAAGCGGGGGAAGAGTATTTCAACGGAATTGTTCGATCGCTCGAAGCCGACGGCATTCACACCGAACTGACCGTGGTGCACGGCCGCAGTCCCAAGGAAGAAATCGTAAGGCTGGCGCGGGAAATCCGGCCGGATCTGGTGGTGATGGGCGCGCACGGCCATCGCGGCGTGAAGGATTTGATCTTCGGCAATACCATCAACGGCGTCCGTCATGAGATCGCCGCCCCGGTGCTGGTGGTGGGGGATCAGTAGCGTTCAAGCCCCACCCGTCAGGGTGGGGATGATGCGTCAGGGTGGGGATGATGCGTCATCCCGAGCGGCAGCGAGGGATCTGCTTTTCGGTAGCCGGCCAATTACGCTACCCACTGCAGAGCCCCGCGCCATTCACTTTTTCTTATTTGCTTCCGCCGCCTTCTCCTGCTCCCGAGCTCCCTTAAGGATATCCAGCAGCGCGTAGTTCCCTTCATGACACGCGTACTCATACAGAGGACCGTCACTCTTCATCATCGGCACATCCACCGTCCAGGGCCGTGTGTACGTCGCCGGATCGTCCACCGTGTACCGGTAATCGATCCGATCCGCACTGACGCGCGTGAAGCGCTCCACCACATGCAGGCTGGAACCCGACGCGCCGCAGCAATTGAACGAATTCGAGATGATCTTGTCGTTGAAATTCGTTGTATCGACCACCAGCGTGTCGCCCTCCCAATGGCCGCGCGAATCTCCCATCCATAACTGAATGTTCTTTCCCGCGTGCGGACGGCCATCTAACGGAATGATGCGGGTTTCGTGGATCATCTCCTGGAAGATCACGACGTACCCAGGGGGCTGATAAATCTGAAAGTTATTGTTGTAGCCGCCCGGAATCTTGGGCGCGCCGCGAGTAATGCAGCGCTCCGCCAGGTTTCGATCGGTCCACGAATCGGCCGCGTACGGACCGCGTGCATGTTCGGCTTGCCGCTTGCGCCCGCTTTCGGTCAAGGGAGGAATTCTTCCATCCGGCGGATCGACAATCAGCGAGGTTCGCAGTGTGGCGACCACGCCTCCGCGTTCTCTAAAAAGCTCGTTATAGGACCGGTTGACGTCGACCTCCGGATTCCCGTCGCGCTTGTCGGTATCCAGGTCCGATAGCATTTTCCGTTGATATTCGGCGGCTTCCTGTTCAGTGAAGAATTCCTTACCGGCGAGGTCGCGGGGCCGCTGCAAGGGCGTAATTGTGGAGTTATTCCAGATTCCTTCGAGATCAGGCTGGCCGTCGGGAGTGTGCGACGGAGTCCACGCCGTCGTGCGTCCAGGAGACGCGCTTTTCACGACGGAAGCGTGTTTGGCCGCGACCGCCTGTTTCGGAGCGGAGGACGTGGTTTGCGCCGCGCCGGGCACCAGCGCCAATACGAACATCGCCCATACCGGCGCGAATCCTGCCAAGGGAGCCCGCGGAAAATCGAAGAATCGATGGCTCATGAAGGTTTGCTCCTTCGGCCACCAGTATACCGGCGGCGAGTGCCGGGTGTGTTACATTCGCGATATGAAAATCCTCGCCCTCGGCTTACTGGCCGCGCTAGGCGCATACGCACAGAAAATCGAAATCGAGTTCGACCAGACCGTCGACTTTTCCAAATTCCACACCTTCGCCATCCGCGACGCTCGCCTGAATAGCAAGAACCCTTCCCTCAATAGCGATCTGATCAAGAAGAAGATCAACCTGGACATCCAGAAGTTCCTCACAGCCAAGGGACTCACTTTCATCGAGTCCGGCCGCTCCGACCTCAATGTTCGCTACACGCTCGGCGCGGCGAGGAAGATGGAGACCGAAGCCTATCCGGCGGGTTGGCGCGGCTGGGGTACACGCGTCGTCAGGGTCCCCTATACGGAAGGCACGCTGGTGCTCGATCTTCGCGACCCCACCACGCGTTCGCTGGTCTGGCGCGCCATCGCGCGGGAAGAAAAAAGTGACGCCGCGAAAGTCGAAGGCAAGCTCGACGACATGGTGAAGAAGTCGATCGAGAAGTACCCCCCGAAACCGCAATAAACCGCCAGAGTTCCAGCCCCGTCCCGTCAGAGCGGGGATTTCGCGGGACCCAGCCAAAAGATAGCCCGTACCCAGCCCCGCGCCGGAGTACAATAGTCACTCAGCCAATTTCTCCAACACATTTGAGGAAGGATACAACCACAACAACATGAAGCTCAAGGAAGGGACCCCTATTAAGCTCTGGTCGAGACTGATTCTGGCTGTCGCGATGCTGGCGGCCGTGTGGCTGGTGGGCGCGGCATTGGCAGCCCCCCAGGCGACCCCTCAAGCCGCGGCGCGGCCGCATCCATTGACCTCCGATCAGGCATTCAAGAATGTCCGGGTGCTCAAGGGGATTCCCCTGGACGATTTCATGGGAACCATGGGCGTCATGTCGGCCTCCGTCGGCTTCGACTGCTCCGAATGCCATATGGGCGCAGGCACCGACAAAGTGGATTGGGCCGCCGACAATCCCAAGAAGGTGACCGCGCGCAGGATGGTGTTGATGGTCGCTGCCATTAATCGTGACAACTTCGGCGGACAGCAGATGGTGACCTGCTACACCTGCCATCACGGCCGCGATCACCCATCCACCACGGTGGCCATGGAAGCCGTGTACGGCCCTGGGTCGACCGAGATGGACGATGTCCTCCGGCAGGAGCCCGGGGAGCCTCCCGCCGAGCAGATTATCGACAAGTATATTCAGGCGATCGGTGGCGCCCAGCGGCTCGCAGGACTGAAGAGTTATATCGCCAAGGGCGATAGCATCGGGTTCGGCGGGTTCGGAGGCGGCGGCAAGGTATCCATCTTTGCGAAATCTCCGGATCAGCGCACCACGTTTATCGACTTCACGGAAACCCCTGAGCGGGGCGACGAAACCCGCAGCTACAACGGTAAAATCGGTTGGTTGCGGACTCCGCTCAACGTGCTATCCGAGTACGAGCTGACCGGAGGCGAGTTGGACGGCGCCCGGCTCGACGCACTGATGGGATTCCCAGGACAGATGAAGCAATTCCTCACGAACTTGTGCGTCAGCTTGCCGACCACCATCAGCGATCTTCCCGGGCCATCCAGCCAGACGTCCAGGGAATCCAACACGGGGATGGGGAAAGATCGCGTCGTGAACGTGGTCCAGGGAACCGGCCCGCGTGGCATGCTGGCGACCATGTATTTCGACAAGGAGTCAGGCCTGCTGCTTCGGGTCGTGCGCTATGCCAAGACGCCCATCGGACGGGTCCCCACGCAAATCGACTACGCCGACTACCGCGACATCGGCAACGGAATCAAAATGCCTTTCCACATGACCTTCGCGTGGCTGGACGGGCGCGACGCCATTCACCTCACCGAGGTGCAGCCCAACGTTCCGGTCGACGAGAAATGGTTCGGCCGGCCAGCCCCGCAAAAAGCGCGCAACTGAGCGTTCCGGCTTTCAGCCCCACCCGTACAAGGGTGGGGATATTGTCCATGCCCCGAAACTGTCACGTGAGGCGCGACAAAATGGAGCGCCTGTGCTCCCGCCCCACCCACCAGCCCCATGCGTGAGCTTGGGGCCCTTGCCCTCCCGCCCCATTTCATGCAACGGCTCGTCAAGGACCGAGCCGTTCTTTCAACGAGTAATATCTAAATCGCGATCCCCATAGCTCTCGCGATCGCCGCGATCTGCGCCTGCATGGCCGCCAGTGTTGCACGATCCGCCGAGGTAAAGTCCCCCACCGTCACCGTCCCACCCGTTGCCGACGGCGGCTGAATCAGATTCGTATTCAAAATCTCGCTCCCGGCCAGAACCTGTTCGAAGTATTCCGTCGGAAGGAGTGGACGAACCGGGCACGGTATGGCGCTGCCTGCCGGCGCGACACCGGTCGAGATCCCGTCCGGCAACGCCGCGGAGAACTCGAACGTAGGACCCACTAGCGCGGACAGATTCCACTCGCCCGGATACCCTACCCCTTGAGAATTCATCTGAGCGAGTTCAGTTCCCACCGTAAGCGGCAGTCCGTTGTATAAGATGCCGTACCAACGCCGAGCCTCGCCGGCTGGATAGGCGTAGGCCTGCTCGCCGCCGGGGTCCATGTCCACGATGGTCGCGCCGGGGATTCCAAACGTAGCCGGCACTCCCCACGCGATCGCCAACTGAATCGCTTGCGCGAAGGTACTTAAGTACGTCGGATTGAGAACTGCCCCGGTTCCCTGCTGTATCACGTCACTCGGCGCGATCGCGTAGGGCGGATAGCTTATCAACCCGGGAATATTCACCGCCGCCGCTTCCTCTAGCGTCAGAGCGCGCGGCTGACCGGTGGTAGCGTCAATCACCGTCAATGGCTGCTCGGCGGAACTGCCGCTTGGCGCCAACAGGTTCGGCGCCAGATACGTGCTCGGACTGGTCCCGGACGTATCGAACCACGCCTTGGGAGCCTTCGTGGCATCCCAGTTTGGCGCTTGAACGCCGAACGCCGCCAGATAGCTCGCGCGACTGTAACTCGCAAAAAGAGCCAGGGAACCAAAGCCGTAATCCGGCAAATTCGGCTGCGCGGGAACCGCTGGCTGACTTTGAACCGCGGTGAGCGAACCCGGCGTGGCGCCTAGACCCGGTGCCGCCTGGAACCCCGGCGCCGTCTGTAAAGTAGATGTGTTCATGAGTAAACTGCCTTCCTGGCAGATACTCCCACACCTCGGCACGCGAGGCCCGCGGACCGAATGCCTATGTTGCAGAACGACAGAGGTTACGAGCTTGCCGAAAGCGTTATTGACGCCGCGATCTGGGCTGGATCGATGAACACATTCTGCATATTCGTGCCCGCCGCGAAGGCCGTCGTGACCGCAATCGAGCCTGCCGGCGGATTGTTCGGATCATAGGTCGGCAGGCCCGGAAAGGTCAACCCCGGCGGAACCTGGACCGGCGCCTGTAGACCCGAGGGGACCCACGTGTATCCGTAATTCTGCCGTTCCACCATCGTGGTCAGCGGGTCCCAACCCCACACCATAATCGGCACATCGATGGCGTAGCCCTGTTGCGCCAACGCCATGGCGGCCGGGCCCACTTGATCGGGGGGCATGCCCTGCAACGCCTGGACCGCGGCGGGCTGCTCGGCCCAATACGCCTCATCCGGCGTCATGTTGGCCAACTCGGAAGCCGAGGGCATGGCGCCGCCAAATGGACTGGCAGCCGGCGTAGCAGCCGCGGAAACAGCCGGGACGGACGGCAAATTAGCCGCCGCAGACGCCGACGCCGCGGTAGTCGCCGCGGTCGCCGTGGTTGACGCCGCGGTCGCCGTGGCGGACGCGGAGCTGTCGCTCAGATTCGTCACCGTGACCGTGAACTGGCTAGCGCCGCCGGTCGTCTGCGCCTGGCCTTCTTGAACGTTGATTTCAAATTGGGACCCATTCCCGGATTGGGCCAGGTATCCCTCAATCGCCGCCGCCAGTTGGGCCCCGAAAGAATCGGTCGACGATGCGGTTGCCGCCGTCGACGAAGCTGTTGACGCCGTGGAACTTGTCTTCGCGAAGATCGGATCGCTGTTGACGATCTCGGGGTGCCGGATGCTGTTCAGGTGAACCATTTGCTCAGTTGCCTCGATCATGACAAGGCAACTGGAGCGCCAAACACATCTAGTGATTCGCCGGGTTTAGTGATTCGCCGCTGCCGGAGCTCCGAAATGCACCGTGACCGGGAAAGCCTGATTGAACGGCTGCACGAACAGTCTCACCTGTACTGCTGGAGGAAAAGCCTGGGGTGGAGATGGACGCGCGCTTCCGCCGCCCGCGGGAGGATCGCTGTTTGTTGGAGGATCATACTTGAGCTTCAACACCGCGTTCTCATTCGCGCCAACGTCCACCTTGTCGAGCGTCGCACTGAATCCCGGCATCTTCGCGCCCGGATCGAGCACCAGCTTTATGTAGCCGGACTGGCCATTGTGAAAGGTGACCTCAGCCGACGACGGCTTGTCCATGGCCAGCGTCACCTCCTGCTTGTCAATACCCGACTGTCCCACAATTTGCAGACCCCGTTTCGCGATCGACTCCGGGCTGGTCAGCGCCTTGAGTCTTTCCGCAATCTGCTCGTCCGTTGCCCCCGATCTGACCTTGTCCAGGTCGGAAAGCCCCATTGGTGTGAGCTGAGCGTTGTCCGGATCGCGATACCACATCCATTTGCCGCCCTCGATCTTCCACAGCGTGGTCATCGGAATGGGTATGATCGTACCTTTGAATTCGGCCTTCTGCATCTTTTGCTGGCATTCGAGATCCACTGAGGCTTTGGTAAAGTCGCTGTTCAGAAATTTGACGCCGGTGATCCTGAACGACTCATAAGTGTTCTTCTTGTTGTTGAAATAGTAGTCCTTGGTGTCCTCGGCCACCATGCCGTAGGCCTTGCGAAAATTTGACTCGACGTGGAGTTGGAAAAACTCCGTAACCCGCGCGCGCAGCGCCTGTTCCACCTCCGGCGGGGCCTTGAAGGACGGCGGGGGCGGCGGCACAAAGTGCGGCTGTGGTGCTGGATTCTGCGCCAATGCAGCGGCCATAGCCAACGAAAACAACGCGGAGCTACACGTCATACGATACGACGTGGAATGCGACAGGCGGCAAGAAAACATGCGAATCTCCTTAAGGAGCGTAATTCTAGGTTAACATCAGGATTCGCCGGCCGCCGCGGGTTGCGGCTGGCATACAACCATGACGCCGCCGTGGTCGAAAGCGTGCAAGCCCCGTATCCGGCCCCGTCCCGTAAGAGCGGGGGATCGTTTCGGCGCCCCAGCCCCATGCTCATTTCAGGGGGGAAAAGCCCCAAGCTGACGCATGGGGCAGGAACACCACAAGGACACCTTGCCGCGCACCGTCCTCTTCATTTTGGGCACCCGTCCGGAAGCCATCAAGCTGGCTCCGCTGATCCGGCATCTCCGGCAGTTTCCCGACCGCCATTCGGTGAAAATCTGTGTCACGGCGCAACATCGGCACATGCTCGACCAGGTGCTGGGCGCCTTCGAGATAACCCCGGATTTCGACCTGAACGTGATGGCGCCGGACCAGACGCTTTCGCAATCCACGTCGCGGATCATCGCCGCGCTGGAGCCGGTTTTCACGCAGGCCGCCCCCGATCTCGTGATCGTGCAAGGCGACACCACCACGACCCTCTGCGGGGCGCTGGCCGCGTTTTATCATCGCGTCCCGGTGGCTCACGTAGAGGCCGGGCTGCGTACTGGAGATCCCGGCCAGCCCTTCCCCGAGGAGTCGAATCGCGTGCTGACGTCGCGGCTTGCGTCGCTGCATTTCGCGCCGACCGCCCAGGCCGCCGACAACCTCCGCCGGGAGGGGATCTCGCGCGGCGTGTGGGTCACCGGCAATACCGGAATCGACGCGGTCTTGTACATCCGGGACCGCCTGGATCTTGTGGCGCAGCCTGACAAAACGAATGTCGATGCCGCTGTGGCGCGGGCCGGCCTTCTTCAAGCCCCGCACGTCAGGGCGGGGATGCACGCTGATGCGTTCGGCCTTGAGGATGGACCGGACGTGAACGCCAAACGCATCGTGCTGGTCACCGCACATCGACGCGAAAGTTTCGGTGCCGGCTTCGAACGGATCTGCCGCGCGCTCCTCCGTTTGGCCGATCGCGGCGACGTCCACATAGTTTATCCCGTCCATCCGAATCCGAACGTTCGCGAAGTGGTCGAGCGAATTCTTGGGAGCCAGCCAAATATCACGCTGCTTGAACCTCAGGACTACGTGCCGTTCGTCGATCTCATGCGCCGCTCCTACATCATCCTCACCGATTCCGGCGGCATTCAGGAAGAAGCCCCGTCGCTCGGCAAACCCGTGCTGGTGTTGCGCGATAAAACCGAGCGCCCAGAAGCAGTCGAGGCCGGGACCGTCAAGCTGGTGGGAACCGACGAGGATCGCATCGTGGCCGAAGCCGCCGTGCTCCTCGATCGGCCGGAAGAGTATGCGCGTAGATCGCGGATTCACAATCCCTACGGCGACGGCCACGCGAGCGAGCGGATCGAAGCGGCGCTCCGAGCCGTGACCAAAGGGAGCGGTTAAAATCCGGAATCGGCAACGCGACCAAAGGGAGTCATTCCCGCCTGCTCCAGCGAGGATTTCGATAGAGGCCGAGGTGGTACCAGAGTCATTTCTTCGCCGTCATTTGGGCAACCCCGCCTGCCAGTTCGTGACGATCGTAATAGGGTCTGATCTCTCCGAGGCCAGCGTATCGATCAGGAATCGCTTGCCGTCCGCGCTCACATCCCACTGGTACAATCCTCCCTCCAGGCGCATCCGTGTCTGAAATAGAGGGTTGGGAACTCCGGCCTTGAAGCTTGCAGCCGCGCTCACGTCCACCGCCATCATTTTCGCGTCGAGGCCGATATACAGTAGTTCTTTACCATCCTGCCGCCAGCGCGCAAACGCTCCACCGCCTTCCGAAACCTTGATCTTTCCGCCCTCGGCGGAGACTGGGAACGGACGAACATAGATTTCATTTCTTCCAGATTCGTCGGACGTGTAGGAAATCCAGCGTCCGTCGGGGGAAAATTGGGCTTGAGTCTCGCCGAATTCCGTCTGCATCAGCGGGGCGGGTTTTCGGTCGCCGTCCATGGCGAGAACCCACAGATGAGTCTTCCCCGTTTTCGCCTCAAGCACGGAATACAGCAGGAAGCGGCCGTCGGGGGACCATCCCCACGGCGTCAATGCCAGCGCAGGAGGCAGCAGCATCTCCGGCTTGGCGTCGCTGCTGACGGTTTTCACGTAAAGAGCCTGCGTGGCCCGGCCCGAGAAGAACGCGATCCGGCTTCCATCCCGCGACCAGACCGGTGAATTATCCGGCACCTGGCCGGAGGTGAAACGCGTGCTCGTGTTGCGGGCAAGGTCGAACAGCCATATATTCAGGTTTCTCGCGTCGATGCGGGCTGCGACGCGCGCCCCATCGGGCGAGAGAGCCACCGATCGATAGTCGCCCGGTTGGCCCACCTGCCCGATTTCCTTGCCCATGCGATCGAACCAGGCAAGGCGCGTGCCTCCGACGGTTCCGGTTCGATAGGCCAGCACGCCATTGTTGGAGACCGAAAAGAAACCGTGCGCCAGCGAGGTCCCCACGTCCTCGGCGATCGGGACCGCCGGTCCCGCCAGCGCCAGGCTGCCAAGGTCAAACCGCTGCGCCATGAGCGTTCCGTCACGTAGAAACAGCAGATGTCCCGACGCCCGATCCGAAGAGGGCGCAAATGCGGGTCCCACGGCTGAATATAGCAGGAGCTTTTTTTCGCTTGGCTTGGAGGTCAACGAAGTCAGGAAAATTCCGCTATTGAGCTGGGCGCTCCCTCCGCCGAAGTAGAGGAAATGCCTGCCATCCGGTAACAGCGACGGAAGCATGCTGGCGTTGAGGCCTGAAGGATCGAGTGTGGTGAGAGGACTTGGAACGCCGCCCCCTGCGGAGACGCGCATCAATTCGCCCGCGCTTTCACCAAAGACGATGGTCCCATCCTGGGTCCAGAAGCCGCCGATGACGCCGTTCGGGGCATCGCAAATCACTTGCGGAGGACCACCCGAAACGTCGATCTTGGTGAGCTTGCCATTTCCGTTATACACGATGAAACGGCTGTCTGACGACCAGAAGAATGGCTGTCCCGTGCGCGCCTGCCGGAGCGGCTTGGCTTCCAGCGAATTAAGAGGCCGCACCCAAATCGAATTGGTTCCGTCGGCGGCGGATACGGCGGTAAAGGCCAGCAGACGGCCGTCGGGCGACAGCGCCATCTGAGTCGCGAACTGGGTTTCAGCCGGCGCTGAGATCTGAAACTGCATCGAAACCGGCTCGGTGGGAGGAGCTTCGCGAACATGGACGAAGAGCAGCCCGGCGATGGCCAACGCGAGCGCCGCAGCGATGCCGGGCCACAGCCACCGCTGGTGGCGCGGGGCCATGGCCTGCGGAACTGGCAGCGCATGGCCCTGCCCCACGTCCTCCAGCAACTCCCACGCATCGCCGATATCGCGTAGCCGTTTTTTCGGATCTTTCTCCAGGCACTTTCGCAACAGCCGGCGCACCTTTGCCGGAGCTTCATCCAAGCGCGGCTCTTCCTTCACCACCGACGCCAAAGTTTCCGTCAGATCCTCGCCCTGGAACAGCCGCTTGCCGGTGATCATTTCGTACAGCACCACGCCGAACGCCCATATATCGGCGCGCTTGTCGACCACCTTGCCGCGAGCCTGCTCGGGCGACATGTACGCCGCCGTGCCGAGGATCACTCCGGCTTGCGTCGCGGCCATGCTGATCGTCGGCGAGGCTTCGGGATTGGAGGCGCTGGCGCCGGCCGGCGACATGGTTGCTTTGGCCAGTCCGAAATCCAGGACTTTGACTTTGCCGTCCTCGCTGACCTTGATGTTGGCGGGCTTGAGATCGCGATGGACGATCCCTCTCTCATGCGCTGCTTCGAGCGCATCTTTGATTTGCTGAGCGATGGCTAACGCATCGCTCAGCGGTAGCGCGCCCGTTTGGATTATTTCGGCCAGCGTCGGCCCTTCGATCAACTCCATCACCAGGTAATTCGGGCCTACATCGTGGAGCGTGCAGATGTTGGGATGGTTGAAAGTCGCGATGGTGCGGGCTTCACGTTCGAAACGGTCGGAGAATTTTTCCGCGGAGACTTTGATGGCGACTTCCCGGCCGAGCCTGGTGTCCCGCGCCTTGTAGACCTCGCCCATTCCACCCGCGCCAATCGGCGCAAGGATCTCGTAGGGCCCCAGGCGGTCGCCAGCAACAAGTTGCGCCATATGATGTCGAACGATTTTACCTCTTACGAGCCGCGACGTACGAGCCGCGACTTACGAGCCGCGACCGTGGCGCACGCACTTTGCGTGCCGCGTTCACACTCATGTGAACGCTTGGCTCTTCGGATGATCGAAAACGTGTCGAGATGAGTCTCGACACGGCACGCAGGGTGCGTGCGCCACATTTAAGATGCATCCCCTTTTGTTCGGCGCCCAAGTGAGCTAAAATACAGCGATCACGCCATAAGGGAGGGATTATGTCGAAACGGAACGTCACGGGTGCGATCGTTTGCGCATTTGTGCTCAGCGGAGCCGCGTTGGCGCAGGCTCCCGCCAAGGTTGATTTTCGCCGCGACGTGCAGCCGCTGTTCAAGGCGAACTGCATCGGCTGCCACGGACCCGCTCAGCAGATGAACGGATTCCGGCTGGACCGGCGGAGCGCCGCGATGAAAGGCGGCACCATTGCGGTGATCGGTGCGGGGAACAGCGCGGGGAGCCGGCTGTATCTGAGGCTGATCGGAAATCAATACGGCATGCAGATGCCGCCCACCGGTCCGCTGAGCCAGGACCAGATCGATATCGTCAAAGCCTGGATCGATGAGGGCGCGCCATGGCCGGACGATCTGGCGGGAGAGACGCCGCTTCCGCCTCCCGATCCGAAAGCCACGCGATTGATAGAGGCGCTGCGCAGAGGCGACGCGCAGGCGTTTCGCAAGGCCGTCACTGAAGATCCCAAGGTAGTGAACGGCAGATGTCCCGGCGGGTCGACGCTGTTGATGTACGCGGTGTTCTATGGCGACGCCTCCATGGTGCGTCTCCTGCTCGATCAGGGAGCCAATCCCAACATTGCCAACGACGCGGGAGCAACCGCGCTGATGTGGGCCGCGGGCGATCTGGAAAAAACGCGGCTGTTGGTGGACCACGGCGCCGACGTGAACGCGCGGTCGGATGGCGGGCGAACGCCTTTGATGATCACAGCCGGCCGCGGCGGATCGGGCGCGGCGGTCAAGTTCTTGCTGGAGCATGGCGCGAATCCGTCGGCGACCGCGCCCGGCTTGGTCGCCCCGCTGAGTGTTCTGAGCGAGGCTGCCTCCACGGGTGATGAAGCCGTGGTCGAAATGCTGATCGAGCACGGCGCCGATGTCAAAGCCGCCGGATTCCTGCCGCTGGTGTTTTCGGTGTTCGCCAATTGCGCGAAGTGTATCGAGACGTTCAGCAAGGGCGCGCCTCCGGACTTTTTCAACATCGCGGTCGTGTTCCTGGCTCCTCCGCTGGGCGACGCACGCATGGTGAAGACCATGCTCGATCGCGGGGCGAGCCCGAATGCTCAAGACCCAAGCGGCAACACCATCCTGATGCTCGCCGCCAGCTCGGGAGCGATGCCGGTGGATGTCGTGAAAACGCTGATCGATCATGGGGCGGATGTCAACGCGAAGAATCCCGAAGGCATGACCGCTCTCGATCTGGCCAAGCGCCACGGCCACACGCCCGTGGTGGATGTTCTCGTCCAGGCCGGGGCGAAAGAAACCAAGGCGTCCGCGGAGGTGGTGGTGAAGCCGAAACCGGCGGCCTCGGCGCGAGAGGCGGTGGCACGCAGTATTCCGGCGCTTCAGCGGACCGATGTGACGTTCCTCAAAAAAGCCGGCTGCGTTTCCTGTCACAACAATACGATGACCGCGATGACGGTCGCCGCCGCGCGGAAACAGAAGCTTCCGGTGGACGATCAGATTGCACGCAGCCAGCTCAAGGCGATCGCGGCTTACCTCGACTCCTGGCGCGAGCGCGCCATGCTGGGTGTTGGGATTCCGGG
This sequence comes from Terriglobia bacterium, assembly GCA_963788245.1. Taxonomy (GTDB): domain Bacteria; phylum Acidobacteriota; class Terriglobia; order Bryobacterales; family Bryobacteraceae; genus Palsa-187. The sequence continues at coordinate 2,972,625 of CAWBGF010000002.1, read as the reverse complement.
CGACGCCGATACCGTCAGTCCCATTCTGATGGCCATGGCAGCCCAGAACTATCCGCCGGACGCCACCACGGATGCGATGGCGGCTTTTGTCAGGAGCCGGCAATTGCCTAACGGAATGTGGGCGCCGATCGCGCATCGCCCTCCGCTCGAATTGAGCGTTTTTCTGGTCACGGCCCAATCGCTGCGTGCCCTTCAGGTGTATGCTCCCAAGCCGCAGCACGAGGAGTATCAGAAGAGTATTCAGCTTGCGGCCGCGTGGCTGTCGAAGACGCCTCCGCAGACCAATCAGGATCGCGCGTATCAGCTTATGGGCCTCGCGTGGGCGGGCGGCGATAAAGCTGTGATCCGAAAAGACGCGGGCGAATTGCTTCGGGCGCAGCGGCCGGACGGCGGTTGGAGCCAGATCCCGACTCTGACGAGCGACGCGTATGCCACCGGTCAGGCGCTGGTGGCGCTGAAAGATTGCGGCGCGACTGCGATCACTGATCCGGCGTATCAGCGCGGAGTCCGGTTTCTGATGAATTCGCAACTGGAGGACGGCTCCTGGCACGTGAAGACGCGCGCGATGCCCATCCAGCCGTACTTTGAAAGCGGATTCCCGCATGGACACGACCAGTGGATCTCGGCGTCCGCGACGAATTGGGCGACGCTGGCGCTGGTGGCTTCGGCGAGTCCGGAGGCGGGCGCGTCGCGAACGGGCGGGCAGTAATAATCTGTGGGGCAGGCGATCTAGTCGCCTGCCAAGGCAGTCGGAGGCACGACACCTTCCGACCTCGGGCGCGTCTAATCGCTGGCATGATACGTGAAGGACAATCGTGACGGTGGCCATGAAAACTCCAGCTCTCGTCGCCATCTTAATTGCGGCTTCGGTGCATGGATTGTTTGCCCAGCCCGCGCCCGGCGCACCGGAGTTCGAAGTGGCCTCGGTAAAGCCGACCGACCCCAAGCAGCGCATCATCGGGATGTTCACTTGGCCGGGCGGACGGATCACGGTCACCTTGTACACGCTCAGAATGCTGATTCAGGACGCCTTTGAGGTCCAGGAGCTCCAGATTTCCGGCGGCCCGCATTGGATCAACGAAGACCGTTACGACATCGACGCAAGGCCGCCCCTTTCTTCGAGATCAAGTAAGGCGAGGCCTCCATATCCCAAAGCGCCTCCCAATGACGAGCAACGACAGATGCTGCAAACCTTGCTAGTGGATCGTTTCCAACTGAAATACCACATCGAGACCAGGGAAGGCCCGGTCTACGTACTGGTCAAGGGAAAGAAGGAACTCAAACTGAAAGACGCCGGTCACAAAGACGAGTCCCCGTGGGCCGGCAGCGTCAGAGGCGGTCCATTCGGCGCCGACGGAATCGCCGGCACCAACGTTTCGATGGCGCAACTGGCAACGCGTCTCAGCAAACCCATGGGTCGTCCCGTGCTGGACCAGACTGGGATCAAGGGATCGTTCGATTTCAGGTCCGAATACGTCTCTGACGATCCTGGTGCCGACGCAATTGGCTCGATCCTAACTTCGATCCAAGCGCTCGGGCTCAAGCTGGAATCGTCGAAGGGTCCGGTCGAGAGCATCGTCATCGACCACGCCGAGAAACCGTCGTCGAACTGAGGCTATCTTCCTGCGTGGCGGATTGCGGCACCCAACTTCTCCGCCATCGGCCCCAGTTCCTCCACCGCGACCTTCATCTTGCGCCTCCAGTTGGGATACTCATGCGTGGTGCCCGGCAGATTCTGCTGCTCCGTCTGGCCCGTCAGATCCTCCTGATTCACAATCGCCAGAGCGCACGGCGTAGAAAGCACGAAGCCGACCGCGTCGCCCGCGAAGCCAGCGTTGCGCAAGGCCTCATCGAGTCTCGCTTTCTCCTGCGCGCGTGCAGCGGTGCGCTCGTGATATTCCGATTCACTAATGAGGCCCGCCTGGCGCCGTACTTCGATATCGCGGCCGGCGGCGAAGCCCGCGATGGTCGGCAGATCGTGCGTGGTGGTGGATACGGCCGCCTGCTGCGGATATTCATCCGGCCGCTGGAAGCTGCCGTCCGGATGTTTCGAGAACCACAGCACCCGATAACTCAACACACCCATCTCGCCCAACTTCTGGCGCACCTCATCGGCTACCGTGCCCAGGTCCTCGCCGATCACCACGAATTTTCCGCGCACGCTTTCGAGCGCGAGGATGCCCAGCAGGTCCTCCGCATAATCGCGCACATAGGCGCCGCTCGCGGCATCCATGCCGTCGGGAATCCAGTACAGCCGGAAGAACCGCATCACGTGATCGATACGCAGCGCTCCACCGTGGCACGCATTCTTACGAATCGACTGCGCAAACAACTCATAGCCGTTTTGGCGATGTGTTTCGCGATTGGGCGGCGGAAACGACCAATCCTGCCCGCGCGGCGAGAAATCGTCGGGCGGAGCGCCGACCCTCGCACCGGCAATATAAAACGGGCGATTCGCCCACAAATCCGCGCCGAATCTATCCGTTGCCAGCGCCAGGTCGTGGTACAAACCGATGCGCATGCCCTTCGAAATCGCATGTGCCTGGACCTCGGCAAGCTGCCGATCGACGTGCCATTGCAGAAACTTGAAAAACACCACATCTTCACCCGCGAAGTTCACCACGTTTTGCGCGCGCGGATCGCGGTACTCTTCGGGCCACTGGGTCCATAGCCAGACACTTGGATCACCCTGGTGCATCGCCTGATCAAGAGCGCAGTAGACGGCGAACGTATGGAGCGGATCGCCTTCGGATTCGACGTAGCGGTCGAAGTCGGGGGAACCGCCGGCCTTCAGGAAACTTTTGTGGAGGTCTCGAAGGACATCGAGTTTCAGTTCCGCGACCGTTTCATACTCGACGAACTCACTTCCCCGCAGAATATCCATGCCCGGCAAAGTGACCAAGCCTCTCTCGGGAATTCCTGCTCCGATCTTTTCCACATCCAGATAAATAAAGTTACGATACAGCGAGGACTGCGGCAGATACGGGCTGGTGTTGTACGGCTGGCGATTGGCGATCGCATGCAGCGGATTCAATGCGATGAAGTCCACGCCGGCTTCCGCGAAGGCATCGACGGCGGCGCGCAGGTCGGTGAAATCGCCGCAGCCCCAGTTGCGCGACGATCGCAAACCATACAGGCTGAGTGCGACTCCAGCCATTCGGCCCTCCGGCGCGAAAGCACGCCGCGGGCACACGATGAGCCGCGCCTCGGCGAAGCATTCGAGCTGCGGGCTGTGCATCCAGTACAGCCGAATGTCGTGGTAACCGAGCGGCAATGAGCGGTTCCCGGCGAGGCATGGCCCCGCCCCACCTGCGGGAAGCGGGACGCGCTTGGCAATAAACTCGCGGCCGCCGAGGTTTACGGTTTCGATGGTGCGGAGCTCCGGAAGCCAGAACCAATGATGTTCGATGTTCTGGCAGGAATCGCCATCGTCCTTCGGCGGGGCATGCGGTACGCACGTTCCGTGGCCCCGCCCCACGTCGGGGCCTTCCCAGCGGATTTCGAGCTTCAGCGACGCTCCGGCGCGGTCCGAGGGAATTCGCAGGCGAATGGAATCGGCATCCTCGCGGACGACGATCACGGGATCGAGCGCGTGCGACCACTCGTCGGCCCTGCGTTGCTCTAGCTCGCGCTGGGGATCGGCGACGCCCAGGGCTTTGAGAATCGCGCGAGCGACTTCATCCGAGGTCGAGTGTATGTGGCCCCAGATATCGAAGTATTCCGGCTCAATACCGTAGGCAGTGAGAAGGTCGCGATCCATGTTCAGGGACGAAGCGGTTGCAGTATTAGGATAGACTGACGTGGGGATCAACCGCGCCGGGGAGTTAAGACGATGAATGCGCGGGCCACGCGGTTTGCGGCAGGATTGCCTGCCCCACAAGACCGCGCATGAGATAATGAATGTGTGGACCCCGATCCGAAATTCCATCTCAGCCAGCCCCCGGCTCTTTTCGCTCGCGTCGATCAGGAGGCGGAGGCAGAGGCCGATGAGTATGGAGAATCCATCATCACCACCACGCTCGACAAGGCCATCAACTGGGCTCGCAAGAATTCCATCTGGCCGATGAGCTTCGGGTTGGCGTGCTGCGCGATCGAAATGATGTCGATGATCGCGTCGCGGTTCGACATTTCGCGTTTCGGAGCGGAAGTGATGCGCGGATCGCCGCGGCAATCGGATCTGATGATCATCGCAGGCCGTGTGTCGAACAAGATGGCTCCGGTGATTCGCCGCCTGTACGAGCAGATGCCGGAGCCGAAATGGGTGATCTCCATGGGCGCGTGCGCGACCTCCACCGGTGTGTTTTCGAATTACGCGCTGGTGCCGGTAAACCAGGTGATCCCGGTCGACGTGTATGTTCCGGGCTGCCCGCCGCGGCCTGAGCAGTTGATTTACTCGATCATGCTGTTGCAGAAGAAGATCGCACAGGACACGCACGTGGTTGCGAAAGTCCTGAATCTGGCTTGAGTCCGACAGGTGTCCCCGCCCTGACGGGCGGGGCTTGGCGGGAAAAAGCCTCAAGCTGACGCATGGGGCTGGAGTTGGAAATTCCCCGCCCTGACGGACGGGGCTTGAATACATCGAATCGGCCTCAATTCCTTCCGCGCGGCACCGATAAGAATTCCAGTGAGCATGGTCAAGAACTACCTTGAGGCAGAAGTACTGCATGCGGATCGCGCGCGCTTGATTGAAATTCTTTACCGTTCCGCGATCACCGCCGTGGGAGCTGCGCGGAGCCATCTGGCGGCCGGCGCGATTCGCGAGCGCTCCCGGCAGGTTACCAAGGCCCTATCGATTGTGTATGCGCTGATCAGCGCGCTCGATCACGGTAAAGGGGGCGAGATTGCGTGGCGGTTGAACGGCCTTTACTCCTACATATCGGAGCGGCTGATCGAGGCCAATGCGAGGCAGATCGACGCTCCGCTGGCTGAGGTCGAGATTCTGCTGGGCGTGTTGATGGAGGCCTGGGCCCCGGTGGTGGCACTGGCGGCGTGACGGCGACTTGCCGGCAACGCGCTCGTCGCTCCCTGACGGTCGCGGTTCGGTAACAGCAAACACTCCAAACCGTCGCGCCTCCCAGGTTTGAGCGCCGGTATGAGTTGAGCGTCCGGTAGGAAGTTGAGAGTACCGCTCCGTCGTGCGCTGTTGCGCGTTGGCTCTGGAACCCAGAGCCAAAACAGTCGCGGCTCTGTAAGCAGTTACCATAAAGGGGAATGTCCGATTCGGCCATTGAAGTCCGGGATCTTCGAAAAGTCTATGGCCAGAAGGCCGCCGTGGACGGGTTGAGCATTACCGTTCCTCGCGGCTGTTTTTTCGGGTTTCTCGGCCCCAACGGCGCGGGCAAAACCACCACCATCAAGATGCTGATGGGCCTCGCGCAGCCCACCTCCGGGAGTATTCGACTGCTGGGCCTTCCGATGCCGGAGCGTGGGATTGAGATCAAACAGTTGATCGGCCTGGTTCCCGACGAATCCCTGCTGTTCGATCATCTCACTGGCGGCGAGTTTATCGAATTCGTCGGACGCATCTACGGACTGGAACGCGAAACGGCGCGCGAGCGGTCCACCGAATTGCTGGAGCTGTTCGAACTTTCCGCGAGTCCACGAAAGATGATCGCCGAATATTCGAAAGGCATGCGCAAGCGCGTAGCGATGGCGGCCGCTCTGATCCATCGGCCCCAACTGTTCCTGATGGACGAACCGTTCGAAGGGGTCGACGCGGTGGGCGCGCGGCTGATGAAGGACATTCTGCTCGATCAGGTGCGTCACGGCGCGACCATCTTCCTTACGTCGCACGTTCTCGAAGTGGTGGAGCGGCTATGCGATCGCGTCGCGATCATCAACCAGGGGAAGCTGTTGCTGGAAGGTCCCATGGCGGAGATGCACGGCGCATCGGAGACATTGGAAGATGCGTTCGTGCGCGCGGTGGGAGTGGGGCGCACGGCCGAAACGCTGGACTGGCTCTGAGCATGCGGCACGCGCGCGCGATTCTTTGGGCGCAGTGGCGAACTTTGCTGGGCGTTTCGCGGCGCGGCGGCGTGGCCTGGACCGCGATCATCGGCGTGTTCTGGTACGGATTCTGGCTGCTGGCGTCGATCACGGCCGCGCGCCTGATCGCCAGCCCCAGCGGCAGCGCCCTGGCGAAGGCCGCGCTCCCGGGGACTCTGCTGATTGTGTTGCTGTATTGGCAGGTGGTCCCGCTGCTGATGGCGGCCACGGGCGCCACGCTCGAATTGCGCAAGCTCCAGGTGTATCCGATTCCGGTCTCGCAGCTTTTCGGGATCGAGGCGATGCTGCGCGTCACCGCCGGAATCGAGATGGTGCTGCTGCTGCTGGGGATTTCGGCGGGCGTCGCGATGAATCCGGAACTGCCGAAGTGGGGCGTACTGGCAGTGCTGCTCTACCTTCCATTCAATCTGTTTCTGGCGGTGGGCCTGCGCGACCTGTTGGTGCGAATTCTGGCGCGCAAAAGAGTTCGCGAAGTCGCGATCATCCTGATGGTGATGGCGAGCGCGCTGCCGCGCCTGCTGATCGCCTGGCGCTCCGCGGGCACGCATGCGCCGATGCGCCTTTCCGGAGATTCGTGGATCGAGTGGCCCTGGAGCGCGGCGGCGAGCATGTTCCAGGGGCGCGATTTTCTGGAGTCGTCCGCGATTCTAGCCGCCTGGACGCTGGCAGCCGCGGCCTTCGGACGTTGGCAGTTCAACCGCACCTTGTCGTTCGACGCGGAAGCGGCGTCGGCGAGCGACACGCGTCCGGCCGCGCGGCGCGGCGCGATCGAGTGGTTTTATCGCTGGCCGTCGGCGGTGTTTCGCGATCCGCTGGCCGCGCTGGTCGAAAAAGAGATCCGGCTGCTGGCGCGCTCACCGCGATTCCGGCTGGTTTTTCTGATGGGCTTCTTGGTCGCGCTGGTCTTCTGGCTGTCGATGTCCATCGGGCGCGGGACACCCAACAAGGCGTTTCTCGCGTCGAACTACCTGACCGTGGTCAGCGTATATTCGCTGATGCTGCTGTTCCAGAACTTTTTCTGGAACTCGTTCGGATTCGACCGTCTGGCCGTGCAGGTTTATTTTCTGGCGCCGGTCGAGTTCTCACAAGTGTTGATCGGCAAGAACTTGAGCGCGCTGTTCTTCATCGCCCTGGAGATTTCGGCGATCACCGTGGTGTGCGCGTTCATGGCCATTCCGCTGGATGCGGGCCGGCTGGCGGAGGCCTATTCGGTGGTGGCCGTGATCACGCTGTTTCTGCTGGCTGCGGGAAACATGCTTTCGGTGTATCAGGCGCGCGGCGTGAATCTGCGGGGATCGTTTGGTTCCGGCGGGGCCGGCAGGCTGCAAGCGACGCTGCTCCTGATTTATCCGATCGCATTCGTCCCCGCGGGGATCGCCTACCTGGCGCGATGGGCGTTCGACGCGCATCCCAGCCTGGCGTTTTTCGGCGTGCTCGCGTTCGACGCTGCGGTTGGAATTGTGATTTACAAGATCGCTCTCGAATCGGCTGTGACGGCGGCGGAACGGCGCAAGGAAGAAATGATCGCGGCGTTGTCGGCGGGCGAGGGTCCCATCGCGGCGTAGCGGACTACTTCGCGCCACCTTATGACGCTAGTAGAGAAAGTTGCCGCGCTTCGAGAGCCAGCAAGGCTTCCTTGGTGGGCAATCCGCCGCCGAACCCGGTGAGTTTTCCGTTCGCTCCGATGACGCGATGGCACGGAATTACGATCGGGATCGGATTCTGTCCGTTGGCCGCGCCCACGGCGCGCGACGCTTTCGGATTGCCGATGCGTTTCGCCAGCTCGCCGTAGGAAATGGTCTCGCCGTAGGGAATCTCCTGCAGCCGGCGCCAAACGTTCAGCTGAAATTCGGTTCCCTCCGGCGCGAGCGGCAAATCGAACTCAATGCGCTTGCCGGCGAAGTATTCGCGGAGTTGACGCAGTGCAACGGAAACCGGTCCGCGCGCCGATTCAGTCCAGCCGGCCTGCGGTTTGACTGCATGCCCGCCTCGCGGAAAATTGATGAAGTGAATTGCATTGGCGTCGCCCGCGATCAGCAGCGGCCCGACGGGACTTTCAAGATAGCTATAGTTCACGGTTGACGTGTCCTTTCCAGTAATGGCTTTCCCAAATTGCCCTTCCAAATGTACATGGCCGCGTAGGCCCGCCAGGGCCGCCACAATTCCGAATCGCCGGCGGCTCTGCACAGATACAGATCGGCCGCTGGAAACGCATCCGGCTCGCCCAGCCGCATCGCGATATATTGCGCGGTCCACGCGCCGATTCCTTTGATGCGCGTGATCCCGCGTTCGAACTCTTCGGGGTCGCTCGCGCCATCGAAACGGATCTCGCCGGATACCACCGCCTGGGCGAGATCGCGGATGGAATTTGCGCGCTGCCTGGTGACGCCGATTCGAGTGAGATCCGCGCCGGCGAGTTTCTTCGCGGGCGGAAACAACAGGCCGTCCGGGTCCGGTGTGCCGAATTCCGCGGCGACGCGCCCAGCCATGGTCGACGCGCCTTTCACGCTGACCTGTTGTCCGAGAATCGCGCGAACCGCCATCTCGAAACCGTCCCAACATCCGGGGACGCGCAGGCCGGGATGCGCGCGCAAGACGGGTTTCAGTCGAGGGTCTAATTGTAGCCGCCTGGAAATAGCGGCAGGGTCCGCGCCCACATCGAAAATTCCGCGCACACGCTCGACGATGCGGAACAACGCCGCGGGGTCGGGAAAGCGGATCTGTAATTTTAGATGGTTTCCGCGTTTAAGAGGCGCTGGCCGGACCGCGATGGCGCCCGCGCGGCCATCGAGAGAAATCGTTCGCCGGTACTCTTCTTGGTTCACTGTTTCGACGCCGGGAATGGCGCGCGCGGCAAGAAAGTCGAGAATCGATTTCCAATCGTACGGCGGCCGGTAGGCGATGCGAAATGTGTAATCGCCCGAGGCATTGCCGTTACGACCATTGGTCATGTGAGCGCCCACGCGCGTCTTGCGCAATTCGCTGGGCGCGCGCTCGTACAGATTCTGAAACGTCGCGTTGAACCGGCGGATGCTTCCGAAGCCCGCCGCCAGGGCGATTTGCGTCAAGGGAAGATCGGTTTCGTCGATCAGTTTTTTCGCGAAGTGCACGCGCCGCGTTTGGGCGACCGCAACGGGCGTCGCGCCGAGGTAGCGCAGGAACAACCGTCTCAAATGCCGCGAGCCGATGCCGAGGCGATCCGCCAAATCGTCCACGCCGCCGCCGTCGAGCGCGCTTTCACCGATAAGTTTCAAGGCTCGCGAAACCGTGGATGAAGCGCCCAGCCACGCGGGAGTTCCCGGCGAGGCTTCCGGCCGGCATCGCAAGCAGGGCCGGAATCCGGCTTCGGCCGCGGCGGCCGCGGATGCATAGTATTTGATGTTCTGCGGTTTGGGCGATGGCGCGGGGCATATCGGCCGGCAGTAAATCCGCGTGGAGGTGACGCCGATGAAGAAGCGTCCATCGAAGCGTGCATCGCGAGCCAGCCGCGCGCGTTCGCAGGCCCGTTCATCCAACTGCACGACAACTTCTGTTTCCGGCACGATTTGATTATGCCCTATCGCTGATCGAGAGACTAGCCGTTTTCGGACCTGGTCGCTGAGCTATTGGGATTGCTTCCACAGGCTGAAGCCTGTGCCACCATGATGCTAGAAGCAGGTGGCACTGACGTTAGTCTGTGTCTCGGGAGTTCGCGGCCGCATCGATCCGGAGCAGTTTCCTCCAGAGGGCGCCGAGCAAATCCAGCCGCAACGCATTCGCGCCATCGGATAGCGCGCGCTCCGGAGCTTCGTGCACTTCGACGAACACTGCATCCACGCCCGCGGCCACGGCGGCTCTCGCGAGCGGCTCAATGAATTGCGGTTGTCCTCCCGATGCCGTCCCGGCAGAGCCTGGAAGCTGGACGCTGTGCGTCGCGTCGAACACTACCGGCCATCCGAACGCGCGCATGATCGCGAGGCCGCGCATGTCGACCACCAGATTGTTGTAGCCGAACGAACTGCCGCGCTCAGTGAGCATCACGCGATCGTTCCCCGCGGCCACCACTTTCTCCGCGGCCAGTCGAATGTCGTGCGGCGCGACGAATTGCCCCTTCTTGATATTGACGACGCGGCCGGTGCGTGCGGCAGCGATCAGCAAATCCGTCTGACGGCATAAGAACGCGGGGATCTGCAAAATGTCGACGGATTCGGCCGCGGCCTCGGCTTGCGAGGGGTCGTGGATATCGGTGAGCACCGTGAATCCGGCGTCTCGCAGGCCTTTCAGAATGCGCAGACCTTCTTTCATACCGGGGCCGCGATAGGAATCGACGCTCGAGCGGTTGGCTTTATCGAAAGACGCTTTGAAGATGAACTCGGCGGGGGCCTTTCCGATCGCCTGGGCGATCTCGCGCGCAAGAAAGTGGACGTGTTCTTCGCTCTCGATGACGCAGGGGCCGGCGATCAGCGTCAGCGCGGCGCTATCGCCTACTTCAAGCTGGGACGTGATGCGCACTGGTTTCCGCACTGGTTTCGAGTGCCAACGTTTTGCGCTCGCGCCGCTGGGCTTCGGCAACGGCCGCTCCGATAAATGCGCGGAACAGCGGATGCGGCTCCATCGGTTTCGACTTGAACTCGGGATGAAACTGGCAGCCGAGGTACCAGGGATGATCTCCCAGCTCGCAGATTTCGACGTAAACTTTGTCGGGAGTCTCGCCCGTCAGCCGCAATCCGTGGCTCTTCAAAACGTCTTCATATTCGCGATTGAATTCGTAGCGATGCCGATGGCGCTCACTGATTTCCGGTTTGCCGTAGGCCGCGCGCGCGAAACTATTTTCGGCAAGCAGGCAGGGATACGCGCCCAGCCGCATGGTGCCGCCCAGCTCATCCACGCCTTTCAATTCGCGCAATTTATAAATGACGCGATCCGGCGTCGCGGGATCGAACTCCGTCGAATTCGCGGTGGCGAGGCCGCAGACATTGCGCGCAAACTCGATCACCATGGTCTGCATACCCAGACAGATTCCGAAATACGGCACGCGGAATTCGCGCGCGTAGCGAATGGCGCACAGCATGCCTTCGACGCCGCGCCGTCCGAATCCGCCGGGCACCAGAATTCCGTCGAACCGCTCCAGTTCGGCGATCGCTTCGGGCCACTTCAGGTGTTCGGATTCAATCCAGGTGATGTTTACCTTGGTATCGTGCGCCAAGCCGCCGTGCAACAGCGCTTCTTTCAGGCTCTTATAGGAATCCTCATACTCGACGTACTTGCCCACCAGGCCGATGGAAACCTCGCGCGACGGATGCTTCAGCCGGCGCACCATGTCACTCCAGCGATTCAAATTGCGCGGACCAGCATCCAGGTTCAGCAGCCGCAGCGCGATTTCATCTACACCCTGCTCGGCGAAAACCAGCGGACATTCGTAAACGCTCGCGACATCCACGGCGGTGACCACGGCGCGCACATCCACGTCGCAGAACAGCGCGATCTTTTCCTTCATCTCCTCCGGCAGCTCATGATCGCTGCGGCACAAAAGAATGTCGGGCTGAATACCGATGGCGCGCAGCTCCTTCACGCTGTGCTGGGTCGGCTTGGTCTTCAATTCTTGCGCGGCCGCGATCCACGGCACCAGCGTCACGTGAACGAACAGTGTATTTTCGCGGCCCAGCTCATGCCGCAACTGGCGGATCGCTTCGAGGAACGGCAGCGATTCTATATCGCCCACCGTTCCGCCGATCTCGACGATCACCACGTCGATGGGGGTGTGGTCGGATGTGTTCGAAACTCGCCGCACGGCCGCCTTGATTTCGTTGGTGACGTGCGGGATCACCTGCACGGTTTTGCCGAGATAATCGCCGCGACGCTCGCGCGAGATGATCTGTTCATAGATGCGGCCGCTGGTCAGATTATTGGCCTGCGTGAGCGGGGCGTGCGTGAAACGCTCATAGTGGCCCAGGTCGAGATCGGTTTCCGCGCCGTCGTCGGTGACGAACACTTCGCCGTGTTGGAACGGGCTCATGGTTCCGGGATCGACGTTCAAGTAAGGATCGAATTTTTGCAGCGTGACTTTGAGCCCGCGGCTTTCGAGCAGGCAGCCGAGGCTTGCCGCCGCGATCCCTTTTCCGAGGGACGAAACCACGCCGCCGGTTACGAATATGTATTTGGCCATTTGGGTTACCTGCTCACCATAAGTTTCTCGAACAGCGCCGACACCCGCTCCCAATCTTCCGGCGTGTCGACACCCAGCGATTCATACTCGGTCTCCACCACTCGAATCTTGTGCCCGTTCTCGATCGCGCGCAATTGCTCCAGGCGCTCGGCGCGTTCGAGCGGACCCACGGGCAGGTCGGAATAGCTCAGCAGAAAATCGCGCCGGTAGACGTACAGTCCAATATGCTTGAAATAGGCCGTGGATTCGCCAGCCGATTCGCGCACATAAGGGATCGGCGAGCGCGAAAAATAAATCGCGTTGCCGTGGCGATCGCTCACCACTTTGACGACGTTGGGATCGGTGATCTCGCTCGCCCGCTCGATGCGTTTCTTGAGTGTTCCCATGGGCACGTCGTCGTCGTTTAGCAGCCCTAGGATTGCGATGTCGATCGCCGCCGGATCGATCAGCGGTTCGTCGCCTTGAATGTTGACAATGATTTCGGCGTTCGAGGCCGAGGCGACCTCGGCCACGCGATCGGTGCCGGTGGCATGATCCGAGCGGGTCATCTTGACGCGCGCTCGAAACTCCTCGGCCGCGGAGCGGATGCGATCGTCGTCGGTGGCGATCACCAGGTCAGTGAGATAGCGCGCTTGCGAGGCCCGTTCCCAGACGTGCTGGAGCATGGTTTTGCCCGCGATCTGGACGAGAGCTTTACCTGGAAATCGTGAAGATGCGTACCGGGCGGGAATTACACCAAGAATCCTGGGCGGCACAATCGAATATAGCACGAAGGAATTGGGCGGCGCATCCACCCGCGTATCTACTTGTATCCACGTGTATCTAGTCGTGTATCCACGTGATAGGATGTCCTGAGGAACCATGTCCGAGCCAAAACAATTCCTCGGGATCGCGCCTTATTTCCTGGTGCGGGATGTGGTGAAGGCCGCCGAGTATTATCGTGACGCGCTCGGGTTCAGCTACCCGCGTTTCTGGGGCAAGCCGCCGATTTTCTGCATGCCGCAGCGCGACGGGCTGACCATCATGCTGGACCAGGCGAAAGATGCGTCGGTTGTTCGCCCTAACGGTAAGGCTTGTGGCGATGGGACTCATAAAAGTGACCCCTGGGACGCGTATGTGTGGGTGAAGGACGCCGACGCATTGTACGCCGAGGTCAAGCCGCGCGGGGCGATCATCGCCTATGAGCCGGTACTCAAGGAAGCGTACGGCAACCGCGAGTTCGGGGTGCGAGATCTTGACGGGTATTTCATCGCGTTCGGCTCGGATGCCGGCTGATCGGGGCGCCGGGGAGCCGGCCTGGAGGTCCGCCCTACTTATTTCGGGGCGAGATCGTTGAAGTGCATGATCGAGTTGAACAGCATCCCGAACTCGCCATAATTCTGCCACCGATAGCACGGGTTCGTCGCGAACATCACCACGCGACCGCTGCCTTCCGGCACGTCCAGCACCGCCGGACGGCCGCGGATTTCGTTCGCGCCGCGCATCAGTCCACTGAGAACGCTCGCGTCGCCGCCGGGGAAACGCATCAGCACCTGCGCCTCGCGATCTTTTTCCGGCACGGTGAGCAGCGGACCATTCGCCCAGCGGACTGGAATCGTTTTCTCGGTGTACCCGTAAAAAATCGGACTCGCCGTGCGCAGGATTTCGGCCTGGACGATGGGGCCGGGCGCGTAGAATGCCGGCGTGGTGCGCGCTGCTTCCACGGTGCGGGTGATGCCGAAATCAGCCGGGAACGCGCTTGCGGTGCCGAGGGTGATCAGCGTCCCGCCCGCTTCCACGAACTTGCGAAACTCGACTACTCCTTCGAGGCCCATGCCGCCGGTGATGTCTTCGGACGACCCGTACATTCCCAAGCTCTTGAACTGATCCGATTTCGTATATGCGAGCGGCTTGCCGGGGCGAGGCTCGATATCGTACACCAATCCCTTGGAGCCGCGGCCCTGATTGGGAACCACGATCACGTCATAGGACCCGCGCAGATTTCCCTGGCGAACGCGCTCCTTGAAAATGAGATCGAACGGCACCTCGAACTGATCGAAGGCGTGGCGCACCCAGCCGACTTCCTGCGTGCTGCCCCAGGTCGAATACATGGCGAGTCGCGGCAGATCCACGTCATGCATCGGAGTGGTAGGCGCGGCCATCAGAGCGACTGCGGTCAATCCCAGCGGTTCTACTGCCCCTTTCAATTTCGCGTAGGCGCTACCGGCGACGATGAACGATCCGGCGGGAATGTCCTGATCGCCCGACTTGAAACTCTGCTCCACCGCGCGCATGGCGACATCTTTCAATCGATACCGCAGCGTCACCAGATTATTCGAGCCGTTATCGATGACCGCGTAGAACGGCGCGGAAGCGCTGCCCGTCATGGTCCCGTGAACTTCGAATTTATCCACCGGCTGAACGGCTGCGTCGAGAATTGCCTTGTCTGCGCTCTCGATTACTTTCGTGTGCGTCATCAGGCCCATGGTCCAGCCGGTGTCGTCGTAAGTGGTGAGCGCGGGGTCCGGAAAATTCTGTTTTTCTAGAAGAATTTTCGCGAGACGCCCGTACGGCTGATCGCGCTTGATCACCAGCGATCCCGCAGGATACGTCCCTTCTTTCAGCTTCACTTCCGAGGTCGCGCGGCCGACTTCGATGCCTTGCAAGCGCAGCGTTTTGACGACAAACGCAACGCGCGTCATGTCGTTCTGCACCGGAATCACATACCCATACGGCGCGTCGTTCTTGCCGGATTCGATGGAATTGCGGCTCTTCTTGTAGAAATTTTCGAGAATGATTTCAGGAAACGCCGAGGTCAACTGAAGCGCGGTCAGGACGCCGGTTTCCTCATAGTTGGTGTTGTTGCGCATGGACCAATCGGTTTCGCGATAGGGAGGAAGTGGGCGATACCATTCGCGCGTAGTCATGCCGCCGCGCCCACCCCGGCCGCCGGCGTCTCCACCGCCCGCCGGCGCGCCGCCACCGCCGCGTCCCGCATCGATGCGGCGATGCATCGTATTCGCGCCGCCGTTTCCGAACGTCTCATACATGCGCATCATCCCGTTGTGATTCGACGACATGAAACCCAGATATCCGGGCGACCACATGTCCACGAACGCGTGGGTCCATACGCCCGGCATGCCGTACTTGGTCATCTGCTCCATTTCGAAATTCGAAAACCACGGCAGCTCGCCATAGAGAATCGGATCGAGCGTGGGATTCTGCGGCGACTGCCCGCTGAAGGTGTACATGAACGGCTCGGATTCATGCAGCTCATGCATGATGGGCGGGTGCCAGTCGAGATACCAGGAGAGCAGAGTGCGCATGCTCATCTGCGAATAATTGATGTCGCGATTGTTGTCGTGGAAAATGTATTTCCCCCAGTAGGGAGGGCCCGGCAACTGATCCTGCTCGCTGGTTTCGTTGATCTTGTATTTGTAATACCAGTCGACGTAGCGATCGCGGCCGTCGGGTTCGGCGGCGGGGGTGATGGTGACGATGACGTTGTCGCGAATCTTTTTGATCAGCGGCGTGTCCTCGGTGGCGAGGCGATAGGCCAGCTCCATCAGCATTTCCGAAGGTCCGGTTTCCGCGCTATGGAGGCCGCCCATGATGTGGTACATGGGCTTGGCTTTGGCGATGATGTCGCGGGCCTGCGCGTCGGAAATCTTTCTCGGATCGGCGAGCTGCCCGAGATAGCCGCGATAGGTTTCGAGATTCTTAATGGAATCCTCCGAGGCGACGACGACCACGGCGCACTCGCGACCTTCGTCGGTCTTGCCGACGCTCATGATCCGGACACGCGGTGATTTGGCTGCCAGCGCCTGATAGTACTTCATGATGTCGGCGTAGTAGGTGAGCTTTTTGGGAGCGCCGATGTAGTAGCCGAGAACGTCTTTAGGCGAAGGCACGCCGCCGCTCGATTTGGGGAGATGATCAACCAGCGGGCTCGAAAACTCGGGCCGTGTGGTCCACTCTTTGACAGAGCGGGCGAAGTCGTCGTCCATCTGTTGAGAGAAGGCGAGGGCGGAGAGTGCGAGGACAAAAAGCAAGGGGCGCATAGCGGACCATCATATCAGTGATGGCGTCTGTGATGACTTCAATTCACGCAGGCGACCAGATCGTCTGCCCCACTTGGGCTACTGCGCGATCTGGACTTCGGGGCGGAGATCCTGCCATTCCGGCAGAGTAATCGATCGGCTCAGCTTCTCGATGCTGCTGGTCATCTCCTTCGATTCAAACGGCCCCAGGTTGGGCGCGCGGAACGAGAATCGGCAGAGCGGCGGCTGGCCCGGCTTGGCGCTGGCGGTGCGCAGTGTGACGTATACGGTTACATCGGAAAGATCCGCACTGGAGTGATTCACCACCAAGTAGTGAATCTCGGATTTCTTGTTGAAATCGACTACGATGCGAAAGCCCGTGACTTCGACAAATTGCGCGAGCGGATGCGCAGCCGGTTGTGACGGCAGCGGTGCCGGCGCGGCCGGCGGCGAGGCTGCGCCATGTCCTTCGACGGCGGGGACTTGAGTCTCCGCGCTCGAATGGGCCACTGGCAGGAAGTAGAACACCACGCCCACGCCGATCACCAACAGCGCCAGCATCACCAGAAAACTGACCGCCCATCCCGGCATTCGAAATTTTCCCTTGCGGCGTGGATCGCCGATCACGGTAACCAGGTTCGCGTTCTGGAAGCGGGCGAGGCCGGGAGGCAGAGTGGGGCCGGGAAGCGTCATGCGCGGGCCCGAATCCGGCGTGAGAATTTTCGCGGCGAGAGGAAACGGCTGCATCGCCCGCGTGGTGGCGGTGTAATCCTGGAGCGGCGCGAGCTGGAGCCAGGAGCCGGAGGGGGCCTTCGCGGAGGCGGGGTCGTCGGGCGATGCGGGCCCAGTGATGGGGAGTTGGGGCGGGGCGAACCGGGTGGCGGTTCGCGCGGGGGATGCGACGGGCTCGGGCGGCGCCTGCATTACCGCGGTTTCGAGCGGCGCGGGCGCGGCCTCGGGAGGCGCCAACAATGCCCGCGGCCCGGCATCAGTCAGCAACCCAAGCTGCCCTGAGCGAGCGTATTCAGGTTCGAACTGCGTGTGCGCGGATTCGATCGGTGAAATGGATTCAATGACTCCAACGGACCCAGCGGGCCCCTTGGGTTCAACGTGCCCGGAGGTCAATACCAGCGGGCCGGTTGTCCGCAACACAGGCGCTGGTTCGGCGGCGGACGCTGGTGAGTATTGCGGGACGGGTTGCGCGTTGTGTTCTGTGTCGCGTTGCGCGTCGTGTTCCATGTCGTGTGACGTTGGAACTGACCCTGTCGAGGCTACCCCATTTGAAGCGGAGGCCGATGAAACTGGCTCGGGCGCGGTGCGCCGTGGCTCGCTCACGCCGATCGAAGCGGCGAGCCGGGCGAGCACCGGCGGTAGGAATATCTCTTCGGTGACCGCGTCCTCGGGATTTGCGCGCGAGGGTGGCGCTGACGCGACCGCGACTGTGGGTGTTATGGCAGCGGGTACAGGTTCCTCTGGAATCGGTGGGGGTTCCGGCGCGGCATGTTTCGGAGTTGCCTCGTCTGGAGCTACATCGGCTTGTGCTACATCCTGTCGTGCTGGATCGACTGGTGCTGCATCGATTGGTGCTACATCGATCGACGCTTGCGGTTGCTCCGTCTGCCCTATTCGAGCAGACTCGCGGACAAGCGGGCCATCCGCGAACGAGAAAGCCGGTGGCGTTTGCGCCTCGCGGATCTGTTCGGCGAGCGCGAGTAGCGGGTCGCGCGCCGGATCGGGCGGCGGCGCCGCCGGGCTCAGAGGAAGTTGGACCTGCCGTTCCGGAAACTCCGGCACGGCCGCGACGGGCGTTCTTATCGCTAGAGGCGGTATCGCCAAACGCCGCGTCGCCAGAAGATCTGCCGGCAGTTCCGCTGGTCCTGCCGCGATGAAATCCGGGTGCTCCGTAGAGGGTTCCCGCTGTTCTGCGGACTCCGCCGCGGAGGGGGCTAAATGTCCAGCCACTTCCAATTCCGGCTGCGCCGCGGCAGGCGTCGAATGCACGCTCACGGCGACTGCGGTTGGCGCGTCGGGAGCGGATTTGGGGGATGCTTCGGCAACCGATTGCGACTGTCCTTCGCCGCCCGAGTGAGAGTGCCCGGCTGCAACTGGCGACGCCGTTGCTTCGACTGAGGCGCGAGTGGTCTCCGGCTCGACCGCAGCGTGCTCTTCAGCAGCTGGCTGATCGGTAGTCGCCAGGTCAGTGACCGCACGCTTGACGGGATCAGCGGATTCGATGGTCTTGGCGGCGCTGATCGCGGCAGGTTCAGAGTCGCCCGTCGCGGCCGCGATGGGAGCGGCTGCATCGTCGGAGTGCTCGACAGGCGCGGGCTTATCGGTTGCGGCCTCCCGCACGCTGTTCCCCACAGCTTCCGGCGCTTGGCTTATTACTGCCTCCGGAACGCTAACCACCAGCGCCAATTGCGGATCGCATGACGGACATTCCTTCAGCTGGGGAGGAATCTCACGCCCGCACTCCGGGCAGATCCAGTGGAACATGATCCAATTTACCCGGAATTTGTTTTTTATCCGTTCAGGGACATACCCTACCCGGATCACCTAGGCACCTTAAGTGGGTTAGGGATTCGATCTCAGGCGCACCTTAGGCGGTGAGGCCCGAAATCAACGCCAGATCAAGTAACAGGCCGCAGTCCCTTACGGACGCGCTTCCAGGACCATGTTGAACGGCGTCTCCGCGGCGCGGCGGACCGTTTGGAATTCGCCTCCTTGGATCTCATCGAGACTGCGGTCCGAAGCGCGTGCATCGAGGCCGGCTACAACGCAACTCCGGCAGCCTTCGGCGCAATATTCTGATTCACGCGGAACACATTGCCAGGGTCGTACTTGGTCTTGATCGCCTGAAGCCTGGCATAGTTTGCGCCGTAGGTCGCCTCCACGCGCGCCGCGCCTTCTTCCATCATGAAATTGACATATGCTCCAGGCGCCGAAAACGGGTGCACGGCGTCCCAGTAGGCCCTGGCCCAATTCGTGACCTTGTCCCGGTTGGCCGGATCCGGATCGACGCCGACGATCACTTCGGCCCACTTCGTCTGCCGGTAACTGAAAGCCGTATCGCTGCTCCCCACCCGATGCACCGCTCCGTTAATCGGGTACAGGTGCATTGTCGCGAACATGGAGGGCAGGTTGGAACCGTGTTTGAGGTGCAGCGCGATGGATTCGTCGGTGAGATGGTCGACGAAGTCGGCCTTCCAGTACCATTGCATTCCAGGAGTGTACAGCCCGTCGAAAAGGCTCTGCAACGCCGGGAATGGAACCGGACCAACCCCTACCAGCAGCGGCGTGGCCCAACTTTCCGCGGGCTTGAGCAGTTCCGCCGTCCGCTCCTGGCTGGCAGTAGAGCACCAAATGACTCCGCAGACTGTCCGCAGGTGCAGCGCCGCGGGAAACATGTCCACCGGCGGCACCGCGAGAAACGCGAAGAACCCGTTGATTTCTTCCGGAGCGGTGGTGATGAATCGCTCGTAGGCCTTCATGACGGCGGGCGCATCTTCCACCGCGTAGAAAATCGGCCCCGCCATCACCGTGCTCACCGGGTGTAGGCGGAAGGTGAACGAAGTGACCACGCCAAAATTACCGCCGCCGCCGCGAACCGCCCAGAACAGGTCCTGGTTCTGCCGGTCATTAGCGGTAACATAGCTCCCATCAGCGAGAACCATATCCACAGACAGCAGATTGTCGATGCTCAAACCACATTTCCGGGAGAGGTGGCCGATCCCGCCGCCCAGAGTCAAGCCTCCTACGCCTGTGGTGGAAATAATGCCGCTGGGGGTAGCCAGTCCGAACGCATGGGTCGCGTGGTCCACGTCGCCCCACACGCATCCGCCCGCTACTTCCGCCGTTCTGGCGGCGGGGTCGACCCGGACGCCCCGCATTCGTGACAGGTCGATCACCAGGCCTCCGTCGCAACTCCCCAGACCCGGACCATTATGGCCGCCGCCACGCACCGCCAGCAGAATGCCGTTCGAGCGCGCATGATTCACGCACGCCATCACGTCGGCGACGTCGACGCATCGTGCGATGGCGGCCGGCTTCTTGTCGATCATCGCATTAAACAGTTTTCGGGCGTCGTCATAATTGCCGTCGCCCGGTTGAATCAGCTCACCGCGCAGCTGAGTCTTCAAGACGTTGTAGTCTGCCATCGTTTTCCCCCTCGTTCCGAAAACTGCGCGCGCCGCGGGATGGCGGCTTCGCGCACATCATCGCGACTGCCCTTTCCATCGCGCCAGGTCCCGACCCATCAACTGGTCCGCGTCAATTGCCATTTCTTTTCCTCCTTAACCGCAGATAATACCAGAGCGCCGCGGCGGCGAGGATCACAAGGGAGGCGTACAGCAGGTAGTGATGAATCGCTTCCGCAATCTGTTTCCACTTATCGCCGAGGAAATATCCTACCGTGAGAAACGTCGTCACCCATAGCACTCCACCGCTCCAGGCGAACCTCATGAACGAAAGAAAGCGCAGCTTGGAGGTTCCGGCGACCATCGCGGTGAGATGGCGCAGGCCCGCGATATAGTAGCCCGCGAACAACGCCCAATGGCCGATCCGATCGAACCATCCGTGGACGCGATTGAGGCGTTCTTCGGTAACGTGCAGGTACTTTCCGTAGCGATGCACCACGCCGAGTCCCAGCGTGCGGCCGATGGTGTAGCTGAGGCTGATGCCGCACCAGCTTCCGGCCACCGCGAAAAGCCAGGTGTGCAGCGGGGACATGCGTCCTTGCGAGATCAGGTATCCGGAGAAGACCAGCAGAGTCTCATCGGGGATGGGCAATCCCACCACGCCGAGCATCAGCAAAATACAGAGCACCCAGGGGCCGTGTGCCGGGATATTGGTGACGGCCCATTCGAGCATCGTTTCACGATAGCGCAGGAAGGTCGCGCAGGGTCGCCGGCCCCCGCGCGACGGCTGGTCGCGGAAACCAAAGAGCCGGCCCCCGCGCGACCGCTGGTTTTCCAAGTAGGCCGCGCAAACTAAATAGCCGGCCCGGCAGCGGACCAGCGGAGGGCTCTACTGTTTTCTATTTCTGGCCGGGGACCAGCGCCCGGGTCGGCGACAGCGCGAAGAACTCGATGAACTTCTTCTTCGGATCAAGCGGAACCGGCCGCGGATCCAGAAGCTCATTCGCGAACTGCGAAAACGCCTTTCCCATGTCGGAATCCGCCTCCATCCAGGTTCCCTCCTTCAGTGCATGATTCACGCCGTGATAATCGTTGGGGAAGGTCTTGACCACCGGCCTGCCCAGGATCTCCTCCACCTGAGTCTTGCTGAGCATGGCCTTCTTCTGCACCCGGTTCAACACCACCGAAACGCGCGTGTCCAGATCCACGGTGCGGAGGAAACTCAGCTTCTCGCGAGCCAGATGCAGCGAGGGAATCTCCGGAGTGCAGACCAGCAGAATGCGCTTGCAATCCTGCATGATCTCGAGCGAATAGCGTTCCAGGTTGCCCGAAAGGTCGAAACACACGGCCTGGTAGTTGCGGCGCATGAACTCGATTAGGGCGCGGATTTGCGCGCCTTCCACTCGCAGATTCGGATTCACGCGCCCCGCGTGCATTACGTCGAGCTGACCGAAAGTGGTCACCAGTTGCGGCCACAGGTTCTCGTCCATCCGCAGCGCGTTCTCCGCGGCGTCCACGACGGAATACTCGTTCTGGAGCTTCAACATGAAGCGCAGCATGCCGGAGTTGAGGTCGAAATCGGAAAGCAGCACGCGCGTCCCGGGCCGGCGCGCCATCGCTCCACTCACGTTCAACGCGATGGTGGACGTGCCGGCGCCCGCTTTCGACGGAAGAAACGCGAAAATCTGCGAAGTCGATTCGAGTACCGGCGGCTTGCGCTGCACCTGCGCCTTCACAGCGGCGATGGATTCGACCACGGCCGCAAGGTCGAAGGGGTCCGTCAAGAACTCCCGCACGCCGATGCGCATGGTCTCGCGCAGCAGCCCCGCATCCAGGTGACGGTGGATGGCGACAATCTGTATTCCGTCGGCTTCGGTTTCGAGAAACTTCGCCACTTCCTGGGCTTTATCCACCTGTTCGAAGCTCAGAAACACAACTTCGGGAGCATGCGCGCGCAGAGCGCGCACCAGATCGACCGCGATCGGGTAGCGATCGAGAACGCGCTGGACGCTTACCTCGCCCGTCGCCTGAAGGGAGGCTTCCAGCCGTTCGGACAACTCCTGGTCCGGGCAAATGACTATGGCGCGCAGCACTAGAACACTCCTCCTTCTCCAACCTAGAGCCCTTATCGGAGCCGGACGCTCGCACTTAGGCCCGAATTCGGCCCTAGTTTCAGCCTAGAAGTAGGAACCCATCCCTTATGCCACGATCGGGTGTTCGCCTTAGTCCTTGGGCGCTTAGTTAACCTGGGGAAAAGCGATCCCAGCGGCGTCCAGCTTCGCCTTCACACGCCGGTTCAACTCGCGGCCCACCGCCCACTGTTGCGACGGCAGGGTCTTGATCCGGGCCTTCAACGTCGCCCCGCGGTCGCCCAGCCGGTCCACGCCCAGCACCTCGATCGGCGCGAGAATGAAGCCCCGGTACGGCTCCTCCTGCGCGATCCTGGCGCCCTCCTCGGTCACAATCGCGAGCGCTCGATCCACGTCGGATCCATGTCCCACGGTGGTCTCGAACACATAGTAGGAATAGTCTCGCGTCATGTTGGCGAGCGAGGTGATGGATCCGTTCGAGATGGTGTACACCGCGCCATTTTCTCCCCGCAGCACGGTGGTGCGGAGGTTGATCTCCTCCACTGCCCCGCCGATTCCGTTGATGGTCACCGAATCTCCAATGCGTACCTGATCCTCCAGCAGAATGAACAGCCCGGCCAGCCAATCCTTGATCAGCGTCTGCGCCCCGAAACCGAGTGCGACCCCCGCTACTCCCAGCCCCGCCAACAGCGGCTCGACGTGCTCGCCGAGCTGGGACAGAGCCATCACCAGGGCCACGATCCAGATCGCGGTGCTGCTGAGTTTGCTCAGCACCGCAATAATCGTCGTGGCCCGGTTTTCCATCTCGAGCGTGGACCCCGCGCCGCGCTTGTCCATCGCGCGAACGATGTAAAAGCGCAGCCGCAGCATCCACCGGCGCACTAGCCGCGTGATCACCCATGCCAGGGCCAGTATGATGACGACGTGGACCGCCGTTTCGGCATAGCGCAGCCAGTTTTCCGGCTTCGAAACCTCCGCGCTCGCCTGTTCCCACCATTTCCGCATCTCTTCTATCATCCGACAAGAAGCGGACATCCGATAAGAAGCGTGCCGTTGCGCGTTTTTTCCCGCATTCATGTGAAGGCGGGACCCCTCGCGAAATTGGAATCCGCCGCGGCGCTATGCTAGGATGACGTGAACCTTGGGACGGATTCCGAATCTTTTTTGTAGCGGGAGGGGTGTATGTGGGGATTGAGAGTCGCGCGGATGTCGTTTGGCGCAGTCGTACTTGCGGGGACAGTATCGGCTCAGCCGCCCGCCAAAGTCGACTTCGCAAAGGATGTTCTGCCGATCCTGCGGCAGAACTGTGTGGGCTGTCACGGACCCGCGCAGCAGAGCAGTGGAATGCGGCTCGACCGGAAGAGCGCGGTCATCAGCCGCCGTGGAGTGGTTCCCGGCAGCAGCGAGAACAGTTTTCTGTTTCACCGCATATCCGGGAGCGCTTATGGAATGCAGATGCCCCCCACCGGCGCGCTTCGCCCGGAACAAGTCAACATCATCAAGACCTGGATAGACCAGGGCGCCGATTGGCCCGATTCGCTCGCCAACGAAGCCGAGCTCCCGCCGTTGAATCCGAAGGCTGTCGCCATGGTGGAGGGGTTACGCACGGGCGACCTGGCGGGCTTCATGAAGTCCGTCGCCCAAGATCCCAAGCTGCTCAACGCGCGTGGACCGGAGGGTTCCACTCCGTTCATGTACGCGGTGCTCTATACCGGCCCGGCGACGATGGAGCGGCTCTTGAAACAAGGGGCTGATCCCAACCAACGCAATGACGCGAACGCGACCGCCCTGATGTGGGCGGCGGCGGACTTGGAGAAGACCCGCGTTCTGGTGGCCCACGGCGCGGACGTCAACGCCCGTTCGAGCGACATGCGAACGCCGCTGATCGTTGCGGCTCGCCGCCCCGGCAATACTGCGGTGGTCAACTTGCTTCTGGAGCACGGCGCGAATCCCAATCCCAACGCCCATCCGGCCGTCGAATCGTCGCCCCTGATTGAAGCCGCCACTGCCGGCAATGCAGCCGGCATGGAATTGCTGCTCGCCCACGGCGCTGAAGTGAAAGAAGCCGGAGAGCAGGCGCTTGAAATGGCGGTGATCATCCGGTGCGCGAAGTGCGTCGACCTGCTTGCCGCCAGGAATCTCAGCAAGAAAGACTACACGGTTGCACTGCCCAATATCGCGGCTTTCGGCGACGTGAACGCCGTCCGCATAGCGCTGGACCATGGGGCGGACGTGAACGCCGTCGATCCCCTCGGCCGCACCCCGTTGATGTACGCGGCGGCGTCGGATTTGCTTGCGCTGGACGTGGTTAAACTGCTGGTCGAACGCGGCGCCGCTATCAACGTCAAAGACATCCACACACAAAGCGGCGATTCCGGACTCACCGTTTTGGATATCGCCAAGCTCCACGGTGAAACGCCGGTGGTGGAATGGCTGGTCAAATCCGGCGCCAAGGGCACGCCCCAGAGTCCGCCGATTTTGAAGGTGCGGCGGGAGAATACCATCCCCAGCGCGATCCAGGGAAGTCTCCCGTTGATTCAGCGGGCGGACGCCGCTTTCGTGCCTAAGGCCGCCTGCATTTCCTGCCACAACAACAGCTTTGCGGCGATGGCCGTCGGCGCGGCGCGCAAGAGCGGATTCCAGGTGGACGAAAAGACCGCGGCGCAGCAGGTCAAGGCCAACGCGTTCGGTCTTGAAAAGCTGCGCGATTACATGCACCAGGGTTTCTTCACTCCAGTGGGAGATGTTTTCGGCCAGTTCCTGATGAGCTACATCCTGATCGGCCTCGATGCCGAGCACTACCCGGCCGATCTCAGCACCGACGCGGTAGCCATGTACCTGAAATCGCATCAATCGCCCGATGGCCAGTGGGTCTACCCGGCCGCCGATACCCGCCCGCCCATCTGTTCGGACTATATCGGGCAGACTGCGCTTTCCATGCGCGCGCTCCAGCTTTACGCGCCCAAGGTAGACAAGGCCGCCTACGACCGATCCATTCAACTCGCCGCGGCGTGGATGGCGAAAGCGCAACCGACCAACAACGAGGATCGGACCTATCGGCTGTTGGGGCTGGCGTGGGCGGCGAAGGATAAGGCCGCCACACAGAAAGCCATGCGGGAATTGCTCTCGAAGCAGCGTCCCGACGGGGGTTGGGCCGATCTCGATTCGATGGAGAGCAGCGCCTTCGCGACCGGAAGAGCGTTGGTTGCTTTGCAGACCGCGGGGCTCGCCGCATCCGATGCCGCCTCTCAGCGCGCCGTCCAATTCCTTCTGAGCACGCAACAGAAGGATGGCTCGTGGTACGTGAAGACGCGCGCGCTGGCGCTCCAACCGTCCTTCGATGCCGGCTTCCCCCACGGTGTCGATCAGTGGATCTCCGCCGCAGGCACCAGTTGGGCGACGGTGGCGCTCGCGCAGGCATCGCCGGCTCCTAAGAAGTCGGCGACTTCGACCTCGGCCGGGCGCTAGAAGCTAACCGAGCCGCGACTAAAAGGAGCGGCCCAAAAGCGCGACGGAACGGAGCGCATTCTTGCTTTACCCCGCGCCGCATCCCGCCCCCGATCGGCGCGCGACCGTAACGGAGTGCGTGTCTTGCCCAGCCGCGACTATCAAGGACCGGTATCCATCTCCTACCGTGAGTGCTTGATTCCTTTTCCGGCGTGGCGTACCACTCCTTACAGTCGCGGCTCGGAAGCCGGCCGACCCGATGCGATAGAATAGTGCCGTGGCCGATACTAACGATCGAACCGCGGCGGAATCATCCAGCCCCGCGCTGCCTCCGGCGACCAAATGGTTTCCCGTTGTCGCCCTGGCGTGGCTGATTCCCGGCGGCGGGCATTTCCTGTTGAAACGGCCGGGGCGCGGCGCATTGCTGGCCGCCTGCGTCGCCGCGATGTTCCTGCTGGGACTGATGATGCGCGGCGCGCTGTTTCAGCCCCAAACCGGAGACCTGCTGACCACCGTGATCTACTGGGGCGGGTTCCTCGGCAATCTGATGTCCGGCATTCTGTATTTGCTGACTAACTGGCTGGGATACAACCAGGTCGACGTCGCCGGTCATGTTCACGATTACGGAACCAAGTTCCTGGTCGCGGCGGGATTGCTGAACGTGCTGGCGATGGTGGACGCATTTGAAATCGCGACGCATAAGAAAGACTGAAGAAGGACTGAAGAGAGAATTAGACTGATGCCGAAGATGAACCTCTCGCATTTCGAAGCGTCGCTCCTGTTCGCGTTCTTCACGTCCATCGTGCTCGGCATCATCACCAAGCGCACCGACCGCGAGCGTTTCCGTTACGCCGCCTACTGCTTCGGCTGCTTCATCGCGGCGATCTTCGGATTGAGCTGGCTGATGTACCTCGGCCACGGCTGATCGGCTGTGGGGCGGACGCCCTCGTCCGCGCCGGACCCCCTGGTCCGGCTTCTCGGCTGCACCAAAGGCCGACGCGGGCGTCGGCCGCGGACCAGGGGGCTTGACCCACCCTGGGCCAAAGTGTTTGGGATTTCTGACGCACTAAAATAGGCGGGCCGAATCACTTCCTGGAATTTCCCTCCCCGTCATTGCGCCCGATTCACGTACACCGCTCCGCCGAATGGCTCGCCGATTGAGGTCAGCGTCTGGCCTCCGGACCCTCCGCTGATGTCGGAAAGAGTGAAACTGATGGCGCATGGAGCAGCTGTTGGGCAGGAAAAGTTATTGACGAATGCCGCTGGAACTTGAAGGTCCACACGTTGCACGAATGGATTCGCAGGGACGATGTCCACAACCGACCATCCGTTGTTCGTGAAGAGCTGAAGCGTCGCGAACTTATTCGCCGGGTTCGAGAGACCGTTCACGAACACCGAGATCTTCGACCCGAGTAGCGCCGGATTGGTGGGAGAGTTCAAGGAGCCATCGGAGTTGAGAGCCAATGCCACGGGCCCTACCGAACTCGATTGGGAAGCCGGCGCGGTATTCAAAAAGAGGCTGGGATTAGCCACGGTCGTCAGAAGCTCGCGTGGAGACGCACTCAGGCCGTTGACCGCCAACTGCATGGTGTCCGCATAGCCAATAGTCGGCACGACGGCGAAGTTGATCTGGGTCGCGGAGGCGTACAGCAGCGGAGCCGGCTCCCCGCCGATGCTGATCGCGACTCCTCCTAGCGTGGTCGTGGAATAATCCGCTGCGCTCACTCCCGGGCTGGGACCAAGTCCGGTTCCAAGGACGGTGAGGAGTTGATACCCGGCCGCGAGAGTGATGGGCGCCAGATCCGCCGAATCGACAATGCAGGCGATCTGCGGTGTTCCCGCCGGGGGCTGCGGCTGCGAGAAATCGACGGCTCCCAGATAGGCGCCGGCGAGTGGCGTGAGCCCCAGGTTCGGAATCATGATGGCATTGGCCGTCGAAGGGAAGTCGGGCAAAGTGGTCGCGCCGGCAAGCCACAGCGTGGACCCGAAAAGCGCGACGCCGGAAACAGTAAGCGTGGAGCCGCCGATGAATTGCGTTCCAAGCACGTTGCCCGATGCGGGATCCACTTGCGAAGCGTACGCGGAACTGTGGATGGACACGTTCGGCAGGCACTGGGCGGGGATGTTCGCCAGTGCCGGGATGTTGGCGACACCGTAGTCTCCGCTGAGGAAACCGGAACCGACTCCGCCGCCCACATAGATAGTTCCAAGGGCGTCCAACTGGACGCCCCCGCCGCCAACCGGCACGGAAAACAAAAGCGTCTGCCCGGCAGGATCGAGCTTCGAGAGAAACGGCAATTCAAAAAAGAAAACGGAGTTGATAGGGCCGATCGGTATCGCCGGAGGATTCACGGTGTACGGATAACCACCGCCCGCATACCCGGTCAGATAGACGTTCCCGGCCGAATCCAAGGCGAGGCCTTCATTGGTCGTGTTCCCATTTCCAGTGACCGCTGTCGAAAAGATCAGTCTTGAGCCTGTGGGATCGACCTTGGTCACGTATTGGTTGGCGCCCTGACTCTCCCCGAGGCAAGGAGGCGTAAAACAAACGTCGAACGCCGGGAACGTCGTTTGATAAGCACCCGGAGTCGTCGGATAGTCGAGCAGGTAAGTGGTGCCCGCCACGTAAATATTCCCCGACGAATCGAGCGCGAGCGCATTGCCGCCGATTCCGGTTGCCGAGAAGATGAGTTTGGTTCCCGTCGGGTCGAGCTCCAGCAGATAAGGATGATTGAAGGTGTTGGGGATGCTGTAGGCGCCTGGGGTGGATGGGAAGCCCGGCCCGGTGGCGCCGCTCACGGTCGTCGGGTTCACCATGCCGGTCACCACCACCTGACCGGCCGTGGTGACTGCGACAGCCTGCGCGGCACTCGCAATCGAGCCGCCGAGCAGATCGGAGAACACGATGTTCCCGCCGGCATCGAGCTTGGCCACGAAAGATCGCTGGTCGGACAGACTCGTGGGCGCCGTCCCCAGATGGCCGCCGCTGGTGACCGGAAAATCCGGCGATGCGGTCGACCCTGCGACGTACGCATTCCCTGCCGCATCCACCGCGATGGCGCTCGCGGAATCATTCACCGAACCGCCCAGGTAGCGCACGTAAACATATTGACTGGCCTGCGGGTTCAGCTTGACCACCAGAACGGTGCTTTGCAAGGTTCCCGGATCGACGATCGCGTTTCCGGCCAAGTAGATGTTTCCGGAAGAGTCCGTGGCGATCGCTTTTGGCGTGAAACTGTCGCGCAAATAAGTGGAATACGTGAGTACCGGGAACGAGGACGCCGCGAAAGCCGGCTCTGTCGTGAAAGCCAATATTAAGAAGAGACATAGCGAGAGCGTACGAATGAGCATAGGACGGGGGTCTCCTTCAGACGCGGACACCCTCAGCGTATCAGGGCGCAATCTTGGGTTGAGTTGGCTGATGTACCTCGGCCACGGGTAATCGGGCGGCTCATCGGGGAGCCGCCAGACGCCGAAGCGCCGCGGTAATCGGAAGACACAAACGGCGCGCCTCGCCCGGCAAGAGAGTGAACCCGTAATGTTCGTAGAAGCGTTGCGCGGCCCCGTCCTTGGCGTCAACCACCATCGCAAATACGCCGAGTTCCGCCCGCGACGTGCGCTTCAAAGAATCCGCCAGCAAAACGCCGCCGAGTCCTTGGCCCTGATGATGACGGGCCACGGCGAGACGGCCCAGCAGCACCGCGGGCACCACCGGGTAGCGAGGGAGTTTCTTGACGATCTCCGGTCGAAACGCGCTTAGGGCGACGCTCGAAGCCGTGAGCGTGTAATAGCCGGCCACCTCGTTGTTCGCGATGTTCAACGCTACAAAACACGTCGCGATGCGCCGCTTGATATCCTGCGATGCCTGTTCCCGAAAATACCGATCCAGCGCTTGCGAGCCGCTGAGAAACCGCGACCGGTCATGATCGCCCGACAGCGGCTCAATGCGAAAGGGGTTCAACATTGATAAAGGCCCAGGGCGAAACGGCTCCGCTACGGCTACTCGCCCGTCAGCTCACGATGCCGCCGAAAGGCTTTCCTCAAGGCCGGCCCTGGCCTGGGAGGGTTCAGCAGCAGGTCCACAAACTTTTCTTGAGCTTCGCGCGAAAGCCGGATCACTTCGATCTCAGAGACCGTTTTCTGAGCCGCCTCCTGAGCGGCCGCAACCACAAAGTCGCTGACCGAGCGGCCCTGGATTTCAGCGGCGCGCCGCACTACGGCAAGCGCGTCACGTGAAATGCGGGTCTCCAGGCGGGCAGTTCGAGTGGCGGTTTGTTGCGGCATGGGACGCTCCAGAGACCAATGTACGTCATTTCACCGTACAAGTCAAGCATCATGCCTTAACCATTCTGCATTGAATTCTCGCGCCGAGTTGGCTGCCGTCCGTCAGCCACGGCCGACTGAAAGGATTGGCGCGACTGGCGGCATAGCCCGGTATGCGAACACTCACTGCTCTTCTCACTTCCACCTTTCTTATTTCGGCTTTTCCTATTTCGACCCTGACGGCCGCGTCTCTACGCGATCCCGGCGGCATCACCGAACTCCCCGACATCTCCCGTTTGCACACTTGCATCGAGATCCGTTTCATCGACCGGACCAGCTTCGGCATGAAGCGGATTCTCCCCAGGGAGCACCAGGGCATTCGCGACTTCAGCCCGGAAAATGCGACCGAGCAATCCATCATGACCGCGTTACAAGACAAGGGCTACGAAGTGGCTCTGTATCTGTCCGGCCGGGGAGTGCTGACGGATGCTCCGGTGGTGACCGACCCGCTTCTTCCTCAAATGCCCACGCGGCGTCATCTGCCGCAAGGTCCCGCGTTTATCACCAAGATCGCCAACACGGCGGACCTTCCGCCGCAGGCGGCGCTGCTCGCCGCGGGCAGGGCTGGGTTCACGGCACTGGAAAAAAGCGAGGCGTACGCGATACGCGCCGCCGGCTGGACCGTCGCGATGCGGCCCCTGCGCGCGAACGATTCCTGTATCGCCTGCCATGCGGCGAATCCGGTACCGAATCCCATCCATGTGTCAGATGCCGCTACTCCGGCGCATCGTAGAACCGACGGAAGCGTAGGCCTGCGGGCGGGAGACACGCTCGGCGTCGCGATGTACGTGTATCGAAGAACCTCCGGGCAAGGAGCGACCCGCGCTATCAGGTAAGCAAGCCGATCGCCTGGTCGATCTCCTCGCCCGTAATATAAAAATGCGGCGACGTCCGCACCCACCCCGCGCGCGCCGCCGCGATAATGCCGTTCTCGCGCAGCTTGTTCACCAGCGCCGCCGAGTCGGTTCCCGTCTTTCGAAATGACACGATGCCCGCGCCGCTTTCCGGCGTCCGCACACTCGCCACCTGGTAGCCTTTTTCGCGAACGCCCTCATCGATCCGGTCGCCTAACCCCTGCACCGCCGCCGCGATGCGTTCGATCCCCACCTCCAGCAGAAACTCGACCGATGCACGCAGTCCGAAGCACCCGATGGTGTTCAGCGTTCCGCATTCATAACGCCCCGCGTCGGGACGCAGCGCCATGTCGCGCGCGCCGTAGTCGTTATAGCTGGCGACGTTGGTCCAGCCGAACTCGACCGGCGCCACCTGCTCCTGCAACTCGCGCGAAATGTATAGGATGCCGCAGCCTTCCGGACCCAGCATCCACTTATGGCCGTCGGCCGCCAGCGCGCCGATTTGCGCCGCGCGCACGTCCAGCGGGAACGCGCCCATCCCCTGAATCGCATCCACAAAAAAGATCGCGCCGCGGCGTTTGCAAATCTCGCCAATTTTGACTAAATCCGCGCGAAAACCAGTCAAATACTGCACAAAACTGATCGCCACCAAGCGGGCTCCGCGCGCCGCCTCATCGATCCGATCCAGGGGATCGGTCACCGACAGCCAATCGATGGTCACGCCTTTCGACTCCAGTCGCTGCCAGGGATACTGATTCGCGGGAAATTCCTCCTTAAACGCAACAATCTTATCGCCCGCGCGCCAATTGAGGCCCATGGCGATGGTCGCGATCCCCTCCGAAGTGTTTTTCACCAGCGCGATCTCCTCGGGCGATCCGTTGACCAGCCGCGCCGCCGCGTTCCGCAGACCGTCATAGGCATCCAGCCATTTCTGGTAATTCAGGCTCCCGTTCACGAGCGCGTCGTCGGCCATCGACTTCATCGCCTCCGCCGCCGGCCGCGACAGCGGGGCCACCGCCGCATGATTCAGATAGATCAGCTTTTCCGTGACCGGAAACCGGTCGCGGTATGTCATTAAGTTTTCGAAACCCATCCTCCCGAGCATACGTTATAAGAACATGCGATTCGTGCGCCGTCTCTCCTCGTACGCGGCCGTGT
Source organism: Terriglobia bacterium (assembly GCA_963788245.1). Taxonomy (GTDB): domain Bacteria; phylum Acidobacteriota; class Terriglobia; order Bryobacterales; family Bryobacteraceae; genus Palsa-187. The sequence goes on along the minus strand of CAWBGF010000002.1, from coordinate 2,940,447 downwards.
TCACGATCGCCGCCGCCCTGCCGACAGTTGCTTTAGCGCAGGATCAACCTCAAAGCGATAAAAACAACCAGACCGCCAAGCCGACAGACCCGAAGAAGGACCCCGATCAGATCGGCACGCGCGAGGTCGACAAGGGCCTGAACTGGTACTCGATTGACAAGGAGATCGCGCTTGGCAAGCAAATGGCGATGGCCGTCCAGCGCGACGCGCAGATTGTCGACGACCCGGTGGTTTCCGAGTACGTCAACCGCCTGGGGCAGAACCTGGTCCGCAATTCGGACTCCAAGTTCCCCTTCACTATCAAGGTGATCCGTGACGACAGCGTGAACGCTTTGTCGCTCCCCGGCGGATTCTTTTTCGTGAACACCGGCCTGATCATGACCGCCGCGACCGAAGCCGAGCTGGCCGGCGGCATGGCCCACGAAATCGCGCATATCGCGGCGCGCCACGGCACCCGGCAAGCGACGCGGGCGCAGGTCGCGCAACTGGCCACCATTCCCCTCATCTTCATGGGCGGATGGGCCGGTTACGGCGCGCGTCAGGGCGCGAGCGCAGCGATCCCGATGACCTTCCTGGGCTTCAGCCGCGCGTTTGAATCCGAAGCCGACCTGCTGGGCCTGGAGTATTTGTACAAGACCGGCTACGATCCCAACGGCATGGTCGACATCTTCGAAAAGATCGAGGCGCTGAACAAAACCAAGCCGGGCCGGGTGGCCAAATATTTCTCGACGCATCCGCCCACCGGCGATCGCATCGTGACCGTCCAGAAGAACATCCAGACGCTGCTCAAAGCGCAGCCGGAATACATCGTGACCACATCCGAGTTCGATAACGTGAAGGCGCGCCTTACTATGCTCGAGCACCGGCGCAAGTTGGGGCCCCAGGACGATCCCAATCGGCCGCAGTTGAAGCGTGCGCCTAATCTAAAAGATGGCCTGACAAACGGCCTTGCAAACAGCCCGCATTTCAGGCGCCCAGCGGCGCCCGCGGACGCGTCCACGACCCCGGCTTGGCAAGCCGGTTTTTAGGAGTATACTTGACCATAGAAAGGAGCGCATGCATGAAGCGCTTTCTGGCTCTCGCAGCGATGGGTTCGCTGCTCTCCTTTTTTCCCGCGCGCGCGGACGACAAGAAGAAGGACCCCGACGAGATCGGGAATCGCGACGTCGATAAGGGTCTGAACTGGTACTCGATCGAGAAAGAGATTGCGCTGGGCAAGGGCCTGGCAATGCAGGTCGAGCGGCAAGCCAAGATCATCGACGATCCCATCATCGCGGAGTATGTGAATCGCGTGGGCCAGAACCTGGTGCGCAACTCCGACGCCAAGGTTCCCTTCACCATCAAAGTGATCGACACCGAGGACGTGAACGCGTTCGCGCTTCCGGGCGGATTCTTTTTCGTCAACTCCGGTTTGATTCTGAAAGCCGATACCGAAGCCGAGCTGGCGGGCGTGATGGCGCACGAAATCGCGCACGTCGCGGCGCGGCACGGCACCAAGCAGGCTACTCGCGGCGAAGTGATGCAGTTGGCCACCATTCCTCTCATCTTTATGGGCGGCTGGGCCGGCTACGGCATCCGCCAGGCCGCCAGCATCGCGCTCCCGGTCAGCTACCTGCAATTCTCCAAGGGGTTCGAGTCGGAAGCCGACATGCTCGGTCTGCAATACATGTACAAGACCGGCTACGACCCGGAAGCTTTCGTCGACTTCTTCGAAAAGATTCAGGCGCTTGAAAAGAAGAAGCCGGGGACCGTGTCGAAGTTTTTCTCGACCCATCCGCCCACCGAGGATCGCATCGTAGTGTCGCAGAAAAACATCCAGATGTATCTCAAGGCGCGCGACGAATACACCGTGACCACGTCGGAATTTAACGACGTCAAGGCGCGCCTCGCCATGCTGCACAATCGCCGCAAGATCGACACCAAGGATCTGAACAAGCCGCAGTTGCGCAAGGCGCCGGGCTCGGGGACCACTTCGGCGGACGGCACCAGCGCGGCCGGCTCGGACGACGATCGTCCCACGCTGAAGCGGCGGCCCGACGGCGGCAGCAACTAAAGCAGTCTGGATTTCAGCAGCCTAACGACTTCTCCCTAGGCGCAGCGAAAAGCCCGCGGAACGTGGAATCCGCGGGCTTTTCTATTTTGTTCTCGCCGCAGATTCACGCCGAAGAACGCGGATAGCATTCGCTAGCCATACAACCAGCGGACCTTGACCAGGTTGGTCCGGTACATCGGCTTACCCGGCTTTTCAGTCGTGATGAACTCGTCCGCCTTCAGCAGGAACGCCGCAGCCACATGCAAGGCGTCCATCGCGGCCAGTCCACACCGCCCCGCCTCCGCGCGGGCAATCTTTTCAATTCGGTTCAGCCCGCGATACGTGGTGGCCGAGGCCATGTATCGCTCGTAAAAGGAGAGTTCAAGTTCCTGCCGGTGGAAGGCTGCTTTTCGGAACGATCTCTAACGCCAAGAATGGTGTCGTCAGGAAAACACGATTCGAATCTCGAAGGATTGACAAGGCGATCTGTTGGTCAGCACCCCGGGACCGGGCCGCTGTGATAAGGACGCCGCTGTCAAGAAACGTCCGCGTTCGCGTTTGTGACAATCAACGGCCGCCCCGGCGCTCGGAAACCTCTCTCGCGACTTCCTTTCGATTCAACGGTTTTATGCCCATCGAGGCAATTCTCTCAGCGATCTTGCTGAGGTCCCGCCCAAGCGGCGATACTGCAGTACCGCGGCTAGCGCCATTCTTCGGAGTCGTGGTTGCAACTCTTCGCTTCACAAACTATATTATAAGCCGAGGTAGAGTCGGCGAGCTTTTTCCATTTTTGAATCGTGCACAACGCTGGAAAACGCCGTGCGCTCATAAGTAGATCTTTGGGCCGCGGGATTAACGCCGATGAACGCGGATAACCAATTCTTTTTGATCTGCGTTGATCTGCGTGTATCCGCGGCTGAGACTCAATCCTACAATCAACTCGCGGCCACCACCGACGTGCACGCCGGGCAGCGCTTGGCGGCGAGCGGAATCGCCGTGCAGCATTCCGGACAGGGCTTGGTGGTTACGGGTGCGGCCGCGGGCTTCATCAATCGGTTCACTTGCTTGACGACCAGGAAAATCACGAACGCGACGATCAGGAACTCGATCACCGTGTTCAGGAATAGTCCGTAGTTGAGCGTCGGCGCCGCGGCTTTCTTGGCGTCGGCGAGCGTGTCGTAATGCTGGCCGTTCAGCGCAATGAACAGGTTCGCAAAATCGATCTTGCCCGCCGCGAGTCCGATCACGGGAGCGAAAATATCGGCCACCAGGGAGGTGACGATCTTTCCGAATGCCGCTCCGATGATTACTCCGATGGCGAGATCCATCACATTCCCGCGCATAATGAACTTCTTGAATTCGCTAAACATAGACGACAGTTTACTCCCGATGCGCAGTCATATGTTCAGTCATGTGCCCTGCGTCGAATCGCGTGTCCGCGCTCTTGCTAAGATGAGTCGATGGCGAAGTCTCCCGAGCTGATCACCGTGGCGTGCCCGTGCTGCCAGGCGGAGCTGCATGTCGATCCCGCGACCGGCGCGGTCATCCGTCACAAAGCGCCCGAAAAACCGCCCACGTTCGCGGATTTCGAAACCGCCGTCCAGCGCATGAAAGGCGAGCCGGGCCGCCGCGAGGACCTGTTCAAGAAATCCGTCGAGCAGCACAAGAGCCATCACGACGTGCTCAGCAAGAAGTTCGACGAAATGCTGAAGGTGGCTAAAGAGAATCCGGACGAGCCGCCGCCGCTGCGCGACATCGATTTCGACTAACGAGCCGTGAACAAAAGGGAGCGGTTTAAGGTGTGATCAGCCACGAATGCACACAAATGAACACGAATCAATTTAGACTTTCCCATTCGTGTGTATTCGTGTCCATTCGTGGCTAGACTTTTTTGAACGCCGCCTACAGCGTCGCGATGCGGCGATGGATCACCAGAAAATACAACGCCAGCACGGCCAGCACGGAGCCGGTGTACTCGATGGTCCTCGACACCGTAAGGATCGGGATCAGTCTGCCGATGATCAAGCTGCCCACCGGCATTCCCGCGCGAAACGCGACATTGTACACGCTCATCACGCGCCCCATCATCTTGTCGGCCGCGCTCGCCTGCACCAGTGACTGGATCATGGCGAACACGGTCATCAGCGCCGCTCCGCCCAGAAACAGCAGCACGCAGGAAAGCCAGAACGACCTCGACGCGGCGAATGCGATGATCAGCCCGCTCAGCAACAGCAGCGTCCACAGCGCGGTGCGTCCCTTACGCTCGGTCCGTCCCAGGGCCGCGACCATCAGCGCCCCGCACACCGATCCCGCCGCCGAGCTGATCAGCAGGTTCTTATAGGTGCTCGCGTTGCCGTGAAACACTTCCTTCGCGAAAACCGGCAGGAACGGAAGCAACTGGAAACCGAACAGCGCCATCGAAAACGCGAGCAGAATCAGCGACACCAATCCCGGCCGCGTGCGGATGAAGGCGATACCCTCTTTCATGCTGGTGAGAATCCGCTCGGTGGATTTCGCCGGGATGAAGCCGACGTTGATCACGTACAGCGAAATAATCACGGCGATGAAGGAGATGCCGTTGAGCCCGAAGCACCAGGTCGCGTTCAGCTTCGCGAGCGCGAGGCCGGCCAGCGTCGGCCCGATCAGGCGCCCCAGATTAAATTGAATCGAGTTCCAGGCGATCGCGTTGGGATAATCTTCCTGCGGGACCAGCGTCGGCAGCAGCGCCGAATATGCCGGTCCGCCGAAGCTTTGTCCGATACCGGAGACGAAGGAGAGGCACAGGATGTGCCACACCTGCACGACGTGGAAATAGAACAGCGCCGTCAGCATGAACGCGCTGAACATCTGGATGTACTGTGACATCAGCAGCATCTTGCGCCGGTCCCGCCGATCCGCGATCACCCCGCCCACCAGCGAAAAAAGAACGATCGGCGCCTGGCCCAGGAACGTGTCGAGCCCCAGGTAGAAGGCGTTGTTGGAGAGCGTGTAGACCAGCCACGCCTGCGCCAGAATCTGCATCCAGGTGCCGATGGTGGACACGCAGGCGCCCATCCACATCAGGCGGAAATCGCGGTAAGAGAGCGCCTTGAAGACGCGGCTGACCATGTGCGGTTTGCGTGCCGGGGCGCTTGGCTCGCCCGAGGCGCTTGGCTCACCCGAGACTCTTGGCTCAGGTGATACGCCGGCCGGGTTACTCACGGATGTGTTGCCTGGTGTGTTCAAAAGGTTGAGATGCTTTCAGGGCAGCGGCTTCTCTCTCCGAATCAGATGCACCAGGTTGCCATCACAATCCATGAAAAACACCAGGCGATTGCCGGAGTTCACGTAAGGTTCGCCCGCGAACGTCACGCCCTTGGCCTTCAGGGCGGCATGCGCGGAATCGAAATCGGTCACTTCAATGGCCAGATGGCGGATGCCCGGATCGCGCATTTTCTGCTCGCCGCGGGCGCCCTCCGAAGGAATGATTTCCAGCATCGTGCCGTTGGCGGCACGCACGAAATAATTGCCGTCGTACTCGAAATTAATCCGGAAATCCAAATGATCGACGTACCAGCGCGCCAGCTTCGCCGGATCGGGCGAGGCGATAGCGGTGTGTTCCAGGCCTACAAACATATGTGTGAGTTTAGCAGACGGCTCCATTCCAACGCCGCGATGTGGCGCACGCACTCGTGCGTGCAGTGTCGAGACTCTCTCGACACCTTGTTAGCGCCAGGAAAATCATGTGTCGGCATGAGTGCCGACACGGCACGCAGGGTGCGTGCGCCACATTCTCAGTACACCTCAAAACAAAAGACGGTGTTGGAGCCATTTGGTGAGATCGCGTATTGCCCGTTTTCGATCTCCTGATCCACCTCGACGCGGTACAGGCCGCGGTCGAGGCGCGTCACCGAGAGCCGCAGCGGTTTGTTGCCGCGCGTGCGGCGCAGCGCCGTGGTCACCTCGCGATGCCCGCTCTTCACTTCCATCTTGTACAATTCCAAAGTCGACGGCTGGATCTTGTCGGAGTCGATGATGAAAATGGGCTCGGCCAGGGGCGTTCGCGCGGGCGAGCTCGCGCCGGCGATGGTAAAGGTAATGTCGTTTTTCTTGGTCTCCTGCTTGGCTTCGGTGACCTCCGTCGGAATCAGCGTATCGGCGTGGACCAGATACAGCACGTCGGGCTTGGGCGGCTTGGGGCCGGTGTATTTCTGCGCCAGGGCGGCCGGTGCGCCGGCTACCGCCGCCAACGCCAGCATCGCGGATGTGGACATCAATCGCATGCGCATACTGCTATTTTACTCCGCTGGTTCGCAATCCGGCGGTCCCTCCGGCAGAGAAACCGCGCCGGGCCGCGGGAAAAATCACTAGCCGCGAATGAACGCGAATAAACGCGAATGAAAAACGGCAAAAACGATAGGAACGGTAAGAACGATGCCTACCGCCAGCCGATCCAGTGAAACAGCGTCAGGGTCAGCCACAGCCACAGCAGACCGAACACGGAACCAACCAAAAGCTCCTGCACGCCACGGCGAAATTTTCTTCTGGGTGTGTGTTGTTCTTATTCGTGTTCATTCGCGTTCATTCGCGGCTAAATCTCTTTCCGGCCCGCTAGTCCAGCACCGCCACGAACTCCGCCAGGATCCGGACGCTGTCGTCTTCCGGGTCGAGATCCCACGCCTCGAATTCCGGGTTCGATGGCTCCAGTGTAATGGTGTCGTGTGACCAACTCCCATCCGCCGCCCGCTTCTTTTCACTGCGATAGCGCTTCACGGTGTAGCGATCGTTTCCGCCGCGCGCCAGCGCCTCCACCAGCACCAGGCGGCCCTGCCTCGATCCGGTCACGCCCAGCCGGAACACGCATAAACTGCCGTCGGGAATTTTCGGCTCCATGGAGCGCCCCGCGATGCGCGCCACGAACATCTGCCGCGTGAGCTTGAGGCCTCCGGCAACTTCCTCCCAGCCTTCGGCCGTCACCTCCCGATTTTCTTTGAAGTTACCCGCGGCGACCTCCAGGGAGTATCGCGGCAGATGGGTGACGTACTCCTGCACCGTGGCGGGGACGTGCTGGCGATACAGGCGGTCGAGAGCCCGTGCGAAATCCCGCTCGGAATCCGCCGCGCCCTTTGGAACAATCGTCTCCCGCCGGTCGGAGACGCGCAGGGTGTTCGACAGCGTGTCTTCCAGATGATCGAAAACCCGAGCCGCTCCCAGTTCCGCCCCAAGCGAGCGCAGTCCGTCCTCCAGAGCCTCCAGAACTTCAACCTCTTCCGCGGGGGCGATGCGGTCCCAATCGCGCCGCAGCCGGATATACAGCCGGTCATGGGCGGGATCTTCGAGCAGAATGCCTATGTTGGTTTCACCTCTGGCGACGTCCAATGTCAGGATCGAAAACCGCGCGGCCTGGGTTGATAGGGGAGCCGAAAAAAGTGCCGATGAAGGACCCGCAAGGAGCGGAGCACTCGGTTGTTCAGTGGAGCCGGGCATGGCGACCTGTACTACTTGCCGCTCGGAGCAAACGGATAGTATCCGTTCCGCGCCCTGACCTTCACGAACGGCAGCGCGACCCTCACCGTGAGCTGCCGGAATACTTTGTTCGATTCCTGCGCGGCGGCATCCGGTACGTAACGCAGGATGTACTGCGTGCTCACCTCGCCCACCACGTTGGTCACCGACCCGAAGATGGAGCTGGCGATCGCCGCGGCATACCCGCCGGTGCCGGGCTGGATGGCGTAGTTGCCCTCGTCGCGCGGCTGCGAAAGAAATCCCGCGACGTCCTTGTAGGGGTTTTGCAGCGGATACTCCACCTTTCCGCCGGTCTCCGTCGCCAGACGCACCAGGTTATCGTCGCCTTCTCTCGCAAATCCGCTCGACATGGTCGAGATTCCATAGATCGTCACCAGGTTGCGCTGCGCCAGTTCCAGCACCTCTTCGAGCGTATGCTTGCTGGTATTGTCGTTGCCGTCGCCCACCACGATGATGACGCGCCGCGGCTCCACCGGCTCGCCTTTAATCAGCTTGCGGTTGGTGCAGGCCTCATAGATCGCGTCGTAGAGAGCCGACGCGCCGCCGGGCTTCAGTTTGCGGATCTTCTCGACAATCGCCTGGGAGTCTGAAGTGGTGTCCACCATCAGCTCGGCCTGGTTTCCGTACCCGATCAGGTAGCCCGAGAAGCGCTTCTGCATCTCCGGCTTATCAGGGAGCATCTCCACAACCATCTCTTCGGCCGCTTGCTCCCAGTTCTTCCACTGGGTGCGGCTGTTGTTGCTCAGATCCAGCAGGAAACCCACCACCACCGGCTGGTTCCGCTCGCGCGTAAAGAACTCGATCTTCTGCTCTTTCCCCTGATCGAAAATCTGGAAATCCTTCTGATCCAGGTCGCTGACGAAGCGGCCTTTTTCGTCGGTGACGGTCACCGGCACGATGACTTCGTTGACCCGCACCACGATGGGGGCCGGTTCCTGCGCCTGCGGGGCTGTGGATTGATTCGCGGCCTGGGTGGCAGGTTGTGTCGCAGGTGCTTGTGTCGCGGGTGGCTGAGCTGAGGATTGTCCGGAACCTTGAGACTGCCCGAAGCCGGAGGTCGCCAAAAATACAGCCGCGCACACCGTGATCGCGCACAACACGATCGCGTAGCGCATGATCGCCGGCCCTCGGATCGCAAACACCTGTCTTGCGAGCGCAAGCCGCCGGACTACCCGTAAAGCCATAAAATTGCCTTGACCTGATTATAGCCCGCAAACTGGTCCTGCGATGCCCTCCGACCGAGCCGTGACCAATTGGCGGAGCCAACAAACGCGGCAGCGGACAAGGGAGCGGCCTAAATGTGTTCGGGATCCGTTGAGCCCCCCGGGGGGGGGCCTTAAGCGGCACCGCCTGGTTCGACGGATGGGTCGACCAACGCAAGCAATTCCTCAAGCGTCTTGATGCGGCCCGAATTTACATCGCTCGGGCGCCTGCTCACGGACTCACCCCTATGCTCGCCCGGTGAAGCGATGTGGAGCAGATTCAGAGAAAACTCGATCTGGCCGCGCGTTGTCCCGGAGAGGTCGCATGTCTTTGCTCTTGGTGTCGCGCTGGTCTTCGCAACGGGTGTCGCGCGTGTCATATTCGTGGATCGGCGCCTTCGACGGATTCCGGTAGAGCCTCTTGAGGTAACAGACAGCCTACACCTCGTGGGGTAAGCGGGAGGAGTTTGTAAACGGATGCCGGGGACCCGGGGGACCCCTGGGAGTCTCAAGGAACCGGGGTCGGGGGGGTTGATGAGGATAAAAGGTGGGATAGGGGTAGTGATGTTACTGGGCGGAAAGTGATACGAGGGACGACCACAAGGTTCCTTGAGCTCTCATATTTTCCATACACGCTGCTTTGAAGCAATCCCGCTGCCAATGCTAACTGGATCATCTAAGTGATTGGAATCTATGGAAACGGTCCCCTTCGCGACGCTGCGAGTTCCATTCCGGCGTGCCGAAAGTGAAAGAAATACCGGTATTACGACGATCGGCAGACACGGTTACCGGTGCTTTTGGACACTTGGCGTCGACACCGGTGGATTTCCACCGGGCCGCGTCTCCGCGGGACGCTGTTAAATGGGACGCAAAAAAAGCCGGCTGGGCCACGAATGAACACGAATCGACACGACTAAGAACTCCGCTACAAGCGGCGGCATCGAGAATACGAAACGACGCCAAGCATCGTCGCCGGGCCGACACGGAACTCGTTGTGCCCACGTGGCAGTCACCAGGTTTTCCATTAGTGTTTATTCGTGTGAATTCGTGGCTGACACTTTTTCAGCAGCTTCACTTAGGGGGGACGCATCGTACTCCCAACGTCCTGCTATATTGTTGTCGTGTCCGACTCGACCATGCAGGTTTTCCGCGAGACCGGCGCGTATTTGACCGGCCACTTCCGGCTCACCAGCGGCCTGCATTCGAACCAATATCTCCAGTGCGCGCTGGTGCTTGCGCGGCCCGCCATCGCGGAACGTCTGGGCCGCGAATTGGCCGCGTCATTTGTGGTGGAACCGGCGCCGGACCTGGTAGTTTCGCCGGCCATCGGCGGATTGATCATCGGTCACGAAGTCGCGCGTGCGCTCGCAAAATCAGAGAATGGTCCGCGATTCATTTTCACCGAGCGGGATTCCGCCGGTAAAATGACGCTGCGTCGCGGGTTTTCAGTGTCGGCGGGCGAAACCGCGATCGTGATCGAAGACGTGGTGACCACCGGCGGCAGCACGCGCGAAGTGATCGAACTGCTCCAAGCCGGGGGCGTGCGAGTTCTGGGCGCGGGGTCGATCATCGACCGCAGCGGCGGGCGGGTGGATCTGGGCGTGCCGCGCGTCGCGCTGGCGACGCTCGATGCTAACGCGTGGACGGCGGAAGAGTGCCCGCTGTGCCGCCAGGGACTGGCGATCGAGAAGCCCGGGTCGCGGCCGGGTTAGTTCGTCTTGGTGCGCCGAAGGTTTTAGCCACGAATGCACACGAATAAACACGGATGCAGAATGGATGATCTCTTGGTTGTATTTGTGTTCATTCGTGTTCATTCGTGGCAGCAGCGTGCTTGGCCGCCATGAGGACCATCAAGATCACCGTCAGCTACGACGGCACCGGGTATCACGGCTGGCAGGTACAGCCGGGCCTCGGGACCATTCAAGCCGCCCTCGAAGGCGTGGTCTCCGGGATCGAAGGCTCAGCGGTGCATGTCGCGGGGTCGGGGCGGACCGACGCGGGCGTGCATGCGCTGGCTCAAGTGGCGGCGTTTTCGATTTCGAATCCGATTCCGCTCTTGAATCTACGCAAGGCCATGAACCGCGAGCTGCCGCGCGATATTCGCGTGCTCGACGCCGTGGAGGTCCCGTCCGATTTTCATCCGCGTCACGCGGCGGTGGCCAAGACGTATGAATATCGCATTCTGCGCGCCGAAATCTGTTCGCCGTTCGAACGATTTCAGGTCCATCATCATCCCTATCCCCTGGATGAACCTCGGATGGTGGAATGTGCGCCCCTGCTCGAAGGCGAGCACGATTTCGCCACGTTCGCGGCTTCCGACGATCGCGATGAACTCGGGCATTCGAAAGTGCGAACGGTGTTTTCGTCGCGCTTCGAACGATACGGCGACCGGCTGATTTATCGCGTGCGCGGCAGCGGTTTTCTGAAACACATGGTGCGCAATATCGTGGGAGTGCTGCTCGAAGTGGGCAAGCGAAATCTCACGGGTGACGACGTTCGCGCGCGGCTCCAGCCCGGCTGCGGGATTCCGGCCGGTCCGACGGCGCCCGCGCGCGGTCTGTTTCTGGTAAGCGTCGAGTATTGAGCGGGATGGAAGAAACCGATCAGGCCACGAATGGACACAAATGAACATAAATAGATCTTTGGGTTTCCATTCGTGTTTATTCGTGTTCATTCGTGGCTAAGAAACTTAACCGATCCAAGGAGCAGGAGGGAACAGTCCGGAGGCGTGATAGAAACCGTCGTAACCGGACTTCCCAACGGATTTTTTCGGCACGCCCACGCAGCCGATCGGCTGGCCCTTGGTGATGGGCGGCGTCGCGACAATGTACAGCACAATCCCAGCGACCGGCGATTTCACCTCCGCGATCTTCTTGCCGAAAAAGTCGGTAATGTGCGCTAAGACTGCGCCTTTTTTCACGGTTTCATCGCGCTTTACGCGGGGATAGAGAAGGCCGGTTTCCGGGCTCGATATCACCGGCGCGGGATCCAGAAACACCGGCTTCTTGACGGGTTTCGCCGTTCCGGAAATGATCTTCAAATAGCGCATCACGTTCTCGACGCCTGCGGCGATCAGCTTTGCGGACCCGTTATCCGGTATTCCGAGCGATCCCGCTTCGACAGTCACAGCCGGTTTCCCGCGCGTAACTGCCGTGTTTGAGCAATATAGCGATGCGGCAGGATCGGTGGGGCGGCCGCGGTCGATGACAATGTGATCGAAACCGCAATGCGCAACCAATTCGGCAATCCGGGCGTTCAGAGCATCGTCCGCAGTCACGGTCTGATACACGTATGGGCGCAGCGACTCATTTCCATCGCCGCAGTGCAGATCGAGAAGATAATCGCACTGCTCAATCACTTGCGTGGTGATCGCGTGCGCGATTTTTTCCGACGGAGTGCCGTCGGGCTTGCCGGGATAGACGCGATTCAGATTTTTTTGATCGAGCGGGCTGAAATACACCGTGCGGCCGAGGAACGACGGCATGTTGGCGACATGCACCATAATCACGGCGCCCGACAGTTTGCGGGGGTTGATGCGGGGGCGCAGCATTTGCAGCGCGAGGATGGGCGGGTACTCATACCCGTGGTTGCCTGCCACGAGACCGAGCACGGGGCCGGGCTTCGAGCCGTTGAAGACGGTGATCGGGATGATGGACGTGCCCAGGTCGAGAATGCCGGACGACATTTCGCCGGGGCGGGCAATGATGGTTCCAACTCTGATATCGGTTTGCATGCGGATTTATCGTATCAACTCACGCAGCTCCGCATCGAGCCGGTCAAGGTCGGATTCGGTGTTATAGAAATGCGGCGAGACGCGCAGAAATCCGTGGCGGGCGGCGACCAGCACGCGGCGCGCTTTCAACTCGCGCGCGAGGCGCGAGGGACCTTGCGCGGGAGAATCGCCCGGAAATTTCGCGGCGACGATCTGCGAGCGCCGGTTATCGAGAACCTCCGCGCCGAGACCGCGCAACCGGTCGCGCGCGGAGGCCGCGAGCGCCAGCACGCGCTGCTCGATCGCCTCCGGGCCGATCTCCAGCATCCATTCGACCGACGCCGCCATCGCGTCGAGCAACCCGAACGCGAGCCCGCCGCCTTCGTAGCGCTCAGCGGTATCCGTCAGAACGGGCGAGCCGTGATGCAGATTGTCGACGTTGCGCCAGTCGCGATGGCTGCGCCAGCCGATGGTCGAGGGTGGAAGAATCGCGCGCAGAGCGGGCGCGATGTACAGAAATCCGACGCCGGTGGGGCCGCACATCCATTTGTAGGCGTGAACTGCCAGCGCATCGGGCCGCGACTGTTGCACGTCGAAGCGGAGCGCGCCGGCGCTTTGCGTGCCGTCGACGAAGACCAGCGCGCCTAGGCTATGCGCGATCCTCGAAATTTCTTCGATGGGCGCGCGGAAACCGGTGGAGTAATTCACTTCGCTGATGGCGACCAGGCGCGTGCGCAGGTCGATCGAGTCGTAGAAGGATTCCCACATGGCTTCCCGAAATTCCACGCCGCGATCTTGAACCAGCGCGGGCAGATACAGTTGGTTCGGAAATTCACCGCCGAGCGTGACCACGTTGTCGCCGGGTTGCCAGTCGATTCCGCCGGCAACCAAGCCGAGCGCGGTGGCCGCATTGGGGATGAAGGCGATATCAGAGGGCGTCGCATTGATCAACCGCGCGATGGGCGTGCGCATGCGCTCCGCCTGGTCATACCACGTCAGGAAATCCGAACAGGCAAGCTCATCGCGATGCGCGAAGTGGCGCGCGATGGCTTCGACGGAGCGCCGCGGAATTTGGCCATAGGTCGCGGTGTTGAGGTAGGTCCAATGCGCGAGAGCGGGAAACTCCGCGCGAATTGCGTTCCAATCGATGGGCATTACGGCGCTTCCAAGTTGAGTTGTAAAGCGGTCGAGACTTTCTCTAATGGTACATCGCAAGGTGATAGCCACGAATAAAGATAAGCCGGCATGAATGCCGGCTCGCCGCCACGAGTGGCGGCCCCACATCGGCTACGCGGTTTGGGTTTGAACGGCCGCGCGGACGTCGCGAAGGATCGCCTGCCAGGGGGCGTAGCCGCGCGCGGCGGAATACGCGTCGTCTTCGAGAGTGAACGCGATGTCGACGGGCGCGCCGGGCGTGAATTCGTGCGCGCGCTCCGCGAAACTCCACGCTTTCATCCTGAGTGGACGGCCGTTAGTAAGCAGCTTCAAAAAGACGTGCTTCTCATTCTTGATTTCGGGCGGCGCGGCGACCTCCACTCCGCGCGCGACGAACATCGGCACGGGGTTGCCCATGCCGAAGGGCGCGAGGCTCAACACATCCGCGACGGACTGGTTGTCGAGTTCACTTAGGCTCACTTCAGCGTCGATCTCCAGGGAGGCTTCGAAATCGGCGGGCGTGAGCAGCGTCGCCGCGTGGGCGCGGAAACGCTCGCGAAATTCCTCCAGGCGAACGGCGTCAAGCGAAACCCCCGCGGCCTGGCGATGTCCTCCGAATTTCGTAAACAACCCCGGCATGGATTCGAGCGCTTCGAGCAGATGGAACGCGCGAATGCTGCGCCCCGATCCCTGCGCGACGCCGTCTTCGATTCCGAGCACGAAGGCGGGGCGATGGAAGCGCTCGACCACGCGGCTGGCGACGATCCCCACCACGCCGCGATGCCAGCCTTCACCGGCGAACACCAGCGCGCAATCGAGATCCGTAACTGGCTGTTCGATGCACTGTTCGAAAATCACATCGGTAATAGTTCGTTCGGTCTGCTGCCGATCGAAGTTCAGATCGTGAAGCTGCGCGGCGAGATCTCGAGCGCGGCCGGCATCCTCTGTCAGAAACATTTCGATCACATCGCCGGCGCTGGCCATGCGGCCCGCGGCATTGATGCGCGGGGCCACTTGAAAGGCAACCTGCCGGGCGCTGGGAATCTCGCCCTCTTTGAGGCCCGAGACGTCGAGAATGGCGCGCAGCCCGGCATTGCGAACGCTGCCCAAACCCGCGAGGCCGAGCTTAACGATCACCCGATTCTCGCCGGTGAGGGGAACCACGTCGGCGACGGTGGCGATCGCGACCAATTTCAATAAAGACTCAATGAGCCGCGCGCGCTTGCCGGCGTCCCATCCGGAAGCCGTGACCAGCGCGTCCATCAGCTTCAATGCAACGCCCGCTCCGCACAGATTTTTTTCGGGATACGAGCAATCCGCGCGATTGGGATTGAGGACGGCGACGGCGGGCGGCAATTCGGATTCAGGCAAATGATGATCGGTCACGATCACGTCAATTCCGAACTCGGCGGCGTGGCGCACGACGACGCTCGAGCGAATACCGGTGTCGACACTGACGATCAGCTTCACGCCCGCGGCGGCGGCCGCGTCCACCACCTCGCTTTTCATGCCATAGCCGTCGCGCAAGCGATGCGGGACGTGAAAGGATGCGGTGGCGCCCAGCAGGTCGAGGCCCTTTTTGAGGATCACGACGGCGCTGGTGCCGTCGACGTCGTAATCGCCATATAAGAGGATGGGTTCCTTCCCCTCGATTGCGCGGCGGAGGCGGGCGACGGCTTCGGGCATGGACTTAAGCAAGTAAGGATCGTGCAGATCGGCGATGGAGGGATGGAGGAAGCGGCGGGCAGCCTCGGCGTCCTGGAATCCGCGGGCATACAACACGCGCGCGGCCAGAGGCGCGATGTTCAGCGCGGCGGCGAGCTGGGCGACTGCGGTGGGATCGGTACTGGCGATATTCCACTTCAAATTGATGGCTATTTCAATAGTAGGGCAAGCTGGCCGCACGAAGATAATCCGGCATGAATGCCGGCTTGCCGCCACGAGTGGCGGCCCCACAACTTCAATTTTGGGAGAAATAGCCGCTGGGCGGCTCCTCCTCCGACTGTTTTTCTTCGAAGACATCGTCGATCGAATCGAGCAGATCGCTGAGCTCTTCGAACCATTCGGTGCGCAGGTCGAACACGTAGACGCGCGGCGCGAGATCGAAGGACAGCTCGATCTGGCAAGTGAATCCGGCGTAAGCGCGCAGCTCGCGGAGACGCTTCTCGATGGCGCGGCGATCGTCGCGCGGCATGGCGGGATCGTCCAGCCGGTCGACCGCGTCGTCGATCAGGGCCTCATTAAATTCGTTGGCGTAGAGCGTGACCAGCTTCACGCCCGCGGCCTCCGCAGTGGCGAGGAACTCGCGGTAATCGGCGTGATCGGCGGTGTTCCAGTAGACCGCGGCCACGTCGTCAAAGGTGCGCGGAAATCCATGGAACACGGCGAGGCCGCGCGATTCGAGATACGCCTGGATCTCGGTGCGCATGGCGTTGAGATTAGCTTTCACGCGTTGACTTTCACTTTTTCACTAATACCAGGATGTCATGAGGACCGGCTAGATCGCGCGCCGAGGGTGTGACGATGGCCTTTGGTCCGATAAAGATTTTGCGCGAATCGCGGATGGCCTGGCGGACGTCGTCTTCGCAAACGAAATCGACCAGGGTGGGTTCGGTCGCCGTAGTTGGCGGCGGCGCGGATGGAACGGAAGCCGCGGAGGGAGACGGTAATTTCGTACTCGCGACAGCGTTGGTGACGGCCGAGCGGCGCGCGAGATAACGCTCGACGGCCGCGGCGATTTCGGATCGATCGGCCACGGAATCCCCACACTGCCGGGTGGGGCTTGATGACACGGAAGCCCCAACCTCACGGATGGGGCTGGAAGAGGGGGTGGGTGAACGCGGCACGCCCACTTGTACCACGGAAGCCCCAACCTGACGGATGGGGCTGGATGACACGGAATCCCCACCGGAAGCCCCAACCTGACGGATGGGGCTCTCACGATCATAAGCCAGACGCTTGATGTTGATCAGGTGCAGCGGGCCGATGTTGTCGCTGGTGCTGTTGCCGGCGATCGCGCCGCACCCCAGCGTCATGGCGGGAAACACGTTGGTGGTGAGGCCTGTGGAGCCGTGCGGCGTGGACGTGTTGGCCACCACGCGATAGGCCGGCATGCGCAGCGCATATTCCCGGATGCGGGCGTCGTCGGTTGCGTAAATGCCGCAGGTATGGCCCAGGCCACCGAAGCGCAACACCGCTTCGCAGGCGTCCAGCGCGGCCGCGAAATTCTCCACGAAATAAAGCGACAGCACCGGCGACAACTTCTCCGCTGAGAGTGGATGGTCGCGGCCGATACCGCCGATCTCGACGACGATGATGGGGGCGTCGGCGGGAATCTCGAATCCCGCCATGTGGGCGATTTTCCCCGCGGACTGGCCCACGCACTCAGGGTTGATCGCGAAATTTTTCTTGATCAGCAGACGCTCCAGCGCTTGGGCTTGCTCAGTGCTAGCGAAGAACGCCTTGCGGCTCTTGAACGCGGCGATGATCTTTTCGCGCAGGGATCGCTCGGCCACCACAGTTTGTTCGGAGGAGCACACAGTGCCGTAATCGAATGACTTGCCTTCTACAATTTTTGCCGCCGCCCGATCGATATCGGCCGAACTGTCGAGGAGCACGGGAACGTTCCCCGGCCCCACGCCGAACGCGGGTTTGCCGCTGGAATACGCGGCATGCACGATGCCGCTTCCGCCGGTGGATAGGATGACGGCGGTGCGGCGATGGCGCATCAACTCATTAGTTGCTTCGATGGTGGACGTCCCGATGCAGCCGACCAACCCTTCGGGCGCGCCGGCCTCGCGCGCGGCGGTTGCAAGGATCGCGGCGGTCTCACAAGAGCAGGCGCGGGCGCGGGGATGCGGGCTGAGCACGATCGCGTTGCCGGCTTTCAGGGAGATCAGAGTCTTATAGATCGCCGTGGAGGTGGGATTGGTGGTGGGCAGGACTGCGGCGACCACGCCAACGGGCTCGCCGATTTCGACGATTCCTTCTTCGGCGTCTTCACGCAAGATGCCGACCGTTCGCATGCCGCGCATGCGGCGCGGTAAAACGTCCGCCGCGAGCATGTTCTTCGCGAACTTATCGGCGGTATTGCCATAGCCGGTTTCCTGAACGGCGAGCTCGGCCAGGCGCTGGGCGTGATCGCGCGCGGCCGCGGCTACGGCTTCGACGATGGAATCGATCTGGGACTGAGAAAATGTCCGGTAACGGGTCCACGCGGACCAGGCTTGCTCGACCTTGCCGCGGACCTCTTGAATCGATACGAGGTCGGGATCGGTGATCATTTGCGGGATGACCGTGGCTGTTAGAGGAGTGACCTGCCGCCATCACTCGTCACTCAGCACTCATCAAATTGGAAGCGTTACTTCCTTGCCCCCGGCAGAATTTTTTCGACGTCGCTATGAGGGGCGGGAATCACGTGGACCGAAACCAGCTCTCCGACGCGACGCGCGGCGGCGGCTCCGGCATCGGTGGCGGCTTTCACCGCGCCGACATCGCCGCGCACGGTGACCGTGACGAATCCGGCGCCGATGTACTCCTTGCCGGTGAGAACCACTTTGGCGGTCTTCACCATCGCGTCGGCGGCTTCGATCGCGCCCACCAGACCCTTGGTCTCAACCATTCCCAGCGCTTCCATGTTTGGGGACCTCCTTCGGAGAACTTCTAAAGCTACCACACGCGCTGCGCCAGTGTCGCGAGTCTATTGGTTTTAACCGCTCCTTTTAGTCGCGGCTCGTGAAGCACGCGTGGCGCGCCGGAGGCGTTCCCCATTTAGGAAACGGAAAAAAAGCGAAGAAAAGACGAGAGGACGCGTCATCCCTCCGCCCGGATTGACCGTCTAGACTTCCAATCGACCCAAATATGAAAGGGTTACGCTTGATTTGGGTGCTCAGGTCGTGTAACCTCGGACCTGCCGCTGGTCATCATTACAACCAGCGAGTTTGATCGCTAAAGTCCAAGGGAGGACCATATAAGATGAAGAAGCGTTTAGTTACACTGTGCGCACTGCTGGCGCTCGCTTGCGTCGCCGCGTTCGCGGCCGATATCACGGGGAAGTGGGTAGGTGAAGCCAATCCGAATGGAAAGGGCGGACCTCCGACGTTCAACCTGAAGGCGGATGGCATGAAGCTCACCGGAACCACGACCGGCCGGGGCGGCGAGGTCGAGATCTCCAACGGCATGATCGAGGGAGATAAGGTGATGTTCGAAGTCACAGTCGACATGGGCGACAAGGGCAAGCGCACCACCAAGTATTCGGGCACGGTTTCGGGCAGCACCATGAAACTGAGCATGGATTCCGGGCGTGGGCCTCGGGAAATTACTCTCACCAAGCAGTAAGGCGTTAACTCAAGAAATCACGCCGGCCGAGGGAGCTTTACCATTCATATGTCGAAAAAACTTCTTACGGCTGGCGTGTGTTTCGTCGTGCTGCTCTTGCCCACAGCCTGTTGGGCGCAGAGCGGCGTGGTGAAATCCGAGAATTTACCTATTCCCGGCGTTACTGTCAAGGCCACCCAGGGCGACCGAGTTTTGCTCACCGTGACCGACGACAACGGCGCATTCCATATCGATAAGATGAGCGAAGGCACGTGGATCGTGGAGGCCGATATGTTCGGCTTCGATCACGTGCGCAAGGAAGTGCAGATTGGCCCGACTCCTGTCAAGATCGACCTTACTATGCAACTGCGGTCCATGCAGCAGTTGCGCGATCGCACAGGCCAGGGCGGGCGTGGAAATGCGGGCGCCGCGGCCAATAATGCCGCGGCCAATAATGATGACGTGTTTGCCGCGGGCGCGGGTAGCGCCGCGAGCGAGGCCCCCCCATCCATTCCCCAAGTGGATGCGGGAGCGTCCAATGAATCCCTGCTGGTAACCGGAAGCGTCGCGCAAGGCGCGGGGAACAATCCCGGCGATTTTCGCGGTGGCGATTTTGGACCGGGCGGTTTCCCGGGCGGGCCAGGTGGACTCGGCGGTCCTGGTGGACTCGGCGGACCCGGCGGACCGGGTGGGCCGGGTGGTCGCGCTGCTGGCGGCGGTGGCGGCGGCGGTGGCGGCGGCGGTGGTCGTGGAGGCGGTGGAGGCGGCGGCGGTGGTGGTCGTGGAGGCGGTGGGCCAGGGGGGCGAGGCGGCCGCGGCGGTCGCGGCGGGAATCCGGCTTTCATCGGCAATCGGCAGCGGACCCAACAGAACCGTATCAACGGCTCGCTGTTTTACACGCTTGGAAATTCGGCCTTGAACGCACGGCCGTTCTCGGTGGACGGGCTGGTGGCGCCCAAGGCTGCGTATTCGCAGAACCGCTTCGGTTTCTCGGCCGGCGGTCCGCTTTTCATTCCCAAGCTGTTTAGTTTTCCGAAAGTATTCTGGTTCGTCAACTGGACTGGGAACCTGTTGCGGAGCGGTATCGACCAATCGGCGAACGAACCGTCGCTGGCGGAGCGGTCGGGCGATTTTTCGCAGTTGCTCACGGGCAGCAAGCCGATCCAACTTTACTACCCGCAAAACAGCACCTGCGGCGGTGCGGGCACGGCGGGGAACGCGATCGCCGGTAACATCATCCCGTCCGGCTGCCTCAGCCCGATTGCGGTGGGGAGCCTGACGGCGCCAGGCGGCTTGCTCCAATATATTCCCATGCCTAATCAGTCGACCGGGAGCACCAATCAGGATTACCGGCTGATCGCCGCGAATCCCAACGATTCGCAAAACCTGAACACACGCTTCAATACGACGCTGACGCCCCGCGACACGCTAGCCGTCACCTACAATTTCCAGGAACGCAATTCGTCCACCTACCAGAGTTTCGGATGCTGCGATTCCACCCAGGGCTACGGCAACAACGGAGTGGTCAACTGGCGCCATCGCTTCGGAACGCGAAACTTTAACAGCGTGAACCTCACGTTCAATCGCAACACGACTTCCGTCATCCCGTACTTTGCAAATGGCGCCAACGTCGCGAGCGAATTTGGCATCGCCGGTACCTCGGGCAATCCGCTCAATTTCGGTCCGCCGGCGTTGCAGTTCACCAACTTTTCCACTCTCAACGACACCACCCCGACCCATAGCGCGGTGTGGAGCTATGGAGCCAACGATACGTTCCAATATCGCAAGGGCAAGCACAACTGGCAATTTGGCGGTGGCTATACACACTTTCTCAACAACACCACCACGGATCCCAACGGCCGGGGGACATTCGAGTTCTCAGGCCTTTCGACGGCCCAATACAGCACGCCGGCGACGTGCGCGTCTCCCCCGTGCTCGCCGCTCGCGACCCCCGGAACCGGTTACGATTTCGCGGATTTTCTGATGGGGCTCCCGGAGACCAGCACCATCCGCTATGGCAACTCGGCGACGTCTTACCGTAGCAACGGGTATAACGCATTCGCGGTGGACGATTACCGGCTGGCGACCGGCCTGAGCTTGAACCTGGGATTGCGCTGGGAGTACTTTACACCATGGAGCGAGGAATACGGCCGCGCAGCGAATCTCTACATCGCCCCCAATTTCTCGAGCGTGACTCCGGTGTGTCCCGTCGAGACCACGCTCAATGGCGCGACTTGCGGCCCTGCTGTAGGAAGCACCACGTACCCGGCGGCGTTGATTAACTCCGACAAGCACAATATTGCGCCGCGGATTGCCTTCGCCTGGAAGCCCTGGGTGAAGGGCAAGACCATGGTTCGCGGGGGCTATGGCTGGTATTTCAATCCGAGCCAGTACAACCGGTTCGAAACGCAACTCTCCGCCGAGCCGCCGTTCGCCGTCAATCACAATGTCACCACCAGCTCGGCCGATGTGCTGACGCTGGCCGGCGGATTGGCCAACGTGCCGTTGGCTCAGTCGCTCACCAACACCTACGCGGTGGCCCTGAATTATCAAACCAGCTACGCACAGACCTGGAACCTGCAGGTCCAGCAGGATCTGCCGGGCAGATTAGTGATGGAGGTCTTGTACCAGGGCACCAAGGGCACCCACTTGGATATGCCGGAGGGGCCCAATCAAGCGGCGCTGGGATCCTCCCTCACCTCCCAGGAGCGGCTGCCGATCTCCAATATAGGCGTCTTCACCTTCGACACGCCCTCGGCGAATTCGGAGTTTCAATCCGGCCAGGTCCGGCTCACGCGGCGTTTGCAAAAGGGCGTTTCAGCGAACCTGTTTTACACCTACTCCAAGGCCATCGACGATGCGGTGCTGGCGCAGAACTTCTACGACCAGGCCGCCGAGCGCGGGTTATCCTCCACGGACCGCCGCAACGTGGTCACCGCCAACTGGGTGCTGGTGTCGCCTGTGGATGCCACGCGGGGCTTTCTTTCCCATCCCGTCTGGCTCAGCAAAGCGCTCAAGGATTGGACCCTCTCCGGCAGTCTCACTGCGGAAACGGGACTTCCGCAGTCCGCCACCATTCAGGGCAATGGGGATGGCACCGGGTCCCAGTCGACCACGCGGGCCAACGCCACCGGTCTTCCCATCGATTCGGGCACGGGATACTTCAATTTGGCGGCGTTCTCCGTTCCCCCCTCCGCCACTTTCGGCAACGCCGGGCGCGATACCATCGAAGGGCCGGGGATGTTCGTTGCGAATTTTTCGCTGGCGCGCAGCGTCAACCTGAAAAGCGAACAGCGGCGGTTGGAGTTCCGTATCGATACCACCAATACGCTCAACCATGTGAATCCGACCGGCCTGATCACGGTGGTCAATTCGGCCGAATATGGCTTGATAACCAACGCCGGCACTATGCGGCAGATGACCGCTACGCTTCGATTGAGGTTCTAGACTTAACGAGCCGCGACTACAAGGAGCGGTTAAATAGACTTACCGAGCCGCGACCACAGGGAGCGGTTAATAGAGGCTTAAATCATGAAACGTTTGCTGGCGCTGTTAGCGATGTCGGTCTTGGGACAGGAAGTCATCTTCAAGAGCGAAACGCGGCTGGTCATCGTCGACCTGACCATCAAAGACAAATCCGGTAAACCGATCACGACGCTCAAACAGGGTGATATCGAAATCCTGGAAGACGGCGTGAGGCAGGAAGTCCGCGTGTTCCAGCTTCAGAATCTCAGCGTCGATCCGCTGGCCCCCGTTTCCTTCGCCGCGAGCGAGACGAGTACGGTCGAAGAGAAGGGCGCACCTGCCAAAGCCGCACCCGCGCCTGTTGCCAAAACCACGGTCGCGCCCGCCGCCAATAGCGTCATTCGCTATCAGGACAAGCGCCTGCTGTGCCTGTTCTTCGACATGACCACCATGCAGCCGCCCGAACAATTGCGCGCGCAGGAAGCCGCCATCAAGTTTCTGGAAGGGCAGATGAGCTCTTCGGACCTGGTGGAGATCATGACCTACACTACCGGCATCAAGGTGGTGCAGGAGTGGACCGACAATCGCGATACGCTGATCACCGCCCTCAAGAAACTGACCTTGGGCGAAGGCGCCGACCTCGCGGATCTGGCGGCGACCACCGCCGATGAAAACGACGACAGCGGCAGCTTTGTCGCGGATGAAACCGAATTCAATATCTTCAACACCGATCGAAAATTGAGCGCGCTCCAGGACGCGGCCACCAAGCTCTCCGTGTTTCCGGAGAAGAAGGCGCTGGTGTATTTCTCCAGCGGTATTCAGAAGACCGGCGTCGAGAACGAATCGCAGATCAAGGCGACGGTCAACGCCGCGGTGCGCTCCAACGTCGCCATTTATTCGGTGGATGCCCGCGGCCTGGTAGCCACGCCTCCCGGAGGCGATGCATCGCAGGCTTCCTCGCGCGGAACCGGCATCATCAGCGGCACCAAGCAGCAGGGTCTGCGAAACAGTTTCAACGATTCTCAGGAAACCCTGGCCACCATCTCCGCCGACACCGGCGGCAAAGTGATGCTCGACACCAACGATCTCACCATGGGAATCCGGCAGGCGCAGGAAGACATCAAGAGTTACTACATTCTGGGCTACTACAGCAAGAACGCGGCCGAGGACGGAAAGTACCGCCGCATCGACGTGAGGCTGGTGAACAAGGACCTCAGCGCGAAGCTGGATTTCCGCAAAGGCTACTTCGCGTCCAAGGTCTGGCAGAAATTCAACGCGGCCGATAAGGAGCGCCAGCTTGAAGAAGCGCTCACGCTGGGCGATCCGGTGAACGATCTTCCGCTGGCGTTGGAAGTCGATTATTTCCGCGTGGCGCGCGATCGCTATTCCACCGTGATCTCGGTGAAGATTCCCGGGTCGGCCGTGCAGTTCGCCAAGAAAGGCGCCCGGCAAACCGCCGAAATGGATTACATCGGGCAGATTCGCGACTCCAACAATAAACTGATCACCGGCGTGGGCGACAACATCAAACTCAACCTGAACGAAGACGAAGCCGGCAAGATCCTCCAGCGGCATCTGCAATACGATTCGGTGCTGGTGCTCGCGCCCGGAACTTACTCGCTGCGCTTCCTGGCTCGCGAAAATCAATCCGGAAAGATGGGGACGTTTGAAACCAAATTCACCGTCCCGGATCTGAGCTCGTCGAAATCGCTGCGGTTGAGCTCGGTGATTCTGAGCAATCAGAAGGAAAAGCTATCGTCGGCGGTCGGGGCGGCGGATACCAACAAGAAACTCCAGGAGAAACATCCGCTGGTCGCCGACAACCAGAAGATCGTGCCCAGCATCACGCGCGTGTTCCGCAAAGACCAGACCATGTACGTGTATTTCGAGGTGTACGATCCTGCTATGGATCCGGTTCGGAAGACGCCCAACCTGTTGGCGGAATTCGAGCTGTACTCGGGGGCGCGCAAAGTGTATAGCTCGCCCGAGTTGCACGTGGATAAATTGGGAACCCCGCGCCCCGGCGTGGCGCCGTTCTCGTTCCAGGTGGCGCTTTCGAAGTTGCCGCCGGGACAATATGTTTCCCAGGTCAGCGTGATCGACGAAACCGGAAAGAAATTCGCGTTTCCGCGCAATGAGGTGGTCTTGCTGCCGTCCGCCCCGGCGCCGGAGAATCCGCCCGCGGCTCCACCGAAGCAATAGCGTTCGTGGTGGCGCAGGGCCGTGCCCTGCGTACTCCAACCCCGCCCGTCAGGACGGGGATACGCCGTTTTCCAGCCCCACCCGTTAGGGTGGGGGAAGGTGGGGGAACTCTCGTCCCCGGGGCGGTGAACTTCTCGAAACGATCCCAGCCGGTCACCGGCTAGTTCATCATGTGAACGCCGATAATCAACCCGCCCATCACCACCGCCGCCGCCAGCACATACAACACGTAGCGCATCAGCCGCTGCCCGCTGGTGCTGACGCGATTTTCATCTTTTTGGATCTGGTCATCGAGGCTATCGAACATAGAAACCTCCAGAAGCGATCGTGAACTCCAACATCCCGCAAACCGGGCCTGCGTCGCGAAGAAGGACGGATCTGCTTCCCGTCGTGAGTCCAGGGCCGCGACCGGCACTTGCGGGGCTACTCAACTGTCACGGCGAGTATAGTCCCGCTGTCTCCCAAAAGAAAGGGGGTCTTGTCATTTCCGAGCCGCAACCTTCCGAGCCGTGACCAAAGGGAGCGGCCTAAATGATCTGGACCTCATCATCCCAACGGGCTCGCCAAAATGAAACAGATTGAAATTGCTCTATGAACGTGCCGCACGCTTTCAAGCGCACAGGCCGCTGGTGCCGTTGTGGGCGATTTAACGATTCGTGCCGCCTCGACACTCGTGTCAACAATGTCTTTCCGAGGCGCGACCGTCAGGGAGTGCGTTCCGTTATCATGAGTGGTTCAACCCATGGGCCCCGCTCGCTCAGATTCCCTCCGTCAAGATATTCCCGCATGGCTTGCGGGCGCAGCCGCGGTTTGCTCTCTTGTCTCCATCGCCGCGATGGAGACCCTGATGGGCGCGGCCGTGGTCGCCCTGATCGTCACGCGCACCCGCTGGCGGATCCCGCGCGTCTGGCTGCCCCTGGCCGTGTTCGCCGTCCTGACGCTCATCTCGCTCGCCGCTTCCGGCCAGATTCGTGAGGGATTGCCGCAGGTGAAGAAGTTCTTTCTGTACGTGATGTTGTTTCTGATACCCTCGGCTTTTCGCAGCGTCCGTCAAGTTCGAATGCTTGCCATGGGCTGGGCCGCCGCCGCCGCGGCTTCCTCGGCCTGGGCGCTCAATCAGTTCTATAACAAATACGAAGACGCCCTGGACGCGCATCACGATTTCTATCGCGCCTATGTTACCGATCGCATCACCGGGTTCATGGATCACTGGATGACCTTCAGCAACCAGATGATGATGGCGCTGCTGATCGTCGCCGCGATGGTATTCTTTTCGAGCGATCGCCGAAAAAGGGGGACTGACCACTCTGTCCCACGGCAGGGACAGAGCAGTCTGTCCGCTTTTTCCCGATGGCTCGGAGGTTTAGGCATGGCATGGCTGATGGGAGCCGGGGCTCTGATCTCCATCGCTCTGATCCTCAACGAGACGCGCAGCGTGTGGCTGGCGACGGCCATCGGCGGCGCATACCTGATGTGGTTCTGGCGCCGCTGGCTATTGCTCCTGCTGCCCGTGGTGATCGCGATCCTCGTGCTGGTCAATCCGTTCGAGATCCGGGATCGCATCCTGTCGCCTTTTCGCCCCCACGGGAATCTCGATTCGAGCACTCATCGCGCCGAGCTTCGCCGAATCGGATGGCAGATGATCAAGGCGCATCCCTGGGTGGGCGTCGGCCCCGAACAAGTCTGGCGTCAGGCGAAGAGCTACATGCCGCCCGGCATGCAGGCGCTCCAGCCGTCGGAATATTATGGGCACCTGGAGAATGACTATGTTCAATACGCGGCGGAACGCGGCGTGCCCGCGATGCTGGCGTTGATGTGGATGATCGGGTGGGCGCTGCTCGATTTCGTCCGCGGCCTGATCCGGCTGCGCCCGGATGCTGATGGCAAGTGGGTGTTGCACGCCGCCGTCGCCGTGATCGTGGCCGTGCTGGTGGCCGGATGGTTCTCATGGAATCTCAACGCCAGCACCGTGCTCGGAATGTTTCTGGCAGTCATCGGTTGCGGATATGTAGCGCTGGAGGATTCGTGGCGCACGCTTTAGCGTGCCGCCGTGGGCTTCAGCCCACGGTCCTAAGGGAACATCGATATTGGGTTAGGAGAAATTATGCAAGGCCTCATGATGAACGCCCCGCTGACGCTTGCGCCTCTGCTCGAACGCGCGGCCCG
Organism: Terriglobia bacterium; assembly: GCA_963788245.1. Classification (GTDB taxonomy): domain Bacteria; phylum Acidobacteriota; class Terriglobia; order Bryobacterales; family Bryobacteraceae; genus Palsa-187. The sequence continues at coordinate 2,913,692 of CAWBGF010000002.1, read as the reverse complement.
GCTGTTTCCGTCGAAAGAAATCGTGTCGAAAACCGAAACCGGCATGCATCGCTACACCTACGCCGATTTCCACGCGCGCGTGCATCGTCTCGCTTGGTTGCTCGAGCGGATGGGCGTCCAGCGCGGGGATCGAGTCGGTTCGCTGTGCTGGAACGGCTATCGCCATCTGGAGTTGTACTTCGCCGTCACCTGCTATGGCGCCGTTCTTCACACGCTGAATCTGCGGCTCGCCTCCGATCAGCTTGCCTATATCATCAGCCACGCCGACAATCGCGTGATCTTTGCCGACGCTTCGCTGACGTCACTGCTCGATCCGATCCGCGCCGAGATTCCCGGCGTTCGAGAAATCGTGTCGATGGATGACGCGAGCGATTATGAAAAGATGCTGGCAGCGTCGCCGGCCGAGCCCTACTGCTGGCCCGATCTCGAGGAGACCGCGGCTGCCGCCACCTGCTACACATCCGGCACCACCGGCCATCCCAAAGGCGTTCTCTACACTCACCGGTCGCTGGTGCTCCACAGTTATTCGCTGTGCATGGCGGATGTATTCGCGCTGAGCGAACGCGACACCATCTTGCAACTGGTGCCGATGTTTCACGCCAACGGATGGGGCATCCCTTACGCGGCCGTGATGGTCGGCGCGAAAATCGTGCTGAGCGGCCGGTTTCTGCAACCTGCCGATATCGCCCAGATGATCGAATCGGAGCGCGCCACCTTCACCGCCGGCGTTCCCACTCTGTGGATGGGGCTGTACAGTTATCTGGAACACGACAAGCGCGATATTTCGAGCCTTCGCTCCATCGTCTGCGCCGGTTCCGCGCTGCCTCGTCAATTCGTCGAGTGGTACGAACAAAAGTACGGGATTCGTTTCATGCTCGCTTGGGGCATGACGGAGACAACGCCCATCGCGACTGTGATGGCGTTGAAGACGCATCTCGATGTACTTCCGCAGAAGCAGCGTTACGATGTTCTTGCCCGGCACGGATTGCCGGTGGCCGGCATCGACGTGCGCATTATCGATGAGTCAGGCAAGGAGCTGCCGTGGGACGGCTCCACCATGGGCGAGCTTCAGGTGCGCGGCGCGTGGGTGACTTGCGCTTATTACAGCGATCCGCGCGGCGAGGAGCGCGGCCGGCAGGAATCGTTCATGGACGGCTGGTTTCGGACCGGCGATGTCGCCACTATCGACTCCGAAGGCTACATCCAGATCATGGATCGCACCAAGGACCTGGTGAAGAGCGGAGGCGAATGGATTTCGAGCGTCGATCTGGAGAACGCGATTATGGCGCATCCGAAGGTGATGGAAGCCGCGGTGATCGCCGTGCCGCATCCCAAGTGGGAGGAGCGGCCGGTGGCGGCGGTGGCTCCGCTCGCGCAGTATCGCGATCAGATTACGAAGCAGGAGATTCTCGACTTCCTCAAAGATCGCGTGGCCAAGTGGTGGCTGCCCGACGACGTGGTGTTCATCGAGGCGGTGCCCAAGACCAGCGTCGGAAAGTTCAACAAGCGCGCTCTGCGGGAGCAGTTCAAGGATTACAAACTCCCGGGACAGTAGGTGCCACAGACTTTAGTCTGGTCGTGGTGGCACAGACTTTAGTCTGTGTCGTGGTGGCACAGACTTTAGTCTGTGTTCCGGACATCCCGACATTTTTCGTGTGCAGGCGATCGAGGGCGCAGGCCGTTCCTGCCGCGGCGCGGAACACCACGTTCTCGCGGTGATTCCGCGGTGATTACGCGGTGTTTCCGCGCTGTTTCCGCGGTGTTTCCGCGTCAAATCGCGGTGTTTTGTGGATAGCGCTAATTTAGCGTCAAAAACACCCCAGGCTGGCTGGAAGCCCCGCCAACATTGACGATTACCGCCATTGTGCCGGGCGCCACATACCCGGCGGGCATCTGGACGTTGAGCTGCCACAAACCCGGATACCCCGCTACCGGGCCGGTGTAAAGCACGTTGGCGGCATATCCCCCAACTGTGACCGATACCGGTAACCCGCTGATTCCTTGTCCAGTTCCATACAGCACCACGATCGATCCACGCGCCGCGGGATTGCTCGCCGAGTTCAACGTGCCGTCTTCATTCACCGCCATCGCCTGGCCGGCCGAACTGGTGAATAATCCGGGCGCGGCTGCGGCCACAACTGCCGTGATTTGAGCGATTTGAGTGCTGTTATTCAGAACCTGAATCGCGACATCGCCGGCTGCCGCGATTTGCATCGGAACCACCACAACCACAGTTCCCGAATCGACGGATAGAATCTGGGCCAGGACCTGCGCTGGAGTTTGCGCCGGCGGCGCATTCACCGAAGTCGTTTGAAACAATACCTGAACGTTGGGCGCGTCGGCCGCAGTGAGCCCGGTGCGCAGCAGGTCGAGCAGCATGCCCGGCGCGACCGGACCGGCCTCGAAACTCGCCGCGTTTACCGCGCCCACCAGAACCAACGGAGCCGGGACAGCGTTGGGCGCGGGGGTGAGCCGGCGCACGCGATTGTTGTTCAGGTCGGCGGTGTAAATGATCCCTTGCGAATCGATGGCGAGATCCCACGGGGAGTTGAGCTCGGCGGCCGCAGCGCCCGCGCCATCGCCCGAGAATCCCAGCGTGCCCGTGCCCGCGACGGTGGTGACCACGCCCGAAGAATCGATGCACAGAATTCGTTCCAGGCCGCTGTCGGCAACAAATATATTTTGGGGCGCGCCTGTTTCTTGGGCCGCGGCGCTGACGGCGACACCGTGTGGAGCGCTCCAGATGCCGGCGGCGAGAGTGGTTAGGTTGCCGGCGGTGTCCCGGCGGCGAACGCGGCCGGCTCCGGCTTCGGTGAAGTATAGATTGCCGCTGGGATCGAACGCGAAGCCGCCGGGTGAATTGAGTTGATCGACGAGGGAAGAAATCGCGCCCAGCGGAGTGATCCTGACGATCGCGCCGAGGCCGGTGTCAGATACGTACAGGTTGCCGGCGCCGTCGGCGAGCGCATACGCCGGCGAGATCAAGCCGGGGAAGGAAACCGCATGGATGATTCCCGCGGGCGTCACTTGCCTGACGCGACCATGGCCGGTATCGGCGATGTACAGATTTCCTTGGGCGTCCAGGGTTACCGAGGAAGGCGAGCTGAGCTGCGCCTGAGTGGCCGGTCCGCCGTCTCCGTCGTCATTTAAACCGCCGCTGGCGGGCCGCTCATTAACCGTACAGGCATTCCCCGTACCAGCCACGGTCGTGATGATTCCCTCCGGGGAGACTTTGCGGATGCGATTGTTGTCGCGGTCGGCTATGTATATGTTGCCGAGCGCATCCGCTGCGACGCCGCTGGGATGTTGCAGCAATGCGTTGTTGGCCGGACCCTGATCGCCGGATGCAAAGCTGCCCCCGCCCGCGACCACGGTGCCGGGGCCGGTGAACGACACGCGAATCGCCGTCGAACCTTGGGAGGCGTACAAGTATCCATCCGAGCCGAAGGTGAGATCCAGCGCGGAGATAGCAACGGCCGCTGCGGCGCCATTGGCCGGAAAAGCGAGCAACTCACCCGCGCCGGGATCGGCGGCGTACAGCGTCCCGAACACGTCGACCGCCAGTCCGGTGGGCGTGATTGCGCGCGCGACCGAGGAAATAATTCCCTCCGCGACTTTGCGGATGAGATGGTTCTGGCTATCGGCGATGTACATCGCTCCGCTGCGATCAAACGCGAGACCCGCGGGATAGGACAGTTGCGCGTGCGTGGCCGGCCCGTTATCGCCGGAAAACCCTTGCACGCCGGTTCCCGCAATAGTGGTGAGCGCGCCACCGGCCCCAAGGTCGACGCGATAAACACGTTGCGCGGTGAAATCCGAAAAGTACAGAGCACCCGATCCATCCAGGGTGAGGTTGCGCGGCGCGGCCAGCGCGACCATAGTCGCTGCGCTGCCCTCGTTCGATCCACCGGGGGTGAGCGAACCGCCTCCGGCGACGGTGGAGACGGTTCCATTGGCCGCGATCATGCGCACGCGCGCGTTGCCGAGATCGGCGACATACAAGTCGCCCATTCCGTCGAAGACCAAGCCGTAGGGCGAGTTGAACTGGGCGGACGCGGCGGGTCCTCCATCACCCGAAAATCCGGCGATCCCGGTTCCGGCGAAGGTTGTAATGAGGCCCGCGCGCGTGATTTTCCGGATGCGATTTTGCGCGGCGTCGGCGAGGTAGAGATTCCCGGCGGGATCGGCCGCGATTCCCTCGGCCTGCGTGAGTATAGCGAGCGTTGCGGGGCCATTGTCGCCGATCCAGGCGCTGCCGGCCAGGGTCGAGATCTGGTATCCGACGGTGCTTTGTGCACGCAGACTGAGGGCGGGCAGGGTTATCGCGCAGTACGTCAATGCGAGCGAGAGCGCCCGCACGGCGGGGAAGAATCGGCGGGAGGGGCAAGTGTTGTGTGCCGCGGCAGATTTGTGGCGCGACCAGGGGGTCGCGCGCGGGTCAGGGGACCCGCCCCACGAGACTGGCGCGGCTCGGAAAGGTAGGCGGGACAACATACTAAGTAACAAGACCTTACTAACTCAGTGCCGTTTCGGCGTAAAACCTCTCAGCGCGCGGCGATGAGATTGTGTGATTATTCTCCGCCGAGGCCTACTCGGCATCCTCTTGGGCGCTCTTCTGCCTCCATTTGCGTGGGGGCAGCCCGCGCTGCATTTCAAGACTCGCGACATCGATACGCGCGGTTTCGGGCCGGTGGTTGAAATGAACAGCCCGCGGACGCCGGGACGGGGCCATCTCCTGGTGCAGTTCGTCAACCAGCCAACGGGCGAACAGATCGCAGAGCTGAAACGGCGCGGAGTGGACGTGCTTCAGGATGTGCCGGAAAACGGACTGGTGGTCTCACTCGAGCGCAGCGTGAATGTCGCCGGCCTGGGCATTCAGTTTGCAGCGTCCATCGACCCGACAGATAAGATCAGTCCCATCATAAACTCCGGAAACTTTTCAGGTTCCAGCGGCGCGAACGAATATTTTTTGGTCGAATTTCATCCGGATGCCGATCTGGCGAGCGCGAGCCCGGTGCTGGTTGAGCTAGGCGCCGAGCTGCTTCAGAATCCGGATCTGAATCCGCATCATGTGTTGATTCGCGCGACGGATTCGGACACACTCGCCGCGATCGCGGCGCTGGACGCGGTCGCCTACATTTTTCCGGCGTCGAACGCCGTGGTAAACGGCACCACGGGTGGCGCGTGCCTGGGCGCGTTGACGGTGAACGGCACCGTGGCGCAATCGATTCCGGTGTACGGCACGTGGGCGGGCGCGGGGAAAGCTGCCACGGTCGGTTATGTGTTCAGCCAGATGACCAGCCAGTTGACGCCGTCCGCCGCCGAAGCCGCGATCGAGCGCGCGATGGGCGAGTGGGCGAAAGTCGTCGAAGTGACGTGGCAGCAGGGCAGCGATCCCACGGCTCCGCAGACGGTCAACATATTATTCGCGACCTACGCGCACGGCGACGGCTATCCTTTTGACGGTCCGGGAGGGGTGCTGGCTCACACCTTCTTTCCGGCGCCGCCGAATCCGGAGCCGATTGCCGGCGATATGCATTTCGACGATTCCGAGACGTGGAAGATCGGCGCGAACACGGATCTGTTCAGCGTGGCGCTGCACGAACTGGGGCACGCGTTGGGGCTGGGGCACACGGACGATCCGAGCGCAGTGATGTATCCCTATTACCAGATGGTGACGGGATTGTCGCCGCTGGATGTGAGCACGGTGCAGACGTTGTACGCGGCGCAAAGCGGGACTCCGGTTACGCCACCGGCTCCTGTTCCTCCGGTTATCCCGGTAGCGGCTTCCCTGCCGCTGACGCTGACGATGACCGCGCCAGCAAGCAGCACCACGGCGTCGAGCGTGAATCTGGGAGGAACGGTTTCAGGCGGCAAGGGGACTGTTACGGTGACATGGTCGACCGGTCAGGGGACATTGGGCACAGGGCAGGTTGCCGGTGGCGCGTGGAGCATCGCAACCCTGCCGCTGGCGATGGGATCGAACACCATCGCGGTGACCGCGACGGACGGGGTCACGCTGGTTTCGCAATCTGCCACGATTACGCGGACTCAGGCAACGACGGCGACCACATCAACCACGTCCACAACTACTCCGACTCCGACACCGGCCCCCACGACCCCCACTTCCACCTCGAACACGACGCCGCCTTCGTTGACTATCACGACGCCTTCGTCGACGTCCGTCTCCACTTCGGCCGCGTCGATGGCGTTCAGCGGGGTTGCGAGCGATAACGTTGGCGTGACGTCGGTGACGTGGACGACCAACACGGGCGGATCGGGAGCGGCATCCGGAGTTGGAACGACGGGAACCCTGCGATGGAGCGCGACGGTGCCGTTACTGGTGGGGTCGAACACGGTGACGATTCGCGCGAGCGATGCGGCGGGCAACGTGGGGTGGCGGACGGCGGTGGTGACGCGGCAGTAATCAGGATGCGTGATGAACCACGATTGCACGCAACTGAACACAACTAAGGATTTTCTTCCCCAAGAAATCCGTGGATGGTCATGAGCCCCCAGAATATAGCGGCAGGCTACTACTGGGCTAGATTCTCATCGGGCTGGGAACCGGCACGATTCGATGGAGAGGACTGGTTGCGCTGCGGCAGCGAGGAAGCATGGAACGACGATGTTATTGAGGTAGGTGAACCTATTCTCCGCGCCGACGTTGATCTGACCAGCAATTAAGAACTTGAGCATCCACGAATGGAGAAGAAGCACGTGCACAGCCTCTTCCGCCGTCGCCGTGAGCGCCTGGGCTCCCCCGCGGCGCCGGGCGAAGTTTAAGGATGAGATAAGAGAACCCGGCTCCGCACCGCGGACACGGCTCGATCCACCGCCTGCACTACGACATCGGGTTGATACAGGTGAATCTCGTGGCCGCTCCCAGGAGCAGTGATGTGCACACTGTTGGAACTGAGAAAGTCGAGGCGAGCCGCGGCGCCTTCGCGCGACCGCCTCTCGGATTCACTTGCGATCGGGCCACTCGACAGCACGATAACGGGAAGCTCACCGAGGGGGTGTTGCCTGGCGTCCGTCTCTTCGAACTCCTGTAGGAATTCCTTCCGCCACGACAGGGTTGATTGAGGACCCTCCTTGGCCGGTTCCGATTTCTCCCAGAGGCGCAGGTCAAGCCATAGCCGAACCTCCTTCAAGGCCGGTGGCAGGCGGTCAAACGGCTCTCCCTCGCGGGTTGGCGCTCGTCCCTTAGCGGATTGGGACAGTGGGAATGTCGACCGTATCTCGTCTTCCGTCAAATCCCAAATGAGACCGGCCTTGCCCTTCACGAGTCTGCCGATCCGATTGCTGCTATTCGTGAAAACCAAACCGGCAACTTCTTCTGGAAACGCGCGCTGGTAGGCTTGTATGAAGATGCCGCCGACGGATGCGCCGACCAGCAGGTACGGTCCGCGTTCTCCCGCGGCGGGCAGGAGCGCGTGAAGGTCGCTGATGGTTTGTTCGGCGGTTTCGTCCGCGGGACCTGGATCGCTCCAGGCGAGACCGGCACGATCGTAGGAGCATACTCGGGTGTTCTCGGCGACTCTCGGTTGTACCAGAGCCCAATCGATGGAGAATGCTCCCCCGCCAGCGATCAGGATCACGGTCGGACTCCCCTTGCCGGAGCAGTATAGGTGCAACTTGCGGCCGCCGATGTCGATCAGCCGGCCTGGAGGTTGATATTCCGGTAACAACTGCGGCTTGCGTGTGCAGCACAGGGCCGCGAAAACAAGACCACAAAGCGCGAGCTGGAGCCGCATGCGTCCAATCCTCATCGACGAAATGGTTGGACGCATTGTCGATTAGACGCCGACGGCAAAGTGGCGGTTAGGTCCGAGAACAACTACTTACAGACCCACTCCTCTTCATCAGGGTCGATCTGGCTAAAGGTCGGGTGGATATCCGCTTTGGCTAGAGGTGTGGGAGCATAAACGCTCATCGTGCGGGCAGATGCTCGTGGCGCCAGTTGTCCTTGATCGCCTGAATTTCATGGCGGGCCCGAGCGCCGTCAATAAGCTCGCCGCGCGTTGGCCGGCTACTTCAGTTCCGCCATCATGCCGGGCAAGCTCCACTGCATTTGGAGACTATTGGCGGCCCAGCCGAACTCCGCCGTCATCACCTTGCCGACTTCGTCCTGGCTCTTGCCTTCGTGAATCAACCCCGATGCCCGATTGCGTAGCTTCTCCACGTTGTTGCGATACGCCAGCAGTGCGGCTTTGGTAGTCACGTTTCCATGCCCCGGGATCACCGTATCGAAATCGAGCTTCAACGCTGCGTCCAGAGTCTTGGTCCACTCGACCACGCTGCCGCCGCCGGGATAGTCGATCAGCGGAGTGTTCCCGGCCATCAGGTCTCCGGTGTGGAGCGTTTTCAGCAGAGGGAAATAAATCACCGCGTCGCCGTTGGTGTGCCCGCGTCCGAAGTACTTGGCGCGCACTTCCTTGCCGCCCAGAAAAACCGCGGTCTCATCGGTGAACGTGACTTTCGCCCCGACCATGCCGGGAGGCGCGTTGGCCTGCTTGTGTTCGACGATGTTGGCTCGCGCGTTGGCCGTGGAAATGATTTCGGCTGTGGAAAAGAACTTGGCATTTCCACCGCTGTGGTCGGCGTGATGATGCGTGCTGATGATGTACTTCACCGGCTGGTTGGTGACGCTCTTCACGCCTTCCATGATCCCTTCGTGATCCTGATCGTACTTGTCGTCGATCAGGATTACACCTTCATTGGTGATGTACACGGCGACATTGCCGCCGTCGCCCACGATCTCATACAGGTCGTCCTTGACCTTATTTACCGTCAGCTTCGGAGGCGGCTGCGTCTGCGTATACGCGATCCAGGAAACCAGGAGGAACGCCAGCGCGCTAAAGAGGCGAATTCCAAGTGTACGGTTCATTTCGAAAACTATATCAGGTCCGCCCGTCCCGTTGTTATTCACGAGTCTCAGCCCTTGGCCCAGTACCGGTCCCGGGACTGCACCACCAGGCCCTTCTGTTTGGTGGAAAGCTTCAAAGAACGGAACTCGGATATCTCATTCGGCTTGTCGGAAATAAAGCCCAGGCTGTACTGGCTGCGGAGTTCCTCTTGAAGCGCCTGGTAAATCTGGTCGATTCCCTGCTTTTTCGAAACCTCGAAAAAAGACGCTCCCGTCTCTTTGGAGAGCCGCATCAGAACTCCCTTGCCGTCCCCGCCCCCAAATGGAAAAGGCAGCGGAAAGGATGAGTCGGCGAAAAGAATCGAATAGACCAGAGTGTCGGCGCGCTGGGCCGCCTCAATCGCCTCTGTTAATGTAGCGCTGCTGCCGTGATCGTCGCCGTCTGAAAGCACCACCATCGCCTTGCGGTTTTTCTGATCCTTCAGCACCTTGTTGGAAGCCTCCACGACGGCGTCGTAAAGCAGCGTGCCCCCGCCGGTTTGCTGGCTGAGTTCCCGCCGCGTGGGCGTATCGACATAGGCGAGAATTTCCTCGAGCTGCTTGCGTGACGAAGTCAGCCCCTGGCGTAGCATCACCGCCATGTCGAATTGCATGACGAACAACTTATCCTTTGACTCGCGCAGCACCTGATCGAGAAACCGGAAGCTGGCGCCGCGCTCGGAGTCGAGCACGTGCTCCTGGCTCATGCTGGTGTCGATCATCAATCCGATGGTCAACGGCAGATCGGATTCCTGGGAGAAATAGCGGATGGTCTGGGGCCGCCCGTTTTCCAACAACACGAAATCGTCTTTGGTGAGATTGCGGACGATCTCATTCTTCTTGGTCCGCACGGTGGCCAGCACATTGACCACCTTCACGTCCGTAGAGAAGGTCGGCTGATCCTGCCCCACGGCGCTTTGTCCGCGGGTGAATCCACTGGCGCAAAGTAGGCCGGCCGTCGACTGGAGAAACTGACGTCTTGAGCGGCTGGCTTGACGGATGGTTTCGGGAGGTTGGATCTTGGGCTCCATGCGATAGCGCGCAGGCACGCGATCCCATCGTAACCGATGTGCAGCGAAGTTACCCGCCTTGGCTTACTCCGCCGCTTTTGCCGCTATTGTTGCCACCACCGCGATATTGGCGACTAATTCCTGAGGCAGCCCGTGCCGCGCTTGAAGGTATTGAGGGGCGTTGTACGAAATCCAGACCTTGCCGGCGCCATCCTCCCACACCAGAATCTTCAACGGAAGGTCGATCGCGATACTGGGTGACGCGATCATGAGCGGAGTCCCCGCTTTCGGATTGCCGAAAATCAGAAGTTTCGTGGGGCGCATTTGCATCCCCGACTTTTCCGCCTCCCCGCTGTGATCGATCAGCGCAAACAGTTTGACCCCCTTCGCTTGCAGGATGCCTTCCAGCTCTTGAACCGTCCGGTCCACGGATTGATGGCCCGGGATCGTTACGATCCCGCTCTCTGCATTCGAGGTCATTTTTGATTCCCCCGGCACTTCTAAATCGGCCACTCCAGCCCCATGCGTCAGCTTGGGGCTTCTTCCAATCCAACTCCGATGGCTATTTCAGCTTCGCTCCAGCCAAATGCGCGACCGCCCCCAACGTCGTCTGCGTCGCATTCAATCCCAGCCGGAAATCGCCGTCTGAAAAATGAGAGTAGACGTCGATCGGCTGATGATGCGTCGGGTCCCACCCGCCGCCGATCTGTGAAACGCGCTCCATCTCGCGCAAGCTGATCGAAGCCACCAGATCCTTAAACGCATCCGAGTCCGTGTTGGTCATGTGAGGCCCCACCACGGCCGGATAATCCGTCGCATATTTTTCGTTCGCCGCGAGGAACGCCCACGCCAGCTCCGCCGCCGACCCCGCGAATTTCGACGTCGATTGGAATTCGATATTCACGTCCGCCTCCGGCCGCTGGTGCTCGCTCACCGTGCCGTCTTTCCGCGGCATCCCGTGATCGAACAGCATCATGTCGTGCTGAATCATCCCCAGCCACTTCGGCTCCGGATACTTTCCTGACCCCGGCGGGTCTTCCTTCCCTTGCAGGTCCTTGCGCTGGTCGGCGTAGGCCCGCGCGCCATTCAAGCCGCTCTCCTCGTTGTTCCACAGCGCGAACCGGATGGATCTTTCGGTGGTGACATCCGGACTGCTCAGCACCCGCGCGATTTCCATCACCAGCGCGGTTCCCGATCCGTCGTCGTTGGCGGCTTCGCCCCAGCCGATCCCATCCATGTGCGCGGCGACGATGTACATTTCTTCCGGATGCGTCGTGCCGACTTTGGTGCAAAACACCTCTTCGCGCGGCCCCGGCGTCGACGGCTGCGAATTCAGTTCGCGCAACCGCGCGTCCGGCTGCAAATCGGGATCGTTGTTGACCGCCGACGGACCCCGGTCGCCTCGCACCACTCCTCCCGCCGGGTTTCCTCTTCCGCCTCGTCCCCTTCCACCACCGCCGCCGCCAGCGCCTCTGCCGCGCGCCGCAGGCGGTTGATACTCGTAGTGGACGCGCTCCGTGTTCGTGCACCCATAGGTCTTGAGCTGCGCTTCAATCCAATCGATGGCTTTGCGGTTGCGATCGGTCCCCTGCCGCCGGTCGCCGAACTTGGTCAGCCCGAGTATGGTCGCTTTGTACTTCGCCAGATCCAGTCGGCCGGTCAGCGTCTTGATCGGATCGGCTTCGGGAGGCGTTTGTGGAGTCGCTGTTTGTAGAGGCGCCGTCTGCGGAGGCGCCTGCGGAGGAGTCTGTCCGGCGGCGGAGTACACCAGCACCAGACCGGTCGAGACGAGCAGCAATGGTTTTGGGAGCATAGGCTTCCCGCTATTGTAGTAAACTCCGCGGCTTGTTCCGCGAGGGCAGCGCGACCATGTTTTCACCACACTTCCTCCACAACTCGTCCACAACTCGCCGTCTCACCGATTCGCTCCCTTTGGCTTCGCGGCGTCCTTTTCCTGCGCGCGTGCGCCCGCCAGAACCCCGGCCATGGCGTAATTTCCTTCATGGCAGGCGTACTCGAAAACCGGCCCCTGGGCCTTTTCGAGCGACGCTTCGAAGGTCCACGGCCTGGTGTAAACAGTTGGATCGTCGATGGTTGCGCGGTAAATTATGGAATCCGGTCCGGTGCGCGTGAAACGCTCGATAATCCGCAGATTCTGGTCGCTCATCCCGCCGTCGTATTGAACCCCGAAACGGCTCCGCTCGTTGAACCGGAAATTCGCGGTTTCGACTACCAAAGTGTCGCCGTCCCAGCGCCCGCGTGACACGCCCATCCATTGGCGGACGGTTTCGGGCAGAGGCGGGCGGGTGTCGAGCGGGATCGCGCGGACCTGGTTTCCCATCTCGGCGAGGATGGTAAGATCGCCGGGCGTTTGCACGATCTGATAAAGGTTGTTGTAATTGCCGGGAATCATCGGCGGACCGGATTGCGAAAACATCAGGCAGCGGTCAGCCAGCGGCCGGTCCTTGGCGCTATCGGCGGGGTGCTCGGCGAACCGGGCTTGAGCTGCCTGGAATTTCGCGCGCGCCTCGGGCGTCATCGGAGGGATTCTGCCGTCGGGCGGATCGATCACCATGGAGGTGCGGCGGGTGCGGGCGAGTTTGGTGCCGCGGTCGTAAAACAATTCGTTGTAGGACCGTCCCAGATCTGCCTCCGCCGAGCCGTCGCGCCGGTCCCGGTTGAGGTCCTGGACACGCTTCTTTTCGTACGCGGCTGCCTCTTGCTCCGTGTAAAACTCCTTGGCGCCCAATTCGGCGGGCCGCTGCAATGGCGTGAGGCTGGCGGAATCCCAGACGCCCTGTAAATCGGGGTGACCGTCCGGCGTGCGGGGCGGAGTCCAGACATTCTTCCGCGATGCTTGCGATGGCGGCGACGATTGGGACTGGGCGAACACCGGCACGGCAAAGCCAGCAAAGCCAAGCGCGAACAGCGCCAGGAATTTCCCTCGCCCAATTCGGACCGGGTGGAGCGGGCGGAAGAATCGGTGATGCATGCGGCTCCTTTCAACTTGCTTGACGGCTTGACGTGCTTGCAGGCTTGCGACTGGCTTGCCGGGCCGCCTGCAAAGAGGTCCGTACAAACGATTCTCCTACAAATGCCGCGGGTTTGAATTCCGCAGGGCTGTGTATCTTTTCCCAGGCGGCAGTTGTCATTCGGATCGCGATCGCGTGTAACCACCGGACCGGATTTCTCCGTCCTGGAGGTATCGGTTCGTCTGTTCCGGCTGGGCTATGCTTGACCTCCGCTTGACCTTGCCCCGAAACGAGCGCGCGTTCCCCATGTCGCCATCTAATTTCTCAATTTCAAAGATTGGGCCCGAATCGGAAGTCGTGCTGCCGAATTTGTTCCAGTATTACCTTCATGACATGGCCGAGTGGTTTGAAGTCGACACTCAGGCCGACGGAAGCTACTCGTACGACACATCCTCGATATGGGCGAGCGGGTACCACGCGTATCTGGCGAAGGTTGGCGATTCGCCGGCGGGCTTCGCGCTGATCGGATCGGCCGCGGAGTGGCTAGGCGACACCGGCGCCCATGACATGCACGAGTTCTTTGTCATCCGCAGATTCCGAAGGAACGGCTTCGGACAGACCATGGCGACGCTGGTTTGGAATGAACGTCCCGGCAAATGGCTGGTCAGAGTGCTCGAAGCAAACGCGGCGGCGGTGCTGTTCTGGCGAACCGCGATTGCGAACCACTCGGATGGTTCGTATGAAGAGGAGGGGCGCACGGTGAACGGGCGTCCGTGGCGATTCTTCAAGTTCGTATCCGCCGGCGCCTGACCATAGCGCAACACCCGATACGCGCCACTCGCTCACTACGCGGCTGACCGGCTCCTTGTAGTTGCGGCTCGTAGGAACGCGCGCTCCCTCACGGTCGCGCCTCGAAAGTCGAGTGGGCCGCGTTCTAACCGCTCCTTTTAGTCGCGGCTCGTAAGAATCAAAACTCCAGCTTGGCCTGAAAGGCGAGCATGCGAGGAGAGCTGTCGCCGCCCAGCCCGACGCCAAGCAGTCCAGTCGGCGGCGCGGTGGTGTATGTGAGGGCTCCAAATCCGGTCTGCGTCGAGGGTTTTCCGGGAATGCCTGCATTCACGATCGCCGGAAGAGCAAAGTTTGGATGATTAAAAAGATTGAACGCCTGCCCTTCCAGGCGAAGCTTCACGTGTTCGCGCAGGGTAAACCATTTCGTCAAATAAAAGTCGCCCCACACGAAATCGGGACCGCGTAAAGCGTTCCTGCCGAGATTGCCGAACTGGCAGTTTTGAATGTTGTTGCCGCCGGTGCAAGCCCCCGTGCTGGGATCGACCGCCGAAACGAACGCGTTGGGATTGAGCCACTGCACCGTCCCCGCCGGCGTCACCCCGGGGATGGACTGATGCTCATAGACCGGCACGCCCGCAACCACGCTCGCATATTGCGGACCGCTGCCTTGCACGATGCCGTCGCCATTCGCCGAATACGGGGTGCTCAACACCGAAAACGGGAGGCCGCTGTGCCAGAAGGCGGTTCCCGACACCTGCCATCCATTCACCGCGGTTCCGAGCGCTTTGCTCCGGATGTTGAACGGCAACCGATAAACATATTGAGCCGTCAGGTTGTCGCGCACGTCGTAGTCGCATGGTCCGTACTGCCGAGCGAGATCGCCGGGCAGCAGCGAGAGAATTGCGCCCGCTGAAAACGGCAGGAATCCGCCGTTCGAAACGGTATCCATGCAACGGCTCCAGGTGTAATTCGCCAGCACCTGGAGCCCGTGCGTGAGTCTCTTGTCGGCAGTTAATTGAAGCCCGCTGTAATGGCTGTTGGCGCCCGTACTGAGTTGCGTCACCGCACCAAATCGCGGATCCGACGGCTGGCCGTAAGGAAACGGCGCGAAGCAACCTTGGCAAACCGTCTGATACCCGTTCACCTGCGTTTCGTACGGCTGATTCACCGCGCGCGTGCCCACGTACTGAGCCCTCAGATTCATAGCCGTGCCGATTTGTTGCTCCAGCGCGAAACTCCACTGCATGAAATACGGGGCGTGGAGCTTACCGTCCGGCACGGCGGTGATGGCCACCGGCTGCAAGCACGCCGCGGAATTGGACAGCGGCGACGCGCACGACAACTGGCCTTGGGCGAACCCCGAAGTGAAGGTCTGGTTGGCTGCGACGGCCGCGGCGATTGCGCTATCGATGGCCGTTCCGCCCGCGGTGCCCAGCAGGCCGCCCTGAAATGTTTTCGAATACGGCGGATTCACGCCCACCAGATCCACCACGCTTCCCGGCAAAATGTCGCTGAACAAACCGAACCCCGCGCGCAACACGGTTTTCGGAGCAACCTGCCACGCGACCGCCGTTCGTGGTTGCAGAATCGCTAGGGGCGTCGACGCGAAAATATTTCCCAAGTGCGTTTCGATGGCCTGGTTCAAGGGCTGGTTGACATCGTGCGAAATCGCGTCCCAGGACCCTGGAAGCCGCGCCACCGCGTCGTGCGGATTCACGGGATTCGAGTTGTGGCTTGCACGAATGCCGAACGTCCACGTCAGGTTTTTCGTCACCTTCCATGTATCCTGCGCATAGACGTCGACATTGAGGAAGTTGTAGGGCTGCGAATCCGCTTGGGGAAATGTCTCGGACGCGGTGGACGCCACGCCATAGATAAACTGGGGCAGCGTCGCGTAGGTTACGGTAGGCACCACTCCCTCTCCGAAATCATAATCGTTGAGCCGGAAGACCCGGATGTTGGTCCCGAATCGCAGCTCATGCGCCCCCATGGTCCACGCCAGATTGTCGTTTAAGAAGACGCGCGAAGCGCGCCTCCCCTGAATCCAGGTGTTATCGAGCCCCCCAATGGTCGAGAAAGGAGTGCCTTCCAGCACGATCGGCCAGGCGGCCAGTGTCTTGGCTAAATCCGCCGGACCGAACAGACTCTCATACCAGGAAAACGCGGGATTGAAATAGTTCACCAGGTTCTGCGAAAACACGTGCGTGTATCCGGTGGCGAAGGAATACAGCGGCTGCGGAGAGGCGGCGTTGAACACCGGGTTGATGGGGTCCGTGTACGCGGCCTGAAGGCCGGTGTCCGCCTGAAACCGAAACCAGGTCACGTTGCGTTCGTTCAGGTTGTAATCGATACGCGCCGTCTGCACCTGCTCACTGTCGTCGCTCGAATGCGATACGCTCTGCCGGTTCGCGCATCCATTCCCATTCGGCGGATTTCCGGCTGCCGCGCTGCCGTCACTATTGAACGGGCATCCCAGCACGGCCAGTGGCGCCCCGGCGGTATTCCGATAAAGAGAGAACAGCTTTTGATAAAAGGGCAACAGTTGCGGCGCGGGCTGATAGACGGATCCGTTCACCGAGTCCGTTCCTCCGAGCGGAAGCTGCTGAAATACATATTTCTGAAATGCTGGAGTCGGCACCGTCGTCGCCGAGACGATGGGAAGCGCGATGCGGACCCACTCGGTATCGAAAAACAAGAACAGCTTGTTGCGGCGGATGGGCCCTCCCAGACTGCCTCCGAAATGGTTCACTGTCGACCGGGGTTTCTGGTTTCCCGCCGTCGAATTCGTGAAATAATCCGGCGCATTGAATCGCGATACATTCCACAGCTCGTAAAGATTCCCGTGAAACTGGTTCGTGCCGGATTTGGTCACATAGTTCACCTGCGCCGCCCCGTATCGCCCCTGATCGACCGAGTAGGAAAGCGTGTTCACCGTCACCTCCGCGATCGAGTTCAGCCCAAGCACCAGGTTGGTGGAAAGTCCGCTATTCAGATTTGTCAGCGGATCGTTGGTTTCCAAACCGTCCACGATGTAGCCATTCGATAAAGACGGCAAGCCGTTGAACTGCACGTTGCCATAGCCGTTGGTGCCGCCCACGAAATCGTTCCCGCTGCCGGCCGTGTTGATCAGAGCGCCGGCGGCGAACTGGAGAGGATAGGTCAAATCGCCGCCGGGATTCGGGAGATCCTCGAGCGCGAGGGCGTTCATAGTGGAGGATGTATTCGCATTCTGCGGATTGACCAGCGGCACTCCGTCCCGCACCGTGATGGTCTGGTTCGACACCGCGATCTTCAGTGTGAAGTCGACCGTTTGCTTTTGCCCCAACCCTGCCATCACGGAATGATTTTCCTGTGCCTCAAACTGGTCCGCTTCCACCTTGACCCAATACGGACCGGGCTTGAGCTGCGGGAAATTGAAGCGCCCATCCGGCCCGGTCCGGACGGAGCGCTTCAGCCCGTTGTCCGTGCTGCTAATGGTCACCGTAGCGCCGGCGATCGCCGCGCCTGAGACATCCGCAACGGAGCCCACGATCGCGCTGGTGGTCTCACCCTGGCCCCAAAGCGAGGCCGCCCAAACGGCCAGGAGCACCACGTGGCGGATATTAGGCACACCTAAAGTATACACAACGGATCGCATGTCCTATACTCTCTTTAGTGACCGCGAAATCCACGGAAGCAGTCGACGATTACCTGAAGGCAATCCTGGAATTGAGCGGTCCCTCCGGAGAGCGGGTAACCAGCAGCGCTCTTGCGGCGCATTTAGAGGTGCGGGCGGCCTCGGTCACCGGCATGTTACAAAAGCTGGCGGATCAGCGGCCATCGTTCGTGAAGTATGAGAAGCATTATGGCGTCCGTCTATCGGATCTGGGAAAACGCCGGGCGCTGGAGATTCAGCGTCACCATCGGCTGCTGGAACGCTTCCTTCACGATGTGCTCGATTTCTCATGGGATGAGGTGCATGACGAAGCGGAACGGCTGGAGCACTATATCTCGGAACGGCTGGAAGATCGGATCGCGGCAAAATTAGGCGATCCTGAAATTGATCCGCACGGACATATCATCCCGGAGAAAGACGGGGTCGTCGCGGAACGCCAAGAGGTGGCACTTTCGAGGTGGCCCTGCGGAGTGCCTGCCGTGATCAGCAGCGTTTCAGACCGCGATCCAAACGCGCTACGCGAAATGAAACGTATGGGATTGATGCCCGGAACCGGCGTGATGGTTGAGCCTGGAACGCGCCACGCCTCGCTGCTGGTGCGCATCGGCGGAAAGACGCCCACCCGGGTGAGTCGCGAGCTTGCCTCTGAAATCATGGTGATTCAACGCGCTCGCGCCCGTCTGACATTTCGCCAGCCGCCATAGAGGCGAGTGGTCAAGATCACTCACCCCCTTACGGTCGCGCGCCAAAGCCGGGATGCGCTGCGATGCAGCTCTTTTAACCGCTCCTTTTAGTCGCGGCTCGTGCATTAGTCGCGGCTCGTGCGCCCGCGGCCATATTGATCGCCGCGCGGATGCGAGGGTACGTCCCGCAACGGCAAATATTCCCGCTCATGGCCGCGTCGATCTCAGCGTCAGTCGGATGCGGCGTCTTCTTCAGCAGCGCGCAGGCCGACATCAACTGTCCGGGCTGACAATAACCGCACTGCACCACGTCGACCTCCGTCCAGGCGTGGCACAGCGCATCGGCTTCGGCGCCCTGCAAGCCTTCAATCGTCGTGACTTCGCGATCGTGAACGGCCGAAAGCGGCGTCACGCAGGAGCGCACGGCTTCACCATTCAAATGCACGGTGCAGGCGCCGCATTGCGCCACGCCGCAGCCGAACTTGGTGCCGACCAGTTTCAATTCCCCGCGGAGCAGCCACAGCAGCGGAGTTTCGGGCTCGGCGTTCACCGTCTCGATCTTGCCGTTGATTTTGAGCGTTGGCATGGGATCTCCTTCAGGCGAGTCTCAGCGGCAAGCTGCGCAGCCGCTGCCGGGTGAGAGCAAACACGGCGTTGGCGACGGCCGGCGCAATCGACGGCACGCCGACTTCGCCGATGCCCTGCGGGTGTTCGACGCTCGCGATGATCTCGGTGTCGATTGCCGGGCACTGGTCGATTCGCAGCGGCGTGTAGTTATGGAAGTTGGTCTGCTGCACCTGCCCCTTTTCGACGGTGATCTCGCCCTGCAAGGCAGCCGACAGTCCGTAGACGATGCCGCCTTCGAGCTGCTGGCGAATCAGGTTGGGGTTCAGCGGAAAACCGCAATCGATAACGCAGGCGACGCGATGCACGCGGATTTTTTTGTGGGCGTCGACGGACACCTCCGCCACGTTGGCGATGACGCTGCCGAAACAGCGATGCAAGGCGATGCCGCGCGCTTTCTTTTCGCCATCGGGCGCGGGCTCGAGCGGCTGGCCCCAGCCGGAGAATTCGGCCGCGCGCTGAAGCACGCGCAGAAAACGCGGTCGGTGAGCCATCAGCCCAACGCGGAACGCCAGCGGGTCCTGGCCGGCGGCGAAGGCGGCTTCATCGACAAAACTTTCGGTGAAGAAAGCGTTATAGGAATGGCTGACCGAGCGCCAGATACCCACCGGCACCAGCGAATCCGAGGCTTGGTGCGCGATGCGCGCGTTGGGAAATTCGTAACCGGTATCGAAGGCGCCCTTGCCCGCTCCGTCAATTAAAGACGGCATGCCCATGCTGGAACCGGCGGTGGTGGATTGCCACGCGGTCAGCTTGCCCTGCGCATCCAGGCCGGCGGTGTGGCGCGATACGAAAGCCGGTCGATAATAATCGTGCGTGAGGTCCTGTTCACGCGACCAAATGGTTTGCACCGGAGCGCCGTCCGCCTGGCGCGCGATGGCCGCGGCTTGCGAAAGGAAATCCAGCAAGTAGCGCCGGCCGAAGCCGCCGCCGAGGAAGGGGATCACCACCTTAACTTTGTTCGCCTTGATGTCGAGCACCTTGGCGACGGCGTCGCGGGCGAAGCCGGGGTCCTGCGTCGCCAGCCACGCGGTGGCCGCGCCGTCCTTGAATTGCACGGTGCAGTTCATCGGCTCCATGGCGGCGTGCGCCAGAAATGGAACGCGGTACTCGGCGGTAATCGTCTTGGCGGCGGACTTCAGCGCAGCCTGGAGATCGCCGCTTTCGTACTCGACTTTTCCGGGGTGAGTGTCGAGGGTACGCGCGAGACCGTCGATGACGTCCTTGCTCGACAGATTCGCCGCGGGGCCGTGGTCCCATTCGACGGTAATTTTTTTTAGCGCGCGCATCGCATGGTAAGGCGTGTCGGCAATCACGGCGATGGCGCCGGTTCCCGCGCCGTCGCTGCCCAGGCCGCCGGCGTAAGGGTCGACCGCGATCACTTTGCGAACGCCATTCATGGACTGCGCGGCGGCGCCGTCGAAGCGCGCAACCTTGCCGCCGAGGGTCGGGCACATGGTCACGCTCGCGTAGAGCAGGCCGGGCGGCAGGGCGTCGATACTGTATCCGGCTGCGCCGGCGATCTTGGCGGAATTGTCGAGACGGCGTACTGGTTTTCCAATCAGCTTGAACGCCGACGGGTCTTTGAGCGCGACGTTTTTCGGCACGGGCATCTGCGCGGCGCGCGCGGCGAGTTCGCCAAACGAAGCGGACTTTGGGGAAGCACCTGGCCCGGAAGAATGCAGAACGCGGCTGGAATCGGCATGGCATTCGGCGGCCGGCACTTTCCAGAGGTCGGCCGCGGCGGCGATCAGCGCCGCGCGGGCAGAAGCGCCGGCTTCGCGCATCGGCAGCCATAGATCGTTCACGCTGGACGATCCGCCGGTTCCGATCGCGCCGGGCAATTCGCGTATCGCCTTCCGGGCCAGCCATTGGACCGCGCGCTTGGTATAGCCGTTGTCGTCGGGTTGAAACGGCAGCGCGTCGGCGATTACGGTCTCATTATTGTAGATGCGATCCAGCGTGGATTGCTCCAGCTTCACCTGGTCCCATGCGGCGTCCATCTCGTCGGCGAGCAGCATCGCAGCGCCGGTGTGAATGCCCTGGCCCATCTCGGCCTGACACATCACGATGGTCACGGTGTTGTCGGCCGCGACCTTGACCCATCCATTCAGGGCGACCTGGTTCGGCGCCACCGGCAGAGGACTGCTTGGCGTCAGGCGCTGACGCGGCGGCAGCACGCCCCATCCGATCACCAGTGCGCCGGCCGCACCGGCGGTATAGGAAATGAAATGACGACGTTTGATGTTTGCCATGGTGTGATCACCCGAGCCACATAGCGATTCTACGGCAGTTCAAGCCGCCGCTGGTGTGCACATGCATGTCCCAGGGGCCGGGCAGGACGCTCATGCCTTCGGTCGAAACAATCTCCGCATCCGGCGGGACCGGCAGGAACCCGACTTGCCCCACGGCTTGGATCCGGTCGTTATTAATGAGGGTCACGCTGTTGCGGATGGGCGGACCGCCGCTTCCGTCGATAAGGGTCCCGCCGACCAGCGCTTTCTTTCCCGATTGCGCGGGTTGTCCGGCTGCGGCGGTCGCGAAGGTAAGAAGGACAAGAATGCGTCGTTTCATCGCAAGAATTATAGCGCCGCGAATTCTCGCGCGTCATACGACTCCACGCAAGGGCGAATCCGCTGTTCATCGGCAATCACGCGGTCCGACGGAATGCACGGAGGATCGTCGAGGCTTTATGCGCGGCGCGCACTAGCCAAGGCGAGCGGTACTCTCGAAACTCGGCTTCCACGCCGCGGAAGTCGGCGACTGCCTTTTCCATCTTGGCTTCGAGATGGTCGATGTGCTCTTGGCCGGCATCGATTATAGACCCGTCCTGGCGCACCTCGGCGGCCAAACGATCGATGTGCTTCTGACCGGATTCGAGCAAAGACTCCAAAGAGCGTTTGTGCACCTCGAGTTCACTGCGTTTCCGGCGTTCCTCGGCCATCAGTCGCCGCACTAGGGCCATACTACCGGGAGGCTCGATTTCGGAGGGCGGGGTTGACTGAATCCGAACCAGATCACGCCACTCCTGCCGCTTGGGATCGACGCTCTCCCCAGGTGACGACTTGCCTTCGCGCCAGCCGCAATACTGCTGGGAACATCCGGACGCGACGTAGCGTCCCGAGATCATGTCACTGCGTTTGGCAATCGCATTTGGCGAGTTCCACAACGCCGATAGCGACTCGGAATACAGATTACCGATGGGTTGTGAGATGAAGCACAAGTGCGCATCGCCGTTCTCGACCAGGAACAGAGTCGTCCAGGGTTGGGGCAAAGCTCAAAGGCGCCCTCGGAGAGTCCGTCACTGTCCGGATAGAGGCTTTTCTCGCCTTCTTCCAGAAACCCGGCACTGAGGCCGTGGATTTCGAACAGAGTTTGCAACCCGCTCAGCCGGATCATGCGAAAGCTTTTTCGGAAACGCGGCAGGACATCTAGCAGGATTGCGTGGAGTTCCTCCACCTCGCGGCGATCCGCGATCGACTCATCGGCTTCCAGCGTGGGAATTCGGGCGGTGTTTTCTGGAGAAAGCTCCATGGTCTGAAGGGCGACGTCCATCATGCCGTGCTGCTGCATCAACTCCAGGTACTGCGGGATTTCGCGAAAATTGGACCGCATGATGACGAAGAAGGAGTCGAGGTGCGGCTTGTCGCTCTGCAGCTTTGCCTTCCAGCGTTGGACCCGATCGACGTTCGCGAGGACGTGATCCAGGTCGGCGCCTTTGCGGAGTCTGTTGTAGGTAGCTCGTGTTCCACCATCGATGGATACGGTGACGTTGGAGAAGGGAGTGCGGACCAGCCGTTCGGCCCATTCGTCATTGATCAGCGTGCCGTTGGTGCTGATGCTCAAAATGGGACGCGGGACGAGCTGCGCGACGTCGTCGATCAACTCCCGGAATCCGCGGGTGGCAAAAACTTCACCGCCTTGAATGCGGAGCGTGGACGCGTATGGATAAAACGCCATAAGCTCGCGCCGCAGTTCCTCACCGATCTCGGAAGGGCGGAGCAGGTTGTCTCCATTCTTCGCCTGGTAACAGTGGATGCAATCGATGTTGCAGGCGTTTCCAAGGACTATTCCAAGGCAACGAGGTCGAGAATAGAGATAAACGTGCCGCTGCTCATACTCCAGTTGGCTGAGGCGGAGGTTGTCGAAGTAGGGTCGCTCCGTATCGGTGGTCATTCGCCCCGCCGCGCAGACGTTTCGTTTCAAGTGTGACAGATTTCGATTGGCCGGCGATCACGCCGTCAGCGGCGGCACCAGCGTTTTCAAAAACTCATGCGCGGTATGGAAGCCGCGCTTGAACTGTTCCGTGAAGTCGTCGTGATCGTAGTTCGGATAATAGAACGAGTCTTCATTCTCAATGTTCATGGCCCCGCTGTATCCCACTTCTTCGAGCACCGTGAAAAATCCCTTCCAGTCCATCGAGCCGTAGCCGGGGATGCGGAATCGCCACCAGCGAATGTTGTCGACGGGTTGGATTCCGCTGCGCCGCAGCACATGCCAGAGAATCTCGGTGTCCTTCAGGTGGACGTCGTAGATTTTGGTCGCGAAGTCGCGAGCCGCCTGCACCGGGTCCATGAACTGCCAGATCAAATGCGAGGGATCGAACTGCAACCCGACGTTGGGGCTGTCGCCGAACGCCTTAAACAGCGCTTCCCATCCCACCGGGCCGGTGGCGATATTTGGGCCGCCCGCATAGGGTTCCCACAGAATCCGAACCTTGTGCTGCTCGCACAATTTGAAATAGCGCTCATTGTATACGCGCACGATTTCGTCCACCTGCTTGGCCAAAGGTTGTCCCTTGATGGTGCCGGATTGCCCGCCGATCGCCGGAATCCCCAGCTTGCCGCACAACTCGATGCACTCGATGGTGTGCTGATTCTGCTGCTCGCGCTTGGCCGGATCGGGATCGATGTGATTGCCGCCGACGTTCAGCGAGGAGACCCAGATGCCCGCCTTCGCCAATTTATCTTTGATCGCGGCGATGGCGTTATCGTCCAGCTTCTTGGGGTCCAGGTTGAGCTCCATGCTGGTGAAGCCCTCGGCTTTTACGAATTCGATGTTGGCTTCCGAGTAATTCCCCAGCACGCCCAGCCTTGGCTTCCAACTCGGCACGCGCCTGCGCGGCTGCGCCTGGACGAAGGCGGCCATCGACGATCCGGCGAGGAGCGCGCGTCGTGAAACGGTCATGCGTCGTGAAACAGTCATGATGACGTCCTCTCTTTGAGCCCTACAGAACTTGCGTTTGAGAAACCGATCCCCAGTCGTAATGGTGATTCGCGAATCGCACTTGGACGCATCCCATTCTAGATTCATTCATACCGCAGCGCAATCATTCCGCGCAGGTCGAATGCGCCTTGCGCTCGCGTTCGCGATAGGTTTGGAGATGTATACTGGCCTTCGATGCCGGAGCACCATGCTTAGCGAGAAACTGGACCCCGGCGTTCGCGCGTTGCTCGAGGCGATCGAGAAAGTAGGGGACCCTCCTCTCGAGACGCTGTCCCCATCGGAAGCGCGAAAGCGAGCGGCGGAAAGATTTGCCCCCGTCGCCGGTGTTGTCGAGCCACTTCGCTCCATCGAGAACCTGCGGATTCCCGGACCGTTGGGCGAGATCCCAGTTCGGGTATACACGCCCGATTCACCCACCCCGCGTCCGGCGATGGTGTATTTTCACGGCGGCGGGTGGGTTATATGTGACCTGGATACGCATGAAGTGGTGTGCAGCGCCATCGCGCACCGCGCCGGAGCAGTGGTGGTTTCCGTGGACTATCGCCTCGCTCCGGAACACAAGTTTCCGGCCGCAGTCACGGATGCCTACGCCGCCACGGCATGGGTGTCCGCGAACGCCGCGCGGCTGGGCATCGATGCGACGCGGATTGCGGTAGGCGGCGATAGCGCAGGCGGAAATCTTGCTGCCGTGGTTTCGCTGAAGAGCCGGAACGAGAACGGCCCGGCGATCGCGCTCCAAGCGCTGATCTACCCCGTCACCGATCTCTCTTCGATGGCGACGCCGTCTTATCGAGAGTTCGCGGAAGGCCATCAACTCTCGAAGGCCGTGATGGAGTGGTTTCGCGATCATTACCTTGCGAGTCCCGCCGATGCCGCCAACCCGTACGCTTCTCCTCTGCTGGCGCCGGATCTCCGCGAATTACCGCCCGCGGTCATCCTCACCGCCGAATGCGATCCATTGCGTGACGAAGGCGAGGCTTATGGGAAACGCCTCGCGGAGGCGGGAGTGCCGGTCACCTGCTCGCGCTACGCGGGAATGATCCACCCGTTCTTTTCTCTGTCCGGCGCCATTCCGCGGGCACTGGACGCAATTCAGCAGATCGCGGATGCGGTCCGCACGGCAGTTCGCGTCAAGGTATAGGAGGTTCGGAGCGCCACGCCCTGGCGCGTGGTCGGCGTAGCAAGACGGGTCAGAATACAGGTATGCACCCACTCCGAGGTTCCTTTTCAGTGCTGGTCCTCTATGATGTGGCCGAGCAGATCGACCTCCCCCGGCTCCGTGAGATTCTCGGCGTAGAGCAACCCGCCCGCGAGCCTAGCTTCAAACATCCCGCTCCGGAATACGTGCGATTTGAGCGTCCGCCCGTAGTCGAATACCTCGACCCGGTTTCGATCGCCCCCGGCGAGCAATTCCTGAGCCGCGTGAAATATTTCGCCTACGGCGTCGTCAGTGTCGAGCTGGAGTTGCCCTTCGAGGCCGGCTGGGCCGAGCTGATGCGGCTGTCCAGCCGTTTCATCGCCGATCCTCAGATCGAGACATGTACGCTCAAGTTAATCCGCGCCCGATTGGCGCACGTCCGAGCCGCGCTGGTTCAGCCGTACTCGTCGTGGCTGAGTGAGGACTACTACATCATCAACGTGCGGGAAGCACTGGATGAGCTGGGGAATCCACTGCCCGCGGCTTCGCTACTTTCGATGCATGGCGACGAGATAGCCCGAATCGTGCGGGGCGAATCCGATCCGCTGGCCGATGCCGAGCGCGCCGACGCGTTGCAAGGGAGCATGTCGTATTACCCCTCGGACCTGCTGGTGGTCGGGTGGGTTGCGGCGCTGGTCTACGATACTCCGAAAGGCGCCGCGCCCTCGATTCAACTGCTGGAATACGCGAACACGCAGTTGCTGGAGTATCGTCATTACGACGACGTATTGACGCGCATCCTCGAGGATGTTTACGACGCTGTGGAGCGCAAAGGCGGCCCCTTCCGCCACTGGCGCATGGCGCAACAAGCCCGAAAACTCAACGCTGTCCGGCTGGAAGTTACGGATCTCACGGAGCGAACCGACAACGCGATCAAATTCATCGGCGATATGTTCTACGCGCGCGCCTATCGTATGGCTGCCGGCAGGGTAGGGGTCACCGATTACCGCACACTGGTGGAGCGCAAGCTCCGGATCGCCGCGGATCTCTACCAGTCCATGGTGAACGAGTACCATCAGGCGCGCTCGTTTCTACTGGAAGCGATGGTCGTCGCGATTCTGGTGATCGAACTCATTCATGTGTTCCGTTGGAACCACTGATCTTCGGGTTAATCGATTGCAAGCGATTTGATCCGGCTGGTGCGGATCAAAAAATACAACAACAGGCCGGCTGGGCCGAACATGAACGTCAGAGCCAGGCACGGGATCACGATCCAATGCGAAATGCCCTGCGCCTGCGCGTCGCGAACTTCCCACGATCCGATAAACAGATCGAACGCCAGATAGTGGATCCACCCGGCCAGCAGCAGCCATCGGTTGGAGAACAGCGTCGCGACCGCGTCCAGCGTTGAGAAGCCGCCCTGCGTCTCGCCCCAATGCGCGGCGATCAGATACGCATAGAGGATCGCGATCGCCAACGGGATGACGACGCCGGTCACCACGCGGGCGGCCCAGCGCATCCGGCCTGCGAAAACCAGAATCAGCCAACCGGCCAGAGCCAGGGGATTGAGCAGAGAGAACAACCGTTCGGGAGTCATGTCGAATCAGCTTATCGCATCCGCGAAATACATGGTCCCCGATAGGGAGTACCCACGTGATAGGGAGTACCCACGTGATAGGGAGTACCCACGTGATAGGGAGTACCCACGTGATAGGGAGTTCCCACGTGATGCGCGGTTCCTATGCGATACGCGGTTCCAGGATTTGTTGGACAATTTCTAGATGATCTCCCGCTGCGCCTGCCCGCTGCTTTTCGCCGCCTGTCTCTCGCTCGCCGCGCAACCCTCTGACACCAGCCTGTACAACGCCATGCGCTGGCGCCAGATTGGACCCTTCCGCGCCGGCCGCGTCACCGCCGTGACCGGCATTCCCGGCAACGCCGCGATCTACTATATGGGGACGCCCGGTGGCGGACTTTGGAAAACGGTGGACGGCGGCATGGTCTGGACGCCCATCTCGGATTCCGTACCGATCTCGTCCATCGGCGCCGTGGCCGTCGCTTACTCCAAGCCCGACGTCGTCTATTTCGGAACCGGCGACGTCAGCATGGTGGGCGGCTCGGTCAACATGGGGAACGGCGTTTACAAGTCCGTCGATGCCGGCAAAACCTGGACGCACATCGGGCTCGATGACACCGAGCATATCTGCACGATCTGGGTGGACCCGCACAATCCCGATATCGTGCTGGTCGCCGCGCTTGGGCGCACCTATTCGAAGAGCACTCAGCGAGGCGTGTTTAAATCCATCGACGGCGGCAAGACCTGGCGCAGCGTCTTATATAAGGATGACATCACCGGTGCGGTCGACCTGGTGTTCGCGCCCGGCAATTCGAAAATCGGTTACGCCGCGCTGTGGGAGCATTACACTGCGCCCGGCGGCCGCGGCGGAATCGAATCCACGGGATTCGCAGGCGTCTTCAAGACTACCGACGCCGGTGAAACCTGGACGCAGCTTACCGAAGGGTTGCCCTCGGGACGCCTGGGCCGTATCGGCGTGGCCGTGGCCGGCAACGGACAGAAAGTCTTCGCCATCGTCGCGGGCGGCGGAGGAGGTGGTGGAGGCGGTGGCGGCCGAGGCGGCGCGGCCAGCGGACTCTACCGGTCCGATGACGGCGGCGCACACTGGAGCAAGAGCACCCAGGACCCGCGCATTCAGGGAAGCGGCTACTTCAGCCGCGTCTTCGTCGACCCTAACAATTCCGACGTGGTCTACGTTGCGCAGACTTCGCTGTATCGATCTGAGGACGGCGCCCGCACTTTCATCTCTTATAAAGGGGCGCCCGGCGGCGACGACAACCACGCGCTATGGATCGACCCGACCGATTCGCTTCGCATGATGATGGCCAGCGATCAGGGCGGCACCATCAGTATGGATGGCGGAAAATCGTGGAGTTCGTGGTACAACCAGCCCACCGGCCAAATCTACCATCTCTCCACCGACAATCGATATCCATATTGGGTTTATGGCACGCAGCAGGACAGCGGCTCGGTTGGCACGCTCAGCCGAGGCGATTACGGCGAAATCACTTTCATGGATTGGGACCCCGTCGGCGGATACGAATTCGGCTACATCGTGCCGGACCCGCTCAATCCAAATCTGGTCTACGCCGGCAGCCCCAGCCGCGGCGTGGTGCGTATCGATCGGACCAGCCGGCAGGTGTACAACGTCTCGCCCAGCGTGGTTCCGGGAAACACGCAATATCATGTTGCGACCAATCCTCCGCTGGGTTTTTCCCCGCAGGATGGGCATGTGTTTTACATGGGCACGCAGTTCCTGCTCGAAACGCGCGACGGTGGCGTGCACTGGAAGGAGATCAGTCCGGATCTGACGAAGCGTGTGCAGGTTTCTGCGCAGGTTCCCGCGCCGCCGCCTACCGACGCTGCCCCAACTCTTCCCGCCCGTCCGCGTGAGCAGGAACTTCAGGAGACCGTTCAACCCAACAATCGCATCGCGATTAATACATTCTCGCCATCGCCGGTCGCGGCGGGCGAAATCTGGGCGGGCACCAACAACGGATTGATTCACATCACCCGCGACGGCGGTGCGAACTGGGCCAACGTGTCGCCTGGCGGTCTCGGTCCAATTGCTCAGATCAGCATTATCGAAGCTTCTCACTCCGACGCCGCCACCGCCTACGCCGCAGTCGATCGCCATGAAGAGAACGATTTTCGTCCGCACTTCTATCGCACGCGCGATTTTGGAAAGACGTGGCAGGAAACCAACACCGGCATTCCCGATGGTTGCTTTGCGCGTGTGGTGCGCGAGGATCCGCTCCGCAAAGGCCTGCTCTACGCCGGCACGGAAAACGCCGCGTTCGTTTCTTTCGACGAAGGCGATCACTGGACCTCGCTGCAACTGAACCTGCCCACCACCAGCGTCCGGGACATGGTGATCCATGGCGACGACCTGGTGGCCGCCACCTACGGCCGCGCGTTCTGGATTCTCGACGACCTGACTCCTCTGCGGCAAATCGATCTCAGCGTGTCCACATCCTCGGCCTTCCTGTTCCGTCCCGAAAAAGCGCTCCGCGTCCGTCTGGATTTGAACGGAGACACGCCCATTCCGCCCGATATGCCCGCCGGCCAGAATCCGCCCAGCGGCGCGATTGTGGATTACTATTTGTCACCGAAGCCTTCGAGTGATGGGAAGCCTTCGAACGACGTGAAACTTGCGATTTACGATGGCGCTGGTCAACTGGTGCGCGAATATTCCGCTCGCGATACCGAATCACCAAGCGCGGAGCCTCCGCCCAACGTGCCGGATTACTGGCTCGGGCATCCGGCGCCGCTCACGGATCATTCCGGACTGAACCGCTTCATATGGGATTTGCGCTACGCCCCGCCGCCCGTGCTCCGCCACGAATATCCCATCTCGGCGTTGGTTCAGAACACGCCCGCCCTGCCGTTGGGCGCGATGGTGACCCCCGGCAGGTACACCGTTCGCCTTACCGTGAATGGCCGCGCCTTCGAGCAGCCCCTCGAAGTTGGCATGGACCCGCGGGTCGACGTTTCCCCCGATGCTCTGGCGCAGCAACTCTCGCTCGAGCGAAAAATCCTGGACCTGGTGGCGACGAGTTTCGATTTCTACCGCAAAGCCGTCGCCCTGCGCCAAACGCTGGCGGGAGATCAGAAGCAAATCGAACGCAAGCCCGGTGGCGACGCCGCCATCGCCGCGCTCAAGGAGTTCGATCAGAAGGCCCAACGGCTGCAAGGCGCCGAAGGCGGTTTCGGCGGCGGCGGCCGCGGAGCGCGTCAGGCGCCGGCATTCGCTCCGCTGAATCGATCCATCGGCTCGCTGGCTTCTATCGTCGACGCCCAGGACGCCGCGCCCACGCCCGTCATGCAGACTGCCTATGAAGGCTACTGCCGCGACTTGGCCACGGCCGCCCAGCAATGGAACGACCTGATGAAGACGGACTTAGCGACCTTGAACCAGGAACTCGGGAAGCAGAAGATAGGAGCCGCGCCCGCGGTGCCGCTGCCCGTTCCATCCTGCACCAGGTAGTGTGCCGAGCCGCTGATTCATTCAAGCCCCACCCGTTCAGGGCGGATCATGGCAGGGTAGCGCACTACTCACTGCTTTCCGTGGCTTGACAGCCTCCCGTCTTCACAACACACTGTACTAGAGCAGTTCATTTCAGCCCGCGCCGGAAGGAGATACGCTATGTCGCGTAGAATGACGCAGTTTTTTGGAGCGGCAATATCGCTCGCCTGGATGATCGCGACCGCGTTCGCGCAGGGACTCTCCGGCACCAGCAATGGCGAGTGGCCGTCCTACGCCGGAGATCTGAATAACTATCGCTACTCCCCGCTCGATCAGATCGGTGCGGCGAACTTCGGCAAGCTCGAAGTCGCGTGGCGCTTCAAGACCGATAGCCTCGGCACCCGGCCGGAATTCAAGCTGGAAGGCACGCCCATCATGGTCAACGGCGTCCTGTACGCAACTGCGGGAACCCGGCGCTCTGTAGTCGCTCTGGATGCCGCGACGGGCGAGATGTTGTGGGTCCACGGCGAGCACGAAGGCCCGCGCGGCGCCGCTGCCGCCCGCCAACTCTCGGGCCGCGGTTTATCGTATTGGACCGACGGCAAAGGTGACGACCGCATCCTGTACGTAACTCCGGGATACCGGTTGGTTTGTCTCAACGCCAAAACCGGCCAGCCCATCGCATCCTTTGGGACCAGCGGTCTGGTGGACATGAAGGCTTTCGCCGTTTACGGCACCGGCAAGCCGATCGATTTGGTGGAAGGCGAAATCGGACTCCACTCGACTCCGGTGGTCACGCGCAGCGGCGTGGTGATCGTGGGCTCCTCCTTCCGCGAAGGCAATGCGCCCAAAACGCACAACAACACCAAGGGACTGGTGCTCGCCTTCGACGTGCGCACCGGGAAAAAACTTTGGCAGTTCAACACCATCCCCAGGCCGGGCGAGTTTGGCAACGACACCTGGCTGAACGAATCCTGGGCCACCAACGGCAACACCGGCGTATGGACCCAGATCGCCGTCGATGAGCAGCTCGGCTTGGTTTATCTGCCGGTCGAGACGCCGACCTCGGATTACTACGGCGGCCAGCGCCCCGGGAATAATCTTTTCGGCGAGACGTTGGTTTGCGTCGATCTGAAAACGGGCAAGCGCAAATGGCATTTCCAGTTGTCGCATCATCCCATCTGGGATTACGATATTTCGTCCGCGCCGATGCTGGCCGATCTCAACGTGAACGGCCGCATCGTCAAAGCCGTGATTCAGCCGACCAAACAGTGCTGGCTATTCGTGTTCGATCGGATAACCGGCCAGCCGGTCTGGCCGATCGTCGAGCGCGCCGTCCCGCAATCCGACGTGCCGGGCGAACGCACTTCGCCGACGCAGCCGTTCCCCACCAAGCCTCCCGCCTATGCGCGCCAGGGCGTTGCGCTCGAGGATCTGATCGACTTTACGCCGGAGCTGCATGCGGAAGCCGTGAAGGTCGCCGCGCTATATAAGCTGGGTCCCATGTACACGCCGCCGGCCGAGAGCAAAGTTGGCGGACCGCTCGCGACGCTGACCTTGCCGTCGCCCGCTGGTGGAACGAATTGGCCGGGCGCGGCATACGATCCCGAGACGCACATCGCCTACGCGTACGCGCAAGACACCATCACGCCGCTCGGTCTGGTGCGTCCGCCCAACAAAGACCTCACCGACATGGACTTTGTCCTCGGCCGCGCCGGCGCCGAATTCCGGCTCTCTCCGCGCGGCGCGAGCGAAGGCATCGGCGCGGACCTCGCTCCTCCGGCCCGTCGCGCTCCCACGGCCACCGCCCCAGCCCAAAGCGTTCTTGGACCGGCATTCAACGTTCGCGGCCTTCCGATGCTGAAGCCGCCCTACGGTCACATTTCGGCGATCAACATGGATAAGGGCGAAATCGTGTGGCAGGTTCCCAACGGCGAGACGCCCGATTTCATCCGCAATAACGCGGCGCTCAAGGGCCTGGATATTCCGAACACCGGCCAACCCGGTTACGACACTGGAACGCTGGTCACCAAGACCCTGGTGATTCAAGGCGACAGTCAGGTGACTTCGATTACGCATCCACGTGGCGCTATGCTGCGCGCCTACGACAAGGCCACCGGCAAGGAACTCGGCGCGGTGTTGATGCCCGCGCCGCAGACCGGATCGCCCATGACGTACAGCCTCGGCGGAAAACAATACATCGTCGTGGCCATCAGCGGCGGCAGTTATTCCGGCGAGTACGTGGCGTTTTCTCTGCCGAGATGAGACGCCGCGCATTGACCCAGATGAGTTTTCGGCAAAGAAGATATCGTGTAGCGCCGCGATGAGCGACAATCCTACAATGCCCCGAAAATGAGGAGGTCTGGTCTTCTCGCTTCACTGGCCTTCGTCCCACACAAGGACCCATATACGCAACGTGGCCGTCAATTGGCATGCAGCTCTTGCGGCACGTGCTGACGGCGGACCTTGATCTTGCTTTCGTCCTTGCGCGCCTGCGCAAGATCGTAACTCGCCTGCATGCGTACCCACGTCTCCGCGGTGCTGCCGAACGCCTTCGCAAGCCGGATCGCCATTTCAGCACTAATGCCGGACTTGCCGCTAATCACTTTCGTCAGGGTCTGCCTGCTGACGCCCAGAACCTTTGCACCCGCGGTCACGGACAGGCCCAGAGGCTCAAGGCAATCATGGCGGACGATGCGGCCAGGATGGGCGGGGTTTTTCATGGGCATAGCTGGTTCTCCTTTTCCTAGTGATAATCGATCAGTTCAACGTCAAAGGCGTCAGTTCCTTCAAAACGGAAAATGATCCGCCAGTTGGCTCGCACGGTCACGGACCATAGCCCTTTCAAATCACCTTTGAGCGGGTGGAGGCGATAGCGCGGAATGTTCAGGGCTTGCGGCGTGGCGGCGTTGTCGAGAACCGTCAATATCCGTTCGACCGTGTCCACCAGATCAGGCCGTATCCCGCTGCGGTCGTCACGTTCAAAGAGGCGTTTAAGGCCGCGATGCTTGAAGCTCCTGATCATCAGGATACACCGTAAACCGTATGTTGTCAGTTGTCAATGACCCACTGGCGCCGCGACCGCCGCTTGACTTTACCCCTGTCACTAGTTTAACTTAGCGTTTCGACTAGGCCGCGCCCGAACCAGGCCAGTTTTTTGTCGTCCTATGGAAAAAACCGAGGATTGGGTACTGGATTCCGTGCTCGAGAGCGTCGACTTTGCCGAAGAGGCGGTTCTGCGGGCAGCCGGGACACTGGAGTGGGGAGATCCGGCCGCGAAGGAGGAAGATCTGCATCGCATCGGCATGTCGGTGCGGGAGTGCATGGTGAACGCGGTGGTGCATGGCAATCGGTATAATGCGCGAAAGAAAGTCGGGTTGCGCGTTTCGACCACGTCCGACCGGCTGACCATTGAGATTTGGGATGAAGGCGAGGGGTTCGAAATGAGCACTTTGCCGGATCCGCTGGCCGAAGACAACCTGTTGCGCCATTCCGGCCGCGGCCTGCTGCTGATGCAGGCGTTCATGGATGAGTTTGTGATTCGCCCCCGGCAGCCGCATGGCACGGAGGTGAAAATGGTAAAGTACGTAGGCAAAAACAGTTAGCGAATGTGCACAGGCGAAAGCCGTTGTGCACACGAGGGTAGTGATGAGCAGATAGACAGAGCGCCGCGAGTGCGGCGCTACAAAAGGGGAGGGGTTTACGTGAGTGTGAAATTAACCACCCGGCAGGTGGGCGATGTGACAGTGATCGATGCGGCCGGCCGCATCACGCTTGGCGAGGGCGCCAGCACGTTCCGCGATACCATTCGCGGTCTGGGCACGGCTGGGCACAAGAAGTTGCTGCTCAACCTGGGCGAGGTTTCTTATATCGACAGCTCGGGGATTGGCGAAATGGTCTCGGGTTTCACCACTATCGCCAACCAGGGCGGCACCATGAAGCTGTTGAACCTGACCAAACGCGTGAAGGACCTGCTTCAGATCACCAAGTTGTATACGGTATTCGAGGTCTTTGACGACGAGCCCGCGGCGATCCGTAGTTTCTCGTGATGCCAGCGTCCCCCGGGGGTGTGCCTGGCCTCGGAATTCGCCAGTGCACAATCGGGACGAAAATGTTTTTGAGCCGAACAAGCGAAATTCGGAGAATTACGGCTGCTGCGGATCACTGTAGAGTGTGGGGGATTTTCCTGGCAGTTGTTCTCCCCCGCCTTCGCCGGTTGGGGCGGCTTGAACGGATGAGCCGCTGGGGACGGTCATGGTTCCTATTCGAGAGCTCAAGACATATTCGATTGTCCTTGCCGATGAGCTGACGCTGGTCCGCGAGGGCCTGGCGTCGCTGTGCCGGGCTTACGCGCACTTTGAGGTCATCGGCCAGTGCTCGGAAGGCGCCGCGGTGCTGCGCCTGATTGAGACGCAGCGGCCCGATATCGCCGTGCTGGATCTCAACCTGCCGGATCTGTTCACCCTGGATGTTGTCCGCAGGATCAAGGAGACCAACCCTGCCACCAAAGTAGTGGTTCTCTCCACGCGCCGTGACCGCAAAACTGTGGTCGAAGCGCTGCGCTGCGGAGTGAGTGCGTTCCTGCTGAAATCGGGGCCTTCCCATCAACTCCTGGAGGCCTTCGACCAGATTCTCGACGGCGGCATTTATGTGTCGCCCGAGTTGGAACTCGACAAAATTTTCTGCCCCGGCCAGAAGTCGGCGACCGAGGACCCGCTCGAATCGCTGAGCGGGCGCGAATATCAGGTATTTTCGCTCCTGTGCGACGGTATTCGGGCCAAGGAGATCGCCGCTCGGCTGTCGCTAAGTCCAAAGACCATCGACACTTACCGCGCCAGCCTGATGCGGAAACTGGACATCCACGACGTCGCCGGACTGGTGAAATTCGCCATCCAGCGCGACCTGACCTCGACGCGGTGACCCCCAGAGTCCCCGAATTCGCCCGAAACAGCCACCAGAACACGGTCCACGCATTTGTCCACGTTTCTCCACGTTTTGAACCATGAACAACCACGATTTGCCCACGCCGCTATTCTTCGTGCCAGCTGCGCCAGCGCTGCCGCGGCGGGAACAATCGGATCAGCAGCATTCCCGCGATAAATCCGCCAATGTGGGCAAAGTAGGCGGTGCCTCCGGCCGTGTAATCGTGCTCGCCAATGGTTCCGACGCCGTTGAGAAACTGCAATGCAAACCAGAACAGCAGCAGGAAAGCCGCAGGCAAGTCCATGGTGGTAAAGAAGATGATGAGGACCACCACGGTGACGATGCGCGCGCGCGGAAAGCGGATCAGATACGCGCCCATAACGCCGGCGATGGCGCCGCTGGCGCCGATGGTGGGCACGTGGGAATACGCATTGAACATCACGTGCGTTACGCCCGACGCGAGGCCGCACAGCAGATAGAAAAGCAGGAATTTCGCGCCGCCGATCAGGTCCTCGATATTCCGCCCGAAGACCCACAGATACAGCATGTTGCCGATCAGGTGCAGCCATCCACCATGCAGAAACATGGAGGTGAACAACGATATGACATTGAACGGCCGCTCGTCGGGAACGATGCCCCACTGTTGAACCAGTTGATCGAGCGCCTGTGGCGGAAGGGTCGCCTGATACAGAAACACGAGCGTATTCAACGCGATGATGCTGCCGGTGACGACCGCAGTCGAGTGGACGCGTTCGGTGGATCGAAGCGGAATCATGCGCGCCGCGCGGCGGACGAAAAGTCGCGGTGGGCGCGCCGCTCGGCCCGCTCGATCAGCGCGCTGGCCTCTGCGAGGGTGCCGATTCCGCCGCGGGCACCCAGCCGGGTGCAGTTGAGCGCAGCCATGGCGTTCGAGAATTCGAGGGTGTCTCCGATGGGCATGCCTTCGAGCACAGCATAACAAAACGCGCCGTGAAACACGTCTCCCGCGCCGGTGGTGTCGACGCAATCGACTACGAATCCGGGTGAATAGACGAAGTGTGCGTTGGCCGCGCGGCTGCCCGCCGGTGAGTCAGTGGCAGGGCATGGCCCTGCCCGACGGTCGCCGACGACTCGGGCTAATGCCCCGTGGGCTCCGAGCGTCATGGCGGCGACCTGCATCCCGTATTGATCCTGAATTATTTCAAGCGCGCGAAACGGATCGCTTTCCTTGGTCCAGTGCACGGGAAATTCTGAGCTCGCGATCAGGTAGTCGACGAACCCGAGCACTCGATCGAAACCCGGATAGATGGTATCGACATCGACGCTCACTGGAATGTGCAACTCGCGGGCGAGACGCGCGGCCTTTTCAACGGCGGGCGTATCGTGCCCGTCAATGTGCAGCATCCGCGCGCAGCCGATTTTTTCGGCTGTGATCGTATCGGGGTCCAGGGTTAGGCAATGAGCCCGGCTCCAAAAAACGGTGCGTTCGCCGGTGGATTCATCGATGACGATGTAGGCCATCTGGTTGGGGCAATTTTCCCGGACCTCCACGTCGTCGAGATTGATGCCGGTTTCGCGCAGGCTCTCGAGTTGGATTCGGCCGCGCTCGTCATCGCCGACGGTTCCGATGTACTTCACGCGCTTGCCGAGGGTCGCCACGGCGGTGAGCGCGCTGGCGACCTGACCGCCGGGGCTGAGAATCTCGGCTTCGATGGGCACCTTGCCGCCGTAGGCTGGGAAATGGGCGACCTTGATGAGCGTGTCGGTGGCGTTGAGTCCGACGCCGACGAGATCGAAAGTGGGAGGGTTCATTCGATTCCAAGAAGGCTCCACTAGTCCTGTGCAGCATGCAACACGCGCAAGATCGAAACCCCGCCAGGCCGGGGTAGGTAGAAGATCAGAAACTTCTCGAATCCGTTAATCCGCCACTTGCGCAACCCAGCCAGCCTCGGATCGGGCAGGAACAGCGCTACTCCCATTGCGGGATTTCTAGATAGATCGCTGAAACGGTCGCCTGCATTCGACAGGAAGCGTTCGGCGGTCTCGATGCCGGCATGCTCGGCGAGATACACATAGTCTTCGACGAGGTCCCGCTTGGCGCTGGCCCTCTTATAGACCGCCGCCATCAGTGCTTCTTTTTGCGGCGCTTGAGCTGCGCCAACGCTTGCTTGCGGATGTCGTCGAAGTCCCGACGCGTCAGCTCGCTCTCTTCGCTTTCCAGACCTTCGAGCAACAGCGCTTCGAGCCGCAGTTCGGCCTTGCGCTTCTCGTCGTCACGGATCAACTCGCGGACATACTCGCTCACGCTGCTGTAGCGTCCTTCAGCGATTTGATGATCAACGAATTCCTTGAGAGGATCGGGCAGAGAGATATTCATGGTCTGCATGACGTCAACAAATCTACCACTCATGGCAACTGTTGTCAATTTATGCCATAAGCAACGGAAGCGATCCGTTACCGGGGTTCCAACTCCGGGCGCGCTTCTACCACGGGATCGCAAACGATAGGCGTGCCGGTTGCCTGAGAGTAAAGAACATCGGGGTCCAGATCCGCGCCATTCGGCCACACTACGGTTCCCAAGGCCGGATCGACGCGGACCTGCCGAAAATAGCCGAGGTTCTTAAGCGGCTCGAACACGCCTCGAAAACTCAGGTGCGAGGCGAGATCGACCACGCCTTCCGCTCCATCCTCGAAACACAGATGGAGCTTGTACTGTTCGAGCGGCGTCGCCGCCACAATGTCTTTCAGCATGCGTTACTCCAGCGGCGCGATCGGTCTGAGCTCGGCTTCCGCCCTGGCCAGTTCCCAATCAGCCAGAAGCTCAGCCCGGTGCAAAGTCGCCCATTCTCGAACCAGCGCCAGTGTCCGCGGAGCCAAGTGGCCCCGAATTACGGCAAGGTTCTCCATGGCGATCAGCGCCCGCTGACCCGAGTATCGCACATGAAAATGCGGCGGATCGTGATCCTTATAATACATCTGGATGACGATACCGAAGAAGCGGCTGATCTCTGGCATCGATTATCCCGACGTGTCCTCTCCGGGCCGCCCGACCTTGATGAGCGTGTCCGTGACGTTGAGCCCGACGCCGACGAGATCGAAAGTTGGATGGTTCATGTGACGAGCGCAAGAAGGATCGTGGGCTCTTTATTATATTGGGGCGACAAACGGGTTGGCTGCGGAGGGGGCCTGCCTCCTTACCCGGGAGCACGAGGATCGAGCGATAATCGGCTGGGGGTGCCAATAGGATGCGCTTCGCACTTGTTGCAGTCGCGGCCATCTTGTTCCTGCGGACCGCGTGGGCTGCCGACGCTAAGGAAAAAACCTGCGCTCAATTGCAGAAGGAATACGTTGGAATGTCCGGGCCCTGGAACATCGATAAGGTCCACAAGGTATTCGGCCAACCTTCTCGAATTGACCGAGGGGCCTACAAGCAGTACGACACTCTCGATGACGTTCTGGTTTTCAACTTCCCAGGTTGTTATTTCTACGTTCATGTGGACAGGGAGGGAAGGGTCTTCAGCACCCATGAGTTTCATTTTCGGCCGTCGGAGCTTCTCGGTAAGGACGCGGCCGCTCCAGCAACCCAACGAGCCGACGTTGATGCGCTTTATCGTGCAGCGTCGACAGGCGATAAGGCCGCTCAGCAGCGGTTACGAACCCTTGCTGAAGAGGGCGACGCTGTTGCGCAGAGCGACTTGGGTTGGATGTACTTCATGGGTAAAGGTGTCCCCAAAGACGCGGTACAGGCAGTGCAGTGGTATCGCAAGGCAGCTGACCAAGGTTATGCTCAGGCGCAGTATAGCTTGGGCTATAGGTATGCCAACGGTGAGGGCGTGCCCAAGGATGCGGAGCAGGCTGCGGCTTGGTGGCGCAAGGCAGCGGACCAGGGCTATGCGGCCGCGCAGAACAACTTGGGCGTGAAGTACGCCAGCGGCGAGGGCGTTCCTAAGGATGTGGTCCAGGCGGTGCAGTGGTATCGCAAGGCGGCGGATCTGGGATATGCAGGTGCGCAGTACAACTTGGGTAGGATGTACGCGAGCGGCGAGGGCGTGCCCAAGGATGCAGCCCAGGCGGCTCAATGGTATCGCAAGGCGGCGGACCAGCGTCTTGCGGCTGCGCAGTACGCCTTGGGCTGGATGTACGCTAACGGTGAGGGCGTCCCTAAGGATTGGGCGCAAGCGGTGCCGTGGTTGCGCAAGGCAGCGGACCAAGGCCATGCAGAGGCTCAGCGGGCCTTGGCCGCTGTGAATGCCACAGGATTCGTCAAAATGGTGCAGGAGGGCGGAGTCTATAAGGTTCCGGTTCTCATAAATGGTGCGATCCCGCTCAATTTCATAGTGGACAGCGGCGCGACGGACGTAAGCATTCCTAATGACGTCGTACTGACGCTAATCCGAACCGGGACGATTACCGAATCTGATTTTATCGGCGCTCAGACCTACACTTTGGCGGACGGTTCAACGACATCATCACCCACATTCCGCATCAGATCTCTTAAAGTTGGGGATACCGTCCTTCAAGATGTTGTGGGCAGTGTGGCGAACCAGAAGGGAGACTTGCTTCTTGGGCAAAGTTTTCTAGGCCGCTTCAAATCGTGGTCCATTAACAACACGACCCACACTCTGGTTCTTGAGTGACGACTGTTGGCGCGGGACGGGTGAAGTGTTCGCCGGAGGATATGTCCGGCTACTTCTTGATTTGTGGGCTAAGAGCGTCGATCGAATCGATGACTTGCTGAAGCCTTTTTCTCTCAGGTTCCGCGCTCGGGGGCGGGAAGACGGCGATTCCCGACACTGGCGGCATCACATGCTTTAGGCGGTCATTGATATCCATAAGCTGTGTGCGCCATGCCGAAATCTGGTTACGAAGCTCCGCAATCTGCTTTTGCAGCCCCGTTGCTTTCGGCTGGAGAGTGCGTACCTCGACATCGAGCCGGTCACGTTCGGACTTTAGAGATGCCTCTTCTTGCTGCAGCGTGGCCACGCGCTGCCTCAGGCCATCTGCTTCTGGCCTGAGTTTCGCGATTTCGCTCCTTGCAGCCTCGGCGTCGCGTTTAAAATCCGAGTTCGAATAGGCTATCCATGCGGTTCCCCCAAGGGCAAGCATGGGGAGTATTGCAACTAGATAGCTGGGTTGGAGACACCACACTCGTTTAAGAAGCTTGGTCTCGGCTTCCAACTTTTCGACTTCTTTCCGTGCCTTCCTGAGTTCCAGGTCGTGTAGCTCGCTCATGACTCTGCGCGCAAGTCTACCACCTTGCAGAAGGCGGTTCGTCAGGGGGGACGCGCTCCATGCTGTCGCGCCTCAGGGAGGCGACCGATCCCCCGCCCTGACGGGCGGGGCTGGAAGCGGTTAGTTGTTGCCGTTGCCGCCGCCGGTCGAGATCGGATCCTTGGCCGGCGTGATCTTCTTCACGTACTTGTCGTACCAGGCGAGGTAGCGCTCATAACGATCGCGCTGATAGCTGGGGCGCGCGATGCCGTGAGTCTCATTCGGATAGATGATGAGCTGCGTGTCGATGCCCAGGCTGCGCAGCGCCTGATACATCTGCTGGCCGCCCTGCACGGGGACGTTGAAATCGCGCTCGCCGCCCAGAAACAGCGTGGGGGTTTTGATCTTGTCGGCATGCAGGAACGGATACGAAATCTTCACGTAGGTTTCCCATGCCTTGGGATTCCAGGGCGGTCCGATTTCGTTATCGTACTGAATGATGTACTGATCGGTGCCGTAGAAGGACACGGTGAACGCGGTGCCCGCGCCGCTGGT
The DNA here is from genome assembly GCA_963788245.1 of Terriglobia bacterium. Lineage (GTDB taxonomy): Bacteria > Acidobacteriota > Terriglobia > Bryobacterales > Bryobacteraceae > Palsa-187. The sequence goes on along the minus strand of CAWBGF010000002.1, from coordinate 2,872,977 downwards.
GGCGCCCTTGAAGCGCGTGTCGGTGGCGATCATATAGTCGGTGAGGATCGCGCCGTAGCTCCATCCGCCGACGCCCAGTTTGTCGGGATCGGCCACGCCCATCTTGATGGCCTGGTTCAGAACGGCTTCCAGATCCTCGACTTCGTGGTGGCCCCAATCCGCGGCGATCGCTTTTTGATACGCGGAGCCGCGGCCGTCGCTGCCGCGATAATTGACACGCAGCACCGCGTAGCCGTTGGCGGCGAAGAACTGCGTTTCAATGCTCAGCGAGTGGCCATCCTGCCCTTTCGGCCCGCCATGGATGCGCAGCAGCAAAGGAACTTTGGTTCCGGCCACGTAGCCGAGCGGATAAGTCAGCAATCCGTGAACCTCAGTACCGTCCTTGCTCTTGGCGCTGATCTCTTCAGTCTTGGCCCATTCGATCTCCGCCATAAAATCGTCATTCTTGTGGGTGAGCTGTTCCAGCTTTCCCATGGTTCGCATCGCGTAAATTTCGTTGTGCTTGGTGTCGCCGCCCGTCAGGACGACGGCGCAATCCCCGGCGCTATGGCGCTGCCCGAGCATGATCGGCTTCTGAAACAGCATCCGAGCGTCTCCATTGCCGATTGGAATCGCCGCGCCGTTGACCGACATGTCATCGGTCACGGTGACATGGATCGATTTGTCGTCAGCGCTCCAGCGCGGATTCGAAACGCCGCGATCCAGAGCGAGGGCCGCTTTCACGAGCGAGGGAGCAGCCGAGCCGTCGCTGGGGACGATGGCGAGTTTTTCCTGGCTGTAGGCGCCCCATTTCTTGTCCTCTCCCTGGAGGAAGGTGATCCACTTTCCGTCGTGGCTCCATTCGGGGCGTCCGCCACGTCCGCCGCCGCCATGCGCGTCGGCAGGCGTGAGATTCTTTTCGGTGGAACCCGGCGTCGCGTCGGCCACGTAGACTTGCCCGCCCGGATCGCGATCGGGATCGGCGACGTGGTTGCTGGTGAACGCGATGCGCTTGCCGTCGGGCGACCAGGTGGGGGCGCCTTCATCCCAGGTCTTCTGTTTGGTCAGGCGATCCAGCTTCTTGGCCGCGATATCGAAAATGTAAATGTAGCTGTGGCGGCCTGAGAGAAGGTAGCCCTGGCCATCCGCCTTATAGCGATAGCGATCAATGACGATGGGCTTGGGCGCTGGTCCGCCGGCACCACGTCCGCCTCGTCCCCCACCGCCGGCGGCGGCTGCGGGAGCGGGCGTAGGATTGTCAGGATTGGGAGCGTCGGGATCCGGATCGGCGACCACTAACGCAAGCCGCGTCGAATCGGGCGACCATTCGTAGCTTGACAGGCGGCCTTTCTTGGCATCGATTTCGGTGAGTTGGAGCGCTTCACCACCGGCGCGGGGCAGGAGCCATACCTGGTTGCCGGCCACTTTACCGGGCCGCGACGAAGTGAACGCGAGGTACTTGCCGTCGGGACTCCAGCGCGGCGAGCTTTCGCTGGATTCGCTGGAGGTGATCTGCTGGTCGTTGTTGCCGTCGAAGCCGATCTGCCAGATGTGGCCGTTGCCGCCGCGATCGCCCTTGATGTCGACTTGCGACATCACGTAGGCGACGGATTTTCCGTCGGGCGAGCACTGGGCGTCGCGGACGTCTTTGAATTTTCCCAGGTCGTCAAGTTTGAAAGGGCGTTTGGCGGTCTGCGCGGCGAGGGAAACCGGAAGCAGGGCGGCGATGGAAGCGACCAGCGCAAGCGAAAGCAGAGTGCGTTTGTGCAACATGCGATATAGTTTACACCCGATCCGTAAGGGGCAAAAGGGCGTGGCGCTTGTCGTGCGTGGTGTGCTATCCCCGCTCTGACGGGCGGGGCTTGAAGCGAGACCGTGACGTCGCGTGTTCCTGGGCGAGGTCATCCGCTGCGAAAAGCGGGTCCAGGGGGACCCGCGCCGACCTGGGGGTCGGCCCCACGATTCTGATAGCATTTCCTTTCATGCTTCGCCCTCCGCCTGCGTGGCTCAAGAGTCTGTTCCCGTACGAACAACGGTCGCTGATGGTGAACGGCAGGCGCATGGCCTACATCGACGAAGGCGATCGGAACGGGCGGCCGGTGCTGCTGCTATCCGGCAATCCGACGTGGGGGTTCTTGTATCGCGATTTCATCGCTCCGCTTACACGAGCCGGGTATCGTGCGATCGCGCCGGACTGGATCGGCTGCGGCTATTCGGATCATCCGCGCGTGGACGCCGCGCTGACGTTGGCGCATCACATCGCCGATCTGGTGAGCCTGATCGATCAACTCGAGCTGCACGGATTTGTTATTGTCGGGCAGGATTGGGGAGGGCCGCAGGGCGTGGGCGCGGCGCTGCAACGGCTGGACCGGTTGGGGGCTTTGGTGCTGATGAACACGTGGCTGTTCACCGGGCTGATCAGTAAATTCCACGCGTCACCGAAGCCATGGACCACCTGGCATGCGCCACTGATCGGACAGTATTTCATGAAGCGGCACAAGGTGCTTTCGCAGCACGGGCCGACGGCGACCAGCGTGCGCGGCATGAGCGCGGAGGAAGCGCGGGCGTATCATCATGTTTTCGACGAACCGGATTCGGATCACGTGGTGCTGACGTGGCCGCGCACGATTCCGCTGGACGATTCGCGCAAGTGGGGCGATCGCGGATTGCAGGATATGCGGATGATCGAGAGCCGTTTGCCGGAGCTGGCTTCGAAGCCGACGCTGCTGCTGTGGGCGCCGGCCGACGAAGTTTTCCCGATCGAATTCGGAAATCGATTGAAGGAATTGCTGCCGCATGCGGAGGGTCCGATTACGTTTGACCGTGCGCGGCATTTTTTGCAGGACGATCGCGGGCCGGATCTGGCGTCGGCAATGGTGGAGTTTTTGGGGCGTGTATGAATTGTGTCATATGAATTTTATTAGTCTGACGGACGAAGAGCTGGCGGGTTTGCGGGCCGATCCGCTGCTGTGGGAGCAGGAACTCGACGTGCGCCCGGCGTTCGCAGAAGCGATTGAGCAAGCGGTGGGCAAGCGCGCGGGCCGGGTGTATTGGCGCAGCTCGCGACGTCATTTATACGCTTTGGAGTTGGCCGATCTCGGGCGCGGACGGCCGTCGATGGCGATGGTTTACGGATTTTGGGATCGCTACGAGCCTCGTCCCCCAGAGGACGAAATCGACGCGGACCTGTTCGATTTATGCGAATGGCTGGCGCGGGTCGGCGGATTGAACCCGGTCGATGTCGAGAAAGTCGCGCGGCGTGCCGGAATTAGGACTGGAATTTAATCAGGAGAAGGAATGTCGGATTCGGCTATGTTTGATTCAACCATGTTTGATTTAACAGGGAAGGTGGCGATCGTCACGGGATCGTCGAAGGGAATCGGGCGGGCGATTGCGGAAGCGCTGGCGCGGGCGGGCGCGAAGGTGGTGATTTCGAGCCGCAAAGCGGAGGCTTGCGAAGAGGTCGCCGCGCCGCTGCGGAAGGAGGGCAGGGAGGTCGCGGTGATTCCGTGCCACATCGGCAAGCGCGCGGATTGCGAAGCGCTGGTCGCCAAGACTTGCGACCAGCTCGGAACGGTTGACGTGCTGGTTTGCAATGCCGCAGTGAATCCTTATTATGGACCGTTGAACGGACTCACCGACGAAGCCTTCGACAAGGTAATGCAAACCAACGTGCGCAGCAATCTGTGGCTGGCGAATCTGGTTCGGCCGGATATGGCCGCGAAGGGCGGCGGCGCGATTATTATCGTGTCGAGCATCGGGGGGTTGAAGGGAACCGACAAACTGGGTATTTATGCGATTTCGAAAGCCGCGGATTTTCAGCTCGCGCGCAATCTTGCCATCGAGTGCGGTCCGGATAATATTCGCGTGAACTGCATCGCGCCGGGACTGGTCAGAACGGATTTCGCGAAGGCTCTGTGGGAGAATCCGGAGACGCTTCAGCGAACCGAAAGCCGCACGCCGCTGCGGCGGATCGGCGAACCGGACGATATCGCGGGCGCGGCGGTGTTTCTCGCATCGCGCGCGGGGAGCTGGATGACCGGACAGACCATCGTCATCGACGGAGGAGTAACCATCGCATGAGAGCGAAGCGCGTGAAACGAACGAAGGGAAAGCAGGGAAAGCAATGAGAGCCGCGATATTGCGCGAAATCGGGAAGCCGGTCACGATCGAAGAAGTGGCGACGCCGACGCCCGGAGCGGGCGAGGTATTGATTCGCGTCGAAGCGTGCGGAGTGTGCCATTCGGATTTGCATCTGGCCGACGGCGATTGGGATTTGCTGCGGCCGATCACGAAAGTGCCGCTGATTCTGGGTCACGAGGTCGCGGGGACGGTGGCGGCGTTGGGCGAGGGAGTGACTCAGTTGAAGATCGGCGATCGGGTCGGGGTGCCGTGGATTTTCTGGACGTGCGGCGAATGCGAATTCTGCCGGGAAGGGCGCGAAACGTTATGCGTCAAGCAGAAGATCACCGGATGCACGGTGGATGGCGGATTTGCCGAGTATCTGGTGGCGCCGGCGACGCACGCGGCGCGGCTGCCATCGAGTTTGAGCGCCGTCGAAGCCGCGCCGCTGCTGTGCGCGGGGCTTACCGTTTACAAGGCGATGAAGGCGTCGGGGATTTTGGGTCCTCAAAAGACTCCTCAGCGCATGGCCGTATTCGGCGTGGGCGGGCTGGGTCATGTCGCCACCCAAATCGCGCGCGCGCTGGATATCCAGGTGTGCGCCATCGATGTAACGGACGAGAAGCTGGAATTCGCAAAATCGCTGGGCGCCGAATGGACCGTGAATGGCGCCACCGAACAGGTTCACAAACGGCTTCGGGCGATTGGCGGAGCGCATGTCGCGCTGGTCACTTCGGCGAGTCCGGCGGTTTACGAAACAGCGCTGCGATGCTTGCGGCGCGGCGGCACAATGGCCGTGGTCGGCATGGCGAACGAGCCGTTCAGAGCTTCCGCGGTGTCGCTGATTTCGGGCGAAACGCGCATCATCGCATCGGCGGTGGGGACGCGCGACGATTTGCGCGAGTTGTTTGAGCTGGTGGAAAAATTCCCGATCCGCTGCCGGGTGGAGACGCGGCCGCTGGGTGCAATTTCAGAAACGTTCGATCAATTGAAGCGCGGCGCGGTTACGGGGCGGATCGTGCTGACGATGTAAGGCAGTTCGCGAAGAACGCGCTCCATGCTGTCGCGCCTCTTAGAACACGCTCGCCCTGACGGGCGCGCCTCAAGCGGCAGGGCACGGCCCTGCCCCACGATTCACAGCAGCATGTAGGTGACGATTCCGATCGCCGAGAGCTTTTTCTCCTGGTCGAAAATGTCGACGCGCGAAACGCACAAGGTCTGGCCGGCACGTACCAGGTATGCGCGGGCAGTCACTTTATCGCCGACGATCTGGCGCAGATAGTTCACCTTCAACTCCGTAGTGGTCGATTTGCGGGCGCCGTAGCCGAAATTGTTCTCGATGGCGTGCCAGGCGGCTTCATCGGCGAGTGAAGCCGTTACGCCGCCGTGCAGCGATCCCTGCGAATTCAGATACTGCGGCAGTAAGTCGAATTCGACAGTGACGCCGTCATCGTGTTTTTCGGCGACCCGAAGATTGAGGGTGTTCTCGAAGGGCATGTTTGGAAGACCCATCCTACAAAGTCGGGCTATCATTGCCGAGCAGCGCCCGCCGCACGATCTTGATTGGCGGAAAACCCTGTTGCATGAAAGCGTCGTGAAATTCTTCAAGCGAAAATTGAGCGCCCTTCATCTTCCGGTAATCCTCGCGAAGCTTCAGTATTTGCAGCTTGCCCAACGTGTAGTACAGATAGGTGGGGTCGGAAGTGCCGCGCTTGGTTTCGCGATCGGCGACCTCGTGCGTCTGAAAACCTTCCTTCTCGAAGAATTCGACGCCTTGCTCCATAGTCCGCTTCCCGGTGTGCATCTCAATGCCGACGACATACCGGGCGTCTCTCAAGAGGGCATCTTGCAACTGTCCCAGCCTCATTTTCGGGTCAGTCGAGAATCCTTCGTCAAGGATCATTTGCTCGCAATAGTGCGCCCAGCCTTCCGCATTCGAATTCGCGCCGATCAGCTTTCGGACGCGCGAATTGACGCGCTGCATCCACAAGAACTGCACATAGTGCCCGGGATAGGCTTCGTGCGTCGCGGTGCTGAGAATGGTGCCGCGATTAAAGCCGCGCATGAAATCCTCGATGCGCTCGGGCTTCCAGTCCTTCTCTGCCAGCGTGACGTTGAAGAAGGCTTCCTTGGCCACCGTTTCATACGGTCCCGGGGTATCCATTGACGCAAACGTGAGAGCGCGCTCGAACGGCGGCGTTTCCTCAAGGATCGGCAGGACCGGCGACGGAATCGTGATAATCTTTTTCGCGATGATGAAATCGCGCAGGGTCACAATCTGCGCGCGAAACGCATCCAGCAACTTGTCCGGCGCGGGGTGGTCCTTTTCGAGATCGGTCAAAACCTCCTGCGGCGTTTTCTTGGGATCGAGCCTGGCCGCAATTTCGCGGAACCGTTTCTGATTCGCGTGCAGATCGTCGTAACCGATTTGAAGCAATCGGTCCAGCGGAATATCGACCATCTCTTCGTAGGCCAGCTTTTTCGCGTAGTTTTCCGAGCCCAGCCGAAAATCGCCATTCGATTCAGGGAGCATTTGAGTACGAAGAAACTCTTCGTAATCTTTCAGCGCGGCAATTACGGTCGCGTTGATCTGGTGGAAATCCGCCAGCAGTTTCGCGTCGGTCACCTGCTTAAACGCCAGGGGCACGTCGGTTTCGAAAAAACTGACGATGCCCGGAAGCTGCTCGATTGCGATTTCGGTGTAGATCTTCGGCGGATTCCTCAAATTTGCGCGAGCGTCTTTGAGCACCTGTGGCATCTGCCGCTCGCGCGCGATCAGGGATTTCAAGCGCGCATCGGGAGGCGCGAAAGTGCGGCTCATGATGGTGAACGCGCTGCCTGAAATGCCGCTCGAATACAGATCGGGATTCTTTTCCCAGCTTCGGATGGTTTCGATATCGAGGAGCGCGGCGCGAATGTTATTCAATACCAGATCGCGATCCGCATCGGCAGGCAGTTTGGCGAATTCGGTCTCGAACTTCTTCAGGATCGCGACGCGCGCGTCGACGCCTTTGTTCGAGTAATCCTCCAATTTGTCGTCGTACCTGTGAATGCCGGCCGAGGTGGCGGCAGTGGGATTGTACGGGAAGTAGTATTCGTCGAAGAACCGGTCAGCGAGCGTCTGCGCCGAGGCGCAAGCCAGGGATAAGGCCACAAGTAAGAATCGCACATGATCATTGTCACAAAAACAGGCTGCGATAAAAGGCCGCTGTGCTGTGACAAGAGCCCGCCGTAATAGGAGACTTGCCGTTACCGTCAGGCTGTGAGGCCGAAGCTACTGTGCCAAAGTGAATATCACATCGATGGGCGCAATCACCTCCACCGGTTGACCATTGAGGAACGTCGGCTCGTAGAGCCACTGCTTAACGGCGGCGACCGCAGCCGGCACCAACAGCGGATTTCCGCTGATCACTTGAAGTTGCTCGATGCTTCCATCCTTCGCAATCACGCCGGTGAGTTGGACCGTCCCTGAAATGCGCGCCTGTTTCGCGAGCGGGGGATATTGGGGAATAATTTTTCGGATGAGTTTCGCGGCCTGAACATCCCCGCCGACCAGGCGCGGCTTCTCCGGCGCTTTCGGAATCGGAGCGGCCGGAGGCGGTGCCGCCGGTGGCATCGCGACAATCGAGCGAAGTGCGGAGCCCGTGGACGGCCCGAAGCCGATGCCTGGGCCTGTAAAGCTTGGTGAGAATGTGTCGGAATCGCTCAGAATCGTCGCGCCGATGGTTTCCGGGCGGCGCGGATTCAGTGAGGCTGCGTTATACATTCGCAATGGCGTGCGGAGAATCGAACGCACTGATGACGCAATCGCCGTGGTTTTCACGGGTTGCGGTTGAGGCTGCGCGCGCAATGGAAGGCTGGTGGCAATCCATGGCTGCAAGCGTGGCAATCGGTCGCCGAAAATCAACGGAATCAGGATCGCAACGGCGACCGCCAGGCTTTGCACGGCGAGCGAGGCTGCCAGCGCTTTGGTCTTGTTCGCCGCCGTATCGCCGGCAAGAATGGACTGCTCAAACATGCCCAGATAGACACCGGGTATGGAGAAAAGTTCCAAGGTTGTTGTTCCGGTTGAAAAAGGAGACAGACCGCTCTGTCCACTGACGGACCTTTTAAGGATTGAACTCCTTGCAAGTGGGACAGAGTGGTCAGTCCCCTTTTTCAATCCGCGATGCGGCCGTCGCGCATTCTCACAATGCGATTGCCGTAGGTTGCGGCTTCCTGATCGTGGGTGATCATGAGGATAGTCTGGCCGATTCGCCGGTTCAAATCGCGCAGCAACCCAAGCACAAGGCGCGAATTTTCGCTATCGAGATTTCCAGTGGGCTCATCGGCCAGCAGAATCGCGGGATGATTCACGATCGCCCGCGCGATGGCGACGCGCTGCTGTTCGCCGCCCGAAAGCGCGCGGGGCTTGTGATGCAGCCGCCCTTCGATGCCGAGCAGCTTCAGCGCATCTTTGAACTGCTGGTCCAGCTCGCCTTTTTTCCCGGCGATATCGCGCGCGATCGCGATATTATCCGCGGCGGTCAGAGTCGGCAGCAGATTGTACTTCTGAAAGACGAAACCCACGGTGGTCTTTCGCAACTCGGTGCGTTGCGCGTCGGTCATAGCGAGTAGATCGCGATCCTCGATGTGAACAGTGCCGGAGGTCGGCGGCGTAAGCCCGCCAAGAATATGGAACAGCGTCGATTTACCAGAGCCGCTGGGGCCGGCGACCGCGACGAACTCCCCGCGTTCGACCGAAAGATTCACGCCGCGCAACGCGTGCACATCCACGTCGCCGACGTGATAGGTCTTGGTCAGATCGCGAATCTCGATCATAGGGCGTTCGTCATCATGCGGTGTCCGGCATCAGTCAAAGGACATTGCGTCAGTCATGGGAAAGTGCGTCAGTCATAAGACAGAGCCTCGATGGCGTCCTGCCGCGCGGCCTTGAGCCCCGGGCCCAGCGCGCCGATCAGCGATCCTCCCAGTGCGATCAAGGCCGCCCACGGCCACCAGCTCTTGACGATCACCATGGTCATCCTGGGATAGAACTGGTCCATCAATGCTTTCGAACCATACGACATCAGAATTCCGGCGATGGCGCCACCGATAGCGAGCAGGACCGTCTCGCGCATCAGCATATCGAGGATATAAGCGGGCGACGCGCCCAAGGCTTTCAAAATGCCGATCTCGCGGGTACGCTCCAGCACTGCCGTATACATCGACAGAAATACAAAGAGAAATCCGATGACGCCCGCGATGCCGGTCACCACATACGTGAAATTTTTGAGGAGCGGAATATTGTCGGCCGTCAGCAGCGAGGTCATCTCTTCCATGGTGTACACGTGGTAGTCCTTCAGAACCGCCTCCAATTCGGCCTGGACGGCCGAAATGTTCGCCGGATCATCCACCTTCACCCAGACCACGCTGATTGTTCGGGGAACATAGATATCCTGAAGCGTGGCGAGGTCCGTGAACATGCGCGACATCTTGCCGGATTCGACGACGCCGGTCACGCGCCATTTGCGGCCCTGAGTGATGATTTGGCCGGCGTGAGCGTGTTGGGCTTTCGCCTCCACTTCGTCGAGCAGCAGATCGTATACGCCGTCGGGAGTGACGGCTTCCGGCTTCTCGAACGGGCCGCCTTCAAGATAATGAAAGCCGCCGCTGAGCTTGTTGAACTCGTCCAGATGGATGCCCGCCACCGACTCGAGCGGTCCGACTGGCTGGATCAGCGACCCGGTCGCGAGCGCGACGTGCGGCTGGGCGCGCACCACGTCCACTATTTTTTCCGGCATTTGCCCGACGGACCCGCTGATGAGCGAGCTGTCCGACGGGCGGACCATGATATCGGCGCCGGTGCCGCGCGAGCGCGCCGCGATGTCGCCCAGCATTCCTTCGCTCACGTCGACCAGCGACAGAATCAGCGTGATGCCAACTCCGATCGCGACTGCGCTGAGCAGAGTTCGCACCGGACGGTGCTTGAGATTTTCAAAAACTAAGCGGTTGACCAATTCCTTAGTGTAACGGAGGTTGCGTGCATGGGGCTTAGAGTAACGGGCACGGGCGCCAGCTCAGACTCACGAACGTGAGCGCGGCGATGGCGGCGGTCTCCGCGCGAAGGATGGTGGGTCCCAGCGAGACGGCCGTCCATCGCGGATCCGCTTCGTCGCTGCCGAAGGCGCAGCGCTCTTCATCGGTCCATCCACCTTCGGGGCCGATCATTATCGCGATTTCGTCGGATACCACGCGCTCACCGGGGAGCACGCTGGGCAGCGGTGGCGCGGCCGGATCTTCGTCGAACGCGTAGTGACGGGTTGCGGAGATCTCCAACGCCTCGCGAAACCCAATCGGCTCGTCGATCTCCGGTAAGCGGGCCCGCCGCGATTGCTGGCTGGCTTCAAGAGCGATTCGCCTCCACCGTTCAACCCGCTTGTGGGCAGCCCGTTCCAGGCCGTGCTCGCTGCGCGCCGCTTCCACGGGAACAATTCTCGCGACACCTAACTCTGTCGCCTTTTCGATCATCCATTCGAAGCGATCGAATTTGATCAGCGCGGCGCACAGCACTATGCGCGCTTCGGGCACCGGCGGGGCAAGCTTCTCAAGCGCCCGAAAGACTACGCGTTCCTTGCGCGCCGTCTCGATCTCGGCCAGAAACACATTGCGATTGTCGGAAATCTCGTAGCGCTCGCCGGGTTCGACGCGCAAGACGCGCGTCAAATGGCGCGCGTCGTCGCCGGAAATTTCCGCCTGTCCGTTCCGAACCTCATCCACGAAGAATCTTCTTCGCATGCTCACTCCTGGCTTCGGGCTCCTGACTCCTGTATTCTGACTTCTGTATTCTCTTCTCTCATGATTGCTCATCTGAGCGGAACGCTTCTCGAGAAACATCCGAACCTGATTATTCTGGACGTGCACGGCGTCGGCTACGAAATCACCATTCCGGTTTCCGTATTCTCGTCGCTGCCCGAGAAGGGCCAACCGGTTCAACTCCACATTCACACGCACGTTCGCGAGGATGCGCTTTCGCTGTTCGGCTTCCTCACCGCCGCCGACAAGACCCTTTTCGAGAAATTGACTACAGTGAGCGGTATCGGCCCGAGCCTTGCGATCAAGGCGCTGAGTGGATTGACGGCAGGCGATCTGGTGGCCGCGATTCGTTCGGGAGCAATCGAACTGTTGGTGCGCATTCCCGGAGTCGGAAAGAAAACCGCGGAGCGCATGGTGCTGGAACTTCGCGACAAGCTGGACCTCGCCGGCGTTCCCGACCGCGCGGCCGCGTCGCCGAAGAGCCGTTTCAGCGACACCGAAGAGGACGTGATCTCAGCGCTCATGAATTTCGGCGCGAATCGAGCGTCATCGGAAGGCGCGGTCAACAAGGCACGATCGGCCAACGAATCGAACGATTTCGATGAGTTGTTTCGCCGTGCTTTGAAGCTGGCGCGATGAACCCGAGGTTGGTCAAGCAGAGGTTGGTAACTAAACGAAGTTCGTTAGTAACCCGGAACGCGTGAGTGACGTGCTTCGCTAGTAAACTAGAGCTTCATGGGCGAACAGGGCATCGTTTCCGCGTCGCTGCGCGAGGAAGAGCGGCAATTTGAAACCGCGCTGCGGCCGAATCTTCTCGCCGATTTCGCGGGCCAGGGGAAAGTCAAAGAGAACCTGGCGATCGCGATCGAAGCCGCGAAGCGCCGCGGTGAGGCGATGGATCACGTGCTGCTCTATGGGCCGCCCGGCCTCGGCAAGACCACGCTTGCCGGGATCATCGCCGCCGAACTGGGCGTCGGTATTCAACAAACCTCCGGTCCGGTGCTGCAGAAGAAACTCGACCTGGTCGGCATCCTCAGCAACATTCAAGCGCGTGAGGTCTTCTTCATTGACGAAATTCACCGCCTCCAGCCGGATGTCGAAGAGATGATCTATTCCGCCCTCGAAGATTTTCGAATGGACATCTTGATTGGGACCGGTCCTGGTGCCCGCACGGTGGCGATGGACCTGAAGCGATTCACGGCAATCGGCGCAACCACGCGTCAGGGGCTGGTCAGCGCGCCGCTGCGCAGCCGCTTTGGACTGGTGCTGCGGCTCAATCCCTACGACATGACGGAGCTGGCGAGCATCGTCCATCGATCCGCGCAACTGCTGGATGTCCGTATCGATCGCGAAGGCGAGGAGGAAATCGCGCGCCGCAGTCGTGGAACGCCGCGCATTGCCAATCGTCTGCTGCGCCGCGTTCGCGATTATGCCGAAGTGCGCGCCGACGGACGCGTGGATCTGGAGGTCGCGCGCAGGGCATTGGATCTGCTGGAAGTGGACCGCTTCGGGCTGGATGAAATCGATCAGAAAATCATGCTGACGCTGCTCGAAAAGTACGGCGGAGGCCCGGTGGGGCTGGGCACCATCGCGGCATCCATCGATGAAGCTGACGATACGATCGAAGAAGTCTACGAACCGTATCTCATCCAGCTTGGTTTTCTCGATCGCACGCCGCGAGGCCGTGTCGCTACCGATCGGGCGTTCGAATATTTTCAGGTGCCGCGGCGCGCGCGCGGCGTCCAGAATACTCTTTTTTGAAGAAACGCTTTTCTGAAAGAAACGCTTTTCTGAAGACCGGCTTTTCTTGAAGACCATCTATCTTTCGCTCGGCTCGAACTCAGGCGATCGCCTGGAAAACCTGGCGCGCGCTCGCGATCGCTTGGCCGACGCGGGTATTCGCATTCTGCGAGAGTCCTCTATTTATGAGACTGCTCCGCGCGATTTGCCCGGGCAGCCGTGGTTTCTTAACCAGGTGATCGAAGCCGAAAGCGCGCTGCTCCCGCGCCAGTTGCTTTCGCGCTTGCAGAAAATCGAGCGTGACATGGGCCGCAAACGGGCGGTTGCGAAAGGACCGCGCATCATCGACATCGACATCGTGTTCTTTGGCGAGTCCGTCATCTCGACGAACGATTTAGAAATTCCGCATCCGAGAATGATGGAACGCCGCTTCGTGCTGGAGCCGCTGGCGGAGCTCGCCCCGGAGCTTCGTCATCCCGTCCTGAATCGTTCCGTGCGTGAAATGCTCGCAAAGGTAACCGATCAGCAGGTGCGGATCTTCCCAGGGAATCGCTAAAGTCGGTCAACGAAGCATTGGCGGATCGAGAAGCGTTCACGGTTTGCGACACGCTCACGACGCGACCCCTTCGGCGGGCCGCGCGCTCACGATCTTGACGCGCGCGATCCGGTTGCGATCCATCTCCTGAACGATAAAGGTTCGCGGCCCGTACGTCACGGATTCGCCCGGCGCGGGAATGTAACCGAAGCGGAGCAGCAGAAATCCGGCGAGCGTCTCGAAGCCTGCGTCGCCGGGCAATTCGATCTCATACTGCGAAGCCAGATCGCGAATATTGGTGCTGCCGTCGAGTTCGACGACCGCCGCACCGGCGACGGGCGCCGGACGTTTCACATCGTGCTCATCGCCGATTTCGCCGAAAATCTGTTCGAGAACATCCTCCAGAGTCACCATTCCAGTGACGGTGCCGAACTCGTCCACCACCAGCGCGAGATGTGTATGCCGGGTGCGAAACTCATCGATCAGTTGGTTCAGCGGCTTGGTTTCAGGCGCCACCAGCGGGTCGCGCAGGAATCTGCGCAACCGGAACGGGCGCGCGGGCTGCTTGCGGTCGGCCGCCACTTTACGCTCCTGCCAGGCTGTCATCAGATCCTTATAGTGCAGAATTCCAATGATATTTTCAGGCTTGCCGTGATACACCGGCAGGCGCGAATACTTGTGCTCCACGCTGATGCGCAGCAGCTCATCCAGGGTCGCGTCGGTGGAAACCATCACCATATCGACGCGCGGCGTCATGATCTCGCGCGCGTTCACGTTCCTCAAGTCCAGCAGGTTTTGAATCGCGTCTTCTTCGAAAATCTCCAGATGACCTTCGCGCCGGCTGGATTCGATGATGAATTTCAGCTCCTCAGCCGAGTGCCCTCCCACGCCGTGCCCGGCATGCAATCCGATGGCTTGCGACAACGCTCTTGCCGATCGCTCGATCACCCACACGAACGGCGCGGAGATGCGCAGAAACACCAGCAGCGCGGGCGCGACCAGCAGCGCCAACCGGTCTGCCTTTTCAAGCGCTAGATTTTTCGGCACCACCTCGCCGATCACCACGTGGACAAAGCTGATAATTAGAAACGCTACCGCGAATCCGATCCCGTGCAGCAGCGCCTCGGTCCGCGGCGTCACCACGGGATTGAACAGCGCCACCAGTATCTTATAGAGCGTGTCTTCGCCCGCCCAACCGAGACCCAGGCTCGCCAGCGTTACCCCGACCTGCGTCACGCTGAGCAATCGTCCCGGATTTGCGAGCAGCCCCAGAGCCGCGCGCGCCGATGCGCTGCCTTCTTCGGCGAGCTGCTTCAGCCGCGATCGCCGCACCGATACCAGCGCGACTTCCGCCGCCGCGAAAAATCCGTTCAGCGCCACGATCGCGATGAGTAAGATCAACCTCAACGACATTCTGAATTCCGGTTCCTTCTTCTTGCGCCCGTCCCGGACGACCTTCCGTCTCCTTCCGGTACAATCGAGCAGTGTTGCTATCCACTCCGCTGCTCCGCGCGATCAATCTGAGCATAGCGGTTTTGGTGTTGGCGCTCCTGGCCGCCGGATACTGGTTTGCATGGCGGCCGCTGCCCGACATTTCGGGTGAAATTCCGGCTCCGATTTCCGCGCGAGCAACTATCTCGCGCGACGCGCTGGGAGTTCCGCATATCTCGGCCGCGACTATCGAAGACGCGATTTTCCTGCAAGGCTTCGTCACCGCGCAGGACCGGTTGTGGCAGATGGATGCCCTGCGCAGGCTGGCCGCGGGCGAGCTCGCGGAAGTGGTTGGGAAACAGGCGCTCGAAACCGACGAGGAATCGCGGCGCCTGCGCCTCGGCCGCATCGCCGACGACGCCGAGCGCACCATGCCGGCGGCCGATCGCGCGACGCTGGCCGCCTACGCGCGCGGCGTGAACTTCTTCCTCGAAACACATCGCGGGCGGCTGCCCATCGAATTCACGCTGCTCAACTACCAGCCGCGCCCGTGGAGCAAGCGCGATACCGTGCTCGCCGGCCTACAGATGTATCGAACCCTCACCACCAGTTGGCACGACGAAATCAACAAACTCCATATGCTTCAGAAAGGGGATCGCCCCAAGGTCGATTTTCTGTTTCCGTCGCGCAGCGGCGCCGAGGCGCAGCCCGGCTCGAACGCGTGGGCGATTTCAGGCGCGCGCTCCGCCACCGGGAAACCCATTCTCGCCAACGACCCGCATCTCGATTTCGCGATTCCTTCCACCTGGTACATGGTGCATCTGCGCGCTCCCGGCCTTGACGCGACCGGCGTGTCGCTGCCCGGGGTTCCGGCCGTAATCGTGGGCCACAACGATCGCATCGCGTGGGGCGTGACCAATCTTCAATTCGATGTGCAGGATCTTTTTCGAGAACAGATCGATCCGCGCACCGGTCACTACTTGTTTCGCGGGCATGCAGAGCAGGCGAGACTGGAGCGTAGCGCGATTGCGATCAAAGGCGCCAAGCCCGTGCCGTTCGATCAGTGGGTCACGCGTCACGGGCCGGTGGTCCTGACCGACGAGAAACAAAACTACGCGCTTCAGTGGACCGCGGCTGAACCCTCCAGTTTCCAATTCCCTTTTCTCGACCTGGATCGGGCTCGCGATTGGAAGGAGTTCACCGCCGCGGTGGCGAAATTTCCCGGCCCCGGCCAGAATTTCGTCTATGCGGACGTGGACGGCAACATCGGTTATCACGCCAGCGGCCGTCTTCCGATTCGCGCGCCGGGTTGCCTCGGCGACGTTCCCGCGGACGGAGCGTCCGGCGACTGCGACTGGCGCGGAGTCATCCCGTTCGACGATTTGCCGCAGGCCTACAATCCCGCCTCCGGCATGATCGTCACGGCAAATCAGAATCCGTTCCCGCAGGATTCCAAATATCCGGTGGCCGGCAATTTCGCGCCCCACTATCGCTCGCGTGGGATTCGGCTACTTCTCGAAAATCGGGAGAAGTGGCAGCCGGTGGAGATGCTCGCCGTGCAGAAGGATGTTTACTCGGCGTTCTCGGATTTTCTCGCACGGCAGCTTGTCGGTGCTTTCGACGCTCACGCTCACGCCGCTTCTAACGCCCACAAGTCGAACAACTCGAACAATGACGCGAGCCTCGCCGAAGCGGTCGCCCTGCTTCGAAAGTGGACCGGCCAAATGGAAAAAGGAACGGCCGCGCCGCTGATCGTCCAGCTTACTTACGAGGAGCTGCGTAAAGCCGTGGCCGAACGTGCGGCGCCGGGGCCCGCCGACGCGTATGACTACGCGATGTCGCCCGCCGTCATCGAAAAACTTTTGCGCGAGTGGCCGGCCGGCTGGTTTGACGACTACGATCAGCTTCTGCTGAAATGCCTGGGCCAGGCGATCGGCGCGGGCAGAAAAATTCAGGGATCGAAAATCTCGCGCTGGGATTACGGGCAGTTTATCGAGCTCAAGATCGCTCAGCCGGTGGAGGGCTCCTTGCCCGTGATCGGAAAGTATTTCAACATCGGCCCCGTGCCCATGAGCGGATCGTCCACTACCATCAAGCAAACCACGCGGCGACTGGGGCCGTCGATGCGCATGATCGTGGATCTTTCCGATCTCGACCGCTCGCTTCAGAACATCACCATCGGCGAATCCGGCCAGCCGCTCTCGCGACATTACAAGGACCAATGGAGCGCTTACTACGGCGCCACCAGCTTCCCCATGCAGTTCCGCAAGATCGATGCGAAGCAGGTCCTGACGGTGAATCCTTCTCGTTGAACTGAGTGGAATAAACCGCCCGGCGCACTCAGCTATCATGAGGAGTACATAAATGGACGCTTCGACCCAACTCGCGCTTTCGATGGGGGTGCCAACGCTGGCGGTCCTGGTCGGGATTCTGATCAATAATTCTCGTATGGGGGACATGAATTCCCGTATGGGGGACATGAATTCGCGTGTCGATGACCTGCGCGCCCATATGGATGCGAGGTTCGACGACATGAAGGACATGTAGCGGTCCGAGTTGCATCGTGTCGAAGAAGTGCTGTACGCGCGATTGAAGCATCTCGAAGAGCGTTAAGCCGCCTCGTCGAACCGATGCAGTTCCGCAACATCGACCCGAAGCAGGTGCTGACGGTGAATCCGTCTCGTTGAACTGAGAGGAGTAAACCGCTCGCCGCACTCAGTTATCATGAGGAATAGATAAATGGACGGTTCGACCCAGCTCGCGCTTTCAATCTGCATCCCCACGCTGGCGGTCCTGGTGGGAATTCTCGTCAATAACTCTCGCCTGGGTGAAATGAATTCCCGTATGGGTGACATGAATGCCCGCCTGGGTGACATGAATGCCCGCCTGGGTGACATGAATGCCCGCCTGGGTGACATGAATTCCCGGCTGGATGACCTGCGCGCCGATATGAATGCGAAGTTCGACGACATGAAGGACATGTGGCGGTCTGAGCTGCATCGTGTTGAAGAAGTGCTCGACGCGCGATTGAGGCATCTGGAAGAGCGTTAAGTCACCTGTTCAAACTTCCCGTCCGCAAACACTCGATACCGCCTGCCGCGCCATACGATCGTATTCCCAAAGAATCCCGCGATCCAGAAACAGAACGCCAGCAGATCTTCCGCCGGCAATAGGGCCCAGTTGATCCGCGCTCGCAGCACGCGCGACGCCACGGCGTACGCCGCCACTGCACGAATAAACAACACGCCCATCGCCGCGAGCCACAAGCGCGGGGCGATCGCACAACTCAACAGCGCCACCGGCGTGGCCATGGTGAACAGTTGGCCCACATAACCGATGGGTCTCGATCGCCGCGTGCTGCGCACCCATCGCAATCTGTGGGCCGCGTTTTGCCGCCAATCGGTGGAGCCGATGTGATGCTCGATCACATACGACGAAAGGACTACGCCGTGCCCGGCTTCCGCCGCGAACTTGCCCATGGCGAAATCTTCCGCAAGATAATCCTTCAGCCGCTTGAAACCGCCGATCGATTCGAGCACGGGCCGGCGCGCCGCGATGGTGGGACCTACGGCGAACTTCATACCTTCGAGCATTCGCGCCACTAGAATTCCGGCCATGAAATCGGTATTCATCCCGGTTGCCTCGAGCCTCGACCAGATGCCCGGCCCCGCTACCGCGCGATACGGACACGTCGCGACGCCCAGCCGCGCGTCCTGAAACTCCGCCGCGACGGCCGTTAGAAGCGCCGGCGTCACGCGCGTATCGCTATCGCTCATCACCACCAGATCGTTCGACGCCGCGGCCAGCATTCGATCCAGACTGTAAACTTTCGCGTTCGAATAGGGCGCGTCGCCCGTGATCAGCACCCGGGACGGAACGCGGGGATATTCGGCGCACAGTTTCTTAACCACAGCCACAGCAGGATCGCTCGCATCCGACATTGCAAACAGAATCTCGAAGGTTGGATAATCCTGCTCGAAAAATGTCCGCAGGTTGGATTCGAGTGCGTGATCGAGCCCAGCCAATGGCTTCAGAATGCTGATCGGCGGAGGATGGTCCGCGGTGCGCGGCCGAACCATGAGATATCGCACCGCGGCCAGGATGGAGAGCAGCGAAAAGGCCGCCGTGCTCGCGAGCAGGGCCAGCAGCGCGACTGCGGCGACGGCCACGTTACTTTATTAGACCGTCCTGATACGTGAGCAGCGTCATCGGCGCCGCTTCGCCCGCTCGATGACAGCTCTGGCAGTTGCGCTGCAACACCGGTAGCACGTCTTTATAGAACGTGGGAGCCGCACTCATACTGGCAGCCACCGCGAGCATGGTCGGAAAGAGCCGCATGAGTATAGCTTACGCCGCTTCGATGTCGGTTCTTGAGAACTCGCTGCCCGTGTATAGCAACGGAATGCCGGCGAGCGATGCGACCGCGTACGACAAGCAGTCGCCAAAATTCAGCTTCGCTGGATGACGCCCCTTACCGTATCGAAGAAAGGCTTGGATGGCGGTACCCGCGTGTGCGTGGGTGACCGCGACAATCTGGGCTTTTATCGTCTCGATGTCGCGTGAGAGCGCGGGGCGCGGATCTATTGGAAACAACCGGCTCAAAACGATTGCTACCTCCAGGAGGATCGGCGCAGCGACAAGGACGCTTCCGGCGCGAGTCACCTTTTCAAACAGAATCTCATGCCCGGGTTCCTTGAAATGCATCGCGATCAAGGCCGAGGTGTCGACTGCGATTCGCCGGTTGTCAGACGCCATCCGGTCCGTATCCGAGCATCTCCTCGCGCTCTTCCTTCGTGATCGTCTTCCCCAGGAGTTCAGGAGGAATGTTTGGCCAAACCTCATTCTGAAAGTAGTCCATGATTCTCTTGCGCTTTTCAGCTAAAGTTTCGTGCGATTCGAGCTTAATCTTCCGATCTTCCAGCGCGCGCCGAATTGCTTCGGTCTTGGTCTCATTCGCCATCCTCGCCACCTCAGTCGCGAGCTTTTCGACCTCTGGATTCTTGATGTTCAGAGCCATATTACACCTTTACACCATTAATTCTACCATTACACCTTTTCTCGCCAGAGAGCCTTCTGCGCTACTCTAATCTACTATGCCCCTCCTGCACGCGATTGTCCTCGGCATCGTCCAGGGACTCACGGAATTCCTGCCCGTCAGCAGCAGCGCGCACCTGATCATCATTCCGTGGATTCTAGGTTGGGACGATGGCGGCCTCACCTTCGACGTCGCACTGCACGCCGGAACGCTGGTGGCGGTGCTGCTGTTCTTCTTCCGCGATTGGGTTCAGATCGTCGCGCAAGGCCTCGGGATGAGCATCGGCCGCGATCCCGCGCTCCGGAAGAATCGGGGCCTGCTCTGGCTGCTCGCCCTTGGCACGATCCCGGGCGCATTAGCCGGCTTCCTGTTCGAAAAGCAGGCCGACCAGTCGCTGCGCAGCCCCTATATCATCGCGACCGCCGCCATCGTCATCGGCTTGGTCATGTGGCTCGCCGATTGGGCCGGCCGCAAGCAGAAGGATATCTCGCACGTGTCGGCCGCCGACTCTTTAACCATAGGGATCGCGCAGGCGCTGGCGATTATACCCGGCGTCTCGCGAAGCGGCGTCACCATCAGCGCCGGGCTGTTTCGGAACTTCGACCGCGCGTCCGCGGCTCGATTCTCCTTCCTGCTCTCGACCCCCATCATCGCGGGCGCCTGCGCCAAGAAATTCTGGGACTTACATAAGCACCAGGGCGGCCTTTCGCCCGACATGCACACGGCCTTCCTCGCGGGCATCGCCGCCAGCGCCGTCACCGGTTGCATCGCCATTGCTTTCTTCCTGAACTTCCTGCGCCGCCGGTCGCTGGCGGTGTTCGTGTGGTACCGCGTCATTTTTGGCATAATAGTGATTGCTCTGGCCTTCTTCCGTCTCGGCGGGAGATGAAGTACTTAGGACCTACCTCGCATCCACGGCTCAATGAAGCCGCGGCATTCGTGTTTCTAGCCACCGGGCTATTCGTTTTGATCAGCCTGATCTCGTACCATCCGCTCGACCCATCGCTCAATACATCCACCGGATCGGACAAGGTCGCGAATCTCACCGGCCGTGTCGGCGCCTTATCCGCCGATCTGCTCCTCCAGTCCTTGGGGCTCGCCGCTTACGCGATTCCCTTGCTGATTCTGCTGGTTGGATGGAAATGGATCCGCTCGTCGCCCATCGAATCGCCGTGGATCAAGACCATCGGTGGCGCAATGCTCATCGCCTCCACTTGTGGCGGATTTGGTCTTACCACCTGGAGGCCGATCGCCGGCGACATCCCCGCGGGGGGCTTGGCGGGGTCGGTGGTGGCGGATTATCTCATCGGTTCGATGAACCTGACCGGCGCGTTGCTCCTTACTGCGATGTGCTGGATCGTCTCGATCTACCTGGTTTCGACATTCGAAATGTCGCTGCTGGCAGGCTGGTTCCGCGGACCCATCGCGGCCCTGAAGGCCTGCGTGAACGGGATGGCGAAGCTGGTTTCCAGATTCACCGCTTGGCAATCCGAACGCGCGCGCATGCGCATGCTGCGCAGGAAGGCCGAAAGACTACGGCCTGACCGTCTTACCAAGTCGGGGCCGTCAATCGGTGACGCGCACGCGGAAAACGGCGCGCCGCCGTTCGACATTCCGCCCGAGCTCGACGACATTCCTATCCGGACGCTCGAGTATGCGCCGCAGCCTCCCGCGCCCATCGAACTTCCGCCCGCTCCAGCTCCGGTGCTCTCCCATCGCGCCGCCGGACGCATGGCAGCGTCGCCCGAACCCAAAACGCGCATCGACTTCCGGCTTCCGCCTACCGACCTGCTCCATGAACCTGCGGCCCGCAGCGCCTACGACACGCAGGAGCTGAAGGAAATCGCCGCACGCATCAAATCGAAGTTCGAAGAGTTCAATGTGCGCGGATCGGTGACGCAGATCAATCCCGGCCCCGTGGTCACCACCTTCGAATTCAAGCCTGAAGCCGGCGTCAAGTACTCGCGCATCACCACTCTCAGCGAAGACTTGTGTCTCGGCCTGCAGGCCGAATCCATTTTGATCGAACGGATTCCCGGCAAGCCGACCGTCGGCATCGAAGTCCCCAACTCCAAGCGCGAAGTGATCAGCCTGCGGCAGATCCTCGAATCGGAAGAGTTCGACGCCTCTCCGTCGCCCCTCACTATTGCGCTCGGCAAGGACATCAACGGGCGCATCAAAGTCACCGCACTCGATTCGATGCCGCACTTGCTCATCGCCGGGTCCACCGGTTCCGGGAAAAGCGTGATGCTCAATTCGCTGATCATGTCGATTCTGTACAAGGCCAAGCCGAATCAGGTCCGCATGATCATGGTGGATCCCAAGCGCCTCGAATTCGGCCCGTATGAAGGCATCCCGCACCTGCTCACGCCGGTGATCACCGATCCGAAAAAAGCCAACAACGCGCTGCGCAATGCAGTTCTTGAAATGGAGCGGCGCTTGAAGCTGCTGGCCTCGCAAGGCGTCCGCAATATCGATCAATACAACAAGAAAGTGCGTCAGATGGAGGCCCAGCCGCGCAGTCTATTCGAGGACGAACTGGAATTGGAGGCGCTGGAACAGATCCCGTATGTGCTGATCGTGATCGACGAGCTGGCCGACCTCATGATGCTCGAACGCGCCAACGTCGAAGAAAGTGTTACGCGGCTCGCCCAAATGGCGCGCGCGGTCGGCATGCATTTGGTGCTCGCAACGCAACGTCCCAGCGTCGACGTAATCACCGGTCTTATCAAGGCGAATTTTCCGTCGCGCATTAGTTTCCGCGTGGCGACGCGAGTCGATTCACGAACCGTGCTCGATGTCATGGGCGCCGAACATCTCTTGGGCAAGGGCGACATGCTGTTTCTGCCCCCCGGCTCGTCCCGGCTCACGCGCGTTCACGGCGCTTTTGTCAGCGAAGCCGAGACCGCGCGCGTGGTCGATTTCTGGAAGCAGCAGGCCGAGCCCGAGTACGACAAAACCTTCCTTCTGCCGCCTCCGGCCGACATCGAAGAGGCCGACGCCGAAGAGTTCGACGGCGCCGAAGATCCGGTCTATCAGGATGCCGTGCGCGTGGTTCTCGAGATGGGCAAAGCGTCCACCTCAACGCTACAGCGTCGCCTGCGGCTGGGCTACGGCCGCGCCGCGCGGATCCTGGATATGATGCAGCACGAAGGCATCATCGGACCGCCCGACGGCAGCCGGCCGCGCGACGTTTTGAAACGCCCGGATTGGCTGGAGGAGGTCGAAAATCAATTAAGATAGTCGTTATGATCCGGTTTTTCCGCGTGCTCTCGGCGCTCATGTTCTTGGTCGGGGCGGCCGCAGTTTATGCCCAGACGCCGCCGCCTGGACGGGGGGCGCAGGCTGTGCCTTCTAGCCCGAGTCCGCAAGCGCAACCATCCCGTCCTCTGCCGAACATTCCCATCAAAACCCCCGACGCCAAGGGCATCAATCTTCGTAAATTTCGCGGCAAGGAACTCATCCTCGTCGTTTTTTCGACGCAGTGTGAGGACTGCATCGCAACCATCGGCATGCTCAGCAAGCTTCAAAAGGACTTCGGGCCCCGAGGATTGCAGGTGATCGGCATCGCCGGTAATGAAAATGCCGCCTACACGGTTGGTCCCTTTGCGGAGCGCTACAAGCCCGGCTTTCCAATGGGCTTTCTCAATCAGGACTCGATCATCAAGCTCACCAATATCAAGAAGGACGATCGCCCTTTTGTGCCGATCGTGATGTTCGTCGACTCCGCCGGCACGGTGCGCGTCCAATATTTCGGCGATAGCCAGTTGTTCAAAGATCAGCAGCAAGAGAAGGCGTTGCGGGCGATCGCCGATAGTCTATTGAAGTGGCAGGTGCAGCACGCGGCCGCTGCCGCGAAAGCCGCCGCGGCGCCGAAGCCCGAAACCCCGCCGCCGGCAAAGCCGGAGCCTTAAATCGCGGCGTTCTTTTTGATCGGCGTCGAGTAGCGTGCTTACCGCATCTGCGGTGACCTTCGTTCTGGGCCGTCCTACCCAAACTTAATCCCCTGCGCCAGCGGCAACTCGCCCGACCAGTTGATCGTCACGGTCTGCCGCCGCATGTAAGCTTTCCAGGAATCGCTGCCCGATTCGCGTCCTCCGCCCGTCTCCTTCTCGCCGCCGAAGGCCCCGCCGATCTCCGCGCCGCTGGTTCCGATATTCACGTTCGCGATCCCGCAATCGCTCCCGTGGGCGCTTAAGAATCGTTCCGACGACGCCACGCTATTCGTGAAAATCGCCGACGACAGCCCCTGCGGCACATCGTTCTGCCACGCGATCGCATCGTGCAGCTTCTCGAACTCGATCAGGTACAGCACCGGTGCAAACAATTCTTCTTTCAGAATCGGCATGTTCGGCTGCGCTTTCACTAAAGCCGGTTCGACGAAACATCCCCGCCCTTGCCCAATTGAAATGACGCGCTTGCCGCCGCAAATCACTTCCCCGCCTTGCTCCCGAATCCGGTCAAGCCCGCGAATCATATTTTCGACCGCGGCCTCATCGATTAGCGGACCCATTAACGTCTTCGCATCCATCGGATTCCCGATGACGATCTGTTTATACGCCGCCCTCAAACGATTCACAATCGTCTCAGCGATACCCTTTTGCAAGAACAAGCGCCTGGTCGAGGTACATCGCTGGCCCGCCGTTCCCACCGCGCCGAACAGCACGGCGCGCGTTACCAGCTCCGGGTCGGCATCGTCCATCACGATGATCGCGTTGTTCCCGCCCAGTTCCAGCAGCGCCCGCCCTAACCTTTCCGTCACGGCCTTTCCAACGGCGTGCCCCATTCGGCACGAACCCGTCGCGCTGATCAGCGGGACGCGCGGGTCGCGAATCAGCCGCTCGCCCACTACCTCGTCTTTGCCGATCACCAGGCTCAGCACGCCTTCCCATCCATGCCGTACCAGCACCTCGTCGCAGATCTTCTGCACAGCGATCGCCGTCAGTGGCGTCTTTAACGACGGCTTCCAGATCACGGTGTCGCCGCACACCATCGCGATCAGAGCGTTCCAGCTCCACACCGCCACGGGAAAATTGAAGGCGCTGATCACTCCCACGGGCCCCAGCGGATGCCACTGCTCATACATGCGATGCCCCCCGCGCTCGCTATGCATCGTGAGTCCGTAAAGTTGCCGCGAGAGCCCTACCGCGAAATCGGCGATGTCGATCATCTCCTGCACTTCGCCGAGCCCTTCCGCCAGGATCTTGCCCATCTCGAGCGTCACCAATTCCCCCAGCGCCGCTTTCGATTCGCGCAGCGCGTTGCCGATCTCCCGCACGATCTCGCCGCGTTTTGGCGCCGGCAGCATGCGCCATCGCTCGAACACCGCCGTCGCACGAACGGCGATGCGCTCGTAGTCTTCGGCGCTATCCAGGCGCACCCGCCCCAGCTCACCCCCGTCCGCGGGATTAAACGAGGCGACTTCCTCGCCCGACCCGCCGCCTCCGTGTGTCTTATTCAGGATTTCGGTCAAGTTCATGAATCGCTCATTTCGCCAACCTTGCGAATCCGCGCGGGCCCGTCAGGAAAGTTTTGCCCATTTCGCCGGCGGCACGCTCGATGCGCATTACGATCCCAGCCTGAAAATCGGCGTCGAGCCATGCCTCAAATCCATTCTTCGCGCTCACCCGCCAGGCTTCCTCGCGCGTCGTCGCGCCATGCCGCTTCACCGCGCGAACGTGCAACGGATCACCGATCAGGTCACGACCGCTCGCGGTGATCGCCAAACGCGTCAGCTCTTCCGGATCGCACGGCAGCAGCGGCGCGAGTGTCGCGTATGTCTCGATGCCGCCGCCTTTCAAAGCCCGCACCACCGACAACCGTTCCTCGATTGTCGCGCAAAGCGGTTCGTACAATCGCCGCACTTCTTCGCGATTCGTCGTGATCGAAACGCTCACGCGCACCGTCGTTCGCGCGGCCAGTTCCCGCAGCCGATCCAGATCGCGCAGCACCAATGGGCCCCGCGTCTGCACCGCGAACACCCGCGGAGGCGATGCAATCAGGGCATCCAAAATCCGCGGCATTATTTGCGCTTCCGCTTCGGCCGGCTGATAAGGATCCACCAGCGGCGAGCAATAAATCGATTGAGCCGCCTTCAATTCCCGCCGCAACAACTCCGGCGCATTGGTTTTGTAAGTGGTGAACTGGCCCCAGCGTTTCCAGTCCTCCGGCTTCAATCCGCCGTAGATCTTGAGCGTTGGCACGTAACAATACGTGCATCCGAAAGTGCAGTTGCGCGCGGGCGTCAGTGAGTGCGTGAATCCGGCTTCCGCGATGAACCCGGAGGTCGCGCTCAGAATCGACCGCGCCTCTACTCCGTCACGTTCTTGGATTCGACCAGCTTGCACACTTCCTCGACAAATTGCGCCAGCGGTTTCGCGCCCATGTCGGCGTGCTTGCGATGCCGCACCGAAACCGTTTCCGATTCCGCCTCGCGATCGCCCACCACCAGCATGTACGGCACCTTCTGCAACTGCGCCTCGCGAATTTTCAGATTCACTTTTTCGTTGCGATCATCCAGGTGGGACCGCAACCCGGCTGCTTCCAATCGCGCCTGAACCTTGCGCGCGTATTCGACGTTGCGATCTGTAATCGGCAACACCGTCGCCTGTACCGGCGCCAGCCACAACGGGAAAGCCCCGCCGTATAGCTCGATCAGGTACGCAACCATCCGCTCCATGGTGCTGATCACGCCGCGATGAATCATCACCGGCCGATGCTCCTTGCCGTCCGCCCCCACGTACTCCAGCTTGAACTGATTAGGCAAATGGAAATCGAGCTGAATCGTCGAATAGGTTTCCTCATGCCCCATCACGTCCGCGAATTGAATGTCGACTTTGGGTCCGTAAAATGCCGCCTCGCCTTTCGCCTCTTTATACGGCAGCCCCAGCGAGTTCATCGTCTCGCGCAGAATGTTTTCGCCCAGGTCCCACATCGCGTCGTTGTCGACGTATTTCTCTTTGTTCGCCGGATCGCGCAGCGACAGCCGGTAGCTGTACTTGGAAATGCCCAGGTCTTTGTAGCATTCCTCCACCAGTCGCATCACTTTCGTAAACTCGTCCTTGATTTGCTCCGGCATGCAGAAAATATGCGCATCGTTCAGCGTCATCGCGCGCACGCGGCTCAACCCGCTCAGCACTCCCGATCGCTCGTAGCGATACATGGTGCCCAGTTCCGCAATCCTCACCGGCAGCTCGCGATAACTGTGTTTCTTCGCTTCATAGATCAAAATATGATGCGGGCAGTTCATCGGCCGCAGCACCATCTGCTCGTGCTCGAGTTGCATGGGCGGGAACATGTCCTCGTGATAATGCTCCCAGTGCCCGGAGCGCATGTACAGATCGACCTTGGCCAGATCCGGCGAATACACGTGCTCGTATCCTTGAGCGCGCTCCTTCGCGACGATGTAATCCTCCAGGATTCTGCGAATCGTGGCGCCCTTCGGCAGCCACAGCGGGAGCCCTGCGCCCACCGCCTCATTCACCGTGAACAATTCCAGCTCTTTGCCCAGCTTCCGGTGATCGCGCTTTTTGGCTTCCTCTAGCCGCGCGAGATAATCTCCGAGATCTTTTTTGCTGAAAAAAGCCGTCCCGTAGATCCGCTGCAACTGCGCGTTTTTCTCGCTGCCCTTCCAGTACGCCCCCGCCACCGAAAGCAGTTTGAACGCCTTGATCTTCTTGGTCGACGGCACGTGCGGACCGCGGCAGAAGTCAATAAAACCGGGCCCCAGCGTGTATTCCGAAAATATGTCTCCCGCGCGCTCCGTGATCAGCTCCACCTTCATCGGCTGATCCGAATACAGCTTCAACCCCTCGTCTTTTTTCGTGTACTTGCGCTCGTAAGGCAAATCCCGCGCCTGGATCTCCCACATCCGCTTCTCGATCTTTTCCAGATCCTCCGGCGTGAACGGATCGGCTCGCTGAAAGTCGTAATAGAATCCAGATTCGATCGGCGGTCCGATCCCCAGCTTCGTTTCCGGAAACAATTCGAGAACCGCCGCCGCCAGCAGATGCGCCGTCGAATGCCGATACACCTCCAGCGCTTCGGGATTTCTGGTCGTGAGAATCTCGAGCTTTGCGTCGGATTCGAGCGCCCGATTCAGATCCCACAAATCGCCGTTGACGCGCGCGACAATCGCATCGTCGGCCAACCGCGGGCTGATTGAGCGCGCCACATCCATCGGCCGCGCCCCGGCCTCGACACTCTTGACACTACCGTCCGGAAGGGTGATTTGAATGTCGTTCATTGGCAGTTTTCAGATTACCAGAGCATGTCTTACCAGTCTTAGCGCACCGCCTGGCTCATCGACTGGATGAGGCCCTTCAGCAACTCCTCGGCGGGCGCCGAGGAAAATTCCTTCGGTATTTCGAACAGCGAGCCTTCCACCGGTGCGCTCGAAATCTCCACCACTTCCTGATTCATCCGCATGAGCGGCGCATTCGGATCGAATCCGCCGGTAATCGGTTGTCCCTTCGGTTCCGCCATCTTATTAGCCATCGCTCCCAAGAAAGGCATGTACATTTCCATGTGTGTCCTCAGTACCAGAGATGAGTTCTTGCGCATCTCTTCGACCAGCGCCGTCATTCCATCTTCGGCGCCAGGCAGCGTGGCCATCACCTTCCGTAGCATTTCCACCGGATTCGTCAAATAGTTCTGCACGGCGCTGAACCCGCTCAGCTCGCGAAGCGCCGCCACCCGCAAAGTCTCCAGCGGACTGGCAGTCCAGATTTGCAGAATGCACTTTATGAGAGGGCCCATCTGCGGCGCGCCTCCGGGCATTTCCATCTCCACCGAAAACGCAATCTCGCGTTCCTCGGCCTGAATCCCCTCGATCGTATCGGTTCGTCCGGTAGTCTTGGAGGAGGTCTTGGTCCTCATCCTCACCGACGCCGCCGCGGGATTCGCGCTCAACTGCGGTAAGGCGGCCGCCATCGTGCCCGCGAACTGCGACGCCGGGATCGTAGCGAAAATCCTCCTGGCAGGGTCGATAAGCGTGACCTCCTGCTTCGCCAGGTCCGTGATCGTTGTCATGCTCCCGGCCGTCGCGAGAGCCTTGCTCCCTTTAATACGGAGGGAAACCGGCGACGAAGCCTGCGCAGGCTTAAATACCTGATCCGTCATGCCCGGCGGCATGGATGTGGAGGGCTGAAAATCGGACTGATAACGGATCGTCACGTCTCCGCACAGTAAATTCGCGAAGAAAAACGCCAGCGCTGCCGAAAGACCCGTGAGCCTGATCGTCATGTCAAACAGGCTAGCAGGAATGCTCCAGTGAAGCACGCCAGGCCCGCTGTATTGTTACTGATGTCGCGTTACGCCGTCACTGCCACTTCAACCTTCAGGCCCAGCCCCTTCGCCACTCCCGCCCCATATGCCGGATCGGCCTTCAGGAAATGCTGAATCTGCTTTTCCTGAATCCGCTGCGGAACCGATTTCATGCTGACCACGATATTCTCGATCAGCCGAGCCTTCGCATCCGCCGTCATTAGCCTGAATAGCTTCCCGGGTTGCAGGTAGTCGTCGTTGCCTTCGCGATGATTGAACCGGCCTATTTCACCCGAAATCGGGAACCTCGGATCCAGATACGCCGGGTCTTCTTTCGGCCCGTCAAAACTATTCGGCTCATAGTTCGGCCCGATCCCGCCATTGGCGTCGACGCGCATGAAGCCGTCGCGATGATACGTGTGGACCGGGCAGGCCTTGGCCTGGTTCACCGGGATCTGATCGTAGTTGACCCCCAGCCTGTACCGATGCGCGTCCGGATACGAAAGAATCCGCGCTTGCAGCATCTTGTCCGGCGAAAATCCCATGCCCGGAATCACGTTGGCCGGTTCGTACGCCGCCTGTTCCACCTCGGCGAAGTAATTTTCGGGATTGCGATTCAGTTCCATCTCGCCGACTTCAATCAGCGGGTACAGCCCGTGCGGCCACACCTTGGTCAGGTCGAACGGATTGAACTTGAATTTTCCAGCCTGCTCCTCGGTCATGATCTGCACGCACACGCGCCACTTGGGATGCTCGCCCTTCTCGATGGCGTGAAACAGATCACGCTGCGAGAAATCCGGATCTTCGCCGACCATCTTCACCGCCTCCGGCCGCATGAAATTCTTGATCCCCTGCTTGGTCTTGAAGTGCCATTTCACCCACACCCGCTCGCCCTTCGCGTTGATCAGGCTGTAGGTGTGGCTCGAATAGCCGTTCATGTGGCGATAGCCGTGCGGCGTGCCGCGATCTGAGAACAGAATGGTCACCTGGTGCAGGCTCTCCGGCGACAGCGACCAAAAATCCCACATCATCGTAGGCGATTTGAGATTGGTTTGCGGATCGCGCTTCTGCGTGTGAATAAAGTCGCCGAACTTCAGCGGATCGCGAATGAAGAACACGGGAGTGTTGTTGCCCACCATGTCCCAGTTGCCTTCTTCGGTATAGAACTTGCACGCGAAACCGCGCGGATCGCGCTCGGTGTCGCCCGATCCCTTTTCGCCGCCAACCGTGGAGAACCGCACCACGCACTCGCAGGAGTTGCCGGCCTTCGAAAACAATTTCGCCTTGGTGTGCTTGCTGATATCGCCGCTGATCTTCAAACGCCCATATGCGCCCGAGCCTTTCGCGTGAACCACGCGCTCCGGAATGCGCTCGCGATTGAAGTGCGCCATCTTTTCGATGAGATGGAAATCTTCCATCAGGACCGGGCCGCGCGGGCCGACGGTCTTGCTGTTCTGGTTGTCGCCAATAGGATGGCCGAATGCTGTCGTTAGTGTTTTCTTCTCGCTCATACCCGCAGTCTATGACGGAACGCGCGGGAAATCTAGTGGGCAGTACGCTAGTTCCGCATACATTTAGCGCACCACCAGCCAGTGCGCCGATTTTCCAGCCCCATCCGTTAGGGTGGGGCTTCTTTCTTTCTGAGCCGCGACCCTTTCCGAGCCGCGACCCTTTCCGAGCCGCGACTAGAAGGAGCGGCACGCTAAACTCGACATCCCAAGACTCCAACCAGCGCCATAACTCACTTTTTTCCAACTCTATCTCCCCTCGATTCTTCCACTTCCCACTTCGGTCCACACCCTTTCGCAAGATTCCTGGTTTATCTTGAAACCGAAGAGATCGGTGCTCGATCGACAGAGAGCCGGTCCCACTGAGCAAGGCGTCCTAGGCAACGCCGTTGTAAGGTGTTTGTGTTGTCGATGGCCGTCGGTCTCGAAAATACCGATCCCCCGTCGTGGCGGGCGAAAAACACGAACCTGCTGTTCCGGGTTGGGACGGGGTGAAGCCGGCTTCAGTTCAGTTCTTATGCGATTTTGTTTTACGAGCCGCGACCGAAGGGAGCGGTTAAAATGTTCGGTCTTACGAGCCGCGACCAAAGGGAGCGGTTATAAGAAAGCGGTTATGAGGGATGACTCGTGATGAGAACTATAAAGGAGAAAAAATGATTTCAACAGCACTTTCTAACGTGGCAGCATCGTTGTCACAGGCTCAAGGACAGATACCATCGAGCGATACTGTCTCGGTACAGGCTTTGCAACAGGCCTATCAATTGATCGCTCAGGTGCAAAACACTTATCAAGGACAGTAATCTGAACCGCGACTCTTTTTCTGAGCCGCGATAATGTGGGGCCGCCTCGCCCGTACCCGGGGCACTCTTGCCGGCAAGCCGCCCCGCCCGCCCTCGGGGCTTTCAAGCCGGCTTCTTACCCGCCGCGACCAACAGGAAGGACGAATAACGGCTCGGAACAAAACCCGCGCCACGGGTGTCAAAATAGTTCTTGCAAATCGGTTTGCTATAACTGCACTCATGCACGACCTTCGCTACGCCCTTCGCGGCCTCGCGCGAGCCCCCGGTTTCGCCGTCGCCGCGATCCTCACCCTCACTCTCGGTATCGGCGCAGTCACGTCGATTTTCAGCGTCGCCGACGCGGTTCTGCTGCGGCCCTTGCCCTATCCGCAATCCGACCGTCTGGTCTTGGTCTGGGAGCAATTGCGCACTTTCAACTACGATCGGTTCCCGCTATCGTTCGACGCGTTCAAAAACTATAGCCGTCAATCTGTGTTCGAATCCACAGCCGAGATTCTCCCCTTCGACTCCACCCTCACCGGCGCTGGCGAAGCGATTCGGGCGCTGGCACTCGGAGTTTCGCCGAGCATCTTCCCAATGTTGGGTGTCACACCCGTCCTCGGCCGCGCCTTCAACGAGGAAGAATCTCAGCCGCGTCACGGGATCGTCGCCATCCTCAGCCACGCGTTTTTCATGAGCCGCTTCGGAGGAGATTCAAGTGTTATAGGACGGTCTATCGCTCTGAACGATGAGAGCCTTACCATCATTGGCGTTCTGCCCGCCGGTTTCGATCTCAGCCTGAGCGAGGAAACTCCGGACCTGTGGGTTCCTATCGTCCAGCCAGCCGGCCGTGTCGACATGCTCGCGCGGCTCCGTCCCGGCGTTTCGCTCAGCGCCGCGCAATCCGTAATGGACGCCGCCGCGAAGCATTTTGACGAAACGACACATCCTTTTCGCGGACCGCATGGTGAAGACGCCGGTTATCGCGTGAAAGTCACTTCGCTTCACGATGAGTTGCTGGGCTCGTTTCGGAGTTCCGTGTTAGTGCTGATCTGCGCCGTTGCCGCTGTTCTTCTGATCGCCTGCGTCAACGTCGCGAATCTGCTTTGGGTTCGATCGGTAATTCGAGAGAAGGAAACCGCGGTTCGCCGAGCTCTCGGCGCATCGCAAGCGAGGCTGATCCGTCAATGGCTCACGGAAGCTGCCCTGATCGCCGGAATCGGTGGAACGCTGGGGGCGATTGCCGCAAGCTGGGGAGTTCGAATCTTGATCGCGCTTAGTCCTGCAACGCTTCCGGCCACAACTCGCATCCAAGTCGACGCTCGTGCACTAGGGTTCACTCTGGCGGTCTCGACGGCTGTCTGCCTGTTCTTCGCGCTCGCACCGGTACTCGCCGGGAGGCGTTTGCACGCCCACCTTCGCGGCGCGCGTCCCAAATCACGAGCTGCGTCTACGCTGATCGCCGTGGAAACCGCTCTCGCCGTGATGCTTCTCATCGGCGCCGGACTCCTGCTGAAGAGTTTCGCAATCCTCACCCACGTCAACACCGGATTCAACGCTGATCACGTTGTGACGATGTGGGTGGAACTCTCCGAGAAGCGCTATTCCGAGCCTAATCGCCGGTTGGAGTTCATCTCGAACGTTCGCAGCCAAATTGAGGCGCTGCCCGGTGTCATTTCGGCGACTGCCAGCTCGCGGATTCCAGTCAATAGTGGCGCCAACATCCGCGCCGCGGATCCGTTCAGTATCGAAGGCCGCTCGTGGAACCCTTCCGGTACCGTGCCGCAACTCGCGTACTATCAAGTCTCCGATGCGGCTTACTTCCGTACGCTCCAGATCCCGTTGATCGCCGGCCGCATCTTCGACGATTCCGACACAGCGTCGGGGCCCCCTGTTGCGGTGATCAATGAAACCCTCGCACGCGGATTCTTTCCGAACGGCGACGCGATTGGCCATCGTATACTGACGGGCGCGCCGCGGCCCGATTCAAAATGGTTGACCATCGTAGGCATCGTCGGCGATGTAACAACCGCCACGCTGGACCGGCCGTCGATTCCTCACTTCTACACACCCGTATCGCAACATACGCCTGCCTACCTCCACTTCACAGTTCGCACATCGCCCGGGCTCGGGAAAAACGGCCCGCTGTCGGTCGCCCGCCAAGCCACCGCCGTGGTCCGCGCCGTCGAGCCCGAGGCGCCCGTCACCGACATCCAAACCATGGAGCAGCGCATCGCCGGCAGCGTCAGTCAACCGCGATTTGAAACAGTGATCCTCGCGTTTTTCGCCGCTGCGGCATTGTTTCTCGCGGCCATCGGGATCTTTGGAGTGGTCGCGCATTCCACCGCACGACGAACTCAGGAGATCGGCATCCGCATGGCGCTCGGCTCGGATCGCGCGCGAGTCGTGCGCTACGTCCTCAGCGGCGGACTCCGTCCGGTCATCATCGGCGCAGTTATCGGACTCGTCTCCGCGCTCGCGCTGGGCCGCGCACTCGCGAGCTTTCTGTTCCACGTCACGCCGCGCGATCCTGAGATCTTCACGCTCGCCGTCGCGACTCTTCTCCTCGTCGCTACCGCCGCCTGCTTCATTCCCGCCCGCAAGGCTTCACGCATCGATCCGATGAATGCGCTCCGCTCGGAATGACGGATGTGGGGCCGGCAATCCTGCCGGCGAGCGGGCTTTCTAGCCGGCTTGGACCCTCTCGCCGCCGCATTGTTATAGTGGAAAAAGATGTCGGCCACGCCCCTCAGTCCCACCGCGCCCCCCTCCTCGGCGAATGACGAAGGTCAACTCGTCGAGCGCGCACGCGCCGGCGATGCCGCGGCTTTCACCGAACTGGTGAACCGCTACGAGCGGAAGATTTACCGCCTCGCCAAGCACATCACGCAAAACGATGAGGACGCCGAGGACGTGCTTCAGGACGCTTTCCTGAAGGCCTACGAGCATCTCGACACTTTCAAAGGCGACTCGAAATTCTACACCTGGATCGTGCGCATCGCCGTAAATGAGGCGCTGATGCGGCTGCGCAAGCGCAGGAGCGATCGCACGGTTCCTCTGGACGAGCCGATCGACACCGGCGAAGAAACGGTGACCCGAGAGATTGCCGTTTGGGAAGACAACCCGGAACAGCGCTATTCGCGCGAGGAAATGCACGAGATCCTGGACCAGGCTGTGCAAAGTTTGAAGCCAGATTTTAGAACCGTTTTCGTGCTGCGCGACATCGAAGAACTGAGTACGGAAGAAACGGCGGAGACGCTCGGTATCTCGATTCCGGCGGTGAAGAGCAGGCTGTTGAGAGCCCGCTTGGCGCTGCGGGAGAAGTTGACCCGGCTGTTTAAGCGAAAAGGGGAGGACGTCCTTGCTAACCTGTAAGCAGTTCCTTCAGGAATTGAACGACTATCTCGACCCGAACACGGATGCGGAAATGAAACGGCGGCTGGAGTCGCACGTCACCGAATGTCCCAATTGTTTTGTCATCGTCGACACCACTCAAAGGACCTTGCAGATCTATAAAGGGATCGAGCCGCAGAGCATTCCAGAAGACGTGAAGGCGCGGCTGTTGAAGGCCCTGGATCGCAAGATGGCGGCCCGCAAACCCGTTCAAAGCTGACTCATCCCGCGGCTCGATCCACCGTACCCGCCCCGATTCCCACGCAAAGATTCCCGAAAAACCCGCAGCGCCGGCACTGCTCACCTGGTTTCATCGGATATGCATTCATCGGATCTGGATTCAGGGGATCGCGGGCCGCGTCTTGAGCCTTGAGAAATGCGCGGACTGCTGCGCGCACTGTTTCCGGATCGATCGGCACGTCGATCATTTTGTTAGGCCGCAGGTAATATAAGATCGCCCGGTCGGCAACGCGCCCCGCGTATCGTTCGAGCGCGAGCGCGTAGATCTGCAACTGCAAAGCGTAAGCCTCCGAGGATTCCTGATCGTCTGAAATGCGATCGGTCTTGTAGTCGACCACGATCAGCTCGCCGCCCCCTTCAAACCACAAATCGATTTGGCCGCGCAGGACCACGTCTTCGAAATAATGCAGAAAGTCGAATTCGCGTTCAATGCGGATGGCGCGCGCCGCTCGTTGGCCCAGCTCACTCCCCCTGAATCGCGAGGCAAGTTCCGCGGCTGCCGGCAGATCCGTCGCCCGGGCTTCCATAGCTAGAATGCGATGCACTTCCGAGCCGAACGCGATTCCCGCGTCTCCGTGATCGTCCGCGAAATCGTCCCGCTTCTCGAAATCGGCCCCGTCTTCTTCACTCTCGTTCTGTTCCAAGCCGCTGTCGCCGCGGCGGCGCTGCGTCCCGCCCCCAATCGAGCTGAGCAGGTATTTCCGCGGGCACGCGTGAAACAATGCGATCGACGTTACCGCCGCGGCGGCATCGTGACGATTCACAATCGCCGGCGGATAGAGCCATTGAGCTGATTCGGCGGCGACCACTGCGCGAGCCGCGTGCCCCGCCGTGTCCGGCGCGGGCGACACCCGATCTCCGATTCTCGCAGGTGCAATCGCCTCGGTTACCAGTTTCGGCCAGCCCGAAAGGCGCTTCTTCCCCGCGTACGAAAGGATCAGGTGATCCCGGGCGCGCGTCATGGCGACATACAACAGCCGATTCTCCTCGGCAGCTTCCCGCTCCTTCATCTCCTCGACGATCTTTATGTGCGCGCGATCCGGCTGCCCCGCGCCCGTAAACGGATTCCGCCATTTTGCGCCGAGCCCCGCCTGGAGCGAAGACGCGATCACCGGTTTGGATTGATCGATCCCCCGATGGAGCGCACTGACGAAGACGATGGGGAACTCAAGCCCCTTAGCCGCATGAATCGTCATTACGCGCACCACGTTTCCGGCCTCGGGCGGCGGCGCTTCCGCCTCGGACTGCGTGGCGCGCAATGCTTCGAGGCCATCCAGCAGCTCCGCCAGTGGACGCGGCTGGCGGCGATGCTCCCGGCGGATGTGCGCGAGAAACTTTTCGACATTCGCGCGCGCACGATCGGTCAGCCCCACCGCGTATCCGCATTCATCCAGAGCCGACGCCAGCAGCAGATCCGGGGCGACGAATCCCGCCAGCGGCCGCAGTTTTCCGAACCATCGGTCAAATTCCGACCGCCAGCCGTCGCGGCCCATTTTGAAGATCTCTTCGTCGGACAAGCCCACCAACGGGCTGCGGAGCACGCCCACCAAAGCGATCTCATCCATCGGATTCACCAGAGCGGCCAGCAGCGCCATTACGTCGCGGATCTCGCGCGCCTCCAGGAACGTACGCCCGCCGCTGATGACGAACGGGATGCCGAACCTGTCGAGCGCGCGTTCAAACGGCTTCGATGCGCCCAGCGCGCGCACCAGTATCGCGATGTCTTTGAGTGCAACTCCCCCGCTGCCCTGGTTATCCGGGCAAAATTCCCGAATGCGAGCCGCGACCATGCTCGCCTCGACGTCCTCCGCGTCAACCTTCTCTTCATCAACTCCGGTCGCCTCGGTGCCCCGGCCCACCAAGAGCTCGACCGCGGGTCCAATGCTCTCGCTGCTAGGGCTGCGCGAAGCGATCAGAGAGCGCGGCTCGATCCCCTTCTGTCCATCCAGCACGCGCGATACAGCGACAAGAATTTCGGGAACACTCCGATGATTCTCGCGTAAATCATCCACACTCGCGCCCGCCTCCATCAGCGAGTCCCGATATTTTCCGAACACAGCCGGCTCAGCATGGCGGAAGCCATAGATGGATTGATTGATATCTCCCACCGCGAACAGGCGCCGCCGGATCAATGCGACCAGCTTCCATTGCAGAGCATTCGTATCCTGCAACTCATCCATCAGGATCTGATCGAATCGCGCCGCGGTCCGCTCACGCAATTCGGGATCGTTTTCCAGCAGCCGGATGGTTTCTTCTTCGAGACCCGCGAAATCGATCGCAGCTTCGCGCCGCTTCGCTTCGCGATACAGAGCGTCGATGCGAGAGATCGCCTCGCGCAAGAGCGAAGCGGAGCGTGCGTGCCAGGCCGCGACCCACTGCTGTCGGAGCAAGGGTACGACTTCGTCCTTCAACTCCTTGGCTGCGGAGTGCGCGCGCGTACCATTGCCAATTCGATTCAAATGAAACCGCTCCGGCGGGTTGAGCGCCGCGAAGTGTTCGATGGTCACTTCCTCGCCTAGCGCCAGAAGCCGCGCGGCAAAATCGCGCAGCAAGGGGACGTGTTTTCCCGCGGCGCTGCGATCTCGAAGAATCGTCTCCGCCAGCTCGCGCGCGCGCGGCCAGATATCGTCCACAACTTGAGCCTCAGGCAGCTCACGCAGTCCTGCGACGCGCATCGATTCGTACACATCCAGCAGGCTTCTCGGCAAGATCGGGCTTGCGCGCGTAATCCTCGGTGGATAGATCCAGCGACTCCAGCACGCCCCGCATTTCGGCGGGACGTTCCGAAAACATCTGATCCAACGCGTTTTCCGCCGCCTCGCGCGCCATGGATTCCGCCGCGGGTTGATCCAGCACCGTGAAATCAGGCGCAAGGCCCGCGGTGATCGCATTCTCCCGAAGCAGGCGGGCGCAAAATCCGTGAATCGTCGAAACCCACGCCCGCTCGATCGATTCGCGCAATTCGGGCTCGGTCTTAAATCGCTCCGCAAATCGCTGGATGAGCCGTTGCTTAATCTCCGTCGCCGCCTTTTCGGTGAATGTGATCGCGAGGATGCGCGACGGATCAATCTTCTGCTGCTCCACCAGCCACGCGAACCGCTCAATCAGAACCCTGGTCTTGCCGGAACCCGGCCCGGCAACCACGCAGACATCCTGTCCGCTGCGGCGAATCGCATCGATCTGCGCCGTCGTTAATTTCATGCGCTCACGTTCATTGCGTGTCTTTATTGAGTGTCGATGCGGCAGATATCGCGGTAGTCGCACCAGGCGCACTTACCTTCGTCCGCCGGCCGCACGCCGATTTCTCCGGACGCAATCGATTCGAACACGGCCACGGCAGTCGCCGCAGCGGCGGCGGTCAGTTCGTCGAGCCGATCTCGCGTGCAGGATTCGCCAATCTTTTCGAGACCCGAGAGCGGCACGTGCCATCCACCCCACTCGACCTCCTTCTTCAGCCCGCAATACAGCATGCCCGCGGGCGTCAATCCAAACTCCTTGACGGCCGCGAGCAGATACAGCCCGGCCTGCACCACTTCGCCGTCATCCTGCCCCTTCACTCGATCGCGAATCGTCTTCGGCACACTGTACTTGTAATCGATGACCAGCGCCTCGCGGTTCGGACCCACCGCCAGCCGGTCGATGCGCCCACGCACGCTGAGCTCCGGCGTCAGCTCGATCCTGAATTTCTCCTCGACCCGCGCGGGCCACCCAAGGTTGACGCTTCCGTCGGCCAGAAACGCCGTGAAGTACCGAAGCATCTCCAGGCGTACGGCCTCGGTTCGATAGCCTGCGGGAATCCTGAGTCTTGCGATCTCTGCCGCAAACTCCTGATCGAAGACCGCCGCGCCGAGCAGCGGCATTTCTTCGAGCGCCGCGATCGCGGCGTGAATGATGCTGCCTTGCACCAGCATGTCGAGACGGTCGCGGGGCGCCGCGGGGCGGGGACGCAGCCGCAGTGACCGGTCCGCGAAAAACTGAAAGGGACATTGCAAGAAGCGTTCGATCGCGCTCGGCGACAGCGTGCGATGCGCCGTCGCGAGGCGTTCGAGCAGTTCCGGGTCCGTGATGGCGCGATAGTCCGGCGCACTCATCAACCCCGGTACACTGTGCGACGGCCGCGGCCACACTCGGATTTCGCAGGGCGCAATGTTCTTACTCACTGGTTTACTCACTGGGATGTCGTCGAGAAAAAATGACGGTAGCGTGGCTTCGCCCTTCTCGTCGAAGCGCGCGTAGCTGACGATGGTCTGCTCCGTCGCGCGCGCGGTGGCCAGATGGAATAGCGATCGCTCCTCGCGTTGCAGCTCGAACGACGTTTTCAAACCCGCGCGCCGGCGAGCCATGTCGTCAAGCAGGGGATCCTCGCGGATATACTGCGGGAAATGGCGCTCGTTCATGCCGCACACAAACACGACCGGCAACTCCCATTGGCGCGCTTCGAAGACATCGAAAACATGCACGACCTCGCGGCGACGATCCGAAAGGCGCAATTCCTTCAGTTCCAGCACGGCTTCGGCGCGCTGCCAAAAGTCGTGTAGCGCAATTCTTCCTCCATGCCCAACGTTGGTTCCTCCGAGCGGCGGTGTGGTTTTCCCGAGTAATGCCGCGGTCTCATCCAGCACCTGGTCAAACGCATCGAGCGCGTGCGCCGTGGAGGTCCATGCATGCAACTGTCGTTGTGAGATGCCCAATGAAATGCTCCCGGCGGTCGCGGGCTGGGGGATCAGAGCGCGCAAGGTTCGGACACGCGCGGCCCACTCCGCGGGCTCCAGACGATCGCGCATCCACGTGTTCATCGCGGCGAATGATTCGAGCAACGACGCGGCCGCGGGTGGATTTCCGGACGCTTCACGCGGGACCAGGCCCCGTAAGGGCAGGCCGCGGCCGGGAAGAAGCCGGCGGAGTTCAAAATCGAAACGATCCCCGTCGGGCGTCGCGCCCACGCCGGAAACCGGCATGCGGACCAAGCGGAGCAGGTTTCCATGATCCCATCCATCCAGCAGGGCGCGGACGGCGCCGGCCAGGAAAGCGATGGCCGGATGTGCGGCCAGGAGCTCCGCGAAATAGAAGCGCGCCGGAATCCCGAATCGCGCGAGCGTGGTCTTAAGGGCGGGCCCATAGGGATCGCGCGTACGCAGGACGATTCCTATTTCGTGAAACGGACGTCCGCGCGCCGCCTCTTCGAGAATACGGCGCGCGATTTCCTCGGTCTCCTGTTCGAGCGTGGCCGCGCAAAACGCTTCCACCTCCGGCGTTCTGAAAACGCGTGCGCACCGGAATTCCAGGAATCCGGCCGCAAGCAATCGCGATCGCGCGGCGGCAGCGCCGGGCCAGTCACGATTGTTTAAACCTGCGGGTGTATTTGAACCTGCGGGCGTGCTCGAACCACCGGGCGGACTCTCGGGTAGCGTGACCACGATTCTGGCGCGCGCGGCGAGGCTCTCGATCAGGTTCAACTCGGCGTTGGAGAAACTGAAAAAGCCGTCAAAGACGATTTGCGAGGGCAGCTCGCCGGGCGACTGCGCGGCTGCGCGAAGACGTGCATTGCGCAGCGCCGCGCCTCTCCATGCGAGCCGCTGCTCGACCTCATCGTACAGCCGGGCGAGATCCGGCGGCAATGCGTTCCGCTCGGCTTCCTCCAGCAGCGACGCGAGTGCGTTGCGAAATCCACGATACTCCGCCACCGCTTGAAAGCGCGCGGGGCGCAGGCTATGGAGCGCTTCTTCGATCGCCAGGTGCAGCGCCGGCTTGGACGCGGCCGCCGGGACGCCGGTGCGATTCAGAAACTTCGCCAGGGTGATGACGCGTGACGGGCGCACGGGGCTGAGCGCACGCGCGAGCTGGTGGCGAATGTGTTCCGCCATGGTCGCGGTGGGAGTAACCAGAAGAGAGCCCGATCCTGAGCGGAAATTTTCGGAGCGGAAATGATCGAGGGCCATGCGGGACTTACCCGAGGCGGGCGGTCCCGTGATCAACAGCGATTCAGCCAAGGATCAGGATAGCGTGCCGCGATTTTCGTGTGAATCGGCCAACGCTACTTGCCGGCCGTCCCCGCGCCGTCGGTGAGCTGCGGAGCAAGCTGGTTCATCATCTTTTCGAACTTGACGCGCTGCTGAGCGTCCAGGAGTTGCATGATGCGCGTCTTCCCGGACGCGCGTAAATCGTCGAGCTGGTCCTGGAGGCTCTGATAATACTGGCTGTAATCGTCCAGCACCAGCGCCAGCTTTTCGGTTTGCGCGGCGGTAAGGCCCAGTTCGTTTTGGAAGCGGATGAGAACGGCCTGGTGCCCGGCGTCGTGCGCCGCAGTGGCGGCTTGTGGAACAGGGGCCGCACGCGGCAAAACCCCGCGAGGGGCGGAAGCGCGATGCAGGACTTCGTGCAGGCCGAGTTGCATCACCAATGCGCCAGCCGCGGCTCCCGCGACAAACACGAGCGTCAGGATGGTGAGAATGCGGGGATTCTGCCAAGGCGCCCGCTCGGCCGCAGCCATCATGATTACTGCCCCCGGTAGGTGACCAGGTTCACCAAAACCGCGTCGCGATCGGGCACGGCGCTGCTCCCGGGCACGAATCGAACATTCGATGCGGGTTGGTCCTCACCGGGGAGCGTTGCCGAAATCATCTGCACCGGCTGATTCGCGTTCTGGTCCGTGAATTGTTCAGAAGTGAGCACGAAAACACCCAGCAGCACCGCCAGCGCCATGGAGGCGACGGCAAGGTTCCGCCCGAACGGGGACTCGGAGAAGACGCTCCAGATGGATCTCGCGCGCTGTGCTTCCAGGTGGCTTTCAATGCGCTCCATGACGCGCCCATAGAAGCCCGGCAGGGGTTCGGCGTCGGAGCGCAGTTGTCGTAGCGCCATGGAGTGCCGGCGCATCGCTTCGATTTCGACGCGGCAGCCCTCGCACTGTTCCAGATGAAGTTGATAGTCCCGGCTCACCTGCGTGTCCCCGCCGCCCGAAGGCGCGGCGTGAGAATCCGCCAGGACCTGTTCCAGACGATCCCGAATTACGCGATGCATGGTTCCTTCCCTCAATGACTCAACAGTTATTTCAACCGCTTTCAGCGCTTTCGCGAGTCTAATGCCCGCTTCATCGCTGTAACTTCAAACCACTTCATTCCTAAAATCACCGGCCTAAAATCACCGGCCCTAGCCACCCGGTTCAAAATCGCCGGGCCCTTGATATCACTTCGACACTATCTCAGGACCGAGCGCACACGGTTGAGCCGCTGCGCCGCCTTCAGCAGCTTCTGACGGGTCCGGAACAACTTCACCTTAATTGTATTCTCGTTGAGGCCGGTCATCGCCGCCAACTCCTCTACCGAATGGCCCTCTACTTCTTTCAACAAAATCAGGTTGCGGTCTTCAGCCGAGACCTTCTCCAAAAGCTTGGTGACCAGATCCTGCTGAACCAATTTGCGGTCCACCGGAATGGCCGGGTCGACAGCCGGGTCGGACGCCTCCATGCGATGCGCGTCCTCTTCTGAAAAATCGCTTTCGTAGACCAGCTTGCGGACCCGTTTCTTGCGCAGGTAATCGTAGCACTCATTCACCGTGATCTTGTAGATCCAGGTGAGCAGCGAGCTGCGGAAATCGAAATTGCGGATCGAAAAATAGATTTTCGAGAAAACCTGCTGGGCGATGTCCTCGGCGTCATTGTGATTGCGCAGGATGCCGTAGATGATGGAGAACACCTTGGCCTGGTAGCGATCGATGATCTCGCGGAAGGCCATCTCGTCGCGACCTTGAACGCGCCGGACAAGCGCCGCCTCTTCGCTGTTCTTGTGATCCACGCGCGGTTTCTTGATCGTCTCTGCCCGGCTTCGTCCATCCGCCGCCGGAAACGGAATCGCTTGAATCAGACCGCTCATCCTAACACTGTCGACGCGACCCGAAGCGATGGGGTTTCAGTCATTTCCGGCGTTTCGGCCGGTCTGTCGCCCGGCCGTTTCAACCAAACCGGAGTAGCGTGGCTGGAGCACGGGGTTGGCCTGGGAATCCCGCTTAGGAACGGCTCCCGGACGTTTTCTTCAACCATAGCAGATCTCGCCGGAGCGCCTTCTGCGGATTGCACCAGGGCTCAGCCTCCCGGTATTGGCGATTTCCGCCGGTCGGAGTATAATCGAGGTGAGGGACAAAACCAAATGGTTCAGTTGACAGATACCGCGGTGGTCAAGGTGAAAGAGATTTTGGGCTCGCAGGAACCGAAACCGGCCGGGCTGCGGATCGCCGTGGTCGGCGGCGGCTGCTCGGGGTTCAGCTACTCGATGGCTTTCGAAAACAGCCCTGGAATGCTGGACAAGACCTACACTTTCGACGGCCTGAAAGTTTTTGTGGATCAGGCGAGCCTGCTGTACCTGGACGGCGCGGAAGTGGATTTCGTCGAGTCGCTCGAAGGCTCCGGGTTCAAGTTCAATAATCCGAACACCAAGTCGACCTGCGGCTGCGGCAGCTCCTTCAGCGCGTAATTTCGCCCCCATCATCGATAACGGATAGGCGATACTATCAGGTATCGAGCGTCGAATTTCCAGGCCCACCCAGCACGGTGGGGAACTCACTTCCACTCGTTCCAGCCGCACTCGCCAGGGTGGCGAGCCCACGGATCATCCTCGCTTTGACCGACGTGGTTTGAGAGTAAATCGGGCGGCGCCCTTCATTCCCCGGCGCCCGCCTGTTCTTGCTCGGAGTCTCCGTACGCCTCGCCCGTGGACCCGTTGGAGCGCAGCGAGTCGTGGGCGCGGCGCACCAATTTTTCGATCCGAACGGGTTCTTCGCGCGCAGGGATCCCCGTAAAAGGAAAAGGGCCAGCGGCTTTCGCCGCTGGCCCAGGACCTTCGATTCCTTAAAAGGCTTTACTTTCGCATCCGCCGGCGGAGCAGGCCGAGACCCAGGAGGCCCGCGCCGAGCAGCGAAAGCGTCATCGGCTCGGGAACGGCGAAGCTTTCCTCAAACGCACTGTCCGTGCCGAGGCCCGGTGTGATGGAGATGTCCTTGAAGACAAAGACGGGGTTCTGGCCGCCGCCGAAGGTGCAGGTTCCAGGGATGAGCCCTGTCCCGGTTCCCGCGCCGGTTCCCATACAGGAAGTAAACTGGTTCGATTGAGCTTCGGTGCTCCAATATGTAGTACCGGTGCAGCCACCGCCCATGTTCGACACGCTACAGTCCGTTTCTGTAATCGTCGCGTTAATACCGCCGTTGTCGAGATCGGCGCCCATGACGCTGCCCGTAACTTCAAAAGAAAAATGGATGTCGTTTACGTTTGCGGCGGCCCCTTCACCAAGCCCCGGGTTAAAGAGAAGGCAGGCTTCCCCAACTGCGCAACCGTCTCCGCCAAACCCGGTCCCAATCTCGGCCCCGTTCTGAATCAGATAGACAGTCTCCGTCCCCGTTCCGCCGGCAATGCTATACGCAAAGTTGCTAAACGTCACCCCGTCCAGGGTGCAAGCACCGATCGTTGCGACGTCGACGGCACCCCCTGTAACGAGGCTCGCGCAGGTTGGTGTCGCTCCGGCAGGTGATGCCATCATCACAAAAAGAGCAAGGACACACAAGCTCAGCAGAAT
This sequence comes from Terriglobia bacterium, assembly GCA_963788245.1. GTDB lineage: Bacteria > Acidobacteriota > Terriglobia > Bryobacterales > Bryobacteraceae > Palsa-187. The sequence continues at coordinate 2,828,593 of CAWBGF010000002.1, read as the reverse complement.
CTTTTTCATACTTTCGTTCCCTCCGACCCCAAAATGTCAAACCGAACTACAGCCCGCTACGACACCGCTAGCCGATGTTCCCGTACCTTAGTAGTATACGGGCCGATGCCAAATGCTGTCAAGAGCCATCCGAACCTTTTTCCGCTACGTGCCAGATGCATGGGCCGAATGTGTCAATTCGCCCATTTTGAGGGGGTTACGGGAGAGCTCCACGGCCCACTTGAGGGGGTTAGTAGTGGTACTTTCAGAGACGGTTTTCCTACGGTACGCACACCCCGAAATCCGACACATGCGTGGAGAAAAGGGCGCTTTTCTCATACGCCACTCGCACAAACGGGATATACAATAGATGGCTGGAGACCCTGCGCAGCCTGTGCCGAAGCGGCCTATCACCGAGCAAGTCCTTACCGGACAGCTCCTTAGCGACCAAACCTTGGCCGGGCTGACCACCGAGCAAGGTCACTCCACCTCGCAGCGCCTGGACCAGCTTTCGACGCAGGAAGTCCTGTCCCTGATGAATACCGCGGATGCCGAGGTTCCGGCGGCGGTCGCGCAAGAGATTCCACGGATCGGGTTGGCGGTGGATGCGATCGCCGCTGCGCTCGAACGCGGCGGCCACTTGGTCTATATTGGAGCGGGAACCAGCGGGCGGCTGGGGGTGTTGGACGCCTCGGAATGCGCCCCTACTTTCAACGTTCCAAAGGACTTGGTGCGTGGGATCATAGCTGGAGGAGAAGCCGCGTTGACCCACGCATCCGAGGCTTCCGAAGACGATCCAGAAGCAGGGGCGCGGGACTTAATGGCGTCCGGATTCGGCTCGGGCGACGCCTTAATAGGGATCACCGCGAGCGGGCGCACTCCCTACGTGCTGGGGGCCATCGCTAAGGCACGCGAACTGGGTGCTGTGACTTGCGGCATCAGTTGTACGCCCGATTCGGAGCTGTCGCGCGCGGTCGATTTCCCGATCGAGCCGGTGCCCGGCCCGGAAGTCCTGACCGGGTCGACGCGACTGCGCGCCGGAACGGCCACCAAGCTGGTCCTCAATATGATCAGCACGGCGGTGATGATCCGGCTGGGATACGTCTACGGGAACCTGATGGTGAACGTGCAGCCCACCAACCGGAAGCTGGAGGACCGGGCGCGGCGGATCATCCAGAGCGCGGCGGGCGTGAGTTATCATCGGGCGGCGGAGCTGCTCGAGGAAGCGGGACGAAGCGTCCGGGTAGCCATTGTCATGGAGAAGCGGGGCGTCGATCGCCAGGAAGCCGAGCGCTTGCTCGCCGCGGCGCACGGGCGGATTTCGGAAGCGCTCAAGAAGGAGTCAGAAGTCAGTCCGGAACGGACGCAAAAAACGCGGAGTCAGAAGTCAGAATAAATGGACAAGTTTCTGATTCAAGGAGGCGTGCCGCTTGAAGGGGAGATCTCCGTCAGCGGCGCGAAAAACTCGGCGCTGCCGGTGCTGGCCGCATGCCTGCTGAGCGCCGAGCGGGTAACGCTCGACCGCATCCCGCAGGTCCGCGACATCGCCACCATGGAGCGGCTGCTGAAGCATGCGGGCGCGCAGATCACGCGGCGCAACGGTCAGGTGACGGTGGAGGCAGCCACCATCGTGCATCCCGAAGCGCCTTATGAAATCGTGAAAACCATGCGCGCGTCGAGCCTGGTGCTGGGACCGCTGGTGGCCCGCTGCGGGCGCGCCCGCGTCTCCCTGCCCGGCGGATGCGCGATCGGCGCGCGGCCCATCAATCTGCACGTCGCGGGATTGGAGCGGTTGGGCGCCGTGGTTCGCCAGGAGCATGGGTATATCGAAGCCGAAGCGCCCCACGGGCTCACGGGCGCGGAGGTGACGTTTGACCGCATCAGCGTGACCGGCACCGAGGATCTGCTGATGGCTGCCGTGCTCGCGCGCGGCGAGACGGTCATCTATAACGCCGCGTGCGAACCCGAGGTGGCCGACGTGGCCGCGCTGCTGATCAAAATGGGTGCGCGGATTGAAGGCGCGGGAACCTCCACCATTCGCGTGCAGGGCGTGGACCGGCTGCACGGGACGCCTTCAGGCGCCGCGCACTCGATTATTCCGGATCGCATCGAAGCCGGAACCTTCCTGATCGCGGGCGCGCTGACTGGGGGTGACGTGACGGTGACCGATTGCGACCCGGAACATCTGCGGGCCCTGATCGCGAAGCTGAGCGAAGCGGGCGCGGAAGTGACCGAGCCAGCGCAGGGCCACGGGAGATCGATAAGGATTCGCTCGACAGGAAAGTTAAAAAGCGTCGACATGACCACTCAGGAGCATCCCGGTTTCCCCACCGATCTGCAAGCGCAGTTCATGGCGCTGATGACGCAGGCGGACGGGATCGCCATGATCACGGAAACGATTTTCGAGAATCGCTTCATGCACGCGCAGGAACTGGCGCGGATGGGTGCGAATATCCGTCTGGACGGACGCCGGGCGCTGGTCGCCGGGCCGACGCGTCTTTCCGGGGCGCAGGTGATCGCGAGCGATCTGCGCGCGAGCGCGTCGCTGGTGCTGGCGGCGCTGGCGGCTGCGGGCGAGACGCTGATCGACCGGGTGTATCACATCGATCGCGGGTACGAGAAGATCGAGGCGAAGCTGGCGGGCGTAGGAGCGCGGATCAAGCGGGTGAAGTGACAGGCCCGCGAGAGTAGCGGCGAAAATTCTTCTGGGGCTGTTCCCTCCGTCAATTCTCGACTGGAAACTGCTCGATGTGGTCGATCACGACGACGTCAACCTCTTGCTTGCGGCGCTCCAGCCTTAGTCCTAACGAGTGGATGGCAGTAAAGACACTGCTGTACCCGGCAGAATCCCGTAGGCCACCGCGTGGATCTGTAGAACCGAGAGGCAAGGCATCGTCAGTCGGCGGCCCAGCCTTCTCCAAAGCCTCATCGGGCAACCAAGCCACATCAACGTCGTATGTTCCACTCATTCCGGTAAGATCTTGCACCGGAACGCCCAACGTGTTCGAAAGATAACGGGCGAGCACGGTCATCGAGATCGACCCCTTAACAACGGCAGTTCGCCCAGCCCCGAAAGTCACTCGACCTGGTTTGCCGGTATTGCCGTTCGGGTCGGACTTCTTCACTTTCGCGCCATTCTTATCGATAACCAAGATGTACCCGGGACTCGGGCGACTTTCCTTGTGAGCCGCGAGTTTCAGTCTTTCGACGAGGAGGGTACGAAGCATCGCGGGAATCTGATCCTTCGTCACGCCTTCCGGTATCTTGGCAACGATCGCGAAACAATCCTTATCCAGCCACGAAGGTCCTCCTAAGACCTGATCCATTTTCACGCTGAAGGCTTCCGCGATGACAATGTTGATAGGAAAACCATTGAGTGCGACTCTACCAGGATCGATGGACTTTGTCAGGCTGCACTGATCGGTACGCTTCACTGACGCCACTTCGAACTTGGGGTCGTCTGCACCCCTTGATTGCCCACCTAGAAATGGCGCGGACACAGCGAACATTAGGATCGGCAAGATCTTAGGCACTCAGGTCCTAACGGTATCGTTCATGGCGACAATAAGTCAATCGCTCTATATGCGTCAATGCCCTAACGTAGTGCGCGGTTCTGGCAGTCTAAGCGTGCGTTAGGCACGCATAATTCATCAAAAACATTCAAAAAACATAATTTGTAACAAATGTTTTTTGGCCCCGCGCCCGGATTGTAACAATCCGCTGTTATAAGTGGGCATGCGCTGCGATCTGCACGTCCACACCACCCACTCCGGAATGTGCAGCATCCCGCTGCTCAACCGGATTTGCCGGGAAAGTTATAACGATCCGCACGAAGTTTACGACACGTTGAAGGCGCGCGGCATGCGCCTGGTAACGGTGACCGATCATGATTCCATCGATGCCGCCGAAGCGCTGCGGCATCACCAGGATTTTTTCCTGAGTGAGGAGGTGAGCTGTAGCATGCAGGGGCTGGGCTCCCGAGCCACCAGCCTCCACATGGGTGTGTACGGCATCGAAGAGCGCGATCACATCCAATTGCAGCGGCGGCGCGACGACATGCCGTCCCTGCTCGCGTATCTGGATGAACGGGGCCTACTGTTCAGCATCAATCACGTTTTTTCGAGCCTGACCGGCCCGCGCACCGACGCCGATTTCGAAGTCTTCGCCACGCGCTTTCCGGCGGTGGAGACGCGCAACGGGCAAATGCTCGGAGCCGCCAACCGGTGCGCGGACGAGTTCGCCGCGAACGCCCGTAAGATCGCCGTAGCGGGCAGCGACGCGCACACCATGGCGTGCCTGGGAAGAACCTATACGGAGGTCCCCGGCGCGCGCGACTCGCGTGAATTTCTCGCGGGGCTCCGGGCCGGAGCCGGCAGAGTTGCGGGCGAATCCGGCAATTACTGGAGGCTGACGCGCGCGATTTGGGAAATCGGCACGCGTCTTATCCGCGAATGCCCCGGCGCGGCGCTGCTCAGCCCGCTGCTAGCGCTAATTCCCGCGATCACGCTGATGAATCTCGCCCTGGAGGGCGCCTTCGTTGCGAAGTGGGGACGCCGCGTGACAACCTGCCGGCCCGACGCCCGTGGGCCGCTTCCGCGTGGCCAGCAGTCCAAGGGAGCAATCTCAATGCTTCCAGTGACGAAATAGCGCCGTCCACAGGCAGGGTCTTGCGGTAGATTTTGCGTGGTCGCCGCCGGATGGGCCGCTTAACCACTTGGATCGCCAGCAGTTTCAATTGTGGATCTGCGATTGCCCTATAAAACAGCGGTATGTCTACATCCACGTCCACACTCGCAACGTTCTTTAAGGGATCCGATACCCAGTTCGGAATCTTTTACCCGATCGACTATCTGGTGGCTGTGTTCCCGGACATCGCCATCGCGCGACGCGCCGAGCATGCTCTCGGCTTCGGCGGATTTCTGGACAACAACGTGATCACCGTGCCGGGCGAAGAAGTGGTTCGCTTCGCCGAAGACCATCTCCAGAACAGCAGCCTGTGGGGCATGCTGATGCGGCAGCTCTCCCGCATATTCGCGACCGAAGAGGTCTACGCGGATTATGATTTGATACTCGCCCGGCAGGGAGCGGCGTTCCTTGCGGCGTACTGTCCCACCGAAAAACGCAAGGACGAGGCCTGGGAAATCATCGAGCCGTTCGATCCGATCAAGGCACGGCACTACGCGCTCGACGGCGTCGAACATTTTCGAGGAGAGTTGTAGAGGGCGTTTTCAGAGATCGCCGATAGGAAGGCGCCCACAGGCTGAAGCCTGTGCCACCACCATATTTGCTCCCGGCACTGCCGGTGCGATATCATAAAAGCTCGAATGGCAAACACTGTATCCGCGCTGAAGCGCGTGGGCGTCGCCGAACGGCGCACTGAATTCAATCGTATCCGCAGGTCCAAGCTGCGTCATCAAATCCGCGCCATGCGCCGTCTGCTGGAAGCCAAGGACGCCAAGGCCGCCCAGGCGATGGTGCCGCAAACGTTTTCTTTAATCGACCGTTCCGCCAAGTGGGGCGTGATCAAGAAGAACACGGCGGCGCGCTACAAGAGCCGGCTCACGCTGCGCCTGCGGAAACTCGCGACGGCTGCTTAGACCTTGGCAGGGCATGGCCCTGCCCCACCCCGGCTTAACGTTGGCAGGGCGCGGCCCTGCCCCACCTCAACCCTGCGCCGTCAGCGCCAGAATCATCTCCTCCATCACGATGCGATCGTCCGGACGCGCGTCGCGAAGCCCGCGATCGGCCTCGAACACTTTTTCGACCGCGCGCTCCAACCGTGACTTGGGAAACGCTCGCACGGTCTGTTCAATCTGACGGGCGCGATCCGGCCAGATGCGCGTGCCCAGTTTGGTGAAATGCGCTTGAATCTGCGGCGCGCTCCGGAGCCCCGCTTCGCGGGCCGCCAGCGCCATTCGGAATTGAGTGGCGAGAAACGTGAGCGCCAGCGGCATATACTCACCAGCTCGCGACAGCGTGTCGAGGATCTGCAACGCGCGCGTGCGATCGCCCCGCCCCAACGCTTCGACCAGCTTGAAAATAGTGCTCGACTGGGCGTCGGGAACCAGCATCGCGATATCGTCGGCGGTGACTTTACGCGATCCGGATGATGTGGAAGTATACAGGCGCAGCTTTTCGATTTCGACCGCGATGCGCGCGATATCGCCCGCCGTCGCCTCCAGCAGCAGCGCGAGTTCCGCCAGACCGAGTTGCAATCCGGCTTGTTTCGCGAGCGTTTGCGCCACCGACCGCGCGGCTTCCGGCGTAAACGGCCGGAACTCGACTTGAGCGTCACCACCGGAAATAGCCCCAGTGAAAAACTTCTGCACCCGTTCGAGCTTGGGTTTGTCCTCGCCTTCGAAATCGTAGCGGCTGGCCTCGATCACCAGGACAGTGCCGGGAGTGGGCTCGCGGAAATACGCGGCCAGGCCGCCCGCGTCGCTGTCGCGCGAATCCCCTCCGCCCGCATCCCCGCCGTCGTCCGCCGCGTCCGATGCCGCGTTCGATACGACCCTGCGCCCACGCGGGAGCGCGGCTTCGGCGCCCGCGATCCAGATCACGCGCTTGGATGCAAACAGCGATAGCGATCGCGCATCGTCGAGCGCGGCGGCAAGCGTAGTCTGCTCCAGATCGTGACGGGTGAAGCCGCTTTCGCGATCCTCTTCAGGCAGGGCGGATTCGATCAGCGCGCGGCGGCAGCGGTCGCGCTGGAACTGTTCAGGGCCCAGGAACAGATACGCCGGAGCGGGGCCGTGCCGGTGCAGCCGATCGAGAAACTGTTCCGGTGTCATTGGTAAGTTCGGCGAGTTCCCGAGAGAACCAGTTGGGCCGCGAATGAACGCAAATGAACGCTAATAGGCTTGCGGGTTCTGATTCGTGGGTATTTGTCTATATCCGTGGCTAGCATCTTTTTCTGAAGCCGATCATGGTTGCGTGCCGGGATATGCGCCGGGACGCGATCCGGCATCGCAGTGCATTTCTTATTCGCGTTGATTCGCGTTGATTCGCATTCATTCGCGGCTAACTTCATTTTCTCCAGCCTAGAAGTTTTCCAGAATCGCGCTGACCAGTTGCTGAGCGACGGTCTTAGCCACGCGGGCGAGCCCCGCGTCGCTCTCATCGAAGTACGCGCGCGGATCGACGCTGATTTCATAGCGCTCCCGTACTTCCATATTGGCCCGCGTGAACAGAACCTTCTTGGTCGCGCGCTCAGTCAGGGCCACGGTCAAGAACAAGCGCATGTCGACCGCGCTGGCGCGTCCCGTGGTGGGATCGTACACGGTCGGGTAATAGATGTAGTTGTTGACGGAGCCGGTGAGCACGGCGTCGGCGTTGGCGCAATCGGTGGTGATGTGATAGCGCGTGCGCGCAATGAACTCCATCGAGAGCGCCTCCGGCAGGCGATCGCTCAGCTTGTACTTCATGCTCGTGTTTCTGAAGGCGGGGATACATACGCTTTGAATGGTCTTCGGCAGCAGGTCGGAATGCCCGGCGGAATGGTAGCCGCAGGCGGCGACGATACTCGCGAGCGCCGCGGCAAGGAGCCCTGCGGAAACCATCGCGGCTGCCCGTCTCGCGGATACCACCATGGACACGATCGCGGATACGTTGGACCTCATAGCATGTTCTCCTTCGCCACCGCGATGGCATTCTCGGCCGCCAGCCGCAGATTGTCGGCCACCATCCACATCCAGCATGCGCGCGGATGGTTACGATCCACCGCGATTGCGCCCACGCTCAATCCGCTCTGCCCGGCGATTCCCGCGTTCGACGGCGGCTCATCGGGACGAACGTCGATGCCGGCTCCGTTGCCGATATCGGCGAGCGCGCTCCCCAGTTCCTTGACCCCCGGGTTCTCCTCGAATTCGATCCACAGCGAAAAACTGTGGCCGTGAAAAACCGGACCCTGGATCAGCCGCAGCGACGGCATCGGAATCGCCGGATAAGCCGCCAGCAGCGACGCCAGGTGCCGCTCCAGGCGCTGCTCCACCAGCCCGAGCGGCTCGGGCGCCTCTTCGCCATATTGCGCGAGCAGGTTGAAAGCGAGCTGCGAATCGAACACATCCTTCTTCAATTTCTTGAAGGCCAGCACGGCGACGGTCTGCTGGTGCAGTTCGTCGATGCCGCGCTGGCCGCGCTCGCTGGCGGGTTCGAAGATGTGGATAATGCTTCTGCGAATCGCCGCGCGGCGCGCGATGTGCGAGAGCACCGACGCCAGCGCAATCGCGGCCGGGTGCGCGATCACCTGAATTGCGGAGGCCCTCAAGGACGCCCCGGAGTTTCTCGATGGCGCGAGCTTCGCGGCGGGGCCGGGGCCCGCCGGTTGTGCCGGCGGTTCACATGACGGCGCCCGCAATCTGGCTTGCGGTTGCTCCTCGAGCGCGCCCGTCAGATCGATCAGCACGGGCCCGCCCTTCGGATTGAGTTTCAGCGCACGGCGCGCGGAAGCGGCCGATCCGGCGAGAAATGCCACTCGCGAATCTTCCAGGTTCTGGGCGCTGAGCGGGACCATCACGACGGGCTCTTCGTCCTGCTCGCTCAGCACAGCGGCGACATCGGCCGGGCTATCGGGGGCCGACGCCGCGATCAACTGGATGCGCGGCACGGGATTCGCTTCGCTGAGCAGTTGCCGGATTTCGCGGCCCAGCATGGTATCGCCGCCCACCACGGCCACCAGCGGACGATCCGCGACCCCATTGGTTTTCCCGGCGCGCTTTTCAGCCAACCTGACGCTCCGGTTCGGCGGGCACGGGCTTCACTCGCCGGCGCACGATCCCGCCCAGGCGAATCACGATCCCGCTGAGGACGTAAACGGCGGCAGCCGCCAACAGCACCGGCCTCGAAAAGATGAAAGTGAGGTAGATCACGCTGGCCAGCAGGACGAAAGTTAACGGCGATCGCGGCCGCGTCAGCGTCAGGTCTTTAAAGCTGGGATAACGCCACGTGCTCACCATCAAAATCGCGAGCATTCCCACCAGCGCCAGCCAAGCGGCTGAAACCATCCAATTGTCGAGCGGAAAACCTGCCAGCGGGACGCCGTCGCTGGCATATACGATGGCTGCCACCGCGCCCGCGGCCGCGGGAATCGGCAGCCCGACGAAATACTTTCGGTCCGGCCGGCCGGGGTTTTTCGGCACCGGATTTTTTTGAATGTTGAACCGCGCGAGACGGCAGGCCCCGCACAGCAAAAACAGAAACGATACGAAATAACCCGCGCGCCTAAGGTTTTCGAGCATCTGCGGATCGCCCGGCTGCACGAAATATACGCCCCACACGAACACCATCGCGGCGGGCGCGATTCCGAAGGTGATCACGTCGGCGAGCGAATCCAGCTCCCGCCCGAAATCGCTCACGGTGTTGGTCATGCGCGCGATGCGCCCGTCCAGGCCGTCGAAAAACACGGCCGCGGCAATCGCCATCGCCGCGAACCTGAAATGCACGTGGCCCCCGGGGCTGTGCTCCGCCATTTGCAGAGCGCCCTGAAAAACTTCGAGCAGCGCATAAAAACCCAAAAACACGTTGGCCGACGTGAACAGAGTGGGGAGCGCGTAGGCTGCGCGGCGCGGGCGGTGATCGGGCGATCGCGGGTCCACCAGGCGGTCGCGAAGGCTCATCCCTTTCATATAAGTCTCCGGTTCATACGGATCTCCTGCGCGCGATCACGCTCGATCCGGCAGACACGCGCTCGCCCGGCGCGACGGCGACTTCCCATTCAGGCCCCAGAAATACATCGACGCGCGACCCGAACTTGATCAGCCCGACGCGCTCACCCGCGTCGACCATGTCGCCCGCTTTCTTGTAACAAATGATCCGGCGCGCGATCAGCCCGGCAATCTGCTTAAACACGATCCTGGTGCCGCCGCCTTCGACGGTGATGATGTTCTGCTCGTTCGAGTGGCTGGCGTCTTCCTTGCTTGCCACCAGAAACCGGCCGGTCTTGTATTTGACGCAGGTAATCTTGCCGGCGATAGGCGTGCGGTTCACGTGAACGTCGAAGATATTGAGAAAGATGCTGATGCGGTTCGCGCCCGCTGAATCCGGCATCACCGCCACGATTTTTCCGTCGGCGGGCGCGACGGCGACGGGTCCCGGCGGGACCGAGCGCTCGGGATCGCGAAAGAAGTACAAACAAAAGGCGGCCAGAATGTAGAATGGCGCTCCCCACTCCCAATGGGAGGTCAGGTAGCCGACCAGCACGCCCGCCGCGATCAGCGGAAGCGAGTAATAGATGCCGTAAACCACCATTCCCTTCTATTCTCGCACCCTTGCTCAAGTACTCGAAGCCGCATGAAATGCCGTACGATGGGATGGAGGTCGCAATGAGCAAACGGGAACTGATCGCCCGCGAGGTGAATCATCTGCCCGAGCCGGATCTCGACAAATTACTCGCGTTCCTGTCCTCACTCAAGGACGCTCACACCGAGGCCGCCGCGTCGACGTTGGCCGCCGAATCATCGCTCGCCAAAGATTGGCCTACTCTTGAAGAGGATGCGGCCTGGGTCAATTTGTAAGGTGGGGGCGTTATACTGGGTTAGAGGCGACGAAAATGAACGACGAGTTGCAGGATCTTCGAAATGCCGGGTACAAACCGGTACTGGTTGGCCCAAAGCCCTTTTCGTTTGACGACATCTTGCGGTACGTCGACCCCGCACCAGACGAGGAGACGGAACGCTTTGTAGAGGCCATCTACGCGGATCGTCGCCGATACGCCGACCAGACCCCGCCTGAATGAGTCAGATTGTCGTCGACACCGACGTCGCCTCCTATATCTTCAATTTGCACTCTCTGGCGCAGCATTACTCCGACGCCTTGCGCGGGTCCGAACTGGTTCTGTCCTTCATGTCCGTCGCGGAATTGCGCATGGGCGCGATTTCGGCGGGCTGGGGTGGCCGCCGCCGGCTTCTCCTCGAGCAATTCATGCAGCGGTTTGAACTGCTATACGCGGACAACGATTTATGCACGGTTTGGGCGAGGGTTCGCGCCGATGCACGTGCCACGGGCCGTGCGCTAAGTCCGCAGGACGCCTGGATCGCTGCGACGGCATTGGTGCTCGATGTTCCGCTCGCGACCAACAACACGCGCGATTTTGAGCACGTTCGAAGACTCCAGATGCTCTCACTTTGATAAAGTGAATCATTAGGAGACCCCATGAAACCGCTCATGGCTTTTTGCCTTCTCGCGGCGCCTGTCGTTACCCCTGTGTTCGCCCAAACCGGCGGAAAACTGAACGAGCCCGAGCGCACCTATCTAATCGAACAGCTCGAGCTTTCAAAGAAAAATATGCTGGCGAGCATTTCCGGCCTCACCGAAGCGCAATGGCGCTTCAAGCCGGCTCCCAACGTATGGTCGGTGGCGGAATGCGCCGAACATCTGGTTCTCGCCGAGGATTATCTTTTTTCAGCGACCCAGGACGTTCTGAAATCGCCCGCCGTGGAGCGGGCCGCGTCGTCCAACTCGCAAGTGGATCATGCGTTGGTTGCTGGAATTCTCGACCGCAGCAAGAAGGCGACCGCACCGGATCCGATCACACCCGCGGGAGGCAAGTACGCGACGCCGGCGGAGGCGGCGCGCGAATTCACCGCTCGCCGCGACAAGACTCTCGGGTATGTGAAATTCACCCAGGACGATCTGCGCATTCATACCGCGCCCGGTCCGCTGGGCCCCATGGATGCCTACCAATTCCTGTTGCTGATCGCGGCGCATGCCGGCCGCCACACTTTGCAGATTAAGGAAGTGGAGGCGAATCCGGAGTATCCGAAAGCCAGCGCGAGGGTCGTGTTCGAGCAAACGCCCCTGTCTTGATCGCCGTTTTTTTTAACTGCTCCCTTTTTCTAACCGCTCCCTATGGTCGCGGCTCGTTAGACCCGCTATCGCCGCTATCATGAAATCGTGTTCCGTTTCGTCAACACACGCACGGCCCTGATTGCCGGCATCGCGCTCCTGATCGTCGCCGGCAGCGCGATTACATTTGCCCGTTGGCGGATCGCTCACCGGCCGAAACCGGTTCCGATGGCCGCCGCGCCACCGCCCATCACCCAAGTTACGCTCACGGGCCGCGTCGAGCCGCGCACCGTCGTCAGCGTGGCCCCGCCCATCGAAGGTGTGCTGGATAAATATTTCGTCGAAGTCAACCAGGAGGTTTTCGAGGGCCAGTTGCTGGGCCGGATCGGCAGTTCCAAGTTCGACGAAGCGGAGCAGCGCGCGACGTCCGATCTCGATAAAGCCGAATCTCGAGTCACCACGCTCAGCGCCGAGCAGCTTAAAGCGCGCCTGGAATCATCGCGCGCCGACGCCGACCAGAGCCGCGCGCACAACGACGTGGCTCGCCTCCAAAAAGATTACGATCGCCAGCAGGGATTGTGGGCCTCCGGCGCGACGCCGCGGCTGACTTGGGAGAAGGCGGAGAAAGATTATAACGGCGCGAAAGCATACGCCGAAAAGCAAGATGCTGCCGCGCAGCAGGCATCCGAGAGTGAAGCCGCACTCGGCCGCGATTTGGAAGCGGCAAATCGGGCGGTGATGGAAGCGACGGCGGCGGTGGAGCGTTCGAAGACCGCCGCGGCCGCCGCCGAAATGCACTCGCCCGTCGATGGAATCGTCCTGGAAAAGCAGGAATTGCAGGGACTGGCTGTCGATCCGTCCATGAAGGACCTGGTGAGGATCGCCACGGAGTTGACGTCCTTGCAAGTTGTCGCGGCGGCGGATGTATCCGTGCTCGCGCGCATTCACGCGGGCCAGGCGGCAATGGTGCAGGCGCCGGAATTGAGTCCCGATCCGATTGCCGGAACTGTCCGCGAAGTTCGCGGCGGGGCCGTGATCGTCGACTTCACCGTTCCCGCCGCGCCGCCCAAGCTGGGCGAAGCCGCGCAAGTTATCATCAAGTTCTAAAACAGGAGTCAGGAGTCAGGAGTCAGAAGAATGGAGTGCGCCTAATGAGGCGCGACAGTATGGAGCGCTTGTCATGACACGTCGGGAATTTCTTGCGCTGGCCGGAGCTTCTGCGTTTCCGCAGACCGGGGTCTCGCAAGGCGCGAAGCCGGATATCACCTTGCGAATTTCGCCGGTCAGTATCGAAATCGCGCCCGGACATATCATCAAGACCACCAGTTACAACGGCTCGGCGCCGGGGCCGGTCCTGCGCGTGCGCGAAGGCCAGCCGGTCCTGATCGAAGTTCATAATGACACGCCGATTCCGGAGCTGGTTCATTGGCACGGATTGCAGATTCCATCTGAGGTCGATGGCGCGGCGGAAGAAGGCACGCCGTTCATCGCGCCGCATGCCTCGGCCCGGTATTCGTTCACGCCGAAACCCTCGGGGACGCGCTGGTATCACACGCACGTATCGGCGGGCCGCGACCTGAAGCGCGCGACGTATTCCGGGCAGTACGGTTTCTTCTACATCGAACCGAAACAGGAGCCGGACGCGTTCGATGCGGAATTTTTCCTCGCGCTGCACGGCTGGGACCCGTTCATGAGCACGATGGGCGACGACGAAGGCGGCCTGGAAGTCGCGTATAAGCGCTATTCGATCAACTCGCATGCGCTTGAGTTTGGCGAGCCGCTGCGCGTCAAAGAAGGCCAGCGAGTGATGCTGCGCATCCTCAATGCGAGCGCGACCATGCTGCATCGTCTTGCTCTGCCGGGTCACAGATTCCACGTGGTCGCGCTCGACGGAAATCGCGTTCCGACGCCGCGCAACGTGGAGGTGCTGGAACTGGGACCGGCTGAACGCATCGACGCGATCGTCACCATGGATAGCCCCGGCGTGTGGATTCTGGGTGAGCCCGACGATCGGATGCGTAAGGCAGGGCTCGGTGTCGTGGTCGAGTATGCGGGCAGCAGCGGCGGTGCGCCTATGTTCGAGACACTCGGCATTGATCCCGACGCTCATGTCAGCGTTATTACCGGCATTCCTGTCCACGTAGGCCCGTGGGATTATACACAATTTGGCGAAGGGCGCTTCTCCAACCGCGGGCCGCGGCCGGAGGCGGAAATCGTTCCATTGGTGTTCAAACAAAAGTTCGCGGGAAATCGCTGGGTGGATCACTGGACCATCAACGGCAAAGAGTTCCCGAAAACCGATCCGATCCGCGTCACCACCGGCCGGCGATACCGCCTGGTGTTCGACAATCAGAGCGACGAAGCGCATCCGGTACACCTGCATCGTCACTCCTTCGAGCTGGTCAAATTCGCGGGCATTCCCATGTCCGGCGTGATGAAAGATGTGATGATGGTCCCGCCTCGCAAGCAAGTGGAGGTGGATTTCGTTGCCGATAATCCCGGCCCCACGCTGTTCCACTGTCATCAGCAGATGCACATGGACTACGGGTTCATGGCGATGGTCGAGTATGCGGGGTACACAGCGCCGGCGATGTCGCCGCACGGTCATAAATAGTCCCGACCGCTTTGCTGGGTGTAGGAAGAAGTCCCGCGACGGTTCCACCACGGACAACGGGCCGATATTAGAGGCCATACGGTTGCGATCCGCTTCGTGGGGTTCGATTCTATCAGAGATAAAACAGACTGAGTCGCGGCAGATTCGCCGATTCGAGCAACCGACGTTCCAGGAACTGCTTCTCGAGCATGGCGATCTGATCGGCGGTCATTTTCCCTCGATAGGGCTTGAGATCGAGATCAAGGGCGCGGCGCGCCGCGAACAAGGCTTCTGCACTAGCGGAAGCGCGAAGTGTCGCGATCATTTTTTCCTCAATCGCGGTGAGCCGCTGCTCTAGCTGCTCAAGATCAGCGTAGAGCGCATCGATGTCCAGGGATTCGAGCGACGCGGCAATATCGCCTTGCCCGGCTTTGTTCAACGCGCCCACATTGCGCGCGATGAATGCACGCACGTCGGCGATCTCAAACGGCGGCTTGGCGCTCTTGCGCGCGACCGGAGCAGTTTCGGCCATCGCCTGCGCCTCCACCATGACCGCCTGCGTGCAGTACGCCAGCGAATTCACTTTTTGAATGCGCGCCCGGGTTGGGCGGCTTCGCCATTTTTCGAACGCAATGTCGATTCCACGCAGTACTGCTTCCAGCGGGACTCCAGCGTTCTTCCAAGTCTCGATGAGAGCCCAATCGAGAGGGGAAAACAACAAGCCCGCGCCGCGCGTGCGCACGAAGTGATCCTCGATTTCAGTGAAGTAGTTGAAATAATGTTCTGCCACGTAGCCTCTGGCTACCTTTGGCCGCCGCGACAACCGATGAAGGGTGAGTCATTTGTCTTGCCGCAGGGTTGTTGAGGTGCATTCATGGCGCGAAATTCAGGCGATGCCTGGGTGATCAGACCGGCCGCACGCCGCCGGCCAGAATGGTCGTTTCCTTTCCATTATCCTCGCGCACCACCAGAAACCCCGATGCATCCACGCCGCACGTGGTCCCTTCGATAATCGCGCCGTCGCGCTCCACGCGAACACGCCTGCCCCGCGCATAACTGGAGTGGCGCGTGTAAAGTTGGAGCATCGCCGGCGCGCCTTCCATCGTCAGAATTTTACAGCACGCGTCGATCTCTTCGAGCAGCGTGACCAGAAGATCCTCGCGCGTGACGCCGCGCTTGCCTGCCAGGAGCAGGGAGGTCGCCATCGATGCGATTTCGCTGGGAAAAGCCGTGTGATTCACGTTGATGCCGATCCCCGCAACCACGGCTTCGCCCTCGAGCTGCGCCAGAATTCCCGCGCATTTCTTGGCTGCGCCCGGCGGGGCATGGCCCTGCTCCACGTCCTGTATCAACACATCGTTCGGCCAGCGCAGATCAACCGCGAGCCCCGCTACTTCCTCGATCGCGCGGGCCGTGGCGACTCCCAACGCGAGCATCAGCACCGGCAGGGCGTCCGGAGTGATGGGGAGCCTGAGCACGATGGACACGTAGAGTCCCGCTTCCGCTTCGGAGTGCCAGGTGTGGCCGTGACGCCCAATGCCGGCCACTTGCCCGTCCGCACCGACCACGGTTCCTGAAGGGCACCCGTCGCGCGCCAGTTGCGCCGCCAAAGTCATGGTGGAGCTGACGCTTGCGAACCAATGCATCTGCCGCTCCGGCAACCGCTCGCGAACCCGCGTTAAATCGAATGGCGCGGGATCAAACGCCATAAATTCCGCAGTTGATGTCGACTGCTGCGGCTGAGTGTGTGATCGCGCCCGTCGAGATGAAATCGGGGCGCGCTTCCGCGTAGGCGCGCACGTTTTCGAGAGTGATTCCGCCGGAGATTTCGGTTTCCGCCCGCCTCGCGATGAAAGTTATCTCATGGGCGCATTGCGCGGGAGTCATGTTGTCGAGCAGCAATCGCGCCGCTCCGCAGGCGAGCGCGTCTTCGATCTCAGCCCGCGTGCGCACTTCAATCTCGATCGGTCTGCCGGACGATTTAGCGGCGGCTCGCGCGCGTTCGATCGCGATGCGCACGCCGCCCGCCAGGCGGATGTGATTGTTCTTGATCAGAATCGCATCGTGGAGGCCCATTCGATGATTGACGCCACCACCGGCTGCCACAGCCATCTTTTCGAGAACGCGGAGTCCAGGAGTGGTCTTGCGCGTATCGAGGATGCGGACGCCGGTCCCGTCGACGGCGGCGACGAACTTCGCGGCCAGCGTGGCGATTCCGGAGAGGCGCTGGAGGAAATTCAGAGCGACGCGCTCGCGAGTGAGTAGGAGTCGAGCGGGGCCGCGAACGATCGCCAGTTCCTCGCCGGGATGGACGCGGTCGCCGCTGCATTTTTTCAGCGTGGCGTCGCTGAAGAGGATCGGGAGCAGCTCAATGCCCGCGAGTGTCAGTTCTTGTTTGGCGACGAACCGCGCTTCGGCGAGAAGATCGGCGGGGATACAGGCATCGGTGGTGATATCGCCAGCGCCGATGTCTTCGGCAAGGGCGTTCTCAATCGCGCGCCGGACATCGGGATGCGAGATATCGAAGGTCATTGGACGCGAGCCGGTCATTCCCCAAGCGCCGCGCGATTCTTGGCGAGCTGCGCTTCGTACTCCGCCAATTTGGATCGCAGCGTCGCGACAACTTTCTCCGGCATCTTGCCGACGATATCCGGGTTGTCGAGTTGGCGCCTGGAGTTGGCGATTACTTTTTCGATCTGTTCATTCTCTTTTTCGAGGCGCGCTCGATCTAACGGAATATCAAGCTTCACAGCGAGCGGTCCTTGCTCAAGCGTCAGGGTCACATTGGCGAGCCGCTCGATCGCTTTGCGATTTTGTTCAATAACCACGAAGGCGGTAGGCGGCGCGCTTATACTGGCGATCAGAACTTGGCTCTTGTCGATCTTGCTGGACGCGCGGCTCTGGCGGATCTCGGTCACGATCTTTTGGATTACGTCCATCGCGTTTTGGGCGTCCACGTCATTGGCGGCATCGTCCCAACTCGGATATGTTTCGAGCGCGATCGACTTCCCAGGCATCTCCAGCCGCTGCCATAACTCTTCGGTGAGGAATGGCATCAAAGGATGCAACAACCGCAGCGCTTTCTCATACACTACATACGCAAAGCTCCACTCTGCATCGAGCTTCTTGAACTCCAAGTACCAATCGCAGAAATCGTCCCAGAAGAAAGTCCAGATCGCGTCCGCGGCCTCGTGATAGCGGTGATGCTCGAAAGCTCGATTGGCATACTCCGCGCACCAGTTCAACCGGCTTGCGATCCAGCGGTCTGCGAGCGTCGCGGGTTCGTTCGTACCTTCGCGAGGCTTGCTGAACAGCAACCTCGAAGCGTTCCAAATCTTGTTCGCGAAATTGCGCCCGCGCGCGATCACTTCCTCGCTCAGCGCGATATCGTTCCCGGGAGCCGCCGCCACCAGCAAACCGAACCTCACCGCGTCGGTGCCGTATTTTTCGTTCAGCACCAGCGGATCGATCACGTTCCCCTTCATCTTCGACATCTTCTGGCGCTCCGCGTCGCGCACCAGTCCGTGGATGTGCACCTGGAGAAAAGGAACCTCGCCGGTCATTTCCATGCCGAGCATGATCATGCGCGCGGCCCAGAAGAAGATAATGTCGAAGCCGGTCACCAGCAGCGTGGTTGGATAGAACGCCCGCAGATCGGCCGTATCGTCAGGCCAGCCGAGCGTTGAGAAGGGCCACAGCCCCGAGCTGAACCACGTATCGAGCACGTCGGTTTCCTGCTCGATGTTGACAGACGCGCATTTCTCGCACGCAGTGGGCGTTTCGCGCGCCACCGTCGTATGTTTGCAATCGCGGCAATGCCACGCCGGAATGCGATGCCCCCACCAGAGCTGCCGCGAGACGCACCAGTCGCGGATGTTGTACATCCACTCGAAATATGTTTTTGCCCAGTTCGCCGGCACGAACGTGATGCGGCCGTCTTCCACTGCCTTGATCGCGGGCTCGGCAAGCGGCTTCATCTTCATCCACCACTGCATAGAAACCAGCGGTTCGACAATGGTCCGGCAGCGCTGGCATTTGCGCACGTTTAATTTGTAGGGCTCGATTTTTTCGAGCAGCCCCAGCTTTTCCAGTTCCGCGACCACCTGCTTGCGCGCTTCGAAGCGATCCAGTCCCGCGAAACGCCCAGCCTCGTGAGTCATCTTGGCGTTCTCGTCGATCACTTTGATGCTGGGAAGATTGTGACGCTTGCCCGCTTCGAAATCGTTGAGATCGTGCGCGGGCGTAATTTTCACGGCTCCGCTCCCAAATTCCGGATCGGCCATGGGATCGAGGATGATGGGAATCGGACGATCCATCAACGGAAGCTGCGCGGTTTTTCCCGCAAGCTCCGCCGCTCGCGGATCGCTTGGATGAATCGCGACCGCCGTATCGCCCAACATCGTTTCCGGGCGCGTGGTGGCCACCACCAGTTTCACGTCGCTACTGTTCACGGGATAGCGAATGTGCCACAGATGTCCGTCGGTCTCCTGTGGGACCGCTTCCAGATCGGACAGGGCGGTCTGGCAGCGCGGGCACCAGTTCACCATGTATTCGGCGCGATAAATCAGGCCCTTTTCGTACAACCGCACGAACGCCTCTCGCACCGCGCGCGAAAGCTGGGGATCCATGGTGAAGCGCAGACGGCTCCAATCCACGCTGTCGCCGACCCGCTTCATCTGTTCGAGAATCTGCCCGCCGTACTGCTCTTTCCATGCCCACGCGCGTTCCAGGAATTTCTCACGGCCAAGGTTGTGTTTGGTCAAACCTTCTTCGGCGATCTGCCGTTCCACCATGATCTGCGTCGAAATTCCCGCGTGATCGGTGCCCGGCAGCCATAGGGTGTTCACGCCGAGCATCCGCTGCCAGCGCACCTGCGCGTCGATGATGGTGTGCTCGAACATGTGTCCGATGTGCAGCGCGCCGGTGACGTTGGGGGGCGGAATCACCAGCGAAAAATACGGTTCGCCACCCTCTAAAGAACGACGCGCGTCGGCGTGAAAAATGCCCGACTCCACCCACCAATTAGCCCAATGCGGCTCGAATCGCTGCGGTTCGTACACTTTCTCTAAAGCCGGAGTCTGATCGATTTCCATGGGGAACTTTGATTTTAACGTGGCGCACGCTTCAGCGTGTTGAGTCGACACTTGTATCGACATTAGCCTTTCCGCTCGAACAAATCTGAAGCGTGCGGCACGTCACTTCAACTCGACGATGGTCGCTGCCGTGCCGCCTTCTTCCGGCCCCGCCACGTAGAATTTCTCGACGTGCGGATTCTCCTTCAGCAGATCGGCGACCGCGCGTTTCAAGATTCCCATGCCGTGGCCGTGTATGATGCGCACACGCTCCACTTGCGCGATGACGGCGTTGTCGAGAAGCTTGTCCACTTGCTCCATGGCTGCTTCGGCGCGCTGCCCGATGATGTTGATCTCGCGATAGGAATCCAGGCTTGGCCCTTGCCTGTAACTGACGTTACTGAGATTCGCGGCCGGGCGCGACGACGCCTCCGGCAGAATCTCTTCAACATCCGTCACCGGAACCTGCATCTTCATAAATCCCGCGTCGACTTCCACCCTCCCGCCTTCCAGCAGACGCCGCACGGTGGCGGGTTGGCGGATTCCCTTGAGGCGCACTCGCGCGCCTTCTTCCAACTTCAGCTTCGGTGAGGCATGCGAGGCCGGACTTCCGGGGGGCGCTTGATCTGCCGTCGATGAGCTCTTTGTCGCGAGTGACTCGACCGCCTCCGTGTATTCGCGCGCCGTCTTGGCTACCTGCACGTGCGCGCGATTCCGCGATCGCTCGCTTAGTTCCTCCAGGGCCGCTCCCGCGCGCTGCTCAAACTGCCGGGTCAATTCCTCTGCCCGCTGCTCGATTTCGCGGATCTTCGCCGCGTATTTCTTTTCCCAACTCTGTTCGACCGATTGTTCCCGCTTCTCGACTGCTTTCTCCCGGATGGTGAGCGAACCCCGCTGCTGTTCCACGGCACCCAGACTCGAGTGCAACTCTGCGAGAAATCGCGACACGTCGCGCTCGGCATTGGTCATGCGCGAACGCGCCGCATCAATCAGACTTGGATCCAGCCCGAGCCTGCTTGCGATATCGAGTCCCGCCGATTTTCCGGGGGCGCCCAGCCGCAAGACATACGTCGGTTGAAGTGTCTCATCATCGAAACCCATCGACCCGTTGCCCACTCCCGGCGTCGAAGCGCCATAAACCTTCATGGCGAGAAGGTGCGTCGAAGCAAGCGTGAACGCGCCCAGGTGGCGAAATGCTTCGAGCAGTGCGACACCCAGTGCGCCGCCTTCTTCCGGATCGGTGGCGCGGCCAAGTTCGTCGACCAGAACCAGCGAATGCGGCGTGGCGCGTTCCAGCATGGATTTCATTGCCAGGATGTGGGCCGAGAATGAGCTAAGGCTTTCTTGAATCGATTGGTGATCGCCGATGTCGGCCAGCACATCGTCAAAAAGCGGAAACTCGGCTTCGGCGGCGGGCACGGGAAGTCCGGCGTGGGTCATCAGCGCGAGAACGCCGACGGTCTTCAGCGCCACCGTCTTTCCACCGGTATTCGGCCCGCTGATGAGCAGCGTTCGGTCGGATTCATCCAGGGACAGCGAGACCGGCACCACACTCTTCTTCTGGCCGCGAAAGAGGTCTTCGAGCAGTGGATGACGGGCCTCGCGCAAAATCAGACGGCGCGAGCCGTTCGGGCTCAGCCGTGGAATCGAACAGTTGAAATCGATTGCGAATTCAGCCTTCGCGAAAATCAACTCCAGCGCTCCGAGCGCCGCCGCCGTCGAGCCGATTTCCACGGCGTGCGACCGCAAGCGCACCGTAAATTCGCGCAGGATGCGATGCACCTCGCGCAACTCCTCTTCCCGCAGCCGGACCAGCTCATTATTGAGCTCGATGGTTTCGATGGGCTCGACGAACAGCGTGTGGCCGCTGCCGCTGGCGCCGTGAATCACGCCATCCACGCGCCGTTCGCGGCCCGTGACAACGGGTACCACGAAGCGGTCGTCTCGAATCGTCACGAAATCTTCCTGGAGCGTGCCATCCTCATGATGCGCGCGCAGAAAGCGTTCGAGCGACTCCTGAATCTTGTGGCGCTGCCGTTCGCCATCGCGTCGCAAGCGCGCGAGCGCGACACTCGCGTGGTCGGCAACCGAACCGCCCGGCAGAATCTTGCCCCGCAGTTCGGACGCGATGTCCCTTAGATCGGCGATTCCGGCCGCGTGCTGCGCCAGCCGCGGAAACCTTTCGCGAGCAGCCGACAGAATCGAACGCGCCTGCGCCGCCAGGTCGAGCATCCGGGCGATCTCGAAAATCTCTGTCGCTTCCAGGGTCGCGCCTTCAATCCGCAAGCGCGCGAGAGACGTGCCTGGATCGGCGATTTCGTTGAAGTGGATGCGAATCGCGGCGCCGCTTGAAGCCGCTTGCGGCTTCGATACTGCGCGCAGATATTCAATGCCTTCGGCGGCGTCCGCGAGCGCGGACTCGATCGCCGCGCGATCGGGGACCGGCAAGAGCGCATCCAGTTCGGCTCGCCCGAGCGCGCTTCGCACGTAGCGTGCGATTACCCCGCGCAGCGATTCGAACTCAAGAACGGATTCCGCGTGCATTCGCTGCTCTCTCAATCACGGCAAGAGTGCCCTCCGTGAGCTTGTATCGATCGAGCTTCCTCATTGCCACCCATTCCGCGCGGCTCACGTCGTCCCCGGGACAAAGCTGAGGGCCGCCCGCGCGAACCCCACTGGTTACCACTTTACACACGTAGTCGATCAGCACGTAGTGATATTCGGGACGCCCGGAAGCATCCCGCATGATGCGTTCAAAGACTTCGAAGATCGGGCCGGGCTTCACACGCAATCCGGTCTCTTCGAAAACTTCGCGAGTGATCGCCGCTTCCAGACGCTCACCGGTTTCCACCAGGCCGCCGGGAAGCGACCAATAGTCCTTCAGCGGATCTCGCCCGCGTTCGACCAACAAGATCGCGTCGCGCCGGAAGATCAACGCCCCGACGCCCAGCAAAGGGTGCTGTGGATAGCGCCGTCCATTCTGACTCCGGACTCCTGACTTCTGACTCCTTTTTTCTTTAATTCTGGGAGGCGCCCTTCACGCCGATCCGCACGCGGAACACTGAAGTGCGCGCGGTAACGAACAATGTCTCGAGGTCGGCATCGCCAAACGTAAGGTTGGACGGTGTTTCCGGGATCGCGATCTCCCGCAGCAGTTTTCCTTGCGGCGAGTAGGAGAACACGGCATTCGCGGCTACCCACAGGTTTCCCTTCTCGTCGGTACGAATGCCGTCGGGCACGCCCGGAATCTTTTCGACAATCACGCGGCCTTCTCCGCCGGCGCCGCTACGATCCAAATCGCCGCCGCGGCCCAAATCGTAAGCGCGCACGCATTTCGCATCCGAATCGGTGACGTAAAGCGTTCGGCCGTTGGGCGACAGCGCGAGCCCATTGGGACGCGTCTTCAATTTCGCGATGGCTTCCATCTCGCCCTTCGGCGTCAAGTGAAAGACGCCGTAGAAATCCAGCTCGCGCGTGTCCTGCTGGTTGCCGAATGCCGGATCGGTGAAGTAAACATGGCCGTCCCGCCGCACCACGATATCGTTGGGCGCGTTCAAGCGCTTCCCTTCGAACCGCGCGGCCAGCACCTCCACTTTCCCGTTCTTAGCGGTTCGCGTGATGCGCCGCTCGCGAAATTCACAGGTGTATAGCCGGCCCTCGGAATCATAGGCGTTGCCGATGGGACCGCCCGGGATCTCGGCAAGCTCGGAATCTTTCTGACCGGGAACCAGCTTGTGCAGCTTGTTGGTGACCGTGTCGCTGAACAACAGGAATCCCTCGGGCGACCACGCCGGCCCTTCAGCGAATCGTAGCCCGGTGACCACTTTTTCGATCCGGATTTCCGGAGAATCATCCTGTGCGACGACCGTGATCGCCAATGCGCCGAAGACTGCGGCGAGAAGCAATCCTTTCATCGGGCCATTATCTCTTATCAGACACGCACCTGAGCCTGCCGCCTTCGCTCGGCAATCGCATAAATCGCGATGCCGATCAGATTCCCCGCGATCACCACGCTGCTGATCTTGGCCGTGAACGCGGCGCGGCTGGTCACCTCGATGATCGGAAAAATGGAGAGCGCGATATACAGCAGCGTCATCAGCAATCCCGACGCCGACGCGATCTTTACACCCATCGAAGAAGCTCCGGCTATCGGCAGCGCGAACAGCGCCAGGTACGCGATCGCGTAATAAATCCCCGCCGAATTGTTGAAAAGCTGCATCGCCTCCTGGCTCCCCACTCCGATCATTCCCGAAAAGCAAAACGCCAGCGTCATTGCCCCGACGAAGAAAATCGAGTGAGCCGGCGTCTTGTACGTCGGATGCAATTTCGTGAACCACTTCGGCAGCAGGTGATCCCACCCAGCCACCATGGGCAGCCGCGCTGTGGCCGAGAAGTTCACGCTGGTCTGCGCCACGCGCATCCCCAACACCAGCAGGATCACCACGGATGCGATCCGCGCGCCGATCCCCAATGGCCCCGCGCCGATCGCCAGCACCTGTGACACCGGCGAGATCAGATCGATCCGGTCCGGCGGCACGAACCACAGCACCGATGCCGTGCCCAGAATAAACAGGACCGCGACGATCGGCGCGGCGATCATCACGCTGCGCCCGATGGTCCGCGCGGGATCGCGGCACTCGCCCGCGAAGATCGCCACGTACTCGAATCCGCCCAGCGCTCCAAATCCGAGCTTGCCCAAAATGTTCAGATTGAGCAGCGTCATCGCCGGCACCGCCAGCGCGAACGGCGGCGAAACCGGCTTTTCGCCTCGCATCCAATACACCACCGGCAGCGCGATCATCGCCGTCAGCACCACCACCATGGTCAAGCCGCCCGCGCCGTGCAGCCACTTTCCCGCGCCCAACCCGACCGTCGAGAGCCACGCCAGTCCGCCGATGATGGCGATGCTTGCCAGCGCGATGATCCACTTGCTCTCCGCGATCCACGGGATGCCCGTTGCGTAAGCGAAACCGGTCGCTGCCATCAGTCCGATCTCGGAAGTGAGAATCATCGCGTAGATCCACAAGTTCCACGCGACCAGGAATCCGATTCTTTCGCTGAAACCGATTTTCGCCCACTGATACAACCCGCCTTCGAGCGGCGTCTTGCGGCTCAGGTGCACCACTACGATCGCGGATGGAATGTAGAACAACACCACCGCGAGCAGCCAGAACGTGGTGTGCGATGATCCCAGCTTCGCCGCTGCGCCCACCCACGACAACCCCATCACGAACAGGATTTGCGTGAAGACCAGATTGGGAAGGCCCAGCTCGCGCTTCAATTGTGCGCTGTGCGCGGCAACACTGCGCTCCTGTCGTTGGATGCCGGGTTGGATGACGGGCCGGACGCCGGGCTCTTCTGGCTTCATGTGCGAATGTCCACGATACAATAAAGGTTCACGTCCGCACCGGAAAGATTAAAGTGGAGGGAGTCAGGATTTCATGGCAGCAAGCACGCGGCGCCGTTCGGCGCAAGCCACCATCGGTACGGTAAAGGTCGGCGGATCCAGTCCCATCGTGGTTCAATCCATGACCAATACCGACACGGCCGACGTCATGTCCACCGTGAATCAGACCATGGCGTTGGCCGCGGCCGGTTCCGAACTGGTGCGCGTAACCGTGAATACCGACGACGCAGCCAAAGCCGTGCCGAAAATCGTCGAGACGCTGGATAAGTTCGGCGTGCGCGTCCCGATCATCGGCGATTTTCATTACAACGGCCACCTCCTCTTGAAGAAGTATCCCGATATGGCGCGCGCTCTCGCCAAGTATCGGATCAATCCCGGAAACGTCAACATCGGCAAGAAGCACGACGATAATTTCCGCGTCATGATCGAAGCCGCCATCGAGTACGATCGCCCGGTGCGCATCGGCGTGAACTGGGGCTCGCTCGATCAGGCGCTGCTGACGCGCATGATGGACGAAAACAATCGCCTGCCCGAACCGCTGGATGCGAAGACCGTCACGCTACGGGCCATCGTGGTCAGCGCCATCGAATCCGCCAAGGCCGCCGAGCATCACGGCCTCGCGCACGATAAGATCATCCTCAGCGCAAAGGTGAGCGGCGTGCAGGATCTGATTGCGGTTTACCGCATGCTCGCCGCCGAATGCGACTATCCACTTCACCTGGGTCTTACGGAAGCGGGTCTGGGCTCCAAGGGTATCGTCGCCACCACCGCCGCCATCGGCGTGCTGCTTCAAGAAGGCATCGGCGATACCATCCGCGCTTCGCTCACGCCGCTTCCCAACGGCGATCGCACCGAGGAAGTGATCGTGTGCCAGCAGGTTTTGCAGGCGCTGGAGCTGCGCAGCTTCACTCCCCAGGTCACCGCGTGCCCCGGCTGCGGCCGGACCACCAGTACGTTTTTCCAGGACATGGCGGATCAGATCCAGACCTATCTGCGGACACAAATGACCGTCTGGAAGGCGCAATATACCGGCGTTGAGGAGATGAGGGTCGCGGTGATGGGGTGTGTGGTGAACGGCCCCGGCGAATCCAAACACTCCGATCTCGGCATTTCGCTGCCGGGCACGTTTGAGGAACCGGTCGCGCCTGTTTACGTCGACGGCAAGCTCAAGTGCACGCTGCGCGGCGATCGCATTGTCCAGGAATTCATCGCGATTCTCGACGATTACGTCGCCCGCCGATATGCGGCGAGGGCGCTGGAAGCCGTCGACGCGTAATCGCCCGTGCAACATGCGCGCCCGCTTCAGCCGGCAGTCCCACAGGCGTGGCTCGCATTACTCTAGAAGCATGCAACTTTCCGAACTTGCGGCCGCGCTCAACTGTGAGCTGCACGGCGACGGCTCCCTCAACGGCTCGATTGAAATTACCGGCGTCGCGGGAATAGAGCACGCCGGCCCCTCCGAGCTGACCTTCCTCGCCAATCCGAAATACGCGCACAAAGTAAAGCACACGCGCGCGGCGGCCGTGCTGGTCTCTAAAATCATCCCCGGACTCGACGCCGCCCAGCTTCTCTCCGCCAATCCCTATCTCGATTTCGCCCGCGCGCTCGCGCTGTTCTATCAACCTCCCAAGCCCCCGCCCGGAGTTCACCCGCTCGCGAGCGTGGCGGCATCGGCGCGCATTGGAGAAGGCGCGTCCATCGGACCCTTCGCGGTGGTCGAAGAGAACGTGGTGATCGGCCGCAACGCCGTGCTGCGCGCGCATGTCGTGATCTATGAAGGCGCACGCATCGGCGACGATTTCCACGCGCACTCGAACGCAGTGGTGCGCGAATTCTGCCGTATCGGCGACCGTGTGACGTTGCAGAACGGCGTCGTGATCGGCGGCGACGGGTTCGGATTCGCGAAGCGCGCCGACGGCTCGCATTTCAAGATCGTACAGAGCGGAGTGACGGTGATTGAGGACGACGTCGAGGTCCAGACACTCACGTCGGTCGATCGCGCCACCGTCGGCGAAACCCGCGTCAAACGGGGCGCGAAGATCGACAGCCTGGTTCAGGTCGGACACACCTGCGTCGTGGGCGAGGACAACATCATCTGCGCGCAAACCGGGATCGCCGGGTCCAGCATTCTTGAGAAGAATGTGCTGCTGGCCGGGCAGGTCGGCGTGTCCGGGCACTTGACCATTCACTCGAACGCCGTGATCTACGCGCAATCGGGCATCGGCGGCGACGTGGACGCGGGCTCGGTGATGAGCGGATCGCCGGCGTTTGAAGCTCGCGAGTGGCTGCGCGCCGTAACCGCATTTCCGAAGCTGCCGGAGCTTCTGAAGACAATGCGACAATTGGAGAAACGGCTGGCTGCGGTGGAGCAGGGCCGGTCCGCCGAATCATGAATCCCAAATCGCCCTCGTCGCCCTCCAGCCCCAGCCGTCAGGCTGGGGGCCCGTCGCCTTCGTCGGTTTCAAGCCCCACCCGTCAGGGTGGGGATCAGTCCGCGGACCACGATGCAACGTCCACGGCCGGCGACCAAAGCCACTCGGGTCATCCGCTGCTCGCATATCGAAATCAGGAATTCCTGGATTCACCCGAAGCGCGTTCCCTGCGCATCGTGAGCGAATACCTGTATCCGCTCTCGCATTTCCGCAAGGAGAAGGTTCAGGACACCATCGTTTTCTTCGGCTCGGCGCGAACCTTCGAGATGGGGCCGAACGGGCGCTATTACAACGACGCACGCGAGCTGGCGCGCAGGATCACTGAATGGTCGGATCATTTGCCGCACCAGGGCCGGCGTTTTGTGGTTTGCAGCGGCGGCGGGCCGGGCATCATGGAGGCGGCCAACCGCGGCGCTCAGGACGCCGGCGGCAAGACCATCGGATTGAATATCGGCCTGCCTTTCGAACAGCGCCCCAATCCGTTCATCACACCGGAGTTGTGTTTCGAGTTCCACTACTTCTTCATGCGCAAATTCTGGTTCGCATACCTGGCGAAAGCGTTGGTCGTGTTTCCTGGCGGATTCGGCACCCTCGATGAGCTGACCGAAATCCTGACGCTGATGCAGACCCAGAAATTATTGAAGAGAATGCCTATCATTTTATACGGCACCGCGTTTTGGAAAGAGATTATAAACTTCGACGCGCTGGTAAAACATGGAATGATCGCCGAAAGCGACCTGAATTTATTCTCTTTTGCCGACGACGTCGACACCGCGTTCCAGGAACTGGTGGATGGTCTGACTAGGTATTGGCTGGAGCCCGGCCCGGACGTGCCGGCCATCGCCAAGACGCAGGTGTAGCTGCCGCTTTCGCTTTTTGAGGCACGACCGTAAGGGAGTGCGTGGTCCTTGAGGCGCGACAGAATGGAGCGCTAGGTGTGGCGCGCCGGTCAAGCGCGCGCTGCGGCTTTGCTGCGGCTTTTGAGGCGCGCCCGTCAGGGCGCGCGCCGCTGAAAAATAGGGACTGACACCTTTTTCGTCACGCTCATCCTCGATCTTGGTCACAAGGCCTGACACGAAAAAAGGCTGTCTGTCCCATTTTTTCAGCAACCTCAATCTTGGCGGCGAGCAGCTTTCGGGCCGGGTTGGCCGGCAGAGATGACGTAGCGTCGGATTATCGGAAGCGCAGGCGAGCCTTGCGGGCCATCCCAAACACCCAAAAGGAACGCAAGAACTGTCCGTGAGTGTAGAATCGGAATTGCTCACGTATGTTAATCGTCCGTTTAGCGTGGCGCAGCGCCTTAATCGCCGCGATGGTCGTTGCGGGCGGACCCGCCCGAGGGCAAACAGCTCCGCCGAATCCGACGTCCACTCATGAGACGCGCTGGAAAGAGTACGTCTATCCAGACGACGGCTTCGCGATCCTTGCCCCAGATGCTCCCGGTCGCCACAAGAGCTCGCAGGTCTCCGACGGCAACGCGTACGTGTTCTCGTTGACGGATCACAGCGCGGCTCTCACTGTCGCGAATTTCCCGAACGGATGTTCCGCCGCTTTTACGCAGTATTTGACCTCAGTTAGAACGACGATGAAACAGCTTAAGGAGGGAACCTTGGATGCGTCAAAAACGGGTTTCCGCCCCGACCCCTCTTCCGTTAAGGAAATCACTGTCGGGGGCTATCCAGCCTCGGAGTATCAACAAGAAGTTCTGAAGACCGGACAAATGGACTACGAACGCTGGTTGTGCGTAGGAAAGAGACTGTACGTTCTGGTCGCTGCCTGGCCGCGTGGTGCCGCGCGGCCCGCTGATGTGGACCGCATCGCGAATTCGCTTCGCCTTTTGCCAAAATAGCTCGACGCTCTGCGGATTCGCTTTAGCCTTTTATTAGACGATAAAGTACGTCGCCGTCTAATAAACTCGCCCCGCTTGTTCGCAGGAATCAGACCAAAGACGGCCCATCGATCCCGCGCATGCTCAGGCCATGGACCCTAGCCGACCGATTCCGAAAAAGGGGACTGACCACTCTGTCCCATTAGCAACACCTTGATTTATTGAAAAAGCCCATCAGTGGACAGAGCGGTCTGTCCCCTTTTTCCTCGAAAGTGTTCCGGGATCAGGCGCTATCATGTAGCTCATGAGAGTTGGCGCCCTTGGTCTAACGGTTCTTGCAGCGTTTGTGGTTCTGTCGCCGCCGCTTTGTGCGGCCAGCGTGGACGGCGTCAACGTTCACTTTTCCGTAACCGGGACCGCATCGAAAACCGTGATCCTTGTGCACGGGTACACCTGCGACGAGACCACGTGGACGGAGCAGGTGCCCGCGCTTGCCAGGCAGTATCGCGTGGTGACACTCGATTTGCCCGGTCACGGCAAGAGCAGCCCACCCAAGGACGGGAAATTCTCGATGGACCTGTTCGCGCGGGCCATCGAAGTGGTGCGGGCCGAAGTGAAGGCGGAGCGGGTGGTCGTGGTGGGGCACAGCATGGGAACTCCGGTGGTGCTGCGTTACGCACATCTATATCCGGAGCATGTCTCGGCATTGGTATTTGTGGACGGGCTCATGCCGTTGCCGCCGGCGCAAGCCGCCGCGAGGGCCAGCCAGGGTGCAACGATGGGTGGGCCTAACGGCCGCGCCACGCGGGAGGCGATGATTCGTAGATTCTTTGTCGCGGGGACTACGCCGGATGTACAGACCAAGGTGCTGAATATGATGTTGGGGGCTCCAGAGGCGACGGCGGTGGGCGCGATGAACGCCACGCGCGAGCCTGCGGGTCAGACCACAGAAATCCCGATGGTCCCCATCCTGGGGCTTTACGCGGGTCCTTCAGCCATCGCCAGCCAGGATGCGGTGCACGCGGCTTTTCCGTCCGTCGAATACACGTCGATTCCGGGGTCGGGTCATTTCCTGATGCTCGAAAACTCGGCGGAGTTCAATGGTCTGTTGTTGGCGTTCCTGGCCAAGCAGAAATACTGAGAAAACTGGCGTTCACTAAAATGTGAACGCGGCACGCAAAGTGCGCGCCACACCGGTCCGCCCGACATCCGCTCCTGGAAACTGCAAAACTGGTCTAACGATGCGCGCCCGCCTCCAATCCGTCTATCCATGGTTGGGACGGGTGGGCGTCGCCTTTCTGATTCTGCTGGCGGGCTATCTCGCGCTGAGGCAATTCCCGCAGCGCGCGCCGCTTGCCTCCGTCTTCCTTGTGGGCGCCATCTTCACGGGGATCTGGCTGGCGGTGCGCGTTCTGTGGCGTCTGGCGCGCTACGCGACCTGGCGATTGCGCAATCGCCTGCTGGTCACTTACCTTTTCATCGCCGTCGTGCCGATTCTGCTGATCGCGGGCCTCGCCATTACCGCGGGAACTCTCCTGACGCGGCAACTCGCCGTGTATCTGGAGACCAGCGAGCTTGACCGGCGCATCGACGTGCTCCAGTCCGCCGCCGGTAGCATTGCCCAAACCGCTCCCACCGCTCGGCCGGCCTTGATCGAGCGAATGATCGAGCTGTTCTATCGCCAGCGCTATCCGGGGATTGAGGTATTGGTGCGCGATTCGGGAAAGTTGATCCGCTATCCCGGGAACATCGTACTGCCGGAACCGCGCGACGGATGGGGCCCAACCCACGGACTTCTCCAACGTGCCGGCCGATTCTACATGTGGTGTTACGAAAAAACCCCTTCCGGCGACATCACCATCACAGCTCCGCTCACGGATGAAGTTCTGGCCGGGTTGGTTCCAGATCTGGGATTGGTCGATTTCTTCGAACTGCAGACCAGGCGGGCAATATCGGCGGGGGCCACGGCGAGGCGCGTGCCCGAAGCAGTGAATCGTCTTGATCGCGACATCCAGGGGCTTGCAGTGATTCCCACGGCGAACTGGGAAACGCCTGGCAAGCAGGTCTCCGGCTATCTGACGGTCCAAACCAGAATCTCGGCGGTGTGGAGCGCCGTGTTCAACCGCCAGGCCGATGTAGTCCAAGGCGCTGTGCAAATCGCGTTAATCGCTGGAGTAATTATCTTCTTTATCGTGGAAATCATCTCTCTCATCGTCGGAACCACCATGACCCGAACCATCACCGGCGCGGTCCACCGGCTGTATGACGGCACGCAACGGGTGATTGAAGGCGATTTTTCGCACCGCATCCAGGTGACTGGAACGGACCAGCTCTCTGAACTAAGTGTGTCGTTCAACACCATGACGGAAAACCTGGAGAAGCTCTTGGTGGTGGCGAAAGAGAAGGAGCGGCTCCAGTCCGAGATCGAAATCGCGCGCGAAGTCCAGAGCCAGCTCTATCCTCGCGTGGTGCCGCGCACGCGTCAGTTGAATGTGACTGCCATCTGCCAGCCCGCGCGCATCGTATCCGGCGACTACTACGATTACGAGCTGATTCGCGATACGCAAATCGCGCTGGCCATCGGCGACGTGGCCGGCAAGGGAATTTCAGCCGCGCTGCTGATGGCCACGCTGCAAAGCTCCCTCCGGACGCAGTTGCAAGCCTGGCTGGAGGTGGCTGCGGTGGCCGGAAGCGGAGGCAAGAACGGGACCGTGATCCCCACCGTTTCAACGTCGCAACTGGTCAGCCGCCTGAATAACCAACTGCATTCCTACACGTCTCCTGAAAAATACGCGACCTTCCTGCTGGGCGTCTACGACGAGCCCAGCGGATCGTTCACCTACACCAACGCCGGGCACTTGCCGCCGATCCTGGTGCGCGATGGCGCCGGATCGCGCCTGGATGTGAACGGCACGGTGGTCGGCGCGTTTCCGTTTTCCGTTTATGGCGAGAGCCGCGTGGATTTGCGCAGCGGCGATCTGCTGGTGTGCTTCACCGACGGAATCACCGAGCCGGAGAACGAATATGGCGAGATGTTCGGCGAAGACCGGCTGATGGACCTGATCGTGCGCAACGCGCACCGCGGCGAAACGGAGATTATCGACATCGTGCTCGAAAGCGTGCATCAGTGGACCGCGTCGGAGGAGCTCCAGGACGACATGACCATGCTGCTGGCGCGACGTCTCTAAGATACTGAAACAACGGTAGTAATAGCGCACGCACGCTGGAATTCGTGGTTGAATCAAATAGCCACGTTTTATCCACGATTTCACCACAAAATACCCACGTTTTGTCCACGCGCGCTCCGTCCGCCCGCCTATTCGAGCTGCTTGTGGAAGCGCGAAATGCTGAGCCCCAGAATCGTCACGCCGAAGATCGCGAGCGCGGTCATCTGCGGCCACAGCGCCTGAAATCCCGCCCCTTGCAGGAACACCCCACGCACGATTTCCATGAAGAATCGCACCGGATTCAGGTACGTCAGCCACTGCGCCACCTGCGGCATGTTGCGGATAGGAAAGGTGAAACCGCTGAGCATGAAGAACGGCTGAAAGAAAATACTGGTGGCCATCATGGCCTGTTGCTGGGTGCGCGCGACGGTGGAAATGAACAGGCCCGCGCCCAGCGTGGTCAGCAAAAACAGGAGCGTCGAAAGCAGCAGCAGCCCGAAGCTGCCGCGAAACGGAATGTGAAACAACAAAAGCGACGCGCCCAACACCAGCAGCATGTCCCAGAATCCGACGAGGACGAAGGGCAGAGTTTTGCCGAGGATCAGTTCGGAGGGGCGGATGGGCGTCACCATCAACTGTTCCATGGTGCCGATTTCTTTTTCGCGCACGATGGCCATGGCGGTCAGTGAGAGCGTCACGATGGTGATGATGTTGACGATCACGCCGGGGATGAAATAATTCCTGCTGCGCAGATCGGGATTGAACCAGACGCGCGAACGCGAGACGATGTCGGGCATGGGCTGCGCCATGGACGCCTGAGGTTGCTGCGAGGTTGATGAGGAGCCCCCGCCTTCGTTGGCCGGGGACGTCGAGTCATTCCCCGTGGACGTCGATCCGATTGCCGGGGCAGTCAATCCAATCATAGAGGCGCGCTGCTGGCGCCCGACCACCTCGGAAGAATAACGCCCGATGGTCTGCGCCGCGTAGCCTGACACCAGCGAGGCCGTGTTGGAATTGGTGCCGTCGAGCAGCACCTGCACGCTGGTGGTGCGTCCGCGTTCGATGTCGCGGGCGAAGCCCGGCAGCACGCGTACCACTCCGTCCACTTGTCCGCGATCCATCAGCCGCTGCATGGCGGCGTCGCTATCCGGCGCGGACACGATCTGGAAGCGGCCGGAGCCTTCGAATTCGGAAAGAAGCTGGCGGCTCTCGGGCGTGCGATCCTGATCCATCCAGGCGATTTTGGCGTTGTCGACGTCCAGGTTCACAGCGTAGCCGAAAATCAGGAGCTGGATCAGGGGCGGCAGGAACAGCATGCCGCGCATGCGCGGATCGCGCAGGACCTGGATGAACTCTTTTCGAATGATGCGTGCCAGACGTTGTCTCATGAGGGGTCCTTCACTGCTTCAAAACGATTGTGCGATCCGGATTTATTAGATAGCCCCAAGCTGACGCATGGGGCTGGAGAATGGTGCGGGCCAGGCGTTGTGCGGCGATCATGCGACCTTCTGCCTTAGTTTTCGGGTTGCGAAATAGAACACGATGACTGCGTACGCCACCAGCAACAGGAAATCGAACCACAATATCCGCAGTCCAATGCCTTTCAGAAAGATTCCGCGGGCGATGTTCATAAAGTAGCGGGCGGGAACGAACAGCGCCACCGCTTGAATGATGCGCGGCATGTTGCCGATGGAATAAATGAATCCGGAGAGCAGAAACGCCGGCAGAAACGAGGTGAGCGTCCCCATCTGATAGGCGGTGAGCTGCGTGCGGTTCATGGCCGAGATCATGATGCCCATGCCCAGGGCGCCGAACAGGAATATGCAGCTTGAAACCAGCAGCAACGCCAGGCTGCCTTTCAGCGGCACGTTGAACCCATACATTCCGACCACCAGGCACATGAGCATGTCGGCGACGCCGATAAAAAAATATGCCATGAGCTTGCCGAATGCGAGCTCGCTGGGGCGAACCGGCGTCGACAAAAGCTGCTCCATGGTTCCGTTCTCCCATTCGCGCGCGATGGTGAGCGAGCCGAGATTGGCCGCGATCACCATCAGAATGACGGCGATCAATCCGGGCACGATGAAGTTGCCGGACAGCAGGTCGGGGTTATACCAGACGCGGGCGCGCACCTCGACGCCGCCCTTGGCGGGCTGCGCGCGCATGGTGGAAACCATCACCTGCTGCGAGTAGGAACCGACCACGCCCTCCGCGTAGCCCAGTGCTATGGCCGCGGTGTTGGAATCGCTGCCGTCGATCAGCAGTTGCACTTGCGCCGGCTTGCCGGTCTGCATATCTTTCGAAAAATCATCGGGGACGACCACGGCGAGGAGCACCTTGCGCGAGTCGATGGCGCGTTCGATGGGGCCGTAGCTTTGAACGGTATCGAGAATGGTGAAATAGCGGGAGCCACTGAAAGCGCGGGCCAGATCACGGCTCTGCGGCGAATGGTCGTGATCGTAGACCATGGTCGGGATGTGATCGACGTCCATGCTGAGCGCCCATCCGAACAACAGCAGCATGATGAAGGGCTGCGCCAGAGCGGCGGTGAGGCTCTGCGGGTCGCGGACGACGTGCAGCAGTTCTTTGCGTGCGACGGCTCGGGTGCGGCGAAAATTCATGCTGCGTCCTTTTCCTTCACGGCCTTCTGGGCCTTCTGGGCCTTCGCGTCCTTCGCGGCTTTGTCGGCTTTCGCTTCCTCGACTTCGATGAGGCTGACAAAGACGTCTTCCATCGATGGAGTGATCGGTTCGAGCGTGGTGATTTTGATTCCCGCGGCGTCCAGCAAGGCGCGGATGTCGTTCATCGCGATTTCCGCGTTGTCGACTTTCACATGCAGCCCGCCGCCGAACACGGCGATATCCAGGAGGCTCGAGTGTTTTTCGAGCACGGTCATGCTGGCGAGCAGATCCGTCGTAATCAGATTCAACAGGTGACCCACGCCCAGGGAATTCTTCAACTCCTCGGGCGACCCGAGTGCGATGATGCGGCCGCCATACATCAGCGCGACGCGATGGCAGTACTCGGCTTCATCCATGTAGTGGGTGGTGACGAAAATGGTATGGCCGGCGGCGGAGAGCTGATAGATGAGCTGCCAGAAATTCCGGCGTGCGATGGGATCGACGCCGCTGGTCGGCTCGTCCAGGAAGAGAATGGGCGGCTCATGCAGAATCGCGCAACCCAAAGCCAGGCGCTGCTTCCAGCCACCGGCCAGCAGACGCGTCATCATGTCACGCTTGTCTTCAAGACCGGCCATATTCAAGACGTAGTCGCGGCGCGCAATCAACTTTTCCTGGGAAACTCCGTAGACGCCGCCGAAAAACTCGATGTTCTCAGAGACCGTGAGGTCGTCATAGAGCGAGAACTTCTGCGACATGTAGCCGATGTTTCTCCGGATGTCTTCGGGCTGCGTCCGGACGTCGAACCCACCGACCGAGGCGTTGCCGGAGGTGGGCGGAAGCAGGCCGCAGAGAATTCGAATGGTGGTGGATTTGCCGGCGCCGTTGGGTCCCAGGAAGCCAAAGATTTCACCGGGCGCGACGTCCAAGGTGACGTTGTCGACAGCCACAAAATCGCCAAAGCGCTTGACCAGGTTCTGGATGTGGACGGCGGGGCCGGAGCGAGATGCCGTCAGCATGTGCGCGCTCCCTGACGGTCGCGGTTCAGAAAGGCACTGCTGCGGCGCCACTCCGACGCGAGTGTTGACGCCATACAGACTAAAGTCTGTGCCACCAAATTCCGGTTAGGCTGCATGCGGCGTGTCCTTATTGAGCGTTTCGTCTTTACTCATCAGCGCGATGAAAATGTCTTCGAGCGACGGCTCAATGCGTTTGAATTCGAACGGAACGGATTCACGTAATTTGTCCGGGGAGGTGATTTTCGGATGCAGAAACAGGTGCAAATCCGCGCCCTTGGGTTGAACGGTGAGCACGCCGGGCTGCTTCTCAAGAGCAGCGATGGTCTTGCGCGCGTCGGCGGAGTGGATCAAGTAAACCTGCTCTTCCAGATTGCGCTTCAAAGCGGCGGGCGTGTCGCATCGAATCAGGCGGCCGTGATGCAGGAACCCGACGCGATTGGCGCGCTCGGCCTCGTCAAGATAAGCGGTGGCGCCGAAGACGGTCAAACCTTCGCGCACGAGCTGGTAGAGGATTGCCCAGAAATCGCGGCGCGAGACGGGATCGACGCCGTTGGTGGGCTCGTCGAGAAACAGCACGCGGGGTTTGTGCAGCAGCGTACACATCAGCGCGAGTTTCTGTTTCATGCCGCCCGAGAGTTTGGAGGCGGGGCGTTTTTGAAACGGCTCCATGCGGGTCATGCGCAGCAGGCGCGCGCTCAGCTCGGCACGTTCCCGGCCGAGGATACCGAACAGGTCGGAATAAAACGCCATGTTCTCGGCGACGGTGAGATCGCCATACAAGCCGAAGCGCTGGGCCATATAGCCGATCTGATCCTTCATCTGATCGAGCTCGCGCGAAACGTCGTGACCGGCGACGATGGCGCGGCCTTCGGTGGGGTCCATGAGTCCGCAGAGAAGACGCATGGTGGTGGTTTTGCCGGCGCCGTCGGGTCCGACGAGTGCAAAGATTTCACCTTCGGCGACGTCGAGGTTGAGATGGTCGACGGCCGTCAGGGGGCCGAATTTGCGGGTGAGGTTTTCGGCATGGATGACGGTGGGCATGGGTGGTTATGATCGCGAATCAGCCTGGCAGGGCACGGCCCTGCCCCACGTACTGGCAGGGCATGGCCCTGCCCCACGGCTCATAAGATGATCTCCGCGTCGACCGGCATGTTGCTTTTCAATTCGTGACTGGAATTTTCCACGTCGATTTTGATGCGGTACACCAGTTTCACGCGCTCTTCCTTAGTTTGAATCTGCTTGGGCGTGAATTCGGCTTCGGATGCGATGAAGCTAACGTGGCCCTGGTAGGTCTTATTCGCGAAAGAATCCGTCGTGAGGTTCACTTGCTGACCCAATTTCACGCGGCCCAGGTCGGTCTCGTTAATATATGCGCGGAGCCAGGGATGGTCAATGTCGCCAATGGTCATCACGTTGGTTCCCGCGGCCAGGACCTCGCCGACCTCGGCCGATTTCACCAGCACCACGCCATCCATGGGCGCGTAGACCGCGGTGTCGTCGAGCTGCGATTCGGAAATGCCCTCCTGCGCGCGGGAGCGTTCAATCTCGGCTTTGCGCGCGGCGAGCTCCTGCTCCTTGCGTTCCAGCTCAAGGCGATTCGCCTCGGCGGTTTTCACAGCGGCCTGAGCACGTGCGACCTCCGCGCGGGCTCCTTCGATATCCTCCTTGCGCGCGCCTTCCTTCATCAACGAATAGCGCTCCTCCGCCTGGCGCAGCATGGCCGTCAGGCTGTCGACCTTCATACGATATTGGTCGTACTGCTGGCGGGAAATATCTTCGTTTTTGAAGAGCACCTGGGCGCGATCCCAATCCGATTTCGCGAATTCAAGCTGCGCCTTGGCATCGTTAACGGCGGCGGCGGATTGCTGAATATCCTGCGTCCGGTTGCCGTTGAGCAGCGCATCCAGTTTGGCCTGCGCGGCATTCAACGAGGCGCGCTGGGCGGCGACGTCGCTCTCGAGGGTGGCGCGCTGATAGGCGATGGAGGTTTCGAGCTGCTGGTAGTTGGAGACGGCGCTCGAAACCAGGGCTTGGTCGCGACGTTCCTGATCGCGGAGCTGCACCGGATCGATACGCGCGAGAAGCTGGCCCTTCTTGACCCAATCGCCCTCCGTGACAGTGCGCTCGACCAGACGGCCGGCGGTTTTGAAGGAAATGTCGACTTGCGTCAACTCCAGATTTCCGGAGACCGGGATACGGTCCGCGGGCTTGGCATTGGCGGTTCGCCACCACCAGAACACGCCGCCGCCGATGATCGCCAGAAGCAGAATGATGCGGATTGCTTTCTTCATTGATTCACGTACTCCTGGATTTTGCCGGTCGCGGTGGCGAGATCGATGCGCGACACGTTGTAGTCATACAGCGCGACGATCAGATTGTCGCGCGCGCGATCGAGGCGCGTCTGCGCGTCGGTGATCTCGAGTGAGTTGGCGACGCCGGCCTCATAGCGCCGTCTTGCCTGCGCCAGTTCTTTTTCGGATAGATCCACGCCTTCGCGCGCGGTGGTCACTTCGACCGCGGCCGAGGCGATGCTGTCGAAAGCGAGGCGCACGTCGAGCTCCACCTGCTGTTCGACATCGCGGGTGCGAGTCCGCTCCTGCCGGTACTGCGAAAAGCTTTCGGCGCGGCGCGCATCGCGGCGGCCCCCGTCATAGAGCGGGACGCGCAGCGAAAGTCCGTAATCGTAAGTGGGTTGCGCTCCCACGATTTCGCTGCCGATGGAACCGTAATTCGCCGAGGCGCCGAGCGAGGGAAGCCGTTCGGCCCGGACCGAGCCGTAGCTCAATCGCGCGGATTCCTCGCGCTCCTTTTGCGCCTTCAATTCCGCGCGCAGCTTGCGGGCTTCGCCCAGCGCGTCATCGATGGTGCCGATTTCGGCGGGACGATATTCGAGTTTGTCGGTGAGGTCGATAGACGCGGCGAGATTGAGTCCCATGGCGCGCATCAGATTCAATCCCGCTTTTCGCCGATCGTTAGTAGAAGCCACCAGCCGCTGCTTGTCGTTGGCGAGCTGCACGTCGGCGCGGGTCACGTCGAGTCCGGTGCCGGTTCCCGCGTCCTTCTGCTGCTGGGCGAGAGTGAGCAGAGCCTGCGACAGGTCGACATTGGCGTGCGCGGTGTCGAGCGCGGCCTGGGCGCGCAAAGTGGCGGCGTACGCGCGGGCGACCTGATCCGCGACCTGGTTCTTGGCCGCGTCGAAATCGGACTTGGCTGCGGCGATGTTGACTTTCGCTTCCTGATATTTTCGGATCGAGCTTAAATCGAAGATGGTCTGCGACGCCGTGGCGCGCGCGTCCATCACCGAAAACGGCCCGACAATCGACGGAATCTGGAGGTTGAAGCCCAAGCCCGCCGGGAGCTTAAAAACCGACGAGTTGAAGCCGAAGGCGTGAAGATTGGCGGTCTCGCGCTGATCGGTAAGCGAGGATTCCAGATCGGGCAGGAACGCGGCGCGCATTTGAAGCCTGCGCGTTTCGGCCTGCCGGATGGATTCCTCGGCCAGCGCGATGCGCGGGCTGCCCTCGGGTGCGAGTGCGATCTGGACGGCACGCTTCAGGCTCAGAGGGAGAACGCCTTCCGCGGCGGCATTGGGGGTGGGGTCGGAAGGGGCGAAGGCGAGAGCGGTGGCGCAGAAGGTCGCGCAAAAGATGGTGAGCGGAATCGTCGGGGGTATTATGCGATGGATCTCGCGGCTCATCACATGGTTCACGACAGGGCTCATTAGACGACCCCCATTGGAAGAGAGTCGGACGGTTGAGTCGAGTGGGGTGGTTCGGCCGCGCGAAAACCGGCGGCGACGAACCTGACCAGCCGCGCGGTAACGTCTTTGCGGTCGGTGGGATCGCAAATGCCTTCGGTCATTTCAACGATGACAGGCGTCCAGGAGAGCACGTGCGCCATCGATCCCCCCATGAACAACAATCGCCACATTCGCTCGGAGGAAGATAACGAAGGCAGGGCGGTTTCCAGGGCGTTGCGGAATTGTTCCGCGACACCGGCGGAATGCTTCTTAAAAAGCCGGAAGAGAACCAGATCGGGGCTCGCAAGAACACGCCCCATCATCGGCAGCAACGGCGAAATATCGCGTTCGAGCAGCGGCGCGACGAAGGCCTCGACGATCTGTTCGACAGACGGATGGGGACCCGCATCGGCCAGCATTTCGAGACGGCGGCGATTCACGGGGGCGACGCGGCGACCGATAACAGCATCGATCAAGCTGTCCTTAGTTTGGAAATGATAGTTGACGGCGGCGAGATTGACCTCGGCTTCGGCTGTGATGTCGCGTAGGGAGGTCGCGTGGAAACCCTTGTCGGCAAAGAGTTTTTCGGCGGCGTCGAGGATTCTGGTCTTGGTATCGACGACCGTTTCAGTCATACGTATGATTGAATCATACGCTTGAAACAGGTTGATTGTCAACTGATTTTGGGCTTGACCGGTCACGTTTCTTTTCGCCTCGCAAGCAGGATAAACGTAAGACGGGTTGGGCTGGTGCTGAGGATCGGCGGTTGGCGAAGAACGGCGGACAAATGGCGAGGCTGGGGCGGTTAGCGGGTGGCTAAGCGCGGGCGAATTCTTTGAGGACGGCGGCGCTCAGTCGGGGGTCGGCGCGATGGGCGGCGAGGGCGCGGACGCGGTCGCGAACCTCGTCACGAAAGCGACTGGCGGCGAGCGCGCGGACGCCGGCGAGGGCTTCCTCGATTTCGCCATCGACCAGCACCGTCAACAGGAAATCGCGGGCGGGTTCGAGGCGGGAGGCGCCCAGCGATAAAACAATCGCTCGCCTGGTTTCCTGGTTTCTGGACTTCGCGAAGTGAGCGGTCACGGCTGTCACGGCAGCCGGATTGGGGAGCTCCGCGAGGGCGGCGGCGGCTTCGAAGCGCACGTCGGTGTCCACGTTGAGGAAGCCGGCGACGAACGGAATGTAATCGCCGGGCGAGAGATCCAGCAGGCCGGTGAAACATTGCCCGATGACTTCGGGCTCGCGATCGCCGGCGAGGGCCTTGAGGCGAAGCAGTAGAATGCTTTCGATTCCGCCCAGTTGAGCGATGGCGAGGGCGGATTCCATGCGCACGGTTTTTTCCGTATCGGCCGCGAGAAGGTCGACGAGGTGTCGCATGGCCTCGGCACGGGGAATCGAGCAGGCGGTGAGCGCGAATGCGCAGACGCCGCGGAGGGTCGCGGCGGTATCCTCGGAGCCGCCCCAAACCGGCTCCATCTGAATATGTTTTATACCGCGCAGGTAAAAGGACGCGTCATCGTAGGCGAAATCCTTGAGCGTTTTCGCGATCGCGTTTTTGGCCCAGCATTGAGGATCGGACTTGACGGGGTTGATGAGGAACCGGTCGAATGCGGCGATGAGGTCGGGGATCAGGTCCGTGAGCGCGAATTCGGCGGCGATCGCGGCGGCTTTGGATACGTAATAGTTATTGGGGTCCTGGAGCGCTTTGCGAAGCGCGGCGACGGTTTGCGGAGATGCCGCGGCCGAGCGAAGCATCTCCAGCGCCGCGAGTTTTTGTTCGAAAGCTTTCTTGCTCATGACCGGGCGTCGATCGGGAGTTCCACGTGTCGCGCGTCTGGCAGGGCATGGCCCTGCCCCACAGGTCGGATGTGTCATTTTATCGTGAGATGATGAAGATATGAGAACCGCTCGATGGACGCTATTTCTGTCGATGCCGCTCGCGGCGTTGGCGGCCGAAGTTCCGCAAGGCACGCACCTGCTGCTGCGCATGGTGAATTCGGTCGACACGCGCACGGCGGCCGAAGGCGATCAGGTGTATCTGGAAACCGCGAGCCCCATCGCTCTGAACGGCCAGATCGTGGTTCCCAGAGGATCGTATGTGCAGGGCGTGATCACGCACGCCAAACGCAGCGGCAAGGTGGCGGGGCGCGCGGAGCTGGGGATTCGACTGGAAACGCTGACGCTGCCGGGCGGGAAGTCCATGCAGATCGCGCCGCGGCTCAGCGCGGTGGATAGCGAAAACACGGGGCAGAAGGTGGACAAGGACGAAGGCGTGATCAAGCAGGCGCCCGACCGTGGAAAAGATGTGGCTCGCATTGCGATCTGGGCGGGGAGCGGCGCGGCGATCGGCGGGATCGCGGATCGAAGCTGGACCGGCGCGGGGATCGGTGCGGGGGCGGGTGGAGCGGTGGGGGTCGCAACCATGCTGCTCACGCGCGGCAAAGAAGTGCAGTTGCGGCAAGGCTCGACCCTGGATGTGGTGTTCGATCGTCCGATTACGATCCAATAGGGTAGGGTCACCGAATCACCTGGAAAGCCGCCTTGAAAGAGGATGCTGAAAGAGGGTTGGATATCGCTCGTCCGAAACACAGACTAAAGTCTGTGCCACCCGCTGCCCACAGATTACAATCGAGAGTTGAGTTCCCCACTTGTACCCACTTATCCGCGCCGGCTGCTGGTTCTTGCGTTCCGGCATTCAGGAATCGAGCGGCGGGGTCGCGCGCTACTTCCGGACGGACACGAATCGCAACGCGGCGGTGTCGACAGAAATCACCGGCTATGCAGTGAGCGCGCTGGCGTATCTGCATTCCGTGACGCGCGCTGAAAATGAAGACTCGGAATATCTGGATGCAACCCGGCGGGCGGCGCTGTATCTGACTAATAGCGCGTGGGATGAAACCAGCCACACGTTTCCTTTCGAGCCGGGATCGCCGCATGCATATTTTTTCGATATAGGAATTATCGCGCGGGGATTGATGGCGGCATGGCGTGCGACCGGTGATGAGGCGTTTCGATCCCGAGCCAATGATGCGAATCTTTCGCTGGCCTTCGATTTCATGGATAACGACACCGATGGCGGCGTGTATCATCCTGTG
The DNA here is from genome assembly GCA_963788245.1 of Terriglobia bacterium. Classification (GTDB taxonomy): domain Bacteria; phylum Acidobacteriota; class Terriglobia; order Bryobacterales; family Bryobacteraceae; genus Palsa-187. The sequence goes on along the minus strand of CAWBGF010000002.1, from coordinate 2,785,863 downwards.
ATCGCTTTGCCGGAGAAGCAGCCATTGGAATATGAGCAGCGATGGTCGCGGCGTCCGGGCTGCTATCAGTTGAAATCGGCGTTGGCATGGCTGAATGCCGCCGATGGAGACGATGATGAGGGCAGGCGGTTGTTTAACGCGGTGCTGGAGCATTCGCTGGCGACGCACGAATCGTTTTTGGCGGAGGAACAGGATCGCGAGAAACTGATGGATCGGCTGCACGCCTATTGCTATTTTCTGGAGGCGCTGCTGTTCGCGCCTGAGAATGATAAAGCGCAGCGGGCGCTGTCCTGGGGCATCGAGCGAGTGGCAGGGCTGCTGCGCGAGATCGCGCCGGAGTTTGAACGATCGGATGTGTGTGCCCAACTGCTGCGCGTTCGTCTGGTGGCGCACTATGCTCGCGTCGTCGCGCTGGATGAGACGGCGGCGGGCGAGGAAGCGAATCGTGCGGCGGCGTATCAGGCTCACTCGGCGGATTTGCGTCTGGACGGCGGATACTGGTTCGGGCGAAAGCGAGGAGAAATGCTACCGTTCATGAATCCGGTGTCGACGGCGTTCTGCATGCAGGCGCTCGAGATGTGGGAACAACATCGCGCGGGCGCCTGGCGATTCGACATACGTGAATTGATTTGAGTTGCCCCCGCCCTGACGGGCGGGGCTGGAACTCCTACTTGAAACGACATCGCTCGAGCGCATCGACATTGTTGAAAAAGGGGAGCCTGGTGAAAAAGGGGACAGACCGCTCTGTCCGCTGGTGGCCTCTTCTGGAAATCGACATGTTGCGAGTGGGGACAGAGTGGTCAGTCCCCTTTTTCAACCCGACCCATGCATGACGCCTCCATGAGCCAACCGGTCAAGGTATTGTTCGCGTCGGGCTCGCCGGCCGCGATCGCTCTCGCGCTGGAGCGGCTGAAGGCGATCATGCCGGAGCTGCCGTTGGTCATCGTTTCCGAATTCGAACCTCCCGAGGGAAGCAACGGTGAGTGGATTCGTTATCACGTAAAGCGCGGATGGCGGGAGAATCGCGCGCTGGTGCGGGCGAAGCTGGGCGCGCGGCGCATTCGCATCGCGGCGGTGATTCTGGAGCCGCGCACGCCGCACTGGCCGATGCGCATGGCCGGATTCACGCTGGCGCCGTTATACTTTCTCGCGTTCAATGAACACGGCGAACACTTCATGTTGCGGCCGCGAAGCGTTCCCTCGATGCTTCGCCATGCCGCGTGGAGAACGCGGAATTTCTTCCGGTCGCAATTCAAGACCGGCGGCTGGATGCGAAAGCAGATGGAGCGGATGCGGCATCCCGCGAAAATTCGCCAGCCGGTTTATTACCGGCTTGCGTTGATGCGGGGACGGCTCGCACGGGCTCGGACCGAGAGTGTGACGGAAGTATCGCAAGAGCACCGGCCGGAGGGAATTTCAGTCGTCATTCCATCGCGCAATGGCTTCGCGCTGCTGGAACAGTGCCTCCCCCGAATTAGCGACGCGTCGGAAATCATCGTAGTCGACAACGGGTCCACGCATGAAACGACAACGGATGACAGGACGGATGCGCTTGGCAACGGCCGGCGACAAGATCGCCTGCCCCACGCATTTCCTCAGGTGATCATCGAGCACAATTCCGAGCCACTCTCGTTCGCCCGCGCCGTAAATCGAGGCATCGCCAAGGCGCGGTATTCGCATGTGTGCGTTTTGAATAACGACATGCTCGCCGAGCCCGGGTTCCTGCGCGAGCTGAGGCTCGCCTTCGATCGCGTACCGGATCTATTCGCGGCCACCGCGCAGATCTTTTTCCCAGCGGGCCAGCGCCGCGAGGAGACCGGCAAGACGGTGATGCCGGCGGATCGCGGGATCACCGATTTTCCGCTGCGCTGCGATGAGCCAGTCGTATCTGATGACGGCGATGAAGACTTGAGCTACGTGCTTTACGGCAGCGGCGGGTGTACTTTGTATGACGCGCGGAAACTGGAAGCGCTGGGAGGGTTCGACGAGGTTTACGAACCGGCGTATGTGGAGGACCTCGATCTAGGTGTGCGCGGGTGGCAGCGCGGGTGGCCCAGCGTGTATTGCGCGGGCGCGCGCGTGCTGCATCTGCATCGGGCGACCACGTCGCGCTACTTTTCGCCGGAGGAGTTGCATCGTGCGCTCGAACACAATTACCTGCGCTTTCTGGCGCGGGCGATCGGCGATCGGGCCAGGTTCCACCGGATGTGGCGCGAGAATATCGTGCGGCTGAATTTATTGAAGGATGTGGATGCGCTGGCGTTCGCATCGCGGTTGCGGCCGGAATTTATAGAAGACTCGCGCGCGGACTTTTGGGATCTCGCAAATAGCGACGTCGCGGTGTTTCCCGGCAAGCCGGTATCGAACAAACCAGTGGTGCTCATCGCGAGCCCATATCTTCCATTTCCGCTGGCGCATGGCGCGGCTGTTCGTATCTACAATCTGATGCGGCGTGCGGCGCGCGACTTCGATCTGGTGTTGATCGCCTGCGTCGAACAGGCCGGGCCGGTCCCCCGGGAATTGCGCGACATTTGCATCGAAGTGGTTACGGTGAGGCGCCGCGGAAGTCACGCTCTGCCGTCGACAACACGTCCGGATACGGTGGAAGAGTTCGATTTGCCGGCGTTTCACGCGGCGCTGCGCCAGACCATCGCGAAATGGAAGCCCGGAGTCGTACAACTCGAATTTACGCAGATGGCGGTATACGCGGCGGATTGCGCGGCGGCCGGGGGGCGCGCGCGAACCATTCTGGTGGAGCACGACATCACCTACGATCTGTACGCGCAGATACTCGCGCAGGGCGAGGATTGGGAGACACGGCGCGAGTACGATCGCTGGGTCGCGTTCGAGCGCGAGGCGTGGAAACGCGTGGACCGGGTGGTGGTGATGTCAGAAAAAGACGCGAGCATCGCTCCGGAATCGGTGGTGATCGCGAACGGCGTGGACCTGGAGCGGTTTCAGCCGGCTCTTACAACCAAACCTCGCGAACAGGACCCGCGGCGACTGCTGTTCATCGGATCGTTCGCGCATCGGCCCAACCTGCTCGCGATGGAGTTTTTCCTGCGCGAAGTTTTTCCACGCCTGGAAAACGTGACGGTCCATGTGATCGCCGGCCGCCGGCACGAGGCGTTCTGGGATCTGCGCCATGCGGGAGTTGAAGTGGATGGATTCGTCTCCGACGTTCGTCCAGCGTATGTACGCGCGGCGCTGGTGATCGCACCGCTGGTGGCATCGGCGGGAACCAACATCAAGATCATGGAAGCGATGGCGATGGGGAAGGCGATCGTGTCGACCGAGGCGGGCATTCACGGCCTGGATCTGGAGCGCGGCAAAGACGTGATCGTGACGGATTCGGCGGAGGAAATGGCAGGGGCGATCGCGCGGCTGCTGGATCATCCCGAAGAGCGTCGGGCGATGGAACTGCACGCGAGAGAGACGGCGGAGCGGCTGTACGGATGGGATGCGATCGCCGAGAAGCAGGCGGAATTGTATCGATTGCTGTTGCGCGACGCTTCGCGCTAGCGCTGTCGCAAGACAATCCGCTAGTGTCGTTTGGGACGCTGAACGATCTCTATCAAGTGAGGCCTGGCCGTCAAAGGCGGCGCATCACCTTTGGATTGGAGTCGGAAATCCCCACCCTTGTACGGGTGGGTTTGGAGATCGGAACCGTTATCGTTTTCGCCTTTGATTCGCTGGGGCCGTGACCGCCGCGATCCCCGCCCTGACGGGCTGGGGCTTGAAGCAAGCCAGCGTCACGGTTTCAGTTGAACGGCACGGCGCGTGCTCTAACATTTCCGGTGCCAGCTGCGATTTTGCTGGAAACCGTTGAAAGGAAATCATGAGTACATTTTCCGCTGCAAGAATTGCCGGAGTCGTATTGACGGCGCTGCTTTTCACGTTTTCAGTCTTCGCGTACGACCACAGCTTCCTGAACGGCACCTGGACGCTGGCGCCCGCCAAATGCGATTTTGCGGGCCAGCCCGCCATGCAAAGTGGAACGGTGACGATCCACGACCGGGACGGCATCATCATTATCGAGCGTAGTTTCGTGTATGACGGCGCTACCGAAACGGTCTTCTATAAGGACAGCATCGGCACGGAGAACCGAGCCACCATTCACAACGGCAAAGACCTCAAGACCAAGACCAAGTGGGATCACGACGTGCTGAAGGTGACGACTACGCGACCGACCGGGATTACTGTCGAGAGCTATTCGCTCGGCCCGGATGGCACGCTGTTGGTCGGGGTCGAAAAGCCGGAGAGCAAGCCGATCACTCTGGTGTTCCAGCGCCAGTAAAGCAACTCAGGCCTCGGCGAGCGTCTTGGCGATGGCAGTGAAGATCGCGGCGAATCGGGCAATCACGCCTGGATCGATGGCTTCGAGGCCGCGGTCGGCCGGATTGTGGAAGAGAGCGTTGCGGCCGATGATGGACATATAGCGGCCGCCGCCGCGATGCACTACGCCGGCTTCACCACCCGGAATAGTGCCGCGCGGGACCCGCCGGTCGATGGCGAGTCCGGCCGCCGCGATTCGTTCGGCCAGCATGTTTTCCATTTCGTCATCGGAAGCCTGGATGGTGTTGCCGGGGGCCTGTGCGGCGCCGATGTTGGCGCCGAAGTGAATCCACGCGCGGCTGCGCTTGATCAGGTCAGGACGGCGCTCGGAATAGATTTCGATACCGAGCTGGCCCAGCTCGTGTCCGCTGGAGGCGACGAACAAGATATCGCGGGCCGGCTTCCATCCGCGCGCCGTGGTTTCGCGGAACGCCCGAATCAACTCAAGCCAGCAGGCGATGCCGCCGCCACGCTCACTGGCGCAGGTCCACCAGCCGCTGCGCGGGGTCATGATCACTAACGGCGGCAGCGCTCGATTCGTGCCGGGAATACTAGCGATGATGTTGAACGCCTCCGTGGGCGTTCGTTTCGCATGGGCGATCAGAGTCACTTCGGAACCCTGACGCGCGAGGGCGGCGAGAGAGCCGGCTTCTTCGCTCGAGACCTGCAAAACCGGGGGACCGAAGGGATGGAGGAAGCTCTCGGCATTGCTGGGGCACAGGCCCGGACGGCCGCCGCGTGTAACCGCCACGATCGCGCGATGGCGATTTTGGCGGCGCGCTTCGACCAGCGGGCCGGCTCCGGCGGTGTTCGGCGCGATTTCGATGAGTCCGATGGGAGCGTCGCTCGCGAGCGGGCCCAGGCGGCCACTCACGCCGGTGGCCTCCGTGAAGCCGCCGTCGAACAGCGGGACTCCGTCGATACGGCGGCCATTGGCGATGAGGGAAGCCGCGATCGGATCGATGCGGGCAATCGTGAAGGGTTCCAGGCTCGGCGCCAGGCTGATCAGCCGGATCTGGCTCGCGAGCCAATCGCCAGAGATTCGATCGACCTCGGTGCCCGTCCGGTGGATACCCTGCTCCCCATAAGCCCGGATGATTTGCGCGATGCGCCGCTGAGAGTCGGGCTGAGGTTCCAAACGTCCGTGGCTGTCTTGAGCGAGAAGAGCCGTTTGGCCGACCAGGTACAACCAATCCCGGCGCGTGATGGGCATCCATCGCCATTATATGTGGACCGCGTAGAGGCCCGGGGCGAACGCGGTCGTCGCTGTATTGCTCGGGACTTCTCCTGAGACGGAGGCCTGGCTTCACGGCGGATACGAAATCACGTAGCCGTTGCGCTCTGCTAACTTGGGGTTCTGATCTCCTTCTCCAATATCAACAAGCAGTACGGCAAACAATTAATTTTCGTAGAGGCGTCCTTTCAGTTGAACCCCGGCGAGAAGGTCGGCTTGGTGGGTCCCAACGGCTCCGGCAAGACCACGCTTTTCCGGATGGTGGTCGGCGAAGAAGAGCCCGATGAAGGCGCCGTCTCGGTTCCCAAGAAGCTCACCATCGGCTACTTTCGTCAGGACGTTGAGGAGATGCAAGGCCGCTCGGTTCTTGATGAGGCCATCGCCGGAAGCGGCCGGGTCGGCGATCTGCACCACGAACTCGAAGCCCTCCACCACGCCATGGGAGAATCCGCTCCGGTGGACGATATGGAGCGCACCCTCGCGCGCTTCGGCGAAGTGCAGGAGGAGTACGAACATCTCGGTGGCTACGCGCTCGAGGCGCAAGCCCGCGAAGTGCTGCACGGCCTCGGCTTCAAGGATGACCAGATCGACGGCGACATCGGGGCGCTCTCCGGCGGCTGGAAGATGCGCGTGGCGCTGGCCAGGGTCCTGCTCGGCCGCCCCGACGTGCTCCTCATGGACGAGCCGACCAACCACCTCGATATCGAATCCATCATCTGGCTGGAGCAGTTTCTCAAAGGCTACCCCGGCGCGCTGCTGATGACCTCGCACGATCGCGAGTTCATGAACCGAATCGTGCAGAAGATCGCCGAGATCGATTCCGGCGAGATCATCACCTACTCGGGAGACTACGATTTCTACGAGCGCGAGCGCGCCATTCGCGAAACCAACCAACAGGCGGCTTTCGCACGGCAGCAGGCGATGCTCGCCAAAGAGCAGCGCTTCATCGATCGATTCCGAACGCACGCGGCCAAAGCGGCGCAGGTGCAGAGCCGCATCAAAGCGCTCGACAAGATCGACAAGATCGAGCTGCCCAAGAAACGCCAGGTGGTGAAGTTCGAATTCAAGGTCCCCCCGCGTTCCGGCGACCAGGTAGCCGTTATCGAGAACTTGCACAAAAGCTACGGCGTTCGCGTCATCTATGACGGTTTTTCACTCACAATTCGACGTGGCGAGCGTTGGGCGGTGATGGGGCGCAACGGCGCGGGGAAGACCACGTTGCTCAAAATGATCGCGGGCGTCAGCGCGCCCGATTCGGGCAGCGTGCGGCTCGGCGCCAGCCTCAACATGGGCTACTTCGCGCAACAATCGCTGGACGTGCTGGACCCCGACCTCACTGTGATCGAGCAACTTCAACGCGATTTTCCGCAGGACGGCTTGGGTTCGATGCGTAATTTGGCCGGCGCGTTCCAGTTCTCGGGCGACGATGTGGACAAGCGTATCCGGTCGCTGTCGGGCGGCGAAAAATCCCGGCTAGCCATGGCGCGAATGCTGTACAATCCCCCAAATTTTCTGGTGCTTGACGAGCCCACCAATCACCTGGACCTGGCCACCAAGGAAATGCTGGTGGAAGCGCTCAAGGGATTTGAAGGCACCATGATTTTCGTATCGCATGACCGCATGTTCCTGCGCGGACTCGGCTCACGCGTGCTGGAACTGGGAGGCGAGAGCGGCACCGATCGCACTCCGGTGGTGTATCCGGGATCGTACATCGAGTACGTGCAAACGCTGGGGCATGAAGCGCCCGGGATTTACTCCTGACCGGCTATTGCCACCCGCCGCCCAGCGCGCGATACAACTGCACCACCGATAACAATTCCTCGCGATCCAATTGCGCCAGCGTCAACTCGCCCTGAAACAAATTTCGCTGCGCGTCGAGCACTTGCAGGTAGCTATCCAGGCCGCCCCGATAGCGCAGCGTCGAAAGCCGTTGGGTTTCGCTGAGCGCCTTAACCAGCAGATCCTCCTGGGCGCGCTGCTCGGCATTTTTTCGATACGCGATCAGCGCGTCGGAGACCTCACGGAAGGCGTTCTGCACCGTCTTCTTGTAGTTTTCGAGCGCTTCATCGCGCTGCGCCTGCGTCAGACGTATTCCATTGCGGATCGCGCCCGCGGTGAAGATCGGCTGTGCCAGCGACGCCGGAACGAAACTCCACTCGCGCGCCGGAGCCGTAAACAATTCGCTCAATGCGCGGCTCTGATAGCCGAGGAACGCGGTCAAGGAAATTTCCGGAAACAGCAGGGCCTTCGCCGCGCCGATGTTGGCGTTGGCGGCGACCAGATTCTGCTCGGCTTGGGCAATATCCGGACGGCGATCGAGCAGGGCGGAAGGCAATCCCGCCGGAACCTGCGGCGGAGTCTTAAATTCCGCGAGCGCTTTCCCTCGGGCGATTTCGCCCGGGTTATTGCCGAGCAGAACGTTGAGGGCATTCTCTTGCTGCCCGATGCCGCGCTCAATCGCGGCGATCTGCGCGGTCGCGGTAAACAGGAGCTGTTCGGCCTGGTGCACGTCCAGCCCGGTCGCCGCCCCGCGATTCTTGCGCAGTGTGGTCAGGCGCAGTCCGTTCTCGCCAATGTCCAAGGTCTTGCGCGAAATTTCAAGCTCCAGATCCAATTCGCGAATTTGGAAATATGTGGTCGTGACGTCCGCGATCAGCGTGGTCACCACGCCGCGCCGGGCGTCCTCGTTGGCAAGATACTGGGCGCGAGCCGCTTCATTCAATCGCCGCAACCGCCCGAACAAATCGATCTGCCAGTTGATATTGAAGCCGGTCTGCGTGTAGCTCGAATCCAGATTGAAGCCGGGAGGCAGGCGGCTCGCGCCGATGGTCGAAACCTTGTCCGCGTTAAAGCTCGCCGACGCGCTAACGGTTGGAAACAACTGCGAACGCTGCAAACCGAGTTGCGCGCGGGCCTCAATCACACGGTCCGCCGCGATTCGCAGGTCGTGATTCTGATCGAGAGCTGTCGTGATGAGCTGCTTCAGCGCGTCGTCCTGAAACAAATCGAACCACTTTGTATCCGCCAGCGATTCGGGCGTCGCGGGCTGATCGGCGGCTCGGAATTGCGGCGGGGTGGAAACGCCGGGACGCGTGTAGTTCGGGCCTACGGTGCAGCCGGTAAGCGCGATGATGAGTATGACAGCCGTGTATCTCAATCGCCCGCTCCCTCCACTGGATGAGGATCGATCACCGGCGCCGGCTTCTTCCCGCGCTCCGCGATTCGATCCACCAACACATACAGCACCGGCACGAAAAATACCGCGAGCAGCGTGGCCGCATTCATTCCGCCGAACACGGTGGTTCCCAGCGCGCGTCGCGACGCCGCACCCGCGCCATTCGCGATGGTCAGCGGCACAACACCCAGGATGAACGCGAACGACGTCATTAGAATCGGGCGAAGCCGCAGGTGCGCGGCTTCAATTGCCGACGCTTCGATGGTCATGCCTTCTTCGCGCCGCAGCCGTGCGTACTCGACGATGAGAATTGCGTTCTTCGCGGCCAATCCGATCAGCGTCACGATGCCGATCTGCGTATAAATGTCGTAATCGTAGGACCGCAGCCAATTCGCCAGCAGCGCGCCGAACAATCCCAGCGGCACCGCGAGCATCACTGAAAACGGAATCGCCCAGCTTTCGTACAGCGCCGCGAGAAACAGGAAAACCATCACACCCGCGAATCCGAACAGATAGCCTTCCTTGCCTTGCGAAAGTTTTTGCTGATACACCGTGCCGGTCCATTCATAGCCGAAACCGGTGGGCATGGAGGTCTGCGCCACCTGATCCATGGCAGCGGCCGCCTGACCCGAACTGTATCCCAGCGCGGGCTGTCCCACGATTTTCGATGTGCGAAAGCGATTGTAGCGATAGATCACTTCCGGTCCGGTCATCGGCTTGATCGTCACCAGTGTGCTGAGCGGAACCATCGCACCCGACGCGGTGCGGACGTAATACCGGTCGACATCTTCAGGATGATCGCGGTATTCGGGCTCGGCCTGCATCAGCACGCGCCAGGTTCGCCCGAAACGGTTGAAATCGTTTACATACAATCCCCCCAGAAATGTTTCGAGCGCGTTGTACACATCCGTGACGGGAACACCCATGGTCTGCGCCTTCTCGGTATTCAGCTCCACTTTAAATTGCGGAACCGTGGCGCGAAAACTGCTCGAGACGTTGGTGAGCTCGGGGCGCTGGCGTGCCGCGTCGACAATCACCTGCGCGGCGTCTGCGAGCTGTGAAATGTCGCCGCCGGCGCGATCTTCCAGCATGAACTCGAAACCGCCGGTGGTGCTGAGGCCCAGGATCGGCGGAAGGCCGAAGCCGAACACCAGGGCTTCCTGCACCTGATTAAACTGGCGCTGCGCCTTGGCGAGAATGGAATCCAGGTGGAGATCCTTGGATTTCCGCTGGTCCCACGGGTCGAGCGAAACAATCAGCGTGGCGACGTTGGAATTGCTGGTGCTGGTGGTGAAATCGGTGCCGCCGAAAGTGGTCACGTCCGCGACGCCGGGAATCGCGCGAACACGCCGCTCCACATCTTCCCCTACGCGTTGGGTCCGCTCGAGCGACGCGCCGTCTGGCAGCCGGATCGCGCCGAAGAACACGCCCTGATCTTCGTCAGGCAGGAATCCGGCGTGCAGGCTCTTGAACAAAAAACCGGCCGCGAAAAAGAACGCGAGCAGCGCCACCATCGCCAGCACGGATCTTCGAATGAATCCGCGCACGCCCGCGAGATATTTATTGGTGGTCCAATCGAAGGCGCGATTGAAACCGCCGAACGCGCGAGCAACCCAGCCGCGCGACTTGCTCTTCGGACGAAGCAGCAGCGCACTCATCGCCGGACTGAGAGACAGCGCGTTGAACGCCGAAATCAGCACAGACGCCGCAATGGTCAGTGCGAACTGGCGATAGATCTGGCCCGATATCCCGCCCAGAAATGCGACGGGAATGAAGACGGCGCCCAGAATGCACGCGATCGCGACCACCGGACCCGACACGTCGTGCATCGCCCGGAGGGTCGCCTCGCGCGGCGTCATGTCGTTATCGATGTTGTGCTGCACCGCCTCCACCACCACGATGGCATCGTCTACCACGATGCCGATCGCCAGCACTAATCCGAACATGCTGGTCATGTTGATATTGAATCCGAGAATCGGAAACAGGGCCAGCGTTCCCAGGATGGAAACGGGCACGGCCAGCAACGGAATCAGCGCGGCGCGCCAGTCCTGCAGGAACACGAACACCACCAGGATCACCAATCCCACGGCGGTGAACAGCGTCTCCACAACGTCTCGAATGGCGGCGCCCACGAAGCGAGTTGAATCGTAGGAGAACTTGTAGTCGATGCCGGCGGGGAAACTTTTCTTGGCGTCCTCCATGAACGCCTTTACGCGAGCCATGGTCTCGACTGCGTTCGCGCCCGGCGCCAGATACACGATGGTGAGCGCCGACGGTTTGCCGTTCAGCCGGCTGTAGCTCTTGTAATCCGCCGCGCCCAGCTCCACGCGGCCGATGTCGCGAATCCGCAGCAGCGATCCGTCCGGCTGGGCCCGCACCACGATATCGGCGAACTGCGACGCATCCAGCAATCGGCCGCTCGCGTTCACCGGATATTGAAAATCCGTTCCGCGCGGCGCGGGGGCCTGGCCCAACGCGCCGGCTGGATTCTGCCGATTCTGCTCCTGAATCGCCGTGTCCACGTCGGTCGCGGTGAGCCCCAGCTTGGCAATCTTGTCCGGGTTGACCCAAATCCGCATCCCGTACGTCAGGTTCGAAGCCAGACGCGTGTCGCCCACCCCCGCGATGCTGCCGATCTTATCGAGAAGATTGATGGCGACGTAATTATTGAGAAACAGAGAATCGTAGCGATCGTCGGTAGAGGAAAGCGCCAGCGCGCCCAGAAACGTGGTGGAGACTTTCTTCACCGTGACGCCTTCGCGCTGAACTTCCGGCGGAAGCTGCGGCAGCGCAAGCTGCACTTTATTCTGAGTTTTCACCGTGGCCAGATCCACATCGGTGCCCAGCTCATAGGTCACGTCGATGGTCAGCGTGCCGTCGTTCGAGCTACGCGAAAAAAAGTACAACATGCCGTCCAGGCCGACCAACTGTTGTTCAATGGGCTGCGCGACCGTCTTTTCGAGATCCTGCGAATTCCCGCCGCGATACACCGCCGTGATCTGCACCACCGGCGGCACCACCTGCGGATAAGTCGCGATCGGCAGCGTGGGAATCGCCACCAGGCCCACCAGCACGATCACGATCGCGATGACGAACGCGAACACCGGACGGTCGATAAAGAACCTGGCCATGATCTATCGCGCCTACTCCGAAGCTTTTTTGGAAGGCGGCGGCGGAGGGGCCAGCCGCGGATTCACGGTTGCGCCCGGCCGCACTTTTTGAACGCCTTCGACGATCACGCGGTCGCCCGGCTTCAAACCCTGCAATACGATCCAGCGCTCGCCCACTCGATCGCCGGTGACGATGGCGCGCGCTACCACCTTGTTATCCGCCTCCACCGTGAACACGGATTGCAACCCTTGCAGCTCCTGAACCGCGCGTTGCGGAATCAGAATCACGTTTTTCTGTTCGCGCGTAGTCACCCGAATTCGCCCGAACTGCCCTGGCAGCAGCGTGTGCCGCGGATTCGGAAACGTCGCCTGCAATTCCAGCGTGCCGGTTTTCGAATCCACCTGATTCACAGTATTCTGAACGCGGCCCGGAAAAGGATACACAGTGTTATCGGCGAGCACCAGCTCCAGCGGCTGCTCACCAGTCTTTTCGTTCTTGCGCTGCGATTCCAGATACTCGCTCTCGCTCACTTTGAAGCGCACCCAGATCGGATCCAGCGGAACGATGGTGGTCAGCGGCTGTGGCGACGTTTTCGACACCAGCCCGCCCACCTGAATCAGGCTGTCGCCGATCCGCCCCGCCACCGGCGCGACAATCGTCGCATATTCCAGATTCAGCTCCGCCGTGCGCAGCAGCGCGCGAGCCGCCTCCAGTTGCGCCTGCGTCGTATCGATCTGCGCGCGCGTCGAAAGCCGCGTCTGCTCCACCGCCGCTCGTTTCGCATTCACGTTCGCCTGGTTGGCTTGCAGCGACGCCGTCGCGTTATCCAGATCCTGCTGCGCCGCCGCATCCTCTTTCACCAGCGGCCCCAGACGATCCACGTCCTGCTTGGCCTTGAGCAGATTGGCTTGCGCCTGCGCCAGATCCGCCTCGGCCTGCGCCAGCGCCACCTGCTTGCGCGCGAATTCCAAATCCGCCTCGCTCTTGGCCACGTCGGCCTTGGCCTTGTTGGCATCCGCCTGATACGGCCGCCGGTCCAGCTCATACAGCGCCTGCCCCGCGCTCACATCGGAGCCGACCTGGAACAATCTCTTCTCGATATATCCGTCCACGCGGCCGCGCACTTCCACCAGGTCGCGCGCGAAAGTCTGCGCCGAGTATTCGCTGTAAATCGGAACGTCCTCCACCGCCGCCACCATCACGGTGACGCCCACGGCCGGCATCGCGACAGCCGCGCTGGTGCTCGACGGAGCGGATTGGCACGCACTCGTGATCGCGCAAATGAGAATGACGAAAAAGACTGCCGCCGAACGCACCGGCAGCCGGGAGGGTAAATTCATTCGGATCCTTAGGAAGACCTCGCCCGTCGTTAATAACTAAATGTTGAAAAGCTAAATACTATTATCGTCCGGGCCCTCTGTCCCGATGCAAGCCGAGCTTACGCCAAGCACGCTGAGCTGACAAAGATGCGCCGGTATTCGGGTTTCCGAACCATACGAAAACGTCACTGGACCCTGCCTTTCGGCTGGCGCCTCCACCATCGAGCACGGCGTTGTGGTTCATCCCGCTCTTCATGCACCAATAAAAGCTGTCGCCAATACAAGCGGAGGATGAATTCCGGGGAGATGCTACAATACCCCTCAACGCGGAAGCGGTCCGGATTGCCTCGACAAGGCACCGGGTTTCTCCCGGCAAGAGAGGCTCGATGCTTCGAAGGGCAACTCGGTTCCTGCTTCTGGCGATCGGCGCGAGTGCGGTTGTGCCCACGTTCGCGCAAGTGATCACGACGGTCGCGGGCACGACGTTCACGTTCCCGAGCTCGCCGCTGCCGGCGTTGAACGCTCCGTTCGGACTCATCATCGGCGTGGCTGTCGACGGGAACGGCAGCGTTTACGTCGCAGACCCCCAGAACAGTATAGTTGCGCGGATTTCGAATGGAGTGCTTACAGTTGTTGCCGGAAATGGAATTGAGGGAGTCTCTGGGGACGGACGCCCGGCCACCAGCGCATCGTTAAACGCCCCCACTGGAGTAGCTGTAGATTCGATGGGTAACCTCTACATCGCTGACGAAGGCAACAACCGGATTCGGAAGGTGTCGAGCGGGATAATCACGACGGTCGCCGGAAATGGAAGTCCTGGATTCTCTGGCGATGGGGGCCCAGCCACGAGCGCATCGCTCAACGGGCCGTTGGGAGTGGCTATAGACGCAGCCGGTAATCTCTACATTGCCGACTCTGAAAACAACCGGATACGGAAGGTGTCGGGCGGGACGATTACGACAGTGGCAGGAAATGGGGTAGCGGGATTCTCTGGCGACGGAGGGCCCGCTGCAAGCGCATCGCTCGATCTCCCCTACGGAGAGGCCGTTGATTCGGCCGGCAGTCTCTATATCGCCGACTTCCGCAACCAACGGATTCGAAAGTTGTCCGGCGGAACGATCACGACGGTTGCCGGAAACGGAACTCAGGGATTTTCCGGCGACGGAGGTCCTGCGGCCAGCGCATCGTTAAACGCCCCCGCTGGAGTAGCCGTGGATGGGGCCGGCAACCTCTACATCGCCGACGCGAACAACGACCGGATCCGGAAGGTGTCGGGCGGGACGATCACAACCGTCGCCGGAAATGGAATTGAGGGATTCTCCGGCGGCGGAGGGCCGGCCACCAGCGCATCTCTCACCGCACCGCTAGGGGTGGCCGTAGATTTTGCTGGCAGTGTCTACATTGCCGACACCTCCAACGAGCGGATTCGAAAGGTGTCTGACGGGACTATCACGACGGTTGCTGGAGATGGAGGTTTCCAATTCTCTGGTGACGGAGGGCCCGCGAAGAGCGCAACTCTCAACGGCAGTAACAATGTCCTTTCTGGCTTTGACTATGGAGGCCTGGGAGTGGCAGTGGACTCGGCCGGGAGCGTCTACATCGCCGACTTCGAAAACAACCGGGTCCGGAAGGTCTCATCCGGAACAATCGCGACCGTAGCCGGTAATGGAGCTTTCGGCTACTCTGGCGACGGCGGGACGGCCACCAGCGCATCGGTTAGTTTCCCCACTGGAGCAGCCGTAGATTCGGCCGACAACCTCTACATCGCCGACATCGGCAACGGCCGGATCCGGAAGGTGTTAGGCGGGATAATCACGACGGTCGCCGGAGGGGGAACTACGATCGGCGATGGACCCGCCACGAGCGCATCGTTATACCCCAGTGCAGTCGCCGTAGATTCCGCTGGTAACGTCTACGTCGCCGACCAAGTCTACAACAGGATCCGGAAGGTGTCGGGCGGGACGATCACGACGCTCGCAGGAAACGGAATTCAAGGATTCTCCGGCGACGGGGGGCCCGCCACCAGCGCGTCGCTCAACGAGCCTAAGGGGGTGGCCGTCGACTCGGCTGGTAACGTCTACATCGCCGACACCTCCAACGAGCGGATTCGAGAGGTGTCTGGCGGGACGATTACGACGGTGGCTGGAAATGGGACAGCGGGATTCTCTGGCGACGGAGGGCCCGCCACGAGCGCATCGATCAACCCCCAGGGAGTAGCTGTAGATTCGGTGGGCAACCTCTACATCGCCGACGAAGGCAACAACCGGATTCGGAAGGTGTCGGGCGGGATAATCACGACGGTCGCCGGAAACGGAATACCCGGGTTCTCCGGCGACGGAGGGGCCGCCACGAGCGCATCTCTCCTCACTCCCCATGGAGCGGCGGTCGACTCAACGGGCAACCTTTACATCGCCGATTCAGGCAACAATCGCATTCGCGAGGTTTTCGCTAGCGCTGTTTCCTTCCGGGCGACGCCCGCAAGCTTGAGTTTCTCGGCAACCCCTGGTGGCATTCCACCGGGCGCGCAAACGATCACTCTCTCTTCCTCAGTTCCCGGACTCTCTTTCGCTACCTCGACCAACGTTCCCTGGCTGAACATCAACCCTTCGAGCGGCTCCATGCCAGCCGTCTTACAGGTGAGTGTGGACCCGACCGGTCTGGTGGCGAACACCTACCAGGGCGTCATCACCGTCACCGCGCCCAACGCGAGCCCGTCTATCCAAACCGTCGCAGTGAGCTTCGCGATTAGGGGTGGGACTCCATCGCAACTGGCCCTCAGTAGCCAGAGCCTTCCTTTTTCGCTGGCCCAGGGAGCCAGTCCTGGAACCGCTCAATTCACCATCTCCAACACGGGCAGCGGATCGACGCGCTACACAGCCTCATCGACCACAACGAGCGGCGGCGGCTGGCTCCAGATTTCCTCGGGCGACGGATCTACCAGCGGCTCAGTCACAGCCGCGACGCCCGTATCTCTGACGGTGACGGCGAACCCGGGAACGCTCGCCCCCGGCACGTATAACGGGACAATCACGGTGACTGGTCGGGACACTGGGCAGACGCTGACGGCATCGGTAATTCTCGGAATCACCCCCGCGCCAGCCAGAATTCTGCTGTCGCAGCTGGGTTTCACGTTTACCGCCGTCGCACAGGGCGGCACGGTGCTCCCTCAAACGCTCGGAATCCTGAACGCAGGAGCCGGGACTCTGGGCTATTCGGTGCAAGCAACGACACAATCCGGCGGGTCGGGCTGGCTGAGTGTTTCCCCGAACAGCGGCACGGTCACACAGCCTTTGCTAGAGGTCTCCGATATCGACGTAATCGTGAATGCGAACCAGATCCCGCCGCCCGGCACCTATTACGGCCAGATCGCTGTGACCGCGGCCGGCGCGAGCAACTCACCGCAGACTGCGCTGGTGGTTCTGACCGTTCTGCCCGCAGGATCGAATCCGGGACCTGATGTGCGTCCCGCGACTCTGGTTTTCACGGGACCGGTTGGAGCCGAGAACCCGGGCTCGCAGAACGTGACCGTGGCGAACGTAACGGCCAACCCCACGACATTTGGAACCAGCTTGGCCTATGTGACTGGCTCCGGTTGGATCGATTCGCAGCCGACCAACTTTACGGTCCCACCTGATG
This sequence comes from Terriglobia bacterium, assembly GCA_963788245.1. GTDB lineage: Bacteria > Acidobacteriota > Terriglobia > Bryobacterales > Bryobacteraceae > Palsa-187. Next base: position 2,769,053 of record CAWBGF010000002.1, on the reverse strand, counting down.
CTCCCGAGCCGATCGTGGTCCAGCCTGACTTTTCGACTCTGTCCTCCGGCCAGTATCGGGCGGCGTTGAGTGGCGTTCGACGACGGATCGATCCGGAACGTCAGCATTCTAGCCGTGGTCGCGCCCGCGGGAACCTTGGTGGGCAGCGCCGTGACGGACCGGGATCGCCGTCTGGCTGCATCGACGTGCACGGCTACCAAGCTGCTGCCCCAATTCACCGCTACAGGGCCCAACTCGAACCTAACGGTAGGATATCCTGCAACCATTGCGGCGACGATCTACGATGATTGCGCCGTTCCGATGACGAGTGGCTCCGTGATCGTCTCTTTCAACAACGGTGATCCTCCGATCTCCCTCATCAGCCAACAAGACGGGACTTGGACGAACTCGTGGCAGCCCAGCTATCCCACAAACAGTGTCACGCTCACTCTGACTGCGACCCTGCTCAATCTTGCGGGAACCGCGCAGAGTAATCCCGGCGGAGTGCAGCAAAGATCACAGGGTCCTCCCATGCTGACCGGATCGCCTCTGGGCGCCGGAACGCAAACGGCCGGCCCCTTCGCGCCGGGGGACCTGATGCTGCTCAGGGGAACCGGACTCGCGGATGGACCTCCGAGCTCTACTTCCACTACGCTCCAAAATCAGATCGCTGGAGCATCGGTAGTCATCGGTTCAGAGACCATATCGTTGTTGTATGCCGATGCTGGTCAGTTGGTTGGCTTGGTCCCGGCGGACGCAGCTCCGAACTCGTCGCCGCAGTTGATTGTTTTCCGGGATACTAGCGTGGGAATCGCAACCCCCGTGATCATATCCACGACGCATCCGGCCATTCTCACGGCGGATGGGTCGGGACAAGGGCAAGGGGTGATCTATAACGCGAACGGTGCGGCGACGACTCTGGCCAACGCGACCAACCCGGTGAGTCCCGGCGACACCATCATCATTTACTGCACTGGTCTGGGTGCGACGAACGCGAACGGAATCGCATCGAACAAACCCATGCTGACTATCGGGGGCATGACCGTGCCGATCACCTACTCCGGAATCACCCTTCCGGCGAGCTATCCTCCCACCGGCGCGCCCACGTTACTCGGACTCGTCTCCGCAGGTTTGGGAGGACTGTACCAGATCACCGCAGCCGTACCTACAGGATTGGCGGGCGGTCCCGCGCAAGTCATCATCAGTTCCGTGGGACAAACCAGTCAATCGGGCGTGACCATGGTGATCTCAGGATCGGCGTCGGTCGCCACGCCGGCGATCACTTCGGTCACAGTAGCCAACGGCGGCGCCAACATCGCGCAGAACACCTTCATCGTGATCAAGGGCACGAACCTGGTGCCCGCCACTACGCCCGCGAGCGGCGTCATCTGGAACACCGCCCCATCCTTCGCTTCCGGACAGATGCCCACGCAGCTCTCTGGCGTGAGCGTCACCGTCGACAGCAAACCCGCCTTCGTGTATTTTTATTGCAGCGCCGCGACCGATCCAGCCTGCGCGCAGGACCAGCTCAACATTCTGACCCCGCTCGACTCCGCCACCGGGGCGGTTCCCATCGTGGTCACCAATCCGTCGGCGTCCAGCCCGGCCTTCACGGTGAATCTGAACGCGGTCGCGCCGGCGTTTCTGTTGTTCGGCGCGTCGCAATACATCGCCGCCACGCATCTAAACAACAGCGGTTGCGCCGCGTCGGGCTTGGTCGATTGTTACGTCGGCCCTACGTCGCTCTATCCCGGCGACTCGATTCCGGCCGCGCCAGGCGAAACGATCGTGCTTTACGCGGTCGGATTCGGGCTGCCGTCGACGGCGTTGGTGAACGGATCGGCTACGCAATCGGGCGCGCTGGCGACGAATCCCGTCTGTCAGCTCGGCGGAAATCCGGCGGCGGTCGGATTCGCGGGTCTCAGCAGCAGCCCTGGACTGTATCAGCTCAACGTCACCGTGCCGAATGCAGCGGCGAATGGCGACAATTCCTTCAGTTGCACGTATGGCGGGTCGGCCACACCGGTCGGCGCGTTGATTACCGTTCAGAAATAAATCGCGACCGGGCCTTGAGGCGCGCCCGTTAGGGCGCGCGCTCCGCCGCGACCGTAAGGTAGTGCGTGATAACGTTATCTGCAAGGTCACTAGTCGGAAGGAGGCTCCTTCATGCCCGGCCAAGGAAACAATGGAGACCAAGGAAACAATGGAAACACTCCCACCCGCCGACGCTTGCTGCAACACACCGCTCTAGCGGCCGGCGCGGGCGCGCTGCTCGCCAGGAAAACCAACGCGCAAGCTCCATCCGGCGACGAGCCCGCGTGGAAGCGTTTTTTTTCCATCGGTTTTCGCAACGAACGAATCAAAACCTCTGGCGCCGAGATCAACGCGGTGATCGGCGGCGCCGGTCCGCCGGTGCTGATGTTCCACGGCGCGCCGCAGTCGCTGATCACATGGCGGCTGATCGCTCCCGACCTCGCTAAAGATTTTACGCTGGTCATGTGCGATCTCCGCGGCTACGGCGATTCGAGCAAGCCCGAAGACCGGCCGGATCATTCCAGCCAATCCAAACGGCCGATGGCTTTGGACGGCGTCGAGGTGATGGAGAACCTGGGCTATCGCCAGTTTTATATGGTCGGGCATGATCGCGGCGGACGCGTGGGTCGGCGCATGGCGCTGGATCATCCCGATCGCGTGCGCAAGCTGGCGGTGCTCGACATCGTGCCCGCGCATTACCTCTACTCGCACGTCACCATCGATTTCGTCCAGGCGTACTTTCACTGGTTCAACTATCTCCGGCCGGCTCCCGGTCCGGAGAATGAACTTAAAGTCGCCAACGACGCGCAGGCCGCCCGCGCCACCGACCCGGTGCGGAAAGAATATCTGCGCAACAACACCAACCTCCAGACGATTCACGCCATGTGCGAAGACTATCGCGCCTCCGCGTCGATCGACTTGGCCATCGACCATGCGGACATCCAGGCCGGCAAGAAGATCCAATGTCCGCTGTTGACTTTGTGGGCCGCCAGCGGCGCCATGGGCAAACTCTACGACGTGCTCAAGATCTGGAAGGACGAGGGCGTCAACGTCAGCGGCAAAGGTCTGCCCGGAAATCACTCCTTGCAGGAGAGCGCTCCCAAGGAAACGCTCGCGGAGTTGCAGGCTTTCTTGCGCGCGTAATCCAAGGCACCGGGGACGACCGGGCAATCCACGGGTCGTGGACCTTGCATGGACGGGTTGTGGAGGTTGCATGGTGAATTCATGGTGGTTTTGTGGCTGGTTTACGGCTTTTTGACCGTTTTTCGCCGTCTCCGATTCGGGGCATTTTCCCGCCCTTCGGTTCTGCCAAAATAACAGAATGCGCGCTGCTTACCTGACACTCGCCCTGCTGACACCGGCATTCGCCCAACAATTCGACCTGGTCATCACTGGAGCACGAATCATCGACGGCTCCGGTAACCCCTGGTTTTACTCCGATTTAGGTGTGAAGGGCGATTCCATCGCCGCCCTCGGTAACCTTACTTCGGCCACCGCCACCCGACGCCTCGACGCCCACGGACTGGTGATTGCGCCCGGTTTCATCGACATTCACACGCATGCGCGCCGCGGAATCTTCATAACTCCGGCCGCGGAAAACTATATCCGCCAGGGAGTTACCACTTTGATGGAAGGGCCGGACGGAAGTTCTCCGCTTCCGATCGCGCCGTTTCTCGCGAGCGTGGCCGCCGCGCATCCGGCTCCGAATTTTGGAACGTTCGCGGGGCAGGGCAGCATCCGCCAGGCGGTGATGGGATTGGTCAATCGACCGGCCACTCCAGACGAGGTTGAAAAGATGCGGCAGATCACGCGGCAGGCGATGCTCGACGGAGCTTTCGGCGTCACCACGGGATTGTTTTACGTGCCCGGCAACTTCACGCCGACCGAGGAAGTGATCGAGGTGGAAAAAGTCGCGGGCGCGATGGGCGGCATGCATCATTCGCACATGCGCGACGAAGCCGCGCACATTCTGGATAGCGTTCGCGAAACCATCCGGATCGGCGAGGACGGCCACATGCCGACGCAGCTTACGCATCACAAAATCATCGGGAAGGAAAACTGGGGCAAGAGCGTCGATACTCTGCGGTTGGTGGAAGAAGCGCGGGCGCGCGGCGTCGATGTGACCATCGATCAATATCCTTACACTGCTTCGAGCACCGGCACCGCCAGCCTAATCCCGCAGCAGTTCCAGGAAGGCGGCCAGAAAGCCCTGGTGGAACGCCTGGACGCGCCCGCCCAACGCGCCACGATCAAGCTCGCGGTCATTGAGCGGATCAAGTTCGACCGCGGCGGCGGCGACCCGGCGAACGTCGTCATGGCCAACTGCGCTTGGGACAAATCGCTCGACGGAAAGAATCTGGCGGAGATCACCAAAGCGCGCGGCCGCCAGGTGAACTTCGAAAATGCGGCGGAGACGCTGCTCGAAATCCAGCATAGCGGCGGCTGCTCGGCGGTGTTCCACGCGATCAGCGAGGACGACGTTCAGCGCATCATGAAGTATCCGTTCACGATGATCGGCTCGGACGGCGAGATTCCGCAGTTCGGAGTGGGCGCGCCGCATCCGCGCAGCTACGGCACTTTCGTCCGGGTGCTGGGCCGCTATGTTCGCGAGCTTCACACGATCACGCTGGAGGACGCGGTGCACAAAATGTCCGGCCTGCCGGCCCAGCGCCTGAAACTTTACGATCGCGGCGTGATCCGCCCGGGCATGAAAGCCGACCTGGCGATCTTCGATCCGGCGACGGTGGCCGACACAGCGACGTTCGAAAAACCGCATCAATACGCCGTCGGAGTGAAATACGTAGTGGTCAACGGGAAGATCGTCATCGATGACGGCAAGCTGACCAGCGAGCGTCCCGGGCGGATTTTGTATGGTCCGGCGAAGCAGTGATGGATCCGATGGCCTACACTCCCGCGACGCCGGCCCAAGCGCGATCGAACGCACGAAACGCGATTGCGGCCGGTTTCCTCGGCTGGACCTTCGACGCGTTCGATTTTTTCATTCTGGTGTTGATCTTCCCGGCAGTAGCAAAGGAGTTCGGCAAATCCGTTCCCGCCGTTGCCCTCACGACGATGGCGACTTTGGCGATGCGTCCCGTCGGCGCATTCCTGTTCGGCCTTCTCGCGGATCGCTACGGACGCCGTCCCGTGCTGATGGCGAACATCGCCTTTTACTCGCTGATGGAGGTGCTGTCGGGCCTGGCGCCCACTTATGCGATCTTCATGGCGTTGCGGGTCTTGTATGGAATCGGGATGGGGGGGAATTGGGGCGTGGGCGCATCGCTGGTTCTGGAATCGGTGCCGGCGAAGTGGCGCGGCGTGGCTTCCGGATTCCTGCAACAAGGCTACGCGGTCGGCTATCTGCTCGCGGCAGGCGCGCTGTATACCGTTTTCCCGCGGTGGGGATGGCGCGCGATGTTTTTCGTCGGCGTGATTCCAGCGTTGATTACGCTGTTCATCTGTTCGAAAGTTCAGGAGTCGGAAGCCTGGCACCAGGCGCGGACGAACTGGTCGACTTACCGCAATGCAATTTTCGGGAACGCAAAATTGTTTCTGTATTTAGTGGTGCTGATGGCGATGATGAACTTCATTTCGCACGGCACGCAGGATATGTACCCGACCTACCTTCAGAAGCAGCGGCACTACAGCCCGGACACGACCGCACTGGTCACCGCGATCTCCATGGTGGGCGCCATCCTGGGAGGACTGATCGTGGGGCATTTCTCGGATCGCTTCGGGCGGCGGCGTGCGGCAATCGTCGCGGCGCTGCTGGCGGTGTGCGTGATTCCGCTGTGGGTATTTGCGCCGACGATGACGCTCGTGATGGTGGGAGCGTTCCTCATGCAATTCATGGTGCAGGGGGCGTGGGGCGTGATTCCCGCTCACATCAATGAGCTGTCGCCGCCCCAGGCGCGCGGATTTTTCCCGGGCTTCGCATACCAGTGCGGCGTGCTGATCGCGTCGAGCATCGGCTACATCGAGGCGGTGCTGGGGGAACACTTCACCTATGCGGCCGCCATGGGCGGACTCGCGGCCACGGTGTTTATTCTGGGGGCGATCGTGATCTGGGCCGGTCCGGAGGCGAAAGGCGTGTCGTTCGTAAAGAGCGCCGTCAATGCTCCGAGTTGACCTGGACCATTTTCAAGGTTTTCGTGGATCGACGCTCTGGTCCGTTATCCCCGCCCTAACGGACGGGGCTGGAGAGTGGCTCTTGCTTCGCGATTCTATGGATGGCTTCGCGTCGTGGAAGAGATCCCTCCGCGTCCGCCGCGACCTCCATCCGCTCCGGCAGGTGCGGGAGAAAGGAATTTAGGATCCAGGATCTTGGCGATCTGATCCCTGGCGCCTTCCAGATGCGCCTTGGTATCGTGATCGGTGGCCTTGGCGATAGCGGCCGTGATGGAAGTGTTCAGCGCGTGAAGCTCGGCGCGGAAGAACGGCTTTTCGTCTTCACTACGGGCCGCGGCTCCACGTCCGCCGCGACCGCCTCCGCCACCTTGCTGAGCCGCCGCGGCCGCAGCAGCGGGCGCTGGGTTCAGCTTGGTGTTCACCAGGTCGAGATAGGCGTTCTGCAAGTTGCGCCGGTACGCGTCGATCTTCACCTGCGGCGCGTCCAGTTCCTTCCACACGCCCCGGCGAACCGTCGCCAAAAGCTCCGCCGCGGTGTAGGCCGCCGAGCCATCCACGGCTTGCTGCTCGATCAGCCGCGCGAAGCGCTGGTCGTTCAGCACGGCGTTCAGCACGCTCGACTGGGCGGTGCGAATTCGCGTCAGCACACCCGTGGGTTCGATACGCCGCAGGATTTCCGGATCGATCATCCACACCGGAGTGGTGAACGCGTTTTCAACCAGGAACTTCACGGCCTCTTCCTGGCGGATCTTCGGCACCAGCGTGAACACGCGGCCCTCTTGTCCGACCACTTTCTCCTGACTGTTGAATCCGCCGACGATTTGCGCCACGTGACCCATCTCTCGCTGCCACTGGCCGAGCATCTGACCGTAGAGTTCGTTCAAATCCTCGTAGGTTTCGCCCTCTTTCCAGGCGGTCGCCGGCATCAGCATCTTGGCGACACGCTGAAGATTTTTCACGCCCATGGCGGTGGATTTCACGGCATCGGCATCTCCTACTGCTTCGGTCTCTTCGCCCGGATCGGAACCGGCGGAATTCGCCGTCGAGAACCGCAACCACGGAGTATTGTCCTGTTCGCGCGACCATTTATCGAGCGTGGGCTTTTCATCCTGGGGCGTGGCCGCGCCCGGAATCGGCGTGTAGCCCCACTTGGTCGCCCAAATGTCATAAGGTCCCACGCGCGGGATCAGATCTTCCAGCGCGATGCCGTCCTCCGGCTGCGCCACATAGTTGAATCGCGCGTAATCCATGATCGACGGCGAGTGACCCATTTTATGCACGAAGTCCTTGTCGCGAATTTTATCGGCTGGGTACATCGAACTGGCCTTCATGTTGTGCTGGAACCCGAGCGTATGGCCGACTTCGTGACACACCACTTGCTCCAGCAGCCGCCCCATCAGCGCATCGGGCAGCGGCAGCTTTTGCGCGCGCGGATCCAGCGGCCCCACCTGCACGAAGTACCAGTCGCGAACCAGATTCATGACGTTGTTGTAGAACTGAATGTCCGCGTTCAGAATTTCGCCGGTGCGGGGATCGGAGATATGCGGCCCGCTTGCGTTTTCGACGGTGGAAGGCAGCCATCGGATCACCGAGTGCCGCACGTCCTCGGGGCTCCACTCGGGGTCTTCCTTGGCGGTCGGCGCGTCCTTGGCGACGATCGCGTTCTTGAATCCCGCGGCCGCGAACGCCTCGTTCCAATCCTCCACGCCCTTCTTGAGCCACGGCGCCCATTTCCGCGGTGTGGCTGAATCGATGTAGTAAACGATGGGCTTCACCGGCTCCGACATGGCGGCGCTTGGGTCTTTCTTTTCCAGACGCCAGCGAGCGATATAGCGCACCGTGCGCGCGCGGTATTCGTCCGCCGTATAATCCATCTGCGCGGTTGTGAAATAGCCCACGCGCTCATCGAACAGCCGCGGCATCATGGGCTTTTCGGGAAGCCGCACCATGCTGTGATGCAACACGATGGTGGCGCTGGTTCCGCGCATGGATCCGCCACCCAGCCCGCCGCCGCGACCGCCCCCGCCGCCACCCGCTCCGTTGGCGCGTGTGTAGGTAGCCGTCGCTTCCGCCTCGACATTTTCCGGATACGCCGCGATGTGATCGATAAACGACCGGGAGGCGTCGAACGCGGTTGCGCCCAATTGCTGCCGCGCGCTGAATTCGGGAACATCGGTCGAGAATAGCCGGCTGACATCCACCACCGGGTCGCCGTCGTGATAGGCGGCCACGTTGAACGCCATGATGATGGTGGCGTTGTTGGAATCCTTCACGGCTTCGGCGATCGGCGAGTCCGGCTTGGCCGTAACGCTGAAATTGATATCTCGAAGATAGACGCGATTGCCGCGCAGTTCCCATGAGACGACGCGCGTGGCGACTTCGCCGCCGCCGTAGCCCACGCCGACGGTGGTCTTGGCGATCTGCGAGTTCCACAGATACTGTTTACCCATTTCGCTTTTGGGGATCTCGTAGAAAAAACGCTCGCCCACGTGATGGACCGTGAACAGGCCCTTGGTCGATTTGGCTTCCTTGGTGATCACGCGATCGAAGGGTTGCGGATTGGGCGCACCCAGCGCTCCGCCACCCGCTCCTCCACGTCCACCGCCGCCACCTGCCGCGCCGCCCTGAGGCGGCTCGTCCTGCGCGAGCAACACGGCCGCGCCCGCAACGAATAAGAGGACTTGCAAACTTCGCTTTATCATCGGAATCGCTCCTTCATAACAGTGAGCACGATTATACGCCAGATAAAGGGCTCCCGCGCGGGAGGGAGCGTGCGGCTGCGTCGTATGCAACCGTTGCGCTCGCGTAGCATCTAATTGAGCGAGGGGCGGGCCTCTTCCTCCGAGGGTTCGTGGCGACAGGCCAGCGGCCGTTCATCCTGGATGCACGTCCGTCCCCTTCAACCTCTTGCTTAGTGTTGTGCGTTAAAAATTTCAAACGTCTGGCGAAAGGTGGGGCGGACCCCCTGGTCCGCGGCCGACGCCCCCGTCGGCCCTTGCTTACAACCGAATAGCCGGACCAGGGTCCGGCGCGGACGCGGGCGTCCGCCCCACATACCACTCAATCTGTGACGCACTACACTAGGGGCCCAAGCCGCCGAGCCTGCCGGCTTTATACAGCCGGTCATCCATGCGGCTGAGGGCGCGCACCATTTTCGGAGTGAGGACGTCTTTGTGCGGGACCTCGCAAAGATATTCCGGAATGTACCACACGTTTTCTTCCGCGCCCATCCAGCCGCGCTTATCGAAGCGCTTGAGGTCGACCGGGCGGGCGTAGGTCCGCAGCGTCTTTTCGCCTTTCGGATTGAAGTAGTGCTCGAAATAGGACATCGCCAGTTCACGAATGGTGCGATACACAGGCTCGCGCGAACGCAAGCCGGAATAATCGGACTTCGCCACCGCGCCCCATCCCTGGTTCAGCTTGTAGACCGCCAGGACATGGTCACTGTCGCGGATGCCTTCGAGGTCGACCAGCAGCGCCGGGAATCCCAGAAAGCGCAGCGCGGCCGCGCCCACCAGCGCGCCTTCCATGCAATGCGCGACGCGCTCGCGCAGGACCATGCGGGGCGAGTAGCAGGTTACGCCTTTGGGCTCGAGATTGTAGCCGAGATCGTCGAGGAACTGCTGGATCTTCGCGGGCGTGGTCAACTTGCGGAAGACTTGCAGTTCGGCTTGGGACAGATGGGCGGCGGCTTCCATCTCTGTGATGAACCCGTCACGAGCGCTGCTGCGCGATCGTGCCTTCAAATGCCGGCGTACCAGGCATAACCAGCTTCCGGCGCCGCGGAGCCCAAGCCCTTGCCGAACCCTTTCAGACTGTCGGTGACGGTCAGCCGGGCCACATATTTCACGTTCTTATAGCCGAGCTGGCGCGGGACACGCAGGCGAAGCGGACCGCCGTTTTCCGGGGGAAGGTCGCCGCCATTCAACCCGTAGCTTAGAAGCGTTTGCGGATGGAATGCATCGGCCATATCGACGCTATCCCACCAGCCGGGCTGTATCGATGTATACACAACATACCTGGCTTGCGGAAGGATCCCCACCAGGTTCAAGACGTGCGATAGAGGCACTCCGATCCACTCCGCGATATACGACCAGCCCTCTTCACAAGCCAGGTGCGTGATCTGGCTGCGCGAGGGATAACTCTTGAGTTCGGGTAGCGAAAACGACGCGCTGCGCGCGACCATGCCCTCGACGGTGAGCTTCCAGTCGGCGAACCCTCCATCCTGGAGGCGCTTGAAAGCCGCACCCAACGGACCCGTCTCGTTGGCGAACGGAGGATTCGAAATCTGGCTGCGAGGGAATTCACGCGCCAAGGAATTGCGTGTCAGCAGCCGGTGCGCGGCATAGGTGAGCGTTTCGCCCACGCCGTAGATGCCGCCGTGATCGGGCGGAATCAGGCCGTATCGATCGGCAAGCTTGGTGGCGACGGCGAGCCCGGATGCGCCCGCCGCCGTGGCAATCCCGGCGGTGATCAATTTTCGGCGAGAAAGGTTGCTCACGTTATCTCCTTTATTGGCCGCCGCGGCCTGTAATCATGGCTCGCATGCGATCTCTGAAGCCGGCGCGGAAAATCATCACGATGTGGACCAGGAGAAAGAGCACCAGCGCAACGGTGAGAAAGAAATGAATCGTGCGCGCAGATTGCTGGCCGCCGAACGCAGTGACGGTGAACGGAAACGCCGACACAAAGGCGGGGGACATCGCCAGGCCCGTCCAGATGATCAAGGGGAACAGGACGAAGATCACCAGCAGGTAAGTGAGCCGCTGAAGCACGTTATACGACCAGCTTTCGTTCTGCCCCGGCCGCTGGAAGCGCAGATGGCTCGCGATTACTTTCGAGAGCGCCCGCCAAGAGAGGTCGGATCGCGCAGGGAGCAAGTTCCTTCGGAAATGGCCTGTAAGCAAGCCGTAGATTCCGTACAGCAAGGCGGTCAATCCCGCGATCCACGCGGCTTGAAAGTGGAGGTACCTGCTCCAGCCATTCTGGTCCGGCAGCACGTAGCCGTAGCCGGTAGGCACGGTTGCCCTGGAAGCGGGAATCCGGAACTGGAACAGCGGACGAGTTAAGACATTGCCGGTTTCGCCCCAATAGAAGCGTGGGTGAGAGATGACGAGCTCAATTCCTGTGACCAGCAGGGCAAAGAAGCACAGCGTGGTGATCCAGTGAGTGCCGCGGACCACCGCAGTGTGCCGGGGCGTATCCGTGGTGGCTGGGATGGCAGAGGCAAGCGTCGGGACCCAGGTGGAATCGGCCACGGAGGTAGGGTATCATACCCGCGCGGGCGCGCTCGGGCGCGCTCAATTCCGGCGGAAAATCGATTCAGCAGGCCGCACGGGTACGGAATATCGGTTGCGGACTGCGAGGAAACACCTCGCCGCGCCACTCATCCTTGTATGGCTCTGTTCAGTACACGCTCCGCGGCGGTCTACGGTATCGACGCCCACGTCATCGATGTCGAAGTGGATATTTATCCAGGGCGCGAACGGGATTTCATCACGGTGGGGATGCCGGATCTGGCTGTGCGTGAAAGCCGCGAGCGCATCAGGAGCGCCTTGATGAATTCCGGCTTCGGATATCCCAGCAAGAGCGTGACCATCAACCTGGCGCCCGCCAACGTCCGCAAGGAAGGCGCGGGGTTCGATCTCCCCATGGCCGTGGGGATTCTGGGCGCGATGGGCGTGGTGGGGCCGTCGGCGCAGCATCTGTTTGTGGGAGAGCTGTCGCTTGACGGCACCATTCGCCCCATCCGCGGCGCGTTATCCATCGCCGCGTGCGCCCGCGCGCAGGGGATTCCAAATCTGCTGGTGCCGGCTGAAAACGCCAGGGAAGCGTCGATGGCGGAAGGAGTCAGCGTGTTCGGGATGCATTCGCTGAGCGAGGTGGTGGGCTACCTGAAAATGCCCGAGGCTTTCGATCCTTACCTGCCCACAAATGGAAACGGGGCCTCCACGGTGGACGAATCCGAGCCCGATTTCCGCGATGTGCGCGGACAAGGCTCGGCCAAGCGGGCGCTCGAGGTGGCTGCCGCGGGAGGTCACAACGTGCTGATGGTCGGGCCTCCGGGATCGGGCAAAACCATGCTGGCCCGGCGGATGGCAGGCATCCTTCCGGCGCTAACGTTCGCCGAGGCGCTGGAGACCACTAAGGTGCACAGCGTCGCGGGCCTCCTGCCCAAGAACAGTGGACTGCTCACCAGCCGTCCCTTCCGCGCGCCGCATCATTCGGTGTCGGCAGCGGGGCTGATCGGCGGAGGGATGGGCACGCCGCGTCCGGGCGAAGTCAGCCTCGCGCACAATGGCGTGCTGTTTCTTGACGAACTGCCGGAATTTCCCAGAAATGTGCTGGAGCAGTTGCGTCAGCCGCTCGAAGAAGGCAGCGTCACCATCGCCCGGTCTCAGATGACCTTGAAGTTCCCGACTGACTTGATTCTCATCGCCGCAATGAACCCTTGCCCGTGCGGACATTTTTCCGATCCGGCGCGCGATTGCCGATGCACCGGGGGAATCATCCAAAGGTATCTCGGTAAGATTAGCGGTCCGCTGCTCGATCGCATCGATCTGCATATTGAGGTGCCGGCGGTCCCCTATCAGGAGCTACGCGGCAAAGCGGAAGGCGCGACGTCGGCGGAAATGCGCGCGCGTGTGGAGGAGGCTCGTCGATTGCAGCAATCGCGCGGGTTCTCTAACGCGCAGATCCCGGTCGGGCAGTTGAGGAAGCTTTGCGCGCTGGACGATGCCGGCGAGCGGACGCTCGAAATGGCCGTCCGGCGCATGGGATTATCGGCTCGCGCGCATGACCGGATCCTCAAGGTCGCCCGCACCATCGCCGATCTGGATCATTCCGATTGCGTGACCGCCAAGCACCTCGCGGAGGCGGTGCAGTATCGGAGCCTGGATCGAAACTATTGGCAGTGAGCAAGCGACCCGCGCCAAACAGCGGACCAGACTTCCTTACCTCCGCCCACCGCGACTGCCGCCTCCAGCCGAGCGCGAGCCGCCTCCTCCAGACGATCGCGGTGCACTGCCGCCTCCAAACGATCGCGGTGCACTGCCGCCTCCAAACGATCGCGGTGCACTGCTGCCCCCTGAAGGACGGCTGCCGCCGCTGAATCCTCCGCTGCTAGAGCGTGGACTACTTGAATACCCGCGCGAACCCGAACCTGAGCTTGAAAAGGTCCTACCGCCGTTCGGAGCAGCGTAGCTGCGGCTCGATCCGGGGTTTGAATAGTTGCGGCCATAGCTCGAATTCCCCCCGCGATTGGCGCCAAACGAAAGGCCACGGCTCGAATTCGCGGCGCCGGCGCGACTTGCCGGCGCGGAACTGCGCGACGCTGATCCCGCGTTGTTGAAGCTTCGGCCCGCCGCCCCGGATGTCCGTGCGTTTGCGGAAGCCGATCGTCCCGCGGCGAAACGCGAGTTATTATACCTGGCTGCGACATTCCGATTCGCGTATGCGACTCCAGCGCGATGCATCGGGTCATGCTGCCATGCCGCATGTCCGCCAGCATAACCTCCACCATAGAGTCCGCCGCGGAATCCGTAGTGGTTGAAAAAGCCCACGTTCACGAACAATCCGCCGCCAAACCAGCCGCATCCCCATCCCCAGCCAAGACCCCAGCCGCCCCAGCCAAATCCCCAACCGGGATAGAAACCACCGAGATAAATTCCGGGGCCAAAACCGAAACCAAAACCGATTCCAGGGTAAAACAACGGAGGATAGTAACCCCATGCCGGCGGACCCCACACATAGGCCGGGTTGTAGGTCGGAACATAAATAACTTGCGGATCGGCGGGTTCAATCACTACCGCGCTTTGCCCGTCCTGATTCTGTGTGGTCACGTTCTGTTGCGGCGTGGATCGGAGCCTCCCGTTTTGCTGCGCGCGCTGGCGCATGCGCTGCACCGCCGCCATCACATCGTTCTGCTGCGCTAGAAAGGCGTTGCCGAGATCGGTGGTCCATTGCACGTCGCGAGTCAGCGTCGACAGCACGTCGGGAAACGCGACCAGCGCCTGCACGCTCGGGTCCCAGTTTTGTTGCCGGGCCGCGTTCATCAGTTGCTCTCCGTGCAGATTGCCGTTCTGCTGGAGCCACTGCTGTGCCTGAACGATTTCAAGCGGATAGGTAGACGCGGCCAGCACCTGGCCCAGCAGTGGGTCCGGGTAAAGCGCGATCGGCGCGACCAGATTTTCCAACTGAGCGGGCGACAGGAGTTGCGCGGTCGGCGGAGGAGAAGCAGGTTGATCCGGAGCTTGCGCCAGAAGCAAACTGCCGCCGGAAAGAATCAGTAGCGCAACACATACTAAACCCAATAACCGTCTGGTTGCCAGTTCCACAAATTCCGTTTTCATATTGTTCTCCTTCTTCAACGGCCGCCCGGAGCGGCCCAATCGTCAAACAAAAGCCTCTATAAAAAGAATACACGCCTCTCTAGAAGCATGTTCCCGGCCATTCTACAACTATTTGATTCAGAAGGAGATCGTCGATTGTCTTGTACAAAACGGATGGTTGAAAATCACCAGTCCGGTTCATTCAAGCCGGAGCGTTAGTGATTCGTAACTTGACTGTCGGACTTCTGTACGTCAGGTCTTTCACCGCATTGCCGATCTGGATCATTCCGATGGCGTCACGGCCAAGCATCTCGCCGAGGCGATACAGTATCGAAGCCTGGATCGAAACTATTGGCGGCGAGTAAGCTCACAGCCGTCTTGTTCCTCATCAGCCGGTAAGCCTCGGCACTTCACTCAACACAGTGAAGAATTCCCCTCCCCCAGCCGTCAGTTCTCTGTCGGCTTCGGCTCGATGTGATCGATCACGAGCACGGGCATGGGGCTTTTGCGCATCTCCAACTTCAAGCCCAGTTGCTTGTCCAGGGCGTCGAAAAGGGAGATGCCGCCGATGGGGTCCGATGCGGTGGGTACCGCGCCCGAAGATGAGCCGGCGCCAGTCTGCGGAGGTCCGCCCGGCCCGCCCTTGCGTCCTTGTTCTCCGCCGCCGAAGCCGTTCATCATGGCTGGAGGCACCGGGCTAAAGGTGAATGAAAAATCCCACGCGCCCTCGATCCCGGTCGCATCCGCCGCGGGGTAATGGATATATACCGGCGCGATATCCGTGAGCTGCGCAACGAATTGCGCCATGGTCATGTTCTGGCAGGTCGCCTGGAACGGCGGCGGACCCGTGGGAGCCGGTGCATCTTTCGCAATCGGCGCCGGGCCGGTTTTACATTTGCTGCGATTCAAGGGATCGGCCTTCTTGAGCTTCGGTTTGTTGGCTAACAGTGTATACACAGACACCGGCCGGTCTTCGAAATGAGTCTCCAGCTTGAAGCGCTCCTTCAGCAACCTCTGCAACATCATTCTTAGATCGTCGATGTCAACGGGCGGGCTATTGGCGGATCCACCTATGGTTGTCGACACTTTCGCGACGATATCAAAGCGGGGCGAATCCTGCTGTAGCCATTTCGGCGCGCCGATCAAGTCTTCGCCGGGAGGGATATTCCACGCTGCGGCTATCATCGCCCACAGCGGGAAGCCTCGCAGATCGAGTCGGCCACCGGGCATAAATCCGCCTCCGCTGGGATTCGCGCCGGGAGCGCTCGGCTTAACGTCCGCAACTTCAAACTCGGCGGGAGCAGCGGGAGGAAGCGCGGTGGTCACACCGGGCGGATTGGCGGTGGGCTTTTGATTCGCACTGTCTACGACGATCACGGGCGTCGGGACCTTTTGCAGCTCCAGCTTCAGGCCAAGCTGCCGATCCACCGCGTCGAAGATGCTGATGCCGTCCGCTCCCATCGCCGCGAGCGCGCCGCGCCCGCTCCACTTGATCTCGAAATCCCAGGCGCCTTTGATCCCGGTCGCGTTCACCACGGGACTGGTGAGATAGGCGGGGGCCCTTTCATGAAGATTGGTCGCAAGCTCATCCATGGTCAGACTGCGGCAGGTTACGACGATGTAGTTGAACGTGCCCGGCTGGGGTGGCGGCTGGGGTTGACCTTCGCACCCGCTGGTGCCCGAGCCGTCGGCCTCCTTCATTTTCAGTTTGCCCTTACCGGCCGACAAAACAAACGCCTGCGTGGGTTTGGTGTCGTTGTGAAGGACGAGATTGAAGCGATCCGCGAGCAGGGTCCGCAGCATCAACTTCGCTTCGTCCTGAGTTGTCGCGACCGGGGCTTTGGCGTTCACGTCGAAGCGGTCCGTTTCGAGCCAACTCGGCCCTCCCAGGACGAAGTCCGCTTCCACGCCGTAAGCGGTCGTGATCAAGTCCACCATGGTTGCGTTTTTAATCGCAAACTTGCCGCCGCGAATGACGCCGCCTTGCATGAATGGGTTCATGGCGTGGGGGCTCACGTGGACATCCGCGACGTCAAATGCCGGCGGGGCCGCGGGAGGAGCCGAGGGGGGTTGGCCGAAAAGGGCGGCGGAAAGAATCGCGACGACGCTCAAACGTGCGAATCGCATACTTCACTGTAACCCCACCCGTTTGCCTACGTTGCAGCGCCTTGCGGTCGCCACAGCACCCGGACTCGGAAACTCACTGTGCACATTTCCGATCCGGTGCGCGATTGTCGATGCACGGCGGCGTCCCGAATACAATGGAGTAGCAATGCCCGTGCGATCCTTCATGCCCACTGTTACCAACGTGTCACTTGGATGTTGAGAGGACCCATGCGATTTCCTCGGAGGTTGGCGGCGGCGTTCGTGCTCCTGGCGATCGCCAGCGCGCTTCCTGCGGCCGATCGCATCACCACGTCCATCGACAACGGCCGCCGCGTGGTCCTGAACGGACACGTTCGTCCCGAGGTCCAGCCCGCGAACGACCAGGGTCTGGCCGACGCGGATATGGAAGTGAGCTATGCCACGCTGCTGTTGAAGCTGGACCCGTCGATCGACGCGTTCCTCGCCGATCAGCAGACGCGGGGCTCGGCGAACTACCATCGCTGGCTCTCACCCGAACAGTTCGGCGATCGCTTCGGATTAACCGCGAACGACATGAGCCAGGTGGTCGGGTGGCTGGAATCGCAGGGACTGAAGGTGAACGATGTTGCCAGGGGACGGCACTGGATCACGTTCAGCGGCACGGCGGCCAGCATCGGCGCAGCGCTGCATGCCGACATTCACATTTATCTGGTGGACGGCGTGCGGCATTTCGCGAACGCGAGCGATCCCTCGATTCCGGAGGCGCTACAGGATGTGGTCGGCGGATTCCGCGGCCTGAACGATTTCCGGCCGCAGTCGATGCTGCGCATGGCTCCGGTGCAGCCGGGGGACTCAAGCGCTCCGCGCTATAACAGCAGCGCGGGCAATCATTTCCTTGCGCCGGACGACCTCGCGACAATCTTCAACATCACGCCGTTGTACAACGCCGGCATCGACGGAACCGGCCAGACCCTGGTGATTGCCGGCAACGCCGACGTCAATGTAAGCGACCTCACGGCGTTCCAGGCGCGCTTCAATCTCCCGCCCAACCTGCCGCAAATGATGCTATTCGGACCGGACCCGGGAGGCACCGGGAGTCTGATCGAGGCCGACCTCGACCTGGAGTGGTCCACCGCGGTGGCGCGCAACGCGACCATCGTCTACGCCTATGCAACCGATGTGTTCACGGCGGCGCAATACGCCGTGGATCAGAACCTGGGCCGGATGATGAGCATCAGCTATGGTGCATGCGAGGCGTACGAATCGATCGCCTACCGGGCCGTCGCGCAGCAGGCCAACGCGGAAGGCATGACTATTTTCGTATCGTCGGGCGATGCGGGCGCGGCCACCTGCGATCGCGGCGGGCCGGTTCCACAGGCTTCCCATGGCGCGACGGCGAGCTGGCCCTCCAGCTTCCCCGAAATCACTTCGGTAGGCGGCACGGAATTTAACGACAGCGGCGGGACCTACTGGGCCACCAAGAATAATGCGAACGACGCATCGGCGCTTTCCTACATTCCGGAGACGGCGTGGAACGATTCGGTGGCGGCAAATGCGCTCGAAGCAGGCGGCGGCGCGCCCAGCGTGCTGTTTTCGAAGCCCGCGTGGCAGACCGGACCGGGTGTTCCCAACGATGGCGCGCGCGATCTGCCGGATATTTCGCTGACGGCGTCGCCTTATCGGTACGCGTATCTGATCGAGTCGAACGGAAACCTGCTCGGCGTCGGCGGAACTTCGGCATCCAGTCCGTCGTGGGCGGGAATCGCGGCGCTGTTGAACCAATACCTGATGTCGAATGGGGTTATCGCGCAACCGGGACTCGGCAACATCAACCCGGTGTTGTACCGGCTGGCGCAGGCCACCTCGGATGTGTTCCATGACATCACCGCCGGCGGTAATCAGGTGCCGTGTTTGCAGAGCAGCCCGGATTGCGTCGACGGCATGGTCGGGTTTTC
The DNA here is from genome assembly GCA_963788245.1 of Terriglobia bacterium. Taxonomy (GTDB): domain Bacteria; phylum Acidobacteriota; class Terriglobia; order Bryobacterales; family Bryobacteraceae; genus Palsa-187. Next base: position 2,750,542 of record CAWBGF010000002.1, on the reverse strand, counting down.
GGCGGGCCCGGGCTACGATCTGGCAACCGGGCTCGGATCGGTGAACGCCTTTAACCTGATTATGGAATGGAATATCGGGACGGCGACGACGACCAGTCTCACGGCCGCTCCCACCAGCGCCGGGCTAGGCGATTCAGTGGTGTTGACGGCCACGGTGACCGGCGGCGGATCGGGAGCGTCACCCACCGGTGCGGTCGATTTCGTCACCAACGATGTGAACCTGGGCACGGCAACGCTGGCGCCTTCGGGAGCCGGAACGGCCACCGCGACGTTGACCGTGACCGGCAGCCAGATCGCGATCGGCGATGGAACGGTTGCGGCGCTGTATAGCGGCGACGGCGTGCACACCGGGTCCGTCGGATCGGCGTCAGTCACCATCAATATTCCCGCGACCACGGGCTCTTATGTGGTCCCATGGGTAACGCCGAATCCGGTACCGGAGCAGGGCGCTGCGCTGTGGCCCTACACGGTTGGCTTGACGGAAAAGAACGGCGTCGCGACTACTGTGACGGCGTTCACCATAAACGGGGTGAACAATCTGTCGGGTTTGCCCAGCACAAGCCTCCCGCCCAATGGGACGATTAGCGCGCGGCTCCAAGGAAGCTTTCTCACGGCGCCGTTGAATCGCGTGTTCGTGTTCACCGGCAGAGACGCGAGCGGTGCCACCTGGACGCAGCAGATCACCGTGCCGTTCGTCCCTCCCGCGGGTAACGTGCTCGCGCCGCAGTTCACGCTCTTGACCGCGACGCCGCAGTTGGCTCCGAACCCGCAAGCGGACCCGTCGTGCCTGTGGTCGCAGCAAATGACCGTTGAGGAATCGGGCGGCTTTCTGATGCTGCTCACCAAACTGACGGTCAATAACGTCGACATGAGCTTCCAGATCCCTGAGATTTTCGGAACCACGCGACTCGCGCCGCTGGGCTTGCTCGAAGGCAGCCTGTGCTTCAGCAGCACCACCGCTCCAGGCGTCAAGACCTTTCAACTTTCGGCGACCACTGTGGACGGACAGATCGGCGAATCGTTGACTTCGACGATGTCGCTGACGTTAGAGTCGGCGGCGGCGCCGGCCACGCTATCGGTCTCGCCGCAGATGGTCACGATTCCAGTCAACGATTCGTCTGGCATCGGGTCGGCTGCGGTGAACGTGAGTTTCAACGGCGGGAATCCGCCGTGGGGAGCCACCATCGTGCCGAACAATGCCGCCACGAAATGGCTCACCATCTCTCCGTCATTTGCAACCGGGCCCGGGCAACTGAAGATTCAGGCCTCCGGCGCGGGGCTTTCTCCGGGCGCGTATAGCGCGACCATCACGATCCAATCCCCCGGCACGCTGCCGCAGTTCGCGAATGTGACGGTGACGCTGGTGGTAACGCCGTCGTCGGTCTCGACCATTGCCGGCGTCGTGAATAATTTTTCGGGATCGACTGCGATCGCTCCGGGCGAGATGGTCGCCGTGTTCGGAACGCAAATGGCGCCGCATGGCGCGGCGAGCATCGCTCCATTTTTGCCGCTTCCGCTCAGTCTGAGCGGCGTTTCGGCGACCGTAAACGGAGTCTCCGCGCCGCTGTACTACGTCTCGCCCACGCAGATCGACCTCCAGATTCCCTACGAGACGGGCGCCGGTCCGGCCGTTCTCGGGCTCAATAACAACGGGCAGATCGCGGCGTTCCCGATTCAGGTGGCGGCGACCGCGCCGGGCCTCTACCCCTCCGCGATCGACCCACTCACCGGCGCTCTTGCGACGACTGTCACGCAGAGTCAGATTCTGATTTTGTACATTACCGGCGAAGGCGACGTGACGCCCACTTTGGCCACGGGTGCGACGCCGCCATTCAACACCAACCCGGCCAAGTATCCTATGCCACGTCAGCCGCTCAGCGTGAGCGTCGGCGGGGTCCCCGCGCCTGTCGGGTTCGCCGGAATTCCCAACGGGGTCGCCGGGGTGACCCAGATTGACATGACGGTTCCAGCCAACGCGCCGCTGGGTCAGCAGCCGCTGGTGGTCACCGTGGGTGGCGTGCCGAGCCAGGCCGTCACGCTGACGGTGAACCCGCCGGTCAGCGCGTCGGCGAAACCATAGCTCTGAAACCGGTCCAATGTTCTGTACTCTGTTCCCTTCTGGCGTCAGGGCAATTCCGTCAGTACTTAGTTATGGGCCTGCGGCGTCCGTGGCGAACGTGCAGGACAGAAACAGTATCGCCCTCGATGGTGTAGAGGACGCGGTAAACGTGCGGCTTTCGTCCGTAGAGTAACTGGCGCACCTCGAAGGGAAACACGGCGTCTTCGGGAGCCAATGGACAGCGTTGAGGAGAATGGGCCAGCGAGGCCACCGCCTCGCGCAATCCTTGAAACCAGCGCAACCCAGCTTCTCCGGCCTCTTGCGATGACAGCCATGCGAGGATCGCGTCCAAGTCGCGTTTGCCTTGGTGCTGGTCTTAACGCGGAAGGCCATGCTTTACGCGCAACTCTTCAAACGCCTCCTCAGCGGATTGGGTGCGCCCGGCTTCCACATCCTCATAGCCTTGCCGAATACCCTCAACAGCCTCTTGGAAGTCATGATGCTCCCATTCCAGATATTCGGCCAAGGCCTCATCCAGTGCGGCAACAGTGTCCTGGCCGCGGCGCAGTGCATACGCTTCCAGTTGGGCCTTGCGTTCCGGTTTGATGGGTATTACATCCATGACGCCTTTAGAGTAGGTGTTGTCTGGGCTTCTGTCAACGGTCGGCCTGGCACGGGCTAGCCTGACACGGGCCGCCCCGCTACTCGCACTACAATGTGAGCATGGGCGCGCGCCCTGGCCTTCCTTCATCCGATCATTCGATTCCCCGAGTGGTCGACCGGTTCTTCGAGTTCTCGCTGCTGGGCATGCTGGCCGCGGGATATTTCGCGCTGGCCGGATCGGGTTATCTGGATTGGCCCTCAGCGATGCTCATGCTGATCGCCCTGTGCCTGCGCGGCCTGATGGCGGCGGGCGTGATCGAGTTGGTGGTGCCCAACCGCATAACAGCGGTGTTCATTCTCCTGGCAATCGGATTCTTCCCATTGGACGTGTGGCTGGTTTCCGGCGCGATGTTCCCCGCGACGGTGCACCTGGTGTGCCTGCTGGCGTCGCTGAAAATCGTCACGGGGAAAACCAATCGCGATTTCACGTACTTGAAAATGGTCGCGATCGTGGAGTTGCTGGCCGGCGCGATTCTTTCCGTTAGCCTCGGCTTTTTCGCTTTTCTGGCGTTGTTTCTGATGTTCGCGATCGCGGCGTTCTCAAGCGGCGAGGTGCGGCGATCGGCGCAGGCGCGGCGGGCCGTGGTCCGCGGCGGATTGCGGGCTTTCCCGCGAAGGCTGGTATCCATCTCAGTGTTCTTGTTCAGCGGAATCCTGTTCATGACCGCCGGAATGTTTTTCGTTCTTCCCCGGACGGCGAGAGCGGCGCTGGAACACATCATGCCGCAGCGCAATCACGTTTCGGGTTTTTCGAGCGGCGTGACGCTCGGTCAGATCGGGGAGCTGAAAAAAAACAGCACGCCGGTGATGCACGTCCGCGCGTATCCGGGCGGAGGGTTCCTGGAGGTGCGTTGGCGTGGCGCGTCGCTTTCAAGATTCGACGGGAGGCGCTGGGACAACTGGCCGGGTCCTTCGCAGGACCTCATACCCGATCAACACGTGATTACCGTGAATCGGGGTCCGCACTCGCGGCCGGGCCACGTCATCACCTACACCGTGAAGTTGAACGAAAGGGGCGCGGCTACGCTGTTCATCGCGGGCACGCCGCAAACCATCCGCATCGATGTTCCCTTCCTGAGATTGACGCCCAGTCAATCTTTCATCGTCGCCGCGCCAGCGGCACTCCCCGATCTCACCTATGCGGTGTACAGTTTCCTGGAAGATGAAGCGGCGGAGGTCGCGATCACGCCCCGTCAATTACCACGGCTGGAGCGCAATGAGCTGCTCCAGCTTCCCTCCATCGACTCGCGCATTGAGCCACTGGCGCGCGAGATGGCGGCGGGCGCGCGAACCGACGCCGAAAAAGCCAACGCCATCGAGAGCCACCTTCGCCACGATTACGGCTACACACTGGAAATGCTGCCGTCCGCCGTGGCCGATCCCCTGGCGAATTTTCTTTTCGACCGGAGAAAAGGGCATTGCGAGTATTTCGCATCGGCCATGGTGGTGATGCTTCGCACGCAGGGGATTCCGTCCCGGCTGGTCACCGGATTTCAGAGCGGCGCCTACAATCCGATCACCGGCTTGCAAGTGGTGCGGGAATCCGATGCGCACAGTTGGGTGGAAGCATGGATCGCGGGACGAGGCTGGACCACCTTCGATCCGACTCCGGCCGATCCGGGCTCGGCCGCGGGCGGCGTGATGGCGCGGCTATCGCTGTTCTTCGACGCCGCTGAACAGTTTTGGCAGGAATGGGTGCTGAGTTACGACCTCGACCGGCAGATTGGCCTCGCGTCGCGTATGGATGAATCCGCGCGGCGGCTCCGTGTGGGAGGAGCCACCGAGTGGATCAACGACGCGCTTAATTCGACGGTCGACTTGATGAAGTCCGCGGCTCGCCTGGGTCGAGGATACGCGCCGATGGTGGTTGCGGCGGTGGTGCTGGCGATGGCAATGCTGCTGTGCGGACCGATGCTCGAGCGGTGGTGGCGCGCGAGAGTGCGGACCCGGCGGCTGGCGCGGGGGCAAGGGGAAGCATCCGACGCGACGATTCTCTATCATCGAATGTTGGGCGCGCTGGCGCGGCGCGGAATCCACAAACCGCCGTGGCTCACGCCGGCGGAGTTTGCGCGCGTGCTGCCGGCATCGGAGGTGAGCCGGATGGTGGACCGTCTCACGGTCTTCTACAATGAGCTGCGCTTCGGCGGGCGCGGAGAGGTCGCGCCGCGAATGATGCTTTTACTCGAAGATCTGGAGAAGATGTGACCAGTTGGAGAAAATTGTGACCGGCTCGAAACCGTGTGACGATGCGTGAACCGGCGACGGCGCTTCCTTCCGAAATAGAATCGATTCCGGATCAACCCGCCGTTTTTCTCCTGTGGGCCAGCCAAGGCAACCCGTATCTGGCCCGCACCGCGCTGCTGCGGCGCCGGTTGAAGCGGCTGATCTCGGATCGCGACCGCGTTTCCAGACTGCTGAACCTGCGCGGGGTCGTGGAGCGAATCGATTACTGGCTCACCGGATCGCAAATCGAAGCGGCGCTGATTCATCTCGAATTGGCGCGGGAACACTTTCCCGAAGACTGGCCGCGGATCACCCGGCTCCGGCCCCCTCACTTCGTCCGGTTGACGCTGGACAATCCGTTTCCACGGACCATGATCACGACGCGGCTGGGGCGCGGCCTGTATTACGGACCGTTCGCGAGCCGGGCGGCGGCGGAGCACTTTCAGAATGGCGTGCTGGATTTGTTTCAGCTCCGGCGGTGCGAGGAGAATCTGGCGCCCTCGCCGGAGCATCCCGGATGCATTTACGGTGAAATGAATCGTTGCCTGCGGCCGTGCCAGGTCGCAGTGTCGATCGACGAGTATCGCGGCGAGGCAACGCGGGTGGAGCAATTTCTGCGGACCGGCGGGGGATCGCTTATCGGGGTTACGGAAGTCGCGCGCGATCGCGCCAGCGCGGAGATGCAATTCGAGGAAGCCGAACGGCTGCATCAGCGGCTCACGCGGATTCGGGAAGTGCAGGCGTCAGGCGGCGAACTGGCGAGGTCGATCGCGGAACTGAACGGCGTCGCGGTGACAGGATCGGCCGCGGCCGAGGTGGTCGAGTTGTGGTTTCTCGTCGGGGGGGCGTGGCAGGAACCTCGACGGCTTTCCGTTTCCGAAGCCGTGGCGGCTGTGTCGATGGATCGGCGCCTGCGCGAGATCACCGCATCCGTAACATCGAATGCCGCCCCGAACCTGGAGCATCTATCGATCCTGATGCGCTGGCACAGCTCCAGTTGGCGCGACGGTGAATGGATCGGGTTCGAATCTCGGGAAAAGATTCCGTATCGGAAATTGGTGAACGCGATCGGGCGCGTGCACAAGCGGTAGTGTGGGGCCGGCAGTCTTGCCGGCGAGCCGGTCTCCCGACCGGCTTATCTTTTGAACCATTCGAAGCCGGCCTGAAAGCCGGCTCGCCGCCAAGAGTGGCGGCCCCACATTCCCTATTCGCCTTTGAAATTTCCCCGGCGCCGTTCGCTCACAGCGCGAATCCCTTCCTGATGATCCTCCGTCCGCGCGAGCCGGCTCTGTTCCGCGAACTCGTGATCGGTCTGCGCCCTCACGGCATCGGCGATCCCGCGTCGCAATGTCGCGCGCGTCGATTCCACCGCCAGCGGCGCGCCTTCCGCGATTTCCGCCGCGAGTTTCATGGTTTCTTCGCGCAAAGTTTCTGGTGACGCGAGCACATCCGCGAGTCCCCATTCCATCGCGACCTGCGCGGTGATCCGTCGGCCCGTCAGAAACATGAGATTCGCGCGCTGGACCCCGATCAATCGCGGCAGCGTGTAGGTTAGGCCGAATCCCGGGTGAATCCCCAGCTTGACGAAGTTTCCCGCGAACTTAGCCTCCGTGGAGACGACGCGAAAATCCGCCACCAGCGCCAGGCCCAACCCTCCGCCGACGGCCGCACCCTGAATCTCCGCGATCACGGGTTTCCTGCAGGAGAACAATCGCACTGCTTGTTCATACAGACGGCTGGCGGCGCCGGATGCGATTTCGTTGTCGCGCGCGAAGTTCGCGCCCGCGCAAAACGATTTCCCTTCCGACGCGAGCACGAGCACGCGGCAGGCGCTTTCTCGATCGAGCGCCTCAAATGCATCGGCGAGATCGCCGATCAGCCGGTCGTCGAAAAAGTTATGCGGCGGGCGATGGATTTCGACGCGTGCGATATGCGCCGAAATGTCGACCGAGATATCCGGCACTATTACACGCCTATTGATACACGGCGGCAGTCTTGAAATCGCCGGCCTTGACGATAGAAACGGCGGTTGGATCGATGTGCTTGCGGAACGCCGCGTTGACCTGATCCAGCGTCAGAGCCTGAATTCTCCGCTCCAGTTGCGCGTCCCATTGCAGCGTTCGGCCCTGCAACTCATGCTGCGCGAGCAGGTTCATCAACCCGCCGTCCTGCGCTCGCGAAGCCAGACGATTGCTCAAATACACCTTCTTGCCTTCGGCAAACTCCGTGGCCGTGAAGCCTTCCTTCAGCGTGCGGCGCAGCTCATCCACGTAGCTGAATTCGACCTTCGGCCCGTTCACCGGATTCAGACTCACGGTTGCGGAGAGCATCGCGTCATCGCCCTCGGTGGGAACCGCGACGCGGGCGTTGGCGCCGTAGCTCAAGCCTTCCCGATTGCGGATGCGATCGGAAACGTGCGAAGTAATCGGCCCGCCGAACAGGTAGCCGGCCAGCAGCATCGCGGGATAATCCGGATCGGTTTCCGCCATCCGAAAGCGCACGCCAGCCTCGAATTGCGCGTTGGCTTTATCCGGCGTCTCGATCTTGGTATTGATGGGAGCCGCCTTCTTGTACTTCGCGTCGATTTGCTTGTACGCCATCGAGGTGTTCCATGCGCCGAGCAGGCTGGCGGCATTCTTCTGCACTTCAGCCACGTCCACCGGCCCCACCACCGATACCACCCCGAAGTTCGCGCCGTAAAACTGATCGTGGAATTTCTTCACGTCGGCGAGGGTGACGCTCTTCAGCTCGGCAAGTTGCTCTTCACGCGTCGCACTGTAGAGCACGTCGCCTTTCACCCAGGGGCTCAAGTGCCGCTGCAAGGTTTCGTTGGCGAGCTGCGTCGGCTCGGTCTGCGGAACCTCCAGACCCTTCACGCGCTGCGTGCGCATGGTTTCGAATTCCGTCTCGGGATACGCCGGGTCCTTCAACATCTCCACCGCCAGACGCATGGCCGCCGCGAAGTTCTTCGCGGGAGCCGTGATGTTGGCGTTCGCGCTCGAAACTCCGCCGCCTCCACCACCGCCGCCGCGTCCCCCGCGCCCGCCACCGCCTCCACCACCACCGCCATTCACGGTGATACTCGCGTCCAGAGCGCGCATTTCTTCGGAAAGCTGCTGCCGCGTGTGGGATTTCGTTCCGCCGCGCATGATCAGCGCTCCGGCGAACTGCGCTGCCGCGTTCTGGCCTTTCAGCGAATTCTGATCGCCGAAGCGCAGTTCGATCGCCGCGGTAACCTCGTCGGCTTCGGTCTTCTTCGGCAAGATCACGACCTCCATTCCGTTGGCGAGCCTGGACCGCACCACGCGCTTCTCGATGGCGTCGGGTGTCGGGTCGAACACTTCCGCGTGCGTCACGCCCGCCTTGCTCGAATAATTCCCCAGCAGCGATTCCAAATTCGGCGTTGCCGGCACCACCGTGCGATCCGGCGCGGCATCGGGAATGTAATACCCCACCGTGAGATTCGACTCCTTGAAGTAAGCCTTCGCCACGCGCACCACATCCGACGGACTCACATCTTCCAGCCGATCGTGCGCCAGGAACATCAGCCGCCAATCGCCCTGCGCGATGGCTTCATTCAACGCTCCCGTGGCGATCTGCATGGCGTTGCTCAGATTCCGGTCGAGGCCGCGCAGCAGACTGGTGCGCGTGCGCTCCACTTCTTCCTTGGTGGGCGGATTCCTGATCACATCCGCCAGCGTATCCATCAGCGCCTTCTTGGCCGCGTCGAGGGATTGGTCCTTATTCAGATTCGCCGTCAGAGTGATCAGCCCGGGATCGTGCAGCGCGCGATCACCCATGTTCGCGGACTCGGCGATCTTCGAATCCACCAGGGCTTTCGAGAGCCGCCCGTCGCCGCCGCCACCGCCTCCGCGCCCGCCTCGTCCTCCGCGCCCGCCGCCTCCTCCGTTCATGATTCCGGAAAGAACCTGCAACGCCGCGGTATCCGGATGCGCAGCCGCCGGACCGTGATACGCAAGAATCACTTCCTGGCCTTCGCCAACCCGGCGAAGTTCGACATAGCGCTCGCCATCCTGCGGGGGCTCGATGGTATAGGTCGCCGGAACGGGTTGGGCCGGCTTCGGGATTTTGCCGAACGTGTCGGCGACAAATTGCAGCGTCTTCGATTCATCCAGCCGTCCAGTGAGCACCAGCACCGCGTTATCGGGCCGGTAATACTTGTGATAGAAAGCCGCCGGCCGCTCCACCGGAACGTTCTCCAGATCGTCCTTCGAGCCGATCGTGGACTTGCCGTAGTTGTGCCACAAGTACGCCGTCGCCTCAACGCGTTCCCGCAGAATGCTCTGCGGATTGTTTTCGCCGCGCTCGAATTCGTTGCGCACCACCGTCATTTCGGTATCCAGAATCTTCTTGGTGAATTTGACGTTCACCATGCGATCGGCTTCCAGGCCCAGCGCCCATTCCAGATTGTCGTCGGTGGCCGGGACCGTCTCGTAGTAATTGGTGCGGTCGGACGAGGTGGTGCCGTTCCAGTTGGTGGCGTGCGCGGTGATTTCGTTCTTGATCTGCCGGCCGTTGGTGGTCTCGATGAAATCCAGGTGCTCCAGCAGATGCGCCATTCCGGTTTCGCCGTAGCCTTCGTGCCGCGATCCCACCAGATACGTAACGTTGACGGTAATTTCGGGATTCGCCGGATTGGGATATAGCAGGACCTTGAGGCCGTTCGGATAATCGTATTCGGTGATGCCTCCCATGGAGGCTTTCTTTTGAACGCCGGGCGGCAAGGCTTGCGAAAACGCGGTTTGCGATAACGCGACGGCGCATAGCGCAAAGGCGAGAACAGTACGGATCATGTGGAAAACCTTCCTTGAACTCCAACCCCATCCGTCAGGGTGGGGAAACTACGAATTATATCAGCGAATGCGCTTCTGACCGGACGGAAGCCTGACTTAGGGGAATTATTCGAAGAATTGGCTGAGGGGAACCGAGAAACCCGGAAGGAGTTCCGGGGCTTCCACCGGATCGTCGCCTTGCAGCAGGCGATCGGAGCCGGTCGATTCGAGGATCTGCATTTCCTGGCTTTCGGGATAGACGATCCAAACGGTGTGCGTGCCGGCGGCGAAATACTGCTTCACCTTTCGCATGAGCTGGCGGACGCTGTCGGATGGCGAGAAAATCTCGACTGCAAGATCGGGAGCGCCTTTCGCAAATCCCTTGCTCCTGATCGATTCGACGCGGGCCTTTCGCACGAAGGCCACATCCGGCTCGCGCACAGTCTCGTCTCCCAATCTGAATCCGGCGCTCGATCCATAAACTTTCCCGAGGCGGTGGCGCTTGACGTAGCCGTGAAGGATCGCTCCGATTTCAATTTCAAGACCGCCGTGCTCTTCGCTGGCAGGAGGCATCGTGATCAGTTCCCCTTCGTCGAGTTCGGTGCGCACCGAATCGTCGTCGGGCATCTGCTCCAGCTCGGCGGCTGTGAGGAGCGTCTTCGTGCTCATACCCAGATTCTACACCCCGATCCTTGCCGCCCCGTCGCCGGGCGATTTCAAGGAATACGGCGAAGGGAAAAGGAACGGGGGCTTGCACGTCCTGCTCAGAACGACAACGCGTCTGAACAGAACCGCCCAAGCCCCCGCCCTTTCCCCAACGATTGCCCCTGAGGCAATTCCTTAAGGATTTACTGCCGACAAAGACTACTGACCGAAAGACTTACTGCCCGCCCACGGCTTCCGGGAACAGAATGTGCTTGTTGGTGCCGCCCAGGGAGATATCGGTGATCTGATGCTCTCGGTAGCCGACCCGTGTTTGGAAGAACTTGTCCTTGGCGATTTCGACTTTCACCGGGACCTCCGCGGTGAGTTTGCCCTGCCTGAGCACAGCCTTTCCATCGGCGAGTTCAATCTTGGCCTCACCCGCCTTGAAAGCGGTGCCGTTGACAACTGTAGTCTGGTACAGGTTGACGTCATATTTGGATTTATCGGCCGCGCTGGCCGCGGCCAGCGAAATCGCACTAAGCAATAGGATGCGTCGGATCATGGTGTTCTTCCCCTTTGGTTTGAATTCGTCTTAACTAGGTTCTCTTCCATAACGGCGTCGTCAACTTAACGCTGTTATCTTATTTAACGATGTGGATGCGTGAAAAGTTCGAAAGATTCACGAAAATTCTTCGGGGCCGGTAAACTACCGGAAACAAGGCAGGAGCAAACCGCATTCGCACTCTGGCAGAGAGGCGGTGTGCGTCTCTAAGAAATTCGACGGGGAAGGAACTTGCCTGACGTGTCTTGGTCGGGACGCCGCATTCAGCGGCTACAGAGTCCCTGAATTGAACGACTTCCGCTGAGCCTGTCGAAGACTCAAGCTTGATCGACTACCATTATCGCACAGGGGAATGAAGCCGGACTTACGGGTAGATTAAAATCACTTCATTTTAAGGGCGGTTCGTGCATATCGCCTCGATGACCAGCTATGTGATGATCGACACAAAAATGCCTCCGCGCCTCATGCGCTTCCTAAAACGAAACCGCGCCGGGCCTCGCTCATAGAGAGAGGCCTCAGCGCGGCTAAAAACCGATCTTCTACAGACCGCTTACTTGGTCGATTTGGTGGCGGTCGACTTCTTGGTGCTGGGCTTCTTGGTGCTGGCCTTGGTGCTCTTCTTGCTGCTGGTGCTGGTCTTGGTGTCCTGTGCGAAGGCTAGGCTGGCGGCGCCGAGGACGAGCGACATGCCGAGCATCAGGCTCATGATCTTCTTCATTTGAATTTATTCTCCTTGAGGTTGTAGACGACTCTGCGCCGTCGACTACATCATCCCAAGCGGACATGAAGCCTCTCTTAAGAGGCAATTAAAACCGCTTCATGACCGGGGAGAACCGGTCACGCGGCGCCTCACTCTCATAACCCTTGTATCCTTAGAACCTTAAATCCGATTCCGGGTATTCCTGCCGGCTTGCCACGCTATGCTGAGCCAGGATGAAACGCACCATGAAGCCCAGTATGAGCCCCAATATGCAACCCGTTATGCACCCCAGCGTGAAGCCCAGTGTGAAACGACGCCAGTTGGCACAAACACTCGCGCGGCTCGCACGAATACCTGGGGCAATCGCCCAGGACCGCGTGGATACCGTAGTACACGATATCTTGAAGAAACTAAAAACCGGACGGCCAGTCGAGCTACCCGGCCTGGGAAAGCTGATTGTGATTCCCGCAACTAAACGAACCCAACGGGACCTACAGGATCGGCGCTCAGAAAATACAAAACGAACCCAACGCGGGCCGGGTGGCCTGATGAACCGGGCGCCCAAAGCGACTCGGAATGACTGATCCCGAAATCGTGATCGATATCCTCCGGCTGTCGCTCGAAGCCGGTGAATCAGTCGAAATCGAGGGGCTCGGCATCTTTCGAAAGGGCTCGGGTGGCCGCTACGACTTCGCCGCCCAGACCCAGCCGCGGGTCTTCGTGGCCTATGTCGTCGAGGATCTGGTTCGGGCGCGCCGGCTGTGCGAGGCGCTTCGTGCGCAGGGTTGCTCGCCCTGGCTGGATAAGGACGAACTCCTGCCGGGCCAGAACTGGCCTCGTGCGATCCAGCGAGCGATCGAATGCTCGGACGTATTCCTGGCCTGTTTTTCCACTCGCGCCATCGCCAAGCCCGGCCAATTCCAAAGCGAATTGCGATACGCGCTCGATTGCGCCCAATGCATGCCGCTCGACGCGACGTTCCTCATTCCCATTCGCCTCGAACCCTGCCCGGTGCCGGCCCGCCTGGCGCAGATCCAATATGTGGACCTTTTCCCGGACTGGGATCGCGGAATTCGTCGTCTGGCGCGGGCGATTGAGCGCGCTATGAGAGAGCGGCGCTCGGTGCGGCCGCGCCTGGTGGTTTCGAAATGAGAGCTTTACTTCGCCGGCAGCCGCAAGTCCAGTTCGACGTCGCCCTTGGTGTACCGGAATTCCAACGCGTTGAGCCATCGAGCACGAAACGTCGGATTTAGCCTCGGATTAGTGATTTAGAGGACATATTTCGAGGGCATTAAAGGATATATGAAGAAGTTACACTCGCTAATATATAGCAAACGCGGCAGAAAAAAGGCTTGACAGCGGCCTCAAAAAAAGCGAATATCATTTCGTTAGTTGATCACAGTGAGACGGCGATTGTATGGCTCTGCACGACTTCCGATACGACCGCGTCTCAAGATGCAGGAGGTAATTGCATGCTGAAGCTAACTAACCTTTTCGTCGGTACCGGGTGCTTGCTCGCGGCAGGAATTTCCCTGTTTTCGCAGTCCCTGCCAAAGACCGCAAGAGCAATGACCGTCGTCGGCGACTTTAAGGTTCAATCGTCAGATGTGGGTGCCCGGGACTTCACCGATCGACCAGTAGTCTGGAGTGGAGGCGCGCTGCTCGCGGTAAGGAACAACCTCGGCCCGAGTCCGGTGATCCACGTGTTCGACGCGGAAGGGCGCGATTTTCCGGCGGCATTCAGCATTGCTGATGCGACTTGGATAAACATGCAACATCTGGCGCATGCCGACGATGGGACCCTGGCAGCCACTGGGTTCGCTACGGACGCCCAAGGCAGACGGGCCGGATTTGTTTCATGGATCGCGCCGGACCACCAAAGCGCGACCACCATCCGCACGGGCTGGTACTACCCGAAGTCAGTTGCATTCGCGCCGGATGGAACGCTGTGGCTTTCGGGCGGGGAAGGCCTGGACGCAGCCATGAAGAAGAAGAACTTCGCCGGAGCCGTGTTTCGGCATTTTGACAGGTCCGGAAAGCTGCTCGATTCGCTGGTTTCATGGCACTCCATGGATCGGGCCTGGAGAGAGGGCTTGCCGGGGTTACTGACCTATATGCCGTCATCTTCCACAAGGTTCGGCTGGATGGAGGGTGGAGGCTTCGTCGGCGGGACCACATCCGCCGCATACGTCGGCGGGACCGCATACTATGAAATCTCTTTCGACACCAAGGAAGTGGCCATTTTCCCGGGTTTGCCTCTGCGCAGCCATGAGACGGTAGCCGGCCTCGCGCTTACGGAGAAGGGCGATGTATTCGCGACGACTGAGCACAACTCCGCGGGCGAGGACTACCCTCAGGGATACTATCTTTACACCTTGAACCGGGAAGCGCGCCAGTGGGAACTCGTTGAACCGCCCACGCCAGGCGCCTCGCAAATAGAGAAGCGCGTGTTGGGCGCCCATGGCAATACCCTTCTCTTCACGAACAAAGATCACAATCAGCGACTAATTCGCGTGGAGTAGACATCATAAGCCGCACCGCGCGTCTGGGTTTCGCTATTGCGATAGTGCTGCTTGCTGCCAGCGGCGCGATCATCGTCCGCCAGGGTAGCCGAATTCAATCGCTTGAGTTCGCCCTCGCGTCAACGCGGGCGGAGGACACCACGTCGGAGGGCGGAACGGCCATGCCGCTTACGGGGAAGGATGTGGCTGGACAGGATCAGATCGTGGATTTCGGTTTGGCCCGGTCGAAGCCCACGATTATTTATGTTTTTCGCCCTTCCTGTGTTGTCTGCCGGCACAATGGCGAGAGCCTCAGCTCGCTGGTGCGGCAGGTTGGTGGAAGATACAACGTGATCGGAATCTCCCTGGATCGCGACGGGCTGGAGGAGTTCGTCAAGCAGGAAAATATCGACTTTCCGGTTTATACCGATATTCCCCGGGAAGCGATCCGGTCCTACCATCTGGTCGCAACGCCGGAGACCATAGTCGTCTCCAACGGGAAAATCCTGAAGACGTGGGTTGGGGGATATACCGGCCCCGCGCAGGTCTTGATCGAGCGTTTTTTCTCTGTGAAATTGCCTTCGTTGTCCGGGGTTTAACCCCAGATCGATGGCGAATAACTGGTCGTCCGCTACAATTTCGAGGTGATTTTTATGACAAAGAAGGTTCTAATGATGGTCACTGCGGTCGCGATCGCCACATTATGGATGACCGTCCCCGCCAAACGCGCGCGCGTCCAAGCACAGCCGGCGGACATGCGGATCGTCTCCGAGCGCGGAGCTGTGCTTTCCTCTTTCTTCGACGGCATGCCCGCCAATAAAATGCTCGCACCTCGGGACAACCAGACGCGCTCCCACGCCTGGTTCCGTCGGAGTCTCGATCGGATCGCCTCCTCTGAGCTGTTTCGCTTCCTGGGGCTATCGCCGCTTCCCGTATACGCCCAGAACAGTTGCGATACAAACAACGGCGAAGCCTCGGGTTCTTATAACTGCCCCTATAACTGCGGCACCACACAATCGATCACAGACAACGGCGGCAGCGACTACTGCACAGGAACGGTGTGGAATGGGCTAGCTTGCTACAACCCGAACGATCCAGGGTGTCCGGTAACCTGGTGGAACTCCACGACGTGCTCCCCCCCACCGGACTGCTGCGCGTGCTACCAGGACGGAATCTGCTACCAGGAGGATTGCCCCGTCTGTTAGAACAGCGCGTCGGGCGCTCGCGCGGGGCGGCTGGAGGATTACTTCGCCGGAAGCCGCAAGTCCAGTTCGACGTCGCCCTTGGTGTACTGCAACTCGAGCTCGTCGTTCTTGCGTTTCTTCGATACGGGGAAATACAGGTAGCCCGCGACAGCCTTAGCAGTCGGCCCGTCCGGCAGCGCCTTGTCGCGAAGCTTGGCCTCGATCGCTCTGCGGTCCACGCCGTCGGGAGCCGGTTGAGACCGCGGCGCTGGTCCATTCGACACCGTCGTGCCCTCATACGTCCCGACGCTGGTCCTCTTGCCGTAATAAGGATCGTTGGTGCGGGCGACGGCGACTCCGGCTTCCTGCGTAACGTTGACCTTCGACTCTGGTCCCCCCAGATCCGGACGCCTTTCAAACGGAGGCAGCGCCACATCGGAAGGGGAATCCGCGTGCGCGACTCGGTCGCCTTTCGACCCACCGATTTTCAACCCGAAGTCATAGCGATCGGCCTCGAAGGACTTGCCGTCCGTGGGATACATGGCCACCTCCACCACGATGTAGTCGCGACTGATGTCGGAGGAGAACATCTTCCGGACCTGATCGGCGGGCACGATGGCGGCGCCCACCGCGGCCAACCCCGCCGGGGTTTTGACGGTCTGTTGAACCGGATAGTCCGAGGCGTTCCTCCGAGGCGGCACTCCGTTATCGCTTGCGACAGCGGCAGGGATCAGGAATAGGGCACAGCACAGGGTCGCGTTCATGCTCCAGCGAAATGTTCCAATCGAGGACATAAGAACCTCCTGTTCCACTTCAGAGCCGGCCTGGGGGGTGGACGCCCATCGCACGCCGCCCGTTTCAACTACTTGTTCCCAACGTGGGGCGGTCCCCCTGGACCACGGCCGACGCCCTCGTCGGCCCGTCTTGAAGTCTCGTCGGTAGAGCCGGACCAGGGGCCCGGCGCGGACGAGGGCGTCCCGCCCCACTCGGAACACTACGGCTTGATCGAGTGGTTTTCCTCGACCGGGAATTCGAACGTCTCCCCCGCGGTACTCACCACCACCTTCCCCAATCCCAACGCCTTTCCCTGCGTGGCGTAGAACACGGCTCCGTCGGTGGATTGGCCGGGCTTCAGCTTGACCGTCGCCAGCACGATGGCCGACGCCGCGGCTGCCGCCTTGATCTTGACCGACCCTCCATCCGCCATGGCGTTCAGCCGCCGCGACTCGTAGCCGTTGGTCGAATGAATCTGCGGCATCCCGTACAGCGCGGCTTCGTAGGCCGTCATCAGTTTGACCACGTCGGCGCGGCTGCCTTTCAAGGCGAGCAGGTGAACCACGGCTTCCGCGCTGGATGCCTGAATACGGTCACCGTCAGTCCGCTCGAACCAGAAATCCTCGGGCCGGATGGCCCAGGCGATGGGTGAACCGTTGGAGATCGAGACTTGCAGGATCGTGAAATCGTGAATGGGGGTCGGCAGGGGTGCGAACATCACCGTGACACCGTTCCGTGTCAGGGTCTTGTACTTCAACCCGGCGCTTTCGAATTCGATGACCTGAGCGTGAGCCGCGGGCAGAAGCAGGATGGCCGCCAACGCGATTGCGAGCCAAGTGGGGCAGGGCCACGGAACGTGCGTGCCGCATGCCCTGCCACGGCAGCGCACGGCGCTGCCCCACGCGCACTTTGATCGCCGGCCCATGTCTACATGATAAACTGTGGTGTACCGGTGACAGGTTGCCGGGTAGTGCGCGCACTACCAGTTGCCGGACCACGCACGGCCGGAAGATGTCCGGGCCGTGCATTCTAGTCTGGGGGATATTCGCAAAGATTATGGAGCATGCAGGCGTTCGTCCAGGTCGCTACGAACTCGGCAATCACGGACTTCGGAACCTTGGGACGGCTTACTGGAACCTGGGGCCGGCCCAGCTGATTGAGAAGGCCATCGAGCGGCGCGAAGGCGAATTGTCGAGCAACGGAGCGTTCGTGGTGCGCACCGGCCAGTTCACCGGACGATCGCCCAAGGACAAGTACATCGTGCGCGAACGGGGCACCGAGACCACGGTCAACTGGGGCTCGGTCAACCAGCCGATGTCCGAGGCGCAGTTTGACGGCCTGTTCCAGCGCATGCTGAAGTTTTTCGAAGGCAAGGACGTATTCGTCCAGGATTGTTTCGGGGGAGCGGAGCCATCCTACACGCTGCCCATCCGCGTGATCTCCCAGCGCGCCTGGCACGCGTTGTTCGGGCTCCAATTATTCGTCCGGACGCAGCCGAATCACACCGCCAATCACGTGCCTGAGTTCGCGTTGTTTTTCGCGCCTGATTTTGCCGCCGATCCAGCCATTGACGGGACCCGGTCCCAGACTGCGATCGTCATCAATTTCGCGAAGAAGATCATCCTGATCGCCGGGAGCGAATACGCCGGCGAAATGAAGAAGAGCATCTTCACCATCCTGAATTACCTGCTCACGTTCAAGAACGTGATGCCGATGCATTGCTCGGCGAACATGGCGGGAAATGGACGGGTCGCTCTGTTCTTCGGGCTATCCGGCACCGGGAAAACTACTCTGTCGGCCGATCCGGTGCGCAAGCTGATCGGCGACGACGAGCATGGCTGGAGCGATCGCGGCGTGTTCAACTTCGAAGGCGGATGCTACGCCAAGTGCATCAAGCTTTCCCAGGAAAAAGAGCCGCAGATCTGGAATGCGATTCGCTTTGGCGCGGTTCTCGAAAACGTGAAGATCGATTGCGAAACCCGCGTGCCGGATTTCGACGCCGACGATTACACCGAGAACACGCGCGCGGCGTATCCCATCGAGTTCATCGACAACGCGGTGATCCCCGGCGTCGGCGGCCATCCCACGCACGTTCTGTTTCTGACCGCGGATGCGTATGGCGTCCTGCCTCCCATTTCCAGATTGAGCATGGAACAAGCCATGTATCACTTTCTGAGCGGCTATACGGCCAAGCTTGCGGGCACAGAGCGAGGACTCGGCAAGGAACCCTCGGCGACGTTCAGCGCCTGCTTCGGGGAGCCGTTCATGCCCAGGAGTCCGGAGTTGTACGCGAAGATGCTCGGCGAAAAGCTCACGAAGCACAAGGTGACCTGCTATCTGGTGAACACCGGATGGGTCGGCGGGCCGTATGGAGTCGGCGAGCGCATGAGCCTGAAATACACTCGTGCGATGGTGAACGCGGCGATCGCGGGCGAGCTGGATCACATTCCAGTCGAGCCGCATCCGGTGTTCCGAGTCCTGGTTCCCAAGAGCGTGCCGGGCGTGCCGCCGGAGCTCCTGGATGCTCGCGGGCAGTGGAAGGATAAGGCGGCTTACGATCGCGCGGCGGAAGAGTTGAGCACTCGGTTCAAGAAGAACTTCGAGAAGTTCGGCGAGGTGGCGGAAGAGATCATGGAAGCGGCGCCGGCTTAAGATTCGTTATCCACGAATCGACTCGAATAAACTCGAACCCTCTTAGCTTAGGCCGGCCGAGACCGGTTTTATCTAGGTCGGCCCAAACGTAAGTCACGCCGGAAACACGAGAGAGTTTAGGATGAAGGTTCACTACCTGGAGATTGTCGCTACGGATGTAGATGCTGTGTGTGCTGCCTATGAGGCTGCACACGGCATCAGGTTTGGATCTGCTGATCCGCTTCTTGGAGGTGCGCGGACGGCTCCGCTGCCAGATGGGGGCAGCATTGGCGTGCGCGGTCCCTTGCGGGATACGGAAGAGCCTGTCGTTCGACCGTACTGGCTCGTTGACGACATCGAAGCAGCGTTGGATGCGGCATCCAAGCAGGGCGCTTTGGTTGCGCACCCCCCGCTGCAGATTCCAGGAAAGGGTACGTTCGCGATCTACATCCAGGGAAATGTGGATCACGGGTTGTGGCAACTATGATTTCTGGCCTGATAAATCGCTCCCGGCGAGGTGGCGGAAGAGATCATGGAAGCGGCGCCGGCCTAATGCGTTAGCGTGAGATTGGCGGAGGGTGCGGATGAATAGGACGACCGACAATCGCAACGCGGCTTCTGCCAGTGAGAAATTGGCGGATGCAAAACGGCAGCGATTCACGGCGGCGGGAAAGAGCGAGCGAATCTCCAAATCGCTGGCAGCACTGAATGAGCCTTCGCGAATTAGCCTGACACTCGACGAATGGCGGCAGATCGTGCAACCGCTATTGAGCGTCTCTGCCGGAAGTGAAGGCAACTAACAATTGTTTACGGTCGCTCGCGCGCGTCCACGTTCGATAGCGCCAACGTCTTCACCACTTCGTCTGACCTCTGATCGAACTCGCCAGACGCTTGCTCACCACCGCCTCCAGTCCGTTCGACATCTTCAGCAGCCAACGCTTGCTCGATAGCGGGGAAATTCGCCGGATGTGATCGGTATTGATGATGGTCCCGCGATGGATGCGGCGGAACACCAGGTTCGCGAGCTTGGTCTCCAGAACGCGCAGGGAGTGATCGCTCAAATACCTTTGGCCCGTGGTGATAATGTGCACCAGTTCGCCTTCGGCCTGGAACGCGACGATCTCGGCGGGATCGAGCAGGTACACGTTCGACCCGCGCCGCCCCACGATTTTCCGCGGCGGTTCCGCGGGTTGAGTTCTCTCGTGTACAGAAGCGGCTCGAGCGCCGGCCTTGAGCTGCCGTTCCGCTTTCGCGATGGCGCGCTCCAGGCGCTCGCGCCGGATTGGCTTCAGCAGGTAATCCACCGCGTCGACGTCGAACGCCTCCAGCGCATGTTTTTCGAACGCGGTGACGAAGATGATCAAGGGCCGCCGCTCACCGCGCAAGGACCGGACCACGGTCAGGCCGTCCATTCCAGGCATCTGCAAATCCAGCAGCACGATATCGGGTTTCAGATCGATGATGCGCGCCAGCGTTTCGGTGCCGGTGGACGCCTCGCCCGCGATTTCGAGCGACGGGATGGCCTCCACGTGCTCGCGCAGAATTTCGCGCGCGATGGGCTCGTCGTCGGCAATCAGAACCCTCATTCGGAAACCCCGGTCAATCGCCGGCCTCAGCTACGTGCGTCTCAGCGCCGGATTCGAACGGAGAAACGGCGCTTTGCACGAGCGCCGCGGGCGATACCGGAATCGCGAACGATACCGACGAACCGCCGCTGCCGGAGCGAATATCGAGACAGGCTTCGGGGCCATAGCAGAGCTGGAGCCGGCGATTCACGTTGTCCATGCCCACGCCCGATTTCGATTTCCCGGCAGCAAATCCGGCGCCGGTATCGCTCACTGTGACGCGCAAGTCGCGTTGAACGCCGCCTTCGGCGTCTCCGATGCGGGTTTCGATGCGGGCTTCAATACGAACCAGGCCGCCGCCGGGCTGAGGGGCGATTCCGTGCTTCACCGCGTTCTCCACCAGCGGCTGGATGGAGAGAATCGGAATCGGCGCCAGCAACGCCGCGGGTTCCACATCGATTTCGATGCGCAGCTTTCCGCCCAGGCGCAGCCGCTCCACTTCCAGATATGCCCGCACGATTCTCAACTCTTCTTCGAGCGGCAGAAACGATTTTTCGGTCTCTAGGAAATAGCGGAAAATGTCGGCGAGATTGAGGACCGTGTCGCGCGCGCCCGTGGCTGTGCGCGGAATGATTCCGTACAGCGTGTTCAGCGCGTTAAACAGAAAATGCGGATGAATCTGCGATTGCAGCGCGCGCAGTTCCGCCTGGGCCACCAGGCGGCGCATTTCCGATTCGCGAAATTGTTCCACTTGTTCCACTATCTGGCCCGCCGCGCGCCCCAGCACCTGCAAATCCTCGCTCAAATAGCGTCGTCCGCCGGAGCGCCGCCCCAGCAGCACGTAGCGCGCCCCGTTGGAAGAAAAGTCCGAAGGCAGATCCGCTGGAGGACGCGCAGGCAGTCGCAGCGGAATCACCGCCTCCACGCCTTCGCGCTCCAGCGCGGCGCGATCGCGTGAAAGCAGCTCTGAGGTCACGGCGGGCCGCACCAGGTCGATGTCTAATCCATTGGGGTCTGATCCGCGAGCATCGCCGCCGGCGCGGCGAATGGGCCGCGCTGGATCGATCACCCCGGCTCCCATGCATTCGGCGAGCAGCCCCGCCGCCGCGCGAAGATATTCCTCCTCATCGCGAATCGGTGTCTTCAATTTCCGGAGCAGCGCGTCGCGATCCGGACGCCGGAACACCAGGCGGGTCAGCATCCGTTGCACACCCGCGCGCATCATCGCAAAGACGATCAACAGCAGGCACGCGCCGGCCAGCAGCAGCGCCTGATAGAAGGGCGTGGCCGGCCGCTGGATCAGATCCAGCCGCCAGGCTTCCACTGCGCCGAAGGTGAACATTGCAGCGAGCAACACGTTCGCCAGAAATCGCAGGAACGCGTCCAGCAGCACGAAGCGGTAATCCTGCAGCAGGATCAGCAGCGCCAACGGAATCGCTGCGTGATGAAACGCCAGTTCCCGCGACCACACCTGGGTCACGTCGCCGCTTCTGAAATGCACGAACGACATCGCCAGCAGGAACAACGACATGGTTCCCACCAGCCGGGAGGTGGTTGCGCGCCGGTCGCCGTCGCGTGAAATGAACACGGCCGCCGCGGCGACGCAGGTCAGCGCGCCGAAACCGATGGTGATCAGGGTCAGCCCCCAGCGATGGTAACTCGAGCTGTCATGAAACAATTCGGCCACGTGCAGCGCGATGGTCGCCGCGCTCAGAGCGTAGCCCAGCCGCACCAGAACTCGAAAGCGCTCCTGGAGACACAAGTCGAACAGCACTGCGGGCAACAGGCTCAGCACGGAAAATCCGACGGCGGCCATTACTGTTGTAAATTGGCTCGCTGGATTCGCGCCGAGCGGATCGGCGCCCAGCACCAGGAGCGACGCCAGATTCCACAGCAGCGCCAGCCCCGCCGCCAGCATGGACTTGGTGCTGCCCGCCAGGCGCCGCGCGGCGCGGTCCTGAAGCAGCAGGTACAGGAAGATGCCGAAAATCAGCACGCCCGCCGAATGGCCGAGGGCGTTGACCAAAACGCTGGTGGTCGCCTGGCTCGCGCCGGCGAGGGACTCGTTCACGCTCCAATCATATAATGATGGCGATGTGGGGCAGGCGATCAAGCGCGCAGGCCGCTCGTGCAGTTGCGCGCGATTCATGTCGCCTGCCAAAGCGGTTTCGTGGCCGGCAGGGCGTGGCCCTGCCCCACATTGATCGATTCCACGACTGACTGCATGAACGACTTTCGATACGCGCTGCGCACGCTCCGGAACAGCCCGGGGTTCACGCTGGTGGTGACGATCCTGCTGGCGCTCGGCATCGGCGCGAGTTGTGCCATCTTCAGCGCGCTCGACGCGGTGATGCTCAAACGCCTGCCCGTGCGCCATCCCGAGCAGTTATATCGCGTCGTCACGAATCTCCCGCAGCTCGGTAAGCGGAGCTATATGCCGCGCTCGCTTTATCGGGCTTTGAGCGACCGGGCCTCGCAAGATCACGCGAGCGCCGCGGCCGATGTCTTCGGCTTCCAGGAGGAATTCGCCGCCGTCACCGAACCGGGTCCCGCCGAACAGATCCGCGTTCATCTGGTGACGCCGAATTACTTCAGCGCGCTCGGCGCCGGGACGGCGATTGGCCGCGTGCTTGCGCCCGATGACGTCGAGACTGCGGTGCTGAGCTACGGGTTTTTTGAGCAACGCTTCAATGCCGACCCGCGAGCGATCGGACGGAGCATGGTGCTGCACGGCCACCGATTCACGGTCGTCGGGGTGATGCCACGAGAATTCAACGGCATTTCGGCAGACACCGCGCCACAAGTTCGCGTGCCTCTGATTGCGTTACCTTCATTCCTGGACACGGCGCTGTTGGCCACGCTCCCGGCGCCGCTCGCCGCGGACCGCCTCGAGAATGAACTTGAGCTCGATCTTTCCGTGCGCCTGCGCCCTGGCGTCTCCGTTGCCCAGGCTTCCGGCGAGATCAATTCGATCCGGCGAGCCGTCGCGCCGGAAGACACAGTGGAGGTCGAACTGGAGCCGCTGGAACACGGGACCTCCCGCCTGCGCGACCGCTTCTCAGGCGCGCTAATGTTCCTGGTCGGCGCGGTCGGCATGCTGCTGTTGATGGTCTGCGCCAACGTCGCCGGACTTTTGCTGGCTCGCGCGGCGTCGCGGCGCCAGGAGATCGCGGTGCGGCTCGCGCTCGGCGCGACACGTGCGCGGCTGGTCCGGCAGATGCTGACCGAAAGCGTGTTGCTGGCCGCGATCGGCGGAGCGGGCGGCATCCTGATCGCGTTCGCCGCGATCCCTTTCGTCCAGCGCGCGGTCCCGCCCATGCGCGATTTCTCCTCGGAAACCGTGCCACTCGATCTGCGTTTCCGGCTCGACCTCCGCGTGCTCGGATTCTCTCTGTTTCTGTGCGTCGCGACCGCTGTGCTATTCGGTCTCGCGCCGGCATTGCAAATGTCGCAGGCATCCCGAACCGCGCTGCATGACGTCCTGCGCTCGGTCCGCGCGGCTGGTTCTTGGCGGGGCCGGCAGGCACTCGTCACTTTTGAAGTCGCCCTGTGTACCGTCTTGCTGGCCGGAGCGGGCTTGCTGGTGCGCACTTTCTTGCAACTCGAGCATCTCGACGCCGGCTTCGATCGCGATCGCGTCGTGACGTTCACGGTGAATCCCAGCTTGATGAGCTACACGCCTCAGCAGGCCGACTCGGTCGGCAAAGCCTGGATCGAGAAGGTGCGCGTGCTGCCCGGTGTGACGTCCGTTGCCGTCGCCAGTCTTGGCGTGATGCGCGGCAGCGGGATGAAGATGACCGTCGGCGTCCCCGGCCAGAAGACCACATCCGCGGATTTCCTGAATACCAGCACCAACGGCGTTACGGCGGAATACTTCGACACCATGGGCATGCGCATTGTCGCCGGGCGCGGCTTCGCCGAAACCGACAAGTTCGAAAGCGGACAAACACGCCTTCCGCGGGTCATCGTGAACCAGGCTTTCGTGCGCCGATTTTTCCACGGTGAGAATCCGATTGGCAGAACGCTAGGAGCGCCTAACAGGGCAGGCAGCGTGGCCAAGCCTTCGTCGGAAATCATCGGTGTCGTGTCCGACGCGAAGTTTCGCTCGCTTCGCGAGCCGATCCCACCCACGATCTACTCTTTCAGGAACGGGACCAGCGACAATCGATACATCCTCCACGTCCGCACCGCCAATCGCCCCGATTCGATCATCAACCCGGTCCGCGAGGCGCTCCGCTCCATCGATCCGCAGCTCCCCATCGTCGAAATCCACACGCTTGCCGAGGAAGTCAGTGCATCCCTAGCGAGCGAACGCCTGGTCGCCACGCTTGCCACGATTTTCGGCGCGCTCGCCGCGCTGCTCACCGCGGTCGGGTTGTACGGATTGCTCGCCTACGCCGTCGCCCAGCGCACCCGCGAGATCGGCATACGAATGGCGCTGGGCGCTCGCCTCGCCGATATCGCGAGCACCATCGGAGGCCAGGCGCTGGCGATGGTCGCGGGCGGACTGGCGGCCGGAATCGTGGCGACTTTCCTCGCTGCCCCGGCCGTGCGCAGTCTGCTGTATGGAATCGCTCCGCATGATGTTCTGACCCTTTGTTTTACGGTGGTTTTACTACTGGTGGTCGCCGTGGCGGCTACTGCAGTCCCTATTCTGCGTGCGCTTCGGATAGATCCGGCTACGGCTTTGCGTCAGGAATAAGTACAATCCATTCAATATATTGGCTCTTACGGCGACGGTTTGTCCGCTCCAACACTTGACAATTATACAAGCAGATTTTATACTGTTACTGTAAGCATCATTTAGTCTACCAGGAGAATAAGATATGTCACTGATTCGATATGCACCCTTCACCGATTATGAGAGCGTCCCCGGCCTGCGGGTCTTCCAAGACACCATGAACCGGCTCTTTGCCGAGCCGAATGGCCGGCCCTGGGTTCCGCCGGTCGACATCAAAGAGACCGAGAATGAGTTGATCTTCAAAGCGGATGTTCCCGACATCGACATGAAGGACATCGACCTGAGCATGGAGAGCGGCACGCTGACTCTGCGCGGCGAGCGCCGCTTCGAAACCGGCGCCGGCGACAAGAAGGACGGCGGATGGCATCGCGTGGAGCGGTCCTTTGGCAAGTTCGAGCGCGTGTTCACGCTGCCGGAAACGGTGGACGTCGAGCACGTCAAAGCCGACTACAAGAACGGCACGTTGACCGTCACGCTTCCGAAGAAGGAAATCGCGAAGCCGCGTCAAATCAAAGTTCAAGTCAGCAACAACTAGACCGGGTGGCACAGACTTTAGTCTGTATAGGGCGGGGCGTGGCCCCGCCCCACGCGTACACTTAAGACTTGGTAACTGTCATCGTCAATCGCAAAGCGGCCGACCGCGCCGCCAGCGGCCATCCCTGGATCTTCGCAAGCGACATCATCGATCGGGCCGACGCCGCGCCCGGCGATGCGGTCGTGGTGGCCGCCGCCAACCGCAACGGGACCGCTGGCAAGCCGCTCGGTATCGCCCACTATAGTTCCACCTCGCAGATCGCTCTACGGATGCTGTCGGAGCACGCGGAGCGGCATTTTTTGAAACCGCTCCCTTGGCGCGAGCGCAACTCGGTCGCGGGTCCTGAACCGCTTCCTTCGGTCGCGGCTCGTAAAGCGGAAACCATTGATCGCGCATTCTTCCTGCGCCGCCTGAGCGCCGCCATCGCGCATCGTGAGCGCGTCGTCCAAAACTCGAACGCATACCGGCTGGTCTACTCGGAAGGCGACCTGCTCCCGGGCTTGATTGTCGATCGCTACGGCCCCTGCCTGGTGATGCAGACCCTCAGCCAGGGGATGGACCGCGCGCGCGATGTCATTGCCGAGTGCCTCACGGAGTTGCTCGCACCCGCCGGGATCTTCGCACGCAACGATGCGAGCGTGCGCAAGCTGGAAGGCTTGCCGCTGGAATCGATGGTGCTCTCCGGTGAAATTCCCGAGCGCGTACAGGTTGGCATGAACGGCCTGTCACTGGAAGCCGACCTGCGCCGCGGCCAAAAGACGGGAGTGTATCTCGACCAGCGCGAAAACTATGTGGCCGTGGCACACTATGCCGCACATTATGCAAACCCTGGCGCTGGCGGTCATAGCAGCGGCCGGATTCTCGATTGCTTTACCTCCACCGGCGGATTCGCGCTGCACTGCGGCCGGGCCCTTGAAACCAGCGGAGCCGAAGCCGGCTTAATCGAAGCCATAGACTCTTCTGCACCCGCGCTCTCGACCGCGGAAGCGAATGCGCGAGCCAACGGGATCGCGAATATCCAGTTTCGCCAGGCCGACGTCTTCGAGTTTCTTTCCGGCGCCACATCCGCCAACCCCCGCCGCTATTCGATGATCATTCTCGATCCGCCGGCGTTCGCGAAATCGCGGCGATCGCTCGACGATGCGGCGCGCGGATATAAGGAGATCAATTTCCGCGCGTTGAAGCTACTGGAACC
Organism: Terriglobia bacterium; assembly: GCA_963788245.1. GTDB lineage: Bacteria > Acidobacteriota > Terriglobia > Bryobacterales > Bryobacteraceae > Palsa-187. The sequence continues at coordinate 2,723,771 of CAWBGF010000002.1, read as the reverse complement.
GGGCGGCCTACTCGTCACCTGCTCCTGCTCGCACCATATGAGCGAGGCGGCGCTGCTCGAAATTGTCGCGGCGGCGGCGCTCGACGCCGGGAAAACGCTGCGGGTACTGGATCGCCGCACCCAGGCCTCCGATCACCCCATCCTACTCACCGTCCCCGAAACTCACTACCTTAAGTGCCTGATCCTGGAGGTTTTAACCTCCTAAGTGATGCGGGCATCCCGTAACCAAGGCACATGAAGTAACGTCTAGACTCCATTGACAGTTAAGGCACGATATTTCTATCATGAAACTGTTGTTCGCACTCACAAAGAGCATTCTCGCTCGTCCTGAGTAACTCTATATGATCAAAGTCGAGGGGCTCACCAAGAGGTACGCCCGTAAAATTGCGGTCGATAATATTTCCTTTGAGGTCGAAAAGGGCCAGATTGTCGGCTTCCTGGGGCCGAACGGTGCCGGTAAGACCACCACCATGCGCGTCCTGACCTGCTTCCTGCCGCCCACCTCGGGCTCGGCGCAGGTGGCCGGGTTCGATGTCCAGGATCAGCCCATGGAAGTGAAGAAGCGGATCGGCTACCTTCCGGAATCGCCGCCGGTTTATCCCGACATGGAGGTGCATGAGTACCTCGAATTCGTGGGCCGCATCAAGGGCGTGCCGAAGGGTGACCTGACCCGCCGCGTGAACGAGGTTTCGGAGAAGTGCGCCGTCACCGATGTTCGAAAGACGCTGATCGGCAAGCTCTCGAAAGGCTACCGGCAGCGCGTGGGACTGGCACAGGCCATCATCCACAATCCCGACGTTCTGATTCTCGACGAGCCCACCGCCGGTCTCGATCCCCACCAGATCATCGAAACGCGCGACCTGATCAAGGGCTTGGCTGCGCGCGGCGAGCACACCATTATTCTTTCGACCCACATCCTGCCGGAAGTCGAGCACGTCTGCGAGCGCGTCGTCATCATCGCCAAGGGCAAGCTGGTGGCTGTGGACACTGTAGCCAACCTCACCAGCCGTTTGCGCGGCGCGGAAACGGTCGACGTAGAGGTGATGCCGCGCGTCGGCGGGACGATCGACGGCGGAACCGTCCAGCGAAAACTGGAACAAGTGGCCGGCGTAAGCCGCGTGCTCCCGAAAGAGCATCGCGACGGCCTGCTGCTCTACACCGTCGAAAGCCTGGAAGGGCGGCACATCCGGCCGGAGCTGGCGCGAGCCGTCATCGAAAGCGGATGGAATTTGAATGAGCTGCACGCGGTCGGCCTGAGTCTCGAAGAAATCTTCCTGCAACTTACGGCATCGCCGGAGGACGCCAAACAGGAAGCCGCCATCCATGCTGGAGGCGCGTCCCACGCCGCTGGCGGAGGCGCGTCCCACCCGGAGGGAGAAAAGCAATGAACACATTTACCATCGCCCGCAAGGAGATCGAAAGTTACTTCCGCTCCCCCATCGCTTATGGCGTGATGGCGTTTTTCGCGCTGATCGCCGGTTATTTCTTTTATGCCTCGGTCGTGTTCTTCGTGCGCCGCGGGATGGAGATGGCCATGATGGGCCAGAGCCAGCCGATGGACCTGAACGAGTACGTCGTCCGGCCTCTGCTCTCCAACATCAGCGTCATCGCGTTGTTTTTGATCCCGATGATCACCATGCGCCTGTTCGCCGAGGAGAAGCGCTCCGGGACCATCGAACTGCTGCTGACTTCGCCGCTCCGCGATTGGGAGATTCTCCTCGGCAAGTTCCTGGGCGCGATGGCTCTATACACCGCAATGCTCGGGATTTCGTTCCTCAGCATGCTGCTGTTGTTCGCTTACGGCAAGCCCGATTGGCGCCCACTCCTGGTTGGTTACTTGGGCCTTTTGTTACAAGGCGCGGCGCTGCTCGCCATCGGGACGTTCATTTCGAATTGCACCAGAAATCAGATTGTAGCGGGCGTCGCGGGATTCGCCGTGTGCCTGATGCTGTGGATTCTGAACTGGGTGTCGGAATTCGGCACCACCATCCCGGAGCGGATCCTTTCCTACATTGCGGTGACCAGCCATTTCGATTCGTTCGCCAAAGGAGTGCTGGACCTGAAGGACATCGTGTACTACCTGTCCGTGATTTTCGTCGGATTGTTTCTGACCGCGCGCTCCATGGAAGCGCTCCGGTGGAGGGCATAAACACATGAACACCGCTTGGATGAAAGCCCGCCAAACCAAATTCGGCCTGTACGCGCTGCTTTACACGCTGATCATCGTCGCCATCGTCAGCGGCGTGAATTTCCTCGCGAATCGCTATAACAAGAGTTACGATTCCACTTCCAGCAAGAAATTCACGCTCTCCGAGCAGACCCTGAAAATCGCCAAGAACTTGCAGGTCCCGGTCACCATCACCTATTGGGATAAGGCGACCAGTTTCCAGGGCGCTCACGATCTGCTGGACCGGTACAAGAATCTTTCGCCGAAAATCGACGTCGAGTATCAGGACGTGGACAAGAAGAAGACCGCGGCCATCGCCTCCGGCGTCAAGAGCTACGGCACCATTTTCGTGAAGGTCGGGGAACGGCAGCAGGAAGCTAAATCGCTCACCGAAGAGGAAGTCACGGGCGCGCTGGTTCGCGCGATGAAGGGCGGCGAACGCACCGGGTGTTTCCTGCTGGGATTGGGAGAACACTCGCTCGAAGACACCGGCCGCGACGGCTTCTCGCGGGCGAAGGAGCTTCTCGAAAGAAACAATTACAAGACCCAGACCATCAAGGAGCTCGAAAAACCCGAGATTCCCAAGGACTGCACGGTCCTGGTGGTGGGCGGCCCGCGCAGCGACTACACCGCGCCCATCGTGGCGTCGATTAAAGCGTACGTCGAGGGCGGCGGGCGCGCCTTGTTCATGCTGGATCCGCCTCTCAAGTTCGCGCAAAGCGAGATCGCCGATAATCAGGCGCTCGCGGATCTGATCGCCGGATGGGGCGTGACACTCGATAAGGATCTGGTCCTCGACCTCACCAGCCAGGGCGTCGGCCTCGGTCCCGAAATGCCGCTGGTGACTACCTACGAATCGCACGCCATCGTGCGCGACATGAAGGACACACCCACCATCTTCCCCATCTCGCGATCGCTGGAGGTCAAGAACGGCGATCACAGCACCGTGGAAAAATTGTTCTCGACCACCGAAGACAGCTTCGGGACCTTGAATCTGAGTTCGCCTGAGATCCGGCCGTCGAAGACCGACAAGAAGGGTCCGCTGGTGCTGGGCGCCGCAGGCACTTACAACTCAGGCGGAGAAAACGGAAGCGGGCGTTTCGTGGTGACCGGAAGCTCGTCGTGGGCGACCAACGGAGCCATCGCGCTGGGTGGGAATCGGAATCTGTTCCTGAACGTCATGGCGTGGTTGAGCGCGGACGAGGATCTCATCTCCATTCGTCCCAAAGAGCCGGAAGATCGCCGCCTGGAGATGAGTGCGCGACAGATGAACCTGGTGTTCTACGAAAGCATCGTGGCGCTGCCTCTGTTGATGGTGGTTCTGGGTGTCGGCGTCTGGTGGCGCAGGAGATAGCCGAAAGAGGCGCGACAGAATGAAGCGCGTACTAACGTTATCTCGGCACGATTCTCGTTTGTTGGAGGAAATAGTTCCGTGAAGATGTCCCGACTTCTTATCGCCGCCGTGGTCCTGGCGGGACTCGCGGGGGCGCTATGGTGGTCCAACAAGAGCGAAGACGCCAAGGCCAAGGAGCCTCCCAAAGACGCCAACGCTGCGCCGAAAATACTCGCGCTGAACGAACCCGGCATTCGCCAGATCGAAATCAAGAAGGGCGACGGCACCGACACCATCGTCAAGAAGGACGATTCCGGCAAGTGGTCCATCGTCGCTCCGAAACCCGTGCCCGCGGATCAGTCGGCGGTCGGCGGCGTGACCAGCGCCGCGACTAATCTCACCGCGGAGCGCATCGTCGACGACCATCCTGCCGACCTCTCCTCGTATGGTCTTCAGCCCGCCGTGATCGAAGTCGATTTCACCATGAAGGACGGCCGGATCAACAAGCTTCTGCTGGGCGACGACACGCCCACCAACAACGGCGTCTATGCGATGGCCGGCGGCGATCCGCGCCTGTTCATCCTGTCGACTTTCAACAAAGGCAATTTCGACAAGACTACCAAGGATTTGCGCGACAAGCGCCTGATGACTTTCGATCAGGACAAAATCAGCCGCGTGGAGCTGGCCGTCAAGAAACAAAACATCGAATTCGGTCGCGTCAATCAGAACGATTGGCAGATCCTCAAGCCCAAGCCTCTGCGCGCCGACGGCTGGCAGGTGGAAGAACTGGTCCGCAAGGTGAAGGACGCCAACATGGACACCAGCGTGTCCGACGAAGACCTGAAGAAAGCCGCGGCGGCGTTCGCAAGCGCCACTCCGGTCGCCACCGTGAAGGTGACCGAGGCCGCCGGAACGCAAACTCTGGAAGTGCGCAAAGCCAAGGACGACTACTACGCGAAATCGAGCGTGGTCGAAGGCGTCCATAAAGTTACCAAGGACCTGGGCGAAGGCGTCGACAAATCGCTCGACGATTTCCGCAACAAGAAACTGTTCGATTTCGCTTTCTCGGATCCCACTAAGATCGAATTCAAGGACGGGGCCGCCACCGTGACGCTCGAAAAATCCGGCGACAAATGGATGTCCGCCGGCAAACCTATGGATTCCACCAGCATCCAGGCGTTCATCGACAAGCTGCGCGATCTGGCCGCAACCAAGTTCGTCGACACCGGCTTCACCACCCCCGCGATCGAGTTGACCGTGGTTTCGAACGACGGCAAGCGCACCGAAAAAGTCCAGATTTCCGCGGCGGGCGACAAGTTTATTGCCCGGCGTCAGGGCGAGGACGCTCTGTATCAGCTCGACGCGTCGGCTGTGAAAGATCTGCGCGATGCCGCCGCCGGCGTTACCGCCGCGCAACCGCCGGCCCCTGCGCCCACGGGGAAAAAATAGCGCCACGGCTTCACCTAAATGGGCCTGCTCACCGACCTCTATCAGCTCACCATGGCGGCGGGCTACTATCAGGCCGGTCGAACTCAAGAGCAGGCGACCTTCGAGCTGTTCGTTCGCCACCTGCCGCGCAATCGCAATTTCATTCTTGCGGCCGGGCTTCAGCAGGCGGTCGACTATCTTCTTAATCTGCGATTCTCTTCCGAAGAGATCGCCTATCTTCGCGGGCTGGAGCAGTTCGCGAAAACCGATCTCGGATTTTTCGACATGCTCGCGAACTTGCGTTTCACCGGCGACCTGTTCGCGGCGCCCGAGGGCACTCCGCTGTTTCCGGATGAGCCGTTCCTCACCTTGCGCGCCCCCATGATCGAGGCGCAGATTCCGGAAACATTTCTGCTGGCCACCGTCGGATTCCAATCCATGATCGCGACCAAGGCCACGCGCCTGGTGAAAGCCGCCATGGGGCGTGGGGTGGTCGAGTTCGGAACGCGCCGCGCGCATTCGCCGGAAGCGGGCGTACTCGCCGGACGGGCCGCCTACATCGGCGGTTGCGCCGGATCGAGCAACACCGAAAGCGGCATGAAGTTCGATATTCCTGTGTTCGGAACCTGCGCGCATTCCTGGGTGATGTCGTTCGCGCACGAAACGGAATCCTTTGAGCAGCTCCAAAAACTGCTTGGCGAAAGCACCGTGTACCTGATCGACAGCTATGATACGCTCGAAGGCGCGCGGCGCGCCGCTGCGCTGGGCCGCCCGCTGTGGGGAGTGCGGCTCGATAGCGGAAATCTCGTGGAACTTGCGCCCGCTGTTCGAAAAATTCTCGATGACGCAGGCCTGCGCGACGCGAAAATCATGGCCACCGGCGATCTGAACGAGCACAAGATTCATGAACTGGTGGCCGCCGGCGCGCCCATCGACATGTTCGGCGTCGGCACGGAGCTGTCGACGTCCGCCGACGCGCCTTCGCTCGGCGTCGTGTATAAGATGGTCGAGCTCGATACCGGCCATGGCGGTTGCAGCGGCCGCCGTTACACGCTAAAGCTGAGCGAAGAGAAACACACGCTCCCCGGCGCGAAACAGATTTTTCGTTACGCCGATCACGATATGCTGGGCCGGGCGAGTGAATGCCCGTCGTGTCCGGCGGGTTCTGATCAAGAAAGCGCCAGGCCCGTGGAGGCATTGCTGCGGCCGGTGATCATCGCGGGCCGATTGGTGGAGCCCCTGCCGTCGGCTGAACAAGCTCGCGCGCATGCCGCCGCGTGCATGGCCAAGCTCCCCGCTCCTTGTCACAGCCTGTTCGAACGCGAGCACCCCTGGCGTGTCGATCTGAGCGCGGAGCTCGAATGCTTGTTTGAGCGCGTGCGCAAAGGCGTCGCGAATTGAGTTCCGAGCCGTGACCAAAGGGCGCTTGCGCCGAGGGAGCGGCCTAAGATGTCGCTTCCTCCTTGTGGGGCCGGCACTCATGCCGGCAAGCCTGCTTTCAAGCAGGCTTCTGCGCATCATGTTGACTCAGGAGTCACTCTAAGGAAACCGCCATGAAAACCGTATTTTTCGACATCGACACCCAAATCGATTTCATGGTTCCCGCCGGCGCGCTCTACGTCCCAGGCGCCGAGTCGATCCTCGATCGGATCGCAGCGCTGAATCGATACGCTGCCTCGCAGGGCAGCCCGGTCATCTCCACTACGGACGCGCACTCCGAAGACGATCCCGAATTCAAGGTGTGGCCGCATCACTGTGTCGCAGGGACGGTGGGACAGCAGAAGTGCGCCGTGACTCTGCTCGAAAAGCGCTTGGTGATTCCGAACGCTGCGTGCACGCCCGCAATCGCAGGCATGCACCAGATCATCGTCGAAAAACAGACGGTCGATTCTTTGTCGAACGTGAATCTGCCGGCAATTTTGAGTCAACTCGGCGCGCGCCGGTACATCGTCTATGGCGTCGTCACCGAAATTTGCGTGAAAACGGCGGTGGCCGGCCTACTCAAGACCGGTGCACGAGTCGAAGTGGTGACGGACGCCGTCCGTAGTCTCCGCGACGAAGCCGGCGCAAAAGCCCTGGCCGAGTTCACGGCCGCAGGCTGCGTATTGACCACCGTTGGACAAGTCACGCTGGAATAACCCCCTCACATAGACCGAGGTGTAGAATCAGGACATGAGCACGAAGACGCTCTTGACAGCCGCTGAGCTGGAGCAGATGCCCGACGACGATTCGGTGCAGATCGAACTCGACGAAGGGGAGCTCATCGAAATGCCTCCTGCCGAATGGCGCCATAGCCGTTGCGAAGCTACAATCATTCGAATCCTGGGGGCGTTTTCTCACACCAACAAACTGGGCGGGGTGAGCACAGGGGACGGCGGCTTCCGGCTGAAGGATGACACAGTTCGCGCTCCAGATGTTGCATTCGTTCGCCAGGAACGGATTGGGCGGATACGAGGTTATTTTCCAGGCCATCCCGACCTCGCCGTCGAAATCTTCTCGCCCTCCGACAGCGTCCGCCAGCTTATGCGAAAAGTAAAACAGTATTTCGCCGCCGGCACCCACACCGTCTGGATCGTCTATCCCGATCGCGAAGAAGTGCAAATCCTCGATGCCACTGGCGTCGATCGACTCCTTCAAGGCGATGATCCCATCGAAGCCCCCGAGCTTCTTCCCGGCTTCTCCGTCCCCATCAGCGAATTCTTCGAATAAGGTCATAGAATCTTTGTATGAGCACGAAGACGCTCCTCACAGCCGCCGAGCTGGAGCAGATGCCCGACGACGATTCGGTGCAAATCGAACTCGACGAAGGGGAACTCATCACGATGCCTCCTGCGGGTGGACGACATGGGCGCTGTGGAGTCCGAATCATCACGATTCTGGAGACGTTTGCTCGAGCCAGGAAACTAGGCTGGATTTACACGCCTGATACTGGCTTCCGTTTGAAAGACGATACGGTTCGCGCGCCGGACGTTGCATTCATTCGACAGGAGCGAATCGCCGCAACGCACGTGGAAGGCTACATCCACGGCCATCCCGATTTAGCAGTCGAAATCTTCTCGCCCTCTGATAGCGTCCGTCAGCTCATGCGAAAAGTGAAGCAGTACTTCGCAGCCGGCACGCACACCGTCTGGATCGTCTATCCCGATCGCAAGGAGGTGCAAATCCTCGAAGCCACCGGCTCCGATCGACTCCTTCAAGGCGACGATCCCATCGAAGCCCCTGACCTCCTGCCCGGCTTCTCCGTCCCCATCAGCGAATTCTTCGAATAACAATTGCGCTACTGAGCCGCGACTGTCAAGGAGCGGTACGCTAACCTTCCTCCCGGTCGCTCCACGGTGGCACAGACTTTAGTCTGTGTGCTCGATACATCTTTGAATAACTACTTCACCCACCCCGGCTCCACATACGCATAGAACAGCGTGATCGCCCCCACCACCGCCGCCATGAAAATGCTGTGCTTCAGCGTGAATCGGAACAGCTTTCCTTCTTCCTCGCGAGCCATCCCCGTCGCTGCCGCCGCCACCGCGATGCTTTGCAGGCTGATCATTTTGCCCATCACACCACCGCTCGAATTCGCCGCCGCCATCAGTGCCTGGTTCAATCCCAGCCGATCCGCCGTCACGGTTTGCAGCGTCCCGAACAGAGCGTTGGCAGCCGTATCGCTGCCCGTCAGGAACACCCCGAGCCATCCCAGTAGCGAACTGAAGAACGGAAACAGCTTGCCTGTCGCCGCGAACGCCAGTCCCAATGTCGCCGTTGCGCCCGAATAATTCATCAGGTAGGCGAGCGCCACCACCGCCGCGATGGTCAGCAGCGGCAATGCCATCTGCTTCGCCGTCAGCCACGTCCAATACGCCAGCTTGCGCGGCGAGACCCGCAGGATCGCCGCCGATAGGAACACCGCGAACAGGCACGCCGTTCCCGACGCGGACAGAAGATTCAGCGTGTATTGCGCCGGATACTTCGAAGCCGCGCGCGCGATGGGCGGCATGCGCAGCACCTGCTCATGCAGCCCCGGCCAGTTGTAAACGAAAGTAGCGTGATTCAGAATCGCTTTGACGTCGGCGCGTCCCCACAGCAGCACCAACACCACCAGGCACGCATACGGCATCCACGCGAGCACCACGTTTCCGCCCGTGTGCCGATGCGGAGTCGACGTAACCGCATCGTGCGGTTTCCAGACCTTCAGCAGCGCGATCAGCGCCGCGATCGCCGCCAGCGACGCGATGATGTCCGTCAATAAATACGATTCGCTGAAGTTCGACGTGAAAAACTGCCCGGCCGCGAACGTGATCCCGCACACGGCCACTGCCGGGAACACTGCTCGCAGCGCCTTCATCCCGCCCATCACCAGCACCAAATACATAGGCACGAACAGCGACACCGGCGCGACGATTCGTCCGACATCCGACGACAGCGCAACGATCGGCAGCCGCGTCACTCCCGCCAACGCCACCAGCGGCGTCCCAATGGAGCCGAACGCCACCGGCGACGTATTCGCCAACAGGCAAATCGCGGCTGCGTAGAACGGCGAAAATCCCAGCCCGGTCAGCATCGCCGCCGCCACCGCCACCGGCGTCCCGAATCCCGCCGCGCCTTCGATGAACGCGCCGAACGCGAACGCGATCAGCAGCGCCTGCAAGCGCCGGTCGCCCGTGAGGCTGCCGATGGAGTCTTTGATGATTTCGAACTTGCCCGTTTCAATCGTCAGCCGGTACAGTAGAATCGCCGTGAACACGATCCACCCGATCGGCAGCAGCCCGTACGCCGCGCCGTATGCGGCCGAGCTCGCCGCCAGCGAAACTGGCATGTGATACACGCCGATTGCGACGACTGCCGCCGCCGCCAATCCCGCCAGTGAAGCGATCCAGGCAGGCTGCCGAGCCAGCGCAAGTAAGACCAGCAGCGTAAAGATCGGAAGCGCTGCAATCAGCGCGGACAGCGCCAGACTGCCGGAGACCGGGGTATAAGTTTGCGGCCACATGATGTGCGTACTATCTTACGCAGACTGCCCACCGCCGTGCTTACCGGCCCGCGACCAATCCGAGCCGTGACCAAAGGGAGCGGCCTAGAATCCGGAATCCGGAACTCGGCAACCAAAGTAGGCGGTTCTCAAAGACCCGCGACCATCTTTCTAAACCTCGACTGTCGAGAAGCGGTACGCTAGACCTCTTACCGATCCGCGGCCTCGCAGAATTCCGAATATTTTTGTGAGATTTTTTCCGCCCCGCCGCCACTTAGAGGATAAGAAGTCCTCCGAACCTGGAAACAGGCGTTCCGGATCAGGCTCAATGCAAGTCTCAGCATGCGGACTTGCGTGGCGCCCCCCATTCGCGACGCCTGTTTTCATTTACCTCTGCCTGTCCCCCCTGCCCCCTGAAATCGCATACCTTTAGAGGTAATGAAGGTCCAGGAGTGATGAAGGTCAAAGAACTTGCAGCACTGCTCCAGGCTTCCAATCCCGCCGGTGGGGCGGGCGATCTTGTCACCTGCCAGTTTGGATTTGAAGGCGACGGCGACGCCGAGATCCGCCGCGTCACTACGCTTGAAGACGCCGGTCCTGACGATCTCGCCTTTGTCGCCCACAAGCGCGCCCTGAAGGCCGCCGCCGCGTCCCCAGCCGGCTGTCTCCTGGTCCCGCTCGATTTCTCTAACGATTCCGGACGCACAGTGATCCGCGTAGCCGACCCTCGCGCCGCCGTCGCGCGCGTCATCGCCAAACTGCATCCCCATCTCGATCCGCAGCCCGGCATTCATCCCACCGCGATCATCGGCCCCGGATCCATCGTCGAACCTGGCTGCTTCATTGGCCCGCTGGTTTCGATCGGCGCGGGTGTGCGCGTGGGAGCCGGAACGTCCATCGGCGCGGGATCTGTCATCGGCGATTACGTCCACATTGGCGACGCCTGCACCATCCATCCCCGCGTCACAATTTATCGCGACGTCGAAATCGGAACCCAGGTGATTCTGCATTCCGGCTGCGTCATCGGCGCCGATGGATTCGGCTTCGTGCTCACCGACGGCATCTACGAAAAATTTCCCCAGATCGGCCGCGTGCACATCGGCGACCGCGTGGAGATCGGCGCGAATTCGTGCGTCGACCGCGCCGCGCTCGGCGTCACCAGCATCGGCGACGGCACCAAGATCGACAACTTGGTTCACGTCGGCCACAATTGCCGCATCGGCCGCCACGTCGTGATCGCCGCGCAAACCGGCTTTTCGGGCGGCGTCATCGTCGAGGATTACGCGGTGATCGGCGGCCAGGTGGGCGTCGGTGACAAGGCCCGCATCGAATCCCGTGCCGTCCTCGGTTCCGGCTCTGGCGTGCTCACCTCGAAAATCGTGCGAGCCGGCCAGGTGATGTGGGGCACTCCCGCCCGGCCCTTGCGCGAGCACCTGGAACAACTAGCCGTGCTCGCCCGCATGTCCAAGAGGAAAACCCCGCGCAGTCCGAAGACCTAAGCCTTCCAGCCCCGCCCGTTAGGGCGGGGGGATCCCTTGGCGATCTGCCGGCGAGCCGCCTCGCCCGTTCTCGGGGCTTTCTAGCCGGCGTCTCCGTCACTTCCTCACCATCACCACCGCGACCCCCCGCTTCCGCAGCCGTTCCTCGAACGCTGCCTTCTTCACGCGTTCCTCACCCGACCGATGCGCTCGAATCTCGTCCTCCGCCGCGATCCGGTGCGTCTTCGCGTGCAGCAACGGCCCCGCATGCCCCGCCGAAACCTCCGCGATCGATCCGCCCACACGTCCGCGCAGCGAATCCTCGATACTCACCATCCACAGAAATTTCGGAAGACTCCGCTCAATCGCCCGAACTTCCTGCCAGTAACGCTTCACGTCCGGCATGCTCAGATCCCCTCCCGCAGCACGCGCGCGATTTCCTGCGCCGCCCGCTCCTTGTCCGCCGCACTCATCCCCGGCCGGATCGACCCAATATGAATCGCGTCATCCTGAACCGCTTCAAAGCGGCCCGCATCGTCGCGACCCGTGTCGCCCTGCGCCGTCGACGCTCCTCGCCCCTTAATCTCCGTCGCCACCGACCGCCGCAACGCTTCCAACCCCCCCAGATCCAGACTCTTCACCAGAGCGTTAAACTTCGCGCTCATGTTCACCGTGCCGCTCATACCCGTCCCTCTTTCCTTCTCTGCCGATCCGCGTAGCTCCGCTCGAGCTCGTCCGCGCTTTCCGAAATTTGAATCGCCCGCCGCTTCAGTCCATCCGCCTGCGCCAGCAGCGCTCCCACCACGCCTTTGGATAAATCCACCGGCAGCACCATTTCTTCCGTCACCGCGTCTCTAAGCCGCAGCAGAACTTTTTCCGCGCGCTCTTGCGCTGTCCGTTCGATCGCCCGCGCCTTGGCGAGCATCGCGTGCGATTCTCCCCGCAAGTTGGCGATCTGCGCCAGCGGAATCAGATGCTCCGCGATCTGCTCCAGCGCGCGGCTGGCGTACCGGCTGTGGATCTCGCCCGTCGCCAGATCCCCCAGCTTTTGGAAATCGAGTTTGCCCGCCGCTACCCGCTTCTCCGGCTTTTCAACCGCCGCCGCGGATTCGATGATCGCGTCAATCGCCGCCTGACTGTTTTTCGCCAGCCGCTCCCGCGCGTCTTTCGCGTACTGGTTCAACACCCGTTGCGACGTCCGCAATTTTTCTAAGCGATCGGCGCACGCCCGCTGCGATTCCGTCGCGTCCACCACTTCTCGCTGTCTCTCGGCCGCGCTCAGTGCTTCCGCCACTCGCTTTTGCAAATCCTGGGCGAGCGCCTGCCCGTCGGAGTTCGCGACCGCTTCGAGCGTGGGCGTCCGTGCGATGTCAAAATTCATAAATGTATTCCGGCCAAATGATAGCCGACGCGTTGGCCAATCCTTGGTGACCTCGACCTCGCCCGAAGCGCCAAGTGATTGATACAGGGATCAATCCCGCCGCCGGATAATGTTTTCAAGGCTTGTGACTGGTGGGGCAGCGCCGTGCCCTGCCTGTGCGAAACCGCGTGGGGCAGGGCCATGCCCTGCCTGTGCTACACCGCCCCCGCCGCCCGCAACCCCGCGATCTCTTCCGCCGTGTACCCGATCTCCCCCAGCACCTCGTCCGTGTGCTCGCCGAGCATCGGCGCCCGATGCCTGATTCCGCCCGGCGACGCCGATAATCGCACCGCCGTATTCGCCAGCGGAACCGGCTTCGGCGCATCCGGATACTCCACGTACTGCAACAGCTCCCGCGCTTTCACCTGTGGATCGTCCAGCACCTGGTCAAGCTCATACACCGTTCCCGCGGGCACGCGAGCCGCTTCCAGCTCCGCGATCGCTTCCGCCGTCGACCGCGCCGCCATCCACGCGCTCATCGCTTCGGTGATGGTCGCGCGATTGTCCGCGCGCGCAAGATCGTCGGCGAATCGAGGATCGCCCACCAGCTCTTCGCGGCCCACCATCCGCGCCCAGCGCGCGAACATATCGCCCCCGATGGTCTGCACCACGATCCAGCCGTCTTTGGTGCGATAAGTATCGGCGGGCGCCGAATAAAAGCCCGCGTTGCCCCGCGCTTCGCGATTTATCCCCACCACGCTCCGCTCCGCCAGAAACGCCTGCATGAACGTGACGCCGGTGGCCAGCAGCGCTCCGTCCACAATCTGGCCTTCGCCGGTTTTCCCCCGATGAATCAGCGCCATCGCGACGCCGAACGCCGTGTGCAGCGCCGTTCCGTAATCGCAAAACGAAACGATGTCGCGTACCGGCGCGCCCGGAAAACCAGTGAGGCTCATCGCTCCCGACATTCCCTGCGCCACCGAATCGAATCCTACGCGATTCGCGTAGGGACCATCCGGGCCGAACGCCGACACTCGCGCGAGAATAATATCCGGCTTGATGGCGCGCAGCGAATCGTAATCCAGGCCCATCTTTTTCATCACGGCGACAGGCAGATTCGCCACCACCACATCCGCTGTCTTCGCCAGCCTGCGGATAATCTCCGGCGATTGCGGCTTCGACGTATCCAGCGTCAGGCCGCGCTTGTTGCGGTTCAGCGAAAGAAACGCGCCGCCCTCGCCTCCGCTGGTGACAGGTCCCGTGTAGCGATCTTCGCTGCCCTGCCGCCGATCCACGCGAACCACGTCCGCGCCCATGTCGGCCAGCAGCATCCCGCAGTACGGCCCGGCAATAAAGCGGCCAAAATCGATGACGCGAATTCCTGTGAGAGGTCCTTGCATTTGAGTAAGAAGTCTTGCGATAGACTAACACGCATGCCGCTCGCCGCAGGAACCACCCTCGGGCCGTACGCGGTTACCGCTTTCGTCGGCGCGGGCGGAATGGGCGAGATCTACAAGGCCAAGGACACGCGGCTGGACCGCACCGTCGCGGCTCAAGCCCCGCCCGTGAGGGCGGGGATTCCTCCCAATGCACAACAGCGACAATACGCCAATTTCGTTCGAGGCTCTTTCACGGGTCGTCGGTCGGTTCAATCAAATTGACCCTTACCCCTCGTCATCCCGAGCGCAGCGAGGGATCTGCCTTTCGGCAGTCGGTGCGCGAAATCGGCGCAATGTCCCAAGTGTTCTTGGAGCGTACCCGTTTGCCGAGGTGATCCGGTGAGGTTGCTCGCTCTCATACTTCTGCTCAGCGGACTCTCAAGAGCTGCCGATCCCGATCCGCGTGCCGCTGATTTGCGCGCCGCCTTGGACGCGCACCGCTGGTTCGACCTGCGCGATGTCGTGGTCTCGGGCGGAGCGGCACGCCTGTATCGCTTCTTCGTGGCTGCTGCTTTCAACGATGTGCGCGGAGCTGAAGGCGAGTTGCGCGCCGCAATCCGATCGGGAACCAGCCGTGAGCAGCTCGCCGGCATGCACCACGCGATGTACCGCCTGTATGCCCGCATCGGCCGCTATCGAAAAGCGACTCTCGAACTGCGGAAATGCTGGGCGCTCGACCCGGACCGGGCGTCAACCGATCCGGCCGCTATCGCCGACGTGGCGGCGATGGAGGTTCTGCCCGATTTGAAATTGGTATCCCGCCGGCCCGCTACGGTCACGTATACGAACTGGGCGGAATCCCCGCGCGTGGTCAGCCCCATGGCGATCAACGGACAGGCCGTGCAGTTTGCGCTCGATACAGATGCGAGCATGTCCGGGACCAGCGAGGCGGAGGCCAAACGCCTGGGCTTGAGGCCGACGCCCGGTCAACCGCTATACGACGCCATGACCGGAGCGCGCAGCACCAAGGGTCACTACGCCGTTGCGGACCGGGTGAAAGTCGGGAATACCGAATTTCGCAACGTATCCTTCGTGGTGCTCCCTGACGACAATGTGTTCGCGGAGGTTCCTTTGGGACAGCAAGGGGCCATCGGCCTACCGGTTTTGTTGGCGCTCCAGACGCTGCGCTGGAATCGTAACCATGAGTTGAATATTGGTTTCCGGCCGGAGCGCGCCGATCTGCGCAACGCCAATTTGTCATTCGAGGAGCTGGATCCCCTGGTTTTGGTGGAAGTCGAAGGCCACAAGCTCGCCGTGGACCTGGATACGGGAAGCAACTTTTCGCATATGTGGCCGCTGTTCGTCAAGAACTTTCCGGAACTCCTTCAGGACGGCCACAAGGATAAGGCGCACATGACGGGCGTTGCCGGAGATGCGGATGTGGACTCCGTAATGCTACCAGAGTTGCGCATGAAAGTGGCGGGGTTCCCGATTGTTCTTCGGGACGTGCACGCACTGCTCCGCTCCACCATTCCTGCCAGCCAGTGGCACTACGGATTGCTCGGCGTGGATCAATTGGCCCAGGCGACGGAGGTGACGCTCGATTTTAAGGCGATGAGAATTCAATTGAAGTAGTGTGCCTACCGGTCTGGTCTGGTCTGGTCTGGTCTGGTCTGGTCTGGTCTGGTCGGCTCACTCCCGCCTACTCTTCCCGTGCCTCGGGCGATGCAAAGCCGATGCGGCGCTTCCGGTGCTCCGGAGGCGGTTCCATGAGCCGTTCGATGGCGCCGTAAATCTGTTGGATGCTTGCGCCGTGCTCGTGTTGGGTGCGCACTACATCTTCCAGTTTTCGCGCCAGGTCCTTGTGTGTGCCCAGGTACTCCCTCAAACGAACAAAAGCCCGGATGATCAGAATATTCAACTTGATCGCGCGCGTACTCGTAAGAACCGAAGAGAGCATCGCCACGCCATGTTCGGTGAAGGCATGTGGCGCGCGGCGGAGCCCCATCTTCGCCCCCGAATTGGAGGTCACAATCTGTGACCTCCAATTCTTGAACTCCTTCCCGTTCAGCCGGAACATGAAATCCGACGGGAACCGTCCGAGGTTGCGGCGCACAGCTTGGTTGAGGACCTTGGTGGGCACCTGATACAGCTCAGCCAAATCGCTGTCAAGCATGACTTTGTAGCCTCGAACGAGGTGGATCTTTCGTTCGATGAACTCGACGGGGATTACTTGAAGCGCGGTTGATGGTTTCTTTGGCATTGCCTTCGTAGTGGGCTCCCTACTCAGGAGTGGCGCGTCGCGGGGATAACTCTCAACCCAAGTGACCAACCCGGGGCCGCAAAGTGTCACTCTAGCCACGCGCGGAGAGACTAGACGGCGTGCTTACGCGTGAGGACCGGCGAGAGCATCGCCACGGCATGCTCGGTTAAGGCGTACGTTTTGGGCGGCGGAGTCCCATTTTTGCCCCTGAATTGGAGGTCACAATCTGTGACCTCCAATTTATGAGCTCGTTCTTTCTCAGCTGAAACACGAAGTCACCGGAGTGCCAATTTGGGCCGGCCAGAATTGCCTGCCCCAGGTTAGTTCCACTTCAAGCCGCGCAACTGATCCAGATTTACATTCCCGCCGCTCAGCACGCACACCACTTTCGATCCGGCCGGAGCCTTAATCAATCCATGCAGTAGCGCGGCCACCGGCGCGGCAGCGGCGCCTTCCACCACCAGTTTCGCGCGCGACATGATCCACAGCATCGCGTCGAAAATCTCCGCATCCGGCAGCGTGACGATCTCGTCGACATAATCGCGAACGATCCGGAAATTATTCTCGCCGACCCGCTTCACGCGCAGCCCGTCGATAATGGTGTCGATCGAATCGAGCGTCACCACTTTGCCCGCTTCGATGCTCCGCTTCATCGCCGGTCCGTCGGACGATTCCACGCCGATCACGCGAATCTTTGGATTGCGGCCTTTCATCGCAGTCGACACGCCCGAAATCAATCCGCCGCCGCCGATCGGCACGATGACGATATCCGCCTGTGGGTAGTCGTCGACTATTTCGAGGCCGAGCGTGCCCTGGCCGGTAATAAGCTGAATGTCGTCAAAAGGATGGATCACGGTCATGCCGTCGCGCTCGGCCAGCTCCAGCATCTTCGCGTTGGCTTCATCCCAGATCGAGCCATGCAGCACTACTTCCGCGCCATATCCGCGAGTCGCGGCGATCTTGGACGGCGTCGCGTTTTCCGCCATCACCACCACCGCGCGGATTCCGTAAATCGCCGCGGCAATCGCGACTCCCTGCGCGTGATTGCCGGCCGAGGAGCAGATCACGCCGCGGCGCTTGTGTTCCTCGCTCAGTTGCGGGAGCTTGTTGAGCGGTCCACGGATCTTGTACGATCCTCCGCGCTGAAACATCTCGGCCTTGAGGCGCACTTCGAAGCCGGTGCGTTCGCCCAGCAGCCGCGAAGTAAGCAGCGGAGTGTGATAGGCGTGCACGGAAACGCGCGCCCGCGCCTGTTCAAAATCGTTCGGAGAAATGGTGATGCGATCGTTACCGACGCCGCTGGGGTTGCCTAACGAGTCGCGTAACGGACTGCTTAAGGAGCCGCTCAAGACGACAGAGTAGCAAATTGAGCCTTGGGGGCCGGTGAGCGCGCGGCTTTTAAGTTTGCTCGGATACTGCGGAGCGCTTTTTGGCGGCTAGCTTCGGGGCCTTCCGGCTCAATGATGCAGTGGTGCCCCATCAATCGCATCTTGTGATCGTACGCCGCGGCCATCCGCACCTCACGCGGAGTCTCCACGCCGTTCACGTCAATGGTTAAGGTGTGGAATGATCCACGCGCCGCGAGTAGCGTCTCCGTGTAGACCTGCTGCGCGCGAGGCCGTTCCGATTCCGCAAACATTTGCAACCAATTGCGGCCCGCCAACTGCTCCGCCGTCGCGCCCAGCATCCGCGCGAGCGCCCGATTCACCGAATGCACGCTGCCGTTCGACGGAATCCACGCCACGCCACTACTCATCTGATCGATCGCGATGCGCTTCGCATACAGTTCGTCGATCAGCGGTTGCTGCCTGCGCAGAAGTCTGCGTACCACGATGGTAAGCGCCATGACGACTCCCAACAAGTAAAGCCACAACATAGCTCGGCAAGCTGCAAATCTTGTGCCATCCCACTCCACTGAAAACGCAGACCTTTGGCGAGCCGCGCCGTGACAATCTGGCTCATCTTTCAGTGAAAGTGGACGAATTGTCTCACCTGTCAGGGATGCTTCGCGGCACTCGCATGTGGATGAAATGGCGGCGGAAAAATAACGAGAATGAAGTATGGCATCTGAATCCGGCATCGCGATCGCGGGCGCGGGGTTGATCGGCGCGTCCATCGCCTGGCGTCTGGCGCAGGCGGGCATGCGCGTTTCCATGTTCGACGCCGGGAGTTTCGGGGGCGAAACCAGCTCGGCCGGCGCGGGAATGCTGTCGCCCGGCGGAGAGTTCGACCGGCCTTCGGTGTGGCTGGATCTCGGCATCGAAAGTATGGGAATGTACCGGTCTTTTGTGGAGGAATTGCGGGCGGAGAGCGGGCTTTCGATCGATTTTCAGCGTTGCGGATGTCACCAGTTGGTTGGCCGGCGCGAGCAGGCGGAGAAGCGCCTGGATTTTCAAAGTGCTGCGGGAATCAGCGTTGAATTGACGGAGCAAGGATTGTTCTACCCCGAAGACGGCTTCGTGGATCCGACTCACTTGCTGCGCGCGCTGCGCGCGGCTTGCGTTGCGCGCGGCGTGCGAATTGCGGAGAATCACGGACTTTTGACGGTGAATTCGCGGGAGTTTGCGGCTTTTGTGATCGCGGCGGGCGCGTGGTCGAATCGACTTCAGGTCAGGCATGGGGATACTCGCGTCGAGCTGCCGCAAGTCAAACCAATCAAGGGCCATTTGATCGGTTTCGATCAGGAACCGGGAGCGCTCGGGCCGATGTTGCGCCGCGAGCATTCCTACGTGCTCCAAAGATCCAACGGATTTCTGGTGGCCGGCTCCACGGAGGAAGATGTGGGATTCGATCGTTCGATCGACAGCGCCATTTGCGAACAAATTCATCGGCGGGCGGCGGAACTTTGGCCCGCGCTCGAAGGCGTGCGGCCGTCCAAACGCTGGATCGGATTCAGACCTTATGCGGAGGTCCCGCGCATCGGGCGGGTTGGGAATACCAACGTGTGGCTGGCATACGGGCACTTTCGAAACGGGATACTGCTCGCGCCCGTGACCGCGCAGCGGATCGCCGCGGAGATCACAGGAAAGATAGGGCACTAAGGTAAATTGCTAATGGCGTCGACCAAGCTTGAAAGCTACACTCAAGCTGGCCGGAGACCCATTCAATGAACCGCTGCGTGCAATGCAATGCGACCATGACCAAGACGGAAACCGTATGCCTAAGTTGTGGATCGGAGCTGGAAGTGACCACCGGGACAGACCGGTGGGGAGGCCGATTTCTGGTAATCGTCAAGATCCTGTTTTTCGGGTCGGCAATTCTGACCATAGCTTCTCTGTTCTTCGATGCGACGCCGCCGTTTTCCAGATGCGCGATCACGACGCTGGTGCTGCTGGTGGTGATGAGCTCGGCGAACCAGATGAAAGAGCGGAAGAAGAGCTAGGGCGGAATCCGCGGGGGTTGAAAGGCGAGCGGCCCATCTGTCGCGCGGCGCATCAAGAGCGCTCCATTCTGTCGCGCCTCAAAGAAGCCGGTGCCGGCCCCGCATGGTGACGGGTGGGGCTGGATGCGTTAGCGAAAGCGCCAGTCCCCGCTGTAGACGTTAAAGCGGCCGTTGCGCACGAACCCGGCGAGCGTCATTCCAAATCGCAGCGCGGTTTCGACCGCCAGACTGGATGGCGCGCCCACGGCCGCCATCACCGCGATGCCGGCCATCAGGGCCTTCTGCACCAGCTCAAAACTGGCGCGGCCGCTGACCATCAACACGCGATCGTGCAGAGGGACACTGCCTGCCGAAGAGCGGCTTTCCGAAAAGTGGCCCGGAGTTTGGCCCAGGAGCGCCGCGCCGATCAGTTTGTCCACGGCATTGTGGCGGCCGACGTCTTCACGCAGGTCGAGCAGCGTGCCCGCGGGATCGAACAGCGCGGCGGCGTGCAGCCCGCCAGTGCGGTCAAACGCCATCTGCCGCGATCGCAGGGCATCAGGCAACCGATGAATGACTTCACGATCAAGCATCGGCCGGTCGCGCGGAGGCGCCGTGCAGCCGGAAGCCTCAATCGCCTGGATGGAGGCTTTCCCGCACACACCGCAGCTCGAGCTGAGATAGAAATGGCGCTCGAGGCGTTCGAGATCGACGCCGGTTTCGTTGTCACTGCTTTCGTCACCATCTTTAGTAGCGAGCGAGACCGTCACGACGTTGCGCGCGGGGCTCGATATGGCGGAGATGGAGCTCGCGGAATGGAGAATGCCCTCGGTGAACAGGAATCCCACGGCGAGTTCTTGGTCGTTGCCGGGAGTGCGCATGGTGATGGCAACGTTGCGGTCGGCGTTTCTTACGTTGATGCGAATCTCAAGGGGCTCTTCGACAGCTAGAAAATCCTGAGCGGGGACGTCGTGAAGGGGCGGGAGTTCAGTGGCGATTGGCGCGGGGCGTTCCACTCTGCGGATCGGGACTGTGATGATGTTCCGCCGCATGGATTCAAGTATATCGGTCTCGGCTCAGAAGACGGAGTGCGTCGCGGGAGGGAAGCTGGTTACAGAAGTTATGTAGGGCCGCTCCCTGACGGTCGCGGTTCGGTAACGAAGTTGAGCGTACCGCTCCTTTCAGTCGCGGCTCAGAAAGACGGTTGCCGAGTTGCGGATTCCGGATTTTAGGCCGCTCCCTGACGGTCGCGGTTCAGAAAGGTTTGCGGATTCGATGGAAGCCGGCCTGAAGGCCGGCTCGCCGCCACGAGTGGCGGCCCCACATTTGGCGGCCCCACATCATGAATGCTGTTGGAAGAAGGTCCACGAGTCGACGACCAGTTCCATGAGGCTGCTGCGGCGGGGTTTCCAGCCGAGCGTGCGCTGCAGCCTGGTGGAGTCAGCCACCAGCTCAGCGGCGTCGCCGTCGCGTCGGGGCGCGATTCGGTAGGGCACTTTCCGGCCGGTGACACTTTCCACGGCGCGCAGAACTTCCATCACGGTATGACCCGATCCGGTCCCCACGTTGAACGCATCCGAGCGGACGTTCTCCAAGGGCAGTTTCGACGGGCCGCCGAGTAAATATTCGAGCGCAGCGAGGTGCGCCTCCGCCAGATCGGCGACGTGGATATAGTCGCGCACGCAGGTTCCTTCCGAGGTGGGGTAATCGTCGCCGAAGATCTGGATGGGTTCGCCCGTGACCACCGCGCGAAGCAGCAGCGGGATCAGGTGCGTCTCGGGCTGGTGCTCTTCCCCGAGATTCGCCGACGGTTCGGCGCCGCAGGCGTTGAAATAGCGCAAGGCAACGGAGCGGAGGCCGCGATATTGGTCGAGCTCGCGCAGGATTCGTTCAACCGCCGCCTTGGATTCGCCGTAGGGACTTACCGGCGCGAAGGGCGCGTCCTCCGGAATGGGAACGCTTTGGGGGTTTCCGTAAACCGCGGCGGTGGAGGAAAACACCAGGCGGCGAACGCCCGCGCGCGCCATGGCCTCGAACAACGAAAGCGATCCGCCGATGTTATTCGAAAAATAAAACTCCGGCTCGCGCGTGGATTCGCCGACGGCGATGACGGCCGCGAAGTGCATCACGGCGTCGACGCCTTCGAGCAGGGGAATCAGGGCGGCGGTGTCCTGAAGCCGCAGGACATGCAAACGGTCTGGTGAGACGTTGTGGCGGTGGCCGCGGGAAAGATCGTCGACGACGATGACGTCGTATCCGCGACGCAGGAGATGATGCGTGGTGATGGAGCCGATGTAGCCGGCGCCGCCGGTCACCAGGATTTTTGGCATTCAGTAGTCCACTGGCAGGGCGTGGCCCTGCCCCACTGTCACCAGGATTTTCGGCATCTAGGCCATTTCTCGATTTTGCTTTGACCAGTTCCGCACGGCGTGTAACGGTGCTTTCAACGGAGTACGCTTCCTGAGATGGTCGTGCGATATCCGCGAAACTGGCCTAGCAAGCCGTCGCTGTTCGATCACGATGAGGTTGCCCGCCTCTACAAAGGCGCAGGACTTCACATTTCGGTTTACGTTCCGGAGCAACCGCCCCATGTGCGCGGTTCCAATCACCAGCAATGCGCATTCCATCCTCAAGACGATGACGCGCGGCGCTTGGCATACCGCCATTCCAACAGGAACGCGATGCCGGTTCCGAGGAGAACTAATGACCAGATCCAAACGCTGTTGACGCGGTCCGTGCGCGCGTCTGAGAGCAGGAACACGACGCCAGCGAGCAGAAAGAGCGGGCCCGTGATAGCGCAATGAAAAGATCGATTCCGAAGCCAGTTGGCGAGGCAGCCGATGGCCATGGCGAAAAGGCATGCAGCCTCTGACGGTGCATGGAGAGGGCGCCAGTAGACTCCTATGAGGCTCAGCACTCCCCACGCTATCAGCGAGACGATCAACCAGTAGCACAGGGCTGCCGGTGAGGTACAGCACGCCTCCACTGGCTTGGTCAAACTTGGGATCTCCTTTCCGAACTAGGAAACATTACAACGCCAGCCTACTCGCGGCCGGTCACCAGGATCTTTGGCATTTCGGTAGCCGACTGGCAGGGCATGGCCCTGCCCCACTACTTCAACGCGGCCGCGACGGCGGCGTCCATCTGCTGGGGAGTGACGGCGGGCTCAAAGCGCTGGACCACTTTTCCGTTGCGATCCACCATGAACTTGGTGAAATTCCATTTGATCTCGCCGCCGGTGGTGGGATTGGCGGTGGCATCGGTCAAGAACCTGTAGAGCTCCGCTTTATCGTCACCTTTAACGGAGATTTTCGAGAACATCGGGAAGGTGACGTTGTACTTAGTGGAGCAGAACGTCTTGATTTCAGCGTCGGTGCCGGGCTCCTGCGCCAGGAAATTGTTGGCCGGGAATCCTACGATCACCAATCCTTTGTCTTTGTATTTTTCGTACAGCGCTTCGAGGCCGGTATATTGCGGGGTGTATCCGCATTTACTGGCGACGTTCACCACCAGCACTACTTTTCCCTTGAAGCTGGAGAGCGGCACGGGCGTGCCGTCGATGGACTTCATGGTGAAATCGTAAATACCCGCGCCGAATGCGTTGACGCCCAACAAAGCGGAAGACATCAGACAAGCCACTCCTAGGAATTTAGTCATGCTCCTGATTATAGCTTCCGGATACAGTCGCCGGCGCGATCGCGAGCAGTCCGCGCGTCGCAAGACGCAATCGTTCGATAAGGGCGACGCGCTTCCTCACGGCCGCGCGCCATTGAGGTCCAAGACGGTTTCCATACCAGATCCGCAAGGACAAGTGTCAGAAGACACCTCACGGTTAGTTAAAGATAGCTCACAGTTAGTTTCTTTGTGAAAATTGAAAACAACACAAAAATCGCGTTACAATTTTCGTGAAGATATGGATCTCCTTAAGATGATTGCGGCACTACGAGCCGAGCGCGCGGGCATTGACGATGCGCTGGTGGCTCTGGAAAGACTGGCGCGCTCGCATGGGAAGCGTCGTGGACGCCCCCCTAACTGGATGCTGGTGCAACGCGTGGCCTCCGCCCCGGCTCAGGAGGGAGAAAAAAAGACCCGGGTTCTGAGCGCGGACGTGAGGAAGAAGATGGCGGAAGCTCAAAAGAAACGGTGGGCGGCGTATCGGAAGAGCAAGGGAGGGGGCGCGGAGTAGCGTCGCTACTTTCGGTGTCAGGGCGGCGCCGTCACGGCTCAAAATGGCAGGGCATGGCCCTGCCCCACGCGGACGCGCCTCAAGGCCGCCAGAAAGGCGGCCGCGGCCAGGATTGGCTGCCCCACATTGACGGGTCGCGGCTCCAATTGGCAGGGCATGGCCCTGCCCCACGTCGCCGGTCGCGGTCCGGAGAATTTGGTTGCGGAGTTGCCGATTCCGGATTTTAGGCCGCTCCCTTCGGTCACGGCTCCAATTGGCAGGGCATGGCCCTGCCTCACGTCGCCGGTCGCGGTCCGGTGAATATGGTTGCGGAGTTGCCGATTCCGGATTTTAGGCCGCTCCCTTCGGTCACGGCTCGGAAGCGCGGCGCTATATTGAGAACATGTACCGGTACATTGTTCGCGAACGGGAAGGCTCCCTCGGTGTCATTACGCTGAACCGGCCGGAGCGGCGCAATGCGCTCTCGCTGGATCTGATGCTGGAACTGATCGACTGCCTGGATAGCGTCGCGGCCGAAAAAGAAGTTCGCGCGGTGATTCTGGGAGCCGCGGGCAAGGTGTTCTCGTCGGGTCACGATTTGAATGAGCTGGTGAACGGCAACATCGCGGAGTATCGCCGGTTGTTCGACGTGTGCACGCAGTTGATGGCCAAGATCCAGGCGATCCCGCAGCCGGTGATCGCGCAGGTGCAGGGGATCGCGACGGCGGCGGGGTGCCAGTTGGTGGCGACCTGCGATCTGGCGGTGGCGAGTTCCGAGGCGACGTTCGCCACGCCGGGGGTCAAGAACGGACTGTTCTGCTCGACTCCCATGGTTGCTTTAACCAGGGCTGTTGGTCGCAAGCGTGCGATGGAGATGCTGCTGACGGGCCGGCCGGTAGACGCGAACGCGGCAGCGGAGTGGGGGTTGGTGAATCGAGTAGTGCCGGCGGCGGGTCTGGAAGCGGAAACGCGGAAGCTGGCGTGCCAGATCGCGGAGGCGAGCGGATTCACCATCTCGCTGGGCAAGCAGGCGTATTATGCGCAGATCGAGCTCGACCAGCCGCGCGCCTATGCGTACGCGAAGGAAGTGATGTCGATGAACGCGGCGGCGTATGACGCACAGGAAGGGATCACGGCGTTTCTCGAAAAGCGTCCGGCGTGCTGGCAGGGGCGGTAGCGAGTTGTGCTTGGCAAGACGTCCGAGGTACTTCCCGACAATGGTGCTAACGAAGCCGGCTTGAAAGCCGGCTTGCCGCCAAGATTGGCGGCCCCACATCAAAAGCGTCCGGCGTGCTGGCAGGGGCGGTAGCCGGCGGTGGTGCCTCTGAGAACCACGCGCTCCCTGACGGGTGCGCCTGTTAAGGAAGTTGAGCATCGTAGGGGAGTTGAGCGTGCCGCTCCTTGACAGTCGCGGTTCAGAAAGAGCAGCGCGCTCCCTGACGGGAGCGCCTCAAGATGCGGCGAAAATCCGGGTCATAGAAAAACCGAATGAGTAGCCGGTTGCGGCGCGTGATAACATCATGTACAAATGCGGCGTGTAAGCGCCTTGGTTGTGGTCCTGGCGTTGGCCGGGGTGGCTGCGGACGATAACCGGCCTCTTGGAGAACGAACTCGTCAATATCTGACGGACCTGGTGCGCCTGGACAGCTCCAATCCGCCGGGCAACGAAACTCGCGTCGCGGAATACTTAAAGCAGGTCGCCGATTCGCACCAGATCTCCTGCGAACTCCTCGGCGCCGATCCGAGACGGCTGAGTTTCGTGGCTCGAATCAAAGGCAGCGGCAAGGGCCGCCCGCTTCTGCTGATGGCGCACAGCGACGTGGTGCCGGCGGATCGCAAGCAATGGTCCGTCGATCCGTTCAGCGGCGAACTTCGCAACGGTTTCATTTACGGGCGCGGCACGGAGGACGATAAAGCGCTGCTGGCGGCGGAGCTGGCGGTGATGGTGGAGATCAAGCGCCGCACCAACATTAAGCTGGGGCGGGATCTGATTCTGCTTTCGGAATCCGACGAAGAGGTGGGATCGACGGGGATCGACTGGCTGGCACAGCATCAATTTCAGAAAATCGACGCGGAATTCGCGCTGAACCAGGGCGGGAGCATTGTCGAAACCAAAGACGGCCCGCGGTTGTTTAGGATCCAGACGAACGAGAAGATCCAGACGCGCCTGGTGCTGACGGCCAAGGGCACGGCGGGGTCCGCGTCGGTTCCGCGCGCCGATAATCCGTATTTGCACCTGTCGCGCGCGGTGGTCAAATTATCCGACGCGGAACAACCGGTCAAACTGAACCCGACCACCCGGGGGTATCTGCGCGAGCTTTCCCGGCTGAACGATTATGCATGGCTGGAGCCGATCCTGCGCGGGCGCAAGCTGGAAGATCCGGCGACGCAGCAGGCCGCATCCGCGCAGATTCGCGCGAAAGATCCGGATCTGGACGCGTTGCTGCACACCACGGTTTCCGTCACGATGCTGAACAACGGCGCCGAGGCGCAACTCGACGTGCGCCGCACCCCGAGCGAAACGCGCGAGGAAATCCTGCTGCGGTTTAAGCAGATCATCAACGATCCGGCGGTGGAGATCGCGGTCGCGCCGGGGCTACAGATACCCTCGACCGACGCGAGTCCGCGAACCACGGTGTTGTACCGGGCGATGGAGCGGGCCATCGACCGCATGTATCCGCACGACATCGTGACGCCCTACATGAGCCATGGGGCCACCGACGCAAGCTATCTGCGCTCGCGCGGGATGGCGGTGTACGGAGTTCCCATATTCCTGAGAGAAGGCGCGGACAGCCGAGCGCGCGGCAACGACGAGCGGATTTCCCCCAAGAATGTCGAGGACGGCGTGGAGCTGCTGTGGCAGATCGTGCTCGAAGCCGCGGGCGGCGGGGTGTAGCGGTTGGGATTCCGGGATTAGCGCCCGGGTTTCCGAGGTAGCAATCGTTTCAGATAAGCTTGTTCTTGGCCATTGAGCGCCGAAGCTCCGCCTTCTTTTTCTCCCATTCTTCCGCGGCCTTGAGTAGATCGCCAATTTGATCGTCGTGACGGGCCACGCTAGCCGCCAGGGATTCGACGATCCCAGTCAGCCGATCCAGTTGTTCTTGAGTGCTCATTGCTTTTATTCTCCCGCCGTTGGAGGCGCGGAGCGGTACGCGTCGACACAGGTTGCCGATTCCGGATTTTGAACCGCTCCCTTTGGTCGCGGCTCGTTTTGGTCGCGGCTGGTCGATCGCGATTACTTTCCGCTATTGAAGCGTTTGTCGGCTTCCTTCCAATTCACGACGTTCCACCACGCGCCCACATACTCAGGGCGGCGATTCTGATACTTCAGGTAATAAGCGTGCTCCCAGACATCCAGGCCGATTACGGCGAAGCGGCCTTCCATGATGGGCGAATCCTGATTCGCGGTGGAGGTGATTTCGACGCTATCGCCTTTTTTCAAGAGCCAGGCCCAGCCCGATCCGAAGCGTCCGGCGGCGGCCGCGCCGAATTTTTCTTTGAAGGCGTCGAAGCTGCCGAACGCGGCGGTGATCGCCTGCGCCAGATTTCCGACCGGCGCTCCGCCGGCGCGCGGCGCCATGAGGGTCCAGAACAGCGAGTGGTTGGAATGGCCGCCGCCATTGTTGCGGACAGCGGTGCGAATGGCTTCGGGCACAATCGCGCAGTTGTTGGCTAAGAGCTCTTCGACAGTCTTGGCGGCGAGATCCGGCGCGGATTCGAGCGCTTTGTTCAAATTCGCGACGTACGCCGCGTGATGTTTTCCGTGATGGATTTCCATGGTCATCTTGTCGATGGACGGCTCCAGCGCGTCGGACGCGTAGGGCAGGGCGGGAACGGTGAATGGCATGTGGGTGGTTTCTCCTGTAGTCAATTCTGATGTTATCAGCGTGGTCTTACCAGTTTAGAACCTGACGCTATCAGGTAGATGCTCTTTGGTACGCATCCGCAACACGAAACATCGTAATTTCGTCAAAATGGCGGGTTAGAATCTGCAATCCGACCGGAAGCCCTTCCGCGGTCGCTCCGCAAGGGACGCTCAGGCACGGGATGCCGGCCAGATCCCCGGTGATGGTAAAAATGTCGGACAGATACATGGAAACCGGATCGTCCACCTTTTCGCCGAGCTTGAAGGCGGGGAAGGGCGAAACCGGTCCCACGATCGCGTCCACTTGCGAGAAAGCTTCGGCGTAATCGCGCGCGATCAGGGCCCGGGTTTTCTGGGCCTTCAAATAATACGCTTCGTAGTAGCCGGCGCTCAGGACGTAAGTTCCCAGCATGATGCGGCGCTTACACTCGGCGCCGAATCCTTCACCGCGGGTGCGGCGATACATGTCTGCGAGGGTCGCGTCTTTGTGACTTTGATCAACCACCCCGACGCCGGCGCGGGTGGTGTAGCGCACTCCGTCATAGCGCGCGAGATTCGAGCTGGCTTCGGCGGTCGCGATGATGTAATACGCGGCGACGGCGTATTGCGTGTGCGGCAGGCGAACTTCGCGGACTTGGCAGCCGAGGCGCTTCAGTACATCCACGGCGCGATGAATGAGGTCGCCGGTTTCGCTCGACAGATGTTCGAAGTACTCGCGCGGGAGGCCGATTTTCAGTCCTTGGACGCCGCTGCCGGCTGTATCGAGTTCGGATGCGTAATCCGGCACGGGCGCGAACGCCGAAGTAGCGTCGTTGGGATCGCGTCCCGCGATCGCCTGGAGTAATATTGCCGCGTCGCGCACGGTTCGGGCAAAGGGGCCGATGTGATCGAGCGAGCTGGCGAACGCGGTTAATCCGTAGCGCGAGACGCGGCCGTAGGTGGGTGTGACGCCGGTAACTCCGCAGAAAGACGCGGGCTGGCGCACCGATCCGCCGGTATCCGATCCGAGCGCGAGGACCGCCGTGCCTTGCGCTACCGCCGCGGCCGAGCCGCCGCTCGATCCGCCCGGCACGCGATCCGGGGCAACCGGGTTCCGCACCGGCCCGAACGCCGAGTTTTCGTTGGACGATCCCATGGCGAATTCGTCGCAGTTGGTCTTACCTATAATCACGCCGCCGGCGCGCTCGATTCGTTCGACAGCGGTTGCGTCGTAAGGGGGAATGTAGTGCTCCAGCAGACGCGATGCGCAGGTGGTCCGCAGGCCGCGGGTCACAATCACGTCTTTGATCGCGATGGGCACGCCCGCGAGCGGGCCGGGGTCCTCGCCCGCCGCGATTTTTCGGTCGACTTCGGCAGCAGCTTGGAGCGCGCGATCGGGCGAGAACGTGAGATAGGCATTGGTCTTCGGATTTTCGGCTTGGGCGAAGGCCAGCGCCTCGGTGGTTAGCTCGCTTGCCGAGAATTGTTTCGAAAGCAGGCCGGCGCGGATTGAGCCGACGGAATGCACCAGCCCTTTGTCTTTGTCGACGAGACTCACCGCTCGATCACCTTGGGCACTTTGAAGTACCCAGAGCCGGCTAGCGGAGCATTTGCGATGGCAAGAGCGTTGCCGAGCGGTGGGAGTTCGATATCGTCTCTGAGAGTCGACTGATTGTCGCCAGAGGCGGCGTCAAATGCGACCATGGGTTCCACGTTCGACGTGTCCAGCTCGTTCAATTTGTCGATGTGCGTGAGGATGCCGTCGAGATCGTGCGTCATTTTCTCGATCTCGTCGTCGCGGAGCGCGAGATTCGCAAGCTCGGCGACGTGGCGCACATCTTTTTCGGTCAGCTTCACAGGTATCTTTTATTATCGCCGCAAGAATAGGCCGGCTTGACAGCCGACGGCGGGTGAGGCGGCTTGCCGTCACGAGATTTTCAAGTGGAAGAAATCTTTTTAACCGCTTCCTTCGATCGCGGCTCTAGCGGCAGGGCATGGCCCTGCCCCACCTTGGTCGCGGCTCTAGCGGCAGGGCATGGCCCTGCCCCACCTTGGTCGCGGCTCTAGTGGCAGGGCATGGCCCTGCCCCACGGAGAGTCAGGCTTTTCCGGCTTTGGATTGCCGGTAGTTCCAGGCGAGCACCGGGTCTTCGATTCGCTCGCCGATATCGCCGGTGGGCCGGGACGTTTCCGATCGCTGCGGCATCCGGCGTTCGACGGTATGGCGCGGCATGGGGCGAAAATCGAGGCTCTCGACGATCGCCTCGCCCAGGGCCTCGCGCAAATTCCGCAGCAGAAAATGTTCGAGCGGAGCCAGTTGGCGCTGCCAGGTGTAATCCTCCACCTCGACAATCAGCTTCCCGCGCACCAGAGCCGCCGCCAGCGTGTGCCGCGCGATCTTGGGACCCGCCGCAAGCGCCCAAGCGGCCCGCGCGCGTGTTTCCGGATCGGCGAGTTCCGGTGAAAGTTTCAGTTTAGGGATGAGACGGCCGGCGCGTTCCATAGAAGATGCTCATTGACGATAGATGCTAGTCCGAATTTCTCACGAGCGCTCCATTTGCCCGCTGCTGCGTTAGATGGCTCCATTCGGAGCCATCCTGTCGCGCCTCAGAAAACAGATACCGGGGGAGGTTTCGATTGTATCACGCGACAATGTTAGGGAACGGGAAAACGAATGCCCCAACTCATTTTGGCGTCTCAATCGCCGCGGCGGCGCGAATTGCTGGCGACGGCCGGCTTTCAGTTTATCGTGCGAGCCAGGCCGGTTGAGGAAATCCGCGCACCGGGCGAATCTCCAGTCGAGTATGTACGGCGGCTGGCGCGGGCGAAGGCGGAGGCGGCTCGCGAATCGGACGCAGGGAACCGGACCTCGTCGAAAAGCGGGGACGAAATCGTGTTGGGCGCGGACACGGTAGTGGTGCTGGGCGATCGGGTGCTCGAAAAGCCAGTGGATGCGGACGACGCGCGGGCGATGTTGCGCGCGTTATCAGGCCGTGAACATGTTGTGATTACCGGAATCTATCTCATACATGCGGACAAAGCGATCGCCGATCACGAAAGCACGCGCGTGCATTTCGTGGAATTGACGGATAGGGAAATCGACGCTTACGTGCTCAGCGGCGAGCCGATGGATAAGGCCGGGGCGTACGCGATTCAGGGGCTCGCATCGAAATTCGTGGATCGGATCGAGGGCTGCTATTTCAATGTCATGGGGTTGCCGCTGGCGCTGGTGTATCGGCATTGGAAGGCGATCGTGTAGGGGCGTAGCCGCTCACGAACCACGACAGAAGCCCCCAAGCCGACGCATGGAGTGGCGGGAAAAAGCCCCAAGCTGACGCATGGGGCGGCGGGAAAAAGCCCCAAGCTGACGCATGGGGCGGCGGGAAAAAGCCCCAAGCTGACGCATGGGGCTGGAACGCGACGGAGAGTCCGCGCCACGCGTCAAACCGCGGCTCCTTTGGATTGTTGGCGCGCCCGCTTCAAGGCGAGATGCGCGGCGGCGACGTCTTCGACAGCCAGGCCCAGCGACTTGAAGATCGTAATTTCGTCGGACGAAGCCCGCGCGGTCCGAGGGTCGCCAAGCTCGGCGATTACATGTTCCGCGGTGAATCGCCCCTCTGCGATGCCCATCACGAGATCGCCCGATTCCTTGAGCGCGGAAGCGCGGGAATCGACGAAGAGGCGTCCACGCGCGACCAGCGCCGGGTCCAGTTCGCGCTGCGTCGGCCGGCTTGCGCCAACCGATATCACATGCGCCCCCGGTTTTACCCAAGCGTCGTCGAGAACCGGCGTGGCCGAAGAAGTGGTCAGGGCGATGACGTCGGCGCCGCGCACGGCGGCCTCCGCGGA
This sequence comes from Terriglobia bacterium, assembly GCA_963788245.1. Taxonomy (GTDB): domain Bacteria; phylum Acidobacteriota; class Terriglobia; order Bryobacterales; family Bryobacteraceae; genus Palsa-187. The sequence goes on along the minus strand of CAWBGF010000002.1, from coordinate 2,692,182 downwards.
CGACGTGGGCGTGGCTCCGGTTTCATCCGTGAATGCTTTGAGATTTGCGGCGGTGGGACTCCAGGCGCGAACTTCAGTGAAATGGCGAACGTGTTTCAGCGCTTCGAAATGGCTGCGCGCCTGCACGCCCGATCCCAGAATCGCGAGCGTGCGCGCGTCGTCACGGGCCAGTTTCTTCGCCGAAACGGCGGATACCGCGGCGGTGCGCGCTTCAGTGATATAGCGGCCATCGAGAATCGCATCGAGCGCGCCGGTTTCAGGATCGAACAGCAAAATCGTGCCAAGGTGCGAGGGGAGGCCGCGTTCGAGATTGGAGTGATACACCGTCACCAGCTTCGCGCCCATGGCCGGGATGGAGGGCATGTAGGCGGGCATCAATGCGAAAAACGCATGACGATCGGCAAGGTCGAGCACGGTGCGGACCGGCTGCACAACTTCACCGGCTGAAAATGCGGCGAGGGCGTCTTCCATGCAGGCGATCAGGTCCGGCATGGTGAGCAGGGCCCGCACGTCGGCTTCAGTCAACAAAAGAGGCATAGCACGAATTTCTCACAACTCCGGGGCGCGGTGTGGCGAGTGCACTCCCGCGGTTGGTGACGGGGGCAGGCGACAAGATCGCCTGCCCCACAAGAAATGTCGACATGAATGCGGTACGCACGTTCCGTGTCGACACAGCAGGCCTGGCGGCCCGCGCCACTGCGATTTAGGGCGAATACGGCGACAGTGTCGGAGGACGATCGTCCGGCTCCAATAGAAGAGCGGTTCGATCGGGATAATATGCGCGGATTTTTTCGTTTTCGGACGGGCCGAGATCGCGAGCCCATACAATGCGCGCCGCGTCGATGTCGGCATCGTTCCAGACCCACTCGTCCTGAAAAATATGTTGCGGAGAATAGCGGACGAAGACCAGCAGCTTGCCCGGCATGGCTGCAACCTCGCGAGCGATCATGATCCGTCGCTCTGGATTGCGGTGATTCAGGCCATCCCAGGTTTCGTATTGACGAAACGCGAGCGAGAGGCGGCTCGAATCGAACAAGTGCAGGGTATACCAGAATCCAAAATAGGCGATGGAGAGAAACAGAATCAGGCGGGCCGCATCGGGATTGAGCCGGCCGAGCCGTTCCAATCCGACGACACTCATCAAGACGAACAGGCACGTCACCGCGGCGAGATAGTGAAGCTGAAATGCAGGAAAGAAGTTGATCCCGAGCGCAGAGATCAGCAGCGTGAGAAGCACCCATTGGAATCGCTTCTCCTTCAATGCCCACAAGAAAAACGGCAAGGCGACGAATAGCGGAGGCAGGAAAAAGAAACGATAGAAGCGCACTCGGTACTCGAGCCGCAATAAGTAAGTCTGGATGGTCTCGCGATCCGGGCGAAAGGCGAGCTGCGCTTTGTATTCGAGCTGCTGTTGCGGAGTGAGATCACGGTGCGGAACGGGATCGGGCTGAAAGGTGAGCGATGCAGGGACACCGTATTGATATTGACTGAGCTGATACGGCAGGGTGGTCCAGTTTCCGGTCACGCGCCGGTTTTGTAACAGCGTGATGCCGACGGCCGGCAGCATCACGAAGGCGGCGATCAGCAGGCTTCGCAGGATCACTCGCCGCTTGAGGGGATCAGGCAAGACGTCACGCAATACGGGAATAAGAAACAGAATCACACTCAATCCTAGAAATATTCCTTCGTAAGGACGAGTGATCAGATTGATCGCGAGGCCGACGCCCAATAGCGCGCCTGCGGCCAGGCTCCCGCGATCGCGAAGCCTGGGCAGCGCACCGAATACTAAACACCCGCCCGCGGCGGCGAGCGATCCGCCCCAATAGGTATTCATCCACTGACTTAGCGGGCCGAATTCGAACACGGCGAGCAGTCCGCCCGCGAGCGCCCACACGGGCGTGGTCCATGCGCGCAGCATCCAATAGCACAGCGCGCACAACGCCGCGGTGGAAAGCAGGACGCCAGCCCACGGGATGCCAAAGAGCATTCGACCAATCGCCAAAGACAATCCCTGTCCGATGGGATAGATCGAGCTGTACGTCGGCTGCTGCAAGACAAAAAACGTCTCGAAGAACTGGTGGAGCGGTTGCGACGGATTCGCCAATCGAAAGTGCCGCAGCGTATCGGCGACCAGCAGATGTCCGAACTCATCGTATATGTCAGGAGTGGGAACCGGATGATTCGCGAGGAGAAATAATCTCAGCGCCACGGGCAACGCCGCGAGCAGCAGCATGCACCAGCCGGTACGCTCCGCGAGTCTGCGGCCGAGTGGTTCGATCCATGGACGCCAAGCGAGCGCGAGAAACAGCAGCGCGGCGGCTATGGTGAATTCGAGAAAATCGCTGGCCGTCATTTTTATAAGTCGCTCGCGCTCATGTTCTTAATCGCTCACGCTCATTCGTCAGGCACGTCTTCAAAGCGCAAACGAGGCCGCGGACGTTTCGGATCTTTGACGGCCGGCTCGGGCGCGATGGTCTCCATGGTGGGTGACGCGGGCAGCGCAAAATACGGCGTCAGCAGCGGCGGACGAACATCGGGCTGGAGGAGCCACGCGGTCCGGTGAGGATAGTAGCGTCGAAGCTTCTCGTCCTCGTCGCCACCCAGATCGCGCGCCCAAACGATGCGCGACGAATCGATATCGGCGCGGTTATAGACCCACTCCTGGTAAACGTGACCGGCACCATAGCGGACAAATACGAGCTGCTCGCCGGGCGCGGACATCAATCGATCGCGAATGGCGAGCCGCCCTTGCGGATCACCGGCAGTGATCACATCTTCGGTTTCGAATTGCCACATGTCATGGGCGAAATCCTGGTTTCCCGCGAAATGCATGCCGTACCAGAAGACGAAGTGGGCCGCGCACACGAACATCAGTATGGATGCGGCCTCCGGTCCGATTTTTTCAAGCGAGGTCACCATCACGAGCACAAATAAGCAGGCGATGGCGGCGACGTAATGGGAGAAAAAATAGGGATAAACATTCGTTCCGAGCGCGAAAATGAGAATCGTCAACACAATCCATACATACCGATATTCGCGAAGCCGCAGAAGGAACGCCGGTAGCGCCAGATATAGCGGCGCGAGAAAAAAGAATCGATAAAATTTCACTCGGCTGGCGAGGCGTCCCATGAAGCCCATCGCAGCCTGATCGTCGTGCGCGTCTTTTTGGCCCTGGTACACGAGCTGTTGCTGAGGAGTTAATTCATGATGCGGAGTCGGATCCGCCTGCCAGGTGAACGTGGAAGGCACGCCATATTCGTATCGGCTGAGCATGTACGGAAGCGTGGTCCAGCTTCCAGTGACGCTCTTGTTTTGCAGCAAAACCAGTCCTAGCGGGGGGAGAGCTGCGAGTAGGATCATCGGGGCGGCTCGAATTAGCTGGGGGAAACGTGGCGCGAAGAAGAGCAGAACGCTCAAGACCAGGAACACGGTTTCGTAAGGCCGCGACAACGCGTGAATTCCGATTCCAGCGCCAAGCAAAATCGCATAACGGCGCCGGCCGGATTCATAGAGCCTCGGCAAAGCGCCGTACACCAGACATCCCGCGGTGGCAGGGACGGCGCCGCCCCAAAAGCTGTTCATCCACTGGCTGAGCGGTCCGAATTGCAGAGCGGCGAACACTGCGCCGAGCAGCGCCCATCCGGGGCTGACCCAGCCGCGCAGCATCCAGTAGCAAGCGGCGCAAAGCGCGCCGGTGGAAAGCGCGATGCCCGCCCACGGATTGCCGAAGAGCATCTGCCCGACGGCCAGCGCGAGGCCTTGTCCCATCGGATAGATCGACGCGTATCTCGGCTCCTGAAAAACAAACAGCGTCTCGAAGAACTGGTGCAGCGGATGAGTGGGATTCGAGAGTCGAAAATGCGCTAGCGTGTCGCCGAGGAGAACAAAACTGAAGTCGTCCATGCCGAGCGGCGTAGGGACGCGATGCACGCTTATCATCGCGAGCCGCAACGCGATGGGTAAGAGAAACAGCGCAAGCATGCACCAACCGGTGCGTTCGGCGAATCGGCGGACATAATCTTTAGTGACGAGACGACCGAAGAATTGCTTCGCGAATGCGAGGCCCACCAGCACCACAGCGAGGGCGAGCTCAATGAAGTCGGCCGCCCCGAATCCGATCGGATTGTGGAGCGGAAGAAACGACCGGAAAAGATGGAACAGATAAAACACGCGGTGCATCTATTGTCTGTCACTTGGGGTGCCGGTCACTTCGAGAGTGGTTCTTCAGCAGAGGGGGACTCGATGAAGCGCACGTGGACGATCATAGGGGTAGGCGACGTGGCGGGCAGCTTCAAATGGTACCAGGCGCTGTTCGGTCAGCCGGCGACCCTTCCTGCCCATGATTACTTTGGGCAAATCCTCGATTCAGATGGAACTGTCTTGCTTTGCCTTCACGAGTGGGGCGCCCACGAGCATCCCTCATTGATGAGCCCCGATCACGGGACGCCCGGCAACGGTCTCCTGTTGTTCTTCCGTGTTGATGATTTCGACCTGGCGCTTCAAAGGGCACGCTCTCTCGTCACTCGGCTCGAAGAGGAGCCACACGTGAATCCGAACACTCAAACCAAGGAGTTCTCGCTCCGGGATCCGGACGGATATTACGTTACGATCAGTGCGCTCTATGCGGCCTAAGAGGGGTCTTCTACGGTCCTCTGAGATCCTTTCCGCGGAGCTTTTCCGGGCGATTCGAATTAGAATGGTGGTCGAACCCATATGAGCGTAGCGCTCGATCCCATCAGGCCGGCGTCGTACAACGTGGCCGACCAGTCGCGCATGGCGGCGGCCGTCAACTACTTCGCCTGGCAGGCGCGGCTGGTGAAGCCCGAGTTGGGACAACGAGTCGTCGAAATCGGATGCGGCTCGGGCAATTTCACGGGCATGCTGCTGGATCGCGACGCGGTGTTTGCGCTGGACGTGGACCCGGAATGTATTGAGCGGATCAGCAGGCGCTTTCGCGATCGTGGCAATTTGCGAACGGCGGTCTGCAACGCCTCCGAACTCCTGGTTGAGCAAATGGCGGGGGATGAGGTCCGGCAATTTCGCCCCGATTCGCTGGTGTGTCTCAACGTACTCGAGCATATTGAAGACGATCGAGGCACGCTTCGCGGCATGGCATCGATTCTGCCGCCGGGCGGGGTCATCGTATTAATCGTGCCGGCTTTCGAATCGCTCTGTGGCCCGATTGATCGCAACCTCGGTCACCATCGCCGCTACAGCCGGGCCTCCATCACGAAGCTTGCGCAGGACTGCGGTCTGGCCATCAAGAAGCTGCGCTACATGAACTGCGCGGGATTTTTCGGATGGTGGTGGAACGCCCGAGTGTTGCAGCGTGAAGCACAATCCGAACGGCAGATCGCGTTCTTCGACCGATTCGTTGTTCCGATTGTTTCGCGCATCGAAGCCCGGGTACGGCCGCCGTTCGGGCAATCCCTGTTCGTGGTCCTCAAAAAGCCGTGAAGGTCTCGATCATCATTCCGATCTACAACGAACACCGTACGTTTCACCAGGTGATGGAACGCGTGAGGCTCGCCCCGCTTCCACCCGGGTGCTCGAAAGAAATCATCGTGGTGGACGACGGCTCGACCGACGGGACCGGGCAAATGATCGGCGAATATATGCGCACCGGCGAGATCGCGGGATGCCGCTCGGCTTCGAACGCAGGCAAGGGGGCGGCCATCCGCAAGGGAATCGAGTTGGCGTCGGGCGACCTGGTGTTGATTCAAGACGGCGATCTCGAATACGATCCGAACGATTACGCGCGGCTGATCGAGCCCATCCTCAGCGGACAAGCCGAGATCGTATACGGGTCGCGTTTCCTGGGGCGCGGGCATTTTTCAGGGCGGCAGAGCGGTATGGCGCTCAGGAATCGAATCGCGAACCGGATTCTGACCATGACTGCGAACTTACTGTATTCGGCTCGGATCACCGATGAAGCCACCGCGTATAAAGCGTTCCGCACATCGATACTTCGCGGCCTGCCGCTCGATTGCCGCCGGTTCGAATTCTGTCCCGAAGTGACCGCGAAACTGCGACGCCTGGGCTACCGGATTCATGAAGTGCCCATCAGCTATAACGCTCGCGGTATTGGGGAAGGAAAGAAGATTCGCGCCCGCGACGGATTTCAAGCCTGGTGGACGCTGATCAAGTATCGCTTCACGCCCCGGCGGGCGCTGATTCGCGAAGGAGCCGATGTCGCCGTCCAGCCGCTGCCGGACACTCGCGGATAGCTCGGAGAACTGGCGCGCCACATCAAAAATTTCGCGATGACAGCGCGATATCGGAGAGATGGTCCACTCGCACAGGATCGTTGGCAAATAATCCGGCCGCGAATTCGACGCCGATGGTCAGCCCCAGCAAGCGGGCTCCGGTTTTTTGCAGATCGATGTAGTTTTTCTGCGCGGTTTGGCTGCCGTGGGAGCGCATCACCGCCTCCCAAACGCCGGCCACATCGCTGATATCGATCACAATGTCCGGAATAGCGCCGATGTGCTGGGTGATGTTGTAGAAATACAGGTTGTCGATTTTGTGCACGGGCGCGGGCTTTAGGGCATCCAGGCCTCCATATCGCGCCAGGCGGCAGGCGTCGCGAGTCAGTTTACCAACGGCCGCATGATCCGGATGCTGGTTTTCGGAAATATTCGGCGCGAGGACGATAGCGGGCCGCAGCTTGCGAATCTCCGCGGCGATCCGGAAACGATTCTCGACGGTGTATTCGATGCGGCAGTCGCCTCCAAAGTCGAGGAACTCAATCTCGGCGCCCATCATTCGGGCTGCTTCACGCGACTCTTGCTCGCGCAGCTCCGGAGTTCCGCCGGTGCCGGCTTCGCCGCGCGAAAGCACCAGCAATTTCACTCGATTCCCTTTCCTGATCTCTTTGATCAGGATCGCAGAGCAACCGAATTCCACGTCATCGGGATGCGCGCCGATCGCGAGAATTTGCGTCACGTTCGCGATCCTCCCGCGCAAACCTCCTCATAGTAGCGCTCGTACTGCGGAATGATCATGGTAGTCGAATAGCGCGTTTCAGCGGTGTGGCGCGCCGCAGCCGACATGCGGCGATACAACTCATCGCCAGTCAACAGCGATGTGACGCGCGCCGCCTGCGCAGAGATGTCGCCGACCGGCTCCACAAATCCGTCCACTTGGTGCGTGATCAGCTCGGTAACTCCGCCCGTGCGCGTGCCGACGGGAGGAACGCCGCAAGCCATGGCTTCGAGCGCGGCGAGCCCGAACGATTCCATTTCGCTCGGCATCAGCAGAACGTGGGCTTTCGGGATCAGCCGTTCGACATGATCCTGTTTGCCCATAAATTCCACGAATTCTCCGATGCCCAGCTCGTGGGCGAGCGTTTCCGCGGGGCTGCGATCCGGACCGTCGCCGACCATCAAGAGCCGGGCGGGAGTCGCGCGCCGAACTTCTTTCAAAATGCGGATGCAATCGAGCACGCGCTTGACGGGGCGAAAATTCGACAGGTGAATCAACAGTTTTTCTTTCGGCCGATCGGGATCGGGGCGGTAGACATCGCAATTCACGAAATTGTGAATCACGCGGATGTCGTTGGCCACGCCGAAAACCTCCACGGTCTGCTTCTGCAAGTAATCGCTGATGGCGGTGATGCCATTGGATTGCTCGATGGAAAACTTCGTGATTGAGAAATACGAGCGGTCCATGCCCACCAGCGTGATATCGGTTCCATGCAGCGTGGTCACGAAAGGCAGGCGGCGGTCCGCAGTCATCTGTTGCGCGAGCAGGGCCGAAATCGAATGCGGAATCGCGTAATGAACGTGCAGCAAGTCAAGATTGTACGCAGCCGCGACGTTCGCCATGCGCGAGGCCAGAGCCAGGCAATAGGGCGGATATTGAAATAGGGGGTAATTCGAAACCTCCACTTCGTGATAGTGGATGCGCGGAATGCCAGGGTCGAGGCGAATCGGATTGGAATAGGTGATGAAGTGGACCTGGTGGCCGCGGGCGGCGAGCTCGACGCCAAGCTCGGTCGCCACGATTCCGCTCCCTCCATAGGTCGGGTAGCAGGTGATGCCGATGTTCACATGCGCAGCGTAGCACTTGAGTGGCGCGGACTGCCGAAGCGCGCGCAGGCTGTCTTGCGCGGAGCCGGACGTTTCTCCGGAAAAGCCGAGACGACTCTCGGCTCAGCAGGCTTGACAGCCCGCGCCACATAATCCATGGCGGCTGGGTTTTGTATGATGAAAGCCATGCGGCGAGCTTTAGCAATCGTTGCGGTGATCCTCGGCATCTGCGCCTACCGGACGTTCAGTTTCGCGCAACAGAGAACGCCGGAAACGTATGCGTCGCCGATCTATCCCGATCGCGGCGCTGCCGGTATGTCGCGGCTGCTTCGCGAATTGCAGACCCGTGCGAGCCTGATCCTGTTCACCGCGCATCCCGACGACGAAGACGGCGGAATGCTCGCGTATGAGAGCCGGGGCCAGGGTGCGCGCGCGGCACTGATGACGCTGAACCGCGGCGAAGGCGGGCAGAACGTCATGTCGATGGACTTGTATGACGCCCTGGGGCTGGTTCGCACGCAGGAGCTGTTGTTCGCGGATCGATACATGGGCGTTGACCAATACTTTTCGAGCGTAGTGGATTATGGATTTTCGAAAACGCGCGAAGAGGCGCTCGAAAAGTGGAATCACGATCGAGTGTTATCGGATGCCGTCCGCGTGATTCGAATGGTGCGGCCGCTGGTGATCACGTCGGTGTTCGTAGGCGCGGCCAGCGATGGCCATGGGAATCATCAGGTCGCCGGGCAGATGGCGCAGGAAGCTTTCGTCGCGGCGGGTGACCCCACGAAATTCCCCGAACAGATTCGCGAGGGGCTGCGGCCGTGGGCGCCGCTGAAGGTGTATGCGCGCGCGGCGAACCCCCAGATCACGCCGGAGGGCATGTTCGATTACGCGACCGACAAGTTCGTACCGGTGAAATTCTTCGACTACGTGAATCAAAAATGGTCGGACACCAAGCCGTCGGAGACCGTACAGATTCCGGAAGGAACGCCCGAGCCGGCCGCGGGACTGACGTTCGTGCAAATCGCGCGCGAAGGGTTGGGCTATCAGAAAACGCAAAATGGCGGCGGAACGCTGCCGCAGCCCGCGCCGGTGAATAGCTCCTATCATCGCTACGGATCGCGGGTGCCTGCGAAGGAGACCGAGGCGTCGTTCTTCGATGGAATCGATGTGAGCGTGAACGGAATTGCGTCGCTCGCGACAGGCGATACGCAGCTTTTGACAGAAGGGCTCGCTGAGATCGCCCAAGCGTCGAGCGATGCGTTGAAGCGTTACGACGTCGATCGTCCGGCTGCCATAGCGTCGAATCTTGCGAACGGCCTGAAAGCTACCCGCGCGTTGATCGATCGCGTGGGCGCGAGTTCCATCGCCGAGCCGGGCAAGAGCGACGTGCTGTTCGAATTGCGCGTGAAGGAGCATCAGTTCGAGGAGGCGCTGGCGGCTGCGCTGGAGCTTTCTTTCGAAACCACGGTGTCCGAAGCGCCCACAGGGGAAGGGCGTGGTGGAGGACGAGGTGGTCGGGGCGGCCGTGGTGGTGATACTGCAACTCCAGCCGCACCGGCGCCGACCCCGGCGGAAGCGGCATTGGCGGCGCAGCAAGCTGGTCGAGGCGGACGCGGCGGCGGGCCGACTTTCACCATCGCGATTCCCGGCCAGGCTTTCGCGGTGAGTGCGTCGCTGTTCAATCAGAGCCCCGAAAATCTGGGTGTCGAAACCGTCGACGTGATCGCCGCCGATGGGAAAAACTGGAACGTCCGGCCGGAGGGTACGCCTGCACACGAGTCCGGCGCAGGCAAGCAGGTGCGGTGGCGATTCGCGGTTTCCGTGCCGGCTGACGCGCCGTTCACGCGTCCCTACTACACCCGGCCCGACGAGGAACAGCCGTATTACGATTTGGTTGACGCGCGCTATCGCAATCTGCCTCTGGCGCCCTATCCCCTGTCCGTTCATGCACGGCTCTCCTATCGCGGCGTGCCTTTCGAAATCGCGCAGGTGGTGCAATCGAGCGAGCGCATTCCGGGAATCGGGACCATTCAGAATCCGCTGCTGGTAGGCCCGGCGATTTCGGTGACGCTTTCGCCGTCGGCGGGCGCCGTGCCGATGGGATCGAAGTCGTTCAAGTTCCACTGCACGGTTCACAGTAACGTCAAAGGCGCCGCCCAGGGCGTATTGCGATTGAAGCTGCCGCCGGGTTGGCGGTCCGCGCCGCCCGAATCGCCGTTCTCGTTCACTCGCGACGGAGAAGATCAAACGGTGATCTTCTCGGTTACGCCGGATATCGTGAAGCCCGCCGAATACACCGTCACGGCCATCGCCGATTGCAACGGGCGTTCGTATACGGAGGGCTATCATCTCACCGGCTATCCCGGCTTGCGGCCGTATCCTTATTACCGCCCGGCGACCTATCGCGCGGTCGGCGTGAACGTGATCACAGCGCCGGACTTGACCATCGGATTCCTGCCGGGCACCGGCGACGATGTGCCGAAGGCGCTGGACAATCTTAATCAGAACGTGCGCATTCTCGACAGCAGCGATGTGACGCATGGCGATTTGAGCGGGTACAACGCAATCATTCTCGGCACGCGAGCCTACGCGGTTCGCGCCGATCTCAAATCGGCCAACGCGCGCCTGCTCGAATACGTGAAGAACGGCGGTGTGCTGATCGTGCAGTACAATCTTCAGGATTTCGATCACAACTACGGACCGTATCCGTTCACGCTGGGTGCGAATCCCCAGAAAGTGGTGGATGAAAATTCGCCGGTTCAGATCCTGGACCCGTCCACGCCGGCGTTTCGCTGGCCGAATCGCATCACCGCGGACGATTTCAAGGGCTGGGTGGAAGAACGCGGCCATGGTTTTCTGCGAAGCTGGGATGAGCGCTATCAGCCGTTGGTGGAAACCCACGATCCCGATCAGGACCCGCAAAAGGGCGGCCTGTTGCTCGCGCGCTACGGCAAGGGATTTTATGTTTATGACGCGTTCGCGCTGTATCGCCAGTTGCCGTCCGGAGTGCCGGGGGCGTTCCGGCTGCTTGCGAATCTGGTCAGTTTAGGAAAGAATCCGGAATGGAAGTGAACTGAAATGGAACTGAATTTGCCGAATGTCCGGCGCGGCGTTCTCGCCGCTTTCTCGATGGCTCTGTGTCTGGCGCAGGGCGGGTGGCAAACCGCGATCAATCTGCCCGGTGTGGATTTTACGGGCATGTCGAAAGCCTCGCGCGACATCGCGCTCGAAGTGCTGCGATCCGACAAGTGCAACTGCGGCTGCGAAATGAAGATTGCCGAGTGCCGCGTGGGCGACCCTGGATGCGGCGTCAGCCGGCGCTTCGCGCAGTTTGTGGTGCGCGAAGCCTCCGCGGGCAAGAAAGCCGCGGCCATTCGCGAGGATCTGAACAAGTACAAGAGCACCCCGCCGCCTCTGCTGGATGAACAAGCGGTGAAGCTCTCGATTGACGGCGATCCGATGCGCGGCCCCGCCAACGCTCGCGTGACCATTGTCGAGTTTTCGGATTTCCAGTGCCCCTTCTGCGCCGCGGCGACCGAGCAGGTGAAGCTGCTGCTTCAAAAGTATCCGAACGACGTGCGCCTGGTGTTCAAACAATTCCCGCTCGAGTCTCACTCGCAGGCGGCTCTGGCAGCCGAGGCGTCGCTGGCGGCGCAGGCGCAGGGCAGGTTCTGGGAACTGCACGATAGGATGTACGCAAACTTCCGGTCCCTTTCGCGCGTCCGGATTCTGGCGTGGGCCAAGGAGCTTGGGCTGGATCTGCCCCGGTTCACGGCCGATTTGGATAGCCACAAGTATGCTTCCAGGGTCGCTTCTGAAGAGAAGCAAGGAGAGGTCGCGGGCGTGGAGGGTACACCGACTTTCTTCATCGATGGGCATCGGCTCAACGCGATGTTAGACGTGGAGACGGTGGCTCCGCTGATCGCGAAGAAGTGACTGGCCAACACATCCCCGTCGAAACGTATCTCCATACGAGCTTCGACAACCCCGATCCCGAGTATCGCGACGGCGAGCTCGTCGAGCGGTCACCTGCCGACACCGTTCACGGCCACGCTCACGCGTGTGTCGGCGCGTTCTTCGTCTTACACTGTCACGGCCTCCACCTGTTTCCTTGCTCATCCGTACAATTGAAGGTTCGCGAAGAGCTTTACCTCGTTCCCGACATCTCAGTTTTCTGGCTGGATGAACCCGTCTTGGCTTTCCCGGACCAACCTCCTCTGGTCGTAATCGAGATCTTGTCAGAAGATGACCGGTTGACGGCCGTCAGATCCAAGCTCGACGAATATCGAGCCTGGGGCGTCCCCCACGTCTGGCTGGTGGATCCTTATTTACGTAAGCTATACACCTGCGACGCCGGGTTGACCGAAGTCGCCGCGCTTCGCGTTCCAGAACTCGATCTGGAACTCCGGCCCGAGCACATTTTCGAGTAGGACTCCGCAGGAACCCTGCGGCGCTATACTGGTATTTCAAGCGGGAGGTAGAGCGCGATGAACAATTACTGGAAGTTCGGACTCCTGATGGCGGCCGTTATCGGCACTCTGGCGTGGCTCGCGGTCGGCGGGATCAGTCAGACGTCGACCTACTACAAGACTGTCAAAGAATTGAATGCGATGAGCGATCAGGGCAGGCAAATGAGGCTGCGCGTGGGGGGCGATATTGCGCCGAATTCCATTACGCGCGACGGCCGCGTCGTCAAGTTCACGCTAGTCCAGGATGACGCACGCATCAACGTGGTCTATGACGGCATCGATCCGCTCCCCGACACATTCAAAGACGGCGCATTGGCGCTGGCCGACGGCAAGCTTCAGAACGGAACGTTTCACGCCAATAAAATTCAGGCGAAGTGCGCCTCGAAGTATGAACAGAAACCCACGACATCCAAGCCGGTCGGCGCGCACGCGACGACGTAGAGTGACGCGTTAACGACCTAAAAGAACTCAATCGCTATGGAAAATATCGGCTCGCTCGCGATTCTCCTTGCATTCTGCTTCGCGGTTTACTCGGTCCTCGGATCGCTGGCCGGGAAATGGGCGCGACGGCCCTTCCTGATCCTGAGCGCGGAGCGAGCGGTGTATTGCATCTGGGCGCTGCTCACCACCGCCGCGGGCATTCTGGTGTATTCGCTCATCGTCGGCGATTTCCGGCTGGCGTATGTCGCCTCGCACAGCAATCGCGCGATGCCGGCCATCTACAAGTTCACGTCGTGGTGGGGCGGGCAGGAAGGCTCGCTGCTGTTGTGGAGCTGGGTGCTGGCGTCGTACTCAATGGTGGTGGTGTTTCAGAATCGCCGCAAGTTCCGCGACATGATGCCGTACGTCACCTCGGTCCTGATGGGCACGCTGACGTTCTTCCTGATTCTGATTGCGTTCGTGGCAAAGCCCTTCAACGTGATCATGGCGGGAAAGGGAATCGTCGATGCCGGCGACGGCCAGGGGCTGAATCCGCTGCTCCAATATTGGACCATGGTGATCCACCCGCCCATGTTGTACATGGGATACGTCGGATTCGTGGTGCCGTTCGCGTTCGCGATGGCGTCGCTGATCACGCGGCAGCCGGGCGAGGAATGGATCAGGACCACGCGTCGATGGACGCTGGTCACCTGGATGTTCCAGACCACCGGCGTGCTGCTCGGCGCGGGCTGGGCGTACGCGGTGCTCGGCTGGGGCGGCTATTGGGCGTGGGACCCGGTGGAAAATGCGTCCCTGCTGCCGTGGATTACCGCCACGGCATTCCTGCATTCCGTGATGATGCAGGAAAAGAAGGGCATGATGAAAGTGTGGAACATGGTGCTGGTTTCCGCCACGTTCTTCCTGTGCATCTTCGGCACATTCCTCACGCGCAGCGGCATCGTGCAGTCGGTGCACGCGTTCGCGCAATCCTCGATTGGCACGTATTTCGTCGCCTTCCTGGCCATCGGAATCTCAGGCACGGTGTTTCTGATCCTCAGCCGCCTCGATTTTCTGAAAAGCGAAGCTCAGCTTGAAAGCGTCCTCTCTCGCGAATCCAGCTTCCTGTTCAACAACCTGGTTCTCCTGGCGAGCTGCTTCGCGGTGCTGTGGGGCACGCTGTTTCCGGTGATTTCGGAAAAGCTGACGGGCGAGAAGATCAGCGTCGACGCCCCGTTTTTCAACCGGATCGAAGTGCCCATCGCGATGTTCCTGATGCTGCTGACCGGCGTCGGTCCTTTAATCGCGTGGCGCCGCAGTTCTTTCGAAAGCCTGAAGCGGTCGTTTATGTGGCCGCTGGCCGGTGGCGCGGTGGTCGCGGCGTTTCTTGCAGTGATGGGCGTGCACAATATCTACGCTCTGGTTTCGTTCATGCTGTGTACTTTCGTCACGGTGACAGTCGCCATCGAATTCTTCAAGGGCGCTGGAGCGATCCAGACGAAGGACGGCGGCAATCTGCTGGGTGCGATGGTCGCGCTGACGCATCGCAACACGCGGCGCTACGGCGGATACCTGGTGCATATGGGAGTGGTGTTGATGTTCGTCGGCTTCACCGGCAACGCATTCAATCAGAACACTACCGTCGAGGTTGCGCCGGATGAGTCCTTCCAGTTGGGCCGGTACGAGTTGCGCGCGGGCGCCCTCGAATCCGGGCAGAACGATAATTACATCTGGTCAAAATTGCCCGTTTTCGCCTTCAAAGACGGCCAGAGTCTCGGCATGATGGAACCCGAGCATCGCGTGTACATCGCCGAAAAGCAGCCGATGTCGGAGGTTGAGATCCGGCGCCGTCTGAACGAGGATTTGTACGTCAACTTCGCGGGCATATCGGCCGATGGGAAGAAAGCCGTGATCCAGGCTTACGTGTTTCCGCTGGTGTCGTGGATCTGGATCGGATACTGGGTGGTGCTGTTCGGAACCATCATTTGCCTGACGCCCAGCAAGACGAGATTGATCTTCCCGCGGACCGAAGTAGTGGGGATGGCCGAAAAGCATGCGCGCGTCGAAGACTAGTCTCCTGTTTCTGATTTTCGCGGCGGCGGGTTTCGGGCAAACCGCGCCACAACTCGAATCCCCCGCCGTGCTTCACGTCGCCGATAAATTCAAATGCAGTTGCGGCTGCAACCTCACCATGGCGTGCAAGATGGAAGGCGACTGTCACGTTTGCCGACAGGCCAAAGCTGAGATTTTCGCGATGCAGGCCGCCGGAAAATCGGATGACCAGATAGTCGACGCTTTCGTCCAGGAAAACGGAAAGGACGTTCTGGCGGTCCGGCCCGGCCCCATGGGCGTGATCGGTCCGTGGGGGGCGCTGGGACTGGGTGCGATTCTGGTAATCTTCCTCATCCGCCGCTTTTCCGCGCGGAAGCCGGCGCTTGCGCCAGCCGAAGCCGCGATCGATTCTGAAGTGCTCGACCGCTATCATGAGCGCATTGAAAAGGACTTGGCAAAACTTGAATAGCACGTCCCAGGTGTCGCACGCGTCCGACAAGGCCGCAGAAAATGGCCGGTCCGCTCAAGTTTCCCCGATCCGCTGATGCCACTCGTCGCCGTGGTCGTCCTGGTCGTCGCCCTTACGACGTTGTTCACTCTATTCGTGCGCCCCAAGGATATTCCGCAGCCCGAGCCCGTCTCGCCCGCGCGGCATCTTGAGGATCGCAAAGCCGTGATCTACGAAAATCTCCGCGACTTGCAGTTCGAATATCGCGTCGGGAAACTATCCGACGCGGACTACCAGCAGACCAAGCTCACGCTGCAAAAGGAATTGGCGGGAGTGATGGCCGAAATTGACCGGATCACGCAAGGGACTCCCTCGAAGACTGCGCCGGGGAAAGGTCCGCCGGAGAAGCCCAAGGCCGCGGTCACACAGCCCAAATCGGCGGCAGCGGCCGCGTCGCCGTCCGGGAGAATTGCCGAAAACACTTGCCCGCATTGCGGCGCGAAATTCCCTAACCCCATGAAATTCTGCGGCGAGTGCGGAAAGGCGATGGGATGAGAACGCTGACGGCTTTCATCGCATGCGCGTCCTGCGCGCTTGCGGCCGTGGATGGCGTGGCCGTGAACGGGACCACCGGTAAGCCTCAGCCCGCCGTCATGGTGAGCGTGGTGCAGCCCGGCCCCAGCGGCATGCAGACGCTCGCGAGCGTCAAATCCGGCGCGGATGGGAAATTTTCGATCGAAACCCGAATTCCGCCCGGCCCCACCATCCTGCAGGGCGCGTATCAGGGCGTGATTTACAACCTGGTGCTCACGCCGGGAGCTCCGACGACCAACCTCCAGTTGAACGTCTACGATGCAACCACCAACGCGGCGTCCGCAAAAATCGCCCAGCATCTTATGGTGATTGAGCCGATGGCGAACGCGCTCCAGATCTCCGAAACGTTTCTCGCTCAAAATGACACCCATCAGACGTACCTCGATCCGGCCAACGGCTCCATTCAGTTTTACCTTCCCGAAGCGGTGCGCGATAAGGTCCAGGTGACCATCGCGGCACCCGGCGGCATGCCCATCAATCGCCCTGCCGAGTCCACCAAGAAACCCGGCGTTTACAAAGCCAGCTATCCGTTGAAGCCCGGTGAGACGCGTTTCGAGTTCAGTTACAGCCTTCCTGCGAGCGATACGTTCTCCGGAAGAAATGCCGACCCTGCCACGCCGATCAGCCTGGTGACGCCCTCCGCCGTGACGCTCACGGGCGATGGGATCGAGTCGAAAGGACAGGAGCCGCAGACGCAGGCGCACATCTACGCGGTCACCGCGCCCACTTTCGATTTGAAGATCGAAGGCACGGGATCGTTGCGCGGCCCCGACGGCGCCGAGTCTCAAGAAGATACAGGCCGGCCGGAAGTTACGGTGGGACCCGCGCGCATCTATAGCAAGCTTTTCTGGGTGCTGGGACTGACGCTCGCGATTCTCGCGCTGGGCGGCGTGACGTTGTATCGAAAGAGTGCTTCGTGAACAGCGCCATTCCGGATCGCGTAAATGCCTTGGACATCGAGAACATATACAAGTACTACGGCGATTTCGCCGCGTTGCACGACGTGGGCTTCCGCGTCTCGCAGGGCTCCACAGTAGCGCTCTTGGGCCGCAACGGCGCGGGGAAAACGTCTCTGCTGCGGATTGTCGCCGGGCTTTCGAAACCGTCTCAAGGCAACGTCCGCGTGCTCGGCGCGGATGCTCGGCAGGAATCCGCGCGCCGGCGCATCGGTGTGCTGGGGCACGGCATCTCGCTTTATGACGAACTAACCGCCACCGAAAACCTGATGCTGTTCGCGCGCCTGTATAATCTCGATGAGCCGCGCCAACGGGCCCGTGCGTGGCTCGAGCGCACCGGACTCGAACGCGTTCGCGACGGGCTGGTTCGCGAGTTTTCACGCGGCATGCGGCAACGCCTGGCGGTGGCGCGCGCGTTCCTTCATGAACCCGACCTGCTGTTGTTCGACGAGCCCTTCACTGCCCTCGACGACCGGGCCATTGCGGTTCTACAGACGCTGCTCGCTGAGGCGCACGCCCAGGGCCGCACCATCGTCATGTCGACCCATCAGCTCAAGGAAGCGCTGGAACTGGCCACCCATGTCGCGCTCCTCCGTCGAGGCGAGATCGCCTATTTCGGCGAGCGCCGCCAGGAGATGATCGACGATGCAGGCTGGCTGTATCGCACATTCGAGGACAACTAAGCGTGAACGAAGCCCTCTTGTTCGTCCGCCAGGCCCTTACCATCACCGGGAAAGATCTGCGATCCGAACTCCGCACCAAGGAAGCGCTGAACGCATCGGTCGCATTTTCGATCGTCATTCTGGTGCTGTTCAGCTTCATTTTCGACTCGTCGTCGGAAGAGTTTCGCGATATTACGGGCGGCCTGCTATGGATGGTGCTCACCTTCGCTGGCGCTCTTGTTTTGAACAGGAGCTTCGCGCGCGAGATCCACAACGACTGTCTTGACGGCCTGCTCGCCGCGCCTCTTCCCCCGTCGGCGCTATTCGCCGGAAAGGCCCTCGCAAATTTTATCCTGTTGTTTACAGTAGCGCTGATCTCGCTGCCCGTGTTCGGCTTGTTTTACGACGTCCGCTGGGTGCCCGTGTTCTGGCCGCTGATGCTGGTGATCGCGCTTGGGACCTGGGGGCTGACCGTGATCGGGACGGCGTTCAGCGCACTCACGGTGAACCTCCGGCTGCGGGAATTGATGCTGCCGACGCTGATCTATCCATTGATGATCCCAGCGCTGATGTCGGCAATGACGCTAACGACGGATCTGCTTGCGGGAACGCCCATCGGCGGCAACAACATGATCTGGATCCGGGTTCTCGTAGCCTTCGATTTCATATTTACAGCGATCGCGGCGACTATGATAGATAGTGTTCTCTTGGGTTGAGGTAAAACACATGCGCAACCGGATACTCTTCGCTTTGGCCGCCTTCACGGCGATTCTGCTGACGGTCAATCTCTACAAAATCTTCTTCGTCCTGGGCGACGAGGCCAGCCAGGGCGCCATCTGGCGTATTTTCGAGTTTCATTTCCCCGCCGGTATTCTTGGATTGTCGGGATTCGTCATCGCCGCGATATTCAGCATGTTGTATCTGGCTAGAGGGGACCTGCGCTTCGATGCGATCGCCGCCGCCATCAACGAAGTCGCTCTGGTGTTCGGCGCAATCGTTCTGGTCACCGGCAGCATCTGGGCGAGGATCATTTGGGGCGTGTGGTGGGCATGGGACGCGCGGCTGACGTCGATGCTGGTCTGCTGGCTGATCTTCGCCGGCTATTTGATGCTGCGCCGCGCGATCGATGAACCCACGCAACGGGCCCGGCTCTCGGCGGTGGTCAGCGTGTTCGGCGGCGCCGATGCCATCATCGTCTACAAATCGATCGAGTGGTATCGCACGCAGCATCCCGGCCCGGTGCTGAGCATTCGCGGTGGCGGCGGCATGCCTCCCGGGTGGCAGGAGACAGCGTATTGGAATCTTCTCGCCATGACCTGTCTCGGCATCATTCTGGTGATGGTGCGGATGCGGCAGGAAGCGGTCTCGCGCGAGATCGATTCGCTGCGGCGGCTGGCGCATTCGTATTAGAAGGAGTCAGGAGTCAGAATGGACCCCAGAAACTCGCAGTACATGTTCTACGGATTCGCGGCCGCCTGGCTGATCGTGGTGGCCTACGTCGTGCTACTCGCGCTGCGCGAAGGACGATTGCGCCGGGAGCTGGATCGCGTCCGGCAAATGGTCGAGAAGCGTTGAGGTCAGACTGCTCGTCCGCATTCTGACTCCTGTCTTCTGGCTCCTTACGACTACTGCGCCGTCGTCTTCCAGGTGCCTTCGTCCACCGCGGCGCCGTCCGCGCTGGTCTTGTAAGTTCCCGCCAGCGTTTTCCCGCTAAGCGTACCCTGGATTGCCGATTGCAGCTTGGCCCCCTGCAAATCGAAGTCATAGACCATCTCGATCTTCGCCCCGTCCACCTTCATCGACGTGATTTTGGCCGGCACTTCTTCCCCGCCGACGGTGAACCCGACCTCGGCGCTAAAGCCGCCCTTGCCGTCCGCCTTGAGCGCGAGATGAATGTCGCCGGCGCCCCCAGCCCCGCTATAGGTGCCCTTGTAGGTTCCAGCCCCAAGCTTATCCTGCGCGGGTAAATCGACCAATCCGATCGCCACAATCGCCGCCAGGATCAACAGCTTCAGGAAGCGCATTTCAGATCTCCGGATAGAACTCAAAGAAGGCGTCGAGCGATTGCTCCAGTTGCGCGCGGATCTCTTTCTCGCCGCCTTCGATCAGGTGCATGGTGACGTGCGCCGTCTTACCGCTTTTCAGCTTGATCTCCGCCTCGGAAACCGCCTCGATCTCATCGGCCGGGAGCAGCCGCATGCCGTAGACCAGCGCCAGCTTAGCCATGTAGTAATGTCGTCGCCGTCTACTTCTTGTTCAACACGTACGTCATGTCGAACTCGCCCTGAGGGGTGACCAGGTGCCACGCATCGGTGAGCACCTTGCCGTCCGGCGAGAGCGTCCACTTGCTGTTGATGGTGATCTCGTTCCCCTGGAAATCGGCCTTGGTGACCACCAGCAATGCGTCGCCGTCCCATTTCGCGGTGCTCTTGGTGGGGGCGCCCATCAGTTCATTGGTGGTTTCCTTGCCATCCGTCGAGTACTTGACGGTCGTGCTCATGTCGTCCCTGGCTTCGACGACGGTCATCGCCGGATCGCTGTGGGTCACCTTGCGCGTCATCGTGGACGGCGGCGGCGCCGGGCCAAAGTCGCTCTTGGTCGCGTCCATCGCCCAGTCGCCTGAAAAATTCGGCTTGTCGGCCGCGGCCATCAAGCCGGCCGTGGCTGCCATTGCTAACACTAAAGTGGTAATGCTTTTCATAACTCTCTCCTCATGTTCTCCAGAAATTACTGTTTGTCGAAAACGTACTTTATATCGAACTCGCCTTGCGGCACCGTGATGTGATTCACGATCATGAGCACCTTGCCGCCATCGGAAAGGGTCCAGGTTTCTTTCGCCTTGATCTCCATGCCCTGAGCCTCGCGGACGTATTCCACGATCAGGTTGTCGCCCTGCCACTTGGCCGTGCCTTTGGCATCGCCCTGCGGGAGCTTGTTGACGCACTCCTTGCCGTCGGTGGTGTATTTCAGTTGCGTATTGACCTCACCCGCCGCGCCCTTCTGATGAGTGGCGATCTCGAGCGCCGGGTCGTTGTGCTTAATGGTTCTGGTCAGGACCTCCGGGGCTTGCGCGGCCATGGGACCGAAATCGCTTTTCGCGGCGTTCATCTTCCATTCGCCGCTGAAGTTTGTGGCGGCTTGAGCTTGCGACGCCGAAAGAAATAGTGACGTTGCAAAAATGGCGGTTGAAACAATGGTTTTGGTCATACTGACTGATCCTGGAAACGGTTTCCGTAAAGCTTGCACAAGTATAGCAGGAGGCCGCGTAAAAGACTGTCAGAATTGGCCCGATCACAACGCCGCCAAGGCGGTCGACGCCGAAATCCTGTAGCGCTAAGGGCGAATCGCCCAGGAATTGGGGCTTGACAACCTTAGCGTCCTGACTAGAATAGGGATAATTAGCGTCCTATGCCGGACTGTGAGCACCAGCGCACGGAATTCCTGATGCGGCGTGACGGGGTCGATTACCTGAGATGCCTGGACTGCGACCAGGTGTTCGAGGCCGAGGATCTCGTTGAGATCGCGCCGTACGACGACGAGGAAGAACCCCGCCGCAAGCGCGCTTCGTAGCCATGCCTTCCAATTCGGCAAACACCGCAGGCTCGCCTTGACCGATCTGCTAGCATGAATGGTTGTCAGGCTCCGGGCTTCGTGCAACGGGCGGCTGCAAACCCCGCCAGGTCCGGAAGGAAGCAACGGTAGCGGTTTAACCTGTGTGCCGCGGATCACCCGGGGTCTGGCATTTCGCCCTCTCGAATTTCGTTCCTATTCCGCCGCTGTAAAATGGAGACACAGCATGGACATGGAAGATCTCAACAGGTTGATGGCCGAGTTCATGGCCGCGCACCGCGAGTTCCAGGCTCACGTCGTCCGCTTGATGGAACGCCAGAGTGACCTCGAAGCGATGACAGAGGAACTGAAGGCTGGCAACGCTGAGCTGAGAGCGGGCAACGCCGAGCTAAAGTCACGTAGCGGCGAGTTGGAGACTCTCACCAAGCAGGTGGCGGAGAACAATATCCGCCTGAGCCGAATCATCGAAATTCACCCCTACAACATCGACGAGCTCGACGCCCGCCTCAAACGCATCGAAGAGCGTCGCAATATGCAATAAGTTCCGGCCTGCTTGCTAACATAAGCCTTAACCCCGCCATGTACCAAGTCATTGCCCGCAAGTACCGGCCGCAGATGTTTGCGGAGCTCATCGGGCAGGAGCACGTCAAGACCACGCTCGAAAATGCCATCGCGCAGCAGCGCATCGCCCACGGCTACATTTTTTCGGGACAGCGTGGCACCGGAAAGACCACCGTCGCGCGCATTCTGGCCCGCTGCCTCAACTGTGAGCAGGGACCCACCGCCTCACCCTGCGGCAAGTGCGCGAGCTGCCTCGAAATCCAAGGCGGCTCCGGCGTCGACGTGATTGAGATCGATGCAGCCTCCAATCGCGGCATCAACGAAATGCGCGAACTGCGCGAGAATGTGCGCTATCGTCCGGCGCGGGATCGCCACAAGATCTTCATCGTCGACGAAGCCCACCAGATCACCAGTGAGGCTTTCAATGCCCTGCTGAAGACGCTGGAGGAGCCGCCCGAGTGGGTGGTATTCATCCTGTGCACCACCGAGGCCCACAAAATCCCCTCCACCATTTCGTCGCGATGCCAGCAGTTCAGTTTTCGCTCGGTGGATTTCGCGGAGTTGGTGGGGCGCATTCAATGGATCGCCCAACAGGAGGGTATCGAAGCCGACGCCGAAGTGCTGAGCGTCCTCGCCCAGGCGGGCGAAGGCAGCGTGCGCGACTCGCTCTCGGCGCTCGATCAAGCCATCGCCTGCTGCGGCGCGAAACTGGATGCCGCGCAGGTTCGCGAACTGCTGGGGATGTTCTCGATCGATTCTCTCGACCACGTGGCGAAAGCGCTGCGTGAGGGCGACGCGCGCCGGATGCTCGAAGTCGTCGCGGACCTCGAAGCCAACGGGCGCAGCCTACAGCACTTCGCGCGCGAGCTGGCACGCTATTTCCGGAATCTTCTCGTCGTGAAAATCGCCGGCTCCACCGATACCGCGCGCCTCTTGGCGGCGTCGCCCAATGAGCGGAGCAAGCTATCGCAAACCGCGGAGCAATTCTCGGAAGAAGATCTGACGCGCTATTTGCAACTGGCGCTCGATCTGTTTAAGGATCTGCAAGCCTCGTTGCAGCCGCGCCTGCATCTCGAAATGGGCCTGCTGCGGATGGTTCACGCGGGAAAGTTGCAATCCATCGAAGATGCGATCGCAGATCTGGGTCCGTCCGGCTCAAGTCCAGCTCCGGCGAAAACTCCGCCGATTGTGGGGCGGAGCTCCAGCTCCGCGCCGGACCTCCGGTCCGGACGTGTCGAAGCCGTTACGGAGCACCCCATTCCTCCGCCTGCCGATGGCGACCTGCATTCGCCCGCCGGCGATCTTCGCTCGCGTCTGCACGCAGCTCTGATTCAGGCCAAGCAGTTGCACCTTGCCGACGCAATCGAGCATTCCGAGCTGGCCGCGTCGGCGAACGAACTGGTGATCACCACACCGAAAATGTACGTCGCTTATCTTAAGCAGCCGGGCTTTGAATCGGCTGCGCGCGGCGTGCTGGAAAAGGCAGTACGCATTACTATCAAAATCGCAGGCGCTGGGGGTGCGCCAGGAAACGCCGAACCAGGAAAAGCTATTCCATCTGACGGCGCGCCCGCGCGGCAAGCGATTTCGCCAGATGCGTCCCAAACCCCCCAGGGAGACGAAACGGTCCAGCGCGCGCTGGCCAATCCCGAAGTCCAGCGGTTCCAGGAAATGTTCCCGGACAGCCAGGTCCGCACGGTGAGGAATCTGAGAGAGAATTGAGCGCAGGGAGAAACCATCCATGAAAATGCCTGGAAACATGCAGGCCATGATGCAGCAGGCGCAGAAGATGCAGGAGAAGATGCAGCAGGAGATCGCGCTGATTCGCGTCGAGGCCTCTGCCGGCGGCGGCATGGTCACCGTGAAAATGGACGGCCACAAAACTGTCACCGGTGTGAAGATCGACCCCGAGGTGGCGGGCGACGTCGAGATGCTGCAGGATCTGTTCATGGCTGCATCCAACGAAGCCACCAAGAAGGTGGACGAGGAAACCCAGAAGAAAATGGGCGGTATGCTCGGCGGACTGGGCTTGCCGCCGGGGTTGCTGTAGGACTTTGCTTCGAGCTGCGAGTGTGAGGCGCATATCGTAGAATGTGGGTCGCATTCGGTTTGCTGTTTATCGTGGCGGGCCTGCTAGGGCCGCGCTTTGGGTTCGGTCTCTATGAGAGTGGCCAGCAGGAGAGCGCCCGGCCCGGCTCGAAACGCACGGTCGGCGCCATTCTCGCCAACCGGATTGCCACTATTCTGGTTGGCATGCTGCTGATTGCGTTTGGCCTGATGCGTTTTTATCCCAGGTGAAAAGTTCGCGATAGAAAATAGATGCCCGACTTTGCAGCCCCTCTCCAACGACTGATCGATGAGTTCCGCCGCCTCCCCGGCATCGGGCAGAAGTCCGCGCAGCGGCTTGCGTTCCATGTGCTGCGATCGCCCCGCGAAAGCGCCGCGAACCTCGCGGCCTCGCTGCTCGACGTGAAAGACAACCTGGGCATCTGCGCCGAATGCAACAACATCAGCGACGCCGAGTTGTGCCCTTACTGCCGCGACCCGCATCGCGACCGCTCCAAGATCTGCGTGATCGAGGAGCCGCACAACATTCTGCCCATCGAAACCACGCGCACTTTCGAAGGCTTGTATCACGTCTTGGGCGGGGCGATTTCGCCCTTGCGCGGCACCGGTCCGGAGCAGTTGAAGATCAAAAGCTTGCTCGACCGGATTTCGCAAGGCGGAGTAGAGGAAATTATTCTCGCGACGAATCCAACGGTCGAAGGAGAGGCGACCGCGGTATATCTTTCCCGGCTACTCAAGCCGCTGGGGTTGCGGGTGACTCGCATCGCGATGGGAATTCCAGTGGGCAGCGATCTCGAGTTTTCCGACGAAGTGACCATCTCTAAATCGCTCGAGAATCGGCGGGAAATGTGACACTATGCAAATGTTGCAAAAAGTGATGCGAAAGTGATGAAAAACGCACTTTTTTCGATTGTTTTTGCATCGGCTCTCGCGGCGCAATCGAACCCCGCCGCGATCGCCGCGCACCAGTGGCGCGAGCAACACGAACGCGCCATCGTCGACGAGTTCATCACCCTCCTCTCCATCCCCAACATCGCCGCCGACCACGCTAACATCCAGCGCAACGCCGAGTTGATCGCCAGGATGCTCGAGAAACGAGGCGTGACGCCGAAGCTGGTCAGCGTGCCCGGTTCCAACCCCGTTGTCTTCGGCGAGATCGCGACTCCCGGCGCCACCCGCACCCTGGTTTTCTACGCTCATTACGACGGCCAGCCCCTCGATCCCAAGGAATGGGCGACCCCACCTTTCTCGCCCGTCCTGCGCGATCAATCCCTGGAGAAAGACGGTCGCATCATTCCACTTCCGGCATCGAATTTCGATCCCGAGTCGCGCCTCTACGCCCGCGCCGCGAGCGACGACAAAGCCAACGTCCTCACCTTGCTGACCGCGCTCGATGCGATTCGCGCGGCGGGCCTGCGCACGAAATCGAATATCAAATTCGTGTTCGAGGGCGAGGAAGAGGCCGGCTCCATCAACTTCGAGAAAATCCTCGCCGCGAACAAATCGCTTTTCTCGGGCGACATGTGGTTCATCTGCGACGGCCCGGTGCATCAGAGCCGCCGCCAGCTCATCACCTTCGGCGCGCGCGGCATCTCCACCGTCGACATCACCGTCTACGGTCCGCGCCGGGAACTGCACAGCGGCCATTACGGCAACTGGGCGCCGAACCCGGCGATGATGCTCGCGAAGCTTTTGGCTTCGATGAAGGACGACAGCGGCCGCGTGCTCGTCGATCATTTCTACGAGGGCATCGCGCCGCTGACCCCGACGGAAAAGAAAGCCGTCGACTCCGCGCCCGATATGGATAAGGAGATCATGCGCGAGTTGTGGCTCGGATCGACGGAGAATTCACCGAAGAAACTGGTCGAGCTGCTCAATCTTCCCTCGCTGAACATTCGCGGAATGTCCGCGGCGCGCACCGGCGAGCAGGCTTCCAACGTCATCCCCGCTAGCGCGTTTGCCACCATCGATATGCGCCTCGTCAAGGGCCTCGATCATCACCAGCAGGCTCTGCGCCTGATCGAGCACATCCGCAAGCAGGGATTCTTCGTGGTCGATAGCGACCCCGGCGCGGAGATTCGCATGGGGCATTCCAAAGTCGCGAAGGTCGTGGAGAAAGACGGCGGATACAATGCCGTCCGCACGTCGATGGATCTGCCGATCTCGCAGGAGATCATCCGCACGGTGGAAAGCGCGCGCGGTCCCACCGTCCTGATGCCCACCAGCGGGGGCAGCGATCCCCGCGACATCATCGAACGCGCCCTGGGATCGAAGACCATCGCGATTCCGATTGTGAATCACGATAACAATCAGCACTCGTTTAATGAGAACGTGCGGATTCAGAATCTGTGGGATGGAATCGAGTTGATGGCCGCGCTTCTTACGATGTAGCTATGACCCGCGCATTCCTATCGGTTGCCGCGATGGCTGGTAGTTTGACGGCGCAGACTATCCATGTGTACGCGTTGGAGTGCGAATCTGTGAGAACTGCCGCAGCGACTTATTTCCCAACTCGCGGAATCGTCGTTTCTCCCCTGAAGAAAAAAGGCTTTAACTGTTACGGAGACGATTACTGCTTCCATCTCAGGGTCCCGCAACTGCTCGATCCCAACGGCAACGCGATGAATTGGGGACTTGTGCGAGACACATATTTCTCACCACCTCAGTTCACGTATGACGAGAAGAGAATCTGGAGTCGAGGGGGCAATTGGGAAACCGCGAGCAAGTGGACGATGGCGGGAAGCTACGAGCTTCGGAAGAGAGATGAGGGCTGCCTCCTCCGGGTTGGCTTCGGTTACGGACGCAGCATTACACAGTTCGCCGTTTTCTTCCCGATCGATGAGTACGGACAAGATCTACAGAGCAATAACCGTTTGGAACGTGAGTCCATCGACGGGATCGAAAAGATTCTCTCTGTCCGTTGATCGAACCCGCTACAGCGATTGCGCAAACGTCGATAATACATGTGATGGACGGCGTTCGATTCACCTGCCAACCCGGCTGCATCGCCTGTTGCGATCAGGATGGCTTCGTCTATCTCACTGAAACCGATCTCGTCCGGGCCGCCAAGTTCACCGGCCTGTCTCCGCGCGCGTTTGAAAAGAAGTACGTCTACCGCACGCGTCATCAGATGCGTTTCCGCAAGCCGCGCGACCGGCAGTGTCCGTTTCTCGTTACCGAAGGCGACCGCCGTGGATGCAGTATTCATCCCGCCAAACCCACGCAGTGCCGGACCTTTCCCTTCTGGCCGGAACTGGTCGAAGATCCCCGCGCGTGGAAACGCACCGCGCGATTCTGCCCCGGCATCGGAAAAGGTCCGCTGATCCAGATCGGCACCGCGATGGAGATGGCCGAGGAGCAGCGCCGCGGCTATCCCGAAATGTACAAGTGATCGTCGCAGTGGGGCCGGCGATCTTGTCGCCGGCCAGCGTGTGACGTGAGCGGTGCGGGCATGCAGGCTGCGCTATCCTAGTCAATTCATGCCTGCTCCTCTTGAGGGCCTCCGTGTCCTCGATTTTTCCCACGCTCTAGCCGGTCCCTACTGCACGATGCTAATGGCGCAGTACGGCGCCGACGTCTACAAAATCGAATCACTTGAAGGAGAACTCGGACGCACCTGGGGTCCTCCCGACACCAACGGTGTCGCGTCTTTTTTCCTCGGAGTCAACACCGGCAAACGGGGCCTCGCCATCGACTTGAAGAAGCCCGAGGGAATCGCGCTGTGTCTCGACATGATCCCGAAGGCCGATATTTTGATCGAGAACATGCGGCCGGGCACGCTCGATCGGCTCGGCCTCGGTTACGAAAAAGCGCGCGCGCGAAATTCACGGCTGATCTACTGCTCCATTTCAGGCTACGGCCAGAACGGTCCCGCGCGAGACGATCCGGCCATGGATCTGATCCTGCAAGCCGCCAGCGGGCTCATCAGCGTTACCGGCGTCGAAGACGGCGAGCGCGTCCGCTGCGGCCATTCTGTCGCCGACATTACTTCGGGCATGTTCGCGCTGATCGGAATTCTGATGGCGCTCGAATCGCGCAATCGCTCGGGCGTTGGCCAATTCGTGGATGTGTCCATGCTCGATTCGATGATCTCCGCCATGTCGTCGAATTTCGCGAATTTCTTCGGGACGAATTCGCAGGGATCGAAAGTGATTCCCGGCTCGATGGGCACGCGCTTCGGCACCATCGTTCCCTATCGCGGATTTCCTACCGCCGACCGCGACATCGTGATTGCCGTGGCCAGCAATAAACTGTGGGTCGATTTCTGCGGCGCGATCGGCCGTCCGGATCTAGCGGCGCACCCGGACTATGCAACCAACGCGCTGCGCGTGAAAAATCGCGGCGTGCTGGAGCCGCTGATCACCTCCATTTTTCGAGGCAAGCCGAGCGCATACTGGGTTTCGCAGTTTCAAGCATGCGGAATTCCGTGTGCGCCGGAGCGCACGCTGGACGAAGTCGCTGACGATCCCCAAGCGATTGAGCGCCAGATGTTTCCTGTGATGGATGGATTTACTGTGACGGGTCCGCCGGTGAAATTCTCGGCGACCCCCGGCTCGATTCCGCGCCCCGCGCCGCGCCTGGGCGAGCACACCCGCGAGGCTTTGACGGAATTGCTCGGTTGCGATGCAGCGAAGCTTGACGCGCTCGAATCGTCGGGCGTGATTCGAGGCCCGCAGAAGCCATCTTAAGCCGTGGATTAACGCGGGCCCGTATGGATCCGCCCAGATGATAGATTCTGTTTTATCCGCGTGAATCTGGGGCCAGACTCAGCGGCTAGAACTTCTTCAGCTCTTCGATCAGCACATTCAGCCCGCGCTTGCGATACAGTTCCGCCAGCCGCTGCTCTTCGGGTGATGGCGAAACCACGCGCCGCAGTTTCAGATCGTTCAGCGCGCCGCGATCCGGGATCCAATAGGAGCCGTCGCTGAACCCAACGCTCGAAACGAATCCCGTCATTCCCTGAATCGAGGTGTGCAGAAACTTCATCGACGCATCCTCGCCCACCTGTTGGGATTGTCCCGCCGCCAGATTCACATCCGCAGGCATCGAGGCGGCCAGAAATTCGCGGCCGTCCTGATCCTTCACGATCCATCCGATTTCCAGGTAACGAATCGCCCGATCGGAGCGATTCCGCACTTCGATTCGCGGCGCATGCGCTTCGTTGCCCGCAATCCGCGCCATTCCGTTGCTCGCCTCCACCGGCGCATTGGGGAAATGCAGGAAGGCAAAACTCACTTCGCGCTCCGGATCGGAATTGGTGGCGCGTCCCCGCACAATCTGCACGCCCCCGCGGGGCGGATCGGATTCGGCCTGACGCGCCAGGCTCGCGATCATCGCGTCCTGCAACCCCTTGCCGCCGCCCGCTTCCAGCAGCTTCTTGAAATACTGGCGATCGCGGCGGGCTTCCAGTTCCCAGACGGTCATGGTGCGGCGCGAATGCAGGTTGTCGGGCCCGTAGAAATTCAGATCGTCGAACAGAACGCCGTCCAGGCGAACCGCCACTCCAGCGCCCCCTGCCTGGCCCCCCAGGCCGCCGATGGGCCGCAACAGGTGCAAATCGATATTGATCGGGAAGGTTTCGCCCGGCGCGACATCCAGGCTCGGCACCGACACGGAACCCTTCCCGCCCGGCGTGACCTCCTGAGAAAGGACCGCGAGCGTTACACCGCGAATCCGCCCATGGCTCGAATTGCGGAAGGAAAGCGCGGCGCGCACATCGACGGAGAACGCTCCGCCGCGCGGCGTGGAACTG
Source organism: Terriglobia bacterium (assembly GCA_963788245.1). Taxonomy (GTDB): domain Bacteria; phylum Acidobacteriota; class Terriglobia; order Bryobacterales; family Bryobacteraceae; genus Palsa-187. The sequence goes on along the minus strand of CAWBGF010000002.1, from coordinate 2,662,601 downwards.
GTATCGCCCCAGTCGGCTGAAAGCAGCGTCACGGGCGAGTCCGCCGGCAGATCGATCCTGGGGATCAGTTTCTGCGGCGTCTGCGAAAAAGCCGCCGGCGACAACGCCAACAGCATCAGCGCCATGCCTGCGCCAAGCCTCGAATAAAAGCTACTGTACATACACACTTGTAATCGTCACCTGGCCGGTATCGGCGTTCACATACCGCGCGCTGGCCGATCCCTGCACGCTCAGCGAGACGGACACGGGCCGCTCATCCTGCGACGCGCCCATAACGTTATTGTTCTCGCGCAACTCAATGCCCAGTTGGTTGGCGACCACCACCGGCCGGCGGTCGTCCTCGGCAACCGGACTAACCACGCTGCCACGTCCATGCAGGATCGCGCTCATGGCGCGTCCCAGCTCATCCGTGGTTCCTGCCGGCATATTCAACAACCATGCGATGCTCAGCAGAGCGACCGCGCCCGCGGCGATGGCCGCCGGACGCCAGCTCACGGCTGTTTTCATTGCCGACCGCTTGCGCTGCCGGGGCCGCGCCACGCATTCGCCCGCCGCCAGACCCACCCGGATATTCGCCGTCATTTCCGCGGACAGGCGATCCCAATCGACGCCCTCCGGCATTTCCGCCGCGATCTCTTTGATCCGGGCGCGATCCGCCCGATACGCTTCCACCAAACGGCCGCAAAGCTCGCAACGGCCGGCATGGAAACGCACGGCTGCGCGCCGAAACAGGCTCAGATCGCCCGAGACGTACAGCGCCAGATCCGCTTCCGCGATGTGTTTGGTGTTACTCATGCTTCCCTACTTGCCACGAACTTCCGGAATTTCACGCGCGCGTTGGCGATATGCGACCGCACCGTAGCCTTGGAGCAGTTCAACCTCGCTGCGACTTCCTCCGCCGGCATGCCTTCCACGTCGCGCAGCAGCAACGCCGTCCGTTCGCGCTCGGTCAGCACTGCCAGACCGTCGTTCAGATACTCGCGATGCTCGGCGCGCAGCAGAAGCTCCTCCGGGCTGTCCTCCGGCGCGCTCCGCGGCGGCTCCGTCATGTCCTCGATATCGGAAAAACTCACCCGCCCGGCCCGCCGCAGAAAATCGATGGCCGTGTTGCTGGCGATCCGCGACAGCCAGTGCGCCGCCTTCTCCAGATCCTTCAGTTGATCCTGCCGCTGCAGCGCTTTAATGAACGCCTCCTGCGTCAGATCCTGCGCATCGGGAACATTGCCCACGATCCGGTAGATCAGCAGAAAGATGCGCTTCTGGTTCTCGGACACAAATCGCGTTTGCTGTTCGGAAGACAGCGGAACTGCGTCGTATCGAGTGGCCCCTCCCGCGGGACCCTGCGCTTCGCTCATCCCTGGTTCCTTCGAACGTGTTGCCAGTATCGGACCTATCGCCAATAACGGACGTGTTTCCAGCGCTGAAAGGACGCTTGCCATCTATGAAGGATGACGACGCCCGCCCGGCGAACGTGCAGTCTACTATCGTCTCTACCGAGCCGCGACTGTAAAGGAGCGGTACGTTGGATTAAGTCCAAATACCATGTTCTTCGTTTTACTGCTCTGTTACAGTCGCGGCTCAGCTAAAGCATCAGCCGTCTGAATCTTACAACTGCCCGCGCTATTCTAATCATATATGAGACCTGTCGCCGTGATCGGCATCGGGAAAACCGCGTTTGGCGCCTTTCCGGACCGGGATTTGCGCTCCCTGGCCGTGGAGGCGGGTCAGAAATGCCTGGAAGACGCCCACGTAACTCCTTCACAAGTCGAGGCTTTTTACCTCGGCAACTTCGCGGGACCCTCCTTTGTGGGCCAAAACCACCTGGCCCCGTACATTGCGGGCGCGATGGGGATCAACGGCGTCCCCTGCACTCGATTTGAGGCGGCTTGCGCATCCAGCGGCTCGGCGTTTTTCCATGCGGTTTCGGCCGTTGGCGCCGGATTGTACGACTTGGTACTGGTTGGCGGCGTCGAAAAAATGACCTCGCAGTCGACGCCGAAAGTCACCGAAATTCTGGCCGGCGCGGGCGACATGAAGGGCGAGGGCAAGGCTGGCGCGACGTTCCCTGCCTTGTTCGCGATGATCGCGCGGCGGCACATGTATCAGTACGGAACCACGCGGGAACAGATGGCCGCGGTGGCCGTGAAGAACCACGCCAACGGCGCGAAAAATCCGCAGGCGCACATGCGCAAAGTGATCACCATGGAACAGGCGCTGGCGGGCAAGCCCATTGCTGAACCGCTCACTGTCTACGATTGTTCGCTCATCAGCGATGGCGCGGCGGCAGTTCTGATCGCGCCTCTGGAACGCGCCGGCGAATTTACCAGCAAACCCGCGAAGGTGCTGGGGATCGCGCAGACCTCGGATCATGTCGCGCTCGATGAGAAGGACGACATCACTACCTTCCGCGCGGTGGTGGAAGCCGGCAAGAAGGCGTACAAAATGGCCGGCGTGAGCGCGCAGGACATCCAGTTCGCCGAAGTTCACGACTGTTTCACCATCGCGGAAATTATCGCGGGCGAAGATCTCGGATTCGTCAGGAAAGGCGACGGCGGACCCTACGTGCTACAGGGCTGCACGGCGCTGAACGGGCCGCGGCCGATCAATACTAGCGGCGGGCTCAAATCGAAAGGCCATCCGGTAGGGGCGACCGGCGTCGGACAGATTTGCGACATCGTGATCCAGCTCCGCGGCGACGCGGGGGAGCGTCAGGTGGAGCGCCACTCGCTGGGGCTCGCGCAGAATCTGGGCGGGTCCGGCGCGACGGCCGTGGTAACGATCCTGGGGGCGGCATGAGCGAGACGTTGGTGCAGTCGCCGGCCAGCCCGGGACCGGGAGTGGTTTACACCGAGACGCTGATCTTTGCCGCGCCCGAGCAGTTCGTCAAAGACGCGCCGTATCAGCTCGCGATCGTTACGCTGGATGGGGGCGGTCGGCTGACGGCGAGAATAGCCGGAGATCGCGTTGTGATCGGCGATGCGGTGGAGTTTGCCGAATATCGCGACGGGATTCCGTTTTTTCGCAAGAGATAGTGGAAGGCTATGCCTCCTCAGGGCTCATGGCAGATTCTGCTCGTTTGTGCAGTAGCGCACGCGACTGGTACGGCGCTGCATGGGCAGGAGATCCACATCAGGGTCTTGGATGCCCATAACGGGAAGCCGGTCACTAACGAATGCCCCAGCATATGGTTGGGTCGTGGGCCCGGCGCTTACTTGAGCGCGCACACAAACAAGCAAGGCGTCGTCGTGCTTCATCTTGAAAACGGTAAAGTGACCGCGGAGGCGGTGTCTCCTCGAGAGTGCAACGGGGCACCCATCCTCGGCCCACTGCCGCTTCTAGAGGACCGGGATACAATTCGGATCGCGGGTAACTACTACGTCGCCTGCCAGAAATACGAGACGGTTGTCCCAGGCGGACCCCCAACTGCCGTTTTGCCGGGCGGGCCACGCTACTCAATCAAGAACATTCTTGAGTCGGGTGTCAGTGCTGCGAATACCTGTGGCAAATTCAGGACGGAGGCGAAGCCCGGCGAGCTGATCGTTTTTGTCAGACGGAGGAGCTTCTTAGAGGGTTGGAGGCTGTAATCTTGGAGCCGCGGATAGGCTGCGGACGGAGTCTTGTAACCTTTCCCGCGTCGACATGAAACTACTGATCTATTACGTCGGCAAGGCGCGCGACACTCACGCCAACGCCATGGCCGAGGAGTACATCAAACGCTCGTCTCGATTCGCCAAATGTGAAATGCGTGAGATTCAGCCGCGCCGTCTTGATCCTTTCGAGAAACATCCGGCCGCATTGAAAGTAATGCTCGATCCCGCCGGGCGCGCGATGAATTCGGCCACGTTCACTAAATTGATCGAGCAGGAGACGCGCGACATCCTCTTCGTGCTCGGCGGCGCGGATGGACTCCCCGCGGAATGGCGCGCGCGAGCCGATCTGCTGATCTCGTTGTCGCCTCTGACCATGCCGCATGAGCTGGCGCGCGTCGTTCTGGCTGAACAGATCTACCGCGCGCTGACGACACTGCGGGGGCACCCGTATCCGCGGTGAAGACCACAAACAGTCCTTCGATCACCGTCCCAATCGACCTACGCGAAGGGATCAGCAGTATCCCGGGGGATTCGTGCTGCGCAACGAATCGAGCAAAATGGTCCGGCATCGTCGTGATGTCTCGTGAGACCAGCACGCGACCGTCATTCGCCGCGATCTGAAGAACTTCTGAATCGGGAGCGCCCTCGACGATCACTCCGGCGGCAGCGCGAAAATCGATGGAGGGCTCTCGTCGCCGCAATCCTCGCCCGATCTCGGGGTTCAGATCCGCATCGGCCTGGAAACGAAAGCTCAAGCCTACTTCAGCGACCGTTCGCGTTTCGCTCGCTCAAAGCGGTCGATCATATCGGGCGTGAGAGGGTGCTGGGCTTTGAACTCCTCATAACGGCGATCTTGATCTCCCAGGTAAGCTTCGATTTCCTTGGGGTGTTCCAGGATGAAGGTGATCGCCCCGTAGACCTTCGCCAGCGACCCAATCGACGGGTAGGCCTCGAAGATGGCGTCCGCGGACCGCCCGCCTCGAAAATCGTAGACCACCACGTCCAGACCAATGCGCGTGCCGGCCACGTAGTAGCCACCATCGCGAACCTCGACGTATTCGTTGGCCGGCGTCATCCCAATGCGGTTCCTCCATTATTCTACTCCCGCGACGGACAATTCGTGTCCAACAAACGTGCGTGCCGCATTTTGTGTTGATTTGTGGTTGAAACAGATCCTATTTTAGAAATTCGTTGGAATACGTCTTCGCCAGATCGACCTTCTCACCGCGCACGCGACGCACCGCCTCCGCGCTCTCCGCCGAAATTCGCCCGTCGAGAGAATACATCGGCTTGGCCATCCTGATCGCCGCCAGCTCGGCGGCAGGGTCGCCCGACTCATTCTGCCCGGGAAGCCGCGCGAGAATCTCTTCCGCAGAATGCTCCCGAATCCATGCAAGCGACCGCAGCGTTGCGCGCACCATTTTCCGCGCGACTTCCGGATTCGCTTGAAGCCACACTTGGCGAGCCAACAAACATGACGCAGGATAGTCGTCGACTCCGAACACCGCACGCAGTCCCTCGGGCGTTCGAGTATCGGCAAGCAGCACCACATTCGGCCGCCGCGCTTGAAGCGCAGTGATCGCGCTACCGAACAGGATCGCCGCGTCGACTTGCCCATGCTCGATGGAAGCCATTGCCGTCGCGCCCATCCCGACCGTAGTCGCGCTAACCGAGTCAACGGGAACGCCAGCGGCGCTCAAGAGTCGATTCAGGTAAAACTGCGACGGCGACCCAACGGACGACACGCCTGCGACTTTCCCTTTCAGATCCGCGATTGATTTCACGCCGCGATCCGGCAAAGCCACCAGCGCGAAGTTCGGCGATCGCAGCAGAGAAACGAAGCTGACCACGTCGCGACCCTCGGCCGCCATTTGGATGGACTGCTCATACACGCCGCCCCCAACATCGGCGCTGCCCCCGACCACCGCTTCGAGCACTTTCGAGGCGCCCGCGATTTGCGAAATCTCGACGTCCAGTCCTTCGTCGTGAAAATATCCGAGCCATTGCGCGAAGTGGCTGGGATAGTTGTTGGTCGACGGCGGCTGCAACGCGAGGCGCACTGTCGTGGCATTAGAGTGGACGCCGCCGGTTCGCGCGCCGCACGCAGCCAGCATGCACATCAATGCCAACAGAATTGTGGGGCCGCCACTCACGCTTTCCACCGCAGCAGCCATCGTTCCAGCCGGCTCACGCCCCATCCCACCATCAGCACCACCGCGCTCAGCACCGCCATTCCAGCGAACACGCCGGTAGTGTCGAATGTGCCCTCAGCTTGCGAAATCAGATAGCCCACTCCTCGCGCCGCGCCCAGATATTCGCCCACCACCACCGCGATCATCGCGAATCCGACGCTGATGTTCAGGCTCGAAAACACCCACGTCATCGCGCTCGGAACCAACACGTGGCGGACCAGTTGCCATTCCGACGCGCCCAGCATTCGCGCGTTGTCCACCACCACGCGGTCCACGTCGCGCACGCCCTGGTGCGTGTTGAAAAATACGATGAAGAATACGACGGTGATTCCCAGCGCGACTTTCGACCAGATCCCCAGCCCGAACCACAGCAGGAAAATCGGCGCGAGCACCACTCTCGGCAGCGCGTTCAACAGGCGAATATAAGGATCCAGCAGCGCGCCGATGCGCGGCGCGCGCGCCAGTGCGAACCCCATCACCACGCCCGCCGACGCGCCCAATACGAACGCCAGCGCGGCTTCTTCCAGCGTGACGATCAGATGCGGCCAGATGGATCCGGTCCGCAGCCACTGAATGATGCGCGCCGCGATATCGCTGGGGCGGCTGAAGAAAAATCGATCGAGCTTGCCCGCGTTCGCCAGCCCCTGCCAGCTGCCGACAATCGCCACGCCCAGGAGCGCCTGCCACAGCACCATCCATTTACTTTCCGCGCGCATAGCTGGTCAGCACCTCCTGTCTGAGCTCGGCCCAGATGCCGCGATAGAGTTCGTGAAATCGCGCGTCGGTCCGAATGTCGATCAGATCGCGCGGACGCGGCAGATCCACCGTGTAGCGGTTCACGACGTGGCTCGCCGGGCCCGCCGAGAACACCACCACTTCGTCCGACAGGGCCAGCGCCTCTTCTAGATCGTGGGTGACGAAGAGAATGGTTTTAGGTGATGTGGATGACGACGCGGATGACGACGCACCCGACGATGTCGACGGCGCCGAGGACCACAGCGTCAGCAGTTCCCCCTCCATCCGCAAGCGCGTATGCACGTCCAGCGCGCTGAACGGCTCGTCCATCAGTAAAATGTCCGGGTCGGCGATCCAGCTCTGCGCCATCGCCACGCGTTTACGCATTCCGCCGCTCAACTGCGCCGGATACGACTCCGCGAATCCATCCAGTCCGATACGAGTGACCCATTCGCGCGAACGCATTTCAGCCTGGCCCCGATCCATGCCGCGAAAAATCAGCGCGAGCGCAATGTTCGAGATCACGGTCTTCCACGGCAATAGCGCGTCCTGCTGAAACAGATAGGCTGCGCGTCGGTTAACGCCCGCGCCGTCCAGCTTTTCGCCAAATACTTTGACGACGCCTTCGGTCGGCTGCATCAATCCCGCCGCGATATTCAGCAGCGTGGACTTTCCGCAGCCGCTGGGGCCGACCACCGAGACAAATGCGCCCGCGCGCACATTGAGATCGATGCCGGCGATCGCCGTATATGCGTCGGACGAGCTTTTTGCCGGGAAACGCTTGGTAATTTGCTCGAATTGAAGCGCGATTGTGGAGGGCACCTAAACTATTTGGGCGCCTTCGTCAGAATCAGAATGTGCTGCCGCGGCAGTATCTCAATCACCGGCTGCAGTTTCAGGCCTTCGGCCTCCAGCTCCGTCTTCACTTCCTGCACGCTCATCTTATGTTCCGGGCGAATCGGAATATTGGGGTCTTCCTTGCGATACTCCAGCAGCACCAGCCGCCCATCCGGCTTGAGCGCGTCGCGCAACTGGCGCACCATTTTCTGCGGCTGCGAAAACTCGTGATACACGTCCACCAGCAGAATCAAATCGAGCTGTCCCAGCGGCAATTTAGGATCGGTCTCAGTCCCCAACACCGTCTCGATGTTCGAGGCGTGTGCCTTCGCCGCGTTCTCGCGCAGCATCCGCAGCATTTCCGGCTGAATGTCTTCGGCATAAACTTTCCCCGAGGGGCCGACACGCTTCGCCATTTTCAAACTCATGTGTCCGGTGCCCGCGCCGACGTCCGCCACCACCATACCCCGCTTGAGATTCAACGCGTCTAGAGCCTGATCCGGATGCTCTTCGGATTCGCGCTCGTTGCGGTCCAGCCAGCTCGCGCCGCCGGAGCCCATCACGGGCGCGATCTTCCGCCCGGTAAGCGGATGCTCCTCCTGAGCGGCCGCGGGCGCCGTTAAAATCGCCGCGATTCCCCACAGGAACAGCAGACCAACCAGCAGGCGCGTTTGCCTTTGGCCGAATTTCCAGATAGATTGTGTAGTAGTCATCATGCCTCAACGGGTCGCGTTTTTTTGCATTATCGCCACCACCGTGGCCGCATCCCTGATCCTCAGCGGCTGCTCCGGCAAAGATCCCGTGCTAAAAAGCGAATATCCAATGGGCGAAAAAGTTGTCCTCGGCCCGCTTACATACAATGTCATCGAAACCGCGTGGCGAAGTCAATTGGGCAGTGAATTCAAGATCCGCATTCCACAGCAGCGATTTCTGATGATTACGATTTCGGCCACCAATGGAGGCGGCAAGGATGTCTCGGTACCGCTGCTGACGCTGGAGAATCAGAACGGCGATACTTTTCGCGAATTGGACAACGGGGAAGGCGTGGATGGCTGGTTCGGATTTCTTCGCACCATCAGCCCCGCGCAGACGCAGCAGGGCCGCATTGTTTTCGACGTGCCGCTCACTTCCTACAAGCTTCGGCTGACCGATGGCGCCGATCCTGCGATAGAGAAATACGCCTGGGTGAATATCGATCTGCGCATGGATCAGGATATGAGCGTCGAAGCGCCTGGGCCACCGCCGGGCACTCCGGCGAAGTAGGCTGACCGGTGGCGGCCTCCCGCTTGATCGCCCGCTACGCCATGATCGCGTGTGCGATTGCAGCGGCTCCCTGCACCCACGGCTTGCGCGCGCAAACGCCGGCGCCACCTCCATCGCAAACCAAGCCGGTGGCCATCGAACGGCTGGCCCTGCATCAGTATGAAGACGGCCCCGTGCTGGCGGCCGGCTACGAATTCGTTCCCGGCGAAACCGCTTACTTCAGTTGCCGCATCACCGGCTTTCACATCGTCAGGAACGATCAACAACAAAGCGTGAAGCTGGCGTGGCAGATGCGCATGCTCGATCCCTCCGGCGTGCCGATCGAAAAAGATCAATCCGGCCGTATTGAAGACCAGCTCCTCCCGCAGGACAAGAGCTGGGTTCCGAAGTTCATAACCAGCTTCGTGGTTCCCGCCTTCGCGCCCGGCGGAACCTATCGCGTCACCGTGAAGATCGTCGATGAGGCCGGCAATACCGAAACCTCGGGCGAACTCCCCTTCGGCGTTCGCGGGCATATCGTCCAGCCCAGCGATACGCTGCTGGCGCGCAATTTTATGTTTCTCCGCGCGGAGGACGATCGCCGAGGCTTGTCCCCGGCCGTCTATCATCCCGGCGAAACTCTGTGGGCGCGATTCGATATCACCGGGTACAAATTCGGCGAGGGCAATCGTTTCTCGGTCGATTATGGATTGGCCGTGCTGCGCCCCACCGGCGAACAGTTGTTCGCCCAGCCCGGCGCCGCGGCGGATACGAATCAATCGTTTTATCCGCAGCGCTACGTCCCCGGCATGCTCAGCCTGACGCTCGATCAGAACGTGCCGAAGGGTTCCTTCCTCCTGGTGGTCACGGTGCACGACAAGATCGGGGACCAGAGTTGGGAGACCAGGCAGCCCTTCGAGATCGAATAGATTCCTGACGAGCCGCGACCAAGCCTTACGAGCCGCGACCAAAGGGAGCGGTTACAAAATCACGATGAACACGGCGCGGTGGTTCCGAGCAGTCCTCAATATCACGGCCGGCTGCCTCAACTCGTCCGCCGATATAATAAACTCTTGTCGACGCTCGCATTGCTGGCCGTTCTCGCTTTCGGCGGTGCATTCGCCATTACCTTCAATCGCGAGCCGGCTTCCGGCCATGCGCTGCTAAATACAGAAAGCTTCGTAGCTCTTGCATTTCTCTTTCTGGTGTTCCTGCGTTCGCGCCCGGGAGACATTGTCCCCAGCGATCGGGAACGCAATCGTTACGTCGCGGTCGCCGTAATGTTGTGCGCCATTATCCTGGCCGCATACTGGAGCATTCTGGACACCCCCTTCCTCTATGACGACTACAAGCACATTACCGAAGCGAGCAATTCCACTTTGCAAACCGCGCTTTCCGCTTTCGGCCCGGAGAAGCATAAACCCGGATTGGCCTTCCGTCCGTTCGGATTCTTTATATACTGGCTGAACTTCTTGTGGGCGGGCGTGCATCCGCGAAACTGGCATTTCTCGAGCGTGGTCCTGCACGCCGCAAGCTGTCTATTGCTGTTCGCTTTCTGCCGCCACCTCCGCATGACCTGGATCGGGAGCCTGAGCGCGGCGCTTCTGTTCGCGCTAAACGCATCTTCAGCCGAAGCGGTGTCGTGGATCGACGCCCGCTTCGATCCGATGACCACCGGCCTGGTTCTTGGGAGTTTACTGTGCTTCTGTCGATTTGTGGAATCCGGTCGGCGCGTTTGGATTCTCCTGGCATTGGCGATCGGAACCTGTGCGATGTTCTCGAAAGAGTCGGCGTTCTGCCTGCCTCTATTGGCTGCATGCCTTTGGTTTTTCTGGCCCTCTTTTCGCGCCGAGGACACGCGAGACACGCGAGACGGGCGAGACGAACGAGACGAACGCCGGCGGCTGTGGACCGGCTGCTGCTGGTTTGCCGGCCTCGCTGTGATGCTCTTCGCATATCGTTGGTGGGCTCTCGGCGGTATCGGCGGATATCGCAGCTCACCAGGTCAAACGGATATCACCCAGTTCCATCCGCTCCACACGCTGAACGCGCTCGTGCTGCGCGATTGGGCGATTCTGTTCTTCCCTTTAAACTGGTCCGCGCCGCCCGGCCTGCTGCTGCGAATCTTCCTGATCTCAATCCCCATCGCATTGGCGGCGTGCGCGTGGTGGGCCCGAATACCCAGGCGAGCGTTCCTTGGCTGTATCGCGTTTACGCTCGCCGCCGCGCTGCCCGTCCAGCACTTGCTGCTGATCGACACGGATCTCAGCGGCACGCGCATCGTTTACCTGCTATCCGTGGGATGGGCGATCTTGTGGGGCCATCTGTTTAGCGCGATCCCCAGGACCCGTTGGCGCGCGCTCGCCATCGCGTGGATGGTAGCGCTGCAAGCCCTCATGCTGCATCACAACCTGGCGGAGTGGACCACCGTGCCAGTCGAGGCCAGGAACGCCTGCGTGGCGTTTGCGGAAACCGTGAGGTCGACAACGGAACCAGCCGTGGTCAGCGGCTTGCCAAGCAAAAAAAGAGGCGTCGTTTTTCTGCATGGCGGCTTCCCCGAGTGCGTCGAAATGAACGGCGGGATACCGCTGGGCCGCATTCAGGTGCGCGACGGACCGGGCGCCAATTTTGCCTGGAACGATTCCAGCGGTCGGATCGACCTGGTCCGATAACCTACGGTGTGGCGCGCGCTTCAGCGTGCTGCTGTCGGCTTCAGCCGACAGTTCCACTTTAGTCTGTGTTCTGGACCAAGAAATCTAGGCCTTTTCCAGCAACCTCTTCAGCGTGCCGTGTCGAGATTTCCGGTGTTCGTATCCGTTCCGGACATCTCGACATCTTCTTCGCGCGACGGGTAACGTGGCTCCGCTACTCTTCTTCCTCTTCCTCACCCGTCTTGGCAGCCTTAGCCGCCGCGATAATTTTCTCAGCCTGCAACCCCGGCACGAAATCGTAGTGATCGAACTCCAGCGAGAACGACGCCCGTCCCTGCGTCATGGAGATGAGGTCGTTCTGATAATTGAGCATCTCCGACATCGGCACCTGCGCTTTGATGATCTGCGTGGCGCCCTTGGTATCCATGCCGGCAATGCGCCCGCGCCTGCCGTTCATGTCGCCCATCAGATCGCCCGCGTACTCCACCGGCGCCTGAACTTCGACGTTCATGATGGGTTCGAGCAGCGCCGGTTTCGCGGCTTCCATGGCCGCCCGGAACGCCTTGCGCGCGGCCAGCTTGAACGACATTTCCGAAGAATCCACGTCGTGATACGAGCCGTCGTAGACGATCACCTTGAAATCGACCATCGGGAATCCCGCCAGATACCCTTTGTCCGCCGCCTCCACGATGCCCTTTTCAATAGCCGGGATGAAATTCCTGGGAATCGCGCCGCCGAAAACTTCATTTTCGAACGCGAACTTTTCGCCGCGCGGCAGCGGCTCCACCCGAATCCAGCAATCGCCGAATTGCCCATGGCCTCCGGTCTGCTTCTTGTGCCGGCCCTGCACGTCGGCCTTGCCGCGAATAGTTTCGCGATACGGAATCTTGGGCGCGTGCAGCTCCACGTCCACGTTGTAGCGCTTCTTCAAACGGCTGACGATGATTTCGACGTGCTGCTGCCCGCTGCCCGCCAGCAGAAACTCCTTGGTCTGCGGATCGCGATAAAAGCGCAGCGCCCGGTCCTCTTCGAGAATCTTCTGGATCGCGTGGCCCATGCGATCTTCGTCGTTACGCGTCTTCGCGGAAATCGCGTAGCCTATCGACGGCTCCGGCAGAATCACAGCCGCATATGCGATCTGTGACGACTTGTCGCACAGCGTATCGCCCGTCAGCGTCTCTTTCAGCTTGGCTACGCCGCCGATATCGCCCGCGTGAATCTCCGGCACCGGGACAATAGTTTTCCCCGAAAGCGAGCCGATGTGCGACAGCCGCTCCGCCACGCCGGTCCTGACATTCACCTCCGTCGCGTCGTTCTTCAGAACTCCCGACACCACCTTGAAGTAGGACACGCGGCCCGCGAACGCGTCCGCCACGGTCTTGAACACGAACGCCGATACCGGCTCGGAATCCTTCACTTGGCGTTCGGCTTCTTTGCCGTTGAGCACGCCCTTCCACGGCCCTCGATCGGCGGGACCCGGAAGATAATCGGTCAAGAAATTCAGGATCAGGTCGGTCGCGAGGTTGTGCCACGACGCCGCGCACATCACCGGAAAAATACGCATGCCGCGAACCGCGTCGCGTAATCCGTCGACAATGTGCTCCAACGGAAGCGTGCCCTTATCGAAAAATTCCTCCAGCAGCGCGTCATTGCCCTCGGCCACCATCTCGATCAAAGCCTCGTGCGCCTTCTGGGCTGCGTCGGCGAGGTCGGCGGGAATATCGCTCTCCTTTCCCTTGCCGTCACCCCCGTTGGTATAGGTGTACGCCTTCATCCGCACAACGTCGACGACGCCCTTGAAATCGCGTTCAGACCCGATAGGCAGATGGATCGGAATTGCAGTGCGTCCGAAAAACTGCTGCACGCTTGCGAGCGCGCGCTCGAAGCTCGACCGTTCCCGATCCAGCCGGTTGATGACGATCCCCCGCGGCAGGTTGAACTCTTCGGAAAACGCCCAGACCTTTTCCGTCTGGACCTCGACCCCCGCCACGCCGTCCACCAGCACCAGCGCCGCATCCGCCGCGGCCAACGTCGACTTGGTGTCGTTGATGAATATGTTGAACCCCGGCGTGTCGATCAGGTTGATCTTCTTCTTGTTCCATTCGGCCACCGCGATCGCGCTCGAAATGGTGATCTTTCGCTGGATCTCTTCATCGTCGTAATCGGTGACCGTATTGCCTTCGTCCACTCTTGTGAAGCGCGCCGTCGCGCCCGAAGTGTACAGAAGGCCCGCGGCTAATGAGGTTTTTCCGGAATGGCCGTGGCCCACCAACGCGACATTACGGATGTCGCCCGTTTCATAAACTTTCACGTGAGAAAACTCCCTGGATCAAACGTGTTGAATTGGCAGAATCAGGATCTTATCACAACCGGAGTCGCCGTTTCACCTGACCGAAACAATGTTTCCGAAACAATGAGAGAAAACACGCCGCCCGGCCACTTCGGTATCATCAGGTATCGATGATGGATTCGTCCATGCAGCTCGTGCTCACGATCAGCGTGCCTACACTGGCAGTGCTGATCGGGATACTGATCAATAATAGTCGGCTGAGCGACGTGAATAGCCGGTTCAACGATCTGAATAGCCGGCTCAGCGAGCTACGGGCCGACATGAACACTCGTTTCGACGAGATGAATGCGATGATGGATCGCCGCTTCGACGACATGAAAGACATGTGGCGCTCCGAGCTGCATCGCGTTGAAGAAGTTCTAGCCGCTCGCTTGAAGCACCTCGAAGAGCGCTAGAAAAAAGACGAGCGTAGAAAAAAAGACGAGACAAAAACTCTCGACTCGCCACTCAGCTATCATGAGGTACAGATGATGGATGCATCGATGCAGCTCGCGCTCACGATCAGCGTGCCGACCTTCACGGTGCTCGTCGGGATTTTGATCAACAATAGCCGGCTGACCGATGTGAACAGCCGGATCAGCGAGCTACGGGCCGATATGAACACTCGCTTCGACGAGATGAACGTGATGATGGATCGCCGCTTCGACGACATGAAAGACATGTGGCGCTCTGAGCTGCATCGGGTCGAAGAAGTTCTGGACGCTCGGCTGAAGCATCTCGAAGAGCGCTAACCCCCCGTTCGATCGCGATTTACCACGGCGATTTTTTCGCCCCAAACCACCACACCACGCCCATCGTAGCCGTGTTCTGCTGGCGCTTCAAGATCCCCAGCGTGTCGGTCAAAAAAAAGGGGTGATTCGAGAAATCTCCGCGCCACTCCTGCCGAAGCAACACTCCCGCCGCGAGTCTCTCCTCGAACGTAATGGTTCCCTCCCGCAGCGATTGTGACACTCCCGTGTATAGCCCGCCGTGATCCGTTAGATATTCGGCGCGCCCCGCGATCGCAAACTTCGGCGTGAGTTGATAGCGCGCGTATCCCGCGCCGCCCTCCACGCGCGCCGGGGCGGAACTCGTGAACAACCGCTCAATCACGTAATCGTCCTCCATCGCGAGCGTCAGTTTCGAGCTCACCTGCCAGTTCGCATAGCTATCGAAGATATCCAGCTTGCCTTTCGGAGCGTTCACGATCGGCTCAAACGGCGTGCCTTGCTGCTCTGGAAGCGGCAGCGTGCTGCCGGGTAGATACACCACATCGGGGTGCTCCTGGCCGAGATAGTAATTCGCGTTCCAGGAAACGTTCTTGCGAGGTTGAATCGCCAGGCCGAAAAACTGATCCTTGAATCCGTTGAACGGCTCCACTTGCTGAGTGCCATTCACCACCCAGTAATTCAGGCCAATGACACTGTTGAACTGATAGTTCATGCGCACGCCCATGTGGTAGAACGGCAGAAAATCGAACCAGAAAGATCGCGAATAGTTGATCTGATCCTGCGTGTAGTTGTTCTCGAATCCCAGAGAGCTGCTAAATTTCCCGAAATCGACGGTAAGGCCGCTGCCCACCGGAATCACGTACGTTCCATACGCTTGAAATATGTTGCGATAGATTTCAGGCCGCGGCTCGTTCGCCGGATTGCCCTGTAGCGTCGCGGTCGCCTGCCCGAATTGCAGATCCAGCCGGAGTCCCCAACGCTTGCCATTCGCCGGATCGGGTACATTCTCGACCACGACATCGGCCTGGTTCAGGCTGAAGGCGTTGCTGCTGACGTCGTAGGCGCGAAGCAGATTGGTGCGCCCGATCGGGCTGTTGAGGTTGTAGCCGTAATATCCGTCGAACAGAAAGTTTACAGAGGTGGTGTCGAGAAAGGCCGTGCCGCTGAGCAAATTGCTTTGCGCTGGAGGCGCGGTTTGGTCGGCGGCGGGGAGCGCTCCTTCCACGGGTCCAGCTTCCCGGAGCGCTGCAGCCCGAGGCGCTTCCTTCGCTGCGGGCTGCGCTTCCTTTGCGGCGGCTTCCCTCGGAGCGACCTCCGTGGGCTGCTCGGCGCGGCGCTCGATGGGCTGTCCGCTCCCGGTGTTCAGCCTCATCTCCAGTTCCTCCACGCGCGATTGTAGCTTTTCAACCAGAGCCGTGAGGTCGGCAATCTGCCGGTTTACGTCGGCGCCGGCCGCGCTTTGCGTTTGAGCGAATGCCGCTTGGGGAAACAGCAAAATCTGCGGGAACAGGAAAACGGGCGGAATTAGTAAGACCGCGCCGCGGACGAATCTTGAGGATCTACCCATGACAGGTAGAGTACGACGACCGGGGTGGCACGGACTTTAGTCTGTGTTTTGGTCGGGGTGGCACAGACTCTAGTCTGTGTTTTGGTCGGGGTGGCACAGACTCTAGTCTGTGTTTTGGTCGGGGTGGCACAGACTCTAGTCTGCGTTTTGGTCGGGTGGCACAGACTTCAGTCTGTGTTTCGGACCAGCGATATCCGAGCCTTTTTCAGCACCCTCTAATAACGTTCGCAGCCCGCTAATACGGCGTGCGCTCGTAGCTTTCGCTCGGCACGCGACCCCGAGCTCGACGGCTCCCCGGCCAGTCGAGACGCATGTCCTTGCACACCTCGTCCAGCATGTCCACCGAGCACACTTTGTTTTCCATCGCGAAAGCCGTCAGCAACAGGTTGTCGCACAGCGCGTTGATCACGCGCGGGATTCCTTGCGCGCGCAGGTGAATCTCCGCCATCAACTCCTCGGAAAACACGGTCTGCTCCGGCATCCCGGCCTTCTCCAGACGCGACAGCATGTACTCGACCGCGTCGCGCAGCGTGAACGGCTGAAGATTGCATCGCAGCACGATGCGCTGCTTCAACTGGCGCAGATTCGGCGCGTCCAGCTTGCGATCCAGCTCCGGCTGCCCGGCCAGAATGATCTGCAACAGTTTCCCGTTGCGATTTTCCAGATTCCCCAACAGGCGAATCTCTTCGAGCACTTCCCACTCCAGGTTGTGCGCTTCATCCACAATCAGCACCACCGTGCGTCCGTCCTGCGTCTGATCCACCAGCAACTGGTTCAGCGCGAACAGCACCTCCGTTTTCGAAGTGCGCGTGCACGGCAGGTCCAGGTCGTACGCGATCATTTCGAAGAATTGCTCGCTGTTGATTCGCGAATTGAACAGAAACGCGAACTCGATGTATTGCGATTCCAGATAATCGCGCAGGCACTCGAGCATGGTGGTCTTGCCGGTCCCCACTTCCCCCGACAACACGATGAATCCCTTGCGCGCCTGCACGCCGTAAACCAGATTCGCGAGCGCTTCTTCGTGCTGCTCGCTCCTGTAGAAAAAGGCTGGATCGGGGCTTAAACTGAAGGGGCTCTCCGAGAAACCAAAAAATGCGTTGTACATGTTAGCGAATCGCCTTTCCTCCGCTCAGGCGCTCTGGGGGCTGTTTTACGCGCACAGGCCGATCATGCCCTTGTGCGCGATTCTAACAACTCATTAACCCCTCTCATACCGCGTACTTATAGATAGTACCATGCAACATCTCCGACATAAATCCTTTAAAAGTACCATTACTATCCATCCATCGGTACTGACCCCGTTGATCAGTAGGCTTAAACCCCGTCGGTTTAACCCGATAGAGTTAGCCCCGTAGGAGTAACTTAACGCCGATACGGCCCACTTTATGAGTGGCGGCGGCCGTCCGCAAATCTCTCACGATGTTTGGTGGCGCAGCGCCATGCGCTGCGTGGCTCGAAAAAATAGGGACTGACAGGACTGACACCTTTTTTCGTCACGCACATTCTTGACGGCTCTGACGCGGCTTGTGACAAAAAAAGGCTGTCTATCCCATTTTTTTCAAGCCGGCTTCGCCCTATCCCCCGTCAGCGCGGGGACTCCGGGTGGCACAGACTTTAGTCTGTGTGCCCGCCCGTCAGGGCGGACGATCCCGGTTCGTCGCTATTGCCCTCAAGCCCCGCCCGTCAGGGTGGGGCTTCCTGACTCGTGGCGCGGGCCGAAAGCGCACAGGCCGTGCCTGCCGTTGTGCGCGATTCAAATTGGCCTGCTGAGCCAAGACTCTTCTCGGCTTTTCTTCTTCTCACCGCCATGACCTGCCCGACAGTTAAAGCGCGCTATCCGCCCATCAGAAATACAGCTTCGCCCCGATTTGAAGGATTCGCGGATCGCGATAGACCGAGAACTGACCGAATAACGAGCTGATGTTCGAAAGCGATGCGAACGTGCTCGGGTTGCTGTGATTGAAGGCGTTCGACGCCTCGCCGCGTAACTGGAACCGGTAGCGCTGCGCCTCTCCAAAGAGAACGTTCTTGGAAACCGAGAAGCTCCAGCCTTCATAACCCGGCCCTCGAATCACTCCGCGGCCTTCGTTGCCGGGAAGATGCGCGGCCACCGGCGGCGCCTGGAAGCAGGACGTGTTGAAGCCCTCCAGACGGCTGAACGTAAATCCGCTGTTCGGATTGCAAGTCAGGTTGGGCCGCAGACTCGCTCCGCTGGCGCCGATGATACCGAGCCCGCTCGGGTCGGTTCCCGACGTGGTGGCCGTATATGGCAGCCCGGTGTAATAGTTCGCGATCCCCGAAACTTCCCAGCCGCCCAGGCTCTTGCCGACCAATCCCTGCTGCTGTTTATAAAACGGCAGCAGATAGATGAAGTTTGCGTTGAAGACCTGGGTGCGATCGTACAGCGCGGGCCCGTACTCGCCGCGGTTGAAGTTGTAGGTGTTCTGCGCGGCATTGGACCGGTCGCTCTGGTTGTCGGTTAGGTTTCGCGCCCACGTATACGCGAACGTGACCATCGTCAGGGAACTGAAGCGCTTCTGTCCGTACACCTGGAGCGAGTTGTAGTTGGAATTGAACCATGGCTCGATCCCCTGTGAGAAAGCCGCGTAACCCAAATACGGGCGCAGCGCATTCAGCGACGGTGTATTTGCCGACGTGATCGACGCAGTGGGGGCGATCAGACCCGAAGAGTACGCCAAGCCCGGCGGCAGCTCATTCAGATCCAGCGTGCCCAGCAGGTGCGTGCCTTTGCTGCCCACATAGGAGACGTTCAGAATCGTGTCTTTCATGATCTGCCGCTGAACTTCTAAACTCCATTGCTGGTTGTAAGGCGTCTTGAAATTGATAGGCGTGGAAGTCAGATTCTTGGGCGAGTTCACGACACTCGCGGTCCCTCCCGCCGGATTGTCCAGCGTTACGTTGCTGATTGTGACATTGTTGACGAAGGGTGGATTGGCGAAGATATTCTGTTCGAAAGTGCCATACAGCGTGGCATCGTAGAACATTCCATAGCCGCCGCGGACCGATGTCTTCCCGGTGCGGAACGGATCCCAGGCGAAGCCGAATCGCGGCGCGAAATCGCTGTTGTCCGCTCCCGAGACCGCTTGGCCGAACGGCGAGTTCTTCCCGCCGATGATGATCCCGTTAAGGTACGAATTCGCCGAAATGTTGGCCAGCAGGCCGCCGGCAGTGAGCTGCGGCGCGTTCGCCGCGTTATACAGGGCCGGATCGAAACTGGTGAGTTGGTGATTCCCATCCGTCGGTTGGCGGAAATTCGAGTACCGCACGCCGATATTCAGCGTGAAATTCGGCTTCAGGCGCCAGTCGTCCTGCACGTACAGCTCGAACTGCTGGGCGAGAATGTCGGGCGTCACGTCTTCGGAAGCCTGGCTGAAGCTCGCGACGTTGCCCAGTAGGAAATTCGCGAATGCCTGGGTAAAGGTCGTCGTGCCGGTGGGGACCACGGCAGGCGTAAAGGCGAAGCTCCCCGCGTTGGCGCCGGCGTTGTTTTCCGTCTTCTGATAGTGGTTGTACGTCGCGCCGAACTTGACCGTATGGCGGCCGATCACCTTGGTCATGTTGTCGAACAGGTTATGATCGCGATTGTAATCCCGATAAGGACCATAGCCGGCGATTCCGGTCCCTCCGGAGAAACTGAGTGACGGCACCCGGCCCAGCGTAACCGCGAACGGCAGCGTGGTCTGGATGTCGGGCGACGCCGTCGAATTGATGGAGCCGGTCGGATTGCTGATAATCGCACCGAAGGAGAAATTGTAACCGGCTTCATTCAACCAGGTCGGCGAGAGAGACGAAATCCCCCGCACCACCCAGGTCCGGCCCGGCGCGTTGGTGCTGGTGTTGCCCACCCCAGGGATGGTTTCGCCCAGCGAGAACAGGCCAGTCGGCTCTTCGGTTGGAATCTGATCCCGCTGGAACCGGGCGGAAAGCTGTAACTTCGGGCTAAAAGTGTGGTCGATCTTGTACAGTTCCTGCTCGAAGTTGTAGACGTTGCGGAACAGCGTCACCAGCGTGCTCCCTGTGGCGGGAAGCGGGGCCCTCGAAAAAATGTCTTTGATATATTCCTTGGCCACCGGATCGATGTTGGTAATGCTGGTCGCAGTTTGATTGCAGGTGCTGCCGGTCGACTGCACGCACACCGGAGTCGGGAAAACGCCGTTGATCATGGACGCCGTGGGGACCGTAGCCGTGCCGCTCGTGTACGTGATCACGCGCCGGAATTCTTCAGAGAAAAAGAAGAAGGTCTGATGCTTGCTCATTTTCCGGGCGTCGTAGACCTTGGGAATGACAATCGGCCCGCCCAGCGTCCAGCCGAAGTTGTTGTAGTGCAGCGGTGCCACCTGCGACTTTCCGTCCGCGCCCAGGTTCAGGCTGGTCGCGTTGTTGATGAAATTGTTGGCGGCGAGGTCGTTGTTTTCGACGAACTCGTACGCATCGCCGTGAAACTGGTTTGTTCCCGACTTGGTGATCACGCTGATCTGCCCGCCCCCCGCGCGCCCCAAATCGGCTCCGTAGCCGCTCCGCGCGACCTTGAACTCGTCGATCGCGTCGATGCTCGGGGTAGTCAGCAGAGTAAGGTTCGACCCTCGGTCGATGTTGTCCGCTCCGTCCACCAGCCACGCGCTGCCCGAGTTTCGGGCCCCATTGATGGCGAAGGGAATGGTCGCAGTCTGGCCCGACGGCAGTGAGGTGCCGACATAAAGCCGATCGACTGACGACGAACTCACGCCCGGCATCAGCGCGACCAGTTGCTCATAGTTCCTGGTAATCAGCGCCAACTCGCGGATCTGGGTCCCGTTGATAGTGGTGCTCTGCTCGCCGCCGGATTGCAGTTGGACCTGTAGAGGCCCTGCCTCCACTGTCACTTCCTGCTGCACTTCGCCGATTTCCAGCTTCAGATTGACGGTAAGCTGATCCCGGACGTTCAGGTTGATGCCTGTCTCGGTCGCGCGCTTGAACCCCTTCGCCTCCACCGTGACCGAATAATGGCCCACGTCGAGCAGCGTTGCGGTATAGTTCCCGTCATTATCCGTGGTCAGCGTTCGAACCACCACGTTGCGATCGGTATTGGTGACGGTGACCTTCGCGTTGGGAACACCCGCCCCGGATGCGTCCAGAACCGTTCCAACAATGGACCCGGTGATGTCTTGCCCAAACGTCGCCGCTGCGAGCGCAGCGAAAAGAGTAATGACATTGAGAATGGATTTCATGCTAACCCCCTGGTTTGTCCTACGTGATAGTTCCTACGTGTAAGATCCCGAAACGATTGTATATATTATCCCCCGATTACAAATTGGTTACAACACATTTGTGGGGCGGGTCCGCCCGAGGTTCTTATCGACGTGACCCGCGCCGGCCCCCTGGTCCGGCACTTTCCTTTTCGTGGCGCGCGCTTAGCGTGCAGCGTCAGGGCGGCGATCATAGCACGTAATCGCCGCCACGCTGATCCGATCCGTTTGCATTAAACTGAACTGACTCACCCCATGCCGACGTTCGCACCAGGTGACCGCCTCGGTCCATATGAAATCCTGTGCCGCATCGGCGCGGGAGGCATGGGTGAAGTGTGGAAGGCCCGCGATACGCGCCTCGGCCGTGAAGTCGCCATCAAAGTCTCCGCTGAGAAATTCAATGATCGTTTCGAGCGCGAAGCCCGCGCCGTCGCAACTCTGAATCACCCCAACATCTGCACGCTTCACGACGTCGGAGCTTTGCCTGACGGTCTTGGCTACCTGGTGATGGAGCTGATCGAAGGCCCAACGCTCGCCGAGAGAATCAAAGCCGATCGAACCCAAGAACGTCCGCTGCCGCTGAGCGACGCCTTAGCCATCGCCGAGCAAATCGCCGCCGCTCTCGACGCCGCGCATCAGAAAGGCATCGTTCATCGCGACCTCAAGCCCGCCAACATAAAAGTGAGCGAGAACGGCAATGTTAAGGTCCTCGACTTCGGCCTCGCCCTGGTGGTGGTGGCACCGGGGGTTGCACCGGCTTCAGCCGGTGATCCGGATCCATCCAACTCCCCGACCATCACCGAGCTCACCCGCCCGGGAATGATCCTCGGTACTGCCGCGTACATGTCGCCCGAACAGGCCCGCGGCAAGCCGGTCGACAAGCGCGCTGACATCTGGGCCTTCGGCGTCGTGCTGTATGAAATGGTCACCGGCAAGTCCCTTTTCAAGGGAGAAGACCTCAGCGACACTCTCGCCGCAGTCATCAAGCATGAGCCCGATTTGACCGCCGCGCCGCCCGAGGTGCGGAAGCTCCTTCAAAGCTGCCTGGAGAAAGATCCTAACAAACGCCTCCGCGACATCGGCGATTGGTCCAAGTTGCTCGATCCACCCAGCCCCATGCGTGAGCTTGGGGCTAATCCCGGCAGGAACAAGTGGCTCTGGCCCGGTGTAGCCGCCATGCTCGCGCTGGCGCTGGCCGCGCTTGCACTGCTCCACTTCCGCGAAAAGCCGCCGGCTCCAGCCGCGCCAGTGCGCTTCCAGATCCAAGGGCCGGAAAACACTGCGCTCTCGCCGATCTTCAACGTCTCGCCCGATGGCCGCAAGCTGGCCTTCGTTGCCGGAGGCCGCTTGTGGGTTTATTTCATGGAGTCTGGAGAATCCCGCGACTTGGCCCCAGCGGCTCCGCCGTTCTGGTCCGCCGACAGCCGCTTCCTCGGGTATCCATTCGAAAATAAGGTCAAGAAAATCGAAGCGACGGGCGGTCCTCCGCAAACTGTGGCGGATTACAGCGGCGGTTGGCGAGGCGGCGCCTGGAACCAGGACGACGTGATCGTCTTCGGCACCGGCAGCAGCGGCTTACTCCGCGCGCCAGCCTCCGGCGGCCTTCCTGTTCAAATCACGGCGCTCGATCCAGCGCGGCAGGAATTGGCCCACTGGAAGCCCTCCTTCCTACCTGACGGGCGGCATTTCGTCTACCTTAGCAGCTCCGCTGACGGGGCAAAAAGCGCGATTTATCTCGGCTCCGTGGAGGCAAAACCCGAACAGCAGAGCCTCAAGCCTTTAGTGACCAGCCGTTTCGCGCCAGTGTACGCGCCTTCGGCCGACCCGAACTTCGGCTATCTGCTTTTCTTGCTCGAAAGCACTCTGATGGCGCAGCCGTTCGATAACCGCCGGTTGGAGCTTAGAGGCGAGGCCACGCCCGTGGCCGAGCGAGTTGCTGTGAGCGGGAGCGGAGCGCCCTACGGAGCCTTTGCGGCTTCCACAAATGGCGTCCTGGTCTTCCAGCATGGTCCGTCGTCGGACCGCCAGCTCACGTGGTACGACCGGGAGGGCAAGGTTCTGGGAACCGCTGGGGACCCGGGCGACTATCAAGACCTGTGGCTCTCGCCGGATGGAACGCACGTTGCCCTGATCAAGAGGAGCGGGCAGGCAGCCAACATCTGGCTGCTGGATCTTTCTCGGGAAACGAACACGCGGTTCACGTTTGGTTCGGCGATCGACGCAAGCCTGGCTTGGTCGCCGGACGGGAGCCGCATTGTCTTCAGCTCCAATCGGGACGGCGGGTACAACCTGTATCAAGAGCCGGTGAGCGGCGTGCAAGATGCGGAAGTTCTGCTGAAGTCCAGCGAGCCTAAGTATGTCACCAGTTGGTCGCGTGACGGGCGTTTCCTCCTGTATACGGTGGTGAGCCCGAAAACGAAGGGCGATATTTGGCTGCTGCCGCTGGACCGTGACAAGAAGCCGGTCCCTTTCCTGATCACGGAATTCAACGAGCAAAGCGCTAGCTTTTCTCCTGACGGCCATTGGGTGGCCTACCAATCGGATGAGTCCGGCCGTGTCGAGGTGTACGTGCGTTCGTTTTCACTGAACTCCACCGGCACGGCCGTGGAAGGCCGTGGCAAGTGGCAAATCTCTAATGAACCCGGGGACGAACCAACGTGGCGCAGTGACGGCCGGGGACTTTATTATTATCGTTCCTCTGATAGAAAGATCATGGCTGTCGAGATAGCGACCAGTCCAGTGTTTCGGGCCGGGAAGCCTCAGCCCCTCGGGCTTGCGCTCCCCCAAGGGGCCAAGTGGGATGCAGCCGCGGACGGCAAGCGTTTTCTCGTCGCGGCGGCTAAGGAAAGTAAACCGGAGCCGTACACGGTGGTGCTGAACTGGCAGTCGAGTTTGAAGAAGTAAGAATTGTGGGGCAGGCGATCTTGTCGCCTGCCTTTCAAGCCCCACCGTCAGGGTGCGGATGGTTCATTATTCAGGCCTCCACCCCTCAGGGTGGGGAGTCTCATCCGCGCTTCAAGCCCCACCCGTCAGGGTGCGCCTTCCATCGGGAAGATGGGCATTTCTCGAAGCAGAACAAAACGCGACACCCTAAATTGAGGGGGATCCGCATAGATGGCAGCAATTGACAGTTACTGCCAGCCGATGTAGCTTAGAGCCATGACCTCCATGAACGTCTCCTTGCCGGAAGAACTTAAGGAATATGTGGAAGCCCAAACCAAGAGCGGCTACAGCACTCCCAGCGAGTATGTCCGTGAACTGATCCGGGGCGATCAAAAGCGCCGAGCCAAGGAGAGGCTCGATAGCCTGCTGCTGGAAGGGATCAACTCCGGTGACTCCATTCCGGTGGATGCTAAGTTTTGGAGGGACCTCAAACAAGACGCTCTCGCCAAGCTGGAATCCCGCAAGAAGCGGTCCGCCAGGAAATGATCTCGCCGGTTACTCAACGGCCACGGGCCCGGCTGGATTTGCTTGAACAGTTCGTCTACTTCGGCGAGCAAGCCGGCGTGGACCTGGCCGAACGCTACTTCGCCGCCGTTGAGGCAACCTGCCTCCAATTGGTCCACCATCCGCGGAGCGGCGTTTTGTACGACTCCGGCGTTGCGAGCTTGAAAGGGCTTCGGCGATTTCCGGTCAAAGGCTTCGAGAACTACCTACTCTTCTACTTGCCGCGCCAGAACGGTATCGACGTGATCCGCGTCTTTCACGGCGCCCGTGATATCGGCAATCTCTTCGCTCAAGAAGAAGCCTAGACGGCGTACGTAGATCAGTCGGTCGTGGTGGGGCGGACGCCCTCGTCCGCGCCGGACCCCCTGGTCCGGCCCTTCATCTTTTTCGCACACCGCTTTTCGCCTCCATATTCCCCAGCCGCGTTACAATGAGCTTTCTTGAGCACTCAGCAATTTTCACTCGTCCTCGTAAAGCCGTCGCACTACGACGACGACGGCTACCTCATCCAGTGGCTCCGTTCCACCATTCCGTCGAACACGCTAGCAGTGATGAACGGACTTGCGCTCGATTGCAAGCAGCGGCGCGCCCTGGGTGACGACGTCGAAATCGAAATCACCGCCTACGACGAAACCAACACCCGCTTCAAGCCGGACCGCATCGCCCGTCGCCTCGCCGGCAAAAAAGGAATGGTCGCGCTGGTCGGCGTCCAATCCAATCAGTTTCCCCGCGCCATGGATATCGCCCGCAAGCTGCGCGCCGCGGGCGTCACGGTCTGCCTCGGCGGATTCCACGTTTCTGGGTGTCTGTCGATGCTCCCCGAGTTAACGCCGGAGCTCAAGGAAGCGCTCGATCTCGGCATCTCTTTATTTGCCGGTGAGGCCGAGGGCCGCTTCGACGCGATTCTGCGCGACGCCTGGAACGGCACGCTCCAGCCGATTTACAACTACATGGACGATCTGCCGTCCATCACCGGCGCCACGCTGCCCATGCTCCCGGTTTCCCGAATCAAGCGCACCGCCGGAACGCTCACCAGCTTCGACGCTGGACGCGGCTGCCCGTTTCTATGCTCCTTCTGCACCATCATCAATGTGCAGGGCCGGAAATCGCGGCGGCGCTCGGCCGACGACGTGGAGCGGATCATCCGCGGCAACCTGGCGCAGGGCGTCAACCGCTTTTTCATCACCGACGACAATTTCGCGCGCAACACCGACTGGGAGAGCGTATTCGACCGCCTCATCGCCATGCGCGAACAGGAGAAGTTGAACATCAAGTTCATCATTCAGGTGGACACCATGTGCCATCGCCTGCCGCATTTCATCGAGAAGGCGGGCCGCGCGGGCGTCGCGCGCGTGTTCATCGGACTCGAAAGCATCAATCCCGCGAGCCTTCTAGGAGCCCGCAAGAAACAGAACAAGATCACCGAGTACCGCAAAATGCTGCTCGCCTGGAAGCACGCCGGCGCCACGATTTTCGCGGGTTACATTCTCGGCTTCCCCGGCGATACGCCCGAATCGATTATTCACGATATCAAGATCATCCAGCGCGAGCTCCCCATCGATCTGTTGGAATTTCACTGCCTCACGCCGCTGCCCGGCTCCGAGGATCACAAGCGCCTGTACGAAGCGGGCGCGTATCTCGATCCGGATCTGAATAAGTACGACCTGGAGCACGTCACCGCCGCGCACGCCACCATGTCGCGCGAGCAATGGGAGCAGATATACCAGGAGGCTTGGCGAACGTTCTACACGCCGGAGCACATGAAAACTGTGATGCGCCGCTCCGTTTCGACCAACAGCAACCCCGGCAACATGCTGCTCCTGCTGAGCTGGTACTGGGGCTGCATCGCGCTCGAAAAAGTGCATCCGCTCCAGGGCGGCTATTGGCGGCGCAAGTATCGCAAGGAGCGGCGCCCGGGCCTGCCGATCGAGAGCCCCTGGGTTTTTTATCCCCGCTACGTTGCCGATCTGATTTCGAAGCACGTCCAGCTTGCGCGGCAACTTTGGGACTTGGGGCGATTCCGGCAGCGCTTGAAGCGGGACCCCAACGCTCGCGATTACACGGATCTCGCGCTCACGCCCGTGGCCGAGGACGACTTCGATTCCTACGAAATGTTTTCGAACAGCGAGTCGGCGAAATCGGCGGCGTTGAAGGCGCGCCCGCTGGTCAAAATTCAGTAGGCGAAGATTCGGTCGGTAGTCTCTAGCAAGTTGCCTAAAATCAAGATGTTACTCCGTGAAACACGGTTAAATGAAAAAACCGCGGATTTATCGCTAAAACACCGTGTTTTACCGCGGCACGCCCGCGGCGGCTACGCGGCCTCGATCAAGACCCACCCCGGCAGATTAGCCGGCTTCCCGCCCTCGAAAATCACCTTCCGTGTTTTCGGGAAAGGCATCCCGGTGCGGAGCGCCGCGTGATAAAAGGAGTCGCTCTTCATGATCTGGCGATAGGATTCGTCGGTGGTCGCGAGGTATGCCGATTTGCCGACCAAGCCGCCGCCCCACCCAATCGACACAATACAAGCGCTTTGCGACCGGGCGACCTCTTCTAACTTCGCTTCGAGTTGAGCCAAAGTCGCGGCCAGCGCGTTGAGCCCGCTCCATGCGGCGTACTCTTTGTGGCGCGCCAACTGCGCGGCGGCGTAGCGATTCGCGGCGGAAAAAATCTTCGCCCGATCGCCAATCGAGCGTTCCTGCCAAGCGCCTTCGAATGAAGTACCTGGCGAAGCCATTTCGACGAACATCGGGGTGCTGTCGTCGATGCGGCGCGCATCGACGGAACCGCGCGGCGATTTCCATCCGACCTCGAATTTGTCGGCTCCTCTCGCAACTAAAGTGGCTACGCGGATCAGGTAAACCTTCATGTTCTGATGAGTTACCGGTAGGGAATCGCCCGCGGAAATGCGGCGCATCCGATTCGATCCTCCGCCGCCAAGCACGGCTTCCTCGGCTCTGGCCGCGGGATTGCGCGCGGGACGGTCGTCGGCAGCGAGGCGGGCGGCGAGGTCGGACATGGTCTTTTCGTTCCAGCGATCGTGAACCGCGCCGGTGCGCAGCGCGCCTTTAATCGCGGTGCCGGGGACGTAGGGACCCGACGGCGAAACTGCAAAGGTCGGGATGAAAAGATTTTCGGGTTTGGCTTTTTCCCAGCACGGAATCGAACTGGGATGTTCGAAGGGAATGCGACGCCCCGCGAAATTCTGCGCAAAGCCGCCCCACGACGCGAAATCCAAGCGGTCGGCTGTTTTCAACTGTGCGAGATAGCCATCCAGGCGCGGACCCTTTGCCAGAAGGCGGAAGATCCGGCGCTGATCGAGCACGTTCACGTGATCTTTCCAGACCATGTAATCGATTGGCGCGAGCCGTTGACCGTCGCCGATCAGAGTGGGCGTGAGACAGGTGAGGCGATATTTCATGCGGATGGTCTCCCGGCGGGCCCCAGGGGAATCGGCACAGCGAGCGCGAAACCGGCGCGATACACGGGATGCGGAAAATGGTCGGGCGCGACGTTCGACGCCGATCCGCGCGGCTCCGTCGCGGCGACGATCACGGAGCCTTCCGCGATCATGCGCGTAGGCTTTTTCGCATCGCCCCAGCTTACCGGGCTTTCGACGCGGCCGCCGCGCGTGGTGAGCGAGTAACTGCCGCGGCCCCAGTCGATGGAATCACCGGAGGCGGGATGAAATAGCGAGAGCATCCACCAGGCGGAATCGGTTGCGGGTGCGAGTGGTGTCTTGTCATCGGGAAGGCAGCGCATGGCGCTGCCCCACGGGAGGGGATCATCGGAGAACGAAACTTCGGCGCGACCCCAGCCGCGCGAGCGCTCGCCTCCGAATCCGGAATCGGCGAGGAGCCGGATGGCCCCTTGCAACGGCGCGGTCCATTTCTCGCGAGCTGCGTCATCTGCGAACTCGGCCACGGCCCACAATCCGGAATTCGGGGCGAATTCGATGCAGGCGGTGGAGTGCGGAAAGACGCCGGAGCCGTGGCGGTCGATGGCGGCGCTCGATCTCACGGAGACGCGAAATGGGCCGGACGCGGAACCCGAGTTGCCGATGGGTATCAGGCATTCGCTGGCCGGGTCGACGGTCCAACCCTCTTCGGAAATGGATGGCGACGTCACCAGTTCATTCACTACGCTTAACGGCACGAACTTTGCGCCGCGCCATCGGACTTTGGGGGAAGCCGGCGGGGGCCACAGGCTGCGCGGGGGGACGATGAAGCTCACGTCGCCTTGAAAGGGGAAACAGGAGCTGAATCGCACGGCCGGTTCGGTGGCGCGCGCGGTGGCGTCCAGCCATTCGTCGAGAGTACCCAGGCGCGCCATCGCGCTCGATACGGCTGAGTAGAGCGAATCGCTGTGATAGATGCGGTCCACGCGATCGCGATCGCCGGAGTCGGGTCCGATGCGCCAGGGGGTGGTGGGGTGGAGTCTAATCAGCATGGATTGGCTTTCTGTTCTCAGACTCCCTCAAACGACGTGGTGCATGCTTGACGTTGCCGCAGAAAAAGTGTCCGTCCCGGTTTTCGCGAAAAACCTGGGCGAAAAATCGCTTGACTCATGCCGTCATCGATTCAGGGCGTGATGCGCGCAGGGATGGGGATTCCATTTGTGCACCAACTCTTCTCCGTTTGTGATCCGAATCCCGCGGTTTGTAAGATAAGTCCTTCTGTTCTTGGCTTTGGCTCTATGGCCTGATTGCCAAAACGCGCGAAAGATCTTGATCAGGCAATCTTCATCCACCCGATCCGCGTTCAATTTGATTACGCCCGCCGTAACGGTAATGCCTCTATAATCGTTGTCTAGCGCGACGATCATCCGTCCATCCCGGTTAGCTTCGTTCGCAATTTCCGGGTCTTCCTTGCCTTTGAGTGTCGGATTCGTCCTCACGTATACGGCTGAGCGCGACATTCGCAAAATGCCATTTGCTAAAGGATTAGTGATCGATTCGTCAAGCAGTAGGCGCAGCTTCGGTGATGACATCCGGCGATCCCAAAATGCTCTCAGCGAAGTATAGCGCGTCTTTGACTTGCTGTCTGCTTAAGTCAGGATAAGATTTCAGCGCACCGTCGATTGAGCCGCTCTGCTCCACGGCCCAAATGACGAGATGGACGGGAATTCTGGTCCCAGCTATGCAGGGCAGGCCCTGCTGGCGACGTGGGTGCATCGATATTGAAGGACACTGCCCCAAAGCGCGACGATAGACCTCCCGCCCGGAGAGATCATCCGCGCTGTTCGGTGCTCGCAACGCCGCGTCAAGCCGGGCGCCGGCGTGTTGCTCAAATGCCGATTTCGCCCGCTTGGCGTGCTTTTGGGCCAATCGTGGCTTTGTAGATCTCACCCGAGATTTTGCCTTCATTGTAAGCTTCCTCAATTCCGTCTTGGCGACCGCAACGATATCACCTAGCGCCCCAGAAGGCGTTTTGCCTCTGCGCTTTCGGCCGCAACGCGATCTGGCATTAGTCTCCTCCTGGGAACGCAGCCATTAGCTGATTCCAGGTTAGCCTACGACCAGCGATCTGGGAAAGCGCGCCGACACATCGCTCGGCGTCCGTGTCCGTGCGAAGACTGAATCGGAAGGCCTGAACCGTCCCCGTTTTTTCCACGGTCATCAGCTCAGTTTTTCCGCGAAGCCGTCCGCGGTGAGTTTTTGCACGGCCGCCAGATCCGCGCCGGAGGCGAGTTCGGATTCCTCGCCGCCCGACGAATAAAACGCGCGATTGCGCCAGATCAGTTTCAGATTGGCGAATCGCACACGGCCGCTGCCGCGCGATCCGCCGCCGCCCAGAGCGTCATCTTCGAGCAGGCGCAGGCCTTCGATCACGCGAGCCGCCAGCGGCTTGTCCTCCTCGCAGAGGACGTCCAGAACCATGCGGACTTTGAAACGCGCGCCGGCCGGGACGCGCTCGAGCGTCCTCGGATTGGCCTGCGAAGTGATGCGGTCGATGGCGTTCTCGCTCTTGACCTCAGTGATCTCGTCGTCGAGATTCTCGCGCATTTGAGCGGTGATGCTCTCCTGTTCGAGCGGCGCGTCGTAAATGGTCAGCCGGGCCGGACTGGCCGCGCGATTCTCGCCGGTCTCGCCGCCTTCCACGCGCTCGACTCGACCAGGACTGCGGCCGAACAGCAGACAGATTTCGTCGTCGGGGCGATCGCTTTGATGAATGCGGACCTCCTGTCCCCGGCGCTTGGAGAGATACACCAGCTCGGCGGGGGAAGTGAGGCCCATGGCGTTCTCGAGCAGCGACCGAACCTTGCCGCGCAGCGAGCTGCCGGGAATATAGGGAAGCCCGAAGGCGTCTTTGACGACCGGATTATCCGCGCCGCCAATTTCGAGCGAGCCTTTGCCGGCGCCGATGTGCAGTCCGGTTTCGCAGTGCAGATCGCCTGAAAGAATCAGTTTGCCGACCAGCTGCAATTGTGTTTGAGCGGTATGTGAGCTCATAGTCCTCGTTGGTTAGAGTCCGTCATAAAATAGCGATGCGACGTGTCGCCGCTCCCTTACGGTCGCGGTTCTGTAAGAGAGTCGCGGCTTCGCAGGAGGTTTGAGCGTCCTTGGAAAGTTGAGCGTACCGCTCCCTTTGGTCGCGGCTCGGTAAGTACGGCGTTGATCGATGTTTATGTGGGGCTGTCATTCTATTCGTTGTAAGCCACGATGGCTTCGAACAAATCTTTGAAACGTTCATAACCGCGCGCGTCGTTGCGGCGCGTGACCTGGAGCAGCAGCCGCTCCAGGGCGTCGAGACTCCGCAGCGAATGGCGCGCGATGGTATAGGCCAGGCGCGCGCGAAGCATGACGAATTGATGCTGGCGCTCACTTTCGGGCGCGCGGACGGCGCGGCGAACGGCGTTGTAGAGACGCCGAAGCTGGCTCTTGGTGCCGGAGTCCATATCACGCATGCGCACCACGACCGCGTGCGCCTGGTTGTCGAGATACAGACTGTCGGAGATCAGCTTTTCGAGCTCGATGTCGGCGGGACCATCGAAGGGACGTCCGCCGCCGGGGCGGCCGCCTTCGCGGCGATCGCCACGGTCACCGCCGCGGTCGGGTCCGCGGTCTCCACCGGGTCCGCGGGCGCCTCGTTGGTCGCCACGATGTTCGGGGCGGCGGTCACCCTGGCCCGGACCTTGACCTTGTGGCCGGGGCGGCCGATTTTCGCGCTGGGCGTTCGGAGGTCTGGGCGGCCGTTGCGATTCGGGTCTGGGCGCCGGCGTACTTGCTGCTCCGGACGGAGCGTCGCCTTCGGGCGCGGGCGTCGCCGCGCTGACGGGCGGGGCTGGAGCCGCAGATTCCTCAGTGGTAATCCCCGCCCTAACGGGCGGGGCTGGAGCGTCCGGGATCCCCGCCCTTACGGGCGGGGCTTGAGGCTTTTCCAGCTTCAGAGCCTCTGCCAGGGCGTCGCTAAGAGTCGAGCCGGCTGTTGATTGTGGTTCGTCTTCCATAAAATCCTCTCGTTACGCGCGCCCTACTTCGTAAGGGCCGCTCCCTTTGGTCGCGGTTCAGTAAGACACGCGCTCCATTCTGTCGCGCCTCGCGTACACAGGCTAAAGCCTGTGCCACCTGAAAGGCGGCTGCAGGCAATATTGCCTGCCCCACGTCAAAACACGCGCGCCCTAACGGGCGCGGTTCAGTAAGACTACGCGCTCCATTCTGTCGCGCCTCAAAGAAGCCGGCCTGAAGGCCGGCTCGCCGGCAAGAGTGCCGGCCCCACATTTCTGTCGCGCCTCATCACGCATTCGTAAGGACCGCTCCCTTTGGTCGCGGCTCGGATTACTCCGCTGACAATCTGGCCCATTCTAGCGCCACACGGCCCGCGGGGCGCAACTTCACGGTCACCGCGCTGCGGCCGATCAGGTCCGCGATCAGCGACGTTCTGGCTTTCTGAAACTCATTGCGCTCGCGTTCGCGGCGCGCGACCGGGCGGGCCGCGCTGAGAATCCGGCGGATGCGGCGATGGTAGCGCCAGGGACGCTCGCCACCGGTGCGGCGGGCCTGGCGGCGCGACATTTTCGACTGCGTTTCGCGATAAATACCGCACAAATCGCGCAGATATTGCGGCGAGCAATGGAACTCGCCGATCATGCGCATCAGGGAATCCTTCAGGTCGGCCGCTTCAGCGAACTGCTTCCATTCGAGCGTTCTGCCTAGCAGCCAGATGCAATCCTTATCCGAAGATTTGGCGGCTTCCAGGCGCTGTCCGGCTTCCTCGAACACGGCGCCGAGAGAAGCGTCACGGGCGGGCGCGAGCGCGAGCGCCATGGTGATGGTCTTGCCTTCCAGACCGGCGAAATCCTTGAGATTGGTTTCGGCGAAGCGGTGGAACAGGCGCTCCAGCTCGCGGGCGAGGCCGACCAGGGCGTCCCATGCGCCGTAGACGGCGAAGTCGTCGCCGCCCGAAAAGATCACCGTCACTTTTCGCCAGAATTCGGGCATGGAGCACAGCACTTCCAATTCGCCCGCGAAGAATTGCTTGAACATCACGGAGAGCTGGATATGTTCCTCGATGGTTTGGGCGCGGCGGATGCGAATGCCGAAGTTGTCGACGTCGCCGCGCAGCACGCCCCAGGTCTTGAGCCCGGCGGCGCGGGAAGAGAGGTTGGCGGTGGAGGCGGGCTCGGTTCCGGCGTCACTGGGGGCGGCGTGGCGCGCGAAGGGCAGCGGGTCGACGGAAGATCCGGCGAGGCTCCAGACGTGTTTCCCTTCGCCGATCAAAATGCGTCCGGGAGTTTCGGGAGACCATGCGGCGGATTCGGCGTCGCGCAGGCGCATGCCCAGGTGGCCGGCGAAATAAGCGTGTGAGGCGGCGGACTGGCCGGCGACGAGATCGCCTGGACCACTAGATTGGGGGTCGCTAGAAGGGCAGGCGACAAGATCGCCTGCTCCACTAGATTGGGAGTCGCTAGAATGGCAGGCGACGAGATCGCCTGCCCCACCGGGCTGGGAGGCGACAAGATCGCCTGCCCCACTTGTATCGAGCGGCGTCCCGCGGCGATGATCCATGGCTTCGGTGAGGCGGCGGCGCACGTCGGACCAATCGCCAAGATTTTCTGTGACGCTCCAGAGGAGCTTGAGCGATCCATCGCTGAGCGCGGCGATTTCGGCGGCGGCGGCGCGCAGAAAAGCCTCGGCCGCGTCGCGCGATTCCTGCGGCAGGACCAGGAGGAACTGGCCGCCACCGCTGGATCCCAGCAGAATTTTGGCCAAGCCGAGCTCGGCAAGCAGGGCGCGTGGAAGGATTTCGCTCAGCAGACTGATCCAGTGCGAGCGGCCGGTGAAGACCTGATCGTGATCCTGGTCGGCGGGAGCGAAGAGAAACTCGTCAATGCCGAGGAGTTTTCCCTGGAGGAATATTTGGATCGACATCGGTAGGCGAAATCAACAGAGTATCATGACCGGGGGATGCGCGCCCTTCACGTGCGGGGGCGGTAGCAATCCCCCACCCTGACGGGTGCTGGAACGACGAGCGCTCCATGCTGTAGCGCCTCAAGGGCTGGGGCGCGCGCCCTTACTTACGGGCGGGCTTGGCAGGGCATGGCCCTGCCCCACAAGCGGGTTAGCCGTTGGCGCCCTTGATTTCGGCGATGGTCATCTTATCCAGAGCGGCGACGCAGCGAGCCATCGTCGTCACTTCGCCATGCAGCCGGCGTTTGTCGAGCTTCTCGAGTCCGCCGCCTTTGGCCGGAGCGATGAACAGAAACTGCGGCGACGGGATATAGGAAATGGTCGGAATTCCGGCGGCCCAGAAGCCGGCGCCTTCGCCCGGATAGGAACCCTGCGGCTTGAACGCGTAAGTGTTGCGGGCTTCGGTGCCGTTCACAGCGTCGAGAAACACCTGGCCTTCCGCGCGCAGCGGAGTGTAGGCGACGCCCCAATCGAACTGGCCGGTCGGCTTGTATTGGTTGGCGGCCGCGTTGTCGACCCATTCGTTCGCGCCCAGATGCTCGATGGTGACGCACGCGACGGCTTTCTTCATCAGGTCCGGATTGGTGGTGCGCCAATCCTGCGTGCCGCGAACGTAGCCGTGTCCGAAATGGCCGGTGGTCATCAGGAAGACGAGCGTGCGATTGCGCTGGGCTTGTGGAATTCTCGAGAAGTATCGGGCGAGGGCGACGACGCCGAGCGCGCCATTCTCTTCGCAGGCGTTGCAGCCGTCGGTGTGGGTGTTGATGATGATGGTTTCGTCGGTTTTACCGGGGAGCACGGCCCAAAGATTGTCAGTAGGCGTGTCGGGATGGGAAACGGCGTTGAGCGTGAGATGCGCGGAAGCACCGGAGGCGGCGAGCTGCTTCAGTCGCTTGCCCTGGGTCGCGTTCACCCACAGGGCGGGGACGTTCGACGAGGACGAGGAGAAGGGCAGGGCCTGGTCCTCGGCATTGGCGTCCGAAATATTGTTCCAGATGTAAATGGCGCCGGCTGCGCCGGCCTTTTCGAGAGGCTTGATGTCGGGAGTGAAGCGGTAGACGCCGATCACGCCGTAACGCACGTTGGGAAGCGGCGTCGACGCGGGATAGGTTCCGACGAGGTCGCCCACCAGGGCTCCGCCGCTGCGATCGAGCGCGGGCGGCATTTCGATCAGCACGATTTTCCCGGCGGCGCCGGAGTAATCCAGTTTGTCGCCGATGCCGGCGTAGTAGAGCGGCGCGCTGACGCCGGAGGGTCCGGTGGAGCCGGAGTAAGGGCGATAACTCGCGGCGTGAATTTCGTCGCTGGCGACCTTGATGCCGTACTCTTTCAGTTCCCAACGAGGCAGCGTGTAGGTCTTGCGCTGCGGCGTGAGTTTGGATCGGCGCAATTCGGCATCGAGAAAATTGACGAAGTTCACGTGGCCGGGGCTGCCGGTATAGGCAGGACACCAGCCGGCGAGCTGCTGGAGCCATTTCCAGAGCTCCTCGGTATCGGGGAGATTGCCGGGGACCAGGTCGGGCAGCGAGGCGGCGTCGACCGGCAGCGGCGAAGAGAGTTCGGGCAACATCATTCCAAGGGCGGCGGCGCCCGCGCCTTTCATGAAGTTTTTACGGGTGATACTCATGGGACCTCCTGCGTCGGAAAGGAAGCACTCTTGGACCGCTCCCTTTGGTCACGGCTCGGTAACGGAAACGTCACCGATCAGTTTACTAGGGTTGGTTTCGCGGTGCACGCGGGTTTATCGCCTGAGAGTAAGGAGGAAATTGAGCGTACCGCTCATTTACATTCGCGGCTCACAAGAACGAGCGCTCCACACTGTCGCGCCTCAATTGGCAGGGCACGGCCCTGCCCCACGGGTCACGGCTCGGCGAGGACGCCGAGCAGCGCGAAAAAGAATGTGGCGAGCGCGGGGCGCTGCTGCATCGGATAATCCACCAGGCAGTGGAGGAACACGGCGAGCAACCCGATGCCCCACAAGGATCGCAGCGCGGGCCGGACGCTCATGGCGACAATCGCCAGCATGATCGCGAGAAACGGTATGCCGCCTTCGGCCGCCCATTGGACCCAGTCGTTATGAGCCTGATTGACGAAGGTTCCATCGTCGAAACGCGCGTAGGCGGGGTACGCGGTCGACCACGTGCCCAGACCGAATCCCATCAGCGGCCGGTCGCGCACCATATCGAGCGAGGAACGCACCAGTTCGGCGCGCAGCGAATAAGGATTGGGTTCCTGCAGGCGATTCCAGATGGTTTCCCATCCGACCACTCCGGTGAGGAGGACGATCGCGGCCAGGCTGCCCGCAAGGCCGCGAAGCATGGTGCGCCCGGAGATGAGCTTGCGCGAGAACACTAGCAACGGCGTCACGACGATTCCCGACAGGCACAAAATCGACCCGGCGCGAGATCCTCCGGCCACCACCGATGCGAAGAGCACGGCCGCGATCGCGATGTACGCGAAAGTTCTGCGCCGGTCGAGCAGGGCGCGGACAATCGCCAGCGGCAGCACGGCTTCGACGAAGGCGGCGTATTGATTTCGATAAACGAACGGACCGAGCGTCTGGGCGCCGGTGGAGAGGTCGAATTTCCAAAACACCACGCCGGGTGGCGAAGTGAGTTCGGTGAAGATGGCGACGACGCTCAGCGCGAAGGCGAACATGAGGATCAAGCGCAGGAATCGCTCACGGTGTTGGAGTCGCCCGACGCCGTGGGTGTATTCGAACGCGAGTAAGAATGCGACCAGGTTGACGGTCCATCCCAGCACGGATTCCCAGGTTCTTAGTTCGTAAACGGAGCGGTGAGAGGCGATCTGGATCACGCCCCACGCGGCGGCTGCTGCGAGAAGCAGGCCGACGGGGGGAAGTGTGGGAAGAAGCCGGCTTGAAAGCCGGCTCGCCGGCAGGACTGCCGGCCCCGCGTTGTCGCGGTTCTGAACAAGAACCCGGCGCACGATTACGAAGCTTGCCAGCGCGAACAGGGAAACCTCGAACGCGCTGAGGGCCCAGCGTGCCGGGACCCACATGGTGAGGATTCCGAAGCAGAGGATGGCGGCGAGGATCATGGTTAGATCGCGCACGACGGTGCAGCACGCTGTGCGCACTTCGAGCAACGATTGTAGCGCGGCTATCCTTGAATGCAGAGCTCGATATAATGCAGAGTTCGATATAGAACAGCGAGTCGCGAAGCCCCAAGCTTACGCATGGGGCTGGAAGCCGGGAGGAGTCCAGTGACCATTCTCGAATTCACGCCGATCGTGTTCGCCATTTCGATGCTGGCGGGATTCGTGGGCGCGCTGACAGGTTTAGGGGGCGGGGTGATCGTAACGCCCGCGCTGACGCTGCTGTTGGGGGTCGACATCCGCTACGCAATCGGGGCGAGTCTGGTGTCGGTGATCGCGACCTCCTCCGGCGCGGCTGCCGCTTATGTGCGCGAAGGCTATTCGAACATGCGCGTGGGGATGTTTCTGGAAGTCGCGACCACTTTGGGCGCTCTGCTGGGGGCGTTTCTGTCGGCGAAGACTCCGACCTCGGCGCTTGCGGTCATTTTCGGATTGGTGCTATTACAGGCCGCGTGGCAATCGACACGCACCGCTCCCGCGGACGCACCCGGCGCTTCCGCGGACCGGCTGGCGCGCGCGTTGAAATTTTCCAGCACCTATCCGACGCCGGACGGCTTGAAACATTACGACGTGCGGAACGTGAAAACCGGATTCGGATTGATGTTTGGCGCGGGAACGCTTTCGGGGCTGCTGGGGATCGGGTCAGGCGCGCTGAAGGTGATCGCGATGGACCAGGCGATGCGCATCCCGTTCAAAGTATCCACCACCACCAGCAATTTCATGATCGGCGTGACCGCGGCGGCGAGCGCGGGCGTATACCTGAGCCGCGGCTATATCAACCCGGGGCTGGCGATGCCGGTGATGCTGGGAGTGCTGGCGGGATCCCTGCTGGGCGCGAGGATATTGGCGGGCGCGCGCACGCAAGTGCTCCGCTGGATCTTCGCGGGCGTGGTCGGGTTGATGGCGATCGAGATGATCTGGAACGGGATCGGAAAGAAAATCTAATGACCGACGAGCGTTTGGAGAAAATTGTCGCGAATCTGTTGCGCACGGGCGTGAGCATCGCGGCGGCGGTGGTGCTGATCGGCGGCATCGGCTATCTGGCGCATCAGGGCGAGCAGCCAGCCAACTATCACACCTTCCATCCCGAACCCGGCGCGGATCGAACGTTGCGTGGAATCGTGAAGGGTGCAGTGCGATTCGATTGGCTTGCCGTCATCCAGTTCGGGTTGCTGCTGCTGATCGCGACGCCGATCGCGCGCGTGGCCTTCGCGCTGGTCGCGTTCGGTTTGGAGAAGGATCGGGTGTACGTGACGGTTACGGCGATCGTGCTGGCGGTCCTGTTGTATGGGCTGATCGGCAGCCATTGAAGCCGCGTATCGGGATGGTGGAAAAAGCATCCACTTAAGGAAGAGGCAGTTTTTGGCCGCCCCCTTTGGTCGCGGCTCGGAAACGAGGTTGAGCGTTAGGTAGGAGATTGAGGGTTGGCTAGGGGGTTGAGCGTACCGCTCCCTTTGGTCGCGGCTCTGTAAGGCACGGCTACTTCCAGGCCCCGAGCAGTCTCCGCACCAGCACCAGTTCTCCCAAGTGATACGCGTTGTGATCGGCTATCAGGAGCGCTTCGCGGAGAATGGTCTGGCCGTCGCCATGCGGGATGCGCGCGAGCAGATCCACTTCCGGGTTGTTGACCAGAGCGCACATGGCCTCGAGGTCAGCGTGAAACGCGCGGACGCTTTTCGTCCATGCTGCCGCGCTCGGAGGCGCGGGGGTCTTCGGCCAATAGTCGTCGGGCCATTTCATGGCCGCATAGTTTTTGTTACGCGTGAAATCGAGAATGTCCCATTGCGCGATGCGCATGTGCTCAAGGATTTCCCAGGGCGAATGCGGGGCGCCTTTCGGCCGCTTGCCACGCAGATTCGCCGGGAGGCCTTTGATGGCCGAGTCGAAATCCACGTGCGCTCCGCCGCCGCGCAACAATTTGACCAGATGATCGCGAAGTGGGTCGGGCATGGGTGGTCCTCCACTCCTAGCGTACGCCGTCCAGGTTGGAGAATTCCCACCCTGACGGGTGGGCCTTGAACGACGAGCACGTCATAGTATCGCGCCTCAGCGCCGCCTGAAAGGCGGCGGCAGGCAAGATTGCCTGCCCCACAAGAAGCCCCAAGCTGACGCATGGGGCTGGAAGTCAACGTGGTCTACTGGACGCCGCCAAGTAACACTGTTTGGCTGTAGGCCTGCACTCCGTTGACGATCGCTTCCACCACCAGGTTCTGATTGGGACCTGTCGGGTAGCTGAGTGGAATCTGGAACCCGATCAGGTATAGGCCGGTCTGGTCCGGCGCATACTGGGCCGAGGTGACAATTACGCCTTGATTGCCGACCCCCACGACAATCTGCGCCACGACGTTTTGATTCGCGACACCGACGCTATCGGTGGAGATGGGCGGATTCGTTTGGCCGAGGCCGGTGACGTACATGTAGTAGGTCTGTCCGCGGAAGGCGAAATTAGTGCTCGAGACAGAGCTTCCGTTAGCGGCGCTGGTCACTATGCCGTAAGTCCCCCCGCCCGTGAAGATGCCGGGCTGAGCCGGGAGAATAGGGAGGTTATTTACGGTCGTCGATGCGCCATTGGCGGTGACGACTACGGTGGCCACGCCGGGCGCCGTCAGTTCGCACGGTACCTGGAAGTTCACCTGTTGAGCGCCACTCACGTTGGACACGGATTGAATCGGCGCCTGAATGGGTGGGCCGCCGGGGGACTGAAAGGTCATGCTGAATCCAGCGAGCTGGAGGGGAAGCGGTCCAAACCCAAGGCCGCTAACTATACCCTGTACACCCGTGGCAACTCCGGCGCCCTTCAGCGTCCCCAAACTGCATACGGCCATTCCGACTACCCCGCTGGCGGCGTTGGTGAAGCTGGTATTGGTCACCGAGGGGCCAGGCTGAAGCGTGGTAAGCGTCGCTGAAGCGGATAACCCCGCGGCCGTGGTGGCGGTGACGACGGCGGATCCCGGAGAACCCGCCGCAGTCGCAATGACCTGCACAATGCCGGACGAGTTAGTGGTCGCGCTACCCGAACCCGGAGCGAGCGAGGCGAAGCCGGTTACCGTGAAGTTCACAGCGACGCCGCTGACGGGGTTGCCGTGGTTATCCTTAACCACGAATACCAGCGGTGAGGGGAATTGCAGTCCCTCCTGGACGCTCTGATTGCCGCCGCTGACCAGGCTGATGCTGGAGACGACGATCACGTTGGTGAGTGTGAACGTCGCCGTAATCGAGCCTGCGGTGAGGGTTACGGTAACCGTACCTGGATTCTGGCCCAGCGTCACGCGCGTCGAGACGACGCCCTGTGCGTTGGTCGCGCTGCTGGTACCGCTGAGCGTGGCGGAACCCGCGGGAGTAACCTTCCAGGTGACCGGGGTACCTGCGCCTACAGGGTTGCCGCAGGCGTCCGTGAGAGTCGCGGTGAGACTCTGCGAAAGAGTCTGGCCGGCAACGCCGCTCTGGGTATTGCCGGCAGTAATGTTGAACCTCGACGGGCCGCCGGGGACGATCTGGATTTCGATACCGTTCGCTAAGAGCAAGGGATTGCCGAAGGCGACTCCCAAATGGAAGAAGCCGAGCTGGCAAACCGAGACCAGGGTACAGTGGGTGACACCGTTCGAATCCGAGTCGCTGGATCCCACACAGGATGCCGGCGCGGGCAGGTTAGTGCCATTGGGTCCTTCTCCGACGCCACAGGTCGCCGTCAATACGCAGCCCGGGTAGGTAGGGTTCGCTACTGTAGTCGTATCGTCATAGTACGTGTAGACGCTGACGTTGGGGAGGGGATCGCCCGTCGCACCGGGTGAGAGGGCGAAAATCTGCGCTTCGATGGCGTTGGGAACCGGCTGGCCTTCCGGCAGAACGATGGTGTAGTTGGTTGCCCCGTTCGGGTTAATCAGGTTGAATTGGGCGAAAGCGCTGCTTCCGGTCTCGCTGAACAGAATGACGGTCTCGTTGAAGGTAACCGCGCCGTACGGCGCAGCGGCGACGACAGTGCACGCAGCCACCGGCTCACCTATGGTGAGGTTGCCCCCTATGAAGAAAGTGTACACCTGTCCAGTGGCGTCCGTCGTAGTCGACGAATTGGTGAGAGAGGTCCCTAAGGGAACCGGGATCGGCCCTCCGTTGTTGGGGAGAGTGCAGCCGCCCAAGGCGAAACTTACTGAAATGTTCGGCAGCGGATTGCCAGAGGTATCCGTGACAAGAACTGTAAGCGGGTAAACGCTGGCGGAATCTTGAAAAACGAGCTGGCCTTCGCCGGTCACGATGCTGACCTGACTGCTTCCGTTGCCACCAGAACCAGTGACACCCACGCCAGGAACGGTAAGCGTAAAGACCTGCGAGACACCGTCGACGGTGGCCGCGACGGTGTAGACACCGGACGCGTTGGGTATGCTGACATTTGCCGAGATATAGCCGTCGGCGTCGGTTACGGTGCTGGCATTGGTGATGACCGCGCCACCGATGGCGTCGGTCTCGGCGTAGGTAACCTGCGCGTTAAATACGGGCAATCCGAAGGCGTTCAGCGCGCGGGCCTGCAAAGGCGCCGCAGCGCCGCCGGTAAGAAGCACCTGATTGGTTTCATTGACGGGGACGCCGCCAACGGGGACGCTATAGGTCAGGAATTGCGTCGCGCCGGTTTGCGGCGGAATGGTCACCACCTGCATCCCGGGAGCATTCACCGCGACCTGATTTTCCACGTCGATGGCGTTGGTCGCGAGAACCATGCGGTAGAGATTGGTCTGGTTTCCGTTACCGACCAGCATGAATCCGTAGGTCGCATTGGGAACCTCGTTCGAAACCGCAAAGGCTATCACCGGCAACTGGCTGTTGTTGGGGCCGACCGAGAGCGCGCTGGGCGCCACGCCGGTAGCGCTGGTAAAGGTAGTCGGGCTCACGTCCGCGAGAACGGGGGGGGTGGAGGTGGAATCAAGCGCGAAAATACGATTGTTTCCGGCTACGAAGACGTCACTGAAAGTTGGGGGGGTGACGCCCGCCTGAAAAGGCGGCCAAGTCAGGGTTTGATGCGTAGCGGTCGTAAATTGGAGGATGGACCCTCCGCTGGTGGGAAAAAGATTCACCACGTACGCGGTGGTGCCATCCGGAGTAAAGTGCAACTGGTAGGGCGTGAAGAATAGCTGAATGTATCCGGATGGCGTAAGCGCCAGCGTTGCAGGAGTGATTTCGTAAATGGCATTTTGGGCGGACACGTACAGCAGCCCCAGAGGAGAGAGCGTGATCGAAGTCGCATTGCCGAACTGGAGAATCAGTTGGCCGGTTTGCTGGCCAGTCCTCAAATTGATTGCAGTAACGCGGCTGCCGATGCCGGTATTGGTGAGGACGTACGCGGTTGTCGAATCGCGGCTCACGGCGATGAAGCACTGCGGGCAGAAGGCGGTAATTCCAGAGGTGGGCTGGAACGCAGGCGGTCCGGGGAGCGGGATGGGCGAGCCGACAATCACGTCGGAGGCGGTGCTCACGACGTATAGAAATCCGTTGCTATTGCTGTCCGCAGCGCCTACCAGCAGGGAGCTCCCATCCTCCGTAATCGCGGCGGCGGTGGGCGGGCCGGCGAGTCCGGTAATGACGCGGGGTGCGGTTGCGAAAGACGGATCGATGGACTCAAGCGAGCTGGACCCGAGCAGGTAAAATCCCAGCCCGGAGGGCTTCGCGATCACGTACCCGAGTCCGGCAGGACCCGTGGGGGCAGCTACCGCATTTAGCGGGTTGGCGCTATCCACGTACACAGAGAACCCGCCGGTCCCGTTTGCCGCGCCGGGTGTCTGGAGCAGGTAGCTCTGTCCGAAAGCTGCCGCGGTAACGGCCAGATACAAAATGAGCGCGGATGAAAAATATCGATTCATGAATATAGACCTCTCGTAAGGAGCGAGCAGGACGCGGGCAGATGGCCAGTATAGCATGGTTTGGGACGCGGTAGGAAATAAAAAATGAGAAATGGAAGTGCAAGCAAACAAAGGCGGGCCGTGACGAGTTTCACATGTCCGGGGCTTTGGCCCATTACCCGGATCGCTGCGCGAGCTGGACGTTCGCGCGCGGGTCGGGAGGCCCGCCCCACCAAAAGAAAAAGGGGAGAAGCCGAAGCTTCTCCCCTTAGGTTAACTACAGTGACTAGCTTTAGTGGAGCAGGTTTTCCGAAGCCTGCACGGTACGGAACAGACCACCGTCGTCGAGTATCAGAGCGAGGTAACCCTCGGAGATACCCGTACTGGTCGGTCCCGCGCCCAACGCGCTGATGAACGCGAAGGCGTGACAGTATTGGAATCCAGCCTGGGTGATGATATAGCCTTCGAATCCGGCTGCCCGGTTATCCATACCATTTGCACCCGTGCCGATGGCGCCACCACCACTACTGAGCACGTACGTCAATACCTGGCCGGCCGGTACGACACCGCTGGTCTGCGAAGCAGGCGGAGCAGCACCGTTATTGCCGACACCGAAGTAGAAGAACTGTACGGCCCCTTGCTGAGGCGTTGCGCCAAACCCATATGTAGCTCCTGGGTCTAGCGATGTGTTGGCGATTGCGATACCTGTATCAAACCCACCCGTGGAAGCCACAAACGGGAAGAGCAGGTCGCAGGCGCACTTGACGATCTCGAAGAGATTCA
The DNA here is from genome assembly GCA_963788245.1 of Terriglobia bacterium. GTDB lineage: Bacteria > Acidobacteriota > Terriglobia > Bryobacterales > Bryobacteraceae > Palsa-187. The sequence continues at coordinate 2,618,897 of CAWBGF010000002.1, read as the reverse complement.
ACGGAGCGTTGCCCGGGAGGAAACGCGGAATCGGGAACGACGAAGTGGTCGCCGGGAGAGCCGCCGAAGCGGAGGTATAGAACGGAGCGAACCCTCCGGTAACCTGCGTGACCGTACCCGTTACCGGGAGTCCGACCGGCGGATTAGCCGAAAGGTTCGAAACGTAAGCGACGACAACCGGGACGTCCACGCTCTCAAGGCTGCTCGGATCGTCGAACAGGACTTCGTAGACCGCCAAGTTGTTGGAGACTGCGACGAGCGGGCCGTTGCTCGAAGTGGTAGTAAAACCCGAGCCGATCGCTGTCGGCAGGGAGGTATCCGCAGGCGAGTATCCGGTATCGCCCGCAGCGTCAGTGGTTACGAGAACCGCTACGCCCGAACTCAGGCCAGTTATGACCGCACCGTCAGACGCTCGGACGTCACGGAACGCCGGGATGGGCGTCGAGTTATTCTGCCGGAACAGGAAGACGACCGGCGGAACGAATATGGCCGACCCCTGGGGAACGCCTGTGAAGCTCAGGAACAGACGCGTGCCCTGCGTGGCGATACCAGCCGTGCTGATGCCGGTCGTTGTGTAAGCGTTGGCTAGCGGGTATCCGGTGTTGGTGGCGCCAGTGGCAGCGCCGTTACCAGTTCCCGCCGGAGGATTGCCGCTCGGGGGCTGGTTATTGGACGGGGGCGTAGACGTCGGACTGGGATTCTGGAAAGCTGAGCTGTACTCGAATCCAGCTTCCGTGTTATAAATCGCGCCGGGGACGTTCTGGTTCAAGTCGGCCGGGTTGACGAGCCCTCCGTTGTAGACGTAGGAGCCATTGACAAATGTACCGTTCTGGAGTATTTCGGAGACATTCCGCACCTTAAAGGAAGTCGCGAAGCCTTCCGAAAACCGGACGGTTGGCGTAGCTCCGAACGGGCTGACGCCCAGAGGAGTGCTGTTACAACCACCTCCAGTAACACCGCCGCAAGGTCCGCTTCCAGGGGCGAAGCTCGATCCAGTGGCTAGCTTGCCGTTTTCCGTGTTGCACTGCAAGAAGGCGTTGGCGACGCGGTTGACGGGCACCGTGACGTTGAGACCGTTCTGAACGTAAGCCACGATCTGGCCCTGGAACGGAATATTGACGCTGAAAGCCGTGGAACCGTTGATGGCGACCTGAGCGGTGATGGGGACCTGGATGAAGGTGGAAGCTACCGCATCCTGAGTCGCGTTGCCGCGGATGTTGGTGAAGCGCAGCACGCGAGTGGTGCTGGTTCCCGGAGGATCGAACGGCACACCGAGGAAACTGATGTTGTTGATCAGCCCGGTATTGAACGGAGTGCCCTGGCGACCCTGGAACACATTCGGGCTGCCGCAGCCGAACACAGCGGTACCGCAGGTGGTGGTGCCGAATTTGTTGGGAACTCCATTATAGGTGGTGACCGGGTTACCGTCCGAGACGATGGAACACACGCCTGGGCCGGACTCAGTGCCGGTGTCAGGCGCGCCCGACGCGCCACAATTCAGAATCGGCCGGTTCGAGTTGGGACCCGGCGCCGCTTGGTTAGGCTCATCGATGATCAGAAGAGCTTCGTTGTAGAGGCTGCTGGCGGTGAGCTTGCTGGTGATGTTCACACTCAGAATTACTGTGATATTCACCGGCGGGACTGCCTGATTCGCCAAGGTGGGGCTGCCACCAGTGCAATTCAGGACGAGATCGCCCATCAGTTCCGTCAAGCCTTGGCTGCGGACAATCGGCGTAGTAGCGCCACCGTTATTGCAGGTGACGGCCGTACCACCGATTTGAGCGCTAGCCGGAATGCTCAGCCCCGCGAGCAGAGCCACTGCGGCAAGCGCATAAAACCATTTGCGAAAATCTGCCATTTCCTTCTCCTTGTGAATTCTTGGAATTGAATTGATGGAAGTTCTCTTTTTCAACCTGAGCCTCACTCTGCTTTCCTTAGGCCTTCAACCTGTTCCGAACTGACCTGTGGAATCCGAGCTTCCTTCCAGCCTGACTTCAGACTTGGCTGATCTCCGCTCGACCGCTCTATCCTAAAGCTCATCTTGTTAAGACTTCTCATTTACCTTCTTTTTGCTGCCTCACAACCTCGACCGCCGGTTGCTTTGTGCTCGCGGGATTCACAATTTCGAATGCCGCCTGAAACTTCTTTTTCTGTTACACCCTGGACGCAGTCAGTTATTGATAACACCTCGGGGCGGTCCAAGTCAAGCAAAAAGTTGTAGTTGCACCCTAAAACGACCCGCCGGGGGAGGCTGCTGCGGTCTCTACATTCGACCACATGCGCTCCAACGCAGTCAAGCACTTGCATCGAACGGAGCGTTTTTGCGGTTGAATGGAGATTGCCGATGCCCGAGCGGGGGCTTTAGAGTGAGTGGGTCTTTCAATAAAAGCAGCGCATGGCGCTGCTCCACTGGCGCTAGTCGACGGTTAGAGGCCGCGCACCATTTTGCGGAGCAATTTCACACGATTTTTCAGCTCGTCGCTGGCCTCGATCAAGCTGGTTTCGTCATAGATGACGTGCGGGGTCATGAATATGATCAGCTCGCTGCGGGCGTGGTTGTGCGATTTGCTGCCGAACAGCGCGCCCAACCAGGGGATACGAATCAGGAAGGGAATGCCGCTTATAGAATCCGTAACGTTGTCCGAAATGGTGCCGCCAATGGCGATGGTGTCGCCGTCCTGCACGGTGATCTGCGTTTGGACGATCTGTTGGTTGAACCCGGGGGTTCCGAGCGAACCGGAAGATGCAGACGCGGCCGCGACGGAACTGATTTGCTGATTGACGATCAGCGTGACGATGCCGCTGGGGTTGACGCGCGCGTTCACCTGGAGCGTGACACCGGTATTTTCCGACGAGATGCTGTTCGACACGGCGACGCCGCCGGAGGTTGGGATAGCGGTGGAACCGGTGGAGACGGGCACCTGCGTTCCCACATTGATCGACGCGGGGATGCTGTCGGTGGCGATCAGGCTGGGTTCGGACATCATGTGAACTTTGCTGATGTTTTCGTTCAGCGTAAGGGTGGCCAGCAACTGCTGGGCGCTGGAGACCAGATGGCCGCCGGTAAGGTTGAGGATTCCCGACGCGGCGGAAAGGCCGATGGAATTAGGCGTCGAATCGCGGGGCGCGAGAGCGTAGTTTATGCCGCTGGCGAATTGATCAGTGAGATCCACCTCGTAAATTTTGGCTTCGAGAAGAATCTGCCGGGGCATTTTGTCGAGTTCTTTGAGAATCTGCAAAATGCTCTGAAGCTGTTGCGCGTCGGCTTGAATAATAAGCGCGTTATCGAGTGGATTGGGAACGATGCGCGGCGGACGCGTCACCTCGCTCGCGGACGCTGCAGGCTGCGTCGCGCCCATCAGATTGGCGGAGCCCGGTGCGCCAGCCGCACCCAGAGTCTGGCCGGTAGCGCCGATGGGGTTGGGAGCTTGCGCGGAGTAGCCCCCAAAAGCCGGAGAGCCGTAGCCTCCAGGTGCGCCGCCGCCGCCGTAGGGGCTGCAGGCTCCAGAGCCGCCAAATCCCGAGCTGAAGCTGTTGGCGTTGCCGTAACCGCCGGGATTTCCGTAGCTCGCTCCTCCGCCGTAGGAGCCGTATGGCGATGCGCCGCCGTATCCGCCTCCGTATGCTCCGCCGTAGGACGATGCGCCTCCGTATCCGCCTCCGTATCCACCTCCGTATCCGCCGGCGTAGGGTGATGCCCCTCCGTAGCCTCCGCCGTATCCTGCTGCCGCGGGAACGCCGCCATAGCCTCCACCGTAGCCGCCAGTGGGCGAGCCAAAGAGCTGACTCAGCGCCTGCGCGAGACAATCGGAGCGGCCGTAACGCACGTGATAGACGTAGGTTTCAATCGACCCTCCGACGGCGGCTTTCACGGGCACATCCAGCTTGCGGAGCCATTCTTCCACGGTGTCGAACACGCCCGGATTGGGCGCCACCGCGATCAGTGTGTTGATGCGATCGACTCCCAGAAACTTGACCGTGGAGGTTTTCGCGTCGAGCGAAATGGATTTGAGGATGTTGTCGAGCTCTTTGACGATATCGGATGGGCGCGCGTTTTTTACTTCAAACAAACGGACTCGCGAATTCGCGAACATGTCGCTGTCGAACTCCGCGATCAGATCCATCAGACGCCGCATATTGCGGCGGCTGTCCTCGATGAACAGGAGGTTGGCGGGCGGATAGGAGCGCAGCAGCGCACTGTCGCCCTTGAATTCGTCCAGGACCTTCATCAGCTCATCGACGGTCACGTACTTGAGAAAGATCAGGTTCAGCATCACCTGATCGTCCTGGGGAATGTTCTTGGCGTCGGGAAGGGTCTGGGGGCGGAGGGGCTGATGCGAAATTTCCTTTAGCGACACGACGTGGTAGATCTCTCCAGCCTGCGTGATGGCGAAGCCGTTGATGCGCAGGATTTGATCGAGCAGGTTGCGCGCATCGAGATCGCGGGTCTCACCGTAGGTGTTCAGGGTGACGCTGCCGCCAACCTTGACATCGTAAATCAGGTTCATGTGAAGCTGACGGGCGAGCGCATCTACCACCTCCGTGAGCGACACGTTTTGAAGATTCATGGCGCCCATTGGTGCAAGCACGGGGGGCGCGATCACGGGAGCCGGAGGCTGCTGGGCAGGCGCCGCCGGGGGCTGCGCGGCGGGCGCCGGAGTTTGCGCCGCGGCCGGAGTTTGCGGAGCCGGCGCGGCCGGCGGCTGTTGGACAGCAGCCGGAGGCTGCGCCAGGAGACCGGCGGAGAGACTCACGAGAATCGCGAAAAATCGAGTAGATGAATTCATTTATTTTGAGACCGGCTCCCAATAACAGGACATCCCCATGAGGGTTCGGTTCATCACTTTCTTCATTCCACTAACGATGGTTCCGGCGGGGGAAGTATCGCCCGCAACGCAGGCGTGATTACTGGCACCCATGTCGACCCCGATGGTCGAGTCAGTCTTGTTGCCGAGGTCGCTCGATCCGCCCAGGGATTTCGACTGCGCTTGAGATTGCGGCTGCGACGCCGGGAACTGCGTGGCTGCGATCGGCCGGGTCAGTTCGGGAGGCGCTTCCTTGGGCCTAAGTTCCTCGGGCTTGCGCTCGACGGTCTGGTCGTTCCACTTAAACGCGATCTTTTCGAGGTTGAAGCTGACGATCTCGAACGGGCCAATTTTTTCGCCGGTGCGATAGCTCTTCTGCGGAGTGGTTGCGTTGCTCAAGATCACGACAGGCTCTCCGATACCCATTTGTCCGAAATAGGAGGGAAGCGCGGGCATCGGCGGCGGCGGTGGCGCAGGCTTGGGCGGGTCGACGACCACGTTGGGGTTGCGATCCGCGGCGAACAGCATTTTCGAGGCGACATCGATGTATTCGGCAGGCGTGACGGGCTTGGGCGGCGTGACGGGCGGCGGCGTCAGGACGATTTTCTTCCGTGCGGCCTGCTCGAAAATGGCGCGCTGATGCGCCCGCGCTTCGAGCCAATGCTCGCGCAGCAGCCATCCGAGCGAGGCGGCCAGGGCGAGCAGCGCGAGATTGAGCAGAAGCAACCGGCGATTCATGAACGTGTCCTCATGGGTGTTTTTGTGAGTATTTTCATGAGTGTTTTTCGGGAATAAGTTTGCGCGGCACGATGCCGGAGACGGTCAGATGCACACCCACAGTTTTCTCCTTGGGGTTGGCGGAGGTGACGCGCAGATCGCTGGTGGACACGAGCTCCGGGCGCGCGCCGAGCGCGGCGAGCATGTTCACCAACTGATCGACGCGGCACTCGATTTGAACCGATACGGTGACTTCTCCGTAGGAGTCGTTAAAGGGCCGGAGTCCGAGCCCGTCGGTGTTGCGGATCTCGACCGGCGGGGTTTCGGCGCGTCCGAGCGCGCGCACGATCTTGATGAGCTCGGCCTGGGCCTGCGCGGCCGTGTCGGCGATGATCAGTCCCTTTTCACGGCCGGCCAGGTCGGCCTGCACCTGGTCGAGAATCTTCTGCTTGTCGGGAACCGTGGCAGCGGCCGCGCGAAGTTGCTCCAGGCGCGCTTCGGCGCGCGCGGGAGTGCTGGAGGGCGCGACAGTATCGGGGGTGGAGTCGGGCCAGTAATGGATGATGAGTGCGACCAGAAGAGCGACGGCTCCGAAGGCCAGGTAGCGCCGGAGGGAGGGAGTGAGCGTCATCTGGACACCTCCCGGCCTTGCTCCCGATTGGTGCGGATGCGGAACATTTCGCCGTTCTGCGTTCGAACCGGCGGCATCATGAACTCGGAGGATTTGAACAGCGGCGAGGCGTCGATGGTCTTGAGCAGCGTCGCGGCCTGATCGGCCTCGCCTGCGATTAAAATTTGTCCGCGATTGATCTCTAGCATGTTGAGCCAAGTTGGCGGCGCCAAAATGTGCGTCATCTCTTCGAGCACATCCATATCGGCTTTGGCGTGGCGCCGGAAATCGTCGAGCTGCTGGGTGCGCAGGCGGGCGGCATCGGTGGCACGGTCGAGAGCCTCGGCGCGCTTGGCAAGCGGCTGTACTGTTGCGATCCGCGCCTCGAGCGAGCGCATGTATTTGCGATTCTCATAGCCCGGAAACGCGGCGAGCGCGCCCGCGAGCAGCAGCACGATGGCGCCGAGCGCAGCGCTTGGAATCCACAGTGCGCGCGAGCTCGACTGGCGCTGCTCGGCGGGAAGAAGATTCAGCTCGAGCGAGAGGCGCGGGCACGCCGAAGCCAGCGCGGCGGCATACGGCAGCGCGGGAGCCGCGTGGAGCAGTTCTTCAAGCGGACGGGGTTCGATGGGAGCCTCGATCGAGGAATGGATGCGCAGTTCCGCGCAGGCGAGCCCGGCGGCACGCGCGACATCGGATTCTGCGTCCACTGGTTGAGAATTGCCGCTCTGACCAGCGGCGTGCGCGACATGGGACTCGGCGTCCGCCGGGAAGCTCGCCGAAAACAGGGGCCGCGTGGGACTCTCCCCATAAAGTTCGACTTCGTCGGCCGAGTGTTCGATCGCCAAAATTTCAGAGGGCAGCGCCGCATTGAACAGCCGCAACGCCGAATAGATCGCCGTGGCGGAGCAAGTGAAGCAGGCGAGCTTGATGCCGGCTGCCGCGAACAGCGCGGCATAGCGCTCCACCACCGCGCGGCGCACGATGGCCACGGCCACAGCGGGAGTGCCGCCGAGACGCGACCAGCTCGCGACGATTTCATCCTCGGGATAGGGATGCAGACCGTCGAGCTGGAACCCCACTGCGGCGGGCAGATCTTTATCTGAGACTCCGGGAAGCGAGAGCTGGCGCACGATCACGTCCCGGCGCGGAAGGATCACGGTCGCGCCCAGGTGACGCAGCCCGAGCTTGCGCGCGAAGTTGGCGTATTCCGTGCCCCAAACTCCCGCCGGCTGATGCGGAAAATCTTCGATATCGAGGCGCGCCAATACGCGCGCGCCGTTGGGCCGGACGCGGACGGCGGTGATGTGAAGAGATTCAGAACCGTGCGGCCCGGCGATCTCGATTCCGATGCCTCGCCCGAAGGCGCACCACTTCTTCAACGGCGCGGGAATCATTGCTGTGCGGCTCCGGAGGGCAGGACGCCGGGTGGAGTGATTCCAGGTTGCGGGACTCCTGGGCCAAGCGCGGGCGGGAGGACGGCGGATTGCGACCACGCGTCGTCATACCAGCGCAGAATGTGAACCGGGGCCTGCGGATAGAGGTCCGGGCCGACTAATTTGACCACCGCCGCTGAAGTGCGCACGACTTCAGACGGCGAGTTATCGGGGCGACGGAGGCGCGCGGCGGCACGCAGCGTCCAGATCACGTTTCCCCCGATACCCATGCGCGGTGTAGGAACTCCGAGGGCCGCGACTTCGCCCATATTGCGAAACGGCCGCGCGGTGCGTTGCGCGACAATCCGCGCGGCGCCGTCGGGCGGCATGCCCATGGCTTCCATCAGCGCGGGACTTGCGGTGTTGATGTCGAAGGGGCCCGCGCCGCCCCACACCGAGAGGCAGTCGCGCAAGCCTCCGGTCGCGAGCATGCGTGCGTTCGGATCGCCAGCGGAGTTCGGGAGGTAGTTGCCGTAAAACACTTCGGGTGTCATGCCGCGAACCAGCAATAATTCTTCAATCTCCTGAAAAGACGCGTGACGGCTGCGAAAAGTCGGAGACACCGAAAAATAGAATTGATCGAACGCCGTGGGACCCGCGGAGGGCGTACGCCAATCCACAATTCCGGCAACGATATCATTGGCCTGCTGGAGGTTGCCCGTCACCGTGGCGACGACGCGGAGCAGGTCGTCGGGCGACGCCCGATTGATGTTCAGCTTGGCGGATTCCGGGATCAGTTCGACCACCGCATCGCCGCTCGGATAGGTCATGTACATGCGCGGCTGGTTGGGCTGCCAGCGCGGCGATCCGTCGGGGTTGCGGACCGTGGAGCCCCACATCATCCACTGGATGGCGCGCTCGACCGAGCCGCTGGCGAGGTAGAACGCGCGGAGGCCCTGAGCGGAGGAAGACACTCGATCGGTTTCCGAGCGGACTGTGGTGGCGACCGAGAAAGCGATCGCGGCGAGCGCGGCGGAGAGCCACAGGACGGTGAGCAGCGCGCCGCCTTTTTCGCGTCCAGAACACAGACTAAAGTCTGTGCCACCAGAACGCAGACTAAAGTCTGTGCCACCAGAACGCAGACTAAAGTCTGTGCCACCCGCCACATGACTATTGGGAATCGGCATAGGGACTCATCACCTGGCGCGTTACGTGAATCGGAACGGTAACGCTGAGCAGCGGCAGCGTGGCGGCGTCCGTTATCAGCGGCGCTATGTCGACGTGTACCGCTGAGGGCAGATCGGGCTTGTTCCAAACCGGAAGCCACTGCTCCAGATTCGGCGTCTTCTCAAGATATTGCTGATAAGAGATATGGCAGTACGCCAGGCGATCGACAAGCACAAAAGTTTGCGGCGTTAGCTGCGGAGGCACGAAGGCGTGCTCGAAGCAGAAAGGGGCAATGCTCGCCGGGCCGGTGTACAACGACTCATTCACGATCAGGCGGACACCGCCGCGGTCGGAGGGGACCACCGCGAGCTGAAGAATCCGCGGATAGCCGCGCGCGCCTTCGGCCATCGAATAAGAGGAAACCAGCAGCAGCCCCGCGTCGGCGCCGTTGAAAACCGGCACCTGCTGAGTGACGCCGCCGCCGGCGCTGCCGCAATCGCCGGTAACCGGCATGACTCCGCCGAGTTCGCGCGAAAGAATCTGCTCGACGCTCATCACGCGGCGATTGGATTGCAGCCGGGCATCGACTTTTTCAAGCGTGAGAAGGCCGGCTCGCATCGCGATCAACATGCCGGCGGAGATCGCCGCGACCAGCGTGATGGAGATCATCAGCTCGATCAGCGTGAAGCCCTGTTGCGCCCGATAGTGGGGCGGACGCCCTCGTCCGCGCCGGACCCCCTGGTCCGGCTCCGCAGCCGCATTTTGAACTGAGGCCGACGGGGGCGTCGGCCGCGGTCCAGGGGGACCGCCCCACATGCAGACCTTTTGACTCGACGATCGCATCACAGGTCTCCCGGCTGCAACACGCCCCGGCGGAATCCTTCGAGAGAGTATTCATGCCGCGTCGGGCTTTGCGCCGGCCCGGTCATCCACCAGATCTGGAGCTCGACGCGATCCAGCACCCATTTCCCCGGGCCCGCGCCGGGCGCGAATTCAAACGGCAGGATGCGCGCGCGCCAACCGGCCGCGACGCCGCCGATTCGGGCGGGATCAAAGGCGCCCTCCATCGGAATGTTGCGCGGGATTTTTTGGTCGGCGATCAGCTCGTCCATTTTGGATTTGGCGAGCAGCGTGGCCCGGTCGTAATCGGTGAGGCGGGCGGCGTTGCGCGCCGACGCAGCGAGTCCGCCCAGGACGCCGGCCACGGCGATGCCCATGATCAGGGTCGCCACCAGGACTTCGAGAAGCGTGAAGCCGCGTTGGCGCGTCGACCGCCGCGTTGTGGGACGCCTGCTCATTTTGCCTGAGGCACTCCCGTGATGGGATCGACACTAACCACGCGTTTGCGGCCCTCGCGATTCGAGATTTCGACGCCGATACGCGGAACCGTGCCGCCGGGATAGATCAGGAATCGGCGCGATTCAGCCGGGTCGACTTCAGCCGCCGGAAAAACCGCGGAGATATGCACCGGCTCCTGAAGATCCACGCGGCGAGTGAAACCGGTATCGGCGGATCGCGCGACGATCGAGTTTTCCCTGGGCGAAATGGTGATCTCGACGGCTTGCTGGCGGCGATCGGCGCGATCGAGAGCGGTGTTGAGCAGGGACACGATCGAATCGGACGCCGAGCGCAGGCGCAGCGAGTCAAGACCGGACGCCACCGATGGGAAGGTGAGGCCGGCGATCAGCGCGACGATGGTCACGACGATCAGCATTTCGAGAAGCGTGATGCCGGCGTTGCCTGGCAGGCGGCGAGACCGCCTGCCCCACCTATTTATTGCTCCAACTGACGATGTCGGCATTCAATCCTTCCCCGCCCGGTGCGCCGTCTCCACCCAGGCAGATGATGTCGGGCTCGTCGCCGTGATCGCCGGGAAACTTGTACAGGTAAGGACGTCCCCACGGATCGAGCGGGATGTCCTTCGGCAGATACGGTCCGGCCCACTGATCCAAACCTTCCGGTTTCACGCGCAGCGCCTGCAAACCCATTTCAGTGGTCGGGAAAACTCCGGTGTCGAGTTTGTACGACCCCAACGCGGTTTGGAACGAATTAATTTGCGCATGCGCCTGAGTCACGCGCGCCTTGTCGCCCTGTTTCAGCATGGAGGGCGCCACCAGCGCCGCGAACAGCGCGATGATAGTCACCACCACCAGCATTTCGATCAGCGTGATGCCGCGTTCGCGGCGACGAATTGTCTTCCTCATACTGACTCCTGTCTCCTTACTTCTGACTCTTTCTTCCTTCATACCGCCACGTCGTTGATGCTCGTGATCGCGAGCATCAGGCTAAGGATCAGAGTCCCCACCATCACGCCCATCACCAGAATGATCAGCGGCTCGAACAGTGAGGTGAAGCGGCGAATAGCGCCGCGGGTTTCGGTGTCGTAAATGTCGGCCATGCGATTGAACATCGCGTCCAGGTGGCCGGTTTCCTCGCCCACGCTCAACAGGTGTCCGGCCAGCGGCGGAAATTCACCGGCTCGCGTCAACGGCCCGGCGATTCCTTCGCCGCGTTTGATCCCTTGCGCGACGCTTTCGAGCGAGGCCGCGATGCGCCGGTTATTCAAAATCCCCCGCGAGATCCCCAGCGATTGGATCAGCGGAACGCTGGCCGTCACCAGCGTCGACATGGCGCGCGCGAAGCGGGCGGTCTCGGCTTTACGGAGCGCGTCGCCCAGCAGCGGTATCTTCAGCCGCAGCGTGTCCCACCACATTCGTCCGATGGTGGTTCGAATGTAAGCCTGAAATGCGGCCAGCGCGATGGCGAGGCCGATCAAGGCGGGCAGTCCGTAGGTCTGGACGAAGCTGCTCGCCTGAAGCATGATCAGCGTGGGCGTGGGGATCTTCATGCGCGGGTCCGAAAAGATCTGCGCAAAACGCGGCACCACGAATTCGAGCAGCACCATAATCGAGCCGAAGCCGACCAGCGTCAGCAGCGCGGGATAGATCATGGAGCTGATGATGTAGCCGCGCAGATCGTCGCGGGTGCGCTCGAATTCGGCCAGCCGCTCAAAAATCTGCGCGAGCGAGCCCGAAGCTTCGCCGGCGCGAACCATGTTGATATACAGCTCGGAAAAATGCGAGGGATGCGTCGCCAGGCTGTCGGCCAGGGATTTGCCGCCCTTGAGCACGCGCAGCACATCCAGAATCAGGGTTCGAAAAGCCCCGCGATCGGTAAGTTCGCCGGTGATGGAGAGGGCGCGATCCAGCGGAATGCCGGCGTTCAACAGCGTCGAAAGTTCCTGCGTGAAAAACAGAACGTCCTTGCGCCGGCCACGATGGAAGGACGGCAGCGCCAGCTCGAAGTCGCTCTTTTTCTCGAGTCCGACGAAGACCGGCGTCAGTCCCTGGCGGCGCAGCTCGGCGACCACGGACTTGTCGGTTTCCGCGCGCAGAACTCCGGTGCGAAGCTTCCCATCGGAGGCGACCGCGCGGAAATGAAAAGTGGTGGCCATAATTTAAGCAGGAGACAGGAGACAGAAGTCAGGACTCAGAATAAGAGCGCTCGCGGCCGTTCGTTTTTTATTCTGACTTCTGACTCCTGACTCCTGACTCCTTCTCATTTAGAACTCCTGCGTGACTCTGGTCACTTCTTCCGCCGTTGTCACGCCGCGCGCGACCTTCATCCAGCCATCTTCGCGCAGATTGCGCATGCCCTGACCTCGCGCGATCGCGGTAATCCTGCTCGCGTCCTCATTGCGCATGATGGCGGCCCGCAGATCCTCGTTCAGTTCCATCAATTCGAAAATGCCGACGCGCCCGCGGAATCCAGTCTTAAAGCACTGCTCGCAGCCCGCGCCGCGAAAAACGTCGATAGTGACGCCTTCGGGCGTCAGCGCCGTGCCCGCCGGACGCCTGCACTCGTTACAGATCAGACGGACCAAGCGTTGCGCGAGCACGGCTACCAGCGACGAGGTCATCAGATAATTTTCGACGCCCATATCGGCGAGCCGCGTAATAGCGCTGGGTGCGTCGTTGGTGTGCAGCGTCGAATACACAAAGTGTCCGGTGAGCGCGGCGCGGATGGCGATATCGGCCGTTTCGCGATCGCGGATTTCGCCGACCATGATCACGTCCGGGTCCTGGCGCACGATGTGGCGCAGACCCGCGGCGAAGCTCAGCCCGATCTGCGGATTCACGTGGATCTGATTGATCCCGTCCATCTGATACTCGACGGGATCTTCAATAGTGATAATCTTCTTGTCGGATTGATTGATGCGCTTGAGCGCGGAGTAAAGCGTGGTCGATTTGCCGCTGCCGGTGGGGCCGGTGACCAGCAGAATTCCGTGCGGCAGCGACGTGTAATACTCCACGCGCGAAAGCATGTGGCCATCGAACCCGAGCCGTTCGAGATCGTAGAAATCGCCCGCCGAGCGATCCAGCAGGCGCATCACCACGGATTCGCCGTAGAGGGTCGGCAGCGTGGATACGCGGAGATCCACTTCGCGCCCCAGCGTTTTGATTTTGATGCGGCCGTCCTGCGGCAGGCGGCGCTCGGCGATATTCAGCCGCGCCATCAGCTTCACGCGGGAAATGATCGCGGCTTTTAGCTCGCGCGGCGGAGCATCCTGATTCACCAGCACTCCGTCGATGCGGTAGCGGACGCGAAATTCTTTTTCGAAAGGCTCGATGTGGATGTCACTGGCGCGGCTTTCAACAGCCTGCGCGATCATCGCATTCACCAGCCGGATCACCGGCGCTTCGCTGGCCATGTCGCGAAGATGCTCCAGATCCTCGGCGTCGCCGGCAGGGGTCGCGATCTCGGTTTCGTCTTTTGCGGGCGCGGCGTAGTAGCGGTCGATCGCGTCCAGGATCTCCTGCTCGGCGGCGATGCCCGCGAGCACTCTGAGCCCGGTGCAGGAGGCGACGGTCGATCGCGTTTCGAAATCCAGCGGATCGGCCATGGCGAGCGTCACGGTGTGATCGTGCAGCGCCACCGGAAGGCAGCGGAACTGGCGTAGGAATTTCGGCGAAAGCGTTTCGGTTTCAGGCGATATGGCGGGCGGACCCTCGATGGCCAGCAGCGGAACCCGCAACTGTTCGGCCAGCGCGCTGAGCACGTCGCGCGCGGAGATGAATCCGAGATCGACCAGAATCTTGCCCAGTTTGTCGTTGTTGTCGGCGCGCTCGCGTTGTAATTCGAGCGCCCGGTCGAGGTCTTCCTGAGTGATCAGCCGCCGCTCAATGAGGATCTCGCCCAGGCGCATCAGGAATGGCTGCTCTCAATTCTCCGGTTCAATTCTCGGATTCAATTCTCTGTGACGCGGATCACCGCGTCGACCGCTGCCGCGCCCGCACGCTGCGCGTCCAGCAGTTTCTTCCGCGGCGCCTGGACCGTAATCTGCGTGGGAATCCCGCTCATATCCTCCCAGGAGGGATGGTTCGCGAGGAACGCGACAATGATGATCTGCTCTTCGGGCGGCACCGAGTCCAGCGAACCCGCGGTAGCCACCAGCGCATCGACCAAAGCCTTTTTCAGAATCGGAATTCGCGCCAGCTTCTTTTGATGGAACTTCACTACTTCGTCTTTGTTGACGTTGGCGTGCATCAGCGAAGTCGGATTCACTACCAGGTCGACTTCGGCTGTGAACACCGCCCCGTAATTTTCCAAATAAACACCGCGCGTCTTGCCGAGCAATAGAAACGGATTGTCGTCCCAGAGCTTGGAGAGCCGCTCGTTGAGATTGTTTTCGACCGATACCAGCGTTGCGCGGCCTACCCGCGGCGCGTTTGCGGCAGTGAGACTGACCACCACTACCAGCAGAAGAAGGAGGGAGAGCAAGATTTTTTTCATAAGATCCTCTGGCGAACGAATGGTCTAAAACGCGGTGCGCGTGTAAATCAGGTTGTTTTGCTTTTGCAGGTAGTCAAGCGCTTCCTCGAAGCGCTGCGCCTGACGCCCTTCGGTGTCGGCGACGGCCTTGGTTACCGCTTTATCGACGCGCGCCTGAATCTCCGCCGGATCGGCCGACGGCCGCGCCACGCTCATAAATCCATGCACCAGGATCGCCGCCGCGACAACGCAGGCCGCGGCAAAGGTCGGATTCCAGAGTTTCTGCCACCATCGCGGCTCGAAAACTTTGTCGGAGACGAAAGCAATCCGGCGCGGAACCTCTTCCTCGTGAAGCGTCGAAAGCGCGTCCAGCGTCAGCCGCGTCGCGGCCAGCTCCTCGCGGCACGCCTGACACGTGGCAGCGTGCGCCTCGGCTTCGGCGCGGGCGTTCTTATCCAGCTCGCCGAGCGCATAGCCTTTCCAATCCAGCTTCGAACAATCGAAATTCGAATTCATGATTCACCTCGCACTTTACTGAGCGACAAACTTGGGGCCAACGTTGTTTTCAGCAGATCGAGAGCCGTGTACAGCCGCGATTTTACGGTCGACACCGGGCACTCCAGAATTTCCGCCATCTCCTCGAACTTGAATCCCTGATACACCTTGAGCAGCACCGCTTCGCGCTGATCTTCGTTCAACCGGCCGAGCGCGGTTTCGACCGCCAGCGACAGCTCCATCGGCAACAGACTGCCTCTGGCATGCCTCGCATCGTAATCCTCACCCCGCGGCTCGCCCGCTAGTTCGCTCTCCGGACGCCGCTTGCGCAGCAGCGAAAACGCTTCGTTATGCGCGATACGGAACAGCCAACCCGAGAATCGCGCGGCGTCGTCGAGTTTCGGCAGATTCTGATAGGCTTTCAAGAACACATCCTGGCTAACGTCGAGCGCATCCTCTCGATTCGAGACCAGCCGCAGCAGATAATTGAAGACACGTTTCTCCCATCGGGACACGAGGAGGTTATACGCCTCCACATCTCCGCTCCGTGCTTTGGCGATCAGGTCGCGATCTTCCACTTCGCGAAAGATCAACTCATGCTCCCGTCGTTTAAGTGGTTACTGTTCATAAAGACGCCGGCAGGGCGAAAAAAGTCTAGGGGGGCATTGAAAAACCCCGGTTCGAAATGCCCCGAACGCATCGTAATCAGCCCCATGCGGAAGCTTGGGGCTCGCCCCAGTCCTAATTTAGCGCGGCGGTCCTGATAATGTCGCGTTATGGCTTGACGCGCCGTGCCTAACCTCCCTTTGGATGACAACGTGCACTAACACGCCCGCAACCAAAAAGGAGAATCATATGTTTCGTTCGAAGCTTTTAGGAATTGTGATGGCGGGAGGCTTGGCGTTCGTAGCCAACGCCGCCGACGTGATCGTGAAGGTCAGACCGCCGCATGCCATGGTCGAAGTACGCGGCGCGCGGCCAAGCCGGGGGCATGTGTGGATCTCGGGCTACCAAAACTGGAACGGCAACGCATACGCGTGGTCCCCGGGGCGCTGGGAAGTTCCGCCAAGCCCGCACCAGAGGTGGGAAGCACACCACTGGGTACACCGCAACGGTGGATACGTGCTGGTGGAAGGCCGCTGGCGTTAATACTGACGTTGGGGCGTCATTTGGGAGCGGTCCGTCGGTGAAACGGGCCGTTCCGGTATTACAAAGGCAGCGCGCCCGTCGGGAGAATCTCGCCCGGTCATTGGACGACGAGCGCCAGGAAACCCGGGGGGGACCACAAGCTTTCTTCGCGTGGATATACTGGAATACGTTGGAGGACAGAACCACAGCCGAAAGGAGAAATGAATGTTTCGTTCGTCGTTACTCGGATTAGTGCTTGCTGGCGGCTTGGCTTTCCAGGTGAGCGCGGCAGACATCATCGTCAAGATCGCGCCGCCGCACCCGATTGTTGAGAAACGGGGCGAGCCGCCAAGCAAGGAGCATGTGTGGATTGCCGGCTACCATAACTGGGACGGGCACGCCTACGTGTGGGTGCCGGGACGCTGGGAAAGACCGCCACGCCCGCATCAGGTGTGGGTCGCGCACAAATGGGAGAAGCGCGGCGGCGGATACGTGATGGTGGAAGGGCACTGGAAGTAAAGCGTTCCGTTCCGACTCTGGATAAGAGCGGGCGATTGCGGGTTTTGCATAGGATTTCATGCAAAGCGTCGCAGTCGCCCGTTTGTTTTTGTATAGAGATCGCATTTCGCGACAGGGCTACGGCCAGTCTCTTTTTCGTCCCGGCAGTGTAGGATGGTTCACATGCATCGGCGCGATCTGCTGAAACTGGGCGCATCCTTCGTAGCCATCCCGACAGCTTGGGCGCAGCAAGCCGCGAAGCCGGATTGGCGACCCTCAGTCCTCAGCGCCCACCAGAACGACACCGTCATCGCCATCACGGATCTGATCATTCCGCCGACCGATACGCCCGGCGCAAAGGCCGCTCACGTCAATCGCTACATCGACCTGTTCCTGCGCGATGGCTCGCTCGACCAGCGCGAGGCAATCGTCGGTGGTCTCGCCTGGCTGGACGCCTACGCCATTCGCGAACACGGCCACGCTTTCGTCAAGTGCGTGCCGGCCGATCAGGTGGTGATGCTGAAGGCGCTCGATGAAGGCGCGGGCGCGGGCCACAGCTTTTTCCGGCAAGTGAAGTCGCTCACGTCGAGGATTTATTACGCCACCGAAATCGGAACCCAGGAGCTGAATAAGGGCGGTCGCGTGCCGGCGAACTTCGGCTGCGCCCACGGTTCCCATGCGTGAGCGTTCATGAGCGAGCCCTCGCGCAGTTTTTCGACCTGAGTTCGCATGGCTGAATCCGCTCAGGTTGCCAATCCCGAAGCCGGCTTAAAACGAGAACTGGGTTTGCGCGACCTGACCTTTTTCGCGATCGCCTGCATCGTGGGCGTGCGATGGGTGCCGATGGCGGCGCACGCCGGCCCCGGCACGGTGACGCTGTGGGTGATCGCCGCGGTGTTTTTCGTCGCGCCGCTGGCCGTCGCGGTGGGCGCGCTCAGCGTGAAATATCCCGGCGCGGGCGGCCTGTATTACTGGACCCGAGGCGATTTCGGACCCTGGCACGGATTCCTGTGCTTCTGGATTTACTGGCTCGGCCTCGCGTTCTGGTTTCCCACGGCGGCGATGTTTTACATGAGCGTGGGCGCATACACTCTCGGACCCAGCTACGCGCATCTCGCCGATAACCGGGTGTTCTTGATCGTGGCGTCGCTCGCGGCAATCTGGATCGCGCTCGGCACCAACATGGTCGGGATGCGGATCGGCAAGTGGACCGAGAATCTCGGAGGCGCGGCAACCTGGGGATTGCTTGCGGTATTCGTCGCGCTGGCCGCGATCGTATGGGCCAAGCGCGGTCCGGCGACGCCACTTCACAGCGTGTCCGACATCCTCCCCAAATGGAACTGGAGCACGCTCAACCTGGGCGCGGCGTCCATCGCCTATGCCATGACCGGACTCGAGCTCACCGCCTTCATGGGCGCCGAAATTCATTCACCCGAACGAACCCTGCCGCGCGCCGGGTGGATTGCGTCGGGCTTCGCGACCGTGTTTTATGCGGGCATGACCATCGCGTTGCTGGTGGTGCTCGCGCCCGCGGCTATCGATGAGCGCTACGGCTTCGCGCAGGGCGCGGAAACGGCTTCGCGCCTGATCGGTATTCCTTGGCTGACGCCGCTGATCGCGCTGATGGTGCTGTTCACCGGACTGGGGCAGTTCGGCGGAATCGGATCTTCGGTTTCGCGATTGCCGTTCGCGGTGGGGGTGGATGGACTGCTGCCGGCCGCGGTCAGCCGCGTGCATCCGCGCTGGCGCACGCCGCACGTGTCCATCATCATGCTCGGCGTGGTGGCGTCGTTTCTGTTGACCGTGTTTCAGCTCGGCGATACTTTGCGCGCGGCGTATGACACGCTGGTTTCACTCATGGTGATCGCCGGATTTCTCCCCTACGTCTACATTTTCGGCAGCGCGTGGAAGGCGGCGCGGCGCGTGAGCGCGATGTGCGGCTGGGCCGTGACTGCGATCGCGCTGCTATGCTCCGTGGTGCCCACCGCGGAGATCCATAACGTGTGGCTGTTCGAATTGAAGCTGGCTTTGGGGACGGCGGCCATGGTCGCATCGGCGTGGCTGTTGTACCGTCGAGGTAGGCGGACGTAGTTTCCCAACATCCAGATTCATTCATGCTTAGTTACCCCGATTCCGTCCGATTCCTCTACGCGCTCGGTAACGAAATCCGATCCGTGAAGTTCGGGCTCGACCGGATTCGCGCGGTGCTCGAGGCGTTGGGGAATCCGCAGCGGACGTTTCGAATTATTCACGTGGCGGGCACCAACGGCAAAGGCTCGACGTGCGCGATGATCGAGGCGGGCTTGCGTTCGTCTCATTCATTTGAGGCGCGACAGTATGGAGTGCTCTCCGCTCCTAAGCAGCCCTTACGAACAGGACTGTTCACTTCCCCGCATCTGATCGAACCGACCGAGCGGATTCAGATTTCGGGCGTTCCCGTGACGCCGGAACAGTTCCAGCGAGCCTTCGCGGTGGTGCATGAGACCGCGGAAAAGCTCGACCTGGATTGCCAACCGACCTATTTCGAAACCGTTACGGCGATGGCGTTCTGGCTGTTTCGCGAGCTGGGCGTGGAGATCGCCGTGATCGAAGTCGGCCTCGGCGGGCGTCTGGACGCGACCAACGTGGTCGAGCCGGAACTCACCGTGATCACGCCCATCGATTTCGATCACGAAATTTATCTCGGCCACACTCTTCAGGCGATCGCCCAGGAGAAGGCGGGCATTCTGAAGCCCGGCGTTCCCGCTGTATTTGCTCGACAGCGGCCGGAGGCGTCGGCCGTGCTGGAGGCTCGCGCCGCGGAGCTTGGCGTTGAGGTAACGCGCGTGGAGGATTTCGAAATATGCGATCTGGAGATCGACGCGCGCGGTTCCAGGTTCTCGGTCGTGCAGCCAGGGGCATCGCGCGTTTCCGTGTATTGTCCTCTCGCGGGCGAGCATCAAGTGGACAACGCGGTCACCGCGACTCTAGCGCTTCAGAAATTGGGAGCCTCTCCCGATGGGATTAAGGAGACACGATGGCCGGGAAGATTGGAGCACGTCGCGCCGAATCCCGACGTCATTCTGGACGGCGCGCATAACCCCGCGGGCGCACGCGCGCTGGCCCGGTACCTGGAGCGATTTTACGGACATCGCAGGATCTGGATGATTTACGGAGCCATGCGCGATAAAGCAGTGGAGGAGATCGCCGGGATTCTGTTCCCGACCGCGCACGAGCTGATTTTTACCGCGCCCAAATTCGCACGGGCGTTGCGGCCGGAAGCGCTCGTCGAAATCGCGGGCCGAGGTGAAACGGCGTCGACTGTCGCCGATGCACTGCAACTGGCGCGTGAACGGGCAGAAGCCGAGGACGTCATCGTGATCACAGGATCGCTGTTCCTGGTGGGCGAAGCGCGGACGCTGTTTCAGAGCGTGCGAGTCGGGTACGGCTGACACTCAAGTGGAGCATTGTGGCGCGGGCCGCCACGCTCTTAGTCGATGTTCTCGTAGGCCGACAGCGTGAGGAATTCCGGAAAATCAGACGCGGTCATCATCTGCAAAAACAGCCGCGCTGCGTTCGACCCAGCCGGCGCGATCTCGCCGGTCATCTGACGGACCATCTCCGCGGTGACCGCGCGCCCGTCATGCAGTTTCGCGCCGTGCTTGACCCACTGCCACACCTGCGCACGGCAAATCTCGGCGGTTGCGGCGTCCTCCATCAGGTTATAAATCGGCACGCAGCCGACCCCGCGCAGCCAGGCCTCCAGATACTTCACGCCGACGTCGATGTTCAGGCGCAGCCCCGCTTCGGTGATCTCGCCTTCGGGCACTTCGAGAAGATCTTTCGCCTTTACGTGAACCTCTTCTCGTTTACGCGAAATTTGATTCGGGCCCGGCATGCCCGCGTCGAAAATGTCTTTCGCGACGCCCACCAATCCCGGATGCGCCACCCACGTTCCGTCGTGCCCCGCGTTCACCTCGCGCAATTTATCCTGACGAACTTTTTCGAGCGCCTGCTCATTGGCAATGGGGTCGTTCTTGATGGGGACCTGCGCGGCCATGCCGCCCATCGCGTGAATGCCGCGGCGATGGCACGTCTTGATCAGCAACTCGACGTAGGATTTCAGAAAGTGCCGGGTCATGGTGACCTGGGCTCGATCCGGCAGCACGAACCGCGGATGATTGCGGAATTTCTTGATGAAACTGAAAATGTAGTCCCACCGGCCGCAGTTCAAACCAGCGGAATGGTCGCGCAGCTCGTATAGAATCTCGTCCATCTCAAAAGAAGCCAGGATGGTTTCGATCAACACCGTCGCGCGAATGGTTCCGCGCGGCACGCCCAGCTTATCCTGAGCGAAATTGAACACGTCATTCCACAGCCGCGCTTCCAGGTGGCTCTCCAGCTTCGGTAAATAAAAGTACGGGCCACTGCCGATTTTCTTCAGCGCATGCACGTTGTGGAAAAAATACAGGCCGAAGTCGAACAACGACCCCGAGATCGGAGCTCCGTCCAGGCTCGCGTGCTTTTCGGTGAGATGCCAGCCACGCGGGCGGACCAGCAGCGTCGCGACCTTTTCATCCAACTTGTAAACCTTGCCTTCCGGGCTGGTGAACCCAATCGAGCGATTCACCGCGTCGCGCACGTTCATCTGGCCCTCGACGTTGTTGAGCCATGTCGGCGAATTCGCGTCCTCGAAATCCGCCATGAAAACGTTGGCGCCGGAATTCAAAGCGTTGATCACCATCTTGCGGTCCACCGGTCCGGTGATTTCGACGCGGCGATCTTGCAAATCCGGCGGGATCGGCGCGACGGTCCATTCCTTTTCGCGAATCGCCGCGGTTTCAGGAAGAAAATCGGGGAACTTTCCGGCGTCGATATCGCGTTGGCGAACACGGCGGCGCTCCAGCAGTTCCTGCCGCCGAGGTTCGAACTCGTGGGCGAGGTTGATCACGAAATCAATCGCGTCGTGCGAAATAATGTCGTGCGCGCCAATGTGTTTGCCGCTGACGGGCGCCGTGATTTTGAAATCGTGGGGCAAAGCTTATCCTCCTGCCAGCGCGGGGCTCGCCGCGGGCTTAGCTTTATGCGGACGCGGCAACGTGCGAAGGATCAGTGTCGTCAACGCTGCAAGCATCGCCAGCGCCGCGCAAGTGTAAAATCCATAGTCCCAGGTTCCGGTCTTTCGAAAAAGCTGCGCCGCCAAACCGCCCGCCATAATCGACGCGACTCCCTTGGCCGCGTAGATGAATCCATAATTGGAGCTCGCGTTTCTGGACCCGAAGTAATCGCCGATCGCGGAAGGCATCAGCGAGTAAATTTCACCCCACGTGAAGAACACCAGCGCACAGCACGTCACGAACAGGACTGCCGATCCGCGAGCCACCGTGACCACGCCCAACAAGAACACCGATTGCAGGAAGAATGCAATCCCCATGGTCCGCTCGCGTCCAATATGATCGGAAACCCATCCCCAAAACAGGCGCCCGCTTCCATTCGCAATCAGATTCAACGTCACGGAAAGCTGCACCGTCGCCGCCGCAATCTTGAGGGTATTCGCCATCGGCTTGACCTGCGCAGTGATCATCAGGCCGCCGACGCCCATCATCAGCGCCATCGCGAACAGCAGGTAAAACTGCGGCGTCTGGAGCATTTGCCACGAGTTAAATTCGTCGCCATGTGACTTAATCTTGATGTGGCTCACGGGCGCGGGATCTGTCCGCTCAGGGTTTTGCAAAAACTGCGCCGCGACGATAATGATCAATCCCTGCGCGACGCCGGTATAAAGGAACGCGTTTCGATATCCATTGGCGGCAATCAAGTGAGCAATCAGCGCCGTGAACAGCGCGGCTCCGGAACCAAATCCCGCGGCAATCAATCCAGCCGCAAGTCCGCGCTTATCGGCGAACCACTTCAGGGCGATCCCCATGGATCCGCAATACACCAGCGCCGCTCCGAATCCCGCCAGTGAATAGAAGAGATACAGCTCGGTCAGCGTGTCGGCGTGTCCCATCATGGTCCAGCCGGCGCCGCACAGCAGCCCCGCCACGGTCATGAACGCGCGCGGCCCCAGCAGGTCGATGATCCAGCCCGAACACGGCATCACCCAGGTTTCAAAAGCGATGAACAGCGTGAACGCCCATTGAACCTGGTCCAGTTTCCAACCTTTGTGCGCGGCTTGCAGCGGCTCGACGAAAAATGTCCAGGCATATTGCAGGTTGGCGATCATGATCATCGCCACCACAGCCGCGGCCAACCGAAACCAGCGATTCACTTGACGGTCCCTCCCCTTGAGATGGTATCGAGAAGTTTGGTGCACGCATATACAGTCCGGGTGTGAGGCGTCGGGACGCCGAGGCGTTCGCCGAGTTCGACCACGGCTCCGACGATGGCTTCGATCTCCATTGGGCGCCCGGCTTCCAGATCCTGAAGCATGGAGGTCTTGTGCGCGCCGACCTTTTCCGCGCCCGCGATTCGCTGATCGATCGACACTGGAAGTTCCATTCCCAATTTTGCCGCGACGGCTTCGGCCTCGATCATAATATTACGCACGAGGGCGCATGTTTCGGGATCGTGGACGATCTGTTCGAGCGTCGCGCGGGTGAGCGCGCTGATGGGATTGAACGCGACGTTGCCCAAAATCTTGACCCAGATCTCGTGGCGGATGCGCGCGGTGAGCGGGCAGCGAAGCCCGGCTTTCACCAGCGCCGCGGCGATCGCGCGAGCGCGGTCCGATCGCGATCCATCTGGTTCGCCAAGAGAAATTCTGTTGCCTTCGTTGTGACGGATCACACCCGGCTTTACGATATCGGTGGAAAAATACGCGATGGAGCCGATGACGCGGCGGCAATCGATCGACTTTGCGATCACGCCGCCTGGATCAACGCGTTCAAGGTGCAACCCGGCAAATTCGCCTTCCTGAAATTGGAAATACCACCACGGCACGCCGTTTTGCGTGCTCACGAGGCTTGTGTTCTCGCCGACTAAAGGCGCGATCTGCGGCGCGAGAGGCGTCAAGCCGTACGCCTTCACTCCAAGAAAAATCACGTCGACCGCACCGGCTTCTTCAAGCTTGCCGATCACGCGCGGATGAACGTCGAAATCGCCTTCAGGGCTCACCACGCGAAGTCCGCGCGCGCGCATGGCTTCGAGATGTGGACCGCGCGCGAAGAGCGTCACGTCTTCTCCGGCGCGAGCGAGCGTTGCTCCGATGTAGCCGCCGATCGCGCCCGCACCGGCGATCAGAAAGCGCATGAGGGGATTCCCTGTCGCATCTAGACACTGCCCGCAAGGGCCTTGGCCACCGCCCCGCGCGCGATTTTTCCAGTCGCCGTGCGCGGAATCGTCTCGACGATATACAGCTTCTTGGGACGCTTGAAATCGGCGAGCCGCTCCTTGCAGTAGGCCAGAATAAGGGCCTCGCTGTTCGGCTCGCGCGCCTCTTTGAGCACGACCGCCGCCTCCACTTCCTCGCCCCAACTCGCGTGCGGAACACCGAACGCGAGGGCTTCGGCCACCGCCGGATGCCCCAGCAGGATCTCGTCGATCTCGCGCGGCGCGATCTTTTCGCCGCCCCGATTGATCAGCTCTTTGATGCGCCCGGTGAGCGTGAGATAGCCTTCGCTGTCGAGGAACCCCTGATCGCCGGTGCGAAACCAGCCGCTGGTAAATGACGCCGCGTTGGCTTCGGGATTGTTTTCGTAGCCGTCGACCACGTTCGGCCCCTGGATTACCACTTCGCCGCGTTCGCCCGACGCCATCAGATTACCTTTCGAGTCCATGATTCCGATTTTCACGCCCGTTCCCGGTCCCACCGACCCAGGTTTTCGCGACGCCGGCGGCCGCGGGTTGGACGCCATCTGGTGGGACGCTTCGGTCATCCCGTAAGCTTCCAGCACCGGCGCGCCGAACACCTGCTCCATTTTCGCCATCATCTCCGGCGGCAGCGCCGCGCTGCAGGACCGGATAAATCGCAAGCCCTCGGCGCCTGCGGGCCGTTCGTCACCCGCGCGCGAAAGCAGAAGGTGATGGATGGTGGGCACGGCCGAATACCACGTCACGCCGCAATCGCGAACGGTGCGCCAGAACGCCAGCGGCTGGAATTTCGACGGCACCACGATCGTGCCTCCGGAAAGCAGCGTCGAGATGGTCGACGCCACCAGCCCGTGCACGTGAAATAGCGGCATCGCCACCAGCGCCACGTCGTCTTTCGTCAGCGCATAGTGCGCGACGATATTGTGGGCCGATGCCATCAGGTTGCGATGACGAATCGGCACGCGCTTGGGGCGTCCGGTACTTCCGCTGGTGTGCAGGACCAGAGCGACATCGCCGGAATCGGGTGAGGGGATCTCCGTTCCCGCGGGAGCGCCAACCATGCTCACGACGCCGTTTGCATCCATATCCAGGGAGTACACCGGCACTTTCCCTTCCGCGGCTTTTCGCGCATCGGGCGCGCCATCCGGCGGACACAGCAGCACTTTCGCCGAAGTGTCATCCAGGAAGAAACTGAACTCGTCCTGGCGATATCCGGGATTCAGCGGCGCGGCGGTTCCGGCGATGGACGCCGCCAGAAAGCTGACGATCGCCGGCAGACCGTTCGGCAACACCGTCGCGACGCGATCGCCCCGCTCAATCCCCAGCGCCCGCAGCGCGCCCGCCATCGCCATCACCTGATCGCGCAGGCTGTCATAGGTGACGCGAATTCCGGTCTCGGGCAAGATGACCGCAGTTCGATGTCCTGGTGTGTTAATGAGCCTGTCATTGAACACGCGGTTGAAAAGATCGGCAAGAGTATTGGGATCAGACATGGATAAAGTTTTGCGGAAAAAGCTCTTTTCGCGATGTTATCAGACTACACGGCATTGCCAATTATCGCGATGCGTCCTCGTGTCAGTCCGCTGCCGTCGCATGGTCGTGATCGTGTCCGTGTTCCAGCAGGTGCTGCGCCGCTACCAGATTGGCCGCCCGCAGCAGCGAATCGAACGTGCCCGCGTCAGTCCACCAGCCGTCGAGCACTGAGAACGTCATGCTTCCCCCGCCGATATAGGCGTTGTTTACGTCGGTGATTTCCAGTTCACCGCGATGCGAGGGCTTCAGCTCCCGGCACTTGTCGAACACCGTGGCGTCGTACAGATAAATTCCGGTGACCGCGTAATTGCTTTTGGGATTCTTGGGCTTCTCTTCGATCCCTACGATGCGTTGTCCCTGCAATTCAGCGACGCCGAACCGCTGCGCATCGGAAACCTCTTTCAGGAAAATGCCCGCGCCGGGTTTCTGCTGCTTGAATTCCTCCACCGCCGCGCGAATATTTCCCTCAATCAGATTGTCGCCGAGGATCACGCAAACCTGGTCGCCGTCCGAAAAATGCTCGGCCAGCGCCAGCGCGTCCGCAATGCCGCCCTCGCCTTCCTGGTAGGTGTAGTTCAGGTGTTTCAATCCGAACTCTTTCCCGTTGCCGAGAAGCCTCAGAAAATCGCCGGAATTGCGCCCGCCGGTGACCAGGAGAATATCGGTGATCCCCGCG
Source organism: Terriglobia bacterium (assembly GCA_963788245.1). GTDB lineage: Bacteria > Acidobacteriota > Terriglobia > Bryobacterales > Bryobacteraceae > Palsa-187. Next base: position 2,592,830 of record CAWBGF010000002.1, on the reverse strand, counting down.
CCGACTAGGGTCTGGATCGGATAATACACCATCGGCTTGTCGTAAATCGGCAGCAGATGTTTGTTGGTGATCTTGGTAAGGGGATAAAGCCGGCTGCCGGAGCCTCCCGCGAGAACAATGCCCTTCACGCGTGTAGTATAACGCAGCCGCGCGCTGTCACCCACTTTACGCGGGCCTACTGCCGTTATTTAACCCACTCATCAACCCCGCCGCCAGTCCACATCGGGCGATCCGCGGGCGCGTGGCGAACTCGCGCCGGCGACTCTACCGCCGAATGTCGCTTTTCCCCCAACAAAGAGAGCCCGCAGTGGGTATGACCAGACCCACAGCGGGCTCCGTTACAACAGCGGGCTTCGGAAAAGTTGTGTTGGAGTCCAACGATGTCCGTCGCCGTTGTCTTTTAGGAGTGCAATCGCGAGACCATCTTGAGGCATTACGCTGGCCGCACGCCCATCGGCCTTATTTCAGCCGCTGCAATTGCGATCCGGGCGGCTGTGTGAGAACGAACTTGTCCGGCGTCATGTCCGCCGGGTTAATGTGCATCTCCACCACCTCCAGGGTCACTTCATAACCATCCAGCGGCCTCCGGATAGTGATCGTCGTGGGGAAATAAGTCTGCTCAAACGGTCTCCAGTCCGCATACTTCGTTTCCGAGACGGTCCCTCCGTCCGGCGCGAAGGTTTTCTGCCGGATGATATTGAGCGAATAGCGGTCGAAAAAGATGCTGCGAATCAGCCGCAGCTCGCCTTGTTCTCGGCGAACGATCAGAAGAATATAGTTAGCCTTGGTTTCGTCGGTATCGTCCTCGAACAGCGTGAGATCGGAGTTCGGGTCCGGCGGCTCGATCAACATCGAAGTCAGAAACGCCGTGGGGCGCAGGTTTTCAAGCTTATTGGTCGAACTGGGCGGCGCCTGGTTGTCGCCTTCCAGGAAGCTGTTCTTGCTGGGAATCCAGACGTGAAACTCAGGCCCGACTGAGGACATATCGAAAATCGTCGCGCTGTGGACCACCGGATCAAGCCCGAGAATCCGGATGTTGTCCGGCCTGCGAAATAGAATCACGCCCCGGACGGTAGCGTAATCCGTAAGTTCGCCGCCATACAGCGCGCCGACCGACGGTGAGATATCCGCGCGCAGGCTGAAGGATTGAATCGGATCGTAGATCGTATGGATGCGCTGGATGAGGCCGTCCCTGGTCGAGTGAAGCAGGGGACGGTTGGCATGCGCGGCGGCGGGTCCTGGTACTGTTCGCCTGCGGACGAAGCAGGAGCCGAGCGGAAGCAGCAGGAGGCACATCAACAACCGGGAGGTGGGACGCAGCCACGGACGAGCTTTTCGCAATCTACCATTGTCGATGATTCAGAGGCTCGCGGGGGCATTCGAGGACTTCCCGTCGATCCCAATGAGGCCGCGGCGATGAGTGAGGACCCGACGCTGACAAGCAACAAGTTCGCGAGTCACGCCTTGACCAACACGCGGAGATCCTTCATGAGCAGCATAAGGTGCATCGAATCGACCGGCGAAATCTCAAAATTGAAATGCAGATAGAACCGCTTGGCTTCTTCGTCGATGGCATGAACCAGGACGGCGCGGATGCCGATGGTATCGGCAGCCTGGGCGGTGCGCATCAGCGCATCGAGCAATAGGGATCTTCCAAGACCCTTGCCCTTTTGCCCACGATCCACCGCCAGCCGGCCCAGGAGAGCAACACCGATCGGGTGATTGGCAAGGCCTCTAGCCACTCGCGCCGGGGCATCGTCCCGGCGGACACTGCCGGCGGTTAGCGAGTGATAGCCGGCGACGACACGATCCACCTGATCCCAATGTCGCGCGACATAGACCTGGGCGGCGTCGGCCTGCTGATTCCGCCAGGCGAATCGCTGCAACCATTCATTCAACGAAGCCGCGCCGCAATCAAATGACGAAAGGTCGTGAGCCTGGGTCAACTTTTCGATGACGAACGCGGGTTGCTGAAAAACCACTTAGCGGCTTTCGGCTACGGACGGCTCCGAGAAAAGCCGCCTGAGCCGGGGCTTGGGATGAAGCATGGGCGGGCGGTTTAGGGCCTCAGCGAACGCTTTCCACTGCTGAGCGGAAAGCGTGAAAGTCGTCTGTTCGGCGATGACCTGTTCGGCGCGAGTGCAGGCGCTTTCGAGAATGAAGTCGGTCATATTAACGCCGCTCACCTTGGCTCCCGCGCGAATGAGGGTTTCCTGCGGTGCGCTGGCGCGCACATTGATGCGGCGGCTGCGGGTTTGCTGAGTGATTGCCATCTTGAATGCTCCCGTTATCATTGTACTCACAACGTACGCCATACGGCTTTGCGCAGGAACGAAAATGTCTTCCTCCGCCCTGGGCGAGACGATATACCCGCTCATTTACGAGGGCTTGGTGGCGTCAATCCAAGCGGCCTTTTTTTCCTGAAGGCGGGCGCGCGAGACGTCGCCGGGAACCCCTTCGCCGCGGTCGAGCTGCGCCAGGCCCTCCCCGATCGCCTCATGGATGGCTTTCTTGTTTTCTTGAAACAAGCGCTCCTCGTCATGGAGCATTTGAACGGCCCGCTCGACGAACTCATCCACGGATTGATAAGGCCCGCGTTCCACGTCCAGCCGAATGAGTGCCTCTAATTCGGGCTTTAGATGAACCGTCATATTCGTAAGCTACGCGCATCCGAGCGAATAGTCAACGGCGAAGCCGGATGTGTTGTCTTGCGCGGCAATGCCTGTTCTTGAATAGGGGCGCCGGATCGCCGTCAAGCTTCCCCGCTCTCGGCAAGAAACCTTTGCTGTTCCTTGAACAAGAGGGGCACCTGGGAACGAACTATTTCCCAGACGATCTCGAAGTCGACATTGCCGTAATCATGAACCACCCGGTTGCGCATTCCGACGATTTTGGGAAATGGGATTTGAGGAAACTCGGCCCGCGTCTCGGGAGTGAGGCGCGTCGCCGCTTCGCCGGCTACTAGGAAGCGCCGCAGAACCGCGTCCTGCGTCTTGGGGTCCTTTAGAAACTCCTCGGCGGTTTGTCCCGCGACGTAAAACTGAATGGCCTGAACCGACTTGAAGATGTCGAGCAGGTACGCGACCTGTCTACGCGGGATAGATGTCACGGGTCGATTCGAGGATTGACCGGCGCCGAATGAAATTCTCGTCCTGCTCGACCGAGCGGCGCGTCAGCAGATCCACCTTGTAACCGAGCATGTCTTCGAGTTCCTTGTGGAGTTCGAAAAAGTCCCAACCGGGATGCACATCCGGTTGAAATGTAACCAGCAAGTCGATGTCGCTGCCGGGATGCGGCTCGCCGCGCGCAAAGGAGCCGAACAGCTCGAGCCGGGCGATGCCGTGGCGCCGGCAAAACGGAGCGAGCTCGGACTTGAGCTGCTCCAGCGTCGGCGGAAGGACTGCATTCGGCGCAATCATATTCGACTCTCCATCTATAACCATAGCGCAAGCTCGCGGGGCTTTCCGGAAGAAGTGATGAGGGCCGTTAGAGTGGTGGCCCCGTCCGGGGTCGAACCGGAACACCCTTGCGAGTACAGGAACCTAAATCCTGCGCGTCTGCCAATTCCGCCACGGGGCCCTTCCTTGACAGCCCATGGACAGCCCATGAGGCGCGACCGTCAGGGAGTGCGTTAGAAACGGGCTACTCGCATCATAACCCGACCTAACGACACCCCGCAGAACGGGCCCCTGCACGACGACCCCCGGCGGGGCTCATTCTTACCTGCCCGGGATTCATTCGAACGTTTCCGCCTCAGCGCGCATACATCACGACGCTTCGCACTAACTCTTGCCTCGGCACCGCGCCTTCCACCGTGATCAGCCGCGGCCCTGTCCGCCCGCACAGGCATGGCGACCGGTCAATTTCACTTTCTGCATAGGGCCGTAGAGTGTCCGGCCGCAAGGCCTCCGCTTCGAGATGCAGCCCGTTGTGCGCCTCGCACTCCGCCGCGAGCAAAGCGCCATCCCCGGCGATAATCTGCTCGAACACCGGCACTCGAAATCGCATCCACAGCTTCTCGCGATCCGCTTCGGTGACCCGCGCGTCTTCCCACTTCCCCATCACGACAATCGCGTGACTCAGGGTGATCGCGGTTGCGGCGGCCGCCTCTAACTGCTCGAGCGTCCCCGCGATCGCCTGGGGCGCGAACTTCAAAACCTCGGCAAGGGATTCCTGGGCAAGCGCGCCTTCAGAAGCCTTTTTGCAGAAAACCTGCACCCGCCCCTGCGACCGGTATCCGGGAATCAGCACCGCCGTCCGCGGCGCCGGCGGAATCGGGTAAACGAAGGCCGCTTTACGTCGCGGCCACGACATTTGAGTATTCACGTATGAATCGTGGCGTCAACGCGCCAAAATTCTCAGCAGATTTTCTCCGAAAATCGCGCGCGCATCCCCATGGCTCACTCCCAGCTCGTACAGCGCGGTCGCCTGCTGCTCGAAAACCTGCGCATGCCAGCCGCGCGGGAAAAACGACGAATCGGTGCCGAACAAGAGCCGGTGCGGTCCGATGACGTCAAGCGCGCGCCGGAACACCTGCCTCAGATCCAGGTGGGATTCCTGATAGCGCATCCAGCTGTTCGAGCTGGAGGTATCCAGATAAACGTTGGGGCACAGATCCGCGACCATCAGCGCTTCGCGAAAATATCCCGCGCCGAAATGCGGCACGATCACCGGCACCCCAGGAAATTCCAGCGCGATGGCATGCAGATCCACCGGATTCGAAAACCGCATGTCGAATCGCGATTCGAGCTCGAGCTTCTTCCGCACGCCGACGCTCAACACGCCGCAATGGACGAAAACGGCCCGCTGGTTCGCGGCCGCCCATTCGAAGACGCGGCGCGCTTCCTCCCCTTGGATGGAATAACGATGCATCGCAGGAAACAGACAGGCCGCCTGAATCGCCTCCATCCGCTCCGGATGCCACGCGCGAACCGGATCCACCATGGCGTAGGCGAAGAATCGATCGGGATTCGAGTGTTTCGCCGCGGTCACCGAGGCTTCGTCGCCGGGAATGCTCGCGATCAGCGCCGCGCGGGCGACTCCGTGGCGGTCGAGCTCTTCTACCCATGTTGACCCAAGCTCCTTGGGATCCACCGCAGGCATGGTCCAGCCGAGCTTCGCGCCGATCGCGTCTACATCCAGACCTGGCTCTTGATTAATTGTGGGGCCGGCACTCGTGCCGGCGAGCCGGCTTTCAGGCCGGCTTGTCTTCGGCCCTACATAGCTGGAAGCCAGCGCCGAAAAGAATCCATGCGAGAAGAAGTGAACGTGCGCATCGGCGACACCGAGCGCGCCCCACGGCGAGTCGCGTTCCATCAGGCTGCTTCCATCAAGCTCGTCCAACGCGCTTAGGGGATCTCGGTCGCTGCCTGGCCGCGCGACAACTGGGTCAGTCCGGACGAAAGCGCGAGCTGCGTCAGCCCCGCGACGTTGTTGACGCCGAGCTTCTTCATCATCGCCTTGCGATAACTGCGCACGGTGTGTTCGCGCAGATCCAGCATCACCGCGATTTCCTTGCTGGTCTTCCCGTCCGCCACCAGCCGCAGCACCTGCAATTCCCGCGGCGAAAGCGACTCCAACGCCGACGGAGCCTGCCGCGACTCCAGATCGCCCTTCTGAATCCGCGTGAGCAGCCGGTCGGAAACCTGCGGACTCAGATACGCCCCGCCTTGCGCCACCACGCGCAGGGCTTCGAGAAGATCGCTATCGGAGGCCTTCTTCAGGATGAACGCGCGCGCGCCGGACCGGATCGCGCTGACCACCGAATTCTCGTCGTCGTACATCGAGAGGATAACTACTTTGCACTCAGGATGATGGCGCAGGATCTCGGCCGTGGTTTCGACGCCGTTCAAACCCGGCAGCCCGATATCCATCAGCACCATGGCAGGGTGCAGGCGCTTCACGAACTGCACGGCATCGGTGCCCGTCCCGGTCTCGCCCACCACCCGAAACTCCCCGCTCCGGCTGAGAATGGCCTTGATGCCGTCCCGCATGATTTTGTGATCCTCAACCAGCAGGACATCGAATGGCATATGATCCAGTCAATTGTACAGCGTTTAGAAGGATTCGAACCCGTGAAGTTGGCGGGATCTCAAGTTCTGAACGGGCCGGGAGACACGTACGCGGAAAACGGCGGCGTTTTGTGGTGAAATTGTGGATAAAATGCGGGCTTTTGATTTACCGCGGAATTCGCGCCAGTTTCCGAGGTTAAAGGATTTATTTTCAGCCACTTACTCCACGAGCCCTGGACATCCCGAAAAACTTGCTTTGTGGATTGCGACAAACCGTGTGAAACCGGTCCAAATCACGAGCGGAAAATCGAGAGTGCTAAATCAAGAAACGTTCTAAGCGGCTTCCCGCTCCAACATCGCGCTATTGACTTTCGCCACGCGGACCGCTCTCGCGATTCCAAAGTACCTCAGCACTTTCAGCGTAAGCCAGGACGGGTCGAATTCATACCACGCCAAGCCGTGGCGGGCCGAAGTGGGATGCGCGTGGTGATTATTGTGCCAGCCTTCGCCGAAGGTGATCAGCGCGACCCACCAGTTATTGCGCGAATCGTCGCGAGTCTCGAAGCGGCGCTTGCCCCACAGGTGCGTCGCCGAATTCACCAGCCAAGTCGCATGCAATCCGAAAACCACGCGGAAACAGAGCCCCCACATCACCATGGACCATCCGCCGATCGCCATCAGGATCGGCAACAGCACCAGCGAAGGGACCCAATGATAGTTGTTCAGCCACACATAGAAGCGATGCCGCGCCAGATCCGGCGCATACTTCGACATCACCCGCGTGTTGGCGTGCATGCTCTCGCCCAGCACCAGCCAGCCGATGTGCGACCACCACTTGCCGTCGCGGGGCGAATGCGGATCGCCATCGTGATCGGAATTCTGATGATGAACGCGATGCGTCGCGACCCACGAAATCGGGCCGCCTTCAAAGGTCAGCGAGCCGCACAGAGCAAAGAAATATTCGAGAGGCCGCGGCACCACGAAGGAGCGATGCGTGTGCAGCCGGTGATACCCGAGACTGATTCCGAGGCCGGTGGCCAGCCAGTACAGAAAAATGGCAACGGCGAGGTTCTTCCAGCTAAACATGAACAGAGCGGCAAGCGCGCCAATATGGAAGATGATCATGAAGATCGATACCGGCCAGTTCAGGCCGTAGCGCGTAGGCAGTCGTAGAATTTCGGTGGGCACTTGGTCTCCAGAATTAATAGGTGCAGCCCTACGTTAGCAGGGATTGACCTATTGCTTTGTAAGACTTATGTAATTTTCCACAGACAGGCCCGGGGTTATGCCGAAGGGCTAAGGGGAACACCGCAATCGGGCGTTTGAACAAGCCCCACGGCGCACCGGGTAGAACTAGGGTGCTCTCCGGAAAGCACCTGAAGCGGTTTCCAGCGGGGACGATCAAGGCAACTTTTCTACTTAACGCGAGCCGTCACGCGCTCCGAATCCGTGTCACCGCGAGCGCCAGTCGCGGTGACGACGTATGTGGTCGAACGCCGGGGCCGGTCCCACACGCACCCGAGATCCAGACGATGGGGTTCGATCCAAACGCCGGGTTTGATAGTCACTCCCACGGCATTCCTGGCCTTGTAACACACGGTGGCCTTCTCGCCGGGTGCGAAGTCGAGCTTGTTGATGGAGACCTCGACCAGTTTCACCTTGGGAGGCACGGGCGTCACTGTCACGGATTGCGAAACCCGAACGCTCGCGCGCTCGGCTGTGAGCGTATAGGTGGCGGGCTGGGTGGGAATCTGGAAGCAGCGGGTAGGTGACGGCCACACGCGGTCGACCGGGGGCTCCAGATGAACCTCGGTCGCGTTCTCGACGCCGTAGCAGAGCAGAGTCTTTTCGTCCTCGGGAGGCTGGGCGGGAGAAGCGTAGAACATCGTAATTCGCACGGGATCGGCGGAAGGCGAGGATGCCGCGGCCGGCGCATCTTGTGGCGATTCCACGGCGCGACGGGAACACGACATCGCAACCAATACCAGGATCGAAGTTGCCGCGATGGAGGTTGCTGGGATCAACGTGGGGAAGGCGCGGTGCAATTTCATGGAATCGGTCTTCCCGGACTTATTCTCTCTCCCGGACTTATCTCTCAGATACTTCGGATATTGATATACTCGGAGCCAGTGTACTCCGACCTGCGCCTGGGCGACGTAATTGACGATTTTTGCGTCAAATGCCGCCGGCTGACGAATCACTCTATCGTGTCGCTGTTGAGCGGCGCGGCGGCGAAGGTGCGATGCCGCACCTGCTACAGCGATCATGATTATCGCAATGAGCAGGCTCCGCCGTCGAAAAAAGAATTGGCCAGGCAGAAGGAGTTGTATAACGCCGTGCTCGCCGGAGCATCGGCGTCGGTTCAGGCCGCTCCGGAGGAGGCGTCTCCGGCGATGGAGCCTCCCGAGGAACGCGCTTCCAGTGTTGTCGCCGACGGGGCATCTGGTATTTTGGTTGGCGGCACATCTCGCCGGTCCGCCAAGAAACCCACGAAGGGCGCTCGCAAGAAATAGGGTCGTGGCGCTTGTGGAAATAGCCCCAAGTTGACGGATGGGGCTGGGGGCTCGCTATAACCCCACTGCGCTTGCTTGACATGCCAGATTTTCATGGAATAACATTGTTATTACCATGAGATCTCTTCACCTAAGCATTCGACGGATCGGCAATTCTCAAGGTGTCGTGATTCCAAAGCCTGTCCTGGCGCAACTGGGGTTGAATTCAGAGGCGGGAGCGGAGATGACCATCGAGGGAAGCGCGCTCGTGTTGCGCAGACCTGCCAGTCCTGCACGCGCAGGTTGGGCGGAGGCCGCCAGGAAGATCGCCGAAGCCGGCGACGACGCGCTGGTGATGGGCGAATTCGGGAATGCGGCGGACACGGAGCTGGTCTGGTGATGCGGGGGGAAATCTGGCTTGTGAATCTTGATCCCACCGTTGGCAGCGAAATCAGGAAGACGCGTCCGTGCGTGGTGGTGTCCCCGGCAGAAATGCACGATCATCTGCGTACCGTGATCGTCGCGCCAATGACAACCGGGAGCCGCGCCGCGCCGTTTCGTATCGGTGCAACGCATGGCGGCCGGAAAGGTTTGATCCTGTTGGATCAGATGCGTGCCGTGGACAAGACACGGCTGGCGAAGAAATTGGGAGCAGTATCAGCGAAGACACTCACGTCGACCTTGAGTACGCTACAAGAGGTCTTCACCGAGTAAAATCCAACTTCGCAAAAAGATTCAGCACTGCCGGACCGACCCCTATCGATATTGCTGCACTTCAAGGCTAAAAATCGCGCTCTTCGGCCACTGCGCGTCGCCGATCGTGATTTTCGTGTGACTCGCATCCGCGACGCCCATGGTCCGCAGCGGCACGCGTACGTCGAGGAAGTGGTCTCCGGCCTGAACCAACGGATTGGGATTTAAGTCCGCCCACGCCTGGAAGATCATCTGGCCGGAGCGCTCCAGCATAAGCCAATACGCCACGTAATGCCGATGACTCGCGGCGCGGCCACTCTCACCGGCCGTCTCCTGGTCTCCGATGTTCGCGTTGGCGTGCAACACGAACTCGCCAACGCCGGAAACGCCGACTTTCAAGACAGGCCATCCCATGGGCGGCGTCTCCGCCTGGGTCCCGGGCGCAGGCATCGGCGCTGACGACTCGATCCGAATATACAAAAACGACTCGTCGTAAGTTGACCGCACCTGCCAGCCGCGCTTGGCCGCACCCGCGTTATCGAATGCCGGCGCGATGTTCTGCCACGGCGCCCCTGCGCGCCCGAAGGCTCCGGCCGCCGGCGGAATCACGGCATAGACCGATTCCGCGGGGTACGCCTTATCGCTAAAGACCTGGCCCTTGATCTTCCAGCCTCCGTCTTCCTTGACGAAACGCATGCTCAAGAATTGGTCTTTGGCGTATTGTCCGAGCAACACCGCCTCGTCTCCCTGCACGAAAATCTTGGACGACGTGTAGTGCGCGTCGGGACGCGGGCGCAGATAGGGCCGCATCTTCTCTGCGTTCGACGCCGATTCGCGGGACCACAACCCGACCCAGGTGTTCGCGTCGCCGCTTTGTTCGGCCTTCTCCATCTGCCGGTATACGGCAAGCACTTGGTCCTCAGGCCGCTGCGCCCGGCACCCGATCGTACAGATCAAAAAACAGACAAGAGTCCGCATCTGCTGGATGATATCGGTGGAATTAACGCGGCGCTTTAGAAAGCTTCGACTCTGTCCGAACAAATGATGCCTGAATTGAGCCTTTCGTTTTTGCCCTTCGTCGTCTTTCGGCTTGTCCCTTCGTCCCGCAGTGTTCCCGGTTGTTTTCACTCAGGCCGCGGGCTCCGGGGCCGCGTTACTCTGAAGGGCGGCTACTTGTGGGGGGCGCCGGGGGTGCTCATGAAGCCTCCGAAAAGCTTCCGCCCGTCCGGCATGGTGACGGTGCGAGCGTTGGCGATGTTGCCGCCGCCTTTCGCGCCGTAGCCGTCCACGGTGACCTGATCGCCGTTCTTCAGCGCCGTTCTGGTCCATCCCCTGTGAAGCAGGCCATTGGGGCTGCCCATTTCGAAGTTCCAGGCGGTGACCTTGCCGCTTTCATCCTTTGCGTCGACGTACAGCCAGGCATGCGGATTGGTCCATTCGAACCCGGTCACTGTGCCGGAGACGGTGACGCGTTTGTTTTGGTCGTACTCGGCGGCGAAGGCGTGATGCGCCGAGATGGGCATCGTCGCCAGGAGCAGCGCGGCCGCAGCGGCGCACAAGGTCTTGCTCATTTCAGGAATTCCTCCTGATGGTAACGCAAGCTTGTCATTTCTGAAACTTTCTCGTGCAGCTGGCCTAGCCTGCGACGGTTGCGAGAACGGTTAACTTCCGAGTAGCCGACCATACATCCGGCTATCCACCCAAGACGTTCCGATGACCCTGTTGGCTCGGATTTCCACAGTACCGGCGACTGAGTTATCTTGTGGCGGGAACCGCCGACGCATACCGGAAGCCCCCGCCTGGTAAATAATAAATGAATAATAGAGGTCAGGCAAGAATATGCGGAATCGATTCGTTTCACAGACAAGCTCCGCCGCAGTGATGGCCTTCGCGTTGATTTCACTAACAGCGGCCCCCGGGACGGCCCAGACTGCGAAAACTGCGGCCAAGTCCGGCGTCCCCCGTATGCCCGACGGGCATCCTGATTTGCGGGGCACTTACGACCTCTCCACCATGACTACCCTGGAGCGCCGCCCCGGCGATCCCCCGGTGCTGACCAAAGAACGGGCGGAAGAGATCCAGAAAGCAGAGCTGGCTCGCCGGAACGCGGATGGTGGAAAGTTGGACCCAAATCGCCCCAGGCTGCCGGTCGGCGGCGACACGAGCCCGGCAACATCGTATTACGACTTGGTCGAAAAGGCCGCGGGCGGCGCCGTCGGCGGCTTCGATCGTCTATGGTTTAACGAGGGCACATCGTACACCGTGGTTGACGGGCAGATTAGAACATCCATCGTCATTGATCCGCCGGACGGCCGCGTGCCTCCGCTCAACGCTCGCGGGCAGAAGCGCAACCCAAGGAGAGGCCAGGGCGCCATCGCGGCAGGTTCCGGCGAATACGATAACCCGGAGCAGCGGCCGATCATGGAGCGTTGCCTGCTCAGAAACGCCGGACCGCCGTCGATACCGGACTTGTTCTATAACGATCTGCATCAGATCGTGCAAACTCCCGATGCGATCATGATCCTCACCGAGATGATTCATGACGTCCGCATCGTTCGTATGAATGCGCAGCACCTGGACAAGAGGTTCCGCTTCTGGATGGGGGATTCGGTGGGGCGCTGGGAAGGCGACACGCTGGTGATCGACACCACTAATTTCAACGACAAAACCCGCTTTCGTGCATCGACGGAGAACCTGCACGTGGTGGAGCGTTTGACTCTTAGTAATGACAAAGCGCTCTTGTATCACTTCACAGTGGACGATCCCGAGACATGGGACCGGCCGTGGACCGGTGAAATGACGTGGGCGGCGACGGATCAGCAGATCTTTGAGTACGCCTGCCATGAAGGCAACTATGCCCTTCCCGACATTCTCAGGGGAGCCCGAAAATCTGAGGCCGACAGCGCTAAGCGGTAGCAGTGGCGAACTTCCCCAAGCGCCCTAGACACATTGAACAGCGTCACCGGCCGAATGTCCTGATTCTTTCCTTGGCATCCTTAGAAGCGTGACCTGGAGGGTACGGTGCGTCTTATCGCGGAATTCCTTGATATCCACGTGGATATCTACGTTGATATCCGCGTCTCGAACGAAATCATGCAGGAGGTGTGCCGCAGATCGTCGTTCGAGTACATGAAAACTATCGACGAGCGGTTCGCGCCATACCGAGGGGCTCCCTGGCGAAAGCGCGGCCGCATGATGCGCAGAGGCGAGCAGGGAAGATCTTCGGAGTTGTTAAGCGCCGAGCAACAGGAGCAGATCGATCGAAGCTGTGTTGCAGAGTTGAAGCGCGAGCGAAGCGATCTCCCCTACGACCAGACTTGCGGGCGCTCCGACGTGGCGGCAGAACGGGAAGTGACGGACAGTCGCGCGATCGCGTGGAACAAGCCGGCCTGAAAGCCGGCTCGCAGGCAAGATTGCCGGCCCCACCAGCAGTCCTTATTCTTTGCGAAGCTCCTTGCGGATCGCCTCGATCACTACCAGATCCACAGGCGTTCGGTCATAATGCGATGGTGCGGGAAGAAGTTAACAATTCGTGATGTGCATATGATACGGACCCGATTTCCCTCATGAACCTACTTGATCTTGTTGTCGGCAAACCCATCAAGACCAGCGACGAACGCGCCGAGCAGATCGGCCCCGCGCAAGGCATCCCGATCTTTGGCCTCGACGGACTGAGTTCGGCGGCGTATGGCCCGGAAGCGGCTCTGAGCCTGCTGATTCCGCTCGGCCTCGTCGGCGTTCAATACATCGTTCCCATCACTGCGGCGATCGTCACGCTGCTGGTGATCGTGTATTTTTCCTATTGCCAGACCATTGCCGCCTATCCGTCGGGTGGCGGCTCCTATACGGTGGCGCGCTTCAATCTGGGTCCGTCGGCAGCCCTGCTGGCCGCTGCTGCGCTCCTCACGGACTATATCCTCACGGCGGCGGTCGGGATCTCCGCGGGGGTCGGGGCGCTGATCTCGGCGGTCCCGTCCCTGCTGCCCCATACGGTTTCTTTGTGCGTCGGCATCTTGATCATCGTCACCATCCTGAATCTTCGCGGAGTGCACGATGCCGGGGCGGCCTTCGCGGTTCCCACCTATCTTTTTGTGGGCTCGCTGCTGATTACCATCGGCGCCGGAATCTTCCGGGTCATCGTCAGTGGCGGTCATCCCGCACCGATTACTCCCCTTCCGATGCCGGCGCGCGCGACCGAAGTCGTCAGCTTCTGGCTGCTGCTGAAGGTTTTCGCGAGCGGTTGCACGGCGTTGACTGGCGTCGAGGCGGTCAGCAATGGGGTGAAAGCCTTTCGAGAGCCGGCCGTGGATAACGCCAAGAAAAGCCTCACTGCGATTATTTTTCTCCTGGCGGTGCTGCTGGCGGGAATTTCCTATCTGGTGAAGGTCTACAGCATTGCGGCGACCGATCCGGGCCAGGCCGGATACCAGAGTGTTCTGTCGATGCTGACGGCGGCCGTGTTTGGGAAGGGCGCTTTCTACTATCTGACCATCGCTTCCATACTTCTGGTTCTTTCGCTTTCGGCCAACACCGCGTTCGCCGACTTTCCGCGGCTGTGCCGCGCCATCTCCCAGAATAACTATCTTCCCCACGCTTTCGGCTACCGGGGGCGGCGGCTGGTTTACACATACGGCATCGTCGTCCTGGCGGTTTTGTGCGGAGGCCTGCTCATTCTTTTTGGCGGCGTCACGGACCGGCTCATCCCGCTTTACGCCGTCGGCGCGTTTCTGGCCTTCACGCTATCCCAGGCCGGCATGGTCATGCACTGGCGGAAAGTTCGCGGCCCGGCTTGGGTGCAGAAAGCATTCATCAACGGGATCGGCGCGTTCGTCACGGGAGTCACGGTAATGGTCGTGCTGGTCGCGAAATTCGTCGACGGCGCCTGGATCACGCTCCTCTTCATCCCGCTGACGATTGCCGGCTTCGTCGCGGTGCGGCGCCACTACCATTTCGTGAGGATGCTCACCTCATGCAGAGTTCCCGTCAGCGCGGCGAGCCTCGCGGAGACCCCGATTGTCGTCATTCCCGTGGAACACTGGAGCGACGTCACCCGGCGAGGTATCGAATTTGCGGCTCGGCTTTCCTCAGAAGTCATCGCCCTGCACGTGGACGCGGCCGAACACCCCGAGCCGCTGGAATCGGATTGGGAACACTACGTCGAGCGACCCTTCCGCGAGGCCGGGAAAGAATTGCCGACGCTCGTGGTCCTGCCGTCACCCTACCGCTTCGTCGTCGTTCCCGTCGTTCAATTCGTTCTGGATCTTTCGAAAAAGAATCCCGGACGCAGCATCATCGTGGTGATACCGGAGATTGTGGAAGACAGATGGTACGAATATTTCCTGCACAATCAGCGCGGCAGACTTTTGGAATGGGTGCTGCTGTCACGCGGCAATGAACGCATCTTTACGGTGAGTGCGCCCTGGTACGCCGGGGCCCGAAAATAACGATATTCGGTTCTGCCTGAATCACGGCGCCTACGGAAGCTATGGGCTTCAGGCCAGATACTCTCTCCTTGCCCCAAAAAGCGTGCTTTGTGCAAGGCAGATCACTCCACCTTACCCAGGTAGGGGAGCAACGTCGCGGCATGCCAAAGGCGAGCTAACCACGGAAAATCCTATTCTTTGCGAAGCTCCTTGCGGATCGCGTCGATCACGCTTTGATTCTCCTCGCTGCTCAATTGACCATGCAATCGCCGCAGCGCGACGCCCACCACGTCGCGGTGATGCAGGCGCGATCCCAGCGATTCCGTCTGGCTCAGCTTCAGCCAGATATCGTGCAGCAGATCGACGTCTTCCGGCCACATGCGGGGCGGATGCGGCCCCAGGTTGACGTAAATGGAAGGGCGATCCGGGCTGATCACTTCGAGCGAGAAAGGATGCCGCGGCTCCGGTAGCGATTCCCACGCGAGGCCGATGCGCCGCGCCAGTTCATCCGATTCCATGCGCGCGCTCACACCCGTCACCAGGCGCGACGCCTTCAGACTGGTAGCGGCCTGCGCCAGCGCGTCGAACGGATTCACCGCCGGCACCACCAGCAATTCTACCGGCTTGCCCGATTTCTCCGCCATTTCGACCACGTGGCTGAACAGCTCTTTTTCGTAATCGCTAAACATCTGCGCTTCAGAAAGCTCGTATTCGCCCGCGCCGGTGGAGATGGGGCGCACAGTCATGACGACGATATCGTGCCGACGCAGGTTGGTCTTATCCAGCACGCGCTTCAGGTGTTCCATGCGATGGTAATCGCGGACGGCCACCAGGACGCAGCCGGGCCGGGCATGGAGACTCGTCGAGATTTGCGCCTGGTGATCCAGATTGAACTGCTCCAGTCCCTTCCTTTCCATGCCCTTGCGCCGCAGGTTGACTCGCTCCGAAATGGTGAACACGATGAAGAACCCAATGGTGAAGGCCACGCCGTATTTGGTGGCGATCTCTTTCGAAAACAGATTCGCGACGGCCACGAATCCCAGCACCGCGGTGGTGATGCCGAGACCCACTGGAATCTCCCGCCCGGCAATTCGGAAGTTCAGGGGAACTTTGTATTCCTGGTCGCTCCGCTGGTAACGGAGCACCAGCACCCCCAGCGCCTTCATGAAGAAGCTCCAGACCACACCGAACGCGTACGCCTCGGCCAGCACGGTCATGTTGCCGCGGCTGCCGACGATGGTCGCTATCTGGAGGATCACGATCATGTTGATGATCCGGGAAGTCGTCCCGAATTTACGGTGCGGCTTGCGGAACCAGGGCAGCAGGACTCCATCCTCCGCCACGCGATTCAGCACGCCGTTGGCGCCGATGATGGAGGTATTCACCGCCCCGGCCAGAATAAGGCCGCCCACCACGACCACGAAGAGGTGGAAGCCCAGCCGCAGCAGATACGGCCCGCTGAGACTCATGGCGAGCCCGCCCAGCAGATTGTCGACCAGCTTCACGCGCTCGGCGTCGGGAATGATCATGCCGGCGAATACCGTGACCACGCCGGTGCAGATCACCGCATACCAGCACGTTAGGTTGGCGGTGATGCGCAGGTTTTTCAACTTGGGATAGGCGATTTCGCGATAGACCTGTGCCAGCGTTTCGAAACCGCTCATCGAAAGAATAGAGTGCCCGAACGCAATGATGATGACCACCATCGGAATCCGGAGCCAAAATGTTCCCGCGAACCATCCCTCTGCGTCGGGAGCGAAATGGATGTTCGACATGATCGGCGCGGGGGGTAGATTCCAGCGGCCTTTGAGGGCGATGGTGAGGGGACACCAAATGAGGAAGATCACCACCATCACAGTGGTGATCTGCATAATGCGCAGGGCTTTGCCGCTGGATTCGTGGACGCCCTTAATGTTGGTCCACCAAAAATAAATGGTGACCAGCACGGCGAAGCCCGCGGCGAAAGTGTTCTGGTCGATACGCAGGCTCTGGTGAAGCAGTTCGCTGATCTCGTTGAGCAGAGCGGCGACGTATTGTCCCGCGCTGACCACGCTGATGGGGCCGGTGAGGATGTAATCGAACACCAACGCCGAAACGGAAAACTTCGCCGCCAGCGGCCCCATGCTGTCGTGCACCACCACATACACGCCGCCGCGCACGAACATGCTGCAGCTTTCCATGTACACGCTGCGCACCGCGAAGCTGAACAGCATCACCCCCAGGACGAACCAAGGCGCGGCTTTGCCGACGGCGTGTTCGGCCGCGCCGCCCGCGTAAAAAGCGGAGGACGCCAGATCGCTCAGTACAATGGAGGCGCCGCGCCAAAAGCTGATGAAAGAGAGAGCTACGGTCGTCGCGACGACTACTTTCGGGGCAGTCGACGACCGCAGTGAGCCGTCTAATGGGGACATTCCAACGTTCCTCCATTGTACGCGCGTTGAATACGGGATGTTAGGCTCGATGTCGCGCTAAGTTCCGGTATAGAGCCGCGCAGCCAGCGCCGAGGGAAGTCCCGCAGCGCGGATCTTCGAGGCGGCCTGATCGACGTCGTATTCCACGCGCCGGTATTCCACCAGGCGCTGCGCCGGCGAATAGATCGCGTAGGCGGCCCGCCAATCGCCGTCGCGCGGCTGGCCCACCGCGCCTGGGTTCACCAGGTAAAAGTGATCCCCCTCGAGCTCGAGAACTCCAGCGGCGGCGATGCGCCGGGTGGCGCGGCGCGCCAGCAGGAATCCTCCCTGGATGTGCGTGTGTCCGAAGAATGTGATCTGCGCGGTGAGCGAGTCGCGTAAGGGCGCGGCATCGGCCAGGGTGACCAGGTACTCGTCTTCGTCCTCGGGCGAACCGTGCGTCAGGTCGAAATCGTCATAACGCAGCGGCCCGCGCGGAAGCCGGCTGAGATATTCGATATTCTCCGGGGTGAGTTGCCCGGCGGTCCAGATCGCGGAAGCCGCCGCAGCCGGACGATAATCCTCCAGGGATTCGATGCCGGAGCATGCCCGATCGTGATTGCCGCGCACGATCGCGGTTACTTTCTCGCGCGACCATTCGCACACCGGGTTGGGGTCGGCGCCATAGCCGACCAAGTCGCCCAGACACAGAATCCGGTCATAGCGGCCAGCCGCGTCGGCGAGCACGGCCGTGAGCGCCTCCAGATTTGCGTGAATGTCGCTGAGAATCAGATACGGCACAACTTAACAATGTCACTTCCCAGGCGTTGCCGCCGAAATCAGGTCTCGACGAATCGAGAAATTACGGGCCCGCAAGGTGGTGGTCCGGCGAATCAGAGTCTTCCCCAAAAGGCGAATCCGACGGCCCCCAGAATACAGAGGAACGACGCAGCGTAATTCCAGCGTACTGGCTCGCCGAGATAAAAGTAGGCGAAGACGGCGAAAACCACCAGCGTTATGCACTCCTGGATCACCTTTAGCTGGTAGCCGGTGAAAAGCCCGTATCCGATTCGGTTGGCGGGCACCTGAAAGCAATACTCTCCAAACGCAATCAGCCAACTCACTACAATCGCCGAAACAATCGGCATGGAGCGGTGCTTCAGGTGGCCGTACCAGGCAAACGTCATAAACACGTTCGAGATGATTAGCAGGATCACAGTGGACATAGCGTTGCCACAATCGTATCCCGATGATTGCGGCAACTTCAAACTCAACGGTTGCCCACAAATTCCGGCACATAGGGATTGTTCCCCGGCCGGGTTGAGCGAGGGTTCACGCGCGGCGCAGTGTCAATAACGCCACTTCCGGAACCGATCCGAGCCGGATGGGCGCTCCTATGGTTCCGATCCCGCGCGAGACATAGATCGCCGCCGCTCCCAGGCGATATTGTCCCAGCGTGTACGGCGTAAAGAAGCGCGCGATGTTCAAATCGCGCCTCAGGATTTCAAAATTCACCTGCCCGCCATGTGTATGGCCCGCGACGGTGAATTGCCAACCCTGCGCCGCGGCCACCGGAAATACGTCGGGATTGTGCGACAGCAGCAGGTTCAACGTGCGCCCGTCCGGATCGTGGCGAATCATCCGTTCCGCGCCGATCAAATATTTCGAGTGCATCCTCTGATAGTCGACACCGGCCAGATTGAGCGTCGCCGTGCCGAATCGCAGCGGTTCCGCGACGCTGCGCAGGAAACGAATGCCAAGCCGCGCGCCGCGTTCGGTGACGTAGTCTTCAACTTCTGCATAGATCTCGTGGTTGCCCAGACAGCCGAAGATCCCCGCGCCGGCCTGCAATAGCGCGAGCTGGTCCAGGCACGCATCCAGCGGATCGCCCCTCATCGAAATCAGATCGCCGGTAACCAACGCGAGGTGCGCGCGGGTTTCGTTAGCCATCGCGACCGCGCGCTCCAATTCCTTCACGCTTAAAGATGCGCTCAGGTGAATGTCGCTCAACTGCACCAGCCGCAGGCCGTCAAGATCGGGAGGCAACCCCCGAATCGGAATGGATTCCTGGCGCAGTTCGATTCTGGTGCGCGCCACGAACACCCCGTATCCGATCACCGCCGCGGGAGCAGCGAGGGCCGCCCCTCGCATCGAGCGCAGAAACCGCCGGCGTCCCGAGCTGTGTTCGGGCAGGGGGCGCGGAATCAACCTGGACAGCCCGAGCATGATCACAAGAAATACCGAAAACAGCGCCCAATTCATCGGCGCCTCGCGCGCCCAACCCCTGGACCAATCGGGAAAATGGCTGTTCACGCGCGCGAATCGCATAAGAAATCCGAATCCGACCCAGAGGAATGAGAGGACCGCGCCGGCGCAGATGAGCGCGCGAGTCAGTCCGGACGATCGCGCCGCGGGACCGCGCAGCAGGATCCATGCGCCGATCGCCTGCACCAGCACCACCACGGCGAGGATGCTCACTTCGATGCTGTGATTGAAAACGAGGCGGAGATACACTTCTTTCATCTTAAAGGCGGGCGGTCGTCTCCCGTCCAGCCCGTAACCGGGAGATGAAGCTGCAATTCTCAAAATAGTGTTGGCGTCCGTACATCCCTTACAATCGGGGAATGTCTCTGGTGGTGGTCGGATCGGTGGCGTATGACGGCGTGGAAACCCCGCATGGCCTGGTGGAACGCATGCTGGGGGGAGCGGCTACCTACATTTCGCTGGCCGCGAGTTACTTCACGAAAACCCGGGTGGTCGGGATCGTCGGCGATGATTTCGCGGCGGAGGACACGGAGCTGCTCGCCAGCCGCGGCATCGATCTCGAAGGTCTGGAACGCGTCCCGGGTAAGACATTTTTCTGGGCGGGCAAGTACAGCGAGGACATGAACGATCGCATCACGCTCACCACCGATCTCAACGTGTTCGCCGATTTCAACCCCAAGCTGCCCGAAAGTTATCGCGACCAACCCTATCTGATGCTCGGGAACATTCAGCCCGGATTGCAGCGCGGCGTGCGCGCGCAGATGAAGAACCTTCGGCTGGCCGGCGGCGACACAATGAATTTCTGGATCCAGGACTTTCGCGAGGAACTGCTCGCGACCATCCGCGAATGGGATTTTCTGCTGATCAACGACGGCGAGGCGCGCATGCTCTCCGGCGAATCGAACCTGCGCAGGGCCGCCGCCAAAATTCTCGGCATGGGTCCGCACACGCTGGTGATCAAGCGCGGCGAATACGGCGCGATGCTGTTTCGCGGTGATTCGTATTTCGTGGTGCCCGGCTATCTGCTCGAAGACGTTTTCGATCCCACCGGCGCGGGTGATTGCTTCGCCGGCGGTTTCATCGGCTATCTGGCCGAACAGGGTTTCGATCTCTCGGCCAACCACATCGGCCGGGGCGATCTGAGCCGCGCCGTGATTTACGGTTCGGTGATGGGCAGCTTTTGCTGTGAAAAGTTCGGCGTGGAACGGTTCCGCTCTCTCACGCGCGCCGAAATCGATGCACGCTTCGAAGAATTTCGTGCGTTCACGTCGTTTTAGACCTGGGGCTAGAGAACATCTGTGAAGAAGCTCGCCCCCTTCGCGCTCGCCATCGTCATGCTGTCCGCGACCGGCATCACGGCCGCGCGGTGGTGCTGCGAGCGCGGCTACACGCTCTACTACGGCGACGCCGAAGCGCATCTCAACATCGCACGCCGCATTCTCGATTCGCGAACGCCCGGTCCGGAGCAACTCGGCGCCGTTCGGCTGCCGCTTCCACACGTGTTGATGATCCCGTTGGTCATGCACTCCGGGTTGCACGATGACGTGGACCGTGGGGCAAGTCAGGGGGCGAACGACGCGTGGTGGCGCAGCGGTCTGGCTGGCGTGATTCCGTCGTGCATGGCGTTTGTGCTGGCGGGGATTTTTCTATTCGCCGCCGCGCGCCGGGCCTACGCGTCGACATCGGCCGCGTTTGCGGTGGCGCTGGTCTTCGCTTTAAACCCGAATATGTTATATCTCCAATCCACGCCGATGACGGAGGCTTTGTTCGCAGCCGCGCTCGCCGCGACAGTGTGGGCGTTGGTGTGGTTTCGCGATTCCCAATCCGCCCTGGCGATTGTCGCCGCGGCCATCGCATCCAACGCAGCATCGCTCACGCGTTATGAAGGCTGGTTTGTGATTCCCTTCATCGCTCTAATCCTGCTGCTCACGGCGAAACGGAAATGGCACGCCGCGTTATTCGCGGCACTCGCCGCGCTCGGCCCTATGGCATGGCTCGCGCACAATCGGTATTACTACGGCAACGCGCTGGAATTTTACGACGGTCCATGGTCCGCGATGGCGATCTATCGCCGCCAGCTTGCGCATGGAATGCAGCCCTATCCCGGCGATCACGACTGGCGCGCGGCGTTTCGATACTACCTCGCGGCCGCAAACCTGGTGGTCGGGTTGCCGCTGATTTCGGGCGCCGGAGGCGCGATCCTGATGTTTTTCAGCCGCGCAACATTGACGCGCGCCGTCGCGCCGATGCTGATTTTCGCGTTGCCACCCGCGTTTTACGTCTGGAGCATACATTCTTCCGGCACGCCTATTTTCGTCCCGACGCTGTGGCCGTTCAGTTGGTACAACACGCGCTATGCGATCGCCATGCTGCCGCTCGCCGCATTCGCCACCGGGGCGATGGTCACGATTGTGCCGAAGCGCGCTCGGATCTACTTGGCGCTGTTGCTGGCCGGCCTCCCCGCGGCGGATTGGTGGATCGTGATGAGAGTGAAACATCAGCCCGCCATCTGCTGGAAGGAAGCCGAGGTGAACTCCGCCGCGCGCCGCGCCTGGACCACGGAAGCCGCGTCGTTCCTCGCCGCCAATTATCGATCCGGCTCCGGCATCATTTGTCCGTTTGGCGACCTCACGGGCATTCTTAGAGAAGCCGGCATTCCGTTGCGCGAATCCATTCACGAAGGCAACACGGCGGACTGGATGTTATCCGTCTCGCGTCCGTATCTCGCCTTGCGCGCCGAATGGGCGCTGGCGTTTTCCGGAGATGAGGTTTCGACAGCCGTGCTCCGCGCCCACCGCTACGGCAAGAACTACGAGCTGCGGAAACAGATTATCGTGAAGGGAGCCCCCATCGTCGAAATCTGGCAACTCCGATGAGTTGCTTTCGGGGAAACGCCGGCGAGTGTGGCCAGCTCCGATGATCATTCCCTTCACGAAAGCGCATGGCGCGCACAACGATTTCCTGTTGACCTGGCAGCGCGATTTGCCGCAAGACGCTCTTGATCTTGTCGAGATCGCCCGCGCCATCTGCGATCGCCGTACGGGTGTCGGCGCGGATGGCTGGCTGCTGGTGGAGGAAAGGAATGGGGAAGAGGCGCACGCCGCCATACGCCTGTGGAATTCCGACGGCAGCACCAGCCCGATTTCAGGCAACGGCACGCGCTGCGCCGCGGCGTTCCTTGTCGACGCGAGTCACGATGCGAGCCACGGGATCGACGCGGGACGTGGAAACGATGTGATTCGCATCGAAACCGGCGCTGGGGTCAAAGACCTGCGGCTCCTTCAACGCGCGGGACACGCGTTCGTGTTCGAAATGAACATGGGGACGGCCCGCATCGACGAACTGCACGCCACGGTGCGAGGCCTCCATGCCATGATTCAGGATGCTGTGATTGTGGACGTAGGCAATCCGCAATGCGCGGTTTTCGTCGACAATTTCGACTTCGACTGGCATGCCGCCGGCGCTTTGATCGAACGCGATCCGCGCTTTCCCAATCGCACCAACGTGTCGTTTCTCCAGGTACTGGATGGTCACACCCTGGACGTGCGGTTTTTCGAACGTGGGGCGGGTGTCACAATGAGTTCAGGCACTGGGGCTACCGGCGCCGCCGCCGCCGCCGCCGCGCGCGGCTGGTTGAACGGTCCGGTGGAAGTGCGGACCCCAGCCGGCCCCTTGCGATTACGCTGGCAGGGCGACGAGATTCTGTTGGCCGGTCCCGCGGAGATCATCGGAACGGGCGAGTTTTATTGGGATATGACGAATACAACGGAGGTCAAGTGAGTCACGCGCAGGAATTGCGGCGCCGGATCGAATCGCGCCAGGCCCGTGTGGGCGTCGTCGGATTGGGCTATGTCGGGCTACCGCTAGCGGTCGAGTTCGCGCAAGCCGGATTTACCGTTACCGGCATCGACATCGACACCACCAAAGTGGATCTGCTGAATCGCGGCGAATCCTACATTCAGGATGTGCCGACGTCCGTGCTCAAGCCGCTGGTCGAAGCGGGAAAGCTGCGGGCCACTACTGATTTCGCCGCGGTCGCCGAGCTCGACACCATCAACATCGCCGTGCCCACGCCGCTGCGCAAGACTAAGGACCCCGATATGAGCTTTATCGTCCGGTCCTGCGAGGAGGTAGCGAAATATTCTCATCCTGGAATGTTGCTGATCCTCGAATCGACCACCTACCCCGGCACCACCGACGAACTCATGCTCCCCATGTTCGAACGCCCGGATCTCAGGATCGGCGAGCACTTTTTCATGTGCTTTTCGCCGGAGCGCGTGGATCCCGGCAATCCCAATTTTCAGACCAAAAACATTCCGAAAGTGGTCGGCGGCATAACCCCAGCTTGTACGGAACTGGGCGCGCTGTTCTACCGGCAGGCGCTCGAAAAGGTGGTGCCGGTCGGCTCTACGCGCGTCGCCGAAATGGTGAAGCTTCTCGAAAATACCTTCCGCATGATCAACATCGGACTGGTGAACGAGATCGCCCTGATGTGCGACCGCATGGGCATCAACGTCTGGGAAGTTATCGACGCCGCGGCCACCAAGCCGTTCGGCTTCATGCCCTTCTATCCGGGCCCCGGCCTGGGCGGGCATTGCATTCCCATCGATCCGTTTTATCTGTCGTGGAAAAGCAAGCAGGCTGGCATCGAAGCGCGCTTCATTGAGCTGGCCGGCTACATCAACGGCCAGATGCCGCACTTCGTGGTCGACAAGATTCAGAGTGCGCTGAACGAGCATTCGAAGCCGCTGAAGGGCTCGCGCGTGCACGTGTTGGGCGTGGCCTACAAGCGCGATATCGACGACGTGCGCGAATCGCCCGCGCTCGATATCATCCACCTGCTCGGCCGCCGCGGAGCGCTGGTCACCTATAGCGACCCCTTCATTCCCCGGCTGCGAGCCGACGGCGTCGTCCCCGACATGGAAGGCACCGACCCGGAAAAATCGGCCGCCGAAGCCGATTGCGTGGTGATCGTGACCGATCACAAGGCATTTAACTATGCTCGCATCGTGGAGCGCGCGCGGCTGGTGGTCGACACACGTAACGCGCTCAAAGGAAACCCGTCAGAGAAGATTGTGCGCTTGTGACTGGTGGGGCGGGGCCATGCCCCGCCAACGTCTTTTCACCAAAGCCCGAGATGGTGGCGGAGGAGGGACTTGAACCCTCACTCTCCTTGCGGAGAAACGGATTTTAAGTCCGTTGCGTCTGCCGGTTTCGCCACTCCGCCCCGTCGTTAACCAATGTGTTCACATCGATCGAAACCGCTACGCCGCCAGTCTAGCAGAGCTTTGGTATAAGGTAGACAGTATGAAGAACCTCATTCGGACAGAATTTGCACTGCCTCTCGGCGCAGCGCTCTTGTTCCTCGTCACCAGCTTGATCGCCCAATCCCCCAGCGGCGCGGGCGTCAACTCCCCATGGGGGGCTGCCGAGGTGCTGCACGCCCAGGATCTCTCGCGCACGGTCGCCGATAAGAAAGCCGCGCAGCCGCAGATCTTTCAGGTTGGATTCGAAACCATGTACAAAACCCAGCACGTCCCCGGCTCCGTTTACGCGGGTCCTGGACGAACCGACGCCGGTCTCGAACTCCTGAAGAAGGCCGTCGCGGGCGTGCCGAAGGATCGGATGATCGTGCTGTATTGCGGCTGCTGCCCTTGGGATCACTGCCCCAACATGAAGCCGGCTTTCAATCTACTGCACAGTCTCGGCTACATGCAGGTCAAGGTGGTGGAGATTCCGTCGAGCTTCGGTGTCGATTGGGTCGACAAGGGTTATCCGGTGGAAGGCTCGGCCGCGCACTAGGGGAAACGAGCCGCGACTACAAGGAGCGGTTTAAGAAAATCGTCTTTGCTTTCCCGGAAATGGCGGGCCGGCTAACCTATCTTCACAATCCGCTTGCCGGTATTCTCGCCCTCGAATAATCCGATGAAGGCCTTTGGAACATTCTCGAAACCGTGGACGATGTCTTCGCGATATTTGATCTTGCCCTCGCGAATCCAGCCCGCCATTTCGACCATTGCCGCGCCCCAGCGCGGAGCGTAGTCGCTGACCAGCAGGCCTTGCACTTTCGCACGCGCGACGATCAGCGCGCCCAAAAACCGTGGACCCAGCTCCATTTGGGTGGCGTTGTACTGCGAAATCTGCCCGCAAATCGCGATCCGCGCATGCACTGCCAGGTTGGTGAAAACCGCATCCGTGATGGGGCCGCCGACGTTATCGAAATACACGTCGATGCCTTTGGGACACAGCTCGCGATACTTGGCCGCGTAGTCCGTGGTGGTCTTGTAGTTGAACGCCGCGTCGTAGCCGCAATCCTTCACGATGTAGTCGACCTTGTCGTCACCGCCCGCGATGCCCACCGTCCGGCAGCCCTTGATCTTGGCGATCTGCCCGACCAGCGTTCCCACCGCGCCTGCCGCGCCGGAAACCAGCACGGTCTCGCCTGGTTTCGGATCGCACACGTCCAGCAATCCGAAATACGCCGTCATTCCCGGCATCCCCAGCACGCCTAGCGCGGTCGACACCGGCGCAATGGACGGGTCCAGTTTGCGCATCCCCTTGCCGTCCGAAATCGCGTACTCCTGCCACCCCATGTAGATGTCGACGATGTCGCCCGGGGCGAATTGTGGATTCTCCGATTCCACTACCTGCGCCACGCCGCCGCCCACCATCAGCCCGCCGATCTCAGTGGGCGCCGCGTAGCTTTTCATGCCGCTGATACGGCCGCGCATATAGGGATCGACGGAGAGATACATCGCGCGAACCAGCGCCTCGCCGTCCTTTAGCGCGCGGAGCGGCGTTTCGATGAGCCTGAAATCGGATTCCTTCGGCATCCCGACCGGGCGGGACTTGAGAACATATTGGCGGTTGACAGTTGGAGTGACGGTTGGGGTCGACATAGACTTGTGACGGTACAACTTGTGATACGACTGGGAACCGTTCTATTATGCACTAGACCCGACAGCCTAAAGAGACCGCGTACCCAAATTTGAGGAGACCTTTTACATGGAAAGAAAACCGCAGACACTTCAGAATCACGGCAAGTCCGATCCGCTGTTCCATTTTTTCCTGGCGCCGGTGTCGCTGATCTTCCTGATCGCGACCGTTTACCAGGCCGTGGAAAATCACACAACGGAGGCTTACGTTCATATCCTGGTCGCGCTGTGGGCGTTCCTCCTGGTGTTCAAGGTGCGTCTCTACGCGCTCAAGGTCCAGGATCGCGTGATTCGCCTGGAAGAGCGGCTTCGTCTCGCGGGACTGCTACAGGAGCCCTTGAAGACCAAGAGCGCGGCCCTCACCGAGCAGCAACTCATCGCGATTCGATTTGCTTCCGATGCCGAAGTGCCGGCGCTGGTGGAAAAGGCGCTCGCGGAAAATCTGAATCTGAAGCAGATCAAGCAGGCCATTCAGACCTGGCGTCCGGATTACTGGCGCGTCTGATAAAGGTGCCGCGTGCGACGTTTTCTAACGCGATCGGTCCTGGCGATAGCGGCCGCCGCCGCGGTTACCCATATCGCGGCCGCACAAGCGTCAAGCGCTCCCGCGTCTGAGTTGCTATGGCCGAACGGGGCGCCGGGAGCCGTCGGTAACGAAGACATCGACAGGCCCGAGCTGACTGCATATATCCCGAAATCGCCAAACGGGACCGCCGTGATCGTCTGCCCGGGCGGCGGATACTCTCATCTTGCGATGGAGAAAGAAGGGTCGGACATCGCCAAGTGGCTCAACAGCCTGAATGTTTCGGGATTCGTGCTGAAGTACCGGCTCGGTCCGCGCTACCATCACCCCGTGATGTTGCAGGATGCTCAGCGCGCGATTCGCACCGTGCGCACTCGCGCGTCGTCATTGGGCCTGCGGCCGGATCGAATCGGCATTATGGGATTCTCGGCGGGCGGACATCTGGCCTCCACCGCGGGCACCCATTTCGATTCCGGCGATCCGCGTGCCTCCGATCCGATTGAACGCTCCGGGTCGCGTCCGGATTTCCTGATCCTCGGCTACGCGGTGATTTCGATGAACAGCGAGTACACGCACGCCGGATCGCGAACGGCTCTGCTGGGCGATCATCCCGATCCGAAGCTGCTCGACGATTTGTCGAACGATCAGCGGGTGACCGCGCAGACGCCGCCTACGTTCCTGTTTCACACCAATGCCGACACCACCGTCCCGGCCGAAAACAGCGTGCGCTTCTATCTCGCTTTGCGCAAGGCGGGCGTTCCGGCGGAGCTGCACATTTATGAGCAGGGTCCTCACGGCGTCGGGCTTGCCCCCACGAACGCCACGCTATCGAGTTGGCCGGCGCGTTTAGCGGATTGGCTGCGGGGCCGCGGCTTGCTGTAGCGGTAGAGGCGGCCGCGGCGACACGCGGACTAACACCCATTCGAAAACCTGGTCACGCGCCCTGGTCAGCGTTAATTTCCTGCTAAAGATCGTTTCCGACGTCGGAACTTTTCACCCCCCTGTTTCGTATCATCAAGGCGGGGATTCTCCAAATGACACGAGTGCTGCTGGCCCTGGTCGCAACGATTTCCACCATTGGCCTCTCCGGATGTGTGGTGAATTTCGATCACGGCGGATCGGTCCAGCATGAGACCCAATCCATCGACCTCGACAAATCCGAGATGGCGCGCGTCGAGATCAAGCTGGGCGCGGGCGAGCTTCAGGTGGACGGAGGATCGCCCAAGCTGATGGACGCCGATTTCGAATACAACATCGCTTCCTGGAAACCGATTGTCCGCTACGACCCGAGCAGCTTCCGCAGCCAGTTGCGCATCGAACAGCCCGGAGGCGTGCACGGCGGCTCGCATGTGGATTACAAGTGGAATCTGCGGCTTAACGACAAGCTTCCCCTGGATTTCGACATGGACCTGGGCGCCGGCGAAGCGCGCATGAACCTCGGCAGCATGAACCTGCGCAGCGTGCAGGTGAACGTCGGCGTCGGGGAGGTGACTCTGGACTTGCGCGGCAACCCCACCCGCGATTATGCGGTGACCGTAAACGGCGGCGTCGGCCACGCCAAGATATATCTGCCCAGCGGCGTCGGTGTGGTAGCCGACGCGAAAGGCGGAATCGGCGATGTCAACGTTCGCGGTCTGGAGAAGCGCGGAGGCCACTGGATCAATCCCGCGCACGAGAATGCGCCGGTGACCATTCACCTGGACGTCAAGGGCGGCATCGGGCAAATCGAAATCATCGCTGAATAGATCCCGTCCGCCATCTGGGATATTGGAACGAATATTTTAGAAAGTCTACCAAGCCGAGGTTTAGTATGAACACGACCGTTAACCGCATTATGATCGGGGCGTTTCTGATGGCGAGCACTTTGCCGATCTGGGCACAGGACGGCCCCCGCGGGCACTGGAGCGGTGCCGTCGAGATTCCCGGCCAGTCCCTCGCCATGGAGGTTGATCTGGACCGGGTGACCAATGATTGGATAGGGTCGGTTTCGATTCCAGCGCAGAATGCATCGGGCCTTCCGCTCGACGCGATTAGCTTCACAAATGGGAAGTGCACATTCCGTATCAAAGGCCTGCCCGGCGACCCGACTTTCGTGGGCACGCTCTCTCCTGACGGCAAGACAATGGCGGGCGACTTCACGCAGGGACCGGCCACGTTCCCCTTTAAATTTAGCCGGGCTAGCGGCCCAAAGGTCGAAATAGCTAAGTCCAGTCCGGCGCTGGCGAAAGAATTCCTTGGGAATTGGGAAGGCACGCTCGAAGTGGGTCAGGCGCTACGGCTGGTCTTGAAGATGTCAAACGATGCAGGGGGAGCCAAGGCGGTGTTGGTTAGCCCCGATCAAGGCGGTGTCGAAATTCCGGTGAGCGCGATCGAGCAGAACAACTCCAAGTTGACTCTCTCGGTAAAGGCGATCGGCGGGAAATACGATGGCGAGATCAACAAGGAAGGTTCGGAGTTGAACGGCACGTGGACGCAGGCCGGCAATGATTTTCCGCTGAAGCTCCGGAAACTGTCCGCCAAGTGAGTCGCAAAGTTACCTCCTTTGCTTGCCGAATCGGCGGGATCATCGCGGGCCGCTAAGCGCAGACCGGACGAGTCGCGTTACTCTGGAGGAAACGTGACTACAGCAACGGAATCTGTTCGAATCGCCACTCCTAAGTGTCCGCCGGGCATCGGCAAAATCATCTCTTCGCCCGCCTCGCCCGATGTAATCGACGGCGTCCGCCTTCACCCCTACGCACTATGGCCCGACGACCGCGGATACTTTCTCGAAGTCATCCGGATCGGCCATGGTCCCGGTGCGGACTTTAACCCGGCGACCACCCAGGTCTCGGCCGCGCTCAGTTACCCCGGAACCATCAAGGCCTTTCATTTTCACAAACACCAGACCGATCTGTGGGCGCCCGCGGCGGGAATGTTTCAGGTGGCCCTGGTGGACTTGCGCGAGGATTCGAAGACCTTCGGCGTCAAGAACACGATTTATCTCGGAGCCCTGCGAACCTGGCAGGTCCTGATTCCGCCGGGCGTCGGCCATGGCTATAAAGTGATCGGCGAAACGCCGGGTATGCTGGTGTACGTCACCAATCGCCTGTACGATCCCCAGGACGAGGGCCGCATCGCGTACGACGATTCGTCCATCCAGTACGATTGGGAAACGCAACATAAATGAAATTTCTGGTAACCGGGGGCGCGGGCTTCATCGGCAGCGCCTTTATCCGGATGCTGCTGGACACCTCGCCGCCCGGAAGCTCGCGCGATGGCACCGTTATCAATGTCGTTATCAACGTGGACAAGCTCACCTACGCCGGGAACCTGGAAAACCTGGCGCCCATCGCCTCCGATGCACGCTATCGCTTCGTTCATGGCGACATTTGCGACGCGAAGCTGGTGGAGGCGCTGATCGCGGAAACGCGCCCCGATGTGATCGTCAACTTCGCCGCTGAATCGCATGTCGACCGCAGCATCCTTTCTCCGGCTCCGGTGTTTGAAACCAATCTGCGCGGCACGTTCACGCTGCTCGAAGCCGCGCGACTTCATAAGACGCCCCGATTCCTGCATGTTTCCACCGACGAAGTCTACGGCAGTATCGACGCGCCCCACGACGCCGACGAGAATTATCCGTTGCGCGCCAGTAGCCCATATTCGGCGTCCAAAGCCGGCTCGGATCTTCTAGCTCTCTCCTATTTCACGACTTATAAGATGCCCGTGCTGGTGACCCGCGCGTCCAACAACTACGGTCCTTATCAATTTCCCGAGAAGCTGATCCCGCTGATGATTTCGAACGCCTTCGAGGACAGGCCTCTGCCGATCTACGGCGATGGCATGCAAATCCGCGACTGGCTGTATGTCGACGACCATTGCCGCGCGATCCTCGCCGTGATCGAGCGCGGCCGCGAGGGCCAGGTCTATAACATCGGCGGCAGCCGCGCGCTTCCGAATGTCGAAGTGGTGCGCAAGATTCTCTCCGCAACACGCAAACCGGAGAGCCTGATGACCACCGTGACGGATCGCCCCGGTCACGATCGCCGCTACGCCTTATCCAGCGAAAAACTCGCGCGCGAAACCGGATGGGCGGCGCAGATTCGGTTCGAGGAAGGGCTGCGGGAAACCATCGAATGGTATCGCGCGAATCCGGGTTGGATTGCACGGGTCAAGTCGGGCGAATATCAGAGTTACTATCAGAGCAACTACGCGAATCGCTGAACGCGATGCGGCATCTCAGTCGTTGACGCTGCTGCTCTCGATGAAGCAACTGTGGAAGGCCCGGTCGAGCACTTCTTCGGTCAGCTCCATGGGCCGCCGCTCGAAATTCAGGATGTCGATGGCGTGGTTAATCACGTCGCGGGGATGACACCGCCGGAAAGGCTGGGCGCCGGAGGCATAGTGCTTCTCGACGAAACGCTCCGGCAAACCGGGCGGGCATAGCAACTCGCACGAGCGGGCGAAGCGCTCGAAGATCTTGATGAATTCGGGCGCTTTCGGGCTGCGCAGGAACATTTTATATTGTATGCGCCGCAGGAAAGCTTCGTCGCCCAACTGATGCGGATTGAGATTGGTGGAAAAAATAATAAAAGCTTCGAACGGCACGGTCATTTTCCCGCCCGCCTGAAATGTCAAGTAGTCGATATGCCGCTCCATCGGCAAAATCCAGCGATTCAGAATTTCGGTAGGCGTGGCTTTCTGACGGCCGAAATCGTCGATCAGGTAGATACCATTATTGGCCTTGAGCTGAAACGGCGCGTCGTAAACCTTGGAGTGGCTGTTGTAACATAGATCCAGCATGTCGAGCGTGAGCTCGCCTCCGCTGACGATGAACGGACGGCGGCACTTGAACCAGCGTCCGTCGTGGGCCTTGTCCATGGATAAGGCCGTGAGCACGGATTCTTCATCTTCGATCTTCTGGTGATAAATGGGATCGTATATCTGAATAATATTGCCCTGGCATTCCAGCGCATAGGGCATGTAAATAGGTTCGGTCTCCACGCGAAACAACGCTTCGGCGAGCGCGGTTTTTCCATTTCCGGGCTGCCCGTAAATCAAGAAGGATTTGCTGGAGTTGACCGCCGGTCCTATCTGCGCGAGAATGTCGCGCTCCACCACCAGATGCCGGAATGCTTTCTCCAACAGATCCGGCGTGAGCCAGTGATCCCGAAGTTTCTGCAAGCGCACCACTTCGGTGTATTGGTACAGCGGAACGGGCGCGGGCCCGGAGTACTGGTTGTTTTCGAGAAACTCGCGAGCCAGGATCCGGCCGGCTTCGGTCAGCGTGAACGACGCCGAGCTGTTGCCTATCCCCAGCGACTTTTTCACCGCTACTAGGTGCTGGTGCTTCTGCATTTCCAACAGTTTGTCGATCAGGCTGAACGGCAGTCCGATCAGTCTTGCGATTTCGCGCCCCGCAAGCTCGCCTCGGAAATACAGGTATTTCAAGATCAATTGCTCAAAGATCACCGGCGCGATGCCGGTTTCCTCGATCGATCTGGGGACCGGTGGAACCGCACCCTCATGCACGTCCTCAGCCCCGGTTTCGGACATGTCCGGCTGATCGTTTAAGGTCTCGATTGTGTCGATTGTGGCGCTCACTAGTTTCCTCGGAGAGATTATTAGCGGGAAATCCCCACTAATCTCATATCGGGCGCGTGCGCCCGGCCCTGCATGATTTATCGATTTTCGGTACTCGCGCCCGTGTTGGTACTCATGACCATGCTCACAGTGGTCCTATCCATACAGACCTTGAACGGG
The DNA here is from genome assembly GCA_963788245.1 of Terriglobia bacterium. GTDB lineage: Bacteria > Acidobacteriota > Terriglobia > Bryobacterales > Bryobacteraceae > Palsa-187. The sequence continues at coordinate 2,560,356 of CAWBGF010000002.1, read as the reverse complement.
GGCGCGGGGATGGAATTCGTCACGCCGGAACTGCCACGGGCCGCCCTCGGTAGAGGGTACGAACCGGCTCCGCTGGAAGTGCGCGTCGGCGGCCGGTGCCCGCTGGGAGGCATAGGATACGCTGTGATGGGGGGAAAGCTGCCGCCGGGCCTTCAGCTCTCGAGGCTAGGCTATTTTTCCGGCACAGCGTCGCGGGCCGGCTCCTACGATTTCGTCATCCGTGCGGCCAATGGATGTTCGGTGGCGATGAAGCAATTCACCATCGTCGTCAGCGCCGCGCCACTGCTGACCGTCACGCCCGCACATTTGATATTCGTCGCCGCTGAGCACGACGGGTCGCCCGAACAGACCCTGCTGGTTCTAGCGACCTGGCCGAATCTGCCGTACAACATCACCATCGCGGGCGGCGATTGGCTCACGGCACTGCCGGAACTGGGACGCACGCCGGGTGCCCCTTCAAGCCCATTGTCCATTGCAATCCCGGCTACAGGCGGCGACATCGTGCGCGTCCGCGTCCACTGCTCGAATCTGAGCGCGGGACATTATTCAGCGACGCTCACGTTCTCCGCATGGCAAGCCGCGCCCTCGGCTGCGGTGGTGGTGGAACTTACGGTGCTCGGGAAGTAGCCGGGACGATGTGGGGCCGCCATTCTGGCGGCGAGCCGGCTTTCGGGCCGGCTTGAACTAAAGCGAAGATAACCCGGTAGTCAAGTTGAGCACCGCGCTAGCATCAGTCGCGTTAGCATCGAACAGTGAGCCGCCAGCTCGAAATTCTGAAACGCGAGGTGATCGCCTGCGAGCGCTGCCCACGACTTCGCGAATACTGCGCGCGCATCGCGGTCGAGCGCCGCCGCGCGTATCGCGATTGGGAATATTGGGGACGCCCGGTTCCCCCTTTTGGCGACCCCGAAGCGCGGCTGCTGGTGATCGGACTCGCGCCCGCGGCACATGGCGCAAATCGCACCGGCCGCATGTTCACCGGCGATCGCTCCGGCGATTTCCTATATCGCGCGTTGTATGAGACCGGCTTCGCTTCGCAGCCCGAAAGCATTTCGCGCGACGACGGTATGCAACTCACCGGCGCATACATCAGCGCCGCCGTGCGCTGCGCTCCGCCCGACAATAAACCCACGCCCGAGGAGTTCCGCAATTGCCGGACTTTTCTCGAGCGTGAAATCGATCTGCTCAAGCGCCTGCGTGTGGTGGTCGCGCTGGGCAAGCTCGCCTTCGACGCCTATCTCGGTATTCTGCGCGATCGGGGCGTGATTCGCACTCGGTCGGCATTCGTTTTCGGGCATGACCGCGAGCATTTGATCGCGCCGAAGTTGCCGATGCTGATCAGCTCCTATCATCCCAGCCAGCAGAATACGTCGACCGGAAAATTGACGGCGAAAATGCTGAGCGACGTCTTCGCCAGAGCTCGGAGTCTTTGCGACCGCGAGCCGTGAAGTGATCGTGGGGCAGGCGATCTTGTCGCCTGCCGCTGGTATGGACGAGGTGTGGTCCGGTCGTGGGTCGATTGTGGTGGAATTGTGGATCAATCGTGGTGGAATTGTGGATTAATCGTGGGCAGGCGATCTCGTCACCTGCCGCACATGCCGCCTACCTGAGGCTGATTTAGGGGTCGGAAGCGGGTCCGTGTGAGAATAATCAAATCCATGCGCGCCCGCCTCGAACGCTACTTCGAATTCCACCGGCTCGGCACCAACTGGCGCACCGAGATTCTGGCCGGCGTGACCACCTTTGTCACCATGGCCTACATCGTTTTCGTGAACCCGTCCATCCTTCACGAAACCGGCATGCCCTTCCAGGCCGTGGTCGCCGCCACCTTTTTCTGCGCGGCCTTCGGCAGCATCCTGATGGGCGCCGTCGCGCGTTACCCCATCGCGCTTGCGCCGGGCATGGGGCTGAACGCCTACTTCACTTATACGGTGGTCAAAGGGATGGGGATTCCGTGGGAGGCGGCGCTCGGCGCCGTATTTTTATCCGGAGTCGCGTTTCTGATTCTGACCTTCCTCGGCATTCGACAGTTGATTGTCGAAGCGATTCCGCCGGAGCTCTATGCGGCGATCGCGGCCGGCATCGGACTGTTCATCGCCGTCATCGGGCTGCGCAACGCAGGAATCATCGTCCCCAGCCCCGCGACACTGGTGACCCTCGGAAATCTGCGCGATAAAAACACGCTGCTCGCGATGTTTGGACTGGTGCTGATTTCGGCGCTTCTCGCCCGCGGCGTTCGCGGCGCGATGCTGATCGGAATTCTGGTGACCACGCTGGTCGCCGCGCTATGCGGGCTGATCAAATGGACACCTGAGGCTTATCATTTCTCCGACATCGCCGCGACGGCGGGAAAGCTCGACATCCGAGCCGCGTGGAATATCGGATTCGTCGAAATCGTCTTCGTCTTTTTGTTCGTCGACCTCTTCGACAACGTGGGCACGCTGGTGGGCGTCGGCAAGAAGGCCGGACTCTTTGATAAAACCAACAGCATCCCGCGCATTCGAAGCATCTTTCTGACCGATTCCGCCGCGACCATCGCGGGATCCCTCGCCGGCACCTCTACCGTGGTCTGCTATATCGAAAGCGCGGCGGGCGTGGTGGCAGGCGGCCGCAGCGGCGTCACCGCGATCGTCGTCGGATTGCTCTTTATCCTCGCGCTGTTCATTGCGCCCGTGATCGGCGCGGTTCCTCCGGCGGCCACCGCACCCGCGCTGATCGTGGTCGGGTCGCTGATGATGTCGCAGATCGGCGAGATTTCCTGGCAAGATCCCGCCATCGCGATTCCCGCGTTCCTCACTCTGGTGACCATTCCGCTGACGTTCAGTATCGCCAACGGCCTCGCGTTCGGATTCACGGCATATGCGCTGCTGCGGATCGTCACCGGCCAATTCCGGCGCACGCACTGGCTGGTGTATGTGCTGGCGGCTCTGTTCATCGGGAGGTTTTTCTATTTAGCCCGGAGATAGAGTGCTGAACAGTGTTTTCTCGGGACGGGGGATTGTTTCGGGCACAAGTCTCTTCCTGACTGGGGTAAACTTAGCTGAATCAGTTATATGCCTCTCCCTGAAGGTGACTGTTTCGGCTTCTACGAGATGGTGGCGCGCGCGAGGTGCGGATGACACGAGCGATGGCCTCTGCGGGTTGGCTCTTGGCATTTGTCTTAGCCCTGGCTGGAGTGACACACGCGCAGCCGACGTTACCGGAGGCGCCCGCAAGGAAGATTGTTGAAAGCGTCTGTGGCGCCTGCCACGACGTGGGCACCGCAACGGGCAAACGCCACACCAGGGCGGAATGGGATGCGGTGATCGACACCATGGCGAACCGCGGCGCGCAGGCCACCGACAAGGAGTTCGATGCCATTGTGGAGTATCTGGCGAAATACTTTGGCGCCGTGAACGTGAACCGCGCGACTGCCAAGGAAATCGCCGACTCGCTGGAGATTCCTCCCAAGGACGCCGACGCTCTAGTCCGATACCGGACCGAGAATGGAGAATTTAAGGACCTGGATGCCCTGAAGAAGGTTCCCGGCGTGGACGCCCACGCGATCGAAGAGCGCAAAGATCGTATCGTGTTCAAGTGAAGCGGAATGGGGGTTGCGGATGAGAGTTCATCGAGCGGTTTTGGTGGGTTGCATGGCCGTGTCGTCACTTCAAGCGCAGAAGGACTGGCCTGGTTTTAACGGCGATCCCGGCGGCCGGCGTTACTCGCCACTCACACAGATCAATACCAGGAATATAGCCAGACTGAAGCTCGCCTGGCAATATGGCGTTGAGGCCAGCGGAGTCGATTTCAGCAGCAGCCAAGCCCGGCGGGCTACGGGGACAGAGGCTGTGCCGGTCATGGTCGGGGGGCTACTGTATACGCCGACTCGCCAGCGCACCATCGTCGCCATCGAGCCCGAGACTGGAAAAGAGGTCTGGAAATACAGTCTGGGGCGCACGGGCGCGCCTCTGCGCGGAGTGAGCTATTGGGAAGGCGATCAAGAGCACCCGCCGCAGGTCCTCGCCGGAACCATGGATGGCAGGCTGCTGGCGCTGAATGCGAAAACCGGAAAGCTCGTGCCGGGATTCGGCAACGAAGGGGCTGTCGACTTACGCGCCGGCGTGGCCGACAAGTTTCCCAACTCTCCGTATCACATGGGTTCGCCCGGAGCGATCTTCCGCAATCTGATCATCACCGGCGCGCAAGGGAAAGAAGACGATCCTGACGGTCCTGCGATGGACGTTCGTGCGTGGGATCTGCGCGACGGCAAATTGGTATGGACTTTCCACACCATTCCACACCCTGGCGAACCCGGCTATGAGACCTGGCCGAAGGATAACTGGATCGCCGCCGGCTCACCCGCGCATTGGGGCTCCGCGACGATTGACGAACAGCGCGGCTTGGTGTTTCTTCCGATCGGCCAGCCGGCGGCGCAATACTACGGCGCCGCGCGGGCCGGGCAGAATCTGAACTCATCCTCGATCGTGGCGCTGGATGGCGCCACCGGCAAGCTGCGCTGGTATTTCCAGATCACACACCACGATCTGTGGGACTATGACGCCGAAGCCCCACCTTCTCTCATGGACATCGTTCGGAACGGGAAGAAGATTCCAGTGGTGGTGGCGGTCTCCAAGGCCGGCCTGATGTTCTTCCTGGAGCGCGATACCGGCAAGTCTGTCTATCCGGTAGAGGAGCGCGCCGTGCCGCAAAGCGACATACCGGGCGAGCAATCCTCGCCCACCCAACCCTTTCCTCTGAAACCGCCGCCCCTTACCCGCCAAGGGATGACGCCCGACGAAATCTTCAAGGGCGAACCGGAACACGAGAAATACTGCCGGGACTTGGCGGAGAAAATCGGAGGTATCCACAGCCTGGGTGCGTACACGCCGTATAGCAGCAAGGAGTTCCGAATCATTTTTCCGGGACAGCAGGGCGGTCCGAACTTTGGCGGGGTCGCGGTGGATCCGAAACTCAACTACGTGATCGTGAACACGCGCAACGTGGCGGGCATGGGCCGCCTGGACAAATCACGGGAAGGCGACCCGGTCGCCTACCGGCGTTTCAGTCCTCTGGGTACGGGAACGTTCAACGCTCGTTTTTGGAATCCGGCGACGCAAATGCCGTGTCAGCAGCCGCCCTGGGCGGAGTTGATGGCGGTCAACGCCAACACCGGCGAGTTGGCGTGGCGCGTGCCGCTGGGCACCAGCGATGAAATGGAGGCCAAGGGTATCCACAACACGGGAGCGTTCGGACAGGGTGGACCCATCGTTACGGCCGGAGGAGTGGCATTTATCGCTGGGACTATCGACAAGCGTTTCCGGGCGTTTGACTCACGCACCGGCAAGACGCTGTGGGAAGTCAAGTTGGATACCGAGGGGCACACCAATCCCATGACGTATATGGGAAGCAACGGTAAACAATACGTGGTGATTGTCAGTTCCGGGGTGAACGCATTCGCGCTCGAATGAACGTGGAGCCAGGAGCTTCGTAACCCGTAACGGGATAGGTTACACTAGCGGACGTGGCGATCCAGTGATTCCGGCACAAAGGACTGGAGCGGTTCTTTACCACCGGCGCCAAGTCTGGAATCCAGGCCCAACACGCTGAGCGTCTCCGTCTGATCCTTGGCCGCCTGAACGTGTCGGCCAGCGCGCGCGATATGAATTTGCCGGGCCTGGATCTCCACCCGCTTCGCGGCCCTAGAAAGGGCACGTGGGCAGTTAAGGTGAACGGCAATTGGCGAGTCACGTTCACTTGCGCCGGCAAGGATGTAGATCAGGTCGATTATGAAGATTACCACTGAGGTCACTATGAAGATGCATAATCCGCCGCACCCGGGCGAGGTGCTCAAGACACTGTGCCTGGAACCCCTGAACCTGACCGTCACGGAAGTGGCGAGGTCGCTGGGGGTAAGCCGCAAGACTTTGTCCAGCATTCTAAACGGCCGCGCCGGCATCAGCCCGGAGATGGCGGTACGGCTCTCCATCGCGTTCGGCACCAGCGCGGAAAGCTGGCTCAATCAGCAGGTTCAATACGACCTGTGGCACGCGGAACGAAACAGGAATCGGCTTCGCGTGGCGAAATTGACCGCAGCCTGATCCGGTCGATTTCGCCTTTTCACTTGGTAATGGTCACCAGGTGTTGCCCGCGTGGCAGAAGCAGTACGCCGCCAGCCATCTGCGGATGCGCTTCGACGCCGTCGATTTCGATTTTTCGCGGCGCTCGCTCTATCTGGGCCATCGCCCGCGAGCTGCTGCGATACGCGAATTCGATTCCATCCTCCAGCGCCGAAGCCGATTGCAGTTCGCCGTTGAAATCGATCAGTCGCAGCGCCGGAGCCTTCGCCGCCGGCTCAATCGCATGCATTCCTCGCGGCAGCAGAATCGCCGATCCATTCGATCCGTTCGATCCATTCACGACGGGCCATAATCGCCCGTCGACCAGCGCCTGTCCGGTCCACTTCACCCATACGCCGCGGTGCGATTCAATCACCAGTTTTCCACCCGCCTGCTCCGCGCGATCGACGGTCGATGCGGCCGACGCCAGTAGCGCCAGATCCGGATTGGCAATCGAATTTTCCGAGTACAACGCCACGCGTTCGAACGCGGCGGACGCCAGGTGCACCAACTGAAACAATTCCGTTCCGGTCTGTTGTTTGGTGGGATAAACGTCCTGATACCGCTCGACGATATTGATGTCGATGGCAAGTTTATCGTGCGACGGCGTCAGCTCCTGGTAACGCGCCGCGATTTGCGGATAACGCTGCGGGCCCAGGTTCCAGATGGTGGCAGGGTCCTCGATCAGGAAAGTCAGATCGTGCTGCGCGAGCATGGGAAGCAAGCGCGACGCGTCCGCGCCGATTTTCTCGCGCATAGTCGTGTCGAAGCGGTCGTCGACGTGCGTCAGCACCAGATCCAGGTGCGGTTTGGTCTTGCGGATCGCTTCCAGCTCCGCGATCCATTCGATTTGCTGGCGCCGCGCAAGCTCCGCGCGAAAGTTGATAAAAAGCGCCAATCCAGCGGTGTTTTTCGACCAATATCGCGCTGTTTTTGCATCGAATAATTCCACGGGATCGAAACCCGCCGAGCGCTGGAATTCCGCGCGCACATCGTCGTTCATGGGGGTCAGCCGCGCCGGATTCTCAAAGCCTTCGAGCGATTCGAAATACAGCTCGGCCAGGTTCACGCCGTCCCAATCGAAACGCGTCATCAGCTCGCGCGCGCCCTTGGACACCTCCGCGAACGCGGCGCGATTGCTCAGGTTCATCAGCTTGCGCCAATCTAGTTGCGCGTCCTGAAGCAGAGCGGTTTTTTCACGCCATTCCGGATGCTCGATCCAAAACTTCTCGCTGACATGCGGCAGCTCCAGCCACGCGTACACCGCAATCGAATGCTCATGGCAGGCCTCGATCAACTGGCGCAGATATTCGTCGCCTTGCGGATCGCGCTCCCAATAATGCCAGGCGGCGACGTGCAGCGCCGAGATCCCCGACGCGCGCCATCGCGCCGCGAAATAATCCAGGTCGACGCGCGCGCGATACGACGAATCGAAGAACGCCCACAGCCGGTTCGACCGGAACGGAGCTTCCAGGCCGAGATCCGCCAGCGCCTGCAAGATGTAGGGGAAGCGCTCGTAACCTCGACCAGGGTTGGGTTCCGCATGGGTTTCAGTCGTGGTACGGGGTTCCATCAGAGTGCCGGGTTCAGCCGGAGCGTGGGGCTTCGCGGGCAGTTCGCCTGGAGGGTTGTCTGGCCGTGCCGCGATCCACAGCACCGCTCCCGCGCCGCGTCGAAAACCGGCCATCAACGGTGCGTGCTCCCACCGTTCGCGGGCAAATATTTTCGCTTCCGGCGGCATTTCGAACACCGGCAACACCAGCGCTTTTCCCCAGATGATGCGCAGCTTGGGCGCGCGCAAATCCTCCACGCTCCGGACCGTCACGCGGGGTTTCGATCCAGCGTGGAACCCGAACGCGGCCGCCAGTGGCGATTCGCCCTCCACCAGGAGAATGGTCCCCTGCTCGACGCGCGCGGCCCATGCGGATGCGGAGCCGCTGGTTCCCTGGGGCGCGACAACTACGGCCGCGTCGCCCACCGGACCGTTTAATAATCCGATTGACGATAGGATCGCCGGCCACGATCCTGCGGTGTCGCCGATAACGGCATACGAAAACGATGCGCCATTCATTAGCGGAACCGCCAGTAACAGAAGCCACATTCGTCTTCTGACTCCTGACTCCTGTCTCCTGTCTCCTTCTTCGCTACTTCGTGAATGCATACCAGATTCCCACCCGCACGTCGTTGAAATTCGGACGGCGCGGATTTCCCTGATTGACCAGATAGGCTCCACGCATCGCGTCGACCGAAAAGCGGAGCGGCACGCGCCACTCCTCAAATCGAAAGCGCACGCCCGGACCCGTCTCCGCGTAATTCGCCCAATACTGCCTGAGCACATCCACGGTCGCGTTCCCGTTCCAATACACCTGCGCGTGAATCGCGCCGAGTCCTTCGGTGGATCGCAACGTATACCCCGCCCGATTTTGCGAATACAGCAGCGTATCGTTGCCGAAGCGGCTTACGAAAATACCGTCGTCATTGGTCTCTGCGAATAACCCATGCCCCCCGCGCGCCAAAAGTCCCCCGATGCCGTTTGTGAACGAAACCCCGCCGCGATAGTCGGGCACCAGCCGCCCGGCGTCGCTTACCGATGGCGAATAGCGCAGCATTTCGCCGGCTTCAAACCACGCGTTCGCGCCGTGCCATGGGACGGTCGACGCGCCCAATGCCAGGATCACGCCTCGCTCGGAAAGATACTGGGGACCCAGGTTCGCCACGTTCACCGCGCCTTCCGAATCGCCAATGAATCGCATCGAAGCATACGGATGGACGAACCATCGCGGCAGTCGCAACTCGGTTTTAATCTGGGCGTAGGCGAATGCATCGTGCCAGCGCGTCGAGAACATTGGAAACGCCCACACGGTGGTGCGAAACCGCTCAAGCGCGGGTTGCAGATTGCGATACGCTTTGGCTGCCTCGGCCGCCGTCTTCGGATCGGGACTGCGCTGCGCCAGATCGAACCATCGAATCGCTTGCGCGTCGTCGTTCAAAAGGTTGTAAGTCCAGCCCAGCTTCAGCATCACTTCGAAATCCAACGGATCGTTTTCATGCGCGATTTGCAGGTACTTGAGCGCATCCTTCAGATAACCTTTGTCCAGGCTCTTCTCACCCAGCGCTTTTGGATTTGACGCAGCATCCGCTGGGTCCGAATCCGGCCGCGGCGTTCGCAGCCCCTCGCCGTCATGACCTGGCGAAGTCACCGGCTTGGAGCGCAACAGCCGAAGCTCGGCCGCGGCGGGCCCATCGTCCGGCGCTTCTTTCAATAGAGTTTCGAACTCGCGCGCCGCTTCCGTGCGATTCGACATCTCCAGATGCAGATACGCCAGCTCGCGCCGCAGCTCGATGTTCGTGGGGTCGAGCGCCAGCGCGCGCTGGAACTCGTACACGTAGGGGTAGCGTTTCGGCAGCATCTCGCGAGCTTCCTCCGCCACGCGAGGCTCGGCGCCGCGCGACGCCGCCAGCAGCGCCGCCAGGGCATCCTCATCGTGATCCCGGGCGTTCACCTCGTGCGCCGCTCTAAGTGTCCGGCCCAGATCCACCAGCAACCCTCGCCTGTCCGGCCGCAAGTGCCACGCGCGCGCATATTGCTCGGCGGCCGCCGCGGGCTGGTCGTGCTGTTCCAGGAGCCGTGCCAATGTTTCATGGCCGCTGAAATTGCCGGGCGAAAGCTCCACCGCTTTAGACCATTGCTCGATCCCTTCGCGCAACGGCCGATCGATATTTTCGAAGGCAGTGGCAGCGACCGCGGCCGCGGTCCGGTCTTCAGTGTTGCGCAAACGGTCGAAAATGCGCCGCGCGATGATCTGCTGGCCCGTTTGCACGCTCTCGTAACACAGGAACGCGTACTCGAGCGCGGTGCGATCGTCGCCTGGGTCCAGTCTCAACGCCTCGGCAAATTGATCGCGCGCCGCCTCGGTTTCACCAATCTTGAGCAGCACGTACGCCAGATCCTTGCGAACCGACGGACGCTCCGGCGCAATCGCGATGGCTTCCCTGAATCCGGCGATGGCGCTATCGTAGTTCTTGGCGCGCAGCGCTTCGTAGGCTTTTTCAAGCGGAGCGTACACCGGGTCCGCGGTTTGACCTGGAGGAGGGTTTTGCGCTGCCAGAGGAAGCGCCGACATAAGCGAAATTGCGATAAGAAAGACGGCCGCCGGCAGGACTAGAATGACTCTGGGCACATAATCCCCCTCTGGGTAATGAGTGCCTGGAAGGGAGCATTTCTCTCACATGCGAAAACCGATGTTCTTGCGAAACGTAACGTTGGCGATTTCGGTGGCGATTCCCCTCGCCGCGGGCGATCTCTCCACGCAGATCGTCAGAGTGAGCGATACCAAAACAATGGACGCGGCTCCCGCCGGCACGCTCCATCTTGAAAATTCGCGCGGCGCGGTGAATATCGAAGGCTGGGATCAGCCTCGTGTCGAGATCACTGTCATCAAATCCACCACCGGTCTATTTCACGCTTCCGATGCCGCCCGGCGCCTGCTGGAACACGCCCAGATCAAATCGGATCGCAAAGGCGACGAGATTCTCATCTCCACGCAAATCCCTCGGCGCAATCGCGGTGAGCTGAAGGTCCAATATTTCATCAAGGCTCCGCGCGAGTCGAAAATCTTGATCGATCGAGGCAATGGCGGCGTTTACGTCACGGGCATGGCGGGCGACATGCAGGCCACCCTGGAACAGGGCCAAATCACGCTCACCTTGCCGGAGAATGCGGAATACGGAATCGACGCGCGAGCCAAAGCCGGCGACGTGTATGCGGATACTGACCGCGATTCTGGCAAGGAACAGCGCCATCACCTTCTAGGCCACAGTCTTACAGGCGGTCCGGCATCGCCGGCGCACAAGCTTTACTTGCGCGTGTGCTTCGGCGATATCGTGATCACGAAAGCGTACACCAAACACGTTCCTTAGCTCCGTTGAGGCGCGACCGTAAGGGAGTGCGTTCCGGCTTAAGCGCACAGGCTGCTCGTGCCGCTGTGCGCGCTTAATCGTTTGATACGCAACCGGATGGAGCGCTAGTTCAACGATTGTAATGCAGGCGATCTTGTCGCCTGCCGGGTTTTCGTCGCCTTCCGGTTTTCAACGCTCCTTGCGGGGCACCGGGGAATACGACTCCTTAGGCCGGCTTACACATCAAACGCCCTACGTCTCAATTATTAAAACCTACGCCATAAAGACCACCGGTACCGTGACGATTGTACTATCTACATGGTCGGAATGCGGGGTATTCACGATGCGGCAGCCATTCAGTCTGAGTGAAGTGAGGGTGACCGAATGAAGGCGAAACCACCGGTACGAAGAGGGAAGCGGGAGAGCGGCAACGCGATGCTGGAAGGGGCGTTGTACTTTCTGCCGCTAATGGCGCTAATTTTCGGGATTCTGGATTTTTCGATGGCGCTGTTCATCACCGGGGCGTTGCAGGAATCCGCGCGGGATGCGTGCCGTTTCACCACCACCTACAACCTTACTTATAACGGAACCACCTATACCACGCAGACGTTGGCCGCCAAAGCGGCGGTGTACAACGAATCGTTCGGATTCATCAACGCGACTAACGATGCCGCCAACCACTACGTCCAGGTCAACTATTATTTTCCCGACGATCTCCACGCGCCGGCCACCTGCGCCACCAACTGCAATCACACCTGGACCGACAGCAAGGGAAACACCTCGACGGTGAACTACGACAATCAGCCGGGCGACGTGGTGGAGGTGCGGGTGGTGGGATTTCCGTGGAACTGGATGGTGCCGCTGCCCGGGTTCATGCCCGGGAAAAGCATCACGCTGGGAGCCGAGGCCGCCGATATTCTGCAATCGCTTCCGTCCACGCTCAGCGTGCCGCCGGCGCCTTAGAAAACAGGAGTCAGGAGTCAGGAGTCAGGAGTCAGGAATCAAGAATCAGGAATCAGGAATCAGGAATCAAGACATGCCACAGCAAACAACCACACCGGATGCAATCAACTCCAAGATGATTACACGCGGCGGGCGTCCACGTCGAGTGCGGCAGGGCGGCAGCACCATGCTGGAATTCGCAGTGGTGGTCTGGGTCCTGGTGCTACTGCTGGCCGGATCGTTCGACGTGGGCATGACCATGATTCGCGCGCTGCAGGCTTCCGAGCTGGTGCGCGAGGCGGGCATCCTTCAGGTGGACGATATCGTGGCTCCCACCGACAGCGTGGATTTGTCGCTGACCTCCACTCAGGAAGTGCTGCTGCGCACCGCTCCCAGCCTGGGTTTGGCGATGACCGACGGAACCTACGCTCCCAACCCCAACGGCAATGGCGTGATCGTGCTGAGCAAAATTGTGGATGTGGGGCCGCTGGAGTGTAGCATCGGGGTGGGAAACAGTTTCGACGGAACCACCAGAACGTGCCCTAACCTGGGGAGCTATGTGATCGCGCGCCGCATCACCATCGGCAATACGGCGCAGGGCAGCAGCGTGTACGGAAATCCCTCGGACACGCCCAATTCGAGCGGGAACCTTACCGATCTTCAGATCTGCATGGACTCGGGCAACGTCATCTCCGGAACGCTGCCGTCTTACCTCACCGCCACCGTGACGGCGGACCAGTTCACGCTGGTGTCGGAGCTGTTCGTGAACACCAGCGGGATGAACATTTTCGCGATCACCGCCGCCGACGCTATTTACATGCGCAATTTTTCTTAAGGAGGCCGCTAGAAAAGCTTATGCTACAACCAACAACATCCAAACCTACATCACCCAAGTCGCTCCGCGAGCGAGGTATGGCGGTGATCGTGACCGCGATTGCCCTGACGTTCCTGGTCCCGCTGGTGGGGCTGGCGATCGACGGCGGGCTGGCCTTCGTGGTCCGGGCCCGGCTGGGATCGGCGCTGGATTCGGCCGCGCTCGCCGCGGGCCGGGGCCTGACTTCGGGCACCACGCAATCGGAATCGGAAACCAACGGCACCACCGCGGCCACCAATTTCATGCTGGCCAACTTTCCGCCGGGGTATCTCAACACCAACTATCCCGGGACCGCCTCGACCAACTACGGGGTGACCGCGACCTTCACTCCCAATAGCGTAGGCACGCTGGGAATCACGGTGACGGCCACGGTCAATTCGCCCACCTATTTCATGCGCTGGGTGGGGGTCAACTCGATCGCCATCAAGGCCACCGGTCAAGCTACGCGGCCCAATCTGGTGATCGTGCTGGTGCTGGATAAATCCTCTTCGATGGGTAACCGCAACTCGGCGGTGGGCACCATGCCCTCCAGCATCAACTACGCCACGGCATCTTCGTGCGAAGCGATGGTGTATAACGCCAACGCGTTCACCCAGGACTTCAGCGCCTTCGACACGGTCGCCGAGATCTCCTTCGATGCCACCGTGACCATAGACTACGCTCCTTCCACCAACTACAAAGCCAGCGGGCCTTCGGGAGTTTCCAACGCGATCGCCAACATCTCCTGCGGCAGCAACACCAATACCACCGGGGCTCTGGCGCAGGCGGCTGCGGTGATCAACTACGTGAACCAACCGGCGGCGCTGAACCACATCGTGCTGTTCACCGACGGCGTCGCCAACGGCGTCAACGCCAGCTTTCCGGTCCGCACCTCGGCCAGTTTGAGCGGTCAGTTGGATTACCGGATGTCTCCGGGGTTGCCGATTACCGGCAGCGGCTCGAGTTCTGCCAATAACACCGCTTGCGCGGACACCACCGGAAGTAGTTTGTGCAACATGACCACCTGCGCCACCTCCGGCACCACGGTCCAGGGCGTGGTCACGCAGGTGAGCGGCTTCGGGAGAATTGCTCCGTTCACCAGCCCGATCATGGATGGCAACATGAACATGTACGCGGCCTTCAATCAGCCCTACCCGTTCACCGGCAGCACCAGCGGCGGCGATGCGTCGCCGGCCGTCCCCGCCGGGTGCACCAGCGGGAGCTATAGCAACTTCAACAACGCGGGCGCCGTGCAGATGAACCTCGCTTATATTCCCTCGACCGACCGGTTCGGCAACAGCACCTCCTCGCCCTGGAGCGACAGCACCTGGGACGGCATTATCGAACAGGTCAACTACAATACCGCGCCGTCCGGCACACCGATTACACCCGGCAACTCGAATCAAAAAAACCTCACGGGCCTGTGGTCGAGCTACCCCACCATCGGCGCGAACACCGCGATCGGCAGCGCCTCGCCCAGCAACAAGTTCCCGTCCGGTCCGTTCTCGGGAAACTTCCGTATCGATCTGCCCAATACGATCGGTATCGTCAGCATGAACACTGCGGTGAACGAAGCCATCGCCATCCGCACCAACGCGGCGGCCGGGACCAATCCCAGCGGGTTTTCGTACCCCACCAACAAGTACACCGTCATGATCGATGCCATCTATCTACAAGGCAACGGCGGCGATCCGGTCGACCCGTACTTCCTGCAATACCTGACCAACCAAGCCAATCTCACGGTGCCGTCGTGCATCTACACGGCCTCCAGCTATCCCTATACCACGACGTACACCGCGAATCCGCACTACAATTCGGCGCAGTTGCAGGGGGCCTATGCCTCCACCGCCAGCACCACCGAACTGGCCTCGGCGTTCTCCCAAATCGCAGCGTCGCTGTTGCGGATTACGCAGTAGGTGGGGCAGGCGATCAAGCGCGCAGGCCGCTCGTGCCGTTGCGCGCGATTCATGTCGCCTGCCGTAATGCAGAGTATTTTTCTTAGGCGCGATCGCCACGCACGTTGCAGCCAGGCATGGTCGATAATCGTGAGTGCATGCCCGCTCCCATCGCAACGCGCCGGAAGTTTCTGAGCATCCCTTTGAGTCTCCCGGCCTTGAGCCTCCCTGTCTCGAATCTTACTGGGACGGTGGCCGCGCAGAGTATTCTCGATCTGCCGCCTCCACCGGCTGGAGAACGGATCCCCTACGGCCCCGGCGAATTTCAATTCGGCGAGCTGCGCGTTCCCGTCGGCTCCGGGCCCCACCCGGTCGCGATCGTGATTCACGGCGGATACTGGCGCGCAGCCTACGATCTGAAGCATATCGGGCACTTGTGCGAGGCGCTAACGCGCGGCGGCATGGCGACGTGGAATCTCGAGTACCGGCGGCTCGGCAACCCCGGTGGCGGCTGGCCGGGCACGTTCGATGACGTGAAGGCCGGAGCCGCGCACGTCACCAAGATCGCAACAGCGAAGGCCATTGATGCGACCCGGGTGATCGCCATGGGGCATTCCGCGGGCGGACAGTTGGCCCTGTGGCTCTGCAAACAGAACGCGCTGGCGAAACAGAATGCGCTGGCGTTGCGCGGCGCGCCGGTCGCGGATCTGCGGCGGGCGTGGGAGTTGAAGCTCAGCGGCAACGTGGTCAACGAACTCCTGGGTGGATCGCCGGACAAGGTGCCCGAGCGATACCGCTCGGCGTCGCCGATCGAAATGGTTCCCCTGGGAGTTCGCCAGAGAGTGATCCATGGGCCAGCCGACGACGTGGTCCCGGCATCCATCAGCCGCGGTTATGTCGCGGCCGCGCGCGCGGCGGGCGACGACGCGACGCTGACCGAACCGGCGGGAGCGGGACACTTCGAGCTCATCGATCCGAGATCGCAGGCCTGGGGCGCGGTACGAGAGAGGGTGCTGTCGCTTGTAAAATAGAATCCGCATGACACATAAACTTGTTAGCTGGGACGACGTTCCCCTTGAACCGATGAGCGATCTGATCTCCCGCAAGATGGTGGTGGGCGAGAAGGCTATGATCGCGCAGATTTTCCTGAAGAAAGGCGCGGTGGTGCCCTTGCATCAGCATGACGCCGAGCAGATCACTTATATCCTCGACGGCGCGCTGAAGTTCGAACTGGAAGGCAAGGAAGTGGTGGTGCACAAGGGCGAGGTGCTGTACATTCCGTCCAACGTGCCGCATCGGGCGGTCGCGCTGGAGGATACGTTCGATGTCGACGTGTTCTCGCCGCTGCGCATGGATTGGATCAATAAGGACGATTCGTACCTGCGGCGCGGCGAGAAGGAGTAAGGGGTGGTAGGGCAGGCGATCTTGTCGCCTGCCGTTCCAGAAAGGGCGCATCCAGCGCCGTTCGCCGATTCTACGCCGCCGCTCGCCGAAATACCGGGGGGATGCGCGCTTCCCCTTGTTACCATCACATTACGAGGAAGATGCGATGGCAGACAACGATCCGAACCGGCCACGGAACGAGTTCGACAATCTGGGCCAGCGGATTCGGCGGAACATCCACGACGAGATCGACGCGCGCATGAACTATCGCCAGCAGCGATGGCAGGCCCGGATGGATCGCCGGCGCGAGCGCTGGTCCCGGCGAGGGATGGGCGGGCCTCGGGTCGGTATTCACGGAGCTTCCGGCGGCCTGATCATCGGCCTGATTCTGGCCGGCATCGGCGCGGTGCTGCTGCTCCAGAACTTCGGCATCTTCCCCAACCAGGACCTGTGGGATTTCTGGCCCATAATCCTGATCGTCGCCGGCATTGCGCGCGCCTCCACTGCGTTCAGCGTTACCGGCCGGATGTGGGGCGGCCTGGTCGCGCTGGCGGGCCTGCTGTTCCTGGCGGCGAATTTCGGCTACATTCATCACAATCTATGGGAGTTTTTCTGGCCCGTGATCCTGATCCTGGCCGGCGGCGTCATGTTGGTCCGCGGCCTGGAGCGGAATCATTATCTGGACCAGTGGCGATCGGGCGGCGCGGCCGGCATTCCCGGCGCTTCCCCTGGAGCAAGCCCCGGATCGCCTGGGACCACCGACCCGCGTGCGATGAACATGGTTCATGAGTTCGCGATTTTCGGCGGCGGCCATCGCCGCATCGATTCGAAGGAGTTCGAAGGCGGCGACATAGTCGCGCTGTTCGGCGGTGTCCAATTGGATCTGCGCGAGGCCGAGACCAAGCTCCCGGAATTGAACATCGACGTCACTGCGGCCTTCGGCGGCGCGGAGATCCGAGTACCCGAAACCTGGGCCGTGAGCATGCGCGTCACCTCCATCTTCGGCGGGTATGATGACAAGACACACGTCCCGCCGCCGGGCGCGGCCAAGCCGCCCACCCTGGTGATCACGGGCGCGGTGATTTTCGGCGGGCTCGCTGTTAAGAATTGAGCCAAGAATTGAGCCAAGAATTGAGCCAAGAACTGACCAAGAACTGACCGAATGCATCCCATCTTTGAAAAAAAGACCTGGCTGGCCGGCTACCTAACGGCCTGGACCGTGCTGGGCGCGATGCTCGCGGGACTGTTGCACATCGCCGGCACGGCGAGTTGGCGCGACACGCTCATCGTATCCGAACCGCTGGTGTGGTTTTACGCGTTCGTTTGCCTGACGCCCTGGTACATGTGCCGGCAACTGCCCTTGGGCACGGCCAACGGGTTCAAGCTGGCGGCCAACCACTTGGGCGCGGCCATCCTGGCGGATGCGATCTGGGTGCAAATGGCGCGCGCCATCGAGCGCTGGCTGGATCTCGGCGACCGCTTCCGTTCGGAAACCACTACCGTGTTAGCGGTCATCGGACTCATGCTCTACTCGCTCTCCGTGGCTCTGTATTACATGCTGCTGGCGGTGGAGCGTTCGCGCGAGGCCGAGGTCCAGGCTCGCGATGCCGAACTCCGCGCGTTGAAGGCCCAGATCAATCCGCACTTCCTGTTCAACAGCCTTAATTCGATCACCGCCCTCACGGCCACCGATCCGGTGCGCGCGCGCGAAATGTGCATCCGGCTTTCGGACTTTCTGCGCAGCACGCTCGGCCTGGGCGAGCGCGCCAGCATTCCGTGGCGCGAAGAGCTCCAGCTCGCGCGCACTTATCTGGAAGTGGAGCAGGTCCGCTTCGGAGCGCGGTTGCAGGTGGAAATGGATGTCGACGATGCCTGCTCAGATTGTCTGGTGCCGCCGTTGGTATTGCAGCCGCTGATCGAAAACGCGGTGAAACATGGGATCGCGACGCTGGTGGATGGTGGAACGATTACCGTGGAAGGGCGTGTGAACCACGGACTTCTGGAGGTGAGTGTCGAGAACGGTTTCGATCCGGATTCCCCGGTGCCGCGCCGTAGCGGTCTGGGGTTGCGCAATGTCCGCAATCGTCTGGCGACGCGCTTTGGAGATGTCGCGCGCTTATCTGCCCAGGCGACCGAGAATCGATTCCGGGCGGAGCTGGTGGTGCCCTGCCGGAAGTCGGAGTAAGTCTATGTGTGCTTGTATCAGGTCCTATTGTGTGGGGCAGGCTGGTTGTGTGGGGCAGGCTGGCAGCCTGCGGCGGGTTGTCAACCCGCACGTTCGAATACAGCGCCGGTTATCAACCGGCGCGCAGCTTACCAAGCCGCCCCACAAGAAAAGAACATGTTGACTCGGTCGGAGGAATAGATGCCGGTTGAAGGGGAACTGCTGAATCATTATCGCGTTATGAAGCGCCTGGGATCGGGCGGCATGGGTGAAGTGTTTCTCGCCGAGGACACGCGGCTGCATCGCCAGGTCGCGCTCAAGGTCCTGCTTCCGGAAGTCGCGGCCGACCCCGGTCGCATGGCGCGCTTTCTGCAAGAAGCCCGATTGGCATCGGCGCTGAGCCATCCCAATGCCGCGCATATTTACGAAATCGGCGAAGCCGACGGCTCGCACTATCTGGCGATGGAGTACATCGAGGGCGAGACGCTCGAAGCGCGGCTGTCGCACTCCGGATCTGATACGACGCTGGATAAGACCGCGGAATCCGCACCGTCTCCGGCATCCGGCGGAGCCGGTAAACCTCTTCCCGTTGCGGAAACCATCTCGATCGCCGCGCAAGTGGCCGACGCGCTGGACGCCGCGCACGCCAAGGGCGTGATTCATCGCGATATCAAACCCGCCAACCTGATGGTGGGTGCGCGAGGGCACGTGACCGTGCTCGATTTCGGACTGGCCAAGCTGGTTCCCGCTTCGGGCGGCCCGCCGTCACATCAGACAACCACCGCCAGCCAGATTGCGACGCAATTCCTGACCAGCGGCGGCGTGGTGCTCGGCACCGTTTCCTATATGAGCCCGGAGCAGGCGCTGGGGCGCGAAGTGGATCATCGCAGCGACATTTTCAGCCTGGGCGTAGTGCTGTATCGCATGGCGACCGGGCGGCTTCCCTTCGCGGGCGCGACCGCGCAGGAGACGCTGGCGCGCATTTTGCAATCGCAGCCTGACGCGATGGCGCGTCTCAATTACGAATTGCCGGAGGAGCTGGAACGCGTGGTGCGCAAGTGCCTGGAGAAGGATCGCGAACGGCGGTATGCGTCGGCGCGGGATCTTCTTGTAGATTTACGAAATTTGGAGCGCGCGACGTCAGAAGCCGGCTCCGGCGGCCGGGAAGCCGCTGGCAGGAGCCGCTCCAGCGTCGTAAGAGCGGTGATCGTCGACGACGAAGAGCTCGCGCGACAGCTCCTGCGCGAATATCTGCGCGATGCCGGCGGCGTAGACGTGGTGGCCGAATGCGCCAATGGATTCGAAGCCGTCAAGGCCATCGCGGAACACAAACCGGATCTGGTTTTTCTGGATGTCCAGATGCCCAAGCTCGACGGCTTCGAAGTGTTGGAGCTGATAGACCCCGGGATCGCCGTGATTTTCGTGACGGCTTACGATCAATACGCCATGCGCGCCTTCGACGCCAACGCAGTGGACTATCTGCTGAAGCCGTTCAGCTCGGACCGTTTTCGCAAGGCCATCGATCGCGTCAAGCAGAGGTTGCGCGATCCCTCGCCGTCCACGCCCAAAATCGGTGCGCCGGAATTGTCGGCCGCCGCGCGTCCGCCCGAGCAGCGCCTGGAAAGAATCGTAGTAAAGGACGGCACTAAGGTCCACATCATTCCCATCGCCAAGCTGGATTACGTGGAGGCGCAGGACGATTACATCGCGCTGCGCAGCGAGAAGAAAAACTACCTTAAGCAGCAGACCATTTCGAGCATTGAAACCCAGCTCGACCCGAAAAAATTCGTGCGGATTCATCGCTCCTACATCCTCAACCTGGAGCGCATCGCGCGCATCGAACCCTATACCAAGGACAGTCGCGTGGCCGTGCTGATCGACGGCACGCAGTTGCCGGTGAGCCGGTCGGGTCACGCAAAGCTGAAGGAAATGCTCGGCGAAGTGGGGTGAGCCACTCCCTCGTGCCGTCCCGCCCGTTCTGAGACTCCAGCCCCACCCGTCAGGGTG
Organism: Terriglobia bacterium; assembly: GCA_963788245.1. Lineage (GTDB taxonomy): Bacteria > Acidobacteriota > Terriglobia > Bryobacterales > Bryobacteraceae > Palsa-187. The sequence continues at coordinate 2,540,115 of CAWBGF010000002.1, read as the reverse complement.
GGGGCCACGTCTAGACATGCGCGTTTCGCCGCGCATTTGCGCTCAAAAACCCGATCGCCACCGCAACGTTTGACCCAGATGCGCGTCTTAGGGTCATGCACACGCTCTCGCACGACCTACGTTATGGCTTTCGAATGCTCGCCCGGCGGCCCGGATTCACGTTGGTCGCGGTGCTCGCATTAGCATTAGGAATCGGTGCGAATACCGCGGTTTTCAGCGTGATTCGCGGCGTTCTACTGCGTCCTTTACCGTTCCGCGAACCCGACCGTCTGGTGGCGATCTGGGAATCAAACCTGAAGGCCAACGCGGCGCACGAGCTTAGCTCGCCGCCGAATTTCCAGGATTGGCGCGACCAGAATCGCTGCTTCGAAGACATGGCGGCGATGGCCGGCGCCCAGGCGACCCTTGCCGATGCGGGCGATCCCGAAGTGCTGATCGGCGCGGTGGTCACCCCGAACTTCCTGGGTCTTTTCGGCATTCAACCCGCGATGGGCCGCGGTTTTACCGCCGAAGACTCTCGGAAAGACGTGGTCATTCTGAGCGATGCGCTGTGGACCCGAAAGTTCGGCCGCGACCCCAGTATCATCGGACGGCGGATCCGCTTCACACAGATGACCGGCACCGGCTCGGGAGCCGTCGAAACCGTGGTCGGCGTCATGGCGCCGGATTTTCAGCCGAATTTCGCTGGAGCCATATCGCGCGACTTCTGGTGGCCGCACGCGGCAGATCTGAAAGCCGACCGGAGATCGGATTTCCTGCGCGTGTTCGCGCGGCTGAAGCACGGCGTTTCACTGGCCCAGGCACGATCGGAAATGGGAACCGTCGCCTCCCGGCTCGCGGATCAATACCCGGACATGAATCGCGCCTGGACCATGCAGGTGAACGCACTCGACGACGCAATTGCAGGTAATGTAGCCCGGCCGCTGTGGCTCCTGCTCGCGTCAGCCGCATTGTTGCTGTTGATCGCCTGCGCCAATGTCGCGAATCTATGTCTCGCGCGCGCCAGCGAACGGCAGCGGGAATTTGCGATCAGGACGGCGCTGGGCGGAGGAGCAGCGCGGCTGCTGCGGCAGTTGCTGACCGAGAGCCTCGCGCTAGCGTTGATCGGTGGCGCTGCGGGATTGTTGCTCGGCATCGCGACCTTGCGCGGAATGCTCCTGATCGGAGCATCTTTTCTGCCGCGCGCCGCAGATGTTCGGATGGATTGGACCGTCATGTTATTCACCTTCGCCGCGGCGTGCTTGACCGCGGTGTTGTTCGGAGTCCTTCCGGCGCGGCAGGCCGCGCGAATCGAATTGAACGAATCGCTGAAGGGCTCTGGACGCGGGTCGACAGGGCCAAGCCGCGGACGGGTGCGATCCGTGCTGGTAGCCGCTGAGGTCGCGCTGACGCTGATCCTGCTGATCGCGACCGGGCTTCTGCTCCGCAGCTTTTGGGATGTCCAGAAAGTGCCGCTCGGATTCGAGCCGTCGCATGTGTTGACAGCGACAGTGCGGCTGCCGGGAACGGCTTCGGATGCCGCACCCGCGGCTCGTTTCCTGCCTGATCTTCTGGCTCGCGCGGAACGGCTGCCGGGCATTCTCTCCGTGGGCGCGATCAGCGCCGCGCCGTTGACGGGAAACGGGCACGATGCATTTCTGATCGAAGGGCGTCCCGCGCCGGACGCAAGCACCATCCAGGACGCGGTTTTCAGCATCGCGACGCCGGGATATTTTCGAACCATGGGAATCGCGCTGCGGCGTGGCCGATTTCTCGCGCCGGCCGACACCGCCACCGCGCCTCTCGCCACGCTCATCAGTGAGGGCTTCGCGCGGCGGTATTTTCCGGATGAAGATCCGCTCGGCCATCGCATCAGTATCGACGGCACGAATTATTTCCGGATCGAGGGGATCGTCGCCGACGTGCACGAGGAAGGCTCGGCCCTCGCTCCGATGCCGCAAATCTACGTGCCGCACGCGCAGTTTCCGGTTCTCCGAATGGCGCTCGAAGTTCGGTCGGCGATGGAGCCCTCGGCGCTGATTTCCGCGATTCGCGGCGAGCTGCGCGCCATGAATCCGGATTTGCCGGTTTACAGCATCAAAACGATGGACGCGCTGGTGGACGAATCCGTCGCGCCGCGGCGCTTCGCGCTCGCACTCATCGGATTGTTCGCGGGACTCGCGTTGCTGGTCGCGTCCATCGGAATTTACGGCGTCATTTCTTACTCCGTTACCGAGCGGACGCAGGAATTCGGATTGCGGATGGCGCTCGGCGCGATGCGTGGCGATGTGCTGCGTATGGTCCTGTGGCGTGGCCTGCGGATGGTCGCGATCGGAATCGCGGTGGGTACGCTCGCCGCGCTGGCGGTAACGCGCGTGCTCGCCGGCTACTTGTTCGGTGTGACCGGCCACGATCCGTTAACCTTCGTAGCAGTCGCGGGGATATCGATTGCCGTGGCTGTGGCTGCGTGCGCGATTCCGGCTCTGAAGGCGACGCGCTTCGATCCCATGGTCGCACTGAGATACGAGTAGCTGCCGCACGCGGCTTACGATACGCGTGGAGTTCCAGCGCGCTAGTATTTCCCCGCTTTCCTGAGCGCAGCCTCAATAGTCGCGAGCGGCAGCAGCAGCGATAAGGGCGCATCCAGCAGCGCCACGGCGCCATAGCTCGCATACCATCGCGCCACCCGCTCATTCTTGGCGTCGATGACCAGCACTACGCCGCCAACCTCCGCCGAGGCTGCGAGGCAGCGTCGGCCCGCCGCGAGCAGAAGTTGTCCGCCGATTCCCCGTCCCTGGAATTTGCGATCCACCGCCAGGCGCGCCAAGCGGAAACCCGGCACGTCGTGGCGCGCCAGCCCGCGCCGAACGATCTCAGGCGTCCGGGTATAATCGACCGAAGCCGGACTCAGACTATAGAAGCCGAGAACGGTCTTATCGCTATCGTCAATCGCGAGGAATGTTTTCGCACCACCCAGCTCGTGGCTCTTGCGGGCGTAACGGCGCAGGAATTCGTTCAACGCTTCTTCGCCGCAGTCGAACGCTTCCCGATCGTGCCTCTTCTGAATCGGCTCCTCGTGCCATGCCGTCACGATTTATGACCGCTTTGGCGTCGTCTTTGGCGCCATCTTGGACAATCTCCGAGCGGCTGCCAGCAGTTTCCTGTTCGGCGCAGGCGGATTCTCCAGCAGATTCAGAACGCGCAGACTATCCCGCGAGGAGAGCTGCACATGGTCCGCTTTCTCGATGACGGCTTTGGCGGCCCGCAGCGCGTGACGAAGGACAAAATCCGTCAGGTCAGTATGGTTCAGCGCGACCGCACGCATGAGTAATGCTTTTTCCTCGGACCGAATCCGCAGGGACACCCGGCTGTTGTTTTCCACCGCTATTCTCGGCATGGCAGCGACCCTCCACGTCTTTCCGAACCGCGACTGTTTTGGCTCCGGGTTCCAGAGCCAACGCGCGGCAGCGCACCAAGGAGCGGTACGCTAACCTTCCCAACGGGAATGTACACATTCAAATAGTACATCAAAAAGCCACAAGAGCCAGCGGCTGTATGTATTGGATTACGTACACACTGGAAGACGCGCGCTAATTGGTCGACGGCAGCAGCCTACCCAGGATCGAGCTGACATCCACCCGCGTACCCGCGAACAGGCGGAAGTCGCTTCCGCCGGGACCAGTGTTGGCGTCGAATCCGATGTACAGAATCGTAAATGGGATCTTGAACCGCGCGTTCACATCCAGGCGCGCGCCTCGCGTTCCGTTCGATTCCCGATAATTCTCCCAGCGCCCCGCGGTTACGTCGAGATAGCTGAGCAGCTCCGGTCCTTCCTGATTGAAGTGCGCGGGCAGCCGGAGATGACCCAGCCGGAATCCGCCGGCATAAGCCCGATACACATTGAAGGCCGTGGTGACGCCGGCCGGCGTGCTATCGGGGTCCAGAAAGGCATACTTCACCAAAGGCGCAATAAAAGAGGCGTTGGCCTGCCCGCGGAAGTGCCATTGCATCGACGGAAACAGGAGCGGCGTGTAGACGCCGCCTTCCACGTAGGCGCCCTTCGCAGTGGAAATAGCAAGCGCGCCCGAGGTAGAAAGCGGCGCGAGGGCCGACGCGCGCACAGCCGGCGCCGCACCTTGCGTTGCACTCGCATTCGACAAATTGGAAGTAAGCGGAATCTGCGTCAGCTCCGCGTCGACATACGTGTTGACCAGGAAGCGGAACGGATGGGTGCCGCACGCTCCTGGTGTGCGCACCGGCTTGGACTGCACCAGCGCCTTTTCATTCGCCTTCGCCTGTAACCGCACCGTTACCTGATTCCGAAAGCTCGCACTGTCTGACGCCGAAAAGCAGGTGGGAGACGTATCGGCGCCGGTGGTCAGCCAATTCTCGTCAATATCCACGGCGAAGAATCCCGAAGCGCTGCCCAGCGACCCACTGCTCCCCTGGAACGCAGCTCCGACGCTGAAATATGTCTTCAACCGCCCGAGATCGTACAGGCCAACGACGTCTATGGTCGGATTCACCGGGACGATCTCAATCGCACCAGGTTTGGCGGCGCTCCCGCCACTTGCACTTTGGGGACCCGCTTGGGCGCAGGATTGCTCCACCGGCGCTTGATCGCCAAATTGCAAGGGCACCGTCCCCGCCGCCGTCGCGTTCACGGAAATGGTGATCTGCGTGCGCGTGTCCACGCTGACGATGGTTGCGCGAGAGGGAATACCGGTCCCGGAGACGGGCCAACCAGGTTGCAAAACGGCCGTCGAAGGAATATTGGCGATCGCAGGAGACCCCGAGGCCGTCGTTCCCGTATAAACCGACGACCCGCAAACGTGAACGTGGATGGATTGCCCCTCCGCCAGCGCCTTCAGATTTGACACAGCGAAACTGTAGGTGGAGGCGCTGTATTTGCCATCCGTTGGTCCCTGCACAATATCAGCGTCCTTGTCCACGTCATCACTCCCGTTAAGCACCTCCAGGTACACCGACTGGACCCGGGCCAGCGTGGCGGGATCGCCAGTCAGGTATCCGCTGATCGCCGTCTGTGTGTCTTTTGGATCGGGCGTGAACGCGACGCGGATCTGCCCCGCGCCGGGCCCGAACGACAGTGGGGGCGCTTGAGCGCCTGCGTCTTGTTGCGCAATCGGCGCAAGCACGAACAGCGCGCAAGTCCACGGCTTGCATACCCATCTAAAGAAAGTCATCATCCGCTTGCACGCCCGCCACTCTTGCACCGCATTGAAACTCTGCGGTAGGGCGCACTGTCTCCTCGGCTCCAAGATAGTGCCACGGCGGTTCGACAGGGCGCGCGTTGGAGCGCGAAGTGGAACAATCGACGGGAGAAAGATTTTCAGAAAGAAGTGTTACTGGCTGGCATCGGTCGCGGGCTGACTCACTGCGGCTTGGTAGTGGTGGCGGTCGTAGTGGCTTTCGTAGTTGTCGATTTCGTGGACTTAGTTGCCGCCGGCTTCACCGGTTTCTCGGGAGGGGCCAGTTCCGTCAACGCCGCTTGGAGTTGGCCGCGAAGCTTGGCGTGCTCGGAGCGCGATTCGTCCAGCACGTCCAAGGCGCGCTGCAACAGTTGCACGCAGCCGGGCTTATCGTCGTGCGCCAGGTGCTCCGCGGCTTCATGCTTCAGGGCATTTGCCAGAAACAGACCCCGCACCGCGATCGCCTTGCCGGCGGCGTCCTCGGCTTCGTCCCAGCGTTTCTGCTCGCGATAGAACACTTCGATCTTGTCGAGAGTCAGCGCGATCATGGGATGGTCCGGCTGGTTCGTCGAGACCACCCACAGGTTAAGCAGCCGCTTGTATCCCTGCTCGGCTTCATCGTACTTTTTTTGCCCGAACTGCGAATACGCGAGGCCTTCCACCGATGTGATCAGATCGCCGCTCATCGGGCCTGCCAGCCGTTCGCGGATCACCAGCGACCGGCGGAACGATTCTTCGGCGTCGGGATAACTGCGGACCGCGAGCTGAAGCGCGGCTAGCCGGTCGAGCTCTGAAAGAATCGCGGGATGCTCCGCGCCCAGCACCGCCTCCCTAATCCTGATAGCCATCTGCAAGGGCGGAATCGCGGGGTCCGGCTGGTTCTCGGCGGTGTATGCCAGCGCGATCCGGCTCCAGTCGTCGGCCACCGGCAAACTCTGAGCACCGAACAGGTTCGCGTGCTTGTTCCGCGCGAATTGAAGCAGCGCTATTGCGCGGTCAAAATCCTTCTGGCGTTGGCACAGGGTCGCCATGTCGATCCAATCGTCGATCAGCTTAGGATCGGACTGTCCGAGATTGGCTTCGCGCCAATCAATCGCGATCTGAAGGTATTCCTGCGCCGCTTTATAATCGCCGGCCGCGGACAGCACGGTCGCAAGCTGCTTGGCGACATCGTAACGCTTAGGCTCGGAGCGCGGCGATTGTTGAAGGACGTTCCAGGCCTGATCGAGCGACGCGCGCGCCGAATCGTAGTCGCCTTTGCGATACGCGGCGTGCGCCGATTTCAAGAGATCGGCGACATCGGGCGACGCCGCCTGAGTGGATGACGACACGGTGGGCTGCGCGGGGAGTTGCGCACGTTCCTGGGGGCTTCGCTGAACCGGGGATTGCGCAAACCCCGTGGCGATCGCGAGCATCGCCGGAAAAATCGCGGAGGCGGTCCGGGTGTCCATACTAAAACACTCGTACTATCTTATACACCTTCCGGACGATTTGGCAGAGACTGTCAAGCCCCGCCCGTCAGGGCGGGGATTCCGATAGGCCAGGGACCCCAAACTGAGTTTTCGACGGGATCCCCGCCCTGACGGCGGGGCTTGACAGCCCGCGCCAGGCGTTTAACTGGTCGCCGCCAGCTTGGCTCTATGCTCGCGATACGCAGCACGCGTACGCTGCAACTGCCGCACGTGATTTTCGACGTGCTCCGCGTAAGTGCGCAACAGATCCTGCAAGGTGACCTTGCCAAGCTCGCCATGCTTGCCGGTTCGCTCGAACGTCTCTGGCGGAAGGCTCTTGAGCAGTTCGTGATTCGCCGATCGCAATATGCGGAACGTCTCGAGCGCGTTCGAAATCTTCCGGCGATCGTAGTCGAGCGCGCGCGCCCACTCCTCGCCCTTCAGTCCCGGCATGAACGGGTCGTCCTCCGCGATCACCTGGCGGAATCGGATGGTGACCGCCGCTTCGATATCGGAGAGATGGCACACGATCTGGCGCACGCTCCACGCGTCCGGTTTGCCTTCGCCAGGGGGCTTGAAGTCGAGTTCGGGTCCAGCGGCGCCGGTGGTGGCCATCGCCAACAGCTCCGCACCGCGGCGGTATCGTTCCAGGAGATCTAAGAGTTCGCTCATTCGTTGATCGTCAGTAGAGTTGGTCGTCAATAATAATCCGCGCAGGACATGTAGTAGCCGCAGCGTTCGCAATACAACTTGCACTTGCTCTCGGCGAGCCGCAGACTGCACACCGGACAGTACAGCATCGGCTCGCGATCGCTCGCGGAGGCCTTGCTCAATGCCGCGCTCGGCGGTTCCGGCTCGGCAGCCGCGGCCGGATCGATGTTCACGTCCATGCTCACGCCACTATCCACGCGGAACCATTATCGCGGAACTACTATAATGATTGCTGAACGCGGCTGAAACCCGCGGTTAGGAAATTCATGTTAAGAACGAAAGTTTTCATCATAGTTGCAGTGACGGGCCTGTGCGCCGCGCAATCGCGCCAATTCGACCGCCCCGTCAGGCTGGCCGTCCGCGGCGTGCATGGTGCCGTGGCCGCCGGCAGTGAATACGCGACCGAGGCCGGAATGCGGATGTATTACAAAGGCGGCAACGCCGTGGACGTGGGCGTCACCGCGATGTTCGCGGCTTCGGTCACCGAGCTCTCGCATTTCGGAATGGGCGGCGAAGCCCCCATCCTGATCCGCACCAGGGCGGGCAAAGTGTATTCGATCGCGGGGGTCGGCCCGATGCCGAAAAGCGCCACCGCGGAAATGTTTCGAACCCGCCCGCTGAAGATGATGGAAATTCTGGAGACCGATCCCGGCGGATTGAAAGGCGTGATCCCGGTGGCGGGGCTCATGCCCGCGCTGGTGCCGGGAATGGTGGACGCCGGATTGGTGGCGCTGCGCGAATTCGGCACGAAATCGTTCGGCGACGTGATCGCGCCGGCCATCGAGCTGGCGGACGGATTCGCGATCGACGAAATGCGCGTGAACAGCTTCGCCAGCAGCCGTCAATTCTTCGAGTTCTGGCCGACCTCCAAAGCGCACTTCATGCCCAACGGCCAGTTGCCCCGCGTGGGCGACATTTTCCGCCAGCCCGATCTGGAGCACACCCTGCGATCCATGGCCGACGCCGAAAGGAAAGCTCTGGCCGCGGGCGGAAACCGGCAGGCCGGCATCGATGCGGTGCGCGATTTTTTCTATCGCGGCGAAATCGCGCGCAAGATCGACGCCTTCATGAAAGCCAACGGCGGGCTGCTGCGCTACGAAGATATGGCGGCGTTCAGGCTGGAGCCGGAAGAGCCGGTGAGCGGCACCTACCACGGAGTGAAAGTCTATAAGCCGGGTTTCTGGAGCCAGGGACCGGCGATGATTGAGGCGCTGAATATCCTTGAAAGTTTCGAAGGGCGCGGCGCACCGCTCAATTCGGCCGAATATATTCATCGCGGCGTGGAAGCGTTAAAGCTGGCTTTCGCCGATCGCGACACCTACTACGGCGATCCCAAGTTCAACCCGCAACAGGGCGCGCAGGCCCAGGTTCTGCTCTCCAAGGAATATGGAGCGGAGCGGCGCAAACAGATCACGGAACGGGCGTCGCAGGATTTCCTGCCGGGAAAAATCAACGGCAAGATCGGGCAGCATCCCACCGACGCGGAAATGGCGCACCTGAAGATCGACGACGAACTGATGGCGCGCGACACCACCTGCGTCGACGCGATCGATAAAGACGGGATCGTTTTTTCGGCGACGCCATCGGGCGCATGGCAACCCAGCGTGATCGCGGGCGACACCGGAATTCCGCTCACCCAACGCGCCCAGCAGTTCGTGCTGGTGCCCGGGAATCCGAACGAGCTGGCCGGCGGCAAGCGGCCGCGCGTGACGCTGAGCCCCACCATCGTGCTGTATCCGGACGGCCGTCCGTATCTGGCGCTCTCCACGCCGGGCGGCGACAATCAGGACCAGGCGCTGATGCAGATGCTTCTGAACGTGGTCGATTTCGGATTGAACGCGCAGGCCGCGCTCGAAGCGCCGCGCTATCAGACGCGCCACCTGGTTTCGAGCTACGACAATCACGCCTGGAATCGCGGCGATCTGATTCTCGACGAGCGCATTCCGCAAGTCACCATGGCGGACCTGGCCGAACGTGGCCACCACGTCAGCGTCCATTCGCGGTACGCCAACGGCGCCGCGCCGGTGATGATCAAGATCCTGCCGAGCGGCATTATCGAAGCGGGCGCGGATCCGTTTTACAACCGGTCCGCGCATGCGTGGTGACGCTTCCGCTTTTCGACGAGCCGTCACAATTTGACCGGGCCGGATTGCGCGCGCGCCTGGAAGCACTGGCCCGGGAAGGCATCTGGATCGGGACCAGTTCCTGGAAATACGAGGGGTGGCTCGGCCAGATCTACGATCGCGAGCGCTATGTTTCGCGCGGACGGTTTTCCAAAAAGAGGTTCGAGGCGGAGTGCCTGGCGGAGTATGCCGAAATATTTCCGGCGGTTTGCGGGGATTTTTCCTTTTACCAGTTTCCGCCGCCGGAGTTCTGGAGGAAGCTGTTCTCGACCGCGCCTGCCACCCTCCGCGTCGCGTTGAAAGCCCCCGAGGAAGTCACGTGCGAGCGATTTCCCAAGCACGCCCGCTACGGACCGCGCGCGGGAACCGTCAACGAAACGTTTCTCCACGCCGACGCGCTGAAGGCGTTGTTTCTGGAGCCGCTAGCGCTCTACGCGGAGCGCGTCGGGCCGGTCATCTTCGAATTCGGCGCGCGAACGGCGGCGCCGCGCGAGTTTATCGACGGTCTGGATGCGTTCCTGAACGCGCTCCCGGCGGGATTCCGATACGCGGTGGAGGTTCGCAATCGAGAATTTCTGACACCTCGATATTTTGATGCTCTGCGCACGCATGCTGTCGCGCACGTGTTCAATTCGTGGACGCGAATGCCGCCGATTGCGGAGCAGATATCGATCCCGGGAGCGTTCACGGCCGATTTCACGGTGACTCGCGCGTTGCTGCGTCCGGGGCGCGCATATGAAGATGCGGTCGCGATGTTCACGCCTTACGATCGGGTGCGCGATGAAAATCCGGAGGCGCGCGACGCGCTCCGTACACTGATCCGGCGGATGCGAGAAGAGCGGCGGTCGGCTTATGTTTTCGTCAACAATCGTCTGGAGGGAAATGCTCCGGAGACGATTCAGGCGATCGTGGATTGATGTGGCGAAAAATCGTCTCGAGTATTTCAAACACGGCCGCGCTTGTGTCCGGCAACGCTGCGACAAACGTGCGAGGAGTTTGACAGAAATTGCGCCCACGCCCTAAACTGGCGGCATGGAAGTGCATTTCAATCCCGATCTGCAAGCCAAGCTGTCACGCATGGCCACACAGCAGGGACGCGACGCTGAAACGCTCGTGCTTGAGGCGGTAGAACGGCTAGTCGACTATGACGATTGGTTTTTGCAGGAAGTCGACAAGGGACTGGCAGCTGCCGACCGTGGTGAATTCGTCGAACACGACGCCGTTCGAAAATCGATCGACACGCGGTATCCCGGTTGATGCACCTTCACGAAACTATGCAAGCCCATTCGCCGGTTTCATCTTGAAAACCTGAAAGAATTCTGCGCCGCGCGACGCGTTCGAGATCGGCGCGCAGGCGGCCGAGCACTTCCTCGCCGATGTTAGCGACCACGATATCGAACGCGCCGTCGCGCACGGCGTCCGCGCTGCCTACAAAAAACGGTGCTAGTCTCGCCGCATCGGGATCGATATCGCACGCGATCACGCGACCCGCGCCCAGCAGCTTTGCCGCGATCGACAAAATTCCGGAGCCGGTGCCGACGTCAAGCACGGAGTCTCCAGGCTGAACCAGGCGCTCCATTGCCTCGAGACACAGCCGCGTGCATGGATGCCGACCGGTGCCGCACTGCAACCCGGGATTCAGTTCGAGACGAAAACGGCCGGGAGGCGTGGGATCGGTGCGCCACGGCGCCACCACGAAGAATTTCTCGCCAACCAGAATCGGCGGCCATGCGTCGTAGGTGTGCTGGACCCAATCCGTCGTGTCGCACTCCACCGGGTCGCCGAAGCGCGCGGCCACTGCCCGGTCTTCGAAAAAAGCTTCGAGATAGCCGTCATGTTCGATGATGCCCGCCGTGCCGGCCGCATGCAAAGCCTCTTCGGCGTCGAGCGAGGTTATGACGGAAAACATCGCGAAAAAATCGGGCCGAATCGCTACCGACCCTCAACCTTGCACGCGCTTCTCTTTACCGGCCCAGAATTTTTCCTTGAGGACCATTTTGCGAATCTTGCCGGTCCCCGTTTTCGGAAGCTGCTCCGCCGAGAATTCGATGATCCGAGGCAGCTTGAATTTCCCGAGGCGCTGCTGGAGGAACGCCATCAACTCGTCCTGAGTGAGCGACTCGCCGGGCTTGAGCACCACGATGGCGGCGGGCACTTCGCCCCACTGCTCGCTGGGCGCGGCGACCACGGCGCATTCGAACACAGCCGGGTGCGAAAAAATCGCGCGCTCCACTTCGATCGACGAAATATTTTCGCCGCCGGAAATAATGATTTCCTTCTTGCGATCGACAATGTGGAGATAGCCCTGTTCATCCCACACGGCCATATCGCCGGTGTGGAACCACGGCCCGCTCATCACCGCCGCAGTGGCTTCGGGCTCCTGGAAATAACCCTCCATCACGTGATCGCCCATCGCGACCACCTCGCCGATCGCCTGCATATCGCGCGGAACGTCGCGCATATCGTGATCCACCACGCGCACGGTGACGCCGGGAATGGGCCATCCCGCCGACGCCTGCCGCTTGCGGCGTTCAACGTCGTTCGAATACTCGAGGCCTTTCGATCGCGACGACGTGAGCACCGGCGAGGTTTCCGTCAGCCCATAGCCGGCGATGCACTCGCAGCTCGGTATCGCTTTTTCGATGCGCTCCACCAGCTCCGGCGAGGATGCCGCGCCGCCGATCATCACGCGCCGCATGCTCGCCAGATCCCAATTTCCAAGATCGGGCGCGTTCAGCAGCGCGTTCGCCATGGTCGGAACCAGGCACATGTCGGTGGCTTTGTGGTCCTGAATCAATCCGAACACGAAAGTGGGTTCGAAGCGGCGAACCATCACCTGTTTGATTCCGTGCATGGTGGACGCCTGCGGACGGCCCCAACCGTTGGCGTGGAACATGGGGATAGTGTGGAGATCCACCATCGAATCGATATCTTTATATAGAGCGCCGATATCCAGGGCGTGCAGGTACAGCGTGCGATGCGCCAGCGTCACGCCTTTCGGCGTTCCCGTGCTCCCGCTGGTGTAGAACAGCTCGGCGACCGCCATCTCATCGTAAGAAAAAATGTCGGCACGCTCCGGACGGCCCTGGTCGAGCAGCGCTTCGTAGCAAAGATCAGCACACGGGATGTTTTCGTCGAGCGTGATCCATTTTTGGATGGAGCGGCAGTTTGCGCGCAGCTTCTCCACCACCGGCGCAAAATCGTTTTCGAACATCAGGATTTTCGCTCCGGAATGACACAGAATGTTGGTCAGCTCCGGTTCGGAGAGCCGGACGTTCAGCGGCATCACGATCGCGCGCGCCTGCACCACGCCGTAGTAGCCTTCCATCAATTGGTGAGTGTTGAAGCTGAGGAACGCGACACGATCGCCGGGCGCCACGCCGATTTTGGGCAGCGCCGACGCGAGCCGCTCGCAGCGCTCGCCGAATTGCGCGTAGGTGAAGTGGCGGGCGCCCGAGACGACGCCGGTCTTACCGCCGAACAAATCCACCGCGCGGTGCAAGCACCGCAGAGGAGTTAGGGGAACAAACATATTCTCTCAGGGGTGTTCTAAGCTGTTCGCGATATCGCGATCTGCCTTGGCGCCTGCCTCGTCTCCCATATTGGACTTGGCGAACGCCCGCGCGCGATAGACGTGCGGGGCGTCACGGCGATACGCGATGGCTTGATCGTAATCCGCGATGGCTTTCTGATGATCACCGAGCTTTTCGTAGAGCTGGCCGCGCTCAAAAAATGCCTCGACGTTGGGGTTCGTCTGGATCGACCGCGCGTATTCCTCCATCGCCCGGCTGACGTCGCCATGATCGCGGGAAATCGATCCCTTCGCGGCGTAGGCCGTGGAAAGATTCGGATCCAGCCCTAGTGCGCGATCCAGATCGGCGAGCGCCTGCGGGTCTTCGCCGAGGAAATGATGCGCGAGGCCGCGCTCGACGTAGGCGTTGGCCATCTGCGGCCAGATTGACAGCGTGCGCGTAAAACCATCGATGGCTTTCGCGTAATGCCCCGCGCTCATCAGCCTTTGGGCGTCGTCGAAGGCGGCTTGAGCGCGCTCCTGCGCGGTGCCGATGTACGCATAGATGGCCCACCCGATGGCGCCCAGCACAATCACGGCTAGCGCGCCGAAGATCATCTTCCGCTGCTTGCGCCGCTGCGGCGACATGGGCTTTTTGGCGCCCTGCGCAGGCGGCAATTTCACGGCGTCCCACGCACGGGTAATGATATTTTTTGCCACTGGTAATAGGCGATTATATCAATTGCAGATCGCGGCCGAATACGGCCTTGATCGGTTGACGAACGCGACTTAACCCGCCCCGCCCAGCGTGCATTCCTGGTGCACGGCCCGAACGGCTTCCTCCAGGCCGTCGCGATGCACCACGATGGCGATGGTCAGTTCGCTGGAGCCTTGCGCGATCGCGATGATGTTGATGTTGTGGCGCGAAATCGCGGTGAAAATGCGCCCCGCCAAGCCCGGAGTTCCGCGCATTCCTTCGCCCACCACCGCCAGCAATCCGACGTCCTTGTCCACTTCAATCGGCTTCAAATACCCGTGCGCGAGTTCCAGCGACAGGCACTCTTCCAGAAATTCGATGGCGCGATTAAGCTCCGTGTGGCGAAGCAGGAAACAGAAATTCTGGCGATAGCTCGAACTGGTGATCGCCAGCAACTCGACGTTGGCGCTCGCCAGCGCATCCAGAGCGCGGGCCATGATCTTGGTTCCGCTCATCGCCGAATTGGCGGGTTCCATTGACACGAGCGCGACATCTGACATGGACGTCACCGCATGCGGCCCGCTGGCGGCGCGGATCTGCGAGACAATGCGCGTGCCGGGCTTTTCAGGCGCGAAGCTATTCTTGCTCCACACCGGAATCTGGCGCTCCACCAGCGGCGCCAGCGTGCGGGGATGCAGCACCTTTGCGCCGTTGTAAGCCAGCTCGGCGGCTTCGTTATAGGTGACCGATTCGAGCACGCGCGCGTCGGAAATCAGGCGCGGATCGCCGGTCATGATTCCGTCCACGTCGGTCCAGATCCACAACTCGGCGGCATCCATCGCGGCCGCGATAATCGAGGCTGAAAAATCCGAGCCGCCGCGGCCGAGAGTGGTGGGACGGCCATCCATCGTGGATCCGTTGAATCCGGTCACCACCGGCAGCGTGCGTTGCTCGAGCAGCGGGCGCAACACAGCCGCGGCGCGCTCGCGGGTCGGTTGCATTAAAGGCGTCGCGTTGCCGAAGACCGCGTCGGTCGCGATCACGTCCGCGCCGTTCACGGCAGCGGCGCGAACTCCGGCCGATTCCAGGAACTGGGCCATCAGGAACGCGGAAAGCCGCTCGCCGATCGCAACGGCTTCGTCGATCGAGCGCGGCGGCCGCTCGCCCAGCATCATCACACCCTTCGCGATCCGCGAGAATTCCGCGATCAGGCTGTGAACCTCCTTGAGCGCGGCTTCCCGGCGAGAGGGGGGCAGCAGTTCGCGGCAGGTTTCGAAATGGCGCAAATTCAGCGTCTTTAGGTTCTTATCGAGATCCGCTTGATCGCCCACTTCGGCGGTTCGCAGGCATGCCAGCAGCAGGTCCGTGACCTTCGACATTGCCGAGACCACCACGATCACTGGACGGCGGGCGTGATGTTCGGCGGCGATTTGCGCGGCGACGCGGATGCGCTCGGCCGATCCCATACTGGTGCCGCCGAATTTCATGACGAGAAGATCGCTCATACGTGGTTCATCGTTCATTTACGGATCTGCATATACGTGATCTGCATGGAAGTGATCGGCATTTACCTGTTCCGCTCTTAATTCGAAGTCCTCTGGCGCACGATCTTCAGAATGGCTTCCACTACTTGCTCCGGCGCGAGGCCGGTGGAATCCACGTATTCGGCGTCGGGCGCCTGGGTGAGAGGCGCTTCCTGGCGGGTGCGGTCGCGCTGGTCTCGTTCCGCGATATCGCGAGCCACCCGGCCAACATCGGCGCCGGTTTCCTGCGCGCGGCGGCCGGCGCGAACCCGCGGATCTGCATCCAGAAAAATCTTCACCTGCGCGTCCGGAAACACCACGGTCCCGATGTCGCGGCCCTCCATCACCACTGATTTCGCACTCGCGATGCGGCGCTGTTCCTCGCGCATGGCGCGGCGCACGCCCGGAGCGATGGCGACTTTCGAAGCGGCATCGGTCACTTGCGGCTCGCGAATCGCAGCGGTGACGTCTTCGCCGTTCAGGAGCACGGTTTGTCCTCGAGATGCGTCGAATTCGATCTGCGCCGCGAGCGCGAGCTGCTCCAGCCGATGCAGATCGTCGAGATCGATCCCCGCGCGCAGCGCCCATAACGCGATGGCGCGATACATGGCGCCGGTATCGATAAAAGTAAATCCAAGGCGCTGCGCGAGCGATCGCGCAATGGTGCTCTTCCCCGCTCCGGAGGGCCCGTCAATCGCGATGACGATCTGCTTTTGTCCAGCCGTGACGATAGAGTTCCCTTCCTGCATCACGAATTTGCCTCGCCCACGCTCAGTTCCTTGCGCGGATTGCCGGTGCGGGCTCGGGGAAACCTTCAGTATGCCATGCGCGGGCGGCCGGTCATTTTTCAGTGGGTAAGTGAAAACAAAGAAATGTCGACATGAATGCGGTACGCACGTTCCGTGTCGACACGGCAGGGTCGAAAACCCCACCATCTATTCGCCGTCTATTCACGTTCTCTTCGCCGACGGGGGTTTTCAAAAAGCTTTCGTGGGTTGCAGACCCATCCCAGACAGGCCTGGCGGCCCGCGCCACCTAGCGCCAGCCCATCCGATCGCGCAACGAGGTGATGTGCGCGGTGTGATGCTTCCCGTGCCACGCGTACAGCGCGAGATTGCCGTCGAGCCGGATCACGCCCAGCGCGGGATGGCGGAACGTGCGCGCGAATTGGGCATCGTCCAACTGCCGCAGCAGCGTCACCCATCGAAGGTGGAGCGCATCGAGCAGGGCGAGCGAAGTCTCGACCGGAGTCGCCGCGACATCCGGCAGCTTCGACCATGCGTCTTCGTCGTAGGGCTTAATGGCTGGTTCGTCCTCGGTCAGCGCGAGCTTGAACCGGATATACGCGTTCATGTGGCTTTCCGGAACGTGATGGACCACCTGGCGCACGGTCCATCCGCCGGGACGGTAAGGTGTGTCGAACTGCACGGGGTCGAGCCCGGCGACAGAGGCTCGCAGTCGCGAGGGCGCTTCGGCGATCTCGGCAATCCAGTGATCGCGCTGGCTTGGCGTCATGCTTGGGGTATTCGATGAAGGGAAAGGAAAATTTCCCGATAGGATACCTCAGCGCGTCGGGAGAAGGTGGATGGGAGACAGATGGGTTGGACATGTTTGTTCAGATTCATCTCATGCTCGTGGAGATTCGAGATTTGTCGGCGTGAATCACTTAGTATCGAAGTAGCGCAGGGCCTGCGCGATTCCAGCCGAATACAGCGCGGCCAGGCGCGCGTCGGTGGCGCGAATCGCATCCAGGTCGCGATCGAGCGCGCTTCGAAGACTGGATGCATCCGCGGCGCTCCAGGCTTTTCTTCCTGCTTTTCCGTACGCGCGAACCGCGTGGCCGCCCAGCGCGACCACTGCGTCGGCGGCCTCGGCCCGAGAGAAACCAGCCGCGCGAAAACTTTCGAGCGCCGCTGCGATCCAGGGCAGCACCAGATGCGCCGACAGATGAACGCCGGCCAGATACAAACATTTAGCGGCAGGCCGGATCTCAATCAGTTTACGTTTATCTAAGGTTGCGATTTTTCGCAAGAGCCGGATGACATCGGGCTGGCCTTCCGCGATGAGGGTGCGGGCTTCCGGGTCCATTGCGTTCAGCGAGCCAACCATGGCTCCGGCGACGCGCAAAGGGCTGGGCCGGAGGCTGTCGAAATTCGAGCCGCACATCACCACCATCTTTCCGGCCGCCGGGAGGTGCAACGCCAGATCGTGCATGACGCGATCGAGCGCCGCTTCGGGAACGGCAATCCAGATGAGGCGGCATTTTTCGAGATCGGAATAATGCTCGACGGCGTGGCCGGCGCGCAGCGAATTCGAAATACGGCTGGCGACGCGGAACGACGCGGCTTTCACGGGCCCGATGCCCGCCAGAAGTGACGGAAGGCGAACCAGAAACGACTGGGCCACGCCGCCGGCGCTGATCAGGCCGGCGCCGCGGATGTGCCTCAACTGCGCACGAGTCATTGGTCGGCGACGCTGGGGTCCGCGACGCTGGTGTCTGCGACGCTGGGATTTACGGCACCGGGGATCGCGGCGCCGACGATCGATCGCGCGCGAAGGTCCTTCAAACGGTCGCGAAACTCGGCGGCCTGCTTGAAATCGAATTTCCGCGCAGCCTCGCGCATGCGCTCTTCCAGACCGGCCAGATAACTCTCCATCTGTTCCGGCAGAATGTTTTCGATTTGTTCTTCGGGCTCCAGCGGGACGGTAACGTAATCCGCTTCGACCACGGCAATCAGATTCGAGTCGATCGCCTTTATAATCGACTGGGGTTCGATGTTGTTGGCCAGGTTATAAGCGCGCTGGACCGTGCGCCGGCGGTTGGTCTCGTCAATGGCGCGACGCATGGATTGGGTCATGACGTCCGCGTACAGAATCACGCGTCCGTTCAGATTACGCGCGGCGCGGCCCATGGTTTGAATCAGCGAGCCGGCGGATCGCAGGAAGCCTTCTTTATCGGCGTCGAGAATCGCGACGAGGGACACCTCGGGCAGGTCGAGCCCTTCGCGCAGGAGATTGACGCCGATCAGAACGTCGTAGGTGCCGCGCCGAAGGTCGCGCAGAATCTTCACTCGATCGAGCGTGGAAACTTCCGAGTGAAGATAGGCGCACTTCACTCCCGCTTCGGTGTAATGCTCGGAAAGGTCCTCCGACATGCGCTTGGTCAGCGTGGTGACCAGCACCCGTTCATTGCGCTCGGCGCGCAGGCGGATTTCATGAAGCAGATCGTCCACCTGGCCGCGAATGGGTTTGATATCGACTTCCGGATCGATGAGGCCGGTGGGCCGGATGATCTGCTCGATGACCGCGCCGCCGGTTTTCGTCAGCTCATAAGGACCCGGCGTCGCCGAAACGTAGACGACTTGATGGACGCGATTTTCGAACTCCTCGAAAGTGAGCGGACGGTTGTCGAGCGCGCTGGGCAGGCGGAATCCGAACTTGACCAGGGTTTCCTTGCGCGAACGGTCGCCATGATACATGCCTTGAAGCTGCGGCACGGTCTGATGGCTTTCGTCGATGAACAGGAGCGCGTCCTGCGGCAGATAATCGAGCAGCGTCGGCGGGGCTTGGCCGGGGAGGCGTCCGGAAAAATGGCGCGAATAGTTTTCGATGCCGTGGCAATAGCCGATATTGCGGATCATTTCGAGATCGAAATTGGTGCGCTGCCAGAGGCGCTGAGCCTCGATCCGCTTGCCTTCTTTATCCAGCTCCGGCTTCCACCAATTCAGTTCATTTTCGATGCTGATCAGCGCATTATGCCTTGTCTCCGGGGACATTACATAATGAGTTTTGGGATAAATGGGGAGGCGGAGATAATTCTGCTTGACTTGGCCGGTGAGCGGATCGATCTGCTCCAGCGTTTCGATTTCGTCGCCCCACAAGCTGATGCGATAGGCGAGGTCGTCATAAGTGGGGAAAACTTCGATCACGTCGCCGCGGACGCGGAAGGTGCCGCGCTTGAAATCGCCTTCATGGCGCTCATAGAGGATGTCGACCAGCCGCTGCGTGATGGCTTTCCGCTCGATTTTCTGGCCTTTTTCGAGCATCAGCAGCATGCCGTAGTACGCTTCGGGGGAGCCGATTCCGTAGATGCAGCTTACGCTGGCGACGATGATGCAATCGCGGCGCTCAAACAGGGATCGCGTGGCGGAGAGGCGCAGCTTGTCGAGCTCGGAATTGATGGTCGCCTCTTTTTCGATGTAGACGTCGCCGGAGGGGATATAGGCTTCGGGCTGATAATAGTCATAATAGCTGACGAAATACTCAACTGCATTTCCAGGGAAAAACATCTTGAATTCCTGGTATAACTGCGCGGCGAGTGTCTTATTATGAGCGAGAACCAAGGCCGGGCGCCCGGTGCGCTCGATCACCTTGGCCATGGTGAAGGTTTTTCCGGAGCCGGTGACGCCGAGCAGAACCTGGTGCTGCTCGCCATCTTTCAGCCCACGCAGCAGGGAGTCGATGGCGACCGCCTGGTCGCCGCGAGGTTGGTAATCGATGCCAAGCCGGAAGGCCATATTCAATTATCGCTCGGAGGCTTTGAGGGCGGTGCGGTTAGGCGCGCCGCGTCATTAGAGCCGCCACGACGCCGACGAAGAAATACCCTGCGATCTCCACACCCATGTAGGTCATCGTATACGCCGTCGGGAATCCGTACCAGTTCCAATAAGAGATATTGGTGGGGATCGACGCGAGCGCGCCGACCAGCGCTACGAATCCGACGCGAGCGCCGAAGCCGGTCAGGCGGGTCAGCGATAGCAGGAACCCGGCGGCCAGCGCTTCCACCAATTCGGTGACGAATTCTGTGACGAGCTGGCTGGTCTCCATCGGCTTCATGCCCGGCGGATGATAGATCAAAATCCCGGATGGATTCGTCGCAAGCTTCTTCTCGTACTGCTCCATCGCCGCGCTCATCGACAACTTGCCCGACGTGTCCATGCCCGGGTAGGCATACAGTCCGTTCGCCGAACCCAGCGCGGTGCGGAGCGCGTCGAGCACTGGCTGCTCGTTCGTCATCTGACTGAACCCGATGGTCGAGAGCGGCGTCGCGAGATGCGCGATCGAGGACCAGGCATACATCGCCATACCGCCGAGCAGGCCAGCGAGAAAGATGCGTTTCGTCATTTGCGCCTCCAGATTGCGAATGGGACTTAGTTTATCCAAAATGCAGGTAAGATGTGGGCGTGGAGGATACGTTCGATTTGATTCCGCTGCGTCTCCACTTCGTCGCGAAGGCGCCGATTCACTTTCCGCGAGGGTCGGCCGCGAATTTGTTGCGAGGGTTGTTGGGAGCTTGGATCATGAAGACCGCGCCGGACTCCTACACGCGCCGGTTCGCGCCGGAATACGCCGGCGGACCGAGTGGTTTGCGTCAAGCCCCGCGTCCATTCGTATTTCGGGCGGCACATCTCGCGGGAGTTTCGATCGAGGCGGGTACAGCGTTCGAATTCGGCATCAACTTGTTTGAAACGCGCGATGAAGCAGTTGATTTATTCGCGCGGGCGTTCGAGGCCAGGTTCGGTCCCACGATGGTCGAAGGGCGGGAGATTTTGCGGCTGCCGGTCAAGTACGAAGGTCCGCCGGCCGATCGTCTCCGAATCAGATTCTTAACGCCGACCACGGTCAAAAGCGCCGTCAATAGCAGCGGCGCGGAATTCGGCCCGTTGTTGTCTCGCATTCGAGATCGAACCAGCACGCTCCGCGCTTTGTATGGAAGCGGTCCGCTGGAGCTGGATTTTCGGTCTCTGGGGGAGCGCGCGGCGCGAGTGCGGATGACGCGATGCGAGTTGCAACAGATTAAAGTCGACCGGACCAGCCGCGCCACCGGCTACACGCACCCTCTGGGGGGATTCATCGGAGTCGCCGAATACCAAGGCGAGCTTGGCGAATTCTTACCTTACCTGGAGATCGCACGCTGGACCGGAGTCGGAAGACAGACGGTTTGGGGAAATGGTGAAATTGCCTGGGAAACGTTTTGAAGGTGAATTGATTCGGGGCTGGCTGCACGAGCCCAAGAGACCAGGATCGTGCGACGGTCTCGCGATCACGCATGGCGCGGGATCCAACTGCGAAGCTCCGCTGCTGATCGCGATCGCGGAAGCTTTCTCAGCGGCGGGTTTCTATGTCCTCCGTTTCGATCTTCCGTACCGGCAGCAACGTGCGCACGGGCCACCGTTTCCGGCGTTGGCGGCTCGGGATCGCGAAGGAATCCGGGGGGCGGTGCGGGCTCTTCGTGAAGTGATGCGCGAAGGGACTGCGGGCGAAGCTGCGGCGGCTTCCGGCACCCTTGTATTTCTCGGCGGGCATTCTTATGGAGGCCGGCAGGCGACCATGGCCGCCGCGGAAGATCCGCGAATTGCCGATGCATTATTGCTTTTGTCGTATCCGCTGCATCCTCCTCGCAAGCCGCAGGAACTGCGCACCGCACACTTCCCGAAGCTTGAAACTCCGGCGCTGTTCGTGCACGGAACCCGCGACCCGTTCGGTTCGATCGACGAAATGCGAGCAGCGATCGCGGCGATTCCCGCGCGCCATGAGTTGATCGAGGTCGCAGGCGCGCCGCATGGCTTATCGCCAAAAATCGCGGCATTGCTGCCGGCGCGGCTCGCCGAATTCGTGCGCTAATCGCTGCACACATCACGCTAAAACGGGCTCGCTACATCCATCGCATGATTCGCTCCGGTTTGGCTATCGCGGATTGAAGTCCGGCTCCTATAATCGCGGGTAGTGAAACCGCTCGCATCCGCGATGGAGCAGGTGATCGGACTCGCCGCCGTGATTGTGTTGTCGCCTTTTCTTGCGGCGATCGCCGTGACAATTTTCATCTTGTCCGGCCGCCAGCCTTTGGTTGCGCATCGGCGCCTAGGGCACGAGGGGCGTCCGCTCTGGATGCTCAAGTTCCGCACGATGTGGAATGGATTAAGTGATCGCGACGCGTCGCATGGATGCAGTGATGGCGAGCAATCACGAGGGTCAGGATTCATCGAAAAATTGCGCGGCGAAATTGTCCCCGAAGCAAAGACCAGCGGCGATCCGCGCGTCACCAGCCGCTTCGCCGCCTTCTGCCGCAGACATTCGATCGATGAGCTGCCGCAACTGTGGCACGTGGCGCGCGGCGAGATGTCGCTGGTGGGGCCGCGGCCGATGACGCCATCCGAGTGGGCGAAATATTACGGGGAATCCGCCGCGGAAGTGCTGCGGTTGAAACCGGGATTGAGCGGATTGTGGCAGACTCGCGGGCGGAACCGGCTCACGTACCGGCAGCGGCGGCGGCTGGATATTTTCCTGGCGCGCCATTACTGCCTGCTGCTGTATTTGCGGATTCTGGGGCAGACGGTGCCGAGAGTGCTTGCCGGCCGCGATGCGTGGTGAGCCGCACCAGTTGTTTCCCGGTTGTGTTGTGGGCGCAAACGAGATATAACTCAACACATGCCGCAACATTTCCTGTCTAAGCTGGGTCCGTCTCGATTTGCTTCCATTAGTTCAATAGCCTCTTTCTCTCTCGTCGGCCTCGCAGCCGCCTTGACGACTCTCGCCGCGGACCGCATCACCGTCCCCGCGCCCACCGTCACCGGTCCCATCGCCTTGACCGCGAAGGCGCCCGATCCGTCGCATGGGTATCCCTTCAATCCGACCTACCTCGATCTCGCATCGAAGGGCTATGTCGAGGAGGAATTCTTCATCGAAGGCACGGCGAATCGCTACAAGCCGGAGCGCGAGGCGACCAGCGCCGTGATCGACAGCGGCCATCCTTATAAGACGCGCATCGTGGTGCGGCGGCCCACCTCCGCGAAAAAGTTCAACGGCACCGCGATTGTCGAGTGGACCAACGTCACCGGCAGCCGCGACCTGGAAATGGACTGGTTCCAATCGGCGGACCATTTCGTGCGCGCCGGATACGCGTGGATCGGCGTGTCGGCGCAGCGCGTCGGCGTGAATGCGCTGAAGGCGTGGAGCCCGAATCGATACGGGTCGCTGGACGTGACCGAGGGCGGCAAGATCACCAACGACGATTTGTCGTACGACATCATGGTGGCGACGGCGATGGCGATTCGCGGCAAGGCGAACAAGGACATCATGGGCGGATTGAAAGCGGAGCGCATCATCGCGAGCGGCCATTCGCAATCGGCCGGACGGCTGGGCATCTACGTCAACGCGATTCATCCGCTGAATCCGGTATTCGACGGCGTGATGCTGCACGGCACCGGCGGCAAGCTTCGCGCGGATCTGAGCGTGAAGGTTTTCAAGCTGAATTCGGAAACCGATGTTCGCGCCGGGGGGCATCAGGACGATACCGACATGCTGCGGACGTGGGAGGTCGCCGGGACATCGCACGTCGATTCGCAATCTGAGATTCATTTCACTGAGATCGGAAAACTGGACGCCGGTATGCCTCCGGGCGTGTCCGCGGCCGGCACGTGCGATAAACCGCCTTTCAGTCAGGTTCCATTCCACTATGTGTTCGATGCGGCCTACGATCATTTCGTGGTGTGGATCAAGAATGGAACGCCGCCGCCCGCCGCTCCGCCGATCCAGTTCACCACTGGCGACCGTCCGCAGATTGCGCGTGATGAGATGGGCAACGCGCTCGGCGGAATTCGTCTGGCGGAGATCGCCGTGCCGACGGCCGTCAACACCGGCCAGAACACCGGCACGGCGTTCTGCCGGCTGTATGGCTCGCATATCGATTTCGATAAGGCTCGGGTCGCGAGTCTGTATCCGACGCACAAGGCTTACGTCGCGGCGGTGAAGGACATCACCGAAAAGAATCTAAAGGCCGGTTATATTCTGAAACCCGACGCAGAGGCGACCATCGCGGCCGCGGAGAAGTCGGATATCGGCGGGCGGTAACATAGTCACTGAGGGAAACCAAACATGAAACTTTCAGCAGCGTTCATTTTTGCGTTAGGGATCACAACCAGCGCCGTCGCGCAACCGCCCGCAGGGCCGACGCCCACATCGGTCAGCGCGGCACTCGATCGCGAAATCACACTCGCGGAGCGCCAAGTGACGGCCGCTGTCGAAGCCATGCCCGCCGACAAATTCAATTTTTCCCCGGAAAGCCTAGACATTAGGGGCGCGAACTACAAGGGCGTGTATACATTCGCGGGGCTGGTGAAGCATCTTGCAGCCGCGAACTACTTCCTGTGGAACGCAGCGGGTGGCGACAAGATTCCCGCCAACATTACGGGCGTCAAAGGCCCGGAGGGGATGACGGAGAGAGCGGAAATCATCAAGCTACTCAAAGACTCGTGGGCCTCGGGACACCATGCGGCGGCGGCTCTCACGCCGGAAAACTCTCTGGACATGGTGGCCGGCCCCGGCGGCGCGAAACAGGCTCGCGTGTTCGAGCTAACCTTCGCCATCGCTCACGCTTATGACGAGTACGGGCAGATGATCGAGTACCTGCGCATGTGCGGCGTCGTGCCGCCGGCCAGCGCGCCGCGGTAGCTGGCTTCATGTGGGGCAGCCAATCATGGCTGCCGTCGGCTTTTAGCCGACGTGCTGTTCGCCCGATTCGAAGCCGCCTGAAAGGCGGCTGCAGCCAAGATTGGCTGCCCCACGATTTGCCGCGAATGGGCGCTTCGCGTACCTATTCTTCCGCGTCCTCTGGGATCGGTCGTCGAACCTCGCTGCACTGTAAGATTAAGATTATGGCCGTGCAATCCATAGAAGAAGCCGTGGTTGCCAAGCTGCGCGAGTTGCCTGCGGAGAAGCAGCGGGAGGTCCTGGATTTTGCGAGTTCCCTGGGGACAAAAGAGAAGCGTCCCCGGAAGAGCCTGGAAGGACTTGGGCATTTCGATATCGGAAGAAGATATTGCCGAGGCGCGCAAGGAAGTGTGGGGCGATTTTCCCCGTGACCCGCGTCGATTTGGGAGACAATAAGGACGTGGCGCAGGCAATCGTGAGAGATCCCGAGATCATGCATGGGACGCCCGTGTTCCGTGGGACACGAGTGCCTCTCCAAACTCTGTTCGACTATCTTGAGGGTGGCGACACGCTCGAAGATTTCCTGGAAGGCTTCCCGACCGTTCCCCGCGCTCTTGCGCTCAAGGCGCTGGAAGAAGCTAAGCAGCTTCTCTTGTCCCGTGTCTAATGCGGCTTCTGCTCGACGAATGTATCGACGAGCACTTAGGGCTTCTGTTCCCGGGTCATGACTGCCAAACTGCCGTTTCGCGTGTGGCAG
The DNA here is from genome assembly GCA_963788245.1 of Terriglobia bacterium. Lineage (GTDB taxonomy): Bacteria > Acidobacteriota > Terriglobia > Bryobacterales > Bryobacteraceae > Palsa-187. The sequence continues at coordinate 2,514,724 of CAWBGF010000002.1, read as the reverse complement.
CACTGCAGGAGGGCGGCCGTTTCATAGGCGGCAACATACTTTATCGTCTGATACCAAAACAGAAATGCGGAACGGGCGTCCGACTCCATTGTGGGGTATCAGTTCTCGGTCGGCTTATGGATCTGGTCGATAACCATGGCGGTCCCGTCGCGCTTTTCCGGCCTGAGCCGAAGACCAATTGAAATGAGCGCATCAAATGTGGAAGAATAAGCAGCCGCTGTCCGCTTGGCGACTTCGGGCGTTGCAGTGGGATCAGCCGGTACATTTCCATTAGCGTACGGGAACGCGAAATCGAACTTCCCCGCTAAACCTGTATTGTCGATAACAGTGGCATTCACGTCGGGCCTCGCCGCCATGAGCCCCGCAAAATGCGCCATTGTTTCTCCCTTAAGAAGCACATTCTCGTCGGAGCGCTTCAGGGAATACTCGGTTCCCGCGGCGCTGGGTTTTACTTTCGCGCCGGACCGCTGTTGTTCCAAAATGTATACGGTTTGCTGTATGGGTTCCTCATGCGCCACCAGGCCGAACCGATCGCGAAAAAGGGCAAGCAGGGGAGGTGCAAGTTCTGCGGTAGTCATCTCCCCGGCACCCTCTGCCTTGGCATCGAGATCATATAAATCACCAAGCCACGATGGAGCACCCTTGATCGTGACAGTCTTGGGCCCGAATGCGAGCCTCAACAAAAATTCAGCCTTGACGTTATGGCACACAAAACGACCGCCTGGCAGCGTATCGCAACGCACTGGCTGGTTGCCCGGTTGGGACGGCCGGATTGATGCCACGTCGAACGCTGCCGCGCCTTGGGCCACTAGTAACTGACAGGTAGCGATGCAGACAAGAATCGCTCCCCTAAACTTCATGCCCCGAGGTTACCATTTTTCTGGCGTCGCACTCGTCGGCACGCGCCGATTCCGCCGATAATCCGGCGCTGTGTTCAACTTGGGCGCGGCGTCGGCAAATCGGATCCGCTTCGCGAGATACGCTCCACGACTACCTCGGCGTGTCGTAGCCCATCACTCGCGGCTTCTGACCCGCCAGGCTATCTGTGATCGCCTGCGACACCACCACCGAAAACAGCGGACGAATATTGAAGTGGCTATAAGGACTAATTTGGATCATCATGATCCCGATTAAATCCTCCACCGGATCGATCCAGAACAGCGTGCCGTCCGCGCCGCCCCAGGTGAACGTGCCGATGGACAGGGCGTCGGGAGCCTTCGACGGATCGGTCAAAACGGCGAAGCCCAGGCCGAATCCGTAACCCGCGCCGCGAATGTAAACCGGTTTTCCGGCGCCGATCTGATTGCTGATCATCATGTCGACGGTCATGCGACCCAGCAGGCGATGCCCTTCGTATTCGCCGCCGTTCAACACCATCTGGCAGAAGCGGAAATAATCGGCGGCGGTGCCGTTGAGGCCCGCGACGCCGGAGAAATAAGCGGTCGGCTCATGAAATTCGGGCTTGCGGCGCAGCACGATTTTCCCGTCTTTATCGGGCGTATAAACGGCGGCCACGCGATTCACTTTTTCTTTCGGAATATTGTAATAGGTGTCGCGAATGCCCAGCGGTTCGAACATGCGCTCCCGAATGAATTCGTCGACGGTCTTGCCGGAAATCTTTTCGACCAGAGCAGCGACGTAATCGGTGGACGCGCCATATTGCCATCGCTCACCGGGTTGAAACGCGAGCGGGCGCGTGGCGGAGCGCTCTATATTTTCGAGCAGAGTCTTGGGGCGGTTGCCGGGTTCGAGCGAGAGACCGGAGGTATGGGTGAGGATCTGGCGGATGGTGATCGGATGCGTGGCGGGCACGCGGCCCTGCACCGGATCGTTCACCATCATCTTGGAATAGGCAGGGAGCCATTTCGAAATAGGATCGTCCAGCATGAACTTGCCGTCTTCCCACAGCATCATGAGCGCAGTCGAAACGATCGGCTTAGTCATCGACATCAGCGAGAAGATGGCGTCCTTCTCCATCGGCCGGCTCTCTTCCTTGTAGCGCCAGCCCTGGGCTTCGTAATGCACCACCTTGCCTTTGCGCGCGATCAGCGTCACGGAGCCCGCGATCTGGTTGGTGTCGATGTAATCCTTCATGAACGCATGGATGCGTTCGAGGCGCTGGGAGGACATCCCAACGGTTTCGGCTTTCGCCATGGGGAGGTCGGATTGGGCGGCAAGATTAAGTGGAATGACGAAAAGTGGAATCGCCAGAACGATGGCGATGAAACGTACGCGGCTCATGAGAACCTCCATCTTGAAAGTGTAATCCAATGTGGGGCAGGCGATCTCGTCGCCTGCCGGCCTTATTCTGACTACTGACTCCTGTCTCCTGACTCCTTCTTCAAATACCTTCCCGTATACGATTCGGCGACCTCCGCGACTTGCTCCGGCGTTCCTTCCGCGACGATCCTTCCTCCGCGGTCGCCGCCCTCCGGCCCCAGATCGATCACCCAATCCGCGCGGCGGATCACTTCCAGATTGTGCTCGATGATCAGGATGCTCGCGCCGGAACGGATCAGCCGCTCGAATGCATCCAGGAGTTTCGCGATGTCGTCGAAGTGCAGACCAGTGGTGGGTTCGTCGAAAATATACAGCGTTCCCTGGCTGGTCGCCTGCGATAAATGCGCGGCCAGCTTCACGCGCTGCGCCTCGCCGCCGGAAAGCGTCGTTGCGGATTGCCCCAGCCGCAGATATCCCAGGCCCACGTCGTTCAGGACCCTCAACTTCGCGACCAGCTTTGGCGTGGCCGCGAAAAACGAGATCGCCTCTTTCACGGTGAGCTGCAACACTTCGTGAATATTCAGCCCGTGATACTTCACGTCCATCACGCTTTGCTTGAAGCGCGTGCCTTTGCAGTCCTCGCAAATCAGTTCGACGTCGGCCAGAAACTGCATTTCCACGGTCACGGTGCCATCGCCCTGGCAGGTTTCACAGCGGCCGCCCGGAATGTTGAACGAAAAATGACCCGGCGTGTAGCCGCGGCGATCGGCGTCCGTGGTGGACGCGAAAAGCTCGCGGATGATGTCGAACGCCTTAATGTATGTGACCGGATTCGAGCGCGGCGTGCGACCGATGGGAGACTGGTCGACAAGGATCACTTCGGTCAGCAGATCCGCCTTCTCCACTTTCCGGCAGGTCTGTTTCTCTATGGGGGTCGACCATTCCTCAACCATATCCGACGCGGGCGCGTCGCGATTCATCCGCTTGGCCAGCGACTGATAGATCACATCGTGCACCAGCGTCGATTTTCCGGAACCCGAAACACCCGTGATCGCCACCATCAAATTGAGGGGGATCGACACGTCGATATTTTTCAGATTGTTCGCCTGCGCGCCGATGAAACGGATCACCCGTTTCGGGTGGATGGTGCGGCGTTCGTGCGAGTAAGACGCCCTCAGTTCGCCGCGCAAGTATTTCGACGTGAGCGAGTTTGCGTCCGCCATCAGCTCCGCATAGGATCCTTCGAAAACGATGCGCCCGCCGTTTTCGCCCGCGCCCGGCCCAAGATCCAGGATGTGATCCGCGGAGCGCATCACTTCCGGATCGTGCTCCACCACCAGAATCGTATTGCCCAGGTCGCGCAGCTCGTGAAGGATGTTGATGAGCCGAGCGGTGTCGCGGCTGTGCAGTCCGATGGACGGTTCGTCGAGCACGTAGCACGCGCCCACCAGCCGCGATCCCAGGCAAGTGGCGAGCTGGATTCGTTGTGCTTCGCCGCCGGAAAGCGTCGCCGAGAGCCGGTCCAGCGTCAGGTATTCCAGGCCCACGTCATTCAGAAATTTCAAGCGCTGCCGGATTTCGACCAGGATCCGGTCGGCAATACCGGCTTCTTCGGGCGTCAACTCCACCGCACGGAAAAACTCCTGCGCTTCGGCGATGTTCATGCGGGAAACGTCGGCGAGATTCTTTCCGCCGACCCGAATGTAGAGAGCCTCGGCGCGCAGCCGGGACCCGCCGCAATCCGGGCAGGTGGTGTACCCGCGGTAACGGCTTAGGAACACGCGCACGTGGACCTTGTACTTTTTCTTTTCCACTTCGCGGAAGTAGCGGCGGACATGATGCTGCACCATCGCGCGCTCTTCCGGCTTCAGCTCGAAGTACGGAACCGTGTAACGAACTTTACCTTTCGCCGCGTCGCGGAACTCTTCCATGTACCAGGAATGCTGCGGTTTGGTCCACGGGTCGACGGCGCCTTGCGCAATGGTTCGTGACTTATCGGGAATCACCAGATCCATGTCGTAATCGATGGTGTTGCCGAAACCCTGGCAGCGCTTGCATGCACCGTTCGGATTATTGAAACTGAACAGGCTGGGCTCCGGCTCCATGAACGCTTTGCCGCATCGCTTGCATGTGAATTTTTCGTCGAAACGCAACACCGTTGCGGGTTTTTCCGCGGCCGCGTCAGAGCCCGCCTGCTCGAAAAGCACTTCCCCCGATTCGCGATAACAGATCTCGATGGTGTCCACCAATCGCTGCCGCGCTTCGTCCGAAACCCTTTCGGGAATCGCGATCCGATCCGCCAGCACGAATACAGGTTTCGAGAAATCGACATCGAGCAGCGACTCCGGTGTCGAGAACTCGAACACGCGGCCGTCTTGATACAGCCGGTTGAAGCCCTTCTTTCGCAGATCGAAGAGGCGGTCGCGCAAGGCTTCATTGGTTTTCTGGACGTTAACTTTTTCGACGGCGCTCTTGCCGGTTCCTTTTTTCTCGGGGCTCGTCTTTTGTGTAATCGCCTTCAGCGGGTCGATACTGACCTTCGCCGGGCCGGCCGATTCGGCCACCACGGGAAACAGGGCATACCAACGCGATCCCGCCGGCTGCGCAAACATTCTGGCCGCCACCTGATCCACCGAATCGCGCTCCACCTGAATTCCACATTTCGGACAGATGGTGCGGCCCGCGCGCGCCCACAGCAGCCGCAGAAAATCGTACAGTTCGGTGGATGTGGCGACGGTGGAGCGCGGATTCCGCGTCGTGTTTTTCTGCCGGATCGCAACCGGCGGCGCGATGCCGTCGATCTCGTCGACATCCGGCTTCTCCATCCGCTCCAGGAACTGCCGCGCGTAGGCCGAAAGCGATTCGACGTAGCGCCGCTGACCCTCGGCGTAAACCGTGTCGAATGCAAGCGACGATTTCCCCGATCCCGAAACACCCGTGATCACGGTCAGCTTCTCGTGCGGGAGGTCCACCGACACGTTCTTCAGATTGTGAACGCGCGCGCCCCGGATTCGAATCGACTCGTTACCGATGGGCTGCCGCGCCAGGGGCCTGACAGAACGGAGCGCTGGTTTCCGGCCTGAGGCGCGGCCGTTAGAAGGTGCGTCCGTTGAGCGCTTGATGGAATCTTTCACAAGGATCGTGCCACGCTTGGGTCGCTGGGGAAGGCGTTACATTACTAGTATAGAAGTGTCGTCAAATTCCCCTCACAAAGAGATGGACGCGCGCGCCGTCCGCGCGGCTCTCACGCGCTGGTATGACCAGAATCGCCGCGACCTTCCGTGGCGCCGCACGGGCGATCCGTATGCGATCTGGGTTTCCGAGATCATGCTCCAGCAGACTCGCGTCGCAGCCGTAATCCCGTATTACCAACGATTTATGAGCGCGTTTCCGGATGCCGCCGCGCTGGCCGCCGCGCCCGAGGAGCGGGTCCTGGCGATGTGGAGCGGACTGGGGTATTACAGCCGCGCGCGAAATCTGCACAAAACTGCGTTAATAGTGTCACAAAACGGCGTTTTTCCGCGTGATTTTGTTTCGATTCGAGCGCTTCCCGGAGTCGGCGATTACACCGCGGCCGCAGTCTCCAGCATCGCGTTCGGTCTGCCGCATGCGGCCGTCGACGGCAATGTGCGGCGCGTGATTGTCCGTTTATTCAATGATGATGCCGCTGACGTGCGGGGCCACGCGTCGCGTTTGCTCGATCGAAAAGATCCAGGCCGCTGGAATCAAGCGGTGATGGAACTCGGCGCGACCGTTTGCACGCCGCGCGATCCGCACTGCGGCATGTGCCCGATCGCCAAGTATTGTGAGGCACACGGACACGCCACGCAGGAGTCGCTGCCTTCCAAGCGGGTGAAGCCCGCGCCTGAACGGTTGGAGCGCACGCTGGTCATCGTTCACCAGAGGGGGCGGATTCTTCTGACGCCGAGTTCGCGCGTGAAGGGGTTCTGGGATCTTCCGGAAATTGTCGATGGAATTCAGAATGAAGGAATTCGCGCCGGAGAGCCGCTGGGCTCATTTCGTCATACCATCACGCATCGTCACTACAGGTTCATCGTAAGTGAGGGGACGGAGAGCAAGGGCTCGTTTAACCCGACGGCGGCCGCGCGGTCCGAGAAGCAATATCGATGGGTGGCACGGCGAAGATTATCGGAAATCCCGTTGAGCACCACGACGAAAAAGGCTCTGCGTTTGGCTGAGCGAGTTCTTCAGTAAACTCCTCCGCACGCCGGGTCACGTTGGTTATACGACGCTCGATCACACACCTCGCCGATTCCCCCACACATCAATGTGCAACCGTGGACTATATCGAAACCCCTCGCGCTTGCAAATCTCCGTGATCCACGCAGCGCGTTCGCGGATGGTCGTCGCGTCGGTACCCTCGGCCATGAGGACCACGCGGCTGCGATCGGCGTGGATCTCCTCAAGCATCGATTCGATCTCAGTCAAATCCTCCGGCGATGTTACGACGAACTTTAGTTGATAGTCGAACTGCTGCATGAGTTTCCGAAGCACGTCCGGCTGATGGCGCAGACGATCATGCTGCGCAGCCCATCTGCCGCCGTCACGCGCATGAGGGGTGGAGTTGGCGAGCTTGGGACTGATGCTCATCAAGTCGCACACAACGTCCCTATGAATGGTCCCGGCCGTTTCGATGGTGATGTGCAGGCCCGATTCTTTCAGGCGGTGCGTCAGGTCGACGATCTCTTCGGCGATCATCGGCTCGCCGCCGGTCACGACGACGTGCTTGACGTGGCGGCCTGTGTGAGGCGTGACTGCCGCTCCCTGACGGTCGCGGTTCTGAAGCACCTCAGTTACAATTTCGTCGATCGAATAGTCGTGGCCTTCCGGATTCCATGAAGTGTAGGGCGTATCGCACCAGGTGCAGCGAAGATTGCAGCCGCTGGTGCGCACGAACACGCTGGGTATGCCGGCGAGAACGCCTTCGCCTTGAATCGAGTAAAAAATCTCGGAAATCTTCATTGGCGCTGGGGCGAGAATATCGGTTCGGCGGAGAACGCTCTTGGCCGCGAATGAACGCGGATGAACGCGAAGGAAGACCTACGGTTCCCTGATTTCGATTCGTGTTTATTCGTGTTCATTCGTGGCCAGTCCGTCTAATACACCAGTGGGTCGTGAACGCCGGCTTCTTCGAAACCCTTGCGGCGCAGCATGCAGGAATCGCATTCGCCGCACGGGCGGCCTCCCTCGCCTGGATCATAACAGCTATGCGTCAGCGCGAAATCGAGGGCGACGTCGGTGCCCAGTCTTACAATCGCGGCTTTGTTCAATTTGGCGAGCGGCGCGTGAACGCGCAGGTGCGTGCGTCCTTCGACAGCGGCCTTGGTTGCCAGGTTGGCCATCTGCTCGAACGCAGCGATGAACTCCGGACGGCAGTCGGGATAACCGGAATAGTCGATGGCGTTCACGCCGATGAAAATATCGGACGACTCGAGCACTTCCGCCCATGCCATGGCGAAGGACAGAAAGATGGTGTTGCGCGCGGGTACATATGTGATGGGAATGCCGGTTGCCATTTCCTGGTTCCCACGGTGTTTGGGAACATCGATGTCAGCGGTGAGCGCGCTGGCCCCGAACGCACGCAGATCGATTTTCACCACGCGAAGTTCGCGCGCGCCAAAGTGGGCGGCCACGCGCGCGGCCGATTCCAGCTCGACGCGATGGCGCTGGCCGTAATCGAACGAAAGCGCGTAGCACTCGTAGCCATCGCGGCGGGCCACGCCGAGGCAAGTGGACGAATCCAGGCCGCCGCTTAGGAGGCAAACAGCTTTAGGCGTCATGATTCAAGGTGCGCCTGTCAGGCGACAAGATCGCCTGCCCCACAAGACAGCTACCGCGCATGGTGAGCCGGATGGTGCCGCGGCAGCTTGAACGTGAGCGCGAATCCGATCAGCGGGAGCACCATCAATCCGCTCATCGCGGTGTGCATGGTCAGGCGGTCGGATGCGAAACCGATGGCCGGCACGAACATCAACCCGGCCAGCCCCCACGCGAATCCCATCATCAATGCGCTCACCGTGCCGGCTTGCGAGGGCGCGAGTTCCTGGGCCATGTGGACGTTCACGGGGATGGTGAACAGCAGGACCAATCCGCTCATCAGCAGTCCCGCCATCGCCGCGATTCCATGCCCGAAAAAGAACAGGGCCAGGCAGGGCGCCGATCCGAGCATAGACGCCATGATCACGCGCCGTCCGCCAAATCGATCCGAGCAGTGGCCGCCTAGGAATCCGCCCAGTGCGCCCGCGGCCTGAAACATGGAAAGAGCACCGCTGGCCTGTTGCAGCGTGAATCCGCGTTCGCGATGCAGATACAGCGGAAGAAACTGGCCAAACACCATCTGCACCGCCGACCGCAACACGACTAGCGCGCACAATATCGCCAGTGGTTTCCATACGCCGTGCAAAGCGGCGAGATCGAACTTGCTGCGCCGCGATGGATCGATGTGCTCGGGCTGGCGCATGTAGACCAGCAGGAAGATGGTGATCAGCACGCCCGGAACAGCGCCGATGTAGCTGTGACGCATCCCGGCCCATTGAACGATGGAGGTGAAATACAGCGGGCCCACCGCGAGCCCCAGCGATCCCGAGCTGATAAACACCGCCATCCAGCGGCCGCGATTCGCGCTCATCCCCAGCGTCGCGCGCGCGGAGGCCTGCGGATGAAAGGACGCGATCCCCACACCGCCCAAAAAAATCAGCGACGCAGCCGCCTGAAAACTCCACGCAAGGCCCAGCGACGCGATGAACATTCCGGCCACGGCCGGCGCCAGCGCCGAAAACAATCGGGAATGAAAGCGATCCGAGAGATAACCATATGCAGGTTGGACGAAGGAACCTGAGAACACCATCACCGCGCCCAGCACGCCCGCCTGCGTCAGCGTGAAATGCAGCCGTTCCACCAACAGCGGCTGGAACGCGCCCACCGCGCTCGAGTACATATCGATAAAGAAATGTCCCAGCGAATACAGCACCAGCGCGGCCATGCCCGTCTGAACGCGACGGTTCTTGGCCGTTTCGAATGTGAGAACGTGGGATTCCGCGCCCATGCCAGTGGAAAATATAATTCTAACGTAGTGTTATCATCGTCCGATCAGGCAGCACTCATGACACCACATCGCCCCTTTGTTCCTGAAGGCGTCAGCATGAAAGAGCTGACGCTGCGCGCGGTTCTGATCGGCCTCGTCTTGTGCGTGGTGCTTGGCGCTGCCAATGCTTACCTGGGATTGAAAGCCGGCCAGACTATTGCCGCTACCTACCCGGCTGCCGTGATCAGCATGGCCGCGCTGCGCGCGCTGAAGGGCTCCATTCTTGAAGAGAATATCGCGCGAACCGCGGGGTCCATCGGGGAATCGGTGGCGGCGGGGGCGGCTTTCACCATTCCCGCTTTTCTGCTGGCCGGATCGTGGCCCGATTTCGAACCATCGCATGTGTATTGGAAATCGACTGCGCTGATCGTGGTAGGGTCCATCCTGGGAGTCCTGTTCGTTTCGCTGGTGCGGCGCGCTCTGGTGGAAGACGCCTCGCTTCCATTTCCGGAGTCGCTGGCCGCCGCCGAAATCCACAAAGCCGGACGCCGCGGCGCCGATGCCGCGCGATATCTGTTCTCGAGCATCGGTCTGGGCACGCTGGTTCAGGCGTTCGTCGAGCTTTCGCTTTACGCGGGCGACAAGACGTTCATCGTCCGCGTGGGGGAGCTTGGCAAGAGTTTCGTGCGTCTGGGAGGGCGCACCAGCACCAACGTTCTACAAACCGGCGCGGTCTCGACAGTCGCGGGACCCACCGTCAGCCCCGCACTGATCGGAGTCGGCTACGTGATCGGGCCCGAACTCGCCGCGCTTAATTTTTCGGGCAGTATTCTCGCGTGGGGCGTTCTGGTTCCGTTGGTGATGTATTTTCTGGGCCCGACGCTCAAAACATTTCTGCCGGTGAACGTGAAGGACGACGATTGGGCGAATTTGTCCCTGGCGGTCTGGCGATACATCGTGCGGCCGATCGCAGTGGGCGGAATGATGGTGGGCGCGGCGTACACGCTGTTCCGCATGGGAAGTAAATTGACCTCTAGCCTGGGCCGCGCGATTTCGGAAGTCCGCCATGGAGCGCCGCCCCTGGAATCGATGGCGCGCACGGAGCGCTACATGGGCGCGAAGACCGTGCTCTCTCTGATCGGCGTCGTGTTTCTGGCGATGATCGCACTATACGTATATATCTCGGGGCAGGTATTTGCCGGCGTCATCGCCGCGATCGTCATGCTGATCGTGGGATTTTTCTTCGCCACTGTCTCCGGGAATCTCTGCGGAGTCATCGGGTCGTCTAACAATCCAATCTCTGGACTGACGCTTTCGACTCTGATCATCGCAGCGCTGCTGATGGTGGCGCTGGGCGTTTCCGGCCCCAGCGGAGTGGCCGTAGTGTTAGGAGTGGCCGCGGTGGTGTGCGTTTCTTCCGCCGTCGCGGGAGAGCTGATGCAGGATTTCAAGGCCGGCTATCTGCTCGGCGGAACTCCACGCTCCATCCAAATTGTCGAACTGATCGCCGTAGTCGTCGCGAGCCTGGTGATGTATTATCCGCTGCACCTGTTGCAGGTGGGAAACATCAAGACCGGCGGCATCGGATTCGGCGATCCGAAGCTTTCCGCGCCGCAAGCCGGATTGATGGCGGCGCTGGCGCAAGGGATCGTCAGCGGCGATATGGCGTGGCCGCTGGTGGTGGCGGGCGCGTTGTTCGGCGTGTTCCTGATTATGATCCGAGTGAAGAGTCCCATGCTGGTGGCCATCGGCATGTATCTGCCGTTCCAAACCACGTGCGCGATTTTCGTCGGCGGGATGCTGCGCTGGTTCACGGATTCCCGCAGCCGCGCCGCGGGTCATAACGAAGCGCAACAAACCCGCGTCGGCAACACTGGGATTCTGATCGCGAGCGGATTGATCGCGGGTGAGGCGCTGACCGGTTTATTGTTCGCCTATTTCAAAGGCAAGGACATTCCGATCTACGCGTTTTTCGCAGACCCCTCCTATCTCGCCGGAGTCGCCGTAATCGCGCTGCTCGGATTCGTCATGGTCCGCGTTCCTCTCTCCAAAGCCGGCCGCGCCGATGAACCCGCGCCGCCCGCCGCAATGATGTGACGGAGGACGTGAGCACGCCGTGAGCAAACGTCCCGCATTTCTCGGCGTCGTCGCCGCGCTCGCGGCATGGACCTGGATGTTCCTCACGGTCCACTACAACTACGGCGGCAATTGGACTGCGCTCTACCTGATCGGCCCGCGCACGCCGGTTCCACCGTCGATTCCGGCCGAGCGCCTCTACATCTTTCCGAACAACTCGGGTTACGACGGACAGAGCTATCACGTGATGGCGCACGATCCGTGGATGCGCCGCAGTACGCCCGCCCAAGTTGAGATCGAAACCTTCCGCTATGCGCGAATTCTGGTTCCCGCACTGGCGTGGATGATTGCATTGGGCCAGGATCGGTGGATCGATCCGGCATACTACACGGTGATTCTCGCGTTCGTGTTTCTGGGTGTGTATTGGACGGCCCTTTGTGTCCAGCGAGCTTCGCTGCATCCCGCGTGGGGCCTCGCGTTTCTACTTTCGCCCGCGACGTTTACTTCGCTGGACCGCATGACCGCCGATATCGCGCTGGCGGCCCTGTGCGCCGCATTCGTTGTGTATGCCGATCGCGGAGCGCGTTCGAGCGGGAACGGAACCCGATGGAAAATCACGCTGGTGCTGGCCTGCGCGCTGTTGACGCGCGAAACGGCGTGGATTCTGTTCGCCGCGTACGAGATTTTTCTGCTGGTGCGCCGCCGCTTTGATGACGCCCGGTTCACCGCCACAGCCGCGATTCCCGCGATCGCATGGCAATTCTACATCGCAGCGCGAGCGGGTGACTTCGCGATTCCTCCGAATGCCCTCGGCTGGATTCCGGGTGCCGGACTTTTCGATCGGCTCACGCATCCCGTCGCTTACGATCTGGCGCCGTCCGTGGCCCATCTCGCTGTGGCCTTCGACTATCTGGCGCTGGCTGGAGTCGCGCTGGCGGTGGCCATCGCCATCCGGATCTTAGTTGCCGTCGTTGCCGGCCGCGAACCGGCCACTGCACTCGCCTACGCGATTTTCGGATTCGCACTGATCGCCGTATTCCTGGTACCTGGAGGCGGTTGGGATGACGCGTACGCCTTCGGCCGCATCTTCGCGCCGCTGCTGGTGCTGATCGCGATTTACCCGGTGGCCTCGCGAGCGCGTGGCGCAGGGCCACGCCCCGCGGACGATGTTTGGTTTCGAATCTGGCTCGGCCTCGCGCCCACTCTAATGGTGGACTCGCGCATCGCGCTGAATCTCGGCAAGCAAGCCTTGGGCGTGCTCCGGGGATTGCTACATTGGGCCTGATGGCATCGCCTCCGCCGACGCATGCGCGGCCCCATTTTCAATCGGCGATGGCGGCGCTTATCGCGGTGCTGGCCGCCTGGACCTGGATGTTTCTGACGGTCCACTACAACTACGGTGGAAACTGGACTGCGCTGTTTTGCATCCGCGCGAGCATGCCGGTTCCGGCGTTCCTGAAGTCCGAAAACCTCTACATCTTTCCAAACAGCGAGGGCTACGACGGCCAGGTTTATCATCTGATCGCGCACGATCCCTGGATGCAGAAGGGTTCCGCGGGTGCGATCGCCGACGTGTCGTTCCGGTATCAACGAATCCTGGTTCCCGCGCTCGCCTGGCTGCTCGCCTGCGGCCAGGATCGCTGGATTCACGCCGCGTATTTCACCGTGATTCTCGCGTTCGTATTTCTGGGCGCGTATTGGACGGCTGGGTTCGCGGTCCGAATCGGACGTCCGGCGTTATGGGGATTCGTGTTTCTGTTCGCGCCCGCGACCATCGTTTCGTTGGATCGGATGACCGTGGATATCGCGCTCGCGGCGTTAACCGCCGGCTTCGCGTGTTATACGATCGAGTCGAGCGGCAAGCCTTCGTGGAAGATCCTCCTCATCCTGGCTTGCGCCGCGCTCACGCGGGAAACGGCTCTGCCCATCATCGCCGGCTATGCCGTCTACCTGTTCACGCGCAAACGATTTCTCGACGGCATTCTGGCCGCCGCCACGGTGCTCCCGGCCGCCGCGTGGTATGTGTATCTGCGCCGAAGCGCCCCACCGTCACCGGTTACGTCCTATCTGGATTGGATCCCGTTCGCCGGATTCGTTCAGCGGACGGTTCACCCTGCGGTGTCCGCGTCAACGCCATGGTTCATGTGGAAGAACATCGTCGCGACAACCTGCGACTACCTGGCGCTAGCCGGAGTTGCGTTAGCGCTGGTGTTCGCGGTTCGACTGGCGCTGCGGCGACAATGGGACGCGCAGTCGGCGGCAGTGTATGCGCTGGCGATCGCGACTGCATTCGTTCGCAGCGCCTCAGTGTGGCAGGAAGCTTACGCATTCGCGCGCGTCCTGACACCGCTCCTGTTGCTGGCCGCGTTTCAGTTTCTCAAGTCGCGGCCGCCAAGATCATCGGCGTGGATTGCGTTCGCGCCGCTCCTGTTCCCCGACGCGTCCATCGCGCTGGCGCTGTGGCGGCAAATTCTTGGAGTGATCCTGGGACTCCTCAACTCACCGGCAAGGTGACACGCTGCTAGAGTAAGAAGTCTCGCGCATGAAATCCCGTCGCGCCGTTGCTCTGGCCATCGCCGCCGTGCTGTTCTTCTGGCTGTGGCAATTCCTCACCGTCCGCTACAACTACGGCGGGAATTGGACGGGATTGTTCTGCATCGCCCCGCACATGCCCGTACCCGCGTTCCTAAAGTCCGAACGCTTGTACATTTTCCGCGACACCCAGGGATTCGACGGGCAGATTTACCACCTGATCGCTCACGATCCGTGGATGCGCCGCGGCGCAGCCGATGCGATTCTGAGCCCAACGTATCGTTATCAGCGCATCCTGGTTCCCGCGCTGGCCTGGTGCCTCGCGCTCGGCCGGGACGGCTGGATTCATCGCGCTTACTTCGCCGTAATTCTCGGGTTTGTATTCTTGGGCGTATATTGGCTCGCCCGAATCGCCGCGGGCGCCGGACTTAATCCCGCCTGGGGCCTGGCATTCGCGCTGGCGCCCGCGACCATCATTTCCATCGACCGCATGACCGTCGACATCGCACTCGCCGCGTTGACGCTGGGATTCGCGGTGTATGCCGAAGACTGCGCGGACTGGAGGGTCGCGGGCATTCTCGCGTTCGCGGGATTGACGCGTGAAACCGCGGTCTCGATGATCGCCGCGTACGCATTGTTCCTTATCACCCGCAAGCGATATCGGGCCGCAGCGTTGGCCGCCGCTTCCGCCCTGCCGGCCGTGGCGTGGTTCGCCTATCTCGCTCACATGCATCCGGAAACCTCCGAGCTGTCGGCCGTTCTGGGCTGGATTCCATTGGCCGGTCTGGTGGACGCTCTGCTGCACCCCTGGCCCTATGCGCTCTCACCTTTCAAGAATGCAGTGGCCGTGATTTTCGATTACATTGCCCAAGCCGGCATCGTCGTGACGCTCGCGCTCTCGATTCGTCTCGCCGTTAAGCGTCGCTGGACTGCCGAAACCTCCATGATTTACGCGCTGGCTTTGCCTTCGCTGTTCATCCGATCGGGAGACTTCTGGCCCAATGCATACGGCTTCGGCCGCCCCTTCACTCCGCTCATACTGCTGGTCGCGATGCAGTATCTCCGCCGTCCGTGGCTCGCGTTTTTGCCCATGTTCATGGTGGACTCCCGTATCAGCCTCAATCTGATTTCGCAAATTCAAGGCGTGCTTCACGGAATCACGGCATGGTGATCCCGAGCGCGGTCTTGAGCTTGTTGAAAAAGGCGCTTGTTGAAAAAGCAGGTTAACAAGCGATACGAAACTGCTCGAAGCAAAATCGCGAAATAGTCTAAAGTAGTAGATTGTCGCGCGTCAGCTCGTCTCCAGTTTCCTCAACCACATCCGCAACCGTGCGCTGGCCGCAGCTTTACCTGGGCCTTGGATTCACGACGCTCGCCACGCTGATCCTGGAACTCTCGCTCACCCGCATCTTCTCGGTGGTGTTCTATTATCACTTCGCGTTTCTGGCGATTTCGATCGCCCTCTTCGGGCTCGGCGCCGGCGGAGTTTACTCCTACATCGTCGCGAAGTGGGCGTCGAATTTGTTCGCCAAACTCGGCGCCGTCGCCATCGCGACCAGCTTGTGCGCGGTGGTTTCTCTCGCGTTTCTTCTGTGGCACCGAAGCGAACTCAACTGGTATACGCTCGCGGCCGTCTACTTCGCCAGCGCGCTTCCCTTTTTTCTCGCCGGGATCATTGTTTCGCTGGCGATTTCCGAAGCCATTGAACGCGTCCATCGCGCTTACTTCTTCGATCTGGCGGGTGCCGCCGTGGGATGCCTGCTGCTGATCCCGTTCCTCGATTATTTCGGCGGACCGAACACGGTGATCTCGGCGGCGGTGTTTTACGCGGTCGCGGCCGCAATCTGGTTTAATCTGGCGGGCGGATCGAAACGCCGCGCGACCGCGGTCTTGCTGTCCCTGCTGCTGGTCGCGCTGATGGTGGTGAACGGCAAGCTACATCTGCTGGACATTCGCTTTGCCAAGGGCCGCGCGCTTCCTCCCGAACAGTTCGTCGCCTGGAACAGTTTTTCGCGCGTCGGCGTGCACGGAGGCGGACCTTACACCATCGACATCGACTCGGATGCTGCCACCAGCATTGCCTCCTACGATTGGCAGCATCTCACCGAAGCGCAGAAATACAGTCTCACCCACAACGGTCCTGGGTCGGCGTATCTGATCCGTCCCGGCGCCAAAGCCCTGGTGATCGGCGCGGGCGGCGGATGGGACGTCGCGCGCGCTCTGGGTTCCGGCAGCCGCGATATCACCGCCGTCGAAATCAATCCGATCATCGCCAACAACATTATGCGCGGCGAGTTCGAGGCCGCCAGCCTCGGGTTATATACACAGCCCGGAGTTCGCGTACACGTCGAGGACGGCCGCTCTTTCGTCCGGCACAGCTCCGAAAAATATCAGGTGATCCAAGCCACTCTGGTGGACACTTGGGCGTCCACCGCGGCCGGGGCGTTCGCACTTTCGGAAAATAATCTCTACACCACCGACGCGTTTTACGATTACCTCACGCACCTCACCGACGATGGCCTGCTGGCCTTCACGCGCTGGGGATTCGATCCGCCGCGCGAATCGCTGCGCCTGGTTTCGCTCGCCATGGATGCGCTTGACCGGCTGGGCGAGCAGCGTCCCTCGCGTCACGTCATCGTAGTGCGCGAAGACGCCCAGGATCTGCAAGGGATGGGATCGCAAGATACCGTGCTGGTCTCGCGAAAGCCCTTTACCGCGGATGACGTCGACCATCTCCGTCTGGAGTTGATCCGTTCGCATCTCCAGGCCATCTATCTTCCCGGCGATCCGCCCGTGAATCCCTTCGGCCAGCTTCTTCGCGCTCAGGACCCCGATGCGTTCTATGAATCCTACCCGTTCAATGTCTCGCCGGTGGATGACGATCGTCCGTTCTTCTTTTACACCGTGCAGCCCGGCGATCTGTGGAGCTACATCTTTCACGGCAACCGGAACAACATCGATTACAAAATCAATCAAGCCGTCCCACTGCTGTTCGCCCTGATGGCCGTCAGCATTGCAGCTACCGCACTGATTCTGATCCTGCCCCGCCTTCTGCTCCGCAGCGAATTGCCGAAACAAAAGGGAGTGGTCGCGTTTTTGTGGTATTTCCTGTGCCTGGGCGCGGGCTATATCCTGATTCAAGTCGCGTTGATCCAGAAATTCGTGCTGCTGCTGGGCCACCCCACCTATGCATTGACCGTAATCGTTTTTTCGATGCTGGTGGCGAGCGGCGCCGGCAGCTATTTCAGCCGATACTGGATCACCGCAGGTAAGTCAAACCCCGCCCGTGAGGGCGGGGATCGCGATCCCAACGGCAGCGCGCCCGAGGACCGCAGACTCATGATCGCGCTTGCCGCCATCGCGCTTCTCATCGGAGTGCTCGCGTTCGCGGCGTCACCGTTGACGCAGGCCGCGGCTGGCTGGCCCCTGCTCGCCAAAATGGCGATCACCTCGCTCTGTATCGCGCCGGCTGCGTTTCTCATGGGCATGCCCTTTCCGAGCGGACTGCGCCGCCTGGAGGAACGTCATCCTCCGTCGGTGCGCTGGGCCTGGTCTATTAACGCGGCTGCCAGCGTGCTTGGCTCCGGCGGAGCGATCGTGCTCGCGATTTATCTCGGATTGCGCGCCACCATGCTGATCGGCGCAGGGCTGTACCTGCTGGCGCTCGCGGTGATCGCGCTCACGCGCAAGACAGCCCCCGCTTCCCTTATCAATCCCACCATCAATCTTTGACGACGCGCGTGGCTTCTTCCACACGCTCGGCGATCGCATGCAGCGCCTGCGCCGCGCGCCGCGCCTGCTGATTCGCCTCCTCCCACCGCTGCGCCTCCACCGCCTCGCGAACGCCGGGCAAGGTTTTGGCTCCATACCCGGTGTAGAGCCCCGGCGCGTAAATCTGGTGGCGATACCAGGGCCGCCCCGGCAGTCCATCGGGAAGCAGCAGCGCCCGCTCCGTACGTCCGATGATCTCGTTTACTTTCGCCAGTTTCTCCGTAGGGAGCTTTCCCGATGTCACCCTGTCCGGCCCGTCCTTTTCCGATGCGCCGGTGTTCTTTTCCGGTGCGCCCAACCCCTTCATGGCGACCGCAATCGCCTCGTCATACGCCTTCGAAACCACCGCCAGCCTCCCCAACTGCGCGCGAATCTCGCGCAAGTTCACGTCCATACTCTGGTCACCTCTTGGCTCGCTTCTTGGGTCGAACAACCTTTGGACACTCTTCTGATCACTCTTCTGGACAGGCTTCTGAATGTCTTCGACGTATCTCTTTACCGCACTCGCGACGTCCGCGAAATCGAACGGCAAAATCGCGGCATCCGCCAGCCGAGTGATGCTCGCCGTCATCACCTGCGATAGCGCCTTGCCGTAACTGAAGTCGCCGTCTGAGAACCGTTGAAACCACGTAAAAGTGTCGTAAATAGAGTGATACACTCCCGCATCGCCGCCGCCGAATCCCAGGTTCACGCTGGCCACGCCCGCGTGATCCAGAAATGCGACGTAATCCGATCCCGCGCCCAGCGCGCCCAGCCGGAATTCCGGACGGTCACCCGCCTTCCCGCGCCCGCGCGGTGTCTCGATCAGCGGTTTTCCGCTCACCGGATCGTTCACATCGCGCAGCACTTCTTTGAGGAACCCTTCGAGTGAAGGCGATCCGCCGGCGTTGATGGCGCCCTTCCCGTTCGAATCCGAGTTGATGTACACCGCCGCCTTGCGCTCCAGCTCTTCTTCGTGCTTTTCCACCCACTCGGTGGATCCCACCAGCCCGAACTCCTCTCCGTCCCACAGCGCCAGCACGATGGTCCGCTTCGGTTGCCAGCCTTCCTTGCGCAGCATGGCCAGCGTTCGTGCGGTTTCCAGCAGCGCCGACGCCCCGCTCAGCGGATCGCTCGCCCCGTTCACCCACGCGTCGTGATGATTGCCGTAAACGATCCACTGGTCCTTATAAAGCGACCCCGGAATGGTCACGATCACATCGCGGAGCGGTTTATTAGTCCAATCGAAATCCACCTTTAGGTGAACCGTCGCGGGACCGGGCCCCAGGTGATAGGTCACCGGCAGCGCTCCGCGCCAGGGTTCGGGGGCCACGGGTCCGCCCAGCACGTCGAGCAGCGGCCGGGCGTCGCCATAAGAAATCGGCAGGACGGGAATTTTTAAGATTGTTTTCGCATCCGCGCGGGAAAGCCGCTTGGCTCCCGGTTCCGACGCCCAGCCCGGCGTCAACGGATCGCCGGGATAAATCGCCATGTCGAGAATGCTGCCGCGCTGCACGCCTTCGAGAGGCCGCATGGGACCCTTGGGATACACGTCGTTCTGAAAATATCCATCCTCGTGCGGGTCGGAATAAATCAGGCAGCCCAACGCACCGTTCTGCTGCGCGAGCTTCGCTTTCACTCCCCGCCATCCGCGGCCGTAACGCACGATGGCGATCTTGCCCTTCACGTCGATGCCGGCCTTCTTGAGGTACTCGTAGTCCTCCGGCATCCCGTAGTTCACGTAGACCAGAGGAGCGTTCACGTCACCCGACGCCGAGTACGCGTTGAAGGTGGGAAGCTGCCCCGGCTCGCCGGTGTCCTTGTCTTCGGGGATCGCCGGTTCCTTGAGCTGCGCGCGAAAGCGCACCGGCGCGGTCATTTCGAGCGATCGCGAGGTGGGATACGGCAGCAGCGCGTCGAATTCTTCGATGTGCGCGTCGAGTCCCCACTCCTTCAACTGCGCGAGCGCGTATTCGGCGACGGCTTTCGCTCCCGGCGATCCGGCGTGATGCGGATTCGCCGACATGCGCTCCATGTGGATGCGAATGCGCTCAGAGGAAGCGATCGCGGCGGCTCTGTCTTCGCGCTCATGCTGGAGTTTGGACTGGTCGGCGGTGAATCCCCGGATGGGGGCTTGCGCGAAGCAGCAGGCGGAGCCGAGCAGGACGAGCAGGGTCTTGAACATTGCCCAGCACGCAGTCTATCACGCGGATCGAGTCTTGGGCGCTAGACTGTGTCTTATGGAGATCGAGGACGACGATCCGCTCACGGCCGAGGAACGCGCAAACATCGAGTCCGGCGAGGACGATATCCGCCACGGTCGAATGATCTCGCTCGAAGAATACGAGCGCGAGCGCGGATTGTGACTAAGCGCCCGGCGGCCGCGTCTTCAGGAACGCCAGAAATTTCGCCGCATCCGGCGTACTCCCGGCAAACTGAGCCACCACGTTGCCGCCCGAATCGAGAATCGCGTAATACGGCACCGCGACCGTCTGAAACTTGTCCTGTTCCAGCTTCTGAAACTCTTCCGCGTCTTTGCCTGCGTCCGTGTACAGCTCCAGCAGGACCATGTCCTTCACCGCATCGGCGATCTCCGGCCGTGGGAACATGTTGGCCTTCATCCACTTGCAGTTGGTGCATGCGTAGCCTGTGAAATCCACCAACACCAGCTTGTTTTGCTGCTTGGCGATGTCGAGCACCTGCGTGTACTGATCCTTCATCCAGGGCTGACTAGCCTCAGCAGAGCCTCGCCCGCCGAATCCCGGACCGGTGGCCACCGGAATATACGCGTCAAGATCGCCGAGCGGCGCGCCGAACATTCCCGGCAGCAGACTGAACGCGAAAATCAGGAACACGCTCGCGGCCAGTAATCGTCCGATTCCCAGCGATTCACCCGGCTCCACCCCTTCCAGGCGCAGCAGGCCGAGCAGATACAACCCCGCCATCGCGAACAGCACGAACCAGGCGGCCAGGAATCGCTCCCGCGTGATCCAATTGAGTTGCAGGACCTCGTCAATCACGCTCGCGTACTTGAGCATCGCGGCCAGCAGCACGAACCCCATCACCACTTTCACGCGCGCCAGCCAGCCGCCGCTTCTCGGCAGCTTTTTCAGGTAGGACGGAAACGCGGCCAGGAAAAAGAACGGCAGCGCGAGGCCGCCGGCAAAGCTCGCCATCCCCAGCACCGGCTCGGCGCCTTTCGATTGTACCGACGCCGCCAGCACGCTTCCCACGAACGGCCCCACGCACGCGAACGATGTGAGAGAAAACGTCAGGCCCATCAACAGCGTCCCGAGGTATCCGCCGCGGCGCGACGCCGAATCGAGCTTGGTCAGCAGGCTCGACGGCAAAGTGATCTCGAACGCCCCCAGCAGGCTCAGCGCGAACACGCCGAATACGAGCGCGATAAATCCGTTCACCCAAGGGTTCGATCCAAGTTGTACCACGCCGAATGGTCCCACGGCCGCCGCCACTCCGAGTCCCAGTGCACAGAACAACACTATGATTCCTAAGGAGAAAATAAATGCCTGCATCAAGCCACCGCGCCCGTTCAGGAAGAACGAAACCGTGATCGGGATCATCGGGAACACGCACGGCGTGAAAATCGACACGAGTCCCAATCCGAAAGCGGTGAGCAGAAACGGGAGCAGTGCTTGAGTGCCCAATCCTTGAGCAATGCCGCCGCCCTGGGTTGGCGACGATCCTGGTGTTGCGGACGCGGTCGTGCCCGCCGACCCCGCGGGCGCCGACTGGAGCGATCCCGGTGTCACTTCCGAATACCCGGCCGGGACGACCAATGCCGCGATCGGAGGCGCGGAAGGGTCGATGGTCAGAGCGAACGCCGCCGTTTTCTTCTTAGGCGGCAGACACATGGTTGAACTACAGGTTTGATAGCGCACCTGCGCGACCAGGTCAACCGGTCCGGCGGGCGCGTCTTTCTTGACTTGCGCCTCGACCAGGAAGACGATTTCCTTCTCGAATGTCTCGGTATCGATGCCGAAATTCTTGTCGAACTTGCGCTCCGGCTTGGGTTGGTAGAGCTTCGTGGATTCGATCGCGGGATTCGCCGCCAGGGACGCAGTGGTCCGAATCGGACCGCCCTTCGGCGTCGTCAGCGAATACAGGTGCCAGCCGTCTTCGAGTGTTGCGGTCAGTTTGAGGACGACCCTGGCGCCAGGCGCGGCCTTTGCCGTCTCAGATGACAGCGCCCAACTCACCGGGTCCTGCGCGAACGCAGTCGAGGCCAGCAGGATTGTGCCAGTCATCAAAACGGCGATCCGTCTTATTCTGACTCCTGACTCCTGACTCCGCGTCTTTTGCGTCCGTTCCGGACTGACTTCTTGCTTCACTGCTTCACTTTCCCACGACCTTGGCCGCCACGCCATCCAACTCCTCGGCGATCCTGTCGTTAACGCTGCCCTCGGCGAACTCAGCCGCCACGCGAATCGCGTTCTTGATCGCGTTCGCGTTGGACCTTCCGTGGCAGATAATGTTCACGCCCTTCACCCCCAGCAGCGGCGCTCCGCCGTACTCAGAGTAATCGACGCGCTTGCGGAAGTCCCGATAGGCCGCCTGCGAAAGAACATAGCCGATTTTGCGCGTGACCGTCGCCGCCAGCGACTCATGCAGCATGTTCTTGATCATTTCGACCAGTCCTTCGCTCACCTTCAGCGCCACATTTCCGATAAAGCCGTCGCAAACCACCACGTCGGCGATGCCGCTATAGATGTCGCGGCCCTCGACATTTCCGATGAACTGGATCGGCAGAAGCTTCATCAACGGCGTGGCCGCGCGAGTCAGGTCGTTGCCCTTGTGCTCTTCCTCGCCGATCGAAAGCAGGCCCACGCGCGGGCTGGCGATGCGAAAAATGGTGCGCGAATAGATCTCGCCCATCACCGCGAATTGCGCGAGCATTTCGGGCGACGAATCGACATTCGCGCCGACGTCGATCACCACCACCGGCGTCCCCTTCAGCGTCGGAAACGCGGATGCCAGCGCCGGCCGGTACACGCCGCGAATCATCCCGCCGGTCATCTTCGCGGCCGCCATCGCCGCGCCGGTATTGCCCGCCGTCACCACGCCCTGCGCTTCGCCGTCGCGATGCAGGCGGCACGCGACCCGGATGGAAGAATCCTTCTTGGCCCGAACCGCCTTGGCGGCCGAATCCTCCATGGTGATCACTTCGGTAGCGTTGCGGATTTCGATGGGCAGGCTGGCCGCGTTCTCGTGAAGATCCAGCTCGCGCTGAACCACGTCCTTTTTGCCCACCAGGATCACGCGGACATCGAGAGCGTTACAGGCTCGAATCGCTCCTTCGACCTCGGATTTGGGGGCGTGGTCGCCGCCCATGGCGTCCACCGCTATCGTGGTCATGCGCACTGTCCGCGTTCCGTTCGAGCCGGCGGAGCGCACCGCTATTCTTCGGCGACCTCAATCACTTCGCGACCCTTGTACTTTCCGCAGTGCGTACACACGCGGTGCGGCAGTTTCGGCTCGTGACAATTCGGGCACTCAGAAATGCTGGTCGTCGTCAGCGAATCGTGAGTGCGGCGCGCCGACGTCCGGCGCTTCGAATGACGTCGTTTCGGGTTAGGCATGGATCCTCATCTTCATCGGGCGTCTCGCCCTAATTTCTGATCGGGTGTAGCATCGTCACCGGCTACTTCCCGTAATTCCTCAGCGCCTCCCAGCGGTCGTCGAGCGACCCGGCATGGCACGCGCACATTTCCTGGTTGCGATTCTGCCCGCACACCGGACAGATCCCCTTGCAAGCTTCACTGCATACACGCTGCATCGGCAGCGCCAACAGCACATGTTCGCGAAGGACGTCGTTCAGCTCAATTCCGTCGCCTTCGTAAAACCCCATCTCGGCCTCGCCCTCATCCAGCGCGACCTCTTCGCCATACCCTTCCGCCACCGGCCGGTAGTACAGCTCAAAATCCGAATCGATCGGGCACCGCGCCGGTTCCAGGCACCGGTCGCAATCGGCCTCCATAACCACCGAAAGGTGACCTTTCGCCCGAATCTCGCCGAGCGATCCCAGCACCAGATCGACCTTCCCGCTGGCCTTCAGAGGCGCAATCTGGCGCAGTTTCGGGTCAAAAAACTCGACCGTTCCCGGGGCGAGTTCCACGTCAAAACGGCCTGCGCGCAGCTCCAGGTCTCTAACGTGAAAGAACATCTTACGCCTGTCCGGGGGTACAGCGACCCGATTGAAAATACTAGTATAACTCAAGCGCGGAGAGTGCCGCGCGGGTCGGAAACCAAGTCAGAAAGGCCACAACAGTCGTTTCTTTTTCGAATCAGGGGGTTTGGGAGTGCCTTCACCCACTCCGAAATCCCACACCTGAAGATTCAGTTTGCCGTCGGTGTGCTCGACCAAGGCATACTCGCCGGGCTCGAGATCCTTCTCCGGCCAGATTTTGAAGAACAGGTCGCCTTCCTGCTTCTTGAACGTGTCGATTTCGTCGAACTTCTCCACCAGTTCCTTGCTGACAGGGACCTCTTCGACAATCTCCACCACGCGCGTCTTCTTATCGGTCTTGGTGAGCTTGACGATCCCGAATCGCTCTTCGTTCGAGAGCCGGAAATAGAACTCAGGACGCGTGTCGGCGACTCGCACGGCCGCGTTCTCGCCATCGAGCTCCACCGTCTCCTTGCTGGCGACCATCGGCACGGGCGTGATCGCTTTCAGCACCGAACGCTTCTTATTGTTCACGATTTTCGATCCGGCCACCGCGATCGTTTCTATTTTGTCCCCGCGCACGTAATACACGCCCAGTGCGGCGGGAACGCGCTCCACTTCTTTCACGGCTTCGCGCAAGGCGTTATCTTCCTCCGCCTCCTCTTTCGCTTCCACCGCTACCGCCTCCTGGTGGTCGGCAATGTCCTTCTTGGTGCGCGCGAGATCCACCATCTCCAGCGGAATCTCCTCCCACTCCTCTCGCTCCGTGCTGAAGAATCGAACGCGATCCGGCTTGACTTCGTACTCGCGCACCAGTTGATAGGTGCCGTCCTTGAGATACAGCCGGACGGTCGCGAAGGCCATGGACACAGCGGGGACGGCGGCCAGGAGAACAGCCAGGACCGCGCAGAGCACAAGGGCTGGGACGGCGAATGGCGGAAGGTTCGAAACACGCCGCAGCATCTGCTTCTATTATGTAGGAATGCGCTATCGTCAGTTGGGCCGCACCGGGATCGAAGTCAGCGAGATCGGATACGGCGCCTGGGGCATCGGCGGAAAAATGTGGCTGGGCGGGACCGATGACGAATCGGTTTCCGCGCTGCGGCGCGCCTTCGAGCTCGGCCTGAATTTCATCGACACCGCGCTGGTCTATGGCGAAGGCCACAGCGAACAGCTCGTGGGTAAAATTATTCGGGATGTCGCGCCGAATATTTATGTCGCGAGCAAAGTGCCTCCCAAGAATCGCCTGTGGCCGGCGCGGCCGGGCGTCGGGATCAAGGAAGTTTTCCCGCACGACTACATCATGAGCTGCACCGAAGAGAGCTTGCGCAATCTGAAGCGCGATTCGCTGGACCTTCAGCAATTGCACGTGTGGAATCCGGAATGGATTCAGCAGGACGAATGGCGCCGGGGGTTTGAAGACTTGAAGAAATCCGGCAAGGCGAAAAGTGTCGGCGTGTCGCTGAATAGTCACGAGCCGGATTCAGCTTTGGAGCTGATGCGCACGGGGCTGGTCGACACGGTGCAGGTGATCTACAATATTTTCGATCAGTCGCCCGAAGCCAGGTTGTTTCCGCTGGCGCTTGAGCTGGGCGTCGGTGTGCTCGCGCGAGTGCCGCTGGATGAAGGCTCACTCACCGGCACGATCACCGTCGAGACAACCTTTGAACCAGGCGATTTTCGCGAGCGCTATTTTCGCGGCGATCGCAAGCGCCAGGTGGTGGAGCACGTGGACAGGTTGAAGCAAGACCTCAACGGCACCGATGTCAAAGTGGACGGATCTTTGCCGCAGATCGCGCTGCGGTATTGTTTGTCGGACCCGGTGGTCTCGACGGTGATTCCGGGCATGCGCAGGATCAGGAACGTCGAGCAAAATTGCGCGGCGTCCGACGCGGGGCCGTTGCCGGCGAATGTGCGGGCGATTCTGAAGCGGCATGCCTGGGATCGGGATTTCTATGCTTAGCGTGGCGCGGCGCCATGCGCCGCGATTTCTTGGCGGCGCATGGCGCCGCCCCACCTGCTAGTTTGCCCATGCGTATCGGGCATCACACATCCATCTCCGGAGCACTTGAGAATTCCGCGCTGAAGGCGGTCGATCTCGGCGCGAACACCTTCCAGATCTTTTCGTCGAGCCCGCGCCAATGGAAAGCCTCGGTGCCGAGCGCACCTGGCATCGCGCAATTCCAGCGCGTGCGCGACAAGCACGACCTGACGCCGTTGGTGATCCACGACAACTACCTGATCAACCTCGCGTCGGCGCACGAGAATACTCGCGCATTGTCGGTTGAAGCTTTCCGAGGTGAGCTGGTAAGAGCCATCGCGATCGGCGCGGAGTATCTGGTCGCGCACCCCGGCAATTACAAGGGCCAGTCGATCGAGCAGGGCATTTTGCATTTCCTGCAAGGCGTCGCCGCGGCCGCCAACGGACTGAAGTTCGGGAAGCTCATGCTGCTGATCGAAAATACGGTGGGCGCGGGCGCGCAGCTCGGCAGCCGGCTCGAAGAGTTGCAAGTGATGCGCGAGTATGGCCAGAACATGACCGATCTGCCGATTGGATTCTGCCTCGACACCTGTCACCTGCTCGCATCGGGTTTCGATGTCGCGAGTCCCGCGGGCTTGAAGAAAACCGTGGCGGAGGCGGATCGCATTCTGAGGCTCGAACATGTGCGCGTGATTCACGCGAACGATTCCAAGGGCGCCCGGGGATCGCACATGGACCGGCACGCCAACATCGGCGAGGGTCACATTGGGCTCGAAGGCTTTCGCGGGATACTGACGCATCCGAAGCTGCGGTCGAAGCCGTTTATTTTGGAGACGCCGGTGGATAAAGAGGGCGACGATCGGAGGAATGTGGATATGCTGAAGCAGCTGTCCGCGAAACGCGCTGCCCGCCTGGCGCCGTAGACTAGAACTCTTGTTCGCGCGGCTGTCGGACCGAAATTCGCCTGCATCCTCCGGTCTGTCACAAGCAATCCCGAAAATGTTTCTACCGCGCCTTTAGACAATTGGCGCACGCGCACGCCGAAACTCTTGACGGCCGGGTGTAGTTTGGGATTGCGGTAAGTGTTGCGGTCCTCCCACTGAGGCGGCAGCCACCAGCGCGAGGATTTCTAGATCCTCCTCTAGCGTCCGGTCGACCGGTGGGCGCGAGCGGTCCGACGTCAAGGGCGGCCGCAGATGTTTATTCTGCGTTAACAACAGTAGACCCCAGCGCGTGATCTGGGACGAAGCACGCAACAGGGGCCCCTCAAAAAGAAAGTAGGTTCGAAGCAGCGCGAAGTTTGCGCACTACCGGCGAGCGTTCGCCAACAGTATCATCCAGCAATCCATCTCCGGTATATTGGTGTATGGCCGAGTCTGCCTACGACCACAATCAAATTGAGCTGAAGTGGCACGCCCGCTGGAGCGGTTCCGAGCTCTATCGCGCCGATCCCAACTCCACAGCGACCCGATACTACGTGGTCGAGATGCTTCCCTACCCCAGCGGGCGTCTGCACATGGGGCACGTCCGGAACTACGCGATCGGCGATGCGCTCGCGCGATACATGTGGATGCGCGGTTACAACGTCCAGCATCCGATGGGTTGGGATGCGTTCGGTCTGCCGGCTGAAAACGCGGCGATCCAACGCAATCGGCATCCGCGCGAATGGACCCTTTCAAACCTCGCCGCGATGAAGCAGCAGATGAATCGCATGGGCTTCGCGTATGACTGGAGCCTGGAGGTCACCACCTGCGAGCCGGAATATTACCGCTGGAATCAGTGGTTTTTTCTGAAGATGCTGGAGCGCGGCCTGGCGTATCGCAAGAAGGCGCTGCTCAACTGGTGCCCCGAATGCGGGACGGTGCTGGCGAATGAACAGGTGGTGGATGGCTGCTGCTGGCGTCACGAAGGCGTTCAGGTGGAGCAGCGTGCGCTGGAACAATGGTTCTGGAAAATCACCGACTACGTGGAGGAGCTGCTGCACGACATCGACACGAAGCTGGAAGGCCACTGGCCGGAGCGCGTGCTCGCGATGCAGCGCAACTGGATCGGGCGATCGGAGGGTTCGGAGATCGATTTCAAGCTGGCGGATTCTGACGAGCGCATCCGTGTGTTCACCACGCGCGTCGACACGATTTTCGGCGCGACGTGCGTGATCCTGGCGCCGGAGCATCCGATTGCCGCGAAGCTGCTCGACGAAAAGGGCCGCGCGCGGGCCAAGCAGATGATCGATGCGCGTGCGCAGAAGGGTCCGGGCGATATCGAAAAGGACGGCGAGCCGACCGGCGGGTTCGCAATCAATCCATACAGCGGCGCAACGCTGCCCATCTGGATCGGCAACTTCGTACTGATGGATTACGGCACGGGCGCGATCATGGCCGTGCCCGCGCACGATGAGCGCGACTTCGAATTCTGCACGACGTACCATCTGCCGATCGTCCCGGTGATCCGTCCAGTCGACGGTGTGCTGGACGAAAATCCAAAGTCCGCATTCACCGACGACGGCGTCGTGGAAAGATCCGGTGAATATTCGGGCCTTCCCAGCGCCGAAGCCCGCAGCAAAATGAATGAGCGCGACGAGCGCGAAGGCTTCGGCAAAGCCGCCATCACGTATCGCCTGAAGGACTGGGGGATTTCGCGCCAACGCTATTGGGGCACTCCGATTCCGGTGATCCATTGTCCGAAGTGCGGCCTGGTCCCAGTGCCTGAAAAAGATCTGCCGGTGATTCTCCCCATCGACGTAAAGATCACCGGCAAGGGGCGATCTCCGCTCGAAGATGTGCCTTCGTTCGTCAACGTCAAGTGTCCGAAATGCGGAGGCGACGCGCGCCGCGAGACCGACACCATGGACACGTTCGTTGATTCGGCCTGGTATTTTTACCGCTATTGCGATCCGCACAACGATCGCGCGCCGTTCGATTCGGCGGAGGTCGCGAAATGGTTTCCGATGGACCAGTACATCGGCGGCGTGACGCACGCGATTCTGCATTTGTTGTATTCGCGCTTCTTCACCAAGGTGATGCGCGACATCGGACTGGTGGAGAATGCCGAGCCGGCCAAAAATCTCTTCACGCAAGGCATGGTGCTGGGCGCCGACGGTTCCGCGATGTCGAAATCGAAAGGCAACACCGTCGATCCCGAGGAAATGGTGGATAAATACGGGGCGGACACGTGCCGGTTGTTTGTGCTGTTCGCGGCGCCGCCTGAAAAAGACATGCCGTGGAACGAATCGAGCGCGGGCGGGCAGCGGCGATTTCTCGAGCGTGTGTGGAGGTTCGTCGCTCGCAACATCGGTCGCGCATCGGACGGCGACGAAGGCGCCAACCGGCGCGCCTTGCGCAAACTGCATCAAACCATTCGCAAGGTCACCGAGGACTTCAACAATCGCTGGCACTTCAACACGTCGATCGCGGCGCTGATGGAGTTGTTGAACACGCTGCATGACGAGGAAGCGGGTCTTTCGCGCGACGCCGTCGATCAGATTCTGCCCGCGCTGGTGCTGATGCTGGGGCCGTTCGCGCCGTATCTGGCCGAGGAATTGTGGGAGCGGCTCGGCCGCACGGGTCCCGTGTTTCGGCAGTCGTGGCCGGTCTACGATGAAGAACTCGCGAAGGAAGAAGCTGCGGAGATAGTGCTGCAGGTGAACGGAAAAGTTCGCGGCAGAATGGCCGTGCCGTTCGGCACGGCGCGCGAGGAGCTGGAAAGGCTCGCGCTGGCGGACACGAAAGCGCAAGCGTCCCTGGCCGGCAAGCAGGTGGTGAAGGTGATCGTGGTGCCGGATAAATTGGTTAACATTGTCGTCAAGTGAGGCGTCAGGAAGTAACGCGGTGACCAAATAAGGTCGATTTAGCGGGCGATCGACGATCGCGAGCGCCAGCGCTGCGCACGCGGCGTCAATCGACGTCGGTTGAGTGTGGGGAGTTAACTCACCCCCGCGTCACTCGTGGTCAAATTTTCATGGCAGAGTACCGTCGGCGACGCGGATATTTCACTTTTTTCTCGCCTTTCTCATAGAATTCATTGCGTTTTCCCCGGCAATCGACGCTCGATTCCACTCTGGCCAGTGAGTTGCTCGCTTAAAAGCAGTTTAGACTCGACTCGCCGAGCGCGTCCGTCCTGGGCGCTTGACGGCTGGAGTAACCGTGTCCCTGCGTCCCATCCATAACCTGAGGAAAACCATGACTCGTCAGAATTCCGTTGCCTTCACGCGGTCGATCCTTTGCACGCTCGCCCTGGCTATTTCCAGTGTCGCTGGCGCGCAGACGCTTTCCGTAGATAACTCCACGCTCAATTTCACGGTGCTGTCGGGCGGCTTCCTCACCAAACAGGTGAACGTCAGCTCGACGTCCTCGACGACGGTGTTCATCAACACCAGCAACTCGCCATCGTGGCTGCAAGTGAACCCGTCCGGGCCGATGAACGTGTTGCAGGGAACGCCGCTCACTTTGAATGTAATCGCCAACGCGGCCGGCATGTCACCCGGAGCGAACCAGACCGGCACCTTCACCGTCGGCATCGAATCCAGCAACCAGACACCGATCACCGTGACGGTGAATCTCCTGGTATCGGGGCCGTCCGCGCTGTCTACGTCATCTCCCGCCCCCAGCTTTACCGTGATGGTGGGAACTTCGGAAAGCAACGTGCCCACGCAGGCGGTCACCATTTCCGGCACAACGCCGCTCAATTTCACGGTCAGCGAGACCACGCAGGGTGGAGGCAGCTGGCTGATTCCATTCACCACTTCCGGCAACACCGCCAGCGCGGCGACCATCACCATAGGCGTGAATCCAGCCGGCTTGCAGGCTGGCATGTACCAGGGGACGGTGTACGTCCAGAGCACCAGTTCGGCGGATTCGACGTCGATCGGCGTCACGATGACGATTACCGTGCCCGCGTCCGTGAGCGTAACGCCCTCCACCGTGCAGACCTTCCTGTATCAGATTGGAACCACCCCGCAAAGCGGTCAATTGACGCAGACCTTGATGGTCAGCTCGACCTCGCCCTCTGTCCCTTTTAGCGCTTCTGTCAGCCCCGCAGTGCCGTGGCTGGTGGTTTCGCCTCCGAACGGCGCCACTGGCGCGGGCGGCGCAGCCGTTCCGCTCACCCTGACAGTCAACCCCGCTGGCCTGATGGCGTCGGTCTATACAACCAATCTCAACATAGCCGCGATCGGAGGCGTTGCGCTTGCTCCTATTCCGGTCAAGCTAGTGGTCAGCACCAATCCTCTGCTGCAAATTTCGAACAATGTGGTGAACCTGGCCGCGAACTTCGGCGCCACGGTATCCGTGTCGCAGGCCGTTCAGATCACCACTCTCGGCAGTGGGAGCGACGGTTTCACGGTCACCTCCGATTCACCGTGGCTCACCACCTCGTCCACCAGCGCCGCCACGCCCGCGACCCTCACCATCATGGCGAATCCTTCAGGACTTGCGGCGGGACCCTACGTTGGCCACATCACGGTCCAGCCAACCGGCAGCGATGCGAATCTATACACGCTCGTCATCACGGTCAATTTCACGATCGGGAGCACGACCACTTTGACCGCGGGACCGCCGCTACTCGTTTTCGGCGCGCAGACCGGGCTGATTTCGACCTCGCAATTGGTGGAGCTCATGGCCGTAGGCCAGCCGGTGGCCTTCTCGATAGCGGCATCGAACACGATCAGCTCGAATTGCCCGGCCAGCTGGTTGAGCGCAACCACCTCCGCGAATTCGGTTTCCGCCTCCGCTCCCGCAACCATCACGGTGAACGCCATCACCGCGAATATGGGGGCGGGGATCTGTCCCGGAACTGTCACCGTCACTTATCCGGCGGGGGGCGCCAACCCGTCTACGGTCAGCATTCCGGTCTCGGCTGAGATCGCCGCCGCGCCGGTGTTGACCATCAACATGCCGCTCGGATTCGGCGCATTCTCCGCGGTGCAGAACGGAGCGACACAGAACGCGTCCATCACGATTGACAGTTCGCCAAAGGGCACGCCACTAACGTTCTCGGCGGCAGCGAGCAGCACCGGCAGCGCCTGGCTTTCCGTCGCAACCAGTGTCGTCAATGGCGTCGCCACCACGCCGCAGCAAGTGTCCGTGGGGATTGTGCCGGGCAGCCTGGCTCCGAATACCTACAACGGTACCATCACGATCAGTTCGGCGAGCTTGCCGTCGAGCCCGCTATCGATTCCGGTCACGCTTACCATCAACCCCAGCGTGGTAGTGACATTGTCGAACACCGGACCGCTCAATTTCTCGCAGGCCCTGAACGGGCCGCTTCCGGGAGCACAATCCATTACGCTCGCCAGCGCGGGTGGAACCGCAAGTTTTCAGACATCAGTTCCCAACACGCCGGCATGTAGCTGGCTCCAGATCTCGCCCGCGAGCGGCCCAGCCACCGGAGCAGTGGCGTTCACGCCCGTGGCCAATTCGCTCCCGCAAAACGTGTACACGTGCCCGGTCACGTTCTCTTTCCTGAGTTCGGCCACCGCCGCGGTGGTGGTGAACGCGGTTCTTACGGTGGGCGCCGCGCAGACGGTAACCACCTCACTGCCGACGCTGGCGTTCGCATTTCAGGCCGGGGGAGCGGCTCCGGCCCCGCAGGCGTTGACCATCAGCAGCACGGGCGGCGCGGTGAATTTCACCGTCGGCACCGCCAGTTCGGGCGGATGGCTGACCACCAACGCCGGCACTGGAACGCTGACTACACCGATGGCCATTAATGTTTCGATCATTCCGGCAAACATTCCTTCGACTGCGTTGGCGGGCCAGACCATTCAAGGCTCCATCACCATCAGCGCGCCGGGCGTCCTGGCAAATCCGATCTTTGTTCCGGTTTCGCTGACCGTGGTCGCCGCGGCGACGCCCGCCCCGGTGAGCATCTTCAACAGCGCGACTGGCGCGCTGGGCACCGGAATCGCTCCAGGGGAACTGATCACCCTCAAGGGGATTAATCTTGGGCCGGCCACGCCCGTTGGGGGAACCAGCTTCACCCCGTCGGCGCAAGGCACGGTCAGCAATATTCTGGCAGGGGTGCAGGTGATGTTCGGGAACTCCCCGGGAACTCCGACCTACGTTTCGTCGACGCAGATCAACGTCGTGGTTCCGTGGGAGATTTCGGGGCAGAACAGCACCAATATCGTCGTTGTCGTGAACAGCGCGCAGTCCGCCCCGATTTCGGAGAACGTAGTGACGGTCGCTCCCGGTGCCTACACTCTGAACGCGACCGGCCAAGGCCAAGCCGCTGCCCTTAATTCCAACCTGTCGGTAAACGGCCCCGCAGGCGGGGTCCCCGTGACCGGTGGCACTGTGCCCACCACACCAGCCGTGCAAGGCTCGGAAATCGCTGTGTACGGAACTGGCGGCGGACTCACCAGCCCGGCCAGCGCCGACGGCACGCTCAACTCGGGCATTACACTGATGCCGCTGCTCAATTGGGTCCCCGGATCGAGTGTCGTCACCGCAACCATCGGCGGCAAACCGGCGACGGTCGTTTTCGCGGGGGCGGCCCCGGATTTGATCACCGGCGTGTGGCAGATAAACGTTCTGGTGCCCACTGGACTTACGCCTGGACCGCAGCCGGTGGCGTTCACGATCGACGGCCAGCAGACGCAATCGAACGTGACCATCGCGGTGCAGTAGAGAAGCGGGTTCAAGAGCCCGGCCGGCATTGGAAACGAAGCCAAGCATGCACTACAATGTGGTGCATGAAGAGCGAAGTCTATAGTTGGCGCGTTTCGACCGATCTCAAGACCGGGCTGGAGCGCGAGGCGAAACGGCGGAAGATATCGGTTTCCGCCGCTCTCGATCTGGCCGCCCGCAACTGGCTGGACAAACGTGGTGCGGACATCGAGGGCGATGAGGAGCAACTTCGCCTTCAGAAGGCCGCATCGAAGTGTTTTGGGGTACTCGCGAGTGCCAATCGCCGTCGCTCGGAGAACGCACGCCAAACCGTGCGCCAACGTCTGCGACGGCGCAATGGCCGTTAAGGCCACCCTAAGGTCAAACTATTTACAGCTCTTCACGCCCGGGAGCCGATTCCCAACCCACTACGCTGACGCTTCCGGCAAAACTCACCGGCTACTGAACCCGGATCGGCATCGTGCGCGACACGCTCTTGTTCGCGCTATCGAAGGCTTTTACCTGGAGCAGATAGGAACCCGGTTCGATCTCTTCCGAGGGAATCTTGCGGGCGTACGTGATCACCGGATTGCCGGGTTTTTCCGGCATCGGAATTCGGAACATGCCCGTATCGGCTTTGGGCGCGTTAGTTTGAGGGTCGAGAATCAGGATCTGTAAGGCCACCGCGATTTCCGGGGGCGGAGGTTCCTGCACCTCCAGCGGTTCGTAGACTTCCAGAAACACCACCGGCGTCTGGCCCTTCTTGAAGGAATTGCTGCCGCTGGGAATCACCTGCACTCCGTGCGTAATCAAAGGTGTGCGATCCTCGATCAACGCGGAGTCGAGCGCCCCACCCATGGCAGCCGCCGGTCCGTACTTCATGCTGATCGCGAGCCCGCTCATCATGAAGGCCTTCCCGTCGTACGCCTCGACATTGAGCGGCGTTTCCACTTTGCCGAAACTGTCTCCGCCGGAGCTGAACACGACTTTCAGCGTGTACTTGCCGGACGCGATATCGAATTGGTTTTCGTAGTGATAGTTGGATCCCTTGAACGCCTCGGCCTGCACCTTGCTCTCGAAATCGAGCTTGACCGAGTCGCTGAAGCGCGCCCCCACCGATCCGTCCGGTTTATAGGCGATGCCCAGAACGTTGATCACGCCGCGCAGCTTGTCTTTTTCCTTCTCGATTTTCACGTCGGCCGGGGAAATCTCCATGGCGACATTGACGCGCGCGACGTTAGGCTGGGTGTAAAAATACGGAGCCTGAATGCTGGCGGCGACGGTGCCGGCCTGCGCGGAGGCCGCACGATTTTCGAGAGTCTGCTCCATGGTCGTCTTAGTGAGGATATCCTTCTGCTTGGCGACGCAGTAGCCGGTGCGGGCGCGAACGTTGTCGCCGCCCTTGTCCAACTTCACGTGCAGGGTATGGCAGCTTCCTTCCGCGGCTTCCACCGGGGTGTAGCCCAGCAGATAAAACTCATTGAGCTCCTTGCCGATTTTCTCGAGGCCGCCCAGCAGGTCGTTGGTGTTGACGATCACAAAACCGCCGGTTCCGTCGGCGAGCGCGTACATCACTTGCTGATTCGTGGTCGCCGTCTCCGGAAATTTCGGCGTCAGTGCAGCCATGCGGCTGGCGGGGTTGATCATGTTGGGATTCACCGGATTGACGACATTCCCGCCCCCGCCAGCGGCTCCGGTGGCGCCACTGGTGCCGGTCGTGCCACCCCTGCCGGTACCGCCCCCGCTGGAGCCGGCTGTTCCCGTGGTCCCGCCAGTGGTCCCGCCGCTGGTCCCGCCACGGCCTCCTCCCGCGGTTCCCCCTCCGGCAGTGCCCCCGGTGGTGCCTCCACCAGTGGTTCCGCCGCCGGTTGTGCCTCCGCTGGTTCCACCGCGCGCCTGGTAAGCGAGGTACATCGGCCAGGTGATGAAATTGGGCTGCGATCCAAAAGCAGCCGGTTGAAACGGCCACAGCGCCCGGTTCGTTTCGAAAGGAGTCAGCGACGCAGCCCCCGCCACCAGGCCGCGAA
Source organism: Terriglobia bacterium (assembly GCA_963788245.1). GTDB lineage: Bacteria > Acidobacteriota > Terriglobia > Bryobacterales > Bryobacteraceae > Palsa-187. Next base: position 2,479,305 of record CAWBGF010000002.1, on the reverse strand, counting down.
CGTCAATCGGATAGACCGCTACATTGGCGCGATTGCATGCGTCGATCAGCGCGGTCAGCTCCGACATGTTGTCCCGGTTGACCACGAATCCTCCGGTGAACAGAACTAAACTCTTGCGGCCGGGAACGTCGGCCATATTCCTCACAAACGCCCGCAGTTCGGTCAGAACGCCCAGCACGCCGAATTGCCCCGCCGCGCTGGGCCGAAGAGTCGGCGTGCCGGTGGGAGAAGTGGCGGTTTCATTGGGCGATACCGCGGAGAACTTAATGCCCGCAACCGCGGCTTTCAGCCGCTCCACGCTAGCCGTGAAGTTCTGCGTGATCACCATGGAGCCCCCGTAATTCACCACCGCCATCATGCGGTTGGGCGCGGCATTCGCATCGATGAACTTCGCCGCGGCGTCCCGCGCGTATCGCTGTTGGCTGGGGCTCACCGTGGAATTATCGAACAGCAAAATCAGGTACCGGGGCTGCGTGCTGAGCGGGGAGTTGGGGTCGGCCTCAAAGGCAAAACTCTTGACCTGTTGTTCCTTGCCGTCCTCGAAGACCTTGAAATCCTTCTGCTTCAAGTCGCGGACGTAGGCGCCCTTCTTGTCGGTAACCACGGCGTCCACCAGCACCACGCGAGTCTCGGCGCGGATTACCGCGCCGGAATCGACCGGTGCGGGAGTTTGTTGGGCTAGCGACATGCCGCCCGCCAGAAACATCATCGCGGCCAGAGATTTCATTCGATACATACTTCCCTCCCGGATTTCGACCGTCCCGACCATGGTATCTCGACTACGGTATTTCGGCTGGCTCCAATGGCGCGCCAGCCTCGCCGTTCTCCCAAATCCCGCCACCCCGGTGTGTCGCTTAAGGTATTTCGACGATGGCATTCCGGGCCGACATCATCTGCCCTTCCGAATCCCGCACCACCACTCGCAGCAGGTATTTCCCGGGCTGCACATCGAAGTTGGTTTTCACGGCGACCCCCAGAGCCACTCGAGCGGCAAGAGTCTCCTCCCGCAGTTTCATAGTGAGGACTTTCTGGATCGCGCTCAGGATATTTCCGTTTCGATCGAACAGCCCCGCGACGATGGTCAGGTTGTCGTTGTTGACGCCCGCCGCCTTCTGGAATCGCAAGTTCTTTATATCGATGTGCGTGAGAACCGAAAGCCTGGCCGTGTCCGCGGTGGGTTTGAAGAACTGCGTCTGGAGCGCGACGCCGAATTCCTGCACTTCCTCCCGCGAGAAGATCGCTTCGCGAATCTCCTGCTTGGCCTGCTCCTCTTCATTGGCCGCATGCTTGGGTGCGTAATAGCCGCGCCGCGCCTGCATGTTCAAGTCCCTGGGCTTCAGCGTGACCTTCAGGTTGTGGAAACTTCCGTCGTACTTCAGATTCTGCGGCGAGAATCCCAGGTGGTAAATAAATTCAGGCGCGGCCGCGGTACTGCGCAATCCCTCCTGCATATCGTTGTTGTTGTGAAAGAACGTGCCGCCGGTGCCGTCGGCGACCTCGGCCATGACGTCTTCCTCGGCCAATGCGGATTCGCGTTGATAACGGTTCCGTTGATTCGCGGAGGCGCCGCTGTATTGGCGTTGGCTCACATCGAAGCCCGTGTCGAACGTGTACAATCCCCGCGCATCCAGCGAGCTGATCACCACATTGGCGCGCACGGCGCGATCCATCAGGTCGGATTCCTCGAACCGGTAGTTGGTGGTGACCAGAAATCCCGGCGAGATCAGAACGATACTGCGCTGGCCCGGCGCGGTGGACATTCGCCGGACCACGTCGCGCAACACGTTGAGGGTTTGCTGCAAGTCCGTTTCGCCGATCGCCAGCGCGCGATTGGCGGCGGCGTGCGACATGTTGATGGCCTGCTGCTGTGCGCTTTGGCCTCCTCCCGGTCCTGCAACATTGGTGAGATTCGCGCAGAGGATGGCGTCGCTGACGGCGGTGTTCAGCGCCTCCGTATCGTTGCGATTTTCGATCAGGTCCGCCATGTATAACGTCATCGGCGGACAGTCGACCATGGCAGCCTGGCGGCTCCGGGGCGCGATGCGATTCAGCGCCTCGATCATTTTGTCGCGATCGTCGGTGAAATCGAGGTTGCCAACGCCGGAAGTCGTGTAAATCGCCGCTCGATCGGTGGGCTGGAGCGAACTGAGGTGCTTGATAGTCGCGGCGCGAACCTGCATCAGATCGCCTATCTCGATGTGCACGTCATCGAAAAGATAGGCGACGAATCGCGTCGGAATCACGGCCGAAGAATTCGCCGAACCGGAAGGTTCCACTCCGCTAGCCGCGGCGGTCGCCTCGAGCTGGGTTGCTTCGCTGGCGGCTTTCTCGCCGGCTTTCTCCACCGAAAATCGCGTAATGGCCTGAAGCTTTCCTTTGTCGAAAAGCTGGAAATCCTCCTTGGTGAGCGTGCCGATCGGGCGGCTCTTGCGATCGCGCACGACCACCGGCACCACCACCAGATTCACGCGCGTGCTGAACGTGGTTTTGGTTTCGTTCGAGGCGGCGATCTCCACAGGGGTTGGGCTGGATGCAGTTTGCGATCCGGACGTGCTGGACGCGTTTTGAGGCGCGGCCTGACTTGAAGGGGCAGCGGGCGGGGATTGCCCCCAGCCCGCCAACGCCGCGAGGAAGACTATGGTGACCTTCTTGTTTCCCATTCGCGTTTATTCGCGTTCATTCACGGCTAAATGTTCCGCTCAGTTCTTACGGTATATCTACAATTCCATTCCTGGCGGACATCATCTGCCCCTCGGAATCGCGAACCACGAGTCTCAGAACGTATTTCCCGGGCTGCACGTCGAAGCTGGTTTTCACGTTAAGCCCCGCGGCCAGTCTCGCGTCGAAAGTCTCCTCCTTCAGGCGCATCTCGACGGTCTTTTGGATGGAGCTGAGCAGGTTCCCGTTTCGATCGAACAATCCCGAGACGATGGTCAAGGTGTTGGTGTCGCGGCCCTCCACCTTCTGGAACTTCAGATTCTTCATGTCGATGTGAGCCAGAACCGAGAGCCGCGCGGTGTCCGCGGTAGGCTTGAAAAATTGCGTTTGCAGCGCGACCGGGAACTCCTGCACCTCGTCTCGCGAGAAGACGGCCTCGCGAATCTCCTGCTTGGCCTGCTCAGCCTCATTGACGGCGTGCTTGGGCGCGTAGTAGCCGCGCCGCGCCTGCATGTCCAAATCCTTGGGCTTGAGCACGACCTTCACATTGTGGAAACTGCCGTCGTACTTCAGATTCTGCGGCGAGAATCCCAGCAGGTAAATAAATTCCGGGGCGGCGGCGGTGAGCCGCAATCCCTCCGTGTAATCGTTGTTGTCGTGGAAGAAAGTGCCGCCGGTGCCTTCCGCGACTTCCGCCAGAACATCTGAGTCGGCCAGCATGGATAAGTGCTGATACATGCTCTTGGCGGTCTGGTTGCTGTTTTGCGGCACGTTTTGACTGACTCCCGTGTCGAGCGCGTACAATCCCCGCGCATCCAAACTGCTGATGGTCACTTTGGAGCGAATGGCGCGATCCATCAGATCCATTTCCTCCTGCCGGTAGTTAATGCTGATCTGGAAGCCCGGCGAGACCAGAACGACGCTGCGCTGGCCGGGAGTCGAGGTCATGCGCCGGACCACGTCGGTCAAGGAGCCGAGCGTGGTTTGGATCTCCGCCTCACCAATCGCCACGGCGCGGCTCGCAGCGCCCTGAGCCAAGGCCGTCGCGCTCTGCATGTCTTGCGGGGATGCAGCCGGAGCGGCCGAGCTGGCGCCCCGCGAAATCGTCTGGGGGTCGAGCAAACTCGCGCAGATCAGCGCGTCGTTGACGGCCACGGCCAGCGCGGACGCATCGTTGCGATTGGTGATCAAGTCAGCCTCATAGAAGGTCATCGGCGGACAGTCGGTAGTGCCTGACAAGCGCGACCGCGAAGCAATGCGATTCAGCGCCTCGATCATTTTGTCCCGATCGTCCGTGAAATCCAGGTTGCCGATTCCGGAAGTGGTATAAATCGCCGCGCGATCGGTGGGCTGGAGCGTTTCCGTCAGGTGCTTTATGGTCGCGGCGCGGACCTGCGCCAGATCGCCGTTGTCGATGTGCATGTCGTCGAAAAGATACGCGACGAATCGCGTCGGAATGGCGGCCGAACCGGCGGGCTCCTCTGCACTGGCCTCGATCTGGGCCGCTTCGCTGGCGGCTTTCTCGCCGGCCTTTTCCACCGAGAACCGGGAAATGGATTGGAGCTTTCCCTTGTCGAAAAGCTGAAAGTCTTCCTTGGTAAGATTGCCGATCGCGCGGCCTTTCCGATCGCGCACCACCACCGGCACCACCACCAGATTCACGCGCGTGCTGAAAGTGGTTTTCGTGTCGGGCGAAGATGCGATCTCGGCCGTATTCTTGGCCGTGTTCCTGGTGGAAACGGTTTGAGCGGCGGTGGTGGTCGCTTGGTTGGAAGATTGAGTCGAAGATTGTATCGGGGACGAGTTAGAGGATTGCGCCGGCGACCCAGCCTGACCGCAACAAGCCGCGGCGAGCATAAAACACTGAGCCGCGTGAGTGACCCGCATCGCGCCCCCTAAATCTTTGGAACTCTCCTGATGTTACTACTTCGCGGCCTATAATGAGACGACTATGCGGCGATCTGCACTCCGCACTCGGTACGGTCTACGGCAACAGCCCGCTATTCTTGTGTGGACCAGCGGCATTGTGTGGATGAGCTGCACCGCTTTCGCGCAGTCCCCTCCGACTCCGGTGAGCACGAACGACGGAACCGCCGCGTCCCAGCGCAGCGAGCTGCTGGCGCGCATCCGCCTCCGTGCGATTGCCAACCTCGAACGCCAGCCGAATTACACCTGCACGGAAACCATGGAGCGGTCCCACCGGCTCAATTCGACGCACAAATTCCAATGGCTGGACACGGTTCGTCTGGAGGTCGCGCTGGTGGACGGCAAAGAATTGTTCGGCTGGCCTGGCGCCAAGAAATTCGAGGACATGGACCTGCGCAATTTCGTGAGCGAAGGCGCCATTGGCAACGGCAATTTCGCGTTGCACGCGCGCGCGATCTTTCACGGTCAAGGGGTGAGCTTCGAATATCGTGGCGCCCTCTCTACCGGCAACCAGTCGTGGGTTCGTTTCGCATTTCGGGTGCCGTTGGCACGCAGCGGGTATAGCCTGCGAATGGGCGAACGCAAAGCCATCGTTGGTTATCACGGATCCTTCGACGCCGATCCCCAGTCTTTAGATCTGGAGCGGATCGAGGTGATCGCCGATGATATTCCGTTGGAGCTTCGCCTCACGAGTGCGGAGGATCGCGTGGAGTATGCCCGAACGCCGATCGGTTCGGGCGAGTTTCTGCTGCCATCGGGGAGCGAGTTGACCATGGTCGAACTCGACGGGAGTGAAAATCGGAATCAAGTCCGCTTTGACTCATGCCGGCAGTTTACGGGTGAGTCCGTGCTCACGTTCGACGATCCGGCGCCGTCATCGTCGCTCTCCTCAACCAACGCGCCCGCCAGCATCGAAGAAGTCGTGCTGCCGCCGGATCTGACCTTGACGCTGGCCGTGCTTGATGACGTGGACCTTACCAAAGCGGCTATCGGCGATCCGGTGCGCGCGCGTTTGCAGAATGACTTGAAATTGAAAGGGCGCCTGCTGCTGTCCAGGAACGCGGTCGCCAGCGGACACATCACGCGGATAGAGCACCACGGCGACTCGCTGGTGGTCGGACTGAGATTCGATGAACTGGAAGCGCCCGGTCTGATTGCGCGCCCGCAACTGAAGCTGGATCAACTGATAAGCGCGGACCTGGTGCCATCTCGCGCCCGCTACATGGTGTCCGCGGGCAGGCCGGGCGAAGGCATCCTCACATTGGGGGTCGGACGCACGCGACTGAATCGTGGTCTGCTTATGAATTGGAGTACTGAACGTGACCTCAAGCCCTGAGCGACTTTTTCAAGCCATGATCCAAATCCTTTAACCATGATTCATCTTTCCAATGAAACCGGCGACTTGTTCGCGCAGGCGTTCGGCTTCGCGCAAAAACAAGTGCGCAAGCTGATCGAGAAGCATCCGCAGTTTTATCCGCTGTACACCGAGAACGGCATCTGGAAGCACGAGGGTCCCGCGTGGACGCATTGGTGCGACGGCTTTCTGCCCGGGATGATGTGGATCTTCTACAGGCATTCCGAGCAGGATTCGCCCGAAGCCAAATATTGGCTGGATCAGGCGATTCGTTATACCAAACCTCTGGAACCGCGCAAACACGATCGCGATGGGAACGATCTGGGTTTCCTGTTCCTGTCGACGTATTACCGCTGGCATCGCGCGACGCGCGAGCCGGCGCACCGCGAAGTGTTGGTTGAGGCCGGAAAGACGCAGGCGCTGCGGTTCCAGGACAACGGACAATATCTGCGATCGTTCGTGGCCGATAATTCTCTGTTCATCGACATGATGATGAACGTCGGGATCATTTTTTACGCGGCGCGCGAGACCGGCGACCGGCGGCTGCGTGACATCGCGATCCGACATTCCCTGACCACCCGGCGCGTGCTGGTGCGCGGCGACGGATCGACGGCGCACGAAGGGATTTTCGACGTCGACACCGGCGAATTTCTGCGGCAGACCACGCACCAGGGCTTTCGCGGCGATTCGTGCTGGTCGCGAGGGCTGAGCTGGGCGCTGTATGGATTCACGACGTGTTACGAGTACAGCCGCGATCCGCATTTCCTGGAAACCGCGCAGGCGTGCGCGGACTATTACATTTCGCATTCGCCTGCCGACGGCATTCCGCCGTGGGATTTCAATGCTCCGGCGGAGAATCGGACGCTGCTCGATACCTCCTCGGCGGCCATCTGCGCCGCCGGGTTGTTGCGGCTTTGCCGGCTCGAGCCGGATTCGCTCAAGGGTCATTTTTACTGGTCGAGCGCGGTGCGGATTCTAACTGCCCTGTGCGAAAAGTATCTTCCAAAAGCCGATCCGAAGTGGGAAGGAATTCTTCGCGGCGGCGTGTATCACGTTCACAAAGGATTGGGCGTGGATGAATCGGTGATGTGGGGCGAGTATTTCTTTTGCGAAGCTCTGGAACGCGTGTTGTGGTGAAACGCCGAGCCTTCGGCGCGCATCGTTGCAGCAGGTATGACGAACTGGTCTCTTTTCCGCTATTTTGTCGTGATCGCGCTGCCGGGCGTGGTCATGGGCCAGGGTCGCGAAGTGAGTTGGAGAGACCTCATTCCCAATATCCTCGAGGACCAGCGGTCCATCTGGACGTTCCCGGCGCGGCTCGATGAGCCGCGCGACTTCGTGCCCACCATCGGAGTGGCTGGCGTAGCGACTGGGCTGTTTCTGGGCGCCGATCCTCCGGTCGCGCACTATTTCCGCAACACCGGCGCCTTTGGCAATTTCAATAACGTCTTCAGCAGTAACCATACCGCCATTGGCACTGCCTTGGTGCCGGTGGCGCTACTCTCCGTTGGACTCATCCAGCACGACAAGAAGATGAAGGACACTGCGCTGTTCAGCGCGGAGGCGGTTGCGGACGTTGAAGTTGTGGCGGCCGCTCTGAAAGCGGCAACAACGAGGGCTCGCCCGGCCGATCTGTCGCCGCACTCGGGATTCGGCGATTCGTTCTGGGAAGGCAAGTCCAGCTTGACCGGCGGGAGCTTCCCCTCAGGACACACGATCGCGGCGTTCTCCGTGGCAACCATCATCTCGCGACGATATGGGAAGGATCATCGCTGGGTGCCGTGGGCCGCCTATGGACTGGCTACGGCGGTCGGCTTTTCAAGGCTAAGCTTGTCGGCACACTTCGTCTCGGATGTATTTATGGGGGGCGTGCTGGGTTATTCTATCAGCCGGTTCACAGTGCTGCACGAGTGATCCGATTCACGCGGGCTTGAACACCACTACCGCCAGCGGCGGCAACGTTGCCCACATGCTCGCGGGACGCCCGTGGCTCGGCGCATCGGCTGCGACAGTCTCACCCAGGTTGCCGAGATTGGATCCGCCGAACATGTCGGCATCCGTGTTGAACACTTCCCGATAAACACCGCCGCGCGGAACGCCGATCTTGTAATTCTGCCGGGGCACCGGCGTAAAATTGCAGCAGAATACCAGAAAATCCTCGCGATTCCGAGCGAAGCGCACGAAGCTGATCACGGACCCTTCCACGTCGTGGAAATCGATCCACTCAAACCCCGCATAGCTGTCGTCGACCTCATACAGGGAGGGTTCGCGGCGATAAAACCGGTTGAGCTCCTTCACCATGGTCATCAGCTTGTGATGCACCGGCCATTGCAGCAGATGCCACGGCAGCCCTATGTCGTGATTCCACTCTTCCGTTTGGCCGAAGTCGCAGCCCATGAACAAAAGTTTCCTTCCAGGGTGCCCGTACATGTACGCGAGAAACGCGCGCGTGTTCGCGAAGCGCTGCCACTCATCGCCCGGCATTTTCGACACCAGGTGATGCTTCAGATGAACCACTTCGTCATGCGAAACCGGCAGCACGAAGTTTTCCGTAAACGCGTACAGCATGCTGAACGTGATGTTCTGATGATGATACCGGCGATGGATCGGGTCCTTCGAAAAATAATCGAGCATGTCGTGCATCCAGCCCATGTTCCACTTCATGGTGAAGCCCAGGCCGTTCACGTAGACCGGCCGCGACACGCCCGGCCATGCAGTGGATTCCTCGGCGATACTTATCGCGCCCGGCTCCCGGTGAACCAGTTCATTGAAGCGATGGAGGAAATCGACGGCCGCCAGATTCTCCCGTCCGCCGAATTGGTTCGGGACCCAATCGCCCGGCTTTTTCGAATAATCCAGATACAGCATGGATGCGACCGCGTCCACGCGCAAACCGTCGGCGTGGAATTCGCGCAGCCAGTACAGCGCATTCGACAGCAGGAACGTGCGAACTTCGTTGCGGCCGTAATTGAAAATCAGCGTGCCCCAGTCGCGGTTCTCGCCCTGCCGCGGATCGTCATGCTCATAGAGCGCGGTGCCGTCGAATCGCCATAGCGCGTGCGCGTCGCGCGGAAAATGCGCGGGCACCCAATCCAAAATTACGCCCAGCCCCGCCTGATGGCACTGATCGACGAAGTAGCGAAAATCGTCGGGATTCCCGAAACGCGAAGTGGGCGCGTAATACCCGGTGACCTGATAGCCCCACGAACCGGCGAAGGGATGCTCCATCACTGGCATCAGTTCCAGATGCGTATAACCCATCTGCGTGGCGTATTCGAGCAGGCGATGCGCCAGCTCGCGATATGTGAGCCACTCGTTCCCCGGGCCGCGCATCCACGAGGCCAGGTGCACTTCGTAAATCGAAACCGGCGAGTGCAGCAGGTCGCGTTCGCCGCGCGTCTTCATCCATTCCGCGTCGCCCCATTCGTAATTCGCGAGACTCCACACCACTGACGCCGTCTTCGGCGGCATCTCCGCGTAGAAGGCGTATGGATCGCTCTTCTGCTGCTCGCTTCCCGAGGCTGAGGTGATGGAGTACTTATAATTGGCGCCCTCGCCGATCCCGGCTACAAAGACTTCCCACACGCCGCCGTCGCGCTTCCGCATCGGATGCCGGGTGCGATCCCAACGATTGAAATCGCCGATGACGCTGACCGTTTTCGCGTTGGGCGCCCACACCGCGAATCGCACGCCGTTCACGGAATCGACGGTGAGCAGGTGTGCTCCCAGCGTCCGGTAGCTCTCGTGATTGGTGCCTTCGCCGTGAAGGTACAGCTCGTAGTCGGTTAATAGCGCGGCGGGCGCGACGACAATCTCATCGGGTTCGATGACCGTCACCGCGTTCCGCTGGGCACTTTCTTCGAGTGGCTGTCGCGATCCAGGCTCCATGCTCGCTATTATGCCGGTTATCATGGCGATGATGACGCCGCGGGCCGAACTGCACGTGCACCTGGAGGGTTCGGTTGAGCCGGAAACGCTACTGGAGATCGATCCGTCGCTGACGCGTGAAGAGATCGCGGCCGCGACTTCCTACACCGATTTCGCCGGATTCATCCAGAGCTATATCTGGGTGAACAAACGCTTGCTGACGCCCGGCCATTACGCGATCGCGGCTCGGCGATTATTCGATCGCCTGTCGGGCGAAGGCGTGGTTTACGCCGAGGTGACGCTATCGGTAGGCATGATGCTCTGGAAAGGTCGGGATTTCGGGTCGATCTACGACGCGCTCCAACGCGAAGCCGGACGTTCGCGATTTCCAGTCACGTGGATTTTGGATGCGACGCGACAATTCGGCGCCGACGCAGCGAAACCCGTGTTCGATCTTGCCGCGGAGCGCGTTGACGACGGCGTAGTTGCGATCGGACTCGGCGGATTCGAAGCGGGCGGACCCGCACTGTGGTTCAAAGATCTGTACGCGCAAGCTCGCGATCGCGGTCTGCGGCTGACCTGCCACGCCGGTGAGACGACCGACGCGCAGAGCATCTGGGACGCCCTGGCGATTGGAGCCGAGCGCATCGGCCACGGTATTCGCGCGATCGACGATCCGAGGCTGGTCGAGCATCTTCGCGCAAGAAACATTCCGCTCGAAGTGTGCATCACCAGCAACGTGCGCACGGGCGCGGTCGCGTCGTTAGCAGAACATCCCGTGCGGCGGCTGTTCGACGCGGGCGTCCCGATTGTGTTGAATACCGATGATCCCGCGCTTTTCGATTGCACTCTTGCCGGCGAGTACGCTCTCGCCCGCGATCGGTTTCGATTTACTGAACCGGAACTGGAGCAGCTAGCCGCGAACAGCCTGCGCTACGCATTTCGTTAAATTGTGGGGCAGGCAATCCTGCCTGCAGCCGGCTTTAAGCCGGCCATGCGACCAGTCGACGACGAGCGGCGTGGGAAATCGCTCTACGGTTTCACGCACGCGAAACTGCTCGCGTCCTTCATGTCGCCCGACCCTTTGTACTTCGCCACTGCGGGATACATGCACAACGGCCGCTGCAACGCGATCCCCTTCGCGGGCGAGCCGTCCACGTATTTCGTCGCGATGATCTTCTCCGGTGCGATCCCCTTCTCCACCCAACCGACCGCGGCCGTCAAGATGTCGTGATCGGCATCCACCTGCGACGCCGGTTGCGACGCGCCAAATCCGATGGGCCCCGGGCCGCCCGAGCAGTGATACAACCCCGGCACCAGAAAAACGCGAAAGAACTGTTGCGTCTTATCGAGTCCCTTTTGCGCCTTGACGACCGCCTCGTAATAATCGACGCCGTTCTGCGCGGGAACCAGCGGATCGGCCGTGCCGTGATAATAGATCAGCTTGTGGCCCAGCTTGCGAAACTCTTCCAGATTCGCATCGGTCGCGTTCATGATCGGCGCCAGCTTTTCATCCACGGCCTGTGCGTCGCGATCGAAATCGAGCGTGCGAAACTGCCAGTCCGGATTCTTAAACAACGCGTAACGAAAGAAATCGTTGGAACTGACTCCGGATGATGCGGTTCGATTGATCACCATCTGCCCGCCCGCGCGTCCCCAGCCGAGCTCGCCGCCAGGATACAGGCCGGGATACAGTTTCTGACCGGTTCGCGGATTCACTGGGCCGCTGTAAAGTTTTTCGACTGCGCCCACCTGCGCCGCCGTGAGGCACTTCGACGTGTCGTCACCCTTGCACAACAACTTTTTCGGATCGAAATGGCAGTGCATGGGATCGCTGATGATGCCGTCGGCGGCCCCGTCGAGCGCATCGCACTGCGCCATCGCGGCATCCTGGACGATCTGCAATTTTTCCGCCGGAAGATTCGTTTCGGGCGTGCTGGTCGCCACGCCGTTCCACACTTCGCTCATCATCTGATGCGTCCAGAAATTCGCGGCGTCGCCGGCGACGATGCCATCGAAATCCGCCGGGAAGCGCTGCGCTTCGGTCAGTGCCTGCTTGCCGCCGTAGGAGCAGCCCATGAAATACGACGATTTCGCATTCTGCGTGTAGAAGGCCTTGACGATCGCTTTCGCGTCCACCGTCGTGAGGTGCAGGCCGCGATAGCTGTAATCGGTGAGGCGCTCGCGATCCTCCAGCCATTGGCGCGGCTCCTGCGCGGAGTGACCCGTGTCGGTCGACGCCGCCGCGAATCCGTTGCGCACCGCCGCCGCCATCGGACCGGTGCTGATGCTGCCCGCAAGGCCGCCGTTTCCCGCAACCTGGAGGTTGCCGTTCCAGTTGGTGTCGGGCATCCACACTTCGAAGTGGATCGCCGAAACGGCAGTCGGTTTGATGACCCCGTGAACCTTGCAGAAGGCGGGCAGGTTGCTCGCCTGGCCGCGCCCGGCGGTGAACGGGCCTGCCGCGACCGCCTTCGCCGAAGCGATGGTCGTATTCGGAAGCGAAAGAGCGGTAAGCGCCTCGCAGTTCGCGGCCAGAGCACCGGGGGCGATCGAAAGCGCCATGGATGATGCGCCGAGCGCGATCAGACAACGCACGCTCATCGGGGCTTTGGTGTTTAATAGTGGCTTCATATTCAAACTCCTCAAGTTACTCTTCGTACTCTACTCCCAGTTCAGCCAGCTTGTCGCGAAGACCATAAATGTCGATGCCGAGCTCGCCTGCCTTGAGCCGTTCGCGAGTGCGGGCCTCTTTCGCGCGGCGTTCCTCGCCGGCTTTGGCGACCGCCGCAGCCGCGCTGCGCTTTACCACTACCACGCCGTCCGCATCGCCAATGATGACATCTCCCGGATCCACCTGCGCCCCCGCGCAGACCATCGGAATATTGACCGACCCCGCACTCGCCTTCACGGTCCCCTGCGCGAAAATTGTTTTCGACCAGACCGGAAACTGCATCGCCGTCAGTTCGGCAGTATCGCGAACGCCCGAATCGATCACCAGCCCAACCACGCCGCGCGCCCGGCACGAAGTCGCGAGCAGGTCGCCAAACATCCCGTGTGTACACTCGTCCATCGTCGCAACCACCAGCACATCGCCTGCGCGGCACACCTCCATCGCCGCGTGGATCATCAGATTATCGGCGGGCGGGCACAGGACCGTGATCGCCGACCCGGCAACTTTCGCCGCCGCGTAGATCGGGCGCATATAGGGCTGCATCAATCCCGTGCGGCTTTGCGCTTCATGCACGGTGGCGACCCCGAGCGCGCCCAGCGTTTCCATGACGCTCGCGTCCACTCGCACGACATTGCGGACGATTCTGCCTTTCATAAGCCCCTACGACAACGCGTCGGTCACCTGAGGATAGACGCGTTCGAACGCTTCCGCGTACCGGATCGCGCGATTTCCGGAGTTCCGCACCGCTTGCGTTCCGCGGCGCTTCGCCAGGTCGATGTAATACTCCCACAAGTGCTCCTGCGCCTTCATGGATTCCATCGCGCGGCGTTTCTGATCGAACACCGGCGTGATGTCGAGCAGTACCTGGGGCTTGAATTCGCATTGCTCCGGCTGATGCGGCTCGAAGGTGAACACGGGTGGCGCTCCAATGGCCTTCGCGTTCGCGGGATGGCCCGGCGGATGATCGCCCGGCGGGGAATAACCCAGCGCCTGCGCATACACCCGCGCCCGCAAAGTTGCCTGGTGGGCGGCCGGATGATCGGGATTATAAGGATCGCGCGCGGAATGCGTGAGGATGAACTGAGGTTGAAGCACGCGAAATTCCGCGGCCATCGCACCGATGGTTTCCTCGGACAGCTCCAGCGGATAGTCGCCGCAATCGAAGAATCGAATTTCCGATCCTAATATTTCAGCCGCTGCTTCCGATTCCGCGCGACGGATTTCCTTGACCCGTTCCAGGGTCATGCCGGGGTGCTTCCACGCGCCTTGGCTTTCTCCACGCTCGCCAAAGGAAAGGCACAGCACACGCACGCGATATCCCCGGCTGCGATACAGTGCGATCGCTCCGCCGGCGCGCCACACGAAATCGGCGGCATGCGCGCTGATCACTAATATGGCGTGGGTTGAATCCATGGGTCGTCTCCCTGTGTGACCTCAGGCGACGGCGCCGCCGCGTTCCGTCATCGTGCTTAAGAAATATTCGCGAAGTTCGCCCTCCAGGCCGGGTGTGCAGGCGATCGCGTTGCCTTCGTGAATACTCCGCGCCCCGTTAAAGGCGAAAAACACGGCGCCGGCTTCTTCCAGGATCACCTGCACCGCCGCCAGATCCCACACCGCTACTTTCGGCTCGATCCAGGCGTCCAGTTCGCCTGCCGCGAGCATCATCGCGTCCGGCGTTCCGCCGAGCGAGCGAACCGCCCAGAACCGGCCCGCCCATTCGATCAGGTTCCGCGCAAAAGGCATCTCGCCAATGCGATTCAAACTGTTCACCGAAAGCACCGCGAGCCGCGGATCGCCGATCGAGGACACCCGCATCCTCGCGTCGTTTCGAAATGCACCGCCGCCGCGCGACGCCCAACAGGTCTGCGAAAGCAGCGGCAGATGCACCACGCCTGCCACTATTTCGCCGCGCTCGGCGCGCTCCTCCTCCAGGCCGATCAGCACGCTCCACAACGGATTGCCTCGAACAAAATCCCTGGTTCCATCAATGGGATCGATGATCCACCTCCGTCCGCTTTTCGACTGCTTGCGCGCGCCCTCTTCGCCCAGCATTCCGTCGTCGGGAAAGGCCTCCTCCAGAATCCCCGCGATCAGCCGTTCGCACTCTCGGTCCGCGATGGTGACCGGCGAATCGTCGGGTTTCGATTCCGCCCGGATTCCCGCCGCCTGGTGGCGCAAAGCCAGCGCTGCCGCGCGCACCGCGGCCTTCCGCGCCACATCGATTTCCTTGCCGAACCCCATTTCTTGGCATGGTAGCATTGTGCCGGATGGCGGAAGCCACATGGAAGAAGGCCGAGACTCGGATGACACGTGATAATGGAGCGGCCGGCAGCCGCACCGTATATACAGTACTTGAAGAGACTGCGGCGGCCTACCCCGAGAGGGCTGCCCTGCATCAGCCGGCCGGAGGTGGAAAGTACCGTTCGTGGACCTGGCGCGAGTATCGTGACTCGGTCCAGCAGATCGCGGTGGGCTTGCGCGAAATCGGAGTTTCCGTTGCCGATATTGTCGCGCTCCAATCCGAGACGCGCGCCGAATTCTATCTCGCCGACATGGGCGTGATGGCCGCGGGCGCGATCGCCGCCGCGCTCTACACCAGCCTGCCTTTCGGCGATCAGGCGGGAACGCTGCGAGCCTCCGGCGCGCGCTTCGTGCTGGTGGAAAACGCGAAAGCCATGAACGCGCTCCAATCCGCCGCCGGCGACACACTTTTGGACGTGCGATGGATTCTGCTCGCTGGCGGCGCCGAAGGCGTCATCACCAACGCCGAAGGCGTTCTCACGTTAGAGCAGGTCCGCGCCTCCGGCGAGCAGCGGATGCGCGAAGATCCGGACGCCTTCGCTCGTATCCGCGCCGAAGTGCGCCCGGACACGACCGCGGTCCTCTACATGACCTCCGGAGCTACGGGCGAGCCGAAAATGGGTCTGGTGACGCATCGCGCGCTGGTCGCGAACATGGATCACGCGCCGTTTGTTTTGCCGTTGACGCCGGAAGACGTGACCATCGCGTTTCTCCCTTCCGCCCATATCGCCCAGCGAGTGGTGGTACAGTTGGTGCCCGTGCGCCAGGGCTCGGAGGTATGGTTTTCCGAAGGCGTCTCCAAGCTTCCCGCTGAGATTCGCACCATCCGCCCCACATTTTTTCTTGCGCCGCCGCGCGTGTGGGAGCGGGTTTATTCCACCATCTCGACGGAAATCCGCAAGCGCCCCGCGGCTCTGCGAAAGCTTTTTTATCTTGGACTCGGCGCTGGAGCCAAGGCGAACGCTCTTCGCTTGGCCGGCCAGCCGGTTCCCGCATGGTTGCGCACCTCTTTGCGGTTTTTCGACCGCGTGGTGTTCCGGAAAATCCGTGAACGTCTCGGCGGACGAATTCGAATCGCGTGCTCGGGCGCGGCCCCTCTCGGCAAGGAGTTGGCGGAGTTTTACGCCGCCATCGGAATGCCGTTGATCGAAGGGTACGGCTTGACCGAAGGCGGCGTTGCCGCGCTGAATCCTCTCGACCGGCCGAAATCCGGCAGTATCGGGAAGTTGTTGCCGGGCGTCGAAGCGCGCCTCGCCGGCGATGGCGAGATGCTGCTGCGCAGTCCTTGCCTTTTCACCGGCTACTATAACGATCCTGAATCTACCGCCGCCGTGCTGCGCGACGGCTGGCTGGCCACCGGCGATATCGCGGAAGTCGACGCCGAAGGCTACTGGTATATCACCGGCCGCAAGAAGGAGCTGATCGTTTCCTCCAACGGAAAAAAGATTTATCCCGCGCGCATCGAAGGTCTTTTCAAGCGTGAGGCCCTGATCAATCAGGTGCTGCTCATCGGCGATCGCATGCCCTACGTCACGGCCCTGTTCACTGTCAACGGAACTCTGGAGGAAACCCGCAAGGCCGTCGAACAGGCCGTGAAGGACGTGAATCGGCAGCTCGCGTCTTTTGAGCAGATTCGCAAGTTCAAAGTACTGGAGCGCGATTTTTCGATCGAGAAGGGCGAGCTGACGCCGACCATGAAAATCCGCCGCACCAAGGTGCTGGAGAATTACCGGTCGCTGGTCAAAGAGATGTACATGGGCAAAGATGTGAATTGACTTAGTCCAGTTGTTAGTCTACTATCGGACTAAGTATGGCGGGAACGAAGACCATCCACATCAATATCCACGAGGCCAAGACGCACCTTTCCAAGTACCTGAAAAAGGCCGAAAAGGGCCAGCGGATCGTAGTCTGCAGGCGGAATGTGCCAATCGCGATACTCGTACCGGCAGCGGCGCCGGTCGTGGATCGCGCGAGGCTTTTTGGTATGGACAAAGGTAAGACGATCATCCCTCCCGAATTCTTCGACCCGATGCCCGAGGATTTCCTTGCGTATTTCGGAGATCCGACGCCGGAGACAATGGCGCGTGAGCGCGAAGCCGCCGAGTTCATGAAGAGACTAAATGCGGGGGAGATTCCCGAGAAGTGAGGCTGCTGCTGGATACCTGCACGTTTCTCTGGTACACCTCTGGATCGGACGGGTTGTCGTTCGCGGCGAAAGCGGCTCTGGAGAATCCGAACAATGAGCTGTTCCTAAGCGTGGCTTCTATTTGGGAATTAGCGCTGAAGTACGCGAAAGGCAAGTTATCGCTCGCGGAACCGCCCGGGACCTACGTGCCGTCCCGGAGGGTGAAACTAGGGATCGCCGTGCTCGATCTCCGCGAGGAGGCCGCGCTATTCTCGGCATCGCTGCCATTCCACCACAACGACCCGTTCGACCGTATGCTGATCTGCCAGTCGATCGTCCACGGACTCGCGATTCTCAGTCCCGATCCGCTGCTCGCGCAGTATCCGGTGCGGCTGCTCTGGTGATTACAGCCCCTTTCTCGCCAGAAACTCGATCAGATCCACGCACCGCATCGAATACCCCCACTCGTTGTCGTACCACGCGACCACTTTCACCAGGTTGTCTCCCACCACCTTGGTAAGCTGCGCGTCGACAATCGAGCTATTGGGATTGTGCATCATGTCCGTCGAAACCACCGGGTCTTCCGTGTACGCCAGAATCCCTTTGAGCGGACCTTCGGCTGCCTGCTTCAAGTCCGCGTTTACGGCCTCGGCGGTGGTCGATTTCGACGTGAGCGCCACCAGGTCTACCACCGAAACGTTGGGCGTCGGAACCCGCATCGCGTAACCGTCCAGTTTGCCTTTGAGTTGCGGCATCACCAATCCGATCGCCTTGGCGGCGCCGGTCGTCGTTGGGATCATGTTGATCGCCGCCGCGCGCGCGCGCCGTAAATCCTTGTGCGGAAAATCCAGCACATGCTGATCGTTGGTATAGCTGTGGATGGTGGTCATTTGGCCCTTCTCGATGCCAAAGGCCTCGTGAATCACCTTGACCACCGGCGCGAGACAATTGGTGGTACAGGACGCGTTCGAAATGACATTGTGCTTCGACGCATCGTACGCTTTGTCGTTCACGCCCAGCACCATGGTCAGATCCTCATTCTTGGCGGGCGCGGTGATAATCACTTTTTTCACGGACCCGCGCAGGTGCTTCGAGGCGTCTTTCGCGTCGGTGAACTTGCCCGTGGATTCCACCACGATCTGCGCGCCGAATCCGGGAAAATCGATCTCCGCCGGGTCTTTCACGGAGAAAATCTTGATCCGCTTTCCGTCCACCAGAATCGCGTCGCCCTCCGCCTTCACCTCGGCGTGGATCGGGCCGAGGATCGAGTCGTACTTCAGCAGGTGCGCCAGCGTCCGGGTGTCTGTAAGATCGTTGGCGGCGACGAATTCAATATTCGGATTGCGCAAGGCAGCGCGCACCATGTTGCGGCCAATCCTGCCAAATCCATTGATTCCGACTTTGATAGCCATCCAAAATAAGTTTAGACCAGTTGCGGGGGGCGAGACAAAATCAGGGAAATGATCCAACTTTACTTGGCGGCGCGTTGGGGTGTTGGTGCTTCCGCTTTCGCCGGCTCGGCGAGCACGCCCTGCTCGCTCAGAATCACAATGTCCACGCGCCGGTTCTTGGCGCGGCCTTCTTCGGAATCGTTCGACGCCACCGGGGCTACATTCGCGTAGCCCGCGATCGACATCCGTTCGCGCGGCAGACCGAACCGGGTGGCCAGCAGCTCCATGGTCGCGATGCTGCGTGCCGCCGATAGCTCCCAATTACTCCGGAAGCGCGCGGTCTTGATCGGGACGGAATCGGTGTGCCCCTCCAGGCGCACCGGATTCGGAAGCTTGGCGATCGCTCGTGCCACTTTTTCCATTGCTCCTATGGCTTCGGGAGACACCACGTCCTCCCCGGATGGAAACAGCGCCGCTTGCTGGAAGCTCACTACCAGGCCTCGCGCCTCCATGTTGATCCGAACCCTCCCGGAGGCGATTTCGTCTTTGAGCTCTTCGTTGAGCGCCTTCATCGACGGCACCAACTCCGCCATCTTCAATTCTTTTTTTTCTTCCTGGCCTCGCTGCGTTCCGCCGGGACCGCGCATCATCGCGTTGCCTTTACCCACGTTGTCCACCGCTCCGCCCAGCACCGCCGCTAATATGGACGATAGTTTTTCGCCTTCGAGCGCCCTCTTCACCGAATCCGATACCTCCTGCGCACGGCCCTTATCCGCCTGCGAGCTGGCGAACATCACTACGAAAAAAGCGAACAGCAGCGTGATGAAATCCGCGTAGGAGACCAGCCATCGCTCGTGATTCTCAGCCGAGGGCCCTTTCTTTTTCCTGGCCATCGCCCCTACGCCTCTGCTTTAGCCGGTTGCCCGGCGTCCGCGCTTTTTTGCTCTCGCGCTTTCTTCTTCTTTGGCGGACCGTCGGCATACGCCTCCAGCTTCATCCGGATCAGCTTCGGATTCAATCCCTCGACGATCCCCGAAACAGCTTCGATGATGATTTCTTTGCGGCGAATCGCCGCCGTGGACCGCGCCTTGATTTTGTTTGCCACCGGCAGAAAGAACAGGTTCGCCATACCGACGCCGTATACCGTTGCCACGAACGCCACCGCGATTCCGTGCCCCACCTCTTCGATATTCGCGAGGTTTTTCATCACCTGAATCAATCCCAGCACCGCCCCGATAATGCCGATGGTCGGCGCATACCCGCCCGCGCTCTCGAAAACCTTCGCCTCCGCCTCGGCATGCTGCTCTTCCACCTCGATCACCAGATCCAGCATTCCGCGCATTTCCTGGAGATCGGTCCCATCCACCGCCAGCATCAGCGCCTTCCGCAGAAACGGATCTTCTATATTCTCGGTGACCTGTTCCAGCGAAACCAGCCCGCTCTTTCGCGCCTGCGTCGCATAACCGATCAATTCCTCGATCATGCCAGTCACGGGAGTCGTCGGATCGAAAAATACCCCCACCAGCCGCCGCATCGCGCCCGTCACCACCTTTAGCGGCATCGAAATCAACACCGCCCCCGCCGTCCCGCCCAGCACAATCAGCGCCGCCGTGAACTGTGCGACGTCCGCCAGTTTGCCGCCCTCGAGAACCAGCCCGCCGAGGATTGCCAACAGCGCCAACGCCACCCCGGCCATCGAACCGAAGTCCGGCTTGCTCCCCTGTTTCTTCTTTTTCGGCGACGGCGCGTCGATGATCTCGTCGTTTGGCATGGCGGTCGAGTCAGCGCCCTTCGGTCGCCAGCGCGCAGCGATAAATGGAACGCTGGAACTCGATCA
Organism: Terriglobia bacterium; assembly: GCA_963788245.1. Taxonomy (GTDB): domain Bacteria; phylum Acidobacteriota; class Terriglobia; order Bryobacterales; family Bryobacteraceae; genus Palsa-187. The sequence goes on along the minus strand of CAWBGF010000002.1, from coordinate 2,459,172 downwards.
CCCTGCGAACCACTTCGTCGGTATCTTCGAGCACCATGAACTTTTGCCCGTTGATAAGGCTGATCACAGTGTCGGGTGTCGCTTCCACGTGCTCAATCAGATTGGCATTAAGCACCAGCGGAACGTGATTGATACGGGTTACTTGAATCATCGCGGTGAACGCACCCTGTAGTGCTCATCGACCGCGAACCCGCGACTTTGAGGCGCTTTGCCGTTGACAGCAGGCCTGTCTTGGCGACCCGAGCAACCGAGCGACGGCGTCCGGCAAGCGCCCGCGCGCCCGTTAATCCCGCTCCGGCTACTTCAACATCTCGGCCAGCGCGCGCAATTCATTACGCACCGTTTCGAACATCGACGGCTGATCGGCGAACAAATCCGCCTGCCGGGTCTTTTCCTTCTTGGCGGGCTTCACCGTCCGCGCCGCCTCGCCCTTGCCGCGCGTCTCCATGGACCGCCGTGCGCCTTCGATGGTGAACCGCTTTTCGTACAGCAGCCGCTTGATCTCCAGCACCAGCTCCACTTCCTTGCGGCGATACAGCCGGTGCCCCGTGCCCGACTTCTTCGGCCCCAGCGACGGAAACTCCGTTTCCCAGAACCGCAGCACGTAAGGTTTGATGCCGGCCAGACGAGCCACCTCGCCGATGCGAAAGTACAGCTTGTCCGGGATTTCATGCGACGGTTGCACGGGAATGTTTTCTGACGCGCTCATGAGAGTACCCTTATCATAATGTCTTCGCTCGCGGGAATCCATCCCGTCCGGGAGGCTCTCCGGGCCGGGCGACCCCTCAACTATGTCATGGTCGCCCGGGGCGCGGCTACGCCCCGGATTCAGGAAATTGTCGATCTCTGCCGCGAACGCAAAATTCCCGTGCGATTCGAGTCCCGCGATCAACTCGATCGCGCCGCTGGCGGCGCCGCCCATCAGGGAGTCGTTGCTTTCGGCGCCGCTGAAAAATACTCGACCCTCGATGAAACCGCCCCTGGCAGTGGACTGCATGTCGTCCTCGACGGCGTCGAAGATCCGCATAATCTCGGCGCGATCATTCGTACCGCGCACGCAGCCGGCGCAGCCGCCATCGTGATTCCGGAACGCCGCGCCGTCGGGCTTACGGAAACCGTCGCGCGCGCTGCCTCCGGCGCGCTGGCCTATCTGCCGGTCGTGCGCGTGGTGAACATTCGGCACGCGCTCGAAGACCTGAAGCAGCGCGGCTATTGGATCTACGGCCTGGACGAACGCGGCGAGCACGCATACGATCGCGTCGAGTTGACCACCCCCACGGCCATCGTGCTCGGCGGCGAGGGCCGCGGATTGCATGAGCACGTCGCCAAACAGTGCGATTTCCTGGTGCGCATCCCGTTAAGCGGCTCTGCATCGGGAGGCCCCGCACCGGGCGGCTCTGCCTCAGGCGTCGCCTCGCTGAACGTCAGCGTCGCAGCGGGAATCTTCTTGTTCGAATGGCGCCGACGCTGTAGGGCGCGCCCCTGACCCGCGCACGATCGCCCGAATCGCGCCTTCTTTCTCGTGGGGCAGCGCCATGCGCTGCCTCGTGTCTACCGCCCCGTAAACTTCGCCGCGCGCTTCTCCATGAACGCCCGAACCCCCTCGCGATGATCCTCCGTCATCCCGCATCGCAAATGCGTCTCCGCCTCGCGATCCAGCAGCGTTCGAAAATCCGTCGACGCCGCCAGGTTCACGTTGGCTTTCATATATCGAAAACTGGTCAGCGGTCCCGCCGCGATGCGCGCCGCCATTTCCGCCACCTCGCCCATCAACCGCTCCGGCTCCATCACTCGATTGACGATGCCGATCCGGTGCGCCTCCGCCGCGTCGATATTCTCGCCCAGAAAAAACAGCTCCTTCGCCTTCGGCGCACCCGCGTATCGCGCCAGCAGCCACGTCGTCCCGAAATCCCCGCCGAATCCGACCTTCGCATACGCGGTCCCGAACTTCGCCGTGCTCGACGCCATCCGCAAATCGCACGCCAGCGCCAGTCCCAGTCCCGCGCCGACGGCGTGTCCATTCACCGCCGCGATGGTGACTTTCGGCAGATTGTAGAGCAGCCAGGAAAGATCCTGCGCCTCGCGCAGGCGGTCGATTCGCTGCTCGAGCGTGGTTCCATCGCCCTCGCGCGACATTGCCGAAACATCGCCGCCCGCGCAGAATGCGCGTCCCGCCCCTGTCACCACGATCGCTCCCACTTGCCGGTCGCGCCCCCACTCTTTCAACTTCGCGGCCGATTGCGCCCACAGCTCCGCACTCAGCGCGTTCAATTTTTCAGGACGATTCAGCGTGAGCGTCGCCACGCCATCGCGCACTTCGGTGAGAATGACATTTTCCGGCATTCGCCCAGCTTACTAGGATTCATGTACTGGAGGGGCTTGGTGTTTCCTCGGTTGGCGTGGTCCGGGAGGGCAGCCAATCCGGCCGTCGTTGGTCCGACAAGTTTGGTTTCTTGTAGCCGATAAGCTACAATGAATGATTGAATGCCGACACACGAGTACTCGCTGCGGTACTACGTCGCGGCGAATGGAAAACGTCCATTTGCGGAGTGGCTGTGCTCGCTGTCAGATCGAAACGCCGCGGCCCGAGTGCTGGTTCGCTTGGAGCGGTTGCGCCTGGGCAATTTCGGAGACGCCAGATCCTTGGGAAAGGGACTATCTGAATTGCGCATCGATGTCGGCCCAGGGTACCGGGTTTACTTCATGGTTGAGGACAGGGCGACGGTGATACTGTTTTGCGGCGGGGATAAAGCTACCCAACAAAAAGACATTCTCCGTGCCAGAGAGTATCTCACGGATTACAGGAGGAGGCCAGATGCCTAGAAGCGCGCCGTATGACGATCTCTTGATGGACCTGCTGAAAGACAAGGAACGTGCGCTCGCGTATCTCGATGCTGCGCTGGATGAGCCAGACCCGAGAATATTCCTGATCGCGTTGCGAAACGTCACGCAAGCACAGGGAGGTATAGCTACGATTGCTGCCCGTTCCGGCCTGAATCGCGAAAGCCTGTATCGGGCGCTCTCCGAGAAGGGCAACCCCAGTGTGCAAACCTTAGTTGCGGTTCTGGAAGCCTTCGGAGCCCGATTGGGCGTCGCACGAAGAAAACGGCCGAAAAGGGGCTGACAAGGACTGACACCTTTTTTCACAACCTGATCGTGATGACGCGAAAAAATAGGGACTGACAAGACTGACACCTTTTTTCGTCACGCACATTCTTGATCGCGCTGACCCGGTATTGCACGAAAAAAGGCTCTCAGTCTTGTCTGTCCGATTTTTTCCCCGGTATGTACCGAAACTGGTACGGTGTCCGGCGAGGGTCCTACCGGTAGTGTCCTGATTTGTTTGAACGATGCCTTGCGAAGGGTGAAAGGTGGGAGCGAGTTAGTTGCCCTTTCAATCGGTCAAAGGCTATACGCCAGCGGATGCTTGGGCTCGTAAAGCATGATGTCGTCCGCGCCAGGTACGGCCATCATGACCACGAGTCCGTACCCGTGATCCTGAACTTCGCCGTGGAACTCCGCTCCTTTGCCCTTCAGTTCAGCCACCGTGTGTGTGATGTCGTCGCACATCAGGGAGATCAGATGGTGTCGCGGGGATTCGTACGTCTTGCCATCGTAGACGCTGTGGGTCGGGTGCACGCCCATCTCACTCCGCCCGGTCTTGAAGATCAGCCAACCCGCGCCTCCGCCCAGCGCATCCTCGACGTAGGGCCAGCCGAGGACGTCGCGAAGGAATGCACGCGTTGCGGGGGCATCGTCGGAATAAATCAGGGTGTGGATGCTGGTGATCATCAGACTGAACCACTAAAATTGTACTATTTCGGTCTATTGCCAATCAGGAAGCCGTTCATCGCACTGGAGATCGAAGTCGGGACACTACCCCCTACCCACCCAAATCGCGATAACTCACCAGTTCCACTCGCGCCTCCGCCAACGCCTCCCGCACGTCCTTCGACACCAGCGCCCTCAACTCTTCCTCGCGGCTCTCCTTCAGCCGCGTTTTCGCCGACCGGAGTTCCTCCCCGCACCGCCCCGGATGACACATGAACTCCGTCGATCCCTCCGCCAGCGCGCGAATCAGCGCCGCCAGATCGCCGGCATCGTACTTTCCCGTGAACCTGAACCCCGCGAAATGATCCGTCGACTTGCATCCATGCCGCTCGAGCACCCGCCCAAATCGTCCGCGCACGATTCCAAACGCTCCGCTGACCGCGCGCCGCGTCCACCCCGCCCCTCGAACTCCCGCCTGCATCGGAAAATCGAATGGACGCCGCACCCACGGAATCCTGAACTCTTCCGAAATCCGCGCGACGGCGTCCAGAACCTGCGGGATCAGGTGCGTGTGCTTGTGCGTATCCAGATGCGTCGGCGCGATCCCCGCGTCGACGATTCGCCGCACCTGCGCCGCCAGTTCGTCATACACGTTGATCCGCCGTAGCGCGATCGCGAGCAGCAGCTTGGGAACGCTGGATGGAAATCCCACCTCGCCCACCAGCACCAGGTGACAACCCACATCCAGAGTTGGATTTTCTTTGGCGAGCCGCACGGCGTCGTCGAAAGCGCGGCCCGTGGCCATCAGCGTGGTTGCGGTCAGAATGCCGTCGCGATGCGCCTCGATGATTCCCTGGTTCACGTCGCGCGTGAAGCCGAAATCGTCGGCGTTGACCACCAGCCTTCGAAAAAGGGGACAGGCTACCCTTTCCCCATTTGCAATACTTCGATTCCCGGAAACCGTCGAGTAGTGGACAGGGCGGTCTGTCCCCTTTTTCAACATGCTTCTAGAACAGCTTCAGTTGGATCGTCAAAAACTTCTTCGGGTTCGCGCGGAAATCTTTCATCAGGCTATGCATCTCCCGCGTCAGGCCGTCCACGCTTTCATACATCGACGGATTCACCAGCAACTGCCCCAGCGTGCCCTGTCCGCTGTTGATCTTGTCCATGATCGAATCCAGCCGCCCCATGGTCGCCTTGATCTCTTCGTGCAGCTCCTCGCTCTTGAAGAGCTTGCCGACATCGCCCTTGCCGTCGTTGACATCTGCCAGAATGCTGTCGATCCTGGCCATGCTCTTACGCAAATCGGCGATCGCCTTGAGGGCGTCGTCATACATCGCCGGGTCCTTCACGATTTTGCCGAGCGTTCCCTGTCCCTGGTTGATGCCGTCGATCAGATTGTTGGCCTTGGCCACCGTTCCGCGGAATTCGTCGTAGAGCGTATCGTCATTGATGAACTTGCCCATCCCGCGATTCGAATTGAGCGTCTCCGTCAGTTTCTGTACCTGGGTCATGATCGCCTTGGCCTGGTCGTAGATCTCTTCCGTGTAAATCAACTTGCCGAAGGTGCCCTTTCCGCTCGTCACCTCCGTCAGGATATTTTGGACCTTGGTGACCACGTCCTGCACTCCGCCCAGCATCGCGCTGCCTTGCTTCATAAAATCCGAAATTGCCATGGCGGCCGCGCTCTGCAATTCGGCTCCCGATTGTACCGTCTGGGTGCTCTTGCCTTTCGCGATGTTGATGTAGTTGGTGCCCAGCAAATTCAGCGCCGTCACTTCCGCCTTCGAATCCACCGGAATCTGGGACTGGAAGTCCCGGTCCACTTCGAGCGTCAGCTTCACGACGCGGCCCGGCTCAGTCGATCCCGTCAGCTCCACGTTCTTCACCTTACCGGCCAGGATTCCGTTGAGCCGCACCGGCGAGCCCTTGGCGATGGCCGAGGAAGAGTCCATGTAGGTGTACAGCGTGATCTGGCTCTTGAAAAATCCCTCCGTGCTGGAGAGCAGGAAGATCAGCACGCCCAGGATGATCAGCGCGGCGATCGCCATAAGTCCCACGCGAAGCCGCGCCCATGTCGCTTTGTTCTCGATTGGCATAGGTTATCTGACGAACTTCTGCACGTACCGGTCCGGGAACGCGGTCAATTCTTCTTCCGATCCTTCAAACACTTCGCGACCTTCGTTCATAATCAGGAACTCTGTGTTCAGGAGATTCTCCCCCGCTCCGCCAGGAGCCGCCCGCTCGATCTGGCCACTGTTGGGATTGTATCGGAAATTGGCCATCAGGTGCCCGTCCTGGTAGCGATACGTCACCATGATCGCCGCGGTGTTGTGCAAATCGCGCTGCTTGATGATCAGGCTGATGATGGTGTTCGCGGTGATGGGGTCCAGGCCCGCGGTGGGTGAATCGTATAGCACCAGCGCGGGCGCGGTGACAATCGCCCGCGCGATTCCCACGCGCCGCCGCATGCCTCCTGAAAGCTCGCTCGGAAATTTGTCGAGCGTATGCTCCAGCTCCACGAAGCGCAGCGCTTCGCGGACCTTTTGGTCCACGCTTCCATTTTGCGAAGTCGCCGCGTGACGCGGCTGGTACAGCAGCGGATACGCGACGTTCTCCGCCACGGTCAGGGAATCGAACAGCCCGCCTTCCTGAAATAGAATCCCCACGTTGCTGCGGATGTCGAATAGTTGCGATTCCTTCAGCGCCGTTACCTCTTGGTTCATCAGAAAGACGCGCCCCGAATCGGGTTGCACCAGTCCCATGGCTGATTTCAGCAGCATGGTCTTGCCGCTTCCCGCCGCGCCCATCACCACCAGCGTCTCGCCCGGCCCCATTCCGAGCGACAGGTTGACCAGCGCGGGCACGTCGCCGAAGTGCAGGTTGACATTTTCGAACCGCAGGATGGAGGAATCGGTGGCCATTACGGATTCACGCCGACACCAGATGAAGGTAGAAGACAAATATCTGGTCGATGAAGAAGGACACCACGAAAATCCAGATGGAGGAAACCACTACGGCCTTCGTCGTCGCCTTGCCGACGCCCTGCGTGCCCCCGGAGGTGCGCAGTCCGTAGAAGCATCCCACCAACGCGATGATGATCGCAAACGCGAAAGGTTTCACCAGCCCCTGTACTACGTCGTTATACGCCAGATCCTGGTACGCCGACGTCCAGTATTGCGAGCTCGGGATAGCGTATTGCGACCACGCGATAAAGTATCCCCCCAGCAACCCGACCAAATCCGCAATGATGGTCAGCAGCGGCAGCACCACTGCCAGGGCGATCAGCCGCGGCGTCACCAGCTTCTGAATCGGATCGGTGCCCAGCGCGCGCATCGCATCGATCTGTTCGGTCACCTTCATGGATCCCAGTTCGCTCGCGATGCCGCTCGCGTTCCGCCCCGCCACCAGCAGCGCCACCAGCACCGGCCCCAGCTCGCGAATCAGAGCGAACGCCACAATCTCGCCGATTTGGCCCTGCGCTCCGTAGGTTTCGAGCGCGCGCGCCATCTGCAAACCCATGATCAGCCCGCTGAACAGACCGATGAACAACACGATCGGCAGCGAGCCGATCCCGATCGTGTCCATCTGGATAAAGACGTCGTCGTTGTAGTGCGGGCTGCGGAAGATATTGGCGAACGCGCGTCCGCTCAATTGCACCCAGCCTTGAAACGCCTCCACCGGCGGCTTTAATAAATCCAGCAAGCGACGCTCCTGTTGGTGGCGCAGGGCCATGCCCTGCGGACGGCGTTCTTCAACAAATCCATAGGTATCGACGATGCTAACATGTGATCGAAGTGAAAGGCCTTACCGACATCCCCGGAATCCTGGTTGGGCACGCTTCCGATTATGACGGATTGACGGGGTGCACTGCCGTGTTATGTGAATCCGGCGCTGTCGCCGGGGGTGACATTCGCGGCTCCGCCACCGGCACCGAAGAGTGGGACGTGCTCAATCCCATGCACATCACCGATCGGATTCATGCCGTCACCTTCGCGGGCCGCAGCGCTTTCGGTCTCGAAGCCGCCGGCGGCGTCCGGCGATTTCTCGAACACAAAGGCGTCGGCTTCCTCTTCGGCGGCGTCCATATCCCCATCGTGCCGTGCGCGATCCTGTTCGATTTCCACGTCGGCAAGCCGCTCATCCGCCCTACTCGTGAAATGGGCGAATCCGCCGCCGCGGCCGCCACCGATAAAGCCGTGGTCGAAGGCGCCGTCGGCGCAGGCACCGGCGCGACGGTTGGAAAATTCTTCGGCATCCAGCAGGCGATGAAATCCGGCATTGGTTCCTTCACTATAGAGATGGAGGGCGCGTTCGCCGGCGTGAAAGTCTCCGCGCTCGCGGCGGTGAACGCGTTTGGCGATGTGCGCGATCCGGCGACCGGAAAAATCGTCGCCGGCGCACGCAAGGCGGTGAACAGCATGGAGTTCGCCGACACCTCGCGTCTGATGAAGAGCGCCAGCCCGAATGCATCCGGCCGCTCCAATACGACTTTGGTGGTGGTGGCGACCAACGCATCGCTAACAAAAGTGGAGGCTAACAAGCTGGCGCAGCTCGCATCGTTGGGCGTGGCGCGCGCGATCGATCCGGTAAACACTACATATGATGGGGACTTGGTGATCGCGTTGTCGCTGGGCCAGGCGAGAGCGCCTCTGAATTCGTTGGGCGTCGCCGCCGCCGAAGCGGTGGTGCAATCGATCTTGCGGGCGGTCCGGCTCGCTCCTACGCTCGGCGGCGTGCCGGGGTTAAAAAGATAGCGACTCCTCGCGGTGGCTTCGCGTTGTCTCCGCGTTGTTTCCGCGTTGTCTTCGCGTGTTTTCACGGTCGGCGCAAATCCGCGCTTTTTGCGCCGAAAATGCGGGGCCGGACGGCGCCAAGTGCTTGATTGTCAGCTATTTGGGATAGTAGCCTTCGCGCGTGCGGACGACCAGATCCGCCCGTTTCGGCGTTAGCGTGATTTTTCGAAATTTCTTATCGCCATCGGTTCGGTTCGGTGTGTACCCGATGCTGTACTGGTTCCGCAGTTCTTCCTCGATCCGCGCGTAGATCTTGTCGATCGGGTTCTCCTCGGAAACCGCGAAGTATCCGCCGCCGGTTTCGCGGGCGAGCCGCTCCATCACCTTTGGACCGCGCATCTTCCGACGGTTTAGCCCGAGCCTGATGTTGATTAGGGGGCGATGCGCGAACAGAACCGAATAGATAAGCGTGTCGGCGCGCTGCGCATATTCGATCGCCGTTCCGATCGACGTCTTGCTCCGGACATCCATGCCGTCTGAAAGCAGAATGAATGCCTTTCGCCCGTTCTGCTGCTTCATCAAATCCGAAGATGCCTGCCGGATTGCGTCGTACAACCGCGTAGCACAGATTCTCGGAAGCTTCAGCTTGGCGAGCGCCGCGGCGAGCTTCTCTTTCGAAGACGTGAACCCTTGCAGCACTCCCACCTTGCTATCGAAGTGCATCACGAACGCCAGATCCCGATCCTCGCGTAACACTTGGTCAAGAAACTTGCCCGTTGCGACGCGTTCCGGCTCGAACACGGTCTGCATACTGCAACTGGTGTCTACCAGCAAGCCAACGGTAAGCGGCAGATCCGATTCCCGAGTGAAGTAGCGAATTGCCTGCGGACGCCCGTCTTCCTTGACGACGAAATCGTCCTTGGTCAGGTCCTTGACCACCTTGCCGTCGCGGTCGCGCACGGTGGCAAGGAGGTTGACCACTTTCACGTCCGCTGAGAAGGTGGCATCCTGCGCACAGAGGGCGCCGGCAATGGCGAGGAGTCCGATTGCGCGCGTAAGCCGCATATGCCGTATGTAGACGCACGCGGGAGTTTGAGGGACGCAATTGTTTTGGGTTCGGTTAAAGCGCGACCAGGGGGGTAGCGCGCGGGTCTGGGGACCCGCCCCACAACAGGAATCGGCGGGCGACAAGATCGCCTGCTCCACATTGAGTGAAAAAATGGGACAGACAGGACTGACAGCCTTTTTTCGTTCAACACCGCGTCAGAACGATCAAGGATGTGCGTGACGAAAAAAGGTGTCGGTCTTGTCAGTCCCTATTTTTTTCAAAAAGGAACGGCCGGTCCAGCCTCGGAGGAAGAGCTGGAGCCGGCCGTGGTGCCCCCCCCTTACAAGGGGAGGGAGGGGCAACTTGTAGCGCACGAAACCGCTGTGCGCGTTTTAGCTTTGGAGCGCCAGGAACATGGTGTTCCCCGCGCGATTCACGAGCAGCAATACTGGACTATCTTTGGTTGTTGATTTTACTGCCTGCGTGAATTCACCTACATTGGTCACCGCGTGATGATTGACTTGCTGGATCACGTCGCCTTCTTTCAATCCCGCTTCCGCCGCGGCACTGGCTTGATCGACGTTCTCCACCACGACGCCCTTGGTCTGCGCCGGAATCTTCAACTCCTGCGCCACCTGACTCGTGAGGTTCTCGACGGCCACGCCTTTGAGCGCAGTCTCCACCGAGGAGCCGTTGGTATCGAGCGAAGCGCGCTCCTCTTTAGAGGGGAACTCGCCGAGCTGAACCGCGATCTGCTGCGTTCTGCCGTCACGCAGCACTTTCATGTCGACCTTGGAACCCGCATTCATCAAGCCGATCTTCAACCGAAGCTGGTTCGCGTCGCTGATGGCCTCGCCGTTGATCGCCAGGATGATGTCACCCTGCTGCAAGCCCGAGTGCGATGCCGGGCTGTCCGCAGTCACGTCGCCCACCAGCGCGCCGGTTACCTCGGCATGGAAAGCTTTCGCCATCGCCGGCGTCACATCCTGCGGAAGGATGCCGAGATAGCCGCGCGACACTTTGCCGTTGGCCAGAATCTGGTCCATGTCATGACGCGCCATATTGATGGGGACGGCAAAACCGATTCCCTGATTTCCGCCGGAATTGCCGGAGAGAATCGCCGTGTTGATGCCGATCAGGTGACCGTCATCGTCCACCAGCGCGCCGCCGGAATTGCCGGGGTTAATGGGAGCGTCGGTCTGGATGAAGTCTTCCACTTCTTCGATGCCCAGGCCGGCGCGACCGGTTGCGCTGACGATTCCGTTAGTCACCGTCTGCCCCACGCCGAACGGATCGCCGACGGCGAGCACGATGTCGCCGACTTCGACCTTGCTTGAATCGCCGAGCGTCAGGTAGGGGAAGTTCGAGCCGTCGATTTTCAGCACCGCGATGTCGGTGCGAGAATCGGTGCCCACGACGCGAGCTTTCATTTCACGCTTGTCCGCCAGCGTCACGGTAACGTCCGTGGCGTGGTCGACTACGTGGTTGTTGGTAAGGATGTAGCCTTCGGGACTGACGATCACGCCCGATCCGAGAGCTTTTTCACGCCGGTCTTTCGGAACGTTATTGAACATGTCGCCGTTGCCGAAGAATTGGCGGAAGAACGGGTCCATTTGAAGGCCGCCGCTATTGTCGCCGTTGTTTCCACCGTTGCCGCCGCGATTCCGCCGCATTCCCGGCATCTGCTGCATTTGCGATGTAATGACGCGGGAAGAAGAGATGTTCACCACGGCCGGGGCCACCCTCTTCACGATGCCCGAATATCCGCGGCGCGCGGCCTCCGCCGAGCGCGGTGCGGTCTTAACGGTCGCGGGCGGGTTAATGGACGATTCCGCCGCCCGAAGACCCAGGAAGCCAGTAACGGCTAGAGCTGTGCCTACGGAAACCGTCGCTAGCCACCGACGGCCCGATAGAAGTCTGTTTGTCATTTGGTTTGCCACCTCGATTACCAGCTTAGGTTCGGGCGGCTGTTTTGCCCATACTCTGAGGCAGGGATGCGCAGGGACGGAATTAGGGGATGATGGGACCCGGTTAGAGGGGATGGCACCGCGCGGGGTCGTACTGCCGGGTGGCGATTCTTCGTACTGCTCTCGGGCTTTTTTCCCGAAGGCTCGCAGGTTCGAGTCCTACCTGGGGAGCCAAATTTCAAAACTCCAGGCGGGATTCGAACTCAATCGGCACATCGTGGGCAACACGCGGCTCTGACCAACCTCGCCTGGATCCTCGCCCGAAAGATCTATCTGCGGGGACTTGCGTCATTCACCCCTTGGGCGGCGCAACGAAATCGATCACTTGGCGGTCATTGCGTCTATAGATGCCGAAGTCCGTTCGATCGATGGTGAGCACTTCCGAACGTCCGTGCGACTCGCTCATAACAACTATCGACGCGTCCGCTAAATCCATTCGCTCGTAGCGGGCCATCAGAGTGCGGATGCGTGGCCAATGCGTCGAGAGATCGAACTCCAGGCGAAGGGCGCCGCGCTCGAGCAACTGGAATAGCGGGCCAACCTCCAGATCATCTTCACGGAGAAAGTATACGACTTCAGTTAGGACCGGCGCGCTCGTGAGCATTGGCGGCTTCACCTGTTTCATCGCCGCGACGGCCCACGCGTGATGGGGATCGTGCCGATTGAGATAAGCGACGAGCGGGCCGGTATCGCAGATCGTAATCATGATCGCCGGAACCTGCGCCGCGTGTTCGACGCAGGGCGGCGACTACCCGCGAGGCTGCCGGCAAGGTCGGAAGTGAGGGCGAAGACCGACTGATTCGCGCGATCTGGCGCCCCCTCCATGCGTTCGCGAACAAGCGCAGCAACACTACGACCGGTCTCACGAGCCTGATGCCTGAGTTCCCGGAGGGTCATTTCCGAGAGCTTGATCGTTATGCCTTTCATGCCCATGACTACTAGGGTAACTCAATCATGACAGACTCGCAATACCGCCCGCGCGTGGCTCTGCGCTAACTTATCCGAGTTGCATGATCTGCCTGAGGCCGTCCGCCAGCGCCGCCAATTCTTCTTCTGCAACTACGTCCAGCCGGCTACGCAGGCGTTCCTTCGCCACGGCGCGGATTTGATCGCTCACTGCCACCGCAGGTCGCCCGTCGCAGGTGATCGGTATCAGGATCGGCGGGCTCGCCTTTGGCGAACTCGATAGCGGTACAACGATTACCGTTCTTCGCCTTTCATTGAGCACTCTGACCGAAATCACAACGCAGGGCCGTGTCTTGCGAATCTCCGAGCCGAGGGTCGGATCAAGCGCAACCCACCAGATTTCACCACGCTCCGGTATTACTTCCACGGCTCCGCCATCCCGTCGCGGATTGCGTCAAAGTCTTTCTCAATTTCGGCGACATCAAGGTCCTGGTTCGCGGTCTCGCAGGCGCGGACCAACTCAAGGTCGCGTTGTTTCAGTCGCGCAGCCAACGCCTCGCTTACGAATCGCGAGCGGTCGCGTGATGGAACTCGACTCAGGAACTGCACTGCCAAGGGCTCGGGCACACTAAACGTCATTTTCCTTATCGCCATAAAGCCATATTACCAGAAGTCCAGAGTGGGTGACAGATGCGCGGTACGGGAGGTGCGGCGGCTAGCAGGCGGTGGTTTTCCTCCTCAGTCCGAATCGCCACGGGCAGCGCCGAGGAGTCAATTTCGGGAGATGGTCAATTCGCGCTCTCTGTCTTAAAGATAGCAAACCATTTTGGAGGAGTCTAACCGATTGATACTACGACAGATAAAGGCAGGGGATTATCGATCAAAAGGCTCGATTTTGCCGGCTGATTCGAGTAGCCTCGGGAAGTAGTATTTTGCCGCGATCATGCAGCCGGTCAGTTCGAAAAAATCGCTACCGCTCGGGATGACGCGCGATCGGAGGATTCCATGATTCAAGAGAACGCGTCGATCAAAGACGAGAAGGCGTTGAAGGTTGGGCCGGCGGGGATCGACATCGCGTACCAGCGCCTAGGGAAAGCCGATGCGCCGGCCGTGCTGCTGATCATGGGAATCGCCGCGCAATCCATTCATTGGCCGGACGCGTTTTGCCATGCGCTGGTCGACAGCGGCCTGCAGGTCATCCGCTTTGACAATCGCGACTCCGGACTCTCGACGCACTTGACGGATGCGCCGCCTCCAAACCTGCCTGCTGCTTTGGCCGGCGATCTGTCGTCGGTGTCCTATACGCTCTCGGATATGGCTGCCGACGCAGTGGGGCTGCTGGACTGCCTTCGCATCGAAAAGGCGCATGTCGTCGGCGCGTCCATGGGAGGTCAGATTGCGCAGGTGATGGCCATCGAGCATCCGGACCGCGTCCGTTCGCTCACCTCGATGATGTCGACCACAGGCAACATGCAGGTGGGGCAGCCATCGCCGGAGGTGCTTCGCACAATTTTTTCCGGCCCGCCGGCGGTCACTTCAATTTTTCCCGGCCCGCTGGCCGTCACCCGCGACGAAGTCATTCAGCGGATGGTACGGGCCGCGCGCGCGGTTGGCTCGCCCGGGTATCCGAGCGACCAAAACGAAATCGCCGAGCGAGCAGGCCGCGCGTACGACCGCTGCTACGATCCCGTCGGTACTGCTCGCCAGGCGGTGGCGACAGTAGCCTCCGGCGATCGGACGGAACGCCTGCGACAGCTCAAAGTTCCCACCATGGTTATCCACGGCCTGGCTGACCGCATGTGCGACGCCAGCGGCGGGCGGGCAACGGCGGATGCGGTCCCCGGCGCAGAGCTCGTCCTGATGGAAGGAATGGGGCATGATCTGGCACCCGGGTTGCGATCCGAACTGGCCGCGCGTATCGCCCGATTCGTGTGGCGGGTGGAGCCGCCTCCGGCGGTTTTGGCGCGATAGCCGCCTCCGGCGGTTTTGGCGCGAGAGGCGCCTCCGGCGGTTTTGGCGCGATAGCCGCGACAGGTTTTGGTGGGCTGCGGCTCTTTCCACCATCGACGCGGTCCAGATCGAACGTGCGGTACGCGCGCGGGTTGGCGTTTCGAAATCACTCCAGGGGCGCGGTTCGGATTGTTAACCGCTTGGCGCAAGCGCAGCTTGGTCGCGGCGCGAACTTTGAATGCGCACAACGGCACGAGCGGCCTGTGCGCTCAGAAAGTCATCAAAAATACACGGCTTTCTGCTATCCTTAAGTTAGATGTGGTTCACGCTTCCGCGCCAGCGGACGTCCGTTCCCGCTTTTCCTCCTGAAGTTTGCCTCACCGTCGCGGATCGTAGAATAAGCGCTCCATACTTTCGGGCCTCAATAGACAGGGCATGGCCCTGCCCCACATCACTTTCGCGCCTCGCCAACCTCGAATGAAGTCCAGCGTACAGATCAGCCGCGGCATTGAATCGCTGTTCGGGACGCGCGACGAAAATATCCGTCTGATCGAGGACGGATTGCAGGTGCGCACGCGCCTGTTGAACGACGCTCTCGAAATCGAGGGTGAGGACGCGTGCGTCGCCCGCGCGCAGGAAATTTTGAGCGATTACGCGGCGCTGGTGCGCGAAGGGCACGTGTTCAACAACGGCGATTTGAACAGCTATCTGCGCGTGGTCACCGCGGACGCCGGCTCGAGTCTTCGCAGGTTGGTGGAAAGCGGCAAGCAGCGCAACTTCGGCAAGAGAGCGGTCACGCCGAAGACCATGAACCAGCGCCGCTACGTGGATGCGATCGAGCGGCACGACCTGGTTTTCGGCATCGGACCGGCGGGCACGGGCAAAACCTATCTGGCGGTGGCGATGGCGGTATCCGCGCTGATGTCGAAACGCGTCAGCCGCATTGTACTAGCGCGTCCGGCGGTGGAAGCGGGGGAGCGGCTCGGGTTCCTGCCCGGCACCTTGCAGGAAAAGGTGGACCCGTATCTGCGTCCCCTTTACGACGCGCTGTACGACATGCTGGATGCGGAAAAAGTGGAAAAGCTGCTGGAGCGCAACATCATCGAAGTGGCGCCCATCGCGTTCATGCGCGGCCGCACGCTGAACGATAGTTTCATCATCATGGATGAAGCGCAGAACAGCACGCCCGAACAGATGAAGATGATTCTGACGCGGCAGGGCTTCAATTCGAAGATGGTGGTGACCGGCGATCCCACGCAAATCGATTTGCCGGGAGGCCTGCGCAGCGGATTGATCGAGGTGATCGACGTGCTGCGGGGGATCGAAGGCATCAGCTTCGTGCCGTTCGACGATCGCGACGTGGTGCGCCACAGCCTGGTGCAGAAAATCGTCAAGGCCTACGAGCGCTATAACGAACTGATCGGGGTGAATCGGCAGTTGTCGTTGAAACTCGGCGATCAGGGGGCGGAAGCGTCCAAGGCCGCCGACGGCGGCACGCGTACTGAAAGCGGCACGCTCACTGAAGGCGGCACGCTCACCGAAGGCGGTACGCTAACCGAAGGCGGCACGCTAACCGAAGGCCCCAGGGTCGACGAGGGCACGCAGCAGACGGCCACGCAGATGGCCGCGCGAAGCGGGCCCGAAGCGGTCCGCGAATTCCCGGCGGCCTGAGGCGGGGCATGTCTCCCGAAATGTCTCCAGAAATGTCTACAGACGACGGCCCGTTGGTCATTCGTCGGCGCGCAGGTCAACCATCGCGGCGCGTTCCCCGGAGGCTGATGCGCGAATTTCTGGACGCGATCACGCGGCGGGTGGCGCGGGGGCGTGGTGTGGTCTGCCTGATCACGGACGACCGCGAGCTGCGGCGGCTAAATGGTCAATTTCTGAAAAAAGATTACGCGACGGATGTGCTGTCGTTTCCGGCGGGGGACGGGCTTGGTGACGGTCGCGGTGTGAGAGCCGGAACGCGCTCCCTAGCGGTCGCGCCTCATCATAAAACAAAGCCGGCCAGAAAGCCGGCTTGCCGCCAGGATTGGCGGCCCCACATCGACGGGCGCGATTCAATTGGCGAGATCGCCATCTCGGTCGATCGAGCGGCGGCGCAGGCAAAGGAACAGGGCCACTCGCTGGCAGATGAGCTGCGCATCCTGATGCTGCACGGCGCGCTGCACCTGGCGGGGTTCGATCACGAAAAAGATTCGGGTGAAATGCGGCGGGCAGAGGCGCGCTGGCGCAAACGTTTCGGCTTACCGTTGGGGCTGATCGAGCGCGAGACGGCCCGGGTCATGGTCCAACCCATGGTGCCATCCAGAAACGGAAGAGCGCGGCCATGACGCTGGCTTTTTCGATCGCCGCGCTGCTGGCCGCCCTCATCGTAACGGCGGTGACATGCGTCCAGCTCCTGTATCTCGAGTCGCTGCGCATCCGCACGCGGGAGCGCCCCGCGCTGGAATTTTTCAAACAGACTCTGGAATCGAGGCTGGGCCTGGAGACCGAGCGCGGCTCGCGCATTTTCTCGCTGATCAAACACGTGGGCCTGACGCTCATCGGCTGCCTCACGCTGGCCGCGACCTGGAGCAGCACGCCGGGGTGGCAGGGGTTGATTTCCGCTGGTCTGGTGGCGGGATTCTTCACCATCATCGGAACGTACATCATTCCACAGATCGTTTATCGCAAGAGCACGGGCGAAGGATTGCTGGCGCTGGCGCCATTGCTGCGCGTGCTGGCGCTGGTGGTGGCGCCGCTGATGTGGGCCATCGAGTTCATCGAATCGTTATTCGAATTGCGGAATGCCCCCGAGACCGCGGAAGACGCGCGTCCGGAAGAACACATCGAAGCGTTGATCATGGCCGGTGAAGAAGAAGGCCTGATCGAAAAAGCGGACCGCGAGCTGATTCAATCCGTGGTCGCATTCGGCGATAAGACCGTGCGCGAAGTGATGACGCCGCGCCCGCGCGTGGTGGCGATCCGCCAGGACGCGACGCTGGATGAATTGCGCCAACTGGTGATCCACGAACAGTATTCGCGGATTCCGGTTTACGAGGAAACCATCGACCAGATTGCGGGATTCGTGCATGTGCGCGACGTTTTCGAGCTGGACGAAGGGCAGCGCGCCCGCAAACGCGTTCGCGATATCATGCGGCCCATTCGCGCGGTTCCGGAATCGAAAGCCGTGAACGATCTGCTGCGGGACATGCAGGAAGAAGGCGCGCATATGGCGGTGGTGGTGGACGAATACGGCTCTACCGCGGGCATCGTGACCATGGAGGACATGGTGGAAGAGATTGTCGGGGAGATCCACGACGAACACGAGCCCGATCGCGATTTTCGCCAGGACCCCGACGGGAGCTACGTGGTTTCAGGCAGCTTCGATATCGGGCGTCTGGAAGACCTGCTGGATTTTCATTCGGACCACGGCACCGAGTCGACCACGGTGGGCGGCCTGGTGACGGAGTGGCTGGGTCACGTGCCCGCGGTGGGAGAAGAAACCGGGCGCGACGGCATTTCGATTAAGGTGCTGGCCGCCACCAACCGGCGCGTGGACCAGGTTCGGGTGGCCAAGGTGACCAACCAGACGCAGGCGGGATGAGCGCAAAACCAGAACATCGCGCGGGATTCGTCGTGATCCTGGGCCGGCCGAATGCCGGAAAATCGACGCTGCTGAATGCGCTGGTGGGCGCCAAGCTTGCCATCGTCGCGTCCAAGCCGCAAACCACGCGCACTTCGATTCAGGGCGTGGTTACTTTGCGCGAGGCGCAGATTATTTTCGTCGACACGCCGGGTATTCACAAATCGGGGACGCTGCTGAACCGGCGAATGATGGATGAGGTGCGATCGGCCGCGGCGGGTCCGGACCTGGCGCTGTTTGTGGTGGATGCGCTGGCGCCTGCATCTGAGGAAGACACGCAGGCCGTGGATTTGGCGAAGAAAACCGGCTTGCCCGCGGTTGCGGTGTTCAACAAGGTCGACCAGTTACGCGACAAGCCGAAGCTGCTGGCTCTGATCGAGCGCTATCGCGGGATGCACGAGTTCGCGGCGTACGTGCCGATTTCAGCGCTGAGCGGGGACGGTATCGATGCTCTGCGGAAGGAAATCATCGCACGCCTTCCGCCGGGGCCCGCGCTGTATCCCGCCGATTATCTTACCGATCAGCCCCAGCGTTTTCTGGCCGCCGAGATTCTTCGCGAAAAGATTCTGCAGTTCACCACCGAAGAAGTTCCACACGCGGTGGCCGTCACGATCGAGTCGTGGGAGGAATCCAAGAAGCTGGTACGCATCGCGGCGACCATTTATGTGGAGCGTCCCGGCCAGAAGGCGATTCTGATCGGCGCCAACGGGAGCGCTCTCAAGAGAATCGGGACACAGGCGCGCAAGGATCTGGAGGAATCCCTGGGGCGGAAAGTTTTCCTGCAAACGTTCGTCAAAGTGCATCCCAATTGGCGGCAGGACCCCGCGTTCATCGCGTCCACCAGTTGGCGGGGCGCGCAGGGTTTGTAACTTTGATGTAGTTTAAGGTTATGGTCATGCGCACGCTCTCGCTGCTGATTCTGATTGCTCTGGTGATGCCGATGCTGGTGGCGCAAGGCACGCCCGCCGATGACAAAATCTACGATTCGGTCCGCACCAAACTGGCGAACGATCCGGACGTGAAGGGCGCGGGACTGGACATCACGGTGAAGGCCGGCGTGGTTACTCTGCGCGGCCGCGTACATGACGACAGGGCGAAGGAAAAAGCGGGCAAGCTCGCCAAGAGCGTGAAGGGCGTCGTCAGCGTTACCAATGAGCTGAAACTTTTCAGCCAGGATTAAGCGTTTGGCGGGTGGCGCGCGCCGCGATCGCGCGTGTCGTCGTCAGTGACGGAAATGCCGGATGCCGGTGAACACCATCGCTAGCGCTAAGCGATCCGCGGCGGCGATCACTTCATCGTCGCGCACCGATCCGCCGGGTTGGATCACCGCCGTGATTCCATATTTCGCGGCTTCCTCGACGCCATCCGCGAACGGAAAAAATGCGTCCGAAGCCAGCACGGTTCCAGCCAGCGGAAGAACCGCCTTCAGCGCGCCGACTTTCACGGAATCGACGCGGCTCATCTGTCCGGCGCCGACGCTGATGGTCTGTCCGGCGCGGGCGTAGACGATCGCGTTGGACTTGACGTGTTTCGCAACCTTCCAGCCGAATTCCAGCGCGGCCCATTCGTCGACGCTCGGGGCGCGCTGGCTTTTTACCTGTATTTGCGCGCGATCCAGGCGGCCCACATCCGGTGTCTGCGCCAGAAACCCTCCGCTGATGGATTTGATCACCAACTCCGGCGTCGCCGCTGTCACTCGCAGCACGCGCAGATTTCTGCGCGCACCCAGAATCCGAAGCGCTTCCTCGGAGTAATCCGGCGCGGCAATCGCTTCGGTGAATATTTTCGCGATCTCGGCGGCTGTCTCACCATCCACCGGGCGATTGAACGCCAGAACTCCTCCGTAGGCGGAAATGGGATCGGCCTCGAGCGCGCGCCGGTAGCTTTCCGCCACCGCGGAGCTCGTTTCAATAGCTGACGCTTCGGCGCAGCCGCACGGATTGGTGTGTTTGACGATGGCCGAGGCGGGCGAGTCGAACTCGGCGATCAACTGCCATGCGGCATCCAGATCCACCAGATTGTTATAGGAAAGTTCCTTTCCCTGGATCTGCTCGGCTCCGGCGATTCCAGTGCGTCCGCTCGAGTACAGCGCCGCCGATTGATGCGGGTTTTCGCCGTACCGCAGCGCCAGTGTTTTCGGCGCCCGAATGTCAAGCGTGGCGGGAATCGCCTCCGCAGAGTTCCCAGGCGCCGCGACCTGATTCAGCCGCGCCGAAACCGCGCGATCGTAGGCGGCGGTGGTCGAGAAGGCTTTCTTCGCGAGCTTCCAATGCGATTCCGGAGAAAGAGAACCATTTCCGAATCGAAGCTCGTCGACGATCCACTGATAATCTTCCGGCGACGTGACCACCGCGACGTCCTGATAATTCTTCGCCGCCGCGCGAATCATGGTCGGCCCGCCGATGTCGATGTTTTCGATCAGCTCTTCCAGCGGCGCGTCCTGGTTCGACGCGATTTTTTCAAACTCATACAGATTCACGCACACCAGATCGATGGGCGGGATTCCGTGCTCCTCAATCGCGCGCATGTGATCCGCGTTCGCGCGCATCGCCAGGATGCCGCCGGCGATGGAAGGATGGATGGTCTTCACGCGTCCATCCAGCATCTCCGGGAAACGGGTTACATCCGCGACTTCCCGCAAGAGGGCGATGCCGGCCTCTTTTAGAACTCTAAAAGTGCCGCCGGTCGAAAGAATCTCGATGTCCAGAGCAGCGAGGGCGCGCGCGAATTCGGCGATCCCGGATTTATTGGTAACGCTCAGCAGAGCGCGCTGTATGCGAGGCATGAACAACTATTGTGCGCCAATGCGTCGGCTACTTGCCTCGCGCCTTGGCAACCTCCGCCAGGAAGAAGCGCGCGCGTTCGACGAAAACTTCGAAGTGCCCTTTCTCCAGATTCTTGCTGTCGATCAGATCGCTGCCCACCGCGACCGCGCAGGCGCCCGCCTTCAGGAACTCCGCGGTGGTCTCCAGCGTAACGCCACCGGTCGGGATCATTTCGATTTCCGGGAACGGCGCCTTCAACGCGCGGATATATTTCGGGCCGCCCATCGCGCCGCACGGAAAAATCTTGACGATGTCCGCACCCGCGTCCCAGGCGGCCAGAACCTCGGTGGGCGTGAGCGCGCCCGCTGTGATCACTTTCGAATAGCGCTTGGCCATCTGGATGGTCTTGAGGCTCAGCACGGGCGTCACCAGGAATTGCGCGCCCGCAAGCATGCACACGCGCGCGGTTTCCGGATCGAGCACCGTTCCGGCTCCCAGCGTGATCTTATCGCCAAACTCGTCGGCCACTTTTTCGAGCGCGCGCAACGCGCCGGGAACCGTCATGGTGATTTCAGCGGCGCGAATGCCGCCTTGAAACACCGCCTCCACTGCGCGCACGGCGCTATCCGCCGAGCCGGTCCGAACCACCGGGACGACTCCGGTATCGATAATCGAATCCAGGATACTTTTTCGGCTCATGATCCTGATAGTGTACTCTCAAAAGTTATGAAGCTCGTCACCTTTCGCCGGCCTGGCAGCGCGCCCGAGGCAGGTATTCTTTCGGGAACGCGCATCGCCGGCGCCGGCATGGATATGCTTTCGCTGATCGCCGCCGGAAAATTACCGGCGCCCGGCGGCCCCACTTACGATCTCGGAGAAGTGAAGCTGCTCGCGCCGATACCGCGTCCGCCGAAGCTGATCTGCATCGGCCTGAACTATCGCGATCACGCCGCGGAAACGAAGAACGCGATTCCCACCGTTCCCACCATCTTCAATAAATTCACGAACGTGGTGATCGGTCCCGGCGACGCGATCGTTCTGCCGAAAGCTTCCAGCCGGCCGGATTACGAAGCCGAATTCGCGTTTGTCATCGGCCCCGGCGGGCGCAACATCCCCGCATCGCGCGCGATGGAGCATGTCTACGGCTATACGATTGTGAACGACGTCAGCGCCCGCGATTTCCAGATGGCGACGTCGCAATGGCTGATGGGAAAAACTTTCGACACGTTCGCGCCGATGGGACCGTGGCTGGTGACGGCCGACGAAATCCCGGATCCGCACTCGCTCGACATTTCGCTTGATATTGTTTCAAACGAAGGGGGTACGGAGCGTCTTCAGCATTCCAATACGCGCGAACTTATTTTCAAGATACCCGAGCTGATCGAATACCTCTCTATTGTTGTGACGCTGGAACCCGGCGATGTGGTTTCAACGGGAACTCCGGCGGGCGTAGGATTCGCGCGAAAACCCCCGCGTTATCTTAAATCTGGCGACGAAGTGGTGATTTGTGTCGAAGGCCTCGGGGAGTTGCGGAATCCCTGTATTGCGGAGTCCTAAGCGGGTGCTGAAAAGGCCTAGCAGTTACCGCTCGTCCAGAACACAGACTAAAGTCTGTGCCACCTTGAAAAACCGATAGGTTACATCCCGGTTCCGATCAGTTACATACCATCCGCAGGCGCCTTTATATACCGTCGTAACGCTACACAACCATTCCTCTACACGGCGCATCAAATAGGCGTGAGGTGATGGTTATGATGCGATCAATGTTGAAGGCAACACTTGGTTTCGTGGTGGCAGCATTGGCAGCGCCGGCTTGGGCCAATCCCAATCCCGCGCGCCAGATGGGGCCCGCGCAACCGGGAACCGTGAACTATGTCGAAGGGCAGGCGACTCTAGACGGCCAGCCTGTCGACCCCAACGCGGTTGGATCGGTCCAGTTGCAGCCGGGCCAAATGCTAGCGACGCAAAACGGCCGAGCCGAGATTCTGTTGACGCCCGGCGTTTTCGTCCGGATGGACGGCAATGGCTCGGTCCAGATGGTGTCTCCCAATCTGGCGAATACCGAAATTCGTCTGGGCAAAGGCAGGGCGCTGGTGGAAGTGGACTGGATTCAAAAAGAGAACCGGATTCTAATCGACGTCGGCCCTCGGCAGATTGAATTACAGGAAAAGGGTCTGTACGATTTCGACGCGGACCGGAACCTGGCGCGCGTCTTTGACGGCCGCGCCGCGGTTCTAGACAACGGCCGCGAAGATCATATTCAAGGCGGTCACGAGATGATGCTGACCGCAGCCAAGCTGAAGGCAGAAGGCTTCGACAAGAAGGCCTATTATGAGGACGACCTGTATCGGTGGTCGCAACTCCGGGCGTCGTATCTCGGCGAAGCCAACGTGCAACTGGCGCGGACCTACTACGGCGGATACGGCTGGGCGCCGGAGCCGTGGATCGGTCCAGGCTGGTATTGGGATCCGTGGTTCACGGCCTATACCTGGCTGCCTGGCGACGGATTGTTCTGGAGCCCCTTCGGCTTCGGGTTCTACTCGCCGCTATTCGTTTACCGTGCGCCGTTTTACGGCGGGTTGTATGGCTCCCATACATTTGGTCCGGGATACCGGCCAGCCTTCCGGGCGGCCAATGTCCAATACCATGGCAACAGCTACGTCAATTCGCAAGCCGGTGCTCGCTCTTATGCGGCTCGATCCAATGGCGGATTCAGCGGAGCGTCGCGCGGTGGATTCTCGGGTGGCGGATTCCACGGTGGAGGCGGCTTCGGTGGCGGAGGCGGATTCCACGGCGGCCGCCGTTAACTTGAGTTCACGGCGATGGCCGTTAACTGACGAGAGTTGGCTGCTGACAACGCGGGTGAGCGCTGATCGCCTTATGACCGGCGCTCATCCTCGTTTTTTCAAACCAGTTTTTTCAAACCAGTTTTTTCAAACCAGTCTTGTTTTTCAAACCACCTGCTTCGCGTATTCCTTCGCGATGTAGTCGCAGGCTCTGACGGTGATCGCCATCATGGTCAGAGTCGGGTTTTGATTGCCGCTCGAAACCCATGACGCGCCGTCGGTCACGAAGATATTCTTCACATCGTGCGCCTGGTTGAATCGATTGACGACGCTCGATCGTGGATCGTTCCCCATCCGCGCCGTCCCCACCTCATGGATACAGAAACCGAAAACCGAAGGCTCGCCGGTCAGTTGCACGTCTTTGGCTCCGGCGGCTTCCAGCATCTCGGCCGCCTGCACGCGGCTGTCGTTCCATAACCTGGATTCGTTGTCGCCGTACTCGGCGTGCATCTTGAGGATCGGCACGCCCCATGCATCGACGCGGTCGCGGTCGATCTCCACATAGTTTTCTTTGCGCGCGAGGCACTCACAAAATGCGAGAATGTTGATATCCCACTGGCCGCGACGCACTGCGTCTTTGTATTGCGCCCCGAATCCTGGGGCGTCTGTGTTGAACCCCGGTGAACTGCCGCCCTGATATCCGTAACCGCGAATGAATCCGTCGGTGGTCGACTCCTTCACATTCCGGAAACGCGGAATATAAATTCCATTCGGCCGGCGCGGAGGACCCGCCCACGGCTTCGCTTCGAGCATCGGCATGTTTCCCGCCGCTCCACCCCCATAGTGATGGTCCATCACGTAGTGCCCCAGCGCGTCGTTCTGATCGCAGATCCCCGAATTGAGCAGCAGCCGGGTCGATTCCAGCGTGGAGGCGCACAGCACCACCACTTTCGCGCGCAGTTCTTTGGGCTCCCGCGTTACACGATCGATATACATCACGCCGGTCGCCTTACCGTCGCGCGTGGGGATCCTGGCCGCGACCGCGTCGCAGATCAGCGTGAATTTGCCGGTTCGCTGCGCGTCGGCAATGGTGGTCCAGGGGCTCGAGAAATAGGAAAACGTCACGCAGCCCTGCTCGCACGGTCCGCAATAATGGCACGCAGCGCGGCCATTATGTTCTTGCGTAAGAATCGCGACGCGGCCGATGGTGATCACGCGGCCCATCTTGTCGCGCACCTGGTCGCGAAAAATAGTTTCGCCGCAAGTCATCTCCATGGGCGGAAGGAACACGCTGTCGGGAAGCTGAGACAGACCCTCGGCTTGCCCACTGATGCCGACGTATTTCTCGACGATCTCGTAATAGGGGACCATTTCGTCGTAGGAAATCGGCCAATCGTCGCCATAACCGTCGTGGCTGGCAGCTTTGAAATCCAGATCGCTCATGCGGTAGGTCTGGCGTCCCCAACTGAGGCTGCGTCCGCCGAGCACGCGCTGCCGGATCCAGTGAAACGGTTTTTCCTGCGTGTAGGGATTCTCGAAATCATTGACGAACCACTGCTGGTTGGATTCGCGGCAGGCGTAGCACAGGCTCTGAATGGGGCGCTCATGCGACATGACCGGCGATTGGCCCAGATACGGCAACTGCCAGGATTGGGTGTGCTCCGAAAAATCCTTGGGCGTGATTTTCGCCCCGGCTTCGAGCATCGCGACATTCCAGCCGGCTTCAGTGAGCCGTTTGGCAGCCCAGCCGCCGGTGGCGCCGGAGCCGACGACGATCGCATCGAACGGCTCTTTCGGAACCGAGACTTGAAGCATAAACCTGAAGTATACAGCCTAGTTAATAAATGTGGCGAAGGCGTTCGGACACCGGGCGCGAGGTATCATAATAAAACGGCATTTCCCCGAAATTCATGGAATCTTTGTTGCAAGATCTGCGATTTGGCTTCAGGATTCTGCTGCGATCTCCTGGAATCACGCTGGCCGTGATTGTGGCGCTGACGCTCGGGATTGGGGCGAACGCCGCGATGTTCAGCGTGGTCGACGCGCTGCTGCTGCACCCTTTGCGCTATAGGGATCCGGCCACGCTGGCGCTGGTATTCGACCGCGACCCGGGGGGCGTCGCGCAAACCGCCTCCCCGGCCAACTTTATCGATTGGCGAAAGGCCAAATCCTTCAGCGATCTGGCAGGTTGGCGCGGCGGTTCGTACGTGGTCACCGGCGGCGATCGCCCGGAGCAAGTCCCCGGCGCGGCGGTCACCGCGAATTTTTTCAGGACGCTGGGCGTGAAGCCGGTGCTCGGCCGGACCTTTCTGCCCGATGAGGACGGCATCGATAATGCCGCGTCGGCCTCCAAGGTCGCCATGATCGGAGCGCGTTTCTGGCAGGAAAATTTCGGCAGCGATCCCAATGTTCTCGGACGGCAAATTAACCTGAACGGCACTCCGTACGCGATCGTCGGCGTCACGCCGCCGGAGTTTCAGTTTATGTCGCGGCAGCCGCGGGTGTGGATTCCGCTTTCCGTCAATCGCCAGAATCGCGATTTCCATTCTCTGGTTGTGGTGGGGCGTCTGCGCACGCGACGGGAGGTGGCTGGCGCCGAAATGGCGACGCTCGCCGACTCGCTCGCCCGGGAATATCCCAAGAGCAACAAAGGCTGGACCATCGAAGTGGACGACCTGATGGAATGGGTGGTCAACCGCGGCTTTCGAACGCGGCTGCTGTTGTTATTCGGCGCGGTGGGACTGGTGCTGCTGATCGCCTGCACCAACATAGCGAGCCTTCTGCTGGCGCGATCGGCCGCGCGTAATCGGGAGGTCGCGGTGCGTATTTCTCTCGGCGCGACCAGAGCCCGGCTGACACGGCAACTGCTCACCGAAAGCGCGCTGCTGGCCTGCGCGGGCGGCGCCGCGGGAATCGGACTGGCATGGTGGCTGATCCGCATCGCGCCGGCGATCCTGCCCCCGGCGGTCATGTCGACCGCGGTGCCCATCGAGCTCAACCGGCTGGCGGTCCTGTTCTCCGTCGCGATCACCGTGGTCACGGGCGTCTTGTTCGGAATCGCACCTGCGCTGGCAGCGACGCGCTTCGATGTTCAATCCTCACTTAAGGATTCAAGCCGCGGCTCCACCGGCGGACCGGCCAAGCAGCGGTTCCGGCAGATCATGGTGGCCGCCGAAGTGGCGGTCGCACTGATGCTGCTGGCGGGCGCGGGCCTGATGATCGAGAGTCTCAGGAAAATGAATCAGATCGATCTGGGCTTCGATCCCAGGCACGTGCTGACGCTGCGTCTGTTTCTCCCCTCTGCGCAATACAATGCCGACAAGGCTCTCCGTTTCCATCGCCAGGCGCTGGAGCGCATCGCGGCGCTGCCGGGTGTCGAGAGCGTCACGGTCGCGAGCAATTTGCCGCTGGAGCGGGCGGTAACCATGGAAGTCCCTTTCGACCTGCCCAACGCGCCGCCGCGCGATCTGGTCGAGCGCCCCGGCGTCGGTTACATCAGCATCAGCAGCGAATATCTGAAGACGCTCGCGATTCCAGTGAAGCGCGGGCGCGCCTTCACGGATGCCGACAGTCACAACGCGCCACCCGTGGCGATGGTCAATGAGGCGTTCGTCGAACGTTACTTCCCCGGCCAGAATCCCGTCGGCCAACGCCTGTTGTTGAATCGGCCGATCCTAGGCGGCACCGGATTCGAGGAAGCCATTTATCCCGAAATCGTCGGCGTGATCGGCAACGTGAAGCTGGACAATCTTCTTGCAAGAACCGATCCGCTCCTGTACGTTCCGCACGAGCAGAACGTTTGGTCGGCCGTATCGTACTTTGCGGTGCGCACTTCGACGGAGGGGAGCGGCCTGGCCCCCGCGATTCGCCGCGCGTTGATGGAGCTCGACAAGGATCAGCCCGTGGATCAAGTCGGATCGTTCGACCAGATTCTGGTGAGCCACATGGCGGAGCCGCGGTTTCAGACGCAGTTAATGGGAGCTTTCGCATTGGTCGCGCTGCTGCTCGCGATCGTGGGAATTTACGGCGTAAACGCCTATGCGGTGGAGCAACGGCGCAACGAAATCGGGTTGCGCATGGCGCTGGGTGCGACGCCGGGACGAGTGTTGGGCGAAATCCTGAAGCAGGGGATGCGCCTCACCGCGATCGGAATCGCAGCTGGCCTGGTGGGGGCCGTGGCGATCGCGTCGCTGCTGAAGAGCGTACTGGTGGGCGTCAGCGCCACCGATCCGATGACGCTGGGCGGCGTCGCGCTGCTGCTGGCGCTGGTCGCGGCGACGGCGTGTTACATTCCAGCACGGAGAGCCACCCATATCGATCCGGCCATCGCGCTGCGGCAGGAGTAGCGGTGCAGCCGGGTGGATGGGTTCGCTGTAAGTTCGGCAAGATTCCCATGCGGGATTCGGGCGACAGAAACGCCCGGCTTCTCGAGATCAAAGCTTGGCGCGCGCTGGAGTCCGAAGCAGGGCGGCTTGCGAGCTGTTCGACTATTACGTGCAGCATGGCATCTGCCCGGAATGCCATGGAGACGGGGTGCAGATGATCGGCTGGAGCGCGCCGGAAGACGATATGGAACGTCAAGGAGCGCGGGAGCTCAATTTGGAACAACTGCCGCTCTATGACGTCTGTAGTCGCTGTGGCGGGAGTGGAACGGCGACGGCTACTTCTTGACGGACGACCAACTGAGGTAGGTTTTGAAATCGGCACCCGGCGCTGCGATTTCGAATTTTCCGTCTAGATGTTTTCCGCGCAGGGCATAAGAGAGACGGTATTTCGGGCCTGGCAGCATACCGTCGGACTCGAAGATCGCGAGGTTCGGCGCGGGCGTCTTCAGGTTGTAGCGAATCGTGTGACCTTCGGAGTCGAAATAAATCGCGCGGAGGGAATCCGGCGTTTCGCTGTAAATGATCAGAAGATCGTCGTGGCGCGTGCCGGCGTTAGGGCCGTCGTGATACTCGGCGAGGTTGCGTCGCAAAACGATAGTGCGATCCAGATCAGGTGTGAATGAGAATGCGCCTTGGCCCTGCCCGGTTTGCGGCCCTCCGCCTACGGCCGCCCAGTTGCCGAGCAGAAATTGAATCGGTTTCCAGCGGGCGTCGCGATCAGAGGCGGGATTTGGAGGATTCTGCGCGAAGGCGCTTTGAGAAAAAAGGAGGGCGGGCGCGAGCAAGGCGGCTGCAAGCGGGCGCGGCATCTTGATTCTCCTCCGGCTAGGCGATCCTTCGGTGCTGGTTGAACAGCGCAGGGCATGGCCCTGCGCCACGGGACTACTCTTCGGGGGCTTCGCCTTCGTCTTTGCCCTGGCGGAGCGCCTGCAATTTCTCTTCGCGGCGTTTGGCGCGTTCGGCGGCGCGCTTCACCAGCTCTGAGCCTACCAGTTCGATCATGGCCTGCTCGGCGCCATCGCCCTTGCGATTTCCCAGGCGCACGATCCGCGTATAGCCGCCGGGGCGCTGTCCGAATCGCGTTCCCAACTTGTCGAACAACTTTTTCAACGCGGCGGGCGTTTCGACAAACGCCGCGGCCTGCCGCCGGGTGTGGAGCGTATCGCGCTTGGCGAGCGTGATCATCTTTTCGACCAGCGGCCTGACGGCCTTCGCCTTGGGGACGGTGGTGATGACGCGCTCATGCTCGATGATGCTGGTGACCAGCCCTCTGAACAACGACCTGCGCGCCGCGACATTGCGCTTGAGTTTATATCCGGCTAATTTATGTCTCATGTGTGTGTCTCACTGCGTCCACGCGCTTCCTTTAAAGAAGCCGGCTTGAAAGCCGGCTCGCCGGCAAGACTGCCGGGCCCCACAAGGTCGCGGCTCGTTACTCCGCGGCCGGGCTTGCCTCCTCGTCCTCGTCTTCCTCGAGGCCTTCGTCGTCGAGCTCCGCTTCGTCGGCGCCAGAGCCGAGCACAGCCGGCTGTCCGGCGGGAGAAACCAATCTGCCCTGCGCGTCGAACTTCATTCCAAACGTCAGCCCGAGGCCGGAGAGAATCTCCTTGATCTCATTCAACGACTTGCGGCCGAAATTCTTAGTCCGCAGCATTTCGGCTTCGGTCTTCTGGACCAGGTCGCCGATGGTCTGAATGTTCGCGTTCTTCAGGCAGTTGTAGGAGCGGACGCTCAGCTCCAGCTCTTCCACCGAACGATTCAGCACTTCGTTCATCTGGCTCAAGGCGCGCTCGGCCGGCTCCTCGGCGGACTCCGGCAGCTCTTCGAAATTGATGAAGATCGCCATGTGATCCTTGAGCAGTTTGGCGGCCTGGCCGACTGCGTCGGCCGGCGAAATCGCACCGTTGGTCCAGACTTCCATGGTGAGCTTGTCGTAATCGGTCATCTGCCCGAGACGCGCCGCTTCCACGGAAAAATTCACCTTGCGAACCGGCGAGTGCACCGAGTCGATGGGGATGTAGCCGACGGGAAGGTCTTCGTCGTTGTTGCGATCCGCCGCGACGTAGCCGCGACCCGACTTCAGTCGCATTTCGATCGCCAGCTTGCCGCCCGGTCCAATGGTGGCGATGTGCATGTGGCGATCCAGCACTTCGATTTCAGAGTCGGTCTCGATCTGTCCGCTCAAGACCTGGCCCGCCGAATCGGCGCGAAGGCGTACCGTGCGGGTTCCCTCGCCGATCATTTTGAAGGGGACCTGCTTGAGATTGAGAATGATATCGGTGGCGTCTTCCACCACGCCGGGTATGGGGCTGAACTCATGCGCCACGCCTTCGATGCGGACCGCGGTGATGGCCGCGCCCTCAATGGAGCTGAGCAGCACGCGGCGCAGACCGGTGCCGATGGTCGAGCCGAATCCGCGCTCGAACGGTTGCGCGGTGAACATGCCGTAGCGCTCGTTCAGCGTTTCCGTGTTGGCGACCAGGCGTTTTGGTTTTTGAAATCCTTTGAACATAATATTTCGCTCCTTCTAATCCGGGCTCTGTTCGGCGCAGTTACGGGGACGCACACGCACTCCCTTACGGTCGCGCCTCACCTACTTCGAATACAGTTCTACGATAAGTTGCTCGTTCAATTGAATCTGGACCAAGTCGTCGCGCTTGGGCTGGCCGAGCACGCGGCCGCGAAGGGCTTCACGATCCACTTCCAGCCAATTGGGGCTGGGCGAGTGCGCCGTGGCGTCCCGCGCGTGCAGGATGGTCTCGTTCTTCTTGCTCTTCTCGCGGACCTCGATCACGTCGTTGGGCTTGACCATGAAAGAAGGGATGTCCACGCGCCGGCCGTTCACGTCGATATGGCCATGCCGCACCAGTTGGCGCGCCTGCGCGCGCGAGGTGCCGAATCCCATGCGATAGAGGGTGTTGTCCAGGCGGCGTTCCAGCATGTTAAGCATGTTGTCGCCGGTGATGCCCTTCATCGCGCTGGCTTTCTCGAACAGATTGCGGAACTGTCCTTCGAGAAGCTGATAATAGCGGCGCGCCTTTTGCTTTTCACGAAGCTGGAGACCGTAGCCGACAATCTTCGGCTTGCGATCCTTGCCATGCTGCCCGGGCGGGAAATTGCGCTTCTCAATCGCGCATTTTTCGGTGTGGCAGCGCTCGCCTTTCAGGAATAACTTCATACCCTCGCGCCGGCAGTGCCGGCACACGGGACCAATGTATCGTGCCAAATTCTTCTACCTCCCTTTACGAAGCGCACAGCGAATTTCAGCGTGGTGCGCGTTCAAAATTCAGGTGCAGTTTACGGCGCAGTGCGCCTTCGTCCTGCTTCAATGTTCACTAAACACGCGCGCCCTAACGGGCGCGCCTCAGAACCAAACAAGCGCTCCATTCTGTCGCGCCTCAAAAACCCACGCGCTCCCTTACGGTCGCGCTTCAAAGAAGCCGGCTTGAAAGCCGGCTCGCCGGCAAGACTGCCGGCCCCACATTACTAAACTCTCCGCTTTTTGGGCGGCCGGCAGCCGTTATGCGGAATCGGCGTCCGGTCCTTAATCGAGCGGACTTCCAGACCCGCAGTCGCGAGCGCTCTGACCGCCGATTCACGGCCCGCTCCCGGTCCGCTGACCCGCACTTCCACCGAGCGGAGCCCGGATTCCTTAGCCTTATTCGCGGCCGTCAAGGAGGCCTGCTGCGCGGCGAACGGCGTGCCCTTGCGCGAGCCGCGAAAACCCAGCGAGCCCGAACTGGACCACGCGATCACGTGCCCGACGGGATCCGTGATGGTGATGATGGTGTTGTTGAACGAAGCCTGCACGTGCACCAGTCCGGTGGGCACAACACGCTTTTCCTTCTTCTTGAAGGTCTTCTTCTTGCCGGCTTTTGCTGGTGCTTTCGCCATTTTCCCTCTCTCGACCCGATGCCTCTGCAATCCCCACCCTGACGGGTGGGGTTGGAACCGCGGGTCACACAACCCAGGGCCTAGGTCTTGCCCGTCGCCTTCTTCTTATTCGCCACCGTGCCGCGCCGGGGACCCTTGCGCGTACGCGCATTAGTGTGGGTCCGTTGTCCGCGGACCGGCAGACCGCGCCGGTGACGCAGCCCACGATAGGAGCCCATCTCAATCAGGCGCTTTATATTCATGGAGAGCTCTTTGCGCAGGTCGCCTTCGACGCCGCCCTCGGCTTCCAGGATCTGGCGGACGCGGTTCACCTGGTCTTCGGTGAGGTCCGCAACCTTGGTATCCGGGTTGATGCCGGCGCGATGGCACAGCGACTTCGCCCGCGTGCGACCGATGCCGTAAATGTACGTCAGCCCGATTTCCGCCCGCTTCTTAACCGGTAAATCCACGCCTGCTAAACGCGCCATAATTGTTTCCCCAGTCCGCTAACTTTCGAGTTCCGAATCCGCCGAGGCGACCGCACCAGTTCGCGGCGACCAAGCGGGCCGGAAGGCCCTACCCTTGCCTCTGCTTGTGCTTCGGATTCACGCAGATCACTCGCACCACGCCTTCGCGATGGATGACCTTGCATTTATCGCAGATTTTTTTGACCGATGCTCTAACCTTCATAAACCCTCATTTCAACAGCTCGTTCCCTTCAACAAGTCTGCTCATCCGGAACTCTTGACCGCTCCCTATGGTCGCGGCTCGTTAAGCAACTCCACGATCCTGCCCCGGGTCCGATCGTGCGGCGAAAGCTCCACTCGCACCCGATCGCCGGGACGCAGCCTGACAAAATTCGCGGCGCTCGCGCCAGTCGCGTGCGCGATAACCAGATCTTCGTTCTCCAACTTCAGCCGGTAGGCCGCGGCGGGCATCAACTCCACCACCGTCGCATCTACGCCGCCGTCTGTCCCGACGTTCTTTTCGCACTCCACTAAACACGCGCTCCCTTACGGTCGCGCCTCAACGAACAAGCTCTTCACGGCCTTGTTAAAACCCAAGGACCATCCGCCGTAATGGCCACGGTGTGCTCGAAATGCGCCGAGTTCCGGCCATCCTCGGTCACCGCCGTCCACCGGTCCGGACGAACCCGGCTTCCGGCTTTACCCGCATTCACCATCGGCTCGATGGCCAGCACCATACCTTCTTTCAACCGCGGGTTCTCATTCTTGCGGTCGATGTAGTTCGGAATCTGCGGCTCTTCATGCATATGCGTTCCGATCCCGTGCCCCACAAATTCCCGAACCACCGTAAATCCGTTGGCGGTCACGTGCCGCTCCACGGTTCCGCAAATGTCGAACAGCCGGTTGCCGGCGCGGGCCTTTTCGATGGCCAGCTCCAGCGACTCCCGTGTCACCTGGAGCAGCCGCTGCGTTTCTTCCGAAATCTCGCCGATCCCGACGGTCACCGCTGAATCGCCGTAATACCCATTCAACTGCACGCCGGTATCGATGGAAACGATGTCGCCGCTTTTGAGCGCCCGTTTCTGCGACGGCATGCCGTGCACAATCTCGTCATTCACCGAAGTACACAGCACGAACGGAAACTTGGTTCCCGCGGCCGGCGTCGAATATCCCTTAAAGGCCGGCCTGGCACCCGCTTCCGTCATCATTTTTTCGGCCGCAGACTCCAGCTCATAGGTGGTCACGCCCTCGCGAGCCATGGCCCTCAACTTGTCAAGGATCTGCCAAACCAACAATCCCGCGGCCCGCATCTTCTCGAGCTCGGCCATGTTCCTGCGGACGATCATCCCGTCATTTTCTCCGGCAACCCACTCCGCGGCATCGCTCGATTTATTGGGCGCCGCTAAGCCGCCGCGCCAAATTCCCCTTCAACCAGACCTTCGATTTCCGTCACGATCTCCCGCGGCGTCCGCGCGCCGGCCTCGATACCAAAGCAGCGATACCCCGCGCTTTTCAGGAATTCCAGCACGGGCGTAGTCTGGATCTCGTACGCACTCAGCCGTTCCCGCACCGTCTCCGGAGCGTCATCCGCCCGCACGATCAACCCCGCGGCATCCTTCGAACAAACTTGCTTCTCAGGCGGCGTATCCGGCGGCAAATTGTAAACCGTGCCACACGCCGGGCACTGCCGGCGGCCGGAAAGGCGGGCGATAATAATATTATAGTCCACTTTCAAATGGATCACCACCGTGCCGATCCGCTTGGCCCGAAGCGCGCCATCGAGCAGCGTCGCCTGCTGCACCGTCCTGGGATACCCGTCCAGAATGAACCCCTTGGCTGCATCCGGGAGCTCGATCCGATCCTCCACCATCCTGTTGACCGTTTCATCCCGGACCAGCGCACCCTTTTTCATGGTCCTGGCCACCCTCTGGCCCACTTCGTCGCCGAGCACGACGCGCTCGCGCAGCATCTCACCCGTCGAAATATGCGCAAATCCAAACTTGTCACGCAACAGCACGGCTTGTGTGCCTTTCCCCGAACCGGGCGGACCGAACAGGATCAGGCAAAGGCGTTGGCTCATCGATAGGAACTTGGAGGTCCTCAGACGCTGCTGCGGCGTCCGCGTATGCGGCCGGCTCGCGGCGTAAACCCTTCGTAATGGCGCATGATCAACTGCGCTTCGATCTGGTTAACCGTATCCATGGCAACGCCAACCACAATCAGCAGCGAAGTTCCGCCGAAATAAAACGTGACCCCCAGGCCGTCCAGCAGCCAGCGCGGGAAGTGCTCGTCAATAAAATAACCGACCAGCGGCAAGGTCTGGAGCTTGATCCCGGAAATCATGATCATCGGGATCAGGGACAGGATGGAGAGATACAGGCCGCCCACCACCGTGATCTTGGTCAGGATCTTGTTCATGTACTCGGCCGTGTTCTTGCCGGGCCGGATGCCCGGAATGAAGCCGCCGTATTTGCGCATGTTGTCGGCCGCTTCGTTAGGATTGAAAATAATGGACACGTAAAAGAAGCAGAAGAAGATAATCAGCACGACATACAGGAGATAGTAGAGCGGGTGCGCTCCGCTGATGGCGCCGAGCATTCCCGATAGAGCCGGGCTGTTCTTGACGAAATCGACCGCCATTAAAGTTTGCGGAAAGGTGAGCAGGGAGCTGGCGAAGATCACCGGGATGACGCCGCCCGCATTCACCTTGAGGGGCAGGTGCGTGGACTGTCCGCCCATCATCCTGCGCCCGATCACTCGTTTGGCGTATTGCACCGGGATGCGGCGTTCGCCGCGTTCGACCAGCACGATGAAGGCGACCACGGCGACCATCATCACCAGAATGATCAGCACCTGAATCAGGGGCCAGTCGCCGGTCTGCACCTTTTCGACGAGGTCGCGGATGGCGTTGGGAAGCCCGACCACAATTCCGGTGAAAATCAGCAGGCTCATGCCGTTGCCGATTCCGCGTTCGGTGATCTGCTCGCCCAGCCACATGATGAAGGCGGTTCCGGTGGTGAGGCTGAGAATGGTCATGAAATAGAAGCCGAGGCCGGGGTGCAGCACCATGCCGGCCTGCTGTTGCAGCGCGAAGGCGATGCCGAAGGACTGAATCAGCGCCAGGATCACGGTGAGATAGCGGGTCCACTGCGTAATTTTGCGCCGCCCCAGTTCACCTTCTTTCTGCAGCTTTTCGAGCGTCGGCCAGACCACGGTGAGCAACTGGAGAATAATCGACGCCGTGATATACGGCATGATGCCGAGCGCGAAGATGGTCAGCTTGCGCAGCATTCCGCCGCTGAACAGATCGATGAAACCGAACACGCTGCCCGAGTTTCGCTGGAAAAAATCGGACAGGCGGTTGGCATCGATGCCCGGCGTGGGAATGTGCCCGCCCAGGCGGTAGATGGCCAGCATCCCGAGCGCGAACAGCAGCCGCTTGCGCAGATCGGGAACGCGAAATACGTTGGCTACGGCTTCGAAAAACTTCATAAACTTGAATCTCCGGCGCTTCTTCTCTCTAGCTTATCTCCGCTCGCTCTTATCTCCGCTCTTTAGCTTATCTCCAGCGGATGTCCGGCAGGCTGGGGCATCGGGAACCCTTCGGTTTATTGCTCCGCGCCGATCACTTCCGCGGTTCCGCCGGCCGCCTGAATCTTTTCGAGGGCCGACTTTGAAAATACGTGCGCCTTGACGGTGATAGCGCGCTTCAGCTCGCCCCATCCTAGAATTTTGAGTCCGTGGTGAAGCTTTCGGATCGCGCCCAACTCCAGGAGCTTGCCCGGGTCGAAGGTATTGCCGCCGAGCCCTTCGAGCTTACCCAGATTGACGATCGCGTACTCTTTTCGAAAAATGTTGGTGAATCCGCGCTTGGGCAGACGGCGATGCAGCGGCATCTGGCCGCCTTCAAATCCCCGCATACGGGAATAACCGGAGACCGACTTCGCGCCTTTGGCTCCGCGTCCCGAATATTTTCCGCGGCCGGAGCCCATGCCGTGTCCGATGCGCTGCTGTTTCTGCTTTTGCCCTTTGGGCGGTTTCAGTTGGCTGAGATTCATGTCGTTACTCCACGGCCTCTTATTTAACGATCGCCAGCAGGTGCGGAATCTTCTTCACCATGCCTCGAAATGCCGGCGTGTCCGGCCGTTCCACGATACGGTTCATTTTCTTGAGACCCAGCGCCCGCACGATCACCTTATGTTTTTCCGGCGTGCAGATGACGCTGCGAATTAATTTGATCTTGATGGTTCCCGCCATGGTTACCCTACCTTCTCGATCGCGACCCCGCGCATATCCGCCATCTCTGCTTTGTCGCGCAACTGCTCCAGCGCGTCGATGGTCGCCTTTACCACGTTGTGCGGATTGTGCGAGCCGAGCGATTTGGTCAGCACGTTGGGAATCCCCACCGCGGTGATCACAGCGCGCACCGGGCCGCCCGCGATCACGCCGGTGCCGGCCGGCGCCGGCTTCAGGAGGACTCTTCCGCTGCCGAACACACCCAGCACCGGATGCTGAATGGTGGTCGCCAGCACATGCACTTTGCGCAGATTCTTCTTGGCCGCCTCGATGCCCTTCTTGATGGCCGCGGGCACTTCCTTGGCTTTGCCGGTGCCGAAGCCGACGATCTTCGCGCCCGGATCGCCCACCACGATCAGCGCCGAAAAACTCAGATTCTTGCCGCCCTTCACCACCTTGGTGACACGGTTGATGGAGACCACCTGCTCTTTCAAGTTCAGGTTGCTCGCATCGATTCGTTTCGCCGGCGTTGTTGCCATATTTTTCTTTTCTATCCTTCTAACCTGCTCGACAGCCCGTGCGCCTCACGGCGCCAGGCAGGTGCTTCAGAATTCCAGTCCCGCTGCTCTGGCAGCGTCGGCCAGCGCCTTCACGCGGCCGTGATACAAGTAACCGCCGCGATCGAAAACGACGGCTTTAATTCCCTTATCCTGGGCTCGCTCGGCGATCAGTTTGCCGACGCTCTTCGCGCCGGCTACATTGCCGCCGGACGCATTCCTGGTGGTTTTCTTTTCCGCCGAGGAGGCCGCCACCACGGTGTGGCCTCTGGCGTCGTCGATCACCTGCGCATAAATGTGTTTGACGCTGCGAAACACCGCCAGGCGCGGACGCTGCTCAGAGCCGGTCACGCGGCCGCGGATGCGCTTATGGATACGCAACCGGATGTCGTTCTTGGAATCGCGTGGCATTTATTCCCCTGTCCTTTCTTACTTGGTTGCGGTAGCGCCGGTCTTGCCGACCTTCTTCCGCAGCGGCTCCCCGGCATACCGCACGCCTTTGTTCTTGTACGGATCGGGGGGGCGCAGCGCGCGCATGTTCGCGGCCACCTGCCCCAGAAGTTGTCGATCCACACCAGTGAGGATCAGCGGCGTCAGATTGTTCACCGGCTTTTCCACGCGCAGGTCGATGCCGTCCGGAAGATAAAATTCGATCGGGTGCGAGTAGCCCAGCGTGAAGGTCGCGATACGCCCCTTCACTTCACACCGGTACCCGATGCCGAAAATCTGCAGCTCCCGCGTAAATCCGGTCGAAACCCCCTGCACCGCGTTGGCGGCGAGCGCCCGCGTCAGCCCGTGCAGCGCGGCATAGCTGTCGCCGTCGCGCTGGAGTTCCAGCGTGCCGTCCTTCTGGTGCAGCGAAATGCCCGCCGGCACCGGGACGGTCTGCTTGCCTTTAGGTCCCTCGACGTTCACATGTCCTTCGCCAATCGAGAGCTTCACGCCCTTCGGCAGCGGAATCGGCTTTTTTCCTACTCGTGACATATTCTCATTCCCTTACTTCATTTGCTCACGCCGGCTACTTCACTCCGTTACGTAGCGCACCGGTTCGTTCAACGCTCAAACCGTCGTTCAAGCCCACGGCGCCCGAAGGCGCTGGAAGCGCTACCAGACGTGGCAGAGGACTTCGCCCCCGACGCCTTCTTTGCGCGCGCTCGACCCGGTCATCACGCCTCGCGGGGTCGTCAAAATATTGATTCCCAGTCCGCCCAGCACCCGCGGCACGGCTTTCGATCCTACATACACGCGGCAGCCCGGACGCGAGACGCGCTCAATACGCGAGATCACCGGCAAATTGCCCGGCGTGTACTTGAGGTAAATGCGAATCGACTTCTTTACCCCCTCCTCGGTCAGCTTGTAGTTGGCGATGTAGCCTTCGTCCTTCAAAATTTTCGCGATATCCGTTTTCAGCCGCGACGCCGGCACGTCCACTTTGGGGTGGCGAGCTTGCAACCCATTGCGGATGCGCGTCAGCATGTCGGCGATCGGATCGGTTGTCATCATTCCTTATCCTCCAGCAACTACTTCTCCCCCACTTTCCGCCCTGGCTCAGTACCTTTCGAATCACATCTGGTGACAGCGACCAAAAGGGCCGGAGGCCCCCCTTACCACGAGGCCTTGATCACGCCCGGAACTTCGCCCGCCAACGCGAGCTTGCGGAAACAGATGCGGCACAGCTTGAACTTCCGCAGAAATCCGCGCGGACGCCCGCACCGGAAGCAACGATTGCGATGCCGGCAGGCGAACTTCGGCTTCTGGTGGGCCGCTATGGACGCCGCTGTCGCCGCGGCGATCTTGTCATCTCTTGCAATCTTGGCTGTCGTCGCCATATGTCCTTAAATCTCCCTCGCGCACAATGCTTTCGCTGTGCGCTCCCGTCTCCATCACGCACCACGATTTCGCGGCGCGCTCATTTCCATTCCTCAATCCATCAGCCGAACCGGCCCACTCTCTGTCAACTCGCCGGCGGCCGCCAAAAGAGGCGGAGCCTCTACTGCGTCCTAAACGGCATGCCGAGATGCTTCAACAACGCCAGACCCTCGGCATCGGTCTTGGCGGTAGTGGTGATGCAAATATTCATTCCCTTGGTCTTGTCGACCTTGTTGTAATCGATCTCGGGAAAAATCAGTTGATCCTTCACACCCAGGGTGTAATTGCCGCGTCCGTCGAAGGATTTGCTCGACACGCCGCGAAAATCGCGCACGCGCGGCAGAGCCACGTTCACCAGCCGGTCGAAAAATTCGTACATGCGATCGCCCCGCAGCGTCACCGCGCAGCCGATGGCCATGCCTTCGCGCAGCTTAAACGCCGCGATCGATTTCCGCGCCTTGGTGATCACCGGCTTCTGTCCGGCGATCTGGGTCAGCTCATTCACCGCGCTGTCCATGATCTTGGCGTTCTGCGTGGCCTCGCCCATGCCCATGTTCAGCGAGATCTTTTCGATTTTCGGCACCGCATTCGTGTTCTTGTATCCGAACTCCTTGGTGAGCGCCGGAACCACGTTTTTTTGATAGAGCTCTTTCAGCCTGGCAGCCATACGTTATGCTTTCTTATCCAGAATCTCTCCGCCTTTTTTGGCGATGCGCACGCGCCGCGTTCCCGTTCCGGCGGCTTCCATGCGATAACCGATCCGGGTTGCCACGCCGCCCGAGGTCAGGATCATCACATTCGAAATCGCGATGGCGCTTTCGCGCTCGGCGATTCCGCCCTTGACCTGCTTGGATGGATTCGGCCGCGTGTGCCGCTTCACCATACTTACGCCCTCGATCAGCACCTTCCCAGTCACGCGATCCACGTCCAGCACGCGTCCGGTCTTGCCTTTGTCGCGCCCGGCGATCACCTTCACGGTGTCGTCTTTCTTCAGCTTTACCTTGTGTTTGACCATGGGCGCGTTCACGTCGCGCCGCCGAATTTTGAACGCCATCTCTTAGATCACCTCTTGGGTCATCATTTAAATCACCTCCGGGATCATTACTTAAATGACCTCCGGTGCAAGCGATACGATTTTCATGAACTTCTTATCGCGGAGCTCGCGGGCCACCGGGCCGAATACACGTGTGCCGATGGGTTCGCCGATTTCCGAGATCAGCACGGCTGCGTTCGAATCGAAGCGGATGTAGGTGCCGTCTTTTCGCCTGGTTTCCTTACGCATCCGGACCACCACGCAACGCACCACTTTGCCCTTCTTGATAGCCGAATCCGGCGCCGCTTCTTTGACGGCAGCCGTGATCACATCGCCCAGCCCGGCGCGCAAACCCAGATCGCCGCCGCGCGGCAGAATGCAGCTCAGCTTACGCGCGCCGCTGTTATCGGCCACTTCGAGAATCGTCCGCATTCCGATCATATTCGCGTCTCCTTAAGGCTGGCGTCCGGATTCACTGTTCTCAATCCCCGCCCCCGGTCCCTACCCAAAACTAACCCCGGCCCTTTTTCTTCGAAACCCGCTTCTCCGGCCCGGTCTGAATTCCGATGGAACTCAAATCCGTAGTGACCTGCACCGCTTTGCGGACCACCTCGCCGAGCGTCCAGCGCTTCAGCTTGCTCATCGGCCGGCACTCGACAATGCGCACCACGTCGCCGATGTTGGCCGTGCCCTGCTCATCGTGCGCGTAGAATTTCTTGCGCTTGGTGACGATCCGCTTGTACTTTGGGTGCGGCACGCGGCGCGTCACCTCCACCACGATGGTCTTGGCCATCCGGTTCGACACCACCGCCCCGACCTTTTCGTTCTTAATGCCCGCAGCAGCGCTGCTTGCAGTAGTGATGCTCGTCGTCTCAGCCATGCCTATCCTTTGCTTGTCCTACTGGCCTTTTTCGCCGGCGCTTTTTTCGCGGCCGCTTTTTTAACGGGCGCTTTTTTCGCCGCGGCCTTGGGTTTCTCAGCCGCCTTCGCCTTGGCCGCCACTTTGGCCGTTACCGGCTTCGATACCGCCTGGGATTTGTCGTGGGACTTGTCCTGGGACTTGGCCAGGTTCCTTGCAGCCTTGCTTTTCTTGACAGGCGTGGGCGCGGCGTTCTCCGGATGCAGCTCGCGCTCGCGCAATACCGTCAGCATCCGCGCCTTTTCTCTCCTCAGCAGCCGCAATTTTTTAAGTCCGTCCACTTGGCCCATGGACATCTGGAACCGCAGCCGGAACATCTGCTCGGAGGACTCGCGCAGTTGCTTGTGCAACTCCGCCGAATCGAGCGCCCGGGCTTTGTCAGCGTTTTCTTTCATATCTTCGTTTCCATCAAAGCGGTTTCCACCGAAGCGCTACTCAACATGCTCCCGGCTCACCAGTTTGGTGGGCATGGGCAGCTTGGCTGCCGCCAGCTTCATCGCCGCGGCCGCGATATCCTTGGTCACGCCTTCCATTTCGAACAGAATCTTCCCCGGCCGGATCACGGCGACCCATTGCTCTGGCGCGCCCTTGCCTTTTCCCATACGCGTTTCAGCCGGTTTCTTGGTAATTGGCTTGTCCGGGAACATGCGGATCCAAACCTTGCCGCCGCGCTTGATGGATCGCGTCATGGCCACGCGGGCGGCTTCAATCTGACGGTCGGTAATCCAGCCGCATTCGAGCGCCTTCAATCCGAAATCGCCGAAAGCGAGCGAGCTTCCGCGCCACGCCTTGCCCCGGCGCCGGCCACGCTGCTGTTTTCGGTACTTGACCTTCTTCGGCATCAACATGGGCGATTACTCCGTCTTGCTCTCATCGGGCGTCTTGGTGGGCTCGGGCGTGCCGCCAGACTCAAGCTTGGTCTCAGGCGCAGTTTCAGGCGTCGACTCCAGTCTGGGGTCAGGCGCGGCCTCGGGCTTCTCTTTCCAGTTCGGCTGCGGCGGCGGCGAAGCCATCGGCGGCAGAATCGGCGAGGATTGCGGCGCACTCGCGGCCGGCGCTCCACCCTGCGTCAGACCGCCCTGGGCGCCCGCGTGTCCCTGATCCGGCGTTCCGCCAAACCCTCGCGGCCCACGATCGCCACGTTCACGATCGCCGCGATCACGCCGCTCACGCGGCGGCATACGCCGCGGCTCCGGATCGTTCCGCAATCCGCGCCGCTGACCGCCCGGCAAAATCTCGCCTTTGTACACCCAGCATTTGATTCCGATCACACCGTAGGTGGTGTAGGCCTGGCTGAATCCGTAGTCGATGTCCGCTCGTAACGTGTGAAGCGGAAGCTGGCCTTGCAAATACCACTCGGTGCGTGCGATTTCCGCGCCATTCAGACGGCCCGAGACGCGAACCTTGATTCCCTTGCATCCGAAGCGCAGAGCGGAGTCCACACTCTTCCGCATCGCTCTTCGAAAAGCCACGCGTTTCTCAAGCTGCAGCCCGATGGTCTCCGACACCAGTTGCGCGTCCAGTTCCGGCTTGTGCACTTCTTGAATATCGATGAACACCTCGCGCTTGGTTTTCTTGGCGAGATCGCTCTTCAGCTTCTCGATCTCCGCGCCCTTGCGCCCGATAATGATCCCGGGACGCGAAGTGTGGATGGTGATGCGCAGCTTGTTGCCGGGCCGGTCGACTTCAATCGAGCTCACGCCCGCGCTCTTCAGGCGATCCCTCAGCGAGTCTTTGAGATCCAGGTCCTCGCGCAAGAGCTTGGCGTAATCCTGCTTGGCGAACCATCGCGACCGCCACGTCTTGGTGACGCCCAGCCGGAATCCGTACGGATGAACTTTTTGACCCATGGTTTACCTGTTGCCTATTCCTTGTCTCCGGTTTTCACGCCGCCTGCTTTCGCGTCGCCCACCTTCACGATGATGTGCGCCATCCTGCGTTGATAACGATAAGCCCTGCCCATCGGCGCCGGCCGCACACGCTTCATTCGCGGCCCTTCATTCACATACGCCTCCGTCACGAACAGCTTGTCGACATCGACATCGTTCGAGCGGTTCTCCGCGTTCGCGATCGCCGACCGCAGGACCTTTTCGACCGACGGCGCGATGCGCTTGTTGGTGGCGCGCAGAATATTGATCGCATCGCCGGCCCTCTGGCCGCGGATCAGGTCCACCACCAGCCGGATTTTCTGCGGCGACGTTCGAATGTATCTGGCTTCCGCTTTGGCTTCCATATTCTTTCCTCTGGCCCCCGCTTATGCCGGCTTGGCGGTTTTCTCCGGCGTCGCCGCCGATTTCGCGGCGTGCCCCTTGAACGTCCGCGTAGGCGAAAACTCGCCCAGCTTGTGGCCCACCATATTTTCGGTGATGTACACCGGGATGAACTTCCGGCCGTTGTGCACGGCCAGCGTGTGGCCGATAAACTCCGGCAGAATGGTCGAACGCCGCGACCACGTCCGCACCACCTTCTTTTCGTTCTTGTCGTTCATCGCGCCCACCTTCTTCATCAGGTGGTCATCGACGAACGGCCCTTTAGCTAAAGAACGTCCCATGTGCCCTCATTGGTTCCCTGCATTAGCGCTTCTTCGCCTTTCGCGTGACAATAAATTTGTTCGTCCGCTTGTTATTCCGCGTCTTGAATCCGCGCGTTGGCTGACCCCACGGGGTCACCGGATGGCGCCCGCCCGAGGTTTTACCTTCGCCGCCGCCATGCGGATGATCCACCGGATTCATGGAAACGCCGCGATTGTGCGGCATCTTGCCCATCCAACGTTTTCGTCCCGCCTTGCCCAGGCTGACGTTTTCATGCTCGACATTGCCCACCTGTCCGATGGTCGCCGTGCATTCCACCAGCACTTTGCGAATCTCGCCCGAGGGGAGCTTCAGCAGTGCGTACTCGCCTTCTTTTGAAACCAACTGCGCCTGCGCTCCCGCCGACCGCGCCATTTGCCCGCCCTTGCCCGGCTTCAGCTCGATGTTGTGAACCACCGTGCCCGCGGGAATATTTTTCAGCGGCAAGGCGTTGCCGACTAGAATATCCGCCTCCGGTCCCGACAACACCGTGCGTCCGACTTCCAAACCCGCCGGCGCCAGAATGTAGCGCTTCTCGCCGTCGACGTAGTGCAACAGCGCGATGCGCGCGCTGCGATTGGGGTCGTACTCGATCGAAGCCACTTTCGCCGGGATGGCCATCTTGTCGCGTTTGAAATCGATCTCGCGATACGCC
This sequence comes from Terriglobia bacterium, assembly GCA_963788245.1. Lineage (GTDB taxonomy): Bacteria > Acidobacteriota > Terriglobia > Bryobacterales > Bryobacteraceae > Palsa-187. The sequence goes on along the minus strand of CAWBGF010000002.1, from coordinate 2,415,051 downwards.
CTTTTGTGACCGCCGCCGCGGAATCTCGACGAAATGCGCCCGGTGCTGGATCGCCCGCCGGTACGCTTCTTGCCCGTAACCAGGCTCTTTTCCGGCCGGCTCTTAGTGATGTCCTCGCGCGAAACGACGGTTTGAAACCGTCGCGTCGGGGTAGTCGGTCGATAACTTTTTACCGGCATATGAATCCCTTAAATCTCCGCGTACTCCGGCATCTTCTCGCCGGCCTTCAACCGCACGTAAGCCTTTTTCCAATCGCCTCGATATCCGGTGAAGCGCCCGCGCCGCCGCAGTTTGCCCGCCGTGGTGGATGTCCGCACGTCCTCCACTTTCACCTTGAAGGCCTTCTCGACTGCCTTTCGGATCTCGGTTTTATTCGCCCCGGGCGAGACTTCGAAACACAGCGTCCGCTCGGCGTCTTTTTTCGTGACGCCTTTCTCGGTCACCAGTGGCCGTTTAATTACGTCGTAGAGGTTCATTACGCCAATGCCTCCGAAAGCTTCTCCGCCGCTGCCTGAGACAACAAAACCTGCTCGTGTCCGAGCAGGTCATAGACATTCACATCGCGGCTGGAAACCAGTTTCACGCCTTGCAGGTTCCGGCTCGACAGCTCAAGATTGCGATTTTCGGTGTTGTCCACCATCAAAACCGTGCGTTTCGCTTCCATTTGATCGAGCGTCTGCCGCATCGCCTTAGTCTTGATATCGCTGATCGAAAACTCGTTGACCACTTTCAATTCGCCGTCGCGAAGTTTCGCCGAGAGTGCGCTGCGCAACGCACCCAACTGCATTTTGCGCGGCAGTTTGTAGGCATAACTGTGCGGCTGCGGTCCATGCACCGTTCCGCCGTGGCGCCACAGAGGACTGCGGATGGAACCCATGCGCGCCCGTCCGGTGCCCTTCTGCTTCCAAAGTTTCTTACCTGCGCCGGCCACTTCGTGACGCGTCTTGGTGGAGGCGGTCCCACGCCGCTTGCCCGCCAGATAGTGCCGCACCGCCTCATACAACAGCGCTTCGTTCACCGGCGCGCCGAACACCGCATCGGCCAAATCCAGCGTACCGACTTTCGTATTGCTCAGATCGATAATATCTACGCTCGGCATGGCTACCTTCTCGCTCTCCGCACGACGACGTATCCGCCGTTAGGTCCCGGAACCGCGCCCTTCACCAGCAGCACATTGTCTTCGGCGTCGACCTCCACCACTTCCAGATTCCGCACCGTGACGCGAGCCGTTCCCATTTGGCCCGACATCTTCATGCCGGGAAAAACGCGCGAAGGGAAACTCGACGCCCCGATGGATCCCGGGGCGCGATGAAACATGGAGCCGTGTCCGCCCGGGCCGCCCTTGAACCCGTGCCGCCGGATGACGCCCGCGAACCCGCGGCCCTTGCTCACGCCGATCACGTCGACTTTATCGTTCGGCTTGAACTCGTCCACCAGTACGCGATCGCCGGCTTTGAGATCGCCGTTGGCGCCCTCTTCCAGACGAAATTCGCGCATGAATTTCACGCCCTCGGCGCCGGATTTCTTCAGATGACCGGTGGCCGGTTTCGAGATGCTGGTCTTCTTGATGTATTCCATCAACCCGAGTTGCACCGCGTCATAACCATCGCTGGTGGGCGTCTTGCGCTGGACCACCACGCACGGGCCGGCTTTCAGAACGGTTACCGGAACCACTTGACCGTCCTCGCGGAAGACCTGCGTCATCCCGATTTTTTTGCCTAAAATTCCTGGGCTCATAAAATCTCCAAGAAGGAGTCAGGAGACAGGAGACAGGAGTCAGAATAAAATCCCGACCGCCGTGCCATCCTACTCGACCGCCCTCGTCCCTCGGAATCCGGCAGGACATCGAAGTCCAAAATTCTGACTCCTGACTCCTGACTTCTTCCGCTCATTTACCCTTCCCGAACGCCTTGATCTCCACGTCCACTCCCGCCGGCAGATCCAGCTTCATCAGCGCATCCACGGTATCCTGCGTCGGCTCGAGAATATCCAGCAGCCGCTTGTGTGTCCGGATCTGAAACTGCTCGCGGCTCTTCTTATCCACGTGCGGCGATCGCAGCACCGTGTACAGGTTCTTGACCGTCGGCAGTGGAATCGGACCGGCGACCGTCGCACCGGTTCGCTTGGCCGTATCGACGATCTCCGTGGTCGACTGATCCAGGACCCGGTGATCGTACGCCTTCAGGCGGATTCGAATTCTTTCTCGTAGGCTCATTGGCTAACCGATAATCTCCGTCACCGTTCCCGCGCCCACCGTCCGGCCGCCCTCGCGAATCGCGAACCGCAACCCCTTGTCCATCGCGACCGGCGTGATCAACTCGATCTCCAGGCTCACGTTATCGCCCGGCATCACCATTTCCATCCCCTCCGGCAATTGCGCGACCCCGGTCACGTCCGTCGTCCGGAAATAAAACTGCGGCCGATATCCCTTGAAGAACGGCGTGTGCCGGCCGCCTTCGTCCTTGCTCAACACGTAAACTTCGCCCTTGAATTTCTTGAACGGCTTGATCGAATTCGGTTTCGCGATCACCTGCCCGCGCTCCACATCGTCTTTTTCGATGCCGCGCAGCAGCAGGCCCACGTTATCGCCCGCGCGTCCTTCGTCGAGAAGTTTTTTGAACATCTCCACGCCCGTCACCACCGTCTTGCGCGTGTCCGTGAACCCGACGATCTCCATTTCCTCGCCGACTTTGCAAATCCCCTTCTCGATCCTGCCCGTCACCACCGTGCCGCGTCCTTGAATCGAAAAAATATCTTCCACCGGCATCAGGAACGGTTTATCGATAATCCGCTCCGGCATCGGAATGAATTTATCGACGGCGTCCATCAGCTCATCGACAGTCTTTTCCCACTTCTCTTCGCCGTTCAATGCGCCCAGCGCCGACACGCGAATCACCGGTAGATCGTTGCCAGCGAATCCGTAAAACGTCAGCAGTTCGCGGACTTCCAGTTCCACCAGTTCCAGCAGTTCCGGATCGTCCACCATATCGACCTTGTTCAGCGCGACCACGATATACGGCACGCCCACTTGCCTTGCGAGCAAAATATGTTCGCGCGTCTGCGGCATGGGGCCGTCGGTCGCCGCGACGACGAGAATCGCGCCATCCATCTGCGCCGCGCCGGTGATCATGTTCTTGATGTAATCGGCGTGACCGGGACAATCCACGTGCGCGTAATGGCGATTCGCCGTTTCGTATTCCACGTGCGCCACCGCGATGGTGATCCCGCGCGCTTTTTCTTCCGGCGCGTTGTCGATCGAATCGAAACTCCGGAACTTGTTTTTCGGATTGTGCTTGCCCAGCACCTTGGTGATCGCCGCCGTCAACGTGGTCTTGCCGTGATCGATGTGACCAATGGTCCCCACGTTTACGTGCGGCTTACTCCGATCGAATTTTTCCTTCGCCATAGTCTGTCCGTCTCCTGATCTACCTGAAAAACGCCTTAACCTGAAAAAGCCCTACTCAATAACAGCCTGAATCCTACGCGGCATTGCCTCTCGCCCGATTCACAATCTCCTCGGCGATACTCTTGGGAACTTCCTCGTACTGCCCGAAATGCATAGTGAACGCCCCGCGCCCCTGCGTCCGCGACCGCAACTCGGTGGCATAACCGAACATCTCCGACAACGGCACCATCGCCTTGATGATGTGCGTAGAGCCCAGAATTTCCGTGCCTTCCAAGCGTCCCCGCCGCGAAATGAGGTCGCCGTTCACAGTGCCCATGTATTCGTCCGGGACGACCACTTCCACCCGCATCACGGGCTCGAGCAGAACCGGCTTGGCTTTGCGCGCCGCTTCCTTGATACAAATCGAACTGCAGATCTTGAACGCCATTTCCGAAGAGTCGACATCGTGATAGTCGCCGTCGTAGACCGTGACCTTAACGTCCGACATCGGATATCCCGCCAGAATTCCATGCTCCAGCGCTTCGACGACGCCCTTTTCCACGGCCGGGATATATTCCTTGGGAATATTGCCGCCCTTCACGTCGTTTTCGAATTCGAATTCGCCGCCCGGCAAAGGCTCGATGCGCAGCTTGACGCGCGCGTACTGTCCGCTCCCGCCGGTCTGCTTCTTGTGGGTATAGTCGTTCTCGGCCAACTGGCGAATGGTCTCGCGATAGGCCACCTGCGGCTTGCCGACATTAGCGCCCACGTTGAACTCACGCTGCATGCGGTCGACAATGATCTCCAGGTGCAGCTCGCCCATGCCGGCGATAATGGTCTGACCGGTGTCCGGGTCCGTGGAAACTTTGAGCGTGGGATCTTCCTGCGCCAGTTTCGCGATCGCCATCCCCAGCTTCTCCTGATCGGCTTTGGTTTTCGGCTCGATCGCCAACTGGATCACCGGCGCCGGGAAATCGATCGACTCGAGCAGCACCGGGCTCTTCTCATCGCATATGGTATCGCCGGTGATCACGTTCTTCAATCCAACGACAGCGCAAATGTCGCCGGCGAGGATCTCGCTGATCTCTTCGCGCTTATTGGCGTGCATCTTCACCAGTCGTCCGATGCGCTCCCTGCGTCCACGAGACACGTTGTAAATCGATTCACCCGCCGACAAATGCCCCGAATAGACGCGAATAAACGCCAACTGACCCACGAACGGGTCGGTCATGATCTTGAACACCAGCGCCGCGAACGGCTCGGCGTCGCTCGCGTGCCGGACCAGATGTTTTTCCTTGTCGTCGACATCCGTTCCCTGAATCGGAGGAACATCCAGCGGCGAAGGCAGATAATCCACCACCGAATCGAGCAGGTTCTGCACGCCCTTGTTCTTGAAAGCCGTCCCACAGACCACTGGGAAGATTTTCTGCGCGATGGTCGCCTTGCGAATGCCGGCTTTGATCTCGGCTTCCGTCAGGGGCTGCCCTTCCACGTACTTCGTGAACAGGTGATCGTCGGATTCCGACACTGCCTCGATCATTTTGTCGCGGTATTCCGCGGCCAGTTCGCGAAGATCCTCGGGAATTTCGATTTCCTGGAAATCGGCGCCTAGCGTCTCGTCCAGCCACACGCGCGCTTTCATGGTGACCAGATCCACCACGCCCTTAAACTGATCCTCGGCTCCAATGGGAAGCTGAATCGCGATCGGCCGCGCCTTCAGCCGGTCGACAATGGTTTCGATGGAGCGGTAGAAATCCGCGCCCACGCGGTCCATTTTGTTGATGAAGCAGATACGGGGAACGCGATACTTATCGCCCTGCCGCCACACCGTTTCCGACTGCGGTTGCACGCCCGCCACCGCGTCGAACACCGCCACCGCGCCGTCCAGCACGCGCAAACTGCGCTCGACTTCGGCCGTGAAATCGACGTGACCCGGCGTGTCGATAATGTTGATGGTGCAATCCCCCCACTCACAAGTGGTCGCGGCCGACGTGATGGTGATGCCGCGCTCCTGCTCCTGCTCCATCCAATCCATAACTGCCGTTCCCTCATGCACTTCGCCGATCTTGTAAGTCCGGCCGGTGTAATAGAGAATGCGCTCCGTGGTGGTGGTCTTACCGGCATCGATGTGCGCCATGATGCCGATATTGCGCATTTTCTCGAGTGGAACAGTGCGGGCCATAAAACTCAATTACCAGCGATAGTGCGCGAAAGCCTTATTAGCCTCCGCCATGCGGTGGACGTCGTCCTTTTTCTTAATCGCGCCGCCCCGAAGGTTGGCTGCGTCGTTCAGTTCATTCGCCAGCTTGTCCGGCATCCCTTTTTCGGGGCGGCTGCGGGCGTTGATCAAAATCCAGCGGATCGCCAGGCTGGTGCGGCGGTTATTGGAAACCTCCACCGGCACCTGATAGTTCGCGCCGCCCACGCGCCGCGTCTTCACTTCCAGCAGCGGTTTGCAATTCTCGACCGCTTTCTTGAACAGCTTCAGCGGATCGTCCTGCGTCCGTTCCTTGATGGTGTCCATCGCAGCATAGAAAATTTTCTGCGAAACGGCCTTCTTGCCGTCCCACATCATCGAATTGACGAACTTCTCGGCGAGTTGCGAGTTATACACCGGATCCGGCAGGATCTCGCGCGATTCAGGTCTGCGTCTGCGCGGCATTTATTTCGCTGCTCCTTTCGCGGTCGTCATTTATGCTTTGGCCGCTCCCTTGGGACGTTTCGCGCCATACTTCGAACGGCTCTGCTGGCGGCCCGAGACGCCCGCGGTATCGAGCGTTCCGCGCACCACGTGATAGCGCACGCCCGGCAGATCCTTCACGCGGCCGCCGCGGATCAGCACGATCGAGTGCTCCTGCAAATTGTGGCCGACGCCTGGAATATAAGTGGTTACCTCGATCCCGTTGGTCAGCCGCACGCGCGCGACCTTACGCAGCGCCGAATTCGGCTTCTTGGGAGTAGTGGTATACACGCGCGTGCAAACACCGCGCCGCTGCGGACAGGCTTGCAGCGCCGGACTGGCCGTCTTGTAGCGCGTGGGACGCCGTCCCTTGCGCACGAGTTGGTTGAAAGTCGGCACGAACTTCCTCTCTAAACCTTCAAACCCCTCCCGTCAGGGTGGGCATGACAATTTCAAACCCTTTCCCATCGTGATGGGGATGACTAAACCTTCAAACCCCTCCCGTCAGGGTGGGGATGACAGAGGTTGAAAATCCACCGGGGAAACCCGCGACACGCTCCGCCCTGCGCCGAAAACTGACGCAGAACACTCTGCTATCAAACACAGAGCTACGCCGATTCCCAAAACAACGCGAGGCCAAAAATGCGAAAGGCTTGCAATCGATGGCTGACTTCGGACAAGCCCATACCAGAACGGCGTTATTAACTTTCGCGCACAACGCTTTCGCTGTACGCTCAGAATCCGTCCCAGCCTCGGGGCCGACCCCTGGCCGGACCACCTCAAACGAGATGGCGGTAGCTCAGGAGCAGAAGATCACTCGCTAACAGATAAAGAATAGCGGATGGCGTCAAGTTTTGTCAAATTGGCCCCACGCCGGGTAGTGGGTCCCTTTGAATCTTGAGAAAATTTAATGGTCGGTCGCCTTGGCTCTGAGGCGTCTAGAGAGACCTGGGAGCGCCAAAAGCATCACAGCGCCCAGTAGCGAGATGGCGGTCGGCTCAGGGGTTTCTTCAACAAACGCCCCCGGAATTGGTTTGCCGGAGGCGTCAACAACGGAGAAGTCCCCCATTGTTAAGCCCGAACCTTCCCCTCGGGGGCATTGTAGTCTAGCGTTTTCTGTGCGAAAAGCGAATAGTCGATTGGCCCACCAAACGTGACCGGGATTGAGAAAGAGGCACTCTGGTGCCCCTCGTTAACACACAATCCTTCGTAATCGACGCCGGGAAACGCGTACCCGCAAGTGAAAAACTCCGACAACCCGCCCCAAGAGACGTAAAAATCAACGAACGCCGATCCGGAACCGCCAAGAGCTACGAACGCGCCATCCCATTCCGCGCTTGCGGAGATGTCGATCGAGGCGTCGGTGGCGGGTATGTACCCAGGTTCCCCGTCTAGAGAAACGTGAAATGGTTCTGCGGATGCGATTACATACGCTGCGGGATTCCTGCTTGCCGCTGGAGTGCAGGGACCAACGTCAAGCGTTTCGGAGTTCGCGGTGGACGCAAGCGAGCTGCTGCAAGAGCCAGAACCACCAACTATGGAATAGCCGACGCTCAGATTTACATCGGCATACAGCAGCGCCGGTAGAGCGAGCATGGCGACTATCAAGCCCATCCGAGACATAGAGCCTCCTCAGCGGAACAATTTTCGAAACGCTAAAGAGTATAACAGCAATCGTCTGGATTGCGACCAGTTCTTGGGAGCGCCTTGTCGGAAGCTGTACCGGGTACTTTGTAAGGAGCGGCGGTACCGTGGGCCGGTAGCCGGGCCTGTCAACGTCAGGCTACTATGCTCCTCCGTGGAGCACGACCTGCCTACTGGGTCGCCTGGGCCGTCAGATCATCCATCGTCAAATTGAAGCGACGGAGTAACGGCGCGATCTCTTCAGGGTCTAACCAGAAGTCCTTTGCTTCGGCTGGCGCGTAAAAGGTATGCATGTCGAAACCGCCATAGGGAAAGATGATGTCCTGCGGTTTACCGAGGAAGACAGCGGAGTCCCCCGCTATTGTGAGTCGTCCTACTTGCTCGATTCCTGTGTGCTTGATCCTGCGGAGCAATTCACTGTATTGCATTGGCGGAGGTAGATTGGACTACCTCACATATTACACCGTTAATGTTCTCGCTACTGGCTTCAGCCTGAAGAAGTTCAAACTTTCTCCAGAACATTTCCGGTGCGCGACGTTTTAGGGCCTTATCGGCTCCTTGGCGTTCCGCCGTGCGTGCGTGAGCACCTACGATGAATGTCAGCCGTCGGAGCGTTTCGTGATACGTGTCCGCGCTCACGGCAAGGTCATATTCAAGACAATGCCCAACCAGCCTACTTCCAGATGGCGTGATCAGGTAATGCAGCGGCTTATCGAACATCATGGCTTCACCTCGGTGATTGTAGTTCCGGCGATCCTTGGGTGCAAGTGCCCATCGGCTCTTTAGGGTTACCGTCGTCTATTGTGCTTGACAAGCACTTCATTTGTCAACCAGAATAGACAGACTGCTCATGGCTGATGATTTCGCCTACCAGTTCGGGCGTGCGCTCGCCAAGTTCCTAGCCGATCAGGGATTCTCCGAAGCCGAAGCTGGCCGGAGAATGAAAGTGGGGCGCGGTACGCTTAACACGTATACCCACGGCGACAAAGCCGGTAAGAGGCCCATGCCTAACGCGGAGATTCTAGCAAAAGCCTGCAGCATCGGATTCGAGTTTGAATACAACGGATGCACGATTGCGGGACTTCGAGAGGGTAAGCGACACGCTGGTAACGATCAGCTCGCGCTGGAATTCACACGCGAGCTGGATCTTACGGATGATTGCGTAACAACGGGACTCAGAAAGCCAGCGGCGCGGATAGCTTTATCTATCTCTCTTCGATCTGTGTCCTGAGCAGCTCTACAAATCGTGCCCTAGGGCATTGCCGAACCGTGCATAAGAATCGTCCAGTTTTTTCTTCGCTTCGAGTTTCAGCGCGGTTTCACGTTCCTCGACCAGCTTCACCACATCCGACATATCCCAAAGCCGATCCGTGACGCCAGCAGCCATAGCGGGGGTGCAGCGCACAGTACCGTGAAGCTTGATGAAGTTGTAGTACATGAAGTGCAGCGCGACCGCCGCGATGTGATTTTCCAACTTCTTCGAGAATGCGTTCGTTAACCGAGTGAACCGGCGCATGTGCATCCGCATGGTCAGATTCTGGCGCTCCACGTAGGACGTGCTGATGTGTTTTGAGTCGGGGCTTCCGGTAACTGGCTTCCTTTGACAGCCGATGCATTCCGCCGGGCTGTAGCGTTTCTCGGCCTCTGCCGTCTCGCCATAGATCTTCACCAGCATCGCGTAATCGATGTCGCTGCCAAAAGCGTTCTCGACGGCGTTCAGGTAGATCGTGTAGCCATCGGTGGTGAGCTGCACGCGATTCGCTAGGCGTGCCGCTAGATCCTGCATGAAGGCGTGTGCGGCGGTCGCGCTGCGATCCCCGACCATCCATGAGCAGATCAGCTTGGAATCGGCGTCCATTGCTACCCAGGTCCAGACGCTCCCAATGCCGAACTTGCCCTGGTTCTCAATCGAGACGTTCTTGTCCTTGGCTCCGATGTACGACCAGATCTCATCACATTGAACCTTTGTAGCTGTCAGATTCTTAAGGTTTTCATTCTGGTAAATGGAGCACGCCACGCCAGCGTCTATAAGCAGACGAGCCACGGTGTTCTTGCCGACTCCGAACATACGGCAGATCGACCGAATCGAGTTTCCTTCGACTAGCGCCATTAGCACTTGAGATCGTTTGGTTGCGTCCATCTGATTCATATGGACTAGTATACTTGAGGGGTGATTCATAGTCAAGCCGTATAAGGTATAAAAATAGCTCCGCCCTACGTGATTTAGGGGGTTGCCTGTTATGGTAACATGAAATATACTTTGTACGGTATGAACGATGGCGGAAACGTGCGATCTTTCGTCAGGCTGGATAACGTATGAGGTTTATCAGCGAGACAGCGACGGGCGCTTTTGCATTACCCCTTTCTCCGACGCACTGGCGTCTTCTGGGACCATGCCGACGCAAGCGGTCACAAAAATGCGGATGGTACAAAGCCTTGGCTGGCCTAGAGCTAAGCGCGTTCTCAAGGACGACTATGGCCATCCCCTTGTGGTAAAGAAAGATGAAGTCGTCTGGCTTCTGAAGTGCAAACCGAGCTGCTGGAGGCTCTATTTTTATGTCTATGAGAACAAGAGGAAAAATGGAAAAGAAAAGCGCATCATCTACCTCCACGCTGTCTGTAAGCAGCAAGACACCGAAGACCCAAGTGATGCCACTGAGGCCCGGCGTGTCCATGATGGCATCCGCCCCGGCGGAAGTGCTACCACGCTCTTCGAATTCCCCCCTGGCTGACCTCTACAAAACCGAGGCGTTTCAGAAGGAGTGGGCCAACGATGTGAGGTTCCATGTAGCTGAGAACCTATTGCATCTGCGTCGATACCGTAACATTTCGCAGTCAACACTTGGAAAGGCGATAGGAACAAGTCAATCGGCTATTGCGCGGATCGAAAGCGGCCAAGAAAACATCACCCTTGATACACTCGAACGGTATGTGATGGGTTTGGATGGACGCCTCTACATTTCCATTCACCCTCCGGAGTGCACACCTCCACGGACCCATCCATGGTGGGAGGCGCTCCATCGTCCGTGGAATATTGTCGGCGTAGCGGCCCGGAGAACTCCCACGGTAGATCAAATGATCGTCGGTCTTGAACGCGATCACATTGCGTCAGCCAACACCAACGCACAAATCGGCGTCGGGTTACTGTCGCAGGGCAACACGGGCGGCGTTTGGCAATCGTCAAAATAATATGGCAAAAAAACACTTCTCGGCTACGACATCTCCAATCCCTGAAAACGCCCCGTATGATATGAGCGCGGCTGAAAGAAAAGTTGCCAGATCCCAGAATTTCTTTTCGGTTTATACCAATGACATGCAGGTGATGACCGGACCATGGGATGTGAGAATAAATATCGGAGAGGTAGAGGACGTTCAACTGGTAGCAGACAAGCCGGTCATGACGGTAAACCAGCTCGGAGAGGTCCGAATGTCTGTACAAATCGCCAAGCGCCTAATACTAATGCTCGCGGATCAACTCAAGACCTACGAAGCCATGTTCGGCCAGATTCCCGGCCCTCCAGATCCCAAGCCCTAGGGAGTAGGACGCTTCCAGCGTGCCTCCACAGCCTTTTTAGCAATTGCCTTGCGCTCGGCGGGGGTGAGTTTCTCTGCTCGCGCCTTCCCACCCTTCAAACCACCCATCCTGCCGAGTGTAACCGCCCTGGGGTCTTTGTCGGGGTCTGGTGGTTCTTCCTTCGGCATCGCGCCTATCGCCTTCTGAACCACTTCAAACGCGATCTGGTTGAAGTCCTTCGGCCCCTGGCCGCGTTTGCCTGACAGGTTTCCTCGTTGTCCTTGACCTTTTGGCATCCTGCCCCTAGCGTGCGGCAATCCTCATGCCAAGTCAAGATGGACGATTTTCAAATGGACCCACTACCCCACGCCGGGTAGTGGGTCCCGGAGGTAGAGGGTCCGTTTGAATCTTAGCGAAGATGACCGCCGTTAACATCGACGCTTGGGATTATCAGTTACTCTCCGAGGGACTGATCGCCGCCGTCACTGGTTTGCTCATGGCTCCCAACCCACTTCTCAGAGCAGCATTGACGACTTCTTTTAGGCTCACACCCCGTTCTGCTCGGAGTTGCTTCAGCAGCACCACGACATCGTCATCCAAAGCAACCGTCATCCTCATGATTAAATTCTACTTCCGCCCAATCCGATACAGCTTCGACGCCGTCCGGATCACCAGACTCCCGCGCACGATCGCGGGAGTCGCCATGGTCATCTCGTCCAGCGAATTCTTGCCCAATAGCTTGTAATCCGCCCCCGCCGCGACCACAAAAGTGTCGCCGTCCTCGCTCAAAAGAAACAACTTACCGTTCGACGCCCAAGGCGATGCGGTGAACGCGCCTGCCTGGGGGTCCATCCGCTGTTTGCCGTAAATCTCCTTGCCCGTGCGCGCGTCGTGACACGTCAGAAACCCGCGATCGAGCAGCACGTAGTAATAGTCGCCATAGACGATGGGGGACGGATTATAGGGGCCCTCAGCCGCCAGGTACCACGCGATCGAGGCGTTGCTGGTCTCGCCTTTGGCGAGCGTTATGTCGCCGTGCGCGCCCGGCTTGATCGCGTATATGGGCCGGATCTGATCGCCGACATAACCCGAGGTGACGAACAACAACCCATGGCTCGCGAACGGCGTCGGAATCACGATCGACGACATCCCGCCGAATTTCCACAGCAGCTTCCCGTCCAGATCGTAGGAACGCACGCGACCCGTTCCCGCCGTCACGATCTCGGCCTTGCCATCGTGCTCCCATATCGTAGGAGTCGCCCAGTTGGTGCCTTCCTCGCGATCCACTTTCCAGATCTGCTCGCCGGTTTTCTTGTCGAGCGCCTCGATGTAGGAATGCGTATCGTTGTCATTCACCATGTAGATGCGATTCTGATACAGCACGGGCGAGGACCCCGTCCCCCATCCATTGCGCGTGGCGGCGGGCGGCGCCGCGTGCGACCACAGCAGTTTCCCGTTGAAGTCGTAGCAATAGAGGCCGACGTTGCCGAAGCGGGCGTACACGCGCTCACCATCGGTCACGGGAGTTTCCGACGCGTAGGTATTCTTCAAATGCCGTTGCCCCGGTATGCCCTTGAACGCCTCGCGTTCCCATAAGATTTTTCCGCTTTTGAAATCGATCGCGTAGAGCATGTAGCGGTGCTCGTCGGTCGGCGCTTTGCGCTCGCCACCCATGTACAGGCCCTTCTTAGGCGCTTCGCCCGAGCCGCTACTGATCACGCTGGTTACGAAAATCTTGTCGCCCCACACGATCGGCGACGACCATCCCGACCCCGGTATGTCGATCTTCCAGAGGACGTTCTCGGTCGCGGACCATTTGTCGGGCAGCGCGGGATCGTCGGCAACACCGGTTGATCCGGGTCCTCGAAACTGCGGCCAGTTGTCGCTTGCGAAGGCCGGTGCCAGCACCAACAAGCTCAAGAGCGCGAATTTCATAATGTCCCTCTATAACTGCACTTGGTATTCGAGAGCATCCATGGCCTCGGCATTCAGTCGGTCCGCATTGGCATTTATGATCGCGAGATCGTGGGCATCCCGGCGCGCCCGTTCTGACGAGGAAAGATAAACGCGCGATGCCTTCTCGATGAACGCGGAGCGACTCTTCGTGACGCGATCGATCCTCGCCAGCAGTTCCCTTGACAGAGTCACGGATATCTTGGCTCGCATACCTCTATTATCGGCACCGCTAAACCTCCGCCGTACGATTCCACACTTGGATCACCCGCGTCTCTCGCTCATACCCGAGCACGCTGATCGATCCCGTCGAAAGTGCGAAGGACCGCCCCCGCTGCGGCTCCATTTCGAGCCACGTCGCCGCCAGCACCCGGAACATGTGTCCATGCCCGAACAACACCACGTCTCCACCCGCCGATTGCGCCCGTGCGATCACCCGTTCCGCGCGAGCCTGCACCTGCGCGGCCGATTCTCCACCTGGCGGGGTCGACGTCCAAATGCTCCATCCGGGCGCGTCGCGCTGAATAACCGGCGTGGTAAGGCCTTCATATTCGCCATAGTCCCATTCGCACAAATTTCGATCGATTTCGGGGTCAAAACCTGCTAATTTTGCCGTGTTTCTTGCACGCTGCATCGGGCTCGAAAGCGCCAGCGCGAACCGCTTGCCTTGCAGGATCCCCTTCAACGCCGCGGCCTTCCGCTCGCCCGCCGCGGTCAGCGGCAGGTCCGTGCGCGATGTGTGGGCGCCCGAAAGCGTCCATTCGGTCTCGCCGTGCCGGATCATCCAGATTTCGTGGTGTGCGCTCATGATCTCCAACTCATGCAGCTACCGTAGTTTGGCACACTAAGGCCCCCTTTTAGAACCTCCGTGCGGAACATCCGCGCCCTATCCAGCGTTATACTTCTATGAACGCGCACAACGGACCATAAAAACGTCCTGTGCGCGGATGGAACGGAGCTTCCCGAACATGTCACTGCGCGACTTTATCGCCAAACAATGGATAGATGTCATTCAATGGACCGAGCCGGGCGACGGCATCCTCGCCTATCGCTATCCCATGCAGGACATGGAGATTCAGAACGGCGGCAGTCTCACCGTTCGCGAATCGCAGATGGCCGCTTTCATAAACGAAGGCAAAGTTGCCGATATTTTTGGGCCGGGCATCTACAAGCTGACCACGCAGACGCTGCCGATCCTCACCTACCTCATGAACTGGGACAAGAAGTTTCAGTCTCCGTTCAAGAGCGACGTCTATTTTTTCTCGACGCGCATCCAAACCGACCAGCGCTGGGGAACGGCGACGCCGATCACCATCCGCGATAAGGAATTCGGCGCCGTGCGCCTGCGCGGCTACGGAATTTATTCCTGGCACATCAGCGACGCAAAAGCGTTCCACACCAAGATCAGCGGCACGCGCGAGCTGTATCAGGTGGCCGATCTCGAAGGCCAGCTTCGCGACACGATTATCGGCCGGATGACCAATACCTTCGCTGAAAGCACGCTGCCGTTCCTCGACATGGCCGCGAATCAGACCGAGCTCGGCACTAAGATCGCGGAAGGATTAAAGCCGACGTTCGCCGACCTTGGCCTGACGCTCGATAGCTTCGTGGTGGAAAATCTTTCCCTGCCGGAAGAGTTGCAGAAATTGCTGGATACACGCATCGGCATCAACATGCTCGGCGATATGAACAAGTACACGCAATTCCAGGTAGCGAACGCCCTTCCGATCGCGGCCGCCAACGAAGGCGGAATCGCTGGAATCGGGGCGGGGTTGGGCGCTGGATTCACCATGGCGCAGACCATGGCGCAATCTCTTGCAAATGCCGCGCGGCCGGGCGAAGCTCCTCCGGCTGGGCCGAATCCGGGTCCGGTATCGGGTGGTCCCGCTCCCATGACTCCTGCGCCCGTGGGCGGAACGCCGGCCGCCCCAGCCACACCTTCTGAGACGAAATTCTGTGTGAACTGCGGCAATAAGATTCCGCAGCCGGCGAAATTCTGTCCCGAATGCGGCACATCACAGTAGCTTGTGGGGCAGGCAATCTTGCCTGCAACCGGCTTTCAAGCCGGTTCAATAAGAGATGACCTCCTCCGGCTGTGAATGGATCATCGAAGCTCACGCGTGCAATCCCGCCACGTTGTCGAACGAAGCCGCGCTCCGCGCGCTGTTTGAACACTTGATCGCTGAAATGCATCTCCATGCGGTCGGCGAGGCGCAGTGGCACCAGTTTCCCGGCGGAGGGATCACCGGGCTCGCGCTGCTTCAGGAATCCCACATCGCCTGTCACACGTTCCCCGAGCATCGTTCGCTATGCTTGAATGTATTCTGCTGCCGCCCGCGTCCGGATTTGGATTTCGAGCAATACTTACGGCGCGCATTCGGAGCGGCTTCGGTGGAAGTACGCAAGCTGGATCGACCCTATGAGTAGCGTCTGGCCTTATGAGCGCACCAACCGCTAATTGCCCCAGTTGCGGCGCCCCGGTTCAGTTCCGCTGGTCGAGCGCGGCCCAGACCGTCTGTCCTTTCTGCCATTCGATCCTGGTTCGCACGGATGTCGCTCTCGAAAACGTCGGCAAGGTGGCCGATCTGCCGCCCGATCCTTCGCCGATCCAACTCCTCACGGAAGGAACCTTCAAAGGCAAGAAATTCGAAGTGATCGGCCGCATCGTCTATGAATACGAGCAAGGCGGCTGGAACGAGTGGCACATCGTTTTCTCGGACGGAACCAGCGGTTGGCTCTCCGATGCGCAGTTGCAATACGCGATCTCGTTTCTGACGCCAGCGGACCGCGAGCTTCCGTCCGCGGAAAAAATGTCGAACGCCGCGCCCTGCGCCTGTACGTTGTCGCTGAAGGGCGTGCAATATTCAAATGCGACCATGACCCGCGCCTCCTACAAAGGCGTGGAGGGCGAGCTTCCGTTCCCTTTCTACGGAAAATCGGACATGCTGTTCGCGGATCTCAAGACCACCGGACGCGCCTTCGGCACCATCGACTATAGTGAGAATCCGCCATTGCTGTTTCTCGGCGAGTGGGTCGAGTTCGACGAGCTGCAATTGAAGAACCTGCGACAGTTCGAGGGGTGGGCATGAGTTCCCCGCTGGTGGCTCCTCCCGTCGCCAAGACCAAAACGCTCGCCTGTCCGAACTGTGGCGGCCCCATCGAGTTGCGCGGTTTCGGGCACGCTCTCACCGCGGTATGTCCCCAATGCCTCAGCGTACTGGATGCCTCCACCCCGGAGCTGAAAATCCTCCAGCAGATTCAGGAAGCGCAGCGTGTCACTCCGCTGATCCCGCTCGGCACGCGTGGAAAATTCGGCGGCACTGCCTGGGAACTGATCGGATTCCAAGTCCGCACTGTAGTCGAAGACGGCGAGCAGTTTTCCTGGGACGAGTATTTGCTTTTCAATCCTTATAAGGGATTCCGCTACCTCACCGAATACCAGGGTCACTGGAATTTCGTTACGCCGCTCGAAGCCATGCCTGCGTCAATCTCTTTGGGCAGCCGGCCCGCGGTTTCGCTCGATGGCCACATTTTCAGGCATTTTTCCGGCGCAGAAGCGGAGACCACATTCGT
This sequence comes from Terriglobia bacterium, assembly GCA_963788245.1. GTDB lineage: Bacteria > Acidobacteriota > Terriglobia > Bryobacterales > Bryobacteraceae > Palsa-187. The sequence continues at coordinate 2,398,302 of CAWBGF010000002.1, read as the reverse complement.
GTTGGGCGAATTCCCGTGGCGTGTGAAGGCCGGCGAGAAAGTGATTGCCGACGACTTCGTCAATCCGCCCACCGTGCTTTCCGCGGAAAGAACCGACAATGAGGTCACCTGGTCACGCGGCGAGTACACGCCCGGCCCCGAAATCTGGAAAGCCTTCGCGCTGCCCGGAAATCCGCCGCCGGCGCAGGGAGTCTACCTCAATCAACCTTCGCCGCACGGCGATCACGGCGGCGTGTGGAAACACTTCCTCTGGCTGATGCTCGCTCTGATCGTGCTCGCGTGCCTGTTTGCCGATTTCAGCAAGCAGAACGTCGTTTTCGAGCGTACCTACCATTTCTCTACCCTTGACCCCGGCGAGCCTTCCTTCGTCACACCGGTCTTCGACCTGACCGGCCGCACCGCCGCGCTGGAACTCAAGATCGACACCGACCTTAACAACAACTGGGCGTACTTCAATTTCGCGCTGATCGACCAGGATACCGGTCACGCATTCGATTTCGGCCGCGAGGTCAGTAACTATTCCGGGACCGATAGCGATGGCGCGTGGAGCGAAGGCAGCCGGACCTCCAGCGTGTTCATCCCATCCGTCCCGCCGGGCCACTACTATCTGCGCGTCGAGCCGGAGATGGAGGCTCCCGCGTCCGCGCGGTCCGCCATGACCTCGACTGCGAGCAGAAACTTCAGGCGGCCCTTCAACACCGTGAACTACACCATTCAACTGCGCCACGACGTTCCCAATTACACCTGGTTCTGGATCGCGGCGGTGCTGTTGCTGATTCCGCCGATGTTTTATTCGATTCGCTCGCGCCAATTCGAAGTGAAACGATGGATGCAGAGCGATTATCCACCCGTGACGCAAGGCTGATTATGAGAGGACAATAAACCATGCGCTATGCTGGCTACCTGATGTACGGAATGCTGACACTGGGAGGCGTCGCCATGGCCGAATATCGCGGCTGGGGCCTGAACCGCGTCGATCAGGTGAAGGACGTTCCCAAGACGGTGCGCGATAATCCAGGCGCGTATCGTTCGCATTATGGCTTCTATCCGCGTTACGTCGGAGGAAAATAATCATGACTGACTTCCACCCTGGCCAGTTGTTGAATGCGCTGATCTATGCGCTGCTGGGCATCGCGATCTTCTTGTTCTGCTTCTTTCTCGTCGACAAAATGACGCCGTATCACCTGTGGCGGGAGATCGTCGAGGATAAGAACGTCGCGCTCGCGATCCTGATCGGCGCGATTTCGCTCGGCATGTGCATCATCATCGCCGCGGCGGTGCATTAGGAGCCGTGGTAGAAGGCGCCCCTTTACGGTCGCGGTTCCGACTCGCTGACGCTACTGAACCGCGCGCGTCAGCGAGCGGTCCGAATGTTGACGACGCGGCGGCGTGCGGGTGAATTATTCTGACTCCTGATCCTGTTTTCTGACTCCTGGATTCTAATGCCCGTCGTCCTTTTTCTCTCCGTCCTCCTGATCGCGGCCTGCGGGCTCATCTATGAACTGATCGCCGGAACGCTGGCGAGCTATCTGCTTGGCGACAGCGTTCTGCAATTCTCGACGGTCATTGGCGCCTACCTCTTTGCGATGGGCCTCGGCAGCGCCGCGTCGCGATACCTGGGCGGATCAAGCCCCGCCCATCAGGGCGGGGATCCCAGCCGCGCTCCTCGCGACACCTCTCAGCTAGTCGCGCGATTTGTCCAGATCGAGCTCATGGTCGGCGTCGTCGGAGGATTTTCCTCCTCCGCGCTGTTCCTCACCTTCGCCTACACGCATAGCTTCCAGCTCGCGCTGTATCTCCTAGTGATCGCCGTCGGCATTCTGGTCGGCCTCGAAATTCCCCTTCTGATGCGCATCCTCGAGGGCCGCTTCCAGTTTCGCGACCTGATCTCGCACGTTCTCACCTTCGACTATTTGGGAGCGCTCGCCGCCTCCATCGCCTTTCCTTTATGGCTGGTTCCCAAGGTCGGCCTGGTGCGCGCCGCGATTCTGTTCGGTATCATCAACGCCGCTGTCGCGCTGTGGTCGACATTCCTGTTCCGCGACCAACTGCCTTCGGTTTGGGGGCTGCGCACGGCATGCGCCGTGGTGCTTCTGATGCTCGGCGGAGGAATGTTCGCGTCCAACTGGATTCAATCCGCCGCCGACAATCAACTCTACGCCGATGAAGTCATTTTCGAGCGCAACACGCGCTACCAGCGTATCGTCGTCACGAAATGGAAAGACGACCTGCGACTGTTCCTGAATTCGCACCTCCAGTTCAGCTCCCGCGACGAGTATCGCTATCACGAAGCGTTAGTTCACCCCGGATTGTCGTCGCTTCCGAACGCCCGGCGAGCACTGGTGCTCGGCGGCGGCGACGGCTTGGCGGTTCGCGAGCTGCTGAAATACCCGAATCTCGAAAGCATCACGCTGATCGATCTGGATCGCGAGATGACGCGCATGTTCACCGAGCACCCGCTGCTTGCGCCGCTGAACGAGTACTCATTTCGCAATCCGCGCGTGCACGTGATCAACGACGACGCTTTCCCGTGGCTCGATCGCAATCCCGGCTCGTGGGATTTCATCGTGGTCGACTTTCCCGATCCCACCAGTTATTCGCTCGGCAAGCTGTACACGTCGGCGTTCTATCGACTGCTGCGCCACCACGTGAGCGAGAACGGATTGGTGGTGGTGCAGAGCACTTCGCCGATGTTTTCGCGGCAGTCATACTGGTGTATCGTCGATACGCTGAAGGAGGCGGGCTTTCATACGTGGCCGTATCACGTCTACGTCCCCAGCTTCGGCGAGTGGGGATTCACGCTCGCCGGCAATTCCTGGGAGCCTCCGTCCACATTGCCCGCCGGATTGCGATTTCTGACCATCTCGACCATCCCTCAGTTTTTCAACTTCCCCGCCGACATGACGCCCGTCGATGCGGAGGTGAATCGGCTGAACGATCAGGTGCTGGTCCGGTATTACGAGAAGGAGTGGAAGGACATCGCGCGGTAAATGGAGATCTTTCGATTCGCGGTGAGTCTACGGTTGTCGCACCCAACCATCACGCCGGACGAGATCACATCCGAGTTGGGGATCAAACCTCGTCACGCCCGCACTAAGTCCCGGGGCGGCTTCTACTGGTGCTCCGAGCAAGAGAGCGGAGAAGACGGCGCCCTCATTACCGCGATCGACAAATTCCTGGATCTACTGACGCCTCACGCCGCGTTCTTACGGAACTTTAAATCGACTGGGGGCACGATAGAGTTATTCGTCGGTTGGTTCACCAGCCAGCGACCCGGCGGAGTCGAATTGCCGGCTGATCGCCTTGGAGAGATGGGCACGCTCGGCGTCGACCTGAGTTTGGACGTTTACGCCCCGGACGCAGCTGCTCGATAGGCCTTCACAGCTCGGACCAATCTTTTTCCCACTCGGCTTCCATTTCCGCTAACAGCTCGCGTTCGGCTTGTTTAGAGTCAGCTTCAACGTCTCCCGAGTCTTGCTTTGCGAGGATTGCCATTTTGGACTCCTTGGAGTCCGAATCCGAATGCATAAATTTAGGTTACGCGGTTTGAGCCCGAGGGGTTAGACTTGAGCTAGTAAATCCGCATGGCAACCATCAAGATCGAAAACTTCCCCGACGATCTCTACGAGGCCATCCGCAAGCAGGCCGATCGAAACGGTAAGTCGGTAAGCGAAGAGGTCAATGAGGTTCTCGCTTTCGCTCTTGACATGGAAAAACTAACGCGTCCTCGCAGAATCAGAAGAAGCAACCCGCCTCCTAGAACCTGACCAGCTTAATCGCGCCGTTCGACGTCCCTAGATCCAGCAGCGGACCGCCCGATCCGATGGTCCCCTCCAGGCTGTGCTTGCTGATCATCCCGCCATGCACGCTCACGTCGAAATCCGAAGTAATCGACGCGTTCGAGGTGTGCGCGCGGACCGTCGCGCCGACCGAGCCCGGCATGCGCACGGTGATGGATGAATTGGAGGTCGACGCGTGCACTTCGCGCGCGGCGTCCATGGTCACTTCGATATGGCCGTTGGAGCATTCCAGGCGCACCGGCCGGCTATCCGATTCGAGCAATCGGGCCGTAATGCTCCCATTCGACGTATGCGCGTCGAAATTGCCCTTCTTCACTTCCGCGCGAACGCTGCCGTTGGACGTGCGCACGATCGCGTCACCGATCACGTCGGAAAGATCGATGGTGCCGTTCGAGGTTTGCGCGTCCAGCGGCCCGTGAATCCCGTTCGCATGAATGCCGCCGTTGGAGGTCTTGAGCCGCGCGCGGCCCTCGATGCTCTCCACGCGAACGGCGCCGTTCGAGGTGGCGATGCTCGAAAGCTCCACGCGGCGCGGCACGTGAAGGCTATACTTCACCCCCGCGTTACCGAACCGCTCCAGAGGGCGCGTCGTCCGGATGGCGATCGAATCCGCCGCCGGCACAATATCGATTTTGATCTGCTTCATCCGCTCTTCGCTGCCCGCGTACTTGGTGCCGTCGATCTCCACCAGGTCTTTGTCCCAGCCGACAATGTCGACGCTGCCGTTAAAACCCTCGAGCTCGATTCTCCCGCCCGCGTTCAGCGGATAGCTGAAATGAAAATCCTCGCGATAGCGGTCTAAAGTGCCGGCGAGGTCGAAATCCTCACAGCCCGCTAGCAGGAGAAACGTCCCCAGGCACAGCGCGCCTACGCTCTTCTGCAAAGCACCGGTTCGATGAAGCACCATGCTCATAAACGCTCCTTGACGTTAGTTTACGAAACCTGCCGCCCGCCGGTTCCAAGAAAAACTAGGCTAGAAGAAACCCGAGGTGTAAGAAAAGAGAGGGATAATGGCTGCCATGCACCTATTACCCGTCATCAGACGATTGGTTACCGCGGTTTCTCTGGCTGTTTGCCTATCGGCCTGGGTGTCGACGGCCGTGGCCCAGGCTCCCTCCACAGTCATCCACATCATTAATGTGAAGTGGAAGGAAGACGCTTCTCCTGATCAAATTCAGGCGGTGATCGACGCTGTACGCCAACTTCCCTCGAAATACCCCGGCATCAAGCGCATTTGGACTAAGGACATCAAGTATCAGGGCCAGGAAGGCTATAAGCAGGCGATCGTGATGGAGTTCGAAAGTCAGGACGCGCTCAAGAAGTACGAGGACAGCCCCGCGCAGCAGTGGTGGTACAAGATTTACCTGCCGGTGCGCGACGAAAGCCGGACCCACGACGTCACGAATTAAAGCTCATGCAACCTGGCCAAGAGGTCATAACCCGATGGAGCGGTTCCGCCCCGTTCTGGGAGAAGCACCGCGAAATCATACGGTTGATGTTTGCACCGGTCACGCAAGCTCTGGTCGAGGACGGACAGATTCGCAGTAGCCACGCAGTTCTGGACATTGCCACGGGCCCCGGAGAGCCGGCGTTGACCATAGCTGCCTCGGCTGGACCTGAGGGCCAGGTCTGGGGGATCGATCCGGTCCCGGAAATGGTGGCAGGCGCTCGTCGGGCGGCAGGTCGTTTGGGCCTCAGGAATGCTCGATTTGCCGTCGCTCTTGCCGATCCTCTGCCGTTCCCGGCCGATACATTCGATGCCGTGGTCAGCCGCTTCGGCGTAATGTTCTTTCCTTCTCCCGCCGGCTCGGTTCGCGAGATGTTGAGGGTGCTCAAGCCAGGACGGAAACTGGCTCTGGCGGTGTGGCATTTCGCAGAAAGAAATCCCTTTCACTACTCGCTGTCGCAGGTCATCGAACGGTTTGTCGATTCGCCGCCACCCGCGCAGGAGGAGCAGGACGCATTCCGCTTTGCCAGCCCGGGAAAGCTTCGGGCAGTTCTTGCCGAGGCCGGCGCGATTGCTCCATCCGAGCGCCTGCAGCAATTCACCATCCAGGCCCCGATCTCAGTGGAAGACTTTTGGACGCTGCGATGCGAGATGTCCGAGATACTTCGCGGAAAGATCGCCAGACTTTCAAGGGAACAGTTGACTCAAGTGAAACGTCAGGCGCTCGAAGCTTTTCGTGAGTACTCGACAGACCGCGGGATGAGTTTCCCGGCTGAGGTTCTTATCGTCAGTGGAACCAAGAGCCGTCGAGCATAGCCGAGAGAGCAGGCTGCGCCGTGGACGCCCTTACCTCACCCACTCCCCGTTCCGCATCACCCGATCCGTCAAGCCTTTCTCCGGCGATCCCTTCATCACCAGATTCGCGGGCTGCCCTGGCTCGATCGGTCCGCCGCCCGGCACTCCCTCGATGGTCATGCCGATCCCCCGGATCATCTGAGCGCCTTTCGGCACGGGCGTCAAAGCTTGCGACCCCACGTCGCGAAATTTTCCTTCGTCGATCACCACCACTGAGTACTCGATAGGGCTCCGGCCCGGCGCGGCGATCAGCTTGGCTCCGACAATCACCTTGAAACCGGACGGTTGCGAAGGCGTACACGCGGCTAATTCCAGAATGCCTGTCGCGAGCACGGCGAGCATGACCGCGCGCGTCATCGAAGACCTTTTTAGAATGGACAGGCTTCCAAGCATAGACCAGCTTCTTAGCTTGTCCCCAGCAGCATCTCCATCGACAACGCGCGCAGATCGGGAACCAGCACATCGGGCGCATGCGCTGCTAATTCCTCCGCGCCCACCACGCCCGTGGCCACCGCGATGGCACGCACCCGATTGGCGCGTGCCGCGTGAATATCATTGGGATGATCGCCGATCAGCACGATGGGGCTCGCTCCGTTGATCCAGCCTTCCCGCCGTGCGTGCCGGATCGCGATCCGCACCAGCCCGGCGCGATCGCGCGCCAGTTCGGCAAACGCGCCGAAGCGCAGGTAACGGCGGAGTCCCGCGCGCTCCATCTTCTTCCAGCCGATGCGCGTGAGATTGCCGGTCACCAGGCCCGTAACGATGCGCCGCCGCGAAAGCTTATACAGCAGCATTCGCGCGCCGGGGCAGACGCGCCTCCGCAAGTCGGGACAACTGCGCGCGTAAATCGATTGCGCCTGTTCCACCACGAGCGGCATATGCCGGCGGATCAGCGCCCGGGATGCGCCCGCGTTCGAGAGCATCTCCGTTACGATGTCACGATCCAGCATGCCCTGCACCGGGACGCCGTCCATGGTGGTTTCGATGGCGGTGACGCGTCGGATCGCATCCACCAGCGCGTCGCGATGATGCGGACCCGCGCGGCGCAGCAGCGTTCCGTCGATATCGAATAACACCAGCGCCGTGTCACGCAGGTTCGCGAGATTCTTCATCGATACTCCTAATATACCGACATGACCCTCGGGGCTTTGTGGCGGACGCTTTCAGCGTGCTGCTGTCGGCTTCAGCCGTCAGTCCCGGTGGCACAGACTTTAGTCTGTGTTCTGGACGAAAGAAATCCAGCCCTTTTCCACCAACCTCTTCAGCGTGCCGTGTCGAGACTTCCGGTGTTCGGATCCGTTCCGGACATCTCCACATTTTTTCGCAGGGGCCGGTTCCCTGCCGAACCTGCTGCTAGAATAGGCATCGAATGCAGGTCCTAAACGCTGGCGACGACAAGCTGCTGCTTCTCGAGCTCGATACCGAGTTCATCGAGAACATCGCGAAGCAGGCGGGCTTCGAGTTCAAGCTGGACGATCAATCCCGCCGCGTGGTGCTGGATTTGAACGCGGAGGGCCGCCAAGCGCCGCTGCTGTTGTTCGACGCAGCCGATCCGGCCAACCTTGGATGGTTTTCCCGCTGCCAGTTTTATGTCGACGGACTCAGCGGTGCCGTCTTGCAAACGCCCATCCAACTCGCCAATAAACACGATCGCTCCGGCCGCGCGCTGCCGCACGCCATCCGCATTCAGATCAATAAGGAACTCCCCGCTACGTTCCGTCTGCCGAATAAAGCACCAGTCACCGAGCAGATGGTTTACGCCGTGCTCTACAATTTCCTGAATGCGCTCCTGAACACGGGCGTCGGCGTGTGCGGCACTGCGGTGGTGAAGCCGCTCGCCGGACGCACCGAACCTCAGGCAAATCGCAATTAGGCAACGCGCTGTGGGGCAGGGCATGCCCTGCCAAATGAACCGCGACCGTCAGGGAGCGCGTTCTTGACATACTAGCCACATGGCTACCCTCGGACTCATCGAATATCAGAACGCCCATCCGGACGTACGCGCAGTGTACGACGACATCATGGCCACGCGCCAGACCGACTACATCAACAACTTCTGGAAAGCCCTGGCGCACCATCCGGCAACGCTGCGCCGCACTTGGGAATCGGTAAAGCAGATCATGGCGCCGGGAGCGCTGGACGCGCTGACCAAGGAAATGATCTATCTCGCCGTCAGCGCCACCAACCAATGCGGCTATTGCATCGCATCGCACACCGCCGCCGCGCGCAAGGCGGGCATGAGCGACGCGCAGTTCGCGGAATTGATGGCGGTGGTCGGGATGGCTAATGAGTCCAACCGCCTGGCAAGCGGATACCAGGTCGAAATCGACGACCGGTTCAAGACGTAGCTTCCGAGCCGTGACCAAGCTGCGCTTGCGCCAAGGGAGCGGTTACAAATCCGGAATCGGCAACGCCGCGACCGAAGGGAGCGGCTACAAGAAATCAGACGCGCGTCCTTCAAACCCGGCTGGCGGTGGTTTTCTGAAGTGCTTTCTTCTGGCGTCGCGGCAGACGCTTCTTATTCTTCGGCGCCAGCTTGGGTATCTTTTTGCTCGGCGTTTTTTCGATGCCGACTTGCACGGCTAACTTACCCGCCGCGGCGCCGATAGTCTTGGCGACGCTGACCAGCGTGCTCTCCTCGACTGCCGGTTCTGCCTTCTTGGGTTTCTCTTCCTTCTTGGGCTTCTTTGGTGCGGCTGGTTTCTTTTCGTCAGGCATTGATTTCGTTTCTCCCCATTTATGGACGGCTCGGCATGGGGTTCGTCGAGAAATTGGAGGCGCGGGGGGGAATCGAACCCCCGAATAAAGGTTTTGCAGACCTCTGCCTTACCACTTGGCTACCGCGCCGGTCCCCAGATAATCTCTAATCCTCGCCTGATTTTAGCACGCAACCGGACCCGTATCTGCGCCGTCGAAAACTGAATCCCATCCACTTTCCATCCCCCGGCAGCCCATTTCGGCAAGCGGCTAATGACTCGCGGTCTTTAGGCCGATTTGTACGAAAGGAGTCCGCATGCCAAGAGTCGCAAGAGTTGTCTCGCTGATCGCTGTAGTTATTCTCTCGGCACTGAGCGTTACGGTTGCATGGGCCGATGATCCAATGCAAACCGACCAAATGGCTAACGGACGGGCATGGACTGGATGGGATGACGGATGGAAGCTCACCTACCTGAGGGGCTACCTGGATTTAACGATCTACTCGGCACTCCAAACGAGTGATCCAAAGCGGTACCTGCTCGAGCACTGGGCTTACAAGGCAGTCATCGGCGATTACGAGAAGGAACTGGACGCGCTGTTCCGAGACGGCGAGAACCTGCGTTTGCCGGTGCCTATGGCAGTCGAGTATTGCACTATCAAGCTCAACGGCAAACTAACCAAGGATCAACTCGAACAGATGCTGATAAGCTACCGAGCCAAGACTGCGCGACAGTAGGGGAGCTCAGAAAACTTGAATAACGATGCCAACCCACATGTTTTCCTACCGGTCATCAATAGCGTGAACGCAAGCGAGACATTTGTTCCCGAACTCTTTTAATTCGTCGTAGGTCAGGACCGAGTTATAGAAGCCGCAACGTTTTCCCGAACGACACGCGTAGTCGTACCATTGTTCTTCTTTCTCGATGCGAGCTTCTTTTTCCATCCCCATGCTGCAATCATACGTGCTTCACTTCGTGGGACGCAATGCGGATAAATCCTTGGCCCGTTAGTCCCGGCTCTTTCTTAGAAAGCCGCGTATTCTATTTCTGATTTGTAGTGGATGTCGAGGTCGCCCGAGGAGGCGGTCCTCGCCGGCGGCCGCCCGGCCGATCCGGCCAGGGCCGCGGGTGCTGCATGTCCTGCCACTGCTGGGCCGTCAACACGTTCCGGAGCTTGAGCGAGAACTGCGAAACGGTCCGATTCGCCTCCTCATGGGCCGCAGCCAGGCGATTGATCGCGTCATTGGCCTTGGCCTGGTCCACCGGTTCTTCATTGAACGCAGCGGCGAGATCCGCATCGGCTTTGTTCACGGCTTGCTGCACTTCCCTCATCCGCGGACGAAAATCCCCGCGGATTTGCAAAACCTGTTTCTGCTGGGCCTCGCTCAGATTCGCGTTCTTGGAAAGATCGCCGTCCCACCACGGCCGCGGCCCCCGCCCACCGGGCTCACCAGGGGCCCGCCCATTCGATCGGACGGCTCGACTGTTGGATCGGCCATTGGGCTGACTAGCCGGTTGACTCGTAGTTGGACCCGCCGTTTGACCAGCGGACTGGCCCGTGGCTTGAGCAGCAGCAGTTTGAGCAACTCCCTGCGCGCCGAGCAGCGCTATCCCGGCTAACGCCTGCGTCATCCCTGCCGATGGTCTCAAGAGCCTCAACATATTGCCTGGCGATTCTTCCAATAGCCTACTGATTGTCCTCAAACAGCGTGTGAATCGGAGCGGCCACGCTCGGTTCCATGGATTGCTCCATCGAATATACCTCGGAGAATAGCTGCGCGTCGGCGGCATCCGTTTGCGCGGGGCGGGAGTCGTGATTAGCAAAATTAGCCAAGCCCGGCGCAGGCGCGGACCCGGGCCGGTACACGGCAACGCCGATCGCCAACAACGCGACTGCCGCCAGCGCCGGCGCCCATGCCATGCGCGTACGCGGCCGCTCGCCCAGGCGCGCGTAAATCTTGCGGCGCTGCGATGCCAGAAAATCGCCCGACACGGTTTCAGCCGCAGAAACGGCGGCTCTCGTGGCGCGCATTTCTTCCCAGCGATCGCGGCAATCCGCGCAGCTCGCCAGGTGCGCGTCCTGCTCGCCGGTCCCGTGACCCTCCAACCCGTACAACCGATCCACCAGTTCGTCCGTCTTCAGGTGCCCGTTCATTTTAATCTCTCATTCCTAAACCCAGGTCGTCTTCCAGCTTCCAATTATTTCCTATTTCCGTACAGGTCGCGAAGCTCCACTCGAAGCTTGGCTACCGCGCGAAACATGTGCGCCTTCACCGTCCCCACATCCAAACCCAGCAGCGACCCGATTTCGTCCAAGCTCAGTTCCTCAAAATGACGAAGCGTGAACACCGCCCTTTGCCGCGGCGAAAGCTTTTCGAGGGCCGCCGCCAGCCGCATCCCGATCTCTGTCGCGAAATAATAATCCTCGGCTTCCGGCGCGCGCGACGCCGCCATTTGCAGGATGGCTTGTTCGTCCTCCGACGACGGCCGCTTTCGCCAGAACTGCCACTTCCGGCTCCGCAGCCGGTCCAGGCAGGTATTCACCGCGATCCGGGTCACCCAACGCGCCGGATCGTCCAGATCCTTGGGATCGTCCCGCTTGAGGGCCTGATACGCCTTCAGAAAAACGTCCTGTGTGGCCGAATCGGCTTCGTCGCGATCCTGAAGGAAACGTTGACACAGTGCGTACACCCGCCGCTGTTCGGACGCCATCCAGGCGCCAAAATCGCGCAGCAGCGAAGGTTCCACGCGTTCGGCCAACAGAGGCTCGGCCATCAGCCCCATCATATCCTCCTGGACGGGTTTATTTTACAGCGGTTTACAACGGAAATGCAGCGCTTCAAACGCTCGGTGCCTCAAATGCTGCGGGTTCCTGAAATCTGGCGGCCAGGTTCCGGCAAGCCCGCGGTCAGTTCCACGCCGCCAGGCTCTCCAGAACTCCCAGCGCTCCGCCGCCCCGATTGGTTCGCTTGTAGTTCCACACGGTGGCTGTCTTGCCCGGTACCCGGCGGTTGCGGCGCCTCAGACGACGATTCCGGGGATAATCGTTTGATTGGGCCTCTTGTTCGTGCTCTGTAAAGAATGCATAAGCCGCGCGCAAACCGGTTGATTCATCGGAACTAAGATCCGGCCAAACTCGGGAGCCTTGCGGGTAATCGTTTGATTATAGGAGTTTTGACAGATAGCGGTGAGATAATGATCGCTCCAAATCCGAAATCCATGTGGCGCCTGGAACGAGTATGGGAAGAAGGTAACCGAACCCCAGTCCTGCTGGTGAGCGGCGCGATCATCGTGATTGTCGCCCTCGCCGATTGGTGGACTCCGCCGTTTGTCGCATTTGGCGTCTTATACCTGTTCCCCATCATGCTGGCAGCAGCTTTCCTGCCCAGATGGGTGATCGTGCTGCTTGGCGTCGGCTGCGCCGTTCTCAGCGAGCTTTTCAGTTCGCTCGATCGTTCCCCGGTTCGTTTGGCTTTCGAGACTTTGGCGCTGGCCGGCTGCGGACTGTTTGTCGCGGAATTAGTGCGCAACCGTCGCTTGACCCTGGAAGGCCAGGAACGGCTGAAAGTTCTGGTCGAGACCAGTCCCGCGGCAATTGTGACCATCGACGATCGCGGCTTTATCGAACTCGCCAATCATGCCGCTACTGAACTCATGGCTCCCCGCGACGGGAAACTGGTGGGCAGCCCCATCGCGGCGTTTCTGCCGGAACTCCATCACGCTCTGCGCTGGGAAGAAGCTCCCCAGTTCCGGGCGACGATGCAATGCCGGGCCCATCGCGGGAACGGCGAGTCCTTCACAGCCGACGTTTGGTTTTCGACGTATAACGAGGGGCCCACGCCCAAGCTCGCCGCGATTATCGCGGACGTTACCGAGGACACCGCCTCGCCGGCTTCGAATTCATCCCGCTCCGATCGTCAGGAACGCGTGGCCCTGAACGATCGCGAAATGGACGTGCTTCGCTATCTGGTGCAGGGCCTTGCCAACAAGGAAATCGCAACCCGGATGGAAGTGTCGGAAAGCACCGTCAAGAACGCACTGCAACAGCTATTCGCGAAAACCAATGTCCGCACCCGTTCTCAACTGGTTCGCGTGGCGCTGGAGCAGTATCGGGATCTGTTATGAGATGGATGCCTATAATCGATCGGCATTCGGGCGAATCGAAAGATTAGCCGCAAGATCGCGCATCTGACCCGGCGGCAGCGGCCGGGTGAGAATTTCCCCAGACAGCTCTCGATCATAGTCCCCTCAAGACCTCCAAGTTAGCGAGCCGCCGAGCTTGAGCGGAATGCTTGCCCATCTCACATCATAAAGACAATCGAACGACGCGAGGTTTGGACGCAAGATCACTGGCGTCACGCGCTGGTTGGGGTTAAGTTCGAATTCGACCGGCTTCGCCTAATGCCGCTTCCACTCCAGCCCATGAAGAGTTCCCGATCAACAACAAGGTGCCGCGGTCAATGATTAGCAAGCTCGTCGATTTCGCGCTCCAGAACCGCTTTATTGTTCTGGTTGTCGCGCTCATGTTGTTTGTCTGGGGCGCGATCTCCTTCCATCAGCTCCCTGTCGAAGCCTATCCCGACGTCGCCGACAATTACGTTGAGATCGTTACGCAGTGGCCGGGAATCTCGGCCGAGCAGATGGAGCAGCAAATCACGATTCCGCTCGAAATCGTGATGAACGGCATGCCGCACGTAACCCATTTGCGGTCCTTCTCGCTGTTTGGACTCTCCGACATTAAGCTCATTTTTGACGACGAAGAAGAAAACTTCCGGGACCGCGAGCGCGCCCTCGAGCGGCTGACGCAAGTCAGTTTTCCACCTGCCGCGGTCGCCGCCGGCGTATCGGCGCAAATGCAAACCGACTGGAGTCCCGCCGGCCAGATCTATTTCTTCACGCTGCACAGCACCAACCCGGCATACGACGTAATGGAGTTGAAATCGCTCGAAGACTGGGTGGTGGAGAAGAACCTCAAGTCCGTCGAAAATATCGTTGACGTGGCCAGCTTCGGCGGGCCCACCCGCGAATATCAGGTTCGCGTGGACCCCGACAAGCTGATCTCCTACGGACTGAGCATCGCACAAGTTGAGCAGCAGCTCACCTTCAACAACGCCAATGCCGGCGGCAGTTTTGTCGAGGCCGGCTTGCAGCAGATCAACATTCAGGAAATCGGCCTGGTCAAGAACATTCAGGACATCCAAAACACGGTGATCCTTGCCAAGAACGGCACGCCGGTCCGCGTAAAGGACATCGCCGAGGTCTCCCAGGGCCCCAAGATCCGCCTGGGCCAGTTCGCCAAGGCGATTCGGCATGAGGATGGAAAGGTCATCGACAACGACGACGTGGTTTCAGGGATTGCGCTCCTGCGCAAAGGGGCCGACGCCGACCTGGCATTGCAGGGAATTCACAAAAAGGTGGACGAGCTCAACAACACGATTCTACCCAAGGGCGTGACCGTGGTGCCGCTCATCGACCGCAGCGACCTGGTGCACTACACCACCAGCACCGTGCTGAAAAACCTCCGGGAGGGAATCATCCTGGTGGTGATCATCCTGTTTCTGTTTCTTGGGAATGTTCGCGGAGCCATCATCGTCGCCTTGACCATCCCCTTCTCTCTCTTGTTCGCCGCGACCTGTTTGAACCTGAAGGGCATTCCAGCCAACCTGCTGTCTCTGGGCGCGCTGGACTTCGGGATGGTGGTGGATGGCGCCGTGGTGATGGTCGAAAACATCGTTCGCCACCTGGGCCGCCGCGACGGCGATATCCGTACGCCCAAACAGAAGATCTTCGATGCCGCGCATGAAGTCCAGCGCCCGGTGTTCTACGCCATCGCCATCATCATCACTGCCTATCTCCCCATTTTTACTTTGCAGCGCGTGGAAGGGCGGCTGTTCAAGCCCATGGCCTGGACCGTGGCGTTCGCCCTGTTAGGAGCGTTGCTGTTCTCGATCCTGATCGCGCCCGTGCTCGCCAGCCTGTTCTATCCGAAGGGCACCCGCGAATGGCACAACCCCGTGATGGTCTGGCTGACCGCCGGTTATCGACATTCGCTTAGATTCGCGATCCGTATGCGCTACGTTACCGTCGCCGTGGCGGTTGCGGGCGGCGCTTTAGCGCTGTACCTGTGGCTCGGCGGCGTCATCGGTTCCGAATTCCTTCCGCACCTGGATGAAGGCGCGCTGTGGGTGCGCGGCACTCTGGCCCCCAGCACCGGTCAGACGGAAGGCATCCGGCTGTCCAATCAGGCGCGGCTCATCCTGTGTTCCTGGCCCGAAGTTACGCAGTGCACCAGCCAGACCGGGCGTCCCGATGACGGCTCCGATACCACCAGCTTTTTCAATACCGAATATTTCGTCGACCTGAAGCCCAAAGAACAATGGCGGCCGGCCTTCCATCAAAACAAGGACGAAATAATTGCGGCCATGAATCGCGAGTTGGAGAAGCTGCCGGGAGTGATCTGGGGTTTCTCGCAGCCCATCGCCGACAACATGGAGGAAGCCGTCAGCGGAGTGAAAGGACAGCTTGCCACCAAGGTCTACGGCGAGGACTTGACGATCCTTGAAGAGAAGGCCGAGCAGGTCGCGGCAATCATGAAAAAGGTCAAGGGGATTCAGGACCTGGGCGTGTTTCAGGTGCTGGGTCAGCCCGCCGACAACTTCGTCGTCGATCGCCAGGCCGCCGCGCGCTATCAGATCAACGTCGCCGACGTTCAGGATGCCATTAGTACCGCGGCGGGAGGGAACGCGCTCACGCAAGTATTGCAAGGCGAGGCGCGCTACGACCTGGTGCTGCGCTATCTCCCGCAGTTTCGCAATACCAAGGAAGCCATCGAGAACATTCGTCTGCTGGCTCCCACTGGGGAACGAGTCTCGCTCGCCCAGCTCTGCAAGGTGCAGGAACGCGATGGCGGTTCCGAAATTTACCGCGAAGGAAACCAGCGCTACGTCGCCATCAAGTACAGCGTGCGCGGCCGCGATCTGGGCGGCGCGGTTGAGGAAGCCATCAGGAATGTAACTGAAAAAGTTCAAATGCCGCGCGGATATCACATCGATTGGGAAGGCGAATACGAAAGTCAACAGCGCGCGCAAGCGCGGCTGGACAAGATCGTGCCGCTCACCATTCTCCTGATCCTCATTATTCTCTACAGCATGTTTCGCTCGTTCAAATGGGCCATTCTCATTCTGGTTAACGTGATGCTTGCGCGCATCGGCGGTCTTCTCGCTCTGCTCATCACGCACACCAATTTCAGCGTGTCCTCGGGCGTCGGATTCCTCGCGCTGTTCGGTGTCTCCGTGCAAACCGGAGTCATCATGCTCGAATACATCAACCAGCTTCGAACGCGTGGGCACCCGATTCTGGATTCCGCCGTCGAAGGCGCTGTCCTGAGGCTTCGCCCCATCATGATGACCATGCTGGTCGCGACCCTGGGCCTCCTGCCGGCCGCCATGTCGCATGGAATCGGCTCGGATTCCCAGCGGCCCTTCGCCATCGTGATTGTGGGTGGTCTCATCACCGACTTGGTGATGAGCATTTTCCTGCTCCCCACGCTGTATGTGTGGATGGCTGGCGAGCATGACGTGCTCCCGGCGCGCCAGGCCGACTTCGACGAGGAAGTGTAGCGATGGGGCCGGCCCCATGCGTCAGCTTGGCTATTTCTCAGCTTGGGGCTATTTCTCAGTCTGGGGCTATTTCTCAGTCTGGGGCTATTTCTCAGTCTGGAAAACGGGGGGAAAACGGGGACACGGGAAAACGGGACACGGGAAAACGGGGACACGGGAAAACGGGGACAGGCTACCCTTTCACCGAGGGGGGAAAACGGGGACAAAACGGGGGGGGAAAACGGGGGGGGAAAACGGGGACAGGCTACCCTTTCACCGACAGAAGGGGAAAACGGGGACGGGAAAACGGGGACGACGGGGACAGAAAACGGGGACAGGCTACCCTTTCACCGACAGAAGGGGAAAACGGGGACGGGGAAAACGGGGACGGGGGAAAACGGGCAGGGAAAACGGGGACAGGCTACCCTTTCACCAATTGTTTGAGCGGAATTGCCCACTAGCGGCACTCAGCAAATGAATGGCACGACTGGCGGGTCGATCCGGTTAACCCGGTCTTTGTGTTCTGCAAACTCGTCGGCGGCTTGCTCGATGCCTCTCTGCACACCGGGCGATGAAGCCGGGCTTGATTCTCGAGCATGCGGGCAACGGTGTCTTTCACCAGTTGCTCGGCGCCCTTGCCATTGGCAGACGCCACTTGTTGGAGCGGTTTCGCGCTTGGAGCCTCCGACGCCCTTGACCGGACATCATCAACCGCGCCGCTTCGGGTATCATGTGATTCGGCCCAACTCACCATGAATCGTATCTCCCGCTATTTCCCGCTGCTCCTGATTCTGTTCGCCGGAAGCGGATGCTCCGCGTTGATTTATGAAATCGTCTGGTACCAGCTCCTGCAACTGGCCATCGGGTCTACCGCTGTATCGCTGGGATTCCTGCTCGCCACCTTCATGGGCGGCCTTTGCATCGGCAGCATCTGGCTGCCGCGCTGGAAGCCGGGGCGGCAGCATCCCGCTCGCATGTTCGCGATGCTCGAGCTGGGCATCGCCATCCTCGCCATCCTGGTGCGATTCGGAATTCCGCTCATCGATAGCGTGTACTTCGTCGGCGTCGAACATGGAATGCCCAACATGCTGCTGCGCGCGTTCATTTCCGCCATCTGCCTGCTCCCGCCCACCATCCTGATGGGCGCGTCGCTGCCGGCCATGGTCCGCTGGATCGAGGTCCGATCCACCGAGGCTCTTTCCAACGACGGGAGCGGGCAACTGGGCGAGTCGGCCTGGGCCACGCTGTATGCCGCAAACACCGCCGGAGCGGTCTTCGGGTGCCTCTTTGCGGGGTTCTACTTGCTGCGAAATTACGATACAACCGTAGCGACGCTCGCCGCCGCCGCCATCAACCTGGCAGTCGCCGGAATCAGTTTCCTCTTGGCCCGCCGCGTCGAACTCCAGCCCCGCCCGTCAGGGCGGGGGTCAGGGACCGAACAACCGCCAGACGACCGCGCTTCCTCTCCAGCCGATGTTCCTCAAGTGGGGCAGGCGATCTCGTCGCCTGCCGTCAGTGGCGACACCGGCAATCTTCCCATCTACATCGCCGTCGCGTTATCCGGCGCCTGCGCCCTGGGCGGCGAAGTCGTCTGGACCCGGCTCATGGGTATGCTGCTGGGCAATACCGTGTACGTGTTCTCCATCATTCTCGCCGTGTTTCTGATCGGACTCGCCACCGGGAGCATCGGCGCATCCTGGATCTTGCGTTCGCGGCCCGGAGTAATGCCCGCTCGCGCGGCCCTCGGCTGGTCGCAAGTGCTGCTGACCCTCGCCATCGCCTGGACCGCGTTCATGATCGCCGACTCGCTCCCCTACCTGCCCGTCAATCCGTTCCTTTCGACCAATCCCTGGTTCACCTTCCAGTTTGATCTCGCGCGCTGCATCTGGGCCGTCCTGCCGCCCGCGATTCTCTGGGGCGCGAGCTTCCCGCTGGGCTGCGCCGCGGTCGTCTGGCATGGCCGGAATTCAAACGCAAATTCAGATGAGGACCCCGGCGCGCTGGTCGGCCGTGTGTATGCCGCCAACACCCTGGGCGCCATCGTGGGCGCGCTAGGCGTCAGCCTCGCGCTGATTCCCTGGATTGGCACGCGGGATTCGCAGCGCGTTCTGCTGGCCGTCTCGGCCGTGGGTGGATTGATCGTGCTGATCCCGTATCTGCGCCGTCACTGGTCCATGCAAGCGGCCGCGTGGCTCACCGCATCCATGGGCGTTGCGATTTTTCTCATGGTGAATGTCGACGCCGTGCCCGGCGAGTTGATCGCCTACGGCCGCCAGATGTCCATCAACCAGAACAAATCGACGATTCTCTATACCGCCGAGGGACGCAATTCGTCTGTCGCGATTTCGCGGTGGCAGAACGGCGCCATCTACGTCAACGTCAACGGACACGTCGAAGCCACCACCGAGCTCTACGACATGAAATTGCAGCGGATGGTCGGCCATCTTCCCGGCCTGATTCACCCCAATCCAAAATCGGTTTTGGGAATCGGCTTCGGCGCGGGAGTTTCGGCGGGCACCTTCACGCGCTATCCAGGGATTGAAAAAATCACCATCTGCGAGATCGAGCCGGTGATTCCTCCCACCTCCACGCGCTTCTTCGGCGTGCAGGATTATGAGGTGATGAACAATCCGCGCACCCATATCATCTACGACGACGCGCGGCATTACCTGCTGACCACGCTCGACAAGTTCGACATCATCGCGTCCGATCCGCTGGACGTGTTCGTCAAGGGAACCGCGGGCCTGTATTCGAAAGAGTATTTCGAGCGCGTAAAAACCCGCCTGAATCCCGGCGGCATGTTCACTCTCTACGTACCGCTCTATGAAAGCGACGTCCGCACCGTAAAAAGCGAACTCGCGACATTCTTCGACGTCTTTCCCAACGGCACCGTTTGGGCCAACACCATCGACGGCCAGGGCTACGACATGGTGTTCATGGGGCAGGTGGAGCCGCTGAGGATAAACCTCGACGAACTCAACCAGCGCATCCACCGCCCCGATTACGCGCCTGTAGCCCAGTCTTTGCATGACATTGAGATCGGTTCGCTGGAGGCGCTGTTTGCGACATATGCGGGAAATCAGAGCGATCTGGAGCCGTGGCTGCGCGGCGCCGACATCAATCGCGACGGCGACCTGCGTTTGCAATACATAGCGGGGTGGGGAATCAATTCGCGGATGGAAAACGAGATTTATGAGCAGATGATGAGGTATCGGCGGTCGCCGGATCAGATGTTCACGGGATCTCCGGAGAGCGTGCGGTACATGTTGGATACGCTGGCGGGGGGCATTAAGTAAGCTCGTTTTTCGCGGCAGGAATGCGGGGAAGTGTGGATAAATCGTGGTGAAAACGTGGATAAGTTGCGGTGTTTTGCTGGACGTGTGTTTTTGCGGCCAAAACTGGTGACTAGCAGGCCTTGAAGATTGCTGTAAAACCTAGAACACATGGCACTTCCACTCGAAAAGCTGAGGGCGTGGTGGTCGCACCGGCAGGGCCTGGACGGGCAATTCGCTGGAAAACCCGCCTCGGAGGTTCTGGAGCGGACCGGATGGGTACGGGGACTCGGCGGCGTCGGAACATATCTGGCGCTGTATGCGCGCGCCGGACTGTCGCGCGAATCGGTCGACGGCGCAGTCGCGAAATTGGAGATTCACGAACTGCCCGCCGCGCGCGGGTGCACCTACATTGTGCCGGCCAGCGATTTCGCGCTGGCGCTGAGAGCCGGTGAACCGTTCGAAGGCGCGGAAATGAAAACCGCGCTCAAACTCGGCGTCACCGAGAAGGAAATTGCCAAATTGTGCGGCGCGGTGTTGAACGCGCTGAAAAAAGAATCGCTCGATCCGGACGGAATTCGCGAAGCGGTGGGCAGCGCGTCGCGCAGTCTGGGCGAGGAAGGCAAGAAGAAAGGCATGACGACCACGCTGCCGACCGCGCTCGGGAAGTTGCAGGCGGCGGGCGAGATTCGCCGCGTGTCGACCAACGGACGGCTGGATCAGCAGCGGTATCGATACACGTTGTGGCGTCCGAATCCGCTGGCGAAGTTCAAGATGCCGCCGGAAGAAATTAATATCGAACTGGCCCGCCGATTTTTTTCCTGGACGGGGCCGGCGACGCTCGTCGAATTTCAGACGTTCCTGGGGTCGAGCGTGAAGACGGCGAAGGCGGCGATGGAAGCGCTGAAGATCGAGACCGTTGAGGGAGATTGGCTCATGCTGCCGGCGGATCGCGATGCGTTCGAATCCTTCAAGGTTCCCAAGCAGGCGCAGTACGCTCTGGTGAGCAGCATCGACGGGTTGAGTTTGTTCCGGCGAGAGTTCAAGAATCTGATCGACCCGGCGGATTGGAATCGCGAGGCGTATGGCGATAAGGGGCTGACGAAACTGGGCGCGCTCGGCGATCTGCACAGCCACACGATTTTCGATCGCGGGCGGCTGGTGGGATTGTGGGAGTTCGATCCGGAAGCGAATTCGATGGTGTGGGCATCGTTTGTTCCGAAGAATAAGGATCTGGAAAAGGCCGTGGCACGGACGGAGGAGTTCGTGCGTGAGCAGCTTGGCGACGCTCGCGGGTACAGTCTGGATAGTGTGAAGAGCCGCGCGCCGAGGCTGGCTGCGCTGCGGAAGGCGGCCAGGTAAGTTTTGGGAGGCGGAGCCGAGGGTAGTAAGTCAGTTTGAATTTTCCTGATCCGAGAGGCGTTAGCAGGCCCGGCTCTAGCGATCGGTGGCCATGGACATGGAGGTTCTCCGGTGGTAATCTTGAGTCGCAATGCCGCTATTCTGGCAGTTCGTAGCCTTGGTCGCCGTGGCCTCAGTGCTTGCGTACAGGTTCCGAATACTCTTGCGTAGGTGGGGAACGCGAACGATACTTGTCCTTTGCGCGATTTCCGTTTCCGTCGGGACATTGGCGTTCTTTGTGTCACGCTGACAACCTAGTCAGTTTCAAACTTACCCACTACCGGCGAGGGGACGCTTGTTGAAAGCTGGCAGGCGACAAGATCGCCCGCCCCACGCGCGAGGTGGTTTAATCGAAGCAGCATGTCTCGCCGAATGTTCTCCTTCACTTTATCTGCCGCGGCGCTTGCGGTGCTCACATTTTCGGGCGATTCCGCGCCGGCGCAGTCACCACAGGCCGCGCCACAGGCCGCGCAGCAAGACGGGCCGACCGAACTGATCATCACGTACCGCTGTCCGCCGCCGCGACGCGCGGCGTTCCGACAATTTGTGACCGAGAGCGGCATCCGTCGATTCGAGCAGTGGAAACAGGACGGCGTGCTAAAGGATTACCGGTTCCTATTCAACTGGTACGTCGACGTCGACGCGTGGGACGCGATGGCGGTGTTGTCATTCACCAGTTATGCGCAGGTGGCGCGATGGAAAGAAATCGAGCGCGTGAGCCCAGGCGGATTGATTCGCGACGCGCTGGAATTGGCGTGGCCGCTGAACACGACGTCCGCCGATTTGATAGGACATGGCGAGGCGCAGGAGCCGTGGAATTCGGCGACCAGCGTGTTTTGGGTGATTCCCTACGACGCGGTCAATGCCAGCTCGTTCAGAGATTTCATGAACGGAAATCTACTGGCGCAGGTGAAGGGCTGGATGCATGAGGGGCTGGTGAGCTATAGCATCTACTCGAACAGGTATCCTGGCGGAAAGCGGTGGCAGGGTCTGGTGGTGCTGGAGTTCAAGGACATGGAGGCTTTCTCGCACGCGAAGAGCCTGCCGAAAGATGCGCGGGCTACGGAACGGGAATCGGTGATGGCGGACGCGGTGGTGGTGCGTTGACGAAGAGTAATTGCCGTTTAATGAACGCGAATAAACGCGAATGAAGAACAGGAAATCTATTGATGTTTATTTGTGTGCACGGCGCGTGCGTTCCGCATTCGTAGCTCAATCGGCTTTGTTCCGTATCAGGTTAAAACGCGCTAAGGTGACACGGCTTTTCGGAATACTTGCGATGGCGGCGGTGCTGTTGCACGCGGCCGATCCGCTGTACGATCGCGCGCGCAAGAAGTTGGACATGATTGAGGAGGGCCGGGCGCCGCGTGGGTCGATCGTCAATTTCACGGTCGCGGAAGTCAACGCGTGGGCTCGCGTGAAGGTTCCGGAGATTGTGCCGGAGGGAATTCGCGACATGCGCGTGGAAATGGGCGCGGGTACGGCCTCGGGTTATGCGATCGTCGATTTTCTCAAGATGCGCCAGGCGGAGGGTGCGACGACCGGCTGGTTCTTATCGAAATTGATTGAAGGCGAGCGGCCGTTAAGGGTGACGGTGCGGTTGGAGTCGGCAGGCGGGCGATGCACGGTCCGTCTAACGGGCGTGGAGTTGTCGAATGTCTCGGCCAGCCAAACCGTGCTCGATTTCTTGGTGAAGGCGTTTTTCATACCGCTGTATCCGGACGCGAAGATCAATGAGCCGTTCGAGTTGGATTACAACATGGAGCGAATCGTGGTGCGGCCGGGGGTGGCGAAGGTTGTGATGAAGAAATAATAAGGACGCCGGCTGAAAGGCGGCGGCAGCAACATAGGCTGGTGGCGCGACCAGAGAGTCGCGCGCGGGTCAGGAGACCCGCCCACAAAAACAAACTACTGCAATTGGGGATAGAGTAGCCTGTCCCCTTTTTTTCCCCAAAACAAACTACTGCAATTGGGGATAGAGTAGCCTGTCCCCTTTTTTAGAAGGCCGACGAGGGCGTCGGCCGCGGACCCGGGGGTCCGCCCCACAAGCTACTGCTGGCCGCCGGTGGACGCGCTCGAATAGGTCTTGGTGACCGGCAGAACCAGGCGTGAGCGGCCGTCGAGGACGATAGTGTTGGTCGCCTTCACCGCCAGATCGTAGCTCTTCACCGGCTCCCAGGTATTGGAATGCGGCTCGAAGCGGGGGTTGTTGGCGCTCTGGACCAGCACTTCGATCTTGTGGCCGGTGTTGAATACCAGCGCGGTGGACCACAAGTCGACTTTGACGTCGTAAACTTTGCCCTTCTGGGCGCGCGCGGGGCCTTTCTTTTCGACCCAGTAACGAAGGCGCGAACCTTCGTCCAGCACCAGCGCCTCATACCCGTTGGGATAAACGTCGACCAGCTTGACGATGAAATCGGTGTCTTCCGCATCCGTCGACACGGCGAGCTCGGCGGACACCGGACCCACGATTTCGACCGGCGCCTTCAGTGCTTCGGAGGTAAATTTCAGGACATCGGAACGGCCGCTGACCGGACGTTGATCCATGGGCCCGCGATCCATCATCAGATTGTTTCCGCCAATGGCAGGCGTTGGGTCTTTGGGATCGTAAACGTAGGACAGCTTCTCCTTGCCCGAGGGCTTGGCCGAGGCGAGCGCGTGCGCAGCGGTCAGGTAATACGAAGTTGAGGTCGACTGCGGAGGCCAATTTGCGGCGGTGCGCCACTGATTTCCGGGCGCGGCTTTATCGAACGTGTCGCCCATGACGTAATAGCGGACGGCCGGCTCCTTCATGATGCCGTTGTCGATGCCCTTCATCCAGTAGTCAAACCACTTGATGGGGTCGCCGCCGTTAAGATTGCCGGCTTCAGCGGGGTATTTGAGATCGCCTTTGAGATTGCCGTGCCCGAAGGCGCCCATCATGAGCTTCTGATTGCCGCGGGCTTTGGGTCCACCGTCGGTTTGAAGCGCGAGAAAACTGTCGATGCTGCCCTGCAAGAAGATGTCATACCAGCCGCCGACGTTGTACATGGGAATGTTGACGTGCGCGGCCTGGGCGCGAAGATCGTGGCGTCGAGCCTCCTCGTCATATTCGCGGATGATGGGGCGCGGAACATCGGCGGGGGGAATGCCCTGCCCGCGCAGCCACTCCTCATTGAGGTTCTTGAGAAACAGGTTGCCGGGATTGCTCGAGTAGCGGAACGTCGAACTGGGGGCGACCTGCACGAACGCGGCGACCAGGTGCGGCGGATTCGAGATCGCCGCCAGATTTTGCGTGATGCCCATGGCCGACGGTCCGTACATCCCCACCTTGCCGTTCGACCAGGATTGCTTCGCGATCCATTCGATGGTGTCGTAACCGTCCTCGATGTCGCTGACCCAGGCCGCGTATTTTCCCTCGCTCTTGAATTTGCCGCGGACGTCCTGGACGACGCGCGCGTAGCCCTGGCCGAGAAACTGCTTGTGGGCGCCGGGTCCGTACATGGTGTCCTTGCCATAAGGGGTGCGGGTGAGGATCACCGGGAAGGGACCATCGCCGGGGGGAAAGTAGACGGTGGTGGCGAGCTTGACGCCATCACGCATGACGACCATTTCGTTTTGCGATTTGGAGGCGGCATTTTGGGCCCCACTTTGAGCAAAGATGAGCCCGGAAACGGAAATCACGGCCAGCAGGGGGAGGAGCAGTTTGCGACGTAGCATGAAGCTATAATACTCGATTCATCCGGATTTTTGACCGCTCCTTTTAGTCGCGGCTCAGTCCACCACTGCGCTCCAACCTCTTCGCGACAGATCCCAATAGATGACGGCGCCTCCGAGGAGGCCCATGGCGAGCAGCGCGAGTCCGACGCCGGGTTCGTGCAGCAGTAATTTTCCGGTGCCGAACAGGACGCCGTAGATCAGCGCGCATCCGGCGATCCAATCGAGAACGTTCACCGAGACGTCTCGCGTCGGTTGGATGTCGGGCCGCAACCGAGCGATGGGACCCCAGCCGGCGGCCGATGGCCGGCAGCGGGCATAGAAGGCGACGAGGACGTCCTGAGGCTCCGGCCGGGTGAGGAATGTGACCGTGAGCCACACGACTGTGGTGATCGACACTGTGATGATCATCAGCCATGCGAAGTCGCGCGGATTGTCGGCGTCGAAATGGAAGGCCTTCTGCAGTGTTATCGAGACGATTGCTGCGGAGATCATCGCCGAAACTTCGCTCCACGCATTGATTCGCCACCAGAACCAGCGGAGCAGCAGCACGCTGCCGGTGCCAGCGCCGGTGACGATCAGGAGTTTCCACGCGCCGCCGATTGAATCCATGTAAAACGTTACGGTGGCCGAAATCAACGTCAGGAGTACGGTGGCGAATTGGGATGCGCGCACGTAGTGACGATCCGGTTCGTTCGGCTTCAGGAAGCGGCGATAGAAATCGTTGATGAGGTAACTCGCGCCCCAGTTGAGTTGCGTCGCGATGGTCGACATGTAGGCGGCGGCGAAGGCGGCAATCATCAGGCCCCTTAGCGATGGAGGAAGGTACGCGATCATCACCTTGATGTAACCCGTTTCAGGTTTCTCTAATCCAGGAAAGAGAATCAGCGAGGCCAGCGCGACCAGAATCCACGGCCATGGGCGGATAGCATAATGCGCGATGTTGAACCACAAGGTCGCGAGCAGGGAATTCTTTTCATCCTTGGCGCTGAACATGCGCTGGGCGATGTAGCCTCCGCCGCCGGGCTCGGCGCCGGGATACCAGGTGGCCCACCAGTTGAGCGAAATGTAGACGAAGAAGGTGATGAGCGGCATCCATGCGGAGTTGAGATTGGGGACGAAGTCCAATGCACTGCCATGATTTATTCCAGCAACGCCGCCGCGCGTTGCGTCGATCACCAGAAGCTTAGCTTTCATGGCGTCGATGCCGCCGACGGCGCGCACCGCGAACACAGCGAGGGCGATCACCATGCCCATCTTGATGACGAATTGAAATACGTCGGTGACCAGGACGCCCCATAGGCCGCTCAGGGTCGAGATGAAGGAGGTGAGCGCGATCATGCCGATGACGATCGCGAGCGCCTGAAGTTTGGTGACGCCCAGGACCAGCATCAGGATTTCGACCATCGCGAGGTTGACCCAGCCGAGGATGATGCAGTTGATGGGGATGCCGAGGTATAGGGCGCGGAATCCGCGGAGGAAGGCCGCGGGTTTTCCGGAGTAGCGGATTTCCGCGAATTCGACGTCGGTCATTACTCCGCTGCGACGCCAGAGACGCGCGTAGAAGAACACGGTGAGCATTCCGCTCGCGACGAAGCACCACCACAGCCAGTTACCCGCGATTCCGCCGACGGCGACCATGCCGGTGACGGCGAGAGGCGTGTCGGCGGCGAAAGTGGTGGCGACCATGGAGGTCCCGGCGAGCCACCACGGCACGTTGCGGCCGGAGAGGAAGAATTCGTTGACGCTGGAGCCGGCTCGCGACTTGTAATAGAAGCCGATGGCGAGATTGAAGGCGAAGTAGAGCGCGACTACGGCCCAGTCGGTGAAGGTGAGGGTCACGTAGGAGTGATTATAGTCGGTGCGGGCGGTCGCTGCGCGCGCTTCGTCGCGCGTGTGCTGGCGGTCGTGTTACTGATTCACCACTTTTGGCCCGTTGTCCAGACCGTAGATCACCGGATGGGTTTGCTTCAGGGCGTTGAGGTCGCGCAGCGGAAGATTTCGGGCGGCGCCGACCAGAGCCGCCAGGGGCGCGCCAAGAGGACTGGCCACAATCCGGCCGAACTTCTGCTGCACGTCGTTGGCTTGCATGGAAGCGCTCGAGTAGATTGCGTTGCCTTCGAGCGTAGCGGCGCCAAGTGTAGCCTGCCACGTCTCGACTGTTTTCGCGCTGGGGGGGCCGTCGAATTCGAAAGCGAAGTCGCTGGCGAGTTTGTCCCCGAGGGAGATCGCCAGAGACAATCGCTGGAGGTGGTCGCTGATTGCTTCCGGTCCCACGAGCTGGCCTGATGCGGTGGCCCAAAACTCGCTGGTCG
The DNA here is from genome assembly GCA_963788245.1 of Terriglobia bacterium. Taxonomy (GTDB): domain Bacteria; phylum Acidobacteriota; class Terriglobia; order Bryobacterales; family Bryobacteraceae; genus Palsa-187. The sequence goes on along the minus strand of CAWBGF010000002.1, from coordinate 2,371,222 downwards.
ACTGGCGTTCGGCGGCAAACTCGGCCAGCTCAGAAGGGGGCTCGGTTGTCGATACAGGCGCGGTGATGCGCTCGACGGCCTGGGCTACCGCGTCGGCGTGCCCGAAGAGGAGGGTGGTTCCCGAAATCAACACCGCCTTCAATTCGCCATCGGGGGGAAGAGTGAGTTCTTTGACGCGACCGGTGACCATCGCCACCACGCGGTTGTCGCGGATGGAGAACGCGATCTGATCCACGCTCGCGAGGCCGTCGAAGATTTTCTGCATGTCCGCTTCGGTGAGATTCTGCCTGGCTGCCAACTGGGCGATCAGAGCGCGGCCGATGGGCGAGGCGGCGAGTCCGCTGACATGGAAGCCGGCCAGCGCGTCAGCCTGAGGGTCGGCGAATCGCCAGTCGATGGCGTTGTCAAGGATTCGGGTGGGCGTCGCGGCTCCCGTTGAGGAAAATGCGTTCGCGGCTGCCTTCTTGCCGCCTTTGGCCGGCTTGATGGCGAAGTCGTGGTCCTTGCAAACCACGGACGCGGGATTCATGAAGCAGGAATTCGCCCATTTGGTTTTGAATGACTGGCCTTGCGCGAGGGCAACGCACACTAAGCCCGTGACGAGAATTTGGATCCGCATGTCCTGATTTTGTTGGTTTTAGCCGGCGGATGGAATCAGGGGAAAGCCTGAGGTATCCGAGGCGAAAATCTCACTTGGCGCGGCGAACAAAAACGGGAGAGTGTCACTCTATCTGAGTCACACCCCCTCTTTCCGTCCCCAAACCACCCCTGCGCCGGGGATGGAATCGACCGCCTATCCCCGTTAACCTGTTAACAGGGCCAGAGGGCTGGCTAGTAAGCTCCCGGAGATTACGTTCATGGGGCCGATCAGTTGCGGAAGGCTTTTTGTAACCGCTCCCTTGGCGCAAGCGCGGCTTGGTCGCGGCTCGTTAACGCCGGGCTAGCTTGACAGGAGAGCGACGATGACCATCGGAATCCGAGCGCGCATCGCCATTTACTGCATCGCCGCCGGCGTGACCGGTATCGCGATCGGATCGCGGGCGTATCACAACTACACGGCTCCGGCGCCGGTGGTGACCGCGGCTCCTTCGACCACGGCGGCTCCGGTGACCTCGGCCGGTCTGCAATCGAGCTTCGCGCCCATCGTCGACAAAGACCTGCCCGCGGTGGTCAACATTTCCTCTTCGAAAGTGGTGCGTTCGAGCGGCGGTAACGACTTTCCGTCCTTTATGATGGACCCCATCTTTCGCCAATTCTTCGGCGAGGATTTCGGCCGCCAATCTCGGAGACCCAGCCGGCAAGTGGAGCGCAGCCTCGGCTCGGGCGTCATCATCCGGCCCGACGGATACATTCTCACCAACAATCACGTGATCGACGGCGCCACGGACATCACCGTCACGCTGCTGGACAAGCGCGAGTTCAAGGCCAAGGTGATCGGGACAGACGCGAAAACCGATCTGGGCGTGTTGAAGATAGACGCGAAGGGATTGCCGGCGCTGACGCTGGCGGATTCGTCGAAGGTGCGCGTGGGCGATATCGTGCTGGCGATGGGGACGCCGTTCGGCCTCGGCCAGACGGTGACCATGGGGATCATCAGCGCGAAGGGACGAAACGGCCTCGGGATCATCGAAGGCTATGAGGATTTCATTCAGACGGATGCCGCGATCAACCCGGGCAACTCCGGCGGCGGACTTGTAGACGTGCGGGGCGACCTGATCGGCATCAACACGGCGATCCTGACGCGCGGCGGCGGCAATCAGGGCGTCGGGTTCGCGGTGCCCATTAACTTGGCGCGCGGCGTCATGGATCAAGTGATCGCGCATGGCAAAGTGACGCGAGGCTACATGGGCGTGGGTCCTGACGACATCTCGCCGGCGATGGCGAAGGCGCTGCATCTTACCGATATGCGCGGGGTGCTGATCGGCGACGTGGTGCAGGGGTCGCCCGCGGCGCAAGCTGGAATCCAGCGCGGCGACATCGTGTACGAAATCAATGGCGAACGCGTCGAGGACAGCAATCAGCTTCGGCTGCGCATTTCGTCGACCGCGCCGGGCACGACGGTACGGTTGAAACTGTCACATGACGGCGCGGAGCGCACGGTTTCCGTCAAGCTCGCGGAGTACCCCAATGAGACGGCCCGCAACGGGGCAACTAACGACGTGCGCGAGAGCGGAGGCGCGACGAATGCGCTGGACGGCGTGCAGGTGGAGGACCTGAATTATCAGTATCTGCGCGATCTGCACCTGGCGGCGTCGACCAAAGGCGCGCTGGTCGTGGACGTAGCCAACGGAAGTCCGGCGGCGATGGCGGGGTTGCAATCGGGCGACGTGATTCAGGAAATGGATCGCGAGAAGATCGCGTCGGCGTCGGATTTCGACCGGGCGATGCGAAGGTCGCCGGGACGGACGGTGTTGCTACTGGTCAATCGCGGCGGAACCACACGTTATTTAGCGATCGAGCCGCGGTAGGGATGGGCCGCGAATGAACGCAAATAAAACTTAGTCATCAATTCGTGTTTATTTGTGTTTATTCGTGGCTAACCGTTTTTTCCCGGAAGCCGGCAGCAGCCCGGCGAGAAATGAGCCCATCGCGCCTAGGGATTTCGAACCCTGTCGTCTGCAAAGGACGATGTAACGTACACGCGCTACCCTCCCGATTGCACCAGGCGACCAGGACTTTTTTCATTCCTTCAACTTTGATATGTTCATAGCGGCCTCAAAGGTCCGCCCCCATGAACATCCAAGTCAATATAAACGGAAAAAACTATTCCAACGATGTGGAGCCGCGTCTGCTCCTGATCCATTATCTGCGCGAAGTGGTGGGCCTCACCGGGCCCCATATCGGCTGCGAGACGTCGCTGTGCGGCGCGTGCACCGTGGAGGTGGACGGCCGCGCGATCAAGAGCTGCACCATGTTCGCGGTGCAGGCCGATGGGGCCAAGGTGGTTACTATCGAAGGCCTGGCGGCCGACGGGAAACTCCACGCAATGCAGGAAGCCTTCTGGAACGAGCATGGACTGCAATGCGGTTTCTGCACGCCCGGGATGATCATCGCGTCGAAACAGATTCTCGACCGCAATCCCGATCCGACCGAGACAGAGATCCGGCAGGGCCTGGAAGGCAACATCTGCCGCTGCACCGGGTATCAACATATTGTCAACGCCGTGAAAGCCGCGGCGAAAGCAGGAGGAGCCTAGGCGAAAAGCGCGAAGCGCGTTGTTCGCACCAAGGAGAAGATATGGCCACTACTCTCACCAAGCACGAAACTCTGGTCGGAAAGCGTATCCGCCGCCGCGAAGACCCGCGGCTGATCACCGGCACCGCGACGTATGTCGACGACATCAAGATGCCGGGCATGCACTACGCGTCCATCGTGCGCAGCCCGCACGCCGCCGCGAACATCAAATCGATCGATATCAGCAAGGCCGCCGCGCATCCGGGCGTCGCCGCGGTGTTCGTCGGGCGCGATACGGAAAAGGTGGGCCCGGTACCCTGCGGCGCCTCCCTGCCTGGGTTGCGCGTCCCGCATCATCACATTCTGGCGATCGATCGCGTGTACTTTGTCGGCCACCCGGTTGCCGTCGTGGTCGCGACGGATCGCTACATCGCGGCGGACGCGGCCGATCTCATTGAAGTTGATTACCAAGTGTTGCCCGCCGTCGCCGATCCGGTGAAGGCCATCGCGCCGGGCGCGCCCGCGGTGCATCCGCAATGGCCCGACAACAAAGCGTTCGATTTTCATCAGGAACATGGCGAGATCGACAAAGCGTTCGCCGAAGCGGACGTGGTGATCAAGCAGAGGATCACCAGCCAGCGCCTGATCCCGGCGGCGATGGAGACGCGCGGAGTGGTCGCCGACTGGCACGCGGCGGATCGCGCGCTGAATTTGTACTCCTCCTCTCAGATTCCTCATCTGCTGCGGACACTGGTGGCGATGATGCTCGGCCTGGAAGAGAACCGGCTGCGCGTGGTGGTGCCGGAGGTCGGCGGCGGATTCGGCAGCAAGCTGAATGTCTACGCCGAAGAAGCGCTGATGGGCTTTGTGGCGATGAAGATCGGCAAGCCGGTGAAGTGGATCGAATCGCGGCGCGAGAATTTCCTGTGCACGATACACGGACGAGGGCACGTCGACGATTATGAAATCGCCGCGAAAAAAGACGGCACGATCACGGGGATCAAGCTGCACATCATGCAGGATCTGGGCGCGTATCATCAATTGCTGACGCCCGCCATTCCGACGCTGAGCGTCCTGATGATGCCGGGGTTGTACCGGACCCAGAACATTCGGGCGGACATCACCGGCGTGTTCACGAATTGCGTCCCCACCGACGCGTATCGTGGAGCCGGGCGTCCGGAAGCGACGCACGGAATCGAGCGGATGGTCGATATGCTCGCGGCTGAATTGAAAATGGACCCCGCCGAAATCCGCCTGAAGAATTTTGTCCACAAGGACGAATTCCCGTTCCCGACGGCGACCGGCCTCACCTACGATTCGGGCGACTACGCCGCGCCGCTCAAGAAAGCGCTCGACGCGGTGAATTATCACAAGCTGCGCGCCGAGCAAGCCGAGGCACGCAAGCAGGGCAAGCTGATGGGCATCGGCATTTCCACCTACGGCGAAATCTGCGCGCTGGGGCCGTCTCCGGCGACGCCCGCGGGCGGATGGGAGAGCGCCACGGTGAAGATCGAGCCGACCGGCAAAGTGACAGTGCTCACTGGTGCATCGCCGCACGGCCAGGGCGAAGAAACCACTTTCGCGCAGATCGCCGGGGACGAACTGGGAGTCGATATCGACGACATCCTGGTGCTGCACGGCGATACCTCCATCGTGCAGTACGGCATCGGGACGTTCGGCAGCCGCGGAACCGCGGTGGGCGGCACGGCGCTGTATTACGCGCTTCAGGATTTGAAGGCGAAGGTCAAGAAATTCGGCGCGATGATGCTCGAATCCGACGACGTCACTTTCGCCAATGGCCGGGTCACCGACAACAAGACCGGCAATTCGAAGTCGATTCAGGAAATCGCAGGGGCCACGTATCGCGCGATGAAGCTTCCGCCCAACACCGAGCCCGGCCTGATGGCGACGCACTTCTGGGAGCCCCCGAACTTCACATTTCCATTCGGCGCGCACATCGTGGTGAGCGATATCGATCGCGACACCGGCGCGGTTTCCATCCGCCGCTACATTGCGGTCGACGACTGCGGAAATATTCTGAATCCGCTGATCGTCGACGGGCAGGTGCATGGCGGAGTGGCGCAGGGCCTGGGCCAGGCGCTGTGGGAGGAGGCTGTGTACGACGACAACGGCCAGCTTGTCACCGGTGAGTTCACGGATTACGTGATGCCCAAGGCGCACATGATGCCATGGATCGAATCCAGCCACACCACCACGCCGTCGCCGGTAAATCCGCTGGGCGTGAAAGGCGTGGGCGAAGCCGGGACCATCGGCTGTTCGCCCGCGGTGGTGAATTCGGTGGTGGATGCGCTTTCGACGCTCGGCGTGAAGCACATCGATATGCCGCTGACGCCCGAGAAACTTTGGAAGTTGATTAATGCAAAAGCTCCCGCGGCCGGCGGAGCAGGGAGGGCCGCATGATTCCGCAGACGTTCGAATACACGGCTCCGAAATCGCTCGACGAGGCGCTGGGGTCGCTGGCGAAGGGAGCCAAGCCGCTGGCCGGCGGCATGAGCCTGATCCCCATGATGAAGCTGCGCCTGGCCGCGCCCGATCGCCTGGTGGACCTTCGCCGGCTGAAGGACCTGAATTATATTCGTGAGGAATCCGGCGGCATCCACATCGGTGCGACCACTACCCATCACGACATCGAAAGTTCGGCGCTTTTGCGCGGCAAATGCCCGCTGCTGGCGGAAACGGCGGCGCACATCGGCGACGTGCAGGTTCGCAATATGGGGACCATCGGCGGCAGCGTAGCGCATGCCGATCCCGCCGCGGATTATCCCGCGGCATTGCAGGCACTGGAAGCGAAGTTCGTCTTGCGAGGTGCGAAATCCGAGCGCACAGTCGCAGCCGCCGATTTCTTTGTCGACACGTTCACCACTGCGCTGGAACCGGGCGAGATCGTGCGCGAAGTGATCGTGCCCGTCGACGATTCCGGAGTCGGCGTCAGCTATCAGAAACTGCTTCAACCGGCCAGCGGATTCGCGGTCGTCGGCATTGCGGTGCGCGTTCGCAAGTCTGGCGGCAAAATCACGATGGCGCGCATCGGCGTCACCGGCCTCGCGAGCAGCTCTTATCGCGCGACGGCAGCCGAGAAGGCGCTGGAAGGCAAGAGCGGTTCGGCGGCGGAGATTCAGGCGGCCGCGGCTCTGGTCGCGCAAGGAGTCGATGCCAACGCGGACCTGCATGCATCGGCAGACTATCGCCGTCATCTGGCGACGGTTTACGCGGCGCGCGCGATCACTGCGGCCCTCGCCAGAACGGCTTAAGGGTATCGCTTGAAAATCTCAGGCGCGCAATCGCTCCCATTTCCGCCCGAAGAAGCCTACCGGTTGATGCAGGACCCGGAGGTGCTGGCGCGCGCGATTCCCGGCTGTGAAGGCCTCGAAAAGACCGGGGAAAACGAATACCGGATGAAGATGAAAATGGCGATGGCGAGCGTCTCCGGCGCGTTCGAGGGCAAGGTGCGAATTTCCGATCAAACTCCTCCGTCGAGCTTTCGTCTGATGGTGGAGGGCGCGGGCAAGATCGGGTTCGTGAAAGGCGACGGGCTTCTGACGCTGACGCCGAAAGACGGTGCGACGGAGGTGAGCTACGAAGGCGACGCGCAAGTGGGCGGCACCATCGCGGCGGTCGGGCAGCGGCTGATCGATATGACCGCGAAGATGATGATCAAGAAATTTTTCGAGAAGCTGGCGGAGGGCTAGTGGGGCAGGCAATTTTGCCTGCAGCCGCCTTTTCAGGCGGCTCTGCGGCGCTGCACAAAAGCGGAAGCCGGCTGAATACCGGGGGCCGCCAGTCCGGAACGGACGCAAACAACGCGAATCTGGCTGCCCCACATCACCACGAAACCTACCGTCCGGTAGATCCCCCCGACTGTGATAGCATGATCGTCCGATGGGAATCCGCAAATCCGCCACGTTCGCGATCGTTGTCCTGTTCGCCGTCAATATCCTGAATTTCTACGACCGCCAGGTCGCGGGCGCGGTTGTCGAGCCGATGCGCAAGGAATTCCACCTCAACGATTTCCAAATCGGATTGCTGACCACTGCGATGACTCTGCTGTACGCCATCGTCGGCGTACCGCTGGGGCGCATCGCGGATGTTTGGCAGCGGAAGCGGCTGCTCGCCTGGGGCATCGTGATTTGGAGCGCGCTGACCGCGTTCACCTATTTCGCCGCCAATTATTCGATGGTGATGATCTCGCGACTGGGCGTCGGGGTCGGCGAAGCCACCTGCGCTCCCACCGCGACCAGTTGGCTCGGCGATCTTGTGCCACGCGCCAAGCGCGCGCGAGTGCTGGCGCTGTTCATGCTCGGCGTCCCCATCGGCGGAGCGTTAAGCTATTTTTTCAGCGGTCCCATCGCGCAGGCGCACGGATGGCGTGTGGCCATGATTGTCGCCGCGGCTCCCGCGCTGCTTCTGATCCCCGCGCTGCTCGCCTTGAAAGAACCCGTACGCGGGGCGTCGGAAACGCATGCCGAAACCGTGTCCGGCGAATCCATGTGGGTGGTCCTCAAGATCCCTACGCTGTGGTGGATCATCGCCTCCGGCGCGCTGATCAATTTCAATATGTACGCGATCGGAACGTTCATGCCGGCCGTGCTCGGGCGCGTATTTAAATTGACCGTCGGAAACGCAGGGATTCAGACCGGCATTCTTTATATGGTTGGTGGCGTCGCCGGCGGACTGCTCGGCGGTTGGATTGGCGATCACATTATCAGCAAGCGCGATAACGGACGAATGCTTGCTTCGGCTCTCATCTCGCTCGCCGGTGCGCCGTTCGCCTATTACGGCGCGATTCAAGGACCTGGACATCTCGCGGCCGCCGTGGCGCTTTGGACCATCGCCTACGGGACGCTCAATACCTACTACGGGCTGGTATATTCGTCCATTCAGGATATCGTTGCGCCCGCGCAACGCGGCGCGACCATGGCTCTGTATTTTATGGCGATGTACGTGTGCGGCGCATCTTTCGGATCCGTCATCACCGGACGCATCAGCGATCACTATGCGCGCGTTGCCGCCGGCGCCGGGCCGATCACCGAGGCCGCCAAAGCGACCGGGCTCCAGACGGCAATGCTGGCGATCCCCGTGGTCAGCGTCCTGCTCGCGTTCGTACTCTACATGGGATCGCGAACCATCCTGGGTGATATGACGCGGCGCCAGGAAGCCGCGCTCGCCGCGCGGGTGTAGCCCGAAAGCCGGCGCTCACATCCAGACTTTATCCACCGGCACGCCGCGCTTGCACAGGTCGCACGATGCGGCGTCCTTGTAATACGTCGCGTCCAGCTCGGCCAGATAATAAAATGGCAGCGGATCGAAGTTTGGCGTGGTCGGATTCGGTTGATAGATTACCACCGCAAGTCCCACCACTTCGCCGCCCTTGGACTCCACCAGCTTCTTCAACTCAGCCAGCTTCTGGCCGGTTCTGAGAATGTCATCCACCAGCAGAACCTTCTCGCCCTTCTTCAATTCCAGATATTGGCGAAAGCGCTGCGGCTCGTTTTGGTTTTCGCGCTCGCCCCAGTACACCTGACGCGCGCGCAGCGCCTCGCACACGCCGTAGGCGACGGGAAGGCCCCCGGTGGCGGGCGCGACAATCGAAAGCTCCGGAATGATCGCGCGGATTTCCGAGTTGGCGCGCAGCTTTCGCGATAGCCCCACGCTCAGAATCTTGGCCGTCTGGTAGTAGCGCATCGACAGCGCTACTTGCAGGTATTCGTTGGCGTGCAGGCCGTTGGTGTATTCGAAATGTCCTTCGCGCAGGCCGCCGGTCTCGCGCAGCAGCGCGACTACTTCGTCATGTGTAGGAACCAGGTGCATAGGATGTTCGCTTCAAGTGTAACGTGGGTCGGGCGGCCGCGTTTACGAAACGGATCGCCGCTTGGAGGCCGTCGCGGAGCGCTGTTTTGCACGAGGAATAGAGCGCCGTTTGGAAGGAGACTTGGACAGGCGCTCCGGTTGAGGTACGGGAGGCTGGCTCTCCATCACCACGCGTAGAATGCGGTTGATCCTCGTCTGATAGCCCTTGCCGTGACGCTTGACCCAATCAAGCACGTCCGGATCCAGGCGAATGGTCAACTGCTTTTTCCTTAAGTCCCGTTCCATAATCGCCCTCCTGAAGAAGTCATCGTCGAGCTCAGGGATGTCGGAGTAATCGATCGGCATCTCATCCATATGCTTCTTTTCCGCCTCTGTCAGGCGCACAGGATTGTTCGGGTCCGGCCGGTAATGTATCATCTGCTTTCCTCCGCGTATCGCTTGCGCTCGCGGGCGTTCGCTGGGCGCGCGGATATCAAGCGAATTGATTCTCCGCGCCGGGTGTACGCCACCACCAAAATTCGCCCTTCTATCATGGCAATTGTGACGCGCCGTTCTTCGTTGTATTCGTAGCGCCGATCTGCATCGTCCAGGCGGTGCGTGTCGAAAAATGCCTCGACAGCAGACACGAAGCGCACGCCATGCTTATCGAAATTGGAGAGCGCCTTCGGATCGTCCCATTCAAACTCCATTTAGATTGTAGCTCTTTTTGTAGTTACGCGCCGTTTCTCCGGCTCGACTACTAAATAGAGTGTGAAGAGTTCGAACTAAATCTCAGTGCGCTCCTCGGCCGGACACCACCTGCGGAATGGTCAGCAAAATAATCTTCCAATCGAGCGCGAGCGACCAGCTATCGATGTACTGCATATCCAGCTTCATCCACGTCTCGAAATCCACGGCGTCGCGTCCGCACACCGCCCACAGGCAGGTCAGCCCCGGACGCATTCGCAGCCGCCGCCGCTGCCAGCGCTGATACTGTTCCACTTCTTCCGGCACCGCCGGCCGCGGACCCACCAGCGACATGTCGCCCTTCATCACGTTCCACAACTGCGGGATCTCGTCGATCGAAAATTTGCGCAGCCACCGGCCCACTCCGGTCAGCCGCGGATCGTTCGGTATCTTCAGCGCCGTTTCCCGTTCGCTCAGGTGCTCGATCGACGCACGCATCTGGTGCGCGTTGTCGCACATCGACCGGAATTTGTAGAACACGAATCGCCGCCCGTTCAGGCCGCAGCGCACCTGCCGGAAAATCGCGGGACCGGGCGAGGTGATCCGGATGATCAGCGCCACCAGCAGCATCACCGGAAACAGCAGCACCAGAGCCGCGCCCGCCAGCACGATATCGGTCAGGCGTTTTACCAGCAGCCGGATCTCGTCGTGCGGTGTGGCCGAAAACGTCAGCAGCGGCGAGGTTCCCAGGCGGTCCAGATACACCTGGCTGTTCACATGCGGGAAAAAATCCACCGCCACGCGCGTCCGTACGCCTTCTTCGTCGCACAGCAGGAGAATCTCTTCAAGCTCGGCCAGCCGCCGGCTGTCCACCGCGAAGATCACTTCGTCGATCACCTCGCTGCGCAGCATCTCTGGAAGCTTGGCGAGCGGATACACGGGATAGCGCCGCTCCAGGTCCACTTCGTCCGTGGGAGGGTCGTTCGAATCCGCGAGAAATCCGGTCAGCCGGATTCCATACTGCGCCTCGCCCTCCAGTTGACGCCCCAGTCTGCGCGCCGGCTCGCCCAGGCCGGCGATCATCACGTAGTGCGCCGCTCCAAATTCGCGCCGCAGCAGGCGCAGAATGCGTCCGCTATTCAGCCGCACCAGACATAGGATCACCCACGCATAACCCGCGAAGAGCCCCAGAAACGGGCGGCTCAAGTCCATCCGGCTCAGATATTCGAACAGAATCACCGACGCCGCGCCCATCAGGCACTGGCGGAAAGTGTCGCGCAGAATCACGCGCGGGTGCGCCGAATCGATGCGATCGTACAGCTCCCACCAGTACCCCAGCGCGACCCACGTGACCATCGACACGCCCATCAACAGCGCCGACTCCGCCGGCGTCAGGAAGAAGGTGCGCGCCAGGTCCATTCGCGCTCGCGTCAAATACGCGAGTTCGAAAGCCAGGCCGACGATGAGAATGTCCAGGAGCCCGAACAGAATCCGGACTTTACGACGGTGACCGCGGAACATTCAAGTCCAGCATACAGAATTGGAAGGACTTCAGTGCCGAGCTAAGGCATTCTCCTTAGCAGGATCTCGGAGATTGCCCCTACTGGAAGTGGGACTATTAGCCTATTGTGTTGCCCTCATACCAAACGTAGTGTGGTACGGAGGGTATAGGACCAATGAAACTACGTCTGTTCACCTCGATCCTTTTGGCCACGGGCTTACTGGCGTTCGCCAGCGACCCGGCTCCGCAGATGACCGATATATCGCAAAAGGCCGCCAAGCCTGGCGAGATCATTGTCGTCTCCGGGCAAGGGCTCAACTCCAAGAACATAGACGAAATCTATCTCACCGACCACAAGTTCGACATGCGGGTAAAGGTCCTCGAACAAACTCCAACCACCATTAAGTTTCGAGTACCCCCATTTGCGAAACCAGGCCGCACGCAACTCCTGTTCCTTACCAAGGGCGATGAGCCGAAACTCCTGGAGCAACCCGTGTATCTCCTGATCGAAGATCCCGAGACCGAGGTCGCCTCCGCAAAGCCGCCGCCGGAGCCAGGCAAGCAGGAATCGCCGAAGTCGGCAGAGGCTAAGCCGCCAGAAACAAGAGCGGATGACAGCCGCGCGGAGCTATCTCAGCCCGAACCTTCGAATCAACAGGTCCACCTCGAACAGACCCCCAAGGCCGATCCAGTCCTCGATCAGCCCAAGCTCGATCAGGTCAAGCAGATCAAGCCGGTTCTCGCCAAGCCCGACCTGATCAAGCCTGATCTCAGCAAGCCGGATGCGACTAAGCCCGACCTGGCCAAGCAAGACCCGCGCCAGCCGAACCTCTAGCTCTCCTTTCAAGTTTTTCTTTTTCGAAGAGGACAGCAGAATTGAGCCCTTCGTTCTCCGGCCGAAACGGATGAAACGCTCCCTGCCACCGTACGCACTATACTAGGTCGAGACGCAAAGAGAACTAGCGCGCACCGGTCGGCTATCCATGGACGGCGGGGATCAAAACGACAAACTCCATCGCGCGGCTGCGCAAGGTTCCACTGAGTTGAACCCGACAGAGTCGATGCTCCTGCCAGGGGCAGCCGTAGGACCTTATCGGATTGAGGGTCCGCTCGGAAGGGGCGGCATGGGGCAGGTCTATCGGGCGAGAGATACCCGCTTGGGCCGGCCCGTGGCCCTGAAATTCCTGTCCGACGCGACGGTGGCGGACGCCGCGACGCTGGAACGGTTCCGCCGCGAGGCGCAGGCCATCTCCAAACTGAACCATCCCAACGTCTGCACCATTTACGACATCGGAGATCACTCCGGACGGCCGTACCTGGTGATGGAGTTGATGGAGGGGCAGACGCTCAAGGAGCGCATTGCCGAGCGGCCCGTTTCCAACGAAGAATTGCTGGCTATCGCGATTCCCATTCTGGAGGGACTGGACGCGGCGCACGCCTGCGCGATTGTGCATCGCGACATCAAGCCGGCCAATATCTTCTTAACCCGGCAGGGCTCGGTTAAGATTCTGGATTTCGGTCTCGCGAAGGCAGCGGGGTCACATCCCGGCCCGCTGCCCGGGATGGAGGAGAGTCTCACCGCTCCCGGCACCACTGTCGGAACGGTGTCCTACATGTCTCCCGAACAGGCGCGCGGCCACGCTGTCGATGTGCGCTCTGACTTGTTCGCCTGCGGAGTGGTGCTGTACGAGACGGCCACCGGAACGCTGCCGTTCGCGGCCGATGGCTGGGCGGCCACGCTCGATGCGGTGCTGAACCGCACGCCCCGTCCCGCGCGAGAGCTGAAGCGCGACCTGCTGCCGGAGATCGAGCGCGTCATCGACCGTGCTCTCGAAAAGGATCCGCAGGCGCGCTATCAGAGCGCCGCCGACATGCGCGCCGACCTGTTGCGGGCGCAGCGCGTCATATCGACTCAAAGCGACCCTCAAAGCTCGACGGCGGCACCGCGTCCTCGGCGATCCCGGATGTTGTATGCGACCGTCGGAGCTGCCGTACTGCTGACCCTGGCGATCGCAGGCTGGTACTTCGGCGCCCGCAATCGCGCCGTAACTTCGCCCTCCGAATATGTCCAGCTCACTGACTTCACGGATTCCGCCGTCGCGCCGGCGCTTTCGCCGGATGGGCGGATGGTGGCGTTCTTCCGGAGCGGAACGCCCTTCTTAACCAACGACCAAATCTACGTGAAGCCTCTTCCGGATGGCCAGTCCACGCAACTCACCAACGATTCGAATCCCAAGTATGATCCGGTGTTCACGCCGGATGGATCGCGCGTCGCCTATACGTCGCCCGCGGATGACGGCACGTGGGATACCTGGACTGTGCCGGTCACCGGCGGCGCGTCCACGCGTCTGATGCGAAACGCGGCGGGCCTGACCTGGATTGGAAATGGCGCGATCCTCTTCTCGGAGGTGATGAGCGGCACGGCCTTGCACATGGGGCTCGTCACGGCCCAGGAAAGCCGCGCCGGCGAGCGCGAGATATACTTCCCGGACCATGAGCGCTCCATGGTTCACTACTCCTTTATTTCGCCGGACCGGAAGTCGGTTCTGGTGGTGGAAATGGATAGTTCGCAAGACTGGCAGAGGTGCCGCCTGCTCCCCACGGAGGGAGGCTCCAAGGGAGAGTTGGTGGGTCCGCGTGGCTCCTGTGCCGCAGCCGCGTGGTCGCCGGATGGCAAGTGGATGTACTTCAACGCGACCGTGAACGGCGCCGCTCACTTATGGCGGCAGCGATCTCCGAACGCCGCCGCGGAGCAGATCACGTTCGGACCGGGCGAGGAGCAGGGATTGGCCTTGGCGGCGGACGGGAAATCGCTGATTTCATCGGTGGGGGTGGACAAGAGTTCAGTATGGATTCACGATGCCGCGGGCGAGCGTCCCATTTCCCTGGAGGGGTCGGCGGCGCGTCCCAAAGTTTCGGCTGACGGCAAGCGCGTGTACTATCTGCTGCGAAAAAATACGTCTGCCATCAGCGAATTGTGGTCGACCGACTGGGTTTCCGGGAAGTCCAATCCCGCGTTGCCGGGTGTTCCGATGATTGACTTTGACATCTCGGCGGACGGGCAACAGGTGGCGTTTACAGCCAAGAGCGGCCGGAAAGAGGGGATTTTCATCGCGCCTTTGGACGGAAGCGCTCCGCCCCGCCAGATCGTGCCCAGCGGAGACTCCGTCAGCTTCGGTGCGCCGGGTGAATTAGTGTTTCGAGAGTTGGGGGCGAAGGCCAACTATCTGGCTCGCATCAAGACCGACGGAACGGGGCTGGCGCGCGTCCTGGATCAACCCATCGCGGATAAAGGCGCGGTATCGCCGGATGGCGCCTGGGCGGTGATCTTTCTCGCCCGCGGCGATCGCCGTGAGATCGCGGCAACCATCGCAGTATCGTTAAAGGACGGAACCAAGAAAATCGTTTGCATGGACTATTGCCTGCCTAACTGGTCGCCGGACGGTGCGTTTCTGTACGTGGATGTCCGCGCTTCCAGATCGGGGAGCGTAAGTCTGGTGTTGCCGGTTCGTCGCGGTGAAAGCTTGCCGGCGCTGCCCCCAGAGGGATTGAGCGGCAGCGAAGACCAGGAGACGGGGGGTGTCGCGACGATCCGGCAAAAAGGTAGGTTGGCTCCGGGCGTCGATCCGACAACCTATGCGTTCGCGAAATCGGAATTCCTGGGAAACCTGTTCCGCATCCCGCTGCATTAGACCTGTCGTCCGCGAGAAGTCGATCCGCGCTCGTGGCTGGCGAGAGACGCGAGAATAACGCAACGTTCTGTCCCCTTGTCTGGAAAAATGAGGGGCTCAATTCAGGCTTCCCCTTCGTCGCCTCGTCGCCAGCGGGAACAGCCGCTGGTGATCAACGTCGACGTCGGCGGCGTCCCATCAACGGTGCGGTAGGAGCCCTGCTGGAAAAAGAGCCCGTCGCTAAACTCTGTTCGTTCCCGTCTCTAAGCGTCAACTGATGGGGACCGCCTTCTCGAGCTTGCTGGACTCGCTCCTAAGATTCCTCGCATACACCTTGAACTTTGCATCCGTCGCCTGGACGCCCTGATGATCCAGCAGCGCGCGGAGTTGGTGAGTTCGATTCTGGATTTCTTCAATCAGGAGCTTACTATCGTCGAGGTCCTTGCGCTCCATGGGAGAAATCGTCGCCCGCATTGTTTCCAGGCGAGCGAGATTCATCTCCATCCGTTCCACGGCTGGCTTGATTTCATTCCATTGGCGATCATATTCCAGCCATGTCGCCCCGGAACTGCGGGCCATTCCGTCGAGATGCGCCGCAGCGGCCTGCACCTGCGCGGCGTCCGCCTTGATATCGCGGAAGAGCCGGGCGGTTTTCTGGGAATTGTCGGTACGCTTGGCTGATGTGGCCGGCGTATCCGCCGCGAGCACGAACACGGCCGAGCCCAAAACTATCGCTGCGGTAAACAGGGATCGACCTAGGGTAATTGTAGGGTTTTTCACTTTCATTCTCCTCCTCGCGCTGACCCATCAAAGGGCGCGCGATTTCCTTTCTGCGATTTCAGTCTACGCCGCAGTCCCGCGAAATCGAAATCCCCTTCAGGCGGTATAAGGCGCGATAACCTCGAATCTCACTTCTCGATGGGATTGTCCGCGATGGCTGCAACTCTTACCATCAGATCAAGGGGCATTGCGCCACAACGCGGCTCCCCTTTTACGGCCCTTTACTGACGAAAGGAGTCCAGCATGTCAGCAATCGCGGCGGGCAGAACCCGCAACCTTGCGCTCACTACACTTCTCACGATTTCCGGAATCGCCATGGCGGCGGACTTGACCAATCGCGCGCCCGTCACTTTCACCAAGGACATCGCACCGATTCTTCAGGCAAAGTGCCAGGATTGCCACAGGCCGGGAGCTATGGCCCCCATGGCGCTGCTCACCTATCAGGAAGCGCGCCCGTGGGCCAAGTCGATCCGCGAACGCGTCATCACGCGCCAGATGCCGCCGTGGTTTCTGGATAAGAGCGTTGGAATTCAACACTTCTCCAATGACATCTCGCTCAGTGACGGCGAGATCGCCAAAATAAGGGAGTGGGTCGACTCCGGCGCGCCCATGGGCGATCCCAAGGACATGCCCCCTCCGAAAAAATTTAACGACGATGGCTGGAAACTTGCCGCAATCCTGGGCCAGCAGCCCGACCTGATTATTGAAGGGCCCGATTACACCATGCCGGCCCATGGGCAAGACCAATGGTTCCGCCCGACCACAGAGGTCGCGCTTTCGGAGCCGCGATGGGTTCGCGCCGTCGAAATGCGGCCGTCGACGCAACAGGGCCGCAAGATGTTTCATCACGTTCTTGCAAACTTGATTCAGGACGAGACCAACGCGCCGTCCGCGCTGATGAAGGTATCGCTTGGAAACGGTGGCGCTAACTTCGGCGCCGGCGGCGCCGGCACCGGACTGTTCGCGGAATGGGCCATCGGGAAAGGCTATGACATGTATCGCCCTGGATCTGGCAAGTTGCTGATGCCGGGCGCCAGGATACGCTGGGAATATCACGTACACGCCTCGGGCGAAGAAGTTCGCGCCCATGCACAATTGGGCGTCTATTTCTATCCGAAGGGTGAAACTCCCAAGTATCGGACCTACTTGACCTTGTTCGGAGCGACGGGCAATGGAGGCGGCTCGCGGCTCGATATTCCTCCGAATAGCATTACGGAAAGCCAGGGCTTTCACGTGCTGAGGGCCGCGGCGCGCCTCGAAAACTTTCAGCCCCACATGCACCTGCGTGGCAAGGCGATGGAAATGGAGGCGATCCTTCCGGACGGAACGGTCCGGACGCTCAGCTTTGTGGATCACTTCAACTTCAACTGGATGACCAACTACATCTACGCTGACGACGACGCTCCGGTTCTTCCCAAAGGGACCATCATTCACATCACCGCGTGGCACGACAATACCACTGCCAATCCGAACAACCCGGATCCGGATCAGTGGGTCGGGTATGGCGATCGCACCGTGGACGAGATGGCCCACGCCTGGGTGAACGTCACCTACATCTCCGACGATGATTACAAGGCGTGGCTCGCGCAGCACCCCCAGGGGCGGATGCGCGCTTCAACCGCCAGGCCCTGATCGCGCTGCTCAATCGAAGCAGTGACCATCCCGGAATGGCGCCGCCGGGGCTCTCGCAGGCGCTCAGAGGCTCGGCGGCAGCTTAGAATTCAAGAGGGGGACGCAGCGCTCCGTCCCCTTGACCCGAAAAATGAAGGGCTCAATTCTGTCCCCTTCGTTTCCCCTCTTCGTTCCCACCGATTTTCCCCCGCCGACCCCCGTCAGCGAGCGGGTTCTGCCGTTCATGCCCCGCCCGTGAGGGTGGGGATCTGCCTTCGCGAGGCGTGACCGTCAGCGAGCGGGTTCTGGCGTTCAAGCCCCACCCGCCAGGGTGGGGATAAACGGACTAGAGCGTCGATCTACGAGAACTTTTGGAAATTGTCTGGACCTGCGGTCCGCGGAAAGCCGGTCCTGGCTCGTGGCCGGCAAGAGGGACGGAGCGCTCCGTCCCTTTGGGTCGAAAAATGAAGGGCTCAGTTCAGAGGGGGCCGGATATCCGCCCCCCCTCGCGGAACAACTACGGGTGACAGTACGTCGCGACTACGGTTCCGGTTCCAGGGTGACCTGGGTCCGGCTGGTACCCGGGATTGGTCCGGACGACGACGATGATGGGGCCATCACCTGAGATGGTGCTGCCTGACTGGACGGCCATGCTCGACGCGATAACGCCCATATAAGAAGGCAGGGTCGCCGGTGGTTTGGAGCTGTTGCCGGGACTGGTGCTCCAAACCCCGCCGCAACTCTGCAGCGCGTTATCGGCGAATCCCTTGAGCGAGGCCGGCGCCGGACCGCCGCTGAGCGAATTGAGCGCGGTCCACTGCGCTCCCCAGAACTCCACAGCAGTGCCGGTGGGGTCGTCCAGGTTGCCGATGATCATGGATCCCTGCGTGAGGAAGGCAAAGTCAATCACGGCCTCCGAAGCGGAGGACGGCAAGTAATACGGGTCGCCCGCGAAGGCGACACCCACCGTGTTCGGACCCAGAGGCTGGTTGACGCTCAGGATGGTGCACGACGCCCAGCCGTTCGCGATGGTTGTGCCGCTGCACGTTTGGGCTGTGATTCCGGTACCCAGCGTGAAGGTTAGGGTCTGGCCGAAGGGAACCGGTGGTGTGGTTCCATCCTCCAGGAGTGTGGCGGTGAAGGTGACGGGATGACCATTGGCAATCACGGTGGGACTGCCCGAATAGAAGCTGGTCGTGGTTTCCTCCTTGGTGATCATGAAGGTGGCGCTTACCGAGGCCGTCTTGTAGAACACACCGTCCGTGAAAGTAGCAGTTAGCGGGTACGGACCCGCCGCCTGGTTCGGCGTGATCGAGCAAGTCGCATTCCCGGACGCATCCGTCGGAGGAGCCGTGCAGGTCTCCGTGCCTACGCCGGAACCAAGCACAAACGTTACCGTCTTTCCGGCGATCGCGGTTCCTTGATCCGGATCGATTAGTTGGGCCTTCACGGAGACGGCGTCGTGGTAGTCGGAGGTAACCGGGCCGGTAATGGTGAGCTTCGAGTCCTCCAGAGTCACCGTGAAGCCGACTGTTACCGAGCTTCCTGCGTGGGTCGCATCCGTGGCGAAGGTCGCGGTTACATTGTACGAGCCTGCGGCATCTGTCGGCGTCACGCTGCAATGTGCGTTTCCGAAAGCGTCCGTAGTCCCGGAACATGAGCCGCCGCCGAAGGTGTTGGTGAACGTCACCGTCTCGCCGGGGCCGATCGGGAGCCCAGTGGCCGCGTCTGTGAGTATGGCCGACAGCGTGACAGAGTCGTTATAATCTCCCGTCGTCGCCCCGGTGTACTTGAGCGACGAGCCCAGCTCCACCGTCACGGGCACTGAAGCGGAAGGAATACCGTTTGTAACCACGACCAGAGTGCTGGGACCCAGCTCAATGTTGGCCGTCACATCGAAATTCGTGGACACAATCTCCGGGTCGCCTACCGCCTCGACGCCCATTCTGCTGTGATCGTGAGTCCGGGCGTAGAGGACGTGGCCGCTACCGGTGTTGGTGATTTGAACCAAGGGCCAATTGGTGGCGTTCTGGACATCGTCGCCGTAGGCGGCGCCCTGCGAGAAGCCGTTGAACATCTGGCCGGAGATGCTGTAGGTCTGGCCCACACCGATGACGCTCGGGGGGGGTGTGGTGATCTCCGGTCCCCCGTTTGGGTATACCAGAGGAAATCCCGTCGTGGGTGTGTATGTCCAGACGTCGGTGGTTGAGTCGCCGCGCTGCGTGACGAGGACGCGGCCCGACGGAAGCAAAAGCATGCGCCCCTGGAACGAATCGGGCGTGTTGGGTCCGTTCATACCGGGCATAGTCGGCGTTACGTTGTTCAGGATGGTCCCGTCAAACTCGTAGAAGTGGCTGGGCCCGCTCGATCCGTACGTCATGTTGGAAAACAGGACGCAACCGGGACTGGCCATCACCAGCGCATGGCCGTTGACCAGCAACGATGCAGGGCCGTCAGCAACCGTGTCCGCGTACGTGCCGCCGAGCTCGCTGTAGGTCGGGAAGTTGAAGCCGGGGCTGCTCGCCCAAGTGTTGGTCGCAATGGTGTAGACGGCGTTTTGCCCGGAAGGACCGCCCGAGAATTGAATGATAGTTCCATTCGCGAGCTGGACGGCCGGACCTAGTTCCTTTGAGTTGCAGTTGCCGCCGATATCGGCCAGGTCTATTCCTGCCGTGTTGGCGTCGCTGCCCCAACTGTTGGTCGTGGGATTGTAGATTTCGGAGTTAGAGGAGACGTTGGCGTCGACACTGAATATATTCCCGCCCGGCAAAATCGTCCAGCCTTCCTCATCGTTGCTCTCGTTCATGTTTTTGCCTGTGGGGCTGATCACAGTGAAGGCAAGAGTCGCGGGATTGAAAGACGCGATCTGGGGGCCGAGAAAGTTGCATATGGTGTTAGCTATCAGCATCGTTCCCGTTTGCGTAATCACGGACTGGGAGTCACCGATACACCCCACGGTGTCAGGGCCTATGGAACCATATCCGAATAGGTTCGGCGTCAGTTGCGCCGACCATTGCGATCCGGGGGGTTTGGTGGGGTCGAACAGAAACCCGATATTGGTCCAGGCGGAATTCGACCCGGTACTGTTGACGTTGTATTCGCCGCCGATCACGACCACGCGTCCATCGGGCAAGACTGCGGAAGCGTAGTAGGTGGGCGAGTACAGGCATGGATTGCATGTCGCCGGCGTTGCTTCTGTTACGTCAGTCATATCCCTACCCGATGGTGCGTTATCGAGTGAGGTCCATTTGCCGTTTTCGTAACTGCCGGTGTTGTCCGGCGTCAGCCGCAGCCAACCGTTGCCGCCCTCCGTTGCTTGGCACATGACCGTGCCGTCGGTGAGCAGGAGACAAGTACTAGGACTCGCACCGGCAGGCACGTTGTTCACCAGGGTCCATGTCCCCTGTGCGCGCGCAACGCCGGACCAAGCCAGGAAAAGAAGCACGATTCCGAGCGCCGGGAAGCACTCGCTTAACTTAACGTTCTCAAATGTTCTGTTCTTCATGACAACACTCCTCCTTCTGTCTGTGGAAGACTATATCCACGGTGCATGCCGGCAGGAGCCGGGTTTGCAAATTTGAGAAGAGACGGCGGGTTCCGGGGTTCAGTCAGAACTCGCTAAATTCACGCGAACCGGATCCTCCTTGCGTGGAGCGCGGCGTCCGGACCTCTAGCCGGATTCTCCTTGCTGGCCGTCCAAGTCACGGGACCACTATGAGTCACGGGACCACTATTTAGTGTTCTTGCCGGGTGCAGCGTTGCAGTCGAAATATAGCGAATTTATTGTGGGCGCGATGCACTCGAATGTCAATCTTAAACTTTACCTAACACTTCGGACGTTTCGACAAAATCGTCGCTGCCGAGTATGTTGATGTGATGAATGCACCGTTGGGAAGACGTTACACGCGGCGATTCCCGAAAAACCGGGGGAAACCGGGGACGGGGAAACCGGGCCCGCGTGTTTCCGGATCGTGTGGCAAACCGTGGAAAACCGTGGACAGCCCGCGTGTTTCCGAACGGTCACTCACCAGCGTGGGTGCCGCACCCCCGGACTGCACGCGAACCCCGCCACGCTTAGTCAAAAGGGATTCCACTTCAGCATAAGTGCCCGGCGTCGCGGCATTCACCGCTTCAACGACGAGCTGAACATGTGGCCATTGCTGCCGCCCCAGAACCACGATCGCTATCTTCCGGCCTGAAAGATTCTGTTGGTAGCGAATATTCTTGTCGGTGGTCAGCAATAGGTCGAACCCGGCCGCTTCCGCCGCGTTCAACAAATCGCCGTTCTTGAGTTTGTCCCAGCCTTGCTGTGCTGCGGTGCGTACGGTATGGCCTTCGAGGTACGGACGGATCGGCACAGGCGTTGCCTGATCGAAAATAATCCGCATCGAAATCAACCAGGTCTACGGCGCGTAAGCGGGATCTTTATCAAGACTGCGTGCGGCGAACTCGATCACCGCCTTGACCTGTTCGCGGTCGAGTCCATCGAACCACTCCATGATGTCGTCGATGTTAGCGCCGGCTTCGAGATTTTCGAAGATCGCGGAAACCGGCATCCGAGTGCCCTTCAACACCCATGCGCCGCTAACCTTGCCGGGGACGCTTTCCACCGCGGGACATCGTGACCAGTCGAGAGTCGCCATATAACCTGCCCTAATCTTAACGCTCGATCAGCACTTACCGCTGGTGCCGAACTCCCGGATCGCGCCGCGCGACATCGATACTCCCGCCGTCGCCAAACTATCTGCCGAGAACCTCGATGCCCTCCGAGACGGCCGCTTTCTCAAGATCGGTATCGCGGGTTGCCAAGGGCAAAGACAGACGCTTTGCCAGATCAAGATACGCTGCATCGTAAGACGTCAACTTGTAGGCAGCGGCCAGCTCGTGCAGCCGCGGAAAATCCGATACCCGGGGTGATGGATCGATCTTGAAATTCAGCGCAGCGAGTTGCCCGAGGAATTCTTTCCCGCGTTCCGCTGTGATTCGGTGCCGTTTAACGGCCACAGCGACGGCGTTCAGAACCTCCCACGCCCACAACGACGGAACGTGCAGCTCACTCCCGTCCTTCGCCCAATCGAGCATTTCCTCCGAGGCCGCCGTCGTTTCGTCTTCGCAGCACCAGGGCATGCAGGCAGACACATCGAGGACGAACGCCTCCATCAATACCGGTGCCCAATGTGAGCGAATTCCCGGAGCGACATTCCTTGTAGATCGAGCCTCACGCCCTTCCGCAGCTCACGGATGCGCGCGACGGCCGCCTGAGCCGCTTCTTTGTCGAAACCACTCACGCGGTGAGGGAGCGCTTCTATGGCAGCAACGATGAATTCATCCACCGACCGGACCAGCCCGGCCTGGATAGCACCTTGGATGGCGCGTTCCTGTTCTGGCGTGAGCGTGATGGTCATGGCAGCTTATTCAAGATTAACGCGATTAGCCACACCCCCGCGATCGCAGCTTCGCTCTACCGCTGGTGCCGCACTCCCGGACCCCGCGCGAAGCTCGACATCGGTGGAGGCGGTGGAGGCTCCGGCTCCGGCGCGGGCTTCTTCGGGCGCGCGTCCAGGCGCGTCAGGATCATCTCTTCCTTCACTCTTTGGAATTTCGGCGTTCCCACCGCGACCCCCGTCGCCGCCACCACTTCATCCGTAATCTCGAGCGACGCCGGCAAATACTTCTGGAAATAATTCCTGATCCGGTCCTGCACCAGACGCTGTTCCGAGTACACCATCAGCCACACCACCAGCTCCCCCGGCGCTTTCACCAGCACCTGATACAGTTGCGACGCCTTTTGCAGCTTCGCGCTCTTTAGCTCTTTCTCCAGCTTCTTCGCCGCCGGTTCGATCTTCTGCCACGCATTCACTTCGCCCCGCGTCAGCGAAGCCGTCTTGATTAGCTCCGCGCGCTCCTTGGCGTTGAGCTTCTCCATCAGCACTTCGAGAAACAACGGCAAGCTGTTCATGCGCAGATCCACCGGGACACTCTGGCGCGCCTTCTGAAGTTTGGCGAACGTACTCAGATTCAGCTTCGCTCCCCCGAGCGCCGGTGAATATAGCTCGATCAACTGTTCCTCCGACAGCGCGCGCATCAGATCGCCCGCCGCGGGCTCGGCGGCGATGTGGTGCAGCTCCGCCCCCAGCGCTTCCGAACTCACCCGCGTCAGCATTTCCGCCTCGCGCGCGTTTTCGTATTGCAGGCGCGTGCGCTCGTCGATCGTGTAGTTCAGCCGGATCTTGAAGCGGATCAGGCGCAGCATGCGCGAAGGATCGTCGTAGAACGAGTAGTTGTGGATCGCGCGCAGCTCCTTGCGCTCGATATCGCCCACTCCGTTGGTCGGATCGATAGGCAGACCCAGTGAAGCTTTGTTGAGCGATAAAGCCACGGCGTTCACCGTAAAATCGCGCGTGCGCAAGTCCTCGTGGATGGTTGCGGGAGTGATCTGCGGACGTCCCCCGGATTTAAGATAGCGCTCCTGCCGCGCCATAGCCAGTTCCACCGTCACGCTGCCCGCGAACCGCATCTCCGCCGACTTCTTCTGATCGTCAGTCGAAATAATGGTCGCGCCGTATTTCTTCTCCGCGATCTTGGCGATCTTGAGAGCGTTGGTTTCGATCACGAAATCCAGATCGCGCACCGGAAATCCCCCCAGCATGTCGCGCAGCGCCCCGCCGGTCAGAAACAGGTTTACGCCGGCCTGAGCGGCGAGCGCTTGCATCTCGCCCACCACCCGGAACTGCGCCGGGCTCAGATGGCTCTCCAGCATGAACATGTAATCGCTCATTCGAAACTCGCCCTCATGTCTTCTCGCCGCGCGCCGGCCCTTGGCTCTACGCGCGCGGGTGATGTTGGTCGACCACCTCACGCAGACGCCGGCGCGCCACGTGCGTATAAACCTGCGTGGTGGAGATATCCGCGTGCCCCAGCATGATCTGGACGCTGCGCAGATCGGCGCCGCCTTCCACCAGGTGGGTGGCAAAGCTGTGCCGCATCACGTGCGGCGTCAAGTCCCGAAAAATGCCGGCCCGGCGTCCGTAGCCCCGTAGCAGCTTCCAGAACCCTTGCCGCGTCATCGCCGCCGTTTTCGCGTGCTGCCGCGTCGTATTCCGCGTCTTCCGCGTCGTATTCCGCGTCGTATTCCGCGCCGTATTCCACGATGTCACGAACAGAAATCCGCTGGCCCGCCCCTTGAGCAGCGCCGGCCGCCCTTTGAGCAGGTACTCATCGACAGCCTCCCGGGCCACTTCCCCGAACGGTACCAGCCTCTGTTTGTTGCCTTTACCCGTAACCCGCAGTACCCCCGCATCGCGCTCCACCGCCGAAAGCTCCAGCCGGCAGAGTTCGGTGACGCGAAGACCGGTCGCGTACAGCAACTGGAGCATCGCCCGATCCCGCAATCCGGCCGGCTTATCCAGCGGAGGAGCCGCCAGCAGCCGGTCTATTTCCTCGCGATTCAGATACTTCGGCAGCGTGCTCGACTGCCGGGGCAACTTGAGAAACTCAGTCGGGTCCCGTTCGATCTCCCCTTCCCGTGCCAGAAAGCTATAAAAGTTGCGCAGGGTCGTGATGTGTCGTGCAATCGAGCGGGCCGACAATCCTGCGCGGTACAATGACTCGACATAGCCGATGAGATCCGCCGCAGTGGCGTTCTTCTCGGCCGGAAGCTCATCCCTAAATCTTTGCAAATCAATGCAATAAGACGCCAGCGTATTAGCCGCCAGGCCTTTTTCGACCCGGCAGAAGTCGAGAAACGATTTGGCCGGTCCGGTGAGCACACTCCGGTGGCTCGGTTGGTGACCGGCGGCGAACGCCCTCATTTAGACCTAATGATACAATACTTGCAAAATTGTTTGAAAGGAATTCCTCGCGGAAGAGGGCCTAAGTGCCTGCAAGCACCAACAAAAGGGTCCTGGTGGCCCGGTTCGATCGGGAAACGCTGGCTGGGTTCGTTTCGTCGCCGGGTGGCCTGGACGCGGACGCCCTGGAACTGCTGACCCCCGCCGGCAGCGTGGTCGAAGTGTCGTACGCCGAGGTTAAGGCTATTTGTTTTGTTAGAGATTTCGAAGGAGGAGAGACTTGGCGCGAGCATCGGGCGTTCCTTACCCGGCCCAAGTCGGCAGGATTGTGGGTGCGGCTGCGCTTCCGGGACGGCGACTCGATCGAAGGCCTGATCGCCAACAATCTCATGCAGATGGAGGCGGCTGGATTCACCATCGTGCCGCCTGACCCGACCTTTCACAACCAGCGAATCTTTATCCCCCGGGCCGCCTTAGCCGATGTTCAGGTGCTGGGTGTGATCGGGAGTCCGCTGCGGCGACGTCCCAAACCGGCCGCTCAGGAAGAGGGTCAGTTGGAGATGTTCGACGAGAACGCCTGAACCGCGCTCGTTGGGGAACATGGGAAAACCGCGGTTTGTTGTGGTTAAAACGTGGACAAAACGTGGACACTTCACTCAACCAGGTATTTTCGTTGAATTCTTGAGCTAACGCCTTACCCAGCAGGAGGTTACAGATGGGCGACGCTGGTCGACAACTGCCACGCATTCAGATCGGTCCAGGAACAGTCGAGCGTGTTCTGCACGAACGTGAGCGTGTCGACGGTGAAACTCCGGGCATCGCGAAATTCGTGCCAGCGGCGTTTAGCGAATTCCGTGGCCTCCACCAGCCGATCGCGATCCAATTCTTGCGCGAGCGTCACATGAGGATGATACTCGAACGGTTCGGCAAACGCGAGGCAGTTCGCGTTCAGCGCAGTGTGCAGCTTCTGCAATTCGGCGTGACCGGCATTCACGGAGAGGTAGATCACGTCGGTGACCGGGAACACCTGGATCTCGCCCAATTCGACGCGAAAGGGTTGGAAGTCGGGGAGACGTTCCTGCATTTGCGTCCATGCGTCGCTGGCGGGACGAAACAGGGGGCGAGGGGGCAGCACGGTGACGTGGGCCTTGGAGTGGCACTCGCAGACGAGGTCGTTTCTCAGGCGATCGAGAAACGCCCCCAACGGGTCTGGGATATAAGAGACCAGGGCGAACGAGTTCACACCCGCGCCCCCGTTACAACCTGACTGCATTACTGTTTGTATTCTATCGCAGACGCCGGGTCGAGGCTGGCGGCCGATGTGCCGGGGGTTCCTTCCGGCTTGCCGTCGGGCGCGATTGAAATAGCCTCGGGTATAACCCAATTAGCTTCCTCGAACCCTACGAATTTGCAGATTCTCAAAGCTCCGTTCTCGGTTTCGAGCAGATCCCCGACCTGGAGGGGCGTGCCCGCATCGCGCAGCTCGAAGAACGCGGCGTAGGGAGTGGCGGCGTTGATCTCGCCGCCGGGTTCGTAATGACCGGGCTTGATGCTGGCCGTACCGATCACGTGCGGAGCGGCGCGAAACTGTTGCCGAAGGTGATCCTTCAAGCGATGAATGCGATAGGCAGGCATGGCAATCGGGTCCATTATCGCTCAAGCGGTTCGCTCAAACAATCCCCTCCGTAACATTTCGACAAAGAAATGTTGTGAGCAGCGGAGTAGCCCATCTGGAGCCAGCGCTCGATATTTTCGCGTTTCCAACGCAGGGCGTCGCGCATGGATCCGATGGCGTCGCCGGTGGAGATTAGTGTAAGTTCCACACCTGGCGGGAGCGGCGGATGGTGGCCCGCGACTCGGCGAAACCCTGTGACGAAGGGGCGCAGCAAGGTCGAGGGGATTTGCGGCAGAGCATGCAGGGCGACGATGTGCGTGGCGCCCAGTTCCACGGCGGCCCATACCGGCAGGGGATTCAGAAGGCCGCCATCGAAGTACCAGCGTCCATCGATCTTATGGGGCCGCAGCACGCCCGGAATCGCGCAAGATGCGGCGAGATGGCGCCAGGTGATTTCGGCGCCGGAAAAGATGCGGGGCTTCAGGCGCAGGAGATCGGTAAGGACGACGGCGTACTGGATGCGCGGCGAGTAACGCTGCATCAGGGCGCGAATGGTTAGAGGGAGCTTCGAGAAATCCGCGGTCGCGGGCTGCAACCAGAATTCACCCAGTTCTTCAGGCGTGGCGCCGCCGGCGATGGCATAGCCGTTGAGCGATCCAACCGAGGCGCCGACGATGAGGTCGGGGTGCATGCGATCGGCAAGGGATCGCCAGGCGCCTGCCTGCCAGGCTCCGAAGAGTCCGCCGCCGGAGAGTACGAGTGCTCGTTTCACGATGGGTTTATTTTCGCTCAGTAGGAAGCTGGTTGTGGATCGTCAGGGGGTTTAGCGTGCCGCTCCTTGACTGTCGCGGTTCGGTAGTGGGTCAAACTGACCCACTACCCGCGGTTCTTTAGGGCGGAACAGGATGGCAGGCGACAAGATCGCCTGCCCCACAAGTTCTGTCGCGCTTCAATTGGCAGGGCATGGCCCTGCCCCACACATTCGGGTCGTTACAATGAAACTGTACCCGCTGCATGCCAGATTCCGATCCCGCAGTTTTCAATCCCGCGGCTTACGGCCCGGAGGTAGCCCGCGTTCTTGCAATGGACTGCGGCGGCCAGCGCCTCATGCCGTTGACGTGCGCCGAGTGTACCAACGCGCAAGCTCGCCAAACATTGAAGACGATGGACACCGCACGGTTGTTCCCCAAGGTTAAGGATCCCGCGGCGGCGGCGGCGGGACTATGGCTGTATTTCTCGTGTTTCGAAGAGGCGCACGAGCTGGTGTCGGAAGCGGAGACACCCGAGTGCGAGTTGTGGCACGCGATCCTGCATCGCCGCGAGCCGGATTCGGGCAATGCCGCGTACTGGTTTCGAAAAGTAGGGACGCATCCCACCTTTTCGCGCATGGCTCGCGCCGCGGATGAAATTCTGAAACGCCTCCCGGACGCTGAGTTTCGCCTCAGCAAATGGGACCCGTTCGCGGTCATCGCTTTTTGCGAGCGTGCGCGGTCGCAGCCGGGTTCCACGCAGGAAGTGGCGGCGATGGAGATTCAGCGCGCGGAGTGGCAGATTCTGTTCGACTATTGCGCGAGGCCGCGGTGAAATTGGTTGACGGAACGCGCTCCCTTGGGGCAAGCGCAGCTCGGTCGCGGCCGGTAAAGGTGTCGACACGAGTGTCGACACGGCACGCTAAGAGCGTGCGCCACGAGCAGGGCGGAAGAGCCCCAAGCTTACGCATGGGGCTGGAAGGCGGAACGCGCTCCCTGACGGCCGCGCCGCGAAGAGGCCGAGGAAGCCGGCTTGAAAGCCCGGCTTGCCGGCATGATTGCCGGCCCCACATGGTTCGGATGGGGGTTCAATGAGGCTGCGCGGCTGGCTACTGCTGCTGGCGGGCGTCGCCTGCGCGGGCGTGCTGATCTGGGCGCTGGTGCAGATGAAAAGCCAGCCGCCCGAGGTGCAGTTCGCGCGCGCGGCGCGGGAGACCATCCACAGCTCGATCACCACGGACGGGAAAGTGGAGCCGATTGAATGGGCGCTTGCGCGGGCCGAGCGCGGAGGACCGGTCGACAATATCATGGTGCAGCGCGGGCAGCATGTCACCAAAGACGCGCCGCTGGTGGAGATGGACGCGACCGAGCCCAAAGCGGCGTTGACAGCGGCGCAGTCTCGCATCGCACAGGCGCACGCGGATCTGGACTTGATTCATCGGGGCGGGCGCGCCACCGATCTGGCGGAGATTTCGAGCGGCCTGGAAAAGGCCAAGCACGATCTGGAAGTCGCGCAGCAGAATTACGAAACGGAGCAGCGCCTTCTGGACAAGAATGCCGGAACGAAAATGGCGGTGATTGCCGCGAAGCAGAAGGTGGACGAGGCGCGGCTCGAAATCGACCGCTGGGAGAAGAAGCGCACGGCGCTGGCGGCATCGCCGGACGGCCCGGCGGCGCAGGCTCGCCTGGACGACGCGGAGCAGGCGGCGCGGCTGGCGGAAACCCAGATCAAGCAAAGCATCGTGCGTGCGCCGATCGAGGGCACCGTATATCAATTCGATCTCAAACCCGGCGCGTACCTGAGCGCGGGCGACACCGTCGCATCCATCGGGCGGCTGGATCAGGTGCGTGTGAACGTCAACGTGGATGAACCGGACTTGGGACATGTGGCGGTCGGCATGCCGGTGATCATCACCTGGGATGCGCTGGCGGGGCGCCAGTGGGCAGGCGAAGTGGACAAGACGCCGACGCAGATTATCAAGCTGGACACGCGCCAGGTGGGTGAAGTGGCGTGCGTGATCCGCAATCCGAATCGCGACCTGCTTCCGGGGACGAACGTGAATATCGAGATCCGTTCGGAAACGGTGGCGAATGTGGTCACGATCCCGAAGGAGGGGGTGCGCACGGAGCATGCGCAAACCGGGGTGTTTGTGTTGAATGGCGATCGGTTGGTGTGGAAGCAGGTGAAGACGGGGGTCGCGAACACGACTCGCGTTCAGGTGGAGGGGTTGAATGCGGAAGAGGCGGTCGCGTTGTTTTCAGAGAAGGTTCTGCGGGAGGGGATGGTGGTGAAGGCGGTGTTTCCGTAGGGGCGGTGAAGAGAAGCCGGCTAGAGAGCCGGCTCGCCGGCATGAGTGCCGGCCCCACAAGAGAGTGGTGAAGGCGGTGTTTCCGTAGAGGTGGCGAAGGTGTTGCCGGGGAAGAGAAGCCGGCTAGAAAGCCGGCTCGCCGGCATGAGTGCCGGCCCCACAAGTTGGAAGCGCGTAAACTAGCGGGTAGATTTATGAAGTCTCTTTGCACGCTCATCCTGCTGTCAATGGTCCTGCCAGTCCCGGGACACTGCCAGAACCCGACCGTTCAGAATTCCAGCAGCGTTTCGGCGGAATGGGATATCTCGCCCACGCTCGATGCATTGTCGGCGCAAGCCAGGCGGCTCAAGCCGATTCTGGATCAGCTCACGCCGCAGGAATGGGTTGCCAAGGGCGCGCCGGACACTTACATTCAGCAGTGGAAGCGGGCGCAGGACGAGCTCGCGTATCTGGTGGATTCGGCCAAGGCGGTGGAAAAACAGCCGGAGAGATTGACGCTGGCGCTGGACACTTATTTCCGTTTGCAATCGCTGGAGGCGCGGCTCAACTCGCTGGTCGACGGAGTGCGCAATTATCAGAATCCGGCGGTGGGGGATTTGCTGATGGGGGTGCTGGCGGAGAATTCGGCGAATCGGGACAAGCTGCGGCAGTACATCACGGATCTGGCGGCGACGAAGGAGCAGGAGTTTCAGATCGTGGATAAAGAAGCGCAGCGGTGCCGGGGCGTGCTGACGCAGTCGCCGAAATCGGGGACGAAAAAGCAGAATTGAGGGGGGAATGTGAAGAGATGTTTTACACCAATGGCGGGTTGGCAACCCGCCGCAGGCTGCCAGCCTGCCCCACGTCAGAATTAATGCAGACGAAATATAGAAGCAGCAAAATAAAAATATGACCGAAACCGCGACATTGACATGCAGCATTTGCGGTGAGCCGTCCACCGACATTTGCGTACACTGCACTAAGGACGCCTGCGCGAATCACCGCTGCGAAAAATGCCATCGATGCAGCGATTGCTGCCAGTGCGAATTGCGGCGGACGGTGGAATGAGGCGCGAGGTGGGAACACATGGATCATTTAATGGGCTGCGGTACGTATGGCGATATGCGGCGATTTCCGTCGTCTGTCTGGCGTGGACGCTGATGGGAGCGGCTCCGAGGATTCTGGTCCACGGCCATCGCGGCGCGCGTGCCATGCGTCCTGAGAACACGCTGCCCGCGTTCCAGTACGCGATCGGCATCGGCGTGGATGTTCTCGAACTCGACATGGCGGTCACCAAAGACAACGTGATCGTGGTGTCGCACGATCCGTATCTGCATCCGCCGGTGTGCAGTGGGAGCGTTGAGAAGGCGACGATTCATGAGCTGACGCTTGCGGAGGTGAAGCAGTGGGATTGCGGGAAGGTCCGGAATCCGGGATTCGCGAAGCAGACGCCGATTGAGGGCACGCGCATGCCGACGCTTGAAGAGGTGTTCGCGCTGGCGCCGGGCAACGACGTTCAGTTCAACATCGAGACCAAGAGTTTCGTGGATCATCCGGAGCTGACGCCGCCTCCGGAGGAATTTGCGCGGATGGTGCTGGAGCTGATCCGGAAACACAAGCTGGAGAATCGCGTGATGCTGCAATCCTTCGATTTCAGAACGCTGCGCGCGATGAAGAAGCTGGCGCCGGAGATTCGGCGAGTGGCGTTGTGGCAGGGCAAGGATCGCGACTTCGTTTCGATCGCGGGTGAAGCGGAGGCGACCATCGTGTCACCGGCGTATCAGTTGGTGACGCCTGAAAAAGTGAGCGCCGCGCATGCGGCGGGGCTTCAAGTGGTGCCGTGGACCGCGGATCGTCCGGCGGATTGGGACAAGCTGGTGGCGGCACAGGTGGATGCGATCATCACGGACGATCCGGCGGAGCTGATCGGGTATTTGAAGGGGAAGGGGCTGCGGTGATCTTTAGCGAGCCGGGTCTTCGGCAATCGCGTCTTTCCCGAAGATTGCTCGAATCAGTTCTCTTCCTGCCTCGTCCTTTTTCGAAACATCCCGCTCTTTGAGAAACGTTCGGTAGGCGCTGTCGAGATTCTTCTCGTCGTCGTGCTCGGTGCGGGTTGCCACGCTTCCATGGTACAAACAAGGGCCGACGAGGGCGTCGGCCGCGGACCTGGGGGTCCGCCCCACCAGGGCTACTTTTTCTTTTTCACGCTGGCCAGGGCCTGCGCGATCACCGATTCGCGGTCGCCGCGCGTCCAGGCGTCCTGCACGTGAGCGTCATCGAGCGGCGTCAATCGTCCCACCAGCACGAAGGCCGGCAGCGCATGCTGGAGCGACTTCCAGCGAGCCATCTCGACGAGCGAGGTGAGGGCGCGATCGCGCATCTGCTCGATGGAGGATTCGCCGCGATCGTCGGTGAGGATTTGGAGCACAGCCAGCGCCTGCATGCGATCGGTAAACGAGAGTGAGTTCAGGGTTTCGATGAACCAGGTCGGCTCGACCTTGATCCCCGAGGCGGGGTTCAGGTGCGCGAACACCGCCAGCGCTTTGAGGCCGCGGGTGGCATTGCTGCGGACGCCGGCGTCGGGATCCTTCAGCGCAAACTGAAGATCGTCGACGATGCTGAGCTTGTCGGGCGCGTAGTCGATCACATAGGCGGCCATGGCGCGCTGCTCCTCATCGGAGGAATCACGCAGCACATGGCGCAGCTCTGGCAGATACTTTTCGGCCACTGGGATAAACTGCTCCTGAAGATTGCGCGTGGCCGCGTCGCCCGAAAGCGTATGGCCGTGGGTGAGGTCGTCGGCGGGGTTGAAGCGGGCGGCTTTTTCGGAAGCGTCCAGAAAGCGGCGGTACAGCTTGGTCACCTCTTCGGGAAGTTGCACGTCAGCGTCCGGCTGCGAGCGCAGATCGAAGTGCTTCGCGCCCTTTTCCTCGACGCCTATGAATAGGATCATGTTGCCGTCCACGCAGCAGACCGCTTCCAGATGCGACTCGACGATGCCGGGGACGGCGTCGATGCGCTCTTCGGCTTCGCCCTTGGAGCGAGGGAGGAAGTCGCCTTCGCGCGCGCCGAGAGCCTGGCGGACTCGCACCTCGGAGGTCTTGGACAATCCGAAGAATTCGATCAGGCCGATACGCGGGGCCTGCATGTGCGAGACGGGCGGTCGCGTGATGAGGCCTTGGGTTTGTGCGCGGGCGCGGGGTGGGGCGATCGCGAGAGATGTCGCAACGAGGAAAAAGGCGAGAAGATTTCGGGTAAACACTTTGGCTTTCTTTCCAGATCAGGTAGACGCAGCCAGGGTGCATCCGGCTACGACGAATCGGCTGAGGCGGACGGGTTTTCTAAGGCACACAGGCTGAAGCCTGTGCCACCCAGCCATCGCGAGTCGCGCGTCATATAACCGCTCCCTGGGCGCAAGCGCAGCTTGGTCGCGGCTCGTGAAGAAGGAGCGCACTCGCTTACGGTCGCGCCTGGAAGAAGCCGGCTTGGAAAGCCGGCTGCGGGCAAGATTGCCTGCCCCACTAAGCTTGCTTTTCCGCCAGGTCGCCAATTATGGGCAGCTTAAACTTCTCGTTGTTGTAGGCCTTGTACATCAGGAACACCCACAATGCGAAGCACGCCAGCCCGAAGATCGGCCAGAGCAAAATCACCAGCCAGCCGAAGAACGGGATGTGCACGATGATTGAGGCCAGGATCGAGAACACGATGCCCACCGCGATGAGCGCCACGTGGAAAAAAATCGACTGAAAGGCGTGAAAGCGGATGGTTTTATCCTTGTTGTACGGCTCCAGGACCAGAAACAGAATCCCGGTGAGAAGGCCCAACAGATAGCACAACGCTGAGGCCACATTGTTAGTCATACCCGAGGATTGTAGCTGAGCGGCAGGCGGCGCCGCTGGAGTGGTTCCGGGTGCTCCTCCGGAATCGGCCGGCAGGGGCGAGCCGCATTTGGGGCAAAATCTTCCATCGGCCTGGGTACCGCAGTTTGGACAGAATGCCATCGGTCCTCCATCTCATCTAACAGCGCACAACGCCACCAGCGATCTGTGCGCCATCGCATCATTCTACCGCGCACAACGCCACGAGCAGGCTGTGCGCCACGCATCATTCTACCGCGCACAACGCCACGAGCAGGCTGTGCGCGGTAACGTACTCCCTGAATAGTAAACGTCAAGCCGGTCGGCGTCAACCGGAAACGACACACATGGAACACGACAGGAATACGACAGGAACGCGCGGACCGGGCCGGTTTGTGTCACGATAACGAAAATGACCCGCATTCTGCTTCTCGCCACGCTCACCGCGGTGTCTCTGCCCGCGGCCGACCATCTGCTGAAAACCACGCCCGAAACCGTGGCGTGGGGCTACTACTGGGCGGGCGCGAAGCCCGTGCTGACCATGAAATCAGGGGAGACGGTGGAGATCCAGGCCGTTTCCGTCGGCAATCCGATGACGCTGGAACGCGCCGGGTTGCGTGAGGATCAGATCGAGCCGGAGATTCTGCGGCTGTATAAAGAAGTTCCGCGCGAGGCACGCGGGCCGGGCGGCCATCCGCTCACGGGGCCGATTTTTGTGGAAGGCGCGGAGCCCGGCGACGTGCTCGAAGTGCGGATCAAGGAAATCCACCTGCGCGCGGATTATGCCTTCAACAGTACGGCTGGTTTTCTCGCTGATCAGTTCACTACGCGCAAGACGACCATTATCAAACTCGATCGCGAGCGCATGATCGGGCACTTTGGCCCGGGGATCGACATTCCACTGAAGCCGTTTTTCGGCAGCATGGGCGTCGCGCCGCCGGAGGCCGCGGGAAAAATCAGTAGCGCGCCGCCGGGAATTCACGCCGGTAATCTCGACAACAAAGAGCTGGTAGCCGGGACCACGCTGTTTATTCCCGTGCACGCCAAGGGAGCTCTGCTCGAAGTCGGCGACGGGCATGCGGGAATGGGGAACGGCGAAATCGATATCACCGCGATGGAGACTTCGCTGACCGGGGTGTTCCAGTTGATCGTGCGCAAGGACATGCACCTGAAATGGCCGCGCGGCGAGACGCCGACGCACTGGATCACCATGGGTCTTGATCCGGATCTGACGCAAGCGGCGCGCATCTGCGGTCTGGAGACCATCGACTTCCTGGTGCAGGAAAAAAAGCTCAGTCGCGAGGATGCCTACGCGCTTTCGAGCGTGGCGGTGGATTTCGATATCACGCAACTGGTCGACGGGACCAAGGGGGTGCACGCGATGATCCCGAAGAGTATTTTCGTGAAGTGATCGATCGCACTCGGGGGCCATCACCGGGAAGAAAGCGCAAGGGCTAAGGAAAAGGCATTTTGGGCCGCTCCCTTGGCGCAAGCGCAGCTTGGTCACGGCTCGGAAACAATCAATTCGCCAGACCCGCGACCAGAATCTCCGACAGCTTCGCGATGAGCAGCAGTCCGGGATTGTCGCTCGACCAATCCACTTGCGGAATGTCGTCGCAGGTGATGGCGAGGGCGATGCGGCCGTGCTTCGAATAAACGATCCCGACATCGCTGCGCAGATGATCCAGCGCGCCGGCTTTGTTCGCCACCGGCAGATCTCCCATGCGGCGCGCGATGCCGTTGTGGTCCTGCTGGCGCTTGAGGATCCTGATCATTTCGCTGGATGCTTCTAGCGAGACTAGCTCGCCGCGTTCCATCTTTTCGATCAAGGCAACCATTTCGCGCGGCGTCGACAATCCCAGGCCGAAGCGTTTATTCGCGGGGTCGTGTCCAGCGCGGCTGATGTCCGCGTCTTTGAGGGTCGCGCCGACTTTCTTGAGCGATCGGGTTTGCTTGAACCCGAGCCTGTCCATGTAATCGTTCACGTAATCCGGCGGGACGCGATCGAGCACCAGATTGGTCGCGGTGTTGTCGCTCAGCACGATCATCAGGTGAACCAAATCCACCAGCGGGAGGCGGTCGCCATTGGAGAATTCGTGGCCGATCACACCGGAGCCCTTCACTTTATCCGAGTCGTGCAGCGTGGAAAGGTCGGTCCACTTCACTTTGCCTTCTTCGACCGCTTGGAAGGTGGCGGCAAGAATCGCGAGCTTGATGGTGCTGGCGGTGCCAACCGGGATTGTGTCTCGCAATCCGAAGGTGTCGCCGGAGTCGAGGTTTTTTGCGAAGATGCTGACGGTTCCGTGAAATCCGGCGAGGGCATTTTGAACCTGATTGTTCAGGTCTGTGCCTTTGCCCGCATATCCCGGCACCAACGGAATCGCGAGCGCGAGCGTAATAATGGATGGGAAGGTCACGCGGCGCTTGCTCCGTCGTGCGGCCGAAGTAACGAAAAGAGGACACCGCATGCGGACTATCGTACCGTTTGTCCTGAGCCTGTTGTTCTTCAGTATTTCTCTTTACGCGCAGGCGCCGCGCCCGACGCCGACGCCAGCCGAGCAGATCGAGCGCCTTGAAAAGAGGGTCGCTGAAGGGCGCGCTATCGTTCAGGAGCGCGTGACGCTGGTCAACTTGTATGCTTTGCAAGGGAACGTTGAGGCGCGCCGGCCACACGTTTTTTGGCTGATCGAGAATCATCCTGAGATCGTCCAACTGACCACCCCCGCCGCGTCGTTCGATCTCTCGGGGCCGTTCCCTGACGCCACTGGACTCGCGCGGGCAGCTCAGCTTTGGCGCGAGCAGGGCACGAAGCCCGGCGCGAATCCGAAGGCGATCGCCAACGCAGCCCTTTTCTTCCGGTTCGAGGATCGCGCGACCGCCAAGTCGCTTCTGGACGCGGGCATGCGCGAGTACCCCGGTAATCCGGATCTGTTGCGAATGCGGGGCATGCTGGATGCGATCGTGATGGGCGGCGTCACTGGCGACACACCACGCTCGGCGGGGATTAGTGTGGCGTTGGGGCGATCTCCCGACGCGGTCAAAGCGCGCGAGGAAGTGGAGTCATCGCGCGATGCCAAGCTGCTCGGCGGCGCCGCGGATTTCCTGTCGCGACAGTATTCTCTGTTCAACCGGCTCGATGCAGCGCCAGTGTTCGGCGATGAGGACGCGCTCACAGTGGCCGAGCGCTGGCTGTTGCGCGCGCGAGAGATTGAGCCCGACAACGACGAATGGAAGACCGAGTTGAGCGCCGTTTATGCACGGGGAGCGGAGCAAACCGCTGACGGTAACTGGAAAGTGCAGTTGTATCGAAAGGCGGACGCGCTGAATCCCAACTGGCAGGGCCTTCCCAGTCTGGCGATGGCCGAGTTTGAAGCCGGCGAGGATGCAGCGGCTACCCGCGACGCCCACAGGCTGCTGGATCGCACGAATGTCGGACCCAATTTCGCGCAGGTGGGTCACACCGTGCTCGGCCGCGTGGCCCTCGCGAAGGGCGACGTTTCGGAGGCTAAGGCAGAACTGTTTGCGTCGGTCCCCGCCGTGATCCCGCCGGCTATGAATATGGAGCCGAACCGGACGCTGGCGCAGGATCTGGTGGACCACGGCGAGCGCGAGGCCGTGGTTCAATTTCTGGAACAGTGCCGCGAGTTCTGGAAGAACGACCAGGGCGCGATTGATCATTACATCAAAGTAGTCAGGGCGCCGGGAACTCACGACATACTCGCCCGCTACTCCGCGGGCCAGGGAGTTCGCGGCCGCGAGGTGAAGCTACCGGCCGGCGATCATCCGGGCAAGATTGTCGCGGTTCAATTCCGCAATAAGACCTGCAAAGCCTGTGAAGAGCAGTTCGCGGAGATGGAGAAGCTGGCAGATGAGCGCGACGTTTTCGCAGCCAGCATCGATGCGGCGGATCAAAAGGCGCTGACCGCGCAGCTCGAGATCGAGACATACCCCACCGTGGTATTTATCGGGCGAGACGGTCGCGTTTCCGACTATCTGGCGGGAAACGTACCCGAAAATCAATTGAGGACAGCGGTCGAGCGGCTGTCCTCACAAAGTCCGGGAGCAACCCGGCCGCAGAAACTGCCCGCGCCGGTGCCGAGCGCAATGGAGAACCCGGGAACGCTCGGATGGTCGCCGGTCGCGGGCGCTGAATCCTACGTGGTCCAGTGGGATCAGCGCGATGAGAAAGGCTGGCTGTCGGATCGCGACAATCACATGGTGCGGGTGATTCCGGCGCACGAGACTTCCGTGAAGCTGGAACCGTCGCTGGGGGAAACCGCCGCGGGTGTCATACGATGGCGGGTGTTGGCGGTTAATCGGTTCGGTCCGGGGGCCGCGTCGGAATGGCGGGAAATGAGGCTGGACAAGCCTTGAATCAGTTCCGTTGGGCCTCGAAGAAGCCCCACCCTGACGGATGGGACTGGAAAAGGTGAGCGCTCCATTTTGTCGCGCCTCACATGGGTGAACCAGGGAGTGACAGCCGGTTTACAAATATTTACATCGGGGTCCAAATGCTACTTAACGGTGTTAAGTGGTAGTGTGTCGTTATTTAGCAGGGAATCCTTGTATTTCGCCCTTCCCCACGCTATTCGACGGGCCTATAGTCGCGGGAACAGATTCGACCGATTCATCGTATGATAGGGAAGCTGGAGGTAATTTGATGCGCGTTCTGACCGTTGGCTTGGTGTGTGCGGCGATTCTGTCCGCCGCCCCGAATTCTCAACCGACTTTTTACAAGGACGTTCTCCCCGTCCTTCAGAAAAACTGCCAAAACTGTCACCGTCCCGGCGAAGCTGGACCGATGTCATTCCTGAGCTATGAAACCACACGGCCGTGGGCGAAGGCGATCAAGACTGCCGTCGCGAGCAAGAAGATGCCGCCGTGGTTCGCCGACCCCAGGTACGGCCATTGGGAAAACGACCGGACGCTGTCGGCAGCCGAGATGAACACTCTGATCTCATGGGTGGACACTGGCGCGACCGCTGGCAATCCCAAGGACGCTCCCAAGCCGATCGCCTTCGTGGAAGGCTGGAACATCGGGAAGCCGGACGTGGTGTTTGAGATGCCCACGGCGTTCCACGTTCCGGAATCGGGCACCATCGATTACCACTACGTGATCATCCCGACCAATTTCACGGAAGACAAGTACGTGCAGTTCGCCGAGTCGCGGCCGAGCGACCGCGAGCACGTGCACCACATCCTCTCCTTCCTCCGGGAGCCGGGCTCGAAGTGGCTGGCGGGTTCTCCGATCGGCGTGGCGTTCGTGCCCAGCCATGACGGTGGCGGCGGCGGGGGCAACAATATCGGCGACTCGCTGGGCGGCTATGCCCCGGGTACGGTTCCGAACGTGCTGCGGCCGGGCCAGGCGATTCTGGTGAAGGCCGGGAGCGACCTCGTCCTCCAGTTGCACTATACGACTGACGGGAAGCCGGGCGACGACAAGAGCAAGGTCGGTCTGATCTTCTCGAAGGTGCCGCCGAAGGAGCGGCTGGCGATGCTTTCCGCGGTGAACGGGAAGTTCACTATTCCTCCGGGCGATCCCAACTATGAAGTATCGGCGAAAGTCACCCTCCAGAGGGATTCGACTTTGATGTCGTTCCTGCCGCATATGCATCTCCGCGGCAAGGACATGACCATGATCGCGACCTTCCCGGACGGCCGGACAGAAACGCTGCTGAGCGTGCCGCATTATAGCTTCAGCTGGCAGCTTTCCTACTATCTGGACAAGCCGCTGTTCCTGCCCAAGGGCACCACCATCGAGGCGGTGGCGCACTTCGACAATTCAGCGAATAATCCGTCCAACCCGGATCCCACCAAAGCAGTAAGTTACGGTGAGCAGAGCTGGGATGAGATGATGTTCGGCTTCTTCACCGTCGCGGTGCCGCCGGATGTGACGAGCATGGATCTCATGCGTCCTCCGAAGCCGCAGCAGAAGGCTACCGGCGCGGATCATAACTAAAGCGCCGACAACAAATCGAGTGCGGAGGGCTGGTCGATAGCGCACCGGCCCTTCGTTTTTAAGGAGTCAATTATGCGTGCCATCATTGCGAGTCTATCGGTGTCTCTGCTGGGTTCGGCGGTCGCATTCGCCGCGCCAGAGGTCACTTTTCATAAAGATGTCGAGCCGATTCTTGAGAAGAGCTGCCAGGAATGCCATCGCCCCGGCGAGATCGGTCCCATGTCCTTTCTGACCTATGAAAGCACCCGGCCGTGGGCCAAGGGGATCAAGGAAGCGGTGCTGAAGGGCAAGATGCCGCCGTGGCCGGCCGATCCGCACTACGGTAAGTTCGCCAATGACCGGTCGCTGTCGAAGCAGGAGATCGATACGCTGGCGGCGTGGGTGGATGCGGGCGCGAAGGAAGGCAATCAGGCCGACGCCCCCAAGCCGAGGACGTGGGTGGACGGCTGGAATATCGCCAAACCGGATGCGATTATCGAGATGCCGCATGCGTTCCACATGCCCGCGTCGGGCGAGGTGGAGTATCAGTACATCGTAGTGCCAACCGGGTTCACGGAAGATAAATGGATCAGCGCGGTGGAAATTCGTCCGTCGAATCGGACAGTGGTGCATCACGCGGTGATCTTCATTCGCGAGCCGGGCAATCCCTGGCTCAGGGAAGCGCAGCCGGGCGTGCCGTATGTGCCTACGGTCAAGAGCGCCGGACAGCGTTTCGGCAACACCAACGGCGGCGGCAGCGACGTGCTGACCATTTACACGCCGGGGATGGTTCCCGATATCTGGAAGCCGGGCCAAGCCAAACAGATCAAGGCGGGCAGCGATCTGGTTTTCCAGATGCACTACACCGCCAATGGAAAAGCAGGCGACGATCGCACGCGCATCGGTCTGGTATTCGCGAAGGAGCCGCCGAAGGAGCGCATTATTACTACCGCGGCGCTGAACAACACTTTCATGATTCCGGCGGGAGACGGAAACTTCAAGGCGGAAGCGGTTTCACCCGTGGTGAACGACGAAACCGTCATCAGCCTGTTCCCCCACATGCATCTTCGCGGTAAGGCCTTCCAATACGACATCATTCATGCGAGCGGCGAGACGGAGACCGTCCTCAAAGTGCCCAATTGGAGCCTCAACTGGCAGCTCGACTACAAGCTGGCCAAGCCCATCCAGCTTCACCCCGGCGACAAAGTCAAGGCGACCGCGTGGTGGGACAATTCGGCCAACAACCCGGCCAATCCCGATGCGACAAAAGACGTAAAATGGGGAGAGCAGAGTTGGGAAGAGATGTTTATCGGATTTTTCGAGGTCGCGGTGGATCCCAAGATCACGAATCGAACGATTTATTCGAAGCTGAAGACTGAGTAACCCCGGACGCGGTAAGATTAAGGCCGGCCGAAAAGCCGCCAGGCAAGAAGAGAGCAAACGATGTTTCGGAAAGCAGCTCTGATGATCGCAGTAGCCAGCGTGGTCGGGGCGCACGACATCATCACCACCAATATCACGTGGACGAAAGAGGTTTCGCGGCTGCTGTACAAGCGCTGCGCGACCTGCCATGGCGAGAACGCATCCATCCCGTCGATGGGCGGGGGGGCGCTGATGACCTACGAACAGGCCCGGCCGTGGGCCAAAGACATCAAGGAAGAGGTCCTGGAACGCCGGATGCCGCCGTGGCAAGCCGTGAAGGGATTCGGCGAATTCAAGGACGATCGCGCGATGACGCAGGAAGACATGGAGGTGATTTCGGCCTGGGTGGAGGGCGGAGCGCCGGAAGGGAATCCGAAGTTTCTTCCCGACAAGCCGAAGCCGGCCAAGTGGCTTGATCCGGCGGCTCCCGCGGGAGCCGCTGAAATCGAGAAGGGCGCCGGCGAGCGGCTGTCCGGTTCGGAAAATGTAGTGGCGGTGAGGCCGGAGGGTCTTAAGAAGGGCACGAGCGTGCAGATTATCGCCGCGCGGCCGGATGGGACCTTCGAGCCGCTGCTGTGGATCTACAAGTTCAATCCGGATTTCGCGCGAACCTACTATTACGAATCGCCCGTCGCTCTGCCGGCAGGCACCAGGATCGAGATGAGCCCGCCGGATGCAGGCAAGATCGCGCTATTCGCGAAGCACTCGCCGAGCAAATTGAAATCGTCCACCGGCGGCGGCCGGTAGAGCTTGTTGCGAGACGATTATTGCGCGACCAGGGGGTGTCGCGCGCGGGTCAGGGGACCCGCCCCACTAGAACCGCGCGGAGCTTCTTGACCTGGGTGCGATGATCCAGCAGATGCAGGCGCTGTAATAGCGCGTATTCCTTCCACTGGACTTCGACAAAGTAAATCTGCGGACCAGTAGTGCCGTCCGGAAGGGCGCGAAGAGTCACCATCACCGTCTTTACCGTTGGCGCGTCTGGTGGAGGCGCCTGCTCGGGGGCGGATTCGAGCAGATCGATCATCGCCTGATTGGCCGTATGGAGCTCTTCGACCAGAAGTTTCCACGGCGCCCAGGTTCCCGCTCCTGAACGAAGCGCTTCATAGACAGGCGGAAGAGGCGGGCGACGGCCGGCGAGAAGATGCCGCAGTTCCTCGGTACCGCGAATCTGAGTCTGCGAAATGTGGTCGACCACCTCCGCGATGTGCCACTTCCCCTCCACGGGTCGCTGGCGAGCCTGGGATGCGCTCACTTGAGCGACGGCGTTCTCCAGCTCCTGCGCCGCCGCACGGATCCTCTCGCGGATTCCCGCCGTGGTCATTTCCGTCGCGCGAATCTTCAAATACTCGAGCATGCGGACGGATTCCGGCGCGAGCGGTAACCCGTCCACGTCCATGATTTGGTCCAGGATCTGGTCCATGATCCCGTTTGACGCGCGCGTCGCCCGATCGGTTGTCCCTAGCTGATGATTCCCTTGCGCACCGCGT
This sequence comes from Terriglobia bacterium, assembly GCA_963788245.1. Taxonomy (GTDB): domain Bacteria; phylum Acidobacteriota; class Terriglobia; order Bryobacterales; family Bryobacteraceae; genus Palsa-187. Next base: position 2,328,841 of record CAWBGF010000002.1, on the reverse strand, counting down.
ACAAAATCAACTCGGGGACACTGTGCAAATTCAACTTTTGCAGGATATGGGTCCGGTGCGTTTCCACCGTGTACAAACTCAAGTTCAGCAAATTCGCGACGTCTTTATTGCTTTGTCCCTCGGCCACCAGTTGCAGCACCTCGCGTTCGCGATTGGTCAGCAACTCGTAGCTATCCTCCGCGCCCACTTCATTGAGCTGGTGCATGTAATCTTCTTTCAGCAGGCGTGTCACGGCCGGACTGAAGTACGATTTTCCCGTGGTGATGGCGTGAATCGCCGCGATCAGATCCGCTTCGGCCGAATCCTTCAGCAAATACGCCCGCGCGCCCGCCTTTAACGACCGGATCACGTAACTCTCGTCGCTGTGCATGCTCAGGATGGCGATGGCCGTCTCGGGGTTGCGCAGCGCGATCTGGCGCGCCGCTTCGACGCCGTTCAGATGCGGCATGGCGATGTCCATCACGACGACGTCGGGTTTTTCGGCCGCCGCCATATCCACCGCCTGACGGCCATCGGAGGCTTCGCCAACCACTTGCAGATTCGGTTGGCGTTCGAGCAACAGCCGCAGCCCGCTGCGCATCACGGTATGATCGTCGGCCAGCAGGATGCGAATTGTTTTCGTGCTCACTGGCATCATTCACGACCCTACGGAAGAAAAGCCGAGATGACTCTCGGCTCTGCAGGCTTGACAGCCCGCGCCACTTTGCCGGAAATAGTTATTAGCTGGCAATGGGTAACTCCACGGCGACCCTGGTCCCCGCTCCCGGCCGCGATTCCACTTCGAATGCGCCGCCCAGATGATGGACGCGCTCTTCCATGCCGACCAGCCCCAGCCCGCGCACGCGCCGCGCGTCGAAACCGTGGCCGTCGTCCTCCACCGATAGCACGATTTTGGATGGTTCCTGCCGCACCACCACCTTCACCGTTCGCGCCTGCGAGTGGCGAACGCAGTTGTGCAGAGCTTCCTGAACCACTCGATAGATACACGTCTTCAGCTCGTCGGAAAGCTGGTCGGCGGATTCTTCCGCCGCCAGGTGCACGCGCAGGCCGGTCCGCTTGGACACCTCGCGAGCCTGCCATTCGAGCGCCGGCACCAGTCCCAGGTCGTCCAGCATGGATGGCCGCAGCAGCAGCGTCATATTGCGAATCACGTTTACACTGGCTTCGGCGAGTTTCTTGATCGAATCGACGTGGCGGCGCACTTCGATCGAAGCGGCCGGCACCGAAGCGACGGCATTGCCCGCCTCCATTAATAGCGCCGAAAGGGATTGGCCGACCTCGTCGTGTAATTCCCGCGAAATGGTCCGGCGCTCCTCTTCCTGCGCCGAGAGCAGCCGGGCGGAAAGCTCCTTCAACTCATGCTGCGCGCGCTCGCCTTCCTCGTAGCGCTTTTGCAGCTCGATCTCCAGCCGCAGCGTGCGGCGCACCGTAAACACTGCTAGAACCAGCCCAACGCCCAGCGTCGTCGCCAACATCAGAATCAGCCTCAGCCGCAATGAATCGAAGGTCGCGCCCAGTTTTGCGTTGCCAGCCGACAATTCGCGGGCGCTCATCTGATTGATCTGATCCAGCAAAGCGAGCATCCCGTTCCGCCGCTCCACCATCTCCGTCGAAAAATAATTCGCGCCGCGCACCGGCGTATCGCTCCCGTTGGCGTACGGGTCTGGGCCGCGCGCCTCGGCGATGAAATCGAGCAGTCTCCAATATCCTGCAACTTGGGTTTGCAGGCTGCGCATCGGCGCCTCTTCCCCACGATCGAGGAGCGCCGACGTTTCCGTCATCGCGATATCGGTATTTTCGCGAATGCCCCGCCACCGGTCGACCTCCGCGCTCGCCAAAAGCGGATCCGTCGCAAGCAAATAATCGCGCATCACGATCGCGGACTGGTAGATCCCGTTGCGCACCTTCTCGAGCGATTGTGTGCGCGCCGAGTAAAGGTCGCGAACCTGCGCATCGCTGGCGCGGACTTTGCGCAACACCAGCAGCGCATCCACGCCGGCGGCGAGCATCAGGACCAACAAACCGCCGAATCCCGCGAGAAGCAGGCGGCGTCCACCGGCGAAAGGTCGAACAGGCATCTGAAATCTAAGTCTAACGGACCCAGGAAATTAGGGAATACCGTCTCAACGGGATTGTTGCGAAGGGCCTCCATGCTGCTTACTCTTAAGTAGACATGCAGATTTCCCTAAGCATCGAGAGGATCCAATGAAACGAAACATATTAGGCCTCATGGGCCTCGCTACATTGCTGGCCACAGCAGCCTGCCATAAGACCGCACCCGTGGCCAAGACGCCCCCGCCCGATACGACCCCGGTCGCGAACGCTCCGCGATCGACGACGCCCGGGCAACGAGGCTCCAACCCGTCGTCTCAACCGTCTCAACGGGCTGCCGCGAGCAATCCCAGCCGGCCCGGCGCCATGCCGGCGGCAGTGCGCGCTTCCCTCAACGAACGGCTGGCGCGTCTGGAAGACGCGTTGTTCGACTACGACAAAGCCACCATTCGCACGGACGCGACCGTAGCTCTGCGGGACGACGTGAACGTGATTCGTGGGATCCTCTCCGATTTTCCCAGCCAGAAGCTGCTGATCGAGGGTAATGCCGACGAACGGGGCTCGGAAGAGTACAATCTGGCGCTCGGCGACAAGCGCGCCCGCGCGGCCGAGGAGTTCCTGGCGTCCATGGGAATTCCGAACGCTCAGCTCACTATCGTCAGCTTCGGCAAGGATCGCCCGGTCTGCACCGACAAAAACGAGGACTGCTGGCAGAAGAATCGCCGCGCGCACGTGACGGCAGCGCCGTAAGTTTACCGCCGAAGTGGGGCAGGGCCGTGCCTGCCAGGGCGGGCGATTTCTTTCGCCTGCCGGAGTTTTCGATCTGTAGCGCACCCTCAGCGCGTCCTCCAGAGGCCACGGGGCGCGGCGGCTGAATACCGTCGCGTTCCGTGCCCCTTTTAGGCGTCTTTTTCTGGAACCGCGATTCCATTCCCCGCGGCCGCAAGTTGCTCGAGCAACTCGGCCGGCTTCTTGATTCCGCGTGAGCCGGGTGATTAAATGCGAAGCCGCACCGTCGTCACGCGAAGCTGGTGGAGGACGCGACTCTACTGACCGAGGCCGGCCTGGCGAAGAAAATCCGCCGCGACATCGCGCACCTGCCGGTGATCCACGTCGACGGCCGCGTTGAGTTTGCGCATTCCGTCATTTGTGAATTTACCGGAGAGCTCAGCCAGCGCCGGCTTGAGGCGGGGCTCCGTGCTAAGCGCGTCCTGGCGGGCCAGCACGCACGCCTGATACGATCCGAAAACTTTCTGGTCGTCCGCGAGCATGGTCCAGTCGTGCGCGGCCAGCGGGCCATCCGTCGCATTGGCGGCGACCATGGTCACCTGTCCCAGCTCCAGGGCTTTGTACATCAGGCCCAGATCCATGATGCGCGGTGAGCCGCTCAAGGGCAGATGATACTTGTTGAGCGCCGGCATCCCGTCCATGCGCCCGTCGAATTCATAACCCAGGCCGAGTTTCCAGCCGTCCTTCACCTGGGCGGCCTGGCTCAAGGTTGCGAGCTTGAGTTTGCGCGCGTCGTCGCCGCGAATCACCATCGCAAAAAAATTGTCGACGCCCAAAGGATCCAGCACTTCCACCTGCGCCAGGCGCCGCATCTCCCCGCGGGACCGCTCCAGCGCTTGCGCCGGATCGGTTGCCGGCGCTTCCTTGAGGATCTCGGCCATGACGGTCCCGGTGTACTCGGGATACAAACTGATCTGCCCGTTCAGCAGGGCGTGGTAGGTGAGCAGCGTCCCGCCGAGATTCAACTGCCGGACCACTTTCACGCCCGCCAGACGATGCTCCAGGTGTTGCGCGATAATTTCGCCAAGCACAACCTGCTCGGTGAAATTCTTCGATCCGACGACGATAGGCTTCGTCGTTTTCCCGCAGCCCGCCGTGGTCAGCATCGCCACTATGGCCAACCCACAAACCGCGGCAACTAGTAAGCGGTCCCAGCGATTTCGTGCGTGCCTTGTGGGGCAGCTTGGTAAGCTGCGCGCCGGTTGTTTACCGGCGCTCGCGTTATTCGAACGTGCGGGTTCACAACCCGCCGCAGGCTGCCGGCCTGCCCCACATTCGCTGTCGAAACGACTGGGACAGTTTACTAGGCCGCGAGTTTTCGTTCGATCCATCCCAATCCTCCGTCAGAAACCAGCGCGATACATGCGGCGGGAATCGCTCCGGCAAGAATCTGCACGGTGTCGAGCGAAGCCACGCCGCGAAAAATGAAAACGCCCAGACCGCCGGCGCCGACCGCGGCCGCGATGGTCGCCGTGCCGATGGTGGTTACGGTCGCGACGCGGATGCCGGCGAGAATCGTGCGCGCGGCCAACGGCAGCTCCACTTCTTTAAGGATCTGCAAGCCCGTCATACCCATGGCCACCGCGGATTCGCGCACCGCCGCGTCCACGCCCAGGATTCCCGCGAGCGTATTGCGCAGGATCGGCAGCAGCGCATAGATTACCAGCGCCACAATCGCCGTGCGCGGTCCGATTCCGCCGATGAATGGAATCGGAATCAGGAATCCGAACAGCGCCAGGCTGGGGATGGTCTGCAAAATGTTCGCGGCCCCCAGCACCGGGCGGCGCAATCCCACGCTGCGCGTCAGCAGTACGCCCAACGGAACACCGATGGCGATCGCGATCAGCATCGCCGTCACCACCAGCGTGAGATGTTCGAAGGTCAGATCGCCGATATCGCGGAGCAGTCCGGGGCGCACAATCACTCAATCATCGCTCAAATCCGTGGGGCAGGGCCGTGCCCTGCCGATTGAGGCGCTCAAGTCTGTGGGGCAGGGCCGCGCCCTGCCGATTGAGGTGCTCAAGTCTGTGGGGCAGGGCCGTGCCCTGCCGATTTGAGGCGCTCAAGTCTGTGGGGCAGGGCCGTGCCCTGCCGATTGAGGCGCTCAAGTCTGTGGGGCAGGGCCGCGCCCTGCCGATTGAGGCGCGACAGCATGGAGCGCTCTTTGCCTAATCCGATAACGACGCGAGAAACGCGCGAGCCTCAGCCGAGCGCGCCTTGGAGAATTCGGACGCGGGAAGCAGCTCTTCCAATCGGCCGCGTAGCAGCAGCCCGATGTGATCCCCCAATTCCAGCGCCTCGCGAATATCGTGTGTGACGAAAAGAATGGTCTTGCCCAGATCGCGTGCAAGCGCCGTAAACTCAGTGCGGATTTCATGCCGCGTCACCGGGTCGAGCGCGCCGAAGGGCTCGTCGAACAGCAGAATCGGCGGATCGGCCGCCAGCGCGCGCGCCACGCCGACGCGCTGCCGCTGTCCACCCGAAAGCTGGCGCGGATAGCGATTCGCAAACTCCTCCGGCGGGAGCCCCACGCGCGCCAGCAGTTCCCTCACCCGGGCGTCGATGCGGGCTTCGGGCCAGCCCATCAGCCGCGGCACTAACCCGACGTTGCGCGCGACCGTGAAATGCGGAAACAATCCGGTCTCCTGAATGACGTAGCCGATGCGCCGGCGCAGCTCGATGGGATTCCACGCGGTGGTCGCGCGCCCTTCCACCAGCACTTCGCCCGTTGAAGGTAACAACAGAGCATTCACCATCTTGAGCGCCGTGGTTTTGCCCGATCCGCTGCGCCCCAGCAGCACCAGCGTGCGGCCCTGCTCCACTTCGCAGGTCAGGTCGCGGAGAATTTCCGTGCCGCCGGCGCGATAGCAGACGTTCGAGAATCGGAGCACCTGATACAGTCTAACGGCGAACCAAGTACTTCTGCATTAGAACAATAGCAAGCGAGTATGCGATGCAAGAAAGAGTCGGAAAGGTGATCAGCATTGCCGCCCACCAAGCCTCGCCGTTCGGCCCCGGATAAAAGAGCTCCGATAGAACCTCTTTCAGGGGAAAAGCACGGAGGTCGGCAATGAAGGCCGCTATCATGCCAATGGAAGGCAAAACCCAAATCCATAAACCCATTGGTGCAAACCGCGGAAACAACCACTGCACCAAAACGCCAAGGATAAATCCGCCGCAGCAAAATACGAAGACGTCCCACCACAGCTCGAACACCCAGCGTTCCTCAAAGTTCGCTCCCGCAATCTTTGGAATTGCGTCGGTTGCTACGGCGGCTAGGAATAATATGAGCGGTACGGCGAATTGCTGAGCGATCCATGCCACCCACGACGGTTCTCGGCTCACTTCAGTCGTGAACATCCTTAAACCGCGCGCCAGAGACTCTCCGCGAACGGCCACTCCTCATCGATCCACAGCGCTTCGGAAACAAAGCCCGTCTCGCGCGCGATTTCCGGAATCTCGTCCGCGTAGAACTTGTGCGACGACTCCGTCCAGATGGTTTCATCGGCGCGGAAGCGGCAGTGGAAATCGGCTTCGGCGATGGTCACGGTCTGATCGATGCGCGAGCGAAGGTGCATTTCGACGCGGCGCTCGGTCTGGTTATACAGCGCGTGATGCGCGAAGGCGCGGATGTCGAAATCGCCGCCGAGTTCGCGATTGATGCGCCCCAGCAGGTTCAGGTTGAACGCGGCGGTAACGCCGGTGGAATCGTCGTAGGCGTCGAGCATGGTTTCGAGCGGCTTCACCAAATCCAGGCCGATCAGCATCGCGTCGCCGGATCGCATGCGCGAGCGAACCTGCCGCAAGAAATCGTCCCGGCACCGCGAATCGAAATTGCCGATAGTGCTGCCGAGGAACAGCAGCAGCAGCGCGCCGCTATCGCGCTGCCCCTTGTTCACAAGATCACGATCGGGGTTCACGCGATCGAGACCCTCCAGGAAGGAATCCTCGATGGGTTGGATATGAGCCATGCCGCATAGCTCCCGCGTGCATCGATCCAGCGCCGCGCGCGAAACATCGATCGGGAAATATGTTTTGGGCGCAATCGCGGCGAGAATCGCCCGGGTTTTCGAACCCGATCCGCTTCCGAATTCCGCGACGCAGGCAAAATCCCGCGGCAAATCAACGGCATGGCGATTGAGAATCCGGCGGTCGGCGCGCGTCAACCCGTATTCGGGCAGGGCCGTGATCGCGTCGAACAGGGCGCTGCCAAGTTCGTCGTAAAGGTACTTGGAGGGCAATTCTTTCTGTTGTTTAGCGAGTCCTGAGCGCACTTCGCAAGCGAACTGGTTCATACGGAGACCTCCGCGTCTTCCACCACGATTTCACCATGTTTCACCACGTTTTCCACCATGCGGAACCCAGCGTAGACGTACGGATAGTCCACGCGGAACCAGTTGCGGAAACTGGGGCGCAGCAGAGCGCGCGCGGTCCGCGGCGAACCGCCCTTCATCACGAAATGCTTGCCATCGAAGAAATCGGCCGAGTAGCCGGGATAAAACGGGAACGGCTCGAAGCCGGGGAAAGGAGCGAAGACCGTGGAGGTCCACTCCCATCCGTTGCCGATGGTTTGCGCGACGCCGTGTTTACTCTCGCCGCCGGCTCCATTCGTTCCCACGTCGACGGGAACCGGGTCCCAGCGTTCGAAATTTGCGTTGACGGGGGATGCGCCTTCGGCCGCGCGATGAAACTGCGCCTCGGTGGGCAGCGCGAAATTCCTGTATTCCATGCCGGAGCGCCATTGGATATATGCCGATGCTTCCCGGTGCGTGACGTAAACCGGCCAATCGAGCGGCAGAGGAATCTCGCCGAACATCGCGCGCAGGAACCAGCGCCCGTCGCGTCTGGTCCAGAAATGCGGCGGATGACTTTCCTGGCCGGCAGCGCGCAGATACGCCAGATACTCGCCGTTGCTGATTTTGAATCGTGAAATGCGGAACGCGGGGACGTCCACGAAGTGCCGCTCAAATTCGTTATCCCATCCAAAGCCGTGGCCCGAACGGCGGCCGAGCTCGGCGGTGCCCGCGGGGACGTCGATCATTGGACTCTCGACCAAGGAATTGTCATTCGCAGTATTTGAGGCAAGCCGGCCTGAAAGCCCCGGAAGACGGGCGGGGCGGCTCGCCGCACTTTGTTCAAACGTGACTGGCGGCCCCACATGCTTGGATTCATACGGCAGATTGTGAAACAGGTACGCCAGCGTTTCGGCGTGCATCATGCGATGTTCGACCGCGACGTTAAGCAGTTGATCCTGATTGTCTTCTCCCGATTTCGCCAGCGCTTGGTCCAATTCGCGCCGTACGCGCGAGCAGTAGCCGCGAACTTCGGCTTCCGAGGGCCAATCCGCCGGCTGATCCGCGGGTGCGCGGCCCGGTTCGGGATCGATGCCGAAAGCAAACAGTTGGTCGAACGCTGGATGAAACGACGGCTTCTGGAAAGCGTGCCTGGAAAGTAAATTCCAATCGAACGCTTCCACGTGGCCGAGATAGAAAATGAGCCGGTGGCGATCGGCCACGGGACGATCGTATAACGCCGCCGGGTCGAGCAGGGAAAACAGCGCGTCGGTCTGCGCCCGCGCCGCGTCAAGCTGTGAAGTGAGGAGTTCGAAGCCAGGCGCGCTCATCTCAAATGTTCCTCCGGCGAGGTGTCCGTGGCATTTAGGCCGCCGTAATTGCTGTCGCTTGGGCATCATATCGCATCTGGACCGTGTGCAGGCTGATTAGATGGCGCGACACGCCGCGAAGATTCGCCGGGGGATCGAGGAATTGGATCGGGGCGAGGGAATTCCGGAGGATGAATTGGACGCCCATCTTAAACGGCTAAAAGCTCAGCCGGAATGATTGTTCCGAGGACCGCGCGAGCGTGAGATAATACAAGCGTGGCGGGAAAAACCCTCGGACAGCGCGTAGACCGTTTGGAGAGAGTGGTCGCCGAATTGGCAACGGAGACCCGCAAAGGCTTCGCTCGGGTTGCCAAACAGTTCGAGGAAACGGATAGGCGAATGCGCGAGACGGACCGGCGAATGCGCGAGACCGATGAGCGCATCGACAAACTGGTAAGCGCAATGGGCGAGTTCATTCGTCGACAGAACGGTCACCGGCAGTAGTGAGCGGGTGGTCCGCCGGCGCGGCCAGCAACGCGCGCAGATGACGCGCTCCACCCCGGGCTGCGGTCCCCGCCCTTCCGTGGGCGGGGCTTGGGACGCGACAGGACGCCCTGAACCGCTCCCTTGGCGCAAGCGCAGCTCGGTCCCGGCTCGTCGACCCTGCTATGCTAAAAGGCTAATCCGAATCGATGCCTTTCCAGATTCGCCCCCTGAAGGAATTCCTGGTTCGTCCCGCCCTGCCCGCGGCCATCCAGCGTCTTTCCGAACTCGCCGTGAACCTGTTGTGGAGTTGGGACCACAACTTGCGCTCGGTATTTCGCCGACTGGAGCCGGCCGTCTGGCAGGCTTCGAATCACAACCCGATTGTGATGCTGGGGCAGGTGCCGCAGCCGGTGCTCGAGCGCGCCGCCACCGATCCGAGATTCCTGGGGCTGTATCGCCGCGCCTGTGAAACTCACGACGCGTATCTGGCGGCGGGGCCCGACGGATCTCAAATGCTGGCCGCATACTTCTCGATGGAGTACGGGCTGCTGGATTGCATGCCGATTTATGGGGGCGGGCTGGGCGTGCTGTCGGGCGATCATTTGAAGGCCGCGAGCGATGCCGCGCTTCCGCTGGTGGGCGTGGGGCTCTTGTATCAGAAGGGCTATCTGCAACAATCGCTGGGCCCCGACGGTTGGCAGTATGAGCGCACGCCGGTGAACGATTTCTACTCCCTCCCGGTAACGCCGGAAAGCCGCGCGGATGGCAGCGAGCTGCTGGTGGAGGTGAGGCTGGCTGGAACGCCGGTGTTCCTGAAAGTTTGGCGGATCGACGTAGGCCGCGTGAAGCTGTACGCGCTGGACAGCAACATCCCGCAGAACGCGGCGGCAGAGCATCGCGAGATCACCAATCAGCTTTACGGAGGCGATCGTCACACACGGATTCGTCAGGAAATTGTCCTTGGAATCGGTGGTTTACGTGCTTTGACCGCGGTCGGGCTACAGCCGACGGTGTATCACATGAACGAGGGTCATTCGGCGTTTCTTGCGCTGGAACGGATCCGGTTGCTGATGGCTGAGCAGGCATTGAGTTTCGAGGAAGCGCTGGACGCGGCGCGCACCAACAACGTGTTCACCACGCACACGTCGGTTCCGGCCGGCATCGACTTGTTCGATCCCGGCATAATGTACGAGTACTTCGAAGACTACTGCCGGGACGCCCGGATCGATTTCAACGATTTGCTGGCGTTGGGGCGGCGCGAGCCGCACGATATGCAGGAGCCGTTTTCCATGGCGATCTGCGCGTTCAAGACGTCGGCCTATCGCAACGCAGTGAGCCGTCTGCACCGGCGGGTATCGCAACAGATGTGGGAAGGATTGTGGCCGAAACTGCCGGTGTGGGAGGTGCCGATCACCTCCATCACCAACGGCGTGCATTTGCCGGCATGGATCAACGGCGATCTGGCGGGCATCTACGATCATTATCTTCAGCCGGACTGGCGCGATGGCGATATCGAACCAGCCATGTGGGCTCAGATCGCCGAGATTCCGGACGCGGAATTATGGGACGCACATCGGCGGCGCAAGCGGCGCCTGGTGGCGTTCGTGCGGGAGCATGCATTGGAGTGCGCGGCGGAGCGCAATGCGCCGGCGCCGGAAATAAAGCGGCTTCAGGAGGTGCTGGATCCGGAAGCGCTGACCATCGGATTCGCGCGGCGCTTCGCCACCTACAAGCGGGCGACGCTGCTGTTCCGCGATCCGGAGCGGCTGAAGCGCATTCTGCTGAATGAGCGGATGCCGGTGCAGATCGTCATCGCGGGCAAGGCGCATCCCCTGGATATCCCCGGGAAGAACTTAATCAAGGAGATCGTGCGATTTTCGCATGAAGCCGAACTGTCGCAGCACATCGTGTTCGTGGAGGACTACGGAATTCAAGTGGCGCGGGAGATGGTGCAAGGGGTCGACATCTGGCTGAACACGCCGCGCCGCGGCGAGGAAGCGTGCGGCACCAGCGGCATGAAGGCCGGCATTAACGGCGTGCTGAATATGAGCATCCTGGACGGCTGGTTCGACGAGGCGGCGGAAGATTCCGGCGGATGGGCCATCGGCGACCGGGAGCCGTACTCGCCGGACCTGGACGATGTTCACGCCGCCGCGATTTATTCCCTGCTGGAGAACGAAGTGGCGCCGATGTTCTATGAAGGCCGCGACCACGGCGTACCCGGGGAATGGATGCGCCGCGTGAAACAATCGCTACGCTTCGTAAGCGCGAATTTCAATAGCCGGCGCATGGTGGGCGAGTATCGTTCGCAATTGTACGAATGGGCGGATCGGAGCTACCGCGCGGCGATGGAAAACGGTTTCGCCACGGCGCGCGAGCGCGTCGCATGGCAGCACGGCGTGGCGGAACGATGGCCGCGGGTGAGTTTCGTCAATTCCGGGATCGGACCGGAGCCGGCGGTGGTCACCGGATCGCCGTTGCCGCTGCGGGCTTCGTTGGATCTGGCGGGACTACGGCCGCAGGACGTTCGGGTGGAAGCGGTGGTGGGACGCGTGGGGGCCGACGGCGAATTGAAGGAAACCCAGGTGTTGACGCTGGCGCCGCTGGAGGAACACGGGAGCGTGTTTGTGTTTGGGAGGGATTTTGCTCCACTGATGACTGGGCGGCTGGGTTATTCCGTGCGCGTGAGCCCGAATCATTGTGACGATCCTCTGAATCGCCCCTGCAATGCGTTATTGAAATGGGCTTCCACGCCGGATGAGTAGTACTATTGGGGGGCTAAAGCCCTGAGTGGGGACTGTCGATATCGTGTATAGCAAAAGATTTTACTGGATTCCTGGGCCGGTTCGTGGTACATAGTGGTTTAGGCCTTTGCGCGGGTACCCAACTTTTGTGGATCGCACCCTTTGCGCTTTCTGAGGAACCCGCAGCACAATCGAGCTTGTTTGCACCAGGGATAGGGGAGACTCTGAAAAAGGTGTAGAATTGTGCCCGGCAAAAACTGGAGGCCCGGCAGGATTTGTAGGGTCGTGTGCGACCAAGGTTAGAGGGTCGTGTCCGACTTGGGCGGCTTTCGAATGCTCTGTGGTTGACCTCGCTGTCTCCCCAAAAATAACAGTTTCGTTTTTTCCGAGCACGGTCTAGAGGACCATTCAAATTAAGGAGTGAGCCAAGGCAAGGATTTTGTAAGGCAAGTTTTTTATGGACGACGACCGAAAATATAAACAACGCGGCTATCAGGACTCGGGCCGCGATTATTCCGCAAATAGCGAGCGGCGCGATGAGCGTCCCCGCCCGCAAAGTCCACGCCCGCCGATCGACGTGACAGGCCCGCGCCTGCCGCGTCTGGTGCAATCGACCACCGCGGCGCGCTGTTATAACTGTTCGACCACGCTTCCGGCCGAGGCGGACTGGCTGGTGAATTGTCCCAAGTGCAACGTGGCTTTGCATTGCTGCAAGCAGTGCGCGCATTTCGAGCCGTCCACGCGGTTCCAGTGCCTGAAGCCGATTCCCGCGCGTATTTCGCCGAAGGATGGAGCCAACGACTGCCAGTTATTCATGCCGCGGCTGACAGTGGTGAGAGATGGCCACGGGTCGTCTAACGGAATGGGCAATGGGATGGGGAACGGGAACGGCCATTCGAATGCGCCGGCGCCGAAAAATGCGAACGACGCTCGGGCGATTTTCGACAGCCTGTTTAAGAAGCCGGAGCCGGAGTAGGTAGAGCGTTTCCGGATTTTGAAGCCGGCCTGAAAGCCGGCTCGCCGCCATGACTGGCGGCCCCACATCGACGCTAGCGCCGAGTAACCAGATATTGCGCGCCCCACAGTACACTGTCGTCGCCCAGCTCGGCCGGAACTACGTCCAATCGCGCGCGCGACCAGTGGGTGACCTGCCGCCGCAGTTCCGCGCGCAGCGGCTCAAATAGCTTTTCTCCCGCCTTTGCGATTCCTCCTCCGATCACGATTCGCCCGGGATTCAGCAGCATGATGGCGGCCTTGAGTCCCATCGCCAGATCGACGACGCAGCCTTCGACGAACCTTGCGTCGTCAAACAGTTCATGCGCGGGTTTGCCGTGGTCGCGCTCGATCCAGAGGCCGCTGCACATCCGCTCGAGACACCCGCGCGCGCCGCAGAGACATTCGGGGCCGTCGGGACGAATGGTGAGATGGCCGATTTCACCGGCCCAGGAATCCGCGCCGCGATAAACCGTGCCGTTGCCAAGCGAATTTTTGATAACAATGCCGCCGCCGATGCCGGTGGAGAGTGTCATGTAGAACAGCGGCAGATGTCCGCGTCCAGCGCCATAGATTGCTTCGCCGAGCGCACCGGCGTTCGCGTCGTTGTCAATGACTACTCTGGGCGTCACGCTGGAAACGACGGGCACGTGAAGCATGTCGACGATGCGTTCGACGAGAGGGAAGTCCTGCCACCCTCCCACGTGTGTCGACAGCGCGACACGCTGGTGGGCGAAGTCGACGGGTCCGCCGAAGCCGATGCCGCAGCGATCGCACGCAGGCCAGTCGCGGAGGATGCTTGCGATTTCCGTGAGCATCCACTCAGGGCCGCCGCCGCGCCGGGTGGGGCGGGATTCACGGTGCGTCATGATATCGCCTTCGAAGATCGCGAGGGAGAATTTCGTTCCGCCGATGTCGATCGCAAGCGAGGGCATAGGGGTCAGGCCGCTCCCGCCCCTCCGGGGCAGCGGGGGCCAGGGGCCAGGGGACAGGGGTCAGGGGACAGCGCAAGAAGTTCTTCCGGTGATGCTGTTCCGGTTCCTTTCTTCGTAATCGTGAGGGACGCGACCAGGTTGCCGAATTGCGCGGCTTCGAGCGGTGAACCCGTGATCGCCAGGGCCATGGCCGCGGCGGCGGAGAAGCTATCTCCCGCGCCGCAGAGGTCGACGGGGCGATCGACGCGGCGCGCGGGCAGGCTGGTTTCATAGTTGGCGTTTTCGTGGTTCACACCGATCACGAGTGCGCCGCCGGCACCGAGTGTCACGATCAGCAGCTTCGAACGCGTGCGCTCGCGGAGAGCGCGGTAATCGCCGCCGATGCGCTGGCAGGCTGCGCCGGCCTCGTCGCGATTCACTTTGAGAACGACGTTGCGGAACAACTCGGCACGCGCGCGAGAGTCGACCCAGATCACCTTGCAGCGTTCATCGGTCGCCTCGTCAAGACCTCCGAGATCGGCGAGCGCTTCGCGAACCTTTGCGGTGATGGCGCCGCCGGCCGAGGTTTCGGCCTGATCGGAGACCAGAATCACATCGAAATCACGAATATTTTCGCGCAGCGAATCAATGATTTGCGACTCGAGCCGGGAATCCAGCGGAGCGGCATTGATAAAATCCAGACGGGGAAGATCTTCAACTCCAGTGGAGGCGTTGAGCAGTTTTGTGTAGGTGAAAGTGGAGACTAAGGGGGAGCGAATGAGCAGATGGGTGGAAATGAATCGCGCAGCGAGCGAGCGTTCGAGCTCCCAACCGAATCCATCGTCGCCGATCACGCCGAGCACGGACACATGGCCTACGCCCAGAGCCGCGAGATTCGCGGCGACGGTTCCGGCGGCGCCCGGCGTGACTTCGGTGGCGGTGACAGCGGTCCGCGGGATGCCGGTTTCGCGTGACGGCTCGGCGAGCGAGGGGCTGTACCGGCACCAGCGATCCAGACACACGTCGCCGACCACCAGCGCGCGCATGGCGGGCAATCGGGCGAGAATGGCGGCGACGTTCACAGGCGCTCAGGGTTGGGTGAGCAGACGCCAGAGCGCGGGCACGGTGGCGCGATGATCGCCGAGGAAATAGAAACTTTCGCCGCCGTCTTTCACGGTGCGAACCAGCATGGTCTTATGCGGACGGAAAAAGTAACCGGGATCGGATTTGGGAAGCTCGCGGTGGAGGTGGTGAATGGGGACCAGGTCGAAGACGGCGGTGGTGAAATGTTTTATCGGGCGGGGCGACACGTTACGAGCCATGGCCAGAGCCTTCAGATAAACCTCGGGCGCCATGACGGCCGATCCGAAGTTCAGCAGCACGCCGCCTTCAAGATTCTCGACCGCGCGCGCGAAGATGAGGAAATCGCGATAGCTGGCCGCGCCGGTGGCGGCGCCGTCGCAGTTGGGGTGTTCATGCAGAATGTCGTAGCCGATGCCGACGTGAACGGTGACGGGAATAGAAAGCCGCCATGCGGCGGCGAAGACGCTCAGGTCGCGATGCGGAAAATCGCCTGCGTTGCTTTCCTGAATGCGGCGGCCGATGTTTTCGCCGAGGCCGAGGTTTTCGCGGGCCGCCTGGGCGATCCAATCGTTCAACTCGCCGGTTTCGCGCCAGAGTCCGAACTCGCCGGTCTGGATGTAACGCTCGACGCTTTCGGTGGTGGCGCCGATGCGGGCGAGCTCGTAATCGTGAATGGCGGCGGCGCCGTTAACGGCGATGTGGGTAAGGAAGCCGCGCTCGAGAAGGCCGATCAGGTGGCGATTCACGCCGGCGCGGAGGACGTGCGCGCCCATCATCAGAATCCTGGCGGTTGTTTTCGAGGCGGACGATTTTCGAATCCGATCGGCTACGGCCGCCAGATCGGGATGATCGAACGGGGGCGCGGAGTCGTCAAGACTCAGCCAATGATCGAGCGTCAGGTCGTGATGGCGCGAAGCCAGTGGCTGGATCTTCAGCCGCGAGCGGTCGAAGGTTTCATACTTGGATGGGCGGGTCATTCTGTAGACCATGGTCGGGGTTCTGTAGGCCGTTGGTCTTAGCCGTCGTGGGGAAAAGAGCGGCCATCAACTCGCCATGGCAGAGGAAATTGGGAACGATGTAATCCGCGCCGGCGCCGATCAGGCGTTGCCGTTTCCATCCGTCGACGTCGCGGCATTCGGGTTCGGTGGTCGCGACACCGACGGTGACGCCGCCCACCTGCTTCACTTCTTCGATCTCGACATAGCCGTCGCCAAAGCCGATAATCTGGTCGCCCCTGACGCCGGTGGACGAGACGATGCGCTGCACCAGAATTTTTTTCGAAAAACTCTTATAGTCGTCCTGCGCGCCGTAGACGCCACCATCGAAGTAGCGCGCGACATCCAGCAGGCGGGCCTCTTCCTTCATATAAATCTCGTCGGTTCCGCTGGCGAGATACAGCTTGAGCCCGCGCTCCTTCAAGGTTTCGAGCAACGCACGCGCGCCGGGCACCAGGTATTGGGCGGGTGCGGCGCGGCCGGTTTGAAGATCCTCGATGCGGCCGCGGATGAGCACCCACAGGCGGTCGAGATACATCTTCTTATACTCGAGAGGATCGAGCGCCTTGCCGCCACGTTTGGCTACGTGATCCGCAAATTCCATCATCTGGTAGATGGTTTCCTTACCAGTGAGACGCCACACGAAATCGTCGACAATGGCGCGCAGCTCCGATTCGCTTTCGCCGGTCTTGAGCTCCAGCAGGATCTCCACCATCATGGGGATCATCACGCCGATCCATCCGGAGCGAATCAGAGATAGAGTGCCGTCGAAATCGAACAGGGCGACACGAGCGGACACATTGGATGCAGGCAGGGACGAAGCGTCGGGGCGGATGGATTCCAGCATTCTTGAGTTTACGACCTTTGAGTTTACTAGGAGCTTGTTGAAAAAGGGGAGAGACCGCTGTGTCCACTACTCGACCGTTTCCGGGAATCAACATATCGCAAGTGGGGAAAGGGTAGGCTGTCCCCTTTTTGTGAACTTACAACCAATATTCCCATTTTCCGGCGGCGATCACGTAGGCGCTCAGACAGGCATTGGTTACGGCATGGGTGAGGATCAGGTCGCCCAGACTTTTCGAGCGCACCATCCAGGCGTTATAGATCACGCCGGTGACGAGGCCGACGTCCCAGTAGGAGCCGTGCTCGGAGGCGAACAACAGCGCCACTACCCAGAACGAGAGCGGCGTGTATGAGCCGAGCGGGACCTTTTCGAAACCGGGCGTGACGATCCAGCGCATCAGCCAGGCGCGCCAGAACAGTTCCTCGACAATGGGCACGATGACGACGGCCCGTGCGGCGCGAAGCGCCAATACCAGAGGCTGCGAGTGACCGGCCGCGGATAGAGCGCCGCGGGGCGCTCCGAGGATCGCATTTTCGAACATCCAATGATGCCGGTAGCCGGGAAACAGCAGATCGGGGGCGATCCAGAGCCCGAACACGGCCGCGCCAATGAGGAGGCTGAGCGGCCAGTGCGGCGCGCGCAGATGGATGACGGGGCGCGCGACAAAGATCAGAACCAGCGCGACCACCGACACCCACGCGATTTGAGCGGCGAGTTCGGGCAGCCGAAGGCGGGAGCCTTGCAGAGCGACGAAGCCCATGAACACGGCAAAGGGCGCGACGTAAGGGAGCGATCTTGAATCGCTCGGATTGGTCGACACCGCCAACGGGGGCGCCGGCGCGCCTGGAGCGCTGCTCACTGCGTCATCGCTCCCAGCGTCGCTCACGCTGGAGGTTGGGCATGGTAGGGAGTTTAGCGTGCCGCTGTGTTGAAAAACACTTCGCGGAAAAAAGCCGGCTGGAGAGCCGGCTTGCCGCCAGGAGTGGCGGCCCCACGACAGTCGCGGCTCGGTAAGCAACAGTCGATTTTGGGCTCACTGCATTTTCTGGAGCTGCTCGTGAATTTTCTGTTCTTCGTCCTTGGACGGTTTATGGCTCAGCGCGTTCTCGTATTCGCTCTTAGCGCCCGGCTTGTCGCCCTTCTGGGCGAGCGCCATGGCGTAATGGTAATGGAAGGTCGGATTGTTGGGGTCCTTCTGCACCAGATCGCTGAATATGTGCACGGCGTTTTCGCTGAGGTTCTTCTTGATATAGACCCAACCGAGAGTATCGTTAAGGTCGAGCGATGCGGGTGACTTCTGGACGGCGCGCTGAGCCATGGTGAGGGCCTGATCGAGATCCACGCCCTCCTGCGCTTTAATGTAAGCCAGATTGTTCAAGGCAACCGGATGGTCCGGCTGGATCTTCAGAATCTGTTCATAGATGGGCTTAGCCTGATCGTCGCGGCCGGTGCCCTGAAGGATCATGGCGAGCAGCGTGAGGCAGGTGGTATCGGCGGGCGCGGCCTGGCTGCATCTGCGGAAGCTTTCCATGGATGCGTTGAGATCGCCTTTCAACCGCAGCGTCTCCGCCGCCCGGAACAGGAGATCCGGGTTCTTGGGTTCCTTATCGAGCAGCTTCTGGTAGATCTGGATGGCCTCGTCATACCGCTCGGCGCGCTTGTAGTCATTCGCCAGGAACAGCTTGAGATCGCGGCGCTCGGGTTCGCGCGCGACGGCTTTCTCGGTTTCCTTGATCGCGTCGTTCATGTGGCCCTGGGCGATCATGGTCTCGGTGACGCCGATGAAGCCGCGGCGGTCGCCGGGACTGCTCTTGTACAAATCGCCGAACACCTGCTCGGCTTTCCTGTAGTCTTTGTCCTGAAGCGCGAGAACACCCACCTGGTATCGCGCGTCGGGGTTTTGGGGATAGGCCTTGGCGATAAAGTCGAGTTCTTCGCGCGCCTTATCACGATCTCCCAAGGCCAGCAGGGCGCTCGAGCGGGTGAGATGGGCCTGGAGGTTGCCCTTATCAAAGACCAGGATTTCGTCGGAGGCTTTGAGGGCTTTGCCGGGATCGCCCTTGGAGAGGTAAATCCGCGCCAGAATTTCGCGAGCGGCGATGAAATCGGTGCGGATCTTGACGGCTTCTTCCAGATGCAGCCGCGCGCCTTCAATATCGCCTTTCGCGATCAGCGCCCGCGCCAGGTTGAACTGGAGCAGATGATTGTGCGGGGTCTTGGAGACCAAAGACTGGAGATCGTTGGCGGCGATGTTAATCTGCTGGCGGTCGCCGGTGGTCAGCATCAACGCGGCGCGCATGGCGATTGCGTCGTTATCCTTGGGGTTGTCCTTGAGGATGGTGGCGAGCAACTGGTTGGCTTCCTGCTTCTTTCCGACAGTGGCATTCAGCTCCACCAGCCGTTTCTGGTAGACGGCTTTATCCTTCGGGAAGGCTTTAATGGCAGCCTCGTATTGCATCTCGGCGTGATCGTACTCACGAGCCCGGAAGTAGAAAAAATCGCCCGCGAGCAGGTGGCCCTCGGGAAATTTCTTCTCGTCAGTGACGCGCTGGACGATCGCGTCCAGATCCGAACGCCGGTTCAACAGATAGTAGTGGACGGCCAACTGCATGAGGTAATTGGCACGCTGGGGATTGTTATCGGACTTGACTTTCAGTATCTTTTCGGCATCCTCCGGCCGTTTCAGGCGCATGTACTGGAGGTACAGGACGTCATAAATCGGCGCGTAGTTCGGCTCTTTCGCGATCATTTCATGCGCCAGCTTTTCGGCGTCCGCGAATTGATCGTTCTGTACCAGCGCCTGGAAATACGTGAGGATCACGTCTTGCTGATCGGGCTTGATCTGGTTGGCGAGGGCCAGTTCCTTTACGGCTTCCTTGGGATCGCGATGCAACAGCGCCATCTCACCCAGGATGCGATGCGCATCGTAGGAGCGCGGATCCATCTTCAGGAGCTTGTCGACCAGATCTTTCGCGTCTTTTTCCTCGGTCACGGAGTGAACGCGGTCCTGGGTGGAAGCGAGCAGGTATAGGTCGGCCAATTTGGTGATCGCGTCCACGTTGGTCGGCTGGAGATCGACGGCGCGCTGAAGCATGTGAACGGCGTCTCCGTAGGCGCCCAGTTTCAGATCGGTCAGCGCGAGCCGGTAATAGGCTTCGCCGAAACGCAGATCTTTCTGGAACGCCCGACGGTACATGAGCGCGGCTTCCTTATACTTTCCCTTGTCGAAGAACTTGTTTCCGTTGTCGACCATGTGCTGGGCCTGGGCTTTAGGGTCGCGGCTACAGGAGGCGAGGATCAGCAGCAGAGGGAGGAATGTCAAGAGTTTACGGCATTGCATAGCACCTATAAGTTAATCACAAACCAAGGCCAAGGAGAAGGGACTAGAGTAATGGGCCTGAGAGGCGGTCGGGATGGGCCGGGAAGTGTAGGTTGAAAAACGCTATGAAATACATCCGGAGCGCTCGCTTGCGCTCGCGGTTCAGTAACGTCAGCGAGTTACGGAGCGCTCGCTTACGCTCGCGGTTCGGTAACGTCAGCGAGATCCGGAGCGCTCGCTTACGCTCGCGGTTCAGTACCATCAGCGAGTTACGGAACCGCGACCGTAAGGAAGCGGGTTCGGCCACAGGCTCCTAGGACTGCCCAACGACCGAGGGGGGCTTACGGCCGGGCGAGGGACCGGAGGGGCGGTAAAGCAACTCGACCACATCGCGAACGTAGGGTTCATCGGCGAGCTGCTCGGTAACTTCCGGGGGATAGGGAACCAGCGCGCGAAAATGATCGGCGAGCTGGGCGAAGAGCGCCAGCCGGGCGGTGGGGTCGAGCTGGTCCCGGCGAATGAGCGATTCGAGGGCGATGCGCGCGATTTCAGGATCGATCTTCTGCCGCAGCCGCGCGGCCAGATGGCGAGATTCGGCCAGCGAATTGTATTTTCCTGCGAGGAGTTGATCGAGATTCGGCCGGGCCAGCTTGGGTGTCCGCACGACCACCGTCCCGGCGGCGATATCGCCCAGGCGCTGGCGGTGGCGGTGGAATACGCAGGCGATGCCACCGACCAGGTATAAAACCGGCAGTTGATCGACGAAGCGCAACAAATTGCGGACAATCACCTGGCTCGGTTCCAGGCGCAATCCGCGGGCGTCCACCACGCGGAGGCCCAGCAGGCGCTTGCCCACCGTCTGGCCGCGCCAGAGCCATTCGGCGACGATCGCGTAGATGACGGCGAGGACGAAATTCATCAGGATGATGACTCCACCCGCCACATCCCGGCCGAAAATGAGCAGGGGCGCGAGCACTTTTTCGAGCACGGAGCTGAGCGCGGCGACGGCAGCGAGATCGACGATCAAGGCCAGCATGCGGCTGAACGGTCCGGCGAGCGGGAGCGCGAACTGAATGCCTTCGGGCGTGCGGATGAGCAGCGAGTTGTCGCGGGATTGGGTCATGACTTACGCCGGATTTCTCGCGCATGAAGGTGTCGACACGAGTGTCGACACGGCACGCTCTCCAGTAACCCATTTGCCAACTGGTTTGGAATCTGCGACTTGCGAAAATGGCCGAAAACTCCCCATGGGTTTCCGAAACTTGTGACGGCTCGCCGCGAGTCGTCCTCGCTGAAGCGTGCGCCACAAACACGCGTGCATGCATCACGTTCGATCATTTGGCAACGTCCTGCCCCACGCCGGCCCGGCTCAGGAACAACGTGAGCAGCGCGGCTTCCACCAGCCCGAAGGCGATTTTAGCGCCGTAGGGAATCACCGGCTCGTGATACTGCGAAAGAAAAGCTTCGACGATGCCGGCCCACACCAGCATCAGCGCGGCGCCGCCGGCGAGGGTCACGACATCGCGCAAAATGGCGCGCAGCCGTTCGGCGCGCGAGATACGGCTGCCCCATCCGATCAGCGCGTGGGCGATCACCAGGCCGGTTTGACCGCCGACCAGGATGGCCGGAATTTCGATGACGCCGTGCGGCAGCAGCCATCCCATCAGGAAAATGGCTTCCCCGCCGTGGATGTAATCGTAGGCGATCGCCCCTAAAATCACGCCGTTATAGAACAACAGCACCAGCGTGCCGAAGCCGAACGTCATCCCCAGCGCAATTGTGAGCAGCGCGACTTGCGTGTTGTGAGTCATCAGTCCAGCCGAGAACTGACTCTTCTCTCCGGCGAGGTGCCTACCCTGTTCCTCTTTTTCCCGGGCGACGCGCTCGGAGGGCGACATGTCGGCATGCCCAAATGGGAGGATCACGTATCTCGCTTCGGAATCGATGCGCAGGGCCAGCGCTCCGAACGCGGCTCCGGCGAGCGTCAGCGCCACGGAAAGCTGGAAGGCGCGGGAATGGCGTCGAAACGTACACGGAAATTCGACCGTAAACCAGCGCCAGGGGCGGAAGCGACGGCGGTCGCGCGACTCGTGAATCTCGGCATAAGCGCGGCTCACCAGCCATTCCAGGTAGCGGCTCAGCTCGCCTTCGGAGGCGAGCGTCGCGACTTTGGCGAGATCGGCGGAAGCGCGCTGATAAAGGATGTGGAACTGTTCGAGATCCCCGAGCGTCATCTTGCGGGTAGGATCGCTGGAGATCCAATCCAGCGTTTTTTCAAGCGCGGTCCAGTGCGGGCGCTCGGCTTCGACGAATCGGGCGAGATCGAGGATCATAACACGTGATTCCTAACACCTGATGCGTGGCTCATAATAACTGCCGCTGCTTGACTTCATCATAGAGGCGAATCAGACCGCTCGAGAAGTTTTCGGGATCGAGCAGCGCGAAGCGCACGCCGCGGCGGCCAAGCGTCGATTCGAGCTCGCGCAATCGCTTCCATGAAATATGGCCCGCCAACTGGCGGTAAATATCTCCGGGTACGTTGACGCTCGGATCGTGAAACAGAGGCTGAGCCGACGGCGGCCGCAGCATCCCCGCCATCACCAAGTGGCGCGAGGCGAGAAGCTGCGTGGCGCGCGCGAAATTTTCGGCGAGGACCGGATCGTCGAGCGAAGTCAGAAACAGCAGCATGGAGCGGCGGCGCAGGCGGAGGCGCAGAAAGGTCGCGATCTCATCGAAATCGGGCGAAGTGAGGCGGGGTTGCAGTTCGTAAATCGCGTCGCGGCAGGCGGCGTAGTGAGCTTTTCCATTGCGGGCGCGCACGAACGCGTCCACCTGATGCGAGAAGGCCGCGAGGCCGAACAGGTCGCCGCGCCGTTCGGCTGCCGCGCACAGCACCAGTCCCGAGGCGATGGCCCGCTCGAGCGCGGTTTCGTCGCCGGCGGGCCTGGCGGAGAGGCGCGAAGCGTCGATGATTACGTAAATCTCCTGGGTACGCTCCACCTGATACACCTTGGTGATGGGGCGGCCGCGGCGCGCGGTAGCTTTCCAATGAATCTCGTCGAAGCCGTCGCCAGCGACGTATTCGCGAAGCTTTTCGAATTCGCGTCCGCGTCCTAATTGACGCAAGATGTGGAGGCCTTCCACGCCGCCGCGCAACGCTTTAAGATCGCCATGACGGCGGAGGTTCGGGTAGACGCGAATCTCCAGCGCGATTGGTTCGCGGCGGCGCACGGTCCACATTCCCAGCGGCGACGGCGATTCGAGGTAGCAGGAATCGAGAAGATATCTGCCGCGCCGCTGGGGCATCCACGTCCACGAAAACTCCGCGAGGTCCGCGCCGGCCGGCAGGTCGACTGTGCGCTCTTCGTCCGGAGTCGCAAGGCCTTCCGGCGCGGCGATGCCTATTCGCAAACGGCGAGCGTACTTCGACGGGTTATGGACGCGAATGCGAATCTCAGCTTCGCGATCCTTGAAGAGGCGAACCAGGGGTGGAGTTTCGACGCGAATCCCGGCGAGCGCGCGGCGGCGCATCAGGAGATCGGCGAGGGCGAGCGAAACCAGCAAGCCGTTGATCGCGATCATCGGGATCAGCAACTGGGGCTCGAGTCCGGCGGCGACTGCCGCTGGGAATCCCAACAGTGCGAAAATCCAGATCAGGCGCGCCGAAGGGACCATTTAGACCGGTACCGCGACACTTTCAAGAATCTTCTGGACCGCTTCCGTCGCCGTCATGCCTTCGATCTCGAATTCAGGCCGCAGGATCAGGCGATGTTCCAGGACCGGAGCCGCCATCGCCTTGACGTCGTCCGGCGTGACGAAATCGCGCCCGGCGAGGGCTGCATAGGCTCGGCTCGCGAGAACCAGCGCTTGCGTGGCTCGCGGACCCGCGCCCACCTGAATGCTTTCGTGAGTTCGCGTCAGGCGCGCGATATCGACGATGTATCCGGCCACTTCATCGCGCATCGAAACGTCGTCGAGGGCCTGACGCGCGAGCGACAGCTCGCCGGGCGCAAGCACCGCCCGCACCTCACCACGAGCCAGCGTGGATTCCGGAGCATTTTCGCCGAGCATCCGGCGCGCGAGTTCAAGCTCGCTTTCACGATCCGGCGCCGCCATGGGAATTTTCAGCAGAAAACGGTCCTTCTGCGCTTCGGGCAGCGGGTAGGTGCCCTCATATTCGATGGGATTCTGCGTCGCGAAGACGATGAAGTTATCGGAAAGGGTGTGGGTTTCACGATCGATGGTGACGGTGCGTTCCTGCATGGCCTGGAGCAAGGCCGATTGGGTTTTCGCGGGCGCGCGATTGATTTCGTCGGCGAGCAGAAACGAAGTGAACACGGGACCGCGCACCAGCGTAAACTCGTTGCGCGCGAAATTGAAGACGTTGGTGCCGGTGATGTCGGCGGGCATCAGGTCGGGCGTGAATTGGATGCGCGCGAACTCGCAGCCCAATGCGCGCGCCAGCGTTCGGGCGAGCAATGTTTTCGCGACGCCGGGAACCCCTTCGAGCAGCGCGTGCTGGCGGGTCAGAATGACGATCAGGGCGAAACCGATCACCTCATCCTGGCCAAGGATCACCTTGCGCACTTCGGCGCGCGTGGCGTCGAGGGTCCGGTGCAGTTGTTCGAGTCGTTCAGTCATATTCTCCTGGCGGGCGTTGGGGGGGCGATCATGGTTTCTCCGTAAGGATACGGCAAGCGGCGCGGTACGCGTCCACCGGCGCGCGGGCGCCTTGCCGCGCGATTTCATCTTCGATGGCGGCAGCGGCGCGGGCCGTGCGAGGTTCGCTGGATCCGTAAGACCCGGGGGACGCTCGTGATGTGGATTTGCTCCATTCGGCGAAGCAAGCGTCCAGCAATTGTTTTTCGGGGACGCCGCGATGCAGCAGGGCAGCCAGACCTTCCAGCGAATCGCGGCCCGCAATCGCACCGTGGCCGGACGCGGAAGCGCCATCAGATTGTCGCGGCGGCAACAGCGTGGACGCGCTGCGCCACAGAAACAGCGCCGCGACGACGATCAGAACCGTGACCGCGCCTTGCAGCCGATACCGGCGCATCAGCGTGGTGACGCTGCCGGTTTCGCTGACGCCGAAATGGTTTTCGTCGAAGGTGATGCGGGTCGCGGAGCCGGCGATCCGCGCGATCAGCCCGGCATCGCGCGCTTCGCGGAGTCCCTCATTGCTGAGCGGATAGGTATCCGCCACCAGCACAATGGTTCCCTTGCCGAAGGTTTTCTCGACGGCCTCAGCTCGACGGTCCGATGCGTCAGAGGCGAGCGTGCGCCACTTGGATTCAGGAGTGGAAAGAACCGGACTGAAGTACAGAGCGGTCTTGTGCGGAATTCCTCCGGTGCTGTCGTCGCCCACGGAGGGGCGATAGGTTAGCTCGATGTGCCAGAGCAAGACCACCGCCGGCGTCTCTTTACGGGACTCTCGCGACACTCCGGGTCCTCGCACCGGCAGGAACGCGATCACCAATCGGCCGCCGTCGTGGACCAGCTTGACGTACTCGTCGAGCGTCTTGGCGTCCACGCGCGACCAAGCGGAGGGGTCCACGCCGAGCACGAACATCGCATCCTGCGGGCTCTCTAATTTTTGGCGTTGTTTGTAGAGCCGGTCGACTTCGATGCCGGGCAAAGCGGCGAGGCTCTCGTAGAGCGCCTTCGCGCCCAGCGGATCTGCTCGCAAAGAGGAGAACGGAGGATAGACTTCGCCGGTCTGAAGGGGCGTGAACGCCACCTGCTCCAGGCCCCACGCGAGGGCGCACAGCATCGCGATGGCGAGAATCCACAGCCAGGTGTTAGATCTCATTTCGCGCACCTCGCGCGAACAAAATATGTCGAGATGTCCGGAACGGATCCGCAAAACCGGAAATCTCGACACAGCACGCATCGTTGGATCGCGCGCAACGGCACGAGCGGCCTGCGCGCTTGTGAGCGTGCGCCATGTCGCTCGAATTTATTGAGCATGATTCCTGATCTCGGTGAGGCGCGCCGCGAAGGTTTCCACCATTTCGCGGTCCACCGGCCGGCTTCCGTACCAGCCGCGCTCGAACAGCGCGACGTTATTCGAAAATGCCGGCGGGATTTCCGGTTTGGCGCGGGCACGGCGTTCCACCTCGCGGCGATAATCCAGGCCGCTCTTCCATCGGCGGATGGACACCAGGCCGCGTTCGCCCAAGAAGTTCAGGCCGGCCAGATGCAGCGCCCGCAGCGCCAGACGGCAATCTCCCTTCGCGAGCCATTCCTCGGCGAGCCGCAACCATGAGCTTTCCGGCAACTGATCGGCGGTGAGCGATTCGTCGGCGAGATTGACAGCCGGGGCAGCCGTGGTCACCGCGCCGGCTTTGGTCACCGGAGAGCGGCGGCGCAGGAAGAATGCAATCGCCGCGCCCACGATCAGCGCCACCACCAGACCGGTCATCAATTCGAGCATGCGCCGCGTGACGGGCCTGTCGCCCGACTGGACCTCGGATTCACGGTCGGGGTTGAGCCACCTGGCGATTGCGTCCAGGACGTTTCGGATGAATCGGCGCACCGTGTCGATGGCGCCGCGCACCCATCCCACCCATCTGCCGTGCGCTTCCTCGCCGCCGGAATGCGGAGTGCGCCAGGTGAATTCCCGGCTGTGGATCACTTCGTCGATGGATCGATCGAGATCGGCGGGGTTGATCGAGCAAGCCTCATTAGCCGCGGCCCGGGTTACCGGAGCCGCGTTGGTTGCGACAGGAGTTGCCGCGGGCGAAGCGGAACCAGCGGGTGATTGAGCCCGCGCGCTTTGCGGCCCGAGGCCGATCAGGAACACGATCATCACGGCCGCGAGCAGAGCTTTTTGAAGCGCGGCGCGCAGATCCTCGCCAGTCGCAATCGACTCACCGTAGAAGCATCGCAAAACGAAGACGGCGTCGAGCACGGGATCGATCGCCATCCAAGCCAGCGCGAGGGCGACGCCCAGCGTTGCCGGGTAGAGGATGTGGATTCCGAGCCGCGCGAAGTCGCCTTCGATACCGAGAAAACTCCGCGCCAGTTGCGGCAGAAGCACGATCATCGCCAGGAGGTTGAGGAACAGAAGCAGAAACGCGAGGGCAACGATCAGCAGCACACCCCAGGTCTGTCGCGTCCACAGCACGGCCTGCCGGCGCGCGGTGCGCACGGCGTCGGGCGCCCCGATCGCGGCGAACAGCGAAACATTTCGAAAGAACGCGGTCAGCCAGGGGAAAGGCAGCGGGATGGCGAGGCCGACCGGCTGAAGCGCGCATTGAACTAAGAAGGGATTCAGGAACGAACGGAAGAATCCCAGCGGGGCCACGGCAACGCTTGAAAACCCCGGCGAGAGCGTCCGATAAAGGCGCGCGGCGAAAATCGCCTGGAGCGCGTTCTTCCAGACATACAGCGCGGCCAGCCCGAGCGATGCCGTGGCGAGATGATCGAAGGCATATGGGCTGAGCATCATGTCGTTGAGAAAAACCAGCAGCGCCAGAGTGAATGGGATCGCGCCCGCCAGATAAATCGTTAGCGCCCGGGGCGAAGCGCGCAACAGGTTGACCGATTGTTCGAGGATCTCGATCGCCGGTAGTTGGTTTCTCATGCGCGATTCATCCCGCGGTTTGTCAGGCGGCTGGTCATGATGTAACTCACTCGAAAAAATCGGACGGAACTCGCGCCAGCATCACGCCTAAATAATAGAAAATCACCCAGGCGAGCAAGAATCCGCCGGCCGCGAAGACGCTCCATCGAGCGGTGGGGAATCGCCCCGCCGCCGCGGCAGCGGTCTTGCGCGCCATGCAATCGGAACAGATCATGCGGCCCAGATGCTCGACCACGCATTCGCGGCAGAAGAATCGCGCGCATTCAGGGCATCGAGCCACGGCTTCGCGCGAGGAATGCCGCCAGCACCGCTGGTTAACGAGCGGATTGCCGGAAGAATTGCCGGGGCGGAAATCGGAGTCGAGGGCGGGCGTCATTTTGGCTGCGGCTCCGAGACCGGTTGGTGGCCACGGCTCGCGGGCGAAACCGGCCGTTCCAGATAAGCCGCGGCCAAACCGATCAGGCCGGCGCCGAACCGCCAGGTTGCGGCGAGAATCGCGTGACCGCGTTGGAACGCCGTCCAGTTGGGCATCGTCAGCACCGGCACGGGCTGGCCGCGTTGGCTCTCGGCGGCCGCCATGATCAAGCGCCCGAAACTCTGCGCGAACAAGACCAGGTCCCAGCCGATTCCCAAAAGCGCCACCATCATCAGTGCGTAGATGTAGCGGCGTGGATCGCGCGATCCCCGCCGGAACAGGGCCACTACAACCAGTACAACTTCGGCAAAGAGCGTGGTCGGCAAGACGTTCATGACTTCTGAGTTGCGAAGCAGCAGGCTCGCCAGAATCAGCGCGGCGTTGATCAGGAACAGGCCGAACACGGTCTCTGGAAGATAGCCCAGCCGCTGCCCGATCTCGGGCGGCTGATCGAGAATCGCCACGCCCGGACCGCCCAGCGATTGCGAAGAGCTTCGATCCTCCAACTCCTGAATCTGGTCCACCGCGACCGCGCCCTGCACCGCTTCAATCGCGGGCTGAAGCTGGGCCAGGAAATTTCGCGCAATGCGCATGCGCCCTACCGGGGTGAGCGGCTCCCGGCTGACCGCGGTGTGGAGAAAACACCGGCAGCGCGGGCCGCGCGCGATATCGGCGATCGCGAACGCCAGCGCAATCCCGCCGGTCACCAGAAAAAATCCCTTCGCGAAGCTGTAGGTCACCAGCGTAAAGCTGAGCGTCCATAGAACGGCGATAGCGCCGAGCGCGGCCTGCAAAGGCGTTCGCGATGGCAATTCCGTGATCACCACGGCTTGAATATCGGCCAGCGCGAAGCGCGCGTAGTGTTCGCGGAAGCGCGTGGATCGCAGCAGGAGAATATGGCTCGGTGCGATCCACAACTGCGAGTATCCGCCGAGCGTGCGCGCTCGTCCCGTGAGGCGGCGATAGATCGAACTGGCCATGATCGCGGCTAAGGCGCCACCACTGTTCTCGGACCCGCAAAGGCGCCGGATTTAGAGGCCAGAATTATGCCGTAGACCAGCGCCCCGATCAGGCCCAGGTCCACCAACACAAACACAAGGGCCAGATAGTAACGCGCGCGCGTTCGCGGAACGATGCTTCCGGGAGCGCGCCATCGCCGGATCGCCACGTAGAGCGCCGCGGGAGCCCCAACGATCACCGGCCAGGTCAACAGCGTAGGCAGCGTCGCCAGAGCCAGCGCGATGCTGTCGTACATGGTCCGCGAGGTCTCGACGTTCAGCTTGTTCGCCGAAACGCCGCTTTCGAAGCAGGTGGGACAAAGATGGCGGCCGTCGATTTCGATTTCGCACAGCCGGCACAGAAAGCGTCCGCATTCATCGCACGGAATTGCCGCGCGGCTGGACGGATGATAGTAGCAGCTTGCTTCGGTGTCGATTTCGATGGCTTCGGGCAACGCGCCGCTGCGGACCCGCTCGATGGCGGGAAATACCGCGACCTGAACGGTGTGGCCGCATCCGCGGCAGCGCACGCCCACGCGATTCCAGGATTCCGCCGGAACGGGCGTGGAGCAATCGCCGCAGCAAATCGCCTGGGCCGGCATGTTACTTCACGTAGATGACCCGGGTGTCGCAAATGCGATCGTGCAATGCGCGCTTCTCGGCGTCAAAGCCGGCCATGATGTACCCGATCAAGAGGATCAATGCGCTCAGAATCTGCGCGAGATAGCGGCCAAGCGCAAGGCCGGCGGAGATCGGTCCGCCATCGGCACGAATTACTTTCAAACCCAACACCATCTTGCCGGGCGTCGCCCCGCGCGTCGTGAGGAAGTAGACCTGGTACGCGATCCCGACGGCGAGACTGATCAACGTGAGCAGGCCGCCGGCGGCGAGAATTGCGCCAAATCCCACTGCGGAGCCCGAACCGGCGGCGCCCAGCGTACCCACCCCGATAATCGCGGCCAGAGGCAGACGAATGACCCAATTGATGACTCCCAGGATCACTCCGTCGATAATGATCGCGACGAATCTAATCCAGAATCCGCCGTACCGCCGCGCCCCGATGGCCTGCCCGCCTTCCCGCATGCGCTGGAGATAGACCGGCTTGCACTGCGCGCACACGCTGGCGTTGCCGATCGCGACCAGTTGATTGGCGGGAAACGGGCGGCCGCATTCCGAGCAAAAGCTGGAGTCGGCGCCGATGGGAACAGCGGGCATGGGCGCCGGCGGCTTCGGACCGCGAACGGCCCCGTGCGGCTGCCAATTGGCCATCCCTTCGCGCCATACCAGCGTGTCGTCGCGAACCACGCCGGCACGAACCAGATCGTCCAGCGCGGGTTCCTCGACGGGTCCTATTTGACGTCCTGCGTCGGCGTAATACCAAGTCATATCAGACTCCTCCGCATTGTCTGCAAGATGAACCGCTAGACGAACAGTTTACCAGTTGAATCGCATCGGTTAGTGGGTAGGGCATTGAAGCCGCCGGCCCCGCCCTGGACAGCGTACAGGGAATGTGGACCGGGTCGTTCTTTGAGTCGGATTAACATCGAGGAGGCCCGCGAATAGATCCGCGAAAGGAGTCGGATTCCTGGAAACGTCGTTGACCGCCTCCCCGGATTTTCCGATCGAGCGGCGATCGCCGCCCTTAAGCTCTTGAAGAATGTGGTTCATCCCCGCACAGGCTGCCGAATAACTGTCTTGAGCCTCCCAGTCGCAATCCGCTCCGGCGTTTTCAGATCGTTCGCCGCGTATGGACCAGCGTGCAGGATCTGGTTACAGGCGGGGAACACACTGTGCAGAAAATTCACGAAAAAGAGCTGCTCGAAAAAATTCTGAAAAAGGAACCAACCCCTGTGGGATTCCGTACGTCTAGTTATACAAAGCAGCTAGCCTCCGTGCAGAGGACCCTTTCCCCAACAACAAAACCTCCGCACGGAGGTATTTTTTGAAACAATCCATTCACAGTCTACTCCCAGTGCCAAAAACGGTCAATAGGGCAGGGGAGTGTTCGCGGGCGGACACCGCGCGAAAGAAAATAGTTGTAGATAGAAGGGAGTCGCAAGGGTCGACCGTTTGGGCGCATCGCCCTGGCTTCTCTTACACACCTACTGGTTCTTTTTTTCCGATCGCGATTTCAGCGTAAACTTTCTGCACTGCCGCGACACCCGACCCGAGCTTCACCGATACGCCATTCGCTTCGAGGATCAGCTCCAGTTCGGCGATCACCGCGAACAAATCGGGAAAGTCGAAATAGCCCAAATGCGCGATGCGAAAAATCTGCCCTTTCATGGAGCCCTGGCCGTTCGCGATAATGGACCCGAAGCGGCTCTTGAACTCTTTCACGATCACGCCTGAATCCAGGCCTGCCGGCGCTTTCACCCCCGTCACGGCTCCTCCAGGGCAATCCGGCGTAAACAACTCGAGACCCAGCGCCTGACACGCAGCCCTCGTCGCACGCGCCAACTGCTGCGCGTTGTCCACCAGCTTGTCCATGCCCATGGACTTGATGTATTTGAGCGCTTCGCCCAGCCCGAGCATCAGCGCCGTTGCCGGCGTCCACGCCGATTCGCCGTTCACTGCGTTCTTGCGTTCCTTCTTCAAATTGAAATAGAAGTGCGGCAGCTTGGCCGTGTCCATCATGGTCCACGCTTTCGGGCTGATCGAAAGAAACGAAATCCCCGGCGGCACCATAAAAGACTTCTGCGATCCGCTGATCACGATGTCGAGTCCCCAGCCGTCAATATCGAGCGGCATGGTCCCGAGACCGGTGATCGCATCCACCACGAAAATCGCCTGTGTCTTTCGCACGGCCGCGCCCATCGCGCGAACGTCGTGCGCCGCGCCGGTGGAACTTTCAGATGCCTGGACGAACACACCCTTCACATCGGGATTCGCGGCCAGCGCTTTTTCGAGGGCTTCGGGTTTCACTGCCTTGCCATACGGCTCCTCGATCATGACGGTGTTCAGGCCGTACGCTTTGGTGATTTCGCCCCAGCGCTCGCCGAACTTTCCGGCGGAGCAGACGATCACGCGATCGCCGGGCGAGAAGCAGTTGGTCACCGAGGCTTCCATCGCGCCGGTGCCTGAGGAGACCAGCACCAGCACGTCGTTGGCGGTGCCCATCAGCTCTTTCAAGTCGGCCAGAACGCCTTTGTAAACCGCGCGGAAATCGTCGGTGCGATGGTGCATGTCCGCGCCGAGCATCGCGTAGAGGGCTTTGGGATAAAGCGGCGTGGGGCCGGGTGTAAGCAGGCGTTGCTTCTTGATCATGGCGATTTCAGGATATCAAGGCAGGCCGATGTGGGGCGGCAATCCTGCCGGCAAGCCAGCTTTCAAGCTGGCTTTTTTCTTCGGTACTTTCGATCAACGTCGGGGCTCGGCGGCGTGGCCTTCTTACGTTCTCGGGCTTCCCGCACGACACGCTCCATGGTTCCGCGATTCCCGGTCCCGTTGCGCAGGGCCTCCGATAGATTGTGCTCGACGATGTCCTTGTGGTCATACCACCACTGCGCCTCTTCGTCGTCGGATTCAAATTTGGGGACAACCAGCGTTTTCATAAGGCACGTTTGGACCGAAGATAATCGGAGAGTAGCTTTTTCGGCGCTTGCCAGGCCGTTACAATTCGCACTTTCTCGCCCCGGACTGTCCACGTCACGACCAGCACTCGAATCAGATTCGTGTGGCCGACCACCGTCCAACGCGGTTCGCCCTTGACAACATCATAACCG
Organism: Terriglobia bacterium; assembly: GCA_963788245.1. GTDB lineage: Bacteria > Acidobacteriota > Terriglobia > Bryobacterales > Bryobacteraceae > Palsa-187. The sequence continues at coordinate 2,296,297 of CAWBGF010000002.1, read as the reverse complement.
AGGTCGGTAGGGTCGTTCTCCATCACCTCTTCGGCCTCAGCAGGCGTAATGGCGTGGCGCGCAAGGTGCCTCAGGTTCGCGGCGTCCCACTCGAAGGCAGACGGCTCCTTTTTCACTCACAATCTAGTGGGGCATGGGGCGCTTTTCTCGCACTGATAAACTAGCACAAATGCCCCTCATCGATCAGATTTCAACCGACATGACCGCCTCCATGCGAACCGGCGAGCAGGAAAAACTCGACACCTTGCGAATGATCAAAGCCGCGCTTATGAGATACAAGGTCGATATGATGAAGCCCGCCGATGACGCGGCCGAGCTCCAGATCCTCACGACGCTTATCAAGCAGCGGCATGAAGCCGCGGACATGTTTCGTAAGGGCAATCGTCCGGAGCTGGCCGATAAAGAGGAGCGCGAGCTGAAGATCATCGAATCCTACATGCCCGCCGCGCCCACCGAGGCGGAGGTAGATGCGGCCATCGCGGCGGCGATGGCTGAAACGGGAGCCACTACCGCAAAGCAGATGGGGCTGGTGATGAAGGCCGCGCAAGCCAAGCTCGCCGGCAAGCGCGTGGATGGAAAAGCCATGAGCGAAAAGGTTCGCGCAAAGCTCAGCTAGGCATGGTCTCGGTCACCCTCACGTGCACCGTTTCCGATTACTATCACGCGCTTCTGTGGAGGCACTTGCGGCGATGGGATGCGTGGGTTGTGCCGGTGGCGGGAATCATTTTCGTCGTGTGGAAATGGAGGGGCGGCGAACAGCTCCTTTTGTCGGTGGCTCAGGCCATATCTGTTGCGATCGCGGTCACGTTCACCCTGTTGACCATGCCGTATTACAGTGCCAGGTCCATCGCGAAAAGAATAGGCTTCGCCATTCCCACGACGTTGACGCTTTCAGACGAAGGCGTCGTCATCGAGAACGCGCATGGGCACAGCACCATCGGCTGGATACTCGTCCAGTCCGTGCCCGAAACGCCACATTGCTTTCTGTTCCGATTCACATCGGATGGATTTTTCGTCGTCCCGAAGCGTCAGCTCGCAGCCGAGCAGACAGCTGCGTTGCGGCAGATCCTGCTGGATCACAAGAAGCTGGTCTGACCCACTGGCCAGACCCAGGGGTTGACCCCCGCCTCCGTGAGGCGCTATAACGACAGCGTCCGATCATGAGTTCATCATCGGGAATTTCCACTGTCGCTCCGTCCGCGACCTCGGAAGAAGTCGCGCGGGATGTCTTGCCTGACATTGCCCATGAGCTTCGCCAACCGCTGAGCGCCATCGAATCCATCGCGTACTATCTGACATTGGTGCTGCCGCAGGGAGACGACAAGGTTCACTTGCAGCTCCACCAACTTGTGGAGCAGTCCGATTGGATTCTTTCGAACGGCCTGCACCTGGCCGAACCGCTCACGATTTCGCCGGAGGTGCTGGATTTCGAGGAGTTGCTTACCGAGGTCATCTCGTCGCGCGGCTGGCCGCCCGATTGCTTGCCGCGTTTGGAGCTCGCGGGAAATCTGCCGCTGGTGCGAATCGATCCCGGGCTGGGACGCGCGCTGGTGGGAAATTTGCTGGTGCTGTTTCGACAGCTTGCGACGGAACGGCATCCGGCAATCCTGCGAACGGCGCGCACGCTCGACAAGGTGTGCGGCGGCATCGCGCTCGAAATGGAAACCGCGGCGCCCGGCTACGGGTCAGAAGCTTCGCTGGGGCCGGGTGGAACTTTGAGCCTGGAAAGCGCGCGGAAAATCGCTGGGGCGCACGGCGGATCGCTCGAATGCATCGTCGACCCGATGGCTGGGATTCGCGTGCGCGTGATGTTACCATGAGGGTTCCCGCCTATGGTTTCCGCGGCCCCAGGTATCCTCGCTCGAATTGTCAGCCACAAGCGCGCCGAATTGGCGGAAGCCCCGCGCAATCGCGCCGAAATAGAGCGGCGCGCGTCGCATAGAGCACCCGCCCGCGATTTTCGAGCGGCGTTAAAGGCAAGCCCGCCCGCGATTATCGCTGAAATCAAGAAAGCCTCGCCGAGCAAGGGAGTTCTCGCGAATGAATTCGATGCGGCGTCAATGGCGCGAGAGTATGCGCGAGGCGGTGCGGCGGCGCTCAGCGTTTTGACGGATCGCGAATTCTTTCAAGGATCGCTGGCGGATCTGGAATCCGCGCGTGCGGCGTGCAAAATTCCGGTTCTGCGCAAGGACTTCACCATCGACGAATTTCACGTAGTGGAAGCCGCGGCGCACGGAGCCGACGCGATTCTGCTGATCGCCGCCATACTCGATTCCACGGAGATGCGGCGTTTTCGCGAACTCGCTGCGCAGTTCGGAATGGCCGCGCTGGTCGAAGTACACGATAGCGATGAACTGAACGCGGCTCTTGCATCGGGCGCGGAAATCGTCGGCGTGAATAATCGCAATTTGCATACGTTCGAGGTTACGCTCGAAACCTCGCTGCGGTTGGTCGAGAAGATTCCGGCGAGCGCGATCAAGGTGAGCGAAAGCGGCATTCATTCGTATGACGATGTTCGTAAACTGGCTGCCGCCGGTTACAACGCGTTTCTGGTGGGCGAGCATCTGATGAAATCCGAAGACCCCGCCGCGGCCCTGCGCGGGCTCAGGTCGTCGTCATGATGATTAAGATTTGTGGAATTACCCGCCGCGAGGACGCCCTCACCGCAGTGGATGCGGGCGCTTCGGCGATCGGATTTATCTTCTATCCAAAGAGTCCGCGCTGCGTGAAGCCCGAGAAGGCTGCGGAGTTGGGTGACGGGCTGCGCGTCTGGAAAGTGGGGGTATTCGTGGACGAATTGCCTGTCTCGATCGAGTCGGTCATGCGAACAGCCAAGCTCGACGTCGCTCAGATCTACGGGCGATTGCCCGGGCGTTGCTTTACGCGGACTTGGCAGGCGGTTCGTGTTCCGTGGGAGGGAGCTTTCGAGTTCACGCCGGAGTACAGTGAGGCGATCCTTCTGGACGGCGCCGCTAACGGAATTTCGTTCGACTGGAAGTTTGCGAAGCGTTTCGGCGAGGAACAGAGGAAGCTTTCCCGCAAGCGGCCGAAAGTGATCATCGCAGGCGGACTCGACGCATCGAACGTCGCCGAAGCCATCCGGATTTCCGAGCCGTGGGGCGTTGACGCGAGTTCGAGCGTCGAATCGTCGCCGGGGATCAAGGATCACGAAAAGATACGGCAGTTCATCAAAGCGGCACAAGAGGCCGTAATGGGTGCGTTGGGCGCCGCTCGGGAAAAATCATGATCACTTCGCAGCCGGATTCGACGGGTCACTTTGGACCCTACGGGGGCCGGTTCGTCCCGGAAGTTTTGATGGCCCCGCTCGAAGAGCTGGAGCATGCTTATCTCCAAGCGGTCGCCGATCCGGCGTTTCAATCCGAGCTCGCCGATTTGCTGGTCCACTACGCCGGGCGGCCCACGCCGTTGTATTTCGCGAAGAGATTAAGCGAGCAATTGGGCGGAGCCAAAATCTATTTGAAGCGCGAAGACCTGCTGCACACCGGCGCGCATAAAATCAACAACTGCCTGGGGCAGGCGCTGCTCGCGCGGCGCATGGGCAAGCGGCGCATCATCGCGGAGACCGGCGCGGGACAGCACGGCGTCGCGACGGCGACGGTGTGCGCGCTGTTCGGCCTGGATTGCACCGTCTACATGGGCGAAGAGGACATGCGGCGGCAGCGGCTCAACGTGTTCCGCATGCGCCTGCTGGGCGCGAAAGTGGTCAGCGTCACCAACGGAAGCCGCACTTTGAAAGACGCCATCAGCGAGGCCATGCGCGACTGGGTAACCAACGTTCATTCAACGCATTACCTGCTTGGATCGGCGCTGGGCGCGCATCCGTATCCGATGATGGTGCGCGATTTTCATCGCGTCATCGGCGAAGAAACGCGCGAGGAAATCGTGAAGCGCGAAGGCCGCCTCCCGGATGTGCTGCTGGCGTGCGTCGGCGGAGGCAGCAACGCGATCGGGATGTTTCACGCGTTCCTCGGCGATGAAAACGTGAAGCTCATCGGCGTTGAAGCCGGCGGCCATAGTGACCGGTTGGGCGAGCATGCGGCGCGCTTTTCCGGCGGGTCGCCCGGCGTGCTGCACGGTGCGCACAGCTATGTTTTGCAGGATGACGACGGCCAGATCGCGCTGACGCATTCGATGTCCGCGGGATTGGATTACGCCATGATCGGACCGGAACACGCCTGGCTGCACGATCGCCATCGCGCTGAATACACTGCGGCAACGGATGCCGAGGCGCTCGCGGCGGCGGTGCGCCTAGCGCGTACCGAGGGCATCATTCCGGCGCTCGAATCCGCGCACGCGGTAGCGGAGGCGATCAAGCGCGCGCCTGCGGCGGCGGGCCAGCTTTTCGTCGTGAACCTCTCCGGCCGCGGCGATAAGGACACCGACATCTACCGCGAAAACCTTCCGGAACTTGATGAAGAAGAATGATTCCCGGTCGAATTCAGTCGGTCTTTAAAAACGGGCATAAAGCCCTGATTGCCTACATCACGGCGGGCGATCCGACGCCCGAGAAGACGCCCGAACTGGTGTTTGCGCTGGAGCGCGGCGGCGTCGATCTGGTCGAATTGGGCGTTCCCTTCTCCGATCCGATTGCGGATGGGCCGGTGATTCAGCGCGGAGCCGAGCGCGCGCTCAAGGCGGGGACAAGCGTCAAGAAAGTGCTGGAAATTGCGCGGATTATCCGTGAAAAATCGCGAATTCCGCTGGTTTTGTTCACCTACCTGAATCCGGTGCTGCGGTACGGACTGGAGGCGCTCGCACGGGACGCGAAGGACGCCGGAATCGATGGCTGCCTGCTCACGGATCTGAGCGTTGAGGAAGCACTTAGCTACACGGGGACCATGAAATCCGCGGGCCTCGATACGGTTTTTCTAGCCGCGCCCACGTCGACGCCGGCGCGGATGAAACTGGTTTCGGAGTATTCCAGCGGATTCGTGTATCTGGTTTCGAGAACCGGTGTGACGGGCGAGCGGTCCTCCATTTCAGATTCGCTGGCGCCGCTGGTAAAGTCGATGCGGGCGATCACCAAGCTTCCGCTGGCGGTCGGCTTTGGAATCGCGACACCGGAACAGGCGCGCGAGGTTTCGAGGATGGCGGATGGAGTGGTGGTGGGCAGCGCGTTCGTGCGGCTGATCGAACAGAATGGAGATATCGAGGCATTCGCGCGGAGTTTGCGCAAGGGGATGGATTCATGAGCGGCGCGCGCAAAAAAAGGCGTGGATATGGTTCGTCTAGAACACAGACTGAAGTCTGTGCCACCGGCATATGACTAGAGAAGAAGCGCTGGAGGCTCTTGCCAGGTATCGGGATGAGATTGACGCGCTCGATCTCGAGTTGTTGGAATTGCTGAACCGTCGCACGAAAGTGGTGGAAAAGATCGGCCAAGTGAAAGAAGCCGTGAATCTTCCCGTGTACGAACCGAAGCGCGAAGACGATGTTTTCCGCAACGCCATCGAACACAATCAGGGTCCGCTAACATCCGATGCGGTAAAGCGAATCTTCGAGCGCATCATCGACGAAATGCGCAGTTTGCAGAAGATGCGGAGGAAAAGCGGAGTATCCCCGCCCTAACGGGCGGGCTGGAATCGCAATCCGGGAAGCCCCAAGCTTACGCATGGGGCTAGAACGCGAGGACGAAATGCCCGCCCTGACGGGCGGGGCATGAGAAGCATTGGTGATATGAGGGGAATTAAATGTTAGTCGTAATGCAGCAGGGCGCGACGGAAGGACAAATTCAGGGCGTGATCGATCGCCTGGTGGGGCTGGGATTCACGGTACACCGTTCCACCGGCGTAATGCACACGGTGCTGGGCGGGGTGGGTCCGGTGGAAGAGCTGGACCCCGCGGATTTTGAGGCGATGGAGGGAGTGAAAGAGTGCCATCGCATCGTTTCGCCGTATAAGCTGGCGAGCCGACACTGGAAACCGCAGGGCACCATCGTCAAAATCAAGAACGTAGAAATTGGCGGGCCGCATGTGGTCACCATGGCGGGGCCGTGCAGTGTCGAAAGCCGGGAGCAGATCGAGTGCGTCGCCGGAATCGTCGCGGCGCAGGGCGCGCAGATCATGCGCGGCGGCGCGTTCAAGCCGCGATCTTCGCCGTACAGTTTTCAGGGGATGGGCGAAGAGGGGTTGAAGCTGATGCGCACGGCTGCGGATCGCCACGGGCTGCTGGTGGTGAGCGAGATCATGGACCACATCCAGCTTCCGCTGCTGATGGAATACGCCGATATCCTGCAAATCGGCGCGCGCAATATGCAGAACTTCAATCTGCTGCGCGAGGTGGGCAAGGTCCGCAAACCGGTACTGCTGAAGCGCGGGATCGCGGCGACCATCGAAGAGCTTCTGCTGTCGGCGGAATATATTATGAGCGGCGGCAACTATGAAGTGATCCTGTGCGAGCGCGGAATCCGCACGTTTGAAACCTACACGCGCAATACCATGGATATTTCGGCGATTCCAGTGGTGAAGAAACTCTCGCACCTGCCGATTCTGGGCGATCCGTCGCATGGAACCGGACGACGGGATCAGGTGCTGCCGATGGCGCGCGCAGCGGTCGCGGCCGGCGCCGATGGGTTGTTGATCGAGGTGCATCCCGATCCGGATCGCGCGGTGAGCGACGGCGCGCAGACGCTGGCGCCGGAGCAATTCACCGAGATGATGCGGCAGGTGCGGTTGATTGCCGCCGCGGTGGGTAGGACGGCGTGAGCGCAGGGGACAGGGGCCAGGGGACAGGGGCCAGGGGCCAGTCAGGGGACGGGGGCCAGGGGCCAGGGGACAGGGCACCGTCCGGAGGGGGGCCGCACCAATGGTCGGCGGTCAGTATTGTAGGAGTCGGATTGATCGGCGGATCGTTTGCGCTGGCGCTGAGAAGAGCCGGATTCAAGGGAAAGATTATCGGCGTCAGCTCGCCTGAAACGATCCGGACGGCGCTCGACCGTCATGTGATTGACGAAGCCATGCCGCTGCGCGACGCGGCGGGACAATCGGATCTGATTTATCTGGCGCAGCCGATTACGCGCATTCTCGAGACCCTGGATGAAATCGATCCACACGTTTATCCCGGAACGCTGATTACGGATGCGGGCAGCACTAAATCCGCAATTGTCGCGCGGGCGGGGAAGCGCATCCGGCGGGGCCGATTTATCGGCGGCCATCCGATGGCGGGCAAGCAGTCGCGCGGCATCGGGGAGGCGGAAGCGGACTTGTTTCGCGGGCGGCCGTATGTGCTGACGTCGAGTTCGACCGAGTCGGGCGTGACGGCGTGCTCCGTTCCGTCGTCACACGTGACGGCGTTCTCAGTGCCTTCGTCGCTCGATGCCGAGTTGGAGCGGTGGATCAAACGCATCGGCGCGCGCGTGGTCATCATGACTCCGGAGGAACACGATCGTCTGGTCGCGTTGACCTCGCATCTGCCGCAGTTGATTTCGACGGCGCTGGCGGCGGCCATCGCGAACGAACCGGGAGCGTCGCGGGTGGCGGGCCCGGCGGCGGTGGATCTGACCCGGCTGGCGCTGAGCCCTTATGAAATCTGGCGCGACATTTTCGCCACGAATTCGGTGGCGATCGACGATGCGCTGGCGGTGTTCATTCACAAGCTGGAGGAATTGCGCGCGAAGCTCCGAGATCCCGAGATTGAAAAGGAATTTGAGCGGGCGGCGAGTTCGGCTCAGGAACTGCGGCGGGGGGAGGTTTTGCCGGGAGGTTAGGGAGCGGAAATGTCGACATGTCCGGAACGGATCCGAACACCGGAAATGTCGACACAGCAGGCCTGGCGGCCCGCGCCACGAACGAATGTCGCGGCTCGGCTCATAGAGGCACGGCCGCGCGATAATTAGCGTAGGGCTCAAGAGACTCTTCCGGAAGGAAACTGGCGCATGGTAATTGATCTGGAACCCGAGCAGCAGCGTGTGATCGACCTGGCGATTCAGTCGGGTGCGTTCCATAACTCGAATGAAGTGATCGCCACCGCGCTCGCGATGCTGGCCGAGGACATTGAGGATGGGGCGGTTTCAGAAGCGCGACGTCACGAGCCCCGCTTCACGCTGGCTGAGGTCGAAGCGGAATTGCGCGCACTCGGCAAACTGGAGTGACAGAATACCTGGTCACGTTCGCCGCCACCGCCAAAAAGGAGCTGAGGGATTTGCCGTCGGATGCGATCGGACGTGTACTTCCCAGAATTCGCGAACTGGCCGGAAATCAACGTCCGGCCGGCTGCAAGAAGCTGCATGGGTACAAAGACCGCTGGCGAATTCGCGTCGGAAACTATCGGGTCGTCTATGCGATTGATGACGGCCGAAGAAGCGTCGACATAACTCGCATCGCTCACCGCAAGGACGCGTACGAATGACGCCAAAGACAACCAAGACTGATTTGTTGGCGGACGCCGCGGCGAGGGGCGCGCGCTATGTCGCGGAGATCGGCGAGCGGAGAGTCGCGCCGAGGCCGGAAGATGTCGCAAGATTGGAAGCGCTTAGTGGATCGCTCCAAGACAATCCGTGCGATCCGGCGGAGGTGATTGCGCAGCTCGACGAGTTCGGGTCGCCGGCGACGATTGCGAGCACCGGCGGCCGCTATTTCGGATTCGTAACGGGCGGGGCGCTGCCGGCAGCGATGGCGGCGAACTGGCTCGCCGGCGCGTGGGATCAGAACGCGGCGCTGGTGTCGCAATCACCCGTGGCCGCAAAATTGGAAGAGATCGCGGCGGGTTGGCTGCTGGACGTGCTCGGACTACCGGCGAAGAGCGCGGTCGGGTTCGTCACGGGCGCAACGATGGCGAACTTCACGGCGCTAGCGGCGGCTCGTCACGCTTTGCTCTTTCGCGCGGGATGGGATGTGGAGGATCGCGGGTTGTTCGGCGCGCCGGAAATCAAAGTGATCGTCGGGGCGGAAGTACACGTGTCATTATTGAAGGCGCTCGCGATGCTGGGTTTTGGGCGAACGCGCGTGACCAGGGTTCCGGTGGACGAACAGGGGCGGATGCGCGCGGAGGCACTACCTGAATTGGATGAGCGCACGCTGGTGTGCATTCAGGCGGGGAACGTAAATACGGGCGCGTTCGATCCCGCGGCGGAAATTTGCAGCCGGGCGCATGAGGGACGGGCGTGGGTTCACGTGGACGGGGCATTTGGATTGTGGGCGGCTGCCGCGCCGGAGCGGGTCCATCTGATGAACGGGTTCGCGGAAGCGGATTCGTGGGCGACGGATTGTCACAAGTGGCTGAATGTTCCGTATGACTCGGGCCTCGCGATCGTGCGCGAGCCGAAGCATCTGAGGGCGGCGATGTCGGGGCAGGCGGCGTATTTGATCCAAGGGAAAGAGCGCGAGCCGTGGCAGTTCACGCCCGAAGCGTCGCGGCGCGCGCGGGGGATAGAGATTTGGGCGGCGCTGCGATCGTTGGGTCGGCGCGGGCTAGCCGAGATGATCGAGCGGAATTGCAGGCAAGCGGGGCGGTTCGCAGAGGGATTGTCGGCCGCGGGTTTCGCGATTCTAGACGATGTGGTGTTGAATCAGGTGCTGGTGTCATTTGGCGACGCCGAGACGACCCGGCGCGTGATTCGCGAGATCCAGGCGGACGGGACGTGCTGGTGCGGGAGCACGGAGTGGCAGGGCAAAACGGCGATGCGGATCAGCGTGTCGTCATGGGCGACGACCGATGAGAATGTGGAGCGCAGCATTGAAGCGATCCTTCGGATCGCGCGGCGATAGTGCAGATCGCGTGCGCGTGACGGGGCTGCGGTGGAAGAATGCGCTCCATTCTGTCGCGCCTCAAGCCCCGGAACATTTCAGCCGCTCCTTTTAGTCGCGGCTCGTTGGGCCCAGCCCGTAAAGGCGAAGTCGTGGATCGGTAGGGGGTTGAGCGTTCAGCAAGTTTGGAGTACCGCTCCTTTTAGTCGCGGCTCGGAAACAGACAGTCGCGGTTCGGAATCGCGCCCACCTGTGAAACAGTGTGAATGAACGGCACACCGCCGAGGCCGCAAGCTGTTGCAAACATTATGCAACCCTTTGGACAGTGGCGTGCGTCTAAGACAGTCACGTATGAAAAGGCTCTGGTCGCTGGCGCTGATTCTGGCAACTCCGTTGGCGGGTTGCAATACGCCGGACGACGACGAAAAGATCGCGAGCGAGCTGAACGTGAACTCGCGCTACATCATCGAAAACGTGCACGTGTCGGGGAACGCGCTGCGAGTGAACATAAGCGATCCGTTGCGTACGGATCTGGACAACGTAGTCGGGTCGAAATACGACGACTCCAAGCTGAAGACGCTGGCGGATCGGATCAGGAAAGAGCTGCGTGTCTCGGATGTCGCGGTGAAAGTGACGCGCGGCACCGAACCGGATCACGTGGTGGTGGATTTCGAAGTCACCAAACAGCGCGACCAGAATTTCGACCTGAGCCTGGCGAAGTTCGTGTACAACTCGAAAGAGGGTTGGACCGGGGACGGCAGCGCGACCACCAAGGTTCAGGGCAACGAATTCACGTTCGGCCTGGTGAGCGACGGCGATACCCTGGTGGATCGGTTCGCGGGCGTTCGCGCGAAGTTCGAGCGCAAGAGCCTGTTCGGGAGCAAGCGGCTGAGGCTGCGTTTCGAGTTCGACGATTATCACGAGATGTGGAACACGGCGACGCTGGCGGCGGTCGAGGCGAGTAATAATCCCACTGAGATTTATCGATCGCGGCAGGTTTTCACGCCCGAAGCTACGCTGGTGATCGCGACACCACTGGAATGGAGCTTCGGCGTCAGCTTCGCGCGCTTAGGTGTGCCTGGTTCTGTTCAAACTGGTTCTGCTCAAACAGAGCCCGGTGGGGCTACGGCAGCGAAAACCGAGGCCTCCAACGCGGTGGTAAATACTCTGCGCTACCACCAGCGTTGGGGTTCGGCGCAAGATGAACAGGAGCAGGAGGCAAGCGCCTCGTATAGCGTGGCGGCGGCTTCGAACCTGCTGGAGACCGATGAGGTATTCACACGGCATGAGGCGAAGGCTCACTATCGCTACCGGCACGCGCGCTCAACCGTCGAAATCGGATTTTTGGCGGGTGTGCTGGATGGCCAGGCGCCGCTCTATGAGCGATTCGTCCTGGGCGATTCGACCACTCTACGGGGCTGGAGTAAGTTCGATCTGGACCCGCTGGGCGGATCGCACGTCGTGCACGGATCGATCGATTATCGCTACCGGGTTTTGCAGGTTTTCTATGACACGGGGGCGGTTTGGGATCGTCCCGAGGAGCGCGAGCAGAAACAATCCGTGGGCGTAGGATTCAAGAAGGACGGTTTTCAGTTAGCGGTGGCGTTTCCGATGCGGGCGGGCAGGGTGGATCCGATTTTCTACGCGGGGATGAATTTTTGAGCGGGCTTTTTTGAGTAACTATGGTGAATGTTGTTGAGACTGTGAATCAATAGAGACGAACTGTGCAAGCCATCAAATCGTGGTGGTTCATTGTAGCGTTCCTGTGCGGCCTCGCGTTCGCGATGGTAGCGGAGGAGCTGACCGTCCGTTGGCGGGACAACCGGCTGGAACTGGCGGCGCCGCGCGTGCATTTTTTGGGAGGCAAGCCGCTGGAATTGTTGCACAACGCGGCCTCGGTGCCGTTCAATTTCAACGTGACGCTGTGGTCTCAGAATCGCAATCATATTTACGCGCGCAACCTCCAAAGTTTCGTCATCAGCTACGACCTGTGGGAGGAAAAGTTCAAGGTGGTGAAGACGCAGCCGCCGGTCGCCACGGTGGGAAATCTGACGTCGGATGCGGCGGAGGCCTGGTGCATGCGCCAGATGGACGTGCAAGTGGCAGGCGTGGGGGGATCGGAACCGTTGTGGCTGCGCCTGGAGATTCGCGCCGAGGACGGCAAGGACGGTGGGCTGTTCGGAAGGGGCGCGCGGGGGAGCGTCAGCGATTCCGGAATCAGCCTCAGCAGTTTGATCGAAATTTTCAGCCGCCCGGCGCAGCAGCAATCGCACTGGGGACCGTACGATTTTGGCCCGTTCACGGTGGACGAGCTTAAGCGAAGCATTCGACGAGGGTCGTAGAGTGGTAAGAGCGCGGCACTGAGGAGTTTGCGCCGATCGCGCTCCGCGGGTGTCGCCAGCGGCCACTCATGAACCGGCTTCGAAACCGCCTGATTCTTGTATTCATCCTGGCAACGCTGCTACCGGTGTGTCTGACGATATGGACGACGCTCAGCTTGCTGGAATTGAGCCGCGGATTGGCTCCGTTGGCCGAGCTGGATGCGGTTTCGCGATCGCTCGAAACCACCGGCCGGGAGCTGTACACGATTTCGAAAGAGGCATTGCGCAGGGACGCGGAAGAGGAACGCGTCGCGCCGAGGAAGTTGACGCCGGCGGAGGCGCAGGCGTTTTGGGATAGCGGCGAGGCGGACCAGTTTGAGTTGGCCGGCGAGCGCGGCGATCGGCTGGAGTATTTTGTCCGTCACAAAGACAAGCACGGCGATGAAGCGTGGGTGTATTCGCGGCCCATGGGCGTCGCGATGGGAGATTTGACGGCGCAATATGCGGCAGCCAGAGAAGCGCTGCAACGCAGTAACGTGCACGATTCCAGGCGTGGATTTCGATGGACTTTGATCGCGGTGGCGTCGGCGTTGTGGCTGGCGGCATTGGGCGCTCTGGTGTTCCTGGCGCATCGCATCAGCCGGCCGGTGCAGGAATTGACGGAGGGATTGAGACGCGTGGGCGCGGGCGATCTGGATGCACGCGTAGCGGTGGCGGGCGGATTTGGACTGGACGACGGATTGGGGCTGGGACCGGGCGGCCTGGATGAAATTGGCGCGGCCGTCGCGGCTTTCAATCACATGGCGGATCAGTTGCAGCACTCACGCGAGCGGCTGATCCACGTAACGCGCGTCGCAAGCTGGCAGGCGCTGGCGCGCAAGATGGCGCATGAAGTGAAGAACTCGCTGACGCCGATTCGTTTGACGATGGAGGAGATTATCAGCCGTTCGGCCACACAAATGGGAAGCGCCGGCGCGCCGTTTCTGGAGCAGGCGGCGCAGATTGTCGCGGATGAAGTGCAGACGCTGGAGAAGCGCGTAAAAGCCTTTTCCGAATTCGCGTCGGAGCCGCCGGTGATGCCCGCCGAAATCGATTTGAACGCGCTGGTGGAGGAGCGCATCGCGTTTCTGAAATCGGCGCACCCGGAAGTGACCTACGATGTGCGCCTGGCGCCAGAGCGGCCGACAGCGATCGCCGATCCGGATCTGATCAAGGGCGTACTCACAAATTTGCTGGAGAACGCCGCCGAAGCGGCGCGGCCGGGCGGCACGGTGCTGGCGTCGACTTCGATTGCGGGATCGAAGCTGAGCGTGGAGGTCCAGGATTCGGGGCCGGGTTTGAGCGCGCAGGCGCGCTCGACGCTGTTCGAGCCGTCCATTTCGTTCAAGAAAGGCGGCATGGGATTGGGATTATCCATTGCGCGCCGTAGCGCGCTGCTGTGCGGCGGCGATATTCAAGCGTTCGACGGCGAACTGGGCGGTGCGGGATTTCGGGTGGTGTTGACGAGTGTGGTATCGGGAGTTTGAAAGAGATTTTCGCCGCGAATGAACGCGAATAAACGCGAATGAAAGAGAACTGATGTTTGGCGTCAAATGGTTCTTTCACGAGTCGGAGTCTGAAGAATATTAGCCACGAATGAACACGAATGAAAACCGAAAATCTTACGTGCGTTTCTTCGCCTTTATTCGTGTCCATTCGTGGTTGAGTGGCTTTTTCACGAATCGGGAGACTGAATGGCTTTAAGGCGAGTGCTGGTGGTCGACGACGAAGAAAATATCGGAAAGTCACTGCGTCTGATTTTGGAGCGCGAAGGCTACGCCGTAAGCACCTGCTCGAGCGTCGCCGAGGCGAAGGCGCAATCGCAGCGCGCCGACGCCTATCTGGTGGACGTGCAATTGCCGGACGGCAGCGGTATCGACCTGGTCCGCTGGATGAAGGCCAACGCGGTGGATTCGCCGATCCTGATGATCTCCGGCCACGGCACCATCGCCGACGCGGTGGAGGCTACCCGCGCGGGCGCATTCGATTTTCTCGAAAAGCCGCTGAGCCGCGAAAAGGTTCTGGTGTCGCTGAAGAACGCGCTCGAAGACACCAAGCTGCGGGAGGAGAACCGGCGATTGCGCGAGATGGTGGGCGGGGCGCGAATGATCGGAGGAAGCGCCGCGTTCGATCGCGTACTGGATCAGGCTACCATGGCGGCTCGCAGCGATGCACGGGTGTTGGTGGAAGGCGAGTCGGGCACCGGCAAGGAACTGCTCGCCGCGCATATCCACGCCGAAAGCCCGTTCGCGGCGGGGCCGTTCGTCAAAGTGAATTGTGCGGCGATCCCCACTGAGTTGATTGAAAGCGAGCTGTTCGGCCATGAGAAGGGCTCGTTTACCGGCGCGACATCGGCACGCCGCGGAAAGTTCGAGCTGGCCGATGGAGGTACGCTGTTTCTGGACGAGGTTGGCGATCTGCACGGGTCGTCGCAAGCGAAATTGCTGCGCGTGTTGCAGGAGGGCGAATTCCATCGCGTGGGCGGAGAGCAATCCATTCGCGTTACGGTGCGCGTGATCGCGGCGACGAATCGCGATCTGAGTGAACTGGTCCAGCAACAGAAGTTTCGCGAGGATCTGTACTATCGCCTGTGCGTGGTGCCGGTACGCATGCCTCCGCTGCGGGAGCGCCGCGACGATATCCGACCGCTGGCGGAGTATTTCTTAAGTGAGTTCTGCGCACGCAACAATTTCAAGTCGAGGCGTTTTTCGGATGCGGCCTTCGAGGCGCTGGAGGATTATTCCTGGCCCGGCAATATTCGCGAGCTGCGCAACACCGTGGAACGCATGGCGATTCTGACGCGCGGCGAGGTGCTGGAAGCGGAGTCAGTCCCGGTGGAGATTCGCATCGCGAGGTCGGCGGGCACGCGCGGAAATCTGCGGGAAGCCAAGGAATCGGCCGAGCGCGAGCATATTCTTCGCGCGCTGGAAGAGAGCAAATGGAACGTGTCGAGCGCAGCGCGCGTACTGGGGATGGAGCGCACGAATTTGCATAAACGAATCAAAGCGCTCGGGCTGGCTCGGGGACAATGAGCCGGGTGTGGCTGTCAATACGAGCGCTCCATTCTGTCGCGCCTCAAAGAACTCACCTATAATTAAAAGCCTCAAGTTGTCCTTCGCCCAAGGAGGCCTGCGCATGAAGCGAACGCTCGCTATCGTACTTCTTTCCGGCTTGGTCGTGTCTCTACAAGTCTTTGGTCAATCCCCCGAAACCGCGCCCGCATTTGACGCGGCGGATGTACACGCGAGCAAGCCCGGGGCAACCGAACGGATGGTCAACTTCATGAACGCAGGCCGGGTTGAATTGCGCGGCGCGACCATGCTGAATCTGATTAGGGTCGCCTACCAGGTCGAAAACGACCGAGTGATCGGAGGGCCGCCCTGGCTGGATACGGATCGATTCGATATCTCCGCCAGGGCTGCGCCAACGACCCAGCAAGATACTCTTCGCCTGATGCTCCAGGCGCTGCTGACGGAACGCTTCAAACTTGGCATCCGCAAAGAAGAACGGCCTCTGCCGATATTTGCCCTGACCGTGGGAAAGCGCGGCCTGAAACTCAAGGAAGCGGCCGGCGACGGCCCTTCCCGCTGCAGCGAGACTGGCCGAGGAACGGACTTGCTCACATACACATGTCAAAACATGACTATGACCCAACTGGCGCAACGACTTCGCGGGATGGCGGACGGCTATATCGACGTTCCGGTGATAGACAGGACGGGCCTTACAGTAGCCTATGATTTCACCGTGAGCTGGACTCAGCGTGGCCTGCTCGGGAAACCGGGTCACACCGACCAGGTAAGCGGCACCACGATTTTCGATGCCGTCGATAAACAACTTGGGCTGAATCTGGAGGCTCAAACGCAACTCGGGACCGTCATCGTCGTGGAGCATGTAAACCAGAAACCGACGGACAATCCCGAGGGTGTGACGCGCACCCTGCCTCCTCCTCCGACGGAGTTTGAAGTGGCGGAAATCCGTCCGAGCAAGCCCGGGGCTACTGGGGGACAAGTTCGATTCCTTCCGAGCGGCCGGTTGGAGTTTCCGGGCGCGACACTGAAGTCATTGATCACGCTGGCCTACGGTATCGAACCCGATATGGTCGTCGGAGCGCCGAAATGGTGGGACTCGGACCATTTCGATTTGGTCGCGAAGACGCCCGCTTGGGTTCCACTCGATACGCTTCGACCGATGCTTCAGAAGTTGCTGACGGAACGCTTCAAGCTGGCGGTCCACAACGAAGACCAGCCCGTCTCGGTATATGCGCTTACCGCGGGAAAGCGCTCGAAACTCAAGGACGCGGACGGGTCGGTCCGGAGCTCATGCAAGGACAGTACCGGAGATGGTAGGGAAATCTTTACATGCCAGAACACGACCATGGCGCAACTGGCGGTACAGCTGCGCCAGCAGGCGCCGGGCTACCTCGGCGATCACCCCGTGGTGGATCTGACCGGACTCAAAGGCTCCTACGATTTCACCCTGAGCTGGGCTTGGAAGGGCCGATTCACCGCAGCAGGCCGAGGCGGCGGAGATTCACCCGGCGGGGTTGCGGCAGCCACAGACCCGAATGGCGACATCACGGTTTTTGAAGCGGTCGATAAGTATCTGGGGCTCAAGCTGGCCGCGCAGAAGTATCCGATGCCAGTGATCGTCATCGATCACGTGGAGCGGACGCCGACAGAGAACTGAGGCGCGAACGTGATGAAGCGCGTTGCTTTATCGAAAGAAGTTTAACCGCTCCCTATGGTCGCGGCTCGTTAAGAACTAGAGCACGAACGGGATCAGGGCTTTCACCTCGCGCTTGTATTGCGCGTACTGCTCGCCGAACTGATCCAGCATGAAGCGCTCTTCGATCAGCGACTTGATACGCCACGCGATAAACGCTAATACGACCGCGATCAGGCCGCGAATTTCGCCGAACGCTATCGCCGTGCCGAACATCGCCAACAGGAAGCCCGAATAAATCGGATGGCGGACGACGGCGTAGGGACCGATTTGCATGAGCTCATGGTTTTGTTTGACCGTGACCGTGGCGCTCCAGTTCGTACCAAGCAGCAGTCGCGCCCAGATGGCGAGGGCGGCTCCGGCGACGGTCAGGGCGAATCCCGTCCACCAGACTGCGGGCGTATCAGGGACAAATCTGCGATTCAGGGCTGGGATGGGTAGGTGCGAATCGAATAGCAGCAGGAACGCCAGCGCGATCCCTAGAATGTGGAACAGGCGCGAGCCGAGCGGCTCAGTGCGAGCCACGGATTTCAGGGACGCCGAGGCGGCCAGCCATACGAGGCCGACGGTTATCCAGACGGTCAGAATGGCGAGGTCGGGAGTCACTCGGATTTCTTCGGGCCCGACACAAGTATATTAGGAGTTTGTTGAAAGACGCGATGAATGCGCGCCATTGGCAGGGCATGGCCCTCCCCCACTAGCACCTAAAGCGGTATTCTGGACGAATGGAATCGCGCCGTTTAATCGTCTGCCTTGCGTTAGCGGCTTGCATCTGCGCGAGCGCTCACGCATCCGATCCTCATATGACTCCAGCCGAGAAAGAACAACTCATTAAGTACTTGAAGGATTCGCAACAGGAATTCGTCAAGGCCGTGAACGGCCTGAGCGATGTTCAGTGGAAATGGAAGCCGGCGCCGGAGCGCTGGTCGGTGGGCGAATGCGCCGAGCACATCGAGCTCGCCGAGGGCTTGC
Source organism: Terriglobia bacterium (assembly GCA_963788245.1). Taxonomy (GTDB): domain Bacteria; phylum Acidobacteriota; class Terriglobia; order Bryobacterales; family Bryobacteraceae; genus Palsa-187. The sequence continues at coordinate 2,278,539 of CAWBGF010000002.1, read as the reverse complement.
TGTTCGCAAAGGCGCAGGAGGCGATCAAGAACGCACCCACGGCCGATTGGGAGACGGCGACCCAGGGTAAGACCGAACTCCTGTTGCGGGTGATGGCGCCGCGGCTGGGCAAGGCGCAGGCTCCCGAGGATATCGTGCCCACCGGCAAGCTGGACCGCAAGGTCACCATGCAGCGATTCGCGGAAGCGCGGGGCATTACTTTGCGCTTCGTCGAACAGACTCAGCTTCCGCTGAAAGAGCATCTGGCTGAGCATCCGTTTCCGATTTTCAATCCGCTGAACGCGTATCAGTGGGTGCTGTACATTCCGCTTCACAATATGCGTCACGATAAACAGATCGAGGAAGTGAAGGCCACACCTGGATTTCCGGCGAAGTAGCCTGCCGCGTTGAACTATCTTTGAGTTATCGTTAACCAGACGCGTGCGCCTCATGAAAGCCAATCGGGTTCGTTTCGCAATTCAGCACGCCGTCACGACATTGTAATCTGGTTGTAACCGATCATCGGTTACTCTTTCTCTTTATGAAGAAGATCGTTCTGATCGAGGATGACCAGGACCTCTACTCGCTGGTCGAGTACAACCTGGAAAAAGAAGGATTCGTGGTGGCCGGGTCGCACACGGGCAAGGGAGCGCTGGATCTGTGCCGGCGGGAGCGTCCCGACCTGATGATCCTGGACATCATGCTGCCGGATTCCGACGGCCTCGAAATCTGCAAGTCGATTCGCGCGAACCCGGAGCTGGCGCACGTGCCGGTGATCTTCCTGACCGCGCGGGCTTCGGAAACCGATCGCATCGTAGGGCTCGAGCTGGGCGCGAACGACTACATCGTCAAGCCGTTCTTCGTGCGCGAATTAATCGCCCGCGTGAAGATTCATTTTCGCGGACAGCCGCCCGTTTCCAAGCTCCTCAAGAGCGGCGATCTGGAGCTGGATCGGGCGCGTTGCCGCGTGCATCTTTCCGGCCAGGAAATCACGCTCACGGCGACGGAATTTCGTCTGCTGGAATTTCTGATGAGCCGTCCCGGCGTGGTGTTCAGCCGCGAGCAGCTGCTGGATGCGGTGTGGGGACACGATCGCGCGGTGACGGACCGCACCGTGGACGTCTACATTCTGCGGCTGCGCCAGAAAATCGAAGTGGATGAAGCCAGCCCGTTCATTCGCAGCGTGCGCGGATTCGGGTATAGCTTCAATACGGAAGTTCCGCAAGAGCAGCTACAATAAAATATCGAGCCACGATCCCGGAGGGAGTGGTCCGGGCAACCACTGCCTTAAAGAGGCTCGCATATGCAGGAACACCGCCGGAACCAACTTTATGACGCTCTAGCTTCGCGCATCCTCATCATCGATGGCGCGATGGGGACCATGCTGCAAGCGTACAATCCGACTCTCGCCGATTTCGGCGGTCAGGGTCTGGAAAACTGCAACGAAAACCTGAACGTGACACGTCCGGAATGGATTGCGGATATTCATCGCGCGTATCTCAAAGCCGGCGCGGACATCGTCGAGACCAACAGTTTTCAGGGCTCGCCGATTGTTCTTGCCGAGTTCAATATTCAAGACAAGGCGCATGAGCTGAACTTTCTCGCCGCGAAAATCGCGCGCCAGGCAGCCGATGAATTTTCGACGGCGGCCAAGCCCCGCTTCGTGGCTGGATCGATGGGGCCGACCACCAAATCGATCACGCTGCGCGGCGACGTGACCTTCAAAGAGCTGAGCGACAGCTACTACATCCAGGCGAAGGGATTGATGGAAGGCGGCGCGGATCTGCTGTTGATCGAAACCGCGTTCGATACGCGCAATATCAAGACGGCGCTGGTGGCCGTCGAGCGGCTGGAGCGCGAACTCGGCATCCGCATTCCGGTGATGGTCTCGGGTACCATCGAACGATTCGGGGCGATGCTGGCCGGCCAGCCCGCGGATGCGTTTTATTCTTCCGTGTCTCACGCGGATCTCTTATCCGTGGGATTAAATTGCGCCACGGGTCCGGACTTGATGACGGATCACATTCGCACGCTGGCGGAGATGGCGTCGACGCGAATTTCCTGCTACCCCAACGCAGGGCTGCCGAATGAAGAAGACAAGTACCTGGAGACGCCGGAATCGCTCGCGAAACAGCTCGACAAATTCGTTGAGCACGGGTGGTTGAACATTGTCGGCGGGTGCTGCGGAACCACGCCGGAGCATATTCGGGCGATCGCGCAGATGGCAGACGGACGCAAGCCGCGCGCGGTTCCCGCGCCATCGCATCGCGCGTATTATTCCGGGATCGAATTAGTGGAGGCGGAAGACTCGAATCGTCCGCTCATTGTCGGGGAGCGGACGAATGTCATCGGGTCGCGGCTGTTCAAGCAGATGATCGCCGAGGAAAAGTGGGAAGAGGCCAGCGAAATCGCGCGCTGGCAGGTGAAGAACGGCGCGCATATCGTCGACGTGTGCCTGCAATCCTCGGATCGCGAGGAACTGAAGGACATCGATCCGTTTTACGCGAAGCTGATGCCGAAGCTCAAAGTGCCGGTGATGATCGACACTACCGACCCGGCGGGCATCCAGCGCGCGCTGACGTGGTGCCAGGGAAAGAGCATCATCAACTCGATCAACCTTGAGGACGGCGAGGAGAAATTCGAGCGCATCTGCCCAGTGGCGAAGCGCTACGGCGCAGCGCTGGTATGCGGAACCATCGACGAAGACAAGCTTCAGGCGCAGGCGTTTACGCGCGAGCGGAAACTGGCGGTCGCGCGGCGATCGGTCAAGCTGCTGACCGAAAAATATGGGATTCCGCCCGAAGACATCATCATCGATCCGCTGGTGTTCCCGTGCGCCACGGGCGACGAAAACTACGTCGGCGGCGCGGTCGAAACGATCGAAGCGATCCGGCTGGTCAAAGAGAACATCCCGTTCGTGAAAACGATTCTGGGCGTATCGAACATTTCGTTCGGGCTTCCCGCGTCGGCGCGGGAGGTCGTAAATTCGGTGTTCCTTTATTACGCGACCAAGGCGGGTCTGGATCTGGCGATCGTCAATTCGCAAAAGCTGGAACGCTTTGCATCGATTCCGGTGGAGGAGCGGCGGCTGGCGGAGAATCTTCTGTTCAACACTCCACCTCCGGAAATAAAAGCTCCCGAAGACTGGCGAGAGCAATCGCGCGAGCAAAAAATCGCCATCAATCAATTCCACATCGCGGCGATCACGGAGTATTCCCGCAGGGCAACCAAGAAGGTAAAGAAAGTCGCCGCCGAGTTGCCGTTGGATGAGCGCCTGGCGAACTACATCATCGAAGGCACCAAGGACGGACTGATTCCCGATCTTGAAAAGAAACGCGCCGAGGGCACCGGCGCGATGGACATCATCAACGGGCCGCTGATGACGGGCATGACCGAAGTCGGGCGGCTGTTCAACAATAATGAGCTGATTGTCGCCGAGGTGCTGCAATCGGCCGAAGCGATGAAGGCCGCGGTGAATCATCTTGAGCAATTCATGGAGAAGACCGAATCTTCAACTCGGGGCAAGATAGTGCTCGCTACCGTGAAAGGCGACGTCCACGATATCGGCAAGAATCTGGTCGAGATCATTTTGTCGAACAACGGTTACCAGGTGATCAATCTCGGCATCAAGGTGCCGCCCGAGGATCTGATTCGGGCGTGGCGCGAGCATTCGCCGGACGCGATCGGCCTCTCCGGGCTGCTGGTGAAAAGCGCGCACCAGATGGTGACCACGGCGTCGGATTTCAAGGATCATGGCGTGGAAGTGCCGCTGCTGGTGGGCGGCGCGGCGCTATCGGAAAAATTCACGACCACGCGCATCGGCCCGGCGTACGGGTCGGCGACGTTTTACGCGAAGGACGCGATGACCGGACTGCGCATCATGAACGAGCTGATGGATCCGGCAACTCGCGAACTGGTCATCAGCACGCACGTTTTCACGACTGCGGATCCATCGCTTTTCAAGGAAGCGGCGCCGGAAGCCAACACGGGCACTGCGCGCAGCCCGAAGGTGCGCGTCGATATTCCTATTCCGGCCGCGCCATATCTGGATCGGCGCGTGCGCGAGATTCCGAATCTTCAGGAAGTCTGGAGTTACATCAATCCGTTCATGCTCTACGGCCGCCACCTGGGATTCAAGGGCAATTTCGAAAAGCTTCTCGCGGAGCGCGATCCGAAAGCACTGGAACTCTTCGATCAGATGGAAAAGGTGAAGGAAGCAGCGGCGCAGTTCATGAAGATCCGCGCGGTCTGGCGGTTCTTCGAAGCCGAACGCGACGGAAATTCGATCCGGTTGTTTGAGCCGGGATCCGCTAACGCACTGCATACCTTCAAGTTCGGACGGCAGCCGAAATCCGGCGGCCTGTGCTTGAGCGATTACGTGCTCGACGCCGAAGAGGGACGCCGCGATCATATTGCGATGTTCGTCGTCACGGCGGGCGAGTGCGTTCGATCGCATTCGGAAGAAGCCAAGCAGCGCGGCGAATTTCTGATGGCGCACGGGCTGCAGGCGCTCGCGATCGAAACCGCGGAAGGATGCGCGGAGTGGCTGCATCGCCGCATCCGCGAAGATTGGGGCTTTCCCGATTCGCCAACGATGACCATGCAGGACCGTTTCACATCGCGCTATCGCGGCAAGCGCTATAGCTTCGGCTATCCGGCCTGCCCGAATCTGGAAGACCAAGCGGGATTGTTCGCGCTGCTGAAACCAGAAGAAATCGGCGTGAAGCTGACGGAAGGCTTCATGATGGACCCGGAGGCGAGCGTGAGCGCGCTGGTGTTCCATCATCCGGATTGCGCGTATTTCACTGCGAGCGAAGCGCAGGATTAACTGCCCACGGCAGCGAGAGCTTCGTGGACGCTTCCGAACGAGGTCAACGGGAGGACGCCGGCTAGCGTTTCGAAGTCGCGCCGGTTTGCTGTCACGACACAAGCCCCGATGCTTATCGCGCTGAGTGCGATGACTGTCTCGTGGACGAGCCTCTGCCTCCTGTCGCGATCCGGCGTCTCCAGGTCGGCAAGGATGGCACCTGCTCGAACCCACATGCGGTGATCGGGATACACAATCCGTTGGGTTCGCTCGAACGGATCCAGCAGATTACGCAACACGCGTGCGTCAGTGCGGGTGCGGCATCCGGCTCGCAACTCCAGCGCCACCACGGAACTCATGTACCAAAGTGACCGCCGCGCGAATTGCTCGAGCAAAGCGAGTTCATCGCGACGCCGAAGATGCGTGATAAAAATATCGCTATCTACGATAATCTTCAGAAGACCTTCTCGATTCTCGGAATCTTGCCCGCTGTCTGCCGAAGAGCCCTGACGATTTGATCCTGAAAGACAACGTTCTCCAAAGCTCGCGTAACGGCCTCGGTCTCCGTCTTGGACTTGTACGCGCGGCGAACACGGTCAATCAAGGTCTGATCCAACAGCCAAGTCTTCTTTCGCTTCATACGTATAGATTATCAAAATATACGGCTCTATTCCACCCGCACCACCACGAGCGTCATGTCATCATGCTGCGGAGCGCCCGCAACGAACGCATCGCACTCGCGAATGATGTGATCGATCAGGTCCACCGCCTTCATCCCTACTCCGCTTCGCACGGCCGGGATCAATCGCTCTTCGTCGAATTCTTCGTCCGCTTCGTTCATGGCTTCGCTGATGCCGTCGGTGAACAGCACCATCGTGTCGCCCGGCTGCAAGGTCACCAGCCCCTGGCTATATTGCGCCGGACCGAGCAGCCCGACGACGGGACCGCCTTCTTCCAGCCGCAAGACTTCACCGCCGCGAAACACCATGGGCGGATTGTGGCCGCCGTTCACGTACATGAACTCGCGGGACTTGGGATCGTAGACGCCGTAAAAAAACGTCGCATACCGATTGGATGGTGACGCGTCGTAAATCAACCGGTTCAGATTCACCATGAGCGGCGACAGTTCCGGCGGATTCGAAATCGCCAGCCCGCGCAGGGAGGCTTGGAGGCTCGCCATCAGCAGGGCGGCAGGAACTCCTTTGCCGGATATGTCGCCGATCGCTATCCCCAGCCGCCCATCGCACATCGACACAAAATCGTAGTAATCGCCGCCGACGCTGGATGCCGGCCTGCATTTGCCCGCGTAGTCCAGTCCCGCGATTTCCGGACCGGATTGCGGGAACAGCCGCTGCTGCACTTCCCGCGCGATCTCCAGTTCGCGATTCAATCGCTCCCGCTGGGCGACTTCACTGGCAACCGCCTCCGTCAATCGGCTGTTCTCCAGCGCGAGCCCGGTTTGCGAAGCCACTGATTCGAGCAGTGCGACATCGGTCGGCGTATACGGCTCCTCAGAAAGTTTGGGCCCCAGGCTTAGGAATCCCAGCAAGCGATCCTTGACCGCAAGCGGCAACAACAGTTCCGGCCCGAGTTCGGTTACCTGGCTGTCGACCCACGCCTCGGGTCTGGTGAGCGACACGCGCAAAGGTTCGCGCGATCGCCCCAGGCGCTCCGCCACCGCGCTCGTCGCCGCAAAGTGCATGTGTGGGCCCGGCGAGCCGTATCCCAGCGCGTGTGCCGGCGCGAAGTATCCATTCTGTCGCGTCATGACGGCAACTTTCGCCACGTGCAGCGCGGAGGAAATCGTGTTGGTCACGGTCTCGAGCAAGGGCTGCATCTCGATGATCGATCGCACGTTTTCGCCTAGCTCACGCAGCACACGCTCCGTGTTCACGGCTTCGCGAAAGAATCGGCGATCGATCCAGGAACGCAGCCGCTCGGCCAGCATGCGCAGGCGTATGACGATGATGATCATGACGGTCATCACTATGATTTGCTGCGGACGCCGCACGCCCGGTTGGTTCAGGAGCGTCACTCCGATCGTCACCACCGCGATCATCGCGAGAATCGTCAGTACTCGTGCTCCTCGCCGCGCGAGCGCATACTGCAATCCCTGGCGGATGGCGACCTTCAAGTCCATCGCTTTTTCGACCACGATCACGTAGGCGAGCGTCAACGGGAAAAGAAACAGAGCCAGCAGCGCGGGAATGATGTACCAATCCCATCCCGATCCTCCGAAATTTTGGCGATGCAGGATCACGGACGCGATGACCAACAGGAAAAGAGGAGTCATGCTGGCGGTCACGCCGAAATACAACAGCTTCAGGCGTCGTTTTTCGTCGGCCGCTTTCGCAACCTTCCGTTTGTAAGAGATGCTGATGAAGAACGAGCCGATGGCGACCATCATCAGGATGATGAGCGCCACTCCGGCGCGCATGAGCGGAATTTGCAGGGCAGACATGGCGGCTGCGTCATCCATTTCCGCGACGCTGATGACAGCGCTTACAAGGGAGATGATCAACACGGGCAACCCGACCGCCCAGCGAAAGACGCGATGCCAAACTCCATTCGCTTCGCGATTGGGAAAATACTGGCCAAATAGCATCATCCAAAGCGCCCAGGTGGCGCTCAGCAGCGAGCTATAGAACATCGCGGCCGGACGCATCCATCCGTTCCATCCGAGAAGCGTCTCGACGAACGAGTTTCCTCCGGCGAACTGGCTGAAGCTGAGCATCAGAAGCATCAGCAACCAGGCGAGCGGGTCGCGCGGCCGCAAAAACAGAACGGTGAAGCCGAGCGCGATAGAAAACCACGGCGTCAGATAGCTGAGAAAAATGATCAAAGCCCAATTACTGGCGCTGATGGTGTCGCCCGCGAGGCGCACTGAGGCCGATGTGTCTGCGCCATTTCGCTTCACCGTCACCTGAATCGAATCTCCGGCGCGATGCGCGCGAATCGCCGCGGTGAGAGGCGCCATGCCAAGCACCGTGCGGCCGTCGACGGCGACAATTCGATCCGTGCCGGTGAGCCCGGCGTCCTTGGCCTCCTTGGTCAACCCCTGTAGCTCGCGCGTAGGCGATTTGATCCCGAACGGAAGGCGCGCCCGTTCCTGGCTGTGCATCTCGCCGTCGATGGAATCATAGGTGAACCGGCCCTCAAAGACCACACAGATCAAGAAGAGCACCACAACCCAAAGCACGTTTCGGCGATCAGCCATTCCGTTCAAGATAACAGGTTCCCCTATTTTCATCGCGCAACGGCACGAACGGCCCGTGCGCTTACGTATTTTCATCGCGCACATCGGCGCAAACGGCCTGTGTGCTCAAAAAAGGGCGCAGACGTGAACGCCTGCGCCCGTGGAAGGAAGGAATAAATGTCAAGGGTTGGGGTTGCGCCTGACTCGCTAGCGCCTACTTGGATTGAGCCATTTGGCGGAAGCGTGCCGGCGTCAACCCCACCTGCCGGCGGAACGTCGCCGAGAAGTGGCTTTGATCGGAGAATCCGCAGGTCATCGCAATTTCCGCCAGCGCGATATGCGTGGTGGATACCAGGTGGCACGCATGTTCGATTCGTTTACGTCGCAGGAACTCGCCGACGGTGGTCGAAAAGTAGCGGCGGAACTCGCGCGATAGATGCACGCGATGCACGCCCGCCGCGCCCGCAATTTCGGCCAGGCTCAGCGGCCGCAGGAAATTCGATTCCAGATATTCGCGGGCGATTCGAAGCCATCGCGGGATTACCGTAACCGGTCCCGACGCGCCGGCGTGCCGAGCCCCTTCCGCCAGCATCTCCAGCAGCACACCTTCAATCGACACGAGCGCGAGTTCGTCGCCCTGCCGGAACTCGTGATAGAGACGTTGCGCGAGCCAAGTCGATCCGATGCCCTGGATCTCGCCCGGATGTTCCAGCGTGGTGGTGTGCTCCTCCACCCGCTTCAAGGCTTCGTTATCGACTTCGATCAGCAGACAATGCGAGCCGGCATCGAAAATATTTGCATGCGGGAGCGTGGCTGGCAGATACCGTAACACTCCGGGCGAGCAGGTGACGCTCGCCGAATTCCCATATGACTCCGAATACGGGCCTTCCAGCACGTAGCTCAAGTAGGCGCATTCGTGAAAATGTCGCGGCAGCTCCAGCCCCGCGGGATAGTGATTCTCGATCACGCGGAATCCGGGTACCTGCCGCATCGCTACTACCGTGCCCGAAGTTTCGGCGCACGGACAAGGGTCTTCCGGGCGGGCGGTGTGACCGTTATGATTCGCTGGTCGGCTGGAGTGGACGTGATTGGCGGCGTGACTCGGTTGGGACCGCGCCTCTGCGACGGCGGCGCCGCCCGATAACATTGCGCTAGCTGATTTACGGATCAAAGTGGAACCCCCTGATGTTGACTATCGAGCCTTGACTTCTGAAGCGATGTTCGACGCCCCCATTATGCGGCAAGAAGTTGCTCGTAAACTAACGTAAGTTTCGTTTTTACAATTCTTTTACATCTCATTTACTACTGCCAGGGCAATTTAGCGTCGGCCGCGTTACGGGCGTATCAAAATCGGTCAGACGTTATGACAAATGCTTTCTGGGTGATGCTGCCGTTTGTTTTCTTCTGAAGATCCGCTTTGTTCCAGGAAACGACGCACGGGATTTTTGACACTCAGGCGAAGCGGCACACCAGAATCCGCGTTTCATGTTGAACTGGAGAATCGCATGCAGTTCCCCCGTTTCTATCCGATTCTCGATGTTGGGTCCGCGCGGAAGCGCCATCTCGAAATCTCCGCGGTGGCGATGGAGATTCTCGAAGCAGGCGCGACCGTCCTTCAGTTCAGACACAAGGGATTTTTCGGGCGCGATGTTTTCGCTGATCTCGAACGGGTCGCTGGTCTGTGCCGGCAGGCAGGCGCCCTGCTGGTGGTGAACGATCGCGTTGATATCGCGCGAATGCTTCGTTCAAAGCATCTCGACGCGGGCGTCCACCACGTTGGTGTGCACGTGGGCCAGCACGACCTTACCCCTGCCGATGCGAGGCGCATCACCGGCGCCGAGGCGATCATCGGGCTGTCGACGCACAATGATCGCGAGCTTCGCCAGGCTGAATCGAGTGTCGCGTCGCAAGCTGCGGACTATCTCGCATTCGGGCCTATCTTCGAGACTGCGTCCAAGCAAAATCCAGATCCCGCAGTGGGACTCGACGAGCTGCGGCGGCTTCGTCCGTTGACCTCGCGGCCCCTGGTCGCGATCGGCGGTATCACTCGCACGAATGCCCGTAGCGTAATCGATGCCGGAGCGGATTCGGTCGCGGTGATCGGCGACTTGTTTCCGGGCGACCAGTCGTCAGGCCCCGGCTGCATTCGCGCACGGGCGGCTGAGTGGATCGCCATTCTGGCTCCTGACTCCTGACTCCTGTCTTCTTCTTTCTTTCCCCCTTGACTCCGCGCACCTTTCGTACTAATTTACTAGTATGCGTTCTCCGAAGCCCACTCTCACCGAGCAGGAACTTGAAATCATGAAGGTTGTCTGGCGGCTGGAAACCGCCACGGTTCGCAACGTTTATGAAGCTCTCCTCGAACACCGGCGCATCGCCTACACCACCGTCATGACGATGATGAATATCCTGGAGACTAAGGGCCATCTCAAGAAGCGTTACGAGGAGCGCGCCTACGTCTATCAGCCCAGCCAGCCGCAAAAACAGGTGATCCGTTCCATGGTGCGGGAGTTCGTCAATCGCGTTTTCAACGGTTCCGCCGAGCCGCTGCTGGCACATTTGGTGGAGGATCGGCATCTAACTGAAAGCGACCTGGACGAGATCCGCCGCACCATAAAGGCGGCTCGTAAACCTAAGTGAGGAAGCCGAAATGACGATTCCCTCTTTGTTCGCCAATCCCGCACTCTTCACCAACGTTGTCGCCTGGAGCGCGCAAATCGGGATTCTGGTGGCCATCGGCGCGGTGGCGGCGTGGACCCTCGCGCCCGGTCGCGGGCGGCTGGTGTTCTGGCAAGGCCTGCTGGCAATCGCGTTGCTGCTTCCCGCCATTCAACCGTGGACCGCCCCGGTGGCGGACATGGGCGCTGCTGTTTCGATCACTACCTCGACGGCGGTCGTCGCCACGGCGCCTCAGCACTCCTCCTTCGCGTTGAGCAACATATTGCGCGGCGCATTGAGTAAAGAGAATCTGCTGTTCACCGTCCTGGCCGGGGCGGCGTTGCGAGCGCTGTGGATCATGGTCGGACTGGCGCGTCTTCGCCGCCATCGCCTGGGCTCGCGAGCCTTGGCCCAGCCCCCGGTGCCTTTCGAAAATCTCGGAATCCGATGGTACGTGTCGGACACCATCTCCGGCCCGGTGACGTTTGGGTGGTTACGCCCGGCGATCCTGCTTCCGGCGCGAGTGTGCCAATTGCCCGCGGATCTGCGGGAAGCCATCGCGTGTCATGAACTGGTCCACGTGCGCCGTGGGGACTGGCTGTTTGTGCTCGCCGAAGAGGCCATCCGCGGCCTGTTCTGGTTCCATCCGGCAGTCTGGTTTGCGCTCAGCCAGATCCAACTTGCGCGCGAGCAAACCGTCGATTCCGAAGTGGTGCGCCTGATGAGCAATCGCGAACGGTATCTCGACGCGCTGATGGCCGTCGCCGCGCAAAGATTGCATCCGGACGTCGTTCCGGCGCCGTTATTTTTGAAAAAACGCCAACTCGCCGTGCGAGTGGCGGCTGTACTCAAGGAGACCAGCATGTCCAAGCCCCGTCTGATTGCCAGTTTCACCACCGTTTGTTCCGCCGCGCTGATCGCGGCGCGTCTCGCGGTTTGGTTTTTCCCGCTTCAAAGCCCGATCGAGGTGAATGCACAATCGACTTCGGTAACCGTACGCGCCGGCATTGTGGATGGGCCGGGTATCGAGGTCGATCCAGGTGGTCCGCTGATGCATCGCACCAGCGTTTTCCGGACGCAGGGCGTTACCATCACGGGCACGGTGGTCTTGGATGCGTCTCTGAATTCGAAGGGCGAAGTGACCGACGCTCGCGTAGTGAGTGGACCCGATGAGCTTCGCAGATCCGCGCTCCAAAGCGTGCTCCAATGGCACTATTCGATGGATGCGGGCGCGGCGCCCACGGTGCGTGCGACCATCACGTTTGGCGCGGCGCCGGCGCCTCCAGCGGTTAAGAAGCTGGCGGCTCAGCGCCAGACAAACACGGACAACTCGATGGCCCCCTTGAAGCTCGAGTTCCTGGGAGTATCACCTGAAATCGAGCAGAAAGTGCGCGCCCAGCTACCGGTGCATGAGGGCGACCAGGTCACCTCGGAGTCGATGCCCGGGATTATGGCGGCGGCTAAGGAAGTCGATGAGCATTTCGCGGGCATCATGTCAGTCTCTATTGGCGAGAAGCCCGAGGCGTTGGTTCGATTGATCCTTGGTTCGGGTCTTCCGCCAACCCCACTCGCTGGCGTCGAAGGCGTCGTGATCAAAGGCGGCACTGCTGGTGGAGTGACCGGCCGCGTCCAAGCTGGCGTCGTGGCGCCTGCCGCAGCCGGCTCAACGCCGCAGCGGATTCGAGTCGGAGGAAACGTGCAGCAGGCGAATCTGATCAGCAAAGTGAATCCTGTCTACCCGCCGCTCGCCAAACAAGCGCGTATTCAGGGCGTGGTGCATTTGACGACGACCATTGCAGCCGATGGCACGGTTCAGAACATCGAGGTCATTTCGGGGCATCCGTTGCTGGTCCCAGCGGCGATGGAGGCCGTCAAGCAGTGGCTCTACAAGCCCACCCTGCTCAACGGCAATCCGGTCGAAGTGATCACACAGGTCGACGTGAATTTCACGCTCGCGGGAGATCCGCAGTAGGCCGTTGTGGGGCAGCCAATTTGGCTGCCGCCGGATTTTCAGCCGGCGTTGTTCTGTTGGGTCTACAGCCGGCTCAAAGCCGGCTGCAGGCAGTATTGCCTGCCCCTCGTCATCGAAACATCGGCCAAGAAAACGTTTGACAGTTCTCAGGTTTGCGCCTTATTATGGGTGCATCACTGAGAAAGGAGGTGGTCCAGTCGAATGATACCTGGTAGTAAAGACTGCACTCGATACTTGCGTGAGGTGGCCGACTGTTGAAGTTGGCGCTCTGACGTTCAGGTTTCGTCAGTGACGAGGCCGCATCTCATGTGGACCGGCCCCTTCATGCGAAGCTGAGTGATCTGATTAACACGAAAGCCCCGCGGACCCGATGCGCAGGTTGCATCGCGGCGTCGCGGGGTTTTTCCTTTGGGTGGGGCGGGGCCATGCCCTGCCGACCCGCCGCGAATCGAGCTCTTCCCCTCAAGCCCCGCTCGTCAGAGCGGGGATCCGTCGCTTTAACGCTTGAAATCCCCGTCCGGCACGGGCTCGGATCCGCCCTGCCCCACGTTTTGCGACTGTGTTAAACTAAGATTTCCCCATGAAAGCTGGAATTCATCCCGCCTATGAAGAAGTGAACGTGATCTGCGCCTGTGGCCATACGTTCAAGACGCGCTCGGCCCATAAGGGCGACATCCGCGTGGAAATCTGCTCGAGCTGCCACCCCTTCTTTACCGGAAAGCAGAAGCTGATCGACACGGAAGGCCGCGTGGATCGTTTCCAGAAGAAGTATCAGAAGGTGCGCGATGCGGCCGAAGCCGCCCGCCTTGCCGCCGAGGCCAAGAAGAAGCAGCCGGTCGCGTAGGAGATTTTCAACGCGGGACGCGCTCGGATCACGGCGAACGTGAGTCTGTGCACGCAACTCGGCCCCAACCCAAAAGACTGGAGTGATCTGCGTTCAGCCGCGTAAATCTGCGGCGTTAAAGCGTGATGCGCTCAGATTCCCGGTCCAGGCCCGTGCCCGCCGTTCTGCTTTTGACGCTCTTCGCGCTCTTTGTGCATCTTTTCGAGCTCGATCTGCTGATCGTGAGTGAGGATCGCCCGAACCTTCTCATTCTGCTCCTGATGGACTTTCTCATACGCGGGATGCATCTGCTTGCGAATATCGGTCACTCGCGCGCGCGTCTCATCCATGATGGTGTTCAGCTTGGAAAACTGATCATCGGTGAGTTTCAATCGCGACCTGTATTCCGCCATCGTCTTCTTCCGGTACTCTTCGGCATTGGGACTGGGCCGGCCCGGCGCCATCACCGCGGGAAGGAAATTGGCACTGACGGAAGACGCCATGTACAGACGGTGCCCAAAGGCCCCCAGCACCGCGCCACTGGCAAACACTAGCGCGACATAGATTACGATGGCGACCCGCGAAAGCTTCATTTGATGTCACCCGTCAGGACGTCGACGTAGGTGTTGGGATGGTCCGCTTCCAGCACGTCCACATAGCTCGCGCTATACACCGGAAGTTTTTCGAAGTGAGGAATCAGGAAGGCGCCCATGATCAGCGTGAGGGCCAGCGTCGCGCCCACGCACACTTGCGCCAGACGCCTGAACACGGTCATGTTCGCCGATCGCCGCGACTCGATACGCTGCCACAGCCCCGGCATAAACGCGGCACTTGCATCCGGATCGGGGAAAGCCGCCCGGTATTCCGCGAACACCTGATCCAGCTTGCGATTCAGGCCAGCATCGAATTTATCACTGTCCATGCGATTCATTCTACACCTCAAAACGTTCCACCAACCTGACCTGCCCCAGCGGATTTCACCTTGCTGGGAGTGCCTTGCACCACTCCTGCTCAAACGGCAACTACTCTGGATCCAACTCCGCGAGATCTCCGCCTTCCGCCTCGAACGCCTTCAACACCCTCTGCCGCGCCCGGAACAGCCGTACCTTGAGCGCATTCTCATTAACCCCGTAAATCTTCTCGAGTTCCTTAAGCGAGAGCCCTTCCACTTCCTTCATCGTCAGGAGAATCCGATCCTCCTCGGAGACCTTACTTAATAACGACTGAACCAGCTCCCGGACTTTAGTCCTGCGCTGCTCCTCAACGCTTCTTTTCCCGCCCGCCGCCGCATCCGCCAGCATCACCTGCTGCTCGGTCAGATCCGACATCCGGCTTTCCTGCCTGCGGCGCTGCCGCCTCAGATAATCATACGCGGCATTCACCGTTAAACGGTACAGCCACGGCTCAAAAACCTCGGCTGTCCTCAACTGGTCCAGGGAATCGTAAAGGCGCAGGAAAACTTCCTGTCCGACGTCCTCCACATCCTCAGGCCGGCTGATCAGCCGCGCGATGGTTCCCAGGATCCGCTTCCGGTACGCCTGGACTACCTGATTGAACGCACTACCATCGCCACTTCGCGCCCGTTCGATGAGCTCGAAATCAACCAGCATAGCCACCGCCCGCGATCCACTCGCAACCCCGAGCAGCGGTCAAGCTCCATTCTGTCCATTTGCTAAGGCGCACCGGTTCACTGTTAGGTTACAACAGCTTGGGGCCTCTGTCGAAGCAACTTTTCAAAAAGCGATGCGTCCGGGCGATCTTGGGGGTTTGCCGGGTCAACCGGGTTGGGATTCCGCTTATTCAGACGATTGGCGGCTTATTCAGGCCGACCGGCGGCGAGGAATCTGCGTCCTGGACCCACCCGCCAACTCCCCGGCCGAACCCGGGGCTTTTCGAAGCCGCCCGTCCCAGCCGTCCTGAGCTTGGTCGAGGGCCACATAACGCTCAACCGACCGTATCAATTCATCGAGTGCAGCCTTCCGTTTGCGAAGGTGAGCCAGGCGCACCCGTATGACAGCGGGTACCTCGGGGGAGTTCAGTAAAATCATTTGTGCAAATAGTACCATTACTCTCAATAGATCTTACTAGGATTTCCCCTATAAGGTTATTTTCCGGTGCTTTGTTAACACCACGATAGGGCGGTCAATACACCGCAATTGTCCGCTTCTCTCTTGGTGACTGCACATACGCGCTGGCCAGGCTCTCATTGCCTTCTTTGTCCACCGCTTTCACCGCGAACACCAGGTCGTCAATCGAAACCTCCGGCATGGTGTACTCCATCACGTTCCCCACGAAAATCTCGCGCTCCCAGTAAGGCGCCGTGGTCGACCGCGATAGCACCACGTAGCCGGCCAGATCCGGCTCCGGATTCTCGCTCTTCCACTTCAGCAGCGCGTCATAGCGTGAACGGCCCCGCGTAAGCAGTAAATTGCTGATTTTGCGGCCATTGCGCTCCACCGTCTCGGTAGTCACCGGAGCCTTCGGCGCCCAGCCGAGCGATGCCGCCGCGGCGGCGTTCACCCTGATCGCGCGCGTGGTATAGGAGGGCGACGTATTCGCAAAAGTATCGGTAGCGGAGTGCTGATTCGCGAAATTCTCCGTCGGCGTCGAGAAGCGCACTGCCGCGAACCCCTCCAGATTGAAGGGCGTGTGGTCCCCGCCGCGTCCGAAACGATCCGCGCGAAACACCGGATCGACGTTCATCGACGGAACATACCGCTCGCCGATCTCGCGGATGTAGCGCGCAAGCTGCCGGGAGGGCGAATCCTGCGGGTCCTCGCTGAATACGTTCAACCGCCGATTGTCGGTGCGGCCGTCGCCCGCCACATCGCTACCGATGATGTCGTTGTTGAGCACGGCCTCGATTTTCATTCCCGTGTCATGCGCTTTTTTCGCATAAAGAGTGCTGCCGAGCAGTCCCGCCTCCTCGCCCGCGAACGCCACGAACACCAGCGTTTTCTCGAATTGATACTGGCTCAACACACGAGCCAGCTCCATCACGCACGCCGTTCCGCTGCCGTCGTCGGTAACCCCGGGTGCGTCGATGTTGGGATCGCGCGGCGGTGGCGGCGGACCGCCCGCCGCTCCACCCGACGGCGCGGGATCGCCGGGGGCGTTGGGCGGCGATCCCGCCGCGCGCTGCTGATTCACCGTGTCGTAATGCCCGCTGATGATGATTCGCTCTTCTTTGTTGATGGTCCCCGGCAGCACCGCGACCACGTTGTACAAATCCACGTCGTTGGGGATGCGCGATCCGCGCGATTCGTCCTTCTTCAATCGATACTGATCGAAGCTGACTTCCAGGCGCGGGCTGTAGCTTCGAAACTGCTCGTAGATCCACTTGCGAGCCGCTCCTACGCCGCGCACCGGATCGTCTTGCGACGAAAAAATGCTGCGTGTCCCAAAGCCTTCCAGCTTTTTGAGAATCGCCGTGACCCGCTCTTCGGACACCTCCGAAACAATCTTGGAGATCTGTGGATTGATGGACTTGTATTGAGCCAGGGCCGTGAATGCCCCGCAGAAATACAGCAGCGTGAGAACGGAGATGGTGCGCTTCATATGTTTTTGGTGAATGCCCAGTTTGTGAATCATAGACGAGACGCTCCCCTGAGCGCAAACGTAACGGCGCGCCGGATTATCGCACCCCGTATGTCTTGGTGTACTTATTACGCGAATTGTACATCGTAAACGCCCCGTCCGGCTCCGCGGAAAGCTTCAGGTACTTGCCCTCGCACGGCTCATCCACATTGGCGATCAGAGTATCCGGCGCGTTACCGTCCTGCCCTCCGGCCACGGCAAAATGGAGCTGCCACAGATCCTCCAACCCGGGCGAATCCCTGAACGTCTTCCAGCCCTTCGCGTCGCCGCGCGCGCCGTTGTTCATCACCGTAACCCGCGGCGAGAGCCCGTAAATCGCTTTCGGCGCCTCCGCCCCGTGCTGCGGCGTCTCCAGCACGTCCACCTTGCCGGCCCGATTTTCGGGACACAGTAGCGCGAGCTTCTTGTTCCACGTCAGATCTCCGAAATTGGCGAAACGGAACTTGCCGAGCGTTACGACGACTCCGGCCGAGCGCGCGTTTTCGCCGCCCCCGTTTTCGCCGCCATCCGACTGCGGAGCGATCCCGGCGCAAAATGGATTGACCTCGCCATGGCGATCGATGGTTTGACCGCCGGCGGCGACCACGGTCACCTCGATGCCCTTCACCGGAATCGACGCCCCCGGCTTGATCACTTCGCGCTGTTGCTTCGCCATCGCGGCTTCGTAGGCTTTGTAGGTCCTCAAATGAGCGGGGCTGGTTTCGACCGTCGGACCCGGATCGAAAAACATCCCGACCTGCAAGCGTTCCAACAGATTGGGGACGCCGCCTTCGTGATCGCCGTGATGATGCGTAATCAGGACAAAATCGACCTTTTTGACATGCGCAGCCTTTGCCGCAACCGCGATGCGATCAGCGTCCCGTCCGCTGAAGTTGGAAAATCCCGCGTCGATCAACAGGCTCTGGCCGGACGGTGAAACCACCAAAGTCGCCTGGCCGCCTTCGACGTCGATGAAGTAAATCTCCAGCGGCCTCGCCAGCGCCGATCCGGCCAGCACCACAGCGCACGCAAGAATCGCCCGCATCCGCTTCATTAAGTCTCGATGCTATCACGCGCCGCCCAACTCGCCCCATTCCAGGGCCGGCTAGGACCGGCGGAACGGATTCGGCTGGCGTATCGTACATTATTGTAGGTAGGAGCGCGCCGGAGGTGTTCCGTTGTGCGCGAAAGAGAAATCGACGATAATGCCTTTTTGTCCACAGTGCGGCACCGGCGTAGAGCCCACCGATCAGTTCTGCGCCAAGTGCGGAGGCCGCCAGCCGTCTCAGACCGGCCCAACCGGCGGCATCGGGGGATTCGCCGCTGCTGCCCACGGACACGGCTTCCAAGGCGACTTCGCGGGCGGCCTCAGCAACCGCCACGCAGCGCTGCTGTGCTACATCCCCATGGTCGGATGGATCGCCGCGATCGTGGTACTCGCCAGTGAGCGCTTCCGCCGCGAAACCCAGGTCCGCTTTCACGCTTTCCAGGGCTTGTATCTGTTCGTCGCCTGGTTGATGGTCGAATGGGTGGTTTCGCCGTCGCGTTTTCTGTTCGACGACGTGCCGCTCTACCGCCTGGTTACGCACGGCTTGCAACTGCTGGTCCTGTTCGCCTGGATTTTCATGATGATCAAGGTCAGCCAGGATCAGACGTACAAATTACCTATCGTGGGCGAGCTCGCCGAGCGATCCGTCTGCGAACAGCGCATCTGAGTTCCGATGTGGGGCAGGCAATCCTGCCTGCAACCGGCTTTTAAGCCGGCTCCGTAAGTCGCGAAAGAGTCGACCAGGGCACAAATGAACATGAATGGCTTTCTCGTTTCCCATTCGTGTTTATTCGTGTGCATTCGTGGCTAACCCATCCCCGGTTGCCTTCGATACCACGCATAAGTCTCCGCCACTCCCCGCTCCAGCGGAATCGACGCCTTCCATCCCAGCCCGTTGAGTTTCGATACATCCAGCAGCTTACGCGGCGTGCCGTCCGGCTTGGATGCGTCGAACTTCAGGCGGCCCTTGAATCCAGTCACGCGCTGGATCATCTCGGCCAGCTCCCGTATGGTCACATCCACTCCGGTCCCGACGTTGACGATCTCGCGCGAATCGTAATTCAACATCAGGAACAGGCAGGCATCCGCCAGATCGTCGACGTGCAGGAATTCGCGCCGAGGCGATCCAGTGCCCCATATGTTCACTTCCGGCGCGCCCGCCGCCGCCACTTCGTGGAATTTGCGAAGCAGCGCCGGCAGCACGTGCGAATTCTCCAGATCGAAATTGTCGCCGGGCCCGTACAGATTCGTCGGCATCAGGCTAATCGCGCGAAATCCATATTGCTTGCGATACGCCTGGCACAATTTGATCCCCGCGATTTTGGCGATCGCGTACCATTCGTTGGTCGGCTCCAGTGCGCCCGTCAGCAGATGCTCTTCGCGCATCGGCTGGGGAGTGAATTTCGGATAAATGCAGGACGATCCCAGAAACAGCAGCTTTCTCACGCCCGCGCGCCACGCCGCGTGGATCACGTTCGATTCGATCAGCAGATTGTCGCGCAGAAATTCCGCGGGATACTTGTCGTTGGCGAGGATGCCCCCCACTTTCGCCGCCGCCAGAAATACAAACGCGGGCTGCTCGCGTTCAAAAAACTTGTTGACCGCCGAGGCATCGCGGAGATCCAGATGGTCACGGCTCTCGACCAGCAGATTGCCGTAGCCCTCGCGCTCCAGCCTCCGCACGATCGCCGAGCCAACCAGTCCGCGGTGCCCCGCTACGAACACCCGGCTCTTCGCGTCCATTCCTCCGTCAGAGTGCGGCACGATTATCGAGATGACCGGGAAACTATTCTAGAACGGCACATCGTCATCCCCGACGCCTTCCCCAATCGACGCCGCCGCCTGCCCAGCCGCCGGACGAGCTCGAGGCGCGCTCCGCATCGGCTGTTCCTGCGACATCCCATCGTCCGGGGGACCACTCTCGCCGCGCCCTCCCAGCAGAATCACGTCGTCGGCGACCACTTCCGTCGCCCAGACTTTCTTGCCGTCCTTGTCGTCGTAACTCCGCGTCTGCAAGCGTCCCTCGACGAACACCTGCTTGCCTTTGGTCAGGTACGGCGCGACGTTCTCCCCTCGCCACAGGACCACCCTGGTCCAGTCGGTTTCTTCCTTCCACTCGCCGGTTTGCCCGTCCTTCCAGCGGCGATTCGTCGCCACGGAAAACTTGGTCACCGATACCTGCGATGCTGTGTAAGCGGTCTCGGCGTCGCGCCCGAGATGTCCGATCAAAATCACTTTGTTGACGCTGCGGCTTGCCATGATTCTGAACTCTACCACACGGTGGGGCAGCCAATCATGGCTGCCGCCGGCTTTCAGCCGGCGCCGTTCTCCTGTTGCGATATCCTGATGGACATGCCGCAGCCCCCCTCCCAATTCAGCCGCCGCACCCTCCTCGAAATTGCCCCGACCGTCGCCGCTCTCATCGCAACTGAAGCCGGCATTGTCACCCATGCACCCGCCCAGGCGCGCGGCCAGGATGGTCCGCAGCGCGTCTCGAAAGAGCAGTTGAAGGATTCGCTCGACATCCTTGGTCTCGATTTCACCGATGACCAGCGCGCCATGATGCTGCCCGCCGTCAATCGCGCGCTCACCGGCTATGAGGGGCTTCGTAAAGTGAATATCCCGCTCGATACCGAGCCCGCGTTTCACTTCCGCCCCGCGCTGCCCGGCAAGGAGCCGAAACCGCGCGCTTCGCATTTCACGCCGACTCATCCGGCCAAACTGGCGCCATTCAAAAATATCGAGGACCTCGCGTTTCTTCCCGTAACCGAACTCGCTCCGCTGGTCCGCGCGAAAAAAATCTCGTCTACCGACCTCACCAAAATGTACCTGGCGCGGCTGAAGAAATATTCGCCGAAACTGCTGAACGTGATCACCCTGACCGAGGATCTCGCGCTCCAGCAGGCCGCCGACGCCGACAAGGAAATCCGAGCCGGAAAATATCGCGGCCCGCTGCACGGAATTCCGTTCGGCGCGAAAGATCTGTTCAATACCAAAGGCATCCTGACCACCTGGGGCGCCGAGCCGTTCAAGGATCAAGTCCCCACCTACAACGCCACTTGCATCGAGCGTCTGTATAACGCCGGCGCGGTGTTGCTCGCGAAATTATCGATGGGCGCGCTCGCGCAAGGCGACGTGTGGTTCGCCGGGACCACCAAGAGTCCGTGGGATATCAACGTCGGATCCAGCGGATCGTCAGCCGGCTCGGCTTCGGCGACTGCCGGCGGCCTGGTCGGATTCTCGATCGGCACCGAAACGCTCGGCTCCATCGTCAGCCCCAGTTCACGATGCGGCGTTACCGGTCTCCGTCCCACCTATGGCCGCGTGAGCCGCTACGGCGCGATGGGCCTGAGCTGGACCATGGATAAGATCGGGCCGATTTGCCGGTCGGTGGAAGATTGCGCGCTGGTGCTCAACGCCATGTACGGTCCCGATGGCCACGACGTCACCACCATCGACGCGCCGCTCGATTGGAATCCGTCCTCGCTGCTCGCGAATTTGAAAATCGGCTATGTGAAAGCGGAGTTCGAACGCTCGCAGGGCTTTGGCGGAGGAGGCCGCGGCGGCAACAATCCGAACGCCGCGCAAGCCGCCGCCGATCGCAAGAAGGTCTACGAGAATGCTCTCGACGCGCTGAGAAAAGCCGGCGCCAAGCTCGAAGAAGCCGAGTTGCCGCAAACCAACGCCCAGCAGATCGTGTTCCTGCTGCAAGCTGAGGCCGCCGCCGCCTTCGACGACATCACTCGCGACGGCCGCGTTACTCAGCTACGCAGTCAAGGCACCGGCGATTGGCCCAACAGTTTTCGCACCTCGCGCCTGATTCCCGCGGTCGAATACATTCGCGCGCAGCGCGGTCGAACTCTGCTCCAACAGCAGATGGACGAATTCATGCAGAAGTGGGATGTGCTGGTGGTCCCGCAAGGCACGGCCACGCTGACCATCACCAACCTCACCGGCCACCCGCAGGTCGCGGTGCCGTGCGGATTCGTCAACAACGCTCCGCAGAGTATCATCTTCACCGGCCGATTGTATGAGGAGGGCGCGCCCTTACGCGTCGCGCTCGCATTTGAACAGGCCACCGATTGGCACACCATGCATCCGAAAATGGACTGGGTTTAGATGTGGGGCCGGCACTCATGCCGGCGAGCCGGTTTTCAAACCGGCTTGTCTTTATTCCAGCCCGGAACGAACACAGGCAAACGCGGAGTGGCGGCCCTGCATGACGCAGCATAGCTTCGACTCGATTTCGCTTTACCGCGCCATATGACCACCTTCCGTTACGCGAGCGATCAATCGCTCATGGTCTATCTGGGCGACGAAATCGACCTCCAAACTCACTATCGCGTCCTCAAGCTCCTCCGCCTCCTCGAAGCCGAGCCCATTCCGTCCGTCCGCAATCTGCATCCCGCCTACACTTCGATCCTGATTGTTTTCGATCCCCTCACTCAGGACCACTCGAATCTTCAGCGCATTCTCACTCAACACATCGCCCGTCTCGATTCCGTCGCGCTCCCCGGACCTCGCACCGTTGAAATCCCCGTTTACTACGGCGGTGAGCACGGCCCGGATCTTCTCGATCTCGCCGCGCTCCACCGCCTCACCCCGGATCGCGTGATAGCGCTCCACAGCTCGGCGAGCTATATCGTCTATTTTGTCGGTTTCGTTCCCGGGTTCGCTTATCTCGGCGGCTTGCCGCCCGAACTTGCCACCCCGCGTCTCGAATCGCCGCGCAAGCGCGTCCCTAAAGGCAGCGTCGCCATCGGCGGCACGCACACCGGCGTGTATCCTTTCGAAACGCCCGGCGGCTGGCGGCTCATCGGGCGAACACCGCTCGATATTTTCGACCCTGATTCCGCCGAGCTCAGCCTCCTCCGCATCGGCGATCACGTTCGCTTTGCGCCCGTTCGTTTTGTAAACCCCACCGATCCCGCGCCTACCGCATGACATGATCCACACCAATGTGATTCACGTCCAAACTCCGGGCATGTTCACCACTGTTCAGGATCTCGGCCGCTACGGCTATGGACCCCTCGGCGTCTCGCCTTCCGGCGCGGCCGATCCCATTTCGCTCCGCATCGGGAACCTGCTGGTGGGCAATCCCGAAAACACCGCTGCGCTCGAAATGACGCTGCTCGGCGGGACGTTTCTTTTCCCTGATGGCGGCGTCGTCGCGCTCGCCGGTTCGGATTTCGCTCCGGTGCTATCCACGTTGCCCTCCAGCCCCATGCGTCAGCTTGGGGCTTCGTTGGCGGGCAGTGACACGTTGCCCTCAAACCCCACCCGTCAGGGTGGGGATGCGATCGCATCCGGAAATATCCCGATCCCGATGCACGCCGCGTTCGCTATTCCCCCCGGCGGCATTCTCAAAACCGGCCCCAGCCGCAACGGTGCCCGATGCTACCTCTGCGTCGCCGGGGGAATCGCAGTGCGGCCGCTGCTCGGCAGCGCCTCGACCCACATCCTGACAGGCCTCGGAGGATTCGAGGGTCGAGCCCTCCGTAAAGGCGACGTCCTCGAACTCGGTGTGGCGCACACACTAATGTCGACGCCTCATGATGTGGCGCACGCGCATTCGCGTGCCGTGTCGACACTCGTGTCGACACCTCATTCGGACGTCCAGGAAGCTCTCCACGCACTCGCCCCGCGAAAAACCCTCCGCACCACCATCGCTCCCCAAACCGATTGGTTCTCCGCCGATACTCTCCGTCGCTTTTACGAAGGCGTCTACACCGTCTCTGAAGAATCCAACCGAATGGGCCTGCGCCTCCAAGGCCCCACCATCGAGGTCCCGCAAACGCAAGGGCCCCACCAAGGCCAGATGACCTCCGAAGGTGTCTCCCTCGGCGCGATTCAAATCCCCGCCGGCGGCCAGCCCATCATCCTTTTTGTGGAACAACAAACCACCGGCGGCTATCCGAAAATAGCTAATATCATTTCCGCCGATCTCTCGATCGTCGGCCAGCTTCGCCCGCGCGACCAGATTCGCTTCGAGCTGGTGACACCGGAAACCGCACGTGCTTTAATCCTCGAACAGGAGGCACTGATTTCGAAATGCACATCGACCTGAACTGCGACATGGGTGAAATCCCAGCTCAAATTGCCGACGGCACGCAGGAATCGCTCATGCGTTCCGTCACCTCCGTGAATATCGCCTGCGGCGGCCATGCCGGTGACGACGACACCATGCGGACCACCATCGAGCAGGCCCTGCGCTGGAACCTCACCATCGGCGCGCATCCCGGCTATCCCGATCGCGCCAATTTCGGCCGCCTCGAAATGGATCTCCCCCTCAGCGAAATCGAATCGACGGTCTTCGACCAGATCCACGCCCTCTCAACCATCGCCGCGACCTTCGCGACTTCGATTGTGCACGTGAAGCCGCACGGCGCCCTCTACAATCAAGCGGTGAAGCGTCCCGATCTGGCCGCCGCCATCGCCCGCGGCGTCGCGCGATTCAGTAAGGATGTGGTGCTGGTGGGCCTCGCCGGATCGCCGATGCTCGATGCGTTTCGCGCCGCCGGATTCAGAGTCGCCGCCGAAGCCTTCGCCGATCGCCGCTATGAACCGGACGGGACTCTGCGTTCGCGCAAGTTCGACGATGCGCTGATTCGCGATCCAGAGAAAGCCGCTGAGCAGGCTCTCCGAATCGCGCGGAAACAAGGAGTCATCGCATCGGATGGCTCGACCGTGAAAATCGACGCCCAGACCATCTGCATCCACGGCGACACTCCGGGCGCACCCAAAATCGCCGAAACCGTCGCGAGGGCGCTGCAATCGGGCGGCATCTCACTGCGCCCGCTTACCAGCCGCGACTAGAAGGAGCGGTTAAAAAAATTTCCGCCACGTCACCCCGGCAGCATTCGCGAAATGTCGTTGTAAATCGCGAACACCATCGCCACCATCAGGAACACGAACCCGACCTTCACCACCGCTTCCTTCATCCGCAGATCCAGATCCCGGCGCATCAGCATCTCGATCAGCAGCATCAGAATCACGCCGCCATCCAGGATCGGGATCGGCAACAGGTTCACGATCCCCAGGTTCAAGCTCACCATCGCCATCAGCTCGAAGTACGCGATGGGCCCCTCACGCGCCGCCTCACCGGATAGTTGTGCGATCCCCACCGGCCCCACCAGCGATTTCGCCGACATCCGCCGCTCCACGATCCTCTTCAGAAAGTGGAGAATCATCTGGGCGCCCTCGCCGTTCTGATGCAGCGATTCGACGAACGCCGCCCGCAACGGCAGCTTGCTGTATTCGATCCTCGGCTCCAGATTCAAGCCGATCACCCAGCGCGCCCCTTGCCCGTCCGGATCCCGTTTCTCCGGCGCGATGGTGATGTGACGCTCCACGCCGTTGCGCGCATACACCAGGTCCAGCGGCTTGCCGTCGGTGTCGTGCTCGATCTCGTGCAGCCGCACCGTCGATCGCAGCGGCAGTCCGTTGGCGCTTACTAAAATGTCACCCGCCTGAAGACCCGCGCGCGATGCCGCCAGTCCGGATTCAATCGACGACACCCGCACTTCCGTCTCGGGCGACCACGCCAGATACCCGACGCCATTTTTCTGGTCCATTGCCGGTGTAAGCGTGAAGCTCAATCGCTCGCCGTCGCGCCTCACCGCCACTCTCACCGGCTGATTCGCACTGGAGAGCTCCTTGATCTGGATATCTCTCCACGTCGGATCGGAAATGTCGTCGAACTGCACCACCCGATCGCCCTCGTGGATTCCGGCCTTGGCCACTCCGCCGCTCGGATCGACATACCCGACCACGGGATCGGGCGGTGTCGGCATGGTGGGGAAATGCACCGTGTCCAGCCCGGTCATCAGCACGATCGCCAACGCCACGTTGATGGCCGGCCCGGCAAAGGTTATGATCAGCCGCTGCCATCGCGGCTTGGCGAGAAGACTTCGCGGATCGGCATTGGCTTCGTCTCCAGGCTGGTCCCCGGCCATCTTCACGTAGCCGCCGAACAGCAGCGCCGAGAATCGGAAGTCCGTGTCGCCCCGCTTGAATCCGAACAGCCGAGGCCCGAATCCGAAGCTGAACGTCTCCACCTTTACGTCGAAAAAGCGCGCCGCCCAGTAATGACCCAGTTCGTGAATCAGAATCATCACGCCGATCAGAACCAGGTACCACCAGATGCTCGTTAAAAAAACCATGGCCTCTTCTATTTACGCACGAACCGCCGTTTCGGTGGCGACCTTTCCGCCCCAGCGGGCCTGAATTACACTGCGAGCGGTCTCCCGCGACTCCCGATCGATCTCCAGCACTTCACTAACCGATCTCGCCTCGCGGCTCGGCACCCGGTTGAGCGTCTCCGCCACCGTCGCCGCGATCGCCGGAAATGAGATCCGGCCGGCCAGAAACGCCTCCACGGCGATCTCATCGGCCGCGTTCAGCGTCGCCGTCGCCGATCCGCCCGCCGCCTGCGCCTCGTAAGCCAGCTTCAGCAACGGGAACTTCTTGTAATCGGGAGGATCGAAGCTCCACCGCGCGCTTGCCGACCAGTCCAGGCGTGGCACCGGCGCGTCCGCCCGTTCCGGATACGTCAGCGCGTATTGGATCGGCATGCGCATGTCCGTCGCCGAGACCTGCGCGATCACGCTCCCGTCGGTGTACTCGACCATGGCGTGAACCTTCGACTGCGGATGCACTACCACTTCTACATCCTTCGCGTCCAAATCGAACAGCCAGCACGCCTCAATCACCTCGAACCCTTTGTTCATCAATGTCGACGAATCGATGGTGACGCGCCGACCCATCTTCCAGGTTGGATGATTCAGGGCCTGCTCCGGCGTCACCCGAACCAGATCCTCGGCGGGAGCTTCGCGAAAAGGACCGCCCGACGCGGTCAAAATTAGTTTGGCGACTTCGCTTCTCAGCCCGGCCCGCAGGCACTGGTGCGCCCCGTTGTGCTCGCTATCGACGGGAATCAGCTCCGCTCCCGACGCGCGCATCGCGTCGATCACCAGCCGCCCGCTCGCCACCAGCACTTCCTTATTCGCCAGCCCGACGCGCTTCCCGAGTCGAACGGCTTCGTAGGTAGCTTCCAACCCCTCCACGCCCACAATCGCGGACATGACGAAGGATGCCTCCGGCGCAACCGCGGCTTCCACTCGCGCTTTCGGTCCGCAACCGAGTTCAGGCGCCGGTATGCCGCGATCCCTTAAGATGCTGCGCAGTGCGGCGAGCGCGCGCTCATCCGCAACGACTGCGACTGTGGGCCGGAATTCCCGGATTTGCTCCGCCAGCAACTCCACATTGCGCCCGGCCACCAGCGCATGAATCCCGAACCGGCCGGGCCATCGCCTCACAACATCCAGCGTGCTGGTGCCAATCGACCCGGTCGACCCGAGGAGCGTCAGTCGCTGCACGGCAGGCACCGCGAAATTACCCGGAAGAGTCACCCGTCTCGATAATAACACCCTCATTCCGCGGATCACCTGACGCCCCATTGTAGATTTCGGCAGTGGTCACATTGACTCCCTACACTCGCGTCATCCCGAGCACAGCGAGGGATCTGCTTTTCGGTGGGTGGGGTCAATCTTGCGAACTGACTCGCTACCGGAATTTGTGATCCTTTTACTGCCCCAACGGGAAACGACCATCCGCAAATTGCTTCTCGTTCTGACCCACGCGAACTGTTTTGCAAATTGGGGCGCGGCAGGATGGAGCGCCGGTGATAAATCCGGGCTCACTTTTCGACTTGAACCTCTTTGCCCGAATTGTGGGGCCGCCACTCGTGGCGGCGAGCCGGCATTCATGCCGGCTTCTCTTGAGCGAACGAAGCTCGACTGCTGGTTTAGTTAAGTTCCAAAACTGATCTTCTGGTCGCTTCTCTAACCCTTCGCCCTGAACCTCTATGCCCTCAAAAATTGGGGGCGCCGGGGAGGTTTTGCTTCAGGGGTCTTTTTTATGAGGTTAGTCTCGCTTTGGTGGGAGTTGCCTCCCCGGCTTGATTCCAATATTAGTATACTCCCCGGAAAAATGCAACAGTTTTTTGTAGGTCGACGTTAACTTTTTTAAACCACCCTCCCCAGGTGGACCCTTATCCATTGTAACGGAAAGGACATATGCCATCTATGGACTCTCACAGGTGTCCCCTACCAGATCTCAGCAGACCCGTGGGGCAGGGCCATGCCCCGCCAGTTCTACCAAATATCATCGAACCTGTGGGGCAGGGCCATGCCCTGCCAACCGCCACCCACCCTAAGCCTACTTCCGAACCTCTACACCCGCCCATTCTTCCAAAACCCGGATGGTCGAGCAGAAATCGTCGTCCCCCCACCCCTTGGCGATCGCCGCCCGCAGCATCTGCTCTGTCAAACCCGTTGCAGGCAAAGGAACATTCAGCGTTTTCGCCACTTCCAGCGCCAACCCGACATCCTTCGCCATCCACTTCGTCGCGAAATTCGAGCGAAAGTCGCGCGCCATGATATAGGGCGCCTTGAACGAGATCAGCCCGCTCTTGGCCGCGCTGTTGTCCAGTATATCCAGCATCAACTGCGGCTCAATCCCGCCCTTAGCCGCCAGCACCATCCCCTCGGCGAACGCCTGCATGATGTTGGCGAGGATCAGGTTCTGCGTCAGCTTCGCCTGCAATCCCTGGCCCGCCGCGCCGCAATAATAGAACACTTTGCCCATCGCCTCAAAATACGGCTTGGCGCGCTCGAACGCGGCCTGCTCGCCGCCGATCATGAACGTCAGCGTGCCTTTCTCCGCGCCCGGTTTCGACCCGGTGCACGGCGCATCCAAAAAGTGAGCGCTCCTCGCCCCGAATGCCGACCCAATCGCCTTGCTCACGGCCGGCGCAATCGTGCTGCAATCCGCGATCACCGCGCCCGCGCGAATCCCTTCCAGCAGCCCGTCGCGCCCGATGGTGATGTGCCGCGCCATGTCGCTGTCGCCCACGCAGTAGAAAATAAAATCCGCGCGCTCGGCGACTTCGCGCGGTGTCGCGGAGACCTCCGC
The DNA here is from genome assembly GCA_963788245.1 of Terriglobia bacterium. GTDB lineage: Bacteria > Acidobacteriota > Terriglobia > Bryobacterales > Bryobacteraceae > Palsa-187. The sequence goes on along the minus strand of CAWBGF010000002.1, from coordinate 2,249,506 downwards.
CTGTCCCTCTTTCGCAAGCTCCTGCGCTTTATGTGCCGTAAACGACCACAGCGCCAGCGTGTGGCCGGCCTTCAACAAATGCTGCGCCATCGGGTAGCCCATCGTTCCAAGTCCAAGAAAACCTATTTGTGCCATAGGAGCTATGATATAGTGGCTGCGCTTGCAGAGGGAAATGGAGAGTCCCATTGACCGCACGCCTAGCCAATCAGCTTCTGCCCTGTATCGCCATCTGTTTCTTGGCATTGATCCTGGGAGCCGGAGCCGCGTTAGCCCAGACGCCCGCCGTCCTCAACCTCTCTCACGACCTGGTGACCAACGGGATCGCCGCCCAGAACATGGCTCCGAACTCGCCCAGCCTCGACGCGCGTCCCCTGTTTCAGGCCGGCGTCAACTACGCGTCCAACCATCACATTCCCACTGTGACGGCGGATCGCGGCAGTTACTATTTCCTCAGCCAGAATAGTGCGTTCCAACACGTCTTCCTCAACGCGGTCGCGGGTATCACTATCGATCTCCAATATTCCGACCTATATTTCGCGAACCGCAACATCGTTGGCCTCCAACTCGCCAACTGCTCGAATGTAACCCTGAAGAATTTCACGGCCGACTACCTGCAATTGCCCTTCACGCAGGTCACTGTGACCAGCGTAAATGCGTCCGCCAGGACGGTGAACTTCCTTGCGTCCGGCAATTATCCCCTGCCTTCCGTCTTCAATTCGCTCACCATACCTTCCGGCTATGTCGACGACGGATATTACGTGTTCGTCTTCCGGAATGGCCAGGAGTTGAGCAGCACGGGGCGAATGGCCGCCGCGGGCCCCCTCAACGACGTCTCTGTTCAGATTACCGACCCCTCGCCCTGGGCTCAGTCGGCTCAGATTTCGAGCATCCAGCCGGGAGACACGCTGGTGATCGAAAGGCGCGCGGGATTCGGGACTATCTTCGCGGGCGGCTGCACTGGCCTCACCGTGCAGAATGTGTCCGTCTACGCGTCAGGTTTTATCGGTGTGTTCACCAGCTTCGGATCCGCCATCACCATCGACCATGTGCAGGTGATTCCCCGTCCCGGGACGGATCGCCTGATCGCCACCAACGCCGACGGAATTCACGTTGGGTATGCCGGCGCCAACAACATCGTGTCGAACAATACTGTCCGGCGCGGCTGCGATGACGGGATCGCCATCGACGGCCAGTGGTATGCCGTCGTGAATGCGCCGAACACCGGCGCGGCCGTGCAAGTGGCGCGCAAGGGCAACGCGCCGCTGGCTATCGGCGCTTCCTTCGATTTCATCAACATCGCCAATGCTACCGTGGTTGGAACGGCGGCGGTTGTTTCCGAAAGCCCGCCGCCCAGTCAGCAGACCGGCGCCCCCGGCGAACTCATCACGCTCACGCTCGATCACGCTATCAACGGACTGCTGGCAAACTTCGGGGTTGCGGCGTCCGATCCCAACCTTCGCGGTTCAGGTACCATCATCCGGGGGAATCTGGTGCGGGAAGAAGTCTTCGCGCGCGGAATCTATCCGACAGGTGTATCGAACGTCACCATCACCGACAATTTGATCCATGCGACCAATCAGAGCGGCATCCTGGTGGAGCAGGACGAGGGGCTCACGTACAGCTTCAAGACCGGGCCATCCTCGGGCCTGACCATCCAGAATAATATCGTGGATAACGCGCTGGGCTATGGGGTGCCGAGTAATCCCTTGCTGACCGCGGCCGGCGCCATCAATGTGGTCGCGTACGATCAAAACTTCGCCTGGGTAAACACCCAGTCTCTTTCCAACATTTCCATCACAGGGAATTTCGTGACGAACTCCATCCGTTCCGGAATCCGGATGGAAAACGTGGCGGTCGGGCAGATTACCGGCAACACCATCCTGAACTACGGGCTCGATCCCAGTGATTACCTGTGGGACTTGCCGGCCTGCTGCGAGACCTCGGCGCAGGTGCAGGCCGATTTCAAACTGCCCGTGGTCGTCACCAACAGTACTTCGGTTACGAACTCGAACAACGGGACCACCGGAACGTGGATCGCCAATGTCTCCAATGCCGACGGCGGTTACCGGCTGGCGCCGGAATCCATCGCCGTGGCATACGGAAACAATTTAGCGCCTTCTCTGGTGCCGGCGGGCGTCCAGCCGTTGCCGGTCAACTTGGCCGGCCTCACGGTTGCGGTGAAGGACAGCGCGGGCGTCTCCCGTCCCGCGGGAATCTACTACGTCAGCCAATCCCAGGTGGCGTATGTCGTGCCCAAAGGCACCGCGCCCGGCGTGGCGACGGTGACGGTCGGCAGTCAGCCGAGCGCTGCCCTCATCGCACCCGTCGGCCCCGGAGTGTTAACGGCGGACGGCTCCGGCAAAGGAGTCGCCTTGGCTGGCGCGGTGCGCGTCTCCGCCGGCGGCGCGCAAACTCCCGTGCCCGTCTTCCAGTGCGCACCAGCCGGCTGCACCTCCGTGCCCATCGATCTCGGTTCGGCCACGGACACCCTGGTAGTGGTGTTCTACGGGACGGGCATTCGCGGAAACAGCTCGCTCGCCAACGTCGTCGCGCAAATCGGGGGCGTGCCGGCGACGGTCTCCTATGCCGGTGCGCAATCGCAGTACGACGGCCTGGACCAGTTGAACCTCTCCGTTCCCCGTAGCCTCGCCGGCGCGGGTGAAGTGCCTGTTGTTCTGACCGTGGATGGCATTACCGCCAATGTCGCGACTGTCAATATTAAGTAAGCGGTGAACAATCTGACGGCCAGCTAACCGTAGGGTGATAGCATGTGTGGGGCAGGGCCATGCCCTGCCATTTGAGAGAACCTGGGCGAATGTCGACCAGGATCGTCACACCGGGTTTTCGAGACGATTGCATCATGACGCACAAGTTGCTGGTCACCCGCCGCGTGTATCCCGAAGCCATCGAATATCTCCGGCAGCACGCCGACGTCGATTACAATTCGACGGACGATATTCTCACGCCCGCATCACTCATTGAAAGAGCCCGCGGCAAACACGCCATCGTCAGCCAGTTGGTGGATAAATTCACGCGCGACGTGGTCGCGCAACTGGACGGCGTCCGCGTGATCTCGAACGTCGCCGTGGGCTACGACAACATCGATGTCGCGGCCGCCACCGCGCGTGGAATCCTTGCCACCAACACGCCGGGCGTGCTCACCGACACCACCGCCGATTTCGCGTTCGCGCTGATGATGGCCGCCGCCCGCCGCATGACGGAAGCCGATCGCTTCATACGCTCCGGACAGTGGACCCGCTGGAGCATCGACATGCTGGCCGGCCACGACATTCATCACCGCACGCTCGGCATTCTAGGCATGGGGCGCATCGGCCAGGCGGTGGCGCGTCGCGGCATCGGATTCTCCATGCGCGTCCTCTATCGCGACGCGGCGCAATTGCCGCCGCAGGAGGAGCGCGAACTGAACGCCGAATTCGCCACCCAGGAGCGCGTGCTTCGTGAATCCGATTTCATCAGCTTGCATGTCCCGCTTTCCGACGCCACGCGCCACCTAATCGGCGAGCCCGAGCTGCGCATGATGAAGCCCACCGCGATTCTGGTCAACACATCTCGAGGTCCGGTGGTGGATGAAGCGGCGCTCGCGCGCGCGCTGCGGGAAAACTGGATCGCCGCCGCCGGTATCGATGTATTCGAGCGCGAGCCCGAGGTTCTTCCGGCCTTATTTGAATGTCAGAATGCCGTGCTCGCGCCGCACATCGCCTCGGCGTCGGTCGAAACCAGAAAAAATATGTCGATGCTGGCCGCTCAGAACGCCGTCGCCGCGATGGAGGGGCGCCGCCCTCCGGATCTTCTCAATCCGGATGCGTGGAATCCGGCCGCTTCCGCGTCAGAAGCCTGAGGCGCGACAGTATGGAGCGCTCGTTTTTATGAGCCGCGACCATTTGACTCCGGTGTTGGAGCCAACGCGCAGTTGCGCACGAGGAAGTGGATTAAACGACGCGACTTTTCAATCCGGATGCGTGGAATCCGGCCGCTTCCGCGTCAGAAGCCTGAGAATCAGCAGGTCGGAGGGCTGAAAAGTGGTGACCGGCACGTTCGTGAGGTCCTCATCGCGATCCACGACGTGATTCCGGATCATGGAGCGAAGTTGTTCTATCGAAACACCCAGTTCTTCTGCTGCTTCGGTTTCCGAGTACTGCGACTTCCCGCTTCTTGTTAGTTGCAGTTGTATTTCGAGCACAGGCTTCGCGTTGCTCCCTGTTTGCATTGTAGGGTGGGCGGAGTGGTGACCCAATCAGTAAGAGAGCTTATTTAGGCTGCGGTTTGCCCTGACGTACCAACGTACTAAGGAGCGCGTTCCTTTCTGAACCGCGACCATGTGGGGCGAGCCGGCTTTCAAGCCGGCTTCTTCCAGCCCCATGCGTCAGCTTGGGGCTTCACCGCGACAAAATACAGCGCTGTTCTTGCTGAAAAGCGCGTAAAATAAAATGCGTGATCCGAGCCGCCCTGATTATCGGACTCGTCGGACTCGCGCTGCTGCCGACCGCCGCCGCGCAACTCGTTCAACTCCGCCACTGGAGCGGACAAGCCGTCGCGCCGGTGTACGAAGGCTACGACGTCAATCCCGATGGCTCCTTCAACATGTGGTTCGGCTACATGAACCGCAACTACGAAGAGGCGCTGGATCTTCCCATCGGCGACGCCAATAAATTTGAACCGGGTACGGACCGCGGACAGCCGACCCACTTTGCCATCCGCCGTCACAAGGACGTCTTCAAAGTGGTCGTACCAAAGAATTTCGCCGATCAGCAACTGGTGTGGACGCTCACCTCGCACGGCCAAACTGAAAAGGTGATCGGCACTCTGAAACCCGTTTGGATGATCGACCGTTTGCGCACCACGCGCGGCGGCAACAGCGAGAACGTGAACTCGAACACGCCGCCGGTGGTGCATATCGAGCCCATGGAGCAGACTGTCCCGAGCACCGGTTCGGCTACGCTGAACGTAACGGCAACCGACGACGGCTTGCCGCAGCGCAATGGAAAACCGCTCGGCATGACCGTGGTGTGGGAGAAGTATCGGGGACCGGGATCGGTGGTTATTACGCCCGCGAAGGCGAGAATCGCGGACGGAAAGGCCAGCGCGACGGCGGGCTTCAGTGAGCCGGGAGAGTATATTTTGCAAGCAGTTGTCGATGATGGCTCGGGTGAGCTGGCCGGCAATTTCGGGTACCATTGTTGCTGGACGAACGTGGAAGTGAAGGTTCAGGTCAGAAAGTAGCTGTGTTAAAACACCACAAAAACACCGGGAAACGACGCGGAAGCGACGCGGAAGCGACGCGGAAGCGACGCGGAAACACCCGCGAGCACACCGTGAAAACACCGTCAAAAAGCGATCGAGCACCAGGAGGCCCCATGGCGATTCTTCGATTCGGGTTCATACCGATCTTGACACTGATTCCGCTGACCGTCTTCGCGGCCGACGGCACCAAACCAGTGACCTTCACCAAGGACATCGCGCCGATTTTTGAGCGGAGCTGCCAGACCTGCCATCATGCAGGCACCTCCGCGCCCATGTCGCTGGTGACCTATAACGAAGCGCGGCCGTGGGCCAAGTCCATAAAAGAACACGTAGTTACGCGAGACATGCCGCCCTGGCATCTCGACAAAACCGTGGGCATTCGCAAGTACAAAAACGACCGGTCCCTCAGCGACACGGAGATCGCGACCATCGTGAAATGGGTCGATTCGGGTGCGCCGCAAGGCGATGCCGCCGATTTGCCCGCGCCGCTGACGTTTGCCCCCGAAAACTCCTGGTATATCGGCAAGCCGGATTTGCTGGTGACGACCGAAAAGGATTTCACAATGTATCCGGCGGGGCCGGATTGGTGGATCGATCAGTACGCGGAAGTGAAGATTCCCGAGGATCGCTGGATCAAGGCGATGGAAATCAAGCCCAGCAATCCGAAGATCGTGCATCACGCGGTGATCTACGCGATCGAGCCGGATGCGCCGGAGGGCGCGCCTGAAGGCGGAGTGCAGTTGCACGAATACGCAGTCGGCAAGTACGGCGACATCTTCAGCGCAAACACCGGGCGGCTGCTCAAGGCGGGGACGCGGCTGCGCTTCGACATGCATTATTTCGCGATCGGATCGGAACAGCACAACAAGACCACCATCGCGTTCAAGTTCTATCCGAAGGGCGAGGTTCCCAAGTATCAGGTGCGCTCGCTTCCGGTGCGCAATATCCCCAACGAAGAGCTGGAGATTCCTCCCAACAGCATCGTCCGCACCGACGGATATTACCGGCTGACGCGCAACGCGCGCATCGATTCGTTCCAGCCGCACATGCACATGCGCGGGAAGGGGATGACGCTTGAGGCGATCAATCTCAATAACACGGTTGAGATTCTGAGCTCAGTGGATCACTTCAATTTCAACTGGCACATCAACTACATTTATGCGGATGAAGTCGCGCCGCTGCTGCCGGCCGGGACGGTGCTGCACATGATCGGGATTCACGACAACACGTCGGCGAACCGGCGCAATCCGGACCCGAATATGTGGGCGGGATTCGGCGAGCGCAGCGTCGACGATATGGTGCAGGTGTGGCTGGACCTGGTGTATCTGGACGACGCGGATTTTCAGAAGGCCGTGGCGGAGCGCAAGTCGAAGCAAATGGCGTCGAGCGCAAAATGAGCGACGGCTTCGCGCCAGACGACACGCAGGCGGAAGAGGAATTAGAAGCCCTGGCCCTGGAGGGTCTAAACTCCGGCGCGTCGATTCAGGGAGACGAGAAGTATTGGGAAGAGAAACGCCGCGAACTCGTTGAACGCAACTCGTGAAACAATCGGCCCGACTTCCGAGTACTGGGAGCTTAGGACGCCATCCGCAGGGCGCGCTGAACGTCGCTCGGGAGCGCCAGCTTGCGGAACAACCGGGCCGGATAGAGGTAGTCCTCACCCGATTCGTCAACCACCCGAATGAGGTTGTTGGCCTCCGCGTCGGGATCATCGATGAACGGATACAGTTTTCTGACCTCAAGTGAAGCGCCGAACCCGTGGTTCCGCAGGCACACGGCAAATCCCTTTGTCTTGGCCGCCATAGTCAGTCTATAAAACGCTTGATCTTGAATTCCTTCTTGCCGATGCCGGAAGCTTCGTACCAGTGAATCTCCGCTCTCCGAATATTACCATTGGGCAATCGCACATGAGCAAGTCCCTTGCGTTTTCGCCAACGTCCTTTGCCGCAAAGTTTACGAAGTCGCGGCAACTCGCGAATCGATGAGCCCGTCGCGAACGTCTCGATATCCGTGATCCTGCCCAGGATGTCGAAGAACACTCTTTGCGGAATTCTAGCAGATGGAATTCGAGGGAGCCCAAGGAGTCCTTGTTCGCGCCCTGCTGGAGTCCGCGGCGATCAGAGGCCCAGCTACAGCGCCTCTCTTTCCAAGCTGTAGTGGCTTTCGTTCAAACTCACCTTGTAAACCTCCAAGTGCTCGTAATCCGGCGATGACTTCAGCGCCCGGATCGACCCATCAAGGGCGCAGCTAGCCCGGAAGCCCAGAGTGATCTCCCGGATACATTTTGGGGGTATGCGGCGGAGGAACAGTAATTCTCCATTTGCGCCTGCTACAACCTCAGCGTACTCAGACGGACTGCGGCGCTCGATCCATCGCCATTCTTCCTCATATGCCCAGTCTGTGCTCTTCGTTCGATAGATCTCGTTTGGGCCCACATGAGATTGGCCGGGTAGCCCTCGCGTAACGCCTACCCGCTCTGGACGGTATGTGACTCTACGGAGGACATTTTCCCCGATAGCTTTTTCGAACAGGGGCGATCCAACGTCGAACCCAATGGCGAAGCCGGTATGGGCGGCGGCGTAATGCGCCCACATCGGAATGGAATGCCACTTCTCCGTTAGCGAGAGGACACCGAAGATGCGCGATTCTTTTTGGAAGTCAGCGGAGCGCTCCCGCGCGATGCCCTTTTCAAACGGCGCCATGTCCTCATCCGACATGCCGGGGTTGAACTCAAACGGATCGTTCAAGAAGCATGGCTGCGTGAACCGAACCCTCCACTTGAGTAGTATGTCGATCCGTTCCGGGGCCACGTATTTGTACAGAACATTGGAAGTCATTTACGGTGCCTCGACAGGCGACGAGATCAACTTGAAAGCAAATAGTCTTACCGCGACAATCAAGCAAATTGCGACTGGTATCTCGATCACGCCTTCCCATCTTCGAGCAGAAACGCAAGCTACGAAGGCCAATGGGATCACCCCGACGACGGCCCCCAAGAGCCCGCTTGCAAGCCAGACTCGACCCCAAATGCTCAACACGATGAAGTCGCACTCCGCCCAAAGAACGAGCCCAAAAACACACGACGAGAAAAGATAAAACGCAGCAATTGCGCCCTGGCCCTCCTGAAAAATGACGCCGGCGAAACCGCGATGCAGGCAGCGAGCAGGATCGCTGCCGAGATTTGGAGTACGCCATAGATCCGCATCGCCACCCACGTCCAATCGGGCACAAAAAGCGAAATCAGGAATACGGTGCTTCCGATCAGGCCCAAGAGGCCTAAGATGGCCGTCACGTCGCTGTCTCCATAAGCCTTAGATTCCGAGCCGCTCGACTTTGGTCGTAGATCGTCTCATCGGGGAGAGTCGGGACACTCAAACACCATTTTAGCGCCACGTGAAATTGATGTTTGAGTGTCCTGACTTTCCCTCTTCTCTGACTTTCCCTCTTCTCTGACTTTCCCGGCTGACTTTCCCGAGAATACGCGCCGCGCGTCGACCGCGATCCGAAGTTTCGAAAAGAGCCCTTGCGTGAAGGCGTCGAATCCATGCTCCAGCGATACATCTCAAAATACGGTGAGTTGCAATTTCGCAATATTGCGAATAGACTGGAATCGAAGTGCCCAAGATCAGGGTGGTGCTTTATCGGGAATTGGATGGATCGTGCCCGTTCGTGGGATGGTTCGACGAATTGCCGGCGAAGGCGCAGGACAAGTGCTACCTCCGCTTGGAACGGCTGCGAGACGTGGGCCACGAACTGCGGCGGCCCGAAGCGGACTTCTTGCGCGACGGAATCTACGAACTCCGGGTGAGCCTTCAAGGAGTTCACTACCGGATCCTGTACTTCTTCCATGGGACCATCGCCGCGGTGGTCTCGCACGGCGTTGTGAAAGAGCAATTGGTCCCGCCGAGGGAGATTGATCGCGCCGTGGAGCGCAAGAAGCGGTTTGAGGGGAATCCGTCGAAACACACTTACCAGGAGATCTGATATGACTAAGCGAACGAAGCCCGTCACCGATGCAACAGAGATCCTTCACGGGCGGTTCTATGCAGGCAAGGCGGCCCGGCTGAAAAGTCTTGAGGAGGCGCGAGCGAACGAGGAGATTGCCCGTAAGATCCACGAGTTGAGAACCGCGGCGGGCCTTACCCAGACTCAGCTTGCCAGGCTCATCGATACCTCCGCTTCGGTTATCTGCCGACTGGAGGACGCCGACTATGAAGGCCACTCCCTGGCAATGTTACGGAGGATCGCGGGCGCGTTGAATCAGCGAGTCGAGATCCGCTTTGTTCCGATTCGGCGGTCGGCATAGAGTTGCCGGATTGAGCAGCATACCCCTCACTCGTGATTTCAATGAGACCCTGCGCGATCCCCGCCCTGACGGGCGGGGCTTGAATGCTTTTTTCCCCAGGGCCAGAAGCTTCGTACCAGTGAATCTCCGCTTCCCGATAATTACCGTCTGGGCGCTCGCACATGCGCAAGCCCCCTTGCGTTTTCGCTATCCCACAGTGCGCATGGTCGGAGACGCGGCGCCGATACTATTCGCGCGTCAGTCCCTGCCAGCCACGCCCCGGGACACCGCTGCCTTATCGTCCTCAAGGATCTGAGCCGCGGCCGAGATCATGTACGTTTGAATCGGGCCGAATCCTCTCACTTCCACGACGCCGCGCGGTTCGCATTCGAACCGGTCCTTCACTCGCCAGTAGGTGGTCTCGGCGATATGGATTCTTCCGGGTTCGCCGCTGCTTTCCATCCGAGCAGCCAAGTTGACCGTTTCGCCCCACAGATCGTAGGCGGGCCGTTTCAGGCTCAGGACACCGGATATCGCCGCGCCGGTGGCGATCCCCACGCGAATCTGGATCGGGACGCCGGTGCGGCGAGCGATCCGTTGCACGGAATTGATCGCCTCGACGCAGAACTCCACTGCGGCGACCCCACTCTGAGTGGTGGGTTGCGGGGTTCCCGTCGCTGCCATGTAGGCGTCGCCAATGGTCTTGATCTTAGTAACGCCGTATTGTTCACACTTATCGTCGAAGGACCGGAATATTTCGCCAAGGATCTCGACAAGATGAATGGGTGCAAGCCTCTTGGACATAGTAGTGAAGCCTACAATGTCGATGAAGATGATGTTCACCTCAGACACGGATTCGGCGATGCTACCGGCTCCTTCACGGATGCGCTGGATTACGTAGCGCGGAAGTATTTCATTCAGGAGCAGTTCACTCTGCTCCTTCTCGCTTTCCAGGGCGCGCTCCAAAGCATGTCTATGCCGCAATTCGCGATCGAGCACGACCAGGAACGCCCCACCGATGATTACTCCCGAAGCAAAGAATATTGAGTTGCTGGCGATTTCCGCATAGTTCAACCCGACCCGGAAGCACGCCGCAATCAATGCTCCTAAGCCGATCAGACCGCAAATAGCCGCTGGGAGAAGCCTTAAGCAGAACATTCCGCAGGCAAACATCGTGACCATCAGCAGACCCGGAATACCGAAAGTCAGGCCGCCCGGTACGATTGTCAGAATCGCGATGATCACAAGTAGCCCAACTACGTACGCGATGGAAATCCCGAGCATGAGTACTCGAAGCGAGCGAATCCTCGGGGCGAGGCGCCAGAGGACGAAAAGGGGAACCGCCCCGGTTGAGCGTAGGAGGAGCGCTACAAAGAGGTCGTGAGCCGAATGGAGGAACAGGAAATCCCAGCCGAGGAAACTCAACAAGATCGCCGCCGCCGTCGGGCAAGCGTACTTCAAATACGATTGGACGATTCGCAGGTAGTACACGTCGTAGCTCTCAGGAACCGTGCTGAGCGCTCTGTCTTCGATCAAAGGTGGTTCTCTCCTCGGCGAGGCTGCGCGTCCATCGGCGAACTTACGAGCCGTCTTCTCGTCGGACCAATATATCAACTTTCATTTAGGCTGGACGCTATTTTGGAGGGTTCGACGCACCCCGGATGGCGTGACCGGCGAGCGTTACTTCGGCGGAGGGGCGGCGGAGGCCAGCACGCGGTCCAAATCGGCCAGATGTTTTCGCGCCTGGTCCGCTTCCTTCCCGTCCGGGGCGGCTTTCAAATAGGCGCGGAGATTCTCGGCCGCGCCGGTGTAATCCTGCTTCCTCGAGAGAATGATTCCCAGCATGTACAGGCTTTGCGGGTTGATGTTTCCGGTATCGAGCGCGACCGACTGGCGCGCGCTTTTCTCGGCGGCCGGAAGATTCCCGAGCTGTAGATTCGCCATCGCGTTGTAGTAATGCGCCGCGGGATAATCGATGGGGTCCAGGCGCAGCACGCGATCCGTATTCTCGGCGACTTCCCGCCACTTGGATTCCTTGAACCCGAGCAGATACAGCCGCTCATAGGGATGGATGAACTTGGAATCGGCGGCGATGGATTGCGCGTAAGCGTAGCGCGCCTCCAGCATGCGCGCGAACCGCTCATGGACAAGTCCCAGCTGGAACCAAGCCTCGGCGAACTTGGGATAAATGTCGACCGCCTTCTCGAATTCTTTTTCGGCGTCGTCCACTTTGTTTTTCTTCAAGGCCTCAAGTCCGCGCAGATAAGCCTTGCTTGCGTCCTTCGGCGCAAGCGCGGTGGTGGCGCTGAGCGTCAACCCTTCCACTTTGGTTTGCGGTCGCAGTAGGACCGTTCCGATGTCGGGGTTATCCATGTACTTGCGGTTGCTGAGCGATACCAGCTCAGAGCGGTAGCCGTTCAGAACAAATCTCAGATCGCAATTGACCAACTGGCTGTCCTTGATCCCTCCGCTGGGATTGGTGCGGGTGGCCGTGTTGCCGTCCGGTGTTTCACTCGCGTCGGGAATCATGTCGGATGCCTGGCCGAGCCGGATGGAGAAAGTACCTCGCGAGTCGGTATAACCTTCGGGATGCGGACGACCCGAGCAGACGCGTTCGATGAGGGCGGGCTGAGGGGGCGGGGAGCCATCCTGCAAGGTCACTTTTCCGGTGATGAATAACGGGTGGGAAGCGTCGCCGGCATATAGCGAAGGGCTTCCGGCCGAGTTGGATGGCGCGGAAGTGGAGGGTACGTTGGCGGCCCCGTTGGACGCGGGGCTGCCGGGAATCGGCCTTGCCGGGACGGATTGAGCGGTTAATCGGGCAATAGAAAGGCTAATGCTGGTAGTTGCAATGAAAATATGAGACAAATGCATACTCGCGTTCCCCGCTGGCCCGATTATACTCCCGGTAATCGTGGGCACACGGGGTTTTGGGGAGAGGGAAGAAAGAGGCGGACGGAACGCCGGCTAAAAAGCCGGCGGCAGCCAGAAATGGCTGCCCCACAAGAGTTGACACTTCGGCGCCAACCATCGAAATTAGAATGATATGAGAATCCACCTGGTTGGGCTCGCAGCGGTGATGCTGGCCGGATGCTCGGACGCCCCGCGCGAAAAAAAGGCGCCCGAGCCGCCGCCCGAGGCCGTGACCGGACGCCAGGCGTTCCAGCAAACCTTCGGCATGGCGAGAACCTGGTCCACCGATGTTCTGCCGCTGCGCATTCGCAGCATCAATCTTCCGAATCCGAAATCCGAGGATGGAAAGGCGGGGGCGTGGGAGATCGTGTACGTGTCGGAGTCGAAGGCGCGCATGCGAAGGTATACGTGGTCGGCGGTGGAGGCCGAGGGGAATCTGCATAAGGGAGTGTGGCCGGGTTTGGAGGAAGCCTGGAGCGCGCACGGGCAGGAGCGTCCGTTTCTGGCGGCGGCGATTAAGGTGGACACGCCTGCCGTGCTCCAGACCGCGATTTCCAAGAGCGGCGAGTATATGAAGAATCCCAAGGCGAAGCCTCTGGTAAATTTCATGCTGGAGTCGATTTCAAAATATCCGAGTCCGGTGTGGCGGGTGTTCTGGGGAGAATCGGTTTCAGGGGCGGAGTGGTCGGTGTTTATCGACGCGACGACGGGGCTGTATGCGGGGCGATAATGCCCGACGAAGAGAAGCCGGCTTGAAAGCCGGCTCGCCGCTACGAGTGGCGGCCCCACAACGATCGAGGGCCGTTGACAACTGGCAGGCGACAAGATCGCCTGCCCCACAGCGTTGCGCAGCCATGCCGGCCTGCGGTATGTTAACCTAAAAGACCGCCCGTCGGGCGGCTCTCTCTAGAAGCGTGCAGCACGTGGCGAGGTCTAAAGTATCTCCGCACCTCCAGGCTGTGCGGCCAAGAGTCTAACGATTCAACTGGAGGATTTTCCGGAAATGTTTGTGACCTCGTTGTCCGCCCGCTGCCGGCGCGCGCTTCCGTTCTTTTTTTGGATTTTGCTGGCTTTCGCCGGCTCCCTGCCCGCGCGGGCAAGTGAGCTGGAGCTGAAGCTGCCCAATCTCCATGACGCTCTGTTCATGGGAATTGAAGGGCCCACGCTGTTGATGATCGGCCTGGGCATCAGCGCCCTCGGGTTTGTGTTCGGAATTGCGATGTACATGCACCTCCGCAACCTTCCGGTGCACGAATCCATGCTCGAAATCTCGGAGCTGATTTACGAGACCTGCAAGACCTACCTGTTCACGCAGGGCAAGTTTCTTCTGGTTCTGGAGATATTCATCGGCGCGATCATCGTGCTGTATTTCGGCGTGCTCACGGCCACGTCGGCAGTGAAGGTGGTCATCATCCTGCTGTTCAGCATCCTGGGGATTGCGGGCAGTTACGGCGTGGCGTGGTTCGGCATCCGCGTGAACACTTTCGCCAATTCGCGAACCGCTTTCGCCAGTCTGCGCGGCAAGCCGTACCCGTGCTATGCGATTCCGCTCAAGGCGGGCATGAGCATCGGCATGCTGCTGATCAGCGTGGAGCTGTTCCTGATGCTGTGCATCCTGCTGTTCATCCCGGGCGACCTGGCGTATGCCTGCTTCATCGGATTCGCGATCGGCGAATCGCTGGGAGCGTCGGCCCTGCGCGTGGCCGGCGGCATCTTCACCAAGATCGCCGACATCGGCGCGGATCTGATGAAGATCGTGTTCAAGATCAAAGAGGACGACGCGCGCAACCCCGGCGTCATCGCGGATTGCACCGGCGATAACGCGGGCGATTCGGTGGGTCCTTCGGCCGATGGTTTCGAAACTTACGGCGTCACCGGAGTCGCGCTGATTTCGTTCATCCTGCTGGCGGTAACCAGCGACCTAGTGAAGACCGAGCTGCTGGTCTGGATCTTCGTCATGCGCGTGATGATGATTATCGCGAGCGGCATCTCTTATTTCCTAAATGAAGCGGTGGCGAAGATGCGCTATCAAAACGTCGACAAGATGAACTATGAAGCGCCGCTGACCTCGCTGGTGTGGCTCACTTCGCTGGTTTCCATCGGCCTGACCTACCTGGTTTCGTACCTGATGATTCCCGACATCGGCGGCGACTCGACGATGTGGTGGAAGCTTTCGAGCATTATCACCTGCGGCACGCTGGCCGGCGCGATCATTCCGGAATTCGTGAAAGTATTCACTTCGGTGGACTCTTCGCACACCAAAGAAGTGGTGACGTCGTCGAGGGAAGGCGGGGCGTCGCTTAACATTCTGTCGGGACTGGTCGCCGGCAACTTCAGCGCTTACTGGCTGGGCATGACCATCATGGCGTTGATGGCCATAGGCTACGGCGTCAGCACACAAGGCCTGAGCGGTCTGATGATCGCGCCCGCGGTGTTCGCGTTCGGGCTGGTCGCGTTCGGATTCCTGGGCATGGGCCCGGTGACCATCGCCGTCGATTCCTACGGTCCGGTGACGGACAACGCGCAGTCGGTTTTCGAGCTCAGCACCATCGAGCAGATTCCCGGCATCAAGAAAGAGCTCAAGGCGAAGTACGGTTTCGATGTCAACTTCGAGCTGTCCAAGCAACATCTGGAAGAGAACGACGGCGCGGGCAATACCTTCAAAGCCACTGCTAAACCGGTGCTGATCGGCACGGCCGTGGTGGGCGCCACGACCATGATTTTCTCGATCATCATGAACCTGACGCACGGGCTTCAACCTGGAGAGGTAGGGAAACTTTCGATTCTCTATCCGCCGTTTCTGCTGGGCCTGATTACCGGCGGCGCGATTATTTATTGGTTCACGGGCGCGTCGATCCAGGCCGTTACTACAGGAGCGTATCGCGCGGTGGAATTCATCAAGGCGAACATCAACCTGGAAAGCTCCGAGAAAGCCTCGGTCAGCGACTCGAAAAAAGTGGTGGAGATCTGCACGCAGTATGCGCAGAAGGGCATGCTCAACATCTTCCTGGTGGTGTTCTTTTCGACACTTGCGTTCGCGTTCTTCGAACCGTATTTCTTTATCGGCTACCTGATTTCGATCGCGGTGTTCGGCCTGTATCAGGCGATCTTCATGGCGAATGCGGGCGGCGCGTGGGACAACGCGAAGAAGATCGTCGAGACCGAATTGAGGGCCAAGGGAACGCCGCTGCACGACGCGACGGTGGTCGGCGACACGGTGGGCGATCCGTTCAAGGACACGTCGTCAGTGGCGCTGAACCCGATCATCAAGTTCACCACTTTGTTCGGACTGCTGGCGGTGGAGTTGGCGGTTTCACTCACGGAGAAGCAGGGCGCTGCGGTGAGCACCGGGTTCGCGATTGCGTTCCTGCTGGTTTCGATGTTCTTCGTGTGGCGATCGTTCTACGGAATGCGGATCGAGCGCAAGGGCTAAGACCAATTAGGGATTCTGCGGAGGCACTGCGGATATTACGCTGAATACCACTGGTCCGGGCGAGTTTGATGACGACGCAGGGCCGCTCACGTAGACGTGGGTCACGCCTAGCGTCGTATCGAAGGTCTCGAGCGACGATGCGAGCGAGCAGGGCGGCGCGTCGCGGCCCTCGGTGATGGTGCTCTGAATCACCGCGCGAATCTCGGCGCGCGTGGTACCTGTTATCCCCGCTTTGGCGAGTGTCAGGGTCGCCGACTGCGTCACTCCAGCGGCGAGCGTGAAGTCCGTCGCCGTGCCGATCGGCGTTCCCGCGGCGTTGAAGAAGGAAATGCTGCCGGTGCACGACGCCGCCGGCGAAGTTGACGTGACGGTGGCGGGATTCTCCGCCAGATTCACGACGTTGACCTGCATGGTTTCGCTAGCGGCCAGCCCGACTGGCGGAAAACTGGAATTCCGGGTGACCGTGGGGGGCGTGCTGGTCGCAAAGGGAGTCTGGGCGAGCGCGGTCTGGGCGACTGCGCTGGCCATAACGGTAAGGGTCAGTAAGAGTTTGGAATTCTGCATAACGCTTACGACGCGCCAAGGCGCTAATTCGTTTACACGAATCGGCGGCCGGAAAGAAGTTGAGCGTAGGTAGGACGTTGAGCGTCAGTAGGAAGTTGAGCGTCAGTAGGAAGTTGAGCGTCAGTAGGAAGTTGAGCGTACCGCTCCTTTTAGTCGCGGCTCAGTAAGGTCGCGGCTCGGTCCAGTCGCGGTTCCGTAGCTAAAGCTGGGGCGAAATCGGCCGGGCCGGCGCGGGCGCGAGCAGATCTTCGATCGACGTGCTGCTGACACCCGTGCGTGGGTTGATGTATTTTTCGAGAAACGCCAGCTCGCGGCGCCAGGCATCGAGACGATGCTCGCGCTGGCTGAATCCGTGCAGCTCATTGGGATAGGTGAAGTAATACACCGTCTTGCCGTGCTCCTTCAGGGCTCGGACAAATTGCGCCGATTCGTAAGGCGGCACCTGCGGATCGTTTTCGCCGTGCATCACCAGCAGCGGCGTTTTGATTTTGTCGATTTGCAAAAGGGCGTTGGCTTTGCGGTAAACCTCCGGCTTCTCCGCGGGCGAGCCGCCCATCTTCATCATCCAGCGGACGGCCGAATTCCGATTGGTACGCTCATTGAAAGTCGCACGGTCGACCACGCCAAACAGCTCAATCGCGGCGGCAAATAAATCCGGATATTTTGTGACCGCATAGGCCACCATGGTCCCGCCGTGGCTGCCGCCGCCGATGGCGAGCTTCTTCGGATCGGCGAGGCCTTGCGCGACCAGATACTGCGCGCCGGCAGCGACGTCGTCCATTTCGCCGCCGCCTGAATCCTCGACGTTCAGGTTGCGGAATTTCTCGCCGTAGCCAGTGCTGCCGCGATAGTTGGGCTCAAGCACAACGTATCCCGATTGGGCGAGATATTGCGCCCACGCGTCGAAGCGGAAGGTGTCCTGCGCTTCCGGTCCGCCGTGAATCCACAACACTGCGGGAGATTTCGCGCCCGCGCGGACATTGCGCGGCTTATAGAGAACAGCAGCGATTTCGAGGCCGTCCTTACTGCGATAGCGAACCACTTCGGGCATGATCGCACTGCCAAAGTTCAACGGCGTGGTTTGCGTGATCTGCTTTACGCTGATGTCGCCCGCAATCACTCGCGGCGTTGCCGACAACAGATCGGCGGCCGACGATGGAGTGGTTCTTCGGAAGTAGACTTTGCTGCCGTCGGGCGACCAGAATGCCGCGGACTCGACCCCTTCGGTCTTGAACACCCGGAGTTGATGGGGCACGGTTCCGTCGACTGGCTGAATCCAGATCGAACGAAACTCCGGCGCGTTGCGATTGGACACCAACGCGATCGATTTTCCGTCCGGCGAAAACTCAGGGGTCTCGTCTTCCCAATTTCCGTGCGTAAGCGCTTTAGGAGCTCCGCCCGCCGCTGGAATGAGATACACATTGTCCCAGCCGCTATCCTGCAAGATCACCGCAAGCGATTTCGAATCAGGCGACCATTGCGCTTTGCGGATGGACCATCCGCCGCCGCGATCCGTCGGCGAAGTGTAAATCGTCGTTGGATCAGCCGCGCGCCCGCTCACGGGATCGAACTTCACGACGTTGAGCTTTCCGCTAAAGTATTCTTTCGCGCGCTCCGTGTAGGAGATGCGCGTGCCATCGGGCGACCACGACGCGGCTTCCTCGTCGGCGGGGGATTGCGACAGATAGGCGTTCACCATACCGTCGTCACTCACCACCATCAAGCTGTCGCGGCCACGACGGCCAGTCTCGTACAAGATCCATTTGCCTTTGGGCGAATATTGAGGCGCGCGATCGGACGCGGATCGAGGATCGCCGCCGCCGGGTGCGGCGTTGGTCAATCGGCGCGGCGGCCCGCCGGTCACGGGCACCACCCAGATTCCGCCCTGGCTCGCAAAAGCGATGCTGCGGCCGTCGGGCGACCAGCTCAATCCCGATTTTCCGCCGGTCGAGCTGGTCAGCATCACCAGCCAACCGCCGTCGGAAGGCATCAGGACGATTTGCCCGTTACGCGTCATCGCAAAAGTCTTGCCGTCGGGAGAGAGGGCTGTTTCGCCGATGGCTTCGACGGAAACCAGGTCGTCTAATGTGAGGCGGCGGCCTTGGGCACTAAGGAGTCCGGCGAGCAGTCCGCCGGTGGCGAGGAGGATCGTTACGTTCCGCATACCTCGCAGGATAAACCAACTGGTCGCGTCGGGCTAGGGCGATTGTGGAAGAAGCCCCAAGCTGACGCATGGGGCTGAATAATCGACCTCTGAGCAAAGCTGGTACAATCGATTTTTAGCCGTGCGAGCCCACCCGTAACATCAAGGAGATCCGTTGCCCGAATCGACAGCGAGCGTGATCGCCATCTATCCGGGTTCGTTCGATCCCCTGACCAACGGGCACCTGGATCTGATCGCTCGCGGCAGCCGGCTGGTGGATCGGTTAATTGTTGCGATTCTCGGCAATCAGGCCAAGCAGCCTCTCTTCACCGTCGAAGAACGCGCTGAGATGCTCGCGGAAGTGTTGAGGCCGTATCCGAACGTCGAGGTCGGGCGCTTTGATGGATTATTGGTGGAGTATGCCGCGCAGCGCGGCGCGAAAGTCATCCTTCGAGGAATCCGGGCGATCTCCGATTACGAGTTCGAATTGCAGATGGCGCTGATGAACCGGCGGCTTCGACCTGAAATCGAGACGGTGTTTTTGATGGCCGGTGAGGCGTATTCCTTCATCAGCTCGAAGATGGTGAAGGAAGTGGCGTCGCTGGGGGGAAATATTTCGGGGCTGGTGCCGCCGCTGGTCCAGGATCGACTGAGAGGCCGGTTCAAGGCAGCGAGCCGCTAGCACATTGCAGTGTGTGCGCCACAAGGTGGGGATGGGCCGAAGAGACTAGGGTAAATAGATCATGCAAACGTTACAGGAACTCGCGGACAGAATCTCAACAATCAGCGTTTCATCGACCATGGCGGTATCGTCCGAGGCGGACCGCCTGCGCAAGGGCGGCGCGGATGTGGTCGATTTCGGCGCGGGCGAACCGGATTTTCCGACGCCCGATAATATCAAGCGCGCTGCCTTCGACGCGATCGATCAGAATTTCACTAAGTACACCAACACGGGCGGGATCGACGATCTGAAGCAGGCCATCTGCGATCGCCACAAGTCGGATTACGGCACGGCGTATTCGACCAAAGAATGTCTGGTGACGGTGGGCGGCAAGCACGCGATCTTCAACCTGATGCAGACGCTGATCGATCCGGGCGACGAAGTAATCATTCCGGTTCCGTATTGGGTGACCTATAAAGATGTCGTCAATTACGCGGGCGCCAAGTGCGTGTTCGTGGAGACGGATGAAGATGACGGATTTCAGGTTCGCGCGTCGATGATCGAACGCGCCGTAACGCCCAAGACCAAGATGGTGATCATCAATTCGCCGTCGAATCCGAGCGGCGCGGTGTTTGCGCGCAAGGAACTGGAAAAGGTGGCGGCGCTCGCGAGCGCTCGCGGATTCTGGGTGATGACGGACGAGTGCTATCACCGCTTCGTGTACGACGGCGAGCCGTATTCCATGGCCGCGTTTCCGGGCGTGAAGGAGAGCATCGTGGTGGCCGGATCGCTTTCGAAAACCTACGCGATGACCGGGTGGCGCATCGGATTCGCGCTGGCGCCGGCGCCGGTGATCGGCGGGATCATGAAGCTGCAAAGCCATTCGACCTCGAATCCGAATTCGATCGCGCAGAAGGCCGCGGTGGAGGCGTTGCGCGGGCCGCAGGAATCGGTCGGCAAGATGCTGGCGGAATATCGCACGCGGCGCGATTTTGTGGTCGCCCGTTTGCGGCAGATTCCCGGCGTGCGCGCGAATATGCCGGAGGGTGCGTTCTATGCGTATCCGAATGTGAGCTGCGCCTACAAGGGCGGCATCGGCAATTCGCTGGAATTTGCGGCGAAGCTGCTGGCGGAAGAGTTCGTCGCGGTGGTGCCGGGGGAAGCGTTCGGAACCAACGATCACGTGCGCATTTCGTATGCGACGTCGATGCATGAGCTGGAGCGCGGGCTGGATCGGATGCAGAAGTTCATCGCAGCGCGGGCGTGATGTGGGGCCGGCACTCATGCCGGCAAGCCAGCTTTCAGGCTGGCTTCGAGTTAAGGGAAGACAAGCCGGTCTGAAGACCGGCTCGCCGCCACGAGTGACGGCCCCACATCGGCACGTACTATGCGTTCCGACGTTATTCAAATGCCGATTCGCCAAATAACGCCGTCGTTTCGAGAACGCGTGTGGGGGCGCACGGAGCTTGAACCATGGTTTCCGAATCAGAAGGAAAAGACCGGAGAGGTGTGGTTTGACTCAGGCGGCGAGCTGCCATTGCTGGTCAAGTTTCTGTTTACTTCAGCGAAACTTTCAGTACAAGTGCATCCCGACGATGCGACGGCGCGCGAGCTGCACGCTTCGCCAGGCAAAACGGAGATGTGGCACGTGATCGCGGCCGAACCGGGCGCAAAGATCGCGGCGGGGTTTCGCGAGCCGATCACGCCGGAGCGGCTGAGGGAGTCGGCCGTGTCGGGCGAGATCGAGCATTTGCTCGAATGGCATGACGCCGCACCCGGCGACACGTTTTTCATTCCGGCGGGAACCGTGCATGCGATCGGCGCGGGGCTGGTGCTGTGCGAGATCCAGCAGAATTCTGACATCACCTATCGGCTTTACGATTACCGTCGAGGTCGTGAATTGCATCTGGATCAGGGCGCGGCGGTGAGCCATCGCGATCGATTCAATCCGCGCGCGGCGCCACGCGGAAGCGCGCTGGTTTCCTGCGAGCACTTTACCGTGGCGCGGCTCAGATCCACTCAAACCCGATTCTCGATCGACGGGCGAGTTTCCACCGGAGGCCAAGTCTACACGCCACCGAAGGATGGTGCGGCGATGGTGATCGTGATCGACGGAATCGGCGAGATCGACGGATCGGCGACCAGGGCGGGCGAGGTGTGGATGGTCGATGTGGGGACGGCGGCGGTTGAATTGAGCGGCGAGTTGACGGTGTTGACTGCGGCGGTATAAATGTCCACACGGCGGCTGAAGCTTGCGCCACACGAAAGCGTGCGCCACGTCACCAGAAAAAGACGCGCCACGTCGTCACGACCAGCGCGTGCGTCACCATCGACGCGCGGATGCTTTTCGTCTGGCGAAACGCCAATCCATAAAATACGCCTGCGAGCGCGGCCATGATCGCGAATCGCCAATTCGGAAACGCGCGAAACCACAGGTGCGCGGCGCCGAACAGAAGCGACGTGACCACCAAACCGGCATTTTCATTGCCGAGCCACGATCCCATCCATTGCTGCAACAATCCCCGAAAGAAAAACTCCTCGCCCAACGCGAGCACCCACAGCACGCCGAAGAAAGTCCCGACCGCGAGCAGCGACGCTCTCTCCCAATCTGCGTGCGGCCAATGCGGTTTTGCGAATCCGATCCACCACGCCAGTCCGACGGCGGCGATCAGGAAGAGCAAGTAATACAGCGCGCCGATCTTCCACTGGCGGCGATTGGGCCAGAGTCCGAATCCGACGCCTGATACTCGCCGTATCGCTAACATAACAAAGACGCCAGAGCGTACCCACATGGCTTGGCCGAGCGCGGAAAGGGGTAGTTTGGGATGCGGGCTGGCGTAGATACGGGGGAAAACGTGCGCCAACATCACAACCGCCATAAACACGAGAAAGACCACGTCAATAGGTGCTTTTTTCGGCAAAAAGACGTACCAAAACGATGCAATAATCGCGAGCGCGGAAAGCGCGAGAACTGCCCGCCATTGAAAGGATCCCAAGGCGACGGATGCGGCTAGGTAAGGTGAGATGGCGGCTGCAGTCAGCGCGAAAGCGACGGTCGCGGGAGGCAGCTTTTCGATTCGCGTGCGGATCTTGTCCGCGGCCAGCGCGTAGTAAAACGAGGCCTCCAGCAGGGACGCGGGCAACGCGGCCAGAACGGTCGCCTGGGGGATACTCTGTTGATGGGCGTATAGTAAGCCGGCAACGACGCAGGCCACCCACACGACGGGCAGGAGCATGTGCGTTCATCGTAACATCTGGGCTTGATCGACTTAGGAGCTTGTGAAAACAGGCGCTTGGCAGGGCGTAGCCCTGCCCCACGTTGTAACCTTTTTAGCGTTTCCGAGTATCCATAATCGAACGTGACCGGAACCGACAACGCCCTGATGGGGCAGGTGAGTAACGGCGAAGTGGCCAAGATGGCGGTGCTGTTTGAGCGCCATTATCGGCCACTATTCCGGTACTTCGTCTCCATGAATCGCAATCGAGAATTGTCGGAAGATCTGGTGCAGGACGTATTTTTTCGCATGCTTCGATATCGGGCCAGTTACGATCCGGCGCAATCCTTCACGGCGTGGATGTACCAGATCGCGCGCAATGCGAGCGTGGATCAGGCGCAGAAGCGGCGGGCGGAAGTGGTCGGAATCGACGAGTTTGACGATCGCAGAGCGGAGCCGGCGAGTGCCGCGCCCGGGCCGGAGGAAAGCGCGGCAAGAAGTCAGGATCTGGCACTACTGCGGCGCGCGCTCGACCGGCTGCCCTCGGATAAGCGCGAGATTCTAGTGCTGAGCCGCTTTCAGAACATGAAGTACGACGAGATCGCGGCGATCTTGGAGTGCGAGCCGGGCACGGTAAAGGTGCGGGTGTTTCGGGCGATGCGGGCGCTGGAGCAGGCGTATTTCGCAATCGCGGAAGAGCGGGGCTCGCTAAATAAAGATCGGGATGTGGCGAATGGGAATTGAGGTGTCAGATGACTTGCGACGAAACTAAACTTCTGTTGGCGGAGTACTGGAGCCAGTCGCTGGGCGAAGCGGAGGAGTTAGCGTTTGAGGCGCACATCGCGGGCTGCGATCCGTGCCGCGGCGAAGCGGAACGGCTGGGCGCGATGTGGAAGAATCTCGCGCTGATTCCGGGATGGTCAAGGGACTTCGAGCCGGGGCCGAATCTTCGGGCACGGTTTTACGAAACGCTGGGGGCTTATCGTCAGGGACTGGAATCGGCGCCTCGGCGCAGCGTGCGCGACCGGATTCTTGCGTTGTGGCCGAAGCGGCCGGAGTGGCAGATGGCATCGAGCTTCGCGCTGCTGGTGATTGGATTGGGTGTCGGTTATGCAATTCGGCAAGACGGCATCGGCCGCGATACCGGGCGAGACCAGAATCAGGGTAGTGAACTATCGCAATTACGTGGAGAGGTAAGCAGTATGCGTCAAATGGTGGCTTTGTCATTAATGCAGCAGCAATCGGCCGGTGAGCGGCTGCGCGGAGTGAGTTACGCGTATCAGGTTCCGGCGTCGGATACGCAAGTGCTGTCGGCGTTGCTAACGGCAGTCAATCAGGACGAGAGCATTGGCGTCCGGCTGTCCGCAGTAGACGCGCTGCATGCGTTCGGGTCGAGTCCGGTGACGCGCGAGGCGATCATCCAGTCGATTCCGAAGCAGGATGCGCCGCTGGTGCAGATCAAGCTGATCGATCTGCTGGTGGACTTGAGAGAAAAGGAAGCCGTTCCTGAGCTGGAGAAGTTGGTTCGGGATGAAACCAAGAACGAGTCGGTTCGGGAATACGCGAAGTCGGCGATCGGGAAACTGCAATGAGGGGCGCTGATAGAAGGGGGCTGGATGGTGGGTCGGTTCGAAGACTTGGCGCAGCTAGCGAAAAGCAGATCCCTCGCTGCGCTCGGGATGACAGGGAGGTAGGGGGCAAACAATTGTTGGCGATGGCGGTCGCCGTCGCGATGGTTGCCGGGTCTGCGGGATTCGTGGATGCTCAGCAGCTCGAAGAGAAGTCGACGGACCGCAAGACGTTCAGCGGGGCGCGCGAGTTGATCATCGACAACATCACGGGGTTCATCGAAGTCACAGCGTCGACGGGAAGCACAGTGGAAGTCGAGATCGAGAAATCGCTGAAGGCGCGATCGCAGGATCGGATGGATCTCGCCAAGAAAGAGATTTCGCTGGCGGTGAAGCGGGACGGCGGACTGGTGCAGTTGATGGTGGATGGTCCGTTTCGCTGCCATTGCAGCGACAATTCGACCAACTTTCACGGCCGGCAGCTTTACGATTTCACCTACAACTTCAAGATTCTGGTGCCGCGCGAAATTTATCTGGAACTGAAGACGGTCAACGACTCGCACGTTCTGGTGGAAGGGACGACGGGCGATTACAAGATCAGCAACGTGAACGGCGGGATCGAGATGCGCGAGGTGGAGGGGTCGGGGTCGGTGCATACGGTGAACGGAGGGGTGAAGGTGAGCTTCGCGCGCAATCCAAAGGCGGCGACTTCGTTCAAGAGCGTCAACGGGACATTGGATGTTACGTTTCGCGGCGGGCTGAATGCGGACGCGAAGATGAAAACCATGAACGGCGGGTTGTACACTGATTTTCCGGTGACAGCGCTGCCGGTCGCGAGCGTTCAGCCGGAGCGGCGCGATGGCGGGTTTGTGTGGAGGAGCAATCGGATGACGGGGGTTCAGATCGGCAGCGGGGGTCCGGAACTGAGTTTTGAAACGCTGAATGGAAATGTGTTGATCAAGAACAGGGAGAAATGAAAATGAGAAAGAGACTCTGGACAGTCTTCATAAAGACGGCACTCGCAGGCGCGGCGCTGGGCACGCTGGTGATCTGCAATGTTGGGGCGCAGGATAATGGCAACCGTATCACGGTGCCTTTTAGCGATGCGTCGAAGCCGCGCACGGTGATCGTAAAGATGATCCAAGGCGGCATCACGGTGCGCGGATACGAAGGGCGCGATGCGATCGTCGAAACTACTTCGCGGTCCGGCAATACCACGCGCCACAACAGCCGGCCGTCGGGGGTTCCCGAAGGCATGCATCAGATCCCCAACAACAGCGGAGGGCTGGATATTAGCGAAGAGAACAATATCATCACGATTCACGGCGGGGTGATGCATTCGAGCGACGTTGTGCTTCAGGTGCCGTCGCAAACTTCGCTGAAGCTGGAGACGCTGAACGGCGGCGCGATCGTGGTGGAAAATATTTCGGGCGAGGTCGACGCGCAGAACATGAACGGCGCGGTCACTCTCACCAACGTGTCGGGATCGGTGGTGGCGAATTCGATGAACGGCAAGGTGATCGTGTCACTGAATAAGGTGACTCCCAACAAACCCATGAGTTTTTCGACCATGAACGGCCCGATTGACGTGACCTTGCCGGCTGACATGAAAGCGAATCTCAAGATGAAGACCGACAACGGCGACATCTGGACGGACTTCGATGTGAAGCTGGACGCCTCGCATGCGCCGACTGTGGAAGACAGCCGCAAGAATGGCGGCCGGTATCACGTGAAGGTGGACAAGGCGATGTACGGGAGCATCAATGGCGGCGGGCCGGAGATCCAGTTCGTGACTTCGAACGGGAGTATTGTGATTCACAAGAAGTAGGGAAGACGGAGTCAGGAGTCAGAATAAAACCTGGCGGCGGGCGGGATTCAAGTGGGGCAGGCGGACACAACCGTCTGCCTTTTTTCGTTTCCGATTCCTGAGTTCTGTCTCCTGACTTCTTCTTAGTAGAATGGTTTCTACATGGCTCGATTTCCCGGTGTAGATTACATCCTGATCGACTCGCAGTTCAGCGAGCAGGAATTGATGGTCCGGCAGACCGCCCGGCAGTTCGTCGATGAGCGCGTCATCCCGGTGATTCGCGATAGTTTTCGCGACGCCCGGTTTCCGAAGGAACTGATCCCCGAAATGGGCAAGCTCGGATTCTTCGGCGCGAACCTGGAGGGCTACGGGTGCGCGGGCATGTCCAACGTCGAATACGGCCTGGTGATGCAGGAACTGGAGCGCGGCGATTCCGGCATCCGCAGCTTCGCCAGCGTCCAAGGCGCGCTAGTGATGTATCCGATCCTGACCTACGGCAGCGAAGAGCAGAAGCAGCGGTGGCTGCCGATACTGCAATCGGGCGAGGCGCTGGGATGTTTTGGGCTGACCGAGCCTGGATTCGGATCGAATCCCGCGGGCATGTTGACCCGAGCCGTCAAGCAAGGCTCGTGCTGGGTCCTCAACGGCGAGAAAACCTGGATCACCAATGGATCGGTGGCCGATATCGCCATCGTGTGGGCGCGCGCCGAAGACGGCATTCGCGGATTCCTGGTGGAGAAGGGCACACCTGGGTTCACCGCTTCCGAGCTGCACGGAAAGCTCTCGATGCGCGCATCGGTGACGGCGAGCCTTGCGCTCAGCGACGTGCGGGTTCCCGAGAGCGCGATGCTGCCGGGAGCGAAGGGATTGAAGGGACCGCTCGGGTGCCTGTCGCAGGCGCGCTTTGGGATCGGCTGGGGAGTGATCGGTGCGGCGATGGATTGCTATGAGACTGCGCGGAGCTACTCGGTGCTGCGCAAACAGTTCGACGATAAACCGATCGCGTCGCATCAACTGGTGCAGGAAAAACTGGCCGACATGGTGACGGGGATCACCACCGGGCAATTGCTGGCGCTACAGGCCGGCAGGCTGAAGGACGCAGGGAAGATCGAGCCGTGGCACATTTCGATGCTGAAGCGGAATAATGTGCGGATGGCGCTCGAGTGCGCGCGGCTGTCGCGGGATCTGCTGGGCGCCAACGGGATCATGGACGAATATCCGATCATGCGGCACCTGTGCAACCTGGAAACGGTGAAGACGTACGAGGGGACGGATCACATCCACACGCTGGTGATCGGCGAAAGGGTTACGGGCGTCGCGGCATACAAGTAGCGCGGTTGTCGATTTTTAGGCAATTGGCGCCGGGCGCGGAATATCCGGTCACGTGAAAGCAGAACATGTGAAAGCAGGGTGCGAGCGCATGGTAATATAGGGGAGTTAAGGCCTACGCGGAGTTTTCCATGTATATTCTTCTGACTGTAATTCACGTGATCGTTTGTCTGTTCCTGGTGGTAGTGGTGCTGCTGCAAAGCGGCAAGGCGGCCGACCTGGCTGGCGCGTTTGGGGGCATGGGTTCGCAGACCGTGTTCGGACCGCGCGGCTCGGCCACGGTGCTCTCCAAGGCGACGACGATCGCGGCGGCGCTGTTCATGGTGACGTCTATGAGTCTTTCGATCCTGGCGACGCGCGCCGGGAGCGGCTCGTCGGGAACGCTGCTGGATAAGAAGCACGCGCCGATACAGACGCAAACACCGAATCCGGCGCGGCCCCAGCCGGGCCAGACTGCTCCGATCGAGGTGAAGACCAGTGTCGACGGCAAGGAAACGGGGACGCAGAAGGTCAACGCGCCGGTGATTCCGAACCCGAACCAACCGCAGAGCACGAAGCCGCCGGGACAGCCGAAGAAGTAGCCTGATCCACCTGCGGAGGTGGCGGAATTGGCAGACGCACTAGCTTGAGGTGCTAGCGGGAGCAATCCCGTGGGGGTTCAAGTCCCCCTCTCCGCACCATTTTAACCATTGTCTTTTTCATTAATTTACAGCTCCGGGATTTTCGTGTGACTGCGGTGTGACTGGAACTGTATTGGGTCGCAGTCCGAAAACGCGTCACCTCGAGCAGCGCCTCGCGTTCCTCCTCATTGAGGCCTGCATACATATCCCCGCTGCCAGCGGGGTCCAGCGTATCGACGATCTGCGCAAATTTCGGCCGCAGAATGCGCAATGCATGCCTGGGTCCGGCTGATGAATCGGGCAATCGACGAAGCAGCGATCGCCGATTCTTACAACCCCCTGAGGCGGGCGGATTGCGCACCATTCTAACGAGCCTGCAGGCGATACATGGGAAACTCGCCGAAATCCTTGGCAAGTGGAATTTTCCCAACATAATCGAATCGAAACTGTTCGGGGGCCTGTAACGTTGCCAGAGCAGCGAAGGCATGGCTCGCGTAAATCTGGCCCGGTGGCGTCACCGGTTCGATACGAGCGGCGCGGTTTACGTGCCACCCGATGTAGTTCATCTGTCGGGTGATTTTATCCTTGAAGCGGTACACCGGACCAGCATGCAACGCGATCCGCAGACTCATGTCCGCGGGAAGTCCTGCCGCCTTCCAGTCGCGGCCCGTGAGGCTCCCGGCTAACGACAGCGCAAAGTATGCTGCGCTGTCGGCCTCGCGGAACGCAAAGAACAAACCGTCGCCCCACGTGTTCTGGTACGTGGGCGCCGGTTTGGTACGGCTGGCGAGCGCCGCGATCGGGCCCATAAACTCGCGGATAAACGCGGGCATCTGTTGCTCGCTCAACTTGCTAAAGTGGTATGCGTCGGCGAAGACCATGGCGCGCACCTCGGACGCGAACCCGGGAACCTTGATGCCGATGCGCGCGGCGGAGCGAAAAGGGGGAAGACGAGCTCGGCCAACGCGGACCGCTGGTCGCATCAGCTCGCTTGGATTGATTATATCTACGGCGCTTCCCGCAGCTTGCCACCGTCTCACAGCATCCCCAGTCCCGCCCGGACTATAGGCTGGCTGACGATCCCAGACTGCCAGATGTACCAGTTCCGTGGCGAGCTCATCGGCGCGCATGATCGCCAAGCCATGCAGCAGGTCGTTTGTATATCCGTATGCGACACTCGCCGTCGCGGGGCGTTGCGGTGAGGCTGTG
Source organism: Terriglobia bacterium (assembly GCA_963788245.1). Lineage (GTDB taxonomy): Bacteria > Acidobacteriota > Terriglobia > Bryobacterales > Bryobacteraceae > Palsa-187. Next base: position 2,220,497 of record CAWBGF010000002.1, on the reverse strand, counting down.
ATCACCTCATTTGCCTTTGTGATCACGCGTCGAAAACGTCTTACCCAGGCGATTCCCGAACTGACGACACTCTCCTTGATGAACTGCTCTTCGCTACAGGGCAATATGATGTGCGTTCGCCCGCCCAGGGATTGCATGGCTTCGATAAACAGAATGTCCGCACCGGACGCGGCTGAGGAGTAACCGACGCGGGAATTCGATTGGATCAACCGATCTTTGATCGCCCGTTTGATGTTCGCCGCGAACTCGGCGGGGAAGCGCTTGCTGATGCTCCCTGGCTCATCGACGCGATGCCCCGTGAAGACCACAACGTAGGGAACGCGAAGCGCTGCTCGAACGCGAACGCCGGCATCGGGCGGCATGAATCGTAGAATGATGCGCGCGTTTCTCCACGTTGCGCTGAGGTGCCCGAAGTCATTCTGTCCGAGCCGGTTGGCCTCCGAATACCACCGTTCGGCTTCGTCCATTTGATTCAGAAGCAAAGCCGCTTCGGCGGCGGTGGCGGCGAGCCAATACTTCTCGCCTCCCGGGGCCATTGGAAGCTTCCGCAGGCACACGTCGCGGACCACAGCCGCAAGGCGGCGCGCGGTCTCTACTTTTCTCATCGCGAATGCCAGCGTAGCCGCATTGATACCGGTCCAATATCTTCTTGGAGAATGCTCGTAGGCTTTGGCGTAAGCATCATAGGCGTACTTCAAATCGCTGGGAGCGTGGGTTGAGAGCCATACATCCTTGTAGGTTCTGGCTATCAACCCCAGGGTCTCTTCGTCGTGATGGCCTTCCCTCCGAATCTGCGCGAGAATTTCGTGCGCGCGCTCGTGAGAGCCCATTCGCGCCAGTGCCAGCGCCTGGATCTGCCTCAGTTGTTTGTCATGAGTCCAGATCCTCAGCCCTTCGGTGACAATGTCGCAGGCGATCAGCGATTCGCCCGCTGCACCGGCGCGCCGGCCGAGTTCCCGGTACTGTTCGCGCCCTAACTGGCGCGGCAACGATTCGCGCCAGAGAGTCAGCGCACCGGCGCGGCCACGTTCTTGGAGACGCCCCAGAGAGTGTTGCCTCAAAACGTATAGCGGTATTCGAGCCGAACTATGTGCTTGTACCAATCATCGTGCGTGAGCGCCTGACCGAAGCCAAGATAGAAAGAATTGTGGAAACCGACGCTGATCCGCGCTCCGGCTTTCAAGTTCACGATATTCATGCCACTCACCTCGGAGGCAGCGCCGTCAACGGCGCCGGTTATCGGTTGAGTTTGAAATCCGCCCTGGACATGCCAGCCGAACAGTTCGACCACAGGTGCTATCTTCACTCGCGGTCCGTCATAAAGCTTGTAGCTGGGGCCAATGCCGTAAAAGAAAATGTCTCCTGCGAATCCCTCCGAACCCGTAATCGGAACTCCCGCAGATCCTCCGATCGGATGCCAGTCGCCCAACTGGCCTTCGAGGGTGAACCGGCTTGAGAGCGTGCGGTGCAACAGCAATGAGGGCTCGACGCTGTAGTGGTTTGTCCCCAAGCCCTTGGAAGCGTCGCCGGAAGGAAAATCGACCTTGAGCTGGAACGTGACATATGTGGTCTCAGACGCCACAGCGGCGAATTTGAAACCTGCCATCACATCACCGAGACCAGCCTGGTTCGAGAACGCCGCAAACGGAGGTATGCTTTGAAATCCCTGTGGTTGGAGCCAGCGTATCGGGACTTCCACAAACGCCGAGAAGCGCCGGTGCGGCGAGTATTCCGCATTCATATAGAGTTGTTGGAAATTTATGGCCTTGGGTACGCCGGGGCCCGGCCCGGCAGCACTGGGATCGAAAGCCGCCGGAATGATATTCTGTAGGCCGCGATAGCAGGAGCACTTGGCGTAGAAGAACTCAGAGCGATCCGGGAACTGATCTTCGAAGGCGTCATCGAAGCGAATGCGAATCTGAGATTCCACGATCGGATTGTCGATGTATCCGACCATGCTGCCGGGAATCTTCGGCGCCGGTGCGCTACGAGTTTGGGTCGATTGGCTCGGCGGAGCGTTCGGCTGCTGCGGAGCGTTCGGCTGCTGCGGCGCATTCGGATCTGTGTTCGACGCGATCTCAGTGGCGGTCCCCGGCGAACCATCGTCGCTTGGTGTCGACGCAGTCTCCGCAACCGAGCCAGCCACTCCGGGCGGATTCTTCGCGGCGTCTGGCTCCTTCTCTTGAGCCGACACAACCATGGGGACGAGGATCATCAGAGTCAGCAGTAGTGGTTTCACCAGTTGCTCCTTGGACGGAAATTCTTCCGCACTGTTCACTTTTAAATCTCCTTATCTTAGCAGTTGCTTTTGCAAGTCCCGATAGGACTTCTCGAGTCTGATTCGGTCTGGCCCGGCGAGCTCCGGCAAGACACGCCCAAGGCTCTGAACGGCGAAGCGCGCCGCGTCCGGGGAGCCAGCCTGCAAATATTCCGTCGCAAGGCGCACATACTCCTGGCCTAAGTTCTGGTACAGCACATGGAATTCAGAATGGTGCGCTGGACCCAACAGGAAATAAAGCATATGAGCTCTCGCGCGTTCAGTTTCGATTTGCGGGGGAGGCGTGGCCAACTCTTCGAGACTGTCGAGAGCCGCGTGGTTCTGCTTCTGCGCCGCTGCAACATCGCCCTTTTCGGTGAGCAGGAATGCGAGGTTGTTGTAGTAGATCGCGAGTTCCACCCGGTATTCCCAGTTGTCGCCGTCCTTCTTCATAAGCTCCTTCTGAATCCGAATTGCGCTTTCAGAGAGGTCTTCCGCCTTGGCGAGCTGCCCTTCGATCCTTAGCAGATTACCGAGGTTATTATAACCGCGGGCCAAGTCATGAGACGGCGGGTTTTCACCCTCCTTCGTTTGGGATTCCAGTTCTTTCTTAGCCAGTGGTTCGAGCAGCCGGATCGACTCAGTGAAGTCCGATTCGGCTGTTTTCACATCTCCTTTGTCGAAGCGAAGAATGCCGCGATTGTTATAGGTGCGAGCCAACTCTTGTTGATAGCCGGCATTCTGCGGCATCTCGTCATGCAGATCCTGCTGCAGGCGCAAGGCGCCATTATATTCCCGTTCGGCATCCGACTGATGGTCAGGCATATTGTGGGTTTCTTCGGACCACAGCCTCAGTGTTTCGCCGAGCCAGTGATGAGCGTAGGCCAGCGCCTGACGATACTCGGCATTGCCGGGCTTCTCCCGATGGAGTACCTCGAACCCGCGGATGGCCGGCTGGTACTGCGCCACCGCATCTTCCCATTTCTTAAGCAAGCGGTTGATGTCGCCTAATTTGGAATGGACCATGGCACTTTCGGCTCGAAAACCCGGATCGTTCTGGCTTTGCTTGGCGAGAAAGTTTGAATAGAATTCTTCCGCCTTCTTCAGCAGTTCCTGCCGAAACTGCTCGAGTTGAGGGGGATCAGCCGCCTCACGCCCTTGCTGGCGGCCGGCGGAGGACAAGCTTTCGTCCACGGCTTGCCTGGCCAATCGCAGGTTGGCCTCCGCGCGAGCTGTTTCCACTCGGGCGACATAGTAATAAGAAAGGGCGACCAGCAGCAGCACTCCCAGAGCGCCCGCCACTGCCCACGCCAACCTAACTTTGTTCTTCCGCTCCTTTTCCCGCTCGGCCTCAATACGGTCTTGTTCTTTCTGGCTGCGATCCAGGAAATCCATCGCGTGCGCGAAAGACGAGTTGTAACGCTCCGCCCAGGCCTCGGTTGGGTGGTTTTGCCGTTTCCACCTGACACCCATCTCGAGTTCCGGATTGTGCCAGAGACCAGCCGTGCCTTCCTCAAACCAGGCAGAGGCCTGCGAGAGCCGGGCATATATGCGGGCGGACGTCCGCTCGTCTTCCGCCCATGCTATCAAGCGGGTCCAGCAGCGCATGAGGCTTTCATGGGATACGTCGACAATCGATCGCGAGTCGAGCGGCGTTGCTGGCGGTGGCATCAGAAAACTCCGCCCGGGCCGCCGGAAAATCTCGACGATCCGGATCACTTCCGCCTCGGACACTTCGCAAGTAGCGGCGAGTTGCCTCACGGAAGTGGGCCTCCGGATGCCACGCGGATCGGAAAAAGTGTCCGTCAGGGCCTTGAACATCCGCTCGGCAATCTGCTGGCCATGGCCTGAGTCGGTCTCCTGGTACGCTTCTTCAGCGTGCAAGGAAAGGGCCAGGCGCATGGTTCCGATGGCATCGTAGTCGGAGACATCAATGGGCCCATCCTGCTGCTGATGTTGCCAGTGGTCCCAGGTACGCATGAGCGCGTGCTGGAGCACAGGCAATTGATCGTGCTCGTTGCCCACTTCGTTCAGCAGCCGGAGAACCAAACGCGGAGTAATTTCCGCGCCGCCCACGGCAACGGGACCGGTGATCGCAGACCGAAGTTCATCGCGGGTCATCCGGGGAACCAGATACTGGCCGTGGTTGATGGCTTCCGGCAGCCCTGGGAACTCCATACAATCACCGATAAAGTCGGAACGCATCGTCAAGACGATGTAAATCGGGATTTCGTCCTGCTCCTTTGCTTCTAAGAGCAGCTTGACGAACGCCACGGCTTCGTCGCGGGAGTAGCCGGTTTGGGGGCCTTGTCCGAAGCGAAACAGCTCCTCGAACTGATCCACCACCAGCAGTACATTGTCATGAGGGGGAATCCTCGCTTGACGAACGGCCTCGACCAGCCCCAGCGAGCTGCGGTGGAGCGTGGCCTCGAGGAGTACGCGATTAGTGCTGGCCAGCTCTGCGTCGGCTCCAAGCACATCCGGGGCATTGAGAGATGCGGCCAGGTGTCCGATCGGATCCGCCCCAGGACGAAGCGTTGCGATTCGCCAGCTGGAGCCCGCCTTCGCCATGAATCCGCTTTGGAGAGAGGGTATGAGCCCGGAGCGAACCAACGACGACTTTCCACTTCCCGAGGTGCCGACGACCGACAAGAAACGACACGAGCGCAGGCGGCGCAAGAGCTCGTCGATTTGCTTTTCTCGGCCGAAGAAAAGGTGGTCTTCCTCGGGCTCGAATGGGCGGAGGCCCGGGAAAGGGTTAACCCAGGCTCCATCTGGCATTAACTTGCCTCCCTTCCATCAGGCATTCAGAAGAGAGATAAACGGTTCCAGGGAATCGGGCGAAAAACCGCTGAACTGAGGGATCACCGTGGCCCCGTGGGTGCGAAAGCGCTCCTTCTCAGGGGTCGCCGGGGGGACTAGTGAAATCGCTACTGGCGTAGGCCTGGTGCGGCCGTAGCCGGCGCTCTTCTGCAGTTCCCGCAGTTTACGGCGGAGCCAGCATTCACTCGCGGTGCCATACAAGATCAGCGCAGCATCGCAAGTGCGCAGGTTTTCTTCGTGGTATTCCCGGACTTCCGCCTCATCGCCTTCGAACACTGGACGGATGACTTCGAATTTTTTTTCGAACAGAAAATCCGCCCAGGGCGATGCCGTCTCCGTATCCCGCTGATCATAGATTAAGTAGAGTTGGATGGGATTGGTACCAGCCGCCGCGTGCCCGCCTGATCCTGCTGCCGGCTTGGGAGGCTGCTTGAGCCGGTGCTGGATTACCGTACGCAGGTCCTCCAGCGAAGTTTCCAGAAGGTCCGCCCCGTTTTGGATTCGAGGATCCATTCGAAGCTGCTCAATAACCCTGCGTTGCCGTTCGTCCTCAAGCTGCAAACCGGGACGGATCCACAACAGGCGAGAGAACCTGCCTTGATCGCCTCTTTCGATCGCAAGCTCGTTCTGGATCTCCAGAAGAGACTGGGAACTGCCCTCGGGAACGAAGCTGTAACTCTTGCCCACCAGGTGAATCGACATCTGGCAGCGAGCTAGATCATCGCGTATTGTCTGCTCCAATTCCGTGCCGACAAAGGGCAAACCGCGAGCCGGAAGCACTGTGTACCCGTGTTGCTGTAGGTCTCGCTTTATGGCTTCGCGCTGTTCCCGAACGTCTGAAGTGGCTTCCGCCAAAAAGACAGTCCCGGCCTCGATCGGAGCGCCGGACGGGGACGACACCTGCGATGCCTCGAGCATCTCCAACATGCAGCAGATATCGTGCGCGAGGTCGTCAAGCCTGAGCCAAAAATCCCTCTGTGCCTCCGGCCCGAAGATTTCATCCAGTTCGTGGATTCTTCCCGTATCCGGGTCCAACTTGAAGAACTCGTAGCCCAGCAGAGACTGCAATTCCGGCGGATTCGCTTCCATGGGCACGGGAGTCTTCAACACTTTGAAAATGCGCGCCTTTTGGCGAATTGAACCTCCACTCTGCTGTTCCGCCGCTTTTGAAAATTCCGCGAGTTCCTTGCGGGTCCACTCCGACTTGATGTAGCGCGGCGAAACTACCGAAACGAGAGCTGCAACACGCCGGAGCCGCTCCAGAAGCGCGTCCGCGAAGATATCGTTGCCGTTAAGTTTGGGATCCCGCCAGATCCGAGGCGGCTTGCCCAGCAGTTGCGTCACGCGGACTTCAAGGGCGCGATGCAGATTCGTAACCCATCCCTTGCCGCCCTCGATCAGCTCTACATTGTCCACGTGCGCATAGCTGATAAACGCGTCACTTTCGAAGTTCATGCTTATGCCTCTAGGCGCCACCGACAAGCGGATCGCGAGACTCGCCTGACCAAAGAGAATGGAAGCAGACAAATGGGAGCCCCGGAATTCGACCGGTGCATCCTTATGCCGTTTCTTTGGTCATAAAGGAGCTGCTTTAAACCGGCGATTCTAGCATAAGCGAGAGTGAATGACAAACTGGGCAGCCATTTCTGACGCTTGTCTGTCGCCGCCACATCAGAATGTCCTATATAGTGCCACATAGAAATGTCCTATTGACAAGCTCAGGCTGGGAAGGTGGTCTCGCTCGCACCCGATGAGTCCTCCAAACATTTTGGCTGGCTCGGAGCGCTTGTTGGACGGGACGTCCCGGCCTCCAGCGTGCAAACACGGGAAAAGCTGGGATGGGACGCCAACGGACCCGGTCTAATCTCCGATCTGGAGAACATGCGCTACCTTCCCAGCGTGAAAATCAAAAAAGATCAAAGAGAGAAGAGTTTTCAGAGCAAAGGATGAAACTGAATGACGAAACAGATTAGGCTCGGCGGCAGCTTCACGCTCGCAAATGCCTCCCTGACCGTGAACCGGATGGGGTATGGAGCGATGCAACTGGCCGGTCCCTAGGTGTGGGGACCGCCGCGCGACCACGACGAGGCCGTAAGGGTTTTGCGAGAAGCCGTGGAAGCTCAAGTGAATCACATCGATACCAGCGGCTTCTACGGTCCTCATGTGACCAATCAGATTATCAAGCAGGCGCTCCATCCGTATCCGGACGGGCTGGTGATCGTCACCAAGGTGGGCGCCCGCCGGGGAACCGATAAGCCCTGGCTTCACGCTCTTCGCGAGAATCTCGAGGCTGCGACACTGCAACTTCCTCTCGAAACCGAGATCGCCGACCTCGACCTAATCGAGAGGGCGCCAGGAAGTGACCACGATTCAGACTCAGTGATTTTCGGAAATTTGAATCGGCTATGATGCCCAAGACGGGCCAGAGGTCCGGTTGTGGTCCATGACGGGCAGCGCGGACGCTGCTGGTGCACATCTCTTCCAACGCCGTTTTCGGCCGACCGCGAGACTTGCGGAGAATCCAGGCGAGCCGGCTAGGTTATAATCTTTCGCATATGTCGAACCTGCGATCCCGCCGCGATATTCTACGCGCCTTGGGAGTCTCGGCCGTCAGCGCACCCTTCGTCGCGTCCGTGTTTGGACAGGGCCGCTGCCAAAATGGCTACAACACGCCTGGCTGCCCGATGACCAAGGACGTGGCAACGGCTCCCATCAAGCCGCTCTTCGCGCCCACGGGTTGGAAGACCGTCGCCCTCGAACACATCTCGTTCCAGGTGCCCGACTACCGCAAGGAAGCGGCGTTCTACATCGCCCTGATGGGCTGGAAGCTGCACAGCGACGACGGCAAGCAGGCCGTTCTCGACATCCGCGACTGGGGCTCGGCGATCTTCAAGGTTGCGCCGCCGGAACAGACATCGGTACTGGTGGACGGCTTCGGCTTCGCCATCGAGCCGTGGAACGACAGGGCCGTCGAGGCGGAACTCCGCAAGCGCGATCTCAATCCGGTCGCCGACAACAACGGCAAGGGATTCGAAAGCTTCCATGTCAAGGATCCGGACGGGTTCGACGTGCAGATCGGGAACAGCAAGGGCCTGGTGAAGGCGCGCAAGACTCCGGCGACCGCCAAGCTCGAAGTGGAACTGCCGTTCGAGGCGACGAATTGGCGGACGGTATGGCTCGATCACTTTTCCTTCGGCGCCACCAACTACAAGGCGAGCGTGTCCTTCTACACCAATCTGCTCGGCTGGAAGGGCAGCTTCGACGAAGGCAGCCAGAATGAGGTGCTGATGGGCGACATTGGAAACGCCATCATCCGCGGCGGCAATCCCAACGATCCGAATTTCGGCAAGGCGCCGGCCAATGGGAAGGCGCGGCCTCGGAACGTCCGCATCGATCACATCTCATTTGGCATTCAGCCATGGGATGCTGATACGGTGAAGGACGGTCTGGAGAAGCGCGGGCTGCGCGCTCAGGCCGACACCGGCAACACCGGCGATATCCACCAGGCGAAGTACCAGAGCTATCACACCCGGACGCCCAACGGTTACAACCTGCAGATAAGCTGCGTCACCAAGGACACACGGCTGATAGGATCGAGCGGGACGAAGCCGGCACAATAGGCCGCCAGCGTCGTGCCGTTCTGTTAAGAGATATCAGCGGGACGACCCCGTCACCCTCGTGTTCTGGGCGAATCCCCGTCGTCAATCGGAGGGTGGTGGTCAAGAAGTCAGTCGTGCTTAGTTATGTCCGGCTCGATCCCGTCCGAGTAAGGGACCACCGCGGGTTGTCCCCCAATGGTCACCGAAACTTTCGTGGCGGGCCGGCGAAGTCTCGGGACTCGTACCCGATCTGATCCCGCGCAAACTGGAAGATGGTGTTTGGGTTGTTTCCCAGGGCGGCTGCCTCGGCCTGACTGAAAGGGTCGCGTAAGTTCGCGTCCACCGTGGATTGCAGCAGACTTGCGTTCAACGACGCAGCCCGCGGGGCCGCGCCAATCGCCGTCGATTGCGCCGATCTGCTACATGATCGAATGGACTCATTTCTTGTTCGCGGTCTTTTCACGCACGGCGGTTCAGATAGAAGTGCACAGCCGGAGTCACGATCAGCGACAAGACCATCGAAGCCAGGACACCGCCGATCACCGCGATCGCCAAGGGCTGTAGCATCTGTGATCCCTGTCCAATAGCGAGCGACAACGGAATCATGCCGGCGATGGTGGCGAGCGCGGTCATCAGGATCGGCCGCAGCCGGCGCGCACCTGCTTCAAGCATTGCTGCGCGCGGCCCCAGGCCGTCGGCGAGGAATCGCTGATCGGCATCCAGCAGCAGGATGCCGTTCTTGGCGACAATCCCGATCACCATGATCAGCCCCATGAACGACGAGATGTTGAAGGTGGTCCCGGTTATGAGCAGAGCGAGGAAAACTCCCGACGTCGAAAGAATTGCGGAAGCGAGGATCGCGGTCGGCGCGGAGAAGCTTCGGAATTCGATGAGTAGCGTCATGAATACCAGGACGACCGCCAGCCCGAGCACGAACAACAGGTCGCGGAAGGATTTCTGCTGCTCTTCGAACAGCCCGCCGTAGACCACCCGAATGTTAGGCGGGACGTCCATCGCCGCAACCGCTTTCTGCACCAGCGCCATACCTTCGCCCAGACTCATGTCCTCGAATCTGCCGGTCGACGCGATATAGCGCTGAAGGTTCTCGCGGCGAATCTCCGTCTGGCCTACCTCCGTTTGAAACTTCGCCAGCGAATCAAAGGTAGCGGACTTTCCTGACGCGCTGCTGGTGATCATAGTATTCCGAATCTGATCGAGCGAGGCGCGTGTGTTCTCTGGAAAGCGAACGCGAATCGTATAGCTGCGATCGTTCACCACCACGGGCGTCGCTGCAGGCTCGCCCTGCAAGGCGGCGCTCGCATCCAGCTCGATTTCCTGCGGCGTGAATCCCGAACGCGCGGCCACCACCGGATCGACCGTCATCACAATCGCCGGACCGGTGATGGTGTCTTCGATCCCGTTTTTCACATCGACGACACCTTTGATCTTTTTGACTCGATCTCCGATTTTCGGCCCCCATACCTTTAACAGATCCGGGTCTGTCGAAAACAATTTGATCTCCATGGGCTCCGGCGCACCCGTTAGATCGCCAATCATGTCCTGCAACACTTGCTTGAAATCGACATCCAGCTGCGGATACTGTTTGTTCACCTTCTCGCGTACATCCGACATCACAGCGTTTATGGTGCGGCTGCGATCGCGCTTCAGGCGAACAGAGAAATCGCCGGTATTGGCTTCGGTGACCGCGGCGAGCCCAAGCTGCAAACCCGTGCGCCGTGACGTGCTTTCCACTTCCGAAGTCGCGTGCAGAATCTTTTCGACGCCCAGCAGCACCTGGTTGGTATCTTCAAGTGAGGATCCCGCCGGCATCAGGTAATCCAGAATGAATCCGCCTTCATCCATGGCCGGAAGTAAATCGGTGCCCAGCGCGTTGTAGCAAAAGTACGAAGCAACGATGAGCCCAACGCATCCTAGTGCGAGAATGACCGGCCGCGCCAGCGCAAATCGAAGCGAGGCTCCATAAATCCGCGTGATCCGGCCCATCAGGCCGGTCGCAGCGACTTCTTCCTCCGGGGCTTCCGGCCCCGCGTTCGCGCGCTTGCGTAAGAAATAATGGCTTAACGCGGGCGTCCACGTCAGTGCGAGCGCAAGCGATGTCACCAGCGCGACCCCTACCGTCACCGCCAGCGCTCGAAAGAAGGATCCCTCGACGCCCGCCATTGTGATCAGCGGGAGAAATACGACAATCGGCGTGAACGTCGATCCCACCAGCGGAACTCGGATTTCGCGCAACGCGCTCCGGATCGCTTCCGCGCGGCCCTGCCCCGAATCGCGATGCCGCACGATGTTTTCGACGACCACGATCGCATCGTCGATCACCAGCCCGACTGCGGCCGCCAGTCCGCCGAGCGTCATCAGATTGAATCCCTGTCCCAGGAGCCGCAGTGCGATGAAGGTAATGGCGATGGTCGCCGGAATCACCAGTCCCGCAACAACCGAGCTGCCCCAATCACGCAGAAACACGACCAGAATGATCGCTGCCAGCACCAAGCCGATAAGGATCGCATCGCGCACGCTGGCAATCGAATCCCGCACCATCACGGACTGGTCGTAGAAGGCCTGCGCCTTCACGCCTTGTGGCAGCGTCTTCCGAATCTCCTCTAGCGCTGCCGCGCTTGCATCGGCGACTGCCACGGTATTGGCGTCAGGCTGACGAAAAATGTTCAGCAACACAGCCGGTTTTCCGTTGGCGGTGACAATCGTGTATACCGGCATCACTGACGGATGCACTTTCGCGACATCGTCGATACGAATCGGCACGCCGTTGGGCGTCGTTCGCAGCACGATGTTGCCAATCTCGGCCGGATCTTTCGCCTGGCCGGTGACCAGCGTAATCGATAGCTCGTGATTGTTCTCGATCAGCCCCGGCGAATCGATCATATTGAACTTCGAGACCGCGTCGAGAATCCCCGGCACGGTCACCTGCGCTTGAAGGAGTTTCGCCGGATCGGGCTCGATTTGGAATTCGGGAACGGCGCCGCCCTGGAGCACCACCATCGAGACGCCGTTTACGCGATTGAGCTGCGGCTTGACGGTATAGTTCGCGAGTTCCCAAAGCTCGGTCTGCGGCATCGAATCCGAGGTGAGGCTGTACGCGAGAATCGGCATCAGCGCCGCGAACGTCAAGCGATTCGCAGTGAGTTTCGCGGTGGGCGGCAGCGAGGGTTGTACACGCGCGAGCGCCGCATTCACGTATTGCAGCGTCTGCACCATGTCGACGTTCCAGTTGAACGACAGGCTCACTTCAGCCGATCCGCGACTGGTAATCGAGCGGACCAGCTCAAGTCCCGGCACGCTGGCCATCGCCTCTTCCACAGGCCGCGTCACCATCACCTGCATTTGATTGATAGGCGTAACTCCGTTGTCGATGGCGACGACGATCCGCGGGTAATCGGTCGACGGAAAGACTGCCACGGGAATCGTGAGGGCCAGATATCCGCCGAACACGATCAGCGTGAGGATGACGAAGATGATGGGCCGCGAGAAACGCTCAGTCCAGTGTGCCGTGGGCGTCATCGCGCCATCAGGCCGATCGGCGGACTCGTAATCACCGGCGCTCATTACGGCTTGCCCTTGGCATCCGGTTTGGCCGGAGGCTTCGGCGCATCCTTCTTGTCGCCCTTGTCAGACGGCTCATCCGTCTTATCGGCGTCCTCGTCTTCGTCCTCTTCGGATTTCGGTTGTTGAACGGTAACCTTAGCTTTGTCGTCGAGGCCAAGGCCGCCGGAGGTGACCACCTGATCGCCTTCCTGAAGGCCGCTAAGGATCTGCACGCGATCTCCCTGCCGCACGCCCACCGACACTCTGCGCTCCCGCGCGACGCTATTGTTGACGACGACCATTACTTTCTGCCCGCCATCGTCGGCGTTCAAAAGCGCGGAAGCCGGCACGACGATCGTGTCCTGAATGGTCTCGACGATGATCGCCACGCGCACCGTTCCGCCGGGCTTGAGTTTCTCGCCAGGATTAGCGGCCTGTACCCACACTTCGACGGTGGTTGTGTTTGGATCGACCGCGGGGCTGACTACGGTAACTTTGCCGGGAAGATCGCCGTCGGGACCCGTGATCCGCGCGGGCCGGCCAACGTGAATCGAGGCCGCCTCTCTTACGGGAACATTCGCGCGCGCGACGATTTGCGAAATATCGACGATGGAGACCAGGGGCGAGCCGGGCGCCGGCATTTCCCCCGGATAAACCAAGCGATCGGCGACGATGCCACTGATCGGGCTGCGAATCTGCGCGTACGAAAGCTGCGCGGCGAGGTTTTCGGTGTGCGCCTTGGCCGCATTCATCTGCGCTTCCGCGCCGCGAATCGCTTCGCGCTGGCTCACTTGATTCAGAGCCTGAAGATGACGCTGGGTGGTTTCCACTTGGCTTTGCGCTTGCACCATCGCCACCTTGGCGTCATCCACCAGCTTTTGTGCGAGCGCACCTTCGCGCTGAAGCTGCACCCGATTGTCGTAAAGCCTCTTGGCGGCCTCCCACGTCTGTTGCGCCGATTGCACATCGGCCTGCGCTTTCGTCTTGTCTTCGGGAACAGTCGCTCCTGTCAAGGATTGATAGCTGGCCTGCGCCTGATCGGCCTGGCTCTTACTTTCGTTCACCGCGGCGGCGAGATCCGCGCTTTCCAGTTCGGCGAGCAATTGGCCCGCGCGAACATGATCGCCGCGATTGACCAGCGTCCGTTTCACCGGCGAACTGATTTTCGCGGTCACGTTCGCCTGGTTGATGGGATACAGCACGGCATCGGCGATCACCATGTGGTCGATCGCGCCACGTACCGCTGCTTCCACCAAGACCGGTGTCGGCCCTTCGGTTTCGCCCTCTGCCGCTTTTTCTTTCGCCTTGCCGCATCCGGACAAAAGTGCGATAGCGGAAAACAAACAGGCGATCGCGAAGAGCCGGCTCTGAGCACCCATGGTTATAGAGTCCCCGTGAGGATTCTGAGATTCGCAAGCGCGACGCGATAGCGCGCCAACCCGTCGTCATACGCGTTGCGCGATTGCGTGACGGTGTTCTGCGCATCCACTACTTCAAGTGCCGAGGCCTCACCTGCCTGATAGCGAAGCAGCGTCAATCGGAGACTCTCACGCGCGAGATCGGCGGACGTGCGTAGCGATTCGATTTGGCCCTGGGCGCCCTGCGCCTCGGCGTAAGCAGCCGCCAGATTGGCCTGTATAGCGCGCTGCGCCACCGAAAGATCGAGCTGCGCCTGATCGCGCTTCAACTCGGCCTGTTTGATCTTGCTGCGCGTCGCGCCCCAGTTCCAGACTGGAATATTCAGCGTCGCCTGCGCGGAATAGCCGAGATTCTGGCGCGAATTTACCGTGAAGTTGGGCAGCGTACTGCGGCCCGTGTCCTGCGTCGGATGATCGGTGTGAACGGCGAACTGATTAGCGTCGATACCGTAAAAGAAATCGAGTCCGAACGAAGGCAGGTACTGATAGCGGGCAATGTCGATTTCGTACCCGGCTTCGTGCACGCCGGCTTGCGCGACCTTAATATCTGGACTGGACGCAGCGGCGCCCCCCTGCGCTTCGGCTATAGCAGGAAGCACCGCGAGTTCCTGCAGATCGTCGATTACCGAGAAATCCGTGCTGAAATTCGGGAAGATCAGAACGCCGAGGGCGATCTTGGATTTCTCCGCCGCCAGTTGTGCCTCCTTCAGGTCGCGCTGTCGCTGTTGCAGATCGATCTGCGCCTTGATCACGTCGGCATGCGCCACTTCCCCGCCTTTTTCCTGTTTCTGGGTGATGTCCAGAAATTGTTCAGCCTCGTGAACGCTCGATAGCGTGTTGACCGCGCGCCGCTGCGCGCTCACGATCGCGTAGTAATTCTGGACCACGGTCGCGTTGAGACCTCGCGCCGCTACTTCGATCTTGGCGCGCGCGATGGCCTCAGCCGCAAGCGCCCGGTTGGTCTCGCCATGGCGCGTGATCGCGAAGAGGTCCTGATGAATTACCGCTTGTTCGTTGTAGACGTGCACGCCATCGTTGGCGACGAAAACTCCAGACGGCGTTCCATTGCCTTCCGTGTAGATGAACTGGTTGAATGCGTTGAGCGTGGGGAGACGATTGGCACGGACCTGGGCGCTGTCCTCCTTCGCCTGGAGGACCGAAAAGTTCGCGCTCTGAATCTGTCCGGCGTACTGAGCGGCTCGCGCGATGGCGTCTTCGAGCTTAATGGCCGGCGTGGGCGCAGGGGCGGCGGGCGTTTGTCCCGAAGCGAGTTGTGATAGCGCAACCGTCAGGCTGCATGACAGCAAGACGTGTCCGCGGGAATAAGAACCGCATCCTTCCGAAACTCGCCTTGTATACCGGATCATCCAGTATCAGTGGAACATGCAATCCTGAAGAATCGCTGAAAAATGCCCTCCCAGCGTGTTCTTTGCTACGATCGAAGCGATGCAGATTCTGGTGGTGGAAGACGAGCGGCGCATGGCGAACTTGCTCGAGCGGACTCTGCGGGAGGAAGGCCACCAGGTAGTGGTAGCGCATACGGGCCGTGAAGGGTTCGAGTACGCGCTCTGCTCTCCGTTCGACGTGATCGTCCTCGACGTCATGTTGCCGGGTCTGGACGGGTTGACGGTTGCACGCAAACTTCGGCAAAGCAAGAATCAAACTCCAGTGCTGATGCTGACGGCGCGCGACGCGGTGGCGGACGTCGTAACCGGGCTTGATTCGGGCGCGGACGATTATCTCACCAAGCCTTTCTCGATCGACGTGTTGCTTGCGCGGCTGCGCGCGGTCAGCCGGCGCGGCGCAATCGCACGGCCGGCGTGTCTCGAAATCGACGACCTCCGGCTCGATCCGGGAAGCCACCGCGTCACGCGCGGAGACACTCAAGTGAACCTGACGCCGCGCGAATACCGGCTGCTGGAACTGCTGATGCGCAATCCGGGGCGCGCCATTAGCCGCGGCATGATTCTTGAATCGGTATGGGGCTTCGGAACCGAAGTAAGTGAGAACACGCTCGAAGTCTTCATGCGCCTGCTGCGCGTGAAAGTAGATACGCGCCAAGCCAAGCTGATCCACACCATTCGCGGGTTCGGCTATATGATGCGGGAGCCGTAGCACTCATGATCCGCAGACGATCCATCCGGTTCCGATTAACGGCGTGGTACGCGGCAATCCTTTCGGTGGGACTAGGATTGTTCGGCAGTTTGATTTGGTTTTCGCTGCGAAACCGGCTGGTGGCGGAGATCGATGGCGATCTTGCGGACCGCGCGGCGCAGTTTGAAAAATACTTCAAGGCCGAATCGGCCGAAGCGGCCGGGGCGGCGCTTTCAAAGGCAGACGTTCTGCGAGATGAGCTGGATGAATTTTCTCAAGGGCTCCCACCGGGGAGTTCTATCTCGGTGCGCGGCGCGACGGGGTTCACGTTCAGCTATCCGGCGAAAATCCTCACGAAGGCGCCAGAGGCCAGGTTCCGCGTTTTGCGCCGCCAGTTCGAGCTCAACGGCGAAAACTTCGACCTGGAAGTACGCGCGCCGATGGATGAGGTTCTTCACACCCTGGAACTCCTGCGTTTTCTGCTGCTAGGGTTGATCCCGGTGGTAATCGCGATCGCGTGTGTCGGCGGAGCGTGGCTGAGCGGCCGCGCGCTAAAGCCCGTGAACGACATCGCGGCCGCCGCCCTCACCATCAGCATCGAAAATCTTTCGGCGCGGCTCCCGGTTCCCGAGACCGGCGACGAGATCGCCCGGCTGACGGAAGTCCTGAACACGATGCTGGGCCGGCTCGAATCGGCGGTCCGTACGCTCTCGCAGTTTGTCGCGGATGCGTCGCATGAATTGCGGACACCGCTCGCGCTGATTCGGACCACCGCGGAGTTGGCGCTGCGCCGTTCGCGTCCGGCGGAGGATTATCGCGACGCGCTGCGGGAAGTTGCCGCCGAGACTGAGCGCATGACTCAGCTCGTGGAGGACCTCCTGATCCTGGCTCGCAGTGATACCGGAACCGCGGAGATGCCTCTCGAGCCCATCGATGTTCGGGAGATCGTCGAAGGCGTGTGCGCGGAGATGCGCCGGCTTGCCGAGCTGCGGCAAATGAAGATAAAGATGACACCGGGCAGCGACGCGCCTGGCTCTACCGGACATCATCCCGCGACGATCGCTGGGAATCGCCCTGCGCTGCATCGCCTGTTTCTCTTGTTGCTCGATAATGCATTGAAGTATTCCGATGCAGGCAGCGAAGTGGACGTCGCGGTAAATGTGGCGGTGAACGGAAAAGAGCCTCGCGTCACCGTTTCCGTCGAGAATTTTGGAGCCGGCATCAACCGGAACGACTTGCCGCACATCTTCAAGCGCTTTTATCGCGCGGATCGCGCGCGCGGCGGCGACGGCCATGGCCTGGGACTGTCTCTGGCGCAAAGCATCGCCCGTTCGCATGGATCGGTGATCGAAGCTCGCAGCGGGGAAGGTTCGACCATCTTCGAGGTGACGTTCCCCTTGCGCGAAACGAACGTGGATACAGCACGCAAGCGCAGCGCCGGTGACAACTCGGGTGACGACGTACGTGACGACGGGGGTGGCGACGCGCGTGCGTGCGCCACGAACATCTGACTTTCAGGCAATCTTAAGCTTCACTGTGTATCCTGGCTGTCGGCGAGTGAAGTCGAAAGGATACCGAATATGAAAAAATCCCTATTTCTTCTGGCAGCGACGGTCGCCTTGGCCGCGGCGCCCACGTACAAAGTCGTCAGCAAGATCAAGATCGGTGGGACCGGCGGATGGGATTATGTCTATGTCGACTCCGCCAATCACCGGCTGTACGTATCGCACAATACGCAGACGGAGGTCGTCGACACGGCGACCGATAAGCTCCTCGGCAACATCCCCGGCACCAATGGCGTGCACGGCATCGCGGTCGCAAATGACCTCGGTAAGGGTTTCATCAGCGACGGACGCGACAACGACGTCACGGTTTTCGATCTCAAGGATTTCAAGGTTTTGAGCAAGATCAAGACCGGTCAGAATCCGGACGCGATCATTTATGAACCCGTGTCACATCGCGTTTTCACGTTCAACGGCCGCAGCAGCGACTCGACGGCGATTGATGCGAAAACGGGCAGCGTGATCGCTGCCTCGATTCCGGTCGGCGGCAAACCGGAGTTCGCGCAGGTGGATGGCAAGGGCCACATTTACTTCAACATCGAGGATAAGAACGAGATCGGCGAAATCGACGCCAAGAACGCGCTGGTCTCCAAACACTATTCCATCGCGCCGTGCGACAGCCCCAGCGGCCTCGCGATTGATCCGAAGAAGCTCTTGTTATATTCGGTGTGCGACAACAAGATGATGATCGTCAGCGATCCCGCGGCGGGCAAGGTTCTGGCATCGCCTGCGATCGGCAGCGGTCCGGACGGCGTCGCTTTCGACGACGGCTATGCGTTCAGCGCGAACGGCCGCGACGGCACCATCACTATGGTCGGCGAGACGTCGCCCGGGAAGTTCGGCGTCATCGCGACCATCACGACCGAGTCCGGCGCGCGGACCATCGGTTCGGATCAGAAGGGTCACAAGTTGTATCTGCCCACCGCGGAAATGAGTCCGGCTACTGTCGACAAAGACGGCAAGAAAGGTCGGCCGCAGCCTGTTGCGGATAGTTTCCACATCGTTGTGGTAGGCCGATAGGCTACCTCCGGCCAAGCCTGGGCGCGTGCCTGCTTCTACCGCCGGGCCCGGATTTTCTGGGCGCGCCATAATACTCGCTTGCATCGCCTCGGTTTCGCTCGATCCCCGTCTTGTATAGAATACAAACTGAGAAGCCGGAAGGTTAACTTCTTGAGGAGAAAATGCGAATGAATGTAATGCGACGACACCTGCTTTCGACGATCATCGTCATGTCATCCTGCGCGGCGGTGATTGCTCAAACTCCACCAGCCGGACGAGGAGCGGCGCCCCCTCGCCCGGTGCTATCGGTTACTTCCACGGCGTGGGCGGACGGAGCGGAGGTTCCGATGCACAATGCTTACCGCGGCGATAACAAGTCGCCGGGTTTCGAATTTCATTGGAACCTGGGCGTTAATCCCGGCGCCGCGCCCGATAGTCTGCAAACGTACGCCGTGATTTTCCATGACCTGGAGAATTCCAGCAACAAAACGACGGTCGACACTCTGCACTGGACTGCGTTCAATATCCCCGGGATGGCAAAGGGGTTGCCCGAAGGATTGGGGAAAGGCGATCTTTCCGACGGGACGCGGAATGGCCCGGGACTTGCCGCTCGTGGCGGGAATCCGGGCGGCTATTTCGGACCTGGCGCCGGTCCGGGACCGCTGCATCACTACGTGTTCGAGTTCTATGCTCTGGACACGAAGCTGGATCTTCCGGCCAACACCACACGCGACGAGCTGTTGAAGGCGATGGATGGCCACGTAATCGGCAAAGCGGCATGGTTCGGCCGTTTCCATACGCCGGCGCAATAGAACACGGTTCCAGGCCAGGCGAGCACAATCCAGCGGCGCGTAGTTGCTCCGATTCTCTTATAAGCCGGATCGCTCACCAGAATATACTTCATCGTCCGATGATCGATTTCGATGAGGACGTGCGCGTCTTGTGATCGCGAACTATCGGAAGAAAGCCGCTTCTGTTCGTTTTGTGGACTACCCGCGAACAGTTGGAAACGCGCACCATTGCCGCCACTCTTACTCCGCCGTCCGGTTTCCCACGTACTCCCTCGGGTCGCGCGAGTTTTTGAACGCCAACCCATCAGCTCGTCCGATGGCTGCCGATTCGCGTTGGGGCCACTCTCCATGCTTTACCCTCGACTTCCCAGAACGCCGTTTGCGCCAATCTCGGAGTGGGCGACAACTCGGGAATCAGGTCCGGGTCTATTTGATTGGCCGCGAACCACTGATGAGAATATCTACCAGCCTCCTGGCGCTTTGCTGCCAGTCAGGGCCGGACGCCACACTGGCAACGCCGATCAGGGCCCGAAGTAGATCCACCGGGTCGAGGTCTCTGCGTATGTCGCCGCTCTTGATCGCGCGCTTCACTAACGCACGAATCACTTCCCAGACTTGGACATGGGAAGCTTCGAGCACCTTCTTGGGATCTCCGATCAGGGTACTCAGCGCAGGCGCGATGATTTGCTTCGCCGCGACCGCATCCACGAACAATAACAGCCAGGCTCGCAAGGCTTCAATCGGAGGCATCGTTGCAGCGAACTTCTGCTCCGCTGCGGCCAGTTTTTCCATCTCTGCCCTATAGACCGCCACCAGGAGCTCCTCGCGCGTGGGAAAGTGGCGATACAAAGTTCCCGGTCCAACGCCTGCTTGTTTGGCGATGTCGTCCAAGCTGGTATCCGCACCCGAACGCGTGAACGCCTCCTTGGCCACCTCCAGAATGCGCTCGCGATTCCGCTGCGCATCCACGCGTAGCGTTCGGCGCGGCTTTCGAGCGTTTGATTTTGAAGGTTTCGTGACCATCCGCAAAAAACTTGCAACCGGAGACAGCCTCCGCTAATCTAGTTATGTGGAGACTATCTCCACTTTATCAAACTCGTGGCGGCTCGTCGATGTCGGTTGCGTGAGTACGCAACTCGAACGGGCCAACGCAAGGAGGAAGAGAGTATGCGTATTTTCGTAACCGGTGCCACAGGATTTGTCGGCTCTGCTATCGTTCAGGAGCTCATCAAGGCGGGCCATCACGTGGTCGGCCTGGTTCGCTCGGACGCGGGGGCCAAGTCTCTTGCCGCCGCGGGCGCTGAGGTGTATCGAGGCGACCTCGAAGACCTGGAGAGCCTGCGGAGTGGAGCAGCCAATTCGGATGCTGTGATTCACTTGGCCTTCAATCACGACTTCTCGAAGTACGTGGCGAACTGTGAAGCCGATCGGCAAGTCATTGAGGCGTTGGGCGACGCTCTTTCCGGCTCCGGCAGACTCCTGCTTATCACCTCCGGGACCGGGATGGCGAACTCTGCCCCAGGCATTCTCGCCACCGAAAACGATCTGCCGGCCAGTTCGAAAATAGTTCCTCGTGCAGCTTCGGAAGAGGCGGCCGCTTCGGTCGCGGATCGTGGTGTCCGCACTGCCATCGTGCGGCTTCCCCAGGTGCATGACACTGCGAAGCAGGGCCTTGTTACTTATGCGATCCAAGTCGCCCGCGAAAAGGGTGTTGCGGCGTATGTGGGCGATGGGCTCAACCGCTGGCCCGCGGCTCATCGCGTCGATACTGCCCACCTGTACCGGCTCGCGCTCGAGAAAGCGGAAGCAGGCGCCAGGTATCACGCGGTCGCCGAAGAGGGCGTACCCGCCCGCGAGATCGCCGGGGCTATCGGCCGCGGCCTTAACGTGCCCGTCGTCTCCCTTACACCGGAAGAGGCCGCTGGACATTTTGGCTGGCTCGCGCCGTTCGCCGCACGGGATATCCCAGCTTCCAGCGCGCAAACGCGGGAAAAGCTGGGATGGAACCCCAGCGGACCTGGCCTCATCTCAGATCTGGAGAACATGCGCTACTGAAAAAGGGGACAGGCTACTCTTTCCCCATTCGCAACATGTTGATTCTCGGAAGAGGTCGAGTAGTGGACAGAGCGGTCTGTCCCCGTTCCAACAAGGTCGACAGAGAAGAGTTTTCAGAGAAAGGATGAAACTGAATGACGAAACAGATTAACCTCGGCGGGAGCTTCACGCTCGCAAATGCCTCCCTGACCGTGAACCGGATGGGGTATGGAGCGATGCAACTGGCCGGTCCGCAGGTATGGGGACCGCCGCGCGATCCCGGCGAGGCCGTAAGGGTTTTGCGAGAAGCCGTGGAAGCCCAAGTGAATCACATCGATACCAGCGACTTCTACGGTCCTCATGTGACCAACCAGATTATCAAGCAGGCGCTCCATCCGTATCCGGACGGGCTGGTGATCGTCACCAAGGTGGGCGCCCGCCGGGGAGCCGATAAATCGTGGCTTCACGCTCTTTCGCACCAGGAACTGATCGACGCGGTGCATGACAACCTTCGAAACCTTGGCCTGGACAAACTCGATGTCGTTAACTTGCGGGTCGGCGGCGTGATGGCGCCTTCGGAGGGATCCATCGAGGAACCGCTGACCGTGCTCGCCGAACTCAAGCGCCAAGGCCTGATCCGTCATCTCGGTCTGAGTAACGTCACTCCGCGGCAACTGGCGGAGGCACGGAAAATCTCAGAGATTGTTTGCGTGCAGAACTTTTACAATATTGCGCACCGGGAGGATGACGGTTTCATTAGGGAACTCGCGCGGCAAGGCATAGCCTACGTGCCGTTCTTCCCGCTGGGGGGCTTTACGCCGTTGCAATCGGCGGCGCTCGATGCTGCGGCGGCGTCCTTAGAGGCCACGCCAATGCAGGTCGCAGTTGCCTGGCTGCTTCAGCGCGCGCCCAACATCCTGCTGATTCCCGGCACGTCCTCGGTCCAACATCTTCGCGAGAATCTCGAGGCTGCGACACTGCAACTTCCTCTCGAAACGATGGCCGACCTCGACTTAATCTAGGGCGCCAGGAAGTGACCACTATTCAGACTCAGTCGTTTTTCGGAACTGAACCGGCTATGATGCCGAAGACGGACCAGCTTCTGAGAAGTTGCCGGCTATCACCAGTTAGCGAAACGCGCGCGACGCATCGGGCGCCACTCGCTCCAGTTAGCGGGCAGAAGGATAGCCACTCCGATCGGCGTCTGCAACCTCGATTTTGCTAATGTTCGGATATGGATTCGGCGCTTGCCGTTCATCGCTTGCACTTCGCATTCACGATAACCTTCCATTACCTGTTCCCTCAATTGACGATGGGCCTGGCGCTATTGATCGTAATCTTGAAAACGATCGGCTTGCGCAGCGGCGACGAACACTATCATCGCGCCGCGCGCTTCTGGGCGAAGATTTTCGCCATCAACTTCGTCTTTGGAGTGGTCACGGGCATCCCCATGGAGTTTCAGTTCGGAACCAACTGGGCGCGGTTTTCGAGATCGGCGGGCGCGGTGATCGGACAAACGCTGGCGATGGAAGGCGTGTTCTCGTTCTTTCTTGAATCGAGCTTCCTGGGACTCTTCCTCTTCGGCGAAAAGCGCCTGAGCCCGGCCGCGCACTGGCTCACCGCGTTCCTGGTGTTTCTCGGATCCTGGATGTCGGGCTTCTTCATCATCGCGACCGACGCCTGGATGCAGCATCCCACCGGATATGAAATCGGGCCCGATGGCCAGATCGGACTGAGCAGTTTCTGGGGAATGCTGCTCAATCCCTGGGTGGGCTGGCAGTATCTGCACAACATGATCGCCGCGATTGCGACCGCAAGCTTCGTCATGTCGTCAATAGGCGCGTATTATCTGTTGATGAAAAAGCACGAACCGTATGGACGCACGTTCGTGCGAGTGGGGGTGATTGCGAGCGCGGCGGCGGTGACGCTCCTGCTCTTCCCGACCGGGGACGGTCAGGGCAAGAACGTAGCGCAATATCAGCCCGTAACGCTTGCCGCGATGGAGGGATTGTTCGATACCGCGCAAGGAGCGCCGATCGTGCTGATCGGGCAGCCGGACACCGAGCGTTTGAAGCTCGACAACCCCATCACCTTTCCGGATGTGCTCAGTTTTCTGACATACCGCCGTTGGAACGCCGAGATCAAGGGGCTGCGCGACTTTCCGCGAGACCAATGGCCGGACAACGTGCCGCTGCTCTACTTCAGTTACCACATCATGGTCGGCCTCGGAACCGTTCTGCTGGCAATCGCGGCGGTCGCGGCCTGGCTCCTGCGAAATGGACGCCTCTATAATTTTCGGCCGATGCTGTGGGTGCTGATGCTCGCGCTGCCGTTTCCCTATATCGCGACAACGGCCGGGTGGATGACCGCGGAGTTGGGACGCCAGCCGTGGTTGATTTACGGTTTGATGCGGACCGCGGACGGCACCTCGCATCGCGTGTCGGCTGGAAACGGGCTGTTTACGCTGATCGGATTCATGGGACTGTATGTCGTCCTGGGAGTTTTGTTTCTGTTCCTGGTCTCTCGCGAGATCGAACATGGACCGGAATTCGAAGTTCATCGCGCCTAGTTATGGAAACACTTTGGTTCTGTCTTGTCGCGGCGATGATCGCGCTCTACGTGATCCTGGACGGTTTCGATCTGGGCGCGGGAATCGTGCACCTGTTCGTGGCTCGATCGGATGGGGAACGGCGGCAGGTGATCGGTGCCATTGGTCCGGTGTGGGACGGCAACGAAGTATGGCTGTTGGCAGCGGGCGGGACGCTGTACTTCGCCTTCCCAACTCTCTACGCCTCCAGCTTCAGTGGATTCTACCTGCCGCTCATGATGGTTTTGTGGCTGCTGATTCTGCGGGGCCTGTCGGTGGAACTTCGCAATCATGTCGACAACGGCTTGTGGCGATCGTTCTGGGATACCTCGTTTGCGCTAGGAAGCGCGCTGTTGGCGATTTTCTTCGGAGCGGCGTTAGGCAATGTTGTGCGTGGCGTTCCGTTGGATCCGGCGGGCTATTTCTTTCTTCCGTTGTGGACCAACTTCATGCCGGGGCGGGACAGCGGCATACTCGATTGGTACACCGTCTCGATCGGTGTCGCGGCCGCAGTCACGCTGACGATGCACGGAGCTTTGTGGGTCGCCCTCAAAACCGAGGGCGAGGTGCAGCAACGTTCGAAGCAGGTTGCTCTGACGATGTGGTGGGGCGTAGCGGCGCTCACCGTTCTGATCACGGCACTTAGTTTCACGGTCCAGCCGCATCTCTTGGAGAACTTCGCCGCCAAGCCGTGGGGCTACGTTTTTCCGATGCTCGCGCTCGCTGGCTTGATCGGCGTGCGTCTGAGTCAGCGGGAATTGCTCGCATTCCTGTCGTCCGCCGCTTATATTGGCGGAATGCTGACCAGCGCCGCGTTTGGCGTGTATCCTTATGTACTCGCGTCGAATGGCGACCCGAGCCTTGGCTTGACGATTTACAATTCGTCGGCGCCACACTACGGGCTGACCATCGGGCTGCGATGGTTTATTCCGGGGATGGTGCTGGCGGCAGGGTACTTCTTCTTCGTGTATCGTCACTTCGCGGGAAAGGTGAAGGTGCAAGCCTAGGGTGGCTGCTTGCGTGGCGCATAGACGTCAGCCATTCGTTTCCCTTATCGTTAAACACCCTCTCGAATACCCTGCCTGCCATGAAAGTCTCTTTTGGGAAAGCCGTTTTGCCGGGCGAGAAAAAACGTCTGGTTGCGTTCGATCACAAAATTTTCCGGCGAGCTGACTGGTTCCACTCTGACGCCTGGGACCGCTATGAATCCTACTGGATGATTGTGAACGGCAGGAAGGTCGGCTGTTGCGCGTTTGAGAGGAATGCCGATTTTGAAGATTCCGATAAGGAAAGTGGGCCTCGACGCGGTTCGCTGTACCTCGCATCCACGGGTATCTTGCCGCGGCATCGCGGTAAGGGCTTCGGCGAGAGGTTCAAGCGCTGGCAGATCGCCTGGGCCCGCCGCCGCGGTTTCACTCGAATCGTTACGAACTGCCGGAAGAGCAATAAGGCCATCATTCGTCTCAATGAGAAGTTTGGTTTCAACATACTGCAAACCACCACAAGCAACTACTATCATCGGCCGCCCGAACCGGCTGTCGTAATGGAGTTAAGGCTCTCAACTCCTTGAAGAGATTATTGGTTTGGAGGTCGCGGAGCGGTATGATACGGCCCGCCCATCCAACGCCGCGAACCGCCATTTCTCTTTGATCCCCTTTTCCGCGCCGCGGCGCGTTCAGGTTGAGAGCGATCCACACGCTCTTAAAAACAGGGGAGATACGACGATGAAAACCAATCTGACATTCGCGCTGATGATGACGGCCAGCTTGGCCATGGCACAGGCGATCATTCCGGATGGCACCCAGGTCCGTGTCCGCCTGGAAGAGGACCTCTCCTCGGACACCGCCCAACTCGGCGCGCCCGTGGATTTCGCCGTCACCGATGAAGTCCGCGTCGGCGACACCGTCGTGATCGCCAGCGGCGCCCGCGCCACCGGCAACATCGTCAAGGTGTCAGCCGGCCGCCGCATGAGCCGTTCCGGCCAGCTCGACTTCACCATCGAGCGCGTCCTGGCGGCGGATGGCAGCTGGTACGGCATCCGCTACACCCTCCAAAAGAACCACGGCAAGAACAGCGCCTCGCCACCGGAGTGGCCGCCGCCGGCCTGGCGGCGTCTTTCTGGCCGGCGACCCCCGCCGCCCTGCTGAAAAAAGGCCGGGAAGCCGTCGCGACCAAGGGCCGCACCTTCAGCGTGTACGTAGACAACGTCATCCTCGCGAGCAGCGCGCCGCCGCAGGCACAGACCCAAGTGTCGCCCCAGTCCAACGTCGCGCCCATGGACAATGGCGGCCAGCCCAGCGCGACACCAGTTCCCGAAAATCCGGTGAGCAACGCGTCCCCGATGAGCGCGGACAGTGCACCGCCCGCCGTCGTGGCTCCCGTCGCGACTGCCACGGCGTTCGTAACCGCGAACGTGGCCGGAGCGGATATCGAGATTGACGGTGTCTTCGTGGGCAGCACGCCTGGCACCCTGCAACTCTCCGCCGGTATGCACAAGATCACCATAAAGCAGGGAACCTCCACCTGGGATCGCGACCTGTTAGTCACCGGCGGCAGCAACATCAACGTCACCGCCACGCTCGCCGCCAAGGCCACCGTTCGGAGGACGTCCCGCTAGAAGCCGGTCGCCCGCGCGACCCATACAAAGTCGTACCCGGCGCCGTGACTCCCCGTGAGTCGCGGCGCCGCTGCATTTTTGGGGATGGCTCTCAACACAACGGCTCCCACATTATTTTCTGTTGGCGCGACTTATTGATACGGGCTCGATGATTTTATGAGAGCCCCGATGATCCCCTTTTCCAAGCCGCGTCGCGTTTCAGGTCGAGAGCGAAACACAACGTTAGAAAAGGAGAAAACGACTATGAAACGCACAACCCACTTACTGACGCCGCTGGCCACGCGCCTCGCGGTGATTACTCTTGCGCTGACCGCGGCACTCGCCATCCCGGCGATCGCAAAGCCGGCTCCCCGCAACAATGCCAGCCGTAGCGCCAGCCGCGGCGCATCGCGCCCCGCGGGTCGAACCGCGTCCAGAAACTCAGCGCCCGCCCGTAATAACGCCGCGCGATCTGGCCGTAGTTCTTCTGGGTCGACGGCGCGGAACAACTCTGCCCGGCAGGGTACATCCAAGCCGGCGGCTAACCGGCAGAATGCTTCCCGGACGAACCCGGCCGGCCGTGGTAACACCGCGCGATCCAATGGTGCTCAGCAAAAACAGGCCAGCGGCGCCCGCGCGAACCAATCAAAATCCGGACAATCGAACACGGCCCGTGCGAACAATGCGAATGGTCAGAAGTCCAACGGCGGGCGCTCGAACTCGGCTAGCGGCAACGCCGGTCGCGGCACCTCCGCGCGTGGCGGCTCAGGACAGGGCAACGGACAGGGCAATGGACGCAGCGGCGGCGGCTCGAAAATGGCAGGTGGACACGGCGCCGGACCCTCCGGCTCCCTGCATGGAGGCCGCCAGATTCCTGACGTGCGTTTTAACGCGAGCTTCGGCGCCGGTCATGCGTTTAGCATCGGCAGCCCCATCATGGTCGGTGGTTTGGCCAGCTTCCAGTTCGGCGGCTTCTGGTTCGGCATTGTCGATCCCTGGCCGGTCGCTTGGCTCTACACGGATGCGGTCTACGTGGACTTCATCAACGGAGGATACTTCCTGGTGAACGTCGCGCACCCCGGCGTTTACGTCGCCGTCAGCGCGGGAGATGCGGTGACTTCGTGCACTGCTTCGACGGTGGTCACTTATTGAAAGCGAGAGTTGGCGCGAGAGACCTCGCCAGACTTAGGGTGTTCTCCTCGACCGCGGGGCGGGCATGGGCGAAGCCGGAAACGGCAGCCATGCCCGCCTCGTTGTGTTTGCGGCCACAATCCACGACTCAATCAGGGCCGCTGCTTCTTCCTCGCCGCCTGAAAACGCGCCAGCCGCTCTTCCAGTGTGGTCCGATTGGCAGATGGGCCCATCAGGCTGAGCGCCTTCTCCTCGAACGTGACTGCATTGGCATAGTCTCCCGCCCTGGAATAGGCCATCGCCAGCCGATCCAGAAAAAACCAAGCCTCGCCCTTGGTCGCCTCCACCGCGCGGCGGGCATAGGCAACCGCCGCGGCTGGGTTGAGCAGCTCCTTCACGGGAGCGTCCATCAGGGCTTCGGCATAACCCTCGAGGTCGTCGGGAGTGGCGTCCGGCCGGTCCGCCGCCTTCTTCTCGATGGAGAGTCCTTCGTCGTAAAATTGCCGCGCCTCGCTCTCCTGGTGCAAATCCCCCAGCGCCTCGCCTACCATCAATAGCATGTAGGCGTAGCGGTCACGCACCATGCTGTTGTCCGGCTCCGCCACGTGCAGGGACCGTAGCAAATCGAGCGCCTGCCGGTAGCCGGCCAAGGCTGCCTTCGTGCGACCGGCCTTGTATTCCCGCTCGGCGCGATTCTTGACTGCCGATGCATAATCCACTCGGGCCTGGACGTTGGTAGGGTCGGCCAGCATGGCCTGGCGGACCCGCTCCACTCCACCGGCATACTCTGCCAGCGCGGCTTCGGTTTGGCCGGCCGCCTCATAAGCCTGGCCCAGCTTGGTATGGATCGAGCCGACATTGCGGCGCATGGAGGTGTTCAAGGGGTCCGCGGCGCTGAGGCTGTCAAACAACACGGCGGCGGATTGATAGCTGCGTAGCGCGGCGGCGGCATCTCCCTGGTCCATTTGTACGTTCCCGATCTTCATTTGGAAAACCGCGACGCCGCGACGCGCCCGCACATCCTGCGGCTGTTCCCGTAGGATGCCCTGGTCGATGTCCAATCCCTTTTCATAGGCCTGGCGGGCGCCCTTCTGATCGCCCAGGTTGGGCACGCCCGAATGGCCCAGCACGTCGCCCAGAGCCTCATAACACACGGACAACTCGGTGCGCAGCTTCAAATCGGGAGATGTGGCGCCCCCCACCGCCTCCAGTTGAGAGATGCCTTCCCGATAATGCGAAACCACGATGGCCAGGTCCGGGCGCGACACCAGCACATCGCCCAGCGCGCGGTGCGCGTGCGCCAGATAGGTGCGCGCTTCGCTATCCTTGGGGTCGTGCTGCACCAGATCCTGAGCCAGCCGGAGCGCTTCTTGATAGCTGGCGATCGCACCAGCCGTGTCTCCCACGTTCTTGGAGAATGGATCGCCCTGCACCTGCCCGACGCGCAGGTACGCCTCCGCCAATTCGCGCTCCAGCGATACATCGCCCCGAGCCTCCTGCGCCAGACTGCCCAGCAACGTGAGCGCCTGCTTCACCAGCAGACTGCGCGCCGGCGTCGAACCCGGCAGATTCTCGATCTGGGCGTCAAACTCAAATAGAAACGACTCCGCCAGACGGCGCACATCGTTAAACCGGCGCTCCGCTCGGGCACGCTCTTGCCGGGCTACATGCGCCTCCCACCCGGTCGCGATCAGTCCTCCCGTCAACATGACCAGCACCAGAACGCCGGCTAACACCGCCGTCCGGTTCCGCCGCACGAACTTACCGGTCCGATACATCAAAGTCGGGCGTCGCGCGGCGATCGGCTGGCTCTCCAGATGCCGCCGGATATCGTCGCTGAACTGCTCCACTGACGCGTAGCGGCGCTTGGGGTCCTTCTCGAGAGCCTTCAACACGATAATGTCGACATCCCCGGACAATCTTTTCGACTGGTTTTTCGAACGCGCCCCGCCGTCGACGCTGCTGGGAGGCGGCGGCTCCGATTCACAAACCACCCGCTCCACGTCGAAAAGCGAGCGCGTCGGGAATTCGTAAGGCAACCTGCCCGCCAGAATCTGGTACAGCACCACGCCCAGCGAGTAAACGTCCGTCGCGGTGGTGATCGGCAATCCGCGTACTTGCTCCGGGCTCGCGTACTCCGGAGTCATCAGCCGCATACCCGCCTGGGTCTGCGCGGCTGTTTCCAGGGGGATTTCCTGCGGGCCCATTAGCTTTGCGATTCCGAAATCCAGTAGCTTCGGAATCCCCTCGTTATCCACCAGGATGTTGCCGGGTTTGATATCGCGATGCACCACCAGGTTCTGATGAGCGTATTGAACGGCGGCGCACACTTGCCGGAAGAGCCTCAGACAGTCGGGAACGGCAAGCCCGTGGCGATCGCAGTAGATGTCGATCGGGACGCCTTCCACGTACTCCATAACAAAGTACGGGCGCCCATCGTCGGTCGCGCCTCCGTCCAGCAGTCGAGCGATGTTGGGATGTTCCAGGCCGGCCAGAATCTGGCGCTCATGGCGGAAACGTGCAACCACCATGCGGGAATCCATGGCCGGGCCCAGAAGCTTGAGAGCCACTTTCCGGCGAAACTCGTCCACGCGTTCCGCCAGATACACCGCGCCCATTCCCCCGGCGCCGATTTCGCGAACGATCTGATAAGGGCCAATCCGCCTCCCGATGTTGGCGTCCGGCGGCTCGTCATCCTTAAACGCTCCAGGAGCGTACTCGACCGCTACGCCCATGAAGTCGTCGGTGGTCGCCTCGGATTTCAGGAGGGACTCGACCTCTCGGCGCAACTCCTCATCGCCCGCGCATGCCGCGCGCACGTACTCAAGACGTTCGCTCTGCGGCAAATCGAGTGCCGCTTGGAAGATTTCCTTGACCTGTGCCCAGCGCTCGGAATTCATGGCTTCTCTGAGACCGCGATCAGGCCGGCGAAAGCTCCCGATTCAGCCAACTCCTGGCCATGGCCCACTCGCGCTTGACCGTGGCAGTGGAGATTCCCATCGCTTCCGCTGTTTCCTCGACCGAGAGACCACCGAAGAAACGAAGCTCCACTACTTTGGCCTGGCGAGGGTCCATTTCTTCCAGGCGCGTGAGAGCTTCATCGATGCGGACCAGATCCGACGACCTGTCCTCGGAGACGGCCAGTGCCTCGTCCAGCGACGTCTTGTGAACATCGCCGCCGCGTTTCATGCGACCTCGCGATTTCGCGTAATCCATCAGAACGCGACGCATCAACTGCGCGGCGACGCCAAAAAAGTGCGCGCGATTCTGCCAGGTGACTTCGCGCTGGTCGACCAGCTTGAGATAAGCCTCGTGCACCAGAGCGGTTGCCTGGAGCGTGTGCCCGGGGCGCTCGCGCCCCAGTTGTCCGCCTGCGATCCGTTTCAACTCCTTGTAAACCAGCGGCGTCAACTCATCCACTGCGGCCCGATTGCCGCCGGAAAGTTGCAATAGCAGGTGCGTTACTTGCTCCGAAGCCATATCGTTAGCCCGGTCGCCTTAAAAAGGGGACAGGCTACTCTTTCCCCATTTGCAACACATTGATTCCCGGAAAAGGTCCAGGAGTGGACAGAGCCGTCTGTACCCTTCTTCAACAAGCTGCTAGAGGAGTATACCTCCGTTCATAAGTTGCCGCTTTAGTACCTCATGGTGATTGACGCCCGCCGAGGCTGCACGTAGCATGCTGTTGAGAGCGGACTCAAGGCACGCCGCCTAGGTGGCACGGACTGGACGCCCGCGCGTAGCACCGGCCGCGTGCTCCGCTCTCGCCAAACACGCCGCGGGTATCATCCGAAAGTCAGTAGCGCCCGCCAAGCCGATCTTGCGCGGCGAGTGCGCCGCAACCTACTTTGGCTGCCAACCGGCCAATTTACTCGCCGGGCTTCAGTCCGGGCCGCTCCACCAGCTCGATCTTCGCGCCGGCCGGCCCGGCCACGTAGGAGAAGTTGATGGTGGGACCGTTCGGAAGCGGCAGCGGGCGCGGTTCGCTGGTCACGGTCACACCCTTGGCGCGCAATCCGTCGATTGTATCTTTCAGCGGACCCGTAGAGCGCCAGCCGATATGGTCGATCGCATGCCCTTCACTTGGCACCGAATCGCCGCGCTGCACCAGGATCCACATATCGCTGAAACCCGGCGAACTGTACTTGATGGCGTCGAGGCGTCCTTTGAGCTGCGTCTTCTGTCCGCCGAACTTCGCCAATAGCCACGTGAAAATCTCATCCGGATTCGGCCCGCGTAAATGCACGTGGTGCAGCCCCAGCAGTTCCGGGTCCTGGACGATTTCGATGCGCGTGCCCCATGGGTCTTCCACGAACGCGATCTTGAAAAGCCCGGGCACATCCCGCGCCGGTGTGACGATCTTGATGCCCGCCGCTTCAAATTCCTTCATCTTCGCGTCGACGTCCGCGAACGAGAAGCCCACGTGATCGATGGCGCTTCCGGCGCTCGGCTTCGCGTCCGCTTTCCGCAAGAACATGAACCGCGTGCTGCCGAACATCAGGCGATTGGGAGCCTCCGTGATTCTCCGGCCGCCGAAATACTTCTCGTACCAATTGGCGGCCGCGGCCGGATCTGGCACGTTTACGTGAATGTGGTCGTAAGGAAACGTTTGCGCCGCGGCGAAACTGGAGAAAGCCCCCAGGGCGAAGCACACGAAAGCAGCCGAAAGCATAATCCGTCGCATCAGAAACTCCTTTTTGTGGGGCAGCGCCGCGTGGGGCAGCGCCATGCGCTGCCTTCGAAGGCAGTCCCACTGCTGAACCGAAGTCCAGTCTACCCCAGTTCTCGTCGATG
Source organism: Terriglobia bacterium (assembly GCA_963788245.1). Taxonomy (GTDB): domain Bacteria; phylum Acidobacteriota; class Terriglobia; order Bryobacterales; family Bryobacteraceae; genus Palsa-187. The sequence goes on along the minus strand of CAWBGF010000002.1, from coordinate 2,188,251 downwards.
GGATTCCTCGATTACACTGAATCCATGCGCCAGTGCCTTGTCTTTCTCTGCCTCACTTCTCTATTCGCCGCCGATCCCTCGCCGTGGGAGGAAAAATTCCGCGCCATCCCCAGCCCCCAGAATCAGCGCGACTACATGCAGCACCTCTCCGCGCGTCCTCATCACGTCGGTTCTCCCTACGATAAGGACAACGCCGAATGGATCGCCGCCAAGCTCAAGAGCTGGGGCCTCGATGCCAGAATCGAGAACTTCGACGTCCTCTTTCCGACGCCCATGAGCGGTCCCAATGACCGGCTTGTCGAGATGGTCGCCCCCACGCGGTTCACCGCGAAACTTCAGGAGCCGCCCGTCTCCGTCGACCCCACCTCCAATCAGCAAGCCGAGCAGCTCCCCGTCTATAACGCCTACTCGATCGACGGCGAAGCCACTGCGCCGCTGGTCTACGTCAACTACGGCATTCCGTCCGATTACGAGCAGCTCGCCCGCATGGGCGTTTCCGTCAGCGGAGCCATCGTGATCGCCCGCTACGGCCAGTCATGGAGAGGCATCAAGCCGAAGGTCGCCGCCGAACACGGCGCACTCGCCTGCATCATTTATTCCGACCCACGCGATGACGGCTATTACGTCAACGACGTGTTTCCCGACGGCCCCGAACGCCCGCGCGACGGCGCGCAGCGCGGCAGCGTCATGGACATGGTTCTGTATCCCGGCGATCCTCTCACGCCCGGCGTCGGCGCCACGCCGGACGCCAAACGCCTCCCCATCAGCGAAGCCAAAACGCTCACCAGAATTCCGGTGCTGCCCATGTCCTACGCCGATGCGCAGCCGCTGCTCGCCGCATTAAAGGGCCCCGTCGCGCCTGCGGATTGGCGCGGCGCGCTGCCCATCACCTATCACGTCGGCCCGGGTCCCGCCAGAGTGCACATGCGCTTGAAATTCAACTGGGATACCAAGCGCCTTTATGATGTGATCGTGCGCATCCCCGGCTCCGAGTTTCCCGATGAATGGGTGATTCGCGGCAATCATCATGACGGATGGGTCAACGGCGCAGCCGATCCGCTTTCCGGTGCCGTTGCCGAAATGGAGGAGGCGCGTGGTCTCTCCGAATTGCTGAAGCAAGGCTGGAAGCCGAAGCGCACCATCATTTATTGCTTCTGGGATGGTGAGGAGCCGGGCCTGCTCGGTTCCACCGAATGGGCCGAGACCCATGCCGCCGATCTCGAAAGGCACGCCGTCGCCTACATCAACTCCGACGGTAACGGCCGTGGATTTCTGAACACGGAAGGCTCGCACTCGCTCGAGAATTTCGTGAACGGCGTGATGAAGGATATTCAAGACCCGGAAACCAAGCTGACGGTGTGGAAGCGATCGCAGCTCAGGGACATTGAGCGCGCGCCCGCCGATCGCAAGCGCGAGCTTCGCACTCGAGCGGATTTGCGAATTGGGGCGCTCGGCTCCGGTTCGGATTACACCGCGTTCCTCGACCACCTCGGCGTCGCGTCCATTAATCTCGGCTACGGCGGTGAGGGCGGCGGAGGCGGCGTCTATCATTCCATTTATGACGATTTCTACTGGTACACGCACTTTGCCGACACCGAATTCGTATATGGCCGCGCACTTTCGCAAACCGCCGGCACCGCCGTAATTCGTCTTGCCGATGCCGGGCTGCTTCCCTTTCAGTTCGGTGATTTCGCGGACACCGTCCGCAACTATATTGATGACCTGAAGAAGCTGGATGCCGATCAGCGCGCGCAGATCGTGGAGCGGAATCGCGAAATCGACGAGGGCGTCTTCACCGCCGTCGGCGATCCGCGCAAGCAGTCCGTTCCGCCGTCGAAGGACCCGGTGCCGCCGCATCTCAACTTCGCGCCGCTCGAAAACGGCATCGAGGCCTTGACTCTCAGCGCCCAGCGATACGATGCCGCGCGCCCGAAAGCCAGCGCCTCGAATATCCAAGCCGTCAACGCCAAGCTCATCGAAAGCGAGCGCCGCCTCACTGATTCCGTCGGCCTGCCCGGTCGCCCCTGGTTCCGTCACATGATTTACGCGCCCGGATTTTATACCGGCTACGGCGTCAAAACCATCCCCGGTGTTCGCGAAGCCGTCGAGCAAAAGCGCTGGCAGGAAGCCGACGACCAGATCCAACGCGTCGGCACGATGCTCCGCAAGGAAGCCGACCTGCTCGACGAAGCCACCGCCGCTCTCGGCAAGTGACCGACGTGGCGCACGCTTTCAGCGTGCTGTGTCGAGATTCATCTCGACATTTCTTCGAGGCGCGACGGTCAGGGAACGCATGGCTTTTCAAACCCCACCCGTCAGCATGTGGGGCCGGCACTCGTGCCGGCGAGCCGGCTTTCAAGCCGGCTTCTTTTGAACCCCACCCGTCGGGGTGGGGATCGCACACACGGGCGCCGGCTCCGCTACTCCACCCCGAACGCGAGCAGCACATTCCCCGGCATCGCGTTGAAATACCCATAACCCGAGTTGGCGAAAACCATTCCACCGGCGACAGCCGGACCCGCTCCGTCCAGCGATCCGCCGCGCGCAGGCGCTTTATTCACGGCCTCGTATTCGCGAGCCGTGTCGTAGTCCCACAGGATCTTGCCATCCCTTGTGGAATACGCCCGCAAATGTCCGTCGATGGATCCTGAAAATACCGCGCCGGGAATCACGGTCACCGCAGCCGATTGCGCCGGACTGCACTTCTCCTTCTTGCAATCGTCCGGAGGCGGAACAGCGCTCCATAATTTTTCGCCGGTAGCGATCTGAATCGCGAACAAACCGCCGCCGGCCTTCGGATCGGGCACCAAACCGCCCGGACCCGGAAGCAGGTTGATATCCGACAGCGCCGCGTACACCACCTCGGCATCGGCTGCGGGTCCCCACTGGATTCCGCCCAGCATTCCTCCTTTGCCGATGCGAGTCTGCCACAGAATCTGCCCCTGCCTGTCCGGATCGAGCGCGTGGACCACGGCTGATTTCTGCCCGGCGAGCAGTACGCTGCGGCCGCTCGGCAAAGTCCGAAGAATGGGCGAAGCGCCGAAGTCGGAATCAGGACCCGTCTTGTCGGGGCACGTCGTGGGTTTCGCGGTGATGCAATTGCCGTTGAACGCGTCGCCTTCCGTGATCTGCCGCGTCCACACGATCTTGCCGGTAGCGAGGTTGAGGGCCAGGATGGCGTCGCTGGTTGGCGGCGCCGGATTCGAGTAAGCGTCGCCCGTGCCCACATACAGCAATTTGCGTTTCGCATCGATGGTAGGCGAGCCCCACACGCCCACGCCGGAGGGTCCCCACAGCGTCGTGCCGGTCTTGCTCTTGCCGATTGGTTTGGCGGGTTGGGCGATCGTGTACGTCTTCCAGATTTGCTTGCCGGTTTTCGCATCCAATGCGACCACGCTGCCGCGGAACTTGCAGCATTCGAATTTCGGGTCCATCGAAATCCATTCATCCCGCGAGGCGACTGGTACGTACAGGCGCCCCTCATACAGCTTGGGAGCGCCAGTGATACGCGAGTACGGATGCTCTTCCACCAGCGTCTTCCAGATCAGTTTGCCGGTGGCGGCGTCGAGTGCGTAGACACTCGAGTGCAAATCCGCGAAGTAAGCAATCCCGGCGTCAATGGTGATCGCGCTTCGCACCCCGGACCCCGCCTCGAAGCTCCAATAAGTGCAACCTGTCTTGGCGTCGAGTGAATACACCATTCCGCCGGGGCTGCCGATAAATACGCGCTCGCCGGCGACGACTGGCTGCGAATACGCGCCGATCGCACCGGGAAATGCGAACGCCCATTTCAACTTCAATTTCGGGATCTGACCGGCCGGCAATCCCGCGGCATCGGCCGGTTGAAAGCGGCTATTTTCGAGATCCACGCCCCATCCATTCCACTGCGGTCCCGCGAAACTGCTGGGCGGAGCGCCGGCGCACAAGCCGGCCGCGGCGTGTTTCTGGATATCGACCGCCTTGCCGGTAAGAAATTCCGCGATGGCCGCGCGCTCGGCGCCGGAGAGGCGCGCGCCCTGCACGCGCATCGATCCGGAGGAAAGCGCGTAGACGATGTGCTCAGACCCCATCGCTCCCAGCACCGCGTGGTTCTGATTCGGCGGCGCCAGAGCCTCATGGCAAATCGCGCAGTTCTTGGCGTACAGATCGGAGCCGTCGGGAGCCGCCGATAATCCCAGCGCACCGCTCCCCAGCAGCAACATAGCTTTCATTCGAAAGGTCATTTGGATTCTCATTATAGTCTGAACGTCCTTCTCGAACGGTCGACCGATTGCCCATCTTCAGGGAAACAAAGCAGCAATGTACCATCCTAATCTCGAAAATGACGGATGAGCCTCACTGACCAGCGACCTGTCGCAGCCACTTCGTTGCCATCGGACGCGCTCCATACTGTCGCGCCTCTCTATCGGCTGTGCTTCAAGAGGCGCGACAGAATGGAGCGCGTGATAATGGCTGATATGGAAAGCGGACCAGAACTCGGCAACGTCGAGGGCGCCGATGGCGTCCTCACCATTCGCGGTAGCGGCAACGTGCGCGGGTGGAACGGCATTCGCTACAAGGCGGGCATGTCGGCTAAGAATGTGGGATCGAAAAAACTATCCATGAACGTCGCGACCATCCCGCCCGGTGGCGTCGCGTATGCGCACATCCACGTGGATTTCGAAGTGATGCTGTACATCCTCGCCGGCCGCGTCCGACACGAATACGGCCCGGCGCTGGAGCACGCGCTCGAAAATGAAGCCGGCGACTTCATCTTCATCGAGCCCGGCATTCCGCACGAAGTCTTCAACCTGAGTGACACCGACCCCGTCGTCGCGGTCGTCGCGCGATCCGACGCCAACGAGTGGGAAAACATCGTAAACTTCACGCGACCGCCTCGGCCATAGTGGGGCAGGCGATCAAGCGCGCAGGCAGCTCGTGCCGTTGCGCGCGATTCACGTCGCCTGCCGTCGCCGGTGCCTCTGAGCATCGCGCCAATTGTGATAGCGTAAAACACCAGAAACCTGTTGAGGCGCGCCCGTAAGGGCGCGCGTGTTTTCGAAAATCTGTGATTGGAGGCTCCATGAGTTTGACCGTCCGAACCTCAACCCTGTACTTCGCGGCAGCGATCCTTTCCAGCGTGGCTTTAGCGCCCGCACTATCGGCGCAAGGAACCCTGGCGGATTATCAACGGGCGCAGGGACTGCAAGCGAAAGCTCGCGGCCTGGTGGTCAATACCCCGGGAGCGATCAACTGGATCGGCGATTCCGATCGCTTCTGGTATTCGCGTCAAGTGAAGGGCGGAGCGGAATTCATGCTGGTGGACGCCGCCGCAAGCGTAAAGAAACTCGCGTTCGACCACGACCGGCTTGCGGCTGCGATTTCCGTCGCGGCCGGTCATCCATATACCGGACTGGCTCTGCCCTTTGCGTCGGACCCGAACGGACGCGGAGGAGGTGGCCGCGGTGCCGCCGCTGGCCCCCCGATGACCGCGCCGCTTACCTTTCTCGACGGCGAGCGGTCGATTCAATTCGGCGCCGGCGGATTCCTGTATACGTGTACAGTGACGGATTACAACTGCACTAAGGGAGGCGCGATTCCCGTAGCCGTGGGCGGCCGGGGCTCCCGCGGTGGAGCGCCGGAGGACGATTCGGCCGTCAACCCCGAAGGCCCCGGCGGCGATCCCTTGGATGGTCTTAACTATGTAGACGGGCTTGACTATCAGAACGCTCCCCCTCAGCAGGATGATGCCGGCAGCGTGAATCGGAACCGGGAGCGGAGTGGGTGTGCACCCCAACCCCGGAACCGCGCTCAAGGGCAGGGCCGGGGTGGACGTGGCGGCGCAGCCTCGATCATTCCCGGACAGACTCCACCCGACGTCTGCGCTTCGTTCGACGGAAAGTGGGAAGCCCTGATTCAGAACTTCAATGTCTTCCTGAAAAGAGTGGACGCTACTGAACCGGCGTTCCCCTTGAGCAGCGACGGCTCCGAAGGCAATTACTATACGCTGCGGTCCATCGCCTGGTCGCCTGATTCGAACAGACTGGCCGCGTATCACACCCGCCCTGGCTACGACCGGCAAGTGCACTACGTCGAATCCTCGCCCGCCGACCAGGTTCAGCCCAAACACTCGACCATGTTTTACCGCAAGCCCGGTGACGCTTTGGACATCGCCTATCCGGCTCTGTTCGACGTGACCACCAAGACGGAAATTGAGATCGACCACGCGCTGTTTCCGAATCCTTACAACCTCACCCCGCCGGTGTGGTGGAAGGACGGCCGCGGATTCACCTTCGAATACAATCAGCGCGGTCACCAGATGTATCGCGTGATCGAAGTCGACGCGTCAACCGGCAAGGCGCGCCCGCTCATCACCGAGGAAAGCAAGACGTTCATCTATTACAATCTCCTTGGCTCCGGGCTGTCGGCCGGCAGGAGATATCGGCACGACGTCAACGACGGCAAGGAAATCATCTGGGCCTCCGAACGCGACGGTTGGGAGCATCTGTATCTCTACGACGGCACTACCGGCCGGGTCAAGAACCAGATCACCACAGGCAACTGGCTGGTGCGAAATGTCGATTTCGTGGATGACGACAGGCGGCAGATCTGGTTTGAAGCGGGAGGCATGAACGCCAGGCAGGATCCCTACTTCACGCAATACTATCGGATCAATTTCGATGGCACCGGCCTGACCCGGCTCACCGACGCGGACGGTACTCACACAGCCACGTTTTCGTCTGACCGCAAATATTATGTCGATACCTGGCAGCGCGTGGATCTTCCGCCGGTCGCCCAGTTGCGCCGCGCCGAAGACCAGAAGGTGATCCTGGACCTGGATAAGGGCGACGCTTCCGCTCTGTTGGCCGCCGGCTTCAAATTCCCGGAAGTGTTCGTGGCCAAGGGCCGCGACGGCCAGACCGATATCTGGGGACTCATTATCCGGCCCACCAACTTCGACCCCGGCAAGAAATATCCCGTGATCGAAAACATCTACGCCGGCCCGCAGGGATCGTTTGTTCCCAAGACCTTCAGCGCGACCTCCGGCGATCAGGCGCTCGCCGAACTTGGCTTCATCGTGGTTCACATCGATGGCATGGGCACCAGTAACCGGTCGAAGGCATTCCACGATGTCGCCTGGAAGAACCTGGGCGATGCCGGATTCCCGGACCGCATCCTCTGGCACAAGGCCGTGGCCGCAAAATACCCTTCCTATGACCTCAGCCGCGTGGGCATTTTTGGAACTTCGGCGGGCGGGCAGAATTCTCTGGGCGGCGCGTTGTTCTATCCGGAGTTTTACAAGGTTGTCGTGACTAACAGCGGGTGCCACGATAACCGCATGGACAAGATCTGGTGGAACGAGCAGTGGATGGGCTGGCCCGTGGGACCGCAATATACCGCGTCCTCGAACGTCGATAACGCCTACCGGCTGCAAGGGAAAGCATTGATCATCGTCGGCGAGATGGACAGTAACGTCGATCCCGCGTCGTCGCTGCAAGTGGTGAATGCGCTGGTCAAGGCGCACAAGCATTTCGACATGCTGTATATTCCGGGACAGAATCACGGAGTCGGAATCTTGTCGAACGAGCATTACCGCGACGACTATTTCGTCCACCATCTGCTGGGTGTGGAACCGCCGGATTGGAACCGCGTGGCGCTGCCCGCCGAGTCAACCGGCGGGAACTAGGCCATTTCCCGATTCTGCGTCATTATCCGCGTCGTCTCCGCGTCGGGTCCGCGTCGCGTCCGCGTCATTGTCCGCGTCGTTGGCGGGGATTCACGTCCAACAACGGCGGTCTCATAAGCGTCGTGTTACAGTGAAGGCTTCTTCAGGGGTGAGGAAAAAGCCAGCGATGTCTATCCGCGGGTGTATGCACTGGTGGCTGTTGTTTCTGGTGTGCACGTGCGCCCGCGCGCAGGACGCGGTAATACCGGACCCCACCGCGCAGAACCCCCCCGCGCTCCCGGCGCCATCCGTCTCTGAAAAATGGAACTTCTTTGTGAGTGAAACTGTGACCCCTTTGACGCTGGTCGCAGGTGCGTTGGACGGCACCGCTTCGCAATTGACGCGTTCCGCTCCGCTCTATGGCAAGCATTTCTGGGTGAAAGGCGCCTTCCCGAAACGCTTCGGCGCGACCATCGGAGACGCCACCAGCCAGAATTTCTTCGCCGACTTTCTACTTGCCTCGGCGCTTCACGAAGACACGCGGTACGTTCGAAAAGGTCCTTCGCGCACCGTCTGGCGACGCGTCGGCTACGCCATCAGCCGAGCGGTGGTTACGCGAACCGATTCCGGCGCCGCCACGTTCAATTGGGCCAACGTGGCTGGATGCGCTATGAGCGCCGCTCTGTCGAACGCGTATTATCCTCCGGTCAGCAGAACGGCGCAGGTGGGAGTGGTGAATTGGGGGACCAACATCGCCGGCGCGGGTTTGACCAATCTCATGCCCGAGTTCGGCCCCGACGCGGCCCGTTGGATGAAGCGGCATCTGCCTTTCCATCATTGAGCCGGGAGTTTGTGCGTGCGGCAAAACAGCGGCCTTTGCAGGCTAAGTTACACCGTGGATTTCGAGGGCGCGCTTGGCCCCTTTCGTCACGATTCCGCCCGCATACTTCAGTTTGCCGTTGATCATGAGATCCAAGGGCCGCTCGAGCGGATAATCGAAGGCCAGCACGTCGCCCGTGCGCAACTCGAGCAGCGCCCTCAATCCCAGGGTGGGGCCTTGCAGACGGGCGTCCAGGTGAATCGCGGCGGTCTGGATCAACCGCAGAACACGCGCGTGCTCATCATCGGTCGATTGCGCCTTTCTCACCATGCGGTGCTGATCGAACTTCTGGCGGAGCATCTTGACGACGATGGAGGGAATCCCGAGGTTCATCATCCCCGACATCTCGCCGATGCGGACTTCGATACTGATCGCCACCACGGCCTCATTCTGCGCCAGGATTTGCAGAAGCTGCGGCTCAGTTTCGTGACCTTCGATGACAAATTCCATGGGCGCCACCACGGCCCACGCGTTTTCGAGATCGTGTAGAATCACGCGCAGCAGGCCATCCAGAATACTTTCCTCGATTTCAGTGATCTCGCGATTGAGGGAGGAGGCCGTCCCCTTTAGCGTGCCGCCCAGAAGCATTTCGAGCAGCGGGAACACCAGCGAAGGATTCAACTCCAGCACCGCGCTGCCGTCGTAAGGTTTCATCGCCAGGGCGATCAGACTGGTCGGCGAAGGCAGGGAGTGCGCGAATTCGACGAAGGATAGCTGCTCCACCGAGATGAGATTCACGACCACATACGACCGCAGGTACCCCGACAAGCTCAACGCCACGCTGCGAGCGAAATTCTCGTGAAGCTGGTGAATGGTGTTGAGCTGATCCTTGGCGATCCGGTCGGTTCGAGTGAAATCGTACACCTGGGCGGTTTGATCCGAGATCTCCCGGTCCTTCTTGAAGGCGTTGTCGATTTCCTGTTGAGTGAGGACAAGGTCCATACATAAGGAGATCGGTGGGTTGAGCTGCCGGCGTCATTCGGAGTAGTCTTATCCCAAGTCACGGCTTGGGGAGACGACTGGCAGGCGACAAGATCGCCTGCCCCACATTAAAACGAGCGCTCCATCCTGTCGCGCCTCAAAGCCGCGCGAACTCGCCTGCCATTCAGAAAATCACCTTCAACGCGAACTGGATCTGCCGCGCCGGATAAGTGGTGCGGATCTGGCCGAACGACGTCGAAGTTGAGGTCGTGTTCGGGATTCCGAAATTGGTGTGGTTCAACACGTTGAAGAACTCCGAACGGAACTGAATCTTGGCCTTCTCGCCGATCCGGAAGCTCTTGTCCGCAGAGAAGTCCCACTGCTCCAGGCTGGGCGCGCGGAACGCGTTGCGGCCCAGATCGCCGAACGGGGCGTTGACCGGCGGCGTGGTGAAGGTGTAGCCGGCGAAGTAATTGTTAATCAACGACGATGTGCTCTGGCTGATGGCGCTGCCGGAGACGTTGGGGCGCAGGAACGGCTCGCCGCGATAATCGTTGGAGAGTCCGCTGACCTGGTTTGCCGTGGGGGGAGTGTAATACACGCTCAGAGGCGTGCCGGTATGCGCGGTGTTGATGGTGTTCAGTTCCCAGCCGCCGAGCACGCCATCGACCACCGGATTCATGGCTGATGCGTATTGGCGGCCCTTGCCGAAGGGAAGCTGATAGACAATGCTAGTGACGTTGTTGAGCTTCACATCGAAACTGGATGGCCCGGCCTCGGCGGCGAGATTGTGGATGTTCTGCGGATTGGCCTGGAAGTAGCCTGCATAATATTCCAGCGCCTGCTCAGAATCGCCGATCCCCTTACCCCAGGTGAACGAATTCAGGAAATACAAGCCAGCGGCGAAGCGGTGCTCCACACGCGCCGAAAGGCCGTTGTAGTGATTGTTGCCGGCCGGATCGACCCAGGTGATGGGACCAAAACCCGGGACTGGCGCGCGCTGCTGGTAGGTCAGAGTCCCGCCGGGCTGATTCGGCGTGGCCTGATTGTAGTCGGCGAGAATCGGCAGATCCAGACTGTGGTTGCCGTTGTAGGAAAGTTCGACCACCGTTCCCATGGGGATTTGCCGCTGGACGGACAGGAACCAGTTTTGGACGTAAGACCACGGGAAATTGGACGGAATGTAGTCGACGTTGGAGGCCAGCGGATTGAAATTAGCGGGGCTCGCGATATTGCTGGTGAAGCTGTTGATGGTGGTGAGAAATGTAGCCGGAGGAGGGCCGCCGGCCGGCATGGTCTGGGTGAACACGCCGAAGAGAGCTTCAGGAGCGTTGATCCCTTCGATCGCGCTTCCCGGACGATTGAAGAAGTCATAGCTGATCCCGTATCCGCTCCGCACGACCGTTTTCGAATCGATGCTGTAGGCGAGACCGAGCCGCGGGCCCCAGTTCTGGTAGTTGGGATTCGTCAGCGAGCGATTATACAAGCTGCCTCCCGTCGCGCGGGTCATGGTGTCGGTAGCCGGATTGAAGTCGGACCAGTTGTTGTCGCGGTCATACAGCGGCGTCGCGAATTCCCAGCGCAGCCCCACGTTGACGGTGAGCTTCGGCGTCACGCGCCAATCGTCCTGGACGAACAAAGCATGCACTTGCTGCCGCAGGTTCGCGACAAAATTGTTGCCAAGGTTGACGCTGCTGGGCAGGCCGAAAATGAAGTCGGCGAGATTGTAACTGGTGGAATCGGCAGTGATGGCGCAGCCGGCGGCTTGACCCAACTGGGCGCAGGTCGGTTTGCTGAATTGGCCATTGTAGGTGTCCTGTCCGTACAGCGGATTCACGTCCAGAACTTCGGTCCGGATAATGGAGAGCTCGTAGCCCATCTTCAGAGAGTGCCTGCCGATGACCTTCGAAAAATTGAATTTGGGATCGAACGAAGTCGGATTCTGGAACTGAGGGTTGCTAGTCTGGCGTCCCAGCGCAGTAGCGAACCCGCTGATGGTTTGGGTGTCGAGACCGCCGGTGAGATTGGGCGAGGTGGGCAGGCCCTGAAAACCGAACAGAGACTGCAAGCTGGGGCCGCCGAGGTAAGGCGGCTCCTTGCCCGCGAGAACGTGCGTGAAGCCGAATCGCGCTTCGAAGATGGAAGACGAGTTCACCACCCAGGTGTAGCCGATGGAGGCATTCTGGTCGACCACGTGGATGTATCCGTTCCCATCGCCGCCGGACGGACCGGTGAGATCCGGGGCAAAATACTGCAGATCCTTGCGCTGGCTGAAGCGCAGGAAAACCGACATTTTGTCGTTGATCTGATCGTCGAGCTTGGCGTCGAATTTGTCGCCGTAATCGTGGATGAGGAGCAGCGCTTCGTCATTGCTCGCGCGGCTGGTGGCGGCTCCCGCGTTGACCGGCGGCAAATTGCTCAGCGCGTAGGCCGCGAACGGATTCAGTTGCGCGATCGGAATCTGCGTGCCCGCGGGATAAACCTTTTGCGTGATGGGATCGACCACGGTCACCGGAAGGACTCCCTGGCGATCGTTCGTGCTCGGGATGGAATCGTAGTTGAGGTAATTTTGCAACTGGCGATAGCCTTCGTAGTCGCCGAACCAGAACAGTTTGTTCTTGATGATCGGTCCACCGATCACCGCGCCGAACTGGTTGCGCTGAAGAGTCGGTTTGAATAGCAGCGGAGTGAATTGAAAGCCGTCCGCGTTCAGAACCGTGTTGCGCAGGAATTCATAACCGGTTCCGTGATACTGGTTGGTCCCGGATTTGAGCACCGCATTCACCACGGCGCCGCCCACCCGGCCGTACTCGGCGCTGTAATTGGTGGTGATCACTTTGAACTCGGCGATCGCGTCGGGCGACGGTTGCACGGTTTGCGCCGAATAGCCCTGATTGCTGGTGCCGTACATATTGTTGTCGAGGCCATCCAGGAGAAAATTGTTATAAGTGCTGCGCATGCCGTTCACGTTGAAGGAACCTTCGCGCGGCGTGCCGCTGGGCGAGAAAGAAACCGCAATGGGAGATTTGATGGTGTTGGTGGAGAGCAGCGCGAGATCCGCGTAGTTGCGGCCGTTCAAAGGCAGCTCGGCGACCTGCTGCATGCTGATTACCTGGCCGTGCTCGCTCGAATCGGTTTCAAGAGCCGACGCCGCGCCGGTAACCTCTACCGTGTTGGTTATCGCGCCGACTTGCAGCGTCAGATCGACCCGCTGCCGGGCGTCCACGTCGACGGCGATATCCGAGGCGACTGCTTTCGAAAAACCTGGGGCTTCCGCCGTCACCGAATAACGCCCGATCTTCACGTTCCGGAAGGAGTAGTTTCCATTCTCGTCAGTGGTGGTCTTGGCTTCGATGCTGGTCTCCAGGTTAGTGAGCGTGATCGCGACCTTGGCGACCACCGAACCGCTGGGATCGTGCACCGTACCCAGCACGTCCGCGGTTTCAAACTGCGCCCAGGCGGACGCGGCCATGAACGAACACATAACTGCTTTGGATAGAAATCGCTGCATGAGACACCCCTCCGGCGATCCTAACAAGCCCGGTTTTCCGGGCCATGTCGGTAGTGTAACAAACCGATGAATCGAAGAGCAGGGTGGTTCCGATTGGGGCAACGCTGGCGGAGGGAAAGGGATTGGTTTACTAGCGAGGGTCGGGCCGAGAGCGAAAAGGGCCGCCCCGGAGGCGCGGCCCAGTTATGGTGCTATCCCCGCCCTGACGGGCCGGGGTTGAGATTGGTATCCCGGCCCTGACGGGCCGGGGTTAATATTTTCTGTCCCCCACCCTAACGGGTGGGGCTGGAAAGACAAGAAGCCCCAAGCTGACGCATGGGGCTCGAAGTTAACCGCTTACCAGCGGTTGTTGTTGCTGCCGCGGCGCTGACCACCGCCGCCGCCGCCGGAACCACGGTCGCCCTTGGGACGGGCTTCGTTGACCGTCATGGCGCGTCCGTTCAGTTCATGGCCGCTCAAGGACTCGATGGCGCGGAGCCCTTCGGCGTCGCCGGTCATCTCGACGAATCCGAATCCCTTCGCCTGACCCGTATCACGATCGGTTACGATGCTGACCCGATCGACGGTTCCGTATTGCTCGAACAGCGTCCGCACCGAATCTTCGGTGGCATTGAAGCTGAGATTTCCTACAAATATGTTTTTCACGAATTGGTTTCCTTTTGAATTTGCAGCGCAGCGAATCGGGGCAGGAACGGACAAAGGCGGTCGAGCCGGACAATGCAAATAGATGCCAAAATCAGCGTAGCTGTTAAACTACACCTCTAGCATCGCACAAAAAATACACCAGCGGCGAGCGTCACGGGAGCCAGACGTGAAATAATAGAGATGAGCCCCATGTTCAAACCCATTCGATCCAGGTCAGACAAAGTTATCGGTGACACGCTCGAAGACAAATGGACCATCGTCTCCAAACGGATTATCGCGGAGCCGACGCCCCGGACGCCCTACCAGGCGCCGCGGCTCGGAATTTACGATTACGAAGTAGTCCCGCTCGGAAACGCCGCCCCCGCGCCGATTCCCGCGGGCGCCCGAAGCGAGCCGCCCATTGTCGCGTTCCGGCGCATGAGCAAATAGCGGGTCGGCTTGGTCCGGCGCGCATTCCGCATCACGCGCATTCCGCATCACGCGCATTCCGCATCACGCGCATTCCCCATCACGCGCATTCCGCATCACGCGCATTCCGCATCAGGGGTGAGCGCGACGGAGCGCCGCGCTACTTTTCGCGATTGAAAAGAATATAGCTGCTGCCCACGCGCTCCGGCAAGTACAGACGCTCCGGCCAGAATTCGGTGCCACGATCGTACACGTAGCGCGCATCGCCCCAGAACCCCAGTTTCATGGCTGTGAGGCCGATCGCATTCCAGCCTGGCTGCGGGCCGTTTACGTCGAGCGGCCGGATCGGTGGAAACCCATACATCTTGTGGAGGTTACCAGGAAGGAACTGGGTGAAATAGACCTCTTTAGCCCCCACGTCCTTCAACCTTTGCGCGAGCCTCTTCATATCCTGGCCCCAATCGAGATCCGAGTCGACCAGGAAGGCTTCGGGTTTCGCTCCAGCCGTGATGTTGAAATATGCCAGGTAGTCGGGATGGGCCGCCAAGGAACTGACTGCAACGGATAGAAGCAGGAGCGCCACTGCGGCCTGCGCAAGTCCTGGCTGCTTGTTTTGCTGTTTCAGGCTGCGCGGGATCCCGATTGCCGCGCAGCCACCAGCAATCGCAAAGGCCACAAAAACCGGCAGTACGTGCCTGGTTCCAATCCTGATGTTGGAAAAGAATGAAGAGAATATCAGGATTCCCAATACCAGGCTGGGCGCAATCCACCCTCGGGTTCCAAAACGTTTCCGGGAGAACAGCAACGCTAGCCCGGAAATGCCCAACGCGAGAACTGCAAGCGGAGTCTTTACGGCCAAGGCGACCACGTAAAAATACGGCCATCCTACCGTGTTCACGGCGCCCAGCAGATACGTCAGGTGGCCGCCTGCGTTGTGTTTTCGCACTTCCGCGATTCCGCTGAACAGTTCGGGCGCGGGAATCGAGAACGAAACGCCGGGAGTCTTTCCGAACGAGAATCGATATCCGGCCCAGATCACCAGCGAGGCGACCATCGCCGCGAACAGCAGTTGAACGCCGCGCGCCAGGGCCAGTTTTATCAGCGTGCCGATTGCCGGTCTTTCGAAACACAGCCAAATGGCGAGCGCCACGAGCGCCACCGAAGGCAGGAACGGCAGGGCCGAGAACTTGGCCAACACGGCCAAGCCGGTAGACGCTCCGAACACCGCGGCGCGCCAGAGCACCGGTTCTTCCATCCAGCGCCAGCCCGTGTATATCGCCAGTAGAAGCATGGCTGTGAGTCCCATGTCCGTAGTGGCGAGTCCCGCGTGAGCCAACACAGTTGGGGTCATCGTCGTCAGAAACACGGCGATCACCGCCGCGGCCGCACTCCCCGCACTATTTCCAGAGATCCAGCGCGTCGACGAATAAACAATCCAGCAGGTGATCCAGAAGAACGGAAGAATTCCCATGCGCGCCAGCGCGAGTGTCGAATCCTCCGGGCCGTGGGCAAAGAGAATCGCCAGGCCTTCATCCCACATGGACGTCTGGCCCGCGCCATGTGAGCCAAACATTCTCGGCAGCAGGGCCGTCATCACGCGGGTCAACGGTGGGTGTTGGGTCTCATAGGTGTAGGTATGCTTTTCGAGCCACTCCATGCCGCAGGCGATGTGCGCGGGTTCGTCGAAGGTATGGCTGAACGTCGTATAGGTGGAGACGATGCGCGCGGTTGCCAGCACCACCAATCCAAGCGCCAGCCAGGGTGCGTGGCGATCGAGAAAGGCGAGGAATCCGGCCCAATATCCGGGCGCGGCAGCCTTCTCATGGATGGGCACGTTGGACTTCGGGGCTGGATCAGCCGACCGCGCCGCGCGCCTGGAGCGCTTTTTCATAAAGTACCGATGCGGGGATTTGTCAGCCGCCTCTTAACGCTCCTGTTAGTAGCCAATACACATGACCGCCGCTTGCGGCATGGCCGCTTCCACCCTGGTGCAGAAGTCGTTGGCGCCGGGGCCTGCCACGAGGGGAAAGGGAAACGTGCGCGGCGTGTAATAACGGACACCGGATTCATTTTGCTGCTTTAATGTCACACTCCGGGTGAGAAACCGCAACGAAACTAATGGCATGAAAAAGGGGTCGGCCGCTTCGCTCGGACCGTCGATCGCCACTATTTTCGCCCGTTCTCTGGGGAGAGCGTTAATTTGCTCCGCCGCGATAGCATTGTTCCCATCGAACCACCCGGGAAGCCTGGGGTCCGCGGCCCACATATAAAAATACGTGTGGATGGCTTCCCCTGTAAGCGCACAAGCCAAAGCGACGACTGCTACCTTCAACATCGAGGTGGAGATGGTGGCGGGAACCGCGGACAACGTAGCGGTGGCGCCGATTGCGGCAAAAATAGCGATGGGGGGCAGAAGGAGGATAGATCGCAGGGCGTGCGGCATGCCCTCGTTCGATAGTACGGCGGGGATGGCTCCGCACAACATCCACAGGAGTAGAACAGCGGGCGGCAGCAAGACTGTGGGAGACGCGCGCGCAAGCACCCTGCGAACAGCAACCGCTACACCGAGCGTCATCAGCAATGCGACGGGCCAGAAAACCTCGGGACGCCCCGGGTAGTTGTGCCGCCAGTTTGCGTCTCCCCTCCAATACAACATCCCTACGGTCTCCCAAATATTCCTGGCAATGTCCCGGGCGGCATGTGTGCTTTGGAAAACGGATACCTGGTTCACCCGTCCCATAGCCATGTCGGGATGCTTGACCAGATAAGCTACGAGCGGATACATTACCACGGCTGCCCCCGCGGCGAACAGGCCGGCCGCGGTCCAGTAGCGCCGCACCCAACCGGATTTCGAAGCTTCCACGAACAGGAAGCTCAGCACGAGAATCACTAAGACCGGTGTTACGCGGTAGGCGATGTAGGTATGAAAGCCCAGACCGTATATCGCACCGGCAAGCGCGGCCTGGACTGCAAACTTACGCCCTTCACGAAGCCGCCGGAACGCCAGCAACAAGACGTACAGGCCCCAAACCAGGAACAACGGCGCTCCAATCGCACGAAAGGCGATGCGGGAGAAATTCAGATGCCAGAAGCTGGTAGCCAGGAAAAATGCCGCAGCCAGCCCGCCAGGTGGAGACAGCAGTTCGGCCGTCAGCCAGTAGACTCCCGCCACCGTCAGGACTCCACAGATGGCCGCCGGCAACCGTAAAGCCCACGCAGTGGATCCAAAAAAATGAATGAAGACCGAGGCCACGTTGATGTACAAGCCCTCTCGGCCGTTATCTTCCGGATAAAAGACTTCAAAATTGCCGGTCTCGAGAGCTTGGATAGCGTTAGCGCCATCGGCCGCTTCGTCTAGATATAGCCCCGGTGGCGTGCTCGTAATTGCGTAGAACCGTAGACCGGCCGCGATCGCAAGAATGACCGCCAGAATCGCCCAGATCGATCTCTTCGATAGCTCAAACCGCGATTCTGGAGCAGGAGTCGCAGCCGGCTTGCCGGTCTTGACGCGCGCAGCCCTTTTGGATCTTGACGACACGCACTACAGCCTTGCATACAGCCGTCAGACCAGTCAAGTAACGTTCCGCGTAATGTTCGGCGTCGTGTCAAATCTGCAGTCGGAAGGAAGCGAGAGCAACGCCGGGTCCGTTAGTGCGGCATTATCGGCCGCCCGGCGCACTGCGGTCCCTCCTCCGCGAGAACGTTGAAAGCGTTACTTCGAGGCGATGGTGGGGTTCACCCAACCGTTCTTCATCACGCCATGCGACGGACGGAAGCTGAGATAGTCCACATGATCGGGAATATCGGCCCAGCCATGTATTACGCCCGGCGGAACGATCAGCACGTCACCGACCTTCAACTCGATTTTGCGCGAGCCAACCGCCAAGCCGCCGCAAGTCGGACCGTTTGGTCCGCCGTCGGGGTTGGCCGTGCCGTGCCGGCCGTTGACGATATGGCCATCAATGAACGCCGTGCCGCCTCCGGAGATGATGTAATAGCCTTCGGTCTGATTATCATGCGCAATGGCGCCCGGAATTGCATCCGCCGGCCGATCCGCCATTTGTTCTCCACACGGGTTGGTTTGGGCCCCTCCACGGGCATTGCCCCTCCCGGCCGCAGGCGCGGGCGCGGGCGGCGGGTTCCGAGTGGAGGCGCGATGAATAATGCCCAACTCCATGCTCCAACCGTCGCCGATATCGACAACCTTGGCATTCTCGTCACGGACCCGCAGAGATTGTTCCGTGGCGCTGATCTTGTCGATCTCAGCCTTAGTGATGACGGTAGCGGTGGTCGGGTTTCCCGGCCTGGGCTGGGCATAGACCGCCACAGGAATCAGAACCGCCGCCGTAAGCAAAACTTTCAGTGCAGTGTTTTTCATAGTGTTCCTCCTGAACCTAAGAAACCTAGGTAGATCGGATGACGGAGAGATTTGCCCATAACATGGCTCCTATCCGAGTGGACCATGCGATTATCCGTCCTTCGCAGTCGCTTGTCAAAGGAGGTGGTCCCGCAGCGCAGTTCCGCCCGAGTGACGGCCTATCCGGAAAGTATCGCCGTCCGCGCCATCTTAGCTTCGAACATACCCATGCGCGGCGCTCCTCCTTCCTCCCTCCCGATGGGCCTCGTCCGACAGCGGGTGCACGCCGCTCGCGTCCACCCAGCGGTTGTAAAAATTGAACAGGGCGCAGACCGTGATGGCGTAATAGATCGCCTCGTCATTCCATCCGGCAGCATGCAGCGGTTCCATATCCCCCGCAGTGATCTGTGGCGAACCCCGGTTGACCTTGTCGACGAAGCGGAACATGGTCTTGTGTTTCTGGTCCAGCCTGGAACATTCCATGTCTGCCAGAACGCCGCGAACCAGATCCTCGTCGCCGAGCAGTTCCGCCGCAACTGCGGCGTGCGCTTTCAGTCAAAACGGACATTCGTTGCGGCAAGAAACGTAGGCCGCCATCAATTCCCGCATGCCCGCACTGAGTGGCGCCGGACCGCGCATGATTTCTTGAGTGAATCGCGCCAAATAGTCGCTGGCCTGCGAACGAAATGCGAATAGATGCCAGATCTGCGGATATTCGGCGCCCTTGGACTGCATCGCCAAGATGGCCTCGCTAAAGGCTCCCGGTTGAGGGTTCTGCTCGATTCCGGGAAGAAACATCGGCTTCATCAGGGTTGCCTCCTCATAACCGGATTATCATCCGCAGGTCCGCGGTCCGCAAGCTTGCCACCGAAGCGGCCGACAACGGCTTGCTCACGCCAGCCGGCATTTCTCACGCGACGAAGCGCTGAACGCCCAGCGGGATGAGGAACCTGAACGGGTGATCGTCGGGGAGTGCTTCCGGCAATTGCTGCAGGGTCCACTCCGCGCTGGGATGATCCGTAACATTGCAGTGCAAGATTGTGCGCCGATATATGATAGCGTTGAACGGTGAGTCGCGAAGGCACTCAGCGAGTGGTTGTCACCGGCTTGGGGATGGTGACTCCCATCGGCGTGGGCAAAGATGAATTCTGGAGCAATGCGGTGGCGGGAAAGTCCGGAATCCGGCCGGTGCAGGCTTTTGATACGAGCGCATTCCGGGTTCATAACGGAGCCCAAGTGATTGACTTTCAGCCGGGCGATTATGTGCGCAATCTGGCGGGGAAACCGATCGGCCGATGCTCGCAGCTCGCCATCGCCGCCACCCGGCTGGCTCTGTCGGACGCCGGACTTCAGGCCGATGAGCTTCGCCCCGAAAGGGTGGCGGTGATCGTGGGTTCGACCATGGGTGAATCCGGAGTTCTCGAGGAGATTGATGAAGCCTGGATCCATCATGGTCCTGACAAAATCGATCCCTGCATGATGTCACGGTATCCATGTCATGTCGTTCCGGCGAATGTGGCGAGCGAGTTCGGATTCCGCGGCCCGAACATCATGATCCCGACGGCGTGCGCGGCGGGAAACCACGCAATTGCGCACGGGATGAACTTGTTGCAGGCGGGACGGTCGGACCTGGTGGTTGCCGCCGGCGCCGACTGCTTTTCGCGGATTGCCTTTACCGGATTTGCAAGGCTCGCGGCGATCGCCCCCGAGAAATGCCAGCCCTTTTCGAGGGACCGGAAGGGGATGATGGTTGGAGAAGGCGCGGGTGCGCTGATTCTGGAGACCCTCGAATCCGCCAGGCGCAGAGGAGCTTCCGTCTATGCGGAACTGCTCGGTTACGGGCTGTCCTGCGATGCTCATCACATGACTGCTTCTCATCCGGAAGGATTGGGCACCGCCGCAGCCATGCAACTCGCCTTGCGGCATGGTGGAGTGAGGCCGGAGGAGGTCGGCTACGTCAGCGCCCATGGAACTGGAACGCCCACCAATGACCGAATGGAGACACGGGCAATACGGCGGGTTTTTGAAGACCATGCGGACAAGCTCCCCATCAGCTCCATTAAGTCCATGATCGGACATGCCATGGGAGCCGCCAGCGCGCTGGAAGCTGCGGTATGCGCGCTGGTGATTCGTCATGGCGTGATTCCGCCGACGATCAACTATCAGGAGCCTGATCCCGAATGCGATCTGGACTACGTTCCCAATGAGGCCAGGCAGGTGACCGTGCGGATTGCAGTCAACAATTCGGCTGCTTTCGGCGGTAACAACGCGGTCACGGTGTTCGGAGCCCCGTCCTAAATGGTGAGCGGCGTCGGAAAATGAGCCAGGACGCGGTCGTGATCACCGGATTTGGAGTGGTTTGTCCGATTGGTTGCGGACGATCGGCCTTCTGGGAGGGATTGGCGAAGGGCGCGAGCGGAATCGTTCCCGTCACCTTATTCGATACTTCCGGTCTGCATTCGCGGATGGCGGGTGAGGTGAATTACGATCCGGCGGAATTACTGGGTCCTAAGGGGCTGCGGTATCTGAGCCGGTCCACGAAGTGGCTGCAGTGCGCCACGGCTATGGCCATCGAGGATGCCGGGCTGGAGGCCGGCGGGCGGTCGGATTGTGCCCTGGTGGTCGGAACGGCGTTTGGCAGCCTTCAGAGCATTAGCGAATTCGATCACGAAGCCCTGCGCAATGGCCCTTCCTCAGTGAACCCGATGCTTTTCCCAAATACCGTGATCAACGCGCCCGCTGGGCAAACGGCAATCCGTTTCGGACTCACGGGCCCGAATATAACGATTTCCGCGGGTTGTGTATCGGGTTTGAGCGCGCTTGGATATGGCGCGGGCCTGATCCGGTCCGGTGGCGCCGGTTTTGTCCTGGCTGGGGGTGCGGAAGAACTTTGTGAGGCCTCTTACCGCGGATGCTATCAGGCGGGTGAACTTTCCGGGTCAGGCGGCCTGGAGCAGGCGATGCCCTTCGACCGGAGAAGGAACGGTTTCATTCTGGGAGAGGGGGCCGCGATCTTGCTTCTGGAGCCTGCCAGTCAGGCGAGCCGGCGGGGTGCCAGAATCCTGGGAGAGATCGCGGGCTTCGGAGAAACATTCGGTCCTCATTCCGGGAGCGTGGCAATGGGCATCGCAATCGAGGACGCGGGGATTAAGCCCTGCGACGTAAATCTGATCTGCGCCAGCGCCAGCGGGAGTAAGAACGGGGATGCGGAAGAGGCGCGGGCCATACGGGAGACTTTCGGCGCGCATGCCTCCTGCCTGGCCGTCCACGCCGTAAAGGCGGTTTGCGGGGAAGCGCTGGGCGCGTCCGGAGCGCTGCAGACCACAGCAGGCCTTTATTCCTTGGCCAAACAAACGCTTCCACCCACGCTCCACTACGACCTGCCCGATCCGGAATGTCCGGTGGAGGGTCTGCATCCGGAAGCGGTCCCATGGAAAAGCAGCGTGGCGCTGGTAACGGCTTCCAACCTGGAAGGCAACTCTAGCGCCGTCGTGCTGAAGCGGTTCACAGGCGGGAAGGAGCGATAGAAAATTGGAAATCGGATTCGAGGAAGTGAGGGCGCTTCTGCCGCAGAAGTTTCCCTTCCTGATGGTGGACAAGGTTGTCGAATGGGAAAAGGGCAAGAGGGCTGTGGCGCTGAAGAATATTACCGGAAATGAGATCTGGTTTGTAGGCCACTTCCCGAACCGCGCCGTCCTGCCGGGAGCTCTTCTGATCGAGGGCATGGCACAGACCGCGATTCTCCTCTTCCGGAAGAGCTTCGAAGGAACGTTCAAGCAGGCGAGCGACCCGGAGGCGATGTTTTTCTTCGGTTCGGCGAAGGCGCGGTTCCTCCGGCCGGTGGTGCCCGGCGAACAGGTCTGGATCGAGGTGAACGTGGTCAAGGTAATCTCGACCGGCGGCATCGTGGACGCGGTCGCCCGCGTGGAGGGACGAATCGTGGCGAAAGCGCAGCTTGGATTCGGCGTCAAAGCCTGAACATTCCAACCGATCTTGTTTGGATGGGCCCGGTGTGATAATGTGGCGCAATCGGTTCAAAGGAGGAAGGGTGATGCGATCGACACAACTGGCTGCATGGCTCGCGGTTTCATTCGCCGCATTCGGCCAGGACAGGCTGACCCTGGACGAAGCCATTTCCCTCGCGTTGAAGCAGAACCGCCAGATTCAGGTTGCTCAACTGGAAGTCAGGAAGAGTGAAGAGGCAATCGCGGCCGCGCGAACCTTTCGCCGGCCGCAATTCAAGTTCGACCTGGCGGAACTCCAGCTATTAAGCCACGTCAACTTCCTGTTTCCTACAGGCGCTTTCGGAGTTTTTCCCCAGACGGGGCCCATCCCGCCCGGGCCGGATTTAATTGGGACTCCGTTACGGCCCGCCACGATTGTCTATGGAGAGATCAACCAGCCGATTTCACAGCTCTATCGGATTGGACTGGGAATCGAGATCCTGGAAACCAATCGTCAGCTGGCCCAGGAAACCTACCGCCTCCAGGAGCAGATGATCGTCAACGACATCAAGAAATCTTATTACGATCTGTTGCAGACGCAAAGCGCGCTCGAGGCGACTCAGGAAGCCATCCGGGCGTTTCAGGAACTGGAGCGGGTAGCCGAAGAGGCGGTTAAGGAGCAGGCCGTGCTGAGGTCCGACCTGATGGATGCTCAATTGGGATTAGCCAAGTTGGAAGCCGACGCAGTCACTTTAGGCAACACGTCAGCCACGCTCAAAGAGAAGATCAACAGCCTCATCGGACGTGATGAACTCATCGATTTCATCACTGTGAATGTGTCCGGTGAGGAGGTGTCGCAGATGGACTTGGCAGCGGCGCGGGCCAAAGCCATGCAGCAGCGGCCCGAACTGCGGGAGGCACGGTTGAAGATCGAACAGGCCGAGATCGATCGCCGGGTGAAGAAATCGGAATATATTCCGGATGTCAGCCTCACGGTCCTGTACCTGTCGCCGTTTAACATCGAGGTTGTGCCGAAAAATATGGCGGGCGCCGGGTTGACCCTTAGTTGGGACGTTTTCGATTGGGGGCGGAAGAAACACGAGCTGGAGGCCAAGACGATAACGATCGAGCAGGCCAAGACAGGCGCACATGAAGCAGAATCCCAGGTTTTGCTGGAGGTGGGTGACAAATTCCGGAAGTTTCAGGAAGCCAAAGCCAAGCTGCGGGTGGCCGAGCTGGCCCGCGACTCCGCCATCGAAAAGCTTCGGGTGGCGACGAATCAATATAGCGATCGGGCTGTTCAACTCAAGGATCTTCTTCAGCAACAGGCCTCGATGGCCGAAGCCCAATACAAACATCGAGAGTCTCTGTTAGCCTTTTGGACTGCCCGCGCCGACCTGGAAAGGACGATCGGGGAGAGGTAGCGACCATGAAGCGACTGCTTTGCGCGTGCCTTCTTGCTTTGCTGATCACCGGCTGTGACAAGAAATCCGATTATAAGAAGCCGGTGGAGGGGGTAAGGGTTCAAACCGTCGAGAATGGAGTCGAAACAGAGGGACTCAAATATTCCGGTAATATTGTTCCGGACACGCGGGTAGACATGGCATTCCGGCTCGGCGGTTACGTGGAGGAATTGCTCATGGTCACCGGGGAACAGGGGCGGCGGGCAGTGCAGGAAGGGGACCTTGTGCGCAAGGGAGATGTGCTGGCGCGGGTGAAGCTCGGGGATTACCAGGCGAAGGTGAATCAGGCCAAGAGTCAGATTGCCCAGGCCGAAGCGGGGCTTGAGCAGACGCGCCATGGTTATCAGGCGGCGTTGGCAGGCAGGGACAAAGCGCGGCTGGATTTCGAGCGGGCCAATCATCTATTTCAAGCCGCGAGTCTTACCAAGATCGACTACGACGGAGCCAAGGCAGCGCTGGATGCGGCGCAGGCGACTCTGGAGGGAGCGCAGTCGCAGATCGACTTAGGGAAAGCGCGAGTCGAAGGCGCCGGGGCCCTGCTGGACGAGGCTGAACTGGCTTTGGCGGACGCGGCTCTGCGTGCGCCCATGGACGCGCTGATTGTGAAGAGGCTGGTTGAGGTAGGGTCGCTGGTGGGTCCGGGAACACCCGGATTCGTACTGGCCGACGCGAATCGACTGAATGTGAGGTTCGGGGCGCCCGACACGCTTCTGCCGCAGATACCGGTCGGGACAAAGCTGAAGATGAACGCCGAGGCGCTAGGGCGGCTTGAGTTCCAGGGAACCGTAACCCGGGTTTCCCCCGCCGCTGATCCTAAGAGCCGGGTTTTTGACGTGGACCTGGCGGTGCCGCAGCCGGACCGGCGCTTGAAGCTGGGCATGATTGCCACCATCCAGATCCCGTGGCCGAAGAGAGAATCTCTCCCGGTGCTGCCGCTCACTGCAATTGTGAAGTCACACGCCGAGTCCGGCGGCTACGCTGTTTTCGTTGTCACCGAGCAGGGCGGTAATGAGGTCTGTCATGTCCGGGAAGTCGAATTGGGGGACGCTATAGGGAGCCAGATCGCGGTGCGGAAAGGCTTGAAGGTTGGGGAACGTGTCATCGTGACCGGCGCCCCTCTGGTGCAGGATGGCCAGACGGTGCAGATCATTCCATAGGCCTCGGAAGGGACATCGTCCATGGCACATGAAACCGCAGGCGCGGACAACATCGAGAAACAAAAGAATACAGCCCGCTTCTTCACTGAGAATCGTCAGATCGCCTGGGTGCTCCTGCTGGGGACTGCCCTGTGGGGTGTCTACGCCTACATCAAGATGCCGAAAAAGAAGGACCCGGAATTCCCGGTTCTTTCGGCGGCGGCATTGTGTCCCTGGCCAGGAGTCAACGCCGACAAGATCGAGCAGATGGTGACGCGCAAGATCGAGCAGAAGATCGCCGAGAACGTGAAGGTGAAGAGGGTGGAGTCGGTAACCCGGAGTAGTCTGGCGGCGGTGTATGTGAACTTGGAAGACAGCGTGGTGGAACCCGGCAAGATCTGGGATGACCTCCAGCTGAAGCTCGATTCCATCACGGATTTGCCGCAAGGAGCCGGTCCAATTGTTTTCCTCAAAGATTACGGGGATACCACGGCGCTGATGTTGACGGTGTCCAGCCCGCAGGCCGGCGGCCCGGAAATTTCCTGGCGCGCGCGTGAGATTCGGAAGGCCCTCGATTCGGCCAGGGGCCGGCACTCAGACGCGGGCTCGCGCTCGGCGGGGATCATTAATTTCCCTCTGTCCGTGAGTCCGGCAATGCCCAGGCAGACCATCCGTCAGTTCATTGAGGTGGCTCGACAGGATGGCTGGGGCAGGGACATGGAGCCCGTTGAAGGCCCCGGGTTTGTTGGCGTGGATGGCGATTTCGGACCGGATGACAAGGCCATTGAGGCCGTCATGATCCGTTTCATTCAGCAGTATCTGCGGCCCTCGGAAGTGCACCCGGACGCTTGGCCGCTGGCAATTATTCGCGACGAGCAAGACGCCGAAGCGAAGCTGCAGGCATCGGCGGGAGACAAGTACAGTCTTCGCGAACTGGATCAATTCACCGAACTGATTCAGCGGACACTGCAGGGCGTTCCATCGGTCTCGAAAGTCGTAAGGTCGGGCGTGCTCAAGGAGAGAATCTTCCTGGATTACTCACAGGAGAGATTGGCCTCTTATGGGATACAGCCGTCCGCGCTGCGGGACATCTTGCGCGCCCGAAACATCACTTTCCCGGGCGGCCTGCTGGAAGTGGCGGGTAAGGACGTGCTTATTGACCCGTCCGGTGAGTTCAAGTCCGAGAAGGAGATCGGAGACGTGCTGGTGGCGGCGACCCCGAGCGGTTCACCGGTGTACCTGCGCGACGGTGTGGATATCTATCGGGGCTACGAGCCACCGCTCTATCTGAATTACTTCCAGTCGCGCGATGAACACGGCCACTGGCGGCGCAGCCGCGGAATCACGCTATCGGTCTACATGCGAGCCGGCCGGCAAATTGCGGACTTCGGTGAGCAGGTCCAGACGAGCTTGGCGGAATTGAAACAACAGCTTCCCAATGACTTGGTCCTGGCTAAAACCTCGGACCAGCCTCTGCAAGTCCAGGAGAATATTTCGCTTTTCATGAGGAGCTTGCTCGAGGCCATCGTGCTGGTGGTTGTGGTGGCGCTGATCGGATTCTGGGAGTGGCGTTCGGCGCTGTTGATCGCAATCAGCATCCCGCTGACGCTGGCGATGACCTTCGGAATGTTGAACGTGCTGGGCATCGACTTGCAACAGGTCTCGATCGCCTCGCTGATCCTCGCGCTCGGACTGCTGGTGGACGATCCGGTGGTAGCCGGAGATGCCATCAAACGGGAACTGGACCACGGCAAACCGAGACTCCTGGCGGCGTGGCTTGGTCCCACCAAACTGGCCACGGCCATCATGTTTGCAACCATTACGAACATTGTGGCGTATCTGCCGATGCTGATGATCGGGGGCATGACAGGTTGGTTCGTTTATAGCCTTCCGATTGTTATCACTTGCGCTCTGTTGGCCTCAAGAGTGGTGTCCATGACGTTTGTGCCTCTGCTGGGTTACTACCTTTTGCGGGCCGGGAAAGCTGACGTTCCCATGGTGGAACGCCGGCAACATGGGTTCGCGAAGTTCTACTACCGGCTGGGCGGTTCTTTACTGAATCACAGAAAGCTCGCTTTGGCGATCTCGGTTGCGGTACTGGTCTGGGGCGGCTACTCTTTTTCCAACCTGCGGCAGGACTTTTTCCCGAAGGACCTTTCTTACCTCTCATTTGTCGATGTGTGGCTGCCGGAAGACGCCAATATCTCCAGTACTGACGACACGGCACGCCTGGCCGAACAGGTGATCGTAAAAACAGCGGAGGAGTATGGACGCCACCACGCGGGCGAGGATGGTCAGCCGCGACAGGTACTCACTTCACTCACTTCGTTTGTGGGGGGAGGGGGACCTCGATTCTGGTTTTCGGTAAGTCCGGAACTGTTCCAGCCCAATTACGCCCAAATCGTGGTTCAAGTCAACGACAAGCACGACACCGGTCAGCTTGTGGCTCCCTTACAGGCCGCGCTGTCGGCGGAAATTCCTGGAGCTCTGGTCGATGTGCGGCAACTGGAAACGAGCGAGCCCATCGGTATCCCCGTCCAGATCCGCATTTCCGGCGATGACATGGAAACGCTTCGCGGTTTGGCCGCTCGGGCCAAGAGCATCCTGCGTGAAATCCCGGACGCCGACCGCATCCGAGATAACTGGGGAGCGCCCAGCTTTTCCGTCAAGTTGAGCGTCGACCCGGACCGCGCCAACCTGGCGGGCATTTCCAATCTGGATGTGGCGCTTTCCTCCGCGGCCGGGATGAGCGGACTGCCCGTAACCACACTGCGGGAAGGCAAGGATGAGATTGACGTTGTCGCTCGCCTGCGAAGCGATGAGCGGTCCCGCTTGACCGATATCGAGAATCTGTACGTTTACTCCTTGAACGGTCCCCAGAAGGCGCCGCTGCGGCAGGTTTCCTCGGTCGGCTACCAGATGGAAACCGAAAAAATTCAGCGAAGGAATCAGTTCCGCGCCATCACGATATCCTGCTTCCCGGTGCCCGGCGCCCTGCCGTCCGAAGTGATGAACCAGGCTAGGGCACAGCTGGTGAAACTGGAAGACTCGCTGCCTCCCGGATACAAAATGGAGATCGGCGGGGAGGAAGAGAAACGCCTGCAAATGTTCGGCGAGGTAGCCATCGTACTCTTGGTTTCCTGCCTCCTGATTTTTCTGGCCCTGGTGGTGCAGTTCCGCAGCGCCACCAAACCGTTGGTGGTCTTTGCGGCGATCCCATTCGGAATCATCGGCGCACTGGCCGCCTTGAAGGTGATGGGCGCTCCCTTTGGATTCATGGCCTTTCTTGGCATCACCAGCCTGATCGGAATCATCGTCAGCCACTTGATCGTGCTGTTCGATTTCATTGAGGAGGCGCACGCCCAAGGCGAGCCGCTGCGGGAGGCCTTGCTGGATGCGGGAATTCTGCGGTTGCGGCCGGTGCTGATCACCGTGGGGGCCACCATTTTTGCATTGTTGCCGCTGGCCGCGCACGGTGGTCCTCTGTGGGAACCGCTGTGCTATACGCAGATTGGCGGGCTGGCGGTAGCCACCTTCATCACGCTGTTGGTGGTTCCCATTCTGTACGCCTTCTTCGTGCTGGATCTGAAAATCATTCGATGGGAACGGCCAGCCAATCCGGATTCGCACCCCTGAGGGCTCAGGTAAGTCCGCTGGTCCCGCCTTTAATATCCTTGTCGAAGAAGCGGAACATGATGCGTCGGATATTCAGGTAGACGACCACACCAACTAGAAATTGGTAGGAGCGCCAGCTGAGAATCTCCTTGCAGGTTCCGTAGATATCCACGGCGGCCAGGCTTCGCCCGCCGTGCAGCACTCTATAGACCTCCAGGGCAAACCCGGCGCTCAGGGTGGAAAAAACGAAGGTCAGGCCGCCCCGGATGATCACCGATACCGCAAACACCGCTTTGTCCACCAGCAGGGAGAAGCGGAAGGGAGGAGCGTCGAGCCACCGCTGCGCCAGGTACATAATGCGGTTGCCCATGTCGAAAAGCTGCTCGACCTGGAGATATTCCGGATTGCTCAGGCCGCGGGTCTTCCAGCGCCAGAGCCGGCGTCTCACGCGCTTGCGCGCCCGTTTCCCGGCGTTCCTGGTGTAGCGTTTGTGCTCGCGGTAATTGCTGACGTTGCCGTAGAGACGTGCGGCAATGGTCTCATATAGCAGGGTGGAGCGGATCATCCGCAGCGTATTGAGATTGAGCGGGATATTGTACTCGCGCGCGAGGGCCAGGAAATTGATCCAGATCCTGGCGGAGGTATGCTCCCACCACTGCGCATGCTTGCTCTTGAAGGCGTACAGATCCTGCCAGAAGACCATTTCGACGCGCTTCGTGAACTCGTCAATGTCGATCGGAGGGAGCGGCTCCAGGACCGCAAGCGCGCTCTGGACCATCCGGCCGATGTCCTCCTGGTTGTGGTAGTAGGCCAACTGGCGCCAGTTGATGCGCTCCCGAGTGGTATAGGCGCCGCAGGAACCGAAATCAATAAATACAAGCCGGCTGTTGGCCTGCACCACGACATTGGAAGGATGCGGGTCGGCATGGAACAGCATATTCTCGAACATGCCGTACTGGTTTGCACGCAGCAGCCTTCGTGCCACGACTTCCGGGTGGATTCCATGCGAGCGCAGGATCGACAGGCTGGCTTCGTCCTTGTTCTCCACCGCGACGATGAGTTCACGGAGCCAGATTCCGGCCACGAACTCAGTCACCAGGGTCTCCTCGCTGGTGAACTCCGGGAACACTTTGGGGGCGCTGATGTGTTTGAGATTCTTTTCCACGCCCCGCCGGAACAACTCCCCGTTGCGGGCCTCCTCTGAGAAGTTCGCCTCGTCCAAAAGCATGCTGCGGAACTCAAAAATGAAATTGTGCGAAAGCCCCGGGCGGATGATGGTGAAGAATTCGAGGACCTTGAGAACCGTCGCCAGGGCGGCGCAATCCGTCACGAATTTCTCGCCGATCCCCGGCCGGCGAATCTTCACCGCCACCCGTTCGCCGGTCTTCAAGTAAGCCTGATAGACGCAGGCCACCGAAGCGGAGCCGATGGGATCCGGATCGATGGCGTCAAACAGCTCGAGCGGGCTCTTGCCCAGTCGCTTCTCGATGATCTCCATGGCCTGGGAGGTCGGGAAGGCGGGCATGCGGTCCATCATTTTCGACAATTCCACGGTATACGCATAAGGAATCAGATCGATCCGCATGGCCATCTGCTGGCCGAGTTTGACCGCGGCTCCGCCGATGCGTTCGATGGCCTCGCGCAGGCGGATCGCGCGCCGTTCGATGTCGTCGCGGCGCAGCAGGAGGTTCCACATGTCGCCGGCGAACCAACGGCACGCCGCCACCGAGTAGATCATGAGACGCCAGGTAACCTTGAAGGGATTTGCCTTCCAGCCCGGCCGGAGCATCATGCTGGGGGCGACCTGAGGCAGGACGTTGCCTTGCAGATTACGCCGCAGCCCTGGCGGCAATATTCCAGGCGGAGCCGTGAAACTCCGTGGCGCATGCCCGGCCAGTGGAATTTCCTGGACCGCGGCGTCGCCGTCTGCTCGCCGTTCCAGGCCTTTCAGCACGGCGTCGCGGATCTTCAGGATTCGCTTTTTGCCCACAGGAGGTTCGGACGTTTGGCGCGATCCGCTGCCGTTTGTGGACGTAACGACAGCTTGCGAATAGGAACTGGAGTGGCCGTCGCCGTTCCTATCCTCCGGCATGACACCTCATCGCCGCCGGCCTCATGTCCTGTAAACCCGCGGGAACGGGTCTTGTGGTGGCGGAGCGATTAGCGAAACAGAGGAGGGGCCACGAAGCGAAAAGCATCGCGAACCTGTTTGGAAAACCTCCGGCTGTTTACCGCCTTGGCGAACTCATAGGGAGCGTCGCTGCCGGATCTTAGTCCCCGGCTCATGGCTTTGCCGACATTCTCAATAATATCGCGAATGGCGCCATCCCTGCGGTTACGTGACGATTTGTTGCGGCGCTTGCGGTACACGGACAGGCCTTTCGCCACGGCCTTTCCGATCTGCTGAGTGGCCCGGGTAGCCCCCATCTCGAACTCCTGCATCGTACGCATGCCCCGGGTGTATCTGCGTTTTTTCTTCTTCCCCTTATCGACCACGACCACCGTGGGGTTGCTCTGGGCTTCGACCACCGCCTCCGCCTTTTTCACAGACGGCGTATTCTGCTCTACTGCCATTTCTTCCACCTCCTGATCGATCTCTCGCGCACAAAAATGCGAAGTCTAGAATCCTAACGGAAACCAGCCGCCACCACCACCACGGCGACGGTCGTCCTTCTTCCGGTAAACAATCACAACCGAGACAAATTCCTTGCCCGCCGCGTTGGGACCCAGGTTTGTCTTGACCTCTTCCATGACGGCGGCGACGTCGTTCATCAACTTTCCCTCACCCCGCTTCAGGGCTTTGATCTGCTTTCTGGATTTTTTTCCCAGATCGACAACAATCGGTGAAATCGTCTTGCCGCCGTGCGCTGTTGGTGCTGAAAACGTTGCCATCTTCGCTTCCTTCCGATAAGGCCGCCTGACCACCCTCCGGGCCGGCTGTCTATCTTTCTGAAACCACCATTTATTTAGACATATCTGCTGCCTGCAGTCAAGGGTCCGCAGCCGGTTGCGTTGCTATCTCGGCAGAGACACCGTTGGACCGGTCTCCATGAGGACCTCCTTGAACAGATTCCGGCCCAAGACCGCGGAAGCCGTCAGCACTCCGGACAGCATGGCGCCGCCGACCCCGGCAGTCCAGATGTCCTGCCCGGTCAGAAACAGATTGGGAACCTCGGTGTGGGGCTGCAAAGAACGGAGGCGGTAGCGTCGTGGAGTGTGCTCCAATCCGTAGATCTCGCCACGCTTGTAATTGGCAAAATGAGAGGTGGTCAATGGGGTGGAGAGCTCATAGTAGGCGGCCTTGTCACGGGTGCCGGGCACATGCTGGTACAACTCGGCCAGCAGGCGGGCGGCAATCCGGGACTTGAAAGCATCGTAGTCCGCTCCTCTTCGTTTCCATCGCGTTCCTTCCCATTGCCGGAACAACTCATAAGGAGTGTAGGTGAGTACTTGAACCGTTGCCTTGCCCGGGCGCAGCGGCGGCCAATCCGGGTCCTTCGCCGATGGGAACGAGATATAGGTGACAGGGAGCGGCGCTTCCGGGTCCTCGACGTATCGCTTCACATTTCGGTCATGGTCATAGTCGGGATAGATCCAATAATTTGCCTGCGGCAGCCCCAGCGCCTCATCGCTTTCGTTGAACCCGACGTACAGGCAACTGTGACTGGCCGAGGGCCGCACATCGCTCAATTCCGCCCTGGCCAGCGGTGCCGCGCCCTCGGGAAGCAGGTGGAAGATTGTGTTCAAGGCGCCGGCGTTGCTGATCACATACTTCGACCGAAGCTCACTTCCATCCACAAGTTTGACGCCAATCGACTTTCCGCCCGCAATCAGAATCTCCCGCACCTCCGCGTTTACGACAATCCTCCCTCCGCCGGCTTCAATTAACGGGACCACCGCCCGCGCAATGCTGCCGGCCCCGCCCGCCGGATAAGCTGCGCCATACATGTAATGTTTGACGAACAGTGCATGGGTGACAAAGCTGCTTTCGGCTGGCGGGTGACCGTAGTTGCCCCACTGGGAAGTGAGCACTCCGATCAACCGCTGGTTGTTGGTCAACCCTTTCAGCGCCTCCCCCGTGGTGATATTCGAATTGGCCAGGAACTCCTCGCTGTAGCAGGCCTCGCCAAAACCGTCGAATGAAGCTGCCGAGGCCTTCCCCAGGAAAAATCCCGCGGTCGACCGGTTGACCAGTTTCAAATAATTGGCGATCGTCTCTCGTTCCTCCGGGAATTGCAGGCTCAAACTCTGCTGGAAGGGACCGGGAAACGCCGTCAAATCGTACCGCCCGTCGGGGAAAATCACAGTGTCATAGACATCGGACATGCGTGACCAGGCCAGTCGGCCGTCGGTGACGTAGTCGGAGATTCTCCGCAGCGTGGAGCGCCTTCGGTGTATGTCGCCGACGTAGTGAACGCCAACGTCCCAGACGAAGCCTTTTCGCCGGAAGGTGTGGCTGAACCCTCCCACGACATAGTGACGTTCCAGCACCAGGACCTTTCGATTCGCTTTGGCAAGCATAGCGGCGGCCCAAAGACCGCCAAGGCCGGACCCGACGACGATGACATCATAGGATTCCCACTGTGTCGTTGCTTTCCGGTACGGCTCTCCTAGTGGCATGGGCGGGTCACGGTATCAGGCTCGAAGCAGAAACTCCTCAATGGAACGCAGCGTAAGCTCCGGCTGATCGAGCTCCGGGGCATGCCGGGCTTGGGGAATTACCTCGAGCATCGCATCCGGCATCCGCGAAGTTAACTCCCGTGCTGATTCCAAGGGCACCCAGAGATCCTGTTCCCCGTGAATCACCAGTGACGGGCATTTCACTTCCCCAGCCCGCCCGGCCAGGCGGTCGCACCGCATATGGCGGATACACCACATGAGAGCAAAGGCCGCCATGGCCTGCTCCGGCGTCTTGTTCTGTTCATAAAGATCCTCCAGGCTGACCGGCGCCTGAGCCGGGCTCCAGAACATCTCCTTCATCCGAAGGGGACCGAGGAAAGCAGAGTCAACGCATTCCAGCAGCCAGCGGAAGGGGCGACAGCGGTTCAGCACGGGAAAACCGGGAAGGCGGTAAATCCCGGTCGAGGCTCTCAACCAGAATGTGGACGGCAGCCTTTGCGTGCCGAGCGTGCCGAGCAGGATCAATGGCCGGATGCGATCCGGCGCCATGATCGCCATCTGCATCGCCACCGCGGCGTACATAAAGGATCCCAGGATGCGGCATTGGCCGATTCCCAACTCGTCCAGGATTTGCAGCGAGAAGCCGGCAAGGAACTCAAGCAGGCCCGCGGAGGGTGGAGCGGTTGGGTCGCCAATCACCGTCCGGAGATCGATGAGATAAACCGTGTGGGTTGCTGCCAGCCGATCCTGCAGCAGCGAAAGCCGGGCGAACGGGTTGAGCGGCAATTCCGAACACAGCAATGGAGGTCCGCTGCCAGCCACCCGGCAGGGGACCTCGCGCGCTCCAATGCGCAGCGTAGAGATCTCGCTGGGGATTGTCCTAAGTATGTAGTCCTCCATCCACGGTAATGACTTGACCGGTAATGTAGGAGGCTTCCGGCGACAGAAGGAACCTGACCACGCGAGCCACCTCAACCGGGTCTCCGCATCGCTGCATCGGTATCAGGGAAAGCAGTTGGGTTCGGGTTTTTTCCGGGATGCTGTCGAGCATGTCGGTGAGAATGAAGCCGGGCGCCACAGCGTTGACCGTGATTCCGTACCGCGCCACTTCTTTCGCCAGCGCCTTGGTGAATCCGATGATACCCGCCTTGGAAGCCGAGTAGTTGGTCTGCCCGGCAAGTCCGGTTACCCCGCTGACCGAGGTAATGTTGACGATCGAGCCACTCTTTTGTTTCACGAACGCGGTAATGACGGCGCGGGAAAGGTTGATGGTCCCATAAAGGTTGGTATCGATCACCGACCTCCAATCTTCCTCCTGCATCAGAGCCAGGGCGCCGTCGCGTTTAATCCCGGCGTTATTGACCAGCAGATCCACGCGGCCCCATTTCGCCAGCACGGCGTCAAACACCGATTTGGCCCCGGCGTATTCGGAGACATTGTGCTGAAACGCCGCTGCCTCGCCGCCTTCGGCTTGGATCTTCTCACATAGTTGGACGGCAGCCTCGCCGCTGTGATGGTAGGTGAAGGCTACTTTCACTCCGTGCGCGATGAGTTCCAACGTCACCGCGCGTCCGATACCGCGGGTTCCCCCTGTAAGTATGGCTACCTTGCCGGCCAGCGCCATCATTCAGCTCCCTTCCTCATTTCCTCGCATTTGCAAGCACCAGGCTGGCGATTCCCCCAAAGCGGTCGATGCAGTTCACCAGGACGTTCTGGACTGCGGCGCTCCGGCCAGGCGGGAGCACACAATCCACCGGACAAACCTCGTCGATCTGGTCCAGGTGGAAGACCGGAGGCAGAACACCGTGTTCCATCGCCAGCACGGCGGCGGCGATCTGCAACGCGCCCGAGGCGCCAAAGGACTCTCCCAACAACGACTTCACCGCGGAAACGGCCCCTCCTCTCACGCCAAATACGCGAGCCAGCGCCTGCGCTTCCACCCGATCGGTCTCGCGGGATGAGTTGGCCGACGCCATGATCAATCCAATCTGGCTGGGGGCCAGCCCGGAAGCATCCAAAGCCGAACGGATAGAGGTTTCCACGGCGGAAATCCAGCCTTCCGTCCCATCCTCCGCGTTGGCGAACGAACGTCCGTAGCCGCGGATCTCAGCCATCGCCCGATCCGCCCGGTCCGCGTTTTGCAGAACCATCACCGCCGCGCCCTCGCCGAACAGGTAACCATTCCGGCGGCGGTCGAACGGAAAGCTCTTTTCCTCTCCGATCAGCCCTGCCAGTTCGGCGCGGAAGTGGGAGCTATAATAGGCAAGGAAGGAAAGCTCCTCGGCCCCACCGCAGAACACGACCGCATCCGGATAGCGCCGCAGAAGCGACATCGAATAGCGCACCGCTTCCAGACTGGAGACCGCGCCGGCTGGAATCGTGACATTGGCCAGACGCATCTGATGGCGGATCGGAATCTGGTAGCTTAGCGCGTTGATCGGAGTATTGGGAAACTTCATCGGGCTTACCCAACTTGGACCGTCGAAAATGCGCTCGCGGTTCAGATCCTGCTGGCTGGTGAGTCCCCCAAATGCCGTACCGAGCACCATGGCCCGCTTGTGGGGCTCCACCTTGTCCAACTCGAGCCTCGCATCCTGCAAAGCCAGTTGCACGGCCGACAAAGCAAACTGCGACAACCGGTCGACGTACTTGAGGCCTTTGGCGCCGAGCAAGGCGGCGGTATCGAATTTGGAAACCTGAGCTCCCAGCCGGCACCGCAGCGGGGAGCAGTCGAAACGGTCTATCGCAGACACGCCATCGGCGCCGGAAATCAACCCTTTCCAGAATTGCTCCAGCCCCACTCCGACGGGGGAAACCACACCAATACCCGAAATGCAGATCCGGACACCCACTGCTATGGCCTCCCAAGGACCAGAGAGGCATTATTCCCGCCGAACGCGAAGGAGTTGTTCATAATGACGTTCACGCGCTGACTCCTGGCGTGGTTTGGAACATAATCCAGGTCGCATTCCGGGTCCGGTTCATCGTAGTTCATGGTGGGTGGCAGAAAATCGTGCTCGAGAGCAAGGCAGCAGGCCACGGTCTCAATCGCGCTGGCAGCCCCCATGGTGTGCCCGATCATCGACTTGATGGAACTGACCGGTATCCGGTAGGACTGCTCGCCAAAGACATGCTTGATGGCGGCTGTCTCGGCGGCGTCGTTCGCGGCTGTGCCGGTCCCATGGGCATTCAGATAGCCGACATCGGAGGTTGTGACACGGGCCTCTTCGAGAGCCCGGCGAATCACATTCGCCATGCCTTCCGGGTCGGGCGCGGTCAGGTGGAAAGCGTCGCAGCCCACCGCCGCCCCCATCACGTTGGTGTATATGTGGGCGCCTCGTTTTTTCGCATGCTCGCGGTCTTCCAGAACGACGACGCCGGCGCCTTCGCTCACCATCATTCCCTTGCGATTTCGGGAAAACGGCTGGCACATCACCGGAGCGACCGCATGGACCCGGCTGAATCCCGCCAATGCGACCTTGGAAAACGAGTCTGCCCCTCCCGCCAGAATGATGTCGGCATCGCCTTCCCGGATCAAGTCGCATCCATAACTGATGGCGAAGTTTCCCGAGGAACAGGCGTTGGCGATCATGAGCACCGGC
Source organism: Terriglobia bacterium (assembly GCA_963788245.1). Taxonomy (GTDB): domain Bacteria; phylum Acidobacteriota; class Terriglobia; order Bryobacterales; family Bryobacteraceae; genus Palsa-187. The sequence goes on along the minus strand of CAWBGF010000002.1, from coordinate 2,151,504 downwards.
CCCTGGATCCGGAACAGCCGTGCCAGGGTCGATGCCACCACATTGCTGGCGAAGCCTGAGTACAACCTCAGGGGAACTTCCTCAGGGCGGCCCAGAGCCCATAACTCGTCGGCCTCTTCGATGGTTTGAATCTCTCCCGACGTCGTGCCAAGGATGATGCCCGTCCGGGACGGGTTCAGCGATCGTGGTTCCAGTCCGGCGTCCCGCAGCGCCTCGCAGGCCGCCGTCCAGGCCAGAAGCGAGGTGCGTCCGGGAAGCTGCAAACTGCCTTCCGGCTCGGGCAGTCCGGTCACTTCGCCCCCTCGATGAACGGGCCACGTCGAGGTGTCGAATGAGCGTATATCGTCGATACCGGAGCGGCCTTCCTGCAATGCGGCCAGAAAAGCCGCTTTCCCGATGCCGTTCGGCGATGCCACCCCGAGCCCTGTTATGACGATGGACTTGCTCATCCCTGGCCCGCCATGATCGGCGCCCTCGCACCTTCCATGGATTTCATCGCCCTGCGCGCGGCGAGCGCTCCCGAGATGGCCACCGAAGCAACGCCCGGGCCGGGCTCGGCCCAATGCCCGCAGAGGAACATGTTCTCGAAGGGCGTTTCAATCCCCAGCCGGTCACGTCCAAACTGACCGGGTCCACAATCCCAGCCGTAGACGGCTCCTCGCGAGTTGGCCGTGTAGTGGTGAAATGTGCGCCGCGTCGCGGTGTCCTGCGTGACCACGCGTTCTAAAATACCGGGAATGATCCCACCCAGCCAGGCCAAAGTTTCCGCTTCGTAATCCTCTCTATGTCGGCTCCATTCTTCCGTGTACATCTCCCCGTCTTGTTCCACCGGCTCCGTGCACGCAGAGGAAACGGTGAGGATATGATGCCCGGGGGGAGCCAGGGATGGGTCCTCCAGCGTTGGCGTGGCAATGTAGCGAAACCCGTTTGCGGGATCGTTCAATGCATCCGAGGCAAAGTACCATCCTCGCATGCCGTGTAGCAAGCCGGCATCGCACTTCAATCCCAAATAAAGGACCTTCAGGGAATTGCTCTCACGGGACGACCGCAACGTTTCCCGGTAGTCCCGATCCAGATACTTCTCTCCGATTAAGTGGAGAAAAGTGTGCCGGGCGTCGGCGTTGGAAATCACGATGCCGGCCTGAACCTTTTGCCCCGAGGCTAATTCCACTCCGGCCACGCGACGCCCGTTCTCTACAATGAGACCGCTCACTAGAGTGTCCAGCAGCAAATGGGCGCCCAGATCCTTCAGACGCCACATCAGGCTGTCCGGCAGCGACTGGGACCCGCCCTCGGCCAGATAACCGCCCTCGTAGTGATAGCTCATGATCACCGCGGCCATGGCCGCGGCCGATACCTCGCCGGGCCGGACGCCCACGAACCCGACTGAGGAACCGAGAATGCCCTTCAGCCGGGGGGATGAAAAAAAGCGGTCCAACCGATCCTGAAAAGTGCTTCCGCGGTAGCGAACCAGGAGTTCGCTTTCCTGGCCCCGGTACTGGTGCCTATAGACGCGCAACAGCTCATCGAAGAAAAGGGTGATGGCCTCACTCTCTTCCGGAAACAGCCGCCGCAGCTGCTCGAGGTAGTCGAAATAGTTGGCCGGCAATTCCAGCACCTGGTCCGGAAAATGGAGAATTTCAACCGGGTCCTGAGGAATGAAGGAGAGCTCCAGCTTCAGTTGGCGCAGGAGCAACCCCACGAAACTCTTCGGTTGTCCCAGCGCGCCAAAGTAGTGAGCCCCGGCGTCGAAATAGAATCCCTTCCGCTTGAAGAAAGAGCAGAGCCCGCCTGGAATCTTGTGCCGCTCCACCAACAGAACCTTGCAACCGTTGGAGGCAAGCAGCGCGGCGCAGACTAGCCCCCCGATCCCGGCCCCGATCACAACCGCGTCATACCGGGGCGCAACTTCAGCCGCCGGGACCACGCATCGGCGATAACCGCTCCAATGCTTGCGGGAGTCAGGCGTGATGACCATGACGGCTCAACTCTGGCCGATGTATTCCTGTGCCAGCGCGACCGTGTCGTTCAGCGTCTTGACCTGCTGCAGCTTCTCCTCGGGAATTTGGACGCGGTACTTCTTTTCGATGGTCGCCACAATCTCCAGCGCCATCAGCGAATCCACCCCTAACTCGTCGGCCAGGGATGTGTCATCTCCCACCTGTTCACTCGGTATCTCGAGAATATCCGCAATGATCTGCCGGATTTCCGTCCGGGTCGTCATTGGATTCCTGCCATTTTCCGTCATGCTTGCCATCCTCCGTAGCAGTCTCAGGCAACGTTGCGCTGCCGGGACTGAGCCGCATTCCGAATACGTTGTTCGCTCAACGCCTCTCCATAAAATTGAAGAGGGGCCATCCCAATCCCTAACCGGTTGGCCTTCGCCATGATATCGACGGCCAGGACGGGGTCTGAACGACCCAGACCGTAGTTCGTCTTTTGATCATAAACCGCCAGCGTCAAAGTTTCAGCGAAGCAGCCGTAAAGCTCCTGGCAACTCACCATTCTGGTGAACGGCACGTCGGAAATATTGGGAAGGTTTCTCGCCCGGTCCACCTCAACCGTGCGGGGGAGCCTGACCGCCCCTCCCTCCAGTGCAATGACGTCCTCGCGGTCGGTGGTGAGGGACTCGGGGACGTTCTTGGGAAACGAATCGTCGATCACAATGGATCCCGGCTTGAGGTAACTCGCCTCCACCAGCCGGCGCGTGGAGTTGGTGGCTACTACGGTCAAGTCGGCCCGCCGCATTTCCCTGAGATCGACGAAACACTCGATTTGAACCTGATCATTGATCTGCGCAATCTCCCGGGCGACCTCTTCCAGGCGTTCCGTCCAGATATCAATCAGCAAGAGCCGCTTGACCCCCATGGTGGCGAACAGCTTCGCGGAACCCGATCCGATCGAGCCCGCCGCTCCCACCACCGCAACTGTGGCGTCGCTCAGAGCCAGCCCGATTTTTGCGCTGCTCTCCTTGGCGATCTCCAGAATATTGGCGATCGTGTAGGCATGGCCGGTGGTGAAACCCATCTGTGGAAAAGCGCGGCTCAGCACGTGCCCGCCGTTGCCGAAAAAGGCGATGAGTCCGGCCATTCCAACCGTCTGCGCGCCCAGCTCCACTGCCAGCTTGGAGCACTGCATGATCTTCGCCTTCCGGAGCTTGTTGCTGTTCATCAGTTGCTTGGTGGAGTTGCTGATCAGCAGCACCCACCCGGTGATATCGGCGTGACCGTGGGGAAATCCGCGGAACGTCAATTCCACCACTGTTGGGAAAGAGCGCTCGCACCATTTCTCCACCAATTCCGCGGGCATTTTCTTGAGAAAGGTATGCTCCCGCTGAAGATCCTCGATGGAATCGTAATGTGCGATATGAGCGAAAGCTCCGGGACGGTTGGTTTTCAGCCGCATCACCAGAGGCCGCAGATGATCGAGTCTTTCCCGCAGCTCCCGCCGCAATTCCTCCCCGCCCATACCGGCCATCTCGACGCTCAGCTCGATGAACGCCTCCTCCTCGCCCAGCAGGATCGGTGCGGCCATGTCGTAGAGCGCGTCCAAAAGTGCGCGCCTGCCAGCGAGCGGAACGTCGAAATTCCATTGGGCCAGACCGTGCCGCCCAAGCTTCGGCAGCACGGAAATGATCGAGTACGGCGATTTGCCGCTGCCGAACAGGGGATTCTCGAGGCCGAGTAGCTGAGTGACCAGGGGAAGAACATTATAGAAACTGGCGAACTTCACCTCGGACAGCTCTCCGGTCAGTTGCCCGATGAGATCAACGAGCCTGTGAAACATGGATGGATTTGAGTTCCCCTCCGGCGCCGTTTGTTTCGACGCCCGCCTCTGCTCCCTCTTCCCACATGCCGATGTCGGAAGGCCGCAGATCCAGTTTCTTCAACACGTCTCGGACCACGCCCGGATTCGCCAGCGTGTTTTCCCGTTTCACTGCTTCCTCCCAGCTCATCTTGCCCTCCCGTACAAGACAGCTCATCTCAGCGATATAAGGATGGTATCCGCGCTGGTGAACCTGCGCGACGATTGCCACGGTATTCAGCCGGCAGTTGGTCGAACAGGCGTCGGTATCGCGAGGGGCGACCCAGCCGTACTGCTCGATGGTGCTGTAGATTCTCTCTTCGTCGTACTCCACCATGGCGTGATACGGGTACAACACTTTCGGGTAGGATTCACCCTCCTCCAGATACTGGCTCTTGATCAGATACTGGTCAACCTGTTCTCCCACCACTTCGTGAATAGGGTCGCGAATGATCTTCGGAAAATCCACCGGATCGTCCCGGTTTACTTCCCTGGCGAAAAACATCGTCGATCCGGTCTTCATGAAGCTCTCCATGCCCACGTCGGCGGCTTGTCCCGGAGTAAACCCGATCACGACCAGCGGAATCCCTTTCTCCTGGCCCATCTTCAACGCCGTGCTCAGCACCGTGGCGATGCAGCTCAGGCAGCACTGGCTCGCATAAGGCAGCAGGGACTTGGAGAGCAGCTTATCGTTGGTCAAAGCCTCACGGAAAATCTGCTTGATCAGGTCGGAGCGCGGCCGGAAGTACACGTGGTCCACCGCCAGCGCATCGACCACCTTGCCGATATTCCGGAAAGCTTGCGGAGAAATGAATCCGTTGTCCAGCGTGAAGGCCAGCGGATTCAAGCCGTACTTGGTCTTAAGCAGGTGCAATAGAAAAGTGCTGTCCTTACCCCCGCTATAACAAAGGATGCAGTGGTAGCCCTTCGGATTGGCTTGCCGGGCGTCCTCCACTGCCTTCTCGAATTCCACGCATAGGCGCTCCCGGAAAACCTGCTGCCGCTCCATGAAAAGATCGTGGTAGACGCAGTAATTACACATCCCTCCCGGTGTCATTTCGAATCCGGGAAAAACTTCAGGCAATGCGCACCGTGGACAGCGCGTCATGGAATCCTCCTGTTTCACTCCGACCTCGCGTCACTTATCGTACCTCATATCATACAGCACAAGGGCGAAAAAGGACCTACTTCGCTCGAGTATTTATTCCGCAACAGCCGCACCGCTCCCGGAACTTCTCGGGCCTCCTCCGGCTTCGGCTCCTGCCTGCGCGGCGCTGTGCACGGACTGAAAGCCGGCCTATCCGAAGGAAGCGAACCAGCAGCAATACTCCTGCCGGGTGATACGTTTTGAACGGATGTTCCAGCGGTCGTTTCCGTATGACAGCCGACTCTCGCATAACCCCACCGACGGGTGGTGGACGCCTTGGCACTCGCCAAGTTGGTGAAGAAGTTGTTGCCGTGGCCAATACAGGGGAAGGATGCCTCGAATGAGTCAGGCAGACGTGTTTCTAAACTCGGGTTGACTCAATCATGCGACTGAATTTCGCAGGCTGCATCTCGCGGCGTTGATGTATACTGTTTCAAACACCACGATGCCATCGGTTCTTGGTCCTCGTGAAACGGTGCCCTGACGGCAGGTTGAAATGCAAACATCTGGCAAGCAACTCTCCGGCAACTCCCTCCAGTGGCTCTTTTCATATGGACCCGCCGCCAGGCAACGCACCGGAGTGGGCCGCTGGCAGGAGTTGAATGGCTACTTCTGGATCATCGTGGGCACCGTGGTGATGTTCGGCTGTTTCTTCCCGCCGCTTCTGGTCCCCTTCGTCCAAGCTCCGCTGAGTACGATGTTGGGCTGGACCTGGAAGCGGAGCCAGGGTTACGACTACGCTTCCATCTATGGCTTTGACGGCGCCTTCCGGATCGGATTCATGTATGTGGTGCTGGCGCGCGCCGAAGTGGAGGCGTTCCTCTTCAGCGGAGCTTTCATGCGGGCGCTGGTCATCGCCCCCTTTGCCGTCACCCTGGCTTTGATGGGCTACCTCTTTCGACCGGTCGCGGGCATGATCCTTTTCGTTGACGTCCTGACTCCCGTTACCGCCCTGATCATCTGGGAGCAGACCAGGTACAAGGAGCGTTTCCGCCTCGACAAACCCGACAAGGTTTGGTGGAAGGTCTGGTTCTCATTTCCGCAGAGCGACTACCGCCGGTCCAGGATCAGCCATGTCATCGAATTCGAATCCGTCCTCCAAGCGACCTACTTCCTCGTCTGTATGATGTTCCCCATCCTCACCTACACCGCGAAGGGCTTCTTCGAATCCAGGCTTGAGCTTGGCATGCTGTCGGCCACCGCCGGCCTTCTTTTCGTTACTGCCGGATTGACGCCCATCATCATCATGCGGAGCGGCGACCTTTACGGGGGCAAAGGAATATGGGCCGCCAGGTACGTTGTTTGGTCCCGTTGGGTTTCCCTGGCTTGCGGATTTGGCCTCTGCGCGGTAGGACTCATCCCGTGGAAATCGTGGTTGCTTTTCCAGTGGGTGAACATGCTTGGCCTGATTGTCGCGACTACCTTTTATCTCAAGGAGCCGTTGAGCGATAATCCACCCGCAACGCCCTGAGATCCGGTCCGATGAAGCTTTGAGGAGGAAGATATGCACGTACTTGGTGAGCAGCTGAGGAAACGGAGCGCGATGCTGGTGGCGCTTGTCCTGGTTATCGTTCTCTACGGCTTTGCCCGTTCGCCGGAACTGTCCAGCGGAGAGAAAAGTCAGCTTGCCTTGCAATTCAAGTTCAAGCGCACCGTGCTGGCTCAACCGCCCGGCCCTCCGTTCAAGTACATCCGGGAAGTACATCCCAGCTTGAAGAGAATTGCCGCCTGGATTTCAGCCACCGGCGCCGGTGTGGCTCTGGGCGATCTTGACGGGGACGGGCTTCCCAACGACATCTGCCGCACCGACCCCAGGACGGATCAGTTGATCGTGCAGCCTGCCCCCGGCACGGGAGAGCGATATTCACCCTTCGTTCTGACTCCGGATCCGCTGGTTTACGACGCCCGCACCATGGCTCCGACCGGATGTCTGATCGGAGATCTGAATGAGGACGGGCTGATGGATATCCTGGTGTACTACTGGGGCCGGACCCCGGTCGCATTCCTGCGCGCAAAAGGCACGCCCGGCCAGAAAAGTTCTTTGTCCGCAGCGGACTTCGTTCCCATGGAAGTGGCGCCCGTCGTCGAGCGCTGGTACACCAACAGCGGTACTTTTGCCGATCTGGACGGCGACGGCCATCTCGACCTGGTTCTGGGCAATTTCTATCCCGACGGGTCCAGGCTCCTGGACGCCCAGGCGACAGGATCAGAAGCAATGCAGAGCACCAACGGAAGGGCCGACAACGGGGGGGGTAAGCATATCATGCTGTGGCAGAGCGCTTCCGCCGCCCCCGCACCGGCGGTCCATTTCCGCGAGATCAAGGATGCTTTGCCCGCCAGTGTGAACCGCGGCTGGCTGCTTGCGGTCGGCGCCGCGGACCTGGATGGCGACCAGTTGCCCGAGATCTATTTTGCGCACGACTACGGACCGGACCGGCTCGTGTACAACCGGTCCACGCCCGGCCATCTTCACTTCGAGCTGCTCACCGGAAGCCGCGGTTTCACCACCCCCGCCTCGTGCGTTCTCGGGAAGGATTCCTTTAAGGGAATGGGAGTCGATTTCGCCGACGTCAACGGCGACGGCCTTCCGGACATCTATGTCAGCAATATCACCCAGGATTTTGGTTTTCAGGAGAGCCATTTCGTCTGGCTGAGCACCGGCGAAACCGGAAAAATGAAGGACGGCCTGGCTCCCTACGTCAACGGTTCGGAAAAACTCGGCCTCTCGCGCAGCGAATGGGGATGGGACGCGCGCCTGGCGGATCTCAACAACGATGGCTCGCTCGAAGCCATGCAGGCTACCGGCTTCTTTAAGGGCGATGTAAACCGGTGGCCCGAATTGCAATCGCTGGGCACTGCCAATGATGAATTGCTTACCAATCCGAAGAACTGGCCGTCATTCGGCCCCGGCGCGGATGTGTCGGGGCACTCGCGTTTTGCCTTTTCCACCAGAGGACCGGACGGCCGGTTCGTCAGCATCGGGCCCGAAGTCGGATTCCCCGAGCCCATGGTCAGCCGCGGCATTGCCCTCGCCGACGTGGATGGTGACGGCCTTCTGGATTTCGCCATAGCCGGGCAGTGGCAGGACTCTTTTTTCGTTCACAACGAAAGCCCCTCGAAAGGCTCCTTCCTGGGACTCCATCTGCTGCTGCCGCTGCAACCCGGGCAGCCGACCAGGACACGGCCCCTGCATCCCGGGCCTGATTTGTACGGACGGCCGGCAGTCGGCGCTGAAGTCCGCGTCCGTCTGCGGGATGGGCGGCTGTTCAGCGCCCAGGCCGACGGCGGAAGCGGACATTCGGGAAAACGCAGTCCCGATGTCCTTATGGGCTTAGGCCGGCTCGCTTCCGGAGAGATCCTGGATGTGGCGCTCCAGTGGCGTGATCCGGGAGGGCGTGTCCGCAAAGAAACGTTGAAGCTCGCCCCCGGCTGGCACACGGTCGTGCTTGGCTGGCCGTCCGCCGACGCTGACCAAGGGAGCAACCGATGAGCGCGCTCAAAGAGTTTTCGCTTACAACCCTGGGGTTCTATCCGAATCGGAACCCCAAGCTGCGCCTGTTCGCGCTTTGGTATTTCACGATCCTGATCGTTATCTGGATCATCCTGGGCGTCACCGTGTTGGGATTCGAGCAGTCCTACGCGCACCCGGTCGTGGGTGTGGCGGCGGCGGTCGCCGTTCAGATCATCCTCGAGTGGGTGGATGCCCGTGCGAAAGGTCGGAAGTTGCGATTTTCCGGAGGATGGGCAAATTTTTTGAACTTTCTGCCTCCCGCCATCATTCCCGGAGTGGCTTGCTCTATGTTGATCTATCCCAATGAGCGCGTGTGGCCCGTAGCCTTCGCCGCCGGACTTGCGGTTGCTTCCAAGGTGATTTTCCGCGCGCCCATCGGGAATGGGCAGACCCAGCACATCTTCAACCCCTCCAACATCGGTATCGTCATCACGTTCCTGCTATTGCCCGCAGTAGGCGCGGCCCCACCCTATCAATTCACCCAGAACGTATCCGGACTCATGCGATGGATCATCCCCGGCGTCGTCCTCATTGCCGGTATTATCGTCCACGCTAAGTTCACAGGGCGCCTGCCGCTGGTCATGGCATGGCTGGTTGGCTTTGCCGCGCAAGGGCTGATTCGGAGCTGGTGGTTTGGCATTCCTCTCATCGTCCCGTTCACCCCAATGACCAGCGCTGCCTTTACGGTATTTACCCTCTTCATGATTCCGGACCCGGCGACGACTCCCATCAAGCCCTGGAGGCAGGTTGGATTCGGGTTGGCCATCGCCGCCATTTACGGCCTGCTCTTCGTGCTGCATATTGTCTTCGGCCTTTTCTTTGCCCTGGCGGCGGTTAGCGCCTTACGGGGTATCTCCCTGTACGTAACCAACTGGGGAGGATGGACACAGCGAGGCACTGCCGTCCCGGCCAGAGCTGTGTCACATTCAGCCGCTGGTTAGAGTGGTTGTCTCATTCAATGCCCTGATAGGAACCACGACCTGCATAGGCCACTACGTCGATCTGAAACTGTTCTATTCCCTGGGGACCTCTTGCTAATTTCACGCGAGTCCCCCAAGAAGGGCTGCTCATCGCCGCAACCAGCGGTCCAGCCACGTCTTCTGCGCCGGCCGATCCCAGCCTTCGAGTATCCAGATATCGTATGGCCATTTCGCGATGGACGTGAGGAAGCGCTTGCCGTCCGGGTGCACACTGAATCCCGAGGTTTCGTTGGTGGACGCCGGTAGATCCAGGGGCGCGAGCATCTTGTCGGCGCCGGTCTTCACATCAATCGAGTAAAGCTGCCACTGCGCGCCCTCGCCAGTGGTGTTTCGGACGATGCCGTAGACCTGTGCGCCGTCCTTGGAAAACGCAAACGCCAGCAGAATACGATCCGTCAGTTTGCGGACCACTTTGCCATCCGGCGAGATCATCGACATGCCTTCCGCCGATGGGTACACGATTCCGTCTCCTGCCGGAGACCACTCGATCACTCGATAATCCGGATGGGGGGCCGTTACCGGAGCGGCATTTACCAGAACCAGCGGAGTCGCGCCCGCGACCGGCCTGATCTTCAGCAGTTGTTGCTTTCCACCCTCGGTTCGCAGGAAGGCGATCCACTGGCCGTCAGGGGACCAGGCGTGGGCCATCTGTTCAACGTTGTCCGCAATCGGCGTCCAATGCTCGCCGGCTGCATTCGCAATCATCAACTGCAGTCGCCCAACCAGGCCCTGAACGAACAGGAAGCGTGTGCCGTCCGGAGCCCATCGCGGCGCAAGAGCATAGGTGTCGGTGCCCGGCGGGGCCTCGGCGACCTCTCGCGAAAAGCCCTCTGCCGCGAAACGGTCCTCGATGCCCCCGCGGCCGCCGTTACCGAAGATGGAATACAGATAGTGAGTGCCAGATGGCGCCCAATCCGGCTCCCAGGAAACCCCGCCTCCGCCCACTGCGGTGTGGACCCGTCCCTCCGGCAGGGAAATCTCCAGCACATCCCATTCGGCTGCGCCTCCGCTGTAGGCTATCCTTTTGCCGTCGGGAGAAACCGACGGATTGAGAAGCCCATCGACGACGCGATAGATCACACGGCTACTTCCGTCGGTGGAATCGACAACAAATAACGTGTTATTGAAGTCACCGCCGGTGACGATGAGGTGACGGCTGTCGGGAAACCAGCTCGCGCCCCTGCTGACCCGGCCGATATTGTATGGCGTGCCGGAAGGCCAAGGCAGGATCCAAAGCTGATCACGAGCACTTAGAGCGAGCCTGGAGCCATCCGGAGAGAACTTCATCCAGTCGATGGGACCCTGCGGCGCCGCCGACAGCTCCCCGGGCGCGCCGCCTTTGAGCGGACCGGCCTGCGTTTTGCCATCGCGATGGAACACCAGGGTCTTCCCGTCCGGATGGAGCGCCGGCGCCGAGGCCTTCTCCATCACCAGCTCGGACGCGCCCCCGGATGCTCCGACCGACCACAGATCGTCATGGGAACTGTAGTAGATGGTTGTCCCATCCGGAGACCAGAAGGGATCCGCACAGTCTAACGCTGCGTGCGTGAGTTGCGCTGTGTTCGATGAATCTGGGGCCTTCGTGAATACCTGGTAAATGCCGTGGACGTCTAATGTGTAGGCGATGCTCTTGCCATCCGGGGACCATGCCGGGGATTTTTCAGTGGCCTCATCGCGCGCGATGCGGGTGAATTTGTAGCTGGATAAATCCGCCGGCGCCGGACGGATCAACAGCGCCGCCAGTCCTGCGCCGAATACCAGCGCCGCCGCGAGACCGGCTCCCAGAAGCGCTCGGCGCTTGGTTGTTGAACCCGCCCGGGGCGATGCTCCCGCAACCGCGGGAATCGCACTTTCCGAAGCCGTTTCCGAAAGGTGATCATGCAACTGGCGAAGTTCGCGAGACAGGTCGCGGGTGGAATCGTAGCGCTCGGCTGGTTCCTTGTGAAGCAGCCGTTCGATGATCCACCGCAGCGGCGCGGGCACGGTAGGCGGCAGCGGCTCGGCGTCCTCGCGGATGATCGCGGTCATGGTCTCAACCGCGCTGTTGCGCCGAAACGCTCGTTTGCCCGACGCCAACTCATACAAGATCAGCCCGAAAGCGAATTGGTCGCTACGATAATCCAGGTCGCGGCCTTGCGCCTGCTCTGGACTCATATAAGCCACCGTTCCTACCACCTTGCCGGGCTCCGTGAGAGGGAGAGAGCGGGTCTCATCGAGGCTCGCTGGGGCCTGCCGCTTCGCCAAGCCGAAATCGAGAATCTTGACGCGGGAATCCTTGGTGACCAGGATATTGTCCGGCTTCAGATCGCGATGAACAATGCCGGCGGCGTGCGCGACGGAAAGACCATCGGCAATTTGCACCGCCAGGCCGAGCAGCTTGCGCACGTTACCCGGCGGCGAGACGCGCGAGCCTTCCACATACTCCATCACCAGATAGTCGGGACCGACGTCGTAGACCTGGCAGATGTTGGTGTGATTCACGGCTGCGACAGCGCGAGCTTCACGGTTGAAGCGGTCGGTGAACTTCTCCAGCGAGATCTTGATGGCGACGAGGCGGTCAAGACGCGTGTCCCGCGCCTTGTACACCTCGCCCATGGCACCCGCGCCGATGGGCTCTAGGATTTCGTAGGGACCGAGTTTGTCGCCTGGAGACAGCGGCATAGAGAGATTCAGCTTAGTTTAATCGATCGCCAAGCGGATAGTGCCTGGATTACGGCATACTCTTCCCCTACTTCTTCAAATTCGCGGCTTGGCGCAGCATCGAAGCTCCGACGGCGTGCTGATGGTGGATACCGAGGACCCACAACTAGCGGCTAAGACACTCGACGCGATCCGGGCATTCTCGAGCGCTCCTACTAAGATTGTGGTCAATTCGCATATTCACCCGGACCACACCGGCGGTAATGCATTCTTTGCGAAACACGGGGCGGAGATCTTCGCGCAGGAGAATCTGCGTGATGAAATGCTCAGCCCGCCGGGCACGGTCCCGATTACACCTCGTCTCGCGATTCGGTGAACCGGCCTGTAACTGTCTAAGACGTTGGGAGTTGGTGGTGCGCCCGGAGGGACTCGAACCCCCGGCCTATTGGTTCGAAGCCAGAAACCGACGCACTTTCATGAGTTTAGCACTGGGCACAATGGTTGTTCAACATTGCGCGTTGTTGCGAGTTGTTGCGAGTTATCAAACACTTCCGCGTGCCTTCGACGCCGACACTAGCACGGCTGCGCAACGCTTCTATGCAGGGGGTGGGCACAAAACTGGGCACAGTTGATTGCATGATTTTGGCTCGGTGAAGATTCCCAGTCCGCGTAGGAGATGCATGGACACTGCAGCAGGGTGCTGAACGGGATGGAAGGGACGGCGTTGAAGACCGACTAACGGACTACAGGATGAGTGTCAAAACAGCCGCATGACTGTATCGACACTTTCAGCGGACGTACCGTCTTCGTCTGGAATGGCGAGATCCTCACTCACTCTCGCCGAAAGCCAGCTCAGCAGGTTCAGATGGCGCGTCGTCACGGCGACTTCGGTGGGGTTAAGAGGTGGCCGGCGCCGGATCTTCCATTGCATCACAGATTGCACGATTTCCATCTCGTTTGGCGCCACATCTCTCTTAGCGAGATGGTGCGCAGCAAAGTGAACTGAAGCAGCCGTCTCAGCCTGCTGGGTATTCATTCGCAAAAAAAGGTCGGTAATCTTGTCGATCGCGATTTCCCATTGCGAGAGTCTTTCTCTGTAAGCCATCTCTGCATCCGCGAACGTCTGTCCAACACGGACGGAGAACATTCGCCCCAACGGCTCTTCCCGAATCAGCCCGTTATTAACTAGAATCGTGATCCGCTGTTTGAGGTCCGCAGCGTGCGGGCCATAGCTGCCTCGTGTGAATTGAAGTCCCGTTGGAATTCCAGATTCAGTCGCGAAGTAGGCGATTTTCTGAAATGTTGTTCGGCCGACGGGCCAATGATACGGCTCGCGTTCGATACGATTCAGAATGGCAACCACAGCCACCCAGGCTGGCTGAACTCGGTAAGGCGCTGGCTCGGATTGACTGCTGCTGGGCTGATCCAGGAATGTCGGACTCAGCTCGTCGTGTGGAGTGTCGAAAGGTGCATACAACTCCACGGGGATTTCCAGCCGCTTGAGATGCCGGTACAATGTTGGACCCACAACCCTCCATTCCAATTGACCCTGACCGCAGCCGAGCGGTGGCACGGCAAGAGACTCGATCCCCCACTCGCGAAAGTGTGTCTCTAAATAACGTAGCCCCTCAACGATATCCTGCAATCGTGACACTGAGCGCCAATGTTCCTTTGTTGGAAAGTTCAGAATCCACGGCGGGACAACACGCTTGTAGACGTAGCGACGACCGAGCTTCACCTGGCCAGCTCTACAGCGCGCCGCGTAATCATTGAACATATCAGGGAAACGTTCCTTGAATGACAACGCAACGCCCTTACCCATGATCCCCACGCAATTGACGGTGTTCACCAAAGTCTGAGCATCGGACTCGAATAGATTACCTATCTTGACCGTCACCATATTGGCCTCATCTAAAGAACAGCTGTTGCCCTACTCGCGCTTCCAGTCTTGTCTGGAACGCATCGAACCGCGTCTTCATCTCTTCACTCGCCACGTACGCATGCAGTAGATGTCGGGGGTCGACCCAATCCGGGACCAGCACTTCAGCAAGCTTTGCCGCCTTCTTGCGCCAGTACCGAATCTGATCTGCATCCCTCCAGTCGTCAGCGAACGTCAGGCCCCGATCAACGTACCCGAGCCCTCCAGGCGCGGCTCGAAAACTGACATACGTTCCAGCGGCATTCTGGTCCGTGACGATCGCCTGCGGTAGGTCAAGCACATCGGTGCTAACCGCCAACACGCAGATAGGTTCAAGTCGGCGTTTATAGAGCATGGGGTTTCGGCCGCAGATGTAGAGATTCGCATATTCGTGAAGTCGCCGATTTCCGCCGGGGATCACGACCTTGGCCCGCAACGCCTGGATTTCTTTCATCGCGACAGATTGGGTGCGCGAGCGTTGCTGCGCGAGCGTGCGAGAGGATTCCTCGCTGAACGATAGACGGAACATTGTCGATTGGCGTTATGTAGTTGTAGCTCTGGCAGCTCGTCGCGATTCGTGGGTTGTTACGCGCACAACGCTCCCGAACGACTTTCGGTCGACGTCGCCCGCTCCTCGGCGCGTCACCTTCGTCCCCGCGCTTCTGACTTGGGCCGTCGGCCGACTTTCCGCTCATCGGAACCTCCCGATCGGACCCAGGCGTCAATCTCCGAAACTTTGAATTTCCAAAGCTTCCCAATGCGGTGCGCAGGCAAACCCTTTTTATCAATCCAGCGATACACAGTGTCGCGCGCAACGCCGAGATGTGCAAGAACCTCCTCGACGTTGATCCAACGTTCCCCGAGAAGAAGTGGCCCATTGCGGCCATGGCTCGGCATGAATCTTCTATTGTAGCTAATAATCGGTCAGTACGCTCCAAAATCGTAAATGGAAGTCCCGCGCACATAAAGGGCAGAGGTCGTGCGGAACGATGACGGAATAGGCAGTCCGTTAATGAGCATTAACGGCACTCTGCAATTTCTCACGGGCCGGACGTCTGAATTGCCTCGACTGGCCTGCATCTGCGCCGCCTTGCCCGTCAAGCTGACATGACGGCGACTGCACGGGAGTTATCTTCCGTGATTTTTCGGCAGGCGCGCGTGAGTCAGAAGACAGTAACCGAGCGCCCCTCTCGTAAGAGTGGCTGGGGATGAAACCATAGGTGGCCCGGACGCAATCACTTCGCCGAGCGTTCCGGCGGAACAGAATTTCGTGTCACGATCCTCCAGCTCCGATCGGGGAGAGGACTTCGTAGGGACCGAGTTTATCGCCAACGGAGAGCGCCCCGGATCGCAGAAGGGTAATAAGAAAGTGCGTGCGCTTTGCGAACATTTTGCGGATGAAGTAAGCCACATCAAGAAAATTGGCGGTCCATCAGTAGGAGTACTGCATCATGGCCATGAATCCAAAGTCCATGTGATATTGCTGGTGGCAGTGGAACAGCGTCGGGCCGGGATTGGAGGCGAGCACGTCGACTTCGACCTGACGCCACGCCGGAACGACGACCACATCCTTAAGTACTCCCGAGGTGGGCTTGTTGTCGAACTTCACGATTTCGAAAGTGTGCCGGTGGAGGTGCATGGGATGCGCGTCGGCGCTCTGATTATCGAAGACCAAACGGTAACGGCGATTCGGCTTCACCATGAGCGGGGCGGTGTGCGGATACGATTTTCCATTGATGGTCCAGTTGTGGCCCGAGCCGGCTTTGAAAATTAACGGGAAGCGGCCGTCGGGCTGCGGGACGAAGGCATTTCCGCCAAATGTGGTGTAGTCCCACGCGAACGGCGCGGGCGCAATCCAGCGCGGGGCGTTCGACTGGTCCGCATATTCGATGACCACGCCCATGCCTCCCATGCGCTGGCGGTCGTTG
The DNA here is from genome assembly GCA_963788245.1 of Terriglobia bacterium. GTDB lineage: Bacteria > Acidobacteriota > Terriglobia > Bryobacterales > Bryobacteraceae > Palsa-187. The sequence continues at coordinate 2,135,576 of CAWBGF010000002.1, read as the reverse complement.
ACTTCACCCAGGATCCAGATCCCCGGGTTGTTCATTTCGACGATTGCGTCGACGCGCTCGGCCGGGCCGAGCTCGATCATCGGAACGGCGCGGGGAGCGGGCACGGCATTGCCGTCCAATGCGATGACGTTAAGATTGTGGCCCGCGAGTGCGATCCGATGGGTCAATGTGGCGCTCGCGTTCAAGATGCGGAACAGAGCGCGCTGCCCGGGGCGGACGCGGACGGGCTCGCCCGAGCCCAGCATTTTCCCGTTGACGGAAAACAGCTTGTAGGCGACGTCCATGTCCTGATCAAAATAGGGGTCCCATTCGTGCAGGAGGACGGGAACGTCGAGGTCGTAGCGGGCAGGGTCGCTGGGGGGATCGATGATGAATAATCCGAACTGACCGGAGTAGGTGCTCTTGTGGAGATTCTTTCCAGCAGTTCCATGGCTGTGATACCAGCGCGTGCCGGCGGGGCGGGGAGTGAACGCATAGCGGCTGCGGCCGCGAGGCGGAACGGGCGGCGTACCTTCTTCGTGCGCGCCGTCGACTTCGGAAGGGATATGAAACCCGTGCCAGTGGACCATGTCGTGGTCGGCAGTGTCGTTCCACACGTCGACTACGATCGGCTTGCCTTCGGTGGCGCGCAGTACCGGTCCGGGCGCCTGGCCGTTGTAGGCCAGGGTCTTGATGGAGTGGCGCGGGGCGAGATCCAGGGTGACTTCGCCGATCTTCAAGGTGATGTCGGCGTCGCGCGCGTCACCTTGAGCACCCACGGGCTGAGCACCCACGGGCTGGACACCCACGGGTTGGGCACCCGCACCAGAAGAGGATTGGCTTGAGCCAAGCGCGGCCGTGGACAACCAACCGCCTGTGAGCGATAAGAGGTCGCGGCGCGTCATGAGCTAGGCCGAAGCATTCCCATCAAGCGTAGCAGTCGCGTTCGCATCCGTTCAGAACGACGACACGAACGCGGCAACGCTTATTTTGCCTGCAGCGTCTGGATGTAATGCACCAGGTTCGTGATCCGCAACTCCGTCTCTCCCTGGCTGCCACTAGCGGATGACAACACGGGTCCCCACACCGGCATCACACTAGACCCGTGGACGGTTCCCTCCTGCAACTTCAAAGTAGCATGCACCATCGCTTCCGGATACTTTCCTCCGTTGCTCTGGGCCAGTTTGGTGAGATCACGGGGCGCTTTCTTGAACGCAGCAGCGGCCGGGCCGTCGCCTTTTCCGGTCAGGCCGTGGCAGGCGGCGCAGTAGGCGCGGAACATCTCTTCGCCGGAAGAGGCGGAGGTCCTGCTCACCGGAACCTTCTTGATGGTGGTGTTCTGGTCCTGGGCGGGCAGCAGCGCTGGGCCCAGTAAGAATGCAAGCAACGTCACTATTCGCATACAGTCTCCTTGGTTTGCTTATCCGCTCTTACGGCTCCCTCGCAAGCTTGGGAGGCTTGCGAGAAGAGGCCATTTTCATTGGGAGCCGAAGGCCCAACTGGGTTATGTAGCCCTATGTGGGTCAGCTAACCCAAATTCGTGAGATCGGCCCGCCCGACATCTTCGGCCCAGGAACACGCCACGTTGAACTCCGTCGAAACGCGAGATTCAGGCAAACGCTGTTCGAGGCCGCCCTGCTGTTTCGGTTTTGGACCAATATAGAACGCCTACTTGGCCTGAATCGATCTCACATAATCGGTGAGATTGGCTACCCGCAGGGCCGGCGTCGCTGAATCGAGCGGGTTCGATGATCGGAAAACGTCGCCCCAGATGGGCATGTCGCGCGAGCCGTGCGACTGAACCGTGTCGATACCCTGGATATAGCGGGAGACACGGATTCCCGGGAATTTCCCGTCTTTTTCGTGCGCCGCAAGCTGCGTCAGGTCGGCCGGAGCTTTCTTCAGTGCCGCTGCGGCAGGACCGTTGCCCTTACCTTCGGGGCCATGGCAGACGGCGCAATACTCCATGAACATCGCTTTGCCTTGGTTGGCAGGGACCGCCTTGGGTGGAACCGTTTCGACTTTAGGTTGATAGGCTGCACAGACGATCGCGAATCCGACCAGCAGAGCGATAACCGTGAGGATGTTTCGAGTGAGCATGGAACCCTCCTTTTCTGTGCCGCGATAGAGCATTCGTATGGCCGAAGTCAATTTGCCGAGACACGCTGTCAACGCAAAATAAGAGTTTCCGCTTTGGCATACGAATGAGCGAGACAGAATGGCTCACGGACTGGCAACGTCCTTGGGTCAGGGATTGAGAGTCGCTACACTTAGCCCGGCGATCGTGGTGCTACCTGAAATGGTGACCGCGCCAGAGACGGTCAAGGTCGAGAGGGTGGAACTGGCAGCGGACAAGGAGCCGGAGAAGTGTTGGCTGGTACCGGGTGTAACTCACTTCGATAAGGAGAAATCCAGCGTCGCGCTGCCTGATACCGTGATGGGCTGGGAGGCGGTCTTGAGCCCCTCATGCCATGCCGTGACCGTATAGCTGCCGTTCGGAACGCCGGCAATCCGGTAGGCTCCCGAGGCGTCGGTTTCCGCGAAAAACGGGGTCGGGGTCACCACGATGTAGCCCGACATCTCCGGGTGAACGTTGCACAGCAGCGGCACGATCCCGGGTGTGTCGAACCTGAAACCGCGCTTCTGCCCGGTCGGCCAAGTTCCCAGGTTGTGGCCCAATTTTTTATTTCCGCTGACGGAGGGCCAGAAAATGTTGTGAGATAAATTGTCGCTGTTGAGGAATTCGACCGTGGTGTCCACTGGCACGGCTAGAACATGAGGCTGAAACAAGAGCGACTTCTGGTCCATGACGAAGATCTTTGTGGGGGCCGGAAACGATTTGCCTGGAATGGCTTCCAGGTAAACCACGGAAACGCCCTTCCCGGCGCTGACTGTACCTGTAATGTTGCCGCCCCGCGCAACCAGGCAGGCCATTGTGAGGAGGAGGATTCCCTTTAGAAATCTCGTCGTCGGGCACTTGGTTTGCATTTTCCAGCCCTCCCAAGGCAATCGCCGGCGCGGAAATCCACGCCCGCCCCTGGAGCCTCTAGCAAGTCGGTGGCCGGAATGATTCGCGTAAGAAAAACTAGCTTCAGTAGGAGCGATTGCGCCAAATGACCCCAATATGATCTGCTCCGCGTGAAATTGCCCATTCGATGCAGGCTTGGTATAAACCGATTTGCCCTTGTGGGCCGCTCCATTGCTTCCCGCGAACGAAAAGACTGTGACGGTTCTCAGATTGCTTAACTTATTAAGCGATGAACCGAATCTGCCTTCCAGCTTTCGGTTTCCTGCTCTGCGGGAACCTCCTTTGGGCCGGGGATGCCCAACGCGGGGCGGATGTGTTAAGAAGGGAAAATTGTCTGCGCTGCCATAGTGTTCGCGCGCACGAGGTTCCACGCTTCGAGCAGCAGGGAGAAGGTGGCAATACGGCTCCGGACCTAAGCCGTCCCAGGGGCCGGCAATTTACACCCGCGGTGCTGGCGAGCTTGATGTGGAACCATGCGCCAACGATGTGGGCTTCCATGAAAGACCAGGGGATCGAGCGGCCCCAACTGAGCGAGCAAGACGGCGACGACCTGTTTGCGTATTTCTTCTCAATTCGCTTCTTTGAACGACCTGCAGAAGCCGAGCGCGGCAAGCAGGTTTTCGAGACCAAACACTGCGCCGAATGCCACTCTCTCGGGGAAACCGGCGGCGGCCCGGGCAATCCCGTCGCGACTTGGAAATCGCTGGGCGATCCGATTCTCCTTGTGCACGATATGTGGAGTCATGTTGAGGCCATGCAGGGTGCCCTGAGGGAGCGCAAGCGCGGCTGGGTGACACTCAGCGGGCAGGAAGTGACGGATCTCTCGGTGTATTTGCAGAATCTTCCGCAAACACCCAAAACGCAGGCGCAGTTCTCGCTGCCGGATCCTGCCTCTGGCGAAGCGCCATTCAAAGCCATATGTGCCGGTTGTCACAAAGGTTCACTCTCGCTTGAAACTCGTTTGTCGAACATGACGCTGACCGACCTTGCCGCCGCCATGTGGAACCATGTCCCCAAGATGAAGGCTGCTCCACAGACCAGCCAGGAAGACATCCGGAAGATCGTCGCCTACGTCTGGGAGCGACAGTATTTAGGGCCGAGCGGAAATGCCACGCGAGGTGGACGTACGTTCCAGTCGAAGCGTTGTGCAATCTGCCACAACGATCCACAATCGGGTGCTGCCAAGCTGCCGCGCGGAGACTCCAGTTACACACCAGTTTCCGTGATCCATGTCCTCTGGACACACGGCCCGCAGATGCTCGACAAGATGAAGGAAAAAGGCATAGCTTGGCCGCGCCTGTCCCCTGAGGATGTCTCGAACGTAGTCGCATATCTTAACTCCCGCTCCTGAGATCGGGACCTTGATTTGGTTAGGCCGCAACCAAGACAATCGTCCAATGTTTTCCCCCCTGTGTGCGGTTGCGGTTTCAAATGTATTCTAAAGACCCGGTAAGGCGCGCGTCACAGTGTCCGACGCGGTATTTCACGCAAGCGGCTGCGCGAATAGACGCAGAGATCGCCCGGTGTCCGACACCGGAGATTCTCCAGCAAGTCGAACCATAGCCGCTCTTCAACTCTAACTGTCTCTAAAGTGAAGAAGCACTTGAGCCAACCGCCTACTCGACTTTCAATGGTCATCCAAATGCTACCTCAGGGTCAATGTTTGCGGTGACGGCAAATCAAGAGAGGCAATTATGCTCAGGCTCTGTAGAACTCTAATTCCCAGCGTCGTTGCAGGAGCCGCTGTGCTTACGTTGTTCGGTACGTCGAACAGCTACGCGATTCCCCCCTTCGCGCGAAAGTATCAGACATCCTGCCAGACGTGCCATATCGATTTTCCGAAGCTGAACGATTTCGGCAAGGCATTCAAGGACGCCGGGTTCAAGTTTCCATCCGACGACGAAACCTACATCAAGGAACCGCCGGTAATGCTGGGCGCTCCCGCAACTAAAGACTCATTTCCTAATTCGGTCTGGCCCGGTGAGATTCCCGGCATGCCCCCCGTGGGACTTCGATACAACCAGTTTTTTCAATACACGGGATCGAATCGGAACCAGTTTAATTCGCTGGCGGCTCCGGGCACTGTGCCAGCGGTGATCCCCGCGACGGATTTTCAGGCGGGGTTCTTCAGCATTTTTACCGCGGGAAACTTCGGAAGCGACATCGCATGGTGGGTGGACGACGATCTCAGCGTCTCCGGCGACAACAGCGGGGGTGGATTGGGAGACGCGTATCTGAAGTTCGTCAACATCGGACGGGTGATGAAGTTGCCGAAGGACTCGCTGTCTCTCCGGACGGGCCAGTTCGAGCTGGACCTGCCCTTCACACAAGCCCGGACGATCAATCTGAGTCCTTACGACATTTATCAGCAAGCCAACATCGGCGCAGCGATTTCCGGCGCACGGCAGCAGAACGTGGGCAATCAGTTTTCGTTCGCCAATGTGGCGCGAGGAATCGAGCTTAGCGGCGGCCATACCTACGGCGGGTATCACTACTCGGTCGCGGTTTTCGATCAAAACACGACCGGAATCTCTCAAGCGGCGAATCTATTTCCGGGCGTTCCTTCCGCGACCGCGAGCGCTGCCGGCGGAGTCGGGTTCACCTCCGATTCAAACTTGAAGAACGTCTATGCCCGCGCGTCCTACCGCTTTAATCTTGAAAGCGATCCCAAGAGCCGGCACGACATTCAGGCGGCCGGTAAGACCGGCCCTCACGACCACACGTACTTCAGCCTCGGGACCTTCTACATGTACGGGGACTCGCTCCAGATGTTGCCCGGGCCTACCGTCAAAAACGTTAACACATTCCTCAGCAACCGCGAGCCGTATTACCGTGTCGGCGGAGACTTCAGCTACAACTACCGGACGTTCAACGTCTATGGCCTCTATATGCTCGGTCACGATTCCAACATGCTGCCGGTGGACGCGACGGGCGCGCTGATCCCGCTGCCTCTGAGTTCGAGCACGGCCACAGCCGCCGGGTTTGTGCGGGGCATTCCCGCTACTTTCAGCGGTGGATTCGCGCAGGCCGATTACCTGCTGAAGCCTTGGATTATGGCCATCATGCGCTGGGATCAGGTGAACTCCTCGGCGGATCGCATCAATGGCTTGGCGTTCGCTACCAACACGCCGTATTTCGCGCCTTACGATACCAGCCGAAGCCGATATACTCCCGGCGTGCAGTTCCTGATTCACCCCAACATCAAGCTGTCCTTCGAATACCAGGTTCGGCCACAGCAGTTCGTGACTCTAGGAATTCTTCCCAACGGCAATCCGGTCGCTATGAACCCGTTCCGGGTGAATACGGCGCTGACCGCGCTCGAGTTTGTTTACTGACATTGAGAAAGGAACTTAACCGATCATGAAACAATCTGTTCAGTGCGTACTGTTGGTAGGCGCCGCGATTCTGACGAGCGCGAGTGCGCTTCGCGCCGGAGTGATCTCGGGCACGGTCGGCCCAGCCAAGGCGGGCTCGGTGGTTTACATCGAGGCGATTCCAGCAAAAACGTTCCCGGCACCGGCCAAGCCATTCATCGAGGACCAGAAGTCGCTGCTGTTCCAGCCACACGTGCTGGCGGTGTCGCTGGGTGCCACGGTGCAGTTCCTGAACAGCGATAAAGTGCAGCACAACATCTTCTGGCCGTCGGTCAATGGAAATAAGAAGCTGACCCACAATATGGGAACCTGGCCGACCGGCGAGGAGCGCGAATTCAAATTCGACACGCCGGGCGTGGTTCCGCTACTGTGCAACGTGCATCCGGAAATGTCGGGATACATCATCGTGTCGCCGACTCCGTACTACGCCGTGACGGATGCATCGGGAAATTTCAAGATCGCCGATGTGCCGGATGGAAGCTACACGATCTCCGCATGGCACGAAGGCATGAAGATCCAATCCAAGCCGGTGACCGTTTCAGGCAACGCGACGGTAGAGTTCAGCCTGGCGAAATAGCGATGGCGGGGATGCGGCGTTCATCATCATGCTCGAACGGCTGAGAAACAAGCGGGTCGACCGCGACTGGCTCAACACGAACTTCCCGTGCATGATGGCATGTCCGGCGGGCACCAATGCGGGGCGGTACGTTTCGCTCATCGCGGAAGGACGCTTCGAGGAGGCGTACCGCTATGCGCGCGATCCGAACCCGATGGCGAGCGTGTGCGGCAGGGTGTGCGCGCATCCGTGCGAGACCGCTTGCCGCCGCGGCGCCATCGACCGGCCGATCTCGATTCGCGCGCTGAAGCGCTTTCTCACGGAACGGCACGGGCCGGAGTCCCGGCGTCCTCTCGAAACCAAGAAGTGCAGCGTTCCGAAGCTGGGCTACAACGTCGCGATCATCGGTAGCGGTCCCGTCGGCTTGTCGGCGGCGCACGATCTGGCGCTCCTGGGTTATTCGGTCACGATCTTCGAAGCCGCCCAGGTCGCCGGCGGAATGCTCCACTTAGGCATCCCCGAGTATCGCCTTCCGCGCGGAGTCGTCGAGGCGCAGATTCGTGAAATTCTGGAAACCGGGGATGTCAGGCTGAAACTGAACTCGGCTGCGGGCCGCGATTTCACGGTCTCGCAACTGCGCGAGCAGGGCTTCGACGCGGTGGTGCTCGCGGTCGGGGCGCATCGCAGCCGCGACCTCTCGATTCCCGGTGTCGACCTGGACGGTGTCCATAAAGGAATAGAGTTTCTTCTGAACGCGAACTTAGGCTACCAGTTCAGCATCGGCAAGAAGGTAGCCGTAATCGGCGGAGGAAACGTGGCCATGGATGTGGCTCGCTCCGCGCTTCGCGAAGTGCTCAAGCAGCACCGTGGCGACCTGGAGGGCGCAACGCCCGCCGACGAGAATATTGCCGCAGTCGCCACGCGCGAAATGGTGGACGTGTCGCTTTCCGCGCTTCGCATGGGAGCGGAACAGGTCAGCATCGTGTGCCTGGAGCGGCGAGATGAAATGCCGGCGGCGGCCGAGGAGATCGAAGAGGCGGAGACCGAGGGTGTTCTCCTTCATGACGGACGCGGACCCAAGCGCGTGCTCGGCAAGGATGGCAAGGTCGTAGGTCTAGAGACCGTGAGAACGAAATGGGTATTTGACGCACAGGGGAAGTTCAATCCGGCTTTCGAGGAGGGCAGCGAATCCACCATCGATTGTGACACTGTGATTCTGGCGATCGGTCAGGCGCCCAGGCTCGATTTCTTGAGGCCGGAGGACGGCGTCGATATCTCACCTCGCGGTCTGATCGTGACCGACCGCCAGACACTGATGACCAGCGCTCCGGGCGTTTTCGCCGGAGGGGATTGCGTTTTCGGGCCGCGGCTGATTATCGATAGCGTAGGCGATGGCAAGCGCGTCGCCATCGGCATCGACGAGTACCTCACAGGGCGGGCCCACCTCGATCCCGAAATCGAAGTTGAGATTCTCTCGCATCACAGGATGTTTCCCGACTACATGGAGATCGGGCGGCAGCCGATCCCCATGCTTCCGCTCGACAGGCGAACGGGGGTTACCGAAGTCGAGCTGATCTACGACGAGGAGTCCGCGATACGCGAGGCCCGGCGGTGTCTGCGCTGCTGGATCAATACGGTGTTCGAGGGTAACGAAGCGGACGGATCGCAATGCATTCTCTGCGGCGGATGCGTTGACGTGTGCCCCGAGAATTGTATTCAGCTTGTATCGCTCGACCGGATCGAGTTCCCCTCCGACGTGTTGGACCAGATTCGCCGCGATAGCGGGATCTTCCACGTGGAGCTCGACGATGTGGCCGCCGAGGAACTGGGGACCATCTCCGGCGCGGCCATGCTCAAAGATGAAACGCGCTGTATCCGCTGTGGACTTTGCGCGGAGCGATGCCCGGTAAACGTAATCACGATGGAGGCCTACTCGATGAAGCTCCAGGCTCCCAAGCCGGTCCTTCGAACACCAGGAGAATAAGATGCCAGACGAGGTCAAGAAGCCAGACAGCGGAAACAGTCCATGTGAGGAGTGCAGCCGCCGCCGAGCATTCACGAAAATCGGTGTGGGATCGATCGCCATCGCTGGGGCGGGATCGGCCGTGTTCGGCTATGAGTTCCTCTCACCGAACGTGCTCTATGAACCGTCCCCCATTGTCGACGCCGGCAAGCCAGACCGTTACCCCCAGGATTCAGTGACGCCCGACACGCAAAGCGGTATCTACATCGTGCACGGACCCGAAGGCATCTATACGCTCTCGGCGGTGTGCACGCACCTCGGGTGCCTCACGGCATGGAAACCGGAGCTGGGCATCATCGCATGCCCGTGCCACGGCAGCAAGTTCCGCACGGACGGCACCAAGATCGAAGGCCCGGCTCCACGCCCACTGTTCTGGCTCCGGACGTGGGTGGACGACGATGGCAACTTGCTGGTCGACCGCTCCGAGCCTCTCGATCGAAGGCAGTTCGTCAGGATTTAACATGGCCACGCTTCTCGATCAAATCGCCGGCTTGCGTAATACGCGCGTTTGGCGTTCCGTTTTCAGGGCTGGAAGCGGCGAAACCAATCTGCACCGGTCGCTGGCGGTTCAGCAGAATGTTTTTCTGCACCTGGCGTCCGTCAAGGTCCGGCGGCGCGCATTGGACTTCAGCGTCACGTGGTATCTCGGAACGCTGAGCCTGGGATGCTTCTTGATTCTGACAGTGACCGGCATTCTGCTGATGCTGTATTACCATCCGTCGGTTCCACAAGCCTATGCGGACATGAAGGATTTGCAGTTCGTCGTTTCAGCGGGTGTCTTCTTGCGTAATCTACACCGCTGGTCGGCGCACGCGATGGTGCTGCTCGTGTTTGCGCACCTGTTCAAAGTGTTCTATCGTGGCGCGTATCGCCCGCCGCGCGAATTTAACTGGGTCATCGGAGTGGTTCTGCTGATGCTGACCCTGTTTCTCAGCTACACCGGCTACCTGCTGCCGTGGGACCAGCTTGCGTTCTGGGCGATCACGGTCGGTTCCAATATTATTTCCGCGGTACCCGTGCTGGGCGCGAAAATCCGATTTCTCATTCTGGGCGGTCACACGGTGAACGCCAATGCGCTGCTGCGCTTTTACGTGCTTCACTGCGTGATCCTGCCGCTGATCGCCGTCCTGTTCCTGGCCGTTCACTTCTGGCGGATTCGCAAGGACGGCGGATTGTATACCGGGGAGAAGATCGATGAGTGAGCCGAAGGATTTCACCGCATCGATGGACTCGGACAGCCGGCGTACTCCGATGCGCGTGGCATTCGTCACGCGCCGTACTTCGCCGCAAGTCCAGGCAAGGGATGACAAGCATGTCATGACCTACCCGGAGGTCCTTTTGCGCGCGGCCATCGCGGTAGAGATGCTCCTGCTCGCGCTAGCGCTATTGTCGCTGTTCTGGGACGCGCCGCTCGAAGGACTGGCCGATCCGATGAAGACGCCGAATCCGGCCAAGGCGCCGTGGTACTTCCTAGGCCTTCAAGAGCTCCTGCACTATTTCCCACCCGTGGTTGGAGGCGTGTTGATTCCGACCCTGGTGGTTTTTGCGCTCATCGTGATTCCTTATTTCGGCATCAACATTGAGGCCGCGGGTTTCTGGATCCGGAACCGGGAAAAGAAGATGCGCATGTCGGCCACGATTGTCATCGCGATGGTTGTGTTTCTTGCGTGGTTCAACGTTTGGGCAGTGCTCATCCCGACGGTTTTGATCGCCGGAGTGATGTATCTGGGGGCTTTCCCATCCCCGCAAGCCGGCGCGCTTCGGCGATGGCTGCACTTGAAGCCTCTTTCCTTCTGGATCATGTCCTGGTTTCTGGCGGTCTCGATCATATTGACTGTAATCGGGACGTTCTTCCGGGGTGCGGGTTGGGCGTTGGTGTCGCCGTGGGGGGCGGAATGAGTCTGCGGGAAAGAATCCATTCGGCCAGTCGCGTCCTGTTCGGGGACAGCGCGCGCGCGTTCGGGTCGTTAAGTACCGTTCTGTTGATCGTGCTCGCGATCGTGCCGGCGAAGGATTACTTTCGCCAATGGCTGCAGTATCAACACGAATACTTAAGCCTGATCCGCAATCGCAGCGACGGTGTGTCGCTAGCGCGTCGATTTCAGGGAGGCGTGCAACAGATCTGGCTGCCGGACCTGGGCGTGGTCGACCGTTGCTCGACTTGTCACTTGGCCCTGAAGGAAGCCTCTCTCGCCGGCGTCGGGACGCAGCCGTTCCGCCCGCATCCGCCGATTCCGCATTCTCTGACCGAGTTCGGATGCGTGATGTGCCATCGGGGACAGGGCGCGGCGACCAGGGTCGAGGAAGCCCACAGCAGCACGCTAGCCTGGGAGCAGCCGATTCTGCCGGCACGCTACATCGAATCGAGCTGCGGCCAATGCCACGAGCGGCCGCTCACCGGAACGCCGCAACTCGACGCGGGAAGAGGCATGCTGGCTCGCTACGGCTGCGTGCATTGCCACAAGGTTACGTCGCCCGCCGGCCTGACCATGACCGCCACCGACGATCCGCCTTCGCTCAAGCACATCGCCGCAAAAACCACTCGCGCATGGATCTTTGCGTGGATCAAGAATCCGCAAGCTTACGCCTCGACGGCCACCATGCCCAACTTCCAATTGAGCGATGACGACGCCCGCGATATTTCCGCGTTTCTGATCAGCCAAAGCACGCCCTATCTTGCGGATGTGGATCGAAAGACCCCGCCGTTTCCGGCGAGCGACGACGCGGCAGCGCTGCAACAGGGATCGAGCGTGTACGGTGAATCGTTCTGCGCCTCCTGTCACGCGGTGCAGAACGCCGCGGGACTGATAGTTGGCGGCAACGTCGGACCGGAGCTCACCAAAGTCGGCTCAAAGGTCAAGCCGGAGTGGCTGGCGGAATGGCTCCGCGATCCCAAGGTTTACGATCCCGATACGGCCATGCCGCACTATCGTTTCGAGGCGAAGGACATCGGCCTGCTGATGGGATTCCTCGGAAGCAAGACCGACCCCGATTTTATCGGTAACGTTCATCTGGAGGCCGCCACACCTGCGCAGATCGCGCACGGCAAGGCTCTGGTAGTCGAGCGCGGGTGCGCGGTCTGCCACGACATCAACGGCGTCGCGCAACAGGATAACTTCGCCCCCGAGTTAACCGCCGTGGGAAGTCTGCCGCTCGCCAAGATCGTTTTCGCGCCCGGGATGCCGCACACGCTGCCGGATTACATCTCGGCCAAGATCCGGAAGCCGCGCTCCTTCGGCAACGCGCTGAAAATGCCGCAGTTCACCCTCTCGGATTCGCAGGTGGATGCGCTGGTCACGGCCCTTCTGGCACAAACCAGCCGCGCGAAGGCGCTGCCGGACGCGTTGCGAATCCCGGCCACGCCGCGTTCCACGTATCAGCCGGCGGGCCGGGCGGGCCAGTTGATGAACGATCTACGTTGCTTCAGTTGCCACGCGATCAACGGACATGGAGGCGATATGGCCCCGGATCTCACGTGGGAAGGCAGTTCGGTGCAACGAAGCTGGCTCGTGAATTTCCTGAAACGTCCGAATACGCTCCGGCCGGCGCTGATCCGCCGCATGCCCAAGTTCAACATCAGCGACGAAGAGGCCAACGTTTTGACCGATTACATCATGACGGTGTATCAGACACCGGCGTTCGATCGCGAGCAGATTGACGCGTCGAAATTCAACTCAGCCGATGCCGCCCACGGCAAGGACCTTTACTACGGCAAGTACGCCTGCAACTCTTGCCACATTCTCGATCCGAAAAACGATAAGGGCTATATCGGGCCAACGCTGACGCAGGTGGGATTGAGGCTGAACGCGGCCTGGATCTTCCATTGGCTGAAGAACGCACAGGCGCTGCGTCCGGGCACTATGGAGTTGAACTGGAACATGAGCGACGATGACGCGCGCGCCATCACGGCGTTTCTGATGCAACAGAAGGCCGCGCCCAAACCCGGAGGATCGAAATGAGGAGGATGTTCGCGGCCCTCGCGTTCTTAGCAGTGGCGGGGTGCCACCGGGTTCCCTCATCCGGGCCGGCGGCGTCGGCTTTCGGCGTCGCGATTGTCGACATCAGCGGAGAACAGCAGGCCGCTGGCGTGGGTGCGACGCTGGATCAGCCCCTGGTGGTTCAGGTCAACGACGCGCAACGCAGCGCAGTGGCCGGTGCGCTGGTGGAATTCAGCGCGCCGTCCGGGGTCTTGTTCCAGCCGCCTTCGGGGCTCACCGGAAGCGATGGCCAGTTCAGCACGACCGTACGGCTCGGCGGCATGTCCGGGAGATATTCGCTGGTTGCAACCACCCGCGACAAGGCCGGGAAACCGCTACAGGTGCCGTTCGTCGAGATTGCCCTCGATTACCAGCAGATTCTTGGGTGGGTATTGAACGAGAAATATTGCTCGCGATGCCACAACTCCGAATCCACGGCCGAAAAGGTATCGAACCACGATAATTTGCACGCACTACCGCACTCTTTCTCCGATGGCGCGACGCTGAACCAGATCAATCGCGCGAACCTCCTCGCGATCATTAGTCACGGCGGCGCGGCCCTGGGAAAATCTCCGGAGATGCCCCCGTACAGCCCCACACTTTCCGCGAGCGATATCGATGCGTTAGCGGCCTACATCCGCGCCATTGCCGATCCTCCGTATCGCCCGCAAGGAGTCTTCTATGCGAACCCGTAGCTTGCTCGCCATCCTGTCCGTCTCTCTCGCCTGCCGCGCGACCAGCCAAGTTTTGTCGCCGGCCGAGATCACGGACCCGTCTCTCCGCGCTCTCCAACAGAGCCATCTCGATGAATTGCACTTGATATCCGCGGCGGTCGCCAAACACGACTTCCCCTATCATTTCTATTTCAGCCGCAAACTCGACCTGAGCGAAAAAGAGCAGGAGCGCAACGATCAGCGCTCCATTCAATTCGACACATTTGAAGGGCAGGTGGTTCTCAAGATCACGGGCAACTACTTCGCGGCCTATTCCGCCGAACGGCTGACCGGCGAACAGCGCACCCGCAAAACGTATACCGACGTGATGCTGCCGATTCTACAGGCCGCCGTGCCCGCGCTGGCGCGAGCCGACGTGCCCGAAGCGTTCGCGCTCGAAATTTCCCACCATGTAATCAGAAAAGTGATGGGCCAGGAAACCGAAACGGCGGAGAATGTTGTCCTCATCCTGCCGAAGGCAGCGGCCCAGCGTTTGATCGACGCTCGCGATGAAGCGGCCCGCATGGCTGCACTGCAGGACGGCGCCGCGTACCTTAATCGCAGCCCGATCTCCATATTTCCCTACGAGCGCAAGGAAACCAAGTTGATCAAGACGGCGGCTGTGTCTCCTGCGTCAGCCGCCCCCGTCGCGTCCCTTGCGCCCGTTGCGTCCCCCGCGCGCGTCGCAAACCCTGCGGCCGTCGCGTCCCCCACCCCCGTTGTGCCCGCAGTAAAATTGGAAGACGCCTACCGCGACACACTTGCCAGAATGCTGGAAGATCTCGACTCCCAGGCGCATTTCGTGCCTTACGCTCCCCCGTCTTTCATTGCGTTTCGCGAAGGCGAGTATCTCGAACTTCCCCTCACAACACCGCTGCAGGCGTCCGACGCCGGCTCGCAATACAAACTGGCGGCGCTCGCGTTCGACCGTCACGTCGCGCATCTCATCCGGCCGGTGAGTGCGTACTTTACCGGCAGCGCCGACTTCGCCGGCATCGATTTCAGCACCTCGATCCGCCTGGCCGGCGCTGCCGCAGGGGAAGCCAGCGAAGCCGTGGAATTCATATTCCCGCTGGCTGCTTTGCGCAGCTACGCCCAATACAACCTCACCGGCCAGCAACTGCTTGACACGGGCGTCGTCCTGATCAACGGCGAGCGCGCAGGCCTGGCTCTTCAAACCGCCGAAGCTCAAAGTACAGCGGTCAAGTGATTCTGATGCCGGCGATGTCATTACTCAAATCATCAATTGTTGGGAGCGTAACCAATACGGAAACACTCGGATTGGCGTTCTGATCACTCCCCACGTTTATAGACATCCACACTCTGCTTCAGCGCCTGCGCCGTGGGGCGCCGAGCGAAAGCGGACGCGACACTAATCGAGATATCCCTATTGATCAATGAAGCTGCGCGTATTCGATTGATTCGGAGCGACTTAGTAGTCACAGAGTCTCGTTAGCTCCTGTATCACGGCCTATCCGGAAACTATCGCCGTCTGCGCCAGATGCTACACATTATCGGCAACTACCCGCTTCCGCTTGTCTCAGCCTTGGCCGTCCGCTTCTTTAGGCTTATTCTTGCTGCCAGGAGGGCGACCCCGCCGCTTCGGTGCGGATGCCGCTGTCATCCACGCTGGAGGACGTCCGCGGCGCTTGCCATGTCCCAGGGTCAAGCGTTCGAGTACCGTAATGGCCTCCTCGATTTGCGCGCGTTCCTGGCGTAGGTCAGCGAGCATCTTCAAAAGGTCCATTTTCGAAGCATATCGCAAGCGGCCGCGCGGCCTTCTCTTGGGCCGGCCGCCTGGCCCGCGCCGGACTTATCGGACACTGACCTGCGGCGCGAAGTTATCTTGGGCGATCCATCCACTGAGAACTTCAACAGGGAACAGAACCCCGTGCAACTCGCCGGCTATATAAGGGTCGAGCTGCTTATACCAATGCGCAAACCAAGCCTGCGAGTGCGGCACCAAGCCGCTAGAGTCGGTTCTCAATACCTCGAGCTTTCTTAGCCTCTTCTGCAGACTCGTCACGGGGCGTTCCTTCCTTTACTGCAAGCCTCAGTCGTCTGACGCTGGGATCGTGCTGACCAATGAGGCGGGGTTCTGCACGGTATACCTGAGAACCGCTATAAGTCCCTCGGGGGACAACTTCCCGGGTTTTGCCTCTCTCCCGGTGAGGATGAAATACATCTGCTCGTCCCAATACTCAAACCATTGGGGCGAGTACGGCACCAAGGCGCTGGAGTCCGTTAGCAATGCTTCGAGCTTCTTGAGTCGCCGTTCAAGATTTGTCATAGTCGGGTGCGCCTGCGATGATCGCACGGGCGGCTTCGAGCGGCATCCGTTCCCGAGGCCGGAAACTGGGATCATCTGACCAACGATCAATCCAGCGCTGCCAGTATTCCAGCCACTTCTCGGAATGCGGAACGAGTCCGCTCGGATCAGTCAGGAGCGATTCGAGCTTTTTGAGTCGGCGCTGGAGGTTCGTCACGGGCGACCCGCACGACCATGACCAAATAACGCAGTCGGCATCTGGTCCATCCTCCGAGCCAGGTGACGTGCCAATCGCCGAACCGCGAGCCGATCGTGACTGGCGTCCGAAGGCGAAGGAACTTGGTTTCGAGCTGCATGGTGCTGACCGTTCGAGTCAGCACATTCATTGATCAGACGAAACAGAACGTCAAGTCGGGAGTCCGGTGCTCGGGTGTTGGTTGTCATCCCCTCTTCCCCGTCTTGGATTCTTCCGCCGCACGTTCTAGCTGCTCCTTATAGAAGCGCTGGAGTCGGCGGCACCGCATTCTTTCGCTGAGTCTTCGAGGCCGATTCCCATCATCAATCGAGTCTTCCTGGGGCAGGTCCTTTTCGGGTTCGCGACCCTCTGCGGCCATGCGAAGACGCCGTTGCTCGCGCATAGCGCGGACCACATCAGCCAGGGTGCGTCCCCGCTCATCTCGCCGCTCGGCAGATCGATCCTCCAGCTTCGAAATCCGCCTGGCGATGGTCTTCATCGTTTCTGATTCCCTTGCAGCGCTGGTTGCGCCGCTGCTGGCCTTCTAGCGGGCCACTCGATTATCGGGCCTTCCTTGCGGCTGCCGTCGGAGTCGACACAGATGATCTGCCACGTCTTGCGCACCTCTAAGGGCGCGACCTGCTCTTCCAATCGCTGCAACCGGCGAGAAAGGGTCCTGTTCATCATGACCACCGCTTCCCAGGGTTGGATTCCTCCGCCGCGCGCTCCAGCTCAGACACACGCGCGTCGATGTCCTCAATCTCGATCGCTTTGGCCGTGTGGTCCAAGATGCTGTCCGCCGCTCTTACCTTGGTGGACGCTGGCGTGCCCTGGGCCTACCAATCACTTTCATCAGCGTTGTAACAGCGGCACTCGATGCTTGATGCAATCGAGCGATCGACTGCTTGTACGCGGCGCGCTTCGCCGCACGATAAGAGGCATCGAACTCTGGTTCCTTTAGCCAGCGAAGCAGCGTCTTGCCGGAAATGTCTATGGAGCGGGCGGCTTCCTCAATAGTCCGATGAGAAAGCAGTGCGACGATCGCCGTTTCCTTCTTGTGCCCGAGTTTTGCGCCGTGACCGGTCATCTGAGGACATCTGCGGACATCTAGCCCTGGAACCTCAATCGCCACCTCACCGCCTGTTGCGATTCACAATTGCCTTGCTTTCCACCCCCACCTGCGTGATCGATGTCGTGACGCGGTAATCACCGCCCACAAAGGAGAAAACAGCATGACATCGACAACAGAACAAACCGAAACGGCGCAGCCGGAATCGGGCGGCGGGCGTCCGAGTGACATATGCGAGGTCAATCCCATAATCCTGAATCGAGGGGCCAATGAGTTGGAGGGATAAGTTGCATGTTGAATGTCTGGGGAGTGATGACAAAAGTGACAGAACCCCAACTCTTGTCACTTCTGTCATCACTCCCATAGACGCGCGTAGCGCGCTTTCGCCAGATGTCGCACTCGAACCTAACCATCAAGACGTAAACCGCGAACCCGAGCGCGGCATCTCGTGGGCCGAGTGGAAGGCGGCGTCGCTGAACCAGCTATTTCTGGAGCAGGGCATCACGGGGCAACCAGGACGGATCACCGCGACGACCGTCCGGCATGGTCAAGCTGGGCGCGGGAGAGTTGACTTTGCGGCGTCGACCACGCGACCAATGTCATGGCCCGCAGACGAGGCGGGCGCCTAGCATGGGAGTTTACAAACGCGGCCCAGTCTGGTGGTACCGGTTCACCTGGAAAGGTGAGGCAATTCGGGAGAGTACCAAGCAGACGAATAAGCGGGTCGCCGAACAAATCGAAGCCGCGCACAAGACGTCGCTCGCGAAGGGCGAGGTTGGCATCCGTGACCGAAAGCCCGTGCCAACACTGCGTCAGTTCGCCGAGCAGGACTTCCTGCCTTTCATAGAATCGACTTTCGCAGCGAAGCGCAACACGAAAGCCTACTACCAGTACGGCGTTAAATGCCTCCTGGCTTACGGGAGACTCGCCAACGAACCCATGGATGGCATCACCTCGGAGAAAGTTGCCGGCTTCGTTGCGAAGAGGCTGGAGGCCGAGCTCCAGATCGCTAGCATCAACCGCCAGCTGCAGGTACTTCGACGCATGTTTCATCTCGCGCAGGAGTGGGGCAAGGTCGAGAAGGTTCTCCCGCGCGTTCGCATGCTCTCGGGCGAGCGACGCCGCGAACGCGTTCTGCGATGGGACGAGGAGAGGCGCTACTTGGATGAAGCGCACCTTTGCTTCGTGACGTGGCGACAATTCTGATCGACTGCGGTTTACGGCCGGAGGAATGTTTCCGACTGAAGTGGGAGAGCGTGCGAGAAGGTTGCATTGAGATCCAGTACGGGAAGACGGACAACGCGCGGCGGAGAATCCCGATGTCGAAGCGCGTCGCCGCAGTGCTCGAAATGCGCTGTTCGACCGCATCAGGCGAGTGGGTGTTTCCCGCGCCGACGCGAAGTGGCCACATCGAACCCGGCACAGTAAAGCGCCAGCATCGCCACGCGTGCGAAGGCAAACAGAACGAGGCGGCAAACGCGCGACGTGAGCCCGATGCGCCGATGAAATGGAGCGTCGAGCCCTTCCCGCTGTACACGCTACGGCACACTTGCCTCACGCGATGGGCGCCGCATATGGACCCCTGGACGCTGGCCTACCTGGCCGGGCACCGCGACATGTCCATCACGAAGCGCTATATTCACCCGCAGGAACACAACACCCGAGTCGCAATCGAGAACGCCCGAAGTGCGCTGAGTGGGCACAATTCTGGGCACAGTGCCGATTACACCTCGTCTGCCGATTGGGTGAACAGGCCCGTAACCGTCTAGAACGTTGGGAGTTAGTGGTGCGCCCGGAGGGACTCGAACCCCCGGCCTATTGGTTCGAAGCCAGAAACCGACGCACTTTCATGAGTTTAGCACTGGGCACAACGGTTGTTCAACATTACGCGTTGTTGCGAGTTTTCAAAGACTTCCGGGCGTTGTTGGCGACGGCGCTGGCAAACCTGAGCAATGCTTCTATGCGTGGGGTGGGCACAAAACTGGGCACAGTTGATGAGGCACGGTTTGCAAGGAACGAAATCGTGATACCCACGACATTCCGCATCAAGCTCTCTCGCTACTTGGTTGATTGCTTCTTCGATCGGTCTACCGATTTCGACGCTGGAACATCCAGGGGAGATGGCTGCGGGGCGGCAATTCCGTCAAGTCGATTCTTCTGCTCCTGGAGCCGGTCACGAAGGTCCTTAATCTCGACTCCGTGCTGGGCCTCAACCTCTCGACTCTTGCCATACTCCGCATACAAAATAGGGAGAAGGATAGCGAGCAGTCCAATGATCAGACCAATTATCGCGACAAGACCAAGGCTGCGAAACGCGCCAAGGCTTTTTTCGACGTCCGTTCGCAGCTTGGACGCGCTCGCCTCAGTGTCAGTCTTGACCTGATTCAACCGTTGCTCCGTACCCAACATGGAGCTTTGATGCTTCTCCCCGGGGAACTTGTCCCAGAACAATCGGGGCGTGAAATCTTCGTGTCGTTTCTCGTATCGCTCCAGGTCCTTATAAAACACCTTAACGGTGCGTCCGTGCGAGCCTTTCAAATCGTTTCGCAATCCAAGCGATACGAGATCATCCTCGGATTTAATAGTCTTGACGATTGTCGGCAAAGGCGTCGTGCGATTGAATTCGACACTGATGAACTCTTGACCAGGGACCAAGACTCGCGACTGCGTTGTGAAGTTGTGCACCGGTATCCAAATGTAGCCGCAGTAACCTGGGTCAATATGAAGGCCATTGTCGATCAGTAAGCCGCGGTACACTTGGTGCACTCGGAGGCTGTACCGAGCAACGAGGTAATACGGAATGTTGAACTTTTCCTTGGTCCTAACATAGACCAATCCATTAGACGGAATCTCGATAGCCTCGTCCGAGACATCTTTCCGGATGTCATCAACGTAGTAGGAGTCACCAACGCGTAGATCGTATGCTGCCGGGCGCAAGTATTTATCATTGAACGGCTCTATCAAACCGATTTCATCGGCCAGAAAATGGATCTGGTCGGACAATAGTACAGCCCCCGAGGAAGACGGCGCGAAAGGGTCGTCCCAAAGGTACTGTGCGTGTTTCGCCATGCTAACTTCGCCTCAAGTCTGCTTTTCTATCTATTGGATTTGTTGTTGATGGCTGATTGAACGGATCGATTGAACGTGTATTAGGGCAAGGATCTGCGACATCTCGTGAAATAGTCTGCGAAAGCCGCGAACCCGTTCCGATGTACATCACGGGTACACACAGCTTCTCAAGCGCCAGGACGAAATCCGTGGCTTTCGAGTTCAGGTCGTCCCACTTGGAGGCGAAACGATTCTCGAACCCCAGATAATCGGTAAAATTGAGAGCCAAACGCGTGGGCCGGTTCATCTTGATTGCGGCGCGTGCACTCTCCCAGTCAAATCTGCCGAGGCGCCGGAGTTTGCGTGTCACGCTCGTGTATTCATGTACCGGCGTCGGGGAGTTTGACTCCAACTGTAGTTCCTCCCAAGTAAACTCATCGCTTAGCGGGCCGGCTTGCGCACCGCTGACTCTTATCGGGAAGGTTCGGAACACGAGGACGACCTCAGAAACTAGGCGCGGGCTAAGCCCCACTTCGCTCATGAAGGCGGCGGCATTCGTGTCGCGAGACGTAGTTTTCGGATAGTGAGGCGAATGATAAAGAGAGAGGCCGGATCCTTGAGTCCCTTCCACCAGAACTTTCTTACCCGAATCAACAGCTGCGTCGTCCCAATCTGCCCAGGTGACCGAGCGGTTCACCATGAGGCGGAACGCCTTCACCTGCGCCGGGCTCCATTCGTCGCAGAGGATGACGGGGATCTCAGAGATGCCGAGCTTGCGCGCAGCCTTGAGGCGCAAATGCCCGTCCACCACTTCGCCATCGCTGCGAACCAAGCATGGAATCTTGAATCCGAACTCTCGGATCGATCCGCACATGCGATCGACCGCGGCGTCGTTCTTGCGCGGATTGCGAGGATATTCGACCAGCCGTTCGATCGGCCGGTACTCAATGCGGGTCTCGATTGAGTTTTTCTGAAGACTCAAGTTGATTTCACTTGGTGACATTAGCGTTTTTCGCTGCGAGACCGCTCCCCGCAAGCCCGATTATAGGGGATGCCTGGAGTATTGTAAAATGCTCTAATAAATAGAGTTAATGGTTGTTCAGTAGTACTAGCAATGGAAGAAAACTTCTGGGAAAGCCTTCGCCAAGGGTTCATGCAACTCCGTGTGGAGTGCGCCATTGACCCGCCGCTCAGCCCAGCCGGACGACTCACCGCGATATGGACCGCGCAGCGTGTCGACAAATGGCGGCTCAACTACCACAACGGCAAGGACGGCTCCGGTGTCGCCAAGCGGTTCAGCTGGGCCGCTGAAAGCGCGGCCGCCCAGTTGGGCTTCGTTGGGAGTGGAAACCATGCCGTTTCCCATTGGCTCGACCAGATCAAGAGCAATGCACCTGTCTCCCACGTTAAGGTCATCAACATCGCCGACGGAGTTGGAAACGCTGAGGAGATCTACTCAGTCGAGATTTTCGACATCTGCGGTTTGTCGGCGGATTATTGCAGGAAATGCCAAGCTGATCAGATTAGGTCACGGATGACTCGCTCAGAGGACAGCGTTACCTCGGAACGCTGCAGAGAACTGCTCCGATGGATGGTCACGACGCACGAAGCGACGGGTGGCACTGAATTCCACCTGACGTGGAATACAGACGGCTGGTGGGTGACGTTTCCACGGACGAACTCGCTCGCCAAGCTGATCAGATTAGGTCACGGATGACTCGCTCAGAGGACAGCGTTACCTCGGAACGCTGCAGAGAACTGCTCCGATGGATGGTCACGACGCACGAAGCGACGGGTGGCACTGAATTCCACCTGACGTGGAATACAGACGGCTGGTGGGTGACGTTTCCACGGACGAACTCGCTCCCAACGCGTGAAATGGACTTTGACGAACTTCGTCTTCGGCGTTTCATCCGCTTGGTGCGGCTGAGCAGTGGTTCGTACCGCGGATGGCCGACGCAATCTGGGATCGAGGCTGTCCGCGCATGGGGCACGACTCAACCAGAGAACCCGTCCGCCCCGGAAGCGTCGGCACAGCATTCGAGCGTGGACAATCTAACGACAAGATCGACAGGCACGCCCGGTGCCGGCAAGCCTGAGGATGACGTCGCGCGTCGAGAGCAACTCCTTGCCGACTACAAAGCGGCGACGGACAATCCTCCGAATGCACAAATCTATTCAGCCAGGAACTCTGGAATCCACAAGCCCCAATTCTACGAATGGCTTCGAGGCGAACTCCCACCCTCATCTCAAACGGCGATCAACTTTGAACGATTTCTGCGAGAGAGGCAACGACCGATTCCACGGAACCCTAGAGATTGAATTTTTCTCCCATTTTCTGCCATGGTAGACCCGGTTTCTACCATTGATTCTCTTCCGTGTTATGCCGCGACAATTGCTGCATGCACAATTCACAGTCGAGCGACCGAAAGCGAAACACTGAGGCCGAATTAGAAACGCTTCTCACCGAGCGCGAGTACGCCACCATCACTAAGCGCAGCGTCGCCAGTGTGCGGCGCGATCGGCTGCTGAGACAGGGCTGCCCGTACGTCAAGCTGGGCGCCCTGGTCCGTTACCGCCCCGACGACGTCAGAGCGCATCTTGAGCGCAGTCTGCGCCGCCCTGCGGACGCGATCCAGGCCGACGTCAACACTTAGCCGCCACGCAATCGCCTAGAGCACCGTTCATGAAGGAGCAGAGACAACCAATAATCCGTGTCCGCGATTGGGAACCCCGCTATGAGAACAACCGCAGCCGGGAAATGAAAGACACCCGGTGGTTCCCAATGCCGAATGATCTGAGCGCTGACAGCTATGTGGAACTGCTGGCTCATCCAGACGGGCCGGCTCATCTGGGCGTGTGGACCGGACTCCTAATGGTCGCTTCCCGTGCGAAGCCCAGAGGCTCCTTAGTGAGAGACGACGGGCGCCCGCATGACTCAGAATCGCTGGCGCTTGTGATTCGACAGCCTTCACCCCTCGTCGAGGCTGCAATCGAGCGCTTGTTCAAAATTGGTCTCTTAGAATCTGATACGAGCAAATCTCGCAAGAAGAGTATCTTAGGCCCGCACCCTGGTGCGGGAATCCCGCAGGGCCCTGTGAGAAAGCCGCAGGAGGGTGCCGTAGAAGGGAAGGGAACAGAACATCATCATCAGGAAGGGAATGGAAAAGAAAAGAAGCGAACAGAACGCGCGCGCGATGAGTCTGCAACCGGACATCCCGGCGCGGATACGGGCTCTGATTCTTTTCCACGAGAGGGTGATGATGGGAAAACCCCGGACGAAGGTTATGCTTCGCCCGAAGATGAACTGAAGGCGATCTTCCTCAAGAAGGCCGGCGAACCCATCACAATAGCGGTGCTCGATGCCATTCGGGTGAATCTCGGACTGACCGGGGTGAGCTTCGGCGATTTTGTCGCGGAGGTGCGGAAACACATCACGAATGCCTGGCGCAATCCCGCCGGCTTTCTTCTGCATCTGTCGAAGCGCTTCCGCGCCAGAACTCGGCCCGCCAGCGATCCTGTCACCGCGGCCGAAGCCGAGAAAAAAAACTATCGGTGTTCGATCTGTCACTCCACGGTCCGTGGTCAAGGCGCGGTATTGGATGACGACCGCAACGAAGTTCCCTGTGTCTGCGCCAGCCCTGATTGGATTGAACGGCAGCGTGCTCGCGGGCTCTTCCGGAAGAGGCCAGCACAATGAATCCGCGTGGCCATTCCAATCGACGATTCGAGGTTGACTTTGCGGCGTCGACCACGCGACCAATGTCATGGCCCGCGTACGAGGCGGGCGCCTAACATGGGAGTTTACAAACGCGGCCCAGTCTGGTGGTACCGGTTCACATGGAGAGGTGAAGCGATTCGGGAAAGCACCAACCAGTCGAACAGGCGGGTCGCCGAACAAATCGAAGCTGCGCATAAGACGTCGCTGGCGAAGGGTGAGGTCGGCATCCGTGATCGGAAACCGGTCCCA
Organism: Terriglobia bacterium; assembly: GCA_963788245.1. Taxonomy (GTDB): domain Bacteria; phylum Acidobacteriota; class Terriglobia; order Bryobacterales; family Bryobacteraceae; genus Palsa-187. Next base: position 2,111,335 of record CAWBGF010000002.1, on the reverse strand, counting down.
ACTCTGCGTCAGTTCGCCGAGCAGGACTTCCTGCCTTTCGTAGAGTCGACCTTCGCTGCGAAGCGCAACACGAAAGCCTACTACCAGTACGGCGTCAAATGCCTCCTGGCTTACGGGAGACTCGCCAACGAACCCATGGATGGCATCACCTCGGAGAAAGTTGCCGGCTTCGTTGCGAAGAGGCTGGAGGCCGAGCTTCAGATCTCTAGCATCAACCGCCAGCTGCAGGTGCTCCGACGCATGTTTCATCTCGCGCAGGAGTGGGGCAAGGTTGAGAAGGTTCTCCCGCGCGTTCGCATGCTCTCGGGCGAGCGACGCCGCGAACGCGTTCTGCGATGGGACGAGGAGAGGCGCTACTTGGATGAAGCGGCGCCGTTGCTTCGTGACGTGGCGACAATTCTGATCGACTGCGGTTTACGGCCGGAGGAATGTTTCCGACTGAAGTGGGAGAGCGTGCGAGAAGGTTGCATTGAGATCCAGTACGGGAAGACGGACAACGCGCGGCGGAGAATCCCGATGTCGAAGCGCGTCGCCGCAGTGCTCGAAATGCGCTGTTCGACCGCATCAGGCGAGTGGGTGTTTCCCGCGCCGACGCGAAGTGGCCACATCGAACCCGGCACAGTAAAGCGCCAGCATCGCCACGCGTGCGAAGGCAAACAGAACGAGGCGGCAAACGCGCGACGTGAGCCCGATGCGCCGATGAAATGGAGCGTCGAGCCCTTCCCGCTGTACACGCTACGGCACACTTGCCTCACGCGATGGGCGCCGCATATGGACCCCTGGACGCTGGCCTACCTGGCCGGGCACCGCGACATGTCCATCACGAAGCGCTATATTCACCCGCAGGAACACAACACCCGAGTCGCAATCGAGAACGCCCGAAGTGCGCTGAGTGGGCACAATTCTGGGCACAGTGCCGATTACACCTCGTCTGCCGATTGGGTGAACAGGCCCGTAACCGTCTAGAACGTTGGGAGTTAGTGGTGCGCCCGGAGGGACTCGAACCCCCGGCCTATTGGTTCGAAGCCAATCGCTCTATCCAGCTGAGCTACGGGCGCATTGGACTCATCGTATCATCAAAAACGCGTCGTATCATCAAATACGTCGTATCATCAAAATACAAAAAGATGCCCGCCACGCCCGGTTATCGCGAAATCGAAATCAAGCTCGCCTACCAGGGCGCTCCCGAGGCAGCCCGGGCGATGCTCGAACAGCACGGCTACGCGCTGACGGAGCCCCGCACCCTTGAAGCCGATCAGTTGTTCGATCGCGCCCGCGAATTGCGGGATTCCGATCAGCTCCTGCGCCTTCGTCAAACGCGGAGCCGGACCGGAGATCGCGCGCTGGTCACTTATAAAGGACCAGGGGCTAAAGGCATCCACAAGAGCCGCGAGGAAATCGAGTTCGATGTCTCCGACCCGGAGGCGTTCACAGTGGTCCTTGAGCGCCTGGGGTACTACCCCTCCTTCCGATACGAGAAATACCGGACCAAATTCGCGTCCGCGGGTGAGCCGGGGTTCATCACCATCGACGAAACCCCCATTGGAGTCTTTCTCGAACTGGAGGGCGCGCCCGAATGGATCGACCAAACCGCTGCCCGCTTAGGTTATTCGCCCGCGAAGTACCTGACCTGCAGCTACGCTTCGCTGTATCAGGAGTTCCGCCTCGCGCACATAGGCGAACCGAAGGATATGACTTTTCCCCGGCTGGATCTAAGTAGGACTCCGGAAAAACGCACTTAGTACGCTGAAATCCATTGATCGAGCGGACACCCGATGCTATGCTTCATCTAGTTCACAAGAAGTTTACGATTTGTCCACAAGTGCGGGAAGGCAGCTTGAAACCAAGCCCAGGAATAATTGATGCTTGAATTAGTAGCTACAGGGATCATCACGGCGAGTTCGATCTTCCTGTTCGCCTATTGGTTTCGCTACACCTGCCTCCTGATCCTCAGCGCTAAGACCACGCGGGATTATGCAGTCGAGGTGGCGGCAGCCAACCAGCTTGGATTCCTCGAAGTGCAATCTCAGTTGTGCGAGGACGTTCCCCAGCTCGATCGATTGAGAGATTCCCTGGATCGCGATTACGGCGTTCTGGTGTATCTCCTCAAGCACGCTTCCAATGCCACCAGCGGACAGGAAACGCTTGAAAAGCGTATGCTCGAGATCAACTATCGCTTCATGCGCGCCTGGTACAGCGTCAGCCGGCGCTTCTCACCTGCCGCCGCCGCCCGCGCGATTGAAGAGATGTCGATAGTAGTTGCGCACTTCGCCAACTCGATGGGCGAACGCTCCGCCGCCACAGCCGCCGCCTGATTGTTTTATTCGCCCGCCGGAACCTGCCAGCGCCCGCTTTGCAACTCCATCGCGTTGAAATTTTCGCCCAGGTACACGCGCCGCACTTCGGGATCGTTTCCCAGAGCCTCCGGCGAGCCTGAACGAAAGATGCGGCCGTTGTTGATGATGTAGGCGCGATCCACCACGGCCAGCGTCTCCCGCACGTTGTGATCGGTCACCAGAATGCCGATGCCGGCGCGCTTCAGATCGAAAATGATCTTTTGCAGCTCCAGTACCTGGATCGGATCGATACCGGAGAAGGGCTCGTCGAGCAGCAGAAAACTCGGCTCGATCACCAGCGATCGCGCGATCTCCACGCGGCGCCGCTCGCCGCCGGAAAGCACGTATCCTTTGCTGTGCCGCACGGTCTCCAGACCGAGCTGATCGATCAGCCGGTTGAGCCGCTCCCGCCGCTCGCGCCGGTTCAACGGAAGCGTCTGGAGAATCGCCATCAGGTTGTTTTCCACCGAAAGCTTCCGGAACACCGACGCTTCCTGCGGAAGATAGCTGATGCCGCGGCGCGCGCGCTGGTACATAGCCAGCGGCGTAATGTCCTCATCGTCCAGCATCACGCGCCCGGAATCCGGCGTGATCAGCCCCACAATCATGTAGAACGAGGTCGTCTTACCCGCGCCATTGGGGCCCAGCAACCCCACCACTTCGCCCTGCTTTACCCACACCGAAACGTTATCCACCACCTTGCGCCCGCGATACGCCTTGGTAATTTCGTTGGTCCGGAGAGTGCGCACTGAAAGCTATTTCTTCGTTCCCGCCGCAGGTTTGCGAACGATAATGCTATGGGCTCTAGCGGTCTTATCCACGCCTTCAACGATGAGCCTATCATCGTTGGAAAACCAAATCAATTCTTTGGTCGCTTCGGTTTGGGCCTTCACGCTATCCACCAGCTTGGGTTTGTTGCCCTGCATCAGCACTTTACCGTCATCCGCGTAGTACTCGGTATGTTCCGCGGTCCCGGTGCGCGTGCGCTTCAGTTTCTCCGACGTGCTCACGATCTTCACGGTTCCATCCGCGAAGGCTTTATCGAGCGATGAATCCGAATCGGCGTCATTGAGAAACGCCCGGATCTTCGCCGCGGTGATCACCATATCCGGCCGCTTCATGACCACGCCGCCGGTGTAGTCGACCACGCGCGTGTCTTCCGTGTACACCATATGCGGCGCGGTCACCACGGTGAAGATCGGCGTAACGGGCAGCTTGGCTTTGACCGCGGCCTTATCGCCGTCGTCGTCCGAGTCGTCTTTCCCCGGTTCGTCTTTCGCTTTCTTTTCTTTATCCGCGAAGGAGCTCTTCACCTTCCCGTCCGCTTCCATGATTCCTGCGTCGCGATCGATGTCCAGCCGGTCCGCGTCCACGCGATTGGCCCCCTGCCACGCCACCGCATTCCCCTCGTAATGGATCTTCTGATTGTTATCGCGGGAGGTCATGTGCTGGGCGTGCGCCTGCATCACTTCATCGGTCGAAAGCAGCGCCGACGACGATCCGCTCTTGTCCGGCAGGTGCGTGGACGCAACGTGCCCGTCCGCCGTAAAATCGCCCGATTTCTGATTCATCACGATGCGGTCCGCCGAAGCCGAACCGGTGGGGTCCGACACGCGCGCCGAACCCTCCAGAGTCATCAGGTCTTTGGTTTGATCGAGAGTCGCGTGATCGGCGCGTCCGCGCCGGTCGCCTTCCTGGTAGCGAAAATCGCTCTTCTGGTCCAAGTGCGCCAGGTCGCTGGTTTTGGGATCGAAGATCGCGAGCAACTCTTTGCTGGTCGTGATCGCCGGCGGCGGCGACCGTTGCTTCTCCGTGGGCGATTTCTCGGTGCGCGTGGACACATTGATGGAGCGGAAACTCTGAATCCGATTGTCCGCGCCGTAGGCGACCCAGATGTGATCGCCTTTCACGAACCGCTTGGGTTGGCCCGCCCGATTCGGAACGATATCGATGGTGCCCGGGCCGGCCGTTTCCGCGCTCTCAATCTCCTTGCCGCCCGCGCGCATCTTCAACGTGATCGTGTCGCTCTTCAAAATCCGGGTGTCGCCGATCTCAGCGCCCGGTTTGGGCAAGGGCACCGCTTCGGCAACGCCCGACCCGGTGGCGACCGCGGTTTTCAGCGTACTGTCCTTGGTCGACGTGTCGAAATCCAGGTCGATCCGATCGCCGGTGACCGTGGTACGCATGGTGGCCGCGGTTGAAATCAGGCGCCCGTTCCGGTCGCCGTTAATCTTGTCCACCTGCGTGTTCTCGATGAAATGCAAGTTGAGCCGCTCGGCTGCGAACTCGGTTTTGCGATCCGGCTCTTCGCGGATGCCGTGGCCTTTGATAACCTCCGCGAGACGAACTTCCTGGTTCTCGATGGTCACCACCGACATGTTGCCTTCGATCTTCAGCGTGCCCCGCGTCATCCTGGACCACGGGATCAGAACCACCTTCGATTCTTTCTCCAGGTAATACGCCTCGCCGGCTTCGATGTGCATCGGCACCGATTCCGGTGTCTTCCCTCGCCAATCGAGCGAAACCTGGCTCTTAAGATGCAGTTGGCGTTCCTGGGGATCGTATTCGGCCCCCACCGATGTGCCGCCGCCCTGATCGAAATCGAAGGAGGTCAGGCGATCGGTGGTGGCTTTCCCGGATTCACTTTGAAAAGTCACGCCGGAGGAGTGAATCTTTACGATGTGCCCGGTCTGCGGCCCTTCGACCGGCACGTCCCGCGTAATATCCACTTGCCCATCGGAATACAGCGTCTTGGCATTCGGGTCGAACTGCGCCTTCGCGCACCGGACCAGGTCGTACTCGGTGGCCTCTTTGTGGAACAAATGCAACTCCACGTCCTCCAGCTCCACGGCGGACGTGTCTTTGATCTGGCGCATGCTCGACGCCTGAATGAAGACCCGCTGCTCGGTCCCCTTGAAATCGCCATAGGTCCACTTTTGCGATTGCGCGTTGAGCCCTTCGTCCAGCGGCTTGGGAGGAGGGAGCGCGTCGCGCAGGAAACCCGCTTTGCGCTTCACATAGGTTGCGCCGACCGAGACGACAATCGCTAATATGGCGGCCAGGAAAAGCCACCGCGTGCGGCGCATAGTTTTGATTCCAGGATATCAGGGTCTTTCCGAGCCGTGACCGGAGGGAGCGGCCTCAAAGATGCTTCTTCCTTACAAATTACCCCCGCGCGATCTCCGCGCGACCATCCACAAACGGCCGCAGCGCCTCCGGCACCCGCACCGATCCATCCGCCTGCTGATTATTTTCGAGCAGCGCCAGCAGCGCGCGATCCGTAATCATGGTCGCCGAAATCGTGTGGGGATGAAACGTATTGCCCGCCTGCTTGCTGCGAATGTTCAGCCGCCGCGTCTGAAAATCCAGCAGATTGGTGATGGAATGCGTCTCACGATAGCTGCCGAACCCCGCAAACCAGGCTTCCACATCGTACTTCTTGTATCCCGGCGCGCCTAAATCGCCGTCGCACACACGCACCACCCGATACGGGATTTCGAGTACCTTCAGAATCCCCTCCGCATTCTCCAGACACTTTTGCAGCCACTCTTCCGAGGTCTGCGGCTCGCAAAACACGATCTGCTCCACCTTGTGAAATTGATGCTGGCGAAACAGGCCGCGCGTCTCGCGTCCATACGATCCCGCTTCTGTTCGAAAGCACGGCGTGAACGCGGTGTACAACAAGGGCAGCTTTTCGGGCGCGATGATTTCATCGGTGTGATAAGCCACCAGCGTCTGTTCCGAGGTGCCGATCAGATTCAGATCCTCGCCCTCGATCTTATAAATCTGATCCGCGAAAAACGGCAGGTATCCGGTGCCGAACAGCGTATTGGCGCGCGCCACCACCGGCGTGAACATCTGCCGGAAGCCTCGCTTGGCGAGATAATCCAGCGCGAGCGAAAAAAGCCCCCAGGTGAGCCGCGCCCCGTCGCCGACCCAATAGCTATAGCCCGTGCCCGCGACCTTCGTGCCGCGCTCCTCGTCGATCACACCCAGGCTCTGCCCAATGACTTCGTGAGTCTTGAGCTCGAAATCCGCTCTTGGTAAATCGCCCGACCGCTTGAGTTCGACATTGTCCTTGTCGCTGGTCCCCACCGGCGTGTCGTCGGCGAGAAGGTTCGGGATCCAGCTCAACAGCCGATCCCGTTCGGCTTTGGCGATGCGTAATTCCTCTTCCAGCGCCGCGATTTCGTTGCGCAGCGCAACCGCCGCCTCGCGCGCTTCAGGACTCGCCCCTCCGCCCTTTCGCTTCTGCCGCAGCGAATCGACCTGCGCCGTCAACGCACGCACGCGTTCATCTTCTTGAAGAAGTTTGTCGAAATCGACCGCCGCGTGCCGCCGGCGGCACAACTCGCGGATCGTGTCCGGCTGGGTGCGGATAAGCCTCAGGTCGAGCATAGGGAGGGGGAGCTTCCACAATAGCAAAGTGCCGCGCCCATCCGGATCCGGACGCTCCACCTGGTTCGGCTTCCTTTGCGACGGAAACTTCCGCGCGGGCGCGTCAAGCCGAAAGCTCGTCGCCTTGCTCCCGACTGGTTTTTTTCAGCCACTTATCGATCTGTTTCAGCCAGTCCCGCGGGCTGAAACCTGCCGCGCGATGCGCCGAGCTTGCAATAACCACCGAAATATCCCCTGATTTCGCGGATTTGGCCTGTGGCAACTCGATTGCTTCTCTCGTTGCGTAGGACCAAAGGAGGCTTCGATGAAAAACCAACAACGACCCGCCCTCCGGCGAGCCTTAACCACAATCGTAGCTCTGCTAGCGCTGTGTTCCGCGCCCGCATTCGCGCAGTTTGACGGTCCAGCATTAGCCGGGCCCGCCAAGTTAGTTAGTCTAGTGAGCGGTGTCGCATTGTACCCGCAACCCGTACTGACTCAGGTTTTGCAGGCAGCCACCTATTGGGAACAGATTCCCGCGGCTGCACGTTTTGCCGATGCAAATCGGTCCTTGCAAGGGGACGCGCTTGCCAGTGCCTACGCCAACGCAAACTTGAAGTTGGATCCAAGCGTCGAGTCCCTGATTCCTCTCCCCGATGTTCTCGACATGATGGCAGCCAACATGAATTGGACCGCCCAGTTGGGTACCGCGGTCTTGTTCCAACATGACGACGTCATGGGCGCCATACAACAGATTCGCGGGGCGTCTCAACAATAACCTTTCGCGAGAGAGTTCCCGGTATCGCAGCGTGGCGGAAGATGGGGTTGGAGCTTCGCTCTTTTTGCGAACTTCCAGCCCCGTTTTTGCGATTGCCGGAATACGCCGCTGACTCTCGATCTCGCAAGAATCTCTCGTGGCGTCAAGTCGTGTCCCGATCTCCTTCGCGAATCTTGATAAGAGATCCATTCGCCCAAAAGCCGCCACGCCCTTCCGCTCTCTAGTCCCTTCGCGGTATCCTTCGGTCGAGTGTTGCTCCACCGCTTTATCAAAAGGCCCCGAGACGGCGCATCTTAACGGGGCATCATAACAATGATTCGCATCGCAAATGGACAGGGTTTCTGGGGCGACTCGCTCGAAGCGCCGGTCGAGCAGGTCCGCCGTGGCCCCCTCGATTACCTCACGCTCGACTATCTCGCCGAAGTCACCATGTCGATCCTGCAAAAGCAGCGGTCGCGCGATCCCAAAGCCGGCTACGCTCGCGATTTCGTCGACATGATCGCGCGCGTGCTGCCGGAGCTGGTGGCGAAGAATATCCGTGTGATCGCCAACGCGGGCGGTGTGAATCCTGCTGCGTGCCGCGATGCCGTGCTCGAAATCGCCAAACGCCAGGGCATCAGCTTAAAGGTCGCGACTGTTGCGGGCGACGACATCATGGACCGGCTCGACGATTTCATCGCGCGCGGAGTTGAGTTAAAGAGTATGGACACAGGTGTCCCGCTTTCCACTATCCGCGCCCATGTCCAGAGCGCTAATGTCTACTTCGGAGCATTCCCCGTTGCCGAGGCTCTCGGCCGCGGTGCGCAGATCGTGATCACCGGACGCGTTACCGATACCGGGCTGACGCTCGCACCCATGATTCACGAATTCGGATGGAAGCGCGACGATTGGGACCGCCTTTCCGCCGGCACCATTGCGGGCCACACCATCGAATGCGGCGCGCAATGCACCGGCGGAAATTGCCAGATCGATTGGGAAACCATCGACTACGCCGATATCGGCTACTCCATCGTCGAAGCCGAACCCGACGGCACCTTCACCGTCACCAAGCACCCCGGCACCGGCGGCCGCGTGACCGTCCCGTCGATAAAAGAGCAGCTTCTCTACGAAATGGGCGATCCGCGCGAGTACATCACACCCGATTGCGTCGCCGATTTCACCACCATCCATCTCGATCAGACCGGCCCCGATCGCGTGCGCTTCAGCGGAATTCAGGGCCATTCCGCGACCCCGTTCTACAAGGTGTCGATCAGCTATTCCGCGGGCTTCAAGGCGATCGGCAGCCTCTGCTATGCGTGGCCGGATGCATACAAGAAAGCGCGCGCCACCGAACAGATTCTGCGGCAGCGCCTGGATCGGCTGGGGCTTCGTTTCGACGCTATCCGCGCGGAATTTCTTGGCGCCAACGCCTGCCACGGAATCGCCGCGGCGGAGCCGTCTCCCGAATGCGCGCCCGATCTGGCTGAAGTAGTCTTGCGATTTGGCGTGCGCTCGCAGGATCGCGCCGCAGTGGAGCGATTCACCAAGGAGATCGCGCCCTTTGCCTTGAACGGCCCTCCGGTAGTGACAGGCCTCGGCAGCGGCCGCCCGCGAGTGGAAGAAATCGTCGCATACTGGCCCGCTCTGATTCCGAAAACTGAGGTGACCCCGGAAGTGAACGTATGGCCCAACGAAAACTGATCGAATTCGCGCACTCGCGCTCCGGCGATAAGGGCGACACCGCCAACGTCGGCATCATCGCCCGGAAACCTGAATATTATCCGCTCCTGGTGCGCGAGGTGACAGCCGCGCGCGTCAAACAGCATTTCCAAGGCGTTTGCCAGGGTAAAGTCGAGCGTTTCGAGCTGCCCAATCTGGGCGCGCTGAATTTTCTGCTGCATGAAAGCCTTGACGGCGGGGGCACGCTCGCGTTGAAAGCCGATCCGCAGGGCAAAACCTACTCGAGCGCGCTGCTGCGCCTGGAAATCGACGACACCCCAATCTAGATCAGCTGTTCCGTGTGGGGCGGGTCCCCTGACCCGCGCGCGACCCCCCGGTCGCGCTCCGGTTTTGGTCGAGCAGGCGTTTCCGCCTGCCAGGCTACGACGCACCTCACAAGAACCCCGAAAATGGTTTAATGAAAACGCTTGATTGACTACGTCGAAAACGACGGCATCGCCCGGATCACGCTGAATCGTCCCGAAAAGCGCAATGCGCTGAGCCCCGAACTGATCGCTGGACTGAGCGCCGCGCTTGCGGATTCGGCGCATGACGCCAACGTGCGCGTGGTGATCCTGACCGGCGCGGGCCAGGATTTCTGCTCCGGCGCGGACCTTGCGGCATTCGATCGAGCGGCCGAAGCCGGCGTGCTGGATCATCTGGAAACCGCCCGCGCGCTTGCGGAAGTGTTTCTTCAAATGCGCCATCACCCGCGCCCCATCGTCGCCGCCGTTCGCGGCCGCGCCCTCGCCGGAGGATGCGGTCTCGCCACCGCGTGCGACCTGATCGTCGCCGCCGAATCCGCGAAGTTCGGTTACCCGGAGGTCAACATCGGATTCGTCCCCGCGATGGTGATGGCGATCTTGCGGCGAAATATGTCGGAAAAACGCGCTTTTGAGCTGATCGTGACCGGCGAGATTATCGACGCTCACGTCGCGCACGCCGCCGGCCTGATCAATCGCGTGTATCCCGACGCCGACTTCGACGCGCGCGGCAACGAATACGCGGCATCGCTGGCCGCGAAATCCGCATCCGCCATAAGCCTGAGCAAGAACCTGCTCTATCATATGGATTCGATGACCTTCGAAGCCGCCATCGAAGCCGGCATTCACGGCAACGCGATCGCCCGTATGACCGATGACGCCCGCCGCGGCATCGAAAAATTCGTGAAGAGGAAATGAGCAGCAAGCAAACGCTCGCGCGCCTTCGCAAGATCTGCCTCGCGCTGCCAGGAGCCACCGAGGTGGAGGCATGGACCCATCCCACGTTTCGCATCCGCAACAAAATCTTCTGCACCTGGGGCGGCTATGAGGATGCGCCCAACATCACGGTGAAGGTCGGCAAGCAAGCGCTGGGGATTTTCACGAAGGACCCGCGCTTCTGGCTGGCATCGCACGTCGGCCGTCACGGGTGGATCTCGATGAGTGCGGGCGGCGAGCTGAATTGGGAAGAGATCGAGGAACTGGTCAAAGGCAGCTACGCGCTGGTAAATCCGAGCCGCGACTAAAAGGAGCGGCCTACAATCGGGAATCCGCCACAAAATTCCAAACCCTCCGATGGTTGTAGACTGAATCCTTGCTTCGACAATCGATGGGCCTCGTCCGAACCACCGCGCTGGTGGTCGGCATCATTATCGGCGCGTCGATTTTCGTTCAGCCATCCGAGGTCAGCCGCCACGTTTCCACCGTCCCCGCGATGTTCGCCGTCTGGTCCGCGGCCGGTATCATGTCGATCGCGGGAGCGCTGGTCTCCGCGTCGCTGGCGCGTAAATTCCCGAAAACCGGCGGCGTGTACGTGTATCTTCGCGAAACCATTTCGCCCGGCGCCGGATTCCTGTGGGGCTGGGCCATGTTCTGGAGCGCGCACTCCGGCATCGTCGCGGCGATTTCCATGGTGTTCGCGCGATACGTGAGCGTCCTGGTTCCACTCACCGATTTTCAGACGCGCGCCGTCGCCGTCGGCGTCATTTTGTTGATTTCGACCATCAACTACTTCGGTGTGCGCGCCGGCAGCGCCGTGCAAACCGCGTTCACCATCGCGAAACTGTCGGCGATCGCCGGGATTCTGGTCGCGGTGGCCGCGCTCGCCCCGCCGCAGGCCGCGTCCATTCCCGCCGCGAACGGTCCAAGCGGCGCCCGCGAATTCCTTCTCGCCATCAGCGCCGGATTGTTCACATTCGGCGGCTGGCACATGGTCACCTACGCCGCCGGCGAAACTCGCGACGCTGCCAGAACCATCCCGCGCGCCCTGTTCATTGGGATGATCATCGTCACCGTTTGCTATCTTTCCTTGAATGCCGCGTACTTGCGCGTGCTGCCGCTTGAAACCGTACTCAATTCACAGCACGTTGCCGCGGACGCCGCCGGTGTTCTGGCAGGGTCGCGCGGCGCGTCTCTGGTCGCGATTCTGGTGATTGTTTCCGCGTTCGGCGGGCTCAGCGGCACAGTGCTCGCCGGACCGCGTGTGTATTACGCAATTGCCCAGGATGGTCTAGCGTGGCGCGCGATGGCGACCGCCCATCCGCGCTTCGAAACGCCCTACGTCGCCATCGTCGCGCAAGCCATCTGGGCCAGCGCGCTGGTGGCCACCGGCACGTATCGCGTGCTGTTCACGCGCGTCGTCTATACTGAATTTCTGTTTTTCGGATTGATGACCATCGGCCTCTTCCGATTCGAAAAGCGCGCCACGGCTGCCGGTTTGCTATTTCTCGCCGGATGCGCCGTCGTGGTCGGCAATCAACTCGCGGCGGACCTCAAAGAAGCCGCCATCGGTTTGCTGATGGTCGCCGCCGGCATTCCGGTTTATTATTTCCTCAAGCGTTCCCAACATGCCCATCATTGATTTTCACAACCATTACTATCCGCCGCGCTATTTGAAAGCGCTCCAATCCGGCGAGAGCGCCGTCCAGGTCACCTTCAATGATCAGGGCCACGCGCTGATTCACTATCCCGGCGATTACAACATCGCCGTTCCCGGCCAGATCGATCTCAACGTGCGCCGCAAGATGCTGGACGATCACGGCATCGACATGCAGGTGTATACGCTCACCACACCCGGCACGCACGTCGAAACGCCGGTGACCGCGGCGCGCCTCGCCTCAATGGTGAATGACGAGTTCGCGGAAGGGATCGCCGCCCATCCCGGCCGCTTCACCGCACTCGCCACGCTGCCGCTCAACGATCCAGCCGCGTCCGTGAAAGAACTTGACCGGGCGATCCGCCAACTGAAATTCCGGGGCGCGATGCTGTTCAGCAACGTGAATCACGTCGCCCTGGCCGACGAGCGCTTCTATCCGCTCTACGAACTCGCCAACGACCTCGAAGCCGTGCTCTACATCCATCCCACGCACCCGCTGGGCGTCGAAGCCATGACCGATTTCTGGCTGATGCCGCTGGTCGGATTCCTGTTCGATACCACGCTCGCCGCGTCCAAGCTCGTGTTCACAGGCGTTCCCGAGCGTTTTCCGAAAATCAAATGGGTGCTCACGCATCTCGGCGGCGCGATTCCGTATCTGGCCGAGCGTCTCGACCGCGGTTATCGCGCGTTCAAGGAATGCCGCGTGAATATCCAGCGCCCGCCCAGCGAGTATTTGAAGAAGTTCTATTACGACACCGTGAACTTCAATCCCGACGCGCTGAAGCTCGCGATCGCCTTCGCCGGCGCCGATCATCTGCTGGCAGGCAGCGATTACGCGCATCAGATCGGCAGCCCTCGGTTGATGCTCGAAAGCCTTCGGGCGCTGGATATTTCAGAAGCCGATCGCGCCGCGATTCTCGGCGGCAACGCCGCCCGGCTGTTGCGGCTCTAGGATATTCACCCACCCCTGCGTATGTCCTGAATCGAAATCGCCACCAACGCCAGCGTCAGTCCGATCATCAACGCCACCGACCCCCACGCGACCACGTTATAGAATCGCGAATTGGTCCACTCCTTCATCAGCTTGCTCTTGTTGATGAGTATGGTCATGAAAATGAGCACGAACGGCAACAGGATGCCGTTGATGACCTGCGAGAGCAGGATCATCTTCACCAGCGGAAAATTCGGGATCAGGATTACGCCCGCGCTCACCACGATCAGCAGCGTGAACAGCCAGTAGAACACCGGCGCTTCGCGAAACTTCTTGTTCACGCCGGATTCGAACCCGAGGCCCTCGCACACCGAATACGACGTCGAGATCGGCAGGATACAGGCGGCGAACAGAGATGCGTTGAAGAGTCCCGCGGCGAACAATAGCGTTGCATATTGTCCGAAGGGCCGAAGTCCCAGAGCGGCTTCGGCGGCAGTTTCAATATCGCGCGGCCGTACGGAATAAATCGCGCCTGCGCACGCGACGATAATGAAGAACGCCACCACCGACATCGCGATGCAGCCCACGATCACCTCGATGCGCGATTCCGCGTATTCGCGCGCAGTGATTCCTTTTTCGACGATAGCGGCCTGCAAATAAAACTGCATCCAGGGAGCAATCGACGTCCCCACCATGCCGATCAGCATGTTGAGATAGCCGCTGTCGAAAATCAGCACCGGCCGGACGCTGTCGATCATCGCGAGTTTCCAATCCGGACGCACCAGGAATCCGGAGATGATGTAGGCGATGTAGACCACGCACGCCCATAGAAAGATTTTCTCCACGCCGCGGTAAGTGCCTTTGACTACCAGCAGCCACACCGCGACCGCGCCCAGCGGGACGGTAACGTACTTCGACAAATGAAACAGTTCGAGCGAGCCCGCGATGCCCGCGAAATCCGCGATCAGATTAGTCAGATTCGCCAGCACCAGCACCACCATCATCAGGAAAGTGATGCGCAGACCGAACTCTTCACGAATTAAATCTGAGAGCCCCTTACCGGTAACCGCCCCCATGCGCGAGGACATCTCCTGCGTGACCACCAGCAGAATGGTGATCGGAAGCAGCGTCCACAGAGGAAGGTAGCCGTACTTAGCTCCGGCCTGCGAATACGTGAGGATTCCGCCGGCGTCGTTGTCGACCATCGCCGTGATGAATCCAGGCCCGATGACCGCAAAGAAGATCAGGATGTGGTAACGGAACCGTTTCAGCATCGTCGCCCTTTGTAGTCATTATTTTTGCCTCAATACGGAAATAATGTCGTCGGCCGTGATCACGCCGGCCAGTTTACGATTTTCATCCACCACCGGCAGCGCCAGCAGATTGTACTTGTCGAACAACTCCGTCACGCGATCCTGCTGCTCGTCCACCGGGACATCGATCAGCGTATCGGTGGCCAGCGTTCGAAGCCCCGTCGCGCCCTCATGCAGGAACAGCCGGGCCAGAGGTACCACGCCCGTCAGCCGCTCCTCGGCGTCGATCAGAAACAGCGTGTTGAGGGTTTCCAGCAGCTCCTCATGGTCCTTCAGCACACGCATCGCATCGGCCACCGTCGCGTCGTTGGGGAGCGCGACATATTCCGTGTTCATCATCCCGCCCGCCGTGTCCTCATCGAATTCGAGCAACTCCCGCACCTCCGATTTCGGGTCGTGCTCCATCTCCTGGAGAATCTCGGCGCTGGTTTCTTCCTCGAGTCCGGCCAGCACATCCGCCGCTTCATCCGGCGCCATTTCCTCGACGATGTCCGCGGCCTTCTCGGTTTCGAGCGACTCGAGAATGCTGGCCTGAATGTCGGGGTGAATCTCGGTCAGAGTGTCCGCGGCTACTTCGCTGTCGATGTTCTCGAAAATCGCCTCGCGATCCTCATGGCTCAGCTCCTCGACGATGTCGGCGAGGTCGGCCGGGTGCATTTCCTCGAGCAGCCGGTTGGACATATTCAGGCGCAGCCGACGCTGCGGATCGGGCTCCAGAATATTGCAAAATTCCCACCGGATGGAGTGCGGCGCGATGGGCCCCTGCAACCGCCTGATCCAGCGCGGCGGCAGCACGCCCTGCATCAACCTTCGAAAAATGCTGCGAATGCCGATGTCGACGTCCAACACCCATAACACGTCGCCCGCGGGTTCGTGGAGGATCTCAAACGTCAGATCGTTGATGCGCACCACCTTGCGCCCCTGCGCGTCGATCACCTGCTGATCCAGCAGATCGCGCACCATGCGCAGCATGTATTCGTCGGCGTGATACGGCGTCAGATTCTCGTCCCGAAGGTGGATTCCATCCAGTGAAATCGACTGGATCTGATCGTGGCGAACCGTGAGCCAGGTCCATCCGCCGCCCACCAGGTAACGGTCGATTCGAACCGGATCTATCAGCGGAACCAGGGCTGCGTCTTTGACCACACCGATCCTGCGCCCCTTAAGGTCGAAGACCTTGAGGCCCAGCAGTTCGGTGAGGAACAGCATCTCCTGGTCCGCCATGACGATAAACCCAAGGGCCGCCGCGAGCCGTGCCCCGAGTGATGATCCGAGCCCATATGTGAGCGAGTGCCCAGACTTTTACTATGACCCATGGCGGCTTGCCGGCGCAAGATTTTTTTAACGATGTCGCTATTTTTCTTGACGTCGCGCAAACTCGACGTGGCGCACGTTTTCAGCGCACAGGCCGCTCGTTCCGTTGTGCGCGATTTAACACTGGTGCCGCGTCGACACTCGTATCGACGCTAACTCGCTGGAAAGTGCCCTTACAGATCGCTCAGCGCGTACACCAGCGCGCCCTTGGCCGTCGCATGCAGCGGATTCCGCGCCACCCGGATTTCCGACAGGCTGATGGGGAAATCCTGTTCCCACAGCAGCTTTTCGAAACGGTCCCGGAATCCCGGCGGAAGCGCCGTGCCGCCGCTCAGCACCATCGGAATCGGCTTGTGAAACTGCGGCACGCTCTTGGTTCGCGCGAACGCTTCTTTCAGCGAGGTGACCAGCGACCGGATCATGTCGTCGTAATACACCGCCACCACTTGTTGGATCTTGTCCGCGAAGAACCCATTGAAATGAAAGGAATCTTCTTTGGTCAGACGGATGTGATTGGCCCGCTCGCCGGTGACCGCGGCCGCGTTCGAGTCGATGAAATCGCCCGCTTTGGGAATGCTGAAACTCAGCACCGGCACCGACAGGTACGCCAGGCAGACATTGCACAATCCGCCGCCGCAACTGATCCCGATGCCCGTGTAATTCGAGCTTTCCAGGTCGCCGTAGATCACCGCCAGCCCTTCGTTGATGGGCGTCGGCTGATAGCCCATTTCCGTCAGAATCTGCCGCACGGTGGCTTCGTGATAGGTGAGGCTTCCCTCGGCGCCCAGCGGCGCGGCCGGCACGGTGAAGCACACTTTCCGATGCCCATCGCTGCCCTTGCGCTCCGCCGGCCCCAACATCGACCCCAGAATCTCGCGCAGCATCCGCAGGCTTTCGGGCTCTTTCGGATCCAGCACGCCCTGCGACATCGGCCGCCGGATTTCGGCGTTCAACAATCCCGCGAACTTCTCGCTCTCGTTTCCGTGCACAATGATCTCGTTCGCTGCCGATGTCGACGTGTGCGGGATTCGTTCGCGCTGTAGCACGCTTTCGGTGATCTTCGAATACGGAATGCTCACGAATGCGTTCAACTGCGATTCATATTCGACATCGTCATTTTGGAGGGCGCCGTTCTCGACAGCGCGGTCTGTTTCCAGTCCGTGGTCCCCGTGCGCTTTCTCCTCGTGGCCTCTCTCACTACTCCGCGCCACCACGATCCTGCTGGTCCCAACATCCAGTCCGAACGCCCCAAGCGAGCTCTGCAAGTTCGAGTTCTGGCTCATTTTGCAACCTCCTCAGCCGCTGCCTCTTCCGTGATTGCGGTCGTCCCAAGTCCGGATTTCCCGCGGCCGGCTGGATTGAGTCCGGTCGTCCGCAGTCCAGTCGTACCAACTCCGGTCGTCCCGATTCCGGACGCAATGTCCTTGTACCTGCGCCGCAGCATCGCCCGATACCGCGCCGTCGAAACGCCCTCGGCAGCCGCCTGCTTCTCGATAAGTCGATCGCCGGCATCCAAGCCGCCCCAGGGCCGGCCCGCCACGCGCAGGAACGTCGAATCGTAATCGAAGCCGAATGCATACATGCTCGCCAGCGGGACCGCGTAGTTGTCGGGCAGCCCTAGCGCCGCGAACGGAAAATCGCTCCCCCAATCGGTATGCGCCGCGATCCGCATGTTGTCCGGATTCACCGACACCTGCGCGTGCGTGACGCAATTCCCCGCCGCGATTCCGTAGCGCGAGCGCAGCATCTCCGTGAGCGCCTTCGCCGCCACAATCTGCGCCGGCGTCACCGCCTCGGCCGCCCCGGTCTGCGCCTCAAACGCGACGCCCAGGAAACTGTCGTTCAGATTCACGTAGATGCCTTGCGCATCGGCCCACACGGATTTGCCCGCATGATTCGCCGCGTCCGATTCCGCCACCGCCGCAAACACGCGCCCGAATCGGTCGATCAGATAATGATACGCGCGCTCCCCCCGGATCACGTCGATCAGGTTGCGCCCCAGTTGCTTCAGCCGCCGGTTCTGGTCCTCCTCGAACGGCGCGATCAGGCTTTCGGTGGTGTGATAGACGATGCCCACCGGCGTCGAGCCGGTCTTCCAACCCCGTCCCGTCCAGCCCCATCCCGTAAGGGTGGGGCTACCGCTCGCACCCCGTCCCGTCAGGGCCGGGATAGCCGGGACCAGGCCGAAAATCGGATATTCCGCGCGCGGACGATTCGAAATCTGAAACGTGAGATCCACCCGCAGGCCGTTGCTGTAGAGGTCGCTCGCGCGTGAGTGTTCCACCCGCCAGACATGCGGAATCGCGGTGGGCTTCTCCTCGCGCGATGTTGGACCCGCGGACTGGTCTGCGACCCGGTTCGCCGACTCGTGTGGCGACGCGGACGTCCACGTGGACGCCGAGACGTTTCGAAAAACATCCGACGATGGCTCGATTGCCTCCCGCTCGAACGTTCCCGCGGCGCTCTTCGGCCGGGGACCGGGCGCCAACACCAGCATCGCCGCCAGCGTAAGCCACGCGGCATGACGCCATCGGCCGGGCGGCAACAGCTTTCGCTCGGGCGCCGTCATGCGGCGCAGGTACCGCAGCCGCTCTACCGGATCGGCGATGCACTCCGCCCGCCGTTCAATCTTGGGCATCCGTTCGGGCTTTGGAATTTGCGCCAACACCCGCATTTAATCGGCAGACCGGGGATTAAACCTTAGTCCTTCTTAGCCCTAGGTACTAGCGACCATCTCCTTGAGGCACGACCGTTAGGGAGTGCGTGAGAATCCAGCGCGCCGGCGAGCACTACCAAGGGTGACCTACCTCGTCACCTTTTCCTGCTACGCATGCCATCTCCACGGCGACCCTCGCGGCTCAGTCGATCGCAATCACAATATGCCCGGATCTCCTATGCGCGGGGAAGAGGCTGCCCTGCTGGCGTTCGAACGAGAACATCTGATACAGCCACCCTACCTGCTCGACGAGCCTCGCCGCGCGATAGTGCTATCTGCAATCCAATCAGTCTGCCAATATCGCGGATGGAAACTATTCGCCGCCCACGTCCGCCAGAATCACGTCCATGTCGTAGTGGATATTTGCTGTGTGCCAGACCGAACCGCTCAGGACTTCAAGGCTTATGGGAGCCGCGCGCTTAACGGAGCCTCGCTCGACGCGCCGGAACGGAAGCGCTGGGCCCGCCATTCAAGTGCGCGACTGCTTTCCAGTCGAGAAGCGCGCGAGCGGGCGATCCACTACGTGGCCGCGAACCAGGGCGAGACGATGGCACTGTATGTTGCGGGAGAACGCACTCCCTAACGGTCGTGCCTCTCCTCGGTCGCGAAGATCCTCGAATCCGTCTGAAACTTCTTATAATCCCGATAAGTGATCTCGATTTCGGCGTGCACCTTCTTCAAATAGGCTAGCCGCGCCTCGCCGCGAATCAAAATATGCATCGGCAGCCAGACCTCATCGTTCACGCGTTTCTGTTCGAGCGTGAACGCCCCGCCCGCCGCGATCCGGAACAGCCCCAGGCCAAAAGACAGCGGCTCGATGGCCTCCGCTTGAATCTTCACCCAGCGATTGTCGCGCTGGGTGATCCAAAACTTGCCGCGCACTTTCCCCAGGACTTTCGCTTTCGAATCCTTGGGCTGATACCCCGGTTTCGGCTCGGCCTCGATCACCCAGGCCGGCTGCCCGCTGACGCTTTCTTCGCCCCCCAGCCGGAAGCGGAACGCGTCGGGAATTTCGCGCAAATACGCGCGCTCCTCTTCGCGCTCTTTCTCGACTTTCGCGCGATCGGAGGCGGACATGTGCTCGCGCTTGACCAGCTCCTTGTCCATCTTCTCCTGTTCCTTGCGCGCCTCATGTTCGGGAAGCGGCTTGTCGTTCTTGGCGATCTCCTTTTCGTAAGGGCGCCCCGCCAGGATCAGAACCTCCTCCGTGGACGATTCGGTTTTCTTCAGCTTGCCCGAGCCGTCATATTCGCGATCCTCTTCGCGCTGGACATAGGTGTAATCTTTGACCGAGTTGAAATTATAGAAATCCCGCTCAAGCGATTTGCGGACGATCGCGTCGGCGTCCGGCTTCGCCCCGGCTGCGATCGTGGCTTGTGCTGGTTTTTGTGACGGGCTTTGGGCGGCGGCTATGCCGACGATCGCGATCGCTAGAATCAGGCGCCTCACACGATTGAGACGGCTGAGAGGGCTCATTGATTACAACTCGGGTAGTATCGAAAAGCTGTTATCCACGCATACACACGAATAAACACGTATGAAAAACAAAGGGTTTATCCGTGTTCATTTGTGTTCATTCGTGGCCAAATCGTTCTTACGCGTGCGCCTTCAGCGCGGATTTCGCCGTCTCCACTACCTTCTCCATGTGACCCGGGATGGTGATCGTGAACTCCGCCCCGCGCCCCTCCGCGCGATTCGACGCCCTTATCTCGCCGCCGGCTTGCTTCACGATCGTCTCGACGATATGCAGCCCCAGTCCCGACCCTCGCGTCGACACGTGCGGCTTGAAAATACCCGCCAGGATTTCCGGCGCGATCCCGGGACCCTCGTCCCTCACCACGATCTCGACCACCCCTGCGACCGGGTCACTTGCAATGCGTCGCGCTGAAACATGACGCGTTGGCAAGTGCCGCGCCGAAACATGAATCGTCCCGCCCTCCGCCATCGCCAGCACTGCGTTTGAGAACAGATTGATCAACACCCGCTCCCACGCCCAATTGCGCCGCAGCTCGATCCCCCGCACCACCGATCGCTTGAACCGGATCTTCGGCCCGCGCCTCGCGATCAGCGAATCTTCGACGAACGAAATCGCGTCATCCAGAATGTTTTCGAAGGGGGCGCTTTCGCCTTCCGCGGATTCGATGCTCGCCGTCAGATTCTTGCCTCGCTCGACGCTACGCAGGATCGCCGCTGAAAGAAAAGCAGTCTCGGGGTCCGCGGGCAACAGTTCCGCCGCTTCCGCCAGCGTCTGGAACACGTTGTTTAAATCGTGTACCAGGCCGGGCAAGCGCAAATCATGCGCACGCTCGCGGGCGCGCTCGCGCAGACCCTCGTGACCCACGGCGGGCTTGAACATAAGATTAACGGCTGATCTGCCGTAGTATAGCGTAGAATTCGGGAAAAGAAACGCGAGCTGCTTCCGCGCCCTGGATCGTCGAGGCAGCGTCGCCAGCCAGCGCCGCCACCGCGAACGCCATGGCGATGCGGTGATCGCCCGCCGAATCGAGCTCAGCCGCGTGGAATCGCTGCCCGCCGGGAATGTGGAAGCCGTCCGGCGTCGTTTCCATGGCGACCCCCATGCGACGGAAATTCTCCTCCAGCACGGCGATTCGGTCGGTTTCCTTGATGCGCAACTCCGACGCGTCGCGCACCGTCAGCCCCCCGCTCGACGCCGCGCCTAGCACCGCCAGCGCGGGAATCTCGTCGATCAGCGCCGCCGTCATCGCGCCCTCGATCAAGCCGCCGGAGATCTTCGATGCCCGCACCCGCACGTCGCCGATCAGTTCGCCGCCTACCTGCCGCAAGTCCAGAATCTTGATCGACGCGCCCATCCCCAGCAGAAAATCCAACAGGGCCGCTCGCGTCGGATTCAGCCCGACGCCGTGAATCACCAGATTCGCCTCCGGCATCAGCAGCGCCGCAACCAGGAAGAATGCGGCCGAGCTGAGGTCGCCGGGCACGCCCAGCTCGCGCCCGATGAGCTTCGCGCCGCCCCGCAGCGTGATCACCCGGCGTTCGGTTTCGAGTTCGGCGCCGAACTCGCGCAGCGCGATTTCGGTATGATCGCGCGTGCGCACCGGCTCGCGCACAATCGTATCGCCCTCGGCGTAGAGACCGGCGAGCAGCACGCAGCTCTTCACCTGCGCGCTCGCAACCGGCAGCGTGTAGTCGATCGAGTGGAGCGGGCGCCCGTGAATCGTCAGTGGCGGAAACTTGCCGTCGCGGGCTTCGATCGACGCTCCCATCTGTCGAAGGGGTGTAATGATCCGCTGCATCGGGCGGCGCGACAGCGATTCGTCGCCGCCGATTCGCGATGTAAACGGCTGCGCCGCCAGAATTCCGCTGAGCATGCGAATGGTCGAGCCCGAATTACCGGCATCGAGTTCCCCCGCGGGCTCTTTCAGCTCCCCTCCCTGAATGGCAATGATGATTTGGGCGTCAACATTACCGTCGCCGCCGTTCGTGCCGTTCGCGCCGTCATCGTCCGCTACTTTGGCTACTCTACGCCGCTCGACCTTCGCGCCCAGAGCTTCCACGCACGCGAGCGTCGACTGGCAATCCGCGCCGGTTGAATAGTTGGCGATGGTCGTCTCGCCCTCGGCAATCGCCGCGAGCATGGCGTAGCGATGGGAAATCGACTTATCGCCGGGCAGGGCAATGATGCCCTCAATCGCCCGCGCGGGCGCGATGGTTTCCTGCATGAGATTTCAGTAAAGCACACGACACCTGACTACGCGTGCGATGCCTCGGGGTTCCGAACAGCCTTGCCCGTGGAGCGCACAGCGCTACCGGGCGACCGTCATCACGGTGCGGGCCGTATGTCGCAAAACTTACCCTTTCTGAAACAATGAAACGATGCCGAGGACCCTTTGCAAAACTGCCCTAGGGAGGATTTCACCGCACGGGCAAGGAAAAACAGCGTGCGACAATGGAGGGGCCATGAAGCCGCTGCCATATAGTGCGATTTCGTCGGATTTCGATGAAACGCTGGGATACATTCGCAACGACATCCGCGCGATCAGCGGCGGAACACACACGGTCAATTACACGCTCATGTTATTGGTCGGGTGCGGCTGTGAGATTCTTGCCACGGTGCGAGCTGGCAAAAAGACAAAAGGCTACCGAGTCTTTAAGGAACTTGTGCCAACAGGGGAATGGAGAGTGCTGGCAGGGCAGCTCTACAATGCGTTGCGCAACGGGTTAGCGCACGGATTCGATACAAAGCGCCTGATAGTTGGCGGTCTGAAGGTTCAGATACACATGTCGTGGCCGCAAAAGGAGCCGTTCCATTTGAGACCCGGTGGGCAGAAAATCGCTCTCATGCTTGGCCCGCGTCCGCTTGCAGAAGCTCTCTGCCTCAGGATTGATGAATTCGAGCAACTTCTTCGGAAGGATGAAGGAGCCCGGATACGGTTTCAGTCTGGCTGTAACTGTGAGCGGACGACCGAATTCAAGCCGCACGAAGAAGTGGCGTGGAAAACGCTCGTGAAGGCCGCGAAGCTTTAGCGGCCTCGTTTGCCCCACCTCACGGGGGCTGTTGACCATGCTTTCTGGTGATGAGAGAGCGCCTGAAAACCCCTTCAATCTCGCTTTGGCGGATAACTCTCAAGTTCACGGCAGGCCGAAATTTTTTCCGTCTCACCTACGGTCAGGTCGCCTGTTTTTTTGTTGATAGTTGAACGGTAGACCGCAGTGCAAGTATCGGCCTGTTGGAGCCTCACCAGAAGCTCCGAAAACGCTTTCATGTTCCTCGTTCCAAAATCCTTCATCGACCGCTGTAGGTCATCCCCTGTGTCTTTGCCGTTCCGTGCAGCGGCGAGACGTAAAGCTGAAACAGCGTATTCGGCAGTCATGCCCTGAAGCTGAACGTCAATTAGAAGCTGGCCAACGTCTCTAGGGTGGTATTCGACCACCGAGGGACTACACTCCGTATCGTCAGGCAACACGTTATGGCACATCGTTGCGAACTCAGCCAGTTGCTTATTGTAACTGGTCAAAGCATTCAGAACTTCAGCTTGAGCGTGCTTGTGTTCCGGCGTTTCGGCTGGTGCTGCCTTTGGCGCGGCCTTTGGTGCTGCTGACTTCGGTGCGGTCTGACCCTCCAGAATCAGAACGCAGAAAGCAGCGATAGCAAGACCAACTAGGCAGGATCGGCCAAGCTCTACGGCTTCCTTCATCGTCATTTGTGGTTTTGCTCCTTCACTGCTCGTCTACCTTCCATCCCTGTACCTCAGCAACGGCAAACTGTGCGACCACTTCAGAGCCAGCGTTAAAAATCAGGCAAGGGCCATCTATCCGGGTGCAAGGGACCCTATTGTGAAACACGGCCAAGGCGTGACCTCTTTAGCTCTCACCCCCGACTTGCGGGGCAATTTCTTCAAGATAGGTAATCAGTGCTCTTATCTGTGCTTGGGTCACCGCGATGGGATACCCCCCCTGCTGGCTCCTCCCTCAGCACATCGTGATGGTCAACAAAAAACAGATTGGTACGAATGTAGGTTGCATAATCCTCCGGCGACATGGCCGCCATTGCTGGAATATCGACCGAAACAACGTCGGTTTTGACAGTAAAGGTTTTGTAAGAGGCCATGACCCAGATTGTAGCGTGGCGCACAAGAAAAATCGCGGCGCGGCTTCGCCGCGAGAGACACGGGCGGGGGCTTACCTCGTCGGAATTTCTACCTCGGTGTAGCTGCCCGGTGTGGCGGCGTCGACCGCTGCCATGATCTCGCCAATACCCGCCTTGATGAAATCCCAGTTGTTCGTGCTGAGCACCACCAGCGCCATTTTGCAGACCGGACCAGCCTTGATACCAAGCTGTCACGACCGTATGGCCCTCGATGAGCAAGCGCAGTTTTTGCGGCACGCTTTCATCGAAAATGATCTTCATCCGACGCGCGACGTTTCCAGCGGCTGCGTGCTTTTGGCCGCGAAGTCGAGCACGGTCTGAACCTGCTCGCGCGTAACGTGGAAGTTTTCAAGCACCTCTTCGAGTGGCGAGGTTTTCAAATTCTCGAAAATCGCCGACACGGGAACGCGAGTGCCGCGAAACACCCATGCACCACTGACCTTGCCAGGGACGCTCTCCACGGCGGGGCATTGTGACCAATCGAGGCTTGCCATGCTGTTTACCCCCTCGTTTCATCGTAGCTTTTTAGCACGCCCTGGCGATGGACAGGACTTTCCCGACCTCATGCGATTCTCCATCCATGCCGATCAAGACAACGTGACATGGCTCCTTCTCCTCCTAATGCAAGACGGTCTGATGCAAGACAGTGCACCCCGTGACGCCCGCGGCCAAGCCGAGCGCGTCCGCGCCCTCATGGCCCCTTCGCTCGAAAAACAACGGATCTCGGTGCTCCAGCAGGCGAGGGACCTGCGGGAATCCGAGCGCACGGAGGCTCGGGAATCCTCGGGCTCCTTCTTCGCCACCGCTCGGCTATCCATGCCTAGCCCCTTCGCCATGCCCAGCGTCTTCGCCACGCCTTTCGCCATGCCCGCTTGCGACCCCGTGCCCAAGCCGCAGCTTTTTGAGATGATTCAGGCCGCCGCGGAACAGCAGGGCGTCGATCCCGCGCTGGTCCGCGAGGTCGCGCGTCAGGAATCCGCGTTCCGCCCGTGCGCGGTCTCGAACAAAGGCGCGGAGGGGCTGATGCAGCTTATGCCCGCCACCCAGGCGCAATTCGACGTCACCGACCCGTTCGATCCCGGCCAGAGCCTCGACGCCGGCGCCAAGCTGCTCAAACAACTGCTGGATCGCTATCACGGCGATCTTACGCTGGCCCTCAGCGCCTATAACTCCGGCGCGGGCCGCGTGGATAAGACCGGCGGTATCCCGGATATTCCGGAAACGAAAAACTACGTTTTCAGCATTCTGAACCGCTTCTTACAATAATTGCGGACAACTTAGTTCCGGCCTTAGTACTGCCGCTAAATCTTTCTTAGGATTCAGCCGATAACCCATCGAGCGGGTGGACGCGCGGCGTGCATCGGCGGATTCGCCCAGGTCAGTGCTGCGTTGGGTCCGTCGGACTGTGTGGGTCCGCAGGGCTGTGTTGGGTCCGTAGGGCTGTGGTGGAGTTTTTACCCGCGCGGGGATTTAGCCGTCGTGTGAATTGCCCGAAGTTTGAGTTACCCGGGCCGTGCGTTACCCGGAGTGTTGTTCCCGGGGTGTTGTCGAAGAGCAGCCGCGTTTACTGAACAGATAGCCGTGCCGGTTTCCCCTAAGGCCGCGTCGAGCGTCGAAGCTGTCGTGCTTCGTCCCGATATGCATCTCCCTCGCTGGGAGAGCGTACTCGAGGACGCGAACGAAGCCTCCACCGTCCTTATCGTCGACGATATCGACCTCAATCGCCGCCTGCTCAAAGCCATGCTCAAGACGGCCAACTACCGGATACTCGAAGCCAAGCGCCCTTCGCTCGCCGTCGCCCTGCTGGAACACGAGAAGGTCGACCTGGTGGTGGTGGATCTGGTGATGCCTGAAATGAGCGGCCCCGATTTCTGCCATCTCCTCAAGACCGATCGCAAGACCCAGCTCATCCCCATCTTGATGACCACCAGCGTTCAGGGCGCGGAAAACGAAGTCGCCGGCATCGAATCCGGCGCCGACGAATTTCTCATCAAACCCCTCCAGCCCTCCATCGTCCGGACCCGCATCCGCGCCATGCTGCGCAACAAGGCCTTGATCGACTCGCTGGAGGAAGCCGAGACCATTTTGTTCGCCCTGGCGCAGTCCGTCGAGCACCGCGATCGCTACACCGGCTTGCATTGCGAGCGTCTCGCCACCTACAGCATCGCGCTCGGCCAGGCGTTGGGGCTGCTGCGCCACGATCAGCTCGCTCTCTATCGCGGCGGATATCTGCACGACATCGGCAAGATCAGCATTCCCGATGCGATCCTCTTCAAACGCGGCCTGCTGACCGACGGTGAATGGCAGACCATGCGTCTGCACACCATCCGCGGAGAAGAAATCTGCCGTCCCATGAAAACGCTGACGCCCGTGCTCCCCATCATCCGCAGCCATCACGAGCGCTGGGATGGCAGCGGCTACCCCGACGGTTTGGCCGGGGAGGAGATTCCGCTGCTGGCGCGCATTCTGCAAGTCGCCGATATCTACGACGCGCTCACCACCGCGCGCCCCTACAAACCGGCGTTTTCGCACCAGCATGCCATCGAAATCATGCTCGAAGAGTCACGGCGCGGCTGGCGCGATCCCGAATTGGTCCCGCTGTTCGCCGAAATTTCACAGGCCACCCCTGGAACCGACGCTGCTGCCTGGCCAGGCAACGTTTCGATGCAACAATCGCTCGAAAATATGCGCCGCGAACTCGCCAAGTGACGCGCTTTCGTGGTAACACTTATGGCAGCGGAAACCGTCAGTTAAACATGCCTTGGCTGTGCGCCACTCTCATCTTCGTAGTTCTGTCGGCCGGTGTCGCTCGAATTCAAGGGCAGGATCTGCCGATCGGCTTACCCGCCCATCCCCAGGAAACGCCCGAAACGACGGTCGAAGTCACCCCGGCTCCCGCTCCCGAACCGGTCCAGCCCTCCCGAACCGACACGCATATCTTCGGCATCGTCCCGGAATACGACGCGGTGAATGAACCCGTGCAACACTATACACCGATAACCTCCGGACAGAAATTCTGGATTGCGACGCATGACGGATTCGATCCGTTCTCGTGGGTGACCACCGGTCTGTTCGCGGGCGTCGCGCAGTGGCACGATCAGTCTCGCGAATTCGGACAGGGCGCGCAGGGCTACGCGAAGCGCTACGGCGCCTCGTTTGCCGATGGCGCCATCGCCAATTTCATGTCGGAAGCCATTCTTCCCTCGCTCCTGCATGAGGATCCCCGCTATTTCCGCCTGGGGAAGGGCAGTTTCTTCCATCGCGTCGGCTATACCCTTTCGCGAGAGGTGATCACCCGCAAGGACTCCGGCCGGAACGGCTTCAACATTTCTGAAATCGCCGGAAATTTTGGCGCGGCGGCCCTTTCGAATCTGTACTATCCGCCCTCGGAGCGCTCCGGCGGCGAGACCATGGAGCGGTTCGCCGTGAACATCGTGAGCGACGCCGGATTCAACGTGCTCAAAGAGTTCTGGCCGGACATGCGCCACAAGATCCTGCACAAGTAGTGTGCCGGGCGCGCGTCCGCAACTGCTCAGACCACCCCGCGTATTATCGCCCCAGCCCAAAAATTTCCGCGAAATTTCAGCACGCGCCACCCGGCGCAGCGCGTTATAATCGCAATCGGAAGCGAATGATCGAGCTTATCAAGAAGCTTCAGGACGAGATCGCGATTCTCGAAAACGAACTCCGCATCGAACTGCCCCGCGCCATCCTGACAGCCCGCGCGCACGGCGATTTGAGCGAGAACGCCGAATATCACGCCGCCAAGGAGCGCCAGGGGATGGTCCACGCCAAGCTGGCCCAACTCTACGGACGCCTCCGCGAACTTTCCATGATCGACATGTCCAAGATCCCGCACGATCGCGTCGGGCTGGGCTCTACCGTGATCGTGCTCGACATCGATAAGGACGAAAAGATCACCTACAAGCTGGTGACCAGCGAGGACGTGGATGTCTCCAAGGGCATGATCTCCACCAGTTCGCCCATCGGCCGCGGGCTGCTTGGCAAACGGGTCGGCGACGAGGTGAAAATTCAGATCCCCGGTGGCACTCGCGAAATGGAAATTATAGAATTAATCACCATCCATCAGGCCGGAAAGTTAACGACATGACCTACACGCGCGCCATCGGCGTGGTCTGCGGCAAAGCCATCCACTGGATTGTGCGCGGCCTTGCGCTCTCGAGAATCCATCCCAATGTCCTCACCGCCCTGGGACTCGCCATCAACATCGGCGCCGGCGCCCTGCTCGCGGTCGGTCAGTTCCGATGGGCCGGCGTGGTGATCATCGGAGCGGGCTTGTTCGACATGGTGGACGGGCGAGTGGCCCGCGAAACCAATCGCGTGACGCGCTTCGGCGGATTCTTCGACTCCGTGCTCGATCGCTACTCGGACCTCGCGCTGCTGGTCGGTCTGCTGGTCTGGTATGGCTCCATCAACCGCTTCGGATATGTGGTGCTGACCGCCATCGTGATGACCGCGTCTGTCATGGTGAGCTACGTTCGCGCGCGCGCCGAAAATACCATTCCCACCTGCAAGGTGGGATTCATGGAGCGCCCCGAACGCGTGGTATTGCTGATCATCGGCGCACTGTTCGATCGCATGGCGCCGGTGCTATGGGTCATCGCCGTGTTGGGGAATTTGACGGTGATCGACCGCATGATTTTCACCTGGCAGGAAACCAAGCGTCTGGAAGACGCGCAGCTTCGCCCGGCCGGAACCCGCGCCGCAACTAAAGCTAACTAGCCGGGTTTGCTATTGTGGATTAGTTCGTTTATTCCGTGGAATATCTGACTTCGAGTCAATTGCGCAGGCTGGTGAGCCACTCGGTCAAGTATGGACTGCGCGCATTGCCTCGCGTCCGCATCGCCTTTGAAGCCTCCGTTTCTCCGCGCATCTCCGTCATCATCCCCACCTACAACTGGAGCAGCGTTCTCAGGTTCGCCGTCCGCAGCGTGCTGTGGCAAACCGAACGGAATTTCGAACTCCTGGTGGTGGGCGATGGCTGTACCGACGATTCCGAATCCGTCGTCAGCTCGTTTGGAGACGCTCGCATTCGCTGGCACAATCTGACGGTGAACTCCGGCAATCAGAGCGCTCCCAATAACGCCGGCCTCGCTCTGGCGCGGGCGGATTACATTGCCTACCTGGGCCACGACGATGTGTGGCATCCCGATCATCTCAAGACTTTGCTTTCGGCCGCGACCCGCTCCGGCGCCGATTTTGCCAGCTCTCTGGTGGAGATGATCGGCCCGGAGGATTCCAACTACCGTTTAATCACGGGCTATTTCCCCGAAGGCGGGTACGACGGAAAGCAGGGGATGTCGCCCTCCGGCTTGCTGCATCGCCGCGACGTAATTTCCCGGATCGGCGGGTGGAAGGACTATCGCACCATCTGGAGAAATCCGGATGTGGATCTGGAATATCGCGCATTTGAAGCCGGTCTTAAGTTCGTCTCGACGCGCGAATTGACTGTTTTTAAATTTAATTCCACGCTTCGGAAAAACTGCTATCGCGAGAAACCCTGCCATGAGCAGGCCGGCTATACCGCTCAGCTCGAGCGGCGCCGCTGGTTCATGTTACTGGAGGCGATGCGCATTGCGCGCCTCCACACTTTCAAGCCTCCCGTGCGAGTTCCGGAGATCGCGCCTCCGCCCGCTCCGGATACTCCCGGCTGGAACGTCGCACAGTACCGCAAAGCGCGGGGGCTGGACCCGTGAGAACAGAATTGTAGAAAAATGTTTATAGGAGAAACTCAATTGCTATCCGCCACCGCTCCTGCACCCGCCACGGCTCTTAAAGCCACTCCGAAAAAAGATCGACAAACCGTCACGCCTGAAGGAGTCCCGGTTGCGCCGCTAATCGCCGGCGTCGTGATTCAGTCGTCCCGAACTCACGCAGACGAACGCGGCACTTTGTGCGAGATTTATGGTCCCCATCGCCCGCCCCATCCCGCGCCGCTCGTGTACGTGTATCAATTCACCATCCGGCCCGGAAAAATCAAAGGCTGGCATGAGCATCACCTTCACGACGATCGGATTTTCGTAAGCCAGGGTCACGTCAAGGTGGTGCTCTACGACAATCGACCGGATTCGCCCACCTACCGCATGATCAACGAGATCTATCGCACCGAGCTCGACCGGACTTTGATGGTGATTCCGGCGCGCGTATTTCACGCGCACGAAAACGTCGGCGAGACCGACGCGCTGTTCATCAGCATGCCCACGCGCGCCTATCAACACGACGACCCCGACGTCTACCGGCTGCCTGTCGATACCGATCAGATCCCCTATAAATTCACGAATCGGCGCGGCGGGTGAGCGGTCCGGGCGCGACGTCATAGACCGCTTCCGAGCCGCGACTAGACTAGGCGACGGAGGTGTGCTCCGTCGCTCCTTGCTGCATCGCCTTCTTCTTCCGAAGAAAGCCGCCCAGAATCGGATCACGGGACAAACGCTCAGCTCGCCGTTTTCGGGCCTCCTCTTCTCCCAGATCGGTCGACTCGCGCAACAGGCGTTCCTGAATCTTCGCCTTCATCTCGACGCAGTCGAATATCTTCTCGCCTTTCATGGTGTCACCACCTCCCGGGGTGAATAAATCCTGGGGCTTCGATAGCCGCGCAGGCTGTTCACCCCCTCGTATCCTCCTATCTTCTCAAAGTGGACGATGTGTTTGAAGTTCCAACTCACCACGAGATCTACACTGCAAGTCGTCGCCACGGCGATGTGTGCCGCATCATTGGCGGAAGCCGGCCCCACAACCCCGGCTTCGAGGTATGCGTTTCGAAGCTCGTCGGATTGCGACGACGTGTTCACGATCTCAACTTGTTCAGCCGGTAGATCCGCCAATATGCGACGCACTTTGTCTGGAGCCAATTCCAACTCGTCGAGCGTGACGTTGGAAACGACGACGACAAACTGCCTTCGTCCAACCTCTTCAAAAAACCGAATGCTCTCAGTCTTGAATTCCTCGTCGAAACAGCCCCCGAACACCGACGTATCGGCGTAGACTCGCAGGGATTTCTTCACAGGTGTCATTATGCCCCGATTGACCCTCGCGGTTTGCGTTTCAGCCGGCGCCACTCAGGTCGAGATCACACGGGACCCGCGCCCTGCGTCGAGAGCGAATTAAGCACGCGGTTCAGAACTGGCCTTCCACTCTCGCCAGAGTGCGCTTTGCGCTTTGCGCGCGTCGAGATCGATTACGCGCCCGGCTTGTTGCAACTCTTCAAGGAAGCGCCCGACCGCCATCATCCGCTCAAACCGCTCCGTGACGCTCAGCTTGAGATTCTCGCGGATCAGCGTCCGGTCGACATCGCGTTTGTAGAGCTCGATAATGGGGTTCGATGCCATCACCTTCATCATACGCCTTTGCCAACCCATGCCCGCCTGTAGTATCCTGAAGCTTCTGAGGTTCCTCAGAAAGTCCACCCTTAAGGAATCCCGTTATGTACGCTGTCATCGAAACTGGCGGAAAACAATATCGCGTCGCCGCGGGCGAATCCATTGAAGTCGAAACCCTCACTGGCGATGTCGGCGCAGCCGTCGAACTCGGCCGCGTAGTCGCGCTAGTGGATGGCGATTCCATCAAATCCGGCGCGGACGTCTCCGGCGCCGTGGTCAAAGGCACCATCCACTCGCATGGCCGCGGCGGAAAAACGCTGGTGTTCAAGTTCAAGCGCAAGAAACAATACAAACGCACCATCGGACATCGCCAGAATTTTACGCGAGTCACGGTAAGCGAAATCGTCGCGTAAGCATCTCGTCAAGGAAGATCACAATCGTCAGGAGCTTTTATGGCGCATAAAAAAGGTTTAGGCAGTTCCAAGAACGGGCGCGATTCAAACGCGCAGCGCCTCGGCGTGAAGCTGTTCGGCGGACAACTGGTCCCCGGCGGATCCATCATCGTGCGCCAGCGCGGCACGCGCATCAAGCCCGGCGTCAACGTGGGCCTCGGCAAGGACGACACGCTGTTCGCAAAAGTCAGCGGTGTAATCGAATTCCGCGATCGCGGCCGTCTGGGTAAGTTCGTCAGCGTCAAAGCCGCCGAATAAGGACACCCCTAAAGTGGCGCACGCACTCATGCGTGCCGTGTCGGCACTCCTGCCGACACCCAGCTTTCTTACTTCAAATAGAATGTCGAGAGGAGTCTCGACACAGCACGCCCGGGCGTGCGCCGCGTCATGTTCATCGACGAAGTCAAAATCTACGTGAAAGCCGGCGACGGCGGGAACGGCTGTCTTGCGTTTCGCCGCGAAAAGTTCGTCCCTCACGGCGGACCCAGCGGCGGCGACGGTGGGCGTGGCGGCGATGTCATCTTCGTCGCCAGCCAGCACTACAACACGCTGCTCCATTTTCGTTTTAACCCAGAACATAAAGCCGAGCGCGGCCGTCACGGCGAAGGCAGCAATCGCACGGGCCGCGAAGGCGAATCGAAGGAAGTTCCCACGCCGGTCGGCACCATCATTTATGACGCCGCCACGGGTGAGTTGATCCACGATTTCACTACGCCCGGCGATCGTTTCACCGTCGCGCACGGCGGCAAGGGCGGGAAGGGCAACGCGCGTTTCGCCACCTCCACGCATCAAACTCCCACCGAGCACGAGGATGGGCTTCCGGGCGAAGCACGCACTCTGCGTCTGGAGCTCAAGCTGCTCGCCGACGTGGGCCTGGTGGGATTTCCGAACGCTGGAAAATCCACGCTGATCTCGCGCATTTCGGCCGCGCGCCCCAAGATCGCCGATTATCCCTTCACCACGCTCGAGCCCAACCTCGGCGTCGTCAGCGCCGACGGCGATCGTACCTTCGTGGTCGCCGACATTCCGGGCCTTATCGAAGGCGCGCACCTCGGCCACGGTCTGGGTGTGCAGTTCTTGAAGCACATCGAACGAACCCGGCTGCTCGCGCACCTGGTGGATGTGTCGGAATCCAGCGGCCGCGATCCCGTTCACGATTTTGAAGTGGTGATGACCGAGCTCGCCAGTTTTTCGGAACAGCTCGCCGCCAAGCCGATGATCGTGGTGGCCGCCAAGATCGATGCCGCTCAGGATCCCAAGCGCGTCACCGCGCTCAAACGCCTCGCCACCAGGCGCGGTCTGCCGTTCTACAAAATCTCGAGTGTCACCGGCGAAGGCATCGACGCGCTGAAGCGCGGCATGGCGGAGGCCGTGCTCGCGCCGCCTCCTGTGCCTGATCCGGCGTAATGTGTTTCTGACGTGATCTGACGCCCCGCACGCCCCGCACATTAACGACCCTCCACATTAACGGACGGTGAAGTCCGCAACTACTCACGCCGCACTCGCGTTCCTAGAAGCAGGAGGCAGTTGCAATGAAAAACGCCGCGCTGACCAATGCCGCGATGAAGAAATCTGTGATAAGGAACTGCGCACTCATTCTCGTGTTCTCGACCTTCTCGATGATCGGATGTGCGGGGGGCGTCTACTACGCCAACATCCCGCCCCCTCCGGTTCGCGTCGAAACCTTCGGCCCCGCTCCCGGCCCGGGTTATGTCTGGATCAATGGATACTGGGGCTGGCGCGGCAACACCCACGTGTGGGTCGGAGGTAATTGGGCGCGTCCGCCACGCGCTCGCGCAGTGTGGGTGGCTCCATACTGGGAACACTATGGCGGCCGTTACCGTTTTCACGAGGGACGCTGGCGCTAAATGTGTGGGGCAGGGCCACGGTACGTGCGTGCCGCATGCCCTGCCCGTGCTTTCCTGAACCGCGACTGTCTTGGCTCCGGGTTCCGGAGCCAACGCGCGCCAGCGCACGAAGGAGCGGTACCTCAACCTCCCATCAACGTTCAACTCGACATCCCCAAACCCCAATCAGCGCAATAACTCACTTTTTTTCACCTCTATCTCCTCTCGATTCCTCCACTTCCCACTTCGGTCCACACCCCTTCGCAACATTCCTGGTTTATCTTGAAACCGAAGAGATCGGTGCTCGATCGACAGAGAGCCGGTTCCACTGAGCAAGGCGTCCTAGGCAACGCCGTTGTAAGGTGTTTGTGTTGTCGATGGCCGTCGGTCTCGAAAATACCGATCCCCCGTCGTGGCGGGCGAAAAACACGAACCTGCTGTTCCGGGTTGGGACGGGGTGAAGCCGGCTTCAGTTCAGATTTCCGAGCCGTGACCAAAGGGAGCGGTTTTAAAAAAGGGAGCGGTTTTAAAAAAGGGAGCGGTTAGAATATCGACGATGTGGGGCAGGCGATCTGGTCGCCTGCCGGATGGATTTTATGTGATCTTATCTTCGTGATCTTACGTGATCTTTGAGGCACGACAGAATGGAGTGCTTAATTGCTCTGTGGAGCAGGCGATCTTGTCGTCTGCCAATGAGACTTTTCGGACGTTTTTTCCGGCGGCTCTTACCGCGAGAAAACCAGAATTGTCTCTGCTTTTCATTGGCGCGGGCGGTATGGGAGAAGTGTGGAAAGCCCGCGACACCCGGCTCAATCGCTCCGGTTGGCAGGGCGGATCTATTGCGGACCGGGCCCCGCGGGCGGCTTCGGCTTATCTCTTGAGGCCCCATCTTTCGGCGCACCGGATTTACCGTCCTTCACCGGATGCACCGCGTCCTTCTTCAACGGGCTGATCAGTACATGCGCGTTGCGGCCTTCGAGTCGCGGCTGGCCTTCCGCCGCGCCGTATTGCGTAAGATCCTCGGTGAAGCGCATCAGCAGCTTGCGGCCCAGGTCCGTGTGCGCGATTTCACGGCCGCGGAACTGCACCACGGCTTTCACGCGATTGCCTTCCGTCAGAAAACGGATCGCATGGTTTTTCTTGAAGTCGTAATCGTGATCGTCGGTGTTGGGCCGAAATTTCAGCTCCTTCACCTGGATGATGTGCTGCTTGCGTTTGGCCTCGTGCTGCTTCTTCTTGTTTTCGTAAGTCCACTGGCCGTAATCCATCGCCTTGGCGACGGGCGGCTCGGCGGTGGGCGCGATCAAAATCAGGTCGAGTCCCAGTTCCTGCGCCTTGCGAATCGCGGCTTGCGTCGGCATGACTTCGACAGATCCGTCCGGAAAGACGGCGCGGACTTCACGCACTCGAATAGCTTCGTTGACGTTCTCGCGGATCCTCGGCCGGCGTGGTGGATAGCCTCTTGGATTCATTCAAGTATCGGCCGCTCGGCCGGGCGCGAGAGAGTCATCATGACCAAAGCTTAGCAGAACGGGCTGCCGGTGGGATTTCCGGGTAGCGACATGGGAAAATGCACACGGCTCATTCCGACTTCAACACCCGCAGCGGGTCCAGTTTGACAGCTTTTCTCGAGGGCAGATAACTCGCCGCCAGCGCGACCGCCGCGAACACCGCCGCCGCTCCCAGAAAACTTCCGAGAAAACTCCATGGATCGGCCGCCGAAATCCCGTAAAGGAATCTGGATAGCAGACGGCTCGCGGCCGCCGCGCCCGCTAACCCGATGGCGAGGCCGATCGCGGTCAGCTTCAGCCCCTCCGCCGCCAACATCCCGCGGATACGCGACGGCTGCGCGCCCAGCGCCATGCGAATGCCGATTTCCTGCTTTCGCTCCGCCACCGCACATGCGATGACGCCGTAGACCCCCAGCGACGCCAGCACCAGAGCCACAATCGAGAATGTTGCGAACACCATCTCGCGCATGCGCGGCTGCGCCAGCCGATTCGACACTTGCTGTTGCATGGTGCGCACGTTGTAGACCGGCACGTCGGCATCCACCCGCGCGATCACCCGGCGTACGGCCGCCACGGTATCAGAGGCGCCCCCGACGGAATCCCTATTCAAAGGGCCCGTGGCTTTTTCTCTGACCACCAGCGTTTGCCCACGGATGGTGGTTTGCGATTCGGTGGTGAACAATTCGCGCTGCGGTTCCTCCCACAAACTGCCCTCGCGAAAGCTCCCCACCACGCCGATCACCTGGGCGGTCCAATGCGAAGAGGTCAAGTCGAGGGTGATCCGATGCCCCAGCGCGCCGTTGGGAAACGCCTCGCGCGCAAAAGCGTCATTGATGATGACCACCCGCGGCGTTTCCGGCCGATCGGTCCAATCGAAAAATCGCCCCGCGACCGGCGGCACGCCCATCGCGCGAAAGTATCCCGGCGTGACCACGCGATTATCCAGCACGATTCTGGTTTCCGGACTCTCCACCGGTTGCGTGTCCACCCACACGCCCACGCGATTGGTGTCGGCGAGGAGCGGCAGGAGGTTGGTGCTGCCCGCGGCCTCCACGCCCGGCAACTCTTCGATGGCGCGCAACACGCGCTCAAAAAAGCGCCAGGATTCGTCCAGATTTTTTCCGCCGTAGCGGGCGTTGGGCAGCGCCACCTGCATCACCACGGCGCCGCGCGTATCATAACCCAAGCGAACTTCATTCAACGCGCGAAGGCTGCGCGCCAGCAGTCCCGCGCAAACCATCAGCGCTACCGCGAATGTCACTTCCGCCACCACCAGCGCCGCGTGAAGACGACTGCCTCGCATGCCCGCGGCGCTGCGTCCGGCGTCCTTCAGCGCCTCATTCAAATTTACTCGCGATCCTCGCCAGGCCGGTACAATGCCACACAGTAATCCGGTGGCCAGCGACACAACAAATCCAAACGCGAGGATCCGGGGATCGGCATGGATCTCGCGCGACCGGGGCAGCGCGTCCGGCGCTATCGCCAGCAACGCGCGCACGCTTCCCGCTGCCAGCGCCATTCCCAGCGCGCCGCCGAGAACGGCGAGCGCGGTGCTTTCCACCAGCATTTGCCGGATCAATGTGGAGCGTCGGGCGCCCACCGCGGCTCGCACGGCCATTTCCCGAACGCGCCCCGCGCCCCGCGCGAGCAACAGGCTGGCGACATTCGAGCACGCGATCAGCAGCAGGCAAGCCACCGCCGCCGCGAGAATCCACAGCGATTGGCGCGTGTCCCCCACTTCGAAATCGAGAAACGTCGTCAGCTTGAACGTCTTATGCCGATCTTCCGGATAGCGCACCGCGAAATCCGCCGCAAGCGTTGCGGCTTCAGCCTGCGCGCGCTCCAAACGGACGCCCGGTCTTAATCGTCCGAAGGTTCGCATGGTGGGGTGGAGCCGTCCCTGCGCCAGCGGCGATTCGACCGCCAAGGGCGCCCACACGTCAAATTCTTTGTCGAGCGGAAATCCCGCGGGCATCACGCCCACGATTTCATAAGACACGCCGTCGAGCGTGATGCGGCGACCGATGGCGCCGGGGTCGCCACCCAAACGGTCCCGCCAGAACGCATGACTGAAGATGACTTCCGTATCCCGTCCCGCGTGGAATTCATCGGCTCGGAATTCGCGCCCCAGCTCGGGAAAGACACCGAGCGTTTCGAAAAAACCGTCGGCGACGTTCATTACGGAAAGGCGCTGCGGCTCGCCAATTCCCGTGACGGTCCAGGAGTTTCGAATATAGCCGGAGGTTTTTTCGAAAGACGCGATTTTCGAGCGGAATTCCCGAAAATCCTCGGCGGAGAGAATGTCGGTCCCCGCTCCGGATTCCAGGCGCGCAGTCCACACGTAGATCAGGCGCGACGAATCGGGATACGGGAGCGGTGCGAGCAGCACGGCGTGGACCAGCGTGAAGATCGCTGTGGATGCGCCCATCCCCAGCGCGAGCACGGCAGCGGCGGCGAGGGTGAACGCCGGGTCTCGGATAAGCATCCGAAAACCGAAACGGATGTCGGAGATAATTGCGAAATTATCGCATATATAATGAACACGTGACGGACCAGCCCTTTGACGATCCGCGGATCGCGCTCAACCGCATCTACACCAAGCGCGGCGACGGCGGCGAAACAGGACTCGCGGGCGGCCAGCGCGTCCCCAAGGATTCGCTGCGCATCGAAGCCTATGGCACCGTCGACGAGCTCAACTCTTTCGCCGGACTCGCCAATGTTTCGTGTCAGGAACAGTGCGGCCAGGACCCGCGTATGGGTCTGCTCGCGGCGATTCTGCGCAGGGTGCAGCATGAGCTGTTCAATCTCGGCTCGATTCTCGCGACCAGGCCGGAGGACGTGCATCCCAAGCAGGCGCGCATCACGATGGCGGAAATCGAACAACTGGAACGCGAGATCGACGCGATGAACGAGGATCTTCCGCCGCTGCGCAGCTTCGTGCTGCCGGGAGGCACGCGGCTCAACGCCGAACTGCATGTCGCGCGAACGGTGTGCCGGAGAGCCGAGCGTTTAGTGGTCGCGCTGGCGCGCGAGGATTCCGTGCCGCCGGAGGCTATCCAGTATTTGAATCGGCTGAGCGACGCGATTTTCGTGTGGAGCCGCTGGGCGAATTTCGTCCTGCATGTGCCCGAGCTTTTGTGGGATCCGAATCAGGCGGCGTCGGCGCGGAAGCAGGAGTAGCTGTGGGGCCGGCAGTCTTGCCGGCGAGCCGACCTTCTGGTCGGCTTCTCCGAACACATAAAAGATAAGCCGGCCCGAAAGCCGGCTCGCCGCCATGACTGGCGGCCCCACATCGAGAGCAGCTTATTAGAGTAGGTCGCGCAGCGCAGCGCTTAGCTCCGCGAACTTGAACTCGAACCCCGCACGCAGCGCGGCCTCCGGGACCACTCGTTGGCTTGCATAAACGATTTCCGCCATCTGGCCGAAGAGTATTCGCAGCGCGAACAGAGGCACGGGGAATACCGCTGGCCGATGGAGTGCGCGCGCCAACTCGCGGGTGAACTCCGCGTTGGTTACCGGATTCGGCGCGACGGCATTCACTGGTCCGCGGACCGATTCGTTGGCAATCGCGAACGAGATCAATCTCACGACATCGTCAATGTGTATCCATGACATCCACTGCTTCCCGTTGCCAATTCGGCCTCCGATACCGAGTTTGAACGGAAGCAGCATTTTCTTCAAAGCGCCGCCGTTGCGGGCGAGAATCACTCCGAACCGCGGTATCACTACGCGAATCCCAAGAGCCTCCGCCGCTCTCGCCTCGAACCTTTCTGCCTGTCGCGCTTCGCGCTCCCATCCAACCGCGACCTCGCCCAAGAAATCCTGCGCGGGCGGCGAGGACTCCGTCAACGTCTCATCACCGCGCGATCCGTAATATCCGATCGCCGAAGCGCTGATCAACACCGCCGGCGGCTTATTCAATCGAGCCAGGGCTTCCACAACGTGTCGCGTGCCGTCCACGCGGCTGGATCGAATCCGCTCCTTCGCTGCCACCGTCCATCGCTGCGCCACCGGCTCACCCGCCAGATGCACCACGGCGTCGCAGCCCTCGAGATCCGCGCCGCGAACTTCACCGCGTGTCGAAATCGTGCGGGTCTGCTCGCCCCGATCGCGCAGCAGTGACATCAGCCGCGTCCCGATCAGCCCCGACGCGCCGGTAATCGCGATGGTCATGATCTCAGGATGACATGCGAAGATGGTCTTGCATGCGCTTCGTGAACCGCGCCAAACTTCTGTGGAGCTATCTGGGGAAGCGCGAACGTGTGCCCGCACTGCCCGTCGAATATATCGTCGAGACCACCGCGAAATGCAATCTTTACTGTCCCATGTGCCCGCGCGAAACGCACAAACAACCCAAGGAGGACATGGCCGGCGAGATTTTCGAGCGGCTGGTGCAGGGCGCGTCGTCGACCGGCGAGCACATGATGCTGATCGGCCTGGGCGAGCCGTTCATGGACCGCAACATATTCGACCGCATCGAATACTGCGAGCGGCACGGAGTCTCCACGCTGCTTTCGACCAACGGAACTTTTCTCGACGAGAAGGCCTCGGACAAACTGCTGGCGACGCCGCTCGCGCATATCACTTTGAGTTTCGACGGCGCGTCGAAAGAGACCTTCGAGCACTATCGCAAGGGCGCGCGATTCGAGAAAGTACGCGATAACTTCGTCCGCTTCGCCCGCATGAAGCATGAGCGCGGCTCGAAAATGCAGGTGGTGGTGCAGATGGTGAAGATGCCCGGCAACGCGCATGAGGTGGACGAATTCCGCCGATTCTGGAGCGCGATAGAAGGCGTCGATCAGGTCCGCATCAAAGAGGACGAGACCAATCTGGTGCAGCCGGAGGGCCGCCACGGACGCGGCGGCGAAGCGGGGAAAGGCGATTCGCGGCCCTGTCATTACTTATGGCGCGGCGCGTTGTACGTGAAGCAGGACGGCCGTGTGTTTCCGTGCTGCCAAAGCTACATGCTCGACGGCGAACACATTGGCGACCTGCGGGAAAACGGACTCGACGTCATCTTCAATTCGGACGAAATGCGCCGCCTGCGCAGGCTCCACGCTGAAGGGCGTGCAGGTGAGATCGACATGTGCGCGCGTTGCTGCACCGTGGTTCCACATCCGCTGCTGGTGGCCGGCAGTCTGGTTCTGCACGGGAAATGGGTGCGCCGCGCGATGCCGGTGATCGAACGTCTGATCCACACGGCGAGACTTCCGAAGCGCTGGCTGGCGCCGCCGCGTGAGGTGGCGCGGTCAGAAGACGCGAAGCCGGATCTGGTCCAGATCCGTCCGCGGGAGTGATGGCCGATTTCTCACGAGCGCTCCATCCTGTCGCGCCTCAACGGGCGTAGAATAGGATCGCGAGCGATTGCTATCGATGTCCCGCCTTCTCAGTGACCGGGCCGAAAAGACCGACCAGGTGGTTCTTCTTTCGTCGTCGCTAGAGGACCCCACCAAATCCCCGCCGGGCCTGTATCGCGTCGGTCTCGCGGCCATTTGCATTTCGATTTTCGTCTTTTTTCTTTTCCTGGTGTTCGCGTACTACTGGCGCTCCTCGCATCCGCCGTATTGGGACCCGATCCCGCTGCCGCGAACGCTATGGATCAGCACCGCTCTGATTTTGGCATCCAGTATCACGCTCGAAACTGCCCGTCGTCTTTTTCGAAAAGGCGCGTGGCGGGTGGCCTCGCGATTGTTGCTGGCCACGGCATCGTTAGGCGTCGCGTTTCTGGCGGCGCAAGTCACGGCGTGGAGACAATTGGTGGCCGGCGGCGCGTACCTGGCCCAGAATCCGCACAGCTCGTTTTTTTATCTGTTCACGGGGCTGCACGCCGCGCATCTGATCGGCGGATTGGTGGTGCTGTTCGTGATCCTGCTGGGCCGCTCTAAGCGCCGGGAAATGGTCGACGTCGGCACCTACTACTGGCATTTTCTGGGGCTTTTGTGGGTCGCATTATTTATCGTTCTGCGCACGCGGTAATGCTATCCTGAGCGCATAAACCTATGAGAGAAGCCGTTGTTGTCGCCAGCTCGCGGACTGGCCTAGCGAAATCTTTCCGCGGATCTTTCAACGCGACCCGGCCGGACGATTTCGCGGCGCATTGCATTAAGGATGTGCTGCGAAAAACGCCCAAGCTGGACCCCGCGGAAATCGAAGACGTGGTGCTTGGCTGCGCGCAGCCGCATGGACCGCAGGGCGATAACGTGGCGCGCGTCGCCGCGATGCTGGCGGGGTTGCCGGTGACCGTCGCCGCGACCACCATCAACCGATTTTGTTCGTCGGGGTTGCAGGCGATTGCAGTGGCCGCGCACGAAATCATCAATGAAGGCGCGGAAGCCGCTATCGGCGGGGGCACCGAAAGTATTTCGCTCACGCAACGCAATCGCGAGCCGAATCCGTGGCTCGCCGAGCACAAACCCGGTTTGTACATGGTGATGGGCGACACGGCGGAGGTGGTCGCGAAGCGCTACAACGTGAGCCGCCTGGCGCAGGACGAATATTCTCTGGAGAGCCAGAAACGAACGGCGCGGGCGCAGCAGGAAGGCTTCTTCGAAGGCGAGATCGCGCCGATGAAGGTGACCATGGCCGTGCTGGATAAGAAAACCGGCGAGAAAATCGGGACCAAGGAAGTGTGTTGCGATCGTGACGAATGCAATCGTCCGGATACTACGCTCGAAGGCTTGCTCGCATTGAAGCCGCACTTCGATCAAACCAGCGGACAGGGATCGGTGACAGCGGGCAACGCATCGCAACTTTCCGATGGGGCTTCCGCCACTCTGTTGATGTCGCGCGAACGAGCGGACAAGCTGGGGATTCCCTACAAATTGGTATTTCGCGGATTCGCGGTAGCGGGATGCGAGCCGGATGAGATGGGCATCGGTCCGGTGTTCGCGATTCCGAAATTGCTCAAGCGCCACGGCCTTAAGATGGGCGATATCGATTTGTGGGAACTGAACGAAGCCTTCGCGGTGCAGGTGGTGTACTGCGCCGACCGGCTCGGCATTCCGCGGGAAATCCTCAACGTGAACGGCGGCTCGGTCGCGATTGGGCATCCGTTTGGGATGACTGGTTCGCGTATGGTGGGGACAATCGCCAATGAGATGGAGCGGCGTAAGGCTCGATATGGCGTCGTCACGATGTGCATCGGCGGTGGGCAGGGCGCGGCGGGATTGTTCGAGCGGGCGAATTGACCTTGAATCGCGCACAACGCCAGGGCTGTGCGCTCCGGGCTTATTGAAAGCGCGATGAATATGCGCCGCTGGGCAGGGCATGACCCTGCCCCACATCACTGATGTCCATCGACTCTACTGCCCAAGTAGCCTCCACCGCGCGTGTGCATCCCGATGCGGTGATCGGGCCGCGTGCTGTCATCGGCGAATTCGCGATCGTCGAACAGGACGTCGTGATTGGCGCGGAGACGCGTCTCGAGCCGTACGTTTTCATCAAACGCTGGACTACGCTCGGCGAGCGCAACGAAATTTCAGCAGGCACCGTGCTGGGCACCGATCCGCTCGACAGGAATTTCAAGGGTGAGCGCAGTTACCTGCGGATCGGCAACGGCAACAAGATTCGCGAACACTTCACCATCTCGCGCGGCACCGCGCCGGAATCCGAGACGGTGATCGGCGATGAGAACTTCATCATGACGTCAGGGCATGTGGCGCACGATTGCAGGATCGGGAATCAGACCGTGATCGCGAGCTGCGCGCTGGTAGCGGGCTACGCGGAAGTGGGGGACCAGGCGTTCATTTCGGGCGGCGTGGTGATTCACCAGTATTCCAAGATCGGACGCCTGGCGATGATCGGCGGGAATACGCGCGTGAACAGCGATGTTCCGCCGTACTTTATGTATTCTGATTTCAACGTGGCCGCGAAGGGGTTGAACATCGTGGGGCTGCGCCGGGCGGGATTCAAAACGGCGGATGTCGCGGCGCTGAAAACGGCGTATAAGATCCTGTACAAATCCGGGCTGAAGCTGGAGGACGCGCTGGAGCAGATCGAGCGCGAGGTTCCGACGGAGCACACGCGTCATCTGGTGGAGTTTATCCGATCGTCGAAGCGCGGGATTTGTAGGGAGTGAAGTAGGGCGGCCCTCCGACAGCCGCCCCTCAGTGCTTGAGCTCTGCCCATGTCTACGGCGCCGGGACGAAATCGGATGTGGCGCTAGAATAGAGATGCAATGGCTAAAACCCTCACGGCCACAAAGCCTTACACGACCATGAGTGGCCTGCCGCTGGAACCGGTGTACGGACCGGAGGCGCTCGACGGCGTCGATATGGAGCGCGAGGCCCCGCTGCCGGGGCAATTTCCGTATACGCGCGGCATTCACGAATCGATGTACCGGGGCAAGCTGTGGACCATGCGTCAGTTCGCGGGTTTTGCCACCGCTGAGGAAACCAACGCGCGCTATCACTACCTGCTCGCGCAGGGACAGGCGGGGCTTTCGGTGGCTTTCGATTTGCCGACGCTGATGGGTTTCGATTCGGATCATCCTACCTCGCGCGGCGAAGTGGGCAAGTGCGGCGTGGCGATTTCATCGCTGGCCGATATGGAGACGCTGTTCCGCGGGATTCCGCTGGCGGATGTGACGGTGTCGATGACCATCAACTCGCCGGCGTCGATCATCTGGGCGATGTACCTGGCCGTGGCGGAGCAGCAGGGCGTTTCGTGGTCACGAATTTCGGGCACCTTGCAGAACGACATCCTCAAGGAATATATCGCGCAGAAAGAATATATTTATCCGCCGCGGCCGAGCATGCGGCTGGTGACGGATTCGATCGAGTTCGCGGCGAAACACGTGCCGCGATTCAACCCGATTTCGATTTCGGGGTATCACATTCGCGAGGCCGGATCGACGGCGGTGCAGGAGCTGGCGTTCACGTTGCGCGATGGAATCGAATATGTGGATTGGGCTATGGAGCGCGGTCTGGACGTGGACTTGTTCGCGCCTCGGCTGAGTTTCTTCTTCAACGCGCATAACGATTTCTTTGAAGAGATCGCCAAGTATCGCGCGGCTCGAAAAATCTGGGCGTACGTGATGCGGGATCGCTATCATGCGCGCGATGAGCGAAGCTGGAAGCTCCGATGTCACGCGCAAACAGCGGGATGTTCGCTCACCTGGCAGCAGCCGCAAAACAATATTGTGCGGACGGCGATTCAGGCGCTGGCGGCGGTGTTGGGAGGGTGCCAGTCGCTGCACACCAATTCGCTCGACGAAGCCTACGCGTTGCCGAGCGAG
This sequence comes from Terriglobia bacterium, assembly GCA_963788245.1. Taxonomy (GTDB): domain Bacteria; phylum Acidobacteriota; class Terriglobia; order Bryobacterales; family Bryobacteraceae; genus Palsa-187. The sequence continues at coordinate 2,067,002 of CAWBGF010000002.1, read as the reverse complement.
CATGCGGTGACCATCGCGCTGCGGACGCAACAGGTGATCGCCTACGAAAGCGGCGTGGTGAACGTTCCCGATCCGCTAGGGGGAAGCTATTTCATCGAGAAGCTGACGCTCGATCTGGAAAAGGGCGCGAACGATTACATCCGGCAGATCGACGAGATGGGCGGGATGATTCCGGCTATCGAGCGGGGTTTTCCGCAGACCGAGATCGCCAATTCGAGCTTCGAATTTCAGAAATCGGTGGAGCGGCAGGAGAGCGTGGTGGTCGGCGTGAACAAGTTCACGGAGAAGGAAGACCATCCGATCGAGCTTCTTCAGATCGATGAGACGGCGGAGCGGCGTCAAGTGGAAAGGCTCGCCGAGGTGAAGCGGACGCGTAATACAGGCGAGGTGGCGAAGACGCTGAACGCGTTGCGGCGCGCGGCGGAGGGCACGGAAAACACGATGGCCTTTATTCTGGACGCGGTGCGTGCGTATGCCACTGTCGGCGAAATCGCGGGGGCGATGGGCGAGGTTTTCGGGAGTTATACGGAGACCAGCGTGCTATAGGAGCGCGCCGCCTGGCAGGGCATGGCCCTGCCCCACATAGACCGGCCTTCGTTCGGTCACAAAGAAGCCAGCTTGAAAGCTGGCTCGCCGGCAAGATTGCCCCGGTACGGGCGAGGCGGCCCCACATTATTTCGCGATTTTTTGCGCGACCACGGCAACCGCGGTGAGCGCCGAAAGAATTCCCAGAAATTGCAGTAGTCCGGTTTGATCCGGCTCGGCGGGGGCGTCTTTCGTGAACAGGCGAAACACCAAGGCGAGGCCGATCAGGAACAGCATCGTCTCGGATGTTGCGAGCCAGAGAATCGCGACCGCGGACAGGATCAACATGCGCTGCTGGCGCGTGAGCGAGGCGATTCCGCGAGAGCCGTCGAGTTGCCACACCGGAATCAGGTTGAACAAATTGATCACCGCGCCGAAGTGGGCGATGGCGGCGCAGGTTTTGTTTCCGGTCGCGTAGGCGACCAGGAGCGCGAATAGCGCCGCGCCGAAACCGTAGATGGGCCCAGCGAGGCCGACGCGCGAATCCTGAATCCTAGTGATGGAATGGCCGCGCATGCTGATGAATGCGCCGAATCCGGGAATGAACATCGGCGCGCTGGCCGGGATTCCATAATTGCGCAGCATCAGCACGTGTCCCATCTCGTGGACATAGATCGACAACACGATGCCGACGGCGAAGGGCCATCCGTAGAGCGCCCAGTAGACGCCGACGAACGCGAGCATCGAAAGCAGCGTGCCGATCTTGGTGAGGCCGAGCAGCAGGAGTTTTCCTTTGCTCAGGGCGAGGAGCAGCGCGGGACCGATGCCGGCCGCGCCTTTTCCCCATTTCCCGGCGGTCGATTGGGGCGCGCCTGGAGTTGCGGCGTTGGGACGCGACGCATCACCAACTTCGGCATTGATCAGGGCGTTTAGTTGAACGACACGCGCGCGGATGCTCCGGTACTGAACGGTATCGGCGGGGAGCAGCGCGGACGATCGTTCCCAGAGATCGCGTTCGGCGGCGAGATCGTGGCGAAGCGAAGCTTCACGGGCCTGCGCGGCGAGGGATTCGAGTTCTTGCGCGTGGGTGAGCGCGTGGCACGCGGGGCAACTGAGGGCGGTGGGATCGAGAGGCGCGCGGCAATCGGCGCAGGTGGCCAGTGACGTCATGGATTACTTCAGGCGGCTTCATCCTCGATTACATCATGGATCGCGCCGGTCGGTAAAAAACTGGTGGGGAGTTCGGCGTAGTAGGAAGTTGAGCGTACTAGGAAGTTGAGCGTACCGCTCCCTTTGATCGCGGCTCAGTAAGGTCCGGTGATCACGATCTCGCGTCGCGCGGTGAGGGCCCAGGCCTGGCGGAGTCCGATAAAGATGATGAAGAGCGAGATGAGTGCGGAGATCACACTTGAACCTTCGAAGAGCTCGAGAAAAGGCGCAGCAGCCACCAGGCCAAGGATGATGAGGACTGCCTGACTGGTCGGCATTCTCGATTCAGTGACGCGCGGGGAGTCCGGATTTCGGCTGGTCTGAGTTGTCTGGGTAGTTCGTTTACTTTTCCAAGCGTCATAGATAGAGACCTCGATGAAGCTGCTGGTGATTGCGAAATACGTTAGCGCGACGGCGAGAATTTGTTGAGGGCGTCCGCCCAGCCCATGGGAGGCGTAGCGAACGGCTTTGCCCACCATGTATCCGATCAGGATCGCGACGATTCCGATTTGAACGCCAAAGAGGGCGACGGTCGCGTAGATGATGCTCCCGGCGAGCGCGGCGGCGGCTCCGTAAAGCGCGGCGCGGAGCAGTGAAGTATGAGGCGGAGGTTGCTGGTGCGCATTGATGCGCTGGGCGCATAGCGGGCAGAGCGTGTTGCCGTTGGCGTTATAGTAATCGCCGGCGATGGGTTGTTTGCAGACGATGCAGGTCTTGGTGTCGTGGCCGATCGGCTGGGCGCGACGGAACTGGAGCTCTTCGGGCGGTGGGAGATTATCGGGGGTGGGATCGGGCATGGTTGAAAGGTAGTATGTGGGAAGAGGGAAGTCAATCGAAAATGCCCACGGTCAGTTCTGCAGCAGGTGCTTCAAGGCTCGTCGGACCGAAACATTCGGTTCGATGATTTGCGAAAGCTCTTGATCACCCTTGGCTTTACGGAACGGGTTCGAGGTAGCCATCACATATTTTCCCGTACCGGCGTGCTTGAAATCCTGAATCTGCAACCGCGTGGGTCATTGAGCAAGCCATATCAAGTGAAGCAGGTGCGTCAGGTGATTCTGCGCTATAAACTAGCGGATGGGACCGAATGACCAAATACGAGATCATCCTTTATTGGAGCGACGAGGATAACGCCTTCATAGCGGAAGTTCCTGAGCTGGCCGGGTGTGCAGCCGACGGCGCGACCCGACAGGAAGCGCTCGCCAACGCTGAGATCGTGATTGTGGACTGGATCGAGACCGCACGCGAGCTCGGCCGGCCAATTCCCGAACCTAAGGGCCGTCAGTTGTTCGTATAATTGGCTTCTTGGACCTGTCCCTTTGGCATCGAAGCCAGCTTGAAAGCTGGCTCGCCGGCAAGAGTGCCGGCCCCACGTTGCGGGACGCATGTTCGGGGCGGAGCGAGATCGGTCTATAATGAGGTAGTGTTCTGCCTGCTCCGCAAGAGAAGCGGGCGGAGCCGGTCCCTTTCCGAAATATGGATCAAAGAATCCGGGTGCTGGTGGCAAAGCCCGGCCTCGACGGACACGATCGAGGCGCCAAGGTGATTGCCCGCGCGCTGCGCGATGCCGGTATGGAAGTTGTCTATACAGGCCTGCGCCAGACACCGGAAATGATCGTTAATGCGGCGCTTCAGGAAGACGTGCAGGTAATCGGTCTGTCGATACTTTCGGGGGCGCACAACGCCATTGTGCCTCGCGTGATGGAGTTGTTGAGGGAAAAACAGATGAGCGACGTGCTCGTCATTGTAGGCGGCATCGTTCCGGATGAGGATGCCGCGCAGTTAAAGAGCCTGGGAGTGGCGGCGGTCTATCAACCCGGCGCATCGCTCGAGGAAATCGTGGAATTCATCCGCAACTCGGTGAAGCAGGCGGCCTGAAGGTCTCACAAGAGGAGAGCGCCGAACTCGCGTCACCGCAAAAAGGAATCCGCGCGGCATTTGAGAAATGAGCGGGCGGAAGAAAATCGAGAAAGAAAGAATGCAAGAGAAATTAAACATCGCGGTGTTTGTCGATTACGACAACATCGAGATTGGATTGAAGTCGACGCTGCGGCGCGAATTCGATGTATCGTTGGCGCTGGACGCGCTGAAGGAGCGCGGCGATATCGTCGCCAAATTCGCTTACGCGAATTGGGGGAGGCAGGACGGAGCCACTCGCCAGATGGCGGAAAACGCCGTCCAGATGGTGCAGAGGATCCCATCGCCTCGGGGAGACAAGAACGGGGCTGACATTAACCTGGCGCTGGACGCACTGGAAATGGCGTTCACGCACACGCATGTGAATGCGTTCGCGATCGTCAGCGGCGACAGCGATTTTATCCCGCTGGTGAACAAGCTGAAGGAATACGGCAAGACCGTGTTCGTGGTGGGTGGAAAGGCGTTCACGTCGACCATCCTGCAACAGAATTGCCACGAGTTCATCAGTTTCGAATCGCTGATGGCGGATTCGCCGGACCGGGGACCAGTGATTCTGAGCGTGGGCGGTTTGCAGGAAGTGCGCGCGCCGCGTTCGCAACGGGGCGGCGAGCGACAGGATCGGCCGGAACGCGCCGAGCGCGCGGAGCGTCCGGATAGGGGCGATCGGCGGCAGCGGCCCGCTCCACTGGAGTTGGGTCAAGCGATGCCGCTGGTGGAACGCGCGCTTCAGGTTCTGGAACGGCGCGCGGTGCAGCCGCAGCTCGGGTTGTTGAAGTCGACCATGCTGCAATTGGATTCCACGTTCAACGAACGGGCCTACGGGGCGTCGAGTTTTTCGGATTTTGTCGAGAAGCTGAAGCGCGCCGAACTGGTCCACGTGAGCGGCACCGGCGGGCGATACATCATCGAGCGAAAAGGCTCGTCACAGATGGAGCAGCGGGCCAACCTGAAACCCGAAGAGCTGCTGCCGCCGCTGCGCGACGTGCTGGAGAATCACCGGCTCGAAATCGAAAATGGATGTCCGGTGGAGGATCTGGCCGGATGGTTCAAGGCGGAGCAGCCGAATTTCGATCCGAGCGCTTACGGCTTTCAGGAGTTCACCGAGTTTCTGAATTACGCGCAGGACAAGACCGTGGCGCGGTTGGAGCCGACTGAAGAGCACGGCGTGCTGGTGTATCTGGGCGCTGAGTTTTATCCGCCGGCCGAGCCGCCGCGGGCCGAGCCTGAACCGGCCGCCGAGGAAATAGAGGAAGAGGACGAGCCGCAACCTTACGTGGAGGGTCAGCCGACTATTTTCGAGCCGAATCCGCCGCCGGCGAAAGCCAAGAAACTCTCCACGCGGAAGCCCAGGTCGAAGCCGCCGGGATCTGGGGGCGGTGGGCAGCGGCGGCCGCCGCGGCGAAAGAAGACCGATTAGGTGCTCTGGTACCGGCCGGCTGAAAGCGGGCTGCAGGCAAGATTGCCTGCCCACTGCGGGTGGTGCTTTCATAGAACGTATGAGCGTTGAAGGGATTTTTCCTCCGTCCGTGCCGACGCCGCGCGGGCCGTACTCGCCCGCCGTGCGAGCGGGGGATTTCATCTACGTCAGCGGGCAGGGGCCGATCGATCCGGCGACCGATAAACTGTCGCCCGGCGACATTCGCCATGAAACGCGAATGGTGCTCGGGAACATTCGAAGGATTCTGGAAGGCTGCGACGCAGGGATGAGTGACGTGGTGAAATGCGGCGTGTTCCTAAGAGACGGCGGCGACTTCAAAGCGATGAACGAAGTGTACGCCGAATTTTTCGGAGCGCACAAGCCGGCGCGGACCACGGTGGTGGCGGGCTTTCACGCGGACATGAAAGTCGAGATCGACTGCGTTGCGTACAAGCCCTCGGATCACTTGGATCAGCCGGGGAAGTGATCCGTGGCGTCCTCGATTTGTCCGGGTTGCGGAGTCGAAACGCCTTTGCGCGGCAGACCGCCTGAAACACGTCACAACGCTTCGGCGGAATGCTGGGCGCTGTTTGGCGAGCTATCCGCTTACACACTGGTGCACGGCGATCCGAAATTCATTCATCAGCACGCAGTGGACGCGTGGCAGGCGCAGCACCTGATTAAGTCGAAATCGAATATCGGCATCGCGTTTTCGTTGATCGGACTTTATCTCGCGCTCGAAAAAGGATATTCGGGGCGGCAGGTGCAACTTGCGCACATGGAACTAGGCCGAACCAAGCGGGTGTGGGTGTGGTGCGATCCGCCCGTCAAATACGGGATGACGGTTGCCGATGTTTTGCAAGCGGAGCCCGGGGCGGATCGCGATGCGGCGCTGATGAAATGGGCCGCGGCTGTGTGGCAATCGTGGAGCCACGCGCAGGATTGGACGAGGCAGATCTGCACGGAATTGTTGAAGGTCAGTGCTCGAAAGTAAAGGCGGTCAGAGCGACGGAAAGGGCTTTGGAAGAAACTTGTGGGCCGCTCCTTTTAGTCGCGGCTCGGAACACCGGTGATCGCCCTAGGCGACCGATTGCGCCGTGGATGGAATCGGAATTCCGTGGCGTAGAAGCGCTGCTTCGACGTCGGATTTGAGCAGGCGCGATGCGTCGTAATCGACGATCAATTTATCCAGCGTGGGCGCGAGCTGCACACGCGCGAGGCCGTAGGTGGAGTGCACATCGGAAATCGCGGTGAGGTCGTCATCGGTCAGTGGGCGAGTGAGGTCGTAATGCAGAGTTACTTTGGTCATTGGGGAGACAACTAAAGAGCGCACGGCGAATGCGTTGTGCGCTCAAGAACTTTAGGATACCAGCTTCCACAAAATCTGCCGCAGCATTCCGAGCCATACCTCGGCGTCGTGCGCGTTCAAATCCATGCGGCGGATCAGGCGCCGGATTTTCAATCGCGTGGATCCGGCGACGCGCGCGTGAACGTAACCGGAGCGGTCCAGGATTTCTTCTAGCAGTTGCGTGACGCGCTCGGCTTCTTCGGCAGTGGCGGCCTGCTTGGGACCAGGCGCGGCTTTCGCGGCGGCGGGGTCGCGCATGATTTCGTAGAGGCACACCGCGACGGCTTGACCGAGATTCATGGAGCCATGCTCTTCGCGCGCGGGAATGCGCATCAGCCAATGGCAATGACTCATTTCGTCGTTCGAGAGCCCGAATTTTTCAGAACCGAACAGCAACGCGACGGGCGCGACAGCCAGCTTCTTCCGAATGATGCGGCCGCCCATTTCCAGGCGTCGCAGCGGATGGTCGAGGGTGCGATGGCCTTTCGAAGTAGTGCCGACGACCAGGCCGCAATCGGCGACGGCATCGGCGACCGAAGGATATTCACGGGCGCGCTGCAAGACGTGCAGCGATTTCACCGCCGACCTGGCCTCACGAAAGGCGACTTCATACGGATTCACCAGGCGCAGTTCAGAGACGCCGAAATTGCTCATCGCGCGCGCGGCTGCTCCGATATTAAGGGGATTTCGCGGAGAGGCGAGAACGATTCGGAGCGGGTTCACGGCAGCTTCTTTAGATACGCGCGTACGTAAGCGCTGGTTCGCGGCTAGCTCTCTCACGTGGGATCAGGTGTGCTGGCGGGAAGCGTTTCATGAGGGGCGTCGGAGTCGGCGTCTTTGTGCACAGCGGCGTTATATAGCGCGTCTTTATGCGCGGCGTCCTTATATAGAGCATCCAGAACCCCGTTGATGAACGACACCGACTCATCGCCGGAAAACTGGCGCGCCAGCTCCAGCGCCTCGTCGATCACCACCGGGGCGGGCGTTTCGAGCTGGCTCATTTCGTAAACGGCGAGGCGCAGAATGTTTCGATCGACGGCGGGCATGCGCTCGATGCGCCAGTTCTCGGATTTGCCGCTAATGCGGCGATCGATGCCGGCGGCATGTTCAGAGGCGCCGCGCACCAGGGTCTCCATGAATTCGTCGGGCGCCGCGGGCGGGGATTGGTCGTCGTCGGAAGGAAGCGGCTCATCCGAGGAAAGCGTTTCGTAATACGCATGGATGGCTTCGTCGATGGCCTGCTTGCGCTGGTCCCACAGAAACAAGACCTGCAAAGCCCGCTGGCGGGAACGGTGACGCGCGGGCATATTCAGGTCCGCCGCGGGAACCGGGCCATTTCGACAGCCGTCATCGCGGCGTCGTAACCCTTGTTCCCATGCCGGCCACCGGCGCGCGCCTCGGCCTGCTCCGTGGTATCGGTGGTGAGCACCCCGAAGGCGACCGGAACGCCGGTTTCAAGCGCCACCTGCTGCAATCCGCGCGCGGATTCGGCGCAAACATAATCGAAGTGCGGCGTTTCGCCGCGAACTACCGCGCCCAACGCGATGATTCCGTGATAATTGGCGCTGAGACGTTTGGCCGCGAAAGGTAATTCGAACGCTCCGGGTACGAAAAATTCGTCGGACACGTCCGCGCGAGCTTCTTTGAGCGCCGCGCGCGCTCCTTCCAGCAGCTTGCAGGTGATGTTGCTGTTGAATCGCGCGACCACGATGGCGAATTTCAGGCCACGCGCGTCATGCGCGCCTTCCGGCTGCCATTCGATTTGCTGATGGGACATCGTGGGATAATCGAAATTCCAGGCTTCAGAGCTTCATGATAGCGCACAGGGCGCGAAGGTCACTCTCAGAAGTTGGAGACGACCGTTTCCGCGAGCGCTTAGAGAAAAACCCGCATGCTCCCTGAGTACATCCGCAACTTCAGCATCATTGCGCACATCGACCACGGCAAGTCGACGCTGGCCGATCGTCTGCTGGAGGTGACCGGCGCGCTTTCGCAGCGCGAGATGATGGCGCAGGTTCTGGACACGATGGACCTGGAGCGCGAGCGCGGCATCACTATCAAGGCTCACGCGGTCCGGCTGAACTATCGAGCGAAAGACGGCGTCGATTATCAACTGAACTTGATCGACACGCCGGGCCATGTCGATTTCACGTACGAAGTCTCGCGGAGCTTGCAGGCCTGCGAAGGCGCGCTGCTGGTGGTGGATGCGTCGCAGGGCGTAGAGGCGCAGACGCTGGCGAACACCTATCTGGCGCTGCATCACAACCTGGAAATTATTCCGGTGATCAATAAAATCGACCTGCCGTCGGCCGAGCCGGAACGGATTCGCGAGCAGATTGAGCATCTGATCGGACTCGACGCGAGCGGCGCGATTCTGGCGAGCGCGAAGAACGGAATCGGAATCGAAGATGTCTTGGAAGCTGTGGTGCATCTGGTTCCGCCTCCCAAGGGTTCGCCCGACGATCCGCTGCGCGCGCTGATTTTCGATTCGTGGTTCGATCCGTATCGCGGCGTGATTATTCTGACGCGTGTATTTTCAGGGAAGCTGCGGGTCGGGCAAAAAATCCGGCTGTGGTCGAATCAGAGCGTGCATGAAGTGGAGGGGCTGGGGTATCAATCGCCCAAGCCGGTTCCGTGCGACGAATTGTCGGCGGGCGAAGTGGGCTTCATGTTCGCGAATATCAAGACGGTTTCCGACGCGCAGATCGGCGACACGATCATCGATCACGCGAACCCCGCGCCCGAGCCGCTGCCTGGATTCGAAGAATTGAAGCCTCTGGTTTTCGCCGGACTCTATCCCATCGAATCCCACGAACACGGGCTGTTGAGAGATGCGCTGGAAAAATTGCGCCTCAACGACAGCGCGTTTACTTTCGAGCCGGAAAATTCCGTGGCGCTGGGATTTGGATTCCGCTGCGGATTTCTGGGGCTGCTCCATCTGGAAATTATTCAGGAGCGGCTGGAGCGCGAGTTCAAGATCGACCTGATCACCACGGCTCCGGGCGTTCGTTACAAAGTGACGATGACCGACGGCCAGGTGCTCGAGGTCGACAATCCGACGAAGTTTCCCGATCCATCCGGGATCAAGCAGATCGAGGAACCGATTATCGACGCGACGGTGATTACGCGCGAAGAGTACATCGGCGAAATTCTGAAGCTGCTGGAAGAAAAGCGCGGGACGCAGAAGAAGTTCGAATACATCGGCACCGGTCGCGTGCTGTTGGTGTATGAGCTGCCGCTGAACGAAATCGTGCTGGATTTCTACGACCGGCTGAAGTCGGCGTCGCGCGGTTATGCGTCGCTCGATTATCATTTCTCGGGGCACCGCGTGTCGCCTATGGTGCGGCTGGATGTTCTGGTGGCGGGCGAACCCGTGGATGCGCTGTCACTGATCGTGCATCGGGATTTCGCATATGAGCGCGGCAAACTCCTGATCGAGCGCTTGCGGAAATTGATTCCGCGGCAGATGTTCGAGGTGGCGCTGCAAGCGGCGATCGGCAATAAGGTGATCGCGAGAGAGACCATTTCAGGGATGCGCAAGAACGTGCTTGCGAAGTGCTATGGCGGAGACATTTCGCGCAAGCGGAAACTGCTGGAAAAGCAAAAGGAAGGCAAGCGGCGAATGAAGCGCGTGGGCCGCGTGGAGATTCCGCAGGAGGCTTTCTTAGCGGTGCTGAAGGTCGGGGGCAGCGGCGAGGATTAGTGGCTTGGTTATACTAAAGGTATGAAAACGGCGATCTCGATTCCCGACGAGGTATTCACGCGCGCCGAAAAGCTTGCGAAACGCACCAAGAAATCGCGAAGCCGGCTTTACAGCGACGCCGTTCGAGAGTACGTGAATCGGCACACGGATGACACGATCACCGAAGCGATGAATCAAGTCTGCGATAAAGTTGGCGACACGCGAGATCCATTTGTCACGGCCGCGGCGCGCAGAATCCTTGAGCGCGTCGAGTGGTAATTCCCGCGCAAGGCGAGATCTGGTGGGCAGATCTTCCTGAACCAGTGGGGTCTGGACCGGGGTACCGAAGGCCGGTTGTTATTGTCCAGGGAGATCCACTCAATCGAAGTCGTATTGCCACGGTCATATGCGTCCCCATCACAACGAATCTTGACCTAGCCGATGCACCTGGCAATATCTTGCTCTCGCCGCGGCTTTCGAGCCTCAAACGAGACTCAGTTGCCAATGTTTCACAGATTATCGCTGTCGACAAAGACCTCCTCGTCAAGCGCATTGGGAAGCTACCGCAGGATATTCTGAGTTTGGTGCTTTCCGGAATCGATGTGGTCCTCGGAAGGTAGTCTCGCCAGCACTCTCTCCGGCAAATAAATCTCGATCCACTGGCCGCGCCGATCCCAACGAATTACGGGAACGAAGCCGAGAGCGGTGCGGATCTGTTCCGGCGTCGCCTGTGGATGGATGCCCCATACGCGGTCCAAGTAGCTTCTGAGCCAGGCGATATCCAGCGCGCCTCCATCCAGCGCCCACACGCGGCAGTACACGACTAAGATGTCGATTTTGCGCGGATCCAGCGCGGCGATAGACTTAGGTCGAAAATCCTCGATCTGCTCAACGTTCATTCGATGATGCACGTAACCGAACTCCGTGCGGCGCAGCTCATCCGTGAACGGCCAGGCGCTGGCAACCCGGGCGTTGGGGTTGTGCTGGTCGAGATAGGAAGCGGCATTCTGCTGGAGTAAAACAAAATCCGTCATCGCGAGATTGTTCTCCCACGAAAAAGGATACGGTGGATTCCACCATAGGCCCACGGCCAACGCGCCGATCATGAACCCGCGCGTGACCCATCGCCAGCTCACGGGAAGCGTGGAACCCGCGACGGCCATCGCGGCGTAGAGCACCGGAAACGCCGGCATGGTGTAGCGATCGAGCGATGCGCCGCCGAAAACACTGATCAACAGGATGTGCGCGCCGGCGACCAGGAACGCGATACTCCAATCGCGACCGCGAAGCGCGCGCCATCCCGCGAACATCACGACAGCGCCGATCCATAAGCCGTCCGCGATGAACAGAAAATACCCGCGGCGCCACAGCGAGCCCAGGATGTGGCTGAGTTGCAGCGAATCGGAAACGTTGTACTTGGTGAACTCTTCGTTGCCAGCCCAGTGGCCGGTCGCGTGATGGAGAATTACCAGCCAAACACCCAGCGCGGCCGCGGGCACCAGAAAGTATAGCGATTCGCGAATGCGCTTCTCGCGAAACATCAACCACAGGGCCAGCACGAAAGGAGTCGAGATGCCGGTTTCTTTCACCAGCACCAGCGCGGTGCAGGCGGCCACGCAGGCGATGACGCGATTGTCGAGAAACAGCAGCAGCGCGAGCGCGGTGAACACCATCGCGGGCATGTCGAGCTCCGCCATCATCGATTGCGTGTAGAACATCGGCGTCGCGATCAGGAAAGCCACCGCGGCGAACGCGGGCGCGCCGGAAGCGTTGCGTGAAAGACGGATCGCCAGCAGAAACGAAAACAACACTCCCGCCGATGCCATCAACAACATGGCGACGCGAGTTGCCGGAATCGAGTAGCCGAAGATTTTCCAGGTGAGCGCGAGATAGGCCATCACGCCGGGCGGATGCACGTTGGGCAGGGTGGTTTTCGGGATCCAATCGCCATGCTGAAAAATGTCGAGCGACGCGGGAACGAACTGGCCGAGCTCATCCCAAAAATACGGCAGATTCAGATATGGCGCATGAATGATAGCGAGGATCGCGGCGAACCCCACAAAGAAAACCGCGATGGATCCGTAATGTGGTACGCGTTTGGAAATCACGCGTTATTGAATCATCGGGCCGGCGGGGTTCGGCTCCAGTTTGATTTCGCCGAACGCGGTTTCGTACTGCTGGACGTTCTGCGCAAGGACGTTGGTCAGTGCCTTGGCCTGCTGCGGGCTGAGAAAAATCCCCTGAAAATTGTGAATGGCGACCGCATCGGGCGTGGTCTGGTTGATGGTGCCGAAGCTGAGGAAAAAATCCCACAGGCTCACGCGCACCTGCACGCTGTTGGCGTAATTCTCGCGATAATCGGTGGTGCTGGAGAGGTGAATCTTGGGGGCGGCCGGTGGTGGGTTCATCGTATTAAGGATAGCGTCTCGCGCGGGAATGTTCTCGCGCGGCCGTCATGAGCGCGTTACTCGATTCCGAAAGAATCGAGGATGAAAGAATAGTTGAACGCGGTTTCCTTCAAGTGCTCGTAGCGCCCGGATGCTCCAAAATGTCCGCTGCCCATGTTGATTTTGAGCAGCAGGCGATGATCGTCGGTCTTTAGAGCGCGCAGTTTCGCAATCCACTTGGCCGGCTCCCAATACGATACGCGAGGATCGTTCAGACCGGCGGTCACCAGCATCGTCGGGTAGGCCTTGGGCGCGACGTTTTCGTAGGGCGCGTAGGATTTGATGTAGTCGTAAGCCGGCTTCTCGTTGGGATTGCCCCACTCCTCGTATTCCCCGACGGTCAGCGGCAACGACGCATCCAGCATGGTATTCAGGGCATCCACGAACGGCACCATGGCGACTACCACGGCGAACAGATCGGGGCGCATGTTGGTCACCGCGCCCATCAGCAATCCGCCGGCGCTGCCGCCCAGAATCGCGAGATGCGCGGGCGATGTGAACTTCCGGTCGATCAGAAATTCCGCGCAGGCGATGAAGTCGGTGAAGCTGTTGCGTTTCTTCAAAAGGCGCCCGTCTTCATGCCACGGCTTTCCCAGATCCGCGCCGCCGCGAACGTGCGCGATCGCGTACACGAATCCGCGATCCAGCAGGCTGAGACGATCGGAGGAGAAACCCGGGTCCATGCTGATCCCGTAGGCGCCATAGCCGTACAGCAGCAGCGGAGCCACTCCGTTTTTCACCAAGCCTTTCTTATAGACCAATGAAATCGGCACTTTGACGCCGTCCGGCGCGGTTGCGAAGATGCGCTCGGATTGATATTGCGACGGGTCATAGCCGCCCAGCACTTCCTGTTGCTTCTTGAGCTCGCGATCCCGCGTTTCCATGTTGTAGTCGAAAACAGATTCGGGAGTGGTGAGCGAAGTGTAGCCGAAGCGCAGGAGTTTGGTGTTGTATTCCGCGTTCGCGCCGACGCCCGCGGTGTAGACGGGCTCCGGAAATTGGATGTAGTGAATGTCGGCCGACGGGTGGCCATTCTTAAAACTCTGGACGCGGATCTGGTTGAGCCCGCGATCGCGCTCTTCGATGACCAGATAGTCCCTGAACGACGTGACGCCTTCGACAGTGACGTCGGCGCGCGCGGGCAAGACCTCGGTCCAATTGGCTTTCGAAGGATCTTTGACGGGCGCCTGAACTACTCGAAATGTTTTGGCGCCGTCGTTGGTGCGGATGAAAAAAGAATCGCCGTGGTGCGAAACGTCGTACTCGGTTTCCTGGATCCGCGGCAGCACCACGTGGAACTGATCCTTGGGATGATCAGCACTCACATAGTGGACTTCAGATGTAAGGGAGCTGCCGATGTTGATGAAAATGTAAGCGCGGCTCAGTGTTTTCGAGAGCTCCACAGTGAAGCGCTCATCCGTTTCGTGGTAAACCAGCGTATCTTCCTTCACCCCGAGCGAGTGGCGAAAAACCTTGAACGGGCGCTTGGCGGGGTCGAGCACGGTGTAGAAAAACGTGGCGTTGTCGTTGCCCCACTCGAGCGAGTAGTAGGTATTGGGAATCTCGTCGGCAAGCAGCTTGCCGGTGACCAGGTCCTTGACGCGAATGGCATAGGCTTCATCGCCTTCATAGTCGATGGAGTAGGCCAGCAGGCGGTGATTCGGGCTCACCGAGAAATTTCCCACGCGGAAATATTTCTTGCCTTCGGCCATGGCGTTGCCGTCGAGCAGAATCTGTTCGGCTGCCTGGAGCGAGCCGTGCTTGCGGCAAAAAATCGGGTACTGCTGGCCTTCCACGGTGCGTGTGTAATAGAAATGATCGTCACGCTTGGTGGGGACGCTGAGGTCGGTTTGCTTGATGCGGCCGAGCATCTCCGCGTACAACTTGGACTGAAGCGCGCCGGTGTGCTTCATTACGGCTTCGGTGTAGCGATTCTCGGCGTCCAGGTATTGGATGGTTGCCTGATTGTCGCGATCGCGGAGCCAGAAATAATTGTCGGTGCGCGTGTCGCCGTGAACCGTGATGGATTTCGGCGCGGTCTTGGCGATGGGCGGCGCGATATCGGCGGCAATCAGCGAAGTGGTCATGAGAGTAAAGAGAATTGTTTCACGAAGCATCCGTCTCTAGAGTATCGGACTCGCCAGCATGGGTTAGGAGCGGCCGTTTGCAGCCGGAGCGCTAGTGGTCGCGCGGCGAACGGGCAGCGCGACGGCGAGTTGAAATCTCCCGCGCGATCGCTGTATTCCCCGAGATGGTCATAATCCAGGAGATCTTCGTTAATTGATGATGGGCCCGGATTAACGGCCGAAATAAGTGGCGTTGCGCTGCGCGAAGTCGGCCCACTTTTCGGGGAGATCGTCGAGCGCGAAGATCGCCGAAACGGGGCACACCGGAACACAAGCGCCGCAGTCAATGCATTCCACCGGATCGATGTAGATCAGTTCTTCCGTCTGAAATTTTTCGGCGTCCTTCTTCGGATGGATGCAATCGACCGGGCAGGCGTCCACGCAGGCCGCATCCTTCACGCCAATACAGGGTTCCGCAATCACATATGCCATAGAAACATTCTCAACTATAGCCTGGACCGATCTGGCAGGGGCTGAAACTCTATTTAACCACAGTCGCCCATCGCGTCACAAATATCGTGGAACAAGGTTGCGTCACCATAGTAGAGGGATTCTATGCTGGCGAAGCGAGCGGCGACTGCGGGAAGCGGTTAAACCAGATCTTGTGGTAGGGACGGGCAGATTCGAACTGCCGACCTGTCGCTTAGGAGGCGGCCGCTCTATCCATCTGAGCTACGTCCCCACAGTCTTTACTTGATTCTAAACTAGTGACATTCGATTAGTGTAGATTCGCGCTCCAAACCGACCCTCTACCAACGCTTGAGGCCCTTTTGCGCGATGTCGTGGCGATAGTGCATGCCATTGAAATGAATGCGCTCGACCGCAGCGTATGCGTGCTCGACCGCCGAGCGAAGGTCGGACCCTGACGCGGTCACGCCAAGTACGCGTCCGCCGGATGTTTCCAGGCCCTGTGGACCGAGTTTCGTGCCGGCTTGAAAAACTTGGGCGACGCAGTTGTTTGTGGCCTCGTCGATGCCGGTAATCGCGTCGCCCGTGCGGACCTTGCCCGGGTATCCGTGCGCAGCCAGAACTACGCACACTGATGGATCGGGCTTCCATTGGAGGCTCGCACCGGATATCGATCCGGTGGCCGCGCGCATCAGAACGTCGGCCAGTCCAGATCCTGGCGCGAGGCGATGCATCAGCGGCTGTGTTTCCGGGTCGCCCAGTCGCACGTTGAACTCGAGCACCTTGGGCCCGTCGGCGGTCATCATTAACCCCGCGTAGAGAAATCCGGTAAAGGAAGTCGCGCGGATCACGGGCGCGATGATGGTGTCGAGAATGCGCTGCGAATCGGCGGACGACAAAATTCGCCCGTCGCAATAGGCACCCATGCCGCCGGTGTTCGGTCCGGTATCGCCGTCGCCGACGGCCTTGTGATCCTGGGTGGCCTCAAATGCCACGACCTCGCGGCCGTCGCTGATTACGATGAAGCTGACTTCCTCGCCTTCCAGAAACTCTTCGATCACGAGTTGCGGCCCGAGCGTGCGGATCGCGGATTCAGCCTGCACGCGATCGGCGGCGATGATCACACCCTTGCCGGTCGCGAGGCCGTCCGCTTTGACGACGACTGGATAGTCAAAACGCGTGAGCGCGGCGATGGCATCGTCAGCCTTCGACGATTGTAGGAATCGCGCCGTCGGAATTCCGAGGCGTTGCATAAACGTTTTTGAATGGATCTTGCTCGATTCAAGGCGGGCCATCTCGCGCGTGGGACCGAAGATGGAAAGGCCAAGCTGACGAAACTCGTCTACGATTCCCGATGCAAGCGGCCCTTCCGGTCCGACCACGGTAAGATCAGGGCGCAGATTCTCCGCAACGGCGAGGTAATCGCCGGAAGCGGCGATTTCTCCGAGTCGCGCAATGCCGGGATTGCCGGGCGCGGCGCAGATGATGTGGCCTTCTTGGGCGAAGCGCCAAGCGAGCGCGTGTTCGCGGCCGCCGCTGCCAATGATAAATATTTTCACGCCGTCATCACACTCGAACAGCCAGTTTAGCGCGGGCCGTTAGAAGTGCGACACGACAGAATCGCGGCACGCTAGAATATCGCGGCACGTTAGAATGATGATCAGTGGCAAATCAATATGAAGTGATCGTCGTCGGAGCGGGACACGCGGGGTGCGAAGCCGCGCGCGCCTGCGCTCGTCTCGGGTTGAAGACGGCGATGGTGACGATGAACCTCGATCTGATCGCGCAAATGTCGTGCAATCCCGCCGTGGGGGGAATCGCCAAGGGACACCTGGTGCGGGAAATCGATGCGCTGGGCGGCGTGATGGGCGAGGTGACGGATGCGGTCGGCATCCAATTCCGGCTGTTGAATACCAGTCGCGGGCCGGCGGTGTGGTCGCCGCGCGCGCAGTGCGACAAGAAGCAGTATCGCTTAAAGATGCGAGAAGTACTCGAAAACGAGGAAAATCTTCGTATTTTACAGGCGGAAGTCGCTCAATTGTTGATCTCGGATTCGACTCCCCGGCGCGTGACCGGGGTGTTGCTTCGAGACGGTCGAACCATCGAAGGCGATGCCGTGGTCGTGACCACTGGTACATTCTTGAACGGGCTCGCGCATGTTGGTGAAGCGAAGTATAGTTGTGGGCGAAGCGGCGAAGCATCGTCAAACCTGCTGGGCGACCAACTTCGCGCGCTGAATCTTCAATGGCGTCGGATGAAGACCGGGACGCCGCCGCGCTTGGACGGGCGGACCATCGATTGGTCGCGATTCGAACCGCAGCACGGCGACGCGGAGCCTACGCCATTCTCGTTCATGACGCCAAGGATCGATCGTCCACAGGTGCCGTGCTACATTGCTTACACCACCGAGGAGATGCACCGAATTCTTCAGGAAAGCATACCCCGATCTCCTCTGTATAGTGGTCAAATAGAAGGAGTTGGGCCACGCTACTGCCCGTCGATCGAGGACAAAATAGTCAAGTTCCCAGATAAATCCCGCCATCAGATTTTTCTGGAGCCAGAGGGACTGGACACCTACGAGGTTTATGTGAACGGCATGTCCACGAGCATGCCGATTGACGTGCAGACTCGGATGGTAGCCTCGGTGCCAGGGCTGGAAAACGCCGAAATGATGCGGCCTGGCTACGCCATCGAATATGACTCCATCGATCCGCGAGAACTGTCGAGCTGTCTTGAAGTTAAGAAGATCAAGGGGTTGTTTCTCGCCGGACAAATCAACGGCACATCAGGTTATGAGGAGGCCGCGTGCCAGGGACTGGTGGCCGGGTTGAACGCGGCGGCATGCGTGGGCGGCTCGAAGCCAGTGGTGATTGAGCGTACGCAGGGTTATACGGGCATTCTGATCGGTGATTTAATCACCAAGGGCGCCGACGAGCCGTATCGAATGTTCACGTCGCGTGCCGAGTTTCGGCTGCACCTGAGAATCGACAACGCAGACGAGAGATTGACGCCTATCGCGCGCAAGATCGGACTGGTTTCAGAGGAACGCTGGACGCTGTATCTCCAGAAAAAAACGCAGAAAGATCGCGTGCTCGGATTGCTGGAGACCACGCGTTTATCGAGGGATCTGTTTCCAGGAATTGACGCCGGCGGCGAGGATCGGCCGACGATGGCCATTTGGATTCGGCGGCCAGAGGCGGGAATAGGGCAGCTTGCCGAGTGGCTTCGCCGGGAAATTGGGGAGGAGCCAGTTCATGGACTCTTGCAGACGATTGAGACAGAACTGAAGTATTCCGGGTACATCGCGCAGCAGCAGCGTCAAGTGGATCGCCTCCGCGACGCCGAGCGAAGGCAGATACCAGATGATTTCTGCTATCAGGATATCCCTGGGTTGTCGCACGAGGTGCGCGAGAAACTGGACCGCGTCCGTCCAGATACCTTGGGGCGCGCATCGGCGATACCGGGTGTGACTCCCGCGGCGGTCGCCGTGCTTGACGTTTACTTGCGGCTCGGGCGCTGAGTGTCAGGCTTCAGGGATCTGCTCGCGGCTGAGTTTGCTCCTTTCGGGCAGCTCCTCGAGGGCCAGATAAGCGTCTTGGAGCAGCACTATTGCTTGTTGATGCATTGGAATCGGCGGATGAATCTGACGCGAATAGAAGGTCTTGAGGACGCCGTTCGGCTGCATTATTGCGAGTCCGTGTTCCTGGGTAAATCCCTGCCTGCCGGTGCCTTACGGATTGCCGATATAGGAAGTGGAGCCGGGTTTCCGGGATTTCCTGTCGCAGTTATCCGGCCGGAGAGCACTGTGGATCTCGTTGAATCGCATCAGAGGAAGGCCGTGTTTCTTCGTACAGCGAGCGGCGAGTTGGGGAATGTAAAGGTGATCGCCGAGCGTGCCGAGACGTTAGGCGTAGGGAGCTACGATTGGGTGGTTGCTCGCGCAGTGCGCCTATCCGAGGTGCTCGCTTTGAGGCTTGCGCCGCACGCCGCATTGTTGATGAGCGCTGCTGATCTGGACGGACTGCAGCGGAAGCCTGTCGCGGTCGAGGACGTGCCGTGGGGAACGGGGAGGGTGCTGGCCATGTTCACTGCCCCCGATTAACCGAATTAGGGAAGAATCTTGTTCCACGTGGAACTGAGCCTCCACATCGAACCCTTGGGAGTACGGTTTCACGTGGAACGTGATAAGATTTGAGACGCTGTGGCCAAAGTAATCGCCATTACCAATCAGAAGGGCGGTGTCGGGAAAACCACTACCGCCATCAACCTGGCGGCCTCGCTAGCAGCCAACGACCTCAGAGTTCTGTTGATCGACTCCGATCCCCAGGGAAATTCCACTAGCGGTCTTGGTATTGAAAAAAACCCTGAGAATTTGACTCTTTACAACGTACTGCTTGATAGCGTGCCACTCGATCAGACCATCGTCAAGACCGGTTGCGACGGCCTTGACCTCGTGCCGGCAGACAAGAACCTGGTGGCTTCTAACCTGGAGATGGTTGATCTTCCAGATCGCGAATACCGTTTGAGACAGTCGCTCGTTCCAGTGCGGACGAACTACGATTACATCCTGATTGACTGTCCACCTGCACTGGATCTTCTGACGCTGAACGCACTCGTCGGTGCCGATTCAGTGCTGATACCTATTCAGTGCGAATTCTTCGCTCTGGAGGGGATCTCGCAATTGATGGATACCATCGATAAGGTCCGGGATTCGTTCTCTCATCCTCTGAAAATCGAGGGTATCTTATTGACAATGTTTGACGATCGGACCAATTTAACCAGGCAGGTCGCGGACGATCTCAAGGACTTCTTCAGCGACGAGGTGTTGTCGACCGTGATCCCACGGAGTGTCCGGCTGGCGGAAGCGCCAAGCTACGGGAAACCGATAATTATCTATGATCCGCGCTCCAGGGGCGCCGAAAGTTACATCAAGCTCGCCAAGGAGATTCTGGAAAATGAACAGCGCAACCGACAAGCCACGCAAAGCGCTCGGTAGGGGCTTGTCAGCGCTCCTCCCGGCCCGGCCTGGTGCAAACGCGTCCGGTACGGCCGCCGCACTCGCACCGCAGCGCCCCACTAGGCTGCCTATCGATGCCATACAGCCGAACCCGATGCAGCCCCGCTCAGTGTTCAACTCAGACCGCCTCGAGGAGTTGGCAGCCTCCATTCGCGCAAACGGCATCATCCAGCCATTAATTGTGCGACGTCACGGCGATGCTTATCAACTGGTCGCGGGAGAGCGTCGCTGGCGCGCCGCTAAACTCGCGGAGGTCCGCGAAGTGCCAGTGGTGGTACTGGACGTGGCCGACCCCAGCCTGCTGGAGTTGGCTCTGGTCGAGAATATCCAGCGTGAGGATCTGAACGCGATTGAAACCGCGCACGCCTATGACCGCCTCAACCGGGAGCTGGGCCTGTCGCATGAGGAGATCGGTCGCCGAACCGGGAAGGACCGCACTTCCATCGTGAACATGATCCGCCTTCTGAAGTTGCCGAAGGAGGTGCAGGGCCTGGTTGCTGTCCAGCGGCTCTCGATGGGGCACGCGCGCGCGCTCCTCGGACTGGCGACGCACGCCCAGCAAATCGAGATCGCCGAGAAGGCGGCGGCGCAAGGCATGTCGGTCCGGCAAGTTGAGGCCTTGGTGCAACAGATGATGTACGACTCATCGCGTGGAGGCAAGTCGGATGGACAGCGCGCGGAATCGAAGCTCGACCCCAATACGAAAGCGGCCGTTGACCAAATGGAGCGGGCCCTGGGAACTCGCGTGCGGATCGTCCCGCTCAGCGACCAGCGTGGACGGATTGAAATAGAATACTACTCGCAAACGGAGCTGGATCGCCTGTTTCAGCACATCATCGGATCTAACTGAACGAGAGGATCCAACTAAGCGACAGGATCCAGCTAAAGGGACTGGTGCCGGCGGCAGGAGTCGAACCTGCGACCTACGGATTATGAGACCGTCGCTCTAACCACCTGAGCTACACCGGCGCAGTTACCAGCCTAGGCAGGGGCTGCTTTTGTTGTCAAGTTATAGTCTACAATCTCAAATAGTGTCGGCTCCCGCCATTGAATTCTCGCGCGTTTCCAAAAGCTACTCCATCTATGGCGCGCCCGGCGACCGGTTGAAGGAGTTGGCGACACTTAACCGCAGACGCTTTCACACCGACTATTGGGCCCTACGCGACGTGAGTTTCGAGGTGCAGAGAGGGGAGACATTCTGCATCGTCGGCGAAAATGGCTCGGGAAAGAGCACGCTACTTCAGGTCTCCGCAGGGATCCTCGAACCCACCATCGGAGCGGCGATCGTGAACGGCCGTGTGGCCGCGCTGCTCGAGCTGGGCTCCGGGTTTAATCCCGAGTTCTCCGGCCGCGATAATGTATATCTGAATGGCGCGATCCTGGGCCTTTCCAATAAGGAAATGGACCGCCGGATTTGCGAGATCGAAGCGTTCGCGGAGATCGGCCAGTTTATCAATCAACCGGTCAAGACATATTCCAGTGGAATGGTGGTGCGGTTGGCGTTCGCCGTTGCCATTCATCTGGATCCTGAGATTTTGCTGGTGGATGAGGCGCTCGCGGTCGGCGACATTTATTTTCGGCAGCGTTGCATGCGCAAGGTTCACGAACTGCGAGCGCAGGGAATTACTATTCTGTTAGTTTCTCACTCGACGAGCGACGTTAAGGCGCTCGGAGATCGCGCGCTGTGGCTGGAGCACGGTCGGGCGATGGCCATCGGAAAAACGGATCTAGTTATAAACAAATATCTTGCGGCAATGGCCGAGAAGGATGCGAGCTATTTGGCACACGATGCGGAGGTGCATCACGACCACCGCCAGAGCCCTCCACCTGAGGTGATAGACCACATCCCCAACATCGATCATCGGTTTGGGGATCGCCGCGGAGAGATCCTTGGCATCGCTATCTACGACAATTATAGTAATAACGTCACAACCCTGCGACCATCATCTACAGTTGTAGTAAGAATCAGCGCAATAGCTAAAGCCAACCTTGACCGGCCGATTGTCGGGTTCATGTTTCGCAACAATCTCGGCGTCGATTTCGCCGGCACGAATACGGCGCGCGAGGGATATACGCTCCCGCCATTGGTCGCCGGGGAAATCTGTACGGTCGATTTTTACGTCGAATTGCCAGCGCTTTATCCATCAACGTTCTCTTTCTCGCCCGCCATCGCGGACGGGTCCCTCCAGCACTATACGATCTGCGACTGGATCGATAACGCCGTGGTGCTGCCGATGGAACCTGGCGATGCACCCATCTACGGCCAGTTCCACTTTCCCTGCCGCGTGGAGGTGAACTCGAAGATTGGAGCGGGAGCGCCGGCGCCGTGAGTGAATTTACCGGCGAGCGGGTAATCCCAGGCGAGGTCAACGACGATTTATGGGCTGAGCATGTCTCGCGATATGCCTTCGCCGCCCGATACGCGGCGGGAAAGGACGCACTGGATATCGGGTGCGGCGCCGGTTACGGCACGGCGGAACTGGCGCATCAGGCGCACGCGGTTTTTGGCATCGATGTCGCGGACGATGCCCTGCGTTATGCGCGAACGCATTACGCGCTCCCCTATGCCCATTTCACGCGAGCCTCCGCTTCCGCGCTTCCGTTTGGCGATGCCGTGTTCGACGTCGCCACGGCCTTCGAAGTAATCGAACATTTGAGCGATTGGCGCGCGCTGCTTGCCGAAGCGCGCCGCGTGCTCCGCCCCGATGGGGTCTTTTTCGTGTCGACCCCGAACAAGCGTTACTACGCGGAATCGCGGCAGAAAGACGGGCCCAATCCATTTCATGTTCACGAGTTCGAGTTCGATGAATTTGAGACTGCGCTCGCGGAATTCTTTCCGGGCGTTTCCATTTTTCTACAGAATTGGTCCGAGTCCGTGCTCTTCTCGCCGGACAGGAGCTTCTTTCCGGCATTCGACGCGCGCATCGATTCGACCAGCGGATCGCATGACAGCGCGCACTTCTTTCTCGCGATGTGTTGGACGCATGCGCATCCTGAGCCGCGCGGCTTCGTATACTCCCCCAAGGCGTCCAACCTCCTCCGTGAGCGCGAGCGGCACATACGCCTGCTGGAAGGCGAACTTGCGCAAACTCAACAGTGGCTGCACATCGCGACTACGGAGCGTGACGCGCTGATCGCCCTCCACGCGGAACAGAAGCAGCATCTCGAGCAGAGCAACCGCTGGGCTCAGAAGTTAGACGCCGACTGGAAGACCGTCGTAGCGCGCGTCGCGCAGGTTCAAGAAGAATTGCGAGCGGCGCAGGCTCGCGCCGTGGAGGTCGCCGCTGCCTATGCGCGAAAAGTCGGCGAGCTGGAGGAAGAGAATCGCCAGAAGACCGCGTGGGCGATCGACACCGAGCGGCGCCTTTCAGCCGATCTCGCGGCGAGGTGTGATGAACTCGCGCAAACCGTGAGTTTTCTCGACCGCGCCGAAGCGACCGTCGTCGAACGAACACTCTGGGCGCAGCGCGTTCAGGCCCGCCTCGACCAGCTTGAACCGCAGCTCCAGATGATCCGCGAATCGCGATGGGTCAAACTTGGACGCACCCTGGGGCTCGGTCCGCAGGTGGAAGGTTGATGGCCCAACCGTTCAGCGCAACCTTCCTAAGAGCCGTCTGGCGAATCCTCAAGGGACTCCCGCTCGCGCTGATTGCGCCGATCCTGCTCCCCGCTGTCGCCGTATCTCTGTTCCTGTGCGACGCCGTCTGCCGCCTGCGCCCTCGCCGGTCGCTGCCGCCAAGTCTCAAACCTGACACGCGTGCCGCCAGCATCGTAATTCCCAACTGGAACGGCCTCGACCTTCTCAAAAAATATCTTCCTCCACTGATGGCAGCGGTGCGGCAATGTCCAGGCAGCGAAGTCATGGTGGTGGATAACGGGTCGACCGATGGGAGCGCCCAGTTCATTCTCGAAAATTATCCGCAGGTGCGTCTGGTTGCACTCGCGGACAATCGCGGCTTCGGCGGCGGATCGAATGAAGGCTTCCGGCACGCCAAGCACGACATTGTGGTCCTGCTCAACAGCGATATGCGCGTAGAGCGTGATTTCCTGCGGCCGCTGCTGGATGCATTCGCCGATGACACCACGTTCGCCGTATCGTGCCAGATTTTTTTTACGGACCCCAACAAGCTACGCGAAGAAACCGGGTTGACCGAGGGTTGGTGGCAGCAGGGATCGCTGCGGGTGCGGCACCGCACGGAGGACGCGATGCGCGATCCGTATCCGTGTTTTTACGGCGGCGGCGGCTCCTGCGCGTTTGACCGGCGCAAGTTTATGGCACTCGGTGGATTCGACGAACTGCTCGCGCCATTCTATCTGGAAGACACAGATATCGGATTCTTGGCCTGGAAGCGCGGATGGAAGGTGCTGTATCAACCTTTGAGCGTGGTGTATCACGAACATCGCGGCACCATCGGGCAGCACTTTACCGACGCCTACATACAATCCGTGCTTAAGAAAAATTTCCTGCTGTTCACCTGGAAGAACATTCACGAATGGCGGCGGCTCTGGTCTCACTTTTTTTTCACATGGACCGGCGCCATGCTGAGCTGGCTGGCCGGCGATTCGCCGGAGCGCATGAATTTCGCGGGAATTGCGCGCGCCACCCGGCAGCTTCCTGGAGCGATGGCGTCGCGGGCACGGGCGCGATCGCTCGCCACAATATCGGACAAAGAAGCGTTTCGCAGACCTCTGGGCGGTCACTTTCGCGACACGTTCACGCTGCAACACGCGCGTGCGGACGGCCGTATGGGTGTGCTGTTCGTATCGCCGTATCCCATCTGCCCGCCGGTCCATGGCGGCGCGGTCTTTATGTACCAGACGGTGAAGGCGATGGCCCGCCTGTGCGATGTGCACTTGATCGTGCTGCTGGATCACGCGCATGAGCGCGAGCCGCATGCCGAGCTCGAGCGAATCTGCGGATCGGTCGAATACATCCTCCGCATGCAGGGGACGCAGAAAGCCATCGGATCGATTGTGCCGTTCGCCGTACGTGAATTTCGCAACGCGGAGCTCGCGTGGATGATTCAGCGCAAGATCTATCAGAACCGCATCGACGTGCTCCAGCTCGAATACACCGTGATGGGGCAATATGCCGGCGGGTTCCGGCACATCCCCAGCATCGTCTTCGAGCATGACGTGTACTTTCAATCGGTGGCGCGGCGCATGCCGTTTATTCGAGGCCTGTTCCCGCGCATCCGGGCGCGCTGGGAGTACTTGCGCGCGCTGCGCTACGAACTCCGCATGCTGCCGAAGGCGGATCGGGTCCAGGTTTGCAGCGAGGATAACGCTCAGTACCTGGCTTCGTTTCTTCCCGCTCTTCGCGGCCGGATTGACGCCGGCTTCCGCGCGGGCATTAACACCTCCTCATATAAGTTCCACGTGGAGGGACGCGAGCCGTTCACGATGCTGTTCCTCGGCAGCTTC
Source organism: Terriglobia bacterium (assembly GCA_963788245.1). GTDB lineage: Bacteria > Acidobacteriota > Terriglobia > Bryobacterales > Bryobacteraceae > Palsa-187. Next base: position 2,041,482 of record CAWBGF010000002.1, on the reverse strand, counting down.
CGGCATCTGCCCAATCACGAAGCGCTGCACTGGTTCGTCGACCGCGTGTTGCCGAACATACGCGCGAAGGCGCCGCGGGCGCGTTTGATCGTGATCGGGTCGGACCCGCCGCCGCGGCATTCCCTGCCCGACGCGGAGGCGATCGAGCTGAAAGGTTTCGTGGAGGACGTGCGCGAGCCGCTGGCTCGCTACGCGGTCTTCGTGTGCCCTATCCTCAGCGGATCGGGTGTGCGGGTAAAACTGCTGGAGGCTTTCGCCATGGGAATTCCGGTGGTCTCCACACGGCTCGGCGCGGAAGGACTGGCGGCGAACGATCGTGAGATTTGCGCCCTTGCCGACGACGCCGATTCTTTCGCCGAGCGGGTTTTGGAACTGTTGGAAAATCCCGACACAGCGGCGGCGATGGCCCGGAGGGCGCGAGCCGAAGTCGTCGAACACCGGGGTATGCAGGCGATGACGGAGAGATTGGTGGAGTGTTATCGCCACGAAGTGTTATCGCGGCGTGCGGCGGATGAGGAGTTAGCCTAAGGCAATTTCTTCGTCGGGCAACGTGGCGGAGCTAACTCAAGAGTCGGCTACAGGCAGAATTGCCTGCCCCCGTTATTATTTACCCTTCCGGTCCTTCGCGAGCTTATCCGCGATCTCAGCGGCGATACGATTCATATCGTCGGGAGCGGTGCTCCCGAGCTTCACATACGTGCTCCACACGACATCGCGCGTCTTTCGATCAACCAGAAAAATCGCACCCCTCCCGCGCGACGCCGGTGAAATGCGCGGCGAGCCGTTCACATTATCCTTGCTGCTCTTGTCGTCTTTCTCCTCACTCTTTTGTTTCTGGCCGTATAGATCGTCCAGCTTCCCCTCGAATGCCGCGCCGATTGCATCGGTCAAAATCAAGTCGGCTTTGCGCGGATCGGTCACCACCTGCATTACCGATCCGGTGGTTAGTTTGATCGCGACGAATTGATCGAGGCCGCTCGACATGGGGAGCAGGTAAACGGTCTTGTAATCGGCCAACCCGGCCCCGTGCGCTAATGCGGCCGCGGCGGTCGCTAGCACCAACAGCTTCGCGGCTTTCGACAGTTTGGACTCGAGCTTCATAGAATCATCATACACACGTTATTCTGGTGAGTCGGCAAATGTACAAGAGCCAGAGGATTACGGTGATCATTCCGTGTCTCAATGAGGAGCAGGGCATCGAGTCGGTGCTTCGCCGCATGCCGGAGTTCGTGGACGAGGTTATTGTGGTCGACAACGGCTCGACGGACCGGACCTCGGATGTGGCACAAGGGTTCGGCGCGCGCGTGATTCGCGAGAGTGTTCGCGGCTACGGCCGCAGTTACAAGACCGGGTTCGCGTACGCGACGGGCGATCTGATCGTCACGCTGGACGGCGATCATAGCTATCCGCCGGATGCGATTTCGTATCTGCTGGAAGCGTTTCTGCATCTGGATGTGGATTTTCTGAACGCATCGCGATTCCCTGTGCGCGACCGCAACGCCATGAGCCTCAAACATAAGCTTGGTAATTTGATTTTGTCCTTCGCCATGTCGATTCTATATTTCCGCTGGGTGCGCGATTCGCAATCGGGGATGTGGGTGTTCCGGCGATCGATCCTTCAGAACATGAAGCTGGTATCGGACGGCATGGCATTTTCGGAAGAGATCAAGATTGAAGCCTTGAAGAACGCCGGCGTACGATTCGTGGAGATTTCCATTCAATACACGTCGCGGCTGGGTGAGATCAAGCTGAATCCATGGCGCGACGGATTCTATAATCTGTGGTTCCTGGTGAAGAAGAGATTTTCCTGACATGACGGCCACCGCCGTAATCCCCCATTGGAACCGGCGTGAACTTCTCGACACGCTGCTTCGCAGCATCGGCAATCAGACGCTGCCGTTCGACGAGGTGATCGTCGCGGACAATGGATCGACGGACGATTCCGCTGAACTCGCCGGGAAATATGGCGCGCGCGTAATCCAACTCGGGCGGAATCTAGGATTCGCGGCGGCGGTGAATCGGGGGATTGAGGCAGCGCAAACGGAATGGATCGCGATCCTGAATAACGATGTCACGCTGGATGCGGCATGGCTGGCGACTCTGACGGAAGCTGCCGATCGGGAGGGTGCGGATTTCGCCAGCGGAAAAATCTTGCGCACAGATCATGGGCCTTTTCCGGATCAAGCGCCGTTCTCAGATCAAACTCCAGTGATCGATGGCGCATTCGACGAAGTTTCGCGCGGCGCGTGTGCGTGCCGCTGCGGCGCCGGCAAGCTTGATTCGCCGATGTGGAACCAGCCCCGGAGGATTCGAATCGCACCGATGACGGCGGCACTGTTCCGCCGAAGCCTGTTCACCGAGATCGGCCCGCTGGATGAGCGCTTCGTCTCCTATATGGAGGACACGGATTTCGGTTTGCGATGCGCGCTCGCCGGCCGCGGCGGTATTTATGTTCCGGCGGCGGTGGCGCATCACCGGGGCAGCGCCACTCTGGGGGCGTGGAGTTATGACACGGTTCGCCGCATCGCTAGAAACCAGGTTCTATTAGGGGTCAAGCACTTCCGGGCACAGCCGCGCTGGCCGATGGTGGCTGGCCAATTGCTTTGGGGATTACTTGCAATCCGTCACGCGCGGGGCGGCGCTTATCTTGCCGGCAAGATTTCCGGATGGAGAGCCGCCAGAATGGTACACTGGCCCATTGCCGAGGCTCTGGATGCGGATCGAGACCACCATCAAGAAAGGCTTGGCGCGATCGTCGAGGCCAGCGAAAAGGAGATTTTTGAAATCCAGCGGCAGACCGGATTCGACACCTACTGGAGGGCTTACTTCTGGCTGCTGCGGCGGTGATCGTGACCAGGAATTCGGAGGAAGTGATCGGGCCGTGTCTCGACGCGCTGGCTAAAATGGCTCCTCAGTTCACGCCGGTGGTGGTGGATAACGCATCGACGGATGAAACACTTCGGCGCGTGCGTGCGCACGAAGGAGTGCGCGTCATCGCCAATCGTGAAAATCGCGGATTTGCGGCTGCTGTGAATCAGGGCGTCGCGTCTTTCCCTGCCGCGGCTGACGTTGATCTGATCCTCCTTCTGAATCCAGACGTGAACTTGCTTACGGCGGTTGACACGCTGGTCGAAGCCAGCGCGAAGTATGGACTCGCGGCGGGAAAGCTCGTCGACATAACCGGACGCGCGCAGGCCGGCTTCACAATTCGCCGATTCCCCACGGCTGCTTCGCTCATCTTCGAACTGTTCGGCATCAACCGGTTGTGGAGATCGAATCCGGTCAACCGGCGATATCGCTATCTCGATAAGAATCTGGACGAAGCCGGCGAAGTGGAACAGCCCGCAGGCGCGTTTCTGATGTTCCGGCGCGATGTGTGGCGGCGACTGGGCGGTTGGGATGAGGAGTTTTATCCCATCTGGTTTGAGGACGTGGATTTCTGCCGGCGCGCGGTGGACGCGGGATTTCGGATTCAATATCTTCCGGACGCCGCGGCCGGCCACATCGGTGGGCATTCCGTTACTCAAGTACCAGCCTCAAGCCGCGCGGGGTACTGGTGTGCTAGCCTTATCAGATATGCTTCTAAGCACTTCCGTGAGCCAGGCTACCGTGGAGTCTGCGCCGCGGTGGTTCTCAGCTCCATTCCGCGGATGGTCGCGGGGATGATGTTGGCGCGGAGCCTGGCACCTATCAGCGCCTATAGCAAAATTGTCCGGTTCGCAGGCCTGCGCCTTGTGTCAGCGCGAAGGCCCAGGGTGAGAAAAATCCGTTCATAACAATCATTCAATGGCCTACAACGACCTCGTCTCCGTCACGATCGTGACTTATAATAGCGGGCGATTCATCAAGCGGTGCCTTGAATCGGTGCTCGAGCAGAAGTATCCGAACCTGGAAGTGATCGTCGTCGATAACGCTTCCACCGACGGAACCGTCGATATTCTGGAACAGTTCGAGGACCAATGCCGGATCTACTACAACGATGAGAATATCGGATTCGCCGCGGCGCAGAACCAGGCCATCGCGCTCACCAGCGGCGAGTGGGTGTTGACGCTGAACCCGGACGTTCTGCTGCTTAAAAATTTCACTCAGGCGCTGCTGGAAGCCGGACAGATGGATCCCAAGGTGGGCACAGTGTGCGGCAAACTGCTATCCATTCGCGCCAGCTTCGATCTGCATGAGAAGCAACTGGTGGATTCGACGGGGATTTATTTTACGCCGATGCTGCGGCACCTGGATCGCGGCAGCCAGGAGGTGGACAACGGCCACTACCTCAATTTCGAGTACGTGTTCGGCGCCACCGCGGCGGCCGCGCTGTACCGGCGTCAGATGATCGAAGACATTTCGATCGTGGGCGAATTCTTCGACCCGGATTTCTTTGTGTATCGCGAGGACGCCGACGTCGCCTGGCGCGCGCAGCTCATGGGATGGCGTTGCGTGTACACGCCGCTGGCCCGCGGGTATCACGTTCGAAATGTTTTGCCCGGCAACCGGCGCGCCCTGCCGCCGGAGATCAACATGCATTCAGTGAAGAATCGCTTCCTGATGCGGATCAAGAATATGACGCCGGATCTGTACCGCCGCAACTGGCTGTCCATCACCACGCGGGATCTGATGGTGCTGGGCGCGTGCCTGGTCCGCGAGCACAGTTCGCTGCGGGCATTCTGGTATCTGGCGAAGAACTGGCGCCGGGTGCTGGCCAAGCGCGGAGAAATCATGCGCCGGCGGCGCGCCAAGGACGATTACATCGCTAGTTGGTTCGCCTATAAGCCGGTGAGCCGCCCGGCGCCCAGGCCCACGGCACGTACGCTCGCGAAAGCGCGTGCGGCGCGCGGATAACTCGCCTCTCGGTGCGATTCGCAATTCTCGGCACGCGCGGAATTCCCGCACGCTATGGAGGATTCGAAACCTTTGCCGAAGAGCTTTCCACGCGATTGGCGGCGCGCGGGCATCAGATGACGGTGTATTGCCGCGAACGGTACACCGACCCTTCCACTCACGCTGACCCTACCTACAAGGGCGTGTGCTTGAAATATCTCCCCACCATTCGCCACAAATACTTAGACACGATCGCTCACACATTCCTTTCGACGCTGCACCTCATTATCACGAAACGCTACGACGCGGTGTTGTACTGTAACGCCGCGAATGCGCTGTTCACGTGGATGCCTCGACTACTGAGAATGCCCGTCGCGCTGAATGTCGACGGCCTGGAGCGCAATCGCAAGAAGTGGAACGCACTGGCGAAGGCCTGGTATCGCGCGTCGGAGTGGCTGGCCACCTGGATGCCAAACGCGGTGGTGACGGATGCCCAAAGCATCGCCGACTACTATCGCGAGCGCTACGGCCGTGAGTCGCAGATGATCCCGTACGGCGCGGAGGTTGAGGCTGTCGAAACCTCAGGGGTGTTGAACCAGCTCGGTTTGGAGCGGCGCAAGTATTTCTTATACGTCAGCCGGATGGAGCCGGAGAACAACGCGCTGCTGGTGCGCGAGGCGTTCGAACAAACCGACGTACCCATGAAGCTCGCCTTGATCGGCGACGCGCCGTATGCGGCTGACTACATCGCCCGCGTGCGCAACACTCGCGATTCGCGGGTGGTCATTCCGGGTGCGATTTACGGAACCGGTTATCGCGAGCTGGGGTCGCACTGCTTCGCCTATATTCATGCGACCGAGGTCGGCGGCACGCATCCCGCGTTGATCGAAGCGATGGGACGCGGCGCGCTGACGCTGTATCTCGACACTCCTGAGAATCGCGAGGTTGCCGGCGGCGCCGGGATTCCGTTTCGTCACGACAACCTCGCCGCCATCATGAAAACGGTATTGCTCATGCCGGAAGGCGAGCGCGAGGACTGGCGGGCTCGCGCGATGGAACGCGTGAGGTCGCGCTACAGTTGGGAAGCGGTGACGGACGCGTACGAAAAATTGCTGACGGGACTCGCGCGCGGAAAAGGCGGCGGGCGGCAATAACGCGATGCGGAGCTGGGTGGAAGTCTCGCGATCGCGCATTCGCGAAAACTATCGCGCGGTACGCGCGCTGGTCTCGGGCGCCGCGGAAATTATGCCGGTGGTGAAAGCCGACGCCTATCGCCACGGAGCCGTTGAAGTTTCGCGGGTTCTTGAACGCGAGGGCGTGAGGTGGCTCGCGGTTTCAAACGTGGAAGAGGGCATCGCTCTGCGGCAGGGTGGGATCACTGCCCGAATCCTGGTGATGGCGGATTTTCTTCCCGAAGAGCGCGATGCGCTCGATAAGTTCCAGCTCACACCGGTGATTCATTCGCTCGACGACGTTCGCGAAGCCCGCGTCCCGTATCATCTTAAAATCGACAGCGGCATGGGACGCTTAGGCACGCGCGCGGAGCCCGAAGAAATCGTGCGGAGAGTAGCGGCAGCCGCTGCGCCTCTGGAAGGATTGATGACGCACTTTGCGTCGTCCGCAAATTACTTGAGCCCGCAGACCGATGAACAGATCGCGCGATTCGAACGCGTCCTTGCCGCGTTTCGCACGGCGGGAATCGAGCCGCGATACGTTCATCTTTCGAGCAGTATTCCCATCGCGTACCGGCGCGTGGAGGCCTGGGGCAATCTGGTCCGGCCCGGCTACGCGATCTACGGGTACGTGTCGCCGGCTTTGGGAGACGCACCTCCGCCCGCGCTGCGCGTCTCACCGGCGCTCACCTGGAAAGCGACGGTCCTCGCCGTCAAGGATATCGAGGCAGGCGCGCTGATCGGCTATGGCGGGATGCACCGCGCCGCCAAGCCGATGCGGATTGCGATCCTCGCCGCCGGCTATGCCGACGGCATTCCGCATCGCCTGTCGAATCGCGGAAAGGTGATCGCGAAGGGCAGGCTGGTGCCGGTGATCGGGGCGGTGTCGATGGATTTGACCACTATCGATGCAAGTACGTGTCCCGATTTGCGCGGCGGCGACGCGGTGACGCTGCTGGGTTCGGAGGGCGGCGCTTCGATTGACGCGCAACAGATGGCCCGTTGGGCCGGTACGATTTCCTATAGCGTGCTGTGCGGCATCCACGCGCGAGTGAAGCGCGTGTATGTGGATTGACTTTTACGCGCTCTTGACGCCCGCCTCGAACCTTGCCGGCCTGGCATCCGGTTCGAGAAAGTAGATGTAAGCGTTGTGGACCTGCAAATCGCGCGGGTTCCATCCGCTACGGTAAGGCAGAGATTCGTAATAAGCGAGATAGTTGGGATCTGTCGGGCTTAGAACGGAGACGTCGATAGAACCCAACTCCCGAAGACTCGTCGCGCGCAATATCCGCAGAAATTCCCGATATGTGTGGATCGGTCCTTTCTCACTCGGGAGTTTCGAAGCGATCACCAGCCGCCAAGATCCGTCGTCAATCCAGAACGCCCCGGAGACCGGAAAGTGCTCGCGCTGGAGCGCATCGATCAGCGCCCTTCCGTCGTCTTTCAGGTCTTTCCATAGTGGTTGCGTAACCATCGCAAAACTCCGTGCTCCGGATCTGAAATCGCCTCGATCAATTCCCGCGCGGCCCGCTCCGCGTCGGCCCCTTCGGAACGATATCGCCGGTCTTCCTTCCAATCCTTCACCACATTCCAGTATTCGTCAAGTCGTTTGTTGTCGCGGGAAGCCTCTTTGAGAGAATTCTCCAACCCTGCAATCGGCAAGAGCTTGACCAGATCGTGCGTATAGTAGTCTCTTGCGTCTTTCGGCGGAAAGTCGAACTCGCGGGTATTTTCACAGATAAACGCCTTCAGCGCACACTCCACCGCGTATCCAGCCAGATAATAAGCAGCATCGAAGCGACCAGCCTTGAGCAAGGCCTCCGCATCCTCCAGCCGGGGTTCCGCCAGCCTTTGGAAGTCGTCGCGATTCATTTTTTCAGCTACACGTCGAGGTTCCGCACGTCCAGCGCGTTCTCCTCGATGAATTTCCGCCGGCTCTCCACGTCCTCACCCATCAGCGTCGTGAAGATCGGATCGGCCTGCGCCAGGTCCTCCAGCGAAACTTTCAGCAGCGTCCGCGTCTCGATGTTCATGGTGGTTTCCCACAACTGATCCGCATTCATCTCGCCCAGTCCCTTGTAGCGCGTCACGTTCACTTCGCGCGTGCCTTCATTTTTTACGTACGCCAGCAGATCCCGCCAGTTCGATTGCTTTTCGCGATGGGCGTCGCGCACCACCACGAAGGGAGGTTGATTGAACTTCGCGCTCTGCCGCGCGATGGTGCGCAGGCGCCGGTATTCCGGCTGCGTGGCGAGCTCGATATTGATCAGGCGCTCCGCGTTGGTCGCATCCTGGAACGTTACGATCCAAGCGGAATGCTCTTCGTCGCGCTTCAGTTCGGTTGGAATTTTCAGAGCCTTGATGGCTTCATGCACGGCTTCCAGATTCTTGCGTTCGGCGAAATCGACTTTCGTGTCGATCGCCAGATCGACGCGCGCCAGAACTTCCACCACCCGCGCGTCGCGCAAACGGCGCTCCAGCCGCCGCCAGGTGACCTGAAAATCGTCGAGTTGCATCAGGAAATTGCGCATCTCCGTGCCCTCGAGGACCGTCTTATCCGCAAGCTCCAATTTCAAATTTTCGGTGGCCCGGCGAAGGATTTCGCGCGTGAACTCCTTGTCGTCCTTGATGTACTTCTCCGATTTCCCTTTCTTGATGCGATACAGCGGCGGCTGCGCCACGAAGATATTGCCGCGCTTGATCAGTTCCTGCATCTGCCGGAAGAAGAACGTCAGCAGCAGCGTGCGGATGTGCGATCCGTCCACGTCCGCATCGGTCATGATGATGATCTTGTTGTAGCGCAGACGTGCCGGATCGAAATCGTCTTTGATGCCGGTGCCGATGGCGGTGATCATCGCGCGGATTTCCTCGTGCCCGATCATTTTGTCATAGCGCGCCTTCTCGACATTGAGGATTTTCCCGCGCAGCGGCAGAATCGCCTGATAGCGCCGGTCGCGCCCGCCTTTCGCGGTGCCGCCGGCCGATTCGCCCTCCACCAGAAACAGCTCGCAACGCTCCGGATCTTTCTCCTGGCAGTCGGCCAGTTTTCCCGGCAAGCCGCCGGAATCGAGCGCGCCTTTTCGACGCGTCAGGTCGCGGGCCTTGCGGGCTGCTTCGCGCGCGCGCGCCGCGTCGATCGCCTTCGAGACGATCTTTTTCATCACGCTCGGATTCTTGTCGAAATACTCTCCCAGCTTTTCGTTGATGAACTGAACCACGTAGCCGCCGATGTCGGAGTTGAGTTTACCCTTGGTCTGCCCCTCGAACTGCGGCTGCGGAAGTTTCACGCTGATCACCGCGCTCAAGCCTTCGCGAACGTCGTCGCCGGAAAGATTCTCCTTGACGTCCTTAAACAAGCCCGCCTGTTGGCCCGCGAAATTGATGGTTCGCGTCAGCGCGCTGCGGAAGGCGGTCAGATGCGACCCTCCGTCGACGGTGTTGATGTTGTTGGCGAAGCTGAATACCAGCTCACTGTAGGAATCGTTGTATTGAAGCGCGACTTCCATGCTCAGCGTGCCGCCATTGGTCATTTCGCGCTCGCCCTCGAAATAGATCGGCTTCTCGTGCAGCACGGACTTGGTGCGATTCAGGTGCTTGATGAACTCGGAGATGCCGCCGCTGAAATGAAACTTCTCTTCGCGCGCCGGTTCTTCGCGCTCATCGGTCAGCGTGATGGTCAGGCCCTTGTTCAGGAATGCCAGCTCGCGCAGGCGATTCGAAAGCGTGTCGAAATTGAATTTGGTCGCGTCCATGATGGACGCGTCGGGTTTGAATGTGACCTTGGTCCCAGTCTTGCGCCCGGCCTTTCCGCTCGCCGCCAAGGGAGCTTTGGGAATCCCGCGGACGTAATCCTGCTCCCACGTGACCGACGCGGTCTCGCCCTTGCGTGGACGCCAGATTTCCAGGTGCAGCGCCTCTGAAAGAGCGTTCACGCAGCTCACGCCGACGCCATGCAGGCCGCCCGAAACTTTGTACGAATTTGAATCGAACTTTCCGCCGGCGTGCAGCTTGGTCATCACCACCTGGGCCGCCGACACACCTTCCTCCTCGTGTAAATCGACCGGGATGCCGCGGCCGTTGTCGATTACCGTCACCGAATCGTCTTCGTGAATCGTAACGCTGATCTCGGTGCAGTAACCCGCCAGCGCTTCGTCAACCGAATTGTCCACCACCTCATAGACCAGGTGATGCAGGCCCGAATCGCCGGTGGAGCCGATATACATTGCCGGGCGCAGGCGCACCGCTTCCAGGCCTTCTAGAACTTTGATGCTGGTTGAATCGTAAACTTGGGGATTGGTGGACATACTTCCTATCTGGACCAACTCTTAGACTGCTCAACGTCGCGCTACGAAATTTACCTCGTGTTCATTCGGGGCCAACACTCATGGGTAGCTTGACTACGATCAAATTCTCATCGGCATAATCACGTAACGATAGTTTTCGGGCTTTTCGCCGCCCGGGCGCAGCTCGCCGGCGCTATGCGGATCCTTGAACAGGAACGCGACCTGCGGCTCCTGCACCGCGCGCAGGAACTCGAGCAGGTACCCGGCGTTGAATCCAATCTCCACCGACGGACCGTCGTAATCCACCGGCAGGCTCTCTTCGCTCTCTCCGGTTTCCGAAACCGACGAGTGAATCTTCACCTCGCCTTTATCCACGCGCACGCGAATCGATCGCGACCGTTCATCGGCAAACTGCGCGACGCGCTCAATGGCGCTGCGAAACTCTTCGCGGTCGAGCGGCACTGAGTTCGGCTGATCCTTCGGCAGCACGCGCTCATAATCCGGAAAATTGCCGGTAAGTTTGCGGCTCAGCAGCAGGCGATCTCCGAGTTGGAAAAATAGATGATTGTCGTCGCCCGAAAATTTCACGATCGCCGCGGGATCGGAATCGCTCGCCAGTTTCTGTAGTTCGCCCATCGCCTTGCGCGGCAGCAGCGCGCGATACGCTCCGCTGATTCCCGCCAGTTCGCCCGAACTTTCGACCATTGCCAGGCGGTGCCCGTCGGTCGCGACCATGGTCAGGCCGCCCTTGCGCAGCACCAGCAGCGCGCCATTCAATGTGAACCGGGATTCTTCCGACGAGATCGAAAAAATTGTCTTGCCGATCATCGCAGCCAGCACACCGATAGGGATTTCGGCCAGCGCCGCGGGCATCTGCGGCAGCTCCGGAAAACTGTCGCGCGACATTCCCGCAATGCGCGTGCGGGACCGGCCGCACACCAGGCTCGCCCAATGATTCTCCTGAATTTTAATTTGCACGTCCCCTTCGGGCAGAAGCCGTACGTAATCCAGCAGGCGCCGCGCTGGAATAGTTCCCGCGCCGGATTTTTTCACTCGCGCCGGGCATGAGACCCGGATGCCCAATTCAAGGTCGGTCGCGGTTAAGTGAATACGATCACCCTCAGCTTCAACCAGAATATTCGACAGGATCGGAATGGTGGTCTTCTTCTCCACTACACCCTGCGACAGGTTGAGTTCACGCACCAGATCGGCTCTGCTAACGGTGAATTCCATGCACCATTCCTTGGTCTTCGTTGGCGGCGCTGCGAGGCGTTTGCGCTGCGATTGTTCTCTCTCTGTCCCTACAATTTAAGCTTCTAAAGAAGAAGAAGATTGATAGGGCTGTTGAAACTGTTGAATTCCTTCTAAATTATAGCAAGAGTGATAGGTTAATGTCACGTGAAGATGTGCGGATCAGGGTGCGCGCCTGAGCATGATTCGGGGCGCGGCCGGGACTTCCACAGACGTAAACACGAGGGTTCATAAGGCGTCTGTGGAAGAACCGGATAACTTCAATGGATCGATTCATTTAGGCTGTGGAGCAACCTGTTTAAATCAGGGTCCTTCTGCCGCAACTTGTCGATCTTCTGGATGGAGTGCAGCACGGTAGTGTGATGTTTACCGGCGAAGGCGCGGCCGATCTCTGGCAACGAAGCCTGCGTAAGTTCCTTGATCAGATACATCGCGATCTGCCGCGGATAAGCTATAGTTCTCGCGTTGGTCTTCTGTTTGATCTGGCTGGGCTGAAGATTGAAGCGCTCGCCGACCGCGCGCAAGATTGCATCCATGGTGATTCGCCGCTCTTGATTTGGGATCAGATACTTCAACACCTGCTGTGCCATCGGGAGAGTGATCGGCGACCCGGTCACCGATGAATACGCGACCAGTTTCACCAGCGCGCCTTCCAACTCCCGCACGTTCGACTTGGTTTTCGTCGCGATGTAATTCCGCACATCCTCTGGAAGCGCGACGCCTTCCAACTCAGCCTTCTTATCCAGAATCGCCATCTTGGTTTCCAGATCCGGCGGCTGAATATCCACCATCAGGCCCCATTCAAATCGCGATCGCAAACGGTCTACCAAACCCGGCGTGCTTTTTGGCGCGGAGTCGCTTGAGATCACAATCTGCTTCTGATGATCGTAAAGCTCGTTGAAGGTGTGAAAGAACTCTTCCTGCGTCCGCTCCTTTCCGGCAATCACCTGAATGTCATCCACCAGCAGCACGTCGGCCGAGCGATAGTGCCGCTGAAAGGCCGGCATGCGGTCTGAGCGAAAGCAGTTGATCATCTCGTTCATGAATCGTTCGCTCGACGTGTAGACGATGCGCATGCCCGCGTATTGATCCAACAGTTCGCGTCCAATCGCGTGCATCAGGTGGGTCTTTCCCACACCCGTGCCGCCATAGAGAAACAACGGATTGTAGCTTCTCGAAGGGCTGTTGGCGACGGCGCGCGCGGCGGCGTGCGCGAACTGATTGCACGATCCCACGACGAAGTTTTCGAAGCGGAATTTGGGATTGATCTGCCCCACCGCGGAGGCGAATACCGGTTCCGTGGAAATATTATCGGCGCGAACGCCAGTCGGCGCGGACCTCGGAATATACACCACGCTTTCCACCGGCAGATTCAGCTCGCGAACGCTGACGCGAATATCCTCGGCGTACTCCTGCTCCATCCATTCTTTGGTGACCTGGTCTGGGACGGTGACTCGCAGCACTCGACCATCTGCGCCTTCGAAGGCGGTTCGCATCACCCAGTTCTGATATGCTTGCGAGCTGATCTTTCCGGCTAAGCGAGCCTTGATTTGCTCCCAGGGATTCGTCTCGAACTGGTTCAACATCGTTGCCGCCGCCATTTTGTCGCCTCGCTTCCGCTGGTGCACCTGCGCAAACACACATTTCCCACATAATTTCCACAGATTGTGGAAATCCCAGGCCATCAACACCAATTCTGTTGGAAAACATTTGCCGCATTTCCACCCGACGAACTAATGCCCCCAGCCCGTCCGGTCCCTGCGACGAAGTTCAGCATAGCATACAAACCCCTGAGGGCAATAAGAAACTTCCATTTTTAATATCCTTTATTTTCATTTGGTTACAACCGTATTTTCCACAGTGAAACGCTCACGGATTCAAATGTTTCCAGTTTGAAACACAAGCCCCGAGACCTGTTTTGGAACGCGGGAACTGTGCGCTGTTTGACACAGTGAGCCTGGGATTGGACGAAGCCAACCCATTTGACATTATCCGGTCGAGGGCGCGAGAATGTTAACTGTCTTCTCAGAGTCTTCCTCAGGCGAGCGCTAAACGCGGGAGTAACTCAGCTGGTAGAGTGCGACCTTGCCAAGGTCGATGTCGCCGGTTCGAATCCGGTCTCCCGCTCCAACCTGCCGCGATGGCCCGTTAGCTGGTCTCAAGCGGGCGTCCTAAACGCACAACGGCGTCCCACGAACGAACAACCCTTGGGCTCGCCAACACCCGATACCTCAAATGATTACCTTTGTTTACAATGGGATTAGGCCGCACGAGCTATTGGCAGGAAGCGTGCGACATCAGCTAGGGGATTCCCCGCCGGCAATCGAAGCACTACTGGAGGTCATACATATGGCTATGGATGTCAAACGCGAAGGTGTCGCAAAAAAGAAGATGATCCGCCGGATCATCTGGCTGACGCTGGCGTCCGCCGGCATTGCTGTAGCTGGTTGGCAGATCTCCAAGCTGAAGCCGGCCGCGCCCAGTGTCGAACGGGCCACGGTGTGGATCGAAACGGTAAAGCGCGGTCTTATGGTGGAGGATCGGCGCGGGTTAGGGACGCTAGTTCCGGAAAATATCGTTTGGCTGCCGGCTCAGTTCGACAGCCAGGTTTCGAAAATCATGGCCCGTTCCGGCGATGAAGTGAAACCGAACGCCGTTCTGATGGTATTAACCAATCCGCAGATGGAAGTCGACGCGAACGATCTCGAATGGCAGGTCAAACAGGCCGAAGCGTCCTACCAGGATCTGAAGGTCCAGTTGCAGAGCAAGACCTTCGACCAGGTGTCGGTGGTGGATACCACTGCGAGCGATATGGAGCAGGCGAAACTAACCAAAGAGCGCGACGAGGAGCTTCTGAAGCTGAACCTGAAGGCCGATCTGGACGTGAAACTCTCGGTCGCCAAATGGGAACAGTTGGTCGGTAAGTGGAAGACGGAAAAGCAGAAACTCGATATTCAGAAACAGTCCGTGGACGCCCAGTTGGAATCCTCCAAGGTTCAGATCGACAAGCTCAAGGCCCAGTGGGCGCTCAAAAAGCAGCAGGTCGGCGAACTGACCATTCGAGCCGCCATCGCCGGCAAGATGCAGGAAATGACGCTACAGGAAGGCCAGAAAGTTAAACCTGGCGATGTTTTGGCTAAGATTGCCGACCCAACCAAACTTATGGCGCGCCTGAATATCGCCGAAACGCAGGCGAAGGACATCATCCTCGGGCAGAAGGCGGAAATAGATACACGGAACGGGATTGTCCCAGGGCACGTAATTCGTATCGATGCGTCTATTGTGAATGGCACTCGGACGGTGGACTGCAAATTGGACGGTCCCCTGCCTCCCGGAGCTGTACCGGATCTGAGTGTCGACGGGGTCATCGAGATTGAACGGCTTCCGGATGTGGTGTTCGTGGGCCGGCCGGTGTTCGGGCAGCCGAACAGCTCGGTGAGCTTGTTCAAGCTGGATGAGGACGGGAAGGGCGCTTCGCGCGTAACCGTCAAGTTGGGGCGCGCCGCAGTGAATACGATCGAGGTTGTGGATGGTTTGAAGGTAGGCGATCAGGTGATTCTGTCGGATATGTCGGGACAGGACGACAAGCCCCGTATTCGGCTGAACTGAGGTGGCACAGACTTTAGTCTGTGTTCTGGACCAGTAAGAATAATCGCGTCCCGCGGCGTTGCGCGCGACGTTTACTGATAGGGAATAGGGAGACCGCAATGGCCGAAGCATTGATTCATCTGGACGGCGTCACGAAAGTGTTCGTCACTGACGAAGTGGAGACGCACGCCCTCGCCGGCATTCATCTGGACATCCAGAAAGGCGAGTATCTGTCGATCGCGGGGCCTTCAGGCTGCGGCAAGTCGACGCTGCTCGCGATCCTGGGCTTGCTCGATTCGCCCAGCGACGGAAGCTATATTCTGAACGGCAAGCCCGTTCAGGGTTTGAAGCTGAGCGAACGCGCGCGCATCCGCAATCGCGAAATCGGTTTCATCTTCCAGGCGTTCAACCTGATTGGCGATCTCACGGTGTATGAGAACGTCGAACTGCCGCTCACCTATCGCGGAATGCCCAGCGCTGAGCGCAAGAAGCGCGTGCATGAAGCGCTCGAGCGCGTAGGCATGTCGCATCGCGTGAAGCATTATCCATCGCAACTCTCCGGCGGTCAGCAACAGCGCGTCGCGGTGGCCCGCGCCTTGGGCGGCGATCCGTCGATCCTGCTGGCCGATGAGCCTACCGGAAACCTGGATTCGGCGAACGGAGAAGCGGTGATGGACCTGCTGCGCGAGCTGCATCGCGGCGGCGCCACCATTTGCATGGTGACGCACGATCCCCGCTATGCCCGCTACGCGGATCGCAACATTCACCTGTTCGACGGCCGTGTCGTCGAAGAGTCCACCGAAACGGCTTAGCCGTCACCGGTCATCATTCCACTGTGTGAACCGTGGAATCCATCGCGGGACCGCGGCGCGGAAAGCGTCGTACTCGACTCCGAAACTCCCCTGAAGCGTCGGCTCCTCATACGCCAGCACGAACAAGTGGAACAGCAGCCAGACGACGGCTCCGTACCCGAGCAGCGTCGCGCTTCCGAAAACCAAGCCTTGACCGAGAATGGCGCTCACCACTGCCACGTACATCGGATTGCGCACGTAGCGATAAAGTCCGCTGACCACCAGATGTCGCGTCGGGAACACCGGCGCGGGAGTGCCGACACCCTGCACCGCGAATCGACCAAACGAATCCAGCAGGCCGATCAACCCCAGCGTGATCAGAAGGCCTCCAGCAAAACGAAACGCCGCCATCGCCGGGAAGGAATTTGCGAAACGCCAACGCGAGATCCACCACGGCACTAACCCGGCGACGAATCCAGGCGCGATGACCAGGAAGATGGCCGAGCCGATAATCGCCGATACCTTCCTGACCATGTCCTCGCGTGATCTGGCGTCGCCTGACTACGCTCGCGCGCGGACGAACTCATAGCGCTCGAGCGTCGCCGCGAAAGTCGCCTCCCGATCGCCCCTCAACACTTTCCCAATACACTTCAGGCGCACCTCCGACCGCGATCCCGGAGCCTTTGGGAAAGTGATCAGATACTCGATGGGCTGGCCTACCTCGACAATTGCTTCCGATTTGAACAAGACGCCTGTCGAACTGACATTTCTGGTTTCTCCGAAGAACTTCGGATGAGCCCCGGCTCGAACAATCTCGAAAGGGAGCCTTAAATCGAATCGTTGATTTTTTCGTTGTTCTAGCACTGTACCTTCGACTTTATAGCCTGAAAGAACTAAGGTCAATAGTCTAACCCTAGCCAAAAAGTCCCATTGTTGTAGTACGTTGGGTGCTTCGTGCCAGTACCGTTCCAGTTCCAGCCCCACCCGTTAGGGTGGGGGAAACTCTCACACAGCGGAACGGTATGCCGCTCTTCCAACCAACTTCCGCGGGCTTCTAACCAGCGATATGAGAAAATGAGGCTTGCTCGATCGCATCACCGTGCACGGCGCGCGGCAACACAATCTTAAAAACATCGACGTCGAGATTCCCCGCAACACCTTCACCGTCATCACGGGGTTGAGCGGGTCCGGAAAATCGTCGCTCGCCTTCGACACTATTTATGCCGAGGGACAGCGGCGCTACGTCGAAACGCTATCGCCTTACGCCCGCCAGTTTCTGGATCAAATGGAGCGGCCCGAAGTCGATTCCATCGATGGCCTCAGCCCGGCGATTTCGATCGAGCAGAAGACCACCAATCGCAGCCCCCGTTCCACGGTGGGCACCATCACCGAAATTTACGATTATCTCCGCGTCCTCTACGCCGCCATCGGCGTGCCGCACTGTCCCAACTGCGGCCACGAAATTTCCCGCCAGACCACCGAGCAGATTGTCGAACAGGTGCTTGCGCTCAAATCCAATCAGCGCGTGATGATCCTCGCGCCCATCGTCCGCGGGCGCAAGGGCGAGTACAAGAAGGAACTCGAGAAACTGGCCCGCCAGGGCTTCGTGCGCGCCAGAATCGACGGCGTGCTGCGTGCGCTCGACGAAGAGATCACGCTCGACCGGCGCAAGAATCACACCATCGAAGTCGTCGTGGACCGGTTGGTGATCAAACCGGAGATCGAAAAGCGCCTGGAAGCCTCCATCCGGACCGCCACCAAACTCGCCGACGGTCTGGTGCAAGTCGTGGTGGTGAACGGAGGCTCGTCGTCAACAAGCCCGTCGGTGGCGCAGGCCCATGGCCTGCGAACGTCATCCAACCCCGCCCGTCAGGGCGGGGATACTACAGACGACCGCCTGTATTCCCAGAAACTCGCCTGCCCCGATTGCGGCGCGAATATTCCCCAACTCGAGCCGCGCTCGTTTTCTTTTAACAGCCCCTTCGGCGCCTGCGAAACCTGCCACGGCCTCGGCAGCAAGTGGAGTTTCGATCCCGCCAAAATGATCGTGGACCCGTCGCGGCCGCTGCTCGAAGGCGGATTGGGGCCGGGCGGCACTTCCAGTTTCATGCTGCACGCCCTGAATCCCATCGCCGCGCGGCTGAAGATCCCCTTGCATCTGCCCTTCGCGGATTTGCCGGCGAAGTCGCAGACCGCGCTGATCGATGCAGCCAGCGAAATCATGGATCGCTACCTGGCGCAGGAGAAGACCAGCGACGCTTTTCGCGAATATTACATGCGCTATATGTCGCCGTCCCCTTGCCCGGATTGCAATGGGCGGCGGCTAAAGCCATCCAGTCTGGCGGTCCGCGTGAACGGGATGACCATTGCCGAGCTCACCGGAATGTCGCTCACGCGTGCGCTTGCGACCGTCAGGAAGTGGAAACTGAATGAGCGTGAACACCTGATCGGCGGCCGCGCGGTGGAAGAGATTCGCAATCGGCTCGAATTTCTGGTCGCCGTCGGACTGGACTATCTGAGCCTGGAGCGATCCGCCGCGACGCTCTCCGGCGGCGAGGCGCAGCGCATTCGCCTGGCCACGCAAATCGGTTCCAGGTTGCGTGGCGTGCTGTACGTGCTCGACGAACCTTCCATCGGCTTGCATCCGCGCGATAACCATCGTTTACTCGATTCCCTCGCGCGCCTGCGCGACCTTGGCAACACAGTGCTGGTGGTGGAGCACGATGCCGAAACCATCGAGCGCGCGGATTACGTCATCGATCTGGGCCCCGGCGCGGGCCGCCTGGGCGGAGCTTTGGTGGCGCAGGGCACGCCGGTGCAGATCGAAGAAACTCCTGGATCGCTAACCGGGCAGTATCTTTCCGGCGTGCGAAAGATAGAGACCTCGCGCGTGCGGCGGACGCCGTCGGATCGCCGGATCGTGATTCGGGGAGCCTCCGAACACAACCTCAATAATATCGACGTAGAGTTTCCACTGGGCTTGTTTATCGCCATCACGGGCGTTTCAGGTAGCGGAAAATCTACGCTGGTGAACGATATCCTGTATCGCGCGGCGTCGAAGGAAGTGTATGGATCGCGCGCCACGCCGGGCGCGCATAAAGAGATCCTGGGTCTGGAGAACGTCGACAAGGTAGTCGAGATCGATCAATCCCCCATCGGCCGCACGCCGCGATCGAATTCGGCCACCTACACCGGCGTGTTCACGCTGATTCGCGATTGGTTCGCCAAGCTGCCGGAATCGCGCGAGCGCGGATACAAGCCCGGGCGTTTCAGTTTCAACGTCAAGGGTGGACGTTGCGAAGCATGCCAGGGCGACGGCATGAAGCGCATCGAGATGAATTTTCTTCCGGACGTGTACGTTACCTGCGACGTGTGCCGCGGGCGCCGCTACAATCACGAAACGCTCCAGGTGAAATACAAGGGCCATTCCATCGCGGAGTTGCTGGAATCTCCGATTGAGGATGCGCTGCCGCTGCTCGAAAATATTCCGCAGATCAAAGCCAAGCTGGAAACGCTGGTGCAGGTCGGCTTGGGATACTTGCATCTGGGGCAATCCTCCACCACTCTTTCGGGAGGCGAAGCCCAGCGCATCAAGCTCGCGCGCGAACTGAGCAAGAGGCAGACTGGCCGGACGCTGTATATTCTGGATGAGCCCACCACTGGGTTGCATTTCGAGGATGTGCGGAAATTGCTGGACGTGTTGCACAGCCTGGTGGATTTGGGAAATACGGTGGTGGTGATCGAACATCAACTCGACGTGGTGAGGACGGCGGATTGGATTATCGATCTGGGGCCGGAGGGCGGCGACCGCGGCGGATACGTGGTCGCGGTAGGATCGCCCGAAGAACTGGCGCGGCACCCGAAGAGTTATACCGGCCAAGCTTTGAAAAGCGCAGGGGTCAGGGGAACGTGAACTGAGGCGCGACAGCATGGAGCGCTTGTTTACGAAGTGCGACCGTCAGGGAGTGCGTGAATGAGCCAATACTCTGAAAAACCGCTCTTGTGGGGCGGGTCCCCTGACCCGCGGCCAGAGTTTACCCGTAACGGGCCCTCGTCGGCCTTTGTGTGTTTATTCGTATGAGCCGATACTCTGAAAAGCCGCTCGAATTCGACGCGCTGAAAACCGTGCCCATCGACGCGCGCGGCGGAAAAGTCCGCGTTGAGGATTTCGCGAAGCCCTACCACAAGGGCGAGGGAGTCAAAGGGCTACTCGAATCCCTGCCGAAGATTCTCGCGGCGGATTCCTTTCGCGGCGTGATCGATGCAATCCGGCGCGCCCGCGATCGAGAACGCGCGCTGCTGTGGGGCATGGGCGGGCACGTGATCAAGTGCGGGCTCGGCGATGTCTTAATCGACTTAATGCACCGCGGCTGGATTACGGGCTTTGTCATGAACGGCGCCGCTTCCATTCACGATTTCGAAATCGCCATCGCGGGACAGACCAGTGAAGACGTCGAGGCCGTGCTGCCGGATGGCCGTTTCGGCGCCGCGGAGGAAACCGGTCGCGAGATGAACGTGGCCATCGTCGACGGAACTCGCGACGGGATCGGGATGGGCGAAGCATTGGGGCGGCGCCTCGAAACTCTGGCGAAACCGGAGTTCGCGGCGCACAGCGTCTTGTGCGGCGCTTACGCGGCCAAAACGCCGGTTACCGTGCACGTTGCAGTTGGGACCGACACGCCGCACACGCATCCCGCGGCTGACGGCGCCGCCATCGGCGCGGCCACGCATCGCGATTTTCGGCTGCTGTGTTCCCTGGTGCGCGGTCTCGATCGCGGCGGCGTGTATCTCAACGTCGGATCGGCGGTGGTGCTCCCCGAGGTTTTTCTCAAAGCGGTTTCGGTGGTGAGAAACCTAAGGCACCCGCTCGCGGAGTTCACCACCGTAAATTTCGATTTTCTGCAACATTACCGCCCCAAGCTGAACGTGGTGGAGCGCCCCCACGCGGGCTCGGGCGGCAAGGGGTTCGCCATCACCGGGCATCATGAATTGATGATTCCTCTGCTGGCGGCGGCTCTTATTGAGCAAGGCTGACGGGCATGAACACAGATTGCGCAAGATCGACGGGGTTGAACATAGGAGCGTGGGGCAGGCGATCTTGTCGCCTGCCATCGGACTTTTGAACACGGAGAGCCATTTGACTCCTACGGCTGATCACAGAACTCCGCGAGAGGAAGCGTTCTGGACCTACGAGGATCTCGCCTTGTTTATCGGCGCAGTGCTCCCGGCGCTCGCCGGCTCGCTGCTAATCGTGCGGCCGTTTCACCTTCTGAATAAAGGTGTCCAACAATTCGCGTACCAATGCAGCGCCTATGCGCTGATGTTGGGCGCGCTTTACGTGCTCATCGCGTGGCGATACCACCGGCCGTTCTGGCGATCGCTGGGCTGGACGTTCGAGTTTAGAGGCGCGTGGTGGTACCTGCTACTTGGCCCCCCGCTGGCGATCGGGCTGGGCGAGCTCGCCTACCTTCTGCATGCGCCCGGGAATCCGGCCATTCCGGATCTGATTACGGATCGCGCCTCCATGATCGCCGTGTTGATTTTCGGCACGCTGGCCGGGCCGATTTTCGAAGAGCTGGTGTTCCGCGGATTCCTGCAACCCCTGCTCGCTAGAAGCATGGCAGCCTGGGTCGCAATCCTTCTCACCGCGGTTCCCTTCGCGCTTCTGCATGGGCCCGGATTCGGGTGGGCCTGGCAATCCATCGTGATCGTGGGGATCGCGGGCGTAGTGATGGGATACGTGCGTCATCGCACCGGGTCGACCGCAGCCGCGGCGCTGGTACATGTAGGATACAACTCCGCGTTCTTTGCAGCATTCCTCCTCCAGCGCTCCGTCTGATTCCAGCCCATGCGTAAGCTTCTGGACCTGCCGTCTTGAGGCGCGACAGAATGGAGCGCTCGTTCTTCCAGCCCATGCGTAAGCTTCTGGACCTGCCGTCATGAGGCGCGAGAGAATGGAGCGCTCGTTCTTCCAGCCCCCTGCGTAAGCTCGGGGTTCCAAAGAAGGAAGCGCCCGTCACATTACCTATCGCGATGGATTACATAATAGAACTTGGTAGTCGCCCAACCTGCCGTAGCTTCCGAACCCACTTCGGCGTCACCCGCCACCCGAGCCTGGCTGTGGCCCAATCTACTCAGCCTGGACGCGCCCATCGTCGCCGTACTGTGGCAGGCGCTGTTCCTGCGCTGCTTTCACGCAACTTTCGATCGCTTGGCGGCCGGACTGCTGGTGCTGTCGGTTTGGCTGATCTACGCCGCCGATCGATGGCTTGATGTTTGGAAAGAGCCCGTGAGGGCGAGCGCGAAATTTGAGGCGCGACAGAATGGAGCGCTCGTAACGAATTTGGGAACAACACAAGAGCCCGCGCGCCATCGGTTTTATCGACGCCATTGGCGGCGAATGCTGCCGGCGTGGATCGCCGTTTTCGCGATGGCCGCGTGGCTCGCCTGGACCAGGCTATCGGCAATTTTGTTCGAACGCGGAATCGCGGTGCTCGCAGCGATTGGAGTTTATTTCGCGTTCGTGCACCTCTGGCCGCGACGCTGGTGGCCGAAAGCACTTGCCGTCGGGATTCTGTTCGCGATGGGGACCTCCCTCGCGGCCTGGGGATATGTTCGATCGCCGGTCGATGTCGCCACCATCGTTTTGTTCTGCATGTTGTGCTGGATCAACTGCGCGGCCATCGAAGATTGGGAGCGAGGGGAGCAACACCGGCCGGCGGAGTGGCCCGTGCGCCTCGCGGCGATTGCGGTGGGGCTAGTGGCGCTGATTTTTCTGTACGATCAACGGCCGATTCTGAGCGGCGCGGAAACCGCCAGCGCTTTCGCCTTCGTGGCGCTGGATCGCGCTAAACATCGCCTGTCGCCCGAAGCGCTGCGCGTGCTCGCCGATATCGCGCTGCTAACGCCCGTTCTTTTTCTCCCTATCGCCGGCCTGCGCGCGTAAATTTGCGAAAGCCGCGAATTGCGAAACCTATGAATTGCGATTTCATCGCGCGCTGGTATCGATGGTTCGAATATATCGGATTTGGCGGCGCTTTGGAGCGTCGCCGTTACGCGTTCCTGCCGGATGTCACTGATTCACAGGGGGATGTTCTCGTGCTCGGAGAAGGCGACGGACGATTTCTGGCGAAATTCATGGACCGGTGCAATATCCATAAAACATCCACAAATATCCATGAAACGTCCAGGACAGAGCCGCGCTTATCGGTCGATTATGTCGACCTCAGCGCCCGGATGCTCGATCTTGCGCGCACCCGCGCCGGGACGGATTGCGTCACCTATCATCACGCGGACGCGCTCACAATTCCGCTCCCGGCGGCGCACTACGATCTGATCGTCACCCATTTTTTCCTCGATTGTCTAAGCGAAGACGAGGCGAAGTCACTGGTCGAGAAAATCAGCGCGGCCGCCCAACCGAACGCCAGATGGTTGATCTCCGAATTTCGCGAACCGGCGGGGTGGGCGCGCGCTACCGTGCAGATTCTGTACCTGTTCTTCCGAATCACAACGGGTTTGCGGACCCGCCGTTTGATCGATCACCACCCCCTGCTTACTCGCGCGGGATTCGCGCTGGTGAAGGAAGAAACCGAACGATTCGGCCTGTTGGCCTCGGAACTTTGGCGTTATGTTCGGCGACAATAGGTCCAGATGAAAGCATTGTGCAAAAGCCGGCGCGAGCCCGGTCTGTGGCTTGAAGAAATCGCCGCGCCGCGCCCTGGAATCAACGACGTTCTGATTCGGGTGCTGCGGGCGGGCATTTGCGGCACCGACGTGCACATCTACAAATGGGACGATTGGGCGCAGCGTACAATCCCCGTGCCGATGGCGATCGGGCATGAATTCGTCGGTGAGATAGTGGAGGCGGGTTCGAACATCGCCGACTTCCATCCGGGCGATATCGTCAGCGGCGAAGGCCATGTGGTGTGCGGGCGATGCCGCAATTGTCTCGCGGGGCGGAGGCATTTGTGCGCGCATACGCTGGGCGTCGGCGTGAACCGGCCGGGCGCGTTCGCCGAATACATCGTGCTGCCGATGACGAATATCTGGCGGCATGCACATTCCATAGATCTGGATATTGCGGCGATCTTCGATCCGTTCGGGAACGCGGTCCACACCGCTCTCTCTTTTCCGGTGCTGGGGGAAGATGTGTTGATCACCGGCGCGGGGCCGATCGGGTTGATGGCCGCGGCGGTGGTGCGGCACGCCGGCGCTCGATTCGTGGTGGTGACGGATCGCAATCCGTTCCGGCTAGCGCTCGCGATGAAAATGGGCGCGACGGTGGCGCATGACGTCACCAAAGGAACGTTGCAGGCGGTGCAAGAGCAACTCGGCATGACGGAGGGCTTCGATATCGGTCTCGAAATGTCGGGCAGCGCGGACGCGTTTCGGGAGATGCTCGGCAACATGAGCCATGGCGCGAAAATCGCGATGCTGGGGATTCCGGATCGCGACATGTCCATCGACTGGCGCACGGTGGTGTTCAATATGCTCACCATCAAGGGCATCTATGGGCGCGAAATGTACGAGACCTGGTACAAGATGACGGTGATGCTGCAATCCGGCCTGAACATTCACCCCGTCATCACGCATCGCTTCCACTACACCGAATTCGAGCGCGGGTTCGCGGCCATGCTGAGCGGCGATGCTGCCAAAGTCATCCTCAGCTTCCAATAACGCCGTCGCTACCACGCGCCCACCCTGGGCCGCGTTAACGCTGATGGCCGTCTCGGTTTCTCTGAACTACGTCGATCGTGGAACCCTTTCCATGGCCGCAACAAATATTCAGAGCGACCTGCACCTGACAAATTATCAATTAGGTCTGTTGCTCTCCGCATTCTTCTGGACCTACGCGCTGTGTCAGACCAGCTACATCGCGGGATGGCTCGCCGACCGATTAAACGTGTGCTGGGTTTTGGGTGTGGGCGTCGCGCTGTGGTCGGCGGCGACCGGCGCGTTCGGCCTGGCCCACTCTTTCGCCGTGATGTTCGCACTGCGGCTGATGCTGGGCGCGGGCGAATGCGTCGCGTACCCGTCGTATTCGCGCGTCATCGTGAATTGCTTCCCGGAGCATCGGCGCGGATTCTCGAATGGCGCCATCGATGCCGCGAGCAAGACCGGACCGGCGATCGGCGCGCTGCTCGGCGGATTATTGATCGCGAGCGTAGGCTGGCGTGTATTCTTCCTGTTAATGGGAGCGGCGGGCATCGTGTGGCTGATCCCATGGATCAAGTGGCGGCCGCGCTCGCCAAGGCTCAAGGCCGGCAAGCGGGCGGAATCGGCGGCCAGCATGAAGGATCTACTTCGTGTACCGGACCTGTGGTGGACCGCGCTGGCCCTGTTCTGCTCCAACTACTTCTGGTATTTCCTGATCACCTGGCTGCCGCCCTATCTCGAAAAAGAACGAGGGTTTCCGAAACACAAGATGGCCATTGTGAGCGCGCTGGCTTATTCTGCGATTGCAGCTTCGAGCATGGCATCGGGATGGCTCTCGGATTTGTGGATCGCCAGGGGAGGCAGCTCCACGCTGGTGCGGAAAACATTCGCGGGCGCGGGGCTGGGGATGTCGACGGTACTGGTGGCTGTCTCGGTGGTCGACAACGAAAACGTCGCGATGGGGATCCTGATATTTTCCTGTGTGGCTTTTGGAACCTACGCGTCGAATACTTTTTCGATTTCGCAGACACTGGCGGGGCCGGAAGCGGCGGGGCGATGGACCGGCGTGCAGAACGGAATCGGAAACATGGCTGGGATCGCTGCCCCATGGTTCACGGGGTGGGTGGTGGACCGGAGCGGTCGCTTTTACGTAGCGTTTTTGGTGGCTGCGCTGGCGGCGCTGGTCTCGGGACTGACGTATGTGTTCGCGGTGGGGAAGATCGAGCCGGTGAGGTTTGGTGACAAGGCTTAAGCGCTGCCTCGCTCTACGCGGCGGACACTGCCCCGAAGTTGCCCGTCGAGTCTTCCCGTCGTGTCCGTTATTGCTCAATGCCGACCTAGTCACTGCCAGTGCGGCGAATCTCCACGATCAGCTCAAGCGAGTTCGGCTGCTTTCGGGTCAGCCTCGCAGATACCAGCGAGTCGTGCGTTTCGAGATAGATCTCACCTTCAAAAGCTAGCTTTCGTTGCATTGGAGGAATCAATGAAGGGGTAGCCGAAGCCGGCGGCGAAATTCCATCTTCATCGCGGGGAAAGTTCGGCCCGAAGAACGCCTTCATCTTCCCCAATGCCCGGGGTCGAGGCGTCTGCCTGCACTCCAAGTAATTGATAAGGGAAAGACGAGGAATCCCGATGTTCCCGGCTAGTTTGCCTTGTCCAATACCGGTCCTCTCCATGTAGGTGTTTAGAGCAGCTGAGATAGCTGCTCTCTCGTCGGTCCGGATTACGGGAGGACGCGGCATAAATATACAAATATACAGAGATGTTGACGAGTTAAGATTAACAAGCGTATACTATCATATACAGACAGTCGGTGCCCACACTGGACTCCTTTGACCGTGGCGTTGTAAGCCCTTGCAGCAAAAGTAGATGCACATGATTAGCCTCGGGACGTATACTGGATTACGGCTTTCACGCATCGTCCGGACCGGGAATTCCGGCGTTTGGACTAGGCATCTACGTCCCATTCACGGAGCGGCAAGCCCGAACCCGCATGGCACTAGTCTTGACTCCAGAGAAGGGTCTGATCTTTCGGATCACGCATCGCGACAACGTCGCATGGATTCTGGACAATGGGATGCACGCCCGCAATGGCGAGAAGTTCGATCCGAACTACCGGAACATTGGAAACGTCGATCTTATCGACAAACGATCTCGACGAGTTGTGGAAGTGCCACCAGGCGGAACGTTAAGCGACTATGTTCCGTTTTACTTCACGCCGTATTCCATCATGATGTTCAATATCGTGACGGGGCACACCGTGAGCAGGGTGCCCAGTGAGGAAATCGTGATTTTCGTTTCATCGCTGCCGCGGGTCGCGGCACAGGGTGTCCCGTTCGTGTTCACCAATCAACACGCGTACCCGCTGATGGCGGACTACTTCACGGAATTGGCACGCCTCGATCGAATCGACTGGCCGCTCTTACAGAGCCGGAATTTCAAACATGATCCCGACGACCCCGGCAAAAAGGAACGGTATCAGGCTGAGGCGCTGATATGGAAACATGTGCCCATGGCCGCGCTCCGTGGTGTATGCTGTTACACCGCTGCGGTTGAGGAGGCCTTGCGCGCCGAAATCGAACGACGCGGTCTGTCATTCACGGTTGCCGCACAGCCAGGTTGGTATTTCTGATGATGAAGTTCCTCCAGGGCAATTTGCTCGACGCTCCCACCGAAGCTGTGGTGAATACCGTCAATACCGTTGGAGCGATGGGGAAGGGCATCGCCCTGATGTTTAAGGAAGCTTTCCCGCAGAACTTCCGAGCCTATGAAGAAGCCGTGAAGCGTAAAGAGGTGCGAATCGGCCATATGTTCGTTACGGAGAACCGGGCCTTTGATGGGCCGCGATGGCTAATCAATTTTCCAACTAAGATGCATTGGCGTCAGCCGTCCAAGTTGGAATGGATCGTTGAAGGATTGCGGGATCTTCGTCGCGTGGTCGAAGCGAACGGGATTCACTCCATCGCATTGCCGCCGCTCGGTTGTGGGAACGGCGGGCTCGATTGGAGCGACGTTCGCCCCGAAATTGAACGGGCGCTCGGCCAAATACCTGACGTCGACGTCTGGGTGTTCGAGCCTACAGCAAAATATCAGAACGTCGCCAAGCGCACAGGCGTCATGAAGCTCACGCAGGCTCGCGCGCTTGTCGCCGAGATGATTCGGCGGTACTGGGTACTTGGAATCGAGTGCACGAACCTCGAGGTCCAGAAGCTGTGTTGGTTCCTGGAGCGTACAATTCACGAACTCAGATTCAAAGACCCTTTGGACCTGAGGTTCAGGGCGGACAAGTACGGTCCCTACTCCGATCGGCTCCGCCACTTGCTCAATGGGCTTGACGGAAGCTATCTCCACTGCGACAAGCGCCTGAGCGATGCCGGTCCGTCGGACACGATATGGTTCGATGAAGAACGACGGCGGTTCGTGGACCTCTTCCTCAAACAGGAGAACTCGCGCCACCTGCGTGAGGTTCTGGACCGCACTGCCGAACGAATCGATGGCTTCGAATCGCCCCTGGGAATGGAACTGCTCGCGACCGTCGATTGGCTCATCGAACGCGAGCACCGCGAACCGACCGTGGCCACGATCCGAGAAGGGCTGCGCTGCTGGCCCGCTGGGCCGACGGCCGCCGAGCGGAAGCTAAGGCTATTCGATGATCGGCTCATTAAGCTGGCTCTCGGACGTCTGGCGCCACGTTCCTAGTCGATTCTCCGCTCAAATGATAGCGAGTTTAACGCGCCCAGTCGATTGTGCCCAGTCTTGTGCCCACTCCCTGCATAGAAGCGTTGCCCAGGTTCGCCAGCACCATTGCCAACAAGGCTCGGAAGTCTTCGATAACTCGCAACAACGCGCGATGTTGAACAACCGTTGCGCCCGAGTGCTAAACCTGGCGAAAGTGCGTCGGTTCCTGGCTTGAGTAAGTGGGGGACAATGAGGTCATGGTCACGCTCGACACTTTGCGACGAGAGAAGAGGACTGAGATCGTCGGCCTAGGCGAAAAATACGGTGCGCGAAATATCCGTGTGTTTGGCTCAGTGGCTCGCGGCGACAACCAGGCGGAAAGCGATGTCGACTTCCTGGTGGACATGGACCAGGACAGGACTCTGTTCGACCTGGCTGGATTCGCCGCCGATGTCCAGGATCTGCTTGATGCCAAAGTGGATGTGGTGACGCCGGGCGGTCTCCGCTATCTTCGCGAGCGGGTGTTGTCAGAGGCTGTGCCGATTTAAGGTTGCGAAAAAAATGGGACAGACAGCCCTTTTTTGTCAGATGCCTAGTGAGCATGATCAAGAATGAGCGTGATGAAAAAAGGTGTCAGTCCTGTCAGTCCCTATTTTTTAGCCTGCCCCACTAAAGAGGTGTCGACATAGGTTGGCAGGGCATGGCCCTGCTCCACGGCGATATACTGTGGCGGTCAGGAGGTCTTTCCCATGACTCGACGCGATTCTTTGCAAGTTCTCGGCGCCGCGGCGGCATTAGCAGGCGCGGGTCGACAAGTATCAGGCGCGCCCCAATCGGCTGCTGCTCCCGCGATGGATCCCGATCGCGAGCGCCGGATGAAATGGTGGCACGAAGCCCGTTTTGGGATGTTTATTCATTGGGGTCTCTACAGCACGCAAGGCCGCCACGAATGGGTGATGGAGAACGAAGGCATCCCCGTCGCGGAGTACGAACAGTTCGCAAAAATTTTCAAACCGGAGCCGAACGCCGCGCGGGCGTGGGCGAAGTCAGCCAAGCAGGCCGGCCAGAAATACATGGTGATGACCACTAAACATCATGAAGGCTTCTGCCTGTTCAATTCCAAGCTGACGGATTATTGCGCGCCGAAACAGGGTCCGGGGCGCGATCTGGTTGCGGAATACGTCGAGGCCGCGCGCGCGGAGGGCCGCCGGGTCGGATTCTACTATTCGCTGATGGATTGGCACCATCCCGACGGCGCGCGCTGCGCGACGGATGAGCAGGCGCGCCGCCGCTTCGTCGATTACATCCACGGCCAGATTCATGAACTCCTGACGAACTACGGGAAAATCGACGTGCTGTGGTACGACGTGTCGTGGCCGCTGGACGCGAAGGGCTGGGAATCGGAAAAAATGAACCAGATGGTGTTCCAGCTTCAGCCGGATATCATCGTGAACAATCGCAACGCGCTCGACGGCGATTTCGCCACGCCGGAACAGACCATCCAGGCCAATAAACGCGCCTGGGAATCCTGCATGACCATGAACGACAGTTGGGGTTATCAAAAAGCCGACGATAACTGGAAGACGCCGCGCACGGTGATTCGCAATCTGATCACATGTTCGCGCGACACGGGCAACTATCTCCTGAATATCGGACCGAAACCGGATGGCTCGATTCCGCCGGACTCGGTGCGAATTCTGACGGCGGTGGGGAAGTGGATGGATCGCAACGGGCAGTCGATTTATCAAACCGATCCGTGCCAGCCGCGCCGCTCCAACTACGCGAGCTTCACGCGACACGGCAACACTCTCTACATGCACGTGTATTATTGGCCGGGTGAGACGGTGGTGATCGGGGGGTTGATGAACAAGGTGCAATCGGCGCGGCTGCTGGCGAGCGGTCGCGCGGTGAAATTCGATCAGGACCGGTTTCGAGTGCGCTTTGTGAATTTGCCCGCGGCGGCTCCCGACGAACCGGCGACAACCATTGCGATCGAGTGCGATGGGGAGCCGAAGCAGGATACCGATTTCGTCCGGCGCGAACATCCGAGGCTGAAAGCGTAAGGACGAGAACAAAGAATAAGCCGGCCTGAAAGCCGGCTCGCCGCCCATTGATAAACAACGATTGGCGGCCCCACAACGAATAAGCCGGCCTGAAGGCCGGCTGCCGCCAAGAGTGGCGGCCCCACATGAACGCGATAGAATGTCTCTACTATGAAGACCTTCCTGTTTAAACGATCGGCCGCGCTGCTGATCCTGATATTCGCTTTGTTCGCGGTCCACTCGGGCGTAGCGCAGGCGCCGCCCAAAGCCACTCCCGCCGAAGTGGGGCTATCAGCCGAGGGGCTTGCCAAGATCACACAGGTGTTGCATGACGACACCGCGAAGAATCTGGTTCCCGGCGCGGTTCTGATGATCGTGCGGCACGGAAAAGTGGCGTACTTCGAAGCCGCCGGAGTGCTGGACCCCGGCACCAAGGCGCCGATGACCACCGATGCGATTTTCCGGATTTATTCGATGAGCAAACCGATCACGACGGTGGCCGCGATGACGCTCTTCGAGCAGGGGAAGCTCGCGCTGAGCGATCCGGTTTCGAAATACATCCCCGCGTTCGAGCACATGAAGGTGATCGTCCAGAAGAAAGACGCCGCGGGCGCCACGACCACCGAACTGGTGGACGCGACGCGACAGATCACCATAGAAGATCTGATGCGCCACACGTCCGGCATCACCTACGGCTTCTTCGGCGCCGGCCCGGGGAAGAAAGCTTATAACGACGCGGGCGTGCTGGCCGGCGACTACACCAACGCGGAGTTCGCCGACCGGATCGCGAAGCTGCCGCTCTCCTATCAACCGGGAACCACGTGGGATTACAGCCACTCGACCGATGTTTTGGGCCGAGTGGTCGAGGTGGTTTCCGGAAAGACGCTGTATGAAATCGACAAACAGCGGATCCTGGATCCACTGGGCATGATCGACACCAGCTTCTACGTGACGGATGCCGCGAAACATTCGCGCATCGCCGAGCCGTTCCCGAACGATCGCACTATCGGGGTCGGCGCGGTGTTTGGCGATCCGCGCGTCGCCGGGAAATGGGAATCGGGCGGCGGCGGAATGGTCAGCACCGCGACGGATTACTCGCGCTTCCTGCAAATGATGTTGAACGGCGGGACGCTGAACGGCAAGCGCGTAATCAGCGCCAAGACTGTTGCGCTGATGACGTCGGATCACACCGAGGGGATCACGCCGGGTCCGTATTACTTGCCTGGCGCGGGCTATGGATTCGGGCTGGGGTTCGCGGTTCGCCGCACCGCCGCGGCCGGCGATAGTTCCGTGGGCGAGTACGACTGGAACGGCGTAGGCGGCACGAATTTCTGGGTGGATCCCAAGCAGGACATGTACGTGGTTTTCATGATTCAATCGCCCAGGCAACGGCCGCACTACATGAGCGTGATCCGCAAGATGGTGTACGCGTCGGTTGAGAAGTAGATCAGCGTGAGAGCGGAAAGTCAGGTGGCTATATGAGCGCGCTCCAAGACTTCCCTCGCATTACGCCGTTCCTCTGGTTCGGCTCTAACGCCGGGGAGGCTGTCGATTTCTACGTCTCCGTTTTTAAGAACTCGCGTCGTCTGGATGAGGTGCGCAATCGCGATGCCAGCGGCGCGCCGGCGGGCACCCTGACCATTTCCTTCGAGCTGGACGGCCAGAAGTTCACCGCTCTCAATGGCGGCCCACTGTTCAGATTTACCGAAGCTGTGTCGTTCGTGGTGCGATGCGACACGCAAGAGGAAGTGGATTTCTATTGGTCGAAGCTTTCCGCCGGGGGCAGCGAGAGTCAGTGCGGCTGGATCAAGGACAAGTTTGGGCTTTCCTGGCAGATCGTGCCGGCTCGTCTGCCCGACCTCATCCAACATCCGAAGGCGATGGAAGCCATGCTGCGGATGAAGAAGCTCGACATCGCGGAGCTTGAGCGCGCGGCGCGATCGTAACCGGAAAACATGTCGACATGAATGTCGACACAGCACGTTAAAACGTGCGCCACAAGCTTTACTGCGGGCGCATCCAGATGTCGTCGAGCACGTCGACCGAGGAAGTCAGGGTCTGACTGCCGACGGTGAGCCGGACCATATAGGTGCCGGGTTCGAGCAAGGGGCCCTGGACGACTCCTCCACGGCCACCGCCGCCACCACCGCCTCCGCCACCACCCGCGGCGACGAACGGGATGCGATTCGATCCGCCGCGTCCACGCCCGCGACCTTCACCCGCAGGCTGCCCGGCGGCGGCATTAGGTGAACCAGGAGCGGCCACGTTTGCGGCAGGTTGATCGGCGGGAGCATTCGCCGCACCACCGCGACCAAAACCACCACGCCCACCACCCGCGCCGGGCGGTGGCGCTGGACCTCGCATATTCCACTGGAATCGATTCATGCCGGCCTTGACGTCGACATCCATCGTGCTCGCCACGCGATTGTTCTGCAGAAACTCAACCTTCCCCGCGCCCAGGTCCGACTTCGCCCAAACATGGATGGAGGTCCCACCTTCCGGGTTCTCTCCTTTGAAATCGCGATTGGTGACCTGGCGCAACGCCTGCCGATCCAGCTTCCAAAGAATCGCCGATCGCGGATCGAACAGCACCACATCCTGATTGGGAGCCGGCTTCGGCTTTTCAAGGGGGCTGATATCGTCGGCGATCCAAATCGACCGCCCATGCGTGGCGATAATCAGGTCGCGATCGCGCGGATGAATCAGAATATCGTCGACGCGGACGCTGGGCAGGTTGGTCATGAACTTCTTGTATTCCTTGCCGCCGTCCAGCGTGACGTACAATCCGAACTCGGTTCCGACGAACAGGAGATTCGGATTCTCGTAATCCTCGCGCACCGCGTTGATGTTTCCTTTGGGAGGCAGGTTGCCGGTTACATTGACCCAGGTTCGGCCGTAATTGATGGTCTTGAAAAGATATGGCTTCCAATCGTCGTTGCGATGATTGTCGATCGCGACATACGTCGTGCCGGGATCGAAGTGCGACGGCTCGATGCGCGAAATCTGCGGGTATCCCTGGGGGGCGCCGGCGATGTTGTGATACACCTGCGCGAAGCTTTCGCCGCCGTCCTGGCTGACCTCAAGATTGCCGTCATCGGTGCCGATCCACAAAATACCCGGACGCGACGGCGATTCGCGCACCTGCGTGACCAGCGAGCTGGCCGAATAGCCATCGTGCTTTTCGGCCATCGGTTTGTCGCCGGCGACGCCCATGATCGACATTTCCGGCGCCCAGCGATTCACATTCTTGCTGAGGTCGGAGCGATTCATCCACCACGTGTCGCCACGATTGGTCGATTTGAAGAAGAACTGAGACGCCATATACACCACGGAGGGATTGTGCGGCGAGATTTCGAACGGCGCGTTCCAGTAGAAACGAAATGGCTCGGCATTCGCGGGCGCATTGACCACGTTGGGAGTTCCGCCGCGTCCGCCGCCGCCACCGCCTCGCCCACCGGCTGCCTCTTCCGGCGGAGCCTCCGCGGGCGGAGTCACACCGACGGGCGGATTCGCCGCGCGTTGAATTTCATTGGCCGTCGCCGCCGCGGGAGTCCCACCGGCGGCGGTTGCGCCGCGGCCCGGCGCGGTCGGCCGGATGTTTTTCTGCACGCCGGTGCGCAGATCGTGACGGCTCATGTTGCCGTCCTGCGATTCGCCGTAGACCACGGCCCAATCGGTCGGGTCCTGACGAGTGTAAAATCCATCGCCGCCGGAAATCGTGAACCAGTCGGTATTGACCGGACCGTTATTGGATCGCACCGCGCTCGGTCCGCACCACGCGTTGTTGTCCTGCAACCCGCCGCAGACGTAGTAAGGACGCCGCATGTCGGCCGAGACCTGATAGAACTGGCCCACCGCGATATCGTTGTGATAATCCCAGGTGAAGCCGCCGTCATAGCTGAAATCGACGCCGCCGTCGTGACCCACCGCGACAATGCGCGGGTCCTTCTGATTGATCCAGATCGCGTGATAATCCGTGTGCGACCCGGTGAGTCCGGTCCAGGTCTTGCCGCTGTCGAGCGACATCTGTCCGGGATTGCCGCCGACGAAAAGCTTCTTGCCGTTGACCGGATCGACGCGGATCTGGCTGAAGTAGGTGGGACGCTGATCCTGATTGCTCATGAACGTCCACGTCTTGCCGCCATCCTCGGAGCGAAACACGCCGGTTCCGTTCGGATCGGGTGGAGGGGCATTCGCCCCGCGCCCGCCGCGTCCGCCACCTCCGCCTCCGCCAGCCCCAGCCGCCGGCGTCGCGCCCGCTATGTCGCTTTCAGCCGCACCCCCACCGCCCCGGCCGCCACGACCACCGGGAGGAGCAGGACCGCCTTCGGCCGTGGTGCCGCCTCCGGTTCCCGCGCTCGCGCCGGCTTCCACCTGCGCGTAAACGATCTGCGGATTCGCGCGGAACACTGAGATCGCGATTCGCCCATAGATGCCGTCTTTCGGCTTCGGCCATCCCGGTCCGTCGAGTTTGGTCCAGGTGTCGCCGCCGTCGGTGGTCTTCCACAGAGCGGAATTCGCGCTGCCGCCGTTGTATCCCCACCAAGTGCGGCGCCGCGACAACGAAGCCGCGTAGAGAATCTTCGGATTCGACGGATCCATGGCGACGTCGGTGAAGCCGGTATCGTTATCGATGAACTTGGATTTCTTCCAGGTTTTGCCGCCGTCGGCGGACTTGTATAATCCACGGTCCGGGTTTGGACCAAAGAGATGCCCGTTGACCGCGGCGTAAACGATATTCGGATTGGTCGAATCGACCACGATGCGGCCGATCGACTGCGTATCGTCGAGACCCAGATGGGTCCAATGCTGGCCGCCGTCGGTGGTGCCCCAGACGCCGTCGCCAATCGACGAGCTCTGCCGGTTGTTGGCCTCGCCCGTGCCAACATACACCACGTTGGGATCGGACGGCGCGATGCCGATCGCTCCGATGGATTCATCCGGCATGTTGTCGAATTGCGAGTGCCAGTGATTGCCGCCGTCGGTGGACTTCCACAATCCGCCGGTGGCGAAACCGACGTAAACGATCATCGGATCTTTCTCGGCGCCGGCGATATCGTCGACGCGGCCCATCATGGTGGCGGGGCCGATGGAGCGGAACGCGAATCCGCGCAGGAGAGGATCGGCGGATGCATTCGGCGGCGGTGGCGGAGGAGGCTCCGGGGCGCGCTCCTGCGCCCACAGCAAGGTGGCGATTCCGAGACCGGCCCCTGCCGCGATCGACAACCAGAACCATCGACGATAGTAATTTGTTGCGAACATGATTCCTCTCCCAGAGACCCGTCGGGGCCTACCTAAAGATCATCGCAAATGTAGCACAGATACGTAGGCGCTCGTGATGACGTAAGGTCGCCATTTTCAGTGTGGCGCACGCACATTGCGTGCAGCGTCGCCACTTCTGGCGACGCCGGTTTTCCTTCGCTACTGATGGGCGTCGATTATGTGACGGGTGTCTACAGGAGTGTCGACACGGCACGCAGAGTGCGTGCGCCACGTCGAGATCGGGCTGCTATTGCGCCCCAGTGCGGCGCGCCGGCTGCGTCGTGGGCGACGGATCGGGACGATCCGCGGGAATCTTGTAGTTGAAGAAACCGATCATCATTTCCTGGAATGTCTGATCGCCCCAATGCACTTCCTTGGTTGGATCGGGGTTGTACTTGTTGTTCGCCGAATTGTCATACCAGGCGGTCGCTTCGAGCTTCGAACCCGCGGGCACCTGCCGAGGCTGCGCCAGGATGTAACTCAACTGCCAGTTGAACTCATACCTGGGAACATTCAGCAGTTCTTCGCTGCGCCCGTCCGGGTAGGTGATCACGTATTTGAACGCCTTGCCTCGCAGATGCATGTGCGGAGTCAGATCCAGCAGCGTGACATCTTCCTTGAACACGTACGTCGCCTTGCTCTCATAGTTCGGATCGTTCGGCGGTATCGCAAGACGCGGCTGCATGGCGGACCCGGACAGCGCGCGATACGCCGGCTTGTCCTTGCGGATCTTCAACCCCAGCACGGAGCGGTCGACCGCTTCTTTTCCGTTGGTGATGTAGTGCTCCTGAAACAGAAACGTCGAGCCGGCCTTCACCAGGTACGCGGTGTCGGGATCCCACACCGTGCTGGGAACGCCCGGCGCATATCCGATCAGCATGTCGCTGAACTGTTCCCCGGAGCGGGTGACTCGCTGGCCGCCTTGCTGCACAAACACGATGATGTGATGGACCTGGTTACGCATCGCCGGACGGACTTCGGCGGCCTGCACCCAGGTATCTTCCTTGAAGCCGGGGTCCACTTTGAAATACTGATAAGGCACGATGCCATCCGCGGGGATCTTGAAATCCACGCCGGTATCGAAGGTGACATCCGGCTTACCCATCACCCAGCCTTTAGTGAACTGGGGCATCTTCGGCATGTCGGACGCCTTGCCTTCCACCGCGCCGTCGTCAACCCACTTGGTTATCGTGGCGATCTGGGCGTCGGTCAGGCTGCGGTTGTTCGAGAACGTGTCGACGGTCGGATCGGCATCCCACGGCGGCATGGTTCGGCTCACCACCTGCTGTTTGATGGCCTTGGCCCACGGGCGCACTTGCGCGTAGGTTTCAAACGACATCGGCGCGGCTTCACCGGCGCGATGGCACTCGAGACACCGCTGGTAAAGGATCGGCGCGACGTCCTTGGTGAAGGTGGGGGCGGCGGCGGCGAGGTTTCCGGCGATGGCGAGTCCAAAAGCAGCGATCAACAGGGTCGATTTCACGGGGCTTCTCCGAGGCATGAGTTTCTGGTTCATTCTTTAGATTAGCAGAACGGGAACCCGGCCTTAACGCCGGGAAAGAATCGCTAAATTAGGTCCCACAACGAGGCGCTATAGGCATCCTTTAGCGCCTCCATGGACCATATCTCAATGTAGCCGCCCGCGAGCAGAACTGTAGCGTTATTATTACCTGGCCTGATTCCCCACAGCTCGACAATGCTTTTCGGCAGCGCCAAGCGCCATCCGATGGTTGAGTAGGCAAGGCGAGTCTCCACGAGGCGTCCAGGTAGAACCACTGCTGCCTCATCTTCGAAATGGGAAGCGGCCACCTTTTCCTCATGCACGGTCTCCAGCTTCCTCTTTAAAGCCAGGAGATCGGAATCGCGTTCAACGTTCTGCGGAGAAAGCAATCTCAGCCTCCGATAGGTCTGCACTAGAAGCCACACCTGGAGTGGACCCTCTCCCGAAATCCATCCAGATGTTTCGCAAAGGTCAGCCGGCAGAAGCACTCGACCGGAAGGATCTACCGACCTCACATGCGGGTCTTTCATTCTCTACCGCAGTTTACCGTAGAATCTATTAAGGAATAGCCAATATTTACAATAGGATACAAGCTGCTACTTTACAGCTACCTTGTTTTACCGTACAATACCATATAGAGGGTACGATTCCGCTAGCGCCCAATTCCTTGTGGTGCGGGGGTATTGCGGAGAGCGTTAAAATTAAGGGATAATGGCTAGGTTTTGGCCGAACCGGTCCGAGCTTGGCCAGCGTCAGATAAGGAGGGGGACCGACCATGATGCCGGCTGCCCAAAAACACCACCTCTTACCAGACCACGTGCTGAGCGCGGTGCTGACGGTCGCGAAGAAAAAGCTAAACAAGCGCTTGGCTTTCCGTAGTCATGACTATCAAATCCAGGAGATCTTCAGCGACCTGACCGGGTCTGGAAAATATCCCATCCTGGACTCGTTTGTTTTCTCGGATAGCGGCCCCGAGCCGTTTAGCCCCATCCTCAACGAGTCTGTTTCAAGACTTCAGTTATCTGGCCTAATAGGGCGAGAAAACCCAGACTACGAAGTCGTTTTCCTGAGTTCGGCAGCCGAAGAGTTTTACGAAAAAGTTCTTCGTGGGCAGTTATCTCCGGAAGAAATAGAACAGCTCGACGAAATTGCGGGACAATTTCTGGAACGTGTTAAAGTAGTCGAAGCCCCATAAAAAGGGGCATCGATGGGACCTTCCACTCGGCTGCCACTCGAAGACCGCGTTGAGGCATTCGTCCAATAGTTGTTCCAGGATTTCAAGCCGATTGTTCCCAAAGGTGCCAAGGTCTTCAATGACGCATTGCTCGGGAACCAACTCTTCGCCCAGCACGAGGTAGCGGTCATAGATTCGCCGGTACTTCAACGGCTAAAGCGAATCAAACAAACCGGCCTCGTTTACCAAGTCTTTCCCTCCGCGACCCATACTCGATTCGAGCATTCCCTGGGGGTCGCTACTCTTGCGGAACGCTGCTTCAAGGCTATCCTGGATCGTTCTTCGGTTGAGAACACCTCATTTTCAGCCACCGATGATCGCTATAGGGGAGACCTGGCCCATTTGAGGATGGCCGCGTTGCTTCACGACGTTGGCCACGGCCTATGCTCCCACGCCTCTGAACAAATGTACGAGAGGCTTTCCGATCTGACGGAGTTCAAGAGCAAGCCGGCATATGTGAATAATGCCCCCGGGGAGATTCTCTCATATCTAATCGTAAAATCCCGCACATTCGCAGACTGGTTTACCGAAACGATGCACGGCTGCGCGGCGAAATTGGATTTAGAGGTCATCGCCAAGTTGATCCTTGGTAAGCATGACGACCCCGACCGATACTTTCTCGCTCAAATCATCAGCGGCTCCTATGACTGCGACAAGCTGGACTACATCGCCCGAGACAGCTATTATTGCGGTCTAGCCCTGACTGTGGACCTGCCGAGGTTCTACAGCATGATCTCGACCGCAATGCACAAGGAACGCCGCGTGCTCGTTCTCCGCAGCTACGTCCCACTAGAGCAAATATTGTTCAGCAAAATGACGCTGTTTGGATCTGTTTACCACCATCAGAAGGTAAAATGCCTCGACGCAATGCTCCGTTCGATGATCGAGCACATTGTGGACAATCCAACTCAGTGCCAGTTCCATACCCGTGGAAAAACAATTACATTTGCCGATCCAGTCGAGTATCTCTACGTGACCGATGATGAGTTTTTTGGGCAGGTCAATGGATTTGGAGACGAGTACATACGCAGTATGCTCGTGCGGTTCCGAAACCGCGATCTCCTAGTAAGATGCCTAGAGATCTCTCGTAGGACCGTGACGGAACAAAGTTGGCATAGCTACGGTCGTCAGAAACTGATTGATCTGGCAGCAGCATTTGAAGAGCTGACCAACGTGGAAACCGAGATCCACCGGCGATTGCCCGCTGGGGATCGCAGTTCTCTCAATAGATATGATGTTAGGCTGAGCATACCGCAAATAAAAGGCATGAAGAGCGGTAACGCGTCGATTCAGACCACCAAGGGAGCTAAGATAGAGCAAATCGAGCGTTACTTTCCGGTCGAGCAATGGACTACATCTTACGCGCACAACAAGTGGCGAAGTTACGTGTATGCTCCGAGAGAGTTTTCTGCCAATGTCAGGGATGCCGCTGCTGAGGTTCTCAGAGAGCGGTGTAACTTAGAGTTTGACATAGAAAAGTCCAATCAGACCAGTCACTTATAACCACGCAATGCGTTTGAAGATTTGGCGCGAGAACCGACATTAGCAAGAACCTTATCGAAAGCGCGCTCGCGCTTTACTCGTTCCCGAGGCGGAAGCTTGGCGAAGTGAGCTTCAAACACTCCGACGATTTCCTCGGCCGCTTTGCTGGAGCCCTTCTTGGAATCCTTCACGATCGAAGTGTACTCCATTCCTGTGTTTTCCGGCAAACAGCTCATGTAGTATAATTATTCACAGCAGTGAATAATCATTCAAAAACACTCGTCGGCGTCGCCGGGTTTCGGGGCTACAGCGGACAGGAGCTCGTCGCGATCCTTTCGCGGCATCCGCATGTCGAGCCTGTCTTGCTCGAGCATCGCGACGCCGAGGATCGTCCCCAGCCCATCGGGCCTCCGCAGTTCAGAAAGCAGCCTTGCGCGCCGGAAACAGTTCAAGCGGAAGGGCTCGCGATGGTGTTTCTCCCCACCCCGGCCGAGGCGTCGATGGAGCTCGCTCCCGCGCTACTCGCGGCCGGCGCGAAGGTGATCGATTTGAGCGGAGCTTTTCGGCTGGGCACTCCCGAAAATTACGCGCGCTGGTATAAGGAGGCGCACACTGCACCCGAGTTGCTGACCGAAGCGGCCTACGGGCTGCCGGAATTCTGCAGGTCGCGAATTACGGGAGCGAAGCTGATCGCCAATCCCGGCTGCTATCCCACCGCCGCGAATCTGGCGCTGAAACCGCTGCTTGATGCGGGCGTGATCGCGCGTGAATCCGGAATTGTTTGCGACGCGAAAAGCGGAGTCAGCGGCGCGGGCCGCAAGCCGTCGCTCAAGACCAGCTTTTGCGAAGTCACCGAGAATTTCTCCACCTACGCGATTCTCGAACACCGCCACGTGCCCGAAATCCTGCGCGTCTCGAATCTCGAAGAAGGCGAGCTGAGCTTCACGGCGCAACTCATCCCCATCGACCGCGGGATTCTCGAAACCATTTATTTCCGCGCGAAGGGCGTGCATTCGGTGGAGGATTTGTTCGACATCTATCAGAAGCAGTACTCGAATGAGCCGATGATCCGGCTGTACGCGCCTGGCCAGGTGCCCGACATCCGCTCGGTCGCGCGCACCAACTTCTGCGATTTGGGTGTTCACTACGACGCACGAACGGCGCGGGCCGTGATCGTTGCGGCCATCGACAACTTGGGCAAGGGAGCGGCCGGGCAGGCGGTGCAGAACATGAATCTCGCGCTGGGATTCCCGGAAACCACGGGGTTGATCTGATGCAAGGGATGTCAGCCACGAATTCACACGAATACACACGAATAAGAACCAAGAGGTTATTCAAGAGATTATTCGTGTCCATTCGTGTCCACGACACGTGCGTTCCGCATTCGTGGCGGAACCAGCTCTTTCATCCGGCCAGGACGATCGCGTGAAGATCCTGATCAAACTCGGCGGCTCGCTGCTCGAGTCGGACCAATCGCGGACGCGGCTTGCGCGGGAGATCGCCGCCGCGCGCGATCACCAAATCGCGGTGGTGCACGGCGGCGGCAAGCAGATGACCCAATATCTCACGGCGCACGGCATCGAAAGCCGGTTCGTCAATGGCCAGCGCGTTACCACGCCGGAAGTCCTGGACGCGGTGCTGAAAGTGTTCGCGGGGAGCGTGAATGCGCAACTGGTGTCCACCTTTCGCGCCGTGGGGGCGAACCCCGTGGGATTGAGCGGATTGGATGCGGGCGTGCTCGATGCAGAACCGCTGGACCCTGCGCTCGGCCACGTCGGCAAGCCGGTGCGCTCGGATCCGCGGCTGATCGAGCTGTTGATCGGCGGCGGATATCTGCCGGTAATCGCTTGTGTGGGCGGCGATTCTCGCGGCGCAACCTACAACGTGAATGGCGACCAGGCTGCATCGGCAATCGGCGCGGCGTTCGGTGCGCACAAGTTGATCTTTCTGACCGATGTCGACGGAGTTCGCGGCGCAAATGGCCGCATTGCGGAGACGCTGACCGCGGCGGAGGCCCTCCATTTAATCGGCAGCGAAGTCGCCGCCGGCGGAATGCGGGCGAAGCTGGATGCCGCGGTCACAGCCCTCGTCGGGGGGGTGGCCGAAGTGATCATCGCACCCGGATCGCGCGACGGGATTGTCGCGAGCGTGCTGGCCAAGTTAGTAGATGGCCGCGCGATCGGCACTCGGGTGGTGAAAGGATAAGCGAAACACATGATCAAAATAGCTGACGCCCGGCTGACCGATATCCCGGCATTGCTCGAACTAATCAATTCCTATGCGGCGGGCGGCGTCATGCTGCCGCGCACGGAATTCGAAATGGCCGAGAACATTCGCGATTTCAAGATCGCCAGCGACGGCGGACGGCTGGTGGGCTGCGGCGCGCTGCATTTCTACACGCCCTTCTCGGGCGAGGTTCGCAGCCTGGCGGTCGAGCCGGGACTGAAAACCAAAGGCATCGGGCGGATGCTGGTGGAGGCGCTGGAGGCGGAGGCCCGCGCGAACCATCTGCATTCTCTGTTCGCGTTCACCTATGTCGACGGCTTTTTCCGGAAATTGGGGTTTCAGGAGATCGATCGCGGCGAGTTGCCCCTTAAAGCCTGGAAGGACTGCTTGCGATGCCCCAAGTTTCAGGCCTGCGATGAGATCGCCATGTTGAAGCGTCTAAACGCTGATGCAGTGATATCCCCGGCCGTAAGGAAACCTGCGGCGTTGATCGGGATTTCGGAAATACCTCTGCTTCCAGTCCTGCAAAAGTAGCGCGGGACGCGGCGCGCCGTTGTTTTACAACGTCTTACAGAAATTCGGCGCGCCAGATACCAGTTTGTTAAAATATTCTTGAGATTAATCCGGGCATTAATCCACTATTAAGCCGGAACAACCATTAGCCGTCCGGGCTGACTTGGCTGGAATCGACGCCTGTCTCATCCCGCTGGAGCCGCAGGTTGAAGTACGCGGTGAGAGTTATGAGGAGACGCGATGAAAGCCCTAACGATAGACGTACAGGCGTCGGCAGGCCGGATTCTATCCTGCACGATATTCCGTCCGGGCGGACGCAAGCTGCTGGCTAAAGGCCACGTAGTCAACGCCGACGACA
The DNA here is from genome assembly GCA_963788245.1 of Terriglobia bacterium. Taxonomy (GTDB): domain Bacteria; phylum Acidobacteriota; class Terriglobia; order Bryobacterales; family Bryobacteraceae; genus Palsa-187. The sequence continues at coordinate 1,998,631 of CAWBGF010000002.1, read as the reverse complement.
TCCGGCTGATGGAAACCGAAGGGCTCGACCAGGTGTGGGTCACCGAGCTCGAAGAGGGCGAGATCGGCGAGGACGAAGCGGTTTGCCACGTCTCCCGCGAAATGAGCTGCGGATGCATGGAAATCCGCATCGCGGCGGGCGGACGGGCGAACCTGTTCACCACCGAAGACTGTTGCGTCCTGGTGGACGATGAGCTGCTGAAGCAGATCAATTGCATCGCCAGCCTGGTGATCGCCACCGGCACGAATATCAGCTTCGCGCGCACGGGAACGCGTATCGCCACGGTCAAGAGCGCGCCCTTCGCCATCGCGCAATCGCAGCTCGAAGCGATCATCAACATTCTGCGTGAGCGCGGACCCATCCTCCAGGCGCGGCCGATCCGCACTCCCTCGGTTGCCGTCCTCTATAGCGATCCGGTGCATGGCGACCGCGCGCGGCAACTGTTCGAGCCGATCATGCGCCAGCGCCTGGAACATTTCAGCATCGCCCCCAGCTTTGCGGTGTCGACCGTCGAGGAGGAATCCGCCGTGGCGCGCAATCTGCAACACCTGTTGCGGACCAAGCCGACCGTGACGCTGATCGCGTCCACCACAGCGCCGGCCGGCCCTTCCGACGTGATCGGACGCGCCATGACGCGGGTCGGCTGCCACCTGGAGCGGTTCCTCGCGCCGGTCGATCCCGGAAGTCTGTTCTTGCTGGGATACAAAGACGAGCTGCCGATCATCTCCGCGCCGGGCTGCTTCCGGTCTGCCAAGCCGAACGTGGTCGACCTGGTGATGGCCCCCATGCTCGCCCGGTATCGCGTGTCGAGCTGGGAGGTCGCGGGCCTGGGACACGGCGGATTGCTGGCGTAAGCGGAATCAGCCCGACCGAATAGCCGACCTGATTCTTCTAACCTGTTGAGGTTTGTTACTTGTGATACACCTTGGGCCGGGCCGGAGGTTTCTTGGCCTTCCGTGCCGCTAGCGCCGGCTTGTTCGCCTTACCCGCCGCCTTATTTGCATGGGCGCGCGCGGCGGCGGCTCCTCTGGTCGTCGACTGCCGAACAGGCGCCTTGCGCTTGGGAACTTCGGGCGGCTTCGGTGCTGCCGCGAGAGTCACCAATCCAAGCAAGAGCAATATCAGAATGCGCATTCAAGAACCTCTTGGCGGCTTGACTCTTGGTTTGGCTTAGGGGCTTGACCACCAAACCGCGGGACCAAGACTCCCGCCTTCACACATCTATCGGCTGCGACAGCCTCCTCCTTTAGAGACGAAGCGCGCCACATGGTTACTGAGCCGCGACCATTTTTCCGAGCCGCGACCATCAGGGAGCGGTACTCTCCACTTCCTTACGACGCTCAACTTCTTTACTAAGAAGCCGCGACTGTAAAGAAGCGGTAACGGAGAGCTCGCCATGAGTACTTCATTCCTCTCGGCTGCACCGTACCGCTCCTTCGCAGTCGCGGTTCAGTGACCACTTCTATGCGGGAAACCTCCGAGTTCTCGCGGTGTAGCCCCATCTTGTAAACTTGAAACGGCCCCCCGTCACGATGAAGATCACCGCTGTCGAAGCGTACCTGCTTTCCTACCCTTTTCCCGAGCCTCTGCGCCTCTCCTATTACGGCGGCGAACGCACCATCGTCAAGCGCGATGCGATGCTGGTCCGGATTTCGAGCGATGCGGGTCTGGTCGGCTACGCACCCGGCCAGGCGACCCAGCAAGCCAAGCACGTGATCGATCGTCTGATTGCCCCGTTTCTCACTGGACGCACTTTGGCCGATCCGGACGCGCTGCGGATTCTGTTTCAGCAAGGACCCGGATCGGATGCCGAGGTGAGCCGGATTTACAGCGCCGTCGAAGTCGCCCTGTATGACCTGGTGGGCAAGGCCGCGAATGTTCCGGTGAGCGAGCTGATCGGCGGGCGCGTTCGCGATCGCATTCGACTGTATGGAAGCGCCGGAATGTACATGCCGCCCGAAGGCTACGCGGCCGAAGCGGCGCGCGTTCGGGATCTGGGATTTCGCGCCTACAAAATGCGTCCTGGCCGCGGACCCGTGGAAGACCTGGAAGCCGTGCGGCAAGTCCGCGCGGCGGCCGGCCCCGATTTCGACATCATGATCGACGCGCACACGTGGTGGCGTATGGGGGATCGCAATTATTCTCCGGAAACGGTGGCTCGATTGGCTGGAGAAATGGCCGAGTTCAAAATCCGCTGGCTGGAGGAGCCGTTGCCGCCGGACGATCACGAAGCCTACGCGCGATTGAAGCAGATGAATCTGGCGCCGCTCGCCAGCGGCGAGCATGAGCCCAACGAGCTGCGCTTTTTGGATCTGATCGAGTCGAGCGCAGTGGATTACGTCCAGATGGACCTGGTCTGCCAGGGCGGCTACTCCACTGCGCGCCGTCTGTTTCCCGACATCGCGCGCGCCGGGCTGCGCTTCGCGTTTCACAGTTGGGGGACCGGCCTCGAAGTGATCGCGGCGGCCCACCTGGGCGTGTGCTGGCCGGAGAGCGTGGTGCGATGGCTCGAGTATCCCTGCTATTCGACGGATATTCGCGAGTTCATGTATCCGTTTCCGCTGGCGAGCGAAATTCTGAAACAGCCGCTGGCCATCGAGCGCGGCGAGCTGGTGATCCCGCGTGGCCCGGGCCTCGGTGTCGAGATCGACGAGAGCGTCATCTGGCGCTATCCCTGGGTGGACGGACCCTGGTCGTTCTTCAGGCTCGATTCACCGGCGGAGACCTGGTCGGTGACGGGAAATCACAGCGCAAAGTGGGCTTGAGAGATGGTTATGCACCAGCGGCGTGTCGCAGCAAAGAAGCGCGGCCGAAGCGCGCCAGCGGCAAGAGGCGGGTCGCTGAGAGAAGCATATTTATTTTGGGAACCGCGCGCGATGGGGCATGGCGCGGCGGTTCCTTACCAAGCGGCAATCTCGCGTCGGTATCCTACGAGGATTTGTTCCAGTTGCGCCTTTGTCGGATTGCCTTTGAGCTTCAACGTGCAATACTCAATCGCCACTGGGAGGGCAACAATATAGTTAGCAACTCACTTCTTAAGCTGGTAAGATCGCCGTATGAGAGCTTCAGAGGTTTGGGTCAATGGAAAGTTTCACGGAACGATGGCATTTCCGATTGATTCTGTACCCGCGAGAGCGGTACTGAAGGGCTTTGGTCCAGCCGTAGTCGCCGAAGTGCGCGACTCGAACACAGACACCGTGTATCGATACGATTCCCTCAGCAATTCCCTGCGTCCAGTCTCGTAGATAAATTCTGGTAGTGCTTCAATTCGAAGCCGGGATCGGCCCCGTCATGCCCGGAATCGTTGCCAGCAACTTTTCGGCAAGGTGCTCGCCAACCCAAGATCCGCGCGTCCACTCTAAGCACTTCCCTGATGGAGAATGCACCGTAACGGCGTTGCCGGTTTGAATATGAGTCACAAAAGAACCGTACTCGGCGCGTGATCGCGTAATGTTCACCCTAACGCTTGCGGTGGCTTTCGTAAAGATGGCGACATTGACCGCTTGCCAGTAGCTCCTCCTGGCGACGCGCCAAGACGCACCCTTATACAATCCGCGAGATCCGCCTTCCGTCGAAAACTCAACAATAAAATCGTAAGGTGTTGAACGTTTCCGTAGAGGCACTTCCTGAATCTGGAATTCCATGGAACGATCCGACGATGAGGATGGCTTTTTCACCCGCTTCCTGCCGTCATTGGCAAGGTGTACCTTCGGAACGCGCTCAAATCGAGGCGGACCATTCTTAACTTTAGTTCTTTACCGTCAGGGCGTCTGAGTTAACAGCCTTCTTGCCGGTTACGCCTTCGAGCCCGGCCAGGATGCCGCGATAGTCGTTCTTATCGCATTGCATTGCGAAACCACCTTTTCTGTCGCCATCCGCCCACGTCAATCCGATGAAATGTTTCTTGGATTTGGTCAGGGCCATCAACGCTCCTAGCCCGAGAGTGAAGACGGCAAGGCCAATGGCCGCGCCCACTCTCCGGTGAACGTCCTGCCCGTAGCTTATTTCAGTGACACTGGAAGCCGGGATCACAACGACGTCCTTCTTGTCTTTCGCTAGCCGGATGTGGCCGGATTCGATGTATATTTTGGTATCAGTTCCGGCCTTAATGCCAGGAATCGAGCCGCCGTCATACACAACCTTGTAGCTGTTGTCGGAGGCGGCAAATGCGGCCACTGGCACCAGAGCACACAGCATCACGGCGAGTGTCTTTTTCATCCTTCAGCCTCCATGGGTGCGCTTGGACCCATCCCAACTAATCGGCTGTGTTTTGTCATTTCACTAGTGCCAAGCGCAACGCCCCCTCGTTTTAAGGGGTTGTCAACTGCATTGCTGCCCTAATTTGCGTGAATTCGTGGCACGGCTTGATTCGGGCCCTGCGAAAGGAGCCTACTTCCCCTTGCGCCGCGCCGCCCTCACCGGCTTGGGCCGCCGCGTCACGCTGCTTGGCTTCGAATAATCCGGCGGCGGACATAGCTCCCGGCTCAGATCGCGCACACGATCCATAGCCTCCTCGAGTATCGCCGTCGCCTCCACCGCCATCGGTGTGGCATCCGGAAAATCCATGCTGAGAAGATGCAGTTTCAATCCGGCTGCCGAAAGCAGAGGAGCGACGTCGTCATGTAACAGTTTGCCGGCTCGCTTCAATTTCGCCGCGTCATCGCGTTTCGATGGATCGTTCTTCGGCTTAGGCATTCGAGCTTGCTAGACCAATGTGGGGCGGACGCCCTCGTCCGCGCCGGACTCCTGGTCCGGCTCACCTTTTCACTCAAAATTAGGCCGACGAGGGCGTCGGCCGCGGTCCAGGGGGACCGCCCCACATCGCGAACTACCGCTTCCGCTTCACCGCCCTCCGCGCGGCCTCGGCGATATTCTTCGCGCGCAGCCCGTACTTGTCCAGCAACTCATCGGGCGTTCCGGATTCCGCATACGTATTGTCGATCCCTACAAACTCCATTACGGCCGGCGTGGTCTGCGCCACCACCTGCGCCACGCGCACGCCCAGTCCGGAATCGAGCAGATGCTCCTCCGCGCAGACGATCGCGCCGGTTTCGCGCGCGGCCTTTGCGATCGCGTCGCGATCGATGGGCTTGATGGTGTGCATATCGATCACACGCGCCAGGGTTCCCTCGGCTTCGAGCGTCTCGGCGGCGCGAATCGATTCGGCCACCAGCAATCCCGTCGCGATCAGCGTGACATCTTTGCCGTCCAGCAACGTAATCGATTTGCCGATGGCGAACTCCTGATCGGCCTGATACACCACTGCCGCCTTGGCCCGCCCCGCGCGAATGAACAGCGGCCCGTCGTAAGCCGCCGCGGCCTTCACCAGCTTGATCATCGAAACTTCATCCGCCGGGCAGATCACCACGAATCCAGCCAGCGAACACGCCAGACTCACGTCCTCAATGCTCATCTGCGTGGGTCCATCCTCGCCGATGGAGATGCCGCTGTGCGTACCCACGGCCTTCAGATTCACCTTCGGCATCGCCGCGGTGACGCGCAGCTGCTCGAAACCCTTGTTCAGGAGAAACGCCGAAAAGCTGGAGACGAACGGAATTTTGCCGCCGTATCCCAGGCCCGCCCCGATCGCGACCATGTTCGATTCGGCGATGCCGCATTCGAAAAACCGGTCGGGATATTTCTTGCCGAATTCGGCTGTGTAAGTCGATTTCGAAAGGTCCGCGTCCAGCACTACCACGTTCGGATTCGTCGCGCCCAGCTCCACCAGCGCCTTCCCGAAGGCTTCCCGCGTCGCCGGACCCAGCTTCAATTCGTATTTTGTTCGTGTAGGCACTTAGGCGAGCTCCTGTAAAGCTTTCTTCTCTTCCTCGAGCGACGGCGCCGTCCCGTGGAATTTCGGATTGTTCTCCATGAAGGAGACGCCTTTCCCTTTGATCGTGTGCGCGATCAGCACCGTCGGTTTGCCTTTCGTCGCCGCCGCTTCGGCGAACGCGCCTTGCAGCGCCGGGAAGCTGTGGCCGTCCACCTCCACCGTGTGCCAGCCGAAACTCTGCCACTTGGCCACCAGCGGTTCCAGATCCATGATGTCTTTCACAAAGCCGTCGAGCTGGATCTGATTGTAGTCGACAATCACGCAGACATTGTCCATCGAATGCTGCCTGCCGAACATCGCCGATTCCCAGATCTGCCCTTCCTGGCTCTCGCCGTCGCCGATCGCCACGTAAGTCCGCGATGGGCTGTTGTTGAGGCGCGCCGCGAGGCCCATCCCTATCGCTAGCGAGATTCCCTCGCCCAGCGATCCCGTGGACGCTTCCAGTTCCGGCAAGAAGCGCACATCCGGGTGCCCCTGATAAATCGAGCCGAGCTTGCGCAGCGTGTCGAGTTTATCCTCCGGACAATACCCGCACATCGCCATGACGCTATACAGCGCCGGGCAGCAGTGGCCTTTGGAAAGGATGAACCGGTCGCGATCCTTCCACTTGGGGTTGGCGGGATCGTGGCGCATGACATCGAAATACAGCGTCACGAGAATATCGGTGACCGAAAGCGAGCCGCCCGGATGCCCGGACTTGGCGGCGGTGATCATTTCGATACACTCGCGCCTGACTCGCTTGGCGATCGCCGCAAGTTCGGCGGGATTGCTGATTTTCTGCATCTGTGTCTAACTTTAGCATCGTGGCGCAGGGCCATTGAAGGCGTGACCTTTGATGTGGGCCGCCACTCCTGGCGGCAAGCCGGCTTTCAGGCCGGCTTCTTTAAGGCGCGACCGCGAGGGAGCGCGTGCGCTCTGCGCACCCTCAACGTCGTACACTCGAACGTGATGCGCGCGCTCGATTCCCTCGCCGCGATGAAGGGCCAGTTCGGCCCCGCCTCCGCCCGCACCACCGCCGATCTTCTCACTCGTTTCGAAACAGCGCGCCTCCGCGATCCTGCCGATCTGATCCGTTTTCATGAAACCGTCCTCTTTCTGCGTGCCTATCCGCAAAGCCCGCGCGTGCTACGCCTCGCTGATAACATTCTCCTCTCGTTTTCCGAAAGGCTCGGCCGAACGAATCGCGATCTCTTTGAAGATCCAGGGATTTCAGGCATCGCCGGCACCGGATTGTCCACCAACTTCAGCTACGAAATCGCGAAAAACCTGGTCCATCGCCATGGCCGCGTGATCGCCATCGACTGGGAAAATTACGAGCATTCCGATCGCCTCGGCGTCGTTCTCTCGAAACTGGTCCCCCAATCGCGCGAGGATTTTGCAGTCTCGGCGCATCCCAACGCGCGCCGCTGGTTCGCGTCTCTATCTGGTGGAACGAGACGCGGATTGCGGACGTTGCTGGATCAGGCTGAACCCCGAATTTATGATCTCCTGGAAATCCCGCTGCGATGGGAGCTAGGCAATTCCGCGGCATCGCGTTCGCGCACCCGCTTGGCTCCTTCATTAGGCGGCCGCGAGATTTTCTATCATCGCCGGCCGTTTCTCAAACGCAGCGAGGTTTCGATTCAGGCCGAATTCGCGGCGCCGAAAATCGCCGTCACCAGGCTTTCCCGCGCGCGAGCCGAAAAGATTCTGTCGCTGATTGTCGACACTTCCTCGGTGCGCTATCGCGAATTGTACGGCTTCACCCATCCCGATGCCGCCCATGTTCGCCACGCCGATCTCGGCCGCGGCATGGATTTCTTTTTCTTCGGCGTGGCCCCCAACTCGCGGCTGATTCGCGATTACCACGCCGGGATGTATTTCAAGAACGGCGTGCCCATCGGCTACGTGGAACTGCTTTCGAAGGACGGAACCATGGAGGTGGGGTTCAATCTCTATTACACTTTTCGCGAGGCCGAAACTGCGTGGCTCTACGCGCGTCTGTTGAAGATTTTCCGCGAGCGTCTCGGCGCCAAACGATTCTGGATCGACCCCTATCAGATCGGCCATGAGAATGACGAAGCGCTCGACTCCGGCGCGTTTTGGTTTTACCGCAAACTCGGATTCCGTTCGACGTCCCGCGAAATCGCCAAGCTCATCGAGCGTGAAGAAACCAAAATCGCGGCGACGCGAGGTTATCGCACTCCGCCCGCGACTCTGCGCCGGCTCGCCCGCGCTGCTTTGACCTACGACTAATGTGGGGCCGGCAGTCATGTGATGTGGGGCCGGCACTCTTGCCGGCAAGCCGGCTTTCAAGCCGGCTTCTCTTCACGACTCGACCGCGTATAGGGACGGCCTTGTGTAATAATCGCCTTTCATGTCCGCCTCCGATTCCTCGAGCGAGCGTATCTCCTCCGCGCTCAAGTGGACCATCTGCGCGGTCGCCGCACTCGGCTTCCTGGTCGATATCTACGCGATCCTCGTCGCGCCGCTGATTCTGCGTCCGGCTATCGAAGAGCTTGGCAAGCTCAAGTTCGGAACCGCCGCCTATGACGACTGGGCCGCGTACCTGTTCTGGATTCCGCCGCTCGCCGGCGGATTCTTCGGACTGATCGGCGGCTACCTCACCGATCGCATCGGCCGGAGGCGAGTCCTGGTCTGGACCATCTTGATCTACGTGGTGTCGGCGGCCGCCGCCGGTTACTCGACCTCTCTTGGCTGGCTGCTGGTCTGGCGCACCCTGAGCTTCATCGACGCCTGCGTGGAATTCGTAGCCTCGGTCGCGTGGTTGGCCGAATTGTTCCAGGAACCCAAAATGCGCGAGCGCGTGCTCGGATGGACGCAGGCATTCTCATCGCTCGGCGGCGCCGCGGTGGCGGAGGCGAGCTATCTCGCGAGTCATTTTGGAGCTTCGTTACCGGCCATTTACGGTAGCCACGCCCCCTGGCGCTACACGCTGATTTCCGCGGTGATCCCCGCCATTCCACTCGCCCTCATTCGTCCTTTTCTTCCAGAGTCTCCCGTGTGGAAACAGAAGCACGACGCCGGCACGCTGAAGCGCCCCCACTTCTCCGAGTTGTTCCAACCGGCTTATCGGCGCACGACAATCGTGACTGCACTGCTGTTCGCTTGCGCGTACGGCGCGGCTTTCGGCGCAATCCAACAGGCTCCTCAGATCACGCGGGGTCTCCCGGAGGTGATCCGTCTGACCTCGCCGGTACAGCAGGAAATCGCCGCCAAGGTCCAGCAGATGCAGGAATGGGGCGGGCTCGCCGGGCGCATCGCACTGGCGCTGCTTGCCGTGGTGATCGTCAGCCGCCGGGCGCTGCTGCGCGTGTTCCTGATCCCCGGATTGTTCATCGTTCCGTACGTGTTTTACGGACCGGCGACAAGTAGCTTGGAAATGCTGCGTTACGGCATGTTTTTCGCAGGTTTTTGCACAGTTGCGCAATTGAGCTTCTGGGGGAACTATTTGCCGCGCGTATACCCCGTGCATTTGCGAGGCACTGGCGAAGGTTTTGCGGCGAACGTCGGCGGGCGAATGCTCGGGACGTCGGCGGCGTACGTCACCACCCATCTGCGAATCCACATGCCAGGAACAGCGCCTGCCACCAAGCTCGCCTATGCCGCCGCGGCGGTTGCGCTGTTCGTGTATCTGCTCGCGTTGACGCTGAGTTTCTTCCTGCCGGAGCCGCCGAAAACGCTGGCGGATTAGCGCTATCGGAGCGCTGACAGAAACTCTTCAATAGTCAGGCCCGCCTTGGCAATCAACGCGCGCAGAGTACCTCTCGCGACCTGGGGATGATTTGGAATCGACAGGGAGGCGAAATGGCCTGTTTTCGTCATGATGATATGACTTCCACGTTGGCGAGCGGCGCGCCATCCGTACCGCTCGAAGACCTGAACGACTTCGCGCGGCCGCAGTAGCGGAACCTGCGGCATCAGACCGTTACTTCGATCTCACGTGTCTCCACCACCAGCGGCATACCCTGTTCGGCCCGCACGGCCAGACATTCGCGGATTGCGTCCGCGATGTTCGTCTCGGCCTCGGAAGCGGTGCTTCCCTGGCTGACGCAGCCGGGAATCGAGGGACACTCGGCGATGTAGATACCGTCCTCGTCTTGGTAAATTCTGGCCAGAAACTTCATATCGTACTTTGCCATTCTACCGGCACATTCGATCAGCGATGATTTCGCTTGCGGCCTCCTCAGCGAGTTGAATCGCGTCTTCCTTGGAACTACCGTATAACAGGATGTTGAGTTCCGGAATATCCGCGATCCAGCGGCCGTCAACTTCGCGATCCAGTTCAATCGTTAGGTTCACGCTATGAGGATAGCACCGGGTAGGGATGGCTGAGCGCCATCGCATCCTCGAGCGCCGCGCCGATTCGCAACAACATCTCTTCCTGCATCGGAGCGCCCAATATCTGCATTCCTAGCGGCAACCCGCTCGCCGAAAATCCGCACGGCATCGCCAGCGACGGAATCCCCAGCACATTAATCGCGCGCATCATCCGTGTGGTCGCGAGGCGGACGTCCTCGTTTACACCACCGACGGCCCCGGCAGGCGACGAGATCGCCTGCCCCACGAGGATCGTCGTCTGGCCGATTTTCGGAGCCGCAGTCGGGGTGCATGGGGTCAGGATGCAGTCGACCTGCGTCCATAATTTCGAAAACTCGACGACCAGCATCCTGCGCAGCCGCTGTGCATCCACGTAATCTGCGCCCGAAAGCAACCGCCCCTGATCGAGCAGCGCCAGCACATCTGCTCCGAAATCCTGGCGACGATGCAAGTGCGGCCGCAGATTGGAGACGGCTTCCACCAATAGCAACACCCGGCCGACGGTGTTCAACGCGTCGATATCGGGCACGCGCACATCCACGATTCGCGCGCCGAGCGCCGCCGCGGTTTGCACGGCGTTTCTGACGGCCGCGGCGACGTCCAGATCCAGACGGTCGAAATAGAAATTCTCCGGAAGCCCGATGCGCAGTCCACGAACGTCGACGTGCGCGGGCGGAACGTAGCCCGTTTGATCAGATCCGGTGTCTAACATTGCGTGAAACGACACCGCTACGTCGCGCACCGTCCGAGCCATGGGACCGATGTGATCGAGCGTCATGCCCAGCGGGATCACACCGCTGCGACTTACGCGCTCATAGGTCGGCTTCAGCCCCACGGTTCCGCAGAACGACGAAGGAATGCGAATCGAGCCGCCTGTATCGGTGCCGGTCGCCATAAACACGAGATCCGCCGCGAGAGCCGCGCCCGACCCACCGCTCGATCCGCCGACGATTCTTTCCAGGTCCCAAGGATTGTGCACCGCCCCATAGTGCGGATTGTTGGACGTGATCCCGTAGGCTAGCTCGTGCAGGTTGGTCTTGCCGACCATCACCGCGCCGGCTTCGTCGAGCTGCTTCACGACGTCGGCATCGACGTCGGGCGCGAAATCGGCGAAGATCTTCGAACCCGCAGTCGTGCGGACGCCGCGCGTCATCATCAGGTCCTTATGGGCGATCGGAAGGCCATGGAGCGGCCCGCGATCGATGCCACGTGCCAGTTCTTCGTCCGCCTGCGCCGCCCGCTCCTTCGCGGACTCGTCGGTGACGGTGATAAACGCGTTGATTCCAGGATTCAATTGCGCGATGCGGCGCAGGGATTCGTCGACCAGTTCGCGCGAGGAGAACTTGCGCGAGCGCAGTCCAGCGGCGGCCTCGAGAACTGTCATTCGGGCGTCCACATGTCCGCGCCCTGCGGGATCGATTCGCGCAGGGGTTCGAACACCCGCTCCAGGGCTTCCATGATGGGCACGATCTTTTCGACGTCCTCAGCCGGAATGTCCGAAGCCACGCCCGCCGCAATCATTCTCCAGTCGCTCATTCAGTCTCCTATCCTTTGCCAGTACGCTTGAATACGCGCGCCCTGACGGGCGCGCCTCAAGAGCCGGACGCGCCCCATTCTGTCACGCCTCAAAGAAGCCGGCTTGAAAGCCGGCTCGCCGCCACGAGTGGCGGCCCCACACCAAGGTCGCGGCTCGTAAGACCCCATTCTGACTCCTGACTCGTGTCTCCTGACTCCTTTGTAGCAATATACAATTGAATTGATGATCGCTTCGGAAAAGCGCTTGGCCGCCACGCCGCTCACGCACCTCAGCGAAGAGGAACGGATGTTCCAGGCGACCGTGCGCAAGTTCGCCCGCGAGCGCATCGCGCCCCACGTCCGCGCCATGGACGAAGCCGGCGTTTTCCGCAAAGACCTCATTCGCGAGTTCTTCGATCTCGGCCTGATGGCGATCGACGTTCCCGAGGAATACGGCGGCCAGGGCGGCTATTTCTTCCAGTCGATTCTGGCCATTGAAGAGTTAGCCAAGGTGGATCCCTCGGCGGCTGTGATCGTCGACGTGCAGAACACGCTGTTCAACAATGCCATTGTGCGTTGGGCGACTGAGGATCAAAAGCGCAAATACTTTCCGCGGCTCGCCAAGGACACCGTCGCGAGCTATGCGCTCTCAGAAGCAGGCTCCGGGTCGGATGCGTTTGCGCTGGCAACGAGAGCCGTCCTCGTCAAAGATGGGTCGGGCGATCACTATCGGCTCACCGGGCGGAAGCTGTGGATCACCAATGCGGCCGAATCGGGCTTGTTCCTGCTGTTCGCCAACGTGAATCCGGAAGCCGGCTACAAAGGCATTACGGCGTTTCTGATCGAGCGCGATTTTCCCGGATTCCAGGTCGGCAAGAAGGAAGACAAGCTAGGCATCCGCGCGTCATCCACCTGCGAGCTGATTCTGGACGATTGCCGCGTGCCCAAAGCGAACGTGATCGGCGAAGTGGGCCGAGGGTACAAGATCGCGATCGAGACGCTGAACGAAGGGCGCATCGGGATCGGCGCGCAAATGTTGGGTCTGGCGCAGGGCGCCCTCGACCATGCCCTCGCGTATGCGCGCGAGCGCAAGCAGTTCGGTAAGCCGATCTCCGAATTTCAAGGCGTCCAGTTCGACCTCGCGGAGATGGCCGTCGATGTCGAAGCTACCCGGCTGATGGTGTACAACGCGGCCCGCTTGCGCGATGCGGGTGCGCCCTTCGTCACCGAAGCGGCCATGTGCAAGTTTTTCGCCTCGCAGGTGGCGCAGCGGGTGGCGTCGCGAGCGGTCGAAGTGTTGGGCGGAGTCGGGTTTACGAAGGATTATCCGGTTGAGAAGCTGTATCGCGATGCGAAAATCGGCCGGATTTATGAAGGCACCAGCAACATGCAGAGAGTGACCATCGCCAAGCAGATGTTAGGCAAGTGACGAGCAGATTTTTCGTCCAGAACACAGACTAAAGTCTGTGCCACCAGTAGTGGTTGGGAGGTTATTATGCGTTTTCTCGCGTTGACAGCATTATCCACATTCGCGGCGTGCGCGCTTTTTGCCGCCGATGCGGCGAAAGAACCGTCGCAGAGCCAGATCGACGAGATTATCCAAAAGTTCGCGGCCAACGAATCCGCATTCGCCCAGGCGCGCGAAAATTACACCTACAAGCAAAGCGCCAAGCTTCAGCTCCTGGACGAAGCCGGGAACCTGACCAACGAAAAGTGGGAAGAGGTGACCGACGTCACCTTCACCAGCGACGGCAAGCGTTCCGAGCACGTGATCCACTCCCCGGTTTCGACGCTCGAAAAAATCCAGATGGACCCTGGCGACCTCGAGGATATTCGCCATACGCAGCCCTTCGTGCTGACGACCGCGGAGTTGCCCAATTATTGGGTTCGCTACCTGGGCCGCCAGCAAGTGGATGAAATCACCACTTACGTCTTCGCGGTGAAGCCCAAGAAGATCGAGCCGAACAAGCGCTACTTCTCAGGCGAGGTGTGGGTGGATGACCGCGACCTCCAGATCGTGAAAAGCTACGGCCGAGGCATTGGCCAGCAGAAGCGCGGCGAAGATCACCAGTATCCGAAGTTCGAAACCTATCGCGAGCAGATCGATGGAAAATATTGGTTCCCCACCTACACCATCGCCAACGACACGCTGCACTTCAAGGATTTCGATCAGCGCCTCAAGCAGACCATCAAGTACGAGGATTACAAGCAGTTCAAGTCCGACGTGAAGATCATTTACGGCGACGCGGTGGATGACAAGGACAAGAAGCCGACTCCTCCGGTGAAGAAGCCGTAGGGCGGCGAATGTGGGGCAGGCTGGCCAGCCTGCGGCGGGTTGTGAACCTGCACGTTCCAATAACGCGAGCGCCGGTAAACAACCGGCGCGCAGCTTAACAAGCCGCCCCACGTCTCGCTACTGAACCGTAATCGCGACGCCTGTCTGCGTGCTCACCCCGCCAATCTTAGCGACCACTGCGGCATCGCCAGCTGGCAGATTCGGCACGGTCACATTGAATTGATAGAGGCCCGGTCCCACCAGGCCGCTGAATCCGACCGCTGCGTTCACCCCGCCGATGCTGATCTGCACGGAACTCGCGAGCGGCTCAGGCGTCGTCACCAGTTGGGCGGTGGGAAGCGGCGGATTCGTCGGGCCGAACCCGGTCCCATACAGCACGATGGTTTCGCCCGGCTGGGCTGGTGTGGTCACCACGCCGGCCAGCAGGTTGGGCGCGCCCACCGGCGTAAAGTTTAAGTGCTGCGCGGCGACATAGCCATCGCCAAACGTGAAAAATGCCGGCGCAAATTGAGCCTTCTGCGTACTCAGGCTGTTGCTGGTCTGCCCTGCGACAGTCACCTGCACTTGCACTGGTCCTGTCGCCGTATCGTCGGGAGCCAGCACGTTAATCTGCGTCGGGCTTATGTATTCGACATACGCCGCGATTCCGTTGATCGAGACCGAGACGCCTTCGAGAGAAGTCGGCAGAAGTCCGTTGACGAAATCGGAGCCTTGCCAGGTGTAGATGGTCTGCGAAAGGTTCGTGCCCACGATGGCGATCCACGTGGCCGACGCGATCGGCGGCAGGAGCGTCGCGGCGCTGCCCAGGCCTGTGATGGCGGGAGCTGGCGGCGTACCCGTGACCACCAGCGTTATCGAAATCTGCGCGGGACTGCCGATCGCCCCCGGCGCCGTAACCGTCACGATTCCCGGATATGATCCCGCCGCCAGATTTACGGGATTCACGGATACGCTGAGCGTTGACGGTGCGGTCCCGGTAGCAGCGGAAACGCCGAGCCAATAAACATTGGTCGACGCGGTCCACGCGAGCGTGCCGCCTCCCGCGTTGGTGATCGTGACGGTTTGCGCGACTGGAGCGACGCCGCCGTTGGTGAACTGGAACGTCAGCGATTGCAATCCCAACACCAGCGACGGCGCAGCCTGAGTCACCACCAGTGTCACGCCGATGGATGCCGGAGTGTTCGACGCACCAGTCGCCACGATCTGAATGCTGCCCGTGTACGTGCCCGCGCTCAAGCCCGTGGGCGAAATCGAGACTGAAAGCGTGGACGGAGCCGTTCCCGACGACGCCGACAAACTGATCCAGGTCGCGTTCGCTGTGGCGGTCCACGCAAGCGTGCCGCTGCCGCTATTGGTTATCTGAAACGACTGCGCGGCCGGCACCGCTCCAGGCGTGGTGTAGGCGAATTGCAGGTTGTTCGCCGATACCGCGAGGGTTGCCTGTGCATTCGCCATAACCGCGATCGAGTCGACCCCATCGACGGCCGTCACTTCGATCGTCACCAGGCCCGTGAGACTCGACGGCAGGTTCGCGGTGATCGACGTGTTGTTCCATGCGGTGGTGGTCAACTGCTGACTGGTGGTGGAACCCGCCAGTGTCGCAATCACCTTGCAGCCGGTGCATTGCGATCCAAACCCGCTGCCGCTAATGGTGATCGGCGACCCGGCGTTCACGGTCTTGCCGCCGTTGCCGGTGAGCGGGCCGACGTCGATAATCAGCAGACCCAGCTTGCAACGCAGCCCGGAGGTGAACTCCAGCGGCTCCGCCAAAGTGCCGCAGTTGACTGTGCCGATGGACGTGCTCTGCACCGTGAGCGCGCCTGTCCCGGCGACAAAGTCAGCGTAGTAAATGGTTCCGGTATCCCCGCCGTTCACCAGCGGCACGGTCCCAAATGTGACCGAGGTAATGTCCGCCACGTAAGCGTCCGCGCTATTCACCAGCGCGAAGAACATCGCCCCATCGATCGACAAATACGGGTCCGAAGCGGCTGAGGTTCCGACGGACTGCCAATTCGTGTTGCCGGCCAGGAAGGAGCGAACGATCACGCCGGTGTCCTGAGACGTGCTGGTGACGTTCGCGATGCCTGGCGCATTGCATTCGAAACTTCCGAAGATGGTGTTGGTAAACACGCTCGGGTCGACGTGGCAAAACGGCACGACGCGAGTGTCTACCGCCTGGTCCACGAATCCCAGCGAGGCGCTGGTCAGCGATACCAGTCCGTCGCTCGCGTTGGTCAGCGATATAGTCGCCGACAGATTGGGAGTGTACAGGCCGGCGTTGCCGATAACCGCGATCGCGTTCACGCCGCGCAGATCGTCGCTGCGCTGGTTCCAGGTGGCCAGGTTCCATAGAAACCCGCTGGCCGGGACCAGTTCGGCGCTCTGCGTCCCGGTGAGTTCCACCGCATAATTGCCGGCGGTGAACGAGCCGAAGTTGGGCGTCGCGATCAGGACCAGATCGCGAACTAGCGTCGTGGTCGGCGGAAGGAGACTTTCGTCGGGCTGCAATCCGGCAAGGTAAGCCCGGGCGATCAAGCCGCCCATGCTGAACCCCACCAGGTCGATCTGCGGCACCTGCTCGCCGTTGTCGTAGGTGATCGAATTCAGGAACGTTGCCAGATCGTTGCCCAGGTTCTCAATGAGCTGGCCCGGATCTTCGACGCAGTTGTCGAACAAATACACCACCGGAACTCCGTCCGACACCAGGTACTCGGCGAGATTGCCGAAATCGTCCGATGAGCTGGCCGCGACGGGGCAGGTGCCCGTGAAGCCCTCCTCCCATCCGTTCAGCAGCACCACGGGAGGCCGCGTCGAACCGTTCGGCACGGTGACGCGCGGTTTCACCACCACCGTCAAGGTAGTTTGCTGTTGCTCGCCGGCGGCGTTCGAAGCAGAAAGGGTGACAGTATATTCGCCCGGTTTCATTCGCAATGACGCGCCCAACAGGATCTGATCTCCGGCGCGATTCGGCGCTACCACCAGGCCGCCCAGGAGCGCCGTGCCGCTGGTCCCGCTGTCGCTGCTGACGACGGCGACGTGCCGTGTTCTGGAGCGCGCCAGGAAATCGATGGTCGATTGCGGCGCCGTAATCGGGACCGCCTCGCCCGCACGGAGTTCATAGCGGGTCTGGGTCACATTGATGACGCCCTGGGCCAAGGCGGTCTGACCTGCCGCGGAGATCGAGGAGAGACCGCAGCAGGCAATTATTACGCAGGCGATGAACGCCGACGCTGCTAAAGCCATGGACGCCCGCGCTGCTAAAGTTATGAATACCCTGGGGATTCGCGCCACCATGGCGGCTTGCGGGCGAGGCATCTCTCAGATTAAGACGCGCCCCAGCGGCAAAACGCACAGAAGTATTCGATACTTCACGCCCTGCAAACAATCCCAGCGATCCGCCTACTGTTTGATCGGCGTCGTCGGCTTCACGGGCGGAGGCAGCGGCGCGGCGTCGATGTAGCCCCGCGTTCCATCCGGGCGGATCGGGCCTGGACCGAATCCCAGATGCTCGCGGTCGACGTTGTTTTCGCTGCACGCGTATTCGGCCAGCACCTGCCCCGCAGCGCCGGCGACCCACGTGCGCGTATAGTGGAACGGCCTGGTGTAGAACTTGGAATCCTCGATCAGCGTGTCGACGTGGATGTGATCCGCGTCCGGCCTGGTCCAGCGTTCCACCACGTGCAGCGCATCGCTGTGCGGGTTCGCGTTTTCGTCGATCCACACCTGCGTGTCTTTGAACCCGACGGAATCGATCACCAGTGTGTCGCCTTCCCAGCGCCCGATTTCCTCGCCGAAAAAAGATGGGTCGGGATCATCCGTGTGCTTGCGGCCATCCACCGGGATCAATCGATAGTAGCTATAGAAATACAGAAAGGTGACTACCCTCGGAGTTTGCAGCACCATGAACGGAAGTCCGCTCGCGTTGTGCCTCGGAATTCCTCCGGGGATGCACAGCGACTCCGGGTCGATGGTCGCGGTCACATTGTGCTTCCACGCCGCTTCACCCTCCGGCGTAAACGGAAGTTTGAGCCCAGGCAGATCCTTCGCAATGTTGCCGACCGGTTTTGTATCCCGCGTGCCCTTCCAGAAGCCGCTGAAGTCGGGATGCCCGTCCGCCGTCCGCGAAGCCGGCTTGGAAGGGTGGTTGGGATCGGTCCCCACCAGTCCCCCGGATTGCCCGCAAGCCGACGTGACTCCGAGCAATACAATACTTGGGAGAGCCAGGAGGCGCATAAAGATCTTGATCCAGTATATTCGAGTAATGTACCATCGTCGATAGACATCGGGGGCATGTGCCTTATAGTAAAGACACCGAAGGAGGTATCCAGATGAGAACGAAACTCGCGATGGTCGCTGTGGCGCTTATTTTGATGGCGGCGGCGCCGGTCCTCGCGCATCATTCGTTTGCCGCGGAATTCGACGCCACCAAGGCGGTCCGGCTCACGGGCACGCTCACTCGCATCGAATGGACCAACCCGCATTCGTACTTCTATCTGGATGTCAAAGACGAAAAGGGCAATCTCGCGAACTGGGCGTGTGAGGGCGGCGGCCCGGGCGCGCTTTCGCGGCGAGGCTTCCGGAAGGGCGACGTGAAACTCGGCGACACGCTCGTCATCGACGGCTACCAGGCGAAAGACCAATCGCACATGATCGATGCGCGGCGCGTGACGCTCCCAGATGGACGCAGCATCTATGGCGGCGCTCCTGGAGACGGCGGACCGGGCGATCCCGGGAAGTAAACAGGTGGCACAGATTTTAGTCTGTGTTCTGCACTAGCCTCCACAGCATCCGGCCGCATCCGGCGGTTCTCCTACTTCTTCCCCCTGCTGATATCGCACAGCATATCCGAGTGGATGTTCAGACCGATATTGGTCATGTTGTAAAAGTGTTCGCTCGCCACCAGCCAGACGATCTCGCAGATCGCGCGCTCGGAATAGTACGCTGACATGCGACCAAAAGTTTTCGGATCCACCTTCTTATCCCTGGTCAGCTCCGTCACATAGTCCAGCGCCGCGCGTTCCGCATCGCTAAACAAAGGGCTGGTGCTGTATTGCTCCAGCGCGTCGAATTTGGCTTCGTTCATCGACGCTTTGATGGTGAACGATCGCCCGATGTCGACGCAGAAAAGGCAGACGTTGATCCGCGCCACCTGTTCCCGGATAAGGAAGACGGTCTCCCGGGGCAGTTCCAGCTTTTTATCCAGCTTGCCGATCTTCGAAGAGAACAGAGCGAACGCCAGCGGCAACCGCGCGTAAACCACTTTCAGCGGTGTGAGCACTTTGCCGAATTGCCGTCGCGTCGCGGCATACGCCTGCTTCATCATCATCCCCTGGGGTTCCTCGATGGGAGGAAGAAATGTGTCCGGATGCGGGTCTATATGGTTCGGGATTTCTGTCTTGGCTTCCTGACTACTGGCCGGCATGGCTGCTCCTTTCACTGCATCCTCCCGACGGGCGTCGGTTGGATGCGTCGTACCAATAGCTTATTTTCCCACCAACGCTACCGCTGTATACTTCGATTAAGAGCGAGCATTTTTTAACATGGCCAGGGAGGATCCGCTATGGCGGCAGTTAAATTTACGTTGAACGGCAAACCGCAAACGGTCGATGTCGAACCGGCGATGCCGCTGTTGTGGGTGCTGCGCGACACGCTGGGCCTCACCGGCACCAAGTTCGGCTGCGGAATGGCGCTGTGCGGCGCTTGCACCGTGCACATCAACGGCCAGCCGATTCGATCCTGCACCACACGAATTTCGACGGTCGCAGGGAAGCACGTGACCACTATCGAAGGGCTTTCTGCCGATCGTACCTATCCCATTCAACAGGCCCATCCGGTTCAACAGGCTTGGATCGCAGAAGATGTGCCGCAGTGCGGCTACTGCCAATCCGGACAAATCATGACCGCCGCGGCGCTGCTCGCGAAGACCAAGAATCCCAGCGACACCGACATCAACGAAGCCCTGCACGGCAACATCTGCCGCTGCGGAACCTATCAGGCGATCCGCGCGGCGATTCATCGCGCGGCGGCCATCCTCAACGCACCCGTGATGATCGAGCGAGGTGACAAATGACCATCGCGAGGCGCCTAGCCCCATGCCCAGCCCCATGCGTCAGCTTGGGGCTTGAACGGAAACTCGACCGCCGAAGCTTTCTCCGCAACACCGCCGCGGCCGCCGGCGGCCTGCTGATCGGTTTCTATCTGCCCTCGCGATCGCGTTTAAAGGCCGACGCAGTCGCGTCCAGGCTCAACGCCTACGTGCACGTCGGTTCCGACGATACCGTCACGCTGTTCATTCACAAAGCCGAGATGGGTCAGGGAACGGTGACGTCGCTCTCCATGCTGCTGGCCGAAGAGCTCGAATGCGATTGGAAGAAAATTCGCACGGAATTTCCGGGCGTGAGCCGCGAGTACGGGTTTCAAGGTGTGGTGGGCAGTGCGAGCATTCGCAGCTCGTGGACCCCGCTTCGCCAGGCCGGCGCAGCGGCTCGCGAAATGCTGATTACGGCCGCGGCGCAAAGGTGGAACGTAGATCGCGCCAAGTGCCGGGCGGAAAATAGCGCGGCGATCAATTCGGAGACCGGCCTGCGCATGAGCTTCGGCAGCCTCGCCGAAGATGCCGCGAAATTGCCCGTTCCCGCCAACGTAACACTGAAGGACCCGAAACAATTTCGATTGATCGGCAAAGCCACCAAGCGGCTCGACACGCCCTCGAAGGTCGACGGCACCGCGACCTTCGGCATCGATGTGCGCCGGCCGGGGATGCAGTACGCCGTGATCGCGCGATGCCCGGTGTTCGGCGGAAAGGTCGCCAGCTTCGACGCGTCTAAAGCTAAGACAGTTCCCGGCGTCAAGAGCGTCGTCCAGATTTCGAACGGCATCGCCGTGCTCGCCGACAACACCTGGAACGCGATGGAGGGCCGGCGCGCCTTGGCGATCCAATGGGACGAAGGCCCCACGGCTGCGATGAACAGCACGCTGCTCAGCCGGATGTTCGCGGATAAAATCCAGCAGCCGGGCGCGGTCGCGCGCAAGGATGGCGACGACGCCTCCGCCATCGCCAACGCCGCGAAAAAGATCGACGCGACCTACGAAGTCCCCTTTCTCGCGCACGCGCCCATGGAGCCGATGAACTGCGCCGCCGACGTTCGCGCCGATTCGTGCGAAGTCTGGGCCTCCACGCAAATGCAGACCTCCGCGCGCGACGCCGCCGTCAAAATCACCGGGCTCAAGCCGGAAAATGTCCAGCTCCATACCGAATTCATGGGCGGAGGCTTCGGCCGCCGCGGGCAGGTCGATTTCATCAGCGAAGCCGTTGAGGTTTCGAAAGCCGCGGGCGTTCCCGTCAAGGTGACCTGGTCGCGTGAGGACGATTTGCAGCACGACATGTATCGCCCCGCGTCGGCGTGCCGTTTCTCGGGTGCTCTCGATGCCGATGGTTGGCCGATTGCCGTGACGGCTCGAATTGCCTGCCCGCCTTTCGGCGGCTTGCAAAACGGCGTGTCGCGCAATGGAGTGGAAGGCGTCTCGACCAACCCCTACGCCCTGGCGAATTTTCTGTGCGATTATCACGCTGTCGACGCCGGGATTCCGGTGACCTATTGGAGGTCGGTCGGGTATTCGCAGAACACCTTCTTCATCGAATCGTTTCTTGATGAGCTGGCCGCGCTCGGCGGAAAAGATCCCGTCGAGGTGCGGCTGCGCATGCTTGCGAAGCAACCGCGTCTTCGCGCCGCGCTAGAATTGGCCGCGGATAAAGCCGGTTGGGGCAAGCCTCTTCCGGCGGGCCGCGCGCGCGGCGTTTCGGTGGTCAACAATGTCGGCAGCTTCACCGCGCAGATCGCCGAAGTATCGGCGGCAGCCGGGAAAATCAAAGTGCATCGCGTCGTCTGCGCGGTCGATTGCGGACAGGTGGTGAATCCGGCGGGCGTCGAGCAGCAGATCCAGAGCGCCATTGTGTTCGGATTGACGGCTGCGCTCAAAGGCGGCATCACCATCGATCGCGGCCGCGTGCAGCAGGAAAATTTCCATCAATATGAAGTGCTGCGCATTGAGGAAATGCCGGTGGTCGAGGTTCACATGGTTCCGAGCTCGGCAGCGCCCGGCGGCATCGGCGAAGCGGGCACTCCGGGGATCGCGCCGGCGGTGGCCAATGCCCTTTTCGCGGCCACCGGAAAGCGCGTCCGCCGCCTTCCCATTCTCGCCTCGGATCTGGTGTAATCGCGCGCAGCTCTGGCAATGTGGCGCACGCGTAGCGTGCAGCGGCGAACTTCAGTTCGCCGTCTTTTTCAACCTCCTCTTTACCATGCCATGTCGACATTTTTTCCATTAAACTGAACTGAACTCGCCCTATGCCCACGCTCACCGCAGGCACGCGACTCGGCCCCTACGAAATCACCGCGCCGCTCGGCGCCGGTGGAATGGGCGAGGTCTACCGCGCCCGCGACTTGAAGCTCGATCGTGACGTCGCCCTCAAAGTCCTTCCCGACGCCCTCTCGCGCGACCCCGAACGCCTTGCGAGATTCGAGCGTGAAGCGAAAGTGCTCGCCTCCCTGAATCATCCCAACATCGCGCAGATCTACGGCGTCGAAGACTCCGGCGGCGTTCGAGCCCTGGTGATGGAGCTGGTTCCGGGCGAAACTCTCAGTTCGCTCATCAAACGCGCCCCGCTCCCCATTGAGACTGCTCTGAATTTTGCGAAGCAGATTGCGGAAGCCCTGGAAGCCGCGCACGACCGCGCCATCATCCATCGCGATCTGAAACCCGCCAATGTCATGGTGACGCCCGAAGGCGTCGTCAAGGTGCTCGACTTCGGACTGGCGACCGTGGCCTTTGGCCCAGCCGGTGAGGTGGCACCGGCTTCAGGCGGTGGATCAGTCAACTCGCCCACGCTCACCATGCACGCGACGCAGGCCGGCATGATCATGGGCACGGCGGGGTACATGTCGCCGGAACAAGCCGCGGGCAAGCCGGTGGATAAGCGCGCGGATATCTGGTCGTTCGGCGTAGTGCTGTGGGAGATGCTGACTGGCCGGCATCTGTTCACCGGCGAGACCGTCTCGCACACACTGGCGGATGTGCTCCGCGCGCCGATTGAGTTCGACAAGCTCCCCAAGGAAACGCCGAGGCCGATTCGGGATCTGCTGCGGCGCTGCCTGGATCGCGACGTGAAGAATCGGCTGCGCGACATCGGCGAAGCGCGGGTGGTGATTGCGAAATATCTGGCTGATCCGGTGGGGCAGGGCCATGCCCTGCCAGCGCAGTCTGTGGGGCAGCGCCATGCGCTGCCTTGGGTCGCGGCCGGCGCACTCGCACTCGCGCTCATCTTCGTCGGCATCTTGCTCTACAACGCGACGCGGCCCCCGCCGCTGCGCCCGCTGATTCTCCTGAACGCGGAGATCGCGCCCGACGAGCCGCTGTCGAGGACCAGCGGTGGAAACATGCTGGCTCTTTCGCCCGACGGCGCGCGCCTGGTTCTCACGCTGCGCGGCGCGGACGGCAGGACCCGCCTCTACACCCGCTTGCTGAATCAGAGCCAGGTCACTCCGCTGGCGGGAACGGATAACGCCGCTTCACCGTTCTTTTCTCCCGATGGCGATTGGATCGGGTTCTTCGCCGACGGCAAGCTCAAGAAGATCGCGGTGGAAGGCGGCGCGGCAGTCACGCTCTGCGATGCGCCCAGTGAACGGGGTGCAAGCTGGGGCGATGATGGCAACATCATCGCGGCGCTGGACATCAGGGCCGTCCTCGTGCGGGTCCCTTCCGCCGGAGGGACGCCCGTGCCGGTGACCAAGTTCAATTCCGGGCCGAACGCAGACGAACGTACCCACCGCTGGCCGCAGGTTCTGCCCGGCAGCCAGGCGGTGCTGTTTAGCGCGTCCACCCACACGGGTGGAAGCTTCGACGACGCGGACATCGATGTCGTCTCGCTCAAAACCGGCGAGCGGAAAACGGTCCAGCGCGGCGGCTTTTCCCCCCGCTATCTGGCCACTTCAACAGGCACGACTGGGGCATTTTCCAACGGTGCCGGGCACCTGGTCTACCTGCACGGGAGCACGCTGTTCTCCGTCCCCTTCGACCCCGGCCGCCTAACTCCCACGGGCTCGCCAGCGCCCATCCTCGAAGATGTCGGCAGCATCGGGTCAGGGGCCGGGGATTTCGCCTACGCTGCGGCGCCGTCGGGGCCCGGGACTTTCGTCTACCTCGCCGGGAAGGGACAACAAGGGGGGTGGCCGATTTCCTGGGTGGATCGCACCGGCAAAACGCAGCCGCTGCACACTCCGCTCGGCGTTTATTGGACGCCGCGCTTCTCGCCCGACGGCAAGCGGCTGGCATTTGCGATCGGCAGTGCCCAGGGCGATGACATCTGGGTGAAAGATCTGGATCGGGACACTCCGTCCAAGCTGAGTTTCCTCGCAGGCACGAATCGTTGGCCGGTGTGGACTCCCGATGGGAAGAACATCGTGTTCCAATCCACCAACCCGGCTGCTCCCGGCATGTACTGGATCCGCGCGGATGGATCGGGCCAGACGCAACGTCTGACCGACGGCAAGCTTCAAGAGACTCCGTATTCTTTTTCGCCGGACGGGAAGCGCCTGGCCTTTGTTCAGGTCGGAAACGGCGGGAGCCCGGATATTTTCACCGCACCTGTCGAAATTGGTCCAGGGCGAGGCGATCCGGCGCGGGGCGCGACGTTACCCGGCTCGGCTGGGGTTCGGCTTGGCAAGGCGGAGCTGTTCCTGGGAACGCCGTTCGCCGAACTCTACCCGGCGTTTTCGCCCGACGGGCGTTGGCTGGCGTATGCGTCGAATGAGTCGGGGACCTATGAAGTCTACGTGCGGCCGTTCCCTGGGCCGGGAGGACGATGGCAGATTTCGACGGACGGAGGCGTCCTTCCCCTGTGGTCCCGGGGTGCCCCCGGGGCCGGGCGTGAACTGATCTTTAAGACCCTGGACGATCGCGTGATGGCAGTCAGCTATAACGCCAAGGGCGATTCGTTCCTGGCGGAGAAGCCTCGGGCATGGCCGGGGGCTCGCTTGCGGGAAATTGGCTCCTTTTCCACCTACGATCTGGCGCCCGACGGCAAGCGCCTCGCCGCGTTCCTCGCGGAGGACTCGAACGGCGACAAGCCGCCCACGCACCTGACGTTTCTGCTGAATTTCTTCGACGAGCTCCGCCGCCGTGCCCCGTCGAAGTAGGTTTAATGTGGGGCAGGCAATCCTGCCTGCAGCCGCCTTTCAGGCGGCTTTGTGGCACACGCACCCCTGCGTGCCGTGTCGAGACTCGTCTCGACACGTTTTGATCGTGCGACAAACCAGGCGTTCACATGAGTGTGAACGCGGCACGCAAAGTGCGTGCGCCACAGTGGCCGCTCCGTCATCATACTCTGCGCCCAAGCATTCCAACTCCTCCCGACCGCCGTGTTATCCTCTTCACGTTGCACCTGCGGAGACAACATCCATGAAACACGACCTGCCTCCAGCAGAGCTCGCTCCCCGGCCCCGGCTCCACGGCTATGCCGGGCCCATTATCCTGTTCGGAACCATCGCGGTGCTGTACTTTACACGCGAGATTCTAGTCCCCTTCGCATTCGCCCTCACTCTGACGTTTGTATTGACTCCAGTAGTGAGGCTTCTGGAAAGGCTGCACACCGGCCGCATCCTAGCCGTGCTCACCACTGTCCTCGCTTCCATCCTCGCGGTTGGCGGAATCGTCTGGATCATCGCCAACCAATTGGTGGACGTCGCCAATCAGCTTCCTCTCTATCGCGAGAACATAGACGCCAAGGTGGAAGCGTTTCACTTCCCCGCCAAGGGACAGATGGCCCACGCTGCCGACAGCGTGAAAGAGATCGTGCAGGAACTCGTCAGCCCGGGCGCGGCAACTCCCGCGCCGGCTTCGCGGAACCCGAATCAGCCGCCGCCCAATACCCCGGCCGCGCCCATGCCGGTTCAAGTTGTCCAACCCCCATCCAGCGGATGGACGCAGTTTCGCGAACTGGGCACGCCCATTCTTGCGCCTCTGGGACAGGCCGGAATCGTCGTCATATTTACGATCTTCATGCTGTTCAAGCGAGAAGATCTGAGGAATCGACTTCTGCGGCTGGCCGGCCTCGGTCAGTTGAACCTGATGACGCAGGCGCTCGACGACGCGGCCGGCCGCGTCAGCCGCTACATGCTGATGCAGTTCGCGGTGAACGCAGGCGTTGGAGCTGTGTTTGGTTTTGGTCTGTACCTGATCGGGGTGCCCAATTATGCTTTATGGGGAGTAGTCGCCGCTATCCTGCGAATTGTCCCGTACGTGGGAACGCTGGTTGCCGCGACGCTGCCCATCGCTCTTTCTCTGGCGGTCTTCGATGGGTGGCTCAAGCCGATGCTCGTGTTCCTGCTGATCGCGGGCATCGAACTGATCGTCGCCAATTTCGTCGAGCCGTTGCTTTACGGCGCCCACGTGGGAATCTCCTCCCTGGCGCTGCTTGTCACCGCCGTTTTCTGGGCCGTCTTGTGGGGACCCGCCGGCCTGATCCTGTCGACCCCGTTGACCGTTTGCCTCGTGGTTTTAGGCCGGTACGTCCCGCAGCTCTCTTTTCTGCATATCCTGCTGGGCGATGAACAGGCTCTCTCCATTGAAGCCCAGGTGTACCAGCGATTGCTCGCGATGGATCAACTGGAAGCGCAAACCATTGTCGGCCAGTTTCTGAAAGGAAAGTCGCTGGTCCAGTTATACGACTCGGTGCTGATTCCGGCGCTGAGCATGGCCGAACAAGACCGGCACAAAGGAGCGCTCGACGCAGCCCGCGAAGAATTTCTGTTTCTCAGCGTCAACGAAATGGTCGCCGAGTTTTCCGAGGTTCAATCGGAGGACGCTCTCGCGCCGGACGCCCCGGAACGGATTGACGCTCGAGTGCTCTGTCTCGCGGCGCACGATCGGGCGGATGAAATCACGGCTGCCATGCTGGCCCAGATGCTGGAGAGAAAAGGCTTCGCGACGCTTTCCTTTACCATGGCTGGAGCTTCTCCCAACGACTGGTTCGCATTGATCGACGCCGGACGAAGCGACGTCGTCTGCATCTCCGCCGTGCCGCCTTATGCGTTCGGGCCGGCGCG
Organism: Terriglobia bacterium; assembly: GCA_963788245.1. Lineage (GTDB taxonomy): Bacteria > Acidobacteriota > Terriglobia > Bryobacterales > Bryobacteraceae > Palsa-187. The sequence goes on along the minus strand of CAWBGF010000002.1, from coordinate 1,971,564 downwards.
AGCCATGTGCCAGCAAATTCGGGAACGGTACCCAAAACTGAAGTTGGTGGTTTGCGTCTGGGGATTTACCGGCGATGCGCAAAAAGCCATGGCTCGCTTCGAGCGAAGCCAGCCCGATCGCCTGTCGACCAGCATCGCGGAAGCCGTGGCCCATGTTCAGGAACTCGTTTGTCCTGCATTAGATGCAGCTCCCTTAGTGGTGTGACGTTCGTGTGAAGTCGAGTGACTTAAGCCGCCAGAAATTCACCCGGAATCAGCCGAAAACCACCGCGAATACAGCCACGCCATTTTGTCCACGTTTTACCGCGAAAACACCGCGAGAACACCGCAACAACGCCGCGCGTTTTACCGGTACTCTTCCTGCAACTCCGCCAGCGCAGCCGACCCCGGGCAGAGCCTCTCATACGGCAGTTTCGACAGCGCGACATCGGAGGTTCCGTTCAGCTCATGCACATCGGGAACGCTTTCATTGAGATACAGCAGTCCGGTCACCACCTCGCCTTTCCCGTGATGCTCCTGCAAGTATGCGAACACTTTCTCGCGATCCCTGGGATCGTAATCCGGCGGTACGCCCTTGAAACGAATGACACTTCCGTCATGCATCGCGACATTGACGGCCCCGTTGGTGCCGATGGTCGCGAGGATTTCCGAGGCGGGCGGAACGAAATCCGTCTCGTTAATTTTCAACATGTTATTACGCGTATACAGATAGCTCTTGGTCGAGCCCACGTGGTCGTTGAACGTAACACACGGAGAAATAACGTCTACCATCGCGAATCCGCGATGCGAGAGCGCGGCTTTGATGATGGGCACCAACTGTTCTTTGTCGCCCGAAAAGCTGCGCGCAATAAAAGTGGCGCCCAAACTTAACCCAAGCGTCACGGGATCAATGGGTTGCATGCGATTGGGCTCGCCGCGCTTGCTCTTCGATCCGACGTCGGCCGACGCCGAAAATTGCCCCTTGGTGAGACCGTAAACACCGTTATTTTCAATGACGTAAAGCATCTTCACGTTGCGGCGCATGGCGTGGCACATGTGGCCGAGGCCGATGGACAGCGAATCGCCGTCCCCCGAAATCCCGATGTAGGTCAGCTCGCGATTGGCGGCGTTGGCGCCGGTCGCAATCGCGGCCATGCGGCCGTGAGCGGAGTTGAATCCATGGGCGCCGCTGACGAAATACGTGGGTGTTTTGGAGGAGCAGCCGATACCGCTCATCTTGGCAAGCATGTGGGGCGCGATCGATAACTCCCAGCAGGCGCGGATGATGGCGGCGGTGACGGAATCGTGGCCGCAACCCGCGCAGAGAGTGGACATGGAACCTTCGTAGTCGCGAACGGTCAGGCCCAGCTCGTTGCGATGGAGGCTGGGGTGTTTCGCAATGGGTTTAGCTATAGACGGCATGGTCGAGCGCTTACTCCTCTATCTGCGAACTACCCATCGCGAACAAAACCTCGGGTCGCGCGCCGGTTCCCTCGATCTGATGGGTGATTTCTTCGATCACGTGTTTGGCGCTGAGCGGAAATCCTCCGTACACCAGGATGCTCCGCAGCTTTTCTTTGGCGATGCCGGTCTCGAGCGTGAGCAGCGCGCGCAACTGCGCGTCGCGATTCTGCTCGACAATAAAATTCACGTCGTTCGACGCCAGGAACTCTTCAACGCCTTCATCGAACGGAAATCCGCGAATCCTCATGAAATTGGCATGGATTCCGTGGCGCGCGAGGACATCGAGCGCTTCGCGAACCGCCGCGTCGCATCCGCCCAGCGTGACCACTCCGATCTGTGCTCCGGCGCGTAGTTGAATCACCGGCTCCGGCACGAACTTCGCCGAGGACTTGTGTTTGCGCAGCAGCCGATCCAGCACGTCCTGATATTCGTCGGGTGTTTCAGTGTAGCCGCCGAAGCGGTTGTGGCCTGACCCGCGCGTGAAAAACGCGCCTTTGGAACTCACGCCCGGCAGCGTCCGCGCGGCGATGTGGTTTTCGTCTTCGGGCGTGTAGCGCAGGAATTTCGCGATGCCTTCGAGTTGCGCGGCATTGAGCACACGGCCGCGATCGGGGCGATATGCATCGTCCCAGGTGAGCCGCGGCACCACCCAATCGTTCATGCCGATATCGAGATCGGACAGCATGAACACCGGCGTCTGAAAGCGCTCCGCCAGATCGAAGGCCTTCACGGCGAGCTCGAAACACTCGGCTGGATTCGACGGGAACAACAGAATGTGTTTGGTGTCGCCGTGAGACGCGTACGCGCATTCCAGAAGATCGCCCTGCTGCGTTCGCGTGGGCATGCCGGTGGACGGCCCTACGCGCTGGATGTCCATGATCACCGCGGGAATCTCAGCGTAGTAGGCGAGGCCCAACAGTTCGTTCATCAACGAAATTCCGGGGCCGGAAGTCGACGTAAACGCGCGCGCACCGTTCCAGCCGGCGCCGATCACCATGCCGATGGCAGCCAACTCGTCCTCGGCTTGCAGGATCAGGCAGTTCATCTTGCCGGTTTCGGGGTCCTTGCGATATTGCGCGCAATAGGCCGTGAACGCGTCCATCACCGAGGTGGAAGGCGTGATGGGATACCACGCGGCCACTGTTGCGCCCGCATACAGACAACCGAGCGCCGTCGCAGTGTTGCCGTCGATCAGGACCTTGCCCGCGTTCTCGTCCATTTTTTCCAGGCGAAACGGAACGGGGGTGAAATGCTCTTTCGCGAAATCGTAGCCCAGGCGCAGCGCCGTCCGGTTGGACTCACGAAGCGCTTTCTTGGCCGAGAATTTTTCGTCCAAAAGCTGCTCGACAATCTGCATATCGATATCGAGGATCGCCATCAACGCGCCGGCGTAAGCGATGTTCTTCATCAGAATGCGCTCGCGCGATTCGCGAAAACTCCGATTGCACATTTCCGCGAGCGGCACGCCCAGGAAGGTCACATCCTCGCGATGCAGGCTGGGGTCGAGCGGCCACGAAGAATCGTACAGGACGTAGCCGCCCTTCCGAACCTCCTTGATGTCCTTATCGTAGGTCTGCGAGTTCATCGCGACCATCAGGTCGTAATCCAGCGCGCGAGCGGTGTAGCCATCCTTGTTGACGCGGATTTCGTACCACGTGGGCAGGCCCTGAATGTTCGAGGGGAACAAATTCTTTCCGGAAACCGGGATGCCCATCCGGAAAATCGCCTGCATCAGGAGACCGTTGGCGCTGGCGGAGCCGGTTCCGTTCACATTGGCGAGCTTGACGGCGAAATCGTTCACGCGGATTTTGCCTGCGGTTTCAGGTTGGCCGTTTTTTTCTATGCCGGAACGCATGAGCTGCATGCCACCTTTCCCGCGTACGGAATTCCGAGCTCGAATTTCTGCATGTCCCAGGCGGCCGTCGGGCAGCGCTCAGCGCACAGGCCGCAGTGGACGCAGAGGTCTTCGTCTTTGATCATGAGTCGTTTGGTTTGAGGAAGCGGATCGGACAGGTACAGATCCTGCGTCAGATTATTCGCCGGCGCCGACAAGCGGTTTCGCAATTCCTCTTCGTCGCCGCCGCGCGTGATGGTCAGGCATTGCAGCGGGCAAATGTCGATGCAGGCGTCGCACTCGATGCACTTGGGCGCGACGAACACGGTTTCGATATCGCAGTTGAGACAGCGCTGCACTTCGCGCGCGGTCTGCTCGGGATCGAAACCCAGCTCGACTTCAATGTTCAATTGCTGGAATCGCTTCACCAGATCGACGTGCGTCATCTTCTGGCGCTTCGCCGGGTTGTAGTCGTTGTGATAACTCCACTCGGAGAGCCCCATCTTCTGGCTGATGAGGTTCATGCCGTCGCGCGGCCGATCGGTCACCGGCTCGCCCTGGCAATAATTGTCGATGGAGATGGCGGCCTGATGGCCGTGCTCGACGGCCCAAATGATGTTCTTGGGTCCGAAAGCCGCGTCGCCGCCGAAGAAAACTCCGGGCAGCGTCGACATCATGGTTTTATCGTCGACCACGGGTGCGTCCCATTTATCGAACTGCGCGCCGAGATCGCGCTCAATCCAGGGGAACGCATTCTCTTGGCCGATGGCGAGAATCACGTCGTCGGCGGGCAGAAAAATGGTGTCGATCACTTTCGAATTCTTCGCGTTCTTGTCCCATTCCAGGCGCTCGAACTCCATGCCGGTCATTTTGCCGTTCTCAATCACGAAGCGCTTGGGCGCATGATTGATAACGATGTTGATACCTTCCTCCTCGGCGTCTTCGAGTTCCCATGGTGACGCTTTGAAATATCCGCGCGGGCGGCGGGCCATCACTTTGATGTCCTTGGCGCCCAGCCTGCGCGAGGAGCGGCAGCAATCCATGGCGGTGTTGCCGACGCCGATGATCAAGACGTTTTCGCCAACGGAGGTGACGTGGCCGAAGGCGATGGATTCCAGCCAGTCAATCCCGATGTGGATGCAATCGGTATCGTGGCGCCCGGGAATTTCGAGTTCTTTGCCGCGCGGCGCGCCGCTGCCGACGAAGACCGCGTCGAAACCTTCCTCCAGCAGTGCCTTCATGCTGGTCACGGGCGAGTTGTAGCGAATGTCGACTCCAAAATCGAGAATGGTCTGGCACTCCTCATCGAGGACGTGGCCGGGGAGACGGAACGCCGGGATGTTGGTGCGCATCAGGCCGCCGGGCCTGGCGTTCTGTTCGAAAATCACGACCTCGTAGCCGAGCGGCATCAAGTCATTCGCTACCGTGAGGGTCGCCGGACCCGCGCCGACGCAGGCGATGCGCTTGCCATTTTTCTTCGCCGGGATTTTCGGGAGCCGATCCGCGATATCGCCACGATGATCGGCCGCGACTCGTTTCAGGCGGCAGATGGCGACCGGCTTACCTTCTGTTTCCTTGCCGTCAGGGAGACGGCCGCGGCGGCAGGCAGGCTCGCACGGCCGATCGCAAGTGCGCCCGAGAATCGCGGGGAACACGTTCGATTCCCGGTTGAGCATGTAGGCATCGGTGAAGCGGCCCTGCGCGATCATCCGGATATATTCGGGAACGTTGGTGTGCGCGGGGCAGGCCCACTGGCAATCGACGACTTTGTGGAAGTAATTGGGGTCGTCTACGTTAGTGCGTTTCAAATAGACACTCACTCTCTAGCCGGACCTAGTCCGGACACACGGGGAGTAACTTCTATTTTACATAAGCGTTACGTGAACGTCGCTTTTGCTTGAGCGTCGCTCGAAGGGCGGGTAGTGGTCGCTAGCGAGGAGGTGGCCTTGCTGGATGCCGGATTGAATCCGCATCGTCGCGATAGCCGGCACCTTGCGGCCTGCGCCAGGAGGTCGAGGTATCGCTGGCCGCGCAGGTCGGCCACCTCAAAGCAGATGTCCATGACGGCGAATGGGAGCGTCTTGCACTTTTTCCGGATCGGGAGGCACGTATGCCCCTTGCTCAGGAGCCAATTGAACTCGTCTTCTCTTCGGAGTTTCCATCCGTCGAGGATCAACACCTGCTTCATTAGGTACGGTGGGATCTGAGCTAGAGGTACCATAAACCACTGACGCTTCCTTTCTTGCGACACGGCCATCCGATTGGCGCTTCAACGCTGGACATCGTTCCTTCCTCGACCGGCTTTCGGCATGAATGGCACGCGTCATTTTGGATCTTGCTTTCTTCAGGCTCGGAGCGCAAAATGGCAGTGGGTACCAACCCTGTCTTTGGGCTTCGGCCTGAGCCTAGGCCCCCTGAGCAGTTGACGTTGCGAGTGGGGCTGAAAGCACTCGCGGACAGGCAGGGATTCCAACCCAGCACAAGCGGATTAGTAATCCGCCCCTCTAGGCGCCGAGGTGCCGGTCCGCAGAAAAGAGCAAGGGCGAGCGGTTCTGTTTTGGCGACTGGACGTCGACGGCCCTTTGCTTTCATCGTACCTCCATTTTCAGGAAATCCTGAAAGAGAGTCAAGTGGAAAAGTGTTGCTTTTCAGGATTTCCTGAACTACAATAACTATGTGGACGTTCTACGACTTCCTGGAGGAGAGGGGTGTCAATCCCATCAGGCAGTGGCTAGACGGTCTACCGGCGAAAGCCAGGGCAAAGATCAACACAAGAATCCTTTTTCTGATGCCGCAGGCAGTATGGCCGGAGCAGTACGTCAGTGCTTTAACTGGCTGGCCGGAGATCATCGAGCTCCGAGTGGTTCATGCCAACGTCCAGTACCGTCCGCTGGGCTCTTACGGGCCTGCGAGGCGTGAGTTTACGTTTGTTCTTGGCGCTGTAGAAAAGGGCTCGATACCCAGCAGGATCTTGGAGGTGGCGGATGCCAACCGGAAGCTTATCCTCGCAACAGGCAGAAGTAGGATCTGCAGGCATGAGTTCGATAAAGCACCAGATGCTCGAACAGATGAAAACCAGTAAGGAGTATCGGCATGGGTTCGTTGAAGAGGCGGTCCGGTCGCGTATTGTCGGCCAGATTACCGCGCTGCGGAAGGAACGTGATTGGGATTTGAAAACCTTTGCGGCTCAGATCGGAAAGAAGGTGTCGTGGGCCTACCGCCTAGAAGATCCCAATTCAGCGCCCCCCACGATTCCCAGCCTCCTGGAGGTCGCGGAAGCGTGCGATATCGGTCTAGATGTACGCTTCCGTTCGTTTTCTGAACTCCTAACGGATGTAACCACTTTGACGCCAGCATCGTTTCTTGTTCCATCTTTCGACGCAGAATTAAGGGCCGGAACGTTCGCGTTCAGAAGGCCCAGGATAAGGCGGCAACGAGTTCGTAAATTGCGTCTCGTCGCTGGTAGCGGTTCGAGACGTAAGTCTTCGCCGCCACGCAAACCTCCAAGCACGGAAAGCCGTTCGAGCATTGCTCCATCTGGCGTTACGCCGCCCCCAGGGATCTCTGGGCTGGAAACTAATCAGAACAATCACGCCGCGCCACCTTATCCTCGTGCAGTCAACGGAAACAACGAAGCAACCGGGTGTTATAAGAGATGATCTATGGCAACTGAAGAAACCAAGAATCCAGCAGAAGGGGAATCGATGGTCCCCGATATGAAGGACCTTCCTCTTGAAGAACCAGAAGAAGGCGTCGTCTACGCTTATGCGAACTTGGTCAATATGAATTGGACATTGACTGATGTCCGAATACGCTTCGGAGAGCTGCTGCAGGTTCCGGATGAAAACAGCCCGACGTGGGCGCATCAGCGCGGAATACTCCTAGAGCGTGTTTCGGTCACGATCCCCTGGATACAGGCCAAAGCGCTGCGGGATATGTTGGATGGAGTGATCCGCAACTACGAAGCCCTCAACGGGGAGTTGAAAAGGGTCAGGTTGCCAGCGGCGCCAGCGAATACCTAAACGGCGCGCCCACGGCGAGGGTGGTTCGACATTCGGAAGCCCCAAGCTAACACATGGGGCTGGGCGCGGCGGTATCATTAAGGTGATCGAAGCCGTCGCTTGTGCAGGTGGCACCGCCGTTTTCTTCGAGACAACCAGCGAACATGGTGTAGCGATGCCTAACCCATCCAGGCTGGTTCTTCTTTTCGTAATCCCCGTGATCGCTTATGGAACCTCCATTGCGATCATCCGAACCGATCGGGAGATAGTTATCGCCACCGACAGTCGAGCGATTAACGTGGGCCTGAAGAGTGAGTCTGATGTCTGCAAGATCAGGAACGCCGGACCTCTCAACTTTACGTTCGTCGGCCAAAGCGAAACCACAGGAGTAGACTTCAGATCCATCACTGAACGCGTCCTTCGTTCTGGCGGCACGCTCGATGAAAGGCTCGGGAATCTGGTGAAGGAGCTTAGGCCCCACCTGGAGAAAGCGCTCCGAACCAGTCCGCAGGCTGCGGCCCTCGCGATCAAACAAGGATCGATTACGAGCATTGCCGTTTACGGATTGTACGAAGGGCGACTGACACTTGAGGTGATCATATTTCCTGTTTCCGGCGACGGACATCTGGGTTTCGCTACCAGAGCGTCTTGCCCTGGGTCTCAATGCCAAAACGGAAGATTCCCCGTTACCGTGCCTACGGGGACCGTCGATCCGAATATGGAACCGATCAGAGCTGTTAGGGCCTTCGTCCAATCCTGGATCGACAAAGGAGTTCCCAGCATCGGCGGCCCTATTCAGGTGCTGCGGATCGACAGCAGCGGTAAGCGCGCTTGGAATGCAGGGAAGCCGAGCGTTTGCAAGGACCAGCCATAGATAGCCGGGCCGAAGTTGCACGCCGGGTGTCCCTGGTATCATCAAAGTGATCGCTTCAGTAAGGATGGCCACCATGTCTCAGCGCGCGCGTAACCTCATTTTCGGAACCATTTTGATAGCCACCGCGGCCTTTGCAGCTGACTCCGTCAAGCCCGTTCCGACGTTTGCGAAAGACGTCGCGCCGATTCTCTACAAGAACTGCACCACCTGCCATCGTCCGGGCGAGATCGCGCCGATGTCGCTGCTGAATTACAAAGAGGCGAGGCCGTGGGCGAAGTCGATCAAGCAGGCCGTGGCCGGGCGCGTGATGCCGCCGTGGTTCGCCGATCCGGCGGTGGGACATTTTTCGAACGACACGCGGTTGAAGCTGGAAGACGTCGACACCATCGTGCGCTGGGTGGATGCGGGCGCGCCGGAAGGCAATCCCGCGGAAATGCCCGCCGCGCCGAAGTACGTGGAAGGGTGGGTGCTGGGCAAACCGGACGTGGTGATTGAGATGCCGGAGGCGTTCGAAGTCCCCGCGCAGGGCGTGATTCCCTACAAGTACTTCAGTGCCCCGACCAATTTCACCGAGGACAAGTGGGTGCGCGGTGTCGAGATTCGTCCGGGCAATCGCGCAGTGGTGCATCACATCATCCTGATGTTGCAGCCCGCCGGCAGCCAGGGAGCGCCGGGAATCCTGCCGGGTATGCAGCTCGCGGGCACGGCGCCGGGAGTGCAGCCCAGGTTCTACCCCGATGGCGTCGCCAAGCAGATCAAGGCGGGCTCGCAGATCGTGTTCCAGATGCACTACACGCCGAACGGCAAAGCGGCCAGCGATAAGTCATACGTGGGTTTGTATTTCGCCAAGGAACCACCGCGCGAGATCGTCAAAGGCGGCGGCATCCTTAATTTCGGATTCAAGATTCCTGCGGGCGATCCGAACTACGAGGTGAAATCGAACTGGGTGGCGCCGGAAAACATTCTGCTCACCGGGATGACTCCGCACATGCACGTTCGCGGCAAGGATTTCAAGTTTACTGCGTTCTATCCGGACGGCCGCAGCGAAGTTCTGCTGAACGTGCCGCATTACGATTTCAACTGGCAGCTTCACTACACTTTGCAGGATCCGATGCATTTGCCGAAGGGAACGCGCATCGAGTGCATCGCGCACTACGATAACTCCGTGAACAACAAGTTCAACCCCGATCCGGCCAAGGATGTCCGCTGGGGCGACCAGACGTTCGAGGAGATGATGATCGGGTTCTTCGACTATCTGCCGGATCACAATCCGGTGGCAAAGACTGTCGCGGCGAATCGCTAGAGTTTTCGCCGTTCCGTGCGCTTGCGCGGGCTGGACCTCCAGGCGTCGCGATCCATTGCGCTAGTCGGCACGTCGCCTTGCTGTCATATCTCGCTGTAATATAAAGGGTGACCTAATCATGGTCCGGAGCGACATATGACCAAGCAGGAAATTATTCTCGCCAATCAGCAGCATTTGTTTCCCAGCGTTTTTCATTATTTCAAAGAGCCGCTGGTGGTGACCAAGGCGAAGGATCAATACGTCTGGGACATCGACGGGAATCAGTACCTCGATTTCTTCGGCGGCATCGTGACCATCAGCGTCGGGCACTGCAACGACACGGTGAATCGCAAGGTGCATGAGCAGATCGACAAACTCCAGCACGTTTCGACGGTGTTCGCGAATGAGCCGCAGGCCGCGCTTGCCAAGCGCATCGCCGGGATAACGCCGGGAGGCAAGCTGACCAAGAGCTTTTTCACCAATAGCGGCACGGAGGCCAATGAAACGGCGTTTCTGACGGCGCGCTGCTTTACCGGCAATCACGAAATTGTCGCGCTGCGGCATAGCTATCACGGCCGGTCGGCGCTGGCGATGGCGGCGACCGGAAATGCGGCGTGGCGATTGGGCGGCGTGGCTCCTTCGGGGTTCGTCCACGGGATCAATGCGTATTGCTATCGCTGCCCGTTCGGGCTCGAATACCCGAGCTGCAATGTGCGCTGCGCGCGCGACATGGAAGAGATGATTCGCACGTCGACATCGGGGCGCGTGGCTGCGTTCATCGCAGAACCTATTCAGGGCGTGGGCGGATTTATCGTGCCGCCGAAGGAATATTTCGAGATCGTGTCGGGGATCGTGAAGAAAGCCGGGGGTCTGTTTATCAGCGACGAAGTGCAGACGGGCTGGGGCCGCACCGGCGGAAAATGGTTCGGCATCGAACACTGGGGCGTGCAGCCGGATATGATGACCAGTGCGAAGGGTCTCGGCAACGGAGCGCCGGTGGGGCTCACGGTGGCGCGGCCGGAGGTCGCCGATGCGATGAAGGGAGCGACCATTTCCACGTTCGGCGGAAACCCGGTGACGGCAACGCAGGCGAAAGCCGTGATCGATTTCATCGATGAAAACAAGCTGATGATCAACGCCGCGGAAACCGGCGCGTATTTGCGGGCGAAACTCGAAGAGCTGAAGGGAAAATTCCCGCTGATCGGCGACGTCCGCGGAATGGGACTGATGCAGGCGATCGAACTGGTGGAGGATCGGGTGTCGAAGAAACCGGCGGCGGAGGCGACCAACGCGTTGATGGAAGCGGCGCGCGAGAATCGGTTGATGATCGGCAAGGGCGGGACGTATGGCAACGTGATCCGGATCACGCCGGCGCTGAATATTTCTAAATCCGACGTCGACGAATTCGCGCTGCGGATGGACGCGAGCTTGCAGAAGGTGACAACGGGACAGATGGCCGGTCAAACTGTAGGCGCCAAATAATGGAAGAAAAAGCCTTTTATCGCGAGTCGCCGACCACGAAGCCGGTGACGTTGAATTGTCCGTTCTGCCGCACCCAGGACACTTACGAAGTGAAGTGGATGGTGCGGAAGAAGTTGGAGCAGGTCCCGCGCGGAGCCGACGAACGTGATCGCGCCCGCTTCGCAAAGTTTTTGAGCTACATGGTTTTGATGGACGATAAAGCCATGTGCAAGAACATGCGCTGCCGGAAGCGGTTCGATATTTCGGGTATCAAGACAATGGCGTTTATTTAGCCTTCGGTGATACCGCTCAGGCAACGACGCAACCAAGCGCGTATCCGAGCGCCGCGCAGATTTCGACCATTTTGTCGGTACTCAGGATTGCGACTCGGGGTCCCAGGTGGTCCTGCTGCACTGTGGTCAGGTGATGCAAATTCACGGCGCACGGACCTTTCAACCCATCCCGTTCATCCAAGACTACTTCTGATGCCACTCCACGAACGGTGGAAGTGATCGCCGCCACAGTAACCGTACCTAAGCGAGGTATCGAGGGTGGCCGGGTGAGGATAACAACCGGACGACGCTTGTCTGGCGGCGCGAAATTATGAAATCGCACCTCGCCACGCTCTAATCGGGCCATACCGCCGCGCGCTCCAACCATTCCGTTTCCTCCAGCGTCTGCGGGAATTTTTCATAACCGCGACGTTCCTGTTCGTCCAATTCCTGCTCGCGCACTCGCTTCAAGTGTTCGCGCAGTGCTTCTCTGATCAGGGCGGAACGATTGGTTTTCTTCCGCTTCACTACGCGGTCGGTGTCTTTGAGCAGCTTCTCCTCTAACACGACCTGAATTGTGTGCATATGTGGATTATACTCCACAGTAGAGTCCACAGTGCCCGCGTCCGCGGGAATCTTGAAAGCGCTGCAAGAACATGCGGTGTTGGAAGCGGTTTGATATTTCGGGCATCAAGACGATGGCGTTTATTTGAGCTCAGTTCACCGCCGGAGGGACGGGACGGATGTTGAATTTGCCGTTTTTGTTGTCCACTTGAACGAGGCTTCCCTCGCGAATGCCGAGTTTATCTGTCATCCAGTCGGGAATCCTAACTTTCAGGTTTTCGCCATCAACCTCGGCGATGCCGTTACTGCACTGGATGAGTTCGCACCCACCCGCCTCAAGAGGAATCACCAAGGTCAGGCGGCCGTCAACAAGTTCGACCGGACCCTCCAGGGAAGTGAAGTCAACCAAGACGTGTATGCTCCAATTCAGCGCGAATCCGGCGCTGATATTTCAAACCGTCGCCGCCCCGCCAGGTCCCGCTGGTCTCTTTAAGGGGGCGCTCCAGGGATTTGCGTTCATTCACGTTCATCCGCGGCTTAACACTTTTCTTCTCGAGTCGCATTTAAAACCACCTGGTCATCACGACCTTCTGCTCCGTGTAAAATCCGACCGCATCCTTTCCATGTGCGTGCAGATCGCCGAAGAAGCTCTGCTTCCATCCCGAGAACGGGAAGAACGCCATGGGCGCGGCGACTCCGATGTTCACGCCCACCATCCCGCACTCGATTCGGGACGCGTAGTCGCGCGCGGACTTGCCGTCGCCCGTGAAAATCGAAGTCGTGTTGCCGAATCTCGAGCTGTTCACCAGCTCGATCGCATCATCCAACGACTTCACTCGAATCACCGAGAGCACCGGCCCGAAAATCTCTTCTTTCGCGATGGTCATCTCAGGCGTCACGTTGTCGAAAATGGTCGGGCCGACGAAAAATCCGTCCGATCCCTTCGCAGCTTCGCGCCCATCGCACAGAGGCTTGGCGCCTTCGGCTACGCCCTTTTCGATATAGCCGACGATTTTATTGCGATGATCGCCCGTGACCACCGGGCCCATGTCGACGCCGGGTTTCATTCCATCGCCTACGTGCATCGATTTGGCCTTGCTGACCAGCAGATTAAGCAGCGGCTCCGCCACGTTGCCGACCGGCACCAGCACGCTTCCGGCAAGACAACGCTCGCCCGCCGCGCCGAATGCCGAGCTCATAATCGCCTCGACGCTCTTCTCCAGATCCGCGTCCGGCATCACCACCAGATGATTCTTCGCGCCGCCGAGCGCCTGTACCCGCTTTCCATATTTCGCCGATTGCTCGTAGACATATTTCGCCACGGGGCTCGAACCAACAAAGGAGATCGCGCGCACCAACGGGTGTTGCAGCAGCGCGTCGACCGCGACCTTATCGCCATGAATCAAATTGTAGACCCCCTCCGGGAGTCCGGCGTCGTGGAGTAACTCGGCCGTTCGCGTGGGCGTCATCGGAACTTTTTCGGACGGCTTCAGGATGAAGGAATTCCCGCACGCGATCGCAAACGGGAACATCCACATCGGCACCATCGCGGGAAAATTGAACGGCGTGATGCCCACGCAGACGCCGATGGGCTGGCGAATCGAAATCGAATCGATGCCGCGCGAGACATTCTCAAGCGAATCGCCCATCATCAGAGTCGGCATGCCACAAGCGACCTCCACCATCTGAATCGCGCGGCGCACTTCCATCTTCGCGTCGTCGAAGGTCTTGCCGTTTTCAGTCGACAAAACGCGCGCAACGTCCTCTGCGTGCATTTCGAGCAGCGTCTTGTAACGATAGAAAATCTGCACGCGATCCACCACCGGAACCCCGCGCCACTTCAGAAACGCTTCATGCGCGAGCCGCGCCACGCGTTCCACTTCCGCGGCGGTGGCGTAGGGTACTTGCGCGATCACTTCACCGGTGGCGGGATTGGTGACCGGGTGCAACCCATCTCCGGCGGCATCTTCCCATTTCCCGTTTACGTAAAATTTCAGCGTCCGAACCGACGTCTCTGTTGCGATCATGTTATTTCTCCTCCGGACCCGCGGTCCGTCACATGGAAACCCATCACGTGAAATAAGCTCATCAATATCAAATATAGTCCGCCGGCGACCAGGAATCCCACGAACCACGCGTAATCGTACAGCCAGCGCATGGCCGGAAACGCGAGCCCGCACAACGCGACTGCGATCCCCACGGCGAGCGCGGCCACCGCGCGCCAATTCACGCCGTTTGAATACGAATACTCGCCCTGATGCAGATACAGCGAATCCACGTTCAGCCGGCATTTCCGCAGCACGAAATAGTCGGCGATCATGATGCCGGCGATGGGCCCGAGCAATCCGGAATACCCGACCAGCCATCCGAAAATGTAGGCGCTGAAGTCGCCCAGCAATCTCCACGGCATCAGCAGCACGCCGATCACGCCGGTGATGATGCCGCCGGTTCGAAACGAGATCCGCCGCGGGTTGAGATTCGAAAAATCGTTCGATGGCGAGACCACATTCGCTGCGACGTTGGTGTTCAGCGTCGCAATCAACAGCGCGATCAGTGCGATGAAGGCAATCACCGGCCGATTGAACCGTTGTAGCAGCGCGACCGGATCCCAGATGGCTTCGCCAAAAATCACAGCCGACGCCGATGTGACCGCGACGCCAATGAAGGAATACAGCGTCATTGCCGTGGGCAATCCGATCGCCTGGCCCAGCATCTGATCGCGCTGCGATTTTGCATAGCGCGTGAAGTCCGGAATGTTCAATGCGACGGTCGCCCAGAACCCCACCATCCCCGTCAGCGACGGGATGAAGAAGCGCACGAAGGCCGCGTTGGTGGCGAACTTGCTTGGGCTCCGCAACACTGGTCCTAAACCTCCGGCCAGATTGGTGATCCACCACAACAACAGCAGCCCTATGGCGAGCATGAACGGCGCGGCGACGCCCTCCAGAAACTTGATCGTGTCGATACCACGCAGAATCACGAAAATGTTCAGGGCCCAAAATGCGAAAAAGCAGATCCAGATTCCGGCGTGCGATTGTCCGGCAGTCGGCCAGAGAATGGATAACATTGCAAAGATCGCCTGACCGCCGATCCAGGTTTGAATTCCGAACCATCCGCATGCCACCAGCGCGCGCAGTACCGCCGGGACGTTCGCGCCGCGCACGCCGAAGGAGGCACGCACGAAAACCGGAAACGGGATGCCATATTTTGCGCCCGCGTGGGCATTGAGCAGCATCGGAATCAGTACGATCAAATTGCCGAGCAGGATGGTGCCGATCGCCTCCCACCAGTTCATGCCGCCGGCGATCAGACCTGAGGCGAGCATGTAGGTGGGGATGCACACGCTCATCGCGACCCATAGCGACGCGTAGTTGTAGAGTCCCCACGTGCGCCGCTCGGGCGGCACGGGCGCGAGGTCTTCGTTATAGAGAGAGCTGGACTGGATCGCGCGGTCGATCACAGCTTTTCCCATTCCTCGCGGGAAATTCCGGCCTGGCGGAGAATGCGCGATAGCAGCTCCTTGCTAATATCGCCGCGATGCGGATTGGGGATTGTGACCCAATGATCGCCTCGGCGCATGATCTCATGGCTGCCTCGCGGTTCAGGATCTCCAAAGCCGAGCGTCCGGAGATTCCGAATGAGGTCGCGCCGGCTGATCGGGCCGAAGCGAGGCATCAGGCGACTTGTTCGCGATGCTGGTTCAGGTCGATCCCGTCGAGGATGGGAATCGGCAGGCTCTTATGCAAGCCGTAAAGGAGCCAATCTTCCAGCACGGACTCAAGCTCTTGACGGCACGCTTCTAACGTCGGCTCGTTCGCCCAAACCCCTTGGACACCTGGAATCTCGCCATAGTAGGTGCGATCATCTTCCAGAATTTCGTATGTAGCACGCGCCATCGCGGCCCGAATATACTTCGTCAGCATCGCACCTCCTATTTTACTGCCACGCTCACAGCTTTTCCCACTCTTCGCGGGTTATGAAGCCATCGCGAAGGATCTTCTTCAATAGATCCTTGCTTATGTCACCGGCGTGCGGATTTGGAATGCGCACCTTGACTCTGCCTCGCTCCATATAGGCGTGTTTTGTCCCGGCTTTCGGGCCGATAAAGCCAGCCTTTCGAAGGTAGTAAATCAAGTCAGTCCTCTTGATGGGACCGAATGGAGGCATCAGCCGACTTCCGCGTGCACGTTCAAGTCAATCCCATCGATGACCGGCAGCGTTTCGCGATCGGCAATGCTCAGCATGATCCAATCTTCGACGACCTCGCGCAGTTCAATCGCGCAAGCCTCCTGAGTCGGCGCGTTCGCCCACGCTCCAGGCAAATCGGGAGCGTGACCGTAAGTGGAGCCATCGTCTTCGACTACCTCATACTCCGCGCGCCTCATGGCGGCATCGATGTACTTGGTGAGCATGATTCTTATTTTACTGCCAGTCTTACTTCCACGCCCCGCCGCGAGCCGCGCGCTTCAGGAACGCTCCTCTTCCCGTGCGCCCCAGAAACTCGCCTTTATCCACGATCACTTCCCCTCTCGACAGGACCGTGCGAGCATTCCCTTTCACGCGAAACCCCTCGAACATGGAATAATCCACGCGCATGTGGTGCGTTTTCGCGCTAATCTCGATCAGCGCGTTCGGATCCCAGATCACGATGTCGGCGTCGCTGCCCGGCGCAAGCTCTCCTTTCCGGGGATACAGGCCGAACAGACGCGCCGGGGTGGTCGAAACCAGTTCGACAAAACGGTTCACGCTGAGTTTGCCCTCATTCACGCCGTGATGATAGAGCAGCTGCAATCGATTCTCGACGCCCGGGCCGCCGTTCGGAATCTTGGTGAAATCGTCCTTACCCAAGATCTTCTGATCTTCGAAACAGAACGGGCAGTGATCGGTCGAAACCACTTGCAGATGATCGTGCTTCAAGCCGTCCCACAACTTCGGCTGATTTTGTTTTTCCCGCAGCGGCGGCGTGAAGACGTACTTCGCGCCTTCGAAATTCGGCCGCGCCAGATCTTCGATCGAAAGCAGCAAATACTGAGGACAGGTCTCCGCGAAAATCGGCACGCCGCGGTCGCGAGCTGCGCGCACTTCGTTCAGCGCTTCCTCTGAAGACAGATGCACGATGTAAACCGGCGCGCCCGAAATTTCCGACATCGCGATCGCGCGATGCACCGCCTCGGCTTCGGCGGCCACCGGCCGGGTGAGGCCGTGATAAATGGGGGCGGTCTTTCCTTCCGCGATCGCGCGCTTTACGATCACGTCGATAATTCCGCCGTTTTCAGCGTGCAAGCAAATCAGCGCACCGTTCTTGGCCGTGCGGCCCAAGGCCTGAAAAATGGTCGCGTCATCCACCATCAGTACGCCGGGATACGCCATGAATAGCTTGAAGCTGGCGACGCCTTCGCGCACCATGTCGTCCATGTCTTCCAGGCCGCATTCGCCCAGATCGGTGACGATCATGTGCAGCCCGTAGTCGATCGACGCACGGTTCTCAGCCTTCTTCCACCACGTATCCAGCGCGTCGCGCATGCGCGTGCCCTTGGGTTGAATCGCGAAATCGATCAGGGTCGTGGTGCCGCCGAATGCCGCGGCTTTCGTTCCGGTTTCGAAATCATCGCTGGAGGTGGTGCCGCCGAAGGGCATGTCGAGGTGCGTATGCACGTCAATCCCACCTGGCATCACCAGCATGCCGGCCGCATCGATGACGTTGGTCGCGGCGTTCGTGGGGATGCCCGGCGCGATCTCTTTGATCTTCTCGTGTTCGATTAATACATCGGCGCTGCGTGTTTCTTTCGCCGTGACTACCGTGCCGTTGCGAATCAAGGTACTCACGATCTGGCTCCTGTGCGTTGTTCCCACGATTCGGAGGGTATTCCGCGATCGACGCGATCCATGGTGATGCAGTCTTCCACTGGACACACCAGCCAGCACAGGTTGCAGCCGACGCATTCGTGCTCGTCGACGCGCGGAATTCGTTTCGGCGGCGTGGCGCCGGTTTCAACCAGACCCGCGCCGTCGAGTTTAGGAATCGGCGTCACAGCGATCGATCGCCGAGTCGCTTCCATCAAGCTTTCCGGGTTCGAATGCCCGTCAATATGGATACATTGATGCGCGCCGTCCCAGCACGCGATGTAGCACAGATCGCATCCAATGCATTTTTCGGGATGGATCTGCGCGACAATCTTGTAATTGAGATTGAGATTCTTCCAATCTTTCACGTGCGCGAGACTCGCGCCGCGAAAATCTTCGATCGTGGCGAAGCCCTTCTCGTCCATCCAATTTTTCAACCCGTCGATCATGTCCTCGACGATGCGAAATCCCCAATGCATCGGCGCCGTGCACAGTTGCACGCTCTGCGCGCCCAGCAGAATGAATTCCGCCGCGTCGCGCCAGCCCGAAACTCCGCCGATTCCCGAGATAGGCAATCCAACTTCGGGATCGGCCGCGATCTGCTGCACCATGTGCAGCGCGATCGGTTTCACCGCCGGTCCGCAATAGCCGCCATGCGCCGACGCCCCGTCAACGTAAGGGCGCGGCGTCAGCGTATCCAGGTCGATTCCGGTGATCGAATTGATCGTGTTGATTGCGGATAATCCGTCCGCTCCGCCTTTGCGCGCGGCCCGCGCCACCGGCCGAATGTCGGTAATGTTGGGCGTCAGCTTCACCAGCACCGGCGTGCCCGCGACCTCTTTCACCCACTCCGTGATCAGCGAACAGTATTCGGGAACCTGGCCGACTGCGCTCCCCATCCCCCGCTCGCTCATGCCGTGCGGACAACCGAAATTCAGCTCGAGGCCATCGGAACCCGCGTCCTCGGCCTGCTTCACGATTTCGTGCCACGCCTCGCGCCGCGAATCCACCATCAGCGATGCGATCACGGCGTGATTGGGGTAGCGTTTCTTAACGTCCGAAATCTCTCTCAAGTTGACGGCCAGAGGACGGTCCGTAATGAGTTCGATATTGTTCAACCCCATCATGCGCTGGCCGTTCCAATCGACCGAGCTGTAGCGCGAGGAGACGTTGGCGATCGGCTCACCCAGGGTCTTCCACACCGCGCCGCCCCAGCCGGCATCGAACGCGCGCATCACCTGGTCGCCGCAGTTGGCCGGCGGTCCCGACGCGAGCCAGAACGGATTCGGGCAGCGGATTCTCCCCGCGAAAAGAGTGGTTAAGTCAGCCATGTGTCGCACCCGGCGCGGCTTCCAAGTACACCGCGATTCCGATTCCCGCGCGCTTTCCGTCCGCGACCGCATCCACCACTTCTCGCCCGCCGTTCACACAATCGCCGCCCGCGAAATACTTCGGGTTCGCGGTCTGGCCGGTCTCGCGATTCACCTTCACTAAGCCTTTCTCGATCCCGACGCCGCGGCAGCGGGCAAGTACATCGATCAGCCGCGATTGGCCGATCGCCAGGATCACCATGTCGCACGGTAGATGAACATCGGGTTGATCTACGACAGTGCACTCAATCGCTTCCACCGCCGTCGAACCATGGATCCGCACGGGGTGCGCATGCCAATGAAATTCGATCCGGTCGCGTTTGGCGAGCTCGTACTCATACTCGAACGCAGGCATTTCCGGTTCACCGCGGCGATACACGATACAAACCTTGCTCGCGCCGAGCCGTACCGCCGCCGTTGCAGCATCGATCGCGGTATTGCCTGCCCCGATCACGACAACCCGGCGTCCCATCGCCACTGATCCCGTCTTGTAATCGGAGATGAAACTCAGCGCATCCGCCACGCCGGCCAGATGCTCGCCCGGAATGTTCAGCCGATGCGACGCCCCCAGACCGACGCCGAGAAAAATCGCATCGAACTCACCTTCGAGCTGCTGTGGATCGGCTTCGACGCCGAGCCGGAACTCGACGCCCATCGATCGCACCAACTCCGTTTCTTTCAGGCTATCCGCGGGGCGCAACTTGTACTCGGCGATCCCGTAAGTGTTTAACCCACCGGGCATTTTTTGACGATCGAAAATGGTCACCGCGTAGCCGCGCTTTCGCAATTCCGCGGCACACGCGAGCGACGCCGGTCCCGCACCAACGCAGGCGACGCGCTTTTTCCGATCCGATCCCACTGCAAGCGACGGCGAGTGCGCATAGAAATAATCCATCGCGTGTCTTTGGAGCCGTCCTATTTCAATTGGTTGCTGGTTATAGCGATGCATCACGCACGCGCCTTCGCACAACACATCGACCGGACAGACGCGCGAACAACTCAAGCCCAGAATGTTCGCATCCAGAATCGCCATGGCCGAGCCGCGCAGGTTCGCGCTCGCGATCTTCTTGATGAACTTCGGAACGTCGATGTGCGTGGGGCACGCCGCCATGCACGGCGCGTCGAAGCAGTAAAGGCACCGCGAAGCCTCCACGGCCGCGGCCTGAGGGGCGAATGCCGGATGAATCTCGGCGAATCGTTCCGCGAACTCTTCGGGCGACAATGCTTGAACGTGGACGGGAACCGGATCAGGCATACAAAACTGCTCAGGCCTTCACCAGATCCTCATAAGCATCCGGCCGCCGATCGCGAAAAAACTGCCACGTCTGCCGGACTTCCTTGATCTGATCCAGATCCAGGTCGGCCACCAGCACTTCATCTTTATCGCGCGACGCGGACGCAATGATCTGCCCGCGCGGATTGCAGAAGTAGCTGGTCCCATAGAAGTGCCCGATATTCCACGGCGGCTCCATCCCTACACGGTTGATCGCACCGATGAAATACCCGTTCGCGACGGCGTGCGCCGGCTGCTCGATCTTCCACAGGTGCTCGCTCAATCCCGCTACCGTCGCCGACGGATTGAAGACGATCTCGGCTCCGTTCAGCCCCAGCGCGCGCGCGCCTTCCGGAAAATGCCGGTCGTAACAGATGTACACGCCGATCTTCACGAATCCCAGGTCGAACACCGGGTACCCCAGATTGCCGGGCCGAAAGTAAAATTTCTCCCAAAATCCAGGCGCGACGTGCGGGATATGCGTCTTGCGATACTTGCCGAGATAGGTGCCGCTCGCGTCGATCACGGCGGCGGTGTTGTAATACACCCCCTCTTGCTCTATTTCGTAAATCGGCACGATCATCGCCATGCGATGCTTCTTCGCCAGCTCCCGCATTCGGAGGATCGTAGGCCCGTCAGGAATGTGTTCGGTCATGTCGTACCAGCGCGTCGTCTGTTCCGCGCAAAAATACGGACCGTTGAAGATTTCCTGCAGGCAGGTGATCTGCGCCCCGTCGTCCGCGGCTTGCGCGATGTAGGTTTCGTGCTTGTCCATCATCGCCTGCCTGATTTCAGACAGCGGACGATCGGCGGCAGCGACGTTCGCGGCCTGAATCAGCGCACAACGGACCACGCGAGGCATGTTCGGAACCCCTCCTCCGGAAGGTATTCATTATGCAGCTTTTCGGGGCTGAAATCAAACTCGCATGACAGAGACCTCGATTCAGGAGATTCTTAACAGGTTGAGCCCAAGACCCTCAATGCCACCCCTTCACGACGTTACTCTGCTATGAGTTACAGGCATACCCCAAGGAATTCTGAGGGGAACTTGACAACAACACACTAAGATTGCATAATGGAGCTAGGCTAAATACAGGCCGCAAGTTATGAACGGGAGGAAGTCACTTTTATGAGCAAAATCATCGGCATCGACCTCGGTACCACTAACTCTGTCGTCGCCGTCATGGAAGGCGGCCAGCCGGTCGTCATTCCGAACCAGGAGGGCGGCCGCACCACCCCTTCAGTAGTAGGATTCACCAAGAGCGGAGAACGTTTGGTCGGACAAGTGGCCAAACGCCAATCCGTCACGAATCCTGAAAATACGGTGTATTCGATCAAGCGGTTCATGGGCCGCCGTTTCGACGAAGTTTCCGAGGAAATGAAGCTGGTGCCTTATAAAGTGGTTCGCGGCGACACCAACGATGCCCGCGTCGAGATTTCCGGCAAGAAGTATTCGCCGCCCGAGATCTCGGCGATGATTCTCACCAAGCTCAAGGAAGCCGCCGAGTCCTACCTCGGCGAAAAGGTGACCAAGGCCGTCATCACCGTCCCGGCCTACTTCAACGACGCGCAGCGGCAGGCGACCAAGGACGCAGGCAAAATCGCGGGTCTGGAAGTGATGCGCATCATCAACGAGCCGACCGCGGCGGCGCTCGCCTACGGCCTGGACCGCAAGAAGAACGAGACCATTGCCGTTTACGATTTCGGCGGCGGCACTTTCGACATCTCCATCCTCGAAGTGGGCGACGGCGTGGTCGAAGTGAAGTCGACCAACGGTGACACGCACCTGGGCGGGGACAACATCGACCACCGCATCATCGATTGGCTGATCACGGAATTCAAGCGCGACCAGGGCATCGACGTTTCCAAGGATCAGATGGCGTTGCAGCGCCTCAAGGAAGCCGCGGAAAAAGCCAAGATCGAGCTTTCGACTCTGCTCGAAACCGAAATCAACCTCCCCTTCCTCACCGCCGATGCGAGCGGCCCCAAGCACCTCGCCATCAAGCTGACCCGCGCGCGATTCGAACAGATGGTGGCCGACATTCTGGATCGGTCGGTGGAGCCCTGCAAGAAGGCTCTCGCCGACGCGGGCATCGACCCGTCCAAGATCGATGAAGTCGTGCTGGTGGGCGGTTCGACGCGCATTCCGAGAGTGCAGGAGATCGTGCGCAACCTGTTCGGCAAGGAGCCCAATCGCAGCGTGAATCCCGACGAAGTGGTCGCCGTGGGCGCGGCCGTGCAGGGCGGCGTGCTCGGCGGCGAAGTGAAAGACGTGCTGCTGCTCGACGTTACTCCGCTGTCGCTCGGCATCGAAACCCTGGGTGGCGTGTTCACCAAGCTGATTGAGCGCAACACCACCATTCCCACTCGCAAGAGCGAAACTTTTTCGACCGCCGCCGATTCCCAGACTTCGGTCGAGATCAAGGTGTATCAGGGCGAGCGCGCCCTGGCTCGCGACAACCGCATGCTGGGCGTGTTTCAGTTGATCGGCATCCCGCCGGCGCCGCGCGGCATTCCCCAGGTGGAGGTGACTTTCGACATCGACGCCAACGGAATTCTGAACGTCACCGCCAAGGACAAGGCCACCAATAACGAGCAGAAGATCACCATCACGTCGTCCTCCGGCCTCAGCAAAGAGGAAGTGGAGAAGATGGCCAAGGACGCCGAGGCCAATGCAGCCGAGGACCGCAATCGCAAGGATGAGATCGACGCGCGCAATCGCGCCGATTCGATGGTCTACCAGGTCGAAAAAATGCTGAAGGACCATCGCGATAAGATCGGCGACGACGACGCCAAGGCAGTGGAAGCGGCGCTCGATTCGACGCGTAAGACCATGGCCGGCGGCAGTGTCGACGAGATTAACAAGTCGGTCGACAGTCTGACGCAGGCGAGCCACAAGCTCGCGGAGGCGATGTATAAAGCGAGCTCGACTCCCCCGGGTGCTCAAGGAGCTCCGCAGGGAGACGGCGCGGGTCCGTCGGCGGATGGCGCCGGGGCGAAGAAGAAGGATGACGTGGTCGACGCGGAGTTCGTCGACGTCGACGAGAAGAAGTAGGGAGAAGGAGTCAGGAGTCAGAAGTCAGGAGTAGGAAGAAGGAGACAGGAGACAGGAGTCAGAATGAAAACAGTAGAGCGCTTGAGAATTGAACGCGCGCGCCGTTATCATTCTGACTTCTGATTTCTGTCTCCTGACTCCTCTCATTTATTCTGACTCCTGACTTCTGAATTCTGACTCCTTCCGCTTATGGCTCAATCAGATTACTATCAAGCACTCGGCGTTGCTCGCGAAGCTGACGCGGACGAAATCCGTAAAGCCTATCGCAAGCTCGCTCGCAAACATCACCCGGATTTAAACCCGGGCGATAAAACCGCCGAGGATCGCTTCAAAAAGGTCCAGGAAGCCTACGATATTCTGAGCGATCCGAAAAAGAAGCAGATGTACGATCAGTACGGCTTCTATTCGGAAAACGGCATGCCCGGCGGCGCTGGCGGTCCCGGCGGCCCCGCGGGACAGCCCGGACAGAATCCCTATGGACCCAACATGGGTTTCGGAGGGTTCGATTTCTCCGATGTCTTTTCGCGCGCGGGCTCGGGTGGAGGAGGCGCGGGGACTCGCTCCGGCGGCCGCAGGCCGCAGTCGCCCGAGGATTCGGCGAATTTTCAGGATATTTTCAGCCAGTGGTTCAGCCGCAACAACGCGGATTCCGCTGCCGCCGCGGCGCCTGAAAAAGGCTCCGATCTCGAATACGGCATGGCCATCGATTTCTGGCAGGCGATCAAGGGCACCCAGGTGCGCCTCAACATCGCGCGTCAGGAAATCTGTCCCACCTGCAACGGAACGGGTGCGGCGAAATCCGGCGGCAACACGGTCTGCCCGGAATGCAACGGCAGCGGCAATGTGACCCAGGCCGCCGGCGCCATGCGTTTCAGCCTCACCTGCCCGCGCTGCAACGGAACCGGCCGGCTTCAGAACGCATGTCCCACCTGTCATGGCGACGGGCGCATTTCCACTAACGAAACCGTTGAGGTCCGGATTCCGGCGGGCGCGCAGCAAGGTTCCCGATTGCGCGTCGCCGGTAAGGGCAACGCGGGAACGCACGGCGCCCCGGCCGGCGACCTTTACATCACGCTGCGCGTCGAGCCGCATCCGCTTTTCCGCCGCGACGGCGACGACATTGAGATCGCCGTGCCGGTGCGCATCGACGAAGCCGGCCTTGGCGCCAAGGTCGAAGTGCCCACCATCGACGGCCGCGCGCTGCTCAAGATTCCCCAGGGAACCAAGAACGGCCAGAAGTTCCGTCTGCGCGAAAAAGGCGTGTTGAACGCGCGCAGCAACAAGCGTGGCGATCAGATTGTCGAAGTGCAACTGGAAGCGCCGGTGGTGCAGGATGAGCGCACCAAGGAATTGTTGCGCGAATACGCCAAGCTGCATCCTGAAGATCCGCGCGAACCGATCTGGAGCAAGGTGTAGGGGGATGTCATGAAAAAGAGAAGCAAAGCCGCCTACATGATCTCGGCCGTCGCCGACCAGTACCAGATCCATCCCCAAACGCTGCGCCTCTATGAGCGCGAGGGCCTGCTGAAACCATCGCGCAGCGACGGCAACACGCGCCTCTATACCGATGGCGATCTGGAGCGCCTGGAAGTGATCCTCAAATTGACGCGCGATCTTGGCGTAAATCTCGCCGGTGTCGAGATCATCCTCAACATGCGCGAAAAGATGGAGGAGATGCAGCGCCAGATCGGGCAGTTCGTCTCCAGCCTCAACACCGAGATCACCCAGCGGTCGCGGCCCTCCTTTGCCGGGCCGCCGAACTCGCTGATTCCGGTGATCGAAGCCCGACGATTCAAGAAAAATTAGTCCTGGCCGCCAATGTGCACGAGCAAACACCATAAGCTTCTTGTTTTTCATTCGTGTATATTCGTGTTAATTCGTGGCTAACACTCTTACCTGGCGCCGTTACGTTCGTCCGCAGGATTTTGTCTGGCTGGCCCTGTTCGCCGCATTAGCGATCTTCAGCCCCGGCGAATCGCGTTTCGTGATCCCCTTGCTGATCGCGATCGGCGTCGTGCAGATTCTCGAATCGCGCATCGGCGCGCGCAGCGCGATTATTCTGATCCTGCTTCTATGCTATCCGCTGATTTATTTCAGCGAGCCCTTTCCGATTGGAATCCGCAGCAGTTTCTGGCTGATGCTGCTTCTCCCAGTGATCTCGGCGGCGACCAATTTCGACCTGCTCGGCAGTACCATCGTCGCCGTCGTCGCATGCCTGGAGGATCTTTCGTTCCTTCTATTCCTATGGTGGGAAAACTACTATCATGGGCAGCACTACGTGATTGAACCGGACGACCGGCTGCAACTGTGGCTGCGTATTCTTTCGCTGCTGGTGGTCAGTTACCTCACGCACCAGCTCGCCAAGGCAAAACGGGAGGAAGCGCTCAAGTATCAACACGCGGCCGAGCAACTCGCGGCGGCCAACGAAAACCTGAAACGCGCCGAAGCCGAGGTCCGCCGCTCCGAACGCCTGGCCGCGCTCGGACAGCTCACCGCCGGCCTCGCGCACGAGCTGCGAAATCCCATGAGCACCATGAAGACCTCAGCCGAGCTGCTCTCGCGCAGCATTAGCGAGGGAAGCGCGAGCGGAAATGCGATCGCTCAGGAAATGGCGGGCTACATCAAAGAGGAAGTCGATCGCACCAATTCTCTGATCACGCGTTTTCTCGATTTTGCCCGGCCGAAACACTTAAAGATGGAAAAAGGCGACTTGGCGGCGATGCTCGACCGCGCCATCGAGCAGTTCGAACGCGAGAAATCGGACGCCGCGTCGAGCGTCACCGTCTTCAAAAACTACTCGCCCGATATTCCACCCATCGCGTTCGACGCCGAGCTGCTGGAGCGTGTCATTTACAACCTGGTGATGAACGCCGCGCAAGCCAGCCCGCCCCGGGGCGTGGTCACCGTGAAAACGCGCCGCGTGGAAGACCAGGTCGAAATCGCGGTGATCGACCGCGGAACCGGCATCGATCCGGCCAATCGCGAAAGCATCTTCAATCCGTTCTTCACCACAAAATCCGCCGGCGTCGGTCTCGGCCTCGCCATCGTTTCGAAAATCGTCGACGAGCACGGCGGCCGGATCACCGTCGAGAGCACGCCCGGCGAGGGCAGCGTGTTTCTGGTTTTCCTGCCCCTCAACCCCGATCCGTCAGGGCGGGGATTCCGCGCGATGGGCTGATGGCAGCCTACTAGAATAGTTGTTATGGTCCGTCAGACGATCCTCGTCATCGAGGATGAAGAAAAACTTCGCCGCGTCATCGGTCTCAACTTGTCCTCCGCCGGTTTCGACGTGAAAGCCGTCGGCTCGGCCGAAGAGGGATTCAAGCTCGCGGGCGACGCCGACTTAATCCTGACGGACCTGAAGCTTCCCGGCATGGACGGCCTCGCCCTCCTTGAAAAACTGAACGGCCAGAACTCGCACGCTCCGGTGATCGTCATGTCCGCCTTCGGCACGGTCGAAAACGCTGTGGAGGCGATGAAGAAAGGCGCGGTCGATTTTCTCCCGAAACCGTTTTCACTCGATCACCTCGGCGTCGTTGTCAACAAAGCGCTCGAAGTGCGCAAGCTGCGCGATGAGAATCGCGAGCTTCGCGAAGCGCTGGGCCAGAAGTATCAGTTCGAAAACATCATCGGCCATTCCCAGGTGATGCAGGACATTTTCGCGACTATCATGCGCGTCGCCGGGACCCGTGCCACCGTGCTGCTGGCCGGCGAAAGCGGCGTCGGCAAGGACATGATCGCGCGCGCGATTCATCATCATTCACCGCGCCGCGACCGTCCCTTCGTCAAAATCAATTGCACCGCGCTGCCCGAAAACCTGATGGAGAGCGAGCTTTTCGGCTATGAGAAAGGCGCGTTTACCGGCGCGAATATTTCCAAGGCTGGCAAGTTCGAAGCCGCCGATACCGGAACAGTTTTCCTCGACGAAATCGGCGACGTCCCGCCCGCCATTCAGGTGAAGCTGCTACGCGTTCTGCAGGACCGCGAATTCGAGCGCTTGGGCAGCAACAAGGTAATGCACAGCGACGTGCGCGTGATTGCCGCCACCAATGTCGACCTGCGTGCCGCGCTCGAAAACGGAACGTTTCGCGAAGACTTGTATTACCGGCTCAACGTCGTGCCGCTGGACATTCCTCCCCTGCGCGAACGCAAAGAAGATATTCCGTATTTAGTGGAGCACTTCGCCAAGAAATTCAACGGCGAGATCAGCGAAGGCGCGCTCGAACAATTGATGAGTTATCACTGGCCCGGCAATGTTCGCGAGCTGGAGAACGTCATTGAACGCAGCGTTCTCCTTGCCCAAGGCCCGCGCGTCGAAGCCGGCGATATTCGTATCGATACCACCGGACGTTCACGGCCTGCCACGGCCGCGACGGATCAATTTCTCCCGGAAGGCATGACGCTCGACGCATATGAGCAGTCGATTATTCGCGAAGCGCTCAAGCGCGCCGATGGGAATAAGAGCCAGGCGGCCCGGCTGCTCGGCTTGACTCGCAACGCGCTGCGCTATCGCCTCGCCCAGATGGGAATCGAGTAAGCGCCCCGCTAAGCCATCTTTCCCATCTTTGGCTTGATCACGTCGATCAGTTCCTGCACCGCTGCGGCGCTCTTTCGAAGCGCCTGCTTCTCTTCATCGGTCAAACGAATTTCGTAAATTTTCTCGATCCCGCGCGACCCCAGCTTCACCGGCACGCCCACGAATAGCCCGTTGATCCCGTACTCGCCTTCCAGCAGCACCGCGCACGGCAGAACTTTTTTCTTGTCCTTCAGAATCGATTCGACCATCTCCGCCGCCGCCGCGGCGGGCGCGTAGTAAGCGCTGCCGGTCTTCAGATACTTCACGATTTCCGCGCCGCCGGTGCGCGTGCGCTCCACTAATCTGTCGAGTGTCCCCTGATCCATCAGCTCCGTCAGCGGAATGCCCGACACATTCGACAGCCGGACAATGGGCACCATCGTGTCGCCGTGCCCGCCCAGCACCACCGCCGTCACGTTCTCGACGGATACGTTCAATTCCGCCGCGATGAACGCTCGAAAGCGCGCCGTATCCAGCACCCCCGCCATCCCGATCACGCGGTTCTTGGAAAATTTCGAAACCTGGTGCGCGGTCCAGCACATCGCGTCCAGCGGATTCGTCACCAGCACCAGAATTGCGTTCGGCGAATACCTCACCGTTTGCTCGGTGACGGATTTGATCACCTCGAAATTCGCCAGCAGCAGATCGTCGCGGCTCATCCCCGGCTTGCGCGCGAGCCCCGCCGTGATCACCACCACGTCCGAATTCGCGGTCGGCTCATAATCGTTTGCACCGGTCACGCGCACGTCGTAACCTTCGATCGGACCGGTTTCGAGCATATCCAGACCTTTTCCGATCGGCACGCCTTCCATCACGTCGACCAGAACCACATCCGCCAATTCTTTGAAGGCGATGTTCAGCGCGCAGCTCGCGCCCACGTTTCCGCCTCCCACCACAGTCACTTTGTTGCGCATAGAAGTGCGATTATAACGTACTTGAGGTGACGCCCAGTGTACTTTGAAGACTACGTCGTCGACGCGGTGGAGAAATCGCGCGGTCGCACCATCACCGAAGCCGACATCGTGAATTTCGCCGGCCTGTCGGGCGATTTCGTCGAGCTGCATGTGAACGATGAGTACGCTAAACGCGGCCCTTTCGGCAAGCGCATCGCGCACGGCGCGCTGATTTTCAGCATCTCGACTGGATTGATGGTGCAGATGCCCGGCGATAATGCGGCGATCGTCGCGTTCTACGGCGTCGACAAACTTCGCTTCACCGGGCCTGTGTTCATCGGCGACACCATTCACCTCACTCGCCGCGTGGTGGAAAAGCAGTTGAAGAACGCGGAGCGCGGCGTCATTGCCACCGAAATCACGGTGATGAATCAGGATGGAAAGCCGGTACTCGTTTACACGGCCCGCCTGATGGTCAAAACTCGCAAATGACGGCGAACCCATCGGCGCTTAGCGGCATTCGAGTCCTCGATCTCACGCGACTCCTCCCCGGCGCCGTGGCTACGCGCTGGCTCGCCGATTTCGGCGCCGAGGTGATTAAGATTGAGCAGCCCGGCGTCGGCGATTACGCACGATCCAGCCACACGGGCGTGTTCGATTCCACCAATCGCGGCAAGAAGAGCGTGGAGATCGACCTGAAAGATCCTGCCGGCAAGTCGGCTTTTCTCAAACTCGCCGCCTCCGCCGATGTAGTGATCGAAGGTTTTCGCCCGGACGTGATGGATCGCCTTGGCGTGGGATATGAGTCGATTCGCGAAACGAATCCAAGACTGATCTATGTTGCGCTCACCGGCTACGGCCCGGACGGTCCCTACGCGGCCCTCGCCGGCCACGATATTAATTACCTGGCGCTTTCGGGTGTTCTCGATCTGATGGGTGAAAAGGACGGGCCGCCGGCGCTCGCTGGGATTCAGATCGCCGATCTCGCCGGCGGATCCATGCAGGCCGTGATCGGAATTCTGCTCGCGCTTGAAGCGCGGCATCGCACCGGCCGTGGCCAGCGCGTGGACATCTCGATGCTTGCGGGATCGGCCGCGCTGTTGACTGTCCCGCTCGCATCCATGGAGACAAGCGGCGAACCGCCCGAACGCGGCAATCAACTGCTCAGCGGCCGGTACGCGTGCTATCACGTGTTTCCGGCGGCCGAAGGATCTTACGTCGCCGTGGGCGCGCTCGAGCCGAAATTCTGGAGCAATCTCTGCCGCGAACTCGGGCGCGAGGATTTGATCGCGGATCAATTTGCCGCGGAACCTCGCCAAAGAGAAATCAAGACCGCACTCGCCGCCGAATTTAGCAGGGCGACCGCCGAGGAATGGTTCGCGCGCATCGGTGCGAAAGACTGCTGCGTCACACCCGTTCGCAATTTGAAGGATGCCGTCCGAGATCATCCCGCGGCGCCGATTCCTCCGCTGAGTGAGACACCGGGAAATCCTCATGGCGGCCGCGCCCCGCGGCTCGGCGAGCATAATCAGGAATTCTTATGAGCGCTCGTGGCGCACGCGCGTTGTTTGCGCCCGTACCGGGCTTTAGCGTGCTGTGTCGACATTCATGTCGACATTCTAAAATGAATCGCACAAATAGAAACGCCGCCTTTTTTCTATGAACGTCCTCTATTGCCTCCGCCGAGCGAAGCAGTTTCACGGCTCCTCCGTCGCTTCGTATCGCGAACACGGTTCCGCAACGCAACCAATGACGTGGAGTGAGCTGTACGATCGCGTCCATCGCGCCGCTGCTTACCTGCGCGATCTCGGTATTCAGAAAGGCGATCGCGTCGCCGTCTGGATGCTCAACTCGCACGAGTATCTCGAGCTGTATTACGCCACCGCGCTCGCCGGCATCGTCATCGTGCCCCTGAACACTCGCTGGCACGAAAGCGATGTCGATTTCACGCTCAAGGACTCGGAATCGATTGCTCTGATTGTCGACCATCGATTCGCACCATCCGTCGCGAACCTGGCGCACGCGCCGCGCGTGATCTACGTTGGTAACGACGCAGGCCAGGGCGCTTGTCCCGATGGCATGACTCCCTACGGCTATAGCGAATCCAAATACACATTTGACGAGCCGGATGAACAGGACCTGGTCGGATTGTTTTACACCAGCGGCACCACCGGCGGGCCCAAAGGCGTGATGCTGACGCATCGCAACCTGTGGTCGAACCTGCTGCACGGAATGCTGGTCAATCTGCGCAAGGCGGTGTGGCTGCACTCGGCGCCCATGTTCCATCTGGCGGATCTCGGCGCGATTTACTTCGTCACCTCCACTGGCGGCGCGCACTGCTTCCTTCCCACCTTTGACCCCGAAGAGTGCATGCGGCAGATCGAGCGCTATCGTGTCACGGACACGGTGCTGGTCCCCACCATGCTCAACATGGTGATCCATTCGCCCTCCTTCAGCAAGTACGATCTCTCCAGCCTCGGCACATTCCTATACGGCGCTTCGCCGATGCCGCTCCCGCTCATCTCGACCGCGATGGCCAAGTTGCCCGCGACGCGTTTCCGACAGGGTTATGGCCTGACCGAGGCGAGTCCGCTGCTGACATTGCTCGATTACGAGGATCATTTTGGCGACGCGGTTACTTCCGCGGGCAAGCCCGTCTTCGGCACGGAAGTGCGCGTTGTGGACGATTTCGATCGCGACGTTCCGGTAGGTCAAAGCGGGGAAATCATCGCGCGCGGCGCCAACATCATGAAGGGCTATTGGAAGCGCCCGGAGATCACCGCGGAAGTGTTGCGTGATGGGTGGTTGCACACCGGCGACATGGGCCGGTTCGACGAGAACGGATTCCTCTACATTTTGGATCGCAAGAAGGACATGATCAAGCCCGGCGGTGAGAACGTGTACACACCGGAAGTGGAATCCATGGTCGCGGCGCATCCCGCCGTGCTCGAAGTTGCCGTGATCGGCGTGGCGGATGCGAAATGGGGGGAAGCCATTCGCGCCGTGGTCGCGCGGCGGCCCGGTGCGGAATTGAGCGAAGCGGATTTAATCGCCTGGTGCCGCGAGCGGATGACCCATTTCAAATGCCCTTCGTCGGTGGTGTTCGTCGACACGCTCCCCAAAGGTGGCACCGGGAAGATACAGAAGGCCGTGCTTCGCGAGCAACATGGTCAGCCGGATAGAAGCACCTCCGCATAATTGTGGGGCCGCCAGTCTGGTTTGAACAATGGGCGGCGAGCCGCCTTGCCCGTTCCCGGGGCTTTTCAGGCCGGCTTCTCTCAAGCTGAAAGGTTCGTGAGGTCTGCTATGCTACCGACAGAAGTCCGGAATTCGGGATTCCGGAAATTAACCTATGAACACCACCGCTAGAATCCAGCAAAAAGGTCAGGTGACCATCCCCACCAGCGTGCGACGCCAAGCTGGCCTGGCCAAAGGCGACCTTGTCAAGTTCACCTTTACCCGCGGCCAGATCGTCATCACCCCCAAGCTGGTGATAGACCGATCGAAGTTCCCTAACGCAGACGATGAATACACGCCGGCCCAGCGCCGGATCATTGACGCTCGTCTGGCCAAGTCTGACGAAGACATCAAGCACGGCCGCGTTTACGGTCCATTTGATACGCATCAGGAATTCATTGCTTCCTTGCACAAGGAAGTTGCCAAGCTGCGCGCCAAGAAGACTAAACGTGCAGCCAAGTGAAGCTCCAGTTCGGCGCCCACTTTATCCGGGCCTACAACAAAGCGCCGCA
Organism: Terriglobia bacterium; assembly: GCA_963788245.1. GTDB lineage: Bacteria > Acidobacteriota > Terriglobia > Bryobacterales > Bryobacteraceae > Palsa-187. The sequence goes on along the minus strand of CAWBGF010000002.1, from coordinate 1,939,073 downwards.
GGAAATTCAACGGACCTTTGACAAGCAGTCGTTGCTGTTGGTTCAGAATCTGCGCCACCCATCACTGCGCGCCAAGAAATACAACGTGGCTGAGGACAAGTGGCAGGCCCGTGTCAACCAGGACTGGCGGTTCTATTTTCGGATTGTGGGCGACGCCTACATCGTTACTGACATCACCCCTCACCCCAAGTAAGTCATAGCCGCGCGACGCGCCGGGGATCGGGGGCTGAGCCTCAAGCCCCGTTGGGGGGGGGTTCGCCAGGTCTGCTATCCTACTGGCAGAAACATCTAACGGAAAGTCAGCCCGGCTGACTTTCGGAAAGTTCAACTATTATGTCCTCCGTCCTTGTCAAACTTCAAAGAAAAGGCCAGATGGTGATCCCCCGAACGCTGAGAGAAGAAGTCGGCGTGTCCGAGGGTACCCTGATGAAGGTCGCGGTTGTTGAAGGCGGCAAACTTCTGATCACTCCCCAAATTTCCATTGACCGCTCCATCGTCACCCACCGCCGCCGCAAAGATCGCACTCGGGCATTGCGGGATTTGGCCGCCACGGTCGCGGAGATCCGGCAGGAGGCCAAGGGAAAAGGCATAGATAAGATGTCCATGCGCGAGATCAACGCCGCAGTTGCAGCCGCCCGGCGCGATATGAAAAAGGACAGTAAATACTCGATGAAATGATCCGGGTCGTCATTGACTTGAGCGTTCTGGTTTCCGCCGTCATATCCCCAACCGGGCCTAACGCCCAGGTTTTTGAACTGATCGCCGCCGGGAAACTTCTCCCGTATCTGACCGACGCCGTGCTGCATGAATACTACAGGGTGTTTGAATACAAACATCTTGAGCACCTTGACCGGCGGCGGATTGCCCGCTTACGCAGCCAGTTGGAAGACGCCTGCATCAAGGTCAAATCGGGCGGCCGGCTCACAATCTCGAGCCACGAAGACGACAACCGCATCTACGAATGCGCGGCCGCGGCCAAGGCAGATTACATCGTCACCGAAAACGCCAAACACTTCAAGAAACCCTATGAGATTACCCGGATTGTGAGCGCCCGCCAATTGCTGCGGCTCTTAGTGGGGCAGGGCCATGCCCTGCCATCTTGAAACGGAAGAGAGCACTCAGGTGGGGCAGGGCAGTGCCCTGCCTCGTTGAAAATGGAAGAAAACGTTTCCATGCCCCGTCCTAATGCTTGGTGGTCACTCTGAGTGATCGCGAGATCAGCGCCGCGATCATCGAATCCTGCCGCTCCGGCGATCGGGACGCCTTCCGTGCGCTCTACGACATGTATAAGGATCAGGTGTATTCCATCTCGCTGTACTTCTTTCATGGCGATCCAGCCGTCGCCGGAGACATCACCCAGCAGGTCTTCTTGAAATTGATCACCAACATCGGCCAGTTTCGCGGCGACGCCGAGTTTTCCACGTGGCTTTACCGGCTGGTGGTGAACGCATGCATGGACGCTGCCAGGCGCCACAAGCCTGGCGCTGCAATCTCGGATCGTCACATGGAAACGTTCGCCGCGCCGGACTCGCCGGAGGAAGATTACGCGCGCTTGCAGATGGCGACCTCGGTGCGGGCAGCGGTCTCGACTCTGCCGCCGAAATTCCGAATCGCAGTCCTGTTGCGCTATTTCGAGGATCTGTCCTACGAACAAATGTCAAAGGCTCTGCACTGTTCCATCGGAACCGTAGCTTCGCGCCTAAACCGGGGACACAAGATTCTGGCGGAGCGGCTGAAGAACCTCGGCGGTACACAGTCATGAATCCGAACGATAGTGACCAAGTCAAATTCGGCATGGCGATGCTGCGGCATCTTCCCAAGGCCGAGGTGCCGGACGCAATCTGGACATCCATCGACACCGCGTTGCTTTTGAGGCGCGACAGAATGGAGCGCTCGTTTTCGACGGGCTCCTACTCGGCTCCGCGGCGCTGGGCTTTCGCCGTCGCGGTACTGGTCTTGTTCGCCGTGACCTTTTTCGGTGTTGCGTACTGGCGCGCCGCGCATCCGGCAGGCACGCAGTGGGAAGTCGTTCGGATCGATGGGTTGCCCTCCGTGGGTACAAAACACTTTCGCGACACCGCTAGAATCGCCGTCGGCGAATGGATGGAAACGGACTCCTCCTCGCGCGCCGGAATCAAGGTCGGTGACATCGGCTCAGTCGAGGTCGAACCGAATACGCGGCTGCGCGTCGTGACCGCCAAACCCGGCGAGCACAGGCTCGCTCTGGCGCGAGGAGAAATTCGCGCAAAGATCTCCGCGCCGCCTCGGCTGTTCTTCGTCGACACCGCGTCGGGCACTGCCGAGGATCTTGGCTGCGAGTACGCGCTCTCCACCGACGAAGACGGCTCAGGCCTGCTAAGCGTAACCAGGGGCTGGGTTTCTTTTCAGTGGAAGGGACTCGAATCGCTGGTGCCGGCCGGCGCGAGCTGTCGCACGCGGCCGCATCTCGGACCGGGCGTTCCTTATTTTGACGACGCGCCGGCCGCGTTCACGCAAGCTCTTGAAAATTTTGGTGTGGAAAAATCCGCAAACGACACTTTGGGTAGCATTCTCGCCGCGGCGCGCGTCCGCGATACGCTTACGCTGTGGCATCTGCTTTCACGTGTTGAGGTTGGCGATCGCGCGCGCGTCTACGATCGCATCGCGGCGTTGACGCCCGTCCCGGCCGGCGTTTCGCGCGAGCAGGCGCTGAAGCTCGACCCTGAAACGCTAAATCGTTGGAAAGAAGAGCTGGCCTGGACTTGGTAAACCGGGAAGAAAATCGGAGGGTGTGCGTCTAATGGACTGAAAGCGCTCTTGAAAGGAGCTTTCTGATGTTGCGATTAGGAATGTGGCGAATTGCACTACTTGGAATTGCGGCCTGCGCCGCGGCGGCGTTGGCGCCCGCGGAGGGATTCACCTTCACGATCGGCAGCCCGGTGGCGTCTCAGGAATTTCAGATGAAGACGGCCGCATTCGTGTTCCGTACGGAAGGCTGCTCGGAGCCTGCCAAGCCGCAGATCACCGCGACCGCGGAAGGGATTGTGAAAGGGGCCCGGAGATCGCTTGTTCTCAAGGTTTTAGCGGGGTCCAAACCGAACGTCTATGCGGTCTTCCAGCAGTGGCCGGCGGAGGGCGATTGGGTGGTGGATCTCAAGGGAACTTGCGCCGGCGCGAGCGCGGGCGCCGTCGTCCCGATCGGCCCCAAGGGCTTCATTCGGGAGTCCTCCAAGTTTTTCCCGCGCGCGGCCACTGACACGGAGGTCGAAACTTCACTAAAGGCGCTGGTTCAGGCCCACTAGCCCGCTCCAGCGTGGCTCACCACAAAACACCACGTTATTACCACGAAATCACCATGAACTCACCATGAAACTACCGGGGACTTACCGCAAAATGAGTCGACTCTGGTTTGGGTGAATTCGTGGCTCAGATTTCTTCAATAGCGCGCTGAGCGCGCCGACAAGGGAGGAACAAAATGAAGGTCAACGTCCGAAGTGTGCCGATGCTTACCGCCATTGTGGCGATCTCCGCCGCAATCGTCTTAATCGCGGACGACAGCAACTCTTCGCAAATCAATAGCTTGACGGTCCATGAATGGGGAACCTTTACCTCCGTCGCGGGCGCGGACGGCTCCGCCATCGATTGGGACGCGCTCGGCTGCAAGGACGACCTGCCGCAATTCGTCAACGCCGTCGGATATCGCGGCTTCAAATGGCGGCTTGACGGAACCGTGCGGATGGAAACGCCGGTCATTTACTTTTACAGTCCGCGCGAGGTGACAGCGCGCGTGAAGGTGTTTTTTCCAAGAGGGGTGATTACCGAGTGGTACCCGAACGGCGATAACGCAATTTATGAGTCGAAGGCCCTGATGGACCGGATGGAAGCCAGTCTCGGAGGCGGCGCGGGGAAGGCCCAGATGTATTCCGATCAGACCGTCTATAAAACGGAGAGTCTGGTGGACTTGTACCCGACGGGGCTCGATCCGCTGCTGGTCCGGCTGAGCAAGTCACTGAACGGGATCGACACGTCGCTGCATCAGCTCATGGGTGCGATCGCGTGGAGCGACATCAAAGTGGAGCCGGGATCGGCCGCGGATTTTCCAGTAGAGAGCGGTCCCAGCCGCTACTATGCAGCGCGCGGAACGGACGCGGCTCCGATTACCGTCGGCGAGCAGCACGAAAAATTCCTGTTCTATCGCGGCGTGGGGCGCTTCCAGGTTCCTCTTTGGGCGCGCGTTTCAAACGAGGGAAAAGTCACGGTCGAAAATCGCGGCGCCGAACCCGTGCCCGCGGTGTTCCTCTTCGAGAATCGTGGAGGCCGGCTGGGATATCGCAACGTGGGCGCTTTGGGGCCGGGGAGTCTGGACAGGGCTCCGGTAACACTCGATCGGCCTTCGCTCGACGGTTCGCTGTCGCAACTGCTGTACGATCTCGAAAACGCGCTCATCGCGCAAGGTCTGTTCCCGAAGGAGGCGCAGGCGATGGTCGAGACCTGGCGGGATTCCTGGTTTGAGGAGGGCTCGCGCCTGATCTACATTGTGCCTTCGCCTGCGATCAACGCCATTCTTCCGCTCCAGGTGGAACCGGCCGCGTCGCAGACGGCGAGGGTGTTCGTCGGGCGGATTGAATTGATCACGCCCGAAACCAAGCGATCCGTTCAAGAAGCGCTTGCGAAAGGCGACTGGCCGACGGTGGATCGTTACGCCCGTTTCATGGAGCCGATTCTCGCGCGCATTTCGGCTGAAGGTCCCGCCAAGGCGAGGGAGATCGAGCAGCTTAGAGGGAACATGCAGAGATGGAGCGGTGGCGGGCAGTGCCGATGAACTTCTTGGTAGAGCCGGACTGGGGGGTCCGGCGCGGACGAGGGCACGGAGCGTGCGTTCCGCGTCCGCCCACTTTGGAGGAGATGGAGCGGCGGGCATGCCGGCCCCACATGAAGCCCCCAGCCTGACGGCTGGGGCTGGAAAGACAACGCGCTCCATTCTGTCGCGCCTCAAGAAAGCCGGCTTGCCGGCACGAGTGCCGGCCCCACATCGTCGCAAGTCAAGTGATTCCAGAAGCCGATTTACTCCGGTGGGGCGGCGCCGCGCGATGACTTATGCGCATCATCAACACGGCGAGCGCGGTCGGCCAGGAACTCCTGCATCATGCGGCGAGGCTCGTCGGTTTCCCATGCGGCGGCGAATGCGTCCACTCCCGCACGGACGGCGTCGGTCAGAGGCAGATCCTCCCAACGCCGGATCAGCTTCTTTTGCAAGCGAATCGCGCGAGGGCCCGCCTGAAGAATGGAGGAGACCCAGACTTCCACCGCTTCATCCAGCGCCGCCGACGAATAGAACTTGGACAACGGGACGACCATTTCGATGAGCCCCCATTGGAACGCCTCGCCCGCGGTGATGGTTTCGCCGAGCAACAACAAGTGGCGCGTCCGGCCCCAGCCGATGAGCGAAGGCAGCAGCGCCGCTTCGATCACCGAGGGAATTCCGAGCTTCACTTCGGGCATCCCAAAACGTGCTGTATCGGCCGCGATGCGCAGATCGCACGCCGCCGCGATCTCAAGACCTGCGCCCAGCGCGTACCCGTTAATCCGTGCGATGACGGGAACCGGCAACTCACGCAAGGCATCGCAGCAACGATGGAGCAGGGTGATAAACGCGCGCCCGGAGGTCGCGTCGAGTTGCGCCATTTCATGGATGTCGGCGCCTCCGATAAAGGCTTTGGTCCCGGCGCCAGTGAGAACCACCGCGCGCAAACTTTCATCGTGAGTGAGTTCCTGGAGGGCGGTGAGAAATTCCTCCATCAGCGCACTGTTCAGCGTATTCAGCTTGGGCTCATTGCCTATGGTGAGATAGGCGACGCGGGTGCCGGCATTGCGCTGGTCGATTCGAACGGCGATGTGAGGGTGAGTGGACGGGGTCATTGACTTAAGTATCGCGGGTAGAGCGATTCCTAAGTTAACGTGAGCCGCAACGAGTTGATATGAGCCGGACGAACTCCCTGACGGTCGCGCCTCAAGGAATCGGGCATGCTTCGAGCGAAAAGAAGAGAAGCCTGCTTGAAAGCAGGCTTGCCGGCAAGAGTGCCGGCCCCACGTCAGGGTCGCGCCTCAATCGACGGGTTGAAACGCCGAGGAAGCCCCAAGCTTACGCATGGGGCTGGAAGGCCGGAACGCGGTCTATGCCACGCCGACCGCGTGCACCATCTCGTCGTCGGCGAACAGATAGAATCCGAACAGCGGCGTGATTTCGCCGCGGCCCCAGCGGTTCATTTTCCACTGCCCGCGCAGATAGCGGATCTCGACCTGCCGGCTTAAGTCGAGCAGGACGGAGTAGGTTCCGCAATAACACTTACGCGGAAACGCCTGGAGCAGCCGCCAATTCAGCTTGTCGGGAGAGCCCCACACGCAAACCTCCAGGCTCTCCTGTTCCACGATTCGGGTAATGCCCAGCGTGAGCAGCAGCGGCTTGCCGCGCGCGCCATCCAGCGCAATTGCTACGCCGGCGCCATCCTGTTGGGCGAGACTTTCCGGGAGAAGAAACTTCGACGCCATACCACCTCCATCACCCGGCAACCAAGCTGGTCGCGAAGGGAGCGTACGCCTCTCGCAGGCGATCACGCTCGATTATGAACGTGTACAACGAACCGAGCATGTACAGCGAACTTAGCATGCACGACGAACCGCCGAATATCTACAACGAACCAAGCATGCACAACGAACTGCGGGGCGGGCCGCGCGCTAAATTTTCTTCAGGCGAATTTCCGCCTCCTTGAGCGTCTCATATTTTTTGCAGAAACAAAACCGTATCATTTGGGCGCCGTCCCGGGGATCTTCGAAGAAGCTGGACCCCGGCACGGCGGCCACGCCGACGTCTTCAATCAGGTGCCGCGCGAACTCCATGTCGTCGGGATATCCGAAGCCGGAAATGTCGGTCATGATGTAATACGCGCCTTGCGGGCGGAAGCAGCGGAAGCCCGCGCCTTCGAGCACTTCGAGCATCGCATCGCGGCGTTTAGTGTAATCGCTCGCCAGCGCAGTGTAATATTCGTCGGGCAACGCCAGCGCAACTGCGCCGGCTTGCTGGAGCGGAGCTGCTGCGCCGACGGTGAGAAAATCGTGAACCTTGCGGATAGAATCGCTCAGGTCGGGACTCGCCAGCACCCAGCCCACGCGCCATCCGGTGACGGCGTAAGTCTTGCTCATGCTGTTCACCAGAATGGTGCGGTCCCGCATGCCGGGGATCTGCATCATGGGTACGTGCGTGGTTCCGTCATACAGAATGTGCTCGTAGATTTCGTCGGTGATGGCGAGGCAATCGAATTCCTGGCACAGCCCGGCAATGATTTCGAGCTCCGCGCGATCGAATACGCGGCCGGTAGGATTGTTGGGCGAATTGAGAATGATGGCTTTGGTTCTTGGTGAAAAAGCGCGTCGCAGCTCATCGGGATCGAAGCGCCAATCCGGGGCGCGGAGTTTGACGAACTTGCGTTCGGCTCCGCACAGCAGGGCATCGGGATTGTAATTTTCGTAATACGGCTCGAAGATGATGAGCTCGTCGCCGGGATTGGAGACCGCCATCAGGGACGCCATCATGCCTTCGGTGGAGCCGCAGCAGACGGTGATTTCGCGCTCGGGATCGAATTCGAGGCCGTAGGTCCGGCGGTACTTGGCGGCGATGGCGTCGCGAAAAGGCTTCGCGCCCCAGGTGATCGCGTACTGATTCACGTCGGCGGTGATGGCTTCGCGAGCGGCGTTCTTGAGGATTTCGGGAGCGGGAAAATCGGGGAAACCCTGGGCCAGGTTGACGGCCTTGTGCTGGAAGGCGAGCCGCGTCATTTCGCGAATCACGCTTTCGGTGAAGCGCAGCGTGCGGTTGCTTCGAAATCTGGGCCGGCGATTGGGAATGACGACGGGCTGAAGCAGGGATTTGGGGGCGGTGGTGGCCATTTCCTTATGGTACGCCTGTGGCGATAACTGTGAGGCAGATGAGACCCGGGTGAGGGAGAATCCCCGTCCTAACGGGCGGGGTTGGCGACCAACGCGGCGACCTTCGCCGTCACATTGGTTAACAACGCGTCCAGATCGTCGCGCGAATAGTAGCGACCTCGCATCACCACAGCCTCGATGCGTTCCGTGTTTCGGATGTCGGCCAGGGGATCGGCGTTCAGCAGCACGAGGTCGGCGGCTTTGCCGATTTCGATGGTGCCGCCCTGCTTGGCTTGTCCGAAATATCGAGCCGGATTGCGCGTGGCGCACTGCAAGGCTTCGAGCGGCGTCAATCCGGAGGCGACCAACAACTCCAGCTCGCGATGCAGGCCGAACGCGGGGAAAACAGGATTGACGCCGTTCGCATCGGTGCCCGCGAGAAATTCGACGCCCGCGCGATGCATATCGCCGACCAGCTTTTCGTATCGCTCCAGGAGTACGCGCACGCGCACGTTCAGCCCGTTGTAGCGGCTGTCATTCGGGGCGCCATCCTTCATGAACAGATCCTTGAGGAAAAACGTGTTGTGCGGGTCCCACGCCTGGGTCCACGGCTTGGGAAGATATTTCCGGCGCGGATCGTCGACGAAATCCTGGTCGCGGGCGTGGGCGAATCCGTCGAGCAGGACCAGCGTGGGGGTGTGCCACGTTCCGTTTTTCACGAACGTCTGAAACAGCGCGGCGGCCTTGGATTCGCTGTAGGTGTCGATCAATCCGGCGGGATTGGGAAACGCCAGCTCGCGCATGCGCTCTTCGCCGGAGATTTGCTGGCTGAGCATGGTCGCGATGCGCGCGGCGCGAAGCTTTTCTTCATCGGTGGAACAGGCGAGCAGGATATTGATCAGATGTTCCTGGCTGCGCTGGCCCGCGTCCGAGGCTTCGGCGGGGCTCACGGCTTCGGGCACGTGGCCGGCGAAGGGAATGCCGATGGCGCGCGCCTCCTCCGCCAGCGCGAAATACGCATCGCGGGGAATGCTCGAATACACTTTCAGAAAATCGACGCCGCTTGCGGCCAGCGCGCGAACCGCGAAGCGCGCCTGCTCGGGTGTGGCGATGGCGATCGCGCCCGGCGGCGGCGGGCCGGTCGAAAGCATCGGCGGGCCGTCAAGAAAACCCGGCGCGACAATCCGCGGAGTATCCGGCAGGATTCTCCACTGGCGAATGGTGGCGATGGGAATGCCGGTGAACATTTCGCGCACGCCGGTGATTCCGTTCGCCACCAGCAGCGGGAAGAAAATATCCGGCGGCCCCAGATGGATGTGCATGTCCCACAGGCCGGGGATCAGGAATTTTCCTTTAGCGTCGATCACGCGCACGCGTTTTTGCTGGGAGCGGGGCGGGTGGATGTTTTTGGCGATGGTGGTGATGAGGCCGTTGTCGACCGCGACGCTCCAGTCTTTCCGGGGAGCGGCGCCGGTCGCGTCGATTACGGTGACGTGCTCAAAGATGAGAGATTGGGCGGGGAGAATCGCGGCGGAGATCAGAAGGAGAAAACCGGTCCGAATTCGCGCCACTTCGATCATTCGTCGAACGCCAGGTGGGGCGGCGCGAAGCCGGCTCAAAGCCGGCTGCAGGCAAAATTGCCCGCCCCACGATTCGCCCGGGACATCACTAGAATAATTTTTCGAGCGCGGCCTCGACGGTCGTCATGGGAGTCGCGCCGATGAAGGAACGCACCTTCCGTCCCGACCGGTTGTAGAGGAATATGGCCGGCACCGCGCCGGACGCCCAACCTGGGTCGACCGACACGCAGAATTTATCGTCGTCGGGAACGTTGCGCAGAAAACCCGGCACGGGCATGGTGGTGTCCTTCAGAACCTTGGCAGCCCGGGCTTCGTCACCGGGGTCGTCCACCGAGATCATGATCACATCGAGGCCGCGGGCGCGTAATTTGCGTTCGAGCTTCACCAGCTCCGGCATCTCTTCGCGGCAAGGCACGCACCAGGTCGCCCAGAACTCCACCAATACCACTTTGCCTTTGTGGGCGGCGACCACGTTGCGATAGCCGGCGTCGTCGGCGACGACGGGGAGTTTCTGGGCGCTCAGAATCGCAGCCGCGCCGGATAGAATACACGACAAAAGAGAAAAACGTAGAAACGCCGTCATGGTTTGACTTATTGTTTGGCTTCCGGTTGAGATTCGGGTTTGGCTTCTGGCTTAGCTGTTTTTTCGAGTTTGAGATTGATCACGGGCACTTTGCGCGTGTCGAATATGCTCAGCCTCTTCCACCCGCTGTTCATGTTGTTGAATTTGGCTTCGATTTCGTAATCGTTGTCCAGCTTGAGTCCGGAAAAATGATAGGCGCCGTTTTTCTGGGTGTAAAACGATCGCACCTGGAGCGTGCGCATGTCCTTTAAGACAACCACGGCGCCGTCGATGAATTTCCCGTCGGGATCGGAAACGGTGCCTTCCACCACGCGTTCGGTGGCGGCTTCGCGCTTCTCTTGCTTGGTCTGCTGAGCCTGAATCGTCAAGCACAACACGGTCCCATAGAATAACCCGGCGATGGCGGCGATCAACCTACTTCCATTCATCCTCGTCCTCGTCTTCTTCCTCCTCGGCGTCGTCTTCGTCGTCATCGTCATCGTCATCGAGATCGTCGTCGTCTTCGTCGTCGAAATCGTCGTCGTCGTCTTTTTCGGGCGCCAGTTCAAGGGGCGAGACGCCGCTTACGTTCAGATTCGCGCCGCACTCCTCGCAGGTCAACGCATCGCCTTCATCCAGATCCTCTTCGTCGACATCGATGGCGGCGTCACATTTTGGACAGTTGATCATCTGCTTTGCATCCTCCCCCCTGGCCAAGCCTACCGCGCCGTCCGTCTCGACGGGATTCGAAGTGACGAGCCTGACTTCAGTCTACATTTACCACGACGGAAGCGGCGGGAAAGTTACACAAGAAGTCATAAAGGCTGCGCGATTCCGGCAGAGCGCTCCAAGTCGCCGGGCGGGAGGGTGATCAGGGTTTTTTCCAGGTCTTCGCCCGATTCGATCATGTAGTTGAGATGCTTCGCGGCCAGCTTCAAGCACCACGGGTCGGTGAGCGCATGGCCGGTTTTCGCGCTGAGCGCGAGCAGGTCCGCGTGCTGGAGCGCGATCACCTTTTCCTGCTTGGGCTCGACTTCCTGCTTGGATTCACCCTCGGTCCAGATCACGAACTTCACGTCCACTGTGTCGGCGTGGCGAATGGAAATGGCGGTCTGGAGCCAGCGAAATTCGACCTGCCAGGTGCGCCCGAAGGGATCGGGTCCGGCGTGAAAGCGGCGGAAATTGTCGGTCATGCGTTTTCAGGTTAACAAACGATTGGGCGGCGGCGTGCTCCCGCTAGCTTACTATTTATTCGTGTCCCTCACTCGCCGGCGGCGATAAGCACTTCGGCTTCAAGCGATGAGGAGAGGAAGAAACGAGTCCTGGCGCGCAACGCCTGAATCTCAGGTCTTACAGCCTTGATGGTTCCGCTGCGTTTGGCCCGCAACAGTATCCCCAGTGTGCCGGTGACGGAGAGTCCGGCCTGGGCAGCAAGGCCTCTGCCTTCCTGCTCGTCGATGATGACGATATCCGCCTTAAGATCGGTTGCTAAGGCAATTGCCTCCGCCTCGCCTTTGTGGAGTTGCAGCAGAAGCACGCGATGAAGGTGCGAATCCTGGGGCGCGGCGATGCGTATCCATTGACTGTTGATGGCGTCCTCAATGGGGGCAAGGGCGGATGGATCCGGGTGGGCCTTCAATTCCTGGTCGACGGCAGTGGGGATCCATAGCACCGGAAATTGCGACTTCAAGAGATCAAGCCGTCCGATGGATGCGAGGTTGGAAATGGGAGAGGTATTACTGACCGCGAGCATAGTCGAGGTCTTGCGCCAGGTCTTGCTCGGTGTAGTGGCGGGGGATGTTGCGGTCGCCGATCAGATCGGCGAACGCATAGCGGGAAGTACCGGCCAGTTCGGTAGCCTTACCGAATGACAGAATCCCTTGGGAATAGAGAGCGATGGCCAGTTCGGTGCGCAGGCGCTTTTCGACCTCCGGCGTAGGAAGCCGGATGCTGCTCGCCACCGATTCGGGGATGTCAAGATGAAACGTCATCGGCACTGCTGTTTCGATTGTACGGCAATCTAGGCCAGCGGAGGAATCGCAATCTAGAGGCCGCGTTCGCCGTAGATGAAATCGCGGCTCATGGCTTCGTCTGACAGCAGCGGAAGATTATCCTTGGCGTGACTTCGCGTCCATGCTTTGAACTCGCGTACCCACTCTTCCGGGGATAGCTCCACGGCGCGGGATGAAGATTCCCGCGCAAGCAGAACATCACGGACCAGTTCGTCAGGGGACGCGCCTCCGGCGCGAGCCTCGGCAAGGAATGCCTCCTCGACATTGGGTGGAAGATTCAGCGTAACGGTCATGTGTTTTCAGGTTAACAAACGACCAGGTCGCGCCGTCAATTCTCGGAGGGTTTCTCGACGTGATCGATGACGAGGTATTCGCCGGGTCCCTTGGCGGGCACAAGCTTCAGCCCGAGCTGTTGCTGGACCGCGGCAAAAATTGATGGGCCTCGGGCCGGGTCAGTCGCGACCGGTGGCGCCGTTGGATCCCTTGGCGCGGGAACGCCCTCGGGATAGAGGTCGGCGGGCGACGTCTCTAGGCGGATATCAAAGGCTCCCATAAGACCGGTCTTGTCGATCGCGTCCCGGTCCAACATGATCGAGAGGCCATGGCAAAGATCTGCCATCGTCGCACCATACCAGGCTGCGTACGAGGCGGACCCGGAGTTGACGACGCGACTCAATCCGCCGCAAAACGGGACTTCGCGCTTCCCTGGTTCTGGCGGGACCAATGGATGGTCGCGGTCCAAAATAAAGCAATTTCCCGGCTGAGCTACCTGTAGCTTGGGGCCGCCTTTGGCCACGGTCAGCTCGTAGACTGGGATCTCTCGGGTTTCGCGATGGATTTTCAGCTTGAATCTGTCTTCGAGAAGCGCCCGCATCATTGGGCCACGCATCATTCCCATCGTTTGAGTTCCCTCCGGTTTCGCCTCGATCGTGTAGCGATCGGAACTGATCCAGGCCGGGCTCCCCTTGATCGGCTGATTCAAAAACCTGAAGGAAATGATTGGAGTGCCATTCGAGAGGTACGCCTGCCGGATGAGAGTGTCCAGCGTCTGGCACCCAAGTCTCAACATTCCGGGATCGCCGGCGCTTCGGCCTACACCGCCTCTTCCCGCAGGGACGTCGTCTCCGCAGAGCCTCACGGAAGCCACTTCGAATTTCGGTGATGCAGCGGCTGGCGATTGCGCCTGGCTCCTCGCCGCATTGAGAATCCCGATCACGACCAGCGCGGCCAGGATCGCAATTCCGGCGAGCTTCCAAAATAACTTTCCACTAAAGTCCAGGCGTCGGCGATGTCTCATTGATCCTTCTTCTCGAACGAATTCGCGACCGCTCCGAGCGATGCCGCCGAGGGGACGCTGCCCTGCCCCAGCCCCTGATTGCCTCCGCCGCGTCCGCCCGCGGCGGTTACTGCGGCCTTGACGCGCTCTCCGGCGTGGACACCGGAATCGGGCGAAGCCGCGAGCAGGATGGAAGGAGGATCGGAGCAGAGCGCGAGAAACACGGCTTTCGAACCGGCGACGAAGGCTTGCGCGCGGGCGCGCATGGCGTCGTCAATCGGCCCGCGTTGCGTCGCGCGCCGGATTCCGTCGGGGCCGGGTGCGGTGGTTTCAAAGAGCTCGCGGCCTTCGCGTTGGGCGAGCTCGGCGGCGAGGCGCTGGGCCGTTTTCTCGAAATTCCTCGCGCGTTCAACTTGCGCGGCCACGAGGGCCGGGGTTTCCTCGATCGGCACTGAAACCAGGCGGCTGATTTCCGATAGCGTCCTGAAATCGCTGCGCGCTCGGCGCACCGCTCTCAGGCCGCACACGAATTCGACGCGCGCGTTGCCGCGGATCTTGTCGATTTTGCGAATCAGAATGGGCCCGAGTTCGGCTGTCGATCGAACGTGGGTCCCGCCGCAACCGCTCTTGTCCAGGCCGTCGATCGAGACGATCCGCAGCGTGCCAGTGCGCGCCGAGGCCCGTCGCAAGCCGAGATCGGCGGAGGAATCCTCGTAGGTGATCCTGATGGGCCGGGCTTCGGCGATAATCTCGGCGCAGCGCTCCTCCACCTTTTCCGCCCGCTTCGAATCGAGCGTGGGAGAGCTGATGTCGATGGTGGAACTGTCGGCGGACAGGTGGAAACTGACGGTGGTGATATCGAACAGCTCGATCAGCACGGCCGAGAGCAAGTGCTGGCCGGTGTGCTGTTGCATGTGATCCCAGCGGCGGGTCCAATCGATGCGGCCTTCCACTTCGATAGCCGCCGCCGGCGGCTCCGATGCGATCGACAGATCCCCACCCTGACGGGTGGGGCTTGACGTCCCCAGAGGCGACTCGAGAATGTGCCCGATGCGGTCCTCTTCGTCCACCACTTCGAGCACTTTGACGCCACCGAGCGTGCCGGTGTCGAACGGCTGACCGCCGGAGGTGGGATAAAACGCGGTGCGGTCGAGATACACTTTTCGGCCGTCGTCGGCTGCCGCCACCACGTGGGCGCGAAAGTCGCGCAGATAGCAATCGTCGTAATACAGGCGTTCGGTCATGACGAACCGCGATCCCCGTCCTCCGGTCGGCTTCGCCTCCACGGATCGAGACGACGGGCGGGGCTTGAGCGTGTTGTTGGAATGCAGAACACCTCGCGTTTTTCAACGCGATGGATGTGGCGGAGACCGATGAGCACTCTCCTCATAATGGCGCTACGGGGCGGGCGAGGTGATTTCGAACCGGCCGCGCAGGAACTGCCAGTCCGGCATTTCATAGACGCGCATTTTGGTCGGCACCACCACCGAAACTTCCTTGTTTTCGAGCGGACCGAGCGAGGGCACCTTCGCCTCAAACTCGGCCACCGGCGGGTCGCCGGGCTTGTCGGCGCTGGTAATGAGCTGCATTTTCAGGCCGAGATCGCCGATGTCGGCTTCAGAATGATTGATGACGGCGAAAGTGATCTTCAACTTTCCGGCGCCGGATTCGGTGATGCGGAATCCATCGATCTCGATATATTTCGCGAGGGGGTGTTGATTGATGGCGACGGCGGCTCCGGCAGGCGCCGGCAAGGGCCTCGATTTGGCCGTGTCGGCCGGCGGAGCGCTGGAGCAGGCGGCGAGAGCCAGCAGGAGAGCCGCGCAAGGGTACTCTTTCCTGCGAGACGCCCATCTCGCGCAAGACCGCGATCTGATGTTGTGCATTTCAGTTACAGCATAATACGCGCCACATCAGAACGGGCTGTGGATCGAATATCACAATGTTTGCGAAAAACGCGGTCGACTGTCCTTCGCGCACACGAGCCGCCTTGAAAGGCGGCTGCAGCCAGGATTGGCTGCCCCGCAGTCTGACGGGACGGGGTTGGATTGGGATAATCGCGACGTTTTCCGCGACCTTTCACGCGATAATGCATCATTAAGTAAAGACAAGCCATGCCCGGATATATTCGCGAGCAGATCGACACCGTCTTCCGGCGCGACCCGGCAGCGCGGAGCGTGCTCGAAATCGTGTTGTGCTACCCCGGCTTTCACGCGCTGATGCTGCATCGGGTGTCGCACGGATTGTATCGGCGCGGCTGGTTTATGCTGGGGCGGCTCACGTCGCAATTCTCGCGCGCGATCACGGGGATTGAGATTCATCCAGGCGCGACCATCGGACGCCGGTGTTTTATCGACCATGGAATGGGCGTGGTGATCGGTGAGACCAGCGAGATCGGCGACGATGTGCTGATGTACCAGGGCGTGACGCTGGGCGGCACCGGAAAAGACACGGGCAAGCGGCACCCGACTATCGGCAACGGCGTGGTGATCGGAACGGGCGCGAAAATCCTGGGCAACATTCGCGTCGGCGATCACGTGAAAATCGGCGCGGGATCGGTGGTGGTGCGGCCCGTGCCGGATCATTCGACAGTGGTCGGCGTGCCGGGGCGCGTTGTCGGAGAATCCGGATATCGAGCAGGTGACAGCGGGTATAGGATGACCGGGGAAGCCGGCTATGAAGCCGGAAGCGGTTACGACGCCGGCGATGACGCTGGCTATGATGTGGACGCGCTGGAACACGGAAAGCTGCCCGATCCTGAAGGCCAGGCCATTGAAGAGCTGGCGCAGCGCGTCGCGCAACTGGAAGCGATGATCCAAAAACTAGTCGATGAAAAACTCTCTGCTAAGCGCTAGGAATTTCTTGAAAAAAGCCATCCACAGGGCATGGCCCTGCGCCACTTTGAAAAAAGTCATCCGCAGGGCATGGCCCTGCGCCACACTGCTGGTCACGATCTTCGCGGGGGCCGCGCATGCCACCGATATCCCCTTCTGGATTTCGCCGTGCAACAATCCGGCGACCCGATGCGTCGAGGGAGACTCCGAGTTGGCGCGCTGGGCCTTGGAAGCGTGGGAGCGCGTGGCCGGCAAACGGCTACACTTCGTCGAGGCCGATCGCGCCACCGCGCAGTTCCGGATGGTGTGGGCGCTGCCCGCGCGCGGCGTATACGGCGAGACGGTGCCAATCGAAGTGAACGGCGTTCGCGGCGCGCAGATGAATCTGCGGGTGGAGGATGGGTCCACCAAAGACCGGCTGCTGCACGACACCATCGTGTATCTGACGTGCGTCCATGAAGCCGGGCACGCGCTGGGGCTCCCGCACACGTCGAATTTCGAAGACATCATGTACAGCTTCCAGTATGGCGGCGACATCGACGAATATTTCGGGCGATATCGCCGTAAATTGACGGTGCGCGAAGATATTCGAAAGTATTCGGGTATCTCCGCCGCGGATCGCGCGCGGTTGCTGGGAGATTCGAGCCAGCGCTGAATGGTGGTGACCCTTGCGGCAGGGCATCCGGTCGGCTTCCGCCTCGACGGAGAACTGGCCCTGCCCCACCAAGTCTTGCGGCAGGGCATGGCCCCGCCCCACATAGCCCTGCCCCACGGGTTGTGACTCTCTTTTACAATCGCCCATTAACAATCGGCTAAGCTTGAGGTTGGCGTGGCTGGACACTACTTGGCTGTTCCAGGCGTTGCGAAACCGAACACTTGGTAGCAAAATCGAACAGAGAGCTCCAGCCAATCCACTTAACTGCTTTTGAAGGAACAGTCTTGCCGGGAAAAGCGTAAGTGGAAGTGGAATTGCAGTCGGTTACGTCTAAACCACGTCTGAACCACGTCGGAACCACGGCAACATGACGATGAAGGATTAGTCGAGCGTCACATTGGTCAAGTTGGTCAAGCGTTACGTTGGTCAAGCTTAAGGGGTTGTGTAGCTCGAGAATCCGTCCCGCGTCGTCCAAAAGGATCTTTTGAATATGAAATATCTCCGAAGCCGGATCGTTGTTCGTCCAGGCGCCTGGCAATGCGCCCTGCTCTGCGTCTCATGTTTGTCGGCCCAACAAACGGCGTCATCGCAACAAGTGCCGCAGCAAATGGCGCAGCAGATGGTCTCGCAGGGACAACCCGAGATCAGCATCGAAGAGCCGCGCCCGATTCGATTTGTGAACCCGATCATCCAGCCGTTCCATGTGAAGGCGCGTATCGTCGGGCCGGCGAAGCTGACTAACTCGCCGCGTATCGAGACGCTGGTGCGCGCGGGCAATCTGTATTTGTCGAAGGACGACGTGATTGCGCTGGCGCTGGAAAATAATATCGACATCGCGGTGCAGCGCTACGCGCCTATTCTTTCGGCGGAGGTTTTGCGCCGCGCCGAAGCCGGCCAAGCGTTGCGCGATTTGAGCGTCCCCATCGCGCCGGGGCCCCAGAGCGTCAGCTTGAGCGGCGTCAGTGCGAACTCGGTGGGACTAGCGGGCGGCGGATCGGGCGTCAGCTCCGGCGGCGGACTGGTGATTGCAACCGGAGTGCCGCCCGTGGGCCTGGACCCGTACTTCCTCGCGCAGGCGAATTTCCAGCATGCGACCACACCGCTCAGCAACACTGGCTTGGCGTTCGTCCCGTTCTTTCTCGATTCTTCGAGGACGTTTGTCATGCAATACGGGCAATCCTGGGCGACGGGGACCAGCGCGACGATGACCTACGTGAGCAGCCGCAATGCGGTGAACAGCCCGGGCTATCCGCTAAATCCATACACCAATGGATATCTGGATCTCACCGTCAATCAACAACTGCTCCAGGGCCTCGGCTTCGGCGTCAACAAGCGCTTCATTCGCATGGCGAAGAACAACATCAAGGTGAGCGACCTGCAATTCAAGCTGCAGGTGATCACCACCATTTCAGCGATTCTCAACGTCTACTGGGATCTGGTCAGCTTCGACGAGGATTTACGGATCAAGGAAAAAGCCCTGGGCACCGCGCAGCAGCTTTACGAAGACAACAAACACCAGGCTGAGCTGGGCACTTTGCCACTCATCGAAGTAACGCGCGCGGAAGCGGAGGTATCGCAGAGCAAGGAAGATCTGTTGATCTCGCAGACCAATGTCGAGCAGCAGGAAATTGTCTTAAAGAACGCGCTCACGCGCAACGGAGCGGTGAGCGGGTGGCTGGACGACGTGCACATCATTCCGCTGGATC
Source organism: Terriglobia bacterium (assembly GCA_963788245.1). Lineage (GTDB taxonomy): Bacteria > Acidobacteriota > Terriglobia > Bryobacterales > Bryobacteraceae > Palsa-187. The sequence goes on along the minus strand of CAWBGF010000002.1, from coordinate 1,920,546 downwards.
ACGTGGTGGTGCCGGATAAGGAGGATCTGAAGCCGACCGCGGCGCTGATCGAGGACGCGCTTGCATCGCGGCCGGAAATCGATCAGGCGAAACTCAATTTGCAGAGCTCGAAAATCAGCAGCGCGGGCACCCGGAACAATCTTCTGCCGTCGTTGAACGCGTTTGTCGAGTTCACCAACAATGGCCTGGCAGGTCCGCAAAGTACGATCGTGGGCACTCCACCCGGCTCACCCGCTCTCGTCGGCGGTTACGGCAATCTTCTGGGGCAGATTTTCGGACGCGATTATCCCAACTATTCGGCGGGCTTCACGCTGAATATTCCGTTCCGCAATCGCGTGGCGCAGGCCGATTACGTGCTTGACGAGCTCAGCCTCCGGCGGAGCGAGCTTCAGTATCAAAAAGCCGTGGCGCAGGTTCGCGTGGATGTACGAAACGCCGTGATCGGTTTGCAGCAGGCGCGCGCGCGATACGAAACCGCGGTAGCCACGCGAAAGCTGGCGGAGCAGACGCTCGAAGCCGAACAGATGCGCTTCAAGTTCGGCCAGTCGACCATTCCGACCGTAGTGCAGGCGCAGCGCGATCTGGCGAGCGACCAGAGCCTGGAAGTACAGTCGATGGCGAACTACACGCACGCGAGAATCGCGTTCGATCAGTCCATCGGCCAGACGCTGGACCTGAATAACATTTCCATCGAAGAGGCCAGGAAGGGCGAGGTCGCGCGGCAATCGGCGATTCCCGACAATGTTCCGGAGAGGAAGCAGTAAAGGGGAGCATGAAAATGAAACACACATTCTGCTTACTGATTGCTCTGGGATTGATCTCGCAACAGGTAGATGCCCAGCAGCCCTTCGTCGCCCTGCCCCCGGGGCAGCGCCTTATCAGGGATTACAAGCCGCCGGTGTTCCCGCCGATCGCAATGACCAATTCGCAGCGGCTCCACAGCCTGATTCGGGCGGGCAAACTGTATCTGACGTTGCAGGACGCCATTGCGCTGGCAGTCGAAAACAATCTGGACCTCCAGGTAGATCGTTACGGACTGCTGGACGCGGAGTGGACTTTGAAACGGCAGGAGGGAGGCGGTCCGTTGCGCGGAACCACCGGTGGATCCTCGCTGGTGAATCAGGCGGTGAGCGGACAAGGCGTGAACGGCGCCGTGCAGAGCGCCGGACTTTCCTCCGGCGGCGGTGGCGGGGGCGGCGGCAACTCGAACGGGACCGTTTCGCAGATCGGACCAGTGACGCCCAACCTGGATATGTACTTCCAGAACCAGACTTTCTGGATACACAGGACCACGCCGGAGCCGTACACTTTCGCGGGCACCGACGAACTGGTCCAGGCCAATCACGTTTACAATTCGCTGGTCCAGCAGGGATTGCTCACGGGCGGCATCGCTCAATTCGCGTTCAACGAGTCGTATCTCAAAGAGAACTCTCCGGGCGATACGCTAAATCCATCCCTGGCCCCGGTGGCCCAACTGTATGCCCGTCAGCCCCTGCTGAACGGATTCGGAACCGGAGTGAACAGCCGGTACATTCGCGTGGCGCGCAAGAATGTGGGGGCTTCCACGGAGACGTTCCGCTCCCAGTTGCTGGCTCTGGTTTCGAACGTCATTAATCAGTATTGGGATCTGGTGACGGACAACGACGATCTGAAGGCGAAACAGAGCGCGCTCAATTTCGCGCAGACATTTTACGAAGATACCAACCAGGAGATCAAGCTGGGCGCGGTGGCGAAGGTGGACATCTATCGCGCCGAGGCTGAAGTATCCACGCGTAAGCAGGACCTGGCCATTTCCGAACAATCCGTTCTTCAGCAGGAAATTAATCTCAAGACCTCGCTCAGCCGGAACGGGCTGGAGGATGCGGAGTTGGAATCGGCGCACGTGGTGACGCTGGATCGCCTGGAAGTTCCCGCGAGCGACAATCTGCCGCCGCTGCGTGAGCTGGTTTCACGCGCGATGGCCAAGCGCCCTGACATGATATTGGCGCAGATTAACGATGAGACCCAGGAGATTTCGGCGTTGGGCACCAAGAATGGGATTCTTCCGTTCTTGCAGGTGGCGGCCTCGACCAAGAATACCGCCGAGGCGGGGACGGTGATTCCCGGCGTAGGCATTCCACCGCCCAATTCGAACGGCGGATTCGGCACGGCGGCAGCGCAGATTTTCAAGCGCGATTACACCAGCCGGTCCGGCACGATCACGTTTCAGGGCTACCTCGGCAATCACCTGGCCCAGGCCGATTATGGAATCGACCAGTTGCAGTTGCGGCAGGGCGATCTGGTCTCGCAGCGGAACCGGAACGACGTGGTGGTGGCGATTTCGAATCAGATGATCGCGCTGCATCAGGCTCGCTCGCGCTACCAGCTTGCGGTCGCATCGCGCGCATTGCAGGCGGATCTGCTCGAAAAAGAGCAGCAGAAATTCCGGCTGGGAAGCTCCACTATCGATCTGGTGATCGCGGCGCAGCGGACGCTTTCGGCGGCCGAGTCGACGGAGATTTCGGCACTATCGCAATACAGCCACTCGCGCGTGGCGCTCGACCAGGTGCTGGGGGAAACGCTGGAGACCAATCACGTTTCCGTGGAAGATGCGCTGAAGGGAACCGTGAGTCACGAGTCGAAGATTCCCGCGTCGGTGCCGGAGTAAGAGGAATGGCCACGAATGAACACGAATAAACACGAATCAGGATCGCATCTGGGGCATCTCCGAAATTGGTCAGCCATTCGACCAATCCGAGCCACTACCAAGTAACCTCCATCGGTTCATTCGTGTGAATTCGTGTTCATTCGTGGCTAGGATTTTTTCAGTAGCCGGTTAAAGCGCGTGCGGCGGAGTAGCGGCACGCTTCTGTCTAACAGCCGCCCGCCTTCGCGATCGCAGAAATTCGTTCACCTCTTCGAGCGATCCAAAAAATCCGGCGAAGTTGTTCGTCAGATGAACCGGGCGCCCGCGGCGGGCGTGAAAATCTCGATGGCGGAACTGGCCCGTAATAGCGATCACGGCTGCCCCCATCGGCCGATATTCCTGGGTGCCCTGCGCCCACGCCAATCCGGCGGGCGCGTCCAGCCACACGGCAAACCCCATAGACCCTATTCTATGTGTCGCAATTCTGCGTGCCGCAACCCTTCGTGTCTCAATGCGCGCCTTTCGCTCCCTTAGCGCCGTGAGCCAGATTCTCGAAAACCTTGCCGCCTTTCATGACGAATACGGCGCGAGCCGCCGAGGTGGGATCTCCGAGCAGATTGCCGTCGAACGCGACAATGTCCGCCTGCATGCCGGGTGCGATGGAGCCGATCTGGTCGCCCATCCTTAACGATTCCGCGGAAAGAGAGGTAACGGAAATCAGCCCGGCCATGGGATCCTGGCCGCCATCGCGGACGCGCACGATAAATTCGCGATAGTTCTGGCCGTGCGCGCCGGCCACCGCGTCGGTGCCGTAAATGATTTTCAGGTTCTTGTGCGTGAGCGCTTTCTTAAATGTGTCGCGAGTGATGGCGACGCCTTTCTCCATGAACGCGAAGCCCTCCTCATTGTAATTTCCCTGGCCCAGAAACCTCGGTTTGTTCTCCAGATAATTCTGGAGCACCAATCCAATATTCGGATCGTAGTATGTCCCGCGCTGCGCCATGAGATCGAAAACCTCATCGGTGATGTAGGCGCCGTGCTCGATCGAAGTGCAGCCGGCGAGGGTCGCGGCCTTTGCCGATTCAGCCGAGTGCGCGTGAACGATCGTGCGCAGTCCCAACGATTTCGCTTCGCCGCAGGCGGCCTGCAACTGATCGTCCGTCATGGTCTGCGCGCCGCCTTCGCGAATGCTTTTCGACGCGAAAATCTTGATCAAATCCGCACCCTGTTCCTTGCGCTGGCGAACCAGTTCGCGCAATTTCGCCGGATCGCCGCTGGTTTCGGTAAGCGGCTGGAGCGAAGTGAGAATGCGCGGTCCGGGAAGAACGCCGCGCGCGATGGCGTCGCGAAGATCTTTATCGCTATTCTGGCCGGGGCTTTGGATGGTGGTGAATCCGGCGTTGAGCGTGACCGCCGCGTTTTCGGCGACGTGCCAATCGGCTTGCGCGGGCGGCTCGCCACGGCCCGAGTTGCGATTGTTGTTATCGAAGTGATACCCGATGTGGGAGTGCGTATCGATCCAGCCGGGCGTGACCGTGAACTGAGCCAGATCGTAGATCACGGCGCCGGCCGGGGCTGTCCCGCCTATTCGCGCGATCTTCGATCCTTCAATCACCACGATGGTGTTGCGAAGGATTTTGCCTTTACCGTCGAGCACCGTTGCGGCTTTGAGGACGATGGGACGTTCCTGCGCGGCCACACTGGTGAATCCCGTGGCAGCGACGATGGCTGCGGAGCAGAGGAGTTGCTGGAGGCGTGTCATAAACTTCGAGCCATTGTATCGCTTGCGGAGCAGGCAGCGCGATGCCTATAGGAAATTGCAATCGATCCCATCAAAAGATTTGACCGGGCGCCGCCCGCCTCCGCTTTTATACTGAGAGGTTCACGTGCAAAGTGTATTTATGCGAAGAGTTTATTCCATCGGTTTAGCGGTAGGCGCGATGTTCGCTTGGGCCGCGCTTGCAGCCGCCCAAGCGCCCGCCGATCTCGACAAGCGCCTCGCCGATCTGGACAAGGCCGTGAAATCGGCACAGAGCGCGGGCGACAACGCGTGGATGCTGGTGAGCGCGGCCCTGGTCTTGATGATGACCGGCCCGGGGCTCGCGCTGTTCTACGGCGGACTGGTTCGCCGCAAAAACGTGCTCAGCACCATGATGCACAGTTTCATTCTGATGGCCGTGGTGACGGTGCTGTGGGCCGTGGTCGGCTACAGCATGGCGTTCGGCGAGTGGACTCCGTTCGTGGGCGGCGGACAGTATCTGTTCCTGCACAACGTGGGGGCCGCGCCCAACGTGGATTACGCGCCCACCATCCCGCAGCAGACCTTCATGATTTATCAGTTGATGTTCGCCATCATCACGCCTGCGCTGATCTCGGGCGCGTTCGCGGAGCGCATGAAATTCTCCGGCATGCTGCTGTTCACCGTTCTGTGGGCGCTGCTGGTCTACTTTCCGATGGCGCACATGGTGTGGGGAAAGGGCGGCCTGCTGAACGCGACGCTGGGCGGAAAGATTCCGTGTTTCGATTTCGCGGGCGGAACGGTGGTGCACATTTCGTCGGGCGTTTCGGCATTGGTGTGCGCGCTGTATCTGGGAAAGCGAACGGGGTATCCCAGCGAGCCGATGCGGCCGCACAGCCTGGTGCTGAGCATGATCGGCGCGTGCCTGCTGTGGGTGGGATGGTTCGGATTCAACGCGGGCAGCGCGCTCGCGGCATCTTCACTCGCCACCAGCGCATTCGTCGCGACGCACTTCGCCACGGCGACGGCAGCACTTGCATGGATGGCCGCGGAGTGGATCCATAACGGCAAACCCAGCATGCTCGGCGCAATTTCCGGAGCGGTCGCGGGACTGGTGGCGATCACACCCGCGTCAGGTTTCGTCAAACCGTTTCCGGCGATGTTGATCGGTGTGGCCGCGGGCGTGGTGTGCTACGTGATGGTGACCGCCGTGAAGCGCAAGTTCGGCTACGACGATTCGCTGGACGCGTTCGGAGTGCACGGCGCGGGCGGAACGCTGGGCGCGATTCTCACCGGCGTTTTCGCGACCAAGGAAATCAACGACGTGTGGAACGGCAAGGCGATGGGCATGGTGGATGGCAACGCGCCGCAGGTGCTGAATCAACTGGGAGGCGTCCTGCTGACATGGGTGCTGGCCGCCGCGGGCACGTTCATCATCCTGAAGATTTGCGATGCGATCACAGGAGTGCGCGCGACGGAGCAACAGGAAATCGAAGGACTCGATCTGAGCATGCACGGCGAAGAAGGGTATAATTTCGAGGCCTGAGGCGATTTCCATGAAGAAAATCGAAGCGATCATCCAGCCGCACAAACTCGAAGAGGTGAAAGAGGCCCTGAAAGGCATCGGCATCGACGGTATGACCGTCACCGAAGTGCGCGGCCACGGCCGGCAAAAAGGCCACAAAGAAGTCTACCGGGGAATGGAGTACCAGGTGGATCTGCTGCCCAAGATCAAGCTCGAAATCGTGGTGGCCGCCGCTCGCGCCGATGAAGTGATTCAAACACTGGTGGCGGCGGCGCGCACCGGCAAGATCGGCGATGGAAAGATTTTCGTGTTCGACGTGGCGGAGGCGATTCGCATTCGCAACGACGAACGCGGAGAAACCGCCTTGTGAGTTTTGCAGTGGTACTCGAGCCCGACTTATCTGCGCGACCACCGGAACAAGTGCGGAGGATGCTCGAAGCGCGCACGACGCAAGTGACCGACTCCGTTCGCCGCGCATGGTCGAAAAGCCTGCAGCCGCGATTTCCTTCCGGCGTCGCACTGGCGGCAACGGGCGGGTTCGGGCGCGGCGAACTGTTTCCGCACTCGGACGTCGACCTGCTGTTTGTGGTCGAATCCGAAAATCAAATCCCGCCGATGAAGGACGCGTTGTCGGCATTTTTGCAGGACTTGTGGGACACGGGACTGCGGCCCAGCCACGCGGTCCACACCGTGGCCTATTGCGTCGCCGAACACGAGGACAATCGCGAGCTGACCATCAGCCTGCTGGATCGCCGGATGCTGGCGGGCGATCCGGCTATGTTCAAGTGGCTCGATGAAAGGTTCCGCGCGTTCGTTCTGAAGCGCGGCGCGGCCATCGGCGCGCGGCTGGCGCACCTTGCGGAATCGCGGCGCGCCACGTTTCAAGACACCATTTATCATCTGGAGCCGAATATTAAAGACGCGCCCGGCGGCTTGCGCGACCTGCAAACGGTACGCTGGCTGGACGTTCTGCTGGGCGGTGAAACCGCGCGGAATCTGGCGCCGGCCTTCGATTTTCTGGGCAGCCTGCGCATCCGCATGCACGAACTCTCGGGACGCGATCAAAACCGGCTGAGCTTCGACGTGCAGGAATCGCTCAGCGATCGGCCGGCGGAGTTGATGCGCGATTATTACCGGCACGCGCGCCAGGTGGATCGCGCGACGGAGCGGGCGCTGGAGGCCGCGCTGGCGAAAGAAGACACGCTGCTCGGGCGTTTTCTTGAGTGGCGCACGCGGCTCTCCACTTCGGAATTCACCGTGTTGCGCGATCGCGTATACCTGCGGTCGCCAAGCGCAGCGAATCACGGTCTGGAATTGTTCGAATTCGTGGCGCGCCATCAGCTCCGCCTTGCTCCCGATACAGTGGACCGGTTGAACGGTGTCGAAATCGATGCGCGCTGGGAGCATTGGAAGCGTCTTCTGGAACTGCCGCGCGTGTCGCTCGGATTGCATGCGATGCAGGAATCCGGCGCGCTCGCCTCGGCCATTCCGGAGTGGCGGCACATCGAATGCCTGGTGGTGCGCGATTTTTATCATCGCTACACCGTGGATGAACACACCCTGGTGGCCATCGCGTCGCTCGAATCGATTGGAGATCCGCGCATCGCGGATCTATGGGCGGAAATCGACCGGTCCGATCTGGTGCGCTTCGCGCTGCTGCTGCACGACATCGGCAAGGGCTCCGGCGTCGATCACGTCGCGGAATCGGTGCGCGTCGCGCGCGAGGTGTTGAAGCGCCTCGACGCGCCCGAAGCAGATCGCGCCACCATCGAGTTTCTAATTGCCCGTCATCTGGATCTGTCGGCGGTGATGACCTCGCGCGATTTGTCCGACGCCGCGACCGCGAAGATGCTGGCGGACCGCGTGGGCGCCGTGGAACGGCTGAAGCAGCTCACCATCATGACCTATGCTGACATCAGCGCGGTGAATCCGCAGGCCATGACGCCGTGGCGCCTCGAGCAATTGTGGCGCGTATATTTGCTGGCGCATGCGGAATTGACGCGTGGTCTCCATGCGGAACGAATTCACGCATGGGCGGGCGCGGATCCGCATCGCGCGGCGTTTCTCGAAGGACTTCCGGTGCGTTACCTGCGCACGCATCTCGACTCCGAAATCGACGGGCATGTCGAGTTGGCGCGGCAACTGGAATCGCGGCCGGTCGCGATTGAGATTGCGCATCAGCGCGGCGCGTATCACTTGACGCTGTTGACGCGGGATCACCCGGGATTGTTCGCCGCGGTGGCCGGCGCCGTCTCCAGCTTCGGACTGAGCATCGTGAAAGCGGAGGCGTTTTCGAACGCGCAAGGGATCGTGGTCGACACGTTCGCGTTTTCCGATCCGCATCGAACGCTGGAGCTGAATCCTTCCGAAGTGGATCGGCTGCGCGGCATCGTGCGCCGCGTCGTCGAAGGAAAACAGGATGCTTCGAAGCTCCTGCGCGGGCGTCCCAAGCCCTTGCTGCCGTCGCGCGCGGCGAGGCTGAAACCACGAGTGGTGCTGAATAACGACGCGTCCGATTCGGCGACCCTGATCGAGATCGTGGCGGAGGACCGCGCGGGATTGCTGTACGATCTGGCGCGTGCAATCAGCGATGCGGGCTGCGATATCGAAGTGGTGCTGATCGATACGGAGGCGCACAAGGCGCTGGACGTGTTTTACGTAACCTCAAAGGGCGGCAAGCTTGATGAGGGATTGCAGGATCGGCTAAAGAGCAGCCTCATCGATGCGTGCGCATCGTCATAACGATCGGGTGGGGCAGCCAATTCTGGCTGCCGCCGGGTTTCAGCCGGCGCTAGTCCAAGCCGCCTCAAAGGCGACTCAGGATACCCTGCCCCACATATTCACTGGAGCGTTGAGAGATACCGATCCATCGCCGCCGCGGCCTTGCGGCCTTCGGCGATGGCCCACACCACCAGCGACTGTCCCCGGCGCGCGTCGCCCGCGGCGAACACGCCCTTGACCGACGTTTGAAAATCCTCAGTAGCGAGGTTACCTCGGGAGTCCAGCGCAGCGCCCAATTGATCCAACAGGCCGTGTTTCACGGGTCCGGTGAAACCCATCGCGAGCAGAATCAGGTCGGCGTCGAGCGTGTGTTCGGTGCCGCTGGAATCGCCGACGCGCATGTAATGCAAATTCGCGACTGATCCGTTCCCCGAAAATCGCGTGGTCCGGACGGCCCAGTTTCGCTCGCCGCCTTCTTCATGCGAGCTTTCCACGCGCAATTGATTCGGCCACAGCGGCCACGGCGTGGATGCGTCGCGCTCAGCGGGCGGCATCGCCAGAATTTCGAACTGGTGAACGGCTGCGGCCTGTTGGCGATGCGCGGTTCCCAGGCAATCCGCGCCGGTGTCGCCGCCGCCCAGAATCACCACTCGCTTGTTCGTCGCGAGAATGGGCGCGGCCGCGTCGCCGTCTCCCGCGCCACGCCGATTCTGCTGCGTTAGAAAATCCATCGCGAAATGGATACCGCGAAGGTTCCGTCCAGGAACCGATAGATCGCGTGGCTGTTCCGCGCCCATGGCAAGGAGCACTGCATGATAGCCGCGCCGCAAATCGTCAATGGAGACGGACGCGCCAACGTGCGCGCCGGTAATGAACTCGATGCCTTCCGCGCGCATTTGTTCGAGCCGACGATCGATCCAGCGCTTCTCCATCTTGAAATCGGGAATGCCGTAGCGCAGCAGGCCGCCGATGCGGTCGGATTTTTCGAACACAGTAACCGCGTGACCCGCGCGCGCGAGCTGCTGCGCAGCAGCTAAACCAGCGGGACCCGACCCGACAATTGCGGCGCGCTTGCCGGTAAGTTTCGGCGCCGGCTCCGGACGAATCCAGCCCTCCGTGAAGGCGTGATCGACAATCGTGCACTCTACGGCCTTGATCGAAACTGGTTTTTCGTTGATGCCGAGCACGCACGCCGCTTCGCACGGCGCCGGACAGATCCGGCCGGTAAACTCGGGGAAATTATTGGTCGCGTGCAGCGCCAGCATCGCATCGCGCCAGCGATTCTTGTAGACCAGGTCGTTCCAATCGGGAATCAGATTGTTCAGCGGGCATCCGGAATTGCAGAACGGCACGCCACAATCCATGCAGCGGGCCGCTTGAACATGGACTTGCTGAGCGGGGAAATCGCGATAAACTTCTCGCCAATCCTGAATGCGCTCGCCGACAGGACGGCGCGCGGGGGTTTCGCGGGCGTATTCGAGAAAGCCCGTGATTTTACCCATGTTTCATCCACGCTTTATCCATGTTTTGTCCACGTTTCATCCATGCTTTATCCATGCTTTATCCATGCGCGGCCACCTGGTGGACCGGTTCGTGGAGCTCGACCCCCAGTACTCGCTTGTAGTCGCGCGGAAAGACCTTGACGAAAGTTCGCAGAGCCGCGTCCCAATTTTCGAGAATGCGATTGGCCAGCGGACTGCGCGTTTCCTCGGCGTGCCGCGCGATCCAGAAACGCAAAGCGTCAACGTCGTCGCCGGTAAGTTCTTCGTCGAGGTCGACACCCGAGCGATTGCACCGTGTTTCGCGAAATTCGCGAGTTTGATCGGCCACGTAAGCGATGCCGCCGGACATGCCCGCGGCGAAGTTTTTCCCGGTTTCACCGAGCACAACGACCAGGCCTTTGGTCATATATTCGCAGCCGTGGTCGCCCACCCCTTCCACCACGGCCGTCGCGCCGGAATTGCGCACGGCGAATCGCTCGCCCGCGCGTCCGTTGAAGAAGGCTTCGCCGGATGTGGCGCCGTATAATGCAACGTTACCGATCAAAATGTTTTCGTCGGGAGCGAATCGCGACGCGCGCGGCGGATACACAATCAGCTTGCCGCCGGAAAGCCCTTTGCCGGTGTAATCGTTGGCGTCGCCTTCCAGTTCAAGCGTGACTCCGTGCGCTAGAAACGCACCAAAGCTCTGCCCGGCGGAGCCGGTGAAATTGAAGCGAATCGAATCGACAGGCAAACCGTGCGATCCATGACGGCGCGCGATGTCGCCGGAGAGCATCGCCCCCACGCTGCGATGCACGTTGCGAATGGGCAGGCTGGCTTCGATGGGTTCGCCATTTTCGACCGCCGGCTTCGCAAGCCGGATCAACTCCCAATCCAGAACCGCTTCACTTGGGGCACCCAGGCCGTGATCTTGCGGAACTACACAGTGGCGATGGACGCGCGACGGCGCTTCGGGATTATAAAGGAGCTGTGAAAAATCTAGGCCGCTCGCCTTCCAATGGCTGCCTTCCTTCCGCATTTCGATCTTGTCCACGCGGCCGATCATCTCATCCATGCGCCGGAAGCCGAGGCGCGCCATCCATTGCCGGACCTGCTCGGCGATGAAAAAGAAAAAGTTGATGACGTTCTCGGGCGAGCCCTGAAACCGCCGGCGCAACACTGGATCCTGCGTGGCGATGCCGACCGGGCACGTGTTCAGATGACACTTGCGCATCATGATGCAGCCCATCGCCACCAACGGCGCGGTTGAGAATCCAAACTCTTCCGCGCCCAGCAGCGCGGCGATCACCACGTCGCGCCCGGTTTGCAATTTGCCGTCGGTCTGCACCAGAATGCGGCCGCGCAAGTCGTTGCGGACCAATACCTGCTGCGTTTCGGCGAGGCCCATTTCCCATGGCACGCCGGCGTGTTTGATGGAAGTAAGCGGCGACGCACCGGTGCCGCCGTCATGTCCGCTGATCAGCACCACATCGGCGCGCGCTTTGGCGACCCCAGCCGCCACGGTCCCGACGCCAGCCTCGGCCACCAGCTTCACCGAAATCCGCGCACGCGGATTCACGTTTTTCAAATCGCCGATCAACTGGGCCAGGTCTTCGATCGAATAAATGTCGTGATGCGGCGGCGGCGAAATCAGCGGCACGCCGGGAATCGAATGCCGGACGCGCGCGATCACTTCGTCCACCTTGTGGCCGGGAAGTTGGCCGCCCTCGCCGGGTTTCGCGCCCTGCGCGACTTTAATCTGCAGGTCGTCCGCATTCACCAGGTAGTGCGCGGTCACCCCGAAGCGGCCCGATGCCACCTGCTTGACGGCGCTGCGGCGCCAATCGCCGTTGGGATCGCGCTCAAAACGCGCTTCATCTTCGCCGCCTTCTCCCGTGTTGGATCGGCCGCCGATGCGGTTCATCGCGATCGCCAGGGTTTCGTGCGCCTCCTTGCTGATGGAGCCGAACGACATCGCGCCGGTGGCGAAGCGCTTGACGATGGCTGTCGCGGGCTCCACTTCCTCGAGTGGAATCGCTTGGGCCAACGTGCGCAATTCCATCAGGCCGCGCAGCGTGCACAATTCGCGATTCTCGCGGTCGATCGCGTCGGCGTATTCTTGAAATGTCTCGAAGCTTCCAGACGCCGCGGCGTGCCTGAGCTTGGCCACCGTAAAGGGATTCAGCAGGTGATATTCGCCCGCGGCTCGATATTGATAATTGCCGCCGGGGTCGAGAGTGGTTTCCGATTCGGTCAGCGGGCGGAACGCGTGCGCATGTTTCATCTGCGCTTCACGCGCCAAAACCTCCAGTCCGACGCCTTCGATGCGGGAAGCCGTACCGGTGAAGTAGCGCTCCACCAGCGCGCTGCTGAGCCCGATCGCCTCGAAGGCCTGCGCTCCGCGATAGCTTTGCAGCGTCGAAATGCCCATCTTCGAAAAGACTTTGAGCAGTCCTTTGTTGACCGACTTCTTGAAGTTCTTGAGCGCCGTCTCGAAACTCACGGGGCCTGTTGATGAAACCAGACGGCCCTGCTGCGCGGCGTGTTCCAGCGTCTCGATTGCAAGATAAGGATTGATGGCGCTCGCTCCATACCCGATCAGCAACGCGAAGTGCATCACCTCGCGCGGCTCTCCCGATTCGATAATCAGCGCGACCTGCGTGCGCGTGCGTTCACGCACCAGATGATTGTGAACGGCTGTCAGCGCGAGCAGGCTGGGGATGGGCGCGTATTCTTCATCCAGGCCGCGATCGCTCAGGATCAGCAGCGTGCAACCGTCGCGGATGGCGAGCGAGGCGCTGCGGCAAAGGGCATCGAGCGCCCGCTGCAAATGCTCCGCGCCGCCGCCCACGCGAAAAACGGTGGATAACGTCGCAGCCAGAAAATCGCCCTGGCCCACGCGGCGCAGTTTGGCGAGATCGCGATTGGTCAGGATGGGATGCGGAAGCTTCAGCGTGTGGCAATGCTCGGGGGTCTCCGCGAGAATGTTGCGCTCCGTGCCGATGTAGCTGGTGAGCGACATCACCAGCTCTTCGCGAATCGGATCGATGGCGGGATTGGTCACTTGCGCGAAGAGCTGTTTGAAGTAATGAAACAGCGGTTGCGGACGGTCCGAAAGACACGCGAGCGGAGTGTCCGTCCCCATGGATCCCACCGGCTCCTCGCCGTTCGCCGCCATCGGCTCCAGGATCAGGCGCAGATCTTCTTCGGTGTACCCGAAAGCGCGCTGACGCGACACGATGGTCGCGGGATCGAAACCGTAAACGCGCGGCGGATCGGAAAGCGCGTCGAGAGTGATCTGGTTCTTCTTCAGCCATTCGCCATACGGCTGCCGCGAAGCGAGTTGGAGCTTGATCTCTTCGTCGGGAACTATGCGGCCGCGCTCCAAATCAACCAACAGCATCTTGCCGGGCTGAAGCCGGCCTTTGTAGCGAACGTTTTCGGGAGCAATCGGCAGCACGCCGGTTTCCGACGCCAGGATCAGCTGATGGTCGTTGGTGACCAGATATCGCGCCGGCCGCAGGCCGTTGCGATCCAGCGTCGCGCCGATCCACTTGCCATCCGTGAACGCGACCGCCGCGGGCCCATCCCACGGCTCCATCAGCGACGCGTGATATTCGTAGAACGCGCGCTTTTCCGGAGTCATCGTCGTATCGTGATCCCACGCCTCGGGGATCAGCATCGCCATCACGTGCGGCAGGGAGCGGCCCGCCAGCGTCAGCATCTCGACCGCGTTATCCAGCGACCCGGTATCGCTCGCACCCGGGCGAATCACGGGAAAAATCTTGCGAATATCGTCGCCAAACGCGTTCGATGCGAGCACGGATTCGCGCGCGTTCATCCAGTTCACGTTGCCGCGCACCGTGTTGATCTCGCCGTTGTGGCACAGATAGCGATACGGATGCGCGAGCTGCCAACTGGGGAACGTGTTGGTGGAGAAACGCTGGTGGACCAGGCACAGCGCGCTTGCGGCGAGCGGGTTCGACAGCTCACCATAAAAATCGGCGATCTGCGGCGCGAGCATCAGGCCCTTATAGACGATAGTGCGCGACGACATCGACGGCGAGTAGAAAAACTCCTTCTCGCGGATCTGACTCGCGGCGATTTCGGATTCAGCGCGGCGCCGGACCACGTACAGCTTTCGCTCCAGATCGTCTTGCGCAATCTCTTCCGCGCAGCCCAAGAAAACCTGTTCGATGTACGGCTGCTTGGCGCGCGCCTCGCGGCCGATTGCGTCGGCATGCACCGGCGTGTCGCGCCATCCCAGAACGGTCAACCCGGTTTCGCGCGCGATCCTCTCGACAATTCCCTCACACAGTAGGCGCGCCTCGCGATCCACCGGCAGAAACATCATGCCGACGCCGTAGCGTCCGGCTTCCGGCAGCTCGAAACCTTCTCCGGATGTGGGTTTGCCACATTCGCGTGCAAAAAAGGCGTGGGGAATCTGGATCAGCAGGCCCGCGCCATCGCCCGTATCGGGATCGCAGCCGCAAGCGCCGCGATGCGTCAGGTTCACCAGGATCTCGATCCCCTGGCGGATGATCGCGTGCGTGCGTTCGCCGCTCAGGTTCACCACAAATCCCATCCCGCACGCGTCGTGTTCGAAGCTCGGGTGGTAGAGCCCCAGACTGGGGGGATCGCGATCCATGCTCTACAATACACCCATCTTACTATCAGGTCAACAGAATTTATCTGTTTGCAATATTAGCGATACTAATGATATACTCATTTCAGTGAGTTACGAAAACCTCAGGCTTTTCATAGATATCGCCCACGGAAGAAGCTTCAGCCGGGGTGCCGCGCTGAACAATCTCAGCCAATCCGCGGCCAGTCAGCATGTGCAGGATCTGGAGAAGCACATGGGCGTGACGCTGCTGGACCGGTCGCGGCGTCCGCTGACCGTCACCGCGGCTGGGCAGCTTTATCTCGAATATTGCCGCGAAGTTCTGCGCCGCAAGGAGCAATTCGAAGGCGCGCTCGAGCAGCTCAAGAATGCCGTCGAGGGAACCGTTCGCGTCGCATCGATTTATTCGGTCGGGTTGAGCGAGATGGTGGAACTGGAACAGGAGTTCGCGCGGCGGCAGCCATCCGCGAGTCTGGAGGTCGAATATCTGCGGCCGGAGAAAGTCTACGAAGCGGTGCTCGCCGACGATGCCGATCTCGGCCTGGTGAGTTATCCGGAGCCGAGCCGCGACATCACCGTGATTCCGTGGCGGCAGGAGGAGATGGTGCTGGCGGCGTCGCCTTATCACGAGCTAGCGGCCCGCGCGCAAGGCGAGAACCGCGGGCGCATCAAACCCGAAGAGCTGAACGGCGTCGATTTTATCGGTTTCGACGACGAACTCCCCATCCGCCGCGAGGTCGATCGCTTTCTGCGCTCGCATGGCGTCGAGGTGAACCAGACGTTGCACTTCGATAATTTGCAGATGATCAAAGAAGCCGTCGCGCATCAGGTGGGCGTGAGCATCATGCCGGCGCGGGTACTGCTCGACGAAATGCGGCAGGGGCGGCTGATCGCAATTCCCATCGAGGCGCCGGAGCTCTACCGGCCGCTGGGGATTATCCATCGCCGGAGGAAGCGGTTCCAGAGGGTGGCGCAGGAATTCTTAAATCTGCTGTGCGAGCGGCCTAGCGCGGAACTGGGCTTGGTTTCGTAAAGCGGCTTCGTGTAGTAACCAGCTCCGTAAGGACCAGTCGCAATTCCGGCGTTTATGCACTTATTATGCACTTATATTGAGTGCATAATTCCGCACAATTTATACCTACCCCTCTAATGCCTTGGCTCCCCTCTGTCGAATTACCCGCAAGGGAGGGTGCTAAGATGCTGGACCGCGCTGTGCTTGCGTTTACGTTTCTCTCGATTGCCGGACTGGCGATGGGTGAAACACGATTTGGCCGTCCCGTCGCTAAGCTGGCGAATCCGAAGGATTTTGAGTTCGTCAAATTGGAAGACAATCGATTCCCGACGCTTCGCAAGAACGGAATTTCGGTTGCCTGCATTACCTACCGGGAAACCCAGCAGTACTACGTTGAGGTGGCCGTGACCAACGAATCCGATCGGCCGATCGAGCTCAGCAAGGATTTCGTCCAATTCAAATCGAATTCCAACATCGGCTCTCTGGATACTCTCGACGTCGCGGCCGCGGTTCAAAAATCCGCTGCTTCGTCCGCCGCGCCGCAAGGACTCTCAGCCTCGCGCGCATCGTCGCTGTCCCCGAACGGGACCAGGGCTAACGACGATGGGAGGGGATCCTCCGAATCCATACTGGACGACATAGCTCGGAAGGCGCAGGTCCAGTCGACCCAGCTCGCGGCGCGTCTCACCTCGTTCGCGCACGAAAAGCAGGCGCTCACTCTCGCGCCCAAGGGCACGCGCTTCTACATATTCGTTTTCGAACAGCCGGATCGCAAGAAAGCGCCGTTCGAAGTCGCTGTGACCCTGGAAGCCGCGACGTGGGTTTTCGCTTACAAGGAATAGTTGGCTTCGGTGGCGCAGGGCCATGCCCTGCGATGTGGGGCAGGCGATCTTGTCGCCTGTCAGCTAATTTCCGCCAGATGCCGCGCTCGCCTTCGCCATCGCTGCATCGTTCGCGTCGATGAAGTCCACCAGGCTATCGATGTACTGTTGCGGCATCGGCCCGCCGACGGCGATCGCGCCGACGTGATTTTTCGCGGGCAGGATCACGTTAGAGAAATTCTTCAGCTCGCGCGACATCCGCTGCGTCTTGGCGTGCGGCGAATCGAACTCGCCATTGATGGCGAGCACCGGAATCGTGACCTTTGTCAGATCGATCTGCAACGGGCGCGGTGCGGCCGGCGCCGCAGCAGGTGCCGACGCGCCAGTGGTCGCATTCCCGCGGCTCGCCGCTGCCCGTTCACGAAGATGCTGGAACGCCGCCGCTTCCGCTCCCTGCGGCGTGGGCATGGGAGTATCCATCGCAGCGGCTTTCTTGCGCAGATCCTCGTCGACTTCCTGAATTCCCGATCCGCCGAAGATGGCCGTGATGAACCGCTCCGGATGCGAGGCGAGAAGAGCGCCGGTGAATCCGCCGCCCATCGAATAGCCATGGATGTGCGCTTTGGCGATCTTGAGGTGGTCCATCAGCTCGATGGTGTCCTCGGCGCGGCCCGATCCGTTCGGGTTGGGCTTATCGCTCAAGCCGTGATTGCGATTGTCGATCGCCACCACACGGTGGTTCTTGGCCAGCGCGGGCGCAATGCCGGTGGTGAAGAACATTCGCTGGGCGGAATCGCTGAAACCATGGATTAGCACAACCCAGGTTCCGTGATCGCCCATGGTGATGTAGTGGATCTTCACGCCATCCGAGGCGGTGAAGTAATCGTGCTTGGGTTCTTCTGCCTTGAGGATCGGCAGCGCCATCAGGGCGGCCGCCGCAAACCCGAGAACTGACATTCGACGAGAGGTGCTGCGAGGCATGGTTTTCTCCTCCCATTACTGTACTCCTGTATTCTGAATCTGAGGAGCGCACCGCGAACTTTGCGTTGTGCGCGGTCAGACAATGCTGCATATTCCGATTCTTCGAAAAGGCGTGCCCTACCGCAGCCTGGACACCATTCGCACCCCGCACTATCGCACCCGCGAGGATTTTGTCGAGATCAGCCAGGCTAACGTCGGCCTGATCCGGCGCGATCTTCTCGATCAACAATCCGCCAAACATGCGCTCTCTGCGATTCCCACAGCGGATCTGATCGCGATCAGCCGCCGCGCTGCAGATATTTTCCTGAACGAAACGCTCCCGGTGGGCGAAGCCGCGCAGTCTCCTGACGATTATCTGCGGCAGCTCGCCTCCACCACGGGCATGCCGCACGTGCTGGCGCGCAAGAACATGCGCAAGATCCACGCGGCGTTATTCGAGATGGAAAAGGTGATCGCGGGATTGACGCGCGGCGTTCCGTTCGAGATTCTGGATCGCGGATTCGGGCCAGGCTTAAGTTTCTTTCCGCGGACCGATTCGCTGGGCATCGTGCTGCCCAGCAATTCGCCGGGCGTGCATTCTCTGTGGACGCCCGCCTTCGCGCTGAAGATTCCGTTGATCTTGAAGCCGGGAAGCGCCGAGTCGTGGACGCCGTATCGCATGATCCAGGCTCTGATTCGAGCGGGCGCGCCGGCGGCGGCCTTCAGTTATTATCCGGCCGATCACGCGGGCGGCGGCGAAATTCTGCGCCAATGCGGACGCGGCATGGTCTTCGGCGACGTATCGTCGACCAAAGTGTGGGCCAACGATTCGCGGGTCGAAGTGCATGGGCCGGGGTACAGCAAGATCGTGATCGGCGAGGATTGCGCGGACGATTGGGAAAAATACCTGGACGCGATGATCGCGTCCATCGCCGAGAATTCGGGCCGGTCCTGCGTGAACGCGTCGGGCGTGTGGACGCCGCGGCATGGAAAGAAAATCGCGGAAGCGCTGGCGGCTCGGCTCGCCGAAATCGTGCCGCGAGCCGAGGACGATCCGGAAGCCCGCCTTTCGCCCTTCGCCGATCCCAACGTGGCGGCGCGCATGTCGGGGATGATCGACGCGGAGCTCGAAGGAACGCCGGGCGCTCGCGATGTCAGTGCGTCGCACAGACAGCCGGATCGCCTCATGATTTGGCAGGGATGCTCGTATCTCTTGCCGACCATCGTCGAGTGCGATGTCGAACATCCGCTGGCGAATCGCGAATATCTGTTCCCATTCGCGAGCGTCGTGGAAATTCCCCAAGCCCGTTTGCCAGAAGCGATGGGACCGTCACTCGCGGTAATGGCGCTGTCGAGCGACCCTGCGTTCAGGCGAACGCTGCTGGAATCGCGACTCATCGGCCGGTTGAATTTCGGACCGATTCCCACCATGCAAATCACCTGGGATCAGCCGCACGAAGGCAATCTGTTCGATCATCTGTACGCCCGCCGGGCGTTCCAGGCAGCGTAGAAAAAGGCGGAGAGCTAGCCGCAAATGTACACGAATAGGCGGTCTTCATCCGTGTGTATTCGTGTCCATTCGTGGCTACGATTTTCCCGCGTCAGCGAATCGAAAATGTCCCGAAGATCACGCCTAGATCGCGTTTATCACCGGGGAATCGCACAGTCTTATTCGCATCGATGGAGATCTCCACGCTGCTCTGGCCGATCAGCGCGGCTGGCAAAGGAAAGGCCAACGAGAAGCGATCGTCGGCGTTTTTCATTACGGCCGATCCAATCTCCCGGCCGTTGCCGCGGAAGATCAGCGTGACGGGACCCGCGGCGCTGACCGCCGCCGGAGCGTAGCCCGTAACGTAAAGCTTCCGCGCTGACGCGTCTATCCCGAAAAGTTTGATCGTCGCAGTTTCCGGCATCCATCGGGTTCCGTTCTCGGGCCCAAACCACGTGGGCCCGAGCTGAGCTGCGTAATCTGGATCGCCCACATCCACGAAATTGCCGCGCGGCTGTATGCGGGCGTGCAGTATGGCAGCGTAAGCTCGCGTCGAATCGGTAGTCTGATCGCCGGATGTGGCGAGTACGCGCGCTTTACCGCGGTCGATCAAATCCAGCGCCTTGGATGGAGTGATGATAAAGTGCGCGAGTCCGCCCAGGTCCAGGCGCGACGCAAGTTTGTCCTCGTCGCCGGGAGCCAGATAAACGTTGCGGACCCCGTAGAGCCGGAACGGATCGTCCTGTAGTCCGCTGCCGAACAGCTGGCTGTCGACGCCCGCGAGCAGCACAGCCGTGCCCGGGTGTTGGTGCGCGGCGACGACGACGGCCTGAACGACGAGTCGCAATCGATTGCTGCGCTCGTCATCCCAGCGCGTTTTCGAGGCGATCCCATGGATCGACCCAACCAGAAAGACGGCCACCAGCGCCACAGCGGCGGTTCGCGCGAGCGCGCCCCCCACGCCTGTCGCGGGCCACACCGACACGAGGGCCTGTCCGGCGAGCCACGCCAAGCCCAGCACGGGGATGGTCAAGTAGTAACTACTCACGTGTTCGGGCAGGGGCAGCACTGGCGCGAGCAGAAGGACGAACCATCCCAGGCAGAACAGAGGCGTGAAATCGCGATGGCGGGCGCGCCATGCCGCAAACGCCAGCAGCGCGGCGGCGATGAGCGGCGCGGAAATCAGCCCGAGGAGGCGCCACGGACCCACTGATCCGGCGATCAGCACTGGCGCAATCGCCAATTTCACATATTGGAACACGGTCGCGGGAAGGCGCGCGTCGATGGTCATGGAATAATACTGGCCGGGGGTTTTCGGAATCAGAAAGAAATGAATCGCGCCGAAGACGGCGGCGGGAACGAATAGCGGCAGCGTACTCAGCCATCGCTTCGGAGCCCGGCACAGCGCATGCAGCGCGGCGACGCAAGGATACATCACGATGAGTTCGAGCGCGCCAAATCCCAACAGATAGGCGGTCCATTCGGTAATCATCCAGCCACGCCGGCCGGATTCGAGCCAGCGCAGCCGCGCATAGAACGCCAGCAGAATGCACAGCCCGCAGAGCACTTGGTTGTAAGCGGACGCCCACACGAGAGGAAGTATGATGGCGGCATTCGCAGTCCACAAGACCGCGGCCACAACGCCCGCGGCGCGCGAACCACTCAGCCGTTCGCCGATCAGCGCCGCCAGCGTCAGGTTCACAAACCAGGTGGCCAAGGCGCAGATGCGGAACGGAAGCGCGTTCATAGGGAACACGGACGAGAAGGCCAGGAAATACAGGCGTTCGCTGAGCACTCGGATGTGGCCCGGACCTCGCGGAACAAACAGAACATGCAACAGGTCCCGGAGATTGTGAACCTCGAGCGGGATTCCAAGCCATCCGAAATCGTCGTTCAGAAACCAGATGAAGGGAGCGCGCCAGAACAGCGCCAGGCAAACGGCGGGAGCGATCAGAAAAGACCCTGCTCGCCGATACTTTAGGGCCAATCCCGGAGCTTGTTGAAAAACGCCACGAGCGCGTCCTAAAGGCAGGGCATGGCCCTGCCCCACGTGTTGGATCATTTGGGCGTGAGGCCGATCGTGGTGACGATGATCGCGAGCTCACGCGCGTCCTTATCGCTGGGCGGAATGGCTTTGTTCACGGCGAAATCGAAACTGACCGCGTCACCGCCCAGCACGGAAGCGGGAATATCGCGGGTGTAGGTGGCGTCGCCGGCCTGAAAGTAAGTCTCGGGCGCAAGATCGAGGCTCCCGACTCGCGCGCTCAAAGTGATGGGTCCCACGCGATCGAAAATCACAGCTGGAAAGTTGAATTTCAATTCGAGCTGCGCGCCGCTCTGCGGCGATCCGGCGGGCGGGCGGAGCGTGACCGTGAAATTCTTCATGGTCCAGCGCCACGCATCGTTTTCGATGGGGTGAAATCCACGAACCAACTGGATCGCTGCGCGGGGATCGGCCACGCTCACAACGCTCGAGAGCTGCCCATCGTCTTCAACCACTGCTCCGCCGGCTTTCTTCTTGATGCGGCAAGCGGGCGCAATAGCGACAATCGCGATCAGCGCGAACGCCGCCGCCAGTCTCTTTACTTTGGTAACCCGACTCACTCGATTCACTCCGTTGGCCTCATCGCTTTGCTCAGTCTCCGCACCGCTGCACCTCAATCAGGCAATTGTAGAACGTCGGGCCGCCGCCGATGTCAGTGAGCCGATCGGAAGTGAGCGCGTTCACGTTCCGGCCATCCGGAGAAAACTTATTCCAGCGAACGGAGGGGGCGCGTACTACGCCCGGCGAAACCACGCCGTCCACTTCGGCGATCAGCAGCAGGCTGCCGCGATCGTTGAACGCGCGCACACGGTCGCCGTTGTGAATGCCGCGCGCGCCGGCATCGGCAGGATGCATTTGCAGCACGGCGGTCTGGCGATCGACGCTGGGGCGCAATCCGAAGGTCGAGTTCATGCTGTCGTCGTTTTTCGAAGAGATCATTTCGAGCGGATAGCGTTTTCGCAGATCCTCGTCGCCCTGGCGCGATTCAAGCGCCGGCCGGTAGTCGAGCGCTTCGGCTCCGAACTCGCATTTGCCCGAAGGCGTGCCGAACTTGCCTTCGGCGAAGGGCAAAAACGGCGTGCCGGATTCGGAAACGTTGAGACGAATGGAATGCTCGCGGTCCAGCCGCTCCAGCGTAATTCCATCCAGAAATGGATGCCCGGAGCCGAGCAGCGCGCGAATCATGTCGTCCTCGGAATCGCGGAAGCAGGCGTCGTCGAAGCCCATGCGCTGGGCGAGCGCGCGAAACACGTCCACGTTCGACCGCGCTTCCCCGGGCGGATCGACCGCCGCGCGCGCGAGTTGCACATGGTAATGCCCGTAGGCGAAATACAGGTCGGTGTGCTCCAGGAAAGTGGTCGCGGGCAGAAGGATATCGGCGTGATCGGCAGTATCGGTCTGAAACTGTTCCAGCACCACGGTGAACAGATCGTCACGGCGGAATCCACGCAGCACCAGATTCTGATTGGGCGCGATGGCCGCCGGGTTGGAGTTGTAAACGACGATCGCCTTAACGGGCGGGGAATCGAGCGAAGTAAGCGCGCCACCCAGTTCCGTCATGTTGACCATGCGCGCCTCGCGGCCGAGCGGCGAGCGTTTCTGCAACTCCGGCATTTCGAGCGCGGGACGGTCGAATTGAAAAGCCTGCGAAGTGGAAAGCTGGAGTCCGCCGCCAACTTCGCGCCAGGAACCGGTGAGAGCGGGGAGCGCCGCGATGGCTCGCGCCGCAGCACCGCCCTGTTCGCTGCGCTGCACGCCATAGTTCAACCGGATGGACGCCGGACGTGTGGTCGCATACTCTCGCGCGAGTTGCACAATGTCTTCTTTCGCGATTCCGGTGAGCGCCGCGACGCGCTCGGGATCGTAAGCGCGGGCGAGATCGCGCAAGGCGTCGAAGCCGTTGGTGTAACGCGCGACGTAATCGGCGTCGTAGAGATTTTCGCCGATGATAATGTGTGCCAAGCCTAACGCGAGCGCGAGATCCGCGCCGGGGTGAATGCGCAGATGACGATCGGCCAGCGCGGCGGTGCGCGTGCGGATGGGATCGATCACCCACAGCTTCGCGCCCTGGCGTCGGGCCTCCACGATGAACGGCCACAGATGCACGTTGGCGCCGTGAATATTCGCGGCCCAGGCGATGATGAGTTTCGAGTGGCGGAATTGCTCGGGCTCGGTTCCCATGCGGAATCCAAGCGTGGCGGTGAGACCCGCGCTGCCGGCCGCGGAGCAAATGGTCCGGTCCAGGCGGGACGCGCCCAGGCGATGGAAGAATCGCCGATCCATGCCCGCGCCGTTGAGCATGCCCATGGTGCCGGCGTAGCTGTACGGCAGAATCGATTCGGGGCCGAATTCGTCGGAGACGGACTGGAGCTTTTCGGCGATGGTCGAGAGCGCTTCGTCCCAAGAGATGCGCTCGAATCGGCCTTCGCCCTTGGCTCCGATGCGCTTTTGCGGATAGAGCAGGCGGTCCGGCGAATACTCGCGTTCGAGATATTGGGCGACCTTACCGCACAGAAATCCACGCGTGACGGGATGATCGGGATCGCCACGAAGACGGCTGGCGCGTCCGTCCTCGACGTTGACCAGGAGCGAACAGGCGTCGGGGCAATCGAGCGCGCAGACGGAGTGGTGAACTCCCATATAGGGAAGGATACCAGCGTCGCGTGTGGGTGGGTTGTCGCGGGTGATCGCGGGGCGCAGGACTTGCGGCCGCCGCCGCTATACTGGGAATGAAATGCCGGTTGCCTTCACCGAAATTGGCGCCCTGATCACGCGCGATCCTGCTTTGCGCGGCGGCCGGCCCATCCTCGCCGGAACGGGCGTCTCGGTGCGAACCATCGCCGTCGAAAGCAACCGCGGACTCTCACCGGAGGAGATCGCCGCCGACCGTCCGCCCCTGTCTCTGGCGCAGATTTATGCCGCCCTTGCCTTCTACCACGTGAACAAACAGGAGATCGACGCCGACATCGCGGCGGAAGGACAAGCCTACGAAGAGGGTGTTCGCACCTCGATGGGATAGAAGGGGACAGAGCGATTCGGTTCCTTTTTCCAAGGTTGGACGATTTTCCAGGGTTGGACGATTCCAATGACAAGCGGGGCTTAGACGCTCGGCCGCATGATATATTCCGTGATTGGAGGAATCGTGCGAATCGGTGCCCTGGTAATCGCTCCGTGCTGCCTCGCGATCGTCGTCGTTGCACAAGTCGCGCAAGCGCAACCCGCGCAAAATCTGGCCGACGTAAAGAGGTTATTTGTTGACTCCCTGGGGCACGGAGAATTTCCCAACGTCATACGCGAGAAAATAATCAACGGCCTGACCGCCGGAGGGCGCTTTGAATTGACGCTCGATCCCATGGCTGCGGACGCCACGCTGACCGGATCGGCAACCGAATCGCAGCCCATTCACTACGGCAACGGCAACGGCAGCCGGTATGAGGCGAATGTGTCGGTGCAAGTGATCGGTAAGAATAAGCAGGTTTTGTGGACGTTCGAAGCCACCAGAGGCCGCTTCTCCACGAAGAGAGCTAGTGCAAGTGCGGCCGCGGAAATCGTCAAAGGACTGCTGAAAGCCGCGCGGCCGCAAAAGACCAAGTCAAAATAGGTCCGAAGAAGGGGACTGACCACTCTGTCCCCACTTGCAACACACTGATTCTTGCAAGAGACCCTGCAGCGGACATAGCGGTCTGTCCCCTTTTTCGCGAAAAATAGAGTCCCCAGCATCGCGATATACTGGCCGCATGCGCATGCTGGCCGCGCTCGCGATGATTGCTCTGGCGGCGGGCTGTGCGTCCGCATGCTATGCGGCCGACACGACCGAAGGCCTCGACTTTTTCGAAAAGAAAATCCGGCCTGTTCTGATCGACCGCTGCTACGGCTGCCACAGCGCGCAAGCCAAGTCCGTGATGGGCGGATTGCGGCTCGATTCGAAGCAGGGAATGCTGCGCGGTGGCGATTCCAATAAGCCCGCCGTGACGGCAGGCGATCTCGAAAAAAGCAGATTGGTGACGGCGATCCAGCGCAGGACCAATTTGAAAATGCCTCCCGATGGTCCGCTGACGGATCAACAGGTTCTCGATTTCGAAGAGTGGATCAAGATGGGCGCGCCCGATCCGCGGCCGGCCGAAAAGCCGCTGCCCGCGCCGTACGATTTCGAGAAGGCCAAGAAGTTCTGGTCTTTTCAGCCGGTGAAAGATCCGGGGACGCCCCACGTGACCGACGCCGCGTGGAACCAGACGCCCATCGATCGATTCGTAAAAGCGAAGCTGGATGAAAAGAAGCTGACGCCCGCGGGGATCGCCTCCAAACGCGCGTTGATTCGCCGCGCCACGTTCGATCTGACCGGTCTGCCGCCTGCGCCCGAAGACGTCGCGGTGTTCATCGCCGACGCGTCTCCGAATGCGTTCGACAAGGTGATCGACCGCGTGCTCGCATCCCAGCAATACGGCGAGCGATGGGGACGGCACTGGCTGGACGTGGTCCGCTACGCGGATACCGCCGGCGATAATGCGGATTTTCCGATCCCGGATGGGTACCGATATCGCAACTGGGTGATCCACGCGTTTAACGACGACATGCCCTACGACGAATTTCTGAAGGAACAAATCGCGGGCGATTTGTTGCCGGTGCGTAAGGACTCGTCCGACAAGCCGATGACGGAGGATCGCAATGCCAAAATTATTGCGACCGGATATCTGGCGATGTCGCGGCGCTTCGGCTCCAGCGCGGGCGAGTTTCACCTGACCATCGACGACACCATCGACAACCTGGGTAAGGCCATGCTGGGGCTGAGCGTTTCCTGCGCGCGCTGCCACGATCACAAATTCGATCCGATCGGGTCGCGCGATTATTACGCGCTCTACGGCATTTTCCAGAGCACCACCTATCCTTTTCCGGGAACTGAGATTTATCCGCACGCCAAGGATTTCGTCGCGCTTGCGGGCGAAAAGGGCGCCAGGCAGCTTAAGGATTATCAGGGGGAGATGTCGGCGCTGGAACATCGAATCCAGGCGTTCAATGACGGAAAAGAAGGCAAGGAGCTGAGCAAGGAAGACAAGGACAAAGAAATTCAGCGGATGAGAGACAGGATCGCCACGCTGGAGCGTAACGCCCCCAACGTCGCGCGGGCGTACGCGGTGAGCGAAGGCAAACCCGCCGACGCGCACATCCAGCGCAAGGGCGATCCCGGGAAGAAGGGCGAGGAAGTCCCGCGTGGATTTCTGGAGGTGCTGGGCGGGCAGGTTTTGCCACCCGACGAAAAAGGCAGCGGCCGCCGCGAGCTGGCGGAATGGATCACTGATGCTGCTAATCCGCTGACCGCGCGCGTGATGGTGAATCGCATCTGGCAGCATCATTTTGGCTCAGGGATCGTGGCAACTCCCAACGATTTCGGCGCTCGCGGCGAGGCGCCGGTGAATGCGGAATTGCTCGATTGGCTGGCCTCGCGCTTTCGCGAATCGCATTATTCCATCAAGGCGATGCATCGGCTGATGATGAAGACACGCGCGTATCGCATGGCCAGCGACATGAACGAAATTGCGACGCGCGCCAACACGAAAATCGATCCTAAGAATGCTTTCTTGTGGCGCTTCGACCGGCGCCGGCTGGATGCGGAAGAGGTTCGCGACGCGATGCTCGCGGTGGCGGGCGATCTCGACTTGAGTATGGGCGGCGCGCATCCCTTTCCGCCGGAGATCACGTTCAGATACACGCAGCACAAGCAGTTTTTCGCGGTGTATGACACGCATCAACGCAGCGTTTACGTGATGCAGCAGCGGTTGAAGAAAGATCCGTTTCTGGGAACCTTCGATAACGCCGACCCCAATGCCAGTACGCCCACGCGCACGCCGCAGGAAACCTCCCTGCAAGCCCTGGCCGTGCTGAACAGCGCCTTCGTGGAGGAGCAATCCGATCTGCTGGCGGTTCGCACCGGCATGGCTTTTTCGACCGATCCGGAGCGCATCGCCTACGCCTATCGATTGGTGTATGGCCGCGCGCCATCGGCGCTAGAATTGCAAGATTGCGAGAAGTATTTGTTACGCGCGCGGGCCGCATATAAGGATTCCGGATTGCCCACGGACCGCCAGCCGAGGGCCGTGCTCGCGAGCCTGATGCATGTGCTGCTGGCGAGCGATGAGTTCGTGTTCGTGGATTAGCATGCTGAAGGGAGACCCAGATATTGCTCGGTGGCACAGGCTTTAGCCTGTGAACGCACACTTAACAGGTGATGAAAGACATGCGACCCGATCACAACAAATCATGCGATTGTTCGCGCCGCCAGATGGTTCGAAGCCTGTTTACTGGCTCGATACTCTTTCCCGCGGTGTTGCAGCAGATGCTCGCCGAGACCGCCGATCCCCTTGCCCCGCACGCCCCGCATTTTCCCGGCAAAGCCAAGCGCGTCATCTTCATGTATTCGCCCGGCGGCGTCTCGCATCTGGATTCCTACGATTACAAGCCCAAGCTGATCGCCGCCGCCGACGCGCAGGAAAAAGCCAAGAACGGAAAGCTCTACCTGCGGCCCCACTGGGAGTTCAAGCCGCGCGGCGAGTCCGGCACGATGGTCAGCGAGCTGTTCCCCAATATTGCCGCGTCGATGGACGACATCTGCCTGATCCGCTCCATGCGCGGCGATCACCAGGACCATTTTCAAGCGACGCTCGGGATCCATACGGGGTCTGTGACGGTGGCCCGGCCGAGCATCGGATCGTGGGTGAGTTATGGGCTGGGCACGGAGAATCGGAATCTGCCGTCCTTCGTGGTGCTCGCGCCGAAGATGCCGTACACGGGCTCGCAGGCGTGGTCGTCCGATTTTCTCCCCGGCTGCCATTCGGGCACGCTGGTGAGCCCGGGCGCGGACCCCGTGCCGAATGTCACGCGGCGCGCGCCCACGCAAAAGATCGAGGATCTGGAGCTGGGGCTGATCGCGCAATTGAACCAAAAGCATCAGATGTCGCGCTCGGCCGATCCCGCGCTCGCGGCGCGCATGAAAACTTTCGAAACCGCGTACGGCATGCAGATGCAGATGCCCGACGTCCTGGATTTATCGAAAGAATCCGACGCGACTTTGAAGATGTACGGATTGGAGCGCGGCTCCACCAAAGGATTCGCGTGGCAGTGCATCGTCGCGCGGCGGCTGGCGGAGCGAGGCGTGCGATTCATTGAGCTGATCGATCAAGGGGCCTCGGAAAATTGGGACCAGCACTCCGATATCAAGAACCACGAACCGCTGGCGCGCAATATCGACCTGCCCATCGCCGGACTGCTGAAGGATTTGAAAGCGCGCGGGATGCTCGCCGATACGCTGGTGGTGTGGACCACGGAATTCGGGCGCTCGCCGCAAGAGGACGGCGCCAACGGGCGCAACCATCAAAACTCCGTGTACTCGTCATGGATGGCGGGTGGCGGCGCGAAGGCCGGGATCGCGTGGGGCGAATCGGACGAGTTCGGCGCAAAGGTCGCCCAGAACGAAGTGCATGTTCATGATTTCCACGCGACCATCTTGCATCTGCTGGGGTTCGATCATACGCGGTTGACCTTCCGCTATGCCGGCCGGGATTTCCGGCTGACCGACGTGGCGGGGAATGTTGTGGACGGATTGCTCGCGTAGGCCGGGAAGAGTCGTCAATGACGACGCTCAAGAAACTCATTTGGCCACCAAGGAACACAAATAAGTTTCGCGTTTCCTATTCGCGTTCATTGGCGTTCATTTGCGGCTAACACTTTTCCGGCCGCCTATGCTTATCCTGTTATTAGAGGCTGAGCTATGATCATCCGCAAACCGTCCGATCTCCACTATTCCGACATCACGCCGAAGCAGTTGTACATGGATCGCCGCCGATTCCTCACCGCCGGGTCGGCCGCGCTGGGTGCGCTGGCGCTGCCGTTTTCGCTTCGTGCGGACACCAAGCTCGCTCCGCTGGTCAAAAGCCCGTTCAGTACCACGGAAAAGGTGACGCCGCTTTCGTTCGTCTCGAGTTTCAATAACTACTACGAGTTTGGAACGGGCAAAGAAGAGCCCGCCAAGAACGCGACTAAGTTCGTGACGCGTCCGTGGACGGTGTCGCTCGAAGGTGAAGTCGTGAAACCCAAGACGCTCGACATCGACGCGATCCTGAAGCTCGCGCCGCTCGAAGAACGCATTTACCGGCATCGCTGCGTGGAGCGCTGGTCCATCGTGGTGCCGTGGATCGGTTTTTCTCTCAGCACCCTGCTGAAGCAGGTGGAGCCGACCTCAAAAGCGAAGTACGTCGCCTTCCAGACCTATTACGATCCCAAGCAGATGCCGCTCGGAAAGCAAGCGGGCATTCAGATACCTTATCTCGAGGGGTTGCGCATGGACGAGGCGATGCACCCACTCGCGATGCTGTGCGTCGGAATGTACGGCGAGGTTCTGCCGAATCAGAACGGCGCCCCGGTCCGGCTGGTGATTCCCTGGAAGTACGGATACAAGAGCATCAAATCCATCGTCAAGATTCGCTTCGTCGAAAAGGAACCTCCCACCGCGTGGGATCAGTATGCGGGATTCGGTGAAAGCCCCGGCGAGGAGTACGGCTTCTACTCGAACGTGAATCCGCAGGTCGACCATCCGCGATGGAGCCAGGCCAAGGAACAGCGCTTCGGTGTGGATAGCGGCCCCCGGACGCCGACGCAGTTGTTCAACGGTTACGCCCAACAGGTCGCCAGCCTGTACACGGGCATGGACCTGAAAAAATATCATTAGTGGCTCGCCCCTGTGCAGGCCCGAATCGAGACGCGCGACAGTGACGTGGGGCAGGGCCGTGCCCTTCCGATTGAGGCGCGACAGTATGGAGCGCGTACCCATGATAACGCCTGGCCGCGACAAGCCATTAGCCGGCTGATTGAATGATGAACAAAATCCTGCGCAGCCGCTGGACCAAGGTCCTGCTGTTCGTGGTCTGCCTGATCCCCGCGGCTAAACTCGGCTGGCGGATGTATTCGAGCCTGATTCCGCTCCCGGTCGAGGTCGTCACCCACACCACCGGCGATTGGACCATCTGGTTCCTGGGAATCACCCTGTCCATCACGCCGCTGCGCGGGCTGCTGAATCAGCCGCTGCTGGTGCGCTTCCGCCGCATGTTCGGGCTGTTCGCGTTCTTTTATGGATGCCTGCATTTCTCCGTGTGGATCTGGCTCGATAAGGATTTCGTTCTGCACGACATGTGGGCCGACATCCTGAAGCGGCGCTTCATCACGCTGGGCATGCTCGGGCTTCTGTTGATGGTCCCGCTCGCGCTTACGTCGACGGCGTGGGCCGTGCGCAAACTCGGGTTCAAGCGCTGGCAACTGCTGCACCGGCTGATTTATTTCACCGCGACGTGCGCCGTGATTCATTATTACTGGCTGGTGAAATCCGACGTGCGGCTGCCGCTGCTGTACGGCGCAATTTTCGTGATCCTGATGATCTATCGCGCGATTGCATGGTGGCGCAAGAGGCCGCGACCCGGCACTGTGCGCGCGGCCGCTCAGGCGACCTAGGATGCGCGGAAAAAGGGGACTGACCACTCTGTCCCACTTCCAACTAGTCCAAACCTCAAAAGGTCTCATTGTGGACAGAGCGGTCTGTCCCCTTTTTCACCCCCGCGCCTACTCGTCCCGCAACGCTTCGAGCGGAGAGAGCGACGAGGCGCGACGCGCCGGAATCAGGCTCGCCGCCAGCGATGCGATTCCCAGCACGGCGACGCCCCCCGCGAAAGTCCAGGGATCCGTCGGGGTCACGCCGAAAATCAAGTCTTGCAGTAACCGAGTCAGCGCGAACGCGCCTGCGAGGCCGATCGCCACGCCGATCGCGGCGAGGATCAACCCTTCGCGCACCACCATTGCGAGAACGTCCCGCGCGGTGGCGCCGATGGCCATGCGAATCCCGATCTCGCGCGTCCGCTGGCTCACGGAATACGCCAGCACCCCGTAGATTCCGGCCGCGGCCAGCAGCAGCGCGAGCCCCGCGAACACCGCCAGGAGCGACATCACAAAGCGCTTGTCGGCGGTCCATTCGTTCAAAGAGTCGTCCATAGTGCGAATTGTGGTAATCGGTTGATCCTTCTCCATCGCCCAGATTTGTTGCGAGATCGGTTTCGCCAGCGCCATCGGGTCCTGCGCGGTTCGCACCACCAGCGCCATCGCAGTGTAGCTGCGCGACGGAAAATATACCTCCGGACTCACCGCCGATTCTGGTCCCAGCTGCCGGACGTCGGCCACCACTCCGATCACCGCGCGGCTCTTATCGTTGAGCTTGAGCGACCGGCCCAAAGGATCTTGACCGGGCCATGCGGTCCGGGCCATCGCCTGGTTGATGACGATCACCGGGGCGGCTTTCGGATCTTCGGCGTCCTGGCGCGTGAACCCGCGGCCGCGCACGAGCGGAATCATCATGGTGTGGAAATAATTCTCGTCGACCATGCGCGCGTCGGTCATGGGAGCGGCGGGGGGCGTGGGCGCGCCGTCCACCGAATAACTCTGCACGGAAAGAGTCTGCATGGGCAGGCCGCTGGTGAGGCTCGCCGAGGTGACGTTGGAAAGTCCCGAGACGCGATTCAGCAGCTCGGCGCAAAAAGCAGCCGCCTGTTCGGGCTTCGAATACTTTTCGTCGTTAAGCTGAAACACGAAAGTGAGCAAATGATCCCGCCGAAATCCCTGATCCGCTCCAATCATGGCCTGCACCGTCCGGATCAATAGCCCCGCGCCCACCAGCAACATCAGCGCCAGCGCGACTTCCCCGGCCACCAGCGCGCCGCGGTACCGCGCCGAAATCCCGCTCGATCCCGATCGTCCGCCTTGCGTCAAGGCCTCATTCACGTTGCGGCGTCCTGCATCGAACGCCGGCGCGAGCCCAAAAATAATTCCCGTGATCAGCGCGACCGCCAGCGTGAACGCGAGCGTCCATGGGTCCAGATGAAGATCGTGCAGATGCGAGGAATCCGGAGGCGCCAGTGCGCCGATCGCCTGGATGCCCCACATCGCCAGCAGGATTCCGACCACGCCCGCAGCAATGCTGAGCAGTACACTTTCGGTGAACATCTGCCGCATCAATCGCCAGCGAGTCGCGCCGAGCGCGAGCCGCACCGCCAGTTCTTTTCGCCGTCCGATGGCGCGCGCGAGCATCAGGTTGGCGACATTCGCGCAGGCGATCAGCAAAACGAATCCCACCGCTCCCTGCAGCAGCAGCACGTAGCGGCGCATCTGCGGCCCGACGTCTTCAATCGACAAAGGGAACACGTTGACGTTGAATCCCCTGTTGATATCGGGGAAGGCCTGTTCCTGGCGCTTGCCGATCACGGTCATCTCGGCGCTCGCCTGCTGGAGCGAAGCGCCGGGCTTGAGCCGCGCGTAAATGAACTTGTCCCGTGCAACCAGATCGGTCTCGGGCTGGTCCCGTTTCATGTTGAGCGGAACCCAAACCTGGGGCTTTTTCTGATCCAGCCCTTCCCAAATCCCGGGCATATGAAAATCCGCCGGCCACACACCGATAATTTTGTAGTCTTCCTTGCGGAACCGGATGGTCTTTCCCAGCGCGTCCGGATTGCCGCCGAAGCGCTCTTGAAAAAGCGCGTGATTGATCACGGCGACGTGATCGTGCCCCGGCTGGCACTCCTCGGCTGTGTACATGCGGCCGATCGCAGGATGCACGCCCAAGACGTCCGCGAGATCGGCGGAAGTCTTCGCGCCTTCCATCAGTTCCGGCTTGTCGCCTCCGGTTACGACGAACTGGACGGTTTCATACGCGCCCATCGCCTCGAACGATTTCGACTGTTCTTTCCACGCGAAATAATTTCTGAAGCAAGTGGGCATGCGCTCCGCCAGAAAATCGCCCATCTGCGGATTCTTTTCCCACAGCATCACCAGGCGGCTGGAATCGGGAAACGCGAGCGCGTGAAGCAGCGCCGCATTCACCACGCTGAAAATAGCCGTGTTGGCGCCGATGCCCAGCGCGAGCACAATCACCGCGACGGCCACGAATCCAGGGCTCTTGCGGAAATTCCGAAGGGAGTAGCGAAGATCGGCAAGCATGCTTAATTATTGACGATAGCGCCGGATTCGGGTTCCAGTGAAACGGCAAGTGGGGCAGCCAATCGACTTGGGTCTACAAAATTCTGAAAATGGCTTGGGCTTTCGACCCAGCCGAGTGGGGCAGCGCCGTGCGCTGCCTAAGGCCGATTAGGGGACTCGGAAAAAGGGGACTGACCACTCTGTCCCACTCCCAACTGGTCCAAACCTCAAGAGGTCTCACAGTGGACAGAGCGATCTGTCCCCTTTTTCAACCACCATCCGGATCGTAAAAGAAACGTTCCTGGATAATCTTTCCACCCTGCCAAACCTGATACGCGATTTCGTCGCGCAGATACGACCTGCCCTCATGGTCGATAAACTCATAGACCCAGTTGATGGCGGAGCGGTTTCCGTCGATCAGGAAAGATTCCGCCCGATTCACGCGGATTTCCTTGAAAGAAGCCAGCACTCGCCGTTCGTTCTCGAGAAGAGCCGCCAGCCCAACGCGCGGTGGCGTCGAGTTCTCCTGCATGGTCGCGTTCGGGGCGTAGCAGTGCTCGATCGCTTCGAGGAATTTTCCGGCTTCGGCCAGCGCGATCAGCTCCTCAACGCATTCGCGTGTCGACGCGCTGCCGTTGTCATTTCCCATAAAAATTCCTGACCAACCAGACTAGCGCGTAGATCACCGGCACGGTGAACAGGATCGAATCGATGCGATCCAGCCAACCGCCGTGACCGGGGAGCGAACTGCCGCTATCCTTCACATCGGCGCGGCGCTTCAACGCCGATTCAGCCAGGTCGCCGAGCTGCCCCGCGATGTTCCCCGTGGCCGCCAGCGGCAGTACGATCGCGAGCGGCGTATCGGGAATCAGATAGTGCGCGTAAATCCCGCCCGCGATCAGCGCGCCGGCAATCGAGCCGGCGCCGCCCTCCCACGTCTTTTGAGGACTGATGATCGGCGCAAGTTTGTGCCGCCCGAACGCTCGGCCGACGTAGAGGGCGGCCGTGTCGCCGGCCCAGCTCAAAAGCAACGCGAACATCAGCCAGTGCGGATTTGAACGCCGGAGGTACACCGCAAGCACCAGTGGGCCATAGATGTAAACGAAGCCGAGCGGAAAGAGCAAGGCCCGAGTTCGCACGCGCGGGCTGATTCGCGTCGCTATGCGGACGTATTCCTGAAACGCGAGCAGCCCGATAAGGCCGAGCGCTAAGGTCAAAGCCCATTCCGGCGCCCAAAGCACCAACACTACGACAACCGGAATCAGGACCAGTGCCGTGAGTATTCTTGTCATCGAGGCGAAGGCTTCATCGAATCGGGAGTTTCATTGGACCGGGGGCTTCATTGAATCGGGAGTTTCATTGAGGAGATCCGCGTCATCGACTGGGAACGCCGACCGTTTCCACGGCGCCCGACTCGACATCGGGATCCACGTTGCGCTTCGGATTCGGCTGGACGCTGTGTCCTGAGGTGTGTCCCGGCGTGTGTTCCGCGCTGTCTTCCGCGGCGCGTCCCGCGTGACCCTCTTCGCGCGTCGCGTCGCTGAGCGAACTGGGCGTCAGACCGCCGAAGCGCCGATCGCGCTTCTGATAATCGAGGATGGCCCGCAGCAATTCAGCGCGGCTGAAATCCG
The DNA here is from genome assembly GCA_963788245.1 of Terriglobia bacterium. Lineage (GTDB taxonomy): Bacteria > Acidobacteriota > Terriglobia > Bryobacterales > Bryobacteraceae > Palsa-187. The sequence continues at coordinate 1,885,871 of CAWBGF010000002.1, read as the reverse complement.
GCCACAATGTTTCGGTGACGTATAGCTCGGCATAGGCGATCTGCCACAGCAGGAAATTGCTGACGCGCATTTCGCCGGAAGTCCGAATCAGAAGATCGGGGTCGGGCATGCCGGCGGTGTACAGGCGCGCGGAAATCGCGGCTTCGTCTATGGTGGGGCAGGGCCATGCCCTGCCGGCTTCTCCTGTGGTGGGGCAGGGCCGTGCCCTGCCGGCTTCTCCTATGGTGGGGCAGGGCCATGCCCTGCCGGCTTCTCCCAACCGTGCCGCTACCGCGTCCTCCACCAGCGCCGCGACCGCGTCGACAATCTCCGCCCGTCCGCCGTAGTTGATGGCCAGGTTGAGCTGCAATCCCTTGTTACCCGCCGTCGAGCGGATCACCGAGTCCAACTCCTCGCGCACGAAATCGGGCAAGGCATCCAGACGGCCGATGGCGGTGAAGCGAATATTGTGGCGATGCATCAGGTCGAGCTCGGCGCGAAGATAGCGGCGCAGCAGGCGCCACAGCGTCTCGACTTCCGCGCGCGGGCGCTTCCAGTTCTCGACCGAAAACGCGTACAGCGTCAGCGCGCGCAGACCGAGGCGCGCGCAGGTTTCCACCGTGGAGCGGACCGGCGTAACCCCGGCGCGATGTCCGGCGGCTCGCGGCAGGCGGCGCCGTTTGGCCCAGCGGCCGTTGCCGTCCATGATGATCGCGATGTGCGCAGGCAAACGATCGGGGTCGATCGCGCGCGCAAGCGCGTAATCCTCCCCTGCGGGCGCCAGCACGTCGAATAAAGCTTTCATGCCAACTTGTTAATGGTAACCGATATGTGGGGCAGCGCCATGCGCTGCCAGCCAAAGGACCCGGCAGCGTCTGCCCCGGCGATATACTTTATGATACAAAGTACTTGACAACGCGTGGTTCTTCGAGTATTCTACCGTCATGGCCTCGGTTCAGCCGATTCGTCCACGCGATTCAGAGCCGGTCGCGATTCACGCGCACGCCATGGACAACCTGCGCTATATCCGCGAAACCATGGAGCGCGCGGGTTCCTTCACGGCCGTGCCCGGATGGGGCGGTGTGGCCATGGGCGTGACCGCGCTCGCGGCGAGCGTGATCGCCGCGCATGAACGCCTGATTCACGGCTCGATGAACGCGTGGCTGGCCATCTGGATGACCGAAGGAGCGCTGGCGATCGGCATCGGGATTCTGGCGATGTGGCGCAAGGCGGCTCAAGCCGGCTTGCCGATGTGGTCCGCCCCGGCGCGAAAGTTCGTGTTCAGCTTCGTTCCGCCGCTGGCGGTAGGCGCGGCGCTGACGGTGGTGCTCTGGCGAGTGGGCGCGGTCAGCGCGATTCCCGGCGTGTGGTTGATGCTATACGGAACCGGAGTGGTCACGGGCGGGGCGTTCTCGGTGCCCATCGTACCCGTGATGGGCGGATGCTTCCTGATTCTGGGCGGCCTGGCGCTATTGTCGCCGGCGTGGTCCATGGAATGGGCCGACGCGTGGTTGGCCGCGGGATTCGGAGGCTTGCATATCGTGTTCGGAACGGTCATTGCGAAACGGTACGGGGGCTGATTATGGCGAAATCCAATGCAATGCCGAATCAGCCGCACGTTTCGCCAGAGGTGACAGCCGGGACCGGTACCGGATCGCGTGACGTGACGCGGACGAGCCCGCAAATACCCGATCTCGATCGCCTGATTCATGAGCGAATCCGGCTGGGAATTGTCAGCGCGCTGGCTGCCGCGAAGAGTCCGCTGACGTTCAACGACCTGAAGAGTTTTCTTGAAACCACCGATGGCAATCTGAGCGTGCACGCGCGGAAACTGGAAGAGGCGAAGTACATCGCGTGCGTGAAATCCTTCGACGGGCGCGTGCCCAGGACGGAGTATTCGCTGACGACCTCGGGCCGGCGCGCATTCGAAAAATACCTGGATCACATGGAAGCGATCATTCAGGCCGCGAAGCGATAAATCCCCCGGTGGGGCAGGCGATCTTGTCGCCTGCCTAGGCCGGCGATAAGTCGTGCCCAGCGCAAGGGCGAAGTGGAGGAGTTGACTTTGCAATGAGAAGTACTTTTGGCGACGGCATACACGCCGCGATCATCATGGACGGGAACGGCCGCTGGGCGGCCGCGCGGGGGTTGCCGCGGATCGCCGGTCATAGCGCCGGAGCCGACGCGGTTCGCCGCACCATAGAAGCCGCGCCCTCGCTCGGTATTTCGATTCTCACCTTGTATGCGTTCTCAGCGGATAACTGGCGGCGTCCGCCGCGCGAAGTCGGCGCGTTGATGAAATTACTGGGGCGTTATCTGATCCAGGAACGCGACCGCTGTATCGCTAACGGCGTGCGTCTTCAGGCAATTGGGCGTCGCGATCGCCTGCCCCAGCCGCTGCTCACGCTGCTGGAGCAGACCGAGCGCGCGACCTCAGGCGGGCGCAAACTGCACCTTCGGCTGGCGATCGATTACTCCTCGCGCCAAGCCATTCTGGATGCAGCACTTGCGGCGCGGGAGATGGCAGACGAGATCACGGCGGAGTCGCTTTCGCGCGCGATCGGCCCGGACGTGGATGTGCTGATCCGCACCAGCGGCGAGCAGCGTCTAAGTGACTTCCTGTTATGGGAATGCGCGTATGCGGAGATGGTTTTTACGCCGCGGATGTGGCCGGATTTCTCGGCTGAGGACCTGGCGGAAGCGGTCGGGGAGTTTCGCCGCCGGGAGCGCCGGTTCGGAGGGCTTCCAGCGCAACGCAGCGCGTAACCGCACGGTGGATTCACGGTGATTGCGCGGTGGATTCACGGTGACCGCGCGGTGAATTCGCGGTGTGGTAGAGGAGGCCGCAGCGCATGGCGCTGCGCCACCGGGCGCATTAAGAAAGCTAAATGTGCTTCTTTTTGTCAATCCGGATCGTTAACTTTCCGCTAGATTCAGGACGACGGGTTACGATCTACCACCTCCAGGTGGTGAGCCGCCCATTCCAGTGCTTTTTTCTTGAAAACGACACCGGTTTGTAGTATTCTTTCACACATTGATCTAGTTTAGGGGAATTCTACTTTTCGGGGCAGTCCACACTCTTTAGCAGTTGCGTTTAACGAAAGGAATTATGCAACTCTCCAGTTCTGTATTCAGCCGTCTCGCTCTCGCCTTCTTCCTGGTGTTCGCACTCTCGCTGGGAATCGCCAACGCACAGGTTTTGACCGGCACTTTGGCGGGCACCGTAACCGACGCCAGCGACGCTGTTATTCCCGGCGCCAACGTTACCGTGACAAATCTTGGGACCGGTATCGAATACAAGCAAACCACCGACGCACAGGGCGATTTCACGATCACCAACCTCGACAACGGCAACTATAAAGTCACAGTAGAGCACTCCGGATTCTCGAAGACCGTCGTCGAGACGGTGGCGGTGTTCGTCTCGCAGACTGCCCACGTGAACGTGAAGCTGCAAGTGGCTAAGACGGGAACCGAGATCGTGGTGCAGGCGGAGCAGACCCAAGTCCAGACCGAATCGGTGGAGTTGAAGAACACGGTCACCCGGGCGGAGATGGACGATATCCCGCTGCCGACGCGCAATCCCCTGGACCTGGTGAAGCTCACCGCGGGCATTTTGTCGCCCAACAACGGCGCCGGCACCGCGGGCGACGCATTTGTCCACGGCCTGCGCGGCAACGACACCAACCTGACGCAGGACGGCATCAACGTTCAGGACAACTTCGTGAAGACCAGCTCGTTCTTCGCCATCAGCTCCCCAGTGGCCGATTCCATTGGTGAGTTCAACGTGACGGTGGGCGGCATCGGCGCCGACGCCGGATTCGGCGCGGCGCAGGTTTCCCTGGTGACGCAGCGCGGCAATAACGACCTGCATGGGTCGTTGTACTGGTTCCAGCGCACCAGCTTCCTGAACGCGAATACGTGGTTCAATAACGCCACGCGCACGCCCACGCCGTTCCAGTTGCAGAACCGGCTTGGTTTCACCGTCGGCGGCCCCTGGGAAATCCCGAAGCTGTATCACGGCCGCAACAAGACATTTTTCTTCGTGGCCTACCAGGCATATCGCGAGCCGCGCTCCCAGCCGCGCGAGCGCACCGTAATGACCACCAGCGCCGAGCAGGGCTTGTTCACCTACACTCCCAGCGGCGGCAGTCCCACGACGGTGAACCTCCTTAACCTGGGCACTATCGGCAATACCGGAATCAAGCCGACGATCAACGCGACCACCATGGGGCTGTATCAAAAGATCGTCCCTCAGTCCGGTTACACGAATGCCGGTTGCGGCGCCGGCGATGTCCTCAACTTCAGTTGCATTGCCCTGAACCTGGCTGGCGTAAACAACCAGGACTACTGGACGGTCCGCATCGATCACCAGATCACCTCCAAGAACTCCTTTGAATTCGTGTGGAATCGGGCCACCTTCAATACAGCTCCCGACTTCCTGAACAGCAACGAGCCGGAATTCCAGGCATCGCCGTTCCAAGGCGGGCAGATCTCCTCACGCGAGGTTTTCGTGTGGGCGTTGCTATCCGTGCTCAGCCCGACGAAGACCAATGAAGTACGCATCGGATACCAGCACGCTCCGGTTTCCTTCGCTTATGGAAATACGTTCGGAGAAACCGCCGGCGTTCAGGTGGCTTATGTGGGCGTGACCAGCCCGATTGAGACCACCACTAACCTTCCCCAGGGCCGCAACACTCCGGTGCGGTCCTACGCCGACAACTTCGCGTGGGTGAAGGGCAACCACCAAATGCGGTTCGGCGGCGAGTTCCGCCAGACCGTGGCGACTTCGTATCTCTACAACCGGGTGTTTCCGGTGTTGTCGCTCGGAGTCAACGCGAGCAACCCGAACAATCTCAGCACAACCACCCTGCCCGGCATCAGCGCGGCGGAGCTGACCATCGCCAACGACATCTTCGAGAACATTACCGGCATGCTCGGATCAATCTCGCAGGGCTTCAACCACACGTCGGCGACGTCCGGTTACGTGCCGAACGTTCCCGAACAATATACTCCGGTCCAGCAAAACCTGGCGTTTTATGGTCAGGATTCCTGGAAAGTCCGGCGGAACCTGACGGTCCAATTTGGCGTTCGTTGGGAATACCAGGGACCGTATAACGCGCGCAACGGCCTGGTGCTGCTGCCGCAGAACAACATCAGTACACTGCTGGGCCCGACGCCGGTTACAGGTTCGCCAGTGGGCAACCTGTTCAACCCCAACCTTCAGGGCGGCGACACGAACCCGATGCTCACGCTCCAGGGCGGAAGCAACGGACAGCCGGTCACCAATCGCGATCTGCACAACTTCGGTCCATTCGCCGGACTCGCGTACACGCTCGGCAGCGACGGGAAGACCGTGATCCGTGCGTCCTTCGCGCAGCATTTTGTGCAGGACGGATTCACCTTCTGGACGCCGGCCACCACCACGAATACGGGCCTGTTCAGCGCGTTTTCGAACGCCGTTCCCACGGGCGTTTTCAGCAGCAGCGGCATCGGCGCCCAATTACCGGTGGCCAGCGGAGGGAGCTTCCCGGTATCGCAGATCAACAATTGGCTCATCAGCAACGGCGGCGCTTCCATGATCGATTACGACAAGAACCTGGTGACGCCGTATGTGCTCGAATGGAGCTTCGGCATCCAGCGCGACCTGGGAAAACGCTGGGTGGGCGAAGTGCGCTATGTCGGCAACCACGCCGTCAAACAATACCGGCAGTGGAGCTTCAACCAGCTCGACCTCACCGGCAACGGCCTATTGCAAGAGTTCGAGAACGCGCAGGCCAACCTGACGGCGAGTGGCGGCGGCAACATCCTCAAAGGCACATCGTTTGCCGACACGAGCCTTCCCGGCCAAGTGCCGACCCCGATTCTGGATAAGCTGTTCGCCGGCGTCGCGACCAGCGCAGGCTATGGCAGCTCGACGTTCATCACCAACCTCCAGCAGAACAACATCTACACGATGTTCAATACCATCCGCACCTCGCCCACCTATCGCACCAACGTGATGGGAGCGAACTTGACGGGCGCGACCAATGGTCTGCCGCTGAACTTCTTTGTGGCCAATCCGTGGGCCACTACCGCGTCCTTTGTCAATAACGCCGGCTGGTCCTATTTCGACGGGCTGGAGATCGAAATCCGCCGACGCTTCGGCAGCCTCACTGTCCAGGGCAACTACACCTTCAGCAAGGTGATGGCGGACACCGACATCGGCGAGTCTCAAACCGAAAGCGAGAACTATCAGAACCTGCAAAACACCAAGCTGGATAAGTTCGTCAGCTTAATTAACGTGCCCCAATCGGTGGGCGTGAGCTTCGCGTACCCGCTTCCGGTGGGGAAAGGCAAGATGTTCCTGCCGAGCGCAAACCGGCTCACCAATTCGCTGATCGGCGGCTGGAACCTGTTCGGGTTCACGCACTGGTCGACGGGCTCTCCGTTCAACCTCAACTCCAACCGGAGTACCTTCGGATCGGGCATCGTCAGCACACCGGTGCTGATGAACATGACGCAGACCCAGCTTCAGGCGCAGGTTGGCCGGTATGAGACGCCCACCGGCGTGTATTTCCTCAACCCAAATTCGGGCCTGTTCACCATCAAGGGCGCCACCAGCACCGCTAACATCTGCACTCCGGGCGAGACCACGCCGTGCTTTGCGGAACCGGCGCCGGGATCCATCGGCAACCTGGCGTTCAACGGCCTCAGTCTGCCGCGCTTCTTCGATCAGGATCTTTCGCTGGTAAAGGACACGCAGATCTTTGAACGCATGAAATTCCAGATCCGCCTGGAAGCTTTCGACGTATTCAACAACGTCAACTTCAACGGCCCGACGACATCCACGGATTCGACCACGTTCGGCCAGTTGACAGGGACGGCCGATACGGCCCGCGGCGGCGGCGTTACGGCGCGCATCGTGCAGTGGGCGGCGCGGATCGTGTTCTAACTTAAGAGCTGCGTGGGGCAGCGCCATGCGCTGCCTTCACGCTGTAGTTACTGAGGCGCGACTGGGACGTTTCAGGTTTTTCCGTGCGGGCGGCCGCTCCGGCGCGCACCACTGCTGGCAGCGCCAGGTAAACAGCCCGGGCACGCCAGATGCCGCAGGAGGCCAGGAACTAGCGGCGCTCAATTAACAGTCGACTATTCAATTACTTAGGGCCTGGAGTACCTATGCTTAGGAGCCCCAAGCTGAAGAAGCCCCAAGCTGACGCATGGGGCTGGATGGGCGGGTCGGATTGTCAGGATTTGTTACGAACGTCATATTCTCCCACTTCACCATTGACACCGGCAAATTACGCCTCTAGACTTCTAATTAGGAGGAGTTAACTCCATGGTTAGCCCTACGTGTAGGCTCGCGTTGTGCGCGGGAGCCTTTGCGCTCGCCACATCCGCTTTCGCCGCGGACACAGTGACCAGCAGCGCCAAACCGGTGACGTTCGCCAAGGACATCGCCCCGATCTTCCAGGCCAAATGCGAAAGCTGCCATCGGCCCAACACCAGCGCGCCGATGTCCCTCAGGACTTTTGCGGAAGTGCGTCCCTGGGCCAAGGATATCCGGCAGCGCGTGATCACGCGCAACATGCCGCCGTGGCACCTCGACAAGACTGTAGGCATCCAGCACTTCGCGAATGATCGCTCGCTGTCGGACGATCAGATCGCGACCATCGTCCGCTGGGTGGACGCGGGCGTGCCGATGGGCGACGCGAAGGACCTGCCCACGCCGCTGGTCTGGAATGACGACAATGGCTGGACGCTGGCCAAGCAATTCGGGGAACCGGGGTTGGTGATCAAGTCGGACGACTACACCATGCCGGCTCACGGGCAAGATGTTTGGTTCAAGCCGCTGACCAACGTGCAGCTCGACGAGCCGCGATGGGTTCGCGCGGTGGAAATGCGCCCCGGAACCATAAAGGGCCGTAAGATCATGCACCACGTGCTCGCGCGCCTGATGCAGGATGAGAGCGGCTACCGGGCCGCCAATCCAGATGCCGGCACGGCCGGTGGCGGAGCGGGCGGAGCTGGATTGCTGATGGAATGGGCGGTCGGAAAGAACTTCGACATCTATCGTGAAGGGTGCGGCAAGCTGCTTCTGCCCGGGTCCCGGATCTCGTGGGAGCTGCACATCCATGCGGTGGGCGAGCAGATTCGAGATCATGCCGAGTTGGCTGTATACTTCTATCCCAAGGGCGAAGTGCCCAAGTATCGCACTTACTTGACGCTGTTCGGGGCCACCGGCAACTCCGGCAGCCGCCTCGACATTCCGCCGAATACGGTAACCGAGTCGCAGGCTTTCCACGTGCTGACCCGGCCCGCTCGCCTGGAGAATTTCCAGCCGCACATGCACCTTCGCGGCAAGGCGATGGCGATGGAAGCGATCCTCCCGGATGGTACCGTCCAGATGCTCAGCTACGTCAACAACTTCAACTTCAACTGGATGAACAATTACATCTATGCGGATGACGCCGCACCGGTGCTTCCGAAAGGGACCATCCTCCACATCACTGCGTGGCACGATAACACTACCGCGAATCCCAACAATCCGGATCCGGACCAGTGGGTCGGGTATGGCGATCGCACCGTCGACGAAATGGCGCACGCATGGGTGAACGTCACCTATATCAGCGAAGAGGATTACTCCGAGTGGGCCTCCAAACATCCGCGGCCGCGCGGAGCGAACCCGAGAGCCACGGCGAATAATAATCCGTAAACGATTTACAACCTGGCAACACCTGTTCTGAAGACAGCGGGCCGTCCTTCGCGCGAGTTTTACGAATTATCGAGACTCGCGGGAAGGACGGCTCGTTGTTTTTGTTGGGCGCATTTCTTGACACGACGGCGCCTCTATCGGGTTCGCGGGCGGACGAGTAACGTAGCCCCGGTCGCTGCTCGTCAATCATAAAGACCGCGCGCAGCGTTGGTCACAAGGATGGCAGCGCATGGAGCTGCCCCACCGGGCTTTGTACAGGTTTGTAACCCTAGGTTGACTCCACGGAGCGCAAGACGTAAACTTTTCTAGAAGATCGTTAGGAGAATGGCAAGATGCAGGTGAAGGTGTGGTTAGCTGCAACGTATGCGGCGATTGTGCTCGCAGGCGGTGTTTGGTTCGAGCAACGCTTGTCGGCGCAACAAGTGGCGCTGCCGCTCGAGCCCTCGCACCAGTCGGGACAGAGCATCACCGGCGCGTTTGAAGGCTGGTTTTCGAATCCCGATGGCACGTTCAGCATTCTGGTCGGTTATTACAATCGGAATGAGCACCAGATCGTCGATGTTCCGATCGGGCCGGATAACAAGATTGAACCGGGCGGGCCGGATCGCGGACAGCCGACGCATTTCCTGATCGGACGGCAGTGGGGAGTGTTCACCATCGTGGTGCCGAAGGATTTCGGCGATAAGCGGCTGACCTGGACCATTACCGCGAACGGCAAGTCCACCAAGATTCCGCTCGACATCGGCACGGTGTGGGAAGTGTCGCCGTTCATCGAGGCGACCGGTAACACGCCGCCTTACATCGGATTCACGGACCAGGGTCCGTTCATTAATGGGCCCAAGGGCCAGACTACCTCGCTGGCGGCGACTGTGGGCGCTCCGCTGGAGCTGACGGTGTGGGTATCGGACGATGTGAGGACCACTTTGTCAGGGGGGGGCGGAGGTGCGCCGCAGGCCGCTCAACTGGCCGCAGCGGCAGCAGCGGCGGCAGCAGCCGATTCGGCCGGCGCCGGCGGGGCATCCGGTCCTCCCGCAGGCCGTGGGGGCGGTAGGGGTGCTGGCGGCAGAGGCGGGCGCGGCGGCAGCGATACCGGCGGAGTCAGCGTGACTTGGGGCAAAATGCGCGGTCCCGGCGAGGTAACCTTCGCCCGTGAGAAACCCGCGCTGGAAAAAGCGGAATTCAAGGCGCCCGAAGGCGCCAAGTTTACCGGCAAGGCAACCACGACGGCTACCTTCAGCGAGCCGGGCGATTATCTTCTGAAGCTCACCGCTAACGACAACTCGGGCGAAGGCGGGCGCGGCTTCCAGTGCTGCTGGTCCAACGCCTATGTCAAGGTTTCGGTGAAGGCAGCAGCCGGCGGAGGGCACTAGCTTTTCCGAATGCGTGGTTGTTGCTCGCGCCAATAACACTTTAATACGAGGCATCGTTCAAGAACGGCAGCGCAAATTTGCAGGTTGGACACGAACAGGTTCACAAAAAGGGAGAAGTAAATATGCTCAGTATGCATAAAGCAAGCAGCAGGCCAGGCACGGCTCTGATAGCCGGTCTGGTATGCATGGCGGTGGCGGCGTCGGGCCAATGGAAGCCGAAAGACACCGAATGGCCGCTTTACACGGCGGACCTGGCGGGCACGAAGTACCGGCCGCTCGATCAGATCAACGCTTCGAACTTCAATAAACTGGAAGTCGCGTGGCACTTCAAGACGGACAATTTTGGCACGCGCCCCGAGTTCAAGCTGGAAGGCACGCCGCTGATGGTGAACGGCGTCATCTATGCGACGGCGGGCACGCGGCGCGATGTAGTCGCGCTGGATGCCAAGACCGGCGAGATCATCTGGACACACAGTCTGCGCGAGGGACAGCGAGCGGCGATCGCGCCCCGCCAGCTCTCCGGCCGCGGTGTTTCGTTCTGGAGCGACGGCAAAGGCGACGATCGCGTGCTGTACGTCACCACCGGCTACAAGCTGACCTGCCTGAACGCCAAGACCGGAATGATGATCCCCAGCTTCGGCGAAAACGGGCAAGTGGACCTCAAGAAGGGTATGTACACCGGCGTGAACACGCCCATCGACCTTGAAACCGGCGAGGCCGGGTTGCATTCGACGCCGACCGTCGTGAACGACACGGTCATCGTCGGATCGTCCTTCAAGGAAGGCATGACCGTGGTGACGCGCAACAACACCAAGGGTCTGGTGCGCGCCTTCGACGTTCGGACCGGCAAACTAAGCTGGACCTTCCGCACCATTCCAAGGAAGGGTGAGTTCGGTTATGACACCTGGGAGAACGGCTCGGCCGATTACAACGGCAACACCGGCGTGTGGACCCAAATCACCGCCGATGCGCAGGCTGGCCTGGTGTATCTGCCGGTGGAATCGCCCACATCGGATTACTATGGCGGCGAGCGTCCCGGCAATAACCTGTACGGCGAGAGCCTGGTCTGCGTCGACCTGAAGACCGGCGCGCGCAAGTGGTATTTCCAGATCGTGCATCACCCGGTGTGGGATTACGATCTGTCGTCAGCGCCGTTGTTGGGGGACGTCGTTGTAAACGGCAGACCGCGCAAAGTGGTCGCGGTGCCCAGCAAAGAATCCTTCCTGTACGTCTTCGATCGCATCACCGGCGAGCCGATCTGGCCGATTGAAGAGCGGCCCGTGGCGCAGAGCGACGTGCCGGGCGAGAAGAGCTCGCCCACGCAGCCGTTCCCGACCAAGCCTCCGGCTTACGGCCGCAACTACATCAAAGTTCCCGACGACCTGATCGACTTCACGCCGGAAATGCGCGCGGATGCGATCGACAAGCTGAAGCGGTATCGCGTGGAGGGGATGTTCACGCCTCCGGTGATCGGCGATCCCAACGGCAAGTGGCTGGGCGGGCTCAACCTGGGGAACGCGAGCGGCGGCACGAACTGGCCCGGCGCGAGCTACGATCCGGAACTGCATACGGTGTTCGCGCAGGCGGCGCAGTCGTTTGTGACTCCGATTTCGCTGCGCACTCCTCCTGAGGGATTCACCGATATCAAGTACGTATCGGGATCCAACAGCCAGCCATTCCGGGAAGCGCAAGGTCCTGGATTCGGCAGCGCGGCGGATGCTCCGCAGCGCGGCGGCGGTGGTGGGTTTGGCGGGGCGGCTGCGACTACTGCTGCCGCGGGCGGTGGACGTGGACGCGGTGGACGAGGACGCGGTGGGGCTGACGCCCCTGCGTCACCTGCCGCCGCTAGCGCGGCTATAGCCGCGGCTGCGGCAGGCAGAGGCGGTCTCCAGGTCCAAGGTCTGCCGATCGTGAAGCCGCCCTACGGCGTCATCTCGGCGGTGAATCTGGATCGCGGCGATATCACGTGGCAGGTACCCTACGGCGAGACTCCGGACAACATTCGCAACAGCCCGGCGCTCAAGGGCATGACCATCGGCAACACCGGCATGAACGGCAGCGTGGGGTTGGTGGTCACCAAAACGCTGGTGATTTTGGGCGACAGCCAAGTCACCTCGATCACCCATCCGCGCGGCGCCATGCTGCGCGCGTATGACAAGGCGACCGGCAAAGAGGTTGGCGCGGTGCTGATGCCGGCGCCTCAGAGCGGATCGCCGATGACCTATGAGTGGCAGGGCAAGCAGTACATCGTCGTCGCAGTCAGCGGTGGGGCGTATTCGGGCGAGTACATCGCCTTCGCGCTTCCCAACAGCCAGTAGGGCGAAGCGGGGCCGTTTCCAACAAACGGCCTCAGTTCTCGGTGCTAGAACGACGGGCCGGTAAATTACCGGCCCGTTTTTTTGTTTAGCGAAGCTCCAGCCGGAGTTCGCGGCCGACTGCGGTGGCGGCTTTTCGCAGGGTGCTTAACGTGACTGCGTCGTACTCGGGGTCGAGCAGACGGTCGAGCGCAGCCCGGCTCGTGCGCATCCTTCGCGCCATCTCCGCCTTCGAGAAATTCTTTTCCTTTATGGCCGCTTCCACCTGCCGGGCGAGAACGCGTTTGATCGCGGTCCCTGTCACTTCCTCCCGGATGCCCTCTTCAGTGAGCCAACTGTCGAAGGTTGATCCGATATTCGTTCTCTTCATGATTCTTCAGGAATTTGAAAGATGTGGCGGAGAGGGTGGGATTCGAACCCACGTTAGAGTTTCCCCTAAACACGCTTTCCAAGCGTGCGCCTTCAGCCACTCGGCCACCTCTCCATCATTGACGGGCACAACGCTTCGCTGTGTGCGCTCGTTGCGGGCTTGCAGTTCCAGTCTAGCGCAAGCGGAAACGTTGGCCTAGCGCGGGTAGTGGGTCAGGTCGAGAAACTGTGCCACTACCGAAAAGCAGATCCCTCGCTGCCGCTCGGGATGACGCTACCCTAGCGCAGGCGGAAGAGGTAGTCGCGAATCTTGAAGTACCACTCGGGATTAGCAGGCGGAGGCGGCGTCTCGCAGATCGACTTCATCCGGGACACGCCTGCTTCGGGAAACTGCCTCGCCAGCGCCGTATCCTGCCGCCAGTTGCGAAGATGCATCTCGCCGATGGCCGGTTCGCTCAAAGATTTTGCGTCGGGCGCGCACAGCGGCATCTCATTGACGCTGGCGCCGCCCCGAATGGCCGCATCCATCACGCGGACTTCCATGGGATAGATGATCCAATCCCCCTTCAAATCCGTCGCGTTAAGTTGAGGCTCGATTTTGATTCTTCGAACGGGTGCGTCGCGATCCGCCCACAGATCCATCCAGAACACCTGCGTGGAACTACCTCCATAAGGTAGCTCGACCGGCTCCAGCTTTTCGCCCGATTCGCGATACACAGTCACACGCACGGCACCCTCCGGATTCTCGCCGATATGCAACCGGAAGGGCGTGCCCGGTTCCACCTGAACCACGACCTGAAAGGAAGTGAATCCGTTGCGGACAATTGCGGGTGAAAGAATTTCGCGAGGCTCGGCGGGCGCGGTAACTTCGCCCTTGGCATCGATCCGGGCGAATTCGGAGTAGACACGAACGGATTGCGCGACCAGCGGCGCGGACAGCAACAGCACAGCGAATCGTATGGTGGGAACAACGCGCGCACCCTCACGGGCGCGCCTCCAAGAAACAATCGAAGCCGGCTTGGGAGCCGGCTTGCCGGCAAGAGTGCCGGCCCCACAAGGCATCACGCGCCTATTCTAATCGATAGTTGGGAGCTTCCTTGGTGATGATGACGTCGTGCACGTGGCTCTCGCGCAATCCGGCGGAGGTCACACGCAAAAACTTGGCGCGGTCGCGCAGCTCATCGATGGTCGCGCATCCGCAGTAGCCCATCCCTGCCCGGAGTCCACCTACAAGTTGATACACCAGATCGGCCAACATTCCTTTATACGGCACGCGCCCTTCGATGCCCTCCGGCACCAGCTTGCCGGTGGCATCCTGCGCGTAGCGATCCGAGCCGGCGGTCATCGCGCCCATCGAGCCCATGCCGCGATAGCTCTTAAAAGTGCGGCCCTGGTAAAGAATGGTTTCGCCGGGACTTTCCTCGGTGCCCGCGAAGAGGCCGCCGATCATGACGCAATCCGCGCCCGCCGCGATGGCCTTGGTCACGTCGCCTGAAAACTTGATGCCGCCATCGGCGATCAGGGGTACGCTCGCGCCGCGCGCCGCCTTGGAACATTCGACGATCGCCGTAATTTGCGGGACGCCCGCTCCGCTGACCACGCGCGTTGTGCAGATGGACCCGGGCCCGATTCCCACCTTGATTCCGTCGACGCCCAGCGCGATCAGGTCGCGCGCGCCCTCATACGTTGCGATATTCCCCGCGATCAACTGCACCTCGGGCAGCGCGTGTTTCAGCGCGGTGACCGCCTGCATTACACGCTCCTGATGGCCGTGTGCCGAATCGATCGCCAGCACGTCCACGTTTTTCTTCACCAGATCCTGCGCGCGTTCCAGGAAATCGCCTTGCGAGCCGATGGCCGCGCCGACGCGCAGCCTGCCCTGCTCATCCTTGGCGGCGTTCGGATATTTCAACTTCTTCTGAATGTCCTTGACCGTGATCAGACCCTTCAGGTTGTACCGATCGTCGACCACCAGCAGTTTTTCAATGCGATGGCGATGCAGAATCGCCTCGGCCTCTTCGAGCGTGGTGCCGACAGCGACCGTGATCAGATTCTCCTTGGTCATCACGTTTTCGATGGGGAGATCGAAGCGCGTTTCGAATCGCAGGTCGCGATTGGTGAGAATACCGACCAGCTTTCCGTTCTTGGTCACGGGAACGCCGGAGATGCGATAGTGGCGCATCACTTCGAGCGCGTCGGCGATTTTCTGCTGCGGGTCGACGGTCACCGGGTCGACGATCATGCCGCTTTCCGAGCGCTTCACGCGGTCCACTTCTTCGGCCTGCCGCTCAATCGACATGCTGCGATGCACCAGGCCGATGCCGCCCTGCTGCGCGAGCGCGATGGCCAGATGAGACTCGGTGACCGTGTCCATCGCGGCGCTGACCACCGGAATATTCAGCGCGATTTTGCGCGTGAGCCAGGTGCGCGTGTCGGTTTCGGCGGGGACGACGGCGCTGCGCGCGGGTTGCAGCAACACGTCGTCAAAGGTGAGACCCTCAGGGATTATATCGGGAACCATTCTCTATGATACAACCCGTGTCGCAAACCCGTGTCGCAAACCCGTGTCGCTGCGCTGCCGCTCTGCTAAACTAAGAGTTCCCTATTATGATTGCAGCAACACAACTGCGTCCGGGCATGGTGATCATCTTCAACAAGGATCTCTTCTCGGTCTTCAAGATGGAGCATCGGACGCCGGGCAACCTGCGTGGATTCGTGCAGGTGAAGATGCGCAATTTCAAAACCGGCACGATGATCGAGCATCGCTTCAGCTCGGAAGATAAAGTGGAGCGGGCATCGCTCGATGAGCAGGAGATGGAATTTCTCTACGACGACGGCGAATACTTCCACTTCATGAACACCGAGACGTACGAGCAGATGCACCTGATGAAGGACATTCTCGGCGACGCCACCAACTACCTGATTCCGCAATTGAAGGTGAACGTGGAGTTCTACGAAGGTAAAGCGGTCAGCGTGGAGTTGCCACCGTCGGTGGATATGACGGTGGTGCAGACCGAGCCGGGGTTGAAGGGCGCCACGGTGTCGAACGTAACCAAACCAGCCACGCTGGACACGGGCCTGGTGGTGCAGGTGCCGGCCTTCATCAATGAGGGCGAGAAGATCCGCGTGTCGACCGCGGACGCGAGTTACCTGGAGCGGTCCTGAAGCGCGTTCCGTAAGGCGAGCACCAAAGCATCCTCTTCTTCGGCGAACACGGTTCGCAAATCCAGAACCAGGCGATCATCCTCAATCCGCGCGATGACGGGCGGATTGTTCGCGCGGAGCTTGCGCTCAAGCTTGGGCGCGTTGCCGGAAATCGCGAGCAGCCAGGTCGGCAAGGATTGTTCGGGCGTCGAACCCCCGCCCGCAACGCTCTGTCCTTCGATAATGTCGACGTTAATTCCAGCGTCACGAAGTTGAGTTTGCAGGCGCTCGGCGCGCGCGCGGATTTCGCCGGCAGTCATGCGGATCATGCGCATCACCGGGATTTCGTCCCATCGCTCGAACACTAGATTACGAAGCGCCTGCTCCAAAACCTGCGTGATCAATTTATCGATTCGCAATGCGCGGAACAGGGGATTCCGGCGCAGACGCGCGACCAGTTCCGGCTCGCCGGCGATCAGGCCGGCCTGAGGGCCGCCTAGCAGCTTGTCTCCACTGAACGAAACCAAATTGACGCCGGCTTCCAGGCTTTCTGAAACGCGCGGCTCCGAAATCCCGAATGTCGCGAGATCGGCAACGCAGCCGCTGCCGAGATCCTCATATAAGGGCAGGCCGCGTTCGCGCGCGAGCGCCGCCAGTTCAGTGAGTGTGGGTTTGGCGGTGAATCCCTCAATCTGAAAATTGCTGGGATGAACCCGCATCAACAGGCGCGTGCGTGGTCCGATCGCGGCCCGGTAGTCGTCGAGATTGGTGCGATTGGTGGTGCCGACCTCGCACAGTTTCGCGCGCGACGCGGCCATGATGTCGGGGATGCGAAAGCCGTCGCCGATCTCAATCAGCTCGCCTCGGCTGACGATGGCTTCGCCGCCGCGCGCCAGTTCATTCAAAGCGAGCAGCACCGCCGCCGCGTTGTTATTGACCGCGATCCCGGGTTTGCCCGCGAGCCGCTCCAGCAGCGCGGAAATATGCACGTCGCGCTTGCCTCGGCGGCCGCGCGCGAGATCGTATTCCAGATTCGAGTATCCTTCCAGCGGCGCGAATGCGACCGACGGCGCACGGCCGAGATTGGTGTGAAGGATCACGCCGGTGGCATTGATGACGCGCTTGAGCGATGGATGGGCAAGCTCTTCGATGCTCGTGCGTACTTGCTTGGCGGCGATGTTTGTACAAGATGCCGTATCCGTTGGCGTATCCGCAACTCCGCGGCGCATGGCGCTGCGCGTCTCAATGTCCATCCGAGAGCCAGCGAGCAAATCGGCTCGCATGGCGGCGAGCACCCGCCGCGTTTCATTCACCAATAGCGGCCTGGGCGCGTCCACGTCCGTCAAGGTCTCGACGACTTGTTCGACGGACGGCAGGTCGCGCAGCTTCTCCTGAACGGATTGTTCTTGATCGGCCATGGATGTTCTAAGGAACCCGTTGGCCGGTATGATAGCGCAGTACCATCCACCATCGAATCACGACCATCGAATCAGGACTTGCGAGCCTTGGGATGCGCGCGATCATATACCGCGATCAGATCCGTCAGGGACACTTGCGTGTACTTCTGCGTGGTGGCGAGACGCGCGTGTCCCAGCAATTCCTGGATCGCGCGAAGATCGGCGCCATCGGCCAACAGGTGGGTCGCATAAGCATGCCGCAAGCTATGAGGATGCAGCGACGAATCGCCCGAGATCATGCGCGCGTAAAATTTGACGATGCCGCGGGCGCCGCGATCCGATAGCCGCCGGCCGCGATGATTCAGCAGAAGCGCGCGTTCAGTCCCGGCAGGACCCGGCCCTGCCCCGCCGCCCATGGCAGCGCATGGCGCTGCCCCACCGCGAACCTCAAGATATTTTTCGAGCGCTTCCGCCGCCTTCGCGCCGTACGGAATCTGCCGCTCCTTGCGACCCTTTCCGAAAACGCGAATCCAGCGCTCGGTGCGATCGAAATCCTCCAGGTTCAGCGCGGCGAGCTCGCTGATGCGTATGCCGCAGCCGTATAGGAGTTCAAAAATCAGCAGGTCGCGCGCGGGATGCGGACGATCCAGAGTATCCGCGGCTACGGCATCCACCAGCGTGTTGGTCTGCTCCGCCGTCGGCACCATCGGCACGCGCTTCGGGGCTTTCGGAGTGCGCACCAGCCGCGCCGGGTTCGCGGCAATGGCGCCTTCGCGCAGCATGAACTTGAATAGCGATCGTACGGCTGCGAGCTTGCGGCGAACGGTGATCGCGCCCAACCCCTGGTCAAACAAATGCCCCAGCCATTCGCGTAGTTGCAGCACGCCGATTTCGCGCGGCGCCGGCGTGGCCGATGCTGCGCGGCCGGGTGGCGAGAAATATTCGACGAACTGAGCGAGATCGGACGAGTAGTTGCGCAGCGTGTGCGGCGAGGCGTTCTCCCGCGCGAGACCGGCAAGATAACGCGCGATTGCCCCCGCCAATTCCGATGTCACTTCAGACATGGGTGTAAAGAAACTGGTCGAGAGCATCGAGGGCGCGGCGGCAAACTTCGGCGTGACGCTGCTTGCGATCGCGCGGCGGCTGTTCCAGCCTCGGAAGCAGATCGAAGGTAATATTCGCGGGTTGATAATTGGCCGGATCGGCGCCGGAAACGTAGGCGCACAGCGATCCGATCGCGGTTTCGCGCGGGAAGGGGCGCGCGGGCTCGTGATCCGCGAACGCCACAGCGCTGCGCGCCGCGACCAACCCTGTCGCGATCGATTCCACATATCCCTCCACTCCCGAAATCTGTCCCGCGAAGAAAACGTTGGGGGCCGTGCGCAACTGGAGTGTAGGCGTCAGCAGATCGGGGCCATTTATGTACGTATTGCGATGAACCTGGCCGAATCGCAGAAACTCCGCGTTTTCCAATCCCGGAATCAAACGCAGCACGCGAGCCTGTTCGCCGAATCGCATGTGATTCTGAAAGCCGACCAGATTGTAGCTGCCCGCGCGCGCATTTTCCTGGCGCAACTGCACCACCGCGTAGGGGCGCCGCCCGGTGCGGGGATCGGTCAAGCCCATCGGCTTCATCGGGCCGAAGCGCAAGGTGTCGCGGCCGCGGCGCGCGATCTCCTCGATGGGCAGGCACGCCTCGAAGTAGCGGGCCGTGTCATTCAAGGGACCCGTGTGCAACACACGATCCTGCTCAATATGCGTGGGCACGCTATCAGCCGCGAGCACCGCGTCGACGAAAGTCTCGTATTGCATTTTGTCGAACGGACAGTTCAAATAATCGTCAGTGCCGTCAAGCGATTTTCCATATCGCGACGCCCGAAACGCGATGGAGTGATCGATGGACTCGGCTTCCACAATCGGACTGATGCTATCGAAAAAAAACAGGCGTTCCGACCCTGTGATACGGGCGATCTCCGATGCCAGCGCATCCGAAGTCAGCGGGCCCGATGCGATAATCCAGATTTTTTCGGGATCGAGCGCAGTCACTTCTTCACGCCGAATCTCGATCGCCGGCTCACTTGCGATCCTGCGCGTGACTTCGGCGGCGAACAGCTCGCGATCGACGGTTAAAGCGTGACCGGCCGGCACGCGCGTTTCCCCCGCCACCCGCAACAGCAGCGAATCCAACCGCCGCAGTTCTTCTTTCAGCAGCCAGGGTGCGCTCGATTCCTGCTCGGTTTTCAATGAATTACTGCAAACCAATTCCGCGAGCGACTCGGTTTTGTGCGCCGGCGTCTGGCGATTAGGGCGCATTTCGTGGAGGACCACACGTCCGCCCGCGCGCGCGATCTGCCAGGCAGCCTCGCATCCAGCCAATCCGCCGCCGATGATGTGGAAGTCGGTCATTAGTATCAAACCCGAGAATTAGTCTGAATCCGGTATCGACTAGGGAACCCCGGCATCTCTGTCTCCGTTTCTATCTATTATGTAAGGAAAGGCGGTAGCACCATGTCGACTGACGTCGAACGCGCGGGCCCCATCACCTCGGCCGAGCGGATTCTCTATATCGATATTCTGCGCGGGATGGCGCTATTCGGCATCCTGGCGGCGAACATGCGCGGGTTCAATGCGCCCGCGGATCTTTATGGCAACATCAGTCCGCTGTTTCATGGACGTGCCGATACGATCGCACAGGCGTTCATCGACATCTTCATCCAGGGGAAGTTCGTCACGCTGTTTTCGTTTCTGTTCGGCCTTGGATTCGCGGTGCAGATGTCCCGAGCAGAGGCTCGCGGCGCAAAGTTCATGTCGTTTTATCCGCGGCGATTGGCGGCACTGGCGCTGTTCGGGCTGATCCACGGAATCCTGATCTGGTGGGGCGATATTCTGCTGACCTACGCACTCTCCGGCGCGATGCTGCTGTTGTTTCGCAATCGCAGCCAGAAGACGGTGCTGTGGTGGGCGGGAAGCATTTTCACGGCGCCGATCCTGGTGATCACCGGGATCTACATCGCGGCATTGCTCGGCCACGGGCCGGCATCGCATGCGAGTAAACCATTCGATCTGTCCACGGTCGCGCCGATCATCGCGATTTACTCACATGGTTCCGTCCCGCAAATCCTTCGCGAGAATTGGGTGGTGTGGAAGAAAGAGCTGCCATCGACGCTATTCGCCATCTACGCGATGTGCCTTTTCCTGGCGGGGCTGTGGGTATATCGAGCGGGAATTGTGGAGCGCTTGGATCAATACAAACCGCTGCTCAAACGCGTGTGCGCGGTGTGCATACCGCTGGGGATCGCGCTGAACGTTTTCGTGGTATCGCAGCAGCATCGGCCCAGCAACGGTCATCCGACGGTGGTAGGATACCTCGCGAGTATCTTGCAGTTTCCGTCGATGCATTTGTTGAGCGCGGGTTATGCATCGGGACTCGCGGTGCTGATCCAGAGCGCGACATGGAAACGACTGCTCACGCCGTTCGCCGCCGTGGGGCGCATGGCGTTGACGGATTATCTGACGCAGTCGGTGGTCTGCACGCTGTTCTACTACAACTACACGACCGGTTTATTCGGCCGCGTCGGACCGGCGGAGGGACTGATTCCGACGGTGGTGTTGTACGGAGCGCAGGTCGTGTTCAGCAACTGGTGGCTGGCGCGGTATCGATTCGGCCCGATGGAATGGCTGTGGCGCGGGATGACCTACGGAAAATTTCCGTCGATGCGGCGGGAGCCGGCGATCACGGCGGCGGAGCTGCCGATGGCGAGCGGAGCGACCGATTAAACGGGTCAGGAGTGATCGCGATACTCGCCGAACACCTCCCGCAGCCGGTCTGAAATCTCGCCGACCGTCGCGCGCGCTTCGCACGCCTCCAGAATGCGCGGCATCAGATTGTCCGATCCACGCGCGGAGCGCTCCAGCGCGGCGAGGGTGTCGCTCACCATCGTCTGCGATCGCGACGCGCGCATTTCTCTCAGGCGCTCGATTTGGGCACGTTCCATCTCCGGGTCCATACGGAACGTCACTGGAGGATTCGCCTCCGCTTGTTTGAAACGGTTCACTCCCACCACCACCGTTTCACCGCGCTCCACCGATTTCTGGAACGCGTAGGCCGCGTTCTGAATCTCGCCCTGGATGAATCCGCTTTCTATGGCCTCCAGAGTCCCACCCATCGCATCGATGCGATCGATGTAGTCCTGCGCCTCGCGCTCGATGCGGTCGGTCTGTTCCTCGATGTAGACGCTGCCGCCCAGCGGATCGGCGACATTGGTGACGCCGGTTTCATTGGCGATGATCTGCTGTGTTCGCAGCGCCAGCCGCGCGGATTCCTCGGTGGGCAGGGAAAGGGCTTCGTCCCGGCCGTTAGTGTGCAGCGATTGTGTGCCGCCCAGCACCGCCGCCATCGCCTGAAGCGCGACACGCACCACATTCACATCAGGCTGCTGGGCGGTCAGCGTCGAACCGGCGGTCTGCGTGTGGAACCGCAGCATCATCGATTTCGGATTGCGCGCGCCGAAACGCTCCTTCATGATCCGGGCATACAGGCGGCGCGCGGCGCGATACTTCGCGATCTCTTCCAGAAAATCGTTATGGGCGTTGAAGAAAAAGAGAGCCGGGGCGCGAAGGCATCGATTTCAAGGCCGGCGTCGAGCGCCGCTTGAACATAAGCGATCGCGTCCGCCAGCGTGAAGGCAACTTCCTGCGCCGCGGTGGATCCGGCCTCCCGAATGTGGTAGCCGCTGATCGAAATGGTGTTCCACTCGGGCAGCTCCGCGGCCGCCCAGGCGAACATGTCGGTGATGATTCGCATCGCCGGACGCGGCGGATAGATATACGTGCCGCGCGCGATATACTCCTTCAAAATGTCATTTTGTACGGTCCCCGAAAGCTTGCGAACGTTAGCGCCCTGCCGCCGCCCCGTGGTGACGTAGAGAGCCAGAAGAATCGCAGCCGTCGAATTGATGGTCATCGACGTGGTGATCTGATCCAGACGAATGCCATCGAACAATCGCTCCATATCGTCGAGCGAGCAGATAGACACGCCGGTTCGCCCCACTTCGCCCGCCGCCAGGGGATGATCCGAATCGATTCCCATCTGCGTCGGCAAGTCGAATGCGATGGAAAGACCGGTGATGCCTTGCGAAAGCAGATAGCGATAGCGGCGATTGCTCTCCTCGGCGGAGCCGAAGCCGGCGTACTGGCGCATGGTCCACGGGCGGCCGCGGTACATGTCGGGATAAATGCCGCGCGTGAACGGATACTCACCCGGAAGTTCGTGAGTCATGACCGCGATATCCGGCGTGCGCGCACAAAAGAGTGGATGCCGAAGAACACCATCACCGCCGCGAAAATGACGGTTAGGAGCGCCCAGAAGAGATTGTCGGCGTCCTGCTCGGCTTTTCGAAAGTACTTGATCGCCGATAAGATCGCGGGAACGGCGATCAACAGAAAAAGGAACCCGATCATCTCGTTCCAAAGAATGCGTAAGGGTAGGATCACCTTCGGAAGAACGTGCCCCAGGAAGCTCTTAATCAGGCGGCCCATGGATGTTCCCATCGTAACAAACGCCTTGCGGGTGGCTGACGGCGAGCCAGAAATCGGAAATACAGAATTCACAAGAAGGGGCCGATAGAACCATCGGGGCCTGATGGAACCCAATGGCCCCTGTTTGCATCAGGTGATATGCTGAAGGTGGCTCTGGGGTGGTTTGCCGGGTGCCTCACGGAGCGGCTTCTTGAAAGCCGGCTCGCGGCGCCCGCGGCGCCAGCGGCGCCCGAATGACAGGTGATAAGCGCCAGAAATGAGGGATCACTTGGAAGATCGATTGAAGGAACTCATGCAGGAACTCGGGAACGCCATCAATGAGTCGCTCTCGGATTCCGACCGCATTGCCGCCGCCATCGGAGAAATTAAGCGCGCGGGCTACGACGTGTTCCTGGTGCTTGAGGCTACCATCGGCTTCAATAAACGCGAGGATGCCGAGGAAGGCGAAGAAGGCGAAACCATCGAGCTGGCTACGCCGCCGGAGAGCGGCCGCCGCAAGGTCGGCAAAATCAAACTCACCTCGCAGGATCAGAAATTTCTTCGCGCATTGAAAATCGCCATCGACGACGACGGGCGCTAGAGCCGCCGTCTTAACGAGCCGTGACCAAAGGGAGCGGCCTAAAATTTCCTTAGAACTTGGTTCGATTTCTCGCCGTGGCTCGCAAGTACTTTCCTACCCTTTCCCCAGATCAATCCATCCGTCCGCGGGAACCGTAACCGGCGGCAACCCATCCCGCGCAATGGTGATTCGAAACCGATGGCCCGGCTGCCCTGGCTTATCAATGAGACGAGCGCTTAATTCGACGATTCGACGGATGGCCACTCGCGTATCCGCCACACCCGTCTCGAATTCGATCTTGAAATCGGCTCCCTCGGCCTGATCTATGCGCACAAACAAATTCTCTCCATCGGTTCCGTAAAACAATTCGCGTACAGGAATGTTGCCGTGCATCGCTCCGGATCTCACATCGGGACGGTAGCGCCCGGCTCCCGACCACTCGAACACCGACGTGATTTCGCCATCCAGCGTCGCGTGAATCGAATTCTGAGGCGGCTCATGCAGCTCGCCCGGCTGCGATTTGAGGATCGGTTGCGACAGCTCTTCGGGCGGCGTCTGGCCCAGTGCCCGATACACGTTCGAAAGATGAGCGCGATACAGTTGATCGAACTCGGGCCGATTATCGGAACCGTGCTCGGGCCCGTACCACCAGCACCAGTCGCTGCCTTCGGCGATCAGCAGCTCTTCGTAAGCCAGCCGCCGCATGTCATTCGATATTTCTGGCTCGTTTCGAGCTTCATCGTACGCCCGCCGCGCGTCCAGCAGAAATTCCCACGCCAGATTATCCTCCTCCGCGCCGATCCAGACATCGAAATTCGCATTGATCCAGGAGCCGGGAACCACACCGCCGATTCGCCTCGGCTCGAATCTCGCAAGCGCTTCAGAGATGGTCAGCGCCTCGAAATCCGGATCGTCCGATATGCGGCGATACAGCGCACGCAGAAATGGACGGCCGTTGGCCGCGTACCATTCCCATGCGTTTTCGCCGTCGAGGATGATAGGCACCAGCGCGTGCCTGCGTTGCGCGTCGCTGGTAACCCTGTCACGAATGTTGCTACGGATCTGCGTCAAAAAATGTTCGGCTGCATCCTCGGCCGGCATGTGCTGATACTGGAAGCCGATCAGATCGCTGAGGAAATGGTCGCGAAACAGAAGCTGAATCTCGCGGTCTGGTTCATGGCCTGGTTCATGGAGTGACTCATGCCACAAATAGTTGTGATAGGTCGCATCGGGCCCGGCGTTGACCTTCAGCGTCCGCGCCAGAACGCCGTCGTCGCTAGCAGCCCATTTGAATCCGCAATCGGCGGCTAAGCCGAGCGCCTCATCGGAAATCGATCCTTCCGACGGCCACAGCCCCACCGGCTCGACGCCCAGCTTTTCGCGCATGTAATTTAGAGCGCGCATGAGCTGCTCTCTCGCGTCTTCCGGATAGCAAAAGCGACGTGGCAACGTCACCCCCGGCCGCGAAACGGCGGCGACATCCGAATCGCAGATCAAAGGCAGAATCGGATGATAGAACGGCGTCGTCGAAATTTCGATCTGCCCGCTTGCGCCGGCGTCGCGGTATACCGGCAGGACGCGCTGCAAAGATTCGCGCTGCTTGCGCACCATCACCTCCTGATCCTGAAGCGAATAGCCGCGACCCTTGCGCACCAGCTCCATCAACTCCGGATCGCGCCCCAGCAGGTCTTCATCGAACCACGCCAGTTGACTGAGCACCTGTAAATCGCGCAAATCGTCCACGCTGAAGCGCTCCCGCGAATCGTGCAACTCGCGATACCGGGGATAGCGATAAATCACGCGCTCCAGGTTGGCTTGAAAGAAATACCGGCGCATGAACACGCGCTGGGATTCGGTCAGATCTTCCGCCGGCGTAACCGCGCAATCCAGAAACGGGTCGGATGCCGTACCCGCGGCGTACTCCTCGATCTGCGCCACCACCGACGGAACCAGGTTGAAAGTCTGGTGTATGCGCGGGAATTCGTCGAGAATCTCCACCATGCCCGCGTAGTCCTTCAGGGCGTGTAAACGAGTCCAGGGCAGCTTGTACTCGCCGCTCCACAAATCCTTGTAGAACGGCTGGTGCATGTGCCAGAGGAAGCAGAGAGTGGTCATGCTTCCGTGTGGGGCAGGGCCATGCCCTGCCGGCAGGCTTCACTCTTCGCGGCGACCGTCAGGAAGTGCGCCCTCTTAGTGCCGAGCCGAAAAATAACTCCGCACCGGCGGCGGAGGCTGGCTGCCCTTAATCGCGATCCACAGAATATCATTCAACTCATCATCGTCAATCTGATCGGCTTCATCAAAGTCCATCTTCTGCGATCGCGCGGCGGTTCTGGTTCCCGCGGGATTTTTCTCGGTCAGCGACATCCGCGGCTTCTCCACCGCGTAGGGCGCATTGTTCGGTGTGTTCGAGAACGCCGCCGTCAGCGGATGCGCCGCCGCGTCGAAATGCGTCATCGGCCGCATGCCCAGAATCAATTCCATCGTTCGCATAATCGAAGACTGGTTGTACATGGTGCTGTCGATCACTCCACGCCGCGTGTAAGGTGAGATCGCGAGCATCGGCGACCGGTGCGAATCCACGTGATCCGGACCGTTTTGCGCGTCGTCTTCGATCACGAAAATCGCGGTCGTCGGCCAGAACCGGCTCTTCGAAACGCCTTCGACGATCAATCCCAGCCCGTAATCGTTATCGGCGAACATCGAAAGCGGCGCGGTCCTGCCCGGCGTGGTGCCGTTGGTATGATCGTTGCCCAGCCGCAGGATCATCAGATTCGGCATGGCCCCGCTCGCTTCGAACTGTTTCACATCATCGAGGAACGTGTGCGCGCGATCGATATCCGAATAGCCTAGATCGAAGCTGCGATATTTCATATTCGTGATCGATCTGAGCGCGGGGTCCTGCACACTTTCGATCTGAATATCTCCAACCGGAGCGGCTTCTTTCTTATTGGTGACCCAGTAGCCGTAATTTCTCACCGTCCGTCCCGCCGCCAACGCATTGTTCCACAAATACCCCGCGGGCGGCGAGTTGGCCGGCTCCTGCCCCTCGAAATCGTAATGCTTGCGGCGGCTGGCGTACTCGTTCGGCCAGAGCTTCTGGACGTAATCCGGCGCGATGGATGCCGTCGCCCAACTGTGCCCGTCCGCGCTCACGTCGCTGTTGACGTAAAAGTTATCGAACAGGATAAACTCGCGCGCCAGCTTGTAATGATTCGGCGCCTCGGTTTCGTCGAACAGGCACAGCGATGCATCGCTGTTGCCCTTGCCGATCCTGCCGAACACCTGATCGTAGGTCCGATTTTCTTTGACGATATAGATGACGTGCTCGATCGGCGACGGCTTCTCGGGCCGGGAAATAATCACGCTGTCGCTCGGCAACAGCGTCATGTCCAGCTCGCTGTCGCGATACGGCGAGAGGCTCTGCGCGAGCTGGGTATATTTGCCGATCGCCGCGTCATCCACCGGATCGATTACCGACATCGTGCCGGTCTGCATCACGCCGACGTAGTACGCGCGGGGATCGCCCACATGCGACTCGGAGCGCGCCCGCGGTCCCGCGTAATCGGGATTGGCATGGCTCTGCAATCCGCGCCCGTTCAGGACCAGGATACGGCCGTCGGCCAGCGCCCGCACGGCCGTCGGATACCAGCCGGTCGGAATGAACCCCAGCACGCGGCTGCGCGCATCCGAAACATCGGCCACTGCAACAACGTTCGCGTCCGAGCATGCGACGTATAAGCGCGTCTGATCGGGGCTCAGAGCCACCGCGCTCGGCGTCATGCCCAGCGGGCTCCTTGCGGTCATCGCCACATTGATCGACTCAATCTGCTTCATCTGCTTAGTGTCGTCGATGCCCACCACAAACACGCGATTGGTATTCGCCGCCGCCACGAACAGGCGATATTTCGTTTCTTTATCGCCGTTGTCCGCCTCCTTATCGCTGAGCACCATGTCGGTAGTATGCGCGCCTAACAGCACGGTCCCGCTTTCCGTGCCGGTCTTGGCGTCGTGAAGATACACCCGTCCAGCCGACCAGCTCGAAACAAAAAAAGATTTTCCGTCGGGATGAAACAGAATTCGATAGGGCCGCGGACCGGTCTTGTAGCGATCGGCGACCCTTCCCGTTATTGCGTCGATCACCACGATCGTGTCGTGATACATGTCCGCGGCGTAAATCCGGCTCCCATCCGGCGAGACCGCGACATCGCCGATGAAATCCTCATACGTGCGTTTATCCGCCGGTGCGACCACCAGTTCCCGCGTCGGCTTCAGCACTCCGCTGGACGAAAAAGTGAATTCGAAAACCGTCGCTTTCGACGCGCCGCCGACGTACACCTTCGACCCATCCGGCGAAAACGCGAGCCCCAGCCACGCATCGGCCACCGGCACACGCGAAATTTCATGCGGCGAATCCACCGTCAGCACGCTCACCGACGGCGGTTTATATCCGCCGTTCAGCACCAGCAGAAACTTTCCGTCTTTCGAAAGCGCCGACGACATCGGCAGCGTATCCAGCGGCACCTGCGCTCCCGCCGGCTTTAATCGCCATCCGTTCGACAGAAGAAAACTTCCGTCCGGCTGCCGGCCCACGCGCTCCTGCCAGGAGGGTTGCGAACACAATATTCCCGCGCAAATCACCACGAACAGAATACCGAGACGTTGTTTCATTCTGAATACCTCTGTGCGATTGGAAAACGCCGCCCGATGCCGAACGCCTTGCTGGTGACCTTCAAGCCGGGCGCGGCCTGCTGGCGCTTGTACTCGTTGCGATCCACTTTGTTGACGATATCCGATACCAGCTCGATCGATAGCTTCAGCTCGTCCGCGATCTGGCGCGGCGTGCGGACCTGCTCGATGTAGGCTTCGAGGATCCGGTCGAGCACATCGTATTCGGGCAGCGAATCCGTGTCCTTCTGATCGGGGCGCAGCTCGGCGGAAGGCGGCTTGGTGAACACGGTCTCTGGAATCGCTCCTCCGTGCCGTTTGTTCGCGACGCGCGACAGCGAGTACACCATGGTCTTGGGAACGTCGCTGATCAGGGCGAGCCCGCCGCACATATCGCCATACAGCGTGCAGTAGCCCACCGCCAGCTCGCTCTTGTTTCCGGTGGTCAACACCAGCGCGCCGGTCTTATTCGAAAGCGCCATCAGCGTGACTCCGCGCAATCGCGATTGCAGATTCTCTTCCGTGACATCTTGCCCGAGGCCCGCAAACGCCGGGGTCAATTCCTGGATGAACTGATGATAGGCGCCCGTGATCGGGATGATCTCGAAACGAATCCCGAATCTTTCCGCCATCTCGCGCGCGTCCGTGATGCTGCCTTCCGATGAGTACGGTCCCGGCATGCCGACTCCGGTGACGTTCTCGCGTCCCACCGCATCCACTGCGATGGCGGCGGTCAGCGACGAATCGATTCCGCCGCTCAATCCGATTAACGCGCGCGAAAACCCGCACTTGCGCATGTAATCGCGCGTGCCCAGCACCAGAGCCTGATAAGTCGCCTCGCATTCATCCGAAAAATCTTCGTGCAGATTGCGGGCGCCCGAGTCGCTATTAATGTCGAGGTCGGCGATCACCAGGTCCTCTTCAAACGACCTCGCCGACGCGATCACTTCGCCCGCGCCGTTCATGGCGAAGCTGGAACCATCGAAAACCAATTGATCGTTTCCGCCCACCTGATTCACATACACCACCGGCCGCTTATATCGCCGCGCCGAAGCGCGATAGATGCCGCGCCGCATCTCGCGCTTGCCCACCTGATACGGCGACGCGTTGATGCACAGCAGGATCTCGCCGCCGGCGCCGAAGAGCTCTTCCACCGGATCGCGCTGGTACAGCCTCTGCTTCCAAAATTGGCGGTCGTTCCAGGCGTCCTCGCAAATCGTCAGCGCCACCGGTTTGCCGCGAATGGTGCACAGCGACGCGCGTTCCCCTGGGCGGAAATAGCGTGCTTCGTCGAACACATCGTAATTCGGCAGCAGCATTTTCGTCTGCCGGAACACGACTTTCCCGCGCTCCATCACGGCCGCGCAGTTGAGCGCGCGCTTTCCGGTCTCAGAATCCGATCGCGCCACGTAGCCGCACACGATGCTGAGATCGAGATCGGCGGTCTCCGCGGCCAGCCGCTCCAGTTCCTGCTCGCTGCGATCGATAAAGCTGGGCTTTTCCACCAGATCGCGCGGCGGATAGCCGGTGATTGAAAGCTCGGGAAAAACCGCGACATCCGCGCCGCGCTCCGCCGCCTGGCGGGCCATCCGCGCGATAAGATTCGCGTTACCCCGCAGGTCTCCCACGGTCGGATTGATTTGCGCCAGCGCGATTCGCATCAGTATTCTATTGTACTCATGCCTCCGGGATTCAGAGGCCAAGCGGATGACAATCTGATTGATTACGATCGGGTTACGGGCTCATATAATTCGTTCTCGCCTGTCAAGCCCCGCCCGTCAGGGCGGGGATCATCGTCCCGCCTTTCACGGCGGGGATCATTTGCGGCGCGTGCTCTGACTTGTGCGCTCTGTTAAAATAGAATTTCCCCATGCGATTCGGCGTCGTCGTTTTCCCGGGTAGCAATCGCGACCACGACGCTTGGCATGCCCTCACCAACGTCTTCGGGCAATCGGCGGAATTTATCTGGCACGATTCAACCTCCGTCGGCCAAGCCGACGCGCTGATCCTGCCCGGCGGATTCGCTTACGGCGACTATTTGCGCTGCGGCGCGATTGCGAAATTCTCGCCCGTGATGGGCGCGATCAAGAAATTCGCCGCCGACGGCGGACTGGTGTTGGGCATCTGCAACGGGTTTCAGATACTTGTGGAAAGTGGTTTACTTCCAGGAGCCCTGCTACGCAATCGCGGGCTGAAATTTGTCTGCCGCGAAGTGACGCTGCGCGTCGAAACCACCAATACGCCGTTCACCTGCGATGCGGCTCCGGGCCAGTTGCTGAAAGTTCCGGTGGCGCACGGCGAAGGCTGCTATTTTGCTGATGAGCGCACGCTCGACATGCTGGAAAAGGAAGACCGCGTAGTGGTTCGATACGTCGACAATCCGAACGGATCGTTACGAGACATCGCCGGAATCTGTAATGAACGCCGCAACGTCATGGGCCTGATGCCACATCCCGAAGACGCCGTGGAATCTCTCCTCGGTTCTTCAGATGGCCGCGTGCTGTTCGAGAGTATGGTGCATTCATTGGTAGCGGCCGCCGCATGAGCGCACTGACCCCGTCAGAGCTCGATAAAGTCCGATCGATCCTCAAGCGCGAACCCACGGAAACCGAGCTCGGCATTTTCGACGTCATGTGGAGCGAGCACTGCTCCTACAAGAGCTCCCGCCTGCATTTGAAAAAATTGCCGACCAAGGGGCCGCGCGTGCTGGTCGGCCCGGGCGAAAACGCCGGCATCATCGACATCGGAACATCGGAATCCGGCGAGGCTCGAGATAAGTGGGCCATCGCCTTCAAAATCGAATCGCACAATCACCCCAGTTTTATCGAGCCTTTTCAAGGCGCGGCCACCGGCGTCGGTGGGATTCTACGCGACATTTTCACCATGGGTGCGCGTCCCATCGCGGTGATGGACGCGCTGCGTTTCGGTCCGCTCGACGATCCGGAAAATGGCGATCGCAACCGCCGCATCGTCGAAGGCGTGGTCGGCGGCATCGCGCATTACGGCAACTGTTTCGGGGTCCCCACCGTCGGCGGCGAAACTGTTTTCGAGAGCTGCTACAACGGCAACCCCCTGGTGAACGTTTTTGCGCTGGGCGTTTTTCGCCACGATGAGATTTTCTTCGGGCGCGCATCGGGCATCGGGAATCCGGTGATTTACGTCGGAGCGAAAACCGGCCGCGACGGCATTCACGGCGCGTCCATGGCGTCCGCCGAGTTCACCGAAGAATCCAAACAGAAGCGCCCCAACGTGCAGGTGGGCGATCCCTTCATGGAAAAGCTGCTGCTCGAAGCCTGCCTCGAAGCCATGAAAACCGGCGCGATCGTGGGTATTCAGGACATGGGCGCGGCCGGGCTCACCTGTTCGACATGTGAGATGGGCAGCCGCGCGGGTACCGGCATTGAGATCGATCTCGCGTTGGTGCCGCAGCGCGAAACCGGCATGACTCCGTATGACATCATGCTTTCCGAATCGCAGGAGCGCATGCTCATCGTCGCCGAAAAGGGCCGCGAGGAAGAAGTGTTCGCGGTGTTCCGCAAGTGGGGACTCGACGCCGTGACCATCGGCCAGGTGACCGGCGACGGAATGTTGCGCGTTAAGAATCATGGAAACGTCGCCGCGGAAATTCCGAATCGCGAACTTGCCGATGAAGCTCCGCTCTACGATCGTCCGCATAACGCCCCGCCGTATCGCTCGGCTCCCATGGCAGCGCCGGACTCTGTCGCTAAGAGCTTGGCAAGCACGAATCTCACGGCGGACTTGCTGAAGCTGGTCGCGTCGGATGATCTTTCGTCGAAGCGTTGGATCTGGCAACAATACGATTACCTGGTGCGCGCGAACACGCTTGCCGGACCGGGCGCCGACGCGGCCGTCGTGCGCATTAAGGAAACCGGGACCAGCATTGCGATGTCGCTCGATGGCAACGGGCGTTACTGCGCGCTCTCGCCCCGCGAAGGGGCGCGCTTGATTGTCGCCGAATGTTGCCGCAATCTTTCGACGGTCGGCGCGGTGCCCGTCGCGGCCACCAATAATCTGAATTTCGGCAATCCTGAGAGGCCGGAGATCATGGCGCAACTGGTCGAAACCATCGAAGGAATTGGCGAGGCGTGCCGCTTTTTCGAAACGCCCATCACGGGCGGCAACGTGAGCCTCTACAACGAAACCCTGGGCGAGGCCATCTGGCCGTCGCCCGTGATGGGGATCGTGGGGCTCATGAAAACCGCCGCGCCGGTTACGATTCCGTTCAAGCATGAAGACCGCACTGTGATGCTGGTTGGCGGTCTCGGGACACATGGCGCACTGCGTGATGACGTTCGATTCGGGGGCACACAATACGCCAAAGTCGTGCTGAACGCGATGTGGGGAATGCCGCCCGCGCTGGATCTGGATTACGAAAAGCGCGTCCAATCGGCGATTCGAGAAATCGTCAACGCGGGCCTGGCCGAATCGGCGCACGATTTGAGCGATGGCGGCATCGCGGTGGCGCTTGCAGAATGTTGCACCGCCCGGATTGGGGCGTCGATAGAACTACGGACTGAGCTGACAACGGATTCGCGTCCCGAAATCGCGCTGTTTCACGAAGGGCCGTCGCGCATCTTGATTTCGACAAACGTGCCCGAAGCCATCGAAAAAATAGCGGCCTCCCACGGAGTCGAATGCGTGCGCATCGGCGTTACAATGAAAGAGAGATTACGAATCAGCAACGGTACGATGAATTACATCGACTGTTCCGTTCAGCAATTGCAGCAGACCTACCAGAACGCATTCGAGAACCGGATCACGAAACCAACATGCTAGATAGCTGGCACGAAGAATGTGGCGTAGTCGCGATTTACGGCCATCCCGAGGCCTCCAATCTCGCGTATCTGGGTCTCTATGCGCTTCAGCATCGCGGCCAGGAAAGCGCCGGCATTAGCTCGAGCGACGGCCGAAACATCCATTTCCACAAGAGCATGGGGCATGTCGCCGATATCTTCACGCCGGAGGTTTTGGGCCAACTGCCCGGCGACCTCGCCATCGGCCACACGCGTTATTCGACGGCCGGCGACACCGTTTTGCTGAACGCGCAGCCGTTTTCAGTGGCTTGCAACAAAGGCCAGATCGCGGTCGCGCACAACGGCAACATCACGAATGCGGGGGAGTTGCGGCGGGAGCTGGAACGCGACGGCTCGATTTTTCAGGCATCCAGCGACACCGAAGTAATTCTGCATCTGGTTGCAAGGTCGAGGGAACGCACGCTTTCGGGGGCGCTGCGAGAAGCCTTGCTGCAACTGGAAGGCGCGTTTTCGCTCGTGTTTCTCGCCGCGGATCGCATCATCGTCGCGCGCGATCCGCATGGATTCCGGCCGCTCGCGCTGGGGCAAATGGAGCTCTCCGGTGGTCGTATTTCGTATGTTTTCGCGTCGGAAACGTGCGCTTTCGATCTGATTAACGCAGTTTACTTGGGCGACGTGGAACCCGGCGAAATGGTGATCGTGGGGCCGGAAGGCATGACGCGCGAGCGCTACGCTCCCGTCAGCGATCACGCGCATTGCGTTTTCGAGCACGTGTATTTTTCGCGGCCCGATTCAATTGTGTTCGGGCGGCCGGTGCAGCAATCCCGCGAAATGCTCGGCCGGCTGCTGGCGCGCGAGTGTCCCGTGGATGCCGACGTGGTGGTGCCGGTGCCGGATTCGGGGGTCGCCGCCGCCATCGGCTATGCGTCCGAGGCAGGCATCCCTTTTCGCCACGGGCTGATACGGAATCATTACGTGGGGCGCACTTTCATCGAGCCTTCGCAAGCCATTCGCGATTTCGGCGTGAAGTTGAAGTTGAATCCCGTGCGCCATCTGCTGGAAGGCAAACGTGTGATTCTGGTGGACGATTCGATTGTGCGTGGAACCACCAGCCGCAAGATCGTGCGGATGGTGCGCGGCGCGGGCGCACGCGAAGTGCATATGCGCATTTCCGGTCCGCCGACCGTGTCGCCGTGCTTTTATGGCGTGGATACGCCGAGCGTTGCGGAGCTGATCGCGGCCAATAACACTGTCGAAGAAATTCGCCGCTTTGTCGAGGCCGATTCGCTGGGATATCTGTCGCTGGGGGCGCTGCGCGAGGCCGTCGGCGACGAAAAGCATAGCTACTGCTACGCCTGCTACACCGGCAATTATCCGACCGAGCTGATCAACATCGATGAACTGATGGCGGCGAAGGATCGATGCAGGTAAGGGCGCGGTGGAGTTGCTGAGCCGCGACTGTAAAGAAGCGGTACTCTACAGCGGCTTCGTTACCGCTCCTTCCTGCGCTGTTGCGTGTTGGCTCCGGAACCCGGAGCCAAAACAGTCGCGGCTCAGCTTAACCTATAATGCCTATTGACCACCGCTTCCACCGCGGGCTCCCCCGCTTTTCGCGATAACCGGTTCTTTCAGGGGATCTGCGCCGCGATCGTCGTCCTCCTCGCCATCGCCGCGTACCATCCCGACAAGGTTTTCGATTGGGCGCTGGAGAACGGATGCGTCGCCATCACGCTGATCTGTATCTTCGGAACCTATCGCCGCCTGGCGTTCTCCGATCTCTCCTACCTGCTGATGTTCGTGTATCTTTGCATTCACGAAATGGGCGCCCACTATAAGTATTCCGACGTCCCTATCGGCGAGTGGCTCAAGCCGATTCTGCACACCACGCGCAACCATTACGACCGCATCTCCCACTTCAGCTTCGGGCTGCTGCTGGCCTATCCGATGAGGGAAATCGCCATGCGCAAGCTGCGCGTCACCGGAAACTGGCTGTATTATCTGCCGGTTGAATGCACGCTCGCCTTCAGCGCCGTTTACGAAATTCTGGAAGCGTTCATGGCGAACCTCCTGACGCCGGAGCGCGGCGAGGAATTCGTCGGCATGCAGGGCGACATGTGGGATTCGCAGGAGGACATGTTCGTGGCGTTCCTGGGGTCGGTGGTGGGGGTGCTAATCATCCGGGCATTGGTGGAGCGCCGCAACGCGCGAAAAGCAAGCCAAAGTGCGGCGGCGCACGCGTCGATTTCGCAATAGCCGCCCGTCATAATATCCACAAAAACACCACGAATTCACCACGAATCGTCCACGAACCACCCAGGAACCACCACGCACCCGGTGCGCGCGAAGTAAAATGGTTCATGCCCGCGACGTTATCCGCCTCCGCCCTCGCCGTCCCACACTCGCGCATTCGAGAGCTTGCCGAAATCGCGATGGGGATGGAGGGAGTCTACAAGCTCTACTTCGGTGAATCGAACGCGCCGACTCCCGATTACATTAAACGCGCCGCGCAAAAAGCCATGGCGGACGGCTTCACGTATTACACCGAAAACGCCGGCCTGCCGACGCTGCGGCGAGCGCTGGCGCGTTACTATTCGGAGCTGCACGGCGTCGAGCTGGATCCCACCGCTGAAATCGCCATCACCGCGTCCGGCGTGCAGGCGCTGAACGTCGCGATTCGCTGCATGCTCGATCCGGGTGACGAAGGCATCGTGCTGACGCCTTCCTGGCCGAACGGCGCGGCCATCATGCGCATGTCGAACGCGATTCCGCGCGAAGTTCCCTATGTGCTTTCCGGCGGCAGGTATTCCATCGATTTCGATGCGCTCGAAAGCGCGGTTACGCCGCGCACGCGCATGCTGCTGTACACGTCGCCCTCGAATCCCCTCGGCTGGGTCGCGAGCGAGGACGATCAGGAAAAGCTGCTTGAGTTCACGCGCCGCCATAATCTCTGGCTCATGGCGGACGAGGTGTATGAGAGGCTGTATTATCCCGCGCTAACCAATCCGGCGGCTGCGGAAAAAGGCAAGGACACTGGCTCTAAATCAACGGGCTCTAAATCACTGACGCCCGCACCGTCGATTTTGCAGAAGTGTACCCGCGACGACGCCGTGGTGGCGATTCAGTCCCTATCGAAATCGCATTGCATGACCGGATGGCGCATCGGATGGCTGGTGGGGCGCAAAGATCTGGTGGAGCGGGCTTCGCAGCTCAACGAGTTCATCATTTCCTGCGCGTCCGGATTCGGGCAGCGCGCCGGCGAAACGGCGCTGCTGTGGGGCGAGGACATTCTCCGCCAGATGGTGTGCCGGCTGCGCGAGAATCGCGATTTCTGCCTGAAGGCGCTGAGCAAGATCGACGGAGTGACTATCCCGGTTCCCGACGGCGCGTTCTATCTTTTTGCGAAGATCGACGGCGTCACCGATTCCTTCGCGTTCTGCAAGCAATTGCTGATGGAGACCAAGGTGGGGCTCGCTCCGGGCGTCGCGTTCGGCGCAGGTGGTGAAGGGAACGTGCGAATCTGCTACGCCTCGGATCGTCCCATCCTCGAAGACGCCATGGCGCGAGTGAAGCTGTTCCTGGAATCGCGGCGGTAGGCAGATTTAACTTCTTGAACGAGCGGACTGACCGATGGCTTCGCGCGAGTATGTCGGTACCGCTCCTTCACAGTCGCGGCTCAGAAGCTACTTGCCTGCCGGAACGCGCCGCCGCAGCTCGTCGAAAAAGTTCACGAGGACTGTCAGGTGCGTGACCGGCTTGGGGTCCGCCGTCCCGTCCGCATTCAGAACGATCGCGAAGCGCTTGCCATCGGGCGACAGGTCAAAGTCGGCAGCGGGAGGGGTGCCCAGATCCAGCACTCGATGCCGGGACCAGACCTGGGGCTTGCCGAACACCAGGGCATCGCCCCTGGGGGTGTAGCTTGCGACCATGATGGTGCGGGATTCCCCGTCGAGGAAGAACAGTTCATGACCATTGCGCGACCAGACCGGGTCGCCGCCGTGGCTCGAAACCACCCACCCGCCGCCTGGGCCTGGGAAAGGCACCACCCACAACCCTTTTTTTCCCGGCTCGCCCGAGTAGTATGCCAGCCAGCGGCCGTCGGGCGAGAATACCGGTTGGATGGTGGTAAATGGTGTTCGCACGAATGGCTCGGCCCTTCCCAGCCGGACCCCCGGGGCGCCCCGGCCGGCGTCGCCCACTGGACCGACGATAGGCGCCGTCCAGATCTCCACTCCAAGGCCGCCGGTCGCCTGAGGCCAAGCCAGCCGTTTACCGTCCGGAGAGATAGACCAAGGATCCTGGAGGATCTTGCCGTCCGTCAGCCGCTGCGCCACGCCGGTGCCGTCTGCGCGGACCCGATAGATGCCCGGCGCTGCCGGATTAGAGGACCAGAAAATCAGGTTCCTGCCATCGGGCGTCCACACTGGCCACCCGTTCCGGCCAGGCAGAAGACTGACACGCGAGGCGGTGTCGCGCTCGAGATCGCGCACCCAGATATCCTCATGGCCCTGACCGTCGCCGGCGGAAAAAGCCAGGCGCTTTCCATCCGGCGAAAAGTGCGGAGAGCTGTAGAGCCCTGGAGCGGGGTGCAGAGGCCGCGTTCCGCCAGTGCTGTCCAGCCAGAAAATGGAGCGCTGAAGTTCCCCCGTCTTACTGACGTACACGAAGGTCCCGGCCTGCGAAAAGGCGAATTCCCCTCCTCCGTCGTCCACATAGTCGATGTCCTCGATGACAGGCTGGGGCTCTCCAGTCAGCGCCAGGCGGTCAAGGTCGAACGGCGCGGCGTACAACACGTTGTGGTGGACCCAGGCCAGATGGCCGCTGGGAAGATACCGCGCGAACAGACCGCCGTGGTGAAGCGTGGTCCGCTTTCCGGTTTTCAACGAAACAACCTCGATATCCGTTTCATCCGGGTTCTGGCCGACGTGCTCGGCGGTGAATAGGACCGCGCGGCTCCCCGGCAGAACCTGCGGCCAGCCGTGCCTGGATTCGCTCTTTTCATGGTTCAGCTCCGTCACCGGCGTGGGCGCGCCGCCCGCGGAGGGAATCCGCGAGAGCGCGGTCCCCCAACCCAGTGGCGCGATGATATTGCCATCGTCGCCCCAGCTTCCGGTGATCGAGCCGTTCGCCTCGCACAGCGTCACGGCCACGCCGCCCGCGGCCGATATCTTCTTGATCTTGCGATCGGAGCTAAATCCGATCCATTGGCCATCGGGAGAAAAGAAGGGGGAGATCGCGCCCTCCGTGCCGGCGAGCGTGGTCGTCTGACTCTGATCGAGACGGCGCGTGGCGAGGCGAGTGACGCTATCCGTCCCGCGCACGATCATAGCCAGCAGGGTCCCGTCCGGTGAGAGCGCCAGAAGAGGCCCATCCAGGATCGTCCCCAGCTTCGCGTCCGGCCCGAGCTCGACGCTGAGACGCATCAAGGGGCGCACAGGCTGGGCGCGGCTGGCGCGCCACCAGCCCAACGCGGCCGTGATCGCGAGCGCGATACCGAGCGCCGCAACGGCCCAGAGCCACACCCGCGCGCGCGCCGGCACGGGCCGCACTTCCTCCACAGGCGAAGGCGTGGACGCCGCACCATCAATCGCGATGCGCGCTTCCGCGATGACTTGCAGCCGTTGCTTGCGATCGCGCTCCAGGCACCTCCGCAGCAGCTCGCGGATCCTGGGCGGAGTCGCCGCCGGCAGCGCACTCCAGTCCGGCTCGGCACGCAAGATCCCCGCCAGGATATCCGTGACCGTTTGGCCGGAGAACGCGTGCTTGCCGGTCAGCATCTCATAAAGCACCACTCCGAATGTCCAAATATCGCTGCGCTTGTCGACGGAGGCGCCGCGCGCCTGCTCCGGACTCATGTACGCTGCCGTTCCCAGGATGACGCCTGCCCGCGTGGGCGATTGCGTCATGGTCGGCGAATCGGAAAGATCGCTTCCGCCGGAGGTGTCCTCGACCGTTTTCGCCAACCCGAAATCGAGCACCTTCACGAGTCCCTCCGGCGTGACCATGATGTTGGACGGCTTCAGGTCGCGATGCACGATGCCTTTGTCGTGCGCGGCTTCGAGGGCCTCCGCGATCTGGCGGGCGTAGTCGAGTGCCGTTTCGATCGGCAGCGGTCCTGGCTTTAGAAGCGACCCGAGGGTTTCCCCGTCGACCAGCTCCATCACCAGCGCTTGCGATTCCACTCCGTAAATGTGCCCGATGTTGGGATGATTCAGAGACGCCAGCACCTTGGCTTCGTGCTTGAAGCGGGCCAGCCTTTCGGGATCGCGGGCGAGAGCGTCCGGCAAGACTTTGATCGCAACGTCGCGGCCGAGCGTCGCGTCCCTGGCGCGATAGACTTCGCCCATTCCGCCCGCGCCGATTGGCTCAAGGATCTCGTACGGTCCCAGACGAGTTCCCGCGGAGAGAGCCATAGGATACTAGCTGATTCTAGCCCGGAGTTCGTTGCAGCCGCCGGAAGAGGTGGTGCTCGGGCGCCGGCAGTGCTCACCGATTCGACGCGCGTCGGAGGTTGCGGAAAAAGGCTTCCACAGGCTGAAGCGTGTGCCACCATGTGCTGATAAGTTGCCGAAAGCCGGTGGCACAGACTTTAGTCTGTGTTTCAATGGCTGGTCAAAGCCACGGCCAGCGCGATAAACGCTTTGATGCCGGGCACGATGCTGCCGGCCGACGTAAATTCCTCCAGCCGGTGCGGCATCTGTTCAAGCGTCGCGCCAATGGCGACCGCGGGGATGCCCATGCTCACCGCGATATTCGCATCGGTGGAACCCACGTCGGCGGGAACGATCGCCGGCGTTCCCGGTTTACGGAAGTAGTTGGCTGTCGCCAGTGCCGTCTGCACCAGAGGATGATTGAGCCGCTCCTTCTGCGGCAAAGCCTTCGAGTAGTCGATCCCCATTTTCTGCTCCATCCGGAAGCCGACGCCTTCCTGCTCGCCAATTCTGCGCGCGGTGGACACCACGGCGCTCTGCAGCCGGTCCTGTGTCGCGCTGTCCAGCGAACGCAGGTCCACCGTGAACCATGCCTCGCGCGGAACTGCATTCACCACCGTGCCGCCGCCCAACATTCCCACGTTCAAAACCGGCAGCTTGAAACTATCCAGGCCTGCGGCGACGGGCGGCAGCGGAATGTCATAGAGTGCGGTGATCGCTTTCGCGACGGCTTTCGCCGGGCTCGGACCGCCGCGGCTCTCCATGGTGTGCGCGCCGGGCGAGGTGTAGAAGAACTTGAACTGGTCGATTCTCAACGCCCCGTACCAGACCTGCGCGGAGGAAACATCGGCGGCCACGAAAAGATCCGGCTTGTATCCGCTCGACTCCAGCCAATGTTTGGCGCCCAGCAATCCCAACTCCTCCTGGACGGATGCCAGGAAAATGAGGTCGCCTTTGGTCTTGACACCGCCACGGTTGAGCGCGCGGAACATTTCGAGAGTGGCCATCAGATTCGACGTGTCGTCGCCAACGCCGGGCGCGCGCAGAATGTCGCCCTCGCGCTTCACCTTGAGGTCGGTACCTTCGGGGAACACGGTGTCGGTGTGCGCGGCAAACACAACCGTGGGGCCGCCGCCGGTCCCTTTCCGGACGCCGCTCACATTGAAGATGTCGTCGGTGCGGATTTCGGTCAGCCCGAGCTTCTCCATCTCCGCTCGAATATACTTCGCTCGCGCCTGCTCCTTGGTGGAAGGCGCCGGAATCTCCACGATGTGGATCCACTCCTCGACGATGCCGGTCGCGCGGTCGTCCACGGACTGAAGAGCTCTCTTCACCTCTGGCTTTTCGAGCAGCGACGGTTGAAACCAGCTGGTTTGCGCGCACAGCAGCGAAGGGGCCAGCAGACCGGCGGCGACAACGGAATTCCTCAGGAGCATATGAGGAATCATACCCTGCATCGTAACCAGCTAAGTTTATTCGAGGTTAAGTGGTGCGCCCGGCATGACTCGAACATGCGACCTTCTGGTTCGTAGTTTGCCCCTCACACACCATATTATTGATTTTCTTGTGTCGCTTCCTCGGCCGACGAGCCTGAGTTCGGCCTCCTCGGCGCGTATTGAACACAATTCTGAACACGAATCCGCCCGTTCCTAGGGGCGATTCGCACGGACGGAATTTGTGCATCAAATAGGGCGACCGTTCAATCCGTTTCGAGTATTCTACGGGATCTTCATTCCCGAGGCGCTCCTTCAATATTCGGAAATCAGCAATGGAGCGAAGCTGTGCTACGGCGTTCTCTGCCGCCATGCTGGCGAAAAAGGTCGGTGCTTCCCGTCTCAAGAAGCGCTGGCGATACCGCTCGGAGGCAGCGTGCGCAACATCAGACGCTATCTTCAAGAGCTCGAATCGAAGGGTTTCATTCGGATCATCCAGCTTGGTCTGCGGCGCAGCAACAGATACGAATTTCTCTGGCATGAGATCTTCGATGGTTCTGAGCGGACAGATCCGTCCGGTCAGGATCGGCCGATTCTGTCCGTTCCAGAAAGGACACGTCCGTCCGGTCCCTTAGGAAGAGAGTCATTCAAAAAAGCAGCAGCAGCAAGAGAGTCAGCATCATCCTCCCCCAACCCCTCCTTCTTCACCGACGAAAGGCGTTCCAACAAGTCCCTTAGCCGTATCCGCCCTGACGAGGCGGAACCGTACTACGAATGGCTCCGGGAACGCGAACAAAAGGCGGGTACCGAGTAAGGCATGGGGCGACCAAGGAAGTATGTCGATCCGGCAGAGGTCGTCAGGCTCCGACAAACGGGCTTGAGCTGGCCTGCTATCGCCCGCAAAATGCACTTGGGGCAAGGGACTGTGTTCCGAGCCCATCGTGCGGCCGTGAACGCGCTACAGCTTTCCAAAACGCAACCGAGACTCACTCCCAAGCGGACGACGACCATAGTCGAGCTAACCATGTCAGCAAACAGGATCTAAGTTTCCCGGATCGAGACGCCGGATAGACGCGATCGCGAGTCAGGCAAGAGCAAAGCTGATTTGAGCCTGCATTGGACGTAAGAAAGCGCGAGGCGTAAAAGGCGGCGGCTGGTACGAGTGCGGCTATCGAAGCATTCCGAAAGACATCGCGGGCATAGGTGCCACGATTAATCATCTTTTCCACCAATACCTGACTTCAATCTCACGACTCTAACCTTCAAGTCGGATAACCTTACTTCAGTGATCCGTAGCCGCAGGAAGGCATCGACTCGATGAGGCTTGTTCAGCGCTGTGGCATGGAGAGCCCTACTGAAGGGATGGGTATCAAGATGGATTGCGACAACATCATCGTTTTGAATGGAAAGGAGATGAATCCGTTCGGCCGATCTTCGCGTAGCTTCCCGGTTTTGCCGTCAAAGGCTCCAGCCAGGGACTACGGCTCCGGGATTCCGGTCGAGCAGTTAGTCGCGCCACAGCGCTCGGCTCGAGACGAGGGGTTTGAAGGCATCATAGGATGCAGTAAGGCTCTTAGCGAAGTATTGCATCAGATTCAAACGGTTGCGCCGACGGACTCCACCGTACTCATCGAAGGAGAGACCGGAACCGGTAAAGAACTGATCGCGCGCGCAATTCACAATACCAGCAGGCGGCGGACTTGCGCTTTCGTGAAAATGAACTGCGCAGCGATTCCTCGGGAACTGCTGGAGAGTGAAATTTTCGGACACGAAAAAGGCGCTTTCACGGGTGCTGTTACCCGAAGAATCGGCCGGTTCGAGGCAGCCGATCAGGGTACCCTGTTTCTCGATGAGATCGGCGATATGCCGCTCGAACTTCAGGCGAAACTGCTGCGGGTCTTGCAGGAGCAGGAGTTCGAACGAGTGGGCAGCACAATCACACAACGTGTCAACGTGCGCGTCGTGGCTGCCACGAATCAAGACCTGGACCGTCTGGTATCCGAAAAGCAATTCCGAAGCGATCTTTATTACCGGCTCAATGTGTTTCCAATTTTCATTCCGCCGTTGCGCAATCGGCGCGAAGACATTCCGTCGCTGGTGGCGCATTTCGTAAGCACCCACGCCCAGCGGATGAACAAGCATATTGATACGATTCCCTCGGAGGCCATGGAAGCGCTGGTGAACCATGACTGGCCGGGGAACATTCGAGAATTGCAGAACTTCGTCGAACGCTCGGTCATCCTGACCTCCGGATGCGTCCTGAGTCCGCCGGTATCGGAGCTGGTCGGGCGAAGCAGCGTCGCGCCACCGATTAAGATGGTCGATTGCGAGCGTGAACATATTCTGAAGACCGTTCAGGAAACCAATGGAGTGATCGGCGGACCGCATGGTGCAGCCGCGCGTCTCGGACTTCCGCGGACCACGCTCATGTACCGAATGCGGAAGCTAGCGATTGTAGACGGGGTTTGGGAACGCCGTCCATCCGCTCAGCCCTGCCACTCATCGTCGAACCGCAGCCAACTCGCACGGGGAGCCGCGCTTTAGCTCATAGCTTCTGTTTGGGGCGGTTTTCCCTGGCTCGCGATAGACCGCGTATCGACCTCCGTTTTTCAATCCGTGTCTGGCCGCAGCTGCATTCGGAACTCCCGAGCAAGCGCTGCCAAGACGGAGACGATAACGGGTCCCAGCAAAATGCCTAGCGCCCAAAACGCATCCGTGCCTCCCAACACAGAGAGCGCAATAAGCAGTGGCGGCTGCCGGAGCCGTGTCCCCACCACCCGCGGGCG
Source organism: Terriglobia bacterium (assembly GCA_963788245.1). Lineage (GTDB taxonomy): Bacteria > Acidobacteriota > Terriglobia > Bryobacterales > Bryobacteraceae > Palsa-187. Next base: position 1,842,418 of record CAWBGF010000002.1, on the reverse strand, counting down.
TAGTAACATCGCTACGGCCATTTGTCCGGCGAAACACCCTAACCCCACTAGCAATGCTTTGACATAGGCTCCCTGAATCGCCGAGATGACCGCGATGGGCAGCCAGACGGCCATGCTGCCTACGACAGGGACCATCGATGCGAGTCCGGCGATGGCGCCCCACATGGCAGGCGAGCCGATGCCGGCAAACCAAGAGACGAGTCTGGATAGCTCAATACCGCCCAAAGTTCGCTAGCTTGAGAAGCGCCTGCTTGATTCATTTCTGTTTCCTTGGAAGCTTATGTTCCCAAGCAATCAAGTTTGGCGCACGGCGCTAACCGACGGCCACTTTGTCCGAGTAATCGCGCCGGAGCGCGGCGATTCGATCATCCTGACGCCGGCGGGTTTCTCCTTTTGCTTGATCGGCCCTCGATTGCAGGACCTCGATCTTGGCATCCCGCTGACTTTGACGCAATTGCATCTTTACGCGCTTGCGCTCGATGGCATTTTCCAGCTTCACGCGCAGGTTATCGATCTTCGCGTCGATTTTTGCGAGCCGGTCTGACCTGGACTGCGCCCGTTCGAGCTTGAGCTGTTCCATTTCAGCCCGGTGTGCGGCCGCATCCCGGTCATCCTGCGTAGTCTTCACTACGGTGCGTGTCCGGCGGAGCACCACGCCTCCAATCTGATCCATCCGCGTGTCCAGAGGGGTCACCCACTCTTCGTCGATGTCGGCGATTATCGCGACCTTCCCTGGCGTCAAGGCGTTCGTAACGTCGCCGACGAACTCGCTGGTCAATCCGGTCTCTTCCACATCGCTGATGGAGCCGATCAAGGCTCCCACGCTGGCGCCCACCAGCGCTCCCACCGGCCCGCCGAGAAGCCCAATCAGGGCGCCTACCGTGGTGCCACCAGCGATCATCGGGAATCCTTGCATGTCGACGCTGTCGATCTTGCGGACCACGCCGCTCGGATCCCTGGTCACCATCTGTGCGTCGTAAACGGAGATGTCACCGTCCTGGTTCAAGTCTCGGAGGATTTGCGAACCCTCCAGGGCCTTCGGTTGGTTGTTAAAGACAACTACGATCATTTTCTCCATGGGGATTCCTCCTTTACGAAGCGGCGATATCCGCGCGAGCATGCTGGAACGACGTCTTCACATCGGAGATCGCCGTTCGGATTCCCTGATGCAGCTCGCCGAAGGCGGCCACGTTTGCCTGCTTCAGCGCGCCCAATTTCTTCTGGGCCGCATCATGCTTGGCGTGCAACTGCGCGATCTTCGCCTGGATGGCGGCCTTTGCGCTCTCTTTCTTTTCGCCGGCTGTCTCCAGCGCGGTGCTGATGCGCGCCTTCCATTCGGCAAGTTCCGCATCCAGGCTCGCGGTCAACTCGTTCCGCGCTGAATCGTATTCCTCGCGGACAGCTTTCGCCTTCGCCTCCACGACCACCTTTTCCTGCGCGGTCGCGTGCTTCAACTCGCCGTTGATGGAGTCGATACTCGTGCGGAGCTCCTTCAGGCGGGCATCGATCTTTTCCTGCCGCTGTTTGCGCGTGGCATCCAGGTTTTTGGTCAACTCGTCGATGCGAGCCATGGTCTTAGCCTTCGCTTCGGTGGTCTGTGTCTTCAAATCGGCGCGGAGGTTTTTGATCTCCGCGGTGGCGGCGTCGATTTGGCTTTGCGCCTTCACCGTCGCTTCATGAAAGGCCTTCTTACTGGCCTCAAAATCCGCCGTCACTTTATGGTTCACTTCCTGAGATTTCGAAATCATAGGATGCTCCTTCGCATTGTATAAGGCAACTCGCAGGCCAAATGCCGGCGCCGCTATAATTCGCTTAACTTGACACGAACCAAGTATTTTCTGAATCCGATCCTGCATAGTATCGGCTGCCATACAGGGCGGCGAGCCCGCTGCCGGACTCGGTGTCCAACACTTCGTCACCGTTCTGAACGCAAAAAAAGAGGTCCCTTCATGAACAGCAAGGGACCTCCTGACCGAAACCGGCTGCAGGTGTTACGGTTGCGTTTGCTTTACATACCGGCGAAGGATACTCAATAGTTGCTCGGCATCCGACGTGGGCTCCACCTTCCCGGCGAGTATCTCCGATTCATCCACTCGCCTGCCATAGAGGAGAGTGTTGTCATCGTCATCGGAACGCAGAGTCGTACCGCCCGCTGCGACCCCTGCAAATACGCCCCGCGCGTGTGAGTACGACAAGAGGCCGCTTGCCGGAACCGGCGTGGTGTCAGCCTCAGAGTCGCGTCCCACAGGACCCGCGGCCACCATTACGTCGACGCCCATCTTTGCGCCTGATTGCATCAGTTGCCTGACGGCTTCGTCATTCATCGCGAGCAGCACCAGGTCGGTCTCGCCGACACCGGCCAGAAATCCGATGCCGCCACCCTCAATGCGAATCATACATGGCGCCGTCCAACCGTTTTCGGTTCGAGCGACAAACACACCCTTGCCGAATTCTGTTCCGACAACGAACCCAGCTCGTTTGAGCCGGGGAACAATGATGATTCCGGCGGCGTTTTCCAGCATACGATCGGGCATACCCTTCGTATCCTTGCGGTTTTCCTCCAGCACCTGAGCGGAGTCGCGAATGCGCCTCGTCACTCTGGCTCTATCTGCGTCGGAACTCAGAAGCAGTGTCTGAGAAGTGAAAATCCATAGTGTGAACATCAGCAGCATTGTCAATTTACTTGTCGTCAATTTGGTCATAACTGGTCCTCGCTCCTTGTTGGGCAATCGCGATGCCATTTCACAGTGGTCAGCCAACGGGATCTTCGAATCGAACTATGGTAGGTGAACTGCTGTCGTACAGGCTGATTTCTATAGCTGAGAACTACGGAGATTTGTCAAGGTAGCTATTGCCCAAATGAGAATCCAGATCAGGGACCTGTCGAAAGCTGCCCAAAGCGTCTTAGTATTCGTCAGCATTGGCGCTTTGGGATATTTGAGCGTCGTGCTCCTCACTGCGAAGGGTTACCAGCTCATCGAACGGCGCGAATTGTCGCGTGAACTTCGAGCAAAAGCTGTCCACACGGCAAACACGCTCGCGGGATCGTCCGTGCCCAAATCAACACCTAGAGAACCAGCGGAGGGAGCGGTGATCGGCAGCCTCAGTATTCCGCGCCTAGGTCTCCTGACGGTCGTCGTGGAAGGAGTTGAGGATCGCGACTTGAGGCTTGCTGCCGGTCATATACCTGGAACCTCGTTGCCAGGACGGAGAGGTAACGTGGGGATTGCCGGCCACAGAGACACGTTCTTTCGTCCGCTGCGCCACATTCGCACGAATGACGTAATCACCCTGATTACGTCGAGCGGAGAGTTCAGGTACCGGGTGATTTCTACTCAGATCGTCGAGCCGGATGATGTTCGAGTACTGCTCCCAGCCGAGACCGAAACGCTCACTCTGGTCACCTGTTATCCGTTCACTTTCGTGGGGTCGGCGCCCAAGCGATTCATCATCCAAGCGGAATACGTGAGCCGAGTCGGCGAGCCAAACCTCTAAGTGACCCGACCCAGCTTTTTCGTTTTCTTCCCATCTTTCCCTTTCGGGAGAAACGAAGTGTGCGAGCTTTTCACGATGCAGGCGCCCTCGCCGCTCTTACTTGCATCCGACTGCGACCGGCCCCAGGCGTGTGCGAGCTGACGAAGTGTTGGACACCGAGTCCAGAGATGGCCTTATAGAGTGTGTTTTGGTTGCCGGGTAAGTGGCAAGTCGGCACACGACGATCTTAGTGCAGAAATTCTTTCTCATGGTCACAGCGAGGAACCTGAGTTGGCTGTTGCACCGTGATACCGGCGACAGGGAAACTTCTGATTGGTCGCACGAACCTGACTGCCTGGTTCCTAAATTGCTTATTCAGTACCGGCGGAAGAGAGGTCAGTCTCATGGTTGCCATGCAGATTGCGGCCTCAATGCCTCTGAAAACCTAAAGGAGATAAATGAAATGAAGTCCAAACTCTATTTGTCCGTTTGCTTGGGAATGCTCGGCGCGATGATGCCATCGCTTCGGGCCGACGAGTGGGACCAGAAGACCGTGTTTACTTTCAGCGCGCCGGTCGAGGTCCCTGGACAGGTGCTGCTGCCGGGTACCTACGTTTTTAAGCTGGCCGACTCGGCGTGGGATCGAAACATCGTGCAAGTTTTCAACAAAGATGAAAATCACCTATACGGGACTTTCCTCGCCATCCCCGACTACCGCATCACACCCGCGGATAAGACGATCATCACATTCGACGAGCGGCCTGTTGGTTCGCCCGAGGCTATCAAGGCGTGGTTCTATCCTGGCGAAAATTATGGCCACGACTTCGTTTATCCGAAGCCGAAGGCAACTGCGTTGGCCAAAACGAACAACACACCTGTCCCGTCCATGCCTGCGGAACTCGAGAAGAACACGACAATGCCTGCCGCGACCGTGCAAGAGCCACAGGTGGTCGCCATGAAGACGACGCCACTTAAAGCACAGATGCCAACCGAGGTAGAGCTCGAGATTACTGAGGTGTTCGCGGAGCGTGTAGTCGAAGTGGATGTGGATGAGGATGTGGACGTGGATGACGCCTTGCCTGCGGAACTGCCGCGGACGGGGAGTAATCTGCCTCTCGTCGGGATTATCGGGCTTGTCTCCCTGGGAGCGGCTCTCTGTCTGAAAGCGGTTACACCGAGGGCTCAGTAGGGCGATTGCGAGTGCCTTGCTTAATAACTTTATTCTAGCGGCGAGCGAGGTATTAGTGAGCCTCCGCTCGCCGCTGTGTGGCTCCAGAGTGCGCCGTACTAGCGTCGCAGTTATACCGCTTTCGGCGATAAAAGCTGAATTGAATGAAAGGTAAATGGAGGAAACATGAAACGAACGCCGACAAATGCGGCAGTGACGATGGTGCTCCTCGTGAGTGTCGCGAATGTAGGATTTGCGCGCAATCCTGGAGATCCACTAAAGCCCGGCTTCAATCTGTACTCGAAGCAACAGGACATCGAAGTCGGCAAGCAAGCGGCTGAAAGGGTCCGGCAGCAATACCAGCAGGTGCAAAGCGCTGAACTGCAAGCCTACGTCAGGAAAATCGGTGAGCGGCTCGCAAAAACGCCAACCGCTGCAAATTCCGGATTTCCATTCAGTTTCACTCTTCTGAACTATAAAGAGGTCAATGCGTTTGCGTTACCCGGTGGGCCGGCGTTCATCTTCACTGGCTTAATCAAGACATCGGACAGTGAAGCGGAGCTAGCCGGGGTGTTGGCCCATGAAATCTCACACGTCGTATTGAGGCACGGCACGCACCGGGCCTCCAAAGCGAACATTGTCGAGCGCCCTGCTCTATTCCTTGGAGCCGTAAATAGCCTGACGCTGCTCGGCCGTCTCATCAATGTCGGACTTGGCCTCGGACTCAACGGAATCTTTCTCAAGAACTCACGAGAAGACGAAAGCGAAGCAGACGCACTTGGCACGCACATCATGTCCGAAGCCGGCTACGATCCAGTGGCGCTCGCCCGATTCTTCGATAAGCTCGAAGCTCAAGGCGGTCCCGGAGTGCCTGAGTTTCTTTCCGATCATCCCAGTCCCGGCAATCGTGTTGCGGCTGTCCAGGCCGAGGCGCGGACTATGCCGGCTCGAGTCTACACGTCCGACAATCGTGAATTTGAAAGTGCCAAAGTCGCTATCGCCAAACTCCCGCCTCCGCCGGATCTACGGCCGAAGGATATCGGGATAGCAGGCGCCAATGTCTCGGGATACAAGAAGCTGAGCACGCCGCAATTCTCGATAGAGTACCCATCTGCCTGGAGCGTTCGCGGCGATCCCGATTCAAACATACTCGCGTTCGCGCCCAACCAGGGAATCGTGGTGGACGCAAATGGTAATCCGGCTATCGGATACGGCTCGGTCCTTAGCTATTTCTTCGCGGACCTGGGCCGATCGTCTCTGGGCGACGCGACCGGTGACCTGATACAGCGCTTGCGTACGGAAGACCCAGGAATACACGATTCGGGACCGCAGAAGAGCGCCGAGGTGGACAAGCGGCCGGCTATAATGACGCAATTCACGAACAACTCTCCGTTGGGAGGCGCCGAAACAGATGTGCTGGTCACAGTGGCTCGGCCCGAAGGTCTGTTCTACCTGATTCTCATCTCACCGGAACGAAACGGGGACGAGGCCAATCCCACGTTCGAGCACATGGTCCAATCGATTCGCTTTCTTCAGTAAGGTTCTCGGCGGGAATTCGGTGAGTTAAGTAACTGCGTCAAGCGTCGTTTTAAAGCGGCGCGCCCAGGAAAGAGCGCCCCTTCACCGCTGGGTCACCCGATTTTCGGAACTGTCGGCGGCCCCATGGCCCCGCACCCCTCAGCGCGATTTGCCGAGCCTCTATAACCTGCCCGCCGCGGCAGCCTGGCGCTCGAGCTCCTCGACTACGATGGCTTTGCCGATACCCGGCTCCAGCGTGATGAACACGATCTGCCGCGCGTCGTTCAACGCTTTCCGAAGGCAATCCCGCAACTCGACCAGCACCCGATCTCTTTCGATCGATCCGCTTGGCACCGGGTTAGCCTGCGCGGCGAGATCCATCGAAGTGCTGTCTTTGACTGTGGCAATGAACTGGTATCCGCGCCGGGGCAGCGTCTCGATGAAAGTAGGATTCTTGGCGTCGTCCCCTAACGTGCTTCTGATATCGGCGATCTGATACTTCAGCACCTCTGGTTGGACGAAAGTGTCAGGCCACACAGCCTCCAGCAGCTCATCCTGGCTCACCAGGCGGCCGGCGTGCTCGACCAGGTAGCGCAGGACGGCGAACGCTTTGGGCGTCAGCAGGACGCGCTCCTCGTTTCCCGAGTCTCCGCGGCGCCACAGGCATTGATTGACCGTGTCCAGCCGGATCGGAGCGAACTCCTTCATGCCCGAGCTTGCGACGCTAAGGCGATGGTCAGTCGCGGGATGCGGTCGCCTTGATTGCACCCGAATACTTGACTGAAAATTCGGAGCGGAACGGATCACGGTGCTCAGTGTTGCCATTTCCTTTGTTTCCTTCTGACTGATTGTGGATCCAGTTCCGCCAGCGGCCAACCCTAGATGGGGTCCCATCAGTCCCCTGAATGGTGATGGGATGCCACTACTTTAGGGGTGTCAAGTTTCACCCTAATCGCCATCCCGATTAACGAAAATCTTTCTTCCAAACAAGCGGGCGTCGACGGACCATGCGCCCGGCCCGAGCAGTGCCAGACTCGCGCCCAGGACTGCCAGCAGGAAATGCGTCCACGGATCAGCCGATTGCGAGAATACGATCCACAGCTCAGTCATCGCCACTGCCGCTCCGGCGAGGGGCGTCCACAAACCAGCGAGCAGAAAGATTCCCGCGAAGGCAGCGACTAAGTCGAGCGGCGAAGGCGGCAGGCTGCCGATCCCATAGTGTATTAAAGGGATGCTCACCCCGAGCCGCAGGCACAGCAAGCCTATGCCTGGCCGGCCATCAGGAAATGTCGAGAATAGACGTTGCAAAGAGCTTACATCCCTTTTCATCCTAAGGGGATGCATCTCCGGCTCGACACCCCAGAAAGACTCTTTTGGCGACCCCCTTTCGAGGGTTGGTCGTCTGGGGTTGGTCTTCTAAAGCTCGATGATTCCCCGCTTGAGCCCGATCGTGACCGCGTGCGTCCGATCTTTCGCGCCCAGCTTGGACAGAATGCCCTTTACATAGCCCTTGATACTTTCTTCGCTAACCGATAGCTGAGCCCCAATCTCTTTGTTGGCATTTCCGGCCGCAATCAGCTTCAGCACGCTGATTTCTCGCGCGGTTAATCCCGTATCGGTGGCGTGCTCGGCGATTTCGACAGCGACCTCGGAGGTTAACCGCTTGTGCCCCGCGTGGACTGCGCGAATCGTTTCCAGCAGTTCTTTCCGCAACGAGCCTTTCAATAGATAGCCGTAACCGCCGGCTTTCAATGCGCGTGTAACCTGAACGTCTCCCGCATAGGTGGTCAGCACAATGATGCGCGCGTCGGGAAATTCACCGCGAATCGCACCGATCGCATCGATGCCGTTCATGGTCGGCATCTGCAAGTCCATCAGTGTCACGTCCGGCCGGTGCTTGCGGAATTCTTCCACTGCCTCCCGGCCGTCGGAGGCTTCCGCGACCAGCTCCATATCGGATTGGGTCCCGATCAGGCGCGCAATGCCGTCCCGGACCACCGGATGATCGTCGACCGCCAGAATTCGAATCACAGCCTCACCCCGCCTTCTTGCCGAACAGCCATAAACGCGAGCGCGCCGGCGGCTTACTGTAAGCGATCGAACCTGCCACGCTCACGTCGATCTCAGTTCCGGTGCCGGCGCCGCTCCAGATGGTCAGTTTCGAGCCAATCTGATTCGCCCGCTCCCGCATGCCCGCCAGGCCGAAATGCCCGGAGCGCCCCTCGTCCAGGATTTCCGCCGGAATGCCTTCGCCATCGTCGCGAATTCGCAGCCGGAACAGCCGGTCTTGATACGTGATTTCCGCCTCGATGTGCTTTGCCCTGGCGTGGGCGAAAGCGTTTCGCAGAGCCTCGCGAGCGATGCGATACAGTTCGTCCCGCACAATCGGGTTCAGTTCCAGGACCGGCCCTTCCACCACCAGACGGAAAGTCGCGTCGCTCCCGCTCGCCAGCTCTTCTCCTAACGCGCGCACGGCCGGCGGCAGCTTCGTGGTGAGCTGCGTGCGTAAATCATGCACCGTATTCCTGCCTTCGATGATCGCCCGGTCCCCGACTTCCATTGTCTCTTCAAGCTCTTCCTTTGCCTTGCCCGGAGGCATCATCTCGTCCACCACCTGGAGACGCAGCATCAATCCCTGAACCGTCTGCAATAAGGTGTCATGAAGTTCCCGCGCGATGCGGACGCGCTCGCCGACCCTCTCTTCCAGCCGCACGTTGAACTCCCGCGCGACTTGATGCAGCCGGTACCGGTACAACGCCCAGACCAACCCCAGAAAGGCCGCTACGCACGACGCCGGAACCACGTCGTCTGATAGTACGCCGGGGCGATGGAAAAATCGAGCGAGTCGCCGGCTTCGTTCCACACCCCGCTGTTATTCGCAGGCCATGACGCGGAAGCGGTAGTTGCGTGGAGGAAGATCGGTATAGAACGCCTTGCCGTTCATTGCCGACGTCCTTCCAGTCGGGATCGCGGCCCTCGAGCTTGTACTTGAAACGGTTCTTCTCCGGCGCGACCAGGCTGAGAGCCGTATAGTCGATCTCCAGATCGCGAGTCAGTGCGGGCAGGCGCCAGCCCGTGGGATGCATCCCGTAGGTCTTGCGGTCGGCCGTGATTTGCTCGATGTGCACCGGCGGCGGGAGTTTGTTGACGGGAAGGTGACGCGGATCGATGACGCTGACGCCGTCGAAAGGCAAGAACCATATTTTTCCATCCGTAGACTTGGCGACACGCGGGCTGTAGCCGCTAGTGGTCGCATTGCTTCTGACCCCGTCGGAACTGTCGAAAACAGTGATCTGGATCGTCCGCTTCGAATCGGCTGCCCCACGCATCCAACTCGGGCCGGGCAATACGCACCAAGCCGCAGGCCATGTACAGCCAGAACGAATGGTCGTCGTCTTCCATCACCCAGTGAACCGTATCGCACGGCAATCCGTTCCTGCTGGTACAGCGTGGCAACACGGCCGTTTTTCAGCCGGCTTAGCCCGCCCTCGGTTGCGGCCCAGAGCGTACCGTCCCGATCGAGCTGAAGGTCCGTTGACACTGCCCTCGCCCAACCCATCGGCGCATTGCGTACGATGCGCGGACCTGACCGTCCTTGAAATACGCTACGCCACTCTGAAAAAATCCAAGCCATAGGCCGCCCTGCACGGGATCGGACGATAGGGAATAGACGAAGTCCTTGCGTCCCAGCCTGACCCAGGGAATCCGTTCGACCACATTTCCGCCGAACAAATGAAAAAGACCTTGATCCTGGTGGCCGATCCAGAGATTCCCCGCATTGTCGCCGGCGATGGAATGCACGTACCTGCCGGGCACGCCGCTTACGGGAATAAACCGGCCATTCTCGAAGTAGGCAATGCCGCCATCGGTGGACACCCAAATTCGTCCGCGATCATCCTGAAAGAGGGACTCCACTTTATCGCCTGGCAGTCCGCTGTTGCGCTTTCGGTAAATCGTAATTTGCCCGTTGTTCCATCTGTTCAAGCCATCTGGCGTGCCAAGCCAAATGCTGCCATCTCTTGCCGCCAGGACAGACCAAACCCTGTCATTAGACAAACCCTGCTTCACGGAAATCGTGGGGACGGCGAAGTCGCGAAATCGGTCGAGGCCATTGACAGTGGAGACCCAAATATTGCCTTCACGATCCTCAAAGAGGCCGTAGATGTAATCGCCTGAGAGACCGTCAGACTTCGCAAACATATCCGTCCTTCCCTGATGCACGTGCAAGAGACCCCGGTCAGCCGTTCCGATCCACAGACCGCCATTCCGATCCCGGAGCAGCCTGGTAGCCCTGAACTGGCGCCCGACTCCTGGAAGCCGATAGGCCTCGGCTTGCCGGTTAATGAGCTGCCTGATTCCGTCGCCCACTGCGATCCAGAGTGCGCCGGTGTCGGCTGCAACTAGAGCGGCGATTTCGGGCGCTGGCATCGGATAGAGTTTCGGAGGGCCAGGCTTCCATCGCCACAGTCCGGTCGATGCTCCCGCCCAGAGATTGCCTCCGCTGTCCTCATACAACGAGAGCACTCCGTAGCCGAGACTGCCGTCTTCTCCGTAACACTGTGGCGCTGCCGCCCTGAATCGCGCAGAGTCTTCCATGGGGAGTCGCCCAGCCGCCAGCCCAGACCGTTCCTTCACGATCCTCAAGGAGCGTAACGACATTCTCCAGAGCAAGTTCCGGGTAACGCGTCAGTTTGCCATCCTTCCAACTAGCGAGGCCCTTCATGGTGCCAATCCAAAGACGCCCATCGCGCGCGGCGAGCAGGCTTGTAATAAGCTCGCTGGGGAGTTGTTCACCTGATGGCGGCTGCCATGGGACGCTCCGAACACCATCGAAGTGAAGCAATCCGAAGTCCGTGCCGAGCCAGAGATAACCGTCGGGCGTCTGAGCAATTGCGTTGATGATGCCCTTGAAAAACCCGTCGCGGACCGTCCATGCGGTGTGCGCGTATTGATTGATGTCGAGAGAGGGGTTTAAGGCAAAAGCGGAACGCCAGCACACCAGGAGAATGAGGACGCCTCTCTTCACGTATGCACACTTATCCCGTATCTATATAGTTTGCACCCAAACCAGCCTCGCGGCATTTTTCCTGCGAACCCCATCGGGTGAAACATTGTCCCCCTTTCGAGGGTGTCCCCTCCACGTTTGACCGGGGTATACTTGATCCACCCGCATGACTTCGAAGTGGGTCTTATCTGCGTCCATTTGCGTTTATTTGCGGCTATCTTCGCCCTTGCTCGCGCAGAACGCCGAACTCTCCGGCCTCATCACCGATCCCTCCGGCCTGGCGGTGGCAGGCGCACGAGTGGTGTGCAGAGTGCAAATACTGGCGCAACTCGCGCGGTCTCCTCGAACCAGCAAGGTGAGTACAGCGTCCCGGCCCTCCTCCCTGGCCCTTACAACATCACGGTAGAGGCAAACGGCTTTAAAACCGTCCACCAGAATGGCGTCGTGGTCGAAGTGGACCAACGCGCTCGCCTGGATTTCGCGTTGACCATCGGCAGCAACACAGAAACGATCACGGTTCAGGGGAGCGCGCCGCTGCTCAACACCTCGGACGCGTCGGTGAGTACCGTCATCGGTAACCGGTTCGTGGAAAACCTGCCCTTGAACGGGCGGAGCTTCAGCTCCCTTATTGATCTGTCGCCGGGAGTGGTGCTGACCCCGTCCAATACTTTACGAACAGGGCCAGTTCAGCGTGAATGGCCAGCGGCCGGATGCGAATTACTTCCTGGTGGATGGAGTGAGTGCCAATCTTGGAACCGCGGGAAATGGCAATCTCCTGGGCCAGGGCGGGGCCGGCCAGCTTCCGGCAACCAGCGCATTTGGAGGGACCAGCAACCTGGTGTCGCTGGATGCGCTGGAAGAGTTCCGGATTCAGACTTCCACCTTTGCGCCGGAATATGGGCGTACTCCAGGCGCTCAAATATCGGTGGTCACCAAGTCCGGCACGAACACGTTTCACGGTACTGCGTTCGAGTACTTCCGCAACGACAAGCTGGATGCCAACGATTGGTTCGCCAATGCGCAACGGTCTGGCGAGGCCCGAACTGCGGCAGAACGATTTCGGCGGCGTGCTGGGCGGGCCGATCAAGAAAGACAAGCTCTTCTTCTTCGGCTCTTACGAGGGGCTGAGGGTGCGCCAGCCTCAGGTCGCGGATACATACGTGCCGTCGCTTGCCACGCGCCAGAATGCACCGGCAGCCGTCCAGCCGCTGCTCAACGCCTTCCCGATAGCCGAACGGGCCGGACCTCGGCAACGGAACAGCCGCATTTGCGGCGAGCTACTCCGATCCTTCGACGCTGAACTCTTCTGGCATTCGGATCGATTATTTGCCATCAGGGCGAAGTCACGATTTTCGGAAGATACAGCGATGCTCCATCGAATCTCGATCAGCGAGCCGCTGACGGGTACGAGTATAGCGACGTTCAGCACATAAAGTACCGCACCCAGACACTGACAGTGGGAAGCAACCAGGCGCATCACTCCGCGCTGGACGAATGAGTTCCGCTTCAATTACAGCCGTAGCCGCGCGAACAGCTTCTTTACGCTCGACAATTTCGGGGGCGCAGTGCCTCCTCCGGACTCAGTGTTATACCCATCGAGCGCTTCTCCGCAGAACTCCCTTTCTTTTTTTTGACGTTGACGCTGGAATTACGTTCCTGGCGGGCAAGGTGGGAGACAACTTGCAGCAGCAAATCAACGTGACTGACAACCTTTCCGGTATCGTTGGTGCACACCAACTAAAGTTCGGTCTGGATTATCGCCGTCTTCGTCCGGAAGCCGGACTTGTACCCTATACGGCGGAATACATCTTCTTGTCCTTGTCAAACGTTCTGGCCAACACGATGCCTGAAGCATTCATAGCTTCGAAGGCCGCCGACACGCAACTGATCTTCTCCAACTGGAGCCTGTTCGCCCAGGACACATGGAAAGCGACGCGCACATTGACGATCACCTATGGCCTGCGGTGGGAGTACAATGCGGCGCCCTCGTCGCCCAATGGCACTCTTCCGTTTACCGTCACGGGCAGTGGACAATCTGGCAACGATGACATTGGCTCCGCCGGGTACGCCCTTGTGGCATCCGCAAAAAGACGATTTCGCTCCGCGCCTTGGTGTGGCCTGGCAGCCGCTCCCGAATCTGGTCTTCAGGGCGGGTGCCGGCATCTTTTACGATCTCGGATATTCCGCTGTGGCGGATGGGATTAGCGCTTTCCCATACGCTCAGTCAAAGACTATTCTCAATACCTCGTTTCCACTCAGCGCTGCCGATGCCGCGCCATCTCCTTTTACGACGGCGCCGCCTGCTGCGTACATGGCGGTGGTAGACCCGAATCACGTGTTACCGAGAACGTATGAGTGGAACGCGGCGGTGGAAAGAACTTTCGGAAAGGCCGATGTCCTCACGGTCACCTACCTCGGTGCGGCGGGCCGAAAGCTGATGCGTCGGGACCTTTACTATGCACCGAATCCCAACTTCACCGGCGAATTTGATCTGTTGAGGAATGGCGCGGGCTCCAGCTATCAGGCCTTGCAAGCCCAGTTCCGCCATCGGCTGGCGCACGGTCTCCAGACTTTGGTCTCTTATACCTGGGCGCATTCGATCGACGATGTTTCCTCCGACGCTTATTACCTGCATGTGCCCTCCGGCAATTCCAGTTCGGAGCGCGGTTCGTCCGACTACGACATCCGGCACACGTTCTCAGGCGCTGTTTCCTATAACATTCCCGCGCCGGCGCGCGGAATCTGGAAGTCAATCTTTGGAAACTGGTCGACGGATTCGATCATTTACGCTCGAACTGCTCCCCCGGTGAATGTGGTCACCGGGCAGAATACTTTCGGGGCTCTCTTGTCAGGAGCCAATAGCGTGCAACGTCCGAATCTTGTTTCCGGAGTGCCACTCTGGATCACCGATCCGAACGTAGCCGGAGGAAAGAGAATCAACAAAGCGGCATTCGCGACACCCACCGGAGCTGTCCAAGGAAATCTGGGACGCAACGCCCTGCGCGGATTCGGCGCAACGCAGGTCGATTTGACGCTGCGGAGGCAGTTCCAACTCCGGGAGCGGCTTTCTCTTCAGGCGCGAGCGGATCTTTTCAACATCTTCAACCACCCCAATTTCGGCCCCCCGACCAACTACCTGACTTCCCCCCTCTTCGGCCAATCGACCCAGATGCTGGGAGCATCGCTCGGCAGCGGTGGCCAGAATGGCGGGCTCAATCCGCTGTACCAAATCGGCGGACCGCGATCGGCGCAATTGGCCCTGAAGCTCGTATTCTGACCCGCCGCGGCTCCGCCGTGATTTCACCGTGAATCGACCGTGATTTCACCGTGCATCCACCGTGACTCAACGCGGAAAGCCGTTCCTGGCGAGCTCCGCGTTTCTTCCACCAAAACCTGACCGCAAACTCACGATTTCGGCCTCGAATTCCCGTAATCTCGTTGCAGGAGAAGAGGAAAACACAATGTCAGAACACTCTAACAACCCACTTATCGCCGGTTTGGACGAAATGCGTTCATCCTGGGGCTGGTTCCTGGCCCTGGGAGTCGCACTCACCATCCTTGGCGTGGCCTGTCTTGTATTTAACGTAACCGCGACCTTCGCTACGGTGCTGGTCTTCGGCTGGGTGCTCATGGTCAGCGGCGTATTCGCGCTGATTCAGGCGTTCCGCACGGGGAGCTGGGGCGGATTCTTTTTCTATCTGCTCAGCGCGCTATTCCGGGGCTTTGTCGGATACCTGCTCATTCGCTACCCGCTGACCGGAGCCGAGAGCCTCACCCTGGTGCTGGCTTGCTTCTTCATTGTGGGCGGACTGTTCCGGACCATCGGCTCGGCAATGGCGAAGTTTCCCCGCTGGGGCTGGTCGGCCTTTTCCGGCATCATCTCAGTGCTGTTGGGATTCATGCTGCTGGGGCAGATGCCGATTTCGGGAATCTGGTTCATCGGATTCGCGATCGGTCTTGACCTCATCGTGGACGGTGTAGCGATAAGCAGTTTCGCCATCGCGATTCACGATGTACCCAAGCGTGCCGCTTATCTCACCGCGTAAGGCGCTATAACCGAAAGCCAAAGGAGACATTTCCATGGAACGAATGCTGGTTGTGGTTTTCAACGGCGACGCGAAGGCGTATGAGGCATCGCGCGCCCTCACTCAGCTCGATATAGAAGGAAGCATCACCATTCACGGCGAAGCGGTGATCAAGAAAAACGGCGCCGGCGTAGTCACGGTGGAGCAGTCGCAGAGCGATCTTCCGATACGCACCGTCGGCGGAACGGCGATTGGCGCCCTGATCGGACTCCTGGGCGGACCGGTGGGCGCGGGTATCGGCGCCGCGGCCGGCTTGCTGGCAGGCACCGTCGGTGACCTGACCGTAGCGGGAGTGGACGCCGACTATCTCGACGACATTTCCGCCGCGCTGACACCTGGCAAAAGCGCGCTGGTCGCCGACATCAGCGAGGAGTGGATCACTCCGGTAGACGACCGCATGGAAGCGCTAGGCGGAGTGGTATACCGCACCACCAGAAAAATCGTCGAGCATGACCAATGGGACAGGGATGTGGCTGAGCTTCGCGCGGAAATCGATCAACTGAAGACCGAGCACGCTCAGGCTCGGGCGGATCGCAAGGCGAAGCTCAAAGCCAAAATCGACGAGCTCAACGGCAAGCTGCGGGCCAAGCTGGATCATGCCAAGCAACGGTCGGAGCAAATCAAGAGCGAGACCGAAGCCAAGGTGCATGCTCTGGAGAAGAAAGCCGAAAAAGCTCAGGGCGAGGTCAAAGCCAGCCTGGATGCGCGCGGGAAACAGATACGCGCGGACTATCAACAGTCGCAGGCCAAGATGAAACACGCGCTCGCCGGGCAACTGACGGCAGCGGCGGCGAAGTTGGAGAAATAGGAAGGCCGGCACTTCGCCGCACGCGGATTCGCGGGCGAAGGCACACGACGCAGCGAGTGGCGCACAGCGCACACTCGACTGGACACATCCGTTCCTTCGCGGGAGCCTTCCCCTGCGTGGGAGCGAAGCGAGAGGGCGGAGAGTAAGAAATCAAAACCAAGAAAGGATGGAAATAAACAAATGTCACAACTGATTGTGGTCGGATTCAAGCAGGATATGTACCGGGCTTCAGAGGTTCTCAACAAGCTGACCTCGTTGAACGATGACTGGGTGCTGGACCTTCGCGACGCGGTCGCCGTCTATCGGGACTACGGCGGGAAGCTGAGGATCGATCAGAGCTACCAGATGACCACGGGCGAAGGCGCAGGGTGGGGAGGTTTTTGGGGCGCCCTGATCGGAGCGACGCTCGCGCTCCCATTCACCGGTGGGGCCAGCGGCGCGGTCCTCGCGGGCACGCTCGCCGCGGGAGCAGTGGGCGGCGGAGTGCTCGGCGCGACCGGCGGTGCGATTGACGCCGACTCGTGGAAAGAGGATTTCGGCATTTCCGAGGAGTTCGCGAGAGGCATCGGAGGCATGGTCCAGGATGGCGACTCGGCGATCCTTGCTTTGCTGCGCACGGTCGACCCGGTGTATGTGGCGGAGCAGTTCCGCGGCTACGGCGGCACGGTCCTCCAGACGACGCTCTCCAAGGATCAATCCAAAAAGGTGCAATCCGTTCTGGACGGCGGCTATCGCATCCCGAAAGTGGCGTAGCATTTCGACTCCGGTGGCGTCGCCGTGAGTGTGGCGGCGCCACCTCGGTTAGGGCTTCGAGAGTTTGCGCAGTAAGAAATTTGAAACACAAGGAGAAAATATATGAGCACGGAAGTGAAGATAGCGAAGCAGGCAATCCACGACAAGCTTGAATCCCAAATCAAGAATGCCGAGGCGAAGCTGGACACCCTGAAAGCAAGGGCTGAGACAGCGAAAGCAAATGTCGAGATCAAAGCGGTCGCCGAGCTGCTGACCAAGAAGCCGGTGATCCACCAGAAGCTGCAGGAACTGAAGAAGGCGGGCGAAGGTCATTGGGACCAAGCGAAGGCCGATCTCGATTCGCGGATCGCGGATTTCGAGAAGTCGGTGCAGGGGATCGAATCAAGGATAAAGGCCCACTGACGCGGAGAGGGCGAGCGCTCCGGGGCGATGAGCAAGCGGCGGAGCAAGCCAGAGCCTAAGTTGCATTGACAATGCGGCTAGGAGCACAGCGAAAGGAGAATTGACAATGATCGACGTGATGATAGTGAAAGTTACCCCGGAGATGATTCAGAACTGGGGCTGGTTGCTGGCGCTTGGCATCGTGATGGCGCTGCTTGGCATCGCTGCACTGGTGCGATCCACCACGGCCACGGTGGTCTCCATGGTGTTCTTCGGCTGGGTGCTGATGTTTGCGAGCGCCGCCCAGTTTGTCGATGCGTTCCTGGTCGGGAAGTGGGCTGGGTTCTTTCTGCACCTGCTGATAGCGATTCTCTTCGGTATAACCGGCTTACTGATGCTGATCAGACCGGTGATAAGCGCCGAGGCTGCGACGTTGCTGATGTCGATGTTCTTTCTGATCGCCGGACTGGATCAACTGGTTGTGTCGTTGTGGACCCATCTGCCGGGCTGGGGTTGGCAGGCCTTCGACGGAGTCATCGCCTTGGTCATGGGCGGTATCATCCTGGCGGGATGGCCCGTCACGGGACTTTGGGTGATCGGTCTCTTCGTCGGCATCAATCTGATTCTTCACGGTTGGTCTTGGATCGCGTTGGCTCTTGACTTACACAAGATGTGAGCCGATCGACCTAAGAGAGAGAACTTCTGCGTGGCAACGGGTGACGGAGTGGCTGGCGATAAGTATGCGGCCGGTGGGGGTCCCTCCACCGGCAACATCGCGATCCAAGGCCGGATCACCATTGAAAACTCGGGGGAGATGCGGACGAAGCTGGCCAACGCATTGCGAACGAAGCCGGCGCAAGTGTCCGTCGACTTATCCGGGGTCTCGTACATTGACACCTCGGGACTGGCCACGCTGGTAGAGGCGGTCCGAAACGCCCGCAAGCAGGGCACACGGCTGATCCTGGGCGGCATCCACGATCAGCCGCGTTATCTTTTCGAGGTCACCCATCTCGATCGACTGTTTGAGATTGCTGGACCGGAGGCGAGTAAATGAACGTTCTTGAAGCTGTCGGCGGCCGTGTCATCCGCGACCTTGACTATGTGGGCGGACTCACTATTCAGTTCTGGTCAGGACTGCGCGCCTCACCCCGCGTGCTGCCTTTCGTGGGCAAGCGCGGCCGCTGGCTAACCGCGATACGCCAGATGGGGTCGATCGGAGTAG
Organism: Terriglobia bacterium; assembly: GCA_963788245.1. Classification (GTDB taxonomy): domain Bacteria; phylum Acidobacteriota; class Terriglobia; order Bryobacterales; family Bryobacteraceae; genus Palsa-187. The sequence continues at coordinate 1,824,004 of CAWBGF010000002.1, read as the reverse complement.
ATGCGCTACCGACCGTTGGCATCATGTCTCTGTGCGCTGGGTTCATCCTTGCGATGCAAGTCGGGTCCGAACTGAAGAGGTGGGGAGCGCTCCAGTACGTCATGGACACCGTGGCGATCGGGTTCACGCGCGAACTGGGGCCTCTCTTGACCGCCTTCGTCGTAGGCGGCCGATCGGGGTCGGCATTCTCAGCCGAAATCGGAACCATGGTCGTGACCAGCGAGATCGACGCGCTCCGGACCATGGCTATCGATCCGATCGAGTTCGTCCTGGCGCCGAAGTACGTAGCGGCGATGATCGTGGTCCCCTGCCTGAGCATTATGAGTAACGCGTTTGGCATCCTGGCTGGGGCCGGTTTCATGTATATCAGCACGAAGATCACGCTCGCCATGTATTTGCGATATATCTACAATTCGATCGATCTGCAAGACGTCCTCACCGGACTGATCAAGAGCCTTGTGTTCGCGACCATTATCGTGAACGTCGGGTGCATGGAAGGTTTCAGAACGCAGGGGGGACCGGATGCAGTAGGACGGTCGGCTACCTCCGCCGTGGTGAGGTCCACCTTCCTGATTATTCTCGCGGACGTGTTCTTCACCGCGATCTTTTACCTGGTGAAAAAGTATTAGGTATGGCGGACCCAATCATCTCAGTCAGCGGCTTGACGGTCGTCTTTGGGAGCCATCGCGTGCTGGATGGCGTGAACCTGGACATTGAGCCGGGCGAAGTGATGGTGCTGCTCGGTGGCAGCGGCTCCGGCAAAACCACGATGTTGCGCCACATCATCGGACTCGAGCGGCCGAACTCCGGGACGGTTCGAGTGCGGGGGGTCGATATCAATCGTTGCTCCACGAAAGAACTGGAGGCGATCAGGCGCACCATGGGCGTAGCCTTCCAGGACTGTGCGTTATTCAACTCGATGTCCATCGAGGAAAATGTCGGCTTGCCTCTGCACGAATTGACGACGCTGGCGGATCCCGTCATCGAGATCATGACGTACATGAAACTCGCGGCTGTGGGTCTAGGCGAAGCCAGCAAACAGATGCCCCAGGAACTATCGGGGGGCATGAAAAAGCGCGCGGCCGTTGCCCGGGCAACCGCACTCGACCCGGAGATTTTAATATTCGATGAACCGTCCTCTGGCCTGGACCCGATTGTCGCGGCGGGATTGGACGACCTGATTCTGCTCCTTAAGAGAGCTTTTCATATGACCATTTTGGTGGTGACGCACGAACTGGCGAGTGCCTTCCGCATCGCCGATCGTTTGGCCATGCTCTACCAAGGCTCACTCATCGCCGTGGAGAGCAAGGAGTCTTTGCGGTCGAGTACTGATCCACGCATCCGGCAGTTTCTCGATCGCGTCGCGGATCCCATTGCAGAAAGCGCGGCCGCTCAGGAACACATCCAAGAACTGGCGGGGATGGCGGGAGCGAAAAAATGAAAACCGAAGCCAAGGTGGGCGCCTTTGTTATTCTCTGCGCGGCCATACTGCTGGTAACTATCTATCACGTAAGCAATGCAGCGCTCAAAGGCGCGCACGTTCCCTACAGGATATATCTGCGGTATGCGGGTGGGTTGCAGTCAGGCGCAGACGTTTTGTTTGGCGGCATAAAGGTGGGCCAGGTGACGGCCGTTCGGCCAGACGCACAGGATCCCACCCGGATTGAGATTTTGCTGGATGTGACGCAGGGCACGCCGCTGAACGCCAATTCCGTGGCTAAGCTCGGCTCGGTGACAGTAATCACCAACCCGGTCATCTCCATCAGCACAGGATCGAATGACGCACCGCGTTTGCCGGCGGGCGGCGTGATTCCGTCGGCGGAGACGATAAGCCTGGACGACACGGTGCGCAAAATCGTGGCCTTGGCCGACTCCGCGCAGACGCTGCTCAAGTCGGTGGACACGGACGTGAACGAAGTCACGGGCGACGCTCGGCGACTGATCTCAAACCTGAACGACTTCACGGGCAAGCCAAATCAGCAGCGAGTTGCCGAGATTCTGGAGAATGCCGATGCGATGGTTGCGCGACTATCTCCGAAAATCGACCAAATCAGCGACCAGGCTCTGAAGCTGACCCAAGATGCCAACGGCGTCGTTGCGAAAGTGGCGCCGGTAGTCAACAACGCGAACGCAACCGTTTCCAACGCGAACGAGACGATCACGGCGCTTCGCGAGCCGCTTCAGGCAGACCTTGCGGAAGTGCGCAAGACACTCGATCAGACGCGTAGCCTGATCGCCAATCTCCAGGCGGCGATGCGGACCAAGGATCAAGACGTTACCAGCATCATCGAGAACGTTCGCATGGCCACCGACAATCTGAACGACCTTGCGGAGTCGGTGAAAGAGCGTCCATGGAGCCTGATCCGAATCAAACAGCCGAAGGACCGGAAAGTTCCCCAAGTTCCCCAAGGTTCGCCAAGTTCCCGAATGACGAAGACCCCATGACCACGAAAGTTCTGGTGAACACGACCGCTTGCGCGGCAGCGCTGCTGATGGCCGGTTGCGGGGGCAAGATCCTGTATCCGAAATACTACGCGCTGGAAATCCCTTCAGCGCCAAAACCGACCTTGAGCGATCCGCGTCTCCCGGCCACGCTAGCTGTGCGCCGGTTCGAAACTCCGCAGTACCTGCGCCAGGGTCGGATCGTATATCGGCAGGCTCCGGGAGAAATTGGTTTCTATGACTATCAACGCTGGGCCGCCGATCCCGCAGTGACCGTCACGACGGCAATGATTGATTCACTCCGCTCCTCACGACTGTTTTCGTTTGTAACAGCATACGACGGCCAGGACCGGCCGGACTTCTTGATGAGTGGCCGGCTCGAGCGGCTTGAAGAGATCGATTACGGCGGTGGTGTCCGAGTGGAATCCAGACTATCGGCCGAGCTAGTGAATCTGCGAAACGGCGCTACAGTTTGGACTGGCGATGGGGCTGAGACCTTGAGCGTCGACACGCGCGATGTCAACTCGGTGGTCATGGAAATGAGCCATGCTGTCCAAAAAAGCATTGATCGGCTCGTGTCGGGGTTGAGCGAGCAACTTCCTGCAAATAACAGGTGACGGGATGAGCGCTCAGAAACCCTGGTCGACTCTTCGGGCGAATTCGTTTCGCGAGAATGAACGAAGGCAGAACGGGGAATATGATTCCATTATCGGCCGCGTCTCGACGGCCCCGACGGTCCCCCGTCATCACGACCGCAATCATCCTCGTGAACGTAGTCGTATTTCTGCTCGAACTCGCGGGTGGTGATACGTTTGTACAACAGTGGTCGGTGATTCCCGCCGATATTGTCGCGGGCCGGCACTGGGTCACCCTTGTGACAGCGATGTTCATGCACGCCGGCTGGATGCATATTTTTGGGAACATGGTATTTCTATGGGCCTTTGGCCCAGCGATCGAAGATGCGATGGGACGGCCACGGTACCTGGCGTTTTACCTGCTCAGCGGCCTGGCGGCTTCGCTGGCGCAGAGCGCAGCCATGTCGGGTTCCACCGTTCCGAATCTGGGTGCGAGCGGAGCGATTGCAGGTGTGATGGGCGCCTTCCTGATCACGTATCCTCGTGATCAGACACGCACGCTGTTTCTATTTGGCTGGTTCAGCCGCATTACTATTATTCCCGCGGCACTCCTGATCGGGTTCTGGTTTCTAAGTCAGCTCTTCAATCAGGTCGGCGCCGTGGCAGGTGTGCAGGCGGGAGGCGTCGCTTATATGGCTCACGTTGGCGGCTTTATCTTTGGAGCGGTCACCGGACGGTTTTTCGAAGGTTTCCAGGGCATCGCCGAATGGAAAACCTAACCATACCGCCCAACGCAGCAACGTCGCCCACCACCGACAAAACCCGCGCTGCGACTTCCGGCTTGACCGCACAGGAGGCCGCGGCTCGCCTGGACCAATGCGGGCCGAATGAGCCTGCTGCCACGCACCACTACTCCATTCTCTCCGATCTCCTCCATGAATTCAAGAATCCGCTGGTATTAATCCTGGTCATTGCCGCGGCCGCATCGGCGTTCCTGGGCGAGAAGGTCGATGCGGGAATCATCGCCGTCATTGTTTTATTGAGCGCGGCGATCGATTTGAGTCAGGCCTATCGTTCTCAACGGGCCGTCGAACAACTGCGCCAACAAGTCGCCCCAACGGCAACCGTCCTGCGCGATGGCGAGTGGAAAGAAATTCAGCGGCGTGCGGTGGTGCCGGGAGACATCGTCCGGCTTTCCGCAGGAGATCTGGTACCCGCGGACGCGCGTCTCTTGATCGCGCGCGATCTCTATGTCCTCCAAGCCTCGCTCACGGGTGAATCGATGCCCGCCGATAAGGAAGCGACCGGGGAGGCTGCCTCGACCACAGCGGACGCGCGCAACATGGTCTTTCAGGGCACATCGGTGGTCAGCGGAACCGCAACGGCAGAGGTGGTCCAGACGGGCGCTCGGACGGCCTTTGGCGATATTGTGGCTCGCCTCGCGGCAAGGCCGGAAGAGACAGCCTTCGATAAGGGCTTGCGAAACTTTAGCAGCCTCCTCGCGCGAACGGTCTTCTTTCTGGTTCTCTTCCTGATTCTCATCAGCATTGCCCGGCACCGCGATCCGCTTGAATCTTTGCTGTTTGCGGTGGCGCTAGCAGTCGGCTTGACACCGGAATTCCTTCCCATGATTGTGTCGGTGACGCTTTCGAAAGGCGCCGTTGCCATGGCCCATAAGAAAGTGATCGTCAAGCATCTCTCTGCGATTCAGAACCTCGGTAGCTTGGATGTGCTTTGCAGCGATAAAACGGGAACACTCACGGCTGGGACAATGTCGCTGGACCGCTCCCTCGATCCATTTGGCAAGCCATCGCCCCGCACGCTGAAGCTGGCCTATCTCAACAGCAAGTTCCAGACGGGTATCCGCAGTCCACTCGATGATGTCATCCTCCATCAGCCGCCGCCAGAGACGGAAGAATACACAAAGCGCGACGAGATTCCGTTCGATTTCGAGCGCAGGCGGCTCTCGGTCGTGGTGGAGCGGCAGTCCCAGCGGATTCTCATCACCAAAGGCGCGGCAGAAGGGATTCTGCCACTTCTATCGGGTTACGAGTTAGAAGGCAAAGCGGAACCCATCGGCGAGGACGCCACCAAGCGCATCCAACAAACCAGCCATGAGCTGAGTAGCCAGGGATTCCGCTCGCTTGCCGTGGCCTACGTCGACGTTCCCGCGCGCGCGGACTATTCCGTGAAGGACGAGCGCGATCTGATCCTGGCAGGCTTTTTGACCTTTTCGGATGAGCCGCTGCCTGACGCCGCCCAAGTCCTGGCGTCCTTAAAGCACGATGGCGTTGAGGTCAAGGTTATCTCCGGCGACAATGACAGCGTCACCGGCCACGTCTGTACACAGGTAGGAATCGACCCCGGCCAGATCGTCACTGGCGAGGAAATGGAGCAGATGACGGACCCGGCACTGGGGCACGTAGCCGAGCAGACACACGTATTCGCACGAATTTCTCCGGCACAGAAAAACCGGATTCTTCTGGCTCTCAAACACATCGGGCACGCGGTGGGTTTCATGGGTGACGGCATCAACGATGCGCCATCGCTTCACGCGGCCGATGTCGGCATTTCTGTGTCAAGCGCGGTTGACGTGGCTCGCGAAGCTGCCGACGTCATTCTGGTTGAGCCCGGCCTACAGGTCCTCCATGATGGCATCGTCGAGGGGCGCAAGGCCTTTGGCAACGTGATGAAGTATCTTTTTATGGGCACGAGCTCGAACTTTGGGAATGTACTCAGCATGGCCGCGGCTTCCCTCTTCCTGCCGTTCTTGCCGATGCTGCCCACGCAAATCCTGTTGAACAACCTTCTCTATGATTTGGCTCAACTCACCATTCCAACAGACAATGTTGACGAGACTTACGTCCAAAAACCCCAGCGCTGGGATATTGGCCTGATCCGTAATTTCATGCTTTTCATTGGGCCGATCAGTTCTGTCTTCGACCTTCTGACGTTCTACGTGTTGCTGCATTTCTTCCATTCGAGTGAAGCGCAGTTTCATACTGGCTGGTTTGTCGAATCGCTGGCTACCCAAACGCTGGTGCTGTTCGTTATCCGCACATCGAAGAATCCATTTCGCAGTCGCCCTAGCGGTCCCTTGCTGGCAACCTGCCTTGCGTCCGTGGCGGTCGGGGTTTACTTGCCGTTTAGCCCGCTAGCCGGCGTGCTCGGCTTCACGGCGCTGCCAGCGAAATATTTTGGGTTTGTCGCCGCCGCGACGGGACTGTATCTCTTGCTGGTGGAAGCTGCCAAACGGCGCTTGCTCGAGGCTTCAATGCGAAAAAAAGCGCCCAGGCTCCCAGATGCTGCGGGCATATAGAGCCGTCTTCAGCCTGACTCCGCACTTTCAGTGCAAATTGTCAGCACCGGGCGTTTCTTGATTGCGGATACCCTCAAATGCGGCTAATTCCCAATACTATAGTATTGATACAGCTACTATCCGCTGAGTGCGACGAGCTGCGCAGGAGGAAGGACGCCAATGCTGTACGATTCGAACCGTCGACGGAACGACAGCCTGTTCGGTTCACTCTACGGCCCTTGGGGCGATCCGATTCCCACACAGCCCTCGAAGTCAAAGCTGCGACGTGGCCGACCGCGCTCATCCGACGTAACAAAAGCAGTCGCGCTCAACCTCAACGGCGCAGAATGGCACAAGATCTCCAGTCAGCGCATCAACGGCTACCATGGCCTCAGTCCGGAAGCGCAGATGTTGACTGCGAAGAGACTTCGGGACGCCGTGAAGAAACGCCTGAAAGCACCCGCGAAAAAATCCCAGTCGCACCGATAAATAGGGTAACAAATCACTTGACTCACACATAAATTAGGCGTATAGTTGAGGTATGGAAGCAGCTAACCTCAACAGTAAGAGCGGCTTGATAGAAGCCGTCGAGTACTTTTCGGACCCGATGGTCTGCCTTGAAACTGTTGGCAAGGCGAAGTGGCCGAACGGCCCGGAATGCCCGAAATGCGCTGGCAAAAAGCTGTCGTTTCTCAAGACCCGTCTGATGTGGACGTGCCTTGCCTGCCGGAAGCAGTTCTCGGTTAAGGTCGGTACGATCTTCGAGGACAGCGCGGTCCCATTGAAGAAATGGCTGGTCGCCATGTGGCTTGTGGGGAACTGCAAGAACGGCGTCAGCAGTTACGAAGTTGGGCGCGACCTGCAAGTCACTCAGCGCACCGCGTGGTTCATGCTTCAGCGCATCCGTCACGCGATGCACACGGGAAGCATCAACAAGATGACGGGGACAATCGAAGCCGACGAAACCTTTGTGGGCGGCGCGGCGCGTTTCATGCACAAGCACAAGCGCGAGGAAAAGATCCACGGGCGCGGCCCTATGGGAAAGGCTATCGTGTTCGGCCTGCTTGAACGCAAGACCGGCAAGGTGCGGCTTCACCACGTCGAAACGCGGCGCAAGCATGAACTCATGGACATCGTGCGCGAGAACGTCCGCAAAGGCTCCGAGGTGATGACGGACGAATTGCTTTCCTACGACGGACTGGATTCGGAGTACGCGCACAAGGTTATTAACCACGCTGAGAAGTACGTTGACGGGAATGTTCACACTAACCGGATGGAAAACTTCTGGTCGCTCTTGAAGCGCTCCATCAAGGGCACGTACGTGAGTGTCGAGCCGTTCCATTTGTTCAGATACCTTGATGAACAATCGTTTCGCTACAATGAGCGTCACGACACAGACGCAGAGCGTTTCCATAAAGTTCTCGGATCGGTCGCCGGGAAGCGCCTGACCTGGAATAACCTGACCAGTCAGGAGGTGGGGTGATGTCAGACCCAAAACCAAACGACAAGGTAGAGGACGAAGAAAAGCCCAAGCGAAAGAAACCGCCAGGGTGGAAAAACTTCCAAAAAGTGCTTAAGCAGGTCATTAAGTCTCCACCGATGCGTCCGACAAAGCGTGACGCAGTCTGACTGGTCCAGGTGTCCAGGTTACACTTCCGTCAGCCTCCGCAGTTAGCACGAACTGCTGACTAAACTGTCTGCCCCTGGAATCATCAAAATGAATAGTCGCCAAGTCTATTGGATCGGGATTCATCGAACCCTCTCGAATTACGGACCACAAAGTCGAGGTTGAGTTAGGCTGTTCCTTCGCTACCGCGATATTTCTTTCCTCTGTCTTGCTAGGCAGAATCGATCCGAATGGAGAATACACGGACCGTATTTCATGCTCCTCCTTGTGAACAAGCGGGCCGACATCTACGTTGATCGCTGCTGAGGGGCCATCGTTACTGATAGCCAACTTGCGGTCGCTATCCTTCGGGCATTTAACAATCAGGGAGGGGGCATCTATTATTGGTTGATTCATCACTTGCGCCTTGGCTAGTTCTCCAGACAATCGCGCAACGTCTATGGCTTGTCTGTTACTGTAATCCGCACCCTGCTGCATAGCCTCTCGCAACCTCTGGTTTTCTTGTTGTTCCCCCTTCACGGTAGCCGTAAGATCCCCGACCTCCGCGAGTAGTCTTTTCTCCCTTGCCTCAAGATTCACGATTTTCTGGGCACTCGCGTTGTCAACGGCGGCTTGACGTGATTCAAAATTCTTCGCCTCTTTAAGATTTCGCGCGACTGCAATCGCGCTCGCGGCGATGGAAACGACTAACATCCCCGCGATTATTATCGGCATTGTGTAGTCCGTCTTATCGTGATCCCTCTCGTGCCACAGATAGAGAAGGAGCGTGAGGAATGTGAACAGGGCGGCGACGCCACCAAGAAACTGGTTGGTGAATTTTGCCATTGTGGGCGACTCCTCGGAAGCGGCGTATTTGACAACAGCCGCCAACCGCCTCCGATTCTACCACTGGTCCATGTGAGCCAAGTGATTTGGTACCATAAATAGCCCAACCTTTTTTTCGGTTCAGTAGTGTAGCTCCTTCGGCCTTAAGATGGTCCGAACGGAGCCATCTCAGCGCTCCGTCTGAAGGGACGCGCATGAGGAACGAACAACGCTTAGGATCTTCGAAACAGTCCAGTCGTAGCGAAATGCGCGAGCGCATTGAGGAACTGGAGGCGGAAAACGACTCCCTCCACCAAAAACTGGACGCCATTGCGGACAGTCGTCACAGAAGGCGAAGACGACGAAGATGACGAGGATGATGAAGACGGCGACCGAGACTAGGTAGGCGCGATTGTCCATGCAAGCCTGCACTTCTGACGGACCTCCGAGCGCGCACGAGATTCCCCAGAGCCCCGAACGGCTGCTGACGCCTTCCGATGTCGCCCGACTGCTCAACGTTAGCGTCGGCTGGGTGCGCGACCACGCCACGCGCAAAGAGCCGCACCTTGTCGCCGTGAAACTTGGCAAATTGCTCCGATTCCGTAGAGAAGACGTTCAGGAGTTCGTTCGCCGATGGTGCCAGTGATACAATCACCGAACGGGATCGGAAGGCGCATGCCGCGGGACAGACATCAGCACGGACGTGTGGAAGAGACGGGCAAGCGCGTCAAGAAATGGAAAGGCCACTACTACGTTTACGAGCGGCAGCTCGACGGATCAGAGAAGCGTCGTCACCGCGCCTTGATATTGGGCCTCAAGTCCAAGATCACCAAGGGTGAGGCGGAGGATCAACTCCGAGCCATCATCGGCAAGGAAACAGGACCGGCGCAAATTCATCCTTCGCCGGACCACACGTTGCGCTGGTTCTGGGAACAGCGCTACCGCCCGCTGAAAGAACCGACCTGGAAACCCTCGTCGGCTCCGAAGATGGTCTGGTTCATTGACAACTACGTCGTGAAGCCCTTCGAGGACGTTCCCCTCGGCAAGCTGAACCGGTTTGAAATCCAGAACCACCTAAACTGCCTGCCCGCGAAATTTTCACGTTCGGTTGTAGTGAATTTCCGCACTTACATCCGGGCGATCCTCGATGAAGCCCTTGAGGAGGATTTCATCGCTAAGAATTCGGCGCGCAAGCTGACGGTTCCGATCACGCGAAAGGCATCGAGGCGAACCCTGACCGTCGACGAGATCGCCGAACTCCTGGCGCATATGGACGGACGCGATCGGCTTATCGTGCGGATGTTTTTAGTGCTTGGCCTGAGACCAGGCGAATTATTCGCCTTGCGCCGAGATGATCGCTTAGCCACCAGCTACCTGAGGATCGACCAGTCCGTCTCGCCCCTCGCTGGCATCGTCGATCCGAAGTCCGACGCGAGCAGCGCGTTCGTCTGGATGCCTCAGCCTGTTGCGATCGAGCTAGATTTTTGGATGGAGTCGCAGAAAGGCAAGGGGCCCGACGCGTTCATTTTTCCTTCCCGCAAGGGCACGCCGCTTAACGCGAACAATTTTCTTAAGCGCGTACTGAAAAAGGCCGGCGAACGAACTCGGGAGGAATTACTGAAGGAGCCCGGCGCAAAGCTTCCACCAGGCTTTCTTGAAAATCTGACTCACCAAGCCCTGCGACGCTCTTGCGCGACCCACATGCAGACCTACGGAAGCGTCAAAGACATTCAGGCGCATCTGCGACACTCGCGGCCGAACATCACCGCTGAGGTCTACATGCAGGAAATCCCGGCGAGCGTACGTGCCGCGGTTGAATCGCTGGATCGGAAATTGACGAGCGTGAGCCCGAAGGAATGGTCGGCAATTGAACCCAATTGAACACAAGTCTCGCGAAGGAGTGTTTCTAATGCCTGCTAAGTTCTTTGTTTTGTGGTGCGCCCGGCATGACTCGAACATGCGACCTTCTGGTTCGTAGCCAGACGCTCTATCCAACTGAGCTACGGGCGCGCAATGGCGTGACGATTATCAGTTTACTACACGCACCGCGTTTACTAAAGTCAGGGTTTCACTAACACCGTGATCTCGACTCTTGTCGACAACGCGCCGTCGCTCGCCGTCGCACGCAGAACGTAGGTGCCCGGCTCGGAAAACTGCGCATTCGCGACCGCTTGCCCGTTGCTCACCGGCAGCGGTCCCGCGGATTCAAACGTCACTTTCGCCGGGCCGCGATATTCCATCCACGTCACGCTCAGTCCGCCTCGCGGACGTGCGCCGGCTCCGTTGCTCTGCGCGGGCGCGGCTCCCGGTTTCGGCGCGCGCGGCGGACGCGGCTTTGGAAGACCGTCGTCCGTCACCAGCGCCGTCAGCTTCACGGCCTGACCCACGCTCGCCGGCGCGACCGGCGAAATTGTGATTTTCGGCGGCTGGTTGGGATCGTCATCGCCCGGAAAAAGTCCGCCGCGAGTCATGATCATCCGCTCCGTAATCTCCTCCACCGGCAGCAGCGACGCGAACGCTTTTTCCGTCCGCCCATGCACCGTCAGTGACCACACCAGCTCCTTCTGTCCCCAATCCGCGGGCACGCGCACGCGAAACACAAACGATTGCCGCCGCGGCAGAAAATACGTTGGCTGACCTCTATCCGCTTCGCCCGGCTCCAGCTTGTTGTCGGGACCCGGCGCAATCACCGGCTCTTCTTTCCAGTTGCGATTGAAGTATCCGAAGACAAACGTGAACGACCCGTCGCTGTTTCGCAGCCAGCCCTCATATACGGGCACGACATCCTGCCCGGTGTTGAATTTGGTCTGACCGATGTAGGTGGGGACCGGCGGCTGGGATCGTAATAGCGCGGCTGCTAGCAGCGCGAAACACGCGGCGATCTTTCTCGAATGACTCACGCGCTATTCAGCGGTCCGCTTCGCCCGCCGAGCCTGCACGCGCGCTTGGTAATCCGCCTCGTCGATATAGAACAGGCTCACCCAGGCGAAGCTCATCTCATCGATGGTCCGCTGCCCATACCCGACCCAATTCTTTGGATTCGGATTGTGTTTATTGTTATCCGTGTTGTCGTGCCACGTCGTAATGTGGATCACCGTGCCCGCCGGCAGAATCGGGGCGACGTCTTCCGCGTACGGATACGTCATGCTCCAGCCGAATTGATAATCGCTAACGCAGCTCAGCGTTTCCGAGCGAGCCGGTCCCGGCCGCGCCGAATCCGGACGGACGTCGGGATAGATCGCTTCCATGCACTGCGCTTTGCCGCGCGTATGGAAATGCGGCTGGAATGCCGAAAGCACCGCGGGACGCGGCAGCCGGAAATAGCCGTCGCTGCGCGTGATTTGACCGGCCGGAAGATCGAGGTCGGTCACATCGCCCATGTGCTGCGTGAACGCGACGTACTTCGGCACAACGCCTTTCGGATATAGCTTCAGGCCGAGCGAAACCCGCACCGGCGTCACCTCGCCATCGGGATGCAGGTGCAGATTGAAATGGATTTTCGATCCCGCTTTGATCAGCCGCCCCGAATTCGCCGGGAAAATATCGGCGTTCTTTCCGACCGCGTATTCATTCAGGAACAGCCCCACCGGATCGTCGTCGGGATCCTCCACCAGATTCGTATCGGCGTGATGCACCACCTTGAATCCGATATCCGGCTTGGTCTCCAGCGCCTGCACGTACATGTCTTCGGTGAATCCCGGATCGACGTCGATATCGTAATATTCGTCCTGGCCGTTCGCCTTCAGCTTGTACGCCTTTGGCATCGACACGATCAGGTCCGGCTTGATGTGCCACTTATCCAGATCGCCGAACTGCCGCGGCGGCGGCATATCGGCCGCGTTGCCTTCGGGCGATCCGCGATCCACCCAGTTGGTGATGGTCGCGATTTCGGTTTCCGAAAGCGACGGATCGTCTTTGAACTTGGTGACGCCGACATTGCGGTCGATGTGCCACGGCGGCATCTCGCGCCGCACCACTTTCTCTTTGATCGACCGCGCCCACGGCCGCGCATCCTTATAAGTGAGCAGCGACATCGGCGCGATGGACCCCGCGCGATGGCAGTTCTGGCACGCGCGCTGGAAAATCGGCGCGATATCTTTGGAGAAGGTCGGCTGTGCGACCGGCTTGGCCGTATCCGCGGCGAACGCGGACGCCGCGGCAATCAACATCAGTGAAGACGTTCGCGCGATCATAAGGCACCTCCTCGCGATCCTCTTATTCTATCGCCCTCTCGCGTGGGGCAGGGCCATGCCCGGCCTTTGTGAGGCGCGACCGTAGCTGCGCTTGCGCCAAGGGAGTGCGTGCTTTCCAACCCCGCCCGTCAAGGGTGGGGATAGAGCCTCCTAAAAATCAGCAAGATGCGTGAAATTGGCGTGTGGTCCAACCGCTTTCGAAAAGGCCCCTCTCCTCGAATTCACACGAATCGAAGAAAACCGTGAATTAACCGCGGAGTTACCGCGGAGTTACCGCGAATTTACCGCAAAAAACCGGCGCTTTCCCGACAACCGTCCTACCCGGGTCGGGATGGGACGTCGAATTTCAGAGGCCACACAAATGTGGCACGAACCTGCTCAGGTTCGTCGTGATGGGCGTATCCGATTCGCGAATCCCGATGCCGGCCGCCGAGTCGTCCGGCTCATGGCCGATAACCCAGCTTCCGATCACCGGATACATCCCGCCGAAACTTTTCGGAGGCGCCAAGTCCTGATAAACAAACCCTTCCTTGCCGTAAGCACCGCCGGTCTCGATCTCCCGCCCGGCCTGATGCAGCGTGACATTTGCGCCCTCGCGCCCGAGCAAAGGCTTCCTCACCCAGTCGCCGGCAACTGGCCGTTCGAAGCTCGCCGCGAGCAAATACGGATGGCCGGGATACAGTTCCCACAACACCGGCAGGATTCCCTTGTTTGAAAGCAGCATCTTCCAGGGCGGCTCCAGCCAAAGGGTGTCCGAAATGGCGAGATGCTTCCCGAACTCTTCTTCGACCATCCACTCCCACGGATACAGCTTGAAGACAGTGGTCAGCGGCCGATCGTCCGGGCCTGCGAACCGCGCGCCATCCCATCCGATTTCCTCCATCGTAAAGAGAGAGGACGCGAGCCCCGCCTGTTGTGCCGTGTCCTCCAGATACGTGGCCGTGGTCCAATCCTCGGCGTTGTCCATGGAACAGAAATCGACGCGGCGATTTGGAATGTACGGAGTCAAATCCTTCCACAGGGCAATTAAACGTTGGTGGATGGAATTGAACTGGTCGCACGAAGGGTGAGTTTCTTCGAGCCAGTACCACTGCACCACGGCGGCCTCCAGCAGCGACGTGGGCGTGTCGGCGTTATATTCGAGCAGCTTCGGCGGATGGCAACCGTCGTACATCAGATCGAAGCGGCCGTATAGCGACGGAGGTTCGGCGTCCCAGGAGCGCTCGATCAGCGATACGGCGTGCGCGGGAATCCCCATCCTCGAGTAGAGGCGATTATCGATGACGTGCTGCGCCGCCTTACGCGTCATCTCTTCAAGCTGATTTGTTGCGGACGCGAGGAGATCGACTTCGGCTGCGGTGAACTCGTAGAATGCCGACTCGTTCCAGTACGGCTGATTCTCCGGGGTATGCCACGTCAGGCCGGCCGCCTCCACTTTTTTCTGCCAATCGGCACGGGGAGGCGACGCGATGCGCCGCATCACCCGCCAACGTGAAATGAAGCCCCGTGGCTACCGAAGCCGCCGTGCGCGGTTCCGCAGTTCCTGGTGTTTTGAGGATTCCCGGAATTTCCGGCGGTGGTCCCCGAGGACCCACAGTTCTGCTTGGTCTGCTTGGCGGGGGCTGGCGCAGGGGGCTGTTGACCTCGCGCGGACATCGCCAGCGCGGCAACCAGAGTTAGCGTGACGCTTGCGGATTTCCTCACGCATCAAACATATATCATTCCTGCGAGCGAATCGAGAGAAATCTCACCAGTGGGCGAAAGGCGGCAGTGAACGGGCCGGCTTGAAAGCCGGCTGCAGGCAAGATTGCCTGCCCCCCATGGGGTTGACAAAGTGATGTGGTTAGTACTAATTATTTAGGAATGCAGAAACTACTGCTTGCGATGTTCACGGTGACGGCCGCGGCGGGATGGGCGAACGCTCAAGCGCAGAACAATCCCGCGTTCGAGGTCGCGTCGATTCGCCCAACTACTCCGGGAGCCCAGGGAAGAGGCGTCGAGTACGCTGCCGGCGGAAGGTTCACGGCGTCCGGCATGTCGCTGAGCACTCTAATCCAGGAGGCCTATGGAATCCGAGGCTTTCAGACTTCCGGAGGCCCCGACTGGGTCAGATCCGATCCATATAGCATCGCCGCGAAGGCGGAGGGCGAGGCGAGCAAAGCGCAGGTTCGGGCGATGGTCCAGACGCTGCTGGCGGATCGGTTCCAACTGGTGCTGCGGCGGGAATCGAAAGAGGTCAATGTGTATACGCTGACGGTGGGGAAAACCGGGCCGAAATTGAAAGAAGTGAAACTTGACGAGGACAACACGACCCGGGGGATGAGGTTCGGAGGAATCGGGCGGATCGCCGGAGTGATGGCGACCATGCCGCAACTGGTGGTGATGCTGTCGGATATCAAGCTGAACGGGTCCGCGATTCTGGATCGGCCGGTGCTCGATCGGACCGGCCTGACGGGCGTGTATGACTTTAAACTGGAGTGGTCGGGAGAGGAACAATCGGCCGACCGGACGACTTCGGCGAATCCGGCGGGTCCGTCTATTTTTACTGCCATGCAGGAGCAGCTCGGGTTGAAGTTGGAATCGACCAAGGCGCCGGTCGAGTTTTTTGTGATTGAGAAAGCGGGGAAGCCGACGGAGAACTGAGTCCATGGAGGCTGGCATGAGTTCGTTTTGTGCGGGGCAGGCCGGCAGCCTGCGACGGGTTGCTAACCCGCCTGACCGAGTGGGAGCGCCGGTTAACAACCGGCGCGCAGCTTGCCAAGCTGCCCCACAAAACCAACCTGCCCCACAATGCGCGCTGCTCATTGCGGCAGTGAGCATAGTTTTCGCGCTGCCCACTCAGGCGCAGTCCTTCGAAGTCGCGTCGGTGAGGATCGGCGCGCCGATTCCGATCGGGGAGAATTACAACATCAACCTGGGCACGGTGAGTCACGGGACGCTCACTCTGACCAACACGACGCTCGCCGACTGTCTGCGCTTCGCGTATTCCCTTACCAGCGATTCGCTGATCGCGGGGGAGGGATGGATCAAGTCCAAGGAGCACCGTTACACGATTGTCGCGAAGGCGGCGCCGGAAACAACCCGCGACGAAATGCTGCGGATGCTGCAGGTGCTGCTGACCGAGCGGTTCAAACTCGAATTCCACCGCGAGCCCCGGGAAATGAGTTACTACGCTCTGGTTCCATCGAAAAAAGGGCCGAGGATCGAGCTCGCGACGACGGACGGCCCGGGTCCGAACGAAAGCAACGGAGGCGGCCATATTGTTCGCCGCCAGCTTTCGATGCTGATGCTGGCGACGCTGCTCGCGCGATTCGAATTCCGTGGCGGCGTAGTGCTCGACCAGACCGGACTTAAGGGGTTATACGGAGTCAATTTGCAGTGGACGCCGAACACGAATATGAATGCCGATGCAAACGGGGATGGGTCGGCTGGTCCATCGCTATTTACGGCGCTTCAGGAGCAGCTGGGGCTAAAGCTGGAGGCTCGGAAGGGGCCGGTAGAGGTAATGGTGATCGATCACGCGGAAAAAAATCCGGTCGAAAACTGATCGTTTTGGGCTCTCGCGGCGTCTGTAATAAGAAACACGATCCGAGAAGGGAAGTGCGCGACCGAAAGCGGTCGGGTTCGTCTAATGTCTGAGATTTCGGGGTTTGAGATGCCGGCGCGGCGCCGGAATCGCCCGAGGGTGCAGACCTTGCCGGGGCCGCTTCCAAGTAGAAATGCCCCTTGTCGCGACGGAGATAAAGGTGCAAGCGCGTCCGGTAACATGGATGTAAAGATTGGAACTCGGAGGTATCGGGGAACGAATCCATAGTGTCGGCCGTAATTAAATCCACGGGATCGTGTCTCCAAAGAAACAGTCCGTGAAGAATGCGCACACATTAGCGGCGATTTTCGTGCTGGGCGCGTGGGGTGCGTTCGGGCATGCTCAATCGCCGGCGCCGGCTGTCGATAAGACCGCTGGGCCCAAGTTTGAAGTTGCCTCGATCAAGCCGGCCGATCCCAGCGTTCGCGGGTTTCGGATCCAAACGGCTCCCGGCGGCCGATACATTGCGACCGGAGTTACGGTGAGATTTCTGATCGCGCAGGCTTACGCGGTTCGGGATTTTCAGATATCGGGCGGTCCGGGCTGGACTGATTCGGAGAGATACGAAATCAACGCCAAGGGGGAGAACGGGATCGAAAATAAGCCTGGTCAAATGGCCCTGATGCTTCAAGATCTGCTCGCGGACCGATTCCAACTGAAGCTGAATCGCGAGACGAAGGAGATGCCCATTTACACGCTAGTACTGGCGAAGAACGGCGCAAAGCTGAAGGACAGCACCGTCGGCGCCGAAGGACGGCGCATGCAGACGGGAAGGGGGCGAATCGAGGTCCAAGGCATCGACATGGCCGGGTTAGCGATGCAACTGTCGCAACAGCTCAGGCGCACGGTCTTGGACAAGACCGGGCTCGCGGGAAACTACGATTTCAAGCTGGAGTGGACGCCCGATGTGGGGCAACAGCAACTGGGGCCGAAGGAAATCGGTGGACCGGAGACGGCGCCGCCGGTCGATTCGACGGGCCCCTCCCTTTTCACCGCGTTGCAGGAACAGCTGGGGTTGCGACTCGAGTCGACCAAAGGACCGGTCGAGATGCTGGTGATCGATCGAGTCGAGAAGCCGACGGAGAATTAGAGGATGAGAGCGTTGGCGGCGACTTCGTTGGTATTGGCAGGCGGGCTGTTCGCGCAGCCGGCATTCGAAGTCGCGTCGATCAGGCCGAATAAAACCGGCGGCGAAGGCAGGCGCCCGCCGTTCCCATTCTCGGCTCCAGGCGCGGAGGGGACGATCAGCGCGTCGCCCGAAACACTTTCCATGCGCGACGTTACGCTGAGTTCCTGTATCCAGTGGGCGTACCGGGTCCAGGATTCTCAGGTGTCGGGACCAGACTGGCTGGGGACAAATCGCTTTGACATTGTCGCCAAGACAGCCACAGCGACGCCGGTTCCCGAGAGCCAGCTCCGGGTGATGCTGCAAGCGCTGCTCGCCGACCGCTTCAAGGTCGCGCTGCATCGGGAATCGAAAACCATGGCGGGCTATGCGCTGGTGGTGGGAAGGAACGGGCCGAAGTTACGGTCTTCCGAAGCCGAGAGTGAGCCTGAGCTGCGAGGCCAGCTTCGCATAGAGGCGCGCGGATATTCCATGCAGGGCCTCGCCGAACTTCTTTCGATAGCATTGCGGACTTACGTCGTGGACATGACTGGCTTAGAGGGCCGGTTCGACTTTGGCATCGATATTTCGCCGTTCCTGGCGGTCGATGAGCCGGTCTTCAAGAATGATGCGACAGAGAAAATGGCGTCGGTGTTCCAGCGCGCGCTGGAGCAGCAACTGGGCCTGAAGCTGGAGGGCCGGAAAGTTCCCGTGGAAGTGCTGGTGATCGACCACGCGGAGAAACCGTCGGAAAATTAAACACTAAGGGTTCTGAATGCGGATCAGAAATCATTTTCGATTATTAGCGGTGGCTCTCTCGGCGGCACTGTGCCTGAATGCCTCCGAGCAGCATGGCACCGTCAAGTTCGGGGGCCTGCCGGTTCCCGGCGCGACGGTAACAGCAACCCAGGGCGACAAGAAGCTCACCGTCATCACCGATCCGCAGGGCGCCTATTCGTTCCCGGACATGGCCGACGGAAGCTGGAACATCGAAGTCGATATGCTGTGCTTCGCGCCCATCAAACAGGACGTGACAGTGGCAGCCGGCGCGCCGGCTTCGGAGTGGGAGTTGAAACTGCTGCCGTTCGACGAGATTAGAGCGACGGCTGTCGCGGCTCCTCCCCCACCTCCGCCCACGAGCCTCACGGTGCAAACGCCCGAAGCTGCGACCGCGCCAGCGGCGGCGAATAACAAGTCCGGAAAGAATGCCGCGGCCGCCAACGCTTCCCCTAATGGAGCGAACGCATTTCGCCGGACGGACGTGAATGCAGCGGCGACCGCGCCGCCTGCATCGGGCGATACACCCGCGCCGACGTCGGACGCGTTCGCGGGCCAAAGCGCGGCCGATCTCAACAAGAGCGCCACGGATGGGTTGCTGATCAACGGATCGACCAACAATGCGGCCAGCTCGCCGTTCGCATTGTCGGCGCCATTCGGCAACAATCGGCGAGGGGCGCGATCGCTGTACAACGGCAGCATCGGGCTGCAAATCGACAATTCGTCATTCGACGCGGAGAATTTTTCAACCACCGGCCAGAACACGGCAAAGCCTGCGTATGACCGAGTGACTGGCGTGATCAATTTCGGGGGGCCCATCAAGATTCCGCACCTGCTCCGGAACGGGCCGAATCTGTTCGTCAACTATCAGTGGACGCGAAATCGCAACTCGAGTGTCTCGACGGGCCTCATGCCGACCATGGACGAACGCGACGGCGATTTCGCCGGGGTGGTGGGACCGACAGGCCAGCCGGTGACGGTTACGAATCCGATCAACCCGGTTACCGGACAGCCGGTCTGCAACCAGCCGATCACCGGCAACGTGATTCCCACGTCATGTATCAGCGCGCAGGCGAACGCTCTCCTGAAGTATTACCCGCTTCCGAATTTCACCGGCAGTACGGTTTACAACTATCAGATTCCGATTGTCGCGAATCAGCATGTAGATAGTCTGCAATCGCGAGTGAACAAGGGGATTGGACGAAAGAACCAGGTTTACGGCGGCGCCGCTTTCACCAGCACGCGCGGCGACAATCCCAATATCTTCGGGTTTCTGGATACAACCACGAGCCTCGGCCTGGCAGCCAACGCCAATTGGCGTCATCAGTTCACTAACCGGCTGTCGGGGGTGCTGGGCTACAATTTCAGCCGGCAGTCGGGGACCACCACGCCATTTTTCGCGAATCGCGAAAACGTATCGGGCGAAGCCGGGATCACGGGCAATCTTCAGAATCCTCAGAACTGGGGTCCCCCTTCGCTTTCGTTCGCAACCGGCATCAACGGACTTTCCGATGGCACGGCGTCGGTGATTCACAATCAAACCGGCGCGGTGTCCTACTCGATGCAGTGGAATCGCGGGCGCCACAACGTGCAGTACGGCAGCGATTACAAGAGGCAGGAGTTCAATACCATCGGGCAGAGCAATCCGCGCGGAGGGTTCCAGTTCAACGGCGCGGCGGCCGGCGACGATTTCGCGGGATTCCTGCTGGGCGTGCCCGACGCCAGCGCCATCGCCTACGGCAATGCCGACAAATACCTTCGCGACAGCTTGTACGACGCCTATATCACGGACGATTGGCGGATCAGCCCCGGCTTTACGCTAAATGCCGGAGTGCGCTGGGAATATAACGCGCCCATCACGGAACTGTACGGGCGCCTGGTGAACCTGGACGTGGCTCCCGATTTCACGGCGGTCAAGCCGGTGGTGGCGAGCGACCCCATCGGCCCTCTCACGGGACAACACTATCCCGATTCTTTGGTCCAGCCCGACAAGCACGCGATCATGCCGCGGATTGCGATCTCCTGGCGGCCGCTGCCGGCGTCGTCACTGGTGGTGCGCGCGGGTTATGGCGTTTACTACAACACCTCGGTGTATCAGTCGATCGCCAACCAGATGTCGCAGCAGTCGCCGCTCTCGACAAGTTTCTCGATTCCGAACTCGGCCGCTAATCCGTTGACGCTGGCGAACGGATTCACCGCGCCGCCCGGAGTCACCACCAATACTTTCGCCATCGATCCGAATTTCCGAGTCGGGTATACCAATACATGGCAGGTATCGGTGGCGCGCGATCTTCCCGGCGCGCTGATCGTGACCGCGACCTATCTCGGCATCAAGGGAACGCGCAACGTGCAGGAATTTCTGCCGAACACGTATCCTATCGGCGGGGTGAATCCGTGTCCCGCGTGCCCCAGCGGGTTTGCGTACCTTACCTCGAACGGGAATTCGACGCGCGAGGCCGGAACGCTGCAATTGCGGCGCAGGCTGCATAACGGATTCTCTTCGACGCTGCAATACACGTACTCGAAGTCCATCGACGATTCGGCGCTGGGCGGCGGGAATCAGATTGGAAGTCTGGTAGCCCAGAACTGGCTGGATTTGAGCGCGGAGCGCGGCTTATCCACCTTCGATCAGCGTAATGTGTTCAACATCACGGCGCAGTACACGTCGGGCATGGGCGTCGGCGGCGGAACGCTGTTGAGCGGATGGCGCGGCGCGCTAGCCAAAGAGTGGACCATTACCACCAACATCACCGCCGCCAGCGGAAAGCCGCTGTCGCCGATATATTCCGAGATCGTGCCGGGGACCGGAGTGACGGGACCCATCCGGCCGGATTATACCGGCGCGCCGGTTTATGACGCTCAGCCGGGATTGTTCCTGAATCCCCTGGCTTTTGCGGCGCCTGCGGCGGGCCAATGGGGAACCGCGGGCCGCGATTCGATCACCGGTCCGTATCAATTTTCGCTGAACGGTCAACTGGGGCGAACCTTCCGTATGTCGGATCGCATGAGCCTGGATTTCCGCCTGGACCTGACCAACGCTCTTAATCATGTGGTTTTCGGGAGCTGGAACACCACGCTCGGCCCGCAATTCGGAGCGCCGATCAACCCCAATGGGATGCGCACCGTTCTCACCAATGTGCGATTGAGGTTCTAAAGATATGCGATTCTTCACGCTGTTCCTGTGTCTGACGATTGCGTTCGGCCAGCAAACGGGCACGAACACCAAGCCGGGCGATACGCCGGCGACGTTCTCGGCAACCACGAATCTGGTGGTGGAAGCCGTGGTGGTGAAAGACAAGAGCGGCAAGGAGGTGGAGGGGCTCACCGCAAAGGACTTCACCGTCACCGAAGACGGCGTGCCTCAAGTGATCAAATTCTTCGATTACGAAAAAATCCCCGAAACACTGAATAGCACGCCGCTGCCCCCGGCCGAAATCAAAGACGTAGTGCTGATGAATAAGCTGCCGCACACCACCATCACGACGGAAACGGCGGGGAACCTGATGTATCGCAACCGACGGCTGATGGCGTTGTATTTCGACATGACCACGATGCCGCCTCCGGATCAGATGCGCGCGCTGGGCGCGGCGGAGAAATTCGTACGGACGCAGATGCAGGCGGCCGACCTGATGGCCATCATGCAGTATCGGGGAGAAGGGGTGGAGATCCACCTGAACTTCACCGACGACCGCACCAAAATCATCAGCACCCTGGAGACCATGATTGTCGGCGAAGGCCAGGGGTTGGATGAGACCGTATCGGACGCCAGCGCATCCGACACCGGCGCCGCATTCGGGCAGAACGATTCCGAATTCAATCTGTTCAATACCGACCGGCAATTGTCGGCGTTGCAGACCGCCGCGAAGATGCTGGGCGGCCTGAGCGAAAAGAAAATGCTGATCTATTTCGCGAGTGGCCTGGTCTTGAATGGCGTGGACAATCAAGCCCAGCTCCACGCCACAGTCAATGCGGCGATTCGCGCCGGCGTTCAGTTCTGGCCGATCGATGCGCGCGGGTTGGTGGCGTCGGCTCCCTTGGGCGACGCAACCAGAGGATCGCCGGGCGGACAGGCGATGTATACGGGCGCGTCCGCGGGGTCGTTCCAATCGAATTTCCAGCGTTCGCAGGACACGCTGTATAGCATCGCCGCGGATACCGGCGGAAAGGCGTTGCTGGATAACAACGATCTGGGCAAGGGGATGGAGAACGCGGAGAAATCGGAGTCGAGCTACTACATCATCGGTTACTACACCACCAACGACAAGCTCGACGGAAAATTCCGGCGCATCAAGATTTCGATGAGTGAACAAACGGCCAAAGTGGAATACCGCCAGGGCTATTTCGCTGGTAAGGTGTTCGCGAAGTTCACCACCGCCGACAAGGAACGGCAACTGGAGGACGCGCTGATGCTGGGCGATCCGGTTACCGAGCTGACCATCGCGATGGAGCTGGACTATTTCCAGTTGAATCGCGCGGAGTATTTTGTTCCGATGATGGTGAAGATTCCCGGCAAGGAGCTGGCGCTCGCGCGCAAAGGCGGCGCGGAGCATACCTTGATCGATTTCATCGGTGAGATTCGGGATGAATACGGCACAGCTATTCAAAACGTCCGCGATAAGGTCGACGTCAAGATCAGCGATGCCACGGCCGCCGAACTGGCGAAGCGGCCGATCGGGTATGCCACTGGGTTCACGGTGTTGCCGGGAACGTATAAATTCAAGCTTCTGGCTCGCGACGCGGAGACGGGACGCATCGGAACGTTCGAAACCAAGTTCGTGGTCCCGAATTTGAATAAAGAGGAAAAGCGGGTCCCCATCAGCTCGGTGGTGTTGAGCAGCCAGCGTGAGGATATGCGCGAGGCGCTCTTCAACGCGTCGAAAGACAAGGACAAGAGCGAGGCGTTCAATCCTCTGGTGAGCGATGGACAGAAGCTGATCCCCAGCGTGACGCGCGTGTTCAGCAAGACTCACGATATGTACATTTATCTTCAAGCGTACGAGCGCGGCGCCACCGCGACGCAGCCGCTGGTCGCGTTCGTGACGTTTTATCGCGGGCAGGTGAAGGCGTTCGAGACCCCTCCGCTCGCGGTCACCGAAGGCATGAACGACAAATCGAAAGCCGTGCCGCTGCGGTTCGAGGTGTCTCTGGCGAAGTTTCCAGTGGGCGAATACAATTGCCAGGTAACGGTACTGGATCCGACCGGTCAAAAGGCGGCGTTCTGGAGCGCACCGGTGATGTTGGTCCCGTAGCGGACCGATATCCGCATGCTATCCTCATCGGTTGGGCACGCGTAGCATTTCTGGTAACATCGCGGCCTGGATCGCGATACTCTACCTCGCATCGCCCGCGGCGGCGTGGGACGGGACCGGCCACAGGATCATCGCCGCCATCGCTTATGAGCGTCTGACACCCAGCACCCGGGCTCGCGTGGATGCGTTGATCCGGGCGCATCCCGATTACGCCGCGTTCACCACTGGAGCGCCGGCGGATGCGGCGGGTCGCGCGCGCGCGGCGTTTATCGCGGCGGCGGCGTGGGCCGACAACATCAAGGGCGATCGCAGGTTTTACGACGAATCGCGAAAAGACGCGCAGCCGACTCCTACGCTGCCTGGCTATCCCGACATGAAGCGGCACATGAATTGGCACTATTACGATACGCCTTACACTCCTGACGGCGCCCGGCCGCAGAAGAAGGATCAGCCCAGCGCTCTCACCGAACTGCCGCGATTGCTGAAGGAGATCGTCCACGCCGCGCCGGAACTCGCCGCTTACGACCTGCCCTGGATCGAGCACATCACCGGCGATGTCGCGCAGCCGCTGCACTGCGTCAGCCGCATGCTCCAGTCGATGCCCGCCGGCGATGATGGCGGGAATCTGGTGTTCGTGACGCCCGGTCGCAATCTTCATTCGCTGTGGGATGATACGCCAGGCCGCGACACCAGCGACGCGTATGTCACCAAATACGCAACCGAAACGATGGCTGAATATCCGGCGCCGTCGAAAACCGAAACGAACCCAAGAAAGTGGATCGCGCAGGGCTACAGGCAAGCGGTTAGTCAGGTTTACACGTTCGGGCTCGAAACGGGATCGCGGGATCACCCGATTCCGCTACCGGAAAGCTACGTCGAAAACGCGAAGCGGGTGGCGCGGGCGCAAATCGCGATGGCCGGTTATCGGCTGGCGGCGGTGCTGAACTACCGTCTGAAGTGAACCCAGGCGTTTGAAATGAATAGCTTGGGGCCAATAAGGGGGCCGTTCGGATGGAGAGCCGGGCGCTGCTCGGCGTGTAATTACTTGACGTTCGCCCCTTTTAGCTCCCCTAAACTCATCCCCGCCATGAAGATTGCGCCCGATCTGTATACACCTCAACGGAGTAGCCGTACTGTGCCGAAATTTTAATAAATCTCTAGCATCATCGGGGGAGAAGTGCTAACATGATCTTGTCCAGTTGTGAAACCTTCATCGGTTTCACTGCGTCTCTTTCTCTAGGGAAGGTCCGCCGACTGCCTGGCGGTCCACCCAAAAGTTCGGCGCGCTACGACCTCGCGGTAGTGGTGAGCCGGCCGGTGAGTATCTTCCTCCGAGTACTCACCGGCTTTTTTATGCCTCCACGCCGAATATCGTGGCGCTTATTCGGAGTTCTTATTTTCCGGGCCGGGTTAAAGCGAACAGCATTCTGCCGGGAATTAATCCCGCGAGCATTTCCGCCCATCCGCTCTCGACGGCTTTTCGAAAAATCCCGGCGACTTCGAACGGCTTTTTCAAACTCGCGCGGCATTGGCGCAGGTAGGAATCGACAGACAGGTTTCGAGCCGCGGCGGCGCCGGCCAGCGCTCCGGTCTTCACCGCTGCCAGCAATCCCGAGCCGGTAAAGGGATCGACAAACGAAAGCGCATCGCCCGCGCGGTAGCCGTGAGCAGCCGGATCGAATTTCTGACCGTAGCGCAGCGGACCCGTAGTGAGCCACTTCATCTCGCGCTGGAGCGGCCCGAGCCGGGCCGCCAGGGCGGGCGATGCGAGTACGACGCGATCGTAATCGAAGGCGCACTTTTTCAGATAATTTTCGGGGCCGAGACCGCACACATTGGTTCGGCCGCCCTCCACCACGTTTACGCCGACGTAGCATCCGTTGAAGAAGAACAGCTCCACCGCGTCGTCGACGGGACCGGTGTAGTGCGTCTTGAATCCGAACAATCGGCCGCGTTTATCCGAATGACTTTGAGGCGCGCGGGAATCGGCGGATCGTCCGGATGCGATAATCCGCGGCGGATCGCCCGCCGGCTCGCGCATAAGCTCCGCGCCGAGCGTCACTGCGCGCTCCAGCAGCATCGCGTCGAAAGCATAGCGGCTGAGGCCCCACGCGGGTTCGGGCAACGGGCACGTTTTCTTGCGCCGCGCGAAATGGAGCTGCATCCTGCGGATGCGCGCCGGCCCCAGGGCGGCGAAAGAATTCCATACGCCCAGGCCGTCTAATTCCTGAGCGATTTCCGGAGAAAAGAACTCGCCACAAACTTTATGGCGCGGGAATTTCGATTTCTCGACGATCTCCACCGCACTGCCGCTAAGGCGTGCGGCAATCGCCGCCGACGCCCCGGCCGGTCCGCCGCCGAGGATGGAAACCCTACTTCCTGGAAGCAATATTTTCTACAAAACGCTCGAGACGCAATCAGAACTGGCCGGCGCCGGACGTCTTGGCGTTGCGGTGCTTGGACGCCTCCGCGAGCCCTTTCACGGATCGCGAGCTGCCGGGCAACTGGGCGAGGGACTGACGGAAGGCGGTCTCGGCGTCGGCAAACTGGCCGGCGCGCAAAGCGATTTCTCCGATGGCTTCATCCACCGGCCGAGGATAAATGGGAGGCTCGCTGTAGCGGACTTTACGCTGCGCGAGCGACGCGGTGCCGAGCTCATTCATCGCCTGCTTGTACTTTCCTTCCGCCGCCAGAATGTGCCCTTCCAGTTCCTGACGCGCGACGGTCAGTTCCACCGGCGGCTTGCTCTTCACTTGATCGGGGTATTGCTTCAGACTCGCGTCCATCTGACGCCCCTGCTCGCGCGCCGCGGCGGCGTTGCCCTTGCCCGCTTCGGCGAGGCCCATGGCCCAGTGCCGCCACGCCTGCTCCCGCGGCCGATCGTAAACCGGTAGCGATTTTCCATCCAGAATCTGATCCCAGTCCTGCGCCAGCACCAGCGCGCGCATCAACGCGTGCCAGCCCTGCCGGTAGGCGGAAAAATTGCCGTCGACCTGGGCCGCCTCGCGCGGGTTTTCCTTGAATTCGAGCAGGGAGCGCGCGGCTCGAATGGCTTTGTCGTACTGGCCGTCGAACGCGTAGGCGGTGGAAAGATAATGCACGTTGTGGCCATGATGGCCGGAGCCGTACAGCGCGTCGGCTTTCATATAGCCGAGCTCATTGGCCTCCGCGTCGCTGAAAGCTTTTTCGGCTTCGGCGAACTTGTTGGTCTGCGCATAAATGTGGCCGGGCATGTGCAGCGCGTGGGGAATATTCGTCACCAGCTCGGCGTAGCGCTTGCAACTGGGCCACGCGTCCTTGGCGAAGCTGGAGCCTTCCCAGGCGTGAATCACATAATGATGAACCCCGGGATGATCGGGCGCGTCAATCAGCAACTGGCGCAGAATGGCGACGGCCTCCATGGTGCCGGCGCGCGGCGTGCGGTCGGGCAGCTCGTATCCGCGCATCAGGTGCAGCGCGAGGAACGTGCGCGCCTCCACTTCCTTCGGATATTTGGCGATCAGCGCGCGCAGGCCTTCGATATAAGCGTCGTTGGGATCCTTCGAGCTCGGGATGCGGCGCGCGGCGATCGAGGCGATGTATAACTTTTCGAGATCGGTAGCTTTGCCGGGCACTTTGCTCAGGGCGATGGCGCGTAGGGCGGCATCCCTGGCGCGTGGCGGCTGGGCCCGCGGATCGCGGCCATAGCTCTCGGCGAGCTGGTCAATCTGATGACGTGGCCGGTAGTCGCCCGCGGAGATCATCGCGACACCCCACCACGGCATCGGCGCGGCCGGATCGAGGGCGGCGGCTTGCAGGAAGCTGCGCTCGGATTCGGTCGCCCAGAAGGAATGCAGTTGCGCCAGCCCCTGATCGAAAAACTTCTGGGCCAGCGGATTCGAGGTGGTGATCGCCAGGTGGACGTGCTCGGTGCCCACGCCGGTCATGAGGTGCGCGGGCAGCGCGGGAGCGGTGCCGCTCAAAGGCGGAACACAGAGGCCGGCTGTTTTCGATTGAGCGAATGCGGCCACAATAATAAATGGCGCGAAAATCGCGGCGGCGAGGATCATCTTGGCAGGGGTCGGCTTGGCCATGTCCTTCATTCTACGCCGAACTGCTTATTCCCGTGATGCTCCGCACGGGTCAGTCCCCTTTTTCGAATTCTTGCCGGATCGTACGCCGCGATGGTACACACTGATAGCATGCGGAACTTTGACGATCTTTCCGAGCGTGAAATGCTGGCCCTGGCCATCGCCCTGGAGGAGGAAGATGAGCGCGTCTACGCCGATTACGTGGACGGGCTGCGCGAGAACTTCGCGGCCTCGGCGGCGGTGTTTGAGGGCATGCGCGACGAGGAGTCCGGCCACCGTCGCAGGTTGATCGAGCTATACCGCCAGAAATTCGGCGAACACATCCCATTGATCCGGCGCCAGGACGTGAAGGGCTTCGTACATCGCAAGCCGGTGTGGCTGATCCGGCCTCTGCGGCTGGACGAAGTCCGTAAGCAGGCCAGCACCATGGAAGTGGAAAGCCGCCAGTTTTATCTGAAAGCCGCGGCGCGTGCGAGCGATGCGGGGATCAGGCAACTGCTGGACGATCTGGCGCTGGAAGAATACTCGCATGAGAATCGAGCCGAGGAACTGGAGAAGAGCTTGCTCCCGCCGGACGCCAAGCAGGCTGAGGATCAGGCCCGGCGCCGCCTGTTCGTGCTCCAGATCGTTCAGCCGGGGCTAGCCGGGTTAATGGATGGCTCGGTTTCCACGCTTGCGCCGGTGTTCGCGGCGGCGCTGGCGACGCGGAATTCGTGGGCGGCATTCGTGGTTGGACTGGCGGCGTCGCTGGGCGCGGGCATCAGCATGGGCTTCGCCGAAGCCCTCTCCGACGACGGAAGCCTGACCGGCCGGGGGCACCCCTGGGTGCGCGGGGTGATCACGGGACTGATGACCGCGCTGGGAGGAATCGGGCACACGCTGCCTTTTTTGGCCCATGACTTTCGCATTGCGATGGCCGCGGCGATGGTGGTGGTGGTGGTCGAGCTTGCCGCGATTTCCTGGATTCGTCACCGCTACATGGATACGCCGGTCTGGTCTGCGGCTCTGCAAGTGGGTTTGGGAGGCGCACTGGTGTTTCTTACCGGCGTGCTGATCGGCAGCGCCTGAACAGACGCGATCAACGCAGAGCCGCCCCAGGATTGATGCGCGGGAGCTATTGAACCCGGTGGCTTCGGCATCCTCATTTTCCTCCACATCGTAGGATTTGATTTCCAGTCAATTTCGGCGGGTTGCACCATAAGGATCACCTCGAAAGGCAGCAGCGTAGCGACGGACGGTTCCCGACGATAACTCGCGGGCTGAACTTGCGCGCCCAAAAGAAATGCTTTTTGAAGTCATATATCCGGCCTCCTTCAAGCGACTAATAGACGAAGCATCAAAAAGGAGGCCACTTTGATCTCTCGATTCCTTTTGCCGCTCCTGGCGGGAGTCGCCTTGTTCGCGCAGGACCCCTCCGCCAATTCGCAACCGCCGGACTTGAAAGCCTTTCTGAACCTCTCGGACTCGCAGATTCAAGGCTTGGTTCAGCTTCAACAACAAAAAGCGCAGGCGCTACAGCCGGCTGTGCAACAAGCGGCCCAGACCCAGCAGAAGCTTCAGCAAATCCTGGGTGCGCCGAATCCGGACCCCACCACCGTCGGACAGCTCGTGATCACCATGGCCACTTTCGGGCAGCAGGTTCAGCAGATCGCCGGCAGCTTCCAGCAGCAGGCATCCAATCTTCTGCAGCCCGATCAGCAAGCGAAGCTGCCGCCTCTCCAACTGGCTCTAGTCTTGAATGCGGCCGCCCTCCAGGCAGTGGCGCTGGGACTCTTCAATGTCCCATGATGGAAGCGAACCCCGCTCATGCACAGCGTAGCCGCTCAGCCGATCGCCGCTCCTCGCAACGTGACTGAACCGTCCGATGCCGCTTTGGCCTTCGACGACGCTAGGCTGCGCAACGCGCTTGAAGCGCACCATGCCGAAAGCTACGGCTGGGCGCTGAGCTGCTGCCGACGGCGGCGCGACGAAGCCGAGAACGTGCTTCAACTCGTCTACTTGAAAGTTCTCAGCGGAAAAGCTGTGTTCCATGGAAAGTCCAGTTTTAAGACGTGGCTGTTTGCGGTGATCCGCAAGACCGCCGCCCACGAACAGAGAATGGAACTATTTCGGAGGCTGCGCCTGAGCCCGATTCCGAAGACAGTCGAGGGGAGACATCCCGGCGAGCAGGACGGCGTCGAGCTACGGCTGAAGGAGGCGCTGGGAAAGCTCCCCGCACGGCAACGGGAGGTGCTGCAACTGGTCTTCTACCACGATCTTTCGATTGTCGAAGCTGCCCAGGCAATGGGCGTGGGAATCGGTTCCGCCCGAACACATTATGAACGCGGGAAGAGACAAATGCGACGGAGGCTTGCATGAGCTCACCGGAAGACAGTCGTCTGAGGACACACTTTGCGAATCTCCGCGAAGAGGACCGGAACGCCGCTCCGCCATTTGGCCGAACCGCAGCCGGGACTGCATTTTCGCGCCGCCGCTTGTCCTTGCGGATTGCGCTTGCCGCGATGCCGGTTCTCGCCATCGCCGTGATGCTTGCCGTGCGAACCCCCCGCTCAGCGGATGCGGTCCCGCGCGAAATTGCAGCGTGGTCATCGCCAACCGCGTTTCTTCTGGAAACTCCCGGCAAACAACTTCTGAATCAGACACCAAGGCTAGGAGAACCGCTGATCCATGCTCTTCCGATCGCCCAGGATGGACCCAAATGAAACCAATGATTCTTACACCGCTGCTTTTCAGTCTGCTCGCCGCGCAGCAACCTCCTGAAGATCCCTTGCGTGACGTCCTGTTCCCACCCGAGGTGGTCATGCAGCACCAACAAGCCGTTGGACTCAGCGACGAGCAGAAGAATAGTCTCAAAGTTGAGGTTCGCCAGGCCCAGGTTAAGTTCACCGAGCTTCAATGGACCCTGCAGGACGAGATGGAACACCTGGTCTCTCTGCTCAAACAGCCCAAGGTGGACGAGAAGCAAGCCGCTTCACAGTTGGACAAAGTTCTGGCCGCTGAGCGCGAAATCAAGGGTGCCCAGCTCATGCTTCTCATTCGCATCAAAAACAACCTCACTCCGGCGCAGCAGACCCAGCTTCACGAGTTGATTGAAAAGTCGAAGGTAAGATAAGCGTCGCGTGCGCTTTCGGAAAGCGACTGTAGTCCGCAAAAAGTTGATCCTGGCAGCGAGCGAAATCTGTTTCGACGCGGCCGCATAGTTCACAACCCGGAATCCGGCCAGCCTGGGAACCATGATGATAGACTCATGATCTTAATCGCCCAGCGCCGGCGTCAGAGATGGCCAACCTGAACGATGTTCGTAGCGACTGGATGAGTCCGGTAATTCAAGGCTAAGGAGACACAATGAATTTGACGAAGGCGGTGGCCACCTGCATTCTGGTGGCAACGATGGCAAGGGCGCAGGAGACCGGCATCCGCGTGCGCAGCATCCGTGTGTTGGCGACCGATCCCGAGACCATCGCGACATTCTACAAGAATGCTTTTGGCATGTCCGAGACGGGCCGGCCAGCCGACACGGCCACATTTAAGGAGATCGTCATCAATTCCGGCTCGACGGCTGACAAGGCCAAGATGGCGACTACTACGCCGATTGTGATCGCGACTCGTCCGAAGGACGCTCCGGCCGGCGCGATGGCATCGCTGATCCTGGGAGTGCCGGATCTCGATAGTGCGATCGCGTCGGTAAGAGCCCACGGGGGTAGTCTCGTGCGTCCCCCGAGCAAGTCAGCACAGGGCCTCAATTACGCTTTCGTAAAGGACCCGGATGGCAACCAGATCGAGTTATTGATGACGCCAAAATAACGTCGAACGAAAAATGGTGCTCGCCGCGACATCGACGCGCGCGCATCGGGCAGTGGCGGGTGCTTCAATCGCAGGGTGCTTCCATTCGGAATCGGCCGCCTCTCGTGTTATACTCCCTCATCGGCAGGGCGGGCCCTTGTCTCAGAGGGAGGTTTTAATGCACAGCTTGACGCGTTTCTCAATCATCTCGGTTGCGGCAGCCGCCATCCTTTCGATGCCACTGGCTTCGGCGCCGCCCCAAGTCCCCTTGTACCAACAGTTCCTAAGTCCGGCGTCGCCACAGGAGGTTGTCGCGGCGCGAAAGGCCGATCGGGTCGCCTGGGTGGACTATGCCGAAGGCAAGCGAAACGCTTACGCCGCGGTGGCGCCTCAGTTCGTGCCCGTGCGCCTGACCAACTTTTCCAAAGACGACGGCATCATGATGTCGGAGATCCGAATCTCGGATGACGGCAGCACGGTCGTGTTCCTGCGCGGCGAGGCGCCGAACCGCGATGGCTGGGCGCCCAACCCCTCGGCGGACCCGAGCGGCCCGGAACACGCGATCTGGGCGGCGCGCACGAGCGGCGCCGGCGGCGCGCGGCGAGTGGTGGACGCCACCAATCCCGAGCTGGCGCCGGATGGCAGCGCGATTCTTTTCGTCAAAGATGGACAGATTTTTCGCGCGAAAATCACACCGGTGAAGCCGGCCAGCGAGGTGGATCGCGGCGAGAAGGCGTTCATCAAAGAGTGGGGCGTCCAAAGCGCGCCGAAATGGTCGCCGGACGGGCGCAAGATCGCGTTCGTGAGCACGCGCACCGATCACAGCTTCATCGTGGTTTATGATGTCGCGACGCGATCGGTGAAATATATGTCGCCGAGCGTGGACTTCGACACGACGCCGATGTGGCTCGCCGACAGCAAGCACCTGATCTTCATGCGGCAGCCGGGCTTGCCTTTTGGACAGCAGCAGTCAATGCAGATAGGAGCAGGAAGCGGGGCGACGTACGCAGCACCTCAGCCGGCGCCCGCGACGGCAGCGCCTGCCGGTCGAGGTGGTGGTCGAGGCGGGCAGGGTGGCCGTGGTGGGCAGGCTGGCCGTGGTGAGCAGGCTCCGGGCGCGGCGGCGTCCACCAACAGCCCAGGCACGGACCGGCCGGTCACCAATAATTCACCGGGCATCATGCGAGCCACGTTTAAAGGCGGCTACACCATCGCCTTCTATAAAGCCGATGTGACGACAGGCGAAGCGCAGGAGACTTGGCACAACCAACCCAAAGATCCCATCGCGGCCAGTATCGGGAACGCGCGCCTGGCGGGCGATTTCGTAATTTTCCAGTTCGTCGCCCCTGGGTCGGGACGCGGCGGACGAGGTGGACGCGGCGGCCGCGGAGGACCTGGAGGTCGAGGCGGAAACGCGGCCCCGGAAGTCCCATTGACCCCGGAAGCGGAGGCGCTCGCCAAAGACGAATGGGAGCGCTATTACTCGCTCAACGTCCTGGACGCGTCCGCGCGTCCCAAGCTGCTGACCACTACCGACGGGCTCATCGAAAATCAGACGTCGATTGCGATCTCGGCTGATGGCAAGACGTTTTACTACTGCACCAATGCCAAAGACATCGAGCGGCGTCACATCTGGGCTGTGCCGGCCGGCGGCGGGACGCCGGTGCAGATCACCACGGGCGAGGGTGTCGAGACTTACCCGGCTCCGCTAGCCTCCGGCAAATACCTGGCGACGCTCAGCGCCGATTGGAACATGCCGCAGTCACTGGGCGTGTGGAAAATGGGAGCCGAGGGACCCCGCGCCGCGGCCGCGCCGCAGAAGATCGTCTTCCCAACGTCGAGGCCCGGCTTTCCGAAGGACGCCCACGTGAAGCCGGAGATTGTACTCACCAAAGCCGACGACGGACTCGAAATTCACAATCAGTTGTTCCTGCCGAAAGACTTGAAACCGGGCGAGCGGCGACCCGCCATTGTCTTCGTGCATGGCGGACCCCCGCGGCAGATGATGCCTGCCTATCACTACATGCAGTTTTATCACTGGGCCTACGGCATCAATCAGTGGCTGGCCAACCAGGGCTATATCGTGATGTCGATTAATTACCGCCTGGGTGTCGGCTACGGCAGGTCGTTCCGCCAGGCGGCCAATGGCGGCGCGGCCGGCAACAGCGAGTATAAAGACGTCTTGGCCGGAGGCAAGTACCTACAGACCAGACCCGACGTCGATCCGAACCGGATCGGGATCTGGGGACTGTCGTACGGAGGCTTGCTCACTTCCGAGGCTCTGGCGCGCAACTCCGATATCTTCAAAGCCGGCGTCGACCTGGCGGGCGTCCATCTCGAAGGCAGCTCGCTGGATCCCGAATCTGTCTCGTATAAGTCCTCCGCGATTAGCGCGATCGACGGCTGGAAGTCGCCGGTGCTACTGATTCAGGGCGACGACGACCGCAACGTGGCATTCCTGCAAACGGTCGGGCTGGTGCAACTGCTGCGCCAGCGCGACGTGTACTACGAGCTCATCGTCTTTCCGGATGACGTGCACGAGTCGCTGCTGCACAGCCGATGGATATACACGCTCGGCCGCATGGAGACGTTCCTGCACAAGTTCCTGTGGGACAAGCCCGCGAACACAGGCAATTAGCGTAGTGCGTCACTCAGATTGAGTAGTGGGTGGAGCGACCGCCCCACTTTCGCCAAACGGCTCGACGTACAATAGCCGAATGCGAAGCTCGAGTTTAACTGCTGCCGTGATGCTGTTCGCCGCGATTGCCGCTGCGCAGGACGCGAATCCAAGATACGGAAAATGGAAGCTCAAGTCCGACGCCCCGGCGCCGGCCAGCAACATCATGACCTATGAGCCGGCCGGCCCGGCGGGGATGAAGATCACCATCGACGCGGTGAATCGCGGCGGAGTCAAGTCGCAATGGTTCTACACCACCAATTTCGACGGTAAAGATCAGCCGGTGACCGGAAACCCGGGAACGGACACGGGTTCGGTAAGGATCGTCAATGCGAAAATCAACGAGATCGTTTACAAGAAGAACGGCAAGATCTCGCAGGTGTTGACGAATGTCCTTTCGCCGGATGGCGATACCATCGCGGTGATGTATATGCGGATGGACGCGGACGGCAAGACTTCCAACGTGACGTTCGCTACTTACGAACGAATGAAATAGCCGGGTCCGCGGCGGGTTGTCCACGATCGGAAAAAGAGAACGGATAAACCCGCGGACTCATCCGGCAACTCAGCCCGGCAGTTTGAACGCGATGTATTCGCCGCTGTAAGACCCGCCGCTCACCGCGACAACGATGTACTGCTTGCCGTCGACCATATACGTCATCGGCGAGCCGCTCTGCGCCGCGGGCATCCACACCGCTCCCACTTCAGCGCCGGTCACTTTGTCGTAAGCGCGCAGCATCGCGCCGCGCGGGCGTCCCGGAGGCGAGGTGATCTGCGGATCGCCCACCACCACCAGCGTCTTGGTGACAAACAGTCCGACGCTGCCGGCTTGCCCGGTCTTGGGAATATCGAGGCCCTTCAACGCGGGATTATTGCGAACCGCGTCCGGCGTGTCTCCATGCGGCACCCTGAACCTGATGGTGCCGGTGTTGAGATCGATCGCGGTCAGCACCCCGTAGGGCGGCTTCAATATCGGCAAGCCTTGCAAACCGGAGTTCAGTCCGCCGCCGCGGCCGCCGCGACCTCCTCCTGCCGGAGCTGCTCCGCGGCCCGCACCCGCCTGAGCTCCAGCTCCCGCGGCTCCCCGCCCGCCGCCGGCTCCCGCTCCCCGGCCGCCGGCGGAACCCGCCTCCCAGATTGGAATCCGTTTCTCCGCCTGCGTTTCGGGATTCACCACCGTGAGATACGCCTCGCTGATCGATTCCGTGGTCACCGAAGAATTATTCGCCTGCCCGTAAAAGATCCCCGTTTCAGGATCGAATGCCGCGCCCGGCCAATTGATGCCGCCCACCGTGTTGCCGACGTTGATCGCGCCCAGCCACTCCTTGCCCGCCATGGTTGCCGGAATGAAGGGCGTCGGCTCCCAGCGATACCGCTTCAGATTCTCGATCGCCTGTTGATGCAGCTCAGGCGTGAAGTCGATGAGGTCTTCCATGGTGACGTGCGTGCGCGAATACGACGGAGGCTTGCTGGGGATGGGTTGCGTGGGCGAAGTCTTCTCGCCCGGCACATCCGTTTGTGGAACCGGAGTTTCCGGCATCGGCCAGATGGGCTGCCCGGTGATCCGGTCGAAAACATACAGGAAGGATTGCTTGGTCGGCTGCGCCACCAGCTTGCGCGGACGCCCGTCGATCACCGCATCGATCAGCAGCGGCGCGGCCGAGATGTCGTGATCCCAGATGGGATGATGCACCAATTGGAAGTGCCACTTGCGCACCCCGGTCTTCAAATCGACGGCGACCAGGCTCTCCGCATAAAGATCGTTGCCCGGGCGATTGCCGCCGTAGGTGTCGATCGTTGGCGATTCCACCGGCAGATAAACCAGCCCGAGTTCCGGATCGACCGTGATCTGCGTCCACACACCCGTGTTGCCGGTCCACTCCCACGAACCCTTTTCCCAGGTGTCGTTGCCGAACTCGCCGGGATACGGAATGGTGTTGAATCGCCATATCTGCTTGCCGGTTCTCGCGTCGAACGCGCGCACCAGACCCTTGGAGTTGGTGCTAAAGCGATAACCCAAACCTTCCGCCATGGAAGAGCCGACGATGACGGTGTCATTGACTACGGTTGGCGTCGAGTGCAGGCCGATTTCCCCGTTCTCCAAAGGGATCGGTGTGTCCTTGCCGTAAACCACGCCTTCCTTGAGATCCACCATCCCGTCCTTACCGAACGACGGGATCGGCTGTCCGGTATGCGCGTTCAGCTCCACCAGCCGGTAGCCGATAGTGACGAAAACGATCCGGTCGTCTCCCTTGCCATCCGTCCAGTACGACAAGCCTCGCCCGGAAAGCTGGCGCGGCGCGACCGAGGCGCGGCGGCCTTCGTCCAGCCGATAAACCCATAGCTGCTCACCGGTCTTGGCGTCCAGCGCCACGATGGACCTGCGCGTCCCAGCGGTGGTGTACAGCACGCCTTTGATCATGATCGGCGTGCCTTCAAGTTTATTTTCCGGCCGCGGCCCCAGGTTGTCGGTCTTGAAGCGCCACGCCACTTCGAGGCTGTTGAAATTCTTGGCGTTGATCTGATCGAGAGGCGAGTACTTGCTTCCGCTTAGATCGGCGGTGTAGGAAGGCCACTCACCGTTCTTGGTGGATGGCTGGCCGCTCGCCCCCGTCTGCGCGCGCGCTCCCGACGAAACCCATGCCAGGAACGCGACCGCCGCAACGGCCGCTAGTACGCTCTTCTTTTGGATGTTGGTCACTTTAACCCCTGCCTCTCTCCCGCCCAAGAGTACGCGAGAAGTCTTGATTATGTCGCGCTTCATGAAGGAAGGCAAGAGCGCGAACCGCCAATGTGGGGCCGGCACTCATGCCGGCGAGCCGGTCTCCTGACCGGCTTATCTTTCGATCTAGTTGAAGCCGGCCCTACACCGGCGGTTCAGCTAACCCTGAAGATGGTCTAATGATCACCGCGGCGATTCGCCACCTACCCAAATAGGCGACGACCACGCCCGCGCACCGTCGAGCTGCGTCACCCGCAAGTAGTAATAATCCCCCTGCCGCGGATTGCTCATGTCGGCGTAATCCAGTTCACCATCCATGGGAGCGCTAAGATTCACCAGCCGCGCCGAGATCGAATCCGTATACCGGTCGACGTGCAGTTCCTTTTTTAAGATGCCCTGACTGAACTCGCTAAACGGCAATTCGACCACGCCCCCGGGGATGGTCGCGGCGGGCCGCACAGCTGGCGGCGCCACGCCCTGCTCCACGGTTTGATCCAGATGAAAAACCAGGCGCGTCGAGGGAGTCATCCCGGTCAGCTCCAGCACGAACGGCTCGGTTCTCCCGCGCGATTCATCGCGAAATTGCAGGCGATTCGGATCACTCGCGTCCTGCCGCACAAAAGATGCCGTGGGGTTATTGAAATAGGAACGGAAACTCGCCACTTGCGCGCCCTGCACGTCCACGTATCCTTTCCAGGTCCGGTATCCGCGCGGATTGTCGCGAATGTACGGCTCCGAATCCGAATAGAACCCAACCTCCACGCGCGAAGCCGGCTTGAATTCGGCCTCCGCGAATCGTTGCGTGTAAATCACCTCGCCGTTCTTGATGATTTCGAACTTGTCGAGCGGGCCGGTTCCCGAAACCCGCGCGTGAATGCGCCGCTGGGCCGAATACGCCGCGCGCCGTCCGGGCATCTCGTTATTGACGCGGAAGTCGACCAGGATGCGCTTGGCGTCGCTGGTCGCGTAGGTCGCGCGCGCGAGCATCGCATCGAAAATGTCGTTCGCCGTCTTTTGTTTTGCTCGCACCGCCATGATCGCGTTCATGGTCTGAAGCTCGCCTTCCGACGCCGGACTGTATCCCGGGCGCGTGCGGTGATCGTCCGACGCCCCGATGAAACCGACCTCCGCGCCGTGCTGTAAATAGTAATTTCCGAACCATTCGAAGTCGCCGTGCGTCGACGCGATTTCAACCACGTGCTCCAGGTCGGGATCGGAGTAGCGCCAGTCCGCCGCCTGGTGCGCGTGCGGAATCACCATCACGTCCTTCGTAAGATACTTCGTGCGCAGCCCCTGATACAGGCGCGAAAGCGTGTAGTTCATCTGTGCCGGAACCCGGGAATGTCCTGGAGTCCGGAACCACACGTTATGGTGTCCTCCATATTGCCGGTTGACGGTCCATTCGTAAGCCAGAAACGCGATGAAACGCGAGTCCGTGTACTTGCGCACGGCCTCGTTCATCGCCTTCCATTCGGAATCGTCCAGCCAGATATCGTGCTCGCTCAGACCGCCGAAATCGAGCCACGCATCCTCGCGGCCCCATTTGTAAAAACCGTCGACGGTGCCCATGCCCTCGCTGAAACCGCTGTGCGCGTGCGTCTCGCCCCAATAAATTCGCTGCGCCGGATTCTGCTCCACCCACACCGGATTGCTCTGCGCCGTGAATCTCCCGTCGCCCGAGCGCACCTCGAACCGATACGTCCCCGGCTGATCGATGTGTACGTCCTTCACCACCGTGAGACCTTCGCCGCCGGCGGGAATGGTGCGTACCGCCGTTCCGTTCACCGAGATTTCGTAGCCGGGGATCGAGCCCGTGGCTCGATTATAGTGGTCATCCTCGCTGCGCACCGCCAGTTCGAAATGTTCGCCCGGCGCGACGATGGAAGGCGCGGTCGCGCGCACCGATGCCGTCTGATTTCCGATCACGATGAAGCGCGGCCAGTCCGGCGTCAGAAACTTGCCCTTGCCTTCCAGATCGATGTAGATCGGATGCAGCAGCTTGTCGTTGCTGAAGGTCGGCATCCTCAAGCCACGCGAGCCGCCGCTGCGGTCGCCGTAAGTGAACATCACCTGATCGCCGGGCTGAAGTGCTTCGCCTTCCAATTGAAATCCGGCGTTGGGCTGCGCGCCGCGAAATCCTCCGTGCATGCCCACCCACGGGACCGCATGTTTCACGAAGCGCGCGCGCGGGTTGGAGCTGCGCACCGTCACGTAATTGTCAGCGGCGGGATCGTCCATTTGCGGAGGCCCGCCATCGTTCTGGAGCGTGCGCGCGAGCATGAACACGCCGCCGATCCGCATCGGCATTTCCCCGATGGTGACCGTTTGCGTCAGAGTCGCATGGCTGGAGGCAGCGAATGGGCCGCCCGTGCTCGCCGTGACCACGGGAATCGCTTTGGGATGCTCGTCTTTGATGCGGAATTCGTAAATCAGTTCATCCACGGCGGGGACCAGCCGGTTCATGTTCACGGCGGTCGCGGGCGGAGCGCCCGATTGCTTCGCGTCCTCCAGGACAAACGCGCCGCCTAATTCCTGCGTGGCATTCACTGGCAGCGGACCGCCCGTCAACGAGTACGCATTGATCCACTGCCACACCAATACCCCGCGGTCGGCGACGTTCTGCGCAGTGGTGGGCTGGGTTTCCGCGTCGCGCTTGAGTTGATTTACCTGCGCGCGCAGGTCCGGCGAGAGATAATCCCCGGCGGGACTCTGCGCGATCAGCATCCCAACAGATATCACCAGCAACAGCGCTGCCAGCACTGTAGAACCGATCAGGATCTTCCGCTTCACAGCACCTCCTGTTTCGGAAAAATCGGGGACTGTCCCAAGCGGCGGCCTCAATCTTCCACATCCTGCGAATCCGCCCGTTAGGGGCTCTCGAGGCGCGACCGTCAGGGAGCGCGTGCTCTTCTGAACCGCGACCGTCAGAGAGCGCGCGCTCTTCTGAACCGCGAACCTCAGGGAGCGCGTTCCGGCGTCTACCAGGCGCGGCGTTCTCTCAAAAACGCAGAGACGCTTCCAAATCTCTGGCGGTAAGTCCGCCTTAGCTCACGATGCCTTGCGTTGTGACTCTAGTTTCGAAACTCGGTCGACAAGACTATCGATGGCACGCTGCCGCACGACTTGTGTTGCCAGAGTTGCGTTTAGGTCGCGATCAAACCGATCGGCCCATTTCGTCATGGCCGCCATCTGATTCTGCACTCCAACCAGTGTGTCGGTGATGCGATCCAAACGATTGTTAATGGCGTCAAAGCGATGCTCTAGGCCCTCGAAGCGTTGGTCCGTACGATGCTCTAGGGCTTCGAAGCGTTGATCCATCCTCTCCACGATCTGGTGGACTAGAGTAACAACGTTCCCAATATCGGCTTCGGCAGCGGCTTCCACGATGAGGCTCTATATGCAGCCTTATTTTCAGTCTATAACTTCCGTGTAATCAATAACCAGCTTATAGGGTCAGCCGCACGAAGTCCAACCGCACATGTGTGATGAGACCAGCGCCGGTTCGGGGAGAGCCGGAGAATATTGAGCGGCCAGACTAACTACTTAATAGCTCATCGTGCGCGAACCGCTCATTCTACCGCTCGTCGCTGTCGCCTTAGGCGTTCTCACCGGCCGGCTGTTCGGATTCTCCGTGAAGGAATCGGCGTGGCCCATCGCCGCGTTTCTGATCCTGGCGCTGGCGGCTCGCCGGGGCGCTCCTACGCCTCCAGAAAACCATGCCGCGGCTCGTGAAAGCTCCACTGGGCCTGCCGGAACCGCCTCGGACGCTCCTCCCAGTGCTCCCCGTCGATTTCTGACGCGTGCCTGCGTCGCGCTGGCTCTCTTTTTCACCGGCGTTCTCGCCGAAGCCTGGCACCGCCCCGGTCCTCCGCCGGAAATCGAGGTGGGGTCCGTTGCCGTGACCGCGCGCGAGACCGTGACCCTGGCAGGCTGCGTGGTGGAGCCGACGGTTTTCTCGAACGATCGCGAGCAGTTCACGGTGGAGCTCGACTCCTCCGATCCCTATCTAAGAGCCCGCGCCCGCGTGACGCTCGCGCTCGACGACAACACGCTCGCGCCCGCTGGGAGCACGCCGGTTCCCCAGCGCCTCGACTACGGCCAGCGCGTCGAAATCGAAGCGCGCCTTCGCCGTCCACACAACTTCAACAATCCCGGATCGTTCGATTACGCGGCATATCTCGCGCGGCAGCACATCTTCTGGACCGCAACCATGCCGCGAGGGTCCACTGTGCGCGTGCTCCCAGGCCGCTGCGGATGGCGCTTCATGGCGGCCGTGTTTGGATTAAGAACCTCCGCGGTCGATCGAATCGAGCGGTTGTACGGCGGCGACAATCTCGAGGGGCTCGGGAACTCGTCCCAGCAAGCCGCCTATTCCACTGGAATGCTGGAGGCGACGCTGATCGGAGAAACCTCCAAACTCGAAAAAGTCTGGACCCAGAATTTTCGCCGCACCGGCACCTTTCACGCTCTGGTGATCAGCGGCCTCCACGTCACCGTGCTCGCCGGAGTGCTGCTGTTCCTGTTGCGCTTGTGCGCGCTGCCGGAGATTCCGGCGCTCGCGTTCACGGTGGCGGCCGCGTGGCTCTACGCGCTGGTTTCCGGATTCGCCGCGCCCGTGGTGCGGGCCGCCGGCGGCTTCACGCTGTATGCCGTGGTCCGGTTCTTCTTTCGCCGCGGGCGCGTCTTGAACCTGCTCGCCGCGGTCGCGCTGGCCTTCATATTGTGGGACCCCGAACAGTTGTTCGACGCGAGCTTTCAGCTTTCCATTCTGTGCGTTGCCGTGATCGGCGCGCTGGCCCGGCCGCTGCTCGAATCTACCTCGGCTCCGCTGGTGCGAGGCGCGCGGGAGGTGTCGAATGTAGAAATCGATCCACACC
Organism: Terriglobia bacterium; assembly: GCA_963788245.1. Lineage (GTDB taxonomy): Bacteria > Acidobacteriota > Terriglobia > Bryobacterales > Bryobacteraceae > Palsa-187. Next base: position 1,782,219 of record CAWBGF010000002.1, on the reverse strand, counting down.
TGGAACCCCGCGCCGCGCAGTTTCGCGTGGAGATGCGCCTGATTGCTGAAACTATTGGACTTTGGACGCGATTGCCGCTGCGCTGGGCACTCGAACTGGTTGCGGTCGCCGCGCGCATCGCGTTGTTTGCGTTTGAAATGGCCGTGATCTCGGCGGTGGTCCAGATTGGCCTCGCGCTGCCCATGGCCGTTTACTTTCATAGGGTTTCGCTTTCGGGGCTGACGGCGAATATGCTGATTGTTCCGCTGCTAAGCGGAGTTGTGCCGCTGGGGTTCGTCTCGATTTTCAGCGGGTGGCGATGGATTGCTCGGATCACTGCCTGGATGTTGCGTGTTTCCGGGAACATAGCGGACTGGCACGCGCGCATCGAACCGGGTTGGCGCATCGCGGACCCGCCTCTCTGGCTGGCGGTGGCCTGTTTGGGGGCCTTGATCGCGATGGCGCTGGCGCTCCGCAACACCACGGTGAAAAGCACGGTCGCGCACGGTGTTTTTACGGTGAAACATGGCGGAATGCACGGTGCCGTGCGCGGCCGCGGCTGGCGATGGCCCGCGCCCCCCGTGGCGGCGGCAACGGCGGCAGTGCTCGCGACATTCACGCTGCTGGTCTGGCATCCGTGGCCCCCGGCCATCGCGCTGAAAATGCTGGAGTTGACGGCCATCGACGTGGGCCAGGGCGACAGCCTCCTGGTCACGTTTCCAGACGGCCGCGCGATGGTTGTCGACGGCGGCGGGGTTTTGCAATTCGGGGTTCCCGGAAAAACGCGGCGGAAACCGAGTCTGGATACCGGCGAAGACGTGGTGTCGCCGTACTTGTGGAGCCGCGGAATCCGGCGCATCGATATTCTGGTGGTGACGCACGCGCATGAAGATCATGCAGGCGGCGCGGGCGCGCTGATCGAAAACTTCCGCCCGCGGGAGGTATGGGTGGGTACCAGTCCGCCGGCGGGCGTGCTGGAACGCGCGGCGCGCTTTCAGATTCCCGTGATCGCAAAGCGCGTGTCCGAGCCGTTTGCATATGGAGGCGCGACCATCCGGATTCTTTCGCCGCCGGCGGGCTACGCGCCGACCAAGAACCTCAACAACGATTCGCTGGCGTTCCGGATCACCTACGGCGAGCGCAGTTTCCTGCTCACCGGCGACATGGAGCGTCCCATGGAAACGCGATTGCTCGCCGGCGGGTTCGAAATTCATGCGGACGTGCTGAAGGTAGGGCATCACGGCTCGAAAACATCGACCACGCAGCCGTTTCTGGACGCAGTAGCGCCGTCGATCGGCATCATTTCCGACGGATTCGACAACTCGTTCGGGCATCCGCACCGCGACGTGCTGGCGAGGCTCGCCGGCCGGGGCGCGGCAGTGCTGCGAACGGACCTTGACGGTCTGGTTACAGTACGAACGGATGGGCGGGGGTTGACGATGGATACGATGCTGTGGCGCGGCGAATCGGCGTGGTGGTATGGGGAGCGAGGGTTCAATTGGGCGCTGGCATCGGAGTGGTGAGGAATTCAAAGGTGAAGCCGGCTTGAGAGCCGGCTCGCCGCCAAGAGTGGCGGCCCCACATCCAACACTCGGCAGGCGACAAGATCGCCTGCCCCACAGATCGCCCGCCCCACATCATCTGCTAGACTGGATTCATTCGAAGGACGGTCTTTATTGCTTATATCCACGCTCTTATCTATACCTATAACTTTGAGACTTGCAGCAGTTTTGATACTTGCAGGTTTGACATTCTCCGCGAGTGGGGCGACGCTTACCGAGGCAGTAGCAGATGACAGCGCGAACCAGGCGATCGTCACCAAGTTTCTGGACGCCTCCAAGACCCAGCAGGAACACCTGCGAGGGGCGCGGATGGAAGTGCGCATCGCCGCCGAGTTGCCTCGGCTGGCGAAAAAGGGCGAAATGAAAGCGCTGCGGTCGATTTCGAAGCTCGGAAAGGTCACCTATGAGGGGTTGGGCTTTTCGGGCGACAACACCATCAAAAACCAGGTGATCTCGCGATTCATTGTCGAAGACATGCAGCATGGCGAGTTCGCCATCACGCTTGCCAACTACAAGTTCAAACACAAAGCGAGCATCGAGACCGGAGGCCACCGCATCGAAGTTTTCCAGCTTACGCCGCAGCGCAAGGCGGAGGGCCTGTTTAAGGGCGAACTTTGGCTGGACGCCGCTACGGGAATGCCCATGCGCGAAGCCGGAAGACTGGTGAAGCCGTCGTCGATCTTTTTGAAAAAGATTGAATTTGTCAGCAATTATGAGATGCAGGATGGAGTGGCCATCCCCAAGCATTTCGAAAGCACCGTGGACACGCGGTTGGTGGGCCGGGCTGAATTGAGCATCGATTTCAGCAACTTCAGCAGGCTGGAAGCGACCGAAGAAGACGATGCGGCGGGCGCCCGTGCTCGGATACAGGAATGCGAACGTTTGAGTGCCGCTCCTTTACAGTCGCGGCTCGGAAACGGACAGTCGCGGCTCGGAAACGTTGTGGACGTCGCCGCCAAGGAGATTTCGCCGTGCCAATGAAGACCTTGTTCTTAAATCCGCCTTCGTTCGAAGGCTTCGACGGGGGAGCGGGCTCGCGCTGGCCCTCCACGCGGGAAATCGAATCGTACTGGTACCCGGTGTGGCTGTGCTACCCGGCCGGAATGATTGAAGGCAGCAAAGTGATAGACGGGCCGCCGCACAAGATATCGATCGAGCAGTGCGTCGAAGAGGGCAAGAATTTCGAGCTGCTGGTGCTGTTCACCTCTTCGCCCGGTTTTCATGTGGATGTGAGAATCGCGGAGATGATGAAGGACGCGAACCCGAAGATGAAGGTCGCCTTCGTGGGGCCGCCGGTGACCATCGAGCCGGATAAAGTGCTGAACGCTTCCAAGGCGATCGACTTCATCGTGCGCCGCGAGTTCGATTATCAGATTGCCAATTACGCGAAGGGCACGCCGCTCGAGGAGTTGCCGGGCGTGAGTTATCGCAAGAACGGGGAGAACGTCCACAATCCCGAAGGCGGCTACATCGAGAATCTGGACGAGCTGCCGTGGGTTTCGAAAGTCTACAAACGGGATTTGGATTTCACGAAGTACAACGTTCCGTTCCTGCTGAACCCCTACATTTCCTTCTACACCACGCGCGGGTGCCCGGCGATGTGCACGTTCTGCTTGTGGCCGCAGACGCATTCGGGGCATCGCTGGCGGGTGCGGTCCGCGGTGGACATCGCGAACGAGTGCCGCTATGTACTGGAGAATTTCCCGGGGCTCAAGGAGATTTTCTTCGACGACGATACCTTCAACTATCGCAAAGCCCGCACGCTGGAAGTGACGGCGGAATTGAAGAAGCTGAAGAATTTCACGTGGTCCTGCACGTCGCGCGTCACCACCGATTACGAAACGCTCAAGGCCATGAAGGAAGCCGGATGCCGGCTGCTGATTGTCGGGTATGAATCGGGCGACGAGCAGATTCTGCGCAACATCAAAAAGGGCGCGACCATCGACATGGCCAGGCGCTTTACGGAGAATTGCCACAAGCTGGGCCTGGTGGTGCACGGCGATTTTATCGTCGGGCTGCCGGGCGAGACGCGGGACACGCTGCGAAACACCATCGATTTCGCGAAGCGCCTGGATGTGGAGACCATCCAGGTGTCGATCGCGCACGCGTTCCCGGGCACGGAATTCTACGACTACGCGCAGAAGAACGGCTTGGTGCAGCTCAAGATGGCTGATGACGAAGGCCATCAACTGCCGAACGTGGTGTATCCGGGCATTCTCGAAAAAGAGGAACTGGTGGACTGGGTGGAGCGCTTCTACGGCGAATATTATTTCCGCCCGAAGGCGGCGTGGCGGATTGTTCGAAAGGCGATTTTCGATAATCACGAGCGCAGCCGGCTGTATAAGGAAGCCAAGTCTTTCCTGAGCCTGCGGCACAAGCGCAAGAAGTACGTTTCGGACCAAAAGGCCGGCCGGTTGGCGGAAGAGCGCGCGCAGGCGGGTTGAGTTTGGCGATGAAGTGCGCGATAGCTGTCGACACAGCACGCTAAAGCCCGGTATGGGTCCAGGACGTGGGTAGTGGGTCAGCTCGGAAAATTGACCCCTCGAAAAGCAGATCCCTCGCTAGCGCTCGGGATGACAGGCGGGGAGTGACGTGCGCCACATCGTGGAACAATAGATAATGGATCGCTACCGCCTCCACTGGAAGACGCGGCTTTTCACCATCATCGTGGTTCTGAGTAATGCGTTCGGGAATTTCTTTCTCGACCGCGGTATGCGCAATCGCACCACTTCTAACGTCGCCGAATACCTTGCCGCGATTTTCAATTTCTGGGTGATGCTCGGCATTGTATTGCTGATCGTGTGGCTGCTGACGCGGATGGCGCTGCTGAGTTGGGCGGACCTGAGCTACGTGCTGCCGGTGACCTCGCTGGGCTACGTCGCGAGCATCCTGCTGGGACGATTCTTCCTGAACGAGCATGTGCCGCCGATGAGATGGGCCGGCACGCTGCTGATTGTCGCGGGGACGGTGCTGGTGGGCCTGGGAACGCACGCCGGAGACGAATTGTGAACCGTTGGGTGCTGGTCGCGCTGATGGTGGGGTCGACCGTGATGGGCGATCTGCTGCAAAGCCTGGAGATGAAGCGCCACGGCGAGATTCGCGATTTCCATCCGCGGGGCTGGGCTAAGTTGTTCGGTACGCTCGCGCGCAAGAAATTCCTAATCCTGGCGATCGTTTTCATGGCGGTCTCGTTTTTCGCGTTCATGACGCTGCTGGAGACAGCGGATCTGAGTTTCGCGGTGCCGATCTCGGCAGCCACGCTGGTGTTTGAAACCGTTCTGGCTCGCGTGGCGTTAAAAGAGCGAGTGGATTCGCGGCGCTGGGTGGGAGCCTGTCTGGTGGCGTGCGGCGTGGCGCTGCTGGCGCGGTGATGGGGAAGTATATAGGTGAGCTTCTGGTCGCGGTTGCGGCGATCGCGGGGGCGTATCAGGTGGTTGCGATTATCGCGTGCCTGAGAAGAAGGGGACAGGGGACAGGCCGCTCCCGCCCCTTCGGGGCAGCGGGAGTCAGAAGTCAGGACAAAGTAGAAGCCGGCCTGAAAGCCGGCTCGCCGCCAGGAGTGGCGGCCCCACATCGGGAAGCGGTATCCGTTCAAGGATTTGAAGCTAGGGGAGTTTCGATTCTGAAGCCGATTGGTGGCGGATTTCATGAGGGACTTCGCGAGGCGATTGCGTCGCACGCGGCGTTAGAGGGCGAGTTTGAGTTGCTGTGCGGTGTCTCCAACTTGGACGATCCGACGGTTGCGGTGATTCGAGAATTTTCCCGTGAGTTCTCCAATATCCGCTTAATCGAATGCCACACGCAAACGCCGAACGGCAAAGTGGGCGTGCTGATGGATCTGGCTGCGGAGGCGCGGTATCCGATCCTGATCGTCAACGACGCCGATATTCGGGTGGAACCGGATTATCTCGCGCGAGTCACTGCGCCGCTGGAGGACCCGCGGGTGGGGCTGGTGACGTGCCTGTACCGTGTCACCGCTGATCGAACGACGGGTTCAACCTTCGCGGCGCGATTCGAGGGGCTCGGCGTGTCAACAGATTTCGCGCCGTCGGCATTGGTCGCGCGCATGGTGGGGGTGGACGAGTTCGCCATGGGGTCGACCATGGCGTTTCGCCGCGCGGATCTGGGACTCATTGGAGGATTCGGGGCGATTGGAGACTATCTCGCCGACGATTATCAGTTGGGCCATCGGATTCATGCTCTGGGATTGAAGTGCGTGCTGTCGGCCGTCATTGTCGAGACACGGTTAAGCGGTGGATGGTCCGAGATCTGGCAGCATCAGCTTCGCTGGGCGCGAACAATTCGCGTGTCGAAATTCGGAGGCTATCTCGGCATTCCGATTACCAACGCCACGTTGTGGGCCGTGATCGCAGCGGCGGCGGGAGAGTGGCGCATCGCGCTGGCGCTGATCGTAGCTCGCCTGCTGATGGCGATCGAATCAGGCTGGTTTGTGATGCGCAGCGGCGATGTGCTGCGATTGTGGTGGGCTATTCCGCTGCGCGATTTGTTCGCGGCGGCGGTGTGGTGCGCGGGATTGTTCGGTAATTCGGTGATGTGGCGCGGGCGTCGGCTAAAGCTCGATCGCGAAGGGAGGATCGTATGAGTGACATGGTTAACAATTACGAGGTTCAAGTTAAGACGGCCGAGCGGGTTTCGACGGCGATCGTTCGCGGAAACGCGCGCTCGGAGAGCATGAGCAAGGATATCCGGCGGTTGTTCGATGAATTTTACGCCGATCCTCCTCCTGGAGTTCCTCGAGGACTCAACGTCGTGTCTTATCGCCACACAAGCGGGGAACCGATTCCGCCGGAGGGCATTTCAATTGAGGTCGGCGTGCAGATTTCAGCGCCTTGTGAGAATCATGGGAAAGTTTCGTGTTCGTTTACCCCAGGCGGGACGGTCGCAACGGTGACGCATTGGGGCGATTACGGCAAGCTAGGCGGCGCCTACGACGCGCTGCGGGAATGGTCGAAAGAGACGGGGCGAAAGTTCGCCGGACCGTTTTGGGAAGTTTACGGGCACTGGAGCGACAACCCCGCACAGGTCCGAACCGACGTGTTTCAGTTGTTAGCGTGATCCACGGTGTGAGCTGGTTCTGGTGAAGTGATTCGCTGCTACATTACCGATCGTCACGGGATGCCTGGGGCGTCGATAGGGGCGCTGCTGGATTGTATTGGCTGGTTTCTGAGCGAGCCGCCAACGGGCGGCGATGTTAAGTGGATTCAGATTAGAGAGAAGGATCTGGGCGCTCGAGAGTTGATTGACCTGGTGCGGCGCGCGCTGACGCTGTCGAATTCGCATGGCGCTCACGACCTGGGCGCTCCCCGAGAAGACGCGCACAACGGCACGAACGGCCTGTGCGCTCGGATCATCGTCAACGGACGCATGGATGTCGCGCTTGCGGCGGGGGCGGCAGGCGTGCATTTACCAGCGAGTTCGATTGAAGTGGATCGCTGGCGAGCGATTGCGCCGCCGGATTTCCTGGTTGGCGTGTCGTGTCATACGATCGCCGAAGTGGGTGAGGCGGAGGCGACGGGTGCGGATTACGCGCTGTTCGGTCCAGTGTTCGCGCCGCTGTCGAAGATGTCTCATTTACGGCCGCGAGGGATTGAGGGGCTCCGCGAGGCGGCGCGGGGAATGCGAATTCCAGTGCTCGCGCTGGGCGGGATCACGAAGGAGAACACGCAAGAGTGCGTGGACGCGGGGGCGGCAGGGGTCGCGGGGATTTCGATGTTTCAGACGCCTTGAGCGGCGACCTTCGCGGGCTTGTTAGAATTCATCCGTGGTGACTGCGGCCGCGAAGCAGGCGTATACCCGAGAGGAAGCGCGCCGGCTATTGCGCATTTCCGAGCGGCAACTAACGAGTTGGGAGAAGCAGAAGTTCGTCGCGCCTACGCCCGCGTACGGCTTCCGCGAGCTGCTGGCATTGCGCACGCTGGTGAAGCTGCGCCACAGCCGAGTTGCTCCATCGCAGATACACCGCGCGTTGGCGGCGCTGCGGGCCAAGCTCAAGCACGTCGAAGATCCGCTCACGGATCTGAAGCTGTACGCCGATGGCAAAAAGATTCGCGTGGAGGTGGACGGGAGCGCGATGGAAGCGGTATCGGGCCAGCTCCTGCTGAATTTCGGCGAGGTTGAGCTCAGCCGGCTGCTTCAATTTCCGGGGAAAGATCGCGGCGGCGAGGAGCGCAACCAGCGTCTATCCGCGGAGCGATGGTTCCAACGCGGCCTGGATCTGGAGCAATCCGGCGGCGCCACGGAGGAGATCGTGGAGGCGTATGAGAAGGCCATCGCCCTAGATCCGAAATCGGCGGGCGCGCTGGTGAATCTGGGCACCGTCTTTTTCAACGCGCGCAATTGGAACGAAGCCGAGCGGTATTATCTTCAGGCGCTGGAAGTGGATCCCGCGTATGCGCTGGCGCATTTCGATCTCGCGAATCTGTACGACGAGCGCGGCGATCGCGAGAAGGCGCTGGCGCACTACGAATGCGCGCTGCGCATTTCGCCGAACTACGCCGACGCGCATTACAACATCGCGCTGCTGTATCAGGGGGCGAATCAGCCGATGAAAGCGGTGGGGCATTGGGGCAAGTATCTGAAGCTCGATCCGCACAGCCACTGGGGCAACATCGCGCGGCGCGAGTTGGCCAAGCTTCGCGAATCGACGGTGCTGCCGGGGCTGACGAAGCGATAGGGTGGTATTCCGGATCACATGTAGGCCGCTCCCTCTGGTCACGGCTCGGAAAGACGCCAGATAGAATGGAAGGACGCGGCCGGTCGGGCGGCGCGAGGCAAACACTTGAATCGAATTTCACAGGCATTTCGCAGTTTCTTTTCCATCCTGTTCGGAGGCGCGCTGCCGGCGGATGTCGCACGCGCGTACGGGTATTCGAAAATCGTTCCGATCAAGACCACTCCTGCGCCGAAGCCGCAGTCGGGGCCCGCGGACGGCGCGGTGCAGATTCTCTCGATTTTGCAAAGGGACGCCCGGCTGGTCGATTTTCTGATGGAAGATATTTCGGGCTATTCGGACGAGCAAGTGGGCGCGGCCGTGCGCGACGTGCAGCAGCAGTCGAGGCAATCGATGGAGCGGTATCTGCGGCTGCAGCCGGTGATCGACGGCGTGGAAGGAACCTACACGAAAATCAGCGACCTGGACCCGTCATCGGTGAAACTGATCGGCAACGTGCCCGCGAGCGGCAAGGCGCCGGGCGGAACATTGCGTCACAAGGGATGGAGGGCGGAGAAAGTGGAACTGCCATCCGCTCCGCCGGGCAACACGCTCGCGCCCGCCGAGATCGAAGTCGAATAGCCTCTGGCTATTTTGGTCGCCGCGACGAATGGCGAGAAGTTGTCCCACTGATCTGCGGCGAGGTATGAGATGTTTTCAGCGCCGCCGCGAATTATGAAAATTGTGAGTTGGAGCTTCGGTAGAGTGTCTGTGGACTCTTGTAGGGATCACTCGTGAACATCGGCATCGACCTCGGCACCACCAACTCCGCGCTCGCGTACATCGATCCCCATCAAGCGGCGGAAGCCGACTATCCCAGGATCGATGTTCTGGAAGTGCCGCAATACGTCGCGCAGGGACGCGTGGAGCCGCGGCGCACGCTGCCGTCCTTCCTGTATCTGGGCGATCAGGAATACATCGGCGTGTACGCGCGGGAGCAGGGCGCGCTGGTGCCGACGAAATCGGTGCATTCGGCCAAGAGCTGGTTGTCGAATCCCGAGGTGGATCGTACGGCCAAGATCCTTCCCTGGGACGCGCAGGATGCGGGGCGCGTGTTGTCGCCGGTGGAAGTGTCCGCGAAGGTCCTCGCGAAACTGGCCGAGGCTTGGGCCGCGCAAAACGGCTCGCCGATTCGCGAGCACAACGTAGTGTTGACCGTGCCGGCGAGTTTCGATGAAGAAGCCCGCGAGCTGACGGTCGAGGCGGCGCGCGAAGCGGGAATCGAAAAACTGACGCTGGTGGAAGAGCCCGCCGCGGCGTTCTATTCGTGGATCGCGAACGATCTGGCGCGATCGCAGAAACATTTGTTCGACGGGCAAACCGTGCTGGTGTGCGATGTCGGTGGCGGCACCAGCGATTTCACTTTGATTCGCGTATCGCGCGAGAACGATCGGGTGGATTTCACGCGCACCGCGGTGGGCAAGCACCTGTTGCTGGGTGGCGACAATCTGGATCTGACGCTGGGGTGGCTGGTGGAATCCAAACTCGGGAAGTCGCTTTCGATCCGGCAGCGAAGCGGATTGCGGCGAGGGTGCGCGTCGGCGAAAGAGCAGCTGCTGTCGGATCCGAATTTGAAAAGCGTCGAAGTGACGGTGCTGGGCGGAGGATCGTCGCTGGTGGGCGGCACGTTGAAGACCGAGATTCTTCGCGAAGAAGTACTGGAGCTTGCGCTGGAAGGGTTCCTGCCGGTATGCGAGCGCACCGACAAACCCAAGGAAGAAGAGAAGAGCGCGTTTCGCGAACTAGGGTTGCCGTACGTTGCCGATCCGGCGGTGACGCGTCATCTGGCCGCGTTTCTGGCGGCAGCGGGCGAGGTGGCGCCGGACGCGATTCTGTTCAATGGCGGATTCTTCATTCCCGAAATTCTGCGCGAGCGCGTCGCCGATGTCATGGAGCACTGGTACGGCCGGCGGCCGGTGATTTTCGAGAATCGCGATCTGGACCTGGCGGTGGCGGTGGGCGCGGCGTATTATTCCTACGTTCGCGAAACCGGCGCGGGATTGTTGGTGCGCGGCGGATTGCCGCGCGCGTATTTTATCGGACTCGCCAACGAAGGCAGCGGGGCCAAGAGCGATGCGCTTCGGACCATGTGTCTGGTCCCGCGCGGGACTGAGGAGGGATCGACCATCGAGCTCGATCCGGGTAATCTGCAACTGGTGACCAACAAGCCCGTGTCGTTTCGCCTGTATAGCTCGCGCGCGCGGACAGAAGATAAAGCCGGCGACGTAATAGGGTTCGCGCGGGAAGACGAGGATCTCCACCTTCACGCCCCGTTGAATGCCCTGCTGCGATTCGGCAAGGCGGGCGAGCGGCTGGTGCCAGTGAAGCTGGGCGCGCGGCTGACAGAAGTTGGCACGCTCGAAATCTGGGTGGATTCGAAAGAGACCGAGCATCGCTGGCGATTGCAATTCGAGCTGAGGAAGACGGCGGCTGACGGCACGCGCGGAGGGGCGCCCTCGAACTCACGGCCAATCGCGGTGATCGGCGAGGAAGCGCTGGCGGCGGCGGTGGCACTAATTCCGGCGACTTTCGCGGGCGGTCACGTCGAATACGACATAGAACCAGCGCAGTTGCCGGCGAAGCTCGAACAGACGCTGGCGTTGGGGAGAAATTCGTGGCCGGTCGCGGCGATTCGAAAGCTGGCCGACAGCATGATCGAATCGAGCGACGGCCGCAAGCTCAGCGCGGCGCACGAACTCCGCTGGTTGAACCTGTGCGGATTCTGCCTTCGGCCGGGCTTCGGATTTCCAGGCGACGATTTCCGCATCGAGCAGGCGCGCAGGGTTTACGCGGCCGGGTTGCAGTTCGCCAATCAGGTGCAGAACGAAATCGAGTGGTGGATCTACTGGGGCCGTGTGGCGGGCGGGCTGAACAAGAATCAGCAGACGGATATTTTCCAGCGCTTGTCGCCGGTGCTGCTGCCGCGATCGTCGAAAAAGCCACTGCGCGTGAATCCGAGCCTGCTTCGCGAGATGTGGCGCACGGCTGCCAGTCTGGAACTGCTGCCGATCCAAACCAAGACGCAGTTGGGCGACGAACTGTTGGCGCGAGTCACTTCAGATAAAGACAAAGGTGACTTCGTCGAGACGGGCTTGTGGTGTCTGGCAAGGCTCGGCGCACGCAAACTGTTCTACGGGCCGATCAACCAGGTGCTGCCGGCGTCGACGGGCGCACGATGGGTTGATTCGATTGTCAAACTTCGGAAAGCGGAGGACGCGGCAGCCGCCATTGCCCGCAGAACCGGCGATGCGACGCGCGATCTGCCGGGGGCCACGCTCGACATGGTGCGCCGGGTTTTTCCAGACATCGATCTCGAAGCCGAGCCGGCCGATCAACTGGCGGCGATGGGTAGAGTTTTCGGCGAAGAGCTTCCAGCCGGGCTCGTATTTCATGAATGAAGTCGAACTGGTGGAACGAATCCGGCGGATGGCGGAGGTGTCAACACGTTTGGTGCTCGGCATCGGTGACGACTGTGCAATTTTCAGGCCCAAGCCGGGCGAGGATCTTTTGTTCACGACGGATCAGATGATGGAGGATGTCCATTTTCGCGCGACCCACAAGCCCGGGGCGATCGGCGAACGGGCGTTGGCGCGCAGCCTAAGCGACATCGCGGCAATGGGCGGCGAACCCCGATTTTGTCTGGTGGCACTGGCCACGCCTGAAAACCGGGGAAAATGGATCGAGGCGTTCTATCGCGGGCTGTTGCGGTTGGCGAAGCGCACGGGAACAGCGCTCGCGGGCGGAGATCTGGCGCACAGCGGCAATCGCAAGACGCACTGCGATGTGATGGTGTGTGGCGCGGTGAAACGTGGCCGCGCCCTGCGACGGGATGGCGCGCGTCCCGGGGACGCGATTTATGTATCGGGCCGGTTGGGAAAATCGTGGCATTGCAAGATCGAGCCGCGTCTCGCGCTGGGGCAAGCTCTAATAGGACGCGCGACGTCGTGCATCGATTTGAGCGACGGACTTTCACTTGACCTGTATCGGCTGTGCGTGGCTTCGCGCGTGGCGGCGGAGATCGATCGGGTGCCGCTGGTGCGGGGCGCGACCATGAAACGCGCGCTGCACGGCGGCGAAGATTATGAATTGCTGTTCACGATGCCGGCGAAGACGCGGGCGCCAGACGGAACTTCCAGAATCGGAACGGTCGTGCGCGGCAAGCCTGGCTTGATGATGTTCGAAGGAGGTCCGCTCGCGCCGCGCGGGTACGTCCATTTCAAATGAACGAACCAACGTCACGCCCCATCCATACAGATTTCGTCGAAGTAGATCCCGCACGGATTCTGGATCTGATCGAAGCGTTCCGGCGATCGAAGACCATGTTCGCGTCGCTGGAGTTAGGCGTATTCGATGGCAAGCGCCCTGCGGGCGTGGGGATCGTCCGGTTGCTGGACGCGTGCGTTTCCCTGGGATTGCTCGAAAAGCGCCGCGAGGAATACGTCAACACGCCGGTGGCCGACGAGTATCTGCGGCGATCCAGTCCGCGCAGTCTCGCCGGCTACATCCGGTATTCGAATAACGCGCTGTACCCTTTGTGGGCGCACCTGGAGGACGCAGTGCGGGAGGGCACGCATCGCTGGGAGCAGACATTTGGGACATCGGACAAGACGGGCGCAGGCGGGTTATTTTCGCATTTTTTCAAAACCGAATCGGCCAAGCGCGATTTCCTGATGGGCATGCACGGGTTCGGCATGTTGAGCTCGCCCAAAGTGGTTGCGGCGTTCGATCTTTCGTGCTTTCGGCGAATGGTGGACCTGGGCGGAGCCACCGGGCACCTGGCGCTGGCCGCGAAGGATCGCTATCCGGGATTGCAAGTCGCGCTGTTCGATCTGCCGGAGGTGATCGAGTTCGCGAAAGAGCAAATCGGCGATCGGGCGGAATACGTCGCCGGCGATTTCTTCAAAGATCCTTTGCCGCCCGCGGATCTGTACGCGATCGGCCGCATCCTGCATGACTGGAGCGAGGACAAGATCCGTCTGCTGTTGGCGCGCATTCACGCGGCGTTGCCGGAAAACGGAGCATTGCTGATCGCCGAGCGATTGATCGACGAAGATCGGCGTGGACCCGTGGGCGCGCACATGCAATCGCTCAACATGCTGGTGTGCACGGAGGGCCGGGAGCGGACGCTCGACGAATACACGGCGTTGTTGCGCGAAGCGGGATTCGCGGCGGTTCGGGGTTCGGTGACGGGCGCTCCGCTGGATGCAGTGCTGGCGGAGAAATAGATAACAACTGAAAGCGCTTCATTCTGTCGCGCCTCAAATGGCAGGGCATGGCCCTGCCCCACGGTCTGTCGCGCCTCAAATGGCAGGGCATGGCCCTGCCCCACTGTCCGTCGCGCCTCAAATGGCAGGGCATGGCCCTGCCCCACGCATCCGGTCACGCTTCAAAGATAAGCCGACTTGAAAGTCGGCTTGCCGGCAGGATTGCCGGCCCCACATTGATGGCGCCTCAAAATCGAAGCCGACTTGAAAGTCGGCTTGCCGCCAAGAGTGGCGGCCCCACATCGGGCGGCAGCCAGCTATTACTTCGGGATCTGCATCAGGTAGCTGGTGATCCGATCCAGATCCTGCGAGTTGAACTTGTAGGCCGGCATCACCGAACCGGGCGAGAATTTGGCGGGCTCGGCGAAGTGGCCCTGCACCCAATCCCGCTTGCGATGATCAGAAAGTCCATTGAGCGCCGGGCCGGTTTTCTGCCCCGCTCCGTTCAACTGATGGCACATGGCGCACTGGCTGTCCTGATACACCATCGCGCCGTCGACGGCAGCTTGCGGCGCATTCGCCCAGGCATCCACGCCCTTGTCGTCGCGCTTGGCGACGAACGAGGCCAAAGCTTTGAGCTGCGGGTTCCTCAACTGCGTGTCGGGGGAGTTGGGGGTGGGCTTTTTGAAATGCTCCATCAGCCAGTCGACGGGTTTGCTGGACGCACTTATGGTGAGATCCGGCCCGGCGGCGGCTTTGCCGGCGACGTGACAGCTTGCACAATTGTCCTTGCGGAAATAGCCGACAGCGGCGAGCTGATCGGCGGGAATCTCCTGCCAGGGATTGATTTGTTCGAGACCCGCTTCGTCGGATTCAGTGCTCGGCGGCGTGGTGGCGACGGCGCGCGCGGTCAGCCCGCTCCAGGCGATGGCTCCCAGGATCACCAGAGCGATCGCGCCGGTGCGGCGGCGAAGAGTAACCGCTTTCCCGCGATCGATGAACGGAACCATAAGCAGCCCGAGAATCGCCAGTGTCGGCAGAATAATGGTGCCGATAATTTCGAGCGGCCCTTCAAAAAGCTTCACGGTCTGGAACAGGAACAGGAAATACCATTCGGGGCGCGGAACGAAGCTGGTGTCGGTGGGATCGGCCGTGCGGCCGAGTGGGACCTTCGCCACGATTGCCATTCCCATCAGCACGGCGAACCAGATAAATGTCGCGATGGTGTCTTTGAAAACCTGCTTCGGGTAGAATTTCTGCGTCGGCTTGTTGTCATCCGCCGCGGGGGCGACGCCGTGACGCCGCACCAGGATCAGATGGATCGCGATCAGCAGCATGGTCAGCGGCGGCAGCAGCAGCACGTGAACCGCGTAGAATCGCGCGAACGTGACTACGCCGATGGATCCTCCGTCGCTGCCCAGCAGGCGCAGCAAGTACGGTCCCGCGCCAGGAGCCGTAGCCATGATCTGCGTGGTCACCATGGTGGCCCAGTAAGAGCGATTGTCCCAGGGCAACAAATACCCGGTGAGCCCATACGCGAGCGTAATCAATAAGAGGAGGCAGCCCACCAGCCAGGTCGCCTCGCGTGGTTTCTTGTAAGCGCCCCAAATAAAAACCTGGGTCATGTGGAGAACCACGACGATGATCATCAGGCTCGCGCCCCAGTGGTGCAGGCCGCGAATCAGAGAGCCTCCGGTCGCCTCCAAGATGATGTACCGCAGGCTGTCATGCGCGTCGCCGGGGGTGGGCGCGTAGTTGAACGCGAGCAGGATTCCGGTAACCACCTGCACCAGAAACGCGAACATCGCGACGCTGCCCAGCACCTGGTGCCATCCCGCGGAATCGGGGATGTCTTCGTACATGAAGTGCTTGACCGCCGATTCGACGCCGGTGCGTTCTTCCAGCCAGTTGAGGATGCTCTTCAGCATGGTGGTTTACGCCGATTTCTCTATGCCCGACCCGATCAGAATCTTGTTGCCGTCCAGGCGCGTGACGTAGCGGTCGAGCGGGCGCGGCGCGGGTCCGCCGGTGACTTTTCCATCAATCGAAAAGGTAGACGCGTGACAGGGACACACGAACTGTTTCTGCGCGGTCTCCCAGTGATAGGCGCAAGCGAGATGGGTGCATTGCGGGGTGTATGCGACCACGTTCTGCTGGTCCAGGCGCACCACCCACGCCGTGGTCTTTTCGTTGAGCACCCGCCAGCCGTCGACGCGCGTGCGGCGATACACCACTTCTTCGGGCTTGCCGATCTTGAGCGCGCTCAACTCGCCCGCGTCCACCCATTGCGATTTCTTGGCGGAGTTCGGCTTCAGAAGCAGATATGCGGCCGCTGGAACGGCCAAAGCGGCGGTAATCAACCCCATGAGTCCGTTGATGACGACGCCGTGAAAAGTTCGTCTGGTAGTGTCCTGATTGTCCATTGCGGTAACTCGACATCATCTCACATTGTTTCGCCTAGAGGGTATACTCGGGGACATGCTCGGCGGCGGGGTGATGGCTTCTCTGGTCCTGGTGACTCTTATCGCGATTCTCAGCGCGGCGGCGGGCGTGCGCCTCGAGTCGGTTCGCGCGCTTTCGCGGCGGATGGTGCCGTTCAGCGGCGGCGTTTTGATGGGGGTCGCTCTGTTTTGGATCCTGCCGGAGATGGCGGAATTCTTCGGATGGCCCTGGTCGATCGCGTGGACCGGCGCGGGATTCGCAGCGCTGTGGGCCATCGATCGATTCGTGTATCCGCTGTGCCCGGCCTGCTCCGGAACGCACGCGCACGAACAATGCGCGGAGGAATTGCACGGATTCGCGGGACCGCTGCTGGCCGCGGCCGCGTTGCATAGCGCGGTGGATGGGTGGAGCCTGGCGGCGGCGCATTCTTCATCCTTCAATGGCGCCTCGGGATTCAGTGGGGCGTTTGTGATCGGGATCGCGTTTCACAAGGTTCCCGAAGGGATCGCATTGGGAGCCATCGCACGGGCGGCGCTGCCGTCGCGCTGGGCGGCGCTCGCGTGGTGCGCAGTGGCGCAATCGGCGACGCTCGCCGGGGGCGGTTTGGAATCGCTATTCGCGGGACACTTGAACGCGCGCGACCTTCACGCCCTGCTGGCCATCGCTGGTGGAAGTTTCCTGTATCTCGGCGGACATGCCGTGCATGGTGAAATCAGGCGCAGCGGCGCGGCGCCCGCGTTTCTGCCGGCGCTGACCGGGGTGGCCGGGTCGAGCGTGCTGCGATTGTTTGTTTCCTGATTTGGTCCCGACCTGCCCGGCCCCGGCAATCCAGCCGCGCGCCTTCAATCTTTCCGAATTTGCCCGGGCTATAATGAAAACGTGCGTGACGCGCGATCGCGGTTTCGCGCATCCCTCGACCGGCATTGGGACGTCGTCTAACGGTAAGACTGCAGCCTCTGGAGCTGCGTATCGGGGTTCGAATCCCTGCGTCCCAGCCAAAATCACCTCGAACACTCCATTGTGAACACGCGCGCCCTGACGGGCGCGCCTCGTGGGGAGGGTATCCGACGCGCCTTACATCATTTGTTACAATGGATTATGGGTGGATCGCCTCTTGATCGCCCTTCTAAGGATTTCCGGTCAATGGCCAACAAACCCGCCTTCGCGCAAGGAGCCCAGGTCGATCACCCTAAATTCGGGCTCGGAAGCGTTATGTCCTGCAATGAGGACTACATCGTGATCAAGTTCGACGATCATGGCGAAAAGAAATTCGTTCTCACGATCGTTTTGCCGAATCTCAAGAAGAGCGACCGCCAGCCTCCCGTCGAAAAACGGCGCAGCTCCAAGAAAAAAGTGACGGCCGTCGCGAAGTAACTCGACACATCAGTTACCCGCAAAAAGAGAACCGGACCGCGTGAACGTGCGGCCCGGCTTGAATCACTTTCGAAACTTCACTTCGCGCACCCGAGGGTGTCCCCTGAAATCTCAGGCGACGTTCTGCGTCTTGCTTCGAGCCAGAAGGGCGTTCATCTGGTCCTTCACGCGCAGCTTCTGCTTTTTCAAAAGAACCTCGGTCAACTGTTCCTGATCGGACAGGTGGTGCTTGGCTTCCAGCTCTTCCAACTGCCGGTGCAATTGGGCGTGCTGGGAAGCCAACTCACGAAATTCCTGGCTCGAGGCCATCAGGTGCGCTTTAAGTTCATCTTGCGTGTTACTCTCCATCAAACACTCTCCTTTGCATTTGTTTGAATCGCACACAACACGGTGCGCGGCGAGGTGAGATCCACGCCGAGTCTCCTAAGCAAGAGCCACGCGATCTGTAACGGTTACGGCTGATTGTCTTAGGGATTGTTCGGGCTCGGTGGGTCGTAGGCATTCAAGTCCGGCACCCGGTCACCGGCGGCCGGATGCGCACCATGACAATATCATGAAAAAAACCTCATGACAATAGCCGCCTCGGCAGGGTCGTGATAATAGCCGGGGCGACGCCCGGAGGCAGTGAATCCCGCGGCCGCGTAAAGACTTATGGCCACGATATTGGATTCGCGCACTTCCAGGAACCAGGTGGTTCCTTTCGGAGCAGACGCGAGTTCCCCCTCCACCAGCGCACGGCCGATGCCTTGGCGGCGATTGGCGAGATCGACGACCAGCGAGAGAATCTCGCGCTCTCCATTTTCGAGCGCTGACGGCGCCACCTCGCGCGAGACTATGAATCCGGCCACATGATCGCCGGCACCCGGCGGGACTCCGGCCACGCGATCGCCGTCTGCCACCCAGGCCACGCGGCAATCGTAATCGAGATAGCTCAATGGCTCCCACGCTGGCGCTTCAGGTGAATCAACCTGAATTCTCGCGATCGCGCCAAGGTCGCCGCGGGTAGCCAGCCGGATTTCAACCGCGCTGGTCACCCGGACGCTCTGCGGCGCGGTCCCGTGGTGAATCTCAGGATCGCGACGCCGATGATCGGAAGCGCCGCCATGCTGAAGCATACCGCCGGGAATCCGACGTGATCCACAATCTTTCCGATCCCCAGCGAAAAGAATGCCTGCATCAATCCATAGGCGAACGTCAGCATCGACACGCCGAAGGCGGCGCGCCCCGCGCCGAACATGTCGATCGGCATTGCGTACAGATTGGTCGACGCGCAGATGGCCCAGAACGCGCTGAGCGAGATCGCGACATTCCCCAGCAGCATGGTGGGCGCGAGCGGGACCGCCGCCGTGGCGACGCACGCGACCGTCGCGCAAATCCAGCACACCCGCATCCGGGCCGCCATCACCTCCATTCCGCCGCGGATCCAATGAAACGCCATCCAGCCTCCGGCGAATCCACCCACGGTCGCGAGAATCGGCGGAATCCAGGCGAAGCGGCGATTCGCGTCCTCCTGCGAAAGATGCCACTGGGTGACGAAATACACCGTGGTCCAATTGGTCCACAGCGTGTAGAGCGACATGATGAACACGGTCCCCAATACCAGGCCCCACAGCCGGCGGTCGCGCAACAGGTCAGGCATGCTCATATGAGTCGCCGTATTCCTGGACGCCGACGCCGGAATCCGTTTCGACGTGAGCAGCCACATCGGTACCCACACCAGGCCGAGCGCGCCGCAGACGATGAAAGCCGACCGCCATCCGTAATGCGGCGCCATTGCCGCCACCACCAGGGGCGCAGCCGCAAGACCCAGGCTGATCCCGACCTGATTTACGGCGGTTCCCAGCGCCAGCTCGCGCGGCGCGAGATACATCGCGTTGGCTTTCCCGTAGGCGGGAACACCCGCCGCCTCGGCGACCCCCAACAGCGCGCGCGATGCGATCAGGCCGCCGAAACTGTGGGTCACTCCGGTAGCCACGCTGGCCGCCGACCACACCAGCGCCGCGATGCTGATGCCTCCATTCAGTCCGACGCGATCGATAAACCATCCGGCCAGCGGGGCGGCTACTGCATACACGATTGAGAACACGAATATCACCTTCCCGTATTCGTAATTGGAGAGATGGAATTCGCTCATCAACGACGGCGCGACCGCCGGCTGCAAACTGCGGTCAAGATAATTCAGCAGGGAGGAGATCGCGAAAATGCTGACCGCCAGCCATCGCAGGCGTTGGACTCCGGTCATTTACGGGAATTCGACCATGGCGACGTCGCCCACTGTGTTGAGTTTCGCGTCGGCATCGATGTTGTAGACGACGCGAATCTTCCGGGCAACCCGCTGCGCACCGCAGACAAACTTCGCCTGAGCGAAGGGTTGACCGGAGGGCGACTCACGCGTCTGCATCGGCACTGAACCGGAGACTTGGGCGGATGGCTTGACGGGGGCTGGCTTAGGCGAATCGCTCGCGTGAACGGCCAGCTTCGCGGGATCGCGAATCAGCAGGCGAATCACGCCTCCGCCGTCGATGTTAATGGTCAGGCGCATCGCTCCCCCGGTCAGGCAATCGACGCGCGCCAGCTTTCCCGCCACTTTGTCTCCGTTAGGATCGTCGCCCCACCACGCTACCGGTTTCTGATTCGACTTGAACTCGCCGGCTTGTTTGTTGATGGCCTTTTCGGCGGCGTGAACTTCGGCGGCAGCAGCATCTTTGATGCGCTGCAATTCGCGAGCCTGCTCCTCCGCGATGCGCTTTTTCTCGGATACCTCAAAATCGGCGCGCTTCTCCGAAATATCGACGCGAATCTGGCGGGTGCGCGCCCTCTCGGTCTCGTCCGGCGCGGCTCGGATGGCGGCGTTCCACGATTTTTCCGCGTCGGCATACTGATGCTCCACCGTCTGCGCCTCGGCGAGCATCCGCCAATATGCAGCGTTGCGCGGTTCCAGCGTAGCCGCGGTTTTCAGTTCCCTCATTCTCGCGGCCGGATCGGATAGAAGCTCGGCCAGTTGAAAGTGCGGCTCACTCCAGCGTGGATTCGCTTTCATGGCCATTTCGCAGGACGCGATGGTCGGTTCCGCCAGCAATCCGCGCGGACTCTCCGGTGGAAAATCCTTGCCGCCCGCCGCGAGTTCCACCATCCACGCGTCCACCGCCTGCTTGTCCATCGGCTTCTCGACAAAGTCGCGATTCGGATTCAACGATTCGCCGATGATCGGCACGGCCTCGAAGTGTCCCGCCTGCAGATACGCGTCGACCATCGCGTCCAGCTTGGCCGGCGTCATGTCGAACGCGTTGCGCGTGGCGAGGCCAACGTCGCCGCCGCCTTGCAGATTATTCAGGTACACGCGGAGTTTCCCGCGGTATTCGAGCGTGGTCACCAGCATCTGCATTCGGGCCCACTCGCGCATGCGATCGGCCCCTCCGGCGGCGGGTTTCGACGGCGAAATCTCGCCCGCGGGCAGCGGCGCACCCACCAGAATTTTCGGCCCGGTCACTTTGATGGTCGAAAAAAGATCGCACAGCGCCGTCTCGATCGCGTCCGGCATCACGCCCGCGTTTTCGTCGATCAGCATGCGGGTCATCGCGCGCAGCATGTCATGGGACAGCGGCACGTCGGCGGTCCAGGCGCCCAGCATGGCCGATCCACCTTCGACAAACGGCTTATCGAGGGTGTGCGGCGCGTACTCTTTCGCATTCGAAAATAGCGCCACGTCGAGCGGCCAGACAGTCTTGAGTTCAATCGCGGAAGGCCCGCCCAACGCCCCCGTGTTCTTGCCGAGCAGCCCCCCCAGCACATAGCGGAGTTGCTCCATTTCATTGAGACGATCGCGCGCGGCCTTGTCGCCAGCGTCGCTCATGATCCGGAACGGACCCATGCGGTATTCGATCCAGTGGTCCGCGGCGGGCGCGAATCGGGCAAGCAGCAGCGTAAGTAAGACGATGCGATGCATCCAACTCTTATAATGACAGTTCACATGAAATATGGTGTACGACTGGTTTGAGGTCGGCAAACAATTCGAGCACAGGCCCGGCCGTACGATTACGGAGCATGACGATACGCTGTTCAGCCTGATGAGCATGAACCAGCATCCCGTGCATGTTGACGCACACTACGCGGCCGGCACGCAACATGGGCAACGGCTCGTGGTCGGACCGTTGGTCATCGCGATAGTCGTCGGGATGTCGGAGTCGATGTTCGAGGGGGGCACCTTGACTCTCGAATATCGTGATATCAAGCATGTGAATCCCGTGTTTCATGGGGACACAATTTACGCGCGCTCGCGAATCGTGGCAAAGACACAAGCTACTGCCACGACGGAGGGAACGATTACGGTCGCGTCGGAGGGGCTGAATCAGAAGGGCGAAGTCGTGGTGTCTCTGGAACGCCGCCTGGTGATGATCAATGAGGCGCGCCCGTGAGGGAGCGCGCGTACGGACGATATTTCGAGGAGTTCACCGCCGGTGATGTATACAAGCACTGGCCCGGACGCACGATTACCGAGCACGACAATACCTGGTTCGCTCTGATGTCGATGAATCAGAATCCGCGATTCATCGATCGGCACGTGGCCCCGGACCGGCCGGTGGTGGATACGTTGGTGTTTAGTTTGGCCGTGGGCATGAGCGTCGCCGATACCAGCGGGAAAACCATCGCGAATCTGGGATTCGAGTTCGCCAGATTCGAAACGCAGCTTCACGTGGGCGATTCGCTGTATGCGGAAACCGAGGTGCTGGAAAAACGCGAATCGGAGAGTAAGCCGGATCGCGGGATCGTGTATGTGGAGACGCGGGCGTTCAATCAGCGCGGTGAGCGAGTGCTGGTGCTGCGCCGTCGTTTTCTGGCTCCCCGGCGCGACGTGGCGTGAATTGTGTGGCGCACGCAGAGTGCGTGCGCCGCAGCGGCCAACGCGTCCGCTCTTTAGCGGTAGAATAATGAAGCTGAAATTCAAGAAATCGAGGTGCGCATGCGGCAACTAATGCTTTTCGCTCCGGCCGCAATTCTGGGATCGCTGGCTTGGGCGCAGACCGCCCCGGCGCCTGCGGCACGGCCTTCCGCCCAAATTCCGGCTCCGGCTCTTTACAAACTCGAGGACGCATTTCTTCGATGGCAGCTTCCGCCGGAGCGGGCGGCCTACTCACCGATTGAGGGTAAGCGCATCCACCAATACGTCGCCGATCTGGCCGCGATTTCCCGGCGTTACCGCGATCAGGGCCACCCCCAGTTCTGGGGAAGGATCATCGGGACTTCTGCGGATGCGGAAACGGCGCAGTGGCTCACCGATAAGTTCAAGCGTTTGGGATTATCCGACGTACACATTCAGCCGTTCGATCTTGCTCCGCAGTGGATGCCGCGATCGTGGGAGATCACGGCCAGGGCCGGCGAAAAGACATTGCGGCTTGAAGCGGCGCAGCCGGCATATCAGACCCCAGCGACCTCGCCTGAAGGACTCGATCTAGAAGCCGTTTATGCCGGAACCGGCAGCGAAGCCGACTTCGCCGGCCGCGACGTTCGTGGCAAGGCGGTATTCATCTTCAGCATGCCCTTGCCAGGCTCGTGGCGGCATACCGCGACCGCGGAGGGCGCATTGCGGCGCGCCGAAGCCAAAGGAGCAGCGGCAATCTTCGCCATCATCGCGCTGCCCGGGAATATCCGCACGCAGCTTTACCCGACGGGCACGGGTGTGCCGACGTTTTCTCTCGGTATGGAAGATGGCTATGCAATGCGGGATCTCATCGGGCAATCGTCGACTCCACCACATGTGAAGATTCGCCTGGACGTCAAGATGGCGCCCGGTCTCAAAACCGGTACGGTATGGGGCACGCTGCCCGGTACAACCGATGAGACGGTTTATATCATCGCGCATCGCGACGGATGGTTTGAGGCCGGTACCGATAATGCGTCGGGCGTGGCGACCATGGTCGGGCTGGCGGAATATTTTTCGAACATTCCGAAGGAGCGGCGGCGCAGGACGATTGTGTTCGCCGGAACGACGGGCCATCACAACGGCGCGAACATGAGTGGCGCCTGGTTGCTGGAACATCGCGACGAAATCTTCGCGAAGACGGCCCTGATGATTAACTGCGAGCACACTTCCACGGTCCAGACCTATCTATTAGGCGAAGATATTCGACCCTCGAACATGTATACGGGAATGCTTTGGTATGCCGGGGGTCCGCGGCGGCCGAAGCTTCAGGATCTGGCCGTCAAAGCTTTCCGCGACGCCGGTGTGGTCACTTACGCGAACCCTGAACGCGCCGCGCCCGGGGGCGAAATGAGCCGCCTCTGGCCGTACTTGCCGGGCGTCCAGGCGTCCGACTACAACGTATACTTTCATTCCGATCACGAATCTCCGGAAGCCGTTCCATGGACCGGGCTCGAAGCGATCACACGGGCTTACGCCATGATTATCGACGGCGTAAATGGGCTCGATCTCAAAGATCTGCAGCGTCCGCCTGAAGCGGCGCCAGGCCGCGGCCGCCAATGAGGGCGGATCAAGAGAGACGAACGCTTTCTGTGAATCAATGTGGGGCGGACGCCCTCGTCGGCAGCCCGGCCCCCTGGCCGGGCTTGGTGCGCGACCAGGGGGTCGCGCGCGGGTGAGGGGACCCGCCCCACCACGACCACCGGTCTACTTTCGCGGGTCGAAGCGCACTTCCACCTCGGTATTCACTTTCACCGGGTGGCCGCCCTTGACGGTGGGTTGATAACGGAACTTGGACCACGGCACGGTCTCGCAGAGTTGCGCGCCGCTGTCGAGCTCCGCAATCTTGCCGTCCTCGTCAATCACGACTTTGCAGCGAGCCGTTCCCCCCGCCGGTTCCCAAAGCGGCGCGGGTAGGGTGGTTGGACCCTCCACCAGGAGAGCGCTCTGTTTGTCCGCCGGAACGGAAACGCTGGGCGCTTCCTTGCCCTTGGCCCCGGTATCTTTCTTCTGTTTGGCAGAATCGGCGGTGCTGGTAACGGGCTGGATCGCGGTCACCAGGAAGACGGGTCTGGCGGGATAGCGCTTCACTTTGGCGCGCAGACTGTTGGAGTATGAATCCGTCACATCAAAGGGCAGCCCGGGCCAGGCCATCTTTACGACACGGCCGCAGCTGGATTCCAGCGGGTAGCCGTTCTTGCCCTGATCTGGATCGCCCATCGCATCGATAGCTTTTTGAGCATAGAAGCCCTCGGCAACGTACTCCTGGTCGGGTTGAACCTCAAACGCCTTGTTGAAGAAGAGCCGGTAGCGATTCAGGCCATCCACCAGATAGACCGAAGGCCCACCCGCGTTCAGCGCGGTCTCCGACGCGATCGATTCGTTGAGAACCACCAGAGCCTTTCCCTGGATTTTGTCCGGCGCGATGGCGGCCGGCTTGGCGGACGGCTCGCTGGAACAGCCGGCCAATCCGGCAATAGTGACTACCGGGAGACAAAGAACGTACGCATTGCGGGTCATCGCTGGTGCCCTCATTTCCAAGATGTTCAAGTGAATCTGACGTTATCACAGGGCCTGGGCTGTGACAACCGGCGCCCATCCATCCCCGCGCGGGCAGTCCGATTTTGACCCGTACCGCGAGCGGTTGACTCCGGGCGCAACCAGACTATTTGGGCGCGCCCGCGGCGAAGAACTGTGGAGGATTAGCGGAGTCCGCGAAATCGAAACCGCTGATGTAGGCCAGCTTCAGGATCTTTTCCATCTTCGGAAAATTGATCTTCTCCACGGTGTCGGTCACCTGGTGATAATCCGGATGAAAACCGGTGAACCACCACATCGCCGGGATGTCATGCAGCAGCATCGGGTACTGATCGCTGCGAAACAGGACATTCAGCACCGTGTCCTGATCCCATTTGTAATTGAGGTGCAGGCCTACGTGCTCGTTCGCGCGCTCTACCTCCGCGCGGTAGTCGGGGCTGTACTTGGTCCCGATGATGTTCACTTCGTTGGAGGTATCGGCAGCGATGTCTATGAGGCCGTGCGTCTGGGCACTGTCTTTCTCATCGCGTCCTATCATGTCGAAGTTGATCTGCGCGCGCGTGGTGGAGAGTGGCCGCGGGGCGTGCGCCGCATAATAGTACGCGCCGAGCAGCCCGCGCTCCTCCGCCGCGAACACCGCGAACACCAGCGACCGTTTCGGCTTCACCGGATTGGCCGCGAACGCGTGCGCCAGCGCGACCACGCCCACCGTTCCCGATCCGTTGTCGTCCGCGCCGTGATAGATCGCGCCCGTCACCGCCAATCCGTCGTGATCGTGATGGCCGCTGAACAGGATGATCTCGTTTTTCAATTGCGCGTCGCTACCTTCCACCATGCCGATCACGTTGTAGGACGCCTGCCGCTTGCGCTGCGACGTGGCCACGTGCAACTCGGCTTCGGCGTCGCCGAGCGCCGCGGAGACCGGCTTCAGCGTCGCATCGATCGCGCTCTGCAGCTCGGACGGTTTCTTGCCGGTCGCGGCCAGCAGCTGCTCGGAAACCCTTGCGCTCACGTTGAACACCGGAATCGAGTCTTCTCCATCGACTGCCTGCGTTGGACGAGGAGTCCGCGGCACCGCGCCGCGCCCCTGCTGCGGAGCATCCAGCGGCCCGCGCTGCTGTTCCGGCTTGTGATTCGGATCCGGCGCGACCAACAGCGCCACCGCGCCGTGACGCTGCGCGATCATCATTTTGGCGCGCGAGTTGGCGTACCGCGTGTTGCCCTTGCCGTTGAAAATCGAATTCTCGTCGTCCTCCTGCGGCTCATGATTGAACACCAGAACGATTTTGCCGCGCGCGTCGATCCCCGCGTAATCGTCGTAGTGGAGTTCCGGCGCGGTGATTCCGAATCCGGCGAATACCACGCGCCCTTTGTACACACCGTCGTTGGGATAGTTCGCGGTCGCGTCGGGAGCATGGAACACCTGCTCCGCCCCGTGGATGCGCAGGGAGGCAAACGTGTTCTCCCGGTCCATTTTGTATTCGACCAGGGGCACCGGTTGAAGGAACGAATCGCCGTTAAGCGGCTTCAAGCCGGCTTTGCTGAACTCGGACGCAATCCATTGGATGGCGGCTTCATCGCCGCGCTCGAGCGACATCCGTCCTTCGAGGGCATCCGACGAAAGGAACGTAAGATCGGCTTTGAGCCTGGCGGCCTGAATCGTGTCGAGGCCGGTATCCAGACGCGCGCGGTTCTGGCCAGCGAGCGTAAGGGCCGTGGCGAGTGCTGCGATTTCAATGACGAGGAGTTTCACGCTTTTTAGATTAGACCAATTTCACGAGGGCGCGACCAGGAGGTCACGCGCCCATCCTCCTGGTTGACCACGAGCAGCGTTCATTGTATCCGCACCGCGCCCTCCAACCGGTCGTGTCAAGGGCGATTTTGACTCTACTTCTCTACTCCTCGGACGCGAAGGCGAGCAGGACATTGCCTGGAAGGCCACCGAAGCGGGAGTAGCCCGAATTCACGAACACCATTCCCTTGATCACTAAAGCGCCCGGACCATCGATGGCGCCGCCCTTGGCTTTTACGCCGTTCACGGTCTCAAAGTCGCGCGCAGTATCGTACTCCCACAACACCTTTCCGTCTTCGGTCGAGTAGGCTCGCAGAATTCCGCCGAGCGTTCCCGAAAAGACGACTCCCGGCAGCGATGTAAGCGCGGCGGACTGCGCCGGGCTGCATCCGGGACGGGTTCCGCAATCCGGCGGAGGCGCGAACCAGACCTTGCTGCCATCGGAAACCTTAAGGGCCGTGAGGCCGCCGCCAACCGCGGGATCGAGAATCCGCCGGGTCGCGCCGTTCTCACCCGGCACGCGCTTTCCCGCGCCATCCGAGACCGCTGCATATACGTTGCGGCCATCGAACGACATTCCCCATTGGACGCCGCCGCTCGCCCCGCCTCTTCCCACGCGAGTCTGCCACACGATCTCGCCTTTCTTGTCGGGGTCGAAGGCGTACACCATGGCCGATTTCTGACCGGCCAGAATCAGTTCGCGCCCCTCCGGCGTCTTAATAAGCATTGGAGGCGAGCCGAAATCGAAATCCGGACCTCGCTCGGAAGGCGAAACATCGTTGGCGGTGGTTTGCGACGACCAGACGATCTTTCCCGTCGCGGGATCTAGCGCGACCAGAGCGTCGCTGGTCAGGGTTGCCGGCGCGGAAAAATTGTCGCCGGTGGTGACGTAGATCAGATTTCGCTTTTCGTCGTAAGCGGGCGTGGACCAGATGCTCGCGCCGGAAGGCCCCCACTTCGCTTTTCCAGATGCGGTCTTGCCCTGCTCGGTAGGCTCAGGGACCATGTAACTCTTCCAAATCTGTTCGCCGTCGCGGATGCGAAGCGCGACCAGGCTGCCGCGGAACGTGCAGCACGGATAATCCGCGCCGGACGAGCGCGTCTCTTCCCAGGATGCCACCGGGACGTACACCACTCCGTTGCGGACCAGTGCCGCGCCCGTGAGCCGGGCGGTATCGTGCTCCTCAATTCTCTTTTTCCAGAGGAGCTTCCCGGTTTCGGCTTCGAGAGCGTAATACCAGCCGATCTGATCGCCGAACAAGAGCGCGTGGCGGCTGCCGTTGGGAACCGCGATCATAGCCGAACGAACCGGCCCGTTGGCGTCGAAGGTCCACTGGATGCAGCCGCTCTCGGCGCGCAGGGCGTGGATGGTGCCGCGGGCGCTGCCCACGAAAATCTGGCCGTCGAAAAACGCGGGAAGGGCGAACGCGTTCACGTCGCCCTCATAGCCGAAAGCCCATTTCAATTTCAGTTTTCGCACCTGGTCGAGGCTCAGTCCGGCGATATCCGCCGGCAGGAAGCGGGCGTTATCGCCCTTCGGGCTCCAGCCGTTCCAGATGAATTTGGATTTGTCGTGGATGGCAACGGTGCGGTCCTTGCAGAAAGCTTCCGGGGCCAAAGCAGTTTCGGCGCCTTCGGTGCCCAGAAACTTCGCGACTGCCTCCCGTTCCTGGCGGGTCAACTGGTAGGCGACCTGCATCATGACGCCGAAATCCAACACCTTGAGGATTCGCGTGGCCGGAATCTTCTTCAGCGAATCGCGGGGAGGGATGCGCGGGTTAGTCTGATCGTGGCAGGCCGAGCAGCGTTTTGCGTACACTTCTTCCCCTGTTGCGGCCGCCAAAGCCGCAGAGGTGGGAAGTAAAACCATCGCCGCCCAGACGCTAATCAATCCGAGAACCCAGGATGCAGGGCGAAACGGAAGCATGGTTGTCAATTTATCACAAGCCGTCATTTATCACAGGCCATCACGCCGACGGCCACGCCGGCGGCACATGGATTCGGGTCACCCCTCCAAAATCGGGAAAGCTATACTCCATTTAAAGAGAGATTTATGATCCACCGCAATCTCGTCACAACATCTGCCCTTGTGCTTTTTGCCGTAACCGCGCTTCCCGCGCAAAACAAGACGGCGTGGAAGATGCCACGGACACCGGACGGCCACCCCGATTTGGAGGGCTTCTGGTCAAATGCCACGCGGACTCCGGTAGAGCGGCCGGCTGAGTTCGCCGGTAAGGCCACCATAACGGACGCGGAAGCGAAGGCCTGGGAAAAGAAAGATGCCCAGGCGTGGCAGGATCTGGACGGAACATCGGACGGTCCGCTGCATGCGACCAAGGGATCGGTCGGGACGGGCGCTTATAACGTCCTGTTTTACGACATGGGGTCGGAACTCGCTCGCGTCGACGGTGTCAAGCGGACCTCGATGGTGGTCGATCCGGCGGATGGCAAGATACCCCCGCGCATCCCGCAAACCGGCAATCGCACCGCGATGGCACGAGCCGGGAGCACCGCTAGTGTGAAGGACCGGGGACTCTCGGAGCGCTGCCTCTTTGTTGGCATGGCCGGTCCGCCCATGCTGCCGACTCTTTACAACAATAACTACCAGATCGTTCAGACCCCGGACGCCGTGATGATTCTGTCGGAAGAGATCCACGATGCGCGCATCATCCGGATGAACGCGACCCACGCCGCGCCGGATGTTCGCCGGTGGCTGGGCGATTCCATCGGACACTGGGAGGGCGATACGCTGGTGGTCGAAACGACGAATTTCACGGATCGGACTCGCTTTCGCGGTTCTTCCAAAGACCTGAAGATAACCGAGCGCTTTACCCGGGTTGACGCGAATAACATCCTGTACAAGGCAACCCTGGAAGACGCGTCCACGTGGACCAAACCGTGGACCCTCGAATTGCCGTTTGCGGCGATCAAGGGACCGATTTACGAATACGCCTGCCACGAAGGCAACTACGCGATCGAAGATATTCTCGCGGGAGCGCGCAAGATGGAGGCGGAAGCCGCGGGCAAGAAGTAGTTGGGTGGAAAACAGAGCTACTCGCGCAAGTAACGCAAGCTGACTCGGGACCCCTGTCAATGGCCGATTGCGAGCAGCTCCACCTCGAAGACCAGCGTCGCACCGCCCGGAATGTCCGGCGGAGAGCCCCGTTCGCCGTAGGCGAGGCTGGCGGGGCACACCAATCTTGACTTGCCGCCCACTCTCATTCTCTGCAAGCCCTCCGTCCAGCACGGAATCACCTGATTCAGCGGGAATTGAGCCGGCTGGTTTCGCTTGTAAGAGCTGTCAAATTCCGTTCCGTTGGTCAGAGTCCCGCGATAATTTACGGTGACCGCGTCAGTGGCTTGGGGAGACCCGCCCGTACCCGCTGTAAGCTCGCGATAAACTAACCCACTCGGCGTCCGGATGGCGCCGGGCTCGGCAGCCGCTTTGTCGAGGGCGGCTTTCGAATCGGCAGGCCCTGTGTCAGGATTGTTGGCCGACTCGCGCGTTGAAGAACATGAGACCAGTACGACCGACAGAAAGCATGTCAGGAGACGCATGTGTTCAGCGTAGCATCGCGGCTCTCGTATTTCGGCCGGTCAATCGGTGTCCGCGTTGTCCACACGTGATAAAATCCTATCCGTGCACGCTTACAGCGCTTGGCACTTGCTATGGTTGGGCGCCTGCTGGTACCACGTATAAAACTCGTCCAGCGGCATGTTGTAGACGCGCTTCGTAATCGGTGAGGGGACGCTGTCCAGCACGAGCGCCTTCAATTTCTGCCACTGTGCAATCTTTTGAACTGCAATCAAGTCGTTCATTTTTGGTCCAGATGTTGGGCATTATCGGAGACATCTGGACATTAGCTCTGCGAAGCGGGAATATCAACTGGAGAGTGGCTAGATGTAAATGAGGGTTGATTCGCAGTTGCTTGGAGAGCTTCATGCGAACGTTGTTGGCTACGGGAAGGCCAGCGCCCTTACTGGTATGTGGGGACAAAAGGGGCCAGTGACGCGGCGGACGCGTCGCTTAAGCAGCGCCTTAACGTCCGGCGAGAGCGAGGGAGATCCAGCCTTGAGGATTTGCGGGATTACCACTTATCCACGGATGGCACCAAAGCGCGTCGACGCGCGGCTATCATGAAAATGTGAGTTCCGAAGCGTTTCCCGCCTCTGTTTACTCTGAAACGGTGCTCGCCCAAAACTTCGAGGACGCGAAGCGGCACTTTCTCGACTCTCTGCTGGATATCCACCGCGCCCACACGCGAATGCTCGCCCGCCAGAGCATCATCACGCGAGAGGATGAACGGAAGCTGATCGGCGCGGTGGACGGCCTGGATAGCTCGTCCATTTCCAAGGCCGTGTATGACGGCTCCCATGAAGACTTGTTTTTTTATATCGAGTCGCTGCTGGAGCAAGCCGTGGGAGCCGATATCGCCGGTAAAATGCATACCGGGCGGAGCCGCAACGATATCGCGATCACCTTGTATCGCATGTCCGCCCGGCGTGAGTTGCTGAAACTGGCGGCCGCGGTGGCCGGGCTGCGATGCGTCCTGCTCGACCTTGCCGGGCGGAATCTGGAAACCGTGATGCCTGCGCACACGCACACCCAGCCGGCGCAGCCAACCACGCTGGCGCACTATCTTATCGGTGCGACCGAATTTCTTCTACGCGACGCGCAGCGCATTCGGCAGGCATTTGGCCACGTGAACCTGAGCCCGCTGGGAGCCGCCGCGCTCACTACCACGGGATTTCCTATCGATCGCGAAGACACCGCGCGATCGCTCGGATTCGAAGGACTTGCGAGCAATTCCTATGCGGCCATCGCGGCGATCGACTACCTTACGGAAGCGTCCGCCGCCGTGGCGGTGGCGATGGTGAACCTGGGCAAGCTGATTCAGGATCTGCTGTTGTGGGCCACTCGCGAATTCGGGTTCCTGCGCCTTTCGGACGCGTTCGTTCAATCCTCGAGTATTATGCCGCAAAAACGAAATCCGGTTGCGCTGGAGCATGCGCGCATTCTCGCGAGTCGCGCGCTGGGCGAGGCCCAGGCCGTGCTCACCTGCGCGCACAACACTCCTTTCGGCGATATTAACGACAGCGAAGACGACCTACAGCCGCTGGTCTTCACGATGTTCACCGATGCCGTCCGGGCGCTGAAGCTGTTGGCCGGCGCAATGCGGAGCGCGGATATCGATCGTGCGGAACTGGCGCGGCGCGCCGGAAAGGATTTTCTTACGGTGACCGAGCTGGCCGACACGCTGGTGCGGCGCGAAGGAATGAGCTTTCGGGAAGCGCATACGCTGGTGGCGCAGACGGTACAGGCTTGCGGCCGCGAGGACGATCCTTCGACGATTGCGGCAGCGCTGCTCAGGCTGCGTCCATCCTTGCGGATCACTCGCAAGGAGATCGAGCAGGCTCTTGATCCGGGCTATTTCGTCAGGATCCGCAACATCGTGGGCGGTCCAGCGCCCGAGCGCACTGCAGAAGCCTTGGCGCAAGCCTCATCCGAGCAGCGCGAGATCGAGGCCTGGATCGAAGCCAAGACCGCGCTGCTCGATGACGCTCAGTCCCGGCTGCGCCACGCGCCTATCAGTCAGCCCCTACCAGTCAGCTCGGATACCTAGCTGGATTAGCCGGCCTTCGAGGATGGTCGAAGTCGGCCCGAGCGTCGGCGGCGTAGTGATCACGCCCGCCGAGTTGGTCACCGCCGTCGTGTTGAAGGTCGTGATGTTGCGCGTATTGAACACATTATTCGCCTCGGCTATTAACTTGACATGGAAGCGCTCGCGGAGCGAGTAAATGGTTCGCGTATAGCGCATGTCGACCTGGTAGATGCTCGGAATGCGGAAGGTGTCCCGTCCGATATACAGCGGCCTCTGCGGCGCGCCCGCGGGATCGCCGTTCAGGTTCGTGCCGGTGGTGATGCTCGCCTGATCGCCCGAGGCCAGATTGGACAGCAGCGTAAGCTGGTTGCCGTTGGCCAGATTGTTCAGTATCGAATTGTCCAGCTTGAAAGTCGGCTGGAAAATCGCACTCATGGTGAACGCCTGTGGACGATTGATGATCGAGTTGCCATAATCGCGACGGCGATTGGTGGGGTCCTCAATTACCGCGCTCTGATCGTAGCCGTACAGTTCCGGAGCGTCGCTCAGCGAATGCGACCAGGTATACGACGCGGCGACTGAGTAGCCCGTCGAGAAGCGATGCTGGTAGTTGACCACCATCGCGTTGTAATTGGCGTTGGCGCCGCTGTCCTGGAGCTTGATTCCGTTGAACTGCGGATACAATCGAGTGTTGGCGTTGATGGCCGTGGAATAAATCGGCCGGCCGTCGGCCAGCGTGCCAATCGGATTGATCAGGTTGATGTCGCGCAAATACGTTAGCTCGCGCGCCTCGGTGTTGACGTAGCCTATGGTCAGCGCGTCGTTTCGCGCCAACTGGCGCGTGATCTGAAGGCTGGAGTTAATGGTATAGGGAGTCCGATAGGTCGGCGACAGAGCGGTGATGGTGGGAGGCGAGGGCAGCGTCGCGCCCGGCAGAAAACTGAACACGTTCGGGAACGATGGCGCGTTGGCCGACGTCGGTGTGAACGAATCGCTAAATGCGCGCGTCGAGCCGTCGTTGATCAGCGATTGATACCACAGATTGGTCGACGGAACGTCGAAGAAAATGCCCGAGCTGACGCGCAGCACCGTCTTCGGGTTGATCGAGTACGCGAGGCCCAGGCGCGGCGCGAAGTCTTTGGTCGGGTTGTGGAAGCTTTGCGTGTAGGCGAACGGAGCAGCACTTCCTTCGCCGGAAGGCGCCGCGTAGTAGTCGTAGCGCAGGCCGTAAATCACCAGCAGGTTCGATCGAATCTGCCAGCTGTCCTGCACGAACAAATCCGTAAAATTCGATTTGTAGTGCGCGCCCGGCACGCCCAGAACGGTTAAGAAGCTTGAATAGCACAAAAGCGGATTGGTGATGCCAGAAATTGTGCAACCGCTGCTGTCGTTCTTCGCGGCCAGATAACTCGCGACGTTGGGGAACGTGTACTGGCTGTAGACCGCGCTCAACTGGTTGTCGTTGTTCTGCTGCCACCCAAAGCCGGTCTTGATGGTGTGCTTGCCGATGATCTTCGTGAAGTTGTCGTTCAGGCTGGGGATTTTTTCCGCGAAAATCGTGCCGGCGGCCGACAACGGCGTGCCGTTGAACTGCGCGATTCCGCTGATCACGACGTACGGTCCCGGACCGTCGATAGGATCGGGAACGTGATGCTCATTGCGGTACGGCTCGGAGCCGCGCAGCTCGTTCAGCGCCGTCGGAGAAAACGACGTCAGCAGTTGAAAGCCACCGATGTGAGCGCGATCGTGGAAGTCGGAAGCCGCGTCCAGCGCGTTTAAGCCGCCGTCATTTGAATTGAACGGATACTCATTCCGGAAATAGTTATAACGGGCAAAGAACTGGTTCTTCGAATTGATGTTGTAATCCACGCGCAGGTCCAGGAATTGCACGTGTTGCACCGTCCCGGCCGTCGCCAGCTGAGACATGGGAAGTCCGATCAAAGCTGCATTGGCCGGCGTGATCGTCACCGGCTGCGGCGTCCCGCGCAGCAGGTGCTCATAGGCCCCAAAAATGAACACCTTGTCCTTCTTGATCGGTCCGCCGGCGTTGGACGAATAATCATGCAAATCGATGCCCGGGTTGATTTGGGTTGACCCCAGCAGAATGGGGCGCGCGCTCGCGGCCGGGGGGCGGCCGATGAAGTAGAATTCGCCATGGAACTGGTTGGTGCCCGAATTCGTGATGGCGTTGTAAATATCGCCCGTGGTGCGTCCGAACTCAGGCGCATAGCTGTTCGAGACGGTCTGCACTTCGCGCACATAGCTGTCGGAAATCGCGAACAGCCGGAGGCCGTACTGGTCGCTCTCGGTGTCCACCATTCCATCCATCTGATACTGCACGCGGTTGTCCAGACCGTTGGTATTCACGACGCGCGGAACACCCAGTTCCGGGTTGGGGTGACCGCTCACGCCTGGCTGAAAGATAACGAAATTATAGGGATTGCGCGAGGTCAGCGGTAGATTGTCGACCTCGTCATAGCCGATCGTACGGCCGATATTCACGCGCGACGGCTCCACCACGGGCGCACCGCCGGTCACTTCCACCGTGGTGCTTACCGAGCCCACTTTGAGCTGCGCATCGATAACGGCTTCACTACCGGCATCCAGCACAATACCCGGACGCCGCTGCGCTTCGAACCCTTCCTTCTTGAGGCTCAGCGTATAGGTTCCGAGCGGCAGGTTCGGAATTACGAAATACCCTTCATCATTCGATTCGACGTCTCGAACGTAGCCGGTTGCCTGGTTCGCGGCGCTGACGGCGGCCTTCGGCACGCTTGCACCCGCCGGATCTGTGACTCGTCCGCGAATGCTGCCATTGATCGCCTGCGTCTGAGAAAACGCCGTCTGTAACGCGATCGTCACGAAAATTGAAGCAAGCAGAATGTTTCGGGAAAAACGGACCATGGTAGAACCTCCTCAGCGACCTTACTTGCGAAAACTTCAGACCTTTAGCCGTACTGTATCATAGGCTACTCTGGGGGGAAGTTTTTAGTTACCCAGGAGACCAACATGCTCTTATCCAGCAGGAAACGCCGGCTCACGGTGATAGTCGCCAGTAGTGCGATGGCGCTTGCCATTCTGGCTCCAGGCAGCCTTCGCGTATCCGCGCAGAATCGCATGAATTTTTCGCTGGTGGCCCAGGATAGCGGCCACGTCGCGCTGGGGCTGGCGTTGCGTAAGTTGAACGTTTCCGGGACATTCATGCAAATCGCGGCGCATCCCGACGACGAGCACAACGCCCTGTTTGCGATGTTCACGCATGGAATGGGTCTGCGTTCCATCGATGTTCAAGCGAACCGCGGCGAAGGGGGGCAGAACGAAATCGGGCCGGAGTTGTTCCGGGACATGGGGGTACTGCGTACCGCCGAGCTGCTTTCGGCGCACCGCATCGATGGCGCCGAGCAGTATTTCACACGCGCCATCGACTACGGGTATTCATTTGATCCGCAAGAGGTGATCGGCAAATGGGGCAGGCCGGAAATCGTCGGGGACATGGTTCGGTTGATCCGGACATTTCGCCCTGAAGTGGTCCTGACCATGAATATTCAGGGCCGCGGAGGCGACCGCGCCCACGAAGCCACTACGATTCTGAGCCGCGAGGCCTATCGCGCAGCCGGCGATCCGGCCATGTTTCCCGAGCAGATTCGCGAAGGACTGAAGGCCTGGCAGCCGACGAAGCTGTACTTCACCTCCGGATTCGGTGGACCTGGCGGACGAGGACGCCCCGGAGCAGGACGCGGCGCGGCTGCCGAGCCGCCTCCCCCTCCCGCGACGCCGCCCGTGAAGCTAACACTGGTCAACACGGCTATGTATGATCCGCTGCTGGGCCGCACCTACGCCGAGATCGGCACGGACGCGCGCAGCAATCATAAATGTCAGGGAACCAGCGGATTGCCGCCGCTTCCCGGAAATGCCGGTGGGCGAGGCGGCCGGGGCGCGGCGGGTTACCAACTAGTCGAATCCGCAATCTCCGGGCAGATGCAGAAGGATGAGACGTCGCTGTTCGATGGCGTCGATACGAACCTGACGGCGCTGGCGCAGTTCGCCGGGCCGCGCCCACCCGAAACGCTGACCACCGGGCTCGCGGCCATTGCGAATGCGGCGAAGCGCGCGCAGAACGCGTTCGATTCAGGCAATGACGCGGGTACCGCCGCGCCGGTCGAGGCCGGTCTCGCCGCCGTCCGGGCGCTGCGCGCACACCTCGGTTCGCTGGGTCTCACCGACTCAGCGCGGTACGAGATCGATTTTCGTCTCAAGATCAAGGAACGGGACTATCAGGATGCCGTTCTTGCAGCACATGGTCTGACATTCGATGCCGTGGCCGACGATGGACTGGTGATCGCCGGGCAGCCGGTAAAACTATCGATGCTGGCGGTGAACCGGGGTTCCGCGGAAGTGAGCGTGACGGAGGTCGCGGTGGCGGGCTTCGATGCGCCAGCCGCTTGCGCGCTGGCGACCGTAAAGAAGGACGCCGTTTACACCTGCGCCGCCGACGCGCATATCCCCAAAGACGCGAAGCTGACCACACCCTACTTCCACGACGAATATTGGAAGCATCCAGCCAATTCCGCGATCAATGCCTTCGACCCGGATGTACCCTTCGGCGCTCCGTTCCGCCCCACGCCCTTCGTTGTGACGTTTCATTTGAAAGCCGGCGACGCCGACGTCACCAAGGAGGTGCCCGTTCAGTTCCGATACGTGAAGGACATCTACAACGGCGACAAGCGAATGGAGCTTAATGTGGTTCCCGGCCTTTCCGTGCGAGTCACGCCAGGATTGGCGGTGATTCCGGCATCCACCGCGAAGACGGTTCAGCGCGAGATTCATGTTTCGGTTACGAACGGCGCGAAGGGTGCGGGGAAGGCAACCGTCGCGCTCGAGCTGCCGTCGGGCTGGAAGGCCAGCCCGGCAAGTGTGCCGCTCAGCTTCGTGCATGAGGATGAATCGCTTTCGGCTCGCTTCCAGATCACCGTTCCCGCGCAGGTTAAGGCCGGCGAGTACACGCTTCGCGCAGTGGCCACATCGGCGGCGATCGGAGGCGAAAAGTACACCAACGGATATCAGGAGATTGAGTACCCTCACATTCAACGCAGGCAGGTGATCGAGCCAGCCGAAGCGACACTCAAAGTGGTCGACGTGAAGGTCGCTCCCAACCTCAACGCCGGGTATATCAACGGCGTTGGCGATCAGGTGCCTCCCGCGATCGAGCAGTTGGGCGCGAAGGTGACGTTCATCGGCCAGGAGGAACTGGCGTGGGGCGACTTAGCCGGCTATGACGTGATCATGACCGGAGTTCGCGCCTACGAGCGGCGCGCGGACCTCCGGGCGTACAACCATCGCCTGCTGGATTACGCTGAACGAGGCGGAACTGTCATCGTCCAGTACAACAAGATGGAGTTCAACCAGGCGGAATACGGTCCGTATCCCGCCAAGGTCAGCGGAAACCGCGTGTCCGACGAGACGGTTCCCGTCAAAGTGCTGGTGCCGGCTCACCCGGTTTTCAACTATCCGAACAAAATCGGCCCGGCAGCCTGGGCTGGATGGGTGCAGGAGCGCGGCCTCTACTTCCTCGGCGAGAAGGACGCCAGGTACGTGGATCTGGTGTCGATGGTGGACTCGTTCCCTGACAATCCCGGCGAGAAACTGGGGTCGTTGGTCGAAGCGAAGGTCGGCCGGGGAAGATGGATCTATCTCGGTCTCGGGTTGTGGCGTCAACTGCCGGCCGGAACCGACGGCGCGTACCAGTTGCTGGCCAACTTGATCAGTCTGGGAAAGGCGCCTGCGGCGGGGACACCCGCGAAGAAATCGGCTGCGCTGGCAATTCGCTGAGCTCGGTCTTCATCTCCTCAGCCCTCGCTCTAATTCCGAAAGGCGTCTTCAATCTCGATCGCTTTGGCCGCGTGGTTAGCACGCTCTCGCTGTGAACCTCTGTAGCGGTTGCACGATTGGGCGTTCGGCGTCCTCGCTTTAGAAAATGAAACTGTTGATCCGCGCCTGTGACGCCTGATATGCAGCATTAACGGCATTCTGCGAGTTCTCGCGGCCGGATGTTTGATTCGCCTCAACCGACGTACATCTGAGGGTCCCGCGTTCCGTCATATTAACGTGACGGCGACAGCATGGGAGTAATTTCCGAGAACGCCGTTTCTCGGGAGTTGCTGAACGCATACGAGCGCGGATTGGGTGAACACACGGCGTTACACGCGAACGATCCTGATTGGGTCGGACTAGAGCCGAACGAATAGCCCTGGAGTCGGCTCGCAATTCGCCCTGGCTCGGGCCTGGAAGTTTCATGCTGTCTCGCTAACCTTCGTCAGGTGGATTGGCGTCGGCGAGGGAGTCCCTTTGCTGAGGCCTCGGAGCCAGGTGGTTCACGGAACGGTTCCACAGAAATGCGCTCGTAACGCACGTCCAGCACGGTCAGGTATTCTGTGCCGCGCGGCGCTTGGAGAACGACGCTGTCGCCCGCTGCCGACTTCATCAACGCGCGCCCCAGAGGCGACACCCAACTGATGTGGTTGCGGTCGAGATCGACCTCGTCGGTGCCCACGATGCTGACCACTCGCTCCGTTCCCTCGCCATTGGCATAGCGCACGGTCGCTCCGAAGAATGCCCTCGTCGCCGCGTTCCCCGCTCTCGGAGTTTCCGGGTCCACCACTTCCGCGGCCTCGATTCGCTTCGTGAGAAAGCGAATCCGCCCATCGATCTGCCGCAGCCGCCGCTTGCCGTACTGATAGTCGGCGTTTTCACTGCGATCGCCGTTACTAGCAGCCCACGTCACCACCTCCGTCACGGCGGGGCGTTCCCTGGTGAGCAGAAACCGGAACTCATCTTTGAGGCGCTGTAGCCCGCTCGGAGTTATGTAGTTCTTGCCTGGCGTCGCGGGCTCGTCCGCTTTCGGTTTTCTCGTAACCCCTTTTCGCATCGCAAGTCGCGGGATTAAGCAGGAACGTACGTCAACCGAATCAGGTCATCGGCGATTAGATCGCTGGCCACCAGGTGGAGCGGCGGCCGGGGGCCGGCGAAGAATGGCGAGCCACCACCGAGCACGACGGGGCGGAGGTAGAGTCGATACTCATCGATAAGACCGGCCTCGGTCAGGCTTTGCGCCAGGACTGGTCCGCCAACGTGAATCTCTCCAGCCAGCTCAGCCTTCAGCTTGCGGATCACGGTCTCGAAATCATCCGCGACAAGCGTGGCGTTCGGCCCAACTGACTGGAGCGAACGCGACACGACCCATTTCGGCTGGCTCCGCCACGCCACCGCGAATTCGCTATCATCCGCGTCCCAGTCAGGAAGGTCTTCATCCCAATAACGCATGATCTCGTACATGCGGCGGCCGTAGATGACGCCCGTCAGTCCACGCACCAGCTCGACGAAGTGACGGAAGGCCGCGGGTACAGGCGGCCCAAGCTTCATGTGGTCGACGTACCCATCCAGGGACTGGCTCAATCCGTAGACAAGTTTTACCATGCTGCAAATCTCCCTTCCGCGTTCTTCAGAATAGCTTGAGCCGACGTCGCGCGGGGGTAAGTTTGAACACTATCTGCGCGCCGCGTTGTAGGTGTGACCAATAACCGGAGGTCCGCTTCCCAATCCCGAGATCCAAGCTGAGACACCACCTAAAATTGGCGCTTAGGCACCAAAAGAGCTTGCCAGCCAGGCGCAAATTTCCTGTCAGCTGGACAGCTCAATCTTGGTAAACAGCAGACTCTAACAAGTCAATCCGCTTGTCGAAAGCCTCCGATATGAGCGCCATACCCTCAGTGACCTTCACTATGCTGTCTGTTTGCGCCTCGTTGAGAACACCCATTTGTTTCGTAACGTTAGCGACTTCTGTAGCGAGCTGAGGCAAGTACGTTTCTAGTACGTCTTTAGTTTCTAGTACGTCTTTATGTGATGTTGCCACGCGCGCCAAGTTAGCTTCTAGACTGGTGACGCGGGCGACGAGAGCATCGTAGCTTCTTGAGAAATCATGTTGTTGCAGCTTTGGGGCGAGACAGAACTACAGTCCTACTCGCCGTACTAAATCCTGGAAGCGTGGATCGCCTCGGATGGGATCAAAGATTGGATCTACTTTGAGAGTGGTCATTGTATTGGAATGCTGCGCATACGCCTTCTCCAGCCAGGCCAGCGTTTCATTCTTGTCCCCCATTCCGAGATACGCCACCGCGAAAGCCGACACATCCACCGGATGAATCCGGGAGAAGTCACCCAGCTTTGCCAGCGCCAGCCGGGCTTGCTGCGGTTGTCCCGCGCGGCCGTAGATGTAGGCTTTCTGCGCCAAGTACCAAGGCCCGCTGAGTTGGACTTCGGTTGATGCCAGCGCCTCCGTAAACATGCGCTTCTCTACATATGGATACGCGACAAAGCTAGCCCGTGGGAAGCTCGGATCGAGTTCCGTGACATCGTGAAACTGTTGAATGGCGCGATCGTATTGCCGCGCGTAGTAGGAAAGCACCGCGCCGTCGGTGGCAATGCCTCCTCGAACCGTCCCATGTATCCCAGGTGTTCGGCGTACCAATGGTGGCCTGTGGCATAACTCGGGTTCAACTCAATGGCTCGCCTGAATTCTTTCTCCGCCTTCGGCCAATCCCAATCGTAATTCTGGACGATCACGGCCAGTGCCGTGTGCGCTTCGGGCAGACTCTCGTCGATCTCCAACGCCCGCAGGGCCGCGGTTCGTGCCAGAGTCTGGTACTCCGCCTCGGGCTCTCCGCTATAACCGCCGATCATGGCATAGCAATCCGCCGTGCCGGCGTAGGAGGGAGCATGGTTGGGGTCGACCGCTATGGCTTCCTGATAGTACTTGATCGCCTGCCGAAAACCCTCCACGGTTCGCTTGTTCCAGAAGTACAGTCCCTTGAGGTAAAAATCATAGGCTTCATTCTGCTGTTGCGACGGAGCATGGCGAGTGGCGTTAATGCTGCGCTTAGGGCCGCCGAGAATAAGCTCGATCTCATCCGAAATGTCGCGAGCAATCTCATCCTGCATGGAAAGCAAATCTATGGAGGGGCGGTCGTATTCTCTGGCCCATGCCTGGGCTTGATCTTTGACGCGAACGAGTTGCGCCGAAACACGAATATTTTTCGCGTCCGTCCTCACGCTGCCTTCGAGCACATACTGCACGCCCAGCTCCCGTGCAATCTGGTCCAAGGGCTTCTGGCTGTGTTTGTAGGCCATCACCGAGGTCCGCGCGATCACACGGAAGTGCTGCGGATCGAGCCGCCCGAACTGCGCGATCATCTCTTCGGTAAGGCCGTCGCTCAAGTATTCCTGTGAGGCATTTCCCGTGAGATTCTCGAATGGCAGGACCGCGAACATCAACTGAGCGGCGTTCGGTGGAGCTTCCACATTCGCCCGCCGCCACTGCCAGTAACCGGCAAGCGCCGCCACGAGCAACGCCAAAGTCGCGTATAGGGTCATCCAGGTCCTTTGCGGGCTCGGTGGTTTGGTTTCCGCAGGGATGACCCCTGGAATTTCGGGCTCGGGGATCGCGGACGGCGGCTCAGCGAATGCCGATCCCGTGTTTGCCGGCTCTTCCCGGATGACTGGAACGATCATTCGGTACCCTACTTTGGGAAGGGTCTCGATGTAACGAGGCTCGTTTGCGGAGTCACGCAGCGCTCGGCGAAGTTCCTTCACCGATGAGTTCAGCCCGTGCTCGAAATCCACGAAGGTTCCAGCCGGCCAGAGCGTCTGGCGAAGCTGTTCGCGCGTCACCACATCTCCGGCGTGTTCGACCAGGACCCGCAAGACCTGGAACGCCTGCGGGCGGAGCTTCAATTTAATGCCCTGGTTGTACAGCTCCCGCGTCCGCGTGTGGACTTCGTAGGGGCCAAACTTGTATGTGGTAACCCGCTCCGACATTACACAAACCTTGCGAAATGAGTCGATTAAGCGTCCACCTGTAATTACACCATATCTTTACCATCCAGGTATCGACCCAAACAGAAGAATCTGCGATCCTTCCCAAAGTACTAGAAGGCAGTGACGCAAGGGAGAAACCCAGATGGCGAACCACGACGAGCCCGAATTGCGAATTGTAGAGGTGAAGGGGTCATTTCCCGCCCAGCAGGGGCGCAAACCGTTACCCCACATGGTGCGGCGTTCGGCGCCGACCCGAGCCGAGGCCCTCGAAGGTCTACGGTCAATGAAGGGCGCAGCCTCCGTGCTCGAACGCCTACCGGCGCTCGGAGATCCTACTACGTGGGGTGAGACGGCATTTTGGGGTGTCTGCGGAATAAAAGGCGCAGCGTTTGACCCCTTCTTCTGGGACTGCGATTTCGCTGGTAACGGGTTCCCGGTGGAGTTCGCCAGTGACAACTGTGTGGTGATGTTTTGGGGAACGGAACCAATGGCGAGCCTGGAGGGGGCTATCACACCGCCGGGGACCCTCACCGGGCAGGTCTGGTGCGACCTGGAGGTGTCAGCCGCCGGCAACTACCTCTTCGTTGCGCAAGTGTCGGCAAACGGAGATCCGCCCGGTTACATGGCCACAGTGGAATTCTGCATCGACTATACATCTCTTGGCCAACGGCAGCTCTCCGCGGGCGGGCCGTTCGAGCAATCCTTCGTGCTGTACCTTTCCCCTGGTATTCACCGGTTCATCATAAAGCAGGTGTTGGGGATATTCTTCTTCTACAACTTGAGCGCGTGGCAGGTTCCAATTTTGCTGCACGAGGAAACGGAGCAGCAAGTATCGTAATTTCTCGGTTATTCCTGGATTACGTGCCACCCGTACAAAGCTCGCCACGAGCCAGAAGGGCGGTCGCGGCGATTATTTACCGGTCGAGCGAGAAAGACCGTCCATTTGCGCTGACATGAGATTTCAGGAGGCCAGATTATGAAATTGAGTTTAGTCCTTCCGTTGCTCGTTTTGGGGGCGGCCGCCAACGTGTCGATTGCGACGGCGCAATCACCGGGCACGTTCACCTCGACGGGCAACATGACGACGCCCCGGGCTTGGCACACCGCCACGTTGCTCCCTGACGGCCGTGTTTTGATCGCGGGTGGCGTCGCCCCTAGCGGCGGCCAAAACGGAAACCTCGTGAGCGCGGAACTCTTCGACCCACTTACAGGGACCTTCAGCCCAACCGGCAATATGACCGTCGCGAGATCGCAACACACCGCGACGTTGCTGCCAGATGGCAAGGTCCTGATCGCCGGGAGCGACGGCATCACCACATTGGGCACCGCAGAGCTTTACGATCCGAAGACCGGAACCTTTACCAATACGGGCAGCATGATAGCGGATGGCAGTTATTTCCACACGGCCACGTTGCTCCCGGATGGCAGAGTTCTATTCGTCGCCCAAGGCTTCTATGGATATGGAGCCCAAGTTTACGATCCGTCCACGGGCACGTTCGCGCCTACTGCCAACCCGTACGCGGATCCCTATGGGGACAGCACCGCCAGCTCGCTCCCGGACGGAAGAGTCTTGATCACTCAGGGAAATGAACTTAGAGGCGAGTTATATGATCCCCGCACCAACGCATTTAGCGTAACGGACTGGCCTCGTGACCCGTGGGTTCAGGGCCCGGCTACATTGCTCCTGAACGGTCACGTTCTGCTCGCCGGGGGCTTCGAGGAGGCATTGGACGCCCAGTCCGCCCTCGCGGATGTCTACGACCCGGTGACTCAAATATTTCGACAGACCGGGAACATGACGGCGGCAAGGACTTACCACACTGCTACACTGCTCCCCGATGGAATAGTCCTGATCGCCGGGGGCGATAGCGGCGACATTCCCGTCACGCTGAATAGCACGGAGCTTTACGATCCGGCAGCCCAAACCTTTACCCGCGCCTCCGACATGGTTGCAAGCCGTGATCTCCATACTGCCACGCTGCTCAATAACGGCAAGGTTCTAATTGCGGGAGGATTCATCGATACCAATTCCAGCGCCGAACTCTATACGCCGGCCACGGTGGTTCCCGCACCCGTCCTGTTCTCCCTTTCCGGCGATGGCCAGGGGCAGGGCGCGATCTGGAACTCACAAACAGGGCAGATTCCTTCCGCCGCCAATCCGGCTAAGGCTGGGGACGTGCTGTCGATGTACACCACCAGCCTGTCTGAAGGTGGCGTGATCCCTCCGCGAGTGGCCATCGGTGGCCAGCTCGCCGAGGTGTTGTATTTCGGCGACGCTCCCGGGTATCCCGGATATTTTCAGGTGAACTTTCGAGTCCCGAACGGCATCGCACCCGGGTCTGCGGTTCCCGTTCGATTAACCTACATTGGCCGATCGAGTAGCGCAGTGACCATCGGAGTGCAGTAATTCTTTGGAGGTAAAAGATGAAGACGAGGCTCGCTCTACTTTTGTGCGTGGTGGGAGTATCCGGCTACGCGCAATCCCCAGGCACGTTCACAGCGACCGGCAGCATGATTACGCCTCGTTTCGGCCACATGGCAACTTTGCTTCCCGACGGCAGGGTTCTGATTGCCGGCGGACTTACGATCTGTCTTGTCCAAGCCCAACCTTGTATTGG
The DNA here is from genome assembly GCA_963788245.1 of Terriglobia bacterium. Lineage (GTDB taxonomy): Bacteria > Acidobacteriota > Terriglobia > Bryobacterales > Bryobacteraceae > Palsa-187. The sequence continues at coordinate 1,737,589 of CAWBGF010000002.1, read as the reverse complement.
CCCAAACAGCGCCGAACTGTACGATCCAAGCACCGGCGCGTTCACCGCTACAGGAACCATGAACACCCTCCGGCCGATTGGCGGTGTTCTTCTCCCCAATGGCAAGGTTCTATTCGCCGAAGGCTACTACTCCACCGGCGCGCTTGCGAGCGTGGAGCTTTACGACCCAACGAACGGGGTCTTCAACAGGGCCGGCAATGCCGTCACCCTCGCGGCCCTGTATTCCGCGAGGCTGCTCAACGACGGCAGCGTCCTGCTGATGGGGTGGTCCAACGCTGGGAGCGGACCCGGAGCCGAAATTTATGATCCCGTCGCAGAATCGTTCAGTCTGGTCGCCAACTGGCCGCCGGACGCTGGGTTTGCCTCCGCGCTTGCCGTGATCCCGGATGGCCGAGTTCTGCTCGCTACGGCCAACTATCCTGCGCTTTACGATCCTGTCGCCGGCACGTTTACCAAATTTCCGATTTGGTCGTTCAATGACTACCCTCCCGCGGCCTTGCTGCCGGACGGCCAAGTATTGCTTGCCGGCGGCAACACGGATAGCAACGGCAACGTGAATTGGGCCGAACTGTTTGATCCCGCGGGCGGCCCGCTCATCGCGACCGGGAGCATGTCCTGGGCGAGGGATGGCCATTCGGCGACCCCTCTGCCGGACGGCACCGTGCTGGTTGCGGGCGGTGCGACAAACATCTTCGACTCAGCGACGAAGTCAACACTGCTAACTGCCAGCGCGGAACTCTACGATCCAGCGAGCGGCAGCTTCTCTTCGACCGGATCGATGACAACACCGCGACTTTCCCAGGCTGCCGTGCTCCTCAACAATGGTCAGGTTTTAGTCACAGGCGGCCAGCTATCCAGCCCGCCGGAGGTGCCAACTCGCTCCTTTACGGGGAGCACAAGCGCCGAGCTGTACACTCCCGCAGTTCTGATCCCCGCGCCAACGTTATTCTCTCTGTCCGGCGACGGTACGGGACAGGGCGCGATCTGGAACGGCGTCACTGGACTGATCGCTTCCGCCGACAACCCGCCCGGCGCTGGCGACGTGCTGTCGATGTATACAACCAGCCTGTTTGAAGGCGGAGTGATCCCTCCGCAAGTAGCCATCGGCGGCCAGCTCGCTGAGATTGTGTTCTTCGGCGACGCTCCCGGATATCCCGGATATTTTCAAGTGAACTTTCGAGTGCCGAACGGCGTCGCGCCGGGATCTGAGGTTCCTGTTCGATTGACTTACATTGGCCGCCCGAGCAACGCAGTCACGATCGGACTGCAGTGACGGGCTGCGCGTCAACCGCCTTCGCCCGAAATCCTGCTTGATCCCCTCTAACAACGCCGGGATTTTCGGGGCCGAGTTTATCGCCTGGCTGGACCGGCATATGAGCGATTTAACAAGTGCGCTCGGTCAGCAACGAAGAGCACTTGGGTGCCACGCGCGACCAGAACAGATCCCATGAAGTGGTTCGCCACGTAGGACTGAACTATTTGATCCATCCGGGCGGCATCCTGCGCCAGGCATGGACCTACCACAAGAGCGAGCAGTGCGAACCGGGAAAGCATGATTCGGTATACCGCTTTTCACAGTTGAGAACAAGGGCAGGTAGTCGACCAATTTTAGGACAGTAGCAAGGGCGACAAGCGGCATCCCCACAATAGTCCCCACACTCGGCTGTAAGCGGCACATTTTCGGGGAAGTGGAGGGTTGTAACTCTCTGAAAAATTTGGCTCCTCAGGTAGGACTCGAACCTACAACCCTTCAGTTAACAGCCGAACGGCTTGTAGCCACCTCACGCTGCAACCACAAGAACTTACACGTGCCGAACGTCGATTTCGCCGGGAATTGGGGGGACTCTGGGGTACTCTCGCCTGGCAAGTTAGCCGCGTTCGAGAACTCTCGCTGTCGGGATCGTGACGGATCTAACGATGCGTGAGTTGATAAATCACCCGGCCCAAGAGCAACAGGGTGGCGCCGGCAAATAGACCAATGCCGATCGCACGCAGAAGCGAGCGAGCGATTGTAGGCTCAACTTGGTTCGGGTAGGTTGGGGCTGTGCCCGTTTCCTGCGGTCCCGTCGCCGAAGTATCCTTAATATCCTGAATGTCCTGAGTGTCCTGCGGGTGCTTCTGCTGCTCCAATTGTTGAATCTCGCGCTCACGTTGTTGTTGAAGTTGGGCGAGCCGCTGCTCTTCACGTTCCTTGGCTTCTTGTCTTCGTTCGGCAAGAGCCTCGGCACGACGCTGCTGGTCCGCGCGTTCCTGCAGCTCTCGTTGTTGCTCGGCCTGAGCATGGGCAACTTGCCGCTCGGCCCGCTCGTTTGCCTCGCGCTGCTCGACCTCGAGACGACGCTGCTGCTCTGCGCGCTCGCGAGCTTCGCGCTGTTGTTCCATTTGTTGGGGAGTCAGCTGACTCAAAGCGGCGGCTGGCACGCATCCCACCAAGACTAACGCGAAGAATGCTGAAATCATGAACCTTCGCTCCGACCCGTCCGGGTCCGGTCAAGACTCGTACTTATTGGATGCGGCAGTGCCAACTCCGGTTACTGAATCGACAGCGTTTGGACGGCCATCTCAGCCTGCCACTGCCGCTCGATTTCCTGAACCTACGGCCTTTGCGACCAACGCCAGATGGCCCACAGGGTCACGAGGGCCACGAGGATCAGGACAATAATTCCAGCCGAGCCAAGCCACATAATCATGGCGCAACCAGGATACTCCCCCTCACCTGTCTTGTTTATGCCGCTTTTCTAATCTCCGATTCGTCGGATTCGAGGAGCGCCACAAGATCCGAGACTCGGACGGGTCAAAGGGAAAGGTGTAGTCCGCGCTGACTGATAAGCGCTATCAGATATAATTTATCCCGGCGATCATATTCCACCAAACCAGGAGCAAAGGATGGTCTGGCCCACGCTTCCGCGCGCCACAGTCATTTTCTTGCGCGCCATTTGTCGCTCAAGATCGAGCGCGCCACGGAAAGGAAACCAAAATGAACAATCTCATGATTGATCGAAGGACCGTATTGGGCTGGGGGCTCGGCCTCGGTACAAGCCTGAGCCGCCGGGCTTGGGCCAAGGAGTCAGGTCCGACAGCGGTCGTGAAGACCACCAACGGGCCGGTTCGCGGAATCGTCGAAGACGACGTCCAGACCTTCAAGGGCCTGCGCTACGGCGCGCCACCTGTAGGATCGCTTCGATTCATGTCCCCACAAAAACCGAAACCTTGGACCGAAGTGGCCGAAGCAACGCACACCGGTGCTGCTTCGATGCAACTTCGCAGCGGAGGGTCGGCGGTGCAGCAGCCGCCGCCGGTCGCCAAGGCGCTGGGCGAAGTGTTTACGACCTCGGATGATGTCGCTCGCCAGAACGAGGATTGTCTTTTCCTGAACGTCTGGACTCCGCAACTCGGTGGCGCGAAGAAGCGGCCCGTAATGGTCTGGCTGCACGGGGGCGGATTCAACTATGGATCGGGAAGCTGGCCGTCCTATGACGGGCACAATCTCGCGAGCCGTCACGATGTGGTCGTGGTGGGCGTCAACCATCGGTTGAACGCTTACGGCTATCTGTATCTGGGTGAGTTAGGCGGCGACGCCTTCGCCACTTCGGGCAACGCCGGTCAGCTGGACCTGATCGCGGTTCTTGAGTGGGTGCGTGACAATATCGCCGAGTTCGGCGGCGATCCTGCGAACGTCACGATCTTCGGTCAATCCGGCGGCGGCGCGAAAGCGTCCTGCCTGCTCGCCATGCCCGCGGCCAAGAATCTGTTTCACCGCGGCATCGTCGAGAGCGGACCCGGTCTGCGTGGCATCACCAAGCAAGCTGGGACCGAGATCGCGAGGGCGCTGTTCACCGAGCTCGAAATTCGTCCGGGCGACGTGAAAGCCTTGCAGGGCATTCCCGCCAGCAAGCTGACCGCCGCCGTGATCGCGGTTCAGAGAAAAGCGGGCGCGGCCGGCTTGCGATTCGGGCCGGTGGTGGATGGTCTCGCGCTTCCAACTCATCCCTTCGATCCCGGCGCGCCGACGCTGTCCGCGAAGGTTCCAGTGATGGTCGGCTGCACCAAGGACGAGCAGACGCTCTACAATGTGGGCCAGCCGTGGTGGGGCAAGTTGACCGACGCCGAATTGCCCGACAAGCTCAGGCCCACATTGGGGGACAAGACGGATGCACTGATCGCCGCGTTTCGAAAGTTGCGGCCGACCGATTCGCCGAGTTATCTCTTCACTGACTGCACCACCGCCGCGGGCGCTTTCATCGGCTCGGTTCAGCTGGCCGAGCGCAAGGCCGCACTAAAAGCTGCGCCGGCCTATTTCTATGTGTTCCAGTGGGGCTCGCCCGCCGACGACGGCATCATGAGAGCACCGCATACGATGGAGATTCCCTTCGCGTTCGACAATACTGAAAAGGGTCCAACATTTGTAGGCAATGCGCAGGGAACACAGGCGCTGGCCGATCAGGTCAGCCGAACCTGGGTCGCGTTCGCGCGGACCGGAAATCCCAATCATTCCGGCCTGCCGCACTGGCCCGCGTATGATTCGCGCCGGCGCGCGACCATGACGTTCAATGTTCCGAGCAAAGTGGTCGACGATCTCGAAGGCGAGGCTCGGAAAATCCTCGAAAGCTGACAGGAAGGGAGAAATGAAGCCAGGAATCGCGAGTCGCCGTCTGAGAACGAATGCGAGGTGAGGAGGTTGCGATGTTAAGCGGATTTAGCGTCAGGCTAGCGCTGTGGGTGGTCATCGTCGCGGCGATTACAGCGTTCGCAGCGCGAGCGGTGGCCCAGCCCAACCCATATCGCGAGGTAGACAACTGGGCGCAACTCCCCGCCGGCATGAAGTGGGGACAAGTGATCTCGGTCGATGGAGACGCCGCCGGCAACGTGTGGGTGTTTCACCGCGGAGAGCCGCCGCTGCTCGAATTCGATTCGTCGGGACGGCTTCTCAAGAGCTTGTGCGAAGGGATGTTCGTCCAGGCGCACGGTCTATTCATCGACACGAATGGATTCATCTGGCTGACGGACGGCCGGGGCAGGGGCGGAAAGGGTCATCAGGTTTTCAAGCTGAACCAGGAAGGAAAGGTTTTGATGACGCTGGGTACGGCGGGGGTCTCCGGTGACGGTCCCAACACCTTCAACTCGCCGTCGGACGTGGCCATAGCCCCGAACGGAGACATTTTCGTCGCCGACGGGCATGGTGGAGAAACCAACGCGCGAGTTGTCAAGTACTCCCCAAGCGGGGAGTTCATCAAAGCTTGGGGTAAAAAAGGATCGGGTCCCGGGGAATTCAACATACCCCACACGATCGCCTTCGACTCCAGGGGAAGGGTATTCGTCGGCGACCGGGGAAACAATCGAATCCAGATCTTCGACCAGGACGGTAAATTCCTTGAAGAGTGGAAGCAGTTCGGTCGGCCCAGCGGGATTTTCATCGCGAAGGACGACACGATCTATGTGGTCGATTCGGAATCGAATGCAGCCCGCAACCCCGGGGTCAAGAGAGGCATAAGAATCGGGAGCGCCAAAGACGGCAAGGTGACCGCTTTCATTCCGGATACCGATCCGAACCCCGACACGACTACAGTATTGGGAGCCGAAGGCGTCGGCGTGGATAAGGCGGGCAACGTGTACGCCGCGCAGGTCGGCCGGCAAACGCTTACGAAATTCGTTAAACAATGACGCCATTGCGTAGGTTGCGATTGTTGGCTCTCCTCGCCTCTCTGGCAGCCATCGGCTATGTAAGTGCCCAGGAGTTGGGCATCAAGGCGAAAAAGCCAGTCTTAGGAGCTTCGTGTAAAGTCTGCCCCTGGGGAGCGCTGGGCGATGTCCTAAAGACGGCAATGCAGTCCTATGGCTACGACGTTCAGATCTGTTACAACTGCTCGGGCGCGGAAAATCCTCGCATTGTGGCTGGGGCGCTGATGCCGCCGCCGATAGAAGAATTCTGGCGGCGCGCTCCCTTTCTCCGCAACCAGGCTCCGCCTCCGCCTCATGCGCCGGTCGAGTTCGGAGTAACCGAGGCGCAGTTTGTCTGGGACGCATATCAGGGAGCCGGCGCCTACTCGCGAGACGCGCCACGAAAGAATCTGCGCATGATTGCACGGATTCAGTCGCCCACGTACCTTATCGTCGCTGCCAGAGCGGAGCTGGGAATCACGGACCTGGGTCAAATCCGGCAGAAGCGCTGGCCGGTCCGGATCCTGACGAGCGCCGGTAATCAAGCCACCGGAGTTCTGGCGTATTACGGACTGACCAGGGAGTCGATTGAATCGGCGGGAGGACACTTTGGCGCCGGCATGGCCGCGGAGGAGCGGAAGAACTTCGACATTGCGATCGGCGAAGGAACTCTGGTGAACGCTCCGGAGTTCAACATGTGGTACGAGATCAGTCAAAAGTTCGAGCTTACCTATCTGCAGTTGCCGGACGATCTCCTCGCCAAAGTGGCGAAGGACGCTGAAATGGAGCCCGCGACGATACCCGACGGACTGCTGCGCGGTATCGATCATCCGATACGGTCGGTGGCGCATTCCGGGATCGTCATCTATGGCCGGACCGACACGCCCGACGACTTTGCCTATACCGTTGCCAGAGCCATGGACGAACATCAGGATTTACTGCAATGGACCCTCCTGGGCTTTTCGTATAACTTACAAAACGTGTGGACGGCTTATGAAATCCCGCTGCACTCCGGCGCGGCACGCTATTACCGGGAAAGACGGTATATGAAGTAACGGCAAAGTCGCGCGGTTCAAGCCTCTCTTCGTACCTTGGCGATTATTGAATAACCAGCGATTGGGAGACCAGTACAGCCTGCTGCCGCTCGAGTTCCTGCTTCCGCTTCTCATCGGCCGCTCGCTGGCGTGCAGCGATTTCGTCGAGGGCGCGGCGCTTCGCCTCCATCCGTACGTGGGAGTAGCGAGAGAGCATGGCGTGCGAGACGTGACCCGCGATGCTCATAATCACCTCGTCGCCGGCGCCCGACTCCGCAAGCTCAGTTATAAGCGTGTGGCGATTGTCGTGCCACCGACCCTTTACCCCGGGATTCTTGCGGACCTTTGTCCACGCGGTCTTGAATGAAGTGATGGGGAGCGTCGGGTCTCTGGGAAGCGGCGTCCCGAAGGCGAATACAAACCAATCCGGTTTGCACTCCCCGAACCGCCGGGTGTACCAGGCGGCGTGCGCCTCGAGCGCGGCGAGCGCGGTTTCGTTCAGCGGAACCACGCGCCCGGTACCGGCGTCGGTTTTCGATTTGCCCACCGTGACGGATTTCTTGTGGATCAGGTCGACCTGCTCCCAGCGGATCTCGCGCAATTCCTTATCCCGGAGACCCGTGTTCAAATCTAACGCGAGGGCTGCGCGCATTTGCGGCGTGCGCAACTTCTGAGCTTCTTCGAGCATCCGTGCCTTCTCATCCGTGGAGTACGGACGGCCGGGTGAAGGCGGTAGCGGAAGCTTGAGCGCCTTGTCTCGGCGCAGGGTCGCCCTAATCAACACTCCTTGCTCACCGCACAGCCGAAGCAACAACTGGACCTCGTCATTGATCGTCTTCGCACCGCCCTTCTCGCGCATCGGATGCGCCGAAAAGCCGTTGCCGCCATTGAAGTTCGGTGCGCTGGAGGACGGTGCAGACGGTACGGACGGTTGCGTCCCACCGTTCTCTGCGGGGAGGGAGATGTGGATGGTGCGCACGCCTACCTTCCTGAAGTCAATCTCGACCCCGACCTTGCGCAGGAAAGTCGCCGCCCGTCGTAACCGGCCTGATAGAGCCCTAGCCGACTGAGGCCAGTCCTTGAACCTAGTCTGCTTTTCGCCAACCTGAGCGCAGAGCGCACCCAGAAGCTCGGTGGCTGTTCCATTCCACTGAACGCGCTCTTCTATGAAAGCGCGCAGAGCGACGGCGACCAGATCGGATTCGAGCACACCCTCAACAGCGTTGTCGCGATTACCGCAATAAGCTGCCCAAAACGTGCCTTTGGGCCAAAATTGGGTTTCGCAGGCGGTCGCCCAAAGAGCGAAATCTGCCATCCGGGGCAGTTTTTCGAGCCGCGTGTGTGGCAGCATGGCCAAACCCCGTGCGACCGCGTCGAGCAGCACGCCGAGGATTCGCGGGTGGGCAATTTCGAACTCTTCCCACAGATCCTTCTCCGACCGACGATCTCCCTCTTGGATCTGCTCGCGTTTTCGCAACGCAACACAGCGCCTCGAGGCGTGCGATATACTCGCCCCTATGAAGCTATTTCCGCTCCTTTTATTGCTGTCCGTAGCTGCATTCTCCCAGGACGAACCCGCGCCTGCCGGCCGGGGAGGCCGCGGCAACTCGGACGCCATCAACGAGCGAACCTTCTCCTCCCTTCGCGCCCGCCAGATCGGCCCCGCCATGATCTCCGGCCGTATCCTCCAGATCGCCATGTTCCCCGACAGCGCCAGCCACTATATGATCGCGCTGGCCGCTGGCAACATTTTCATAACCGAAAATAATGGCACCACCTGGACTCCGGTATTCGAGAACTACGGCTCCTTCTCCATCGGCTGGATCACCATCGACCCGAGAAATCCCTCCATCGTCTGGGTGGGCACGGGCGAAAATAATAGCCAGCGCGCAGCAGCCTACGGCGATGGCGTTTATAAGAGCGAAGATGGCGGCCGCACTTTCCACAACGTCGGCCTCAAAGCCTCCGAGCACATTGGCCGCATTGTGGTCGATCCGCGCGATTCCAACGTTGTCTACGTGGCCGCGCAAGGGCCTCTCTGGAAAGGCGGCGGCGATCGTGGCCTCTTCAAGACCACCGACGGCGGTAAGACGTGGTCGCAGAGCCTCATCAAGGTGGATGACTACACCGGCTGCACCGACCTCCTCATGGATCCGGAGAATCCCGACCATCTGCTGGCCGCCACTCACCAACGCCAGCGCGCCTATTTCGGCATGATCCACGGCGGTCCCGGAAGCGCCCTCTGGCGTTCGCTCGACGCGGGCAAAACCTGGAGCAAAGTGCAGGGTGGCTTTCCGCAGGGCCAGGGCGACATCGGACTCGGCCGCATCGGGATCAACTATGCTCCCTCGAATTCCAAAATCATCTACGCCGAAGTGGAAGGAAGCAGCGATGGCGGCTTGTATCGCTCGGTCGATGGCGGCGTCACCTGGGACCGCCGCAACCCCTCCGATACACAGGCGCAATACTACGGCAAGGTTCAGGTCGATCCCGTCAACCCCGATCGCGTCTACATCATGGGCGTCAACATCGCCGTCTCCGATGATGGCGGACGCACCACCTCGAGCCTCGGCACGCGCAACAAGCACGTGGATAATCACGATATCTGGGTCGATCCGCACAATACCAGTCACTACCTGGTGGGCTGCGATGGCGGCCTGTACGAAACCTGGGACCGCGCCTCCACCTGGATCTTCAAGGAGAACCTGCCCACCGGCCAGTTCTACGACGTAGCCGTCGATGAGGACGCGCCCTTCTATCACGTCTATGGCGGCACACAGGACAATAACAGTGTCGGCTGCGCGGCGCGCACCAAGAACACCGTGCTCACCAATGCCGACTGCTTCGTCACCAATGGCGGCGATGGATTCTATTCGCGAGTCGATCCGCAGGATGCCAACACCATCTACTCCGCCTCGCAGAACGCTGGCATCATCCGCTTCGACAAACGTACCGGCGAGCGCGTCTCCATTCAGCCGCAGCCCGCCAAGAACGATCCGGCCCTACGTTGGAACTGGGATGCGCCCTTCCTTATCAGCCCCCACTCCCACACGCGCCTCTACATCGGCGCGCAGAAACTCTATCGCAGCGACGATCGGGGCGATTCCTGGACTGCGGTCAGCACCGACCTCACCCGGCAACTCGACCGCAACAAGCTGCCCCTGATGGGCAAGGTGTGGCCCATCGAGGCCATCCAGAAGAACGTCTCCACCGCGCTCTACGACAACATCTCCTCCATTGCTGAATCGCCGAAGAAAGAGGGCCTCATCTACGTAGGCACCGACGATGGTCTGGTGCAGGTTACCGAGGATGGCGGCAAGAACTGGCGCAAGGTCGATAAGCCGGCCGGCGTGCCGGAGAATGCCTATGTCCAGCGCATCGTGGCTTCGCAGCACGATGCCGGTACAGTGTACGTCGCCTACGAAAATCACCAGAATGGCGACTTCAAACCGTACCTGATTAAGAGTGCCGATATGGGTAAGAGCTGGGTCAACATCTCCGGCAACCTGCCCGAGCGCGGCGGCGTGTACGCCATCGCCGAAGATCACGTGAACAAGAACCTCATCTTCGCCGGCACTGAATTCGGCCTCTACTACACCAGCATCGGTGGCGAAAAGTGGATCAAGCTGAACATAGGGCTACCCACAACGCAGGTGCGCGACCTCGCCATCCAGAAGCAGATGGACGACCTCGTCATCGGAACCTTCGGCCGCAGCATCTACGTGGTTGACGATTACAGCCCGCTGCGCGTGGCCACGCCCGAGATAATGCAGAAGGAAAGCGCCCTCTTCCCGGTCCGCAAAGCGCTCGAGTTCATCCCGTACGACACCGGCGGCAGCCTCGGAACCAATCATTTCACCGCGCAGAATCCGCCAGTGGGCGCCATGATCACCTACAACTTCAAGGAGACCCTCCGGACCAAGGAAGCGGTGCGTCTGCAGCGCGAGCGGCAGGCGGCGCAGCGCGGAGAAACCGCGGCCTATCCGACGCCCGAAGAGCTGCGCGCCGAGTCGCTCGAAGAGCCGCCGGCCGTCATCGTCACGATCAAGGATTCGAAGGGCAACATCGTACGGCGGCTCAATGAACCAGCCACCGCAGGAGTTCATCGGGTCACCTGGGATATGCGGAGCCAGGGCAATGCGCTGGCCGCCTCGGTGCCTCTGGGCGGCGGTGGCGAAGGCGGGCGTGGTGGACGTGGAGGCGGCAGCGGTGGCGCTGCCGGTGGCGGCGGTGGTGGTCGTGGCGGCGCGGGAGGCGGTGAAGGCGGCGGTGGTGGTGGCCGTGGCGGCGCAGGCGGCGGTGGCGGTGGTGGTGGCGAGATCGATCCGGAACTGGCTGCGCAGTTCGGCGGACGCGGTGGCGGCGCGCCGTTCGTCCTGCCCGGCAAATACACCGTCTCGCTTTCTAAGCGCGTCAATGGTGTAACCACCGATCTCCCTGGATCCGAGACCGTCGAAGTCGCCGCGGCCACTCCCTATTTGCCGGAAGAACGCATCTCTATGGTGGAATTTCAGGACAAGCTCAACAAGCTGCAGAAGGCACTGACCGCCACCCAGGAGGCCGCCACCGAAGCTGGCACGCGCCTCGATTCCATCAAGCGCGCCATCGATGCCACGCCTTCGCTCTCCCCCAAGTTCCACGAGCAGGCGCTCGGCTTGCAGCGCGATCTCGCTGCCATCAACCTCGCTCTATCGGGCGACCGCATCTGGCGATCCCACAACGAAGGCGTTCCCGCATCGATCTCCGAACGCATCCAGGCAGCCGCCAGCCCGTTGCGCGGAACCACCAGCCATCCCACCAAGACCGCCATGGAGCAATATCAGATCGGCTCGGACGAACTGGCGCTCCAGATTCCGAAACTGCGCAAGCTGATCGATACCGACATCCGCAATTTGGAGAAGCAACTTGATGCCGCCGGCGCGCCGCCTACTCCCGGCCGCCTGCCCGATTGGAAGGGCGGTAAATAGACACACACCGGCCGGCACGCATCCGGCGTCACGCCGCGAAGCGGCGGAGCATTGCCGCAAAATAGTGCTCCGCTCCGTCCCCGAGTCGCCATAAAGTATTCGAAAGTATTCGATTCCGTGAGACCATTCCCTGGTCCCAAGGTTTACCTCTGCATCTTCCTGACCACGTCGGCGACCCTGCTACTGGGATTGCCTCTAAACCCGCATTTTTCAAAAGTGTTCTATTGTTACGAGGTTTCGGGGGAGGCTGCATTTTCGAGTAGTGCGCGAGTTGTCGGCGACTCGTAGAATGGTCACGTTTCTAGGCGCCGTTCGGCCATCACTCCCGGAGTCGCCACCATGTCAACGATGCCGCGCCAGATACCAAAAGGGCCGAACTGAACACTTTCCGTACTCCCTGATAAGCAACATTATCGGCACTCGCAGAAGTGCTGGCACGGAATTGCTGATCGATATGGCGGCGCGCGTCCCGCGCGGACATTGTTCGACGCCACTTTCTCCCCGGGTGACTCCTTATTGGCGCTATGGATCTGACGGGTGAACCACACCAGCGCTTTTCGAAGTCACGGGATCGTGGCTCGGGCGATGTAGCCCTTCTGCGCACTGCTCCAGCCGCGAACTACCTGGATGTACCACGACGCCCGCGTAGCCTCGCGCGCCGATACGTTTGACATCTCCCTGGGATCGCTCTCCAGATCGAACAGTTGTGCTCTGCCCGATCCGATCTCATATATGAACTTCCAGCGACCGTCGCGCAGGCCCAGAAGTCCCAAAGAGTAGTCCGCAAAGAAGAGTGCCATTTGCGGCGCGGGATCGAGCGTGCCACCAAGCATCGTGCGACCCTGATAATTCTTTGGTGGCACCACACCCATCAGGTCAAGGATAGTCGGCGCGACGGACTCAAGCGGCTGTATCGCCATCAGCATTTACGCTGCAAAGGGCCTGCCTCCTTGCTGGCAGACCCGAAACAGTTCGCTCGGCTGCTCCGCCGCCTGCATCGCCACGACTGGGTGGTCTCCATCAAGCCAGCCATGGGTGACCCTTCGCGAGTACTGCGTTATCTCGGCCGTTACACGCACCGTGTGGCGATTTCCAACCACCGCCTGGTGTCCTTCGATGGCGAGCGGGTCACCTTCCGCTGGAAAGACTACACCCGCGGCTCCAAGCAGAAGAAGATGACGCTCACCGCCACCGAGTTCCTGCGCCGTTTCTTTCTGCATGTGCTGCCCAAGGGTTCCGTGCGCATCCGCTACTTCGGCTTCCTGGCCAACCCACAGCGGGCTGAGATGCTCGCGCTCGCACGCCAACTCCTGGGTGCCGCGCCCGTCGTTGTCGCCGAACAGGTCCGGCAGACATCCGCTTTGTGGCGCTGTCCGCAATGCGGCGCCAGGATGGTGATCCTCCGGCGCTTCACCGCGGCAGAACTGCGCCATGGGTTCTTCGATTCCTCATGATGGCGCACCTACAAACTCGCCCCGCGACGTGCCTCCCGCACGCCAGCGTCGCGGTGTATTCTGCCGCGTTTCCGAGCACCTCGCGGCCCTGTTTAGCCCGCACCTAATGCACGGTCTCCACCCCGAACCCACTGCTCTTCCCGGACACCCCGAAGTTACTGGGCGCTCCGGCCTCGGCATTGCGGTACCAGAGTGCCCTTCAATCGCCATAGACCGCGTCCGCCGCAACCACCAGCGGCTTCCTTCTTGTCTCCTTATCGAAAATGCCCCGGCTCCGGGCTCGACCGCGCGCCCCACCTTCTGGGCCGGGGCATTTCCGATCAAGGCTAACGACCACTCATCCACTATCTCAACCCAATCATAAGGGGACCTTATCGAAATCCGCAGGGCTGAGCGATTGAAATCCACAGGGCCGAGCGAAATTACTTGCCCACCGGCACGCTGCCACGGCGCTCGTCGAAGAAGACGACGTGTCTCAGTGGCTTGATAGTGTTGCGATGCTCTTCGCTGATCAATGATCTTGGCCGATGGCGATGCTCGGCACGGGTGCACCGGACGTGGCAAGACGCCACGCTCGCTGAGCAAGTCGCAGTCCCGCGCGGGAATCTCTATTTCCGCCATTTCTCCCACATCGCCGGATCCGTGAGCATCTTGATGAACACGCCGCCCACCACGCTCCGGGCCTGAAATCCGCGCTGCTTGCCATCACTGGTCATGTACCAATCGGTAAGCGGAACGCGTGTCGGAGTTTCGTTCATCCATTTGTATGCCGGCGCGATCAGCGCCTGAAAATCAGCCATGTTGTCGCCGAGAGTTGCTGTCCATACCAGCCAATCGAGCTTGGTATATTGTGCGCGGTTGTCCAGCGGCAAGCCATACACATTCTGCTTGGTTTTGTAAAACAAGATCTCCTTGCGGGCGACCTCGGGCGGAAACAGGTTCAATCCCAGGATTCGATCCCAAACGAGGTTATACTTCTGGCTCCACGTGCCGGGATTTCCGAAGGCGAGCATGTAGTGATCGCCGTTGTCAGCCAGTTTCATCCACCTCTGCGCGTAGTCGAGGGCTATTGCTCGATACCTTTGCGACTCCGATTTTCGGCCGGACATCTCGGCCAGCAACGCGTATGCGCCTAACCCCTCAATTGCCTTGAGCGACAGATTCGCGTTTCGAGCGAGGTGGCCCGCAAAATCATCGGTACAGAGTTGGTTCTCCGGATCCAGACCCTTGTCACGCAAGTATTCGGCCCACTTCGTGAGGACCGGCCAATATCCGCTCGCGAGTTCAGCGTTGCCTTCCGCTTTGGCGATGCCGGCGACCAGCAGCAGCATGTTGCCGCTTTCCTCCACCGGCATCTGGTTGCGTTCGCTCTGCTCGCCTCCACCGTAGGTCTGCCCGTTCGCCAACGGATACGTGCCTAGATCGTGAGGAGCGTAGGGCCAAGGCCAACGGGTCATCGATGCATACCGGAGGATCGGTTCCACTGATCCGCGCAGCAACTCCGGGTTCATCAACAGAAACAACGGCGCACTCGGATAGAAAACGTCCACCGTATTGATTGAGCCGTTGCTGAAGTTCTCTTTCGAGAAGAATAGGGACGTGCCGTCGGCATCCACGGCGAGCTTGTGGGCAGCCATCGATTGCCGGTAGGCCAGAGCACACAACTGGGCGTATTCCTTTCCGCCGATTCGCGTGAGGTCCGCCATAAGCTCGCGGTCGAAGTCGCGGCACTTGGCCAGCACCTGCTGGTAGCCCTCCGTGGCGGCGCGGAGGAGATCGGGCGCTTCGGCGCCCTTGCGGCGCCAGTACGGACGCACCCGGCGGTTGAAATATTCAAGGGAGTAAAGGTCGTCATAGGCCAGCACAACATAGCGCGATACGGGCTGTGAATTGACGTTTCCAAGATCGAAGCTCACTGCCAGCACGGGACTACGGACCGGGTTGGTTCTCACTCGCGGATTATGATCGGCGAAGGCATCCTCGACATTCACTTGACCGCCGCGCAGGAAAGCTTCCCGCGTGACACTGCGGTCATTGGCGGCCTGCCGCGCGTCCTCGGACGTGGGGGTCGCCACATAAAGATAGCCCCAGTCGATGCGGAGATTATCACCGGATTTTTGCAGCGCTGGCTGCTCGCGCGAGCCGATCCGCAGCACTTGCAACCCATTAGTCCGAAGGCGCGACCAGCTTACCGGCTGGTCGGGAGTATTCACGGCAATATCCGACGATGCGTCAAAGTAAATCTGAGCAGCGTGATTCTTTCCGTCCGCCGATCGCACCGACCATGTCAGGTAGGTCACCGGCCAAGACAGCACATCCAGGTCGTGTGGCAGCCGCGGGGACGTAAACGTCAGGGTC
Source organism: Terriglobia bacterium (assembly GCA_963788245.1). GTDB lineage: Bacteria > Acidobacteriota > Terriglobia > Bryobacterales > Bryobacteraceae > Palsa-187. The sequence continues at coordinate 1,722,118 of CAWBGF010000002.1, read as the reverse complement.
ACCTCTACTCCTGCCGCCTCAAATTTGTAGATACTCTGCGTTGGCGTGATTTCCAAACTCCGCTGCGGCAGCGCCGGCACGCTGTCGTTACGTTCCGCACCCATGAGCCTGAAGCTGTTCCCGTCGATGCGAATCAAACTCGTCAGCGATTGCGGGGTACCGGTCCAGTGACGAGTGGTATCCGCGTTGAGTTCATCAGCCATTGACCAGATGCTGAAATACGGGTCGCTGCTCACCAGCGGCACGGCTGGTGGACGTTGCGCGAGCAACGGACCGATCGATGCGAACAGGAGGCCGATGCAGCGGTGTCGAATCGTAGAGGTCGTCATTCTCCAACACCTTATCATTTTCGGTTCGCCCAACTCGGAGGGCCGCACCAAAACGAAGCGTTTGGTCTCACAGAATTGCCGGGATTAGCCGGAGGACGGTGGCGGATCTGGACGGTGCCGAAGGCGTGGCGGCCACGCACGCGGCCGAAGCGATGCAATACAGGGAGTCGGGACCGGAATTGCTGGAATTGAGCGCTACGGCACGCGTTCGAGAGTAAGGCGGCGGGTGAGCTGCTCGGACCCCAGACGGATGGTGTTGGGCAGGGTGCCGAAAATGAGCCTGCCGTTTTCGAAGTGGAAGATTCGTTTTTGATCGGTGCCGACGTAGTTAGGCTGCCAGGCGGCGTCGACTTTCAGGCTTAGCGTTCCGTCAGCGTCACTGTATGTGCACAAGCCGGAATATGCGATGTAGGAACTGAGGAGCTTCGCTTTCATCTGTTCCAGCATCGACTGGGAAGGGTTGAACTGCGGGGTGTCGGCAGACATGATCTGGAGGTAGCAGGCAGAGCCTTGAGGAACGGCCTGGACGACGATGGAGCCGACAGGATGCTCGCCCCAGGGTTTTCGGACGACTTCGCCGTTGGCGCGCACGTCCTCGGCGGCAACGAGTTTCCAGCGGCCTTCCAGGGTGTCAGCAGAAAGCGTAGCAGCGGGAAGAAGAAGGGCGATCCAGGCTGTGGCTAAGGGGCGCATGGTTAGTATGATATCCCGGTTACGCCTAGAGGTCGGACGAAGCGCTGCCGCCAGCCGAATCGCCACCGCCGAAATGGATGCCGTCGCCCGAGCTTAGGGTTACCGTGACGGGAGGGGTAATTCCAAGCACCTCCAAGGGTGCAAGCCGCTCTTCCAATCGCTCTAGCCGCCGAGAAAGGCTTCTGCTCATCATGATCGTCGCTTCCCCGGGTTGGATTCTTCCGCCGCACGCTCCAGCTCAGACACACGCGCGTCGATGTCCTCAATTTCGATCGCTTTGGCCGTATCCGGAACTTCCTGCGATACTGATGAACGCGCCCGACATGAAACCAAAACCTGGCGAAAGCTTCCTGAGCAAACTCGGCCGGTCCGCCGGGATGGCGGCGTTGGGCTTCGCGGCGGCAGCGATTCCGCTTCATCTCCTTCTGCGAAAGCAGCTGGTCGATGCACCGGACGACATCCGCGCCCAGGGCTGGCCCATCCGTCTGATGCAGTTGCTTTTCGCCAAGTACGTGCTCCGGTGGATCGATGTGGAAGGCCTGGAGAACCTTCCCCAAGGTTCCTACCTGGTGGCCGCCAATCATGCCTACAAATCGGGCGTGGACGGATTCATTCTTGGCCACCTGCTGGCCACCCGCGCCGGCCGCGTGCCACGCATCGTCATCACTGCGGACAACCGCACCTGGGTGGTGCGGGCCGAGCGCTGGGTGCTCCATCACTACGGGATTGCTCTGCTGGTGGGCGATCAGACCGGGGAACACCGCCAAGGAACGTCGGACACCATCGCCCGATACCTTCGGGAAAGCGACCACCATGCGGTCCTCATATTCCCGGCGGGCCGCGCGATTGCCGATCCCATTCTGCAGCTCGAAGGCTGGAGTACTGGGGCCGTGGTCGCAGCCGTGAAGAGCAGTTGCCCTGTGGTTCCGGTCGCCATCGGCGGGCTGCGCCTGGACTGGACTCCGGAGACCGTCGTTTTTTCCGCCATCCACGCGGACGGACAAGCGCCGACTAGTAGCCCGACTGGCAACGACGACCCGCCTTTTCGCATCCACGTCCGCATTGGCAAGCCCATCACGCCCTCCGGCGATCCGCATGCGGACATTGGGCAATTGCGGGGTGCCGTCGCCGCGCTGATGCAGCGTATCCCTGGTTTGCGTCCCGCTCCCGGGGAATCCGATCCTGCCTTCGGCAAGCTAACCCTGCGTGATGGCCGCACTTTGGCTTACATGGATCGTGGCCCGCGCACCGGTACGCCAGTTTTCCACTTCCACAGTTTTCAGGGTTCGCGGCTGGAGCGGATGGCCGCCGACAACGACCTTCTCGCCAAACTCCACATCCGTCTCATCTCTCCCGATCGTCCCGGCATCGGCCTTTCCACTCCCGCGCGTGACCGGACGGTTGTCGGCTGGGCGGCTGACGTGCGCCAGTTGACCGAACACCTTCTGGGACCGGGACAACCCTTCTCCATTTTTGGTTTTTCCGCCGGCGCAACCTACGCGCTAGCCTGCGGCCAACTCCCCGGACTGCGGGCCATCGCTCTGGTCAGTAGTCTGGGCCTGCCCCATCTGATCGCCAACTGGAGGCGGTTCTCGCAGGAAACCTGGCGCATCCTGCTTTCGGCCAAGCTGGCGAACTTCCGCTCGGCGACCTTCCTCCGTATCGAAGAGAAGCACCGCGACCGCCTCTTCAACCATTGGGAGAGCTACTTCGAGGACGTCAAACGGGGGCTTTCCGCGGACGACCGGCGGATACTCTCGGAGCCGGAAGTCGAGGAATCCTTCCGCCAGAGTCGCCGCGAGAGCTACGCGCAGGGTCCGGGTTACCTGCTACAGGAAGTCCAGGCGCTCTACTCCGACCCTCGCATCGACCTCACCCATCTGGCGGCCTGCACCGTGCTGATCACTCACGGCATCGACGACAAGGTCGTGCCCGTCGAGGTCGCGCGCGATCTCCACGCCAGGATTCCCGGCAGCGGGTTTCAGGAATTAACCCGCCGCGGGCACTATTTTGTGTATGAGCCGGACGAGATGAAGAATCTGCTGGTGGCATTGCTCAAAGCACACCAGAACTGTCCAGGATAGAGGTTACAAAGTCACGATCACTGGCAAGGTGACGGACAAGACGCCGAGCATCGATTCGATAAACCTGTGCCAGCGCCCAAGGCCGAAGCCCATCGTCTTCGAGACAACTAAAGTCCTGAATTACGGCGTATCCGGAAGTTATCGGAGCGACCTGCGCAAATGAGCCAGTCGAAAGTTGCCCGTTGTGGCACATTATCGGTAGCGTTCGTCTGGCCCTCAACGCGCTATCATGTCGATAGCCGGGTCACATTACTTGAGGGCGTGCCTCAGATATCCCGCGACGTCGCTAACAAAGCGGTGAACCGAAACCTCGGCGATGCGGTGGCCGGCGATCGCGTTCACGGCTTTTCCCACAGCGCCAAGCGGCGGTTCGTAAAGACCCGAGAAATCCAACTGTGTTTCGGTGGCAGTCAATGGGTAAATCGAGAGGTCTGCCTTCATGAGCGGGAACAGGCTTGGCATCTTCGCCGCCTGCCATTCGAGCTGCAACCTGGTGACGGGGCTCGCCACAGCGTCGGATGCTTTCTCCTCGATCTTTTTGACGGAGATGATGATATCGGCCTCGACCCCGATTCCGCCCACCTCGACGCGCAGTTCGGAAGCGATCGATCGCGCCCGAGAAGCAGCCGCTTTGGTCGCCGACTGGAACACCGCTAGCGCGTCTTTGCTCAGCGCCTCGCGGACTTGCTCATAGGGATGATTGACATAGTCATAGCAGCGAATCTCACGGCCTTTACTCATCAGACTCGCTCCGTCCCCTGGTCAAGCTGACGTCCCGCGAACTGCACCATACTCTGATCGTAGCTAATGTTGTGGATGGCACGCCATTGGTTCCTCAGCGAAACGAGCCATACACTCATCCCAACCCAAGAATCCCGCCCACGTGGCGCTGGGTAACGATAATTTCGACCGCGGATAGAACCTGCAGCTCGCCGACTGTATAAAGGTCAAGCTGTTTATACCAATGCTCGAACCACGTTGGGCGAGTGCGGCACCGAGCCACTGGAGTCGGTTCTCGATGCTCCGAGCTTCTTGAGCCGATGTTGCAAATTCGTCACCCGTGTTCCTCAGTCCGACTGCTTGACAGAGAGTCGCTGGAGCCGCCGGCGACGCATCCCTTCGACAAGTGTCCAAGGTCGATTGCCAGCTTGATTGAAGTTTTCCAGCGGCGGAACCTCTTCGGGCACTCGGCCCTCTGCGGCCAAACGACGCCGCCGTCGCTCGCGCATGGCGCGGACCACATCAGCCAGGGTGCGTCCTTGTTCATCTCGCCATTCGGCAGATCGATTCTCCAGTTTCGAAATCCGCCTGGCTATAGTCTTCATCGTTCCTAGTTCGGTCTAAAATCGGCCCGGCTTCCCAGAGTTGGATTCTTCCGCCGCACGCTCCAGCTCAGACACACGCGCGTCGATGTCTTCAATTTCGATCGCTTTGGCTGTATGGTCCAAGATGCTGTCCGCCGCTCGTACCTTGGTGGATGCCGGCGTACTCGCGTCCACCATCACTTTCATCAGCGTTGTAACAGCGGCACTCGAGGCTTGATGCAATCGAGCGATCGATTGTTTATACGCGGCACGTTTCGCGAGGCGGTATTCAGTTTTCGTCGCTACTTTTCTTCGGGTCTCAGCCGATTTCGAGGACGAGAATGAACTCGGTGTCGCCGCAGGAGGTTACATACTTTACCGAGGCCGAACCAGCAATGCGAATCCCATCCGCCCGGAGCATGACAGGCGTATGCAAAGGAATCTTCACGGGCACTTCAATATGAATCCTTCTGCTGGAGATGTCGATGCACCTTCCAGGCACGCATCTAACCTGCCCGAGTGTGTCAATCCAGGCCAAACGGACTGGTTTGTCTGATGGAATCCGCTGATGGCGACCCTCGGAACTATGCATCGTACCATCCATCTTCAGGCTGGGCCTAGGCCGAAAATCGCAGGCGCTACGTTGACTGCGTCACGCCATCAGGTGAATGAATTTGGTTCCCTGCGCTAGGCTCAGCAACGGCAGCTTGGCATTGGCTCGCGTGGCGCGCAATGGGTCGAAAGGGCTAAGCGAGGCTAGTACCGGAATCAGTAGCCGCCTCAGATGGTCCGGTGCTAACGCGACCGACATTCAACCGGGCGATGCGCTTCAGAACCGCGCGGCTGCCGACGCTTGGAGGCCAGGCGGCGGCCTCATTCACATCTGGATACGCGAGCACGGGGATTACGGTGGCGCGAGGTATAGATCGGTTCGAGAGCATCCTGTTCCTCCTCCACCGTTATGCAGATCAGATCGGTCGAGGTTGGACCTCCCGGCACGATCGGCTGCACAAGCTCAAGCGTTTGGGGGATCGACCCGAAAACGCACATCGCACTGGGGGGAAACTGGGGGTCAAGGAATAGGAAATTTGGGTAAGGACGGGTAAATTTACATTTGCGGACGGAGTGAATCGCCGTGCGACAAATGGCGTGTCGTCAAATGGTTGTGTTGGAAATACGGGACTTAGTTTGGCTCCTCAGGTAGGACTCGAACCTACAACCCTTCGGTTAACAGCCGAATGCTCTACCATTGAGCTACTGAGGAGCAACACTGGCGGGCTTCCCTCATTAGACCAGAGCCTCCTTTTGCTGTCAACGCAACGATCCGGCGCAACGACCCGGCACGTTCCGCGGACCGCGAATCAGTTGCCCGCCGCGCAAACGAAGTTGGCCGCGTCGTCCGTACTGCCCGACCCCTTGTATTTGGCCACCTGCGGATACGGACACAGCGGCCGCGTGCGAACCACGCCGCTGGCGGGATTCCCGTCCGCCTTGTACTTCGCGGCGATAATCTCCGCGGGCGCGACGCTATTCTCCACCCACCGCTCCAGCGCAATCGACATACTATGCTGTGGATCGGATGGCGCCGGCGCCGCTGCACCGAATTCCGTAACTCCCGGACCGCCGCCGCAATGCTGCATCCCCGGAACCATGTACAGTTCCACAAACTCTCCGGCTTGCTTGCGCCCCATCTTCCCGACCACGCTGTTGTAATAGTTCACCGAGTTCACCGGTGAAATCGCCGCGTCGCTCCAGCCGTGATACATAATCAATTTCCCGCCGCGTTTCCTGAATTTATCTAAATTCGCGTCAGTCGCGTTAAAAAGAGGACCCATTTTATCGTCGGTGCTTCTCATGTCGCGATCGAAATCGAATTTCTTGTAATCCCACGCTGGATCCTGGAACATCATGTCCGCGAAAAATCCCGCCCCGAAAGCATGTTGCAGGCTGCGCCCCTGCTGGAGACCCGTGATCCACGCGGCCCATCCCGTGAATCCCGATTCTCCGCCCGGCACGTAGCCCGGATGAATCAGCTCGCCCTTGGAATTTCGTGCCCCTTCATAAACCTTTTTCAACGCCCCGACCTGCGCCTCAGTCAGACAGCTATCCGATGCCGCGCCCTTGCAGGCGAGCACGGCTGGATCGAAGCGGCACTTGCTGGGATCGCCGATCACGCCGTCTTTCACGCCATCGTCGGCGTCGCAGGCAGCCACCGCCGCGGCTTCCACGGCGCGCAACTGGTTCCCCGAAATGTAGGTGGCCGGACTCTCATCCAGCGCTTGCATGTCCCACACGAAATCGGCCACCAAGTGGGTCAGATAATTCGCCGGCGCGCCCGCAATAATTCCGTCGTAGTCGGCCGGGTACCGTTGCGCTTCGAGCAGCGCCTGCCTGCCTCCGTTCGAGCATCCGTTGAAATACGCATGCTTCGGATTTCCACCGTAAAAAGCCCGGATGATGGTCTTCGATTTATCGGATGTCTCATGCACGCCGCGATAGGCGTAGTCCATGATTTTGTCGAAATGCCCCAGTGCCCACGCCGCGTCTGTCGACGATCCCTTATGCCCCGTGTCCGTGGAGGAGACCGCGTACCCATACTTCACCCCTGCCGCGAGCCCCGCATAAAAAATCGACCCCGCGAATCCCCCGTTGCCCACGCCCAGGTACCGGTTGTTCCAGCCTGCCACCGGCATCCAAACTTCGAACTCGATATGCGAATCGGCCGAGGGCTGGATCACTCCTTCCACCCGGCAGAATTCCGGCAGGTCCTTAAATGCCGCGGCGCTGCCCGTTGCCGGCTTGTATGCGCCCGCGGCGACAACCGTCGCAGCAGTCACGTTGGCGTCCTGAAGTTTGAGGCCGGCCAGACTATCGCAACTCGCCCCAGCCGCGCCCCCCGCGACGGAAAACAGAATCGCCGTGGCGATCCAAACTGACTCTTGACGTCGATTGCGCATCTAATCCTCCACCGTGTTAACTCAAAGTAACCTACCACTCGACCAACACCCTATGCCAGGATCGCACACGTGTTATGGTGCTCGATATGCGCATCGCGATTGGCTCCGATCACGCCGGTTTCCCACTGAAGCAGCACATCGCAGGTTTCCTCAAGGCATCCGGTCACGATATTCTCGACCTCGGCGCCTTCCGCGTCGATCCGCTCGACGACTATCCCGATTTTTCGAAAGCCGTCGGCGAAGCCGTGAAGGATGCGCAAGCCGAGCGCGGCGTGCTGATCTGCGGCAGCGGCGTCGGCGCATCCGTCGCCGCCAACAAGATCCCTGGGATTCGAGCGGCCATGTGCCACGATACGTATTCCGCCCACCAGGGCGTCGAACATGACGATATGAACGTTCTGGTATTGGGATCGCGCATCATCGGCGTAGCGCTTGCCGAGGAATTAGTCGCCGCCTATCTACGCGCAAGCTTCACTCACGAAGAGCGGCACGTCCGGCGGCTCGCGAAAGTTCGCGCCATCGAATCGCAGTATTCCTGCTCGAATCCCCCGTAGGCCACAATAGAGTCAAGTCACAATAGAGCTAGCCACATGAGAGTCAAGGAAAGGGTAACCCATATGACCCAATCGGAAACGAAATCCGGCGCCGGCGTCGTCCAGGCCGTGAATCCACTCAAGGCGTTGCTCAGCTTCGGGCAATCCGCGTGGCTCGATTACATCCGGCGCAGCCTGATTTCGAGCGGTGAACTTCAGCGCCTCATCGATCAGGATGGGTTGCGCGGCGTCACCTCCAACCCCGCGATTTTCGAAAAAGCGATCACCGGCAGCACCGACTATAGCGACACGCTACGAGAGCTGCAAAAGCGCAAGGATCTCGACGCGATGGCGCTGTTCGAGCATCTGGCGATTCCCGATATCCAGGCCGCCACCGACGTGTTCCGCCCGGTCTATCAGCAAACCGGTTTTCGCGACGGCTACGTCAGCCTGGAAGTCTCCCCGTTCCTGGCGCACGACACCCAGGCGACCATCGCGGAGGCGCGGCGATTGTGGAAAGCCGTCGGCCGCGACAACCTGATGGTGAAAGTTCCCGCGACGCCCGAAGGAATTCCGGCCATCCAACAACTGCTGAGCGAAGGCATCAACATCAACATCACTCTGCTGTTCGCCCAGGAAATGTATGAGAAGGTGGCGATCGCGTATCTCGCGGGCCTGGAAAAGTACGCAGCCTCGGGCGGCGATTTGACGAAGGTCGCGAGCGTTGCCAGCTTTTTCGTCAGCCGCATTGACGCGATGATCGACGGCCAGATCAAGACGAAACTCAAGACCGCCGAAGGCGCCGCGCGCGATTTACTCCGGAGCGTTCAGGGAAAGGTCGCGATCGCCAACGCCAAGCTGGCCTATCAGAGTTACAAGAAACTGTTCAGCGGACCGCGCTGGGACGCGCTGGCGGCCAAGGGCGCGCAGACGCAGCGGCTGCTGTGGGCGTCCACCAGCACCAAGGATCCCACGTTGCGCGACACGCTGTACGTGGAAGAGCTGATCGGTCCCGATACCGTCGACACCATTCCGCCCGCGACGCTCGACGCCTTTCGCGATCATGGCCTGCCTCGCGCGAGCCTGGAAGAGAACGTGCCCGCCGCCGCCGAAACCATGGCCGCCCTCGCCCGTTCCGGAATCTCGATGAAGGACGTCACGGATGAACTACTGAAGCAAGCCGTGAAACTGTTCGCCGAAGCGTTCGACAAACTGCTCAGCGCCGTCGACCTGAAATGCAAAGTCGCCATCGGCGCCGATATCGATCGTCAGACCTACTCGGTGACGCCGGAGATTTCGAAGCAAATCGACGCGACGGTGGAGGATTGGCAGATCGGCGGCAAAGTCCGCCGCCTGTGGGCGCGCGACGCTTCGTTGTGGACCGGCGATGACGAAAGCAAGTGGCTCGGCTGGCTCGGCGTCATCGAGGATCAACTGGAGCAGCAGGATCATCTTCAGGGCATCGCCGCGGAGATCAAGCAGGCGGGTTTCAAACACGCCCTGCTGCTGGGGATGGGCGGGTCCAGCCTGTGTCCCGAAGTGCTCGCAAGCTGCTTCGGCCACGCCGGCGGATTCCCCCAGATGCACGTGCTCGATTCCACCGATCCCGCGCAGGTGAAGGCGTTCGAGAATAAAATCGACCTCGCCAATACGATTTTCATCGTGTCCAGCAAGTCCGGCTCGACGCTCGAACCCAACATTTTTAAGCAGTATTTCTTCGAGCGCGTCAGTCAAACCATCGGCGCGGACAAGGCCGGCAGCCGATTCATCGCCATCACCGATCCGGGTTCGAAGATGGAGCAGGTCGCCACCGCCGATAAATTTCGCCACATCTTCCACGGCCTCGCGAGCATCGGCGGCCGCTACTCCGCGCTGTCCGATTTTGGAATGGTGCCGGCCGCCATCATGGGCATTGACGCGCCGAAATTTCTCGACCGCGCCGATGTAATGGCGATTTCCTGTTCCCACTGCCTGCCGATCCCGCAAAATCCCGGCGTGATGCTCGGCGTCATTCTCGGCGTGCTCGCGCGCAACGGCCACGACAAGGTCACCTTTGTCGCGTCTCCCGGGATCGCCGATCTGGGCGCATGGCTCGAACAGCTTCTCGCCGAATCCACCGGCAAGAACGGTAAGGGATTGATTCCTGTCGATCGCGAAGCACTCGCCTCGCCGGAAAAATACGGCAACGATCGCGTGTTCGCGTATCTGCGTCTTGCTTCCCAGCCGGATGCGGATCAGGATCGCGCTGTCGACGCTCTCATCAAGGCGGGACAGCCGGTGGTCCGAATCGAAGTCGCGGACGTGATGAGTATCGGGCAGGAGTTCTTCCGCTGGGAGATCGCGACCGCGGTGGCGGGCTCCATTATCGGCATCAACGCGTTCAATCAACCCGATGTCGAAGCCAGTAAGATCGCCACCAAGAGTCTCACATCGGAATACGAAAAATCCGGTTCACTGCCGCCCGAGTCGCCGTTCTTTTCGGGCGATGGCGTGAGTTTGTTTTCGGATGACTCGAACGTCGCGGCCCTAAAACAATTAATGGGGACGAAATCCATAGGCGCAGGCGCGACGCTCACGGCCTATCTCAAAGCGCATCTGAATCGCATCGGCGCGGGCGACTATTTTGCTCTACTCGCTTACGTCGAGATGAACCAGGTGCATCAGAACATCCTCCAGGAGATCCGCACCGGCGTGCGCAATTCCAAGCGCGCGGCCACCTGCCTCGGCTTCGGTCCGCGGTTCCTGCATTCCACCGGGCAGGCCTATAAAGGCGGCCCCAACTCCGGCGTGTTCCTGCAAATCACCTGCAATGACAAAATCGACTTGCCGGTTCCCGGCCAGAAATTCACGTTCGGCGTGGTCAAAGCCGCGCAGGCTCGCGGCGATTTTCAGGTTCTTGCGGAGCGCCAACGCCGCGCGTTGCGCGTTCACTTGAACGACGTTTCCACTGGCCTCGAAACGCTGCGCTCGGCGATCGCGAAAGCGTTGGCCTGACACACAGTCCGACAATAGCTATCCTGGAAATCTTAGACAACAACGGGTGGAGGAGCGTATGCAACTCGGCATGACTGGCTTGGGAAGAATGGGCGCGAATATGGTGCGGCGCCTGATGAAAGGAGGGCACCAGTGCACGGTCTTCGACCTGAATCCCGAGAACGTGACCAACCTCGCGAAGGAAGGCGCCACCGGTTCATCTTCGCTCGACGATCAGGTGGCCAAGCTGACCAAGCCCGCCGCTGTGTGGGTGATGGTGCCCGCGGGCGGGCCCACTGAGAGCACCGTGCTCGCGCTCGCCGATCGCCTGAAACCGGGCGACACGATTATCGACGGCGGCAACTCCTATTACAAGGATGACGTGCGCCGGTCCAAACTGGTCGGCGAAAAAGGGATTCACTATCTCGATGTCGGCACCAGCGGCGGAGTCTGGGGCGTGGAGCGCGGTTACTGCATGATGATCGGCGGGCCCAAGCAAGCGTTCGATCGTCTGGAACCGATTTTCAAAACGCTCGCGCCCGGAATGGGCGACGTGGAGCGCACCCCCGGCCGTCCCGAAAAGTCTGGCACCGCCGAGCAAGGTTATCTCTACTCCGGCCCATCTGGTGCGGGCCATTTCGTCAAGATGGTCCACAACGGAATCGAGTATGGACTGATGCAGGCCTACGCCGAAGGCTTCGATATCATGAAGAACGCGAATTCGGAAGCGCTGCCGAAGGACCATCGCTACGATCTCAACTTGCCGGATATCGCCGAAGTGTGGCGCCGCGGAAGCGTGGTCGGCTCGTGGCTTCTGGATTTGACCGCGATGGCGCTGATCGAAAACCCGGCGCTTTCCGAGTACACCGGCTTCGTCGAGGATTCCGGCGAAGGCCGTTGGACCATCCTCGCCGCGATAGAAGAATCGGTTACCGCCGAGGTGCTGGCCGCGTCGCTGTTCGCGCGCTTCCGGTCGCGCCAGACTCACACTTTCGCGGAAAAGATGCTGTCGGGAATGCGCTTCAAGTTTGGCGGACACGTCGAGCGCGCCTCCGGCGGGTGAGCATGCGGTCTGCGCGTTTACGAGCCGCGACCAAAGGGAGCGGTTATGACGCGCGACAGTTATAGAGCTTAAAGGACAACCTATCGATGCCACTCGACCCCAATCAACACGGCCGCCAGGGCGATCCCTGCGCCATGGTCATCTTCGGCGCTTCCGGCGATCTCACCAAGCGAAAATTGCTTCCCGCGCTCTACAACCTCGCCAAGGATAATCTGCTGTCCAAGGAATTCGCGGTCATCGGCTTCGCGCGAAACGAACTCACCAGCCAGGAATTCCGCGACAAGTTATCCAGCGAGATTGCCGAGTTCGCCACCACCACGGTCGACCCCGGTTTGTGGAGCTGGTTCTCGGAGCGCATCTACTACGTTACCGGCGAATTCGGGGACCCCGCGGCGTTCGCCCGTCTGAAGGCGCAACTCGAGGAGGCTCAGGCGGCGCACCACACACGCGGAAATTGCTTTTACTATCTCGCCACCGCGCCGGCGTTCTTCTCGCCCATCGTCAAACAATTGGGCGCGGCCGGTCTCGTTGAAGAAAAGGACGGCGCGTGGCGGCGCGTCATTATCGAGAAGCCCTTCGGGCGCGATTATGAAACGGCCTGCGCTCTCAATCGCGAAATCCGCACCGTGCTCCAGGAAAAACAGATCTATCGAATCGATCATTACCTGGGTAAGGAAACCGTCCAGAACATCATGGTGTTCCGCTTCTCTAATGGAATTTTCGAGCCCATCTGGAATCGCCGCTACATCGATCATGTGCAGATCACCGTCGCCGAAACGGTCGGCGTCGAAGCTCGCGGCGCTTATTACGAAACCGCCGGAACCATGCGCGACATGGTTCCGAATCACATCTTCCAATTGATTTCCTTGATGGCCATGGAGCCGCCGGTTTCCTTCGATGCCGACGTGGTTCGCGATGAGCAGGCCAAGATCCTGAAGGCCATTCCGCAAATGACGCCCGAGGAGGTCCTCACTCGCACTGTGCGCGGCCAATACGGCGAAGGCTCCGCCGGCGAGACCAAGCTGCTTCCTTACCGCAGCGAGCTGGACGTCTCACCCACCTCGAAAACCGAGACCTACGTTGCTCTGAAGTTGTACGTCGACAATTGGCGTTGGGCCGACGTGCCTTTCTATGTTCGCACCGGCAAGCACATGCCCAAGCGTGTCACTGAGATTTCGATTCAGTTCAAACGCGCGCCGTTCCTTCTGTTCCGCCAGACCTCTGTCGAAAAGCTTACGCCCAATCGTCTGGTATTGATGCTGCAGCCCGACGAAGGCATCTCCCTCAGCTTCGGCGCGAAAATTCCCGGACCACTGGTGCGCATGGGCAACGTCAAAATGGATTTTCATTACAAGGATTATTTCGGCACCACGCCGAGCACCGGCTACGAACGTCTGCTATACGATTGCATGCTCGGCGACGCGACGCTGTTTCAGCGATCCGACATGGTGGAGACCGCTTGGAGCGTGGTCGCGCCCATCCAGGATGTTTGGGAAGCGCTGCCGCCGCGCAAATTTCCAAATTACGCGGCCGGCACCTGGGGACCCGCCGAGGCCGACGAAATGTTGGAGCGCGACAAGCGCTCCTGGAGTAGGTGTGAATGACGAAGGAACACGCTCTGTGTGGCGCACGCACTCGAGAGCGCGCAGGCCGCTCGTGCCGTTGTGCGCGAACTACCAAAGCGTGCCGCGTCGACATTTGCGTCGACGCCCAGCGCCACCGGCTAGAAATGCTAGCGAGTTTATGAATTCGCCGGCGACTAAGCGCAAATGATTCTTGCTGGCGACATCGGCGGCACCAATACCCGTCTTGCCATCTTCGAAGGCACGCCCGCCCAGCCGCGCGCCGTGGTCATCGAGATTTTCTTGAGCGCTGCGCACAATGACCTCCGCGAAATCCTGCACAAATTTCGAGCGATTCACAATCAGCCGGTTCAGGCCGCCTGCTTTGGCGTCGCGGGGGCCGTGGTCGGCGGAAAATCGCGGCCCGCGAATTTGCCCTGGATCATCGATGTGGCTGAACTTGCCTCCGATCTCGGCCTGCCCTCCGTTCGCCTCGCCAACGATCTCGAAGTGAACGCGTATGGCATCGCCGTGCTCGGCCCTCAGGACTTCGTCACGCTGAACCACGGTGCGCCGGATGCCTTGGGGAATCGCGTACTCATCTCCGCCGGCACCGGCCTGGGCGAAGCCGGTCTTTTCGCCGATGGCAAGGATTATAAGCCGTGGGCTTGCGAAGGGGGCCACACCGATTTCGCTCCGCGCAACGAAACCGAAATCGCGCTTCTGGAATATTTGCTGAAGCGGTTCGATCACGTCAGCGTGGAGCGCGCGCTTTCGGGCCCCGGCTTGTATAACATCTATCAGTTCCTCCGCGACACCGGTCGCGCCGAGGAACCGGCTTGGCTCGCCGAAAAGGTTGGCAAGGTTCATACCTCCGCGACGATTTCGGAACTCGCCATCAAAAACGAAAGTCCGTTGTGCGTGCAGGCGCTCGACCTTTTCGTCTCCATTTACGGCGCCGAAGCCGGGAACCTAGCGCTCAAAGGCATGGCCACCGGAGGCGTGTACCTTGGCGGCGGCATCGCCCCCAAGATCTTGCCGAAGCTCCAGGCGCCGGCATTCATGCGCGCGTTCACCGCCAAGGGCCGCTCCTCGAAACTTCTCGAAGCCATGCCGGTGCGCGTAATCTTGAATGATAAGACCGCGCTGCTGGGCGCGGGGCGTCTCGCCATGCTCGTGCGCGATGGGCTGGGACGGTGATGGCCGACAACCCGAAAAGAATTCTGATCCTCGGCGGCGGCTTCGGCGGTGTCTACACTGCCCGCTATCTTGAAAAACTTCTGAAGCCGTCCCAGGCATCCATCCACCTGGTCAATCGCGAAAATTACTGGGTCTATCAGCCCATGCTGCCGGAAGTGATTTCCGGCTCCATCGGAATCACCGATGTCGTCTCCCCCATCCGCCGCCTGTGCCCGCGCACGCACTTGGTGATGCGCGAGGTGGAAGAGATCGATCTCCTCAATAAGGTGGTCATCGTCAGCCCTGGATTCAAACCTCGCCGCATGGAGCTCCCCTATGACTATCTGGTCATCGCGCTCGGCGGCGTCACAAATTTCTACGGCATGCCCGGCATGATCGAGAACGCCAAACCCTTCCGCACGTTGGCCGATGCTCTGGCGCTCCGCAATCACGTTTTGCATGCGCTTGAGGAAGCCGAAGTCGAAACCGACCCGGTTCTTCGCGCCAAGCTCCTGACCTTTGTGGTCGGTGGCGGCGGATTCTCGGGCGTGGAAGTGGTGGCCGAGTTGAACGACTTTATTCGCCGCGTCAAGCGCAACTATATTCGTCTGCGGGATCAGCCGGCACTCTGCGTGCTGGTCCATTCGCGCGACCGAATTCTGCCCGAAATGACGGAAAAGCTCGCGCTGTTCGCGCAGAAGATCCTGCGGAAGCGCGGCGTCGAAATCATTTTGAAGGATCGCCTCGCCGCCGCAACTTCCGAAAAGGCGATCTTGAAATCGGGCCGCGAAATCGCCTGCAAGACCATCGTATCCACGGTTCCATCGGTGCTCGCGCCGGTCCTCGATAAACTCGATTGCGCCGAGGGGAGCAAAGACAGCGGCGGTCTGCTGGTGAACGGCAACCTGGAATTCGTGGGCTATGAGGGGGACGTCTGGGTGCTCGGCGATTGCGCCTCCGCCAAAACCGCCGCCGGCAATCCCGTTCCGCCCACCGCCCAGCACGCCGTCCGCGAAGCCGCCACCGTCGCGCTGAACATTCGCGCGAAAATCACGGGCGCCCCCTCGCGTATTTTCGCGTTCGAAGGGTTGGGTAAGCTTGGCTCGCTGGGACATTTTTCCGCGGTCGCTGAAATTCTCGGTGTCCGCGTCTCCGGCCTCGCGGCATGGCTGCTCTGGCGCGGCATCTACCTGATGAAGATGCCGGGCATCCGCAACAAAGTTCGCATCGCTCTCGATTGGATCATCGCCCTGGTATTTCCGCCGGACCTGGTCCAGATCAAGCTGTTGCGCGAATCCGGCATCGCGCGCCAGCATTTCGAAGCGGGCGAGATCATTTTCAATCAAGGCGATCTCGGCGACAACGTCTACGTCATCGAAAAAGGTCAGTGTGAAGTACTGCAGGAAAGCGGAGGCGTCCTGGAACACGTCGCCGATCTGGGCCCGGGCGACTATTTTGGGGAGATGGCCGTGCTCGCCGACGCGAGCCGTAACGCCACCGTTCGCGCCACCGCCCCTTCCGACCTCTTGCTGATTCGCAAGAACGATTTCAACCTGCTCAAGACCAGCGTGCCCGCGTTCGGCGACGTCTTCCGCGAGCTCGCTCGTACGCGCACCAAGCCATCGTAAGCCGCGACCAATCTTAACGAGCCGCGACCAATTCTTAACGAGCCGCGACCAATTCTTAACGAGCCGCGACCAAAGGGAGCGGTCCAAGAGATGCTTCCTCCAAAGTACAAACCGTGACCACTATGACGCGTGAAACAATTCTTACCGTCACCCCTCACTCCCCGCAAACGTCTATCATCACACTTGCGCGATCTTTTTGAAAAGTGGCTGAACCTCTTGCTTGCGCTGGTTCTCCTCCTCGCTATCGCGCGCTTGTGGATCGTCTCGCTTCGCACCAGTTTTTGGGTCGACGAAATGGTCACCGTCTTCGTTGTCCACCACGGGCCGGACCATCCCTCCCTTGCCATCGCGCCGCAGGTATCGAAATCGATCTACTACGCCGTCGCGCGCGCCGCCGATTCGCTGTTCGGTGTTTCGGAAGCGGGTTATCGCTTGCCGTCGATTCTCGCGATGGCGCTGATGCTGCTGCTCATCGCACGGCTCGCCGCGCGCCTGATTCATCCCCATGCGGCGTGGTTCGCGGTCTTCGCCTGTCTGGCCCTCAGAGCCGTCAATGCGGAAGCCGCCGACGCGCGTCCCTATGCGCTGGGCATGTGCGTGTCCGCGGCCGCGCTGCTTTTCCTGGTGAACTGGCTCGACTCGAATCGCTGGATACCAGCCGCCGGGTTCGTCGTTTTCGGCGCGCTGCTGTGGCGTGTGCACCTGCTGTTTTGGCCGATCTATCTCGTGTTTGCGGTGTATGCCCTCGTGCGGTGCGCGCGCGGCGAAACCAAAGTTTCCTGGTTGACAATGGGCTTGGTTTTCACGGCGCTCGCCATCGCGCTGGTCCCGGTTGCGATGGAATCCCTGCCGATTCTCCGTGAGGCGCACGCGCACGTTATTGTACCCGCGCCGAAATGGATCGAGTTGATCTACGCGCTGAAGTTGAGTTTGCTTCTTGCGGCCTTGGCTATCGCCGGAATTCTAAACCGCCTGTTGCGCCGGGCGCCAGTTCGTGAGCTTCCAACGTGGTCTCTTCCGCAACCGTCAACCTTCACCACTATCTCTTTCTCATCCGTGTGCGTGATCCTCGCCTGGTGGCTGATTCATCCCGTCAGCTTGTTCGTGTTTTCGCGGCTCAGTGGAGACAGCGTCTTCATTCCCAGATATCTGTCGATCGCGCTTCCAGGCGCGGCCGCGGCGGCGACTCTCGCGGCGGCAATGTTCATCCCGCCATCCGGCTCCACGCCGCACTGGAAATACGCGGCGCTCATCCTGGGCGCAGGCGTGCTGCTCACCGTCGGCAATTGGCGGCATCCGTGGACTCCGCACGCGCCTTCCGATTGGCGAGATGCTGCGCGCGCCGTTCATGAATTGGCGACCGCGGACACGCCGGTCATCTGTCCCAGTCCCTTCATCGAGGCCAAATCGCCCGTCTGGACGCCGGATTATCCGCTGCCTGGATTTTTGTACGCACACCTATCCGTCTATCCGGCCGGTGGGCGTCAAGTTTTGTTTCCCTTCGAAACATCGCCCGAAGCCGACGCCTACGCGCGCGAATTGACGCGCGACACGCTCTCCAGGACAGGACGATTTGTGATCTACGGCGGTCTCGGTCCAGCGGGCTACTGGCGCGATTGGTTTCTACAGCAGCCCGAGTTAGCCGGCTGGCGCGCGACCAGTCTCGGCTCGTTCGGCGATGTACTGGCGGTAGTGTTGGAACCGGCTATCGGGGCTCGTTAGGATCAGGTGCCGGCGGAGCCGATGGCGCAGCCTCGAAATTCACCTTCCGATAAATTGCCGCGAGCGGGATCTCGCACGCGACGCTCTTGAAATGGCACACCGCGTCCAGCCCCAGCGACTCCGCCAGCAGCCACTCGCCATTCGGCTGTCTGCGAAAGATCTCCACCCGCGTCTCCGTCTGCGAGACCAGCCCGTACTCCTGAAGCGATTCGACCAGTTGATACTGATGAAACTTGAATCCGCGGTCATAGGCTTCCGTCGACGGCGACAGGACTTCGATGATCACGGTGGGATTCAGGAGAATGTCGTTGCGCCGGTCGGCCAGCTTCGGTTCGCCGCAAACCACCACAACATCCGGATACGCGTACAATCCCTGCGGCGAGACGCGTATCTTGAGATCGGTGGTGATCACCAGGCAAGGGCGCTTCTCAAGCTGGTTCCCCAAAGACTGGGAGATGTGACTGGTGATGATGGCGTGCGGCAGCGATGCCCCCGACATCGCATACACGTATCCGTTGTAGTATTCGCTTCGGGATTCCGAGGCGCGCTCTAGCTCCAGATACTGCTCGGGCGTAATGCGCGTTTGTGGACTCGCAATCATACTCTTATGTTAGCCCGCGACGGCTTTAGTCAACCACGTCAGTCCTCATCCGCGCGCAGAACCGGCGGCGGGAAATTCACCTTTTCATAAATCTCCGCGAGCGCGATCACACAATGCAGGCTATCGAGATGGCACTTGGCGTCCAGGCCTAAGTATTCCTCCAGCAACCATTTCCCTTGCGGCTGCCGGGTGAAAACCTCGATGCGCGGCTCCGTCTGCGAGACCAGCACATACTGCATCAGCGATTCCACCAACCGGTATTGCTGAAATTTGGACGCGCGATCATACAACTCGGTGGAACGTGAGAGGACCTCGATGATCACTGTCGGATTGAGCAAGGTGTCTTTGTGCGCATCCGCATATTGAGCCTCGCCGCAGAACACCATCGCATCCGGATAGGTATACAGCCCGTCTGGCGAGACGCGCAGCCGCATGTCGCTCACGGTCACGCTGCATGGCCTCTTTCTGAGTTCCGCCACCAGCGAAGCCGCCAGATGCGCGATCAGGATCGCATGGTTCCCCGATCCCCCCGACATCTGGTACACGGTCCCGCGATAGTATTCGTGCCTGATCTCGGCCGTCCGCTCCATCTCCAGATACATTTCCGGCGTGATAATCGGCTGCGGACTCGCGGACATGCTTGTATTATCCTCCGATGCGACGCGTCACGACGAAGACCGCCGGCGGCAATCAGGGAAGCGCGACCGCAGGAGCGCGCTCGCGCAGTATTGACTTAGTTCACTTGACTAAACTAGGATGAGAGTGTGACCGAAGTCAACATCCACGAGGCCAAGACTCATCTTTCCCGCTTGCTTCAAAAGGTAGCGCAAGGCGAGGAGGTCGTCATCGCCAAGGCCGGCCGCCCGATCGCGAAACTGGTGAAGATCGAGCCGAAATCGAAGCGTGTGTTCGGCTCAGCGGCCGGGACCATCAAGTTTACTCCCGGTTGGGATGCACCTATGACCGATGAGGAGTTCGAAGAGTTCATCGGCGGATGACGCTTCTCCTCGATACGCACGTATTGCTGTGGACGATGGCGACGGATTCGAAGCTATCGAAACGCGCGGGCCAGTTGATGCACGACGAAGCGAATGACCTGGTGGTCAGCAGCGCAAGCTTGTGGGAAATCGCACTGAAAATCCATGCCCGAAAACTGGATTTGCCCGCAACACCGGAGTATTTCGACACTCACATGACGAAGATGGGCGTACGCCGTGTCTTGAGCATCAGTCCCGCCCACATTTACGCGACGCTCAAGCTCCCGCCGGTACACAAGGATCCGTTCGACCGTCTCCTCGCCGCGCAATGCGTCATTGAAAGAATGCATCTGGTGACGGCCAACCGCATCTTTCGAAAGTACCCGGTCCAAGTCGTCTGGTAGAGGACTCGCAACGACAGTTCTGCGACTATACTTCTTAAGATATGGTCCTCTCCGACGTCGACATCCGGCGCTACCTTCAGGAAGGAAAAATCAAGATCACGCCCCCGCTCCCTCCCGAGCAATTCGGAAGCTGCTCCGTCGATTTCCGTCTTGGCAGCGAGTTCAGCGTATTCGAGCACAGCCGCCACGCTTTCATCGATCTGAAGGATCGCACCGCGATTCAGGATCTGATGCGCACCATCCGCGTTGCGCCCGGCGAGCCGTTCATCCTCCAGCCGCGCGAATTCGCGCTCGCCATTACCGAGGAAACGCTGGAACTGGATGACGACGTCCTTGGGCGTCTGGAAGGCCGCTCGAGCCTCGGCCGGATCGGCATCATCGTCCACGGAACCGCGGGTCTGTTCGATCCGGGTTGGATGGGCAAGGCGACGCTCGAGCTCAGCAATCTCGGGCTGATGCCGGTCGCGTTGTATCCCGGAATGCGCGTCTGCTCGTTCACCTTCGAGCAGCTCTCGACGCCCTCCGCCGTTCCCTATGGAAAAAAAGTGGGCAACAAGTACGCCGGTCAGGATCGCCCGCTCGCGAGCAAACTTGCGAGCGAGACAAGTAAATGAGCCAAGAGCTCGCGGCAGGATGGCGCAAATGCGAAAAGACACTTCCGGTTTTCTGGCAGTAAGAGAGGGCGGGAGAGACGACTGGGACGCGATGCGTCACGGCCGCGTCACTCTAGCCCCATGGGCTCAACCCGAAAAATTCACTTTTCTAATACCGCTCTCTTTCTTAAGACCGCTCTCTTTCTAAAACTGCTCTCTTTTTAAGAACCGCTCCCTTTGGTCACGGCTCGTAAGAGCTGAACTGAAGCCGGCTTCACCCCGTCCCAACCCGGAACAGCAGGTTCGTGTTTTTCGCCCGCCACGACGGGGGATCGGTATTTTCGAGACCGACGGCCATCAACAACACAAACACCTTGCAACGGCGGTGACATGTACACCTTGCTCAGTGGAACCGGCTCTCTGCTGATCGAGCACCGATCTCTTCGGTCCCAAGATAATCCAGGAATCTTGCGGAGGGGTGTGGACCGAAGTGGGAAATGGAACAATCGAGAGGAGATAGAGTCGGGGAAAAGTGAGTTATTGCGGTGGTTGGGGGTGAAAAAGGAAGACCGCTCTGTCCACCATGCGACCTTTTGAGGTTGGGGCTAAGTTTTGAGAGGGAAAGGGTAGCCTGTCCCCTTTTTGAGAGGACGCCAGATGGCCGTGTGGCGAATGCGCTCGACAATGCGAAGGTCATCGATGCGGAGGTCAGGTTGCGCGGGCGCGACATGGCCAGGCGCGATGCCAATGCCGGCGGCATTGTCAACAAGAGCGGCGATCACCACGTTGAGCACCACGAATTCGTGACCTTTGCGCTCGAAGCGATCCTCGACTTTAGCGGACGTGTAAATCTGTTCGCCGTCGCTCGCGGCGCTGAACTTGCGAACCTCGCTCGATGAGTGGATCCACGGGCCGAACTCGTAATTCTTCACGAAAATTTCGTTGGCGAGCGCGAGCAGAACCGCGGGGTGAGCGAATCGGGCGGGGGCGTTTTGAAGAGCTCCGTTTCGAGGAACCACTACGGCGGGATCGAGCGGCGCGCTGATGCGGGATTGGGCGAGATCGAGCGGCTGCAATAACGGGGTCAGCACGGTGCCGGGCGCGAGAGTTTCGCGAGTGGGCGTGCGACGTTTGGGAGCTTGTGCCGGATCCGATGGAAGCGGCACGCGTTGCTCCGGAGTGGGTGCAGGTTGGTCATGAGTCTCATCAGTCCCCGGAAGCCAGGCGACGGCCGAAGCGCGCTCGGCCCCGTTTACGGCAACGTTGACGCGGACGCGGCCAGGGCTTTCGTGATCGGCGAGGGTCACGATCGCTTCGTCGCCCTCATAGACCGGCTGATGGAAACGGACATCCATGGCTCCGCGGTTGAGGCAGGTGTCGCCAAAATGATCGAGGACAGCGGCCGCCAGGTAGCCGTAGACGGTGACTCCCGGAACGAGTCCTCCGCGGAATCCATATTGCGCGGCGATGCGGTCGTCATGGATTTTATTTTCGGAATCCGCCGCGGTGTTGACGGCGCGGATGCGAAGAGGCTCGATCATCAGTTTGATTATCGTGTAGGCGGGCGGCGAACCGGCGGGAGTCGCGGCACGGAATCGTGATCCCCGCCCTAACGGGCGGGGTTTGAAAGCAAAGATAAGCCGGTCCGAAAGCCGGCTCGCCGGCATGACTGCCGGCCCCACGATCCCCGCCCTAACGGACGGGGCTTGAAAAACGAGCGAGTATCGTCACGATTTCCTGGTGAGCTCCTTGTATACGACTTCCGTGAAGCTGGCGAATCCAGGACCTCCGCGGCCGCCACGGCCCTGGGCCGGAGGAGGATCGCCCACCGCAACCTTGATCTCCTCGAGAGACTTGCCTTGCGCGACCAGGTCTTTGATCTTGGCCCGCTTGGCTTCCGCATCCGCGAGCCGCTTCTGAATGGCGGGTTTCATCTGCACGTCGCCATGGCCCGGGACGTACTGAGTTGCATTGAGAGCGACCATGCCCTTGGCGGTCGCGATCCAGCCTTCCGACGAGCCGTTCTTTTCGAGATGGATCAGCGGATCGGGTAGTTGCATGGCGATAATGTCTCCCGTGAACACGATCTTGTCGGCGGGCAGATATACCACCAGATCGCCGCTGGTGTGCGCGGGCGCCCAGTGGAACACTTCCACTTTCACGCCGTTGATCTTAAAGCTCTCTTTGTTCTTGGTGACGACGCGCGTGGGGAGATGATCGGCTGGAGGCGCGCCGCGGCCCCCGGCGGTTAGCGCGGCCTGCTGCTCCTTCTTGTTGTTCTCATGGGCAATGATGGTGATGCCGGCCGGGAAGGCGGCCAGTCCGTTGACGTGGTCTCCGTCGCTGTGGGTAAGAATGACAGTGGTCACCGGCTTCGGAGTGATCTTGGCGATGTCCTCCAGCAGTTCCTTGCCGCCAGCCGCAGTGGTTTTGGCGTCAATGACGATCACGCCTTTGTCGCCGACGATGACGCCGCTGTTTCCGCCGCCGCCTTCAATCCAGTAGACGTTCGGTTTCAACTGATGAGTGGTAAACGGCGCGGGAGCGGGGGGTGGCGGGGGCTGCGCGGGAGCGGAAATCGAAAAAGCGCCGGCGAAGATCGCCAATCTGACCGGAAAAACCATGGAGTTGCGCATATGCAGCATGCCTTTCAGAGAAACTCTATCATGCTTGGGATTGTGAGGGTGTGGCGCGTTGCAGCAGTTGGTTAGTGTGTGGACGCAGTCCCACACAGTCGCGCTTCAGTGACGGCGGTGCGTGATACCTTTGGCTTGTGCGCCCGACCTCTGGTTTAATCGCACTCTGCCTCGCTTCACTCGCCCTGGGACAGGAGCCGGCGGCCACGTTCGGAACCACGCCCACGTTTGGAAGTACCACGGTGATCCCCGCCGGGCTGCGCGGCGTGGTTTATCATATCCGCCACAACACGAAACGGCTGCCGGATTTCAGCAAGCTAAAACCGTCGGGAAGCATCTACACTTCGTCGCTGAATATTCCGCCGCAGGATTTTAAGCTTGGCTTCCCCGGTGTGACCAAGAGGTACGAATGGTTCGCGATCGATTATACCGGCCGGTTCTGGATCGACAAGCCGGGGACGTACACTTTTGTTCTGACATCCGACGACGGGGCTCGCTGCTACATCGACGATCAACTGGTGGCCGACAACGACGGCGAGCATCCGCCCATGGATGTCAGCGGCAGCGTCAGCCTGAGTGCGGGAATCCACGGAATTCGCGTTTCGTATTTTCAGGGGCCGCGGTGGCAGGTCGCTCTGGTGCTGAAGGTCGCGCCGCCGGGGGAGGAACTTCGCGTCTTCAGCACGGACGAGTTCAAGCCGCCGCTGCATCCTGAAAGTTGGCCCGTCGATCCCGCGAGCAAGCCGATCTCAAAGGTGCCGCGTTGATCTCAGATCGGCGCAAGAATCGGGCGTGGGATTCCTTAGGAGACGTGTCATCTTGGTTGCGCAAAATTCGTCTATCGTGATAGGGTGCCGCTTGCGACCAGGCGCGGCTCGGAAGCAGGTGACGCTCAAGTAGGAGTTTGGCGCGCCGCTCTGTTGAAAAACACCTCACGGAAGAAATCCGGCTGGAGAGCCGGCTTGCCGCTCATTGTTCAAACCAGAGTGGCGGCCCACTATTGATCGTGAAAGGGAAAAAGAGCATGAAGAAAGTTGTGATATTTGGTGCGCTAACGGCGTTGACTTGCGGATTGACGCTGGCAGCGGACATCGACGGAAAATGGACCGTCCAAACTCAGGGCCGGAACGGCGCTCAAACGCAAACCTTAACGCTAAAGTCTGACGGTTCCACGCTGAGCGGGAGCCTGGTCGGCGGCCGGGGCGGCGCCGTGGACATCACCGAAGGCAAGGTCGACGGCGCCAACGTGAGCTTCAAGGTCACTCGCGCGGCACGCAACGGCGGGAATCAAACCACCACGTATACCGGCACGTTATCGGGCGACGATCTGAAGCTGACAATCTCCCGTCCGGCAGGCGGCGGAGGTGGCCGGAGAGGCGGCGGCAGGGGCGGACCGCGGGAGTTGGACTTCAAGCGCGCGAAGTAAGTCCCGTGAAGTAGGATCCACGGCTGAAGTAAGCGTCCCAATAAGTCAAGATCAGGGCGAGCAAAAGCCAACCCATAGACCGGCCCGACGGCGGCCTGCGGCATCGTCCTTCAGCGGCTCGGGTACTTGATCCACATCGGGCTGGACCAGGCCATGTTCCGATCCACCTGGATGACCCGAACGTAGTACCAGCTTTCGCCGGGCGTCACCGAGGCGTCGGTGTAATCGAATTCCGCTGAGTTCGCGCCAGGCTCGATCTTGTACACGAACTTTCCATTCTTGACGATCTCGACGCTTTGAATCGGCGCGGTCCCAACCGCCTTCACGTGCAGCACGGGAGCGGAGGCCGCTTCGAAGGAGTCGCCCATCATCCATTCCTTGCCCTGGCGGTCGCGCGCTCTCCAATCCAGCACGATGTTGTCGGTGGCTCCGTAGGCGTGGCGTTTGCGCATACTCTCGACGAGATCGGCGCGATTGGGAGACGGCGTATAGATCATGGTGTAAGAGGTGTGCGTGGAAATGTGATCGGAGCTCGACTCGACGCCCAGCTTCAATCCCTTGTCGAGCGCGTTCCAGTAAAAGCCCAGCGGGCGATAGGCTCCGTGGGTGGCGACGTTGTAATCCTTCGATTCGGCGCGGGGCGCACCTTCGTATTCGTAATTGGCGTGGTAGCCCTGATAGATTTCGACCAGCGGTTCCACTTCCGGATCGTTGTCGCGGTAGTCGCTACCCTGGTTGGTCGCGAGCGAATGCAGCATGCAGATGCCGCGATTCTGCTTCAGGTAGGGATAAAGGATGGGCCCGGTGTTGATCTTGGCCGAATTCTCGTCGGCGGAGATCGGCAGAACTTTCACTCCGCGGTGGTCAAAGACGACATTGCGGTGGCCGTTGGGATAAGGGACGCTGCGCTCATAGCCGAACAGAGGCGTGAATCCGCCGGGGATGTGGAACAGATCGATGGCTTTCTCGGTTCGCCACCAACTGTATTCCTGGCCGCCGGCGTCGTGATCCGACACGATTCCGGTGTCCATGGCGGCGGCGTCGATCATGTAGCGGAAATAGTCTTCGAGGGAGCCGTCGCCCGCTCCATCCAGCGATATTTCAGTGTGGCGATGGAAGTCGCCGCGGAGAATTTGGAACTGGGCATTGCCGGTGCTCATTCGATAGCCGCGCACGCGCTGCACATCCGCAGGCTCATTTGGATGAACTGCCGCGGCGGCGCCCGGCGTCTCGGCGAACGCTTCAAACACCGGCGGCGCGGGTGAAGATTCCGGGCTTGAACCGGTAAATTCCCCGGCGAAGCTTGTAAATTCCACGGTGTGATGCCGCAAATTCGGTTGCCCCTCGGCGGCCGGGAACAGCCGATTGTCGTTGGTCCAGACGGCCCACATTCCGGTGGATGAGGCTACCATCTGGAACCCACCATCGGGACGAGTGCTCGAGCGCGGAACCTGCGCCGCCGCGCGCCATCGATCGCCCTCGTAAGCCGTGACGAACATGTCCCATCGCCCGAGGTTGGCCCACAAGTCGGACCGGTTCATCTGGGTCGACGTGCGAACTTCCAGCGCGAGCCACATGCGCCCCGCGGCGTCGCAAGCGAGCTTTGGCGATTCGGCGTAGCGGTTGTAGCGCGTTGGCAAAGCCGCCATCGGGTCGGCCGGCTGCGACCACTTCCCGTTTTCCAGGACCGCGACGCGAGTCCGGCGATCCGCATACAGCGTGGTGCTGCGCCAAGTGTCATCGCGCGCGAAATCCTTTCCCCAGTTGGAACCGGACTCGTCCCACGCAAGCCAGACTCGGTCGGCTCCATCCACCGCAATCGAGGCGTGCGCCTGAAAGCGCGGCGACCTGGTGACCTGCTCAATGGGACCCAGCGTTCCATCGGCGGCGATGCGGCGCAGGAAAATATCGTAATTGCCGGTGCGGTAAGAATCCCAGGCTACGTATACGTTTCCTTTGGAATCGGCCGCTGCGTCCGGCATCCAGGCGCTCGCGCCGCTGATTTCGCGCGGAGGGAACCAGGCGTCGCCCGAGAGTTTGCTCCACATGACATGGGATTCACTGTTGAAATGAGCGACCCACACCAGGTGCAGATTGCCCGCGCGATCGCGCAGCAGTTTGTGAAAGAAATTCGGTCCGTTGGCGTGGGTCAGCGTACGTGGGGCGCTCCAGGTTCGTCCGTCATAGTTCCGAGCTACCAGATTCCACGCCTCGCCATCTCGCTGCGACCACACCACCCACAGCCGCCTCTGCGAATCCTCGGCCACCGCTGTTCGAAAAATGTCCTGACCGGCTGCGGTCAACGGTTCGGGCGCCGACCAGCCGTTCGCCGTCGAATGCGCGGCCAGAACGCGGTCGCCGCCGTTTTCGTAAACCTGCCATGCGGCCCAGGCAGTTCCATCCGCGGCGATCGCGACGGAAGGATGATCGTGCTCGTGGTTAGAGTCGACGGGTCCGGGAGAAACGCGCACGGGCGCAGGCACCGCCTGGACAGTGACGTCTCCATCCTCGAAGGTGAGAACGCTGCCGTTTCTCAGATCGTCGAGCCGGAAGGAGTAATTGCCGCGGCGGGTTCGCACCGTCGCGCTCGCGGAGGCGGGCGCATCCAGGATCGCCGTGACGCTCTTGGGGACGACATTTACAGCCGCGCCCGGAGTGGCGATCGGAATGGGTTGATCGGGCTGGTTCTCCAGGGGCGCCCGGCGCGTCACCAGCTTCCATCCATTCGCGCCGTCGAACTGGTCGCCGCCAAAAAAACGCCAGGGAATCAGGTCCGCGACGCGCCCATCACTCAACGAGAGGTCGCCCGAGTAGTCGGATTCCCGATCCTGGCGTTCGCCGAAGCCGATGCGAATCGCGGTGTGCGATGGCGGCGCGATACCGGCGGGCCGCTGCGGCGGATTCTGAGCCAGAAGATAGCCCAACAGGGCGAACGCGGCCACGGCGGCGGCGCTCAGCGCAAGGTTCCTCATGTTTCGCTATGATGTCACGTTTTCCGATGCGACCGGGCGCGCGCGAGAAGCCGCCGGGGAGCATTCAGCGCGGACAGCTTTAGACCAGGGGCTTCAGATCGCCGAGCATGGTGGGAATCAGCTCACACACGGTCGGGTGAATGTGAACCGCGCGTTGGATCAGCGTGTACGGTGCTTTCGCGTACATCACGTCGAGAATCGAATGAATCGCTTCGTCGCCGCCAGTTCCAAGAATCGCAGCGCCTAGAATCTCTTTCGATTGGGCATCCAGCATGATCTTCATGAAACCCTGCGTTTCGCTTTTCTCCACGGCGCGGCCCACCTTCTCCATCGGTCGCTTTGCGATCAGCGCTCTCTTCCCCGTTTTTCCCATCCATACGCGCACCTCGGCTTCGGTCATTCCCGCGCGACCCAATGGCGGGTCGATAAAGGTTGCGTAGGTCGTGATGCGATCGCTGACGCGGCGCGGATCGTTATCGAGAAGATTTGCCGCGACGATTTCGTAATCGTTGTAGGAAGTGTGGGTGAACGCGCCTTTTCCGTTGCAATCGCCTATCGCCCAAATCCCCTCGACATTGGTTCGAAGCTGATCGTCGACTTGGATGTATCCCTTCGCATCGATTTTGACGCCCGCTTTTTCAAGGCCGAGGTCGTTTGTATTGGGCCGTCGCCCCACCGCCAGCAGCACATGCGAGCCTCGAACCGTGGACTCGCGATCGTGGTCGAGTGTGACCATTGCGCCGCCTTCGTCGCTTGCGAGCCGGATGCACTTCGCACTCGTGCGAACCATGATTCCTTCGCGCTCCAGAATCTCCCGGATTGCCGCGGAAACATCCTCATCCTCGCGGGCAGCCAATCGGGGAGACATTTCGATCACCGTGACTTCGCTGCCGAACCGGCGGAACATCTGTGCGAATTCGAGCCCGATCGCGCCGCCGCCGATGACCACCAAGTGGCGTGGCAGAGCGTCAAGCTCCATCATGGAGCTGTTGGTGAGAAACGGCGTCTGATCGGCGCCCGCGATATCGATCCTTGCTCGTCCACCGGCGTTGATGAAAATTCGCGGCGCGCGCAAGCGGATCTCGCCCACGCTGATTTCGCCGGCACCTTCGAATCGCGCGTGGCCCGTGAAGACCGCGCAGCCTTCCAGATTCCTGAGTCCGGATTCGACGGCGATTCGCGACTGCGAGGAAATTCGATCCTTGCGCGCCTTCACCGCTCTCATGTCTGCGGATACGCCGCCGGCATTGATTCCGAATTCGGCTGCGCGCCGCGCCATATGCGCTGCATAGGCGCTGGCCACCATGGCTTTGGTGGGGATGCAACCGGTGTTGACGCAAGTGCCGCCGAATTTGCCGCGCTCGACGATCGCAACGCGCATCTTCGCGCCCGCCAGTCGATGGGCTAGCGGGGGGCCGGCCTGCCCCGTCCCGATGATGATCGCGTCGAATTGCCCGGCCATCTTCCGATGCTACTGCTCTACATAACAACTAGCGCGCCGGACTCATACAGCCCATCCGCGGTTAGCCCGCCAACTCGCACTTCCACGATCCGGTTCGATTCACGCGGGATCGCGAGCTTGATCTTCAGATAATTCTCAGACAGCGCTCCCCCCGCAAGGGGATCAACGTGGTCCAGCGTTACCGCGGACAGTACCCGCCCGATCATCGCTCTGCGAAATTCGAGGTTCTTTCGCGCAGCCAGCTCCCGCAGAACGCGCGTGCGCTGCTTTCGGATCGCGACCGGCACTTGCGACGCCGATTCCGCGGCCGGCGTTCCGGGCCGTTCCGAATATGTGAAAACGTGCAGATAAGTGAACGGCAGCGATTCGATAAACCCTCGCGATTGCTCAAATTCTTCGTCCGTCTCGCCCGGGAATCCGGTCATCACGTCCGCGCCCACCGCGCAATCCGGCATCAATTCCCGGGCCTTCAAAATCCGATCCGCGTAATGCCGGGGACGATACTTGCGATGCATGCGGCGAAGCACCGTATCCGATCCGGATTGCAGCGGCGCGTGCACATGCCTGGCGATGCGCGACGATTCCGCCATCAACTGCAACAGGTCGTCCGAGAAATCCATCGGCTCGACCGAGCTCAAACGCAGCCGCTCTACGCCCGTCTCATCCAACAACCGCCGCAGCACATCCACCAATCGGACACACCCACTCAGATCTCTACCCCATCGCCCCAGATTGATGCCGCTCAGCACCACTTCGCGATACTTGGAAGCCAGCGCGCTCACCTGCGCGATCACCTGCTCCGGCGGCGCGCTGCGGCTGCGCCCGCGCACGAACGGAATAATGCAGAACGAACAGCGATTGTTGCAGCCGTCCTGAATCTTCAGATTCGGCCGCGTGCGATCGCCCAGCGCATCCGCCACCGGCGCCGAAAGAAAATCGCGCTGGGCGAAGATGTCCCCCACCTCGATCTGCCCGTGATACGGAATCCCTCCGTTCGCAAATCGCTCCGACACCAACTCGGGAATGCGCGACTTGTGCGAGTTGCCGACCACCAGCGACACGCCCGGCATGGCCGCCAGTTCCTCCGGCGCGCGCTGTGCGTAGCAGCCGGTGATCAGAATACGAGCATCGGGTCGCTCGCGATGCAGCCGCCGCACGGTCTGGCGCACTTCATCGTCGGCGGTCGACGTGACGGTACACGTGTTGAGCACCAGCACATCCGCGTCCGCGGATTCGCTCGACGGCGCGAGGCCCTTCGCCGCCAGCCCCGCCTCGATCGCGGCGCCGTCCGCCTGCGAGGCGCGGCATCCGAAATTCTTGATCCAGAATCGGTCCACATCTAAGTCTACGCGCACAACGGCACGAACGGCCTGTGCGCTCGGTCTACGCGCACAACGGCACGAACGACCTGTGCGCTCGGTCTACGCGCACAACGGCACGAACGGCCTGTGCGCTCGGTCCACGCGCCCGTCATTCTGGATCGCCCGTGATCAGCCGCGCCCCGCGATCGAAGCTCACGTACTGAAAGCCCCAGCGGATGAAAACGATCAGCCGGTTGCGGAACTGCACCAGGTACATCAGGTGAATGAACAGCCACGCGAGCCAGGCCAGCATGCCGCCGAACTTCAACCGCCCCAGATCGGCGACGCCCGCCGCCCTTCCAATCACCGCCAGGCTGCCCTTATCGTGATAATGAAACGGCGGTCGCGTGATTCCGCGCAGGCGATCGACAATCGCTTCCGCCGCGTACCGGCCCTGCTGCATCGCCACCGGCGCGACGCCGGGAACCGCCTTGCCGTCCTGCTCAAAATACGCGAGATCGCCGATCACAAAAATTTCCGGATGCCCCGGCACCGTCAGATCCGGCGCGACGACTACGTGTCCTTGTTTGTCGAGCGGCGCGCCGGCGGAATCCGCCAACACCCTTCCGAAATCTGACGGCGCCACGCCCGCCGCCCATAACACTGTTCGCGTTTCGATTCGCTCACCCGATTCGAGCGTGACGCTCGACTGGTCGATCGCCGTGACCCGCACATTCGTCCGCGGCAGCACGCCGAGCTTGATGAGCGACTGCTCCGCATCAATCGAAAGCTTCTCAGGATAAGACGGGAGCACATGCGGCGAGCCTTCCAGCAACAGGATCCGGGATTCCTCCGGATGGATCGCCCGGAAATCGTGACGCAAGGTGTCGCGCGCGATCTCGGCCAGCGCCCCGGCCAGTTCAACACCGGTTGGCCCCGCTCCGACAATTACGAACGTCAGCCACGCGCGCCGATGCTCTGGATCAGGGTCGCGTTCCGCGGCCTCGAATGCGTACAGGATCTTGTGGCGCATCGCCGTTGCGTCTTCGATCGATTTAAGACCGGGAGCGAGCGCCGGCCAGCTGGCATTTCCGAAATAGAAATTTTGCGCGCCCGTCGCGACGATCAGCGTGTCATATGGGAGCGTGTCACATGAGGTCGCGCCGTCGCTCAGAATCAGTCGCCGGCCCGCAGCGTCGAGCCCCGTCGCCTCCCCCAGCAGCACTCGCGTGTTTTTCTGCTTGCTCAAAATCGCGCGGATGGGCGTGCAGATCTCGCCCGGCGAGAGCGATCCCGTCGCAACCTGGTACAGCAGCGGCTGGAATAAATGAAAGTTGCGGCGATCCACGACAGTCACGTCCACCGGAGCACGGCGCAGCGCTTGTGCGGCGTGGAGCCCGCCGAATCCGCTGCCGAGAATCACGACGCGATGCAATGCCGCCATCACTTAATGGATGCGGGATCCAGGCGTCGCGATCCAAGCCCATGTGATCCAAAGCATAAAGCCCGCGCGCCCGGTCCAACAAATGGTCCGAATCCAATTGTCGCGGATCAAAATGCGGATCGCGCTTTCGTCGTAGCCGCGCACCAATTTCGAATGCAGCGGCACGATCGACCAAAACGTCACGAACCACACGAACCCCAGCAGCACCAGGGCGTGAAACACATTCCGGTGCGGAAGCGGCGTGACCAGCAACCACACGGCTGTGATCGCCTCGATCAACATCGGCAGCGTCATTAATAGCGTGTTCCGCTTCCGTTGCGCGCGCACGTAAGCTACGAAGTCGACGCCCGCGGCGCGCAGCAAGAGGGGAAACTGGACCACCTGCAACACCCAGACCAGGCCGGTGAGGAATAGCGTCACAGTGAGATTCGTCAACAGCAGCGCGTCCGTCAAATCCGTTCACTCGCCTTCGAGCTTCCGTTTGAACTCGTGAGCCATCTTCATCACCCACTCTGCGCTTCGATTCTCGTGCATCGAAAACCATAAGCGCCTCTCCGCGTGAAGCAGCGTGATCTCCAAGGTCCCTCGTTCGCGCCCCTTTTTGAGATGCCAGTGGATGGAACCTGGAAATTTCTTGAGCGTCCCTTTCATGCTGATCGACAATCCGTGCCGGGCGCTCATCTCATCGATCGCCTGGGAAAGACGCGTAAACCGGCGGCCGTCTATCTGCGACGTGCTGATTTCGATTTCAACCACGCAATTTCGAAGCGCCTTACTCCTCGTCTTGCTGCGCCGCCAGCCGCGTCACCACGCTCATGTCTTCCAAAGTTGTGACATCGCCCGCCACCGAATGCGTGGTCACGATCTCCCGCAGCAACCGGCGCATGATTTTTCCGCTGCGCGTTTTCGGCAGCGCGTCTGAGAATCGAATCTCTTCGGGCCGCGCGAAACTGCCGATCTCATGCGCCACCCAATTGCGCAGCTCCTTGCCCAGCACCTCGTGATCCCACGTGCCGTTCTTCAGCGTGACGAAGCAGCACACCGCTTGCCCGGTGATCTCATGCGGCTTCCCGACCACCGCCGCTTCCGCCACCGCCGGATGCCTCACCAGCGCCGATTCCACTTCCATGGTGCTCAGCCGATGGCCGCTCACGTTCATCACATCGTCCACGCGGCCCAGCACCCAGAAATATCCGTCGGCATCGCGGCGCGCGGCGTCGCCCGTGAAATACGCGCCCGAAACTTTGCTCCAATATTCTTTCTTGAATCGCTCCGGATCGCCCCAGATGCCGCGCGTCATGCTGGGCCACGGCCGCTTGATAATCAGGTAGCCCTCTTTGTCGACGCCCACCGGCTCACCGCGCAAATCGACAATATCGGGAATAATTCCGGGCATCGGCAGCGTCGCCGACCCCGGTTTCGTCGGCACCGCGCCCGGCATCGGCGAAATCAGAATCGATCCGTTTTCGGTCTGCCACCACGTATCCACAATCGGGCAGCGCTCCTTGCCGATGATGCGGTGGTACCATTCCCACGCCGCGGGATTGATCGGCTCGCCCACCGATCCCAGCAGCCGTAGGCTCGAAAGATCGTGCGCGTTGGGCCACTGCTCGCCCTGCCGGATCAGCGCGCGAATCGCGGTCGGCGAGGTGTAGAAAACGTTCACGCGATATTTTTCGACCATGCGCCACCAGCGGTCGAACGCGGGAAAATCGATCGCGCCTTCGTACATCACGCTCGTCGTCCCCGCGGAAAGCGGCCCATACACGATGTAGCTGTGGCCGGTGATCCATCCGATATCGGCCGAGCACCAGTAGGTGTCTTCATCGCGCAGATCGAAAATCCATTGCATCGTGGCCGTCACCTGCGTGATGTATCCGCCGGTGGTGTGCAGAATCCCTTTCGGCTTGCCGGTAGTGCCCGACGTATATAAGACGAACGACGGCGCTTCGCTATCCAGTTCGACTGCCGGGCAGTTGTCCGACGAATTCGCGTCGAGCTCATGCCACCAGTGGTCGCGGCCGATTCGCATTTCGACATCGCCCGTCGTATTCAATGTGGTGCGTTTATACACGATCACATCGCGAACGCCGGGGCATTCGAGCAGCGCTTCGTCGACGGCGGTTTTCAGTTTCACTTCCTTGCCGCGCCGGAATCCTCCGTCCGCTGTGACGACGACGGTCGCGCCCAGATCCTGAATGCGAACCTTCAACGCCTCTGCCGAGAATCCGCCGAACACGACGCTGTGAATAATCCCCAGCCGAGTGCAGGCGAGCATCGCGATCGGCAGCTCGGGAATCATCGGCATGTAGAGGATCGCGCGATCGCCCGCCTGATAGCCTCGCGATTTCAGGACGTTGGCGAAGCGGCACACCAGGCGATGGAGTTCCTGATAGGTGATGAACCGCTGGTCACCCGGTTCACCCTCCCACAGAATCGCGACTTTATTCTTGCGATGCGTGGTCAGATGCCGGTCGAGGCAGTTATAGGAGATGTTGGTTTTCCCGCCGGCGAACCACTTCGCGAACGGCGCTTCCCATTCCAGAACTCGCGACCATTTCTCGAACCAGTGGATGTTCGCCGCCGCGAACTCGCCCCAGAATTTTTCCGGATCAGCTTCCGCGCGGCGATAGAGGTCGAGATAACCGTCCATCCCCTTGACGTTGGCTTTGCGGACGAAATCATCGGAGGGCGGGTAGGCGGGGGCGCTCATGGGTGGGATTGTAGCAAAAGCGTCTGGCCGCAGATAAACACAGATGCACGCAGATTCGGATAAGCTGTCGGTTGTGATCGACACGACCACAGCGAAGAGCGGATGGAGCACCGGGTTGGCGGTCGCCGTTTTTCTCCTTCTTGGACGAAACCCGATCCACGCCGCATCCCTTAAGAAATTATGGGATATCGATCTAAGGAAGATTCTTGATGCGAAAGGCGCCGGCCACACACGCGACCTGCCAGTGTTTGCTCTGAGATTCTCTCCGGATGGTCAACAGGTAGCAGTCGTGGCCGATTGGTATGGCGCTAAAGGAGCCGAGAATAGCCATTTACTGGTGATTCAGCTTGAGCACCCGGGAAAAGACGTCCGAGTTTTCGAGATCGAGGCTGGCATAGACGACGTTGATGGTCGCACCGGGGGTCTTGGATGGTCGCCATCTGGAGAGATCGTACATGCGGGAACCAGATTCATTCGCCTTAAGGGCGGCGCGCCATGTGAACTGCCGCGGGATGGTGTGTTCATAGGGGACGACCTCGTGATGGCCCGTGATCGCGGCGACTTTGCTTCCAGAGATTGGGCGAAGCTCGTCTCGCACTTCACATTTTTCGATGCGAATTGCAAGGAGGTGGGCAAGTGGGAGGTGCCCGAAGAGTGGACGATTGTGGATGTTTCCGCGGATCGCGGTCTACTTTCTGTCTCGCGAACCGTCCACCTTCCCCGCACAATGGAGAGCCTTATTGTGGACCCAGTGGCCAGGGCAGTCGTGCACCGGTGGTCTGAGGACAGCGTCCCAGCAGGCGTTTTTGCCGACTACGGCAAAGCAATGTGCGGTGGGAGCGACGTGGATGCGGCTGATCGGGCACCTGTCACTTGCTGGGATGTCGATACGGGCAGGAAGATTTCCGAAGCGCCGACGATTGGTGGCGGCGATCCAATGGCGACCGCGCAGCACTCAAGCCGCGTGGTAGCCTCCGATTGCCGCCGCAGGAAAATATTGTTTTCCTACGAGTATCTTGACGTTTTCAAGAGAAGAGTGGTTTGGGATTTTAGAAGTGGAAAGGAAC
Source organism: Terriglobia bacterium (assembly GCA_963788245.1). GTDB lineage: Bacteria > Acidobacteriota > Terriglobia > Bryobacterales > Bryobacteraceae > Palsa-187. The sequence goes on along the minus strand of CAWBGF010000002.1, from coordinate 1,686,495 downwards.
TCCTCTCCTGGCGCCCTGATTTCCAATCGTGGGACTTCCAGCTGTTCATTGATCCGCAGAAGCCGCTAAAGCACGTTAACGAACCGTTTCGGTTCGCAATCTCGCCAGACGGCCAATACATCTGCCAAGACGGGAGCGGCGCGATCCACCTATACAGGATTGAGCGGTAAGACAACGGATTCAGGCCTGTGCGGTAGCCTGTCGATCGCGACCGAATTTGGCTCATGATATCGGATCCTATCAGCGCGGGTGGTCACCCAATTTACAAAGGCCTTCCAGTTCCTTAACTAAAGGATGGCGCTGCCAGACCCACATGCTCCGCTGCGTTGGAAGGAATCTGATCGATTCGCCGAAGTCAGTGGCGATTCGGAACTCCAGCTTGATTGGATTCTTTCCGCCGAGACCGCCTTTCACAGCGGCAACTGTATTCAGAGGAACGCGAATCTGTTCGCCGAAATTCGAGATGAGAAGGTCTTCGCCCTCCAGTTCGACTGTCTTTAGGCGGAACGCCCGGTAAGCGGCGTAGAGAAAAATGGCGAACCAAAGCGCGAGGAGAAGCTTGAAAGAGTTCTCGGCAGGCAGCGGGACGCGGAGAACCACAAACACGGCGAAGGCCAGTGCAATGATCGAGCCGATCCGATGAACCCAGGTCTGGAACGGCGAGGAGAGCTTCCGCGGCATTGTTCCATTTTCGCCGATCCGTGCTGCTTTATCCGCGTGAATCGGCGTACGTCCGCGGCCAATTGATCCGTTTGATCAATCGCCCCTCGCCTAGTCATCCCGAGCGAAGCGAGGGATCTGCTTCTCAAAAAGTGGAGCCTCTTTCGCTACCCAGCTACCGAATCAAAATCCTCTTATTCGTGTTCATCGGTGTTCATTCGTGGCCAAAAATTGGCTTCCCCTTATCCGCGTCCATCGGCGTGCATCGACGGCCAGTCAATTCGCAGAGAGGCGAGGGTTACCAAATCCCGGAGCGGATTTAGGTCCACGCGTTGGGTAGGAGGCTGATCGCGGCCACTCCCATGTAGTCCCTTGGATTGTTGGTTACGAGAGGCGCCTCGTAAAGAAGCGCGGTTGCGGCAATCCAAGCGTCGGCAACTTCAATGCGTCGGCCGATAGAACGTGCCGCTACCATTACCTCCGCCCATTTGACGATCAGATCGCGGGAAGAAGGAACAGAAACGAAACGCTTCATGTAGGTTCGGAAACGCATGATTCGCTCGGGCCCCCACTTCGCTTGGAGAATCCAGCGTTCCAGTTCAGCCTCGGTCATAAACGAAACCAGAAGGTCGGGCGTCGCCAGTGCGGACAGGTGCTTGTCGGCACGGTTGTCTCCCTTGAAAATCAGCGAAACGACGTCCGTGTCGACCACGACCGCGTTCATGCAGCCTGATTAGTCTCAGTATGTCCCCGCCATTCGCGCAGTGCCGCAAGGAAATCGTCGATGTTCTCTTCTTCGGGCCAGAAGTCTCCGATTAGCTCTCGCGGGTCCGACGTTGGAATCGTCCCCTGCGCCAGCTTCAACTCCTTGATCGAGGGATGTCCGGCCGACGCGTACTTCTGCTCGATCGTTTGTGCCATAACATCAGTTTACATCCGACAAGGTCCAGTGGTACCCCTTTGCTAGCCGCTCGAAGTGACAGCCATTCGCGCGAAGAACCTCCTTCACGCTCGGGGTGTAACTGGCCATCAGAAGGTCAGCATGCCACTATCCTCGTGCTGGTACAGCACGTGAAAACTCGCGGTCCGGTCGGTGGTGGCGCCGTTCAACTCCGACAACTCGCCGTTCAACTCCAACAACTCGGGGATAAGAGTTCTCAGCTTCTGAACCAGAACATTAGGTGAATTGGCTTCGGCAACAAGGCCCGGGACATCCTCGCTCTCGGCCACCCAGACGCCGGCCTCGCTGTCCCATTGCGCGCGGATCTCGTAAACGCCGGATGGGGTCGTTTTCTCCACGGCTCATTTTATCATGGCCCGCCCATAGGTCCGTCAAATCAATCCTCCCTGCGTCGTCATCCCGAGCGCGCGAGGGATCTGCTTTTCGGCAAGTGGAGCCAATTTTTCGAGATGACCGGCTATTCACCCGCGTGCATCCGCGGCTATTCTGACAACGCTTTTCTGACAGCCCTCTACTGCACCCCCGACACCCACACCGGCTGCATATTATTGCCTTCCGAGGTCAGCTTCCGGACATTGGAACCATCCGCCGTCATCGTGTAAATCTGCGTCGAACTGTTTCTGGCGTTCCCGCGTTTGGACGAATACACGATATGCAGGTTGTCCGGCGCCCACCACGGATTCTCATTCACACCGGAATCCTTGGTGAGCTGGATCGGCTTGCGATTCGCCACGTCCATCATGAAAATATTGAACCCGCCCAGCTCGAACCCCTGGGTCCACGCGAACGCAATCATCTGCCCATCCGATCGCCACGCGGGATTGGCCACTTCGCCGGCTCCGGTCGTCAGCATTTCGGCGCCACCGCCCTCGATGTTCATGCGCCATAACTGCTGCTTGCCGGAGCGGTCCGAGATGAACACCACATCCAAGCCGGTTTTGGGATTCACGCGCGGCGAAAAATCGATACTGCGCGAATGCGTGAGCTGGCGGAGGTCCGCGCCCTCGATAGTGGAGGTGTAGATTTCGGTGGAACGCGTCAGGCTCGATGCAAATAGAAATCGCCCGTTCGGCCCAAAATCGGGCCAGCCGTTGGTGGGCGCATCGGGATTGGCGAAGTGCGCTTTCTCACCGGTCACGGTCGATTGAATGACGATGTTCCAACTCTCGATGGGCGAGCCGGGCCGCTTGAACAGGGTGCTGTAGGCGAGCCATTTCCCATCCGGCGAAATCGCCGGCAACTGCGTAATGCTTCCATTCCGCGTAAGCTGGCGCTGATTCGACCCATCGTGATCCATCGACCAGATTTCTTTGTGGCCGGTGCGGTCGCTCACAAAATAAATCTTGGTGCCTTCCAATCCCTTGATCCCGAACGACGCCAGAATATCCGCGGCGAACTCGCGCGCCGTCTTCTTCGCTCCGTCCGCGTTCAGCGGACCGAAGTACACCTTGCCGATCAACTGCGCGCTGGCCGGATCGGATTGCCCCAGATTGAAGAGCCACCCGCGGACCACCAGTTGATCGTTCTGCACGGCCGCGTAGCCGAACGCAAGGTGCGTCGCGCTGGCGGGCGGATTCGACCAGTCCTTGAGCGCCGAGGTTCCGGAAGGTGACGCGCCGCCACTTGACAACGCGCCGCTGGCGCTCCTGAAATCGGAAGGCTGCTGCGGAATGTTGACCGGGTAATAACTCTTGTCGACCATCCTCAGCGCGCCCGAGCCGGCGAGCTCGGACCAGAGCGTCGCGTTGAACGCGCCCACCCAATTCTGTGCGCCGCCCGCGCCGCGAAAGTCGGGCACGGCAATCTTCGGTTTATCGTTGCCGCCTGCAATGACGCCGTTGATGTCGGTTTGACCCTGGCCGGATGCGGCCAGACTTGCGATCGCCAGAAGAGCAGCTAGGATTCCCCGCGTCATCTATTCACAATCGTAGACTATTTCCCGTTTTCAATGGGAGCGTGGTTCCGATTCCGATAGTTTGTTGCAACTTGATGAAAGAACTGACCTTTTGCCATCAACTGACGGGAAAACGCGCCATCCGTGAAAACACCGTGTTTGACCGCGGTTTTACCGCGGAAACACCGCGGCGCGGCGCGGTCTCTAACCGGCAATCACGCGGCGTCCCGCGATGCGATATTTGCCGGAAAGCACCAGCGCGATGGCCTGGCTGTAAATCCGGTGTTCCTCCACCAGTATCCGCGCCGAGAGCGATTCCGCGGTATCGTCATCCAGCACCGGCACGACCGCCTGGCGGATAATCGGCCCGGAATCAATGCCTTCGTCAACAAAGTGTACGGTGCAGCCGGAGAATTTCACGCCGTGCTCGAGCGCCTGATGCTGGGCGTCGAGGCCGGGAAACGCAGGCAGCAAAGAAGGGTGAATATTGACGATTTTCATGCGAAATTCGCGGATAAAGTGGCCACTTAGTAATCGCATGTATCCCGCGAGGCAAACCAGGTCGACGTTGTTTTCGCGGAGCGATGCGATCAACTGGCGATCGTAAATCTCGCGGTCAAGTCCCTTCGATGCCAACACTTGGGCGTTGAGACCGCGCTCGCGCGCGGCCGCGATTCCGGGTGCGTCCGCGCTACTTGAGATGACCACTACAATTTCAGCGTCCAGGCGGCCTTCTGAGATTGAATCGGCGATGGCCAGAAAGTTCGAGCCTCGGCCGGAGAGCAGAATTCCAAGGCGTTTCATGGACGTTTCACGGTCGCTTCACGGTGTTTGTACGGTCGTTTCACGGTGTTTCCACGGTCGTTTTGCGGTCGGGGTTAGCGATACTGGACGCCATGGCCTTTCACGATTTCGCCGATTTGATGCCAGGGCTCGCGAAGTTTCTTGAGGATTTTCGCGGCCTCCGCCAAATTCCGCCGCGAAATCACTAGAATCATGCCGACTCCCAGATTGAATGTGCGGCGCCAGTCGTCCTGTTCAATGTCGCCGATGCGCCGCAGCAGCTCGAAGATCGGCAACACCGGCCATGATCCCCGATAAACGAGCGCGCCCAGCCCCTTAGGAAGAATGCGCGGAGTGTTGTCGGTGATACCGCCTCCGGTGATGTGGGCCGCGCCTTTGAGCACACCCGCGTCGTGAAGCGCGCGAATCGGCTTGAGATAACTGCGATGGATCTTCAGCAGTTCGTCGGCGATGCTGCCCTCAATTTCAGCGAGCATGGTCCGCGGCGCGTGCCCGGCGACTTCGAAGAGCAACTTGCGCGCCAAAGAATAACCATTGGTGTGCAGACCCGTGGAGGGCAGTCCGATCAACACGTCGCCGGCCCGGATGGAGGAGCCGGTGATCATTTTCTTCCGCTCCACCGCGCCGACAATGAATCCCGCCAGATCGTATTCGCCCGCGGAGTACATGCCCGGCATCTCCGCGGTTTCGCCGCCGATCAGCGCGCACTTATTTTCCCGGCAGCCGCGCGCGATGCCGGACACGACTTCAGCCGCTACGCGGGCATTCAGCTTTCCGACCGCGAAATAATCCAGAAAAAACAGCGGCATCGCGCCTTGGACGGCGATGTCGTTCACGCAATGATTTACCAGGTCTTCGCCGATGGTGGAGTGCCGGCCGGTGAGAAACGCCAGCTTCAGTTTGGTTCCGGCTCCATCCGCCGACGAAATCAGCACGGGATCGCGAAAGCCTTGCAAACGAAAGCCGCCTCCGAAGCTTCCGATGTCGGTGAGCACGCCGCTGGTGAAGGTCCGGCGGGCGATCGAGCGGATGGACTTTACGGCGCGATCGGCTTCATCGATATTTACTCCGGCATCCTTGTAACCTATCGCGCGTTTTTTCGCCATGTCATAAGTTGCCCCCGTCCGGCGAGTCATTCATCCGCGTCCCGCTCAGACTGACCCGTCCCAGTGCAGGAAGAGAACCTCTATAATAAGCGATTGCATTATGAAAAACCTCGCAAGATTGACTACTCATCGCCGCTCAGCGAACGCACTCCCTTACGGTCGCGCCTCGATCTGGATCGCGACGCTGGTCCTGGGCGGTGCGTGCGCGTTGGCGCAGCCGGAACCCACCTCCATCGCGATTCGCAACGCGAAGATTGTCACCGTCAGCGGAGCGGTCATCGCCAAAGGCACGGTGGTGATGCGCAATGGATTGATCGAAGCGGTTGGCGATAACGTAGCGGTCCCAGCCGACGCGCTGGTGGTGGAAGGCGACGGGCTCACGGTTTATCCAGGCCTGGTGGACGGCTTGAGCACGTGGGGCATGGGAACGGCAGCGCCGCCCTCGCGCGGACCCGAGGATCGGCCGGCGACCACTAGTTGGGTGAAAGCCGCCGACGAAATTCAACCGGGCGATCGCCGCCTCGAGTTGGCGCGCAGCGCCGGGTTTACATCAGCCGTGGTCTTTCCGACACGCGGGATTTTCGCGGGTCAGGGATCGGTGATCAATCTGGCCGGCGAAAAGGCCGCGGACATGGTTCTGGTGCCGTCGGTAGGCCAATATATTTCGCTGTCGCGCGGCGGAGGAGGGGGTGGTGGTGGAGGCGGCCAGGGATTTCCGGGCGCCCTGATGGGCTACATCGCATACATTCGCCAGATCTACATCGATGCCGATTACTACACCATGCTCAAGGCCGCGTACGAAAAGAATCCGCGTGGCATGAAGCGGCCGGAATACGATCGCGCGCTCGAAGGCGTGATCGAATCCAAGCGAATTCTGCTGCCGGCGAATCGCTGGGTTGAGGTGGAGCGCATGGTGAACTTTTCGGCGGAATTGAAACAGCCGACCATTCTATACGGTCTGCGCGAGGGCTTCGACGAACGGTCGACGGATCATCTGAAGGGCAAGAACACGCCGGTATTGGTCAGCCTGAAGTGGCCGGAAGCGACGCGTGACCGCGATCCGGATGATGTGGAGACGTTCCGTGCCATCGAGCTGCGCGAGAAAGCACCCTCAACGCCAGCGGCGCTGAAGAAAGCCGGCATCAAATTCGCGTTGTACACGGATGGGCTGGATCAGGCTCGTGACATTCAACGGGCCGTGAAGAAGGCGATGGACAGCGGACTGTCGCGCGAAGACGCGGTGCGCGCGTTGACTCTTTCGCCCGCTGAGATCTATGGAGTTGCCGACCGGCTGGGCAGCATCGAAAAAGGAAAAATCGCGAACCTGGTGGTCACGCGGGGCGACCTGTTCGACGATCGGACGCGCGTCGAGATGGTTTTTATCGACGGCAAGAAACACACGCCGGCGCCGGAAACCCCGGGCGGGCGCGGCGGCGCGGCAGCCACACAGCCACCTCAGAATTCGAGCAGGAGATAAGGCATGGGACACGATATGGGACAAACCGAGGACATCGGACGAATTATCAAGAGAGCATTTCACGTAGGTCTGGTCACGCTGGCGCCGCTGGTAACTTGCATGGTGGTGCGCGCGGACGTGATCGTTATCCGGAACGCAACCATCATGAGCGAGGGCCCGAAGGGGACATTCAAGGGCTCGCTTCTGGTGCGCGATGGAAAGATCGCCGAAGTGGGCGAGAACGTTACGGCGCCGGCGGGCGCGACCATTATCGACGCGGCGGGTCAATATGTGATCCCCGGCATCATCGATTGCCACTCTCACATCGCGGTTGACGGCGGCGTCAATGAGGGCAGCGTCTCGGTTTCCTCGATGGTCAACATCAAGGATGTGATCAATCCGGAGGATGTCGCGATTTATCGCGCGCTGGCCGGAGGCACTACCGCGGCGAACATTCTGCACGGGTCGGCGAATTCCATCGGCGGCCAAACCATCGTGATCAAGATGCGCTGGGGCAAGGACGCGCAAGGGCTGATTTTTGAGGGCGCGAAGCCGGGCATCAAATTCGCGCTGGGCGAGAATCCCAAGCGCGCCGGCAACGCACAGGGCGGCCGCGGCGCGACGCCGGTGAATCTGCGCTATCCCGCGACCCGGATGGGGGTCGAGGACACCATTCGCGAGGCGTTCAATGAAGCCGTCGCCTACAAGGCCGAGTGGGATAAGTACGACGCCGCGGTGAAGGGCGGGCAGCATCCGATGCCGCCTCGCAAGGATTTGAAACTGGAAGCGCTCAAGGAGGTGCTGGAAGGCAAGCGCTATGTTCACGCGCACTGCTATCGCGCCGATGAAATCCTGATGCTGATCCGGATCGCCGACGATTACGGATTCAAGATCAAGACTTTCCAGCACGTGCTCGAAGGCTACAAAGTGGCGAAAGAAATGGCCGCGCACGGCGCTGGTGGATCGACTTTCAGCGACTGGTGGGCCTTCAAGGCGGAGGCGTTCGACGCGATCCCCTATAACGCGATCGTTATGGAAAAGAAGGGCGTGGTGGTCAGCCTCAACAGCGATGACGACGAACTGATTCGCCGCCTGAACACCGAAGCCGGCAAGATGGTGAAGTACGGCGGCCTGACTCGGGAAGACGCGCTGGCGATGGTCACCAAGAATCCGGCCATCCAACTCGGCGTACAGGATCGGGTGGGAACCCTTGAAGTCGGCAAGGACGCCGATATCGTCATCTACGATAAGGATCCGCTGTCGGAATACGCGAAGGTGCAGAAGGTGCTGATCGACGGCACCAAGTATTTCGATCGCGACCTGGAAGTGAGCGGACGCCCGGGCAAAGACGCCGAGAAGAAAAAGCTCCTGGATAAGGAAAAGCAGGACGCCGACGCCCAGAAGAAGTCCGGCGCAGGCGGAAGGAGGCCGCAGTGAAGAAGGAGTCAGAAGTCAGGAGTCAGAAGAAAGAACGCCTGATTGGGGCTGTTCTTCTAATGGCGGGCAGTGCATTCGCGGCGGATGCGGTCAATACATTCGTCCTTCGGAACGCCGACGTGTTCCCGGTGACGGGCCCGGAGGTAAAGGGCGTCTCGATCCTGGTTCAGGACGGAAAGATCGCCGACATCGGCTCCAAGATCGTGGCGCCGAAAGGCGTGAAGGTGGTGGACGCGAAGGGCATGCGCGTTTACCCGGGGCTGATCGATTCCGGCACCGAGCTGGGGCTGAGCGAGATTTCGGCGGAGCGCGTGACGGTTGACACAGGCGAGCTCGGCGAATTTATGCCGCAGCTCAAGGCGCTGATCGCCGTCAACCCCGATAGCGAGCATTTCGGCGTGGTTCGCGTGAACGGGATCACCAGCGCGATGACTTTTCCGGCGTCGACCGGGCGCGGAGGCGGAGGCGGCCGCGGAGGCGGCGCGACGCAATATATTTCGGGCCAGGCCGCGCTGATTCACCTGACAGGCTGGACTTGGGAGGACATGGAGATCAATCGCAGCGCGGCCGTTCAACTGAACTTTCCAGCGATTCGCGGGCGCGGCGGACGCGGCGGCGGGAATGCCGATTTCAATCCCGACGAGTTCGCAGGCGGTGCAGCGGGAGGCGGCGCGAACGGGTTCACCGAGCAGAAACGGCAGTACGATCTGCAAATCGCCCACATCAATGAATTCTTCGACGAGGCGCGCCAGTATCTGAAGGAGCGGACCATGAACGCTCCGGGCTTCAAGAAGGATCTGAAGATGGAAGCGATGGTCCCGGTGCTGGAAGGCAAAGTTCCGCTGGCGGTTTCAGCCAGCCGCGCGCGATCCATTCACGACGCGATTCTGTTCGCCGATAAACAGCACATCCGAATCGTGATCCTGCAAGCGCATGATTTCGACAAAGTGGGAGCCGAACTGAAGGCGAAGAATATTCCGGTGATCCTGGGCCGCACCGAAGCGCTGCCGGACAACGAAGACGCGCCTTACGACCAGGGCTTCACGGTGCCCGCGGAAGCCTACAAAGCCGGCGTGAAATTTGCGTTCGGAACTTTCGATAACGAGTTCTCACGCAATATCGGATTGAACGCGGCGCGCGCAGTGGCGTTCGGGCTGCCCGCCGACGAAGCGCTGAAAGCGGTCACCATCAACGCGGCCGAAATCTGGGGCGCGGGCGACAAGATGGGCTCGATCGAGAAGGGCAAGTGGGCGGATTTGATCATCGCCGACGGCGATCCGCTGGACACGGAGACTCAGATCAAGGGTGTGTTCATCAAGGGCAAAGAGGTCGAGCTGACCAACAAGCAGATCCGGCTGTATCGGAAGTATCTGGAACGGCCGTAGGCTGTATTGCATTACGCGGTCGCGAGATCGGTGAGAGAGAAATCGGTGCCTTTGTAGAGGATCGGCTCGCCGCTGCTCTTAGCGAGGGCGTAAGAGAAGCAGTCGCCGAAGTTGAGTTTGGCGGGGTGCTGGCCTCGACCGTATGTTTCGACGGCGAAGCGAGCCCAGCGGAGTTGGATTGCGTCAACTGCAACGACGTCCATTGTCAGCCGCGTGAGAAGTTCATCCAGCCTGCGCGTTCCGTCGGCGCCAAATCTGTGTCGCAGGACGATGGCTGCTTCAAGCACGGATGCAACCGAGACTAAACGAATCGGAGCTACGTCAATTAAATGTTGCCATGACTCAGCGTCAGGTTCGTCCAAGGCGATTGCAATGAGAACTGACGTGTCGATGACCATCTAATGGGGAAGGCCCCATTCATCGTAACCGAGGATCTCGTCGGCGGACCGATCATCCAGCACTGGAAGTTTGGCCAACGCTTCTCGAAACTCAGTCAGCGCCCGGTATGCGGAACCGTCGGGCTTAAATCGCGTAAACCTCTGTCCGATGTTCAATACTCCGAAAGTACTGAGAACCAAGTCGTCCACGCTTTGCCCAGTCTCCGCAGCTTTCTCTCGCAGCAGACGCTCGGCTTCGGGATTCTGTATCATTAGCGCCACGCCTTCATCTTAGCAAGGCGCTAGTGCTTGATAAACGCCCAATGCGAGTCGCGGATGATGTCGTCCGTGGCGATTAGCTTCGCTGTGCCGATTCCTTTGTCCGTGATCGGCGCGGAGTAGAGTCGATCGGTCACGCGATAGTAGACGGTGTTGTTTTCGACAAGCAGGATCTCGCTGTCGCCCTGTTTGGTTTCGATGGTGAAGACTCGCTCGGTTTCGATGTTGTAGAGGTGCAGGCGGCCAGGAAATATGAACAATGATTCGTTGAAATTGTCCTCCTGATTCGGGCCATTGTCGGTTTCTGCGCGCCGCCAATCAGCAGAACCAGGGCTATATTCACCGGCCGCTCTCACGGCGTCGCCGTTGACCATTCCCGGGTGCTCACGCTGCTGCTCCTTGTAGGCTTTCTTTTCCCGCTGTTCTGTGATCGCGATGAATTTCCCGAACTCCCGACAGTTGCACACATCGGTCGGAAGTGAAACAACGCGCCAAGTTCGATCGCTTTTCTTAAAGATCAAAGTTAGGCGCGTCTCACGATCTCCGGTCCCGAGGAGCAGCATTTGCGAGTTGCTCAGGACGATGCCGCTGAACTTTGCTATTTTGCGAAGGTCAACGGGGATCTCGGTCAGGTCGTGGTAGACAAGGGACTTGTTTAGATACGAGTCTACTCGGCCGTTTCCGTCGACGCCAACGTAAAACCCATCTTCCGAAACCAGAGATCCGATGCCCGACGTGCCATGAATCGCTGCATATCGAATGTTGCTGGGCAGCGTGATTGGAAAGCTAGCGTCGCATGGGGTGGACGCGTCGAGGGTCATACCGCCGACGGCGGAAAAGTCTCCACTGCCCACATACCATTCGAACATCGCTCCCGTCCCGGGTGGATTGGCCAGCCAATCGTAGATGAGCGAGCCTTTGCTACCAGGTAGTTCGCATTCCTTCGAAAGGGTTGCCGTGTCAAGATCCACGACTGCCACCGTCCTGCCGCCATGAATCACCGCCTTTCGAAGTTCAGTTGAGACTGCTATCCAGCCGATCCCACGGTCCTTTGGCGTGAGCCCAGCGACAAGCTTTACTTTTCCTTCGTCTATCCGAAGCAGCGTCGCTGCGTAACTCGCGTTCCACTTCGGCGTTGGCGTCCCGGCGATCAAATACAACTGCCCCCACGCGCTCACCGGAAGGAACATCGCCGCCAAACAAGCGAGCCGCGTCATGGCTCCGATTATCGCTCATCAGGCGTCCTGCGCTACAATGTAACGAGTACTGCCCACCGTAGGCGTCTGGATCAATCCTAGGTTACCTGAGCGGGCAAATCATGTTTGAGAATCTAAGCGATAAACTCCAGCGGGCTTTTTGGCGCCGCGGAGAGCTTCCTAAATAGCAATGTTCGAGAACCTTAGCGACAAGCTTCAACGCGTATTCAAAACCCTGCGCGGAGAAGGGAAACTCACGGCGGAAAATATGGAGGCCGCGCTGCGCGAAATTCGCGTGGCGCTGCTCGAAGCCGACGTGCATTTCCGGGTCGCCAAACAGTTTATCGAAGCGGTGAAAGAGAAAGCCATGGGCGCCGAGGTGCTCACCGCGCTTTCGCCGACCCAGCAGGTGGTCAAGATCGTTCGCGACGAAATGGTGAAGATGCTCGGCACGCATCAGGCCAAGCTTCGGACCGCGAATGAGCCGCCGACGGTGATGATGATCGTCGGCCTGCAAGGTTCCGGCAAGACCACTTCCACCGCAAAGCTGGCGCGATGGCTCTCGAAAAACGGCCACTCGCCAATCATGGTTTCGGTGGACGTCTACCGTCCGGCGGCGCGCAAACAATTGTCAGTGCTGGCGCGCGATTTGAAGCTGCCAATTTACGAAGGTGTGCTGGAGGAAACGAAACCCGCCGAACTCGCCCGTTCCGCTCGCAAAGAAGCGACGCAGACGGGGCGCGACGTGCTGCTTGTCGACACCGCCGGGCGTCTGCATATCGACGACGAGCTGATGACCGAGCTGAGTGAACTGAAGGACCAGCTCGCGCCGGCGGAAATCCTGTTCGTCGCCGACGCGATGACGGGGCAGGACGCGGTGAAGTCGGCGGACGAGTTCAACAAGCGGCTTGGGATCACCGGGACCATCCTGACAAAAATGGATGGCGATGCGCGCGGCGGCGCGGCGCTCTCGATTCGCGCCGTGACCGGCCAGCCTCTGAAGTTCGTGGGCGTCGGCGAGAAGTCGGACGCGCTCGAGCCGTTTCATCCGGATCGCGTGGCGCAACGCATTCTGGGGATGGGCGACGTGCTGAGTCTGATCGAAAAGGTAGAGGAATCCATCGATCAGAAATCGGCGGAGGAGATGCAGCGCAAGCTGCTCGACGACGATTTCACGCTGGCCGATTTTCGCGATCAGATGGGGCAGCTTCGCAAGCTGGGGCCGCTCGAATCGATTCTGGGGATGATGCCGTCGATCGGGCCGATGAAGGATTTGAAGAACGTCAAGGTGGATGAAAAAGAGATCACGCGCCTGGTCGCGATCATCGATTCGATGACCCGCCGGGAGCGCGCCAATCATATGATCATCAACGGCGCGCGGCGGCGGCGGATCGCCAAGGGCAGCGGCACTTCGGTGCAGGAAGTAAATAGTTTATTGAAGCAGTACGCGCAGGCGCGCAAAATGATGAAAAGCTTTACCGGCGGCGGAGGGTTCCTGGGCAAGCGGCTCAGCAAGATGAAGCTGCCGATGGGATTTGGTCCACAATAGAGATTGGAATATCGAGAGAAACAGGAGCTGCAACGATGCTGATGATTCGTTTGGCGCGGTTCGGCGGAAAAAAGAAGCCGTCCTACCGCGTAGTGGTGATTGATAAGGAACGCGCCCGCAACAGCCGTTCGGTGGAAGTGGTGGGCACTTATAGTCCCGTGGCCAAGCCGGCGGCGGTGAACCTGAAGCATGACCGGATCGCACATTGGATGAAGAACGGCGCGCAGCCGTCCGATACGGTGGCGCGATTGCTGAAGACAAATCCGGCGCCAGCGGCTGAACCCGTGCCTGCGGCCTGAGTGGACAACTTAGCCCGATCTGTTACAATCGACCCCACGGGAGGGTGAAACGGGTGAAGGATTTAGTTACGGAAATTGCAAAGGCGCTGGTGGACCTGCCGGAAGAAGTGGTGGTGCGCGAAATAGAAGGCGAACAGGTCACGGTCCTCGAGCTGCGAGTCGCGCCCAGCGATTTGGGGAAGGTGATCGGGAAGCAGGGCCGGACCGCCAGATCGATCCGGACTCTGTTGGGCGCGGCTGGAATGAAATTGAACCGGCGGTTCACTCTGGAAATCCTGGAGTGACGCGGATTCGAATGCGGACGCCGGAGTGAATGAAGGCTGGATCGCGGTCGGGAGGTTGATTCGAGCGCGCGGCATTCGCGGCGAGCTGATTGGGGAAATCTACAGCTCACAGCCGGGCCGGGTCGAGAAATTGAGAACCGTGATGCTCGCGTTGGGTGGTCGCCAACGGACGGCTGAAATCGAGCGCGTGTGGCATCACGACGGCCGGCCGGTGTTCAAGTTCGCGGGGATCGATTCGATGTCGGATGCCGAGCCGTGGGCCGGCGCCGATATGCTGGTTTCAGAGGATCAGCGCGCCGTTCCGGAAGCGGGCGAGTATTCGCACGCCGACCTGATCGGCTGCAAGGTGTTGGACTGTTCGAGCAAAGGCAACGAACAGCCGATCGGAGTGGTAACCGGCGTTCAGGATTTCGGCAGCGCGCCGTTGCTGGTGGTGGAAGCCCCCGGCGGCCGCGAAGTTCTGGTGCCCTTCGTGCGGGCGATCTGTAGTGGGATCGACGTGGAGGCGAAAATCATCCGGGCGGAATTGCCGGAGGGACTGCTGGATTTATGATTTTCCACGTCCTGACGATCTTCCCGGAGTTTTTCCGTGGGCCGTTCGATCACGGCGTGATTCAGCGGGCGCGCGAGGCCGGGCTGATCGAGATTCGCGTGCACGATCTGCGGGATTGGACGCGGGACCGGCATAAGACCGTGGATGACCGGCCGTTCGGCGGTGGAGAAGGAATGCTGCTGAAGGCCGGACCGATCTTTGAAGCTGTGGAATCGATATGGCCGGAGCGCGGGGCCGGTCAGAAGGACTCGTTGAAAAAGGTGATCCTGCTGTCGGCGCAAGGGCGCAAGTTCGATCAAGCATTGGCGCGGGAATTCAGTGCGCTCAATGAGCTGCTGTTGATCTGCGGCCGGTATGAAGGCGTCGACGAGCGCGTCGCCGGGCATCTGGCGGATGAAGAGATCTCGATCGGCGATTTTGTGCTGAGCGGCGGAGAACTGGCGGCGGCGCTGGTAATCGATTCCGTCGCGCGGCTGCGCCAAGGAGTATTGGGAAATGAGCAGTCCGCAGTGGCCGAATCGTTTGGAGAAAACGGTTTGCTCGATTGTCCGCAGTATACGCGGCCCGCGGAATTTCGCGGCTGGAAGGCGCCGGAAGTGCTGCTCGGCGGAAATCATGAGCAGATCCGGCAGTGGAGAGGGCAGGCGGCGCTCGAAAAAACGGCCCGCTTGCGGCCTGATTTATTGAAGAAAGGTTCGTATGAACAACGCAGTGTTGACCAAGATTCTGACCAAGAATAAGCGGACGGTGGACCACCCTGAGTTTCGCCCCGGCGATACCATCCGGGTACACGTCAAGATCAAGGAGGGCGACAAAGAGCGCCTCCAGGCGTTTGAAGGAGTGTTGATTGCCAAGCACAACTCCGGCATGGGACAGACCATCACGGTCCGCAAGGTGAGCTTCGGCCAGGGCGTGGAGCGCATCTTCCCGGTGCATGCGCCGGTGGTGGATCACATCGACGTGGTCAGAACAGGCCAGGTCCGCCGGGCCAAGCTGTACTACCTGCGCGGCCTCAAAGGCAAGGCGGCGCGGCTGCGCGAGCGCGAATAGCGCGAATCGTCACGAGGACGTTACGGCCCAAGCGCACAGCCCGACCGTGGCGTTGTGCGCGACAAAATAAGCATGCCGACCAGCCGCTATGAGCGCGCCGCCCGCACAGCCGGATACCAGGTGATCGCCGGCCTCGATGAAGCCGGGCGAGGCGCGCTGTTCGGACCCGTTTTCGCCGGCGCGGTGGTGCTCGATCCCACGCGTCCCATCCGCGGTCTCGACGACAGCAAAGCGCTCGATCCGGACCGCCGCTCGGTTCTGGCCGCGCGAATTCGCGAGCGTGCGCGTGCCTGGGCGGTGGGTGCGGCGGATGCCTTCGAAATCGACCGGATCAATATTTTGCAGGCCTCTAAACTCGCCATGTGCCGCGCCCTGAACCTCTTGCACGTTCGATGCAGGAGTCTGGAGATCCGCTGCGACTATCTATTGATCGACTTCGTGAAGCTGGACGTGGAGCTTCCCCAGAAGCCGCTGATTCACGGCGATTCGCGCAGCTTTTCGATCGCCGCCGCATCCATCCTGGCGAAGGTCGCCCGCGACCGGGCGCTGTGCGAGTGGGACCGCGTTTTCCCCGAATACTGTCTCGCGAGCAATAAGGGATACGGGACGCCGGACCACTACGCGGCGCTGGATCGCCTGGGACCCACGAGCCTGCATCGCTTCAGTTTCGAGCCGGTCCGCAAGGCCAGCCCTATCGAGGCCTGGACCGGTTATCCTCAACTTAGGCCTGTCGCGGAATTGTTTCCGGAGCCTCTTCCACAACAGGGTGAACTTTTCGCATGTCCATGACCCCGGAAAACGAGCCGGATCGGTTTACCGAGCCGCAAGGCCAGCCTGACGGGCCGCCGAAGCTCGAGCACGCACTTCAGCACCCGTCACTTGAGCACGCGCCAGGGGAACTGCGCAACGAAGCCATGCAAAATGGGCCAATACAAAGTTCACCCGCAGAAAATGCGCCCGGCGGCGCGTCCGAGGTTCCCGTCAGGCGATCCTGGCAGGGCCGGCTGTTGGGAATCAGCTTCGCTATCTTTGCTTTCGAGATTGGGCTGTTTCTGGTGATCTTTCCGTGGATGGGCGACGCCTGGGACCTGAATTACATCCAGTCGATGGGTCCGGTCCTTCAGAACATCTGGGATGAGGCGTACTTCCGCGGCGCGGTCAGCGGCCTGGGGTTCCTCAATATTTACATCGCGATGCTTCAGATCGCTCGGCTGTTCCGGCGATCTTCCTAGCAGTAAAGGTGCGCTGCCACAACCATGGTGGGGCAGACGCCCGCGTCCTCGCCGGGACCCCTGGTCGGGCCTACCACGATCAAGACGGGGCCGACGAGGGCCCGTTACGGGTAAACTCTGGCCGCGGTCCGGGGGACCGCCCCACGTTGGCGGTACGCACCTCCTAGGGGGTCAGGAACCGTTGTGATTCACGCGCGGCGCCATGATGCCGATGGCTTGACCGTGAAGATTCATCGCTCGGATGGCTCCTATCGGATGGCTCCTATATGAGGCACAATAGGACAGAGAGCTGAGCGAAATGGCGAACCTGATTATCGAAGTGCCCGACGAACTCGCCCGAGGCCTTGAGGGTATCGCGGCCGCACAGCACAAGAGCATCCAACAACTGGCAATCGAACGGTTGACTCTGCTCGTGGAGGGGAACCCGGAATGTCGCGCGGGCTCCGCCGCCACCATCCTGCGAGTGATGCAGGAGCCGCCTCACCTGAGTGTTTCGGAGGTTGACGAGCTCGACGCAGCCATTGCGGCCGGACGGTTGCCCGTCCAGGCACCTGATCTCTTTTCGAATTAATCGGAATCGTGACATATCTCCTCGACACGAGCGCGATCAGCGCCATCATGCGTGGAGACGGGGAAATGGCGTCGTGGCTCTCGTCCGTTGGAACCGATGATCGCGTTGTGGTGTGTCCTGTCACCCGTGGCGAGATTCTGTTTGGTCTCGAACGGCTGGCTGCGGGAAAGCGCCGTTCCGATCTCGAGATGAAAGCCCGGAGACTTTTCGCAGCGCTGGCATGCGAGCCAATCCCGCCTGGCGCTGGCGATCACTATGCCAGCGTGAAAGTGGCCCGGCAGCGCCGCGGCCTTCCGCTTGATGAGAACGACCTCTGGATGGCCGCGACCGCTCTCGCTATCGGAGCGACGCTGGTAACCCATGACCGGGACTTTCGAGAAATCGAAGGTCTCGCGATTGTCGTGCCGTGAGATCGGGCTGTTTCTCGGGCGGCAACGGTGGCTTCAGCCCATTTCGTGCAGAGCGCTCGATGGTACGGAAGAATCACGCGTCCGTATCGACAACCAGGCGGCTCATGCCGCCGGATCGGACTTGTTTGGGCGTTGGTGACCCCGCCACTCATCGAGCGCCGCAAGGAAATCCTCGACCTGCTCGTCCTCCGGCCAGAAGTCGCCATGCAGCACTCTTACGTCGGTGACCGGGCCCTTGCCTTGTTGGGCGATGAGATCGTCCAACGTCGGACTGGCTTCAAAGTTGTTGCGAGGATCGTTGAGACTGGGGTTCACAACATCACCCGCCGTCAGTATAGCAACCTGACGATGTAGCAGTGTAGCAACGTTGGACGGTTTCCAATCAGTCGGAATCGCGACACATCTCGTCGACACGAGCGCAATCATGCGGGGGGGACGGCAAAATGGCGTCGTGGCCTCTCGTCCGGGCATTAATATTGTTGACAACTCAACCTGGTTAGTTTTCGGAGGGTTTCTCAACGTGATCGATAACCAGGAATTCGCGCGGCCCCTTGGCCGCTTCGAGTTTCAGTCCGAGCTGTCCAAGCGCGAAAAAGATAGACGGCGCGGCAAGATCATCCGACGGATCGGCGCTCTCCGGAGCAAACTCCACATGGAAATCGAACCTGTCTTTGATCCCGGTCCTGTCGATCACGGGGCGGTCCCCGCCGAGACCTTGAGAAAACTGAGTCATACTCGCTCCGAGCAGGTCGATTCGGATAGCGTGCGAAGTCACCGCTCTCCTGAGCAGGCCGCACCAGGGCTTCTGGCCAGGCGCCGGCGGCGGCAAAGTGGTCTGGGCTGGATCCCTGGGAGTGCAGTTTCCTCCATCCGACGGTTGCAGCTTGAGGCCGCTCTTGGCCAAGGTGAGGGCATAGAGAGGGACTTCTCTGGTATCACGATGGACCTTCAACTGGAACCGGTCTTCGAGAAGCGCCTGAAGCATGGGCCCAGTCATCATGTCCCTGCTTTGAGGGCCGTCCGCTTTCGCCTGGATTTGGTAACGCTCCGAATCGATCCAGGACGGGCCTCCTTCAAGCCGCAGATTCAGCGCTCCACTGTTGGGTTGAGCGGCATTCGGGATGATGTATGCGAGCTGGATGAAAAACCTCACCGGCAGACAAGGCAGATCCAGCCGGTCGGGAGACGGGGTCCCACTGCCGGCTCTTCCGCCTCTGGGTCCGGTGCTACCTGGAACGGCATCCCCGCCCTTGCAGGCCTTGATGGAGGCGACTTCGAATTTTGGCGGGGCCGGAGCCTGGCCGCGGGCAGTGGCGTGAGGGAAGAGAAAAAGGGCGGTCAGACCGGCAAGAACGCTTGCCGAACTCGGGCGTCCGGTGATTCCCTTTGTCACGATGCGTTTTATCATGACATCTTCCCCAATTCCACTGTGAGCGATCAGTCCGACCAAACCACGATGCCGATGGCCAAAGACTAACCCAGTTATCCGGCGTGTCGAAGCATCACAATACACCTTTTGATACCTCACGCTACTCGAAAGTTCCCTGCATGCCGGCTTGACTGCCGGATCACCCAAGCCTAAGACTTAAGCTATGCAATCTTTGAACCTGGACGACGTGCTGAGCCCGCTCGCGCCCGCCGATTTCATAAAAGATTATTGGGGCCAGAAGTTCCTGCATCTTCCGGGGCCGCAGGGAAGGTTCAGTTCCCTGTTTCCATGGTCCGCCGTCAACGAAATGCTGGAGACTCAGCGTCTGGTTGCTCCGCGGCTGCGCCTGACGCAGGACGGCAGGGCGGTTTCGCCGGATCTGTATATGAAAAACGGACAGATCCGGGCCGCCGAACTGACCGGACTCCTGCGGGGTGGCGCAACCCTCATCGTGGCCGCCGTGGACGAGGTCCACGGGCCGTTGAAGGCCCTTGCACAAGACCTGGGATGCGCATTGCAGGGCCGCATCAACGTGAACCTGTACGCCGGCTGGCGGACCTCTCACGGGTTCGATGTGCATTGGGACAGCCATGACGTGATCGTTCTTCAGATTGCGGGCAAGAAGCAGTGGAAGGTCTACGAACCGACCGAGAAATTCCCGCTCAAAGACAGCGTCGAACTCGGCAGAACGCCGCCCACCAGCGCCCCCGTCTGGGAAGGTTTTCTGACGGATGGCGAGGTTCTCTACCTTCCCCGGGGGTGGTGGCACGTCGCGATCCCGTGTGACGAGCCGACCCTTCACTTGACCCTCGGGATTCACAAGCCGACCGGGATGGACATGGTTCGCTGGGTGACTGAGGATTTGCAGAACGATGAGCGTGTGCGCATGGACGTGCCCGTGTTGGGAGACGCTGCCGCGCAGGCCGCATATGTAAGCGCGATACAGGACTCCATCCGGGAGGCGTTCGAGCGCCCCGATCTGCTGCGCCGCTTCACCACGCACTCGCGCGGCAACGCCGTCGCGCGTCCGTACTTCAACCTGCCCTCGAGCGCGACTCAGAAAGTACTACCCGAATCGGGGGAATCCGTCATTAGACTGGCGGCCCCGCTGGGGCTGGACCTGCGGACCCGGGATGACGGCGCGATCGATATCGCATTTAACGGCAACCTGTTCACTTTCGCCGGAGCGGCGAGGCCACTGCTCGACTTTCTTGCCGGGGAGCTGCCAGCCTCAATCGACCAGTATTATCAACGGTTTCGAGACCAATACGAACACGAGACACTGCGCCAGTTCCTGGCGGAGATGGCCAAACACGGCGTGATCGCCCTCCGCCAGCCCCTTCCAGGCCGGCAGAAACGATCCACCCGGGCCGCTGTTTAAGCGGCTCGATCTGGTCCGATCCCACCCCCTTTTTCGATACCTCAAGCGGAACCCTGCCTACCCCTGGTACTGTCCGAGAACTAAGGTAAATCCGTAATTATCCACTTGACACAGTGACCCTACTTGGGCGATAATTAGGCATGGACCTGATACGGATCGCCACTGAATACAACAGCGAACAAGCCTGCCTCAATTACCTCGAAAAAGCGCGCTGGCCGGAAGGCGTTCGCTGCATCGGCAAGACGGATAAGGGCGTGGTCTGCGGGTCCGACAAGATCACGAAATTCTCGACCAAGGAAGGCAAGCGCAAACCGAAACCGGGCGAGAAAGAAGGCCGCACGATCCCGGTGCGGCATCTCTACCAGTGCCAAGAATGCGGCTATCAGTTCACGGCCAAGACCGAAACTCTGTTCAACGATTCGCACCTGCCTCTGGTGAAGTGGTTCATCGCCGTCACGCTGATGACGAACGCGAAGAAAGGCATGAGCGCACTCCAGCTACAGCGCGACTTGAAAGTCAGCTATCAGACCGCGTGGTACGTCAACCATCGCATCCGCGAAGCGATGAAATCTGAAGAAGGGCTATTCGGCGGCACGGTCGAGATGGATGAGACCTACATCGGCGGTCGCTTCGATCCGCGTCGTCACACGAAGGGCGACGATCACAAGCAGGCCGTTATGGGCGTAGTCCAGCGAGCGAATGAAAGCCAATCTTCGCGGGTGAAGGCGTTCCCGGTTCCCGGTCGCGGCGTCCCGGTGATCCGCGCGACCGTCCAGGACCACGTCGCGAAGGATGCCATGATCTACACGGACGAAGCCGGTGAGTATCGGCACATGAAGCGCGAGCGCCCCGGCCTGTTCGATATAGTGATTCACTCAGTCGGCGAGTATGTTCGCGGCGACGTGCATACAAATACAGTTGAGGGATTCTGGAGCCTCTTCGAGCGCCAACTGATAGGGCAGCACCATTGGGTTTCCGTGAAGCACCTACAGCGGTATCTTGACGAGCGTTGCTGGTCCTACAACAATCGCGATGAGCGCGATCTGTTTCGCGCTGTCGTGGTGCGGCTGGCGATAACGGCGGCGCTGCCCTACGCGAAGCTCACCGCTGGCCCGAGCGCTTCACCACGTGCGAAACGGCGCGGCCCTCGCGCTTGATCTTCGCTGCTACCTGATCGCGGGTTATCGGCTTCGCGTTAACAAGCCTCTTCATCACCGCGTCGAACTGTGCGCGGTCAATCGTCGCGTTCTTCGCATCGTCGCTGACTTCGTTGCTGCTCTTGGGCATTTGATCCGAGCATAGCAAGTTTGGCGTATACTCTGAATTGAGCGGAGGGCGGCAGAGTCGAACTGCGATCCGTGGTAGGAACTGGCGTTTATAAGACGCCTTCGAGCACCGGCTCACGCCCTCCTAAATTTCATCCGACCAATCGCAGGCGTCCCTTTTCGAGATATGACGCCTTTAGTTCCTCTTCCTCAAGCAGCATCAACGCTGCCAACTCAGTAGTTGAATACGCGAGCTGCTTTGTGTGCGCCTGAATCAGTTCATCAAACAAACTGGGCCGCTCGATTGGGACATCGGTCTCATCCGGTTCCCGTGTGCGATAGCCACGCTTCGAAAACTGGATGAACTGATACTGGCGCTGCGAATCGGTGATCGTGCCAAGTTCGTGAGCTCTCTGGACAATCGCCGCCATCGAGACCTTCCAGTGAGCTTTCAGATCGATCAACTTTGCCCACGTGAGACTGTAAAGCGAGCTCTTGATTTCTTTCCGGGGCATCAAGAATTCACTCGCAAACAAATTCGCTTGCTTTTCCATCGCAGCCGTTGGGAACCGATGCATAGTGATGTGCCCCAGCTCATGCGCCAAAGTCATGCGCAATCGGTCGCCCGTTATCTCGGAATTCGAGTTGACAAGAAAGATCGGCGGATGAGGAGGAACCCATTCGCTGATCGCGTCCGCTTGGCGCGTCTCAAAATCAAGAGAAACAACCACTCCGCCAGCATTCTCAATTGCTTCCGTAATGCTACGCACTGGTCCAGGAGGCAACCTCCACGTTGACCGCACCGCTTGTGCGATTCGATCGATTCTTCCGCCATACTCGTCAGGCTCAGTTAGTTGAAATTGCCCCTCGGTTGCGATGTCTGTAGCGCGGAGCAGCCGAGCGACTCGCATTCGCGTTAGATTCATGAATGCGTGCAGTTTGCGAAGCGCTCGGTCAGGAAGGCTCTGACGCTTCCTGTGAAAGAACACGGTCGAATTGAATCCATAAACGCGATCAGTTTGAACGAAGAGCAGCCGTGGATAGCGAAGTGAGGCAGCGAGACGCTCGATAATTTCTTGAGATGGGGGCAGAACTCCTGATTCAATTTTCGAGATTGTGCTTTGCTGAACAGAGATCAAGCGCGCAAGGTCAGTCTGTGACAATCCACGAGACTCCCTCGCGATAACGAGCATCTCGGGATTGAACTCAATCCCCATCTACTCGGCCAACTTTAGCTGTACCGCTCCCTTTTTTATAACAACGCGGGGGCGATGTGATTGCGAGTTAGAAGCAGAGGGCGTCAGGGTCTCGACGTTACTCTCCATTGGCTCAAGGTCGATGTACCACTCGGGTTTTTGTCTGTGCCCTCTCGATTTGGCTACGCTGACGCGAATGACCTTAGTCTCATCGTGGTTGAGTAAATATCCAACTACCAGGACACTGAGACCGGGAAACAACCGAATCTGTCCGCCCTCCTCAAGCCGTTGCGCCGGAAGCGTCGGATAAATGCGGATCTTTCTCTGACGATCAGTTTTTTTGAACCAGAGAAGTAGGCGGTCACCAATGCGCAAAAACCGCAATCCCCGAGATCGAAGTTCAACTAACTTGGTTTCTGGGACTCCGTCGAATTCCTCGATAACGCGGGCTATGATCTCATCGTTAACGATGTTCGCACGAGTGGAGCGCCGGTGGAGAGTCCGATGTGGATATTTCCGATACCGCTCATAGCCCTCAGCTACCGCCAAACACAGCCGGTCGTAGTGCTTCTCAAGTATCGAATTGGCTTCATCTTGCGTGATTGACATCCGAACCTCCGTCCTCTAACCGCTGGTACGCAAGTAGGATACACCCGATCTGCCCAATTTTCAACTAAAATTATTCCTATATGTATTCGTTGCATTATCATACAGTTGCGATCACCTTCTCACTCAGAGAGTCTTTCTAAAGAACTTCCGGCCTGTCGATCCATTGTACACTGTGTCAAAGTGATAGATACGGGTAAATCCTAGTTACATCTAGAAGCGGCCCTAGTTATGCTAGGGTACGTTGCTTAGTACACACCTTAGGGATTGTACCGGGGCACAAAAGGTTTGGAAAGTGAGGATTTCGTGAACAATAAGCTGATTGGTGGGTCTCTGTTGATGTGTGTTACACTGCTCTCCAGTGCGACCAGCAACGGGCCGGTGTCGCATGGCCCGGTTCCGCCGCCCGATTGCGACAGCTGTATCATTACCGCGCATGGCCCGGTTCCGCCGCCCGATTGCGACAGCTGTATCATCTCGTAATTTTCGAGTCTTTAGCTCTGCTAATGGGCTCTGGTTCGACCGTCGATCTGGAGTCCACTAGTGTCTTTACCCACAAATTTTCTCGAAGTTGTTGAAGTAACTCTTCAGTTAGCCCTGATCTTCCTTCTTCTGCGTGGACCCAACCGGCGTTACCTGGTTCTCTTCGTTTATTCTGTCGCCGTTCTCCTCAGCACTGCCCTGGAATTTGCCGTCCTCCATCTCGCGCGTCAGGACCGCGCGCTTTATCGGAAGGTGTATTGGAGCGATGAAGTTGTCGTTGACCTGCTCCTTTTCCTGGTGGTGATCTCTCTCACCAACTTGGCGCTTGAGGGCAATCCTCTGCGAGCCAAGACGTCGCGGATTCTGGCGGGGATTGTCGCGGCCGCGTTGATTCTGCCTTTCTTGCTGTTCAATCCCCCGTTGTTTACTTCTCCAACCCATTGGAGCGCGGCTTGGGGCCGCTGGTTCAACAGCACCGGCCAGATGCTCAACTTTGGCGCCGCGATCATGAACTTGGGGTTATGGTCGGCGCTGCTTACGTCCCGCAAGCGCGATCCGCAGTTGCTGAAGGTAAGCATCGGCGTGGGAGTGGCAGTGGCGGGTCAGGCGATCGGTTTTGGAATCCGCCGCTTCATCCCGGAACAGTCTACCCTCCGCGAGTTCCCGGATATCTTCATGTCGCTGACCTACGTGCTGAGCCTGGTTATCTGGTGCACTGCGTTTCGTTCGCAGCGCCCTGCCGCCGCGGGGGGGCAACTTCAGCCTGGCCCGCGTCTCTAATTTGCTGTAAACTAAACGCGACTTGCTGTAAACTAGACCCAGAGAAGGAGCCCTTTCCATGTCGAATGATAATCGGTCTTACGACCGTCGAGATTTCCTCCGCCAGGCTTCCGCCGTAGGCGCGGCACTTACTACAGCGGGATCGGCGTTGGCGAAATCGGGCAGCAAGGGTGCGGCCCGCTCCGACGCGCGCGTGCTCGGCGCGAACGATCGCATCAACATCGCCGTGATCGGCGTCGGCGGGCGCGGATCGGGCGACGCCGCGATGTTTGCGCGGGTGGGCGCGGAAGACAATTCGTGCCAGGTGGTCGCGATCGCCGATTGCTACCAGAAGCGCATCAACTCGAATAAAGAGAGGCTCAAGATTCAGGACGGCTATCTCGACTATCGCGAGATCCTGGCCCGCAAGGACGTCGACGCCGTGGTGATCGCGACGCCGGACCACTGGCATGCGCGCGTCGCACTCGACGCCATGGACCATGGCAAGGACGTGTACGTCGAAAAGCCGATGTGCCACACCATCGACGAAGCGCACCAACTGGTCAATACGGTGAAGGAAACCAAGCGCGTGCTGCAAGTGGGTTCGCAGACCACTTCGGCGGATCAGTGGTGGAAAGCCAAGAAGGCGATCGCCGACGGCATGATCGGCAAGATGATCATGAGCCAGGGATCGTACCATCGCAATTCGGTGGGCGGCGAGTGGAATTACACCATCGACCCCGCGGCCGGGCCGGAAGGCAAAGGCGACGACTATATCGACTGGAAGATGTGGCTGGGCTCGGCGCCGAAGCGCCCCTGGGACGCCGACCGCTTCTTCCGCTTCCGCAAGTATTGGGATTATTCCGGCGGCATCGCGACGGACCTGTTCTATCACGTGGCCGCGCCGCTGAACATCTGCTGGGATAAACCGCAGTTCCCGTCCAAAGTGATGGCGGGCGGCGGAATCTATGGCGGCGAGCAGTTCGAATTTAAGCGCGAAGTCCCGGACACGTTCCACCTGATCGCCGATTATCCGGAAGGCCACTCCGTGGTGCTGAGCTCTTCGATGGCGAATTCGCAGCACATCCCCGGACTGATTCGCGGGCACGAAGGCACCATCATCATGGTCGAGCACGGGCAGTTCGAAGGCCGCACGGACAATATCATTCTTCGTCCCGAGGTGAAACGAACGCGGGCGAATCGCGACTCTCCGTACGTCACCAGTCCGATGTTTGCGGATTACAAGTTCGGCAGCGAGGAGCAGAAGATCGCTGTCGATCAATACGATTCCTACACAGCGCACGTCAAGAATTTCCTCTCCTGCATGCGTACGCGGCAGAAGCCGCATCTGGATGTCGAGACCGGCGCCTGCGCGCAGGTGCTGATCACCATGTCGGTGGAATCCTACCGGCAGGGCAAAGTCCTGTACTTCGACGAGAAGAAGTGGAAGGTTTCCGACAAGCCCATCAAGGCGTAGCTTTTCGGGGTGGGGCCGGCACTCGTGCCGGCGAGCCTGCTTTCAAGCAGGCTTCTGAACTCGGCCTTCATAACTTTCGGGAACCTCCCGTCTCCGATAGCGGAAGTAAGTCATGAAGCGATTTGTGATCGCCGGCACGTTCCACGCGGCCGGAGTTGCGTGCTTTTATCTGGCCTTCGCGCCGCAGACCGCGGTTGCGCAGCTGACGTTTGAAGTCGCCTCCATCAAACCGAGTGGGTCCGGGAATAACGGCGTCAACGGCGGCTGCCATGGGATCGACTCCGTCTACGGCCCCAGCCAGGTGGCCTCCGCTCCGCCCCTCGGCCGATGCGTGATCCACGACGCCCGCCTGAGTCATCTCATTCATGATGCCTTCAGCCTCCCGTCCATGGCCATGCTCAAGAGTGAAAAGGGTCCCGATTGGGTCGCCATGGGCACGGAGAGGTTCGACGTCGAGGCCAAGGCCGAGGATCCGACCAAGACAACGGAGGCGCAACTTCTCCAAATGCTGCAAGCACTCTTGGTTGAACGCTTCAAACTGAAGTTCCACCGCGAAGAAAAGGAAATGCAGGGGTTCGCGCTGGTCGTCGCGAAGAACGGACCGAAGCTTGAAAAGGCCAAAGACGACGAGGTTGAATCGCGCCTCAGCGGCTCAATGAAGCCGCGCGAAGGCGAGCCGATCGCCCTCAACGGCCGCAAGTGTTCCATGGAGATGTTGGCGAATATGCTGTCACAGAGAGGGGAAGGTCCTGTAGTCGACAAGACCGGACTAACGGGAGCCTACAGCTTCAAGCTCTGGTGGGACGATAGCGCCACGCCTTCTCTCTTCACGGCTCTGACGGAGCAACTCGGTCTCCGATTGGATGCGCAGAAGGTGCCGGTGTCGTTCTTCATCATCGAGTCGGCGCAGAGGCCAAGCGCGAATTGATCGCGACACCGTCGTTTCCCCGCGGCGCGATCGCGGAAAAGACCGGTCGTTTACGGTAAAAAGACCGGTTGTTTGCGGTAAAAACGTGGACAAAGTGTGGACTTTTCCGCGTCTCCATCACGGACGCTGTTTTTCGCGGTCCGCTAGATCCGGTATCGACGCTAAACGTCTTGTTTCCTATTGGTTATCGCGAGTACGGCCACGCCTCACGGAGCGCGCCGCGGAAGGGTCGCGCGAAACTGCCACTGGAACGGATTCTCCGGAGCGATCGTAAAATCGCGCCGCTCCCATTCGAGAATCAGCGGAATCGGCCCGAGATTTCCGCGGCCTAGAGCGCTGTCGCCGGTGGCGCGCACTGACGTTGTCACTCCGCCGATGACGCCCAACTGGAGGGAGCCGAGCCGATCGCGTCTCAGGGCGTCGGGAAACACGGTGGCGTCGCGATCGGAAGTGGTGGGGAACATCATCCACAGGCGGCGAATCGCGACGGGATGCGATGCCTTGATTATTTCTGATCGCATGAGGGTGGGTTCCGCGATACTCCAAAGGCTCCAACTCACCTCGGCGGTCAGTCCCGGTTCGACAAATTCCGCAGGCTTGCCGCCGACAGCCACCCAGCGACGCCACACGGCGCGCAAGCCTTTGCCGTCCGCGGCGGGATAAATTTCGTCGGCGCCATCGCCCGCCACGATCACGCGTCCGTCGCCGAGTTCGATGAAAGGCACCATCGCCGGCGCGACCTGTTCCACCGGCGCCGAGAAATCGATCAAGCCATGCGGCGCGGCGAGATAATCGTCGACGCCCGCCTTGGTGCCGGTGGTGATGGGAAGCGCGAATTGCAATTCTTTATTTCGCACGATCCAGACTCCAGCTGGCCGGTTGCCTTTGCGGAAATATTCAAAGCGCGCGACATCCGGCAGATCCAGCTTCGAAGGAAACGACGCAACGTTCTCCTTGCGAATGGCTTCCTTAAAAAGAATTTCAGCGTTGGCGGCCTTGCCCAGAAACCCCGTGGTCTGTTGCCATTCGCGCTCCGGAGTGATGTAGGCGAAGTGTCCGTGGCCGAATCCGAAGACGTTAAGCAGATGCCGCGCGGGAAGATAATCGTGCATCAGAGATCTCCACGCGGCCGAATAGGCGCTCGCGAGCTGCGGCAGCGGCGCGGTGCGAAATTGCGGATGCGCGGCCATGAAGCCGACGATCTCCATGGTGTCCATGAATCCGATGTCGCCCAGGCTGCGGCCCCACGGAAAGCCGTAGCCGGTGCGATCCACCAGGTCCCACCAGAGACGCAGTTGCGTTTTAAGGCTCGGCTCGAGCGCCGTCATGATATCCTTGCGCCCGGCGTTTTCGGCGGCTTCGTAGACATAGCGTTCGTATTCCTGCGAGTAGCGATCGAAACGGCCGGCGGGGAGCGCGTCATCGGAATACGTCGCACCGTCAAGAAATTGCTTGGCCGCTAACTGCAAAAGGTCGTCGACAAACGCGCGGTCGGTGATGATCCCCATCTGGTAATCCATGGTGACCACGCGCGCCGCGACGCCGAAATAATTTTCGGGAAGATTGATGACATGACGGGCCTGGCGATCGTAGAAGCGCGCGGGATCGAGCAGGGATCGCCATTCGGCCTGCTGGGAAGGCGTGAGGCTCTGCCACAGCGCGTTGGTTTTCAGATCGGTCCCGAACTGGCGAAGCCCGAGCGCCGCATACATCTGCGAAAAAGCCTTGCCGCCTTCGCGCGCTTCGATCAATCCGACTTGTCCGAGAAACTTGGCAACGTCGCGGCCCGCGATGGTTTTATCGCCCGAGAGGGCCGCGCAAACCGCGGTGGAGCGCAGAAACGTGCCCCAGGAAAACTCGCCGGTGGTCAGCGCAGTCACCACGCGCTCCTGCGGCAAGGTCTTGATGTCGGCGATATGCGCCGCCATCTCGCGCTTCAGGAAGCCGTCGACTTCGGCGGTGAATTGCGAGGTGGAGATGACGGCCTGCGCGTCGGGCTGAGCGCCCGCCGGCACCGCGATCATGGCGATCAGGATTACAAATAATCTTCGCGGCATGGTGTAAACACGTCGATGACGACGGAGGGAGCGAGAGCGGAGGCCTGATGTTGGACGCCGCCGCGCACGACAAAACTGTCGCCTTGGCGCGCGTCGAAAGTGCGATCGCCGGCAGTGACGCGCAGATGACCGGAAACGACATAAACCATTTGATCGTGCGGATGGCTGTGCGCGGCGCCGACCCACCCGTTCTCTATGCGATGTTCGACGAGAGAAAGTTTATCATTGTACGCGCCCACGCGGCGCTCGAGACCAGGCTCGGGAAGCGACGGCTTGACGCCGCGGCTGGATACGTAACCGGCATCGGGAAAGTTCATGGTTGATTGGTAGGGACGAGACTCGCTTGATTGGTGACTTCGGAAAACCGGCGCGCGGCGTTTGTGATCGCGGCGAAATTGCGGGACTGGAGGGCGGCGCTCGAAACCAGCTCGCCGCCAATGCCGATCGCGGACGCTCCCGCTCTCAGGAATTCCGCGATATTCGAGAGATTGACGCCTCCGGTCGGGATCATTCCGATTTGAGGAAGCGCGGCCTTGAGGGCCTTAATGTAGGCAGGACCGCCAACGCTCGCGCACCGAAAAATCTTGACGAAATCGGCGCCGCTCTTCCATGCCGCGATCACTTCGGTAGGGGTCAAGGCGCCGGCAATGGTCAGCTTGCCGGCGGAAATGGAAAGGTCGACCATCTCGCGATCGAATCCGGGACTCACCAGAAATTGCGCGCCCGCGTCAATGCACTGCCCGGCTGTTTTCGCGTCGAGCACGGTGCCCACGCCTATGCACATTAAAGAACCCGGTATTCCCGGCGATCGCGCTCCTTCCGGGGATCGCGACAGTTCGGCAATCGCGTCGATCGCGCCGGGCACGGTCAGGGTGATTTCGATGAGCGAAATTCCACCCGCGCAGATGGCGCGCGCGGCGGCAATCGCGGATTCAGCCGAGGATGCGCGCACCACCGCGATCATCTTTTCATCCAGGATGCGGCGATGAACTTGGTCTTTGGTCATGCTTGGCATCTCTTATCTAGCACTTGCTCCATGAGTCGACGCGCTCCGCTCCCTGACGGTCGCGGTTCCGAAGCAGTTTCGAAGTCCGCCCACTCGCAGGGCATGGCCCTGCCGCACGATCCATCGAAGCCAGTTGGCTGGCAGGGCATGGCCCTGCCCCACGATCCATCGAAGCCGGTTGGCTGGCAGGGCATGGCCCTGCCCCACCTCGACCATTTCTCTCATCGGGCGATCCGCGCCGCCTTTCCATCCATCAGTCGCAACACGTCGTCGAGGGTCGCCATGGAAGTGTCGCCGGGCGTGGTCATCGCCAGCGCGCCGTGAGCCGCGCCGCATTCCACCGACCATTGCGGTGAGCGTCCAGTAAGGAATCCATAGATGAGGCCCGCGGCGAAAGAATCGCCGCCGCCGACGCGGTCGTAGATTTCGAGATCCTTGCGCATGGCGGCTTCATGGAACACACCATCGGTGTAACAGATCGCGCCCCAATCATTACGGGTCGCCGTGGTGGCGCGCCGCAGGGTAGTGGCGACGACGGCGAAGGGAAACTCTTTCGCCACTTCCGCGATCATCCGCTTGAACTGGCCGATATCGAGCGGCGAACTGTCCACTTCACATCCGGTCTCAAAACCCAACCCGAGAGAGAAGTCCTCTTCGTTGCCGATCATCACGTCGACCAGAGGAGCGATGCGGCGATTCACGGCCTGCGCCCGCGTTTGCCCGCCAATCCCCTGCCAAAGGGACGCACGATAGTTGAGATCGTAGGAGACCATGACGCCGTGGCGTTTGGCGGCGTGCATGGCTTCAATGGCGACCTCCGGCGTGGTGGCCGCGAGGCCGCAGAAAATGCCGCCGGTGTGAAACCAGCGCGCGCCATATTCGCCGAACACGCGATCCCAATCGGTTTCACCGGGCTTCATCTGCGACGCAGCGGTGTTTCCCCGATCCGAGCATCCCAATGCGGCGCGCACGCCGAACCCGCGTTCGGTGAAGTTGAGGCCGTTGCGAACGGAACGGCCGATCCCGTCGTACTCCACCCATCGCAGCAGGGACTGATCGACTCCGCCCTGATACATCAGATCCTGAATTAGGCTGCCGACGGGATTGGCGGCGAGCGCGGTGACGATGGCGGTATCGAGGCCGAAGCAGCGCTTCAATCCCCTGGCGACGTTATATTCGCCGCCGCCTTCATGGACCTCAAAACTGCGCGCGGTGGAAATGCGGCGATCGCCCGGATCCAGGCGGAGCATGACTTCGCCCAGCGCGACCAGGTCCCATCGGCTATTTTCTTTCGGCCGGATATTCATGAGTTAGGACTTGTCACAAGGAATACGTCGCGGCCGCTCCCTGACTTCGATCGTCGAGAACACAGACTAAAGTCTGTGCCACCAGCACGCTTAAAGCGTGCGCCACAAAGAAGCCGGCCTGAAAGCCGGCTCGCCGGCAGGACTGCCGGCCCCACATGGTCATCGCGGTTCGGAGGAAGCAAGCGCTCCATTCTGTCGCGCCTCATCGAGCGAGCCACCCTCCGTCGACCACCAGGATGTGGCCGTGCATGTAATCGCTCGCCTGAGACGCGAGAAAAACAGCGGGACCGGCGAGATCCGCGGGAGAGCCCCAACGGCCCGCAGGAATGCGTTCGAGAATCTGGCGGCTGCGCACGGGGTCGGTCCGCAGGGCGCTGGTGACATCAGTCTCCATGTATCCGGGCGCGATGGCGTTAACGTTGATGCCTTTGGCGGCCCACTCATTGGCCAGCGCCTTGGTGAGCTGCGCGACGGCCCCTTTCGCCGCGGCATAGGCGGGCACGAAAACGCCGCCTTGAAACGAGAGCACCGATGCGATGTTGATGATTTTCCCGCGCCCTTGTTTGAGCATGTGACGCCCGGCGAGTTGCGAAAGGCGGAACACGGCGTCGAGATCGACTTTGAGCACGTCGGTCCAATCGGACATAGAATAATCGGCGGCGGGGGCGCGGCGAAGGAAGCCTGCGTTGTTGACCAGGATGTCGATGGATCCGAGCTCGCGAACGGTCGAGTCGATCAGATGGTCGCAGGAGTTCAGATCGGCCAGATCGGCACGCACGCGGACGGTTTTCACGCCGGCGGCTTCGATGGCCGCGCAGAGTTTATCGAAGCCTTCGTCTTTCGATCCGTGGACCACCACGTTCGCGCCGGCTTGGGCGAGACCGATGGCGATGCCCGCGCCGAGGCCGGTTCGCGATCCGGTGACGAGGGCGTTCTTACCGTGGAGGCTGAAGAGGTCGAGATTCATTTTGGGCCGTTAATGAACGTGAATGAACGCGAATAAGATCATAGGTTGAAAAGTTGGGCAGGGCACGGCCCTGCCCCACGACAAAGATCATTGGGCGAGCTCCAGATTCGCGGGTTCGAGCCCGGGGAGCAGGATCTGAATGATGAGCAGAGCGAGGAGGTAGACCGAACCGGCGATCACGAACATCGGAACATAGCTTCCGGTGCGCTGCAGGATGGTGCCGGTGAGCGTGGACATCACCATGCCGCCCACGGCGCCTCCGAATCCGCCGATGCCCACGACAGACCCTACCGCGTGCCTCGGGAAAGTATCCGAGGGCAGAGTAAAGATATTGGCGGACCAGCCTTGATGCGCGGCCGTGGCAAGGCTCACCAACGCAACCGCGACCCACAACTGACTCGCGGTGGCGGCGAAGACGATGGGCACCACGGCGAGCGCGCAGATCAGCATGGGAGTTTTGCGCGCGCGATTCGCGTTCCAGCCGAGCTTGAAGAATCGATTGGAAAGCCATCCGCCGCCAACGCTGCCGATGGTCGCGGTGCTGTAGACCACCACCAGCGGCCACGCCAGCGCGCCCAGCGACAAGCCGTGTTGGGTGTTGAGGAACTTTGGAAACCAGAACATGACGAACCACCAGATCGGGTCGGTCATGAATTTGCCGATCAGGAATGCCCACGTCTGGCGGTATTTAATCAATCGCAGCCAGGGCACCCTGACTTCCGGGTCGGGGGGATCGGCTTGAATGTAGGCAAGCTCGGCGGCGGACAGGCGAGGATGCTGGCGCGGGTGGCGGTACATGAGCAGCCACGGGACGATCCACAGGGCGCTGGCCGATCCTAAGACGACGAACGCCGATTGCCATCCATAGTGAAGCGTCAGCCAGGGCACGGTGAGCGGCGCGACGACGGCGCCGATATTGGTGCCGCTGTTAAACCAACCGGTGGCGAGCGCACGCTCCTTCTTCGGGAACCATTCGGCGATGGTTTTGAGCGCAGCCGGAAAACTACCGGCCTCGCCGAGGCCGAGCGCGGATCGCGCGATGCCGAAGCCGGTGACGGAGCGGACCAGGGAGGTCGCGATGGTGGCCGCGCTCCACAGCGAGATGGACAGAGTGTAACCCAGGCGGGTTCCCACGCGATCCATGAATCGGCCGGCCAGCAGCAGCCCGATCGCGTAGGCTCCCTGAAACGCGTTGACGATATTCGAGTATTGAATTTCGTTCCAGCCGATGACGCGCTGCAACTCCGGTGCGAGGACGCCCAGCACCTGGCGATCGACGTAGTTGATCGACATCGCGGCGAACAATAGCGCACAGATGCGCCAGCGATAGGTTCCCACGACGGAAGCGGCGGCTCTGAGAGGTACCGTGGCGGGTTGCATCGCTCAAGATTATTTTCGGCTGGCTTCGAGTCCGGAGCCGCCGGTGGAGAAGGCCGGCTGGACGTTAACGACGCCGAATTGGCGGTCCTCTTTTTCACGATGCGCGGCCATCGCCCATAAGAACGCGATGCGATGTCCCGGCACCGAGACGTTGGGATGATACCCGCTGGGCATCAGCACCGCGTCGCCGTCGCGAACCACGGTCACCAGTTCGGGATATTGCGTGTCGTTGTAAACCATCTGGATTCCGAAGGCCGGTTCGGGCATGTCGAAATACACGTACATCTCTTCGAGCATCGCGGCGTGTTCGTGGGGAGGCCAACTGGTCCAGTTGCCGGGCTCGGAGATGGTGAAGCCGAGCATGAGGCGACCCGCGTCGACATTCTTGCCGAGCACGATATTCAAGTGCCGCTGCTGCCCGAGCGCGCCGGCTTTGAAACTTAGGGCCGGGTTCTTGGAGACGTCCGCGTACGGCACAAGTTGGAGAGGATACTTGCCTTCGACCTCGGCGGAAAACTCGGCGATATCGACGTGTTGGCTGGTTTCAATCTGAACAGATGAATCGCGGGGGACGTACATCGAATCATACTGGACCAGATCGAACGGTCTGCCGTCGATAGTGACTTTCGCGGCGCCGGAAAGGACGATCAGTCCGGTTTCACGATCGCCGGTCGTGAACGATGCGGATTTTTGGTGTTCGTTCAAAAGGATGCGGCCATAGGCGAGGTGGCGGTTGGTGCTGTTGGCGGGCGTCACCGAAATCTGCCGACCCACGTGGGCGTTGGTTTTGCGAAAAACCATCATTTTGTCGCTCATTAGTTATACCTTATTGCGAGATTTGATTTCATAATTTTGGTCGCGGCGCGGGCGACCAGCATCGTGTCTAGAGGGGAGCATCGGGATTCGCGATGGTACGCCACATATGGGCCGTCGGGCTGTTGTCGTTCCCCAGACCCTCTTTCGGCTGTTTGAAATGCCGGCCGATGATGTCCGTGAACTTCGCGGGATCCACAATGTGATTCGGGTCAAACGAGTACAGATCGTTGAGCGTAATCAGCCGCGCCGCCATGTACCACTTGTGTTTGCGGCAGTACTCATGCGCGGCCTCGATGTGAGGCGGCGGCACGTAATCGCTTCCGAAAATGAGATTGTACAACTGCGGATATTCGTAACCGACCGATGGATCCGGATAAAATCGCAGCGCTTGATGATAACGGATTGCGAACGTAATTTTCTTCGACACGTAAGGCTCGAATAGTTGCGCGGCCCACCAGCCATGGTCGGCTTTCATCAACGTTTGGGCGACATCGTGCAGCAGACAAGCCAGCACGATATCTTCGGGAAGCCCAGCGGCAAGCGCCTTATCCGCGCTCTGAAGAACATGCGTCGCCGGAGCGAAGCGAAGCTTGAAGAAATCGAGCAGCTCCGGCTTCACGGGCATCGGAGCCAGGCGGGGCACGTTCACGGGCTCATCCGGCAAGCGATTGCCGAACGGGTTGGCGCCGCCGGAAGCGAACAGGGTTCCGATGCCCCGGCGCAGGGGTCGCTTGTCGATGTTCTCGTCAAGCTCGCTCACGGTCATCGGCTTGGACGGCGCGCCGAGCCGCAGGAGCACTGAATTGTCCAGTTGATCGGACAGGTACATCTCCAAGGCTTCCGCTTTCGCCTCGGAGTCCATGCCCTGCACGGCCAGGGACCCACCCAAGGCTGCGATTACCTTCTGCTGATCGATCGGCACGGACAGGGCTCCTCTCCTTCTATCCCGTCTCTTTCTATCTAAAGGATACCTGGACTAGTCACTCGGACGTAACGGTTTTCGGCGTCCAGGCGCATCCGCCATGACCCACGCCAGCCACGATCCCGCTGAAACTCCTGTAGACCAGCGCGAAACCGAAGATTTTAAAGTTCAAACAGGAATCGCCCGATGGATGGATATGTCGCGGAAGGCGAAGATTGTCGCCGTTGTGATGGGCGCTCTAGGGCTGCTTCAGCTCATTTCCTCCGTGATGGTCTGGTCGTGGCCGCACTCCCATCTGTTTCTGTTGTATGTCTCGATGGCGGCAGCGTGCAGTTGGCTCCAGCCGAAAATCTCGGGCGCCGGCAGTCTGCCACTTTCCGCGAACGTTCCGGTGATCCTGCTCAGTATTCTGCAATTGAGTCTGCCGGAGGCGGCGATCGTCGGCGCCAGCGGCGCGCTGGCCCAGGGGCTGCTGAATCGGCGGACGCGCGCCCATTGGTTTAACTTGCTGCTGGGCGTGTGCATAGCCGCGAGCGCCATTGCCACCGCCAATTTTATTTACCGCTCGCTGATCCCCAGCTCGGCACAGACCTCTACGCTTCGCCTTCTGGCGGCTTCGCTCGCCCTATTTTTCGCGAACACGTTTCCGGTGGCGCTCGCCAGCGGGCATGAACAACGCAGTCTGGGACAGTATTGGAAGGAATCCTACTCCTGGCTGGTGCCTTACTATCTGGTGTCGGCGGCCATCGCCAGCGCCGCGAATGCGGCCGCCACGGGCGGCGTTTCGCTCCAGACCATGCTGCTGGTGCTGCCGGGGGTTTACCTCGCCTATCGCTACTACCGGGCACAGAAGTCGAACCTGGAGACGCGCGAAAAGACCGCCGAGAACATGGCCGCTCTCCATCTTCGAACCATCGAAGGGCTGGCCCTCGCGGTAGAAGCCAAGGATAGCCTGAACACGCGCGGGCACTTGCGCAGAGTGCGGGTGTATGCACTGGGGATCGGGCAGGACCTCGGCCTCAAAGGAGATGAACTCGAAGCGCTCCAGGCGGGAGCGTTGCTGCACGACATCGGGAAGCTGGCCGTTCCGGAATATATTCTCACCAAGCCAGGCAAGCTCACGCCTGAGGAGTTCGCGAAGATGAAGGTTCATCCCATCGTCGGCGCCGAGATCATAGAGCAGGTTCAATTTCCTTACCCGGTTGCTCCCATCGTCCGCGCGCATCACGAAAAATGGGACGGGTCCGGTTATCCGTTCGGTCTGAAGGGACAAGACATCCCCATTGGCGCCCGAATCCTGAGCGCCGTCGACTATTTTGACGCGCTCGCGTCGGATCGCGAATACCGCCGCGCCCTGCCCCTGGATGAAGCGATGAAACTCATTGAGTCGGAATCGGGCAAGGGGCTTGACCCGGAAGTGGTCAAGGCTCTGCGCCGGCGCTATCGCGAACTCGAAGAGAGCGCGAGAACCACGGAGGAGCACGTAATACTTTCGAAGAACGTCACCGTCAAGCACGGTAGCGCTCCCGACGCCGGACTGGATTTATGGGCGCTGACGGATGCGGTCCTGGGCGGCGGCGGTGTCCTGAACACCATCGCGGCCGCGGGAAGAGAGCAGCAGATGCTGCTGTCCCTGACGACGGGGCTGGGTTCGTCCCTCAATCTCGATGCGCTTCTCGACCGCGTCGACCGTGGCTTACGCCCCCTGATTCCTCATCAGGCCATGGCGATCTTTATTCCGCAAGGGGACACTCTGGTGCTGGCCTATTCCGCCGGCGAGCACAGGACCATGCTCAGCTCGGAGGTGCGCGCCGGTGAGGGGCTGGTGGGATGGGTCGCGCAGTGCCAGCAACCGATCGTCAACGGAAACCCGGCGGTGGAACGGGGATTTCGAGGCGACGGTGAAAACGGACTGAAGGCCGCGCTGGCCGTTCCGCTGAAGCGAAGCGGCGGTTTGGCCGGCGTGCTGGCGTACTATCAGCGGGATCGGGATTCCTTCAATGCCGAACACCTGCGGATACTGACGAACGTCGCGCCCCGGATCGGCACGGCGATTGAGAACGCGCTCAAAGTGAGGGAACTTCAGGAACGCGCGAACATGGATGCGATCACGGGCCTGCCGACATTGCGCGCCATGATGCAAACGCTGGAGCTCGAGTTGGTCCGCGCCAAGAGGCAAAAGCATTGCCTGGCCGTGTTCGTCGCGCAGTTCCCCGGCATCGGTTCGCCGCCGCCGGAAACCTCGAATCCCGACCTGGACCCGGGGCTGCGCGAGGCCGCACAGTTGATTAGAAATAGCTGCCGTGAGTACGATCACGTCGCCCGCGTTGGAGATGAAACATTCGCCATGGTTCTGCCCGGCATGAAGGGAGACGCTCTGGGCGATAAGATTGAAAGCTTGCATGGCGCGGCATGGAGCGCCTTTCGGCGGATGATGGAGCACGGGACGATCCGTTTCGAGATTGGCTGGGCGCTCTATCCGGACGATGCCGATACGGCGAAGCTGCTGCTGGCGATTGCTGAGGGCCGTAAGCAAGCGCGAGCTGGCAGCGCGGCGGAAAATCTTCTGGCGCTCCATGCGCACAACCGCAGGGAAACCGAATTCTCTCCCGCCGGGGAAGTTGAGTTCGGTGGAGAAGCCTTGGGAGAATCGATCGCGAGGGAATCCGAATAGATCGTTCCGCCGGCTCCTCAGAGTACAGTCGATTTTCCAGCCCCGGCCAGCTTCTCGGCTTTCACCCGCTCCGCGAGCATCGCAAGCGCGCGATGGGCTGCCAGCGCCGCACCTTCCTGCCACGCGCCCACGTGGCTGCAATGATCGCCGGCGAAATAGAATCTGTCATCCGGCGTGGTGAATTGTTTGTAGGGACCTTCGTAGTAATCCCCGCCGGGCCCGCGCCCCACCCACGAGCCAAGATTGTTCGCGATTTTTCCCCAGTTGACGTAAATCGGCTTGCCCAGCTCTTTTCCGTAACCGGGGTGCAGCCTTTCCACCGCCGCGCGCGATGCCGCGAGTTTCGCGTCCATGTTCGGCAGTTTTCCGAAGTCGGAGTTGCCCTCGGTGGCATATCCCGCAACCACCACTCCGGTCTTGCTCGACATTTTCGCGCTGGGATACCAAACCAATCCGATCGGTCCGCCGGTCAGCCACGAAATCCCGCCGTAGATGCCGAAATCGGTTTCCCAGAAGCGCTTGGATTCCCACGCGACTTTATAGGCGTCGGCGTAGCTCGATTCTTTGATCGCGGCGTTTACGCGCGGCGAAAAATCATTCGGAATCGATCTGAGAATCGTAAGCGGCAAGGCGCACACGCAGTAATCGGCTTCAAGGACGTGCGCGGCGCCGTTGTGGGAATACGCGATCTTGACGCCGTTCGCGGTCTTTCGAATTTCCTTTACGGGCGCTTCATACTGGACCATGGTCCCCAGACTCTTGGCGAAAGCGTAGGGGATCCGATCCATTCCTCCCACCGGCTGGAACATGGTCGCCTGCATATCCAGCGTTTCTTCGAACATCATGCCTCGCCAGAATCCGGCGTCGAGCAACGCGTGCATGTCGAGCGGCGGCCGCAGCTCTTCGACCACGGGACCCGCGCCGGGCAGTTGCGCCGCTCCGGCCCGCAGCGATCCCTCGTACTTGAAGTCGCCTTTGAGATCCCCATACGTCCGAAGAAAAGCCAGCATGCGCTCGCGATCTTCGCTGCTCAGTTCCTGATCGAGAGCGTTTTGCTTGATGCATTTCGCCAGCAGCTCCGCCACGTGCCCGCGCGTATCGTTGATGGCCTGCCGCTGTTCCACGGGTTTCCCGCCGAAGGCTTTGTCGCTCACCAGCAGCGTGCTTCGAGACGTGTTCACTTCGACCTCGAGCGGCACCTCCAGCTCATTGCAATAGCCCAACATGGTCTTGTGAATCGACGGAATCCGCGCCGGGCCGGCGTTCAAGTAATTGCCGGTGTCCCATTGCGCGGTTTGTTTGGTGCCGTCGATGAATTCGACAGCGGTCCCGTTCCGCACCGTCCAGTTGCGCCCCCCAGGCCGCGATCGCGCTTCGAGCACGGTGCACTGAAAACCGGCCTTGCGCAGCTCGTATGCCGAAACCAATCCGGCGATTCCCCCACCCAGCACCGCGACTTTAACCCCCTTCCCCGCGTCGGCCGGAAGAGCCACTTCCGAGGCAGCCGACGCCAACATAGGCATGAGCCCCAGGGATTGCATCGTCGCAAATGCGGCGCTGTATCCACCGGCTTCGCCCACCCTCATTAGAAAGTCGCGGCGCGTTTTGATCATGGCAGCTTCCCCGTCACATGTATTGGTTTCACGCGTTGTAGCATTTCAAACAGGCTTCCTTGAACTTCGCCATTTCCTCGCGAGTGCCCACGGAAACCCGAACCCAATTCGGCATTGCTTTCCACACCCGGCCGATCATCACCTTCTGCGCCGCCATGTCATTGAAGAAATCCTGACCCGGACGCTTGACGTTCATCATGAACATGTTGGCGTGGGACGTAATGAACTCGATGTTGTTCTTGGCGAGAAAGGCGAACGTGTCTTCGCGAACGTCCGCGATAATCTTGCGCCGCTCGGCGACCAGATTCTTCACGCGGAGGCTCGCCGCCGCCCCCGCCATGCCGGTCACCGGAAGCATTCCGTTGCCATAATTCGACAATTTCGCGAGCAGATCCGGCTTGGCGATCGCCGCGCCCGCGCGCAAACCCGCCATGCCGTAGAGCTTCGAAAACGTGCGCAGGATCATCACATCCTTGTCCGCCGCGACCATGTAGGACGACATCGTCGCGGTTGACAAATGGATGTAGGCCTCGTCAATCAAGACCACGGACCCGGCCGGCTTGTGCTCCACCAGCCACTCGATATCTTCCTTGGGCGTAATCGTGCCCGTCGGGTTGTTGGGATTGCAGATGTAAAACAGCCCGGCGTTGGGGGCCGCGGCCACCATCGCTTTCACATCGTGTTTGAAGCTGCCCGCGACCAGAGGAACGCGCATCACCGGCGCTCCGATGAATTCAGCCGCGCGCGCGCCCGATTCGTAGCCCGGATCGGCGACAACATACGGACGGTCTTTCGCGGCGAACGAAAGCACGGCGCGATGCAGCGGATCGCTGGATCCGGCAAACACAGTCACGTAATTTCTCTTGACGCCTTCCTGTTCGGCAAGCAGCGTGGCCAGCGCAGCGCCTTCTTCATTCAGATAACGGCCGCCCCTCGGCACGATGGCGTGGATCGCCTCGGCGGCTTCCGGGCACGGCCCCATGGGATTCTCGTTGGCGTTGATCCACCTGTGAAATCGGCGGCGCGAAAATCCGCGCTTCGCAAAGTCTGCCTGTTGTTCCTGGGTCAGGATTTCCAGCATGATTCAAATCTCCTCGGACGGTTGCCGGTGCGTTGATATTCCCTGGTAGCCCGTAACAACGAAGCCCGCAACAACGGAACGGGACGCCATGGGTGGCTCGCACAGTGAGCTGAAAGAGATTTTGCAGAACCGGACGGGGGGATTGGCTACGGTTCGGTCCGTCGAAGACAGAACCTACGGGATCGCCAAGTTGAATCGATCCTAACACACGGTCAGGAATCAGTCAATGTGAAACATTGAAAAGGCGATTCTTACGACTTCACGCCGGAAAGAATCAGATCGAAACGGCGGCTCACTTCGCGCAGGTAAGCGGCATCGCCCCCATCCAACTCCACCGTCGCCGTGCCATGATAACCGATGTCGGTCAGCGCCTGGTAAACTTCCATCCAGTCGATGTCGCCTTCGCGCAGCGCGACCCACTCCGTCTGGCCTTTCCGAAATCGAAAATCCTTGATGTGCAGCTTGGCGATTCGCTTGCCCATGATGCGAATCCAATCCTGCGGATAACCGTAAAACACCATGTTGCCGACGTCGAGATAGGCGCGCACCCAGGGACTTGCGAATTCGTCCACGTAGCGCGCGAAATCCACCGGACTCACCAGAAACTTGTTCCACACTTCCTCAATCGCGATCACTACTTTCAGCTGCTCGGCCAGCGACAACAGCTTGCGGATCTGACCGATGAGCTAACCACGCAAATCGCAACGAGAGGATTATCAAACCTGATGTCGCACCCAGGAAAAGTACCCATAGAATCCCTATGTCCGTCGCGTTTAAGAACGCGGGCTTGTTGATTGCCAGCCTTGCGAGCATGATGTGAAAGCCACCACGCTGCAACTGCTCAATCTTCAATGCCGGAAGACCGCCGTTTGACAGGTGAGCAGTGAAGCCCGAGTAATACGGGATGGCGTAGAAGTGCGTGCCGAAGAATTCAAGAGCGGCTAGCGAAATCACCCCCCCTGGGATAACTATGGCCGACAGCGCGGGCGGCATCACCGCCTCAAGCCCCGCAACCATCAGAATCGCCTCAGCCACCGCGACAGCGACGAGATAGTGTGCAAACGTACCCGCAAACTGTTGGACTTCGAAGGTTCGGAACGCATGATATCCGAGCGCGACCAGAAAAGCCACGTAGCAGCCTAAGAGCAGGATCAAATCTGGACGGGGGGGGGGGTTGGTTTCGTTTACCCGCCAGGCGCAGAATCAGGCCGATGCCCGCCACACCCGCGAGGAGAGCAAAAAAGCGATATATCCAACTGCGGACGACCAGGAAGCTCCAGTTTCCTAGCCATATGTGCGACAGGAACGCGAAGTCAATCGCGCGAAGCCAATTCATCCTGAACACCACGCCAGATGAGATCACGCCGGCTACACCCGCTGCTTCAATCTGCTCGCCTGAGATAGAATGAGTGAGCTTCCAATTGCTGGCGTACCACCAAGCCGAGATAACCACGGTCGAAGCGAGCAGAAAAAAAGCTTGGCGGTAGACCCTCCTCCGCGTGGCCAAGATCCCAACGAACAAGAATATAGGTGGGACTAGGGCAACGAAGTAGGCTTTGGTCAGGAGTGCCAATCCCAGAACCGTCCCGACAGCCGTCGCGCGGAGTAAGGAGCCCGGCTCTTCCTTCCACTCAAACAACGCGAACAGCAAGAGGCTGCCCATGGCGACCGCCAAGCTATCGTTCCCGACGTGGCTGACCGTCAGCATCAGTTCAGGAGTCGCGGCAATGAGAGCGACGATGCCTAGAGCCGCAAAGTTATTTTGGAAGGCGTGTTTTGCGACGAAGAAGCCAAGCGGGACCACTGCCGACGCGACCAGAAAACCAAGAAGGCGAAGAATCCAGATCTGCGTAAGGAATGAAAGCCTGCCAGTCGCCTTGTAGGCCAGAGCGAACAACCAATAGTAGAGCGGGGCCTGCTGTGCTTCGTAAGCGAGAGATCCGTCAACCGCAGGCTCTCGGGCCCATTCGGAAGGCATCGAACGAAGTCTCTCTTCTCTTCGAGTTCGGTCGAGGTCTGACAACCGCCAATATGAATCTTGCCTAACACCATCTACCCACGGAGCAGTTTCGAGCGAGCTCTGAACTTCGCGCGAAACGTGGTCGCTGCGACTGACCATCAATCTCCCTCTTGTCGCCACGATCTGGACAACTGCAAAGTGCGCCCACTCATCGAGCCCTTCCCACAACGGCAGAAAGCTGATATAGAAAAGACCACGAACGACGAAGAGCACCCAAACACATGTGAGCAAATGACTTATGTTGGGACGTCTCTTGAATGGAATCACACTTTCTCTCCGGCCGGGCGGCGAATCGCAGTTAGAACAGCCCAGCCCGCTGTCGGCGGACAGCGGGCTGAGTCCTTAACTCGCTTCACGATGATACGACATTCTGGCGGAGGCCCAGAGCCTAACTGCCGATGACCATCTTAAGGACACGTGTTCGTGTAGCTGGCGTTTGTCAGGGAATTGCCAGAGGTCCCGGTATTTACGTTTGTCCCATTGCTCTGGATGCATGCGTACGGATAGCTCGTTGCCGGACTGTAGGCTGAATCCTGGTACCCCGTTCCCGAGACGTGATCGAGCGATATTCCAAATCGACCGTTGTACGTAGAGCGCACATAAATTGACCTCCAAAAAGGGGACAGGCTACCCTTTCCCCATTCGCGATACGTTGATTCCCGCAAGCGGTCGACTAGCGGACAGAGCGGTCTGTCCCCATTTTCAACAAGCTCCTACCTAATCAGTTTCTCCAGGTACGCCTTCGACGCGAGAATATCTTCATCCTGCCTCGGACCGGAGATCTCGCGCTCAATGGTGATGGGTCCGCGGTATTTCACTTCCTTCAAACGCTGGATCAACCGGGGGAAATCGACCTTGCCTTCGCCAATCGGCACTTCTTCTCCCAGTTTGCCCGGATCGGTCGGATACCGGCCGTCCTTGGCGTGAACCCCCAGAACGTACGGGCCCAGAATGTCGAGCGCATCCACCGGGTTGCCTTTCCCGTAAAGTATCAGATTCGCGGCGTCGAAATTCACACCGACGTTGTCGAGTCCAGTCGCCCGGATGGCTCGCAGCAAAGTAATCGGAGTTTCCTGTCCCGTCTCGCAGCGGAAAGTCTGCCCGTTCTGTTTGCAGCACGCGGCCACTTCTTTGAGCGCCTGCACCACCTCGCCGAACAGCGGATCGTTAGGGTTCTCCGGAATAAAGCCGGCGTGTCCTTGAACTCCCGGAATTCCCGCGCGCTTGGCGAAGTCGGACCCGAGCTTCATGCGCTCCACCCGCGCCGCCCGATGCTCGCGCGGCACCAGTCCGATGGTCTTGGGTCCGTTGACAAAGTCATATACCTCAGGTCCAGGGCCTGTGACGATCAGCGACGTGGCCTCGATCCGATACTTGTCCAGCGCTTTGCGAAGATTGCCCGCCGCGGCTGCATCGGTCTGATCCAGATACACCTGGCAGTTGGAGAAGTTGAGACGGCGCACGCGCGCGATGGCTGCGTCCGCGTCTTGGCCGTGAGCAAT
The DNA here is from genome assembly GCA_963788245.1 of Terriglobia bacterium. GTDB lineage: Bacteria > Acidobacteriota > Terriglobia > Bryobacterales > Bryobacteraceae > Palsa-187. The sequence continues at coordinate 1,642,123 of CAWBGF010000002.1, read as the reverse complement.
CACACCGAGCCGCAATGGTTTCAAGGACGTTTGTTGTGATGACGCCTGTTGCGACAATGCCTGCCGACTCCAGGCCGTTGCCGCCGCGGCGCACTGTACAAACGATCGTCGAGTCAGCATGATCTTCGAGTCACCAATCAGGACCTCGCCAACGTGATCCACCTCAGCCGCCTCCGACTTCGGAATCTTCAGCATATGCCGGAGCGCCTCCGCCTTGCCGGTTGCTTAAAGGGTCGCGCAAACAGAGGCGATACGATATTTAGCCCAAGAACCCGCTCGCTGACGCGCGCGGTTCAGAATTGAGGCTGCGGAACCGCGACCGTAAGGGAGCGGATAGCGATTCCGAAATGACTGGGGCAGTTTACTAGGCAGGCGCCGGGAGCGCGACCAATTGCTTCTTCGAGAAGTTCACTTGTTCGGCCTCAAACGCTTCCACGCCCGCACAGGTGATCTCATAGCGGTTATTGTCCGAGCGGGTGATGCAGCGCTGCTCGCGCAGGAACCACAGTGCGAATTCCAGGTGCTCGGCGGGAACGCCCAGCATCTCCGTAAACTCCCGCCCGGGCATGCTGGCGTGCTGCGGATCCCTGAGGCGTTTGATGTACAGAAGCCGCAAAATACCGCGGCGCTTGCGGATTTCCGCTTGGACGCCTTCCGCGCTTTGCTCGGTATTGAAGATCCGGAAACGCGTCTTGTCCTCCAGCGCGAGTTGTACGTCGTAGGCGGCGCGTCTTTCGGGATCGCTCAACACCTTGTTGGCCGTCATGAGCTGGCGGAAGCGATGCTCGTTGCCCGTCTCCTTGTTGTCCGGGTGGTAGCGTTGCGCGAGTGCGTGATACACGCGCCGAATGGTGTCCGCATCCGCCTGGCGGCTTACCTGTAGCACCTCGTAGTAATCGGCGTCCTCGTCTTTCTTGGGAGAAGGCGCCTCCGGGCTGTCCGTGGAGGCGGCTTCGGGGGTCAGGTCGGCGAGGTATTTCCCGATTCCCGTGATGATGCAGGATCGCACGCGGTAATGGCCCAGCAGCGGCGACCGGCCAAAGTTGGTCTCCACTTCCCCGGCGACGCTGATCAGCATATTCCGTCCCAGCGCCGCGCCTAGTTGAATCCGGATACCATCCTCGTGGCGCGCGAGAAATCGCGCCGGCAAACGAGAGGAAGGGGCGCCGCTGGAATCCAGGATGATGGTAAGTTCGGAGTTCTCCTCGAGTGATTCTCTGATCCCGACCGCGGCATGCGCTGAGGCAGCTTGCATATGCCCTCCCTGAATGGGTCTATCGGCACTTCGCGGCTCCGGAATAGTACGTTCGACACCCTAGTACCAAGCTGAGTTTATGACTTAGAGACGCCCGCGGTTTCAGGGCCACATCTAAGAAAAGTTCCGCGCGCGATCGAGAGCGTTACAGCGCTAGAGTGGGTTATGAATCCCAAATTAGTGGTTTCCATGCTGGCGCTGGGAAGCGCGTCGCTGATTGCCGGCTCGGCCGAAGGTTCCCTTCAGGTCGGCTCCATCCGGAAGGAACTCCACTTTGCGAAAGCGGCGTATGTGAAGGACCGCTTCGAACCTTCCAAGCAAGTTCTGCATCTGGTGCTGAGCGATGCTCCGGTTCCGTCGAAAGCGCTGTTCGACGGGGCGCGCCTGTTTGCGATCACCAGCAGCAGTGAGATCCAGGTAGTCGAATTCGATTTTTCGGACGACGGAGTTAAGTGGTTTTTCTCCACGAAAGGACTGCCCGGCACCCGGTCGATGAATGCGTCGCCGAACCCCTTCCCGTATGAGATCAAGGGTGGGGTTATGCAGGGAAAGATTCAGTCGAAGTCCGAAGCTCTGTCTGAAAACTCCCCCGGCATCGAAATTTCAGTCACCTATTCCGCGGAGATCGAGAAGCCCGTAGTGGAACCGGCGCCGACGGCAGCGGACGCCGCCGCCGCTCAACGCAGTCCGGCGGGGAAGGCGTATCTGGACCGGCTCGACGCGGTTCAAAAGGGCGACAAGGCGCGGCTGATGCCTGCATTGACCCCCGAACAGCGTGCGCAGCTTGAAGCAGCCGATTTCAAACAGATTCTGCCCATGCTGCAACAGATGCAGCCGAAAAACGTGAAGATCCTGAAGGCGGTCGACACTGCCACGGAATCGAAGCTATGGTTGTCCGGGATCGTGGACGGCAAGCCGCAAAAAGGCGATGTCGAAATGCATTTGGTAGACGGCCATTGGATCGTGACGCTGGAGATCTGGAACGAGTAGTTTATTTCTGTTCGCGGCTTCCAGTCGAGGCGGCGGCCGCGGCTTGCTCTTCAGCGCGGGCTCCGGCGAGAATACCCACCAGCCCGGAGTTCCCCTCATGGCAGGCGTACTCGAAGATCGGATTCGGGGAATGCTTCAGGGGGATCATGAGGCTCCATGGTTTGGTCCACGTGTTTGGATCGTCGATGGTGATTTCGTATTTCAGACTCTCAGGCCCAGTGCGGGTGAAGCGCTCAATCACATGCAGCTTTTCGCTGGACGCGGCCATGAAACTTTTCGGTTTGTAGTTGGTGGTGTCGACGACCAGCGTGTCGCCTTCCCAATGCCCGCGCGAGTCGCCTAGCCAACCCTGGATGGCGGGTGAAACGTGGGGACGCCCGTCGAGCGGGATTACGCGAGCATCGTGAATCATCTCCGTCAGCAGGATCACCGAGTCGGCCGTCTGTAAAATCTGCGAATAGCTTTGGTATCCGGCTATCAATTGCGGCGAGCCAAAGGTGATACAGCGTTCCTGCAAGCCGCGATCCGCGGCGACGGCGGCCGGACGCAGCATCGCCGCGAAACCGGCATTGCGCCTCGCCAGCCCTTCCGACGTCATCGCGGGCAGCTTCCCGTCCGGTGGATCGGTGATGAGTGAGGTCCGGTTATCCCATTCCCGGGCGACGATCCACTCCGAGCTGTAATCGCCGGTGCCGCCGTCGAACTCATTCGCCGCTTTTATGTGCGGACCGGAAGTCGAGCCCGTGCCGCTCTTATTCGTGATGCTCTCGAACACGGTTTGAAAAATGGTGTCGCCGAATGCGGCGTCGCCTTTGCCGTTGTAGAGTTCGGCGGCCTTCTTTTTCATCGCCGCCACTTCCTCGTCCGAAAGAAAGGCTCGCCCCGCCAACTCCTTGGGCCGTTCCATCGGCGTGGCGGTGTTGTTGGCCCAGACTCCCTGAAGATCCGGCTGCCCGTCGGGGGTTCGCGGAGCTTTCCAGGCCGGCTTGGCCGCCTTGTCTTTCTCCGACGCCGAGTGCGGCGCGGCTTGCCCCTGCGCGAGCGAAACTAGCGCTGTGAGTCCCGCGACAAAAAAGAGGCAACGATAGTTCATCTTCTCTCCATGTACTTGTCAAAGTATATCCCTTACCGGAAGTTGGCGACCAGCGTAAGATATACGGTGTCTCAGGTATACTTTGAGCTGCAATGCACTTCTGGAGGTGGCGAAATGCAAAATCTAAGATCAGCCGTTTTGGCGGCGCTTTTCGCGGCGCTTTTAGCGATGACCAGCGGCGTGGCTGCGGCACAGGAAACCCCGTCGGCGACGCGCCTGACCACGGATCATTACTTCGATCTGGAGCGCATTAGCGCCGCGCAGATTTCCCCGGATGGCGGGCGCGTCGTCTACACGCGCCAACAGGCGAACCGGCTGGACGACAAATGGGATTCGTCGCTGTGGGTCATGAACGCCGATGGATCGCAGCACCGCTTCCTCGCCAAAGGGGGCAATGCGCGGTGGTCTCCCGATGGGAAGCGCGTCCTGTATCTGGCCGATGGCGAGCCGCGGGGCACGCAGATCTTCGTCCGATGGATGGACGCCGAGGGTCCGGCAACGCAGGTGACCCATGCCATCGAGAAAATTGCGGACGCCCGCTGGTCGCCGGATGGCAACTGGATCGCGTTCTCGATGTTCGTGCCGGAGAAAAACAAGTGGCAAATCAGTATGCCGCCGGAGCCGAAGGGCGCGAAGTGGACGCCCGCGCCGCGCATCATTGAAACGCTGCACTACCGGCAGGATCAGGTGGGATTTCTGGAGGACGGCTACACGCATCTGTTCGTGGTCGCGGCCGATGGCGGCGCGCTGCGGCAGTTGACCAGCGGAAAATGGAGCGCCGGAGCGGGCGAACTGCGCGCGGCGGTACCGATGGACTGGACGCCCGACGGCAAAGCCATCGTGTTTGAAGCCAACCGCGACGCCGCGGCGGACGTGGAGTATCAGCGGTCGCAACTGCTGGTGGTGGAGGTCGAATCCGGAGCCGTGAGGGAGCTGGTGGGGAAGGCCGGCTCATGGGGGCGTCCCGCCATTTCTCCGGACGGCCGCACGGTCGCATTCACTGGTTTTGCGATGTCGAACAAGACTCACTCCGTGGCCGATCTTTACGTGGTTCCGATCGCGGGCGGTGAGATGCGCAAGATCAGCGCCGACTTCGACCGCGATCCCATCAGCCTGCACTGGGCCGGCGACGGCTCCGGCGTGTATTTCGACGCCGACGACCGGGGTTCGCGCAATGTTCACTTCGCTGCCATCACTGGAGGCGTGCGAGCCGTAACCACTGGGACCCACGTCCTGACCCTGGATTCCGCGTCGAAGGATATGATGGCCGTCGGTACGGTCACCGATCCCGATCATCCGGCCGAGGTGGCGCGTTTCAACTTGCGCCGGCCCGGAGAGATGACCAAGCTGACTAACGTGAACGGCGCGATGCTGGCGGGGAAGAAGCTGGGCAAGACCGAAGAGCTGACCTGGACTTCCAGCGGCAACACAAAAGTGCAGGGGTGGATGATCAAGCCGCCGGATTTCGATGCGTCGAAGAAGTACCCCTTGATTCTGGAAATCCACGGCGGGCCGTATGGAAATTACAACTCGGGCTTCAACTATATGTGGCAAAACTTCGCCGCCAACGACTTCGTGGTGCTTTACGCGAATCCGCGCGGGAGCACGGGATTCGGACACGAGTTCTCGGACGGCATCGATCATGATTATCCGGGCCCGGATTACGACGATCTGATGTCGGGCGTGGACGCGGCGGTTGCGAAGGGGTTCGTGAATACGTCCCACATGTACGTCTCCGGATGCAGCGGCGGCGGAGTGCTTTCGAGTTGGGTGATCGGGCATACCGATCGGTTCGCCGCGGCGGCCGTCCGCTGCCCGGTGATCGACTGGCTCAGCATGGCTGGCCACACCGATATTCCGTTGTTCACCTACAGCTTTTTCAAGAAGCCGTTCTGGGAAGACCCGAGCGACTGGTTGTCACACTCCTCGCTCATGCAGGTGGGCAAGGTGACGACGCCGACCCTGCTGATGACGGGAGTGCTGGATCGCCGGACGCCCATGCCGCAGACCGAGGAATATTATTCGGCCCTGAAGGTGCGCGGCGTGCCCGTAACGTTGCTACAGTTCGAGGGCGAATATCACGGCACAGGATCGAAGCCCTCGAATTTCATCCGCACGCAGCTTTACATGATGAGCTGGTTTAAGAAGTTCGCGCGATCGGCGGACGGCACGGCGACGGCGGTACCGTCGGCGGGGAACCCGTAACCTGCAATCGCGCCGGCGACATCAATGTTGAATTGTGATCAGCGTGCCCGCCTGTGTGGATGAACCGCCGTAGGTCGCGATAACTGCCTGGTCGCCATCCGGGAGCGTCGCCGGAATCATCACGTTGAACTGAAACTCACCCGGCGTAACATTCAGCCCCGCAAACTGCACCGTTGCCGCGATGCCGCCGATCTTGACCACCGGCAGGGGCGATAAAGTTCCCGACTGCGCGACCGATCCGCTCACTACCGGCGTCGACGTTATCCCGAACCCGTTGGCGTAGAGCACCACAATCTCGTTCGGCTTAGCGGGCGTGGTTAGACCGGGATACAAACTCGTCGGCCCGATGTAGGTCCCATTAACGTGTGTCGCGGCGACATAGGGTCCGCCATTAAACACAAAAAAAGAGGGCGAGAGCGCCTGCGCCTGGACGGTTGCCGAAGCGCTGGCGAGACCGGCGTTGGTCAACACCACCTGCACTGGCCCCAACATGGCGTCGGGTGGAGTCAGAATATTCACCTGCGTCGGGCTGATGTAGTACACAAAAGCGCTCTTGCCGTTGACTGTCGCGCTGACGCCGTCCAACTCAGCTGGCATTTGATTCCCGAAGAAGTCCGAGGCGAGCCAGCATCTTCCAGGAGCGCACGCCGGACTTGAATCCCCCGCCGGAGCGAGGTTCGATCCTTTGATCTCCACCCAAGTGTTCGGCGCGATCAGTGGAGTGTCGCCCTCGGCGTTCGCAACCAGGGTGATCACCGGCGCGGGTGTGGTTTTACCCGCCGCGATGGCCGTATATGCCTGCGCGACTTTCGCGCCCGTGGCTGTTAGTTGATAAACGCTGCCCGCGAGCGTGATCAGATTGGTGTTGTCGAAATACAACAGCCCGATGGAGTGAATCCTGGCGTACGACGTAATGTTGGTGTTGTAGGGTTCGCTATCGTTGCATCCGCCCCATTCGGTGATGGCGACTCCGTGGCCGTTCTGCTGCGCATAGCTCACCAGCGCATCGAAGTTTTGAGACCAATTTGTGTAACGCGGCGATGCAGGCTCCGTGCAGGTCGTGGTGGAAGCATTATAGAGATGAAAATTCCACACAATGTTCGACCAAGCCAGATCCGGCAGCGTGCCTGAGGCGATGGATTCGAATGCCGTGCCGGTATCCTCCACGAAAATGAGCGCCTGGGGATTGTACGTCCGGATGGTGGCGATCAACTGGTTTTCGTTATCGCTCCAGGTTCCCGGATCCAGGCCGCTCATGTTCTCCCAGGTGTCGTAGAGAACGGCCGGATCGGCTGCGTACTTCTGCGCGAAGGCGTCCCAAAACGCGAGCGCCGCATCGATGTAGGCGCCGGTGGTGCTTTCGGCCGGACAGAGCGAGGCAGTCGCCGCGCAATTGAGATCACCCTGGTTGGGCGCCGGGCAGTTCGATCCGCTGGCGCCGCAGGGAGGATCGGGAAACTGGCCGGCCTTCAGAATCAGCACATAATTGCCGTACTTTTTGGCGCGCTGAATTAGCGTGTCGATATAGGTCTGATAAGGCACATTGGCGATGAGCACCTGCACGTTGTTGGTCCACCACGTCGCGTTGACGAAGATCCGCACCAGGTTCATGGAGAGCAACTGGTTTTGCGCGGCATAATCGGCGTCGGTCGCGGTGGCGTCGGCATTCCCCGATCCGGTGCCGCTCCGATTGAGTCCCAGGAGCAACACCGGCGCGCCGGAGTCATTGAGAATATCGCCTTCGGTCGAAACGTGCAGAGGATGAAACGACGTCGTTTGTCCAACCAGAATCTGAAGCGACGCCGCGACCAGAATCGCCAGGGCTCGCTTCATTGCATCGTCACCCACATGGGGCTCACCCACACGATCTGCCCGGTGACCTGTCCCGCGAGCGGCGTCTCTACGCCGCGCACGTAGTAGTAACTGGTCTGGCCCTTCTGCGCCGCCGTGTCCTGCCAGGTGAAGGAGACCACCCGATCGCCTTTGGTCGAATAAACCACATTGCCGTTCTTGACCACCACCACACTGTCGAAGGTGTTGGTGCCGAACAGACGCACGGTGAACGACCGGCGGAGTGCTGGTGGTGAAGGATTCGCCCATGAAGTGCGTGCCGCTGCGGAAGTCGGCCACGATGTCGTCGGTGGAGCCGTACATGTGGCGTTGGTGCAGGGCGGCCATGATGGCGGTGCGGGTCGGCGAAGTCACCCAGATGTTGGTAAAGGAAATATGCGTGGAGACGTGGTCGCTGGAGGCCTCGAACCCGAGTTGGTAGCCCAGACCCAGGGCGTTCGAAACGTAGCCGGCGGCTTCGTAGCCGGAGATGGAATCGGCGGCGGTATTGGCTCGGGGCGCGCCGGGCATTTCGTAATCCTGGCGCGCGCCCTGATAGATTTCGACGAAACGGTTCGACCACCGGATCGTTGTTGCGCCAGTCCGTGCCCTGATCCGTCGCGCTGGTATGCGGCGCGGAGATGCCGTTGAAGAAATGCAGATACGCGTACAACATGGTGGTGTCGGGCGCGGGCGGACCCGGCGGAGTCGACGACGACGGCCGAGAAGGGTAGCCGCGGCAGCGGACGAATGCCGCGCATGGCGAACATGATGTTGCGGTGCCCTTCGGGATAGTTCACGCTGCGCTCGTAGTAGTACATCGGCACGAACTTGGACCCGAGCAGATAGGCATCCGTGAACTTCTGAATGCATCCACCAGGTGTATTCGCGAGCGGTGCCGTCGTCGTGATCGCAGCAGCCCACCCAACTGAGCGCGGCGGCGTCGATGAAGTAACGATAGCTATCGATCAGCGGACCATCCCGCGCCGCCATCGAAGGACAGCTCGGTGTGCCGGTGAAAATCACCGCGCACAAGCTGGTACGGCTGCCCGTTGACGGTGGGACGGTAGCTCTGTGCGCAGCGCGACCGACCCCGGCTTCGGCTGCGACGGAAGATGGCGGCGTCGCGGGCGTCACCGGCGCCAGTTTCGTCAACTGCGGCGATTGCTGAGTCCTGGTGACGGAGAGATCGAGCGCGTAAATATCCGCGTTGACGCCGTCGATCTGCGGCGTTCCGTTCGGCAGCGGCGTGAGCCGGTGGTCCATTGCGTGCGCCATCAACAAATGCCCCGGCCCCAGCGGCAGGATCGACGGGCGATCGTCGCTGACCGTGTCCGTATCCGCCAGCACACCCGGCCCGTTCCACTGGTTTCCATCGAAGTAAACCATCGCCGATACCCAAATGGAGCCAACCGAGGAACCCGTCGCCTGGCTGGTGGAGAGTCCATCGCCGGCCGGTTCACGGAAAAGAAGGTACACGGTCCCATCGGAATCCGTGGCCAGGTGAGGGTAAGTATTTTTGGGTCCGTCAAGCTTGGCGGTAAATCCCACGTCGGCGCCGGGCAACCGATTCAGGGCCAGATTGGGGTCGGGCTGAGGACCGTAAGGGCCCGGGAGCGACGCCAGGAACAGTTCGGTGTTGGGTCCACCCGGCAGCGCAGTGGCAACATCGTTGGTGGTGGAGTAGAGAGCGTTTCCCTCGAGACACCGTACCTCGATCGTATGGTTGTGATACAGAGAGATTCCCGTGGTGTCGTAGAGACCGTAATCCTTACCCCAGTCCGGCCCCGAGACTTCGTAAGCGATCCACAAACGGTTAGAAGGATCGAACACGATGGAACTGCGAGCTTCAAAGTTGAGCGTCGCCGCGATCGGGATGGGAGCGTCCATGCTCACGTGGTCGGTAAACGCAAGTCGCCGCACGTAGACGTCGTAATCGCCTTTGTCGTAGGTATCCCAGGAAACGGCGACTTCGCCGTCGGCGGACGTGGCGATGGCGGGATCCCAGTCGCTGGCGGGCGAAAAGGACACGATTGTCTCCGGCCAGAAGGTGTTGCCGTTTTGAACGCTGGCCAGAACCTCCAGATTATTATTGCGGAATCCCTGCCAAGCCACCCATACGCGCCCGGCCGCGTCAGTGGCGGCGACGGGGAACAGATCGGTTCCGGCATTGGTGGTGAGGCGGATTTCGGCGGACATGTTTCCGCTGGCGTCCGAATTGCGCGCGTAAATATCGAAGTTGCCGGAACGGTTTGCCGAATAGAAGATCCACGCCCGCCCCTGACTGTCTATCGCCACGGCGTTGCGCATCAGGTCTTCACCGGTATTGGTCACCGGGAAAGGTCCGGTCCAGAGGCGTTGCGACTTGGAGTAGTGCATCAGCAGGACCTGATCGCCGCCCGCCGGGCGTGAGTACGGCGTGAAGTCCGTGATGGTCGTTTTCGTGCTAAGGGCGACAGCCTGCGCCCGGTCCCCGTGAACGAATTCGGTGTAGGCGAGGTACACGTCGTCGCCGGATTGAGCCATCGACGGGAAATCCTCTTCTTCGTTCGAAGTGGTCAACTGGAACGGGGCCGCGGTCTGAGAAATGTGCACACTGTAAAATCCCGCCGCCGCTTTCATCAGGTACTTGGTGGTTCCGAACGGAACATCCGTCGAGGCGAAGCTGAAGTTTCCCTGCGCCGTCTGGACGTTGAACGTGACGACGCCCGTGGGCGCGGCGATGGTGACGATGATCCCGTTTTCCTGCATCGGACCAGCCGTCACTGTCGGTGGGGGCGGGGCGAGGCGGGTGGACAGCGTCCAACTCGAGGTTCCCGAAATCGCGTCGGTGTCGCTGAATCGCCAGCCCTGCAAGCTGAGAATGGTCGCTCCCGTGGCTGTAATGGAGCCATCCCACTTGGTTGGCGTCGCGTCTCCGACGCCAAGAATGATCAGATAAGACTGCGCCGCCGGAGACGAAAGTGTGGCGGCGCGAAGGGCCACCGCGGGATAGAGGACCCGCTTGCCGCCAACCAATGCAATCGCCGCGAGTGCAAGCAAACCAGCCAACAGGTATCGCAGTCGCATATTCACGAAACCCCTCCTGGCGCGTGAAGTCGCTCGTCGAATCGATCCTTAGTATATCGGTATCGCGCGCCGTTGCGCGACTACCGTCTAAATCGCATGGCGGAACACATGGGGGAAGGGGCGGCCGCGATTCTCTTGCCGGTACTCGGAGGAAGATACCAGAAGAACGCCTTGTTTAACGTGGCTGCGACACGCACCGCCCCGGTTGACTCGGGAGTTGAACTCACCAGTTGAACTCAAACGTTGAACCACTCCAGGGCGACTTTCCAGCCGAGCCATCAGCGTCCTCCTGAGATTTCGTTTGGTATGTTCAGTTTCGGCCGTCCGGGCCTCGCCGGGAAAGAGAGCTAACAGTTAGCTAACAATAGATTCTCTTCCGCATGTTAAACTTAAGGGGAATATGATCGCAACGGACGAGCCTCGCCATGGCAGCCAACTCAGTCGACCCGGTCGCGCGGGGTAGTGAAATTGAGCCCTCGATAGAGCAGATTCGCGCTCACTTGGCGAAGATTCTGGCGAGCGAAATGTTCGTCCGCTCCGGCCGGCTGTGCCGCTTCCTGCATTTGACAGTGGAGCGCACACTCGCCGGAGACACCGCCCAGATCAGCGAATACATCGTCGGCCGGGATGTGTTCGATCGCGATCACCGCTACGACCCCCAGATCGATTCGATCGTCCGCGTGGAGGCACGCCGGCTTCGCAACAAGCTGCGCGAATATTACCATGGCCCGGGCGCAAACGATCCGGTCGTGATCGCCTTCCCGAAGGGCAGTTACGTTCCAGTCTTCAGCATGGCCGCGCCCGCTGCGGTCGTGAGAACCACGGGACACGACTTGGATCCCCGGACCATCGCCGTTTTGCCCTTCGTCAACCTCAGCTCCGAACCGGATCAGGATTTCTTCTGCGACGGCATCACCGAGGAAATCCTGAACGCCTTGACCGCCGTGCCCGAATTGAACATCGTCGCCCGGACCTCCGTGTTTTACTTCAAAGGCGCGAATGCGGATGTGCGCGAGATCGGGGAGCGCCTCGGCGCTGGAACCGTCATCGAGGGCAGCGTGCGCAAAGCGGGCAGGCAGTTGCGGATCGTCGCGAAGGCCATCAAGGCTTCTGACGGCCTGACCCTCTGGTCCAATACCTTCGACCGCGATCTCGCCGACGTGTTCGCCATTCAGGACGAGATCGCCCGCGCGGTGGCCGGGTCCCTGCGCGTCTCCCTGGCTCCTTCTTCTGAAGGCTCGGCGCGCGCGCGCGATTTTGAGGGGTACATGTTGTACCTGCGCGGCCGCCATTACTGGAACCAGATGTCGCTCGAAGGCATCGAGAACGCTCTCGACCAGTTCACGCGCGCTATCGCGTTGTTCCCCAACTACACCCCGCCATACGCCGCGCTCGCCGACGCTTACGGTCACCTGGCCTCCTGGGGCGCGATCCCGCCCGCCGACGCGCTTGAAAAAGGGAAACGCGCCGCCCTTGAAGCCGTCCGCCTGGATCAACGCTCCGCGGACGCCCTCGCCACGCTCGGCAGCTTTATTTCGCTGTTCGAATGGCGCTGGGAGGAGGGCGTCGATCTGATGACACGCGCCCTCGAGCTGGAGCCCAGCAATGTTCGCGCGCACGAACTTTACGGGCTCCAGTGGCTCTATCGTGGCGATTTCCCGGCGGCGCTCCGCTGCCTCGATCGGGCGTTGCAGCTCGATCCGCTCTCTCCGCGCGGCCTCCGCTTCAAGGCATCCCACTATTTTTATCGGCGCCAATACGACAAGGCCGCCGATGTCCTGAAAACCGCCTTGCCGCTGGGGCGCGATGCGACCAATCGGGAAGTATTGTGCTCGCTCGGCTGGGTCTACACGCTCCAGGGCCGTTATAACGAGGCCATTGAAGTCCTCCGCAATTTACCGGATGGGCCGTTCCTGGTCACCAAGCTGGGTGCATTGGGCGAAGCCTATGCGCGCTCGGGCGATACCGCCGCCGCCCACGACGCTTTGAAGCGCCTCCAGACGCTCTCTGAAACCGGTTACGTGTCTCCCCGCGGCACCATTTACCTTTACTTGGGACTTGGCGATTGGGACCGCGCTTTTCAGGAACTCGACCAGGCTTGCGACGACCACTGCCCTTGGCTGCCCAGTATTCATGTCGATCCGCGCTTCGATTCCGTTCAATCCGACCCGCGCTTCACGCGTCTGATCGAACGCATGCACCTGCTGAAGTCTCCCCGGCAGAAATCGCCCGGCGACATTTGCGCCGGCTCATAGCGGATGATGTTCCCGCGCCGCGGCACGGAGCGTTCGAGTCAGCAGGGCCGGCCAAACAGCATAAAATGATCAGGTGATCCGCCACATTGCCTGCCAGATACTTGCGGCCGCGCCCCTTCTTGCCCAGACGCCCGCTGCTGCTGTCCCAACGCCTCAGCCTTTCGAGGTTGAAGAGGCGACCATCGCCAATGTCCACGACGCAATGCGAGCCGGCCGGCTCACCTGTGCCGCCTTGGTCGGCCAATACCTCAAGCGCATCGCAGCCTACGACAAGAACGGTCCCGCGATAAACTCCATCGTTCTCATCAACCCCGATGCGGAAAAGCAAGCCGCCGAACTGGATCGCCAATTTTCGCAATCCGGCCTCACCGGACCGCTGCATTGCGTGCCGATGATCGTCAAGGACAATTTCGAAACCAGGGGATTGCAGACCACCGACGGCGCGCTGGCGCTCGCCGGCTACATCCCGGTTGAGGACGCCTTCCTGGTGAAACGTGTGAAGGAAGCCGGCGCCATCGTCCTCGCGAAATCCAATATGGCCGAATGGGCCTTCAGTCCTTATGAAACCGTGAGCTCCATTCTTCCCGGCTATACGCGGAATCCCTATGCGCTCGATCGCGTGACTGCCGGCTCCAGCGGCGGGACCGCCGCCGCCATCGCGGCCAGTCTCGGCCTGGTGGGATTGGGCAGCGACACCGGAAACTCCATACGCGGTCCGTCCTCTCACCAGGCGCTGGTCGGGATTCGCTCCACCATGGGCCTCACCAGCCGTGCGGGCGTTTTTCCGCTGAGCCTCCGCGCCGATATCGCCGGACCCATCGCCCGCACTGTCGAAGACGCCGCCAAGGTATTCCAGGTGGTGGTTGGCTCCGACCCGAATGACCCGGTGACCAGCGCCGCCACCGCCCATCTTCCGCAGGACTACACTGCCTCATTCGACCGAAATTCATTGCACGGCGCCGTCATCGGCGTCCTTCGCGCGGCCTACGAACGCAACACCACCGATCCCGAAATCGTCCGCATTTTCATGTCCGCCGTCGAGGATTTGCGTCGCGCCGGAGCCACCATCATAGACCCCGCGACGGTCGAAGGATTGAGCGCCATTCAGCGCCCGCGCGATGCCGGCCCCTGCATGGGCTTCAAATACGACCTCAATCGTTTTCTCGCCTCGCGCGGCGATCGCGTTCCGGTGAAGACCCTCGCGGAGATCATCCGATCCGGGCGCTTTCATCCCTCCGTGCAGAGCCGCCTCGAAAATGCCGAAAAGGGTCCGGAGAACGGTCCAGAAACACCCGCCTGTCAAGCCGACTTTGCCTACCGCGACAAGGTGCGCGAGGCCGTCGTCAAGACTATGGACAATCTCCACCTCAATGCGTTCGTCTATCCCACCTGGAGCAATCCGCCGCGTCTGATCGGCGATCTCAACACGCCAGCCGGTGACAACAGCCAGTTCTATTCGCCCACCACCGGGTTCCCGGCGATCAATGTGCCAATGGGTTTCACCCGCGGAGGTACGCTTCCTGCCGGCATGACTATCTACGGCCGTGCATGGTCGGAGCCCCTGCTGGTGAAGCTCGCCTATGCTTACGAACAGGCGACTCACCATCGCCGCCCGCCAACCACAACTCCGCCGCTTCGCTGAGGGAGCCGAATGGGAAGTCGTTGCCGGCAGGGACAATATAGCGCCTGGTGCAATCGTGACTGGCAATCGCAAAGGACGCAATCTCTGCGCTGCCTGGAATAAGGAGAACCTTGAACATGGATTTCAACACGGAATGGATTCACTACACCTCCTACTTTTTTGGCGGCGCGTTTCTTGCGAACGCGATTCCGCACTTCGTAAGCGGAATCGAAGGGCGTCCTTTCCAAAGCCCATTTGCCAAACCACCCGGCGAAGGGCTTTCCTCATCCACCGTGAACGTGCTCTGGGGCGCGTTCAACATCGCCGTCGGATACATGCTCGTCCTCCGCGTGGGAGCGTTTGATCTTCGCTCCACTGCCCACGTTCTCGCCGCGGGATTGGGGGCTATTTCCATGGCGGTTATGCTGGCCCGCGCCTTTGGACGATTTCACGGCGGCAATTCTCCAGGGCAGTAGAAAACTCGATGCGACAGTGAGCATCAAGTACTCTTTCGGACCGGTTTCCGCCCACTCGAGCGCTTGTTCCGCGGACGCACGTAATGGAACCGGACCAGGTAGATATTCTCGCCTCTGCCGTGTTTCGCGACCTTCAGCAAATCAATAACCCCCAGGAACCCCGACTCTCGCGCCAACTGCGGAGTGATGTCCACAAAACCGATCGGCTCGATGGAGTCCACTTCGATCTCACCTTCTTCCATGCGGTACCGTGCGCCTGCTCTCACGTGGGGGCGCGTCCAGATGCGGATGCTGCACGTGATTTCTCCGCTGCGAACTCCCTCGCGAAGGCGCTTGGCGAACATCATGACGAGATTTTACACCGCAGCGGGATGATTTCGAGAAATGTGGGGCGGACGCGGAACGCACGCGCCGTGCCCTCGTCCGCGCCGGACCCCCGGTCCGGCCTTTGCTAGTTAGCGGATGAACCGCGCGAATTGCTCTAGCGGCGCTCGATCCGACACCATACGATTGATTTTCGCCTCGCGATCCTCATAGCCGATCGCCATCCCGCAAAACAGCATCCATTCATCCGGCGGATTCAGAAACTGGCGCACCGTCCGATGGTAGCGGGACCAGCACTCCTGTGCGCACGAGTCCAAGCCGGCCTCGCGCAGCAATAGCATAACTGTAGCCAAAAACATCCCGAGATCCGACCATTGCGGCGATCCCATCTGCCGGTCGACGCAACAAAACAGGGCCATCGGCGCGCCGAAAAAAGAATAATTGTTGGCGAAGAACCGGGCCCGCGCGGCTTTGTCCTCACGCGGGATGCCCGCCAGGCCATAGTAGTCTTCTCCATTCTTGAACCGGTAATCGCGATACGGCGCCTTGAGCGGCTGCGGATACACATGGTATTCGACTGGAAGATCTCCTTCCGCCGATTCCGCCAGCCGTTGGACCATCCGCGCCTTGAACGCGAGCAGTGCTTCGCCGGAGACCACGTAAACCTGCCAAGGTTGCAGGTTTCCTCCCGATGCGGCCCGCGACGCCTTGGTGAGAATCTGCTCCATCAGCGGCGCCGGAACCGGCGCGTCCAGGAACGCGCGCACCGAACGTCGGGACATAACTGCTTCTGTAACGGTCACTATCCTCGATCATACCGGGAGCCGTGTGCACGAATCCCGATGGTGGGCATCTGCATCGCGTCGGAGACGGGGCGCTGACCGCGGCGGCCAACCGGCTCCTACGCTGCTTATCGCCCGCGTTATGGAAAACATGATCGCTGCGGTAGTAAAACAGCGGCCTTGTCTACCGATAAGAACCAGTGTGCCGGGTGGGGCGCGGGTGCGCCTTCGGCCAACACCCAACCAGTACTAAACCAGGGACATGATCCTCAAGCTGAGCTTCGCAATTGGCGTGGGAGTCTGGCTTGCAGCCGCCGCGGGCGGCCAGACTACCGGCGAGTACCAGGTGAAGGCGGCGTTCCTGTTGAATTTCGCGAAATTCGTCGAGTGGCCGCCGCAGACGTTCAAGAGTCCCAACGATTCGATATCGATTTGTGTGCTGGGGCCGAATCCTTTCGGCCGCTCGCTCGATGAGGCGGTGGATGGCAAATCCATCGACGGAAGAAAGCTGGTCGTCCAGCAGATCGACAACCTCGAGCAGGCCGGCGGTTGCCAGATCTTGTTTATCGCGTCGCGCAAGAAGAAACACTCGACCGACGCGGACGCGGCCGTGGCGATGGCCGGCGTTCTCACGGTGGGCGACTCGGATGGATTCGCGGCGGCCGGCGGCGTGATCGGATTCAGGCTCGAAGGCGGCAAAGTCCGCCTTGATGTCAACGTCGTTGCGGCCGGCCGGCGCAAACTGCGCATCAGCTCCAAGCTTCTGAGCCTTGCGCTTATCGTCAGGACGCAGGGCATATGAAGATGACCCTGGCGGCGCGCTATCGAAACCTTCCCATCCGCCACAAACTCCGGATCATCATGATGAGCGTGGTCACGGCCGCGCTGGTATTCGCCTCCGCTGCGGTGCTGGGCTACGATCAGCTCGCCCTCAGAACGGAGATGCGTAACGATCTGAGCGTGCTCGCCGAGATCTTCGGCGTCAATAGCACCGCCGCTCTCACGTTTGGCGACCAGCAGGCAGCCGAGGAGTTGCTCGCCGGCCTGCGGGCGAAACGGCACATTGCCGCCGCGTTCATCTACAACGCGAACAGCCAGCTGTTCGCGGCTTACCGCCGTTCGGACGTTCCCAGGAACTCCCCGGCGCCGCCCCCGGCCGGCGACTCCAGTTGGTTTGAGAACAACCGTTTAATGGTCGCCCGGACCATTCGCTTCAATGAACAGGCGATCGGCTCCATTTGTTTCGAATCCGATCTGGGAGAGCTGTATGCCAGCCTCCGCCGGTTCGCGTGGATCATGCTGGCGATCCTGCTGGGAACCGCTTCCCTGGCGTTGCTGATGTCCGCGCGGCTGGAGCGCATCATCTCCGAACCGATTGAAAATATTGCCCGCGTGGCCAAGCTGGTTTCCCTTGACAAGACCTACGGCACGCGAGCCGTGAAACTGGCCGACGACGACCTCGGGCAGCTGGTCGACACGTTTAATGAAATGCTTTCCGGAATCGAGCGCCGCGATGAAGAGCTTATCCGCCATCGCGACAGTCTGGAGGGGGAGGTGGCCGCGCGCACCGCCGAATTGGTCGAATCGCGAGACAAAGCTCAGGCCGCTAACCGTGCCAAGAGCGAGTTCCTGGCCAATATGAGCCACGAAATCCGCACGCCCATGAATGGCGTCATCGGCATGACCGATCTGGTTCTGGGCACGGATCTCACCAGCGAGCAGCGCGAGTGCGTGGAGACGGTGAAATCGTCCGCCGATTCCCTGCTCACCGTGATCAACGACATCCTCGACTTCTCGAAAATCGACGCCGGACGATTCGAATTGGACCGGTTGTGTTTCAATATCCGCGACAATCTCGAAGAAACCATGCGCACGCTGGCGCTGCGCGCGCACCAGAAAGGGCTCGAGTTGCTGTGCGATGTTAAGTCGGATGTGCCCGAGTTCGTGGTGGCCGATCCCGCTCGTTTGCGGCAGGTGGTCGTCAACCTCGCGGGCAATGCCATCAAGTTCACTGAGAAAGGCGAAGTGGAGGTGAGCGTCGAAGTCGACTCGGGCTCCGGCCCCGGCTCGCACTCAAGTGATCAACTGCGGCTCCACTTTCAGGTGCGCGACACCGGGATCGGCATTCCACGGGACCGCCAGCATTCCATCTTCGACGCGTTTTCGCAAGCCGATTCCTCCACCACGCGCAAGTACGGGGGCACCGGGCTGGGTCTGACCATTTCCGCCAGGCTGGTGGATCTGATGCGTGGCGAGATCTGGCTGGAGAGCACGCCCGGGCAGGGCAGCGTGTTTCACTTTACGGCTGGCGTCGAGAGCGGAATCGCGGCTGATTCCGCGGTCGTTTCCAACAATCCGGAAAACGGGGCGCCGGATCGCGCGAGCGCCGGGGATCTTTCCTTGGCGGGCGTGCCCGTTCTGGTGGTGGACGATAACATGGCCAACCGCCGCATTATGATGGACCAATTGTGGTCGTGGAAGATGAATTCGTCCGCCGCGGCCACGGGTGAAGAAGCCCTTGCGCTGCTGCGCCGGGCTTCCCAGGCCGGAACTCCGTACCGTCTGGTTCTGACCGACGTTCATATGCCCGGAATGGACGGGTTCGGTCTGGTCGCAAAGATCAGAGCGGCTTCTCTTCCAGGACTCGCTATCATGATGCTGACTTCGGGAGAGCAACGCGGCGACATCGCGCGATGCCGGGAGCTCGGCATATCCGCCTACCTGAGCAAACCTGTCCGGCGCGCCGACCTGCGGGCGTCCATACAAGCGGCCCTAAGGGGTTCATCCGGATCGTCCGGACCATCCAGTTCATCCGACCCATCGGTGGCTGCCGCGCCAACACCCGTGGCTCTTCCCGTGGTCACGCATCCGGAACCGGGACTGAACATCCTGCTTGCCGAAGACAATCTGGTGAACCAGCGAGTAGCCCTGCGGATACTCGAAAGGGCGGGCCACCGCGTTACGCTCGCGGTCAATGGCAGGGAGGCGATCGAGAAGTGGAGCGCACACAGTTTCGACCTCATTCTGATGGACGTCCAGATGCCCGAAATGGACGGTTTTCAGGCCTCGGCCGCGATTCGCCAAAGGGAGCAGGCGTGGGGCGCGCACATTCCCATCATTGCGATGACCGCCTACGCTTTGAGCGGCGACCGTGAACGGTGTCTCGCCGCGGGGATGAATGATTATCTCAGCAAGCCGATAGACGCCCGGCTTCTGCTCGAGCTTCTCGGCAGGTATTCCAGGCAGCTTCAGGCATCGCCCCTCGCGCCGGTCGCGTAGGTTCTTGAGCCGCGACTTTTTCAGAGCCGCGACTAGAAGGAGCGGCACGCTGAAGCTCACACCGCCGCTCAACCTTCTGAATCGCGACACTTCGGGTTTTTTCGCGGTAAGCGCCGGCTGAAGGGCGCACAGCGGCGCCTCAATCCAACTGATCGGTGCGCCCCATCGTATGAAAGGCGATTGGCGGACGGCGAGCTCGCATGCCCTACGTCTCTCTGCTTCGCATCTCCTGATTTACGTCTCCTGATTCCATTCATCAACTCGAAATCACTATCAAAACTCTCTCAAGACTGAACTGAAGCCGGCTTCACCCCGTCCCAACCCGGAACAGCAGGTTCGTGTTTTTCGCCCGCCACGACGGGGGATCAGTATTTTTCAGACTGACGACCGTTCAACACTCAAACACCTTGCAACGGCTTTGCCATGGACGCCTTGCTCAGTGGAACCGGCCTCTCTGTTGAATCGAGCACCGATCTCTTCGGTCCCAAGATAATCCAGGAATCTTGCGGAGGGGTGTGGACCGGATCGGGAAGTGGAACAATCGAGAAGAGATAGAGTCGAAAAAATAATTGTTATTCGCTGGTTTTGGGCGGTAGATTCTTAAGCCTCTCGCGAAACTAGTGTACTGTCCCTGCTCTTGCCCCCTGCGAGTTCGGCGCGCTTGCGCGACAGGGCACCGCCCCCGCGGCGGATTTGATGGAAGACGGTGGATCGTTGCGATCCTTTCGCCGATAGCGCGACGTCTCAGTCGGCGTGTTCCGTTCAACCGGTTTTAATTGGCTGGTTCTAGTTAACAGTGATCCGCGTCCCTGCGACCGTCCCGGTATAGTGACCGACGTTGGCGCCCGACAGCGTGAAAAAATCCATCCCCCGTGCTACGATAAGCACCCACGAAAGATTCTGCGACCAAGTGAGACTAACGCGAATCGGCTTTTGTGCCGGACTCATCCTCGTGCGGGCGCATGCACAATCCACGTGCGTAAACTTCCCGGCTGGCTTCATTCCGTTTTCTTCCATCAGCTACGTCACCGCCGCGGACTCGGCGGGCGATCACCTCGTAGTCGGCGTTCCTGAGCCCGGCGCGCTCAGCTTGATCAACGCCGGCATTCCCGTGCCCGCGTTTACCAACCAAACATTTTGCGATGCGCAGGTCCAGCTTGCTCCCGAACAGTTTTATCCCAACGTGTATGTTCCGACGGCCGCCGAGCTGACCGGGAACTTCAGCGCCTTCAACGGACTATTCGTGAACGCAGCGAATGGCCAGCCTTATCCGAACGGACAAATTCCGGCAGGCCAGTTGGCCAACGTGTTCGCATGGCGGATCGGTCCGGCGCAGGTGACGTCTGCAACCCAGGGCTGGAGTCCGACCGGGTCCATGCCGGGGCCTCAAGTCGAACAGGCAGCGGTCTTGCTGCCGAGTGGCAGGGTCTTGATCGCGGGTTATAACGGCCTGGCGTATCTCTACGGCCCCACCACAGGGAGCTTCACTTCCACTGGCCAAATGGCGGCCGGGCACGGCGCTTATCTCATGGGGACCCTGCTGAATGACGGCCGCGTCCTGATCGTCGGCGGCATTACCTCACCATCCGTCGCGGAGTTGTACGATCCGGTGGCGGGGACGTTTGCCCTGACCGGCAAGCCCGTTTATCCGCACGGCTTCTACGGCACAGCGACTCTGCTCAACGACGGACGCGTGTTGGTGGTTGGCGGGAGCACCAGCACAGGCTTCGCCGGAACGGCCGACGCCGGCGCGGAGACCTTCGATCCGGCCACCGGCAAGTTCACGGCGGCCGGGCCGATGAACCTCAATCGCGGCAACCATACCGCCACGCTGCTGGCGGATGGCCGCGTCCTCATCGCCGGTGGATCGCCTCCCCCCAGCCCGAACGGCGGTGGTGTTCCAGCTTATGACTCGGCGGAAATCTATGACCCGTCTACCGGGAACTTCTCCCTCACCAGCTCCATGCAAGCGACCCGCGGCAACTTCTCCGCTGTTCGGCTGCCCAACGGCAAAGTGCTGATGTGCTGCGGTTACGGTAGCCTTCCCCAATCGGCGGAATTGTTCGATCCTTCGATCGGCTCCTTCGCGTTTACCGGTGACGCGCTAACGGAAGTTAGTTTAGGCACAGCCACGCTCCTTCCGAGCGGACAGGTCCTGGTAGCAGGCGGATATCTGAACAGCCAGGCTTCCACAAATGCCGCCGCGTTGTACAATCCCGCCTCGGGGACTTTTTCAGCGACAGGCAACATGCTCGCGACTCGGGCGAACCAGACGGCCACTGTGCTGCTTAACGGGGCGGTTCTAGTCACAGGGGGGGCCACGGCTCTCACTAGCGGCGGCATTCTCTCCTCCGCGGAGCTCTACACTCCCACCACCGAAGGGCTGATCACTTCGCAAACCGGACTGACCTTCCGCGTTGCCGCGGGCAATACTACCGTTCCTCCACAAACTGTCGCCGTGCTCAGCAACACCGCGACCATCCCCTGGACTCTTTCGACGCACACCTATCAAGGCGGAAACTGGCTGACTGTAACGCCCACCAGCGGCAACAGCGTTCCCGGTGCGACTCCGGTCGCTTTGACAATCACCGTGAATCCGACCGGACTCGCCACGCAGGATTATTACGGCGCGGTGATTCTCACGCCCACCGACGGCGTTCATCCCCCCGTCACCATCGCGATTGTGTTGCACCTCGTTCCCGCCGGCACCGCTGCACCTCCGCTTGTGACGCCGAGCGGCCTGCTGTTCTTGGGCACGCTCGGCGCCACGCTGAAACCTCAATCGTTCACCATTTCGAATCTCACTTCGACGCCGCTCACCGTCAACGCCATCGCCTCGACATCGCCGAGTTGGTTCACGTTCACTCCCGCGTCCGCGACCATCGCCGCCGCGCAAACCACTTCCATCACAGTCACCGCGACGCTCGGGAGCATGACCGCCGGCGTCTATCCTGCGTCCATCAAACTTCTTTTTGGCGACGGCAGCTCGCAGACCGTCGCTTTGCTACTGGTGATTTCCGCCACTGCGGGCTCGGCGCGCGCCCCGACCGTCTCGAACAACGACACGCCGGAACCGTTCGCAGTTACGCCATTCGCAGTCATGCCGCACGCCACGGCCGCGTGCACCGCATCGAAGCTCCTGCCAGTCTTCACGACCATCGGAACCGGCTTC
Source organism: Terriglobia bacterium (assembly GCA_963788245.1). Classification (GTDB taxonomy): domain Bacteria; phylum Acidobacteriota; class Terriglobia; order Bryobacterales; family Bryobacteraceae; genus Palsa-187. The sequence continues at coordinate 1,619,772 of CAWBGF010000002.1, read as the reverse complement.
AACACACCCGCTGCGTGGCCCACTCCCCTCGTCGTCCAAGTGGTCGACGATTGCGGCGACGCATTCAACTCCGGATCGGTGATCGTCAGTTTCAGCGATGGCGATCCGCCCCTCGGCATGCTCGCGATCGGCAACGGCAACTGGGCCGGAACCTGGGTGCCGCAAAATAATTCCGCCGGACTCACGCTGCGCGCCGACGCACAGCAGTTGCCGTTGACAGGCAGCGTACTGGTGTCTGGACAGGTTCTGTCGAACCCGACCGTGCCGGTGGTTTCGAAAGGCGGCATCGTGAGCAACGCCGATTTCGCGAGCGCTCCCGCGCTGGGATTGCTCGTTTCGATTTTCGGAAGCGGTCTTGCCGACGGATCGCTCGGCGACACGGGCGTGCCGCTGCCGCCGCAGCTCGGCTCGACCAGCGTGGTTTTGGCGGGCGTCGAATTGCCGCTGCTCTATGTCAGCAACACGCAGGTGAACGTCGCGATTCCGTTCACCATTCAGACCAATACGTCGCAACAGTTGGTGGTGCTGCGCGGCAACGCGGTATCGGTTCCGGTTTCCCTCGCCGTATTCGCGAGCGAGCCGTCGATACTATCGTTGTCGGGCAGCGGCAGCGGCCAGGGTTTGATTTTCAACGCGGTCACCGGAACGCGCGCGGACACAAATTCACCGGCGGGCGCGGGCGATTATCTGGTGATGTACGCGCTCGGATTGGGCGCGGTAACGCCGAATCTGTCCATCGGGAACGGAACGCCGTCGAGTCCGTACGAGTACGCGGTCGCGCCGGTGACGGTGACCGTCGGCGGAATCCCGGCGACGGTGCTGTTCGCGGGATTAACGCCGGGGTACGTCGGTTTATATCAGGTTAACGTGATGATGCCGAGCGGGGTCACGCCGGGAAGCCAGGTGCCGGTGACGGTTTCAGTCGCGGGCAAAAGCGGCGCGGGCAACATCACCATCGCGACGCATTGAGCCGCATTACAGCCCCGCCCGTCAGGGTGAGGGACTCTTGACGGCGCAAGTTCCGTTCCTTGCCGCGCGCCACCATCGTGCGCCTTAACCACTCCGCCGATTCCCGATCGGACAGGCGATAGAATGGTTCCCGGTCCACATCGGTTCACATCAATGTCGTGCCTGCTCCTGTTGCTGGTCACCGCAAGCCTTGCGTTCGCCCAAACCACACGGGTTCGCGTGATCGCCTTTGGCGCCCATCCCGACGATTGTGAAATCCGCGCCGCCGGGACCGCCGCGCTCTTGGCAGCCGCAGGCGCCGCCGTAAAATTCGTGTCCGTCACCAACGGCGACGCGGGTCACCAGACCTTGCAGCCCGCGGCGCTCGCCGCTCGCAGGCTCGCCGAAGCCAGGGAATCGGCGCGGCGTCTCGGGATCGAGTACGAGGTCCTGAACAATCACGACGGAAAACTTCTCCCCACGCTGGACGTTCGCGAACAGATTATTCGACTGATCCGCCAATGGAACGCCGACATTGTGCTCGCGCCCCGCCCCAACGATTATCATCCCGATCACCGCTACACCGGAGTCCTGGTGCAGGATGCCGCCTACATGGTGGTGGTCCCGCACCTTCTGCCCGACACCCCGGCCCTTCGCAAGAATCCCGTCTTTCTCTATTTCGAGGACAACTTCCAGCGGCCCAATCCTTTCAGGCCGGACATCGCGGTGGCCCTGGATTCCGTCATCGACAAGAAAATCGACGCGTTGGATGCGCATGTATCGCAGTTCTATGAGTGGCTGCCATGGGTCGACGGGAAGCTGGAGGATGTTCCGAAAAATCCAGAAGAGCGCAAAGTTTGGTTGAAGCGCACGCGGACCCCTCCTGTCGGCCCGGAGGTCCGCACGTCGCTGGTCAAGTGGTACGGCCCCGAAAAAGGAAACGCAACCAAATACTACGAAGCCTTTGAGATCTGCGAATACGGCGCTCACCCCGACGCCGCGCGCATTCGTCAATTATTTCCCATGCTCCGCTAGCGAGTGGTGCAGGCGATCTTGTAGCCTGGCGGTTTCAACAGGCCTTGTGGGGCAGCAATCCTGCCTGCGCAGCCTTGGAAGCGAACCGTTCGCCTTTTCACCAACTCAGGCACTGCGTAACCTCTTCGACGTCCATAGGTATAGACTGCTATGCACAACCTGTGGGCCGATCTCCGCTACGCCTTCCGGTCCTTTCGAAAGGCTCCTGTTTTCACCGCCGTGGCCGTACTCTCGCTCGCGCTCGGAATCGGCGCGAACACCGCCATCTTCACGCTGCTCGATCAGGTTCTGCTTCGTCTGCTGCCGGTGAAAGATCCCCAGCAGTTGGTGCTGCTCACCATGCGAGGCCGCCACTACGGCAGCAACTGGGGCGGCAATATGATTTCGTATCCCATGTATCGCGACTTCCAGGATCACAACGAAGCCTTCACTGGAATGTTCGCTCGCCGCGCCATCCAAACCAGTCTGACCTTCGAAGGCCGGACTGAACGGGTATCCGCCGAACTCGTGTCCGGCACGTTCTTCCCCGTGCTCGGCGTCGGCGCGTTTATCGGCCGCACCTTTTCGCCCGATGACGATCGCACCCCGGGCGGCCATCCGCTGGTGGTGCTTTCCTACGACTATTGGAAAACGCGGTTCGCCGGAGATCCTGCCATCCTCGGCAAAACCGTCAGCGTGCACCAGCACAACATGACCGTCGTCGGCGTCGCGCAGCCGGGCTTTGAAAGCGTCGAGCTGGGGTTCACCCCCAGCTTCTACATGCCGATGATGATGCAGAAGGAAACCTTCGGGAACCCCGACATGTTGACCGATCGCCGCACGCGCTGGGTGAACGCGTTCGGCCGATTGAAGCCCGGCGTGCCGATCGAACAAGCGAAAGCCTCGCTTCAGCCGTTCATGCATTCGATGCTCGCGATGGAAGTGCAGGAGAAGGCCTTCAATGGTGCTTCCGCCTACAGTCGCGAGCAGTTTCTGCGCTGCTGGATGGACGTGCTGCCCGGCTCTCAGGGCCGCGCAAATCTGCGCAATCAGCTTAAGACCCCGCTGTGGGTGTTGATGGCGATCACCGGAACGGTCTTGCTGATCGCATGTGCGAATATCGCGAACCTCCTGCTCGCGCGCGCCACCGGACGGCAGAAAGAGATCGCGGTCCGCCTGGCGATCGGAGCCGGCCGCGGACGAATCGTCAGCCAGCTCCTCGTCGAAAGCCTTTCGCTTTCGGCGATTGGAGCGATGGCGGGACTGGCCCTCGCATTCTGGGCCGACAAGCTGTTGATGGCGGCTTATCTCGGCGGCGATGCCACGGGACTCAAACTTTCCACCGCGCCCGATTTGCGAATTCTGCTCTTCACCCTGGCCGTGACCGTCGCCACTGGATTATTCTTCGGCCTCGCGCCCGCTATTCAATCCACCAAGCCCAACGTCGGGCCCACGCTGAAGGATCAGGCCGGATCTGTCGTGAGCGGCGGCAGCGTCATTCTACGCAAGTCGCTGGTGATCGCGCAGGTGACGCTGTCATTGCTGCTTCTGATCGGCGCTGGATTGTTCGTGAAAAGCCTGAACAACATTCGCAATCTCGGTCCCGGCTTTCCGGTGGAACGGCTGATCGGATTCGAGGTCGATCCGTCGTTGAGCGGCTATAAGGTCGAGCAAACCAAGGCGTTTTTCGCGCGCCTGACCGAGAGCGTCGCCGCGATCCCGGGCGCGCAATCGGTGGGCCTGGCGAGTATACGAATACTCGAAAACGACGAGTGGGATAACTCGGTGACCGTCGAAGGTTACACGCCGCCGCGCGCGGGCGATCATCCCGAGCCGTTCATGAACATGATCAGCCCGAATTACTTTGCGACCCTCGGGATTCCGATTGTCGCGGGCCGCGATTTCACCATCAAGGACACGGAGCAGGTTCAGCACTGGCCCGACGAACCAGGAGACGAGGGGTGGACGGCCGCGAAAATCATGATCAACCAGACGTTCGCCAGGAAGTATTTCGCGGGCCGCAATCCCATCGGGCGTCATATCGGATTCGGCAGCGACCCCGGAGTCAAGACCGACATGGAAATCATCGGCGTGGTCAAGGACATCAAGTACACCGGAATTCGAGACGAAATTCCCGAGCAGGCGTACGTGCCCTACATGGGGCGCCGATTCGTCGGCCAGATGACCGTGTATGTCCGAACTGCATCCGATCCCAATCAACTGTTCTCCGCCCTGCGCGCCAAGGTTCGCGAGCTCGATTCCAACATTCCCGTGTACTCGATGCGCACCACCGAAGAGCAGATCGACAATTCGCTCACTACCGAGCGCCTCATCGCCAGCCTTTCCGCGGTGTTCGGATTCCTGGCAACCCTGCTCGCCGTGATCGGATTGTACGGCGTGATGGCTTACACGGTAGCGCGGCGCACGCGCGAGATCGGAATTCGGATGGCGCTGGGCGCGGCGCAAGGCAACGTGATCTGGATGGTCATGCGCGAAGTCTTGATACTGGTCGCGATCGGTGTGGCCGCGGGCGTTCCGGCCGCATGGGCTCTCGCGAGATTCGTCGAGTCCCAATTGTTCGGAATGAAGGGGCGCGATCCGGCGACCATGGCGCTGGCGGCCTTCGGACTGGCGCTGGTCGCGAGCTTGGCGGGTTACATCCCGGCGCGTCGAGCCAGCCGCGTCGATCCACTCAACGCGCTCCGCTACGAATAGTCCGCCGCTTTATCGAGCGGAGACCAAGCTGCGCTTGGCGTGGTGTCATAATTGAGCGTCAGTCATTGAGCGTCCATCCAATGCAGGAGAGTACCTTCGAGGCGGCGCACCTGAATATTCTAGACGTGCGCGTGGTGGTGGTCTTTGTGACTCTCGGCCCCAGTCCTGAGATGTACGGCCGGCTTCAACGCTCGGCCCAACAAGCCGGTCTCGCGGGACATGTGATCGCAGTGTGGCCGGATGAGTTCGGCCGGACCAGGTTTTTGGCGCCGCCGGAGCAGCATGCCTTTTTTCAAGCAGTGAGCTACGATCAGCTTCGCGCGCAAATTAACACGACGCTGGTCTGTCCGCGTTAGCAGCTTGGCTATAATCCGGTGATGACGAATGAAGAGCGATTTGAAAGAATCGACGCACGCCTGGAGGCGATCGCCATGAACTTGAAGCTCACAGCAGCCATGGCGCATGCGAGCGAGGCGAGGATGGAGAAGCTGGAGGAGCGGGTGGAGAAGCTATTGATAGCAGTTGAAAAGGACGGGGAAAACATTCGTGCACTGGCCCGCATAGCCGAAATCCACGAGCATCCCCTGAGTGACCCGGAAGGCGGCGAGCGGAAAAACTAGTGCGGGCCGGTCCCAGCAACATCGACCCTTCCCTATTCCTAAGTCATGGCGGCGCATTTTGGCGATGGTAGGGCCTGCTCATTCCTTGCCGCCCGGCGGGCTGAGTCGAACCCCGGCCTGGGCGCAGCGGAAGCGGCGGTCCACTTCGACGCGCGCCAGATCGACCAGCTTCGAATCCAGCGCATTCAGCCGCAGCAACTCGGGGTAGACGCGGGGATCGCAGGTGTCGCAAGCTTCACGCACGCGCTCTCGTCTGGCTTCGAGTGTCGCTTCGAGACCGGCGGTGACATTCCTCGCGATGACATCGCCGGCATCGCCCGCGCGATCCAGTTCCGGGAACACGGATCGCAGGAAGTGCCGGCCGCCTGCCAGGCTCTGGGGAACCCGGTCGACCACGCCCAGGAAAGACGTTCGCAGCATCTGTGCGACGGCGCGATCGAAATCCTGGGCGGTAGGCAGGTCGTTGGCGATGCCGTTGGCCAGCAGATTCACCTGCGCATCGCCGACGTACCACGGCATTTCGCGGACCAGCGTCGCGATAAATTCGCCCAGCGGCAGGCGGCTGGCGAATTCGCTGACGGGATCCGCCGCAGCGGGCTTCTCGCGGAAATAATCGTAGGTGGAACGCAGGCGGTCCACCGGATCGCGCAGGAAGCACAGGTCGAAGAACAGAAATCCGCGAACTTGCGGAACGGGGTAACGGATCTGATGGCTGGAGACGGCCTTCAGCAGCGTATGGCTTTCGAGCAGCGCGAGCAGAGCTTCGGTGGAGACGTGGCCATCGTGGTCCGGGGTGTCAATCGTTCCATAACCCGATCCAAAGCTGCGGTCGAGAAGGTCCATGATGGTCATGCCCGCGTTCTTCAAGAAGTGGTAATGCAGGATTACGAATCGCATGTGAACTGGGCGCCTTCGGTCACCGGGCCGGGGGCGGTGCTCAATTGACCCCGGCGGGGGGCACCCGGGTGTGCTCCGTCATATAAGGGATGCGTGCTGGACTTCTCCTGCGCGCCGTGTTCGAGAAAGTCGACAAAGGGATCGCGGCCGTCGAGATCAACCCGGCGGCGGGCCTGAGGGGATCGAGCCAGGTAATAGTCGGGATCGAACCATGCGTTGGGCTTGCGGCCTTCGGCTGCTCCGTTCAGCAGGTAATGCGCCAAGGGATGCACCCGCGCGGCGGCGACGTCGGGATAACGTTCCAGATAAAACGCAGGGTCGAAGAGTCTTCTGCGCAGGAACAGCCTGCGGACGGAAGTCTTGAATCGAGACACTTCTACAATCTATCGCGGGACCGCGCGGGAAGTTAGGCCTGGTTTCCTATCCCGGCTCTGTTATCCCCGCTCTGACGAGCGGGGCTTGGGTGTAAGTATGTTGACGAGCAAGGCTGGTTGGGAAACTTTCCGCAGGGCGTGGCCCTGCGCCACCCTGCGCCACGCTCGTCTGGCGCCACCGATGGTTTATACTGGCCGTAAATCCAAAAGGGAGGAACACGAAAATGAAACGTCAGGTGAAAGTTGCGGTGCTCGCGCTGGCCGCTGTTGCCGGGGTCTTTGCCCAGGCGCCGCCGGCGGGCTGGAAGATGCGCGGCGACCGGAGCGCGTCCGCGTCGGACCCGGACGCCAACGGTGCGATCAAGTTCGTCACCATGGGCACGGGGTTCCATGCGACCAACCCGCAAGCGGCGGTGTACTGGAATCCGGGCAATAAGGCGTCGGGCGCTTACACCCTAAAGGGCACGTTTACGCTGATGAAGCCGAGCGGCCACACCAACTATTACGGCCTGATCTTCGGCGGCGGCGGTCTCGAAGGCGCGCAGCAGAAGTATATGTACTTCGAAGTGGCGCAGGACGGGACGTGGCTGTTGAAGACGCGCGACGGCTCGGGAACTTCCGTCGTGTCGGGGCCGACGGCGAACGGCGCGGTGAAGAAACCCGACGCGAGCGGGAAGTCGACCAACGCGTTGGAAGTGCGGGTCGGCGCGTCCAAGACTGACTTCGTGGTTAACGGCGTGGTGGTGCATTCGGAACCAAAGAGCGCGGCGACGGACGGCGTCTACGGAATCCGAATCAATCACCTGCTGGAGGTCCATATAGACGGGTTCGCGGTGACAAAGTAGCAGCGGTGGTTTAATTGTCGGACTTGGCGCGCCAACGCCGACCCAGAGCGGGGATGATCGCGCCCCCTAGATTCGCCAGGTTGAAGTCCGGCAACGGGGGACGTTCGGCTTTCGGATTGAGCGCGCGAATGGTCGACCAGGTAAGCCGCCGCAGCGCCCCTAGTTGTTCGCGAAACGTATAGTGCGCCTTGCGCTGGTTGACTTCGACCAGTAGCACCGTCACGTCGTCATCCGCAAGACTCCGCGGATAGCGTTCCTCAATCTCCGCAAGCAGCCTCTCGATCAACTGTTGCGGCGGCAAATCACCCAACAGGCGCAGGATTCGCAGGACGCCGTTCTCTCCCAGCATTTCGCCGCCCGATCCGTCATTCGATTCGATTAACGCATCGGTGTAGCTGAGCACGCGATCGCCCGGCTCCAACTGGATGTCGATGTTATCGTACTGCGAGATTTCGAGCATTCCCAGCGGCAGATTGCTGGGTCCAACCGCTTTCTTGGCGCCCGGTTGATCGATCGCATGATGGCCGAGGAAATCCCACTTCTGCTGCGCGGCCCGATACAGAAGCGGCCGTGGGTGACCGGCGTTGCACACGATCATGCGGCGGCTGGGTTCGAAGAACGTGGCGACCACCGCGGTGGCGTAGGCGCCGTCCTTCCCAAGAGCGGTGAACTGCTGATTGAGCAGACGCACGAACTCGGTCTGATCCAGGCGATTGACGAAGCGGCGCATCAGCGTCCGCAAATCGGCCGCGGTGGAGGCCACCGAGGTCCCATGCCCCGCCACGTCCGCCAGCAAGAGGCGGGCGATTCGGCCGGTGCCGCAGCTCGAGGCATAGTAAACGTCGCCGCCGCGCTCGGCATTGCCGTAAGGTTTGCTATAGACCCATGCGTCCAGTCCGCCGAAGGCGACGCCGCGCGCGGTGAGCTGGCTGCCTCCCCAAACTTCCATGCACTGCATGTGCTGTTCCGGCGCTTCGCTCACGAAGAGATTATACCTGGAGGCTGCGGGCTGTTCCCGCGACGGCGCGGAGAGCACTTGCACGGGGCGATCGCCGCCATGGGAACTTATCGCGCGCTTGACACCTTCTGTATTTCTGCTAATATCGAATTATGACCCCCGCCAAGTCAAGCAAATCCGCCGACCTGATCGCCAGGTACGCGGACATGTTCACGGCGATGGGTACGGAGCCACGGCTGCGAATCATGCGGCTCCTGTTGTCCGCTCACCCGGAAGGCCTGGTCGTCGGCGATATCCAGAGCGAGCTGGGCATTCCGAACTCGACACTTTCGCACCATCTGGAAAAACTCAAGCGAGAGGACTTAGTCAACGTGCGCCGCGACAGCACGTTTCTCTGGTACTCCGCCAATGTTGAGGCGCTTCAGGAGCTGCTTGGCTTCCTCTATGCGGAATGTTGCACCCGCAACAACGCCGTGCAGCCGGACAAGATCATCACCATTTGCAAGTAGATTCGTCAACGAAAAGCGGGGAGGAAACCATGGAAATCAAAGATGTCGTGAAAGAAAAGTACGGCAAGGCGGCGTTGCGCGTGACCACCGGGGGCAGTTCGTGCTGCGGTGCGAGCGCACGGCGCGACGATGGCTGCGATCCGATTACCTCCAATCTCTACGAGTCGGAGCAGACCACGGAATTACCAGATGCAGCCGTCAAAGCGTCGCTCGGGTGCGGGAATCCGACCGCGCTCGCCAAGCTTAGGCCCGGTGAAACAGTTCTCGATCTCGGCTCCGGGGGAGGCATCGACGTGTTGCTATCCGCGCGCCGTGTTGGTCCAACCGGCAAAGCATACGGCCTCGACATGACCGACGAAATGCTGGCACTCGCGCGCGAGAGCCAACGCAAGTCCGGTGTTGAGAATGTCGAGTTTCTCAAGGGCGAAATCGAAAGCATTCCGCTGCCTGACAACTCCGTGGATGTCATCATTTCGAACTGCGTGATTAACCTCTCCGCCGACAAGGAAAAGGTGCTACGGGAGGCATTCCGCGTCCTAAAGCCCGGCGGCCGTTTCGCGGTCTCCGATGTGGTGGTCCGCGGCGACGTGCCGGAACAAGTGCGCCGCAGCATGGAGATGTGGGTTGGTTGTATCGCCGGTGCGCTCCACGATCACGAATATATCGGCAAGCTTGCGAAGGCCGGATTCGAGGATATTGAAATTGAGCCGACCCGCGTTTATAGCGTCGAGGACGCGCGCCAATTTCTGACGGGCGAGGGCATCGACGTAGACGCGATCGCGCCGCAGGTCCGAGACAAGTTCATGAGCGCGTTCATTCGCGCCGTCAAACCGACTGCGAAGGAGTGCTGTGGTCCGGCGTGCTGTAGCTGAAGCGCTGGGAACGGCTTTCCTTCTGGCCGCCGTGGTCGGGTCCGGCATCATGGGCGAACGGCTGGCCGGGGGTAACGTCGCCATCGCTCTTTTAGCGAATACCGTCGCGACCGGAGCCATGCTGGTCACGTTGATTCTGACGTTCGGTCCCATCTCGGGAGCGCATTTCAATCCAGCGGTTACGCTAGCGGACGCTTCGCAGGGGGGCTTGGCTTGGCGCGAAGTGCCGGTCTATATTTCGGCGCAAGTATGTGGCGCGTTTCTTGGCGTCGCGGCAGCCCACACAATGTTCGGCGAGCCGGTGTTCTTCGCTTCGCGGCACGTGCGCGCCGGTAACGCTCAACTGTTCAGTGAATTCGTGGCCACATTTGGGCTTCTCTCGATCATTTGGGGATGCGCCCGGCTCCGATCTTCCGCCGTTCCGTTCGCGGTCGGCGCTTACATTACGGGCGCTTACTGGTTCACCTCTTCGACTTCATTTGCGAATCCTGCCGTGACGCTTGCCCGCGCTGCGTCGAACACCTTCGCGGGGATACGGCCCGTGGATGCTCCAGGTTTCATCGTCGCTCAGCTCGCCGGAGCGTTTGCTGCGACCTTGCTTTTCCGATGGCTGGTTCCATCGTTGCCGAAGGATGCTGCAAGCGTCGTCGTTGCTCACTCTGAACATGGAGGCAGTCATGCCCGCTAAGAAGCGGGTTCTCATCCTCTGTACCGGAAATTCAGCGCGGAGCCAGATGGCCGAAGGCCTCTTGCGGCACGATGCAGGCGACCGCTTCGAGGTTTTCAGCGCCGGAACCAAGCCGAGCAGCGTTCGATCTGAAGCAGTCGCGGTGATGCGCGAAATCGGCATCGACATCTCCGGCCATCGTTCAAAGTCAGTCGATGAATTCGCGCGAAGCGATTTCGATTACGTTCTCACGGTCTGCGACAAGGCCAAGGAGTCCTGCCCGGTCTATCCTGGTCACGCGAACCGGTTGCATCACAACTTCGACGATCCCGCGGCGCTGCAAGGCTCCGAAACGGAGCGGTTGGGTGCGTTCCGACGTGTTCGTGACGAGATCAGAGCCTATCTCCGAGGCTTTCCGCAAGAGCCGAAAAGGCTCCATCGTGAGTCCACGGGCCTCCCGTAGTCATCTCATTGAGTGACAATTCCGCGAAGCCGATCGCGGATAGGCTAAAATCGGTCAGCATCTTATGCCCCTCGCTACCGGAACCCGATTGGGCCCCTATGAGATCCTGGCACCTATCGGTGCGGGCGGTATGGGCGAGGTCTATAAGGCCACCGACACGCGGCTCGGCCGCATCGTCGCGGTGAAGCTGCTGGCCAGCGAATTTTCCGAACGTTTTGAGATCGAAGCGCGCGCGATTTCCGCGGTCAATCATCCCAACATTTGCGCGCTCTACGACATCGGCACGCACGAAGGCCACGGCTACCTGGTGCTCGAATACCTGGAGGGAAAGCCGCTGCGCGGACCCTTGCCCGCCGACGATGCGCTGCGTGTGGCGGTGAAGATCGCGGCCGCGCTCGAGGCCGCGCATCGCAAAGGGATTACCCATCGCGATCTTAAGCCGGCCAACATCATGGTTGCCGAAGACGGATCGGTGAAGCTGCTGGATTTCGGGCTGGCGAAACTGTCCGGCGACGGAAGTACCGACATCACCCGCACGCTGGCAGGATCGGTGATGGGCACCGCGGCCTACATGGCGCCGGAGCAGGCGCAGGGAAAGCCGCTGGATGCGCGCGCGGACATTTTCAGTTTCGGCTCCGTACTCTACGAATTGATCGCCGGCCGCCGGGCATTCCCAGGCGATTCCATGGCGCTGGTGTTGAGTTCGATCCTCAGGGACAACCCGGCTCCACTGGGGTCGGCCGCTCCGCCGGGGCTTGAACCGATTGTGATGCGGTGCCTCAGAAAGCAAGCCGCGGACCGGTTTCAGGAGATGCGGGAGGTCCGTGCGGCGCTGGAGGCGCTGCGGGCTCCCACACAAGCAATTTCGGCGCAGACGGCTCAGGCATCGGCGGCGCGCGCCGAGGCATCGATTGCCGTGCTGCCCTTCGCCAACCTCAGCGCCGACAAGGAGAATGAATATTTCAGCGACGGATTGGCGGAGGAAATCATCAACGCGCTGACGCATGTGCGCGGATTGAAGGTGACTGCCCGCACGTCGGCATTTGCGTTCCGGGGAGAGAATCAGGACATTCGCAAGATCGCGGAGACGCTGAACGTGCGCACCATTCTCGAAGGAAGCGTGCGGCGCGCCGGCAGCCGGATCCGCGTTTCGGCCCAGTTGATCAACGCCGCCGACGGCTATCATCTCTGGTCGGAGCGTTACGATGCGGAAATGGCCGACGTGTTCGCGGTGCAGGATGAGATCGCGGGCGCCATCGCCGGCGCGCTGAAATTGAAGTTGTCGGCGGAACTCGGGGAGATCCGGCGCCACATTCCCGCGATGCCCGCTTACGAGGCTTTGTTGAAAGGCCGACATTACCAGTTCGACGGAACACCCGAGGGCTTGAAGCGAAGCAAGGAGTATTTCGAGACCGCGATCGCTCTTGATCCGGAGTATGCCCTGGCGCACGCGGCCCTGGCCAGCTACTTCTGGGGGCTGGCGCTCAACGGATTGCAGCCGGCGCGCGAGGTAATGGGAGCGGCGCACGCGGAGGCTCTCAAAGCTCTGGATCTCGATCCGGACCTGCCGGAGGCGTTGGCCGCGTTGGGCGTGGGCGCGGCGGGCTACGACTATGATTGGAAGGAGTCCGAGCGTTGGTTCACGCTCGCGATGAGCCCTGGCTCGGTCACCTCCGGCGTGCGGTATTGCTATGCGTTCTATCATCTGATGCCTTACGGCCGCCTGGAGGAGGCGGTGAAGGAATTGGAGCGCGCGCTGGGAGACGATCCGTTGAACATGGGCATTCGAACCGCCTGGATCAATGGCCTTCACGCCGCGGGACAGGACGACGGCGCGATCGCGGAGGCCGAAAAAATACTGGTGACCGACAAGACCAGATTCAGCGTCTACCTGGCTCTGGGGCGCATTTACGCGTTCCGCGGCCAGTTCGCCGAAGCCCTGGCCGCCGCCGAAAAAGCTTACGAGCTTGCGTCCTGGAACTTTCGCGTGACTGCGTTGTTCGCGGGGATTCTGATTCAATCCGGCGACCGCGCCCGAGCCGAAGAGTTAGTCGCGAAGCTGAAAGCGCAGTCGGGCGATGGGTACGGAACTCCCATGGCCCTGGCGGTGTTTCACGCCATGTGCGGGGAGGCCGACGCGGCCGCGGATTGGTTCGAAAAGGCGATCGAGCAGCGTGATCCGGCGGTGGTCGGGTATCTGCGGACTCCGCTGATGAAGATCCTGCGATCCAGTCCCCGATGGCCGGCTCTCGCGAAGCAGATGAATTTGCCGGAGGTGGCTTAAGCCGGAACGTGAGACGGCTGCAGCTCCGCATTGATCGGATTGACCGCCAGCTTGTGCTTAAGATTTCTTGATTCCTACCCGGGGCCGGGGAATTCAAACGACAGGAGGTTGCGTCCGTCCTCGCGGCGGTAGGTCATGGAGTCCACCAGGCTCCGCACCAGAAACACGCCGAGCCCGCCGATAGGCCGATCGGCCAATCCGCGCGAGAGGTCCGGCGGATCGGCTGCGAGCGGATCGAACGGACGGCCGTGATCGGAAATCTCGACGCGCAGCTTTCCGGGCGCGGTTTGCCAATAGGTTACTTCCGCCGCCCCCGTCTCCGGAACGTAGGCGTACCGCGCGACATTAATCAGGATCTCTTCCATCACTAAATCAAGTTTGTCGATTTCTTCGGACGCGATGCCGCACGCCGCGGCGCCGCCGCGAACGAACCGGCGGAACTCCTCGATCGATTCCACGCAGGCGGGCAGGACGAGCCGATGCGCGGGCGATTCCATCACAGTGTGGCGAGGGCTTGTCCGGAGGTTTCGAAAACCGGGAACAGGCCGATCAGGCGGGTCATTTCAAACACCTGCCGCGGGAGGCCGCCCAGCCCGCACAAGATCAGCGATCCCGGCAACGGCTGGAGCTTTTGCGCCACCGACAGGAATGAGCGCAAGCCCATGCTGCTGACATATTCGAGACCGTCCAGCTCCGCGATCAGATGCTTGGCGCCGCGCCGTATCCATTGGTCGCAGGCCTGTTCAAACTGGGGCGCGTTTTCGGCGTCCATGCGGCCGGTCACTTTCAGCAGTACCGCCTTGTCAAGTTCCGTAGCTGCAATGGTCATAGCGTGACGCCGAGGTCCCAGCTTACAGAACCGGCGATCGCTGCTGCAACGCGCTGCTTCAAACTTGTTACCCTGAGCCTGGATGGCGTTTCGAACCCCAAAGGCGGGGCGGACATGAGTTTGTCGGATCGCGAGCTTGGGGAGCTCCGGTCGAGGATACGCTTCAAAGTATGCTACGACGTGGGTTTTTACTGCCCTGACGTGGATGACATCGTTCAGGAAACCTTGACTCGATTCCTGCTGGCTGAACGGGATCATAAGATCCAAAATCCGGAAGCGATCGGCGCGTTCGTCAACGGAATCTGCCGCAACGTGGTTTCCGAATACCGCCGGAAAAACCTGCGGAATGAACAGATGCCGGAAATCGTGCCCGAGCCGCCCGCCCGGGGGCTGCCCGAATCGGATGCATTCGAGCTCCGGCAGGCCATCGCGCATGGGCTCGACCAGCTCTCCGATCGCGACCGTAAAGTGCTGCGCGCGTTCTATCTGGAGGACAAGTCCAGAGCCGAAATCCTGAGGCAGATGGGTCTGACCGACGAGAACCTTCGGGTGGTCCTCTTCCGGGCTAAGGAAAGATTCCGCGCAATTTATGCGCAGCAGGCGAAACATCGCGAGGGCTCCGGTCACTAGGTGATATGGGAATGGATTTCCATGCAGATCCGGTGGTTCGGGAAGAGGTGATCCTCCGGTATCTGGAGCGATGCCTGGCAACCGAGGTGGCTGAAGAGTGGGAGGGGCATTACCTCGGTTGCGCCGAGTGCTTTGCAGAAATCCGCGCTACCGAACTGCTGATCCGCGCGATCGGCATGCCCGTCGTCGAGCCCAGACGTGTCGAGCGCCGGCGCGTCGAGGATGTCACCGTCCTGCAATTCGCGCAGGGCACGCATTTACTTGCCGCTTCGTTGGAATTGAGCGAACTCGCGCAAATGGTTCGAACGCCGAACGAGACCAAGGTACTGATCGACCTGAGCAAGGTAAGCCGCATCGACAGCTCCGGGCTGGGCGTGTTGATGAGCTGCTATTGCCATGCCATCAACAACGCCGGTGCGCTGAAGCTGCTGAATCCCGGGCCCAGAGTGCGGCAGGTTCTGAGCGTCGCAAGGATCGATTCGGTGCTGGAGACGTTCGAGGACGAAGCCGCGGCGATCCACAGTTTCCGGCCCGACGTGTAGCGCGCCTAATGCGTCTAGTGCGTCCTCGGTGACCGAATCCCGGCCAGGCTGTGACGGCGCCTGCAAAGTTCCAAATCCCCCACGTCTCCGATTCTCCGGAACTTGCCCGTTACCACGAATCATCGGCGACCCGCTGTAGCGTCGCTTCGAGACAGCTTCCAGGTTGCCGACAACTCCGGCCCAATCCCAGTGCGGCCCGGCGGAGAATGGTTTATGGCCAGCATTGCCCGACCGCCTTGCGACGACGCCGCGATTCTCGCCGGTCCGTGCGAGGCGCCGGCTAAAACCAACGGTCCCTGGATTCTAGCCGCGACCATCCTCGGTTCCAGCATGGCGTTCATTGACGGCACGGTGGTGAACGTGGCGCTGCCGGCCCTGCAATCGGCTCTGCATGCGACTCTCGCGGACGTTCAATGGGTCGTGGAATCCTACGCGCTCTTCCTGGCCGCTCTGCTCCTGATTGGCGGTTCGTTAGGAGACCTTTACGGCCGCCGCAAAATCTTCGCCGCCGGCGTCGTACTCTTCTCGCTGGCCTCAACCTGGTGCGGATTAGCGTCTAACATCGCGCAGCTCATTGTCGCCCGGGGCGTACAAGGAATAGGCGGAGCGCTGCTGGTCCCCGGCAGCCTGGCTCTGATCAGCGCTAATTTTTCCGAGAAAGAACGCGGTCGCGCGATCGGGACGTGGTCCGGGTTCACGTCGATTACGGCCGCTATCGGTCCCGTGCTGGGCGGATGGTTCGTCGAGCACGGTACGTGGCGATGGGTGTTTTTCATCAATGTGCCGATCGGGTTGATCGTCCTTTTTCTGACCCTGTGGAAGGTCCCGGAAAGCCGGGCCGCCAACCGCAGTTCGCACTTCGACTGGCCCGGCGGCCTGCTGGCCGTGCTCGCTTTCGGCGGAATCGTTCTTGGCCTGATCGAATCGATGCCACTCGCGGGCGCGCTGGGGGCCATCGCGCTGATTGCGCTGTTGTATTGGGAAGCGCGCTCATCCTCGCCCATGGTTCCGCTCCGTCTGTTCCGATCCAGGAATTTCACCGGAGCGAACCTGCTCACTCTCTTTCTATACTCCGCGTTGAGCGGCATTCTTTTCTTTTTCCCGCTCGATCTGATACAGGTGCAAGGCTACTCGCCGACCGAGGCTGGAGCCGCCCTGCTGCCTTTTATTCTGCTGATGTTCCTGCTGTCGCGCTGGTCCGGCGGACTTCTGGATCGATACGGCGCCAAGGCTCCGCTGGTGGCAGGTCCACTGATCGCCGCGCTCGGATTCGTGCTGTTTGCGAGGCCGGGTATTGGCGGGCCCTACTGGACCACGTTCTTCCCCGCGGTGGTGGTGCTGGGGTTCGGCATGGCGATCAGCGTCGCCCCGTTGACCACGACTGTCATGAATGCCGTGGACCAAAGCTACGCGGGAGCAGCTTCCGGAATCAACAATGCCGTCTCGCGCGTCGCTAGCTTGTTGGCGGTGGCGGTTTTCGGAGCATTGCTGAGCGGAGTTTTTGGGGCCACTCTGACCCGGCAATTGGACAGTCTCAACCTGGCGGCGACCGTGCGGACGCAAATCGAGGCTCAGCGATCCAGGCTGGCCGCCGCGGAAACGGGAGATGCGCGGGGACGGCGAGCGATTGAGGAAGCCTTTGTCGCCGGCTATCGCACGGTCTTGTGGGTAGCCGCGGGGTTGGCGCTCGCCAGCTCTCTGAGCGCCGGACTATTGATAACCACCGGGCGAAGGCCGGACCCTCGATAGCCGCGCGCGAGATCGCCGCGTTTACTGGGCGGCGCGTGCTCTCCTTATTCCCAGCTTTTCCATCCTCACTTGCAACGTACTGCGCTTCAGCCCCAGCATCATAGCCGCGCCCTTGGGGCCGCCCACCACCCAGTCCGCCGCCTGTAGCGTTTCGAGAATGTGACGGCGCTCTACTGCTTCTAGCGTTTCGATTTTCCCAGTCGACGCTGTCGCGGCGGGAGGTTGAGCGTGCAAATCGTTCAGTGGAACCTTAAGGACCGGCCCCGTCGAAAGAATAACGGCGCGCTCAATCAGGTTCTGCAACTCGCGGATATTGCCGGGCCAGTGGTAGGCCACCAGCGCACTCATTGTCTCCGACGGGATCGTGTCGATGGCGCGATTCATGCGTCGCGCGAACTGCTGTACGAAGTGCCGCACCAGCACCGGAATGTCCTCGGTGCGCTCCCGGAGCGGCGGCAACTGAATGGGGAAAACGTTGAGGCGATAAAACAGGTCGGCGCGGAATTGTTGATCGCCGACCATCGTCGCAAGATCGCGGTTGGTCGCCGCGATCAGACGGGCGTCGCTGGTAAGTGTCCGCGAACTTCCCAGCCGCTCGAACTCGCGCTCCTGGAGGACACGGAGCAGCTTCGGCTGCAGCTCCAGCGGTATTTCCCCGATCTCATCCAGGAACACGGTCCCCCGGTTGGCCAGTTCGAAGCGGCCGATGCGCTGCGCGACTGCGCCGGTGAAAGCGCCTCGCTCGTGCCCGAACATCTCGCTTTCCAGAAGTCCCGTGGGAATCGCCGCGCAGTTCAGCTTGACGAAAGAGTTATTGACCCGCGAGCTCAGGTCGTGGATGGCGCGCGCGATCAGCTCTTTGCCCGTGCCGGTTTCCCCGTAAATCAACACGGTCGAATCGGTGGGCGCCACGGTTTCCACCTGCTGCAAGACTTTCCGCAACGCCTCACTCTTGCCGATGATCTCCTCGAAGTTCAGCTCGCTGCGGATTTCATCCTGGAGATACAGCTTCTCGCGAGCCAGCTTATCCTTTAACGCGGCGATCTCGCCGTAGGCTAAGGCATTCTCCACCGCGATGGCCACTTGCCCTGCCACTTGTTGCAGAAATCCCACATCTTTAGCGGAAAATGGATCGGGCCTGCCCACGCCGAGGGCTCCCAGAACACGATCCCGGCTGATGAGCGGCACAAAGCATACGGCTTTGACCAAGTCACCTTTTACCAGCCTGTCAACCACGGCCGGCTCGCGCGAACGGACCGCGCGAACGGCGGGATCGTCCTCGGCGAGAAGTTGGCCCTCTACAACGTGGCCGTCGTTGCCGGGAAAGTCGATCACGCAAAGGCGCACCTGATTGGTGTGCTGATCCAGCAAGGAAACGCCCGCGCCGTCCGATTGCATGATCGACCGCAGACTTGCTGAGACGGCGCGCAGCAGATCCGGCAGATCCAGATTGGAGCCGACGGCGTTGCTGACGTCCAGAAGCAACTTGAGACGATCCTTTTCCTGCTGCAACTGGTCAAAATGAAATGCGTCGTCGATCGCCAGGGCCACCTGATCGGCAACCAGGGAAAGGAACTCAACTTCCTCTGGAGAATACGCGTCGAGCTGCGTGCTGCCGACGCCAAAGCATCCCAGGCGCCGGTGCGCGGTCTTGAGAGGAAGCGCGCAAAGAGATCGAATGCCCTCGCTCCTGAGCATCGCGGTTACACGAGGAAAGCGAGACTCACTGTCGAGACACGGAATAACTAAGGGACGTTGGTGCTCATATACCCAGGCCGTCGGCGTTTCCTCGGGCGCAAAATCCGGCCGCGGAAGCCGGCCCGCCGGGGTCTCGATCAGGCAAAACTCACTGCCGTCCCCCGCGGGATCGTAGTGGATACAGTACATCGCGTCGAACTCGACGACGCCGCGCAGTTCGGCCGCCAGGACTCGAAACAGCTCCTCAGGATCGCGATGCGCACTGATCGTCCGCGAGACCCGGAAAAGCGCCTCATACCGGTCTTGAATCGAAGCCGCGACTGGCGCGGCGCTCACTGCGGATTCGAGAACCATTCGCTATGGTCATAGATGCAGAAGCCACCATGGCGGTTCAGAAATTTTAATGCTGCGACGATCTTCAGGAATGTCGATAGCGCTCTCGGCGTCGAACCATAGGCCGCACCCGACGCCGGCGACTGGTGGCCCTATGGCGTTCGAATGAACAAACGCGACGTCGTGGAATCAATTCGACTTGCTGGCGGTTGTATTCAGGACGTGTTTTCGCCTAAACCTCCGTTCCAAGTCTGGCCAGAACTCCTTCAAGATGTTGGACGCCATGTCGACGCCGATCTGCGTCCCAAGCTTCGATACACCCTCGCTGGCACTCCGGTTGTCCACGTAGTAGGCGTTCGAAATCGCTACGGCGACTGAGTTTCCGACTATTTCCGAATAGTTGAACTGCGTGCCCCCCGAATCGCGATGGGTCCAGAAGATTTGACCCATAGCGTAGCCGAGCCTGGACCGGCCGCTTCCGGTACCGCGTCGAAAGTAGCGCGGGTCTTGGTGGAGTAGCGTCGGGAAGATGGCCTCCGTCATGTAGTCGCCGATTACGAAATCGCCATATGACGCGCCGAAATACCGGCCAAACCCCAGAGCGCCTTGCCCGAAAGCTCGATTTGAGTTTGTCAACTGGCTCTCGCCGCCGAACAGAAGTGCCAGTCCGACAGTGCCGCGATCGAAAGCATCCTGGGAGGCTATCTTGAACTTTTCACGGATTGTCAGGGGTTCGTAGTGTTGGAGGCTCGGAGAGGTCCGGTAATTTGGAATGATGCCGAGAAGCCGCTTACTCTCAACTGGCGGATTGTTGACGGCCGCCTGAGTTGAATCGCCTGGCAAGGTTTGTTGACACAGAGATACCGACGAAAGAAGGGCAAAGGCGACGGCAAGGGATGAAAGGCGACGGGACGCAGGAAACCCCTCTCTAGAAGTCGTTCTTGGCTTGGTATCCATTACTCCCTGCTCTCTGTTGGATGCTTGTTCGTCGGAGATCGTTGCCAGCGATTCACTCTTCGTCGGTGTAGATTCAGTGCTGCGATGACGATTTCAAGAACCCTGAAGCCAAGCTGGGGATCGCGTCGCGCCGTCCTGTGGCAACCTGACCCGAGGAACCTACCGCATCCTGCGTTTGCCGCAGCGAAGTGACCAGCGACCCCTTCGAAACGCGCCGCACAATCGGGTCGACGGCCCAGCGCATGGCGGCCGGAATGTCGCGGCTCAGCGCTATCGCCTCGATCTCCATGTAAACCCCTCCGTCGCCTTCTTCGTAGCGAGTGATGGCGTGCAATCTCCATATATACCCGCTACCTTCGCCCGACGGCAGTTTATGCTCGCTGGCTTGACCATAATCTTCAATTTCCTGCACACGGACCGTGGTCGCGATGCTATACCATCTGCCTGGTCCCGCCTGCGCGTACGAAGATTCGCATTCGTTCTCGAGAGCAATCTTGAGGAACATAGCCTTGTTCATCAGTAGCGTCGAAAAACGATCTGCTTCCGGCGCCTGCCGGATGGTTCGCGAATCGATGACGCTTGGGTTGTAATAGTCCTTGTAGCGCGCGTAATCGCGGACCACGCCGAGCACATTGTCGAGCTTCGTGTTCGGAATGAACGCCGCGCCTATCCAGTGATGGATCAGGCCTGAAGGAACCTTCTTCGGATTATGTTCGCCGGCGCTGATCACCAGAATCTCTCCGCCGCGAAGCTGCCGGCGCCTGTCCGGCGCTTCATCGGTCCAAAGAAACAAATGGCCCGGCCGAAGCCGCGCCTGCATGGCCGCATCCGCCGATTGGACATACTGGTCCCACGCGGCGAGCGTCTCCGGCTTCAGTTCGGCCGCATGGAGAACGCCTAGCATTGATAACCCTAAGGCTGCGAAGCCCAACACTCCAAGTCGCGCGTTCACTGTAGATCTCCCGCATTCAAAATCAATGTCGACGCGCGCTCTCGAATGGTCAACTCGGCGCGCCCCGCCAACCGGGTATCGATGTCGACATGAGTCACGCGAAGGTACGGAGCAGCGGCGCGCGAACCGCTATCCCGCGTGATCCTGATTTGCCGGATGAACACGGACGCACGCTTCACTACACCGCCGTCCTGGTGCACCGCCGCGCCAGTGGATTGATCGATCCACAGGTGACCTTCGATGAGCCCTTGGCCGCGATGCCGCGGCTTGATCGCGAATATATAAGACCGATTCCCGCCGCTCTCGATCGAACCCGCATAGCGGAACTTGTAGTTATCCGTCGTGACGGCGACGGATGAAACCGGCAAGGCATAGGCTTGCTGCTCAATCTCCAGATAGCGTGCGATCACCTGCTGCTTTACCGTCGAGTCGCCTTCAAGACTGACTACTTCGTATTCGGGCCGTCCAGCCAGGCCTGAATGCCGGATCACTTCCATCCGTCCTTGCTTGCCGAGTTTCGGCAGAGAGGCGTCGATCTCCAGGACGATATCGCCGCGGTCGGGAAAGCTGTGGTCTCCTTGCGCGGTCGTCGTGACATATGTGGAGACGTAGCGGGCAAACGCCATACTCGCGCCATCGTCCGCGGCCTGCGCTGTCGAGGGTGTCAGTAAGATCGCGAGTGCCAATAACGCGATTGCAGCGAACCCGCGGGACAGCCCGCCGGACAACCACGGCTCATAGGTCGGCTCTTGTGACTCACGTTGTAAGAACGGCCGTCCGGTGATGGCTTCGACCAGCTTGCGAGACTGCGGGGAGATAGCTGCGAATTGAGCGCCGCCCGCGTGCCAGCGCCGAAACAGGCTTCGCGCCGCCTCATCAATCGCCGTCACAAAACTGAGATCGACGATCAGCGTCCGATCACCGATGGTTGAGGACGCGGTGCGCCATTCCTGCTCGAGCCTCGCGGCGTCGCCGCTAGCCAAGTCACCGGCGAGTTCGAAGCGGAACGCCGCCGGTCCGTCATGCATGTAGTAATGCAGCATACTTTTAACTACGCAACCGAGCGGCCACCAGATTGTTTTTCGAAACACTTGAGATCGCGTGGGTTAGGTGTCGCCATTCTTGACGGTGCCGGCTTTTCGGTGTCGACAATACGGCACATGCCCGCCGGTTGGCACTCAATCCAGCCTTCACCAACAGTCTTGGAAAGCTGCGCCGGCAGCGGATCGGCCCGTCGCCAATGCGACTGAGAAGTCAAAGTTTCCAGAGGATCTGGGGCACGAAAGTCAGCGCACTGCCGCTAGCGGGATGGCGGGTGTCGACGTGACCTCACGGAACCCCAGCCGTGCTGAGCGAAGCAGTCCGTCATCGCCGTCCCAGGTCTCGGACAGCTTTCCTTCGAAAGCAACTGGCTGCATGATCGTTGACCATCCCGACCGCCTGCATCCACGCATAGACGATAACGGGACCGACAAATTTGAAGCCGCGCTTCTTCAACATCTTTGAGATTTCCTCGGAAAGCGGGGTCTTGGCAGGAACCTCGCCGCGATTCTGTAGCGGCTTCCCACCCGCCATCCCCCAAACGAAATCGGAGAAATCCTCGCCGGCTTTCCGCATTGCCAGATAGGCGCGCGCCCCGCCGATAGTCGCCTCGATCTTCGCGCGCGATCGGACGATACCGGGATCGGCTAACAACCGCGCGATGTCGCTGTCCCCGAAACGCGCGACCTTTCCCGGATCGAAGTTCTTGAACGCCTTGCGGAATGCGTCGCGCTTCCGGAGGATGATCGACCAGGACAGGCCTGCCTGAAAGCCGTCCAACATCAGTTTTTCCCACAGCGCGCGGCTGTCATATTCCGGAACGCCCCATTCGGAATCGTGGTAGGCCAGCAGGAGAGGATCGCTTCCGGCCCACGTACAGCGGCGCACCGCGTCTGTCGATCTGGCGCTCATGCAATCATTATCTGCCCTCGGGGCAGCGTTGCTGAAGTAGTTCTTCGAACAGTTTTTCTCAAAATCGTGCAAACCGCCTTCGCCCATCGGTCGCGAACGATCATCAATTGTTCGCGCACATGGTTTCCGGATAGTCTCCGAGTGCCCGATGACTCACTTTGCGATCCGCTAAACTGAGCTCTATTACCCGCATGCGAAACACTCGGAATCAACCCAACGGCGCCTCATGCATGTGGGCCAGCGAAGCGATGACTCAAGGTAGCGAGCTATGACTCAAGGAAGATTGCTCCTCGTCCTCGCGGCGGTCTCATTTGTCCGGCCGGCCGCCGCGCAAGCTCCTCCGCCGGACGCGAGCCGCCATCCTGACTTCGCGGGCATCTGGAATTCCTCTACAGCCACTCCTATCGAGCGCTCCGCCCGCTTCAAGGACAAAGAATTCTTCACGCCGCAGGAAGCGGCGGATTTCGAACGCCAGGCGAGAGGCCAAGGTGAGGAGCCGCCGCCCCGCGCGGCTTCAGCGAGGGGCTTTGGCGCATCCTATAACGCGGCTTTTTACGAGTTTGACGTGCACGTGCTGAAGAGTCTCCGAACCTCCATCGTCACCGATCCTCCCGACGGCCGGATCCCCGCCCTCACGCCCACGGCTGCCGCCGAAAAACGCCGTCGCCAGGGACTCCTTCAGCACCCGCGCGGCGCGAAGGATCTGGGTCTTCAGGATCAGTGCCTCATTTTCCCCACCGCCGTGCCGCCCATGCTTCCCTATCGCTACAACAGCAATTACCAGATCGTTCAGACCGGCACCGAACTGATGTTGAATGCCGAGATGAATCACGATACGAGAATCATTCATCTGGACGATCGTCCCCATCTGCCATCGAAAGTACGGCTGTGGGTCGGCGATTCCGTCGGGCATTGGGAAGCCGGCACGCTGGTGGTGGACACCGCCAATTTCAACGACGCCGGCGGCTTTTATGGAGACGCCGGCGGCATGTACGGCTGGGACAGAAACCTTCATGTTGTGGAACGCTTCAGCCTGCTCGATGCCAATACCATTCTTTATCGGTTCGAAGTGGACGACCCCACTGCTTTCACGCGTCCATGGAAAGGCGAACTGACTATGGCGCGGTCGCCCGGCCCGATTTACGAATACGCCTGCCACGAAGGCAACTATGCTCTGCCGAACCTGCTCAGCGGCTTCCGCGCCACTGAAGCTGACGCATCCCCTCCGAATCGTCCCAAGAAATAAATATTCCTACCTGCGCGACGCCGCGATCGCCTCAAATTCACCATTCGAGTGGAGGCTTACAACGCGCTCAACCATACCAATTTCCAGTCGCCGACCGCCGGGAATTCTGCCCTGGCGTTGACCACCAATTCCGCCGGCCAGCCGATCTTTAACTCGCCGTCGTATGGATTGATCACCGCAGCCAACCAGTCGCGGTTCCTGCAATTGGTCGCCAGAATCAGTTTTTGACCGATTTCATTGTGGGGCATCCAATCTCATTTGTGGGGCATCCAATCTTGGCTGCCGCCGGCTTTAAGCCGGCGATCCGGGGCCTTCGAGGACGTTTTTGAGACCGTCAGGAAGCGCGTTCCGGCTTTCACGTGGCGCGGGCCGCCAGGCCTGCTGAGCCGAGAGTCATCTCGGCTTTTTTTCGGATCGACGACTCACCTCGCGATCGGCTTCAACTCCGCCCTCGCCCCCTCCGGCAGCGGATACCAGTCGACATTCAACAACATCGACACCAGGTGATAATATCCCATCACCCCAATCAAATCGACCACCCCCCGCTCCCCCAGCCGAGCCTTCGCCGCCTGAAACACCGGATCGCTCACCTGTTTCGTATTCAGCAGCTCAGTACAGAAGTTGTAGACCACTTCCTCATCCGCCGTCAATGACCCCGGCCTCTTGCCCGCCGCAATTGAATCGACCGTCGCCTGGCTCACACCCGCTTGTAGCGCGAGCCGCTTGTGCGCGTACCATTCATATTGCGCGTTCCAATACCGGCCGGTCGTAATGATAGCGAGCTCCTTCAGCTTGTCCGGCAGCGACGAATGAAAGCGCAACTGCGCGCCCAGTTTCTGCGCCAGGTCGCCCATTTCCGGGCTGCGCAGCATGACGTTGAACGGACCATCCGCGGTCTTGCGCTCGCCCGAAAGCAGATGATCGGTCATGGTCTTCTGCTCCGGCGTCATCTTGTCGTAAGTGAGCGGCGCGAATCGCCCGCCTCTCAAATGAAGGTCGGGAGCCTGAGCGCGAGCCATGCCGATCAGCGTGATCGCGCAGATGATTTGAAGTCGCATCGTCCTTGTCCTTTCCGATACATGCTAACCTACATTCGTTCTAAACTTTCGTCCGCTGTGACATGCACGCTATCGTTGCCCTGGGCGGCGTCGGCTGAACACGATGGCCGCCTGGTGCGAAGGGCTCGCTGCAAGGTGTGTTAAAATCGTCGGGTTGGAGGAGATTATGAAATTGACGGCGTTTGGAGTTTTCGCGGTAGTGTTGCTCAGCGGTCCCATGGTCGCGGGCCCGATCACGCAGGATTTCAATGCGTATGGGGCCGGAACCGGCCTCGCTGCCGGGAATGCAGAGTACCTAGGGTTGGACTCTCTTGCTTTCGCTGACTTTACGTTGTCTGCTCCAAGTGAGCTTCAACTGGATGCTCCAGGCTATTACGGCGCGACGAATTATGAGTTGCTTGCGAATGATCCCCTGACGATCACCTTCAATGCCGATCAAATTGCGTTTTCGATAGACCTTCGTGATTTCTCCGGTTTCGGCGGCTCCGACACTATTTCGGTTTACGCAGCCGACGATGTGACGCTTTTAAATTCGTACTCAGTCACATTACCGAGCAGCGGATCGATTGTCAGCTTGAGCGACCCCGGCGAAAGCGGCCTTATCGGTGCAGTGACGTTAGGGGTTGCTGGTGGCGGATCATGGTCGGGCATTTTGCAGGACGTGACCTACGATTACAGCTCAACCCCGGAGCCAGCGAGCCTTGCATTAGTCTGTGGCGGCTTGGCTATCGTTGCTCTATTGGCTGCGTTTCGCGAACGGAAACTTTTCTCCCGCGAAGCCGCGCCGGTCAACCTTCCATTGAATTAAGCAGCCTTGTCCGTTCTCAAAATCAACGCAATGCCGCAGGTCTCGGTTTCCTGGCATTAGACGATAAGAGCCATCTAAACCAGTTGCAGCCGTTTCAATTTTATGTGCTCGCGGCGGACTTAGGAATGAACTTTGGAGAGAAAGAACGGCCTGCCGCCGGTCCATCCGGGCGAGATTATCAAACAGGACATCCTGCCCTCCGTCGGCCTGTCCGTGACGGCCGCGGCAAAAGTCCTGGGCGTGTCCCGCCAGATGCTTCACGACATTCTGGCGGAGCGCAAGCCCCTTTCGGCCGTCATGTGCCTGAAGGTGGCCCGCCTGTTTGGCGGCTCGCCGGAAGTATGGATGCGGTTGCAGGCAGCCTACGACCTGAAGAAGGTTGAGCAAAACAAGAAGGTGATGCAACGCGTCGCGCGGATCGTGCCTGTAAAGCCGCTTGAAGAAGTTCGCGCCTGAAATGATGTGGGGCCGCCACTCTTGGCGGCAAGCCGCCTTCAGGCGGCTATTTTGAACGTGTCGTCGTTTGAGCCGGCTAAAGCTGACTCGCAGGCACGAGTGCCTGCCCCACACGGCCAACAAGGAGTATCATTTGCCTGAGGTACCCCTCATGCAGGAACTCGTTCGCCAATATCTGGACCGCGGCCTCTCCCGCCGCGGCTTTGTTCGCGCGATGTCGGCGTTGGGATTCACGGCCGCAGCCGCCGAAGCCGTGCTCGCGCCGCTGGACGCGTCGGAACAAGCCGCGTCTGAACAATCCGCCGGGCAATCAGCCGACCTCTCCGCCGCCGCGGGCACATCCAACATCACCGGTTCCGGTGGCGACCTCTGCATCGCCCAAGCCAAAGCCGCCGGTGCCGAATATTTGTTCACCAATCCCGGATCGTTTGAAACCGGCTTCTTCGACGCCTTCACGGACACGCCCGGCATGCAGCTCATCATGGGACTCCATGAAGGCATCGTCGTCTCCATGGCCGACGGCTATCATCGCGTCAGCCGCAAGCCCGCGTTCGTCAATGTGCACGCGGCCGGCGGGACCGCGCAAATGGGCGGGCAGCTCTTCAACGCATCGCGCGACGGATCCGCGCTGGTGATCACCGCCGGCTTGAGCGACAACGAAAATTTCAGCGATGAAAGCGTGCTCGCGCCGCGCCCCGGTTTCGATCAGAAGGAAATCCCGCGCCAGTTCACCAAGATCGCCTGGGAGGCGCGCAAGCCCGAAAGCATCCCGGTGATGATGCGGCGCGCGTTCAAGGTCGCCTCCACTGAGCCGGGCGGTCCGGTATATCTCGCCATGGCGGATTATGCGCTCGAAGCCAAGAACGCGACCGCGCAAATTCTTCCGGCCGATCGATTCCTGATTCGCGCGCGCGTCCGCCCCGATGCGGCCGACGTTGAAAAAGCCGCGAAGTGGCTGATCCAAGCCAAGCGCCCGGTCGTGATCGTGGGCGACGAGGTGTGGAAGTCCGGCGCGCAGGCGCACTTGCTCGCGCTTTCCGAACGGCTCGGATTGCCGGTCGCGTCCTCCGATGGATATCCCAATAACCACCTGGAAGGCTATTGCAATTTCCCGTTGCAGCATCCGCATTACATCGGGGCGTTCAGCATCGCCTCGGAATACATTCGCAAAACGCCCGATCTGATCGTGTTCATCGGCGCGCGCGATGTGGGCGGCGTGGCCATCCCGCGAACTCCCGGCTTACCCACGGAAGCCCGGGTGATCCGGATCGGCATCGACACCAATTCGATGAGCCGCAATTATGCCACTGATCTTGCGCTGGTCGCGGATGTGAAGGAGGCCCTGATCGATCTTGGGACGGCGCTCGACGCCGCGCTCCCCAAAGATCGCGCCAAGACTTTACGAGAAGAGCGGTCGGCGGAAGTTCGCGCATTCTCCAAAGCCCGCGGGGATCGCCTGGCGGCTGCCGTCAAAGCCAATCTCGGTAAGCCTGTGATTCACGCCGACGAGCTGAATTACGCGATGGCTCGGCATCTGGAACCGAACTCGATCGTCGTCAGCGAGAACCTCACCGGCAAGTGCGATTCGTTCAATCTCGGATTCAGAGATGACGAGATGATGTGGGTCAGCAACACCGGCCATTCGCTCGGATGGGGACTGGGCGCGGCCATTGGAGCTTCCGTCGCGTCTTCCAAGCGTCCCGTGGTTTGCTCCATCGGCGACGGCTCCGTGATGTACAGCGCGTCGGCGTTCTGGACCATGGCTCGCTACAGCGTTCCGGTGCTCACCGTGGTCTGGAACAATCACAACTACCAGACGGTGCGGCACGCTTACTCGCGGTATCGCGGGAAAATGGAGCAGAACGGCCACTACGCGGGCATGTATCTGGGCGCCCCGGAAATCGATTTCGTGAAACTCGCGGAAAGCCAGGGAGTCGGCGGCGAGAAGGTCACCAAGGGCGCCGATCTCGAGGCGGCCATCAAGCGCGGCACTCGGGCGGCGCGCGAAGGCAAGCCGTATCTCATTGATGTAGTGATTTCCTGCTACGGCGGCGGCGCCGAATCCACGTGGTATGAGAAGTTCAGCGTCGCCGAAAAGCGCAAGCAGCTTGCCTGATGTGGGGCCGGCAGTCCTGCCGGCAAGCCGGCTTTCAGGCCTGGCTTCTTGTGGGGCAGGGCCATGCCCTGCCATTTGAGGCGCGACCGTTAAGAGCGCGTTCGGCCCTACTTCTTCGCCGCCGGACCGCTCTCCTTCAGCAAATCCCCGATCAGTTCGCGAAGCTTGCCCTCGTCCTGCAAATTCGCATCGCCCTGCGGTCCGCTCTGTGCGCGAATCATGCCCTTCTTGTCGATCACCACCGCCAGCGGAACCACCGGGCGATCCATCACCGAGAATCCCATGAAGTTCATGATCGTTTCGTACATCTCGTTGTAGCCCACCGGAAAATCGGTTCCGAACTCCTTCACGAAATTGGGAACCAGCATTCTCGCGTGCTCATTCCAGGCGATCTCGATCGGCTGGAATCCCGGCCCCAGATCCTTGTGCATTTTGATCAGCACTCGCGTATATGCCTGGCAGTGAATGCAAGTCGTGTGTATGAACGCGAGCAGGATTACCTTTCCGCGATACGTCGACAGCAGAGTTTGCTTATCGGGCGTTTTGCCGTCCGTCGAAACTTCGACGATGGTGAACTCGGGCGATTTGCGAGGCAGGGGCGGGATGGCCCACGCGTTTGCCGGCGCCGCTACAAACACCGCAAAAAGCGGTAAAAACACCGCAAGAAGCGCGGCAAACACCGCGGCCGGCGAAACCCGCGGTTTAGGCGTCGAAATCCGGGTTGCGAGCCGAATGTCCCTCACGACGCGTCCCTCCGGCAATCAGTTCGAAGACCTCTTGGCCGCCGTCTTGGCGGTCGGCGCAGGCTTGCCGCTGGTAATCGCGCCTTCGCTCGCCAGGTTATTGATCAGATTCCGTAGAAACGCCGCATCCTGAAGGTTCGGATCGCCCGATGGGCCGCTCTGTGCGCGAATCATGCCTTTTCTGTCGATCACCGCGAGCTGCGGCACCACATAACGATCCATGACCGAGAATCCAAGAAATTCCAGAACCGTCGGGGCCGGCGCGGCACCCACCGGGAACATGACGCCATGGTCCCTGATAAAGCCGGGCACCAGCACAGCGGCGTTATCGTTGAACGCGATCGCGGCCATCTGCACGCCCTTCGGCTTCATCTCCGTATACATCTGGCTGAGAATCTCGCATTCTTTCTGGCAATGCGGGCACACGGTCGACACGAGTGCGAGCACCACCACTTTGCCCTTATAGCTCGACAGAGGAATCTTGTTGCCCGAGGGTTCGACGATGTTGATTTCCGGTGCTTTGCGGGGCATGGGCGGCTGAGCGTTCGCAAGCGGAGTCACAGCGGCGAATCCGAGCAGGCAAAAAGCGGTAGCGGAGGCGATAGTACGCATATTCATAGTCTATATCCGACACGGTTCGATGTGGGGCCGCCACTTATGGCGGCGAGCCGGCTTCAGCCGGCTCCTCATCCGATACAGTTCGATGTGGGGCCGCCACTTATGGCGGCGAGCCGGCTTCAGCCGGCTCCTCCTCGCTCGGAGTGCAAGCCGGTCTGAAGACCGGCACGAGTGCCGGCCCCACGTAGGATCTCACTTTGCATTTTCACGCAATCCCTCGACGGATTCAACCTTGACGCCCGAAAGGCTGAGGCGAAACTTGCCGGAATCGCCCGAGCCGGTGAGCGTTGACACTGCTTCGATCTTGCTCACTGTTCCCGGCTGGAACCGTTTCCATTTTCCTTTCATCACACGCTGATACAGGTCGAAGAATCTCCGCGCGGCCTCGGGCGTTTCCCATTCGGAGACGAAGCTCAGCACCGGGGACTTGTCGCGCTTGTTTTCATACAGCTTGAACGCACCGCCGCGCCAGTGGCTGGCCGCGGCGACGCCCTCTTTTTCGCCACTGTACTGCCGCAGTAGCAGGGAGAAATCCAACTCGCCCAGCGATCCTTCGGCCAGCTCTCGAAATTGCTTTTTCTGTTTTCCGAAGAGGGTTTCCTGCGACGGCGGCTTCAGGTCGGCCGGTTTTCTGTTTTCGAAATACACCGCGGGATGAAGAATCTGTTGGGTGCTGAGCGGCGCCCGCTCGAAAACCGCATCGAATCCCTGCCGGCCCAGTTTGTGATACACCGCATCCTCAAACTTCAGGCCTTCGTTATAGGGAAACACCAGCGATTCGCGCAGATACAGCGGGGCCTTGGAAAAAACCGGAAATTCATTGCTGTCCGAGCTGGTTGTTTTGGTCAACTGCTCGATCATCGCGGAGGGAACCTCGGCCTTGCCGCCGTTGAGCTTGGTGACATACGCCCAGGTGAGCCAGGTCGCCTGACCTTCCATCACCGCCTGGCGCGCGGTGGAGGCGTCGTCGTCGGGCGAACCCTTGCGCAGATATTTTCCGAGAGGATGATGCTGATCGGCCAGCGCGTGCGCCAGTTCATGCACCAGCGCGATGCGTTGTTCGGGGCCTTCGGCGGTGGAATCCACGATGAAGAGGCGCTTCTTGTTGTAGTCGTAGAAGGCGGCCGCCTGCTCGCTTACCAGGTCGACGGTTTCTTTGGCGAGATCGAAATCCTGCGGGATGAAACCGAACATCTTGAGCGTCAACTCTTCGGCGCGAAGCTGCTCCGGGCTGGAGGTTTCCTTCATCCGCTTTTCGACGTAAATTCGAAACGCGTCCTTCCCGAGCATCTTCGCCGGGACTTGTTTGAAGACCTTCCAGCCGGTGATTTCGGAAAGGGAGTGGACCATGTCATCCACTTGCTGGAAAACGGATGAAGAGGGTTGAGCGAATGCGGATGCGGCGAGAAATGCCGCCAGGAGGAAGCGGGCGAACACGCGAGACTAGCGTAGCACGGGGCGGCGGCGGTACGGCTCACAGTTTCGTGCGCGGGTGGTACGCAAGCTAAAGTCGTACCATCATCCTGCCGATAAAAGCGTGATGACTCCTCGACTGTCCATTCGCCGATCATTCGCTTGCATTTTCGCGTTACTTGCACTTGGCGCCATTGCGATCGCGCAGCAGCGAACTCGAAAAGAACCAGCCACTTACCTTGGTCCAGGCGTGGCAACTCCCAATCGCGCTCTCCCACCCAGCCGGTCGATGACGCTCGCGCGGCCGGGGACGCTGGCGCTCGGGGGATTATCGGCGGACGAGCGCGCCAAGCTCGGGCCCGTGGGATTGAAAGAGCGCATCGGGGTGCATCGCGCGATTGCGGATGGATCGCTGGCGCGCGGCACGTGGACTCTGCTGGCCGATGGGCGCCGAATCTGGCGCATCGAGATTCAATCGGACGCGGCCGTCGGGCTGCGAGTCGAGTTTTCGAACTTCTCGGTCGGCGACGGCAAGGTGTGGGTGCATTCGCGCGCCACGGTGGACGGCCCATATACCGCGCGCGGACCGTACGGCAATGGCGAGTTCTGGAGCGGCACGGTGGACGGTGAATCGGCAACGATCGAGTACGAGGCTCCGGGCGGAAACGGAAACGTAGTCAGCCCATTGGTCAACAACGCCCCGCCGTTTCATGTACATCGCATCGCGCATGAGGCGCTGAGTCCGCGGGCGGGCGCCACGGGGGCGGGATCATTGGGAATTGCAAATCCGGCGGCGACACCGGCGCAAATCGTGGATCCGGCGGCGTTGTGCAATCAGGATGTCAACTGTTATTCGGACTGGCTGACGGCCAAGAAATCCGTCGCGGAGCTCCAATTCGAAGAAACTTCGGGCCCGGAACAGGGGACGTTCCTGTGCTCCGGCTCGCTGGTGGCGACGCGCGACAACAGCTTCGATCCCTATCTGTTGACCGCGGGCCATTGTATTCATGACGAATCCGCCGCGCGATCGCTCGAAACCTTCTGGGCCTATGAATCGGCCGCCTGCGGTCTGGGTCCACCCGCGGATCGGGGGACGCTGAACTCGCAGAATGGCGGACATCTGCTGGCCTGGGCGCCCATCGACGACGGCGATTACAGTTTGGTGCTGCTGCCGAACGTGCCGACGGGCGTTGTGTTTGCGGGCTGGGATCCGAACGACCCGGTTATCGGATCGCCGGTATCCGGCATTCATCATCCGATGGGATCGTACAAGCGGATTTCGTTCGGCAGCACGGTGCCTGGGGTGGACGAATTCGTGGGCACCGACTTCGCACCGGGCAATTTGTACCATCAGGTGGACTACACTCTGGGCGTGGTGGAGCCGGGATCTTCGGGATCGCCGCTGTTCAGCAGTCCGGGAGTAGTGGTGGGGATGCTGACATACGGGCCCGCGCTGCCGGGGGCGGAGTTGTGCGCACTGAACGCCGAGCCCGCCGGCTACGGAAAATTTTCGAACGCCTATACCGCCCTCCAGGCCTACTTTGAAGACCTGCCGTTCTCCGAAGTGGACCCCTCGACCACCAACGTCAATTTCGCTGGACTTAATCATGCGATCACGGGCTCCGCGACGCAGACCATCACTCTCACTACGCAAGCAACGTCGGCGGTGTCTTTCTCACTCCAACCGGAAGCGTCCTGGGTGAGTGTATCGCCGTCGTCGGGCAACATCTCCGCGTCTTCGCCGGTGAAGGTCCAAGTGACCGTGAATCCGGCCTACTTCACGCAATCGGACACCTACACGACGCCAGTGACGCTGCTTACCGGCGCAGCGCCGCCGCAGTTCGTCAACGTCAACGTGAATATGGTGATCAACACGTCCAACGTGGCGGTCTCGGCGTCACCGAATCCCGTGCCCGAAAACGGGACGAGTTGGAGTTTGTCGCTCCAGTTGCAGGAGACTAACGGGTCGGCGACTGCGCTCACGCAAATGAAGATCAACGGCACGGACTATACGTCGAGCATCACGAACTTCTTCGGCACGAACACGATTCCAGCGAACGGCACGCTCAGCGCGCCGTTGCACACCAGCGGCCTTTTTGCGCCCGTGACCATGTATTTCGAGTTCTGGGGCAAAGACGTTTTGAGCGGCACCACGTGGTATCGCATGCTGCCGGTCACATTTACGGACTAAAGAATTTCTTCAGCATAATCAGATACTTCCGAGTGCACGCCGCGGGTTGGGCGCGGCGCATGCGTCCATCATGGGGCATGAAGAAACACATTCGGGCAATGATCGACGACCTGCATCGCAAGCGCGAGAAAGGCTTCGTGCCGGCGATTCCCGCGCCGTCGACCAAAGGTCCCAAGACAGATCAGGACGCATCGATTCCAAAGGCGTCACCAGAGGCGGTGCTGCCGGGCGATCTTGAAAATCAGGAGCTTTCGGATAATGCGGCCGAGCAGACGCGGCAGCTCGACTTTCAAGCGCAGGAAAACGAGGAGCGGGAAGAGAGTTAGAACCGCGAGTTGTGGCGCGGGCCGCTAGGCCTGCTGAGCCGAGAGTCGTCTCCGCTTTGGGTTTAGTTTCGCGAATAACAGCAAGAAAAGCCGAGATGAATCTCGGCTCGGCAGGCCTGGCGGCCCGCGCCACAAGGCTATGAAGCCGGCGAGCTCTTGCCGAGCAGGACAGCGTGGCGCGCGCCGGTCGCCGAGGGAAGATTGGCGGGACGGCCGTGTACATGTTCGTAGGCGAGGACGGCGAAGGCGATGGCTTCCTTCGCGTCGGGATCGATGCCGTGGGCGGCGCTCGAGTCGATCGCGAGATCGGGTAGCAGTTCACGCAGCCGCTGCATGATCTGGCGGTTGTGAACGCCTCCACCAGAAACGATGACCTCGCGGGCGCTGCGGGCGTGATCGGAAATCGCGCGCGCGATGGAGCGGGCGGTGAACTCGGTTGCGGTCGCGATCAGATCGGGCAATGGGGTTCCGGTTGCGATCAGGCGATTCACGAACTCAGGGCCATACTGTTCGCGGCCGCAGGTTTTCGGCGGCGCGAGAGCGAGGTAGGGATCGCGCAGCAGTGATTTGAGAAGGCGCTCGACTACCTTGCCGCTGCGCGCAATGCGGCCATCGCGATCGAAAAGCCGGCGGCCGCGGGTGTGATGCGCGACCAACGCATCGATAACCATGTTACCGGGGCCGGTGTCGAAGGCAGGCGACGAGATCGGCTGCCCCACGGCGCGTTTGGGGACGACGGGGATCACGGTGATGTTGGCGATTCCTCCGATGTTCAGGGCAATGCGAGGGATGCGGCGATGGCGGAAAAGAAGGTAATCGACGTACGGGACCAGGGGCGCGCCCTGGCCGCCGGCGGCGATGTCGCGCTCGCGAAAATTAGAGATGACGCGGATGCCGGTGCGTTCGGCGACCACGGCGGCTTCGCCGATTTGGAGCGTGCTGGCGACGCGATGGCCCAGATATCCGATCGCACTGCCTTCGTGAAAAATGGTCTGGCCGTGCATTCCGCAGAGCTCAATGGAAGCGAGGCGGACGCGCGCGCGGCGGCAGGTGTCGATCAGCGCAGAAGCGTAGAGCTCGCCGAGAAGAAAATTGAGCCGCGCGATGGCGGCGGTGTGGGTCGTCGAATTGGAGACAGCGAGGAGTGCTTCGCGGACCAGCTTGGGATACGGAGTGCTGTGGAACGCGACGGACGAGATGCGAACGCCGCCGCGTTTGCGGACGATATCGACGACGGCAACGTCGATGCCATCGAGAGAGGTCCCGCTCATGATGCCTGCAACGCGCATGAAGAAGTGGCCGTTAATGAACGCGAATGAACATGAATCGCATTTGCTTAGTTTAGTGCGCGGAACGGAATGGGGATTCCGCATGGTTCGGAAGCGGGCACTGAAGTGCCCGCCGGCACGCTGAACCGTGCGCCACATGAGAGCGAAGAAAGTCGGCAGGAATGCCGACTTGCAGCCAAGATTGGCTGCCCCACATCGACTAGGTTTGTTTTAGTTCCCTTTGAAGTTCGGCAAGGAGTTGAAGGGCATCAATTGGACGCAGCTCATCCAGTTTGAGATTTCGGATGCGATCGGCGAGTTGGTGATTGACGGGCTCGAACAGGCGGATTTGCATGGGCACGCCGATGGGCGCGAGTTCCTCGGTGACCGCCGATTCGTGATGAGCCAGGATCTCGCGGGCGCGCTCGATCACGCTCATCGGGAGGGCGGCGAGGCGCGCGACTTCGATGCCGTAACTGCGGTCGGCTGCGCCGGGCTCGACGCGGCGGAGAAAAAGAATCTGGTCGCCGGATTCCTTGACGGAGACGTGCAGATTTCTGACGCCGGGGAGCTGGTCGGCGAGCTCGGTCAGCTCGTGATAATGCGTGGCGAACAATGTTTTCGCACGGATATTGCGGTGGATGTGTTCGACCACTGCCCAGGCGAGCGCCAGTCCGTCATAAGTAGACGTGCCGCGGCCGATTTCGTCGAGCACCACCAGGCTGCGCGCAGTCGCCGTATTAAGGATGACCGCGGTTTCGGTCATCTCCACCATGAAGGTGGATCGGCCGCGGGCCAGATTGTCGGCTGCGCCGATGCGCGTGAACACGCGATCGACAATGGGGAGCAGCGCGGAATCGGCGGGGACGAAGGAACCCATTTGGGCGAGGATCACCAACAGCGCGACCTGACGAAGATACGTAGACTTGCCGCCCATGTTGGGGCCGGTGATGATCGCGATGAACTCGGTTTCGGGATGGAAGTAGAGATCGTTGGGGATGAATCGCTGCGCGTCCTTTTCGGTAAGTTTTTCGATGACGGGGTGACGGCCGGCGATGACGCGAAGGACGCCCGGTTCGGAACCGGATTCGGAAATCCCCGCCCTTACGGGACGGGGCTGGAGTTCTGATTCCGCGGGAAGAAGCCCCACCCTGACGGGTGGGGCTGAGAAAGTCGGGCGAACGTAGCGGTTTTCAGCGGCGGTTTCGGCGAGAGCCAAAGTGACGTCGAGCTCGGCGATGGCGGCGGCGGACGCTTTAATACTCACGGCGTGCGATGCGGCGAGCGCGCAGAGCTGCAAAAAGATTTCGCGTTCGATGGTCAGGATTTTCTCTTCCGCTTCGAGGATCTTGGTTTCGAGCACCTTCAGCTCAGGCGTGGTGAAGCGTTCGGCGTTGACCAGGGTTTGTTTACGGTCGTAATCGGCGGGCGCAAGGTGCATGTTCGCCTTGGAGATTTCGATGTAATAGCCGAACACATTGTTGAAGCGCACTTTCAGGGAAGCGATGCCGGTGCGGGTGCGCTCGCGCTGCTCGATCTGGGCGAGATAGGTCTTGGAGTTGCGCGAAATATCGCGCAGCTCATCGAGACGCGGATCGAAGCCGTCGCGAATGGCGCCGCTATCGTTGAGATTCACGGGAGGCTCGTCGGCTAAAGCGGAGAGCACGGGATCGCGAACGCCGGCGATTTCGTCGAGCCGCGTGAGGATATCGATCAACCTGGTTGCGCGTGCCGAGACAAGCCTCGATTTGAGCGATGGAATGACGGCGATCGATCGGGCCAGCGCATGTAAATCGCGCGGACCGGCTGTGGAGAGCGTGACTTTCGCGAGCAGCCGTTCTATATCAAGAATGGACGCGAGATCCTTGGCGAGCTCGCCGCGGAGGATGGCGCTGGAGTGGAGTTCAGCGAGCGCGTCGAGACGCGCTTCGATTTCGGCGAGGTCTAGGGAAGGCGCCAGCAAACGGCGGCGCAGCAGACGGCCGCCCATTCCGGTGCGGGTTCGATCCAGCACATGAAGCAGCGTGGAATCCTTGGATTCGCCGGCGAACAGAGGCTCGACCAATTCGAGGTTGCGAACGGTGGTCGCGTCGAGCACCAGCGCGTTGGCGCGATCGTAAAACGCGGGGCGCTCCAAATGGTCGAGCGCGGCGCGCTGCGTTTCACGCAGATAATGCAGAATCGCGGCGGCCGCGCCGGTGGCGAGCGGACGATTTTCGAGGCCGCAGCCGTCGAGCGCGAGCAGGTGGAAATGATCGCAAAGACTGCGCGCGGCGTAATCCGTGCCGAACACCCACGGCTCGACTGGAGTTTTCAGGCAAGGCAGCGCGAGCGTGGCGCCTTCAGGCGTGAGAGCTTCGCGCGCGTTGAGGGTTTCGAGGGCGGAGGAGACCTCCGCGAGATCGATTTCGGTGGCGCGAAATTCGCCGGTGGAGAGATCCACGTAGGCGACGCCGGCTCGATCGCGGTCGGACGCGACTCCCGGAAAAACAGCGGCGAGGTAATTATTTTCGTGCGAGCGGAGCACGCCCGCGTTCATCGCCGTGCCGGGCGTAACGATGCGGGTGACCTCACGCTTGACCAGGGTTTTGGTGAGTCGCGGGTCTTCAACCTGATCGCAAATCGCGACGCGATAGCCTTTCTGAATCAGGCGCGCGATGTAATTTTCGGCCGCGTGATAGGGAACGCCGCACATCGGAATGGGCTGGCCTTTTTCCTTATTGCGCGCGGTGAGAGTGATTTCGAGCTCACGCGCGGCAGTGACCGCGTCGTCATAAAAAAGCTCGTAAAAATCGCCTAGCCGGAACAGAAGCAGAGTGTTGGGAACCTGCTGCTTGATGCCGTGATACTGGCGCATGAGCGGCGTGGAGGGCTCGGTCATCGCGGTTTTCTGGGGGTCGATTTTCTAACCGCCATGCGGATCTTCTATTATGACCGAGCGGGAATCGCGCGCTTCCGATGGGAGGGCCGGGTAACGGAGGAGGGTGCCGCTCGTTGACACTCGCGGTTCGATAGTAGCGATAGCGTGCCGCTCGTTGACACTCGTGGTTCAGTAGCCGGGACGCACTCCCTGACGGTCGCGGTTCCGAAAAAACGACGCACTCCCTGGACGTAAGCGCAACTACGGCCGCGCCTCAAGACGAGGCCGCTTAAAAAAATCTTGCAACGGATGCCACATTTATGTCACTATTCCTGGAAATCCTTGCACAAGTGGAGAAAATGATGAAAACTGCGTTACTTTCAAGCGCGTTATTTTCGCGCACGATACCGCTCAGAGTGTTCGCCACGGTAATTGTGACAATGGCAGTCTTGACGGCAACGGCCGCCCGCGTCGAGGCTCAAAGCTGCGCGAAACCTTTCTTTCCGGGGCCCGCCACTGCAATCGACACCAGCAGCTGCACCTTAGCCGGGAACGGCGGCCCGGAAACCAATCAGAACGACGCCAAGAATAACTTCTGTCCTTCCACCGGCACGGCGGCCCCGCAGCCGATGAAGATCGCCGATCTGGTGGCGCTACAGACGAAAGTTCAACAGAATAAATCCATCCCGTTTGGAAATGAGGACACCCATCCGCTGACCACGAAACCCGGGCCGGCGACGAATCGTGCGCCACTGGCCGCGCTGGGCGAAGGCAAGCAGGTGGTTTTGCAGGGTTTTGTGAAAATCGCGCGCCAGGAAAAGGCAGAGAGCGTGAATTGCTCGAAGCAGTTTCCCGATCCGGACAACGACCTGTATCACGACATTCATATTTCGATGGTGGCCACGGCCGGCGCGGCGGAGTGCACCGGCATCGTCGCCGAGATGATTCCGCGGCATCGCCCCGCGGCATGGAACGCGACGCAGGTGGAGGCAGTGGCCACGGCGAAACTGGCGGTACGGGTCACTGGGCAACTGATGTTCGATTCGAGCCACACTCCGTGCCAGGGCTCGGCCGCGGTGAAAGGCGATCCCGCGCGGGCGTCGCTGTGGGAAATCCATCCCATTTATAAATTCGAAGTTTGCCCGTCAGGCACGTGCAGCGCGGGCGGATGGGTGCCTGTGGAGACGTGGAAGCCGTAGGGCGGGTCGGAAGGCGATCCGCGCGGGTATCCGATCGGCTGTCGCTTCCGCAGGGCATGGCCCTGCGCCACCAGGGCTTGGTCAGCCGGCGGCGGGCAGCTCTTTCACAATTTCGCCGACAAATGTTTTGGCGTCGCCGAACAACATCAGCGTGCGATCCATGTAATACAGCTCATTGTCGATGCCCGCGAATCCGGGGTTCATGCTGCGCTTGATCACCATGACGGTGTGCGCCTTGTCGACGTCCAGAATCGGCATGCCGTAGATAGGGCTGTTTTTGTCGTGGCGCGCGCCGGGATTGACGACGTCGTTCGCGCCGATCACCAGCGCGACGTCGGCCTCCGCGAAATCGGGATTGATGTCTTCCATCTCGTGCAAGCGATCGTAGGGGATATCGGCCTCGGCCAGCAGCACGTTCATGTGACCGGGCATGCGGCCGGCCACGGGGTGAACCGCGAACTGCACGTCCACGCCGCGTTTGGTGAGCGCATCGAACAGCTCGCGCAGCTTGTGCTGCGCCTGCGCCACGGCCATCCCGTAGCCGGGCACGATGATCACTTTTCGGGCGCTGGCGAGAATCGAGGCGGCGTCTTCCGCAGTCGCGGATCGCACGGGTTTGGTGGAGGCGGCAGCCGCGACGCCTTCCTGCACCTGTCCGAATGCGCCGAACAGCACGTTGGCGAAGGATCGATTCATGGCGTTGCACATGATCACCGAAAGGATGAAGCCAGAGGACGCGTTCACGGCTCCCGCGATAATCAGGAGGCGGTTGCCGAGCGCGAATCCCATGGCCGCGCAGGCCGCGCCCGCGTAGGAATTCAACAGCGCGATGACGGTGGGCATGTCGCCGCCGCCGATCGGCAAAATCAGCAGCACGCCGAACAGCAGCGATAATCCGGTGAACGCCGGAAATACCCAGGAGGGCGTGGGCTCGACGATCATCCACACGCCGAGGCCCATCGCGATGGCGAAGAGGATGAGGTTGACGAAATTCTGCCCTTTGTATGTCAGTGGACGCGTGGGGACGAGCTCCTGCAATTTTCCAAACGCCATCACGCTGGCGGTGCAGGTGAGAAAGCCGAGCAGGGTTTCGATGACGAGCGCGGCCATGGTCGATCCGGTGATCGCTTGACCGGCGGCGACGTAGCGATAATATTCGGCAGTTCCCACCAGCGCCGCGGCCAGCGCGCCGAACGCGTGCGAGAGCGCGGTCAACTGCGGCACGGAGGTCATCGGCATCAGGTAGGCGAGCGGAGCGCCGATGGCCGCGCCGATCGCGATGCTGATCAGGATCCATTCGTAATTGACGACTTCGTGGCGCAGCAGCGTCCCGACGATCGCGAATAGAAGGCCCAGTTCGCCCGCCAACACGCCGCGGCGCGCGGTCACCGGCGAGCTGAGCCACTTGATGGAGAGAACAATGGATAGCGCCGCGACGATGTAGGCGAACTGCCAGACACCGCCTTCGACAGCGGTCATGCGCGCTTCTCCGAGGCTTGGGCAGGCGCAGGTTTCGGCGATTCCTTTTTGCGGAACATCTTCAGCATGCGATCCGTGATGAGGAATCCGCTGACGATGTTGATGGTGGACGAAACCACGGCGACGCAGCCGAGGACGCGGCTCAACTGCGGCGAATCGCCCGCGCCGGCGATTAGAATCGCGCCGACCACGGAGATAGCGGAGATCGCGTTGGTGAGCGACATCAGCGGCGTGTGCAGCAGCGGCGACACGCGCCGCACCAGCTCCAGTCCCAGCGGGACGGCCAGCACCAGGACGTACAGGCTTATTTCGAGTTCATTACTCATGTTTTGTGGGGCAGACGCCCTCGTCTGCGCCGGACCCCCGGTCCGGCACTGCCAGCGTACTCAAAACGGAGGCCAACGAGGGCGTTGGCCGCGGACCAGGGGGTCCGCCCCACCTTCAGACCTCTCGATAAACTTTCCAGGACAGTATCTTACGCATTCACACCCAGGAGCGCCTGCACTCGCGGATTCACCACTTCGCCGCCGCGCGTCACCAGCGTCTCGCGCGTGATCTCGTCCGTCAGGTCGATAGTCAACTGCCCGTCCTTCACCAAGTTTTTCAGAAACGTGGCGATGTTGCGCGCATACATTTGGCTGGCGTGATAGGGGACCGTGGCGGGAACGTTGGCCGGCCCGATCACCATCACGCCGCATTCGACGACGGTCTCGCCCGCGCGCGTCAATTCGCAATTGCCGCCGCGGTCGGCCGCAAGATCCAGGATTACTGAACCGGGGCGCATCGCGTGCACCATTTCGCGGGTGATTAAGATCGGAGCTTTTTTTCCGGGGACGGCCGCGGTGGTGACGATCACGTCCTGTTCGCGCATCACGGCGGCCATCTGCTCGCGCTGTTTCCGGATGGTCTCGTCGTCAAGCGCGCGCGCGTAGCCGCCCTCGCCTTCGCCCTTCGCGCCGCCGAGATCGATCGAGACGAACTTCGCGCCCAGGCTTTCGATCTGTTCCTTCACGGCTTGGCGCACGTCGTAGCCGCTGACCACTGCGCCCAAACGGCGCGCCGTCGCGATGGCCTGCAACCCCGCGACGCCTGCTCCGATCACCAGAACCCGCGCGGGCGCGATGGATCCCGCGGCGGTGGTCATCATGGGGAACATGCGGGGCACCGCGTTCGCGGCGATCAGCACGGCCTTGTATCCCGCGATGGAGGCCATCGACGACAGAACATCCATGCTCTGGGCGCGGGTGATGCGCGGGATGAACTCCATGGAGAACAGCGTGACGCCCGCTTGCGCGTAGCGCATCACCAGGCCGGGGTCGCTGAGCGGATCGCAGAGGCCGATCGCAGTGTCGCCGGCGAGGAGCCTGCCGGGCGATTCCGGCACGCGCACGTGCAGCAGGATGCGAGCCTGTTTGTGGACTTCGTCAGCCGTCGCGACGTTTGCGCCGCGCGCCGTGTATTCTTCGTCCAGAAAGCCGGATTCGATGCCGGCCCCGGCTTCCATCCAGACTTCGATTTGAGATTTCTTCAGTAGATCGATGACGCGCGGTACCACCGCGACGCGCCGTTCTGAAGGAAATTTTTCTGTAAGGACCCCAACGCTCAGTGCCAACTCGCGACAACCCTCAATTCATCATATCGTCTTCCCTGTTTTTCGCGCACGCAGCTGAGCCGCGTCTGTGAAGGAGCGGTAACGAGCGCCCGCTACCAAAGGAGATTTTACCTTGGATAGTTGGTTTAGCTTGCCGCTCCTTTACAGTCGCGGCTCAGTAAGCATAGAGTCGCGGTTAGTTAGGGCTGCGACCGAGGATCGCTTCTGGTGTCGCCGCGCTTTAGCTGCGCGCGCCGGCGCCCCTCGTCGAGATTGTCGGCCGCTTTCTCCTTCGCGGCGTCGCTCACCTTGATATGATTCACCACCGCCTTTGCGCCCGCCGTTTTCGCCATGCGAGTGGCGGCGCCTTTGTGCTGAAGCACGCTGGTATTCCCTTCCCAGGTGGCGACGCCGCCCTGCACGTGCACCTTGAAGCCGTCCTTGCCGATCTTGGATTTCTCCAGTTTGGCGCGAATGGCGGCTTCGATCTGCTTATCCTCCTGCGCCGAGGTTCCCGTTGCAGCCGGTGCTTTCTTCGGCGCGGCCGCTTTGGGAGTCGAAGTCGTCTGAGCGAAGGCGGCGAGCGCCATCGCGATTACCATCCACAATTTCAGCATCATAA
Organism: Terriglobia bacterium; assembly: GCA_963788245.1. Taxonomy (GTDB): domain Bacteria; phylum Acidobacteriota; class Terriglobia; order Bryobacterales; family Bryobacteraceae; genus Palsa-187. Next base: position 1,576,969 of record CAWBGF010000002.1, on the reverse strand, counting down.
GGTTTCCCTGCCGTATTAGTCCGGAATGGCGCGTGATAATCTCAGAGGATTGTGAGAAGACTGCTGTTGGTCGCACTTTTTTTTCGCCGGTCTGGGTGTTCTGAGCAAAGCCCAACCTAAGCCCCAGAGCACCATCGACAAGCTTTCGCCCGCCGATCTCGCCCGCGGCAAGCAACTTTACGAGAACCAGTGCTCGGTGTGCCACGGCCAGACGGGAACCGGCGGCAAGGGCGCACGGCTCGCACAGCCGACGTTGCGGCACGCGCCTAGCGACAACGCCCTCGCGGAGGTGATCAAGAACGGCATCTCCGGCACGGAAATGCCCGCTGCATGGCAGATGACCGATCGCGAAGTCTGGCAAGTTGCAGGCTACGTCCGGTCGTTGGGGCGAATCCCGGTGGTTCCGCTGCCGGGCGACGCCGTTCTCGGGCGAACGCTTTACGAATCGAAAGGCGGATGCGCGGCCTGCCATATCGTGGCCGGATCGGGAACCGCGCTGGGGCCGGAACTCACCGAAATCGGGGCTCGCCGAAGCGCCGATTATCTTCGCGAGGCGCTGGTCAAACCGGGTGCGACCGTTCCGGAACAGTTTCTGGTGATCAGCGCGACCACTCGCGACGGCAAGACCATCCGAGGGGAACGGATCACGGAAGACACGTTCACCATCCAGTTGCGCGACGCGTCGGGCCGGCTGTATTCGCTTCGCAAGAGCGATCTGGCGAGCCTGAAGAAGCTGTTTCACGAAAGCCTGATGCCCAGTTACGAGACTAGATTCAGCGCCGCCGAGCTGGATGATTTGATCGCCTATCTGGCGAGTCTGCGAGGTGACAAGTGAAGTACGGTCCTGCTCTGTTATTGATCGCGATCACCGCCGCGTCTGCTCAAGTCCCCTTCGAACGCATCCGCAAGACCGCGGCCGAGCCGGGCAACTGGCTGACCTATTCCGGCAATTACGAGGCGCACCGGTTTTCGCCGCTCACGCAGTTGACGCCCGCCAACGTCGCCGGGTTGAAACCGAAGTGGCTGTATCAGGTGCGCAACGAAGGCACAGTCGAAACCACGCCGCTGGTTTTCGACGGCGTGATGTATCTCACCGAGCCGCAAACCGTGGTGACCGCGCTCGATCTGCGCACGGGCCGTCAGCTTTGGACCTGGGAACGGGTGCTGCCGAAGGATCTGAATCCGATCGGCTTCGGTCGCGTGAATCGCGGGGTCGCGGCGCTCGGCAACACCTTATATGTAGGAACGCTGGACGCGCATCTGGTCGCGCTCGACGCGCGATCCGGAGCGGTTCGCTGGGACGCAGAGGTCGCCGATTACAAAACTGGCCACTGCATCACGGTGGCCCCGCTGGCGATCGACGGGAAGATTATCGTCGGCATCAGCGGCGGAGAAACCGGCATCCGCGGATTCATCGACGCTTACGACGCCAACACCGGGAAACGTTTGTGGCGATTCTGGACCATCCCCGGCGAGGGCGAACCCGGCAACGACACCTGGCACGCCAAGGATTCCTGGAAAACCGGCGGCGGGTCGACGTGGGTGACCGGCGCATACGATGCCGACCTGAAGCTGATCTATTGGGGCATCGGCAATCCGGGTCCCGATTGGAATGGCGATCCGCGGCCGGGCGACAATCTGTACACTTGTTCGCTGGTCGCGCTGGATGCGGAGACCGGCAAATTGAAGTGGTATTTCCAGTTCACGCCGCACGACACGCACGATTGGGACGCGACTGAAATTCCGGTGCTGCTGGACACGGTGGTTCGCGGCAAACCGAGAAAAGTGGTCGCGATGGCGAATCGCAACTCGTATTTCTATTTGCTGGATCGCGCGACGGGCGAGTTTTTGTCGGGGACCCCGTACGCGAAACAGACGTGGTCGAAAGGGCTCGACGATAGCGGGCGGCCTCAGGTGATTCCGGGCAGCGAGCCGACGGAAGCGGGCAATCTCGTTTGGCCGAGTTTGTTCGGCGCGACCAACTGGTTCAGCCCATCCTACGATCCGGTGCGCAAGCAGTTTTATGTCGCGACGCGCGAGACCGGCTCGTATTATTACAAGGGCGAAGCTGAGTACAAACCCGGCGGATTTTTCGCGGGTGGAGGCGAGCGGGTTCTCGACGCCGATGACGGCTACGGCGCGATTCGCGCGCTGGACGTCGCCACAGGAAAAAAGGAATGGGAGTTTAAATTGCTCGCGGCACCGTGGGCGGGGGTGTTGGGAACGGCAGGCGGGCTGGTGTTCGGAGGGTCCATCGAAGGGAACTTTTTCGCGCTGGACGCGGTGTCGGGGAAGCCACTGTGGGATTTCCAAACGGGCGGGTACATTAGTGCGAACCCGATTTCGTTCACGATCGACGGCAAGCAGTGCGTGGCGATCGCCGCGGGGCATGCGATTTTCGTGTTTGGGTTGTAGGGCGCTCGCTGCCCTTCATGCCACAAGCAGGTTTTCCCGTACCGTGAAGGTCATGGAAGTCCAATTTGCGCCGGAGCTGCAAGTCAAGATCGATCAATGGGCCGTCGAGACCGGGCGCGCGCCCGACAAGTTCATCAAGGACGCAGTGAGCACGTACATTGGCGAACTTGAGGAGACGCGCGAAGCAGTCAACCTCGTGAAAGACGGGCAGGACAACCAGAACAGCGATGGGCGAAAGTCTTGCGATTTTTGTACTTGGGTTGTGAGCGAACCCAGATCGTTACAACTTGAGTGGGCTGGTTCACTTCGCGAGCCGGAACTCCAATGTCACTGTCGTCAGCACCTCCACCGGCTCGGCATTCAACATCGCCGGCCGATATCGCCATTGGCGCACGCTGTCCAACGCAGCCTGAGCGAGGCGGGGATCGACCTCGTCGGGATTGATTACCTGGGGATCGAAGGGAACGCCATCTTTTGAAATCACGGCACGGATGACCACGGTGCCTTCGACGCCCTGTTGTTTCAGCTCCGCCGGATAAAACGGGTTGACTTTCTTGATCAAATTCGCGATCTGCACGTTGCCTCCGCCGCGGATGCGAACTGGTTCCGGCGCGGGCGTCGTCGTGGATGACGCCGGCTTTTGCGCGGTGATCACCACGCTCTCGCTGATCTGGCCGATCTGGAGCCCGGCGTCGATGCGCATGGCCTTCGCCGCCTCAATGTCCGCCCCCTTCGTCAGCGTGGCAAATCCGCGCGCCGCATACTCCACCTTATAATGGCCAGGCGGAATGGATGCCAGCCGGTAGAAGCCGGCAGCATCGGCAGTCGCGGACGCTATGCTGGCGCCGCTCTGATCGCGCAGTGTGATGACACTCCCCGGCACGCGTCCGCCGCTGGGGTCTTCCACCGTACCGGAAAGCGACCCGCCGTCTGACGGGGTTGACTGCGCCGGAATGGGATTCGGCTTCGGCGGACTAGTCTGCGCCTGGGCGAGCAACACCCTCGGCCGCTTGTGTCGCACGTTAAGAGAGTCCGGCGAGTGAGGCGAATCAGGCTCGATAGCTTTCGGTGCCGCAACCGTCGTTGCGACGTCGTGTGATGGAGAGCCGGTGACGGACTGCCCATCGGTCTGCGCTTTCGCGTAGCCTAGCCCGCCCACCATGAATACCGTCGATACCGCTGCGCACCCTACAGCTACACAAGCCAGCCGTACCCGCGAAATCCGCTGCGTGGGAACCCCTTCTACAATCCGGCGGATTCGTTGCGGGAGAAAAGTTCCCGGCATCGCCATACCCAGAACGTTCACCCGCGCGCCGGTTTGCTGCACCACCCGCGCAAGCTCCAGCAGGTATTCGGAATACTCGAACGGGTCGTGGCCGCGCGCCAGCACAGCCGCATCGCAAGCCTCTTCGGCCAGCGCGGAAAGCCGCCGCTCCAGCCACCAGGCCAGCGGATGAAACCAGAACAGCGCCCGATTCAGCAATGCCAGCCACTGCACCAGCGGATCGCGTCGCCGCGCGTGCTCGCCCTCATGCGTCAGAACGGCATTAAGCTGCGCCTGCGGCCATCGTCGCCAGCGTTCCGGCAAGATCACGGTCGGATTCAGCCAACCCACCGTGACCGGTACGGCGCACGAATTGCTTGTTAGTCTGCCTTCGCGATTCGCAGCCTGCCGGACGAGTACGTGCGCACGCACCGTGCCGACCGCCAGGCGTATCAGCAGGGCACACAGTCCTAGCAGGTATGTGGCGGCTAAGCCGCTCCGCCAGGTCCAATTTGGTTTCTGATGCGGGTCTTGGGACGGGCTCCGAAAAGAGCTCTGAAAAGAGGCCTCGACCGTCGGCTCCGGCATTTCCGTCTGGAATGCCTCAGCCCGCACCTGCCCAGAAATGTCATCCGCCGATGTTGGGGACGGGGCTATGGTTTTGGCGTGCAGCACCCGCACCACTACCCTGGGCCCCCATGCCGTCCAAACCGGCAACACCAGCATCAATACGACCACACTCGCCCAAACGATATGGCGCGCTCGCGCGGCCTCGACCCGCACGACGTGTAGAACCACGGCGGTGCAGATAGCAATCAGGGACGCTCGTATGGCGCATTCCAGAATCAGATTTTGCATTACTTGCCTCCTCGTTTGCGGCCGTGGACAAATTCCTCCAGCCGGCCCATTTCACCCTTGCTGAGTACCTTGGCATCCACCATGCCACTCACCAGCTCCTCCACCGACCCCTGACAGAATCGGTCGATGATTTGCCGCACTGCGCGCGCCGCCAGACTCCGCGCAGGTTCCACGGCCCGGTAGACGTACGCCCGGCCTTCCTCCGTGTGCTCCAAGTAGCCCTTCTGCTCAAGCCGTCGCAGCAGCGTTCGAATGGACGTTTCCTTGATACTGCGACCGCGGGAAACGGTCTGATGGACCGCCTCGACGGTACACGGCCCCAAGTCCCACACGGCCTGCATCACGTCATTCTCCAGTTCGGGGAGCGGCGATCGGACTCGAATGGCTAATGCGGCACGTTTTGTCATGTGACAAGTTGTACCACTAATCCAAAATTCAGTCAAGCGTCGGCTGGCTTCGCGTTACGCACCGCTTGGCTTGCGGTGCGGCGGTTGCCAAGACCTGTGATCGCGGCCTACCGCCGCTGCGTCTCCGAATTGCTAGCCTATATTCACCGCTGAACGATCGCGGGTCTAACGACAGCCGCAACTATGACCAGTTCTTTCTTTCGACGCCTCCTGTTCACGGCCCTCTTCCTGGTCGCCGCGACGCTGTTCGCGGTCGATTACACTCTCACCCGCTATTCCGCCGGCGAGCTTGGCGCGACCCAGATCCGCGAGCGAATCCTGACGATCCTGCTCGGCGCCGCGCTGCTCGCCTCCCTGGTCGCTTTCCTGGTTTCCCGCTCGCTCAGCCTCCGCGTCGGACGCCTCAAGCTGCTCGCCGAAAGTTTTCCGGGCGGCGCGCGGCACGACCGCCTGATCGAGGATTCCCACGATGAGCTGTCTTCGCTCGAGCGATCCCTCGCGGGCGTCGCCATCGAGCTTCGGCGCCTGCTCGACCGCCTGCACTTCGAATCCGCCCGCCGTGAGGCGATTCTTTCCGGCATGGCCGAGGGCGTTCTCGCCGTCGATCGCGAGCTGCGCGTCACGTTCTGCAACGCGGCGTTTCTGCGCGCCATCGATTTTCGCGGCGCGACCTTCGAAGGCCGTTTTCTGCTCGAACTGATTCGCGATCCGGATTTCCATGCCCTGCTGCGTTCCGTTCTCGCATCCGGCGAGCCGCAGAAGCTGCGCTTCAAGCTATCCACTGCCAACGCCCGGACTTTCGAGGCGAATGCGACTCCGCTCGAAACCCCTTCCGGCCCCGGCGCGATCGCGATCCTCTACGACATCACCGATCTGGAGCGTCTGGAGCAGGTGCGCAAGGATTTCGTCGCCAACGTTTCGCATGAGCTGCGAACCCCGCTCTCCGGCATCATCGGATACGCCGACACGCTGCTCGACGGCGCGCTCGAGGATCTGAAGAACAACCGCCATTTTGTCGAGATCATTCGCAGCAACGCGGTCCGTCTGAACAGCATCGCGGCCGACCTCCTGATCCTCTCCGAGCTCGAGTCCAGCGCCGAACCGCCCGAGCCCGGGCTGATTGCCGTTCGCGGAGTTCTGGAAGCCGCGCTCCAGACCGTGACTTCGGAAGCGCGCGTTCGCGCCGTTACCCTGGTTCGCGACCAAATCGACAATGTCTACGTTACCGGCGACCGTCTGCGCCTCGAGCAGGCGCTGCTCAACCTGATGGCGAACGCAATCAAGTTCAATCGTGCCGGAGGCGAGGTGCGCGTCAGCGCCACTCACGATTCTCAAGGGCGCGTCGCCATCGCGATCTCCGATACGGGCGTCGGGATTCCTTCCCAGGACCTGCCCCGCATTTTCGAACGGTTCTACCGCGTCGACAAGGCGCGATCCCGGGAGGTGGGCGGCACCGGGCTGGGATTGTCGATCGTCAAGCACGTGGTCGAGCGCATGAACGGCACGGTGACCGTCGAAAGCCAGCTCGGGCGCGGATCTACGTTCACGCTTCTGCTGCCGCCGTCCGAACCCGTCCAGACCTTCCTTGAGTAGGCCCTTCGAGTCCATGGCCGTGCGTCGAAAGTAATCGTTCTGTAACACTCTCTTCATGACACGCTCATTCTGGCCGGGTAGAGTTACCTAGCTGCGCGTTGTACATCCGTGTTTGCATCACCTAAGTTTCACCACTAATTGAGGAGCGAATTTCGATGATGAAGATGCTGAAAAAGATTGAGATCCTCGCATGTCTGGGGCTCTGCATTTCGACGATGGCGCGACCCATGTTTGCCGCCGACCCGCCCGCCGACCCTCCCGCCACAACCGCGGCTGCGGCCAGCGAGATCGAACAATTGAAGAAAATGCTGCTCGACCAGCAGCGCCAGATCGATGAGCTGCGCCGCCAGATCGCCCAACAGAAGCCGGACAGCAAGCCGGAAGACGCGACGCCCGCGACAGCCGTAGCCGCCGCGCCCACGCCGGTTTCGCCGTCGCCGAATTCGAGCAACCCGGGATCGCCCTTCGACCGTAGCAGTTTCGGCCAAGTCGCGAGCCTGGCGCCGATACTTCCTCCTATTCCGGCCGCCGCGCGAACGGCTTCCCCCAATTTCGGACCGCTCCCAACCTCATCTTCCGCGGCAGCGGCGCCGCTGCCCTCGCCCGCGGCTGACGATTCCTCGCCGCTGCAACTCAAGATTGGCGACGCCTACATCACGCCGGTCGGCTTCATGGATATGACCTCGGTCAGCCGCTCGACCAATCCCGGTTCGGGCATCGGCACCAATTTCGGCAGCATTCCTTATCCAAACACGCAAGCCGGAAGCCTGACGGAGACGCGGTTCAGCCCGCAGAACTCGCGGCTCGGCGCGCGCTTCGATGCGATTGCCAAGGGGTGGAACATCCTCGGCTATTGGGAGTCTGACTTTTTGGGTCAGATCGGCAGCCCTCCCAACGGCGGTCTGGCGGTGAGCAGCAATCCTTACGTTTTCCGCATGCGCCTGTACTGGGTGGATGTCAGAAAGGACAAGTTCGAATTTCTCGCCGGACAATCCTGGAGTCTGATGACGCCGAACCGCAAAGGCATCTCCCCGCTCCCTGGCGACATCTTCTATTCGCAAGATATAGACGTGAACTACCAATTGGGTCTCACTTGGGGCCGCATCCCCGGATTCCGCGGCGTATACCATTTCTCGGACAAAGCCGCGTTCGCGATAGCGCTCGAAAACTCTGAGCCGTACACCGGCGGCGGCAACGGCGGCAGCGGGGCGACTCTTCCAGCGGTGATCTCTGGCGGCGCGAATGGGACCTCGGGCGCCGTTCTCGGCGGCCAGATCAACAACGGCTCCAGCACCATCAGCTCCGCGGCGCTGGCGCCGGATATCATCGCCAAACTGGCCTTCGATCCGACCTCGAAATTCCACTTCGAAGTCGCGGGAGTCGAGATCACCAACAAGATCGCGTACCCCACCGGCACCGCTCCGTATCCGACCTTCTCGAAGACCGGCGGCGGCGGATCGGTAAACCTGAGCTTCGAACTGGTCAAAAACTTCCGAATCCTGACCAACAACTTCTATAGCTCCGGTGGCGGACGATATATCTTCGGCCAGGCGCCCGACTTCATCATCCGTTCCAACGGCAACATCTCGCTGGTCCATTCCGCATCCACCGTGACGGGTTTCGAAGCCAACGTCGGAAAGACGCTCTTTTACGGCTACTACGGCGCCGTCTACGTCGCCAAGAATATGGCGCTCGATGCCAACGGCACATCGAAAATCGGCTACGGTCCTATCGCGAGCGACGGCCAGAACCGGGCCATTCAGGAAATCACTTTCGGTACCAATACCACGCTGATGCGCGACCCCAAGTGGGGTGCTCTCAACCTCATGTTCCAATACTCCTATCTCCAGCGGAATCCGTGGCTTGTCGCCACCGGCGCGCCTAGCAACGCACATGCCGACATGGGCTTCCTGAACCTGCGCTACACGCTGCCAGGATCGGCCCCGACACTCGGGAAGTAATCGTTTTGTAACACGTGATTGCGACAATTTTAAGGAGGAGAGTATGATTCGAAGAATTAGTGCGGCGATTTTTGCTCTCGCGCTTAGCGCGGGTGTCGCGTCTGCCCAGGCGCTCAACGCTGGTGGCGCGACCTTCCCGTTCCCCATGTACTCGAAGTGGTTCGACGAGTATCACAAGAAAGTTCCAAGCGTCTCCGTCAATTACCAATCCATTGGCTCGGGCGGCGGCGTTCAACAAGTGACCGCCGGGACCTTGGATTTCGGCGCCAGCGACTACGCGTTGACCGATGCGCAATTGAAGGAGTTTCACGACAAGCACGGCTTTGACGTGCTGGCGTTCCCGACAGTGCTCGGCGCCGACGTTCCTGCGTACAAGATACCCGGCGTAACGGCCGTTTTGAACTTTACGCCCGAGGCACTGGCGGGCATCTTCCTTGGCCATATCACGAAATGGAACGACCCCGAATTGACCAAGGCCAATCCGGGTGTCAACCTGCCGGCGCAGAATATCGTGGTGGTGCATCGCTCCGACGGAAGCGGGACGACGTTCATTTGGGTGGACTACCTTTGCAAGGTCAGCAAGGAGTGGGACAAAGGCCCCGGCCGTGGCGCTTCCGTGAACTGGCCCGTCGGGCTTGGCGGGAAGGGTAATGAAGGGGTCGCGGGTCTGGTCCTACAGAGACCCTATAGCATCGGATACGTGGAATTGACCTACGCCCTTCAAACCAAGATGACCTTCGGTAACGTGAAGAACTCCTCAGGGGCGTTTATTAGGGCGGATCTGGCGAGCGTAACGGCAGCGGCGGCCGCCATGGTCAAAGAAATTCCAGACGACTTTAGGGTGTCGATTACTAATTCGCCCGGAAAGGCCGCGTTTCCGGTCACCAGCTTCACCTGGCTTCTGGTCCCTTCGAAGATCAGCGATCCCGGAAAGAAAAAGGCAATCACGAATTTTTTGACGTGGATGCTGACCGACGGCCAGAATATGACGGAGGCACTGTCCTACGCGAAGTTACCCGTATCGGTTGTAGCGAAAGAGAAGAAAGCGATCGCTAAAATTCAGTAATCCTGAAAGCCAATTTGCTGTCCGATGTCAGCTCCAGCGACCACTACCATCGACGCTCCCCCCAGGAGGCCGGCACGTACGCTCGTCCAGCGCCTCCGGAGCGGAGACGAACTCGCTTACGCGATCACCTTCCTTTGCGCGTTCACAGTCATCGCAATCACGACGCTGCTGGTTTTCGAACTCTACAAAAATTCCGAGCCATCCCGGATGAAGTTTGGATGGTCGTTCCTTTGGACCAAGACCTGGGATCCGGTGGCGGGACAGTTCGGGGCGCTTCCATTCATCTACGGAACGCTGGTGACGTCTGCGCTCGCGATGATTTTCGGGATTCCCCTGGGCGTTGGAGCGGCGCTCTTCCTGGCCGAGTTCGCTCCCCCGGGCATTTCTTCCGCGTTGACCTTTCTGATCGAGCTGCTGGCCGCGGTTCCCAGCGTGATCATCGGCCTTCTCGGATTTTTTGTTCTGATCCCCATCCTGACCTCGGCGGAGCCCTACATTCGCGCGGTGCTTGGCTGGACTCCGCTGTTTTCCGGTCCGTTTTATGGCGTGAGTCTGTTCTCCGCGGGCGTGGTCCTGGCGGTGATGATCATTCCGTTCATCATCTCCATCTCCCGTGAGGTGATTCTTTCGGTTCCCAACGATCAGCGCGAGGCGGCGCTGGCGCTCGGAGCAACGCGCTGGGAAACCACCTGGAATGTAGTCGTCCCGTTTGCCCGAAAAGGAATCATCGGCTCGATCTTCCTGGCTCTTGCCCGTTCGCTTGGCGAAACCATGGCGGTCACCATGGTAGTTGGGAACACCCCCCAGATCAGCACATCCCTGTTCGGGACGGGATATTCCATTGCGGCCGTGATTGCCAACGAGTTCGCGGAGGCCACGGGTGACCTCTATCAGGGCGCGCTCATCGAGCTGGCGCTGGTGTTGTTCGCTCTCACCATCGTCATCAATGGGGCCGCAAGAATCCTGGTGGCAAGCACAGCGGGAAAAGGGACATCCGAATGACCTGGAATAAAGCCCGCCGGAAGGGCGTGAACGTAATTATGCTCGGCCTGACCGGGATATTCACGCTGATCGCGGCGGGCACGCTGGTCTATATTCTCGGCTATCTGTTTGTTCACGGAGCCAGCAGCCTGAGGTGGAGTTTCTTCACGAAGCTACCTGCCCCGGTGGGTGAAACGGGCGGTGGGATGGCCAACGCCATCCAGGGCAGCGCAAAGCTGCTGCTGTTGGCCACGGCGGTCGGTGTCCCTATCGGATTTCTGGGCGGCGTGTATCTGGCGGAGTTCGGCGGATCGGGTTTTTCGTCCCTGGTCCGGTACGCCACGGACCTGATGGCCGGTATCCCGTCGATCGTTATGGGGATTTTCGCGTATGCGCTGATTGTTGTCCCGCAGAAGCATTTTTCCACTTTCGCGGGCGGCATCGCGCTGGGTGTGATTATGATTCCCATCGCCATACGCAGTTCCGAGGAATTCCTGCGGAACGTCCCGGTGTCCTTGCGCGAAGGCGCGATGGCCCTCGGCGCGTCCAAATCCAAGGCTATTTTTACGGTGGTGATTCCGGCCGCGAAGGCGGGGATCATCACCGGAATCATGCTGAATCTGGCGCGGGTCGCGGGTGAGACCGCGCCGCTGTTGTTCACCGCTTTCGGCAATCGTTTCTGGAGTCCCGGCTGGAATCAGCCGACAGCGGCCCTCCCTGAAATGATTTTCAGGTACTCCATTTCGCCGTATGAAGACTGGCACCAGCAGGCATGGTCCGCCGGTTTCGTTCTTTTGACGTTGGTATTAGGCGTGAACATCCTGGCGCGCCTGTTGCTTGCCAACAAAGCTCACGTTTCTCGTTAGTAAAGTGCTTGTAGTAAAGTGTTCATTTAGCGATCAGGTCTTATGAATGTGACAGGTGATAAAATGCAGGCTTCCGGCCAATCCCGATCTCCTACCGACCCGCACATAACCATGCCCGACATCGTCCTGCCGAGCCCTGCTGAGCCCCATCCGGGCGCCACGGCATCCAAGCTAAGCGCCACCGACCTGAACTTTTTCTATGGAAAATTCCAGGCTCTCCACGGCATCAACATGCACGTGTACGACAAGCGCGTCACGGCGTTTATCGGGCCCTCCGGCTGCGGCAAATCGACCTTCCTGCGCACGCTGAACCGGATGAATGAGAGCGTCCGGCACAGCCGCGTGGAAGGCGGGATCCATCTGGACGGCCAGGATATCTTTGCGCTGGATGTTTCCGACGTCCGCCGCCGCGTGGGGATGGTGTTTCAGAAGTCCAATCCGTTCCCCAAGTCGATCTTCGAGAACGTCGCCTACGGCCTCCGCATCAACGGATATCCCAACCGGGCCGCGCTGCGCGAATCCGTGGAACACAGCCTGATTCGAGCGGCGTTGTGGGACGAAGTAAAGGACAAGCTGCACCAGTCCGCCTACGGGCTTTCGGGCGGGCAGCAGCAGCGGCTGTGCATCGCGCGGGCGCTGGCGGTGAATCCCGAAGTGCTGCTGCTGGACGAGCCGTGCTCCGCGCTCGATCCGATTGCGACCGCGAAAATCGAGGATCTTATTTTCCAGCTTAAGGACAGTTGCACCATCGTGATCGTCACGCATAACATGCAGCAGGCCGCCCGTATCGCCGATTATACCGGCTTCTTCCTGATGGGTCGTATGATTGAATTTGACGTTACGCCCGTGATCTTCAAGACTCCGTCCAAGAAGGAAACTGAAGATTACGTGACAGGCCGTTTCGGGTGAGGCGCCAATGGATGTCAAGCCCCACCCGTCAGGGTGGGGGTAATTCGGGTCGCCTCCGGCCGTTACGGGAGAGCCGGCTGCTGTTTCGAGTGAGCCTCCGGCCGTTACGAGAGGGATATCGTGCGCCATTTTGTTGAAGACTTAGATACTCTGACCACCAAGCTGCTGGAGATGAGCTCGCTCGTGGAAGCGGCCATCCAGCGCAGCATCAGCGCCGTGATCCATAAGGACAAGGACGCGGCCGAAGAAGTGTTCCGCAACGAGGCGCGCATCAACGAAATCGAGATCGAAATCGACGAGTTCGCCACCAACCTGCTCGCCTTGCAGCAGCCCATGGCCGCCGATCTTCGCCTGATCGTGGCCGCGCTCAAGATCAACACCGACCTGGAGCGCATGGGCGATCTGTCCGTGAATATCGCGGAGCGTGCGCAGTCTCTGATGATTTCGCCGGTGGTCAAGCCGATGATCGACATCCCGCACATCGCGGTGCTGGTGCAATCCATGGTGAGGAAAGCGCTGGATGCGTTTGTGAATCGCGACGCCGATCTGGCGCGCAGCGTTCTCGCGTCGGACGACGCCGTCGACAGTCTGCGCACCGCCAGCTACCACGAACTGATCAGCTTCATGGAACAGGACCCGCACAATATTCGGCAGGCGCTGGATCTGCTCACGGTCACCAGGAATCTGGAACGCATCGCGGACCATTCCACCAACATCGCCGAGGACGTGATGTTCCTGGTGAAGGGCGTCGACGTGCGGCATCACGCCGAAGCCCGGCGGTGAACGGCCGCGCGGGGCAGCGCCGTGCGCGACCGTGATTTTCACCGTGCGCGACCGTGATTGCGATGAGTTGGTTCACCCTAACTCGGAAAGTGACCTACAAAACGAAAGGCCGCCCCTAAGGGCGGCCTCTCTTCTGAAATCCTATTGCCTCCTGGATCTAATTGCGGCTCCTGTGTTTAGGGCCGGTTGACATTCTCAGCCTGGAGGCCCTTGGGACCCCGCTTTACCTCGAATTCCACTTCCGTGCCTTCCTCCAGCGTCCGGTAGCCGGACATCTGGATGGCAGAGAAATGCACAAATACGTCCTCGCCGCTAGCGCGCTGGATAAATCCATAGCCCTTGGCGGCGTTAAACCATTTCACAGTACCCTTTTCTCTCACTACTATCTCCTGTTCCACACCCCCGGAGGGGCCGGGGCGGTTCAAAACTTTGGCTATTGTCTCACGTAATTCTTTTGGTTGCAATACTAAAGAAGCCAACGGCGCATTTCGGGCGGCGGCAGAATCCCAAACCAACCCGAACGTCGCCGGAGGGTGGAATTCCCCTGAAGGGAATCGAGGATATAGGTAACTCCCCCGAGGGGAATCCTAAAGACCCTGTTGCCCGAGTTCGGGACCGCCGATAATTAAAATAGGCTAGCTCTTGGAGGAGGGGATTCCGGGAGGCCAAACGTTATGCAAGCTTACAGAAACAATAGACATCTTGGATTTAGAAAGTTCGCCAGGACCACTTTGATGCTCGCGGTTCTGTCCGGGTTGGCCATGGTCCAGAGCTGTGGACCCAACGATTTCAACTACGGCAAGGTGCACAACATCATCGAAGGCTCTCCCATGCGGCTGGACGCCGAGTACGTCATGCTCAACCAGACACAGTATTTTTGCGGCGTCCAGGAAGATCTATGGGATCCCCCCAACCCCCCCCTCCTTCCCGGGCAATCGGGGACCGCCCGCTTGACGCAAAAGGGGCGAGACCTGAAGTTCAGCGACGATGTGATGCTGGGGGACAAGCGCTATCCCTACGTCCAGATTCGCGGCGATTTCAACATGTTTGTCAATGAAATCACGAGCGATCGGGGAGGGTCGGACGAATTTCAACGATTCGTCGAGACCAAGCTTGCGGTGGTGATTCAGCACACCTGCTTCCCCACTCCTCTGCCGCTAATGGGCGTGAAGAAAGGCCAATTCTCCCAGGACTATTCACCGGTTCTGGAGTTCCGCTACAACAACGGCTGGTCGATCGAGAGAGTGGTCCACTAAGCGGCGCGGCTCAAAGCGCCCATCCGAGACCACGGCGTTCGCATCCGCCATGCGGACCGCGCGTGGACAAGTTATGGATAAGACGTGGACAAAACGTGGGTTTTCATGGATGGCGTTGTGGTCCCGCTAATCCGTGCTTAACGCCTTTGTTTTCCTAAACATGAAGGCCGCATAGGCGGCTTTTCAAGCAAAATCGGAAAAACAGGTCTACGCGCCGGAGTAGCGCTTCAGGATCTGCGGCAGATTCTGCGAAAAAGCGGATCGCGCCATCACCATGTCGCAGCCAGCTTCCTGTGCGGCCACCTTCAGTTCACCCTGGACGTGCGACAGATATCCGATCAGGTTGATTCCTTTGGTGTCGTCCGACGCTTTCAGAGTTGCAACCAACTTCAGGGGATCGATGCCGCTGAAATTCAGATCGACGATGATCAACGCGGGCCGGCCCCCGTTCTTATCGACGGCTTTGGCGAGGACATCCTGTTCGCCCTTGACGAAGTCGATCGGCACGCCCGCGCGTTTGGCGGCCTCATTGATCTTGACCATGAAGAACAGGTCTTCGAGAACGGCCAGAATTCGTTTGCTCTCGCCAGTAGGCATAGGAAATTTGCAGGATCGGGACTAGGGGGGAATAAATTCCAGGTTAGCATAGCGTGGGGCAGCGCCATGCGCTGCCCCACAATCTGTCGCGGCAAAGGCAGCGCATGGCGTGCCCCACAATCTGCCGCCGCAAAGGCAGCGCATGGCGCTGCCCCACATCGGACTAGAATTGTCTCAAGATGTTGTTGACCCGGCGAACACTGCTGCCCATGCTCGCCATCATTCCGTCGCGGCGCAGGTCCGCGCCGGAGATTGTGCCTCGCGTCCCCGATACCCGCCTGATTCTGGGGGGAGATGTGATGCTGTCGCGATTCGTGGGAAAGTTTGCCCGCCAGCGCGGCGACCCGGCGTCGCCCTTGCGGGAGCTGGCTCCCCTGCTGGCCTCGGCCGATATCGCGTTCGTGAATCTGGAAGCGCCCTTTTCCGATCGCGGCAAACTGGTGGAATCGGGAATGATCTTCAAAGCCGAGCCGGAAATGATCGGCGCGCTGGAGCTGGCTGGAATCGATATCGTCTCGACCGCCAACAATCACGCGCGCGATTGCGGGGGCTATGGCGTCGAGTTCACGCTCAATTGGCTGGCCGGCCACGGGATCGCGGCGGTGGGCACGGCGAAATCGGCGGAGGCGGCGCACGCAGGCGTGGTGCTTACGCGCAACGGCACGCGCTTCGGGTTTCTGGCGTACACCTTCGATCAATCCAACGGCAATCATCGCGATGTGGATGACCGGATTGCCGCGCTGGACGCGGATCAAATGCGGGAGGATGTCGGCAGGATGCTGGGCCGGGGGCAAGCGCTCCATACTGTCGGGGGCCCGAACGCACTCCCTGACGGTCGCGCCTCAGGAGCGCTCCATTCTGTCGCGCCTCAAAAGACCGAGGGCGCCGACGTGGTCATCGTTTCGATGCACGCGGGCGTGGAGTACTCGCCGCGGCCCAATCGCCAGCAGATGGAGTTCGCGCATGCGGCCATCGATGCGGGCGCGCGCGTGGTGGTGGGGCATCATCCGCACGTGGTGGAGCCGTGGGAGCGAGTGGGCGACGGCGTGATCTTCTACTCGCTCGGCAATCTGGTGTTCGATCAGTTTCAGCGCGAGGAGACGCAGCACGGCGGGCTTGCTGAGCTCACGTTCTCCGGCGCGCGATTGGTCCACGCGGAAATGGTGGCGGTGGATATCGCGCGCACGGGTCCTCGTCTGGCGGAAGATAGGGCCGGAAGTCCGGCGCAGGTTACGCCGGGAGCCGCTGGCGTCGCCGCCTCCGGTGGAGCAAGTAGATCCCGATGAGTCCGGAGCCGATGAGGAGATTGGTGGAGCCCTCGGGGGCGTCGTCGCCGGCTTGGGTCGCGACCTCGAAACTTTGAAGGTCCGTGCCGGCCATGATGGAAAAGCCGGGGTCGGGGTTCAGCCAAACGGCGGTCAAGGGTGCGGGTGGTGCCATGTAGTCGTTTAGCGCGCCAATAAAGCCAGCGCCGTTTTGACCAATATAGGTGCCGCCGGAGGAGCAGGCTCCAAAGGTGCCCGGGCTAGTATCGACGCAAAAGTCGACACCACTGCTGTACGCTGTGGTGAAGTTGAATGCGAAGCCATAGTCAACACCGGTCGGGAAAATCACCTCGATGGTATCGCCCGAGCTAGCGACCGTGTTCAGTACGCCGCTAGCTACTGAAGCAAACGCCTCATTGGTCGTTCCGGAACCGTCGAACGCAAGGAACTCGATGCCGGTGGTTGGATCGAGGTACTCATCGTTAGTCGGGCCGCCCGCCGTAGTAGTGAGATTACCAGCCGTAAAGGTGATGAGCGATGAGAGTGTCAATCCGTCGGTCATGGTCGCCTGGGTGGCAAAGGTCGTCTGGGACGCTTGATACGAATTCGTCGCTCGCGCCGACCCCGCCATCATCCCCAATCCCAATATGAGAACCCCGTAGCTACAAAAAGATCTGCGAAAAACTCTGAGAGAAACCATTCCTGTACCTCCTTGGCACACTCCACCCGCGACGGGGCGGTAACGCCCTCAAATCGCTTGCGCCGATTCAGGACATTTTGTCTTTGAAAAGAGGTTCGATTCGGAGCAGAATTATCTCGGGTGTGCGGCCGCTATCCGAGCAAGGATTAGACCGTATCGCCGGGGTGCTAGGCATTTGGGAAGGGTGTAAGGCTGTGATCGAAGACGGGTGTCAGGTCTTTGCGGATGGTTGCGCCGACCAGTTCCGCGGTGTTTTGTGAACCAATGAGAGGCTGACGCGGAGTGCACGCGCGTCGTGGTCGTGTGTGATCAGGAGCCGAACATTTGAACCGCTCCCTTGGCGCAAGCGCAGCTTGGTCGCGGCTCGGAACGACGGGTGGGGCTGGAAACGCGATCAAAAGGTGGAAAAAAGCCCCAAGCTGACGCATGGGGCTGGAAGAAGCCGGCTTGAAAGCCGGCTCGCCGGCACGAGTGCCGGCCCCACATGCTGGGGGTGGGGCTGGAAGCGCGATCAAAAGGTGGAAAAAAGCCCCAAGCTGACGCATGGGGCTGGAACGATCAGCTCCGGTGCGGCCAGAGTTGAAAGACAGAGGGCGGAAGTGCTGCGCCATGGGGCACTGCCAGCATGTTGTCGCGATAGGTTCCCGGCGGCGCGCAGGCCGGAAAACCGGAATCATCGAACAGGTACAGGGAGTAATCCTGCGCCCGGAGAAACGCGAGCAGCTGTTCCCGGCGGTGGTCCTGGTGGCGCAGCGAAGCCTCGGAGACTTCGAAAAGCAAAATCGGGCGATACCGCTGGAGCGTGGACACGGCTCCCTGCAATACCAGCAGCTCCGCGCCCTCCACGTCCAATTTGACGACATCGATGCGAGCCGGGGGCTGCTCCGCAACCAGATCGTCCAAGCGCCGCAGATCGACCATGTGTTTCTCCACCGCCGCGACGCTCTCATAGGCGAACCCTCCGAGCGTGTTTTGCCCCGCATGTTCATCTTCAGCTACGGTCAGCTCCGCGCGCCCGCTACGATCTGCCAGCGCGAGCGGAAAGAGGCGCAGGTTGGGGAGGTTGAGGCCATTGAGGTCGAGGTTCGATCGCAGCCGGTCAAATTCCCGCGGGCTCGGCTCAAAAGCCCAGACGGTCCCGCCGCTCCCGACGCGTTTCGCAGCGAAAACCGTGTAGATGCCCTCATTCGCGCCTGCGTCGAAAAAGGTCATTCCGGGTTGAAGGCAGCGATCCAGGAAGGCGAACTCGTTGGGATCGATGCAGCCCGCGATATAGATCTGGCGGCTCAAGTCATTCCCTAAATGGAGTTGAAGCCGCGTGCCCAGGTGCCAGCCGATTACGATGGAGGCTTCCCTCGCCCGACCGCGGAAACTCTGCCATACGTTTTGGCGCATCTGGAAAGCTCGATCGGGATTCGCCCAGTCCGCATCAAAGCGCCACTTGGGATAGGGAACCAGCGGGCGCAGTGTCGCGATTGACTGGGCCAGCGCGATCATTTCCGCGTCCGTCCTGTGAATCAGTTCAGCATCGATCGGAAGGGGGACGGGCGGCGTGCGTGTCACCGTTTCAATCAAGCCGGACAACGCGGCGGTCGCGTGAGACAAGTCCGCCACCTGGGTGGACAAGTCTCCGATGCGGGCCGACGCTCTCTTCTCAGAAAGCTCCAGCTTGTCCGACAGTTGCGCGATTTGGGCCTGTAAGTCTTCTATGCGGGACGAGATCCCGGGGAGCTGATTCCGCAGCTCAGCTATCTCCTGCTCCCGTATTTGCCGGTCGGCTAGGAAAGCACGCTCAATGGCTTTGCGGATCAAGAACAGCGCGGCCCCAATGCCGACTAGAGCGACGCCAATCGTGAGGAGAACGAATCCGCTAAATTGGGTCATCATGGTGGGCATTCCCGAGAGACGCGTGGGTTAGCCCACAAGCATCAATTGTCGCAGTTTGCGCGGGCGAACCAAGAAACGATCTAGCGTTTCCTGGCGCGGAGGGTAACGGCCAGATCGCCTGGATGGGTGTTGGTGAACCGCAAGGTCACGCGGCCCTGCGCGTCCAGCGTAATGGTCGCGGGCGTGTTCACGCCCACGAGCGCCCAACCTTCCGGCAACGAAACGAAATTGACCGGCCGGCCGAGCGTTCGCGTCCACACAAGGTTTTGCCCGTCCATTTTATAGCCCACCGGATCGACGTAGCTTTCCTCCACGCGAACTCGCACGGTCTGGCCTTTTTCGAGCGCATGCGGCAGATCGCCCTGCACCACGACGGTGTCATCGTCGTAATGCTCGCGGTAATAGCCGAGCGCATTCACGTCTTTCCCGCTGACGATATGCGTGCGCAGGGGCTCGCCGGTTTCGAGCAGAGTGATCTTCGAATCCGGCGACACTTCGCTGCCCTTGCGAACAAAGCTGTGCACGGACGCCTGGCCGACGCGATCCACGGTGAAATCGTGTGAGATGCGGAAGGCGTGGGTGGAGGGGTCGAGCAGCCAGTAGCGAATTTCGCGATCCTGTTCGGCGCGGTGAGCCTGGGCGCGGGCCGGCGGGGAGCAAAGGGTTGCGCAAGCCGCAACCACAAGAGCCAGGGCAGCGCGAGGATTTATCACCACCCTTACGGGTGGGGTTGGAAGGCCGGAACGCGCGCCCCGACGGGCGCGCCTCAAGGGGGTGGGTTGGAGCCGGGATGCAAGCCCCAACCTGACGGATGGGGCTGGAGCGCGGCTCATGGCAGCTTCCTTCCCGTGATCTTCACCGGCAACTGATCGTCGCGATCGTTTAGAAAGCTGATACGCACGCGGCCATCGGCATCGGTCGAAACAATCCCCGGCGATTGCGACGCGACCAGCTCATATCCCTTCGGCAAGACGACCACGTTGCGCTTGATCCCCAGCGGCCGGTCAAAGACCAAGCCGTCGAGTGTTTTGCAGGGACCCGCTACGTCGAAGACCACGCAACCGCCCGCAACCGTGTGCCCGGCGGTCTCGTAATAGGACGGAGGATCGGTGTAGGTTTTGTAAATCCGGATGCGCACCTCGCCGTTCGTGGGGACCGGATGCGCGAACTTCACGCGAATATATTTTTGATCGTCCGCGATCTTGCCACGCACCAGGCCGGATTCGCGAGCGGTCTTGGCGTCCACTTCTCCGAACTCCAGCGGCTTGCCGGTGGAAAGATCGACAACCCGTTCGTTGGTGGCGACGGAGCCCTGCCGGATGGGATTGAAGAAGTAGGCGGCGCCTTCGCGATCGATGAACACGTCATAGAGGATGTCGAAGGAATGGGTGGAGGGCGCGAGCAGATCATAGACCGTGAACGCGTCCGTGGCGCGCATGGTGGCAGGCGTCAAAAGCAGTGTCACAAGTAGGAGGACAGGCAATAGGTATCGCATTGGTTACCCAGGATATCACCTGAGGTTGACCAGGAGCCTCCGCGCGTCGCAAGGCCGGAAACACAGACTGAAGTCTGTGCCAACTGAGGCGGCTCGGTAAGGCCGGAACACGACTAAAGTGTGTGCCACCTGGATGGTGCACTACGCCACGATAAACTCGACCTAGTTGGCGGTATCCTGGAAGCATATGAAATACTGTTTCCCCCTGGCGGGCATTCTTGTGCCTGCGGGCCTCCTCTACGCGCAACAACCCGCGCAGCAAACCGCCGCGCCACCGAAGCCTTTGGCGATCCCTTCTCCCTCCGCGTTACCGGCTCCAGCGCCGGTCATATCCGGCGATACCGTGATTCTCACCATCGGCGACGAAAAGATCACCAAGTCGCAGTTCGAAGAGATCATGGCGACGCTGCCTGACCAACAGCGCGCCCAGTTGAAGGCGCCGGGCGGGAAGCGCAAGCTGGCCGAATCGCTGGCCGAACTGAAAGCGCTGGCGCAGGAAGGCCGCGCGCGCAAGCTCGACCAGATCCCTATTGTGCAGGCGCAGATCAAACTGCAGGTGGACCAGATCATCGCGCGGAATATGTATCAGGAGCTGGCCAAGGAGCAATCCAACCCCAGCGCCGCATCGGCGCTGCCGCCCACCGAGGCGGTGCTGCACGCGTATTACGATACGCACACGAAGGATTGGGACGAGGTGAAGGCCAAGCATATCCTGATCCGGTACAAGGGCTCGAGCGTGCCGATTCGAGCGGGTCAGAAAGACTTGAGCGACGCCGAAGCGCTGGCCAAGGCCAATGAGATTCGCGCCAAGATTATCGCCGGCGCGAAGTTTGAGGATCTGGCCAAGACCGAATCGGACGATACCGGGAACGCGCCGCAAGGCGGCGATCTGGGGTCGTTCCCCAAGGGACGCATGGTGCCGCAGTTCGATCAGGCGGCCTTCGCGGCCGAGGCTGGGAAGGTCACCGAGCCGGTAAGGACGCAATTCGGGTATCACCTGATCCTGGTGGAATCGCACGCCACGCGGACTTTCGAGCAGGCGCACGGCGAGATCGAACAGAAGATCAAGCAGCAGCAGGCCGCGGAGGCTCAGGCGCGGGTGCAGCAGCATGCGCAGAGTGCGCTGGCCGATTTGAAAGGCAAGAAGAACATCGTCTATGACGATACCTATTTCGGCAAGTAGGGCGATGCGCTCCCGGACGTGCGGCCCTCATTCCGGCAGGGCATGGCCCTGCCCCACGGATTCCGGCAGGGCATGCGGAACGCACGTACCGTGGCCCTGCCCCACGGCCTCGGAGAGCTGCTCACGTGTCGCGCGCTAAAGAGCTAGAATCCCGGCTGGAACACACCGAGCAGCAGCTTCGGCTTCTGCAAAAAATCAGCCGGTTCATGGTTCGCGACATGAGCCTGGCGGAGGCTTTCCAGGGCACGGTATCTCTGGTGGTCGAATTCATGGAATGCGATGCGTGCCTGCTGTACCTGCTGGAAAATCAGGAGCTGGTGCTGTGCGCGTCCAACAATCCACAGCCCGATACCATCGGCAAAGTGCGGCTGAAGCTGGGCGAAGGCTTGACGGGCCGCGTCGCGAGCGAACGCCGTCTGCTGTCGATCTCGCGCGAAGCGTATCTGGATCCACGCTTCAAACGCTTCACCGATTTGCCGGAGGACACCTACGAAGCGTTTCTATCGGCGCCGGTGATTCTCCGCAATCGCGTCGCGGGTGTGATCAACGTGCAGCATCGGGAGCCGCATTTTCACACGGGAGGTGAGATGGAAGTGCTGACCACGGTCGGCGAGCAGGTGGGATGCCTGGTGGCGCTGGCGGCGGCCGATCCGGCGGCGCTGGTGGCCGGCTCTATTTTCGATCTGGTGATGGCGCCGGCGCGCCGCTTGTGAGGTTCTGGATCATGCAACGGCTGGCAACTATCCTCAAGCGGCTGGCGATGGTTCTCGCGATCCTGTGCGGGTTCCACTCGCTGGCGTTCGCGGAACGCTGGAAGATCCAGTATTTCTACGATGAAGGCCGCGATTCGCTGGTGATCGAGGATCTGGCGTTTCCCACGGGCACGCACGGGATCGCGGTCGGCACCATCCTGGACGAGCTGTCGCGAAAAAAGCCGCGCTACGTCGCGCTGGTTTCGAGTGACGGCGGCGCGCGTTGGAGCATTAAAGAACTGCAGGAACATCCGCGCTCGATTTTCTTTCTGAATGAGTCCGAGGGCTGGCTGGTGACGGACGAATCGTTCTGGTTCACCGAGACATCCGGAGGAGCCTGGAAAAGAATCGCCCCGCAGATCAAACCCGACAAGAAAATCAGCCAGTTGCCGGGTGGTCTTATCACGCGCGTCTGGTTCCTGGATTCGAAACACGGTTTCGCCGTCGGGCTGCAAAAGTCCATATATGAATCCAAGAACGGCGGCGTGACCTGGGCCCCGGTCGCGGAAGCCGCGCAGCCCGCCGGCGATCCTAAATTCACGGCGTACACGCAAATTTATTTTGAGGGCGGGAAAGCGGGGATGATCTACGGCACGTCCGCGCCGCCGCGCCGCGACGATCCGAATTTACCCGAGTGGATGGAGCCGGAACGCGCTTTGAAGCGCCGCAAGATCCCGACGCTCTCGCTGGATTTGAGAACTCACGACGGCGGCGCAACCTGGAAGAGCGAAACCGGGGAATCGTTCGGAACGATGTCGAACGTGTGCCTGGCGGGCCCGGATGGGCTTTCCGTCCACCAGTTCGACCAGTCGTTCGATTCACCGACGGAGGTCGATCATATGGACGCGCGCGCCGGTAAGGTCACCACAGTCTATCGCGACAAGCTGCGCGTGACGGATTGCGCGATATTTCGCGGCCCGCGCGCGTTTCTCGCCGCCGTCGAGCCGCCTGGCCGCCTCAACACCGTTCCGATTCCCGGAAAGGTCAAGATCCTTTCGAGCACGAATCTGACGGATTGGACGGAGATGGACGTGGATTACAAGGCGAATGCACGCTCGCTGATCATGGCCGGGCCGGACGCGGAGCATTTGTGGGTCGCGACGGACACGGGAATGATTCTGCATCTGCTTCCTTAACGCGCGTACCGCGATGAGGACCGCACACTGCGGTAAAAGCGCAAAAACAACATCGGCGTTGCGTGTTTTATCCACACATCTTCCACCGAATCGCTCCCGTAAACTGATGAAAACAAGCGATATTTTTCTTGTTAAAACATTCGAAACATTGCGCATTTTCACTTGACTGAAATCGATTCCGGGTGCATCATGAACTTGGTTCCAAGAGGTTCGAAGGACAGCGAGCCTGGCGGGAAGTAGCGGATCCGGAACGATGATCCGACGCGCACACGTGATAAGAGATTATTTCTGGCGCGGCGGGGAGCGAGGGAAGATCGGGCAACTCGTTAGGGTAAGCTTTTCTGTCTGGAAGAGGGCCGAGCACTACAATCCGGAGGGATCGAGAGGTCCCGACGGGGAGTGAAAGTCTGAAGACAGGCAGAGAGTTTCAAGATCGGATCTGGCAACGGGTTTCATGCGTTGAACGCACCCCACGCGGCGACAAAAAGCCGGGAGGGGACGGGAGCATGGGACCGAACGGGCTGGGCGCAGGTTTTGGAATTGTTTCGAAGATGCAGGCCAGGAGCGTTGACCCGGCTGCGGAGACGGATCGAAAGGTCAGCCGTCGCTGCCGGAGAGTGAAAGGCCGCATCGAGAAGCAGGCTTCTATCGGAATGGATAGCGGACGCGCACCGGAGCATTGATCCGCAGTCGGCTAAAACCGGCGGCGGGGAGCAAAGGGCTCACGTCACGACATTCCGAATGCCATGTTCCGACCGTGCATGCCGGACGGAGAACGAGCTGATCGACGGGTCACTTGGAACCATTTTTTTCTACGCCCAGGTAATTCCGTTCCTCCGGATCGCCTTAAGGCTGCTACTTGGGAACTTGCGTTTCTGCCGCCTGCCCCGTCTTCCGCCAAGAATACTTCTCCTTGCACGGCCGGAAACTCGCGAAATTACAGCGGCAGGCCGCGCAGCGATAAGGCGTCGCGCCGATGCGGAGCATCCAGACGATCCAGCGGCGCGGATGATAGTATTGCTCACTCCAAGTGGTCAGTTCCTGGCGATAGCAGCGCGGGCAGCGCGCGTATTTCCACGCACCCGCCGCCCATACACTGGTATGCCAGCGCACGTGGCACCGGCGGCACCGCAGGGGATAAATTCCCAGCAGAGCTTTAAAATATTCTCCGATATCCTGTCGTTGCGAAACACGAACGTCACGCGTTCCACAGTGCGGACAAGCGAGCTGCATCCGGTGCCCTTTGTCAAATTATACCGGATTGGCGCAGCGGAACCTGCAATTCCGCGCGTTTTTATCCCAATGTGCAATACCGAGGACTCTATGGCGCCGCCGTGGTGGTTTTTTTAGCGTGTTTTCGCGCTCATTCCCTGTTATGAGCCCGCTGGAACCGCCAGGCGAGTGGCAACATAACTCAGGACGTGTTCGGTAAACGCAGTTTGCAGCCTGAGGCGAACCTCGCCCGGCGATTGGCGCCGCTTCGATCCCAATTTCAATCCCAATTTCAATCCCAAACTCAAACCATCGACAGAGGCGACCGGCAGTAGCTCGCGGGTGGTTGAGGTGATAAACACTTCATCGGCTGCTTCCAGATCGGCGGGCATCAGCGTCCTTTCAGCGACCTGGACTCCAGCGACACGAACATCTTCGAGCAGTACCGCTCGCGTCACGCCCGGCAGACAGCCTGACGACAGCGGCGGCGTCCAGACACGTGCGTTCCCCTGGTTATCGATACTCACGGCGAAAATGTTCGCCGAGGTGCATTCGGCCACTTCGCCGCGCTCGTTCAAGAGCGCGACTTCGTCGAACCCCTGCTCGTGGGCCCGCTCAAACCAGGTCAGATTCTGCGACCACGAAAGAACCTTCGCACCCGCGAATTCGTTGGCCGCGTATCGCGCGTTGGGGACCAGGCCGAGCCGGACACCTTTGGCTTTGCCATCTTCGCCCCATTGATTGACGTCGGCGGTGAACGCGATCGCGTCGAATTCGCGGCTGGCCGCCGGCCCCTCCCACAACTTGAGCCACGCACCGCCGCGATTCCTGACAATCACCACGCGCAGTGTCGCGTTCCACGCCTGGTTCGCCTCAATCAGCCGGCGAAGACGCTGCTCGAGCCAAGCGGGATCTTGGGGAAAGGGAACCCGCAATCGGACGGCATCGCGCCGCATCCGCGCCCAGTGGCGGTCCCATTGGAACATGACGCCGGAGTAAATCCGCAGCGTCGAAAACACCCCCCATCCATTCAACAGGCCGAGCTGTCCGGGCGAGACGATCAAGTCGCCTGCGTCACGGATGTCGTCGTTGTGGAGCAGGAATCGATGCATGCTTGCGATCCCAGATTAGCGCACAGCTAGTGGCGCGCGCACAGCGGGATTTCTATTGGCCCAGAAACTCGTTCGTGTAAGTCTTCGACAAATCGATATTCGCCGAGCGCACCTTCTCGAGCGACACGCTCAGCACCTTCTGGACCATCGCAGCGGATTCCGGCGTGATCCGGCCATCGGCGGACAACATCGCCTTCAACGATTGCAGACCTTGGAGATCCGCCGCCGCATCGTCCGTGCGGAACTGCGCCGGCATGCGCGCGCGGATTTCCTCCGACGTGTGCGACCGCATCCAATCGAGCGTTTTTACGATCGCGTGCGCAAGCTTCGCGGCTTGACCGCGATGCGAGTTGATCCACTGCGCCGTCGAGTACAACACGACGCTGGGATAAGTTTCGACACCGAACACAGCTCGCGTTCCTTCGGCGGTGCGCGTGTCAGCCAGGATCTTCAACCCGGGCGATTGTTTACGGACAACTTCGAGCGCGGGGTCGGTCATGAGGGCCGCGTCCACCCGACCGTGCGTCACAGCGGCGACGGCGGTGGCGCTCATGCCGATGGACGCGATGCTGACGTCGTCCGGCTTCATGCCGTGAGCAACCAACAGATAGTTCAGCAAAAAATGCGTCGACGAACCCGCTGAAGACACACCCACAATCCTGCCTTTCAGATCCTCAATGCGGCTGAGGTTGCGCGATACGGCGACCAGACCTGGATATCGCAACATGGCGACGAAGGCCCGCAACTCGCGATTCTCGGTCGCCATGACGATGGTGTGGTCGTAAAATCCGCAGACGACATCCGCGCTGCCGCCAAGCAGGGCTTCGAGCGATTTTTGTCCGCCTGGGAAATCGAAGAGCGTGACCGGGAGGCCTTCGTCCTGGTAATACCCGAGCTCCTGTGCTAGAGTCGCCGTGAGATAAATGAGCTGAGCTTGTCCGCCGATTGCCATGCGGACGGGCTGCATTTTTTCCGTTGGGTTTAAGCAGGCGGTCAACACCAGTGCCATAACAACTGCCGCGATGGCTCGCGCCACGTCACTTCGAGAGGGCCGCACGCAGGTTCTCCGGTAGGGGAATCGATTTCGCCGTCTGCCGATCCACGCAGACGATCGTCACTTTTCCGTGCGCCGCAGCGCGCTCTTCAACGCTCACATCGAAGGTAAGAGTGAAGGACGATCGTCCGATTTTATCGACACTGACGGCGATCCGCATCAGATCGTCATACACCAGCGCGCCGGTATAATCACACTCGACGCGGACTCGCGGAAAGCCCACCTTCCTATCCTGAATTTCGCGATACCCGACGCCCAGAAATCGCAGGAACTCGGCCTCGGCGGCGTCAAAATGATTCAACAGGGAGACGTAAAAAATCCGGCCGCTGGCGTCGGTATCGCCGAAGCGCACGCGGCTCTCGAAAACGAAGGGCGTTTGGGGCATCTTGTGATACGATACAACGGGAAAACAAGGAGTCAGGATTCAGTCCGGAACGGACCCAGAAAACCTGAGTCAGAAGCTGGGTTTCCAGCAACGACCTTATGCGCCTATCAGACAAATATACCGTCGAGCGAGGAAGCGTCTATCTTACGGGAATCCAAGCTCTGGTGCGATTGCCGATGGACCAGATGCGCCGCGACCGCCGCGCGGGCTTGTCGACCGGTGCATTTATTTCGGGCTACGAAGGCTCGCCCCTGGGCGGCTACGATCTGCAACTGGCGCGATCGCGCAAGATGCTCGACGAGCACAACATCGTTTTCCGTCCCGGCGTGAACGAAGATCTGGCTGCGACGTCGGTGATGGGGAGCCAGATTTTCGAAGTGGTGGGCAAAGCCAAAGTCGATGGCGTGCTGGGTATCTGGTATGGAAAAGGGCCGGGCGTCGATCGCTCCGGCGACATTTTCCGTCACGCGAATCTGGCGGGCACCGGGAAGAATTGCGCCGCGCTGGTTCTTGCCGGCGACGATCATAGCTGCAAGAGCTCCACAATTCCGCATCAGAGCGATTTCAGTCTCTACAACGTCGGCATTCCGTTTCTGTATCCCGGCAACACGCAGGAGATCATCGACTACGGATTGCTCGCCATCGCGCTCTCGCGATTTTCGGGCGCATGGGTCGGGCTGAAAATGGTCACGGACATCTGCGACGGCGGCGGAACCGTGGTGGTGGATCCCGATGAGCCGAGGATCCGCGTTCCGGAGGGTTATCAAAAGACGGTGGACACGCGTCTGGTACCGCCGATCACACTGGCGCTGGAGCACGAAGTGAATCACCGGCGGCTACAGGCGGCTATCGAGTTCGCGCGGCTGAATCGATTGAATCGCTGGCACGGGGCGCAATTTGGTTCACAAACCAAACCATGGCTGGGAATCGCCAGCGCCGGCAAATCCTATTACGACCTCATGCAGGCGTTGCGCGATCTGGGAATCGGTGAAGATGAACTCGGCGAACTCGGAATCCGTATTGCGAAGTTCGGGATGACGTTCCCGCTCGACACCGCGTTCGCGTGCGAATTCGCGGAAGGCTTGGAAACCATTCTGGTGATCGAGGAAAAACGCAGCTTCCTGGAACTGCATATGCGGGACGCGCTGTATAGCCAGGCGGTGCGGCCCGCGATCATCGGCAAGACCGATATTCAAGGCGCACCGTTGTTTCCGCCGGCGGGTGAGCTGGATCCCGACAAGATCGCGAAGGTAGTCGGCGGATTGCTGACGTCGCACGAGTCATTCTCGGCACCGGCGGAACAAGTCGTCGCGCGTATGCGCTTCATTGACGATGTCGCGGCGCGGCCTCGCGAAATCGCATCCGCGTCCCGCGCGTCGAACTTCTGTTCAGGCTGCCCGCACAATCGATCGCTGCTGCTGCTGCCCGGACAGGTTGCGGGCGGCGGAATCGGCTGCCACACCATGGGAATGCGGCTGATCGATTCCAATCGCAGCTTTTCGTTCCTCACGCAAATGGGCGGCGAGGGCGCGCCATGGATCGGAATGGCCCCGTTCGTGGGGCACCAGCACATCTTTCAGAACATCGGCGACGGAACGTTTTTTCATTCCGGATCGCTGGCCGTGCAGGCGCTGATCGCGTCGGGTCTCAACATTACTTATAAGATCCTCTACAACGGGCACGTCGCGATGACCGGCGGACAGGCGGCCCAGGGCGCGCTGACCATTCCGCAGTTGACCAAGAAACTGGAAGCCGAAGGCGTTCGCAAAACCATCGTTCTTGCCGAGGATGTCGAGCGGTGGCGCAACGTTGAGTTCGCTTCCAACGCCCAGGTTCGGGATCGATCCGAGCTGGAGAATACGCTGGCGGAGCTCGAAAAACTTCCCGGCGTTACGGCGATGATTTACGACCAGGAGTGCGCCGCGGAAAAACGCCGCAAACGATCGCGCGGGACTTACCAGGAACCGGTGCATCGCCTGATGATCAACGAAGAGGTGTGCGAAGGTTGCGGCGATTGCGTCAAGCAATCCAACTGCATGAGCCTGCTCCCGGTGATGACCGAGCGCGGCCAGAAGACCCGCATCCACCAATCCTCGTGCAACAAAGATTATTCGTGCGCGTTGGGCGATTGTCCGTCGTTCGTCAGCGTGAAAATCAAGCCAGGAACGGGTCTGCGCCGCCTTTCGATTCCATCGCTGCCTGCGACGGAAGTTCCCGCGCCGCCTGAAATAGCGCCGGTGGAGGACGGCTATCGCATTATCATGCCGGGGATCGGCGGCACCGGCGTGGTCACGATTAACGCGCTGCTGGCGACCGCCGCATGGGTGGATGGCCTTTACGTGGCCACATTGGATCAGACCGGCTCCGCCCAAAAAGGCGGCGCGGTGGTTTCGCATCTGCTGCTGAGCCGAAAGCCGATCGACGCGCCGAATCGGATCAATATCGGCAATGCGGATGTGATCCTCGGCTTCGATATGATCGGCGTCGCCAATCCCGAGCACATGAAATTCGCGTCGCCGGACCGCACCACTGCGGTGATGAACACGAACCTTACGCCGACCGTCGACGTGATTCGCGGACGCGCGCCCATGGGCGGATCGCCGGCGATGCTTGAAAAGATCAATACGGTGACGCGGCGCGGGCGTAATATTTTCGTTGACGGCAATCGAGTCGCCGAAGGTTTGTTCGGCAGCCACTTGGCCGTGAATCTGTTCATGGTCGGCGTCGCGTATCAGGGGGGATTGATTCCGCTTTCCCTCCAGGCGATTGAGCAGGCGGTCCGCTTGAACGAAGTCGACGTCGAGAAGAATCTGCAGGTGTTCGAATGGGGCCGGAAGTACTATCATGACGCGAAATCGGTGGAGGAATTCCTTGCGCCGCGCGCCGGTGAAGCCACGGCGTTCGATCCCGCCTCGGAGTTGACCGCCTATCAGAACGCCGCTTGGGCCAAGCAGTATTCGGATTTTGTTGCCGAAGTGGCGCGCCGCGCACCTGCGCTGGAAGAAACGGTCGCCCGCTATCTGTACAAATTAATGGCGTACAAGGACGAGTACGAAGTCGCGCGGCTCCTCACGAAGCCGGAGTTCACGAAGCAGATCACGGAAACGTGGGAGGAGGTCGATTCGATTTCCTACAACCTGCATCCGCCCTTGCTGCGCCGCTTCGGCGTGAAGAAGAAAATGAAACTGGGCGGGTGGTTCCGCGGGCCGCTCCGCATGCTGGCCGCGATGAGGCCGTTGCGCGGGACCGCGCTCGATGTTTTCGGCTACAGCACTCATCGCCGTGCGGAGCGGGGGTTGATCGACTGGTATCGCTCGCTGATCACCCGGGTGATGGATCGCGTGACGGATGAGAACCTGGCGCAAGCCGTGGAGATGGCTGCGCTGCCGGATCAGATTCGCGGCTATGAGAGCCTCAAGGAGGCGAGCATCGAGAAGGTGAAGAGGCTCGCGGAAGAAAAATTCGGGGAACTGCGCAAGGAGCACGCTCTGGTTTAGCCCGCGAATCAACCACGAATCATCCACAAATCAACCACAACTTAGCCACGAATTAACCATAAATCAGCCACAAACCAGCCACAGAGCCAATCCATATGCCTCCCTACGAACAGATCGCTTACGATGTCGCGAATTTCGTTGCCACCATTACGCTCAATCGCCCCGACAAACTCAACGCGTGGACCCAGAAAATGGAGGACGAGCTCACCGCAGCGATTCGCGGCGCTGCCGCCGACGACCAAGTCCGGGTCATCATTCTAACCGGTGCGGGCAAGGGATTCTGCGCGGGCGCGGACATGAGCCTGCTCTCGGCGATCTCGCAGGAGTCGACTCCGCGCGCCAGTTTCCTCACCGATGTGAGTGCCGATCCCGATGTGCGCCCCGATTTTCGCAAAAAACTCGCATGGCTACTCTCGGTTCCCAAGCCGATCATCGCGGCGATCAACGGGCCTTCGGTCGGGCTCGGGTTCATCGTGCCGCTGTATTGCGATTTTCGGTTCGCTTCTGAAAAGGCGCGATTCTCAGCGATTTTTTCGAAGCGCGGGCTGGTGGCCGAATACGGACTGGCGTGGATGCTGCCGAGGCTGATCGGCGTCGGTAATGCGATCGAGATGATCTACACGTCAAAGATGGTGGATGCCGCGGAGGCACTGCGCATCGGGCTGGTGAGCCGGGTTTTACCCGAGGAAAATTTTCTGGGCGCCGTGCAGGCATTCGCGCGAGAGCTCGCGTCGACTGTCTCGCCGCGGTCGTTGCGTGTGATGAAGCGCCAGATCTACACGGGACTGCTACAGGATCTCGGCGAGGCGTTCGATCTCGCCACGGAAGAAATGAAGGGCAGCTTCGGCACCGAGGATTTCCGCGAAGGCGTCGCGCATTTCTTGGAGAAACGCACAGCTGCGTTTACTGGGCGGTAGCTTCGGCGAACAGTTCGCCGGCGTCGATACGAAGGTTGAACTCGGGCAGCTCGAACTGCTTCACTTCGACTAGCGAGCCGGCGCTATAGATACTGAATCTATTTAACAGTGGTTCCACGACCCAGATATTCGGGACTGCCCAGGCTCGATAGTCCTCAAGCTTACGTAAGAGTTCCTGATGTCGATCATCGGGCGAAACGATCTCTATCAGCAACAGGGGGGGAGTTCTCGGGATTTCCTCCCCCGGGGATTGCCGATACACCGCCAGATCGGCTATGCGGATTACGTCATCCGCTACGCGAATATGAAGTTCAGGGGCACATAACAGGCCGGCTTGATGCAAGCGCACCGCTAACAGGTGCTGAAGCCTGCTATGAAGCCACTTGGGCATGGATCGTTCAACCAACTCTCCTCGAACATACTCCGGCGGATACTCGTCCGATAAATGAGTCGCCAGGTATTGTTCGACCGTTAGTAGCGTGGTGCTCGCCATCACCTGCTAGTTTACTCTCTCGATGATCGTCGCCGTCGCCATTCCATAACCGATGCACATGGATTGCAATCCGTAGCGCGCGCCGGTGCGTTCCAGAATATTCACGAGCTTGGTCATCAGCACCGCGCCCGTTCCGCCCAGCGGATGTCCGTGGGCGATCGCGCCGCCTTGAATATTCAGGCGATCCATCTTCGCGCCGGTTTCGCGCATCCACACCAACGGCACGCACGCGAAGGCTTCGTTGATTTCGAACGCGTCGATATCGTCGATACTCAGATTCGCCATCGCCAGGGCTTTTCTTGTCGCGGGAATGGGACCGGTTAGCATCAACTCCGGATCGCTGCCGACCACGGCGCGGGCCACGATGCGCGCGCGCTTTCTCAAGCCGAGCTCGTCGCACTTACGGCCGCTAGCAAGCAGGACCGCGCCGGCGCCGTCGGAAATCTGGCTCGAATTCGCGGCCGTAACCACGCCGTCGGGACGAAACACGGGCTTTAGCGTACGCATTTTAGCGAGATCCGGATTCACACGAACGCCTTCGTCCGCATCGCGACCGTTCATCACGAAGACCTCGTTTCTGGTCCAGCCGTTGCGCTGCGCAGCGGCGGCTCTACAGTGGCTCTGCGCCGCGAACTCATCTTGCTCTTCGCGCGTCACCTGCCATTTCTCGGAAATCATCTCGGCCGAAATTCCCTGATGCAGGAGCCGGACGGGAAAATCGGCGCGGAACTCTTCGGTGAGCGCATTGTCTCTGCCCATCTGCACGCGGCTCATGGATTCGACGCCGCAGCCGATAGCCATATCGATATCGCCCGCCGCGATCGCCTGCGCCGCGAAATGAATCGCCTGCTGTCCCGATCCGCAAAAGCGGTTAAGCTGCACCGCGGGCACTTCATTCGGGAATCGCGCTTTCAAACCAGCCATGCGCCCGATGCAGGAGCCCTGCTCGCCCGTCGCGGTTACGCAACCCGCGACAATATCTTCCACTTGGTGCTTGTCGATGCCAGCGCGATCGATCAAGGCGTTCAAGGTCTGCGCGAGCAGGTCGACTGGATGCACGTGATGATGCGCCCCGTCGTCCTTGCCGCGCCCGATGGGCGTTCTCACCGCGTCCACAATAAATACGTCTGCCATGCTGGTCTCCTGGTTTCCTAGTGTGATGGTCTTGCCGATCTTAGTGACGATCTTATACGATTCCCGCGCCTTCTTTCGGCGCGATCCCCAAAGCCTTCATTTTCCGATACAGATGACTGCGCTCCAGCCCGAGCATCTCCGCCGCGCGTGTGACGTTGCCCTTGGCTTCTTCGAGCTTCCTAAAAATATAATCCCGCTCCGCCGCCTCGCGCACGTCCTGAAGGCTCCCGAAGCGATCCACGGAACGATCCAGCGCCGTGCGCCGCGCGCGATCGAGCGGGATGTGGCGGGCGTCGATGCGCGTCTGCGGGTTCATGATCACGATCCGCTCCATCAGATTGCGCAGCTCGCGAACGTTGCCGGGCCACGAATAATCCTCCAGAACGCGCAATGCCTCTTCGGTCAGCTCTTTGGGTTTACGTCCGTATGCTGTGGTGAATTCCTTCAGAAAATGATTCGCGAGCAGCCGGACATCTTCCACGCGCTCGCGCAACGGGGGTACGTGAAAAGGAATCACGTTCAGACGATAAAACAAATCCTCGCGAAAGTTTCCGCGCTCGATCTCCTCCTCCAGATTCTTGTTCGTCGACGCGACCACGCGCACGTCCACCTGCATGGATTCCGCCGCGCCCACCGGCTCGAAACGCTGTTCCTCCAGCGATCGCAGGACCTTGGCTTGCGTCTTGAGCGACATGTCGCCGACTTCGTCCAGGAACAACGTGCCGCCATGCGCCTTTTGCAATTTCCCGATCTTATCCTCCAGTGCGCCAGCGAAGCTTCCCTTGCGGTGGCCGAACAGCTCGCTTTCGATCAGCTCTTCGGGAATCGCCGCGCAGTTCACTTCCACGAATGCGTCGCCGCTGCGTGCGCTGGCGGCATGGATCGCGTGCGCGATCAGCTCTTTTCCAGTGCCGCTCTCGCCGAAGATCAGCACGCGT
The DNA here is from genome assembly GCA_963788245.1 of Terriglobia bacterium. GTDB lineage: Bacteria > Acidobacteriota > Terriglobia > Bryobacterales > Bryobacteraceae > Palsa-187. Next base: position 1,542,853 of record CAWBGF010000002.1, on the reverse strand, counting down.
CCGTTAGTTGCCGCCATGAGGGAGAGCTGTTGCCGGAGCGCTTTCATCGGCACGCTATCGCCGATAATCCGGGGCTGCGTGTCGCCGCCTTCTTTCAAGCGGCTCAGCTCCAGTTCCAGACGCCGCTGCTGTATGGCGTTGTTCAGCACCACGATGACCTTTTGGATGGTCAACGGCTTTTCGAGAAAATCGAATGCGCCGAGCTTGGTCGCCTTGACGGCGGTTTCGATGGTTCCGTGGCCCGAGATGATGACCACCTCCGGCCGGTCCGCGAAGGGAATTTCTTGTATCCGCCCGAGCGTTTCCATTCCGTCCATTTGAGGAAGCCAGACGTCGAGCAGCACAACTTCGTAGTTTTCGCGTGCGAGCGCGGCCAAACATTCTTCGCCCGATCCCACCGCATGGCATGAATACCCTTCGTCTTCGAGCACGCCCGCGAGGGATTCGCGAATACCCAGCTCGTCGTCGACGATCAACACGCGCGTGCGCTTCATGCCCGCGCCTCGGCTTCAGCCGCGACGGTTACGGGGACCTCCACGTAGAAACGCGCGCCTGCCGGACGGTTGTCCTCTACGCGAATTCGCGCGCCATGTTCGGACAGAATGTGATTGACGATGGCGAGCCCCAGCCCGGTGCCGCGGCCCTTGGTGGAAAAATACGGCAAAAACAATTTCTCCTTGTCGTCCGCCGAGACTCCGCAGCCGGTGTCGGCGACCATCAGTTCCACGGTTTCTCTGGCGGTCGAGCGCGTCGACACCAGTAGCCGCTTCACCAGCGATTCGCGCATCGCTTCCGCGGCGTTGTCGACCAGATTGACCACCACGCGCTTGAACTGCTCGTGATCCACGTACACCGGCGAAAGACCGGGAGCCAGATCGACCCGGAGATCGATGCCGTCGAGACGCCCCTCGAAAACATGCAGCGCGTTGCGAACGATCTCGTTCATATCGCACGGCGCCGGTTGGGCGGCCGGGAATCGGGAGAACTGCGAGAATTCGTCGGCGAGCGTTTTCACCGATTCCACCTCGCGCGAAATGGTGGCGGCGCATTCGCGCAAAATTCGCTGCGATTCGGGAGCCTGTGCGCCGCGATCCAACTGGCGGGCGATTCTTTCGGCGCACAGCGCGATCGGCGTCAGTGGATTTTTCAATTCATGCGCGATCCGGCGCGCCACTTCGTGCCACGCCGCAGCCTTCTGGGCGCGCAAAAGCTCGCTGGTGTCTTCAAGCACGACCACAAATCCGGGTGCGGCGGAATGCCGCGCCGGGAGCGCGGAAACCGTGACCGCAAGATGCAGCATCTGGCCCGGCGATTCCAGATCGAGCTGGCTCGCGGCCACGCCGGTGCGCTGGGCGCGCTTCATCAAATATTCGATTTCGGCTACGTCGTCCATCGGAAACAAGTCGCGAAGATGCGCCGCGCGAGCGATCTGCGCTTCCGGCAGCAGTCCGTGCATCGCGCGATTCACCCTCTGGATGCGCCCGTCGGGCGCGAGCGAGATCACGCCGGTCGGAATACTTTCCAGAATCGCTTCGGTGAACTGGCGGCGGCTTTCGAGCTCGCGGCTGTTGGCCTCCAGTTCATGCATCATTTCGTTGAACGCGCGCACCAGCGTGGCCAACTCATCTATCGCTTTCGTCTGCACGCGATACGCCAGATTTCCTCTGCGCACTTCTCCCGCGGCCACCAGCAGCGCGGAAATCGGGCCGCTGATGTGCCTCGACAGCAGCAGCGCGATCCAGGTCGCGACGAACAGGACGAACAGCGCGATCAACAACAGGAACAGAAGATAGAGATTCTTGATGGCCTTCTGCTGCGCCGCGAGTTGATTGTACTCGCTCATGTGACGTTCGATTTCCTGCTCCTGCCGGTCCAGGTCGATGGGGCGGTGGACGCCGATCAGCAAAGTGCGGCCATCGCCCAGGGGGGCGCCCGCCTGAAGCGTTTTGGCGCCGGGTTCCGAGTCCGCTGCAGGACATAAATTAGTGCCGGGGTTCGCACCAGGATTCGCGCCGCCGAGGTGCAATTCGGCGATTCGATTGTCGTCGCACAATTTCGCGAAATCCGCGGTGCCCGCGCGAACCTCCGGCACGGTGGCCATCCAGTTCGCAAGCGCCTGCGCCCGATCCTTCACCTCGCCGTCGAGTGCCACGGCCGACTCCACCAGGTTGACGCGCACGCCTTCGGCCGGCGCCATGAACCATTTCCCAATCGTGCGATTGAGGATCAGGTACCCGAAGGCCACCAAGAACACCACCGGCAGCAGGCTCAGCGCCAGGCCGCCCAACACCAGTTTGGTCTGGATGCGCGAGCCTTCGCGATTGCTCTGCCGGTCTATGTAAAGCTTCACTCCGGTGCGGAAGAGCATGAAGCTGAGCGTCGCGGTCAGCAGAAAAATCAGCGTGGAGACGGCCCAGAAGACGAAAATTTGCGCCGGGTTCGCGGGCCCGTATTCGCCGAAGCTGAACGATACCTGCCACACCAGCAGCGTCAACAGGATCGCCAGCAGGACGAGGCCGGAAACGTAGAGATAGCGCTTGCGCATGGTTCAGCTCAAACTATGAACCATCCATGATCCCACTCAACTGGATGCTTCAACTCAATTATAAGTAGAGCAGAGGCGCGAGTCTTGGAATCCGGCGCCGAGGCCAAGCGAATGGGCGCGGCTTTTCGACGGACCGGTTTCAAAGCGCTCTTTTCGCGGCACTTGAAACCGGTTTACGCCACTAATCAAATGACCGGCATTTCCAGTCGCGCCTACGCCGGCACCGCCAGCGGCCGGGGAAACTGGAGGTGGTGCGGACGCAATCGCTCGCACGTCCCCCTCGGTGGCATGCGAAGCGGCAGCAGCTTGGACGGTCCCATGAAGTACTCGTCGATGGGGAACAGCGCGTACGGCTCCAGTTCGCGGAACACGCGCCCCAGCCGTTGCTCCACGCGATAGACCGCATGGAAGAAATTACCGCGCTCCATGTTCAGCTTCCGCGCGCACAGCTTCCAGTCCGCGCCGAGGATGAAATGATACCGGAATAGCCGGTATTCGAAATCGTCCAGCGCCCGGCGGGAAACCAGGCAAAAATCAGCGATATATTCTTCGTCTTTTCGTCCCCATGTGGACGGGCGCGAACGGCCCGTGTGCGGCTCGAGGGAAACCCGGCTCAAGTGGCGCTCTTGCGTGACGCATCTAACAAAACGGTCCCAGCAGATACGGAAGATCGCCCGTAGTACGCAGTTACAGGGCGCGGCTCCCTTCTTTACGAGGCGCAATCCAGATCCGTGACATTGCGCGCAGTGAGGCATGGCGAGCGCCAGTGTTTCCGAACGACTCCATTCCATTTTTCCGAACCTCCCGAACCGGCCGCAGCGTCCCCCGTCGCGTGCGCATGTACGTATAGTACTATTTTTCCTAGAATACTTCAATTCTTATTTTTAATTATTATTTAATCTCGCGATAAACCGCGAGAACTTCGCGCGCGGTCGTGTCCCAGTGGAAGCGCCGGGCCTGTTGAATGCCGGCTTCCGAAAGTGCTCGCCGGCGATCCTCGTCGAGCAGCACTTCACGCAAGCCGCGCGCGATATCGAAAACGTTGTCGGGGCTCACCAGTTCCGCCGCATCACCCACCGCTTCCACCAACGACGGAATATCCGAAGCGACCACCGGAGTGCCGCACGCCATGGCTTCGAGTGGCGCGAGGCCGAAGCCTTCGTACAGAGATGGAAAGGCGAACGCGGCTGCCGCGCGATAAAAAACCCGCAGGGTTTCAAGCGGGACAAACCCCAGGAATCGAACCAGCGGTTCCATGCGCGTCTCAGCGACGGCACGGCGCACCGCGGGATAGCGCGAGAGCTCATCGCCGATAATAATCAAGCGTAAATCACCATATTTATCAGTGCGTTCAAGATCTGAACGGAGCACTCCGAACGCCTCGATAAGGCGCGGAATGTTCTTCTGCGGCCGGATGGTGCCGGCGTACAGGATGAAGGGATAGTGAATGGAATAACGGTCGAGCACCTGACCATCCGACGCATCATCGCTGTGCCCGTCGGTAAAGGCGGGGTCGGGCGCGCTGTAGATGGTGCGGATGCGGCTGGATGGAATGTGCAGGACGTGTTCGATGTCGCGGCGGGTGGCGTGCGATACGGTGATCACACGGCTGGCGCGCAACGCCCCCCGGCGGTAGCGTTCCTCTTGCAGGGTCCGCCGGAAGTTGCGGGTGTGTTCCGGGAACAGCAGGGTGCTCATGTCGTGGATGGTGACGACGTAGGGCCGCGGCATCCACCATGCGATGGAATTAAGCGGAATATGATATAAATCGGCGTTAAATGATCGAATAAAACGCGGAAATGTATAATTATGAATTACCTGCGTATCCGGCCGGGAGTACACCGCGGCGCTGAAGTTCGGCCCCGGACTGACGAAACTCTGGGAGTCTTCGGGGCGAATAACCAGCGTATACCGGTTGGTCGGGTCGAGACGGGCCAGCGCCCGCGTCAGGTTGCGGATGTAGGTGCCGATCCCGAAATCGCCGGCGTGGCGAACGTCGATGACGATGTGGAGCATCGGGCGTCCTCAGGCGCGTCCCCGCTCTTATTCCGCTTGGCCCGGCGTTTCACGGCGCGCGATCTGATTCAAATCCACGAAAACCTTGCTAAAACAGCGGCGCTCCTTCCATGAACGAGCGCACTTACCGGGCAGCCAAATTTACCGGACAACCGGGTTGAGCTTCCATGCGTACAGCGGGAAACGCTCCGTGAGCGCAGCTACTCTGCGGCGAACGCCGGCCAGCACGGATTCGCTCGATATGTCTTCGAGCACCTGCGCGATCAGCCTCGCCACCTCTTGCATTTCGGTCTCCCGGAATCCTCGCGTGGTCACGGCCGGACTGCCGAAACGCATGCCGCTCGGGTTGAGCGGGGGGTTCACGTCGAACGGGATGGCGTTCTTATTGGCGGTGATATAGGCGCGATCGAGCGCCACTTCGGCGTCCCTGCCGCGCACGCCTTTGGCGAACACGTCGACCAGCATCACGTGCGTGTCGGTACCGCCCGAAACCACACGGCATCCGCATTCCTGCAATCCCGCAGCGAGCGCTTTCGCGTTGGCCAGGACCTGTTTCTGGTACGCGGCGAACTCGGGCGTCGCGGCCTCGCGGAAACACACGGCCTTGGCCGCGATGATGTGCATCAGCGGACCGCCCTGAATGCCCGGAAATACGGCTTTATCGATCGCCGCGCCGTATTTTTCTTGGGCGAGAATCATTCCGCTGCGCGGGCCCCGCAGCGTCTTGTGCGTAGTGGAGGTGACGATATCGGCGTGGAGGCACGGATTGGGATGCACACCGGCGGCCACCAGCCCCGAAAAGTGCGCCATGTCGACCAGGAAGATGGCGCCCACGGCGTCCGCGACCTGGCGGAAACGCGCGAAATCGATAATGCGCGGATACGCGCTGCCGCCAGCGATGATCATCTTGGGCCTGTGCTCTTCGGCGAGCCGCGCGAGTTCGTCATAATCGATACGCTCGTCTTCACGGCGGACGTGGTACGGCACGATGTGATAGGTTTTGCCGGAGAAATTCAAATGATGGCCGTGGGTCAGATGGCCGCCGTGCGAAAGGTCCATGCCCAGGACCACGTCGCCGGGCTGAAGAACGGCCGCATACGCCGCCTGATTCGCCTGCGAGCCCGAGTGCGGCTGCACGTTCGCGTATTCAGCTTGGAACAAGGCCTTCACACGGTCCCGCGCCAGGTTTTCGAGCGCGTCGGCGTGCTCGCATCCGCCATAATAGCGGCGGCCGGGATAACCTTCCGCGTACTTATTCGTGAAGGTGCTGCCGGCGGCCTCCAGCACGGCTTCAGAGGTGAAGTTTTCGCTGGCGATCAGCTCCAGACGGGAATTCTGGCGCTCGGTTTCCTTGCGGATCAGATCGAAGACATCGGGATCGGCCTCAGCCAGCGGCCGAGCCATTCGTTCCTGTTGGTTCATATTCCTTTTCCAATTGAAGCGATTTTTTCTCACCCGCCGCGCAATCTTCGTGGGAATGAACCCTGATTCTAACATCCCATCAACCGGCGTCCGGCTTTGCATTAAAGAAGTCGCTTCCCGTCGCCGATGGAATAGAGTGGATCGGATCAACCATGCGACCGTGACGGCACGCAGAGAGAAGCTCGCGGGCCGGCTCGCACTGCTGCTGTGCGTAAGCCTGGTCGTCTTGTGGTCCTGCTTTCTTCCGTGGGGACGGGCGCTCAGGGGACAGAACGATTTCCTCGGGCTCTACTCCGGCGCGAAACTGGTAGGCACGGCGGACCTTTTCTCCGACGCGGCCTATCACAAGCTGCAAACCGCGACGGCGAACATCTGGCTGCCGAGCGTCTTATATTCGCGGCCGCCGTTCTATGCGCTGCTGTTGAAGCCGCTGACGGGCTTGCCGTATCGCGCCGCCTATTCCGTGTTTGAAGGTTTGAACCTCGCCGCGCTGGCGATTTTCCTGTTGCGCTTCGCCCGGCGCGATCTCGCCGTGTGGGCCCTGGGCGGCGCGTCGATCCCGGTGATCACGGCGTTCGTCAACGGGCAAGACGTGCTGCTGGTGGTGCTGGCCGCGGCGGCTTCCCTCGCCGCCTCGCGTCGCGGCCGTCCATTTCTCGCGGGTCTGCTGCTGGCGTTATGTTCGGTGAAATTTCACATGTTCGTCTTCGTCCCGATCGTGCTCGTGCTACACAAGCGATGGCGGATGCTCGCGGGGGGCACTGCCGGCGTCGCGGCTCTCTATGTTGCCAGTTCGCTCGCTCAGGGATGGGCGTGGCCCGTTCCCTATCTTCATTTCCTGCTTGATCCCGCGCTGCATCCCGCTCCCTTCACCATGCCGAACTTGCACGGGCTGGTGGTGGCGACCGTCGGCGACCATATCGGAATCGAGCTTTTTCTGGCCGCGATGGTCGCCGCGGCGGTGATCTACGTGTCCGCGAAATCGGAGAGCTTCGAATCCGCGTTCGCGATCAGCATCGCTGCGGGATTGCTCACCAGCCATCACGCCTATATCCAGGATTGCTGTCTGCTGCTGCTGATTCCCGTGTTTGCGGGCAATCGCCCCGGATTGCGCACGACCTCGCTGATCCTCCTGAGCTCTCCGGTTTACTTCCTTCTGATGGCCGACGGCTGGCCGAGCGCCCTGGTCCCGGCTGCGATCCTCAGCATGGTTCTCTATGCCGCCTTCCTTGCTACCGGCGAGCGCGGCGAGCGTACCGGCTCTCTCGGTGCGGCGCAACCATTCAAACGACAATCCGGCGCACCAGCGTTCTGACAGCGCAGTTTTTCGTGCGCGCCCATAACATAAGAGCCGGCAACATAGAGCAGATGGGGTTTGACCGCCCCGATCGTCGCTGCCGACGCCCGGGTGACTGGGGGCGTTCCGATGCCTTCATAGTCGTGGGTTCTCTTGGATAGAATCGGGACAGTGATCCGCGCCGTGAATCTCGAGAAACGCTATCCTTCCGGCGACGCCGAGTTGCTGATCTTTTCAGGACTCAACCTGGACGTCCCCGAGGGTCAACGGCTCGCGCTGGTGGGCGAATCAGGCTCCGGCAAGAGCACGCTGCTGCATTTATTGGGCGGTCTGGACACGCCGACGAGGGGTGCGATATACTTCGGGCAGCATGACATTTGCCAGCTCCGGGCGCATGAACTCGCGGAGTTTCGTAACCGGGAGTTGGGGTTTGTCTGGCAGATTCACTCCTTGCTCGCCGAATTCACTGCGATCGAGAACGTGATGATGCCGCTGCTGATTCGAGGTCAGAGCCGGGAGGAGGCTGAGCTCGTATCTTTGGCGAGGCTCGATGAGGTGGGGTTGCGGAACCGCGCATCGCATCGCGCGGGCGAGTTATCCGGCGGAGAACAGCAGCGGGTGGTGTTGGCCCGCGCGCTTGCCGGCGATCCCAAAGTTTTGCTGGCCGACGAGCCCACCGGCAGCCTCGACTTCAAGACCGGTGCGATGATCATGGGGCTCATTGATGAACTGCACCGTTCGCGGAGCCTGAGTGGAAATCCGTTGACGTCGATTCACGTAACTCACAATCTACAATTCGCGAGCCGTGCCGATAGGATAGTTAAGCTCGAACAGGGTAAACTGATAGAAACGGCGTTCTCATCCGGTGGTTCTTCTTCAGGAGAAGTTTCCTCTGGAGATATAGAGCAGGGCAAGAATTATGTTTGAACGTTATACCGAGAAGGCGCGGCGAGTGATTTTTTTCGCCCGCTACGAAGCTAGCCAGTTCGGCAGTCCGTGCATCGAGACCGAACATTTGCTGTTGGGACTATTGAGAGAGGATAAGGCGCTGGCCAACCGGTTTCTGCGCTCCAGCACCTCCGTCGAATCGATTCGCAAGCAGATTGAGGCGCACACTACGCTGCGCGAGAAAGTTTCCACTTCAGTCGACCTTCCTCTGAGCCATGAGTGCAAGCGAGTGCTTGCCTTTGGCGCTGAAGAGGCGGAGCGGCTCAGCCATAAACACATCGGGACCGAGCATCTGTTACTGGGACTGTTGCGCGAGGAGAAATGTTTCGCCGCGGACATTTTGCACGAACGCGGCCTACGGCTCTCGCAGGTCCGGGAAGAGATCGCCCGGCAGAGTTCAGAAAAAATGTCATCCAATCGTCCCAAAGAAAGCTCACTTCTCAGCGAATTCAGCCGCGATCTGACGCAGGCCGCGATGGATGGTCTGCTGGATCCGCTGATCGGCCGCGACTACGAAACCGAGCGCGTGGTCCAGATTCTGTGCCGCCGCACCAAGAACAATCCGGTGCTGATCGGCGAACCCGGCGTCGGCAAGACCGCCATCGTGGAGGGTCTGGCGCAGCGGATTTCCGATGGCGACGTGCCGTCCTTCCTGGCGGACAAGCGGATTCTTGCCCTGGACCTGTCGCTGATCGTGGCCGGCACCAAGTATCGCGGCCAGTTCGAAGAGCGCCTGAAGACCATCATGAAAGAGTTGATGGAAAATCAGAACGCCATCATCTTCATTGACGAGCTGCACACGCTGGTGGGCGCGGGCTCGGCGGAAGGCTCGCTGGACGCCGCCAATATTTTAAAGCCGGCGCTTTCCCGCGGCGAAATTCAGTGCATCGGCGCCACTACGCCCTCCGAGTATCGCAAGTCCATCGAGAAGGACCGCTCGCTCGAGCGCCGTTTCCAGGCCGTGAAAGTTCCCCCGCCCAACGAAGCCGACGCGATCCGCATTCTGTTCGGCATCAAGGAGCGCTACGAGAAATTCCACGCAGTCGCCTACACCGACGAATCCATTGAGAACGCCGTGTACACGTCCACGCGTTTCATTCCGGACCGGTTCTTGCCCGACAAGGCCATCGATTTGATCGACGAAGCCGGCGCGCGCGTGAAACTCCGGCAAACCACGCTGCCGGGCGAGGTCGCCGAAATTCAGAAGCGCATCAAGTTTATCGTGCATCGCATGGAGAACGCGATCGCGAACCATGAATTCGAAAAGGCGCGCTTCTATTCCGATGAAGAGCGCAAAGAGCGCGAAAATCTTCGCCAGCTTCGCGAGAAGTACAATCTGGACGACACCTCCACCGGCGTCGTGACCAAGGACGATATTGAAGAGGTGGTGGCGCGCTGGACCGGCGTGCCGATGACCGCGATTCGAGAGGAAGAAGTCGCCAAGCTCCTGCGCATCGAAGAGGAGCTGCATCGCCGCGTAATCAGCCAGGAGAAGGCCATCTCCGCGCTCTCCCGTGCCATTCGCCGCTCACGCGCTGGACTCAAGTCTCCCAAACGTCCCTCGGGATCGTTCCTGTTCCTGGGACCCACTGGCGTCGGCAAGACCGAAGTGGCCCGCGCACTCGCCGAATTCCTGTTTGGCAGCGAAAAGTCGCTGGTTCGTTTCGACATGTCCGAGTTCATGGAGAAGCACAGCGTGTCGAAACTGATCGGCTCGCCTCCCGGTTACGTCGGGTACGAAGAAGGCGGCCAGTTGACGGAGCGCGTGAAGCGCGCGCCCTATTCGGTGATTCTGCTGGACGAAATCGAGAAGGCGCACCCGGATGTTTACAACATCCTGTTGCAGGTTTTTGAAGACGGGCAGTTGACCGACGGGCTTGGCAACACGGTGGATTTCAAGAACACCATCATCATCATGACTTCGAACCTGGGCGCCCGCTTCCTGGAGAAGCGCAGCGCCATGGGCTTCGCCGCGCCGTCGGACCAGTTGCCCCAGAAGGTGGAAGATCAGGTGATGGCGGAGGTGAAGAAGGCCTTCAATCCGGAATTCCTGAATCGCCTGGATGAGGTGATTCTGTTTACCTCCTTGTCCGACGAAGATCTGCTGAAGATCATGTATCTGCTGACGGATCTGATCAACAAGAATCTGGAAGCCAAGCAGATCAAGATCCGGCTGTTGCCGGACGCCGCGAAATATATTCTCGAGAAAACCTGCACGGATCGGAGTTATGGAGCTCGTCCGCTGCGGCGCGCGCTCCAGAAATATATCGAGGATCCGCTGAGCGAGGCCTTGATCCAGGGGTCGCTGCCGCGGCCGGCGGAGTTCGAAGTATTTCTCGGCGAAGGCGGGATCTATTGCCGCCAGTTGCTCGAACAGGAGCAGCCGGTAGGTGCGCCGGGTGACGACTTGGCTCCGGCGACAGGTACTCCGTTGTTCATGTTCCAGTAGTCAGGCGATTCCGACAAAGCCGCCAGAGTTTTCGCTGTTCACGGAGACCTACGGCTCTTCGTCATCGAATCTCCACTGCGCTTCCGTTGGCGAAATTACATCGCGCTCGTCTGCCGTTGAACCGATAGCATCGAATTCTGCGTCGACTTGACGAAGTTCATGAAGCAGAGCCTCACGATCTTGGGGAACGCGGTCTGTAGGCGCTATCGCTGAGTCGACGTCGAGGGCAGCTAGCCTCAATAGCAGATCGAGCTTCCTGTCTCGAAGGATGTAGTCCTTAGGAATAAATAGCTTTGGCATGGTTTCCTTTCAGCCCTCTCGCAAGCGACGATACAATTATATGATCGGTTCCGTGAGATGGCGATACCAAAATACTGGCGGGTCATGGTGAAAGGTGGCCGGAAGGCGCACCTAACCGCCTTTATTCCCGGTGAAGCATCGGGCAACTTGGCGCTATGCGGACGCATCCTGCCCGAGGATGCTCGCACGAGAGGTAGCTCAAGAACAATCAGCGAGCCGGACGGTGACGAGTGTGACAGGTGCCGCGTCGTTTCCGGCAATCTAAAAAAGCCCAAACGAGAACTCACGAAGGAACAACGTCATGAAATCGAGCGCTACAGAGCGATCGCCATCATGCCTAAGCTGCTGCGTGAATTAGGATTGAACGATTCCGATGCGAGAGCGCTTATGGAGAGCGTCCTACAGCAAGCGATGCGACGCGATTCCTAAGCGCCCGCCCGTCCGTTTACGAACCTTGGAACGAGACGTTGAGGGCAGAAGCCGGCAGTTCTCCATGCCGGATGCGATCGGCGATAACCTCGATCGCCAGTCGCTCTGTATTACTGATCGCTTCCTCGCGAGTCAAGCCGTAAGTCATCACTCCGGGCAGTTCCAATGCTTCGGCGATCCAGCGGCCGTCGTCCTCGCGTTCGAGCTCAATCGAAAGCTTCACAAACTCAGTATACCCGCGCGTCGATGCGACCTGTCGCTCGCCACCGTGTGCCGTCGTCACTAAATCGTAACTAAATATTCATGACGCCATCATGACTTCTTCGATACAGTGGTACCTTGTGACTCCCAGCCGCAACGAAGACCTCCAGATCGAGATGCTTGACAGTCCGAAAGGCGCCCGCCTTATCAAGCTCTCCGGACCCGTGACACTGCGAACGCTGTTCGAGTTTCAGGAAGCCGCGCGGAAGGAAGCCGACAAGCCCGTGATCATCGACATCGAGCAGGTTCCGTATATGGACTCCGCTGGGTTGGGCGCGGTGATCAGCATCTTCGCGTCATGCCAGCGGACCAGCCGCGGCTTTGCCATCATCGGAGTTACGGAGCGCATCCGCACTCTGTTCCAAGTCACACATTGCGACGGAATGCTTCCGTGTTTCGATTCGCTCGAGGCCGCCGAGGCGTCGGTGGTGAAATCTTAGCAAGATACCGCAGCTACAGGGTGTCTTGTGTATCGTGGCCTAATTCTTACCCAAGCCGCCCACGTACCCGATCAGCCCGTTCAGCTTGTCACCGACTTCGGCCACGATCTCTTCCAGTCGCTCGTGCTTTTGCTTTGCGATCTCCGCTTGGGTCGCGAGACGCCGCTCGCCTTCCATGGTCAGACCTAACAGGTCCATCGTCTGGTTCTGCACATCGGCAAGGCGGTCCAGATTCTTCTCCAGCCGTTCGACCTTTTGCTCGGTGGTCATGCCTCATCATAAAACATGAGATGCACGAGGCGCTTATTGCCCCCAATATCCCGGCCGCGCGCGCACCACTGCGTCGGGATGCGACGGAACCTCCACTGCCACTCGATGAAAACCGCCGGAGGACGACTGTGGCACGAAGCTCAACAGGTACTGGCTGTGAATCTCCTCGCCCGCGCGAGCGATTGTCTCCTCCAGCCCCTTCAGCGTTTCGAACGACAGATGCCGGCCGCCAGTCGCCTGCGCGAACGCATCCGCATCGTTGATCTTGCCCATCCGCGCGAGTTCGATGATTGTCCCGAGGATAGGACCGGAACCGCCCGGCATGGTCGGATTGTCTTCGGGCCGCGCAGTCCACGGCGTAGCATGCACCGAGTACGTCGCCGGATAAATTAACACGCCCGCGCGCTGCGCCTGCTCGATCACCTGCGGAAGTTTCGCCTTGCTCCCCCGGTCGCGCGATTCGCCCAGGATCAGCAGGATGCGGCGCGAGCTCTCCGGCCGCGTCTCCAGCATCTTCACGCTCTCCGCGGCCGCGTCGATCATCCTGCCCGCCATAATCACGCGCCCTTGAACTTTTTCGAAGGCCACGCGAATCTTGGTCCCATCCGAGGTGAAGTCCTGAAATACCCGCACCTCGTCGTCGAAAGCGACCACCGCCGCCTTCCCGCGCTCGCCGATCACCAGCGGCTGGATCATCGCGCCCACTTTCTCGATCTTGGCGAGCGCCGCCGCCGAAATCCCGCTGCACTGAATCGCCACTACCAGGGACACCGGGGCCACCACCGTATCGGAAGTGTCCATGCGGATCTTCTGGCGAACGCCCTCGTCGGAGACGACGAAATCCTCGGCGCTGAGCCCGTCGATGAACTTGCCTTTGCGATCGGTAACCGTCACGGGCACCAGGACCACCTGAACATTCGTGCGAATGGTGGGGCTTGAGGGAGCAGCAACATCCTGTCCACTGGCAGCCACACTGAGCGCGCACAGCACAGTCGCGAACACGAACGAAGAGAAGAACGGGAATCGCAGCACTCGAACGTGGGACGATCTCGGGCGCACTCGCGTTACATTACGCACATTCACCTTCCCATCACAGCACGTCAGACTACGCACCTGCCCAACCCAACGCCTTCCGTTCATCCTCTGTCTTGCCGCGGCGTTCGGTTGTGCGCGATCATGAAGGTCGTTTATATGCCGGATCGAGCCCCTATGTCAGATCGCCTCACATCCGATCGCACCGAATTGGATAGAGTCGCCGAACTGCGACGCCGTCACGCCGTTGCCGACGCTGGCGGCGGCGAGGAGCGCCGCGCACGCCAGCACAAGGAAGGCAAACTCACCGCGCGCGAACGCATCGATTTCCTGCTCGACGAAGGCTCCTTTGAGGAAACCGACAAGCTGGTGCGGCACCGCTCGCGCGAGTTCGGCATGGAGGAGCAGATCATCGACGGCGACGGATTCATCACCGGCTATGGCTTGGTGCACGGCCGCCTGGTGTACGTTTTCGCGCAGGATTTCACCGTATTGGGCGGATCGCTTTCGGAGATGAACGCGAAAAAGATCGTGAAGATTATGGATCTCGCGTTGAAAACCGGAGCGCCCGTCATCGGATTGAACGATTCCGGCGGCGCGCGCATCCAGGAAGGAGTTTTATCGTTGGCGGGCTATGCGGATATTTTCCTGCGCAACACGCTGGCGTCGGGAGTGGTGCCGCAGATCTCGGCGATCATGGGGCCGTGCGCCGGCGGCGCGGTGTATTCACCCGCGCTCACCGATTTCATCTTCATGGTGGAAAACACCAGTCACATGTTCATCACCGGGCCGGACGTGATCAAGACCGTCACGCATGAGGATGTCACCAAGGAAACGCTCGGCGGAGCCATGACTCATAACGCCACCAGCGGGGTCGCGCATTTTCTCGCGCATGACGACACCGAATGCCTGCGCATGATTCGCGAGCTGTTGAGCTATCTGCCGCAGAACAATCGCGATGGTGTGGAGCGCCGGGCGTCGGATGACCCCGCGGATCGGGCGGACGCCGAGCTCGATACCATTGTGCCGACCGAATCGAATCAGCCCTACGACATCAAGGACGTGATTCATCACGTTGTCGATAATGGGGAGTTTTTCGAGGCGCATGAGCATTGGGCGCGCAATATCGTGGTCGGATTCGCGCGGATGGATGGCGCTTCGGTCGGAATTGTCGCCAATCAGCCTGCATTTCTGGCCGGATGCCTGGACATCGATTCCTCGACAAAAGGTGCTCGTTTTGTGCGCTTTTGCGATGCCTTCAACATCCCAATTCTGACGTTTGAAGACGTGCCCGGTTTTCTGCCGGGAACCGCGCAGGAATTCGGCGGCATCATCCGCCACGGAGCTAAGCTGTTGTACGCATTCGCCGAAGCGACGGTGCCGAAGATCACGGTGATCACGCGCAAGGCCTACGGCGGGGCCTATTGTGTCATGGGATCCAAGCACTTACGTACGGACGTGAACCTCGCGTGGCCCGCCGCGGAGATCGCGGTGATGGGCGCTGAAGGCGCGGTGAATATTGTGTATCGCCGCGAGCTCGCCGCGGCGAAAGGCGCGGCGCAGGACGCGGTTCGCCGCGCGAAAACCGAAGAATTTCGCGAGCGCTTCGCGACTCCCTTCATCGCGGCCGAGCACGGATTTCTGGACGATGTGATCGAGCCGCACGAGACCCGTCCTCGCGTGATTCGCGCATTGCGGATGCTGGAGACAAAGGTCGACACAATGCCTCGGAAAAAGCACGGCAATATTCCGCTTTAACTGGTCCGCGGAGGCCTGGCGAGCTTGGAGCCTCTGCGGGGTAATCCGCGGGCTCCGGAACGCAAATCATCCTTGGGCGCGAGACAATTCCGCAAGTTGCTCTTCTGCAAGCCGCGAAACAGCCTCGATCTGTGGTAACTCTAAGCCCTCGATCTCCGGCATCGCCTGGCAGAGAATACTCTCGAGGTCACCGTACAGTCCCGCTGTGTTCTCAGCGATGTGATCGAGATCTTTCTGGCGGCGCGCCCATGCCCGATTCATGAAATGGCGCTCCTTTTCAAGGGCGTCCCGCATCGATCGGTAAGCCTCCGCGACGGCGGTAACGCGGTGCTTGAAACTCTGGCCGGTGATGTACGCATATGTCCGATCTGTCTTGCCTGCTCGGTCCTGCCCCGCAAGCTGCATAAGAGCAGTTGACTGGAGCATTTGGCGGAGAGCGATCGCTAGCGGCACTGCGCAATCAAACGATGACACCCAAACGCTTTCTCGCCTCTCGAACCGAGTCACGTCTTTCGGCAACGCTACCGAAACGATCACGCCCACGTCGGCCTTCGCCTCCCGTTGGTCTTCCTTGTTTTTCGTCAGCCACCCGTCGCTCCACGTCTTCGTGCGCTTTGACTCCCAGAGAATCGTGCCGCAGACGAGACCGTTGGAACCCACAACCTTCTGAACGATGTCGCCGCCAGAATGTCCAGTCGCCACCGGCTCGATCTCGTCCTTGGGAAACGCCACTCGGAGTAACCCCTCAAGTTCGCGCTCTTGGACCTCGCCCTGAAGCTGTTGGGATCCCTGTTCGCTAGTGCGGCGGAGCTCTTCGGCTTGTTTTCGAAGGTCTTCGATTACCTTGTCCTTTTCGGCGAATTTCAAGCGGTTACGTTCGCTCTCTTCCTTTTGCGTGGCTTCCCGAATCCGCTTGCGCTCTTCGTCGAGCCGTCTTACCAGTTCGAGATCAAGTGCCTGTTTTTCTTCCTCCAATGCTTGACGCTGTTTGCGAATCCCGAGTTCTGCCTGTCGGGATTCGGAGAGCTTCGCGTTAAGCTCAGAAAGGGTCCTGTCTTTATCTGCAAGAGCCAACTGATGAATCCTCTGGGCTTCCTGCGAGGCTTCCGTCCGGATCTTGGCGCGCTCTTCGTCAAGGCGCCTCGCGAGTTCGAGGCCGAGCGCCTGCCTTTCCTGCTCTAATGCTTGGCGTTGCTTGCGAACCTCGAGTTCCGTCTTTTGCGATTCGGCCAGCTGCGCGCTCAATTCGAAAAGTGCTTTGTCTTTCTCAGCGACGATCAATTGTTGGCTCTTCTGGGCCTCCCGTGACGCTTCCGTCCGGATCTTTGCGCGCTCGCTGTCCACTTGCCGCGCGATGGTGAGTTCCACCTGCCGTTTTTCTTCCTCAAGCGCCGCGCGTTCTCTTCGATACTGCAGCTCGGCGGCCTGAAGGTCGGCTATTCGTGATTTATGCGCCTCGGAGTCTCGGTGGGCGGCATCCAGGCGGGCTTGAAACTGGGCCTCTATTCGCTTTCCCTCGGCGGCCACCAGAGCAGCGCGCTCCTCGGCGACCCTTTGCTGAACTGTGGCGTCCACGTCCGCTTGCTTGGACTTCAATTGAGACTGGAGGGCTGCAAGCTGAGCGCTTTGGGTCTGAAGTTCCTGTTCTCGACCTTCAAGGGCCGAGCGCCGCTGCTGTAATTCCTGCTCTAATCGGCTCTGTTCCGCCTCGATGAAGGGACGGGCCAGGGCTTCGGTTACCGGGATTGCCGCTCCGCATTTTGGGCACTGAATCACGTCATTCATCATTTGAGGAACTCCTTTGCAATGCTGCGTCAGTTGTTCATCGGGTCGGATGGCCCGAAACTATATAGATTTATAGTTACGATTTAAGGCCAAAAATCTCGGATTTAGGCGCGGATTTAAATCGAAGTAGGGGGATCTGAGCCGACTGCTCCCCGGATTAACCCATGCTTCGGCTGTGGGCATCCTCGTCCGGCGCGATCTCGAACCAAACCGTTCTTATAGTTGCCGAATCAGGCTCCTACGGTTTCTCCGGATTCACCGCGACCCTCAAAAACGCGAGAACACTCTCCAACTCCGCATCGCTATAAGCCGCCATCGCCGAGTTGTGGCTCCAGTTGCTCGCGCCGCCGATCTTCACCTCAGCCGCAGCGAACGTCCGCAGCACCGCAGGCTTCGTGGTCAGATCGTACAGTTTCACCGTGATCGCGCCTTTGCTCAACACCAGCGCCGGGAATGTCGAGCCCTCGGCGGTAGCATTCACAACATGTGGCGATGCAATCGCACGCAGCGCCGCGACATTCTCGGGAACCTTCGCAATCGGATCGGCCACAGCGATTCCGGTTCCGTCCACCTGGTGACACACCGAGCAGCGCGCGAACCCTCTAATCGCGTCGTAAAATAGCGCCCGGCCCTTGGCAGCTTCGGGCGGCAACTGACGCCGCGGCATTCCTCGATTGGGAATCAGAGCGGCCGTCGGCGCGATTCCGTTCAAGCTCCCCACATACGCGACCACTGCCGTCAGATCACCGCGCGATAGCGTCGTACCGAACGCCGGCATCCCTGTGCCTTGAATCCCAGCGCGAACTACCTGCGTGATATACGCCGCATCGAAACCGCGTGCGGCCAGACGAGGCGCTCCGCCGCTCGCGCCCTTCACCCCGTGACAATAGCCGGTGGCGCAGGTCTGGTTGTAAACCTTCTCGCCGAGAGCAGCCATCTCCGCACCACCGCCGCCTCGGCCTTGCGCGGAGGCGATGACGGATGTTGTGACGATCAGACACAATGAAAGCATTACGGGCGAACGCAGTCCCTTACGGTCGCGCCTCAAAAAAACCACGCGCTCCATCCTGTCGCGCCTCATCATTTTGCACCCTCCGGCAGCGCGAATACGATCAGCGTCGATCCGCCGCGGAACGTTTCCGCATCCGGCCACACGGCCGCCATGGCGCGGCCCGCGATCGATCCCCATCCGGTCGGCGTCGCGAGATATTGCCGCCCGCCGATGCTGTAAGAAATCGACGACCCGCGATGCCCCGCGCCCGTCTGATAACTCCACAGCTTCTTGCCGGTTTTGGCGTCCAGCGCGAAAAAGTATCCCTCCGGATCGCCACTGAATACCAGATCGCCCGCCGTCGCCAAAATCGATGCGAGCAGCGCGTACTTATATTGATACGTCCAGATTTTCTTGCCCGTCACCGGATCGAACGCGTCCAGATGGCTGCGCGCGGGACCATCCTTGGGGTC
Source organism: Terriglobia bacterium (assembly GCA_963788245.1). GTDB lineage: Bacteria > Acidobacteriota > Terriglobia > Bryobacterales > Bryobacteraceae > Palsa-187. The sequence continues at coordinate 1,524,437 of CAWBGF010000002.1, read as the reverse complement.
GCGATGGGTCCACGTGCCGCCGATGAATCCGCGCCCCTCCGCCGGCTCCTGCTCGCGAGCCACCAGATCGGTGCACATCTCTAATCCCGGCGAATAAATCAATCCGGTGCGCGGCGAATACGCCGTCTGATTCCAACTCTTGCCGCCGTCGGGACCGGGGCAGATGAAAGTCGGCTTGTCTTCCACCGGCTCCACGCGCCCAAGAAACTTTCCGTCTTCCGTCACGCCGGTATTCCAATTGTGATTCTCGACGATGGGCCAGGTGCCGACGAATTTTCCGTCGGTGCGATCCAGCACGAACGCGTAGCCGCTCTTGTTGATGTGCACCAGCAGCTTGCGCATCACGCCGCGCACTTCGCGATCGATCAGCACGCATTCATACGACGAGTCGTAATCCCAAACATCCTTGGGGATCTCCTGATAATGCCAGCGGATCTTCCCGGTATCGGCGTCGAGCGCGACCACGCTGGCGGTATACAGATCCACGCCATCGGCGTCCTTGCCGGTGTAGCGATCGCCCGCGTACAAATCGGACGCGGCATTGCCGGTCCCCCAGTAGACAAGATTCAGCGCGGGATCGTACGATCCGGTCATCCACGTGGCGCCGCCGCCATACTTCCAGCTATCGCCTTTCCACGTCTCGTTGCCCCTCTCGCCGGGCGCGGGGACGGTGTAAAATCGCCACGCGAGATGCCCGGTCTTGGCGTCGAACGCGGTAAGGTATCCGCGAAACGCGCCGTCGCCGCCGGTGCTGCCGACGATCACTTTATCCTTGACGAACAGAGGCGCGCCCGTGATGGCGCATCCGCACTGGCGCTGATCGTCCACCGCGACCTTCCACATCTCGCGGCCGGTTTTCTGATCGAGCCCGATCATGTAATCGTCATAGGTGCCGAGAAAAACCTTGCCCGCGCCGACCGCAAGACCGCGATTCTGCGTATTCGCCCCGGGCGTGCGCGGCACGGGGTACTTGTAATTCCAGATCAACTTACCCGACGCAGCGTCAAGCGCGAAGACCTGGCTGCGCGCAGTCACCAGGTACAGGACGCCGTCGAGGACGATGGGCGTCGATTGCAGGCCGTTATCGGGGTCGCCGGTTTGGAAAATCCACGTGGGCGCGAGCCTCGTGACGTTGGTCGTGTTGACCTGATCGAGCGCACTGTAGCGCCACGCGAACTGCGTACCGCCGTAAGAGGGCCACTCGTTACGCGTCGCGCCATCTTGCGCAAAAGCGGCCTGGGCGAACGTGGCCAAGATCATCGAGGATTGAAGTAATCCGAGCTTTGTCATGCTTCGGATATCGTACTCCTTTAACAGCTCGCCGACAATCGTCACCCATTTGCGCGGTCGGCTGGCAGGGCGGGGCTTGCCCCTCGGGCGACCAATGCGTTCGATCTCGTAGCTGCTAAAGTATACCCAGGTCTGACCTTCTCGAATCGATCGAAAGAGGCTGCGACGGGACGCCCATGGACGATAGCTTCCGCCTTCAACTCAAGTTCTGGGGCGTGCGCGGTTCCATTCCTACTCCGCAGCCCGAAAATTTGGGATTCGGCGGCAACACCACCTGCCTGGAGGTTCGGGTCAATGAGCCGCGGCTCCCCAATCAGGGCCCCATCATCATCGACGGCGGTACCGGACTTCGATACCTCGGCTTGGCGCTGATGCAGGAGTTCGGGAATCGGCCGCAGTCCGTGCAGATTCTCATGACGCATTTCCATTGGGACCACATTCAGGGAATCCCCTTCTTCGCGCCGCTCTACGCACCGGACAACCAGGTTGGGTTCTATTCGTCACGCCCTGCGGATCAGATTCAGGACATCCTCGACGGCCAGATGTCGTCGCCTTATTTTCCGGTGCGATTCGAGCACATGGCGGCGCGCCGCAATTTCTTTCATATCGACCCGGAGCTGCGCATCGGCGATCTCACCATTCGCGCCTTTCCGATGAATCATCCGCAGGGCGCGACAGGGTATCGGCTGGAACACGACGGCGCGGTGCTGGTGCATGCCAGCGATCTGGAACACGGCGACCCCAAGTTCGATCGCATTCTGCTGGATCATGCCCAGAACGCGGACGTGCTGATCTACGACGCTCAATATACGCCCGAGGAATACGCGAACAAGCAGGGCTGGGGCCACAGCACCTGGATGGAAGCGGTTCGCATCGCCCGCGAGGCCAAGGTGAAGTTGCTGGTCCTGTTCCATCACGATCCCGGCCACGACGATGGCTTCATGGAAAAACTGGTGGAGCAGGCGCGCCGCCATTTCGAAAACACGGAGGCTGCCGTGCAGGGTCGCCAGATCGTCATCTGAAGTGTGGGGCAGGGCCATGTCCTGCCACTTGAAGATGACTCCGGTTGTGTGGGGCAGGGCCATGTCCTGCCACTTGAAGATGACTCCGGTTGTGTGGGGCAGGGCCATGTCCTGCCACTTGAAGATGACTCCGGTTGTGTGGGGCAGGGCCGTGCCCTGCCACTTGAAGAGCCGCGGCGGGTATCCTCCGAGCCGGAGCGCCCTCCGTCTTTTCTGAACCGCGACATTAGGGAGCGGCACCCGACAATGGCTCCTGGCAATAATGTGAACATGCTGCACGTCCAAATTTTCCCCGATCCCCAGTCGCTGGCCCACGCGGCTGCGGCGCGTTTTCAAGAAAGCGCGGCGAATGCAATCGCCCAGCGGGGCGTGTTCACCGTCGCGCTCGCCGGCGGGTCGACTCCGCGTCTGACCTACTCGCTATTGGCGGCCGAGCCGTACCGCTCTCAAATCTCGTGGGACAAAATCCATTTCTTCTGGGGCGACGAACGCTGCGTGCCTCCCGACCATCCTGACAGCAACTATCGAATGGCCTCCGAAGCCCTGTTGTCACATGTTCCGGTAACTCCGGAACATGTGCATCGCATGCAGGGAGAGAATCCCGACGCGGCCGATGCCGCAGCTGCGTATGAGAGCGAGATTCGCGCAGTATTCGGTGCAGTGAACCTGCCGAAATTCGACCTCGTTCTGCTCGGCTTAGGCCCCGACGGCCATACGTTGTCATTGTTCCCCGGGAGTGCCGCGCTCGGCGAGGATCATGCCCTAGTGGTCGCAAATTGGGTGGAGAAGTTCAAGACCTGGCGAATCACCATGACTGCGCACCTGGTCAACCACGCGGCCTGTATTCTGTTTCAGGTGGAGGGCGGGGACAAAGCCTCGCCGCTGCGCGAAGTGCTGCACGGAGCCTACGATCCCGGAAAGTATCCGGCCCAGCTCATTCGCCCTGCGGAAGGGGAATGCTACTGGTTCGTCGACCAGCATGCGGCCGCGCTCGTGCCTGTCTTAAACGAGCCGTGACCATTTGCCGCAGGCAGCTGATGCGGCAGCGGGCGAGGGAGCGGTTTTAAAAAATGCTGTCGTTAGAAACAGTATGCTTGCCGCCGAACCTTACGCCGGCTTAGGAGCGCTCGACACCGACGCGAACCGGGCCAGCATCTCGCGCGTCAGATGCGGCACGATGCCAAGCATCCGCTCGATCAGCATCAACTGTCCTCTGTGATGCATCTCATGCTCCTTGGGTGCGCTCAGCATCTCGAAGCGGGTCTTCGAAGCCGGCATCATTCCCGGCGGCATCGCGACCCTTTCGCTCAGAAATTCGTCGCTCACGCCTTCCAGCCAACCCGCGAAACGATCGCCTTCGGTTCGCAAAAACTCGACGATCTTCGCTTTTGGCAGCGCTTGCTGCTCCTCTTCAAGAATGCGTGTGATGAAGGCCGGAAAGTCGAAGCCAACCAAAGTCGTGCGGCGCTCGATCGCGTGGATCTGTTCCTGAATCCTCGGAACCAATGCGATGTGCATCAGCAACTGCGCCACGGATCGCGTATCCGGAGTAGGGCGAAAGCCGTAGTGCTCCTCGCCAATTTCCTCCGCGATGATGATCGTATTCTTGCGGACGGTCCGATAACTTGCCGCCATGTCTGTGGGTCCGTAATAGTTCACCCTTCCAGTATAAATGGCAATCTTACGAGCGGCGGCTATTTGGCTCCGTCACGGAGCCAAGCAACGCGGCAGCGGGCAAAGGAGCGGTCAAAAATCCGCCTCATTGGCCGCGGGAACAAAACCCTCCCAGTCGGTGTCTCATAAAGTGTACGAAGCATTAGCAAGCATTTTCTGGAATAGACCGGTTTTTGGCAGTCGATGGCGTTAGAATAGATCAGGCACGGTTGTGGCTGACTCGACCGTTGGTTTCCAGTTCGAAGCGTGTGCGCCGAAGTTGGCGAGCGCGGTACGAGTGTGTCTGGACGACGATCCCGCCCCGGATTGCGTAGGCATCGATTCGACAGCCATGGATTCCGTCCTTATCGCCGGGCTGCGGTCCGGCACGGAATCCGCCTACGAGGCTCTGCTCCAACGCTTCGAGCATCCGGTTTACAACATGATCAGCCGCTTGATGGAAGATCCGGCCGACGCGCCCGACGTGGTGCAGGAAGTGTTCCTCAAGATTTTCCGGAACATCGGGTCGTTTCGCGGCGACAGTTCGCTCAAAACCTGGATTTACCGGATCGCCGTGAATGAGGCGCGCAATCATCGCCGCTGGTTCAGCCGGCACCGCCGGCGCGAAGTGGCCATCGACCCTGGTCCCGGTGAAGAGCACGGTTATGCCGATTGGCTGGCCGACCCGGGCCGCTCGCCGTTCGAAACGGCGCTCGATGGCGAAACCGGGGCGTTGATTCAGGAGGCCCTTGCGGCCGTGAATCCGAAGTTTCGCGCGGCACTGGTGTTGAGGGAAATTGAAGGATTGAGTTACGGCGAGGTCGCCGAGATTCTGGAAATCTCTTTGGGGACTGTGAAATCGCGCATCCTGAGAGGGCGCGAGGCGCTCCGAAGGCAAATCATGGGCCGGCTGGAGGCGGGTACTGCATTGGCGTGGTCCCCTCAGTTGGCGGAATGAGCGGTCGATGGCGTGGGGTCCGTGTGGACGTGCATGTGATGTACGTCGGTTTTTGCGGGTTTTTGATGCTTCTGATGTGTTTTCAGATGTTGGACAGTCTGGAGTGATGTGGTATGAATCGCGACTTTGAAAAACGGCTTCCGAGTGATGAAGCCCTGACGCGGCTGCTCCGTAGCCTGCCGCGTCGAAGTGTGCCGGCGCCAGTGCACGACTCTTTGCGTGTGCTCGCCTCGCACGAACAACACCGTGCAGCGGGCAAGGGAATTGCATGGTTCGATCGGGTGCGGCTGTTTTCGCGGGATCTGATGCGCCCGCTTGCGTTGCCGTTGGCAGGCGGAGTTTTTTCTACCGTCGTGCTGTTCAGCATATTCGGCCCAATCTATTCGGCGCAAGGCCGCAACGGTTTCGATATCCCTGTTCCGTTCTCGCCCCGCAGCCAGGCGACGGTGCTCTCGAGCGACCGGGGCGGGCAGCGCGATCCCACCGTCCTCAAGACCGCTCCCATGCTGGCCTATGGCGCCGACGACGTAGTCGTGGACGTGATGGTTGACGGGCAGGGCCGCATGATCGACTATACGATTGTGAGCGGCGACGCCTGTAATGACGACGCATTGCGGCGCAGCATCGGAGCCTTGCTGCTTCTCACCGAGTTCCATCCGGCGACAACTCTCGGCCGCCCGGTCGCCGGCCGTGTCAGGCTCTGGCTGCCGGCGAGCCACAGCTCTGTCGACGTCAAAGGATAACTGGAAAAGGCCGCGTGGGTCGCCGCCTGGGCCAGCACTTTCTCGCGCGAAAATCCATTCTGGACCGCATCGCGGGCGCCGCCTGCTCAGTGTCAAACCCCGCCCGTGAGGGCGGGGATCATCCTGACGGCCCCGCCATGAATCCCCCGTCAAGCCCCTCCCGTCATCTCGATCCGTGGAGGCAAAGCCGACCGGAGGGCGGGGATCACCCGGCCTCCAACAAAGTCCCGCTGGTCATCGAAATCGGGCCCGGCAAAGGCGCACTCACTGAATCCCTCCTGGAACGCGCCGATAAAGTGGTCGCGATTGAGCTGGATGCCTTCTTCGTCCACTATCTGAACCAGAAATTTCTGGAACCGATCGCGCAAGGGCGCCTCACGCTGATCGAGGGCGACATTCTCAAAACCGATCTCAGCGCGTGGGGCCCGGCGGTGATCGCCGGCAACCTGCCGTACTACATCACGTCCCCAATTCTTGAGAAGATTTTCGAGTTGGGAGCCGCCGGCGGCGGTGCGAGAATGATGACGGCCGCCAGCGGCGGCGCGACCATGTGGACGTCCGCCGTGTTGCTGATGCAGTCCGAAGTCGCCGACCGCGTTGCCGCCGAGCCCGGATCTCGCGCCTTCGGATATCTGAGCGTGCAGACCCAGGTGATGTCGCGGCCCGAGATTCTGTTCCCCGTCTCGCGCACTGCCTTTCGCCCGCCGCCGAAAGTCGACAGCGCCGTGGTTCGCCTGGTGCCGCGCGATGCCGCCACGGAGTTCGGATTGACCGATGTCCCAGCCTTTCTGCGCTTTGCATCTGCGTGTTTTCGTCAGAAGCGCAAGACGCTGCGCAACAATCTCGCCCCTATGTACGGGAAGGCCCTGGTGGATGCGATGCCGGAGGGCCGCCTGCGCGCCGAACAGCTTGGCGTCGCTCAGCTAATCGCGTTGTACCGGCGTTTCGAGTGAAAGGCCCTGGCCCTCGCAGTACGGCGGGCGGCCCGGAACCTGCGATAGACCGCGAGAAACGGGGGGCAACAGACGCAACCTCGCTTTCTAGATGCGGGAGTTCGCACGCCTCACGCGCCCAACAAGCAGTACCCTTCCCGGCCAATATTCCACCGGGAACGTCAGAATACTTTTTTCTGAAGGTCCTTCTCCTTCTTCTCCAGTTCGGCTTGAAGTTCTTTGCTCGTGTAAATGATTGCAACCGTGACTTGAAAGTTCTTCCCGCTCATAATGAGCTGAATCGTGGTGCGCTCCGTCTCCCACGAGTCGCGAATAATCAGATGCCCCGCTGAGATGGCAAAAGCATACTTCTTCTCATCTTTACGATAAAGATCGTTCAGCCATTGGATGTCCGGCTTCGGCGCCCCGTACTTTTCCTTCAGGCCATCAAGCCAACGTCCGAAGCTGATGACGTACTGGTTCGGCTCGGCATACGTCTCCAACAGAACGTAGCCGGCTCTTGCCATCTTACCGTTCACGAATGCAAGAATCGTCGACGCTTTCAATCCGGCCACTTCCGTCTCGTAACCCAACTGATCCAACTGATCCTTACCTTCGGTGGCAGCTACGGGTGTGCCTTCGGCGGCAATGACCTGTTCTTTCGACATGCCCCATTTCGTCTGCCGGAAGTCGAAGTCGGTTTCCGCCGTGGACGGCGTGTACGGAGCGAACACTTCCATTTCGAGATTGGAGGTACATCGGTCTCCGCGCATTATTACCATGACGGTCGCCGTCCCTTGGGGGATGGGGAATACGTAGCCTCCGGATTTGGCGGCGAGGTCCATTAATTGAGAGCCGAGAGCCTTTGCGCCTTTCTCTTTCGGCGGAAGGGCATACAACGTCAAGTGGGCATTATTGGCCGAACACGGAGCCTTCCAACGGAACTGAAGCTGGTTCCATGATGGATCGGTTACATCCACCCCGCTAGCAATCAGCGTTCTGTCGCTCAAGACCTTGATGCGCTTCCAGCCGGGAACGGGATCCTGCCCGAACAGCGGCAGGATACTGAGCACGAGAAAGCACAGCAGAGCTTTCATTTGCTTGTCGCAGATCCCCGCTGGAAGTATATCACGCGAAACTAAAGCTAATACCGCGACGCGGAGCGCAAGTCTGCGAGATTCGTACACGAGCGGAGCGGCGACGCTGCCATTGTTTTGCCGGTGGGTGTTAGGCTATGGCCAATGCCCACCCTCCGTGTCGATGATGTTTCCGTGCCACCAGACGCGCGGGGGTTTAAGAGCGACCTCGCGGCTTGGCTTGGCCCGGAATATGAGATTCAAATTACGCTCCAAGAGAGCGAGTGGCTACCGCACGCGGTAGAACACATCAAGGTGTTTATCCAGACCCCGCTCGGCGTCGCTGCCACAATCGCGCTATCCAAGGAAATTGTCGGTCGCTTTTGGGTCTGGCTTAAAGACCGGCGTTCGGAGCAGCCGGCGCATGACCATCAGAAGCTAACGATTTATGGCCCTGACAACAAGGCTGTAAAAATAATCGACGTTAAAGGGGGAGGCGTTGAGGAGAAGTAGTCTCTCATGTCTCGTAAAGGGTACGTTCTGCAACGTACGTGGGAGGCTCGTAAACCGACAGGGCAATCATTGAGACGAAGAATACGGGATGCAAGGTCCGATGGGATTCGCGGGCCTTATCGAGTCAATAGTGTGGATCGGTCGGCTTCATCAGGATCGGAGTCATTGCCCGGCAGCGGGGACATCGAACTTCAAACATCGGCGCATTCTCAGACACCCACGGTATAGTTTCACCATCTAGTGGGAATTCCATCGGTCTTCCACAGGCGACGCATTTTTGCTCTTCGTACGGCTCGTAATTCACGGTTCCTTGCTCCATCGAACCTTGGCTGCTTTCGCCGCTATTTGGGGGCATGACGATTTCAGCATAACAGGAGAGGATGGAATCAACCGAAAGAAAGTTCAAACTGACCCGCCACCCCGGCTCCCGACCGCTTGGCTCAATACAGCCGCACCCCCCGCCGGCCCGGCTCCCGGAACATGTGCACCGTATCGACGAACCGCACTTTCTTGGCGCTGTACATCATCAGCAGAGAGTGCGTGCGGCAGCCTTCGCCGAAGAATCGGACGCCGTGCAGCAGCGCCCCATCCGTAACGCCGCAGGCTGCGAAAATAATCTGCTTGCCGGGCGCCAGATCGTGTGCGGTGTAGATGCGCTTGGGATCCTTGATTCCCATCTTCTCGACGCGCTCTTCCAATTCTTTGGTGTTGACCACCAGCCTTGCCACCATCTCGCCCGAGAGGCACCGCAGCGCCGCCGCCGTGATCACGCCCTCCGGAGCGCCGCCGGTCCCCATCACCGCATCCACGCCCGCGCCGCGCACCGCCGCCGCGATTCCCGCGGAAAGATCGCCGTCGGGGATCAGACGGATGCGCGCCCCCGACGCCCGGATCTGCGCGATCAGGTTCTCATGCCGCGGCCGGTCCAGCACCATAATCACCAGGTCGCTCACCTGCCGGTCGAGCGAATTGGCGATGGCTTTGAGGTTGTATTTCACCGGCGCGTCGATATCCAGCGCATCGCGGCACGCCGGCCCCGCGATGATCTTCTCCATATAGCAATCCGGGGCATGCAGAAGGCCGCCGGGCTCGGATGCCGCCAGCACCGCGATGGAATTGGGGGTGCCCAGGGCGCAAAGATTGGTGCCTTCCAGCGGATCGACCGCGATATCCACTTGCGGATATTCGATGCCGGGACGCGGCGCCGCGCCGACTTTTTCACCGATGTACAGCATGGGCGCTTCGTCGCGCTCCCCTTCGCCGATAACGATCTCGCCCGCGATGCGCACTTCTTCGAAGGCCTTCCGCATGGCCTGCACGGCGGCCAGATCGGAGCCCTCCCGATCGCCCTGGCCCATGGTTCTCGCGGAGGAAATAGCGGCTTCTTCGACGACATACACGAAATCGCCGGCCAGATCTCGTTCGATGGTGCTGGGGGTGGCTACGTGGAGTGGTGCGCTCACCAGAGAATGTTATCAGAAACTCACGTGGCGCACGCTTCAGCGTGCCGTGTCGACGTTCATGTCGACATTCTGTCGTGGGGCAGGGCCATGCCCTGCCAAGCGTTCAGCGGCCTCGTGTAGTGCGTTCACCACTGCCTCCACGGCTTCGAGAGACCCACCGTTGTATCATCAATCCAATGCGGCAAATCCTCTTGATCGCCCTCCTGTGCTCCGCCGCGGCATCCGCCTCCGGTCCCGGCGACTGGGCCCAATGGCGCGGCCCCGACTGGAATGGAATCGCGCGCGGCGATGCGCCGCTCACCTGGAGCGACACCGAACACATCAAATGGAAAACTGAAATCCCCGGGCGCGGTCATTCGTCAACGGTGATCTGGGGCGACAAGATTTTCCTGACGACTTCGGTGCCGACCGGGGCGGCCGCGGCCGGAGCCGCCGAGCAGCCGCAAGGACGCCGTGGGGGATTCGGCCGATCCGGCGGCGCGCAACCCGAGCAGAAACTGATGCTCATGTGCCTCGACCGCAAGACCGGCAAGCCGCTGTGGGAGCGCGTGGCGAAAATCGCGACGCCGCATGAGGGCTATCATCCGCAGTACGGCAGCTTCGCTTCCAACTCGCCCGTCACCGACGGGAAATACGTCATCGCGTTCTTCGGGTCGCGCGGCGTGTACTGCTACGATCTCGACGGAAACAAAATCTGGGAGAAGGATTTCGGTGTTCAGTTGCGCATGTTCAACGGATTCGGCGAGGGCTCCTGGCCCGCGCTCGAAGGCAACACGCTGCTGCTGCTCTACGATCACGAAGGCGATTCGTTCCTGGTCGCGCTCGACAAATCCACCGGCAAGGAACTGTGGCGCGCCAATCGCAACGACGGCAACACCAACTGGTCCGGTCCGGTGGTGATTTCCTATCAAGGCAAGAAGCAGGTCATCGTATCGGCCACGCGCAAAGTCCACGCCTACGATTTCGAAACCGGCAAGCCCATCTGGGAGGTCGCCGGACTGGGGCAGAATACCATTCCCGCGCCGGTTTCCGACGGCTCCATGGTGTGGGTGATGAGCGGATATCGCAATCCCAATCTGATGGCGATCAAGCTCGGCCGCGAAGGCGATCTGACCGGAACCGACGCGGTCGTGTGGCAGAACCAGCGCGGCAATTCGTATACTCCCTCGCCGGTGCTCGCCGACGGCAAGCTATACGTGCTCACCGATAGCGGCATGCTTTCGTGTTTCGATGCGAAAACCGGAACGCCGTTCTATCAGCAGCAGCGTTTGCCGAAGCCGTACAACTTCAAGTCGTCGCCGGTGGCGGCGAACGGCAAGCTGTACCTCGCATCGGAAGAAGGCGACGTGATCGTCGTAAAGATGGGCGAAAAGTACGAGGTGCTGGCGACCAACACGCTGGAGAATCAGATGTTTATCGGCACTCCCGCGATCATCGAGGGCGAGATTTACCTGCGCGGTCAAAACACGCTGTTTTGTATCAAATAACCGCAAAAACACCGCAAGACACCCGTAAATGACGGGCACTTTCCCGCGCGCCGCGCGTATAGCGGGAAAGTATGAGCTTCTGGCATCTATTGCAACCCGGAGGTTGCATTTTGATCGTGGCTCTGATAACATGCAACTGTTGGGTTGCATATTACAAACGGGAAGGATGCATACAACCATGAGTACTGACCGCATCGAAAAGAAGGTTCTTCTGCGCGCGCCGCTGGCCCGAGTCTGGCGGGCGATATCTGAAGCAAAGGAATTCGGGAGCTGGTTCGGTGTGAGGTTCGACGCCCCCTTCACGCCCGGAGCGAAACTGCGGGGAGTGGTGGTCCCGACGACCGTGAATGAAGAGGTCGCCAAGGCCCAGAAGCCCTACGAGGGCAAGCCATTCGAGATTACTGTGGAGCAGATGGAGCCGGAGCGGTTGTTCTCCTTCCGCTGGCATCCCTACGCAATGGAGCCCGGCATCGACTACTCACTGGAGCCAACCACTCTCGTCGCCTTTACTCTCGAAAAAACGGTGGACGGGATCATGCTGACGATTACCGAGTCCGGCTTCGATCAGATTCCTCTGGCTCGCCGGGCGAAAGCGTTCTCGGCGAACGAGGGCGGCTGGAGCATGCAGGTGAAGTTGATCGAGGCGTACCTTGTCCAGAAGCCGTAGCGTGCGGGCAGGACGATCGGGGAGCGTTCCGTCACGTGGCTCCGGGCCGGGGGCTTTGGCATCGAGCTTTTCTGCTCCGCGTTTCTCCGCCCCGATTTTCGCGGCGCTGGGCGATGAGACTCGGTTGCGGCTGGTCGCGCGCCTTTGTGATGACGGGCCTTTGTCCATCACCAGGCTTACCCTGGGTTCCAAAGTCACGCGTCAGGCGATCACCAAACACCTGCGGGTGATGGAGGGGGCGGGACTGGTGCGCAGCAAGCGGCACGGTCGCGAGAGCGTGTGGCAGTTGGAGCAGCGGCGGCTCGCGGATGCGCGCCACTATCTCGATTTGATTTCGAAGCAGTGGGACGAGGCGTTGGGTCGGCTGCGGAAGTTGGTTGAGGAGTGAGATCCTGTTCGCTCGGGGTGACGCATCCTTCCAAACTGAAACCCAGGCCGAAGAGGGCGTATGATCGAAGATATGGCAGTGCTGCACATGACCGAAGCTGAGCTCGCTCGGGATGTTCACGGCGTGCTGGATAAAATCCGGGACGGTGCGGAGGTCATCGTGGAGCGCGATGCGCAGCCGGTCGCCGTTATAAAGCCGGCGCAGCCGAATCCGCGCACGCTGTCCGACCTGATCCGGCTGGCGGAAGAGCGCGAAAAGAAACGAGGCTACGCTATCACGCTCGATCCAGACTACGCGGCCGACGTCGAGGAGATCGTCCGCAGCCGGCAGCCCTGGAATCCGCCTTCGTGGGACTGACCCTGGATACGAGCACGCTCGTTTCAGCAGAGCGCCGGGGCCACAGCGTCCGCGATATCTTTGCTCAACTGCATTCGGTGCATGGTACCGTTCCCGCAGGTCTGTCGGCAGTGACGCTTGTCGAGTTGGCGCATGGCATCGAACGGGCGAAGCCCGATGCGCGGCGCAAACATCGTCAGTCTTTCCTGGACGATCTCGTCGCCGACATGGCCATCTACCCTCTCACCACTGAAATCGCACGACTCGCCGGAAGTATCTCAGGGAAGGAAGCCGACCGGGGCATCACGCTACCTTTCGCGGATCTGCTCATAGGCGCGACCGCGCTACATTTGGGATTCGAAGTCGTCACGGAGAACATCCGGCACTTCGCGATGATTCCGAATCTTGTCGTGAAGCAATTCTAGAAAACGCCGCGCAGGAAAATCGCAAGGCGGGACACTCAACCACCGATGCCAGCCAACGCTAAATTCGTGTTTGAGTCTGTCCCCTTTTCACTCATAACAATTATTTTTTCGACTCTATCTCCCCTCGATTGTTCCACTTCCCACTTTGCCTCGCACCCCTCCGCAATATTCTTCGGATATCTTGAAACCGAAGAGATCGGTGCTCGGCCAGCAAGAGAGCCGGTTCCACTGAGCAAGGCGTTCTAGACAAGCCGTTGCAAGGTGTTTGAGTGTTGGAAGGCCGCCTGTCTTAAACTCACAGGATCCCCGCCGTGGCGGATGAAAAACACGGTTCTGCCGTTCGGGATTCGGACGGGGTGAAGCCGGCTTCAGTTCAGATTTTTTTAGGCACGACAGGATGGAGTGCTCGTTATAGGGCACGACGGAATGGAGTGCTTTGTCTCGTGGGGCAGGCGATCTTGTCGCCTGCCAAACGGGATTGTTTCGTGATCTTATGCTTTTGATGAAATAAATATCGGACGCTGTGGCGCACGCGATTCATGTCGCCTGCTAATGAGACTTTTCGCGGAGTGGCTGTCTGCCACCCTTCGCGGGCAGCTCTTACGGCCAGAAAAGCCGAAGTGTCTTTGCGCGAATCCGCTCCGAGAGCCGGAACGCTCTCCCTGACGGGCGCGCCTCACAGATTTGAGCGCCGCTACGATTTGAGCGCCAGTAGCAAGCTGAACGTGCCGCTCCTTCGTGCGCTGTCGCGCGTTGGCTCCGGAACCCGGAGCCAACTAGTAGCGGCTCGGAAAGACCTACGGCTCTTTCGGCGTCTCCGCAATGGTGCCGCCCAGGCCCGCGTAGGTGTCTTTCACTTTGATCACCTTCGGGCCCGCGAACGTTACGAACGTAATTCGGCCGGGCGGCGTTCCGTAGATCCAATCTTCGATCTCGACGCCATCCTTAGTCTCACGCGACTTTCGCACCGGACGGCCCAGCGCGAGAAGCACCTGATCGCGATCCATCCCCACGATCGCCTTCTTCTCCGTGATCGCTATCTTGACTTCGGGAGGAACCGTGTCGATGTACTGCTCGGTCACCCTGCTCCCTTCAAACTCGAGCACGGGCGCCATGATTTTTTTGACGTCGGCCGAGGTCAGCTCACCGATCGGCTCGCCAAATCGCAGCGCGATGGTGGTCCCGCCGGGCGCGGTGGATTGCTGGCCGCCGTTGACGGGCTGCATCCCCCCGCCGCCGGCGCCGGTCATGCCGATGGACAAGTGATCCTTCCACGATCCCTTGGCCCGGGAGCCGTTGTTGATTTGCAGAACGATCGTGTCTCTCAGGATCTCGACTTTGGTGACCTGCACCAGGTCGCCGATACGGCCCGCGGGGCCGTTTTGCTTGCCCACGTCGGCCCAATACTTCTGGTCCCAGGTTCCGTCGGATCGAAAATCGAGGGGCTTGGCGGATCGCGGCAGAGGGGCCTTGACCTTGGCGTATTCGGCGCTGAGGCCGCGCAGGATTTCCACGCGCTGATCGTCGGTGAGTTTTTTCTGGTCGGCAAGGAGGGGCGCCGGGCCAAGCGTTGTCAGGGCGATTAAGGCGGCGCCGATCGACGCGGCGGCGATCAATACAGCAACGGCTCCAGTGTATAACCGCGAGAAAGAACCGGTCATAAATTACCTCACAGTTCCGTCGAACCTCAGTCGATCAAACAACGCACTCCCTAACGGGCGCGCGTCAAACCGGGGATCGTTTAGGCCGCTCCCTGGCCCGCTGCCGCGTTAGTTGCCTGCGGCAAATGGTCACGGCTCGGAAGAACGCACTCCCTAACGGTCGCGCCTCAAGGATCGGGATCGACAAAAACCCGATGCACCACTACACCCAGCACGATCACGATCAGCGTTACCGACAGGCTGCCTTCCGGTCCATACCCGCCTCCGCTCCACAGACCGCCCACGCGCCAGTGCAGCGCGTATCCGGTCACACCTATTGTAAACCCGCTCAAGTTCGCGCCGAGCAGGGGTAGCGCCAGGTTCCATCCGTAATGCAGGCCGATGGGGAGCCAGAGCGCGCGGGTGCGGGCGTAGGCGAAGCCCAGCAGGAGTCCCCACAGCATGGTGTTGAGGATACCCAGAGCGTTTGCGTTTTCATTGCCGATGTGGGCGAGGCCGAACAGCACCGCCGCCGGAAGAATGGTGGCCCACGCGCCGATGGACCGGATCAGCAACTGAAAAGCGTATCCGTGAAACAGCATCTCCTCGCCGGCCGCTCCGAACAGGAGGACGACGGCGATGAAGGCTACGCTGGCCAAGCGGTGCTCGACGCTGGGCGCGGGTTCGAAGCTCGCGAAGCCGGCAGCCACAGGCGCGATTACGATCGCCACGGCCGCGGCTGCGGCGAATCCGGTTCCCAGCAGAAATTCGCGCAGTGAAGCGTTGGTCCACGCCAGGCCGAGGTCGGATAGGCGCCCGCGTTCGTAGATGCGAACCACGATCGCGTTGGCGACGGCGGCGGAGGCGAACACGGCCATCGCCGCGGTGACCACCAGGCTCTCTACTAAGGACTGGATGATCCATGGAAATAGGACCATCCCCATGTAGCCGATCAAAATGAACAACGCGACGCGCAGCAGGATGCCGATTTTGTTGGGCTTGGTTTGATCCAGGCGGTTGGTGGGTTGATCCATTCTGTCGGGTGTCATGTCGTGCGTCATGTCGTGCATCAATGAGACGAGCACTCCATTCTGTCGTGCCTCAGGGAGATACGATCAATCGTCGCAAGGTCACGATCGCGGCGGCGGTCACCGCCAGACACAGCGCCGTCCCCGTTACCTCCACGTCGGGCAGCCATCGCGAGCGGAAGAAAAACAGAAGTAGCAGGCTGAGAAAAATAATTCGCAGGACCATTCGCGCGCCGCCCTTCGGCAGCATCAATCCAACTACCGCTGCGATCGCAGCCAACGCCAGCGATCCTGAGATTCCCAGCGCCGCCGCCTCGCCGAGCGATACGAAATCGGGAGCCAGAAACACGCGTGCATGGGTCATGAAAATAGTCATGAAGCCGGCGAGCAGAATCGCGATGGCCATGGCCTCTCCGTACAACACCGCCAGGGCGATCCTCGCCAGAGCTTCGCTCATGGAGCGGGGCCGGTCGCCCGCGAACCCCTGAGCGGCTGCCGGCGCTGCGAACAGGACTCCCAGACAGGAGTAGGCTGCGATGGTGACGGGATCGAGAAACTGGATGCCGAGCCACCAGGGTAGGAAGACCCCGAAAACTACCACTACGATGATATGGACCAGAATTGCCTGGAGCGGCTCCGTTTTGAGGCCGAGGCGAGATCGTAACCCTTGTCCTTCCCGTCCGAGGTGATAGGAGAGGTTCTCCGGCATGCGTATCCGTAAGCTCATGGTAGCAACCCGAGTCGCGTAACATGAGTAAGGAGTGCCCTAGCGCGAATGTAAGGCGAATTTGTCTAGGGCCGACGCGCTAATCAATCTAAAAGATAGCGCCGATGGAAGATGTAGATATGATGGACAGACGAGTTGAACCCAGGATGCTATGCGCGGACCTGGTGGACGTCCAGTGGCGGGACCAGGTCGGGCGGACACGGCGGGGGGTCGCAAACCTGGAAGACATTTCGCTCTCAGGCGCTTGCCTGCAAGTCGACCGGCCGGTGCCGTTGGGCACCCCTTTCCGGATCAGCTACCCGAATGGCGAGCTGATGGGCAAAGTAAAGTACTGCGTTTTTCGCGAGATCGGGTATTTCCTGGGAATCGAGTTCGAGCCGGGCACACGATGGTCGCAACGGCATTTCCGGCCGCAGCACTTGCTGGATCCCCGGCGGCTGATCACACGGGCTACGAATCGGCTGAAGGCCGCGGCTCCGGCGGCGACGGCTTAAATTAGGCGTAAGTTAAGAGCTGCAACGCAGTCGCTGACGGTCGCGCTTCAAGAGCGCAACGCGCGACTGCTTCACTCGGCGAGCGTTGCGGCGATCCTTCTGGGGTCGAGACGCCAGACGACCCCTTGCCGCAGGTTCGATAACCACACGGCGCCGCCGGCCGCGCGAATGGCGTCGCCTCCCTCGCCCACGAACTGCTGAACCACCTTGCCCGACTTCGGATCGATCTTCGAAATCGGAAATCCGAACGAGGATACCCAGATGGCGCCCTCGCCGGCCGCGATATCGCCGCCGCCGCCCGGCACGCCGACCTCGATGGTCGCCACAATAGCCATGGTTTTCGGATCGATTTTGACGACATTGCCCTCACCCTGGCATAGCACCCACACCGCGCCTTCGCCTACGGTGAGGAATCTGGGTTGAGTATTGTGTTGAGTGTGGACGGACTGGGTGCTAGCCGGGCCGGCCGGCGGGATACCGAGGTCAATGCGATTCGTCACCTGGTTGGTCACCGGATCGACCCGCAGTACCTGGTTCGCCTGGGTGCAGGTGACCCACAGTGCGGCCTCGGGACCGGGCGGGCCAAACACGACGGTGAAGCACCCGGCCGGCAAACGCACCTCGGCGACGATCGTGTTCTTTTCCGGATCGAGGCGGGCGAGGGTGCTCTTGGCGTCGGTCAGAAGCCACACGCTGTCGGCGGTGACCGCGAGCCCGCCTTCGGAATTCGCGACGCCTGTGGGAATAGTCGCGGTGATCTTGGCGGTCTTCAGATCCACTCGCGCCAGCGTCTGATCGCCGCAGTTGGGAACCCACAGGCTGCCGAATCCGATCGCCAGTCCCGAGCACGGCCGGTTCAAACCAGTGATCGTGTCGGCGATCTTGTTGGTCTTCGGATCGATGCGCGTGACGCTGTTCTGGGGCGAGTTCGAAATCCAGATGGATTCGCCGACCGCGATCCAATCCGGGGCGCCCGGGACGGGGAATTCGTAGTCCGGCTTAAGGCTGGCGAAGGGAATCTGGACGCCGGGAGTTTTGACGCCCGGTTTGGGCGGCCGCGCGGGTCGCTGAGAGGGTGGCGACGTGTTTGGTGGCGCGGGCTGCTGCGCAAGAACCGGCGTAGCGGCGAGGATCGCCAGACCCGCGCGGAGTGTTAGCGAGCGCTTCGTTGCCGCGAGCGCCTGTGTCGCGACGCTTTCGAGAAAGAGACGCATGAAAGATTCCCGATCTTGACTCGATCCACGAACTGAGGCGGGCAAGCACGGCCGGACGCACTCCCTGGCGGTCGCGTCTCAAAAGTCGGAACGCCGTCGCGCCTCATTTGGCCGAGAGATTCAGTATATCGCTCAAGCGCCGGTGGGGCGGACGCCCTCGTCTGCGCCGGACCCCTGGTCCGGCTCTACTAATGAGTCTCAAAACGGAGGCCGACGAGGGCCCGTTGCGGGTAAACTCTGGCCGCGGTCCAGGGGACCGCCCCACATTCGATCAAGGCTGTCCGCCCGCGTGCGCCGGGATCGCGCCGTGCGGGCTGTTTTTATAAACAATGCCGCCCTTCATCACAAATACGACGCGACGAACGGCGGTGATGTCTTTCAGCGGATCGCCATCCAGCGCGATGATGTCCGCTTGGAGGCCGGGCGCGATCGAGCCGATCTCGCTACCCATCCCCAGCGCTTCCGCGCCCAGTGAGTTGGCGGAAACCATGGCCGCCATCGGGTCAACTCCGGCGTCGCGCACGCGGTAGACAAAATCCTCCGCATTGCGGCCGTGTGCGCCCGCGACGGCGTCGGTGCCGTAAACAAGTTTCAGTCCCGGGATGCGCATCGCCCGCTTAATTAAATCCTGGTGCTCCGGGATGAGTGCCGGCATCGCGGCAAAACCTTCTTCGGTGTAGTACGGCGGGGCAAGAAATTTCTCCTTGAACTGAAGATAGGTTTCGAGCAGTAGCCCGGCTTGCGGGTCAAGAACCGTCCCGCGTTCCGCCATCAACTTGAGATCGTCGTCGGACGCGCCCAGGCCGTGCTCGATCTGCGAACATCCGCCTAGAGTTGCCGCGCGCACGGCATCCCGGTACGCGTGTACCAGCGACCGTAGGCCCTGAATCCTCGCTTCATCGCAAGCTGCGTTCAATTGTTCCTGCGACATGGTCATGGCGCCCCTCGTCATGCCGCCGGATGCATAGATTTTGATCAAGTCCGCGCCCGCCGCTTTTTGCTTCCGCACGAACGCGCGAATCTCATCGGGCGTCCCGGTATTTTCGCCTTGCCCAAACAGCGGCTCGACCGCCGTCAGGATGCGCGGGCCGGGCAACGCGCCTTTGGCGATGGCGTCGCGCAAGGGAACGTCAGCGGAAGAGCCCACGCTTTGGATGGTGGTGAAGCCCGCCATCAGAGTCGCAAATGCATTGGAGGCCGCCGCGGACACGGCTTCCTGCGTGGTTCCTCCCTGGCCCGCGTTTTTTCCATCTGGGCCGAAGCTCCAGGTGATGTGCACGTGCGCGTCGATCCAGCCCGGCAGCACGGTCAATCCGCGCAGGTCGTAGGTGACGGGTCCGGCCTTAGGGTCAATCCTCAGAATCCCTGAGCCCTCGATCGCGATGCGCGTGTCGTGCAGGATTCGGCCTTTGCCATCGAGCGCGGAGCTCGCGGCAATCACGATTCGTTGGCTTCGGGGCGGTGTTTGTGAGGGCATTCGTTGCGCGAGGGCGCGGACGCCGAGAATACCAAGAATGCCAGCGCCGAGAGCGATCATCGCGGCTCGCATGTTTAATCCTCCCTCATTCTCGGGCAAGGGACAGGATGTGGCGCACGCACTCCTGCGTGCCGTGTCGAGACTCGTCTCGACACACATTGATCACGCGAAACCCGGCGTTCACATAAGTGTGAACACGGCAGGCTTGACACCTGGGGCACGTGCGCCACCCCGCGGCGATCAAGTATCCTAATCGAATGCGGAAGCCCTCATTCGATCCCGGGCTGACGCAGCAAGTCACCGGCAATCTCCGCCGCGCGATTAATAAAGACGGCAGCTTCAACGTCGATCGCCACGGTGTGAGCTGGCGCAACATTCACCCCTATCTGCATCTGATCAACACTGGATGGCCCACGTTTCTGGGACTGGTTTTATTAGCTTACCTGGCAGTGAATACTGCGTTCGCGCTCCTCTACTTCCTACTCGGGCCCGGCCATATTCAGGGCGATAACGCGCCGACAGCGATGGGCCACTTCATCAACGATTTTTTCTTTAGCTCGCATACCCTCACCACCGTCGGCTATGGAAACCTGGCTCCGGCGAGCGTCGCCGCGAACGTAGTCGCGGCCTTCGAGTCGCTGGTCGGATTGATGGGGTTCGCACTCGCCACCGGCGTGCTGTTCGGGCGCGTGTCGCGGCCGTCGGCGAAGATCGGTTTTAGCGAAAATGTCCTGATTGCACCTTACGAGGAAGGGACCAGTCTTCAATTCCGCATCGTCAATCTCCGCCCCAATGTGCTGATCGAGCTGAGCGCGAACGTCATGCTGATGACTGTCGAAAATGGCACCCGGCGCTATCAGGAGCTCACACTTGAGCGAACCGGCATTTTCTTTTTCCCGCTGAGCTGGACCGTGGTCCATCCCATCGAGGAGTCCAGTCCCCTGTCGGGAAAGACCGCCGCCGATCTTGCCGCCCTGCAGGCCGAAGTGCTGATTCTGATCAAAGGTTTCGACGACACCTTCAGCCAGATCGTGAATTCGCGCTATTCGTATCGATTCGACGAGATGATCTGGGGCGCCAAATTCGACCCGGCATTTCACATCGACGAGAATGGCGCCATGGTGCTGGACGTGAACGACGTGGGAAAATTTACACGGGTCTGATTAGGCTCCGGAGGAACGCAGAATGCCCAAGCCACTGAGAATACTTGTCATCGATGTCGGCGGCACGCATATAAAGGCCATCGCCACCGGCCACAGGAACAGAATACGGTTCGCCTCCGGCCCGGCCATGACACCCGCGCGCATGGTGAAAGAGGTCCGAAACGCGACCGAGGGCTGGGAATATGAGGCGGTCTCCATCGGTTACCCCGGGCCCGTCGTCGATGGCCAGCCCGCGCGAAATCCTTACAATCTAGGCGGCGGCTGGGTTCGTTTCGATTTCCGGAAGGCGTTCGGACGGCCCGTCAGAATTCTGAACGACGCAGCCATGCAGGCGCTGGGCAGTTACGATGGAGGCCGCATGTTGTTTCTCGGCCTGGGCACCGGCCTGGGTTCCGCGATGATCGCGGGCGGCTCGCTCGATCCGCTGGAACTGGCGCACCTCCCGTACCGCGGCGGGCGCACATATGAGGACTACGCCGGAATCGGCGGTCTGAAGCGGCTGGGCTTGCGGCGCTGGCGAAAGCATGTGTGCAAAATCGCGGTGATGTTGAAAGATGCGCTGCAAATGGATTACGTGGTGCTGGGCGGAGGTAACGCGAAGAAAGCCGGCAAGCTGCCGCCTGACGTCCGCCTGGGCGCGAACACCAATGCGTTCACCGGCGGATTCCGATTGTGGCAGAAGCAGCCGGTGCGCAAGAGCGTAATGGCGCGCAACCGCCGCGGCGTTAAGATCGCGACGACGATTTAGCGGCACCCGCACGGCGATCTGCTAGCATCGGACTAATGCCAGCGAAAGTTACCATCTTCAATAACGGCTCGATTCGAGTTGAAGGCGAGTTCACCGTTCACGATTCCGACGGCAATCCGTTCGGCCTTGGCGGGCGAACCGTGATCGGGCTGTGCCGCTGCGGACAGTCGGCGAACAAGCCCTTCTGCGACGGGTCGCACAAGCGCGTCGGATTCGAATCGGCGTGCCCCGCGCGCGAGCTTCCGCCTCCGGCGCCGAAGCTGTGAATCTCGATTTCGCGGCTTAGCCCGGATTCACAGCCACTTCTTCTCGCCCCACAGCTTGAGTCCGTCCTCGATCAAACGCCGGAGTTCGGCTAGCAGTTCCTTGTCAGGCTCGGTCTTGAAGTTGAAGCAGGCCATGCCCTGCATTCGCTTCTTCAATTCCGGGGAGATGGTGGTGGCAAGCGCCGGGTTCATGTAGAGAGGCAACAGGTGAACGCTCACATACGCCTTGCCGACGCGAACCAACGCGAAGTCCAACGGATGCCCTTTGTGCTGAGGAAAAGGCGACGGGGACTTCGTGACCAGGCTGTACTCCACCGGCGTGTCCGTCTTGACAGCCAGGCGCTTGGCGTACTTGCCCAGCGCCTTTTTCAGCGTGGCGAAAACAGCGGAAAAATCAGCGGCCATGGGAGACAGTTTACTTCAGCCGATGGTTGAATGAGGGGCAGGCCGCTGTGTCCGCTGCCGTTCTTTTGAGAATCCACACTTGCTGCAAATGGGGACAACAGTCCCGTATTTTCAATTGGCGGCTTCGCGCAATTGGCGGCTTCGCGCCGCCCTCATTCATACCTAAGCGCGACCAGTGGATCCACTTTGGTCGCTCGCCGCGCCGGCACCACGCAGGCGAGCGCGGTCACCACTATCAACACCAGCGCCATCGCGGCGAAGGTCATAGGATCGAACGAGCTGACCCCGAACAGCAATCCGCGAATCAATCGCGTGAGCGCCAGCGCGCCGACGGCTCCGGCCGCCACGCCGATCAAAGCGAGCCCCAGCGCCTGGCCCAAGACCAGTTTCACAACGTCGCCCCTCTCGGCGCCCATCGCCATGCGAATGCCGAATTCGTTGGTTCGCCGCGTGACCGAATACGAGATCACTCCGTACAGCCCTACCGCAGCGAGCAACAGCGCCGTCGACGAGAACAGGCCCAGCAGGGTGGTGAGAAAACGCGGGCGCGATCGTGCGCCGGCCATCACGTCGTCCATGGTCTTGACTTGGGAAAGCGGCAGCGACGGATCCACATCGCGAATCGCGGCGCGCACGGCCGAAATCAGCGATTGCGGATCGCCCGGCGTGTGCACCGCGAAATAAATGGTGCGCGATACGAATCCCCCCTGTTGATAGGGGAGAAAAATCTCGGTGCCCGCCGGCCTATCGAGAGCCGCATTCTTGACGTCCTCGACCACACCGACGATGGTCCGCCACGGGGGGTCCGATCCGGTCAGGGGTTTAATCCGATGGCCGATCGCGCTCTCGGTTCCGTAGTAGACGCGCGCCATGGTCTGGTTGATCACCACCGTGGGCGCCGAATTCTCGGTGTCGCGTGCGTCAAGGAAGCGGCCCTCCATCAGGCGAGTGCCCATGGTCTCGAAGAATCGATCGCCGACGATCTGCCAGTAATCGATATTGTTGCCGGGCCCGCCTGGAACCGGCGTGAAGTTCTCGATCAGTGTGTCATTGGCGTTGATGGGGCGCTCCGGCGGCAGGCCGAACATGGCGGTCGACGAATCGACGCCGGGAATCTCCGACAACTTCTGTTGGGCCGACTTCCAGAAGCGCACCAGGGCGGGGTCGTTCGGATAAACCGCGGACGGCAGATTCACGCGCAGCGTGAGTAATCCATCAGGCCGGAATCCGGCGTGAACCTCGCTCAATTTCCAGAAGGCGCGAATCATCAGCCCGGTACCGATCAGTAGCATTAGCGCCAACGCCAGTTCGCTCGCGACCAACGCCCCGCGGAATCGATTCGATGCGACCGAGCCGGTCGCCCGGCCCCCCGCTGCCTTGAGCGCGTCGTGCAGCGTTCCCGTCGCGATCTGCGCGAGCGGTGCGAATCCGAACAGCAAAGCCGTCAGCAGCGATACGCCCAGCGTCACCACCAGAACCGTCGGATCGATACTCACTTCCGAAGCGCGTGGGATGCTCGCCTTTCCGGCCGCGATCATCACCTTCAACCCGGCCGCGGCGAGCCCCAGTCCGAGCCCCGCACCGGCCAGCGACAGAACCAATCCTTCCACGGTGAATTGCCGGACCAGTTGTCCCACGCCCGCGCCCAGCGCTTTCCGAATCGCGATCTCGCGCTGCCGCGCTTCCGCGCGCGCGAGCAACAGGTTCGCCACGTTCACGCACGCGATCAACAGTACGAACGCGACCGCGCCCATCAATGTCCACAACGCCGGTTTGATGGTGCGGGTCACTTCGTCGTGCAGCGCGTAGCTCACGATGGGATGAGCGTCGTGGCTGAACGGATGGTTTTTCGCGCCGATGCGCGCGAGCGACTGGTCCACGTGACGGTCGAGTTCGTCTTGCGCATGCTTCATGGAAATGCCCGGCTTCAATCGCCCGACCAGGAACAGGAAGTGACTGCCGCGATTCTGTGGATCGGGCGGTGGAAGCTGAAATGGCTGCCACACTTCAGGTGCATCTATTTCACCCGGCGGAAACGTGAATGTGGAGGGCATCACTCCCGCGATGTTCGCGTTCCGCCCGTTGATCTGGATTACGCGGCCGACCACGGAACGATCGCTTGCGAACGCGCGCTGCCACAATCCTTCGGAGATCACCACCACCAGTGGCGCGCCTGGAACATCGTCCTGCGGAGTGATCGAGCGCCCGATGATCGGCGACACTCCGAGCGCAGGGAACAGTCCGCCGGTCACGCTGCAACTGGTGACGCGAATCGGCTCGGCCGCGCCCCCCAGGTTCACTCCGCCGGTCGACCAGGCGTCCAGCGATTCCCAGGAATCGAGCTCGTGGGAAAGCTCGTAATATTCCGGCGGCGACGTCCAGAATCGCCGCAATCCGCCGTTGGGAAATTTCGGAAATTCAGTGTACAGGCGCACCAGGCGGTCCGGTTCGCGATAGCCTAGCGGCCGCAGCAGCACCGCGTGCACCACGCTGAAGATCGCCGTGGTGCCGCCGATTCCCAACGCCAGACAGATCATCGCCGCCGCTGTGAACCCGGGGGTCGCGGCCAGCGCCCGCACGCCGTAACGAAGGTCTTTCAGAAATGTGAACACGGAGGACTCCTTGGATTACATACGGCGATCCCACCAATTGGTTACGTGCCCGTATGCGAGAAAAGTAGTCGTCAGGTGCCCGATTTTGGGATTATTGCGCCTTCTCCGGCCCCGTCCTCGTGGATTTCATAACTGGTCACGATTTCGACCGTGGGTCGCAGGGTCGCCGCGACGCTGCAATACTTGTTGATCGAAATATCGATGGCCTTCTTCACCGCGTCCTCTGAGATTGCGCGGCCGCGCAGGATGTGGCGTACTTCCATCCGCCGGAAACTGCGCGGATGCTCCTCGCGGCGCTCGCCGTGAACCTCGATCCGATAGTCGGTGATCTGCTGCCGCTTCTTGTGGAGCACCGAAATCACATCCGTGCCGGTGCAGCCGCCCAGGGCGATCAGCAAAAGCTCCAGAGGTCCCGGCGCGCTGGAGCGCACGCCGTTCACGTCGAGCGTGACGGCGTGGCCGCTGGGCGGAACCGCGACGAAGTAATCGTTGCCGGCGTAGTGGATGGTTGCATTGGCGTTGGTCATGATTTCACCAGTTTAAAGCCACCGTGGGGCGGCCACTCACGTTCGAACAGTGGGCTGCGAGCCAGCTTTAGCTGGCTCAGTTTGTGAGACCTGCTAAAGCAGGTCTGCCGGCACGAGTGCCGGCCCCACGATAGGCCTGACAGCCCGCGCCACGTTAGACTAGAAACTTCATGCCCGAAAAGATTTCGCTCGCCGACATTCAGACCGCGCGCCAGCGCATCGCGCCGTGTGTCCGCAGGACTCCGCTCACACCCAGCGCCACTCTCAGCGAGCGTTTGAAGACCAACGTTTACGTGAAGCTCGAAATCTTTCAGAAAACCGGTTCGTTCAAAGTCCGCGGCGCGTTCAATAAGGCGCTGAGCCTGCGGCCGGAGGAGCGCGGCCGCGGAATCGTCGCGGTCAGCGGCGGCAATCATGCCCAGGCCACCGCTTACGTCGCGCGCGCGCTGGGCCTGAAAGCTCTGATCCTGATGCCCGAATCGACGCCGCGCAATTACGTGGATGCGACCCGCGGATATGGCGCGGAGATCAAATTCGCCGCGAACGCGAGCGCCGCCTTTGCCGAAGTCGCGCAATTCGAACGCGACGGCTGGGCCTACATCCATCCCTTTGACGATCCGCTGGTGATGGCCGGCCAGGGCACCGTCGGCCTCGAGATTCTTGACGACGTGCCGCAGGTCACTGACGTGATCATCAGCATCGGCGGCGGCGGATTCATGGGCGGCGTCGCGACGGCGGTGAAAGCGCTGAAGCCCGCCGTGCGGGTGTGGGGCGTGGAAACCGAGGGCGCGGATTGCATGTCGAAATCGCTTGCTGCGGGGAAAATCGTTACTCTGGAAACCATCACCTCGGTGGCGCGCACGCTAGGGGCGCCGGCGCCGTCCGAGCGAACTCTTGAGATGGCCAAGCAGCTCTTGGAAAGCGTGACTGTCGTGCCTGATCGCGAAGCCGTCGCCGCGATGAAAGTGATTTTGGAGCGGCTGAAGGTTTTGACGGAGCCAGCCGCATCATGCACGCTCGCCGCTGCGGATCGGTTGAGGGAATACTTCTCGTCGGAGCGCCACGTGGTGCTGATTTTCTGCGGCGGAAATGTATCGGCGGAAGATTTCTGCCGGCTCACCACGCCTTGAGGCGCGACCGTGAGGGAGTGCGTCAACCCTACTTCATACCGCCGTAACCCAACAGCGCGACGCCAACCAAAATCAAAGCGAGCGCGCCGATCTTCATTCGCGTGATCGGCTCCCCGAAGAACACCTTCGACCACAACATTCCCCAGATGTAGCCGACCGAAACCATTGGATACAAAATGCTCAATTCGCCTTGCTTTACTCCATGGATGAAAAACACCGTCGAGAGCAAATATCCACTGAGGCCCGCGACCAGCCGCCAGTTGGTCACCACGCCTCGGAAGCTGATCTCAAGGCGCTGCGCGCCGGCCTTCAATCCCGCCGCGCCCAGGCTCCCGATCACCGCGCCGAACATCACCCAGGCCATCGATGAGACCGGTGTGTTCACTTGCTTCCGCCCCTGCCGAGAATCGCGACGCCCAGGATGATGGTCGCGATGCCCGCGACCTTGATCGCGTTCATCGATTCATGGAAGATCAGCACGGAGAGAATCGCAACCCAAACATAGCTGAGCGAAATCACCGGATACAAAACCGAAAGCTCGCCATGCCGTAGCGCCAGAATCATCAGCACGGACCCGCAGCCATACATCACCAGCCCGATGATCAGCGGGTAATCGGTGAGCAGAACGCCGAGCAGCGCGCCGATGGGCAGGTGCTCGTCCAGCCGCGCCGCGCCCGACTTGAACAGGGGTTGCGCCGATGCCGCCACCAGCGTGAACGCGACCACCATCCAGAGAGCGCGCGTCTTTTGTTGCGGGGTGGGCGATGAGGTGGGAGTGGTCAAGCGAAGTCTTAGGATACCGTGCCGCGAAACCTCGCCGGTCTAAAGACCGGCTGCCGGCACAAGTGCCGGCCCCACAAGCTCAAGGCCGCCCTCCTGGAACCTCGCCGATCTGTTGCAGCAGCTTCGCCACCAGCGCCGTCCATCCGGTCTGATGACTGGAGCCCATTCCCGCGCCGTTGTCGCCGTGGAAATATTCGTAGAAGGGCACGTAATCGCGAAAGTTGGGATCGGCCTGGAATTTCTCAACTCCGCCGAAAACTGCCCGCCGGCCTTCCCCGTCGCGCAGGAAAATTCGCGTCAGCCGCTGCGATAGCTCGCGCGCCACCATCCCCAGGTTCATTTTTCGTCCCGATCCCTTCGGAAACTCGACTTGCAACTCATCGCCGAAGTAATGATTGAACCGCTGGAGCGATTCGATCAGCAGATAATTAATCGGGAACCACACCGGGCCTCTCCAGTTCGAGTTCCCGCCGAAAACACCCGTGCGGGATTCAGCCGGCTCATACTGGACGCCGTATTCGTGTCCATCCGCCTGCAATCGGTATGGATGCGCTTCGTGAAATTTCGAGAGCGAACGGATTCCGTGGGGCGAAAGAAATTCCGTCTCATCCAGCATCTTTTCGAGCACGCGCACCAGACGCGCCTTACCGAGGATGCTCAGCAATCGCCGCAGCCCCACGCCCTCACGCGAGAAGGACGCGACATTCGTCGCCAAGTCGGGGCGATGCGTGACAAACCACTCCATGCGTTTGCAAAATCCCGGAAGCTGCGCGATCACCGATGGTTCGATGGTATCCACCGCGCACAGCGGGATCAGCCCGACCACGGAGCGGACCCGCATCAGTTGCGAAGTACCGTCGGGGAGCTTCAGCCGGTCGTAGAAAAAGCCGTCGTTATCGTCCCACAGCCCCATCATCTCGCCCTGTCCGTTCATGGCGGACGCGATATACAGGAAATGTTCGAAGAACTTGCTGGCGATGTCTTCGTAAATGGGATCCACGCGCGCCCCCAGCTCCAACGCGATCTTCAGCATGTTGAGGCAGAACATCGCCATCCAACTGGTCCCGTCGCTCTGTTCCAGATAGCCGCCGGTGGGCAGCGGCGCGGAGCGGTCGAATACTCCCACGTTATCCAGCCCCAGAAATCCGCCTTCGAAAATGTTGTTGCCTTCCGAGTCTTTGCGATTCACCCACCACGTGAAATTCATAAGGAGCTTATGAAAAGCCCCTTCGAGAAACGCGTAATCCGGCTTACCGCTCAACTTGCGGTCGATCTGAAAAACGCGCCAGCAAGCCCACGCATGCACCGGCGGATTGACATCGCCGAAGGCCCACTCGTAGGCCGGGATCTGCCCATTCGGATGCATATACCACTCCCGCAGGAATAGCCCCAACTGGTTCTTGGCGAAATCCGGATCGATCAGCGCGAACGGGATCATGTGGAACGCCGTGTCCCACGCCGCATACCACGGATATTCCCAGGTGTCCGGCATCGAAATGATGTCGCGGTTGTAGAGATGCGTCCACCGGCAATCGCGCCCGTACCAGCGGCTCGCGGGCGGAGGCGGCTGCAATGGATCGCCCTTCAGCCACTCCTCCACCACAAAATGAAAGAACTGTTTGGACCACAGCAGCCCCGCGAACGCCTGCCTCTGCACCAGCTTCGCGTCGTCCGATAAGCTGGCGGGAGCGAAGCTGTAAAACTCATCCGCTTCGGCGATGCGCTCCGCGAAAATTCCGTCCAGATCGCACACCAGCCGCGACGGGTCGGTTCGTTCCACCAGCCGCATGTGAATCGTTTCGGTCTGTCCCGGCGCAAGATCGAATCGATACCATGCGCACGCTTTGGTTCCACGCTCGGCCGGATTCACCGCGCCCAGCTCGCCATGGATCACATAGCGGTGAAACGCGTCCTTCACATAGAGCGCGTCTCCGCAAGACCACAGCGCGCGAGAGTTGCTGTCGTTTTCGGTGAACAGAAGCGGCGGGCGGCCGTCGCACGTGAATCGATACGACCCCATGTGTTCGTGCTCAATATCGATCCCGGCTTGGTCTGACGAAGGCCCGCCTGCCGCGGCCCCATCCGATCTCTTGAGCGACGGCCGCTTCGAACCCGGAAACCACGCCCACACATTTCGAAACCAGAGCGTCGGCAGCACGTGCAATAGCGCGGCCTCGGGCCCTCGATTCGTCACCGTGACGCGAATCAGGATATCGTTGACATCGGCCTTGGCGTACTCGACGAAAATGTCGAAATAGCGGTCGCCCGCGAATGCTCCCGTGTCGATCAGTTCATATTCGGGATCGTGGCGCGTGCGATGGCGGTTTACCTCCAGTAATTCCTGGTATGGAAACTCCGTTTGCGGATACTTGTACAGCGCCTTCATGTAGGAATGGCTGGGCGTCGAATCGAGATAGTAGTACAGCTCCTTGACGTCCTCTCCGTGATTGCCCTGCTGCCCGGTCAGTCCGTACAACCGCTCTTTGAGGATCGGATCGCGCCCGTTCCAGAATGCCAGCGCGAAACATAACCGCTGATGATTGTCGCTGATGCCCGCGATGCCGTCTTCGCCCCACCGGTACGCGCGCAGGTGTGCGTGGTCGAACGGAAAATAGTCCCATGCGGTGCCGTCCGCGCTGTAATCCTCGCGCACGGTGCCCCACTGGCGTTCGGAAAGATAGGGGCCCCAGCGCGGCCAGTACTGATCGTGGCGCGCGGCCTCGGTCAGGCGAATTTTCTCGGCATCCATTCAGTATCGCGGGTTGTCACGTAGACGGTTCACGTAGCTGACGCCGTCGGTGATGTCGTCGCGATCCGCCCACATTCCGACGAAGCCTAGGTCGCCAATGGACCGGGGCTTGGCCTTTTCTCTTTGAGGCACGTACACCTCGACGACAGTGCTTTCCTCTATCTTCACCTGCTTAATAGGCTTGAACACACCGTTCTCGTATTTGGCTTGGATCGTCATCGCCTTGGCCCACCAACCATATTCGCATTACCCGCGACCGGATGTATCGCTCCGCGTTAGTAGCGTCGCATCGACGGCCTGAACGCATCCCGATAATGTTCGATCTCCGGCGGACTCTTCAGGATCACCGTCACCATGTCGAAGCGAACCTGCTCCCACGGAGTCTCCGTTTTCTTCGCGTATGCCCGCGCCACCCGAACCAGATGCGCGCGCTTCTCTTCGCCGATGGCGCGGTCCGGCGGACCGAATTCAGCCGTGGTCCTCGCCTTCACTTCGACGATCACCAGGTCGTCCCCTTCGGTTGCGATGATATCCGCCTCGGCATCGCCCGACGCCAGCCGGTAATTCCGCGCGACGATCGTGAATCCGCGCTTGCGCAGGAATCGATGCGCCAGGTCCTCGCCGCGGCGGCCCGTGGCCAAGTCCCGGTTCCACACACGCCTGCGGCGCAAATCCCGAAGCCAATCGAAAAATTCGCCGGTCATTTAACACCGTTATCTTTCACAACCCTCAAGCGCCACTCGATCACCTTGCCGCGCACCACATAACACAGGTAATGCTCCCAGAACCGCCGGTAACGAGGAAACCAGTTCACCAGCGCTTCGAATCCCAGCCATCGCCATAAAGCTAGTAGTTTCACGCGCACGGAAATCTCATGGAACTTCGCGCCCGAATAGTATCCGAATCCGCCGTGATCCTCGCCGAAATAGCGCAGCGAAAAGCTATTGAGGTGCCAGCGATGCGTCGGATCGCAGAAGGAGCTGAAATCCGTGTAATGCGGCGTGACGATGAGCACCTCGCCGCCCGCGCGCACCAGGCGATGGAATTCCTCCATGGTGCGGATCACGTCCGACACGTGTTCGATCACGTGCACCGCTTGCAGCGCGTCGAAAGACGAATCGCGAAACGGATAAGGAAAGCGGTCGAGATCGCACAGCACGTCGGCGCGGCTGGCCGGATTGCGATCGATCCCGATCGCCCCTTCCTTCTTGTTGATGCCGCAGCCGACGTCGAGAGTTCGCATGGAAACCCCCGATTGTACGTTAAACTGCCCACGCGACAGTTTGCGTACGCGAGTTAGCCGACGCCCTAACCGGCTGCTAGTGCTTCAGTCTGCTGCACGCCACTACCGCACCCGTCGGATCGATCGCTGAATTGCCTTCTTCAATCGAGACGATCTTCCCATTCATATCGATCACGAACGTCGTGCGATTGGCGAGATAGGCCGGCCCCAAAACGCCGTACTGCTTCATCACGTCCCGTTTGTAATCGGACAGCATCGGGAACTCGGCGTTCAATTCCTTCGACCAGTGGGCGAGAGTCGCTATGAAATCTCCGCTGATCGTCAAAACCTGTGTATCCACATCCTTGAATTTGCCAATACCAGACTGGTAGGCGGTGAGTTCGCGTGTTCAACCACCGGTGAACGCGGCCGGGAAGAATGCCAGGACCACGTTCTTTTTCCCGCGAAAATCCGAGAGCTTCACGGGCTTGTTGGCGGTATCGGGCAGCGTGAAATCGGGAGCTTCATCGCCGACCTTCAAGTTCGTATGCTGCGCCGGCGGCTGTTGCGCGGGAGACTGCTGCATAAGCAGAGCGGACCCGGCAAGCCCCATTGCGACCATCAAGAGAGTGGATTTCATAGGACCTCAGGGGCAGTTTAACACAGTGCTACAGTAGCGGGTTGAATCGCGCCCCCAACACCAGCCTCGCCCGCCGCCTCGGCATCTTTGACGCGACCTTGCTGGTCATGGGCGGCATCGTCGGCTCCGGCATCTTCATCAATCCGTATGTGGTCGCGCGCCAGATCCACACACCCTTTCTGATCCTCGCCGCCTGGATCGCCGGCGGCGCCGTCGCGCTCGCGGGCGCGTTCGTGTACGCCGAATTGGCCGCGCGCCGCCCCGAAGTCGGCGGACAATATGCGTATCTGCGCGACGCGTTTCATCCCTCGGTTGCGTTCGTGTACGGATGGACCCTGCTGCTGGTGACCCAAACCGGCGGGATGGCCGCCGTCGCCGTAACCTTCGCGCGATATTTTCTCGAAATCACGCACTCCACGATTTCCGAAGTATTTGTTTCGGCCGGAGCGCTGGCGTTGCTCACCATCGTCAACTGTTTCGGAGTCCGCGCCGGATCGAATGTCCAGGGCGCGCTGATGATCCTGAAAATTGTCGCGATCGCGGCACTGGTGGCGGCGGGTTTGTTCGTCGCCCGTCCCGCTATCACAGGTTCGCCCCAACTACTCGATCGTCCCATGTCGATGAACCTGATCACCGCGTTCGGCGCGGCCATGACGCCCGTTCTGTTTGCCTATGGAGGCTGGCAGACCACCAGTTTCATGGCGGGTGAAATGAAGAATTCGCGGGCCGATCTGCCGCGCGCGCTCATCATCGGCGTCGTGGGCGTGGTGCTCCTCTACGTTTCGGTCACTTACTCATATCTGCGTGTCCTGGGCGCGGCCGGACTCGCTGCCTCCACCACTCCGGCGTCTTCGGTGATGCGCGCCGCTCTTGGCGAATCCGGCGCGCGCTTCATTGCCATCGGCATCGCCGTCTCCACGCTGGGATTCCTCAGCCAGGGCATGCTGACCGCGCCGCGCGTTTATTTCGCAATGGCCGCCGACGGATTGTTCTTTCGCAGCGTCGCGTGGATCAGTCCGCGCACTGCCGCGCCCGCCGTCGCCATCGCGCTGCAAGGCGTGGTCGCGATGATCATCGCCGTCTCCGGCCGCTATGAGCAGATCCTCAACTACGTTACGTCCGT
The DNA here is from genome assembly GCA_963788245.1 of Terriglobia bacterium. Lineage (GTDB taxonomy): Bacteria > Acidobacteriota > Terriglobia > Bryobacterales > Bryobacteraceae > Palsa-187. Next base: position 1,491,536 of record CAWBGF010000002.1, on the reverse strand, counting down.
CGACTTTATACTGTTCGGCTTCACCGGCATTTCGCTGCTTGTGTTCCGGGCGCGCCAGCCGCAATCCGAAGGCTTTCGTACTCCCGGCCATCCGTTCACCACCATCGGTTTTATTGCGTCGTGTTTCCTGGTGGTCGCGAGTACGGTTGACAAGTACCCTGCCAACAGCGCCATCGGCCTCGTCATTCTGCTCACCGGCGTGCCAGTCTATTTCTTGTGGAGGAAACCCAGCTTGGGGAAACAAAGTCTGTGAGTTCGACATACATGCCGTGGGCGAAGCAGCATTCGCGCTCGCAGTATAATCTGGCCACCAGCGGCGTGGCGCATTGGAAGCTGCGCGATCTGCCGGTGCGTATCGAAGATCTTGAAATCTGCGGTCCCAGCTTCTACGGCTATCCGCCCTTGCAGGAGGCGCTTGCGAAGCATTGCGGCGTCCCGCAGGATCGCGTGGTCGCGGCGACGGGCACCTCGATGGCGAACTATCTTGCGCTGGCCGCGACGCTCAAGCCCGGCGACGAAGTGTTGATCGAACAGCCGACTTATGAGCTGATTCTCGCCACCGCGCGCCATATTGGAGCCGAGATTCGCAGATTCCCGCGCACCCACGAATCCGGATTCGCGCTCGATCCTGCGGCCGTCGAACGCGCCATCACGCCCCGTACGAAATTAATTGTCGTTGCGAATCTGCACAATCCGTCCAGCGCACTCACCTGTGAGACGACCATTCGTGATATCGGCGAAATCGCCCGCCGCGTCGGCGCGCGCGTTTTGGTGGACGAAGTGTATCTCGACGCCGCGTTCGAGCACGCTCCGCGATCCGCCGGACAACTTGGTGACCACTTCATCGTCACTTCCAGCCTGACCAAAGTCTATGGATTAAGCGGCCTGCGCTGCGGATGGATCGTCGCCGAGCCGCAACTCGCGCGCGCCATGTGGCGCGTGAACGATCTGTTCGGCGTGATTCCGGCGCACATGGCCGAACTGACCAGCGTGATCGCGCTGGGCGAGCTGGATCGAATTCGAGAAAACGTCCGCGCGCGCCTGGACCGGAATCGCGCGGCGCTGCATCGATTTTTCGATAGCCGCGCCGATCTGGATGCGCCCCGCTTTCCTTTCGGCACCATCGCATTTCCAAAGTTGTTGCTCCCGATGCGGGGACCGGATGATGTCCAACCCCGCTCGTCAGAGTGGGGATCTGCCGTCGATCAACTGTGCGATCTCTTGCGCACCAAATACGACACGACCGTCGTTCCAGGAAAATACTTCGAGATGCCGGACCATTTTCGCATCGGCATCGGCGGCGATCTGGAACCGCTCGAAGAGGGATTAAGGCGTCTTGGTCTCGCGCTGGACGAATTACACGTGGGCTGAGCAGCGACCTTACCGAGCTGCGCCTGCTGCTGATCGCCGGAAACCTCGCGCTCCTGGTGCATCTCTACGCGATCATTGCGGGCAAGCAATATCTATGGTTCGATGTCGGGGGAGCGATCGGCATCACGGGATTTCGATCGTCTCCAACGTTGTCTTCACCATGGCGTTCAAGAATTCGCTGGCGATCCCGCTGCCGGCGGCGAATGTGATGGCGGTGGGCGTCACCGCGATTCTGAATTTCGCGGTCGCGGAGGTGTGGGTTTTTGAAGGCCGTTCGGCTTCCTGTGCTAACCGTTTCCCTGTTACCATAGTCTAACTACTGGAACCTCCAGACAGAGGTTCGACCGAAAATGCGCACCGAGATCCCACCGGGAACGCTGTACCTGCTGATTCTGAGAACACTTGCGCGAAGCGGGCCGATGCACGGGTACGGGATCGCCGAGCACATCCAGCAAACCTCGGAAGACATTCTGCAAGTGGAAGAAGGATCGCTCTACCCGGCGCTCCAGCGCATGCTGGTGAAGGGCTGGGTGACGGCGGAATGGGGCCAATCCGACAACAATCGCCGGGCGCGATTTTACAGTCTTACTACGGCCGGGCTGAAGCAGCTCTCGACCGAGATTTCAGAGTTCGAAAAAGTCACGCGGGCGATTACTCGCGTCATTAGAACTGCGTGACGATATGAGCGAACTCTGGCGCAGACTCAAGTTTCTGTTCCACGCGCGGGAATTCGAGGGCGATCTCGATGAGGAAATGCAATTTCATCTCGAAATGAAAGCGCGCAAGACCGGGGATCGCGATCAAGCTCGAAAACAATTCGGAAACGTCGGCATCTTGAAGGAGGTCAGTCGCGAAATGTGGGGATGGAGTTCGCTCGAACGTCTGTTTCAGGATTTGCGTTATGCCCTGCGGCAGTTGGCACGCAACCCGGGATTCGCTTCCGTGGCGATTCTTTCGCTGGCGCTGGGGATCGGGGCAAACACCGCGATCTTCTCCATAATCGACCACGTGATGCTGCGCTTGCTTCCGGTGTCGCATCCGGAAGCGTTGATGACGCTGGGACGCAACGGACGCAGTTACAGTTATCCGATGTTTGAAAAGATCCGCGACCGCAATCAGGTTTTCTCGAGCGTCATGGGCAATCACCTGATGCCGGACATGGAGGTCACCATCGACGGATCGAAGAGCCACGCGATGGGCGAATTGGTCACGGGTAGTTATTTCCCGGAACTTGGCGTCGGCGCCGCGGTGGGGCGAGTGATTGTGCCTGAAGACGATCGCGATGCGGAGGCGGGGCCCGTGGCCGTGATCAGCCACGCCTATTGGATGCGCGTGTTCGCGGGATCGGCAAATGTCCTGGGCAGGAAGATTCAAGTCCGTAGTGCCCTGACCAACGGAGCTACAGGCGGGCTGGACGTATACGACGCGGGCCATCTCGGGTCCGCGAACGGGGCGGAGGTAACGATTGTAGGCGTCGCTCCCGCGGCATTCTTCGGCGATACCGCTGCTCTGGTGGCGGACATCTGGATCCCGATCACGATGCAGCCTGCCGTGATGCCGGGGCGTCCGTTTCTCAAGCAGCCCAGCGCGCGCTGGGTACGCATGATCGCGCGGCGGAAGCCCGGAATCAGCGAGCCGCAGGCTCGCGCGTCGCTGCTGGTGACGTGGCGGCAAATCCTGACGGAGGAGGCGGGCAGCACGATCACGGAGCAGCAAAAGCGCGAGATCGCACAGTTCTCGCCCGACATCGAATCGGGCGAGAAGGGCTTCGGGGGTGTGAGACGCGCTTTATCGCAGCCGTTGCTCGTGTTGATGGCCGTGGTCGGGTTGGTGCTGCTGATCGCCTGCCTGAATGTCGCGAATCTGCTGTTGGCACGAGCCACGGCGCGGCGCAAGGAAATCACTGTGAGGTTATCGATGGGCGCGAGCCGCGTACGCCTGATCCGGCAATTGCTGACCGAGAGCCTGGTACTCGCGCTGGCCGGCGGAGTGGCTGGCGTGATTTGCGCGCCGGCCGCGTCCAGGCTGCTCATCACGATGTTTTCCAATCTCGAACTATCCATCGACGTTCCCTTCGAGACAGATTGGCGCACGCTGGGCTTCACGGCGGGGATCGCGGTGCTAACGGGCCTTCTGTTCGGGCTGGCTCCGGCGATTCGCGCGACGCGGGTTTCGCTGGCCGAGGCGTTGAAGGATGCTTCGCGTGGCGCGGCCGGTTCACGGGGGGTGGGCGCGGCGAAATCTCTGGTCGCGGTGCAGGTGGCGGTGTCGATGCTGTTGCTGATCGGCTCGGGATTGTTCCTGCGCACGCTCGCCAACTTGAAGTCGGAAGACGTCGGCTTCAATCCCGACGGCTTGGTGATGCTGCGCGTGGATCCGGTGAGTGCCGGATACCGGGGAGAGGAAGTCGGACGATCGATGCAGAGCTTGTTGGAACGTGTGCGCTCGTTGCCGGGCGTTCGTCTGGCGACATTTTCGGAGAACGGGCTGTTTTCCGGCTCAGAATCCGGTACCCATATCTCTGACATCGATGGCTTCACACCTCAGTCGAATGAAGAGCGCGAATGCATGTTCGATCAGGCGGGTCCGCAGTATTTCACCAACGTCGGGATTCCGATTCTGCTCGGCCGCGACCTGAATGAACGGGATCAGCCGGGGGCGCCCCGCGTGGCCGTGATCAACGATGCAATGGCGAAGTTCTACTTCAACGGAACCACTCCGATCGGCAAGCACTTTACGGCAAGCAAGGTCAGGCTCGAAATCGTGGGTGTTGTCCGCGACGTTCACGACCACGATCACCGCGAGGCGCCGTTCCGGCGATTTTACGTTTCCTACTTCCAGCCGATCGACGGGATTACGACCGCGAATTTCGAGATTCGCACCGCCGGCAATCCTGGCGCGGTCATGTCGATGCTGCGGAATGAGGTGACGTCGTTCAATCGCAATTTGCCGATCCTGAGCATCAAGGAAGAGCGCGAACTGATGGATAGCGATCTGGTGTACGAAAGTCTGCTCGCCAAACTCTCGGCTGTGTTTGCGGCTTTGGCGATCGTGCTCGCAACGATCGGGCTCTACGGCGTGATGTCGTACGCGGTGTCGCGGCGGACCAATGAAATCGGAATCCGCATGGCGCTGGGGGCGGCTGCGTCGAACGTACGGGGGATGGTGCTGCGGGAAAGCATGCTGCTCATAGGGGCCGGTTTGATGGTTGGAATCGTGGCGGCTTTGGGTCTGACGCGGCTGATCAAGAGTTTCCTGTTCGGATTGACGGCGATGGACCCGGTCGCGTTCGGGGTTGCGGCGGGGTTGCTGTTAGCGGTGGGTGTGCTGGCGGGATACTTGCCCGCGCGGCGGGCGTCGAAGATCGATCCGATGATCGCGCTTAGGTATGAGTGAAGGTTCTTAGCTGGTATGATCCACGACGATCTTCCAACCCTTCGGGGTTCTCTTGAAAAGCAACGTGTACACGCCCTGCGTGTCGCCGCCGCCCTCCGCGTCCCGCTTCAATTGAAACCGGCCGATGACATACGCGTTGTTGGGATCAATCGAGTGAACCTCGATGTCGGAAAACGTCAGTGTCCCCATCGACGCGCGCGTGGGATAGTGGCTCTGATAGCGTACGCGTACCTTTTCGAGTCCGCGCGTGATCTGGTCGCTGACGAACACTGCTTCGGGCGCGTAGCCGGTGAGGAATCCTTCGGTATCGCCGCGATTCCAGTCGAACGCCTGGCGATCGAGCACGGCTCGGATGGCGGCCTCCGTAGTGGGAACGGCTTTGGGCGCGGCCCCGGGCGGGGTCGTAGCTTTGGGACCGGCTTTGGGACTGGCCTTGGGCGCGGCCGGCGCCGGGGGTTGAGCGAAGGCGGGCGTCAGGATTAGCGCCGACAGGATTAGCGCCGGCAGAATCGACGCGAATATCCACGCGGATATCCACGCGGATATCCACGCGAATATGGCCTGGGCCGGAAGGCAAAGGGTTTTTTTCGATATCATGACAGTGATGGTCCAGCGGGAATCCGTTTACAGCCCGCCAGTTTCGCTCTCCAGGTTATCCGAAATCGAGTCGGTGTTGGGCCACGCCATCCGCGGAAAAGCGGATGTGCTGCGCCTTTCGCTCGCCTGTCTTCTGGCGCGCGGGCACCTGCTGATCGAAGACGTTCCGGGAGTCGGTAAGACTACTCTTGCGCATGCGCTCGCGCGCAGCGTGCGCTCGGAATTTCAACGGCTCCAGTTTACTTCCGACATGCTACCGAGCGATGTGGTCGGCGTCACCATCTATAACGCGCACACCCAGGAATTCGAGTTCAAGCAAGGTCCGGTGTTCACCAATTTTCTGCTGGCCGACGAGATCAACCGCGCCACGCCGAAGACGCAATCGGCGCTGCTTGAAGCCATGAACGAAATGCAAGTGACCATCGACGGCCGCTCCTGGCCGCTGGCGCAGCCGTTTATGGTGATCGCGACGCAAAACCCGGTGGAGCATCATGGCACCTATCCGTTGCCCGAATCGCAGCTCGACCGCTTCCTGATGCGCATTCGCATCGGCTACCCCGACGCGGAGTCCGAGCGCGAAATTCTGCGCCAGACCGCCGGCTCGGGACAAGTAATGGTGCGATCGGTGATTTCGGGCGACGAATTGACGGCGCTGCAAGACGCCGCGGCGCGCATCGCCGTGGATGAAGCGTTGGTGGACTACATGCTCGCGATTGTCGAGCGAACGCGCACGCACGAATCGCTGGCGATGGGCGTGAGCCCGCGCGGCGCACAGGCTCTATATCGCGCGGCGCAGGCGCTGGCTGCCGTCGAAGGCCGCGACTACGTGACTCCGGACGACGTCAAGCGCCTGGTGGTGCCGGTGTTCGCGCATCGCGTTGTGGTGAACACGCGTGTCTCCATCGCGCAGCGCTCCGCCGAGGTCGCCGAGAAAATCCTGGGCGAAATTCTGACGCTGGTGGATGTGCCACTGTAAGAAGGAGACAGGAGAGGAGGAGTCAGGAGTCAGAATTGTAAGAAGGAGTCAGGAGACAGAAGTCAGGAGTCAGAATGAAGAACGGACGGACGTTCGCTTTTATTCTGACTACCGACTTCTGTCTCCTTCTTACAATTCTGACTCCTGACTCCTGACTTCTGTCTCCTTCTTAATCCATGAAAACTGCAATCGTAGGCCTGCCGATGGTGGGCAAGACAAGTTTGTTCACGATCCTGACCGGCGTGCATGAATCCGCGCGCGTGGGAAATCTGGAGGCGCGCGTCGGCGTGACCAAGGTTCCCGACGAAAGGCTCGCCGCCCTCGCCAAGATCTTCAATCCGCCGAAGATCACGCATGCGACCGTCGAGTATCTCGATTTCCCAGCGATTTCGAAGGAAGCCCTGCGCGACCCGAGCTACCTCGCCAGCCTTCGCGTGGTGGATGCGCTGGCACATGTGCTGCGCGTATTCGAGAGCGATACCGTACCGCACGAGAAAGGCTCGGTGGACCCGATTCGCGATTTCGAAGACGTCGAGATGGAACTGGTGCTCAGTGATCTGGTGGTGGTCGAGAAGCGGATGGATCGCGTGGATCGCGATCGCAAGAAAATCAAGAACCCCGAGCTTGACAAAGAATTTGCCCTGCTGGAGCGGCTGAAAGCCGAACTGGAGGCGAATCGTCCATTGCGCGGACTCACCTTCGATGCGGATGATGAGAAGCGCATTCGCGGGTTCCAGTTTCTTTCGCAAAAGCCCATGCTGTGCGTTTTAAATTTAGGCGAAGAGGATGCCCCGCAATTGCACGAAGTGGAAGAAAAGTATCGCAACGGGCCGCTGGCGGGAAAGCCCGGTACGGCGGTGACGGCGATCTGCGGAAAGATCGAAGCCGAGCTGGCGGAGGTGCCGGCCGAAGAGGCGCGCGAGTATCTGGTGAGCTACGGGTTGAAGGACCCGGGCCTGGATCGGATGATCGCGGCGACGTATGCGCTGCTGGGGTTGATGAGTTTTCTGACCGCCGGCGAGACGGAAGTTCGCGCATGGACCATTCCGATGAATAGCTCGGCACAGAAGGCCGCGGGTGCGATTCACAGCGATTTCGAGAAGAAATTCATACGCGCGGAAGTGGTTAACTGGAAGGCGCTGATCGAGCACGACGGGTATCCCGGCGTGAAGGAAAAGGGCCTGCTGCGGCTCGAGGGGAAAGAGTACATTGTCAAGGACGGCGATGTGCTGGTCATCCGGCACGGGTGAGAAGATTGGCCGTTAATGAACGTCAATGAACATGCGTCAATGCGTATCGGTAAGACGTGCTACACGCCGCCGTCTGATGCGAAATGCTGACGGCTCCTCACTGATTGCCGCGACATTCACGTTCATTCACGTTTATTAACGGCCAACTCTAATTTGGGCGGCCGCGCAGATCAAACTGATGACTAAACAGCTCCACGCGAACCAATCGCCGTATCGTGTGTAGACGGTCACGTCGCGGCGATATTCGTACGGCACATCGGCTGACAGCAGTCGGTATGGGTCGGCGCGAAACGTGACGCGGCCGGCGGGATCGATATCGGCCGTGATTCCGTCATTGGTCGCGCGCAACAGCCAGCGCCGATTCTCGGCTGCTCTCATCCGAACTAGTTCCAGGTGTTGTTCGCGCGCCTGACTACGACCGAAGTAGCCATCGTTCGAAATATTCACGAGCAGCTCCGCGCCACCCGCCGCGAACTGTCGCACCAGATCTGGAAACGCGGATTCGTAACAGATGAACGTGCCGATCTGGTGTCCAGCGACGGGGAAGTCGACTACGCGCTCCCCCGGTGCAAAATCCCCCGCTTCTTTGGTGATGCGGTTCACCCACCAAAATATATCGGGCACGTATTCGCCGAAGGGCACCAACTTGATTTTGTCGTAACGCCCGATCATGGCGCCGGAGGGGTCGAGTAGGAACGCGGAATTCAGCGGGGCGCGCGCGGAATTGTACGCGACGCCGCCGAACAGGAGATACGCGTGATCGTTGCGGGCGATGGATTCGACGAATACGCGGAACGCCGCGTCGCTCGGATAGAACGGCGCCGGAGCTTCGGGCCAGATGATGAACGATGATGGCTGCGACGCGGAGAATGCCGCGAGGGAGCGCTCTACCTGGGTAAGGGACGCGGCGGTCCACTCCATTTCCGTATCGATGTTGGGTTGGACCAGCATCGCGCGCTCGCCTCCGGTGACCTGCGCGGGCGGAGCGGGCAGCGCGAGGAGCAATAGCAGCGCCGCGAGCCAGATCAATTCGCGCCGCGGCCTTCGCATCACGATCAGCGCCACCGCGCACCCAATCATCGCGAACACGAACGACAATCCGTACACGCCTGTGAACGGCGCGAGCCGCAACAGCAACGGCATGTCGATTGCCGCGTTGCCTAAATCGAGCCACGCGAATCCCCCGGGCCCGTGCGTGCGCTCAATCCCAGCCCACAGAGCGGCGACCGCGGGGATTGCCCAAGATGTCCGCATCAACACGCCCGCCAGCGCGGCGAAGATCGCGCAGTGCAGACCCTTGAGGATCGAGAACAGAACGAAGGTGCCCCATCCGCCCCATCGGCCCATGCCGCCGTGCACTTCCAGCACGAACTGAATCCAGTTGCAGACGCCGAACCAGAACAGAAATCCGGCCAGCCATCCGGACAGAAAGCGCCGCTTCCATGACGATTCGCGCGCGCACGCGATCAGCAATGGCGTGAGCGCCACCGGCGCGAGCCAGGTCCAGTTGAAATTCGGAAAAATAAGAATCAGAAGGATGGCAGTGAGAGCTGACAGCGCGAAATTCACAGGCGGTCTCACTGACGCTTTGGGGTGCTCATTGTTCGCAGGCCTGTTCGTTCACAAGATCGGCCATGTAGGAGCTGCGCACCAGCGGTCCGCTGAACACCATTTTAAAGCCGACGGACAGTCCGTATTCGCGATAGGCTTCAAACTGCGCGGGCGTCACGTATTCGGCGACCGGCAAATTGCGTCGCGTGGGCTGAAGATACTGCCCGATGGTCGCGACGTCGACATCGGCTTCGCGCAAATCGAGCAGCAACTCTTTCACCTCGTCGGGAGTTTCGCCTAGCCCGACCATAAGTCCGGATTTCGTTAATGGGTCGCGCCGGTAGCTCTTCGCGAACCGCAGCACATCCAGCGACTGGCGATAATTCGCCTGCGGGCGCACGCGCCGGTACAATCGCGCAACGGTTTCCATGTTGTGATTGAAGACCCGCGGCGCGGCATCCAGCACTCGCGCGACGGCTTCCAGACGCCCGCAAAAATCCGGCGTCAGGACTTCGATGCTTGCCTCCGGCAAGGCCTTTCGCACAGCACGAACCGTCTCCGCGAAATGCCGCGAGCCTCCATCGTCCAGATCGTCGCGATTCACGCTGGTGAGCACCACGTAGCGAAGCCGCAACGCCGCGGCCATACGCGCGACATTGGCCGGTTCTTCCGGATCGAGCGCGCCGGGATTCCGGCTCTTGGGCACCGAGCAGAATCCGCAGCCGCGCGTGCACAGATTGCCGAGGATCATAAACGTCGCCGCCCCGCGATCGAAACACTCGTGCATGTTGGGACAGCGCGCGGATTCGCAAACGGTGTGCAGATGCAGCCGCCGCAGCTCGGCTTTGAGATTGTGGACCGATTCGAAATGCGTGCGCGGCTTGCGCAGCCAGTCCGGCAGCCTGGGCGACTTTACGTGTGACGCAACGGGTGACACAATGCCCGGCCGCTCGATCTGAACCAACCCACGGTCCATCTAATAGGTTCTCTTGATGGCAATATCGCCCGGGAAACCAGAGGATTGGAGATCCGCTTTCGTCTTGTTGACGCTCCCGTCACCCAAGGGGCCCACCAGAACGCGGAACAGTCCAGGCTTTTCGGGAACCTCGGCCACTACCGTTTTGAAGCCTTTCTTTCGGATCTTTTCGGCCAAGAGACTCGCTTCACGCTCGGTGGTTGCGGCGAGTTGCAGATAGGTGCCCGACGCCGGTTCATTCGACGCGGGCGCTGGCGGGGCGGCTTTCTCGGCTTTTCTTTCCGGAGGCGCCTTGACCGGCTCCGCTTTTGGCTCGGGGGTTCTCTCGACCTTTGCGGGTTCCTCGGGCTTCGCCGCTGTTGGCACCGAGAGCGGCTCGGCTTTGCGGGCCGGCGGCGGATTGGTGTCACGTCCCGTATCGCGACCAGGCGCTTCCACCACCAGTGGTTTTTCCGTCTTCCGCACCGTTGCTTCGGGCGCAAGCGGCCCTGAGTTTCGACCCAGGATGTAGCCCATCACGAAAAACAAGGCGAACAGCACAATCACGATGAAGAACACGCTCAACAGCTGGCGGTTCCCCAGGATTAATTCAAATTCCCCGTCTTCGTTTTTTGGCACCCGATGTTTTCCTTACGAAAGAAGTCGACTGCTTGGCCGCCACTTGGCCCCTACTTGGCAAATGCTAGGCGGCGGGGCCCGATTGAGTCCCGGCCGGCTCCGGCCCAGCGAACTTCTGTAAAGCCCGGTTCAATGAAAATAGTATATCCATCGGAAGGGGAAATACGACAGTCGTATTTTTCTCCGACCCGATCTCCACCAGCGTTTGCAGATAGCGGAGCTGAATCGCGGCTGGCTCGCGGGCCAGCGTGACGGCGGCTTTCTCCAGATTCGCGGCGGCCTCGGCCTCGCCCTCGGCATGGATGATTTTCGCGCGCCGCTCGCGCTCGGCTTCGGCTTGGCGGCCGATAGCGCGAATCATCTGGTCCGGCAGATCCACCTGCTTCACCTCCACCAGCGCGACTTTTACGCCCCACGGACCGGTATGTTGATCGAGCGCGGCTTGCAATTTCACATTCAACTTTTCGCGCTGGCTGAGCAGGTCATCCAACTCGACCTCGCCCAGTACGCTGCGCAAAGTGGTCTGCGAAAGTTGCGAGGTCGCATACAAGTAGTTGGCGACTTCGATCACCGCTTTGATCGGATCGATGATGCGGAAGTAGATCACCGCGTTCACCTTCACGGTGACGTTATCGCGCGTGACCACGTCCTGCGCCGGCACTTCCATGGCCTCGGTTCGCAGCGACAGGCGCACCATGCGGTCAATCGGCCGGAATACCAGAATCACGCCGGGTCCTTTGGCGTTTCCTAGTACGCGGCCGAGGCGGAAGATGACGCCGCGTTCGTACTCGGCGAGGATTTTGATGCTGGAGAGAAGATAGATCGCGACGATCACGATGATGACGATCGTCGGAGAAGCCAAGTCAGGCATTGGTGACCTCCTGGTTTATCACTGTAGCGCAACCCGTGGCGCGGGCGTCTTGGATAATTTCGAGAACAATTTCGAAAATATTCTTGAAAGCGACCGCATAACTCCTCACGCGAACCGCAGCACGTTGGCGACGCCCGCCGTAAGGCTCGCCCACTTCTTTTCTTCGAGCGCGAGCTGACGCCGGCCCGCCGCAGTGATCAGGTAGAACTTCGCGCGGCGATTGTTTTCCGAAAGCCCCCACTCGGCTCGAATCCAGCCTTCCTGCTCGATGCGATGCAGCGCCGGGTAAAGCGAACCTTCTTCCACGCGCAGCGCTTCTTTCGAAACCTGTTGGATATGCACCGCGATCCCGTAGCCGTGGTGCGGACCGCGCGTGAGTGTTTTCAGAATCAGCAGGTCGAGCGTGCCTTGCAGCACGTCGGGATTAGATTTGCCCACGGCCCTCTCCTAGACAACTAGGAGTGTAACCTCAGGCATGCGTCGGCGTCAAGGCCAAGAACATGTTCAGGGCTCGAGGTTCGGGTCCGGGGGATGACTGTGCCGGCGTCTTCCCTCTGAAAGGAACTGCAGCCCCGCATAGCCGATCCAGCTTGGCTGCTGGTTTACCGGAGAGACCGTCGCAAAGCCGCGGCCGAACATCCCCAACAGCCGGATCGAGTGTCCTTTGGTGAGCGGCAGGCGGCCGCCAATGCCTAGGGTCGACCAGCTCAGCTTCGGCACTCCCGCAACAGTTCCGGTGTCTGTTTGAGAGTAGAGCTCCGCGTAAAGTTCGGTGTCTCTCCTGAACTCGTGGCCGGCCACTATGCCCCGCGTCCACGACGGCGCGACATCTTTGTTCCCGAACCAGTAACCGGTTTCCGCGCTGAAGCGGATGGGGCCGATGTGGGCGTTGCCTTCGACCGGCAGATAGAATTCGGGACCCTGGTCCACAATTCCGCGTGCGACCGAGCGGGTCGGGTTGTTCAAAGCCAGCTGCGGGTAGGTCGAAAATCCAAACTTGGGATCGCTTTCGGTTTCCGGATCCATCGGTTTTTCCGAGCGCGGATGCTCATAAAATCGATACTTCACGCCTACCAGGGAATTCCCCAGCCCCGCGTTTAAATGACCCGGATTCACGCGATCTTCCGCCATCGCGAGCGGCAGTTCGTACTTCAACTGGATCCGAACCCCAAGTCCGTAGTTAATGTCCATGTCCGGGATCTGGTAAAACCCAACGTAGGGATTGCGCGAACCTAGGAAACCCATATTAATCTCCCAATGTCCCGGGCCCGGAGTATCCGGATCATCCGAAAGGAAGGGTGGACCGCCTTGCGGCGCGGCGAGGGGAGCGAACAGTATGAGGAGTACTGCGGCGGCCGGCGAAGGCCGAAAGATCCGTCTCATGGCATCCACATAGAGGAGAACAATAGGCCCACCTTTGTTACAATGCGGCGTTGCCATCTCTATCCGACACGCCGGGATCTACGCGCGAGTTGACGCCGAAAGCCGTCGCGCTGGGGCTGTTTCTCGCGTTCGTATTCGGCGCGGCGAACGCTTACCTCGGAATGAAAGCGGGCCAAACCATCGCGGCCACCATTCCCGCAGCGGTGATCGCGATGGCGCTGTTCAAAATCCGCGGCATGCGCGGCGGCGTGCTGGAGCAGAACATCGCGCGCACGGCGGCCTCGGTCGGCGAAGCGCTGGTCAGCGGCGCGATCTTCGTGATCCCCTCGTTCCTGATGGTGGAGGTGGACGGACAGCCGTTGTGGGCCAACCTGCGCGCGCACTATTGGGAAGCGTCCATGCTGTTGGTGACCGGCGGGATGTTGGGCGTGCTGTTCACGGTGCTGATCCGCCGTCCGCTATTCGCCGACCCATCCCTGCCGTGGCCGGAAAGCGTCGCGAGCGTGGAGATCACGCGGTCGGGCGCGGAAAAGAGCAACGAACAAAGTAATGCCCCGGGCTTGATTTTCGGATCGATGGCCTTCGGAGGCCTGATTCAGATTCTGACCAGCGACAAAGGCCTCCAGATTTTCCGTGAAAACGCCGACGGATTTCTGCGCTTTCCGCGGTCGGTGATCCATCATTTCAACCTTGACCGCGCGCCCATCGGCGACGTGACTGAAGGCGGCGGAATCCCCTGGTCCACGCCCGCGCTCTCGCCCGCGTTGATCGGGATCGGCTATATCATCGGCCCGCGTCTCGCGTCGGTTAGCTTCGCCGGCGGAATCCTGGCGTGGTGGATCATCATTCCTCTGCTGCTGTTCTTCGATCCCGATTTCGCCTCGCGCATCGGCAATGCGACGCCGCAAACGGCCGCGTTCACCGTCTGGTACAACGTGGTGCGGCCGATTGCTATCGGGGCCATGCTGGTGGGCGCGGCGAACACCATGTTCTCCATGCGCCAATCGCTGATCGATTCCGTGCGCGGGGCTTTTTCGAAGCGAGCGGGTTCGCTTTCGGGGTCACATCCGAGTGACGAACAACTCGAATCCCGCGAGCAGGACTTGCCCCTCCGCGGCGTGATCCTGGGGATTTTCGCTCTGCTGATTCCCATCACCTCCATTTATTACGGCTTCACGCATGGATGGAAACCCGCGATCGCGGCGGCGCTGGTGATGACGGTCAGCGGATTCTTCTTGAACGCGGTGGGCGGCTATCTGGTCGGATTGGTGGGCGTCTCGAATCAGCCGCTTTCCGGATTGACGCTGTTAGCCTTGATCCTGGCCGCTCTGTTGATGGTGACCATCGGAGCGACGGGCGCGCCTGGAATCGCGGCGGTTCTGGGCGTGGCCGCCGTAGTTTCGATTTCCGCATCGGTGTCGGGATCGCTGATTCAGGATTTGAAGGCCGGCCACCTACTCGGCGGCACGCCGTGGAAAATGGAACTGGTGGAGATGCTGGCGGTCGCGCTGCTGTCGCTATTCTTGATGGCCCCCATCATCGCGCTGCACGAAGCCAATCTGGCCACCGGCGGAATCGGCGGTCGCGCGCTCCCGGCGCCGCAGGCCGGATTGATGGCGCAACTGGCCAAGGGAATCGTCGGCGGACAAATGGCTTGGGGGCTGCTGGGGATCGGCGTGGCGCTGGGACTGGTGATGATCCTCGCCGGCGCGCGAGCGCCCATGCTGATCGCCGTGGGAATGTACCTTCCGTTTGAAACATCTTCGGCCATTTTCGTGGGCGGCGCCATGAAGTGGCTGGTGGACCGCGCCATGGCGCGGCGCAGCGCCGACGCCAGGCAGCAGGCCGAGGACAAGGGCACCTTCATCGCGTCGGGATTGATCGCAGGCGAGGCCATCATGGGGATTGTGCTCGCCGCGGTATTTCTCGCCGGCGCTCCGTCCTTCACCCGAATGCTCACCGGCGCGGATGAATTTGGATGGCTCGCGAGCGCCGGGGGCTGGCTGTCGCTGGCCGCGTTTCTGAGCATCGGATATGCGCTGGTGCGAGTGCCAACGCGGCGCGCGTAGCGCGCCTCCACAAGCATTCGGCCGCGGCGCGAATCGTGCGATTCGTCCCAACTGTTAAAATGAAGCGCATGAATCTCACTGCCGTCTACGTCAAAGTCGAGGAAGGCTTTATCGGCTTCGTGGAGGAAATCCCGGGCGCAGACACTCAGGGAAACACGCTCGAAGAAGCTCGATCCAACCTGCCGGAGGCTGTGGAGATGGTGATCGAAGCGAATCGTGCGCTTACCGAAGAATGGCTGCAAGGACTTGAGGTCATCCGGGAACCCATTGTGGTCCCCGCTGCCTGAAGTGGATCGACCTGATCCGTGACCCACCCCGCCGTTCGCGATCTGTTTCAAACCCTGAGCCGCCATCCCGCGTTTCAGGAACTGACCGGCAAGCTTCTGCGCCGCGAAGCCGGTCCTTTTTCGCTCGCCGGACTGACCCCAGCCGCGAAAGCCCTGTACCTGATTCTGCTGTGGCAGGCCACCGAACGTCCTCTGCTAGTGATAGCCGACGGCAACCAGCGGGCGGAGTTGCTGGCTGAGCTTTCTGAAACATTTTTCAACCTTCTGGTTTCGCATTCGAGCGGCGGACCGCAACTGCTGCCCGCGCTCGACGTATTGCCGTCGCAGAAAATGTCGCCGCACAGCGACATCGCCGGCGCGCGCGCCATGGCGCTGTGGCGATTGTCAAACCGGACTGCTCCCATCACCATCGCGCCGGGGGCCTCCGCGCTGGTGCGAACGCACGCGGCGGAATTCTATCGCCGGCTCGCGTTGGAACTGCACGTGGGCGAAGAATTGCCGCTCGACACTATTGAAACGCATCTCAACTCCATCGGATATGAGAAGCACGACCCGGTGGAGATGGTCGGCGAGTACTCCATTCGCGGCGGCATTCTCGACGTATTCCCGGCCGATAGCGCCCGGCCGCTGCGCGTCGAATTTTTTGGCGATGAGATCGAGTCCATCCGCCGGTTCGACGTCGAAACGCAGCGCTCCGTGATGAAGATCGCGGAGGGCCGCGTGCTCCCTTTGACCGAGCAGCCGCGATCAGGCGCCGCCTATCCCGGCTGGGAGTTTGACGCGGCGCTGTCCGAACGCGGTGGAGAGTCGCGCGAGCACTCGCTGCTGTCGCTGGCCGAAGACGCGATCGTGGTGCTGGACGAACCGGAACAGATTCGCGGCGCAGGCGAGCGGCTGTGGAAGCGCCTCGATCCGCAAAATGAGCAACCGGGGGAAGCTAAGCAGGAAGCCGCGGAACTGGCCAACGCCAATTTCCTGCATTGGGAAGATTTCGAGACCCGGCTTGCGGGTCGCGCGCAAATCGCGCTGCGCGAACTCGACCTCGGCGTCGCCGTCGGCGGCGTTATGAACGTCAACGCGCCCCACATCGGCACCCGCCCCTCGATGGCGTTTCACGGGAGCATGCAGGTGGCCGTCGCCGAAGCCAAGACACTGGTCGAGCAAGGCTATCGCGTTGCGTTTTTCGCGCCGTCGAACGGAGAGCTGGAGCGGCTCGCCGATATTCTGCGCGAATACTCGGTGCCGTTTCAGTTGGGGCTCGCGCCCAACGAAGCGGCCTCGCCGTATCTGGCCGAACGCGCGTATCTGGCCGGCCCGGTAGCCAGCACCTACCTCATTAAAGGATTGGTGCGGCGCGGATCGATTTTTCCGGAGTCGTCGATCGCCTTCATTGGGTCGGAGGATCTGTTCGATTCCTCGGATCTGATTGCCCGGCCGGGCATCACCAAGGCGCAGTTGAGCGCCTTCGCGGCCGATCTCGCCGATCTCAAGCCCGGCGATTTCGTGGTGCACGTGACCCACGGCGTGGGCAAATTTCTGGGCGTCCGCGAAATCATCCAAGCAGACCAACGCGGCGATTTCATGCTCCTCGAATACGCGGGCGACGCGAAACTCTACGTCCCGCTCACGCGCATGGATCTGATCGAGAAATATCGCGGAGCGGGAGAGAGCGCGCCTCCGCTCGACCGGCTGGGCGGCGCGACGTGGACGCAGCGCAAGTCGAAAGTCAAATCGCGGATGCGCGATATGGCGGACGAGCTCCTGAAGCTATACGCGCACCGGCGGATGGCCGACGGTTTCCCGTTTTCTCCCGATTCGAACTGGCAGCGCGAATTCGAAGACGCCTTCGAATTCACGGAAACGAAGGATCAGCTCACCGCCGCGAAAGACATCAAGCGCGACATGGAATCGCCCCACCCCATGGATCGATTGTTGTGCGGAGACGTCGGGTACGGAAAAACCGAAGTCGCGATGCGGGCCGCGTTCAAAGCGCTGGGCGACGGCAAACAGGTAGCCGTGCTCGCGCCCACCACCGTGCTCGCGTTCCAGCATTACGAAACCTTTCGCAGCCGGTTCGCCGCTTTTCCCGTGAGAATCGAAATGTTCTCCCGATTCCGCAGCGCGAAGGAAATCAAAGCTGCGCTGGAGGAGCTCGCTGCCGGCAAGATCGACATCGCCATCGGAACCCACCGGCTGATCTCGAAAGACGTCGAGTTTCGCGATCTGGGCCTGCTGGTGGTGGATGAAGAGCAGCGCTTCGGCGTGCGTCACAAGGAACGGCTGAAGCAGATTCGCAAAGACGTGGACGTGCTCACCATGAGCGCGACGCCGATTCCGCGGACGCTGCACATGTCGCTGTTGGGCATTCGCGATATGAGCGTGATCGAAACGCCGCCCAAGGATCGCCTGGCCATTCACACCGTGGTGGCGCACTTCGACCCGGAGCTGATTCGCACGGCGATCGATCAGGAAATGAGCCGCGGCGGGCAGGTGTATTACATCCACAATCGCGTCGAATCGATTTTCTCGCGCGCGGCCCAGATCCAGCAGCTTCTGCCCAACTGCCGGATCGGCGTGGGTCACGGGCAAATGGGCGAGGACGAACTGGAGCGCGTTCTGTTGGGGTTCATGCGCCACGAATACGACGTGTTCGTGTCCACCACCATCGTCGAAAACGGGCTGGACATTCCGCTCGCCAACACCATCGTCATCGAGAATGCGGAACGCCACGGACTCGCCGAGCTGTATCAGTTGCGCGGCCGCGTGGGGCGATCCAATCGCCGCGCCTACGCGTACCTGCTGGTTCCTAAGGATACCGAGTTAAGCGAAGTAGCCCGCAAGAGATTGGCGGCTCTTCGCGAATTTTCCGACCTGGGCGCGGGATTCAAGATCGCCGCGCTGGATTTGGAATTGCGCGGCGCTGGAAATTTGTTGGGCGGCGAGCAGCACGGCCACATCGCGGCGGTCGGGTTCGACATGTACCTGCGTCTCCTCGAAGAAACCGTGCACGAGCTGAAGGGTGAGGAAACCCCGCTTGAGATTCATTCGGCGCTGAACCTGGGTCTGGATATTCGCATTCCGCCCGAATATATCGCCGACGAGAATCAGCGGCTGCGCGCTTATAAGAGGATCGCCGACGCGCGCGATGCGGCGCAGGCCGACACGCTGCGGGCGGAATTGGCGGATCGCTACGGGCCGCCGCCGGAAGCCGTGGAAACGCTGCTGCGCTTCGCACGCCTTAAAACGCACGCCGAAAAAGCCGGCGTGGAAGCCATCGACCGGCGCGGCGGCGCGCTCCAGATCAAGTTTCATCCCGGATCGAAGATCGATCCGGCGCGGCTGATGGATCTGGTTTCTTCACAGGAGGGCGCCCAGTTCACACCCGCCGGCGTTTTGCGATTGCCCATGCCGGGGAGCGGCGAAAATGCCGCGATCCTCGAGTTTTTGCAGGCTTCTCTCGAAACGCTGGCGCCTGCCGCCACGTATAATTAGATCATGCGAAATTTGCACCTTTCACTTTGCGCAGCCGGTTTTGTGGCCGTCGCCGGAGCGAATCTCTTCGCGGCCGACGTGACTGTCATCGAAGAAATCATTTGCAAGGTGAACAGCGACATTATCACCCGCAGCCAGTTGGATCGCGATCGCAAAGACGCCGAGGGTGAGTTCCGGCGCGAAGGCATGCAGGGCAGCGCGCTGCGCGAAGCGCTGAATAACGTGACCAGGGACATGCTCGCGCGACGCATCGACGATCTTCTGCTGATCGCCAAAGGCAAGGAACTGGATCTCAAGGTCGACAACGAGCTGGCGAAACAGCTCGCCGGTATCCAGCGGCAATCCGGAATCGCAGACCCGCAGGCGTTCCAGGAATTCGTTCACGAAAAGATGGGGATGCCGTTTGAAGATTACAAGGCCGAGCTGAAGAATCAGCTCTTGAAGCAGCGCGTGATCCGCCAGGAGATCATGGGCAGCCTCAAGGTCAAACGCGAGGAGCTGGAAGCGTATTACAACGCCCACAAGGACGAGTTCCAGCGCAAGGAACAGATCTTTCTCAGCGGTATTTTCATTTCGACGGAAGGCAAAGACGCGTCGGGCATCGCAGCCGCCGATCGCAAGGCCAGAGATGTGTCGCGCCGCGCGAAGTCCGGGGAAAAGTTCAACGAACTGGCCCAGGCCAACTCCGACGCCGCCACGGCTGCAAGCGGCGGAGGCATGCCTCCGCTCGAAAAGAGCGAGTTGCGCCAGGACATCCTTGACGCGCTGTGGGACAAAGATCGCGGCTTCGTAACGGATCCCCTGAAAACGGCCAAGGGCTACGAAATTTACAAGGTGGAGGAGCATCAGAAGGCCGGTCTGGCGGAATTCGAAGAGGTGCAGATGCAGGTGGAAGATAAGGTTCTGAATCCGCGCATGGGCGGTGCGTATCGCGAGTATCTGACCAAGCTTCGCAAGGATGCGTTTCTCGAAATCAAGCCCGGCTACGTAGATTCCGCCGCTGCGCCCGGAAAGAATACCGCATGGAGCGATCCGGCTCAGATGACCCCGCAAACCGTCACCAAGCAGGAGGTCGCGGCGCAGAAGCACAACAAGAAGTTGCTGTGGATCATCCCCATTCCCGGAACCACCGCAACCGCGACAACTTCGTCGTCGCACTAATGCCCCCGGCTAGTGAGCCTGTTTGATCAAATTGACCCTCGCCCCGTCATCCCGAGCGGCAGCGAGGGATCTGCTTTGCGGTAGTCGGCCCAATTTTTTCCAACTGACCCATTACCATGCCCCATGGTGTCGTGTGATGATGTGGTGTGATCTGATGGTGCGGCGTAGATTGTGCCCGCACCGCCTGCGCACGCCTTAGAATGAAGTCGCCTTACATCTCCGAACTGGAACCGAACCAGATCGTCAACGGAACTTTCCTGGTCCAGCATAAGGAGATCCGCCACAAGAAATCCGGAGATCCCTACCTTTCGCTCGCCCTGACCGATCGGACCGGCGAACTGGACGCGCGCATGTTCGACAACGCCGCCGAGGCGATGAACACGTTCGAGCGCGACGACTTTGTTCGAGTGAAGGGGCTGCTTCAGATTTTTCAGAACCGGCCGCAGTTGAGCGTCCACAAGATTGTCCCGCTGGCGGAATCGGAAGTCGACTTCGCCGATTACTTTCCGGCATCTACCCGCAATCGCGATGAAATGTTCCAGGAACTGTGCTCCTGGATCGCGTCGGTGGAGAACCCGGACTTGAAAGCTCTGCTGGAGGCCATCTTCGCCGACCCGTCCATCGCAGTCGCTTATCGCACTGCGCCGGCGGCCAAGTCCGTGCATCACGCTTGGCTCGGCGGCCTGATCGAGCATGTGTTGTCGCTCTGCCACCTGGCGAAATTCACGGCTGCGCACTATTCCGGCGTCGATTTCGACTTGCTGCTGGCAGGTGTGATCCTGCACGATATCGGTAAGATCCGTGAATTGACTTACGCGCGCGGATTCGGCTACAGCACTGAAGGCCAGTTGCTGGGGCACATCACCATCGGCGTGCGCATGGTGGAAGAAAAACTTTGCCGGGTGCCGGGCTTCCCCACTCCGTTGCGGGAGGCGTTGGTACACATGATCCTGAGCCATCATGGCGAGATGGAGTTCGGATCGCCCAAGGTGCCGCTGTTCGCCGAGGCAATGCTGCTGCACCATCTGGACAATCTCGATTCGAAGATGGAGATCGTTCGCGGCGTGGTCGAAAGGGATCGGCTGGTAGTGGGGGTCTGGACCGGCTACAGCGCTCCGCTCGATCGCAGTATCTTGAAAAAGCAGAAGTATCTCGATGAGAGCGCTCAGCAGCCGGCGGCAGATCCGCCGGAGATTCCTCAATCCACCTCCGGCGCGCATCCAATTCCCGCTGGCACAAAACTCGCAGCCACAAATCCGGCCGCAAAACCGGCCCGCGACTCGTCATCGCCATTTGGCGCGAAGTTGAAGCAGGCTCTTACCCTTAATCAGCTGGGCGGCGATCAACCGGACAGTGATCATCCGAATCATCCCGGTGGCGATCCCCCAAGTACTGATCGATGACCCCCGCATGAGCCGCCCTGGTTCCTCCCCTGCCCGCCCGCCGCGCGAGATTCCGCCACCGCTCGAGCTGGAGTGTCTCAAGGCGCTGTGGGGCATCGGCGAAGGGACCGTTCGCGACGTCCGCGAGATTCTGGTAGGCAATCGAAATCTGGCCTACACCACTGTCATGACCGTGCTCGACCGCCTGGAAAAGCGCGGCGGCGTTTCGCGCCGGAAGCAGGGGCGATCCTTCCTCTACGCGCCCAAGGTAAGCCAGGACGCAGTGCGGCGCTACGCGGTAAAAGAGCTGGTCGACACGTTTTTCGGCGGCTCTGAAGAGGCCCTGCGGAGCTACTTGCAAAGTAGTTCCACACCGGCCAAAAGCGATTTAGAATCTCCGGGTTCCATGGACCCCGAGTTGCTCTAAGCGCAACTGCTCCCAGTACTCCAATACTTGAGACTCTTCGGCGGCGAGCTGGTACGCAATGTTCGAACGGTCCATTCTTCAAAACCTGCCTGATTCTTAGAATCGACTCACCACCATGAACGGCTTGAGCCGGAATCGGCGAGAAAACCCACGCTCTCGACTCACGAAGGCGCCTCCAGAAAAAGAAGGATCTTGAAATGAAAAGAACACTGATGAGCGTGGCTCTCGTCGCTATTTGCTTTGTAATGGGGGCGTCGATAGCCAGCGCTACCACGGCTTGCAGCACGCTGATTTCACCCCCTACCGACGTTAATCCGGGCCCTGTCGGGGAGGGAGGGTCCGCCAACACTGCTAACCCAAATCCATCCTCGATCGTTTGCAACGTCGGAACTCTCACATTCAGTAACTTTGCCTATAAGGCCGATGCGGGCGCGCTCGAGACCCTGGACCTTGAGGGTTGCCAAGGCGCCGTTGCGGGCTGCGTTTCCGCGGCCGCGGGCGTATATGGCATCAGCCTCGACCCGAATCTTAGCTCTCCGCCGACGCAGGATGTCGCTTTGATATTCGAGGTTACATCGACAACGCCTATCACCTCGGTAACGCTGATTAACAGCGGAACTCCGATCGCGTCGGTCTCGGAAACCGTTTGTAACTCGGCTGGGCTGAATGGTGGACCTATCGCAGCCGGCGAACTCAACAACGGAACCTGTGTGGATCCTTCGCTGGCTAGCTTTGCGACTACTGCGGGCGGCACCCAAACTGTCACTTTGTCTGCTCCCTCCACCACCATCTGGGTTTACAAAGACATCGGCGTAAACACCGGAGGGACCATCAGCAACTTCCAGCAGAATTTCACCACGAATGTCGTCCCCGAGCCGGCTACCATGTTGCTTGTCGGAGGCGTCCTCTGCGGCATCGCGGCGATCCGGCGGCGCTCCGTAAGATCGTAAACGGTTACCATTCCTCCTTCTCACACCGGGCGCGCGGCCGGTGTTTCTCTTTCCGGCCTTACCGAGCCGCGACTATTTGGCTCCGGGTTCCGGAGCCAACGCGCAACAGCGCACGAAGGAGCGGCACGCTCAACTTCCCCCAGACGTTCAACTTCCCACTAACGCTCAACTCCTTATCTGAACCGCGACCGTCAGGGAGTGGTACTCTCAACCTTCCACCGACGCTCAACTCAGCCAATTCAAGAACTCCAATCGCCGCAATAACTCACTTTTTTCCAACTCTATCTCCCCTCGATTCTTTCACTTCCCACTTCGGTCCACACCCCTCCGCAAGATTCCTGGATTATCTTGGGACCGAAGAGATCGGTGCTCGATCGACAGAGAGCCGGTTCCACTGAGCAAGGCGTCCTAGGCAACGCCGTTGTAAGGTGTTTGTGTTGTCGATGGCCGTCGGTCTCGAAAATACCGATCCCCCGTCGTGGCGGGCGAAAAACACGAACCTGCTGTTCCGGGTTGGGACGGGGTGAAGCCGGCTTCAGTTCAGTTTTATGCGATTTTGCTTTACGAGCCGCGGTCTTACGAGCCGCGACCTTACGAGCCGCGACCAAAGGGAGCGGTCCTTAATAAAAGGAGCGGTATTAGAAAGAGAGCGGTTTTAGAAAAAGAGCGGTCTTAGAAAGAGAGCGGTCTTAAGAAAGAGAGCGGTTACAGAAATCTCGACGGTGTGGGCAGGCGATCAAACGCGCAGGCCGCTCGTGCCGTTGCGCGCGATTCATGCCGCCCGCCAGCCGCGCCACAGCCGTCTGTTCAGCCTCACTGCCAGAAAATCCGAAGTGTCTCTTTTTTTTGAGGCAAGCGGGACGCCTCGCTATTGAGGCGCGGGCGCCTGCCACAATTCGATCCGATTGCCTTCCGGGTCCATGATCCACGCGAAGCGTCCGTAATCGTAGTCCTCGCGATGTGGATCGATCTCGACACCCGCTTGCTTCAATTGATCGAGCAGCGCGTCCAGATCGTCGATGCGAAAGTTCATCATGAACCCAGCTCGACTCGGATCGAAGTATTTCGTTGATCGCGGAAAGATGGACCACACCACCGGACCGCCGTCGGTGAACATCATGCCCTGGTCCGGATGGGCCTTAACGCCCAAATGGGTTTCGTACCACTGATAGAGTTTTGCGGGATCTTCGGCTTTGAAGAACAGGCCGCCGAGGCCAATGACACGCGCCATTCGGAAACTATCGCACGATTAGGAGACGCCGGTCAAAATCGGCCGCTAGTGCGCGGCCAGCGTGTGTTCAACGAGATCCCGCAACTGCTCGGGCCGGTAACTGGAGCCGTCGATGAGCGCGGCGAGGCGTCCGTCGCGCCCGATCACCGCGGTCGCAACGGTGTGCGTGATGGAGCCTTCCTCGGGCCAGTACACCAGCCCAAAAATTCCCGCGACTTCGCGAATCTGGTCGAGCGACCCGGTGAGGAATCGCCACGACTGGCCATCCGCACCGTAGCGATGCGCATACTCGGTGAGCACGGCGGGCGTGTCGTACTGGGGATCGATGGTGATGGAAAGCAGTTGGATGTCGCGGCTGGACGTGGGCGCGATCAGGCGCTTCGCGACGGAGGCGAAATTCGCAGAAAGGCGCGGGCACACATCGGGCAGAGGGCAGCGCGTGTAAATAAAATCGATGGCGATCACGCGGCCGTGGAAATCGGAAAGATGCACCGTGCGGTTGGATTGATCGGTCAGCGCGAAATCGGGGACGGTTGCTCCGAGCGCTATTTTGTTGGGCGGTGTTTCAACGCGAATCTCTTTGCCGTCGGCTTCGAGTTTGACGATCCGGGGTTTGAGATTCCGCGCAATCGACGCGTGTTTACCGACGCTCAGATCGAAGTTGACGCGCGTGCCGGGCGCGAGGGTCGATAAGTCCTCGTGCGGCGCGACGTGAAACGGCATGGTCATCGCGGGCATGTAGTTGTCGATGGGGCGATGCGAGACCAGGATGGTGCGGGCGGTGGGGTCGACTTGGAGGACAAGACCTTCGATTTTGTAGTGCTTGACGCAGCCGGTGGAAATTGCAAGGAGAGTGCAAATCAAGGCGGGGAAACGCGCTCCCTGACGGTCGCGCCATCTCAAAGAACGGCGAAGAGAAGCCGGCTTGAAAGCTCGGCTCGCCGGCAAGAGTGCCGGCCCCACGGTGTCGCGCGTCATGAAAGCGAGCGCTCCATGCTGTCGCGCCTCAATTGGCAGGGCATGGCCCTGCCCCACGGTGTCGCGCGTCATGAAAGCGAGCGCTCCATGCTGTCGCGCCTCAATTGGCAGGGCATGGCCCTGCTCCACGTTGTCGCACGTCATGAAAGCTTGGCGGATGGCAGGAACTGCGGCGGCTTGCGAAGCCGGGTGGCCTGTTCGAAGGCGAACGCGTATTTGATCAGCTTCACTTCACTGCGCGGCGAGCCGAAAAATGACAGGCCGACGGGCAATCCGAACACGTAGCCGGCGGGCACGGTGACGTGCGGATAGCCGGCGACCGCCGCCGGAGTGGAACAGCCGCCGCCGAAGTGATCGCCATCGATATAATCGGTGAGCCAGGCAGGGCCGTCGGTGGGCGCGACCAGCGCGTCGAGCGCGAGCTTGCTCATCACCGCGTCGATGCCGTCGCCTTTTGCCGACCGGTTCAGCTTGGTTTCCAGATCGCGATATTTGCGATCGCTTAGCGGCCCTTTGGCTTCGGCCTTGATCATCAGGTCCTGACCGAAGAACGGCATCTCGCGATCGGGATTGCGCATGTTGAAATCGATAACGTCCTTCAGGGTTTTCACTGGCAGATTCGGTGTGACCGCCGCGCGCGCTTCGAGATACGCGTTCAAATCGGCCTTGAATTCCCACAGCAGCGCCTCGTTTTCGGGCTCGCTGAGCTTGGTGTAAGTGGGAATATTAGCGGGATCGATCACCTCCGCGCCGAGTTGTTTCAGCATGGCGACGGCCTCGCCGATGACGCGATCGACGTGATCGTTGAATCCAAACACCTGCCGCGCCACGCCGATGCGCGCTCCTTTCAATCCGTTGAGTTCCAGCGCCTGGCCGTAGCTCGCGCCGGTGAGCGCGCCGAGCAGAATCGCGGCATCCGCCACCGTTCGCGCCATCGGTCCGGCGGTGTCCTGGCGATGCGAAATCGGGACGATGCCCGCGCCTGGAATCAGACCGAGGGTCGGCTTGATGCCGACGATGCCGTTGATCGACGAGGGCGAAACGATGGAGCCGTCGGTTTCGGTTCCCACCGCGGCGGCGCACAGACTGGCCGCGACGGCCGCTCCCGATCCGGAACTGGACCCGGAGGGATTGCGGTCAAGCGCGTAGGGATTGCGAGTCTGGCCGCCGCGCCCGCTCCATCCGCTGGTGGAATGGCTGGAACGAAAGTTGGCCCACTCGCTGAGGTTGGTCTTGCCGAGGACGATCGCGCCGGCCGCGCGGAGGCGCGCGACGAGTTCGGCGTCCTTGGTCGCGGAGGCCGCAAGGGCGAGCGAACCGGCCGAAGTCATCATCTTGTCGCCGGTTTCGATGTTGTCCTTGACAAGGATCGGAATGCCGTGGAGCGGTCCGCGAGGACCTTTGTCTTTGCGCTCGCGATCGAGGTCGGCGGCGATGGAGGGGGCGTCGGGGTTTAGCTCGAGGACTGAGTTGATGCGCGGACCCTGCTTGTCGATCGAGCCGATTCGCGCGATGTATTGCTCGACCAGATGCGAAGAGGTCCAGCGGCCGGTGGTGAGTCCTTCCTGGAGTTGAGTAATGGAGAGTTCGGCCAGCTCCGGGGATTGGGGTTGAGATCGGGCTTGAGGCGCGGCCTGGATGGCGAGTGCAGCGGCGCCCATTTGAAGCAGTTCCCGTCGAGACGGCATAAGAGCAGAATACAGCAGTGGGATCGCCTACTTCTTCGACTCGCCACGACGGTTCTCTTCCAGCGTCCGGCGAAGGAGCGGCAGCGTCGCCCGATCCTTTTCACCTCCAAGCTCTTCTTTGATCGCGATCAGAGTTTCGAGATCGAGTACGCGGATCGTGACGCTGTCGCCGACGAGCTTTTCCGAAGAATGCGGCAGCAGAGCCCGGTAATCGAGATCGCGTCCGATGGTCCCCAGGAGGTCCAATGGACCGAACTTGGTGATCAGATTCAGATGACCGGCGCCCGCTAGATGACTTGGCACGGGCCGAATGCGCCGCTCCGGCTGGATGCGAAAAATCGCGCCGAGCGATTCCAGCGCCTTCGCCAGCCGCTCGACATTCGCAGCCTCGCGCGAGTGCACGATGTCGACGTCCAATGTTTGAGCCGGTGCGCCGTTCAGCACGGCGGACAAGCCGCCGACCAAGATGAAGTCAACACGTTCTGCATGGAGAACTCGGAGAATCGCCGAGAAGCTATTTTGCATTCAATTGGCGAATCGCCAGGATTTCGTTGACTTGCCGCTCAGCGAACTCCAGCCGCTCAGCCGGCGTCAACGACAGGAACCAGCGGATCAGGGACAGATCGACCCCGTCGTCGCTGTAGTCGGGCGCAGGCGGATCACCGGGCAATTCCGCGGTGCGGAGTGTCTCTGGCATGGCGCCCTTCCATTGTAGGGCCTACTTGAGACATCCATCTGTAATCTGAGATTCTGACGCCCGGTCTCCCACTTCTTATACTGGAACAACGAATGCAATCTTTCGACATGATCGTGCTCGGATCGGGTCCGGCGGGGCAGCGGGCCGCGATTCAGGCGGCGAAATCCGGCAAACGCGTCGCGGTGGTCGAAAAAGCGGTATGCGTCGGCGGAGTGTGCATCAACACCGGCACCATTCCCAGCAAGACCATGCGGGAGGCCGTGCTGCATCTGTCCGGCTATAACTACCAAAACATTTACGGCGTGAATTACCGCGTAAAAGAGAAAATCACCATGGCGGATCTGGCGCTTCGCGCGCAGCACGTGATCCGGACGGAGATCGACGTGACCGTGGCCCAGCTTTCGCGCAACAACATCGAGACGCTGTTCGGCACGGCCAGCTTCGTCGATCCGCACATCATCCGCCTGACCGGCCCGCACTCGACGGTGGATTATCAGGCGGAAACCGTGATCATCGCGACGGGCACCAAGCCGGCGACGTCGGACAAGGTGCCCATCAACGGCCGGAATATCATCAATAGCGATCAGATCATGGAGATGCCCGACATTCCGAAGACCTTGATCGTGGTGGGCGGCGGCGTGATCGGCGTGGAGTATACCTGCATGTTCGCGGTACTGGGCGTGCGCGTGATTCTGGTGGAGAAGCGGCCGCGCCTGCTGGAGTTCGCCGATGCCGAGATTGTGGAAGCGTTGTCGTATCATCTGCGGGACAATCGCGTGACGCTGCGGCTTAACGAGGAGGTTTCCACAGTCGAGGAAACGCCGGAGCACTCCGTAGTCGCGTTCCTGGAGAGCAAGAAGAAGCTCTCCGGGGACGCGCTGCTTTACGCGGTGGGCCGGCAGGGCAACGTCGACGAACTGGACTTGAGCAAAGCCGGGATCGAAGCGGATGCGCGCGGGCGAATCAAGGTCGACCAGAACTTCCGCACCACGCAGCCGCACATTTTCGCGGTGGGGGACGTGATCGGATTCCCCAGCCTGGCATCGGTTTCGATGGAGCAGGGGCGCATCGCCGCCGCGCATGCCTGCGGGAAACCGGCCAGCTCGAATCCGGCGGCCTATCCGTACGGCATCTACACGATTCCCGAAATTTCGTTTATCGGGAAGACCGAGGAGCAGCTTACCGACGAAGACGTGCCGTATGAAGTCGGCGTGGCGTATTATCGCGAGATCGCGCGCGGGCAGATTCGCGGCGATACCACCGGCAGGCTCAAGCTGATATTCCATCGCGAAACGAAAGAACTGCTGGGCGTTCACATCATCGGGGAAGGCGCCACCGAACTGGTGCACATCGGACAGGCGGTTTTGATTTTCAAGGGCACGGTGGAATACTTCGTCACGACGGTATTCAATTATCCGACGCTCGCGGAATGCTACAAGGCCGCGGCCTTCAACGGGCTGAACAAACTGGGCGCGTCCTTAGGCCAACCAGGGCAGCCCAAGGAGTAAACACATGGCGCGAAGCATCGGTGGGGTGGTCACCAATCACCTGACGCTGGGCGTGGTGGACGGGAATCAGGTGTCGGGAAGTGTGCTGCGCTATCCCGA
The DNA here is from genome assembly GCA_963788245.1 of Terriglobia bacterium. Taxonomy (GTDB): domain Bacteria; phylum Acidobacteriota; class Terriglobia; order Bryobacterales; family Bryobacteraceae; genus Palsa-187. The sequence continues at coordinate 1,462,578 of CAWBGF010000002.1, read as the reverse complement.
CAACGGCGAAAGCGACGCGATCCGCGCGATGCCGGCCGAAGACCTGGTCCGCATGCAGGCGGATGAAGTGAAAGCGCTGGCCGAGGGCGAGCCGCTGGAAGCGATCGGCCTCGCTTACCCCGGGATCATTCGCGGCGGAGTGATCGAGGAGTCGCCCAACCTGCAACAACTCAAGGGCTTCGCTATGGAGGAGGCGCTCCGGTCGGCGCTGGCGGAGCGCGGGATTCACGCGAAGATTGCGATCTCCAACGACGCCGATGTGGTGGCGTCGGGCATCGCGAGCGCGCATGGACGGCTGGATAAACTGGTTCGCGTGTGGACGCTCGGCACCGGAATCGGGTTCGGGCGTTATCCGGCGATGGACGGCGTGTGGGAGGGCGGGCACCTGGTGGTGACGCTCGACCCGAACGAAAAATTCTGCGGATGCGGAGGATTGGGGCACCTGGAAAGCATCATGGGTCATCGGGCGATGCGGCTGCGGTTTCTGGATATGGAACCGGAGGAGGTTTTCGCGGCCTCGAAAACAGGTCAGAATCCGCGATGTTCGGAATTCGCGATCCTGTGGCATCGCGCGCTGGCGGCGGCAACCGCGTCGAGCATCCACATGAGCGGTCCCGGGAAATTCTATATCAGCGGTCCGAACGCCCGTTTCGTAAACGTGGCGTTTCTGAATCGCTGCGTGCAGGAGATGGTAAAGATGAGTTCGCTTCAGGGCTACGTCTTCGAAATTGTCGAGCGCAGCGATGAGATCGCGGTAGTGGGAGCGGTGGTGAACGCGCGACGGGCGTCGTAGCAGCTCTTAAGAGTAGTAGTTACGAATGAACGCGAGTAAACACGAATCGAACACAAGGTTTATCATGAACAGAGGCGGATGCTGACCCGAGTGCGATACTTTGATCGGTCCATAACAACGCCATGCGTGCCCTAATCTCCGGCGCAATATTCCTGGTCGCCACGCTCGGCGCGCTTGCGCAGCAACCGGACGTCAATATTACGCCGCGGCCGGGCGCGAAGACGCCTGCTCCGGAGACCGCCGTCGACAAGCGCGCCGACATTCGCGTGGACACCACGCTGGTGCTGATTCCCGTCAGCGTGACCACCCTACTGGGAACTTTCGTGGCCAACATGGATAAAGAGAATTTCAGACTCTACGAGGACAAGGTCCAACAGGAGATTCTCACTTTCTCAAACCAGGACGCGGCGATGTCGATCGGAATCGTGTTCGACACCAGCGGCAGCATGGGGGAAAAGCTGAAAAAGTCGCGCGAAGCGGTGGTGCAATTCATGAAGATCGCCAACCCCGAAGACGAATTTTTCATGATCCAGTTCAGTGACCGGCCGGAGCTGGTGGTGCCGTTCACGCATGCGACCGAGGAGATCGCGAATAAGCTGTTGTACACCAAATCGCACGGGTCGACGGCGCTGCTGGACGGGGTTTACATGGCGATGAACCAGATGCGGAAGGCCAAGAATCCACGCAAAGCCATCCTGATTATTTCCGACGGCGGCGATAATAACAGCCGTTATACACAAACCGAGGTAAAGAACGCGGTGGTGGAGGCCGATGTTCAGATTTATGGAATCGGTATTTTCGGCGGTGGGACGACTGTCGAGGAAGCCAGCGGTCCGGACCTGCTTCGCCGCCTGGCGACGATGACGGGAGCGCACAGCTACACAGTGGATCGACTCTCGGAGATGCCGGACGTGGCGTTTAAGATCGCGATCGAGTTGCGAAACGAGTACGTGCTGGGCTACTCGCCGAAAAACACCGCGCGGGACGGCAAATACCGGCGGGTGGAAGTGAAGTTATTGAAAGTTGCGGGGCTACCACCGCTCAAACCAACGTTTCGAACGGGATATTACGCGCCGGGCCAATGACTTAGTATTTGGACGGGGAGCGGCACTTAGACAAAGGGCTTCGCGTAGACAAAAGGCGTTGGGAATCGCGTTGGTATACTGGGGGCAGATTGGGTGGCAAATGCGTAAGATCACGCTCGGTCTGACATTTCTTTCGGCACTTTTTATATCCGCGGCGCTATGGGCCCAGGATCCAGAGACGGTTAAAATCGCGCCGCGGGTGAAGCCCAGCGCGGGAGCGCCGGAATCGGCCAGCGACCGTAAGGCGAACATCCGCATCGACACGACGTTGGTTCTGGTTCCGGTGGCCGTGAATGACCCGTTGGGCCGGTTCGTCACGGGGCTCGACAAGGAGAACTTCAAGGTCTTCGAGGATAAAATCGAACAGGAGATCAAACAATTTTCCAGCGAGGACGCGCCCATGTCGGTGGGGATCGTGTTCGATACCAGCGGCAGCATGGGACCCAAACTCCAGACGTCGCGGAAAGCCGTGGCGGAATTCCTGAAGACGGCGAATCCCGAGGATGAGTTTTTCGTGATCCAGTTCAGCGAGCGGCCGGAACTGGTGGTGGAATTTACGCCCGAAACCGAAGAGATCCAGAACCGGCTGATCTTCACGCAATCCAAAGGGCGCACGGCGCTGCTGGACGGCATCTACATGGCGATGAATACCATGAAGAAGGCGCGCAATCCCCGCAAGGCGATTCTGATCATTTCCGACGGCGGCGATAATTCCAGCCGCTACACCGAGAGCGAAGTGAAGAACGCGGTGCGCGAGGCGGACGTGCAGATTTATTCCATCGGAATTTTCGAGCCGATGGCGGCGCGCGGCCGCACGCCGGAGGAGATGTCGGGCCCGGCGCTGCTTGGCGAGATCACGGAACAGACCGGCGGCCGGCACTTCTCGGTCGACAATCTGGCGGATTTGCCGGATGTGGCGGCTAAGATCGGAATCGAGCTGCACTACCAGTACGTGCTCGGTTACACGCCGAAGAACACGGCTCGCGACGGCAAGTATCGCCGGATTCAAGTTAAGCTGGTGAAAACGGTTGGGCTGCCCACGCTCAAGGCCACGTTCCGGACAGGATATTATGCGCCGACTCAGTAGCTTCCTCTTCATACTCACACTCCTGGTGGTGGCCGCCGCATGCTTCGTATGGGCGCAGCAGGGCAAGCCGCCTGCTCCTGCTCCCGCGGACCAGGAAACCGCCATCTTCACGGCCGACACCAACCTGGTGGTGCTGTATGCGAGCGTGGTGGACAAGAACGGCAAATTGCTGACGACGCTTCCTCAATCGGCGTTCAAGGTTTATGAGAACAACGTCGAACAGCCGCTGAAGACTTTCCGGCACGAAGACGTTCCGGTGTCCATGGGAATCCTCATCGACAACAGCGGAAGCATGCGCGACAAGCGCGCCAAGGTGGCAGCGGCTTCGCTGGCGCTGGTGAAGGCGTCGAATCCGGAAGACGAAGTGTTCCTGGTGAATTTCAACGACGAACCTTATCTGGATCAGGAATTCACCAACAACATAAAGAAACTGGAGCAAGCGCTTGACCGACTGGACACCCGCGGCGGGACCGCCATGCGCGACGCGATCAGCCTGTCCATCGATTATGCAAAGGATAAGGGAAAGAGGGCGAAGAAAGTTCTGGTGGTGGTGACCGACGGGAACGACAACACCAGCAATATCACGCTGGAACAACTGATCCGCAAGGCACGCCAGAGCGAAGTGCTGATTTATTCGATCGGTTTGTTGAGCGAGGAAGAGCCGCGCGACGCCCGGCAGGCCAAGAAGGCGCTGAAGACCCTGACGGAAAACTCGGGCGGCGTCGATTATTATCCGAAGGATCTGGCCGAGATCGACAAGGCCGTGCCGCAAATCGCGCGCGACATTCGCGGCCAATACGTGCTCGCGTATCAAATGCCGGCGAGTTCCGCCAACGACGATTCGTTCCGCAAGGTCAGCGTGGTGGTGGCTGGATATGGACACCCCACGGTTCGAACGCGCAACGGGTACTACGCGAGCGCGGCCAAGAAGCTGAACCCGGGGCGCACGGATCCCAAGTAATCGTGCTGAAGTTTTTGTGGAAGTCTAGCGCGGGCTATCGCCTGCGTCCGTGGCGCAGTCCGTATCTGCGCTGGCGAATCGAAACCTACTGGGGCTGGCACGCGGATCAAATCACGGCACGCGATTTTTTTCGATTCGGCTGGGAGCGGCGCCACGACCTCAGACGATTTCTAGAGTGGGCGGCGCAGATGCCGCCGAAGGCCGGCGAAAAGACCTTCGCCGATCGGATATATTGACCTTATGAAGAGTCGTCATTTTTGCGCGATGGGGTTGGTTACGTTTTTGGTGATGTTTGCGGGCATGTTTACGATCGGGGCGCTCGCGCTCGCCGAGAATCCCGCGAAAGTCACCAAGGTAATGGGCACGCCCGTTTCGGCGATCACCATCGAGGTGTACAGCGATTTCCAGTGTCCCATGTGCAAGTTCCTGCACGAAAACTGGATGGGTCCGCTGATCCGCGATTATGTGCGCACGGGCCGGGTGTACTTGATCCAGCACGAATTTCCTCTCACGCAGCACGCTTACGCCAAGACCGCGGCTTGCTATGCGTGCGCGGCGGATCGCGTCGGCAAGTATGGAGAGGTGTGCGACATCCTGTTCAAGAAGCAGGAGGAGTGGGAAAAGGACGGCAAAGTCGACCAGACCGCGTGCAGCGTTCTGACGCCGTCTGAAGCAGCCAAGGTTCGCACGCTGGCGAAAGATCCCGAAATTCTCGCGCAGGTTCAGAAGGACCTGGACCTGGGTATGAAAGTGCCGTTGCTTCGGACGCCGACTGTGATCGTCAGCTACAAGGGCAAGAAGTACCCGGTGGACGTCACGGGAAGTTATTCGATCTTCACGCGACTCCTCGACAGCCTGCACTAAACATGCGGAAGTATGCGATTCTGCTGCTTCGTGTGACGATCGGCGGGGCGTTCCTGTACGCCGCCTACACTAAGCTGCGCGACCCGTGGGCGCTGTTCGCGATGTCGGTGGATTCTTACAAGATTCTCCCCGAATGGGCGGTGGTGGCAGTGGCGCGTTGGTTGCCTTGGTTCGAACTCGCGCTAGGCGTGGTGTTGATCAGCGGGTTCGCGCTGCGCCACGCATCCGTGGCCGCGGCTGCGTTGCTGGGGGTGTTCTTCACCCTGATGATGGTCTCCTACGCGCGCGGTTTGACCATCGATTGCGGATGCTTCGGGCCCGGTGAAGCGTTAGGCCCCAAGACGCTGCTGCGCGACGGAACGCTGCTGTCGCTGGCGATCGTGCTGGCGGTTCTGGCGATGCGGCCGGCACGAACAATCGCTCCGCGGGACGTTGCGCCGCCGAAAATCACAATGTCCGTGTGACTTTGCTGAGCGTTCGGGGACGATCCGGATCCAACCCTTTTTCGACTGCCAGGTAAGCGGAGAGAATCTGCGCGGGCACGATGTAAGGGATCGGAGTGAACAGGTCCATTGGTTGCGCGCCGCGGCGGGCGAGTTTGGCGGGCACGATGATGGCTCGTTTGGAGGCGATCGCGTCACGATTACTCGCGTCAGTAATGACGAGAGTTTCAGCCTTGAGCGCATCCAGACGATCCAGCATGTCGCGCATGCCGGGCCATGTGACTCCGGGCGGGGCGAAGAGAAACACCGGAAACGATCGCTCAATCATGGCGATGGGGCCGTGGAGAAAATCGGCGGTGGAAAAACGGTCGGCGAGGACGTAGCAGGTCTCCATTAATTTCAACGCGAATTCGAACGCGTTGGCGTAGTTGAGGCCGCGGCCGACCACGACGGCTCGCTCCATGAATCGATAGCGGCCGGCGCAATCCGCGAGGTGGGGCTCGAGCGTTAACGCAGAGGCGGTCCATTCGGGGAGGCGGCGCAGATCGTCGACACGGATGCGCGCACCCAGCGCGTAAGCCAGCAGATAACACATCAGCAGTTGGCCGGTGTAGGTTTTGGTGGCGGCGACACTGCGTTCACGTCCGGCGCGCACCAGGAACACGTGTTCGGCGAGTTGGGCCAGCGCGCTGCGCGGGGCATTGGTGATGCCGACGGTGAGCGCGCCCTGTTCACGCGCGCGCTCCAGCACCAGATTCGTGTCGGTGGATTCGCCGGATTGCGAGATGGCCACGACCATGGTGTGTTCGAGGCGAAGCCTGGCGCCATACAGCGTAAGAATCGACGGCGCGGCGAGGGAGACGGGAATTCCAGTGGTGATCTCCAGCAGGTAGCGCGCGAACTGCGCTGCGTTGTCGGAGGTGCCGCGCGCGGCGAGCAGAATCAGTTTGGGCCGGCGCGATTCGAGGGCGCGCGACAATCGGGCGGCCGCACGCAATCCGCTGCGCAAGGAGCGCTCCAGCGCGGCGGGCTGCTCGCGGATTTCGTCGAGCATTTGCGACATGTTTTCAGACTAGCGTAGGTCGCGCCTCGGGGACACAGGCTGAAGCCTGTGCCACCATTCTTCTGTCGTGCCTCGAAAGCACTCCATTCTGTCGTGCCTCATGATCTTCGCGGTGTTCTGCCAAACTGGAGGGAGTGTTGCTGGGTCTGCATCACGTCACCGCGTTCGCGGGAGACGTGCAAACAAATCTCGATTTTTACAGGCGGTTTCTCGGGTTGCGGCTGATCAAGCGCACCGTGAATTTCGACGATCCCGGCACATATCACTTTTATTTCGGCGACGGGCGCGGGACGCCGGGGACGATCCTCACATTTTTTCCGTGGCCTACGGCGCCCGCGGGCCGCGCGGGCACCGGGCAATCACCGGGCGTGAGTTTCGCCGTTCCCAGAAATTCACTGGACGCATGGCTAAGGCGCGCGCGTGACGCGGGAATTTCCGTAAACGGGCCGCACACGCGATTCGGCGAGGAGTTCATTCAGTTTGCCGATCCGCACGGGCTGTCGCTCGAATTAGTCGCGAGTGCACTGGACAGCGATGATCCGTCGATCACCAGGCTGCAGTCGGCGACGTTGTGCGAGGCGCATACGGAGCGTACCTTCGGAGCACTGGAGACGCTCGGATTCAAATACATTTCGAGCGAAGGGAATCGGAGCCGTTTCGATTTGGCCGGGACACCCCTGGATGTGGTCGCAACGCCGGGCGTCGAGCCGGGCCGCCCGAGCGCGGGGATGGTGCATCACATCGCATGGCGTGTCGCGAGCGGAGCGGAGCAGCTTGAGTGGCGCGCAAAACTTACGGAAGCCGGTTTTCGGGTTACGCGCGTGATCGATCGCCAATATTTCCGCTCGATTTATTTTCGGGAACCTGGAGGCGTGCTGTTCGAGATCGCGACGGACGGGCCCGGATTTTTTATTGACGAGGCTGTGTTAGGGCAGAGCCTCAAGCTTCCGCCGTGGCTGGAGCCGATTCGCGCGAGCATCGAACGGCGATTGCCGCCGTTGTCCGAGCAGGTGATCATAGTAGAAGACCTTGTCGGAGAAAACCATGTAGGAAAAAACCATGTCGATTGAAGCAATGGTTCAGAAACATTCCGCGGACGAGTTGGTGCAACTGTGCGGACGAATCGAGACGTGCCTGGGTAAATTGACACCGGCGCAGATCTGGACGCGCGGCCACGATAATGAGAACGCGGCCGGCAATCTGGTGCTGCACCTCGCCGGGAATGTCCGGCAATGGATTCTGCACGGGGTTGGCGGCCAGCCGGATGTGCGCAAGCGCGACACCGAGTTCGCGGCCAGAGAACTCGAGACGGAAGAGCTCAAGCGGCGGTTGCGGTCGGCCGTGGATGAAGCCGCAGCGGTGATCCGCACGCTGCCGCCGGCACTGCTGAGTGAACGCCGCACGATTCAGAAATACGACGTGACGGTGCTGGAAGCGATCCTCCACGTGGTGGAACATTTTTCGGGGCACACGGGGCAGATCATTTTCATCACAAAATTTCTGACGGGCGAAGACCTTGGCTTCTACTGGCACTTAAGATCGACACAAGGATCGGAGTCAACGCAGGCGCACGGCGAGAAGACGCCGTAGGGCAACTTTCATCAAAATTGCCGCGTCGCAAATTCCGTTTAATCCGGAATAGCGATGGGGCGAATGGGCGAGCCGGTGCCTCCGCGAATCTTGAGCGGCAGAGCGACGAAGGTGAACTGCTTGACGCCGTCGCGCGCGAGTTCCTCCAGATTCAGGCATTCGATGATGTGAATGCCGCTGTGAACGATCAGGTGAACGTGCACTTCCATCTGCGACGGCGCGCGTTCGAACGCGACAGTGTCCGATCCCGCGGCAAAGATTTTGCGCGAGCTAAGCCAGCGCGCGGCAGGTTCCGTGGGGCCGGGTCCGTGCACCACCGAGCCATGCCCCCCGGTGAGGAACTGCTTCGAATCGTTCCAGAAATTGGCCCATCCGGTACGAATCAGCGCGATGCCGCCGGGCACGGGTTCGACGGCGCAGGCTTCGAGATGCTGCGGCGTGACGACGAAATCGCGAGGCAAGGCATCGACGCCCTCCAGCCGCGCGATGTCGAAGAGAACGGCGCGGCGGATAATCGGCGCGATGGTGTCGACGGAATGCTGGGAAACGCCGCCACCGGCGGATTGCGCGGGGGCAAAACCGCCGTGCATCTTGCCATCGCAGGAAAAATGCGAGAGAGCGTCGATATGCGTGCCGACGTGGCCGCCGAGCGTCAGCGTTTCCGACGAGGAACTCGCGCCGCTGTCGAGAACGAATTCGCCATGCAGTTTATTGAGGCTGAAAAGATACGGCGGATGCGCCGGGTGATGCGGCATGCCGACAAAGTAAGGCTGGCCAAGATCGTAAATTTTGGACGCGCCGATGGCGGAAACGAGATCAGTCATATGCCGATTGTAAAAGCCGCGTGGTCATGCGGAAGCCTTGCGAGGACGCCTGCGGGCGGTGGGCCGGACCACCGCGGTCTTTCCGCTCCATCGACCGAGTTTATATTCGCGGCTGTAATGCGCGGTCAGATTACGAATGGTCACGGTGACGACGCCCGCGGCATCGCAGGCATAATGTTCCTCGATCTTCTGGATGGCGGCGCGGGTGGAATGATCGATTGCGCACCGATCCAGTGTGCGCGCGTCGGCAAGCTCGGGATCGAACGGAAACAGAATCTCATCCCACACCGCCATATCGCCGGACGGCTGGCCATCGCCTGAGACCTGGCTGGCTTCGATATAACGGAAATCGCCGACGTTATGCACGGGCGTGTAAACGCGGCGCACGGAAAGCGGCGGCTCGCCCGCACCGGGCAGACGGGTGGCGCGCGGAAAGATGGAATCGAAGACCATGCGCCGGCCGGCGTCGTCCTCGCGCCACACCCCGAAACTGCGCGTGAACATTTCGCGCAGCGAATAGCCGGAGGTCGCGTCGGCTTGAATGGCAAGGCCGATCGCGGTGGCGGATCGAGTGTATTCACTGCGCTTCACCTTGCGCCCGAATTCTTCGCGAAGCGCGCGCGCGACCAGCGGCAATTCGCTGCCTCCACCGGTGACGTACAGCGCTTCGAGGTCGCTTCCGGCCGCAAGGCGCGAAGTGGCGCGGAGAGTTTCGTCGATGAGAGGACGGCAACGGTCGTAAAATGCGTCAACTGGAATGACCGCCTGACCGAGGCCGTCGCGAACGGCATCCAGGTCGACCACGATCTTGCGTGAATTCGGATGCAAGGCTTCTTTCTGCCTGCGGCACTCGTCCTGAAGCCGAAACAGTTCGCCGGCGTCGAGCGATTCAAGAGCTTCGCCACCCATGGCAAGCTCCGCAAGAATGTGATCGAAATCATCGCCGCCGAGCGTGGAAATCCCCTCGGAAGCGAGCACGGTGTGAGTGCCGGCATCCAGTTGGACGAGGGAAACATCGAAGGTGCCGCCGCCGAAATCGTACACCACGATGCGTCCAGCGATCCGCTGGCGATGGGCGAACTCGATGGATGCGGCGGAGGGTTCGTTCAAAACGCCGAGCACGGAAAATCCGGCGCGCCGGAATGCTTCGACAGTGAGAAAACGCTGATTGCTATTGGCGTTCGCGGGCACGCCGAGCATGGCCTCGAGCGGCTCAGAGGCGCCGAATCGCGCGGCGAGGGCTTCGCGAAGCGCGGCGATCAACTCATGCATCAGATCGGCGAGGCGCACGCTTGCGCCCCCGGCTTCGATGCGTGTTTCAGGACCAGCGTCCTCCAGATAGCGCTTGAGCGACCGAAGAATGGTCCAGCCGGGCTCGCCTTGTGCGTTCCATGCGTCCCAGCCGAAACGGGTTTCGATGGGTTGACCGGAAGAGAGTTCCGCGGCGCGCAGTGCAACCATATCCGGGAACCAATCGGCGGAGTCGCCGGAGTTTTCAAAAGAGACCAGCGGATAGTTGCCACGATCGGCTCTGGCGACAACAATACGTGTCGTGCCGAAATCGATGCCCAGCCTCATCGCGGCGCCCTCGGGAGCATATTTCATGTAACCATGTTTCGCGCGCGTTCGTGAAGTGGGGCTCTAGGGGTAAGTGAAGCTACAATAGTCGCCATGAAGAAGCTGGTGAGTGTATTGGTGATGGCGGCGGCGTTGCAAATGTGGTGTTGCGCGCAAAATGCGCCGCATTTCGAAAATCTGAAGCAAATCACTGCGGGCGGGCAGAACGCCGAAGCCTACTGGTCGCCGGACGGAAAGCGGCTGATCTTTCAATCGACGCGCGATGGGCGCGAGTGCGATCAGCAGTACATCATGAACGCCGACGGGTCGAATGTGCACATGGTGTCGACCGGCAAGGGTGTGACCACCTGCGGATATTTTTGCGCCGACAACAAGCACATTATCTACGCGTCGACGCACGAAACGGGCGCGTCGTGTCCCGCACCGCCGGACCGGAGCAGGGGATATGTGTGGGCGGTGTATGCGGGATTCGAGATTTATCTCGCGACGGACGATGGGAAAATCCAGAAGAAGCTTACCAACTCGCCAGGCTACGATGCCGAAGGCACCATCAACTGGAAAACCGGGAAGATCATCTACACTTCGCTCGCATCGGGCGATCTGGATTTGTGGACCATGAAGATCGACGGCAGCGCGAAGAAGCGTATCACGACTGCGGAGGGCTACGACGGCGGCGCGGTGTTTTCGCGCGATGGATCGAAGATTGTATGGCGCGCGAATCATCCCAACACGCCGGAGAAGCTGGCGAGCTATCGCGCGCTGTTGAAAGACAATCTGACCACGCCAATGAAGATGGAATTATTCGTCGCGAACGCGGATGGATCGAATCAGAAGCAGATCACGAATTTCGGTTGCGCCAGCTTTGCGCCGACGTTCACGCCCGACGGAAAGAAGATTCTGTTCTCGTCGAATAAACACAACTGCGACAGCCGCGATTTCGAATTGTACCTGGTGAACCTGGACGGCAGCGGCCTGGAACAGGTGACCACTTACGGCGGATTCACTTCGTTCCCGGAATTTTCACCGGATGGAAAGAAGCTGGTATTCGCCTCGAGTTATAAGACTACGGGAAAGTACGAGTTCAATATTTTCACGGCTGACTGGAAGTGATTTCCGGGTCCACGAAAAGCTCCAGTTGTAGATCGTGCGGCCAGAGTTCCGGCTTGGGCGAATCGCCAGCGTCAAATCCTCGCTCTACGAATCCGTAGCGTTTACGGACCTGTTGCACGCGTTCGTAGATCAGATCGGGATATGCCCCGCGCAGAAACGCCGCGCGCTGGTAGCGCTCGCGGTAACGGCGGACCAACAGCGGGAAGTGTTCCTCCAAAAACGGAAGGAACACATCGCGTGCGCAGGGTTTCAGGAACAACACGCTGCCGCCGAAGCTGCGGGCGCCGGCGGCATGGGCCGCGCGAGCCACAGCGTCGATGGAAGGATCGCTATCGTTGATCAGGGGCATGATCGGCGAGCAGAACACACTCCCGCGAACTCCGGCCGCGTTGAGCCTGCGAACGGCGGCGATCCGAAGATCGGGACGCGGCGCCATCGGTTCGATCAAACGCGCCAACTCGCGATCGGTGGTGGTCACGGTCATGTGGACGCTCACGTAATGACGGCGCGTCAGTTCGCGAAGCAGTTCGAGGTCGCGGGTAATCAGATCCGACTTGGTGGTGATGCCGATGCGAAAACCGGCGGTCGACGCGAACGCTTCAAGGATCGCGCGAGTGACGCGAAAGCGCCGCTCGGCCGGCTGGTAGGGATCGGTCGCCGTGCCGATCGCGATAGTCTCGCCCAGGGGGAGACGACTCAATTCCTCCCGGAACGTAGCAGCGTTGAAATGTTTGGCGAAGATTTTGCGCTCGAACTGGAGCGGATCGCGCAGCTCCATAAACTCATGCGAGTAGCGGGCGTAGCAATACTTGCAACCGAATTCGCAGCCTCGATACGGATTGATCATCCAGCGAAACGGGACGCGCGGGCTGTCACATCGCGCCAGAAATTTGCGGCTGGTCAGATCGAGATACTCAACTCGATTTTTCGCTTCTAGAGAGGGGCTTTCGGCGGCGAGCCGAGCAATGCCGACGAGTTTGGTCACTCTCCATATTCGCCTTTTGTTCGCCATCCGTCAAGTGGGAAATTAGAGGTGGTCAGAGATCGTCTAACCGCTCCTTTTAGTCGCGGCTCGTTGGTCGCGGCTCGTCGTGCGCGGCTCTAGAGGACGATTCGAGAGTCACCCTCGCGGCGCGTGATTCGTTCGCGATCGAGAAACTCAAGGAGCGGGATCGCGTACTTGCGCGAGACGCCGGTCCAATCCTTGAACTCGGCTACGGAAAAGCGCGAGCCCTTGCGCGAGCCAAGCAGCGCGCGAAGTTGATCGAGCGCGGAGGCGTGGAAAATGAGGTCGTCGCCTACGCGCACCAGCTTGCGATTACGCATCAAGAGCTGCAGGAGCGTCCGTGCGCGTGCGGGCTCGACGCCGCATTTCGCAAGAACCTCGGAAGTGGACGGGACCGCGAGGGCGCCTTGGCGGAACGCCTCTTCGATCTTCGCCACGGCTTCGTCCTCATCGTGTTTGAGCGCGACGCGATGCGAGGCGAGCCGCACCAGATCGCCTTCGACGACGATGTCTTTGGTGTGCGAGAGCAGGTCGTCCAGCAGATGAGAGGGCGCGCCGGTCAATTCACGGCTGCGCAGTTCTTCCTTCGCGAGACCAGCCTGAAGAGGATGGGTCCGGTGATATTGCGCGAGGATTGCGCGCAGCGCCGCGATTTTCTGCGTCTCCCATGCGGGGTCCGTGAACCAGGCGGCCGGTCCGATCTCGGACCGAAGCAGGCCGGTGCGTGCGATGAGCTGGGCGGCGCTCATTCCGAATTTCGATTCGGAAACCAGCAACGCGAGGCGTTCCGTTGGAGTGGCGCTCTCCAGTTTTCCGAGACGATCCGCCAGCTGCGACCGTCGAATTCTGGGAGGTTGGCCGGAAGCCGGCACAGCGATATCAAGAACCACTCCGCCGCCGATGGTCACCACCGGCGAGAACATCCGCACGATGAAGCGGTCGCCGGGGAGGATCAGGAGGGGCTCGCACAAGAGAAAGCGAACATACGCGCGTGTGCCGGGGCGGACCGGGGAGAGCGCTGAAATCAGCCGTGCCTCGGCTTCGATCTCGGAGGTCCCCGCGTGGAAGTGTACGGGGGCGCGATGCTTCAAAGGATGCGCCCCGGCGATCAACTCGAATGCGCAATCGACTTGTTGGGTCGCGCTGAAAACGCCCGGCGGCGCGAGCACCATGCCGCGGCGCACATCGGAAGAATCGATGCCGCCGAGGTTCACCGCGGTTCGCTGACCGGCGCGGGCGCGATCGACGGGCAAACTGTGAACCTGCAAGCCGCGGATGCGGGCGCGTTTCGTGGAGGGGTACAACTCGATTTCGTCATGTACGGAAAGCCCGCCGGCGATCAGGGTCCCGGTGACCACCGATCCATGCCCGCGCATCGAAAAGCTGCGGTCGATGGGGAGGCGGGGATATCGCGACGCGTCTTTGCCGGGAATCTGGGAAGCAATCCGCAAGAGCGCGGCGCGAAGATCTTCGAGGCCGGCGCCGGTGATCGCGCTGACAGAAACGATCGGCGCGTTTTCCAGGAAAGAGCCGCGCACGAACTCCTCGGCTTCAAGGCGCGTGAGGTCGAGAAGGTCGCGATCGACCAGATCGGACTTGGTAATGGCGATGAGGCCATGGCGAATGCCGAGCAGGCGGCAAATGTCGAAGTGCTCGCGGGTTTGCGGCTTGATGGACTCGCCCGCGGCGATTACCAGCATCACCAGGTCGATGCCGGAAGCGCCGGCGAGCATGTTCTTGACGAACCGTTCATGCCCGGGGACGTCGATGAATTCGAGATCACCGAGATGGGCGAACCCGAGGTCGATGGAAATGCCGCGGCGCTTTTCTTCTTCCAGACGATCGGTGTCGATGCCGGTGAGCGCGCGAATGAGCGCGGTCTTGCCGTGATCGATGTGTCCCGCGGTGCCGACAACGATGTGGATTTTCTCCATGAGAGGATTCGTGGACTCGATGAACTAATAGGATAGGCCGTTAATGAACGTGAATGAACATGAATGAAAGTGAATTGATCGAAATCGTAATCGGAGCGTCTTATGAGGTTTCGAACACACTCGGGTGCGGGTTTCTCGAGAAAGTTTATGAGCGCGCATTGGTGCGCGAACTGACAACGCGCGGACTCGCCGTAAAGAGTCAGGTTTCTTACGCGGTGACTTACAAAGGACATAGCGTGGGTGAATATTTCGCAGACATCATCGTTGAAGATCAGTTAGTGATCGAACTGAAATGCGCGGAGGAGTTCTCGAAGCAGCACTTGGCTCAGTGCTTGAATTACTTGAAGGTCTCAGGTTTGCGGACGGCGCTTCTTGTCAACTTTCAGAATCCGAAGATCGTATGGAGAAAGATCGTCACTCGATTCTGATTCATGTTCATTGACGTTCATTAACGGCCACTTCTCCAGTGTGATGACGGCTGTAGACGAAGTAGATCACCAACCCGATCGCCAGCCACAAAATGAAACGGACCCAGGTCAACAGGGGCAGCCCCATCATCAGAATCAGGCAGCACGCGATGGAGAGGATTGGGACCAGTGGCACTAGCGGCACGCGGAACGAGCGAGGCCGGTCCGGCTGCTTCCTGCGCAGCACGATCACGCTGACCGCCACGATGATGAATGCGAACAGCGTGCCGATGTTGGTCAACTCGGCGAAGGTATCGATGTCCCAGAGGCCGGATGGAATTCCTACCAGGAATCCCGCGATCCAGGTGCCGATATACGGCGTTCGAAAAGTCTTGTGCACCGCTCCGAACATGCCGGGAAGCAGACGGTCGCGCGACATCGCGAACCAGATTCGCGCCTGGCCGTACTGCCCGACCAGCAACGACGACACCATTCCCGTAAGCGCGCCGGCGCTGACGATGAGACGTATCCGGTTATAGCCGATATTCTTGAGAGCCACCGCGACCGCCGAATTCGGGTCAAGGGTTTTCCAGTTGGCGATGCCGGTGAGCACAACCGTCACCGACCCATACAGGATGGTGCAGATGATCAACGTCGCGATAATTCCGAACGGAATATCGCGCTGGGGACGACGGCATTCTTCAGCCGCTGTCGAGACCGCGTCGAAACCGATGTAGGTGAAGAACACGATGCTCGCGCCGCTCACGATCCCGGTGAGACCGTGCGGCGCGAACGGATGGTAATTCGCGGTGTTGATGGCGCGCATCGCGCCCAGGCTGAAAATCGAGATGGCCGCGATCTTGATGATCACCATCGTGGTATTCGCCCCGGCGCTTTCTCGTACGCCCCGCACCAGCACCCACGTCACCGCCATGGTGATCAGCAGCGCGGGTAGATTGTACATTCCCGCGGGCGACCCGGGCGCCGCGAACATCGGGTAGGCAATCGCGGCGGGGAGATGGATACCGAAAAGATTGTCGCCAAGATCCTGGAGATACGCGGAGAAACCAACGGCAACCGACATGTTCGCCACCGCGTATTCGAGAATCAGATCCCAGCCGATGATCCACGCGACAATTTCGCCGAGAATTGCGTAAGCGTAAGTGTAGGTGCTGCCCGCAATCGGAATCATGGAGGCCAGCTCGGCGAAACAAAGTCCGGCGAACAGGCAGGCGACCAGCACCATCAGGAAGGACACGATGAGCGCGGGACCCGCGCCGGGCCGGCCGAGCGTGGACGCCGCTTCCCGCCCGTGCATGACGATGTCCAGCACCGTCGCCTGGAGCAGTCCCGGATCTTTCAGCTTGCCGGACGCGGCCGTTCCGGTGACCGTGAAAATGCCCGAGCCGATCACGATCCCGACGCCTAAGAACGCCAGGGCCCACGGCCCCAGCGTCTTTTTCAAGCGATGCGAGGGCTCTTCGGATGACTTGATCAGCTCGTCGATGGACTTGGTGGCGAACAGCGACATCCGAGAAACCGCGCCGCGCTTACCGCTTGCGCTGGCCCTTGACCATCTTCTTCACTTTGCGCTTCTGCGATCCGCGTGCGACATCGGCGGCGCGCTTGGCCTTGGGGGCCGCTTTCTTGCGCGCGGCGCGCTTCAACTTCTTGCGTTCGTCTTTGTCGGTTACTTTCGTAGTGTTCATTCGATCTTGATTCCTGCGTATTTAGCGATTAGTTTTTTCAGTCCGTATCCGGGGAAACTTACCGTGACTTTGGTGTCCTCGCCCGAACCTTCCAGGCGCAACACCGTGCCTCGGCCGTACTTGGCGTGCTCGATGGTCGAGCCCGGTCCAACTTTTTTCTTTTTTGCGGGCACCGTGACGCCCGGCCCTGCCACCACTGTTTTCGCCTGCGCCGATGGCGCTGCGCCCAACCCCTGCGGCGCCGGCATTCCCCGCTCGGCGAAAAACTGCCGGACATTCTCCACTGAATTGTAAGTCTTCCCAGTATAGAGGTTTCGCCGGGCCGTCTCGCGAACCTCGTCTGTTTCCGCGTAAAGGTCCACGCCGCGATCGCCGCCGCGATCCGCCCACATGTGATCGCCGCGCGTTCTATCGATCAGCGCGGTGGGCGCTTCCTTAAGGAATCGCGATGGAATGGACGCCTCCGGCTGGCCGCCGCCGTAGCGCCTGCGATAGCGCGCCCAACTCAAGTAAAGCTTTTTTTCGGCGCGGGTCATGCCGACGTAGCAGAGGCGGCGCTCCTCCTCCATCGCGGCTTCGGAATCGAGCGAGCGGCTGTGCGGAAATAGCCCTTCTTCCAGGCCCGCGATAAATACCACCGGAAATTCCAAGCCTTTGGCGTTGTGCATGGTCAGCAGCGATACCGGCGCACGCTCGTCGGCCGAATCGGCGTCGGAGACCAGAGCGGCGTGATCCAGAAAATCGCGAATGCCTTCGCCGCGTTCGGAGGCGTCGGCAGCGGCGTTCAACAGTTCCTCGAGATTCGCGAGACGCGCGCGGGACTCTTCGGTGTTTTCCGCGGCGAGCATCTTGCTATAGCCGGTTTGCTCCAGTACATCCTGCAAAGTCGCCATCGCGGAGCGGGTTTCCACCTGCACGGACAGTTGCTCCATCATGCGATGAAAAGCAGCCAGCGCGGCTTCGGCGCGTGGAGGAAAAGCCCGCTCCTCCAGCATTCGTTCCAGCGCGCTCCACAAAGAAAGTTGGTGCGAAAGCGCATACTGCTCTATCTGCTCCACAGTGGTGCGCCCGATTCCGCGCGCCGGGGTATTGATGATGCGCAGAAGGCTGACCGAATCCTGCGGGCTGATCAGCACCTTCAAATACGAAAGAGCGTCCCTGATTTCCGCGCGCTGATAAAAACTGAATCCGCCGACGACTACGTACTTGCGTCCGTAGCGGCGCAGGGCTTCCTCTATCTGACGCGATTGCGCGTTGGTGCGATACAGCACCGCCACGCGCTCACTCGGATCCTTCGAAAGCCTCGTTTCGATCGAATCGGCGATATACAGCGCCTCATTTTCGGCGTCGGGCGCCTCATACAGCGTGATCTTTTCGCCAGCCTCCGATTCGGTCCACAGCGATTTGCCGATGCGCTCCGTGTTATTTGCCACCACGGCGTTCGCAGCTTGCAGGATATTGCTGGTCGAACGGTAATTCTGCTCCAGACGAATGGTGATCGCGCCCTTGAAATCAGTCTCGAAATCGAGAATGTTGCGAATGTTCGCGCCGCGCCAGCCGTAAATGGATTGATCTTCGTCGCCCACCACAGCGATGTTCTGCCGCTCTTTCGTCAGCAGCCGCATCAGTTCATATTGGCTGCGATTGGTGTCCTGATATTCGTCCACCATGACGAACTCGAAGCGCTTGTTCATGCGATCCCGCGTGGCGGCGTCGTGCGCCAGCAGGCAGACGGCTTCGAGCAACAGATCGTCAAAATCGAGCGCGTTCGATTCGCGAAGCCGCGCTTCGTATTTGTCGTAGACCACGGCGAGCCGCTCAGTGACCGGGTCAGTAGCCGAAGCAGCGATATCGGCGGGCGATTCCTTGTGGCTCTTCGCGCGACTGATGCGCGACAATGCCGCGCGATATTGCATGAATTTCTCGTCCAGGCCGACTTGCTTATAAACCGCGCGCAGGATCGACACCTGATCGTCGTCGTCGTAAATGGTGAATCGCGGCGTGAAACCGGGACGCAGATCGGCCAGCGGCGCTCCATCGCGGCGCAGCAATCGAACGCAAAATGAATGGAACGTCGAAACCATCGGGCCGTCGTTTACCGCTCCCGACGCGCCGTCAATCGTGCTGACCAGCGCCCGCACGCGATCGCGCATTTCACCCGAAGCTTTGTTGGTGAACGTGACCGCGAGAATCGCCCAGCCAGGCACGCGATGCACCGCCATCAGATGCGCGATGCGGTGCGTGATCACTCGCGTCTTTCCGCTGCCCGCGCCAGCCAGCACCAGAAGGGGCCCCTCCACGTGCTGAACCGCTTCGCGCTGGCGGGGGTTCAGCCGCTCCAAAAAGTCCATGAATTTTAATTTTAGCAGAGCAGCCAAGCGCCAGAGCGCGGCCAAATGGCGTATACTAAATAGCCAGGAGGCCACTACATGGGAGCCGAAGCGATCGCAGAGGTTTTGGGCGGGCGGAAGGTGCTCGGTAAGGCGATCAAGAAGTCTGACGATCTCACGCTTCTGATTCGCAAAGGATTGCCGGCGGGATCGGTCACGGCGCTCGCCGAGAAACTCCACGTCGGCAATAACGTCTTGTCGCGCAAACTCGGCATTCCGCAGCGAACCCTGACTCGCCGCCTGAGCCAATCATCGTTGTTAACGCCTGCCGAATCCGATCGCACGGTTCGCATTGCGCGCGTGTATGCGCACGCCATGGAAATGATCGGCGACGAGAACAAGGCGATCGAATGGCTTGGGACGCCAAATCGGGCGCTTGGCGGCGCGCGGCCGCTGGATCAGCTCGATACCGATCTGGGCGCACGCGCCGTGGAAGATATTCTCGGCCGCATCGCTTACGGCGTTTATAGTTAAATGCGATTTTGGAGGATCGTCCGCCGGCGTTTCGCGTCGGAAGCGGCGGCCGGCGAAGGAGCTCGACTCTTTGGCGGTCGCTGGAACAGTCGTGGCGTGCGGGTGGTCTACGCGTCGACATCGCTAGCCTTGGCGGCGATTGAGACATTTGTTCATATCGAGCCGAGTCTGTTGCCCGACGATCTGGTGTCGATCGAAGGCGAGATTCCGGAAGGGATCACGGTCGGCAAGGTCGAGTTGAAGGCTCTCCCGTCAAATTGGCATGATACAGGAAGCGACTCGCTGCACCACTTCGGTGACCATTGGATTCGCAACGCGGAAACCGCGGCGCTGCTGGTTCCCTCCGCGGCCATCCGGGGCGATTGGAATGTGCTCTTGAATCCAGCCCATCCCGAATTCGGCAAGATCAAATTCCGAAAGCCCCAGCCATTTCAATTCGATGCTCGAATGTTCCGCTAGGTATTCGTGCTTGCCTTGCCAGTTCGATCCTTAATTCGGCGCTTCCGCCGGACCTCCAGTATCCTGTAATTTGCTGCTTTCCTCCCCGACGTATTTCGTCTTCCTCGCCGCCGTCTTCCTCCTCTACTGGCCGCTCTCCCGAGTTCGTCTGCTCACCCTGAGCCTCATCCTTTTCGCGAACTATCTCTTCTACGCCAAGTGGGACCTGTTTTATCTCGCGATGATTCCGGCCGCCTCCAGTTGCGATTACGTGTTCGGACTGGGCTTGCAGTATTCCAAGCGGCCGCTGGTCCGGCGCGTGCTGGTCACCGCGAGCATCCTGATGAACATCGGAATGCTGGCGGCGTTCAAATACATGCCGTTCTTTCTGCAAAATTGGTCGCAGGTGACCGGCCGCCCCGCCCCCGAATGGCACTGGACGCTGCCGATCAGCTTGTCGTTCTACGTATTCCAGGCCCTCACCTACACCATCGACCTGTATCGCGGCGACGCGAAAGGAACTCGCAGCTACCTGGCGCATCTGGCGGCTGTCTCGTTCTTTCCGACCACGCTCGCCGGCCCGATCACGCGCGTATCGACTTTGATCGAACAGTTCGAAAAACCCAAAGCCCTCGACTCCGCAACCGGCGGACGCGCGTTGTTTCTGATCGCGATGGGATTGATCAAGAAGCTGATGATCGCGGATTTTCTCGGTTCGAACCTGGTCAACCGCGTGTTCGATACTCCGAATCTGTATAGCGGCACCGAGGTGCTGGTGGCTGTGTACGCGTATGCGCTTCAGATTTACTACGATTTTTCGGGGTACACCGATATCGCGATTGGCTCGGCGCTGCTGCTGGGAATTCGGCTGCCGGTGAATTTCAATCGCCCTTACGCGGCCGAAAATATCGCCGATTTCTGGAGGCGCTGGCACATCACGTTATCCAACTGGCTGCGCGACTATTTGTACTTTTCGCTACCGGGCAAGCGATCGAAGGCGATGCCCTATGTGAACCTGATCATCACCATGCTGATCGGCGGGCTCTGGCACGGTGCGAGTTGGAACTTCGTGATCTGGGGCGGACTGCATGGAATCGGTCTGGCGATCGTGCGAGGATGGCAGACATATACCGGCACTGCGAAGGCGACCGGGTTCTGGCGATACGTCAACATCTTCGTGACGTTCCACTTCGTAGCTTTCGCGTGGATTTTCTTCCGCTCCGCGAATCTGGAGACCGTGCATGAGATTCTCGCCCGCATCGGGTCACTCAGTATTTCGAATGCGAATCTTTCGGGTTCGCTCGCGCTGATTTTGGCGATCGGGATTCTGGCGCATTACATCCCGAAAAAGTGGTATGACTTCAGTCTGGCAATGTTCGTAAGAGCGCCGTTCTACGCGCAGGCGGCGGCGCTGGCGCTGCTGGTGACCGGACTGCGATATGTCGCGCAAACCGGAGCGACGCCGTTCATCTATAACCGGTTTTAGGGATGCCGATTAAGACGAGTTTGACGATCCTCGCGCTCATCGGGCTGCTGCTGCTGCCGCGCGTGGCACCCGCGCTGAAGAACTTCGCCTCGTTCGATCCGCGACTGATCGCCAACGTCATCGATCTTCCGCTTCCGAAATTGAAGACCGAAGCCCTGCCTGACTTGGAAGACCTTCGCGCCGGGCGCCTGGAAGTCCGCGCGCCTTCGAATCTGATCGACCCCACCCACTCGCTCGATCACTTTTATGCCGCGCTGCTCAAGGGCGGAACTACGCGCATCCTTCACTATGGCGATTCCCCCACCACAGGCGACCTGATCACCGCCGATGCGCGAGCGATGTTGCAGAAGCAGTTCGGCGACGCCGGCGTTGGATTCATTCTCATTGCCCGGCCGTGGGCCTGGTACAACCACCGTGGCGTGGAAATGGATGCGTCGGGCTGGAAAATCGACGTCGCCCTGGTCGCGCAGTTGAAGGATGGCATGCACGGTTTGGGCGGAGTGAGCTTTATCGGCTCTACCGGCGCGATCGCGCGCTGGCGATTGAAAACGCGGCAGGACACCATCGAGGTCGCGTACTTGAGCCAGTCCGATGGCGGTGCATTCGCCGTCGATGCCGACGATAACGAACTCGGCATGAAGGAACTCGGCGTGGTCGACACTGCGCCGCGCGCTGCTCAAGAAACCGTGTCCGAGCCCGCCGCGCCAACCGCGCCGCCAACCAAGACCCCCGAATACGCGGCCTTCGAGATTCCTGGCGGTGCGACGAAATTCACCGTTCGTGTGACCAGGGGAACCGTGCGCCTCTACGGCGTCGAGCTCCGCGGCCATTCCAATGGCGTGATCTATAGCAGCCTGGGGATCAACGGCGCGAACGTGACCGTGCTTTCGCATTTGATGAACGCGCCGCATTGGTCCGCTGAACTCCGCCATTACCAGCCCAGTCTCGTCATCGTTAATTACGGAACCAACGAAAGCGGATATCCCAAATTCGTCGACAACTCGTGGGCGCCCGAAATGCGCGAGGTGGTTCGCCGGCTGCATGCCGCGCTGCCCGACGCCTCCATACTCCTGATGAGCCCGATGGATCGCGGGGAGAAAAACGCCTCCGGCGAAATCGCGACCATGCAGGCGTTGCCAAGGCTCGTCAGCATCGAGAGTAAGGTCGCTGCCGAAACCGGCACGGCGTTTTTCAATACGTTCCAGGCCATGGGCGGCGCCGGGACCATGGCGCGCTGGTATGCCGCGGAGCCGCGCCTGGTGAGCGCGGATTTCATCCATCCAACCTCGAACGGCGCCAAGATCGTGGGTGAGCTTCTCTACAAATCCTTGAGCGATGGCTATAACGAATATAAGCTGCGACAATTAAATCATCAGTCAACCGATTCAAGTTCCGCCGGGAATGCCGGGCTGCAGGCTCAGCCAAAGGATGAGTCTAAGTCCATTCCGGCAACGCCTGAGTCTAAGAACGTTCCGTCGAAGGCCGAACCGAAGCCCGCAAAGAAAAATGTCGAGCCTTAAGGTAAAGTTCGCGATCGCCGCGCTCAGCATGTGCGCGATGGCTTCCGCGCCGATCCTCGCGGGCCCGCCGGCCGATCAGCAAACTCCCTCGAAATCTTCATCGGCCAAATCGACGTCCACCAAACCCGCTGCGAAAAAAGTCGTTGCGAAGAAGAGGCGGTATCGATCGAGCGCGGGCAAGCCCAATCCGGCGCATAGAGTCGTGAAGAAGTCCCCGCTGAGGACAGCCGGGAAGAAGATCGCATCGGCCGCCGCTGCCGTGCGGCGTCGAATTATTCCGAAAGGTCCGCGGGTAAGCGCCGCGACCCGCGCCGAAGCCAACCAGGGCGTGTTTCAGAAAGTCGCCAATGGCGCGGACATCCCTGTCGAGAACGCGGCCGCGCTGATTCCGTTTTTCGAGCAGCTCTACCGCCATCAGAAAGGCGAGGCGCAAGGCCCGCTGCGGATTCTCCATTACGGCGATTCGCACACCGCCGCCGATGAGTGGACCGGCGATCTGCGCGCGCGCTTCCAGGAGAAATTCGGGGACGGCGGCAGCGGCTATTCGTTTGCCGGCCGGCCTTGGAACGGCTATCGCCGCCTGGATGTGCGCACCGGTTCGACGCGCGGCTGGCATACCGACGGATTGGTCGGCAGAGGCGGCGATGGGATTTACGGGCTTGGCGGCGTGAGCATGTCGACGAAATCCCCGCACGAAGCCGTGTATCTTCTCGCCGACGGGCAGCAGTTCGAGTTGTTCTATCTTCAGCAGCCCGGCGGCGGATCCATCCAGATTTTCGACAACGGCAACCCCATTGAGCGTATTTCCACCGATGGCGAAGCGGCGCCCGGCTATTATCACTATGAAAGTGTCCCCGGCTCGCATCGATTGGAAGCGGAAACGCTGGATCGCGCTCCGGTGCGATTGTTCGGCTGGGTCGCTGAAAATCCGACCGGCATCACCTACGAAACGCTAGGCATCAACGGCGCGCAGGCGTCCATTATGCTCGATTGGAATGAGGCCACTCTGCGCTCCAACATCGAGAGGCGCAATCCCGCGCTGATCGTGATCGCGTACGGAACCAATGAAGCCGGCCGCAAGAGCGAGACCCTGGAAGGCTATCGCGCGATGTTCGCGCAACTGATCCAGCGGGTCCGCGACGCCGCGCCGGTCGCGACCATTCTGGTGATCGGCCCGCCGGATCGTTATTCGCACTCGCGCAAGGGTTGGACGCCCATGGACGGCGTCGACGTGATTGTGGAGGCGCAGAGGCAGGCGGCTGTGGCTGCTGGATGCGCGTTCTGGGACATGCGCGCCAAAATGGGCGGCAAAGGGTCGTTCGAACAGTGGATTCAAGCCGGGATGGCGCAATACGATCACGTGCATTTCACCGGCGCGGGATATCGGATGCTTGGCGACGCAGTCTTCCGCGACGTGATGAGCCAGTACGATATTTTCTTGAAAGCGCGCGCGGAGATCGTGGCCGCGGCGTCCGTGGTTCCGTCAACCGCCGTGAAACAGTAAGGTGACCCCGCTCGATGGTTTCCCACCCGATGGTTTTCAAGGTGATGCCGACTTCCCAGCCTCAGGTGCTCTCTTAAATGAAGCTCCATTCGCCGGACGACACGCCGCCGGCCGATCTTCCAACCACTCAGGCGAACGCCGAGTTCTATTGCCCGCGATGTGCCCAGCCCGTGATCGATCCGCTGATGTGCGGCGACTGTGCATCGCTCATCTGCCGCCGTTGCGGCGCGCCGCTCGAACGGATCGACGACCTGGGGATCGGCTAATCCCGCCCGGGAAAATTGCGACGTGGGGCCGGCAGTCATGCCGGCGAGCCGGTCTCCTGACCGGCTTATCTTCATCCGGCAAAGAGGCGCGCCAGGATGGAGCGCGTTACACGATGAAGATTCCGCTTGGACGGGGGATTGGAACATGGCTCGCCTTCTTACTCGCCGCGATCCTAACCGCCCTGCTCACCGCCTGCAGCTCGCATTCTCCACAACCCTCCACGGGAATCGCCTACGCGGGCCCTGCCCTGCTCAACCTGCGCAAGGATCTCGCCTCGAAATCGCCGGCCGTGGGAAACGCGAAGCATGGCGACAAGCTGGAAGTGCTCGAAACGCGGCGGCGATTCGCCCGCGTGCGCACTCCCCAGGGAATCGAAGGCTGGACCGACACAAATCTCCTGCTCACCCAGCAGCAGATGGACGATCTGCATCGCCTGGCCGTAAGCGTCGCGAAACTCCCCTCGCAGGGCGCGGCGACGGTGTTCGACACGCTCAACATGCACGCCGAGCCGAGCCGTCAATCCCCCAGCTTTTACCAGATCCCCGAATCGGGATCGGTGGAGGTGATTGGGCATCGGGTTGCCCCACGCTATCCGCCGGCCGCTCCGGCCGCGCCCATTCGCCGAACCGCTAACGCGCCTCCAAGAAAGCCCAAATCAAAGACCCAGGGAAACGTTCCAGCGCCGCCGATGCCCACGCCGCCTCCGCCGCCGCGGGACTGGGAGCAGCTTTCGCGTCCGCGCGCCCCCCAACTTCCCGGGTACGCTGAGCCCGCCGCAAAAACCGCTTCCACCGCGATGGACGATTGGAGCCTGGTGCGGCTGAAGGATGCACGCGCGGCCGAGGCGAAAGCCGATCCAAAAGCGGATGCCAAAGCCGACGTAAAAGCTGGTTGGGTGCTGTCCAGAATGCTGCAAATGTCGATTCCGGATGAAGTCGCCCAGTACGCCGAAGGTCATCGCATCACCGCCTATGTCGCGCTCGGCGACGTCCAGGACAAGCGCTGGAATGAGGCTAAACCGAACTGGCTTTGGACCACTTCGTCAACCGGGCAGTTGCCTTTTGAGTTCGACAGTTTTCGCGTGTTCGTGTGGAGCACGCAGCGGCATCGCTACGAAACCGCCCACATCGAGCGAAACGTCAAAGGCTACTATCCCGTGGAAACGCAGGACGTCCCCGGACAGGATGAAAAGGCCTTTTCGCTGGTGTTGCAGGATAAAGACGGCCAACTCTACAAGCGAACCTACGCGTTCAGCGGCTTTCGCGTGAGGATGATTTCGAAGACTCCTTACCAGTCCGCGCCCGCCTTGCCGGAAGTGCGCGGCGTCCGCAGCTTCGATCCCGATCCCGTGCCCCCGCCCTCTGAATCGAGCTGGCGGCAGAAGCTGAGCGACTTGAGAAAGCGCTGGTTCAGGCGCTAGAATCGGTTTACTGAGCCGTGACCAAAGGGAGCGGCCTAAATGTTGTTCTACCAAATTCATTTCGGATAGTAGCCCTCGCGCGAACGAATAATTGCATCGCGATTCTTCACGGCGACTCGGAGCTTGCGATACGCGCGGCTCGGATTAGCTTGATCGGGCACATAGCCAATTACGTATTGGGAGCGCAACTCTTCTTCGATCTGCGCGTAGATTTTCTCGATCGGCTGGTCCTCCGTGATGGGAAAGTATCCGCCGCCGGTTTCTCGGGCGAGCCGTTGGAGCACCTCCCTGCCGCGTTTTTCATACATCGATCCCCAGGCACGCGTGACCGGAAGATAAGGGGGCACCAGACGCGGTTGGAACGGGATCGCGTAGATCATGACGTCCCTACGCTGAGCAAATTCGACGGCGCCTACTGGGGAGATTTTGCTCCCGTGATCCATGCCGCTCGAAAGCAGGATGAAGGCCTTACGTTCATTTTCCGGTTTCATGATTTCGGATGCCTGCTGGATGGCTTGCAGGATGCGGCACCCTCCGCCTCCATGGGACGCATTCAGCTCCAAACCGGCAATCGCGGCTCTCAGCTTTTCGCGTGAAGCTGTAAAATCTTGGACTAGGTAGACGCCTCTGCCGAGATCGAGCACGAAGGCCTTGTCCGAAGCACTGAGCACGTTGTCAAGAAACGGATAGCTCGCAGCTTTCTCAAGTGGGAGCGTGCGGGGCTGCTGGCACGTATCGAGCAAAAGGCCGATGGTCAGCGGAGCGTTGAATTCCCGAGAAAAATAGCGAATCGTCTGCGGCTTGCCGTCCTCTTCGAGCGTGAAATCCTCTTTGGAGAGGTCCCTGATCGTCCGGCCTTTAGGATCGAGGACCGTCGCATAAACCGTGACCACATTCACGTCGGTCGAGAATGTGGGCTCCTGGCTCAGGGCACTAACGACGATCGCGAGAGCTACAAGGCACCGCAGGAACATGAATGCCAGACGACAGTCCTAGAGTATCGGTTTCGCCCGACTCGCGCGCGCCGCCCGCGCTCAAGCCGCGTCGTCGTAGGCCATCACAACACGTTTCCCGAGCTCTTCCAATGCCGCCTGTATCTTTTCCTGCCGCGTTTCGTGATTCGGGTCCAACATGCGCCGCACGATAGTCTCCCGCACCTTGAGGCGTCGCGCCAGCTCGGATTGGCTCATGCCGCGCTCGCGGATCGCCCAGTATAGAGCAAGTTTGGCGACGATCCACAGCGGCACGGGAACCAGCTTTTGCCCCCGTTTCAAACGGGCTGGTTTGGGTATGTCACTCTTGTCCGCCATCGCGAATGCGATGACGCTGCCCAGGCAATCGATGGCCTGCTCCATTGCCTCGGTTGCATCGGCGCCATCCGTGTGCGCTTTAGGAAAATCAGGAAAGCTCGCGAGCACGCGCCCGTTTTCATCCCGCGAGAAAATAGCTGGGTAAGCGAAAGTGTACATGCACGCTCCTATACGTCACTGGTTTAGGTCACTGGTTTAGATCAATGGGCTCAATTCCTAAATCCAGGCACATCGCCCGAAGAAGGCCGGATCCCAATTCCTTCTTTGGGTCTTTTAAAATTGTTGAAGCCGAACCGAGCCGAACACGACCATGACTGCCTTTGCCGAGCCCGGGCTCGTATGAAAAAGGAGCATGACGGCGTCTGGCTATGCGATGCAACTTGCGCAGAAACTCGCTCCCCTTCACAAAAGCAGTATCGCACACATTTGTGCGAACGCGCATTGGTCTGGCCGCGAGCCTACTGCTGCTTGAACAGCTCCGGACGATCCACACGCTCGCCCTTGAACAGGATTCCCGCGATCTGCTCCGTCGTCGCGATATCCTTCATCGGATTCCCGTTCAACAGCAGCACGCTCCCGTCGTAGCCCTTCCGCAGCAATCCAATCCGATCGCCCGCGCCCAGCGCCCGCGCTGCATTATAGGTGGCCGCTTGCAGCGCAACCTCCGGTGGAATTCCAGCCTGCACCCACAGCTGCAATTCCCGATGAATCGCCGGACCGTGAATCACCTGGAAATTCCCCGCGTCGGTTCCCGCCACCAGCGTCACTCCATCGTGAAACGCCGCCGCCAGATTTTGCTTGCCCAGATCGAGCCCCACATGCACGCCCTTGAACGCCGCCCGCATCGGTTCGAACTGTGGCGATACCAGCGCTTTCTTGGTCGCGTCCAACAGCTTTCTCGGCCCGACCTGCTGCACCAGCGACAGATCCAGCAGATCGGTTTTGCCGGCGCCCGTATCCGCCATCGCCTCCATCACCGATAACGTTGGATCGTACGTCGTCCCCGCCTGCTTCATCCGCGCGAACAACGCCTCCGGGATCACGTCGCGATTCGATCCGTGCTCGATTCCGTCGACTCCTGCGTCCAGCGCATCCGCGACGTCCTTCGAATTTCCGGTGTGGCAGATTACCGGCAGCTTCGCCGCGTGCGCCGCTTCCACCACCGCCTTCAGAATCGACGTATCCAGCCGCGGCATCGGATGCCCCGGCCAGCCGCCTTCGAGGACCACCTTGATCCCGTCCACGCCGCGCTTCTTCAGCTCGCCGACCATCTTACGCGCCTCGTCCGGCGATTTCGGCGTCCGCAAAAACTCGGCAATGAATCCCGCCCGCATCGTCTCCGGAAGGTTCTCGGCAATCTCGAAGCCGTGCCCGCCTTCCGCCGTGAACAGCGGCCCCACCAGGAACAGCTCCGCTCCAAGTTTTTCGCCCGACGCGATCTCCTGCCGGATTTTCAGGACGTCTGCCGTCGCGTCGCCCGCGCTGCGAACCGCCGTGACGCCGCTATAGAGATACGCTGCCAGCTCGCGCGGCATGCTCTTTTCCGACGGCTCGTAATCGGTCGGCTGTTCATACACTCCGCCCGGCGATCCCAGATGCACGTGCGTGTCGATCAGTCCCGGCATCAGTGTTTTTCCAGCCGCATCGATCGCTTCCGCTTTGACGCTCTTCGGATCGGGTGTCGTTCCTTCGTAAACTGCCTGGATCTTGCCATCGCGAATCAGCACGCCGCCATGGTCGACCGTCTTGCCGTCGCCGATCACCAGCCGCGCGTCGCGAATCAGTAGCGCGTGGCCGCGCTCCATCTCCCGCATCGCGATCTTCGCCTTCGCGATGTTGTCGTCGCTGCGCACGTCCCACGCCCCGGCGACGAAGAAGGGCACCATCACGACAAGCACCCACAGTTTTGCGGAAGGCTTCATCTTCTCGTCTTTTTCCCATCGGAACAGCTTGAACGCCAGGAATGTCCCGAGCACGGTCGTGAGCACCAGCACACCAGCCGCTTGCAGGTTGTCGAAGATGCTTTCGTGTCCTAGAAGAATGTTCGTCATTCCCCGCACCAGATACGAGGCGGGAATGAAATCCGCAACCTTCTGAAGCCAATGCGCCATGGAGGCTAACGGAAACGTCGCGCCGCTCAAGAACAGCATCGGGAAATACAGGAGCTGAATGATGACCTGACTTTCCTGCATCGAATTCACCACCGCTCCGATGATTCCGCCGAACGCGCGGAACGCAAGCACCCCCAGCACGATGAATAGAAAGAAGGAGCCCAGGTTCGCCGGAATCGGCATCCCCCACATCACCTTCGCGAGCACCAGAACCAGCACCACCAGTGGAAGGTAAGTTACCAGTCCGACGACCATCGAAGAAACCAGAATCGGCCCCGGAGTAATCGGCGCGACCTTGAACCGCCGCAAAATATTCGCCTCGCGTTCCATCACGGAGCGCATACCGGCGCCGAAAAATCCGCCGCCCAGGATGCCAAGACTCAGCACCATGGTGACCACCTGCAATCCAGAGCCGCCCTGATCGGCGTGAAACACCGACCCGAAGATGAAAAAGAAAACCAGCGGGAATATGTAATTGAAAAACACCACCGCGCGGTCGCGCATGGTCAGCCGCAAATTCATCCGGATTTGTGCGATATAGGCGTTCATCGTTCCTAGTCCCTCAGCTTCTTTCCGGTCAGCTCGATGAAAACGTCTTCGAGAGTCGGCTTCTTCAGATGAATATCTTCGAGATCGATGCCGTTCTGGTCCACCCACCGGATCAGGTCCGGCAGCGTGCGCGCGGGCCGCGTCGAATACACCACCAGATGCAGACGATCGTCCGTCAGCGTATGTTTTTCCGAGTGTTCGAAACGCGGCACAACCTTGGGCATCGGCTGCGCCGTATGAATCTCCACGCGCGATTGCCCCAGCGTCTGCGCCTGAAGCTCCCGCGGCGTGCCGATCGCGATAATCTTGCCCTCGTCGACGATCGCCACGCGGTCGCACAGCCGCTCGGCTTCCTCGATGTAGTGCGTGGTCATCAAAATCGTGCGTTTGGATTCGCGCAGCTCGCCGATCAGCCCGTGAATCTCCAGGCGAACCTGCGGGTCCAGGCCGGTGGTCGGCTCGTCCAGAAAAATCATCTGCGGGTCGTTGACCAGCGCCAGCGCGAGCGCCACTCGCTGTTTCTGCCCGCCGGAAAGCTTGGAGTAGAATACGTTCCGCTTCTCCCAAAGCTGAAGCCGCTGAAGCAGTTTGTCGCGATCCACCTCGCGCGAATAAAACGCCCCGAACAGCGTCAGCGATTCGCGCACCGTCATCTTGTCCGGCAAATTGGTGGATTGTAGGCACACCCCGATGCGATCCTTGATCCTGCGTGTGTCCGCCGCCGGATCGTAACCCAGCACCGTGACGTCGCCCGCGGTGCGCGGACGCAGCCCTTCCAGAATCTCGACGGTAGTGGTTTTCCCCGCGCCGTTCGGCCCCAGCAGCCCGAAAACTTCACCCTGCGCGACGTCGAAATCGATCCCGCGCACGGCCTCGAAATCGCCGTAGGATTTGCGAAGCCCGGATACGTGAATGGCCTGTTCCATTGAGCTAATCTTAACGGGCTTCTCCTTGGGTCGACGCGTGAAAACCGGCAAGTGGCGGAAAAAGCAGGACGAATGGCGTGTGAAAAGCGCGAATTTTTCAGGAGCCGCCCGCAATGTGGGGCCGGCGCTCTTGCCGGCAAGCCGGCTTTCAGGCCGGCTTCATATAAGCTCCTACCCCTTCTGCTGGACCCGCCGCAGCCGGTACTGCTCCGGGCTGATGGTTCCGTTCTTCAGCTTTTTCCATTCGTCCTGCACGCCGATCAGCCGCCCATTCACGTGATTGGATTGATCCGACGCCAGAAATACCGCCAGATCCAACTGCTTCTCCGGCGCGACTCCGCCGGTCAGCCGCGTCTGCTCCGCGTGCTCCTGCTCCCGCCAGCCGGCGCGCTCGCCCGCCGTTAGGATCTGATCGGTCATGTGCGTATACGATTCCCCCGGCGACAGGCAATTGATCTGCACATTATGATCGACCACTTCTTCGGCCACGCTCTCGACGAATCGCGCCAGCGCGGATTTCGCCGCCGCGTAAACCGAGAAATTCGGCCGGCCCGTGGACACTCCGCCGCACGCGAGCACAATAATCTTTCCCGATCGCCGCTCGATCATTTGCGGCAGCACCGCCCGGCACGCATTCATCACGCCGATGAGGTTCGTCTGCACCACATCGTGCCAGGCCTTCGGCGACGTTTCGACGAACGCGCCCACCGGTCCTTGAATCGCCGCGGCGCAAATCAGCACTTGAACCGGCGCGTTGAAATGCACCCGCATCCGGTCCATCGCCGCGCACACCTGCTCATAATCGCAAACGTCGGTCCGGAGCCGCAGCGCGGACCCGCCCGCATGCTCGATCTCCAGGTGACACAGGTCCAGCTCGGCTTTGCTGCGCGCCAGCAGCCCGATCCGCGCGCCCTTGGACGCGAATCCGATCGCCAGACGTTTTCCAATGCCGCGGCCCGCGCCGGTGACCAGGACGGGAAGACCTTTTAGCGACTGCACTCCATCAAACTTATTACAAATCCCGGTCCTCTGTGAGGCGCGACTGTAGATGGTGGCACAGGCTTCAGCCTGTGCACAAAATGTGGGTCAGGCGACCAGCTCCGGCTGCGTCAGCCTGGCCTCCACGCCGATCTGCACGCTTTCGCCGCTTTCGAGGCGATACTTCCCCGCCACCCACGGCACAATCTGGTCCATGCGCATCTGGGCGATCTCGGGCGGCCCTTGGAACAGGACCAGGAAATCGGTATCGGTCCATCGGCACACGAAATCCTTGTGGCGGAATTGCGAGCCCAGCCGGGAAGCAACCTGCTGCATCACTTCCGCGTTCACGTCGCCGCTGAGCTGGATGTGCAGCAGCACCGGTGAGGTGCCCGTATTTTTCTTGGATTCGATCTGGCGTTCCATCTCGCGGCGATTCATCAGCCCGGTGAGCGGGTCGGTCAACTCGAATTCCTGAAGCCGCTGCTCCACCGCCCCCAGCTCGTTGCGCATGTGCATCACCAGGGATTGCGTCTCATGGCTCATGCTTTCGACGCAGCTCAGCAGGCCCACCACCTGCAACGCCACCACTTCCTGGAGATGCCCGGCCTCGGTGGGATAAGCCGTGGTTTCCATCTGCCCCGCGAACTGCCGCAGCCGCGCGCCGTAGAAATCCTGGCGCTGCGCGAACGATCGCACGATATCTTCCAAAGTGCTGACCGCCGACCGCAGCTCGATCCCATGCTGCGCAACGTAGGTGGACGCCTTCGAGGCGAACTCGTTCAGCTCGGTCTCCACCGTCGCGCGGCTTTCTTCCAGCGCTTCGGACGAAGTGTCGAACGCCAGCCGCTTCCGCATACGGTTGAGCCGGTGGCGATATAATCCACCCACCTCCGGACACGCCGCGCCTACGCAGCTCGCAACGGCCAGCAGCGTCGACAGATAGCAATTGACCGCCGTATGCAATGCGTCCAACCGATCATCTGTGTGAGAGTCGGCTTGCGGATCGTCAGGCATGGTTTCCCTTAGGGTTACTATCGGCGTTTCAGCTAAGTGGAGGATCGGGTGAAAACCCTAGGAGCTGGAAAAGGGGGACTGACCACTCTGTCCACCTCCATCACGCCTTGATTCTCTGGAAGAGGCGGCAGGGGACAGAGCGGTCTGTCCCCTTTTTCACGGTGCGGCCATAGCCAATAGCCGTAACCACGACTCGCGCAAGACCGCCTAACTATGGCGTGAACCGGATTGGACTATTGGCGATCATCGCGATCTGCGCAAAGGCCCAAGTCCCCGAAGTTCCCAAAGTTCCTCAGGTCCCGAATTTCGACTCGCGCGTTTCCCTTGTTGAGGTCGATGCGCAAGTGATCGGCAAGAGCGGAATCATTGACGGGCTTCACATGGAGGACTTCGCGGTCCAAGACAATCGCCAACCCGTGACGCTGCGCTATTGTTCCTACGAAGAGACACCGCTCGATATCGTTCTTGTGTTCGAACTGAGCCGATTCATGAAGCCAAAGCTCGAACAGATGCGGACCGCAGTAGAGAGCGCCCTCGCGGAATTGAGGGAAGGCGATCGCGCGGCCGTGATGTCCTTCGCGAAAACCACGCAATTGGAGTTCCCACTCACCGGCGATCTAACGGCGTTAAAGCCGAAGATTCGATCCGGGCTCGCCGACGCCACCTTCGCGAGGGAACCTGGCATCCTTGCGGCAGCAGATGCAGGAGCGAAGTATTTGGCCCAGTTTCCTGAGCCCCATGGACGACGCGTTGTCTTGATGTTCACCGGAGACGTCGCCGTCGGATTCACTGGAGATAACCATGTGACCGAGCCGCGCGCCCTGGTGGATTCCGCTACTGCGTCGGCGGTTTTTTGGGATGCGGACACGGCGTTGAGCGCGATGGTGATTCCGAATAAGTCGGCCCGAATCCTGCGTTTTGATCCATTGGATATCGCTGTTCATCATCTCGGGGCGATCGCCAATTTCGACGATTTCGTTGAAGACGTCGCCCAACAAACCGGCGGCGAAGTAGTCTTCGCGGAGAAGATGCCAAGGATTGCCGCCACGCCGAATCCAAACGCAGCCCTGCGACAGGTGATCCAACGGATGCGGCGTCGTTACCGGCTGTTTTACGATCTTCCGCGGGGAAAGCCAGGCCAGCGCCGGCGCGTGGATGTGGACCTCAGTCCATCTGCGCGCGCCGAATATCCGGATGCTCGCACCATTGCGCGTAAGGGATATCGAATTCCAAGGTTGCAGCCATGAGATCGCAGCCATGAGATTGCAGCCATAGGCGGTCCCTTCGCGCAGATTATCCGATGTGGGGCCGCGATCCTGGCGGCGAGCCGGCTTTCGGGCCGGCTTACTTTCGAAGACTTTCCAGCGTCCCGTCAACGCGCCCCGTTCGCCAGCGCGCGAAATTCCTCGCCGATCCGCCGCAGCCCCTCCCGTAAATAATCCTCGCGCGCGCCCAGCCAGATCCGCACGTAGCCTTCCACGCCTAACTGCTTTCCAGGGACGATCAGCGTGCTCTGGCGCACTCGGATGCCTTCGGATAGCTCGACAGAAGGAATCGACGCATGATACTTGATCAACGCGATCGCCCCCGCTTCCGGCTCGCGCCATTCCAGGAACCCGCCGAAGCTTCGTACCCACTCGCGCGCGATTTCAAGATTGGTTGTCAATACGGCGCGCGTCCGTGCGTAACACTTATCGCGATTCTCCGGGGTCACCGCGATACGCGCGAGGTGGTCCGAAAGTTTATTCGGTCCGATGGTCAGGTAGTCGTGCTGCGCCCAGCACTCCGCGATCATTTTCGGCGGACCCACAATCCAGCCGATCCGCACGCCCGGAATGCCCCATGCTTTCGAAAGACCGCTGGTTACGATCACCCGATCGCTCATGCCCCAGAAGCTTTTCGCCCGCGGCCGCGACACTTCCGCTCCCTGATACACTTCATCGGCCAGCAGGTATGCGCCGGTTTCCTCGCACCGGGAAACCATGCGCCGCATCGCGTCGTCCGACAGAATCGACCCCGTGGGATTGTTGGGATTGGAAACATACACCAGGCGCGTGCCCTTCGAAACGGCGCGTTCGAATTCCTCCCAGTCGGGTTCCCACGCCGCTTCTGGGCGCAGCCGGAAGGTGCGCGCTTGGGCGCCCAGGCTGCGCGGCACTCCCCATAGCTGCATGTAATTCGGCGTCTCCATCGCGAAGCCGTCGCCCGCGCGCACCTGGCTGAGCGCCACCAGATAATTCGCCTCGGAGGTGCCGTTGGTCACCTCGATGTGATCTACGCTCGCGCCCGGATATATTTTCGTGAGCGCCTCTCGCAGTTCGAGGGTGCCATTCGATTGGCTATAGCCCAGCGGCACGTCGAGAAAGGATTCGAGATCGAATCCCATCGCCATCAACTCGCGCAGCGTCAGCGGGCGCACGCCGCTCTCGCTCAAATCGTAGTCGACCAGATTTTCCCAGGTCGACTGCATCCGCTCCATTTCGAACGTTTCAATTTTCATCTATTATCCGTCTCTACCGTCCAGCCCCATGCGTCAGCTTGGGGCTTCCTTCCGCCCAACCCCACCCGTCAGGGCGGGGATTCCAAATCGATTCCGGCCCCATGCGTCAGCCTGGGGCTTTTCCTTGCGAGCCCCACAACCGAAAAATCATCTCCGCAATATACAAATCCTCCACACCCAGTCCCGTGAAATCGGCAACGCTATTCGTCCCTGGACGCGTGTGCAACCCTGCACCGGTATGTTCCTCGCAGAACTCGCCGATCTCGACCGCCCGCGCGACCTGATCCGGCGCGTGCTGCAGCTCGCCCAGTTTTTCACATTGCATGACCGAATCCACCAACAGCACATGCGCCGCGCGCAGAATTTCGGGATCGAGTTCCTGTTTGCCGGTCGAATCCGCCCCTACCGCCGAGATATGGGTGCCCACCTGTAAGTCCCGCGCAAAAAGCAAAGGCGCGCGAGCCGACGTACAAGTAACGATCAGTCTTGCAGACGCCGCCACCTCCGCCGGGCTCGCCGCGATTCTAACATCCGCGATCACACGCCGAATTTCTTCCGCACATTCCGCCACGCGTTCCGGCGTTCGGCCCCACACCCAGACCGTTTCGAGCGGCAGCACGTGCGCGTGAAAACGCGCCGTCAATCGCGCCTGAATTCCACTGCCCAGAATGCCGATGGCGCGATCCGCGCGCCCCAGTTCGCGCGCGGTCATCGCGGCGGCGGCCGCGGTCCGAACATCGGTCAGATGACCGGCGTCTTCGATCAGCGCAACCGGTTCGCCGGTTTCGGCCGATGCGAGCATCATCATCCCATTGCCCACCCCGCCGAACGTCGTCGCCATCTTCAGCGCGAAGTGCTTTCCTCCCCGCCGATAGCTCGACTTCATGTGCACTTCGCCGCCCGGTTTTTCCAAAGTGCCGGTTACGAGGTGCATGGGCATGGGCGTATCGCATTCGCCGCGCGATTGCGCGATCAGCGCCTCCCGCATGCAATCGATGACCGCAAGATCGTCGATGCGTGTGCGAATCTGTGCGAGCGTTATGATCTGCATGCAACTACGCCCCGCACAGGATTTTCTTCAGCGCGTCGGCGCTGACATTTCGTCCGGAAATCACGACCACGGCGGGCCCATCCAATTGCCCGATTTTACCGGTGAGACACGCGGCGACGGTAACCGCGGCCGTCGGCTCGATCAGGTATTGATGATGCTCCAACATCCAGCGTACGCCGTCCAGAATCTCGCCCTCGGAAACCAACGCAACCCCGTCAATCAAAGGCCCTAGCACGCCGAACGCCAGCGCGCCGATTCCGCCTTCGACGCCACCCGCCATGGTCTCGACGGCAGGCAATTTCGTGATCGCGTGGCCCGCATCCAGCGACATTTGGAGCGCCGGCGACAAAATATGCTGGGAACCGATGATTTTCGCGTAAGTTTTGATGTTTTTCGCGGTATTTTTCACGTACCACGCGAATCCCGCGGCCAGTCCCCCGCCGCCAACCGGAACGACGAAGTTGACGGCGGAGGGCGCGTCTTCGAGGCACTCGATCGCCGTCGTGCCACCGTTCGCGGCCATCACCGCGTAGTCGTCAAATGGCGAAAGGAACGTCAGCCCGCGATCCGCCGCGATGCCTCGCGCCCACTCTTCGGTGTCGTCATAGCCTTCAAATTCAGAGACTTGCACGTCCGCTCCCAGCGCGACCATGCCTTCGTATTTCGCGCGATCCACCGACCGCGGAACGCAGATGGTCGCGCGAATTCCCGCTTCGCGCGCCGCATACGCGACCGCCTTGCCATGATTGCCCGCGGAGCACGTCACAACGCCAAGCCGTTTCTCTTCTTCAGTTAGCTTTGAAACGCGAAACAGCGCGCCGCGAATTTTGAACGATCCGGTCAACTGCATCGATTCGAGTTTCAGCCACACCGGTGCGCCCAGAATCTGCGACAAACCGGGCGAAAATTCGAGGGGCGTGCGGCGGATGCGGCCGCGCAAGAATTCCGCGGCTTCGGCGATGAGTTGCGAACTGAGCCCAATCATGCAATGTCTAAGGAAACATTCGCCAAGAACAGTGTCGACTCAGCACGCTGAAGCCGCCACATGTTTATCCACGCACTATCCACAAAAACTCCACGAGCTAACCACAATAGTCCATCGCCGTCTCGGCCAAGATCGCTGCGATTTGCGCCACCGATTCCAGCTCCACCCATTCGACCGCTGCGTGCGCGCCGCCTCCCGCCGGGCCGATCACCACCGTCTCAATCCCCGCGGCTTGCAGCAGCGCAGCGTCCATCCAAGGAGTGTCGCCGATGTAATCCGGAGCGCGGGCGAGAACTTTGGCGGATGCGCGATCGACCGCTTGAACGACTTCGGCATCGCGCGCGATTTCGAATGGGTCGCGGACGAAATACGACCGGATGCTTGCCTGAAATGTGGAATCGGCTGCGGCCAGGCGATCGACGATCTCCTGCAATTCGCGAACAACCTGCGCTTCCGTTTCACCGGGGATGGTCCGTCTTTCCACTTGCAATTTGCAGGCAGCGGCGTAGGTGCTCAAGCCTTCGCCCCCATGAATCATGGCGGCGTGCAGCGACGGCGGGCCGAGGAGCGGATGCGGCGAGCGGGCGCGCAGGTCGCGTTCCAGTTCGTCGAGTGCGGAAAGGAATCGGCCCATCATCATGTTCGCGTCGATGCCGGATTCGAATTTGCTGCCGTGCGCGGCGCGGCCGATGGTTTCGATTTCGATCCAGAGATAGCCTTTGTGCGCGAGGCAGATGCGCGCGGCGGTCGGCTCGGTGACGATCGCGGCGTAGCGTGCGGCGTCATCCTTCAAATAACGGATCACATCGGACGTCCCGATGCTGCCGTACTCTTCGTCGGCGACGGCCGCGATTACCAAGTCGCCGCGCGGACGGTCGCCAGAATCGACGATGGCTTTCACCGCGGCCATTTGCGCGGCGAGGCTGCCTTTCATGTCGTAACTGCCGCGGCCGTACATTTTTCCATCGCGGATGGCAGCGGAGAAGGGGTCGGTCATGCCCTCGACGCCGACCGTGTCGTAGTGGGCGTTGAGCATGAGGGTCCTCGCATCCCCGCTCTCACGATCGGGGCTTGATGCCGTGTTACGAGTGGCGCTGGTTCCCCGCAGGATACCGACGACGGTGACGCGCCCGGGTTGCGATTCGAGCTTGCGAACTTCGAGTCCGAGTGAGCCGAGTGCTGTCGCTACGTAATCACCGATCTCCGCTTCGCCGGGGCCAGTTGCTGCCAGCGTCGGATTGACGGAGTTGATGCGAATCAGGTCGGCGAGCGTCGAGAAGAGGTAATCGCGATCGATTTTCACGATTTAGTCCTGCTGGCGCGCAGCGGCGCGTGTAGCCTGTTTCGAGTGAGGAGAAGAGAAGCCTGCCTGCTTGAAAGCAGGCTCGCCGGCACGAGTGCCGGCCCCACATCGGTCGCGGTTTCGAAAGACGACGCGCTTCCTGATGGGCGCGCCTCGAGGAATTGAGCGTGCTTCGAGCGGAATGAAGAGAAGCCCGGCTTGAAAGCCGGCTCGCCGGCACGAGTGCCCCGGAACGGGCGAGGCGGCCCCACATCGCTCAGTCAACTTGAATGTCATGGGTGTCGATGAAAATCCTGCAAGTAATTACTGTCCCCGTTTGTACGCGATCTTGCCGCCGACGATGGTGTAGTCGACATCCGTCTTCAGGATTTCATCTTCCGGAATCGTCAGAATATCTTTTGAGAGGACGGTGATATCGCCGAGCATTCCAGGCTTGAGCGTCCCTTTGACATTTTCCTCGAACGCGGCATATGCGTTTTCGATGGTGTAGGAGCGGAGCGCTTCCATGCGCGACATTTTCTGAGCGGGAAAGAATGTCGTGCCGTCCTTCAGTCGCCTAGTGACGGCGGCGTAGTAGCAGGCGATGGGGCTTACGTCCTCCACCGGCGCGTCGGTGCCGTTTGAAACATGCGCACCCGATTTCATCAGGCTCTGCCACACGTAGGCGCCCTGTTCCGCGCGTTTCGCGCCGAGCCGTGGAATCACCATGGGAGCGTCGGAAGTGCAATGGATCGCCTGCATGGCCGCGATCACGCCGAGTTTGCCGAAGCGTGGAATGTCCGCGGGGTCGAGGTGCTGCGCATGCTCGATGCGCCAGCGGAGATCGTGTTGTTCCGGATTCGCTTTGAACGCACGCTCATAAATGTCGAGCACTTCGCGATTGGCGCGATCGCCGATCGCATGCACACAGAGTTGATAATTGTTGGCTATCGCGAGCTTTGCGGTTTCCGCGATATCCGCCGGAGACTCGGTCGGCAATCCGCTGGTGGACGGCAAATCCGAATACGGGGCGAGCAGCCAGGCGCCGCGGGTGCCCAGCGCGCCGTCGATCTGGCGCTTGATCGCCCGGACGGTGAGGTGATTGTCGCCGAAGCCGATCATTCGCAGACGCGGAGCGTCTCGCGCGACCAATGCGTTCGATTCGCGCAGCATGACCCACATCCGCAGCGGCAGCGTGCCGGCCGATGCGCGGCGCTCGAATCGCTCAATCACGGCCGCGGGGGAACCGGCGTCCTCGAAGGTGGTAATCCCTTTCGAGATGCATTCCTGCGCCGCGAGATCGATTTGCTTTTCTTCATTGACCTCGCGTTCCGCGAGGGTACGCCGCTCCAGGTCGCGATTCATCGCACTTTGCACCAGTCCCTGGGCCTTTTCATTCAGCAGCCCAATGGGATTGCCGGCGGCATCCTTGGTGATTTCGCCGCCATCGGGATTGGGCGTGTCGCGCGTGATGCCCGCGGCTTTCATCGCCGCCGCATTCACGAATGCTGCGTGACCGCTCGCATGAGTGAGCAGCACGGGATTGTTTGGAGACACCTTGCTGAGCGCGTCATGCACGGGAAATCCGTTGACGTTGGGGGTGGGCTTCACGTCCCACTTTTCCTGATGCCAGCCGCGCCCGACGATCCATTCGCCCGGCTTCGATTCGCGCGCGGCCGCCGCGACCATGGCGACGATCGCGTCCCAAGTTTTGGCGTCGCGCAGATTCAGGCTCATCTTCATCTGTCCGATGCCGGTGAAGTGGCCGTGGCCTTCGATGAAACCAGGAATCGCGAGGCGCCCGGCGAGGTCGATCACTTTGGTCGACGGCTGAATCTCGCGCGTGATTTGCGCGTTGGTGCCGACGGCGACAACTTTTCCGTTGGTGATCGCGATGGCCTGGGCGTTGGGCGTGGCGGGGTCGAGCGTGACGATTTTGCCATTGCGCAGGACTAAGTCGGCGGCGGACGCCAGAAAGCCGAAGGAGGCGAGGATCAAAGCGAATCGCATGTCAGCTTTCCATCATATCGTCGACGCTGCCGAAAGGAATGTGAAGATACGCGCTCCCTTACGGTCGCGCCTCGAAGAAATGTCGACATGAATGTCGATACAGCACGCTGAAGAGGCTGCGCCACAAGCCAGGGTCGCGGCTTGGCAGGAAATTGAGCGTTGGTCACAATATCCCCCTTTTTCATACCATCCTATGTGGGGCTCGGAAATTGCCGATGGAGAACTCCGCCTCCGCCCGCGCACTCATGTTCGAGCCGTTATGACACCCGTGGCCGTTCCCGCACTTGCACCTGTCTTGAAGCCGAAGCTTCTCGGCAGGCTCGCGGGCGCCTCGCGCAAGCCGTTTCGGGTTTGGTTTCCGCCGCAAAGTCCGGTGCGCATCGAATATTCGCGCGAACTCCTGCGGCTGCTGCTGCCGCGACAGGACGGAGAGTATTCCAGCGGCGTCTTGTACGGCACGAGCACCCCCGGCACCCTGCGGGTGATCTCCGCAAGACCGCGAGCGGACCTGGAACCGGTCGGCATTTTCGCCGCGCGCTGGTGCGGCGAGGTGTTCCTGACCGAACCGGACATCCTGCGGCTGGAAAACATGGATCAGGAACTCGAGTCGGGTGCGGCCATAGCCCTGGTGATCGCGGGCGGCTACGGCGGTTTTTTCGTGCGCGAGCCCAACGGCTGCATGCAGACCATCCAGAGTTATCAGGAGTTCCCGATCCGGGCTCCGTCGCTCCAACCCACTCGCCCGGCAAGGCTCTTACGGCTTGCAACGCAAGCGGCACGCTTGAAGCTCGTGAACTTCGTGAGGCCATTGAAGTTCGTGAAGTCATTGAAGTTCGCCAAACAACTGCAATCCGTCATACGCGCGAAGCTGGCGAAACAATGTGGGGCAGGCTGGCAGCCTGCGGCGGGTTGTGAACCCGCCCGTTCGAATAACGCGAGCGCCGGTGAACAACCGGCGCGCAGCTTAACAAGCTGCCCCACAAGGCACTCACGAAATCGCCGGGACAGCTTACTAGCGAAACAACTGACGCTCGTTAGAACTACGCGCGCGAAGCTGGTGACGCACTTGAAGCAGGTGAGCGAATGGATGCCCGTCGCGATCGTCGGCGCAGCCGTCGTCATCCTAACCGGATGCGTCTTTCCTCCGCCCTATTTTTCGCGCTCGGCTCCGTTCACCGTTCAGGAGCGCGACGGCCAACTGCGAATCGCACTCATCCCCAGCGCGCTGAGCCCCGGCGCGCGGCTCCAAATCGTTGACGGCGAAGAGCGCAGATCGATTGCCATTTCCCCGTCGCTTACCAGCGTCGTCTACGAGCCGCGCACGCACGACGTGCACATCACCTTGGTCCGATAGGCCGTTCTCAAGTTCGCGGGACGCGGAAAAACCGTCTCTGCCACCAATACACCCAGATGAACTTCAATACGCGTTTGTTTTCCTTTCGTGTTCGTTCGTGTGCATTCGTGTTCATTCGTGGCTAATATCCCTTAGCAACCCGCTGAACCGACGCGCGCTTACAATGAAATCTCCAGAGACTTATCCAGATGCTCATCGAGACGCGGCAGTCGCGCAGATCCATTGTTTCTGAAGCCGTCGAGCTCGCTCGCGATCTCTACGGCCTCGACGCCACAGCCTCGCCTCTAAACGGTGAGTTTGACGACAATTTTCATCTGAAAACGCGCGAAAACGAGCAATATACGCTCAAGATTATGCGCCCCGGCTGCGACCCGGCCCTGGTCGATCTGCAATGCGCTGTGCTCGATCGCCTCCGGGATTTGCCCGTCCCGCGTGCCGCCAAGACCGCGGTTAACACCGTGGTTAACCGCGTTGGAACCGCGCCCGACGGCCGTCTGGTCTGGCTGCTCGAATGGATCCCGGGTCGATTACTCGCCGACTACCGTCCCCACACGCCGGCGATGCTCGCGGATATTGGCCGAATGCTGGCGCGCGTCGATCGCGCGCTGGAAGGTTTCGATCATCCCGCGGCGCATCGCGAGTTGAAGTGGGACCTGGCGCGCGCGGATTGGATCGGCGAGTACTTGCATCACATCGAAAATCCGAACCGGCGCGATCTGGTCGAAGGCATCCTCGATCGCTACCGCACGATCGATCTGAGTGCTGTCCGCCACGGCATAATTCATGGCGACGCCAACGATCACAACATCATTGTTCGAAACGGCGAAGTTGCGGGCTTGATTGATTTTGGAGATGTGCACTTCGGGGCCCCTGTCTGCGAGCTCGCTATCGCCTGCGCCTACGCGGCGTTTGGTGAAGACGATCCGCTCGCTGCGATCCAACACGTCGTCCGCGGCTATTGCGAAGTGTATCCACTCACCGCGATCGAGCATGACATTCTCTTCCTGCTCATCTTGACGCGGCTCGCGGTAAGCGTCACCAACTCGGCGTACCTGAAGAGTCTCGATCCAACCAATCACTACGCGAGCGTGAGCGAAACGAACGCCTGGGCGGTGCTCGAAAAGCTTGCCGCGATGCACCCGAACTTAGGGGCGTACATGCTCGGGTCTCCCACGCCCAAGATAGACTTCGCAAATCTCGATCCGGCGCCAATTCTCGAAAACATCGACCTGCGCATCGAGCCGTGCGTCGTTTTCGATCTCAGCGTCGGTAGTTTGCTTCTCGGAGCCGATCCGCGCAATCTTGAATCCGCCGCGATGACCGAAATTGTTTTCCGCGAGATGCGCCAAGCGAATGTCCGCGTGGGAGTTGGACGATACAACGAGGCTCGCGCGTGGTATACGGCTCCGGCTTTTGCAAGCGGCACCCACGCCACCGGCGAGCATCGGACCATCCATCTCGGTCTTGATCTATTTGCAGAACCTGGAACGCCCGTCTGCGCGCCGCTCGCAGGAACGATTCACGGGTTCGCGAACAACGCCCAGCGGCTGGATTACGGGCCGGTGATCATTCTGCAACACGAAAACGCGCAAAACGACGAGTTTTTCACGTTGTATGGCCATCTTTCGCTCGATTCTTTAACTGGCCTGAGAGTGGGACAACCGATCGCCCGCGGACAGCGGATCGGAGCTATCGGATCGCCGCCCGGCAACGGCGACTGGGCGCCGCATCTGCACTTTCAGATCATTACGGATCTCCTTGAGATGGCAGGCGACATGAATCGCGGGCAACGGCACGAGCGGCCTGCGCTCATTATGGATCGCGCGCAACGGCACGAGCGGCCTGCGCGCTTGATCGCCCGCGCCACTGATTTCCCAGGTGTCGCCTTCGCCAGCCAGCGCGACGTGTGGCTGAAACTTTCGCCCGATCCGAACGTCCTCGTTGGCATCCCCGCCGATCGATTCCCGCGGCCGGAGCGTTCAAAGGCCGCGATTCTCGCGGCTCGCCGCGCGCTGCTCGGCGGCAATCTCAGCGTCAGTTATGGTGAACCGCTGAAGATCGTCCGCGGCTGGCGCCAGTATCTTTACGACGAAACCGGCCGCGCGTTTCTCGATTGCTATAACAATGTTCCGCTGGTCGGGCACAGCCATCCGCGCGTGGTGGAGGCGGTGCAGCGCCAGATCGCGCTGCTCAATACCAACACGCGGTATTTGCATGACAACATAGCCCGTTACGCGGAGCGGCTCACCGCGCTGCTTCCCGATCCGCTGCGCGTGTGCTATTTCCTGAACTCGGCGAGCGAGGCGAATGAATTGGCGCTTCGGCTTGCGCGAACCTATACAGGGCGCGATGACATCATCGTGCTGGAGCATGCGTATCACGGCAACACCACGACGCTGATCGACATCAGCCCGTACAAATTCAACGGACCGGGTGGGCGCGGGAAAAAACCGTGGGTCCATGTCGCGCCGCAGCCCGATCCGCACCGTCGCGACGACGCGCGCGCTGGCGCCGAATACGCGGGCGCCGTCGCTGAAATTATTTTTGGGAAGCGGCAGGGCATGGCCCTGCCCCACTTGCCCCACATATTCATCGCCGAGAGTCTGCCGAGCGTCGGCGGGCAGGTGGGGTTTCCTCCCGGCTATCTCGCCGAGGTTTACAAGCACGTGCGAGCGGCAGGAGGCGTGTGCATCGCCGACGAGGTGCAGGTCGGGTTTGGGAGGCT
Organism: Terriglobia bacterium; assembly: GCA_963788245.1. GTDB lineage: Bacteria > Acidobacteriota > Terriglobia > Bryobacterales > Bryobacteraceae > Palsa-187. The sequence goes on along the minus strand of CAWBGF010000002.1, from coordinate 1,417,827 downwards.
CGGCAAATGGTTCTGGGGATTTCAGATGCAGGACACGGCCGAAGTCAAAATCGTCCCCGACATCGTGGTGTTCGGAAAGCCGATGGGCAACGGGTTTCCGCTGGCGGGCGTGGTGACCACGCGCGAAATAGCCGCGGCTTTCGACAACGGCATGGAGTTTTTCAGCACTTATGGAGGCAATCCGGTGGCGTGCGCGGCGGGGCTCGCCGTGCTGGATGTTTTGGAAGAGGAGGGGCTGCCGGAGAATGCGCGCGTGGTGGGCGAGTACTTGATGGAAGGGCTTCGCGAGCTCGGCGCAGAATGTCCAATCATCACCGACGTGCGCGGGGCGGGATTATTTCTCGGAATCGAACTGGCGACGGGCGATGCGGCGTCCTATGTGGTGAATCGTCTCCGTGATCGCAGCATTCTGGCTGGAACCGACGGCCCGGCGCACAACGTGATCAAGCTGCGACCGCCGCTGATTTTCTCGAACGAAGACGCAGATTTTTTCGGTAAGGTTCTCGCCGAAATTCTCGCGGAGGGCCCACTTCGCGATATTGAGCCTTAGGCACGCCTCAGGAACTTTCCGAGCGTAGTCGGTGTCACAGTAAAGATGGCATCCGGAGAAAGTTGTCCTGACCATGCTCGAACTCCGTGGCGTTAGCAAAAGCTTTTCCAGCATCACCGCCGTCGACAACGTAACCTTTTCGGCGCGGGCCGGCGAAATAACCGGTTACCTGGGGCCGAACGGTTCCGGCAAATCCACCACGATGAAAATGATCACGGGGCTCATGCAGATGACCTCCGGCGAGATCTTATTCGACGGCGAGCGCATCGAGCGCGACCTGATCGCTTACAAGCAACGGATGGGCTACGTACCCGAGGAGCCGCATCTTTACGCGCATCTTTCTGCTCTTGAGTACTTGATCATGGTGGGTCAATTACGAGGATTGCCTCCGAAGGCGACGGTCGATTGTATCGACGGATTGCTGCGATTATTCGCGCTCCATGGCGACCGGCACGCGCCCATTTCGGCTTACTCGAAAGGCATGCGGCAGAAGGTGCTGCTGGCGGCTGCGCTGCTGCACAACCCCGATCTCCTGTTGCTCGACGAACCATTTTCCGGGCTCGACGTGGGGACTTCACTGGTGCTGCGGAGCCTGATTCAGGAGCTCGCGGCGCGCGGCAAAGTGGTCCTGTTCAGCTCGCATGAGCTCGAAACGGTAGAGCGCGTCTGTTCACGCGTGGTGATTTTGCACCGCGGGAAGATCGTGGCCGACGACTCGATCGAGCGGCTGCGGACATTGATGTCCCTGCCTACACTCGAAAGCATTTTCTCGCAGCTCGCGGTGGAGCAGGATACGGCCGCGATTTCGCGCGAGATCGCGGACCTCATTCGGGCGTGAGAATTCCATGAAGGAAACTCAGTTTCGAGTCTTGTACCGGCAATTCCTCTTTCGCATGGTGGATCTGGAACTTCTGTCCGCCGACGCCAAGGGTGATATGAGCAAATTGTTCGGACAGTTTGCGGCGTTGCTGATTTTCATCAGCATTGTGCTGAGTCTTGGAGCTGGTCTCGCGGGAGCGGGCCTGGCTTTCGAATGGAGCGGCGTGCATTTCATGATTGCCACGACCATGCTGGTGGTCGGGCTGTTCGCGATCCTGAGCTGGGATTCGACGTTCCCGGATCGCCGCGATGTGATGGTGCTGGCGCCACTGCCGATCCGCTCCCGCACGATCTTCTTCGCCAAGGTAGCCGCAGTGGCGACGGCATTGAGTGTCACGATAGCGACTCTGCACGCCGCATCCGGCTTCTTCTGGCCGCTCGCGCTCAATCATCGACACGAAGCGTTAATTGCGCCTTCGATCGGCTATGACGCTGGGGTGGCGCCGCTCGATGTGGCGGGTCTCGAACCGGTTCTCAGACACGATCTCGAACCCGCGCTGAAGGGCGGGTCGCTGGCGCCGGGTACGGGAGGCGGCGCCACGGTCGGAGTCTGGAAGAACGGCGAGCAACGGGTATTCGCTTACGGAACGGCGAAGCCGGACTCCCTGTTCGAAATCGGATCCATCACCAAGACCTTTACGGCACTGGCGCTTGCCCAACTCCTGGTAGAGGGACGGGCCGGCGTGGATGAACCCGTGCGCCAGTTGTTGCCGGCAGGTACGGTGGGGCAGCCTGCCGGCAGAGAGATTACGCTACTGGATTTGGCGACTCATCGGTCGGGCCTGCCCAGCTTTCCGAGCAATCTGCACCCGACGGACAGGCGCAGCCCTCTGGTGTTTCCGGAGTATGGTGCGGCAGACCTCTATGCGTTTCTGAAGAATTGGGGACTCGCCGAACCTCGGCGGGCTACTTTTTCGTACAGCAATGCCGGATTCGGCCTGCTGGGCCAGGCGCTGGCAAACCGTGCGGGTGTCGGCTATGCGGATCTGGTGCACGGCATTACGGGGCCGCTTGGCATGCACGACACAGTTGTGAATCTCTCGCCTCAACAAAGCGAGCGGTTGATCCAGGGATATAACGAACTCCATGCTCCGGTGCGCGCCGTGGAACTGGGTGCGCTGGCCCCGGCCGGGGCGATTCACTCCACGGCCGCGGATATGCTCCGCTATCTGACAGTGAACCTGCATCCTGAAACGCTTGCGGGCGCGGACCGGCTTCGCGCGGCAATCGAAGAACAGCACAAGCTGCGCGGGCAGATTGCGCCTGGCGCGAGCATCGCACTCGCGTGGATTTTCAACGGCGGAACTTACTGGCACAATGGCGCGACCACAGGATATACGAGCTACGCGTGTTTCAACCCGACGCGCGACTATGCGGTAGTGGTCTTGACGAACGTGGGGCCGGACTTATTGGGGTTCGCCGGCGTACTTGGGGAGCACATAGGGCAGCGACTGACGGGCGAGCGAGCAATTTCCCTGAATAGCGCCGTAGTACCCGCGGGCGGTGGACGCATATCGGATTTCTTCCGTATGTTCGCCGCCTGGTGGGTCACGATGCTGATGGCGGGCGGCTTCATCTATTGCTGCGTGCTGGGCGCACAGGGACTGACCGCGCAACTGCTGCCCCGGCGGCACTTCCTGCGCGTGTCCTCATTTCTGCAACTGGCGGGGTTTGGCATTTTTGTGGCCGCCTATTTTCTGGAGCCGAAGCTGGTAGGGCCCGGGGACCTCATAGCCCCGCAAAGCTCGGCGTACCTGGAGTGGTCGCCGTCGTATTGGTTCCTCGGACTATTCCAGCAACTGAAGGGATCGCCCGCGCTGCCAGAGCTGGCGAGGCGCGCGTGGATCGGCATCGCCGTCGCATTCGGCGCCACCGCGTCCGCCTACACGCTGGCGTACTTTCGGACGATGCGGAAGATCGTCGAAGAGCCCGATATCGCGCCCGCCTCCGGAGGACGAAACTGGCTGCCTCGTTTCGGAAACGGCTTCGCGACGGCGGTGGGTCAGTTCGGTTTCCGGACGATACTGCGCAGCCGGCAGCATCGCCTCCTGCTGGCATTCTATCTGGGCATCGGATTCGCTTTTGCGATCTACCTGCGGAAAACGGACGAGCCCGCGGGTGCGTTGGGAGACACAGTGAGCGTGGGCTTCGTGGGATCGACGATCCTGATCATGATGCTTTGCGTGGTGGGAATGCGCGTCGTGTTTTCTTTGCCGGTGGACATGCGCGCGAACTGGATTTTCCGCATCACGCCGATTCCGGCGGGCCCGGGACGTATGGTCGCGCGACGGCGGGCATTGTACGCGCTTTCCGTTGTTCCAGTCTGTTTGGGATCGGCGGCGCTGCTGTTTTCGACCTGGCCCTGGCAGGCGGCGGCGAAACACTTTGTGGTGCTTGTGTTGCTGGGCACGGCCGTCGCCGAACTCTGCCTGCATGGCACGCAAAAGCTGCCGTTCACGTGTTCGTACCTGCCGGGCAAATCGAACTTCAACATAACGCTCCTGCTGTCGGGTATGCTTATCTTCCTTGTCATCGTGAAAGCGGCGCAACTGGAGCGTGACTCGTTTGACGATGCCGCCGGTTATGCCGTCGTGGTTGGCCTGCTTACGACACTCGCGATCTGCGCCCGGTGGAGCGCGACGAGACTGGCAAAGTCTCCGGAGGGAGAGCTACAGTTCGAAGAAGCCGCGGAGCCTGCGATTCAGCGCTTGGGGTTAGACCGGGACGGAGTCGTTCCGATAGAGTTCGCGAGCAAGTGAAGGCCAGCCTTACACCAGAACAGTGAACGCGTTTTCCGAGCGCTCGACGGGGCGATACAGAGTGTCGCGCTCCAGCGGTTCGCGGCCGGCTTCGCGGATCAGGCGCAGCAATTCGCCTCGGTGCAGATTTTGCGACGTGGTTGCGCCGGCGTCGTGGTAAATCTTCTCCTCGACGACGGTGCCGTCGATGTCATCCGAGCCGAAGCGCTGCGCGATTTGCGCGATCCTCGGCGTCATCATGATCCAGTACGCCTTGATGTGCGGAATGTTATCCAGCATCAGCCGCGACACCGCGATCTGGCGCAGATCGTCGAACCCGGTGGTCTTGGGAATGTGCGCGAGCGGCGTGTTGTCGGGGTGAAACGCCAGCGGAATGAAGGTGACGAAGCCGTTGGTTTCGTCCTGAAGAGTGCGTAGCTTATCGAGATGATCCACGCGATCTTCTTCCGTTTCGATGTGCCCGTAGAGCATGGTGCAATTGGAATGGAGCCCCAACTGGTGAGCGGTGCGGGCCACTTCCAGCCACTGCTCGCCCGTGATTTTGTGATCGCAAATGATACGCCGCACACGATCGCTGAAAATCTCCGCGCCGCCGCCGGGGAGTGAATCCATACCCGCGTCCTTCAGCTTCTGAAGGGTGTCCCGAACGCTAAGTTTCGAGCGCTGCGAGAGATATCCGATCTCGACCATGGTGAACGCCTTCAGGTGCACCTGCGGGAAACGCTGCTTCAAGCCCCGCAGCATTTCGCAATACCAATCGAGAGTTAATTCCGGATGCAGTCCGCCGACGATGTGGAATTCGGTGACGGCGTCTTGAGTATTGGGGCTCCAGCCGTGGCCCGCGACCTCCCACACCTGTTCGAGCGACATGGTGTAGGCCTTGGGATCCTTGGCTCGCTTGCCGAAGGCGCAGAGGCGGCAACTGGCGACGCAAACATCAGTCGGATTGATGTGGCGGTTGACGTTGAAGTAAGTGACGTTGCCATGGAGGCGCTCGCGCACGCGGTTCGCGAGCCAGCCGACGCCGAGCAGATCGGGCGAGCGGTAAAGGGTTATCCCGTCGTCGGGACTGAGGCGGCCGCGGGCGTCGATTTTCTCGGCGATCGGCCGGAGGCGGGGGTCTTCAAAGGTTGGTGTCATTACAATAATTCAGTTGCTACGAGCGATCGTACTTCTATCAGCGTCGTCGCACCGCTCCCTCACGGTCGCGGTTCAGAAAAACAACGCACTCCCTGACGGTCGCGGTTCCGAAAAACAACGCGCTCCCTAACGGTCGCGCCTCAAGACGGTCGCGCCTCAATTGGCAGGGCATGGCCCTGCCCCACATCACGTGCGCAGAAAAATGTCGGCGGCCCAAAACACAAAGAATATCACGCTCACATAGCCGTTCATGTTGAAGAAGGCCGCGTCGATGCGTGAAAGATCGTCGGCGCGGACCAGGCGGTGCTCCCAGGCGAGCAGCGCCGCGACCGCCGTGACCCCCGCCAGAGCCACCGGCCCCAGCGCGAATACATGCACCAGCGCGATCAAACACACGAGCATTCCAATGTGCAGCGCCCGGGAGATCCACAGCGCGCCAGCGATTCCGAACTGCCTCGGCACGCTATAGAGGCCGGAGTGCACGTCGAAGGCGTAATCCTGGCAGGCGTAAATGATGTCGAAGCCGGCCGTCCAAAGAGTCACCGCGGCGGTGAGCCACAGGATGCGAGGGTCGAGCGATCCGCGCATGGCGATCCATGCGGCGGCCGGTGCGATGCCCAGCGAAAACCCCAGCACGATGTGCGAGAGCGAGGTGAATCGTTTGGTGAAGGAATAAAACATGGGGATCGCGAGCGCAACAGGAGCGAGCAGGAAGCATAGCGGATTGAGCTCGCGCGCGGCGAACAGGAAGATGAACGCGGATATCACGATGAAACCCCAGGCGAAGCGGCGCGTGAGAAGTCCGGAGGGCAGGTGGCGCGATTTGGTTCGAGGATTAGCGGCGTCGATATCGGCGTCGAGCACGCGATTGAAGGCCATCGCCACGCTGCGCGCGGCCACCATAGCGATCACGATCCACAGAAGTTTCAACGCCAGTCCATCACGGGCAAAGCGATCTTCGCGCCAGGCCAGCAGCGCGCCGGTGAGAGCGAACGGGAGCGCGAACACGGAGTGCTCGAACTTGATCATGTCGAGCGTGAGGCGGATGCGGCGGAGGAATTTAAGCACGCTATTTGTTTGTCCCGCGCACGATGGCACGACCGCCTGTGCGCTCCTTCTCTAACGCGCACAACGGCACGAGCAGGCTGTGCGCGATCCAGTTACCATTCTATTGAATGCGCCGATTTTTTATCGTCGTCATCGTCATCGTCGCGGCGATGTTCGCCACCTTTGGCATTGTCCTGCTCGCGGGCTGCGGCGAAAAGGCCTCCACCATGGACGACATTAACTCGACCGACGTCACCCTGCGGAACGGGACCAAGCTGGTTTGCGAGACCATGCGGGCCGACATCGACCTCACGCGCGGGTTGATGTTCCGCGATTCCCTGCGGCCCGGCCACGGCATGTTGTTTTTCTATCCGGCGAATGCGAAGCACCAGCACTGGACCTATCAGATCAAATTTCCTATCGACACCATCTGGATGGATGGCGACCACATTGTGGTCGAGATTGTGGCGGACATGCAACCGTGCACTGCCAAGGCCGCGGGTGAATGCGAGCTATATGGCGGAAAGCAACTGTCGCATTACTCGCTGGAAGTTCCGGCTGGATTCGCGGCGAAGAACGGGATGAAGGTAGGCGACAGGGTAGATTTCTAGCCAGGAATGGCGAGTCGCTTCATTTCTCGGTGGGGAGTCCAGCTTCATTCCAGGCGCGCCATCCGCCGTCGAGCGAAATCACATCGATGTAGCCCATCTTTTGTAGGGCGTCGGCGGCCAGGGCGGATCGGAACCCGCCGCCGCAATAGAGGATCAGAGTCGCCGACTTGTCGGGAACTTTGGTTTCGATATCGCGTTCGATCACGCCCTTGCCCAGGTGCATCGCGCCGGCTGCGTGGCCCGCCGCGAATTCGTTGTCCTCTCGGACGTCTATCAATGTGTGTGATTGGGTGTGCGATTGGCGCGACAGTTTCTTGTAGCCGTTGATGTCGATCTGCTTGACGCGGCTCTTGGCGTCGTCGACTAGCGCCAGAAATCCTGGTTTATGTGGCTTATGTGGTGTGCTCATGATTTTTGCTCTCTTTATTATGATCGCGCGACACTTCCGATTCTTACGCACTTCCTGACGCTCGCGCGTTTTTACGAGCCGCGACCAAAGGGTGGCACAGACTTTAGTCTGTGTTGTGGCCGCGTTCACAGGCTGAAGCCTGTGCCACCCTCCGGTCGCGGCTCGTAGCTTGGATCGGCAACAATAAGAGGATGCAATCGACAGGGCTGCTGGATCAGCTCGAACGCCACGGCATCCTCGACCAGGTTACCAATCGCAAAGCTCTCGACGAACTGCTCGCGAAACCGGGCGCGTCGATTTATGTAGGCTTCGATCCCACCGCCGACAGCCTGCACGTCGGACACATGCTTCCTGCGCTGATGCTCGCGCGATTTCAACGCGCTGGGCATCGTCCCATCATCGTCGTCGGCGGCGCGACCGGAATGATTGGCGACCCGAGCGGCCGCGGCGAGGAACGGCAACTCCTGTCTCTCGACGAAATTCGGGCGAATGCGGCGGCTGTGGGGAAGCAGCTCGCGCGGTTCGTGAGCTTCGAGGGGCCGAACCGCGCGTTGATGGTGAACAACGCGGATTGGACCGCGCCCATCAGCCATCTGGAATGGCTGCGCGACGTCGGCAAGTATTTCACCGTGAATTACATGGTGGCGAAGGAATCCGTGCGGCGGCGCCTGGAAGACCGCGAGCATGGGATTTCCTACACCGAGTTCAGTTACATGCTGCTTCAGGCCAACGATTTTCTGTATCTGTTCGATCATCATGGATGCGCGATTCAAGCCGGCGGCAGCGATCAGTGGGGCAATATTACGGCGGGAATCGAGCTGATCCGCAAGGCGCGCGGCGGGGAGGCATTCGGGATCACGTTTCCGCTGCTGACCACGAGTTCCGGGGAAAAATTCGGAAAGAGCGCGGGCAATGCCGTGTGGCTGGACCCGGCGCGGACGAGTCCTTATCAGTTCTACCAATATTGGATCCGCACGGACGATCGCGACGTGGAGAGGCTATTGAAGCTGTTCACATTTCTGGAGCTGGAGGAGATCGCGTCGATTGTGGCCGGGCATGTCGCGGCGCCGGAGGAGCGCGCCGCACAGAAGAAACTGGCGGAGGAAATCACGCGGCTGGTGCACGGTAAAGAGAGTCTGACGCAGGTGATGGCGGCGTCGGAAGCGCTGTTCGGCGGAGAAATCAGCGGCCTGACGGATCGCGATCTGGAGGATATTTTCGCCGACGTGCCGTCGTTTTCGATTGAAGCGGACTCGATCGAGCGAGGGCTGAAGCTGCCGGACTTGCTGGTGCGCGCCGGAGCGGCGAAGTCGAAAGGCGAGGCGTCGAGGCTGATCACGGGCGGCGGCGTGTATGTGAACAATCGGCGGGCCGTCGACGCAGCGGCGACTTTGCGCCGTGAGGATCTGGCGTCGGAGACGATGCTGGTGGTGCGGGTGGGGAAGAAGTCGTATTACCTGGGGCGGGTCACCTGAACGAAGCCAGGAGATTCGTGAGCCCCATGCGTTAGCTTGGGGCTGTATCCGCGCGCGCTAGCCCCAAGCTGACGCATGGGGCTACTAAACAGCTTCGAGCGCCTGCTCGAAGTCGGCCAGCAGATCGCGCCAGTCTTCGATTCCGATCGACACGCGCACCAGTCCGTCGGTCACGCCCGCTTGCGCGAACTGCTCTTCAGTGAATCCGGAATGCGTGGTGGTCTTGGGATGGCACACCAGCGTTTCGACGCCGCCGAGTGAAACCGCGTTGCGCGCGAGGCGAATATTGCGGAGGAATTCGAACGCCGCGGGTTTGCCGCCGCGCAGCTCCAGCGAAAACATGGCGCCCGGAAAATCGCACTGCGCAAGACGAATGCGGATTTGTTCGGCATCGTCGAACAGTGTGGGATACAGGACCTTCTTTATTTTCGGATGACGCGCGAGCCGCTCGGCGATCCGCTGCGCGTTCTTGCTGGCGCGGTTCATGCGCAGCCCGACGGTGGGCAGGCGATGATCCAGCATCCAGCATTCGTCGGGTTGAAGAATGTTACCGAACAGACTGCGCAGCGAACGCATCTTTTGAATGAGAGCCGGATCGCGGGTTAAGGCAACTCCGCCGATCAGATCGCTGAATCCGGATAAGTATTTGGTCGCGGAGTACAGCACGATATCCGCGCCCAGTTGGAGGGGATGCTGAAATGCGGGACCCAGCATGGTGTTATCCACCATCACCAACGGTTTTTCGCCCGTTGTGTTTTGGGCCGCCACTTCACATGCCCGGCGGATGTCGGTCATGATGATGGTCGGATTCGCGGGCGTTTCGATGAGGACCACGCGCAGGTTTTTCGCGCCTCGAATAATTTCGTCGATGCGATCGGTTTGTCCCGCGGGCGCGGGGATTCCGGCGACGCCCCAGGTCGACAGGAAATTCTCGATCATCTTCTGCGTGCCGCCGTAGACCGGGACGGTGTAGACGATGGCGTCGCCGGGGCGCAGAAACGCGAAGAACGCGGTCATGATCGCGGCCATGCCGGAGTTGAACACCAGCGCGGCTTGCGCTCCGGCTTCCAGCGGAACGATCTTCTCCTCGAACATCTCGGCATTGGGGTGATTGAAGCGCGAATACACCAGGTCCACGTTTTCGCCGGGTTCGAGCGTGCCTCGGCCGCCCATCAGATCGAAGGCGCGTTCGGCGGCTTCGGGGCTCGAAAAAACGTAGGTGGAGCTGCGGAATACGGCGGGCCGCGCGGAACCTACGGAGAGACTCGGGTCGAACCCGCGAGTGAGAACTTCAGTGGGGGGACGAAGGAGGGATTTTTGGTCGGCCATCTAAATCGAGTTTAGCTGAGCTGAGTCTAACTAAACCTGCGACGCAGCACACGTAGATAAGCAACTCGGGTGGCACAGACTTTAGTCTGTGTTGTGGCCTGCCTTCACAGGCTGAAGCCTGTTCCACCACGGAAATTATTCCTGGCGAAGCGCGGTGATCGGATCGATACGCGCGGCGCGGCGCGCGGGAATCCAGCATGCCGCGATCATCACCGCCGCGAGAATCGCCGGGATGCCGATCAGGATCGAGGGATCGTACGGGCTCGTGCCGACGACGAAACCCTGGAAGATTCCGCCCGCGAGCACCGGAATCGCGATCGCGAGGCCGATCGCGAGGCCGGCCACTGTGAACGTCGCGCCCTGGCCCAGCACCATGCGAAGAACGTCGGCGGGCCGCGCGCCGATCGCCATGCGGATTCCGATCTCGCGCACCCGCCGGCTGACCGCGTAGGCCACCACGCCATACAACCCGATCACGGCGAGGACCAGCCCCATCAGGCCCGTCGCGGTGACCACCTGCGCGATGACCCGCGGGCCGAGCATCGCGCGATCGCGATAATAGGCGTCCATGGTGCTGATGCGGAAGATGGGCATGTCCGCATCGAGAGCATGCACCTGCGCGCTGACCAACGCAGTGATCGCCGCGGGATCGCCCTTGGTGCGGAGTTCGACAAACATTTTAGAGCTGTAGTCCTGCGCAAACGCTGTCCACAGCGCGAGCTGCGGCGGTTCAGCCCAATACAGATATTTTGCGTTCTTGGCGACGCCGATCACCTGGACCTCGGGGCCGTCCTGCTTGTCGAGCCGCATGCGCTGGCCCAGCGCATCGCGATTGGGAAATAGCCGCTGCGCCAGCAGCTCATTGATGACCACGACGCGCGGCGATCCCGCGGTGTCGTGCGCATCGAATCCGCGGCCGCGCACAAGGGGAGTCTCCATCAGTGAAAAATAATTCTCGTCGACTGAGGTTGAATAGGCCTGTGGACTGGCTTCTCCGGGACGCGGCTGATAGCCGTCGACGATCACGGAGCGGAAAAATTGGTTGTTGTTGAAGGGGATGGTGGAGGCGAGCGAGACCTTTTGGACGCCGCTCGCATCGCGCAGACGATCCACCAGTTGGCGATAGAACTGGCGGGTCTTCGGCTCGTCATAACGCTGAAGATTCGGATCCAGCGAGAAGAACAGCGTGTGATCCAGGCGGAACCCGGGGTCCACGCCGCTGACCGACTGGAAGCCGCGCACGAACAGCGCGGAGATCATCAGCAGCACCACCGACAGCGTAAGCTGCGCGGTCACCAGCAGGTTGCGGCCGGCAAGCCGTCCTCGCAGGAAGGACACTTTCGCGGGACCGGAATCGCTGGACTTGATGGTGGAAGCAAGGTCGGCGCGGGTCGAGCGCAGCGCCGGCACCAGGCCGAACAGGATCGCGGTGGCGATGGATGCGCACAAGCTAAACACCAGCAGCCGCGCGTCCATCCTCACACCCAGCGAAATCGGAAAATCGGAGGGCAACTGAATGGAGGCGAGAAAGCGCACGCCCGCGTAGCCCACGCCGAGGCCGGCCACGCCGCCCAGGATCGCCAGCAGCACGCTTTCGGTGAGCAGCTGGCGCACCAGGCGCGCGCGGCTCGCGCCGATCGCCATTCGAATCGCGATCTCTTTCACGCGCGCGGTCCCCCGGGCCAGCACCAGGTTGGCGACGTTGGCGCACGCGATCATGAGAACCAGGCTGGTGATCGCGAGCAGCATCAGGGCCAGCGTCCCATCGATGGTGTCATTTTCGAATCGGGCGCGAATGTAGCCTAGCGCGGTAACGCTGCGGTCGCGATTGGTAGCCGGATATTGCGCGGCCAGGCGGCGGGAAATCGTGGATAATTCGGCTTGCGCCTGCGCCGCGCTCACGTCCGGCTTCAGGCGCCCCAGCAGAGTCAGGCTGCGATTCCCACGCGAGCTGAGATAGTCGGACTTAAGATTCGGGATGATCTGCGGGAACGAATTCATGGGCACGTAGACGTCTGTCAGAACGAAGGCCTGCGGTCCGGTAAACCCCTCGGGCGCTACGCCGACAACGGTGAAATCGGCGCCGTTCAGACGGATCTTTCGCCCAATCGCGGAATGCTCCGAAGCGAACTCACGCTGCCACAGCTCATAGCTGATCACCGCCACCAGATCGCGTCCGGGAACGGTGTCTTCTTCGGGACGGAACCCCCGGCCAATCGGCATCTGGATGCCCAGGCCCGAGAAAAAATTCCCGCTGGCCATCACCCCCAGCGTCAACTGCGGCACTTGATCGGCATTCGACTTCACGCCGATCGGGAGCAGGCTGTAGCACACCAGCGCCTCCAGCGTACGTGTCTGATCGCGCAGATCGGTGTAATCGGGATAAGACATGCTGCCGAGACGGGTGCCGGGCGCGGTGGAGTCGATTTCGACAATTCGCGTTGAAGCGGGCACCGGCAGCGGGCGAAGCAGCACCGCGTCGACGAAGCTGAACATGGCGGTGTTCGCCCCGATGCCCAGCGCGAGCGAAAGAATCGCGATCAGCGTGAATCCGGGAGATTTAGCGAGGGTACGAAAAGCGTAGCGAAGGTCGGCGAGCGTGCGCATAAAGAGGATACGCGCGGAGAGGGAATTTCGTTCCGTAATACGCAGTTGTACGGCGTGTTACGATGAATTACATGGCCAGCAGCACTCTTACCGTCAGAATCGATCCCGAAATGAAGGCAGAACTGGATGCAATCGCCGCCGCGCGAGATCGTGACCGATCATACCTGGTGAAGGAAGCGCTGCGTGAATACCTCGAGGTCCAAAAGTGGCACACGGAGCACCTCCAACAGGGTCTCCGCGAGGCGGATGCCGGAACATTCGTTTCCGAAGCGAAGATGAAGAAAACCATAGCCCGTCTGACTCGCCGATCCTGATCGAAGCGATCCTTGCCCCAGGATGATGACTATCCGCTGGACTCCGACGGCGTCAAACGATCTGGAATCGATTCGCGACTACATCGCGCGAGATAACTCCGATGCTGCCACCGACGTTGCACAGCGGATCACTTCGGCGATCGAGGATTTGAAACGGCATCCCGAAATGGGCCGAAGGGGGCGTGCGCCGGGCACGCGGGGATTGGTCAGCGTCCCATACATCGTGACGTATCGGATTCGAGATTCGGTCGTGGCGATCGTGAATATCGTTCATAGCGCGCGACGTTGGCGCGCAGCGTTCTGAGCGGAAAGAGGAGCTTTCAGGTACAATTCGAACCAATGGCGCGTAAGCTTCCACTGCTATTCCCCATCGCGCTTTTGCTCGCGGCGCAGACGCCGGTGATTCGCGTCGACACGCGTCTGGTGGAACTCAACGTCATCGTTCGCGATCAGAACAATCGGCCAGTCGAGGGACTCACCAAGGCCGATTTCACCGTCTACGACCAGAACAAGGAACAGAAGATCGCGCTGTTTTCGGTCAACTCCGTCCACAAACTTGCAAAACCCTCCGCGCCGCTTCCCGCCGGCGTCTATAGCAATCGTCCGGAGCAGCGCGTCGAATCGCCCACTACGATTACTGTCGTTTTGCTGGATGCGGTCAACACGCACATTGAGGATCAGGGGTACGCCAAGGAACAGTTCATCAGGTTTCTGAGCCAGATCCGGCCGGAGGATCGCGTGGCCGTGTACGCGTTGGGAAACCAGTTGCGCATCCTCCAGGATTTTACCGGCGATTCCAAGGCGCTGCTCAATAGCATCGCCCGTTTTCGCGGCGAAGCGCTCCAGTACATCGACGATTCCGAACCCGATCCGGCGGATACTCGCGATGACCCTAACGGCCAGTACAACATGGACAAGTGGCTGAACGACAAGATGGCCATCCTGGCGGACCATGCCATTCAGAACCGTGTCCGCGCCACGGTGAGCGCGCTGGAAGCCATCGCGAATCACATCGGTCACCTTCCCGGTCGCAAGAATCTGGTCTGGATCACCGGCAGTTTTCCGTTCACGGTGGGCCAGAAATCGGTCGAGACCACCACCAATTGGAACGACGTGCCGGATCCAACTGAAAACGGCCCCAAGCAAGTGGGAGGAGCGTCGAAGAACTCCAAGGGCGCATCGTCGGGCCAGACTCCGGAACAACAATACGGCATGAGCAACAGTACTCTGCCCGGAAATACGCAGCCGGGACGGGAGGCTTTCGCCGGATTCGACATGGACATCGCCCGCGCCACCAAGGCCCTGAACGAAGCGGACATCGCCGTGTATCCGGTGGATGCGCGCGGGCTCATCACGGTCCCCAAGATCATGACCGCCCAGACGAACGGGCTGGTTAAGCCGTCGCAGGCCGGCGGGCTGCCGATGGTTTCCCTGATTCCGATGGGGATGGACACCATGACGGTGATGGCGGAATCGACCGGCGGGCGCGCGTTCTACAACACCAACGACCTTCAGCATGCGATTCGCGACGCCGTGGACGATTCTGAAGTGACTTACACGCTGGGATTCTACGCCGACTCGAGCACGCTCGATGCGAAGTTTCACAAACTAAAAGTTGCCGTCGATCGCAAGCATGTGGACGTTCGTTACCGGAAGGGATACATTGCCAATCCGGCGGGCGCTCCCGCGGCGGATGAGCGGGAGGCCGTGATTAAGGATGCCCTGTGGAGCCCGCTCGATAGCAGCGGCGTTTCGCTCGCGGGCCGCGTCGAGAGAGTTCAGCAGCCCAAGCCGAACGGGCTCCGCGTGACGGTTTCCGTGGAACCGTCGGATCTGGTGTTCCTGGAACATGTCGCCGCGCACACGGTCTCGCTCGATTTTACGTTTGCGCTGCTGGCTTCCGATGGACGGAATCTCGATACCATCCACCAGGTCAGGACCATGGAACTGGATCAGAAGCAGTATCAGGAGCTGAGCAAGAAGTTCGTGGTGAGCAAGACGCTGGAGCCGAATCCCGCGGTTTCACGGATAAGGGTGGTCCTGTTCGACCGCGAGTCGGGGCGGCTGGGGTCGCTGACGATACCGGTGAAGTAGCTTACTTGGTGGCACAGGCTTCAGCCTGTGTGTGTGCGAGGCCCGACATGTGGGGCGGTCCCCCCGGACCGCAGCCGGAGTTTACCCGTAACGGGCCCTCGTCGGCTTCTTTCTTTGTGGGTTCGTGTTAGTCGGACCAGGGGTCCGACGCGGGCGAGGGCGCCGGCCCCACAAAAGCTGCCGCTATAAATTCCCGCGCGAATCCTGCTCCCGCTCAATCGCTTCGAACAGCGCCTTGAAATTTCCCTTGCCGAAACTGCGGCTGCCTTTGCGCTGGATCACTTCGTAGAAAAGTGTTGGGCGATCCTCCACCGGCTTCGTGAAAATCTGGAGCATGTAGCCTTCGTCGTCGCGATCGACCAGAATGCCCAGCTCTTCCAGGTGATCTAGCGGCTCATCGATCTTGCCGACGCGCGCGGTCAGCTCGCGGTAGTAGGAGCTAGGCACGCGCAGGAAATCGACGCCCTGATCGTGCAGCTTGGTCACGGTGCCTATGATATCGCCGGTTCCCATGGCGATATGCTGCACGCCGGGTCCCTTGTAGAACTCGATGTACTCTTCGATCTGCGATTTCTTGCGGCCCTCGGCCGGTTCGTTGATGGGGAATTTGATGCGCCCGTTGCCGCTCGCCATCACCTTCGACATCAGCGCCGAATATTCGGTCGAAATATCCTTGTCGTCGAAAGTCTGGTAGAGGCGGAATCCCATCACGTCTTCGTAAAATCGCACCCACGCGTTCATCTGATTCCAGCCCACGTTGCCGACCATGTGGTCGATGTATTTCAGGCCGGTGGGACGCGAGATTTTATCTGGGCCTTCAATAGCGACATAGCCGGGCAGAAACGCGCCCTTGTAATTGCGGCGCTCGACGAAAGTGTGAACGGTATCGCCATAGGCGGCGATGGAGGCCATGCGCACAACGCCTGCGGAATCCTGAATGCTGAACGGCTCGCGGACACCGCGCGCGCCGCGCTGGGTGGTCTCGCGATAAGCGGAATCGGCGTCGTCGACCGTCAACGCAATGTCGCGCACACCGTCGCCATGGACGCGCACATGCTCGCCAATGGGATGATCGGGCCGCAGCGCGGTGGTGAAGACGAAACGGATTTTTCCCTGATCGAGAACGTAGCTCGATCGATCGCGCACTCCGGTTTCAGGACCGCTGTAGCCGGTCAGCGTCATGCCGAACGCCGATCGGTAATAGTGCGCGGCCTGGCGCGCGTTACCGACGTAAAATTCCACATAGTCGGTTCCGTTGAGAGGCAGGAAGTCCGGTTCTATTCTGACTTCTGTCTCCTGACTCCTGATTCCTTCCGGTTTTATTCTGACTCCTGACTCCTGACTCCTGACTTCTTCTACCGGCATAGAACCTCCTTCAGGTGCAATTGTTCCAGTGCGCCGATCAGCATCTGATTCTCTTCGTCCGTTCCCGTGGAGATGCGAATGCAATTCGGCAAACCAAATGCCGCGAGCGGCCGCACGATCACTCCGCGACGAAGCAACTCTTCCGTGAGCCAGCTCGCCACCTGCGCGCTCTCGAGCGGAACCATCACGAAATTCGCTTCGGAGGGCACGACCTCGAAACCCATCTGGCGCAGCACGTTGGTGAGCAGCTTGCGGCCGCGAACGTTCAGCTCGAGCGAGCGGTGAATGAACTCGCGATCCTCCAGCGCGGCGACGCCGGCGGCTTGCGCGGGCCCGCTGGGCTCAAACGGCAGCTTCACTTTGAGCAGATTCGCGATCAGCTCCTCATGCGCGAAAGCGTAGCCGATTCGCAATCCGGCAAGCCCGTAGACTTTCGAATACGTCCTCAGCGTGATCACGTTGTCATAGCGGTAATGCATCGAATCGGGGTAGCGCGGATTGTCCTGGGCGTATTCAAAATAAGCCTCGTCGAGGATGATCAGCACGCGCGCGGGAACGTGTTTGTAGAACTCGTCGAATTCGTGGCGCGAGAAGATAGTGCCCGTGGGGTTGTTGGGATTGGCGAGATAAACGATCTTGGTTTTCTCGGTGATCGCGCTGGCAAGCGCGGTCAGGTCGTAATGCCAGTTGCGATAAGGTACCGTCCGATACGCGACGCCGCGCGACTTCGCCAGCAACTGAAAGCCGACGAAGGCGGCTTCGGTGGTGAGCACTTCGTCGTCATCGCACAAAAAAGTGCGGATGATGTTCGACATGATGCCGTCCGATCCGCTGCCGGCGATCACGTTGGCGACCTTGAGATCGAACTCCGCCGCCAGGCGCTCGCGCAGGTCCAAGCCGCCGTTGGGGTAATAGTTCAGAGATCCGAGACTTCGCACGATCGCGTCGATGGCGAGCGGCGAGGGCCCCATTGGATTTTCGTTCGAAGCGAGCTTGGCGACGCGCGTGAGGCCGTAGGTTTTCTTCACCTCATCGATGCTGCGTCCGGGCTCGTAGGCACGCAGCGTTTCGATGTAAGGAGGGACCAGATGGTAGCTCGGCGGCATCGGTTTCAGCATAGCACCACTGTGAGGTGGTTGCTATGTTTTTTGGAGTAAGCTGTATGGCCACGAATGGACACAAATGAACACGAATAGGTCATTCGTTCTTGCATTCGTATGTATTCGTGTGAATTCGTGGCTGACGCTTTTCGCCGCCGGTTTATGCAATGGTCGACGACTTACAGAGCGATCGTATACAATCCTCAATCGTGTCGACCGCGAAATCAGCCTGATCCTTAGTAATGACCAAGGGCGGACAGATGCGAATCGAATTCGGTCCCGAGCCCAGCACCAGCACGCCGCGTTCGAAGCACATCTGGACGATTCGGTCGCGCAGATCCGGCGCACGGTCTTTCGACTGCTGGTCGCGCACGATTTCGAGGCCGATCATCAGCCCCATCCCGCGCACATCGCCGACAATTTTGTAGCGATCCGGAAACTTTTCCAGGCGAGCTTTCACGTGCGCCCCGATCTTGGCCGAGTTCTCCACCAACTCCTGCTCCAGCAGTTCGATAGTCGCAAGCGAAGCCGCGACGCACACGGGGTTTCCGCCGAACGTGGACGCGTGCGCGCCCGGCGTCCAATCCATGATGTCCGCGCGCGCGACCATTGCGCCCAACGGCATCCCACTGGCGATGCCTTTGGCCATCGCGACGATATCCGGCGTGAAATCAAAGTGATCTGAGGCGAACATTTTGCCGGTCCGGCCCATTCCGCTCTGCACCTCATCGGCGATGATCAGGATGCCGTACTTGTCGGCCACTCGACGCAATTCGTCGAAAAACTTGCGCGGCGGGACCACGTATCCGCCCTCGCCCTGCACCGGTTCGACCACAATCGCGGCCACGTCCTCGGCCGGAACTTTGTGGCGAAAGAGCTGGTCTTCGATCACTTTTACGCACTCGACCGCGCAGGAATCCGGCGTCTTTCCATAGGCACAGCGATAGCAGTAAGCGTAGGGTACGTGGTGCACGCCGGGGATGACCGGGAAGAAGCCCTTCTGCTGCACGCTCTTGGAAGCGGTGAGCGCGAGCGATCCCATGGTGCGGCCGTGAAAACCGCCAAAGAACGCGATAAACTGCCCTCTTTTCGTGTGATATCGCGCTAGTTTGATGGCCGCTTCAATGGCCTCCGTTCCGGAGTTCCCGAAGTACACCCGCTTGGCCGCGCCGCCGGGCGCGAGCGCCGCCAGTTTCTCCGCTAAGAGGACCATGTTTTCATAGTAAAAGTCGGTCCCGGACATGTGGATCAGCGTGGCTGCCTGCTGGCGGATCGCCTCGACCACTTTCGGGTGGCAATGGCCGGTCGCGACCACGGCAATCCCCGCATTGCAATCGAGAAACCTATTGCCATCAACATCTTCCACCATCGCACCCTGGCCTCGAGCTACCACCAGCGGATAACTCCGCGTGTAGGATGGCGATATAACTGCTTTATCCCGTTCGATGATGGCGCACGCCTTAGGTCCGGGCAGGGGGGTAATCAGTCTGGGGAGCTTGCTTACGTCCTTGTTTACATCCGGGCGGACGGATTCCATGGTTTTCATGACACGACTCCTTCAATTACCTGCAGCTACGGATTGGGTTCGTTTCGTAGTTCAGAGGAGAGCTTCAGACGAAGCTTAGTCGGAGCCGAAGAGGGAAGGGCGGGCGTTGGATGGGATTGGGGACAGCATGGCAGTCTCTTCAAGCCGAGGATAGCACAAAAAGCTTGCAACTCCAAGACATGTTTGAGCATCTTAGAGATCGAGCGGATTATTTGACAATGTCGCGCTAAGATAATATGCTATTGATATAGTGGAGATAGATCCATGGACTTCAACCGATTCACTGAAAAGCTCCAGGAGGGCATTCGGGCGGCTCAAGGCATAGCCTCTCGAAACGGGCAACAGCAGTTGGATGTTGAACATTTGCTGCTCGCTCTGGTGGAACAGGAAGGTGGCCTGGCGCAGTCGATCCTCGCCAAGGCGGGGGTGAGCCTGGAGGCGGTGGATCGGCGGTTGACCCAGGATCTGGACCGGCTCCCGAAGGTCTCCGGTTCGGCGGCGGGACTGGATCAGGTTTACGTCACTCCCCGGCTGCAAACTCTGCTGAGCCGCGCGGAGCGCGAGGCCAAGCAATTCAAGGACGACTACGTTTCGGTGGAGCATGTTCTGCTGGCTGCGGCGGATGAAAAGGCGTTCAAGGAATTGGGGATCACGCGCGACCGTCTGATGCACACGCTTCAGGAAGTTCGCGGCAGCCAACGCGTCACCACGCAGAATCCGGAAACGACGTATGAGGCGCTCGAAAAATATGGCCGCGACCTGACCAAGCTGGCCGAAAGCGGCAAACTCGACCCGGTGATCGGCCGCGACGAGGAGATTCGCCGCGTGATTCAGGTGCTTTCGCGGCGCACCAAGAACAATCCGGTGCTGATCGGGGAGCCGGGCGTCGGCAAGACGGCGATTGTGGAAGGCTTGGCGCAGCGCATCGTGCGCGGCGACGTGCCTGAGGGATTGAAGAACAAACGCGTGGTCGCGCTGGATATGGGCGCGCTGATCGCCGGCGCCAAGTTTCGCGGCGAGTTTGAGGAACGCCTCAAAGCCGTCCTTAAAGAAATCCAGAGCTCCGAGGGGCAGATCATTCTGTTCATCGACGAACTGCACACGGTGGTGGGCGCAGGCGCAGCGGAAGGCGCGATGGACGCCGGCAATCTGCTGAAACCGATGCTCGCGCGCGGCGAACTGCATTGCATCGGAGCGACGACCTTAGACGAGTATCGAAAATATATCGAAAAGGACGCCGCGCTGGAGCGCCGCTTCCAGACGGTGCTGGTGGATCAGCCGTCGGTGGAGGACACTATCTCCATCCTGCGCGGCCTGCGTGAGCGCTACGAATCGCATCATGGAGTCCGCATTAAGGATTCGGCGATGGTCGCGGCGGCGGTGTTGAGCCAGCGCTACATCACCGATCGGTTCCTGCCGGACAAAGCCATCGACCTGGTGGATGAAGCCGCGGCCAAACTGCGCACCGAAATCGATTCGATGCCGGCCGAGCTGGACGAAAAACTGCGCCGCCAGATGCAGCTCGAAATCGAGCGCGAAGCGCTGAAGAAGGAATCCGACAAGGCATCGCGCGAACGCCTCGCGAAAATCGAAAAAGAGCTGGCGGAGCTGAAGACCGAATCGACGGCGCTTCAGGCGCAGTGGAAGGCCGATCAGGAGACCATCCGCAAACAGCGCGAGCTGCGCGCGCAGATCGAGCAGGTGAAGGTCGAGATAGAACAGGCGGAGCGCGCCTACGATCTGAATCGAGCGGCGGAGCTCAAATACGGTAAGCTGACGGCGCTCGAAAAGCAGCTGGAAACGCAAATGCGTCCGACGACTCTTCTAAAGGAAGAGGTGGATGAGGAAGACATAGCCCAGGTGGTCAGCCGGTGGACCGGGGTTCCGGTCTCCAGGCTCCTGGAGGGTGAAATCGAGAAGCTGATGCACCTGGCCGAGGAGCTGCATAAGCGCGTAGTGGGGCAGGATGAAGCGGTCGACGCCGTGGCCGACGCGGTGATGCGCGCGCGCGGCGGGTTGAAAGATCCCAAGCGGCCGGTGGGCAGCTTCTTGTTTCTGGGCCCGACGGGCGTCGGGAAAACCGAGCTGGCCCGGGCGCTGGCCCAATTCCTTTTCGATGACGAGCACGCCATGATCCGGATCGACATGTCGGAGTACGGGGAAAAGCACACGGTGTCGCGCCTGGTGGGCGCGCCTCCGGGCTATGTCGGCTATGACGAAGGCGGGCAGTTGACCGAAGCTGTGCGGCGGCGGCCGTATTCGGTGGTGCTGCTGGATGAAATCGAGAAAGCGCACAGCGATGTGTTCCATGTGCTGCTACAGGTTCTCGACGACGGCCGGCTCACGGACGGGCAGGGCAGGACCGTCGATTTCAAGAACACCATCGTGATCATGACGTCGAATGCGCCCAAGGACGAGCTGCCGAACATTTTTCGACCGGAGTTCCTGAATCGAGTCGATGAAATTATTACGTTCCACCGGCTGACCGAAGGTCAGCTCAAACAGATCGTCGAGATTCAGCTTACGAATCTGCGCCAGCGCCTGGCGGAGCGCCACATCGAGATGACGCTGTCGGATTCGGCGCGCGAGCATCTGGTGAAGTCCGGTTACGATCCGGCATTCGGCGCCCGGCCGCTGAAGCGGGCGATTCAAAAGGAAGTGGAAACGCCGCTCGCGCGCAAGCTGATCGCGGGAGAGATCCGCGACGGGCAGCGGGTGTTCGTGACGGAGAGAAATAAGCAGTTGGCGTTCGAGGTCGAGTCGGGAATGAAGGCCGAAGCATCATAGAAGAAGGAGTCAGGAGTCAGGAGTCAGAGTCAGAAGTAAGGATTCACCAAGTCAGACGTAAGACTGAGAAGTGAGGATTCAGCAAGTCAGGAGTCAGAATCAAATGGCTGAAAAAGATATCCAAATCAAGACGCTGCCGCTGTTGCCGTTGAAGAACTCGGTGCTGTTTCCGGGATTGCTGATGCCGCTCTCGGTGGGGCGGACGGCTTCGGTTAGCGCCGTGGAGAAGGCGCTGCGCACCGAAGACAAAGAAATCGTGGTGGTGAGCCAGCGCGACGTTTCGGTGGACGAACCGGACGCGAGCGACCTGTACACCATCGGCACGCGCGCGGTGATCCGCAAAGTGGGCCGCACCAAAGACCAGATGGAAGTTCTGGTATTCGGAGTCGAGCGGGTAGTGATCGTGAAGGTCGACACGGAAGACGGGCTCCTGATGGCGCGCGTCCGGACCCTGCCGCTTCCCGACGATTCCAGCCGCGAAACCGAAGCTCTGACGCTTTCGATCGTCGAAATGGGATCCAAATTTGTCGGGCTGATCCAATCGCCCAACACCACGCCGCAGGAACTGGCCCGGATGTTCACCTCTCAGGAGGACCCGCTGCGCCTGGCGTACATGATCGCGTCGCTGATGAACCTGGAAACCGTTCGCGAGCAAGGTTTGCTCGAAGCGCCGTCGCGGGTGGAAGCGCTGCGCATGGTGCACGGCTGGCTGTCGCACGAAGTGGAAGTGCTGGAACTGCGCAACAAAATCACCGACGAAGCCCGGCAGGAAATGTCGAAGGAGCAGCGCGACTACATTCTGCGCCAGCAGAAACGCGCGATCGAACAGGAACTCGGGGAGAAGAACCCGGATCAGAGCGACGCGGAAGCTCTGCGCGAGAAGCTGAATAAAACCGATTTGCCGGAAGACGTTCGCAAAGAAGCCGAGCGCGAGCTTTCGCGCCTGGAGAAAATGCAATCGGCGCAGCCCGAATACAACATCATTCGGACCTGGCTCGAATACGTGATCGAGCTGCCGTGGAACAAGCGCAGCGACGACAATCTTGAAATCGCGCGCGCGCGGCAGGTGCTCGACGAGGATCACTTCGGGCTTCAGAAGGTGAAGGAGCGCATTCTTGAGCAATTGGCAGTACTGAAGTTGAACCCTGACGCCAAAGCGCCCATTCTGTGCTTCGTGGGCGCGCCGGGAGTTGGAAAAACGTCGCTGGGACAATCCATCGCGCGCGCGTTGGGACGCAAGTTCGAGCGCATGAGCCTGGGCGGAATGCACGACGAAGCCGAGCTGCGCGGCCATCGCCGCACCTATATCGGCGCGCTTCCAGGGCGCCTGATTCAGGCGATGAGAAGGGCGGGCACGTCGAATCCGGTGCTGATGCTCGACGAGGTCGATAAGCTGGGCCGCGATTTCCGGGGCGATCCGGCGTCGGCGCTGCTGGAAGTGCTGGATCCGGAACAGAACAAGACCTTCCGCGACAACTATCTGGATTTGCCGTTCGACTTGTCGAAGGTCCTGTTCGTGACCACGGCGAACACCCTGGATACGATTCCCGCGCCGCTGCTGGATCGCATGGAGATCCTGCGGTTGTCGGGCTACAGCGAAGAGGAAAAAGTTCAAATCGCGCGGCGGTACCTGCTGCCGCGGCAGTTGACACAAGCCGGCATCAAGCCGGAGCAATTCCAGATGACCGACGCTGCGCTCACCAAGATCATCAGCTCGTATACGCGTGAGGCGGGCGTGCGGCGATTGGAGCAGACGCTGGGCCGCGTGATCCGCAAGGTGGCGTTGAAGTTCGCCGAAGGAATCACGGAGGCAGTCACGGTGAAGCCCGAGGATATCGTCGAAATGCTGGGGCCGGAGCCGGTGCTGCCCGAAGAGGCGCGCAAGAATCTGCCTCCCGGAGTCGCAACCGGCCTCGCCTGGACCGAAACCGGCGGCGATGTGCTGTACATCGAAGCCGCAATTCAGCACGGCAGCAAGGATCTGACTATGACCGGCCAGCTCGGCGAAGTGATGCAGGAATCGGCGCGAATCGCGCGCAGCTACCTGTGGAGCCATGCTGAAGATTTCGGATTGAAGATCGAGCCGTTCCTGCAATCGGGCGTGCACGTTCACGTTCCGGCAGGGGCGATTCCGAAAGACGGACCGTCGGCGGGCGTCACGATGACCACGGCGCTCGCATCGATTTATTCGGGGATTCCGGCGCGCAGCGACACGGCCATGACGGGCGAGGTAACGCTGACCGGACTGGTGCTGCCGATTGGTGGGCTAAAAGAGAAAGTCCTCGCGGCGCGGCGCGCGGGAATCAAACGCGTGATCCTGCCGCGCGGCAATCAGAAGGATCTGCGCGATCTGCCGGAAGAGGTCCGCAAGGAGATGGAGTTCATCTTCGCGGATCGGGTGGAGGACGTGCTGGCGGAGATGCTGCCGGGGCTGAGGCTGGCGCCGGCGAAGGCGGCTTAAGAGGTTTGCGCTAATCCGATTTAGAGTTGGGGCGCTTGAGGCGGAGCACCGGTTGTTGGGACCTGGGGACGGGCTCGCCTCCCGCACCGTATGCTTCCATCGAGAGTCGAGAAGCCTCTGCTAATCGTTCATGAGCCGGCCGACTCTGCCAGTAGCGATATTCGACCGCGTTCGCTTCCTTGAAGCCGTTGTCGTCGCTCGCACTGTCCATCTTCAGCCACATTTATAGCACAGCGCCCTGCACTGCCATTGTCCCGCTCGCCTTGTCACAACCGGTTTGTCATAAGATGAGCGGCATGAGATCGTTCATTCTTTTGCTGGTCCCGATCGCCGCCATCGCTCAGATTCGCGGCGCGGTGAATCCCGCTCCCGAATACTCTATCCAGGCCATACTCGTCGCCAACTCTCCGGGCGATTCCGTCGCAGACATGGTCATCGGTACTCCCAAGGGCGAAAAAATCGATACGGTCTACGCGGTGTGGCTGATCCGCGGCGGAGGCCGCAATATTCTGTTCGACAGCGGCTTCCACCGCGAGCGCTGGTTCAAGCAATGGACCATCAAGGACTACGTGCGTCCCGACGAAGCCGTGCGTCTGGCCGGAGTGCCACCCGAAGAGGTCACCGATATTGTGATCAGCCACGCCCACTGGGATCACATGGGCGGGATCGATCTTTTCCCCAAGGCCGTCGTCTGGATTCAGAAGGACGAATTCGCTTATTACACCGGACCGGCGTGGCAGCCCGGTGGGCGCCACGGGGGCATCGATCCCGAAGACGTGCGGCAGTTGGTGAAGCTGAATACCGACGGGCGTTTGCGTCTGGTCGACGGTGACGATGTCGAGATTCTGCCGGGGATTCGAGCGTACACGGGATCGCGGCACACGTTTGCCTCGCAGTACATCCGAGTCGGCGGCAATCCGCCATTCGTGCTGGCGTCGGATAACGTCGACCTTTATCGTAACCTCGCCGAACACAAACCCAGCGGGACGTTCACCAAGGAAGACTATCCGGCAAATGTCAAGAATCAGGAACGCATGATTCAACTGGCCGGTTCGCCCGACCGTGTCATTCCCGGCCACGATGCTTTGCAGTTTCAGAAATTCCCAACGCACGGGCGCGTCGCCAAAATCAAGTAATCCCCGACGCGTCATCCCGCGACGATCTCCGTGCCTGGAGGTGTTCTTCCGGGGCATCGGAAACCTGGGGAGTTATGATGGCGATATGAAATCGCTGGTACCTGCAATCGCGCTGGTGGTGTTGGCGTCCCTGGTGTTTGCCGCGGGGGGTTGCACCTCGGGATCGCCCACTCTTCAGGACGCCCAGAAATTCCTCGACGATGCCGAGGCGAAATCGCTGGCGCTCGGCACCGAGGCGAACCACGCGGACTGGATTCATTCGAACTTCATCACCTTCGATAGTGAAGTTCTCTCCGCCGCCGCCGACGAGCGAGCCATCGCCGAGGGGGTGCGTCTGGCCAAAGGCGCGGTGCGCTTCGATCATCTGAAGCTGCCGCCGGATATGGCGCGGAAGATGATGCTGCTGAAGCTGGGGTTGACGCTGGCTGCGCCTTCCGATCCACGCCTCAGCGCCGAAGTGACGCGCCTAGGCACATCGCTCGAAGGAACCTACGGCAAGGGCAAGTGGTGCCCTGGCATTCACATTGATAAGAACTCCCATAAGAACGCCGATAAAAAAGACTGCCTCGACATAGAGGATATTACGCGCTTGATGGCGTCCAGCAACAACGCAGGCGAACTGCTGGATGCCTGGCGCGGCTGGCATTCGATCTCGCCGCCGATGCGCGGGGATTTCAAGCGTTTTGTCGAATTGTCAAACCAGGGAGCGCGCGAACTGGGGTTCAAAGACACCGGCGCGATGTGGCGCTCGGGCTATGACATGCCGCCGGACGATTTTTCGAAGGAAGTCGACCGGCTGTGGGACCAGGTCCGTCCCCTGTACCTGTCGCTGCATGCTTACGTTCGATGGAAGCTCCGTGAGAAGTACGGCGCGGCCGCCATTCCGGAAAAGGGCCCGATTCCGGCGCACCTGCTGGGCAACATATGGGCGCAGGATTGGACCAACGTCTATAAACTGGTCGCGCCGGCCAACGCCGATCCCGGCTATGACCTGACGCGGATTTTGGCGTCGCGCAAGACGGATGCTCTGCAAATGGTCCGGTACGGCGAAGGTTTTTTCAAGTCGTTGGGATTCGCGCCGCTGCCGCGGACGTTCTGGGAACGCTCGCTATTTGTGAAACCGCGCGATCGCGAGGTGGTGTGCCATGCCAGCGCCTGGGACATCGACAGCGTGGAGGATCTGCGGTTGAAAGTATGCATCGATATCACGGCCGAGGATTTCAATACGGTGCATCATGAGCTGGGTCACAACTTTTATCAGCGCGCTTACGACAAGCTGCCGGTATTGTTTCGCAACAGCGCCAACGACGGATTTCATGAGGCGATCGGCGACACCATCGCGCTTTCCATCACGCCCGAATATCTGGTGAAGCTCGGGTTTATCGCCAAGCCGCCCGACGCCTCGAAAGATATCGGGCTGCTGCTGAACAAGGCGCTGGAAAAGATCGCGTTTCTGCCGTTCGGATTGCTGATCGACCAGTGGCGCTGGAAGGTTTTTTCGGGCGAGATTCCGCCGGAAAAATACAATCAGGCGTGGTGGGATCTGCGGCTGAAGTATCAGGGCATCGCGCCGCCGGGCGCGCGCAGCGAACAGGATTTCGATCCGGGCGCGAAGTATCACGTGGCGGCCAACGTGCCGTATACGCGCTACTTTCTGGCCGACATTTTGCAATTCCAGTTCCATCGCGCGCTGTCGCAAATCGCGGGCTGCACCGGGCCGTTGAACCGCTGCTCGATTTACGGGAATCTGGAAGCCGGCAAGCGTCTCAACGCAATGCTCGAAATGGGGCAGAGCCGGCCTTGGCAGGACGCCCTCGAAACCTTGACCGGCCAGCGGCAGATGGATGCGACCGCGATTCGCGATTATTTCGCGCCGCTGCAAAGCTGGCTGGATGAGCAGAATCGCGGAAAGCCGACCGGTTGGTAGGCGGTTCGCAAGTTCACAGAGTACTTGAGAAAAGATTCCCAATCTTACTGACAGAGAACGCGCGCGCCCGCGCGCTCCTCCGCACCGGAAATCCCTCAAATCCCGCCTTATGAAGAACCGTAGCGAGAACCGTCGAACTACCGAAAATCAGAGGTTGCGCGTGACGTCAATCCGGGCATCGCGGGTTACTTATAAACATTGACAGACTGATGAAATTCCTGTATACCAGATAGAACCGGTTTTGCAACCACGCTGTAGCTGCCGATCGAAAGGGGTTTCTGAAAATGAAGAGACTGGTATCTTTGTTCCTCCTCCTGGCGTGTTTCGGAGTGGGCCTATTCGCGCAATCGTCGTCGATCACCGGTAACGTCACCGATCCGACGGGAGCCGTCATTCCAGGCGCGACCATCACCCTGGCAAACCTGGACACAGGCGCAACACGCAGCGCGGTAGCCGACAGCCAAGGCCGCTATAACATTCAGCAACTGCCCCCAGGATTCTACAAAGTCACGGCGAAGGCGACCGGATTCGCCGATTTTGTGGTTGACCGGCTGGAGTTGCTGGTGAATCAGCCGGCCACTCTCGAAATCGCGTTTTCGAAGGTCGGCAGCACCAGCACCACTATCGAGGTTGCGGCCGCGGCGGCTCAGGTGAACACTACCGACGCTTCGCTCGGCAACAGCATCGACTCGAACGAGATCATCAACATGCCCAGCTTCGCCCGCAACGTGGTGGGTCTGCTTGCGTTTCAGCCGGGTGTGACCAGCTACAGCTCGGGCGGAACGGTCGGCTCGAACGATGGCGCGGTTAACGGCGGCAAGCCCGACCAAGGCAACGTAACGCTCGACGGCGCTGACGTGAACGATCAGAATGCCCGCGCGGCGTTCACCAGCGTGCTGCGCGTCACGCTCGATTCGGTGGAGGAGTTCCGCACCACCACCACCAACGGCGACGCGGGCACCGGGCGCGGTTCCGGCGCGGACGTAGCGCTGGTCACCAAGTCCGGCACCAATACGTTCCACGGCTCGTTGTATGAATACCGCCGCGGAACCGAAACTGCCGCTAATACATTTTTCAACAACGCGTCACACCCCGCCGTGCCGATCGCACCGCTTCTGATCAACGTATTCGGTGGATCGGCCGGCGGCGCCATCAAGAAGAACAAGCTGTTCTACTTCATCAACTATGAAGGACGGCGCGACGCCAGCGCCGGCAGCGCGACCCGCACCGTTCCCACCGCAACCCTCAGGGTGGGCGACGTGGGTTACTTGAACACTGCTGGTCAGACCATCATCCTGACGCCCGCGCAGGCGCAAAGCATCGATCCCGGCGGCATCGGAGTCAATGCCAATGGGCTCAAGACCATGCAGGGTATGCCGCTCCCCAACAATCTTAATACCGGGGACGCCATCAACACGGCTGGTTATACGTTCAACGCGCCGGGGCACAACGTTCAGAATACGTATATCGCGAAATTCGATTACCGTCCAGACAGTGCCGGGAAGAACTCGCTGTACATCCGCGGCAATCTCCAAAATGACTGGGCCAACAACGGCACCAACAATCTTCCCGAATTCCCCGGGCAGCCTGGGAACACCGTGAGCATCGCCAACAGCAAAGGGATGGCGGCCGGCTGGACCGATGTGATCTCGCCGAACCTGGTGAGCACGCTGCGCTACGGACTCACGCGCGCCGGAAATGAGACCTCCGGCGCCCTGGATAGCAACTACGAGTGGTTCCGCGGGATCAGCAACCCGTTCGACACCGGCACGTCTCTGACGCGAATTATTCCCGTGAATCTGATTGCTGAAGATATGTCCTGGAATCATGGCGCGCACAACATCCGGTTCGGCGTCTCCTTCCGCAACATTTCGAATCAATCGGCCAGCACCGCCAATTCATTCAGTTCCGCCAGCTCGAATCCGTCCTGGCTCACCGGTTCGGGGAACGACTTGCTTCCCGCCTCTCTGGGCGTTTCGAGCGGATTCGCGCAGAACTATGAATACGCCATGGCGGCCGCGCTGGGGTTGGAAGCCCAGGGAAACGCGGACTATAACTACAAAGTGAACGGCACCGTGCTGGGGTTTGGCCAGCCCGCGGTTCGCGATTTCATCAATCGCGAAACCGAGGGGTACATCCAGGACACGTGGAAGGTGACACGCAATCTTACGGTCACGGCCGGAATCCGCCTCGGACTGGAGCCGCCGGTTCACGAAGCCAATGGGCAGCAGGCTTCGACGAATATTCCGCTTGCATCTTGGCTTGGTTCGCGCGCAGCCTATGCCAACCTGGGCCAGTCCCAGCAGAACGCCGGTCTGATCGACTTCCTTCCCTTGAGCGAGGGAACGGCAATGTATCCCTTCCACAAGAACTGGGCGCCGCGTCTCGGCATCGCCTATTCGCCCAAGGCGGAAAGCGGGATTTCGAAGTGGCTGTTCGGCGGTCCCGGCAAAACGTCCATCCGCGCGGGCGCCGGGATGTATTACGATCTGGTCGGCCAGCCGCTCGCGCAGGCATTCAGCAGCACCACTCCCGGATTGTCGCAAAGCTTCTCGAATCCGGCGAACGTCCTGAACTCCGCCCAGGTTCCGCGCTTCACCACGTTCTTCGCCGTTCCCAGCGTGCTGGTGCCGCCGCCTCCTCCGGGCGGACTGCCGTTGGTCTATCCTTACGCGGCCGGCTCGTCGGGTTCCTTCGCGATCACCAACAGCATCGATGAGCAGTTGGCCGCGCCCTACACCATCAACCTGGATTTCACCATCGGCCGGGAACTCCCCAAGGGGTTCTTCCTCAGTACTTCCTACGTGGGGCGTCTCTCCCGGCACTCTCTGATCAATCGCGATCTGGCGATGCCGACTAATATGGTCGACCCGGCGTCCGGTCAGACTTACTTCCAGGCGATGACGAATTTGATGACGGCGATCGACATCAACGGCGCCACCGTCGCGACCGTCCCGCAGCAATCGTTCTTCAACGACATGTGGAAGACAGCCGCCGGCAATGGACTCACGCCGACCCAGGTGTGGGCCAGCGATTACATCACCAACAGCGCCCACGGCGACGCCACCAACACTCTGAACAATGCCGACAACGCCTCCAATTGCATCAACGGTGGCCCCACCACTTTCAGCGGCAGCGGTAATGTAAAGCACATCGCTTGCGGGATTTATGGCCCATGGATGCTTTTCAACCCGCAGTTCTCGGCTCTTTCTGCATTCAGTTCGATCGGAAAGGGAGACTACCACGGGCTGCAAGTGAGCCTTCGAAAGCGCCTCAGCTTCGGATTGCAATTCGACGTGAACTATACCTGGTCGAAGTCGATCGACCTGGGATCGAGCCAGGAAGGCGCAGGTTCCTACTCCGGGTTCATCACCAACACCTGGGACCCCAGCCAGATGAGAGCTGTTTCCAGCTACGACACAACCCAACAGGTGAACGTCTTCGGTGTTTACGGGATCCCGGTCGGCCGCGGCCTCAAATTTGGCGGGAACATGAACAAGATCGCGGACGCACTGGTCGGCGGGTGGCAGGTGACCGGCAATTACCGGGCCACTTCGGGCCTTCCCTTCACTGTCAGCGATGGCTCGCGCTGGGCGACGGACTGGAACATCAGCTCCAACTCCAACGTCCTTTCGCCGGTTCCAGTGAGCATCACCAACAACAACATCGTGAGTAATGGCATCGCCAAGAATGGTGGTCCGAACCTCTTCACGAACCCCGGGGCCGTCATCGTCGCGCCTGGTCAGGCGATCGGACAGTACGGAATCTTCGAGGAAGCTTTCGCGGGCCAATCTGGAATCCGCGACAACATTCGCGGCCCCGGCCTGTTCAACATCGACAGCGGTGTGTACAAGACTTTCACCATGCCGTATTCGGAGCACCATAAGATCCAGATCCGGTGGGAGACGTTCAACCTGACCAACTCGGTGAACTTTACCTCCGCTTCGCTCACCAACAATTCCTCGAGCACCTTTGGGAGGTTCTCGAACTCGCTTATCCAGCCGCGGCAGATGCAGTTCGCGGGTCGCTACACCTGGTAAGCACGCCGCGTAATCGCGTGGTTGCGATGTCGTGGTGGCACAGGCTTTAGCCTGTGGAAACCGCAGTTCAAGGGACGCGCTTCGTTGTTCAACAGCGGGCGCGTCCTTTTCTTGTGGGGCCGGCATTCGTGCCGGCAAGCCGGCTTTCAGGCCGGCTTATCTTCGCACGCCACTCCCGTTACGACGCCTTGCGGAACGGCTGCACCTCTTGTTCCACGCGATCGGCGAGCTCATCCTCGGCCACCTGTAGATCATGCGTTGCCTGGAGGTTGACCCAGAACTGAGCGGAGGTCCCGAAGAACTTCGCCAGGCGAAGGGCGGTGTCCGCGGTAATCGAGCGCTTGCCGTTCATAATCCCGGTCAGACGGTTCGAGGGAATCCTCAGCGCCAGCGCGACCGCATTCGCGCTCATGCCGATCTCGTCCAATTCGCGCCGAAGTATCCGGCCGGGATGCACCGGCGGCCTCTTGATATTTTTCATGGGGCTATCTCTAGTTTCGCGTAATTGAGGCGCGACAGAATGGAGCGCTCGTAAAAAATTCGGATCGACGCGCCTCCTTCCGAAAGCACTCCATTCTGTCGTGCCTCAAGAACCGGAAAGCGCTCCATTCTGTCGCGCCTCAAATGATTGCGGGCGCGTCCCCGCCGCGTGTTTACTTCTTCATCCGGGCGACGAAAGCGCGATGCTCTTCGGAATCGATCCCTTTTTGCAGCACGGCGAGCACGGATCGGCCCTCGCATGACCAGATGTGCCGCGGGTCGAGCCACAGTCCGGGAAAAGCCTTGGAACGACAAATCCAGTCGGTTCCGGGGCTGCGGCGGCGGTACGATCCGCCCGTGAGAACTCGCCATGCGATCTGCTTGCTGGACGTGTCCAGCGTAATGTACTCTTTGACGCCCGCGCGCTGGTATAAGGCGAGCTTGGGCCCGAAATCGTAGGTTGTGCTCGATTCGCTGATTTCCACAATCAACTCCGGAGCGCCGTGGAGGAAATTCCTCTGGTCTTGTGTCGCGCCGCCGTGTTCGGGAAGAATGCGAAGGAAGGCGTCCGGTTGCGGAGCGCTCTCCAGCATGTAGCAAGTCACGTTCGGCCCGAATGCCACGCCGGGCGTATACGCTGCGTACGTTGCGAGCCAGAGATGGATCTGGCCATCGTACTGGCCGTGAGTGAGACCGATTGGTGAGGCCGCGAAGACGATTCCCTCAATGAGTTCAGCTTTCTTGAGCTCCGGGAGAGCTTCCCAGCGCTGAAGAAACTCTTCGCGCTTCATGCGCATGCCGGTGATCAGCGGCATCGGTCGGGCGGAGCGAGGCACATTCATTAGTATAGCGGCGCGTAAACGCGTTCATGCAACAATGAAAATACGCTCGTCCGAAGGACGATTCATAAAATGACAGGTTCCCAGACACGCCAGAAATTTCTCGACTATTTCGGCCAGCGCGGACATCGCATCGTGCGCAGCTCCTCGCTGGTGCCGTTGAACGACCCCACGCTGCTGTTCACCAACGCCGGGATGAATCAGTTCAAGGACGTGTTCCTGGGCCAGGAAAAGCGCGATTACGCGCGCGCCGCCACCTCGCAGAAATGCGTGCGCGCCGGCGGCAAGCATAACGATCTCGATAACGTCGGCTACACCCGCCGTCACCACACTTTCTTCGAAATGCTTGGAAATTTTTCCTTCGGCGATTACTTCAAGCGCGACGCCATCGCGTTCGCCTGGGAGCTGATCACCAAAGATTACGGGCTCCCCAAGGACAAGCTCTACGTCACCGTGTTTCGCGAAGACGACGATGCCGAGCGCCTGTGGCAGGAGGTCGCCGGGGTTCCCAAGGATCGGATTTTCCGCCTCGATGAAAAGGACAATTTCTGGCAAATGGGCGACACCGGCCCGTGCGGCCCGTGCTCGGAAATTCACTACGACTACGGCGTTGAAGCCGCCGAACCCGGCCGCGAGCAGGAACAATTTCCCGACGATGGCGGCGGGCGATTCGTCGAGATCTGGAACCTGGTGTTCATGCAGTTCGATCGCGACCTGTCGGGCAAGCTGACGCCGCTACCCAAGCCGTCCATCGACACCGGCCTGGGCCTCGAGCGCATCGCTGCCATCCTGCAAGGCAAGCTGTCGAATTACGACACGGATTTGATTCGTCCCATCATCGATCGCGCCGGCGAGTTGTTCGGCAAGAGTTACGGCGAGGACCATCGCAGCGATGTCGTCCTTCGGATCAATGCCGATCACGCGCGCGCGACCGCGTTCCTGATTAACGACGGCGTGCTGCCGTCGAATGAGGGCCGCGGCTACGTGCTGCGCAAGATCATGCGCCGGGCCATGCGAAACGCCCGCATGCTAGGCACGTCTGAGCCGTATCTCTATAAGCTGACAGGTTTCGTCGCGGAACACATGGCCGACGCTTATCCGGAAATGATGGAGAGCATCCAGCGCGTCGCGCGAGTGGTGAAAGATGAAGAGCATCGCTACGCGACGACGTTTCAGGTGGCGGAGAAGGTTTTCTTTGACGCGGCGAACACGGTCCTGGGGTATGGTGCCAACCTCCCCAAAACCTTGAAGAACGCAGCTCCCCTAGTCTTGGACGGCGCGGTAGCATTCAAGCTGTACGACACGTTTGGGCTGGCACTCGAAGAACAACAAGATATGGCTCGCGAGTATGGCCTGGTGGTCGACGTCGATGGTTTCAACGCGGAGATGGAGAAGCAGCGTACTCGTGCTCGGGCGAGTTGGAAGGGCGCGGAGAAGGTCCAGATTCAGCGGAAATACACTGACGGAGTTCATCGAAAACAAGAATTCGTTGGCCGCGACAAGCTTGAGACGCTGAGCACGGTCGAAGCCATATTTCCCGTCGATCGCGACGAGTCGATCGGTAGCGCTACGCCTGGAGAGGAATTAGAGCTGGTTTTGATAGACACGCCATTCTATGCTGAGGCTGGTGGTCAAATCGGAGACGGTGGGACGATCGTGGGCGCAACGGATGGCCGCCTATTGGCGAACGTAATTGACACGACCCGAGTGGCCGGGCTCAACGTTAGCAGAGCTAAGATCCTGCTCCCGTTTCTCGCTGGCGACACGGTGATCGCGCGTGTGGACCCGGCTTCGCGCCAATCCACCATGCGCAACCACACCGGCACGCATCTCTTGCATGCCGCGCTGCGGACCGTGCTCGGCACGCATGTGAAACAGGCCGGCAGCGTGGTCGAACCCTCACGCCTGCGCTTCGACTTCACGCACTACGCCGCGATGGATGCCGACGAGCTCGCCGAAGTCGAGCGGCTGATGAACCGGGAGATTCTCGCGAATCGTGAAGTGCACACGGATGTGATGGATCTGGATCGCGCGCTCGAAACCGGCGCGATGGCGCTGTTCGGCGAAAAATACGGCGACAAGGTCCGCGTGGTTTCCATTGACAGCTTCAGCAAGGAGCTGTGCGGCGGAACGCACGTCGGGCGCACCGGCGATATCGGCATGTGCAAGATCGTCTATGAAGGGTCAATCTCGGCCGGCGTGCGCCGTATCGAAGCCATCACCGGCGAAGGCGCGTTGCGGCGATTTCAGGAAGATGAGAGCAAGCTCGGCCAGATCGCCTCTGGCATCAAGGTCTCCGCCACCGACATCGTGGAGCAGGTGTCCAAGGTTCTCGATGAGAAGAAGCATCTCGAACACGAGAATCAGCAATTGAAAATAGAATTGGCGCAAAGCAAGGTCAGCGAACTGGAAGGGAAGGTCCGCGTCATCAACGGCGTAAACGTGGTCGCGGCTCGCGTCGACGGGCTCGACCGCCAGCAACTGCGCACTATCGTCGATTCCTTGCGCAATAAATGGAAGACCGCGGTGGTGGTGCTTGCCTCCGCCAAGGAGTTCGACATCTCCATCGTCAGCGGCGTGAGCAAGGATCTGACTTCCAAGGTGCAGGCCGGCAAACTGGTCCAGGAGGTCGCGCTTTCCACCGGCGGAAAAGGCGGCGGGCGGCCAGATATGGCGGAGGGCGGCGGGAAAGATACGGCCGCGCTCGCCGGCGCCCTCGATCGGGTCTACGAATCGGTGCGGGAGAAACTCTAACTCCTTGGAACACCCGTTGAAAAAACCAGAATCCACCGATGTGGTCGTGGTGGGCGCGGGCCCCACGGGCCTCGCCTGCGGAATCGAGCTGAAGCGGCGCGGCGTCAGCGCGATCGTGATCGACAAGGGCTGCGTGGTCAACTCGATTTATCACTACCCCACCAACCTGGTTTTCTTCACCACGCCGGAGCTGCTCGAAATCGGCGACATCCCCATGACCTCGCTGAATGAAAAGCCGGTGCGCGCCGAAGCCCTGAAATATTACCGGCGCGTGGCCGATCATTATCAGCTCGATATTCGCCAATATCAATTGGTGGATAATATCGTGGGCGAGGATGGAGCTTTCCTGGTGCATTCCATGGATTCCCATGGATGCCCGCACGAATATGCATCGAAAAAGGTGATTTTGTCGACCGGCTACTACGACGTGCCGAATAAGCTGAACGTGTTCGGCGAGGATCTGGCCAAGGTGATCCATTATTACAAGGAGCCGCATCCCTACTATAATCATGATGTTATGGTGATAGGCGCGAAGAATTCGGCGGCCATCGCCGCGCTCGAGCTGCACTGGAGTGGCGCGCGTGTAACCATGGTGTACCGCGGCGAGGGCATTTCGCCGAGAGTAAAATACTGGATTAAACCGAATATTGAAAACCGCATAAAGAGCGGTGAAATACCGGCATTTTCACGGTCAAAAGTCGCGGAAATCCGGGAAGACTCGGTGCTTCTGGCGACCCCGGACGGCGAGCGGACCGTCAAGAACGATTTTGTGTTCGCCATGGTGGGTTACCGCCCCGATCTCCAGTTTCTGGAGCGGCACGGTATCCGCTTCGACGCGAAAACCGAGCGTCCTCATACAGATCCCGAAACCCTCGAAAGCGATCGCAAGGGCATGTACCTGGCCGGCGTGCTGGTGGCGGGCATGCACACCAATGAGATTTTCATCGAGAACGGCCGCTTTCACGGGCGCAAAATCGCGGAGGCGATCGCGCAAGATCTTCGTCGTCAGTGAGTTGGGGAGGGGTCACCAAAATGAATCGTCGTGATTTCGGAAAATTGGCGGCGGGCGCGTTGACTGCGGGCGCGACGGCGGAAGGTGCGCACAAGATCGATTCGAAGATCGCCGGGGTTCAAATCGGCGCGCAGACCTATAGTTTTCGCGACCGGCGCCTGGATGCGTGCATCGCGGCGATGCAGGAAATCGGACTGGGCGAGGCGGAGCTTTGGGACGGGCACATTGTGCCCAAGGACGCGGAAGCGCTGAAGGAATTCCGGCGGAATCCACCGCTCGATCAAATGCGCGAGGTTCGGAAGAAGTTCGATGACGCAGGAATCGATCTTTACGCGCTGACCTACCCTTTCACCAAGGGCCTCAGCGATGAGGAACTGGCGCGTGGGTTCGATATCGCGCAGGCGATGGGCGTGAAGTACATCACATCGTCAGCGAATGTTTCGGTGGCGAAGCGGCTGGACCCGTTGGCGCAGAAATATAAGATCGTGGTGGCGTTTCACAATCACTCGAATAAGGCGCCGGATGAATTCGCGCGGCCGGAGGATTGGGAAGAGGCGCTGCGGGGCGCGTCCAAGTATCTCGCCATCAATCTGGACATCGGCCACTTTACGGCCGCCGGTTACGATCCGGTGAGCTTTCTGGCGGAGCATCACTCCCGCATCGTCACGCTGCACATCAAGGATCGAAAAACCAATCAGGGGCCGAACATGCCGTTCGGCCAGGGCGATACGAAAATCAAAGAGGTTCTGCAAATACTCAAGACGAAGAAGTACCCGATTCCGGCGAATATCGAGTACGAATACAACGGCGGAGATACGGTAGCGGAAGTGAAGAAGTGCTTCGCGTATTGCAAAGCAGCACTGGCGGGGTGAGGTGGGACTGTTTTAGGAACCCCCACCCTGACGGGCGGGGCTTGAGGGGTGGGGTTTATAAGGGGGTTGAGCGTGCCGCTCCTTCGTGCGCTGCTGCGCGTTGGCTCCGGAACCCGGAGCCAAAACAATCGCGGTTCAGAAAGGCGGTTGTGGGCCGGAAGGGTGGGGCTGGCCGGGGTTGGCTTACAATATATGGATTGAGTTTGTTGCTATGAGTGCATTGAATTCCGAATTATTTGAAACCGTGCCGTTGTCTGACGTCCAGAATTACTGGAACGCCCGGCCGTGTAATATTCGCCACTCGACCAAACCGCCGGGGACCAAAGAATATTTCGACGAGGTGGAGCAGCGTAAGTACCGAGTAGAGCCGCACATCCCTGGTTTTGCGGAATTCGAAAAATGGCGCGGCAAGAAGGTGCTCGAAATCGGATGCGGCATCGGCACCGACACCATCAATTTCGCGCGCGCGGGCGCGGAGGTGACAGCGATCGATCTGTCGGAGAAATCGCTCGAGATGGCCCGGCGGCGCGCGGAGGTTTTCGGACTGAAGGATCGCATCCGCTTCATTCAAGCGGATAGCGAGCATCTTTCGGATTATCTTCCCGAGGCCGACTATCTGCCGGAGGGAAAGTTCGACCTGATCTATTCGTTCGGCGTGATTCATCACACGCCCCATCCGGAACGCGTGATGGCGCAATTACCGCGCTATTTCAAGCCGGATACGACCGTCAAGATCATGGTCTACAACCGGTGGTCCTGGAAAGTGATCTGGATTCTCGCCCGCTACGGCAAAGGGCAGTTCTGGAAACTGGATAAGCTAATCGCCGACAATTCAGAAGCGCAAAACGGTTGTCCCGTGACGTACGTGTATTCGAGGGGACAGGGCCGGAGGCTGCTGGAAGCCGGTGGGCTACGCGCCGTGGATGCGCGCGCCGATCATATTTTCCCGTACCGGATTCCGGACTACGTGCAGTACCGATACGTCAAAGTCTGGTATTTCCGCTGGATGCCGCAGTGGATGTTTCGGACTCTGGAGCGGACGGCGGGTTGGCATCTGTTGTTGACCGGCGTTCCGGCGTCCTCTGATTTAGGGCGCACTGATGTAAATCAGGCGCACCGCTCGTGAGACGGGCCTGAGGCATGGAAGCGTCAGAGAGGTCACTGAGCCAACCGCCACCGGCAGCGCCTGGCGCTGCCCCACTTGGCCAGCAACCACTGGCAGCGCATGGCGCTGCCCCACTCAGCCAGCAACCACTGGCAGCGCATGGCGCTGCCCCACTCAGCCAGCAACAACCGACAGGCGACAAGATCGCCTGCCCCACCAGACCTTATCTGTCCGTCGTCGTGACAGCCCGTAACGACGATCACGGCGGGAATCTTCTCGGCCGGATGCAGGCGTTCGTGAACGGGTGGATGGAACAATGCCGGCGCCATCAGTTACCGGCTGAGCTGATCATCGTCGAATGGAACCCTCCGGCGGACCGCCCGCCGCTCGCCGATGTGCTCGCCTGGCCGGATGCCGGCGGATTCTGCGAAGTCCGTATTATCGGGGTGCCCGCAGAGATCCATCAGAGTTTCCGTAACTGGCAGGCGATGCCCCTGTACCAGATGATCGGAAAGAATGTGGGCATCCGGCGAGCGCGCGGCGAATTCGTGCTGGCGACCAACATCGACATCCTGTTTTCCGACGAGCTAATGAAGTTTTTCGCGGATCGGCGCCTGGAGCCAGGCAAAATGTATCGTGTGAACCGCTGGGACGTGATGGCTGACGTTCCCGTGAAAGGGGTAGAGGAACAGCTGGCATACTGCCAATCCCACCTGATCCGGCTGAACGCGCGCGGGGGGACGTTCCGGCTGGCAACCGACGGAATGCGCGTGCTGGAAGAGAACGACATCGCGTCGCTGACCGGGGCGCTGAAGCTTGGAGCGGGCTGGTTCCAGAGGGAGATGTCGGGTGAAGAGCCGTTCCGGTGGGTGGATAACGACGCCGAGCTGATTATTTCGCCTCCGAGAATGTCTCCAGCCAACAGTTCGGGGGCGACGCAGGCACGAGTTCTGGTGCTCGATGTCGAACCCGGGCCGGGTGTGAACATGAGCCCGTTTCTCCTGGAACTTCGCGATGCTTCGGGGAAATACCTGTCGGAGATTCGAGTTAAGCGCAGGAGCATAGTCACCTTCGCCCTCCCGAAACCAGAGGGACAAGAGATCCGCGTGGTTCTGCATACCCGCGACGGAGGAAATCGAATCCGGTCGGATTTGCGGACTCTCAATTTCCGGCTGTTCCGGTGCAAAGTAAAGCTGATTTCCGGCGGCAGCTCGAATCCGGGGCCGGCTGTCGAGACCGTCGCGGCCAGTCTGAGCGCGACGGAGAGCTGGGGATCCCGGATGGCCCGGGGTCTGCGGCTGGTTCGCGAAATCTGGCGTGGCAATCCGGACGTGCAAATCCGGGTGCCGATGTCGCGAGAGCAACTGGCCAAGCTCCAGTTGAAGCAGGACGGCAGCGGGGTTTCCTTTTCGGCGCGAGCCCTGAAACGGCTGCGAGGCACACCCGACGCACCTCGGGACATTCTGCCGGCTGGAATGCGGGCGGTGTGGGGAGCGGGCTGGTATCCGCTCGAATCCTTCCATGAGGAGACCTTTCGCTGGATGGAGCCGTACAGCGCGGTGGTGTGGCTGCCTCCGCGCCAGCTCGCAGGGGATCTGGTCATGCATGTCGAACCGGGCCCCGCGGTGGGATTCAAGGCCTGCCAGGTGGAGATCCGCGACCAGTGGGACGAAATCGTGGATGTGCAGGAAATACGCGGACGGTCCGCGATTCGCATTCCGGTAGAGCATCTGTCCGGTCCCTTCATCACCGCCTTTGCGGTTGCGGGCGGCGGTCCGGCGAAAAAAGTGGCGGGCGACAGCCGCGTGATGGCGCTACGTATGTTCGGATGCACCTGGGAGGGAACGGGAAACGACCTAGCGGACTTGGGTGCGGCTGAATTGTTGGCGGCGGGAGCCGGGATCTGGACCGGGCACGGCTGGTGTGCGTTCGATACTCGCCAAGGTTCGAAGGGTCTCGCCGCACTGCGGGACGCCGAACTGATCCTCCGGGCGCCGGACGGGCCGGCCCGGATGTTGACTCTTGAAGTCGCGCCAGGCCCCGGCGGCAGACCGCTGGATCTGCTTATTGAGGATTCCAGGGGCCGGATTATGTATCGCGGCAAGGTCCCCGGCACCAGAAAGATTCAGCTAAAGAATATTTTTCGAGGGGGGAATTTCTACGCGCTGCGTCTGCGCGACGCCGCGCATGAAGACAACCCCACGCCTCCCCGAGACCCGATGTTGTTTGTTCCCGCCATTTACTGGCACAGCACGGAGCAGCACGCGGGCGGCGAGAACCAGAACGGCGACGATTGCGTCCGGGTGGTTTTGCACCAATCTCCATCCGACCAGGCGATCCAGTTACACACCAACGCCTGCGGCGACTTCACGCTGCTTGCGCGCGAGCACTGGATGGACCTGCGCGCCTACCCGGAGCTGGATCTCTTTTCGATGAACATCGACTCGATCTTCTGCTGGATGGCCCATCATGGCGGAGCTCGGGAAGAGATGCTCGACGATCCGATGCGGATCTATCACATCGAGCACCGGACCGGGTCGGGCTGGACGCCGGAAGGCGAGAAGAAATTGTTCGAGCGCATCGCCGCCAAGGGGCTTTCCTGGGTGGACTATCACGACGTGGTGGAGTGGGCGAGGATCATGAACCGGTTCGACGCGCCGATGATTTTCAATCGCGAGGGATGGGGGCTGGCCCAAGTTGAGTTGAAGGAATCCGAGCCGCGCAAACGGCTCGGCATAGCCGCGATTTGACACCTACTTTGGGGGGGCCGGATTTCGGTTATGATGACTAGAATTGTCCTGCAGCGGAGAGCTGTCCAAGAATTTGTCGATTTTTTCTTAAGCAAGAGGATTAGATGAGCATTTCGGTGATCGGTTTGGGCAAACTCGGTGCGGTGCTGGCCGGGGTGATGGCGGATAAAGGGCACCAGGTGGTCGGAGTCGACGTCAATCCGGCGGCTGTAACTGCGATCAATCAGGGCCTTTCGCCGGTTCGCGAGCCAGGCCTGGATGAGATGATTCGCAGGAATGCGGGCCGCATGTCGGCAACCTCAGATGTTGCCGACGCGATCGCCCGCACGGATATGACTTTCGTGGTGGTGCCCA
Organism: Terriglobia bacterium; assembly: GCA_963788245.1. GTDB lineage: Bacteria > Acidobacteriota > Terriglobia > Bryobacterales > Bryobacteraceae > Palsa-187. The sequence continues at coordinate 1,376,085 of CAWBGF010000002.1, read as the reverse complement.
CGCCTTCCGGCCGGGATGGAACATTTTCATTGCAATTTGTCTTAAATGCCGCGGAGCCGATCGCCCAAGGCCTGCGCGACAAATCCGGCTATCACGTGGTGGTGATCTCGAGCACGGTGATGCCTGGATCCACGGGCGGCGAAGTGCTGCCGCTGCTGGAACGGATCTCCGGCAAGAAATGCGGACCCGATTTCGGGTTGTGCTATAACCCGGAATTCATCGCGCTGGGCAGTGTGATCCGCGACATGTCGACGCCGGACATGATCCTGATCGGGGAATCCGACGAGCGCGCGGGCGCGACGCTGGAAGCGCTGTACCGGACGGTGTGCTCGAATCATCCTCCGGTGGCGCGCATGAACTTCGTCAACGCGGAGCTGACCAAGATCTCGGTGAACACTTACGTCACCACCAAGATTTCCTACGCCAACATGCTGGCGGAGGTTTGCGAGAAGGTGCCGGGCGCGGATTGCGGGGTGATCTCGCAGGCGATCGGTCTGGATACGCGCATCGGCAGGAAGTATCTGAAGGGCGCGTTCGGATATGGCGGCCCGTGTTTCCCGCGCGACAACACGGCGTTCGCGAAATTCGCGGACATGCACGGCGTGGATGCCACGCTCGCCAAGGCTACCGATCAGGTGAATCGCAAGCAGGTGACGCGGCTGGCGGAGCGGATTCTAGGGCTGCTTCCGGCGGGAGGCACGGTGGGTATATTGGGGCTTTCCTACAAGCCCGATACGGAAGTGATCGACGAATCGCAAGGCGTAATGCTGGCGCGGCAACTGGCGAGCGAAGGCGTCCGCGTGTGCGCGTACGATCCGGCGGCGATGGCGAACGCGCAACGGACGCTGGGCGCGGCGATCTCGTATTCGGAATCGATGGAGGCGTGCGCCGGGCAAGCAGCGGCGTTGGTGATCGCGACGCCCTGGAAACAGTTCACCGCGCTTCGGCCGGAGCATTTGTCGAAAGAAGGCCGCCCGGTATTGATCGACTGGTGGGGCATTCTGCGGCCGGCGGAGTTCGAGGCGATCGCCGACTACATCGCCTGCGGACAGGGCCCGGCCGTTGGCGGCGCGGCCGAGCGAAAAGCGGCAGTGACGCCGGCACATAGAAACGCAGCCGTGTAATTATTGGGAAGCCAGGCCAGCGGGTAACCCATGAGCGAAGACGAAGGGAGTAACGCGTGAATTCGCGAGTTCTTGTAACCGGGGCCGGTGGTTTCATCGGCCATCATCTTGTGAACTATTTGAAAGCCCGCGGCTGCTGGGTGCGCGGCGTCGACTTGAAGAATCCCGAATACGCGCCTACTTCGGCGGACGATTTCCGGCTGCTGGATCTGCGGCGATGGGAAAATTGCCTGGAAGCCACACATGGCGTGGATGAAGTGTACGCGCTGGCGGCCGACATGGGCGGCATGGGATTCATCAGCCATCATCACGCGCTGATTCTGCATAACAACGCGCTGATCAATATCCACACGCTGGAGGCGGCCCATCAAAACAACGTGAAGCGGCTGCTGTATACGTCCTCTGCCTGCGTGTACCCGGAGTTCAAGCAGACCGAGGCGAACGTGACGCCGCTCAAGGAAGACGACGCCTATCCGGCGCAGCCGCAGGACGCTTACGGCTGGGAAAAACTGATCACGGAACGGCTGTGCCTGCACTACGCGCAGGATTATGGAATGGAAACGCGAATCGTGCGCTTCCATAATATTTTCGGACCGCTGGGCACCTGGGACGGCGGCCGCGAAAAGGCTCCGGCGGCGATGTGCCGCAAGGTCGCGGCGGCGAAGCTGAGCGGTAATCACGAAATCGAAATTTGGGGAGACGGCGAACAGACGCGCTCCTTCTGCTACATCGACGATTGTCTGGAAGGCTTGCATCGGCTGATGCGCTCGGATTTCCGGGAGCCGCTGAACCTGGGTCAGGATCGAATGGTGACCATCAATCAGCTTGCCGATATCGTCGCGAAGATCGCGGGCGTCCGAATTTCGAAGAAACACATCGACGGGCCGATGGGCGTTCGGGGTAGAAATTCGGACAACACGCTGCTGCGAAAAGTGTTGACCTGGGAACCCGCGATTTCGCTGGAGGATGGTCTGGGCCGGACGTATTCCTGGATCGAAACTCAGATGCGAGCCAAACGCGCCGAGGCTCGGCCGGCGGCCGTGTCGGTGTAATCGGCGATTTCAGGGACGCCTGTAGATCCTGAACTCGATCTCGATTTCGTTCTTCACCTTGATGGCGCCGCCGCCGATGCTGATCGGCTTGATCCCGAAATCAGTCTGCTTGAGGATGGTGCGTCCAGTGAAGGCGTCGCCATCGCGCCGGACATTGAGCCGGATGGGTTTTGAAACACCATGCAGAGATAACGCGCCATCGACGCGCCACTCACCTTCGGACACCTTTTCGATATGCGAGGACTGAAACGCGATCTCGTGAAAACGCGCGGTCTCGAGCGTCATTTCCTCCATATCTTTCTGAATCTGCGCTTCGGTTTTGGAGTCGACCTTGGGGTCGGGCTTCACGCGCATCTTCGCGGTCTCCACGGTGAATTCGACGCGCGGAGCGTTGGAATCGTTAATGGCGCCCGATGAAATCGGCGCGTTCACCCAGTGCTCGTGACCGGCGGCGGAGAGCAGGCCGGCTTTCCCCACGTGAATGGTGATGCTGCTGCGTTCGAGGTCGATATCGCGGTTTGGGACATTACGATCCTGCCCTGGAAGAGGGATCAGGGTCGCGATCAGAATGGGAAGAAATCTGAGCATCGTATCACCCGATTTAAGTTTCGTACGAATACACTCTTCGCAGGTTGTATTCAAATAACGTTGCGGGAAGCAGGCTGGTGAGGGCCTTGCGCCCGGCCACCAGGAGACGATTGTCCCATTGGCCGATCCGTCCCATGGTCAGCGATCGCTGCTGCATGTGACTGGCGCGCGGACGACGCAGGGATTCGTATCGCTCAAACGCCGCCGCGATCGACGACGAGTTCGTAATACATTTCGCGATCACCAGGGCGTCTTCGAGAGCCATGCAGCATCCCTGTCCAAGATTGGGCGTGCAGGGGTGCGCCGCGTCGCCGAGCAAAGTGATGCATCCGCGCGTCCATCGGGACAGCGGTGCGCGATCGTATGCGCCATTTTTCAGGATTACGGTTTCATCGGTCGCGCGAATCAGATCGCGAATCGGCTCGTGCCAACCGGCAAACAGTTCCAATAACTCCTGTTTCCGGCCCGCGGGCGCATCGGCGTGATCCCTGCCCACGTTCACGGCCGCATACCATGTGAAACGATCCTGGCCGGTATTCAGAATGCCAAATCGCTTTCCGCGGCCCCACGTCTCACTGTTGCTTCCGCGAAAGATCGCGCTGCCGTCATAAGTCGCGACTCCGCGCCACACCGTGTAGCCCCGGTAAACCGGTTCGGAGGGACCGAAAAGCCGCTCGCGTACGCGCGACCGGAGGCCATCGGCGCCGATCACCGCGTCGTGCTCGACGCAGTGCATTTCGCCCGTGGAAATGGCGAAGCTGAGGCGCGCCTTCGAATCGGACTGCTCGAAATCCGTCAAGGTATGATCCAAGCGAATTCGTTCCGGAGGCAGTTGCGCCAGCAGCACGGCGAGAAGATCCGCCCTCCGCGTGCAAAGCGCCGGCACGTCGAAATCGCCCAGCGCGATGTTCATCAAGAGTTCCCCGCAGCTCGCGCGAACCAGAAAATGAGTGTTCGCGCCGCTGTGGTCGATGATCTTGTCGAGAAGGCCCAGCTCGCGCAACACACGCGTCGCGTTGGGCCACAGCATCAATCCCGCGCCAACTTCGCGCAGCTCCGGCGCCCGTTCGTAAACGGTCGCGTGGATGCCGGCCTGTTCCAGCGCAACCGCGGTGGCGACACCGCCGATGCCGCCGCCTATAATCGCGATATCTTTTGGAGGAAAATTCACCCGTGTGCTTTCCGACGCGTCGAAATGACGCGTGGTTTCGCGCCAGATGGCATATTTATTATCGCAGCAGATCTTCGAGCTGCACTCGCGAATCGGTTTTGCTGTCGCGATACTTGACAATCACCGGAGTGTTGAGTGAAATGCCCCAATCCTTGCCGTGACCGCGCTGGATCGCGCGCGAGCCTGGGACCACCACCGCGTTTTCGGGAATCACCAGCGGCTCGTCATCGGTGGCCGTGTAAACTTCGCCACGGACGATATCGTACACCGGCGTCGATCGCGTAAGGATGGTTCCGCTGGCCAGGACCGCGCGGCGCTTCACCACGGTGCCTTCGTACACGCCGCTATTGCCGCCGGCCAGCACGTCGTCTTCGATGATCACGGGCATCGCGCCCACCGGCTCCAGCACGCCGCCGATCTGCGCCGCCGCCGAGATGTGGCAATTCCTCCCAACCTGCGCGCAGCTTCCCACCAGTGCGTGCGAGTCGATCATGGTGCCATCGCCGATCCATGACCCGGCATTGATAAACATCGGCGGCATGCAGGTCACACCCTTGCCGATATAGCAGCCGTCGCGAATGCTGGACCCGCCCGGAACGATGCGCACGCCGCTTTCCGGAGTAAGGTGCTTTACCGGCCACGTGGATTTATCGAACATCGGCTGGCGCGCGACGTCGATGGACATGTCCACCACCGCACCCATTCGAAATCCGAGCAGCACGCCTTTTTTGACCCATGCGTTCACTCGCCAGCCGCTGCGCGTGGATGCATCGGGCTCGGCGGATCGGATGCAACCTTGGTTTAGCGCTTCCTTGAAGCGCGCGAACAAGGCGAAGTGTTGTTCGGAGTAGCTTGCCGGCTTCTCGTCGAAAAGTATTTCTATTTCAGCTTGCATTCGCGACTCAATTTGCGCTCGGGGCTCATCTGGCGTGTGCCAGAAGGCCGCAGGATTCGAGCACCGCCTCGATCCTGGCCCGATTCTGCTCTGAAGGCGGCGTCATCGGCAATCGCCACACCGGCTCCAGCAACCCCATCATCGCCATCGCGGCCTTTACCGGAATCGGATTCGATTCGACGAAGTTTACTTCCATCAGCGGCAGCCATTCACGCTGCAACGCTCGCGCGCCGGCGAAATCGCCGCTCATCGCAAGCTGAGTGAGTTGCGTCATCTCCGCCGGAATCTGGTTGGACACCACCGAAATCAGCCCTCGTCCGCCGAGTGCAATCAGCGGCAGCGTGATCGAATCATCGCCGCTCAGAACCGCGAAGCGTTCCGGAACTTCGTGAACCACGCGCGCCATCTGGCCGATATTTCCGGAGGCTTCTTTCACGCCGACGATATTTTCGATCTCAGCCAGACGCTTGAGCGTCGCCGGCTCCACATTTACGCTGGTGCGCCCTTGCACGCTATACACCACCATCGGCAGCGGCACTGCCGAGGCGATCGCTTTGAAGTGTTGATACAGACCCTCTTGCGTCGGCTTGTTGTAATACGGCGTCACCGAGAGGATGCCGTCGACGCCGATGTGCTGAATCTCTTTCGCCAGTTCGATCACTTCGGCCGTGTTGTATCCGCCCGCGCCGCCGAGCACCGGAACTCTTCTCCCGCCGCTGATCCCGCTCGCCTCTTCCACCGCGATTTCGACCACGCGAAGATGCTCGGCGCGCGTAAGCGTGGGGCTCTCGCCGGTAGTGCCGCAGGGCACCAGAAAATCGATGCCCGAATCGATCTGGCGCCGCACTAACTTGCGAAATCCGGACTCATCGAGCGAATGATCTTTACGGAACGAAGTCACCAGCGCGGTGCCGCAACCCGTAAATGTAGATCCGGTGAATGTCATAAGTCACCTCCAAACAAGATATCGCTGAATTCGAAAACGCCTCGCTTATCCTTATTAGCGGCCATCCACTGCGCGGCCTGGAGCGCGCCGCGCGCGAATCCTTCGCGGCTCCGCGCGGAATGACGAAGCGTAATGGTATCGGCGGCCGAATCGAATCCGATTTCGTGCGTGCCCGGATGGGCGCCGGCGCGACTCGAGCTCGTATTAATGGCACGGGTGTACCCGCCCGCGCGCATTTCATCCACCAGTTTGAGTAGTGTCCCCGAAGGCGCGTCCTTCTTGGTGTGATGATGAATCTCCCATGTCCACGCGCCATACTGCGGCTGGTTCGCAAGCAGCCGCGCGGCCTCGCGAACCAAACGCGTGAAAGCGTTCACGCCAATGGAAAAGTTCGGGCTCCAGATCATCGCCGAATCGTATTTTTGGACCGCCGCGCGGACGCGATCCATTTCCTTGAGCCACCCCGTGGTCCCCACCACCACCGGCACGCGCATCGCCGCCAGTTTTTCGACATTCCCGGCGACCGCATCCGGCACGGAAAACTCGATCGCCGCGTCACATCCCGCGGCCTGCTGAACATCGCCTTCCAAATCGATGCGGGCATGCACCGCGAAATCGTATTCGGGCGCGAGCTGGTCGATCAGCCGCCCCATTTTTCCGTATCCGACAATAGCGAGCTTATTCACTTGGCTGTTCGCTCAAAGGCCGATGCGTCCGGGTGGTGAAAAAACTCCCAGTGCAGCGATTCTACCGCGCGAGCGACATCGGCGGCCGCGATCACCAGGCTGATATTGAGCAGCGAAGCGCCTTGCGACACCATCCGCACAGGGACGTCTTTCAGCGCGCAGAAAACGCGTGCCGCAACCGCCGGCACGCGGCGGATATTTTCGCCCACCAGGCACACGATCGCGTGATTCTCTTCGATCGAAACCTCCGCGAAGGTCGCCAGCTCCGCGCGAATCGCCGCAAGAGAACGTGTGTTGTCAATGGTGAGCGACACACTCACTTCCGACGTCGCCAGCATGTCGACCGGCGTTTCGAAGCGATCGAAGACCTCGAAAATACGGCGCAGGAATCCGTGCGCCATCAACATGCGCGTGGAGACGATGTTGACCAGCGTGATATTGCGTTTGCAGGCAATCGATCGGATCGGATCGGCGCACGCGGGCGCTTCGGCGACAATCAGCGTGCCCTCCGCTTCCGGCCGCCGCGAGTTCAAGATCCGCACCGGGATGTTTTTCTGGATCGCTGGCAGGACCGTCGCCGGATGCAGAACCTTCGCACCGAAATACGCGAGCTCGGCCGCCTCCGCGAAGGAGCACGTCTTGACGCGGTAACCGTCCGCGAGAATGGTGGGATCGCAGGTGAGCATTCCATCGACATCGGTCCAGATCTGAATTTCCTCCGCGCCGATTCCGGCTCCCACGATCGCGGCCGTGTAATCCGATCCGCCGCGGCCGAGTGTGGTGGTCACGCCGTCCTCGGTGGAGGCGATGAACCCGCCCATCACAATCACCGAACCGCTCCCCAACTCCGCAAGCGCCGACGCGAGCCGCGCGTTGGTCTTTTCGAACAAGGGCGCCGCTTGTGTGTGCCGATCGTCGGTCACGATCACGCGCCGCGAATCAAGATGCACAGAGTTCATTCCGCAATCCTCGAACACCGCCGCAAGGATGACGCTCGATAGCCGCTCGCCATACGATGAGATGGCGTCCGTCGCGCGCGGCGTGACCTCGCCCATCACCGCGAAACCCTGGATCAGATCGACTAACTCTTCGAAATGCTTTTCGATCGCTGTGGCAACCGGAAGGCCGGCCGATTCGCGCAAATGAAAATCGCGCAGGTCATTCAGCGCCGCTATCGCCTGTTCGCAATCTCCGTTCACCGCCGCGGTAGCGATCGCCAGCAACTTGTTCGTCGTCTTGCCCATGGCCGATACGACGACGACAGGATGACGATCGAGCCGTTCGCGCACAATATTCGTGACGCGCTCCATCGCGATCCGCGATTCGACGGACGTGCCGCCGAATTTCATCACAATCATCTTTAGTCCAGCCAGCCCTCGGATTTCATCAGTTCCGCGTTCAACACTGCCGCGCCCGCCGCGCCTCGCACGGTATTGTGGCCCAGCGCGATGAACTTGTAGTCCAGCACGGAACACTTGCGCATCCGTCCGATGAAAACCGCCATGCCGTTTTCACGCTCCACATCGCGGCGCGGCTGCGGGCGATCCGGCTCCTCCATATAAATCAGAGGACATGGAGGCGCGCTCGGCAATCCCTTTTGCTGCGGAATTCCGCGCCACCCGCGAATCGCGCCGATCAACTCGACTTCGGACGGCTTCTTCTCCAGCTCAATCGAAACCGCCATGGTATGGCCGTCGACCACCGGCACGCGATTGCATTGGGCGCTTACCGCCGCCGCTAGCGGCGCAACTTTATTCCCGGCGAAGTCGCCCAGAATTTTCTGCGTCTCGCGCTCCATCTTTTCTTCTTCGCCGCCGATAAATGGAATCACGTTCGCGTTGATGTCCATCGATGCGACGCCCGGGTAGCCCGCACCCGAAAGCGCCTGCATCGTGGTCACCATCACGCGCCGGATTCCGAACTGCTTCAAAGGCGCAAGAGCCATCGCCAACACAATGGTGGAGCAATTCGGATTGGTGACAATCTGGCCCTTCCATCCACGGCTTTGCTGTTGCACGGGCAGCAATCGCAAATGCCCGGCGTTGATTTCCGGCACCAGCAGCGGCACGTCGTCATCCATGCGATGATTGCGCGAATTGGACACCACCGTGTGGCCCGCCGTCGCGAACGCGCACTCGATCTCCGTCGCCACCGACGCGTCGGTAGCCGAGAACATCAGCTTCGGCGCGCCCTCCCGCGGCTTGCATTCCGAAACCATCAGGTCGCGCACTTCCGCCGGCATCACCCCACTCAGCCGCCACGTGGTCGCATCGCGATACAGCTTGCCCGCGGACCGGTCGCTCGCGCCCAGCCATGACAATTCGAACCACGGATGCCCACTCAGGAATTTCACAAAATGCTGGCCCACCATTCCTGTGGCGCCCAAGACTCCAACCTTCATGCGTTCCGTCACTTGCTCATTCATCGCGTCACTCCTTGAATAAGGCGCTTGGCTCATTTAATCAACCGCTTCGCCAGACTCTTGTAAATTTCCACCGCCTCAATCAATTCCTTTTTCGCCACGCGCTCCTCATCCGTGTGCGCGACGTGCACGCTGCCCGGCCCGATCAGAAACGGCTCGCCCCAGGTCCCGTTGAACGCCGGAATATCGGTGGTGAAGGATGCAACAAAGGTTTCGAATCCATCCACCTTCGCGAATTTCAATGCGGGCGTGCACCGGACCTCGCGCACCTCCACCCGACCGTCATTCACCGCCTTCATCGCCGCGCGCGTCGCCGATCCGTCATCCACCAAGCGAAAGAAAATCTCGGCTTGTGCGTAGTCGGATATTACATTGGGCGCGCGCCCGCCTCGGATGGTCCCGATGTTCAGCGTGCTCGGGCCAAACGTTTCGTCGTGCGGCAGCGCGATGCGCCGTATGCGCTCCAGCGCGTCCAGCAGTTTGTCGATCGCCGATTCGCCCAGGTGCGGATACGCGGAATGCGCCATACGCCCGTGCGCAATCACTTCACATCGCAGCGCGCCTTTGGATCCGAGCGCGAGCTTGTTGTCGGTCGGCTCGCCGTTAATCAGATAGCGGCTGCCGCGCGGCTGCTTCGCCGCCACCAGCGCCCCGGCGCTCTCGCGCTCTTCGTCTACGACGAAAAGCAAGGCGATGTTGCGCATGCCTTCGGCGAGCAGATCCTGGGTCGCGAAAATCATCGAAGCGATGATGCCTTTGGTGTCGCACGCGCCGCGGCCCCAAACGAATTCCGCGTCTTCGCGGGACGCAAAGAACGGGGGCACGGTATCCATGTGCGTCGAAAATGTGACTACCGGGTTGTCCCATGTCGCGAGCACGTTAAATCGATGCGGCTCGACATCCATGCGCTCCACTCGGCCGCCCGTCGCGCTCCCGATCCGCGAAAGATGGTCGAACAGATAATTTCCGAACGCCTCTTCATTCGGCGTTACGGAGTCGATATCGATGAATGCGCGCGTCAGCTCAAAAATATTCATGACCATCTAAGCAACTGGGGGTGGAGAGAATAGGAAAGCGCGGCTGCGCTGTTCCCGATAGCTCTCCATCCGGCAAAATTGCAATTCAACTGCAATTCAAAAACGGATGACAGTGACCAGGTGTTAACCTTGCTCACCAACCGCCCGGCCGGGGGTCCGGCACTTGGTGGACGATTTCGGCGGGGCCGCGCCTTTCACCCCGCGCTCCGGAACCCGCCGGAACTGCGCGCGGAGCTACTCATCGCCCTCGCTCCTCTATCAAGACTTTTTCAGAATAACATGGATGGCTTATCATGATCACTTGGCATCCGCCGTTCACGACGACGCAAATCCGCCGCGATATGAAAAGCTGCGCGCGGCGATTTACGCGCTGATTCTCCTGTGGATGAATGCGTACGTGTGCCGTGAATTTTTCTTCAACACGGGCGCGCACATGAACTCCATGCAGGGGTTCTGGATCGCAATTGCCAAGCGGGCCGACGGGAGTTGGTTCCACCCCACCTGGTGGCCCTATTGGGATTGCGGCATTCCATTCGAGTTCACCTACGCGCCGCTGGCGCCGGCGTTGACCGCGATTGTGTCCGCACTTCGTGGCGTCCCGGAGGCGCTTTCTTTCGCGACCGTCACCGGGATCGCCTACTGCCTGGCGCCGGTGACGCTGTTCTTCGCCGCGTGGCGGCTGACGCGAGCACCCGGATATAGTTTCGCAGCGGCGCTATTTTATTCGCTGGCGTCGCCTACTCAAATCCTCGCGCCCGATAGCGGCTTCCAATGGACCCAGTTCTGGGAGCCGCGCCGGCTCTTCGTAGTCAACTTTTGGGACGATACGCCGCACCTTCTCGGGCTCGCATTTCTCCCTTTGACGATCCTGTTCCTCGCGCGTGCGATCGAGACCGGGCGTCGCCGTTACTATGCCGCGGCGGGCGCTTCCATCGCGATGTCGACTTTCGCCAGTGCCTTCGGCCCCGTCACCGCCGTGCTGGCCGCGATCTGCCTGATTGCCGCGCGCGGCCGTAAAGACTTCGCGCGCGCCACCACGGCTGCATTGCTGGCCGGCCTCTTCGCTTACGCTCTCAGCGCGGCGTTCCTTCCTCCTTCGCTCATCGCGACCATGCGGGCGAGCACGTCGAGCGGGTTGCATTCAGAAGGCTGGACCGCCGGTTCGCTTACGGCGATCGCGATTGTCGCGCTTGGATGGGTCGTGCTTTCGCGCTATCTTCCGCGGTGGACAGCCGATTGGAGGCTGCGCTTCTTCGCGTTCTTCGCGTACCTGACCAGCAGTATCCCCATAATTTTCGTGTTGCTCCATCGGCAATTTCTGCCGCAGGCGGGCCGCTATCGGCCCGAAATGGAGCTCGGTGTCGCTCTGGTGGTCGTGTTTGGCTCGCGCGGCTGGTTCGAAAAGATGCCGGTCTCGGTGAAGCGAGCGGCCATCTGCCTGGCCGCCGCATTGGCGATCGAACAGATCGTGTTCATTCGAGATAGAGCGAAAATCTTTCTCGCTCCGGACGACGTGACCAAGAGCATCGAGTATCGCTCCTCGACGTGGGCGGCCGGGAATTTGCCGGGCGTTCGCGTGGCGTTCCCTGGTTCCATCGCGCAGTGGGCGAATGCATTCAGCGATGTTCCCCAGTTTTCCGGTAGCTCCTGGAGCATTGCCTACAATCACACGCAGCAGCGCGGGTTGGAGGCGATCTACAATGGCGGCGATACGGCGGAGCGGGACGCTCGCGTCTCGCTCGCGTGGCTGAAGGCGTTTGGGGCCGGAGCGGTCGCCATTTCGTCGCCTGATAGCGAGGAGTTCTGGAAGGGATTTGCGCATCCGACCAAGTTTGACGGCGTTCTTCAGACGCTTTGGAGCGAAGCCGGCGTCACCATCTACAAGATTCCGCAAAGGTCGCTCTCGCTTGCCCATGTGATTCCCGAGGCCGCCGTGGTGCGCAACTCCCCGGCGCGCGTCGGCGACATCGCGGCGATGGAACAATACAACGCCTCGCTTGACGATCCATCGCTCGCGCCGGTTGAAATGCGATGGGATGGCCGAAACCGCATTCGGCTCCGCACCGCTGCGCTTCCGGGACAGGCGATCTCGGTTCAGGTTTCGTATCACCCGGGCTGGCACGTGATCGTAAACGGGCGCCGCACCGAACTTGACCGCGACGGGCTCGGCCTGATGTGGTTCCGGCCAGGTTGCAACGGCGCGTGCGAGGTCGAGATGAACTATGACGGCGGCTTCGAGCTACGCGCCTGCCGCCTCCTGAGCCTCGCCGCGATTGCACTCCTGATCGCTTTGATGTGTTTCCCGAATCGACGAACGCCGGCCGCTGTCAGGGCTTTTTCGGAATAGGACGCGCGAAAACCTGCCACGCGCACGCGATCAGAAATAGAATGGCGGTGATCGCGCTCGCCCAATGCGCAACACGCATCTCCGTGCCGCCGTCGTAAATCATTTCGATCGTGGCCGGTCCAGCGATGGCCGGCTCCACGTACATCAGTCCGATCGCATCGTGAAGCACGGGAATCGCGCGGCCGTTCGCGGTCGCGTGCCAGCCTTCGTGCCACGCGATTTGCATCGATACCACGTGATCCGGCTGCAGATCCGCGGCGACCTTCACGTCGTGGGCATTGATCCAATCGCACTGCGCTGCCGGCAACTCCGGATCGTCCAACGCCGCCACGTACGGGCGCAACGGATCCAGGTCAATCGCATTGACGGGAGTGCGGTTCACCAAATCCGCGCGGCGGACGATCCGCGCCAGGGGCGCGTGCTTGCCCACCTGGTAGATCGCGTCATCACCCTCCCGCCACAGCGTTGGGAGCACGCCTTCGAATTTCTTGGGGTTCCGGAAGTCATGATAATTCTCCGTGCTCGCCGGTCCGCTGACGCCTACCGCGTGCGTGCCCAGAGCTTTCATCCACAGCACCGAATATTCCGCGTCGTGCGATCCCGCCGAATCGCCGGTCACGATACCATAATCCGCGACGCGCACCATGTAGTCGGTGGTCGCTTGGGTGAATCCCCACAACTGCGGCGTATCGCTGAACGCGTTCAACCAAAACGAGATTGATCCGGGCACGAAAACGCGCTCGCCGTTCCAATGCTGGTTGAACCACTGCGCCTCCTTCCACTCGATGGTGGTGGTGATGTCCACCTTTCGCAGCAGACCGTCGCGGGCATACCGGCGGACCATCCGGGTGGGTTGAATCAGCGCCAACACCAGCGCGGCCATCGCCACCGTAGCCATCCATTGGGGCCGGTTCGTGAGGCACGCGTGGGCCACGAACACCACCAGCAGCACCAGCGCCATTTCCATTTCCAGGTGATAGCGCTCCGCCATCGGAACAATCGGAATGCTCCAGTACTGGTAGGCGAGCGTGATCAGCGCCATCAGGAACGCGAAGAAGATCGCGAATTGCAGATGCCAGGCCAGCCGCCGCACCGCGAACTTGATCGCGATCAAAGCCGCCAGAATGGCGAGGCTTTGGGGCAGAGCGGCCTGGTATGCGTGTACATAATTTCCGCCCGTGGTTCTCGCGTTGCTTTGGAGCACGGCTATGGTCGACGGCGGCACCAGCGGCATCACCAGGCAATAGCTGGCAACTGCGATCAGCCCCAGCAGCGCGAACTCGCGAAGTTTCCATCTGCCGCGTCCCAGCTTCGCGAAAACATACGACGTGACGATCAGCGCCGTCGCAAACGCGCCCAGCCAGTTAGTGACCACGGTGGCGCCGAATGTGATTGCCGCCAGCAACACCCACGTCGCGCGCCGTCGCGCGATCGCAACATCCAGAAATAACAGCGACAACGCAAGCAGCGTCATCGACGAGACTTGCGGGCCTCCGCCCCAGGAGACCAGAACCTGCAACCGGCGGGGATAGAAAGGACTTCCCAGGTCCCGCTCAATCGCCGGAACCAGCCAAGCAGACATGGACAGACACGAATACATCAGTCCCGCCGCGAACGCGGCCCATCGCGATCCGCTCAGCCGCAATGCCAGCGCGAACAGCGCCACGGGTCCCAAGCAGTAGGCGAGCGCAGTCACCTCGTGATAGGCGAGCGCGGTCGATACGCCGCGCGCTTGCGCGACTGCGGCGACCACCAGATGCAGCAGCGCTGGATACGTGGTTGGAAACGGCGTCCCGGCATTCCACCAGGGGAACCACGTGAGATCGTTCCAATGCGTCGTGATGTAGCGGCTCATCCCGATGAACGCGCCTTCGATCGATCCCATGAAGCGCAGGTATTCGATGTGAAACAGCTCGTGGCAGACGTACACGTTCAGCAGCAACAATCCTGACGCCAGCAGGAAGGTCGTAAGCCGTCCACGCGAGTGTGTCGACGGATTCAATCAGAATCATGGTAGCGAATGGCAGCGGTGAGAAGCGCGGCGGCCGCGAGTGTCCCGCGGGACAACAGCGTGACTGGCGGACGCCCGTCCTTCATCGCCCCAACCTTGGCTCCTTGCTAGAATTCAATTCAATCAGACTAAGAAGAGCGAATGATCCCAGGGCCCAATCTGCACATCTTTCAATCCGGCGTGATGGCGCGCCTGTGGTCGCTGCTCGGCCGGGCGTCCATGGGCGTTTATCGCGATGGAGGCCTCAGCGTCGCCAAAGGCGTTGCATATTCTGCGCTGCTGGCATTCTTCCCGGTCTTGACCACACTGGCGGCGATTCTGGCGCAGGCGCAGGCCGAAGCGGTGTCGCGAACTATCGTGAGTTTGCTCTACGACGTCGTGCCGCCGGGAACCGACGCCGTCGTCAAGACGCTGTTCGCGGTCCACGGCCAGCGTCCCAAGTGGCTGCTGATTCCGGCGATCCTGCTCGCGGCCTGGGCCGCCTCCGGCGCCGTCATCAGCCTGATGGAAGGGTTCCGCGCCGTTTATCGAACTTCGGATACGCGTTCCTTCCTGCGTGAGCGTCTCCTGGCCATGCTGCTGGTGGTCACCTGCGCGTTGCCGGTGTTGGGCGCGTCGGCATTGATCGTTTCCGGCAGGCGCGCCGAGCGTGATCTTATCGGATGGATCGGCTTGACCGGAGCCAGCGCCGACCTCAAGGGCTGGGTCCTGCTCTCTGGCATCGTCCTGCGGTTCGTGCTCGCGTTCGGGGCCATCGTCCTCGCCAGCGCGCTGCTTTACTATGCCGCCCCGGAGCGCAAACAAAGGTTTCACCAGGTTCTGCCCGGCGCGACGCTGGCAACGGTATTGTGGTTGGTCGCGACGCTGTGCTTTGGATGGTATGTGCGTTACGTGGTCGATTACAACGTGCTTTACGGCGGCGTTGGCGCGGGACTCGCGCTGCTGGTCTGGATGTATCTGCTCGCCGTGATTCTGATGCTCGGCTGTGAATACAACGCCGCGCGCGAAAAGATGCTGGTTCAGGGCGACGTCTAGACTAGTTTCAGAGTTAACGTAGATTCAGCGGCCCGGGTGGGGTGGGGCGGGTCCCCAGACCCGCGCGCGACCCCCAGGTCGCGCTTCAAGCCCCGCCCGTTAGGGCGGGGATAACCGAGAGCGTCGAACGAAAACTTTGGAAATGGTGTAGCGAGTCCGCGCACTCTATTTGAGTGCCGCGATCATCCAATCCACGCGCTGCTCGAACAGACCGTCGTCGTCGAAGCCGGTGAGATGAAATCGGATGTTGCTGGCGCCATCCAAGACATAGAGCTGCGGGATATTCGTGCCTTGCAGGCTCGACGCGTTGGTATAGGAGGACAGATCCGAGCCCCGTGACCCCGACGATCTGAGACTCGGGACCGTGAGAATCGGAAACGCGAAATTCCGATTCTTTGCGAATTCTCTGACGACGTCCGGTTTGTCGTCGACGTCGACCGCCATCACCTCCGCGCGATCCCGAAGCTGCGGATAAATCCGGTTCAGCGCGTCGAGCTCCTTCGTGCAGGGACCGCACCAGGTCGCCCAGAAAAGCGCGATTACGATTTTTCCTTTTTGGGCGTGAAGATCCACCACGCGCCCATCCAGATCGTACACGCTAAACAGCCTGGCAAACTCATGCCCTTCCGTCGCCAACAGATCCGCCTTCGCGTATTTGATTCGGGACGCCCCTTCGGCCGCGACGATCGCCTGAGCGCGCGAGTCGCCGGAGTGTGTCTGGTTGGGCGAAGACAACAGTTCCGCGACCGTGCGCTGCGATTTCGCGTCCTCGGGCTTTCCGCATCGGTCGAGCGCAGTCGCGTAGAGTTGCCGCAGCTTGATTTCGTCGGCCGTCTGGTAGACGCGCGTGAACATTCTTCCGGCTTCAATATCTGCCACCGATTTCGCGCCCGTCGCGACGGCCGCGTCCCACCTGCCGAGCTTTACTTGCGCTTCGAGAATGACGGGCCAGAACCATCGCTCGGTTTCGAGGTCCAGCGCGGCGGCTTTCGTCGCGTAGTCGAGCGCCCCGGCCGGATCGCCTTCGAGCAGTTTCTTCGATGTCTCCAGCCGTTTCGTCGAGTCCTCGGCGCGCGAGTCCTCGGCGCGCGAGTCCTGCGCCCACAGCACACTCGCGGCGGCAAGAAGAAGGCCGAAGCGTGTGACGCCAATCATATTTCTTTCTCAGTATATTTCCTTGGCAACGTGGAACACGTGGCCTACTGATTCGAGCGCTGCGATGGCCGCTTCCAGATTCGCGGCTTTCACCAGCAGGTAATCCGTATCGAAAGTTGAAATGGCGAAGATAGGGATTCCGGCTCGCGCCAGGGGGCCGGCTAGTGATGCAAGCACTCCGGTCAGCGAAAAATCGAGAGGCCCCTCCACCTTCATGCACCGCCATCCGCGCCCTGCGGCAATCTCTGAGGGAACGTGCGTAGATTCGCAGACAATCGACAGCTCCTCGCGCGTTCGCGTGATGGAGAGGAACTCCGAGGACTCGACCCAAGCGGGCAAGGCGGCGGTCGCGTCAAGGCGCACGATCGCGAATTCGCCACGGAGGACCTCAAGCCGCATCAGCCTATTATGGATGCAGCTAGACCATTTTCATGGTTCTCGCAGATCGGCGCTCTCGTCGGTTATCCCGGTAGTGCGCACTACCGTTATCCCGCCCTGACGGGCGGGGCTTGACGGGCGGGGTTGGTTATCCCGCGTACGCACCGGCAGGCGGCAAGAACGCATGCCCCACCGCGATCAGGCCGGCCGGAGCTCGTCCCACAGCAGCCGGACTTCTTTCGCTGGATCGTTCTCCACGCGCGTCTTCAGATCGAACAGCATGGTCGGCCGCTTTTCCGCATCGTACGCGCTCCAGTGCGGGATCTGCTTGCAATTCGGATTGCCGGTCTTGGCGAACTGCACCCACACCGACCCCATCCGGTCCGCCATGATGTGCGATTCCGGAGTATCGCCGAGAATCGGCGGCTGCGTGTTGTGGAAGCACAGGCTAACGTCGGTGCCGTGGATCGCGCCGAACTTGCCGCCGTAGGCGGGCGACGGCCAATCCCAGCGATACAAGTACGCGGGCGCGTGGCCCAGAGCGGCTTTGCGCTCCGCCATCGTGGTCGCGTTGCGGCGGCCGCCGCGGTCGGTTGCGATCTTGGTCTTGATCAGGAATGGCCTGGTATTCGGGAACGCCTTGCGATAAACCTCCAACACGTGGTCGACATGACTCGCGCCGATCCCCTGCTGCTCCGTGACCCACTTCTTGAGGCCGGCCTCATCCAGATCCCAATCCGTCATTCTCAATCCGGCGTCGTCGAGCGCGGTGCCGATAATCATCGGAATGTCCGCCGAAACTTCCGGCGCGGTGGGATCGAACGGATCGCGCGGAATAATCTTTCCGTCGACCGACGGCCCGGTGATTCCGCCCGCGGCGATCAGTTTTTCAAACGGCACGTTCTGCAAATCTCTAGCGTGCGATTTATCGATGCCCACCTTCGCGAGCAGAGCCGCGGCCAACGGCGTCGCCGCCTCCTTATGCATCATCTTGATGGTCGATCCGCTCTGCACCGCCGCGCGATGGAACAGGCCTTTCGCCGAGGGCATGCTAAGCAGCGTCGACGTTTTCGCGCCGCCGCCCGACTGCCCGAAGATAAACACGTTCGCCGGATTGCCGCCGAAATTCTCGATGTTGTCGCGAATCCATTCGAGCGATTGCACGCAATCCATCATCCCCGCGACGCCCGAATACGCGAAATCGGGACCGGCAATATCGCCCAGATAGGTGTAGCCGAGCGGCCCCAGCCGGTGGTTCACGCACACCACCACCACGTCCGCGAAATGCGCCAGCGACTCGCCGTCGTAGCCGGGCAGATTGCCGGAACCGGTGGTGTAGCCGCCGCCGTGATAGGAAACCAGCACCGGCCGCTTGCCGCCGTCCTTCAATCCGCGCGTCCAGATGTTGAGGTTGAGACAATCCTCGCTGAGTCCGCCGCGCTCCTTGTCCCACTCGATGGCTTTTTCGTAATCGCCGGCGTTCTTCACCAGCGTCTGCGGGGAAATGTGGCCGTACTCGGTGCATTCGCGAACGCCTGCCCATTTGGCGGGCTTGGTGGGCGGCATGAATCGATTCCTGCCGCTGGTATCGGCCCCGTAGGGAATGCCGCGGAAAATCTTCACGCCGTTGGAATCGAAGCCGCGGACTTGCCCGCAGTTGGTTTCAGTGACAAGTGTTCCGCCCGACGATTTCTTCGCGGCGAACATGGATGGCGCAAGCAGCGCGGCGGTGGAAGCTGTCTTCAAAAAATCGCGGCGTGCAGTTTTGAGCGCCGTGGCGTCAATAGAGTTGGGTGAGTTCATACGTGGACCTCCCGTCCCGGGCTGTACAACTATGTGCGTAAAACTATGCGTGTAGAATTATATAGGATTTCGGCGGGGCGTGAAATGCCCGCCCGGCGAATGGAGAATTACCAATGCGGCGAAACTTCTTTCTCATCACTTGCGCGATGGGCCTCGTGGCCTTCACCGCGCTCGCGCAGCTTCAAAGTCAGGGACCGGTCAAGCTCGACACCGGCCGCGTCTCGGGCGCGCTCATCGGCAGCGATAACACCATTTCCGTATATAAAGGGATACCCTATGCCGCGCCTCCGGTCGGGGACCTGCGCTGGCGGGATACGCAGCCGGCCAAAGACTGGGGAGGCGTCCGCGAAGCAACCAAGTTCAGCGCCATCCCGCCGCAGCGCGAAAGCCCAGATCCCCAAAGTCCCCCGCAGAGTGAAGACAGCCTCTACCTGAACGTCTGGACGCCGGCCAAGACCGCCGATGCGCGCCTGCCCGTCATGGTCTGGATCTACGGCGGCGGGTTCACCTACGGTTCCGCGTCCACGCGTATCTACGATGGAACCCAACTCGCGCAACAGGGAGTAGTGGTGGTCTCGTTCAACTACCGTCTCAATGTTCTCTCCGGATTCGCGCATCCGGCGCTGAGCAAGGAATCCGGGCACGGGTCCGGCAATTACGGTTTGCTGGATCAGATCGCGGCGCTGAAGTGGGTGCAGCGGAACATCAAAGGCTTCGGCGGCAATCCCGGCAACGTCACCATCTTCGGCGAATCGGCTGGGGGATTGAGCGTCTCGGCGTTGGTGGTTTCGCCCATGACCGACGGTCTGATTCACAAAGCCATCGTCGAGAGCGGATCGGGCGCGCGCATCGCGCCGCAGGATGCCGCGGAGCGCAACGGCGTCGAACTCGTCAAGCAAATGGGCCTCGAGAACGATCCGAATCTGCTGGCGACCTTGCGCGCGAAAGCCTGGAAGGATCTGCCCAATGCTTCGAATTATCGCGGCGGACCGGTGCTCGACGGCTACGCCTTCACCGATCACCCCATCAACTTCTGGACGCAGGGCAAGCAGCACCCGGTTCCGATGCTGATCGGCTATAACCACGATGAAGCCACGTTCTTCATGGCGCGGGAAGGCGACGTACCGAAAACTGTCGAACAGTTTCAGGCTTCCGTGAAGCAGCGCTTCGGGGATGCTGCCGATAAAGTGCTGGCGTTGTATCCGGCCAAAACGGAAGAGGAGATTTACTGGGCGGAAATCGCCATTCGCACGGATTCGCGATTCGGGCTGGGGGCTCGCGCGCAATTGCGCGGAATGTTCACCGTCCCGGCAACTTCAGGAAAGACGTGGATGTATCACTTCAGCCATCTCTCGCAGCCTGTGCGCGATCCGAAACGCGGCGTGTCGCACGCATCCGAGCTGGCCTATGTTTTCGGGACCATTCCGTCGGCCTCAGACAAGACCTCGCACGAGCTTTCCGACGCCATGGTTCGATATTGGGCGCAGTTCGCCAAGACCGGCGATCCGAATCAGCCCGGTCTGCCTCCGTGGCCTGCGTTCGAGAAAGGCAGCGAGGCGTACCTGGAACTCGGCGATCCGATTCGGGCGGGCAAGGATTTGAATAAAGAAAAGCTGGATTTATTCGAGTCGCTCGCGCCGCGCTCGACCGGCGGCGGAGACCGTTAAGATTCCACGTGGCGCAGGTAATCTTGCCTGCCCCACAATATTTCGAAGCTACTGCTCCTGCTGCTGCCGGGCGAGATCGTCCTTGAAGGATTTTTGAAGGATTTTTCCTTCTCGTCGATGTGCGTCTGGAAACCAGCCGGATCGATGAACGGGTTCTCCGCGCCTTCACCCGGCTCCATCTCGCGGGCTTGCCCCGATGCAAGCCCGGTAATCACCGGTAAAAGCACCGTAAAACACCGCCACTTTACCGTCGTTTTTGGCGTCGCGGGTTTTGGCCTCATTTCAGCGGCGCTTCCTTCGCGCTCCCGTAATACAAACCATTGAAAAGAAGCTTGAAAGACGCGTGCGGCTGCGCCCGGAACGCGACCTCCGGGCCGAGCATCATCACTTTGCCCTCGCCCATGGTGGCTTCGGCGACGGCGGTGCCGCCGTCGAGATATTGCTGGCCCCAAGCCCAGCCGCTATCGAGAACTTCAGAGCCGGAGAACCAGGCGACCGCCGAAGTTTTCTTTAGCTCGGCGTTGGGCTCCAGGCGAAATACGGGGCTGTTGTCGTAGAACACGTCAAGCTGGCTGGGCATGCCGTAGGCGAGCGGATTGGTGTTATCGATATTCGCTTTCAGCAGCGATCCGGGAATGTAGAATTTCTCGCGCGGGAGCTGGCGATCACGGCCGTCGGGACCTTTTTCGGTCAGATAATTTTTCACCGGAATTCCCAGGACTTCGGCGATGCCCGTCGAACTTCCGATCGTGACGATGGAGCCGCCGGATTCGACGAACAGCTTGAGCTGAGGCAGGGTTTTGTCCTCACTGATGCGGCCCATGGTGCCGCGATACTCTTCTGGCACCGATGCCGGATCGGGGGCGCCGCCTCGACCACCACCCCCGCCTCCGCGCCCGCCGCCACCGCCGCCGCTGCGAAACGCGCCGTCGGTGAACACCAGGACGTCGAATTTGTTTTTCAGATCGCCCGCGTCGAGCGTTTGCGGGTACACCACCTGGAACGGGAATTCGTATTGCTCGAACAGCCATCGCGTCCAGCCGGATGGCATATTGCCACCGTACTGATCGTAGAGGCCGATGCGGATGGGCTTGAGCTTTAGGGCTTCGCCGGTCGGAGCCTTGGCAACAGCGTGGACCGGAACGCCGAACTGCTTCGACGCCTGATCGAGAACTCCGCGTGCGGCCGCCGACGCCGGGACCCAGACGGAGCCGGTGCCTAATGCCTGGCCCTCGGCGGTCTGCTGCTTCTTCACCCAATACACGTCCGCGCCGGCTTTCAACAGCCGATTCACCAGCACGAAGGAGTTGTTGATCTCATGGCTGATCAGGTATCCGGCCGGGCTTGTTGGTCCCGTTACAGAAGCAGGCGGCGCGGGCAGCAAGCCGTTGATCTTGGTGAACGGACCATCGAACGCGTCGAGAATGCGATCGAATCTGACGCCCATCTGAAATGCGAGCGTCCAGCCGGTGATGTCGTACGGCGGACGCGGCGGGCCGCCGGGATACGCGAAGTCGTTGGGGTGATCCTGCGGCTCGAACATATCCATCACGTGCGGGCGAAACGCCTGCGCGGTTTTGACGACGTACGATCCCGAGGGATAGCTCTTGCCGGCGACTGAAAAGTTCGAGGTCGCCTTCAGAATGGTAATGCCGTTCTTGAGCAGTGCGTTGATGAACTCGGTTGCAGTGGCAAAATCGGGCTGATCGGAGGGAACGATAAAGCCGCGCGGATCGCGGAGTTTGGGATCGTGCAAAACGCTGGCGTACAGTTCGCTGGGAACAGTGCGCGCGCCCTGGCCGCCTCCGGGAGTGTCGCCGCCGGCGGGAACTTCGCCGCCGCGACCACCACGTCCACCACGACCGCCTCCGGCCGGAGCGAGCTTGGCGGCCGCCGCTTCGAGCGCGGCGATCCGCTTGGGAGTCACGGTCCACGTATCGTTACTGCCTTTGGCGATGGAATTTCTGCCCATCTGGTAGATGTTGTAGAGGAAGGTTTCGCGGTAGCGCGAAGCGACGTCGAGCATCGCGCGATTGTTGGTCATCTCGTAATCGATGGACTGGCGATAGTGCCACTTCTGGGTCCCCATGGTCGGGGCGATCGGCAGCGGCCAGTCGCCTTGCGGCAACTGCTTGTCGGGGACCAGCGGAATGTCGATCGGCGTGGGATTGCCGATGATTTCCGTGAGAATCCCGATCATATTGTGGAAGTAAGTGATGGTGCGCAGCCCGCCGTTCCACCACGTGGAATAATTCGAGCCGGAGCGCATGGCCGATCCGCCCTTGCCTTCGGCGACCAGGCGGCTGTGCATCGCGGTGCCCACCAGTTCGATTCCCAGCGGGACCAGCGGATCGAAATTGTAATTGAAGGGATCGCGAAACGGCGGCATGAAAATCACCGCGCCGGCGGGACCGGTCTGGTGATGGTTGTACATGACCTGCGGATACCACTCCAGGAACAACTGGTGATTCATGTTGGTGGTTTCCTTCATGTTGGACATGTAGAAGTCGCGGTTGTCGTCATGTCCGACGTATTTTGCATAGAGGCGCGGCAGTCCGTTCAGGCTCCGCTTCAGCGGATCCTTCTCGCGCATGTACCAGGTCGCGCACAGCTCCTGGCCATCGGGATTGGCGAGCGTGTAGAGCCCGATCACGTCATTCAACAAACGCATGGTTTCGGGATCGGTCTTGCTGGCCATCTGGTAGACCATCTCCATTTCCTGTTGCGATCCGACGGTTTCGCTGGCGTGCAATCCGCCGTCGATCCAGACGACCGCTTTGCCTTCGCGAGCGAGCGCATGCGCCTGATCGTCGGTGAGGCCTTCAGCGTGCGCGAGCCTCGCCGAGATTTCCTTGTAATGATCCAGCTTCTTGAGATTGTCCGGCGAGGTGATGATCATCATGTACTGGCGGCGGCCTTCTTCAGTCGGGCCGATGTCGACGAGTTTGCAGCGGTCGCACTCGGAGGCGATTTTGTGCCAGTACTTATCGAGGTCGGTATAGCTGGCCATCATGTAGTCATCGCCGATGTTGAAGCCGAGGAATTCTTTGGGCGTGGTAATTTTCGGCGCGGGTTGGGCGCAAAGAGTTCCAAGAGAGACGGCGGCTATGGCGAGCAGCAGAATACGCGAGGAAAGACGACTTTGGATCATGAGGTAGAGTTTACCGTGTTGCGGGGTGATTCGCTGGACAGGTGCCAGAATTGGCTGCCCCACATGGGCTACCCTACGTGTTCATGCCTCATTTCGACCTCATCGCCTCCGCTCGCCAGGAAATGATCGACAACGGGTTCGATCCGGATTATCCTCGCGGGACCCAAGAACAACTTGACGCCATCAAAGCACGGCCGGCTCCAAGTGTGACCGGCGATGTTCACGATCTGCGACAACTGCTGTGGTCATCGATCGACAACGACACGTCGCGTGATCTGGATCAGGCGGAAGTGGCGGAGCGGGTGAGCGGGGGCATTCGGATCAGGGTCGCCGTCGCCGATGTGGATAGCGATGTCGAAAAAGGCACGCCCATCGATCATCATGCTGCTGAGCAAACTTGTACGGTCTATACCGGCGTCAAGAATTTTGCGATGCTGCCGGATGACCTGTCGACCGGTCTCACGTCGTTAAATGAAAACGAAGATCGCCGGGCGATGGTGGTGGAACTGGTGGTCGCGCCGGATGGGTCGATCACCTCGCCGGCGATTTACCGCGCGCTGGTTCGCAATCATGCGCAGTTGGCGTACAACGGCGTGGGAGCGTGGCTGGAGGGAACCGGTCCCGCTCCGGCGAAAGTCGCGGCATCGGCCGATTTGCAGGCGCAGTTGAAGCTTCAGGATGAGGCCGCACAGCTATTGAGCCTGAAGCGGCACGAGTGCGGCGCGCTGGATTTCGATCGCGTGGAGGCTGAGTTCATCGTCGACAACAATCATCAAGTCAAGGACATCGAGGAGCGCAGGCGCAATCGCGCCACGATGCTGATAGAGGATTTCATGATCGCCGCCAATGAAGTGATGGCGCGGACGCTGGCGGGAGCGGGATTGTCGATCATCCGCCGCGTGGTCAAGACGCCCGAACGCTGGCCGCGCATCGTGCAACTGGCGGCGCGGTATCAGTCGAAGCTTCCCGCCGAACCGGATTCGGCGGCGCTGAACGGGTTTCTACAGAAAATGAGAAAGGCTGACGCCGCGCACTATTCCGACCTTTCGCTCGCCATTATCAAACTGATGGGACCAGGAGAATATGTATTCTCCCGCCCGGGGGCGAAAGATCAGGGCCACTTCGCGCTGGCGGTGCAGGATTACACGCACTCGACGGCGCCGAATCGGCGCTTCGCCGATCTGGTGACGCAGCGGCTGATCAAATCCGTACTCGATAAAGGTAAGACACCGTATTCAGATGGCGAGCTCGGCTCGATCGCCGCGAATTGCACAGAGAAGGAAGATGCGGCGCGCAAAGTGGAGCGCAGGATGTTCAAGCGGATCGCGGCGGTCGCGCTGGCGGGTCGCGTGGGAGCGACGTTCAATGGAGTAATCACGGGCGTGACGCCGAAGGGTACTTTTGTTCGCATCATTACTCCACCGGCCGAGGGCCTGCTGATTCACGGGGAGCAGGGTGTGGATGTGGGGGATCAGATGAAAGTGAAACTGGTGAGCACTGATCCGCGAAGAGGGTATTTGGATTTCGCGCGAGTGTAGGCGAATCGTTAACACAGACTAGAGTCTACGCCACCGGGACTGGCTGGAGCGCGACCAGGGGGTCGCGCGCGGGGTCACGTGGGTAAGCGGACCCGCCCCACCAAAGAAAATGGTCGAGTGTGCTAAATTAGCGGACTACCGTTCAGTTGCGACACCCCGTCCATGCGCCGACTTTAGGTAATTCACAAGGAGTCTCGAATGTCTAAACTTTTCTTGGCTACATTGCTTTCCGCAATCTGCGTTTTCGCGCAACCCGCGACGCCGCCGGCTGCTCCCGCGAAAGTCGTCTCTCCCAAAGAAGCCGCCATGAAGGCCGATCTGGCCGGCGAGATCGATCACATGACGAAACAGGCCCAGGTGATGGTCGATAGCGTGTTCAGTTTCGGCGAACTGGGTTTTCAGGAATTCGAAACGTCGAAGTACCTCACCGGCGTTCTGGAAAAGAACGGCTTCAAAGTCGAGCGCGGTGTGTATGGCATTCCGACCGCGTGGGTCGCGTCGTGGGGCAGCGGGAAGCCGGTGATCTCACTGGGCTCCGATATCGACGACATTCCGCAGGCGTCGCAAAAGCCGGCCGTGGCATGGCATGAGGCGATGATCGAGGGCGCGCCGGGGCATGGGGAAGGCCACAATTCCGGAGTGCCGCTCAACATCATCGCAGCGCTGGCCGCGAAAAAAGTGATGGAGCGCGAACATCTTCAGGGCACGCTTCGTCTGTGGCCCGGCGTCGCCGAGGAACTGGTCGGAACGAAGGCATATTACGTCCGCGAGGGAATGTTCAAGGATGTCGATATCGTCCTGTTCGCGCACGTCGCGAGCAATCTGGGCGTGTCGTATGGGCCGAGCGGGCAGAACGGCCTGGTGTCGCTCGAATACATGTTCAAAGGCGAAAGCGCGCACGCCGCGGGAGCGCCGTGGCGAGGACGAAGCGCGCTGGACGCGGTGGAGCTGATGGATGTCGGCTACAATTTCCGGCGCGAACATCTTCGGTTGGCGACGCGCATCCATAACGTCATCACGAACGGCGGCGATCAACCCAACGTGGTGCCGCCAAACGCGGCGACCTGGTACTATTTCCGCGAAGCCGATTACGACCACATCATGAATCTGTGGCGCATCGGTGACAACATGGCGAAAGCCGCGTGCCTGATGACCGATACCGAATATACCGAGCGCCTGCTGGGCAGCGCGTGGCCGGGATATTTCAGCAAGCCGATCGCCGAAGCGATGTACGAAAACATCAAGAAGGTGGGGCTGCCGACGTGGACCGCCGACGATGAGACGCTGGCGAAGGCGGTGCAACGCGAATTGAAAGCGCCGGTACGGGGCATGGCGACGAAGATTCAGACGCTGCGCGTGCCGCGCGAGCCATCGGCCGACGACGGCGAGGAAGGCCAGGGCGCCAATCAGCCCACCGGCGGCGGATCGGACGATATCGGCGACGTTTCCTGGACTGTGCCGACAGTGACGCTGCGATATCCGTCGAACATTTCGGGCGGTCCGGGTCACAACTGGGCGAATGCGATCACGATGGCCACGCCGATCGCGCATAAGGGCGTGATCGCCGGCGCCAAGGTGCAGGCGATGACCATTCTAGATATCCTGACGCACCCGGAACTGGTTCAGGAGGCCAAGGATTATTTCAAGAACGTGCAGACCAAGAACGTGAAGTACACCAGCTTCCTGCGCCCCGACGATAAACCCGCCATCTGGATGAATGAGAAAACCATGGCGATCTATCGCGAGCGGATGAAGCAGTTCTACTACAATCCGGACAAGTACAACACGTATCTGGAGCAGCTTGGGATTAAGTATCCGACTGTGAAGCCAGCGCCCACGGGCGGCGACGGCAAATAGGAATCCGCCCGTGGGGCTGGTCACGACTGGGCCAATAACCCTTCGGCGCGCAGGTCTTCGATCAGTTGGGGACCTGCGTTGCGCGGATATCCGAAATCCCAGAAGGGCGAGGGAGCACTCTCCCACACGCGGACGTTGGTCGCGATCAGCATGTTCTTGAGGCGCTCGTCGAGCGATTGAACTTCGGTTGCGCTTGGGTCGGCAGTTCCGGCGACAGCGAGTTCGAGGATCGCGCGGACGTCCAGATCGTTGCGATAATCCTCCAGGCCCGGCGTGTAGCCCCTCTCCACTTGCCCGACGAATTCGCTCCATCGGCGCAATAGGCCGGCGCGGCCATCGCGGACCACGTGTTCGGGATAGCCGTTGTCGCGGAGATAGTTTTGAATTTCGGGGTCGCTCATGTCGTTTTCGTGCACCACGCTATTCCTCCGGCCGTTTCGCCTGGCGATGGAAATAGCGCTCGCCGTCGTTGGGGATGAAAAAAGTGCGGATGGTCCGGTCGCCGTTGTAGGCGCCGAACGCGCCAGATCGCCGGTCGAAACGCGTGAACACGCCTCCCGGCTTCACGGCTTCGAGAATCGGACCACCCACCGGGGCGTCGCGCAACGCCTGCGCCCGCAGTAGATATTCGGCCTGTGAAATATTGCCGAATTCGCGGCCATGCTTGGCGTAATGCTCGTCGAAGGCGCTGCGGCTCCGAAATCCCGGCCCGCCGGCGATCAGCAGCAGCGCTGCGAGGAACGTGAGGACGGTCCCGATCAGGAAGCGCGCCGTTTTCATGCCTTGAATCCGGTTAATGGACCAGAATGGGCCGGGCGGGCTTCAGCCCTGCGGTCAACATATCGATCAGCGTATCGATCAATGGATTGCGATCCACCCATTCGAACTTGGGATGCGCGATCAGCAGCGACGTCAGCCCATGAATCGCGGCCCACGTCACCTGCGCCGTGGTGTCCAGATCGACGATCTCCAGGAGGCCGTGCTCGGCGCACAGCGCCAGCGTGTTTCGCAAATGCGCGAAGGCTTTCTGCCCTAGTTCTTTCGATCGCACGCCGCGTCTTGGCTCATCGAGCGGAGGCGGCATCATGAACGTGACCTTGTAGTCATTCGGATGCTTCAGCCCGAACTCAATGTAGGCGCGCAAGCCTTTGCGCAGACGCTCCAGCGGATCGGCAACGGTCTGCTCGAGAAGGGTCTGTTTTTTCACCAGCCGCGCGAAAGTCTCCTCGCAAAGACAGTCCAGCAGATCGGCTTTGTCTTGAAAATACAGATAGATAGTGGTGGGGGAGTACTCGATCTTCTCGGCGATTTTGCGCATGGAGACGTTCTCGAATCCGTCGCGCACGAACATTTCGCGAGCCGCGTCGAGGATCTCCTGTCGCAGCTCCTTCTTTTCCCGGGCCCGTCGTTCCTGGACGCCCATCAGCACTGTTAAGAGTAGGAGAGTTACGGAAACATGTCAAGCTTTGTCAAGCGCGCCGTGGGTGGGTTTGACAGCCCGTGGCCTGATTCGCTAACCTGAAGACGTTCGTAACTCGCAGGGAGAAGGTCTGTCTACATGAAAACCGCAATTCCATCGCCCGCCGGCATCGTGCGGAACTGGCACTTGATCGATGCCGAGGACGCGGTGCTGGGACGCTTGGCCAGCCAGGCTGCTCATATTTTAATGGGCAAGCATAAGGCCAGCTATACGCCATTCTTAGATACCGGCGATCACGTGATCGTGGTGAATGCCGCCAAGGTCCGGCTGACGGGCCGCAAGGAAGATCAGAAGCTTTACCGCCGGCACTCGGGTTATCCCGGCGGTTTGACCGAAACCAAGGCGCGCACGGTGCGCGCGGCGCGTCCCGCGCGGATGGTGGAAGAAGCCATTTCCGGGATGCTGCCGAAGAACAAGCTGGGCAAGCAGATGTATCGGAAGCTCCAGGTTTACGCGGGTCCCAAGCATCCGCACGATGCCCAAAAGCCGGCAGCGATGGCGGTATAGAGGATCAAGATTCATAGTCTGGCCCGGCCAGTTAGCAGCAGAGGAGATTGGATCGAGTGGCGTTAGTACAACATTTAGGAACGGGCCGGCGCAAGCGAGCCGTCGCGAGAGTATTTCTGCGTTCGGGCAAGGGCCAGATCACGGTGAATGGGCGCACGTTCGAGGATTACTTTCCGAGCGAAACCTCCCGTGCGATTGTTCGGCAACCGCTGCTGGCCACCGAGACGGCGGATAAGTTCGATATTTTGATCAACACCGCCGGCGGCGGCCCCATCGGGCAGGCCGGCGCGGCGAAGCTGGGAATCGCCCGGGCGCTGCTCGAGTTCAACGTCGAGTTGCGCGCGAAGCTGAAGGAATTGGGGCTGTTGACGCGCGACGCGCGCCAGCATGAGCGCAAGAAATACGGTCAGAAGGGCGCTCGCAAACGCTTCCAGTTCTCCAAGCGCTAGGCGCTTCCCAATCATCGGGGCCTGCGGCGATCAGGATCGCCGCCAACGCGGTTTCCGGTGAGACACGCGGATTTTTTTGGGCGGATAAACGCATGTCCGCTCTGGTTCAACTTACCCAGCCACAAATTCCGCTTTGGGCCGTGGCACGGGTTCTTCTCAAAAGCCTATAAGGAGGTTTTTTGCCATCGATTAGCATGAAAGAATTGCTCGAAGCCGGCGTTCACTTCGGGCACCAGACCAAGCGCTGGAATCCAAAGATGAAGGAATACATCTTCGGGGAACGTAATGGGATCTACATCATAGATCTGCAAAAGACGCTGAAACTGTTCAAAGACGCGATGCGATACGTGGGTGAAATGGCCGCGCAAGGCAAGACCGTGCTGTTTGTCGGCACCAAGCGCCAGGCTCAGGAGGCCATCGCGGAGGAAGCCACGCGATGCCAGCAGTTCTACGTGAATCAGCGCTGGCTGGGCGGGCTGCTCACCAACATGATGACCGTGCAAAAGTCGATCAAGCGGCTGAAGGAACTCGAATCCATGGCCGCCGAAGGCAATTGGGAAGGACGCGCCAAGAAGGAAGTGGTGCGCCTGGAGCGGGAGCGCAAGCATCTCAGCCAGAACCTGTCCGGCATCAAGGACATGAACGGTCTGCCCGATATTCTGTTCGTGATCGATTCGAACAAGGAAGCTATCGCCGTGGAAGAAGCGCGCAAGCTGGGCATCAGCGTGGTGGCGGTGGTGGACACCAATTGCGATCCCGACAAAGTGGACTACGTGATTCCGGGCAACGACGATGCGCTGCGCGCGATCCGTTTGTTCACCAACAAGATTGCCGACGCCGTGGTGGAAGGCCGCCAGCTCGCGAGCGAACAGGATTTCACGCCCGAAAAGCTGAGCGTGCCGAGCGACGAAACGCCGGTCGAGGAGATTCCGGAATACGCGCAGATGCTGGATCTGAAGTATTCCGAGCAACTCATGTCGGAAAGCATGCCCGACGAGGATTTGCCATCGGTATCGGTGCCGCGCAAGACCGCTGCGTCGGAAGCGGCTGCGGAACGAGCCGCCGAAGAAGTTTCCACGCGGAACAGCTAGGACGCGGCGGGGTTTCATCCGCCCGCGCGCCTGGCTCTTCGCGCCGCGCTCTACAACTGTCGCACTTCAGCGCTCCTCAAGGCGCGAGGGTGGACCGCAGCGTGCGGGCGGCGTGCGCATTGACTGTATCGCGTGAATTGGGTTCACGTATCGGCTAGCATCATTTGGCATTTATAAGTTGGGATCGCTTATCAATTTGGGTCACTTCAATTACGATCAAGGGGAATTATGGAGATCAACGCACAGATGGTGAAACAGCTCCGGGATCGCACCGGAGCCGGAATGATGGAGTGCAAGAGCGCACTGGTGGAAGCCAAAGGCGACCCTGTCGAGGCGGAAGTGGTTCTTCGCAAGCGCGGCATCGCGTCGGCGTCGAAGAAATCTTCGCGTACCACCAAGCAGGGCGTGATCGCCAGCTACATTCATCCGGGCGCGCAGTTGGGCGTGCTGGTGGAGGTAAACTGCGAATCCGATTTTGTGGCCCGTACCGGCGATTTTCAAACGCTGGTGCACGATCTGGCGATGCAGATCGCCGCGGCTGATCCGCAGTTCATCCGCAAGGAAGACGTCACGCCGGCGGCGCTCGAAAAGGAGCGCGAGATCCACAAAGCGCGGGCGCTGGGCGAAGGCAAACCGGAAAAGGTGGTGGAGAAGATCGTGGAGGGCCGCCTCCATAAGTATTACGAAGAGGTGTGCCTCTATGAGCAGCCTTTTATCAAGGAAAACACGACCACCGTGGCCGACCTCATCAAGACCAAGATCGCGAAGCTGGGCGAGAATATTTCGGTGACGCGATTCACACGGTTCAAAGTCGGCGATTCGGCGGAAGAATAGTGGAACGAAGGAGTCAGGAGTCAGGAGACAGAAGGCGAACGACAGCGCCGGCGCGTTTACTCTGACACCCGACTTCTTCTATTCCTGACTCCTGAATTCTTCTTGTTATTCTGACTACTGACTACTGAGTACTGACTACTGACTACTGACTACTGACTCCTTCTTCCCATGCCTAAGTACACGCGCATTCTTCTCAAGCTGAGCGGCGAAGTGCTGGCGGGCGAAGGCTCCTTCGGCGTCGATTCCGCACGCGTAATGGCGTTGGCCGGCGAAATCGCCGAGGTGGCGCGTACTGGAGTGCAGATCGGGCTGGTGGTGGGCGGCGGGAATTTTTTCCGTGGGGTGGCGGCGGCGGCGCGCAACATGGATCGCGTCTCAGCGGATCACATGGGCATGCTCGCGACGGTGATCAACGGGCTGGCGTTACAGGACGCGCTCGAAAAGCAGGGCGTTCCGACACGCGTGATGACCGCGATCGAAATGCACGAAGTGGCGGAGCCGTACATCCGGCGCCGCGCGATTCGCCATTTCGAAAAAGGCCGGATTGTGATCTTCGCGGCCGGAACCTCCAATCCCTATTTTTCGACCGATACCGCAGCGACACTGCGCGGACTGGAAATCAAAGCCGAAGTGGTGGCGAAGGCTACTCGCGTGGATGGCGTCTACGATAAGGACCCCATGACCAATTCCGACGCGGTGCGCTTCTCGGAAATCGGTTATTCCGACGTACTGGCCCGGAATCTGAAAGTGATGGACGCCTCCGCGGTGGCCATGTGCCGCGACAACCATATGCCGATCGTGGTTTTCAATTTGAACGTCCGCGGCAATATAATGCGAATGGCGATGGGCGAGCCGATCGGCACTCTCATACACTAGAAAACTGGAAAGAACGCTATGAAACCCGAACAACCAGTAGTCTCCGGTCAAACCTTCAAGGGCGTGCGCGAAGTGGAAGGCCACGCCAAGACCCGCATGGAAAAAGTGCTGACCGATTTCCAACATGAAATGGGCGGCATCCGAACCGGACGCGCGACCATCAGCATCTTCGACAACATCAGGGTGGATTACTACGGCACGCCGACCCCGCTCAACCAGGTCGCCAACCTGCACGTTCCCGAGCCGACGCTGATCACTATTCAACCCTGGGACGTTTCGCAGATCGGCGCGATCGAAAAGGCGATTCGCAGCTCTGACCTGGGTCTGAATCCGGCCAACGACGGCAAAATCATCCGCGTGCCGATCCCAACGCTGACCGAGGAGCGCCGCAAGGAAATCGTCAAGCGGCTGCATCATATTGCCGAGGATCACCGGGTGGCTCTTCGCAACATCCGCCGCGACGCCAATGAGCATTTGAAGAAGCTGCTGAAAGATAAGGCGATCAGCGAAGACGACGAGCGCCGCGCGCTGGAGGATGTACAGAAGATGACCGACGCGCACATCCTGAAAGTGGATGCCGCGTCGAAGGGCAAAGAAAAAGAGATAATGGAGATCAAATAGCCACTCATAGGAGAGTTGGTTCCATGGGCGCTACGAAGACTCTGCTGACAGCCGAACAATTCGACAACTACCCGTTCGAGGAAGATAAGCGCTACGAACTCGACGAAGGGGAGTTGATCGAGATGACCAGGCCCGCGTATGACCACAATCGCATTCTGATCCGCCTGACCGCGAAGTTGTTCAATTTCTTCGAGCTGAATCCGATCGGAGAGGCTCTGAACTCGGAGAACCTTTTCGCTCTATCTCCGAATACCCGGCGAGCGCCGGACCTGGCAGTGATCATGGGCGATCGCAGCAAGGAACTGGCCGGCGCGAAGGTGATCCCGATTATCCCGAACATCGCGATCGAGGTGCTCTCGCCCAGCGAGACTCCGCGCATGATTCATCGCAAGCTGAAGCAATACTTCGAAGCCGGCGTGAAAGAAGTATGGATCGTCGATCCGTCGGATCGCACCATCGAAATCTGGACCGGCCCGCACTTGCCGGACCACGATCTTTCAAGCGACGACACACTTACTTCGCCGCTGCTGCCCGGCTTCAGGCTGCCGCTCGAAAAGCTGTTTTCGTAGGTACACTGATTTTATATGGGCGCGCCAACGAGAACTCTGCTGACAGCCGAGCAGTTCGACAACTACCCGTTCGAGGAAGATAAGCGCTACGAACTCGACGAAGGGGAGTTGATCGAGATGACTCGACCCGCATACAATCACAACGAGATACTCGGAAATCTCTTCTTTGAACTGAAGGCGTACTTCCGCAAGAACCCCATTGGCAAGGCCCTTATTTCCGAGAATCTCTATGCTCTATCTCCCCTGACTCGCAGATCGCCCGACGTGGCGGTGATCCTGGGAAACCGGCGGGAAGAGTTGAGGGACGCGAAGGTCATCCCGATCATTCCGGAAATCGCCGCCGAGGTGCTGTGTCCCAGCGAGACGCCCCGCATGATTCAGCGGAAGATGAAACAGTATTTCGAGGTCGGGGTTAAGGAAGTATGGATCATCAACCCAAAGTCCCTGCGTGCTGAGATTTGGACTAGTTCCGACAGGATGGATCACAGACTCTCGGGCAGCGACTCGGTCACCTCGCCCCTGCTGCCGGGGTTCGTATTACCGCTGGATGAGTTGTTCGCAGAGCAGCCCTAAAGGTATGGGCGCTACGAATCCTTACCCCTCCTCTTGACGTTCGGTAGTGTATCAGTTCAAACTGATACACTACCTGACGTTCCTCAGGATGTTGTAGAATTGCAGGCTGGGAGGCTTTCATGCTTCAAAACGGATTCACTCGCCGAGGATTTGCCGCTGTCGCCGCGGCCGGATTCACCGAATTTGCTTTCGCGCAGCGCGCCAACGTCGCAGGGGCCGCTCCCAAGGACACCGTGTGGCTGAACGCCAACGAATTTCCCGAGGGACATCCGCCCGCCGTTCTGCAAGCGATCCAACGCGTGGTCGGTGAGACCAATCGCTACCACTATCGCGAGTTCGAGGATTTCTACAAGGCCGTCGCCGCCAGCGAAAAGCTCGACGCCAATCAGGTCTTCGTCGGCGCCGGATCAACGGAACCCCTGCATGACGTGATTGAAGTATTCACCTCGCCGACGCGCCCGTTCATCACCGGATGGCCGTCATTTGAAGCGATGCCGGAGTTGGCGGCGCTCAAGGGGCACGCGGTCGTCAAAATCCCGCTGCGCGCCGATTACACTCCTGACGTGAAGAAGCTGGTCGCCACGGCGGAAGAGCGCGGCGGCGGCGTGATCCACATTTGCAATCCGAACAACCCCACGGCATCGGTGACCAACAAGCAGGATCTCGCGTGGACGGTAGCGAATCTGCCGGCGAACACGATCTTACTGGTGGACGAAGCGTACCTCCATTTTTGTACCTCGCCTGATGTAGAGAGTGCGATGAAATATGTGCGTGAAGGAAAGAACGTGATCGTCAGCCGGACGTTCTCCAAGATTTACGGTATGGCGGGACTGCGCGCAGGCTTTGTGGCCGGACGGCCCGACCTGATCGCGAAGGTGACGCCGTATCGCAATAACGTGATCAGCATCATCGCGGTCCGCGCGGTGCTGGCGGCGTTCGACCTGGGACCGAAATTCATCGACGAGCGCCGGGAACGGGTGGCCCGCACGCGTTCCGAAACCACCGCGTGGTTGAAATCGAAGAACGTCAAGTTCATCGAGCCGCACGCGAACTTCATGATGGTGGACGTTCGACGCAGCGTGAAAGACGTGGCCCCGTTGATGCTGGCGAAAGGTGTCGCCGTGGGGCGATTGTTCCCGGCCGTCGAAAACATGATGCGGGTCACCATCGGCAGCGATGCGGAAATGGCAAAGTTCCGCAATGTGCTCGCTGAAGTGATGGCCGTTTAAGGGTTTCGTTAAGTTGAGCCGGATAAAATCCGGCTCGCAGCGCCTGCTTAAGAAACAAAAGCTGGGATTGGCCGCCCCACAAAGCGCGAATATTGTGCGTTTAAGTGCATAACGCTGTAACGCTTTAGCGTTTCAGCGGACCGCTGGATTGAGACGGAATGCTACCCTGAAGGCAATGAGGGTCATTCTTTTCACCTTACTTTTTCCGGCACTGCTCGCGGCGCAATCGCTTCAGGCGTTTGAGAAAAAAGTCACCGAGTTCACGCTCTCGAACGGCCTCCGATTCCTGGTTATCGAACGCCACGAAGCGCCGGTGGTTTCCTTCCACACGTATGTGAGCGTCGGCTCGGTGGACGATCCGCGCGGCGAAACCGGCATCGCGCACATGTTCGAGCACATGGCGTTCAAGGGCACGCAAACCATCGGCACCAAGAACTGGCCGAAGGAGAAGGCTGCGCTCAATGAGGTGGAGCGCATCTACGATCAACTGGATCAGGAGCGCCGCAAATTTCTGCGCGCCGATCCGAAAAAGATCGAAGCGCTGCAGGCCCAGGTAAAGGACGCCATCGCGAAGGCGGACAGCTACGTCGAGTCGAACGAATTCGATCGCATCGTCGAATCGAACGGTGGTGTCGGATTGAACGCCGGCACCGCGGAGGACTCCACGAATTACTATTACAGCTTTCCCGCGAATCGGCTGGAGCTATGGTTTCTGCTCGAATCCGAGCGATTCCTTCAGCCGGTTTTTCGCGAGTTCTATAAAGAACGCGACGTGGTGCGGGAGGAGCGGCGAATGCGCGTCGAATCCAGCCCGCAAGGCAAGCTGGTGGAGATGCTGCTGGCGACCGCGATCGCGGCGCATCCGTATCGCAGCATGCCGGGCGGATGGGCCAGCGATATCGATAATTTCCGTCGCACGGAAGCCGAGAAGTTCTATAAGACTTTCTACACGCCGGGGAACATTACTATCGGAATCGCGGGTGACGTGAAGCCCGCGGATGCAAAACGGCTCGCCGAGAAGTATTTTGCGCGGCTGCCGCGCGGCCCCTTGCCGCCGCTGATCCACACCGTGGAGCCGGAGCAGGAAGGCGAAAAGCGCGTCGCGGTGGCGTCGGCGGCGCAGCCGTTCTTGGCAGTCGCGTACAAACGCCCGGATCAATATTCGAAGGATGACGCAGCCATCGACGTGTTGAGCGATGTGCTTTCGAGCGAACGCACGGGAATCATCTACAAGGAAATGGTGCGCGACAAGAAGATCGCGCTGGGCGCCGGAACGCAATCCACCTTTCCCAGCGGAAGATATCCCGCGCTGTTTCTGTTTTTCGCCGCACCCGCGACGGGACATACGGTGGAAGAAAACGAGAAGGCGCTGTACGAGATCATCGAGCGCCTGAAAAAGCAAAAGGTGGACGCCGAGACGCTTCAGCGGATCAAGACCAAGCTGCGTGCCGAACTGATCCGCAAGCTCGACAGCAATTCGGGGCTCGCGGCGGAGTTGTGTTCGTACTCGGTTAATTACGGCGATTGGCGGAAGCTGTTCACCGAGCTTGACGAGTACAATCGCGTCACGGCCGACGACGTGCAGCGGGTTGCCAAGACCTGGCTGATTCCTAGCGGGCGGACCGTGGCGTACACGTTCACGCCCGAGAAGGAAGGAGGCGCGAAATGAGACGTGAGGTGAGAATTTCGATTGCCATCGCGATATTCGCCGCGTCGCTCGCGATGGCCCAAACTCCGGCGTCATCTGAAAAGCCCGCTGCGCCATCGGCGGCCAAGCGATCGGCGACGGCAAATTCGACCGGCGCGCTCCCGTCCTATAAGACTTTGAAGTATCCCGCGATGCCGCAGGTCAAAATTCCGGAGCCGGCCCAGTTCACGCTATCGAACGGCATGCGCGTGTTCCTGCTGGAGGATCATGAGCTGCCGCTGATTCGCGGCCTGGCTCTGATCCGGACCGGCAATCTGTTCGACACGCCGGAAAAACGAGGCGCGTCGGAAATCATGGCTGACGTGATGCGTTCGGGCGGCACGAAATCGAAAACCGGAGATCAGATCGATGAGGAGCTGGAGAACCTGGCGGCGTCGGTGGAAAGCAGCATGCAGGAAAGCAGCGCCAGTATGACGTTTTCGACGCTGAGGGAGTCGAGCGACGCAGTGCTCGCCACGTTCAGGGACGTGATGACGGGACCGGAGTTTCGCCAGGACAAAATCGATTTGGAGATCACACAGCTTCGCAGTGCGATCGCGCGCCGAAATGACGACGCCAGCGCGATTCCCGACCGCGAACTATCCAGCCTGCTCTATGGCCGCGATAATTCCTATGGCTGGCAGATTGAATACGAGAATCTGGATCGTATTCATCGCGACGATCTGATTCAGTTTTACCGGCGCTACTACTTTCCCAAGAACGTGATGCTGGCGGTCTACGGAGATTTTTCAACGCCGGAGATGAAAGACAAGCTGGAGAAGCTGTTCGCGGGCTGGACTGTGGAACAGCCGCCCGTCCCCCCGTTTCCGGCGGTGACGGCCAAGCCCGCGCCGGGTGTTTATTTCGGGGAAAAACCCGACGTGACGCAGACCTTTTTCGCGATCGGCGAGCTCGGCGGCACGCTGCGCGACAAGGACTATCCGGCGCTGCAAGTCGCCGCGCATATTCTGGGTGAAGGCTTCAGCAGCCGGCTGGTCTCGGAGATTCGAACCAAGCTGGGCTATGCCTACGATATCAGCGCCGCCTGGGCGGCCCAATACAACCATCCCGGCACGTTCCAAATCGACGGCAGCACAAAATCGGCATCCACCAGCGATGCGATTCTCGCGATCAAGACCGAAGTCGAGAAGATGCGCGCGGCGGAAGTCACTGAGCGCGAACTGGAGGAAGCCAAGCAGGGGGTGCTCAACAGCTTCGTATTCTTTTTCGATAGCCCCGCCAAAACGCTGAATCGCGTGATGCGGTACGAGTACTACGGCTATCCGAAGGATTTCTTATTCGAGTATCAGAAAGCCATCGCGGCGGTGACGCGCGCGGATGTATTGCGCGCCGCCAAGGAACACTTTCAGCCGCAGAACCTGACTATTGTCGCGATCGGCAATTCGAAGGAATTCGGCAAGCCATTGAGCGTCCTCGGGCCGGTGATGCCGCTCGATTTGACCATTCCCGAGCCGAAGCGGGAAGGTTCTGAAGCCGGCTCGCCATCCAATGCCGCGACCCTGGCTCGCGGCCGGGAACTCTTGCAGCGCGCGCAGCAAGCCATGGGTGGAGCGGAAAAGATCGCCGCGATCAAAGACGAAACTGAAACGACTGAGATGGTGATGAACCCCGGGGCAGGCGGCGGAATGAAGGTTAAGCAGTTGAACCGCTACATCCTGAGCGGACAGTTCAGAACCGATCAGGAACTCCCCATCGGCAAGGTGATCGTATATTCGGACGGCAAAACGGGATGGCTGATCGGTCCGCAGGGTCCCATGCCGATGCCGCCGCCGGTCATGAAACAGACGCAAGGCGAGATGTTCAGGAACCTGCTGCACATCGTCCTCTCGGATCGCGATTCATCGCTGAAAGTGAATGCGGAGGGGCCCCAGGTTGTGGAGATCTCGGCGGCGGACGGCCTCAGCGTGCGGATCGAAATGGATCCCGGCAGCGGATTGCCGGCGCGCGAAATCTGGCGCGAAACCGGCGGCGGGCAGTCCGCATCTGTTGAACAGAGCTACTCCGACTGGCGCGAGGTGGGCGGCGTGAAGGTACCTTTCAAGATCACGATCATGCAAGACGGCAAGGAAGCGTCCGCGGGAACGGTGCAGGATTATAAGTTCAACACAGGGTTGAAGTCCGAGGATTTAAGCAAGAGACCCTGACTAAACCCCATGGCGCGTGATTTCATTTTGCGGCCCCGTTCGTCGAAATGTTCGATCGCGTGTCCGATTGCATTCGTGCTCGGGTGGGCGATTGTGTGCCCGGTTTCGGGCCAGGTTCAGACGCAGCAAGCCCAGACCCAGGCCGAAAAGCGGGGCAAGCAGTTGATCGATCAGGCGGTGCAGGCGCTGGGCGGCGAGAACTTCCTGAATATGCAGGATCGCATCGAGACCGGGCGGGCTTATTCCTACTACCGCGACCAGATTTCGGGGCTGTCGATCGCCAAGATTTACACCCGCTACATTACCGTGGCGCCGGACAAATCCGGCGAAGAAGTAGCCCAGCGCGAGCGTGAGGCGTTCGGCAAGAATGAAGACTCCTCAGTGATGTTCAACGAGAACGGCGGATGGGAGATCAACTGGCGAGGATCGAAGGAGCTGCCCAAGGACCGGCTGGACCGGTATCGCGACACCACGCTGAGGAATGTCCTCTACATTCTCCGCCAGCGGCTGAAGGAGCCGGGCATGACCTTCGAGTCGCGCGGCGCGGAAGTTTTCGAAAATCAACCGGTCGACATCGTCGATATCACGGATTCACAGAATCGGCTGGTGACGGTGTATCTGCATCAATCCACCAAGCTGCCGGTCCGGCAGGTGTATGCGCACCACAACCCCCTCACCAAGGAACGCGACGAGGAAGTCACTTTGTTTTCGCGCTATCGCGACGTCGGCGGCATCCAGTGGCCCATGCAGATGCGGCGCGAGCGCAACGGCGAAAAGACGTACGAGATTTTTTCGGAGTCGGTCTCTATCAATCAGGGCCTGACCGACGAGCTGTTCTCCTTGCCGACCGGCAACGAGAAGGCCACGCAAAAGCCGAAAAAGAAGAAGTAGCCGCGAACGGCGCCGGCTGAAAGCCGGCGGCAGCCAGAATTGGCGGCCCCACGAAGACCACGCTCTAGATCGTTCTTACTGCCACCGGCTGCTCCGGGCTCCGATCGAACCTCACGGGATTGCGGAGCGCGCGTCCGAACCCATCGAACTCTATCACGGCCTCATCGCCGTCCTCGATTGCGAATCCGGCGGCGAAGCTGAATGCCGTCGCACCCAGGAAATGGATGTGTACGTCGCCGGGAAGGCGGTGATCGTCGTACTTGAAATGATGATGTTCGAGATTCAAGAGGCTGTGGCACATGTGCTGCTCACCGGTGGCGATCTCTTTCGACCAGACCCGCTCGCCGGCTCGATGGATGGAAACAGATCCGCGGACAGAGGAAAACTCCGCGCCGATCGCCAGTTCCGGACCGATGGAGCAGGCGCGGTGTTTGGCTCCGGCGTGATACAGCGAGTTCAGCTTGCGCGTGCGGTGATCGGTAAACTCATTGCCGGGAGTAAATCCGACGCGGCGCGGGCCGCCTGCCGGATCGATGATGTAGACCGCCGCGAGTTCGGCCTCCTCGCCACCGCCGAGCGCGTAATTCGGAACCACCAGCGGATCGCCATGGCCACGAAGGAGGGAGCCCGAGCCTTTGCAGAACCACTCGGGGGCCGCGCCGACGACGCCGGAAGCAGGGCGGCCGTTTTCGACGCCAGCCTGATAGAGACGCATGCCATCGGTGATCTTGGCGTCCTCCTGGGTGGCGGCGCGCCCGGACCCGCTCCCCAGATGGGTCAGCCCGGTTCCTGAAACCAGGCACCGCGCCGGCTCATCGGGATGATCGAACGCCTGGAGAAGCCGCCATTCCGAACGGAGCTCGTAAATCTCGTCATAGGGGAGCGAGAGCTGCGAAATATCCTCGGCGATCAGCCTTTCGAGCGGTAACCCCGTTTGAAGAGCAGTTGTCGCGAAGCCGTATACCGATCGATGCGTGGCGAGCAGATGGAGCTTGGAGCCGTCCACCAGGGCGACTCGCCGGCCTTTCACGGGATGTTCGATCTGAACGAGCCGGGTCACGGTTTGGAGTCGAAGGAAACGTGTTTGTAGATATCGGAAAGGGGAATTTCGCAGCCGAGGCTATCAAACCGGCACGTCGCGTCGAGACCGCTGATCTCCGACAGCAACCAATCACCGCCTGGCTGGCGGCGGTATATCTCGATGTGCGGCTTCGTCTGGGAAACCAGCGCGTATTCCAGGAGAGACTCGATCAGTTGGTAATGCCGCGATTTGAACTCACGGTCGACAAGCTCGGTCGAGGGCGACAGCACTTCCATCAGCACAGTGGGATTGAGCAACGTGTCTTTCTGATCGTCCGCGAATCGCTCCGGACCGCAAACCACCACAATATCGGGATAGGTGTAGGATCGCGGCGTGATCCGGACGCGCAGATCGTTTGGAACAACGTTACAAGGTTTCCCCTCTAGCGCTCGCCATAGCGATCCGCAAAGGTTCCCGATGATCGTGCCGTGCGGATACGACCCGCCCGACATCGCGTACATGTGGCCGTCGTAATACTCATTCCTGAACTCGGCCGCCCGATCGAGTGCCAAGTATTCCTCCGGGGACAGTCGAGGCTGAGGCTGAGCCGACATACGTCCATTCTAACGCGACCTATTCCAGCTCCCACCCCTGGCCCGCCGGTACCCAACCATCGATCTATGTTCGTGCAACTGAAAAGTCGGGTATAATCAAAACGTCCGTCATATTCCTATTCTCAGGAGACCATGTGAAGCGTACCGGCTCCGACGATTCGCTCCGCTGTTCATTTTGCGCCAAAAGTCAGGATGTTGTCGGTAAGCTGATCTCCTCCCCGTCGGATTACCCCCGAGCATATATTTGCGATGAATGCATCGCGGTTTGCAACTCTATCCTGGAAGACGACCGGCATGAGCAGCAATACGGCACTCCCCATAAGCTGCCTAAGCCACTGGAACTAAAAGAATATCTCGACCAGTACGTGATCGGGCAGGACGCCACCAAGAAGAAGCTCGCCGTAGCGGTTTACAACCACTACAAGCGCATTCAGATGAATAAACAGCGCTCGGGCGAGGTGGAGCTGTCCAAATCGAACATCCTGCTGATCGGGCCGACTGGTACAGGTAAGACCTTGCTGGCGCAGACGTTAGCCAGGATTCTGGACGTTCCGTTCGCGATCGTGGATGCGACCACTCTCACCGAAGCTGGATACGTGGGTGAGGATGTCGAGAACATCATCCTCCGGTTGCTCCAGAACGCCGATTGGGATGTGCAGCGCTGCCAGCAGGGGATCATTTATATCGACGAAATCGACAAGATCGGCCGCAAGGACGAAAATCCCTCGATCACTCGCGACGTTTCCGGTGAGGGCGTGCAGCAGGCGCTGCTCAAGATACTGGAAGGGACGGTCGCCAATGTTCCTCCGCAGGGCGGCCGGAAGCATCCGCATCAGGAGTTCACCCCGGTGGATACCACCAATATCCTGTTCATCTGTGGTGGGGCGTTCATTGGTCTCGAAAAGACGATTTCCCGGCGGATCGGGACGCGGACCATCGGATTTTCGAATCCGGAGGAAACCGCGCAGATTTCGGCCCGGCGCGGCGCCACCCCGGCGCGCCGTGACGTCACCATGCTGGAACAGGTCCAACCCGTGGACCTGATCAAGGGCGGCTTCATTCCCGAATTTATCGGCCGGCTGCCGGTGGTTGCCGTGCTGGAAGATCTCAGCCGGGATGCTCTGGTGCAGATCCTGAGCAAGCCGAAGAATGCGATCATCAAGCAGTATCAGAAGCTGTTCGAGTTTGAAAATGTTAGACTGAAGTTTACGGACGACGCCCTGGAGGCGATCGCTCAGCTCGCCATGGAGCGCAAAGTCGGCGCACGTGGCTTGCGTATGATCCTCGAAGATCTGATGTTGGATCTGATGTACTACCTCCCGTCCTATAAAAAGGTCCGCGAGTTCCTCGTCACCAAGGAGATGGTGATGACGCAGAAGATTAATATGGCCTTGTTAGAAAAAGCGGGATAGGGGACAGGGGACAGCGGACAGGGGCCAGTAGGACCCCGAGCTGACCCCTAGCCCCTGCCCCTGCCCCCTTCACATGCTCACCTCGAAAGAAAAATCCGACACACGCCGATTGCCGATGATGCCCATCCGGGAAGTGGTGATCTTCCCGCACATGATGACGCCGTTTCTGGTGGGGAGGGAATCGAGCGTGAGGGCGCTTGAAGAAGCCCTCGCCGGCGATAAGAAAATCTTCCTGGCCACGCAGCACGATGCCAGTGTCGACGAGCCCAGGCCCGACGAAATCTACTCGGTGGGCACGGTGGCGAACATCGTGCAGAGCCTGAAACAAGCCGACGGCAATCTCAAGGTTCTGGTGGAAGGCGTGGAGCGGGGAAAGATCCTTGCGGTCAGCGATGAGGAAGGCTATTTCAAGGCCACCATAAAAACCTTCAGCTACAAAGTGGAAAGCGGATCGCAGCTGGATGCCCTCACCTCGCGCGTGACCAGCCTGTTCGAGCAGTACGTCAAGCTTAGCCAGAACGTAAATTACGACACCATGGTGGCGGCCATCCGGGGCGACGATCCCGGCAAGCTGGCCGACACCGTGGGCGCGAACATGCAGCTCGCCACCGAAGAGAAGCAGGATCTGCTTGAAATTTTCGATCCGATCGACCGTTTGACGCGGGTCGCGGAGATGCTGGACATCGAGATTGAGAAGCTCAATGTCGACCGCACCGTGCAGGGCCGCGTGAAGCGCCAGATGGAAAAGGCGCAAAAAGAGTATTACCTGAACGAGAAGATCAAGGCGATTCAGAAAGAACTCGGACGCGGTGAAAAGAGCGAGTTCGACGAACTGAAGAAGAAGATCGACACCGCGGGCATGACCAAGGACGCGCATGAGAAAGCTACCGCCGAGCTTAAGCGCCTGGAAAATATGCCGCCCATGTCGGCCGAATCGACGGTCTCTCGCAATTATCTGGACTGGCTGCTGGCGGTGCCGTGGAAGAAGAAGTCCAAAGAGATTCGCGATCTTCCGTTCGCGCAGAAGATCCTCGAAAGCGATCACTACGGTCTCGAGAAAATCAAGGAGCGTATCCTGGAATTCCTGGCCGTGCGTCGGCTGGTGAAGGACCCCAAGGGCTCCATTCTATGCTTCGTGGGCGCCCCGGGCGTGGGAAAAACTTCGCTGGGAATGTCGATCGCCAAAGCCACCGGCCGCAAGTTCGTGCGTTTGTCGCTGGGCGGCGTGCGTGATGAAGCCGAAGTTCGCGGCCACCGGCGCACCTACATCGGAGCGCTGCCGGGCCAGATTATCCAGATGATGAAAAAAGCCGGCGTGCGTAATCCGGTGTTCATGCTGGACGAAGTCGATAAGATGTCGACCGATTTTCGAGGCGATCCGTCAGCGGCCCTGCTCGAGGTGCTGGACCCCGAACAGAATTTCATGTTCGTGGATCATTACCTCGATGTCGAATACGATCTGAGTCAGGTGTTTTTCATCGCCACCGCGAACGTGCTGCACACCATTCCTCCGGCGTTGCAGGATCGCATGGAAGTGATCCGTCTGTCGGGCTACACCGAGCTCGAAAAGCTGGAGATCGCCAAGCGCTTTCTGGTGCCGAAGCAGCGCAAGGAAACCGGCTTGAGCGAAGCGCAGCTCGAATTCGAAGATCAGGGAATCAATGAGCTGATCCAGCACTATACCCGCGAAGCTGGTGTGCGAAATCTCGAGCGCGAGGTCGGCAATGTATGCCGTAAGATCGCGCGCACCGTAGTGAACGCCGAGGCCGCCAAGGCCGAATTGTCCAAGGCTGCCAAAGCCGAAGGCGCCAAAGCTGAATCGTCCAAAAAGGACGCGAAGAAAAAAGGCGCCGGCATCGAGAAGGTGATCATTTCGCCTCTCAAGGTCAACGATCTGCTCGGCCCGCAGAAATTCC
Source organism: Terriglobia bacterium (assembly GCA_963788245.1). GTDB lineage: Bacteria > Acidobacteriota > Terriglobia > Bryobacterales > Bryobacteraceae > Palsa-187. Next base: position 1,331,287 of record CAWBGF010000002.1, on the reverse strand, counting down.
GCGAGCAGCAAACCGAGAAGAAGAACGAAGTTGGGTCAACCGTTGGCCTGGCTTGGACCGAAGTCGGCGGATCCATCCTCACTACCGAAGCTGCCATCATGGAAGGGCGTGGAAAGCTCACCACCACCGGCAAACTGGGCGACGTGATGCAGGAATCGGCGCAGGCGGCCATGAGCTACATCCGCAGCCGCAGCCACGTAATGGGATTGCCGCGCGAGTTCTATCGCCATATCGATATTCACCTGCATGTTCCGGAGGGCGCTATCCCCAAGGACGGGCCGTCGGCGGGAATCACCATCGCCACCAGCATTTGCAGCGCCCTGACCAGCATTCCGGTGCGTGCCGACCTCGCCATGACCGGGGAGATCACAGTGCGCGGCCGAGTATTGCCGATTGGCGGATTGAAGGAAAAGCTGCTGGCGGCGCACCGCCAGGGCATCCGCGAAATCATTCTGCCGCGGGACAACGAGAAGGATCTGCCGGATATTCCCGAGAACATTCGAAAGGATATGAAACTACATTTCGTCGAGTCGATGGACGAAGTGCTGAAGATCGCGCTGGAACGCGAGATCGAAATGGCGCCCATCACCGCGATGTTGAATGCGGCGGAGATCGTGGCGCGGTCGAGAGAAGAGAAAGTAACCCATTAAGGAGCCAGGAGTCAGAAGGAATATGCGACGCCACCTGCTTCTGAATTCTGTCTGCTGACTCCTGACTCCTTAACGTGGCGGCACGGTTTATAATAAGTGCAGCCAGGCCGGAACAGTTTCCGCCCGAAAGCGATGCTGAGGTGGCGTTTCTGGGCCGCAGCAACGTCGGCAAATCCAGCCTTCTGAACCGGCTGGTGGGCGCCGATGGACTGGCACGCATCAGTTCCCGGCCGGGTTGTACGCAGTTAATCAATTTCTACCAGGTGGACGGCGGGTTTCGATTCGTCGACCTTCCAGGGTATGGATTCGCAAAAGTCCCCCAGGAAATATCGAGACAGTGGAAGGCGCTGATCGAGGCGTACCTGATCAGCCGGGAGAAATTGCGCGCGTGCGTCATTATTCTGGATTCGCGGCGTGGTTGGATGGAGAAGGATGTCGAGCTAAGAGACTGGCTCGAATCTCATGGACGGCCGTATCTGGTGGTCGCGACGAAGATCGATAAGTTGAAGTCTCAAAAAGAACGGCAACACAGCCAGAGAGCACTGCGGGATGGATATTCCGGAGAAGTTCTCGAATGCTCGGCTGAGACGGGCCGGGGAGTGAGGGAAATTTGGCAAGCGATTTCGAAAATCAAGATCGGGAATTGACCGCAGCCGGCAATGAGTCCGCCACGGTCGACCCTACTAGCGAAGAAGAGGCCAAGGCGGAAGGCTCTCAGCCCGAGCCGCGTACCGTCGACGCGCTCAAGAATGACACGGCCAAGCTTGACACGGCAAAAGCTGACGGGGCGAAGGTCGACGCAGTGAAGACCGACGCGGCGAAGGCCGACGGGTCCAAGAATGATACCGGGAAACCCGACGCCCCGCATCGCACGAAAGCGGATAGCCGCCCGCCTCGCGCCGAGAGAACGCCGGCCGCTGCGCCCAAGTCCGCAGCGGAACCGAAGCCCGCTCCGGAATCCAAGGCGCCCGCGGACTCCAAGCTCGCGGCGGAGCCGAAGCAGGAAGATGGCGAAGGCGCAGCCGACGATACCGCCAAACCCGACGCTGCCAAATCTGAAGGCTCCAAACCTGACGGCGATCCTGCGGCCGGTCCGCCGCAACCCGCCGGACGACTGTTTGACAGCAAGCGCCGCGCGGCCCAGGCGAATCAGGCCAAGAACGGCAGCGCGCTCGACCTGGTGGAGCTCAAGGACATGAGCATCCAGAATCTCAACACCGTGGCCAAGGATTTCGGCGTGCAGGGTTTCGCGGGGCTCCGCAAACAGGAATTGATCTTTAAGATCCTGCAGGTGCAGGCGGAGAAAAGCGGGCTGATTTTCTCGGAAGGCGTGCTCGAGTGCCTGCCCGACGGCTTCGGCTTTTTGCGCGCTCCCGAATACAATTACCTGCCCGGTCCGGACGACGTGTATGTTTCGCCGTCGCAGATCCGCCGGTTCGATCTGCGCACCGGCGACACCGTCAGCGGCCAGATCCGGCCGCCCAAGGAGGGCGAGCGGTACTTTGCTCTCATCAAAGTCGACGCCATCAACTTCGAGCCGCCGGAGGAAGCGCGCAACAAGATTTTCTTCGACAATCTGACCCCGCTGTATCCCCAGGCGCGGCTGAAGATGGAAACCGCCAAGGACAATTATTCGGGCCGCGTGATGGACCTACTCACTCCCATCGGCAAGGGGCAGCGCGGGCTGATCGTAGCCGCTCCCCGCACCGGCAAAACCATGCTGTTGCAGTCGATCGCCAATTCCATCACCACCAACCATCCGGAAGTCACGCTGATCGTGCTGCTGATCGACGAACGCCCCGAAGAAGTCACCGACATGCAGCGGTCGGTGAAGGGCGAAGTGATCTCCTCCACCTTTGATGAACCGGCGTCGCGCCACGTGCAAGTCGCCGAGATGGTGATCGAGAAAGCCAAGCGGCTGGTCGAGCACAAGAAAGACGTCGTGATACTTCTCGACTCGATCACGCGACTGGCGCGCGCATATAACACCGTGGTACCGCCGTCGGGCAAAGTGCTTTCCGGCGGTGTCGATTCGAACGCATTACAGCGCCCCAAGCGCTTTTTCGGCGCGGCCCGCAACATCGAAGAGGGCGGGTCGATGACCATCGTCGCGTCCGCGCTGGTCGACACCGGCAGCCGCATGGACGACGTGATTTTCGAAGAGTTCAAGGGCACCGGCAACATGGAAATCCATCTGGACCGGAAGCTGATGGACAAACGCGTCTTCCCGGCCATCGATATTTCTAAATCGGGCACGCGCAAAGAAGAACTGCTGTTGCCCAAGGAAGAGCTGAATCGCGTGTGGGTGCTTCGCAAGGTGCTGAATCCTCTGTCGCCTGTCGAGAGCATGGAATTGCTGATCGACAAGCTCAGCAAGACGCGATCGAATGGTGAGTTCCTCGCGGCGATGAGCGGTTAGCTGATAAACTGGCAGTGTGATTGATAACCAGATCGTCGCGGCCGCCGTTGCAGCGGTCCCGACGATGACTACCGTGCTCATCGGTATCCTCATCAGCAATAGCCGTCAGAACGATATGAACGCGCGCCTGAATGACATGAACGCTCGCCTCGGCGAATTGCGATCGCATATGGACACGCGATTCAATGACGTGGACCGTCGATCAACGGAGAATGACAGGAATATGGATCGGCGCTTCGACGACATGAAAGAGACCTGGCGTTCCGAGCTTCATCGCGTTGAGGAAGTCCTTGATGCCAGATTGAAGCACCTCGAAGAGCATTAATCCCGGCCGCTTCCCCCAATGGGCCGCATTCGTATTCTCTCCGATCTCGTCGCCAATAAAATCGCGGCCGGAGAGGTGGTCGAGCGACCCGCCAGCGTCGTCAAAGAGCTTCTCGAAAATTCGCTGGACGCTGGCGCGACCGAATTCCGTCTCGACATCGAAGCCGGCGGACGCCGGCTGATTCGCCTCGCCGACGACGGCTGCGGCATGATGCGCGACGACGCCCTGCTCGCCTTTGAGCGCCATGCTACCAGCAAGCTCTCCGATGTCAAGGATCTCCTGGCCATTGCGACTCTCGGCTTCCGCGGTGAAGCGCTGCCTTCCATCGCCTCCGTCTCGCGTCTGCTGCTCGAAACGCGATCGAATGACGAGCAGACCGGGACCGCGGTCGAAATAGCCGGCGGAAAAATCCTTCGCGTCGACGATGCGGCTTTTGCCCGAGGCACCACCATCACCGTGCGCGACCTGTTCTTCAACGTCCCCGCCCGGAAGAAATTCCTCCGCTCGGAGCAGACCGAAATCGCGCACATTGCATCGCTGATCACCCACTACAGCCTGGCCCATCCCGCGAAAAGTTTCGCGCTTCGCCACAATAATTCGGAATTGCTGGGCGTCACTCCGGTCTCCACGCTCCGCGAGCGCGTATTCCAGGTGTTCGGCGGCCTCATGCTCGAAGACCTGGTCGATTTGGGCGACCAGAACCGCGACCTGAAGATCCCTTTCGAGAGCGCCCCCGCGGACATCCCCGATCGCGGAGCGCTCCCCGATATGATCTCGCGCCGGTTCCGGCTCCGTGGATTCGTCAGCGGCCCTCAGGTGCAAAAGATGAACCGCAATTCGATTTACCTTTTCGTCAACGGCCGCCTGATTCGGGACCGCCTGCTGCTGCACGCCATCTCCTCGGCTTATCACAACCTGATGCCGCCGGCGTGTTATCCTTTTGCGCTCCTGTTTCTCGATTGCGACCTCGAAGAGGTGGACGTGAACGTTCATCCTTCAAAGACTGAGGTCCGCTTCCGGCATGGATCGCTGGTGCACGATTTCGTGCGCGACACCATTCGCGAAGTCTTGATGGCCCAGCGCCCGGTGTCGCGAATTCCGGCGCCCGGTCCGCCCCAGATCGGCGCGGCGCTGCCGTACTCGGAATTCTCGGAACGCGTCATCGCAAATCAGGAGGCGAACGACGTGGGAGCAAGTTTCGCGAATTTCGCGATTGAACACCAAGAGCTGCCGCACGACCCGACGATGCCCGAGTTTGAACTGCGCCGCCCAGCCTCGCCGGCCCCCCGATTCGATTTTTCTGATGCCCCGTTCCCACCGCAGACACGCACGGAGTTGCCGGCCGGATCTGCAACCGCCATCCATCTCGCCGCCCCCGACACGCACGGGACCATCTTTCCCAAAACATCTTTTCCCGATGCATATCTGCCCGAGCCTGAAAGCCTCGACGCTCTGAAGGACCTGCGACCGCTGGGCCAAATTCATGACAGCTTCATCATTGCGGCGGGACGAGATGGACTGTGGATCATCGATCAACACGTCGCGCATGAGCGCATTTTATTCGAACAGGTTCTCACCGCCCGCTCGAAAGGCGGCGTCGAAAGCCAGCGTCTGCTGGTGCCCCACGTCATCGGACTGAGCGCGGCCCAGCAGATCGAATACGCTCGCATCGCCGAGGAATTAAACGGACTCGGATTCGAGACGGAGCCGTTCGGCAATCGCACCATCGCGGTGAAGTCGGCGCCCGCCGGCTTGGGAGCCTCCGATATCGACAAGGTGCTGTTTGAAATCCTCGAAATCGCGGAACGCGAGTTTCGCGGCGCTTCGCTCGACGATCTGCGCCGCGCCATGGCCGCGTCCATCGCCTGCCGCGCGGCGATCAAGATCAACATGCATCTCGATCCCGCCAAAATCGACTGGCTGCTGCGCGCGCTCGCGGCCACGTCGTGCCCAATGAGCTGCCCGCACGGCCGACCCATCGCGCTGCGCTACGCCACGCGCGACATTTTGAAAAGCTTTCATCGAATCTAGCTTGTTATCCTGAAACTCTCAAGGGGGGCAAATGCAATACGTCAATCTTGGATCTACCGGCGTGAAAGTATCGCGGATCTGCCTGGGCTGCATGACCTATGGGTCGAAACAGTGGCGCGAATGGGTCATGGAGGAGGACGCCGCGCGCCCCTTCTTCCGCCGCGCGATCGAAGCGGGCATCAACTTTTTCGACACGGCCGACATGTACTCGGTGGGAGTCAGCGAAGAGATCACCGGCCGCGCGCTGAAGGAATTGGCTCCCGGCCGCGACCGCGTGGTGATCGCCACGAAAGTTTTCAATCCCATGGGCGACGATCCCAATCAGCGCGGCCTCTCGCGCAAACATATTCATCACGCCATCGACGATAGCCTTCGCCGGCTCGGCACCGATTATGTCGACCTGTACATCATTCATCGTTTCGATTATGAAACCCCCATCGAAGAAACCATCCAGGCGCTCGACGACGTCGTTAAAGCTGGCAAAGCTCTGTATCTGGGCGCGTCTTCAATGCACGCATATCAGTTCGCGAAGATGCTCTATACAGCGGACAAAATGGGCTGCCGGCGATTTGTCTCAATGCAGAATCATTACAACCTGATCTATCGCGAGGAAGAGCGTGAAATGATGCCCCTGTGCCGCGAAGAGGGAATCGCGGTTACGCCGTGGAGTCCGCTGGCGCGCGGCTTCGTTGCCGGAAACCGCCGGCCCGAGGATTTCGGCGATACCGTTCGCGCCAAAACCGACGATTATGGAAAAAAGCTGTACTACCAGCCGTCCGATTTCAAAGTCGTGGATCGGCTGGGCGAGATCGCGAAACAGCGCGGGCTGCCGAACGCGCAAGTTGCGCTGGCGTGGCTGCTCGCGCAGCCCGGCATCACCGCGCCCATCATCGGTGCGAGCAAAATCGCCCATCTCGACGACGCTATCGCCGCGCTCGATCTGAAGCTGGACGATACGGAATTGTATGCCCTCGCCGCGCCGTACCAGCCGCATCCGGTGCTCGGCCATTCATAAACGCCTCGGACTTCGAAATGACCTCCCAGCAGTTCCCGGTGGAAATCGAGCACATTCGCAAACACTACGATCGTCTTTCGTTCCTCTACCGCCTTTTCTGGGGCGAACATCTCCACCATGGTTATTGGGAAAACCATGAATCGGTGTCTCGCGCGCAAATCCAACTGATGGAGCGCTTGGCGGAGCGCGCCTGCGTTCCCAGAGGCGGGCGAGTTCTCGACATCGGATGCGGCGTCGGAGGATCGGCGCTATGGCTGGCCGCCCAGTTCGATTGCGACGTAACCGGCATCACCATTAGCCCGGTACAAGCGCGAATGGCGGCCTCCCAAGCCAAAGCCCGAGGGTTGGCCGGCCGCGTGCGCTTTGAAGTGCTCGATGCGAATCGATGGCAGCCCGAGCCCTCCAGCTTCGACCTGATCTGGATCATGGAAAGCAGCGAGCATTTTCAGGACAAGCCCGGCTTCTTCGAACGCTGCGCCAGCGCCTTGAAGCCTGGCGGCGTTCTGGCAGTATGCGCCTGGCTCCGCCGGGATGGCCCGTTGCGGGAGGAGGAACAACCCCTGGTCTCGACCATCGCGCAAGCCATGCTCAGCGCGAGCCTCGGTTCGCTGAGCGATTATCAGCTTTGGATGCGCGAGGCCGGGCTCACCGTGACCGCGGCCGAAGACATCACGCGTTATGTCGCGCCCACCTGGTCTCACTGCGCGCGGATCGGCGACAACCCTGCTGTCCGTTTTCTAATTCGTTTCACCGGCGCGCCTACCCGGCGCTTCGTGCGATCGTTCCCGCTGATGAAGCAGGCTTACGCCCAGGGAGCAATGGCGTTCGGTCTGTTCGTCGCGAAAAAATCCTCCTGACCCGAGGCGATGAGACGCGTTTTCTTGATACCGTAATAGACACTTGATATCCTCACTTCGTGTCGCCCTCTTCACGGATTCGTTTCAGGAAGCGAATGGTGTCGCCACTCTCAGCCGGCAATTCGCCGCGTTTACCGCGCGCCGCCAGATTCCCTTCCTGTGCGTCCACAGCGGCGCCCGGACGCAAGTCACCAGTCACCAATCTCTAACCACCATCGAGCTGAAAAGAAGCCTGGCCGCTTTCCCAATGGATTTCGACGTGCGCTGCGACCCTTTGTTGAGCCGCCACAAAAACTGGGTGATGGATCAACTCCGTTTGTTCCGGGCAGACCTGGTGCACATCACCGGGCCGGGGGATTTTGGCATATTGGGATTTTGGGTGGCTCATTCGCTGGGGATTCCGCTGGTCGCCTCCTGGCACACGAATCTGCATGAGTACGCGGGCCGGCGCCTGGACCGGCTCTTTTCCCGTTTGCCGAGGTCCTGGCGGAATCGCATCGCATGCAAGGGCGAGGATCTGACGCTGAGCGCGCTACTACGTTTCTACCGTTTGCCGCGCTTCCTCATGGCGCCCAATGAATCGACCATTCATCTCCTGCGCGAATGCACTCGGAAACCTACCTTCCTCATGCGTCACGGAGTGGACACGGAGGTGTTTTCGCCTGCTCGCCGTGGGCCGCGGACCAATGCGTTTTGCATCGGGTACGTGGGCCGTCTCACTCCGGAAAAGAACCTCCGCCTGTTTGCCGGGTTGGAGCGGAGTCTGCTGGCTGCCGGCCAACGGAATTTCCGGTTGCTGTTGATCGGAGAGGGAAAGGAGAAGGAGTGGCTGAAAAACAATGTTCGGTCCGCCGAGCTGCCCGGCATTCTCCACGGGAAAGCGCTCGCCGAAGCATTTTCCAGTATGGACGTGTTCGTATTTCCGTCCCGAACGGACACCTTTGGACTGGTGTTGCTCGAGGCGATGGCGTCGGGAGTTCCGGTGGTCGTCAGTCCGGAGGCTGGCATCCGCGTGGGAGTCGAACATCGGGTGTCAGGGTTCCTGGCTGAGGACCTCCCATCGGTCACTCAGAGTGTCCTTCAGCTCATGGAAGACGAGGCGCTGCGTAGCGAGATGAGTCGCGGGGCTCGCCGATTCGCGTGTTCCCAATCCTGGTCGGGGGTTTTCGAGCAGTTGTACCGGACCTATGAAACCGGGTTGGAAGAATGCGGGTTGTTAATGCCTAGCCTGGGCAGATCGAAGGCTTGAGTGGATCGTCAAGAGCACTACGAATCGTAATCCCCGGCGGCGAGCACAAGAAAAGAGCGCAACCCACACCGCAATGTGAGCGGGGCTACGCACTTGCTTTTCAGACCGTGTGGACTGCTTCTAGCTGCTATCGCCGTCGTGGTCGACGTCACCCCCAGTGGCCGCCTTCGCGGCGCTGCTCAACTGAACGCTATCCTGCGCCGGAGGCGCCGGTTGTCTGGCCGGGGGCTGAGACTGAGCCGGCTGATGGCTATTCACAGAACTTGCATTGTTCACACCGCTGATCGTCATCGTGTTAGGACCTCGCCTGACATATCGCCCCAGCCGCGAGAATGTTGAGTCTTTTTTGAAAATCTCGACATAAGTATCACAGCCGATTCATTAAACTCGCCGCATAACCCGCGCCGAAACCATTGTCGATATTGACCACCGTCACGTTGCTCGCGCAACTGTTCAGCATCCCCAGCAGCGCAGCCAGCCCCTGAAAGCTCGCTCCATACCCGACGCTGGTGGGCACGGCGATCACCGGCACCGCCACCAATCCCCCCACTACGCTCGGCAGTGCGCCTTCCATGCCCGCCGCCACAATCACCACGCGCGCCTCAAACAATTGCCCGCGATGATGCATCAGCCGATGGATGCCCGCCACGCCGACGTCATGAATCGCGTCCACCTCGTTGCCCATCACCTCCGCCGTCACTTGGGCTTCCTCGGCGGCGAAAAGATCGCTGGTGCCGGCGCACACCACCGCAATCTTTCCCTTGCCTCGAATCTTGCGGTCGCGCCAAACGCGCACTGCGCCGGAACTCTCAAAGTGCTCGGCGTCGGGATGCTCCCCCAGTACGCGCGCGGCCACCTCGGCCGTAGCGCGCGTGACCAGTACGTTCGGCGCATTCTTGAGCAAACTCGCGACGATCGCGGAAACCTGGCCGGGAGTCTTCCCCTGCCCGAAAACCACCTCGGGCATTCCGTGCCGCAAGGCCCGATGATGATCCACCTTGGCGAATCCCAGATCTTCAAACGGCAGGTGCCGCATTCGCTCCATCGCGGCGTCGATGTCGATTGCTCCCCCGCGCACTTGCTCCAGCAGTTCGCGCAAATGATCTTGATCCATCCACTCCGAGAATAACCTACCCTGCCATGTGAGGCGCGACCGTTAGGGAGCGCGTTCCAACCCTTGAGGCGCTACGACGTGGGGCCGGCAGTCCTGCCGGCGAGCCGGCTTTCAAGCCGGCTTCTTCGAGGCGCCAGAGTATGAAGCGCCCACAGGAAATTCCCAACCTCACCTCGCCGGGGACGGCACCACTTGCCGGATCACCGGTCCCGGCAACCCCGGCTCGGCGCGATTCATCAATCGAAGAATGGTCGGAACCAGGCTGAGGCTGTCGTACGGCTCCCGGATGCGCACGCCGCGCGGGATACCGGTATCGGCGCCGCCCGCGAACATCAGCACCGAATGCGTCGAGACGCGAAAAAACGATCCGTGATTGCCGCCGGGATTAAACCCGCGAACGTTGAAATTCCAATGGTCGTTCGAAAAAGCGATCATGTCCGGACGCCGCAATTGCCTCTGCCGTTCGAGAAAGGTTTGCTCCAACCCCGTCCCACCGTTCGTCGCCGACGGCTCCACTAACATGGCTTCGACGATGCCGATAATGCCGTTTGAATACTTGGTGCGATGCACGGCGCTCAGCCACTCGCGCTCCCCGTGCCATTCGCTGAGCCAATCGGTCTTGCTTCCGGCCGCGGTCTCCCCCACTCCGCCCGTGGGCGCGCCGGGCGCGTCCGGTACTTCCAGGTTCGGATCTTCAAACATCTCCAGCGGCAATCCGGAGGCCCACGCGGCGCGATCGTACTTGAGTTCGCCCCACCCGTCCTGCGACAAATGTGCCACCGGTGAGTAGCGCAGCTCCAGCTTTCCTTCGGCGTTGCGTCTCGTCTCGATCAATGCCTGTCGATCCGCGCCGCGCCACAGCCACACGGAATTCTTGACGGCGACGGAGATGAAATCGATCGGCCTGGCCCCCACCTCCTTCTGCACGTTGTTTCGCACGCTGATTTGAGCGAGCGCCGTGAAATAATCCACGCGGCGGAAACTTCGCTCCTGATCGAGCGAGCCATCCGGCCCCAACTCGAGCCCGTCTGGCGCGATGCCAGTCACGTAGTGTTGCAAATCGTAAATCGAATTCGGCTCACCCAGCGACTTACGCGGAATTAAGTCCTCTATCTTGAATTTGCCGGGATCGAAATCCGCCGGATCCAGCGCCAGCAATCGCCGCATCACCGCCGTGTACGCCGAGTATTCGCGGGCCTCGGATTTCCAGGTCTCCAGGCGGCTGAATTGGCGGGCCGCTTCATCGTCCAGGCCGGCTTCTCTCAGCTCCTTGGTCCATTTCTTCGGCTGCGCGTCCACCAGCTTCTGTTGCTCGCCGATCCGAGCTCCAAGCTTGGTGAGCTCTGCATCCAGATGCTCCACATTTTCCCGCCACACCGGACGTACTTGATCGAGCGTCGCGAACAATGCATCGATCACCGCCCGCCGCATCGTTCCCGTCACGCGTTTGCGAATCAACTGGTCCAGAAGGATCTGCATCACGTTCAGCGAATTGTTGCGTAGGCTGATCGACGCCCGCTCATTGCCGTCCAGATCCATGACGCAGGTGGGATAGCGCGCGCTGTCGCCCGCGAGATAGGTCGCGGACAGGCTCGGCGAAATCACTTCCGATACGAATGGATCCAGGCCTTTGAGTTTGAACTCAGTCATCGGATGGCGATTCGTCAGCACGTGATGCGAGCCGCCCGCCGGGCTGTTGAACCAATCGATCAGGCTGTACCCCTGGCTGTACACGCCGCTCTGCGTGTTCATGCCGTGATCGGAAACCAGCACCAGCGCGGTGGAGGATGCCAGCGGGCTTCGCTCGATCGCGGACCACACGCGTCCAATCAGCTCGTCCACCGCCTCAATCGCGTGAAACTGAGCCACCCGATCGTTGGTCAGATGCGCCACGTGGTCGTAATCGCCGCTATACAGATCCAGATAGTGGATCTTGGGGTCTTTGAGGTTCTCAAGAAGCTCGTGCTCCATTTCCTTCCCCACCGCGTCCGTCATCGAAAAGCCGGTGGCCCATTCGTCGAAGATATCCTTCGGCGATTGACCTTGAAACTTGACCTTTAGAGCGGATTCCAGACGCTGAGGCCGCGCGCCGCGTTGGAATAGTTGAAAACTCTGGTATCGCTCCGGATACGGGAAGCGGTCCAGCAGCAGCGGCACGCCTTGCTGGTCCAACAATTGGACGCCGGGCATATCGGCGGTGTGGCTTAGGTCGTAGCTCACATAGAAAGGAAAGAAATTAAGGTAGTCCCAACCGCGCAGCGTGTAGCGATCGTAATCCGCGTTGCCGCGGATTTCAAGATGCCGCCCGGTGTCGAGCATGGACCACGACGGCGCCGACAAGCTCAGCCCGCGGACGTAAAAATTCTCGAGCCACGCGCCGTTATCGGCGAAAACGTGCTTGATCCACGGCAGCCGGCTGTGTCCCGCACGTCCGGCTCCCGGCGCGGATTCGGTCGCGTATTGTTCCAGGAAACGTTCCGGAAGGCCGTCAATTTTGATGATGACGACGCGCTTTACCTCCGGCTGCTTCACTTCGGCTGCCGCGTGCAAGCACAGCAGCAGCGCGATAGCGATCGTCCAAAGTCCGACCCGGATTGCTGGATGTGGGGCAGGGCCATGCCCTGCCATAGTGGACGAGCGCGTATTCAAGCCTCTACTCGAGACCGGCATTCAAGCTCGCATTCAAGCCCTGTAGTGCCCGCTGGCACAGCGCGCGCGTCTCTTCGTCGGTGGTGCGCTGCATGATCTGCTGGACCACTTGCGCGGATCGCGCCGGCATGCCTGTACTGGCCAGTTGATCCACCGCGCGGCGGACCTCGGCCATGTTCCAGACGATTTCGGTTTGCGGACTGGACCGCGCCACCGACGCCAGAAAGCTGGTCTCTTTCGCAATGCGCCGGTGTTCGTCAAGCTTGGCATACAGCAGTTTCGCATCGTCCGCATTCCCCTCGCGTTTCCCCGGCGAGTACAACCCCAGCGTAGCCACCGTCGCGATCTGCATCCCCACGCGAGCCGCCGCGCCGTGCTCATACGCCATCAGCTCCGCCCGGCGGTCCCGCTCCAGGCGCGCCGGAAGTCCGTGCGGGTCCTGCGCGTACTTGATCAGCGCCGCATACTGGCGCTGCGCGATTTCCGCTTCGGCGAACACGCTCTCCTCCATCGGATTCACGCCCAGGATTTCCAGGCGCCTCCGCAAGTCCGCGCGCAGCCCGGGATCCAGCGCGCCGTCGAGCGCCAGCCACTCGCGCACTTCCGAGTACGCCTTCAATCGAGCCGACCGATTGTTGGCGTCGCCGTGGCGCTCGCGCACAAAATTGAAAGTCCAGGCGCCTGCCATGTAGGGCCAGTTTCCCCATTGTGAAATACCCAGAATGCCGACGATGGTGTCGGTGGTCGCGTGGCGAATCATTTCGCGGCGCTTAGGCGCGTGCGTGTCGCGGAAGTCCACCAGCAGAAGCGGCACCTTGGGATATTCCAGCGCGTATAAACCCAGCGGAATCATTTCGCGGCCATCGCGCACCTCTCGATAGCCGGTCCATTTGCGGAGACGCGGATCGCGGTAAGGATCTGCAATCCCCAGGAATTGCCCGTCCCATTTGCGCTCGGCCAGATCCGCGGTCGCCACCCACAGCAGCGCATGCGTGGCCGATCCATTGAAACCCAACGGCTGAAAGTAGAGGCCGTTGGCTTCCGCCCGCTGCCGCAGCAGTTCCCAGTTGTGGCCGCGTAGCTCCTCGCTATGAGTGCGCTGCTTCACGTACGCGCCGGGAAGCTTGTCGGCGCCCACCAGTCCGCCCATCGTTCGGCCCGCCAGTTCCAGCCGCGTCTGCATCTCAACCATCTCCGGCTCGCTCAGCAGGGCCTTGACGTCCGGCTGATCTTCCATCTGCGAAAGCACCGCCAGCGCCTCCAGCAGATGCACCCGCCGGTGATCCTCCAGATTGTTTCGATAGGAACGGGTGGAACTCCGGACCAGGGCTCCTTCCGGATCGAGCGCCAGCACCTGCGTCAACTGGCCCGCCAGCGAAGTCCACACGCCGCGCGACGCGGATCCAAGATCCATCACCGGAACCGGCTGCTGATCGGCGTTCTTGGCGGAGTCCGGACGCCAGTAAAAAAACGGCAGTGATCCGGCCGCGCGATTCAGTAGGCTGGGACGCGCTGAGCTGAGTACCCAAACGTAGCGCAGCCGGTCGTTCTCAGGATCCTGATCGCCCAGCGTATCGCGCAGCACGCTGAGTATCGGCGCCTCTTCGGATTGGCCCGGCAGGGTGCTGAAAACCGTCAGCAGATCGCCGCCTCCAGCCACCGGCAATCGCTCGATTCGAAACTCTGGTCTGTAGTCCGGCTGAGTTTGCGCCCGCGCCGTGCCAGCCGCGGCGGCGGCGGCGCCCAAGATGATCAGAAACCAACGCATTGACTATCCGACCAACAAAGAAACAGCACGCCGACGCCCAACTGTCGAGGCAGGTAGCGCTAGCTATACAGACGCCCCTCGAAACCTTCGGTGCTACATGAATAATTCTATTTTAATGTGCTGTTTGGCGACGGGGGTACCAGACCGCCTACCCCCATTTGAGTCGCTCCAACCCCTCCTCAAACCCCTTGGTTCTTTGAGAGTTTCGGCTGCATAATCTTACCTACATGCATACCTCCCCCGAAAATGACTACCCGCGGCAGTGCGTCGACGTGGGCCTCACCTGCGAAACCTGCGCCGGCGAAACCGCGCGCCAGCTCGCGGCAGTGTGCAAAGGCTTGAAAGGCAAAATGATAGGGCAGATGTTCGTGCAGATCTATCCGCGCTCGGCGTGTGCGCGGATGCACTCACATTTTGCGGAATCCTATCGCCAGGCCAGCTTGTGCGAGGTGGCCAACCAGTCGGAAGTCGGACACCTGGATGTCAACGCGCCCGCGATCCCGCGCCGTGGTCCCGCGCCGGAGCGGCGTCGGGTCATGGTCGCGGTGGCGTGAGGAGCTGCCCGCGGCCGAGCGGGCGAGCCACGGGCAAAACACGGTGTTTTCACGGTAGAAACGTGGACAAAACGTGGACAAAACGTGGATAAAACACGGCTCTCTCATCAGCCCTGTCCATTGGCGAGAAATTCGCAGCTAAAACGCTTATTTTCAGCAATATACGGAGCCGTTTACTTGCGCGACGCGAGTACGCCGTTAGAAACGGCCACGTGCTGCGGCGCATGTTTTAGCGTCACGCTGAACGAAGCCGGTTCACTGGAAGTCCGCACCCAGACGGTCTGCGCCGCGCCCTTGGCGAACTGAATCTCCACGGGAGCGTCGATCGAAAAATCGTCGTCGACGCCACTCTGCGTCACGGTTCCAGTCAGCTTAAGGGAAGGGGCCGCGCCGGTTACCGAATATTTCACTTTCAAATTCGGGATGCCGGTCGAATACACCCAATTCTCGAACAAGGTGTCGATGGCGCCGGGCGCCGTCTTGGGCGGCACGAACTCCTTGGCGAGCGACCGGAAATCATCCGTCGATACGACTTTGAATTCGTAGCGGCGACGCAATTCAGCCAGCATTTTGAGGAATCGTTCGTCGCCCAGGCGGCGGCGCAGCATGTGCATGATCCACGCGCCTTTCTCGTAAGTGATCGCCCGCCATGCGTCCGGAACGCCGGTGGATTCCAGGCGCGTGCCCCACACGATGGGCCCGGCCGACTCGATGATTTGTCCCTGCGCGTCCTTCTGCGTCAGATGGTCCCGATATTCGTCGAGGACGCCGTCCACCGCCTTGGCGCCCTTCTTCTTTTCGAGCCATAGCATAGCTGAGTAGCTGGCCAGCGCTTCGAGCATCCACTCGTCCTGATAAGCGCCGGAGATCACCACGTTGCCCCACCATTGATGCGCCACTTCATGGGCCTCCATCAAGTCCGAGAAGAACAACTGATGCGAGGCGTCGCGCAGTCCGGAAGGGAATTGCGCCGGGTCCAGATAGGAGATGGTCGACAGGTACACCAGTCCCGGAAATCCCTGTCCGAAGGGCGCGGGGATCGGCGCGACGGTAAGCGTTTTCAGCGCGGGTGGTCCGAAGCGCGACGAAAAGAATTCGAGGGATGCGGATACATCCGCGGCGACCGCGCGCAACCGGATGGCCGGATCGGGGGGAATGGGCGGGGCAGAAAACGGAGCCGTTCTCCCTGCAGTTCCGGACTGCACCTGCGGCAAGACCATTGGAGTCGTAGGCATTTTGGGTTGCAGCGCGACTTCGAGACGCCGGTTGCCGTACACGTCGACCTTAAATCCGGCGGCGCTTCCGGAAACTTTTTCATACTCGCCGAGATTGAATCCCGCGATGCGAATGGGCGCGGGTGTGCGCCATCGGGTAAAGCGCCAGTCGCCGTCGCTGCGATCTTCGGCCATGTCACCGGCCGCGACCATGGTCAGCCGGCGGGGATAACGGAAGGTCAGATCGTAAGTGGCGAAATTCTCG
The DNA here is from genome assembly GCA_963788245.1 of Terriglobia bacterium. GTDB lineage: Bacteria > Acidobacteriota > Terriglobia > Bryobacterales > Bryobacteraceae > Palsa-187. The sequence continues at coordinate 1,315,177 of CAWBGF010000002.1, read as the reverse complement.
CCGGCGTGGGGATACCAGGTCGCGCGCGGGACTACGAAATACACACGGTTACCGAATGAGGCGACCACATCGCCTTCATGCGCGAACTCAAACTCGTGCTCGCTCCCGGCGGCGAGCGGCGACGGAGCGACCACCAGGAAAACATCGTTATCGTTTCCGCGCAGCGCGCGTCCGCGCACCGAATCCTGTAAGAACAACTCGACCGGGGTTCCATCGATCTTCGCCGAGGTGACGTGCATTGCCCGCGAAATCTGAAACGGAAACAACGCCAGATCGCGCGGCCCCGTCTTGACGCCAACACGGGTCACGGCCTTCATGCGCAATTCCTGGTCGAGCTCCGCGTTAATTCTGAAATTGGAGAGCGTGAACCACGGCGCCTCCGGCTTGGGCGGTGCGTTGCGCGCGCTGCGGGCCGTGAAGCTGGTCCAGATGTTGTAGTTCAAACGGCCGTTCCGCTCGGCGAGCTGGCCGGCCACGATCTGCTCCCGCGATCGGGGATCGTAGAGCATGTCGAAGTTGCCGGCCTGTTTTCCGTTCAGCGCGAAAAACAACATCCCGCCATCGCGGGGCGGGACCATCAGATCCTCGATCATGCGAATCTCGAAGCCGGCCTGGACATTGGCAAGGACCGGCGTCCATTTTTCGGCGAGAAGCGCTCCCATCTCCGGCGCTTTCTTGCCGGCCTCCTCGCTCACGATCCGATCCGTCATGGCGCGCATGGAGCCGCCGGTGAAAATCATCAGCGCGGCACGGAAATGCTCGTCCATGTTCGCCGACTGCGTGAACAGCGCGAGCGATTTCCGTTCCCCGCGATACGGCGGAAGCAGCAGCACCTCGCCGTCACCGCCCTCGACATCGGCCGTGAAAACGGCGGCGCGGCGCTCGCCGGCAATCGGTTTCGAAAAGATCAGGTACCCGTCGTTAAAGTAGATCTTGATGTCTTCCTTTTGAAAGCGGAAGTCGCGGACGCGGTAACACTCGGTGGTGTCGAGTCCGGCGTCGCGGATGGAGCGGGCGAGATCCGCGGCCGAGGGTCCCGCCGCGAATACGGGAAGAGCGAACAGCAGGGCAGGGGCAAAGCGAGTCACGTTGCTCCCAGTGTACAACCGGTTGTTATCTTCCGCGGATTTCCCCACCTTTACGGGTTGGCTGGCGAGAAAAAGCCCCAAGCTGACGCATGGGCTAACGGGAAGAAGCCCCAAGCTTACGCATGGGGCTAGTGCGTCGCGATGGTGATATTCCCCGCGCCGCTTTTGCCCGCGACCGAAACCGTCACCGGCACTTGGCTGCCCGGCGTGACCCCGCTCGGCATCATCACGTTCACCTGATACAGCCCGACATAGCCCGGCGTTAATCCCGCGAACAGCACTTTCGCCGGAATTCCACCGATGGTCACCGTCACTGGAGCCACCGCGTACTCGTACGGACTCGACGGCGTTCCGTTTCCGATGGACAGATTCGGCGTTACCGCGCCCAATCCGAGCGCGTACATCACCAGATAATCGCCCGCGCCCGCCGGCGAATTTGTGTCCGCGCGCGTTCCGGTGAGCGCGTTGAAAATCAAACCCTGGCCGCTGCCCGATCCCGATGCCGACAAGATGGACGGCTCGCTCGCAAACACGGCGAGCGAAACCGGAACCGAAACGGCATTGCCGCGCAGCACCACCAACTGCTGCGAAGTATTGGTCTGAATGGTGAACGGAATCGCGACGTTGACCTGCGTGTTGCTGACGTACAGCAGCGGCAATTCGACGCCCGCCAAAACCACGCTGGTCGAACCGAGCTGCGGCGGCAGCGGCACGCCCGTGTCGCCGAGCGCTCCATCGGCGAGCCCGCTTCCGAAAATCGAGACGAGCAATCCCAATGCAGGAGCGCTTGCGAAATCGGCGTTGCTCACGATGCCGCCCTTCGAAACCACCGGCACGGTCGGGTTCGACAGAACCTGACCGCTGACCAGCACGCTGCCGGTCAGCGGCAACTGCTGCGCGTCGGCGCGCACGGTGAGTCCGGCGGAATTATTTTGCGGCACCCACGTGCCGGCCCAGTTGCCGTTGCCGATCGCCAGCATGCCGAGGGGCGGATCGCCATCGCTGAAACTGACGATCACCGATCCGGAGTTGAAGGCGTCGCCGCAATCGTCGACGACCTGTACAACGATGGGAGTCGGCCAGGCGGCGGGAGTGTTGAAGCCGGTTCCGATGGTGGTGAAGACCGGCAGGAGCTTCGATGCAGTGCATGCGGCGGTGGCTCTTGGCATGACTGCGAATGGCGTAATTGCGAACGGTTCCGGCGTGTCGTTGTTCGAGATGACTGGGTAAGGGCTTGGGATGATGCGTGGCGACGAGGCGCGGACTGGCCCGAGGTCCCTCGCTTCGCTCGGGATGACGGTGTATGGGATCGAGACGTTGGAGATGGTTGCGGGGCGCGCCGAGCCCGCGGTCGCGGAGATGACCAGAAGCAAGGCGACGGTCTGCGAACTGCCATCACCAAAAAGAAGTTTGATGGACGCAGGATAGACGCCGGCGGTCATGCTCCCGAGCGTTGCCGTGACGGTGATGGAGGTGGTCTGCGCGGCGGCGATGGTCGCGGTTGCGGGAGTGAAGGTGAACCAACTGGGCGAAGTCGACGCGACGGCGTTGAACGTGAGCGGCGTCGAAGTGAGATTCGAAATGGTGAACGATTGAGGTTTCAGCGTGGCGCCGGGCGTGCCCAAGAACAGCAGACCGCTCGGCGTCACAACCGGCGGCGCGGCGGTGCCTGCGGGAACGATGTGCAAGACAATCGCGATGGTGACGGGCGGATGCACGCCGTCGGTAGGCGTGAGAATCACTGCGCCGTAATAATCCTGCGTGGCGAGGCCAGTCGGATTCACGGTGATGGTCAGAGCGGTTGGAGTCGCGCCGGGAACGCTGTTGCCGCTCGTTGGAGTAACGCTCAACCAGTTTCCACCTTGATAGGTGTGGGTCGAAACGGTCCACGGAATGGTCGCCGTGTTGCTGAGCACCGCGACGGTTTGAGTTGGCACTGAGGTGTTGCCCGCCGCGACGCGGAAGGTGAGTCCGGTTTGTGAAGTGATCAACCCTTCGGTGACGGGCGTGTAGATCTCGGCGGAGGAGACTGAGGTCGAGCAGCAGACAGGGGATCCTCCGGTTACCAAAACCCGCCCATCGAGCAGCAGGGCAGCCTGCGCGAAAGCCCGCGGAATTGAAAGCGCGGAGGCGGGAGTGAAAGCACCCGTTGCGGGATTGTAAAGCTCCGCGGAATTGGTCGAGCCAGTCCCGCCATTTCCGCCGCCTTCCACCAACACCTGACCATCCGATAAGAGCTGCGCCGGTGCCCCAAAGAGATAAACCTGAATCAGGCCCTGGCTGTTGGTCAACGTAAACTGACCGCTCACAGGGTCGAATAGTTCAGCCGAGCCGATGGCGTCGCCTCCGACCAGCAGCACTTTGCCGTTGGAAAGCAGAATGGCAACATGAGCTTCCCGGGCAGTTTGCATCGGACTTGTCAGGGAGAATTGTCCGGTGGCGGGGTCATAGATCTCGGCGGAGTCGAAAGGCAGGATGCTTACAAAAGTTCCAAAATTTCCCAGAGCTTTTCCTCCCGCGACCAGAACCCGGCCGTCCGGCAACAACGTCGCCGTTTGCGCGTTGCGATTGAAGTTCATCGGACCGGTCAGGGCAAACGTCCCCGTCTGGGGATTGTAGACTTCCGCTCCGGAGTTGAGATTGGTGGTGACGGTCCCGCCGGGGACGGAGAACCCGCCGACCAGCAACACCTGCCCGTTCGCCAGCAAGGTGGCCGTAGCACCACCTCCGTGAGGCTGTGCCGGGCTGGCGGCCGCTGTGAACTTGCCGGACACCGGATCGTACAGTTCCGCGGCGGAAGGCAAGTTGGAGCCGCCCAAGATCAGGACCTGGCCGTTATTCAGCAGCGTCGCCGTCAACCCGCCCCCGTGATTAAAGAGCATTGGGGCCGTGCGTGCGAAGGCCCCCGATGCCGGATCGTAGATCTCGGCGGAGTTATCAGGACCGGCGATCAGCACTTTTCCGCTCGGCAGCAGAACCGCGGCAGCAGAACTCCGCGCCTCCGACATCGAGCCGGTCGGACTCCAGCCCTGGGTTGCGGACGTCACCTGCGCGGGGCCGATGCGCCATGCGAACACGTTCGCCAACTGGCCTGACGGAATCGTCCCGTTGGGATATGGCTGTCCGTTCGCCGCGTTCACGAATAATCCGACGAAGGCACTGAAGTTCCCACTCAGCTCGGCAGCCGTCGGAACGTACACGTTGGGATAAAACTGTTGAGGAGCAAGCTGAACCTGCGCGTCGCAAAACATCTGGTTGGTGAACGCGGGGAGCGGAATGCTCGCGTTGATCAAGCTGAGCGCGCCGGGCGCGGGAACGCCGACTACGAGGTGATCGCCCGCCGAGTTCGCGGCGGTTACGTAGCTGATGGAAGAAAACGGAATTAGGCCCGCCGGGAAGTTTACGCACGTGGATTGCGCAGACGCGCGAGCGAAGATGAGTCCGGCAAAGATCGCGAGCCGCGTTAATCTCATCTCGTGGCCGAAACTTTCACGGGTGTTTATCGTAGCACGGGGCACTGGTGGTCAGTCGGTAGGGTTGAGCGTAGCAGCAGGTTTGGCGTGCCGCTCCTTCGTGCGCTGCTGCGCGTTGGCTCCGGAACCCGGAGCCAAATAGTCACGGCTCGGTAAGAGTCGCGGTTCGGAAAAGAAACGCGCTCTACAATGTCGCGCCTCCGAGTTTTTTAACGAGCGCCCCATGCTGTCGCGCCTCAACGGCGATCCCGCAACTGTTATGATGGTGATAACTCCCACGAATGACCACCACTGCCGAGATTGTCTGCGCGCACAGCCCGGACTCAGATGACGCCTACATGTTCTATGCGCTGGCCACGCGCAAAATCCGGTCATCGCTGGTCGAGTTCACTCATGTCCTCGAAGACATTCAATCGCTGAATCAGAAAGCGCGCGCCGGCCAGTATGAACTGACCGCGATCTCTTATCACGCGTATCCATTTGTTGCCGACAAGTACGTGTTGATGGCCGCGGGGTCGAGCGTGGGAGACGGCTACGGTCCCACGCTGGTCGCCGCGCGTCCGATGACGGTAGAGGAATTGAAGGGCAAGCGCGTCGCGATCCCCGGCAAACTGACCACGGCGTATCTGACCCTGCGGCTGATGCAACCGGATTTCGAAGCCGTCGAGGTTCCTTTCGATCAGATTCTGGAAGCGGTCACGGAGAACCGGGCCGACGCGGGCCTGGTGATTCATGAAGCCCAGTTGACGTTCGCCAAGGGCGGCTTTCATGAGGTGATCGATCTGGGGCGCTGGTGGAAAGATAAATACGATTTGCCGCTGCCGCTGGGCGCGAACGTTTTGCGCCGCAACCTGGGGCCGGAAATCGCATCGGAATGCTGCCGCATGATGCGCGAAAGCATTCAATACGCGCTGGACCATCGCGAGGAGTCGCTGGTTTACGCGCTGCAATTTGCCCGCGACATGGATCCCTCGCTCGCCGAGAAATTCGTGGGCATGTACGTCAATCATTACACCGTCGATTGCGGAGATCTGGTGCCAAAGGCCGCGCAAAAGCTGCTCGACCTGGGGCACGAGGCCGGGATCATCCCGCATCGCGTTTCGCTCGAGTTTGTACGGTGAAAATAACACTTCTTGCTTCGTTTTTGCTGGTTTTCACATTTGCCGGCGAACCTGCGTTCGCGCAGGATGCAGGCGACGCGAAACAGCGCGTGAAAACGGTCCGCGAACTGGTCAAACAAGGACAGGATTCAATTCCGCGGGTGGCGCCGTATGTAAGCGATCCCGACCTGAATGTCCGCATAGAAGCGGCGAAGGCGCTGATGGAGCTGGGCGGCCCCAGGACCGTCGATCCGCTGCTGATCGCGGTGCGCGACAACGATCCCGAAGTCCAGATTCGGGCGACAGACGGCCTCGTGAACGTGTACCTGCCGGGCTACAGCAAGGTGGGGATGAGCGGGACCATCCAGCGCGCCGGCAACGCCATTCGCGCGAAGTTCGGCGACACCAACGATCAGATTATCGACGCGTATGTGCAGGTGCGGCCGGACGTGATCGCGGCGCTGGGCAAACTGGCGCGCACCGGCGCTTCCATCGAAGCCCGGGCCAACGCGGCGCGCGCGATAGGCGTTTTACGCGGGAGAGACGCGATCCCGGACCTGGCGGAGGCGCTGCACTCAAAAGAAGACGCAGTCATGTACGAAGCGCTGGTGGCGATCCAAAAAATTCGCGATCCCGCGGCGGCTTCGCGCATCGCATTTCTGCTGCGCGATTTGGACGAGAAAATTCAGGTCGCGACGCTTGAAACGACCGGCATATTGCGCAATCGGGAGGCCGCTCCCGACGTTCGCGATGCGATGGAGCATGCCCGCAACATCAAAGTTCGCCGCGCGGCGGTGACTGCTTTAGCGATGTTAAGCGATCCGGCGGATCATGCCACGTTCGTGAGCGATTTAAGCGACAAGGACGATGCCATTCGCGCAGCCGCGGCCGAAGGCCTGGGGCGGTTGAAGAATCCCATGGATCGGGGAGTGCTCGATAAGGTGTTTGCGGACGAGCGCAAGCTGGGCAACCGCCTGTCGGAGGCCTTCGCGCTGGTGTCGCTGGGCAATCGCGGTACGGGCGAATTCAGCCCGCTGCGGTATCTGGTGAACACTCTGAATGTGAGGACGTTTCGTGGAGTGGCCGTCGCCTATCTGACGGAGCTGACGCGGGATCTTCCGGTGCGCCAGGCGATTTATCCGTTACTTCCGCGCGCGACCAAGGACGAGAAGATCCAGCTCAGCATCGTGCTCTCACGAGCCGGCGATAGCGACAGCCTTCCGTATCTGGAAACCTTGTCGCTGGATCCGGACACCGATGTCGCGCAGGAGGGCGTTCGGAGCCTGCGCACACTGCGGGCTCGTTTGCCGTGAGGGCTGGAAAAGATCCCGAAGCCGCTCGCTGAGGTCGTTTGAAAGACCGTCGCAGGGCATCCGGTCGGCTTCGCCTCCACGGAGAGACTGGCTGGCCCTGCGCCACGAGCTGGGTGAAAGAGGCCGCAGGGCATCCGGTCGGCTTCGCCTCCACGGAGAGACTGGCCCTGCGCCACGAGCCTACTTCGCTTTCTTCTGCTTCTGCTGGCCGACGCGGATCTTGAACTGCTTCTGCTGCGCTTCCTGGTACGCTTTCCAATCGAAGCGCTGAGCGGCTTCCGAGAGATACACATTTACGTCGATGTTCTTGGGGAGCACGGCCATCAGGCTGGCAGACATTGCGCCGTCCGGGCTGGTGATGCGATATCGCTTTACGTTCGGAATTGCCATACAAAGTCAGGATAACATATGTGCTTATGCCGAACATTGCGATTGGGCTGGTGGGCGAGCATCGCCGCACGGTGACCGCCGACATCGCGGTCGATTTTCTGGGCCTGGAAGGCGCGCGCGTGCTGGGCACGCCGTTCATGATCATGCTGATCGAGATGACCGCGCGGAATGCGATGCTGCCGCTGCTCGATCCCGGCTACGATTCGGTCGGGACTGAGGTGTGCGTCCGCCATCTGGCCGCGACGCCGATCGGGATGGAGGTCACCTTCAAGACCGAGGTGATCGCGGTGGATGACCGTCGCGTGCGGTTTAAGGTGGAGGCGTTCGACGCGAAGGAGCAGATCGCGGATGGGACGCATGAGCGGTTTATCGTGAACGTCGAGCGTTTCGCGAAGAGGTTGGCGGAGAAGAGGATTTAGGCCGTTAATGAACGTGAATGAACACGAATAAGCGAACGAAAGCCGGTCGTAGAGTAAATAGACGGTAAGGCAAGATGGAGCTATGCTGGTCGGTCGTGCATCGCTCATGGAAGCCACACACAAAAGGGACGTGGACCTATTTATTTTTATTCACGTTCATTAACGACCTTTTCTCTTTCCGTCACCGCTTCAACGGATCTTCCACCCACGGAGGAGTCGCTTCCATCAGTTTTCCTAATTCCGGCTCGATCTTCTCCATCGCGCACTTCATTTCCCACGCGATCTTGCGATAACTGAAGTGGCCCTTCACTCCGCTGCGCAGCCGCGAAATGTATTCCGACTCGGCGAAATCCATTTTGAACAGGAATCGCGAGCGCGCGCCGAAGGGCATCAGGTAATGCGCGGGGTGACCGTGATGCTTCCCGCCGATGTGTTGCATCGCCGCGAAGGTCTCCGTCATCAGCGCATCGTAAGATTCCCGCATACCCGCCTCGATTAAGGCTTCTGGCGTATCGTAGCCAAGCTGTCCGCTATACGCCTGCCGGAACTGGTGGCACCTTCGATGGCGATGCAGATCCCGATAAGCCCCGATGTCCATCACGATATCGAACGCATACAGGCCGCCGCGGAATTCGCGCAAGAGCTCCTCACGCTTGGTGCGGGATCGCAGCGCGACCTCGATCACCTCATTGCGGCGAGCCGCGCCCCAGCCGCGGGTCATATCATAGAGATCGCGAAACGGACGATCGGTCACCGGGTAAAGCAGCGTAGCCGCGATATCGGCATGCGTGTCGATCGGCCGCAAGACATGAACGGCGTTGGAATCGGCTTCATCGCATGAACGCACTCCCTCACGGTCGGGCTTCACTAAGCGCTCCATTCTGTCGCGCCTCACTGGAGGAGGAAGATTCTCGCTCGCCCACTGCTCCAGATCGCGTCGCGACTGCGACGCGTGTTCATCGGGATCGACATGTCTGGCGAGCGTAGGTGCAACCGGCTCCGTAGCCGATTCGTTCCACACGCACGCCGGCGGCGCAGAGCAAGCTTCCGCGATCTCGCCGGCGATCTCGCGAACCTCGGCGTATTCGGAAGTCTTGAGACGGCGGATTTGGCGCTCCAGCGTGCGAATGCTGGTCACCTGACCGACGCCCGTCGGGATTCCGAAGAACAAGACGTATCGCGCGACGTCGAATGCGCGGGCCGCGATGTTTCGCTCATACATCTCCGGCTTCATCGCATCGGGGCGAGGCAGCTTTTGGGAGAGGTGCCCGATCATGCAGCGATGAATCTCGTGATAGCCAGCGAGCAGGCGTTCGGCTGTGGCGCGATACAAGGCGGCGTCGTCTGCCCGGTCAGCGGGCAAAAGCTCCGGCGGCGTCACGAATCCCGATCGCGAAAAATCCTGATATCTCGATGACCGCGCCTGCCCGTCCCACAATTGCTCGTCTTCAATTTCGGTCGCGGCAAGCTCGGAGACGCCTTCGAAGCACAGCACCACGTGGCCGAGATCGGCGATGGACGCGTGACCGTACTGAAAGTAGAAGCTCTCGAGGAATTTCGAGGAATCGTGGGTGCGAACCCACTCGATGGAATCGCGAATGGAATCGGGTGAGCGGCTGTAGCGCGCCAGAGCGTACGCGCTTTTCTCCGGGGGCATGGGGGACACGGCCAGGACGCGCGCAGCTTTCGGGTTAGACGACTGGCTGGCAGGCGGGCTGTTCAGGGGGTTGGTCAAGGTATCGCTCAACAGCCTATGATAGCTATTTCGCCATCCATAGAGAGCAATTTTTTCCGACATGAGAATCCGAATCAAGAAACTTCACTCCGATGCGCTGTTGCCGGCTTACGCGCATGGCGCTCACGAAGACGCCGGCCTCGATCTGTGCGCATTAGAACGTACAGTACTATCGCCGGGCGAGGCGCGCGCGGTACCCACGGGACTTGCGATCGAACTCGCGCCAGGATACGAAGCGCAGGTGCGGCCGCGCAGCGGGCTCGCGCTCAAGCATTCGATTACGGTGAATTTCGGCACCATCGATCCGGGCTACCGGGGCGAGATTCGCGTACTCATGTTCAATCTCGGTCGCGCCGATTACACCGTGGAGAAAGGCGATCGCATCGCGCAGCTCATCATCGGGCGTTACGAAGCGATCGAGTGGGAAGAGGGCGACCTGGGCGACTCCGCGCGCGGCCACGGCGGATTCGGATCATCGGGCCGGTAGACGGCTCGTCATTTAGAATCGCCACGGGCGATTTTGTGAAACACTGCATCGGACGCCCCATCTCAACGGGTGTGAGCCTTTAAAAGGCACAATCGCCCGTGCGCTTCCCTTGGATTTCGGAGGGCGCGAGGTGCCGAAACGGATCTCCTGCTTTCGAGATCAGGGCGCGCCTCGCGGTCCTTGGGAAGCGCCGACGGCGCGCACCTCTTCACCGGCTCGCTACTGGCGGACTGGACGCTGAACGAGTATGCGAGGTATCAGGCGCCGGCCGCCGATGCGTCACGACCGATGAGCGAGCCACTACCGTCCTAATCGCGACTTTCTCCCACGCACGGTAAAGTAAAAGGCTACGATGAAAGGAGGAGTACAGCATGAGTAGTCTCGACACAGGCAACGTCAACAACGTCGATGCCGACTCGGACATCGACTGGATGGGCTGCGAGCTGATCGAAAGAGTCCCCGGCAAGGTATCGGGGCGGCCTATCGTGCGGGGGACGCGCATTCTCCCCGACGCCATTGTTGACAGCTACGATCTCGGAGAGACCATCGATGAACTCCGCGAGGGCTTCCCTTCACTCTCAGTCGTGCAAATTAAGCGGCTGATTGAGTTTGCCCACGCTCAGCGAGCACGCCAGCAGCCGTGAAAGTTCTGCTCGACGAGAATCTTGACCATAGCTTAAGAAAATATTTGAGTGGCCACGATGTTGTAACGGTCAGTTTTATGGGTTGGGCCGGCCTCAAGAACGGCGAGCTATTGCGGGTCGCCGAAGACAATGGCGTAGAAGTTCTGGTCACCGGTGATCGAACCCTCCACTACGAGCAGAACCTTACCGAGCGGCGACTGGCAATCGTGGTGCTGTCCGCCATCCAGCTACCCATTATCAAGAGAAATCTTTCCAAGGTCATCGCCGCCATTGACAAAGCCACTCCCGGTTCGTTTCAGGCCGTCGATTGCGGGACATTCAGCAGGAAGAAGACCACCGACGGGTAGGGCCGTGTCCCCTGACGCGCCGTCTTACTGCGGAGCACGATCGCCCGGCGATAAAATGGAAGGATGCGCCCCGGCGTGATTCTTCTCGCCGCATCCGTCTGTCTTGCCGCGCAAGCTCCCGTTCACGCGGGCAACCCAGCGGACGACCGCGCGATCCTCGACGCCGGCCGCCAAAACGCGCTCGCCTTCACCGCCGCGCTGCCGGATTTCATCTGCACCCAATCGGTCCGCCGCTTCCAAAGCCCCTCCGGCGCCGATTCCTGGCGTCAAACCGACCGGCTCGCCGTCCAGCTCAGCTACTCCAGAGGCCGGGAAGATTACCAACTGGTGTCCATCGACGATCGCCCGGTGGGTCAGCCCTACCACGCGGTCGGGGGCGCAGTCTCGAATGGCGAATTCGGCAGTTGGCTTCATTCGCTTTTCGATCCGGCCTCCGCGGCTGAGTTTCAAGCCGAAGGACGCGCGACCGTGCGCGAACGCGCCGCCGCTGTGTTTTCCTACAAGGTCGCGCGCGACCACTCGCACTACGACCTCAACTACCGCGAGGGACCCGGCAGCGTTGCATCCGCCACCGTCGGCTATCACGGCCGCGTCTATATCGACCTCTTCAGCAACCGCGTCATCCGCCTCGAAATCGAGGCCGATGGAATTCCCCAAGGGTTCCCGTTGGGGCGCTCCTCGGTTGTGCTGCAGTACGACTTCACGGAGATCGCCGGCCGCATGCATCTGGTTCCGCTCTACGCCGAGACGCGTAGCGACACGCCGAAACTCGACTACCGCAACGAAATCCAGTTCAGCGGCTACCGCAAATTCGAAGTCAGCGCAGCAATCCTCGGCGACGGAGGCAATGCAGCGGGCGACACGCCGGAATCCACAATTGCCCCACGTTCTACGGGGCCCGCCAAAGAACTCGCTCACTTCCCAAACGGCTCGCCGAGCGAACCCGCCAAAGAGCTCACTCGCCTCCCAGACGATTCGCCGATCTTTCCTCCTCCGGTCGAACCCTCAGCGGATGAACGCCGCGCCGCGCTCGACCAGGCTCGCCGCGCCGCCGTCGGCTATCTCGCCTCGCTTCCGCCCTTCACCTGCACCGATGTCTTCCGCATCTCCACAGCCCAGCCCGGGGAGGCCTGGAAATCCCGCGGCGTCGTTACCGGCGAGTTGCGCCATCCCGAAAGCGGCGCCGAGTACTTCCAACCGGTCAAGGCTGACGACGGGGCCCTCGCCCACAGAATCGAATTCCAGGAGGCGCTGCCGGCGGAGGGGAGCTGGAACGTCGAGTTCGGGAAGCTTCGCGATAACATCCTCGACCCGCGCTCCGCGGCGCAATTCGTCTGGGACCATTGGACCAACCTGCTGGGCCGCATGACGCACGTCTACTCGTTCAACGTAGGCGCCGCGGATTCGCACTACGCTGTCGCGGCCCGCGCCGGCGATTCCCTCTTGCCTTTCTCCGCCACCGTCGCGCTGCAAGGCTTCGTTTTCGTCGATCGCGATTTGCGCCGGGTCACGCGCATCTTCTCGGAAGCTGTCGCCATCCCGCCCGCCCTGGGCGTGCGTAGCGCTTCCACGCTGCTCGATTTCAATTTCGCCGGCGTGGGGGGCGTCCCAACCCTGCTCCCGCGCCAAGTTGCGCTCCGCGTCGACGTGAAATCGCAGGCTACGCGCTATGAATCCGAGATCCGCTCCTGCGCGAAACCGTAGCCCGGGACATGCTAGCCCGTCTTGGCCACCGGCGCCGATTCGTGACGATACTTCTCCGTGTCGCACACCAGCGTTTCCAGGAATTCGACCAGCGCCGTCTGCACGGTTGCCTCGGTGCAGGCCAGCACTCTGATCCCGTGGCGGCGATCCAGCTCTAAGGCGTACCTTTGCCACGATTTTTCCGACACGCCCGCGAGCGCGAAGTGTTGCATCGCGCGGGATTCCTTGACGCCTAGAATCTTTAAGTCGGCCAGCAGGGCCTCCAGGGAACATCCCACGAACAGCATCGGACGAGTTTCCAAAATCTTTCTCACGCGCGCAGCCTCGCCCGAGCCTGCCACTCCGACTTGGAACTCCGCCCGCGAAAGCAGCAGGGTCGCGGGATGGTCCATGTCGCCGTACAGTTTGATCAGCGAACTGCGGTCTCCGAAGGAAGGCGCGAGATCCGATTTGAGGGTGGTGGCGGTGGCCGCCCAATGGGCGCCGGCCTGCTCCAGCAGGAAATCGTAATTGGTGGTCAGGGCAGCCGCGAAGGGCACCCGCGCCAGCATCTCGTGGCAGCGGGAAGGCATTGCCATGCGGGCAAAGGTCGCGCGGAAGTGCTCGACGATGGCGCCGCGGCGGCCGGCCTCCACCAGGCCGTTCAACGCGCCTTCCACGTCGCCTCCGCTGTAGACGCCCAGCAGCTTTTTGTAGACGGCCGAGGGAATCACGCCTTCAACCGAGGTCGCCTGGAGGATGTTCGCGATGAAGGTGGCGCGCACGGGCAATCCGGATTGGGCGCTGAGACCTGCGCCTGCAAACAGCGCGCTCTCACCGGAAGCGCAGGCGGCGATCAGCCCGTGCGGCGGCGGCGGAAACTTGGTGGGGGCCTGCGCCTGGCGCAATCGCTGTTTGAACACCAACCCGAGCAGTGACTTAATGCCGTCGGTGAGCAGGATCCAGCAGGAAAGCAGCAGCGTGGCCGCCAGGAGGCCGACGGCCCACCGGGAGAGCTGCTTTCCCGTAGCGGTGAGTCTTTTCTCACTCGCGAGCAGGAACACAGCGGTTCCCTGGGGTCCGCTGACGGCCAGTTGCGCGGAGTTGGCGGCTACCAGGGAGCCCGGCGCGGCGGGCGCCAGAGAATAATGTTCCTCTTCGGGCGGCAGCACCGCCACGTGATCGAAATCGCCGGTGGTGATCACCTCATCCAGGCGCTTGGCCGCGGAGCGCACCGCGCCCGGGCTGTTTCTGGTCTTGTGCCCGATCTGGAACCCCTCGGCCGAGAGTGTCGCCATCGCGCCCGGTCCCGGAAGAAACAAGCTGTAGGGCGGATCGGGCGGCGCCGATTCCTCTTCCAGCTTCCAGCCTTCGGCTTCGCGGAAGCGGTACAGCAGGAGACGGCGCTCGTGGTCTGAGGAAATCGCCAGATAATCTTGATCCGCTGCCGCCTGATCGGGTTGCAGGAGAGGAGTGCGCCATTCCGCGAGCGCAGTCCCAGTACTCGAATCCCAGCGCTTTACTAATGAGTCCGCGAACACCACCGCAACCGATTCGTCGGATAACACGCTGAGCGCGAGCGCGCTGCTCTTGGCGGGCAGCGGAATCGCATGCGACGCGGTCTTCGCGCCGATGCTTCGTCCACTGATGAGCGGTTGCCAATACAGCGTCGAGCCGGAAATCCACGCGATGCGCGAGAAGTCGCCGGCGACGGCCCACTTCGGGTCTCCTGGAACCGCAGTTCCAGAAGGTTGACTGGAAGTACCAGCGAGATCGGCGTCCCAGGTTTCGACGCGCGAAGGCTCTCCCGACCATCGCTCGAGCTTCAGCTTCGCGCCTTGCTGAATCGCTCCCGCAAGCACGTCGCGATTGTCGAACCACATCCGCGAGTACTCCGGCCCGGGCCGCTGATGGAGCGGAGTGGAGATGAGAAAATCCCTGGTGTCGAATCGGTAGGCCAGGAACAGCATTACGACCGCGGCGGCAAAACAAAGTGCCGCGATCTGATATCGCACTTTAGATCCGCCGCCGGGCTTGGGCATTTCCCGCGAGAGATCGGCCGAATAGGGGAAACACTTTAGCCCCAGATACACCTAAGGGCACGGGACCTAGGTGTGCGCAAAATCGTCAATATCGCTTGCATCTCCGCACAGTTGTAAGCTGTTCTCATGATTGAGATTCGGGTGCTGAGCGCGGCGGAGGCCCGTCATCACGTGGGGGCGCTTGCGGACGTTCTGGTCGACTGCGTGGAAGGCGGCGCCTCAGTCAGTTTCATGGCGCCGTTTTCGAAGAGTGACGCTGAATCCTTCTTTGAAAAGGTAGCCGACGGGGTTGAACGCGGAGAGCGCACTTTACTCGCGGCGTTCATGGATTCCAAATTAGTGGGGACGGTCCAGATTCTGACGGCGACGCCTCCCAACCAACCGCATCGGGCAGATATCGCCAAGCTGCTGGTTCATCGGTCGGCGCGCGGGCATGGGATTGGCGCTCGCCTGATGGAACGCGCCGAGGAGGCCGCCCGGCTTGTGGGCAAAACTCTCCTGGTGCTGGATTCGGTCACTGGAGGCGACGGCGAGAGACTGTACATTCGTATGGGCTGGAACATAGTGGGCGTCATCCCCAACTATGCGCTGTTTCCAGACGGAAGATTCTGCGACACGACGGTCTTTTGGAAAGCGCTGGTGTAGCGCTCGGTAATCCGCAAGACGCCGTCAGGTGCCTTGCAAGTCGACCTCATCTGGCACGCACCAAGTTGCGCCGTTCCTCACTCTGGGTTAGCCTTCGGAGAAGAGAAAAGGCAGAAGGAATGACGGAAAACAAAACCAGACCCACCGAACTGAGCGTCGCGGCGTGTATCGATGCGGTCACGGACCAGGCCAAGCGCGCGGACGCCAAGGTGCTGGTCAAATTGATGCAGAGCGCGACCGGCGAAAAACCGAAGATGTGGGGGCCGTCGATCATCGGCTTCGGCAGCCATCACTATACTTACGAGAGCGGGCGCGAGGGCGACGTGCCGCTGGCGGGTTTTTCGCCGCGTAAGGCCGCCACGGTCCTCTATGGGGTGACGGGGTTCGACGACGCTGAGGCGTTGCTCGCCAAGCTCGGCAAGCACTCGACCGGCAAGGGTTGCCTGTACATCAAGAAGCTCGCCGATGTGGACCCAAAGGTGTTGGAGAAGCTGGTCGTGAAAGCCGTCGCCTCGAAGCGAGCGCGGCACGGAAAATAATCCTCTATGCCCAGGGGCGTGACGCGGCGAATACTTGCGGCCCTTACCTTAGGCTGCGCTGCTGTGGCGATCGTCGTGGGACAGGCTCAACCACAGACTGAGGCGGCTGCGCGGCCGAAATTCGAAGTCGCCTCCATCAAACCTGCTATCGACTGCCATCCTAGTGGTCCAGGCGAACCGCCAAACGGCATCAGAACTTCCCCAGAAAGGTTGAGCATCAGATGTCAAACGGTGGATGGTCTCATCCGGCGGGCGTACATCGCAAATGGCCGGGAGCCCGTGACGATGTCCATCAAGCGCTTTCGCCAGCCGATTCAAGGAAGTCCAGCCTGGATCAGTTCCGAGCGCTACACCATCGAAGCGAGAGCAGAGAGCCCTCAAAGCCGCGAGACGATGCTCGGACCCATTATGCAAACGCTTCTCGAAGATAGATTCAAGCTCAAGACCCATCATGAAACCAGGGAAGTCCCGGTATACGAGCTGACTGTAGCCAAAGGTGGCCTCAAGGTTGAGCTAGCGAAGGACGAAAAGTGCAAGCCCAGTGACCTTGATTTCGTCAGAATCGCTCCGTCAGCGACCCATTACTGCGGTCTCCTCATGCGCTCAAATAATCCGTCTGTCCCGGCCGCCCTTGACGGCGCGACGATGACGGATCTCGGCAATATGCTGTCGAGCCTGTTGGACCGCGACGTGATCGACAAGACCGGCATTGCGGGAATATTCGATTTCCGTCTGGAGCTTTCCCAATGCGACCAGTTTCCCGTAACCTGCACGTCCCGTAGTTCAGATCCTGGCGCAACACCGTCTGCGTCGGACCCGCAAGGCGCTTCGATCTTCCAGTCGCTCCAAAAGCTGGGGCTGAAACTTGAATCAGCCAAAGCACCCTCTGAATTCCTCGTCATCGATCATGTGGAGAAACCGTCAGGTAATTGACGCTCGCGCGACGCCCTCCAGAACAAATCGGGGAATCCTAATTGACTGTCGGCTTCTCGAGATTCTCGATCACCAAAATCTCAACAGGCGTCCTTTGGGACTCCAGTTTCAAGCCGATGTTCTGCACTAGATCGGTGAAGAGGCGCTTCACGATGTCGCGCTCGGGAATGCTCGGATCAGCGGCGTCGGTTTGGTCCACCGCGAGTTCCACGTCGAAGTCGAACTCACCCGAGAGACCGGTCTTATCCACTACGATGCAGTTCATCCTGGACGACAGGTAGTTCGCCAGGTAAGGCAGCGTGACTCGTTGGCCCGTTGCTTCGAGCCGCGCGACTTTTTCGGATCTGGGTGCTGCTTGAAGCCTAACGATCGGGTCCATTCCTCCCGCAGTTCGCTCGTCGCCGGCGCGTTGAAGCTTTAACCCGCCCTTCGCGACCATCAGCACGTCTGCCATCGATTCCCTCATTTCCCGATGAAAGCGCAAGCTGAATCGATCCGCGAGCACGTTTTGCAGCATCCGGAGAAGCTCGCCGCGGCTATGCGATCCCTCGGCCCTGCCCTCAATAGTGAAGCGGAGTGAACCCAGCCACGCCGGTCCCCCAGAGATCTGAAGAGCAGCCACTCCGTAGGCTTGCCCAATCAACTCCTTCAGAGTCAGGTTTTGCGCAACGAGCATTCCTGGGTCCGTTCGCAGCTGCGAGGGACCTCGTTCGTTGTTAGGTCTTACGGAGGCCACATCGAACGCTGGCGGCGGTGCAGTCGCCTGCGAACCCGCGAAGAGTGGTTGGCACAACGCTGCGAAAGCAACGGGCGCGAGTGCGAGACGTAACGGCTTCACGGGCCCCCTCCTGGATCTTACTAGACCACTCGGGCAGCCGGAGGCCGCCCGGGTGAAGTGGTCAACGCCGCTTCGCGAAAAAGCGCCGCATCAGTTCCGCGCAGTCCGCGCCCAGCTCGCCTTCGACGATTTCGAGGCGATGGTTCAACACGTCTGAATCGGCGAGGCGGAACTTGCTGCGCACCGCGCCGAAGCGCAGGTCGCGCGCGCCGAACACCAAGCGCGAAACGCGGGCCGTCACCAGTGCGCCCGCGCACATCGCGCACGGCTCCAAAGTGCAATACAGCGTGACGCCCTCCAGACGATAGTTGCCCATAGCGGTCGACGCCTCGCGCAGCGCGAGCATCTCGGCGTGCGCGGTGGGATCGTTCGTCGAAATCGAAGAATTGCGGCCGCGCCCGATCACGCGATCGTCGAGAACCGCCACCGCGCCTACCGGAACCTCGCCGGCGGCCTCGGCTTCGCGGGCAAGATCGAGCGCCAGTCGCATGAACTCCACAGAAGTAAAGAATAGAATACGACGGAATAGCCCGGGTGATCGCCGCGGCGTCGCGCTCCAGCCCCATGCGTCAGCTTGGGGCTTCGCTCCGAAGCCCGATCAAGCCCCAAGCTGACGCATGGGGCTGGAATGGGTCAATTTGCGCCCTGGCGGTTGTCGAGCCACGCAGCGGCAGCTTCCGGCGTCGAAACGTCGCCGCACAGGATCGCGAGCACCAGTTCGCTCGAAACCACTGAAGAAAACGGGCGATCGTAAACCACCCCGCGATTCTGCCCCGCGAGCTTCAAAATGAACGGCACTGTTTCAGATTGCACGCCCGCGGTGAGCCGTTCGAGCTCCGGGGTCCAGCCCTGTTGGCCGCGCCACAGATCCGGACGCAGGCCGTGATCGGAAATGATCAGGATGCTGGTGGAATCCCACTGCCCGGCGCGCTCCAGTGCGGCGCGCATTTCACCCACGGTGCGGTCCACCAGCGCCAGATTGTCGGCGTAGGTGAGGCTATCGCTCAGCGTGAAATCCCGGCGCTGGCGGTCGTAGATCGCGAACGGATGCGGCAGCGGGAAGTGGACGAACAACAGATCGATTTGGGGATCACCGGCGTCGGCGTAGGCGTGATCGCGAATCTGAAAATACTGATAGAGCTGGCGGCGCTGCACATACGCATCGCGCTCGTTCTTCGATGCCGATTCGGGATTCAAGCGAAGCATGTCGCGCAGATTGTTAAGCTGAAGCTGGAACAGGAACTTCACGGCCACAAGAATGCCTTCATCGGCGACGCTGGTTTCCCGCAGCAGCGCCGCGGTGGGATGACCGCTGGGAAGGTCCATGCAGCGGACGGTCGAGTCCCCGAGCACGCGGCAATACGGATGGTGCCAGCCGATGATTTCGGCGTTGGCGCCAAGCTCGCGGGCTTTCTTGAACACGTTGGGCTGATCGCGCCAGTTGAAGACGCCGCCGCTTGCGGGAGAAACACGCAGCGTGTTGGCGTCCACCAGCTCCGCGCGCGAATAGATTTCGCCGGAGAGCAGGGAGGGGAGCGCGAGTGTGGTCCATCCCGCGGTCTGCTCTGCGTGACCGGCGACCAGAGATTCCGCCCGGAGGCGATCAAGCTCGGGAAAATCGACCTTGGGCTGGCGCAGATCGAACGCGAGGCGCTGGTCGAGCTCGTCGAACAGCATCCAGATCACGCGGCGCCGCGGCCCGGGCGGGTGCGGGAGCATCGGGAGCGGTGACTTGGACTGATAGGCGGAGGCGGGCTCGGCGCTGAGCCGGCTCCATCCAAAATCGATCATCAGGGCAGGGAATAGGAGAGTCAAAATCAGGGTGACGCGCCTGGCCGCACGCAACACTCGCAGATTGCCGAACAGCACCAGCACCAGACCGGTTCCCAGTAAGGCTTCGATCGCAAAAATAGCGATGTTGGTTCCAATGTCGGGGCGGGCGCCTTCGCTATTCCAATACCGGCGCACGGATTCGAGCGGAAAGATCATCAGCAGAAGAAAAACGCAGCGGGCCAACTGCATTTTCACTTCCGAGGGCCGGTGCTCCACCCACAGCCACGCCAGCCAGAACACCAGCGTGATCAGGAGCGCGGAGATCAGCGTGGCGGCCAGCAGCGTGGGATCGGCGGGGCGGGTGCGGTAATAGTCCATGGAGACCTCTTTGAGGTGCTCCAGGTCATACCAGCGCCTCAGGAAAAACAGATTTCCGAGCGAAAAACAGATGAGAAAATCTTTCAGTCTGGTCCGCGCCGCCGGTGAAAGAAATAGCTCCATTTTGGTGAGTCCGCCGATTTCCGCGCGCCCGGCCTACCGCTGTGCTTCCATTACCAGGGATTCGTACTGGTTCACGGCGGCTTCCGCGGTCTTGATGCGGCCCTCGATGTCCACCAATTTCGGATCGTCGCTCTCACCAACTTGATATTGGCGGATATTGCGGAACCCTGCTCTCCTCAAACTATCTTCTAAGAGGGTAGGGCTGTAAACGAACTGGTGTCCCCAGTCGTGAAGTTCGAGATTGAGAATCAATCCTGCATCATCGGGTGTTTTGGGCCAATAGCTTACGGCCCTGAGTTTTTGCTGTATGTACTGGTCACCGCGCTCGTCTGATTGGAACAGGCGAAGTAGCTGAGCTAAATTGGGGGTCACCACACGAATGCGACCGCCCGGCTTCATGATTCGATAGGATTCACGGAGCATATCCAGGCCTTCCCAATAGTTGAAGTGTTCTATTACGTGCTCTGAAAAAACGTAGTCGAAGCTTTTGTCGGGCAACGGAAACGGAGCGGTCGCATCCAAGAAGGCCTGGCCCTGAATCGGTGTGTAGTCCGTGTTGAGCCAACCCGGAAAGTTGTTGGGGCCGGCGCCGATTTGCAGTTTTCGAACGGCGTTGCTTTGCAGATAGCTGGAAATGATTTGTGGCGAAGCGACGTAGTGACGGTACAGCAACGCGATAGGATTCCAATAGTCCGGCCGCAGAAGCAGCAAAGCTGCTGCCGCGGCGAGGGTGATCGCGGCCCGCGCGACGATGTTGAAGAGAAGAGAGTGCTTGCGCGTGCCGCGCTTTGTGGTTTCCATAGAATTCATTACAACCATTTCATCGGCGGGAGCGCCGGTCTCAATTAGTGCAAATCCGCCCAACTTCGAGTGGTGGGATAGTTTAAGTTTTCCGTCTAGGCGGTCAATAACGCTGAGATATGCCGAACGGGCAAGAATCGGACCTAAAGGCTCTTGATTCTCTGGTCGATGGATTAGTGTGGTCCAGCGACGTCGAGAAACTCGATTCAAACCGAACCAGACCGCCACAGTCAGGGTACTGGCGTTCGGATCTGCACCAATCCTGGCAGCGTCGATCCTCGACATCTCCGAAACTGGATTGCGCCTGCGGACTAAGTCGCCCGTCCCTTGCGGAGCGCTCGTCGAAGTCGAGGTGAATCATATGCTGTCTCGCGGCAGCGTTCGCCGGTGTAATCCAAGAGAAGGATTCTACGAATTGGGTATTCAGGTGTCGGAGACGGTCCCGCTGATGTCTTAGCAGACTCAAGAGTAGCCTTCTCCGGCAGACTGCTAGCCTTTAGATCGGAGTCCGGCTGGGACCGCTGGAATTTACTTGCGCCGGCGAAACACGTGATCCAGGAACCGGCGAAGATAGAAGGTGCCGCCGAGGAACGCCGCGTAAGCCGCCTGATATACGAACGCGCCGGTGCCGGGGTCGGCATAGCCGTAAGCCTTTGCAGGCGAAACAAGCAGGAGCGGTATCAACAACAGCAAAGCCTTTGCGAGCTTGAGAATAAGAGTTGGGTGAGTGTTTTTGCTGGTCATTTTCGTGTCCTGTTAAAACCTGCTGTACTGCAACCTATCTTTCCACTAGCTTTTCTGTATCGCAGTTCTTTCGCCAAAATTCCGTGGCTGATAACACAGCCATTTCATGACAGCCGTGCGCGAAAGCGGCCAATCTGTCCCCACCTCGAGGGACACATTGTCGCGAAGCGCGCGCCCCGAGCGACGCCCGAGGCTGGACGTGTTCATTTCTGCATAGATAATCGTCCCATGGATCGGCAAGCATTAGGATTAGGTGATTGTCCTAATGCCTTTGCTGGAAACACCCTAGGCCGGTGCGGTACCAAAAGGACGGAAAATCAACAGGACCGTATAATGAAAATTAATGCCGGAAAAAACGCTTGAAGTCCACAGGTCAAGGGCCTGCATCCCGGGGCGGTCCGGCACCGCCTGAAGTGGGGCCCAAAGTTCAATATGAGCAAATATGAGCCGGTGATCGGGCTCGAGGTTCACGTTCAGCTTTCGACGCGCACGAAAATCTTCTGCGGCTGCCCGACCAGTTTCGGGGCGGAGCCGAACAGCAACGTGTGTCCGGTATGCCTGGGATTGCCGGGAGCGCTGCCGGTGCTGAACCGGCACGCGGTGGAGTTGGGCGTTCAGGCGGCGCTGGCGCTGAATTGCAGAGTAAATAGCGAATCCATCTTCGCGCGCAAGAACTATTTTTATCCCGACCTGCCGAAGGGTTATCAGATTTCGCAGTACGACCGGCCTTTGGCCGAGCACGGGTTCGTCGATGTTCACGTGAATAACGACGTAAATAATCCGAACAACAACCGGGATGGCGTGATCAAACGCATCGGCATCACGCGCGTTCATATGGAAGACGATGCGGGCAAGAGCATTCACGACGGGTTCCCGGATTCGGACCGGTATACGTATGTGGACTTGAACCGGTCCGGGACGCCGCTGATCGAGATCGTGACCGAGCCGGACATCCGCAGTTCGGAGGAAGCGTACCAATTTCTGACCGCGCTGAAGCAGACGCTGCAATATCTGGACGTATCCAGTTGCGACATGGAAAAGGGGCACCTGCGCTGCGACGCGAACGTGAGCGTGCGACTGCGGGGCGCGGAGAAGTTCGGCACCAAGGCGGAAGTCAAGAACCTCAACTCGTTTCGATTCCTGAAGCAGGCGCTGGATTATGAGATCGAGCGGCAGGTGGCGCTGCTCGAATCGGGCGGGCGCGTGACGCAGGAGTCACGTTTGTACAATTCCGAGACCGGGGAGACCGCCAGCATGCGCAGCAAGGAGCACGCGCACGATTATCGCTATTTTCCGGAGCCGGATCTGCCGCCATTGAGAATTGGAAAAGATGTGTTGGGGTCGATCGCCGGGAACATGCCGGAGCTGCCCGAGGCGCGGCGCAAGCGCTTGGTCGAAGTCTACGGATTGCGCGAATATGACGCGGAGGTGCTGACGTCGACGCGCGCGATGGGCGATTATTTCGAACGAGTGACTGCGGCGATGGGATCGGGAGCTGCCGATGCGCGGTCGGCCGCCAACTGGGTGATGGGCGATCTGGCGGCAGCGCTGAAACAGGCGGGTAAGGAGATCGTCGAATCGCCGGTGAGCGCGGAGAATCTGGGCGCGCTGGTGGGCATGATTGTTGAGAAAAAGATCAGTGGCAAACTCGCCAAGGAAATCTTCCCAAAAATGATCGAGACGGGCGACGGTCCGCGGGCGATCGTCGAACGCGAGGGCCTCGCGCAGATCAGCGATGAGGGCGCGCTGGGGCAGATCGTCGACGAGGTGATCGCCTCGAATCCGAAACAGGCGGAGCAGTATCGTGGAGGAAAGACAGCAGTGCTTGGGTTCCTGGTGGGACAGGTGATGAAGGCAAGCCGCGGACAGGCTGATCCCGAGGCAGTAAACCGGCTTTTAAAGGGAAAGCTGTGACGGGATCGCGGGTTCGGGATGGCGTTCGCCATGGTATCGGCAGAATCATGTTCATCCGCTCAGGTTTCTTTATCCGGTCGTTTCTTCACGCTCATTTCTTCATCCGGCCCATTCGTTAAGTTGGGGCGCCCCCCCGCTGATCGCGCAGCGGCACGGCTCATCGCATTACGTTTAAGCGCGGTGGGGTCTCGAGAACTCTTCCGGCTGGTCGTGGACTGGAACCAATGAGGGACCCAATCTCTTACGGCTTCACGATAACCGGGGGTCGGAAAACTTATTCGCGAGGTAAATCGGTAAGAGATTGATGGGAAGGGAAATAGAATTCGTGCGCGGGATGTGAACGCACCAGCCGTGTCTGTTGCTACGGCAATCGAGGCGGGCGCTCGGTAGACTAGGACGAATGCGCAAATGGCTCAGCATCCTAGTGGGCGTTTTCGCGTTGCTGTCAATCGCGGCCTACATTTGGATTGTCGATATCTGGCCACAGGGTTCGCTAATCGGCGACGACGTGGTCGTCGCTTTGTCCGACAAGCCGGGTGTCATCGACGTGCTATCGGCGAACTGCGTGCTATCGGCGAGTTCCTACTTATGGGAAGGAAGTCCGGACACAGGCAGGCTTTTAGCATCTGGCGAACTTCGCCGGGTGCCTGGTGGAACTCGGGTGCGGCTGCCTTCCAGTTCGGGATCAACTGCTCGATCTGGTGCGGCGCGCGGTGGCACCGTCTGGTCAGTAACGCTCAGAGAAGGATGGTTTAGAGGCCGCACCGTATGGGTTTGCGCCCGCAACCTTGAGGTCTACGCGCCGCCTTGAAGCGCGACGCTCTCTCACACTCGCGCTCGGAAAGCTGAACCAGAGGAGCATACATTATGCCCATGAAAAATCCCGCACATCCTGGACGCATCGTTCGGAGCGCGTGCCTCGAACCGTTGGGCCTGTCCGTGACCGCTGGGGCAAAGATCCTCGGTGTTACCCGGCAGACTCTCAATAACATCATTAACGGCAAGTCCGGTATCAGCCCGGAGATGGCTATTCGGCTCGCGAAGGCATTTGGCAGCACGGAGGAAACCTGGTTGGGAATGCAGCTTGCCTACGACCTTGCCGCCGTCCGCAAGGACGAAAGCAAAATCAAGGTTCGCCGCCAGCACGTCCCGCAAGAATTGCACGTGTCCTGACGCGGGAGAGTCCCCAACTTTCGCTATTTTGCAGGGTCGGGCGGAGGATCCCTCACGTCCATCAGTTCGACGTCGAAGATCAGGTCGGCCTTGGGCGGAATCTTTCCACGACCCTTTTCGCCGTAGGCAAGCTGATACGGAATCAGGAATCGACGCTTGCCGCCCACGCGCATACCCTCAAAGCCGGCGTCCCATCCGGGAATCACTTTTCGTTTGCCCTGCTCGAAGCTCAACGGCTCCGGCTTGTTGCGCGACGTGTCGAACTGGGTGCCGTCGTAAAGCCATCCAGTGTAATGGGCGAAGTAGACTTTTCCAGGCTCGGCTAATTTGCCGGTGCCGACGGAGACCTCGATGTAACGCATGGTGTACTGGTCGACTATCTTGCCCTCTGCGGGCGGGAGGGACGCGGGGAGTTTCGGCTGGGCGAACGCATGAGCGGCTGGGAACGCGGACATCGCGAGAATCACGAAGAGGCAACGCATGATTGGAGATTGTAACAGGGCGCATTGCCTTTCGGCGCATTGCATCGCGATCGATCCGCTATCGGACGGGCCTGTGGCGCGTCCAATGAGTACATTGGGATCCCCGCCCTCCGGTCGGCTTCGCCCGGTCGGCTTCGCCTCCACGGGTCGAGTCCTCCACGGATCGAGATGACGGGCGGGGCTTGAGGGCGAGGGAGAAGCGCGACGAGGGCGTCGCGCACTGGCAGGGCACGGCCCTGCCCCACCGCGCACTGGCAGGTACCCGGTCGGCCTGCGCCTCCACGGGCAGGCTGGCCCAGCCCCACCTGAGTTATCCTGAGGCTTCCTATGATCCAACTGCGTAACGTCGAAAAGTATTTCGAGCATGGACCGACTAAGACCTTCGTACTTCGCCGCGTCAACATCGACATCAAGGAGGGCGAGTTCGTCTCGATCATGGGTCCGTCGGGCGCCGGCAAATCGACGCTGTTGCACCTGATCGGCATGCATGACAGCGCCTGGACCGGCGAGTATAATTTTCTGGATCATCCGATTCAAAAGCTCAAGAAAAAAGATCGCGACGAAATTTACAAGAAATATTTCGGATTCGTGTTTCAGAGCTACCATCTGCTCGATTCGCTGACCGTGTATGAGAATCTCGACATTCCGCTGTCGTATCGCAACGTGAAGAAGGCCGAGCGCGACGGAATCGTGTGCGACGTCCTGGACCGGTTTCAGATGGTGGGGAAGAAAGATTTGTTTCCCAACCAGCTTTCCGGCGGGCAACAGCAACTGGTGGCGATCGCCAGGGCGATTATCGCGAGCCCGAAAGTGATTCTGGCGGATGAGCCGACCGGCAATCTGCACTCGAGCCAGGCGAAAGAAATCATGGAGGTCTTCAAGAAGCTGAATGAAGCCGGGACCACCATCATTCAGGTGACGCATTCGGAGGTGAACGCGTCGTATGGGCATCGGATCATCAAGATCGTGGACGGGTGGATTTCGACGGACTGACAACCTAATCCGGCCTGAAAAGCGGCTCGCCGCCAAGACTGGCGGCCCCACGCGCAGCCCATTGGAGACGCGGGGAGGCGCTGCCTGGGTCACATATCCGAACGGGGCGTCTTGCCGCCAAACCCCAAGCAACTGAAACAATTCCTCCACTTCAGACTATTTCGAGATTCTTTGGGATAGGCGCTTCCCAATTGTCCGCTGTAAATTGCTGAATTAAAATGATCTATAGCCTTAGTCTCTAGTGGTACTCTACTTGCAAACGTAACCTACAACTTGCGCAGCAACCTACAAAGAAAGAGGCCGCTGCCGAGACCGAATCCAGTCGCTATGGAGGCAAGATGTCGCTTCTTTCTATTTCCCGCATTTTGAGAACCGCGCTTCCGCTAGGCGCTCTTATGCTTGGGCAAAGCCTTTTACACGCAGACGTTACCGTCGGCACCGATACTACTGGAAACTGCTACCCGTTCATGTGCAACGATAGCGGCACGAGCGTGGGTCAATCCATCGATTACGAGCAGGTGTATGGGTCGACCTCGTTCACGAGCCCAGAAACGATCGACTCAATCTCGTGGTACTTCGCCAGCGTGTTTGGCGGCAACGACGTTGTACTCGGTGGGAGTTACGAGTTCGAGTGGGGCTACGCTGCCTTCAATGCGGTGGGCAACCTCGGCGCGACGCCGGCAAGCAATTACATCAGCGGTCCGAACCTGATCGGCACCGCAACGGTCCCTGCGGGAGGGACCAACTATGGCGCCATTCTGACGCTGACCGGCTTCGCTCCGTTTACCTACGACCCTGCTCTGGGCGACCTGTTGCTCGAGATTATCGTCTCCAATCAGGACAACGTGCCGAATGGATCCGGTAATGGCTACAACGAGGCCGATGGCACGGGCGCCGTAACCAGCCGGGCGTACTGCCTAACCAACCATGTCGGTTGCGCCGCAGACTCATCCACCGGACTAGTCACGACGTTCGGTGGCACGTCGGTTCCGGAACCGTCATCGGTGGTTCTGCTCGGTAGCGTTGCATTTGCGGTCGGCCTGAGGTTGCGCAAAGCTCTGCGCAAGGCCAACTAAAAAGGCTCTTTCAGGCTGAACGACTACACAAGCGCATGACGTGGCGCGGCTCGCGTTCGAGTTGCGTCCCGCATGCGCTTTTCTGTTGTATCCTCCTGGTTGCACGGAAACTTCAGAATGTAATAGCAGTACTAAACCTCCATCGAATTGACTTCGGCCGGGCGATGCTTAGCCCGAAGGTTTACCATCACCCTCACCCAAACTCCCAAAAAGTGGTACCGGGTCCAAAGGACTGGGTCGAGAACCGCTGGTTAAATGCGGCTAAACACTGACTCTAAAGGGACTTATCTTTCGGAACGCAAATTGCTGAAACAAGGGGGTCAGGAACAGGCGAGTTGTGCGCGTCGCGCCGGGCGGCGAAGAACTCCGGTTCTGGTTAGGGGAAAACTACAATGAAGAAATTCTTGCTGCTTATTTGCGTGTGCGGATGTTTCGCAGCCACGCCGCTTCTCGCGGATGTTTTCGGCGTTAACTTCACCAGCACGGCAGGCGAAGCCCTAGCTAATGGGCCGTTCACTTTTGGATGGTCGTTCACTGTTACTGGGACTATCGACGTCACTGATCTCTCGGTTTTCGACTCTGGTGGCGAGGCTCTTGCGGAAAGCCATGACGTAGGAATTTGGGACTCGATGGGGAATTTGTTGGACTCAGCAACCGTCGGTTCCGGCACTTCGGCTACGCTGGAAACCGATGCGCTCGGTCAAGCGTGGCGTGACGTAAGTGCACCCGTGGTCCTTGGGCCGGGGACGTACACGATTGGCGCCGTTTGGTTAGACGGTTCCGACCCGAATATTTTCCCTGGCGAGCTCTCAAGCATCACGATGGGGCCGGGGATAACTTTCGGGGAAAATGAGTATATAGCTGGAGGCACGCTTACCGACCCAACGAACACAAGCGGCGACATGGGTTCTTACTTCGGGCCCAATTTCGAATACACCGCAACTCCGGAACCGTCATCGGTGGTTCTGCTCGGTAGCGTTGCATTTGCGGTCGGCCTGAGGTTGCGCAAGGCTCTGCGCAAGGCCAACTAAAGAGACTCTTCACGCTGAACGACTACACAAAGCGCATGACGGGGCGTGGCTCGCTTTCGAGCTGCGTCCCGCATGCGCTTTTCTGTTGCATCCTCGCGGTTGCACGGATGAACTCCGATGGGTTTGCCGAATGGCCGCGTGCGGCTTGGTTCTGAGAACAATCTCGAAACTGATTCCCTGATGGCGGAAGTCACGCGGGGCTCGCCCCACGGCCCCATGCGTCAGCCTGGGGCTATCTCGATTCCCGGGCGCAAGCCCCATGCTTACGCATGGGGCTGGTACCATGATTCTGCTTGTCCACTAATCCATTTAAGGCCGCGGTCGTGCAAGCCGCGCCGGTGGTGTTCGATCGCGACGCGACCATTGAGCGAGTCCGCACGCTGACCGCGGAGGCGGCGTCAAAGGGTGCGAGGCTGGTCGTGTTTCCCGAAGCGTTCGTTTCGGCTTATCCAAAAGGCCTCGATTTCGGCGCGCGCGTGGGTGGCAGGACCCAGGAAGGGCGCCGCATGTTCCGCCGGTATTTCGAAAGCTCGGTCGAGATTCCCGGGCGTGCGGTGAATGCGCTCGGCGCGATCGCGCGGGAGCACGCGGTTTATCTGGTCATCGGCGTGATCGAGCGCGATGGCGGCACGCTCTACTGCACGGTGCTGTTTTTCGACGGCGCTGGAAATATGATGGGGAAGCATCGCAAGCTGATGCCGACCGCGATGGAGCGGCTGGTGTGGGGCATGGGCGATGGCTCGACCATGCCGGTGTTCGATACGCCGCTCGGCAAGATCGGAGCGGTGATCTGTTGGGAGAATTACATGCCGCTGCTGCGGACCGCGATGTACGCCAAAGGCATCCAGCTTTACTGCGCGCCGACGGTGGACGATCGCGACACCTGGGCGCGGTCGATGCAGCACGTCGCGTTCGAGGGCCGCTGCTTCGTGCTTTCAGCGGTCCAATATCTGCGGCGCGGCGATTGTCCGGAAGATTATCCCGCGATTCAGGGCAACGATCCGCCGACGGTGCTGATTCGCGGGGGCAGCGTGATCGTTAATCCCCAAGGCGCAGTTCTGGCCGGGCCGAACTACGATGGCGAAGCGATCCTGCTCGCCGATATCGATCTGAATGAAATCGCGGAGGGTAAGTACGATCTGGATGTGGTGGGGCACTACGCGCGGCCGGATGTGTTTCGGCTTACTGTGAATGAACGCGCGGCGCCGGCGGTGACAACGGACAAGGAATCGTAGGAATGTGAGGCCGGCAGCACTAGCGGCGCTGGTTTCCCGGCGGCTTCTCTTTGCTCGGAATGCAAGCCGGTCTGAAGACCGGCTGCCGGCACGAGTGCCGGCCCCACGTCGCCGGGCGATCATTTGGACAGGTTCAAAAGTCGATGAGCAAAAGATGTCGCGCACAGGTTTTATCAGCGTTGTGCGCGGCGGATGAACGCTATACTGGAATTCTCCCCCGGGATTGGATTCCATGCCCTCCCCGTTTGTTCATCTGCACTGCCACACGGATTATTCGCTGCTCGACGGCGCTTGCGAGATCACCCAGTTGATGGATCTCGCGGTGGAGCAGAAGATGCCCGCCGTGGCGATGACCGATCACGGAAATCTTTTCGGCGCGGTCGAGTTCTACAACAGCGCAACCGCCCGGGGCATTCATCCCATCATCGGTTGCGAAGTTTACGTCGCGCAGCAGGCGCACACGCTCAAGAACGATTCGAATCGCTACAACCATCTGATTCTGCTATGTGAAAACCAGGAAGGCTATCGCAATCTGATCCAGTTGGTTTCGACCGGCTATCTGGACGGCTTTTATTACAAGCCGCGCATCGATAAGGACCTGCTCTCACGCCACTCGAAGGGACTGATCGCGCTTTCGGCGTGCCTGCGCGGCGATGTCAACGAAACGCTCCTGGCGGATCGATACGAGGAAGCACGCCGCATTTCTCACGAGTACGTGGACTTGTTCGGGCGCGGGAATTTCTTTCTGGAGCTTCAGGACCACGGCCTGGAACCCGACGCGCGCGTTCTGCCGCTGATCAACCGCCTGTCGGCGGACACGGGAATTCCGATGGTGGCCACCAACGATTCGCATTATCTGCGCCAGGACGACGCGCGCGCGCATGAAATCATGCTGTGCATTCAGACCGGCAAGACTATGTCCGATCCGGATCGCATGCGTTTCGAGCAGCCGGCCTTCTATCTCAAGTCGCGTGAAGAAATGATGGCGCTCTTCGGCGAAGTGGAGCACGCGCTCGACCGCACCTGGGACATCGCGCAGCGCTGCCAGTTGAAGCTCGAACCGGTGAAGGAACCGTTTCCGAAATTCGACGTGCCGGAGGGGCACTCGACCGATACCTATTTCGAGTACGTTGCGCGCCAGGGATTCGAAAAGCGGCGCGTAAGATTGGAGGCGTTGGCGGGGGCCGGGCGGCTCACGCACGCGCTGGCGGAGTATAACGAGCGGCTGGATCGCGAGATCCGGACCATTCAGCAGATGAAATATTCGGGCTACTTCCTGATCGTTTGGGATTTCATCCGCTTCGCCAAGCAGCGCGGGATTCCGGTAGGGCCGGGGCGCGGATCGTCAGCGGGATCGCTGGTGAGCTATTCGATGCAGATCACTGACATCGATCCACTGGAGTACGGGCTCATCTTCGAGCGCTTCCTGAATCCGGAGCGCGTCGACCTGCCCGATATCGACATCGATTTCTGCACGCGCGGACGTGGAGACGTAATTCAATACGTCACCGAAAAATACGGCCAGGAGCAGGTGGCGCAGATCATCACTTTCGGAACGCTGGGCGCCCGGGCGGCCATCAAAGACGTCGGCCGCGTGCTGGATTTGAGCTTCGCCGATGTCGATCGCATCACCAAGCTGATTCCCGCGATGCCGCTCAATATCAAGATCAAGGACGCTCGCAAGGCGGAGCCGCAATTGGATGAGCTGGCGCGCAAGGAGCCGAGGATCAAGGAGGTGCTGGAGGTCGCGCAGCGGCTGGAAGGGATGTCGCGCAACGCCTCGGTGCATGCGGCGGGAGTGGTGATTTCGCCGGCGCCGCTCAAACTGCTGGTTCCGCTATATAAGACCAATAAAGACGAAATTGTCACGCAGTATGACATGGTGGGTCTCGGAAAACTCGGGCTCCTGAAGATGGATTTTCTGGGCCTGACGACGCTGACCATCATCGACGATGCGTTGAAGCTGATCGAGAGGCACAGGGGCGTGAAGCTGGCGCTCGACGAACTTCCGCTCGACGACGCGAAGACCTACGAGATGGTCTTTCACAAGGGTTACACGAGCGGCGTGTTCCAGTTTGAATCGCCGGGGATGCGCGATATTTTGCGCCGCTACCGGCCGGATCGCATTGGAGACTTGGTCGCGCTGAACGCGCTGTACCGGCCCGGTCCGATGGGCATGATCGACGATTTCGTCGAGCGCAAACACGGCCGTCGGGAGGTGGTCTACGATCTGCCGGAGATGAAGGAGATCCTGGAAGAAACCTACGGCGTGATGGTGTACCAGGAGCAGGTGACGCGGATCGCGAATCGGCTGGCCGGGTATACGCTCGGCGAAGCCGATCTGTTGCGCCGCGCGATGGGCAAGAAGAAACCGGAAGAGATGGCCAAACAGCGTGCGCGATTTATTGACGGCGCAAAGGCCAATGGGCATCCGCCGCGAAAGATCGAGAAAATCTTCGACCTGATGGAAAAATTCGCGGGCTATGGGTTTCCGAAAGCTCATTCGGCGGCCTACGCGTACCTGGCGTTCATCACCGCCTATCTCAAGACGCACTATCCCACGGAGTTCATGTCGGCGCTGCTCACTTCGCAGACCGGCAACACCGCGAACGTCGTCAAGTACATCAACGAATGCCGGGTGATGGGGATGCGCGTTCTGCCTCCCGACGTCAATTCGTCCGGCTTCGATTTCACGCCGGACGGCGACGCGATCCGCTTCGGACTCGGCGCGATCAAGAATGTCGGCGCGAACGCGGTGGAATCGATCGTCAAAGCGCGCGACACGTCGATGGGCGGGGACGGCCGCTTCGGCTCGCTGTACGATTTTTGCGAGCGAGTGGATCTAGGCGCGGTGAATCGGCGCACCATAGAGAGTCTGATCAAGGCGGGAGCCTTCGATTCGATGAAGGGGGACGGCCTGGAGGGAACGCGGGCGCAGCTCACCGCCGTCATCGACAGCGCCATGGAAACCGGCGCGCGGACGCAGAAGGACCGCGAGAGCGGGCAATCCGGCCTTTTCGCGACGCTGATCCAAGAACAGCCGGCCGCCCAACATCCGCTGCCGAAGGTTCCGGATTGGACGGGACAGGCCAAGCTCACCGGCGAAAAGGAGACGCTCGGTTTTTACATCACAGGGCATCCGCTGGATCAGCACATGGACAAGGTGAAGGAACTCGCGTCGCACACTTCCGCCAATCTCGAAAGCCTGGCCAAGAACACCGAAGTGGCGCTGTGCGGAATCCTTACGGGCGTCCAAAGGAAGCGCAGCAAGGAAGGCAAGCTGTGGGCAGCGATGCAGATCGAGGATCTGGAGGGCGCCGTCGAGGCGATGGTGTTCTCCACGCAATATGAACGGCTGCTGCCGTCGCTGGCCGAGGATCAGGCGGTGCTGGTGCGCGGCTTGGTGCTGCCGGAAGAGAATGGTCCACCGAAGATTTCCGTGCAGGACATTGTGCCGCTGCAGGTGGCGCGCGTGAATCTGCCTTCGCTGATCTCGATCCGCGTTCCGGTGAACGGAACGGGCCCGGCTGCCTCCACCGCGGCCGATCGAGCGGAAGCCTTGCTCCGTCTGTTCCAAGGCAAGCCCGGAGAGACGGCGGTTCGGCTGCGCCTGGAAAAGTCACGGGACTTCTCGGTTATCCTGGATATTGCGGCGAAGGTTCGCCCGGATCGGGAGTTCTGCGCCGAGGTCGCGCGTATCTGCGGCACGGAAGCGCTGGAGGTTCTGGCCGGTTGAGCTTGCCGTGACGCGCGGCGCGCCGGTGGTCACGCCGATTATCACCGATATGGACACATCTCCTTCCTCTCCGAACCCCGAGCAACCGCCGAATCCGAGCTGGGCGCGGGTTCAGCTCGCGCGTCACCCCAAGCGTCCGCACGCGCTCGATTACATTCAGCGCCTGTTTACGAACTTTCGCGAGCTGCATGGCGACCGCTCCTTTTCAGACGATCACGCGATCGTCGCCGGCATGGGCTGGCTGGACCAGCAGCCGCTGATGATCGTGGCCCAGCAAAAGGGCCACAACACCAAGCAGAACGTGTTTCACAATTTTGGCATGCCGCGCCCGGAAGGCTATCGCAAGGCCATGCGGCTGATGGAGCTGGCGGCGAAGTTCTCGCGCCCCATCGTCACACTGCTGGACACGCCCGGCGCGTATCACGGCAAGGACGCGGAGGAGCGCGGCCAGGGCGAAGCTATCGCCTACAATCTGCGGGAAATGTCGCGGCTGGGCGTGCCGGTGATCGTGGTGGTGATCGGGGAGGGCGGCAGCGGCGGGGCGCTCGCGCTGGGCGTCGGCAATCGCATTTATATGATGGAAAACGCGGTTTATAGCGTGATTTCACCGGAAAGCTGCGCGGCGATTATTTATCGCGATTCGGGCAAAGCCCCGCAGGCGGCGGCCGCGCTGAAGATGACGGCGCCTGATCTGCTCGATTTAGGGCTCATCGACGGCATTGTGCCTGAACCGGGCGAGGGCGCGCATACGAATCCGGAAAATGCGGCCGACGCGCTGGGCGTGGTGCTCAGAGAGGCGCTCAACGAGCTGAGCGGGATGTCGGCGCGCGAGCTGATCGACGATCGCTACGACAAGTTCCGGCGCATGGGCTCTTTCTTCACGGAGGCGCCAGTGCTCGAAGGATTCTCAGAAGGATGAAAGAATCAGGACCGAACGTGTGAAGAAACCGGTGCTGGTGGGAATCCTGATTTTTGCAGCCTTGATGGCGCTGATTGCTTATTCCACCATGAACACGGCCGCACATCGCGTGGAAGTGTGCATTGAGTTCAAAGGCCAAACTTCCTGCCGCACCACTGCCGGGTCCACTAAGGAGAACGCGCTGCACACAGGCATTTCGAACGCATGCGCGGATATTTCGTCGGGAGTTACGGAAGTGCTGGCGTGTGAACGTTCGGAGCCGACCAAGATCAACTGGCTAAAGTAGACACCGAGCCACGAGTCCGATTGGGTTTAGCGGCGACTGCACACGTTGAACGAAGGGCGGAGAAGACTCTCGGCTCTGCAGGCTAAATCTATCGCGCACAACGGCAGGAACGGCCTGTGTACTTGTTCAGCCTGCGCCACGCGTTATGCGGCCTTTTGGACTTTGCCGCTCTTGATGCAGGACGTACACACTCGGATGCGCTTCGGCGCGCCCTTCACCATTGCGTGCACCTGCTGAAGATTAAGGTTCCAGCGCCGCTTGCTCACGTTGTGAGCGTGGCTGATTCGATTTCCAAATTGCGGTCCACGGCCGCAGACATCACACACTTTCGCCATCGCAGGGACACTCCTCAAGAATGATTCACTCGTTATTCTAACACATTGTTTTCAGTACGTTATTTCGACAACATTGTCTCGACACATTGTTTCAAGATATTGTGTGGAAACAGGCACTTGCATCGAGCGCCCCTAGCGAATACGCTCAAAGCGTCGATGATTTCAATCGGTGCTGTAACTGCCGATCGCCGCGGCTACTGACAAACGTCTGCGGCGTCCGGCGGCGGGTCGGGCCACACATGGCGATGGACCATCACTATATCGACGCGAATGCGGTGGCGGAGCGCTACCTCGGCAACACGCTTCGGCTCAAGGAGCGCGAAGACTTCGAGCGCCATCTGGTGGATTGCCAGGAGTGTACGGACCGGATATTGCTGGCGGGGATGTTTCATGCGCGGTCGGGGAACGGCGTGCGCGCGATACACGGAGCAACCGACGGCGCGGGTGCCTTAACGGGTCCCGAGGCCTTTGATGGTCCACGTGAATTAGAGGCTCGTGCACTAACACCCCCGAGTCAATCCGACCCGCCTGCCCTTTTCGTACGCGTGAAGCCTCTGCAATTATTGTGGATCCTGCTGATCAGCGCTTTTCTGTTAGTGGCAATACCGGCCGTGGTGTGGTGGATTTTCGAAGGCTATTCAGGGCACTGATCACGGAACGGCCAGTGGCGCGCCGCAGTGCGTCGAGCGATTGGTGATTCGGGGCGATCGACGGGCTCGGCGTGCTTGATCCATTTACGGATTGAACGGGCTGATCTGCCGGCTGATCCGCAGGGACAGGCGGCGTCTGAACCTGAATTTGATCCAGCCGCTCATCGAGACTGCGAACCTGCCGTTCGAGTTCGCGCTCCCGGGACTTGTCGTCGATCATGCAGTGATGTCCCACAAAACGCATCTGGCCGTCATGCACTGCGACCAGCCGCACGTTGAGCCATGCGAGCGATCCGTCGGAGCGTTTGCCCGCGGCTTCGAAGCTGGTCATGTCCGTCAGCATCATCCGGCTATAGGAGTCGCGAATGCGCTCGTGATCGTCCGGGCCGAAGATCTTGTACCATTCGCGGCCCGCGAAATCGCCCGGCAGCATTTTGAAAGTGTCTGCAAACGATTGGTTTACTGACCCAAACGTCAGATCGCGGCGCACCCATGCGACGCCGCTTTGCACGTGAGCGATGGCCACTTGCTTGGAGTGGAGTTCATCATCGAGCGGTGACTGCCGGCGCAGAACGCGGCGCAACTTGATGACGAGGCCGGTCGCGACTCCTAGGAACACTAGCCAAAGTTGTTGCATAACCGGAGCAGGCTAGCTCCAGTTTCTTATCGGCCAGGCGCGTCGCAGGTTATAGGCGCTTAAACGACCAGCCCGCGGAACTTAGGATCGTCGTAACCCGGAAACACGTTGGCGATCTGCCGGTTCCCGAGATGCCGCGTGACCAGCTCGCCCAGCACATCGCGAAAATCGGTGGTGAGATTCAGATCGCGATTCTCATACAGCTGCTCTTCGGCGAGACCCGGCCATTCGCCATGGACCTTGCCTCCGTTGATATCGCCGCCGATGGCGAACATTACGTTGGCATGGCCGTGATCGGTTCCGCGATTTCCGTTCTCGCGCGCGGTGCGGCCGAATTCGCTCATGGTCACCACGGTCACGTCCGCCATGCGGTCGCCTAGATCCTGATAAAACGCGGCGATGGATTGGCCGAAATCGCTGAGCAGGTTGGCAAGCTGCCCCTGACTCGGTTTCTGAGCCACTTCATTCACGTGCGTGTCCCAGCCGCCGACGTCGGTAAATGCGACCTCCAAACCCACGTCGGCCTTGATCAGCCGCGCGATCTGCTGCATGGATTGTCCCAGCCGTCCGCCCGGATACTTCGACCCGTTGGCAGGCGTGTAGGTCTGCTTCTGCATCGACTGCATCAGCTTCACGGCGTCGAAGGTTTCGCGGCCGGTGCCGTTCAGAACCTTGTCGAGGGTGCCCGCATACATGGATTCGAAGCTCAAGGAGCCGCGCGGATCGCGCACCTGAAAATCGTTCAGATTGTTGATGGCCACCGCGTCGTTGTGGCCGCGCAACGCGCGCGGCAGATCGGCGCTCATACTGACGGCGCGCACCGGCGATTTCTGTAACTGAGATCCCTTCAAGTCCGGAATTGCCCGATTGAGCCATCCATCGGAAGTCGCCTTGAGGCCCGGCGTGCCAGACTCCATGTAATCCTGGGCATCGAAATGCGATCGCGTCGGATCGGGCGAGCCCACCGCGTGCACGATGGCCATGCGGCCGGAATCGTAAATCGGCTTGAGCGGCCTGAGTGACGGGTGAAGTCCGAAGAATCCATCCAGATCGATCGCCGAATCGGCGGTCGAATCGGGGCGCGGGATGGCGATCGAGGGGCGTAGAGCGTAATAGCGCTGCTCGCCGTGCGGGACGACTACGTTCAAGCCGTCGACGGCGCCGCGCTGGAAAATGGCCACCAGGATCTTCTTCCGCGGGCTGGGCGCGTCGGCGGCGTACAGCGCGCGGGAAAGCCATACAGGCGTGGAGCCGATGCCGACCATCGCCATCGCGGAACTCTTTAGAAAGATTCTTCGAGATGTCATGTGATACTCCTAAACGATCTCAATACACGCACTCCCTAACGGTCGCGCCTCCGTCAATACGCACTCCCTAACGGTCATGCCTCAAACCCGGAACGCGCTCCATTCTGTTGCGCCTCTTAACCGCTCCCTTTGGTCGCGGCTCGTTAGCGCCTCTGAAAATCCGGCGAACCGAGCACCAGCCCGGCTACCATCGCGGGCGAGGCGGCCTTGGGATCCTTGCTCTTCTGATCGGCCAGCGCCTTCACGATCGCGTCTTTGGTCGCCGGCGTCGCGTCGGTAAACAGAACCTGGCGCGCCGCGCGAGACGGATCCTCGAGAAAGCGGCTCGCATCCACTCTGACGCCGGGAACCTTGTTCTGCGCGAGCGCGATCGCGAAATTCATCCGCCCCAGCAGCGACGCCGAACTGACCCACTCCGCGTTGGCGCTCGAGTAACCGGTCGGCTCCACCTTCCTATAGAGGGGCTCGCCCAATTGGCCGATCTGCTGCGCCAGCGGCAGAGCGAAGTCGACTTCGGCTCCGGTGGCACGCAGCGCGCTTGCGATCATTTCGAACGGCGTCTTGACTTTCGCGTGGTACGCACCGGCCGACAGGAATTCCTTCGACAAAAGCATGGTCTTCATCACTTCGCGGATGTCGCCATCGGTCGAAAGAAACGTCTTAGCCATGCTCTCGATCAGCGCGGGAGGCGGATCGTCGGCCACGAAGCGCTGGGCTAATTCCCTGGAAATAAATCGAGCCGTGGAAGGGTGTCCGGCCAGAATATCCAGCACCTTCTCGCCGTCGTCCTTGCCGCCACCCGCCGGAATCGTCACGCCCAGCACGATTTTCTCGCCTTTATCGTGCACGCGATCGTTGTATTGAAAGCTGCCGCCCTGTTGCGGATTGCGAATGGTCCAGCCGGTGAAGCAGCGCGCGACCTCGATAATATCCTTCTGCGTGTATCCACCGTCGACACCCAGCGTGTGCAGTTCCATCAGCTCGCGCGCGTAATTTTCATTCAAACCGCGCTGCGGGCGGGCGCCCATCGGCCGGCGCACCGCGTTGGGCGCGACGCTCTGCCAGTTGTCCAGATAAAACAGCATGGCGGGGCTGGACGCCGTCGATTCCAGCAGTTCCCGGAAATGTCCCAGCACATGCGGCCGGATGGCCTCGCGCTCATAGGTCGGGACCAGGAAACGATCCGCGCCCTTGTCTAAGAACACGTTGAAGTGGTTGTACCAGAAATCCACCAGTTGCTCTTCAAGCTGGCGATTGCCATACACCGCGCGATACAGTTTGCCCTCGGCGAGATCCGAAAAAATCACCTGCTGCGGCTGGTTGGATTGCATGAGTTTGCGGCGCAAAACTGCCGGAGCGGCCGCCATCAACTGATTACGCATCGGGGGCGGCATCGAAATCACCACGTCGTCAAGCTGGTTTTCCGGAATCGACGCGAGCAGCTCTTTCTTCTGCTCGGCGGTGCCGCTGCGAAGAGTGCGCATCTCATCGAGCGAAAGCAACTGATCGAGCGGGATGGCCGGCTCAAATCGGTCCGCACCCGCCGCCCCTGCATTCGCGTCTTTTCTCACCTTGTATCGCCGCGCCAGGCGTTCCACCGCCGCGCGAGCCACCGGATCCTGCGGTAAGGGCTGGCGGCCCTCGGCGATCGCGCGAATCATCTGCGGCGGCGGGTAATTCGAGGCGGTTTCCGATTGCGTCATCCGCAGCGACTCGAGCGGTGCGAGCTTCGCCTCGAGCACGGGGCTCTCCGGGATGCGATCGGGATGGAGCTGCAGGTCGATCCACTTCTTGGGCCCCATCTTCTTCACGGCTTCGACGTCGCCGGGCCGCGGACCAAACGTCAAGCGATCCAGAACGTGAAGGACCTGTTCATCTTTGGACAGTCTTGTTTCGAACTGCCGGTAATCCGCGACGGTTTTCTTGGCGGTGCGCGCAGTCAGGGTCAGGGCGCACAACGACGCCCACACGAACGTAATCCCTAACACCACCGGCTTGCGCATTAGGTCCTCTTATCCTTCACTTAAACGCTACTACTCTATTAAACGCCACTGGAAGGGAAAAGTTGACTAAATGTTCGAAGGAGGAATCGGTCCGTCATGCCCGCAATATAGTCGCAAACCACGCGATGCGCGGGTTGGCCGGCCGATTCCTCTAAGTAATTCGCGGGTAACAGCTCCGGCGACGCCAGAAAAAGCCCGAAAAGCGCGCCGATTCGGCCCACCGATTCCCGGCGGGCATCGGCAAGCTGTTGGGACTGATAGACGGTGGCGCTCAGCAGCGCCTTAATCTGCGCGCTTCCGGCCGCGGTTTCTTCGGAGAATCGAGCGATTCTTTGCGGATGCGCGCGGACACGATCGACATAGGATTCGACGCCGGGGTTGGAGTGGAGATTTTCGAGCTCGCGCGCCGCCGCGATGGTCCCCTCCATGAGACCCGAGACCAGCCAATTGATCAATCCGCGGACGATTTCGTGCATTTGAACGCGTTCGGGCGCTCCCGGAAACTGCATGGTGACGGCCTCATGCAACTCGCGGAATTTGTCCACGGAGCGGCAGGCCTCTTTGACCGGCACCAGGCCCGCGAGGTATCCGTCGTCGAGGTCGGCGGTGTTATAGGCGATCTCGTCGCACGGATCGATCAACTGGGCTTCAAGCGGCGGACGCAGGCCCGGAAGATAATCGTCGAGCGCGGGAATTTCACCGGGTCCAAAATCGCGCGAATGCTTCACGATCCCCTCGCGCACCTCGAAGGTCAGGTTCAGCCCGGGAAATCGCGCATACGGATTTTCGAAGGATTCGACGATCCGCAGCGCCTGTAGATTGTGCTCGAACCGTTCGCCATACCTGCGCATCTGGCGGTCGAGCTCGGCTTCGCCGGCGTGTCCGAAGGGCGGATGCCCGATGTCGTGGGCGAGGGCGAGCGCCTCGGTCAGATCTTCGTCGAGCCCCAGAGTGTTCGCCACGGTGCGCGCAATTTGGGAAACCTCAATGGTATGAGTCAGCCGGTTGCGGAAGTGATCGGAGAGCTCCGGCGTGAACACCTGCGTCTTATTTTCGAGACGGCGGAACGCGCGGGCATGCACCACGCGATCGCGATCGCGCTGAAACTCATTGCGATACGCGTGGGGAGGTTCGGGATAGCGGCGGCCCTTGGTTCGCCCCACCAGAAACCGGAGATGAGCGAGCGCGGGCGTCTGCACTATCGGTGCCTGAAGTGTGGGGCAGGCGATCTGGTCGCCTGCCAACCTGCCAAAAGATGAGCGAGCGCCGCCGTTGGCACTATAACCGCGCTACTTAAAGCACGGAGCCAGTTCGCCGAGAGTAGTAACCGAGGCCCGGCTCACCGAGGTTCGTTCCATGCGCAGGGGATTCAGCAATGCGCGAGCCTCATCCGGGTGGCTGCAGCCGATCAGCTTGGCCAGATGGATGGTGGCTTCTTCCTTGGAAACCGTCATGGTGGGGTGCGCGACCAAATTGCGGAGGAGTTTTTCCGCGTCGGCATCCTTGCCCTCGCCGGAATAGATGTTTGCCAGGGAAAGAGTCGCCATGGAGGCATACTCTTTTGGGGAGGAGTCCACCACGTCCTTATACATCCGCTCGGCATTGACCAGATCGCCCTTATCCGCGGCATCGGAGGCCAGGTTCATTTCGGCGATGGTACCCTCCTGCGAGCCATGATACCGAGTGTAGAGATCAGTGAAGGCTTTCACGCGCGCTTTATCTTTTTCTTCCTGCGTGGGATAGGAAAGGTTGCCGGCTACCGCATTCTCCGCGCCAATCACGGCATTGTCGATGCGCAGCGCCTGGGCAAGCGCCTCCTCGCGGACATTGGCCTGGTGGCGAATATAAAAATAAACTCCACCTGCAACCAGGACCACGCCAAGAGCGATGGCCCCATAGCGGGTTACCAGTGCTTTGTGGTGATCCACCCAGGAGACGGTAGCGCCGACTTCCTGAGCAAATCTGTCGCCTTTAATTTGTTTACGAAATTTTCGATTCACTGCGAGACTCCAGAGAAATTTTATTTTAACACGAAGGTTGTCGGTTAGTCCTCCGGCACCGTCCATTTTTCGCCAGGCTGAAACACTTTGAATCGCTGTTCCGGCCGATGTCCGAGCATGTGCGCGACAAAAGCACTTTCTTCGCCCGCGGTGGAATCTCCTTCCAGGGGATCGTCGCCGAACATTCCATAGTGCATCGGCA
This sequence comes from Terriglobia bacterium, assembly GCA_963788245.1. GTDB lineage: Bacteria > Acidobacteriota > Terriglobia > Bryobacterales > Bryobacteraceae > Palsa-187. The sequence goes on along the minus strand of CAWBGF010000002.1, from coordinate 1,273,703 downwards.
CCACCCAGTCCGCGCCGATATCGTGCGAAAGCTGCGCCGCCTGGGTTGCCGAAAAGTTCGCACCGCCGACCGGCAGCAGGGCCACGCTGACATTAAAAGGCCGCAGGCGGTCCGCCAGGCCGTCGTACATCGTGCAATCCCCCGCGTGATAAATGGTCCACCTGCCGAAGCGGATCACGTATCCCAGATAAGGATAGCCGCCATCCGCGGTCCAATCGAGTTGAGGATGCGCGGAGGGAACCGCGTACACACGGCCGTACAGATTGTCCTTGAAATATTCGATGCGAAGACCGGCATCCGTGGTGGTCATGCGATTGTAGGGAACGCCGGCAGGGTGGGCCTGCTCCGCTGCGCTCTTCGGCAGCACCAACTTCGCCGGCCTGGAGGATTCGAGCATCTTCACGATCGCCGGCGCATCCAGGTGACCGGGGTGTGCGTGCGTCGCGAGAATCAGATCCGCGTGTCGAATGTCGGATGCGTCGAGCGGCGCGGCGATCAGGCGTTCGCGATGCGTTGATAGGATGCGTCCAGAGGACGCTGACAAAAACGGATCGATGTAGAACGTAACTGTGGCGAATCGCACGATGAAGCCGGCATGTCCCAGCCACCACAGCGTCGGCGTTGCGGTGATGGTCTGATCGATTTCTTCGAGCAGCGCGCGCCCGCTGTTGACCGGCTGCATCATGGTTTCATCATGGCGCAATCATGGACGAATCGTGGATGATTCATGGACAAATCATGGCTGGTTCCGCTCCAGTATGGCGAAATTCGAGATACATTGGTCCAGGAGGAGTCTACCGATGCGTAAATCCTGTGCCTTGCTGTTCACGGTTGCCGTCGCCGCAATGTGCCAGACCGCGAACACCGATCTCGGATACACAGATACACCCATGCTCCCGGGTTTGCCGTATCACGTACACGATCCGGCGCGTCCGCATCCGCACGTGGTTACTCCGGCGCCGCAAATTGGCGGCGCTCCCTCGGACGCGATCGTGCTGTTCGATGGAAAGGATCTTTCGCGGTGGGTTTCCGCGAAAACCTCACAGCCGGCAGCGTGGAAAGTCGAAAACGGATATTTCGAAGTGGTCAAGGGCACGGGCCAGATCGCGACCAAAGAGAAGTTCGGCGATGTCCAACTGCACATCGAATGGGCCTCGCCCGCGGCGGTTTCCGGCAACAGCCAAGGGCGCGGCAACAGCGGCGTGTTCCTTCAGGGCCGCTATGAAATTCAAGTGCTCGATTCGTATCAGAATCCGACCTACGCCGATGGACAAGCCAGTGCGATCTACGGGCAGTGGCCGCCGCTGGTGAATGCCGCGCGCAAACCGGGCGAATGGCAGGCGTACGACATCGTTTTTGAAGCACCCCGATTCGACGGCACAAAGCTGGTGAAGCCGGCGTTCGTCACCGTGTTCCACAACGGCGTGTTGACGCAGAATCATCACGAGATCATGGGGCCGACGATGCATCGGGAGCTTGCAAAATATGTCCCGCAGCCGGCTGAGGATTCGCTACAGCTCCAGGATCACGGAAATCCGGTGCGGTATCGAAATATTTGGATCAGGCGGATCGGAGGATACGATCAGCCGGAAAAATGAGCCGTTCGAGTTGTGGCGCACGCACTCTGTGTGCCGTGTCGAGACTTTCTCGACACCTGCCCTCGATATCTGCTTCTTTAGCCCGAAAAATGGTTTCGACACGAGTGTCGAAACGGCACGCAGAGTGCGTGCGCCACAGGCGGCTCAGTTCCCCGGGCGATACTCCCGCTCGGTGTGCCCCTTGAGTTGCGACTTGTAAAAATAGACGTCGCGCAATTCGCCGGTGCTATAGCGCTTGGCCTCATCGTTGAAATGACGCGACGATGGATTGCCGCTTTCGCCGCCGGCCGTCACAGCCTTGGCTCGCACTGTCGGCCCGAACTCGACCACGGCGACGAAGCTGTTCCCACTGGTTCCGTACCATTTCTTCGTTCCGGGATACGAGCGCGCACCGAACGACGCGAGCGATCCCCATTGCGATGACGTGAAACCGACGGGAATGCTCTCCCCCGCGTCGGTAAACGACGGTGCGATGTTGTCGTTGAGGCGCTGGAATCGATTGATATCGCCCCACGGCGTCTTCCATGACCCGAAATCCGCTGCAAGTTTGTCGGATGCCGCCGCGAGCGATTCCAGAAGCTGCTCGGGCGGCGCCACCAGGATGGAATCCTCGGCCGATCCGCCTCCTCCTCTTCTGCCTCCGCCCACGCGTCGCCGGACGTCGTCGCCCCAGAACACCGCGAGCGACGTGGCCACGGAATTCACGCCCCACCGCAGATCCCACGCGCGCAGGATCGCGATCTGATCGGCTACTTTCGCTTTCAGCGGATTCGAGGCCGGAGTCTCGTCCCAGGACTTGATCATCGCGGGCATCGGCTTCTCAAACCAGGTGAGGTAGCTGTCGTACGCCGCGGCGATCAGCGAATCGAGCGTGAAATCCTTTTTGTCCTGCAATACCCTGATCGCGTGCAGCCCACGCGCGGATTCACCGCCGTTCTCCACATACGCGGGATAGTCCGCCCTCTTCGGACTGCTCGGCCCGGCCGCCGACCAGGGCCAGTTATTGGAATTGTAGAGCCAACCGCTGGCGGGGTTCAGCAGGTGCGGCGTTTCGTCGACCGAAAGAAGTCCGTGCCACTCCGTTTCCGGATTGCTGCCGTCCACCGGCTTGGTCCAATCGAAGCTGGTGTCGCGCCGGGGAATGAAATTTCCGTGGAAGTAGGCGATGTCGCCGTCGGCGTCGGCGAAAATTGTGTTGTTCGACGAATTCGCCTTGAGCTCCATGGTCTGCCGGTACGACTTGTAATCGCGAGCCTTGGTGCGCGTATAGGATTGCTCCAGCGCTTTGATGGGCTCCTGCATGATCCGGAAACTCACCCATTTGCCGTTCAGTTCCCGGACGATCGGCCCGTGACTTGTGCGATAGACGGTGAATTTCTTCTCGGCCATGCCGTGTTCCGTTTTGTACGGCACCGTGATTTCCGTCGCCTCCATCGGACGCTCCTCGTTTCCGTACTTGTAATAGAACTTGTCGCCTTTTTTAGTCACCGTTTCCAGATACTCATCCACCGCATCCACACCGCTCGATGTATGCATCCAACCGGCGCGTTCGTTGAATCCCTGATAGATGAAGAACTGCCCCCACGTCGACGCACCGTAGGCGTTCAGCCCTTCCTCGCTCACCATTTGCAGCTCGGACCGGAAGAAGAAGGAGGTGTGAGGATTAATCAGCAGCAGGGCGTGATGGCCCAGGGTGTTGGAGGGCGCGACGGCCGCGCCGTTCGATCCGGTCGGCTCCGGTTCGTATTCGGGAATCGACTGGCTTTCACTCGCGCGGCGCGCGATTAGCGAAGATGCAGGTGCCTGTTTCAACCGACCTTGGTTGTCGAACGCCAAGGTCGGATTCTTTCCGTAGAACGCCTGGAGCTGGTTGAGATTTACCTTCTCGATATCGCCGCCGATGCTCCCCTCGGTGAAGGAAAGCGCCATCCACGGCTCGAATTTCTGAATCACCCTCGGCTTCACTTCCGGGTGCTTGGAGAGATAAAAGTTCAAGCCATCGGCCCACGCGTTCATCAGCGTCTGCAACCAGGCCGGGCTCTCGGCGTATTCTTTCCGTAGATCCTTCGGGTCGATGAACAACTTCATCCGCAGATCCTGGTAAATTTTGGACTCGCCCTCAGCCTCGGCCAAGCGACCCATCGAGTTGATGTAATTCGTCTCGACACGATTAAAGTCGTCCTCGGCCTGCGCGTAGATCGCGCCGAAAACGGTATCGGCGTCCGTTTTGCCGTAGACGTGCGCGATGCCCCAATCGTCGCGGATGATGTCGACGGCGCGGGCGTGCTGCTCCCATCGGGCGGTTTCCTGGGTCGCTTTTCCCGGCTGGAAAGCGAACGCCGTGGATATCGCCGCGAAGGCGACAACGAGAATCTTCAGGTGGAGTTTATTTGTCATTTGGAACTCTTGGGAACTCTTCTCGATATTAGCTCAGGCTTAGCTCAGGCCGGGCCTCATGGATTGTTCCTCGGGCACGCGCGATGCAATACACCCCCGGGAACATCAAAAACGCTTTACGAAACGCGAGTCGACGACACGCGATCATGTGATAATTCTCCTCAGCCCGTCGGTTTGAAATGGACGGGTTTGAATGGGAGCGTGTTCTTATGCCCAGGCCTCTGCTTCGTCTCCGGACCACCGTCGTTACTGTAGCCGTCTGCATTGCCGCTCTCTGGTTGCTGATCGGGCATCAGCCGGCGTTGACCGCCTATCAACCTCCTGAGTCCGCCGCGCCTGCATCGCATTTGACCGATCCCTTCGCGGCCGGTTGGATGCTCGCGGATACCAACGGCGACGGGATTATCGATTTTGTGGCGGGTAAAATCGTCGTTCCGGCTCAACCGACGGCGGTGGAGAATGCGGCTGCGGCGGACCTTGCCGCTCGTATCGGATTCGCGACCACGGGTTTCACGCCGCCGATCGTGATCAGTGCCGCGGCAGATCGTGGCGACGGGCCGAGAATCTATGTAGCCGGAAGCGCGGCGCCGTCGAGCTTCGGGCCTCGCCTCGAAGAGATCTGGAAACGCCTTCCAGCCGGAAGAGGGCGGAGTATTCGCGTTGGACGGCAATCTGATCGTGCTCGGCCATGACGATGCGGGATTGCTGGCCGCGGCCGAGTCGTTTGCCGCGCGTGCTCCTTTTCTATGGAGACCATCGGGTGAGACGTTGTCGTCGATTGCACGGGCAGCGGGCCGCGTGGAAGGCGTCACGTATGTGAACGGCAAAGTCGGCGTGAGTCGAGCGTTTATTGAAAGCTCGGCCGGTGCGACGCAAGCCGCTCTCGATGCGGCGTTGAAGAATTTGCCGAACGTGCACGAACTGGTGTGCGGCGCAATTTCGTCAGCGAGTCCGAATCCCATGCAATCGGCTCCGGCCACACCCAACGCCGCCCCAAATGCGGCACCTAACGCGGCGCCTAACGCGGCGCCTAACGCAACACCCGCTCCCGATGTAGCCGCAGGTGGCGATGCGGAGGGCGCTGGTCCGGCGCGACTCGACCTCGCGACGCTCTACACCATGCGCGGGCTTTTCCGAGGGTCGGCGAGGATGCCGATCCCGTCGAATCTTGATGGGCAACTATACGTCCCTGCCGGCGCGGCCGGAATCGCGATGGCGAATTTCGCCGCGCGCATGGGGTTGGAAACCACCGGAATCACTTTGCCGCTCGCTACTCCGGTCACGAGCGCAGCCGTGAGAGATGTTCGAACGAAAGCAGTTGTCGCAGGCGCGAGCGATCTCACCAAAGAAGCCGAAAGCAAACTTCGCGAGGAAGACACCGCAGCAGCTCAAGCTGAATCGGCGCTTGCGCCGGGCGTTGGCGAGTTGCGCATTGTCGACCGCGCGTTCGGCAGACAGCCTGCTGTGCTGGTTCGCGGCGATGACGCCGGTGAGGCCGCCGCGCTTGGCCTCGCCGCGGAGCATTTGCCGAATCTTTGGGAGACGGGCAAGCAAAATCTTTCTATAGAAGAAATTCGCTACGATGTGCATCGCTTCTTTTCTCTGCGCTCGTCATCGGGACAAGCCGCCGTCGCTTTGTATCGCCTCGACAAATGGGCGGAAGGGATTAAAGGTGCTCGGAGCGTCGAAGCGAAAGTCTACGTCGACGTCGCCGATCCGGGATTGAAGGATCTGGTTCGCACGGAGCTGCAAGAGCGCCTGGGAGTAAGCGAAGTAAAAATCGAGACTGGGAGTCTTCATGCGGGCACGCAGTGCTGCGACAAGCTTCCCGCACTGCATTATCGCGAGCCTGGCTACGCGTTTCATCAAGGCGCGCCGGCGTTTCAAGAGGACATCGTGATCCCCTGGGAAGGCACGCGCCTGATTAAAGCCGTGAAAGGCGCGCTGCCGAAACTGAAGCCAGGGGAGCCGGTGACCCTGGTCGCACGTGTGAGCGAAGCGCCGGAAGTCCGGCTGCGTCTCAAGAAGCAGATTGAAGAAATGCTGCCGAAGTCCAGCCGGGTAACCGTGCTGTGCGCGTACAAGCAAGGCGTGAGCTGGCTGATGGACGAAATCGCGCCCCAGTTAAAAAGCATGTCCAAAGGCAGGCACGCGGCATCGCTGAAAATCGAGTTCAAGAAGAACCAGGACACCGCTGGAATGCGCGTGATGTTTTCGCCGGCGCGATGGGTCCAGGAACTTTACCCCGTTGACGAAATGCTGGCCCGTGAACTGGCAATTCCTCTAGAAAAGATCCAGCTCGACGAATTCGAGACATCGCCCACTGCACCCGGTTCGACCAACACTCCCACTTATCGCGTTCACGCCTACGATGCGGCCGGAGATGAATTGCTGGCGCGCGAATTCACCGTCACTACCGTTGAACGCCCCTACAACGGCGTCATGCCGGAATACGAAAAAGTCCAGGTCGACACCGGCTGGGTGCGCATGGAAGCCGGTGGACGCGACAGCGGATCGACTCCGCATGTCGTCCTCGATCAGCGCATCGCCACCGACATCGAGGAATTCTGGGACCACTATCAGGGCCAGACGCTGCCCAAGGTATTTCGCACCATCATGTCGGGTGTTCACGGTGAACTGCGGCCGGAGTTCGCGCCGCCGTTCGACACGCTCAAGATCGACTTTCATCTCAGCGAACCGAACTACGAACTGGGCATCGACAAAGAGCGCATCTCGTCACTCGAAGCGCTTCAGGAAGACACGTATTATTCGACGGAGAATTTCGTGAACATGATGGGCGACCTGGAGACCGGCCGAGCGATCACCTACGTCGGAAGAATTATTCCCATCGTGCATGCATCAGATGAAGGTAAGGACGGCCACGTACACATCGAGTTCTATGCTAAGCCGGCCGGCAATCCGATGGTCGAACTCGCATGGACCGACGCGCAGGGCAAGCGTTATGAGCTGAAGCGTGACTTGTGGGTGTTGCAGGGCGCGATGCAGCCCCGGCTGATTCAGGTTCGCGTCGCGAACGGGCAAGCCGGGCCGGAGAGCCTCACTTGGATTCTTCCGGCAGATTTTAAAGACGACAAATACGACGAGTGGGTCAATGTGGAAGGAAAGGACCAGGTGGAGCGCAGCATCTTTCCCGTGGAGCAGGCGCGAGGACAGCTCTATTGGATCGAGCAGATGCACGCGGCGAGGTTGTACAAGAATGAGATGGCGTATCCGCACCTCAAACAGATGGGTTTCGAATTCGAGCTGCCGCTGCCGCTGAGCGCGAAAATCGACGCGCCTGCGCCGCGCGAATACGCGTCACTTGAGATTCGGCCTCCGGTGGATTCAAGACCGAAGATTGCGGATTACGCGGGCCGTTTACATCGCCAACAACTGGTCCAATGGGATGAGCCGATCAGCCCCGATGAGCAGGCTTCCATCCTGGCGGAGTTCGCCAAGAAGCCTGGTGTTGACGTCTATTGGATGGGGCGAAGTTATCTCGGCGAGAATTTGTGGGCAGCCGACGTCACGCTGCCGACGCCGTCGCAACTGCGCTCCGTCGCGAAAGAAACCACGCTCAAGGCGACCATCGTGTATTCGGGCCGCCAGCACGCCAATGAGGTTTCGAGCACCAGCCACATATTGAAACTCGGTGATCAACTGGTGAACGACGCGCAGACCCGGGCCATGCTCAAGCAGGTGAATGTGGTACTGCATCCCATCACCAATACGGATGGCGCCGAACTTTCGGTGCAGCTTGCCGAAATTACTCCCAACAACATGCTGCATCCCGGCTATCACGGCGCGCTCGCCGCCGACGTGTCCAGCGGCCAAACCGATCTCGATCCGGTGTATCCCGAATCGCGAACGCGGCGCCAGCTGCTGGAAGCCTGGCTGCCCGATGCGTTTCTGAATCCGCACGGGTATCCGTCGCATGAATGGGTGCAGCCGTTTTCGGAGTATTCGGGCTGGGTGACCAACCGCCAGGGCGCCAACAACGGCCGGACCTGGTGGATTCCGCGCGGCTGGTTTACCAGTCTCGCGTATCTTCGCGACGAAACGCATCCGTATAGCGAAAAGGTCACTTACGAAATTCGCGACCGGATCGTGGAGGCGGAGAGGAACGTTCCTGGTCTGCTGGATCTCGAATCGCGCATGAACGCGCGCTATCAGCGGTTCGGGCAGCGCTGGCAGCCGGAGGACATGCAGCAGCCGCTGGTCAAGGGAATTCGAATCTACATGGCGTTGAAAGGGTCGGGTGGCGGCGGGCGCGGAGGTGGCGCGGGCGGAGGCGCCGCGGGCGGTGCTGGTGGCGCTGCCCCAGGCAGCGGAGGCGTCGGCGGAATCTCGCCCGATGTCACTTGGGATTCCGGTTACACCGAAGCGCCGGATGAAACCGCGCACGGCGATTACATGAAGCTGATGGCGTCCGCCGGGCTGGCCTTCGATCGCGTGCATCTGGAGTATCTTGCCAAGGGCAAACTGCGCATCAATCGCACCGAACGCGAACAGGGCGGGAAAGTGACCTGGCGTGTCGAGCGGTTGCGCCCCAATCTTCCCGCGACTGAATCGGAACCGTCCGGGCGAGGGATCGCAACGGGCGGACCGAACGACCGGGACCGGTATTGAGTTGGCGTAATCCTGGCTTTTCACACAGCACCCGAAACCTCACCGGCCAAGTCCGCTATAATTTCCCTGCTATGACCACTGCGCGCACTTTCTGTCTTCTGAGCTCGCTGTTCGCCTTCGCGACCACCGCGTCCGCCCAGGCTCTCCATTTCACGGATGGTATCGAGATCACCTCCAAACTCGGCGTGAAGTTCTATTCGCTCGCGGACGAAAAGGGCGCGATCGCCGACGCCCGGAAGAACCTCGCCGCCGATCCCAAGAATCCCGCTTTGCTGCTGAAACTGGCGCAAGCGCAATTCTCTGTCTGGGAAAACAAAGAAGCCGCCGAGACGCTGACTCGCGCCCTGGTCATTTCGCCGACAAATTCCGACCTCTTGATCGAACGCGGCCATCGCGAACTCCCCTTGCGCGAGTTTACGAAAGCGCGCACCGATCTGACACGAGGGGCGGCGCTCGCACCCAAGAACATGGCCGCGTACTATCACCTGGGCCTCGCTCATTATTTTCTGGGCGAGTTCGCCGAGTCCGCCGACGCCTTCCATCACGCGGTAGAAACCGCGCCCTCCACCGACGAACGCATCAACGCGACCAACTGGCTGTATGCGTCGCTGCGCCGCGCCGGAAAAAAGGATGAGGCGGCCAAGGCGCTCGAAGCGATCCCGCCGGACATGACCAATACAGCGCCGCATACCCGGTTCTATCTCAATTTGGTTCGCTTCTTTCAAGGCAGAATGAGCGAATCCGATGCGCTGCCTCCCGAACCGCCGGCGGGCAACAAGGATCAGGAGGTTGAACTGCCGTTTGACACCGTGGCATACGGCATCGGGAACTGGCATCTGTACAACGGCGACACCACCAAGGCCCAGGAATACTTTCACCGCGTCCTGAAGGGGCATGTGTGGATCACTTGGGGATTCGTCGGCGCGGAAACGGAGCTGTTGCGCAAGGCCAAGTGACCGGTCCCGAAAACAGCGTCCCGCCTTCTCAACTAGCCCGGAGTTCTTGACTAGAGAGCCGCGACGAACAGCGGCGTCGTCGTCGGGGCCGCGGAACCTGTTTCCGGCTCGACCGTAACCGCGATCGCGTCGCCGCTCGATAGAGTGAGCGGACCGGAGAGCATATTGTACGCAGTCCCCGAGTCGGTGGATTGGAACAGTCCGGCGGGCCGCGGAGCGGCGCCTTTCGGGATCACCCACATCTCGAAAATCCGTCCGGGCGTCAGAGGCGGAAGATTGGACGCGATCAGCAATACGCCGCGCTGCGGATTCACGAAGATGTTACCGCGCGCGGGCTTGTTCTTCCCGAAGCCGACCTGCTGCGTTTCCGGCTGATTCAGGAAACTGAGCGCCTGCATCATGTGGTCCCGCTCGGCGCCGATTTGGAGGATGGTTCTGCGCGCGTCGGCCAGGTCGGCCGATCTGCGCCGCTCCTGGACGCTCATCCACAGTGCCAGCACCAGCATGCATGCCGCCGCCAGCGCCGCCGCCCAGCCCCAGCCGGCGTGGCGGACCCCCACCGCCGCCATCACGCGTCGTTTCAATCGTGCCGGTGGCTTTATTTCGGGCGCGCCGGTCAACACAGCGGCATTGGTCGCCAGGGCATCGCGGAGGCTCTGCCGGCACGCCTCGCATCCACGGCTCAGATGTGCGTCGATCTCGTCCCGCTCCTGGTCTTCAAGAATCCCGAGCGTGTATAGCTCGTACATTTCTCTCAGCTCCTCACACCTCATGCGATGGCCGCCTCCGTCAGCTCCTCCCGGAGGATTTTCAGCGCGCTGCGCACCCAGGTTTTTACGGTTCCGAGCGGTTGTTTCATCTGCGCCGCCATTTCTGTCTGCGACAAGCCTTCGAAATACGCGAGTTCGATCACCATGCGCTGGTTCGCGTTTAGTTTCTCGAACGCGCTCTTGAGCCGCCGCGTCCGATCGACGGACAGGGCGCCGTCGGAAAACTCACAGAACAACCCCGGGTTCTCCACCTTATCCAGCTCCAGCGCGCCTGCCGACATCCTCCCGTCGATCGAGCGCAGATAGTCGATCGCCCGGTTACGCGCTACCGTCAGAATCCACGGCCCCAGGGCTCCCTTCTGCCGGTCGAAGGACTGGACTCGATTCCACACTCGCAGAAAGGTCTCCTGGACCAGGTCTTCAGCCGCGGCCCCGTTCCGCACGACCCGGTAGATCAGCGAATAGGCCAGGCGGCCGTAGCGATCGTACAAATCCGACATCGCGTGTGGATCGCGCTCCTTCAGGCGGCGCACCAGATCGGCCTCATTCTTGAAGCGCAACACCACCTGGAAGATTCCGTAGGCGAGCGCCACGGGAATAAGCTTCACGTAGGCCCTATGATGGTCGGTCCCGTGAAAGAGGTCTAACGATGGCGCCATCGGTATTCTCGATACTGTATACGCAGTCGGCCCACTTTCGGATTGCGCAATGGCCGAACGGGCGATTATAGCGCAGAGTGACAGCGCGAGAAGCAGGCTGGCTAGTGACCTGTCGCGGAGATACGTTATAGAGCGCTCCATGCTGTCGCGCTCAAAGAGCACACGGGGCGGGCCGATGGATTGGATCCCGCACCCACGTGTGACGGCGATAAAAGAGGTTGAGAGTACCGCTCCCTGACGGTCACGGCTCGGTAAGCATTTTACTGGGTAATGCGCAATAACGATGCCGCGATTTGGGAGAACGCCGAGGCCAGCTCGGTGGTGCTGGCGGTGGAGGCATAGGCCCCCTGCAACTGCGCCGAATTGTAGTGCGGATTCGCCGTGTACGTCGTGGTATAGGGATAGCTGGAGGCCGTGTAGATGCACGACGGCACCGTGAGATTGGCTTGGTTGGTCAGGTATTGCAGGAAGTACGGGTCCACCGGATCGCCGCCGTTGCCCTGTAGATAGATGGCGTCGATCATGACGGTATATTTGGAACTGGGGTTGGAAAACCCGCTGGGATTGGTCCCGGCCGCCGCGTTGGTGCGGATGGCGATGGCTTCGTTCACCGCAGTGTTCATGCTGACGATACCGATCGTATTGGGCAGATCGATACGGAAGTTTCCCGAGAACGGACCGGACGGGAACTTGTTGCTGGGCGAGGCGCTGCCGATCGCGGTGTTCGCGCCGATGGTGGGGTAGCTCGACCACAGGCCCGTGAGGTTTTTTTGATTCGAGTTGCCGGGTGTAATCGGTGTGCCGGACGGCGCGGTATTGTAGTTGACCTGTTCGATAATGCCGTCCCAGGTGCTGTCGCTCCAGGGCGAGGAGGTGCTGTTGCCGAACCGGTCGGTCGAGGGAATATAAGCGAGGTTCATCTGCACGGCGCCCGCGTTGTTGAAGTTGCTATAGCTCCCGCTGGTGCACCCGGCGGGGACGGCCGGCGACGCATCGCCGCCGCTGGTGCTGCCGGTGAACGGGTAGGGCTGATTGAAGGCCGCGTACATGTTCATGTTGCCATCCATGATCGGGCTGGTGAACGGAGCAATTCTCCCGAAGCCGCTCACCTGCGTGACCACGCCCTGGACCGTGGTGCCGGAGGTGGCGCAGGTGGTCATGTTGCACAAACTACTTCCGGTGGTGTCCGCGCAAGCGGTGTTATTGGCAGAACTCGAGCCGCTGCCGGTAATCGGCAACCCCGGAGACATCCGGTAATCCAACTGACCGCTCAAACTGGCCGAGGTGCGGACCGGAAAGCTGGCGTTGACGCCGTTGGCGACGCCGTCGGTGAACAGCACGATGTGGTTCAGCGCCGCCGGTTGGTTCACGTAGTTGATCACCGCAGCCGCCTGCGCCAGAGCCCCGGTGGTATTGGTGTTGCTGCCGCAGGAGATGTTGGCGATCGCGTTGGAAACTCCCGAAGGCCCGCTGGCTTTGTAGTTGGTGGAAGGAGCGTAGTCTATGGTCACGGTGGCATCGAAGGAGATCTCGGCGACCGTGTCGAAGGCGCTGAAGTCCTGGGTGAACGCGTTGGCGTTATACACCATCGCTTCGCACGAAGATGCCGTGGCGTAGTTGATGGTAGAGGGCATGGTACCCACCGCCGAGTTGCGGTTACCCATCGAAGAGGATTTATCCAGCACCAGCACGATCACCAGATTGGGCCGCGTGGCTTGACCGGTGGCCTTGATGGCGATCGAGTTGACCCCCACCCAGCGCATGAAATAGGTGGGCGAATTGACCGTCGCCGTCACCGTGATTCCCAGCGTACCTACGCTATTGGGAGTGAAGGTCGCGGTCACCCCGTAGTTGGTCGAGGCGGTCCCGGGATAGTTGGTGTTGAGATACCCCGGCGGAAAGTTGGCCAGCATGAAATTGGTGGCTGCGGTGGTGCCGTTGGTTTCCGATTCCGATTGCGTGGTGCCCGAAGTCAGGCCCCGGCCCGCGGCCAGCGCGGCCGAATCCAGCGCCGATCCCAGCCGGGCCCGGACCACGAAGGCCAGCCCGCCGTCGATCGCCAGACCCACCAGCGGGATCAGGAACGTTAAGGCAATCGCGGTCACGATCACCGCCATGCCTCGCTCGCGGAGCGACTTGGGTGATGTAGGTTTGGATGTTGTTGGTTGTAGCATAAGCTTTTCTAGCGGCCTCCTTAAGAAAAATTGCGCATGTAAATAGCGTCGGCGGCGGTGATCGCGAAAATGTTCATCCCGCTGGTGTTCACGAACAGCTCCGACACCAGCGTGAACTGGTCCGCGGTCACGGTGGCGGTGAGGTAGGTGGGCAGCGTTCCCGTGATGACGTTGCCCGAGTCCATGCAGATCTGAAGATCGGTAAGGTTCCCGCTCGAATTGGGCGTGTCCGAGGGATTTCCGTACACGCTGCTGCCCTGCGCCGTATTGCCGATAGTGATGCGGCGCGCGATCACATAGCTCCCCAGGTTAGGGCACGTTCTGGTGGTTCCGTCGAAACTGTTGCCCACTCCGATCGAGCACTCCAACGGCCCCACATCCACAATCTTGCTCAGCACGATCACGCCATTGCCGTTGGGGTTGGGAGCGTAGGTTCCGTCGGTCATCGCCAAACCCAGGCTGGGAGCGGTGCGCAGCAGCACTTCCTGAGTGGAGGTCAGCGACAAATCCACGCTGTCGGTGGGAGCCACGATATCGTCCACCTGAAGGATGCCCGCCTCGCGCACCAGCTCGGAAGCCTGCAGCGCGCGAATCATGGTCATGCCCACGTCGAACGATCCGGCCAGCAGTAGCACCAGGACCCAGACCACCACTGCGAATTCCAGCATGGTGCTGCCGCCCTGCCGCACTCGACGTGGACGCCCGCCGCGTGTAATCATCTTGGAGTTGATTGCATCCGGTGTGGTTGTTTGCTGTGGCATGTCTTGATTCCTGATTCCTGATTCCTGACTCCTGTGTTCCTAACTTCTGACTTCTGACTCCTGACTCCTGTTTTCTAAGGCGCCGGCGGCGCGCTGAGCGTGGACGGAAGCGATTGCAGAATATCGGCGGCCTCGGCTCCCAGCGAGATGCTCTTGCCGGGCATGAACCAGGGCAGCGGCACCATCCAGTTCCACGGAAATCCCACCACCCGCACCTCCACCACATCGCCCGGCTGATTGTCGTAGTTCACCGTCGAGGTGTTTCCCTTGCTGTCGGTCCAGGTGTGATTGCAGTTGGTGGCGCAGGTGGCCGGCGCGTGGAGATCGTCGGGAAAATAATAGTTGACCTGGACGTAGTGGTTGGCGGCATCGTTAGTCGCGTTGATGAATCCGAACGATTCGTTGTACACCGCCGCTTTGGCGGCCAACGTCTGCGTGGTATAGGTGGTTCCGTTATAAGTAAGGTTGTAGGTGGTGGTGAAACGGCACGCATCGCGCGCCGATTCCTGCAACGCCCCGGTGATGAACAGCGCCATCGAAAAATCCAGAATCCCGAAAATCAGCGCCATCAACGGCAGAAAGTACAACGCCCCTTCCACCATCGCGCTGCCGCTCTCCCGCTTCCCTCTTCGTACTTCTGCTTTCGCCTTCACTCGGTCCCCCTGGGTGACTGCCGCATCTTCATCAATGCCCGTTGGACTTCCGTCGCCGATTTGAGCGCCGCTACGGTGTTCCTCTGCCGGTCCAGGATGTAGTAGCGGGTTTCCTTACTCGCGGGATATCGCGCTGCGATGTCGCCGTTGTCCATAATCTGCGGCCACAGCACCTCTTCATCGCGGATTGCCTTTCGCACGCTGGCCGCGTTACCCGAAACCACTCCCACCACCCCCACCCCTTTGCCGCGGTACTGGTTGTAGACTCCCTCCATCCCATCGGCCTCGCGAATCGACTTGGAATTTGTCGCCGACCAAAAATACAGCACCACCGTCGGCGCGCTGATACTGTCCAGGCTCACCCGCCGGCCGCCCGGGGAGATCCCACTCAATCCCGCAAAACTCTTGGGGCCGTCCGCGACTGAGGTCTTCTCTTTCGCGTCTTGCGCGTCTTTTGTGTCCTTCGCCGCGGGAGCGGGCGGGGGCGGCTCGGGAATCGGCGGGATGCGGGATCGCGCTTCGCGCTCAAAAGCCGCGATGTCAGGGTGCGCATCCCCCACCAGGTATCCCTCCACCGTCTGGCCGTTCACCGTCGCCGACACTGCGTAGCAGGTTTCCGTGTTCCCGCCTAGGCTATAGCGCACGCGCACCCGGTCCGATGCGTGTATTGCGGCCGCGCCCGGTTCAGATGGTGAACCCGAGCAATCCGTCAGCAGCACGAAGGTATCCTGGCTCTGCGCATTTGTGTTGCTCTGCGCATTCTCGTTGCTCTGCACACTCGCGCCACTCTGGGCGTCCGCGTTCGTCTGCGCGCTCGCCGCCAGGGTGGTCACCGTGAGTATTAGCCAGACTCCAAACATGTCAATTAGATCGGATCGTCGGTCTTCGCGAAAGTGAATCGTTGGTCGCGCATTTGTCTTACAGATAGTCCTTCATAAGACTGGCACGGAAGTGCTGGAAAAAACATGGACCAGACGTATCATTTACATCAATGAGAACAATGGCCCACATTTTAAGGTTAATAACCGAGGAACTACTTAGGTCTTAGTAACGCCATCTAAGTGAAACGCCTTGCGACAAACCGCCCGCCGGTACAGCACCGACTGTTGACCTATCGGCGGAACCCACGTTTTCCTTTAAACCGGGTTGTTCGGACTGGGAGTCGTCCCAATCGTGTCGTCCGACAAAGGATCCTCCCTTAGGTTGCTTCCCGCTCCCACGCTCCTCCAACGTGCGGCCGCCCCGCGCAGTTCGAAATGATTCCCAACTCGCTAGCACGACCTCACTCTGATCGGTTATCATTCCCAAGGGGAAAGAATCCATGTCCACTGTGCCGCCGAGCATGCCGTCATCCGACGTTCCGCCGCAACCTGCCGCAAAAAAAACCAGCCCGCTGGTGTGGATTCTCGCGGGCATCGGCATTATCGTGGTTCTGGCCATGATCACCTGTGGCGTGGGCGCGTATTTCATCGGACGCGCCGTTAAGAACGCCGGCTTCGATTCCGACCTGATGAAGAAGAACCCGGGGCTCGCGATGACCAAAATGGTGACCGCGCTCAATCCCAACTTCGAGGTGGTCTCGACCAACGATGGCGCCGGGACCGTCACCGTCCGAGAGAAGTCGACCGGCAAGACCGTCACCTACAAGTTCGATCCAGACAAGCAATCGCTGGTGATCATTGGGGACGACGGGGCTCAGGTGAAGATCGGCGCGGGCGCGGGGAATAAGATGCCGGATTGGGCGCCGGTCTATCCCGGTTCGTCGCCCGAAGGCACTTACTCCGTTCAAAGTTCGGAAGGGAATTCGGGCACGTTTACCTTCAAGACCCCCGATGCGGCCAGCAAAGTCACCAGCTACTATCAGGATCAGCTCCGGGCCGCCGGGTTCAACGTGACCCTGGTGAGCAGCGGCGACCAGGGTGGCATGCTTTCGGCCGAAGACGCCGACAAGAAGCGGACTATCATCGTCACCGCCGGCGCTTCCAACGGCACTACTACCGGGAGCGTCACCGTTAACGAAAAGAAATAGTCTTAACGAGCCGTGACTGAGCTGCGCTTGCGCCAAGGGAGCGGTCAAAATGCACGTCAGCATGGCCCGCTTCGGCGACGCGGAAACGTTGCGATGATTATCGATGCCCCTTGCTAGCAATTTGCTAGAATCAAAGACAGGTGAACGTGATCAGCAAGCGGGGGCTGTTTGAGCGTGCTGCGAAATATCCCGACGCCGCCTCAGCCTCGCGGGTCTGGTTCGATGTCGCCGTTGACTCCGAATGGCGAAGTCTCGAGGACATTCGCAGATCGTTTCCCGCGACGGACATGGTCGGCGATCTGGCAATCTTTAACATCCGCGGCAATCGGTTCCGGCTGATCGTCCGGATGGCGTTCAAGTACCAGAGGATTTACATCAAGGAGTTTCTCACTCACGCGGACTATAACAGGGAGAAATGGAAGAAATGGCTGTAGCTACGAAAACCATCAACCGGACCGCCTACGCGCGGTTGCTCGCTCGGGCGCTCCCGCGAATCATTGAAACCGAGGAAGAGAACCAGCGCGTGATCGCCGAATTGGAAAGGCTCGACACTCGGGGACGGCTCCTCACGCGCGAAGAGGAAAAGCTCGCCGAATTGATGACCTTACTGGTGCGCCAATTCGAAAACGAACGTTACCCGCTCGGTCACGCCGAGCCGGTCGAGGCGTTGCGCACTCTAATGGAGGACCGCCGGCTTCGCCAGCGCGATCTGATTCCGGTCTTTGGCGCCAGCAGCGTCGTCTCGGACGTGCTGAATGGCAAACGCGCGATCAGCAAAGCCCATGCCCGCAAGCTCGCGGAGCTTTTTCAGGTTCCCGTGGGCCTGTTCATCTGAGCGTTCGCGCAACTACTGCACTTCCTTCACCACCGCCTCCGCCGCCAGCACATCGTGAAACGCGTTCAGCACCACCCGCTTGGGCTTCTTCGGCAAATTAATTTTCACCTCGCTCGACGTGCTCGCGCCCTTCAGCGTCACGTATCCCGCGCGGACAATCTTTCCGTCGAAATCGAAATAAATCGGTACCCGCATCACGAACTCAGGCGACACACCGCTCTGCGTTAGTTTCCCCGTGAACAAAAACTTCCCACCATCGGACGGCTTCATTGAATATTCCAGCCGGTACTTCGGCAGATCGGTTCCATAAATCCAATCGCGATAGAACCACACGAAGCTATGGTTGCCCTCCGGATCGAGGATCGGCTTCATGTGCTTCTCCACCATCGCCCGAAAATCCTCGCTCGACGGATTGCGATTGAAGTACGTCTTCACGTAGTCCTGCATCATTTCGAAAAAATCCTGGTCGCCGGTCTTGTCCTCGTGCATCAGCGCCCGGATCATCTGCAAAATGTAGGCGCCCTTCGGATAAACCAGGCGATTGTACGCGCCGTCGCTTTTGAAAGTATCCAGGCGTATCCCCATCCAGATGGGACCCGCGTCATTCGCCGCCACGCCATACTGATTCTTGTCCGCGATTTCGTGCAGTGCGCGATCCCAGAACTTGTTCACCTGATCCGGCTTCTCGGTCTGTTCCAAAAATAGTCCCGCCGAAAACTCCGCGAATCCCTCTGAGAGCCACTGATCGTGGTAGCTCGCGAATCCCACCATGTGCCCCCACCACTGATGCGACACCTCATGCGGAGTCACTTCCTGAATGAACGCCGCGAATCGAAACTCACTGCCGCCCATCAACATCCAGCGCTGCGTCGCATCCAGAAACGCACTCAGCGGCAGATACACCAGCGACGGCCAGGATTGCCCGAAATTGAACTCCGGCTGCTGCGTGATCGCGATGCGCCCATACGGACACGGTCTGAAATCGTGCGTGAACAACCGCATCGCATTCTGAGCCTCGATGCGCGCACTGTCCGCCATTGCCGATGGCGTGATGGGCATCGAACTGGTGGCCTGCTTCAAATAATCCGGCACCTCTTGCGTCGCATAGGTCTCGATCTGATAGTGCGTGGCATCGTCCGACACCTGCTTCTTCTTGAACAGCCCGTAATTGAAACCCGCCACCGGGATGGGGACCTCCGACTTCCACTCCGACACCGCGAAATCGTCCTCTTTCGATTCCTTCACAAGCTTGCCCACGCTGACCAGCGTGTACTGCTTCGGCACTTTGAAAGTGAGATCGTAGGTCGCGCGATCCGTAAATGTATTGAGGCTGGGATACCAGTTCTCGCGCGCGCCAACCGCGAAGTTTCCAGTGCCCGCGTTCATCACCACGTGATCCCCCTCATATTCGATGTGAACCTGATAGTTCTGCCCGGCGATCATCGGCGCGGGCATGATCGCGTAAAATGCGCCGTCCTGTTTGCGGTCTTCTTGAATGAAGGAGATCTCGCGCCCGTTTTCGCCGGTAGGTCCCGAAGGGTCATTTACATGCGAAGGGGCCGTTACATGTGTCACCCGCAGCGCCGGCAGCAATCCGAATCGAATCACGCGCGCGCCATTCTCGACCGCCTGAAACTGCACCTCCGCCACCGACGCCAGATGAGTATTCTTCCCGATCACGGTTTCGATCCGATAATGCTGGGCCGCCACCACGCGTTTGTTTTCGCCCGAATCGGCCTTGTTCGCGGCCCACTCCGAGGCCCGATGCGTCAGATACCAGATCCCCTCGTGCTCATTGCCGGGATCCAGATTGATCAGCGCCACTTCTTCCGGCGACATGATCTGCGGCACCGCGCCGCGAGGCACTACGAAGAAACGCAAATCCGAATAATGTTTTCCGTGCAGAAACGCCCGGAACGATCCCGCTTCGCTCGGATTGTACAGCTCCGCCAACAACTCAGCTTCCAAATTGGGCATGTCGCCGCCCCTGAGCAACTCCTCAATCAGGCTGCGCGGCCGTTCGACTTGCGGCCGGACCCGATTGTGAAAATCGCGCAGCAGGTTCGCCGCCGAAGCGTCCAACGACGTCGCATGTGCGTCCTTCTTGATCGCCGCATACGTGTCGTCGGTGAAATAAAAAACGGCCGACGTGAACTCCTCATCCACGTCGATCCGTCCGATCATTCGGTACAGATACTGCCCCTCCAGTTGCATGGCCGGCTTTAACTGGAAACGGCCTTCGCCGCTGAACACCGCCATCGTGACGCGATTCAAAACTGCCGGAATAAATGTGATATTTCCGGTGCGCAGCGTCACCGTTCCCACATCGCGCTTCAGTTCGATATTTTCAACCTGGTAGGTTTCTCCCGGCCGTGCGTCGCGCAATGCGCGATAGTTGGGATCGGCGTTTGCCTGCGACGATCGCTTGCCCTGCACCTCGACTGACGTCTCAACGTCAGCCACTTTCAGCTCAACGTCGATCACGCGCGACTCGTTTTCAGCGAGCTTGACCGTGCGCGTCTCGCTCTTGAACCCGGACCGCTCGAACTTGAGCGTCCACTCCGCGGCGCGCAGATTTTCGAAAACAAAATGGCCGCGCTCGTCGCTCACGGCATTCACGGTCGTGTTCGATGACGGGTTCGGCGTCTTGCTCGACCTCGCGTTCGATGTCGTACTCGGCGTGCCTGATGCTGTCGCCGAAATCGCGACGGCCGGAATCGCCGCGCCGCTCGGGTCCTTCACCGTCCCCTCGATCTTCGCCCCGAACACCGTCGCACCAGTCAAAATAACCAGCAAAATCGCTATCGCTGATGTGGGGCCGCCACTCTTGGCGGCAAACCGGCATTCATGCCGGCTCATCTTGTGTTCGTGGGGCGGACGCCCTCGTCCGGCCCCGCAATAGCGAACGGGCCCACAGGCGTCAGTCCGTTGTGCGCACAAATAATGACTCCGGCGCATATCCACCTGGATGCTACCATGATGCCGTGTTTTCTTCCCGCCTGAATTGGGACCTCCACCCCAACCCCTTAACCACTCTCCTGGAGAAAAAGCGTGCCGCGGGCACGAACATCCTAAACCTCACCGAATCCAACCCGACCCTTGCCGGATTCATGTACCCCACTGCCGAAATCCTCTCTGCCCTCACCGATCCGCGCGCTCTCCACTACCACCCCTCGCCCCGAGGACTCGCCTCCGCGCGCGAAGCCATTTCGAATTACTACGCGCACCGTGGGGCAGGTGATCTTGTCGCCTGCCATCCCGACCAGATTTTGCTCACCGCCAGCACCAGCGAAGCCTACGCATACCTGTTCAAGCTCCTGTGCGATCCCGGCGATGAAATCCTCACACCGCGCCCGTCCTATCCTCTCTTCGAATTCCTCGCCGCGCTCGACTCTGTCCGCATCCGCCAATATCCTCTGCGCTACGACGGCGCCTGGCACATCGATTTCCCAGCTCTTGAGGCCGCCATCACCGACCGCACCCGAGCCATCGTCGTGGTCAATCCCAACAATCCCACCGGATCGTTCCTCAAGCCGGATGAGTTCGCTCGCCTGCAATCGTTAGCGATCCGTTCAAGCCCCACCCGTCAGGGTGGGGCTATCCAACACATGATCGCCATCCTCATCGACGAAGTCTTCTCCGACTACCATTTCGCCGCACCGCCCTCCGCCCCACCGGAGCCGCAAGCGCTCACCTTCTCCATGTCCGGCCTCTCGAAAATCGCCGGACTCCCGCAAATGAAGCTCGGCTGGATCGCGGCCCAAGGCCCTGGCCACGAAGCCGCCCTCGACCGCCTCGAACTCATCGCCGACACTTACCTTTCTGTCGCGACGCCCGTCCAACTCGCGCTCCCGCGTCTCCTTGCCGCCGGCGAAACCATCCGCGCCCAGATTCTCGATCGCGCCCAATTCAATCTCGCGCGCCTCCGCTCGCTCACCGCCGGAACCGCCTGCCACGTTCTCAATGTCGAAGGCGGCTGGTCGGCGACGCTTCAGGTCCCGCGCACTCGCAGTGAGGAACAATGGGCGCTCACCCTTCTCGCCGACCACGACGTCCTGGTCCAGCCCGGCTTCTTTTTCGATTTCGAATCGGAAGCGTTCCTGGTCGTCAGCCTGATCACTCCGTCCGAAATCTTCGACGAAGGCATTCGCCGTCTCCTGCTACTTCATTAGCGTCCCGTCGCCGGCCGCCACACCTTCGTAGCAGTCAGTCACGACCCGACTGAACCGCGAACCGCCACATTGACCAAATAACGTCAGTTTGCGTCGCGGAGAGCGCGCGGGACATTGATTTCTAAAGTCGAATCGCCTTGGCCACAAAGTTGCTGGCACAGAGGTACATTCCCTTTCTTGAGTTGTTGCACACTCAGAAGTGGACTACTCTTCTAACCGAGTGTAGAAAAGAGGAGCCATGCAGAATGGCCAGCGCCTTCGTCTCACCCGTTACGCTATGGCAATCGCGCAGCGCGAGGAAAGACATGTTGCGATCCTGATTCCTCAAGGGGCCATGATCGAAGTGATTGGAGGACCGTTCAACGGCACTCGACTGATGGATGTCCGGTATGACGACGAAATGATCATGATGTTCACGGACGACATGAAAGCCCACACGGAACTGGTCAAAGGGGAAGGCGCTTGATTTCAAACTGAAGCATTACCGGATCGCGTGATCACCGGGACCGCCATTCGCACCTCACTTCACCAACCGAATTGTCCAGAAATCGTCCGCCAGATTCTCATCCGTCAGATACCCGTAAGGAATCGTGAAATATCCGCCCATCCCCCACCCGGCGCCCCACGAATTCCGCACCAGAAATCGACCCGCCGCGTCGTCATATCCCACCGCCATCACCGCGTGCCCGCCCATCGACGTCTCCGAATTCCCCGGCATCGCGACCACGCCCGTGTGCGCCACCTGGTCGCTCTCGAAACTTTCGTAAACCGTGAACCCGAGCACGAACGGATACCCCGCCGCCAGGCACGCCTTCATGGTCCCCAGATCCTGCGGCAGCCGCGAATAACTCACCGCCGGATGCAGCTTGGCGACCTTGAAACACGGAGCCGGCGGCATGTCCGCGAAATCGCCTTCGATATACGGCCACATCGTTTCCGGACACGCGCCGTCGTCCGCCACGGCTTTGATTCCGTCGCGCAGCATCGCGCCGCTGTCCGCTGCGATGGTTCCTTCGAGCGCCCGCTCGTTGTAATAAATGAACAGCCGCGACGGCGTGAACGGCTGCGCCAGGTTCTGCTTGCGTTGATCGAACTCCACCGCCGCGGCAATCGCATTCGCCGTGCAACTCCCCAGTTCGCCCTGATCGTAAACCGACGGACAATCGCTGCGCAGGTCCACCGACTTGGGAAGCGGCCCCGCTTTCCGCGGCGCGCGAAACAGCTTGTCGCGCTTGTCAGGAAGGTCGGGAATCCAGCCGTATCGGCAAAGTTTGTTTCTCATGATTGCACCGGTGGCACAGGCTTTAGCCTGTGTGCGAATGGCATGGAATTCTGCCCCTGTGTTGTCGGCCCGGGAATTGCCGATGCTCTATTTCTCCCGATTTGTTTCGAAGGTGTCTGTTTCGGACTTTGGTTGTTTCTCACGAGCCCAGATTAGGGCCGGCTCCGCGCGAAGCTCTGCTGCTGAACCTCCAACGCCCCGAATCTACGCCACTTATTCCCCAGCGAAACTCTGTGATCGCGAGGCGGCACAGGCCTGAAAAAGGGGAATGACCTCTCTGTCCCACTCGCAACAAGTTGATTCAAGCCCCACCCGTTACGGGTGGGACTGGAAGGACCAACGCTTCATGCCGGCGCGCCTCAAATGGCAGGGCATGGCCCTGCCCCACACATGCTGTCGATGCGTCAGAGGAAAATTGCGCATTGGGAATTTAAGCGCACCGCTACTTTACAGTCGCGGCTTGGAAGCTACCGTCGCGGCTTAGAACCCGCGCAATTATTCGCCTGGCGTCATGAGGTGGGCAGTCGACGTTCCTGCATTCATGATCCACACGCCACCCTGCTTGTTGTTGTCGGGCAATCCGAGCGACTGCGCGGTTGCACCCGGTACGGCGATGGTCATGTGCGTTCGGGTGTGCTCCGCGTCGGGTCCCTGCAGGTGATACCAGACCGATCCGAATTCGGGTTTCACGCGCGTTCCGTCTTTTTCGGCGGCGTCGAATGCGGCCAGACTGGCTTTCTTGTCGCTGATCGCCTCGAACTTCATGTTCTGCGCGGCCCGATCCAGGTTGCCGACGCTGGTGCACTCCACGCTGAATGCCTGCTGCCCGGGCTTCCCGGATCTGTCGTAGCACACCATGCGGCTGGTGCCCTTCTTCAACGTCTCGTAGGTGTAATCGGCCTTCCATCGGATCACTGTGGCCGCCGCTTTGGTATTGCCCGGAGCGGCCATCAGGGCCGTGTCGATGGCGGCCTGGTCGGGCGATTGCGCGAACGCGCCGGCCGAAACCGCCAATATGCTGAGCACCGTCGGTATCCTATGTTTCATTTTGTAATCTCCCGTTCATCATCTGGAATTATTTCGCTTCGCGAGCTGGAACCTTCGGTACCGCGAGCCCAGGAAAATTCACCAACGGGATATGGACGCGATTCACGAACAATTGTCCCGGCGACTGACTCAGTATATCGCGGCCTGAGCCGGAAGTTCGTCGAATTTATTTCCATACTCCGTTGCTATATTCACAACACCCTGTGACGGGCGAGACGTTTTCCGGGAAGGAGAAGGTATACTGGCAACGTCCGGTATTCCAAGCGGGAGGACCGCAAGATGAGTCTAAACTTCGGATTGCCTTTCACTGCGAGGAGCCTCGCGGCGATCGCGGCGGCGATTCTGCTCGCGGCGCCCACCGAAGCGCAAATTCAGAAGGACGCGCAGCTTCAGAAGGCGGTGAAGGCATCGCCCTCAACGAAAGTGTGGACTCCCACCCGGACTCCGGACGGCCAGCCGGATTTGCAGGGTGTCTGGACCAACGCCACTCTCACACCTTTCGAACGGCCGGCTGAGTTTGCCGGCAAGGCCACCATAACAGAGCAGGAAGCGGCGGCGTTCGAAAAGAGAGCGAGCGCAAACCGCGTGGATCGTTCGCCAACGCCGGGCGACACGGGCAGCTACAATCAGGTTTTTTTCGATAGCGGAACGACGTGGCTGCCTACGCGGCAAAGTTCCCTGGTGGTGGACCCGCCGGATGGAAAAGTCCCGGTTAAACCTGCCGCTGAGGCGCAACGCAACTACGACTTGGCGCACGTCGCCGATGCCCCTGAGCACCAGACCACCTGGGAGCGTTGCATCACGCGTGGTGTGCCCGCTGGAATGTTTCCCGCCGGATATGACAACGCGTATCAGATCTTGCAGACTCCAGGCTATGTGGTGATTTTCTCCGAGATGATTCACGAAGCGCGCGTGATCCCGCTGGACGGCCGTCCGCATCTCCCCAAGGGCGTTCGCCAGTGGAACGGCGATTCCGTCGGCCACTGGGACGGCAGCACGCTGGTGGTGGATACCACCAATTACAACGGCAAAGGCATGATCGCCACCAGCGCCGCCACGGCCCGCATCCGCGGCGTTCACGAAAGCGAGGCGCTGCATGTGGTGGAGCGGTTCAAGCGCGTGGACGCGGACACCATAAGCTATGAGGTCACCGTCGACGACCCGAACATGTTTTCAGCGCCCTGGAAAGTGTCCATGCCGCTGACCAGGGATGCCGGCTATACCATCTACGAGTACGCTTGCCACGAAGGCAATTACGCGATGGAGGCCATCCTTCGCGGGGGCCGTGAGAAGGAAAAAGCAGCGGCACCAGCCGCGAAGTAACCCGTTGTGTTTCGCGCGCGATGGAAAACACGAATCACGCGCGAGGGTGACGCCACATCGCCGATTCTGTCATTCGTCCGCCGTTCGACGCCGTTCGCCGCCGCTTGACGCCGTTCGCCTAATGACCCGTGCCGCTCCGCCCTGGACGGCTTTATCCTGCCTGAGGAGGTATTAGAATGCATCGACGCAGATTCAAGACGATATCTACTTTCACATTTCTGCTTCTCGCAGCGAGCCTGACATTCGCGGCCGATAAACCCAATTTTTCAGGTAGTTGGGAAATGGACGTGAGCAAAAGCGACTTCGGCGGCTCCCCGCCGCCCGATTCGTTTAAGCGCAAGATCGAACACAGCGAGCCGTCCCTGATCCTGACCGATGAACAGACCAGCCCGCTCGGCACGGAGAAGGCAGTTCGCAAGTACACGACCGATGGAAAGGAAACCACCTATCAGTGGATGGGCGGCGACGTGAAGAGCGCCGCGCACTGGGACGGGAACTCCATGGTCATTGTTGGGAAAGTGGATCTCGGCGGGACGGAACTCACCGTAGCGGGCACGCTCACCCTCTCCGCGGACGGCAAGACGCTCACGGAAAACGATAAGCTGATCGCCGGAGGCAACGAAGTGGGCGCCTTGAAGCTCGTCCTGGTTAAGAAATAGAGGAATGCAGCAAAGCATTTCAGAAACTCCCAGCGGTTGAAACGACTGGAGGATCAGAAGATTCCCTGTCTGCGAGCCGAAGACGACACCTGGCAGGCCTTTAGATCGGCGTGGTTGCTGAAAATCCGCTTGACAATTTCAAGATAGCGGATATACTCCTTAAAAGGGAGTACTCTTAATTAAGGAGCATTGAATGGATGAACCGAATCTATTGAATGATGTTCGTTTTCTCCGCGATGTCGTGGCGAGAACGCAACCGCCGACGGTAAACCGCTTCTGGCCGGTCACGCTCATGTGGGGATGCGTCGCCACCATCGGCTTCGTTACCTGCGCCCTGCTGGGAATGGCGGGCAAGATGGCTGTCATCCCGTGGGTCATGCCGGGCCTGATATTTCTAGTGGGATGGCCGCTTCATTGGTATCTCCGCCGCAAGGTACTTTCGAGCGTCGAGCAACAGGGCGTGCGACCGCGATTTCGCAAGGATCTGATGTGCTGCTGGATGAGCATCTCCGGGATGGGCATGCTTTGGACCGCGGGGCTGATCGTTTCCGGGGTGATAGCCAGCCACGGGTACCTGCTGATCTTCGCCTGGTGCTCTTTACTTTGTGTGGGCTACGTCATAAACGGGGTTCTGCTCTCCAGAGAATGGTTTTGGGCGGCCGCAGTCCTGCTGGCTTCGCTCATTGCAGCCTTCCTGGCTGGGTTCCTCAAGCAGCAACCCGACTTGTACTGGTTTGCAGGTTATGGTATCCCGGTGACGTTTCTTCTGGCGGGCTTACTCGGCCGCCGTAACGCAAAACGTCAGCGTGTTGGGGCATGAGCGTCCCCTTACAACTCGATGACGCAGTTCTCTCGCGGCCCCGGCTGTCGATTCTGGCGGCTCTCGTCGGAGGCGACGCGGTGGACTTCACCTATTTGCAAAAGAACCTGGGGATATCGGACGGCAATCTCGGGACTCATCTGCGCAAGCTGGAAGCCGAGAATTACATCCGGTCTAAGAAGGCGTTCGTCAAGCGCAAGCCGAAGACCTGGTTTCAGATCACACCGCAAGGTCGTAGGGCATTGGAGCAGCTGTTCCGGCAACTTGAGGAAATGCTGGCTCAATAAAAGTGCCCAGCGATCGTCAACCGGGTTGATTCCCATGGCCCGCTTGTGCCAAGATGTGCGTCAGGATCTGCGTTGAGTACGGCGCCGCAAGGCGAATGTCATTGAAATTGTTGGGAGGGATCCATGCGGAATCACTTCATGAAAGCAACCGCCGCTTGTGCGCTCGCGGTTGTCGCGCTGGCGCAAGTGGCCAGCGCCCAGGCTCCGGCGGCCGCTCCACCGGCGCCGGGAACACCGGTCAGCCCCATTGTCGCCAATCCGACCTACATTTCCATTCCCCTGGAAATCGACGTGAACAAGCCCGCCGCGGAGGTGTGGAAGCGCGTCGGCAAGTTCTGCGACATCGGTGAATGGTTCCGGATCGCCTGCACCATCACCTCGGGCAAGGAGGGAGAATTCGGTTCCGTGCGTTCCGTCGCGGGCGAGATCATGGTGGGGAAAACCGAACTTTCCTACACCTACACCCAGACCGTGAAGGCCAACCGGGCGTACAACCTCTATCACGGCACGCTGGAAGCGAGGCCGGTGACGGCGACCACGTCGAAGCTGGTTTACACCCTGGTGTTCGATAATTCCATGCTGGCTGACGACGCCGCGCGCGAAAGGGACCGGGCGCAAAAGACCGCGCAGTTCACGCAGGCGCTCAAGAACATGAAGATCCTGGCCGAAGGCGGCACGCTGCCACCGGCACCGCCTCGCGGCGGCCGTAATTAGAGACTCCGGGCCGTAACTAAGGCTTCGGCCAACTGAACCCTCGGGCGATCGGGCACTCGTGGGCTGCAGATGTACAGGCGAAAGGAGCCCCCATGCGCAAAATCGCGCTGGTCCTCACAGTGACTATGACGCCGCTGTTCGCGCAGTCTTACCGCGTGACTCACACCTACACGCTGGGCGGGGACGGGAGCTGGGACTACGTGGTGCCCGATCCGCCCCATCATCGTGTGTTTGTCGCGCGCCAGAATCGCGTGATGGTCATCAATGAAGACAGCGGAACACTGCTCGGTGAAGTCGAAGGCATCCAGGGCGCGCATGGAACCGCGATTGCGGAATCCACCGGGCATGGATTCGCTACCGAGGGCAACGGCAAGTCCGTCGCGATGTTCGATCTGAAAACCTTCAAGGTGCTGGGACGCATCCCCGCCGCTGAAGACGCCGACGCGATCGTTTACGACAGCGCTTCCAACCGGGTTTTCACTTTGAACGGCGACGCGCACTCCTCTACGGTGATCGATCCGCGGGCAGGGACGCTGATTACGAACATTCCGCTGGGCGGCAAACCGGAATACGGCGCTTCCGGCGGCGACGGCAAAGTCTACGCGAATCTCACCGACACGAACGAAGTGGTGGAGATCGACGCAAGAACCGCGACGGTGAGCCGCCGCTGGACTACGGTTACCCAAAGCAGCGCGCCGTGCAAGCAGCCGGTCTCGATGGCCCTCGATACGGCCCACCATCGGCTGTTCAGCGGATGCCGCAGCGGAGCGATGGCGGTCTCCGATTACCAGGCGGGCAAGGTGGTGGCAACGCTCCCCATCGGCGCGGGCGTCGATGGCGCCGGGTACGATGCGGCATCGGGCAACGCGTTTGCCTCCAATGCGGATGGCACTCTCACCGTGATTCATCAGGACAGCACGGACCAGTATCATGTCGTCGAAAACGTATCCACGCCGCGGGGCTCGCGCAACATGGGACTCGACCCGCTCAATCACCGCGTGTTGGTGGTTTCCGCGAAGTTCGGGCCGGCGCCCGCGGGTGGGCGGCGTGGTCCGGTGATGCCGGGATCGTTCAGCTTGATGGTGATCGAACGCGACCTGTCCGCGCGCTAGCCCGGCCTTTAAGGCGTCTCGTAAATCACGCTTACATGTTCACCATCGCTTGGGCAACCTCCAAGGAAGGAAGGTGCTAAGGAAGCATGCTGCGCCGCGCGCGAAGGACATCCGAACAGGCCGAATCGCCACGTTGTGCGTGCGGCGTAGTGGGATCCTTTTGATCGCCCGGCATGACTGCCGGACTCAGGTGGACTATAGTTTTGTCACTGCCACGACATTGTCGTCAGGCTTCCGATCCACTAACTTATTCCATGGATCAATCCCGGCTTTCGCGGGCACCCGGTCGACTACGATGGTGAATTCGGTCTCGGGTTTCTCGATCTTGTGCCTGGTCATGTACAGGGCCTTGCCATCGGAATCGAGCACGCCGATATCGATCCAATCCGCCAGCGGCACGTCCTTCTCATCACCTAACTCGCTCGCACGGATCTTCTTTGCCGCGACCTTCAGATTCACTTCGTACTTGCCGTCGGCCCGCTGCCGGTAGGTGGCCGATAATGCGCGGTTCTCGTAGAGGGTGATCGATTCGAACATGTCCGGGATAATATAGGCGAACTCGGGCGGCACTATCTTCCTGATCCTGTCGATCAACTCCAGGGAATTTGTATACGGCGGATTCTGATACGCCACGGCCTGCACATAATCGTGCAGAACAGCGTTCAGTTTGTCCTCGCCCACATAATCTTGCAAGGCGTAGAAGATCACGCTGGCCTTGTTGTAGTGAATGTAGCCCTGATTCTCGACACGTTCGAGCGGCAGCTCTTTCTTACGCTCCGTTGCACGGCCGATCAGGTATCGGTCCATTTCATATTTCAGGAATCTCCGCATCTGGGACGCGCCGACTTCGCGCTTCATCACCATCAGCGCGGTGTATTGCGCGAGCGATTCCGAAAGCATGGTCGCGCCTTGGACGTTCCCGCCGATCACTTGGTGCGCCCACCATTGATGCGCGACTTCGTGAGCGGTCACGTAATACGGATAATCGACGTCTTCATCGTTCTTGGGATCGACGCGCGCGATGAACCCGATGGATTCAGAGTAAGGAATGGAGGCGGGAAACGACTGCGCGAAGGATTGATAGCGCGGAAATTCCATGATGCGCAGCGTCTTATTCTGATACGGACTGAAATTCGACGTGCAGTAATCGAGCGAGGCCTTCATACCGTTCATCATCTTTTCAAGATCGTACTCATGGCCGGGCTGATAGTAGATGCCAAGATCGACATCCTTCCACCGGTCCCTCCTCACCGAGTAGCGCGCGGAAAGCACCGAGAAGAAATTCAGCACCGGTCTCAGCGTCCGGTATTCAAAGTAGTGGCGGTTGTTCTCCGACCATTCGCGGACCAGTTCCCCCGGCGCGATCGCG
The DNA here is from genome assembly GCA_963788245.1 of Terriglobia bacterium. GTDB lineage: Bacteria > Acidobacteriota > Terriglobia > Bryobacterales > Bryobacteraceae > Palsa-187. The sequence continues at coordinate 1,243,457 of CAWBGF010000002.1, read as the reverse complement.
ATCTGATCGGGATCGGTGCTAATCGTGGTTTCAAACGGTACCCAATCCGAGTCGCTCGAGATGTAGGTGTTCCGCCGGGCAGCCATATCGTTCAGATCCGCCATACGCGGCTTCGGCGCCAGGCCGTACTTGCGCCGCGTCGCGTCGTCGGAAAGCTCCTCGCCTTCCTGATAACCGAATTGCGGAAGCATTTCACTATTGACGAAAGTCCCGTTGTAGACCACGAATGTAGGCGCTTCCTGGTTCGGGAAGCCGTGCGGCTCGTATCCGACTTCGAAATCGAGCGAGCCGGCCGCGCCGGGAGCGATGGGCCGCTCCAATCGATAGACTGCCAGGCTCATCGGGCGCTGTTCGTCAATCATCTTCGCCGGCGGATCGAATTTCAAACGGTAATGGGTCAGGCCTTCCTGAACGCTAACCAGCACCGTATCGATCGGCTTCGCGGTTTTGTTCGCGATGCCGTAGTGACCCGTGAATGCGATCTCGCGTTGTTCCGGGTGAATATCGGCGGTGAATCTTACGGACGTGATGCGCGGCTGAGGAATTGCCAAGTATTTCCTGTACTCGCGCTCATAGCGGACTTGAAGTAGCTCCGCTTTCTTGCGAGGGCGATAGGTATTAAGGACGTTGGTGTTGTAAAAGATAAAACCGCCGAACGCGACGAATGCCGCGAGCGCGACGCCTGCGATCAGCCGCTGCGGGGCTCCGAAACGCCGGTGCGCAAGATAGGATCGCCACTTCCATTCCGTGGCCAGCCCGCGCACGAAGAACAGGTATCCGAGAACGCCGAGCAGCGCCGCAAACGCGACCCAGTAGCCATCGAACCAGAATATAGGGGCCAGAAAATGGCCAAAACGATTCATATCCGAATACGTGAAGCCGGGGTCGGAATCGTACTGATAAAGATGATGTTCGAATCCGAGCTGGTCCATGAACGCGCTCCAGAGATAGTAGAGCACCATGACGAAAAACCCCATGTACTTGTTGTTCACCAGCGCCTGGACCGCAATTGCCAGCACGCACAGCAGCCAATATCCGATCAGGTTCAGGCCGAACAATTCCTTGATATAGAGCAGCGGCTCCAGGTGAGTGTAGCCTTTGGCGAGTTGAATGGCCATGCCTGCGATCATGACCACAACATTCAGCACTACCATCACCAGGAAGAGCGCGAAAAGCCTGGAAAGATACAGCGTCCAACTGGGAAGGGGCAGCGCATCCACCAGTTCATTGGTTCGGGCGTCGCGCTCGCGCCACACCAGTTCGCCGGAATAGAACGTGATGATGATCAGAACGAACAGCGCGAACGATCCGCCCACTAGATCCAGCATTTGATAGGTAACGGGATACGTCGGCGTACCGTAAATATCGCCCGCGGTGCGCGCCGCGAAGATCATGAAGAGCACGCCGGCAAGCACGATAACAGCGAAATAAATGTTCTTGACGGTCTCCGTGAATCCGAGACGTGTAAGCCGCGCGAGCGCCCGGATGGAGAGCGCGGTGGAAAATTCCGGCGTTACATGGGGTTTCGCGGGAGTCGTCTCACGGGGAACAACGGCGGGCGCGAAGACCCCCGCGGGAGTTGCGGCTTCTGGTGCCGCTTTCGCGCGTCTGCCTTCGAGCGCATATACGAACTTGAATTTTACGTAAGTAAATGCGAGCAAGAGGGTCGCTACGCCGATCCATAGCAAGCGATTCCACAACAGCGCGCCTTGGAGCGTCACCAGGCGCGTGTTCTTCTCGGCGATGGTCCAGTATTCCGTTACGCGCCCCATGGCGAGCGAACCAAACGGATCGAGCAAAGCCGCGACGAACTTGTCTTCGAGTTTGGTGCTGACGCTGGTGGCGATCAGGTAGCCGATCAGCAGGATCACGCTGGTCATGTAAACCGGTGCGATCCGGCGCGTTAGCGCGGCGAGTGAAAAGAACAGAGCGCCCATAACAAAGATGTTGGGCAGCACTGAAACAAAGTACGGTTGCACGTAGGCCCACGGATGATTCGGCCCGATCCGCACCTGGTCGAGGAACGGCATTTTCGTGGCTACCGCGAGCCCGATGGCCACGCCCGCGAAAATCGCGAGCAGAATAAGGATCGCGCCCAGCAACCGGCCACCCAGATAAGACGATTTCCGGAGGGGCATGGTGAAGAAGAAGGAATGCATGTTGTATTCGAAATCCTGAAATGCAGCCTTCCCCGTTATGGCGGAAATGATCAGCAATCCGAAATAGCTCAACAGCGAGATGAATTCAGCAAGCGAGTACGGCGAGTTGACGAATACCTTGCCGCCGCCCATGGTTACTGATGCGCTTTGAAATGCGCCACCCGCGGTGATCATCAGAAGAAATGCAATTCCCGCGAGGATCAGGAAGTAGACGTAGATGGAAATCGCACGGAGATGACGGGCGAGATCGAAACGGGTGATCGGAATCATACGAGCGGCGCCCCTCCTGGAACACAACCATCCGGAGGCGGGGCGTCTGAAAACGCGCCCGCCGGAAGAGTGCCGCTATGCGAGACGCGCCAGAAATACACGTCTTCCAAATCCGGCTCTACAGGTTCAAAGTCAGGCTCGGGCGGCGCTTCCCCGTAGACGCGGATCAGCGTCCGCCCGGTGACCAGGCGGGACGAAATGACGGGAAGTTTTTCCTTGTAGGCAGCGACGTCGTTGCGGGCGATCAGCTTCTTCCAGATGCGCCCGCGCAGCGATCGCGCCAGCTGCATGGGATGGCCTTCAATCAGCACGCGACCGAGATGGATGATCGCCATGGATTGGCACAGGTCGCTCACGTCGCTGACGATGTGCGTGGAAAGGATCACGATCACGTGCTCGCCGATCTCGCTCAGCAGGTTGTGGAATCGCACTCGTTCTTCCGGATCCAGACCGGCGGTGGGCTCGTCGACAATAATCAGTTTCGGGTTTCCGATCAGCGCCTGCGCGATTCCGAAACGCTGCTTCATGCCGCCGGAAAAGGTCCCGAGTTTCTGATTTCGCGCCTCCCACAGGTTAGTCTGGCGCAGCAGCGCCTCCACCAGGGCGCGGCGATCGCGTCCATTGGCGATTCCCTTGAGCTGCGCAAAATGATCGAGTAGCTGGAGCGCGGTCACTTTCGGATACAGTCCGAATTCCTGCGGCAGGTAGCCTAAGACCCGGCGCAGTTGGTCCTTCCGATTCAGCGCGTCGATGCTCGCAAAGTCACCGTCGAGCGTGACCGAGCCTGAATCGGCCTCCTGCAAGGTCGCAATGATGCGCATGAGCGTCGACTTACCGGCGCCGTTGGGGCCCAGCAGGCCGAACATCCCCGCGCCGATGGTCAGCGATACGCGGTCGAGCGCCTGCACGCCGTTCGCGTATCGCTTGGAAAGATTCTGGATTCGGAGTTCCATGTTTTCTGGAAGTCCAGTTTACACGATGGCCAAGAACTCGCGTTCCGACGATTTCGAAGCCAGCCGCAGTGCCACCGTTACAAGCTGATCCACTAAACTTCCCGTTGATTGTTCCGACAAACGTGCCCCGGGGCGGATCGGGATGCGACTCAAAGAAAAAAGCAGGAGCCGCTTACTCTTGCTTCAGCCGTTTAGCGATGCGCTTGGCAAGATCGTTGGTGACGCCCAGGTTCTCGCCGAAGAAACGCACCTTTCCCTGGAGGCGGCTTACCAGGAGCATGTGCCCTTCCCGATCGGTCACCGAAGCGTCGACACCCAGCTTAGTGGCGCCCAGGACAGTGGTCATTTCGCGCCGCATTTGGCTGCCCTGCTTGAAGTTTTCCACGGTGGTGTGAAGCGTAACCAGATCCCGAATACCCGCAGCCGCACGGTCGCCGCTCCGAAAGACCTGCTGGAATTTCCCGGACTCGCGCACCCGCATCACCAGAAACTCGTAGATCGCCGCGCGGAACTCCGCGGGCATCGCAACGTCCCCGGCGTCCACCGGCTCGATTTGAATGGCCGAGGCGGAGAGCTTGGTGCTGATCGCTACGGGCGCTTCTGTAGCCGCGGGCTTTCCCTCCTTAAACTCCTCGCCGGAGGGTGGAACAACGTGGGCGCCCGCGGTGATGAGCTGAGCGCGTTGCTGTTCCCCTTGCCCTTTCGGCAATGCCAGGATCGCGTAATGCAGGCCGCCGCCGGAATCCCGGTTTGACACGGTGAGGACGTCCACATTGGTTCGCAACAAAATGCTCAACGCCGCTCCGCTGTCGTAGGGCGCCGCTATGGCCGCGGTCTTGGCCACCGTGCCCGCCTTGCCTCCGGCTTGCGTGGTTTCCGTACCGACGGCGATATCGTCGATGGACGCCGTCGACACCTTGGCCTGCGTCTTGCCGGCTTGAAACTGCAGCCGGCCATCCAGAATGGTTAGCGTCCCGGAGCTGTTGCGTTTGACGTTCTCCAGTCCGATCACATGTCTTGCGACAACCGCATTTTCCGCTGGCTGGGCGAGCCCGCAGACAACGGAACAAAGGACAAGGGCGGCGCGAATGGGCAGGTTCACTTTATCCATGATTTCCTCTTTCTTGGTACTGAGGCTCCAACAGTGCTCAAATCGGTCCCCGCTCACGCGTTCTTTTCCCTCAGATCTCTTGCCTTCTTACGGCCTGTGCGACATCCGCAGATCGAAACCGCCCGTGAACAGCCGAAGCATGCTAGTGTATCCTATCCGAAGCCCACCGCCGTTATGTCGCGGAAAGTCATCTCGCCGGCATTCTCTGGCCGATAATCTTGCACATCAGGGAACGCGTCACGGTGAAAGTGACAACGGCTGTTACCCGGCGGTCCGATTCGAACAGGTACGTCTCCCGGTGATCGACTTCCAGGTCTGGCACTCCATCGTGGCGGGATCAACGAGGTGCAAGAGTTACAACGGTCGAGACACATCCACAATCAAAGAGGTAATCTCGAACGGCCGGATAGGTATTTCCGGGAGATGACCGATAATGTGTAACAATGGGCGGCTGGTACTGGCATTAAGGTGGCGCCACTACCATACGGGGGTTCTTGAATTCTCTATCTCGTTGGCTGTGCCTCACGCCGTTACTCGGTCCTCTTCTTGCGTTGGGCGCCGTGGCCGATCAGCGCGAGTTGCCCGTGGGTCTGGTTCTATCGGCAACGGGCAGCAAGCTGCTTCGAGCGAACACAGAAACCCCGATCACGGCCCGAGATGGCGACATCCTGTTTTCAGGTGATGGTCTCAAGACCGGCAACGCCGCTGCGTCGTTCCTATTTTGTCCCGCCAAGGCGATCGCAACCCTACAGCCGGCCGGCGAGGTACGCTTCGATGCGAATCAGCCCAGGGTGAGGACCGGCAGGCTTTCTCAGCAACCCGCGCGCAGTTGCGAATTGCCGCGGATCCTGCGGGTCACGGTCGCAAGCCAGCAGCACATTGGAGCGACGATGATCCGCGGCACGCCGGACGCCCGGCCGGTTCCGCGCGATCAACTTCCCGCCGGCGTGTTGAGCGAACTAGGCCCGGCTGATTCGCAGGACGCCTTTGATCAGGTTGCCGCCGCCGCGATTTTTGAAAAACACAACCTGTTCGCGAATGCGCTGGAGGTTTACGACAAATTACGCGAGCGGTGGCCGGAGGCAGTGTGGGTCAAGAGCAAGATATTCGACCTCCAGGAGGCGCTTGCCGATCAGGCTTCAGCCTCGGCGGCGGCCAATTCGCAGGGCCACACCTATGCTTTACTGGTCGGCATTTCGAAGTATAAGCGGCCGGATTTGTCGCTACAATTCGCCAACGCGGATGCGATCGACTTCTCCCGGCTGCTTCAAAGCCCTCGGGCAGGCGGACTGAATCCTCAAGATATCGTCCTGCTGACCGACGAAAAGGCGACAACAGCGGCCGTGCGCAATGCATTTCAAGACTTGTTGAGGCGGCGCGCTGGAAAGAATGACACGGTGATCCTGCTGGTAGCCGGACACGGCACGGTAGAGGTGCCGGGAAGCAAGGGCGCCTTCATCCTCACCTACGATTCGGATCCGCAAGATCTCCCGAGCACTGCGCTTCCGATGAACGAGCTCCGGTCGCTGTTCGAGGAGCAGCTCAAGAACGTCGGCCATGTAGTGCTGTTCGCCGATGTCTGTAAGGCTGCCGTCATTGGCTCCATCCGCACCAATACGGTCAACGTCGATGTTCATAATCTGGGCGATGTCGAAGGCGATCTGTTTGGTTTCCTGGCGAGCGGATCCAAACAAGTCTCGATTGAAGGCTCGCAGTTTGGTGGCGGACATGGTGTTTTCACCTATTTCGTACTCAAGGGCCTGGGAGGCGAGGCGGACCGCAATAAAGATGGGTTCGTCGATATAGGTGAGCTATCGGTATACGTGGAGAACGAGGTATTCGCCGCCACGAATCAACACCAGCATCCGTCCCACTTCGGCGCCTCGGACGAGTCGTTGAAGTTGTCCGATCTCGGCAAGCCCGGCATCGATCTGGCCCGTTTGCCCGCTCTCTTGGATCCCCGGCGAGGCGAGCCTTTGTATCTCGCCTCCGTGGCCGCGCCGCAATTCACGCCGCAGGCATCCGGCGTGATCGATCGCTTTACCTCGGCGATCCAAGCCGGCCGGCTGCTGCCCGAGGATAACGACAATGCTTTCGACGCACTGCGGCAAGTTCAATCGCAGGTCGCGCCGGAACGCTATTTTGAGATGTCGAACCAGCTTCGCATCGCGCTCGAGGACCGTGCGCAAGACGTGCTGCTGCGATATCTCGCGGGCGATCAGAACCCGCAGGATCGTCAGCCATTCGCGCTGGGCGCTCGCTATATGAACGCCGCGCGAACGCTGGCTCGAGACTCGCTGCTTCTGGAAGGCCGCGCGGATTTCTTTCAAGGACGGGCCTTGCTGTTCGACCAGAAGTTTCCAGACGCGACCAATCTGCTGGAGCAATCCGTTCGAATCGATCCGGGCGCGGCTTATGCTTACAACGCGCTGGGAATCGCCTACCTGGAGCAGGGGCGGTTCGATCAGGCCATCCCCGCGTTTCGCGACGCCTTCCGGCGAGCGCCGCACTGGTCCTATCCGCTGCACAACGAAGCCCTGACGCGCGTACAAACGGGCGACTATCAAAGTGCGATTCGTCTTTATCAGCAGGCCATGCGGCTTACGCCCAATTACAGCTATCTCCCCTATAATCTCGGGCTGGTGTATCAGCGCATCAATCGCCGCAAGGATGCCGAGGCTTCCTATCGCAAGGCGATGGCGCTCGCGCCGGATGCGGCCGACCCATACAACGCGTTGGGCACTCTGAAGAGTTCGGAAGGCAAAGCGGCCGAAGGCGAAAGACTGTATCGCGATGCGCTCCAACGCAATTCGAACTCGCTACCGGCTCGACATAACCTGGGGCTGCTGCTGGCTTCTGAAAAAGATCGGCGCACTGAAGCGTTGGACCTGTTTCGCGAAAACCTCCGTCAGTCGCCGGACTACTTACCATCCCGGCTGAGCCTGGCGCAAACTCTGGCCGACGCGGGTGACCTCGCCGGCGCGATAGGCGAGTACCGGCGCGCGCTCGCGGTCAAGCCGGATTACCTCGGCGCTCGAATCGCGATGGCCGGACTACTGGCGAAGTCGGGCGATGCCGAGGGGGCGATCCGCGAATTGCGCACGGCGTCGCAGTCCGAGCCGTCCAACGCGGCGATTCTCGAGCAGATCGGCGACATCGAAGCCTCGCGCGGCAATCGAGCGGAAGCGCGGGCAGCTTACCAAGCCGCGATGAACTCCGCTCCCGATCGCGCTTCGCACAAACGCATCGAAGGCAAGCTGAAAGGGCTGCGATAGCGTTGTCCGTCACCGGAAAGAAAGGGAACTGGCTGCTTGCTTTCCGCTATTTGAGAATCACCGGGAGTGAGGAAAACGCGTCATTGCCGATGAACCGCAGCGCCGTGGCGCCGATGGTTGTGTTCGACACGCAGTCAATAGTACCGCGTAGCCCAGTCAATGCAGGAAAAACATAGTTCGCCCAATGTCCTAAAGGAAGTAGCTGTTGGGGAGGGGGCGGGTTGGCGCCGGCGAAGGGATTGGGGATGGTGGCGCCGCTGGAATTCAGGGCTGTGCAGGTGAGTGCGGCAGTGTTGACCGGATCCAGATTGGCGATGGCGAAGCCGGTGTAAAACGGCTGGTTGGTTGCGGCGAAGCTGGTGAAGTCGAAGGGGATCTCGAATTCCTTGCTCCCCGCAGTCGAAGGCACGGCGGCCTCATAATAGTTCCCACTGGCGCTCTCCCGGAACAGCGCCTGCACGACGATCGACGAACCGGCCGTGATTTGTCCCGAACCGGAGATGACGTTGCCTGAAGGATTGCTCGGCGTTTCATAGTATTCCAGGCCTAGAGCCGGCACGGTTCCAGAAAGAGGACTTGTGCCGCCGAATGGAAAATTAGGCGCCCCATTGTCGTCATGAAACGCGATGGAAAAATTCGCCGACTGCGTACCTGTATTGAGCACAAAAATTCCGGTCGTCCACGGCCCCGCTGCCGCGAAATGCGGCAGCGCCGAGGTCTGAGCCGACGCGGCCAAGCTGGTGATGACCGGGAGTGACGAGAATGCATTGTTGCCGATGAACCGCAGCGCCGTGGCGCCGATGGTGGCGTTGGACACGCAGGTGATGGTGCCGCGTAGCCCAGTCAACGCCGGGAAAATATAGTTCGCCCAATGTCCCAAGGGATTCAACTGCGGGGGAGGAGGCGGGTTGGCGCCGGCGAAAGGATTGGGGATGGTGGCGCCGCCGGAATTCAGGGCTGTGCAGGTGAGTGCGGCAGTGTTGACCGGATCCAGATTGGCGATGGCGAAGCCGGTGTAAAACGGCTGGTTCGTTGCGGCGAAGTTCGTGAAGTCGAACGGGATCTCGAATTCCATGGCCCCAGGCGTCGACGGCACGGCCGCCTCGTAATAGTTCCCACTGGCGCTCTCCCGGAACAGCGCCTGAACGTGGATCGTCGGATCGGCCTTGATTTGTCCCGAACCGGAGATGACGTTGCCCGAAGGATTGCTCGGCGTTTCATAGTATTCCATGCCCAGAGCCGGCACGGTTCCCGAAAGGGGGCCCGCACCGCCGAATGGAAAATTAGGCGCCCCATTGTCGTCATGAAACGCGATGGAAAAATTCGCCGGCTGTGTACCTGTATTGATAACGAAAATTCCGGTGGTCCAGGGTCCGTACGCCGCGAAATGCGGCAGCGCCGAAGTCGAAGTGCTCGCAGCCGCCGTCACCGTAAGAACACAGGAGATGACGTCCTGTTCGCCGTCGGCGTCTGTCACCACGACGGTACCGTAGTATGTTCCCGGCAGCAGACCCGAGGGGTTTGCGGTGATCGTGACGCTCCCGGGCAGGTTCTCGACCATTGTCGCGCTCGCCGTGGGTGTGGCGCTCGAACTGACTGCTAGCCACCCCTGGTCGCTGGCCGCGCCAACCGCGATCATACTGTCAGCCGGTGCGCAACCACTGCTAAAGGTGCCTGTAGAATATGCGGTAGGGAGACTGCCTCCCATCGTGTAGGAAAAAGAGACCGGAGCGCTGGAGGGTGTACTTGTCACGGTAAGGTAGATGTTCACAGGGGTCGACATACTCCCTACGACCAAGTTGAGCTCGGCGATATAGGTTCCGGGCTGGAGGCCTTGCGGCTGAACGGAGACCGGAAGGTTCTCCGGCGCCGAGCGCGTGCCAGTCAGCGCGTTGGAGCCACCGACGATCAGCCAGTGTGGGCCGGCCGGATTCGGCAACAGGTTCGTGATACTCGTGGACGGGCACGAAGGCAGCTGTGGGGGGCCCCCTACGGGTGAGTACAGGATGGTGTAGATGTACGCGGTCGAACCGGTAGCAGTGACTGGGAACGTCTGAGGATCTTGTGGACCTGTGGGCGCCGATGCGCCGGTCAGGGCCCCGAAAACCAATGTCAGCGTGGTGATCGTCAGTGTCACCGTTACGGTAGGAGGCGACGTCGCCCGCGGACTCACAACAGCCTCAGGTGAGGTCCCCCCGGTGACGGTGAGAGTGGCCATATATTTCCCAGGTGGAAATACGAGAACGCCCGAGCTCACCGAAACCGTTACGTTGCTCGGGCTGCTCGGACTGGCGACTCCACTGGTCTGTGATAGGTTGATCCAGTTGTCGAACAAATCCGAGTTGTACGTGGTGTTTATGCCATAGGAGAGCGTCCCCGAGGTGCTGGTCACTGAAAAACTTTGCGGCGGGGGTAGTTGGCCCGCAAGGGCTGAAAAGGACACCGCATTGGTGGATACTCCCAGTGATCCCCCTGGGGGAGTCGACGACGCACTGATCGTGAACGGAGCCGCGTAGATCTGCGTCCCATTCCATAGCAGCTTCACGGTCCAGTTTCCAGGAAGACTCGCCGGTGGAAAACCCGCAATCGACAAGTAATAGTTGTAACAATTGGTGCCGCCGGTGGTCGGCTGGGTGAAGCTGTCGGAGTTCTCCACGGCGCCATTCGGCTCAATCCACTGTATTTGGAACACGTCCCCCGCCGTTCCGCCGGTGTATGAGAAGTCGAACCATACCGCGCTATCGGTGGTCAGAAACGTAGTCTGGGCGGCTGGGACCGGGCAGCTCCCCCCGACCGCCGCGGTGACGGCCGCCGTTACTTGAGGGGTGGCATATGTCCCCGTGACTGAGAACGCAGGCTGAGTCTGGCCCGAGCCGAGGCTGGCCCAGGTCGCCCCGTCGTTGACACTGTATAATCCGCCGGCCAGGTCCAGGCTGTTGGTATACCAGGCAGCCGAGGTGGTTTGAAAGTACGGTTCCACCACCACCCAATATGTCGTCCCCGCCTGGAGCGCCACGTGCTGCGTGTCGACGACAGTGACGGGATCGATGATCCCGCCATAGAGCGAGAGGCCCGTGGGCGTCCAGAACTCAAGCGGGGTCCCGGGAACGCCGCCCGCCCCGTTCGAAAACAAGGCGACGTACACCTGGTTGGGGCCACTGATGAGGCCCAGGGCAAGGGTGATGGTCGAGAGGGTCGCGGATACGCTGGGCGTAAATGACGCGGCTATGTATTCGTTGAGGGGGGTCCCGCAGCCCGTGGCGTCCACTGTCGTCACGCACCAACTGTTGGTGGAGAAGCCGCTACCTGCCTCAAAGTCGCTGTACAGGGTCTGGCCGCTGCACGCCGCCGCCAGGACGATGAACAAAAGGAGCCCACCTGCGCGCGATGGCGCTGCGCCCCATCGTGCTGCGACCGGACTCACCCGCGGCCACCAAGAGTTCGACTTCATATTTTCCTCTCCTAGATGTTGGAACGCGCGCGACAATAGACGGGGGCCAATCGACGGGTATCCTGGCGGTGAGTCAATTTGAGACGCGCCTTTGCATCACAACGCGCTTCACGCGAGGTTGTTCGAGTATTGTCACGGGGCCGGTTCGATAGAGTATAGCAACTCTCATCCAGATAGCAATCGAATTCGCATTGCGGATTGGCATTCCGGTTGTATCCGAACAGCCGGGCGGCTATGCTTTAGTGACTGATGCGCTTCGCTCCTTTGATCCTGGCGGTGGGGATGTGTGCGTCATTCGCGCCATGCGCGCTTTCGCAAACCACACAAGGCCTCATCGCGGGACGGATCGTGAGCGTGCGGACTGGGCTTCCCATCGAGCGCGCGAGAGTGCTCTATGCCGGCCGGGATGGAACCATCGGCGGCGAACAATTGAGCAACTCCGATGGATACTTCACCCTGCCGCTGCTCTCGCCCGGGTTCTACCACTTAAGGATTGAGGCTGCCGATTTTCAACCCCAGGAATTGGCGGATGTCGAGCTGGCGGTAGCCGGCCGGCTGGACTACAACTTTCGGCTCCGTCCCCTCAACGACGTGTGGGAGGCGGGGCAGTACAACAGCGTATTCCTTCCGGGCACGCAAACCGTCGTCGTGTTTTACGGCCCCGACCTCGATAACAGCCGCTCCGGCTCTTTCGAGGCCACGCGCGGGACCGAGACAAAACTGGATTCTGCCTTATCCACGGTGATCGACCAGCAGCTCCTCGCCAATTTGCCGCTCAACGGGCGGGATATTTACTCGCTTCTCGCGCTCCAGCCGGGCGTGATCGCGGACACAACTACCGCGCGCGGGTTAGGGTTAGCTGTAGCCGGGCAACGGCCCTCCGCCTCCAACTTTCTATTAGACGGCCTCGAAAACAATAACTATCTTGTCACCGGGCCGCTGCAAACATTGGTTCCGGAAGCGGTGGAGGAGTATCGCATCTCCACCAATAACTACTCGGCCGAATATGGCCGTACGTCCGGATTCCTGGCGAATGCGATCACACGTTCCGCGTCCGCGAGCTGGCACGCACTGGTCTACGACAATCAGGAATCGGATGTGCTGGATGCCAATGGATTTCAGGAAAATGCGTCAGGGTTTTCGCGCGCGCCATTGAAGCAGGTCGAGCCGGGCTTTTTTGCCGGCGGCCCGATTGTTCGGAATCGTCTGTTCGTCTCCGGGCTCTTCGACCTGGACCGCTATCGTACCAAGTCGGACCCCGGTTACATCACTGTTCCGACCACTACCTTGCTTGCCGAAACTGCGCCTGGCGGCGCCGCGCGGGCACTGCTCACCCAGTACGCCCCGCCCGTCTCCAACGTGGCTCAGCCCCTGGTTGAACTTCTGGTGAAACCGCCGGTTGCCATCAATACTTGGCTCGCCACGCCGCGCGCCGATTACCTGCGTCACGACGGCGCCGATCGATTCATGTTCCGCGCCTCGGTGGAGCGTAACCATCAGCCGGATTTCGGATGGACGCCCTATCCTGATTTCGTCACGCCATTGACAACGAATTCAACCAGCGTCGCCGGCACGTGGCTGCACTCATTCAATCCCGGCCTGACGAGTGAAGCCCGAATCGGCTTTACGGCCGACCTGATCGGTTTCAATCGACCCCACCCGGATGTGCCGGTGCTCATATCGGGCGATGGAGCATGGCTCCCGGGAAGTCCGCTCCCGTATTCATTCCAGAATCAGGGCCGGAACATCGAACTGGTGGAGAATCTGATCCTGACCCGAGGCCGGCACGTGTTCACCGCCGGCGGGGGATTTCTGGCGCGAACCTTAACCGGTTACGTGACCGCCGGACAGGACGGCTACTTTGATTTCGCGAACGCCGGGGACTTTGCCCAAGACCAAGCCGTGCAGTTCTCAATTGCGCGCTTGAGGCAGTATCCGGCGGCGAATGAAACGCCGGATTACAACCGGCAGTATCGCTATGCTCAGTATTTCTTGTTCGCTCAGGATAGCTTTAAAGTGTCGCCGAAGTTGGTGATCAATTTGGGCGTGCGCTACGAGAATTTCGGAGCGCCAATCAATACGGGAAGCGTGAAGGACGCTCAGATTCAACTCGGCCCGGGAAACGACTTCGTGGAACGAATCGCCGGGGCAACCGTTGTATTTCCGGGGCCGGGAGACGAGCCTTTGTACGGCGCCGACAACAAGGATTTCGCGGTCCGCGGCGGCTTCGCCTACAGCCCGCGAACGGATTCCCGTGTGGTCCTTCGGGGCGGTTTTGGAATATTCTATGACCGGCCGTTCGACAACCTTTGGGAGACGATGCAGGCGAACAACATCCTGATTGCGGCCTCCACCAATCCGATCGTCCCCTTTCAGCTCCCGGTCTCTCAGGCCGCTGCCGCCGTCCCCACTCCAGCTTCGACGTTCACCTTCTCGCAGACAGATCTCCTGACGTTTTTTCAAAACAATCTCCGCAATGGCTATGCGGAGAACAGCTTTCTGGGTCTGGAAGAGCGCTTCTCGGACCATTTCACGGCACAAACAAATGTTGTCGGATCCTTCGGCCGCGTCCTCCTGACTTCAGATATTGTGAACCGCCCCTTGAGCGCCCAGGTCGGCTTCGGCAACTTTGGAGAAGCGAATGCCATGTTGCCGATGCTCGTGTATCGCGGGAATCAGGGGATCTCGGATTATTATGGCGGACAGGCGATCGTTCGCTATCGCAGCTCGAACCTTCAACTTCAAATTGCTTACACTCTGAGTCACTCCATCGACAATCAAAGCGACCCGCTGGCGCAGGCGTTTCTCAATTTCAACTTCATCAATCCTGTATCCAATGGCGCCGGGCCGGCCGCTTTTACCCGTCAGTTTGACAGTCAAGGCGATAGAGCAAACTCCGATTTCGACCAGAGGCACAACTTCGTCGCGTACGGCGTTTGGGCGATCCCGGTGTTGTTCCGGTCGTCCCAGGCCGCCCGATATTTTCGAGACTGGACGATAGCGACCGTAGCAGCCATCCGGTCCGGACTCCCTTATAGCCCCCTGGCGGTTTCTCTCTACAACCGGGTTGGCCAATATTATTTCAATGATCGACCCGATCTTGTGAGCGGCGTGCCGGCTGAAATCAATACCGCGGGGCTCGGTGGCGTCCAGATCCTGAATCCGGCTGCGTTCACGGTGCCGGCCGCTGGTCAGTTAGGCGATATCGGGCGAAACGCATTTCAGGGACCTGGATTGTACAGCGTCGATATGTCGCTGGCTCGGCGCTTCCCGCTCGAATGGCTCGGTGAAGCGGGCCGTCTCACGCTTCGAGCAGACGCGTTTAACGTGCTCAATCACGCCAATCTGAACAACCCGATTACACTCTGCTGTTCATCCAATTTTGGTTTCGCGTCATACGGACGGCAAAGCAGCGACAACACTGGATTCCCTGCGACGACGCCTTTGCAGGAAACGCCTCGAATGATCCAGCTTGTAGTGCGGGTGGAGTTTTGATTGAAATACTGCTTGCGAAGGCAAACCGATGATGACGGAATGAATCACGCGCACTCGGTTTTCAGTCTTGAAGCCGGATTCGGGGACGTTCCCCCGGATCGGGAACGATCGACGCGCCAGAGTTGGGCGATCCGCTTGAGCGTGGTTCGAAAACGGAAACGATAGTTGGTCGGGGCGAGTGGATTCGAACCACCGGCCTCCTGGTCCCGAACCATGAACCAACGTAATTTCATAGACTTAGCACTGGGCACAACCGTTGTTCACCATTGCGCGTTGTTGCGAGTTATCAAAGACTTCCGCGCCCCGCTGGCGATGTTGCTGGCAAACCTGAGCAACCCTTCTATGCACGGAGTGGGCACAAAACTGGGCACAGTCTGTTGATCCAGGATGTCGGAGACGAACCTCCAAGCCGCTACCACTGTCTGGACCGCTGACGATTGACTGTCAGCTGTGTTGATGAATCTTTTCGGGGCTGACCGCGCGTCCGATAAGAGGTTGAAATTCGAACCCCGCAAAAGGCTCAAACCCCTTCGGCCAGCGCATCTCAACCCGACATAGGACACGAAACTGCACGGGAGCTGGAGGCGGATTTACTCGCACCACAGAGACCGTCGGCGAACTTCCCTCGTCGATCAGGGTTAGGAAATCTTCTCGCAAGTAGCGAGGGCAGTACCCGACCAAGTACATGTCGCCAGGATGCTGTTCGGCAGTTCGGAGGAGAAGAGCAAGCTTGTCTTGCGGGTTCTGAATGTCCCGCATTACTAACAGACGCTCCCCCTGTTTCAGTTTTTCTGCACGAGCCACCGCATCGAGAGGCATGTGGCTCAATCCAACTGGGGCTCGTCACTGGATTGACCTGATCAGAGCGATAACCGATCATGACCCCTTCCTTGATTATTTCGACGACGTTGTTGGCATTAAACTGGTCAAACAGATCGTCGTGGCCAACGGGTCAAGTACATTCGCGCCATCGAATTCGTCGAGAACTACGCACACATCGGCAAGGGCCAGGGCGGATGGCGGGAGGACTATCAGTATTTCAGCCAGGAGGCGGGAATCTGATCCGCGCGGTTCGTAACACGGACCCGTCCTCCCTCTCAATTTCCGGTGTTCTGATTTTTGTGTTCTGCCGGATAGGTGACCTGCCTTCCGGTTATCTTGCCCCAGGGCGTAAGCGTATGCGGCTGGGTGCGGGTAGCGCTTGTGATTTCCCGCACTTCGATTCTCCGCGCCAGCAGCGCATCTGCGATCAGGGAGCGATGACAGCGCCAGGGAACGGCTTCGGCGCACATGATGGCGATCCGCTCTGACTTCGCAAGTTTTATCAGATCGTCCAGATTTTTCCGGAACTCGGGCGTCTGCATGTAATCGGCGAAGCCCCGGAAGCTCGCGTTATGCCAGCCGGCGTTGAGCGAATCCCGGCGTGCATGCCGGAAGCCGCCCAGTCCGGGCATGTACGTGTAATGAAGACGGGAGGAATGCAGGGCGGGCGATAGTTCGCTTCGATTGAACTGCGGATTGTGCCGCGAACGCGGGACGGTTCGCACATCAACCAGCCTCTGGACCTGGTGCGCTTTCAGAAGCTGGATGAATTCCTTTGACGTGCGGGTGGAGTGCCCGATGGTCATGACGACCGGCGGGGTTGGCGAGGCGCACTCCTTCATGGCGCGGAAGCAGGCCGTTGCTGGTTGCCCGGCCAGGAGATGGTCAGCAAGAATGAGGATTCGTCCAGCGATTCGACCTCGTGCGCGATCGAGGCGCCGAGAGTAATGAGACTCCCTGCTTGCAGATCGTATGCCTGTCCGCCTGTGCTGTACCGTATGTGCCCCTTCAGCACCTGCACCGCACTCGTGCCGTCGACGCGATGTTCCTTTAGCCGGGCGGCCGTTTCCATGGAGATCAGAACGACCCGGAAGTCCGGCTTCGTGGTTAGGACCCTGGCATGGATTCCGGCGGACCATGGCTTCTGCCGTTCCGAATCAGCGATTTCGCGCATCAGGTCAAACTGCACGAAATCCCCGGTCATGTTGCCCTCTTCGCCTGAACCCGGAACCGGCATGGGGTATTTCACTCCTCGCTAGCATTATCCATCCGTTCTGCCTCCCCTCCCCGGCTCTTGGGAATCCGCGACTCTTTGCCCTGTGCCATAAAGCCCGCTTCTAAGGGAGTTGTCTCGCCCGCGCGTGAAGACGCGCTTCTAAAAGAGTTGTCCCGTGAAACGGGACGGGGCGGGACGGGCCGCACAGGATCGGGGCCGCTCGCGCGGCCCCGTCCTTTTACGGCTGGCATGTGCTCATGCGCTCCGCCCGCACCCGGCTAATGTTTTCCAGCGAGGCGAGAGCGTTCCTGCGCTCGGGCGATCCGCCGCTGGTGCGAACCAGCCCTGATGCTTGGACGTTAGGGCGCTCAAGCTTGGAAAGACGCCCGTTGTGCAACATTAATGGTCGTCAGCATAACGTGAACGCGAGTAGTCCCTTCGGTCGAAACTAGGAATACGCATGGCGTGGATTCGGCCGTGTTGACCGGACATCCAGACAGCCGGGACCTGATTCACTTTGAGGATTTCCGGCTTATTCATCAGAGCGGCCAGGCGTCTTTCGCCGGAGTGTGGTCCGGATGTCGCCAGGCTCGGGTCCGAGTGCCGGGCGAAATGTACCTGCCGCGCCCTCGAACAATTTCTGGTGCTGCGGAGACGACTTGATCGCCCCGAACAGCTTGTTCTTACTGCTCACCTCCGGTAAGCCGGGCCGGAACCCCTTACCTGAACCAGGATGACCGGGATCCCAGCGCCTCGCGCAGTTCGAAGGACGCTCGCAGCCCGCTCTACGAACTCTTCTTGCGGTTTTGCATAGATCGACACGATACCGGTTTGGCAATCCATCGCGAGGATTGCAGTGTGCGCGACGTTAAACGACAGTTCCGTTCCCATTGGGTTAGTTTACCGTCCGGACTCGCGGCGGATGTTTGCGGCGAACTGTACTATATATACATCAAGGAGGCGCACGTGAACCGGTTCCTGAGAACCCGAATGGCCTGGTTCATCACCATGGGAGCCGTAGCCATCGTCATGCGCGCCGACGACTGGCCTGAGATCCGAGGCAAGGGGCGCCTCGGCGTGTGGACCGAAACCGGGATCGTTGACAAGTTCCCTGACACCGGGTTGAAAGTGCTTTGGCGGACCCCCGTTAAGGGCGGGTACACGGGACCTGCGGTCGCGAATGGTCGCGTCTTTCTGATGGACCTGGTCGAAAAAGCCGGCACGCGCGGAACCGAGCGCGCTCTGGCGTTGGACGAAGCCACCGGCAAGATTCTCTGGACGCAACAATGGCTGGTGAATTACAGCGGGATCTCCTGGGCGGTGGGACCGCGCGCCACACCGACCGTTGACGGAGACCATGTCTATTTCGCTGGCGCCGACGGTAAACTGCTGTGCCTCGACGTGAAGACAGGACAGATTCGCTGGAAAAAGGATTACGTCGCTGATTTCGGCGCGGATCCGAAGATGTGGGCCTTCGATTGGGGATTCGCCAGTTCCCCGCTGGTCGACGGCAATTTGCTGATCTGTCTGGTGGGCGGCAAACCCGGCGCCAAGGTCGTCGCGTTCGATAAATTGACCGGTGCGGAAATCTGGCGGGCGCTCTCCTCAGATACGGAACTCGGCGTTGCGCAGCCGGTGATCATCAGCGCCGGCGGCGTCCGCCAGCTCATCATCTGGTATCCCGCGGCGGTGGCCTCGCTGAATCCATTGAACGGCGCAGTGTATTGGGAACAGCCATACAAGGTTGGTGCCAATATGACGGTGGCGACTCCGGTGCAAAATGGCTCGCAACTCTTCTTCACCACCTTTTACGATGGGCCGATGATGCTCACGCTCGATGACAGGAAGCCTGCGGCAACCCTGGCCTGGAAAGGAAAGAGCACCAGCGAAATTCAAACCGACGGGCTGCATGCGGTGATGGCGACACCGGTGATCATCGGTGACTATATTTACGGACTTTGCAGCTACGGTCAATTTCGCTGCCTGAGAGCCAAAACCGGCGAGCGGATTTGGGAAACGCAGGCAGTGACCAAGGAAAAAGCGCGCTGGGCGTCGGGTCTGATCGTGCGGCATGGCGACAATCTCTTCATCAACAACGATCGGGGCGAGCTCATCATCGTGCATCCCAGCCCCGACGGATATCAGGAGATCAGCCGCACCAGCCTGCTGAAGCCCACCACGCCGCCCGAGAACCGACGTCAATTGGAGAACGTGAACTGGTCGCACCCGGCATACGCGAACAAGCACATTTATGCGCGAAACGATGAAGAGATCATTTGCGCGTCGCTCGCGGTGGATGGCAAATGAGGTCGTGCAGAATAGGGATGGCGCTGCTGGCAATGGGTCTCTCGACCCTCGCTCAACCCCTCGTTCAATCGGAGTCCGCCCAAACCATCAGGATGCAGACTCTGAACGTCAGAGATATTCTTTACGTTCTCACTGGCGGAGGTGCGACCTCGCTCGCGCTCATGCGCGACGACGGAGTTGTACTGATTGACTCGAAGCTCCCCGGTTGGGGTCAATCAATCCTGCGGACGATTGGCAGCGTGACCGATCAGCCCGTGAAGCTGATCATCAACACCACCGCGGATCTGGACCACACCGGCGGAAACCCCGAGATCCCTACGGCGGTCGAGATCGTAGCGCATGAAAACACTAAAGTGAACATGGTTCACATGGACGCATTCCAAGGATCGAAGGCCAAATTTCTGCCCAACAAAATCGTAACTACGAAAACGTCTCTACTGGATGGGCAGGATCGAATCGATCTGTATTATTTCGGAGCAGCCCATACCAATGGCGACCTCGTGGTCGTCTTCCCCGAAAAACATCTTGCGTATATGGGGGACCTGTTTCCTGCAAAAGCAGCTCCCGTGACCGACACGGCGCACGGAGGGAGCGCTGTGGAGTTCCCCAAGACGCTGGCTCGTGCGGTCGCTGAGATCACCGGCGTGACGCGGGTCGTGGCCGGGCATACCGCGGCCTCGGTCGACCCTACGGATGTGAAATACGCGGACATGGCACAGACCATGCGGTGGAGTGACTTCGTGGAGTATGCCTCGTTCAATCGCGATTTTCTCGCCGCGGTCCAAACCGCTATACAGGCGGGAAAGAACGTTGATGAGGCCGCGGCCGGTCTGCAATTGTCCGAGAAATACCGGAACTACAACATGCAGCAAGCCAAGGCGAATGTCCGAGCGATTTACCAAGAGCTGAGCAGACCGTAAGCCGACGCTTGGCTGCTTAGTACTGTAATCGATGCGTCCATCAAAACACCACGACTTAGTTGATTACTACGAGTCCCCACACGTTGCTCTATCTCGGGTCACTATCGTCTCTCGCCTCTCTAATTCGCGAGCGGGTCGGGGCGGATCTGGAAATGAACTACCTTCGGGTTAGTCCCTTTCCCGGTCTCGCTGTGGAACGGAGTACGCGTGCCCCAGGTGGTCCAGACTCCTTTCCCTTTCCATGCCGCCTTGGCGTCGTCGATCCGGCCGTCCATACCTTTCGCGAAAAAGCCCAGCGGATAAGGCACCCGCATGACGACGAACTTCCCGTTCACCAGCGCCATGAGCGAATCCGATCCGTTGCCGGTCACGATGGGAGTATTCTTGCCAAGCCCCAACGTGTCGAACTGATCCACCCAATCGTAATAATGCGAATCAGCGCTGCCCGAGTCCTTCACGTTCTTGAAATTCGGTCCCGGCGTGGGATATAGAGTCCAGCCTTCCGGACAATGCTGACCGGTAGCGGTAGGGCCGTTGAGGGGACCTTTGCATTTGCGCCGGTCGAAGCTCGCCAGATGCCCGCTTCCGAGAGCAACCCAGGCGACATTGTTGCGGTCGATATCCATTCCTCGCGGCGAAAAGCCTTGCACCTTTGCCTTCGGATTATTCCAAGGCACCTCGTAATACTCGGCCAGAGCCGTTTCCGGCGGATTCGATCCAGGATTCAAGCGAACGATTCCGCCTGGAAATCCCAGTACGCTGCCCCAGATCATTCCATCGGTGCCGATCGCGAGACCATAGAAGGCCGCGTTGATGCGGGTATCCTTGGTCGGGTCGGTGGTTGCGTTGAACGTAGAGGACGTACCCAGGCTTTCGCCGCTTGGCGCCGTTGCCACGCGCTGCTCGGCCTCAACGTAGGCGTCACGTTTGCCGTTGCCGTTGGTGTCGAGAATCAGGGCCGTCCAGCCTTGTGATTTCTGCTCGTCGTGCGTTTGATCCCATATCTTGGTATTGAGCCAACCCACGACTCCACCGCCGCCACCACTGCTCGTCCACAAGGTATTGTTGGCGTCCTCGGCAAACAGCAGGTGGTGCGTGCCAAAACAGGTATCGATCATGTAGCTCTGTTTGGTCTTGGGATCGTACATGCCTAACTGACGCCCGGAGCGATCGACGGGAGTGAGCTTGGCCGAAACAAGGCTCGACCCCGTCTTGCAGAACGAGGGATTGTCGGCCGGGCGAATCCGCTCTGTATACCACAAGCGCCCCTGCTCATCGAACATCGGATTGTGCACGGTTGTGTGGCTATCCCAGATCGCTTCTTCACCCCAGATAGGCGACGGCGCCAGCGGCTTCGGCTGGCCGGGTGTGTTGGGATCGCGGTAAGGAACTTTCACCTGAGTGGTAGTGTGGTGCACGGGATCGAGCACGGGAAGGTCATCGCTGCTTTCTTCAGGCGATCCGTAGATCAGGCCGTTGGCATTGATGCTGGGGTTGCGCTTATCGGTCGAGATTTCATCGTGCAGATAAGTTTTCGGACTGGCCCAATCCCACTGAGTGATGACGATGTTGCGTTCGATACCCTGCGGCCGTGGCGGCGCCTGAGCGGGAAGTTCGCCATGCAGGATGCGGCTGCTCCAATCGCCAAACTCCGCCGTGGCGCGCTGCGGACCCAACTGATTCAGACCGCCCACCATCGCGTTCCCAGCTTGTCCGGATTGCGCGCGGCGCATCCAAGCCTGGGCGGGCGAATCGAGGTTACTGAACATCGAAGGAATCGTGCGGGTATATTCGTTGCCGAGCTGATGACACGACTCGCAACTATCGGTCTTGATCAGATGAATCCATTGGCCCTGGTTCTTCATGTTCGGTGAGATGCCGTTGCCGGACGGACCCGTGCCCGGGAATTCTTTCTTTTCGGGGACCTTCAGCATCGCGTACCAGTAGCTGGCGGGATACAAATTCGCCGCGGTCTGGGCATCCGGCGCGATGGTCGCCTTGAAATCCACAAGCTTGCCCGGCTCGGTCTGGATCTTCGGCGAATCCACCAATCCATAACCGCGCGCCCAGACGCTGTACCTGGCTTTGGGCAGATCGGGGATCAGGTATCGACCATGATCGTCGGTGACGACTTCCTTGATGTAGCGCGTGGGAAGGTCCGTGGTTTCCGCGATCACCCAGACTCCCGCCTCGGGTCCTTTGCTGCTCGACACCACGCCGCCGACATCGTCCGGCTTGATTTTGACCGCCGCGCTCTGCTGTGCGTCGAGGTCGGTGTGCGTTACGACGACGTAGCTGGCGATTCCTACGACCGCTACGCCGGCGAAGCTCAGAAATCGGATAGTCCGCATGCCATGGCTCCTTCACCGGAACGATAGTATACACCCGGTCGAGGCGCGATTCCTCACTCCCCGCGCGGGGCAATCGCGACGCGAGTGCGCAAAGCCCATTTGCCCCGCGTTCTATTGCGCATGCTCACGGCGTTTGCCGAAATCGAGCGCTTGTGAGGCGAAGTACGCAGGGCAGGATCGTTTCAGGGGTAAGCAGTTGATCGACGTTACTATCGGCGATGTCCCTTCGGGCAGCTTGTGTATCGGGATCGGCCCACAAAGCTGAAATGGAAACCGGGCTCAGCGCCCCGTTAACGCGCATTATCGGCGCTATTCCAAAATGCTTCATAGATTGACGCCCCAGACGACGTCGTCTCGATCTCCGTGACTCGCCCGGTCGCGGGCCGCGGATGTCGATTAGCGGCGGCGAGGTCTTTAATCGTGGAGGTCTTTACTCGTGGCGGATGGCTAGAATAGGATCGATCCTGCTGGCGTGATACGCGGGGACGAAGCTGGCGATCACGGCGATTGCCGTGAGCAGGGCACAGACCGAGGCGATGGTTACTACGTCGGTGGGCGAAACGTCCACCAGTAGCGCCCGCAGCAGACGCGTCACAGCCAAAGCGATGGCGAGTCCGATCGCCAGGCCCGCCCCGGCGAGCCGCATTCCGTGTCCCAGGATCAGATTCAGAACGTTGCGGCGGTTTGCGCCGAGCGCCATGCGAATGCCGACTTCGCGCGAGCGCTGCGTGACGGTGTAGGCCAGCACGCCGTACAATCCGATGGCGGCCAGCACCAGCGCCACCGCGCCGAAAAATCCCAGAAACGCGCCGCCGATGCGCTGGCCGAAATACGAAGCGCTGATGGCGGTTTCCATGGGACGCACGCCGTACACCGGCAAGACCGGATCGATGGAGTGGATCGCGTTCGTCACGGCTCGCGCATACAGCGCCGGATCGCCAGCTGTGCGAACCACGAAGTTGACGTTGCCGGCGGAGGATTGGGCCAGGGCCAGGTATATCGCCGGGTTGGGCTTTTCACCGATGGTGAAGAATTTCGAATCGCCGACGACGCCTGCGATGACACGCCACTCACCGGAGATCTTAACGCGCCTGCCGGTCGGGTCGCCCTTCGGGAAATAGCGGCGTGCGAGCGTCTGATTGACTACCAATACGGGTTGCGTTTCTGCCGCGTCGGCTGCCGTGAACTCGCGGCCGGCAACCACCGGCGTGTTTACTGTGCGAAAGTAATCCGGGCCGACCGTGTTAATCATCGCCACCATTTCTTCGTTCTTGACCGGAACGTAGCCCTCCGCCTCGAAACTGCCGGACCGGGAGCCGGACAGGCCGAGAGGCAGGTTTTGAATGGTGCTCACCGCGGTCACGCCGGGCAGCCCCAGGATTTTGTCCATCATCTCGCGGACCGCGACGCGGCCGTGCACATCGTCATAGCCGTTGGGCTGAAGATCGATTCCGGCCACCAGCACCTGGTGCGGGTTGAAGCCGGGCTGGGTGCTGACTGCGCGATGGAGCGTCTTCAGCAGCAATCCCGCGCACACCAGCAGAACCAGAGACAACGCCACCTGCGCCACCACCAGCGAATTCCGCAGCCATGCCTTTCGCGCGCTGGCCGAGGCTCCGGAATCGTCCTTGAGCGCTGCGACCACGTCGGGCCGCGACGCGCGAACCGCCGGGATCAGTCCGAACAGCAGCGTGGCCAGCATAGTTACGGCGATGGTGAACAGGAACACTGTCGAATCGAGTGTGACGGTGAGCGTGATGGGAAGGTCGCTGTTCGGAGCGTATCGCATGATCGAGCCCATGGTGACAGGCAGCGCGATGAGCGCCGCGGCGAGCCCGCCCAGCGCGAGAATCGCGTTTTCGACCAGCAGCTGGCGGATCAGGCGGCCGCGGTTCACGCCCAAAGCCAGGCGGATCGCGATCTCGCGCCGGCGGCCCGTTCCGCGAGCCAGCAGCAGATTGGCGACATTGGCGCAGGCGATCATCAGCACCACCGCCACCACCGCCATCAGCAGCACCATCACGGGAGCCAGCGCCTCGCCGCCGCCCTCGCGCCAGATGGGCAGGACTTCAGCGCGATTGAAACGATCCGTTTTCGAAAACTCGCGCGTAATCTGCGCTGAGACCGCGGTCAGATCGGCCTCCGCCTTGCGGGGATCGACGCCGGGCAGCACGCGCGCCTGCGTTTCCAGCCAACTGAAGCCGCGCTCATTAAGCGCGTTCGGGTTGCCCCAAAGCGATTCCATCATGGTTGCGGGAGCCCACACGTCGAACCGCAGCCCCAGCACGGATCCGATGAACGGTTCGGGCGCGACGCCGATGACCGTGAAGTTTCTCTTGTTGAGCAGAATCTGTCGTCCGACGATATGCGGGTCGGCGCCGAACTTGGTCTGCCACAAACGATGGCCCAGGACCACCACGGGATGACCGCCCGGATTTTCATCCTCTTCGGGCAGGAAGGTTCGCCCGAGCGCTGGTTGGACGCCGAGCATATCGAAGTAATTGGCCGAGGTGAGCATTCCCCAGATGCGCTCCGGCTGGGTCCCTTCACCCAGGCTAAGGGGCGTAATACCGGCTGCGGCGAAGTTCGCGAGGGTGTGATTGCGCTTGCGAAAATCGAGATAGTCCAGCCAGGAGAGGGAGCGCCGGCCGCCTTCGGGCGATCGCCAGCGAATCGAAATCAGGCCCCGGCTGCCGGCTCCCGGAACGGGATTGAGAATCACCGCGCTGAACCAGGTGAAAATGGTCGCATTGGCGCCGATACCCAGCGCCAGCGTAAGAATCGCCGAGAGGGTGAACGCCGGACTCTTACGAAGCTGGCGGAGTCCAAAGCGGAGGTCTTTGAGGAACGTATCCATAATCCCTCCAGGGTCGAAACTCTATATACGTCATCGAGAGCAATTTGTTCACTGTTTGTTCAGCGTGCGCTTCCTAGCGATAATCTTCCGAACCAACTTGACAACCGATTCCGGCATGAGGTGCTCCCACATTGAACAGGAACGGCGGGAGCGTCGCGAGGGAGCTCTCCAATGCATCAGCCAGAGTACAGGACTCGTGGAAATAAGTAGCTATATTGATTGCAATCACGCACACGCAGGCCGGTCTGCTTCAGCATAGGTGTTCGCTGCGTCTGGTCTCATGCGTGCAAGCGTAGTTTTATCCGGGGTGAAAGAACTGATCATGCCAACCATTCAAAGAATTCTGTTTCCGGTGGACTTCTCCAGGCAATCCTTGGGAGCAGCCCGCTACGTGGAGGCGTTCGCCGGCCGTTTCGATGCGGAAGTTATGCTGCTACACGTGGTCGGCAACGGAGAGCGCACGCTAGCCGAGGAACTGCGGCCGCAACGGAAAGCGGAATTGGACGCGTTCCTGGCCGACGAGCTGAAATATTTCACTACACACCGCCTCTGCACAACCGGAGACGCAGCCGAAAAAATCATCGAAACGGCCCGCGATTGGCATCCCGACCTCGTGATGATGCCGACCCACGGTCTCGGCTTCTATCGTCGCCTCCTGCTCGGCTCCGTAACGGCGAAAGTTCTGCACGACCTGGAATGCCCGGTCTGGACCGATGTTCACGCTGAAAATGCGCCCGTGCTTGAAGAGATCGCGTGCCGAAAAGTGTTGTGCGCGATCGACCTTGGTATTCAAAGCCCATGCGTGCTGCGCTGGGGTACGTTTTTCGCCGCCGAATATCAGGCCGAGCTCGGCATCGTGCACGCCGTCCCTGCCCTCGAAGCCTCCCTCGCGTTGCGTTATGCGGATGAAGAGTTCAACGCCGCGATCGCCGCTGAAGCCAAGAAGCGGATCGCCGCGCTTCAGGTGTCTGTCGGGACCGATGGCGCCGTTTATATCGAACCCGGCAACCCCGCCAAGGCTGTCGCCAAGATCGCCGCCGAACGGAGTGCTGATCTTCTGCTCATCGGCCGCCATGCCGGAGCGGGAGTGGCGGGACATCTTCGGCAGAACGCATACGCCATTCTGAGGGACTCGCCCTGCCCAGTGATCAGCGTGTGACTTCGATGCACTCGGTGGCGAATGGGGTGTAACCCAAATCGTTCGGCTCCGCGCGGAAGGAATGCGCGGAATCACCCAGTTCGGGATCGCGTTCAGCGCTCTTTCGCGGCGCTTACCAGAGGCGAGGTTCACGTGACAGTACCCTTCAAAAGGTCATGCGCTTGCATTGTTAAGGTGGGAGGCTTTATGAGTAAAATCGTCGTCTGCTTGACCCTGGGGGTCGTGGCGTTCTATCAGCCGCGTGTCGCGGCTCAAGATCAGCACTCAAAGCCCGAAACCGTGCGATTGATCGATTCGATTCAAGGTCCGGCCCTCTACAAGGCATATTGCGCCGTGTGCCACGCTAACGATGGCAAAGGCGCTGGACCGATGACCCAATGGCTCAAGGTCCCGGCGCCCGATTTGACGCATATTTCGGCGCGTAACGGCGGAACCTTTCCGTTGGCGCGGATCGAGAAGATCATCTCAGGTGAACAACCACTGCCGGCAGGGCACGGGACTCGAGAAATGCCGCTATGGGGACCCATCTTCTCTCAAATTGCGTGGGATCAGGATCTGGGACACCTCCGCGTTGCCAATCTGGCCCGGTATATCAGAGAGATGCAGGCGAAATAGCGCTCGGCAAGCGTCGCGCCTATACTCGTGAAGGAGAAGCTGGCGATGGTCAGGCTGCGCAGCTTAGAGGCGGGCGACATCGACGCTGTCCATGCGTTGATTTCGAGAATGGACGTGGTGCGCCACATGCTCTTGCCGTTATGTTCACCCGAGGATAGCGAGAAGTTCCTGCGTGATTCGCTGCTTGAATCCCCGTCGGAGCCTTGGAGATCCATTGTCCGGGCCATTAGCGATCTCCCAAGAGGTGATCTCATTGGGCTCTGCGGTTTGGTCATCCTGAGTGGCGCGGAAGAAGGCGAGATCTGGTACTTGGTTGAGCCAGAATCTTGGGGCAAGGGAATCGCAACCGAAGCAGCAAAACATCTGCTCGATTATGGATTCGGTGAACTCGGGCTGCACCGGATTTGGGCCACGTGTCTTCCGGAGAACCCCGCATCGGCGCGAGTCCTGGAGAAGGCCGGCATGAGAAAGGAAGGATTCCTGGTCAAGAACCTCAAGATACATGGAGCATGGAAGAACAGTTTTCTGTACGCTATGCTCGCCGAGGAATGGGGCCGAGCCTCCTCGAATTTGGCGCACGGATCAGGGTCAGACGTAGTGTAACCCGCATTCCGGAAATTGCCTCGCTGCACCAAGAGAAGTTCATCAAACGGTTTGCTGCCCCTTGTGTGCCATTAACGGCAATGATGCAGGGATTCAGCTACACGACGCCATTGCGCTCTGAGCCGAAAACGTTGCGGCGCGGTAGCACGCCTGGACCCGTGCACCCGAGGGAGTCGCAGTTCCCTGTTGTGCTGCTCGTTTTGCCCCTTGGGGGTGTTTTGGAAACCTCTGTAACAATCCGGGTGCGTGGGAAATCATACTGCCAAGGCATCCTCATGTTGGCCCTCCCTCGAACGCCCAGGAGCGCGCGCTCTCGCTACGCCGGATAAAATCAACGTCACAGTTACTGGGCCGACCGAAGAGTGTAAGCGATATACTCGCCCGATTGCGCGCCGCCGCTGACCGCGACGAGAACATATTGCTTGCCGTCCACCGCATACGTCATCGGCGATCCGCTCTGCGGGGCGGGCATCCACACCGCACCCACCTGCTTTCCGGTGTTCTTGTCGTAGGCTCGCAACATCGCCCCGCGAGCATGATCCGCGGTCGTCGTCACTTGTGGATCGCCCAGGATCACCAGCGTTTTGGTCACGACCAACCCGACGCTGCCTTGTTGACCGGTCTTCGGAACGTTCATCCCTTTGAGAGCGGGGTGATTGCGCACCACGTCCGGCGTGTCCCCGTGCGGAACCTGCCACACCAGATCGCCGCGATCCAAATTGATCGCCGAGAGCACGCCATACGGCGGCTTCACCAGCGACAGACCATCGACAGACAGACCACCGCCACCCCCGGCGGGCGGC
The DNA here is from genome assembly GCA_963788245.1 of Terriglobia bacterium. Taxonomy (GTDB): domain Bacteria; phylum Acidobacteriota; class Terriglobia; order Bryobacterales; family Bryobacteraceae; genus Palsa-187. The sequence continues at coordinate 1,215,090 of CAWBGF010000002.1, read as the reverse complement.
GGAGTCGGAGGCGCATCCTTGGGGTTATTCAGAATCGCGTTTAGGCGCGCTTGGCTTTGGCTGATCTTCGGCGCTTCCGCCGCGCTCCCGAATCCGGGACCTTCATTGACCCGGAATGGCCGACCGGCGACTCCCGCCAGGTATCGAATATCCGAGAATCCCGGCGGTGGTTCGACCAGCCCCAGCGGCGATACGCCGGCATTGGCGGCTTGCACAAACGCCGTGTGAGTTTCCGGATCATACGACCCTCCCGGCCAGTTCGTGCCGCCGCCGAGCGTTCCGATCGTCAGTGCAGCCAGGGGCCCTCCTACCTGGCTCACCACTGGAGGCAGGAACATCGGTCCCATCCGGTACATTCTCACGATCTCCAGCGCCTTTGCACGGAGCTCCGGCGTGAAGTCGATCAGCTCGTCGACCGTAATCGCCTGGCGCGCGTAAGCCGGCGGCTTGGTCGGGAAGGGCTGGGTGGGTGAGTACCACTCGCCGGGCACATCGCCCCTGGGTGCAGGCCGCTCCTCGATCGGCCAGACTGGCTGGCCGGTCACGCGATCGAATACATACAGAAAGGACTCTTTGCTGGGAAGCGCCACGGCCTTGATCGCGCGTCCGTTGACGGTAATGTCGGCCAGAATCGGCGCCGAGGACAGATCGTAGTCCCACATCGGGTGGTGAACCACCTGATAGTGCCACTTGCGCTTTCCGGTCTTCAGATCGACGCACACCAGGCTGTCGGCAAACAGATTGTTTCCCGGCCGATGTCCGCCGTATTGATCCGAAGTCGGATCCTCGACGGCCAGGTACACCAATCCAAGATCTTCGTCCGCCGTGATTTGAGTCCACACCCCGGTATTGCCGTTGACCTCCGCCGAGTCGTTCAGCCACGTGTCGTAGCCGAACTCGCCCGGCTTCGGGATGGTGTTGAACTGCCACAGCTTCTTGCCGGTCCGCGCATCGAAAGCGCTGACCATTCCCTTGGTATTGTTGTGCGTGATCGGCTGCGTGCCTTCCTTGAAGGACGATCCGACAATGACCACGTCCTTCACCACGGTCGGCGTCGCGTGCAACCCGATCTCTCCCGTCTCCAGATCGATTTGATTATTGAGCCCGGTCACCGCTCCAACTTTCATATCGACGATGCCTTCTGTGCCGAACGAGGCGATCATCGCGCCATTCTTGGCATTCAGTTCCACCAGCCGGTAACCGGTGGTCACGTACAGAACGCGATCGTCGCCATGGCCGTCAGTCCAAAACGACAGGCCGCGTCCAGAAAGTTGCCGGGGAGAGGTCGCGGCGCGTTGTCCTTCCCGCAGACTGTGGGCCCAGATCAGCTCGCCCGTTTTGGCATCGAGGGCAACTATGGATCGACGCGTGCCGGCGGTCGCGTAGAGTACACCCTTGATCATCAGCGGCGTCCCTTCCAGCTTGTATTCCGGACGCGGCCCCAGGCTGTCGGTCTTGAATCGCCACGCGACCTCGAGCTGGTTGAAGTTGGAGGCGTTGATCTGATCCAAGGGTGAATACTTGGTGCCCTTCGCGTCGGCGGTGTAGTAGGGCCATTCGCCGTTTTTGGTCGACGGTTGACCTGGGGCTTGCCCGCGCGCCTGCGTCGTGGAGGACACAAGCGAGAGGGAACCCGCGGCCAGCGCCAACAATATACTGTTCAGGGTGCGTGTTCTGTCAAGCATGATTTTCCATTCCCCTTGGTTCTGGTCGGCGCCTTCAGCGCAAATGGATCGCGATCTTGCTGCCGAGATCGCCCCTGATTGTCTCACCTTGGAGAGCGGGCGTCGACGGGGTGCGCTGCTGTGAACGCACCGAGCCAGCAGCCGGTACGTCTCCCCTGCAGCGTAGAGGTCAGGACCTCCCTCGATAAAGCAACAATGATCGTTACATCGGGCCAACGGTTGCTACTGGTGCACCTTCCGGGATGCGCTCAAAAAGCTTGGCTGCAATCGAGGCGACTTGCTGTATACTTTTCGATGCTGAGAGGCAAAACAAGAATCGCGGACTAGGAATGCTTAGCAACAGAAACGAACCCGCGCACGAGGTCGATGTGCATATCCATACTCATCCCCATCACCGTCGTCACACGCACCCAACCCGTCGGGGTTTCTTCGCCACTTTCCTGGAGAACGCGCTCGTTGGCGCAGGCGTGCTCCAGATAGCCGGCTACCGCGCCGCCTGGGCCCAGGCACAATCTGCCACCGCCCCGGACACGGCCAACCTTTTCGAAATCGAGAAGATCGCCGACGGCGTCTATTTTGCATTCGCGCTGCCTTCTGCGATGGTTAATTCGAACGCTGCGATCTTCGTGAATTCGACCGACCTGGTCGTCGTGGACGCTCACTCCAAGCCATCCGCAGCCGCAGCACTGATCGCGCAGATCAAGAGAGAGGTCACGCCCAAACCGGTGCGGTACCTCATCGATACCCATTTCCATTTTGATCATACGCAAGGAAACGCCGCGTACCTCGCTGCCGGAAACAAGGTCGACATTGTGGCAACCAAGACCACTAAAAAGCTTATGTCGCAGCTGTTGGGGCCGCGGCTAAGGGCTTCTTTAGATCCTTCCAGCATCGGGCCCCGCAGCGGCGCTCAACAGGTTGCACACAGACTGGAGGATCTGCGTCTACGTGTGGGCAAGGCCACCACAGCAGCCGAGAAGGCGCCTTTACAACTGCAGATCGCGCAACTGGAGGCCTTTGCGGCCGAGATGAAAAACTTCGAGCCCACCCTGCCCACGATCACCTTCGATAAATCCTATGTCATCAAGGACAAAGAGCACGAGCTGCATCTTGAGTTTCACGGCTGCGCCCACACGGCGGGTGATCTTCAGGTTTTCTGTCCGCAAAAGCGCGTGCTGGCGACCGGCGACGCATATCATCCCGGCTTTCCGTCGTGGGGCGACTCGTATCCCATCCCCTGGCCGAGGACCATTGACTCCTTCGCGAAGCTCGCATTCGACCACATACTGGGGGGGCATGGAAGGGCACAACACGACCGCAAGGACATGACCGGCCAAAGGAACTACATTGAAGAATTGACGGAACGCGTAGTGGCCGGCAAGAAGGCAGGCAAGACGATCCCTGAACTCCAGCGGACCATCACTGTGGCGTCATTGAAATCGCTTCACGCAGACGGCTATATGAATAACTTGGCGCCGCAGGCCATGCAGCGCAGCATCAATACCCAGATCGATGACATGTACGACCGGATTGAGAAGGTCTCGTTTACAGGTAGCGATCCGCTCCGGATTGATGGTCCAATTGACAGACGCTCCTAGCCCGCATTTCTCACAAAGCGGTTATTGAATTTACGCCCGTTATCAACCATTATCGGCTTATGCCCGACAAGACTTTTCGCGAGCGCTAGGGCTCTTGGTTTTGACGCGACACTGAGAGCGATGTGACCCCGCTGTTCGCTGACAGCTCCGCGGTCATCGTAAAGCGCGCCTGGGTACAACTTGAGAAGTCCGCTGTTACGGCAACCACGACGCTGCTGGCCGGAGCCAGATTACCCAGCAGCTTCGGGAACGCGCCGTGGATCACCGGAGCGCACGCAGCACCGTTCGACTGCGAAAGCGTCACGCGCGTCAGTTGCGCGGCGTTCGCCGCACCTGGTCCGCTATTGCTGACTTTGAAACGCCACACCCGCGCATTGCTCGGTCCGCTCTTTCCGGCGTCGCTAAGCTTCAGTTTCGTTGGAAGCGCCGTGAAATTCGCCGTCACCACGGCGCCCGATTTCATCATGATCGCCGCTGGATTCGCTGTCGCGCCGGCGAGGTCCGGGCTGCCGCTCCAACCGGCGAAAGAATATCCCGCGCTGGGTGTCGCGTTAATGGTAACTGTTGTCCCAACGGAATAAGACGAACCAGCCGCCGGCGTTACCGTCTCGCCGCCGCTCGGCGATATGTTCACCGTTAATGGATAAGCCGGCGGACGGAGTGTCACAGTGGCGGCCCCAATGGTTTTGCCGTCCATAGCGCTGATCGCCTGGATCGTGACCGTTTGGGCTGACAGGATGGAGCCGGGAGCGGTGTGCATTCCTATGTCGGTCGAGGCGAGAAGTGGCTGAGTTTGAACCCGCACCGTGAATTCCGGCGTCTTGCTTCCCAGATTGGCCGGAAGCTTAGCGATCACCCCGAGCCTGTCGCCTTCGTAGCAGTCGAACGGCAGGCGATCGACCTCAAGGTTCACCTGGCCGGGCTGCGGCTTCAGAAGTTCGGGCGTCTCTCGCAACCACTTCCCGGTCGCTTGTGCAATCTCTTTAAATGGCCCGAATGCAACTACCAGGGTCTGTGGCTGCGCAGATTCTACATGCACCACGTAGCGGCCCTTGGCTGTGTTGGGAAATGAGATTTGATGGTGGATACCATCCATCGGGATCGCCCAGAGCAAAACAAAGCCCGCGTCTCGACTGGGATATCGCTCCGCAAAGGTCGAGTACTCACGGCCGTCGCCAGGACCGATGCTGACCACCTTGCCGCTCGGCAAGGTAAGCGTCAGCTTCTCCGCTGGAGACGTCAGCGCAATTTCCAAGGAAGCCGGGTCTTCCTTGGCGTAATCGGATTGCACGTCGATCGGGATGTTCGCGGAACCGCGTACCTGCGCGGAGTGGATCTGCGCGCCTGACACGGATCGGATTTGCTCCGCGTAATCCGCGAGCCGCGATACAAATCGAACGTCCGCACGGGCTGAACGTTGCAGATCCCGGGCCGCGAACTCAACCACGTAACTTCCCGCCAGATCCGACCTTGCAAACACGACTCGAACCGTATGCGCGGTGTCCTCACCCAGCGGCACCAGGTCGACCTCATCGGACCACTCAACCCCAATCACCTTCGCGTTCTTGGCGTCGATTCTTCTCCCGTCCGGAGTAACGATCGCAATCTCAATTTTCCGGGACGACGACCGAACTTCCACACGGTCGCCCGGAGCCGGTGGCGCGGTTACGGCCAGCACCAATCGGCTCGTCGGGACACCCGGCTGGAGGTTCACACTCTTGCCCTTGGATGGCGTCAATAACTGGGCGTCTACCGTAGTCAAACCGGCCCCAATGAGCATCGCGAAGTTCGCAAGACCGGCCAAGTGCATATCTAGTTATCGGCGTGCCGGAGCAACCCCGACAGTGGCGTCACCGAGATTTCAAACGGCGTCACGCTCCGTGTTCCGGCTGCTCCGTAATGCAAATGCCTCCCGGGCTTCCGTTCACCATGAGAGGAATGATCGACTCGTCAGTGAAATACGCCTGCATCTACCTGATAAGGCACATTATCGGTCAACTTCCTAGAACGCCCTTTCGAGATAGTTTCCGAGAAGCCGACCGCTTGGGAGCTATCTCGGTAACTCTCTAAAACGTGAAACAATTGTCAAAGATTTCCGCCGCTGTCGGGCGAGCGATGCTATTGGTTGATTGGTGCACGGCGCGCGCCAGTCACCCATGTTATCTTGACCCTTAGCAAATGCGGAAATTGCTGGTGACCGCGATCGCGTTGGCGCTTCCTGTCCTCGCCGACGATCGTTCCAAAGAGACGCTCGGCAGTACTCATACGGAGCGGTTCAAGGTAGCCGCGGCCGGCACGATCCGGCTTGAAAATTCGTTCGGCGAAGTGGACATCGACGGATGGGACCGGCCCGAAGTCGAAGTGACCGTCGTCCGCTCGACAGAGCGTCTGTACGATGCGAAAACGCGCCCCGAACGCCAGCGCCGCCTGGACAGCGTTCAAATCACATCCAGACACGATGGAAACGACGTGGTGATTTCCACGGCGTATCCTCCCCAAAACGGCTTCACCCATCCACTCAGTCGGCGCAGTGATATCGCGATTGGCTATCGCATCAAGGCGCCGCGCGCGTCGAAAGTCATCGTCGATCACAATAGGGGCGGGGTGAACGTCTCTGATATTGGCGGCGATATTCATGCCACGGTGATCAACGGGCAGGTCACGCTCACGCTAGCCCCTGGCGGCCAATATGCGATCGACGCCCAGTCCGCGATCGGCAACATTTATTCCGATTTTGAGGGTCAGGCGCAGCGCCGACAGATCGTGGGCGAGGGATTCGGCCGCCCGGGCACCGCGCCCGTAACCTACCTGTACCTTCGCGTGCGCATAGGCGATATCATCATCCAGAAGCTGCACGGTCCGCCGACGGACTAGTAGGCTGTCTGAAAGAGAACATTATCAAGCGCTCCATGCTGATCCTCCATACTGTCGCGCCTCTTTGAGCGCTCTTTCCCAGTCGAGGAAGCAGCTTCAGACCTTCAGTACATCGTCGTCCCGCGCGACCACCGCGTATAGAATCGGTGAGAGGAAAATCGACAACAAAAGCCGGGACAGCAGGCCGCCGACAATCACGATTGCGAACGGCCGCTGAGAATCGCTGCCGATCCCGGTGGAGGTGGCTGCCGGAAGCAGACCGATGCAGGCGACCAGAGCGGTCATCATGATGGGCCGCAGCCGGAGCAGGGAAGCCTGATACGTCGCCGTGATGATATCTTCCCCCTCCAGGCGCAGCTTGTTGATGAACGAATAGAGAATCACGCTGGTAAGCACGGCGACGCCCATCAGGGCGACGAACCCGAGTCCTGAAGAGACGCTGAAATTCGTTTTCGTATACCACAGCGCCAGCAATCCGCCGACTGGCTCAGTCACTAGCACGCTGAAGAGAATGATGATTGGGAATTTCAGGTTTCCGTACAGCGCGAACAGGATCAGAAGGATCAATAGAACCGTGGCCGGCGCGATGAACTTCATCTGTTCCCGTGCCGCCAGATAATCTTTATACTCGCCGCCCCAGTCGAAAGTGTATCCGATGGGCAGTTTCATCTGTTTGTCCACGGCGCGCCGCGCTTCTTCGACGGCGCCCGCCAGATCGCGGTTGCGCACGCTGAACTGGACACCGATGAAACGCGAATTGGCTTCGCGATAAATGAAAGACGCGCCGTTGCTCACGCGAATATCGGCGAACTGACTGAGCGGCAGATGCTGGCCGTCGGGCGTGGCGATCAGCAGATTCTTGATCGCATTCGCGTCCTTGCGATAGGGCTCCTGCATGCGGACCAGAAGGTCGAATTGGCGCTCGCCCTGGATCACCTGGGACGCCGCTTTGCCGCCCATCGCGGTCTCTACCAGGGTGTTGACGTCGTCCACGTTCAGGCCGTAACGCGCGATCTTTTCGCGATCGGGAACCACGCTGAGGCTGGGCTGCCCCAGCTCGCGCACCACGGTGATGTCGGCAATCCCGGGCACTTTCGTGATGATGGCCTTCACTTGTCTGGCTTTGGTTTCGAGCGTCGCCAGATCCCCGCCGAAGATTTTAACCGCGAGCAGGCTCTTGAGGCCGGTTTCGGCTTCATCCACCGCGTCCTCCGCCGGCTGTGTATAGTTAAAAATCACGCCAGGGAATGCCGACGTTTTCTGCTGAATCGCATCGATCAGTTCCTTCTTGTTGTGGATCGACCCCTGCCACGCTTTGTCGTCGTAAGATTTCAGCCCGATATAGAATTCATTGTTGAAGAATCCAGTGGAGTCCGTGCCGTCATCCGGGCGCCCCAATTCGTTTGCAACGGTTGTGACCTGCGGGAAACTGCGCAAAATGTCCCGGATCTGCGGTGACAGCTTGGAGGCTTCTTCAAACGAGATGGTGTAGGGAGCGGTGGCTCGCATCCACAAGGCGCCTTCATCCAGGTGCGGCATGAACTCCGCTCCGATGAGCGGAATTAGAAGCAGCGACGCACCAAAAATCCCCAGCAGGATCACGATCGACACGGCGCGATTCCTGAGGCACCACTTCAGCACCTTGCCGTAACCGATCCGGATCATCTCGAAAACCCTGGCTTTCGGCTCCTTCAGTTTGCCGCGCATCAGGTATGCGCACAGAACCGGTAGCACGGTGAGCGCGCACAGCAGCGATCCGAGCAGCGCGAAGGACATCGTATCCGCCATCGGCTGGAACAGGCGCCCGGAAGGCCCTTGCAACGCGTAGATGGGAAGATAGCCGGCGATGATCACGGCGACAGCGTAGAAGATGGGGCGCTCGACGTCGCGGGCTGCGGCGCGAATCACTTCGATCACGTCGCGTTCCTGGTTGCGTCGCGCGGCGAGCTCCCGAAATATGTTTTCCACCATCACCACCGCGCCGTCCACCAGGATGCCGAAATCGATCGCTCCGATGGACAGCAGATTGGCCGGGATGTGCCGCCAGTCCAGGCAGATGAACGCGAACATCAGCGCAAACGGAATGGTGATGGAAACAATCAGCGCCGCGCGCGCGCTCAGCAAGAAGATGCCGAGGACAATCAACACCAGCAGCATGCCGCGGATCAGGTTCCGCTCTACGGTTTGCGTGGTTTCTTCGATCAGCTCGCTGCGGTCGTAATACGGCAGGATCTTTACGTCCGGTGGGAGCACGTGGTCATTCAATTCCTTGGTCATGCGCTGGACCTGCTTCAGCACCACCTGGGCCTGCTCGCCCACGCGCATCAGAATAACGCCCTCCACCGCGTCGTCCTGTTTCATGAATCCGAACTGGCCGAGGCGCGGCGCAAATCCGATTTCAACCTTGCCGACGTCGCGCACCTGTGCCCCGGCGACCCCGATCATCACAAATAGAACGTTGAACCGAAGTACCAGCCGCAAATTGCCTCCTTGGAGACCAATCGTCAAGAGATAACTGTAGCTTTCGTATGGCGACGCTGAAAGGGCACTCGGTAACCGATAATCGTGTGAACGGGCCACATTCTGCGATGAACGGGCCTAAACCTCATCTGAACGGAAACTTCCCGGCCGCAGCCGTCTCGTGCCCAAGCCGTCGTCACGTCCGCATTGTAGACATTCCACGCTGCTGCTTGTATACCGGGCACTGTGGGGATTTGAAAATGCCTATTCAAGAAACGAATTAGCGAAGTAATTGCGCGTATTCTATTGATTCAGAATGGCTTACTATCGGGAAGGGCTTAATTTTAGAATACAGCGTATCCTGAAACGATCGCCGTCTGCGCCAGATGTTCGTCATTATCGGCAACGACTTCGAGGGCGACGATTGTAGGTGTGTGCGGTCTTGTGTGAGGCGCTGTTGAGGTTCCAGCTGATCGTCGCAATCGGCGGGGATAGAAGTCCTGTTTTCAACGTGGTTTACTCAGGACTTCCTTTACTTTCTGGAGCAGCTCAGTCGCGGCGTATGGTTTGGGGTAGACCTCAAATCCTTGCAGCATTTCGCGATTTCGAAGCCGATCGTCATCAAGAAGGCCGCCAACAATCAGCACTCTCATTTTCAGGCATTTCGTGCGGAGGTATATGGCTGCGTCGTGCCCCGTCAAGTTCTGAACATAGGTACGGGTTATCAACAGATCAGGCGTGCAGCTCTTTAGCCGGTCTACCGCCTGCCCCAACCCCGCCGTGGCCAGGACAGTGTACCCTTCGCCCTCCAAGATTTCCTGAAGAACCGAGAGTACCACCGGATCAGAGACCAAGAGCAGAATTGTCGATTTTGTGAAGGACGGGGATGCCTCGGTCATGCCTGTTGCCGATTGTATTATGAACCATTGCTCTTGAAATCCCTCTGACGCTCGGATCAGTCACGGAACGCTTCGAGCTTCTTGAGTCGACGTTGCAGGTTCGTCATCGGCGTTCCTCAGACCGATTGCTCCATAGAGACTCGCTGGAGCCAGCGGCGCCGCATCGTTTCGCTAAGGCTTCGAGGCCGATTGCCAGCGTCGATCAGCGGCAGAACCTCTTCGGGCTCGCGGCCCTCCGCGACCAGGCGACGGTGCCGTCGCTCGCGGATGCCCCGGAGCACGTCAAACAGGGTGCGTCCCCGCTCATCTCGCCTCGCGGCGAATCGCTCCTCCAGCTTCGAGATCCGCCTGGCGACGGTCCTCATGGTTTCTGATACTTGTTGTTCACCGTGCGTCCTCGTTGGGTCCGTTCAAGAAAGCCCGCACCACGTCGACCAAGCGTCCACCGCCCGGCTCAGTAGAGCTTATGCTTTGAGCGATAAGCTCCATCTCCGGCGTTCGGTCTCCGTTCATGGAGCGCGCAACCAAATCGAGCAAGAAGTCACCTGGGCCTTGGAGCTTCTCCGTCCGGCCGTCTGGCATCTTCAATAGGACCGACCCGCGCGTGAACTGCTTTTCGAGCAATTCTAATCGCCGATGTAAGTTCATCTACGCTCCTGAGCACCGGGCGTTGGCGCTTGTACTTTCAGGCATCAAAGCGAAGTCCTTGATCTTCATAAAATCACCGATTGGGCTTTTTCGACGTGTCTGCGACCCGCTCTAGTTCGGCCACACGCGCGTCGATGTCTTCAATTTCGATCGCTTTGGCTGTGTGACCCAAAATACTGTCCGCCGCTCGTACCTTGGTGGATGCCGGCGTACCCGGGTCGACCATTACTTTCATCAGGTTCGCGGGTTCCTCTCGGGCACCGTCGGCAAAAAGATGGGGCTGACTGTCGTATCCACCAGGGGGGAGGATGGCGAACGGACGTACTCCGTGAAAGCCTGAACCGATTGTAGTTCCCTTCCATCGCGCCGCTGGGTTCGTGCCTGGCGGCGTTTCTCGTCTGTACCTCACGCGCCCTCCACTCGGTTCTCCTCGAACACGTCGCGGTACTCTTCGCGAAGCGTAGGGTCGTTCGACACCACCATGGTGCCCGTCAGTCTGCCGTTCCCCTCGATGAAATCAACGCGGCACACGTATGGTCTGAATCGGCCATCCGCAGACGCAGACTGTTGTCGACGCCATGGAAAGGGTGCGAGTGGCGCAGGGTAGGCACAAAACTGGGCACAGTGCCGATTCAGGAAGCTTGGGTCAGGTTGCTTGAGACGGCGGCAGGTGTTTGAAAACGGGAAGGATAAAATGGTCGGGGCGAGTGGATTCGAACCACCGGCCTCCTGGTCCCGAACCAGGCGCTCTACCAGGCTGAGCCACGCCCCGAACCCTTTCAGTCTAGCAGTGCCCAGGTGCAGACTCAACGACAGACACTGAAACCAAGCACTATGCCTCGCACAATTACATCGCAGTCAACGGCTTACCTCACTTTATTGACGATCCGGGCGGACAAAGTAGGCACCCGCGCTTACTTCTTCAACTCGACGTCAAAACGCACTTCGAGATAGGTCACCGACCCTTCCACCTCCTTGTACCAATGCGGCGTCCCCGCGGGAATGACGATCACGTCCCCCTTGGTAACGCGACGGCTTTCGCCGCCCGCAATGGTGATGCCGCCGGGCCCGCTGGCGCCGGCAGGTCTGACCAACGTGCCGCCGGTCACCACGGTCGCGGCGCCATCGATGATGTAATGGACCTCAGAGCCTTTCGCCGGCCCGGTGGCATGCGCCATGGCAGTACCGGCCGAACCCCTGCGCACGATATTGATTCGGTAGTGGTCCTCATTGGCAATTGGGGAGGTGGCCTGATCCGACTTGGCCTGCGCATTCTTTGCTAAGGTAGCCATCAACTCGGCGGCGGACTTGTAAACGGCGGGGAGGGAGCTCTCACCGGCTGCGAACAGGGCCCTGGACGTGACTAAGAGCGTGAAACAAATCACGAGACGTTTGAACATGGCGGTCTCCTATTGCGTTGTATGACTTTCAAACTCGAATACTCGTATGTGGCCCTATCTGGCCGCAGACAGAATTTCTCTCGATGTGATCTGGTATTGGAAGCTGTCCGCGTCGAGGCTGTCGAGACGGCCGCCGCTGGTTTCAGCCTGCGGATACATGAGGAAGCCGACCGGAGCGCCGGCGGATTTGGGGAGAACAACATCGTGCGCGAAGTTATACGCAATCCAATTCATCTCCCAGGATCCGAATAGCCGCGCCCGCGCCTTCTTCACCACCTGGTCATCCAGGGGCAGGTTTCCGGGTGGCTCCTCCAGAACAACTTTGCGAACGTCCGCGGGATCGACCGGGACCCACCCGTAACCGTCGAGGTACACTTCGGCGCGGCAGTGTTGGGCTTTGGTGATGTTTTCAGACGACGTGCCGAGACTCTTGAACCCCAGGCCAGACTTTGCGACGCGGATGCCATACACGTCCCGCGCCGGCAGGCCCGCGGCGCGCGCCAAGCCGACATAGAGCGCGTTGAGGTCGGCACATTTGCCGCCGAGATCTTGAGATTCCAGCATGAAGCGGATGTTGCCGAGTCCACAGCCGCGCGTTTTCGGATTCCGAAATGTGTTATCCACGATCCATTCATAGATTGCGCGAGCCTTCCCCAGGTCAGTCTTCGCACCACGCGTGATTTCGACAGCCGTCGCTTTCACGATGCCGTCGGTCGGCAGCAGCTTGGTCGGCCGAAGAAAATGCTTCAACTCCGCGCGGTCGGGTTTCGGCGCTTTGGCGGGCGCGGAAAGGTCGACCGCGTAGTCTCTGGTCGCGACGCGGCTCGTGAGTGTAAGGACCGGCTTCACACCAGCCGGAAATTCCGCGACTATGATTCCGAGCCCGTCGGCCCTGGCCGCGTCCATCCTGGCCGCGCCGCCCTCAGCGCTGAACTCATTCGAGAGGGTTTTCTGGAAGGGCGTATCGCCAATGAGGGCCGCAGGCAGCCATACGCGCACCGCCTCCCCGGACTTCATAATTTCCACGCGCGTTTTCAATTCAAACGTGCGCCAACTGGTGGAGGTTGCGTCCTCCGCCAGCGCGCGCTCCATTTTCGGAAACGCGATGGTTGCGGACACAGCACCCAAAGACCGCAGAAATTTGCGACGGTTCACAGACGCCCTTTCCATCGAAGTTCCATCTTACTTATCGATATTTTACACGAAGCCTGCCGGCGGCATCCTCGACCGCGCGCGAAATGAGGCCCATGCTCCCGCGAATGCTCTGCGATTACGCTGCGATTACACTGGAGCTTGGGGAGGTGACCACTCATGCGGGAGTGCCAGTCGTCGATGGATCGTGGGACGGATATTGCGACTCGCGCGGCGATTCGCGCTGCCGCGTGTATTGGTATATTGGCCGCCATGCCGCCGATCTCGGCTCAGGCCACTAGTATCAAGCACAGACTCGTACAAGTGAACGGAATCAAGATGCACATCGCCGAGCAGGGCGAGGGTCCACTGGTGGTGCTGGCGCACGGATTTCCCGAGCTTTGGTATAGCTGGCGGCACGTCTTGCCCGCTCTGGCAGCCGCTGGTTATCACGCGGTGGCGCCCGATATGCGCGGCTACGGACAAACCGACGCGCCGCCGAATATCCAGGACTACACGCAGCTTCAATTCGTCGGCGACATGGTCGGGCTGGTGCACGCGCTTGGCTACGAACAGGCGGTGATCGCCGGCCACGATTGGGGTGCGCCGGTCGCTTACAACGCGGCGAACCTGCGGCCGGACATGTTTCGGGCGGTGATTCTGTTAAGCGTTCCCTATGGAGTGCGCGGCGAAGGCGGGGTCAAGCCGACCGAAGGCATGCGCGGCCGCGCGCCCGCCGGGCAACAGTTCTATCAAACCTATTTCCAGACGCCCGGCGTGGCTGAGAAGGAATTCGAAGCCGATCCCAAGCGTACGCTGCGCATGCTGCTGTACTCGCTTTCGGGGTCGATCCCCAAGGAGCACAAATGGCGCTACATGTTTGGCGTCAACCAAAAGGCGCTGGACGGATGCACGGATCCGAAACAGCTCCCGGCTTGGCTGAAGCAGGAAGATCTGGATTATTATGCCAAGGAATATTCGCGAACCGGGTTTCGCGGCGGCTTGAACTGGTATCGCGGGCAAGACATTTTCTGGCAGGAGACAGCGTTTCTGATCGGACGCAAACTGCTTCAGCCGACGCTGTATGTCGCGGGGATGGACGACGCGGTGGTCGAGTTCGGGCGAGCAGGGGTGGACAACCTGGAGAAGAACGTCCCTAATCTCTGGAAGAAAGTTCTGCTGCCGGGCGTCGGGCACTGGACCGAGCAGGAAGCTCCGGCCGACGTGAACCGGCTAATTGTGGAGTTCCTGCATAGTGTCGACGGCAAGGCTGCCGCGAAGTAAGCGCGATTAACTTCGCCTCTGATGGGGCCGATTAATCCTCCTCAGTGCTTCGACGCGGAAGCAATCACGAACTGACTACCGCCGCGGCGCCCAACCGGCTGTGAACGTGACCATTACGCTGCGTCCGGGCAACAGGTTTAGCAAGTCACCCCCGTTCGGAACGAAAGGCGCGGCGAGCGTTGCCGCGGTAAATGGCGTGACCGCGACGATATTATGGCTATCGGCAAGATTGTTCACCGCCAAGCCAATCTTGCTTCCGCGCATCCAGGACTGATTCTTGATGGTGTAATTCACGAACACGTTTACGACGTTGAACGGGTTAATCGTGACAGCCTGGTCCACCGGATAAGGAATCTTGGCTCCATCGATCAGGTACGACAGACTGCCATTGTCGTTATACAACGTGCCGACGCGCTTTTCGACCAGTCCGACATCGAAGTTCTTGTGGCGCCACAGAACGGCGAGAGACTCGACGTTTTTGGGAGTGTTGGCCACCCACAGGCCGCCATTGGGGATATTGAGACCCTCAGCATACTTGGCCGACCCCATGGTGCCGTTCACGTACAGCGAAACTCCCCATCCGAGTATGATGTTGCTCTCCGCTTCAATACCCTTGGTATTGCTCGGCCCGGTCGGGACGTAGATCTCGAGGGTGCTGACCGGATCCACGTACATGTCGTAGCCGTTCTGAAAGTGGACGTAGTAAGCGTCGACATCCAGAGTCCAGCGGTTGTGCTTCAGCACGGATCCGGTCTGATAAGTCTTGGCAAGAGTTGGTTTGGGCGGAGTTAGAACCTGTCCACCAGGCACGTCGAACACGCCGCTCGGTGGAATAATACTGCCCTCGGCAAATTGGGCATAGGCCGACCAACTGCTCTTGATGTAGTAACGGGCAGCGATATTCGGCAACCAGTTGTTGTAGTCGATTCGATGGTTGACAAACTTCGGGCCGCCGATGCAGAACGGCGCGCCGGTAGCGGGGTCCGTGGACAGGGTTCCACCCAGGCAACCCACGATCTTGCCGTTGTCCTGGTATTGATTGAGGTTCATTCCGTAGTTCGCGTCCTTGACGCCCGCCGTGACCACGAGTTTCGGCATGACATGCCATTCGAATTCCGCGAAGGGCTGAAAGGAATTAGTGATGAAATGCTCGTGGAAGTTCCCGAACGGGGTATCCACCTCGGTCACGGGATTGGACGGGACCTGATAACGGTCCGTATAGGCCCAGTCATACCAGAGGCCCGTGCGGAAGATGCCCCACTTGGACGTCTTGCTCAAAATCGCCGTGTCACCGGCATGCCGGTACCCGTTGAGCTTGTCGACGCCGCTGGGCTTGGCGGAGCTGAGGTTGACGGTAGCTCCATTCTGGTAGAACTGCTTGTTCCAGTAGCGCGTCGTGTACAGTTTCGTATCGAACTTCCATCCGTCGCCCAGATCGGCGTTGTAGGAGGCGTATTCGAAATCGGTCTGCACGTGGTAGAAATTGTACCCGTAATAGTAGGGGTCGGGAGCTCCGCTGGGCAGAAGCGGAGTGGAGTCCAGCAGGTAATTGTCTCCGTACAGCGCCACCTGCGCGCGCGTGGGGTTAGTGGTGTTCGGGGTATTGGTCCAAATGTCGACCAGTCCGCCATACAGCGTGAGCGAACTTTTGTTGGAGATCCGGTATTGATACTTGCCGTAACCCGCGTCTCGCTTTTGCTTGTTATTGGTCTGATATCCATCGGACAGCAGTTGCTGAATATTCATCAGGAAGCTGTTCTTGTTACCGGGGCCGAAAAAGCCGCTGTCGGCGTCCAGTTGCAGAACGCGAGTATCCCAGGAGCCATAAGTGATGGACGCACGAATGTCCGGGTCCGGAAACAATTGCGGCGACATCAGATTGATCGATCCGCCGAAGTTAGTAGGACCAAAGCTTGATGAGAGGCCCGGGCTGCGGTCGAAATCGACGGCGTCGGTCCAGCCACTTGGAAAATTCGCCCACGAATGGTGTGTTGGGGTGTTGGTATCTTCGAACGGGATCCCATCGAACGTCATGGTGTAGTCCCCATCCACGAACCCGCGATAATACGTCTTGCCTTGGCCGAGTCCGATGCCGTTGGGATTGAGGCTGAACGTGCCCGGCGCAAGATTCACATATTCGGCGTAATCCGCTATGGGCGACATGAAATTGTGAATGAAGTCGCTGCTGACCTCGGTCTTGGCGGAAACTGCCTCCAGAGTGTTGCCCTCGGGCGCGGTTACCGCTGCCATCGAAATGGTCTCGTTGACAGTGATCGAGGTCGCCAGGCTCTCAACCGACACCGTGATGGGAATGTCCAGGGTGGCTCCGGCGCTGAGTTGTCCGCCCGTACGAGTTGTCTTTGCGAATCCGGGAGCCGATACTTCGATGGTGTAGACGCCGGCAGGCAAATTCGCGACCGAGAAGCGGCCGTCGGCATTGGTGGTGGCTGTCTGGGGGGCGCCGAGCGACGATTCCTGCCGGATCAGCACGGCCGCCTCCGGAACAGCCTTGCCGGCCTGGTCGAGCACCGTTCCCGCGATGGTCGCAGCCTGCTGCGCTCGCAGTGGAACTAATCCCGCCGAACCAAGAAGTACACACACGCTCATTGCGAATAGACGACTCCACCTACTTGCGGCACCTTGCATTAAGACATCCCTCCCGAGCAGAAATTTAGTTGAACGAGTTAATACAGGCTACCCGCGAGACATGACGATAGTATGTCGATCCCGTTAAAACGCTGCGACGTTCCCAGCCTTTATTTTGTAAGCGTGTGGCCAGGCGCTTGATGGAGGGTCTAAGATGAATGAGCGCTGAAATGAATCCACCATCCCGTTTTTGTTTTCTATCCCGGCGTTTTTTTCAAGCCCGTTTTTCTTTGCAATGTGGTCGCGCACAGCGGCACAAGCCGCAGGTCCGCTTACTCACTTGTTTCATAAGCTGCTTCACCGCATTCGCGGGTCCCGCCGTCGATCGCGATTGGGTAAAGAACCCTGCCGTTGTGCAAATCGACACAAGCTCGGACATCTTTGCGATCGGCGACGCGCATAGCGACTACTCCCGTCTCGCGGCGGCGATGAATGCGGCCGGATTGATAGCGGGCGTGCCGAAACAACCTGAGGACGTCAAGTGGAGTGCGGGCAGCGCGGTGCTAGTGGTGACCGGCGACATGATCGATAAAGGCCCCCGCGCGATCGACGTGCTGAGATTACTGCACTCGCTCCAAGCCTCGGCCTTATCGAAAGGCGGACGCGTGATCGTGCTGGCGGGAAATCATGAAGCCGAGTTTCTTGCCGACCCCGTGGCTAAAAAGGGAGAATCCTTCGCCGCCCAGCTCAAGATGAAAGGAATACGCCCTTCCGACGTTGCGTCATGTAAGACCGGCATCGGCGAGTTTCTCTGCGGACTTCCGTTCGCCGCCCGTGTGAACGATTGGTTTTTCTCGCATGCTGGGAATAGCGGTGGACGCAGCCTTGCGCAACTAGCCGAAGACTTGCAGAAAGGCGTCATGAAGGACGGCTTCGCGACTAAGCAGCTGATTGGCGGCAATTCGGTTCTGGAGTCACGCCTTAACGGAAAGGACGGCGGGCGGCCCTGGATTGACGCGCGCCTCCCGGACCAAACCGAGAAACAGCTCCTGACCTCGAACGCTGCGGCTTTAGGCGTAAAGCATATCGTGGAAGGTCACGTGCCGTCGCAGGTCAAGTTTGCGGATGGCGCCGTTAGGGAACCGGGGGAGATGTTCCAGATTTTCGGAATGCTGTTTCTGATCGACACCGGCATGAGTGAAGGCGTCGACGACAGCCGCGGAGCGGTGCTGCACATCACTTCGAAGGACGCGACGGCCATTTGTCCGGACGGCAAGCGGACGCTCTTATGGGACGCCAAGAGCGAATCGAGCCTGGGACGCGCTGCGCCGTGCGGGAAATGATCCTCCCACGCTTTCGCTCCGAAATAGGGGCCGCCCAGACTGAAGCATCGGTCGATATCTTCAGTCCCACGTCTTCACCTGCGGCCAGATTTCGCTCAGAGGCCACTTGAGGCCGCGGCAATAGAAGACATCGAAATGCTCGTATGGCATTGAGTACGGGTGGTAAACCCTCGCCACCTGTTGAACCTCTGCGAATTTTGACTCGAGATCCTTCTGCTGTCCGTGCATGACGATGACACTTTCGCCCGTGTAGTCCCGCGGTCCCCATAGGAAGTAGCTCTGATGCCCGCTGATCGCGGGCGGCAAGCCGTATTTCGGACCGAACATATCGATGGCCCCGGCTTCCCCGTAATTCTGCGCGAAAATCGCGGTCTTCGGGCGGACTTCCGCCGGAAGGTGGTTATAGACGCCGGCGACGGTGGCCGCCATTTCCTCCCACCCGAACCGGTCGGCGAACAGTTGCGGCAGCGGCCCCATCTGGTGCGTCTCAATCGCAGGCGGATTGACATGCAACGCCTTCGCGGAGCGGATGTAGGTCTCGGGAGGGAGGATTGGGATCGCGAACGGCAAGATGACAACGCCGGTGGCAACCAGCCCCGCGGACCACGCGTATATTCGCCAACGAGTCTGCGCCTCCCAGAAGACGCCCCCAGCTGCGAACAAAATCGGGAAGGCGGGAAAAAGATAATAGACACGCGGGCTCAGCGTGACGATCACACCTGCCGCGAACAACCAGGCCCACCCCAGGGCGCGATAGGGCTTGCCCGAAGTTGAGAAAAAGAAAAACCAGAGCCCACCCAGCCAAATCGGCAAAGTGAGCGGATGCAGGGCCACAGCCTCCTGGGCGAAAAATGCCCATGGCGTAAGAGAAACATCGCGCCCACTGCGCCGGATATTGGCCTGTAGCTCGATGAACGGGAAGTGATGCTGGATATTCCACAGCAGATTCGGCAGGAAAATGAGAAATGCGATCGCGCCGGCGATCCAGATCCAGGGGCTGGCAAACACTTTGCGCTGCGGAGTCAGGATCAGGCCGAAAACAATACCGGCTCCGAAGATCAACATGGAGTGCTTGTTTTCCAGGCCGAATCCCGCGAGAATTCCAAACCAGATCCACACCTTCTGGTTGCCGGTGTTGATGACGCGGATTACAATCCAGGCGCAGCCCATCCAAAACAGCGGCTCGAATGCGTTCATGGATAGAAAGTCTTGGGTCGCAAGCAATCCGGGAGCCATCAACGTAGCCAGAGCGGTGAGGCCCTGGGCGATCCTCTTACCGCCAAGTTCGCGCGCGATCAGCGCCGCGAGGACCACCTCGCCAGCTCCGGCTATGGCGGGCAACAAACGAATCGCGGTCATCGAATCGCCAATTGTCGACCGCACCAGCCAAGCGATCAGCGCAATCAGCGGAGGCTGGTCGACATATCCCCAGTCCAGGTGGCGGCTGCACGCCAGGTAATACAACTCGTCTCGGAAATAGCCGTAGCCGTGTCCCGCGTATAAGAGGACCAAGAGCTTACACGCGGCGAGGCTAACCACCACACTGAAGGCAGTGACGGGAAGAAGGCTCTGGTGGCGAGTATTAACCTCTGGAACGGATGAAGGACCCATAAAATGCGAACTTCATCTTAATACGATGCTTTCTGATACGATGTTTCCGAAAACCGCGACATTACCGCGACTGGATTCTCCCGCCGGCCTCCATACAGGAGCCAGCAGTGGATTTCACTGGCGCCTCCTTAGGAAAATGGGCCCTTTCAGGCTCCCGATCAGCGAGGCTTCAGCCCTCTTTGAAGTAATGGGCGATTTTCTTCCCGGCTTCTTCGGTGTAGTAAATGGTAAACTTGGCGCCCGTCTTCAACCCCTTGCCGGTTTCACGGACCGCTTCGTCGGTCAAATGATAGACTTCTTCGCCGCCTTCGGCGGTCTTCACCGTGACGGTTTTCGCGCCGTGATCGACGGCTTTCACCGAGACGACGCTCATCTTAAGGCCACCCTTACCAACGTGGTCGACTTCCTTGGCGGTTTCCTCGGTGCCCTTCACGGTGTAGTGCACGACGACGTCATCGCCTTCCTTCACACCTTCAAAAGCATCCTTGCTCCCCTTGGCGGTGGCAACCGCGCCATGCGCGATGGTCTTCCCGATGAAGTGAATGGTGTGCTCGGTTCCATCCGCGGTTTTTACGACCGCCGTCTTGGTGCCCTTGTCGACCACTTTCACCGTTCCGACCACCGCGGTCGCCACATCCTGAGCGGCAAGCGCGCCACAAGCCAACAACGCCAGTGCCATGCTGGCACTCAAATATTTACGCATAGGTAGATTCTCCTGAAACTTTAGTGTAACTCGTTTTTCGGGGACCACTATTCCTTCTCTTTCTCGTCTTTTGCGCGCGCCCAATAACCCGCGCGGAAGCGAACCACCAGTTCTTTGCGCGCGGTTTTCACGTCGAGCTTGTGGAATTTGCCGTCGCGCGCGTCCTCAGGTGGGGTGAACCCGAGCACATACATGTTGCGCAAATCGGATTCGATCCGAGAGAAAACCTCGGAGGTCTTGCGCCCTGGATTCGGAAAAGTCAGGCCGCCGGTTTCGCGCGAAAGCCGCTCCAGGCCGCGGCTGGCCGCCTGGGCGATAGTCGCGGCGATCGAAATGAAGCGCATCGGGTTGGTGTACTTGATCGAATACACCACCGCCTCGGCGGATTGAGCCATCTCGATCAGATCGGTCAGGCTGATATCGCTGCCCGTGTCCATTCCGTCGGACAGAACCACGATGGCTTTGCGGCCGGTGACGGGCTTCAACTCCTTGGCTGCGTAGTACAGGCCGTGCCACAGTGCGGTTCCGCCGCAGCTTCGGCGAATGCCGGTATTCCTGCATTGCGGACCCAGCATGGCCGATTGCCTTCCTTCGCGCGCGCCGATTTTTTCGACCGCCGCGCTGAGATCGTCAAGCGAACCAGTCAGATCTGAAATCAGCCGCGCCTGCCCCGCCACTTCGACAATCATGGCGTGGTCGCGCGGGCCGATCACCTGTTTGAGAAACTGCCCGACGGCTTCGCGATGGCTTCTGATGAATCCGGCCTGGCTGCCGCTGACATCGGCCACCAGCGCGACCGTAAGCGGCAGGTCCGATTCCTGCCAGAAATCGCGGATTTCGCGCGGCTGGCCGTTGTCGCGCAAAGTGAAATCCGAGGCCTTGAGGTCCTTCGCGGGCGCGCTGCTCCGATCGGCTACCGAGCACGCGACGGTGACCAGATCGACATCGACGCGTATATCGGGCTTCTGCTGGGCACTCAGCATGGCCGCGACCATGAGCGTCAGGAATTTCATCGGCCCTGCGCGTAGTATCGCACGCGGCGAGTGCCTGCCTGTGCCCACAGCTCGGAAACTTGTCGAACCATTTCACACTGCCGTGGGTCCTGTCGTGTGTCATGTAGGGATGTCCTGTATCTGATACAGTGGACTGTTTACAGGACACACCAAGGAGAACAAAAACGGCATGCAACGGGCTTCGCTCATCCGGCGTCCGAGTCTCTGTTCGACTCTCTCTAGTCCCGCACTGTGCAGCACTCTGTTCCTTGGCTTCATCGCGTTAGCGCCGTGCGTTTCGTCTTTATCCGGCCAGGTTTCAGCAGTGGTCTCCGGCGCCGTCACCGACCAATCCGGCGCCGCCGTTTCCGCCGCCACCGTCACCGTGAAAAGCGCGGACACCGGGGCGCTCCGCACCACTTCAACCGGCGATTCCGGACTGTACCGCGTGTTTTCCTTGCCCGTCGGAGAATACGAGATTCGCGCGCAGAAGGCCGGTTTTTCAGACGGAGTCCGAACCGGCATTCACCTGGCGGTGAATCAGAACGCTCAAGTGGATTTGAGCCTGCGAGTGGGCCCGTCAAGCCAGGCCGTCACCGTGAACGCGGACGCTCCCGTGGTCAGCGTCGCCACCAATGACATATCCGGATTCGTGAATGACCGGCAGATACGCGATCTTCCCTTGAACGGACGCAGTTACGATCAACTGCTCACTCTGAATCCCGGTGTGGTCAACTTCACCTTTGAGAAGACCGGCGGAATTGGTGTGTCCAATTCCACCAATGGAAATAACTTCGCCGTTTCCGGCAATCGGCCGCAGCAGAATTTGTTTCTGTTGAACGGAATCGAATTCACCGGCGCGGCCGAGAACAACATGCAGCCCGGTGGAACCAGCCAGGAACTGCTCGGCGTCGACGCCGTCCGCGAGTTCAACGTGTTGCGGGATTCCTATAGCGCCGAATACGGCAAGCGCCCGGGAGCGCAGGTTCTGATCGTCACGCAATCCGGAACCAACGCGTTCCACGGTTCGTTGTACGAATTCCTGCGCAATAATGCGTTCGACGCCCGCAATTTCTTCGACCCCGCTTCGGTTCCTGGATTTCAGCGCAACCAGTTCGGAGTCTCCCTGGGAGGGCCGATCCGCAAAGACAAGACCTTCGTCTTTGGAAACTTCGAAGGGCTCCAGCAACATCTTCACCAGACCGGCGTCGATCTGGTCCCCGACAACAACATGCGCAGCGGATCTCTGCCCTGCGCGCTCATCAGCCCCACGCCGAATCCCTGCCCCTCTTCCGGATTGGTGTTCGTCGGAGTCTCGCCGCTCATCTCGGCCTGGCCGGTGCCCACTCCGGGCGCACCCGACTTCGGCGGAATCTCGGAGGCGCTCAACAGCCCGCTGCAAACCATCCGCGACGACTTCGGCACCTTTCGCCTGGATCACAATGTTTCACAAAAAGATTTTCTGAACGGAATCTACACCATCGACGACAGCGCGGACTTAACGCCCACGAATACGAATGCATACATGGCGGATGTGGCGACGCTAAGAGAACAGGTGGTGAGCTTCCAGGAGACCCACGTCTTTTCGCCAACCGTTCTCGATACGGCTCGCGTCGGATTTTCGCGCGCCGGCTACTTCTTTACCGGAGAGCCGACGCCCGGGACACCCGCCGCGAGTCTGCCTGGACTCCTGGCCGGCGATCCGCTCGGCGTCCTCGCCGTCGGAGGCAGCGCGGCATCCAATCCGACCGCTGTGTTCGGGAACGCGGGCGCCAATAACGGAAGCAATTTGCGGGTCGCTCGAAACCTCTTTACCTATGAGGATCGGGTCTCTTTCACCAAAGGCCGCCATCAATTCAACGTGGGCGCGTGGTTTCAGCGGGTCCAGTCGAACGAACTGCTGGCCCTGAGCCAGTACGGACAAGCCTCCTTCACCAGCCCTCAAACTTTCCTGCAAGGAACCATTGCGACGCTTCTATTCGATCCCACGCCGGCTCCGCTCGGCTGGCGCTCCTGGCTGGGAGCGCTCTATGCCGACGATGTCATCCGGCTGAATTCCAGGCTCACTTTGTCGCTGGGATTCCGCGACGAGTTCACCAACGGATGGAATGAAGTTCACGGCCGCGCGTCCACCTACACCTTCACGAACGGTGTCATCTCCGCCCAGCCGACCGTCGGAAGCTCGGCCTTCACCGTGAATAACGCGAAGTTCCTGCCGCAACCGCGCGCCGGGCTGGCGTGGAGTCCGTTTAGCAACACGACCAAGACCGTCATCCGTGCGGGGTTCGGAATGTATAACGATCTTCAGGACGCCTTGGGTTATCGCACCGATCAAAACGCGCCGTTCAATCCAACCTATAGCCTGGCGAGCCTGCCTGTGTCGCAACTCCCGGTGCTGCCGTCCGCACCAGTGCCGGCGGCCGCGAAGTTGGTGCCCGGAGGAGTGCAGCCGAACCTGTACACTCCTACCCTTATCTCCTGGTCCTTCCGCATCCAGCAGGAAATCACCAAGAATACGGCTTTAACCATCGGTTATGTGGGATCGCACGGCTACCACGAAATCCTTGGCATCGACGCTAATGAGCCGTTCCCGGTGATTTGTCCCACCGCTCCGTGTCCCGCGAATTATCCCGCCAATTTCCCGGCCGGCATCGCGGGCACACCCGTCCCCGCCGGGACCTACTATTGGCCGACGTCGACCAAGCCCACCGCTTCGCTCGCCAATACCTGGACCTACTTTTCAGAGGCGAACAGTTCTTATCACGCGCTTCAGTTGGATGTGAACCACCGCTTCGGCATGGGCTTCGCCCTGCGCGGAGTTTACACCTGGTCGAAAACTCTCGACGACGGCGATTCGCTCAACGCGACCACCTCTGGCAACGAACCTGCCTTGGCGTCCAATCCGTTCAACCTTCGCTCGGACTGGGGCTTGGCGAACTTCGACGTTAGAAACGCCGCCGCTATCAACGGAGCCTACGAACTCCCGTTCGGACACGGAAAATATTTCCTGCGTGATGCGACCGGCTTTGGCAATACCTTGTTAAGCGGTTGGACGATGAACAGCATCCTCACGCTCCAGAACGGTTTTCCGTTCACGCCGCAGCTCAGCTACAACCCGTCTAACACGGGCGACACGCGGAATCCGGTGCGCCCTTTCGTGAACCCTGCTTTCAGCGGCCCGGTGATTCTGGGCACTCCCAATCAGTGGTTCAATCCCGCCGCGTTTCTCGCGCCGCCAAACAACAGCGGCTTCGACGGAAATCTTGGAAGAGATACTCTGATTGGACCGGGGCTGGCCACGTTGGACTTCTCGGTCCAGAAAAACACTCGAATCGGTGAGCGAATGAACCTGCAATTTCGCGCGGAGTTTTTCAACATCCTGAATCGTGCCAATTTCAATTTCCCGAATGCCATAACCTTCACCCCGACGGGTGTTTCGCCTACGGCAGGCCTGATCACCAGCACGTCCACTTTTTCGCGGCAGATTCAGTTTGGACTCAAATTGCGTTGGTGATTCCACGCCTAACTCCAGTTAAAAAGGGGACAGGCTACTCTTTCCCTTTTTTCGCTTTTCAACGAAGCTCTATAATGAGCTAGTCATGTATACACGACGCTGTTTGTTGTTGGCGCTGGCATTGGGCTTGTTATCGGCCCAGGACCCGCCGTCATCGGGAACGGCGAAGCAGGAACTCCAGGTCACTGGAGCCGTCAAGCAGCCGCTGGCGCTCACCGCCGGCGATCTCGCGAAAATGCCGCGTGCCTCCGCCAAGACCACCAGCAGCGGAATGGAGACGGTCTACGAAGGCGTCTGGCTGTCTGAAGTGTTGAAGAAAGCCGGCGTTCCGCAGGGCGGCGACCTCCGCGGTAAAGCTCTTGCCACCTACGTGCTCGCCTCGGCGGAGGATGGATATCAAGTGCTGTTCTCGCTTGCCGAGCTAGATCCCAGTTTCATCGACAATCAGATTCTTGTGGCGGACACCGCCAACGGCAAGCCACTTTTCGGCGCGCAAGGCCGGTTCCGCCTGGTGGTGCCGAAGGACAAGTCCGGCCCACGCTCGGTCCGCTTGCTGAACAAGATCGAAGTCGTTCAAGTCAGAAAATAGTCGAGGATAGCCTTCGTGCGGGAATATACTTCGTGAAGACGCGCGTTGAAAATCGGCTCAGCCAGATTCGCAAAAGCAGGGGCGTGGGAGCCTCGGATCTGGCGCGCCGCGTGAACGTGAGCCGCCAGACCATCTACGCGATCGAAGCGGGAACCTACGTTCCCAATACTGAGGTGGCTTTGAATCTTGCCCGCCATTTGGAGGTGACGGTCAACGAATTGTTTGCGCTGCAAGAGTCCGCTCTGGATTCACCCGAATCCCTCGCCGCCGAAGTGCTCAGCGCCGCGCCCGCGGTCAAGGGACAGCCGGTGCGCATTTGCCAGATCGGTTCACGCTGGGTCGGCGTGCCGGTCAGCGCCTCTCCTTATTACATGCCGGAAGCGGACGGCATTATCAAACGCGTCGGACGATCGAGCGCGCAGCCCGCTCGCGGCGTTGTGCGCGGACAAGCGGGACCGCAGCCGGCTCGCGGTCAACAAGGCAGCCCGGCAACCACCCGAGCCGACGTGATCGTGTTTGCCAAGGACGAAGCCTCTCAGAAGCGGCTCGTGCTCGCCGGATGCGACCCGGCTACCAGCCTGCTTTCTCGAATGGTCGAAAAGATCAGCGGTGTCGAAATTGTCTCCGCTGCCGCTTCCAGCAAACTGGCCCTCGCCTGGCTCAAGGAAGGCAAGGTCCACATCGCCGGTTCTCATCTCGAGGACCCTAAGACCGGAGAATTCAATCTGCCTTACATCCGCAAAGAGTTTCCCGATGGAGACTTCATCGTGGTCACCTTCGCAAGTTGGGAAGAAGGCCTGGTGATCGGTGCTGGAAATCCCAAGAGCGTGAATAAGATTGAGGACCTGGCCCGAAAGAACGTCAGGTTCGTAAATCGCGAACCCGGTTCTGGCAGTCGCGGGCTGTTGGACAAGCTCCTCGAGAAAGTCGGAATGACCGCGCGTAACGTGCAAGGCTACGATCGGGTTGCCTTCGGTCACCTTGCCGCTGCCTATTGCGTGGTTTCCCGCAGCGCCGACGTTTGTCTCGCCACCCGTTCGGCGGCGCAGACTTTCGGGCTGGATTTCATTCCATTGCGCCGCGAGCGTTACGATCTGGTGATGCGCAAGCGGACCGCGGATCTGCCGGCAGCCAAGGCTTTTCTGGATGTTTTGCAGCGATCCACGTTGCGCCGCAAGCTGGAGATACTCGCCGGTTATGACACATCGGAAACAGGGACGCTGGTGGCTTAAGCGCTTTGCCCTCGGATTCGCGTTCCAGCCCCACCCGTAAGGGTGGGGCTTCCATCTCCAAACCCACCAACTACCTACTTCTCTTGAAGCATCACTTCCGTCGACTTGATCACCACCGTGACCTTGTCCCCCTTCTTGAGGCCGAGCTCGACCGCGCTCGCGCGCGTGATCACGCTCTCGATGTGGCTCTTCCCGGCCTTGACCACCACATGCGCCATGATGTCCCCGAGCGTCACTGCTGTCACTTTTCCTTCGAGTTGATTTCGCGCTGATATAGGCATGACCTAAGGATGCCACGAATTTGTGGGGCAGCGTCGCCCGCCAGTCCGCCACGGTTGCGACCGCCCCATTGCCGTAAAATACACGTCTGCAACGGGTTACTCGTTTTATCAGCAATTCCCTCTTGGGTTCGTTCGGTAATCTGGGGCGGTTCCTGGCGACATGGCACAATCGGGCTCCCCCTCCCTGAGGGGCTTGACACCGTCCTCCCGTTTCCGGTATTATGACAATTCATTAACTTTTCTTACTCGCTCTCTTAAGCCTGTCGTTTCTCTGGCGAGGAGGCATCTGAGTATTTGTCTGGTGCCACGCCATAACAAACTTCGAGATCGCGTCCTGAAATTCAGGTTTCGAAGTCATTAGGAGATTCATGAAGCAGCATTATTTCGTAGTCGTTCTCGCGCACTCGCTGCACGGAAGACTGCGACGCATCCATATACCTCATCATTCCCTGTATGTTGTTCTGGCGCTTGCACTTTTTGGTGGATTCTCGTTGTTCGGGATGGTTTCGAGCTACCTGAGGATGACCTGGAAAGTGTCGAATTACAACTCGCTCCGCAGCGAATTCGATACGCTCCGCAACCGCTATCAGGCGTTGCAGCGGGATGACGACCAGAAGCAGGAACAGCTTGCATCCCTCCAGATGATGGCCAGCGAGGTCACCATGGCGCTGGGGCTGAAGCGCAAGATCGAAGGCACCGACGACATCTCCGATGAAGGTCCGCTAATGCCGACGTACAAGGAATCCATCGAGAATTACAATTTCCTCAAGTCCGCCAGTTTCTCGCGGATCAGCCGCAATTATGCGCGAGCTTGGCAGAAGAACATCGTTCCCAGCATGTGGCCCGTGAACGGCCGCATCCTGAGCCGCTTCGGTGATCGCCAGGATCCATTTTCGGGTGAAGGCGCCTTCCACACCGGCGTCGACATCTCCGCCAACACGGGCACGCCGGTGCATGCCGCGGCCGACGGCATCGTGTATACCGCCGAGTATGACGGCAGCGGGTACGGCAAGATGGTGGTGATCGATCACGGCAACGGGGTTCGCACCCGCTACGCGCATTTATCGGCTTTCGAGGTGGTGGCTGGACAGGAAGTCCGGCGCGGGCAAGTCATCGCGCTTTCCGGGAACACCGGCCGCACCACATCGGCACACCTGCACTTTGAGGTTCGGATGGGTGGGAGTGCGGTCAACCCCTACCCGTATCTGATGCGATCGGTGATGTTGCAGCAGGTCCAGCCGGATCTGCCGTTCTAGGCCAAATTCACAGTCATTTTTGAAACCGCTCCCTTGGCGCAAGCGCAGCTTGGTCGCGGCTCGTCGTTGTGGTGCGGATGAGAGGACTTGAACCTCCACTCCCTTGCGAGAACATGGACCTGAACCATGCGCGTCTGCCAGTTCCGCCACATCCGCACGTTCGATGAGGTAATCCTATTCTCCGGGACTTGCCCGCCCATAGTCAAATCCCGGAAGCCGCACTCGCTGCACGAGCCCGTCAGCGGCAGTTCGTAGCGTATTACGTCACTTCGCCGAGGCCCGTAGCTCCAGAATCAGCCGCATCACCATCTCCTCAAGCTGCGCCGCCACTTGACGATACACTCCTTCGTCGCGGCCGATGGGGTCGTCCACTCGCCAGTTCACCACCCGTTGCGCCTGCATCGCCACCGGCAGGCCGCTCATGTTCACGATCACGTCGAACGGCTCGCGCTGGGCCATCTCCAATCCTTTGGGATACTGGTCGCCGATCGGGATATTTTTCTCGCTGAGCACTTTCCTGGTCAGCGGCGCGATGATGGCTGCCGGGCTCACACCTGCGCTGCTGGCGATGATCGCATCGGCGCCATAGGCTCGCGCAAACGCTTCCGCCATCTGGCTGCGGCAAGAGTTGCCAATACAGACGAACAGCACGCGCTTCTTCGCGCCGGCGGACCGCGCCACGGCGGGCTGTTCCGGCACGCGATTCGCCTCGGAACCTGTGCCTGCTTGAGCCGCATGACCGCCTTGAGCCGAACGGCCGGCTTCAAATGGCGCCGGACTGGGGACCGGCTTTCGCGGGCCCAGCCGGCTGCTGCCGAGCATCGGCGGCCGGCCGCCTCGTATCCCCTTCACGCCGCTGTCGTCAGGCGGTACCATTCCAAGGTCCTCTTCAATCCTTCTTCGATGGCGAATTGCGGAGCGTGCCCCAGTTCGGCGACGGCGGCGGTTGTGTCCGCCATCGAGTGCCGGACATCGCCAGCGCGCGGCGGCCCGTATTGGGCGGGAATCGCGACGCCTTCCATCTTTTGTAGCGCCTCCCAGATGAAGTTGAGCGTGTAGCACCCTCCATTTCCGGCATTGTACATCTTGCCCGCGGCCGCGGGAGCCCTCGCCGCTTTGATGCACAAATCCGCGACGTCCTCGACGTACGTGAAATCGCGCGACTGCTCGCCGTCGCCGAAAATTGTGGGCGAGGTCCGGGCAAGGATATGCTTCATGAACAAGGAGAGCACGCCGGAGTAGGCGCTTGATGGATCCTGCCGGGGACCGTAGACGTTGAAGAATCGCAGCGACACGGTCTCCATTCCAAAGCAGGTATGAAATACCGAAGCGTAATATTCGCCGAGCAGCTTCTGCACCGCATAGGGCGATATCGGGCGCGCCAGCATACTTTCTATTTTCGGCTGCGTTTCGCTATCGCCATATGCCGAGGATGACGCCGCGTACACTACGCGCCGCACACCTGCCTCCTGCGCCACGCGAAACACGTTGAAAGTTCCATCGATGTTGACTTCGTGCGAAGGTACCGGATCGTCGATGGAGCGCGGCACGGACGGAATCGCGGCCAGATGAAAGACTACATCCGCTCCGCGCATCGCGGGCGCAAGCGCGGCCCGGTCGCGGATATCAACGCGGTGAAACTCGATACGAGGGCGAACTTCGTCGAGATTGCTCTCGCATCCGGTAAGCAGATTGTCGATCACCTCGACATCGCTATTCTGATCGAGCAACTTTCTCACTAACGCCGACCCGATGAAGCCGGCGCCCCCGGTCACAACACACTTACTCATGTGTCTACTAGTTTAAACGCGCATCCTGGTGTAGTTTGAACGCCAATCGCGTTTGAAGAGGGGGCGCTGGGATTACTTCGATCAATCCACTCGCCGCGCGATCACGATCAGCGACAGGCCGCGCCAAGGCAACAGCCCGTCGATGCGCCGCCAGATCCACACGGTCTTATCGAACACCTTCAGCGGCGCCTTCGCGATTTTTTTCCGCCCCAGCAGCTTTCCGAAAATCCACCACGAAACCGCCCCGATTTTGTTGAGCTGGCGGGTTTGCTCGACGCGGAATCCAGCCTGTTCGAGCAGCGCCCGGAGTTCGGCCGCGGAGAAGCGCTGCTTGTGCCCCAGCGCGCGATCGAGCGACCCGTACAATGCTTTGCCCTGCGGCACCAGCACCACCACATTCCCACCGTCTTTCAAACATCCGTGCAGCGACCGCAACACCACCGCCGGATCCTCCGCCGTTTCGAGTACGTTCACGCACAGGGCCGTATCGAATTTCTTCGCGTCATCCTGATCCAGCCACTGCGCGAAATCCGCTGGATTTTCGGGATCCATCTGGCATACGGTCACGTTGGGCGTCCGCAGGAATCGATTGCGCAGCGCATGCAGATACAGCGGATCTTTTTCGCCGGCGACGTAAAACAGTTTGCGAGCCATCAATCGCGCGGTCAGGTTCCCGATTCCCGCGCCGGCTTCGAGCACCGAATCCCCCAGGTGCGGACGCAGCATGCGCGTCAGCCAGCTCAAATACTGCGGCGTTCCCGTGAGGCTGTTCAGCAGCCCGCGCCCGTAGGTGGCGACATACAGATCGTCCACCAGCCAGAAATGCAGAATCACGCCGAGCGCCTTGATCCCGTCCTTCCATCCGATCTTCTTGCCTTCTTCGTACGTGCGCCCGTGATAACTGATGGGCACTTCGTAGACGCGCAGCTTGCGCTTGGACGTCTTCATGGTGATTTCAGGCTCGAAGCCGAAGCGGTTGGATCGAATGGGAATGCTTTTCAACAGATCCGTGCGAAAAACCTTGTAGCAGGTTTCCATGTCGGTCACGTTCAGATTGCTGAACATGTTCGACACCAGCGTCAGACCCTTGTTGATCATCGAATGCCAGAACGGCAGCACGCGGCTCTGTTCGCCCGCCAGGTAGCGCGATCCGAACACCGCGTCGGCATGCCCATCGAGCAGTGGACGCAGCAGCTTAACGTACTCGCCCGGATCGTATTCCAGATCGGCGTCCTGCACCAGGCAAAAATCCCCCACCGCGTTTTCGATCGCGGTCCGCACGGCCGCGCCCTTGCCCTGATTTACCGCGTGACGCAGCAGGCGGATGCGCGCGTCGCTCTTAGCCAGACGCTCAAGAATGTCGGAAGTGCCGTCGCTCGAACAATCGTCGACGATGATCAGTTCGCGCTCCATGTTCTCCGGCAGCGGCGCCGCCAGCACCAGCGCGAGGCTGCGCTCCACCACCGTGCGCTCGTTATACACCGGAATCAGGATCGAGAGGAGCATGCGAATCACTCAGTATAATCGTTGATTGGTCCCCAACCTCTCATGACACAACCCCGCATGACGAACCACGATGTAGTGCTCGAAACCAACGTCCCCGGCCTGAAGCTGCGCGCGCGCGGCAAAGTCCGCGACATTTATGACGACGGCGACCGGCTGCTGTTCATCGCGACCGACCGGATCTCCGCGTTCGATTACATTCTCTCGACCGGCATTCCGGAGAAGGGCCGCGTGCTGACGCAGATGACGTTGTTCTGGCTGGATTTCCTGCGCGACGTCACTCCGAATCATTTCCTCAGCACGGATATGAGCGGGTTGCCGCCTGAACTGGAGGGTCGATCCATGTGGGTGAAGCGCGCTGAGATGTTCGACATCGAGTGCGTGGCGCGCGGCTATATTTCCGGATCGGGATGGAAGGACTACCAGCGCACCGGCGCGGTGTGCGGCATCCCGCTGCCCCAGGGTCTGCGCGAAAGCGACGCCCTGCCCGAGCCGATTTTTACTCCCGCGACCAAGGCCCAAACCGGCCACGACGAAAACATTTCGTTCGAGCAGGCTTCCGCGATCGTTGGCGCGGATCTCGCCGCGCGGCTGCGCGACCTGACGCTCTCGATTTACAAGAAGGCCGCCGATTACGCCAGAGCCCGTGGCATCATCATCGCCGACACGAAGTTCGAATTCGGAATCGTGAACGGCGAAATTATTTTGGCCGACGAGGTCCTGACGCCGGATTCATCGCGTTTCTGGCCTCAGGAAACCTATGCGCCCGGAGGAGCGCAGCCTTCCTATGACAAGCAGTTCGTGCGCGACTATCTGGAATCGATTCACTGGAACAAGCAGCCTCCCGCTCCGGCGCTTCCCGACGACGTCGCCCTGCGAACCAGCGAAAAATACAAGGAAGCTTACCGGGCTCTGACCGGACGCGATCTTTAGAGGAGGCCCCCCCGGTGAACCTGCTCGACATACTGCTGGTGATCGTGGTGGGCACCTCGCTGGTCACGGGATTCCTGGCCGGCTTCGCGCGCGTGGGCATCGGATTCATCGCCACGGTGAGCGGCGTGCTGTTCGGGTTCTGGTTCTATTGGATTCCGGCCGATTGGTTTCATAAACACGTGAGTTCCTCCACGTCGCTGAGCAGCCTGCTCGGTTTTTTCACCGTGTTTTTCGCCTTCGTTCTGGTGGGCGCGCTGATCGGCAAGCTGCTTTCGAAATTCTTTAGGTGGACCGGACTTTCGTGGCTGGATCGATTGATGGGCGCCGCGTTCGGGTTCGTTCGCGGAGGTCTGATCGCGGTCGCGTTTGTCGCGGTGCTGCTGGCGTTCGCAAGCAAACCACTGCCTAACTGGATGGTGGATTCGAAAATCCTGCCGTATGCCATCGACGCGTCGGATGTGTGCGCCGCGCTCGCGCCGCGCGCCGTCACAGACGCCTTTCGAGAAAGCATGCGCGACATCCAAAAACTCTGGGATGAGCAGTTGAAGAAGAAGAAAAAGCCGGATCTGAAGGCGACCCAGAGTTAAACAGAGTTAGGAAATCTCGAGTTATGCTATTATGGCATCGCTATGCCTGAGCGCACCACCATCGTTCTTCCTCCCCGGCTGAAGCAGCGGGCGACGGCTCGCGCGCGCGAGCGCAAGATATCGTTCGCGGAATTTGCGCGCCAGGCGATCTTGAAGGCTGTCAACGAACCGCTTCCGAAACGCAGGGGGCGGCGAGGGCAGGACCCCATTTTCTGGCCCGTTCCTGTGTATGACGGACCGGTGCCGGCAGACCTCTCTGCCAATCACGACAAGTATCTATACGACGAAGAGCCTTAATGGTTTTCGTTGATACGAGCGCATTCTGCGCTCGCTATGCGAGGGGTGACGCGCATCACCATGCAGCGTCCCGTTTGTGGGAAGAACTCGACGGCACGCCGCTCGTCACTACCAACCACATATTGGAAGAGACACTTACGCTGCTCGCCCGGCGAGTTGGGTACGCCTTCGCCGCGAACCTGGCAAATCACGTCTACGCATCCGTTGAACTCGACGTTATCTACACAACACGCGAAGAAGAACGGGCAGCCTTGCCTTTCTTTAGTAAGTTTGCGGATCAGAGGATCGGGTTCACGGATTGCATTTCGTTCGCCGTCATGCGCCGCAACGGCATCTCCACCGCGTTCACCTTCGACCGCCATTTCATCGACGCAGGCTTCAAAGTGATCGGGCTAAGATGACCGCCGACCTCCTCATCTTCGATCTCGACGGCACTCTGATCGATTCCGAGCGCGACCTGGCGGATTCAGTCAACGCTACGCGCGCCTGGAAGGGACTTCCGCCGCTCGACGACGCGACCGTCGATTCCTACATCGGCAATGGCGCGCCCGTGTTAATACGACGAGCGTTCCCGAATGCATCCGATGCCGATCTGCCCCAATTACTGCGCTATTTCCTGGATTATTATCGCGAGCACATGCTGGACACAACCACGCTTTATCCGGGCGTACGCGAGGCGCTGGATCGTCTGCATGCGGCCGATGTCGCAATGGCGGTGCTGACCAATAAGCCAGTCCGGTTCAGCATGCGGCTGCTCGAAGGTCTCGGTCTCGAGATGCACTTTTTTCGCGTGTACGGCGGCAACAGCTTTGAGGAGAAGAAGCCGCATCCGCGCGGCGTCGAACTCCTGGTTGCTGAAAGCGGAGCTGAGAGATCGCGAACGGTGATGGTCGGCGACAGCGCCGTAGATGTTCGCACGGCTCGAAATGCCCGCGTGCAAGCTTGCGGCGTGAGCTGGGGACTTCAGCCGGAGACGTTCGTGGATGCGCCGCCGGATTTCATCATCGATGATATGCGCGAGCTGGTCGCAAGGGTCATAGACCCAGCTCCGTGATGTCCGGCACACCGTCCCTCCGGCCGGTTCCCGCGCAATCGACGCATTTACGCTTCCCGTGGCAGGACCGGCATTCGTTCTCTTCAGAATTCAGATGAACGTTCACGCCCGATCCAAAGCATTCGGCGCACTCGCCGGTTCCGCCACATTTTGTGCAGCCGTAACGGTTCACGTTCATTTCAGCACTCCACCCACGCCCGTTTCGTCGAGCTTTCCAGCACCTTCTCCAGCAGCTCCATTCCGCGCACGCCGTCCACGAACGTCGGATACTCCACCGGCGCGGCCGCATCCGCCACGCGCGCATAAAATCGCCGGAACATCTGCTTGTGCGTATCGTCATAGCCTTCGCTATGCCCGCCCGGCAGATCCGCGAACGATGCCGCGCCCGGATAGAGCAGCGACGGATCTTTCAGGATCGACTGATTCGGGCTGTTGCGATGGCCGATCCATAACTCGTCCGGCCGCTCCTGGTTCCATGCGACGCCGCACTTGGTCCCGTAGATCTCCAGATTGAATCGATTCTTGCGGCCCGCCGAGACCTGGCTCACCGCGAACGACCCGCGCGCGCGATCTCCCAATCGCACCAACACCGCGCCGAAATCGTCCGTCGTGACGGGCGTCGCGGTGTAATCCTCGGCCGCCAATTTCTTTCCCGTGAACGTCTCGACCGATCCTTTCGGGCGCTTCCGCGTTTTGTGAAACGTCTGCAAATCGGCGCACAGGGATGTGATTCTCAGGCCCGTCAAATGTTGGATCGCGTCCATCCAATGCGACCCGATATCGCCCATCGCGCGCAGCGCTCCATTGGCAGCCGCGTCGGCGCGCCAGTTCCAATCGGTATCATAAAGCAGCCAATCCTGAAAATAGGTCCCGTTGACCACCAGAACGTCGCCTAGTTCCCCCGCGGCGATCATGCAGCGGATCTGCTGCACCATCGGATAGCACCGCAGATTGTGATTGACGCAATGCGCCAGATTCTTCTTCGCCGCAAGTTCCTTGAGCTCGCGCGCCTCCGCGGCATTCATCGCCAATGGTTTCTCGCACAGCACGTGCTTCCCCGCTTCGAGCGCCGCTTTCGACATCGCGTGATGCAGCGAATTGGGCGTGCAAACGTGCACTGCATCGATTTCCGGATCGGCCATTACCGACTGCCAATCGCCTGAAGCTTTCGGAATCATCAGCGCGGCGGCGAACTTATCGGCAGTCGCCTGGCTCGACGCCGCCACCGCGGCGACCTCGACATTTCCCAGGCGGCGAATCGCCTCCGTGTGAACCTTCCCCATGAATCCCGTGCCGAACATCGCCACTTTGAGTTTGCGCATATCGAGTTGAGGATACCGGAAAATAACCGGCGCGTTGTGCGTTACAGCTTGTAAATCGTGACGCCGCTGAGCAGCTTGGGATAAAAATCGGTGGACTTCTGCGGCATCACGCCTCCCGCGAATGCGATGCGCGCCATATCTTCGATTGGCGTAGGTTCCAGCAGAAACGCGATCTCCGCGTCGCCCGCGGTCACCTCCGCCGCCGCCGCATCGATGCCCCGCACGTATTTGAGGTTGCGTTCGTCGCGAACGGCTTCCTCGCTGATGCCGAGCAATCCGCCGAGCACGTCCTGATGCAGAACCGGCACGTCCAGTTGCCCGTCTTTTCGCGGATGTTGCATTAACCTCGCCTCGCCGCGCGTGATCACGCCGATCTGCACCTTGCCGGGGTCTTTCGCCGCCAGCCTCTTCTTCACCGTTTCGAGGGAACCGAGCGCGGCCACCGACCAGCCCGCTTTCACCGCCTTCTCGAAAAAGTGAATTGGATTGAAGCCCGCCAGATTTCGCACCACGCGGTGCGTCGCTAGAATCTTCAAGCCCGGCGAATGCATGTTGACGAAAGTCATCATCACGTACTCCGCCGCCGCGTCTCCCGGATGCTCGTTGCGATACGCCAGTGCCGTCTCGTAACGATGGTGCCCATCCGCGATCAGCAGCGGTCTCGGCGCCATCAACGCCCGGATTCCCGCCACCTCCCCCGCTCCCGTAATCGGCCAGAGCCGGTGCAAGGCGCCGTCTTCGTCATGCACGTTCAAGACCGGCGGACCGGAGGAAGCGGCATCCAGCAACTGATCGACGGTGCCCTCCGGGTCCTGATACAGCATGAAAATCTGTCCGAAATGCGCGCGAGTCTTGCGCAGCAGCTCCAGGCGATCTTTCTTCGGACCGCTTAACGTCTGCTCGTGCCGGAACACGACGCCCGCCGAATAATCCTCGATTTTTCCGATCCCGATGAATCCCATTCGCGTCAGGCGTTCGCCCGAATCGGGCACCTGAAACTCCTGCGCATATGCGTAAAATCCCGGTTCCTCGTCTTGCGCAAGAATACCTTCGCGAATCCAATCGTTGAGGTACCGGTTCGCTCGCGTGTAGACGTTATCGGAATCGTTGTCCGATTCGCGGCGCTCCCCCAGAATGATGCGGACCAGATTATACGGGCTCGCGGCCAGGTATCGCGCCTGCATCGCGGGCGAGATTTTGTCGTAAGGTTGCGTGAGCAGGTTCGCTGGGTCGCCTGCCTTCGCCGTGTACCGGAAGGGCCGAAAGGGCTGTATGGTCGCCAAGAATTCAGGATATCCACTCGGCGAATGTTTTGCCGGGTTACCGAGCCGTGACCATTTGCCGCAGGCAACTAACGCGGCAGCGGGCAAGGGAGCGGTCCACAAACGTTGATCGAAGCGCGACCGTGAGGGAGCGCGTGCTTTACTTGCGCGACCGAGGGAGCGCGTTCTCTACTTGGCAGCCGCGATCGAAACCGTCGCCGAAATCGGCATATGATCCGAGCCCTGGCTCGCGTGCTCCACCTTCCCTTGTTCGATGCGCAGCGGACCGTTAACTACGATCCAATCCAAGCTGAACATGATCACGTGCGTCTTAGGCCTCTTGCTTCCAAACGCACTCTGCCAACCGTCGGTGCTCAGCCTCGCACTCATAGCTTTGGCGTTGTATTTCGTGTTGAAATCGCCTGCGAGAATTATCGGCGTCCCTTCCGGGTAACGCTTCGCGTCAGCCAGAATCTCCTCCATTTGTAGATCCTGAATGCGTCCGCCGCTGCGGCTTTCCAGATGCGGGTTGTAGACCACCAGCATGCGCCCGGCGAAATCCAGTTCCGCCACAATGGCGATCCTTCCGCCGAGCCTGCGCTGGAACAGAGGCCAGTTCGGCAGGTACGCTCGCGGTCGCCAGAAATCCGACTGCTCCTTGAATCGGATGACCCGCACGTTGCGGATAGGCAGCCGGGTGAGAATCGCCTGACCCTGCAGCGCCGGCCGCTCGCGATCGCCCTGGCTCATTTCCTGCCACGCGCTCACGTACGCGTAGCGCATTTTCAGCCGCCGCGCCAACTCCTCCGCGACGTTGATCCTGCCGCTCCGGGAATCGAATAAATCCACTTCCTGAAGGGTGCACAAATCAGGTTGGTCGCGCTCCAGAACCTTCGCAACCTGATCGAGGCGCGAGCCGCGATCGATGTTCCAGTCGACAATGTGCAGGGAATCCGCCGGTGGCGGGCCTTCTGCAAAATCGCCGGTCAGGATCCTATCGAGATCGGCCCGCGCGTCGCCGGCGGCATTCGCCACGGGACCTGCCGCTTGTGGCGATCCGCTCCAGAGCAGCGCCGTGAGCGGCGCGAGAACGAGGAAAAACTTCACCAATCTTTATTTTACTCACCCGTGTGTGGAGGTGGCACAGACTTTAGTCTGTGTTGTGGACGAGCGACATCCAGGCGATCCCAACGCTTATGCGTTGACGTCGATTACCGTCCGGCCGCGAATCTTCCCCGCCAGGATCTGCTCCCCTAGCTCGAAAACCCTGCCGAGCGGCTCCACGGCGATCATTTCGTCGAGCAGATTCATCGGAAGATCGCGCATCAGCCGCGCCCAAATTTCCCGGCGGCGCTGGTTCGACACTCTTGTCGAATCGATCCCCAGCAGATTCACGCCACGCAGAATGAACGGGAATACGCTGGTGTTGAACGCCGCGCCGCCCGCCAATCCGCACGACGCGACGCTCCCGCCGAGCGCAACCGCTTTCAGCACATTCGCAAGTGTATCGCCACCCACACTGTCGATCGCCGCCGCCCATCGCTCAGCTTCCAACGGACGCTTTGACGGCGTGGTCAATGTGGCTCGATCGATCATATCGCTCGCGCCCAGGTGCACCAAATAATCGCGCAGCTCCGGCCGTCCACTCGACGCGACCGCTTTGTAGCCAAGGTTCCCCAGGATCGCGATCGCCACGCCGCCGACGCCGCCCGCCGCTCCTGTCACCAGCACTTCGCGTCCGCCAGGTTTCAACCCGTGCTGCTCCAGTGCAATGATCGCTTGCATCGCGGTGAATCCCGCCGTACCGATCCCCATCGCCTGCTTAAGTGTCATGCCTTTCGGCAACGCGACGATGAAATCCTGATCGAGGCGCGCATATTCCGCGTATCCGCCCCAATAAACTTCGGACGTTCCGCAGCCCGTCACCACCACTTCATCGCCGGGATTGAAATTCGCCGAGGTGGATTCCTCCACCGTACCCGCGAAGTCGACGCCAGGCACCATCGGGAAAGTGCGAATCACACCCGGCTTCCCGGTCACCGCGAGACCATCCTTGTAATTCAAACTGGAATACGCCACGCGCACCAGCACCTCGCCCACCGGAAGCATGGAGCGGTTGACCTGTTCGATCGCGGCGGAAAATTTCCCGTCCTGTTGCTTCGCCAACAGCGCTTTGAAGGTGGGGC
This sequence comes from Terriglobia bacterium, assembly GCA_963788245.1. Lineage (GTDB taxonomy): Bacteria > Acidobacteriota > Terriglobia > Bryobacterales > Bryobacteraceae > Palsa-187. The sequence goes on along the minus strand of CAWBGF010000002.1, from coordinate 1,176,070 downwards.
GTGCCTGGAAATTGGACATTCGAGGTTATGATAACAAGCTGATGGGTCAAGCCCCGTCCGTTAGGGCGGGGATATTTATCCGCCGTTTCAAACGGTCACGGACTACGCGCCTGTTATAATCAGGATACGGTTCGCTGAATCTTCCCGCATAGGCAGGGCATCCCCTTCCTGTAAGCCATATTGATGAAACCTGCATCGCATAACCTCGGCCTGAAGTGGGGTCTCGCCTTTGAAGACCTGTATCGACGCGAAGGCCTGGAGCGGCTCGACGCGATTTTCGCCGAGCATTTGAGGTCCACTGACGCCGCTTTGTTCTCGCGATGGACGGAAGCCCGCGAGCACGCGGGCGCGCTCACGCGCAAACAAGCCGCTGATCTGATCGTCGATCTCGCCCCGCATGTCGACGACTTTGTCGCCGAATTGTTCGGCATCCAGGCTGAAGTGCGCGACTTGCAAGCCCGCCACAACGCGTTTGAACCACTGTTGTCGCTGAAGCGCAGATTCGTGCAGAAGAAAGCCATCAGCGGCGTGACGGCCGCACACGCGAGTGCGATCAACGGACCTGCTCTCGCCGCCGAACTCGAAACTCTCTTCAACGGGCCGCTGACCGAAGAGAATTTCGTGGAGCATGTTTCGAAGTGGCTCGATCACGAAAATGACGTTGAACCCGCGAATGCTGCGCGACTGAAGATCGCCCAGCAATACGCGGCATGGGCCGCCCTATCCCCCGCCGGAATCGCTCGCCATCGCGGTGGCGTGCTGTTCAAGGTGCCGCACAAGCTCGATCAGCTCCATCTGATTCCGGTCGAAACCATTGCAATCGACGGCGTGCCGCGCCTCCGACTGAACCCTCATCATCTGCGCCATCGCGAAGGCTTCGAGCTTACCGATCCCGGCACGGATCTCGCGGGCGCGCTGGATCAGGCGCATTACTGTATCAAGTGCCACCACCAGGGCAAGGATTCCTGCTCCACCGGACTCAAGGAAAAAGATGGCGCGTTTAAATCCAGCGCATTCGGCGTCACGCTGGCGGGTTGCCCGCTCGACGAAAAGATTTCGGAGATGAACGTGATCAAGCAGCGCGGTAATTCCATCGGCGCGCTGGCCATCGTCGCCATCGACAATCCCATGGCCGCCGCCACCGGTCATCGCATCTGCAACGATTGCATGAAATCCTGCATTTTTCAGAAGCAGGACCCCGTCGACATTCCGCAGGTGGAAACGCGAACGCTCAAGGATGTTCTTGAACTGCCGTGGGGCTTCGAAATCTACAGTCTTCTCACGCGCTGGAATCCGCTGGATTTCAAGCGTCCCGTTCCCAAGCCGGAATCGGGCTACAAGGTTCTTGTAGTCGGCCTGGGCCCGGCGGGATTCACGCTGGCGCATCATCTGATGAACGACGGTCACACGGTGTGCGCGGTCGACGGCTTAAAAATCGAACCCCTAGAGGAAACCCTGTCTGGGGTAAGCCCGCTCGGCGAGCGCGTGCCCTTCCGTCCGATTCGCGACGTCAACGAGCTGTACGAATCGCTTGACGATCGCGTGATGGCGGGCTTCGGCGGCGTCGCCGAATACGGAATCACCGTCCGCTGGAACAAAAATTTCCTGAAGATCATTCGCCTTCTGCTGGAACGGCGCGCTCGCTTCGCCATGTTCGGCGGCGTCCGCTTCGGCGGAACCATCACCGTCGACAGCGCCTTCGAACTGGGCTTCGATCACGTGGCGCTGTGCGCGGGCGCGGGCCGGCCCACCGTGATTCCCATGAAAAACGGTCTCGCGCGCGGCGTCAGACAAGCCTCGGATTTTCTGATGGCGCTGCAACTCACCGGCGCCGCCAAGGCCAGTTCCGTCGCGAATCTTCAACTGCGCATGCCTATCGCGGTGATCGGCGGCGGTCTAACGGCCATCGACACGGCCACCGAATCGTTCTCGTATTACATCGTTCAAGTCGAGAAGTTTCTGGAGCGATACGAGACCCTGGTTGCCGAAAAAGACGAACGCGAAGTTCGCGCGCAATGGAGCGCGGAAGAAATCGCAACGGCCGGCGAGTTTATCGCCCACGCCCGCGCGATCCGCGCCGAACGCCGAGCCGCCGCTGCGGAGGGACGCGAGGCGGATCTGGTGCGCCTGATGCATGGCTGGGGCGGCGTGACCATTGCGTATCGCCGCCGCATGATCGATTCGCCGAGCTACACGCTGAATCATGAGGAAGTCGCGAAGGCTCTCGAAGAGGGCATTCGTTTTGCCGAGAACCTGACACCCGAAGCCGTCGAGGTCGATCGCTACGGACACGCGGCGGCGTTACTTCTGACGACCCGCGGCGGCGAATCCGTCCGCATGACCGCGAAATCGATTTTGGTCGCCGCCGGCACGCAGCCCAACACCGTGCTGGGCCGCGAGGATCCGCGCAACGTTTTCCTCGACGGCAAATGGTTCCAGGCGGTCGACGAAAACGGCGTGCCGGTGAAACCCGAACGCGTCGCGAAACCGGCCGCGTCGCGCGTGCTGATGTCGCTGCGTGCGGACGTCCGCGCCATCAGTTTTTTTGGCGATCTGCATCCGTCCTACGCCGGCAACGTGGTTAAAGCGATGGCCAGCGCGAAGCAAGGTTATCCCGTGGTTTCGCGGATACTGGCGCGTCGCGCCCCGGGTGCCCCGAATCCCGCCGTCCTTCTTGAAAAAATGAACGCGGAGCTGCGCGCGGTGGTTCACGATGTCGTGCGCCTGACGCCGACCATCGTCGAAGTCGTCGTGAAAGCGCCGATGGCCGCGCGTGCCTTCAAGCCCGGCCAGTTTTATCGCCTGCAAAATTACGAATCGTTCGCGGCGCGTTCCAACGGCACCGTGCTCGCGATGGAAGGGCTCGCGCTCACCGGCGCGTCGGTCGATCGCCAAAAGGGTTTGCTTTCCACCATCGTGCTCGAAATGGGCGGCTCCTCCGATCTGTGCACTCTGCTGAAACCCGGCGAACCGTGCATCCTGATGGGTCCCACCGGCACGCCCACCGAAACGCCCGCGCAGGAAACCGTATTGCTGATCGGCGGCGGACTCGGTAACGCCGTGCTTTTTTCCATCGGCCAGCAACTTCGCGCGCGCGGGTCGCGCACCATTTATTTTGCCGGTTACAAGAAAATCATCGACCGCTACAAAGTCGAGGAGATCGAAAAAGCCGCCGACGTCGTGGTGTGGTGCTGCGATGAAGCGCCCGGATTTACGCCCGGCCGCGTGCAGGACAAAGCCTTCGTCGGCAATATCGTCGAAGCGATTCTCGCCTACGGCCAAGGCGATCTGCGCGGAACGCGCATGGACGACGGCGACGATCCTGAAATCTCACTGCACCGCGTCGACCGCCTGGTGGTCATCGGCTCCGATGCCATGATGGGCGCCGTGGCGCGCGCGCGTCACACCTCGCTTGCGCCGTTCCTGAAACCCGATCACAAAGCCATCGGCAGCATCAATTCGCCGATGCAGTGCATGATGAAAGAAATTTGCGCGCAGTGCCTCCAGCAACATAAGGACCCGGTGACGGGCGAAGAGACGGTCGTGTTTTCGTGCTTCAATCAGGACCAGGCGCTCGATCACGTCGATTGGGGAAATCTGCGCACGCGCCTGTCGCAGAACGGCGTGCAGGAGAAGCTCACTAAGCAATGGATCGACCGTTGCCTTCGCGGCATCGGCGCTCGCGAAGAAGTTGCAGTGAAGTAGCGCGCCACGTCAGCCTATTTCGCCTTCACTGCCATCACTTCAATCTCCACCAGCGCCCCTGGCGCCGCCAGCGCGGCCACCTGCACTGCGCTGCGTGATGGCTTATTCGGCTGATCCTTGGTGCCGAAATATTGCGAGTACGCCGCATTCATTCCCGCGAAATCGAGCTTGCCTTCGTTCTTCGGATCACCCACCATGTACACGTGCATCATCACCACGTCGCCCATCGTGAGCCCCTGCTCTTTCAAAATGTTGACGATCTTGCCAAGCGAGCTCGCCGCCTGGGTCTTCATATCGCCATAATCCGCGGGCGTGCCTTTCGCGCGGTCCGCGGGTGTCACCGGCGTAGGAACCTGTCCGCTGACGTAGAGTGTGTCTCCGGCCCATACCGCCGAAGCGATCGCCCCGGTGCCGGGCTGGATGTGTTTCACCGCTACGCCGCTTTGCGCGAACGCAACGGCGCTGAGTCCCACAGTCATCACCCCTGCATACATCGCTTTTCTCAAGTTCATGACGATTCTCCTTTTCGCTGGGCGCTTCCTTAAAAGGCAATTGCGTAAGGACGCCGCGGTCCGCACCGATCGGCCAAGGTCGGGATACCGTAATAGAATACCGCAAGCTAATGGGCTGGATAGTTCGCGTCTTTCTTGACTTCCTCGATGTGATGCGAATGGCTCTCCACATGTATCGAACAAGCCATCAACCACTGATACGCATCCATCGGACCGAACACAGGATGCGGCGACATGTGCCCGCGCAGCGCGTCCTCGGTCTCGCTCGCGTAAGCGATGGTGCTCTCCCGCTGCTGGTTGAATTCCGCCGCCGCGTCCGCGAGCGTCGCGAACCGGTTGTGCGGACACATGCTCTCCGGCGCCTTGTTCACGCCCTTCGGGTGCGGCCGGAATTCGCGATGATAGCGATAGTCGTTGGCCTGAACTTGTTCCATTAACTCCGGCTGGGCGGGCGCTTCGAGCGCGCGCCGGATCAGGCCGCGCAGGGACTTATCGCTGATCGCGATGTGCTCGGCCAGCTCCAGAATCGACCACTGTTCGGGGTTCGGCTTGAATTTCGCCTGCGCCACCGAAACCCCGTCGATCACGCTCATAAACTTCTCGCGCGAAGTGTGCAGCCGGTCCACCGCCAGCTTGCGTTCCGAATCAGTCATCTTAGTCGTGCGTTCCATATCACGCTCCTTTAAAACGGGGATAAAACGGGGACGGATAAAACGGGGACAGGCTACCCTTTCCCCAATTAGGGCACTCGTGCCACCAACGGGATTGGTCAGTGGACAGAGTGTCCGTCCCCTTGTCGACCAGCTCGTAAAAATTCATTCAGCAGCAAATGAAAATGATGCACGCCGTTTTCGCGCTTCACCGAAAACCGGCCCGTGTCATACGTTCGCGATCGCAAACCCTTCTGCACGGATTCGCAAATACGGATATCTTCCTGCTGAATCTCGTCACTGAACGCGACCGTTTCCCGACTCACACTCGATCCAGGATAGGAAAACCATTCGAAGATCGTCAGTGTCCGATCCGGGCCCAGCGGCACGATGATGTTGGCGCTTAAATTATCGGGATAGACGTTCAGCATGAAGTTGGGAAAAATCCAATAATACAGCGCATTCATTCCGTCGGCTTGATAGCGCCGATTCTCGTGGCGCGCCTCCGTACGCTCACGCGGCGGCCGGATCGGCGCAAATTGCGACGAATAATATCGATGCGTGTCGACACGATACCGCGCATAATCCAGCTCCCGCATCAGGCTCGGATGCGCCGCCGGCAGATGATAACCCTCCAGGTAATTATCGACGTAGACTTTCCAATTGCACTCGATCGTGTAATCGCGGCGCTCGGAAAACCGAAGCCGATCCACCGCGCATCCGATTTTCGCGATCTCGGCGGGTATGTCCCCGAACACACCTGTAAGCCCCGGCTCACTTTCCGGCGAACCTGCATCCTGATTCACGAAAACGTACGGTCCCCATATGTCGACTCGATACTGCGGCAACTCGACCGACGACATCTCCCAATCGAGCACGCCCTCAAACTCCGGACATGCGATCAGCCGCCCGTCCAGGCCGTAGGTCCAATTGTGATAGGGACAGCGCAGCGTCGCGCCTTTATGCGCGCCAGCAGCGGTCGCATCAACAATGACCGACGCCCGATGCCGGCACACATTCGAGAACGCGCGCAGCACGCCGTCCTTCGCCCGCGCGACAATCACCGGTTCGCCCGCGATCTCGCATGCGAAATACGTGCCCGGCTCGGCCACCGCTTGCGCGTGTCCCACCGGCTGCCACGTGCGCGTGAAGATTTTCTCGCGCTCGGCTTCGAGCATGGCGGGGTCGAGATACCAGCGCGAGGGGATAGTCTTCGCACGAGCAAGCTCGGTGGGCGAGTAATCGTGAGTCAAAGATCGATTCTAACGCTTCGCTCGCGTAAGCTCCCGCGTCGTCGGGTTACGCCGCCGTTCACCCGGAAGGCGAACGCGGGCCGCTTGGCGCTTTATGATAAAATTTCCGCTGGTTTCACCCAACCCACTGAACCGGGCGAGCAATTTTGTAAGCCGGCACTCTCTGCGCGGTGAGTTAACAGCTAGACGAAGGAGTCAGGCAATGTCAGAACAAAACAAGACCTTGGTCCGCCGAATCGTTGAAGACTACTGGAGCAAGAAGAATCCGTCGCTAGCGGGCGAGCTTTTCGCTGCGAACTGTTCGCTTCATACTCCGGACGGAGACCTCCAGGGGATGAAAGGCGTGACGCTGCTGTATGACGCATATGCAACCGCCTTCCCGGATTTCCGCATTACGATTGATGACACCGTTGCCGAGAGCGACCGAGTGGCGATACGTCACACCTTCGCAGGCACGCACAAGGGTCCGTTGGGCGGGGTCGCCGCATCTGGCAACCGCGCCACTGTGTCCGGAATGATGATGTTCCGTGTTGCGGGCGGCAAGGTCGCGGAAGCGCGCCTTACGTGGGACACGTTAAGACTGCAACAACAGATCGGGGGCTTGCCAAAGGCGAGCGGACAAGCGGCTCCGTGAAGCTGCCCTACTGAGGATTGTCCCGCTGGGTTCGCTCCGCTGGGATCGCCTAAACAATCACCTGCACGCTCGACCGCTTCCCCGCCAGCAGCTCCGAGATCGCGCGGCAATCCCGCACCACTTCCGTGAACTGATCGGGATACAGCGACTGCGCTCCATCCGATAGCGCGCGATCCGGCGACGGGTGCACTTCCACCAGCAGCCCTGCCGCGCCCGCCGCGATGGCCGCCAGCGCCATCGGATGCACGCGGTCCCTCCTTCCCGTGCCGTGGCTGGGATCGACAATAATCGGCAGGTGACTCAGTTTCTTAACCGCCGGCACGATGCACAGATCCAGCGTGTTGCGGCTGTGATCGCTAAAGGTGCGCACACCGCGCTCGCACAGGATCACCTGATAGTTGCCTTCGGAAAGAATGTACTCTGCGGCCATCAGAAACTCTTCCAGCGTCGCCGACATCCCCCGTTTCAGCAGCACCGGTTTTCGCGATCGCCCCGCGCGCCGCAGCAGCGAGAAATTCTGCATGTTGCGCGCGCCGATCTGGATGCAGTCCGCGTACTCTTCCACCAGATCGAAGGTCTCGACATCGATCGCTTCGGTCACGATGCCCAGCCCGGTCGATTCGCGCGCTTCGGCCAGCAGCTTCAATCCCTGCTCGCCGAGTCCCTGAAATGCGTAGGGCGATGTGCGCGGTTTGTACGCGCCGCCGCGCAGCAGTTGCGCTCCCGCCGCCTTCACCACTCTCGCCGATTCCAGAATCTGCTCGCGGCTTTCCACCGAACACGGTCCGCCGCAGAACGCCGGTTCATCGCCGCCCACCGGCACGTTCTTGATGTACACGATCGAGTTTTCGGATTTGACCTCGCGGCTCACCAGCTTGTAGGGTTTCGAAACGCGGATCGCTTCGGCGACCCCTGGCAGGTCCTCGAACTCCGCCGGCTCCACCGGCCCCGGATTTCCCGTGATGCCGATGGCGGTCTTCTGCGCGCCGGGCAGCACGTGCGGACGAAAGCCCAGGCTCTCGATCTTCCGGCAAACGCGCTCGATATCGGCCGGAACGGCCTGCGCGGTCATTACGATTAGCATCTATGCCCCGAGTTTACCGCGCTCCGGGCTCATCGCGACGCCAATACCACCGCTCATCTCTTCTGAAGCCGCGACCGAAAAGGGGATTGACCACTCTGTCCCTCTCCCAACAAGTCCAACCCTCAAAAGGTCCTAAAGTGGACAGAGCGGTCTGTCCCTTTGTCACTTTTTTCACCAACCCGCGTCGACCCTCCCGCTCCATAACTACTATTATTCCGACTCTATCTCCTCTTGATTCTTCCACTTCCCACTTCGGTCCACACCCTTCCGCAATATTCCTGGAGTATCTTGAAACCGAAGAGATCGGTGCTCGATTCAACAGAGAGGCCGGTTCCACTGAGCAAGGCGTCCATGGCAAAGCTGTTGCAAGGTGTTTGAGTGTTGAACGGCCGTCAGTCTGAAAAATACTGATCCCCCGTCGTGGCGGGCGAAAAACACGAACCTGCTGTTCCGGGTTGGGACGGGGTGAAGCCGGCTTCAGTTCAGCTCTTACGAGCCGTGACCGTAGGGAGCGGTCTTAGAAAATTTCTTGTATGTGAACTTATGTGCTCTCTTGAGGCACGACAGAATGGAGTGCTCGGTTCGCGGGGCAGGCGATCTTGTCGCTTGCCATCAGATCTTTGATCCTGATATCTGTAATCTTATCTTCGGATCCTATGGCGCTCCGCGCTGGTTGCCGATCGAAGCAGCGCTGCGTCGCCCGACTTGAGCTGCATGGGAGTAGTGTCTTTCGGCGAGGCGCGAAACCCGGTAGCGGTCGACCCACTACCCGAAACTCCTTCCGTTGTACACTGAAGTTTAGTAGTGGAGGTGGGTCTTCTCGAGTAGCCTGCTTCGCAAATCTTTGGGTTGGCCGGTTCTGCCCGATGGCGCGGTGAGCGCCGCGGAAAAGGCAATCCACGCCCTGTGCCACGGCTTGTTCCACCTGGTCTTCCCCGACGATTGCCGCGTCTGCGGCGCACCTCTGCGCGAAGTTTCGCGCATTCCGGTTTGCGCCCGATGCCTGGAATCCACCGAACCCATTTCCGCGGAACATTTTTGCATTGCCTGCCGCACTCCGTTTCTGAATCGGTTTCCGCTGGATGACTCCGGCCGGTGCGCGCTGTGCCGCCTGGGCGTTGCCGGATTCGACGCGGTCTACTCATTCGGCTGGTATCAAGGCGCCTTGCGGACGCTGATTCATCTTTTCAAGTACAGCGGTGTGCGCCCGCTGGCGCGCGTGTTCGGAAAATATTTGAAGCGCGCGTTGCCGGTGGACCAGCGGTTCGACGTGGTGGTTCCGATGCCGCTGCATTGGAGACGCCGCTGGCATCGGGGATTCAACCAAGCGGCGCTGCTCGCCGGCGAGGTCGCCCGCCGTTTCGGCGTTCCCGTGAGCAACGTGGTGCGCCGAAGCCGTGCGACTCCTCCGCAGGCCGGTTTGACGCACGCCAAACGGCGGGCGAATGTTCGCGGCGCGTTCAAAGTGAAAAGAGGAACGCGCCTCAATGGCCTGCGAGTCCTGCTGATCGACGACGTTCTGACCACCGGCGCGACCGCCGCTGCATGCGCGCGGGAATTGAAGCGGGCAGGCGCCGCGCATGTGACCGTCCTCGCGGTGGCGCGAACCGATCGCCGTGAGCTATTGAGTTATCCGCTGGACTCGACCGCCGCGCAAAACGATTTGCCCGATTCCACACCGTCCCCTTTGGCCGCGACCGCTCAAAGTAATCTGTCCGGGAGCGTTATTCTCGGGAGTTCAATTCAATGACCGGCTACACTCAGGAACGCTTGCATCGACCCGTACTGGTGCTGAACTCTAGCTACGAGCCGATCAACGTCTGCGCCGCCCGCAGGGCTTTGGTGCTGGTGCTCAAAGGAGTGGCCTCCACCGAAGAGCACTCTAGCTCCCACGTGCACTCCGCGCGCCAGGCGATCCGCGTGCCCAGCGTGATCCGTCTGCTGGAGTATCGCCGCATTCCGCACCAGACCCGCGCGCTGTCGCGCAAGAACATTTTGATGCGCGATCGTTACACCTGCCAGTATTGCGCCCGCACGCTCAATTCCGGTGAATTGACGCTCGATCATGTGATCCCGCGTTCGCGCGCCGGCGAGACCGCCTGGGAAAACCTGGTGGCGTGCTGCCACCCGTGCAACAATCGCAAAGGGAATCGCACGCCGGAGGAAGCCGGGATGCGCCTGGCGCGCGCGCCGCGTCCGTTCAGTTTGCACACCAGCCGGCATTTGATGCGGCTGCTCGGCAAGAGCGACGACCAATGGCGGAAGTATTTGTTCTATTAATCCGGCGGCGCTACAGCGTCAGCGTCTTCAAATACGCGCGGAATTCTTCGCCCAGATCGTAACGCTTCAGCGCGAACTCCACGGTCGCTTTCAGAAATCCGATCTTGTCGCCCGCGTCGTAGCGCTTGCCTTCGAAGCGATATCCGTAAATCGGCCGGTTGCGCAGCACGTGCTTCAAGCCGTCGGTCAATTGGATCTCGCCGCCGCTTCCCGGCTCGATGGCTTCGAGCGACGAGAAAATCTCCGGCGTCAGCACGTACCGCCCGATGATCGCCAGGTTCGACGGCGCCTGGTTCGGTTTGGGCTTCTCCACCATATTGCGGATGCGATACAGCCGGTCCCGCCCGCCGTTGTGCGCTACCGGTTCGGCATCCACCACGCCGTACGCCGAAATGTTTTCCTTGGGCACTTCCATCAGAGCGACCACGCTCGCTCCGTAAAATTCGTATACGTCGAGCAACTGCCGGAGACACGGAACTTCCGCGTCGATCACGTCGTCCGAAAGAATGACGGAGAACGGCTCCTCGCCCACCAGTTCCCGCGCGCGCAGCACCGCGTGCCCCAGCCCCAGCGCTTCTTTCTGCCGCACGTAGGCGATGTTGATCATGTCGGAAACCGCGCGCACGGTGGCCAGCAGCTCCTTCTTGTGGCGCGTTTCGAGCAGATGCTCCAGCTCAAAGCTCACATCGAAATGATCTTCAATCGCGGTCTTGCCGCGGCCGGTGACGATAATGATATTTCGCACGCCGGACTGCATGGCTTCTTCGACGCCGTATTGGATCAACGGCTTGTCGACCAGTGGAAGCATCTCTTTCGGTTGAGCTTTGGTGGCGGGAAGGAAACGCGTACCGAGCCCCGCGGCCGGGAAGACCGCTTTGCGGACTTTCGCAATCATCGTTACCTCATTCTAGCGAACGGAGGTCATGCGCTCGCGGGCGGCAAACGGGTTCGATGACTACCCGATCAGCGTTTTACAAAGGCTTCTGCCGGATTGGCTGATACACGTATATTCCATCCTGATAAGGACCGGCAACGTGCGCCACCACGCGGTAATGCCGCTTGATTTCCCGGATCTGGCTGTCTGTGAACGTAGTGACTTCGGGATCGGGGTCATGTTCGCGACGGTTCACATCCTCAAACAGAAAGATGGTCGCGAACTTTTCCGCGGCGATGTCCGCGCGCACGGGCTCGGGATCGACTCTTTTGGACTTGACCAATTGGCTGTAGATGAACGGCTCGACTTCCATATAGCCGCGCAAGCGCGCCATCGAATTGAAATCGCTCGAAAGCAGCCGCCCTCCTGGATCAGTATAGGGACGCAACGCCGCGACCTGCGTGCTCAACATCTGCTCGGTCACGATCCGCGTCACCAGCACATGCTCCATGATTCTGAAATTTTGAACCACGTGGACGGCGAGGGGAAGCTGTAGCAGCGTGATCCAGCTACGGCTGCTCCTGAAACACAGCTCAAAAAAGTTCAGAGCGTCGAGCGCGATCGACGCGCAGATCACCAGCACTATGGTCGACTCGATCTGATAGTTGGAATCCGAGCCGAGCTTCGGCGCAGTGACCGCCAGGACCAGAGTTGCGAACGCCAGATACACGTACGGCGCAATTTTGTGGGCGCGCCAAGCCTGTTTGATCCCCGCGATCGCGACCAGGATCAGTTGCGCGGCGGCAACCAGGATGTACTGGATGTGCGGGCCCAGCTTGGCCAGCGACAATTCATTCATGTTCGCGAAAACCGTGTTGAGCAGAAAGCGCCCGCCCAGAGCCGCGTTGATGGCGAGCGCCAGCGCGAGTACCGTGCCCCCGAGGATGGCTCCGAACAGAAGCGCCGTTTTCCGGCGCGTAAACCACAGCATGACGAAGATGGTCAACGGGCAGGCGATGGCGGTTTGCTTGGTGAAGAATGCGAGTAGCGCAAAGGCTCCCGCCCAAACCAGAGTGGGCTCGCCGGAAATGGAGTATCGCGAGTATTGGTAGAACGCGGCGAGGGCCCAGAACACCGCGAGCGTGTCCACCTGACCGATGGTTCCCCACGCAAGAATCAGGGAAGTGGACGCGCATAGCACGGTGCCGGTCCACGCGCAGAGGCGATTTCGTGTGTAGAGCATCACGAGCTTCCAGACCAGCACGAAGAGTCCCAGCATGGCGAGGAAGCTCACCAATCGTCCAGCCAGCGCGGTGGGCAATCCGAGCTTGTTCAATCCGGCTTCGAGCAGGTAAAACTGCGGCATGTATAGGCAGACAGTGTAGGGATATTTCGCCAGATCGTAATATAGGGTTCCGTGGCGCGCGAGCTGCAAGGATTGCGTGGCGACGATCGATTCCGGAGCCGAGAATTCCTGCTGAGCCCACAGCAGGATCGCCAAGTGGCACAGCAACCCCAACCCTGCGGCGATGGTGCAGACCCACAGGACGCGGCGGAACCATAGCTCGATCCGCCGGCTGCGCGGTGTCGCGGCCAGAGGCCCGGAGTTGGCGGCGTGGGTAACGTCGGCGAGCGAGGACATGGGCGAACGCTTTGAAATACGGTCCTAAAGTACAATCGGCGTTAAGAAGTGGAAACTTGAGGGAGGCGGAGTGAAGGGAGGCAGTTACAACTCCGCAGGTTATCCCCGCCCTTACGGGACGGGGCTTGAGGACAAGTGCCGCGAGGAAAAGCAAGAATGCGCTCCGTGCGGTCGCGCTTGTGGACCGCTCCTTTTAGTCGCGGCTCAGTTGGCGGGTCAGATGTGCAGCAGATAGCCGGCTTTCCCGACGTTCATCGCGCGCGTCGCGCCGATGTGGTCCACCACGCCCTCGGCTTCATGGATGTGGCCGCAGAAGAAATCGCGCGGCTGCTGCTTTTCGATAAACTCACGGACCGCGCTGCTGCCCGCGTGCAATCCTTCATGCACGCGATCGAGGGAGGAGCTCAGCGGAGGCGCATGGCAGATCAAAACCAGCGGCTTCAAGCCTGCGAACTTTTCGAGCCGGGCTGCCAGTTCGGCCTCGCTATATTCGCCCGGCGTATTGAACGGCGTGGGACCGGAATAGCCCAGACCGGCCACGTGCACTCCGTTGATCTCAATCTTCGATTCGTGGAAATTCACGAACCCATAGCGCTCGCAAAACTCCGCGATGTCCTGGACGGTTTCATGATTTCCGGGCATCACGTACATACGTCCCGCGCGGCGCTTCATGATCGCGCCCATCTCATCGAGACCCCGCTGCCAGCTCACTAGATCGCCCGCGGCGAAATAGTAATCGGCGTCAATATTCATAAGCTTTTCAAGCGCTTGCGCGTCATTGTGAAGGTCGGAAAAGATCAATAAGCGGGCCATCAGTTAACATGGTAATGGAAACCGCAAAAAGAAGGAGATGATGCCGGATTCTACGCCAAATGTCAACAGTTGGGTCGAGGATGAGCTGTATCAGCAGTATCTTTATGACCGGGGAACGGTGGATCCGGCCTGGAAGGAAGTCTTCGAATCGGACGGCCACGCGACCGCACCCGCCGGTTCAAATGCAACCACGAACGGAAGCGCGAGTGGCGCCACGAATGGAGCCGACGCCATCGCGGCCGCTGGGCGTGTCGCAACCACTTCCCGGGTAGCGCCGGCAGTTCAACCGCATCCATCACAACCTGGAGAACAACTGGTCCCGCTGCGCGGTCCCGCGCTGCGCATCGCCGAGAATATGACGGCGAGCCTTTCTATTCCGGTCGCCACCAGCCAGCGCGTGATGCCGGTGAAGGTGATTGAAGAGAATCGCAAGGCGATCAATCAATACTTGGCGAGCGAACCTCGCGCAAATGGAGCGGGCAAGCTGTCCTACACGCACCTGATCGCGTGGGCCATGGTCAAGGCGCTGAAGGACGTTCCCGCGCTGAATTACGCGTATGCGGAACAAGGCGACCAGTCCTATCGCGTGACTCGGGACCATGTGAATCTCGGCATTGCGGTGGACGTGGCGGGTAAAGATGGCGCGCGAGCCCTCAAGGTTCCGTCGCTCAAGAACGCGCAGGCGATGAACTTCGCCGAATTTGCCGCGGCGTATGACGACCTGGTGAAACGCACGCGCGAAAACAAAGTGACGGTCGCCGATTTCGAAGGCGCCACGATTTCACTTACGAATCCCGGCACCGTCGGCACCATGGGATCGAATCCGCGGTTGATGCCGGGGCAGGGCGCGATCATCGCGACCGGCGCCATCGATTATCCGCCGGAATATCGCGGCGTGCCGGAGGATACGCGCGCGTCGCTGGGCATCAGCAAGGTGATGACGGTGACCTGCACCTACGATCATCGCGTGATTCAAGGCGCGGAGTCGGGTGCGTTCTTGGGGCGTTTGCAATCGCTGCTGGAGGGCGAAGGCGGATTTTACGAGGAGATTTTTCGCGATCTGAAGATTCCCCTGAGCCCGGTGCATTGGGAGGCGGATCAGGCCGCCGCTCCTTTGATCAATGCCGATCCGGTGAAGCAGGCCGCCGTCGCGCGATTCATTCAGGCGTGGCGGGAGCGGGGCCATCTGCTGGCGCATCTGGATCCGCTGGGCAGCGCTCGGCCGCCGCGTGCCGATCTGGAGCCTTCCTTCTATGGACTGACTATCTGGGACCTCGATCGCACGTTTCACACCGGGCCGGTGGCGGGAGTCACGTCGGGAGTCGCGACGCTGCGCACGGTGATGGAGCGGCTTCGCGCCACCTACGCGGGAACGCTGGGCGTGCAGTACATGCACATCGAAACTCCGGAGGAGCGAAGCTGGCTGGAGCAGCGCATGGAGCTCACGGGGACTCAGTACGTCGCAAACCACCGGGCTGATAATCAGATCGAGCCGGTGACCCGCCGCAGGATTTTGAAGGATTTGGTGGACGCCGAAGGCTTCGAGCTGTTTCTGGACAATCGCTACAAAGGCCACAAGCGATTTTCGCTGGAAGGCGCCGAGGCGATGCTGGCCATGATCAATGAGATGCTGGAGCGCGCGGCTGCCGGGGGCGTGCAGGAGTGCGTCATCGGCATGTCGCACCGCGGCCGGCTGAACGTGCTTGCCAACATCGTCGGCAAGAGCCTGCTTCAGCTTTTCTCCGAATTCGACGGCGACGTCGATCCCGATTCCATCGAAGGCCAGGGCGACGTGAAGTATCACCTGGGGGCTACCGGCGTGTACCGGACTGCGAGCGCGAAAAGCGTCACGGTGTCCATCGCACCCAACCCCAGCCATCTGGAAGCCGTGAATCCGGTGGCCGAAGGGCTCACGCGGCCCAAACAGGATCGCATTGGCGACACGCAGCGCGAGCGCGTCATCCCGCTGCTGATCCACGGCGACGCGGCCATGGCGGGACAGGGGATCGTCGGCGAGACCATGAATCTGTCGCAAGTGCCCGGCTACTCCACCGGCGGCACGATTCATCTCGTCGTCAACAATCAGATCGGGTTCACCACTAATCCTGAAGAGGGCCGCTCGATGACGTATTGCACCGACATCGCGCTGGCTTTCGGCGCGCCGGTATTTCACGTCAACGGCGACGATCCGGAAGCGTGCATTCGCGCCACCCAGATCGCCTACGATTACCGGCAGCGGTTCCACAAGGACGTCGCAATCGATCTGGTGTGCTATCGCAAGTACGGCCACAACGAAGCCGACGATCCCAGCTACACGCAGCCGATTCTGTATCGCAAAATCCGCGCGCAGAAATCGGTGGCGGTGCAATACGCCGAACGGTTGGAACTGGAAGGCTTGGCGACGGGCGACGAAGTGAAGGCGTGGCGCGAGGAGCAGAAGAAGCGCCTCTACGGCATCTATGACGAATCGCAACTGCGCAAGGAACAGTACGAATTACAGGAATTGAGCGCGATTCCCGCGGCCGCAATTCCCATGGATCATCCGCCGGAGAACGTGGGGCGCGAGGTGCTGGAGCTTATTGTCGATAGGATCACGAGCTTTCCGGAAGATTTCCATCTGCATCCCAAGCTGACTGCGTTCGTGCGCAAGCGCCGCGAATCGTTCCAGGCCGCTGGGCCAGCGGACGCGCATATCGATTGGGCGCTCGCCGAAGTGCTCGCGTTCGGAACGCTGGTGCTGGACGGCACGCCGGTGCGGCTGAGCGGAGAAGATAGCGGCCGTGGCACGTTCAGCCAGCGGCACGTGGAATATCACGACGCGGAAAACGATCGCGTGTACGTTCCGTTGCAGAACCTTGCCCCTGGTCAGGCGAGGTTCGAGGTCTACAACAGTCCCTTAAGTGAATTCGCCGTGATGGGATTCGAGTTCGGTTATAGCGTCGCCGATCCGTTGACGCTGGTGCTGTGGGAAGCGCAGTTCGGCGATTTCGCCAACGGAGCGCAGGTGATCATCGATCAATTCCTCGCCTCGGCTGAAACCAAATGGGGCCAGCCCAGCGGCCTGGTGCTGCTGTTGCCGCACGGGCAGGAGGGCCAGGGGCCGGAGCATTCCAGCGCTCGCCTGGAGCGGTTCCTGCAGCTTTGCTCGGATAATAATATGCGCGTCGCGAATTGCACCACGCCGGCGCAATATTTCCATTTGCTGCGGCGGCAGATGCACGGCGGTCCGGACCGGCGCGGGCTACGCAAGCCGCTGATCGTGATGACGCCCAAGAGCCTGCTGCGTCATCCCAAGGTGGTTTCGTCGATCGACGATCTTACGCAGGGCGTGTTTCAGCCGGTGCTGGATGACTTGAGCGTCAATCCGAAGGCGGTTCGCAAGATCCTGCTGTGCAATGGAAAGATTTACTACGAGCTTCTCGCCGCGCGCGATCAGCGGAAGGCCGCCGACACGGCGATCGTCCGAATCGAACAGTTGTATCCCTTTCCGGAAGCGGAATTCGCGGAGGTGTTGGCGCGCTATCCTGCGGCGGGAGAAATCGTATGGGTTCAAGAGGAGCCGCGCAATATGGGTGCGTGGGCTTTCGTGCGCGGCTGGATTCAGCCCGTCATTCAGAAGCAGCATCGGCAGATCGGCTATGCGGGAAGGCCGGAAGCGGCCAGCACCGCGCCGGGATCGCTCAAGCGCCATCAGGAGGAGCAGGCTGAACTGATCGAGCAGGCGTTCCGGCCGCCAACCGTCGAACGGAAGTCGTGGAAGCGTCTGGTGCGTAGGCGGCAGTCGCGAAGCTAAGTGGAGATCCGCCAGATGAGAGCGTTATGCGCGCTTCTATTGTTCTTGTTGCCGCTGTCGTTTGCCGATCAGCAGAAACTGACATCGGCCGACACTCGTAAATTGGCTCTGGCCGCGATGCCCAAGAGAGTGGCGACGAGTCGCCGCGTCACGATTGAACTTGATCGGGAGCAGAGCCAATGCGCCATCTATCATGCATATCAACTCAGTTCCGGGCCGCCCTACATGACTTTCACTTTAGGATGGTGGTCAGTTGATGTTCGAACGGCTGAGGTGTGGGACGACCTAAACTCAAAGCGCGTCACGAACGAAGCGATCGAAGAAATCCAAGGCAGTGTTCGGAAGCGCTTAGGCGTGACGCCCGAGGAGATAGCCGCTTCAATTTCGAATCCCTGCTACGAGCGGTATTCAAAGTAGCCCTGCCTGCCCCGAGCTTCGGTCTGGCGGGCTTCGCCCTTCGCAGAGCCGGCTAATAGCCGGCTGCGGGCAAAATTGCCCGCCCCACAATCGTTAAGCTCGCACCGCGACCGGCCGGTTGAACAACGCCGTCCCCTCATTCGACAGCAGCACCCACAGTCCGTAAATCCCCAGCGCGGTGTGAAACGGGAAGCCCGGCAGTTCGATCACGGACAAAACGATGGTCAGGATGCGCGCCCACGGTTGAAAGCTCAGGAGCCCGATCCCCGCGATCAGGGCCGGTAGCGAGATCACCAGCACGATGCCCATGATCACCGCCCCGATCAGCCCGACGATTGCGCCGCCCAGCACGCCGTCCGGCGTCGTATCGCTCATATGAACGATCCCCGCGACTCCGCCGAACACGAGCAGTACGATCATCGCCGCGAGCAGTCCCAGCCCTCCGAATACGATGTGCAGTACCGCCAGAATCTTGATGTGCTGTTGCATGGTACCCTCCTCGAAAAAGTGATCCTATCCGAAACAGTATACGCGTGTCATGCCCCGGCCGTTCACATGGTGACAGCACCGGCCGTCCACCTTGGTGCGAATCGCCAGTAGTGGGCAAGTTCGAAAAATTGAGCCGAAGAGCAGATCCCTCGCTACGCTCGGGATGACGGGCTGGGGTGTGCGCTCGGGATGACGCGGGGCGCTCGGGATGACGCAGGGCACGAGATCCCTCGCTACGCTCGGGATGACAGAGCCTCGGTTCGCTCGTCGGGCGTTATCCTCGGGCGCTATGATGGGACCTTGGCTGAAGCAACTTCCGGCAAGACGCGGGCGCGCGTCATTCTGGTTGCAATCAACGTACTCACTATCGGAGGCCTGGTTTGGTCCCTGCGCGGGTTCAGACTCGCCCAACTCATCAATGACCTGGAAGCGATGCGCACGAATTGGTGGTGGATCGCGCTTGCGATCGTCAGCGATATCGCGGTGTATTCCGTGCAAGCCTGGCGATGGAACCTGTTGCTGCACCCCGTGGAACCCGTGTCGGTGTGGCAAACGCTCCGCGCCGTCTACGTCGGCCAGTTCGGTAACGAAGCACTGGGCTTCAACGCGGGAGAAATCGTCCGATGCTACCTGATTACGCGGTGGACCAAGCTGCCGTTTTCGGTGTCGCTTTCGAGCGCCCTGATCGAGCGGATTTTCGACGGGGTCTGGCTGAGCGCGTGTCTTTTCCTGGCGCTGCGAATTGTTCCGCATCCGGCCCATATGCGATTGTTGATCGGCAGCGAATACGCGCTCGCCGGCGTGGTTCTTCTGGGGGCGGCGCTGCTGGCGATCGCCCTGTTTCACCGGCAAGGCGCGCATGCCGCGCTTTCCGATAAAAACTGGCAGCGGCACTTGCGGGTTTTGATCGACGACGTGAGCATGATCGGCCATTCGCGATATGTCTACCTCGCGTTCTTATTGAGCTTGCCGTATCTGCTGTTGCAGTCGCTCCCCATCTACGCGACGTTCAAGGGTTACGGCTTCGACGGGCTGGCCATCACGGATGCCTTTGCCATGATGGTGATTCTCAGGCTGGGCAGCGCGGTCCCGCAGGCGCCGGGAAACATTGGACTGTATCTTCTGGCGAAACAGGTTCTCCAGCGCATCTTTAATGTGCAAGTGCAGGATGCGGAAGATTTCTCGATGGTGCTGTGGGGCATACTTATGCTGCGAATGGTGATCGGCGGCGCCGTGGCATTAACCATCACCGGCGCCGGGATCGGCGAGCTGCGGCGCGCGGCCAGCGCGGAACACGCGGAGCTCGCCAAGTCCCGCGAGGTGTGATGATGTGGGGCGCGCAACACAGAGTAAAGTCTGTGCCACCTACTTCTAGTCGGTGCCCAGCACAGACTGAAGTCTGTGCCACCTAGTTCTAGTCGGTGCCCAACACAGACTGAAGTCTGTGCCACCAGAACACCGGCTTGAGTCCGTGCCACCTGCTGTCACATGGTGGCACAGGCTTCAGCCTGTGGAAGCTAGCCACATCTATGGCGGAAACAATCCGCCGCTCTGAAGAATCTTCTGCCCCTCCGCGCTCAACAAAAACTTGAGGAACTGCCGCGCCATCGCCGCCTGACCGCTCCCCTTTACCACTCCGCCGGCCTGCCGGATGGGATCGTGCCACTCCGCCGGCAACAGCACCCCGCGGCCGATCAGCAGCGTCCACGAAGTGATCACCGCATCCGCATTTCCGCTTTCGGCGAACTGCATCGCCTGCCGCACGTTTTCGCCGTACACGATCTTCGGCTGCACCTCGCGCCACAGCCCTTGGGTTTCGAGCGCCTTCCGTGCGGCCATCCCATACGGCGCGTGCTCCGGATTTGCAATCGCCAGGTGAATCACCTGGGGCTTCTTCAAGTCTTCGAGAGAGCGGACGCGTCCATCTTTGGACCACAATCCGAGCCGGCCCGTCGCGTAAATCACGACATCGGGTTCCAGATGGCCGCCCGCAGCCAGTTCCTTCACCGACCGTTCATCGGCGGAAAGGAACACGTCGAACGGCGCGCCGTTCTCGATCTGGTGCGCGAGCGATCCGCTGGATGCCAAGGTGAACCGGATTTTGTTATGTGACGCTTTTTCGAACGCGTGCTCGATTGCCGAGGTCAGAGGCGAGAGATCGGAAGCACCGGCGACGATCAGGTCAGCCGCGCGTGTGCTTGGGCCGCAACCGGCTAGGAAAACAGCCGCGAGAATCGACAGACACATATGACCGATTCCTATTCGCGTGCATTTGCGGTCATTCGCGGCCATTTCTCCTCGGCTCATCTGATCTCAGTGTAAACGCGCCAGGTTTGCTCGACGGCCGATTCCCAGGTGAACCCGCGCGCGCGTTCGACGCCGCGGCGCGCGAGATTGTCGCGGAGATCCGGGTCGGCGGCGAGCCGCAGCAGCGCTTCGGCGATCGCCTCTGGGTCGAAGGGGTCCACCAGGATCGCCGCGTCGCCCACCACTTCCGGCAGCGCGCTCGATTGAGATGTGACCACCGGCGCCCCGTGCGACATGGCTTCGAGCAGGGGCATCCCGAATCCTTCATCGAGCGAGGGGAACGCGAAAATTCCGGCTCGCCGGTACAGCGATGCAAGCGCTTCAGTGGAAACGTAACCGAGCACGTCGATATCGGTGCGCCGCGGGCTCTCCTCGACGGCGCGTAGCTCCTCGGCCGCTCCATAGCCATCCGGCGCGCCCGCCAGCGCCAACCGCCACGATTTCGGGAGCTGCTCAAAGGCTCGGACCAGTCGGGCGACGTTCTTGCGTTTCTGAATCGCTCCGACGGACAACACCAGATTTTCACGCTCGCTTGCGGCAGAGATTCGCTCGTTCGTTAGACGCACACCATGATGAATTACGCGAATCCGATCCATGGCGACGCCCAACAACCGTTGCACCTGGTTAGCCGTAAATTGGGAAACCGCGATGATCGCGTCGCTTTTCTCCGCCGCGCTCCGGGCCTGCTCCGTGAATCGAGCGCGAAATTCGGGCGAGGAATATTCGCTGGTCATGACGAACAAATCGTGAAAGGTGGCGACGGTCCGACGCGCGGGCGCGTCCACGCGCTGGTTGAGCGCGTGAAACACATCGCCCGGCGGCGTGTCGATCAGCAGACGGCGAACCGCGTTCCCGGGAAGCTTCTCGCGATAGGATTGCAAAAAACGGTGCGGCCGATAGCAGTACAGAAACTCTTCGACGGGATGAGCGTGCGCCAGTCCGTGCAGCATTTCGCGCGAATAGACGCCGACCCCCGAAAGATTTCGGCCCAGGCTGTAAGTCGCATCGAGAGCGATGGCCACGTCAGGATTTATGATCGCCGATTTGGGATTATGGCCGGACCGGGGGTCCGGCGCGGACGAGGGCGTCCGCCCCACTAGCCCGCGAGCCGATACTCTTTCAACTTCCGATACAGCGTGGTCCGCCCGATCCCCAGCAGATGCGCCGCGATGGCTCGGTCTCCCTTGGTGTATTCGAGCGCGTTGACAATCGCGCGCCGTTCCAGTTCGGGCAACGGAATTACGCCGGGAAGGTCCGCGCCGCCCAACATCAGAATCGCGGGCGATGCTGCGATGCTCATGTCGCCTGGGATCTGCGGTAGAGCGGCCGCCGGATTGTGCGTGTTGATCGGTTGCGGAGCTCCCGCGGCGGCCATCAGGTATTGGGATTTCTTCTGAAAAACGAAGTTCTGCAAACTCGAGGGCAGATCCGCGACGTGCAGCAACGGCCCGGAATTGATCGCCACCATGTGCTGGATGCAATTTTCCAGTTCCCGAACGTTGCCGGGCCACTCGTAGGTCAACAGCACCTCCAGGGCTTCCGCGGTAACGGTATAACTTCCGCCCACGCGGGTGAGGAAATGGTGGATCAGGGCGGGAATGTCCTCGCGGCGTTCCCGCAGCGGCGACATCTTTATATTGATGACGTTCAACCGGAAGTAGAGGTCGCGCCGGAAGGTTCCCTTTTCAACCTCTTTAGAGAGGTCCCGATTGGTGGTCGCGATGATGCGGAAATCGGATCGCCGCGTGGTAATGGACCCCACCGGCCGGAACTCCTTTTCCTGCAACACCCTGAGTAGCTTAGACTGCAGGTCGAGCGGCAACTCCCCGATTTCGTCGAACAGGGCGGTACCGCCGTTGGCACTCTCAATCAGCCCGATCTTGGCGTTCGCCGCGCCTGTAAACGCGCCTTTGACGTGGCCAAAAAGCTCGCTTTCCATCAGCGGACCGACCATCGCCGAGCAGTCGATGGTCACGAAGGGTCCGGACGGACTTATATTATGGATAGCGCGCGCCACTACCTCCTTGCCGGTGCCGGTTTCGCCCAGCAGGAGAGCCGGCCAGCGGCACTTTCCGAGTTTTTCGATCAGGCCCAGCACCTTGCGGGTCCGGGGCGAATGGCCTACTAAGACATGCCGGTTTTCGTCCATATTGGCAAGCATCGCGTTTCGGGTTCCAAAAGGTAGTGGGTTGAGCACCAATAAACTCTACAGTCGATTTCACATTTCCTCAAGACCCGCTTAGAGAGAGAGGGGATGAGTAAGTTGGGGGTAGGCCTAACCGCAACGGGGGGTATAGGCCTGGGATAGATGTTGGGGATCACGCGATGAATCGCTTGGAGAGTAATCCTAGGGTATTGATCCGCGGGTATAGGTCCCTCGGGCATAGATCCCTCGGGCATAGATCAACGCGCGGCGACCACCAAAGCCTGCGCACCTGCGGCCCGAAGCTTCGCGGCCAGTTGGTTCGCAGCGTCGAGCGTCATTTGGCGGCCGAGCAGCACTTTCCATCCGGGCGGCGCCGGGATCACGCGCGCTTCCTCAATCAGATTTCCGAATTGAGCGCGAATGGAAACCAGGAATGCTTCGGCGCGATCGCGATCGGCGAATGCCGCCGCCTGGACTGCATAGGAGCGGTCTACTTCGGTCCTCGCGCCGGTGACCACGCGATCGGGCTGGGTTGGACGCGGTGAAATTTCCGCCACGTCTTCGCGAGGAGGTTGCGGATTCCGCGAGACCGGAGCTTGCGGCGAGACGGGAGCGGGTGGTGAGACCGGCGGCAGAATTTCCGCGGGCGCGGCCTTCGCAGCTCTCTGCGTCGCGATCTTTTCCGATCCGCGCGGCGGTGCGATCACTTTCAATTTCACGCGCGCGATGCCGGGTCCAACCATCTCGATTTTGCGCGCGGCGGCGAGCGAAAGATCGATGATGCGTCCGTCCACGAACGGACCGCGATCGGTAACGCGCACGCTCACGCGTTTCCCGTTGTCGAGATCGGTGACCTCCACCCAGGTCTGAAACGGAAGCGTGCGATGCGCCGCGGTGAGCTGCTCCATGTCATAAATTTCTCCGGACGCGGTGCGCCGTCCGTGATAGGGAACGCCGTACCAACTGGCGACTCCGGATTCGGTCGCGCCGATTTTCGCGGGCACGGGCGCTTTCGCAACCACCCGATGCGAACAGCCCGACGCAGCGGCGAGCGCGACGAGCGCAAATCCGGCGACGATCGCGAAACCCGCATGAACAGGGCGTTCCAGCACTAAAACAATTCTAGCTGATCACGTTTCGGGGTGTTTTGAGCCTCAAGAGTGGCGTCGGCGACGGACGCGATGAAAACGGCGATGCATTTTTTTCTTGACTTTCAACGCAAAGAACCTTATAAAGGGGACACAACCGCGTTCGCTTGATGTGCGACGCGAATCTTGATGTAAAGGGAGAATCAATCGATGAAGAACGCAACTAAGAAGAAAGCGCCTGCTAAGAAAAAGGCCGCTGCGAAGAAAAAGAAGTAGTCAGTCGAGTAAGTTCGAGTTCAATCCCGGCCCCGAGAAATCGGGGCCGTTTTTATTTGGAGCGCACAGCGAAGTGTCGTGCTCGGGTTATTTTGGAGCGCCTGAAATGGAGCGTGACAGTATGGAACGCGTTATGCCGCGGGCTTCACCACTCGCTCGATCGCCGCGCGCAATTCCTCATACGTCATCGTCCCCGGATGGTACACGCGTACGATTCCCGCACGATCCACCAACACCAGCGTCGGCGTTGTACTGGCTCCGTAGTTGCGGAAGTTTTCTTCATTCACGGGCGCCGGCGTCGTAATGATGGGCGCGTAGTACTTCTGCCGAACCTGTTCTATGTAGCGCAGCTCGGCGGCCGGCGGCGCGGTCTCGCCGCTCTCGACGTATCCATACTTCTGCGTCGGCGCGACGATGGTGAGCCCTTTCGGGCCGAACTCGCTCTTGAGCTTCGCCAGGATCGGCCCTTCCTCTTTGCAGTCGGGGCACCAGTGCGCCCAGAAAAACAGCAGCACCGGTTTTCCTTTCGGCAGAACCACGCCTTCCAGGCGCGGCGCGGGCTTGCCCTCCAGCGTCAGCAGGTTGAGGTCTTTCTGAAGGCGTGTCCGAATCGAGGTGGCGTAGTACAGCTTCAACTGATCGTGAAGATAGGTGACCGCCTGGGTGCGCTCCCCGCGCGCCGCGAACACGTTGGCTTTCACTTCGATCGCAGCGCCCAAGGCGATCGGCAGGAACGAGTCCTGATCCAGCGGCCGCTTCTTCAACTGGTCACGCGAAAGCTGGTAGGTTTCGTCTGCGTATTTTTCCGCGGCATCCAGATTCTTCGCGGCTAGCTCGCCACGGGCAATCCAGCTCACCGCCTGAATCGTCTCCGGCAGGACGCCACGCGTCGCGCGATCGTTGCGAACTAGCTTGTCGGCCGCCGCGAAATCATTCCGGGCGATCGCCGCTCGAACGTTCTCGACGATGGCGGGCGGGACGGCTATCGCTGATGCGGAAAAGACCACGGCGAGGGCCAGAATCCGAAGCGCGCCACATTTCACAAAATCATGTTTCACAAAATCATGTTTCACAAGCGGGACCTCTACATCGACGATAGCAAGGTTCACATGGACGAAAGCAGGTAGCCACCGTCGACTACCAGCGTCTGGCCGGTCATGTATGACGACCGGTCGCTTGCGAGCATCAGCGCAATTTCGGCGATTTCGATGGGCTGGCCCATGTGCTTGATCGGCTGCGCGCCCAATTGTCTGTCGCGCCGCTCCGGGTTCTTCCAGAAGTACTCGCTGAGGACGGTCTGGATGAGCCCGGGCGCGATCGCGTTCACGCGCACGCCGCTCGGCCCCAGTTCCGCCGCGTAAGACGCCGTCATCATGATCAGCGCCGCCTTGGTCATGCTGTAGAGCATGCTGTGATACTGCGGGCGCAGCCCGGCGATGGAGGCGATGTTGATCACCGAGCCAGATCCGCGCGCGCACATGCCCGGCGCAATCAGCTTCATCAGCCGGAACGCGCTCTTCAGGTTGATCTCCACCATCTTGTCGAACTGCGCTTCGTCGAATGCGAGCGCGGGTCCTTGCGCGATGTTGGTGGCCGCGTTGTTGACCAGGATGTCGATGCGCCCGAACTCGCGGGTGGTGACGTCGACCAGATTCTGGATCTGATCGGCGCGGCCGACGTGGCACGCCACCGGTTTCGCGTTCGGGCCGATCTCGCTTGCGACCTGGTCGAGGGTTTCCTGCTTGCGACCGACGATGACCACTTTCGCGCCTTCGCGCACGAACACTTCAGCGATGGATCGTCCGATGCCCCGGCTGGCGCCGGTGACGATCGCGACTTTGTCTTTGAGAATCATTCTCGCTCCCGAGAATTATTCTCGCGCGTTCCGCGGGCCGATTGGAGATCGGGATGGATTGTTCTGCGATAATGCTAATCGAATGGAACCTTGGATGCCGACAATTGCTTCCCTCTTCGGCTTTACAATCGGGGTCGTCGCTGTCAATTGGTTCAGCACAAGAGTCCTCTCCGGGAAACTTGATGCGCTGCGAGCGGAAATGAAGCAGTCGCTTGCAGAGTTTCGTCTCGAGATCCGCGCCGACCTCCTGGATTTGAAGGATCGCATTTAAAGCACCGCATCGAGCGTTTGGAAGAGACGCGCGGCTTGGTGGGGCCGTAATCGCAACCGGCTATCTTCGCGCCACCAGCACGCGCGACGGATACCCGCTCTGCCGCACCGGCTGAATGTTCACGATCCGCAGACCCGATTCTTCGATCAGCTGGAGCGACGCCCGTTCCACCTGCCGGCCCCAGAACGCCGGCGCGAGGCCGCCCGCGAAGTTGTACAGCCGGTTGAAAAACTTCCCATTCTCGCCGATCACTACCAGCGAAAAAGTCCCGCCCGCGCGCAACACGCGGCAGATCTCGCCGAGCGTCAGACGAATGTCGTCGTGCGAAAGCAGCTCGAAAAGATAGCAGCACACCACTGCATCGAAGCTCGCGCTACGAAACGGCAGGTTGCGAACGTCCACCGCGCCGCAATGCGACTGGGCATCGGGAAATTCGCTGCGTGCGCGCCGCTGCGTGCGCGCAGCCATGTTCGGCGAAAGGTCCAGGCCGAAAGTCCTGCCTTCCGGATTCGCGTGGACCAGCCTCCGGAACATCTCGCCCGATCCGGTGGCTACTTCGAGCACGCGCATCCCGTTGCGAATCTCCGCGTGCTTCAGGGCGCAGGCGTGCGCCCGCGAATGAAAAAAGAAAGTGCTGATCGGATAGATTTTCGCGACGTGATCGTATATGCGCCGGGTGCGCGCCGCGATGGTATCGGGCAGCCGGTCGGCGCCGGGGAGATCGCTGTGCCGCAAATCACCGTGCTGCAGATCACCTTGATGCAGATCAAGGAACGGCGGCGCCGCGTGATTGGTCGAATTAACGGAATGGGCTGAGTTGGACAGCGACGCCGAGCCGCGCTGGCCACGTTTCTTAATCAACAGCGAATAGTTAAGGTCGCTCAAAGCCGGCTACCCATTAACGCTTCTTCGACTACGGTACCACTGGTCTGCTCCGGAATTTCGATTCCGGTGCTGGTGCCTTCGCCCAGGCGGCTGTCGATCCACATCTTGTAATCATCGCCGAACAGGACCTTCAGGCGCTCATTCACGTTGCTCACGCCGATTCCCTGCTCGAACAAGGTCGCCAGCTTCGGCTCGGGAATCCCCACGCCGTCGTCTTCCACCAGGATTTGCAAACGCCCGCCCGCCATCCGGCTGCGAACGCGCACCATCCCGCCGTCCACTTTATTCGAAAGCCCGTGGCGGATGCTGTTTTCGACCAGCGGCTGGAGCAGCATGCTGGGCACCAGCAAATCCAGCGTCGCCGGATCGATGTCCTTCACGAATCGCAGCTTGTCGCCGAAGCGAACCATTTCGATGGCCAGGTAATCTTCGACGAAGGAAAGCTCTTCGCCCAGCGAAGTGAGGCTATCCTGCCGGCGGAGCAAACGCCGCAGGATCTTGGACAGCTTGTAGACCACCTGGCGCGCCTGGCTGGGATCGGTGCGAATCAGCGAGGCGACCGAGTTCAGCGTGTTGAACAGAAAATGCGGATTGATCTGGCGGCTGAGTGCCGCCAGGCGGGCTTCGTTTAAGTGCAATTGTTGCTGTTCGAGCTTTTTTTCCTGCCGGTTGCTGTTCCAGATCTTGATGGGCACGGCGGTGGAAAACAGAGTGGTCGCGTAGACCGCGACGATCATCCAGGGTCCGTCGTTCCAATGTTTTTGGAGCGCGAAGACCCCGAAGTGTCCGCCAGAATTCGCCAGCACGCGGCGGAGCGTTTCGGCCAGCACGATCGCCAGTACGCATAGCAGGCTGAAGGCGGGCAGACGCAGATCGCGGCGGGTGGGCAGACGCCGCACGAATCGCCACAGACTCAGGTCCGGGAAAGGCGAGAACTTCCAGATCGCCTCTTTGTCGGGCGCAAGATCGCGCAGCAATCCGCCGAACACGCCGACGGCGGCGAACAGAGTCATGGTCATCAGTTCGTGATGGAACATCGCGGGGATGGAAATCAGCACGCCGGCGAGCAATCCGGTGACGTAGCCGCCCAGCATCCCGATCGCGAGACTGCCTTCCAGGCCAAGATCGAGCGCCTGGTAGTCCGGGTTGAGCACGCGCGCCAGCACACCGGTTCCGAAAATCACGGCGCAGACCAGCGCCATCTGGACGCGTTGCGCAAGGGTCCGTTCCTCGCGCATCAGCATGCGTTGAAAGCGGCCGCTGCGGGTGAGAATACTGGCCAGCGACGCCGCCACGGCGAGCTTCACGAGCAGAATCACCAAGTGCTGCTGAACCATAAAAAGGCCGCACGGCGCCGCGGAGCCGCACCCACGCGGGTGTTTATCGCGCTGATCCGCCGCTGGGGATCATTATAATGCCCACGCGATCTGATAGTTACCGGGATCTCATCATAGCGGGTCCTACCATCCCGGGGACCTTATAATCTCGCGGCCTTATAATAGAGTTACGCTCCCGTTCATGACCCCCACATCCGAGCTACGCCAGGTCGCCGAAGCTGATTTCCCGAGCCGCTTCGGACATTTCCGCATTTGCGGTTTCACCGATGGCGTGGAAGAGGCCGCGGTTCTAAAGATGGGCGATCTGGCGGGTCCGCCGCCGTTGGTGCGGGTCCATTCGCAATGCCTCACTGGCGACGTGTTTCACAGCTTGCGGTGCGATTGCCGGGCGCAGCTTGAACTGGCGCTCGAATCGATCGCGCGCGAAGGCCGGGGCGTCTTGATTTATGAGCATCAGGAAGGCCGCGGAATCGGGCTGCTCAACAAGCTTCGCGCCTACGAGCTTCAGGATCATGGCGCCGATACGGTGGAAGCCAATGAGCAACTGGGGTTTGAAGCGGACCTGCGCGGGTATGAGCTCGCGGGCGCGATCTTGAGGTTCATGGGACTGCGCGCGGTGCGGCTGATGTCGAACAATCCGGAAAAAATCGAGGCTCTGGAGCGGGCGGGCGTGACGGTGGCGGAACGGGTGCCGTGCATCGCCGCACCCATGCAATCGACCGACGATTATCTTCGGACGAAGAAGGAAAAGCTCGGTCACCTGCTGGACCCGGTGTAGCGTGGCGCGCTTTACGTGCGAAACAGCACGCTCTCTCTTTCGAACATTCGAGTCGCGATGAGAAATGCGATCCCCGCGTACACCAGGTTGGCGGCGAGCGTCACCGCGAAGTTCACCATCGACGCGTCGCCGAGCAGCACTGCGCGGATCATCATGCTCGCGTTGAAAATCGGAATCAGGCACAGCACGGGCGTCAAATGCAGGCCGGGCATCCCGCCCAAGAACGCGGGAACGATCACCACGAAGGCAAGCGGCGTGAGGTAACTCTGGCCTTCCTTGAAGCTGCGCGCGAACAGCGCGATGGTGAACATCACCGAAGCCGCGAAGATCGCCATCGGCAGGATGACCGCCGCGATCAGCGTTATGGTGTGGGGATCCAGCGGGATCGCGCTCATGGCACTGGTCATTTCCCGGGCTTCGTCGGATCTGCCCGCCGTGATCTTGTTTCTTGAAATGGAGTACACCATGCTCCCCAGCGTCAGAGCCCCAGTGACTAAGATGGCGGTCATCGCCGCCATGATCTTGCCCATCACGATCTCCTGCCGCGACGCCGGTGACGCCAGGAAGGCCTCCAGTGTCTTGCGCTCCTTTTCGCCGGCGGTCATATCGATGACGGGGTACATTCCCGTGCTGAACATGATCAGCAGAAGTAAATACGGAATGATCATGCCCCAGATTCCGCCGGACATCTGGCGCTGGCTGGCGATATTGGTGCGCTTGACGATGAAGGGAGTCAGCACCGAGGCCGGAATGCCGGAGTTGCGCAGGCTCCCGCGGATATCCTGCTCCCTCAAATCGCTCAGCGCTATGCGAATTTTGTCGGCCGCGGCGCTCGAAGTAGGATTGGAGCTGTCGACATAGATCACGATCTGAGGAGGCGTTCCCGGAATTTCTTCCACCGCGGCGGCGGAAGTCTTGTTCTCCACCGCGGCTTTGAGATCGTCTTTTTCCGACAACTGGAGTCCGGTCTTCTCGAGAGCCTCGCGAATGGAGGGCGTCGAGACGCGCGCGGCGATTCCCATCGTCTTGGCCTCCTGCTCGGCGTTCTGCTCCATCCGGCTGCTGACCCGCGTGGCCAGGGTGAAAATCAGCGGCAGCACCACCACGGGAACCACCACCATGCTGATCAGCGTGCGGCGGTCGCGGACCAAGTCGAGCAGCTCTTTCTGATAGATGGCTTTGATCAAAGAAAATCGCATGGTGTTTTCCTCTTATTCGTCCGCGGGCAGACCCAGCAAATCCAGGAATATTTCGCGCAGCCGATGCTTGCCGGTGGCCACACGCAGTTCGTCCATGGTGCCGATCATCTTCATTCGTCCGTCGCTGATCACGCCGATGCGGTCGCACAAATACTCGGCCTCTTCCATCACGTGAGTCGAATAGACGATGCACTTCCCGGCTCGCTTCGCGTCCATGATGGCCTTTTCGATGGTGCGCGCCGTGGGGACATCCAGACCGGAGCTGGGCTCGTCGAGAATCAGCACCGGCGGGTCGTGCAGCATAGTCCGCGCAATCGCGGTTTTCTGTTTCATGCCGGTGGACAGCTTGTCGGTGCGCACATCCGCGAAGCTACCCATATCGAAGAGCGAGAGCATCTCGCCGATGCGTTTCGCGCGGCGCTGGTTATCCATGCCATTCAGCTTGCCGAAGAAATCCAGAATCTCACGCGGCGTGAGGCGGGCGTAGAGACCCATGTCACCGGACAGAAAGCCGATCTGCTCGCGAACCTTTCCCGGCTCGCGGTTGACGTCGAACCCGTTGACGATCGCCGTGCCGCTGGTGGGCTTGAGCAGGGTGCCGATCAGCCGCAGCGTGGTGGTCTTGCCGGCGCCGTTCGGCCCCAGGAGTCCAAACACTTCGCCGGCGCCAACTTCGAAGCTGACGCGATCGGCGGCGTTGCGCGTGCCGCGCTTGGGGTCGCTGAAGGATTTCGACAATTCCTGAACTTGAATCATAAGTTTCCGTTCACTTTAACGCTTCGCCTCGAATTGCCGGCCCGGCGTGTCCTCGTCATTACTCAAACAGTGTATGGCAAATCAAGCGGGACGTCAATCAATCACTTGATCCAGAAAACTCCCGGCAACGGTTTACATTCCGACGATCCCCGAAAGCGGCGCATGGTTCTCTGACATTGTACGCGCTGTCACAGGATATTGACAGCGCGCGCGGCCAGCAGCGCGATGGTGGCCAGCGAAATCATCGATTGCAGCATCATCAGCCCCTTGGCCCATCGCGAAAGCACCGGCACATCGGTGGGCGAGAACGCGGTGCTGGTGTTGAACGCGAGAAACAAATAGTCGACGAAGCCGGGGCTCCACTGGTCCTCTCCCATTTCAATGCGTAGCTCGGGATCCAGCAGCATCTGCGGGAATAGAAACGCGCCGTCGGTGTGGGAACGGCGCAGATCGCGCTGATGCGGACCGCCGGCATCCAATCTCCAATACCAGCAAGCGAAGACCAGCAGGTTCGACACCCACAGCGCGGCGGCTGCGACCAATAACTCAGCGGGAGTTTCCTTTTTCGCGGGCAATCGCGAAACCAGCAGCACCAGCGAGCCGATCAGCGCCAGCGTGACCACGCCCGACGCGGCGTATCCCAACACCTGCGACACGCGCCAGTAGCCGGTACGCTGCGAAACCACGGCCGGCGTGACCAGCAGCACTACCAGCACCAGCACCAGCCAATCCGGCCCCACACTAAGCGCGGACGGCATGGCGTAATATAGCGCGCCGATCGCGATCATCGCAATGAGAGCCGGCCACCGCGGCTCGTGCCTCCGGACCGCGCCTGGTCGAAGTTTTGACGGCATTATCTATTGTGTACACTAGATAGGCTCATGAGTCCCGCGGATCAGTGGTATTACCTGGACGGGGCCGAGACGCGCGGTCCGGTCCCCGCTTCGCAGATCGTGCAGATGCTCAAGACCGGCGCGCTGGCTCCGGCGACGCAAGTGGCGCAGGCCGGGTGGCCGCAGTGGAGTCCCGCCTCAGCCGCGCTGTCGCATCTTTTGGACGTTCAGCCCGCGGGCGCGGCAACTCTGCCGGAAACGCCGATTTACGCGATCAAAGTTCAATGCGTGAGCGGACCCGACTCCGGGAAGGCGTACATGATCGGAGCCGCCGAAGTTTCGCTCGGGCGCGTTTCTGGAATCGGGGAGGGCGATCCCCAGGTCGCGGAGAATCACGTGGTCCTTTCGTGGCAGAACAACGTGCTCCACTTCCGCACGTTCCCCGGATCGAAACTGCGCGTCGCGGGCGCCGACGTGACGCAGGGGACCCTTTCCAACGGCCAGCAATTCGTGCTGGGCTCGTCGACGTGGCAGGTGGGCGCGGCGCCGGTGGAGTTGTCCAATCTGCTGGGGTCGCTGGCGTCGCGGCTGAGCCGGCTGACCAACATGGAGAAGCTGGAAGGGTTCAGCCTTCAGCAAATGTTCTCGGAGGTTTTCAAGGGCCGTAAGCCGGGGGAAATCGAAGATTATTTCGTGGTGGGAACTTCCAAAACCACGCCGGCGCTCGACGACGTGCAGACTGGCTGGCCCAAGCCCTGGTTCTTCATGCGCGTGCTGATCTTCATGCTCGCGGTGTACCTGATTTTCGCGAAGACCATCGACGTATTCGGGAATCCGCACCTGGTGCCGGGACTGATGGTGATGGGATCGCTGGCGGTGCCGCTGGCCACGGCGATTCTTTTTTGGGAGCTGAACACGCCGCGCAACGTAAGTTTCATTCAGGTGCTAACGCTGGTGTGTCTGGGCGGAGTGATCGCGTTGCTGGGCGCGGATATCGCCGGAACCATCGGGCATCTCGGCTGGATGGGAGATCCCGCGGCCGGCATCGAAGAAGAAATCGTGAAGCTGCTGGCGGTGATCCTGGTGGTGCGCAACCTGAAGTACAAATACATTCTGAACGGAATTGTGTTCGGCGCAGCCATCGGATGCGGATTCGCGGCGTTTGAGACGGCGGGATATTCTTTCTATAATGGGTTTCTCACCGGCTTCATGCGCTACGGCGTGCTGCCGAATCTGGCGGACCTGTCCAAGGTGACCACCATCGACCAACTGCACCGGGCCATCGTGATTTTCAGCGTGCGCGCCTATCCCTCCATGTTCGCGAGCATCGACCTGCGGTCCTATCTCGCGCCCTTCGGACACGTTGCGTGGACCGCCATCGCGGCAGGCGCGCTGTGGCGCGTGAAAGGCGCCAATCCGTTCCACTTCAAGATGCTGTTGAATGGCGCGTTCCTCCGCACGTTCAGTATTCCGGTGGTGCTTCACATGATCTGGGACACCGACTGGCTGGAGACGCTGGATCCAGTCACCCGCGACTGCATCTTCGTGGGACTCGGGGTCATCGCCTGGTACGTGGTATTTCTACTGGTGCAGCAGGGATTGCGGCAGATCAAGAACGATCAGCTCGCCCAGACGCGCAGTGAGTTTACCAAGACCCAGCAAGTGCTCACCACTACCACACGGATGCGGGCGATGGGCTCGACACGGCAGTGAACGGCAGGTGGCACAGACTTCAGTCTGTGTTCTGGTGGCACAGACTTTAGTCTGTGTTCTGGACGTCATTTCTTACCAAGCGCACTGACATGCACCTTCCAGGTTTCAACGAAGCGCAGAATCGCGGCCGGCGTGTGCGCGGTCCGGATCATGCGCAAAAGTTCCACGCCTGCCCATGCGAAATACACGATTGTCACGAACTTCGCGGACGCGGGATGCACGAACGGAACCAGAAACAAAACCAGCAGCGCGCCGGCCTCCCACCAGGCCAGTGACATGTTTAGCAGGAACATCATGCCGGTCAGCGCCTGGCCAAGGGTCATCAAGAGCTCGATGCGCTGTTGCGAATCGAGAGGGATGGTTTCGACGTGGCCCAGGCTGAATGAATACACGATCGGCAGCATGGCGACCAGCAGGGTCCACTGATTGATGTTGCTGGATACCATGTTCATCAACGCCATCGGCGCTCGCTCCACCGTGTGCGCGAAGTAAGTGGTCGACGCCATCTCGGGAAATTCAGAGACGATCGGCGCCACCCACTGGACCATGACGAAACTGGGGACGCCGAGCAGCGCGGCGAGGGAGAGCAAGCTCTCCGCAAAAGGGCGCGCAGCGAAATAGATGAGACCGCCGCCGGCCGCGAAAAGCACGGCGATGGCCCCGATCCGGTAGGCGCGGCGCGCGGTCACAATGGCGCGCGGCACCGTCTCCAACTCGTCGATGGATTCGGGCGATTCCGGCGGAAGCCGGTGAAGGACCCACAGATACGCGAAATAAATCGCGATCAAAATAGCGCTGTCGACGATGGTTAATGAACCTTTCGCAAGGATGATCGCGATATAGATCAGCGGCGCCAGAAGCCCCATCACTTCCACCGAGTGATGCGCGTGGAGCCGGATGGCGCGCAGGGGCGTGCGGTTGCGCCGGCGATGGAAAATCGCTGCGGTGAAATAAATCACGGGCCAACCGAGACCCGTGAGCAATCGCAGCGCGCCGGTGAGATTGGCCAGCAGCAGCGGAACCTGCCGCGTCCACGCGAACACCGCTTCCACGGCGAATTCGGGCAGCGTCTGCATCCAGGCCAGGATGGCCAGCGCGAATCCTTGCGCGATAAAAAACTGCGCGGATTCGGCCGCCCACGCGATCATCAGCGCGGAAATCAGAATCGCCGGCGCAGCCCAGTAGATGGTCGACGGTGCGGTCTGATGCAGCGGAACGACCAGAAGAAGCAGCGGCAATACGGCCGGATAGACGTTCCGTTGAGGCAACAGAACTTATGTTACATCCTGCGAAACCGTGGGGCAGGGCCATGCCCTGCCGGCTGAGGCGCAGAAAGCAGAATCCTTCAGCACTACATACACGGTGCGATTCGTCCCAAGCGCACTCAGTGCGCGATCATGGGCGCGAGCGCACTCAGTGCGCGATCATGGGAATGACACATGCCGAGCTTTCGCGTCCAAACTCCGCAGCGCACCTACGACGCCATCGTCGAGCGTGGATCGCTGCACCGCATCTCGGAATTTCTGCCGTCCGACGCGGGCGCAATATTCATCGTCACCACGCAAGAGGTATGGACCCATCATGGCTCGGCCATCGGGCGTGCACTGGGCCGTCATCCTCGCGAAGTGCTCCTGTTCCCGGGCGGCGAAACGCGAAAGAGATTGGCTGAGTTGGAGACGCTCGCCGAGCGCATGATGGAACTCGGCGCGGACCGTTCCAGCGTGGTGGTCGCCTTCGGCGGCGGGATCGTGAACGACGTGGGCGGATTCCTCGCGGCCACCTTCATGCGCGGCATTCCCGTGATCCAGGTGCCTACCACGCTGCTGGCGCAGGTGGACGCGGCCGTCGGCGGCAAGACTGGCGTGAATCTGGCGGCGGGGAAGAACCTGATCGGCAGTTTTCATCAGCCGCTGGCGGTGCTGATCGATCCCGATGTCCTGGGGACGCTTCCGTCCCGCGAATATCGGGCGGGGCTGTACGAGATCATCAAGTGCGGTGTGATTCGCGATGCCGAATTGTTTCGCCTGCTGGATGAATCGGCCGAAGGCGTCCTCGCGCAGCATCCGGCCCTGGTGGAGCGCGTGATCGCAGACGCGGTTCGCATCAAAGCCGAGGTGGTTTCCGCCGACGAACGCGAGGGCGATTTGCGGCGCATCCTGAATTTCGGGCACACCGTGGGGCACGCGCTGGAGGCCGAAACGGAATACAAACGTTTCCTGCATGGCGAGGCGGTCGCGTTTGGAATGCGCGCGGCCGCGGCATTGGCGGTCCGAACCAAAGATTTGGCGGCGGACGATGGCGCCTTGATCGAGCGAGTGATCGCAAAGTACGGGCCCATCCCGAGTTTCGACGGGATCGCCGCGAAAGCTCTGGCGGCCAGGCTTGGCTCGGATAAGAAGACCGTGCACGGCAAGGTTCATTTCGTGCTGCCTACGCGAATCGGCAGCGTGCGCGTGGTTTCCGGAATCGACCAACATTTGGTGATCGAATCCATCCAATCCACGCTTGAATCCCCGACTGGGGCGATTCCGGAATCGAGGTCGGTGTCCACCCCGACATCAACCAACGACTCCATGGGCCCGGCAACGCGATGAGCGTTACCGGAACCACGCCGCGCGGTGCCGCCACCGAGCAGGAGGCATCGCGATGGGTGCGCGGAATGTTCGGGCGCATCGCGGGCCGCTACGATTTATTGAATCACCTGTTGTCGTTCAACCTGGACCGGCGATGGCGCGCGCGATTGGTAGATCGGGTTGCGGACGTGCTCGACCGGCCCGATGCGCGCGCGCTTGATCTGTGCTGTGGCACCGCGGATGTGTTGGTCTCGCTTGAGCGGCGACGCGGCAGGGCGGCGATATTCGGAAGCGATTTCTGTCATCCGATGCTTCTCGAGGCACGGCGAAAAACTCAGTCTCCGCTGTTTGAGGCCGACGCTCTGGCGCTTCCCTTGGCCGATGAATCCCTGGATCTGATCACCATCGCGTTCGGATTTCGCAATCTTGCAAACTATCGCCGCGGGCTGGAGGAATTGTCGCGCGTGCTGAAGCCCGGCGGCGTGGCCGCGATTCTGGAATTCTCGAAACCCAAGAATCGGGCGTTCGGCGCGATATACGGGTTGTTTTCGACGCGCGTCTTGCCATGGATCGGCGGCATGGTTTCAGGATCGCGCGAGGCCTACTCTTATCTGCCGGAATCGATTCGAAAATTTCCCGGAGCGGAAGAGTTGGCGGCTCAGATGCGATCCGCCGGATTCGCGCGAGTCGAGTTCGAGCGGATGGCGGGCGGCGCGGTGGCGCTGCATCGCGGATGGAAATAATGAACTCGGGTGTGTGGGGCGGGCACTCCTGCCTGCGGCCGCCTTCGGCTCTTCGGATTTGGCGCGAGTACCGACCTTAACCGCGGCTTCGTGGAATGCTTTCTCGCGCACTGCTCGTTCGGACGCCGGGAGCTTGGCAAAATGCCTCTCCATCAAGTCGGCCAGTTTAGCCGCTTTATCGAGTCGAGTGGATTGCTTCATTGCAATTCGACTCTACCGCGATTTACTTGAGCCCGTCGATCCAATCCAGTGTTTGCTCGATGTCGGCTTCCGTTGTTCGCGGATTGATGGTACACAGCCGCAGAGCGGTGCGGCCGTTCAGCACCGTGGAGGTAGCCAACGCGAATCCGTCGCGCAGCATGGCGTCGTGAATTTGGTGATAATACGATTCCTCCGCGCCGCGCCGCCGGAAAGTGACGATGCCCATCTGCGCGGGCGTGACTACTTCCCAATCCGGCATCCTGCGAAGCTTGGCCTCGGCTACCTCAGCGAGTACGAACCCACGATCCACTGCCGAGTGAAACGCATCCATACCGAAATATTGAATCGACATCCACACTTTCAGCGCGCGAAACCCGCGAGTTAGCTGAATGCCGTAGTCGTGCATAGTCACTTCGGTGACGTTGCGGTGAACGTCGGCGAGGTATTCGGGAGTGATCCGGTAGGTCGATTTCAGTAACGCGCCGTCGCGCAACAGCACGCAGCCGCACTCGATGGGCTGAAACAGCCACTTGTGCGGATCGAAGGACAGCGAATCGGCGAGATCGATTCCGTCGAGCAGCTTGCGGCCGCGATCGCTGATGGCCGCCGCGGCCCCGTAGGCTCCATCGACGTGCATCCATAAATTGTTTTCACCGCAGAACGCGGCGATCTCGCGCAGCGGATCGATGGCGCCGGTATTGGTGGTCCCCGCATTGGCGATCACGGCAAACGGCCGCAGGCCGGCTGCGCGATCCGCGCTGACCATCCGCGCGAGTGCCTCCATCGGCAGTCGAAACGCGGCATCGGATGGAATGCGGCGAATCTGCTCCGGCAGGAATCCGATCACTTTCAGCGCGCGATCGACCGAGGAATGCGTCTGATCGGAATAATACAGGACCGCGCCCTGCGTTCGATCGTCGAGGCGCGTGTGCCGCGCGACCACCAGCGCGGTGAGGTTCGCCATGGATCCGCCGCTGACGAACAATCCGCCGGCGCTTTCCGGAAATCCGCACCAGTTTCGAAACCAGTCGATCACCGCAAGTTCCATCGCCGCCGCCGAAGATCCGCCCAGCCAGGACCCGTTGAACACGTTGAAACCGGCGGCCAGCGCGTCCGCCATCACGCTCACGAAATTCGAAGGGCCCGGCACGAACGCGAAAAATCGCGGATGGCAGATGTTCATGATGTTCGGAAAGACGTCGCGTTCCAGACGCGCGAAAATTGCGTCGACGCCCACGGGGCCCGATGGCGGCGGTTCCAGAAAAGCGGGCCGCAGCACCGCCGGATCGCCTTTTGCGCCCACCGGTTTCTCGCGCAGCCGCGAAAAATGATCCGCGATCAGGTCGGCCACGCGGTGTCCCAACGCCCGCATTTCATCGGGCGACAATTCGAGGTTATCGGTCATTTCTTGGCCTTTACGATTGCCCCAAACGCGACGCGGGCCATGTCTAAAACGCTTCTCGCCCCAGCAGCGGCACAAAGCGGCAACCCGAAACCACGCGCGTCCCTATCTTTCCATTTTCCTTGCGAACCACCTGCAATTCCTGATCCTTGCGCGTGCCCGCAGGAATCACTAGTATGCCTGGATCGCGCAATTGCGCGAGCAGCGTGGGCGGCGTGCCCGGCGACGCGGCGGCCACCGAGATCGCGTCGAAGGGCTCCGATTGCGGAACGCCGACGGACCCGTCGCCGCACATCACCGTGATGTTTCCATCCAGACCCGTGCGGCGGAGATTCTCGCGCGCGATTTCGGCCAGCTCCGGTATCCGTTCGATCGAGATCACCTCCCGCGCCAGCGCGCCGAGCACCGCGGCATGGTAACCCGAGCCGGTTCCAACGTCGAGAACTTTTTCATCGCCGCGCAATTCCAGCAGCTCCGCCATCAGCGCGGTCATGTACGGCTGCGAAATGGTCTGGCCGTGGCCGATCGCGAGCGGCGCGTCGGAGTAGGCTTCCCCGCGCAGATTTTCCGGTACGAACTCTTCGCGCGGAATCCGCAGCATCGCGTTCAAAACGCGCCGATCGCGAACGCCTCGGCGGCGCAATTGCTGCTCGACCATCTCCGCGGCGCCCGCGCTCATTTGAATCTTTTTCTGTAGGTGAAATCGATTCCGAACAGTCCGCTCGCCTCGCGCGTGGCCACGAAGGACCACTTCCGGCTGAAATCCCACTCGATCTCCACGATCTGTTCTTCCGTGCGGTTCAGATTGGTGATGTAGGTGAGCGTGATCTCGTTGGAAACCTGCTGCTCCACCGTCAGGCGCGCTTGCGGCAGATATTCGACGCCGCTCAAGCTGGGGTCGATCTTGACGCGGCTGGAGCCGAAGAATCGTTGCAACCGGCTGGATAGCTGCGCGGAGATCGCCTGGCCGATGAGGCTGGCGCCGGCTTCGTTCATGCTGGTGGAACTCGCCGTCGATGGCGTCGAATTCAAACCGGATGTCTCCAGCGGAGTGCGCCCGACGGCGAGCAGCGCGATGATCTCGCGCGGCTGCATGGGCGGATCTGAGCTGTAGTTCACGTTGAGCTTCTGCATGGTGCCGGAAATCGCGATGTTCACCGTCACGCTGCGCGCTTTGGTCTCCAGATCCATGTCGAAAATAGGGTCCACTCTTACCGGATTGCTGAAACGAATGTCCCCGCGATTCACGGTGTAGCGATTCCCGAACATTTCCACTTCGCCATCGTTGACGGAAACCGAACCCAGCAGAACCGGGCGCAAGGGTGTTCCGCGCAGACGCAGATCGATGGCGGCTTCCAGATTGCGCGCGAGCGAGGTTTGAAATTCGAAATTGGGGCCGCTCTCGATGCGCACGTCGAACTGCATGCCGCGTACATAATCGCTGGCCGCCACGGGAGCCGAGACGGGCCGCCCGGCCTGCGCCAGAACCTGCGCGAAATCGGCGCGCGGCGTGAACGATGCCCGCGTCATGGTCACCACTCCGGATACCGTGCTTGCATCGGAGGTGCCGTTCAGCGCGAGCGTCGCGTTGAAAGTGGTGCTGACATCCTCCGGATAGCGCACGCGCACTTTGTCGGCGACAGCCTGAAGCCGGTACACCAGCGTGGAGCCAAAACCGATGAAGCCCGTGAACGTGATCTTGCCGCCGCCGGTTTCCGCCGTGAGTTTCTCAATGGTGGCGCGATTGCGATCGAAAATCACCGCGCCGTTCGCGTTGTCCACTCCATTGGGCAGGTCACTTAAATACAGCGACGCATTTTTCAGTTCCAGGCGCCCGTTGACCTGCGGATCTTTGAGCGATCCGCGCACGGATACCTGCACCGTCGCGTTCCCGCGCGCGGCCAGATCGGGATTCAGCAGTTGCAGGACGATCAGATTTACAGAACCGCGTACGTTGAGGGCAGCCCCCGATGAGGCTTCGATCGGCATCGCTCCGGTCACTTCCAGCGTGGTGTCGCGAGCCGTGAAATCGGCGGAGCGGATGCGCGCCTCCTTCGAGGAGATGTCGACGGTGACCGGCTTGCTGTTCTTGACGGCGATATCCGGCGCCTGCGCGCCCAGGCGCAGCGTTTGCGCCGGCCGCGGATCGAGCTGCACCTGATCGATGGTCAGCTCCGCGCGAAAGTCGCTGGCCTTCCGCAGCGCAACGGATATATTGGCGCGCGCGCCATCGATGAACCCCTCGAAGGGAAGCACCGTATCCGCCAGCGGCCCGCCCGCCATGAACACATCGTGCAGAGTCGCCACCGTCGCGCGCGAAAATCGAAGGGTTGCGGAACCGGGATAATCACCCGCAAGTTTCCAGGAACCTTGCGCGTCGATATTCACATCGCGAATCTTGCCGCTGCCGTGAACGGCGACTTCGCCGCCGCGAGTTTCGGCGTTCAGCACGACATCGCTCAGCGGCTGCTGGTTCCAAATCAGACCGCGCGCGGTGGCATTGCCGTCGATGGAATCGAGCGTGAGTTCGTTGTTCACCAGCCGCGCCGTGCCGGTGGCTTTGCCTTCGATCTTTGTGCCGCCGTTGATAACCGCGTTGATTCCGGCATTCTGCCCGAGCTTCGCAATCCGGTCGATACCAGCGGCCGCGACGCCCTGCGCCGCAACGTCAAATCGAAGAGTTCCGTTCTTCCAATCGGCCTTCCCGGCACTCATCCGATGTTGATACGAACCCTGGAAGCGCAGTTTTCCGCCATACGCATCGGCGTCGCCGGCGCTAACCTCTACCGATGTTGGAGAGGTGCGAATGTCGGCCCGCAGACGATCGAAGCGCTCGCCGAACGCCGCCGGATTCTCGATCTGCACGGCGATTTCAGCTTCCGGTTGCTCCATCGATCCGGACAGGCGAACGGTGGCGCCGGCCGTGCCTGAAACCGCCGTCGAGACCATCCACGGATTGCCAAATTCGGCGGCGGCCTCGCTGAGCTGCGCGTTGCGCACGCGGAGTTGCGCGGAAATCGCTGCGCTGCTGAAAGTGTTGCTATCCAAACTGCCCTGGCTCGCGGTGATGGAACCGGCGCCTTCAATTTGAGTGTTCCCACGCGTGATGGTCGCCCCTGTAAGCTGAATCTCGCGCCGCGTCGCGTCGATTGAAGCCGAAAAGCGATCGAACGCATGGCCCTCGACAGTTGCCGATGTCACATTCAGTTGCCCGCGGAGGCGCGCGTCGTTGGTAACGGGCCGGGTGGCGGGCGAAGCACTCAGCTCCGGTAGCATCGCACCCGAAAGAGTGCCTTCGAAATCCGCACTCCCGCGATTGAGTTTCACCGGCAATGCTTTCGTCGCCTTCTGCTCCGGCGCTGGATCGAACCACGCGAGCGCCGGCAGCAGGTCGTCGAGATTCGTCG
Organism: Terriglobia bacterium; assembly: GCA_963788245.1. GTDB lineage: Bacteria > Acidobacteriota > Terriglobia > Bryobacterales > Bryobacteraceae > Palsa-187. Next base: position 1,134,154 of record CAWBGF010000002.1, on the reverse strand, counting down.
AATGCACGCGCAGATTCAGGGTTCCGTTGATCGTGCCCGAAACATCCATCCGCGTCGCGGCAGTAGCAACGTGCGCGCCGCTCAGATGAATCGAGGCAACGGCTTGATCGCCGGCAGCCGCATCTCCGGAGACTTGAGTAAACACAGCATCCACCTGGCCTTCGATTCGTGGAGCGCCCGGAATCGGCGCGATCGCCATCAGCGCATGCGCCCTCGCATCCGGTTGCCCGAGTGCGGCATCCACGTCCAGGCTGCCGCTTAAAGTCCCATCCCATGGAAGCGGTCGATCGCCGGCGAACTTCGCGGCTTCCGCCAGAGTGAGCCCTTCGAAATTGCCGTCAAAGTGAAAATCGCGGCGGTGAAGCAGCTCGGCGGATCCGGTGACGGTCGCGCCGATAGCCGTCATCGTAACGTGACTCAACGCCAGCCTGTCGGCGGTCACGCTCACCATTGCGCGCAGGGTCGCATCTTCGATCTTCACGCCCCGCAGCGTGTAAGCCAGCCCTTGCGCGTTCACTCGCCCGGCGAACGTGAAATCCGACGGCGCCCTGAACCCGATGGCGAGCTGACCCTCCACTGCCGCCTTGCCTGCGCCCACCAGGGGACCCCCCGGCATCTGGAAAATCGCCGCTGCCTCGCGAATCGAAATCGTGGACTTCACCTTCAGCGTTCCGCGCGGCGAGCGAACATTCGTCAACACGCCGGTCAGATCGGCTCGCGAATCCTTGGTCGAAACGCGCAGCCGCAGGATGTCGATGCTCGATTGGTCGAACGAAAACGCGCCGGCCACATCCACATCTAACGGACCGAATCCTGCCGTCATCACGCGGGAACGGCGGAACGCGAGCTCGCCCCGATAGCCTCCCTTCCCCGGACCGCGCAACGGACCGCGCGTCATTTTCAGGCTTAGATCCTCGCCATGGAAATTCAGCGGGATCACCCGATCGCTGTAGTCCAAAACGCCGTCGGCGATTTCATAGCGTCCCACGCCGAAGTTGAGGACATCCTCGGCCCAGTTTCTCGGATTGCGAATGCGCGGCGACGGAAGATTGGTTCGGCCGTTGGGATAAAACACCACCTGCACCACGGGCTGTTCGACGTATAGCGAAGCCAGATCCACTTTGCGCTCCAGCATAGACACCACACGAAGCCCCAGGGTTACCGATTTGACCGTGAGCAGCGGCGGATCGCCCGCCGGTTCCGTGCCGTGAAGAATCAGAGGCGCGATGGTCGCGGTGAGATGTTCCCAGTTGAAGCTGAAATCTCCCATCTCCACGCGGCCTCCAGTGGATGTCTCGATTTCAGAAATAATGCGCTCGCGCAGGCGCTCATGAAACCAGCCGCTGCGAAAAATCAGCACCGCGGCGATGGAGCCGGCCAGCAGCAGAATGGCCACCGCCAGCGCCGTACGGATCGCGACTCGCGCCATTCTATTCATAAGAGCACCGGGTCACTGGAACACCTGATCGCGATACAGGATCTGAGTCTGGGTGCGTTGCGAGCCAAGCCAGCGGTCCAGCGCCTGCGTGATCCGCTGACCCATCACAAATTTTTCCACGTCATCGCGGCTGGATTCGAACGTAGGAATGTTGGTATCGCCCCGCTTGCGTCCTTCCTCCGACAATTTATTGTAGAAGTCGCGGAGGTCGTCTTCGGAGATATCGATCTCCGGGCGAAACCGAAGATCGGTAAAGCGCAGGGCGCGCACCCCGGTGAGCAGATGCTCCGCCACATCCGCCTCCGTGATGTGATAACGAACCAGCGCGGCCTGATATTCCGAGTCCGGTCCGTATTGCGATCTCACCTGCGCCAGCATGTGGGCGGCGTCCTCCTCGGCGGGGAGCGGAATCCGGCTGAACGCGATTTCCTGCTGGATCAGCAGTTGATCCACCAGGCGGTCCGCGGCTTTGCGCTTCTCGGCGCCGCTTAAATCGACCGGCTTCTGATCCAGAAAAGCGGCGACGCGCAGATCCCGCACCACCTCGCCTTCGGTGATCACCTGCTTGCCCACCGTCACCGCGATCCGGTCCAGAATCACGTCGGCGCCACTCGAAGCACCGGAAGCCAGCGCGCCAACCATCATCATGAATAAGATTCGCGCGCGCATTAAAACGTTTGCCCCAGGGAAAAATGAAATTGGAAAATATTGATGCGCTGATTCGTCAGCGTCCCTTGATTCGCCAGCAACTGATCGAAGGTGCCCTGAAATCCGAAGAATCGCGGCGAGTTGGGACTCAGGCTGAAATCCACGCGAATAGGACCGATGGGAGTCTTGTACCGAATCCCGAAGCCGGCGCTTTGCACCATGTAATCGAAATCCTGATTGTTGTGCTGGCGGAAACGGAAGCTGATATCGCTCACTTCATCGTAGACGTTGCCCATGTCGTGGAACAGTACGCCGCCCACGTTGGTCCCCCACAGCGGGAACCTCAGCTCGGTCGAATGCATCAGCAGCGCGTTGCCGCCCAGCGGAAATCCGGTCTCCAGATCGCGCGGGCCGGCCTGATTGTCGGGGAACGCCCGATTGGAGCTCGCGCCGCCGGCGAAGAATCGTTCCGCAAGCGGGACCTGGGTGAGCCCGCCCAACGGGTGTATCCAGCCGAACTGGAGCGTGCGCGCGATCACGATGTTGCGGCCGATGGGGTGATAGGTGGAGTTGCGCATCAGCATGCGTCCGAACTCGCCCGTAATAGGCGCGCTGGGCGGCACCGCCGCTTGGATCCCTTCGGATCCGAATTGTTTCAGCGACAAACCCACGTCAATCGTGTTATACAGGCCGCGATGCGAGTCGATGGGATCGTCGCGCCGGTCTTCAATGAACGTCGCCGAAACGATCCCCACGTGTTCCGGTTGTGACAGCAGCGGGATCAGTTCGGATTGAGTGATCACGACGTCGCTGAGGTCGACGTGGCGAAACGTGTAGCGATACTGCACGCTATTGGCGCGCGTCAGGCGCTGGGCCAGTTGCACCGCGCCTTCATAGCGCCGCGCGGCGAACGTTCGAATATCGCGCGAATTGTCGAACAACCCGGATATGGTCAACGTCAGGTTGTCGTTGTCCAGGAATTGCGGCACGGTATAGCTGAGCAGGACGCGCTGCTCGATGGTGGAGAATCGGGTCTGCACGCTGATGGTGCGGCCCTCCCCGAAAAGGTTGATCCGGCTCAAGCCCAGCGAGATGCGCGGGACGAATCCAGTGGTGCCCGCGGGCTCGTCGAAAGTGGTCACGCCGCCGCCGATTCTCCCCAACTGCGCGCCGATGCCGGCGTTGAACGAATACAGCTTGGCTTCGTCCAGATCGAACAGCACGTACTTGCTGTCCTCTTCGCCGTCGGGATTCTGAATCGCGGTTTGCACTTTCGAAAAGATGCCGAGATCGTAGAGCTTTTGCTGGCTTTGGGCGATGCTGCTTTGCGAAATCGGATCGCCCGGCTTCAGGTGAATGCGGCGATTCACCACGGAGGGGCGCGTCGTTCTAAGGCCGCGCACCAGCACCGCGCGCGCGTATTCACGCTTCCCGGTGTGGATGATGTATCGCAGATTTACGCGATACGGCTCCGCTCCCGGCGTCTGGGACCAGTCGAACGCCGCATCGGCATAGCCGTTGTTGTAGTAGTAGCTGAGAATGCTGTCGCGGTCCGCGGCGATGTTAGCTTCGCTGAACGGCTCGCCCCCGATAGATTGCAGCACGGAGTTCAGATATGGAAGATCCGAATCGGGCGCGCCCTCCAGTTCCAGTTTGTTCACGAACCACTGCGGCCCCTCCCGCACCGCGATCCGGACTCCCAGGTGCCCGTGGACGCCTTTGTAATCGTCGGAAATGCTGGAAGCCGCCTCCACGTTGCGAAATCCGTTCGCGATGTAAAGTTCGCGAATCGAGTCGACGTCTCGATCCAGCGTGCGCTGCGAATAGTGCCCAAAGCGTACTGCCGGGAAGCTGGCCGGCGTGGTTTCGAACCGGTCGCGCAGCGTGGCGTCATCGAAATAACGATTGCCTTCCATCGCGATGTGCATCAGTTTGAGGCGATCCTTCAGGTTGACCCGATAATCGATTACCGGGGCGTTTTCGGCGCCGGCGTTGTCATCGAAGGATACTTCCGCGTCGAAATACCCTTTGGATTGGAAATACTCGATCAGATTGCGGCGGCCCTCCACCAGCAGCCCCCGGTCGACGGCGCGCTCCTCGTAAATCGGAATCAACTGGTGCAGCTTCCCGTTCGAGACCTTGGCTCCCAAAACTTCAATGCGCAAGGTGCGGCCGCTTTCGATGTTGAGTGAAGGCGTGACCGTGTTGGTCGCGGCGTGATAGTCGATCTTTTCCAGGCTGACGCTGGCTTGCAGATGGTCGCCGCTCTGAAGACTCTGACGTACGCGAGCCACCCCTTTCTGGATCAGGTTTTCGGTGACGCTCTTCCATCCGGGGAAAGTGATGGGGCCGAAGCCGCGCCGCCACCGTGTTTCGTGAACGATGGTCTCGAGCGGCCGGGTGAGAGCCCCGTTCACCGTGACGCCGTCGAATCGCGCGCGGCTGCCGGCATCGATATAGAAATGGATCTGCGCTTCCTCGGTTGCGGAATTGCGGTCGACACTGTTGGTAACCGTCGCGTGATACAGGCCATTGGCGCGCAGGCGCTCCGTAATATTTTCCGTGGCGCGCGCCAGTTGTTTGTCTTCGAACGGCGTGCCCAATTCCAGCTTGGCGGCCGTCATGAGTTGGCCCTTGGTGGGAGGTTCGGAGGCTCCGTCGATCGCCACACTGCTGACGAAAAAGTTAAATCGCGTGGCGATGCGGATCGCCGCTCCGCCCCCACCGCCGGGCGCTGCCGCCTCGCCCGTGATCGAAACGTCGGCGTAGCGGCCGGTGTCGTACAGCTTCTGAATCGCGATGCGAACGTCGGAAAGCTTGAGCGGCGTTCCGATCGCGAATGGCAGCAGCCGTTCCAGCTCGGCCGCCGGCAGAGGTTGATCGGCGGGATCGAACTGGACTGCTACGATCGTGCGGCCCTCTAGAGACTCCCGGACCTCCTCATCGGCCGCCTGATTCTGGGCGCGCGCGAGAATGACGGCGGCAAAGAGCGAGACAACCACGACCAGCGGACGCACGCACATCAATGATACTTTAACGAGCCGCGACCAGATGTGTGGGGCAGGGCCATGCCCTGCCGATTCCAGCCCCACTCGCCAGGGTGGGGGCTCCTTCTTGCCCCATCGGTTCCGTGCTTCAAGTGCGCCTGATAACATCGGGACTAGTGAACGCCAACTCGCGATACTCCCGCCAGATCCGTTTCTCGCCCCTTGGCGAACCCGGACAGCGCCGCATTCGCGCTTCCAACGTCGCCATTGTCGGATGCGGCGCGCTCGGCAGCCTCCAGGCGGAAATGATGGCCCGCGCGGGCGTGGGCATGCTCCGTCTGATCGATCGCGATTTTGTCGAATGGAGCAATCTCCAGCGCCAGTTTCTGTTCGACGAAAACGATGCGGCTGAGGCCATGCCGAAAGCGGCTGCCGCTGCGCGCAGACTGGCCCGCGTGAATTCGGAAGTCGCGCTGGAGCCCGTCGTCGCCGATCTCACCGCCTCCAACGCCTTGGAATTGTTCGAGGGAATCCATCTCATTCTCGACGGCGCGGACAATTTTGAAACCCGCTACCTGATCAACGATGTCGCCGTGCGCGCCGGCATTCCGTGGATCTACGGCGCGGCGGTCGGCAGCTATGGATTGAAGGTCGCCATCCTGCCGGGACGCACGGCCTGCCTGCGCTGCATGTATCCCGAATATCCCCGCACCCCGCAGCCGACGTGTGAGACCGAGGGAGTGCTCGCGCCCGTCACTGCCACCATCGCGGCGCTCCAGGTCGCGGATGCGCTGAAGATTCTCGCGTGCGGCGCAAACGTCATGGAAGCCCCGCTTGAAGCTCTTACTGAAAATGTGGAAGCTCTTGCTGAAAACTCATCCGATTCCAGAACCCCCACCTCGCGAATCACAACTGTCGACGTCTGGTCTGGCGAAATCCGGCAAATCAACGCTCCGCCCCGCGATCCCGATTGCCCCTGCTGCTCCCGGCGGGAGTTCGTGTATCTGGATGGCTCGCGCCGCGCGCCCATCAGCTTGTGCGGCCGCAACGCGGTGCAGATTCACGAACGCGCGCGGCCCGTGGATCTAGTCGAGTTGGCGCGCCGGCTGGGAACCATTGCGCCGGTTCGCTCGAACCAGTTTGCGCTGCGTGCCGATCTCGAACCTTATGAGCTGATGGTTTTTCCCGACGGCCGCGCCATCGTCCGCGGCACCACCGACGTTGGCCTCGCCCGCAGCATTTACGCACGCTATGTGGGAGCCTGATCCTCCGTTGGTTCCTCCACTGGTCTCCATCGTCACGCCCTGTCTCAACTCGGCGCGATTCATCGACGCGACTATTCAGAGCGTGCTCGCGCAGGATTATCCACGAATCGAACACATCGTGATGGACGGCGGCTCGACTGACGGCACCGTCGATATTCTGAAGCGCTATGGCTCCCAGCGGGAGCCTGTCAGCGTTAGCTCCCAGCGGGAGCGATTCAACGTCGACCCCCGGGGGGCGCCTTTCACGTGGACCTCTGAAAAGGACCGCGGCGCCGCCGACGCCATCAATCGCGGCTTCGCGCAATCGCGCGGCGAAATCTTCGCGTACCTCAACGCCGATGACGCCTATCTGCCGGGCGCCGTCACCGCCGCGGTGCGCGCGTTTGAAGCCAATCCCGCGGCGGACGTGGTCTACGGTGGTGGAAACTGGATCGACGAACAGGGCCGGCTGGTCGGCCCGTATCCGGTTCGCGATTTCGATCGCTCGCTGCTTGCCCGCGAATGTTTCATCTGCCAGCCCGCCAGCTTCATTCGCCGCGCTGCGTTCGAAAACGCGGGCGGCATGGACCCCGATCTGCACCTGACCTTCGATTATGAATTGTGGATGCGCCTGGCGCGCATTCACCCCATGCATCGAATTACGCAGCCGCAAGTGCTGGCCGTGTCGCGCATGCACGCTTCCAATAAGTCTCTGGGTCAACGCCGCGAAGTCTTCCAGGAGACTTTTCGAATCCTGGAAAAACACTACGGCTATGTCCCCTTCCAGTGGGTATATGCGTACCAGTGCTATCGCGCCGATGGCCGCGATCAGTTTTTCGAGCCGTTCCAGCCATCGGTGGCGCGGTATCTGGAAAGCCTGCCAGCCGGGTTGCTGATGAACCGGTCGGCCACGTGGAAATATTTCGCGGAATGGTTTCGAGTAATGAGCTGGGGTGGATTCTTGCGGCGGATCGTTTTCAGGTGGCACAGGCTTTAGCCTGTGTCCGGAAGACCGGCTCGCTGTCGCAAAAATTGCTAGCCACGAATGCACGCGAATAAACACGAATCGACAAAAAGAATTTATTTGTGTTCATTCGTGGCTAAACTGCTTATGCTTAATCCTAATTATTCGGCGCCGACAGCAGCTCCACCACATACTGCTTCCACAACTTCGCCACCGAATGCGTTCCGTGACCGCGCGTCTCATCGCTCGTCGGGATCAGCACGTAGCGGCCGTTCTTCAACCGCTTGATGCAGCGTTCGAGTATCCCCAATTCCGGTGGATTCACTTCATCGTCCGCCGAATTCACCGCGATCAGGCGAGCCTTAATCTTCTCGAGCTCCGGTTCGGGATTGTAGTCGCCTGACGACGCAAATTGATACAGCGTGTCGTTCGCATCCTTCCTCATCGCCGTGTCCACCAGGCGGGCAAACCCCGTGTCCGCCTGCTCCCGCGTGGGATACTGCTTCTGCATTTGCAGCGGGCTCGAGGTCATCATGGTGAGGCCGTATTGCGCCGCGCGCAGGCCGTGGATGGGATGATCGTAGTCGCCGTTCTTATAATCGGGATCGGACGTGATCGCGTCCATGATCATGTCGCGCAGCAGCCGATTGCGCCCCGCGATCTCCACCGGCGCGCTCGCCAGCGGCATCAGCCCGTCCATGAAATCCGGATACATTTCGCCCCACACCCAGGTGTGCATCGCGCCCATTGACGTTCCCATGACAAGTCGAAGATGTTTAACGCCAAGGTGTTCGGTAAGCAGACGGTAGTCGGCGGTCACCATGTCGTGGTAGCAGTATTTCGGAAAATGCGCGCGCATCCCGTCGCTCGGCTTGGAGGATCCGCCGTGCCCGATCCCATCCGGCATGATGATGAAATACTTGGATGCGTCCAGCGGCTGGCCTTCCCCGAAAAGTTCCCCACCGAACCCCTGCGAATCGAAAGAGTGGCCCGTGCCGCCGGTGCCGTGCATGATCAGGACGGCCTGGGTCGCGGACGGCTTGCCGATCGCGTAGTAGTGCAGCTTCAGTTCCGCCAGCTTTTCGCCGTCGTGAAACTGAAAATCGCGGATAGTGTAATCGCCTTCGACGGGTTTGGGATAATCGGCCGCCCAACCGGTGATGGAGAGGGCCAGCGCGAAAGCGGCAAAAGCAGCAGCGTTCTTCATAAGAGAGATTATGTCACTACCCGCGAATCTCGGGAGGCCTCGGTAAGGGCGTGAGGCTGACGTTGCGGGGATTTCGTCGTGTGAATAGGAAACGCAGGGCATGAAAATACGTACGGATCTGCTGCTGTGTTCGCCGCGCGCCAGGCGCATGAAACACCACCGGGGCGCAGAAACTGGTACCGGCGCGCACGATTCCATGGCTAGGCGCGCCGAAAGATGCTAGAATTGGACCCATGAACCCACACAGAGATGATGTTTTTGTGGCTGGAGGCCAGCCGACGTATACCTACGTTGAGCGGTCCGCTGAGCACATCGAACTGAAGTTGGCTCGCGCGATTGCAACTCCCAATCAGATTGTGTCTCTATCTGGGCCGACGAAAACCGGGAAAACCGTTCTCTGCCGACGCGTTCTGGGCAAGCGTCAGTTTGTGTGGATCGACGGAGGCCAAGTAAGGAGCGGCGATGATTTTTGGAGCCGGGTGAGCTATGAGTTAAATCTCCCGGACACATCCGAGAGCACGACAGCAAGCGAAACCAAAGCTGGACTTGAGGGTTCGATACCGCTCGTACTTACGGCGAACGGATCCCAGCTTTTTCGAAGTTCCACGACAGAAAAGCGCGAGATCGGATCGCTGGCGAGCGCCGTCACTTACCTCACTCAGAACAAAATCATGCTTGTAATAGATGATTTTCACTACATAGCTGAGGAACCGCGAACCGAACTGATGCGCAACGTCAAGGGCTCGGTTTTTAACGGACTCAAGGTAATCTTGCTCTCGGTAACCCACCGCGTATTCGACGCCATAAAAGCTGAGACTGAGTTAACTGGTCGGTTCACTGCGATCTCACTGCCGCACTGGTCAGCACAGGATCTTGCACAGATTCCCCTGAAAGGCTTCGATGAACTCGGGACAACGTGCCCTAAGTCGATTATCCAAATGCTTTGCGAAGAGGCCCAAGAGAGCCCCTTCTTAATGCAGAAGTTCTGTTGGGAGATCTGCTTTGACTTAGGGATAGAGCACAGGAAATTCCTTGCAAATCACGTGATACCAGAAAACTACGACCTACCGAGCATGTTCAGGCGGCTTTCGCTAGACGCGGGATTGCCCATATATCAGAAGTTGGCGGCCGGGCCTCAGAGCCGCAAGGTAAGGGCAAAGCGTCCATTACGGCGTGGCGGCGTGGCTGATATATACCAGGCGTTGCTCCTAGCGCTCGCCGAGAGTGGGCCGAAGGCCGTAATCTCCTACGATGAGCTGCGCGAGTCGCTTACTAACCTCTTGGTTGAGCAGATTCCACAAAAGCATGAGATTACCTCCGCTCTAAAACATCTATCCAGGATATCGCGCGAGATTGGGGCGGAGTCGGCAGTCGACTGGGATGACGACAAGCGCGAAGTTAATCTCGTCGATCCGTATTTGCGGTTCTACCTTCGTTGGCAGGTTAGACACGGCAGTTAGCGAACTACCCAACGGATCTTGCGTGGCGGGTAGACTAAGTATCATGAAGCGACGAACCATCCAGGTGCGCATTTTCCGCGGCGAAACCAAATACGTCGCCGATTGCATGGACCTGCCCGTGGTTACGGAAGGCGAAACGCTCGACGAGACCGTCGCCAACATTCGCGAAGCAATCGGGCTCCATCTCGATGGTGAAGATTTTGGAGAGCTTGGCTTTTGCGACAACCCTGCGATCGTCGCGACCATGGAACTCGAAGCCGTCGCGTAAATCGCGTTCAAGGTACCCCGCCAGAGCGCGTCTTGCTAACATTGAATCTGAATGACCCTCGAAGAATTGGAAAGAGAGTACGTTACGCTCCGCCAGCAGGCTGACGCTGTGCGGAGCTATCTTTGACGTCCCCGCCCGCCTCGCGCAGCTCGCCAAATTAGAAGAACAAACCAACGCTCCCGACTTCTGGGCCCAGCCTGAAAAAAGCCAGAAAGTCATGCAGGACCGTAAGCGTGTGGAGGAGCAGATCGACCAGGACAAGCGCATCGCCGGCCTGGCTTCCGACATTGAAACCCTGTTCGAGCTGGCGCGCGAAGGCGAAGCCGTCAACGGCGACATCGAACGGGAAATCCGCGCCTTCACTTCGCATCTAGAAAAACTCGAAACCAAGATGCTGCTGTCTGGCCCCAATGACGCGCGCTATGCCATCGTCACCATTCATCCCGGCGCGGGCGGCACCGAAAGTCAGGACTGGGCGGAGATGCTGCTGCGCATGTATCTGCGCTGGGCGGAGCGCAACGGATTCGAAACCGTGATCACGGATCGCTTGGAGGGCGAAGGCGCGGGCATCAAATCCGTGACCTTCGAAGTGAATGGCGAGAACACCTACGGCCTCTTGCAAAGCGAAGTCGGCGTGCATCGGCTGGTGCGTATTTCGCCGTTCGATTCCGCCGCGCGGCGCCATACATCTTTTGCTTCAGTTTTTGTCTATCCGCAGATCGACGACGAAATCAAAATCGATATTAAAGAGGGAGACCTCCGCGTCGACACGTTTCGCGCCTCGGGCGCCGGAGGCCAGCACGTCAATCGCACGGATTCCGCGATTCGCATTACGCATCTGCCCACCAACATCGTGGTGCAGTGCCAGAATGAGCGCAGCCAGCACAAGAATCGCGCTTCGGCGATGAAACAACTGCGCGCCAAGCTGTACGAATATGAGATGGACAAGAAGCGCGCCGCGGACCGCAAGGTGGAGGACACCAAGCTCGAGATCAACTTCGGCAGCCAGATTCGCAGTTATGTGCTCGCGCCCTATCGAATGGTGAAAGATCATCGCACCAAGCTTTCGATCGGCGACGTCGATAGAGTGTTGGAAGGCGATCTCGACTCGCTGATCCATGCCTATCTGGTGTTCCGTAAAACCGGCAAGACGTTCGGCAAGGATGATCTACCCGAGTAAATGCCAAACTAAATGAAAGTTTCGCTCGAACAGGCCGCCGCGCTGATTCGGGAAGGCAAGCTGGCCGCTTTCCCCACCGAGACCGTGTATGGATTGGGCGCGAACGCGCTCGATGCCGCGGCGGTCGCCAAAATTTTCGAGATGAAGGGAAGGCCTTCGTCGAGTCCGCTGATCGTGCATGTCTCCTCGGTCGCGATGGCGCGGGAAATCGTAACCGAGTGGCCGCGTGAAGCGGACGAACTCGCGCGGCGCTACTGGCCGGGGCCGCTTACACTGGTGCTCCCGAAATCACCCAAAATCCCGGACATCGTCACCGCGGGATTGCCGACCGTGGGAATTCGCGTCCCCGCGCATCCCCTGGCAATAAGTTTGATAGAAACCGCCCGCGTTCCCATCGCCGCGCCCAGCGCGAATCGATTCATGGGTCTTTCGCCCACCACGGCCGAACACGTGATCGAGGCTTTCGGCGATGAGGTGCCGGTGCTAGACGGCGGAGCGTGCCCGCTGGGAATCGAGTCGACGGTCGTGTCGATCGCGGATGGAAAGGTCACGCTGCTGCGCCCGGGGATGATTTCGCTCGAAGAACTAGCAGCGTCAGCGCCGGGATCGCCTTCGGTCACATTGGGATCTCCTCCGGAGATCGGCCCAGCACGGGCGAAGCCCGTTGATGTTGATAAAGATGGTCCACATCCTTCGCCAGGAATGCACCCGCGCCATTACAGCCCTCGAACGCGCCTCATCGTGGTGCCCAGCCCCAATCATCTGCCGGATCGCTACGGCGCATATCTGTGGCGCAAGAAGCCGGGACTCACCGCGCGCAGCGTGCGCATGCCGATGAACCTGGAAGCCTTCGCGCACCGCTGGTACGGCGTGCTGCACGAACTCGACGGCGAAGGATGGCCGTGGATCGCGGTGGAGGCGCTGCCGGACAAGCCCGAATGGGCCGCGATTCGCGATCGCGTCGAGCGAGCCTCAAGTTCTTGAGGCGCGACCGTAAGGGAGCGCGTGCTTCTTTGAGGCGCGACAGTATGGAGCGCTCTTGATGGAGGCGGCCTCCCAGCTCGAAGGGCCGAGTGGTAGAATTCTTCTAACTCAAGAGCAGGAGGTTCCATGCGACTCGCCGTTTCGTTCTTCGTCTTCTTCATCGCCAGCGTTGCGATCGCGCAAGCACCCGCGTATCAGCCAATCGGCAGCATGAGCCAGTTGATGGTCGACATCATCTACCCGGCCTCCGACGCGCTCTTTTACGTGGAACGCGCCAAACCCCAGAACGACCGCGAATGGGGCGTCCTCCGCGGCACCGCGCTGACGCTCGCCGAATCTGGAAATTTATTGATGATGCCGGGGCGGGCGCGCGATCAGGGCGACTGGATTAAGGATGCGAAGCTGCTGGTCGACGCGGGCGCGGCCGCGTATAAAGCTTGCCAGAAGAAGGATTTACAGGCGATCCTGGATCTCAACGATCAGCTCACCACCTCGTGCGTCAAGTGTCATCAGCAGTATCGGCCGAACTACGGGAAGAGGTAGTCCGATCGGTGCAGGCCCCTGAAAAGAAGGGTGTTAGCCACGGATTTCGCCCCGAAGACATGGAATTGCAAGCGACCGTGTTTTGTCCACGTTTTGTCCACGTTTTGTCCACGTTTTTACCGCAAGAACACCGTGTTCTACCGGTGCGCCGTCCAGAGATTCCCGGCAGTCTTCACACGGCCGCTTAAGACGGTTTCTGCGACCCACAAAAAAGATCCTGGTCTCGTAAAAAAGATCTTGCGTTCCCGCGAGGTCTAATAGTAGAATCTACCACAGAGATAGTAGAACGAAAATGCCGCAACCCAAACTCACCAAGTTGGAACTCAAGATCATGGAGACGCTGTGGACCACCGGCGCGGCGTCCATACGGGAGATTCAGGAAGCGTTTCCCGAGGGGGACCGTCCCGCCTACACCACCGTCCAGACCACCGTGTACCGGCTCGAATCGAAGAAGGCCGTGCGGCGCGTGAAGAAGATCAGCAACGCGCATATTTTTGAGGCGGTGGTGTCGAGAGGCGCGGCGCAGAAGCGGCTGATCGACGACCTCCTGGGATTATTCGGCGGGCGCACACAGCCGGTGATGGCGCATTTGATTGAGTCGGGAAAACTCACGCTCGACGATGTGAAGGAAGCCGAGCGCACGCTCCGGGAGCTGGAGAGAAAGGAGCCCCTATGATCACCGCAATGATAGCGACATTGATCCCCACCCTTACGAGATGGGGCTTGACGGGACGGGGTTGGATGCCGGAGTGGGGCGGTGTGTTCAATCATCTGTGGCAATCGACGGTGTTTGCGGCAGTGGCGGCGCTGCTCGCGCTGGGGTTACGAAAAAATCACGCGCGCGCACGGTATTGGCTGTGGCTGGCGGCGTCGTGCAAATTTCTGGTTCCGTTTTCTTTGTTGGTGGGGCTTGGGTTGAGCATTGGAACCAGTATCGGCAGCGGCGTCGAGAGCATCATCGAAAAACTTTGGCCAAGCGCGCCAGCAATCGTCGCGCAACCAGAGATGACCGTTATGTTCGATGAGATCAGCCAGCCGTTTACGCAAGTCAGTATCCCGGCTGCCGCGCCCGAACACCGCTCGGTGGCGCCCGAGCTGCTCTTTGCGTTATGGGCGTGTGGCTGTGCGATCGTTCTCATTTCCTGGTTTCGGCGATGGCTGCGAGTGCGTGCGGCCGTACTGGCGGCGAAGCCCATATCTTTCGAGCTAGCTCCGCATCCGCTCCCTGACGGTCGCGGTTCTGTTACCGAATGGGGCGCGTCAGCAGGAGAGCTAGAAAACGAAGCCGGCTTGAAAGCCGGCTTGCCGGCAAGATTGCCGGCCCCACATCGGATGAGGATCATGTCGTCGCCGGTGATGATCGAGCCGGGAATCTTCGGAATTTTTCGGCCGGTATTGCTGCTGCCCGAAGGGATCGCCGATCGGCTGACGCCCGCGCAATTGCAATCGATCCTGGCGCATGAGTTGTGCCACGTGAAGCGGCGCGATAATCTGGCTGCCGCGATCCATATGATTGTCGAAGCGGCGTTCTGGTTTCATCCGCTGGTGTGGTGGATCGGCGGGAGGCTGGTGGAAGAACGCGAGCGCGCCTGCGATGAAGAAGTGCTGCGATCGGGGAGCGAGCCCGGAGTTTATGCCGAAAGCATTTTGCAGGTCTGCAAGTTCTATCTCGAATCGCCGCTGAAGTGCGTGGCGGGAGTGACGGGATCGGATCTGAAGAAGCGTATCGAATCGATCATGAGCGGACTGCCGGGACGCAACTTGAGTCGAACCCGGAAGTTACTGCTGGTTGCTGCGAGCATCGGAGCGATCGCGGGGCCGATCGTGATCGGCGTAATGCATGCGCCCGCAGTACGCGCGCAAGGTGCACAGCAATCGCCCGCGGACGCATCGGCGACGCCGAAGTGGGAAGTGGTTTCCGTCAAACCTTGCGACCCTTCAACACCACAGGGAAGGAGCGGAGGCGGCGGCGGCGGGTTCAGCCCGGGAACCTTGAGCGCGAATTGCGCGGTTCCGATGCGCCTCATCGAAGAGGCCTACGGCTTCTATGCCAACGGCCGGACCCCGACCTGGAAGAGCGTGCCGATTGAGGGAGCCCCGAGCTGGTTGAATTCCGAGCGCTATACCATCGCGGCAAAGGCGGAGAGCCCGCAAGGCCGCGCGATGATGTTCGGGCCGATGATGCAGAAGCTGCTTGAAGATCGCTTCAAGCTGAAAATCCGCCGCGAAATCCGCGAGGTCCCCGTGTACAACCTGACCATCGCGAAGGGCGGCCCCAGGAATTTAAAGACGTCCAAGCCCGGGAGCTGCATCGCGCTCGACATGGATAACCCTCCTCCCCCATCGGGCGCCCTGTGCAAGATGTTCAGCCGCGGCCGCGTTGCCGAAGGCGAGCGCAAGTTCGCGGAACTCGGCGTCACCATGGCGGAGTTCAGCGACGCGTTAGCCACCATGACTGGACGGAACGTGATCGACAAAACCGGCCTGCCGGGCACCTTTGATATCGAGGTGCAGGTTTCCGTACCGGATGAACCTCCGCGCGATCCATCCCTGCCGCGAACCGGACCGCAGGACGAGAGCGATTTGGTGTTCGCGGTGGTGCAGAAGCTCGGCATGAAGCTGGAGTCGGCGAAAGGTCCGGGTGTGGTCTACGTGATCGAGCACGTGGAAAGGCCGTCGGATAACTTCGAGCCGCCGGCCGGGAACCAGGAGCACGCGCTCCATCCTGTCGCGCCTCTTGTCGCGCCTCCAGCTCCTCCGGCTCCGCAGCCATATATGGCGGGTCCCGTCGATCCAAAAAGCTACGTGATCGGCGCTCAGGACATTCTCAAGATCGCGGTCTGGCGTGAACCCGATCTCAGCAAATCGGTTGCGGTGCGCCCGGACGGACGAATTACTCTTGCGCTGATCGGCGACGTGGAAGCTGCGGGCCTGACCCCCGCGCGGCTCGCCGCGACGTTAGAAGAGGCCTATCGCGAAAAACTCCGCGATCCGCACGTCATGGTCGAAGTCATTCAAGTTAACAGTAAGCATCCTGGCCCAGCGCCGGCCGCGAAGCAGCAGCAAGCGCTCCATACTGTCGCGCCTCAGGGAAGCACGCGCGCCCTGACGGGCGCGCCTCAAATGACGGTGGTGGTGGCGAAGCCGAAGAGCCGGCCCACGCCTCCCGTGGAGAAACCGCTCGCGTTCGAAGTGGCGTCGGTCAAGCCGAACAAGTCCAGCGACAATCGCGGCCTGAGGATCGAGTCTCTGCCCGGGGGCGGATTCTCGGCGCGAGGCGTCCCTGTGTACCTGCTGATCATCTTCGCGTACGACCTCCCCATCCAAACGTCGCGGATTTCCGGAGGCCCGGAGTGGCTTCGCTCGGATCGATTCGACATCGAGGCCAAGGCCGGCACGGATGCGATTCCCAAGGGGACGACGACCAAGACTCGCGAAGCGATGACCAGATTGATGCTTCAGGCGCTCCTGGCGGAGCGGTTCAAGTTGGTAGTCCGCATCGACAAGAAAGAGCTCCCCGTTTACGCGGCGGTGGCCGGAAAGAATGGGCCAAAGCTTCAAAAGTCGAAGATCGACGAGAAAGACTGCCCGGATAGCGGGACCAGGGTTGCCGGAACTACATGCCATACCTTCTTCGGTGGGATGGGACGTGGACTGCACGGAGAAGCTGTCGATATGTCGGACCTGGTGCAATTCGTCGCACAGTGGGCGGATCGTCCCGTAGTCGACAAGACCGGTATTCAGGGCCTCTACAATATTCAGACCGACGGCTGGACGCGGATGGTCCCGAGCCAGCCGTCGGCCGACGGAACCGTGAGCGACGAAGCTCAAGCGCTTGCGGACCCGGCCCGTCCCACTCTACAGATGATTTTTGACCGGCTTGGGCTAAAGCTGGAATCGCAGAAAGCGCCGATCGACATGTACGTGATCGTAAGCGCGGCGAGGCCCGCCGAGAACTGACCGCTCCGGGCAGTCTTCAATCGTCTGCGGGTAGTTCGAGAAGCAGATCCCTCGCTGCGCTCGGGATGACGGGGGTGTGTGGTCCCTCGCTTCGCTCGGGATGACGGGAATGCGCGCTCGGGATGACCCCAGGGACGAGGCGCGGAATGGGCACGAGATCCCTCGCTTCGCTCGGGATGACGGGTGGCGACGGGCGCGGACTTGCACGAGATCCCTCGCTTCGCTCGGGATGACAGAGTCTCGGTTGATTTACAATATCCACTGATCTGTCATCCCGAGCCCGACACAGGTAAACTCCGCGAGGGATCTGCTTTTGCGAGATCGGCCTATTTATTTTGCGAGACCGGCCTATGTACGTGTACCTGCTCGCCAGCCGGTCCCGAGTCTTGTACACCGGGGTGACGAACAATCTCGGGCGCCGGGTGCGCGAACACAGGCTCGGTGAGGGAGGGGTCTTCACCAAGCGGTACCGCGTCCACCGGCTTGTTTGTTTCGAGTGCTTCCGCGAGGCGAGAGCAGCCATTGCTCGCGAGAAACAAATCAAAGGGTGGCGTCGGGAGAAGAAGGTGGCATTGATCGAGGCGGCGAACCCGACCTGGGAGGATCTAGCCGCGGAATGGGAACGAGAAGCAGATCCCTCGCTTCGCTCGGGATGACGGCGGGGGTGTGGGTTCGGGGTAACGCGTGGCGACGGGGCGCGGAATGGGCACGAGATCCCTCGCTTCGCTCGGGATGACGTGGGGTATGGGCTCGGGATGATGGGGCGCGGAGAGCCTCGCTTCGCTCGGGATGACGCTGGGATAGGTCGATTTGACTAAACCCCCAAGCTGAGCCGTCCCCCGCCATGGCGAGGCCGGTGTATTCTATGAACTAATAGGGAAGGGCTGGCCGAGGGCCGCATAGGAGAACACCGATGGAACAACTGATCGCGAAGCTGCTACAGGATTTCGAACACGGCAAGATGAATCGGCGGCAGTTGATTCAGAGCCTGTCCATTGCGGGAGCCGCAAGCGCGGCTGGGGCGGGCGCCGCGATCTCGGCTGCGCCGGCTCTCGCGCAAGAGAGCCAGCCGAGCAAGGGCAAGGGCTTCCATGCGGTCGAGGTCAATCACATTTCCTATCAGGTGCCGGACTACAAGAAGACTCGCGATTTCTATTCGGAGCTGCTCGGCATGGAAGTGCGGAAGGACGACGGCCGGCAGTGCTACCTCGTCTTCGGCGACAACATCCACATTATTCCGCGGCAGGGGCGCGCCGGGTCAACCACTCCCACTCCTCGCGTAGACCACATCGCCTACACCATTCGCGACTGGGACAAAGACGTAGTGGAGGCCGAGCTGAAACGCCGCGGTCTCAACCCTCGACCGGATGAAGGAACCAGCTTCCATGTCAAAGATCCGGACGGTTTCGATGTGCAGATCTGCAGCAAGGACATGAAACCGGAGTAGTTGTTTATAAAAGCAGATCCCTCGACTTCGCTCGGGATGACAGGCGTTGGTGAGTATGACGGCAGGCGTTGTGAGTATGACAACGCGGGTAGAAATAGCTGGATGAACTTCCGGCTCGGGACACTAGATACGAATGAAGCGCTTCTACATTTTCGGAGTGGCGATTTTTGCGGTGGCGGCGGTGCGCGGCCAGTCTACCACCGCCGTTCGTCCAGACACGATCATGCCTGTCGCCGCGCAACAGGCGCTGGTCACCAAGTATTGCGCCGGCTGCCACAATGACAAGCTGAAATCGGGCGGGTTTTCCTGGACCAAAATCAATCTGGCGCACGTCGATGCGCGCGCGGAACAGACCGAAAAGGCGATCCTCAAACTCAGAGCCGGCATGATGCCGCCCGCGGGCGCGCCGCGTCCGGATGCCGTCACCATCAAGCAATTCGCGGCTGCGCTTGAAAACGGAATCGACCAGGTGGCGGGGATGCATCCGAATCCTGGAACAGGACCGGCCCTGCATCGGCTGAATCGAACCGAGTACCGCAATTCCATCCGCGATCTTTTGGACCTCGACGTGGATGTAACCTCTTTGCTGCCGCCGGACGATTCAAGCCATGGGTTCGACAATATGGCGGACGTGCTCACCGTTTCGCCGGCCTTGATGGAAGGTTATATCCGGGCGGCGGGCAAGATCAGCCGACTGGCGGTCGGCGACCCCGCGGTGGGTCCGGTTGAAAAGACGTATCACATTCCGCGCGTCATCAATCAAACACGCCATGTGGAGGACACGCCGGTCGGCACTCGCGGCGGAATTTCGGTGGTCCATAATTTTCCAGCGGACGGCGAGTACACCTTCAAGGTGTCGTTTTACGATTCGCTCGACGGGCCGCTCTACGGGAAGAACCAAGGCAAGTCCCAGCAAATCGAATTCTCGGTGAACGGCGCGCGGGTCGCGTTGTTGCATATCAATCCGAACATGAAGCTAACCGACTATCCAACGACGCCCCCGATCGCGATCAAGGCGGGTCCGCAGCGGGTTTCGGCGGCTTTCATTCAACATTTCGAGGGACCCGTGGAGGACATCGTTTCTCCACCTGAGCTGAGCCTGGTGGATCTCAATAATGCCGATATGCCGGGCATGACGTCGCTGCCGCATCTGCGCGAATTCAGCATCACCGGCCCCACGAAAGTGACGGGTGTATCGGAGACGCCCAGCCGGGTCAAGATTTTCACTTGCCGCCCGGCCGCCGGGGCGGACGAGATTCCGTGCGCCAGGAAAATCCTCTCCGCGCTGGCCCGTAGTGCTTTCCGAAGGCCCGCGACGGACTCCGACGACGAGCGTCTTTTAAGTTATTTTCAGCGCGGGCGGAATGACGGAGACTTTGATTCGGGCATCCGCACCGCTGTGCAAGCCATCATCGCCGACCCGGAATTTGTATTCCGCTTCGAGCGCACGCCCGCGAAGGCCTCAGCGGGGACCAATTATCGCATCGACGATCTCGAGCTGGCATCGCGTCTGTCGTATTTCCTGTGGAGCAGCGCTCCCGACGATAAGTTGATCACGCTGGCAAGCGAGGGAAAGCTTCAGGATCAAACCGCGCTGGAGCAGCAGGTTCGGCGCATGCTAGCGGACCCCAAGGCGGAGGCGCTGGCTTCGAACTTCGCGGGGCAGTGGCTGCATCTGCAAAATCTGAAAGACGCCCAGCCGGACGCGTTCCTGTATCCGAATTTCGACCGGAACCTGGTGGAATCCATGCGGCGCGAAACAGAGTTGCTGTTCATGAGCATCCTGCGCGAGAACCGCAATGTTCTGGATTTGTTGACCGCGAACTATACCTTCGTGGATGAACTTCTAGCCAAGGAGTACGGGATTCCCAACGTATTAGGCAGCCGCTTCCGGCGGGTGGAAATTCGAGATCCGAATCGATTCGGGCTGCTGGGCCAGGCGAGCATTCTGACGGTGACATCGATCGCGAACCGGACGTCGCCGGTTGCGCGCGGAAAATATGTGATGGAAGTGCTGCTGGGCGCGCCACCTCCGCCACCGCTGCCGAACGTGCCCGCGTTGAAGGAGAACAGCGAAATCACGAAGGCGTTGTCGGTGCGAGAGCGCCTGGAGGAACACCGCAAGAATGCGGTCTGCGCGACCTGTCATAAAATGATGGACCCCATCGGATTCTCGCTGGAGAATTTCGACGCCATGGGCGCCTGGCGCACCAAGGACAGCGGATTCCCGGTGGACGCATCTGGTAAGATGTTCGACGGGACGAAACTGGATGGCCCGGTCAGCCTCCGGCAGGCGATTTTGAGCCATTCCGACGCGTTCCTCGGAACGTTCTCGCAGAATTTGCTGGCATACGCTCTGGGTCGAGTGGTGGATTATCGCGACATGCCGGCGGTCCGCGCGATCGAGAAGGATGCCGCCAAGGACGACAATCGTTTCCCGGCGTTCGTTCTCGGCATCGTGCGAAGCGCGCCGTTCCAGATGAGACGGGCGGAGCAAATGGAGTCGGCATCGGTCGACGAGACTCGCCATTAAGTTGGGAAATCAGGAGATGGTAGAGGAATGCTGATCACGAAAAAGTATCTTTCGCGGCGCACGGTCCTTCAGGGGCTGGGCGTGTCGGTGGCGTTGCCGTTTCTGGATGCGATGGCGCCCGCGCAGACGCCGGTCAGCAAGACGGCCGCGGCGCCGCGCACTCGCCTGGCTTGCATCGAGATGGTGCATGGAGCGGCCGGCAGCACGGTCGACGGCTTGAATAAGCATTACTGGTCGCCGGAGAAGGAAGGATCGGAGTTCGAGTTCACGCAGACGCTGAAGCCGCTGGAGCCGTTTCGCGAGTACATCACGATCGTCAGCGACACCGACCTGCATCCGGCGGGCGCGTGGGCGCCGGCAGAAGAAGGCGCCGATCATTTTCGTTCCACCGCCGCGTTTTTGACGGCCGCGCATCCCAAGATGACCGAGGGCGCCGACATTCTATGCGGCACATCCATCGATCAGATGTATGCGCAGCAGTTCGGCCAGGACACGCCGCTGCCGTCCATCCAGCTTTGCATCGAGAGCGTGGACGGGTCGGGCGCGTGCGATTACGGCTACGCCTGCGTGTACGCGGACACCATCAGTTGGGCATCGCCGACGCAGCCGCTGCCGATGACGGTGGATCCCCGGCAGGCCTTCGAGAGCCTGTTCGGAGACGGCGCGACGCCCGCCGAGCGCAGCGCGCGGCAGCGCATCGACGGCAGCATTCTGGACGGCATTGTGCGGCGCGTCGCGGATTTGCAGCGCGGCCTCGGTCCGCGCGACCGCAGCCGGCTCAACGATTATCTGGCCGATGTCCGCGAGATCGAGCGGCGAATTCAGAGGATCGAGAAATACAATTCCGGCGGCGAAGCGCGTGCGCTTCCGGCGGCTCCCATCGGCGTGCCGGATTCCTTCGAGGAGCATGTCAAGCTGATGTTCGACTTGCAGGCGCTGGCTTTCATGACCAACGTGACCCGCGTGGCTGCATTCAAAATGAGCCGCGACGTGTGCCAGCGCGTTTATCCGGAAAGCGGCGTGAAGACTCCGTTCCATTCGTGCTCGCATCACGGAGAGACTCCTTCTCGAATTGCGGAATTCGCCAAGCTGAACCTGTATCACGTCGGCCTGGTTCCGTATTTCCTTGATAAGTTGAAGAACACACCCGACGGCGACGGCAATTTGCTGGATCATTCGATGGTGCTGTACGGCAGCCCGCTGGGCGATTCGAACGCGCACAATCACAAGCGCGTGCCGGTGTTCCTGGCGGGTCACGCGAACGGCGCGCTCGAGGGAAATCTCCATGTCAGGACCAAGGATTCGACGCCGATGGCCAACGTTTTGCTGACCATGGCGCGCAAGCTGGGGATGAAGATGGATAGCATCGGCGACAGCACGGGAGAGATCGCGATTTGAGAGCCGTGACCAATTTAACGAGCCGCGACCACAGGGAGCGGTTATACGAGACAGGGGGCAAACGCAAATGTCCGGAAAAAGCTTAGTTGGCGTGTTTTGTGCGGCGATGCTGCTTTCAGGCTTCGCGACCGAGACTCGCGTGGCCGATGCCGCTCAACAGGGCTACAAGGACGCCGTTCGTTCCCTGATCGCAAAGAAAGCCGACGTGAACGCGGCGCAGGGCGACGGGATGACCGCGCTGCACTGGGCGGCGTCGCACGACGATCTGGAACTCGCGCGAATCCTGATACAGGCGGGCGCGAATGCGAAAGCGACCACTCGCCTCAACGCCGTCGGCCCTCTGATGATGGCGTGCAAGAACGGGAGTGCGCCGATGATCGAGGCCCTGATCAAAGCCGGAGCGGACGCGAACGCGGTGGAAGAGGACGGCACCACTCCGCTGATGTTGGCCGCGGCCGCGGGGAGCGCCGATGGAGTGAAAGCTCTGATGGACCATGGAGCGGCAGTGAATGTGAAGGAGGGCGCTCACGGGCAGACGGCGTTGATGTTTGCGGCCGCGCTGAATCGCGATGCGGCGATTCGGGTCCTGATGGAGCACGGCGCGGACGCGACCATCACCACTCGGGTCATGCATGTCGACTGCGGCAACTGTGAAGCGCTGGATGCGGACGGCAATCCGATTCCGGGCGGCGGGAGAGGCGGTCGAGGCGGCCGGGGAGGGAGAGGCGGAGGGGAAGAAACTTCTTTCACAGAACCGGGCGGCGCTCCCGCTCCTGCTGCTGCCGAGGGGAGAGGCGGGAGAGGTGGGAGAAGAGGGGACGCTGCTGCCGGTCCCAGCGCTAATGCCAGGCCCGGAGATGCGACAGCAGACCCGGCTGGACTGAATACATTTGCGAGTTCGCTCGGTTTCAAATCGGCCGTGTATGCTGCCGGCGGAGGGTCGCCAGAAGAGAAGGACCTGCATGCCATGGTCGACAAGCTGGTCGCCAAGGTGGATGAACTGGAGAAGCGCATCCCCACGCCGCCGGATCCAAACGCGCCGGCGCGGCCCGAGCGCGCAAGAGCGACCGTGATGGGCGGGATGACCGCGTTGTTATACGCGACTCGTGACGGCCACATCGAGGCTGCGCGTGCGTTGCTCGAGATGGGCGCGGATATCAATGAGGTGAGCGCCGCGGATAAAACCAGTCCGCTGGTGATGGCGATCACCAATGGCCATCTGGATCTCGCGAAGTTTCTGGTGGTTTACGGCGCGGACCCGAACCTGGCCAATGATTCCGGGCTGACGCCGCTGTACGCGACCGTCGACGTGCACTGGGCCCCCAAGGGGTGGTTCCCCGCGCCGATCACGGCTCAGGAGCAGGTCCCGTATCTGGATCTGATGACGGCGCTTCTGGACGATGGAGCGAATCCGAACGCTCGCGTGGGAAAGAAGCTGTGGTTCCGGGCCTTCGGCGACCACACCTGGATCGATCCGGGGGGCTCGACTGCGTTCGTGCGGGCAGCCATCGCCGTGGATGTTCCCGCGATGAAGCTGCTGGTCGCGCATGGCGCCGATCCGAATATCCCGACTACCGGGGGCGACACCGCGCTGATGGTTTCCTCGGGTATGGGATGGGCTGCGAACTTCAGCATCAACGCGCCGGACGCCTGGCTCGAAGCCACGAAATATTGCGTGCAGCTTGGCGCCGACGTGAATGCGGTGGACGCGAAGGGATACACGGCTCTGCACGGCGCCGCCTACATCGGCAATCACGACCTGATTCAGTATCTGGTGGACAAGGGCGCGGATGTGAAGGCGGTGGCCAAGGATAAGAATACCGTCGCGGACATGGCGAATGGTCCCAATCGATTCGGCATCCCGCACCCTGACACCGTGGCGCTGCTCGAGAAGCTGGGCTCGGCGAATTCGCACAACTGCCGGTCCGACCAATGCCTGGTGGCTCCTAAAGAGGAAAAGAAGCAGACGGCGCGGCCGACTCCGCGGTAGTTTCGCGAACACTTACGGGCCGCGACCACAGGAAGCGGTTAAGAGGCGCGACAGCATGGAGCGCTTGGTTCTTGAGGCGCGACCGTAAGGGAGTGCGTCGGCCCGCCAATGAAAGAGCACCAGCCCGATGAGCTGCGACCCATTCATCGAAACCCTGCGATCCGAAATCAGAGATCTTCCTAAATACGAATCTGGATTGTCCCTGGAATATGTCCGCGCCCACTATCACGTGGATGAGATCGCGAAATTGGGCAGCAACGAAAACCCGTTTGGGGCAAGCCCACGAGTGATGGAGGCGATCTCCGAATCGGCTTCGGGAGCGGCTCTCTATCCGGACCCAAGTTCCGACGATCTGCGCACAGCTCTCTCCCGGCATTTGGATATTCCTCCGGATCGGCTTGCGCTTGGCAACGGGTCCGAGGACTTGATCGCGATTGCCTCCCATACGTTCCTGGCCCCCGGATGCGACGTGTTGACCATCGCGCCTTCCTTCGGACTGCACGTTATTTTTCCGCTGTCCATGGGCGCGCAGGTTCGGACGGTTGTCGTGAAAAAAGGTGACGAGCCGGATTACTGCTTGGACATGGGGGAATTTGTCGCTGCGGTGAGGCCTGAAACCCGGATGGTGATCTTCAGCAATCCATCGAATCCGCTGGGAAATTCAATCACCGCGGAGGACCTGTCCCGGCTCCTCACGAGGCTTGGCCCCAAGACGCTCCTGGTTTTCGACGAAGCTTATTTCGAATATGCGGCGACTGACCCTTCTTACCCGCATTTTCTGAATATGCTACGCGGGCATTCATCCCCATGGCTCCTGTTACGGACATTTTCGAAAGCCTACGGCCTGGCCGGCCTTCGCGTGGGCTACGCCGTTGCCTCGGACGCATCGCTTCTCGGATTGATGGATCGCGTACGCACGCCGTTCAACGTAAATCGCGTGGCGCAAGTTGCCGCGGTCGCCGCACTCAAAGATATGGAACACGCCCAGGATTGCGTTGCCCGAACCATCCAGGAGCGCGAACGGGTGCGACGCGCGCTTGGCGATCTCGGCTATCGTCCGGCCCCTTCGCGGGCCAATTTCTTATTCTTCGATGCCCGGGAGGACGCAGCCGAACTCGCCGCGCGCCTTTTGACGCACGGAGTCATCGTCAAACCCTGGCGCGAGCCGGGATTTTCGGATCACCTCCGGGTTTCGATTGGGTCGCCGCGAGCGAACGATCAGTTTCTGAGCGCCTTGGCGGCCGTGGCAAATTACAGAACCAACCCAGAGGCCGCACCGGCGCCGGTCGCGTGATTCAGAAGACGGAGGCCGACGAGGACCCGCTACGGGTAAACTCTGGCCGCGGTCCAGGGGTACCGCCCCACATCGGGGCAAAATCAGAAATGGCTTAGTGTTTGCCGATCAATTCCCGTTCAGCACGGAGCCAATCCTCTTCCGGTGAGCCGTCCTGTCGTCCGCGTGCTTCCCACAGTGAATAGGCGAGGCGCGCAATGTCTTCCGTCCTGGCGCTGTTAAGAGGTGTTTCGGCGGCGGTGACTGGACCCGCCGCTTTTCGATGCCGCTGAACTGCCGACTTGGGAGCAGAGGCTTTCGCTGATTTCGTAGCCGAAGGCTTCTTGTTGAGCATGATTACTTTATTTTAGCTCACCTCTTGTAAAACAAATCCCGTCCTTTGGTAAACGCGCCGCGTGCCGGCCGCGGCGAAACTCGCTCCGCTACCGCATGAGACGATGAGAACGAGGTCTTGAGATTTGCCAGACTTGAGATTGCGATACCTTGAGACTTGCCACAGGGGAGGTTGCGGATGAGGATTCGATTTTCAACTGCAAATTGCGCCAATGCATTCGTGCTGGCCGCGGTCTTTTTAGCGCCCGCAGCCGGCCAGGCTCCCGCTTCCAAGCCGGCGGCGAACGTTCTGCCGCGGACGCCGGATGGCCGGCCGAATCTCGAAGGAATCTGGACCAACAACACGCTCACGCCGCTCGAGCGTCCCACCGATTTGCGCAACACACCAGTTCTGACCGAACAGGCCGCGGCGGCGTATGAAAAACAGGTGGTCACGGGGCGCAATCGCGATCGGAGGGATAGCGATCCCGAAGTCGACGTAGGCCGCGCGTATAACGAATTATTCTTTGATCAGGGCGCGCGGCTCGCCCGGATCGGAGGAACCATTCGCAGTTCGATTATCGTCGATCCGCCGGATGGGAGAATTCCTCCATTAACCCCCGAAGCGCAAAAGAGAGTCGATGCGGCCCGCGAGCATGCGCGATTACACCCGGCCGACCGTGCGCAGGATCGGTCACTTACGGAGCGCTGCGTGTTTTGGGCGACGGCGGGACCGCCCATGCTGCCCGGCCCCTACAACAACACCTATCAGATTTATCAAACAACGGGATACGTCGCGATTCTGTCGGAAATGATTCACGAAACCCGCATCATTCCCCTGGATGGGATCAGAGATGGCCGTTCGCACCTCCCGCAAGGCGTCCGCAAATGGACGGGAGACTCGCGCGGCCATTGGGAAGGCGACACGCTGGTGATCGACACCACCAACTTTACCGACAAGACCAACTTCCGGGGGTCGGACGAGAACCTGCATGTGATCGAACGCATCACACGGGTCAACCCCGATGCCATGCTCTACAAGTTCACGATCGACGATCCGACGGCGTTCACCAAACCCTGGACGGGAGAGCTTCCGCTGACGGCCGCCCCGGGCCCGATCTACGAGTACGCGTGCCACGAGGGGAACTACGCGATAGTGGATATTCTCGCCGGCGCACGAGCGGAAGAGAAGAGGGCCGAGGCGGCCAGGAATCCGGCGAAGTGAGCGCAGGTTAGAAATGCGGCGACGAAATTCCACCGGATACGTCTAAATGTTATAGGCTGAAACTACATGAAATCGATGGTTGCGTCCCTCTTTGTGCTAACTGCTCTGCTGGCCGGCCTCGCCGCCGCGCAGACCAAGATCACCACGGTCGAAGGCATCACTGAATACCGCCTGGACAACGGCCTGGATGTTCTTTTTTTCCCCGATAAATCCAAGCCGACGTTCACGGTCAACGTCACCTACCTGGTGGGTTCGCGACACGAGGGGTACGGCGAAACCGGCATGGCGCATCTGCTGGAGCACATGCTGTTCAAGGGCACGGCGAAGCTTAACGACATCGGCAAGCTGCTCAAGGATCATGGCGCCAACTATAACGGGTCGACCTATTTCGACCGCACCAATTATTTCGAAACGATTCAGGCGAGCGACGAAAATCTGCACTGGACCCTGGATATGGAAGCCGACCGGATGGTGAACTCGCGGGTCTCGCGCGCCGATCTGGACAGTGAAATGACGGTGGTGCGCAACGAATTCGAGATGGGCGAGAACAGTCCCATGCGCATTCTGGAGGAGCGCGTGATGTCGACCGCGTACTTGTGGCACGGCTACGGCCGATCGCCGATCGGATCCAGGAGCGACATCGAGCACGTGCCGATCGAGAAGCTTCAGGCGTTCTATCACAACTACTATCAGCCGGATAACGCAGTGCTGGTGGTGGCCGGCAATTTCGACGAAGCCAAGGCCATGGGTTGGATCAAGGCCGGACTGGGGGCGATCCCCAGGCCCGCGCGCAAGCTTCAGCCGACTTATACCGAAGAACCCACGCAGGACGGGGAGCGCGAAGTTGTGCTGCGGCGCGTCGGCGACATCCAGGCCGTGGCGATGGCGTATCACATTCCCGCCGGGTCGCATCCGGATTCCTCCGCGCTCGAGGTGCTGGAAGCGATTCTCGATGAGTCTCCCTCCGGCCGGCTGTACAAAGCGCTGGTGGAATCTAAAAAGGCGATGAGGGTAGCGGGAGACGTGTTTCAGTTTCACGATCCCAGCCTGATGATTATTACCGCGCAGGTGCGCAAGGACGGCAACCTGGAGGATGTCGAAAAAACCATGCGCAGCGGGATCGAGGGCATCGCCAAGGAGCCGCCGACGAAAGAGGAAGTGGATCGCGCGCGGACCCGCCTGCTGAAAGATATCGATCTGATGCTCAACAACTCCGAAGGGGTAGGCATCACGCTCAGCGAAACCGCCGCGACCGGCGATTGGCGGCTGCTGTTCCTGGATCGCGACCGGATTCGCAAGGTGACGCCGGAGGATGTGGTTCGCGTCGCGAAGCAGTATCTGAAATCCTCGAACCTGACCGTGGGGCGCTTCATTCCGGATGCGAAACCGGATCGCTCTGAAATCCCGGCGACTCCGGATCTGACGGCGATGCTCAAGGATTACAAAGGCGACGCCGCCGTCGAGCAGGGCGAAGTATTCGATCCATCGCCGGCCAATATCGATTCGCGCACTGTGCGCGTAACCTTGCCGAACGGGATGAAGCTCGCGCTGCTTTCGAAGAAAACCCGCGGCGGGACGGTGAACGCGGTGATCAATCTCCAATACGGCGACGAGAAGAGTCTGTTTCAAAGAGAACCGGCGGCGAACATGGTGGGAAGCCTGCTGATGCGCGGCACGCAGAAACACACGCGGCACCAACTTCAGGACGAGCTCGACAAATTGAAGGCGCAGATGAGTGCGAGCGCCACCGTCAATAACGGCGCGTCCCTGAACATCAACACGATCCGGACTGGACTTACGGGGGCGCTGCGGCTGGCGGCCGAGGTGCTGCGGGAACCGGCGTTCCCGGAATCCGAGTTCGAGCAGATCCGTCAAGCCAGTATCGGGCGGCTGGAGAGCCAGCGCAGCGAACCGACTTCGCTCGCCATGACCGCTCTTTATCGGCATCTGAATCCGTATGCCGCCGGCGATCCGCGCGAGTTCACGACCATCGATGAATCGATCGATGGATTGAAGAAGCTCACGCTCGCGGATGTGAAGAAATTCTACGCCGATTTCTACGGCGCATCCAACGCGGAACTGGCGGTGGTCGGCGATTTCGACGCGGCGGAAGTGCAGAAACTGGCTACTGAGTTGTTTGGCGCCTGGAAAAGCCCCTCGCCGTACACGATGCTGAAGCGCGCCGTCACAAAGGTGGAAGCGGTGAACCAGTCGATCGAGACGCCGGATAAACCCAACGCGGTATTCGCGGCGGGAATGACCATGCACCTGAACGATGCCGATCCGGATTACGCGGCGCTGATTTTCGCGAATACCATGATCGGCGGCGGCGCCCAGTCGCGATTGTGGCAGCGCGTTCGCGAAAAGGACGGCTTGAGTTATGGCGTCCAGAGCGTGATCGCGGGCGGCGCGAAGGACGATTACGGCCAATTCCTGACGCAGGCGATCGCCAATCCGAAGAACGTGGAGAGGGTGGAGGCCGATTTCAAAGAGGAGATCGCCAAGATTCTGAGCGATGGATTCCCTGCCGCTGAGGTGGAGGCGGCGAGAAAAGCGTTCCTTCAGGAGCGGCAAGTCGGACGATCGTCGGATGGAGGGTTGGCGCGGAGGCTCGCGCAGAACGCGCAGTATGGGTGGACCATGAAACACGATTCGGATCTGGAGAGCAAGATCGCGGCGCTCACGCCGGCGGATATTCAGGCGGCGCTGAAGCGACACGTCGATCTGGGTGCGCTATCGTATTTCAAAGGTGGCGATTTCCAGAAGAAGTGAAGGGGGCCAAGTGTGGCGCACGCTTCAGCGTGCCGCTGTCGGCTTCAGCCGACAGTTCCGCCGCAGCGGTTTCACTCTCCATCAATGTCGGCGAACTAAAGTTCGCCGCCGCGCGCTGATGTTGAATCGCGCACAACGGCACGAGCGGCCTGTGCGCTTAGAGCGTGCGCCACGAGGGCAGAGAGCGGGCCGGTGCAGCCCACTCTAAAGCTCAGCCCCGAGGCGCTGCGATCTCTGGGATCGATGGAGGGCGCTTATGCTCTTCCGATCGTAGAGAAGCAGAAGAAGAGCTCGCGTCCCACGGTTGTCGTCGAGAAGCTGAATCCGTGGCCGGGATGGGCGGCAGCCGCCGCGGTTACCGCGATCGCCTACGCGATTCACTATCTTCCGTTCGCGCCGTTCCGCGTGGAAGGAGCCTCGGGGGTTCGCAGGCCGGTGAGCGCGGCGATCCTGGCGATTTTCGCGGGTGCGCTGGCGGCGGGCTTTCTGCCTTTGTCGAAAAAAGCATCCAGGCAGATCCTCGAAGGCGCCAAGCGCGTCGTGCGGCGCACGATTCCGCTGACGATTGTCCTGACGGGAGCGACGCTGAGCTTCGCCAATGCGACGGCTGTCGGGTTCCGCGCGTGCGCGATCATCATAGCGACCATGACCGCGGCGATGGCGTCCGCGTGGATTTTCGGAAAGATGTTCGGGGTGTGGCCGCGTACCGCCGTCCTGATCGGCGCGGGCACGGCGATTTGCGGGAACAGCGCGATTGTTGCGGTCGCACCGCTGATCGACGCGGAGGATCGCGACCTGATGCTGTCGATGGGCGCGATCAACGTGCTCGGGCTGGTGCTGATGTTCGTGAGCCCGTTCATCGGCGCGGCGATCGGGTTCGACGATAACGCCTACGGCGTGTGGGCGGGATCGACCATTCACGCGGTCCCGCAGGCGGTGGCGGCAGGATTCGCGTTCAGCGAAAAGGCGGGCGGAGTCGCGACGCTGGTGAAGCTGGTGCGAGTGGCGCTGCTCGCGCCGCTGCTGCTGGTGCTCGCGTTCGGGTACGCGCGGGCCCGCAAGGATAAGGTGACGGTACACTACGCCCGGCTGGTCCCGCCGTTTTTGTGGGGATTTTTTGCGCTGTTTCTGTTGAACTCGCTGCGGCTCCTGCCGGTGTTGCAGTTTTCGAGCGGCTATTCGGTGAATCTGGCGGACGTGCTGGCGGAGGCGGGCAACATTTCGCTGGCGTTGTCGATGGCGGCGATGGGGCTGGAGATTAACCTGAAGATGTTCGTGAAGGTGGGCGGCGCGGCGGTCGCGGTGGGGGCAGCCGCGTGTGTCACGGCGTGCATCGTAAGTTGGGTGATGATCCGGGCGCTGCTCTAGAAAATGGCCGTTAATGAACGTGAATGAACATGAATATCCCGAGTCGAATTTGTAGCCCGTTAGTTTGCGGCGATTAACAGCGAATGTTCTATTTGCGTTTATTCACGTTCATTAACGGCTATGAAATCTTCCCGCCGAGTCAGTCCACCGGGATCTGGGTCGCCACGCAAATTCCGGCGCCGTCGAACGAGAAGTTTCCGCCGAAACTGACGGTCAGGTTCGAAATCACCGGGTTCGTTCCCGGACCGTAGGTTCCCGGCGCAGAGCATTGAGCGATGCCGTTCGGCGGCCCGGCGGGGACCACAAAATTAATCTGATACAGCCCCGGGAACCCGGGCGCGAGGCCGGAATAGGCGGGCGCGAGCGTCGGCGCCGGAATGAATCCCGGCCGCGGCTTGGTGGCGAGCGCGTTGACGGTGTAGTTGTAATCGATGCCGAACGTCTGCGCGGTCGGCAACGGGACTTTCGAGCCCTGGCCGGTGACGGCGGGAGGATTGGTCGCGCCCAGGCCGGTGGTCCACGCAATCAGTTCCTCACCCGGGTTAGCCGGACTGGTGGCCGAGACCGCTGTGCCATTGGCATGGGTCACGATGGGAGAACAGGGCAGCCCGAAGTTGTTGTTGAGGGAATAGCCGCCGCTCGGGTTCATCACAATGTCGCACGCCGTCAGAACGTGGACCTGATCGGTGAAGGCGTTCAATTCGATCGACAGGGATAGTCCGCTCCCGGCGATGATCAATTCCGTACCAAGGATAATGGGCCTTACGCAGGCCACACAAATCGTCGTGGTGGCCGGCGGCGGCGTTAATTCGTAGGGAATCTGAACCGTGACGGCGACCAGCGATCCGCAGGAGGTCTGCGGGAGGATCGGGCTACAGGTGAACACTGGTTGAACATTGATGATAGGCACGGGCACAGCCGAGCCTTGTTGCAGCGTCGCGGTAATGCCCGTCGTCCCAATGCCATTCGTCCCGATGCCATCGGCGAAGAACGTCAGGATCTGGCCGGGCGCCACCGATACGGGCGCGGGAACGGTGAATCCGGCGCCGGTGATGCTTTGAGCTGCTAGAAGGGCGGGAATGCTAAAAACGCACAAGAGAAACTTGAGCATAAGAGAACCCCTACGGAATGGACGCGGATGCGGGGCGATCGTTACACGGCACGCCACGCGTCACGCAACATCGACGAGCAAAGGCGACACACGACGGCGCCACCGCATCGACACACGACAGCGATGGGGCGCCAGCCGTGTGTCGCGAGTTCGCCCGCGAGATCGCGCGTTACTGGCCCAGGATGTTAAACGTGGTCGTGCCGTCGACCCGGATCTTGGAATACGCCTCGGTCCAAATCTTGTGATAGGGGTGGTCGTCGTAGGCTTTGAGCGCGCTCTCATCGGTCATTTCCATGCACATGCCGTATTCGCGCGGCATAGCCTTTATAGGCGATGAAACCGTTTCGCCTGCGCGATATTTCTGGAAGGTTGGTTCATCGATACCCGCCAGCATGGCCTGCGGCAAAGGCGAATTGAGCTTGCCATACCAGACCTTGGTAATCCCTTTGATCTTGTGAGGCAGCGCGTCGCTGGCCTTGTAGAAGGCTTGCCAATCGGCGGGGGTCGCTTCTTTTATGGGCGTCCAGGCGAAACAATGCATCAGTTTCTTTTCGCCTGCGCTGGCAGTGGAGAGGGACAGAAGAAATACGGCCGCGATACTGACCAAGCGGGAGATCGTAGGGGAAGTCGTCATAGCTTTAGAGGACCACAGGAACCAGCAGATCAGTTTTCCGAGGGTCGTTCGACGCTATCAATCACTGTGACCTGAACCGGCCCTTTCGCCGGTTCGAGCTTCAATCCAAGTTGTTCCTGGATCGCAGTGAAAAGCGACGGGTCCTCTGAGTCAACAGCGGCAAGGTCGGTCCATGCAAGGCTGAAGTCGTATTCACCTACGAGGCCAGTATTGTCGATAACGAACCGGTCCGACTGCCTGGCCAGGACTTCGGCGAGCCCTTTCATGCTGGTCTTCCGGGCATTGACGACGTACTTTCCCGAGCTGGCGTGGATGCCCGTGGAAGGCTGACCCTCCCCAGAATGAGCAGTTAGTTTCGGCCCCCCTTTTGCTACCACGAGCGAATAGACCGGAAGCTCTCTGTTTTCACGATGAGACCTGAGCTTGAATCGATCCGTGAACATCGATTGCAGAAGAGGCTGTAACGTCGTGCGATCCAGATCATCGGATGTTCCTGTTACAGCTTCAATGTCAAATTTCTCCTTCGTGAGCCAATCGGGTCCACCGATAAGCTGCGAGTCTCTGGCCCCAAATGCATAAAGGAGCAGCTCGTGAGGGGTAACGCTCACCGCGGTTAACCGCCCAAGCGAGGTCTTCATGTTGGTGCCGTCCCCGCTCCGATTGGGCTTGATGGAGACAATTTGAAACGCCTGTGGTTGCGGAGATGCGGCGGTTTGTCCGGACGCCTGAAAGGCCACCGCCTCCACGAAAAGGACAGCAATCACGCCGGCAATTGACCGCATCACGCAGCACCTCCTCTTTAGCTGCTAGCGTAGAGGACGCTGGATCTGCGGCCGGGTTAGCCGGACTATCGGATCTTTTCGTCGCGCTCGACCTTGCCGTCGCGGATGTGGATCACTCGATGCGCCTGCTGCGCGATGTCGTGCTCATGGGTCACCAGCACGATAGTGTTGCCGGTTGAGTGCAACCGCTCGAACAGCGTCATGATTTCGGCGCCGGTCACCGTGTCGAGCGCCCCGGTGGGTTCGTCGGCGAGCAGAAGGGATGGATCGTTCACCAACGCGCGCGCGATAGCCACGCGCTGCCGCTGGCCGCCCGATAGCTCGCTGGGCTTGTGCAACTGGCGCGCTTCCAGATCGACGGCGCGCATGGCGGCCTTGGCGCGTTCCTCGCGATCCTTGCGGGAAAGACCCGCGTAAATCAGCGGCAGCTCCACGTTGTGCAGCGCGGTGGCGCGCGCCAGCAGATTGAAGGTCTGAAAGATGAATCCGATCTCCTGGTTGCGGATGCGCGCCAGTTCGTCGTCATCCATGTCGCTGACCAGGTTGCCGGCCAGATAGTACAGCCCCGAGGTGGGCGTGTCCAGGCAGCCGATCAGGTTCATCAGCGTGGATTTGCCCGACCCGGACGGCCCCATGATGGCGACGTATTCGCCTTTGCGAATTTCGATGTCGATGCCGGCCACGGCGTGGATCTCCTGATCGCCCATGACGTAGGTCTTATACAGATCCCAGGTGCGGATGATGATGCCGTCACGCTTGAGTTGCTCGCCGCGAGCGGCTTTATCCGTTTTGTCGAGAACCGCAGTTGGAGGCATCAGATCCTAGTATCCCGCGTTGAAATTCCCGGCATGAATCCGGGTGGGGCGGACGCCCTCGTCCGCGTCGGACCCCCGGGTCCGACTCAACGCGCTCAAGATTGAGGCCGACGAGGGCGTCGGCCGCGGTCCAGGGGGACCGCCCCACACATAGCGAGCTCTTCTTTGAGTCAGCACTCCATTATCGGCTAGCTCTTGATATCCGCCATGGGCGCGCGATTGTCCACCTTGACCCGCGTATCGTTGCGGATGGTGCGGATGATCTTGTAGCTGCCGGTGATGATGCGGTCGCCTTCTTCCAGGCCCTTCAGCACTTCGATATCGGTCGACCCGGTGATGCCGGTGTCCACCTTGCGAAATTCCGCGCGCCCGTCTTTCACGATAAATACGCCCTGAATTTCTTCGCTCAAGGACTTGTCCACGGGCGATTCAGTGGAAGCCAGCACGCCGTCCTGGGGGGCCCGGAGATCGCCCTTCTTGCGGACGGTGAGCGCCTGAATCGGAATCGAAAGCGTTTTCGACCTGACTGCGGTCACGATTTTCGAGGAGCACGACAATCCCGGCCGAATCTCCTCGGGCGGCGCATCGAGCGCGATCACCACCTTGAAATCCTTGGCTTCCTGGCTCGAATTCGCGCTCTGCGACGCGGCCAGGCCGGTGGACCGGAGGATGGCCGTGTTGCCCATCTCGATTACGTGGCCCTGAAAGGTGCGATTGGGAATCGCGTCGATGGTGATGTTGGCGGTCTGGCCCAGGTGCACGTTGACGATGTCGGTTTCGTCCACCTTCACCTCGGCGGTGATCAGCGACATATCGGCGATGGTCATGATGGTGGAGGCGGCGGAGTTTTGCACGCCCGGCACCACCGTCTCGCCCACGCGCACCGGCAGATCCGTCACCACGCCGTCGAGCGGCGCCAATGCATCGTATTTGGCCAGCACGTCTTCGATGCGCGCCAGGCCCGCGTCGGCCTGGGCGATGCGGCGCTGGGTGGAAGACAATTGCGCGGCGGTTTGCGCGCGCTGCACTTTCATCTGGTTGAGCCGCGCCTCGTTTTCACGAACGCTGGCCTGGGCCGATTCGTAATCGGCGCGGCGCTGATCCACATCCTGCTTGGCGTTCAAGTTGTATTTGAACATCTGCTCGGCGTTATCCAGCAGCATTTTGGAGCGTTTCTGTTCGGTCTTGAAACGTTCCAGCGTGGCTTGGCCGGTGATAATGGTTTCGTCGGCGGCGCGAAGGCCCTCTTCAGCGGCGGCGGAATCGGCCTGCGAGGACGCGACCGCGGCTTTCTGCGCGGCCACATCGGCCTGCGCCTGCACGTGTTCGATGCGCGCGACCACCTGATTTTTCCGCACGCGATCGCCTTCTTTCACCAGGATGTCCACGATCCGGCCCTGGGCGTTCGCGCCGATGTTGATGTAGGTACGGGGCTTAATCTCGCCCGAAGCAGTCACCAGGGAGGTGAGATCGGCGCGTGCGGCGACGCCCGTCTGCACCGTGACCAAGTCGCGCTGGCTCCATCGCTGACCGCCCAGAATCCCCCCGGCGATCAGGAGCAGTATGAGTATCGGCAGTATTATCTTCCACTTACGTTTCACTTGTGGGGTCTCCAACCTCTGAATTAGACGAGATTTGTACGTCTAATGTTCCGAGAGAGGCTCTCCTTCTATTGTAAGACGGATCAGGGGGTGGTTTCTTGCAAGGAAGTGTAAAGAAAGAAGGAGACAGGAGTCAAGGAGACAGAAGCCAGAATAAGCAAGAAGGAGTCAGGAGACAGAAGTCAGGAGTCAGAATAAGCAACCCCTCTTCCTTCTGACTGCTGTCTCCTGACTCCTGACTCCTGTCTCCTTCTTCTGACTCCTTACTTCTAAGAGTTTTCCCCTCGCATCCGATGCGTTTAGTGGATGCGTGGCCCCCTCAGGCGTTACTATGCCCTCGCTGCAATCGGTGCAGTCTGCGTGGCGCTCGCGTCCTTCTACGCCTGGCGCTCGCGCCAGCTCCCGCGGGTCCTCCGCGCAGGCATGGGCAACAATACGCTTACCGCAACGCTCAACCCAGAAGGCCGCGTGGATTTGCTGGCGGTGGAAGTGCTCTCCGCGGCAGCCCGCCGTCTGGGCATTCACTTGATTTGGGTGGACTGCCCCGAAGGCCCCTCAAACGTTCTGGCTTCGAAGAAAGTCGACCTATGGCCGCTGGGTATGGTGCTGCCTTCCCGGAAACCGAACGATCGCCGGAGCACAAATCACATCACGGAGCCGTGGCTGTCTGTGGACCGCAGTATGGTGACCAAAGGCGCGCCGCCCAAGCAGTGGGACGGTGTGCGCGTCGCTTACGGGCTGGGTGTGGCAAGCCAGCTCCTGCTGGCGTCCCCGGGCGCCGTGCTGGTTCACGTTGAGGGCGAACTGGCCGCGGTGAGCGCTATCTGCAAAGGCGACGCCGCGGCTGCTTATGTGCTGACCCAGGCGTTAGGCGCATTCATCTTGAAGAAGCCGGTGGGATGTGAAACGGCCGACTTGCAAGTCACTTCCATAAGGGGCAAACCTCTAAAACTGGGCTTCAGTTCCACCCTCGACAGCGCCAGAGCGGCCGATGAGCTGCGCAACGAAGTGGGCCGCATGGCAGCCGACGGAACGCTGGACGAGTTGTTGCGCAAATATTCGCTGTATTCGAGCACCGAAACGGCGGACATCTACGAGCTGATGGACGCCAACCGCCGCACCCAGGTGTTCCAGTTTTGCGCCGCCGGCCTGGTGGCCGGCCTCGCCATTGTGCTCTGGCAACTTCGGCGCATCCGCCAGGCCCGCCGCGCAGCGGAAGCGGCGACCATCGCCAAGAGCCAGTTCCTGGCCAATATGAGCCATGAAATCCGCACACCCATGAACGGCGTGATCGGGATGATCGGACTGCTGCTGGACAGCCCTCTCGAACCGGAACAGCGAGAGCAGGCGGAGATCGTCCGTCTTTCGGCCGACGCGCTGCTCGCGGTGATCAATGACATTCTGGATTTCTCGAAAATCGAAGCGGGAAAAATGACCATCGAACCGATCCCGTACGACCTGTGCGTGGCGGTGGAGGAGGTGGCCAACCTGTTGTCGGCGAAGGCCGAAGAAAAGGGGATCGAGCTGGTAATCCGGTATGCTCCGGGCGCGCCACGCAACGTGATTGGCGATCCGGGGCGGCTCCGCCAGATTATTCTCAACCTGGCGGGCAACGCCATCAAGTTCACCGAGCGGGGCCATGTCCTGATCGACGTTGATAACGACGTCGAAAACGACGTGGAGAGCGACGGGGCAAACCACGATACCACCGCAACCGAGACCACCTTCCGCATCTCCGTGCACGACACCGGCATTGGCATCCCAGCCAAAAAGCTGGACTTGCTGTTCAAGGAATTCAGCCAGGCCGACAGCTCCACCACCCGGAGATTCGGGGGCACCGGGTTGGGTTTGGCTATCTCCAAGAAGTTGGTGGAGCTGATGGGCGGCGCCATCGGCATCTCCAGCACACCGGGCCAGGGATCGACAGTCTGGTTCACTTTGCGGTTACCCCTGGACCGAACTGCGGCATCGCTGCACGCGGTCGATCTGACCGGATACCGCATGCTGGTGGTGGAAGACAATGAGGTGAACCGGCGCATCCTTCGGGAGCAGCTGCGCAGCCGGGGGATCAGGTTCGACATCGCCGGCTCCGCAAGAGAAGCGCTCAAACTGCTCCACGCGGCCTGCCGAACCGGCGATCGCTACCAGGTGGCTATGCTCGACTGCATGATGCCGGAGATGGATGGCGAGATGCTCGGCCGAGCCATCCAGGCCGATCCATTACTGCGGGACACCCGTCTCATCATGCTTAGTTCAGCGGGCATGCGAGGCGACTTCGCCCGCCTTCGAGATGCCGGTTTCACGGCCTATCTCACTAAACCCGTAAAACCGTCGGTTCTTTTCGATACTCTGGCAGCCGTGTGCGACCCAGCGCAGCCGGCGTCCATGCTTGCCCTCCATCGGGCGATTGCGGCGCCGGGGCCGATTACAAGTACCAAGGCGGTGAATGGCGAATCCCCGCGATACCGCATTCTACTGGCGGAAGACAACATCGTGAATCAAAAAGTGGCGGGGAAGCTCCTCGAAAGGCTCGGCTGCCGCGTCGACATGGCCGCGAACGGGAAGGAGGCGGTGGAGATGTGGAGAAAATTCCCCTATGATCTGATCCTGATGGACTGCCAGATGCCTGAGATGGACGGCCTCGAAGCGACCCAGGCGATTCGCGAACGCGAAGACCAGGATCACCATAACCGCGTCCCGATCGTCGCCATGACTGCCGGCGCCATGCAAGGCGACCGGGAGCGTTGTCTGGCGGCCGGCATGGACGGTTACCTCTCAAAGCCTGTCAAGATCGCGGATCTTCAGAGCGTTCTCGATCGCTGGGTCAGTTGCCTTGCTGGCGTGAGAGGCTGAGAGCGGCTGAAAGGGTCGCCTGCCCACGTGCGAGTCTCCTGGTATGGGGCTGCGCGTGAAGACACATGATTGGGTGTGGTAGCCCGTAAAATTTCCCGCAGGCAACTCCGTGAAATCGCTGGAAATCGCCTAATCTGCTGAAAAACAAGCAGCAACTTGTGGCTGGCGGATTGCATCTGATAGACTAGAGGCGATGGTGATGACACCTTCGAGTGGTATCGCGGGCGTGGACCTTAACAGCCTGCCGGCGGGCTCGTTGATCGATGTGGAGACGAAGAGTCGCCACTATCACATCGAATGCCTGGGCGGGGATAAGATCCGCGTTTCCGGCCACCCGGAGCTCTGTCCCGAACCTGTACCGGCACATCTACTGGGCCTGATCGCGCGTGGAGCGCACCTGAAGTTCCTGCTGAATGACCGCCGCCCGGTCACGACGTCCAGAGTTGTCAGTCTTCACGTGGACCAACCCGTGGACCGGCCCAAGTCCGATCCGGCCAAGTCTTCTCCGAGCGTGAACTAAAGACGGCCCGACGAACCAGCCCTCCGCTTCAGTCTTACTTTGCCGGCACGCTCTTGTTCCAGCGCCCGGCCGAGCAGCGTCTTGATTACGGCCTGCCGGCTGATATTGAGCCGGGCTGCCCGCTCGTCCAGTTGCCGCAATATGCCCGGCGTCAGATCGACATTCACGCGACGGACGGGTCTGACCACGGTGAATTTGTTGGTGAAGTAAGCGGAGATATCTTCGCCGCGCGATGCCTTTTCGGCGATCTCATCAGTGGGCAGTGTCGTCTTAGACATTTTCGGCATAGTGCTGCTCTTCCTTTCTAGTAGCTTTCCAGGCTGTGACCAGATGGTAGTATTCTCCTTATTCTGACTCCTGTCTCCTGACTCCTGTCATAATGTTGCTTCGCCATGAAACTCCACAGCTACACCATCACACAGGGGCGCGATCGCGCTCCGGCGCGCGCGATGTTGAAGGCCATCGGATTCTCCGACGAGGACCTGAAGAAGCCCATCATCGGCATCGCCAACACCTGGATCGAGACCATGCCGTGCAACTTCAACCTGCGCGAGCTGGCCGCGCACGTCAAAGCCGGCGTTCGCGCGGCCGGCGGTACGCCCATGGAGTTCAACACCATCGCGATCAGCGACGGCGTCACTATGGGAACGGAAGGAATGAAGGCGTCGTTGGTGAGCCGCGACCTCATTGCCGATTCGATTGAGCTGGTTGCGCGCGGGCACATGTTCGACGGCATCGTGGCGCTGGTCGCCTGCGACAAGACCATTCCCGGCGCGGCCATGGCGCTGCTGCGGCTGAACACGCCCGGCGTGGTGCTGTACGGCGGATCGATTATGCCGGGTCATTACCACGGCCGCGATCTAACCATCCAGGACGTGTTCGAGGCCGTGGGGGCGAACGCGGCCGGACGCATTACGGATCAAGAACTGCTCGAAATCGAAGACTCGGCGTGTCCCGGCGCCGGCGCGTGCGGCGGCCAGTTCACCGCAAACACCATGGCGACGGTGATGGAGATGATCGGCCTCGCGCCGATGAATACCGCTGCCGTTCCGCAGGTGGACGCGCGGAAAGCGCAGGTGGCGTTTCGCTGCGGCGAAGTGGCCGTCGACGCGGTGCGCGCGGATCGCAAACCGCGCGATATCGCCACGCGAAAAGCGTTTGAGAATGCAATCGCTTCCGTTGCGGCTACAGGTGGATCGACCAACGCGGTGCTGCACCTGCTCGCGATGTCGCGCGAGGCGGGCGTGGAGCTTTCAATCGACGATTTCCAGACGATCAGCGCGCGCACGCCGCTGCTGGTGGACCTGAAACCGGCGGGGCGTTTTGTCGCGGTCGATGTAGACAAGGCAGGCGGAATGGCGGTGATCGCCAAGAGATTGTGTGACGGCGGCTATGCGGATGGCTCGGCGCTGACGGTGACCGGGCGCACGTTCGCCGAAGAAGCCGCGGACGCTAAGGAAACGGCCGGGCAGGAGGTAATCCGGCCGCTATCGAACCCCATCAAATCGTCAGGCGGGCTGGTGATCCTGCGAGGTAACCTTGCGCCG
The DNA here is from genome assembly GCA_963788245.1 of Terriglobia bacterium. GTDB lineage: Bacteria > Acidobacteriota > Terriglobia > Bryobacterales > Bryobacteraceae > Palsa-187. Next base: position 1,093,069 of record CAWBGF010000002.1, on the reverse strand, counting down.
GAAGGCTGCGTGATGAAGATCACCGGCGTCGAGCGAAAAGGCCAGCGCGGTCCGGCGCGCGTGTTCGATTGCGAAGAAGACGCGATGCACGCGGTGACGGGCGGCAAGATTCGAGCGGGCGATATCGTCGTCATTCGCTATGAAGGGCCGCGGGGAGGGCCGGGGATGCGGGAGATGCTGGGCGTGACGGGCGCGATCGTCGGGGCGGGGCTCTCTGAGAGTGTCGCTCTGATGACCGACGGGCGCTTTAGCGGCGCGACTCACGGCTTTATGGCGGGACACGTCGCGCCGGAGGCCGCGAGCGGCGGGCCCATCGCGGCGGTCCATGAAGGGGATTCGATTTCGATCGATCTTACGACCCGGACCATCGACCTGGAGATTCCGGCGGAGGAACTCGGCCGGCGTTTGCGCGAGTGGAAAGCCCCGGCGGCTAAGTACACTTCGGGGGTGTTTCAGAAGTATGTGAAGCTGGTCGGATCGGCCGCGAAGGGGGCGGTTACTGGGTGACAATCAATGGTGCGACTCGGGCTCCAGAGACCATGAAAGGGCACGTCGCCGCCGAATGCCTCGCTGCGGTGCTCACCATCGTGATCGGGTCGGTTTGGTTCTTGGTTGGCTTCGCTCACATGGACTCGGTCTTGCCGTTCCCCACCTGGGTGACGCTTGCATGCACAGTCGGAATGTTTGCGACCGGATTAGTCTGCGTTTTCATGACGCGTTGCTTTCCGTGGCTTACGTTGACTTTAGTGGCCGTGGCCGGAGTTATGAGTGTTGATTTGAGGTCGACAACGCCGGAGCTAATGATTTCGGCCGCACAACCGGCCATCGCCCTTGGCATCGGAGGCCTCTCAGCGTGGCTGATACTGGGCCTAGTAAGACGCTAATCTCAGTTGCGGCTGATTCCGAATGTGCTTTAGCTGGCGAGCTGGGTCTCCGCGGGAGCTGCGGGCGCGGCTGCCGGGAGATGCGGTGCGAGCACCTTCAACAATTCAGCCTTGGGCATCGCGCCCACGCGCTGCTCGACCACTTTGCCGCCCTTGAACAGCAGTAGCGTCGGGATACTGCGGACCTGGTAACGCATTTGAGTTTGCGGATTATCGTCGATGTTCATCTTCCCGATAGTGATCCTACCGGCGTACTCGGCGGCCAGAGCATCCACTGTCGGCCCCATCGCCCGGCAGGGAGGGCACCAAGCTGCCCAGAAGTCGACCAGGACTGGAACGTCCGATTTCAGCACTTCCTGTTCGAAAGCGGCGTCCGTGAAGTTCAAAGTATGTTCGCTTGCCATTGGGTCTTGTTCGTTTGCTTTCCTTTCGATGCGGGAGCGTGGCATTCGGATGCAACTCGGCGCAGCATCACCAGTCTCTTGAACAAGGGCAGCGAAACTCCTACAGCCGCCGGTAGGAGAGTAAACGGAAGGCTTATCTTAGCTGACCTTGCGGGCGTCGATGGAAACCACGGTAGCCTGCGGAGCGTGCGGCTCCAGCACCTTCTGCAAATCCGACTTCGGCATCGCGCCGACGCGCTGGTCGACCACCTTGCCGCCCTTGAACAGCAGCAGGGTCGGGATACCGCGCACCTGATAGCGCATGGCCGTGGCCGGGTTCTCGTCGGTGTTCATCTTGCCGATCCGGATCTTGCCCGCGTACTCGGTGGCGAGCGCGTCGATGGTCGGCCCCATGGCCTTGCAGGGGCCGCACCACGGCGCCCAGAAATCGACCAGAACGGGCAGGTCCGAATTCAGGACATCCTTCTCAAAAGCGGCGTCCGTAAAGTTCAGGGTGTTTTCGCTAGCCATAGGGTTTTGCTTTTATGCTCCGTTACTTATGATGCTTGAAGGCACCCTCTGGATGCAAGTTCGCCTGGATCCAGGTTCGTCGCAAGTTCGGCGCCAGTTCGACTAAGCCGCTGCGCCCTCAACGCGCCGCAAGGACACCGCGATACAGCTCCTGATACTTCACCGCCGACGCTCCCCACGAGAAATCCTTGGCCATGCCGCGCCGCATAAGCGCGACCCAGGCATCCCGATTCCGCCACTCCTTTAGCGCAGTGCGGATCGTCTCGAGAAGCGCTTCGGGCAAGGTCCCTTCGAACTTGAAACCCGTGCCTTCGCTGATCGAACCGTCGACAGTATCTTCCAGCCCTCCGGTCGCCCGCACGATCGGCACCGTGCCGTAACGCAGGCTGTACATCTGGTTCAATCCGCTCGGTTCATACCGCGATGGCATCAGGAAAATGTCCGCACCGGCTTCGATGCGATGCGCCAGGGCGTTGTCATAGCCGATCCGCACGCCGAACCGGTCAGGCCACTGTTGAGCGAAACGCCGGAAAGCATTTTCGAGCGCCGCCTCACCCGAGCCGAGCACCGCGAAGGCGACGTCTTCTTCCATCGCGTCTGCCGCGATCTCGATGAAGAGGTCGAAGCCCTTCTGGGGACGGGCGAAGCGCGAGACAATTCCGATGAGCGGACGGTCTTCGTCGTTTGAATCGCAAATCCCCTCCCTGACGGGCGGGGCTTGAGCCACTTCCGGAAACATCTCCTGAAGCAGCGCGCGCTTGCACGCAGCCTTCCCGGCAAGCTTGTCGCTCGAATACGCCGCAGCGATGTAGGAATCATTGCGCGGGTCCCAATCGCGATAGTCGACGCCGTTGAGGATGCCGGTCAACTTATCCGCACGCGAGCGGAGCACTCCGTCCAGCCCTGCGCCGTACTCCGGAGTTTGAATCTCCTTCGCATATGTCGGACTCACCGTGGTGATCGCGTCCGACCACACGATTCCGGCTTTCAGGAAACTGACGTTGCCGTAAAACTCAAGCCCGCCAGGATGAAATAGCGATCGATCCAGACCCAGATCTCCGAGCGCGGCCGCCGGGAAAATTCCCTGGTAACCAAGATTGTGAATGGTGAGAACCGTTCTTGCGCCGAAAAACGTCGGATCGCCTTCGAGCGCGCGAAGATAGGGAGCGAGCAAGCCCGCCTGCCAATCGTGGCAATGAAAAATATCCGTCTTGAATATGTGCCGCGCGATTCCCAGCGCCGCCTGATTCAGCAGGCCGAATCGCACGTGATTGTCGGGATAATCGACGCCGTGATCTCCGTATATTCCGGTTCGATCATAGAGCGGCGGGCAATCCACGAAATAGTAGCGGACGCCCTTTGAAACGATAAGGTCGATCGCCGCCGTGAAATAGTGCGACCCAACCCACAGCGGCATCGCGTTCCATATTCGGTCGGCCGCGGGAATTTCCGCGACGCGATACCGCGGCAGCACCACCGCGACGTCGTCGCCGCGCTCGACCAGCGCCGCCGGCAGCGCGCCCAATACATCGCCGAGCCCGCCGGTCTTTACATACGGCGTTGCCTCGGAAGTCACCATCAGAATGCGAGACATAGCACCGTGGGGCCGGCAGTCATGCCGGCGAGCCGCCTCACCCGTTTCCCGGGGCTTTCAGGACGGCTTGTCTTTCTACCGGAAATCCCGAAGGCGGAGCATCGCCAAATCGTCACGCTCGGCATAGTAAGTGTTTCTGCACTTTTCCCAACGCGTTGCGCGGCAGCTTATCGACCGTTTCGAAGCGCCGCGGAATCTTAAATGATGCGAGTTTTTCGCGGCAGCGCGCTTCCATCGCGGCCGCATCCAGCGGAACCCGCATCACCACATACGCGACCGGAATTTCGCCGCGCACGCGATCCGCTTCGCCTACCACGGCCGCCTCGGCGATCTCGGGCTGCTCCGCCAGAAACTCTTCAATCTCCCGGGGATAAATATTAAATCCGCCCGAAATGATCAGATCGCTCTTGCGGCCGGAGAGCGTGTAATACCCGTCGGCGGATCGCTCCGCAACGTCGCCGGTCCGGAACCAGCCGTCTGAAAACGCCGCGCGCGTGGCATCTTCACGCCGCCAATACCCCGCGAAAACATTGGGACCCTTCACCCACACCTCGCCATTTTCATCGAGACGCACGGAAACGCCAGGCATTGGCAGGCCGACGGTCCCGGCGCGCCGCTCCCCAATATAGGGATTCGAGGTGTTCATCAGCGTTTCACTCATCCCGTAGCGCTCGAGGATGGTGTGGCCAAAGCGCTCGCGAAAATCCTCGAGAACCTGCGCGGGGAGCGGCGCCGATCCCGAGACGAACAGCCGCATGCGCGCGCCGATTTCCCTTGCCGAGGTTTCGGGGGTCTCTAGCAGACGAACGTACATCGTCGGCACTCCGAAAAACAGAGTCGGCTTGAAATCGAGAAATTGCGCGGCGGCGGTTTGATGCTCGAAGCGCTCGATCAGGCGCATACGGCATCCCGACATCAGCCAGCAATGCAGCCCGTTGCCCAGCGCGTGGACGTGAAACAGCGGTAGGGCTAGGAGAAATCGATCCTGCTCGGTGATCTGCCAGCAGGTCAGCAGATTGATCGCGTTGGCGGCGAAATTGTTGTGCGTGAGGATCGCGCCTTTGGATGTCCCAGTCGTGCCCGAAGTGTAGACGAGTGCTGCGGGCGCGTCGCCGTCGAGATCGGGGAAATTGTCGACCTGCGCGGCGCCTCCAGCCCCACCCGTAAGAGTGGGGGAGCAAGCCGAGCCGCGACCGTCTGAGGCGTGACCGCTAGGGAGTGCGTCCCCGCCGCTGCTTGCGAGCAATTCAGGTAGCTCGCGTTCGGTCACTAACAATTTCGGCTCCGCGTCGCCGAGGATGTGCGACATCTCGCGATCGCGATACAGGATATTGATCGGGACAAATATCGCCCCTAGCTTCACGCAGGCGAGAAACAGGTCGATCAGCTCGATGCAATTGGCCAGATACACGCACACGCGATCACCTTGCGCGATTCCACGGGCAGCCAGGGCGTGGGCCATTCGATTACTGCGCTCGTCAATGTCGCCGAAGGTGTACTCGGCACCGTTCCATTCCAGGCCGACGCGGTCGCGCCTGCCGGCGAGCGAGAGATCGAATAGTTGACGGAGATTCACTCTCCTAGTTTGTCTTATTCCGATTACCGTGCGCCCGGAGTTCATCGGGCGCTGAATGCCCAACGAAGCCTATCGCGTCCGTGCGGAGTAGTGATAGTTTTCGCCTTCGTCAACGTATGTTCCAACGAGCGACATGCCTTCAGCGTCTAGCGCAACGCGGTATGCGTCGTGGCCGAGTGAGATCGACGTTTTTTCGGTCATGGCATCGAGCCAAGTGCAGGGCTGACTCGGAGCCGTAAATAGCAACCTGCCACCGCTTGGCAAGACAGCTGCGGCTTTCGCAATTAGCTTGCGCTGGACTTCCGCGCTGAGCAGAAAGAAAAGCCCCCACGCAACTACGCCATCAAAAGTGCGCCCGAAGAAATCCGAGTCTTCTACCGCGGCGCACTGAACAGGGGTGGTTGGGAAGTTGGCCCGGAATTCCGCGGTCATGCTGGCCGAGGCATCCATTCCGTGCACGTTGCAACCACGTTCAATCAAAGTTAGGGAAATTGGTATGCCCGTCCCACATCCCAAGTCGAGGATTGTTGCACCGGCAGGAAGCAAATGCGACCGTTCCGCAACGACCGAAGCTCCCACGCCCGACCTGTTCCTCCCACGGCCTGGAATGAAGATCGACGCGATTTCTTCGTAGCCATTCGACTTGTCAGCTGTCGCCACAAACGGAGTCTATCATTGTCGGCCGAGAGGCCCGAGGCTGTGTTACCGCAAGCGGTTGCCTGCTGGTGGGAGTTGTGCAAGATTGGTTCCATGGAGCGCGACCACATCCTAGCTGCCTTGAAGGCCCATGAACAGGAACTCCGCACGGCCGGTGTCGAGAGCGTGTCCCTGTTTGGCTCGGTCGCACGCGGGGAGAATTCCGCTCACGACGTCGACGTGGCGGTCCGCCTGCGCGAGACGTTCTCAGCGCCAGGTCTCAATTATTTCAGCCGGCTGACCGAGCTTGAAGGTCGCCTGTCGGGCATTCTGGGCTGCAAGGTGGATGTCGTCGAAGAGCCCGTGCGCAAGCAGCGCTTTCAAACAGAGATCGACCGGGACCGCGCCCTTGCCTTCTGATAAACCCGCCCGCCGCCTGGAAGACATCATCGAAAACATCCAGGCGATCCAACGGTACGTCGCCGGTATGGACATGGCAGCCTTCAAGGGGGATCAGAAGACCTACGATGCGTTGAACGTTGCCTCGAACGGATCAGCGAAGCTGCCGCCAAACTGGGCGACCTGGCCTCCGCCCTAGTTCCCGGTCAGCCCTGGCACGAGATAAGAGGGCTCGGAAACCGCTTGCGGCACGAGTACGACGTCATCCGAGAGGATCGGCTGTGGGACATCGTACAGGTTGACCTCCCGCCATGGCGCGCCGCCTGCGAGGATGCCTTGCGGCGAATGTCCCTATGAAATTCTTCCGGCGCTAAGGTCAGCGCGCCAGCGCTGCTCCACGCGCGACCATTGCATCGATCTCATCGTCACTATACCCGGCGCTTCGCAGCACTTCCCGCGTGTCCTGGCCGACCTCCGGCGCCATCCGCGGCGCGCACTTTTCAACGCCCTCGACGTTGATCGGATTCTGGATGGTCTTTATTCCTGACGCGTTTCCCGGACCAGGTGCGACCTCCGCCAACACTCCATTCGCCTCTAACTGCGGATCGGCCGCTACCTCCATCGGCGACGGCACCGGACCCCACACCAGATCGTGTTCCTTAAGCACTCGTATCCAATACGCCAGATCATGCTTCGCGATGGCTTCGTCCAGCAACGCGATCAGCGCCACGTTGTTCGCTCGTCGCGCTTCCACTGTGTTGAACCGGAGGTCGGCAAGAACGTGCTGGGGCCAATCGAGCGCCGCGCATAGATTCGGCCAGTCCTGCGCCGCGTCGAGCAGGCATAAGAAAACCCGCCGCCCATCTGAGGCGACATAATGATTCACGAACGGATTGATGGCCTGCTTGCGGGTCCATTTCGGCAGGAACTGCGCTCCGCACAGCGCCGCCTGGATCGCGCAGGAATGCGACCACACACCGTTGGCCATCAGCGACGTCCTGACCTTGGCGCCGCGGCCGGTAATCTGGCGCTGATACAACGCCAGCATAATGGACGCAACCAGCGTCACCGAAGTGGGATGATCGCCGAATCCCGCGGGCGATTGCACCGGTTCGGCGTCGCCATTGTGCATGGAGTACATCAGACCGCTGCGTGCCCAATAGGCGGTCGCATCGTAGCCGGGCTTCTCCGCGTCGTCGCCATGTTCGCCGTAGCCGGTAACCGAGGCGTAAATCAATTGCGGATTCAGCGGCGCGAGATCCTTATATTCGAGCGCGAATTTGCGCTGCAACTGCGGTTGATAGTTGGTGATGAAGATGTCGGCCGACGCGATCAGTTTCGTGAGCGCCGCGCGCGCCTGGGCGTCGCACAAATCCAGCGCGACGCTTTTCTTGTTGCGGGCATCCAGAATCCAGGTGTAATTCACATCGCTCAACGGCATGCCGGCGACCTTCGGCAGATACCGGTACGGATCGCCATAGGGAGGCCGCTCGATCTTGATCACCTCAGCGCCGAAATCGGAAAGGATGGTGGCGGCCGCCGGTCCGGCGATGTAGGTGCCGCAATCGATCACGCGCAGTCCGGAAAGAATGCCCGCACCGGGAAGCGCGTCGGGACTGGACGGGTCCGGACCGGAAGAACTTTCGTGAGGTGACGCTGGCATGCTCGGGCATCACACCACAGCGCTGCGAGCAATGTCAATCTGCACGTTTCGGTCAAGATGGGTTCGGCTAAATGGGCGAACTTCCTAGTGTTGCCTCCTAAGCGTAAATGCCACGCATGCGGATGGCGGACGCCACGCGATCGAGCGCGAGCATGTAAGCCGCCAGGCGATTGTCCACGCTGTGCTTGGCGGCATAGCCCACCACGTCCTGGAAGCTGTTCACCATGGTCTCCTCCAGCCGATCGTTCACCATCTGCTCATTCCAGAAGTACCCCTGGCGGTCCTGCACCCATTCAAAATACGAAACTGTGACGCCGCCGGCGTTGGCTAGAATATCGGGAATGACAAAGATGCCCTGATCGGAGAGCATGGCGTTGGCGGCGTGCGTGGTGGGTCCGTTGGCGCCTTCGCACAGGATTTTCGCGCGCAGGCGATGCGCGTTCTGCGACGTGATCTGATTTTCTTTAGCCGCGGGCAGCAGGACTTCGGTTTCCAGAAACAAAGCTTCGTTTGGATCGATCGCCTCGCCGCCCGAAAAATCCGTAATCGAGCCGGTTTCGGCGCGATGCTTCATCAGCGCGGCGATGTCGAGGCCCTTGGGATTGTAGACCGCGCCGTCCCATTCGATGATGCAGACAATCTTATAGCCGGCGCGCGCCATCAGCTTGGCGGCCATTCCGCCGACGTTTCCGAATCCTTGAATCACCACGCGCGTCGAGGCGCGATCGATACCCAGGTGCCGGAGCGCCTGATCGATGACGATCATGCAGCCGCGGCCGGTGGCCTCCGCGCGTCCTTTCGATCCGCCCAGCGCGATCGGCTTGCCGGTGACCACGGCGGGTTGAGCGTGGCGGACGTGCATGGAGTAGGTGTCCATGATCCACGCCATGGTCTGCTCATTGGTGTTCATGTCGGGCGCGGGAACGTCGATTTCCGGACCGATGAATCCCACCAGCTCAGCGGTGTAGCGTCGCGTGATGCGCTCCAGTTCGCCGGGCGAAAGCACGCTGGGATCGCAAATCACGCCGCCTTTCCCGCCGCCGAAGGGAATGTTGACCACCGCGCACTTCCATGTCATCCACGCGGCCAGCGCGCGAACTTCATCATGGGTGACGTCGGGAGCGTAGCGAATGCCGCCCTTGGCGGGACCGCGCGCGATGGAATGCTGGACGCGATAGCCGGTGAAAACTTCGATGCGGCCGTCATCCAGCATCACCGGAATGTGAATGATGATTTCGCGGGAGGGCGAACGGAGCACTTTCTGCATCCCCTCATCCAAACCGAGCCGCGCGGCGGCGGAATCGAATTGGGCTTCGGCGGAAAGGCGCGGATTAAACTCTTCTTCGAGTGCCGACGGCGTGGTCGCTTCGAGAATCATAGGTTGAAGGAGGTCCTCGGCCACTATTATAGGCGCGGGTCACTAGTGTAGGCGCGGGTGATTGGGATAGCGTCGTGGGGCGGACCCCAGGTCCGCGGCCAGAGTTTACCCGGAGCGGGCCCTCGTCGGCCTGATCTGGCTTGAACGGCTCCCCCCCTACACCAACGGCGGGTCTAGGGGACCAGGCGGACCAGGGGGTCCGCCCCACCAGGTGGGACAATACACCTGTGGGACGATGGCTGATCCTGATCGGATTGGTGTGCGTTGCGGCGGGCGCCGTGGTCATGCTCGGCGAACGCTTCGGGATCAAACTCGGGTCGCTGCCGGGCGATATCGTCATCCGCCGGAGAAACGGGTCGTTCTACTTTCCAGTGGTCACCTGCCTGATTGTCAGCGTGCTGCTTACCCTCATTAGCTGGCTCTTCACGCGACGTTAGAGACAGACGCTAGGCCTAAAGTTCTAAGTAGTATATCGGTATCTCCGGATCGGGTGTGGGGAACCCCTTCACGAAATCCCAGTCATCTGCCGATGATGACATTGGTGAGGACCGCGAGCCGGACTGGCGCGGCTGCCAATACCCAGGATGTCCAACCCTAGCGTGATCGAACAAGTACCCGCGCCAACACCCGACCGCGAACGCGAAATGCGTGCGCTGTTGGAATACGCGTTCGACGCGTTCGTCGAGATCGACGCGAACGGTTCGATCACCGATTGGAATTCGCGAGCGGAGAACCTGTATGGCTGGCAGCGTTCGGAGGTGGTGGGCAAATCCTGTCAAACCATCGTGCCGGAACGGCTTCGCGATGTGTTTGCTTCGCTGCTGACGCAGTTCACCAGCGCGGGCGCGCAGCTTGCGTTCGATAAGCCGGTAAACGGCAAAGGCCTGCGCCGGGATGGAAGCGAATTTCCGGCAGCGATGTCCTGCTTCAAGTTGCAGCACGAAGGTGGCATCCGATTCGCGCTGTTCGTTCGCGACCTGACTGAGCACAAGAAGCTGGAAGAAGTGCTTCGCGAGGCCGAAGAGCGCAACCAGCGCATCCTGGATAATATCGAAGACGGCTATTGCGAGGTGGACCTTCGCGGCAATTATGTGTGCGTGAACGACGCCTATTGCCGCCTGTTCAATCGCTCCAAGAGCGAGTACGCCGGTGCGAGCTACAAGACCTTCGGAGCGGAAGGCCTGAAGAACACGCTGCGAGAGGTTTATGAAGAGGTCTTTCGAACCGGCAGCCCCGTGAAGTCCATGGAATACGAGAGCCGGCCGGGCCAATTCATCGAAGCGTCGGTTTCGCTGAAGCGGGATGCGAAGGGGCAGCCGGTGGGTTTTGTCAGCGTTCTGCGCGACTGCACCGTTCGCAAGTTGCACGAACGCGAGCTGGCGGAGGCGAAGGAGGCGGCCGAGGCCGCGAATCTGGCGAAAAGCCAGTTCCTGGCCAACATGAGCCACGAGGTTCGCACGCCGATGAACGGCATTCTGGGGATGACCGAGCTGGCCCTGTGCACGGATTTGTCGGAGGAGCAGCGCGAGTTTCTTTCCATCGTGAAATTGTCGGCGAATGCGCTGCTGGTGGTGCTGAACGACATTCTGGATTATTCCAAGATGGAGGCCGGCAAGGTGGATTTGGATCCGGTGGAATTCAGCATGGCCGAGCTGGTTGGGGACACCATGAAGACCATGGCCGTCGCGGCGCACCAGAAGGGCCTGGAACTGGCGGTTCATCTGGACCCGGAGCTGCCCCGGGCTCTGATCGGCGATTCGATGCGTTTGCGGCAGGTGTTCCTGAACCTGGTGGGAAATGCCATCAAGTTCACGGAGACGGGCGAGGTGGAAGTCAGCGCGAAAGTGGTCGAGCGCTTCGACCGCGAAGTGCAACTGCGGGTTTCGGTGCGCGACACGGGCATTGGAATTCCCGCCGACAAGCGCGCACGGCTGTTCCAGCCGTTCGAGCAGGCGGACGCGTCCACCACCCGCCAGTACGGCGGCACCGGGCTGGGTCTGGCGATCTCGCAGCGCATCGTAAATCTGATGGGCGGCGAGGTGACGGCGGAAAGCACGCAGGGCGCGGGTTCTCTCTTTCATTTCACACTGATGCTCACCATTGCAAATGCACAACCGGATGGGGACGCACCCGCGAGCATGGACGATCTGGCCGGGCTTCGAGCGTTGATTATCGACGACAATTCCACCAACCGGCGAATTCTAGAAGGCATGTTCGGGATCTGGCGAATGCCGGCGGCAGGAGCCTCGTCGGGCGAGCAAGGGCTCGCCAAACTGGAGGAAGCGGTTCGAGAGGGACAGCCTTTCGGGCTGATTCTTCTCGACGAGCGCATGCCGGGGATGGACGGAATAGAGGTGCTCGGCCGAATTCGCTCGAATCCCCGCCTGAGCGGCGCAACCATCATGATGCTCACCTCCGACGATCGCAGCGCCAGCGCCGCGCGATGCCGCCAAATGGGCGCGGAGGCTTATCTGATCAAACCCATCCGGCCCGTGGAATTGCTGATGACGATCCGGAAGGCGATGGGGAAAAGCGAAATTCTATCGAGCTTGCCCGCGGCAGCCGAGCCCCCGCTCCCCGCCAGGTGTCTGTCGGTTCTGGTTGCCGAAGATAACCCGGTGAACCAGCGGGTCGCGACCGCGCTGCTGGAGAGGCTGGGCCACAGGGTCACCCTGGCCGCGAACGGAGTTGAGGCTGTCGCGAAATGGCGCGAGGAAAAATTCGATCTGGTGTTGATGGACGTCCAGATGCCCGAGCTCGACGGTTTCGAAGCCACCCGGTCCATCCGCGATTACGAACGGAACGGCGCCCGGACGCCGATCATTGCCATGACCGCGCACGCCATGACGGGCGATCGCGAACGATGTCTCGAAGCCGGCATGGACGATTACGTATCCAAACCCGTGCGAAGAGAAACCCTGCACGCCGCCATCGCACGCATCGCCTAGGCGATCGCGCAGGCAATGTAGGGTATTGCCCGGTGTCTGGAAGTCACGCGCTCGTCCAGATGTTCCCCATGTCCTGATGGGATTTTGTTACCCATGTAGTGACGAGCCCGACAAACACGGGTTGCCCCATGGACTTCACAGACAGGATTCCAGATCGTGCGCGGCAGATTGCCGCGGCCAACCTCGGCGCTCCGGCCAATCTAGGCGCGCAACCGGCGCTGACACCCGCGACGCGCCAACGCGCGATCGACCGGCTGCGTTCGGGCTCATCCGGCGTTCTGGACGTTTTGATTATTGGCGGTGGCATCAACGGCGCGGGCACGGCGCGCGATCTGTCGCTGCGCGCGAAAATCGCGAATGTCCCGCTGAGCATCGCATTGGTCGAACAGAATCACTTTGGCTCCGGCACCAGCGGCAAGAATTCGCACCTGGTGCATGGCGGGTTCCGCTATCTGAAGCTGCTCGATTTTCATCTGGTTCGTGAATCGCTGCGCGAACGGGCGGTGCTGCTGCGTATCGCGCCGCACCTAGTGGAGCCGCTGCCGTTCCTGTTGCCGATCGCCGGCATGGCGCGCGAGCTTTTCTACAACGCCGGGCTGGCGCTTTACGACGTTCTGACCACGGGTGACGGCGATCGCGCGGGTCACGGCGGCGCGTTCCCAAGACACCGGCGGCTGCCGCTCGCCGAAGTCCACCGTCTGGAGCCGGGGCTCGCGGTTCCGGGCATGAGCGGCGGGGCCGAATACTACGATGCCGAGGTTCGCTCGGCGCGGATGGTGCTTGAAAACGTGTTCGAAGCCGTCGCCAATGGCGCGGCGTGCGCAAACTATGTGGCGGTGGAATCTCACGAGCGCGACGGTGCGAACTGGCGCATATGTCTACATGACCGGATCGGCGGGCGGCGCTTTGAAGCGCGCGCGAAAGCCCTGGTGGACGCGACCGGCCCATGGGCTCGCGATCCCGCGCCGCGGCTGGTGCGCGGGTCGCATATTATCCTGCCACGCTTGAATGCGAGCGATCATGCGATTGCGTACTTCGAAGAATCCGGGCGAATCATTTTTTTCATTCCGTGGGGAGAGCGGCGCGACCGCACGCTGATCGGCACCACCGACGTGGATCACCCCGGTTCGCCCGACGAGGTACAGATTTCGGGTGAAGAAGTCCGCTACCTTCGCGGCATCGCCGCGCGTGTGTTTCCGGCAAGCGCGGGCCAGGATCCGGTGGCGGCGTTCAGCTCGCTGCGTCCGCTGCTGGCTTCCACCGGTTCAGCCACGCGCGCCACACGCGAGCATCACATTTTTTACGACGCGAAAGGCATCCTGCGGATCACCGGCGGCAAATTTACCACTTATCGCCTCATGAGTGAGGAAGCCGCCGATCTGATCGCCCCCCAGATCGCGCCGGCTTTGCGCGAGGTTCACGCAACCGCGGAAACGCCTCTAAACGGCAATTCGGCCGAAGCCATTGCGGAGCTGATCGCGAAAGCTCCGGCGCTGGCCGCGAAGTATTCCACGGAGGCTTCCGAAATAATTCTGTTGGTCCGGCAATACGGAGTGCTCGCGACCGCCGTACTCGAATTGATGATGGAGCCGGTGACATCCAGCACATCGAATTCAGCCTGCCTCTCGCGAATCGATCAGGCTCGCCTGAAGTTTGCCGTGCGCCATGAAATGGCGCAATATCCGGACGATTTCCTGAAAGTGTCGACGACGATCGGGCATGAGGGCCGCGGGGTCACCTTGACGAGTATCGCCTTGAGTTGAAAAAGGGTACAGATGTGCTCGCTGCCGGGCCAACTGCAACACGAAAATTGGCGGGCGACAAGATCCCTTGCCCCACCTTCGATATAATGGCCCATCCGAAGTTTGACTGAGAAGCTGTCTGAACCGCCATGCCTCACAGATTCACCATCGGCCGGGACCGCGCGAGCGACATCGCCATCGCCGACGATTCGGTCAGCCGCACGCATGCTGACATCTGGCTGGAGGACGACGGAACGCTCATGCTGGCGGATCACGGATCGAGCAATGGCACGGAGTTAATCCGCGCGGGCGAAACGTCGGCGCTCACCAAAGCCGCCGTGCTGCCGGGCGATCAAGTCCGCTTCGGCGCCGTAACGCTCGCGGTGAAGGATCTGATCGACGCGATCGAGGCGAAGTCTCCGGGCGCACTAACAGGATCAGGATCGCGATCGCGAGCCCCGCAAGCAGCAAAGCCCGCGCCGCCGGTGCCACCTCCGCTGCCGCCGATTCCTGATCGTCCAAAAGCATCGCCGCCCGTCACGCCTCCACCACCGGAGCGGGCTGTCGCGCAATCGCCGCCGCCTTTGCCTAAGCCGAATGTAGCGCCGCCACCTTTAGAGCGGGCTGCCGCGCCGCCGCCCCCGCCGATTCCGGACCGTCAACAAGTGCGCGACCCTGTCCCGCCGCAGCGTCCAGTCGCCGGTCCGCCGGCCAGTCCAATAGTTCGGTGCGAGTGCGGAGCCATCAAGACCCAGGGCCAAGTCTGCCCAGGTTGTCATAGGTGACCCATAGGTGATGCCACGCGTGATGCCATGACCCCGGCTACTCCCATCGCCAACGTCGCGCTTCGCCAGCCGTTCTGGGTGCTGCCCGATCGCCGCCTCACCATGGCCTGCTCGGCCGCGATGGGGGTGCTGTTTATCGCGATCCTCACCGCGATCCTTCCCTCCGACGGCCGCGCGGCGCAACTGGTGTTGGATCGCATGTCGCCGCACTTTCCGTATCCCTTTACCATCCAGAATTTCGAGCACATGCTTTTCTTTCTGGCTCTGGGCGAACTGTTCGTGCGATGGCGCGTGGGCGCGCGCGAAATCTCTTTCACCGAAAAAGGCCTGCTCCCGGAGGACCCGCACACCGTGCTTCAGGCCCACGACCTGAGCGCGCTGCGCCATCGCGTGGCCAACCAGTTCGACGGCGAGCACGGATTTCTGCCTTCGCTCGTGGACATCTGCATCCTTCAGTTTCAGAGCGGGCGCTCGGTCGATCAGACCGTCGCCGTCATGAGCAGTTCGCTCGAGCTGATCGAACATCGCGTCGACATGCGCTACGGCTTGGTGCGTTACATCGCGTGGCTGATTCCGACCCTGGGGTTCATCGGAACGGTGATCGGCCTGGGCTCCTCGCTCGCCGCCGTGCCCGAGGATTCTTCCAAGATCAACATGTCGGTGATCGCGCACACGCTGTCGGTCGGATTCGATTGCACCATGGTGGCGCTGGCGGAAAGCGCGATCATCGTCTACATCCTGCACCTGGTGAATGAGCAGGAAGAGAAGGCGGTCAACCTGGCGGGCACCTATACGCTTCGCAATCTGATCAACCGCCTGTACGCGGGGTGAGGACATATTTGAAGAGCGGAAGGCTCCCTCCAGGAAATGAAGCCGCGCAATCGCGAGATCAACATCTTCAACATGTCGCTGCTGGACGTGCTGTGCGGCGCGCTGGGTGCATTCTGTTTTCTGATGCTGGTGCTGTTTCCGTTTTACAGCCAGGACAAGGGGGTGGCAAAAGCGCCGGACGTCCCGGCCGCCGGCATCGACCCGAAAACCCTTGACGAAGCCAAGGCTCGCATCAAGGAGCTGGAGGACCTGGTCAAGAAATTTCAGGATTACGCGGCGCAAGCCGACGCCGCACAGAAGCGCGCCGAGGCCGAGAATCGCCGGTTGCAGGGCGATCTGAATACCGCGCAGGATCGCAACAATCAGCTCGAGATGCGCAAGCCGCTTCTCGCGGTCGGCCGCTTTGTCGTCAGCGATGGGGATTTCGTGCAGGTGTGGGTCGAAGACGATCGCGTGACCACCAAGGGTGCGAAAGGCGAAAAGGTAGATGTCACCAAGCCTCAGGATTCCATCTTCAATGGCGATTTTCACGTATACGGGGCGGGCTCCGGATTGTCCTATTTCATGGTCCGCGACGCGCCCAAGGGAGAGTTTCGAGTATTTCTGAAGATCATCAAGCACAAATCCTCGGACCCGCCGATTCATGGGTTCGTTACGGTGCAAGTGGAGGGACACTTCGAGGCTTCGCCGATAGTTTACGCGACGCAGGAACACACCGCGATTCCGATCGCGGTAGTGAGCGTGGATCAGGATCGCAAACAAACCACGCGAATGGTGGTGCCGAAGGAAGCTACCGTTGAACCAGCCAAGAAGTGATGCCGCCGAAGCAATTTTTCCGAGCCGTGACCAAAGGGAGCGGTCCAAATGTTCCGAGCCGTGACCAAGCTGCGCTTGCGCCAAAGGAGCGGCCTAAACGATCAGGATTACAATGAGTGGTGAGCCAATCCAATTTCTTAGCAACCGTTTAGGGATCCACATTTAGCAAACCATGACCCGCTGCCCTGAAGGCCATTTCTACGATCCCGCCAAGCACGCCGCTTGCCCCTGGTGCGCGCTTCCAACCGATGCGGGAGTCGGCAGTCAGCAGACCCGTGCGATACGGCCCGAAGCAGCGGCGCCCACGCCTCCGCCCTTACCGGGCGCGGCTGCCGCGCATCCTCCGGGTCCGCATCCTACGAATCCACCCCCTCTCGCTGCCAAGGCGCCGCAGGTGCCCCCCGTGACTCCGCCGCCCGCGAGTCCACAAGCCGCCGCTCCACCTGTCGCGACACCACCCGTCGCGACACCACCTGTCGCGGCCCCACCTGCCGTCGCCCCGCCCCCCAATGCGACCGTTCGCGTCGGCGCAATCGCCAAAGCGGGAATCAAGACCGAACCCGTGGCCGGGTGGCTGGTGTGCCTGGAAGGTCCCGACCGCGGCAGGGATTATCGCCTTCACATGGAGAAGAATTTCATTGGCCGGGCCCAGAACATGGACGTAGTGCTCGACGGCGACAGTACGGTTTCCCGCGAAAAGCATGCCGTCGTCATCTTCGATCCGAGGAAGAAAGTTTTCTGGGCGCTTCCCGGAGAGGCGTCGGGTCTGGTGTATTTGAACGGCGACATCGTGAACTCGCCGGTGACGATGAAGGCCCACGACATTCTGGAAGTCGGACAGACCAAGCTCGCGCTGATCCCGTTTTGCGGCGACCGCTACAGTTGGACAAAAGAGGAAGCTCCTCCGGCGGAGGGCTGACGCAGCTCGCATGCGGTTCTTGCCCGCCAACGCGCAACACATCGGAGACCGGCGCACGCAGCAGGATTGGTTCGGCTTCGGCGATCTGGAGAATCGCGCATTTGTGGCGCATGGCGGTTTTCTCGCCGTGGTCTGCGACGGCATGGGCGGCATGGAATTTGGCGACGCCGCCAGCCGCACCGCGACGCAGGCCTTTCTCGGCGCGTATCAGACGAAAACCGCCGAGGAGAGCATCCCCCAAGCGCTGGAGCGCAGCGTGCGGACCGCCAACGACGCGGTGGTCGCGCTGGCGCACGAATACGGATTGTCGGAGGGCATGGGCACCACGCTGGTCGCCGCGGCGCTGCGCGATTCCGAGCTGTTTTACATCTCGGTCGGCGATAGCGGGGTATTTCATCTGCGCGGCGGAACGCTGCGAATGATCAATCGCCCGCACGTTTTCGCGAATCTGTTGGATGCCGCCGTGGCGCGCGGCACCATGTCCCAGGCCGACGCCGAAAATCATCCCGAGCGGGAATCGCTGACCAGTTTCATCGGCGCCGAAACCCTCGAGGAAATCGATCGCAACGTGGAGCCTATCCCGATCGCGGAAGGCGACGCAATTCTGCTGGCTAGCGACGGTTTGTTCAAGACGCTTTCGCAAGGCGAGATACTGGCGTGCATCGCGGGCGCCGGGAATCCGCAGTCGTGGCCCGAGGCTCTGGTCGCGCAAACCATGGCGAAGAAACAGGAGCATCAGGATAACGTCACGGTGCTTTCGATTGCCGTCGCATCAGAGATCGGCGCGGTGGATAGCGTGCTGCAGCGTCCTCAACCGGACATGGAGCAGCTCCGCGCGGCCACCATCAGCCCGGGGGCGGCCGCTCTGCGTGAATCCACCCATGTTTCAGGCGCGCCTGTTTTCAAACTCCCCGTTTCCGAGGCGCCTGTTTTCGAAGCGCCCGCGATCGCGCCCGCGCCTGACGCGCTGGCGCCCCATGCATCGGCCCAGGCTTCTTCCCCTGCTTCACCGACCCCTTCGCGATCGCGAGCGGCGCTGCTGTTGACGATCATCACCCTCGCGCTGGCAGCCGGCGGTGCGTGGTGGTATTTCTACCACATGCGGATTTCGAAGTTGACTTCTGGGGCCCGAGCCTCCGGTCCGGACTCGGTGGTCAGCGCTCCTCCGCGTACAACTCCCGTTGAAATAAAAGTGGACGCCGACGCTCCCGCCCAGCCTCCGCCGGTGCAAGCATCGCAGACTGACGGCAAGGCTTCGCCTGACGGAAGTGCGTCTCCTCAAAAAAAGGCGCCCCCTAAAAGAAAGGCCTCCCCTTAGAGAAAGGCTTCGAATTATGAACTGGAAAACGCTGTGCATGAACTGCATGCAGAACGATACGGGAGATCCCATTTGCCCGGCGTGCGGCAGCCCCTTCGATCTTCCGCCGAAAAATACGCTGCAACTCAAGCCGCGAACCCTGCTGCACGATCAATATCTGATCGGCCGCGCGCTGGGCCACGGCGGCTTCGGCGTCACCTATCTGGCGTGGGATATCGGCCTCGAAACCCGTCTTGCGGTGAAGGAATATCTTCCCCATGGCGTGGTTGGCCGCAGCGCGGGTGAAACCAAAGTGGCCGCCTATTCCGAGCAGACCCAGCAGGAATTCGAATGGGGACTCGACCGGTTCCTCGAAGAGGCCCGCACGTTAAAGAAATTCAGCACCTTCCCGGGCATCGTTGCGGTGGACACTATTTTCCGCGACAACGGCACCGCCTATCTGGTGATGGAGTTCCTGGACGGCTGGACGCTGGATGAATTCCTGAAACGCCGTGGCGGAAGGATCACCTTCGAGACCGCGCTCCGCATCATGCTTCCGGTGATCGACGCGTTGAGCGCGATTCACGCCGACGGCGTTCTGCATCGCGACATCAGCCCCGACAACATCTACTTGACGCGCGACGGCAAAGTAAAGCTGATCGATTTCGGCGCGGCGCGCAACGCACTGGGCCAGAAGAGCCGCAATCTCTCGATCATTTTGAAAGAGGGCTACGCGCCCGAAGAGCAGTATCGCGCGAGCGGCGTGCAAGGTCCCTGGACCGACGTCTACGCCACCGCGGCAACCATGTACCACTGCGTTACGGGCAAGGCTCCGCAGCCGTCGCTCGATCGCCTGGCCGAGGATAAAGTGCAGCGGCCGAGCGAAATGGGAATCGACATCGATTCCGCGGCCGAGCGCGCGATCATGGTCGGGATGTCGCTTAGGCCCGGCGATCGCTTCCAATCGATGGAAGATTTCAAGGCCGTGCTGACCGGAAGCGCGACCGTTACGGCGATGATGCGCGCCTACGTTCCTGCCAAAGAAACCGCCAAAGATCCCGCCGCAATTGGCGTTGCTCCAGTCGTTATTCCCGTGGTTGATCAAGGTGCCCCGTGGCTCCAATCGCCGGCGGGGCCGCCGCCCCCTCCCGCTTTCGCACCGCCTTCCAGTTTCTCCCCGCCTGCTCCGCCGCCTCCCAGTTTTTCACCGCCGCCTGCCGGTTTCGCGCCACCGCCACCACCGCCGCCGAGTTTCGCACCATCGCCAAGTTTTCCAACGCCGCCTGCGGCCTTCTCGCCGCCGCCGAGTTTTGCGCCCGCTCCGATTCCGCCCCAGGCATCCGCGCCCAAACAGCGCTGGCTGCTTCCCGTGTTGATTGGATTTGTCGCGCTGGTCGTGGTCGCTGCCGGCGTCGCCGAGCGCCATCGCTTCTTCCCCGGACCGGCAAATCCGAGCGCCAATCCGGCTACTGATCCGTCCAATCCGGCGACTCCCGCGCCCACTACACCTCCTCCCGCGACACCTGCCCCCGATCCAAACGCCGGGGCTCCGCCCGACGCGCCGCCGCCGCCGAATCCCGATCCAAGCCAGCCTGACGCATCGACGCCGAACCCGGCAAATCCGCCGAACGCGGCACCGCCGGCTCCCGCGCAGCCCGCCCCCGCCGCGGCGCCGGCCGGCCCCGATTACGACACTGTGATCGGACAGGCCTTGGCTGCGGGCGATTACACGGAGACGCAGACTCAGCTCCTGGCGGTGATTAAGCAATTCCCCAAGAAGCCGCGCGCTTATGCCGAACTTGGCGAGCTGGAGCTCTACTCCCTGAACGATCTCCCCAGCGCGGCGCAGCATGACCAGGCCGCCATCGCCCATGGAGGCGAAGCGGTTTTTCACGTCCGCCACGATCACAGCGGAGATACTTTTGCGGCGCAGTGTACCGGGAAATTGTATATATCGAAGTCACGCGTGCGTTTCGTGCCCGCTTCAGGCCCCCATGGCTTCACGGCAAAAAAAGAGGACATCAAGGAGGTCAAGAAAAATAAGATGTCCGGCGGATTCGGATTTGGAAGATCGGATGTGCGTTCGTTTCACGTCCGCCTGGCGACCCAGAATTACAATCTGGCGGGATCCAGCCAAACGATCGATGGCGAGCGCGACCTCATTGTCTCTTTGATCGGCGAACACTAGACCGAAAAAGGGGATTGACCATTCTGTCCCATTCGCAACCCTTAACTCCAACCCACCCGTCAGGGTGGGGATTCTTCGCCCGCAGGTTTGCGATCAACCGTCACAGCCTTGACGATAAAACTACATCGTAGTAATGTAAAACTACAAGGTAGTAGACACGCCGATCTCATGCCCCAACCCAAACTGAGCAAGCTCGAACTCGGAATCCTGGAAGCCCTATGGGCTCACGGAAGTGCGTCCATACGGGAGGTTCAGGAAGCATTTCCCGATCCGCGCCCCGCCTACACGACCGTCCAGACGACTATTTACCGCATGGAAGCAAAGGGCACGCTGCGCCGCGTCCGCAAGAGCGGCAAGGCCGACATCTTCGAGCCCCTGGTGGCCCGTGAAGCCACGCGAAACCGGGTGCTGGACGAGATCCTGAGCTTCTTCGGCGGCCGGGCGGCGCCGATGATGGCGCAGCTCGCCGACGCCGGGAGACTGACGCCGGACGACATTGGCGAATTGAAGAAAACAATCAAAAAGCTGAAGGCGCAGCGGAGGCAGGAACGAAAGGGTGAGCCCAAATGACGGAGGCACTCGCGGGACATCTCTGGCAGTCGACAATCTTCGCCCTCACGGCAGGCTTGATGACCGTCGCGTTTCGGGCAAATTGCGCTCAGGTTCGTTATTGGCTGTGGCTGAGCGCATCGCTGAAATTCCTCGTGCCGTTCGCTCTGCTGTTGAACCTGGGGAGCTATCTCGAAACATGGATGCCAGCCGCGCGGCAAGTCGCAATCCCGCTGGCATCGCACCCACTCACGTCGTACACGATAGAGCATTTCAGCGCACCGTTCTTTCCGGAAAGCATGCCTTCAGCGACCCCGGTGCCAGACACCATTCACTGGATTCTTCTTGTCATCCTCTCGGTCTGGCTCGCCGGATTCGCAACCGTGGCGTCGATCCGATTCCGGGGCTGGCTCGGGGTCCGCGCGGCAGTGCGTGCCAGCACCGCAACGGGCCTTTCGGAAACAGTAGAGATTCGCGTATCTCCCTATCTTCTGGAACCCGGTGTCGTGGGAATCCTGCGTCCGGTCATCTTGTTGCCCGAAGGAATTACGGAACATCTGAGGCCATCGGAACTCGAAACAGTTCTCGCGCACGAGTTTTGCCACGTCGGCCGTCGCGACAATCTCTTCGCCGCGATTCACATGATCGTTGAAGCGGTGCTCTGGTTCCATCCGCTGGTCTGGTGGATCGGCGCACATCTCGTGGAAGAGCGCGAGCGAGCCTGCGACGAAGAAGTGTTGAGCCGCGGCAGCCACCCCGAAGTCTATGCGAACGCAATTCTCAACGTCTGCAAACTCTATGTGCAATCGCCGCTCGCGTGCGCCTCCGGAGTATCCGGCGCAAGCATCAAGCGAAGAATTGAGGCCATTATGTTGAACCGCGGCTTACAACGATTGAATCGCGCAAAGAAGTTACTGCTTGCGGGCGCGGGAACGGCCACGCTGGCGGGCCCGGTAGCATTCGGACTACTAATCGGCGTGGGCAGCGCGCCTGTAATCCGCGCTCAATCGATACGGCAGAAATTCGAAGTTGCTTCCATCCACGCTTGCGGTGCAAACGCAGTCGTTCCCCTCCGCGAAGGGGGCGGCTTAGGAGATGTCGGCCCGTCGCCCAACCGGGTGACCAGAAACTGCGTCACGGTTATGTCCCTCCTCCAGACTGCTTACGTTATCTTTGCGGACGCTCAGGATCGGACGCTTTCTTCGGTCCAGATGCCTCCAATCGAGCGAGCCCCGGCCTGGATTTCTTCGGACCTTTACACAATAGAAGCAGTGGCCGAGGGCACGCCGGGCCAACCGGCGATGCTCGGGCCTATGATGCAGTCGCTGCTCGAAGACAGGTTCCACCTGAAACTCCATCGCGAGACCAGAAGCGGGCCTGCGTTTGAGCTGACAGTGGCAAAAGGGGGCTCCAGGCTAAAGGACAATAACGGCACCTGCTCGGTTGATGTGCCATCAGCAGCCGTTCCTCGTGACACCACATCAGGACAACCCGTTCCCGGCTTTTCCAGCGGCCGCGTTTCTCCGCCAAGCCAGCCAGGCGTGCCATGCCGTTTGAGGCTCAACTTAAGAAACGGACCAAACCAACTTTTCCTATCAAGTGGAATTCCTATCGACCAGTTTTGCTCATACCTTTCCCGAGTTACCGGCCACACGATCATCGACCGGACGGAACTCAGAGGCAAGTTCGATATCCGCCTCGAATACTTACCGGATCGGACCAATCCGGGACCCGCCGCTGTCGACCAGCGTGACGGGTCGACGGAGATTGAGCCTGCGGCTTCCCTGTTCACGGCATTGGAGCAACAACTCGGGTTGAAACTCGTGCCGGTCAAAGGAACCCGCCAGGTTATCGTCATCGATCACGTCGAGAAGCCATCCGGGAACTGATGCCTGTACCCTGTATCCGGCCAGGAAGCTGCCTTTATTTTGCTAGACGATAAAGTATGTTGCTGTCTAATAAACCCGCCCCGTGTTTTACGAGCCGCGACCAAAGGGAGCGGTTTCAAAAATCCAATCCGTGCAATGACGTGGGGCCGGCATTCATGCCGGCTCATCTTCCCTCCCTGACGGCTCGCTCACTTCACCTCTATCAGCTCGATCGCTTCTCGGCTAGGCCCTTCGATCATCACCGCGCGATAATCGCCCACCTTGTACATCTGCTGAAGGAACCTTGTGGGGCCGGCAATCCTGCCGGCAAGCCGGCCTTCTGGCCGGCTTATCTTCGCTTCCGGACGCTCGTTCACTTCACTTCTATCAACTCGATCGCTTCTCGACTGGGCCCCTCGATCATCAGCGCCCGATAATCGCCCACCTTGTACGGCTGCTGAAGGAACCTGACATTCTCTGCCTTCAGCTTCGCCACCCACGCATCGAGATCGGTTACGCTCAGCCCCACGTGGTCCATCATTTGGCCCCGCGTCGGCGCGAGCGGCTTATCATCCTGCCGCACGTACCATTGCATGGTGACGTTGTCGGCCGGAGTGCTCCCGGCATTCGCGTCGAACGCTACGCCCGCGCCCGGCACGCGATACATTCCGTCCTTATCCAGCGCCGGCCAGCTTTTCTCCGTACCCGGTTGCACCTTGCAATCGGCTTCGGTGTGCTGCGGTCCGCGCCCGCCCGCGCGCACATTCAAGTGCTTCTGATACCAGAGCTGCGCGCAGAACGGATCGTCCTGATACATGTGGACATGGTTGAACCGCTCGGCCGGCATGTTGCCCTGATACTCGATCATCGCGCCGTCCGGTCCGCCGATGTAGGCGAATCCCGCGGGCGCGTGCGTCGGCTGGATGCCCTTCTCTTTGGCTTCGGCGATCTGCGCCTTGGTGCGCCCCAGCGCCCCGCCGGGTCCGCCTCCGCCCGGCCATGTGTCGCTGTTGATCCACACGGAGCCATCGCCATCACCCGTGTATAGCGGCAGTAGCCTGGTCCCGATCTCCTGATAGTGCTTCTGCGCCGCGCGCTCATCGGTGACGTGCCAGCCGAAATGCCAGAACGCGGATTGCGGTTTCAGCGGCGGCGGCGAATTCACCTTCGTGAACAGGACGTACACGCGGCCCGCCTTCAACGCCGGCTGACCCGCGAACGTCGCCTTCGAAGTGCTCAGGAAATTCTTCGTGTAAAAATCGATGGCGGCTTCCGGATTGGTCGAGTTGAGATGCAGGTGATGGAAGCCCGGCGTCGGGAGCGCGGGCTGACCCTGCGCCTTAAACCTCGGGGCGATGGACACCCCTAGAATCGCGATCAGAACAGCAGTTCGGAGTCTCATAATGTCCGGCGCCTTTTCCGGTAACGGGGCGATTATAGCGCTATCATCGGCCTATGCGCCACGCCCTTTCGCTACCCCCACGCCCATCATCCCGAGCCCGTCATCCCGAGCGGCAGCGAGGGATCTGCTTTTCGCTCACTTGTTTCGAACTCACCCACTACCGAAAATTGACCCTGGAAAACTGATCCGCGCGCTATAATAGCGGTTCCCCCCCGAAGAAGAAGGACTCTCTCCATGGACGAAAAAGAACGCAGCCGGGCCATCGGCGCAACACTGAGCCAGATCGAGAAACAATTTGGAAAAGGCTCCATCATACGCCTGGGCTCGCAGCCCGTGAACGTGGTTCCAGTGATCTCCAGCGGCTCGATTTCGATCGATCACGCGCTCGGTATCGGCGGTTTTCCCCGCGGCCGGATTTGCGAAATCTTCGGACCGGAATCGTCGGGCAAGACCACCATCGCCCTGCAAGTGGTGGCCGAAGCGCAGAAGGTCGGCGGCATGGCCGCTTACATCGATGTCGAGCACGCGCTCGACCCGGCGTACGCGCGCAAGCTGGGCGTGGACGTCGACAACCTGCTGGTCTCGCAGCCGGATTATGGCGAACAGGCGCTCGAGATCACCAACGCGCTGATCACTTCGAATTCCATCGACGTGCTGGTTCTGGATTCGGTGGCCGCGCTGGTTCCCAAAGCCGAGCTCGACGGCGAAATGGGCGACAGCTTCATGGGCGTGCACGCGCGGCTGATGTCGCAGGCCATGCGTAAGCTCACCGGGATCGTTTCGAAATCGAATACCTGCCTGATTTTCATCAACCAGATTCGCGAAAAGATCGGGGTGATGTTCGGCAATCCGGAAACCACTACCGGCGGCCGCGCTTTAAAGTTCTATTCGAGCGTGCGCGTCGACATCCGCCGCATCGCCGCCATCAAGGACGGCGACGTGGTCACCGGCAATCGCACCAAAGTCAAGATCGTGAAAAACAAAATGGCGCCGCCGTTTCGCGAAGCTGAGTTCGACATTATCTACGGCGAGGGCATTTCGAAGGAAGGCGACCTGATCGATTTAGGCGTCGCGCAGAACATCGTGGAGAAATCCGGCGCCTGGTACGGATTCAAAGGCGAGCGCATCGGCCAGGGCCGCGAAAACGCGCGCCAGTTCCTGAAGGACAATCCTGACGTGAAGAAGAAGCTCGACGTTGAATTGCGGAAGCAACTCGGGTTGACGAAAACGGAAGCCGCAGCGAACGGATCGCCGGCGGTTCCCGCTCCAACTCCGGTGCCCGCGGCTGCCGGAAAGAGTCGAGCGTAGTCGGGTTCCCGGCGTCAAAATGGTCGGTCCGGCGGCCCGCAAAATCGCGTCGCGGTGGGCGTACGCAACTTACTGAAAAAAAGAATGTTGCAGGACGGCATCCGCAGTAAATCAGAAAACCGTGTTTTACCGCGAAAACACCGCGACTTTACCGCGGCGGACCGCGCCGCGCTTACCGCGCGATCGACTTTATCTGGAAATATTCTTCGAGGCCAAACATCCCCAACTCGCGCCCCACACCCGACTGCTTATACCCTCCAAAGGGCGCCAGCGGATTGTATCTGCCTCCATTTACATCCACTTGCCCGGTTCTTAAGCGCCGCGCGACCCTCATCGCGCGCTCCGAATCGCCCGACCAAACGCCGCCCGCGAGCCCGTAAATCGTGTCGTTGGCGATGCTTACAGCTTCATCTTCGGTATCGTAGGGCAGCACCGAAAGCACCGGCCCGAAAATCTCTTCCTGCGCGATGGTCATCTTCGAATGGACGTCGGCGAAGATGGTCGGCTCAACGTAATAGCCTTTGGCGAACGCGGCCGGCCTGCCGCCGCCGATCACCACGCGCGCGCCCTCCTGCTTGCCTTTCGCGATAAACCCTTCCACACGTTCACGTTGCGTCGCGGAAATCAGCGGCCCCAGGCGCGTCGAAGCATCCAGCGGATCGCCCAACTTAAGTCCGGTGATGGCGGCAGCCGCGGCGTCGAGCGCCTCCTGATAACGGCTGCGCGGCACGATCATGCGGGTCCAGGCCGAGCACGTCTGCCCCGAATTCTGCATCGAATTGCGCGCGCCCGCCGGAATCGCTTTTTCAAACGGCGCGTCATCCAGCACGATGAACGCGGACTTGCCGCCGAGTTCGAGCGTCACCTTCTTGATTGACTCCGCCGCCAGTGCGCCCACGCGTTTGCCGGCGCGCAGCGATCCGGTAAAGCTGACCATGTCGACCATGGGATGTGATGCGATCGCTTCGCCCGTCACCGGTCCGTATCCGGTGACGATGTTCACGACGCCGGGGGGCAGTCCGATCGATTCGCACGCCTCGGCCAGCAGGAATGCGTTGAGCGGCGCGATCTCGCTTGGCTTCAGCACCACCGTGCATCCGGAGGCCAGCGCGGGCGCGACTTTCGCCATGATCTGATGCAGCGGATAATTCCAGGGAGTGATCGCTCCGACCACGCCAAACGGTTCGCGCACCACCAGCGAGTTGCCGATTTCCTGTTCCAGCTTTACTTCGGTGACCAGCTTCGCGTAGCCCATGGTGACGGCGACCGGCAATCCCGCTTGCACCGGCGTCGCCATCGAGAGCGGCGTTCCCACTTCCTGCGCGATGATGTTCGCGATCCGCTCGCCGCGATCTTTCAGAGCGCCCGCGAGCTTCGTGAGCCAATCGGAGCGCTCGGTGACGGTGGTTTCGGACCATCCATTGTCAAATGCAGCTCGGGCGGCGCGAACCGCGCGATCGACGTCGGCTGCGCTGCCTTCGGGAACCGAGCCGATCACTTCTTCGGTCGATGCGGAGAGAACGTCGATGGACGCGGGGTTCGAAGCCGGTTCCCATTTGCCGTTGATGAAAAAGTCAGTGTGAAAATTGGTGCGGGTTTGTGCAGTGGTCATGGTGAGTTCACTTCTGTTGTACCGCAACTCGCGGGCGAAGGATGATAGGCTGGGACCAGAGAGATTCTCGACATGACGAACGGCGATGAGCGACTGGCGCGCGTAGAACAAATTCTCGAACAAGTGGGAAACACCTTGCAGGAGGTTGCCGACAGCCAGCGACAGTTGGCTAAGAGCCAGCAGGAGATGGCGGCGCGACAGCAATACCACGACGAGGCTTTCGAGCGGCACGACGCGGAGATGAAGTCAATCCGGGAAGCTATCGCCGCCGATGCTGACAATATCCGGGCGCTGGTGCGCATTGCCGAGATCCACCATCGCCGGCTGGAAGGACTTGAGGGCCAGCGACCGGCCTAACTCCAAGCTCGCTTCCGGCACCGTCTTTACGTATGTCCGGCAAACCGACTCGCGTCTCCAAATTCAAACCCGATTGGTACGCAACACCGAAAGGCCGCGAGCAAACGCAGCGGGAGTTTGCCCGCGCCCTCCGAACAGGGACTCTTCGCCGGTCTCCCGGATCGAATATTGCGAGAACCGATCCAAAACTTCTTGAGCGACTCATGGAACAAGCCAAGGAGAATGCGACTCGCGCCATTTCCCTTCGCATCCCGATTGCGGATCTTGAACGCGCGAAACGAATCGCGGAGAAGAACGGCGTCGGCTACCAAGCGGTGCTCAAGAGGGCGATTCGAGACGGGCTGAAGAAGGCGGGCTGATGCCGCAGCTACACCGGCCGCAACTGGCGACTCGAACGGCGCGAGGACTTCAGCGCGCGGTGTTTCCTCGACGACACGAAGCGTACTTCCAGTCGCTGTTCCAATGCCTCGGCGATTCGCTGGAGCATGGTGAGGGAGTGTCCCTCGTAATCGGCGTCTTCAAGCCTCGCGATCACCGGTTGTTTTGATCCGATCAAATCGGCAAGCTGGCGTTGGGAAAGCCCCGCTTTGGTCCGGCTATCGTGGATCATCTGAGCCACTTCGAGATTGATCCGGGCGTTCGAAATCTCATCTTTGACTGTCGAACTCGAGCCAGTAACCTTCTCGAGAATCTTCAGCGCATTTTTCGTTTTGGCCATGATTACGACCTCTCCTCGTCGGCAACAAATCAGAGAATCGTCTTAACCACCTTGGATACGCCAGCGACGAGGTCACGGACCTGATCCTTGGTAGGATCGTTACCTTTGTCGTGATCACACAGATTGCGCAAGTCGCCGAGGTGCTGGACAAATCTCCATGTTGCAGTATCGATCGCATCGCTTTCAAAAGCTGGTTGAGATCGTTGATTGTCGGGGCGCTTTTCTTTGATTTCAGATTACGCTTGGTTGTGATACGACGGAGATGGCGCTCCAAGACAACGCCAGCTACAGCGCCAGCCGCCCTCGCGAATCCCATCCGATTAAGCTCGCCTGCGGATTCCAGTTCGCTGTCGAACAAGTCTGCTTGAACTACCTCGACCATGTCGAACAAACGGCTTTTAAACCGCGCGCGAGCAGATTTCAGAATACTTAGTTGCCGCTCGAATTTTGGAAACGCTGCGTTGCCGTCTGCGACGAGCTTGTCGTAATACGAGGTTTGAATGCCGATCAGGTAGTCCGATATCCCATAAGTCGCAACGTTGATCTCCTTCCTCTTTTCATCCTTGTACTGTTTTACAAAATCGGCCAGCCGATCCGGAATCAGCTGTTTCACAACCTGCATCGCAGTTGAATACCAGGCTTCATATTCCACCTTGAAGAGCGGTAGTTTTAGTTTTTGAATTGCATGTTTATCTGCAGGCGCAACTCGTTTGAGATCAACCACCATGGCAATAAGCAATAACTCGCCCTTAACAATCAACTCGTCCAGCTCCCCCTTGAGCTGGGAGACGTTAGATTCAGAGGCGGATTGGGTGGGCTCGTCGTTCATTACGCAATTGTGGAATAGGCTTGTCATATGTGCAAGCCCGCGGGCGTTCGGCAAGACTTACTTCACGACAGTTTTTGCGACGGACTGATTCTCGTATTCATCCGCGACGCGGACCGCGATAGTGGTCTCGCCCGGCGCGCGGTCGATCATCACGCGATAGTCTTCTTCCTGCGAATCCGTAAGCCGCGTGACCGGCTCGACCAGGATCCAATCCCCGCCGTTCACCGAGTACTCGGCTTTGCCGATGGTGCTGAGCGCGTCTTTCGCGTGAAAGCGCACTTCGATTTGGCCCGGGCGAAACGCCTGCCTCGATCCGGCGGACGGCGCGCTGCCAATCGCGGTTGCGCGCAAATCGGTGATTTCGGGGGCCGTGTTGTCGATCAGAAACGGATCGCTCTGGAGCGTAGCCGTCAGCGCCTGATCCGGCGGGTTCGACGGCGCATCCGACGCGGTGATGCGCACTACGTATTTGCCGTCCGGAAGCGCGGTCGAATCCCAACTGTAGTAGCGCTCGCGAATTTTGTCCTTGAGCAGCTTCCAACCGGTCTCATTCACGCCGCGAATTTCGACCTGGAAAGTAAGCGTGTCGCCGTTATCGTCGGTCGCCAGCCACCGCGCTCCGATTTGTCCTTTCGACCAGGTGAGCGCCGGCGAGTTTCCGGAGTCGTTCAAGGTGAGTGGCGGGCTCGAGGGCCGGCTGCGGCCGAGCGGCGGCAGAGTGAGCGTGGGGTTGCTGGAAGCCGCGGAGGTGGATGGCGCCGGGAATTTGTAATTGGCCGGCGTGGCCTCGACTTGCTCGATGACAGGCGCGACGTTCTTCATCAAGTACGCGATGTCGACTTCGCTCACTACGGTCGAGCCCGCAGGGCGCGCTCCCTCCGTCAAGGTAGCTTTGTATTGTATGAATCGCGCCGCGGGAGAGACAATGCGGCCCGCGTCGAGCTTCGCCCATGGGCTCCAGTTCTGCTGCGTGCGGTTGAGATTGCCGCTGCGGGTTTCAAATGAAACTCCGCTCGACGGCTGACTGGTGGGTTGACCAGTGGGATCGGCGCTCAGGCGGCCCCAATACGTGAACGCGCCGGCGTCGAACACATCGCTTTCGAACGTCCCCGAGGATTCCATCCGCGGACCGATCGCAATCACCTTTCCGATGTTGCCCGTGACCGCGTAAAGCTTGCCATCGGGAGATCCGCAAAATCCAGTCACCTGCGTCGATTCAAGATTCACCAGGCGAGTGTAGGAGTGATCGGAATCAATCCGATAAATGGTCCCGTGATTTCCGGTTCCGGCAATCACCCGGCCTCGCGCATCGAACGCCAGCGCGTACACGACATCCTGCGGGTGGCTCCAGACCTTGCGAGGATATCCGTCCGCTTGAATGCGGTAAATTTCAGAACCGGTGGTGACCGGGGGCCCCGCCGGCGCGAGGCTCGGCGGCGCGCCCGGGCGCGCGACAGTCAGAGTCAACGTTCCGGGCGCGCCTGTCGGCGCGGGCGCAGCCGGCGGCGGCCCGAATTGCGAAACCTGGGGCGGCGGCAGGATCGACGGCTGCTTGGCTCCCGCACCGGCCGCGTAAATCGATCCATCCGGCGCGACCGCGACCGCGGTGATCTCGCGCTTGGGCGATTGATACAGCACGAAGCCTTCACCCGCGGGCGTGATGCGCAGAATCAACCCGCTGGG
Organism: Terriglobia bacterium; assembly: GCA_963788245.1. GTDB lineage: Bacteria > Acidobacteriota > Terriglobia > Bryobacterales > Bryobacteraceae > Palsa-187. The sequence continues at coordinate 1,062,173 of CAWBGF010000002.1, read as the reverse complement.
GTCCGTGCCGACGATCAGGTTATTGTTCGCGTCGATGGTCAGCGATCGCGCGTGCGCCTCTTCCGTTTTAAAGAACACCGAACCGGTGCCCGCCGGCGTCACGCGATGAATCTCGCCCTGATCGCCGGTGGCGACAAACAGATCGCCCGATCGCGCAAAGGCCAGCGCCCAGATGTACTTGGCGTGCGGATCGTAGAAGACTTGGCTCTTGCCCGCGGAGTCCACGCGATACACTTTGCCGTCCGGTGAAGTCGCCGCGTAGACGCGATCCTGACGGTCGATGGCGATGGCCTGGACGGCCATGCCGTCCAGCTCGACCAGAGTCTTGGCCTTGCCGGACGGGTCGATCATGATCAGCTTGGCTTTTGAAGCGCTTACCGATCCGCCGCCGGTGTAGAGATTGCCTTTGGAATCGCGCGCGACGGCCCATAGGAAGGTCACCGTGGGATCGTAGATCTCTTTCACCACAGGCGCGAGCGTGAGGTGGCCTTCGCTTGAAAGGGACAGCCGCGTGAGCGTGCCCTTTTCGAAATCGGCCATCTCGGATTGTTGCCAATACTTGGTTTCGACGGCGAGGAGCGCGACGGAGGTGCACAAAGAGGCGCACAAGAGTGCTGGGAAGACTCGGGAGATGTTCATGAGAGTTTGACTACTTCGCTCAACTGACCATGTTCGCTGTTAACGAAGACCACCGGGTAGTGGGTCCCGCCAGCGAAAAGGGAGCGAGAAGCAGATCCCTCGCTTCGCTCGGGATGACGGGGGTATGCGCTCGGGATGACGGGGGTAGCTGCGCTCGGGATGACGGGGGTGCTGACGCGCGCAGTTGAGAAGGAGGTCACTTGGCTCGTTACTTGGCTCGCTATTTTACGACGATTCTCAACGAATAGCTGCCCGTCACCACCTGCTCGAATGGTATCGCGAGTTGCTCCTGCGCGCTTTCCGGCGTGCCGATCAGCACGCGGCTGGAAGTGCGCTCGGTCTGAAGGACGTTGAGCACGGAGGATGGCAGCGCCGGCATGGTTTTGTCGTCGGCGTAATAGGTGGCGCGGCCTTCGACCAGCGACACGTACAACTGGTTGTTGCCGCGCTCCTGGTTGAGCAGAGAGATGGTCTCGGGAATATCCATATAGCGATTGCCCGCGGCGGCGGCGTGCGGCATGCGGTTCATGGTGTCGGCGTCGCACAGCAAAATCCGATGCTCGCCTTTCGGCATGCCCGCGGGAATCTTAACGTCGAAGGATTTCTCGATCACGTCGCCGCGATACGGCCGCAGATAAACCTTCACGGGAACCTGGCTGCCCGCCTCCACTTCGCTCGAAGGGGTCCAGGCGCTCTCAATGGTCGCCGAGCGGCGATCCGGCAACAGATCGACGGTAACGTCAACGCTCTTTAGCTTCGGCGTGTTCACTGGATTCAGGAACAGGCGATTGAATTTGTCGGCCCACCATCCCGCCAGCAGCATCGCGGGCGGCGCGGGAAGTTCACCCGGGGCGAGCATGGTGGACACTTGGATGTTCTGCGTCCCATCCATCACCACGTTGCCGTGCATCCGATAGGTCATTTCATCGGCATACTCGTTCACCTGTTGCAGCGAGTTGAACAGCGTCAGCATCATCAGGAAGGGCGTCCACTTCTGATGCACGAAGACGTTGAAATGCAGGTCGCGCTCTTTCAGAACCGAGTTATTGACACCCATGGAACGCAGTTTGAGGTGCACCGGAATCGACGGCGCTTCCGATCCCAGCTCGCCCATGATTCCCGAGAACCGATCCTGGTGCAGCGCGCCGACCACTTCCGTCGCGTTGCCGAACTTGGTGGGCTGGAACGCGGACCCCATCACCATCAGGATTTCGCTTTTCGCCATCGGCATATCCAGCGGGCCGAGGTTGAAGAACGGATGACCGAAGGCCAGCACGCGTTTGCCATCGTTGTAGGTCACCGTTCCCATGCCGGTTGCCGACATGTCGCCGGAGACCAGCACGCCCGAGACCGCTTCGCCCGGATTGAGCGCATGCTCCCATCCCTTGGCCGGTTTACTGGTGAGATACGCCGCGCTCGCGCCGCCCTGCACCGCGACGATTCCCATCTGGTTGAACAGCGGCTGAAACGCATTGACCGCGGTTTCGGAGAATCCGGAAAGCACCAGCGGCGTGTCGATCGGGGTCATGCTGGGGACTCGCGGAAAGGAGGACTGGGCACCGGCGCTTACCAGTTGCCCCAGGAGTTCGCCAGGGATTTCCATGGCTGCGGCGCGATTGCCGGCCGCGTTCTCGGGCGTGCGCGCCGCCAGCGGACGCGATTTATCAAAATCGTTGATTTCGAGCATGTACTCGATGGGAGTGATTCCGCAGATGGCGTCAGGCGAAAAAACACTGAAGCGCAGCGCCACCGCGCCGACCAGCTTTCCGTCGATATACACCGGGCTGCCGGACATTCCCGCGGCGACGTTGGTTTCGTGCGCTTTGCCGCCCATCTTGGCGAGGATGATGTCCTGCGGCCCGTTCTGCCCTCGCATGATGCCGATTACTTCGATAGGCACGGGCTCGGGCTCGGTGCCCGAAAAAACGGTCCAGGCAGTGCCATGCATACCGGCTTTGATGTCTTTGAGAGGGAAAATATCGACTTTGCCGGCCTTGGGCGCCTGAAGGTCGGCCGCACTGGCCGGGACGCCGCTCGCGAATGCGACCAGCGCGGCTGCGGTCATCAACCACCGCGTATTCATGAAATGCTACAACCTCTAATTCTCGATATTCACGAGCCCAACAAGCCCGCGAGCCTACACCACGGACATGGAAGCCGACTGGCGGCTTCCTGATATCTGCATTGAAGGACTATATTTACTCTACAACGCTTTGGACGGTCGAGTTCGGGAAATAGTTCCGACTCAGCCCGGCCAGCCCGCGAGACAGTTCCAATTGGCAGTTTCGGCTGAGCGCGCCGGGTCGACCTCCCCAGGATAAAGCCGCTGAGTCAGCGTAACATTAGCCGGCACGGTACCCTGAAAAAGGAGCAGTTCCCATGAGTATCGAAATCTCGCATGAAACCGAAGTCCGCCTCGCCGACGAAGCCCGGCGGAAAGGTATTTCCGTGGAAGCATTGCTGGAACGGCTCATAAGCGAGCGCCGGGCGAAAGCCAATGTTGCCGGCACCGCCCCCGAATTGCCAGTCTGGCATCTCGGAGACGCAGGCCCTCTCCACAGGCGCGACATCTACGACGATGTCCGTTGAGCCGGGAATCATCGACGCGAATGTTCTGGTGTATGCAATGGACGCAGACGCCCCGCAACATGCGGCCTCACGCGCCTTACTCGATGCGGGGCGCCACTCGTCCGCAACGCTGTATGTGACCTCGCAGATACTCTGCGAGTTTTATTCCATCGTGACCAATGCGCGGCGCGTTCCGAAGCCGCGCTCCGCTGACGACGCAATGCGCGCTATTTCCGGCCTACTCGCTTTTCTACATGTTCTGCCCATTCCAGCCCGCACCGTGGAAGCATGGATGGACTTACTTCGCCGTCACCCGGTCACAGGTGGAGAGGTATTCGATCTGCAAATCGCGGCGACGATGCAGGCCAATGGGATTCAGCGAATCTACACCTTCAACACTGACGACTTTGAGGTATTTCCCGAGCTAGCAGTTCTGACCCCGTAACGCCTCGGCCGTGCTCTTCGTGCGCCCGTAGAAGGCTTGTTTTACTTATCTCGCTCCATCATCAATTCTCCGACGGCTTTTCTACGTGCTCGATCACCAGCACGTCAACGGATTCTTTTCGCGATTCCAGCTTGAGTCCGAGTTCCCTCTGTAGCGCCGCGATGATGATACCGTTCGTGTTCACGTAGTCCGGTTTCATCACGTGCTCGCCTTCGGGAAGGTAGGGCGTGAAGTCCAGCACGAAGTCATACCGGCCGGTCAGCCCGGTCATATCGACCACCGGTGTTTGAAGGGGACCCGACATAAAGTCCCCGAATTCCTTCATCGTGGTCGCTTTGGCGGTGGTTGCGATAGCCGAATTTTGCCTGGATGGCTTGGCGTCACTCGCCGATTCGTGAAGTTTATGGCCGCTCTTCGCGACGGTCATCACGTAGGACCGCAGTTCTTTGCGTTCGCGGTGAAAGCTCAGCTTGAACCGATCGGCCAATAACGCCTGCAGCATCAGTTTCATCTGATCCTCGGTAGCCGGTCCGTCCGCTTTTGCGACGATGTCGTAATGCTGGGACTGGAGCCATTCCGGCCCGGAAATCTGGCGGTCCTGCACGCCGTATGCCCACTTGATGCAGGTGCTCACGGTGACGTCGCGCATCCTCAAGGTTCCAGGGGCCACTTCGGTTTTCCCGTCATGCTCAAACTTGACCTCGGCCGCACTCGGCCTGATCGAGGCGACCGCGAATGCCTGCGCAGACGCCGCCATGCAGCCGAGTGTGGCGCCGGTCAGAATTGCAAGACCGGTCGCGATTGCTGTTCGCATCGATTCCATCCCCCGTTTCCAATACGAAGTATGGACCGCGCGAGTTCGCAGGAACATCGATGCAGACCAGCTTCGACGGCGTGAAATAAGCGGGTGTGCGTTGCATCCTCAGGCGATAGGGGCACCAGCCGTAGCCCCTAACTGTGCTGGTCCCGCGACGATCGCCGCGTCGCTCCGATTGTGATAAAAAGAGTTTGTGCGTGTTTTCATACACCCCTTCGGAATTGCCGCTTCCGGGAACCCGGCGCGGGCATTGTTAGTTGTTAATGTAAAAGGGGGTTAATAAAGGGCTTAGCAGTGGAATCCTCAGGCGCGCTGCCGCGTCTAATGAGGTGGAAGGACTGGAAAGGGATCCGCACGAGGGAAGAGAAAAGAGGGTGACAACATGATGAAAAGATTTGGTATCCCAGCACTGGCGGTGATGGCACTGTTACTCATGCTGATGCCGGCCCCGGCGCAGGCCCAGGTTCGGTTCGGAGCGCGGGTTGGACCGCGGGTCGGCGTGGGGATCGGTATTGGGGTGCCGTACGCGGCTCCCTATGGCTATGGCTACGGCTACGGTTACCCGTATGCATATCCGCCTCCTTACTACGGCTACGCTTCGCCGTACTACGGTTACGGCTACGGCTACCCAGGGGTCGGAATCGGCCTCGGCTACGGTTACGGCGGGTACGGTTACCGCGGTTACGGTGGCGCGGTCCGCGGCGGTTACGGCTACGGTGGCGCAGTCCGCGGCGGCTACGGTGGCGCAGTCCGCGGCGGTGGTGCCGTTCGTGGCGGTGGTGGAATGGCCCGTGGTGGCGGTGGACACGGCGGCGGACGCCGGTAAGTCCGCTAGGTAATCAGCCGTTCAAGTTTCGAACCGGCCCGGATGATGGTTTCATTACGCTCCGGGCCGGTCGAGATTCCTCCCACCTCGACTCCGGCTTTTTCTTCCAGAAATCTTAAATAGGCGCGAGCCCGGTCGGGCAGTTCGTCGAATCTCGCGATTCCGCGGGTCGTCGCTCGCCAACCGGGCAGATTTTCGTATACCGGCTCAATCGCCTCCAGCGCGCGATAGGTCGCGGGCATCTCGGTGACCTCGACGCCGGATAATTTATAGCCGATGCAAACCGGAATCTCGTCGAGATGATCCAGCACGTCGAGCTTGGTGATCATCAGCGTGTCAAACCCGTTCACCATCGCGGTATAGCGCAGCAGAGGCGCGTCGAACCAGCCGCATCGGCGCGGACGGCCGGTGACCGCTCCAAATTCGTTGCCTTCGCGGCGCAATAGATCGCCCGCGGCATCCGTGCTCTCGGTGGGAAACGGCCCCGAGCCGACACGCGTGATGTAGGCCTTGGAGACTCCGATGATTCCCTGGATGCGCGTGGGCGGCACGCCGGTTCCGACGCAGGCTCCCCCGGCCGCCGCGCTGGATGAGGTGACGAAGGGATACGTACCGTGATCGATATCGAGCATGGTTCCCTGCGCGCCCTCAAACAGAATTCGCTTGCCGTGCGCCATCGCGTCCGAGAGCAGAACCGCGGTATCGCAGACCAACGGGCGGATGCGGGCGGCGTAGCACTCGGTCTGTTCTCGAATGGCGGCGTAATCGATCGGGTCATCCAGCAGGAAGCTGCCCGCGAGAATGCGCTTATCCTCGGCCAGCACGTCGTAAAGATTTCGAAAACTTTCGGGATCGAACAGATCGGCGATGCGGATGCCTCGCCGTCCGATTTTGTCTTCGTAGCAGGGGCCGATGCCCCGCGAGGTGGTGCCGATGGGGACCCGATTCTCTCGCGCTTCCGACATTTTTTCGATGAGCCGGTGGAACGGAAAGATGACGTGGGCGCGATTGCTGATCCGCAGATTACTTACGACGTCGATGCCTGCGGCCTGGAGGGCTTCCATTTCCTCGAGCAGCGCGGCGAGATCGATCACCACGCCGTTGCCGATGACGGCGCGGACGCCGGGGCGCAAAATGCCCGAGGGGATCAGCTTGAGGACGAATTTCTTCTCGCCGATGAACACGGTGTGCCCGGCGTTGTGGCCGCCCTGGTAGCGCGCGACGATGTCGAAACGCTCGGCCAGCAGGTCGACGACTTTCCCCTTGCCTTCGTCGCCCCACTGCGCGCCGAGAACGATGATGTTGCTCATGTTCGGATGTGGAGCGTGCTCCGCGAACCATTGTAGCAACGGAAGGTTGCGGGGCCATGAAGCAATCGCGATTGAGCGCACGCTTCAGCGCGCTGTGTAGGGATTCATGTCGAGGATTAGCCGCCGCGTCGCGTTTTTTTTGCTATACTTCGTCGCAAATGGCTTTACCTGATGCGGTGCTCGCCGGTGCGGTTGTACAGCACGGCGGAGAACTATTGAAGGCGTTTCACGATGAATACGAGCGGAGCCCTGTTAGTGTGGCGACGGAGTTTCGGCGCGGGAAAGTAGCAGAGTGGAAACAACTGCTTGCCCTTCTCTATGGTGAGGGTGGCGCGGAGGAGCTTATTCTTCGAGCGCGGGATATTGTAAAGCTTTCCATTCCGCCTTCCGGCCCCTTGTCTGATGATGGTCAGGGCTACGAGGGCTGGGATTCTTTCTCTGACGGGGGCTTTATAGGAAGGCTGACTTGATACGCCGCATTCTCCAGAGCGCTTTGCCTGCGGTTGTCTTCGCCGCGTTCCCTCTTTTGTCTCAGACGGACACGCAGGACGACATAGCGAAGCCCTTTGATTGGCCCATGGTCACTTCTTCGGCCGCCGGTATTCAGTTTTCCCTGCGAACCAGGTGGGAGGCTTATCATGGCCTCAGGTATGTGGCCACACTGACCGACGGCAAAGGCAAGGTTGCGAAGTATTTTTCAAAACATCCAGACAATGGGCGAGTTCCGATGTCCTCGTTTTATGTCACGTTCTTAGATGAGGCGGGCTTTCGTCTTTATACTTTGTACATTCCCGACCGCGAGTTCTCGAAGGTCGCGGACACTGCTAACTTTGAGGCAAACGATCAAGCTCCGTGCGAAGACAAACTTTATAGAGAGTTTCTGAAGGTGGCCAAAGAGAGCAGCGCGGCGGCTAAGTTGACGACGTATAAGCTTAGCTACCCCACTGAATTGACAGAGCCGCCGAAGCCTTAGGGTCCCCTATATTCGCCACATCGTACTATAAAGGACGATGTCCGTTTACGAAGATCGCAAAGAAGCGCTCGAGGAATACGAGTTTCGCATGGGCCTGGAGCGCGGCCGCCTGGCGGTGACCCTGGACCTGTTGACCGACGCGCTGGTGCTGGTGGGGCAACACGGCGTGTACTGCCAAAGCGCGCGGCAGGCGGGAAAACCCGCGATGGACATCCAGATGATCAGTAACTCCATCACAAATGCGAAGGAACTGGTTTCGAGCGTGATGGCCGAGTTGAAGCGCAAACGAGCCGAATCGGCCCCGTAAATGTGGGGCAGGCGATCTTGTCGCCTGACAGAGGTTGGAGCGAACGGAACAGTGCGAGGGTCCGCGCCCTAGGCAGGCGACAAGATCGCCTGCCCCACGCCAAACAATCTCACCTCAGGAACGGATTCCGTTCCTTCTCCCGCCCAATCGTCGTGTTCGACCCGTGCCCCGGAATCACGACGGCGTCCGCCGGCAGCGTCAATAGCTTCAAGTGAATGGAGCGCAGAATCTGACGGCCGTCGCCTCCCGGCAGATCCGTGCGGCCGATACTGTCGCGAAACAGCGTATCGCCCGCGACCAGCTTGTTCTCGGCGGGAATCCACAATGAAATGCTGCCTTGCGTGTGGCCGGGTGTGTGGAGCACCTGAAATTCGGCTTTTCCAAGTCTGAGCGAATCGCCTTCGCGGGCTTCGGTGTCGATCCCGGTTTTTTCCGGCGTCTCCATGCCGAGCCATCCCGCCTGCACGTCCAGCCGATCGTACAACTCCGCGTCCTCCTGATTCATGTGGACCGGCGCGCCAGTGAGCGCTTTCAATTTCGCCGCGCCGCCGATGTGATCGATATGGGCGTGCGTAATCACGATCGCCTTCACCTTGAGCGAATGCTTTTGGAGAATCGCGAGAATGTCCTCGATGTTGTCGCCCGGATCGACGACGATAGCTTCGCGCGATTGCTCGTCACCGAAGATCGAGCAATTGCATTGCAACATTCCTACCGGCAGAATCTCGTGGATCATCTTTTGTCTCTTTCCCTCGATTGTATACTCGGGGTATGGACGCAGCTCTTCCGATCGCCATGCGCTGGCTGCACCTTGCCTCGGTGATCGTGCTGCTGGGCGGCGTATTCTACGCGCGGGTAGCCGCCGGAGAAATGCTCACAAGCTTTAAGCCTATAGCCTACTCCGCTATCGGTGGAATCCTTGTCTCCGGTCTGTATAATTTCCTGAGCAAACCACACCCGCAGCCGCACTATCAGATGTGGTTTGGAATCAAAATGCTGCTGGTGCTGCACGTATTCGCGGCAACCATCCTGTACCGAACCGGAAAACCGAGGATGCTCACTGGCATCGTCATCACCGGGTCGCTGATTGTACTGATTTCCGGTTACTTGCGTTGGATTTCACTGGCTTGAGCGATGACACTTTGAGCGACGGCATCTCGAACCCAGACGGCATGCACACTTTACGATCGAGCCCCACCCGTCAAGGGGATAGCGTGAATCCGGTCAGTCCCGGATACCACGCGCTGCGCGACCATGCGGCTTGGATCGATCTCTCGGACCGCGGCAAGCTTCGCGCGACCGGCGAGGATCGAGCGCGATTTCTGCACGCCATGACCACCAATCATATCGAGCAGCTCAAGCCCGGCGAAGGGTGCTACTCATTCTTCCTAAACGCGCAGGGCCGCATACTGGGCGACGTGAACCTGCTGTGTTTCAAGGATCACTTTCTACTCGACACGGAGCCGGAGACGCGCCGGAAGATTTTCGAGCACCTGGATCGCTATATCATCGCCGACGACGTGACGCTGGAGGATGCGACGGATCGCATCGCGACCATTGCAGTAGAGGGCCCAGAATCGGCGGCCGTACTCCGGAAGATGGGGATCGCCGCGTTACCGGAAGCGCCCTATTCTACCGTTCCATGGAGCAACACGTGGGGTGATGCGAACATCGCTTGTCTGAGTTCGACGGGCGCGGACGGATATTTTATCTTCGTGCCCACGGAACGAAAGGACGAAGTGATTGCCCAGCTCTCCGCCGCCGGCGCAATCGCCGCGACCGCCGAAGACGCGCGGATCGTGCGTATCGAAAACGGCCGCCCGCGCTATGGCGAGGAGATCACCGAGCGGTACCTGGTCCAGGAAACCGGCCAGCTACAAGCGGTCCATTTTTCCAAGGGCTGTTATCTGGGACAGGAAATCGTCGAGCGCGTGCGCAGCCGCGCCCAGATTCATCGCGTGTTGCGGAAGTTGGAGATCGACACCGCGGAGCCTCCGGCGGTTGGCATGAAGTTCAAATCAGGCGACGCGGATGCAGGCGAAATCGTCAGCACGGCGTTTTCGCCCGCGTTGCAGAAGACGGTGGCGATGGCTTATATTCGCGTGCCGTTCGCCGAACCCGGGACGGTGCTTTCCATCCAGGGCGCCGCCGCGCGCATCGCGGGTTGAAGTGGCGCACGCACTCTTGCGTGCCGTGTCGGCACTCATGCCGACACTGTTTCGTGTTCGCGCGAAGAAATGTCGCCACGAGTGTCGACACAGCGCGCTGAAGCGCGCGCCACATCGGTCACAGATTAATTCTCCGTCGGGACCTTGTTCACCGAATCGATCACCAGAACATCAATAGGATGCTTCGTCGCTTCCAGCTTCAGCCCGAGATCCTTCTGCACAGCCGTGAAAATCGAAACGGCGGGATCATCGGCTGACGGAGGCGGACCGCTAAAATTGGCCAACCCCGAAATATCCAGCGTGAAATCGTAAACGCCTTTCAGTCCGGTCATGTCGAGCACGGGACGATCCATCCGGCGCGACAGCATGAACGTTAGTCGGGAGATCGGCTGCTTATGGAACAGGACGCCGGTCGCGCCGCCGCTCAAAGCCGCGTCGCCATCGGTCGAGGGTTCCTTCACCTTCGGTGCGCCCTTGCCCGGAATCAGCACGTACACCGGAAGCTCCCGCGTTTCGCGATGCGTCTTCAGCGCGACCCGCTCCACCAGCAGCGATTGCAACATGAGGCGCAATTGCGCTTCCGACGCCGGACCAGCGGAGCGTCCGACAATCTCGTATCGCTCATCCGGTCCCCTGATCCAATCCGGCCCCGACAGCTCCGTAGTCTTTCAAGTCATAGGCCCACTCAAGCGCATACCGAAGCGGCACGTTGTGCATGGCAAAATGACCGGGCGAACTGTCCATGTTGCGCGGGATATCACCGGGAGGGCCGCCGCCAACGGCGTGCTTCAGCGTTGCGACTTCGAACTTCAATGGCGTCTGCGCGGGCGTCACTACCGCCGCGAAAACGATCAGGCTCGCACTCAGGGAAATGCGCGTCATTTTATGGGCCTCCTGTCCTTGGACGTCACGCCGGGACTATCGTTAGACACATATGGGTTAGACACGCATATCGCGAGAAAAGTTCCGGCTGCGGCGACGAGCGCTGAGGTGGCACCGGCTTTAGCCGGTGTGTGTCAGGAAGTTCGCGCCGATTGGCGCGGGCTCACGGAGGAGGATCAGGAGACGGCCTAAGCGACGATATCGTGCAGCGCATTCCCCGCAACGTCCGTCAACCGGAAATCGCGGCCGCTATAACGATAGGTGAGCTTGGTGTGATCGATCCCCATCAGATACAGAATGGTCGCGTGAATATCGTGCACGTGGACCGGCTTCTCCACCGCCTTGAACCCGAACTCATCGGTAGCGCCGTAAATGGTGCCGCCCTTTAGCGCACCGCCCGCCATCCACATGGTGAAGCCGAACGGATTGTGATCGCGCCCATTCTGAATCCCGCCGCCGCCCCGTCCGATTTCGCGCACCGGCGTTCGGCCGAATTCCGATCCGCACAGGACTAAGGTGTCCTTCCACATCCCGCGCGACTTCAAATCCTTCACCACCGCCGCGAACGGCTGATCGGAATCGCGCGCGTTCTTGCGATGCGCTTCGATGTCGGCGTGCGCGTCCCATGGATCGCCCTTGGCGTAATACACCTGCACCATCCGCACGCCCTTTTCGGCCAGCCGCACCGCCAGCAAACATCCGCGCGCCGTGCTGCCGGGACCGTAAAGCTTTTGCGTCGCCTCGCTCTCTTTACGGATATCGAAAACCTCCGGCGCTTCCGTCTGCATCCGATACGCCACTTCCATCGACTTCACTACGGCTTCCACTTGCGGATCGGGCGCCGATTGCGCTTTCGAACGAATGTTCTCGATGTGCTCCAGCAGGTCGAGCTCGCGGCGCTGCTCTTCCATCGCGAATTTCGGATTGTTGACGTAGCTGATGAACTTCTTCGGATCGAAATTCTTTTCGATCACGACGGGATCGCCGTCTTTGGAAGCTGGCGGAGCCGCGCCCGGACGATCTTGCACACGATCGGAAATAAATGTTCCCTGGTTGATCGCCGGCAGGAATCCGTTACTCCAAAGCGGTGGCCCGACGGTAGTGGGAACGTCGGGACACAGCACCACGTATCCCGGCATGTTCTGATTCTCTGTACCGAGTCCGTACGTCACCCACGCGCCCATCGACGGACGGCCCGCCTGATTCGCGCCCGTGTTCACCATCAGGCACGCGGGTTCATGATTCGGAATCTCCGTGTACACCGACCTGATCCAGCAAACGTCGTCGGCGACTTCGCCCAGATGCGGCCACAGCTCGCTCACTTCCATTCCGGACTGGCCGTATTTCTTGAACTTGAACGGCGACCGCATCAGCTCGCCGGTCTGACGCTCCGTGGAAACATGCCCGCCCGGCAGCGGCTGTCCGTGATACTTGTCGAGCGCCGGCTTGTAATCGAAACTGTCGATGGCCGAGCATCCGCCGTTCATGAACAGGAAAATGACGCGCTTCACCCTCTGCGGATAATCCAGTTTGGCGACGCCTCCGTCTTCCGTCACGCCGGCCTTCGCGATCGAATCGCCCAGCATTCCGGCGAACGCCATCATTCCGAATCCGTTGCCGATGCGGCACAGCGCGTCGCGGCGTGTCAGCGGATTGGCGGACTTATGCGTCGTCATTTTTCTCAATCCCCGGTCTCCTAATCGATAAACACAAACTCGCTCGAACTGAGCAGCACTTTCGCGAATCTCCCTAGCGGGCTCGCGCTGTATTCCGGTATCGGGGCCGGTCCGCGCGCACTGCCGCGACGCCCGAATCCCGGCACGCCCATCATCATTCCCATTTCGTCGGGTGCGCCATCCGCCGCCACCTGATCATCCGGATTCGCGCCCGAATCCTTGTCCGCGTCTTTTTGAGCGTTGTCATCGCCCGCTCCACCGCGCCCTCGCCGACCGCCGCCGGGACTCGCGGGCTTGTTCTTGGCTTCCTCGTATTCCTTCATCGGTTCGTTGTGAAGATACTCGATCGCGAGCTTCAACTCCTCGGCTGATGGTTCGCGGCTGAACAATATGCGATACATTTTCCTGATTCGCGACGCATTGTCCGGCTCCGTCGCGACGCGCTTGGCCAGTTCCTCGGCCTCAATCTGCATAAAGTCGCTGTTCATCAAGAACAGACGTTGCAGCGGAACGGTGGTGCTGAAACGCTTTTCGGCGCTGAGATTGGGACTCGGAAAATCGAACAGCATCAGGTATTCGTCGAGCCTGTACCGGCTCACTTTCCCATACACCGTGCGCCGCGTCAGCGCGGGCGTCAAATCGGCCGAGGGCCCGCCGAGCGAATCGTCCAGATTCCCCGCGACCGCGAGCACCGAATCCCGCAACTGCTCGGAATCCATGCGACGGCGATTCGAGCGCCAATAGAATCGATTGCCCGAATCCTTCGCGTAATCCGACTCATCCAAATCCGCGCTCGACTGATACACCGCGCTCAGCATGATTTTGCGATGCAGCTTCTTGATCGACATGCCGTCCCGCGCGAAATCCGACGCGAGATATTCCAGCAGCTCCGGATTCGTGGGCCGCTCGCCCATGATGCCGAAATTGCTCGGCGTGTCGACGATTCCGGTGCCGAAGTGCTGCTTCCAGATGCGGTTGACAATCACGCGCGTGGCGATCGGCTGCGCCAGAATCGCGTCGGCCAGCTCCAGCCGTCCGCTTCCTTTGGTGAACGCCAGCGGATCGCCGGGCGAAAGAACGCTCAGGAAATGGCGCGGAATCTCGGGACCGGAATTATACGCGTTGCCGCGAATCGCCAACGGCTGATTCACCGGATGTTCGTTGTCGGCGACGCCATGCAGATACGGATAATGCGGTTCCAGCTTCTTGCGCTCCGCATCGATATCCGTTCGCACGCGCGCCATCACCGCCTGTACATCCGCGCCCAGCCGATGCTCCAGTCCCCAGCCGCGGAACAGGAACAGCCCCGGCTTGGTGCGCGCGCCCGGTTGCACGTCGGGATCGACGCCATCCAGTTCGCGCACGAACAGCTCCGTCCAGAAACTGGTTCCCTCGAACGGCATCGACTTCAATTCCAGTCCGCATCCGGGGCAGAAATCGTCATTGGTGACGAACTCGTTGGGCTTGTTGGCGCGCTTCTTTTTCTCGGTTCCGGGCAGCGCCTTATCGGCGATGATCTCGTTCTGCTCCAGAATCTCGCGATGCGTGAGCATGACGCCGACGATCTTCTGCTGCAATTCGTCTGCTAATTTCTGGGCGATTTTCTGCGCGCCCGGCTGATTCCCGCCACCGGCCTTCATCATTTCCTGCCACGGTTTCAGGTACGGATAAAATTTCGCTTCACGCCCCAGATACTTGATCCAGCGATCCAGCATTTCGTAGTCGAGCTTCTGCTCCTCCACCACCGTCGCGACTTCTTTTTTCTGATCGCCGGTCACCTCCCACGCCGCCATGATGTATTTCGCGGATTCGAACGCCATGGATTCGGCGAGCGCCTCGCCCCACTTCTGCTGCATTTCGCCGAGCACTTTCTGCTTGCGTTCCACTTCCTGCTCCACCTTGACGAACTGCTCGACGACGGACGCGGGGGCCATGGGATATTCGTGATACGACGTGCTGGCGAACACTCCCGCCAGCGCGTAGTAATCCGCGGTCGGAATCGGATCGTATTTGTGATCGTGACAGCGCGCGCACGCTGCCGTCAGTCCCAGGAATCCGCGCGTCACCACGTCCACGCGATCGTGCCGCTCATCGGCGCGCGTCACTTCCACCGCGCCGTTGTCGTAATACCACGGCCCCAGTCCCAAAAATCCGGTCGCCGGCAAAGTTTTGTAGCGCGTCTTTTCGTCCATCAGGTCGCCGGCGATCTGCGCCTTGACGAACTGCGGATACGGCATGTCGTCGTTGAACGCCTGGATCACCCAGTCGCGATACACATACGCGTTGGGATATGGATTGTAGCCGCGGCGCATCGGATCCAGGCTGCGATAATCGTCCTCCCCGTAGCGCGCAACGTCCAGCCAGAACCGGCCCCAGCGCTCGCCATAATGCGGCGACGCGAGCAACCGGTCCACAACTTTCTCGAACGCATCGGGCGAGTCGTTCTTTTCAAACGCCTCGACTTCTTCGGGCGTCGGCGGAAGACCGGTCAAATCCAGAGTCGCGCGTCGGATCAGCTCGTGCTTGCTGGCCGGACGAACCGGTTTCAGCTTCTGCTGCTCCAGTTTCGCTAAAACAAAACGGTCGATATCCGTTCGTGCGAGTTTCGCGAGCGCCGGATCTTTGATCGTCGGCGGTTGCACCGTCTTCAGCGGCTGGAATGACCAGAAGTTTCGTTGTTCCGTCGTGATCGTATATTTCCCTGGGGAATTATTTCCCGGGGATTTATTTAAAGTGTTCGACGACGTGGACGCGGCGCTCGTAGCCGCCGCCGGTGCCGCGTTCATCGGCCAAATCGCGCCGGCCTTGACCCATGCCGCCAGGTCGGCAATTTCGGAATCGGTGAGCTTGCCGCCCATCGGCATCTTGAGCTTCGCGTCCGTCTGACGGACGGCTTGAATCAGCAGGCTCTTGTCAGGATCGCCGGGAACGATGGCAGCGCCTCGCGTTCCGCCTTTGAGCATCCCTTCGTGGCGGTCCAGCCGCAACCCGCCGAGCGCGGACGCCGCGTGGCAGTTATAACAATTGTTGGCGAGAACCGGCCGGATTTTGGTTTCGAAAAACTCGGCCGAATCGGCGCGGCCCGTCGTCCCGGTCTGGGCGCAGAGGGCGGCAGTGAACGAAACTACCACGAAGGATCGGCTGACGAGGCCTTGAGTGAGCCGGGAGGCCATAAGGAAGCCTGAATCGAGGCTACTTAAGCATTCTAACATCACCCGCACGCGGCCACGACCCTACGGTGAGCTATATTGACTAGTCTGGAGACTCGGAATGGCCATCTACACTGCTCCGCGCCGGCTATGGACGGCAATGTTTCTGACGAGCCTCGCCGCAATCGTCCACCTCGGCGCCCAGTCCAGAAGCGGACTGCTCCCCACCGGACCGCTGAAATTCGGAGGATTCGCGGCGAGTTTTAATGCCGACGGCAGTTTCCATCTGGAAGGCTGGGGATGGCCGACCATGAACGGTACCTGGAAGCTCCAGGGCGACGAGATCACCTTAGTGATCGCGGACAAACCACCAAAGAGTTGCGACGGCCCGGGCAGGTATCGCGTCAGGGTGCAGGATCAGCATCCTGCCTTCGATGTGATCTCCGATGATTGTGTGCCGCGACGCATGATTCTCGATGGCAGCGCCTGGATGGGGGCCGGAGAAACCAAGGTGATCCCGGGGCGGCAAATTCTGACAACCTCGACGGCCCGTCCGCCGAAAACTGCCGAGCCGGCGCCTGCCGGCGCGAACTGGCCTTCGTTCCGGGGAAACGACGCGTCCGGAGTTGCCGAAGACCAGAACCTGCCCGACAAGTGGGACGGTAAGACGGGAGCGAACATTTTGTGGCGTACCCCGATTCCTGGACTCGCGCATTCGAGTCCGATTGTGTGGGGACCGCACATCTTCGTGTCCAGCGCGGTCAGCAGCGATCCCAATGCTACGTTCAAGCCCGGGCAGTACGGGGATGGAGACGCTTCAGAGGACCGCTCGCCTCAGAAGTGGACTCTGTTTGCGCTCGATAAGAACAGCGGTAAGATTCTGTGGGAGCGAGTTGCTTACGAGGGTGCGCCGCGCGAGAAGCGGCATATGAAGTCGACCTATGCGAGTTCCACGCCCGCGACGGATGGACGCATCGTGGTGGCCTGGTTCGGTTCGCAAGGCGTGTATGCCTACGATTTGAACGGGCGCCTGCTGTGGAAGGTCGACTTGGGCCGTCTGAATCTCGGCGCCTACGACATTCCAACATATGAGTGGGGAACGGCCAGCTCACCAATCATCTGGGAAAACCTGGTGATCCTGCAGTGCGACACACAGGACGATTCGTTTGTGATCGCGCTGGACGCCGAGACAGGGAAGCAAGTGTGGAAGACGGACCGGGAGGAACTACCGTCCTGGGGAACTCCGACGGTCGGCTTGACGTCGAACGGGCCGGAACTGGTGACGAATTCTCCGAACTTCATCCGCGGTTATGACCCGAGGACGGGCAAGGAGTTGTGGCGCCTGGGACACAGCTCCAAAATCACGGCGCCGACTCCTGTCTATTTTGCGGATCAATTCCTGATCGCCAGCGGGCGGCAGCCGGAACGGCCGATCTTCGCGGTGAAGGCTGGGGCGCGTGGCGATCTGACGTTGCCGGAGGGTAAAACGTCCAGCGATGCCGTGGTCTGGAGCCGCACCGGCCGCGGCTCCTACATGCCGACGCCGCTGCTGTACCAGGGCCTTCTCTACGTGCTGAACAACAACGGCTTGTTCGATTGCTATGACTGGAAGACCGGTGAAGAGATTTACCGCCAGCGCCTGCCCGTAATCGGCAGCGGCTTCAGTGCATCGCCGATCGCCGCGGACGGAAAGATTTACTTGTCGAATGAAGACGGGGACATGCTGGTGATCGCCGCCGGGCGTAAGTTCGAGCACCTGGGGACCAACTCGATGGGCGAGTTGTTGATGGCGACTCCGGCGCTTTCAGAGGGCGTGATGTACATCCGGTCGGCGCAGAGCGTGTTAGCGGTGGGGCGGAAGAGATAGCGTGTTCCCGACTCTTGGGGCGCGCCCGTAAGGGAGCGCGTTGTCCCGACTCATCATCCCCGCCTGCCAGTTACTGTCATGGTTTCTAAGTCGATGGTCTTTGGGGCGGCGGCTTCCAGTCCGATGTTCTCGCGTGTACGCTCCATGGTCTCGGCGAGCTTCGCGCCCAGAGCGACCGCCAGATCGCGATCCTGCTCTGTGAACGCGTCGCGATCCTGACGATAGAGCGAGAGCACACCTACAATTCCCCGCGAGGTTTCGAGTGGAACGGCCAACGCCGAACGCAGCGTGCTGAACCTTGTGGGATCGTTCAGATACCCCGGCTCGACCGACGGATTTCCGTTCACGATCGACTTTCGATTTTCCGCGACCCAACCCGACAATCCACTCCCCAGTGGAATTTCCAGCGAGGAAAATAAGTTGTAGTCGTCGCCGTCGAGACACGCGGGAAGCAGGCGATCTCCGGCGCGAACATAGATTGCGAATGCGTGGAAGGGAATCAGCGCGCGCACTTCATCGCGCACCAACTCCAAAGCCTGCTCGCGGTCGCGGCTCTCGCCGAGTGCGGCAATCAGGCTGTCCAGCTTGGCGCTGCTGATGGAACTATGGAAACGAATCAGGTCCTGGTTGGTCAGGTCATCTTTTGGCAGATCCTGGCCGGTTGGATGCGCATTTCGAGTAGTCTCGAAACCAGCGGCGGGCGCTGCGCCGCGCTCTATCTTCGCCTCGGTCGACAGCTTGGCTTTCCCGGCCGAGTTGGCGCTCTTGGCCTTGCTCTCCAGTTCGACGTAGCGCCGCGCAAGCACCTCGACCACCCGCGGATCGAAGGCTTTGGCGGCTTCCTTCTCCACCATCTTGATGGCCTCGTCGAGAGGCAGCGCGCGGCGATACTGCCGGTCGGAAGAAAGCGCATCCAGGCAATCAACCGCCGAAAGAATTCGCGCGCCGATTGGAATCTGTTCACCCGTGAGACCGTCCGGATAGCCACTGCCGTCCCATTTTTCGTGATGCGATCGCACAATGGGCGCTACAGCATAGGGAAACCGCACCTGCTCGAGAATCTCCGCGCCCACCACCGGATGGATCTTCATCTTTTCGAATTCTTCGGGCGTAAGCTTGCCCGGCTTCGAAATGATGTGTTCCGGCACCGCCAGCTTCCCGATGTCGTGCAGCAAGGCTGCGGCGCGCAAGGCTTCTAGTTCTGAATCGTCCAGGCCCAGTTCTTTTCCCACTTCAATCGCGTATACTTCGACGCGCTCCAGGTGATCGTGCGTGGTCCGGTCCTTCGCCTCAATCGCCAAGGCCAGGGCATGAATCGTGCGGCGATGCAGCGCGACCAAGTCCTCGGCGTACTTCTGCTGGGCTTCAGCGTGCTCCTTCGCCTCTTTCAGCCGGCGGATGTACTGGCTGTGGGAGCGATAGATCACATACAGAATCGGCAACAGCAGCAAGGACGACTGCCACCCCACCAGGTGGCTGGCGGCGCTGATCAGCCAGGCCGCAGCCGCGCCAACCAGGTAATTCGGAAACGACCAGAGGTAGTGATCGCGCCACACTGTCCACGCGCGTTTGTCTTCGGTGAGCCCGATCACCAGCGCGATCGAGAATGTGTTGGTGAAGAAAAAGACACCGGCGGCCACCAGGAGCATCATCGGCTGCTCCAGGGCATGCAAACGCGCCAATTGTATGTGATACGCCTCGTAGGCGGCGGTGATGGAACACGCCATACTGGCGACGCTGAACAAAACCTGCACCGGCCGCGGCCGTTCCTCGGTCTTAATCAGACATTGCACCAGCATCGCGAGACAGCCCATCACCATGGTTTCGGCAAGGGTCAGTTCGGCAACGCCCACCAGCACAAACAGAAAATTCATCGACATCGAGCCGGTGACGCCGGGCAGCCTCACCTTCAGGCGCGATGCGATCAGCGCGATCGCGCAAAAACACGCATACCGCGTCCAGTCCTGCGTGTGCCAGTGGATCAGGCTATAACCCAGGCTCGCCGCTCCCAGGGAGCCGACCAGCCCGATATACGCGCTTGCGGGACGAAACCTCATCGGTCTCCTAAGTAACCTGCCGTACAACTCGCAGCGAGTGCGGCCTCGGAAAGCCTCGATCTTTGCCACCGGCATCGTTGCAGACTGTCGCAGCAAAGCTTTGGCTAGAACGTTCATCGTCTTGAATTACCGGGTACTTGAGAGTCTGATGGCGAAAGCAGCCAGGGCTAAGGTGAATCGCTGAGGGCACACCAGGGCTCCCATCAGGGTCCAACCAAGCGACGGTGACGAATCCACCCGTTCTTGCGCGGCGTTTTACTCGGCGAAGACGGGGACATTATGTCTCCGCAATGTCTCCGCAGTGGACAAATTGGCGCTTCCGGGAGCCGTCCAGCTTCGCTAGCCAAGCTGTAACTGCCGATACTTAAGACTCTCGCGAATGGCTGCCATTTGGCGCTCGACTTGCCTAACAAGGGCCAAATGCGACGTGTCTCACGATACTCCAAGGCGTGGTGCCGGTTCGCCGTTCTATGGCTGACGCTTCTGTCAGCCGTCACCGCTTTCGCCGACACTTCCAAGATCTCTCCCGACCTGTTGCCGCTGCTTTCGGGTCCTCCCAGCAATGTCAACGTCATCATCCAATACAACACGCCGCCGCAGCAGCAAAACACCGGACTGATCGGTGGACTCCTGGGCCTGGTGGGCTCCGTCGTGAATCTTTTGGGCGGCATTGTCAACGCGGTCTTTTCGCTGATTCCGGCAGTTTCGGCGACGGTGGATTCCGGCAATATCCTGGCGATTTCCAATCAGTCCAACGTGGTCTACATTTCACCCGATCGCTCGCTGGCGGGGACGTTGGATTACACGACGGCTGCCGTGAATGCGCCCTACGCCTGGAGCATCGGGTTGGATGGCTCCGGAATCGGGATCGCCATCATCGACAGCGGAATCTTCGCGCACCCGGATCTCAACGTACCCAATTCGACAGAGTCGCGCGTGGTCTATCGGCAAAGCTTCATCGGAGGCACGCAAAATGACGACTACGGCCACGGCACGCACGTAGCTGGAATCGCCGCGAGCAACGGCAGTTCCTCGTCCGGGCCGGGAGCCTTCCGCACTTTCAAGGGTGTCGCTCCCAACGCGAACCTGCTCGATCTTCGCGTGCTCAACGCCAACGGCATGAGCAATGACAGCGTGGTGATTACCGCGATTG
This sequence comes from Terriglobia bacterium, assembly GCA_963788245.1. Taxonomy (GTDB): domain Bacteria; phylum Acidobacteriota; class Terriglobia; order Bryobacterales; family Bryobacteraceae; genus Palsa-187. Next base: position 1,041,336 of record CAWBGF010000002.1, on the reverse strand, counting down.
AGAAGGCGGTTCAGCTCAAGAGCAAGTACAACGTTCGCGTAATCAATTTGTCTCTGGGCCGGCCGATTTATGAGAGCTGCAAGCTCGATCCGATCTGTCAGGAAGTAGAAGCCGCCTGGAACCAAGGGATGGTGGTCGTGGTTGCCGCGGGCAATCTGGGAAGAAACGGCTACGCGACCATCCTATCGCCGGGCAACAGTCCGCATGCGATCACGGTCGGCGTGATGAAGTCCGAAAACACCTATCCCCGCACCGACGATCTGATCGCAAGCTATAGCTCCAGAGGCCCAACCTATATCGATCTCACGGTGAAGCCGGACCTGGTCGCGCCTGGGAACATTGTCACGTCCCTGTTGGCGCCGGGATCGACACTGGTGGGCGAATACCCTGGTAATGTTGTTGCGCCATCGGTCTACACCACGTCGCCCACGGCCCCGGCAGGCGAGTACTTCCAGCTGAGCGGCACCAGCATGGCGACGCCCGTGGTTTCCGGCGCGGCTGCGCTGCTGTTGCAGTCCGATCCTACTCTCACAAACAACGCCATTAAGGCGCGGCTGATGAAGACCGCGTACAAGACATTTCCGCTGGTGAGCGTTGCCGTCGATCCCACCACCGGCCAGTCTTACACGGACACCTACGACATCTTCACGGTCGGAGCCGGCTATCTCGATATCCAGGCGGCTCTGAATAATCACGATTCTGTTCCCGCCCCCGCGACCTCGCCCAGCGTTTACTACAATTCAGTGCTTCAACTGGGGGTGCTGGTCAACCCCCGGGGTTCCGTGTGGAACAACAGCGCCTGGAGCCTTACTAACGTGTGGGGAACCCAGGTGATTCAGCCGATCGATGGGTCATCGGCTGCCTGGGGAACCTCTGCTGCATGGGGCAGTTCGGCGGCATGGGGCACGTCCGCCGCATGGGGAACTTCGGCCGCATGGGGAACTTCGGCCGCATGGGGTACTTCGGCCGCGTGGGGTACTACGAACGGCAACGGCGAAAAGTAACCAAGTCAGGCCATCTGGCGGGAATATCGTGCGAACCGCCGATGGTTTTTCCAAGGTAGTTCCGCGACACTGGAAGACCAGTTCGTTTCTAGAACGTTCGCAATCACCACCGTCGCCCAGCGGACAGCGAGCCTTTCTCGAATTTGACCTGATAACTATCGGCGCCTCCATTTATGGATTGCGCCTGGATCACGGCGCACTCGGAAGTTATCGGATTTTGACGCGTAAGCCTAAGTCGGAGAATCGACCCATTCCCGGCATTCTGCTCCCCGGCATACAATGGACACATGCAGAGACTTGCCGGATTTTGCTCAGTTTTCGCTAGCTCGCAGCATGTGGGGCAGCGCCATGCGCTGCCAAGGTTGCTCATCACCGTCCTGTTCGTCCCGCTATTCGTCTCCAACGCTTTCGCCGCCACGCCGTTCCAGGCCTCCTTCGATTCCAGTGCCAAACAGTGGGAAGCCGTCCGTGGCACCGCGACGACGGACTCGCAGAACCAGCACGCCAAGCACGCATCACTGCGAGTAGAAGCCGCGGGTGAATCCGGAGCCTTCGTGAAATCGACGCCGGTCAACCTGACCGTCGGCAAGCGCTACGAACTATCCGGCTGGGTGCATACCGAGAATCTCCAGGTCCGCGATGTCGATCGCTCTCCCATCGCGACAGGCGCGTCGCTCGGCATGGCGTCGATGCCGTTCGATGTGCATTCGGAATCGCTCGGTGGCACGCGTCCGTGGACGAAATTGTCGCTGAAGTTCACCGCCACGCGTTCGCAGGATCAGATCGCGCTCGAAGTGGCCGATGGCGGCGCGTTCACCGGCAAAGCGTGGTTCGAAGGCGTGGCACTTGAAGAGGTCGCGCAAGTGGGCGGATTACCGCAAAAGGCAGCCCTAAGAACCTTCGGCCCCGGCTATCGCTATCCCAGCGCAGGTTGGATCTACCTGCACATCGAAGGCGAGCCCTACGATCGCGGCTATCAACATGGCTACCTGATGGCGCGCGAGATCGAGCGGTACATCGACCGCTGCGCCGCGCAGCTCGATTCGAAATCGAAATCGACCGCTTGGAACAACGGCCGCACAACCGCGAACGCGCTGTTCTTGCGCGGCTTCGATAAGGAAATCCTGGAAGAGATGAAAGGCATCGCCGACGGCGCCGCTGCGGCGGGCGCGAAATACAACGGGCGCACGGTCGACCTGATCGACGTCGTCACGCTCAACACCATCACGGAATTGGGCGAGCTGCGGTCCGCCATGCCGATGACGCCGACCGGGCTCGAAGGGATCGGGTTCCGCGCGCCTCGGCCTGCTCCCGAACCAACCGGCGGATCCAACGACCATTGCAGCGCGTTCGCCGCATGCGGCAAAGCCACCAAGGACGGCAAGATGGTGATCGGCCACGTCACCTGGTGGCCATTGACGCTTGCCGAGCAGACCAATATCATGCTCGACGTGCAACCCACCACCGGCCATCGCGTGCTGATGCAGAGCTATCCCGGCGGGATCCAGAGCGGCACCGACTGGTATCAGAACGACCTCGGTGTGGTGCTCACCGAGACAACCATCGAGCAGAGTCCGTTCAATGTGGAAGGCACTCCGGTCGCGTACCGCGCGCGCAAATCGATTCAGTATGGCGATTCCATCGACAAAGTTGTCGAGCTCTTGAAAACCAAAAACAACGGTCTCTACACCAATGAGTGGATCATCGGCGACGCGCGGACCAATGAGATCGCGATGCTGGAACTCGGCACCTACAAGACCCGCCTGTATCGCAGTTCCAAGGACGATTGGTTCGGCGGAACCGAAGGCTTCTATTGGGGCTGCAACAATGCCAAGGATCTGAACGTGCGCCTGGAGTACGTGCCCGATCCGCACGGCGCGCCGCAGGATCTGCCGTTCGCTCCCGGCATGCGCGACGTGAAATGGCAGCAGATGTACCAGCAGTACAAAGGAAAAATTGACGAAGGATTCGGGTTCCTCGCGTTTCGCACTGCGCCGCTGGTGAGCGCGAGCACCATGGATTCGAAGGTGACCACGTCCGAAATGGCGTCGAACATGATGACGTGGGCGCTGTTCGGAAAACCGAACCAGCGTGAGTGGGTGCCGTCGCCGCAACAGAAGGGCGAGTTCGCGGGCAACGACGGATTGTATTCGTCCGGATACAAATTATTCCAGGCGCATTCTAACGACCAGATCAAACCGCTCACCGCCGATGCTCCCAAAGCGACGGCGATAGCGTCGGTGGCGGGCGATCAGAATCGCGGCGGCGGCCGGCGTGGCCGCCGCGGTGGCGCGGCGGCGCCGGCCAAAGACTATTTATGGAAGGGCTGGATTCTTCCCGCCAGCGATTCAGACGTATGGCTCACTGCCGGATCGGCTGCGTATTTCGAACTGCTGAGCGGCGAAGATCTCGAAAAACAACTGGACTCCTACCGCGCCGAGTATCGCGCCGCCGCGCTGGACGGCGACCAGCCCCTTTCTCAACTCGCATCTTCAACCAAATCAGCGACGTGGCATACGCTGGCCGAATCCAAGGGCGTGTTGTTGTTGGACGCGTTGCGCCGCGAAATGGGCGACGATGCATTTTACGCATTTATGCGGGAATTCTACGCTAAAAACACCACAAAAACCGCGCACGCGACCGCGTTTATCGCCGCGGCCGGCGCGGACCACCGCGCGCTGTTCGCGAAGTGGCTCGACTCCACCGGCCTGCCCGAAAAGGCCGACGGTCCTCTGTATACGGCGAGTGCGTGGCGCGGTCACCTGGCCTCCGCGATCATTGTTTACGGCACTTTAGCGGAGGCCGGCGCGAACCGGTATGCGGCCGAGCAGTGGCAGCAGCACTTTCTGGGAATGTTCGAGAGCCAAGTGCCTGTGCGCAAAGACTTTGAGGTGTCCGACGCCGAGCTCGCCCAGCACGATGTGCTGTTTGTCGGCCGCCCCGAAACCAATTCGGCGCTGGCGGCGTGGGCCAAGCAAATCGAACTCGATTACGATGGCGGCGTATTCAATTTGGCCGGAGCGGATCACGCGTCGGAGAGCGACGCGGTGATCTGGACGGCGACGAATCCGCAGGATCGCAAACACATGGTGATGGTCGCGGCGGGGAACAGTCCGCTGAGCACGGTGCTGCTGACTCGCGGAGGGTTGGGGCAATATCAATACCAGATCACCGGCGCCGACCGATCCATGGAGTCGGGCTTCGCCGCGGCGAAGCAATAGCGCAGAAGAAGAAGCCGTCTAAAGCCGGCTTGCGGCCCATAACACAACCACGAGTGACGGCCCCACATCGCCGCTATACTTTAAGTTTGGAACTCGAAAAAATACTTCTGCGCAAAGTCGGCGAGGCCGTCTCGCGATTCAAGATGATTCGTGACGGCGATCGCGTGGCGGTCGCGCTGAGCGGCGGAAAGGATTCGCTGACGCTGCTCGAAGCACTATTGCTGTTGCAGAAGCGCGCGCCGGTGGAGTTCACCGTTTGCGCGTTCACTGTCGAGCAGGGTAAATTCTTGCGGCCCTTCGAGCCGATGGGCGAGTACCTGAAAGCCCGCGGCATCGATTGGACGTATCATCGCGACAATCCTTCGTTCCGGCTGCTGGAGGAACAACCGGATCATGGCTGCGATTTGTGCAGCCGCTATCGCCGCCGCGCGGTATACGACATCGTACGCGGACTGGGCGCGAATGTGATTGCGTTCGGCCATACGGCTGACGACTTTTGCGAATCGTTTCTGCGCAACGCGCTGTTCACCGGCCGCATCAGCGCACTGCCTCCCATCACCTGGTCGCGCCAGCGCGATTTCCGGTTGATCCGCCCTCTGGTTTATGTGACCGAGGATGTGACGTCGAGGTTCGCGGAATCGCTGGGGGCGCCGGTGATTCCGTGCGGGTGCTCCCAGCGGACCGGCACCGTGCGCCGCACGCTGCGCGACATGTTCGGTGAACTGGAGAAGGAACATCCGCACTTGAAGGAAACCCTGCTCTCCGCGATGGGCAATATCGAGACGGGGCGGTTGCTGGATCCGCGCTTTCTGGATCTGGATGGCGTCGGCCCGTCAATCCAGAGGCCGGCGCAAGAGCGGACGCGAACCCGCTGATGATCCTGCCCAACTGAGCGTGAATTGTTAGAGAGGTTGACCCGGGAGACTTGCCGTTCGGTACCGCTCAGTTGAAAAACACCTCACGGAGAAAAAGCCGGCTGGAGAGCCGGCTCGCCGCCACGAGTGGCGGCCCCACGTCGGGAAATGGTCTAAAATCACAGTTTGCCATCAGCTTTAGTCACCGTTGTCGTGCCTACGCTCGAAGCCGGCGACGCATTGGCGGATTGTTTGCGCTCACTCGAAACTCAAACGTTCGATCGATTTGAAGTGATCGTCGTCGACAACAGCGGGGCACATCGTGTAAACCGTGCGAACCCGGACGCCGGTAGCGCGCGCGTGCGCGTCATCTCGAACGACGGTAACGTTGGATTTGGCGCGGCGATCAACCAGGGAGTCCGCTCGTCCGACGCTCCCTACATCGCGACGTTGAACGACGATGCCGTGGCCGATCCCCGCTGGCTGGAAATTCTGTTGAAGGCCGCCGAAGCGCGGCCCGAGGTTGGGATGTGCGCATCCGAAGTGCGCCTAGCGGGCTGCGGCACGCTTGATTCGGCCGGAATGTTGATCGCAATCGACGGCTCGAGCAGGCAGCGCGGACATGGAGAGCCGCCGGAAAACTTTTCTGCATCGCGCGACGCGCTGTGTCCCAGCGGCTCCGCGGCGTTGTACCGCCGGGCCATGCTGGATCAGGTCGGGCTGTTCGACGAGAGCTTTTTTCTGTATTGCGAAGACACCGATCTCGGATTGCGCGGGCGCTGGGCGGGTTGGGAATGCGCGTACGTTCCCGGCGCGATTGTCGAGCATCGATACTCGCATTCGGCAGGCCGCGCGACGCCGCTGAAAGCGTATTTCGTAGAGCGGAATCGCCTGTATACGGCGATCAGGAATTTCCCGTGGCCGATGCTGCTGCTGGTAAAGCCCGCGTCGGCCGTTCGATATTTCTGGCATGTGGTGTCCTTGATCGAAGGCCGGGGCAAAGTTTCTGAGTATAAGAAATCGGGACACTCCGTCGCATTCCTGCTTTTTCTTACGATTCGTGCGTGGGCCGCTGTGACGGTCCGCCTGCCGCGGCTGTGGCGGGAGCGACGGCGCATTTATCGCACGCGGCGGCTCACGCGCCACGAGTTTCGAAAACTTCTCGCGGGTTATTCCATTTCGCTCAGGCGGGTGGCCGAGCTGTGAAACTTCTGATTCTCATTCCGGCCTTCAACGAAGAAGGCGCGGTGGGGGGCGTCGTCAAGGAAGTCCGAGACGTGATGCCCGATGTCCCCGTGGTGGTGGTGGACGATTGTTCGACGGATGCAACGGGACACGTGGCGCGCGAGGCGGGCGCCCAGGTGCTCGCGCTGCCGTATCATCTTGGTCTGGGCGGCTGCGTGCAGGCCGGCTATCGGCTTGCGTTCGAGCTTTGCTACGATTACGTCATTCGCGTCGACGGTGACGGCCAGCACGACCCTCGCGACATCCCCGCGATGCTCCAGGCTCTGGAGCGTGAAGGGTGCGAGATGGTGATCGGTTCCCGCTTTATGAACGGGACGGGCGTACATTCCGGATTCCTGCGGGCGCTTGGAATTATCTTCTTCCGCGCCATGCTTCGGCCGATTCTAGGTCGGCCGGTTCGCGATCCGACCTCCGGATTCGTGGGCGTGAATCGCACCGCGCTGGCCGTGTTCAGCCGCAGCTTTCCGCTGGAATATCCGGAAATCGAGGCGCTGGTGGTGCTCCAGCGCAAGCGCTTCCGCTTCATCGAAGTGCCGTGCCGAATGCGTCCGCGGCGCGCCGGCCGGACGTCCATCACGCCGCTCAAATCGCTGTATTACCCCGTGCATGTGCTACTTGGCGTTTTCGTCAACGTGCTGAAATTCGAAGGCCGGAGAAAATAGAGAATATGGATCGTCTATTGAACGTCATGTCGATTTTCAGCCTGCTCATGGCGGGCTGGGTGCTCGCCTCCCTGCGGCGCGCCCACATTCGGGTGGAGTATTCCGTGAGCTGGCTGGCAGCCGCGGTGGTGCTGCTGGTGCTGTCGCGATGGCACGCGTTGCAGGGTTGGGTGGCGGCAGTGGTGGGGGTGAACGACACTTCGCTCGCGGTGCTGATGGCGGGCGGCGCAGTGTTCCTGGTGGTGCTGTACCGTTTCTCTCTGATCATTTCCAGATTGAAGGATTCGAACATCGCGCTCACGCAACGCCTCGCCATTCTCGAATTTCGTCTCAACTCGTTCGATCCCGGTTCTGACGGACGAGGCTGAAACGCGATGAAGAAAACCAAACGGCGGCTGGAAACTAAATCCGTTGCGCAGGCCATCCCTGCCGCAAAACCGCGACGCTGGTGGACCGAATGGTGGATCTGGGCGACCGCCCTCGCGGGGTTGCTGGTGGTCTACCAGGTATACGCGCCGGCAATCAACGGGGCGTTTGTGTTTGACGACCTCGCCTTGCCGTTTCGTACGCCGGAAATCAAACAGGACATGCTGTCTTTCGTCGGCAGGCTGCGCCCCCTGCTGATGCTGAGTTATTGGATCGACTATCATCGCACGGCCGGCGTGGATGGAGCCGATCCGCACACCTTTCATTCGACCAACATCCTGCTGCATTTTTTGACCTCCGTGATCGCGACCTTGATCGTGTTGAAACTTCTGGAATGGACCGGTGTCGAGAAGCGCATGCGGACGGCGCTTGCGATCTTCGCGGGAGCGCTGTTTCTGCTGCACCCGCTGCAGACCGAATCGGTGGCGTATGTCGCCAGCCGGTCCGAATTGTTGAGCGTGTTGTTTTACTACGCGGCATTCGCGGTGTTCGTGTGGAGGCCGGGAGAATCGATGACGCTGCTGCGAGCGGTCGCGATCCTGCTCCTGTTCGGCGCCGCAGCTGGGACTAAGGAACACACCTTGACTCTTCCGGTGCTTTTGATTCTGACGGATTACTTTTGGAATCGCGGCGGAATCCGCAAGAACGGGATTCTATACGCGCTGCTTGGGGTCGGCGCAATCTTCGGCGGCCTTTACGTCTGGAGCATTATTCGCGGCGCCAACACGGCCGGCTTCGGTCTGCGCGATTTGACGCCGGTGCAATATCTTCTCACGGAAGGCCGCGTGGTGTGGATCTATATCCGCATGTTCTTCCTTCCGTTCGGGCAGAACGTCGATCCGGATATTCCGATCTCCCATGGTCCCTTCGATCACGGTGCGATTTTCGGATTAGCCGCGCTGGCCGCCGTGGCCGTGGCTGCGTGGATCTATCGCAAACGCTGGCCGCTCGCGTCCTTCGGCGTGTTCATGTTTCTGCTGTTGATTGCGCCGACGTCGTCCTTCATCCCCATCCATGACGTTCTCGTGGAATATCGCGTCTATCTTCCGTTTCTAGGGCTCGTGCTGATTTGTTGCGAAGCGCTGCGGCGCTTGAAATTTTCCCAGACGATCGGCATTGGCGCTGCGGCACTGCTTATCTGCAGCGTTATCACGTATCAGCGCAACCAGGTATGGTCGAGCCCGCTTGCATTGTGGCAGGACTCCGTCAACAAATCACCGAACAAGTACCGGCCTCGATTCCAGCTCGCCCGTCAGTTGTTCGACGAAAACCGCTGCGTGGACGCGGTGCAATCGTACGACAAGGCGTCGCGATTGGGTCCGATTGAGGATCAGTTGCTGATCGATTGGGCGCTGGCACTCGATTGCGCGGGGCGGCCGGGAGAAGCCGTCGATAAGCTGCGCCAGGCGGCCGCGATCTACAACACCGCGCATATCCACACGCAGATCGCGGGGGTGTATGGCAGGCAAAAGAAGTACGCCGAGGCGCTCGAAGAGTTGGAGCAAGCCGAGAAAATCGACCCGAACTACGACGTGATCTATTTATATCGCGGCAATGTCGCCGATGCGCTTGGCAATCGCGCCGAAGCCCAGAAGCAATACCGGCACGCACTGGAATTGAATCCGCAGGATCAGCCGGCGCGCGATGCGCTTGCGCGCGTGAGTCAATGAGACGCCCCCGGTGAGTCGCTGGCGCACATGAGCCGCGTGGGCATCAACGCGCTGTATCTGATTCCCGGCGGGGTCGGCGGAACCGAAATCTATCTGCGCGAACTCCTGGCGGCAATGGCGGAATTGGATGCAGATAGCGACACGAAGAACGACTATTTTGTTTTTACAAACATGGAGACCGGGGCGGATCTGGTTCCGCGGCACGCGAATTTCCACTGGAAGCCGCAGGCCATCCACGCACGCCGCCGTCCCGCGCGAATTCTATGGGAACAGATGGTACTGCCGATTGAAGCATCGCGTTACCGGCTCGACGTCATGTTCAATCCTGGATTTACGGCGCCCATCCTCGCGCCGTGCCCGTGCGTCACGGTATTTCACGACCTTCAATACAAGCGGCATCCCGAATATTTTCGCTGGTTCGATCTGCCATTCTGGCGATTGTTGCTGTGGGCGTCGGCACACCGGTCGCGTACATTGATCACCCCGTCGGAAGCGACGCGCGAGGACTTGTTTAGATACTATCCGTTCACGCGCGGGCAAGTGACCGTGATCCCCCACGGAGTCGATCAGGTTTTTTTCGCGCTGAACCGGTCGAACATCGAACCTTACGTGTTGTGCGTTTCAACGCTGCATCCCCACAAAAATCTGGAGCGGCTGATTCGCGCCTATGCGCGCAAGCAGCGCGATTTCAAACTGGTGATCGCGGGCATGCGCGGATTTCACAGCGCGGTGCTGGAGGCGTTAATCGCGGAGCTGGGGTGCGGTGAGAAACATGGATCACAAGCTTCCCGCTCATCACAGGATTCGGTGCGGCTCACAGGTTGGATTCCGCGCGATGAGCTGATGCGTTTGTATGCCGGCGCCCGCGCGTTCATTTATCCTTCGATGTTTGAAGGCTTCGGCATGCCCGTGCTGGAAGCGATGGCCGCGGGAATTCCGGTGGCGTGCTCGGATATTCCGCCGCTGCGCGAGGTTGCGGGCGACGCGGTTCTGTTGTTCGATCCGTCTGACGACGACGCGGTGGCGGCGGCGCTCGATCGCATCGCTTTAGAGGAAACTCTAAGGCGCAAACTTTCGCAGGCCGGACCGGTGCGCGCGCGCGGATTCACGTGGGAACGCGCGGCGATAGCGACCGTGCATGCGATCCTCGACGCCGCGGGAAAATCAGCGGCGCCTTGAACAAACCTCGCCGTTACGTTTACCGGCGGTTGCCCCCAGCGGACATCAACGCTTTCCCCACCATCGCCTGGGCTTCCTCCTGGATGCGCGCGAGATGCTCTTTCCCCTTGAAACTCTCGGCGTAAATCTTGTAGATCTCCTCAGTGCCCGATGGACGCGCGGCAAACCATCCGTTCTCGGCGGTTACCTTCACGCCTCCGATGGGGCTGCCGTTCGGCGCCGTGGTGGCGATCGTCAAGATCTTTTCTCCCGCGAGGCTCGCCGCGGGAACATCCCGCGGCGAAAGTTTCGCAAGGATAGCTTTCTGTGCGGGCGTCGCCGGCGCGTCGATGCGTTCATACAACGGATCGCCGAAATCCCGCGTCAGATCCCGATAAATCTCCCCCGGATCGCGTTTCATGCGCGCCGTGATTTCCGCCGCGAGCAGAGCCGCGATGATGCCGTCCTTGTCCGTGGTCCACACTTCGCCGTTGACGCGGAGAAAGGAAGCGCCCGCGCTCTCTTCGCCGCCGAAGCCGAGCGAACCGCTCAACAGGCCGTCGACGAACCACTTGAAACCCACCGGAACTTCGTACAGCTTCCGGCCCAGTCGCGCTGCGACGCGATCGATCATGCTGCTGCTGACCACGGTCTTACCGACGGCCGCATCGTTATTCCAGAGCGGGCGATTCGCAAATAAATAGCCGACGCAAACCGACAGGTAATGATTGGGAGGCAGCAGGCCCGCGCTTCTGGTCACCACACCGTGCCGATCGTGGTCGGTATCGCAGGCGAATGCGATATCGAACTTATCCTTGAGTGCGATCAGCCGCTGCATCGCGTAAGAGGACGACGGGTCCATGCGGATTCGGCCGTCCCAATCGAGCGTCATGAAGCGAAAGGTGGGATCGACGGCATCGTTCACGATCGTCAGATTCAGCTTGTAGCGATCGGCAATCGGAGCCCAGTAATGAACCCCGGCGCCGCCCAGAGGGTCGACACCGAGGGTGAGCGCGGCTCCGCGAATCGCATCGAAATCGATGACGTTCTGAAGATCGTCGACGTAGGCGTTGAGGTAATCGTACCGGTGCGTGGTTGGCAATCGGAGCGCGGTTTCGAACGGCACGCGCTTCACTCCGTTCAGATCGGCGGCGAGAAAATCGTTCGCTTTCGACTGAATCCAGGATGTGATCGAGGTTTCCGCTGGCCCTCCATTGGGCGGATTGTACTTGAAGCCGCCATCTTCGGGGGGATTGTGGGAAGGGGTGACGACGATGCCGTCGGCGAGTCCGGTCTCTTTATGAAGCGGTCTAGTCGCCGCGTTGCGGCCGCGATTGTAAGTGAGGATGGCGTGGGAAACAGCCGGAGTGGGCGTGAACTCGTCATTCTTGGCGATCATGACGTCGATGCCGTTCGCCGCCAGAACTTCGAGCGCGCTTTCAAACGCGGGCTGCGAGAGCGCATGAGTATCGATGCCCAGAAACAGCGGGCCATCGATTTTGTTTTCGTGGCGATACATGCAAATCGCTTGCGTGATAGCGAGAATATGCCATTGATTAAAGGCCCGGTCGAAGGACGATCCGCGATGGCCTGACGTGCCAAAGGCGACACGCTGCGAAGGAACAGAGGGGTCGGGGCGATCCTCGTAGTACGCCGCCACTAGTTTGGGGACGTTGACCAGGAGCGAAGCATCCGCGGGCTGGCCTGCCTTCGGGCTCACGTTCATGGCGGGTTTCCTGTCAGGTTCCCGATGTCTTGCGGGGTCTATTGAGCGGCCGGAGCCGTCTTCGGCTCGGCTTCACCGCGGTGACAGGTGTAGCAGCTCACGTGCATCTTGCCGTCGGGGAAGTTCGTGTTCACCTGCTGCACCAGCACGATCATTTTCCGCGCGATTTCCTTTTTCGGATTGTCGTCGCTCGCGTTGTTTCCCTGCACGTGGCAATAGTTGCACTGAACGCCAAGCCCGGCGGTGAAAGTCCGCATGATCTGAACCACTTCAGGTCCGGTGGTGACCTTGAGAATTTTCAGGTTGGTGGGAGGCGCCGGCGGCCGCTTGCCCTTATCCTGCTTGTCTTGCTTGTCCTGCTTGTTTGCGACATCCTGGGCGCACAGCGGGAACAACGTGATCAGAATCGCGGCGATCAAAGTACGCATGTCTCAATGATACAACCCGGGATGATACACGGCGGGAATCGGCGCACAAGCCCAGCAGTGGCGTTGTGGGGCGGACGCCCTCGTCCGCGCCGGACCCCCTGGTCCGGCTCTACCAACTCACTCAAGCCGGAGGCCGACGAGGGCGTCGGCCGCGGTCCAGGGGGACCGCCCCACGGCGACGTGTTTACCGAGCCCGAAAGTACGGCGGCAGGTTCGGCTTGGTGTCGCGCAGGATCTCGAGAATCGACTGCCGGTCCTCGATCGAGAGGCGTGCGAATTTCGGGTCGGCTTCTTGCGAAGTCAGCACTTCATAAATCCGCCGGTACACGCGGTCACGAACCGTTTCCGGCAGAGCGTCGAACGCCGCGCTGTAAATCATGTAGCTCAACGGGTAGCGGAACAGGCGGCGGTTGAGATCGAAATCCCGAAGCGAGCGCCCTTTGCTATCGCGCGGCCCGCGCTTAGGGAACGTCGAGGCAAATGTCGACACGCCCTGAATCGGCTCGGTGAGAGGAGCCTCCTCCGCGAACAACATGTAGGTGACCAGCGATTCGATATCGGAGTTCACCGCGGGCAACTCCGGCGTGTGATCGTGCTCCACGATCCGTTCCTCCCAATTCAGCCGCGTCATGAAATTCACCATTTGCGTCTGGTGCTCGAAGGTCATCAACGCTACGATATCGCTCACCGGCGTGAGATACCCGGAGGGATTGAAGAAGCCGAAGCCGATCAGGCTCTTCAGGTTTTGCGAGGCCTCGTTCGGCAACCCCTGGGTCTGCTCTCCCAAGCCATGCAATACTTCCGGCTCGGCCGGATCTGTCGCGACGGCGTTGGCCCGATCGCGTTGCTCGCCGTGCGCCGCGTTGACGTACCACCCTCCCCAACGATCCTGAAAAGCAGTACGGTGATCCGTGACGATCGCGCCCAGCCGGTACGGATCTCCCGCGGAGTTCGGGTAAACCGAGCCGATGAATATCCCCGGCACGCCCGACGTCGCCGGCCCCTGATGACAGCGCAAGCAAACGCTCTGGCGCGCCAGTCGGGGTTGATCGCCCTTGCGAGTGTCGAGAGTGTAAAAGATGATTCCTTGTTTCGGATCCAGGGCCGCGATTTCAAGACCGTCGCCGCCGCGCACCCATCCCACGGCTACGTCGTCATTGAAATAAATCGCGCGTGGATTGCGCGGAGAAATTTTCCCGGCCTGAAAACTGGTTTTCGAAAAAACCAGCGCCTGCGAATCGGAATTTACGCCAAGCTGTTCGAGAAGGCTGGGAAGGTATCCCAACCCGCCTTCGCGAAAGTCCAGCTTGAGTTCGCCGCGATCGAGCTTCTGATTCAGTTCAGCCGCCCGATCGCTGACTGGCGCCTGATCGTAGCGGATGGCCGGATGATCGGCGCGCAGGTTGTCCTGATAAAGATCGGCCGCGGTGAGAGCGCATAAGGAAGCCGCGAGAGCGATCGCCGCTGCCGCGCAGCCGGAATTTCGGATGCGCGTCACCGCCATTCTCTCGCCATCATTGACGATTACTTGGCCGCGCCGGGACCCTTGGCCGCGGTGGTCGCAGCTGCGGGACCGGCAGGGGTCGCTGGAGTTGCTGGTGTCGCGGGTGTTGCCGGTGTCGCGGGCTTTGCATCCGCCGGTTTCGATTCCATCGAGGGTTTGGTCGCAGGCCCCGCGCCGCGAGCCCCCGCGCCCCTGCCGGCAGGAGCAGCCGGGCCGTCAGAATGATACTCCGCTTCGCTGTAGCCGGCGGCTCTTGCGAATGCTTCCAAATTCGCCTTGGCAACCGGATCGATCGCTTCCTGGCGATCCGAATACACATTGGACTTGGCCGCCACCACGCACTGATCCGACCGGCAGTTGTGCGAATTTGGCGATCCTAACTGCTCCAGCAACGCGGTGGTCTCGGCGTGCGGCTGTCCGAATCGCGTCGGGCCGTTGGCCATGTCGGCCGCCGAATCGCCCGCTTTGCTCTTGATCTCCACCTTGGCGCCTTTCGACACCAGGTACTTCACCATCTCGTTGTCGCCGAGGAATCCAGCGCCGTGCAGCGCGGTGTATCCGCGATTGTCCACGCCGTTTACGTCGTTGCCCAGTTCGACGCAGTACTTCACGGCGTCGAGCGCGGGAAACGGCGCGCGAACGCTCCAATTCCAGGCCCAGCCGATTCCCGAAGCCGCCAGCAGTGGAGTCTCGCCGGATTTGTTCGCAATCTTTGGATCGGCGCCGTGCGCCACCAGCAGCTTCATCGCCGGGATATCGCTCGATTGCGCCGCGCGCCAGAACGGAGTCGCTCCGCCGGTGTCTACCCAGGTGTAGTCGTTGGTGAAAGAGCGAAACCAAACCTTATCGCTAGTCTGCGCATTCAAATCGGCACCGTGCTCGATCAGCGCGCTCATCAGATCCAGGTAACCCACCTTTTCCTGATTCACGCTCGGCTGCGGGAACCAGGTTTTCGGCACCCACTGCACATCGATCGCGGCATACAAGGCAGTCAATCCATCTACGGTAGAAAGCTTGGGATCGGCCCCATGATCCAGCAGATATTTGGCCAGATCCAGATGGCCGTTAATGATCGCCTCCACCATCGGACTCATTTTTTCGCCGCCGCTGACCTCATTCACATTCGCGCCCGATTCCACCAGCGCTCGGGCCGCTTCCAGATAACCTTCGCGGGCGGCATACAACAAAGCTGTCATCCCGCCCATGAAATCAGGACCGCTCTTGCGCGGCGGCCGATTTCCGATGTCGCCCGCCTTGGGGGCCTTCTTGCGCGCGTTGTCGACGCTGTAGTCGACCGATTTGAATCCGACCGCATGGGCGAAAGTCTCCAAAGCTCCCTTCGCGCCCGCCGATGTATCCACTGCGTACACGGCCGATTCAAGTCCAAAGGAATGCGCCAAAACATCCAGATTGGCGGAGTCGTCGTTTCCGCCGTTCCCGGCTCGCCCCGGCCGATCCTCGACGATGTTTCCGTCCTGATCGAAGCGTACCTTTTCCAATTTACGAACCGATGTCGCGACGTTCGCGTCGGCACCATGTCCCACCAGGAACCGGACCACGCCGTCGCGATTCTGTGCGGCCGCAAACATCAACGCCGTCTGTCCGTGCGCGGCTTCCTTGGCGTTCACGTTCGCGCCGCGATCGACAAGCATCTTCACCGCGTCCGTGCCGCCGGATTCGGCAGCGATCATCAGCGCCGTGGTCCCGTTCGATTTCACGGAGTTGGGATCGGCGCCGGCCGCGAGCAGCGCGCCGACGATGGCCGCGTCTCCGTTCGCGCAGGCCATGAACAGCGGCGTGATGGCGCCTTCGCGCGTCGCGGCTTTCACGTTCGCGCCCGCCGCGATCAGCATCTTGACCATTTCCGCGTCGTCCCGATACGCCGCCCAGTGCAGCGCCGTACTGCCGTCGCCTTGCGGCGCGTTGACGTCCACGCGCTGCCGGATCAGCGATTGCACCGTGGCTTTGTCGCCCTGCATGGCCGCATCGGCCAGCCTGGTGTCGGCCGCCAACAGCAGTCCTGATGCAGCAAGTCCCAACAGTAAGGTTCTGGCTAACATAAGCGCTCCTCCCGTCAGATCGCGATCTCGCCCGTGCTGTCGCCGAAAGTTTCCGCGTTCACGCCGAGCTTATGCAGCATGGTCAGATACGCGTTCGCCATCGGAGTTCCGTCTTCGCAGCGGACATGCAGATTTCCCTTCAGAGTCCCGTTCGCATGGCCGGCCAGGAACATCGGCACCCGTTTGTGGTTGTGAACGTTCGAATCCCCCAGGGGACTTCCATACATCACCAGCGAATGGTCCAACAGGTTGCCGTCGCCGTCCGGCGTGTTCTTCAGTTTCTCGAGGAAATATGGGATCAGGCTCACGTGATACCGGTTCAGCTTCGCGAAATCCGCGACCTTCGCCGGAGTCTCGCCATGATGCGAGCACGGATGGAAGGGAAGCTTTATGCCGCTCTCCGGAAACACGCGCGTGCTGACGTCGCGGCTCATTTTGAACGCCGAAACCCGCGTGGTCTCCGTCATGAAAGCCAGTACCTGAAGGTCGAACATCAGCTTCACGTGCTCTTCGTAGCTGTCGGGCACGCCCAGCGGCGCAGCGGGCAGCGCGCGGGCGCTTCCGCTGGCGTTGTATTTCTCGATGCGTTCGATGCGCCGCTCGATTTCGCGAACATCGTCCAGATACGAATTCAGGCGATTGCGGTCAGCCGGCCCCAGATTCTTTTGAAGCCGCGCGACATCGTGCGAGATCCAGTCGAGAATGCTGCGGTTGACTTTCTGCCGCGCGAGGCGCTCTTCGGGCGTAGTGCCGTCACCGAACAGATTCTCAAACGCCATGCGCGGGTCGAGCGTCATCGGCAGCGGAGTGGTCGGCGAGGACCAACTGATGGTATCGGCGTATACACACGCATAGCCGTAATCGCAGGCGCCCGAGGCGTCCACCGCTTCAATGCAAAGCTGAATCGACGGCAGCGGCGTGTCCTGGCCGAACTGCTGCGCGTAGATCTGATCGATCGACGTTCCCACGAAGTAATCCGAGCCTTCGGTCATCTTGGGATGCGCCGCGGTCAGATACACCGCGCTCGACCGGAAATGATCCGCGCCTTCCTCGGCGGCCGACCATGCAGTGGCCGGATGGAGATCCGTGTCGCTGACGATAGTGATGTATTCGCGCAGATCCTTCAGGGGCTCCAGGCTCTGGGTGAATTCGAAATCGGCGCCCACTTTTTCAGGAGCCCAGTAGTGCTTGTTCGAGCCTTCTGCGGTGCTGCCTGCCGCGCCGTGCACCATTTCAATGCAGGCGAGCCGGGTCTTCGGCGTCGCGGCGGTCTTCGAGATGGGAGTCTGCGCCGGCAGCATCGAATCCAGCAGCGGCAGCGCAAAACTTACCCCCAATCCGCGAAGAGCTGCGCGGCGGGACAGATGCTTCTTGGTGATGAACATTCGATCTCCTCTCGGCTCACTTCCACTTAACCAAACCCGATCGATCAAAAATCGATCCTTGCGTCACTGCTTCCACCGGCTTCTTCTAAAGATTACTGCTAACGCCCGCCGGCGGCGTTGGTCGACACCGGCTCGCTTTCCTCGACTCTTCTGAACTGGAACGGCACGCTATTGACCACGCCCAAAATAAAAGTCGAAAAGCGGTTGTCATTCTTCGCCGCTTGCCGCTCGATTTGCCGGACCACCGGCAGATCGCGATAATCGATCACCCGCCCCAGGCCATAGGCCAGCAGGTTCCTGGTGAACGCTCCCACATACACATCGGAGTGATTCAAAATCGCCTGACGCAGACTGACGGGACCGTTCAGCGCCGTCCCGTCGAACATTTTTCCGGACGGATCGACGCGGAAGGCGCCGTCGTTGGTCCGCCACACGCCCACTGCATCGTAATTTTCGAGCGAAAATCCGATCGGGTCCATCAGCGCATGGCAACCCGCGCAGACCGGATTCGCGCGATGCGCCTGCATCTGTTCGCGTACCGATTTTTGCACCTTCGCATCTTCCGTACTTTCCTTGAGCGCCGGAACATCGGCAGGCGGAGGCGGCGGCGGCGTCCCCAACAGCACCTCCATCACGTACTTGCCGCGCTGCACCGGCGAGGTGCGGGTCGCGGTCGACGTCAGCATCAGCACGCTGCCCTGGCCCAGGATGCCGAACCGATTCGGATCGGTCAGCGTCACGCGGCGGAATCGATTGCCCAGGATGTTCGGAATGCCGTAGTGTTTGGCCAGACGCTCATTGACGAAAGTGTAATTCGCGGTCAGCAGATCCAGAATGTTGCGATCGTCGGTCCGCAGACTGTCGAACAACAATTCAGTCTCACGCGTCATCGCCTGCGATAAAGCCTTGTCGAAGTCGGGATGCAGGAACAGATCCGGATTCGCGTCCTTCAGGTTTTGCAGATGCAGCCACTGATACGCGAAATTGGTCGCCAGCACTTCCGCGCGCGGATCGGCCAGCATGCGCCTCACTTGCTTTTCGAGCACAACCGGATCTTTCAGCTTCCCCTGGCTGGCGACGCCGATCAATTGCTCGTCGGGAGCGGTGCTCCACAGGAAATAGGAAAGGCGCGAGGCCAGTTCGAGGTCGGTAATGCGGTAGTTGGTCCCTGGCGCCGTACGCGCTGCCGCAGTTGTCGACGCCCGCTCCAGGCGAAACACAAATTCAGGACTCGCGATCATCGCCTGAACCGCGGTTCGGATTCCGGATTCGAAGTCGCCCTGGTTTCGGCCGCTCTGATAGAAACTCAGCAAATCCTCGAGATCCGTGCCCGTAACCGGCCTTCTAAAAGCCACCCGCGCCAGATTCGAAATGATGGTCTTCGCGCACGGGATTTCGTCGCTCCCCGCGGCCGGGCGGCACGTGAAAATCCTGCGGCGGCTGGGCGTATCCGACACGCCCGAAACTTTCGTGGGACCGGTAATGCTCAGCTCGTGCAAATGCGGCAGCGTCGTCATCCCCGGGACCACACCCGCGCTCACGTCGACCAGACTCTGTTCCACCATCCGGTATTCATCTTCCAGCGGCCCGTCGAATTTCTGCGGGAACGAGGCCGAGATCCGCTGCGGACCCGCCTTGACCGCGATCGGCGGCGTCTTGATGCCGTCCGAAGCCAGCTTCATCGCCGGATTGATATCGATCAGCGCGACGCGTACGCCATTCACCGCCACTTCGATCTGCTGGCCCTTGCCCTGGTTGAGCCCGAACAGCGGACCGGTGGGTGAATAGTAGAAACCCATCTTGAAAACGTATTCGCCGTCAGCCGGAAAATCATGCATGACGGAAATTCCGCCGCGGGTGCCCCACGGAGTGCCGTCAAAATGCCGGGTTTGCGCCACCACGCGCGGGATCTGATAGGTCGTCGTCAGCGCGGGCGCGGTGACATCGCCCACCGCCTCGCGGCTGATTCGTCCGGCCGCCCGAATGTAGCCTTCCATCAGCGTCGGCGAAACCATCAGGACGTCGGCCATATTGTCGAACCCATGGCTCGAATCGTCGGGCGGAAGCAGCGCGGAAACGTCGATGTCGACGGCCAGCAATTCGCGAATAGAATTGGCGTATTCGGTGCGATTCAAGCGGTGCAGCGGCTGCTTGCCGGCGTTCGGATTGGCGGCGGCCGCCTGGTCCACGGAGTTTTCCAAATACGAGACCAGTGTATTTCGCGCTGCGGCATTCGGGCGGGGCGCTCCGGGCGGCGGCATCATGCCCACGCGTAGCATGTTGACCGCTTTTTCCACCTGCTCGGCGTTTCGTTCGGGATGCGCGAGATCGATGCTCGCCCAGGAAAAGTTGCCCGATTTCAGTTTGTCGTTGTGGCAGCCGAGGCAGTACTGATTGACGGTTGCGTTAACGGTCGTCCGGTCGGGGGAAACGCGATTGGCGGTCTGCGCAAAAGCCGTCGTCATGGACAGCGCCGCGACTGCGACCGCGGCAAAAGCTCGGTTCATCAATCTCTCCCCTCGAACACTACTTTAAGGCACGACCTCGAAAACGACGTGGTTCCCGGACGCAAGCTCAACAAAAACCGGGACGAATAAGCACACTCACGCTGAAATGAATTATATAGAGATAGAAACCCGGGGTCAAGGCCGGTTAGCATATGCCGGTTAGCGTGTAGGAGGGGGCTTACCGCTGGCTGGCTTCCCCTGCCAGCACGCGACGGTTGAATTCCCCTGACTGGCGGCGCGGCACGCTCAAAGACTGCCACTGATCGTGCTTAAAATGCTTGGCGAGCAGCACAATCTGTCCGCAATGGTAGGAGTAGTGCGCGACCTGACGATTGATCGCCTGCATCACCGAATGGGCCTCGCCGCGAATCGTGACCGTCCGCTGCATATCCTGCTCGGAGAGCGGTTCCAGGGCTTTGAACAGGCACTGCCAGCCCTCTTCCCAGAGGGCGAGCAACGCTTCACGCGTCGCGGGAGGATCCACGAATTCGGAGTCCCGATCGCGATCCGGCTTCTCTCCATCGCTCGTCAGAAAATCCGTCCATCGCGACCGCATGTTTCCGGCCATATGCTTCACGATTACGGCAATGGAATTCATCTCGCCGTCCAATACGTGCAGGAGTTGCTCGTCCGTCACCTGCGCCATCGCTCTTTCGGCAAGTTTTTTGTAATAGCGGAACAGGTCCTGTGTGTCCGCCGGATATGAAGTCGTGAATCGCAGCGCCATGCTTCATTCTTGCCTGTCCGGATCGGGGCGGGCAAGGCTGGTCGACCTGATGTGACGACGCGCAGTGGCGTCCTCTACATGCTGTCGTCTACATGCTGTCGTCTACATGGCGTAGAAGAACTCTTCGTACACAATCTTGCCGTCGACGACTTTGTACACCGCGACTTCTTCCATCGTGAACCGCCGTGATTGCGGCTTGAAGGTCACGTCCATCTTGAACGTGGCAGTGAAATGCGACCCGGCAACCAGCGGACCTTCGACTTTGGTCGAGTGGACTTCATGGTTAGCGGTCCACCATTCGCCCTTGGCCTTCACGGCCGCCAGACCTTTCGATTCGCGCGACTGTCCGGGAGGCGCGCCGGCTTCCATGCTGACGATATCCGGCGAGTAGAGTTCCAGCGCCTCGTGAAACTTCCCCGCGGAGCAGAGTTTCACCACCTTGTCCGCCACTTCCTGAGTAGTCATCATCCATCTCCTGTATAGATTTTGGAATATTTCAATATGACGCTAGCACACAAGAAACGTACCGATTCCTGGAACGACCTCGAACCGGCCTTAAAGGAACGCAACCGGACTTCCTCGACAACACTTTCCGGGTCGCCACGTCTCCGGCATCCGCTCGATAGCGTCGCGCCGGCCAGGATACAGGATAATGGTTGGATCAGATTTTGAGCTGGTGGTTCCTCTTGATCCGGCACCTCCTACGATTCGTCGCCATAGCTGCTGGTATTAGTACCGGCTGGGTGGGCACTTGCGTGGCCCAATCCGGCTCGCTGTCACTCTCATTGAACCCAACCAGAGCTGCTCGATTTGTCTCGCCGAAGGTGGGCCTGCCTCGATTTGTCTCTCTGAATGTGGCCCTGACGATGGCTCCTGGAACCGGGGCGGCTGCCATCCAGTGGACGCTGAACTATCCGGCGGCCGGCGTCGCTCAAATCGTGGCCGTCGCCGGTCCCGCGGCAAGCGCTGCCAATAAGACCCTCACATGTGCCGGCAATCGCTGCGTGTTGTGGGGCCTGGACGCCCAGACCGTCCAGAGCGGCGTGGTGGCGGTGGTGACAGTCGAATTCGCCGGTGCATCCGGCGCCGTGGCGTTTCAGCTGACGGAGGCATTGGCGGCTTCCCCACTGGCCGATCCAATTCCGATTAGCACCGTAAACGCACCACTCGTGATGGCTACCCAGCCGCCGGTATTTCCGCGGGGCATCGCTGCCGGCCTTGGATTCACGGCCTCCGTCGCGCAGGTGGCGTTGGCGGGAGGTTGGGACACCACGATTAACCTGATCAACACGGGCACAGGCCCGGCTGACGCACGAACACAGTTCTTCGGTGACAACGGCGATGCGCTCTCCGCTCTGCTACGCCTGCCACAAAGCCAAGATCCCGCTGCCTGGTTGGCGGCCTCTTCGCTCGATCAAACGCTCGCCCCGAGTGCGACGCTTGCCATCAACAGCGCCGGACCTGATTCCCAACCTCCGCAGGCTGGTTCCGCGCAGCTATCCACCGCCGGCAGCGTGGGCGGCTTCATCCGCTTCCGCCACACTTCACGTTTCGATCAGACTTCAATGGACCGGGAGGCGGCCTTTCCGCTGGAAACCCGCAACGCGAGTTCCTACTTCCTGGCATGCGACAACACCAATGGCGCCTCCACGGGAGTCTCCATTGCGAATGTGACGGCCGTACCAGCAGACATTCTGGTTGTAATCCGGGACGACTCAGGGATGCAGATTGACTCCGGGAGTATTTCGCTGCCCGCAAACGGCCATATCGCCTTCGTGGCGAGCGAGCAATTCACAAACGTTGCCAATCGGCGTATCACCATGGAGTTCGACACTCCCGTGGGTGGGCAAATTAGCATACTGGGGATGCGATTCCCTTTGGGCGGCGGCTTCACAACGATTCCGGCGGCCAGCAGCAACGATACGGGCAACGGGTCGATGGCGCACCTGGCAGTGGGGGGAGGATGGACCACCAGCATCCAACTGATCAACCTTGGCAACGCAACGGTGCAGGCCCATTTGCGGTTCTTCGACGATAACGGCCTCGCGCTCACGCTTCCAGTCACTGCCTCCGGGGGCGCCACAGCCTCAGTTGATCCTTGGCTACCGCCCCACTCCACTATCGCGATCGAGAGCACAGGCGCGGACGAGTCTCCCGTGCAGAGCGGCTCCGTCCATGTGACGAGCGACGGCCAGGTGACCGGATTCGTTCGGTTCCGATACGCCCCTCTTTACCAGGAAGCAATGGCGCCGCTGGAGACGCGGAACCCAGGCTCTTACATTCTGGCATTCGACAACACGGACGGCCTGGCAACGGGAGTTGCCGTCGCCAACGTCGCATCCACGGCTGGCGCCATTCCCGTGATCATCCGCGACGCCACCGGAGCACAGATCGGATCGGAAACCATCACGATTCCGGGTGACGGCCACAGCGCCTTCGCGCTCTCGGATCGCTTTCCGGCGACGGTAAACCAGCGCGGCACCCTTGAGTTCTTGACGCCTCCAGGCGGTCAAGTGTCCGTGCTGGGAATGCGTTTCCTTCCTTCCGGAGCGTTTTCGATCATCCCGGTGGTGGTGCCGTAGACCGATTCATTTTTCCGCCGATTGGGCATGAACAGTCCACTTCTCTGAATTTCGCCGCGTCAGCTCGGGCCACGGAAACGGCGTTCTGAGACACCCCTACCCGACCTCACCCCACCTGAACCGGCCCGCTCTCCATTCGCTGCAACTGCCCGCTCTTAGGCGTGGACAGAACAGGGCGCCCTCCTCACCTCGATGGGCTCATCGATAGGTGTCTTTCGATTTGATGAGGATGGTCGAGATCTCCGCGACGCCAGCGACGGGGAACTTCCTGAAGATAATTCGATACGGGCCGACTTTCTTGCGGAATCGTCCCTTCCACTGGACGCCCTGCAACGCCTTTACATTGCTCCATTGCGAGTCGTCTCTGGATTCAAGGTCGTCGATGGCATGCGCAAGTCGCTCCTGCACTTCACGTGGGAAGCGGGAAAGCTGCCTTTGGGATTCAGTGGAAAGCTCAAAGCGATAGCGCATGTTTCACGGCGCGCCAAGGCTTCGACTCGCCGCGTTTGAGTTGAGCTTCGCCCCGGCGCACTAGCTTCGCTTCCGCTGGCGTCAAGATGTCCTCGCGATCAAGCTTGCGTCTCGGCTTGATCAGCACACCGTTCTTGTGCTTGGCAAACGCCACCAGATCCCCTGCCTGAAGTTTGAGAGTTTCGAGCATCTCCCGTGGGATCACCACTTGGCGGCGCTGCCCTAGTCGGCCGATTCGCTCTTGGGTCGGGGTTGTCTTCATGGCACGTAACTCGATGGGTTTTGCAAGTCCGCCTTCATTGTAGGCCAAATCGCTGAGTCGTCAAAAGGCGGAGACTAGGGATTGGAGGCTAGTGATCCAACTCATCTGACTGCATGGGAGAATGGGATTCAGCTTGATTCATGCCCAAGCGATTCACAAGCCGCGAGCTGATCAAGCTGGCCGAAGAATTTGGATGGAGGTTCGTCGGTGTGAAGGGCGATCATCACAACTTCAAGCACACGGCAAGCCGATTTATCGTCACCATCGTGCATCCGCAAAGGACGTGCCGGTGGGGCGAGCAGTGGATACGGTGAAGAAAATCAGACTGGAGGTCAAGTGATGCGATTTCTGATCATGCTCGAACAAACCGAGACGGGATTTGCCGTGCAGGCGCCCGATTTGGCGATCACGACCTACGGAGAGACCATCGAAGCCGCCAAGCGAGCGGCCGCCGAAGCCATCCAGATAAACCTCGAAGCCTATCAAGAAGCCGGACAACGGGTGCCCGATAGACAAGCGGTGTCGCGCCACCTCGAGAATCCTGAGTTCCGGGATTTGTTATTCGCATACGTCGAGGTCGCAGAGCCCAAGGGCAAAATAGCCGCGTAGCTTACGCCAGCGCGTCACCCCACTTGCACCAGCCCGCTCTCCATCCGCTTCAACTGCCCGCACGCCGCAAACACATCCAACCCCCGCGGCTTTCGCACGAAACACGGAACCGACCTCCGCACAATCGCCTGAAACGCCGCCGCTCGCGACGGTTCAGGCGTCTCATACGGAATCCCCGGCCCCGGATTCAGCGCGATCAGGTTCACTTTCGCGTTCAAGTGCGCCAGCAGACGGACCACCCGACGCGCATCGGCATCCGAATCGTTCACGCCTTTGAGCAGCACGTACTCGAACGTCAACTTCTCCCATGGCCGCAGGGGATATGTCCGGCACGCGTCCATCAAATCTTTCAGATGATACTTGCGCGTAATCGGCATCAGCTCTCGGCGCTGCTCCTCGCTCGACGCATTTAGCGAGATTGCGAGTTTCGGCCGCACCGGCTCGCGCGCCATCTCCGCGATTTTCGGAACAATCCCGGAAGTCGACAGTGTAATCCGGCGCGGTGAAATGGCCATGCCTTGGGGATCGGTCAGGAGCCGGGTTGCCTTGATCACCGCCGGCAGGTTCAACAGCGGCTCACCCTGTCCCATCATCACGATATTCACGCGATCCACGTTGGCTTCGAGGCCGTTTTCCGCCGAGACCCGCAGCACCTGCCCTACGATTTCGCCCGCCGTCAAGTTGCGCTCGAGTCCCATCAGCGCCGTCAGGCAAAACCCGCAATTCACGGGACACCCGACCTGGCTCGAAATGCAGATGGTGGATCTTTCGATCGTAGATCCTTCTATTGCCCCTCCCTTAGCTTCCCCTTCTCGAACAACTTCCGGCATCCACACCGTCTCGACCGTTTTTCCGTCGCCGAGCTTCAACAAATACCGTCGCGTGCCGTCGACCGAATCATAGCGACGTTCGACCTCCGGCAAACCGAGCGGGAGTTCCCGAGCCAGCCGATCCCGCAGAGCCTTAGAAATCGTGGAAATCGCACCCAGATCGGTTACGCGGCGCCGGTACACGGCATCGTATATCTGTTGCGCGCGGAATGCCGGTTCAGCCGGACCCAAGGCCGCTCGAAGATCCACAAGTTCCATGCCTACAACAGGTTGCATCGCTGCAACCATTTTAGCACTCCGTCCAACCGAACACCCACTTGGACCACCGCGATAGAATAGAAATGGACCCAATGCCTCGCCGATCAAATCGACCCCGTGAAATCGAACGCGCCACGCTCCCCAACGGCATCCGCGTGGTGACCGAGCACATGCCGCACGTGCGCAGCGTCTCCGTCGGGATCTGGATCGGCACCGGCTCGCGCGAGGAAGCCGATCACCAGACCGGTATTTCGCACTTCGTCGAGCACATGGTGTTTAAAGGCACCAAGAACCGCTCCGCCGAGCAGATCGCGCGATCGGTGGATTCCATCGGGGGCGGCCTGGACGCTTTCACCTCCAAGGAACTGGTCAGCTATAACGTCAAGGTTCTGGACGAGCACCTGCCTGACGCGTTCGACGTGATCGCCGACCTGGTCCGCAATCCGCTGTTCAAGAAAGACGACATCGAGAAGGAAAAGGGCGTCATCCTCGAAGAACTGAAGATGGAAGTGGACAACCCCGAATACCTGATCCATGAAATCTTCGCGAGCAATTTCTGGAAAGGGCATCCGCTCGGCCGCCCCATTCTCGGGACCAGGCAGACCATCCGTTCTTTCGATCGCGACACGGTGGAGGGGTATTACAAGCAGTTTTACGTGCCGTCGAACATTCTGGTTACCGCGGCCGGCAGCCTGGATCACCAGCGACTGGTGAACCTGGTGGAGGATCAGTTCGCGGGCCTCAAGCCGCGCAAGACATCGAAGCTCGCGAAGCCGCCGCAGCCGCACGCGCCGCTGGTGTTTCGCACCAAGAATTCGCTGGAACAGGTGCATGTGTACGTCGGCGTGCCGTCTATCGAGATCGCGCACGAAGCGCGCTTCGCCTGCTTCATCCTCAACGCGATTCTGGGCGGCGGAATGAGTTCGCGGCTGTTCCAGAATATTCGCGAACGCCAGGGCCTGGCCTATACGGTCTATTCCGAGCTGAGCATGTATCGCGACGCGGGCTGCATGCTGGTGTATGCGGGCACTTCGCAGCGCAACGCCGGCAAAGTGGTGGAATCTATCGCGCGCGAACTGCGCAAGCTGGCCGATGAGCGCGTCACTGAAGACGAACTGCGGCGCTCCAAGGATCACCTGAAAGGTTCCTACGTGCTCGGCCTCGAGTCGACGTCCAGCCGCATGGCCAACCTGGCGCGCCAGGAGTTGTACTTCAACCGGTTCTTTTCGCTCGACGAAATGCTGGAGCGCGTCGAAAACGTCACTTCCGAGGAAGTGCAGGCGCTGGCGCAGCAGTTCTTCGATCCCAAACGCATGGCAGTGGCGATGCTCGGGCGCCTGGATGGTTTCAAAGTCCGGCGTCAGGATCTGGTAGGCTCCATACGTTGAGATCCATTCTTACGAGCCGCGACCACGCTGTGCGCTTGCGGCGTGCGCCACAGGCATCCATTCCAAGGATCGCACTCTGGATCGCGATTCTGACTGCCTTCGCGCTCTCCGCATTCGCTCTCGATACCTCCAAGCTCAAGCCCAGCGGCTACGTCAACGATTTCGCGAAGGCGCTCGATCCAGCCGGTAAAGCCCGCCTGGAAGCCTATTGTGCCGCTCTCGAGACTTCCACCGGCGTGCAGATGGCTATCGTTACCGTCGACACTCTCGACGGCGAACCCGTTGAAGACGTCGGCAACCGGCTGTTCCGCGAGTGGGGCATCGGCAAGAAGGGCAAAGACAACGGCATCCTGATGCTGTTCGCAATGAAGGACCACAAGAACAGCGTCGAGCTGGGCTATGGCATCGAGCCGCTGGTTTCCGACGCCGATGCGGGCACTATTTTGCGCGGCATCCGTCCGATTCTGCGGCAGGGGAATTATTCCGGCGCATTGCTTGCAGCCGCGCAGGAACTCGGCAAGGCGATCGCGCAGGCACAAGGTGTCAATGGTCCCGCTCCGCCAGGCGGGCAACCCGCGCGGCGTCAGCGGCCCGCGCCCCGCGGCAACGGTATTCCGTTTCCGCTTCTCATCGTTGGGTTCTTCTTCCTGTTGTGGCTGTTCAGTAAGATCACCGGCGGCCGCGGCGGCGGAATGGGCGGACTCCTGGCGGGGATGTTTATCGGTAACATGATGGGACGCGGCGGGTCCGGGTGGTCCGGCGGCGGATTCGGCGGTGGTGGTGGTGGAGGCGGCGGATTTGGTGGATTCGGCGGCGGCGATTCCGGCGGCGGCGGAGCGTCCTCCGATTGGTAGATGTTCTTAACGAGCCGTGACCAAAGGGAGCGGCCTAAATCATGGATGAACTGAAAGAACTGGTTTCCAAACTCGAGCGTGCGTTTCACGACCGCCTGGTCTCCGTGGTGCTCTACGGATCGGCCGCGGGCGAGGATCACCACGCCAAGTTCTCCGACCTGAACGTGCTCTGCGTCCTCAAGGAAATCACGCCGCGCGAGCTCTTGGAAAGCGAGCCGATCCTCAAATGGTGGCGCGAACACGGCCATCCCGCGCCCAACATGATGACCGAGGAGGAAGCCCACCACTCCGCCGATTGCTTCCCCATCGAGTTTCGCGACATGAAGGATCGCCGCAAGGTCCTGTACGGCCTGGACGTGATCGCCGAGGTAAAAGTCGACGACAAGTTTTATCGCGTCCAAATTGAGCATGAACTTCGCTCCAAGCTTTTTCGTCTGCGGCAGCATGGGGCGCGCGTGCTCTCCGATCCTGTCGCGCTGATGAAGCTGTGTCTCGATTCGGTATCGACGTTTTGCACGCTGGGGCGCCACGCGCTGATCGCGTCCGGTGCGCATTCGAAAACCGATAAGCGCGCGATCGTTCATCAGCTCGGGCACACGCTGAAAATGGATGTGACGCCGTTTGAAACGCTGTTGGATGTGCGCGAGGACAAGCCGGGAATTCAGGGCGATCCGGGTGAACTCTTCGCGGCGTACTTGCAGTGCATCCAGCGGATGATCGAGTTTGTCGACAAATTGGAATGAGGGTGGCACAGGCTTCAGCCTGTGGACAGCGAAGGTTTGTGCTTGAGGAGAGACAAATGAAAATCGCATTGATCGTCTTGGGAGTGCTGCTGCTCGGCGGGCTGATTGTGTTCGGCGGATTGATGAGCTCGAAAAATCAACTGGTGACCGAGCGCGAGGCCATCAACGGCTCCTGGGCCCAGGTGGATGCGGCGCTGCAACGCCGCGCCGACCTGATTCCGAACCTGGTCGAAACCGTGAAGGGCTTCGCCACTCATGAAGAGAAAGTGATCAACGACGTGACCACCGCGCGCGCCGCGATGATGGGTGCTAAGACGCCGCAGGACAGAATCCAGGCCAATTCCGGACTCGATTCGGCGTTGAGCCGGTTGCTGGTGGTGGTCGAAAACTATCCCAATATCAAAGCCAATGAAAATTTCGCGCGCCTTCAGGATGAGCTGTCGCGCACCGAGAATCGCATCAACGTGGAGCGCCGCAAGTACAACGAAACCGTGCAGAAGTACAACACCGATATTCAGGTCTTCCCGACGAGCATCGCGGCGGGCATGTTCGGCTTCCACCGTGAGGATGCGTATTTCAAAGCGGACGCCGGGGCAAAGGAAGTGCCCAAAGTAAAATTTTGATTTGTGGCGCACCGACGGCTAAAGAGGCCGCTCCCCGCTCTCTTCCATCTCCTCCAGCCGATCCGCCTCGGCCGCGTATCGCTTCAGCACTCGAATCGAATTTCCGGTGCTGAACCCCGCGCCGCGCAGCCGCCGATAAGCCGACGCCAGATATTTCTCTTCCGTCAGCAGGGTCTTCAAATCTTTCCCGCGATACTTGCGCGCCAGAAACGCCTCGATCATCGCGACCTCGTCGGACTCCTCATACGCCGTCTCGGCCGCTTGCTTCGCCAGCGCCGGCGCCACTCGCCGCGACATCAGATCGCGCACCACTCGCGATTTCCCGAATCCGGCGTTGTCGCGCCGCCAGTTCGCGAAGGATTCGGCGAAGCGCTTGTCGTTCAAATACCCGCCGTCTTTTAATCGTGAAATAACGGCGTCCACATCTTCCTTGCGCGCCGCGCGGCGCCTCAATTTCTCCCGCAATTCCGACGAGGTCTGCGCGCGCCCCCCCAGCGTTCGGGCGGCATAGGCCATCAGACCATCGGCATCCAGCGGTTTGGCGCTTGGGCGCGGCACGGCGTTATCAGCTTAGCCGATCTCTCGATTTTGTGGGGCAGGCGATCTCGCCGACTACCGACCCGGCGCTGGCCTCTCCGGTGCAGTAGACTCTAAGAGGAGGGTAGACGATGGACGACGATAACAAGCTGTCATATTTTTGCCTGGGATTGGGACTCGGTGTTGCGGTAGGAGTGCTGTTCGCGCCGAAATCCGGCGCCGAGACGCGTCAGCTTCTGCGATCCAGAGCCGAAGAGGGCGCGGATTACGTGAAGCGCCGGAGCGACGATCTGCGCGAAACCGCCGCCGAGGCGCTCGAGCGCGGCAAGCAGACCGTTTCCCGCCATCGCGACAATCTCGCCGCGGCAGTGGACGCCGGCAAGCAGGCTTACCGGGAAGCCGTCAACAATCCGGTGAGCGAATAGGTCGCGTCAACGGCCGGTTGCTCCCAACTAAACCAAAGAGACCCCATGGACCAGCAAACTCTGCTCATCGTCATGACGGCGTTCGTATGCATCGCCGCCATCGCCCTGTTGATTCAGGCCGGGCTGTTGTTCGCCATCTTCCGAACCACGCGCGCGGTCGATGAAAAGGCGCAGCGCCTGTTGCCGAAAGTAGAGGCGCTGGTCGAGTCGTCGTTGGCTGCGGTCGAAGATGGGCGGCGCCAGATCGCCGAAATCACTTCGCGGACCACGGACATTCTCGACACCGCGCGCGCGCAATTGGGGCGAGTCGACGCGGTGATGGAGGACGTGACCGAGCGGGCCGGCATTCAGCTCGATCGCGCCGAGATGGTGCTCGACGATGCCATGAACCGCGCCCAGGAAACCGTGGCGCTGGTGCACAGCGGAGTCATGAAACCACTGCGCCAGATCCAGGCCATCGCGGCAGGATTGCAGGCCGTGGTGAATTATTTTCTGCGCGGCGGCCGCAGCGGCAATCCCACCCACGCCACCGTCGACGAAGAGATGTTCATCTGACCGCGGCTATTCAAACCCACGCTTCCAGCCCCACCCGTTAGGGTGGGGGACCACTCTTATTCCCGTTCTTCTACCGACCCGCGCCCGTGCTACCATAAACACCCATGAAAATCTCGCCAAAAAAAATGAGATTAGCGCGGATCGCGGTCTGCGCCGGACTCATCCTCGCGCGAGCGCACGCGCAATCCACGTGCGTAACCTTTCCCGCCGGCTTCATACCCTTCTCTTCCATCAGCTACGTCACCGCCGCGAACTCGGCGGGCGACCACCTGGTGGTCGGTGTTCCTGAGCCGGGCGCGCTCAGCTTGATCAACGCGAGCATTCCGCTGCCTGCGTCTACAAACCAGACGTTTTGCGACGCGCAGGTCCAGCTTGCTCCTCAGCAGTTTTATCAGAACGTGTATGTCCCGACGGCTGCTGAGCTGAGCGGAAACTTCAGCGCCTTTGCCGGATTATTCGTGAACGCAGCGAACGGCCAGCCTTATACGAATGGACAGATTCCGGCAGGTCAGTTGGCCAACGTATTCGCATGGCGCGTCGGCCCGGCGCAGGCGGCGTCGGCGAATCAGGGCTGGAGCCCGACGGGATCGATGACCGCCGGCAGGGTTGATCAGGGCGTGGCCCTGCTTCCGAGCGGGAAGGTGCTGGTGGTGGGAGGGTATTCGACCGGGAACGACCTTCTTGCGGACCTTTACGACCCGGCGACCGGTGCCTTCACATCAGTGGGGCCAATGCGCGCCGATCATGGAGCCAATCCGTCGGCTACCCTTCTAAACAACGGCCTCGTGTTGATCGTAGGCGGAACGAACACGCCTTCGGCCGCGGAATTGTACGATCCGGTCGCGGGCTCGTTCACAGCGATTGGGCAAACGGTGCAGCCACACGGCTGGTTCCACACCGCTACGCTGTTGAAGGATGGCCGCGTTTTGATAGTCGGCGGTCTGGCGATGCAGGGCGTTGGGAATACCGGCGGCGTCGGAGACTCCAACGCGGGGGCGGAAATTTACGATCCAACAGCCGGCACATTTGCCAAGACGGGCCCTATGGCGGTCAATCGCAATGGGCACACATCAACCTTGTTGGCGGACGGCCGGGTCTTGGTCGCAGGCGGGCAAGAATTCGGCGCAAATGCCGCACCGAACGGGGTACTCTTCGACACCGCAGAGATCTACGATCCTCCCACCGGGACTTTCTCGCTCGCTGGCGCGATGCAAGCGACCCGCACCGATTTCTTCGCGGTTCTACTCTCGAACGGGCAGGTGTTGGTGGGCGGTGGTTTTGGCAGCGCTGGCGCGTCGGCCGAATTGTTTAATCCAGCCACTGGGCAGTTCACCCCTACCGGCAGCATGAGCGTAAGCCGGCGCGCGAATCCCAATGCCGACCCGCTGTCGGACGGGCAGGTTCTCGTCATCGGCGGAGACCTTCCCCCGGGGCAGACAGGGACAAATACGGCGGAGTTGTACAACCCCGCCACCGGGATCTTCACGGTCACCGGAAGCATGGGCACGCCCCGGACTCACGCCAGAAGTACGCTGCTTCTCGACGGGCGCGTGTTGGTGACCGGAGGGGCTTCCATCTGCTGTCAACCGGACCTCGCATCTGCCGAAGTCTACACTCCCGTCACCCAAGGCCTGGTTACGTCGCAAACCGGACTCACCTTCCGCGTCGCCGCTGGCAACACCTCCGTGCCGACGCAAACTGTCGCCGTGCTCAGCAACACCGCGACCATCCCCTGGACCGTTTCGACCCACACCTATCAAGGCGGTGGCTGGCTCAGCGTCACTCCGACTAGTGGGAACAGCGTTCCCGGTGCCGTCCCAACCACTCTCACGATCACCGCTAATCCGGGAGGCCTCGCCACCGAGGATTATTACGGCGCCGTGATCCTCACGCCGACTGACGGCATACATCCGCCGATCACCATCGCGATTGTCTTGCACATCGTTCCTGCTGGCACAGCCGCGCCGCCGGTTGTGACGCCGAGCGGTCTGCTGTTTTTGGGAACGCCTGGAGCTACGCTGAAGCCGCAAGCGTTCACTATTTCGAATCTGACGTCGACACCGCTCACCTTCAACGCCGTCGCCTCGACCTCGCCAAGTTGGTTCGCCTTCGCTCCCGCATCCGCAACCATCGCCGCCGCGCAGACCACCTCCATCACCGTCACGGCAACGCTCGGGAGCATGACCGCCGGCGTCTATCCTGCGTCCATCAAACTTCTTTTTGGTGATGGCAGTTCGCAGACCGTCGCCTTGCTTCTGGTCATCTCCGCGACCGCGGGCTCGGCGCGCCCCGCAACCATCTCCAACGTCTCGATCCCATACACCGTCATCCCGAGCGAAGCGAGGGACCTCGGGCCAGTCCGCGCCTCGTCGCCACGCATCATCCCAAGCCCATACCCAGTCATCTCGAGCAACGACACGCCGGAAGCGTTCGTAGTAACAACGAAAGCCACCGCCGCTTGCACCGCATCGAAACTCCTGCCGGTCTTCACCACCATCGGAACCGGCTTCAACACGCCCGCCGCATGGCCGACTCCCATCGTCGTCCAAGTGGTCGACGATTGCGGCGATGCGTTCAACACCGGATCGGTGATCGTCAGTTTCAGCGATGGCGATCCGCCCCTCGGCATGCTCGCGATCGGCAACGGCAACTGGGCCGGAACCTGGGTGCCGCAAAACAATTCGGCCGGACTCACCGTGCGCGCCGACGCGCAACAACTGCCGCTGACCGGCAGCGTGCTGGTGAGCGGTCAGGTATTATCGAACCCGACGGTGCCCGTGGTGTCGAAAGGCGGCATCGTGAGCAACGCCGATTTTGCGAGCGCTCCTGCATTGGGATTGCTGGTTTCGATTTTCGGGAGCGGACTCGCCGACGGATCGCTCGGCGACACGGGCGTGCCGCTGCCGCCGCAGCTCGGTTCGACCAGCGTGGTTTTGGCGGGCGTCGAATTGCCGCTGCTGTACGTCAGCAACACGCAGGTCAACGTCGCGATTCCGTTCACCATTCAGACCAATACTTCGCAGCAATTGGTGGTGCTGCGAGGCAATGCGGTATCGGTTCCGGTTTCGCTCGCCGTGTTTGCGAGCGAGCCGTCCATCTTGTCGGCATCGGGATCGGGCAGCGGCCAGGGTTTGATTTTCAACGCGATCACCGGAACGCGCGCCGACACGAACGCGCCGGCGGGCACGGGCGACTATCTGGTGATATACGCGCTCGGATTGGGCGCGGTGACGCCAAATTTAGCGATCGGGAACGGAACGCCGTCGAGTCCGTACGAGTACGCGGTGGCTCCAGTGACGGTGACCATCGGCGGAATTCCGGCGACGGTGCTGTTCGCGGGGTTAACGCCGGGATACGTCGGGTTGTACCAGGTGAACGTGATGATGCCGGGCGGGGTCACGCCGGGGAGTCAGGTGCCGGTGACGGTTTCGGTCGCGGGGAAAAGCGGCGCAGGCAATATCACCATCGCGACGCATTAGCCGCGCGCGTTTCTTCTGGCGCGACAGGATGGAGCGCTCGTCACTAAATGTGGGGCCGCCAGTCGTTGTTTACTAATGGGCGGCAAGCCGCCTTGCCCGTTCCCGGGGCTTTCTGGCGGCTTTGTTTCTGAGGCGCGACAGAATGGAGCGCTTGTTTTTCAGCCCTTTTCCTTATTGGTGTTTATTCGTGTGCACTCGTGGCTAATGCTTCTCGGGACCTATAGCGACTCGAGCTCCGGACGCAGCGCTGCCAGCGCCAGCTCCAGCGTGTGGATCACATGCTGAACTTCGGCGAGCTGCGCCACGCGGCCCATCGATTCGAGCTTTCGCGCCGCCTCCACTGCCGACGGCGCCCCGAAATTCGCAACCGATCCCTTGAGTCCGTGGGCGGACCGCTCCAGGGATTTCGCGTCGCCGCGATCGGCCGCCTGCCGGATATCCTCCATCGCTCTGGGATAGTCGTCAATGAACAGTTGAGCGATTTCCTTCAGGAGCTCGGCGTCACCTCCGACGCGCGAGAGCGCCACCTGGCGATCGATTCCAGCAGTCGTCGTTACTGACGTAGTCACAGACTCCGCTTCTAACGTAGTCACCGCTCCACCCGACACATCCTCTAAAGGCAACTTCATCCTCAACCTCAATCCTCGCGCATCTCCCCGTGGGGCAGAGCCGTGCCCTGCCGTGTGTGGGGCGGGGCCATGCCCTACCGTGTGTGGGGCGGGGCCATGCCCTGCCGGGCGACGCTCCAGCCGAAACCACGGAGATCTGAGGCGGACGCAGATCGGACTGCGGCCACAGCCTCTACTGTTTTCCCTATCGGCACTTCGCGGCGTTTTATGATGGGGAATCTGGAAACCGCTCATTCAAATCTGGAAACGGCTCGCGTAAGTCTCGACATCGCCTACCTTCTGCACGTGCCGCCGGCCGTGGGGGAGCGGACGCTGCTGGTCCTCACCCTGCACGGATTCGGCTCCAACCCTGAAGTAATGCTGCGCCTGACCGTCCCGGCCGTCGGCGAGGATTGTATCGTCGCCAGCCTTCGCGCGCCCAATCAGGCTTACGCGCTGGCCGGTCCTTCGGACTCCGGGAGTCCCGCCGCCGCGGCCGGCCCTACCAGCGATGCCGTCGCGTACAACTGGGGCACGCGCCGCCATCCCGAACTCAACATCAAGCTGCATCATGATATCGTCCGCGCCGTCGCCGCCGATTTGCGCGCGCGCTTTTTGATCTCGTCGGGTTTTTCAATGAGCCCGCGCCGCACTGTGCTGATGGGTTTCTCCCAGCCCGTCGGCTTGAACTACCGTTTTATCGGAACCTATCCGCAGGAAGCCGGCGGCGTCATCGCGATCTGCGGCGGCGTCCCCAAGGATTGGGCGGAAGACAAGTACCAGCCCGTCACTTCTCCGATCCTGCACATCTCGCGATCGGAGGACGAGTATTTTCCAGCCGATTACGTCCGCGGCTTTCCGGATCGTCTTCGAGCGCACGCCTGTGACGTCGAGTTTCACCTGCTGCCCGGCGCCCACCGATTTCCGTCGAAGGCCGCACCCCTCATCCGCGCCTGGCGCACCCGCGTGTTCGGCGCTTGAGCCGCGACTAGAAGAAGCGGCCTACACGCGCTCCAGAATGGAGCGCTTCTTCCGGGCGCGACCGTCCGCTTGTGGCGCGCGATTTATCGTGCAGCCGCGAACTTCAGTTCGCCGGCGTAAACGCAAAGCCACGCCCGCCAATTGAGCCGCGCCGCACCGTGAAATTGCCGTGAAATGACCGGGGGAAGACCGCGAAACGACCGGGAAACGACCGCGAAATGACCGTGAAATGACCGTGCAAACACCGCTCCCGCGCGGCGGTCGCGCTACGCTTCCGCTGGCGACGCGATGAACCGGTAGCCTACACCGCGGACGGTCAGCAGATGCCGAGGATTCGTCGGATCGTCCTCTAAATACCGCCGCAGCCGCACGATGAAATTGTCGATCGGCCGGGTATCCGTATCGACATGCAAGCCCCATACCTCTTCGAGCATCTGCTTTCGTGACACTGGTTTACCTTCGTGCTCGATCAGATACCGAAGGACGTTGGTCTCCATCAGGGTCAGCGGAAATACCTGCTCGCGCACACGCAGCTCCAGCGCGTCGAACTCCACCGACTTGTCGCCGAACACGAAGCGATCGTTCGCCCCCGCGTTTACACTTGCTGCCGCTTCTGCAACTGGATTCACGGATGCGTCTATCGGCGGCGTTAATGGTGGGATTACGGACGTATCTAGCGTCGCTTCCAGTGATGCGGCCGGAGCCATGCTCGTCTCCAGCCACCTCCGGCGCCGCAGAAGTCCGCGAATGCGAGCGAATAAAATACTGAGCTCGAACGGTTTGGTGAGATAATCGTCGGCGCCCGCGGCGAAGCCCTTCAGCACGTCCTCGGGACGCCCGCGCGCGGTTAGCATCAGCGTCGGAACGTACTGGCCGCCCGCCCGCAGCTCGCCCATCACCGTAAACCCGTCCTTGCCGGGCAACATCACGTCGAGCACCACCACGTCGAATCCATTCGGCTGCTCCGCCAGCAATTCGAGCGCGCGCTCGCCGGTATCCGCGACCGTCACTTCGTATCCTTCGGCTTCGAGATTGAAGCGCAGACCATCAGCCAGGTGCTGCTCGTCTTCCACAATCAGGACCCGGCTTATTGTGTCGTCACTCATTTGGCGATCGGCAATTGCAACACGAACGTACTGCCGTGGCCCGGCCCTTCGCTCTCCGCCCAGGCACGTCCGCCGTGCCGCTTGGCGACCGATCGCACGATATACAATCCCAACCCGGTTCCCTTCACCCGCGCCGACTGCGGACCCGCCACGCGATAAAACCTTTTGAAAATCTGTTTCAGTTCCGCCTTGGGAATTCCCGCCCCGTGATCCACCACCCGCACGGCCGCGTATTTTCCATCCACCGGCGCGGTTTCCACCGTCACCTTAACGTCGCCGCTCGAATATTTTACGGCATTGTCGATCAGGTTCGATACCGCCGCTCGCACTTCGTCGGCATCGCCCAGGACGTCCAGCTGCGGCCCCGGCAGGTATTCGAGAGCCCCGTCTTCCACGTGGTACAGCGTCCGCGCGCGCGCGACGCAGTCCTCCACTACCGCGCCGATATTCACCGGCGCGAGATGCAATCCACGGGCTGCGTGCCCCACGCGCCCGGTGCGCAAGACCTGTTCGATGGTCGAGAGCAAACGCTCGCAATCCTCCAGCATCACGCGGTAGAATTCCTTGCGCTTGGGCTCCTCCACCGCTCGCGTTTGCAGCGTCTCCAGGTACAACTTGATGGAGGCGACCGGCGTCTTCAGCTCATGCGTCACGGAGTTTATGAACGCATCGTGCTGTGCGTTGCGCCGGATTTCGCGGACCAGAAAGATGGTGTTGAGCACCATCCCCGCGATGATCATCAGGACCAGCAGCGCGCCCAGGAACAGCAGAATTCCATGACGCCAGTTGAGCAGCACCCAGCCGATATACAGGAGCAGCGTGACCAGGATGAGGCCCGCGCCCAGCGCAATGAAGAAGGCAATCGATTTTCGCCGGCCGGCGCCCACCATATTTTCAGATTAGTACTTGTGGCGCGCACGCGTTGTGGGTGGGGCAGGGCCGTGCCCTGCCAGATGAGGCGCGACAGAGTGGAGCGCTCCTCCCCACTACCGATTCGACGCAAACGGGCGCAGCGTGGCCGCGCCGAGCACCTTCCGGCTCCCGCGATCCTGCACGAACACCACGTACTGGAGGTTTTCCTGGCGCCACTCCGGATTCGGATTGAGCTTCGCGTCGGCGCTATAACTCGCGCTGCGTTTGATATCGATGTGGGCCAGGCTGGTCAGGCTGCGAACCACCCCGGTGTGCCGCAATCTCGCGCCGTTGTTTTCACCTTTATTCGGCGACGATTCGAGACCCGACTCCGTCACCGCCAGAAACACGTCGGCATTCCGCACGCCGTCCGGAATACGGTCGACCGCCACGTGCATAACGCCGGGAGAAAGGATCGACAGGGTTGCGTTCGCCTTCGGCCCGGAAGCGGCAATCAGGATTTCCCGCCGGGCGCGAGCTTCGTCGCCGCCGCTGAACTGCGCCTGCCCGTTCACCACCATCTGCGGCGTATATACGGTATCCAGGCGGAACGTCCGGCCGTAATCCTGCTGCCGCGCGGAAAACAAATCCGAAGAGAATCGATCCTTCCAGCCGAGGTCGTTCCAGTAATCGACGTGCTCGCTCAGAGGGATTACGTCGATGTCGGGGAAAGCCCGCGGCAGCCTCGCGAGGAGATTGTCCGCCGGCGGGCAGCTCGAGCAACCCTCGGAGGTGAACAATTCGACGACGACCGCAGCCCGGGGCTGCGCACTAACGATGCCCGCGGCGATGCCAATTGTCAGTAAAAACTTTCTCACTCTACCAAGATAGACGATTTGGGCAAGGCAACCGTGGAACGTCGAGTTTGGGCTGGTGGATTGCGAGTTGAACCTCCCCGATCGCCGGGGATCTCATGCCAGTGTAGCGCTGAGTTGGATTTCCCCACCCTGACGGGTGGGGCTTGGAAACGTAAACTACAATCAGGCGAGGTTTACCGTGCTCACTCCGGCGGGTTCGTTCTCGAACGGTTGGAGTAACTGTCCGGCCATACCAGGAGCCAGGGCCGCGTCAATTCCGTATTTTGCCGGCCACTGCTTCTTCGGCATGTACCAGGTGCCGAACAGTTTATCCATGAAGGGAAGCATTGCCGCGTAGTTCTTGTTGACGTGCTCGTCGTTGGTGTGGTGCCAATGGTGAAAGGCGGGAGTGGATATCAGCAGCCCCAGCCATCCGAATCGCCAGCGCAGATTGGCGTGGATAAAGAAGCCCCAAAGAGTGGCGATGAGCATAATGAGCAAGGGCACCGTGTCCACCCTCCTCCCCATCAGCGGTTGGGCCAGACCCAGCGCATACATGGGCACAAAGCCGCACAGGCGGACGAAGACAATATCGAATGGATGCGCCCTGGTATTGACCAGCCAGTCGATCTCCTCCGCGCTATGGTGAATGGCATGAAAGCGCCACAGAAGGGGAATTTCATGGGTCCAG
Organism: Terriglobia bacterium; assembly: GCA_963788245.1. Taxonomy (GTDB): domain Bacteria; phylum Acidobacteriota; class Terriglobia; order Bryobacterales; family Bryobacteraceae; genus Palsa-187. The sequence goes on along the minus strand of CAWBGF010000002.1, from coordinate 1,002,048 downwards.
CGATGTCCCCAATAAAACCCGAGTTCTCCGACAACCAGAGCCGCCAGCAGGCGCGTCCAAAGTGACATCCCCGCCACCCACGAGTGCAGCCCTACCGGGACCACGGCATGCAGGGCCCCGGCGAGGAGTGCCATGGGCGCAATCAGGAGCAGCTTGGGGAGGAGACCGCTGAGAAAGTAGTAAACCAGATCCGAGGGAAATGATTTCCTGAAAATCTTAAGCGGATGAACCCCGAAGAGTCTTTCCAGCGGCACGAAAATAACCAGAAGCAGCAACAGCCAGATACACAGCCGGAAGACGTCCGTAGCGAACGGAAGCAGTTGATGTGGCAGTTGTTGGAAGAATTCCATGCTAAACCGAAGCCGGAAAAATCAAAGAAACGCTATTGATCTGGTCATTGATCTGCTGTGGGGCGTAATGCGCGCTTGAACCATTTTTTCGATCGAACAACACGCAGACCGCCCATCAGGCCCAAGGCGCCGAACATCAGAATCCAGGTTGATGGTTCCGGGACCGCCGCTTGGAACGAGACCCCGTCCAGGAGGGCGAAGGGCGGCTCGCCCGTCGGAGTGCCCACGGCCAGGAAAGAGAGCACCTCGCTGGTCGCGTCCGCTTGGAAGGTAAACGTTTGGTACACCCAGCCGGTGAAGCCGTGACTGGCGTTGTCCACAACGGATGTCGACTGAGTCTCGCCTCCCGTAAAGCTGCCGCCCGTATCTCCTCCGTTCGCTACGAACGTGTCGGTGTTCCCGAGGTTGACCATCCACTGTTCGGTGTTGACACCGTTGAAGTTATACTGTTGTGCCCCGGCCCAATAGAAGCCAACGCTGTAATAGTCTCCCCCGGTCAGGCCGGTGATTTGCTGGGAGACCGGAGCGACTTCGTAAGCACCGTCCGCAGCGACATAGTTGCCGCCGTCAGGACTGCTGGCGGGCAGGCCGTTGCTCGAACCGTTACCCGGCCCCCAGAGTTGGATGCCGCCGTCTGCGCCACTGGTGCCGGTTCCGTTGGAGGCGGTCCCGGAAGCGAAGAGGAAATTGTACCCGGTCGTCGTCCAATCCGTGACATCTATGTTGTAGCTCATCTGGCCGCCCCCATCTACGATTCCGCCATGACCGCCGGCCGTTGTGGACTCGAAGCTGCCGTTGTTGAATGACGTGGTTGCTTGCGCAGAAATGGCAAATGTCGAAAGGGCCACGGCGGAAAAAACGATCATGGATGCTCTACGGACCGAGCACCTCAAGATCGCAAACGTGTTGCTTCGAAAATCCATGGAATCTTCACTCCTCCGAGTTAACCAGCCCACCGGCGAGCTGGGCGGCGCTTTATCGTCCCTGAGGTCCGACTCGAAGCGCTTTCACTTGTTAGCTGGAATTCGCCCCGGTGACTTCCCCGTGTTTCCAGGATGAAGGAGGTTCCGGAAACGCGAAATTCGGGAACACCCGTGAAAGCTCGGGACTTAATACCTAGCCTAGTGATAACACCTTAGTACCGGCGTACCGGTCTAAGGACCGGCTCGCGCCGAATCGGGCTTAAACTATTTCAACCGGAGTCGCCTTAGCTGAAGTCGCATCTCCTCAACCCTGATGCGGCGTGGCGGCGTGCTACAGTGTGGCGTGGAAAATTTCTTCGGCAATCCCGCCGCCGCGTGGAAGTGAAGCTGGCGCCGGCTCACTTCACCGCGATGCTGGTCCAGGCGACGCTGGTTGCGCCTCCCGCTGAGATAACCACCGGGTTGTACGGACTGGACGATACCCCCGCCGGAATCACCACGTTGATCTGCATGACGCTTTCGAGAAATCCGGGAGCGTTGCCGAAATAGGGAATGTTGGTCGCCTGAACTCCTCCGATGCTTACCGACGGTGTGCCGGCCGGCGCAGGATAGGGAGGGCCGATTGTGGTCCGCCCGTCGGTTCCCTTGACGCCGTTGGCGAAGGGTCCGGCGTAGGATGAATAAATCACCACCGTGTCGCCAACCGACGCCGGATTCGAAACGGTGTTCAGCGTGCCATCCTTGCTGTTGATAACCACGGCGCCGTTGCCGCCGCTCGAATCGGCGCTGGCGATGGATATGCTCGAGCCCTGCACCGGCACCGCGACCGCAGGCGACGCCAAGTTGTTATAAACGATCTGCACATTGGTCGAGGTCTTCCCCGCAAGCTCGAACGGAGCGACGCCGCTCAACTGTCCGCTTACCACGTAGAGCAACGGTGAAGGGACGCTGTCGAACGTCACCAGCGTGTTCGCCACCATCGTGCTGAGCTTACCGGAGCTGTCGAGTGTTCCGGACACAAGAGTGGAAGGGCCGAAATTGCTTCCGAAGATCGTGTAAATCTGCCCCGGCGCAATGGTTTCGGATTGATAGCTGAACGCGTCGAACACTGCGTTCAATTCGAAAACCGGATTGTTCGGCGGCAGGACCGTCACCGAGAACGGGACGGTCACCGAAGCGCCCGCGGACGAACCGACGCCCGTGATCGTCATGGTTTCGGTGTATGTGCCGGGATTGGCGTTGCTTGCATTGGGGAAAATTTGGGTCTGGCTCGGGGTGTTCGCAAAACCAGTCAGCCCGAAGAAGCTTAGTCCTCCGTTCGAGGTGAAGGTGGGCTGGTTTTCGAGGACCTCCGCGCTGTCGCTGACGACGTTGACTAATAGGCCGCTCCCCGGGGTGCACGCATTGTTGGTCCAAAACGTGACCCCCAGGATGCAGGGGCGCGAATCCACCGTTGCGGTGAGTTTGGGGGTGGCCGAGGCTCCGGTGTTGATGCTGAACAGCACCGGCTGGATTAGGTTCGCGGGCGGCTGGAGATACCGTATCCCGCCGGGCAAAGAGGTCAGGCTTTGCACTACCCTAATGTTCGATGGCGATGCCACGCCGGACTGATACGCGAAATAGACCGGAATAGCGAATGTTCCCGTTGCCGTGATGCTGGCCGTTTGCGCCTCCCAGATGGCGGTGGCCGATCCGTTGGTGACGGGAATCTGCGTGAGCCCCGTGCCGCCGGCGGCCGTGCCTGCCGAGGTCAACATGATGCTTCCCAGCGCATTGGTCACGCTGGTTTGGACAAACACGCTGACGCCGGCGGGAATGTTGTTGAACACCGCCTGAAACGGCGTTCCGTGATTTGTGAATGGGGATGGAAGGCCCGGCGCGGTGAAACCAAGGTCGTTATTGTAGAACTGACTGACGTCATCCTGAAATCCGGTCGCCGGAACCGTGACGCAAGCCGGAAACAAGGCCGAGATCCTGAGCGTCGCCGAGGCCGCGGATGGCACGGCTGGACCGGATCCCAGAAGGCCAGTATTCAGCGCCTGATTGCCAGGCGCGCTACCTTGAATTGCCTGGTATTCGAAGCAGTCAATGTCCGGGCCGAGGTTGATCGAGGACGGCGTGATGGTATAGGTAGCCGGCGGGTTGGCGGACGCGGCTGGAGCGGCTCGGGCGTCCTGAGCCGACGGTTTTACAGAAAATGTAGCAGTCGCGACGGCTTTGCCCTGGAGGGTGAGCAGAAAGCTGAAACTACTACTACTGTTTGGATCGCAAGGATTTATCCAGAAAGTAATAGTGAGCGTGCGCCCTTCGGGGCTCGGATCGAGCCAGACCTGTTCGAAAAAGATGTTGTTGAAGCCATCCGCAGAACCAGAGAAGACGTTCTGAACGTTGCCGCCGTTGGCGTTTGTATAATCTATGCCGCTTCCGGTTCCGAAGGGGGCTATACCGAATGTCTTGTTTTGGTTTTGGGAGACAAAAGTGACCGGCTGGTCCACGATCAGTTGCCCCCCTATATACCCGTCAACCGGAGCATCCGTCGTCAATTCAAAGTTAACCCCTGGCGCGGGTTGTCCGGCGGGAGTGGGCGTCCCGCCAGTGCAAACCAGTTGCACGGTCACTTGTTGGGTGCATTTTTCATGGGCGATGGGGACCAATACGGGGGGCTGTTTCAGGGTGCAGCTGATTTGCCCCGACGCCGACACACCAGCAAGCAGAGTCAAGAGGAAGAAAGCTCGCATAGGACCTCCCCGGGAAACTGGATTTTGAGGAATTTTATCACGAGATAACTCCGGCTGCCAGGCCCTGGCACACTATTCCCAGGCGTCCGGCTGGGCCCGCTGCGCTGACAGTTACGTGCTACCGTGAGTGCTTGGAAAACTTCTTCGGCAACCCCGCCTCCGCCGCGACCCTCGAGGACATGATCCGCAACCAGCGGATTCCGCAAACCCTGTTGCTCGCCGGCCCCGAAGGCGTGGGCAAGGCGACTCTCGCCCGCCGCTTCGCGGGGCTTTTGTTGCACGATTCTCACAAAATTGAACTCGACGACCTCAGCCTGGAATCCAACCTCACCCTTATCGCCGATCGCGAAAAGTGGACCGCCGACAAGCGCAACGAAGATCCTCTGTTCTTCTCTTCGCACCCCGATTTTCTGACGTTCGCGCCCGACGGCCCTCTGCGCCAGCTCACTATTCACCAGATGCGATTTCTGAAAGACCGCGCCACACTCAAGCCGCTCAAGGGCGATTGGCGCGTGTTTCTGATCGACCGCATCGATCGCGCCAACGAACAGGCGGCAAACTCGCTGCTGAAGACGCTCGAAGAGCCGCCGCCGCACCTGATCCTGATCATGACGGCTTCAAATCCCTACGATCTGCTGCCGACCATTCGCTCGCGCTCCGTGCCGTTGCGCCTCGGTCGGCTGACCGACCAGGAAATGCGCGCGTTCAGCGACTCTCGCGGTCTCGATCACGCCGACAAACGGCGGACACTCGCCGAAGGATCCCCCGGCGTCGCTTTTTCTCTCGATCTGGAAGCCTACGAACGGCGCCGGGCTTCCATGCTCGCGTTGCTGAAAGTCGCGAGCGGCATCGACCCGTTCGGTTCCTGGCTGAAGCATTCCGATTCGATCGCGGCGCGCCGCACGGAGAAGCTCGATACCTATCTCGAAGCTCTGTACATACTGCTCGACGACGTGGTGCGCCTGGCGAACGGAGGCGCGTCTATTCGGAATGAGGATGTCCGTACGGACCTCGAAACGCTCGCGCGCCGTGTGTCCTTCGATTGGCTGCGCGCGGCGGTGGCGCGGGTCGACCAGCTCGTCGAACTGGTCCGGCGGAATATTCAGAAATCGATCGCGCTGGATGCCTTTGCCGTGGATTTACGCTCTCACGCTTAGAAGCTTGGGAATTCGAAACAACCAACCGAACGGCAATTGCGCTCCCGCTGGCGCTGTGCTATCAAGGGAGATAAGTTATTCCCATCCTCGTTTCTATTTCTCGAAGGAGCCCTAGTGGAGCCCGCAAACCGGAAGTTGATTCGCCCATCTTTAACTGAAATCAAGGACCACCGCCAGAATCGCAAGGATGGACCCAAGAAATCGGCCCCGCCGGACCAGACCAACGCCGAGAACTTCTATTACCTCAAGCAGATGCAGTCCAAGACACTGATGACCATCGTGCTTAAGGACGGCGAAACGTTAAAGGGCGTGATCGAATGGTACGACAAGACCTGCCTGAAAGTGAATCGCGAAGGCGAGCCTAACTTATTGATATTCAAGTCGAATATCAAGTACATGTACAAGCTGTAGTGGGGCAGGGCCATGCCCTGCCAATGCGACACATTCATCGTTTCTTCCACCAACTTCTAACTGGCGCGATCGCGAGGGCGTGAAAGCCTCATCGGCTCCCCATCCTTGCGAATGGCATAGGCAATCTCCTCAATACAGACTCCGGAACCTCCACCGATCACTTAAGTGGAGACAAATTATTGGCATCCTCGCAATTCCTGGCCAGATCGCAGTTTCCACGCGGACCGCAATTCGTGACCGGATCGAGCCGCATGGTTGGTTTGGGCCAAACGATGATCGGTTCCAGCGAATCCATGCAGCGGACCGCCGAAGTGATTCGCCTGGTCGCCGGTCGCCGATCCACCGTACTGATCACCGGCGAAACTGGAACCGGCAAGGAGATGGTCGCGCGCGCAATTCATCGGGCCAGCCCGCGCGCTCATTTGCCGATGGTGACGGTGAACTGCAACGCGCTCCCTGAAAACCTGATCGAAGCTGAGTTGTTCGGCCACGTTAAAGGCGCTTTTACCGGAGCGATCCAGCACCGCGTCGGCCGTTTTGAGCAGGCGCATCGCGGCACGCTGTTCCTCGACGAAATCGGCGATCTGCCGCTGGAGATGCAGGCCAAGCTGCTGCGCGTCTTGCAGGAACGCGAGTTCCAGCGCGTGGGAAGCTCGGAGACTATTCGCGTGGACGTGCGGCTGATCGCGGCGACCAATGTAGATTTGGCGGCACGCGTTCACGAGCGAAAATTTCGTGAGGATCTGTATTACCGGCTCAACGTCGTGCCTATCGCGACGCCGCCGCTCCGCGACCGCCTGGAAGACATCCCGTTGCTGGTCGGACATTTTATCGAGAAAATCTGTCGGCAGGAGAATATTGCGCGTCGCCGGCTCGCGCCTCAAACGCTGGAACATTTGGCGGCTTATCGGTGGCCGGGAAATGTGCGACAGCTCGAGAACGCGGTTGAACGCGCGATCGCCCTGAGCGGCGAACGCGAAGTTCTTTACGCCTCGGATTTCGAGCTGCCCTCCGTGGCGATGGAGGTCGTCGCCCTACCGGAAGCCGGTCTCGATTTCGAGCAAACAGTCGGCAGCCTCGGGCGGCAGATCCTGGAACAGGCGATGCGCAGGTCGGGCGGGAATAAGACTGCGGCGGCAGAGATGCTCGGATTGAAACGGACCACGCTGGCGGCGAAGTTGAAAAGCCTAAGCACCTTTGCGTAGCCAGAACGCAAGCAGCACCCACGCCGCGATAAAAGATAACCCGCCAAACGGAGTGACTGCGCCAAGCATACGTACCCCGCTGATCGCCAGTACGTAAAGGCTCCCTGAAAATAGCACAATCCCGGCGCACAGCAGCCCCGCGACCCAGTTCATTCGCGACTCGGTCAGCGCGCCAACGCGCGGCAGAATCGATACGACCAAAATCCCCAGCGCGTGAAGAAAGTGATACAGGACCGCGCGCTCATAGACATTCATCGAATAGTCGTCGATTTTGCCGCGAAGCCCATGCGCGCCGAACGCGCCGAGCATCACCGCAATCGCGAGCAAGATCGCGCCGGTCGCGCTCCAGTTCATGCTTCTATTGTCGTGTAAAGTAGGGTGGGCCTCCCGGCCCACGGGCCGATTCCTGTCGGCCCGCTCCATGGACTGAACTCAGAACACCAGCGCCGCCGTTTGCTGCCCGCCCGTCTATTGGTCGACGCGCAGCTCGATCTTCGATCCGTCCGCGCCGCCGAAGTATACACGCTCAGTCGCCTTCACAAAATCATCGGCGTGCGCCTTCGATATGTCGATGAATTTCTGAGGGTTGCGGTCGGTCAACGGAAACCACGAGCTCTGGATCTGGATCATAATGCGATGCCCTTCCCGCCAGGTGTGGGCGACATCGGGCAGGCGGAAAGTGATGCGATCGGGTTGGCCGGGCTTAAAAGGCTCTGGTTTTTCAAAGCTATGGCGAAATTTGCCGCGGAACGGCTCGCCGCGAATCAACTCCTGATATCCGCCCATTTTGACCGCGTTCGGCGCGCCGGCCGGTGGACCCGGCGGCGTCGCCGCCGCGGTCCCGCCGCGTCCGGGTGGCGTCGCCGCCGCGTTGTAGTCCGGATAGTCGGGCGGGAAGACGTCGATCACTTTCACTACGAAATCCGAGTCGGTGCCGCTGGTCGAGACCTTCAAGTCGACAGAAATCGGGCCGAACCCGGTCATATCGCGATCCAGCGGGTCGGTTTTGAACGACAGCACGTCGGGGCGCTCCGCCGCGAAGCGCTGGTCCTCGGTCATGTAACTGTTCAGCACTCCGCTGGAGACGAATCCGATGTACGGCACCGGTTTGGCGGGATCGGAGAGATACTCCTCGAAGCCGGCGGTCGCGGGCTGCTGCCAAGAAAGTTTACCTTTTTCAGCGAGATACAGTGATCGCGTGTTCACCGCGCGCGGCGGCCAGTTGTCGAATTTGCGCCACTGGTTGGTACCGGTCTGGAACAGCCAGGCCTTGGGGAACTTCCCGTCGCCGCGATTTTTGAGGTAATACATGAAAAATGGAAACTCGATGTTTTGACGGTAATAAGCGCCTGTTCTTACACCAAAACTGATATTTCCCAAACGGTCGCCATCGCCGCGCGAGAATCCGCCGTGATTCCACGGTCCCATCACCAGCATTAAGTCTTTCGGCGGCTGGTGCTCCTCCATAAAATCGAACTGGCGCAGCAGGCCTTGCGGATCTTCGGTGTCATACCAGCCGCCCACCAGCATCACGGCCGGCTTGATGCCGTTCAGATGCTTCCAGATGGCGCGCGATTGCCACACATCGTCGTAGGTGGAATGGTCGATGTTCAAGAGCCACAGCGGCTGCTGATGCTTGAAGTATTTCTCGTCGACGTTGGCGAGCGGGCCGAGGCTGAGGTAGAAGTCATAGCCGTCGGGCGTCCCGTAATCAAAACGCGGCGTAGTCGCGGGCGGCGGCGCGGGATCGCCCGTGCGAACGCGAAATCCCTGATAGAAACTGAAGCGATGCGCCAGCATGAACGCGCCATTGTGATACACGTCGTCGCCCATGTAGTAATCGCTGACGGGCGCTTGCGGGGAAACGGCGACCAGCGCGGGATGCGCGTCGATCATGCCGGCGGTCGCGTAGAAACCCGGCTGCGAGATTCCGTAGAGCCCGACTTTGCCGGTCGAGCCGGGCAGGTTCTTGATCAGCCAGTCGACGGTGTCGTAGGTGTCGGTGCTTTCGTCGATATCCTTGCCTTTTTTGGCCGGATTGTGCGGGCGCAGCAGGCTGTACTCGCCCTCGCTCATGAATCGGCCGCGAACATCTTCGTAGACGAAAATGAATTTTTCGCGCGCAAAGAATTCCGAAGGGCCGAGGTTTTCGCGGTACTGATCGGGGCCGTAGGGCCGCACGTTGTAGGGCGTGCGCACCATCATGATGGGATAAGTCCGGCCATCGCTGAAAACATCTTTGGGGACGTAGACGGAGGCGAACAGCTTCACACCGTCGCGCATGGGGATGCGGTACTCGAATTTGGAGTAGTTCTCGCGGATGTAGGCGGCGTTGACGGGCGCGGCATTGGCGTTGCCGCCCCGGCCGGCAGGAGTTGGAGCGTCCTGAGCGACGGCGGCTGGCAAAAGAAGGAGACAAGCGGTGAAGATACGCATCGCCAAGATTCTAGCAGGCGCGGGCTCTTGGTAGCGTAGTTTGAGGCAACCCGTTTCCCGCCGGCAGATTTTGGGGACAACCATTCGCTTCTGCGAGTAGGGCGTTAGCCGTCGAAGTGATTCGGGACTCATCCGCTTACAGATCGGCTAAACTTAGTCTGATACACAGATGCTGTGTCTCTAGGCATCGGACTTGGCCGCTGCGAAATTGCGCTTATCGGTAAGAGCGGAATGGTGAGGTGTATTGCGCAGAGGGTTCAAGAGTGGGCCGCTAGAGTCGGTCCATCTGCCTAGCGATGGAACTGGTCAAGGGGCCAATGCGGGTCGAGAGAGGGGCCGCGTGTATGCTAGCCGCGAAAATTTGTATTCCGCGCTCTTTGCCGTTCCGGCCATGCTGATTGCGGCGAGCGCGCCGAGCAGCATCACCCTCGCCAGCACGCCGAGCACGTCTATCTTCGGCCGACCGGTTTTATTGGTGGCAACCGTCACTCCCTCAACGGCCACTGGCAGCGTGACGTTCTACGACGGCGTTAACGTGCTGGGGACGGCGAAGCTGACTGGGGGGCAGGCGACGCTGACTACAATCCTCCTCCCCGCCGGGTCGCGCTCGCTTAGGGCGTATTACGGTGGAGACAATAACGACGCACCAAGCACGTCGGCCACGCTGGTGCAAAATGTCAACGCGGTTCCAGGGGGCCAGTTCCAGGCGGCGGTGAACTTTGGCGCCGGAAATGGGCCGGGCTCCGCGGTCGTGGGAGACTTCAACGGGGACGGCAAAGCCGACCTCGCCGTCGCCAACGCCGATGGCGGCAACGTGAGCGTGCTCTTGGGCAACGGCGATGGCACCTTCCAGGCTGCGGTGAACTACGGTGCCGAAGTAGAACCCCCGTGTCTCTGTGTGGTGGGCGGCTTCAATGTCGCGGTGGGGGACTTCAATGGGGATGGCAAGGCAGACCTCGTGGTGGCCAACTCCCTCCGCAACAACGTGGGGGTGCTTTTGGGCAACGGCGATGGTACCTTCCAGGCTGCGGTGAACTACGGCGCTGGAATAACCCCCGAATCTGTCGCGGTGGGGGACTTCAATGGGGATGGCAGGGCCGACCTCGTCGTGGCCAATAGCATGGGCGGCAACGTGAGCGTGCTCTTGGGCAACGGCGATGGCACCTTCCAGGCTGCGGTGAACTATGGGGGTGGAACCCAGCCGAGTTCTGTTGCAGTGGGGGACTTCAATGGGGATGGCAAGCCCGATCTCGTGGTCGGCAACCACAGCAACGTGAGTGTGCTTTTGGGTAACGGCGATGGCACCTTCCAGCCTGCGGTGAACTACGGTGCTGGAACAACCCCGGCATCTGTCGCGGTGGGGGACTTCAATGGGGATGGCAAGGCCGACCTCGTCGTGGCCAACATCGACGGCAGTAACGTGAGCGTGCTTTTGGGCAACGGCGACGGGACCTTCCGGGCTCCGACGAACTATGGCGTTGGGGCCTACCCATTTTCTGTTGCCATCGGGGACTTCAGCGGGGACGGCAAGCCCGATCTCGTCGTCGCGAGCCACGGCACCTACACTGCGAGCGTGCTTTTGGGCAACGGCGACGGAACCTTCCAGGCTGCGGTGAACTACGGCGTTGGATCCATCCCCGAGTCGGTCACGGTGGGTGATTTCAATGGGGATGGCCGGGCCGACATCGTTGTCGCCAACTTTCAAAGCAACAACGTGAGCGTGCTGCTGAACCTCCCTCCCGCTGCGGATCTTTCAATTTCAATAACCCATGCCGGGAACTTCGCTCAGGGACAAAGCGGAGCCACGTACGCGATCACCGTCTCAGATGTTGGAGACCTTCCGACATCCGGAACAGTCACAGTCATCGATTCGTTGCCGCCGGGCCTTTCCGCCACAAATATCAGCGGCGCGGGTTGGGCCTGCGTGCTCAGCGCTCTCACCTGCACGCGCGGAGATTCACTGGCTGGATTTTCGAGTTATCCGATAATCACCGTAACGGTAAAGATCGCCGTCGGCGCGCCCGGGGGCGTGACGAATACGGCTTCAGTTTCGGGTGGCGGGGAGACCAACACGGCCAATGACACCGCGAGCGATTTCGCCACGACGTTTACAGCGAGCCAGATCGCGCAAGCCTGGACGTCATTGAAATACCCGGCGGCGCTGACCGCGCCCGGCGCCGCGCTCTTGATGACCGACGGCACAATTATGGCGCAGCAAGACTGCTCCAGCAATTGGTATAGATTAGCCCCGGATAGCTTTGGAAACTACGCAAACGGCACGTGGTCCCAGGCGGCGTCGATGCAGCCGGTATATGGGCCCTCAGACTTCTCCTCCGCGGTGCTAGCGGACGGCAGGCTGGTTGTCATCGGCGGGGAGTATAACAATCCATGCTCTGCCGGCCCGGTTTGGACCAACCTGGGCGCGATATACGATCCAGTGGCAAATACGTGGTCGCCTTTATCGGCACCCAGTGGATGGAACCAGATAGGGGATAGGGCTAACGTTGTTTTGCCCGACGGCCAATTTCTACTGGCTGGGCTCGACCTCCCTCCCGCCTCACTCGATCCCGCCACCTTGAGGTGGACCAACCTGAACGGTACCGGGAAGTCCGACCCGAATAGTGAAGAGGGCTGGACGTTGTTACCGGATGGTACAGTCCTGACGGTGGATGTAACAAACGCCGGAAACTCTGAAAGGTACTTCCCGTCGACCGACACGTGGGCATCCGCCGGGAATACGGTCGCGCCACTGATACTCGGAGACGAGATCGGCCCGCAGGTGTTGCGGCCCAACGGCACTGTGTTCGTTGCCGGAGCAACAGGGCATACCGCCATCTATAACGTCGCCACAGGAACATGGGCAGCGGGTCCGGACTTTCCTACTTCGAACGGAGGACAACTGGTAAACAACGACGGGCCAGCGACCCTGCTACCGAGTGGCAACGTCCTTGTGACGGCGTTCGATTCTCAATCATATTTCTTTTTTGAGTTCGACGGGGCCCATCTGTATCCGGCTCCCGTGCCGCCACCCGGTGGGTGCAAAGCGTTGCTGTTGCTTCCCACCGGCCAAGTCCTCTGTAACAATGAGATCTACACGCCAACAGGGACTCCTAATCCCGCTTGGGCGCCAACAATTTCAAGCGCGCCCAGCGTAGTTGAACCTGGACTAAACTACACGATAACCGGGACGCAGTTGAACGGGCTTTCGCAGGCTGGCGCGTATGGGGACGATTTACAGGACGCCACCAATTATCCCCTGGTACGCATCGTCAATGCCGGCACTGGGCACGTCTTCTACTGCCGGACGTTCAATCACAGTACGATGGCTGTAGCTACGGGCACCGCCAAGGTGTCCACCCACTTCGACTGCCCGCCTTCCATTGAAACGGGCGCCTCAACCCTCGTGGTTGTGGCCAACGGTATTCCATCGGCTCCGTGGAGCCTAACCGTAACTGCCGCTCAGCCGGGGACCGCGCCAACGATCACCAGCGTGGATGGGGGAGGCTTGAGCGTACCGCCAGTCGCGTCGATTTCAGCGAACGGCTATTTCTCCATCTTCGGATCAAACTTCGCGCCCGCAGGCACCTCGCGGCGACTGGAATCCCAAGACGTCGTGAACGGATCGCTGCCGACCAGCTTGGGATCGACCTGTGTGAACGTGGGCCCAACGCGCGCGTTCCCCACGTACGTCTCTCCTATACAGATTAACGCGATTGCCCCGTCGCTCCCTGCTTCCGCATTGGTGCAAATAAGTGTAGTTGCTAATTGCGGTACCGCGAACGAAATTACTTCCCCAATATTGACGGTGCCGGTTGCTGAGGCAAGCCCTGAATTCCTCTATTGGGTGCAGAACGCCAATGGACAGGACCCAGTTATCGCGGTGGACGCAGTGCACGGCGATTACATCGGACCGTCAGGTTTGATCCCAGGGGTGACGTTCCGACCCGCAAGAGCCGGTGATATTCTCACACTCTACGCCATCGGCTTTGGTCCTACTGGGTCGGGGCCTGTTCCGGGTTTGATTCCCTCATCGGCGGATAGAGTTCTCGCGAGTTCCTCAGTGAGAATCGGGGGCACGGTCGGCCTCACGTCCTACGTGGGTGTCACGCCGGGCGACGCGGGTCTCTATCAGGTGAACGTGACGATTCCCTCGGGGCTCGCCCCCGGAAATTATTCGATCGTTCTTAACGTGAATGGCGCGTCTACGCCCACGGGAGCGTTTCTCACGATCGGGCAGTAGTGTGGACGACTGACATTCCTTCCTCGGAACGAAATCCATCAGCTCCCGGTTGGTCGGTCACTGGGGGGTATTTTTTGCGGAGCGATCCAAGTTGACGGGTAGTCGGCATATCGGACAACTGTCTGGGCGACGAACGGCGTTCTCGAAGTTCGAGCTCACATCCACGGCCCTGGAGAGACTCAGAAGAAGAGTTTCAATCCGAACTGAATCTGCCGCGACGTGGTGTTCATGGCGGTGATCAGACCGGCTGGGGCGAAGACTTGAGGATGTAGTACGCACCCAGCAGGAACACGGCGCGAACATCCGACAGATTTACGGGCGGATCTACTTAGGCCGCGCGGAACTCTGCTTTCGCGCCGGAGGAACTTGGGCCCAGGCAACGACTGCTCCTTGCCCCAAAGGAACCTCGGGCCCGTGCACACAAACGCAGAACACTTGGGCAAACCAGAGATAGCGCTTTGCTCTCGGGGAGTAATCCCTATATATGGAGGCAACCGGATAGCAGTAATCGTCACTTTCAGGGCAGGGACCCTCGCAGGGACTCACCTCCTTGTACCACTTCAGTGCGTCCTTTTTTGTCTTCCAACTTGATGAAAGGCCCTCTCCACAGTGAACAACCGGCATCACGATCTCCTTCCCTACTCAGTTTAAGTCAATCCCTTCCCGCCAGCGTGTGGGCGGTGCTGTGCTGAAGAAAGAATTAGCGGCCGTCGCTAAAAACATCTTTGGGGATGTAGACGGAGGCGAACAGCTTCACACCGTCGCGCATGGGGATGCGATATTCGAACTTCGAATAGCTTTCGCGAATGTAGGCGGCGTTGACTGGCGCGGCCGCTGGCGTTGCCACCGCGGCCGGCGGGATTGGGCCCGGCGCCAGGAGGATCTTGGACGAACGCAAAACAAGCAAAAAGCAGCGAAAGTGGTGCTTATCGCTGCAATTCTAACGCGTTCACTGGATCGCTTCGCCGGCGAGATCGCGGCGAAAGGAGCGTCATTTGCAGGCGGCCATCGAATCAATGGAGTCTTGACTGGGAGACGGTTGTAGGGTACCGATCCATTACAGTCGCGGCTCGGCACCGGACCTGCGGGCCTTCACCCACGCCGATGCGCCAAAAAAGCCAGCGGCCTCGGCAGGTGACGCAGGGCGCGCGGCGATGGCGTGGTGAAACTTATTTGGCTGCTGTCAGTTACGCGAAGCCGATCCGTGGCCGTGCTCGTGCTTCCCGCAAGACAGGAGGCTACATGACGATCAAGCAGTACTTTCCGCTTTCAGTAGCTGTTTTTGTCGCCGCAGTCGTGGGGATTCACTACCTTCCGGCTCCGGTGATACCGTTCGCGTTGATTGTCCTGGCTGGCGAAACGCTGGTCGGGTTCGAGCTGGAGGATCACAAGGTCCCGAAGTTGATCGCAGGTTTCTTCGATTCTCTGAAATCCGGCAATCAAAAGAACAACTTGAGACCGAACTGAATCTGCCGCGAGGTGGTGTTGGTGGCGGTGATCAGCCCGGCCGACGGATTGAATGCCGTGCCTGAAAAAACGGTGGTGTTGGGTATCCCGAAATTCGGGTGATTCGCCGCGTTGAAGAATTCGGCGCGGAATTGGAGGTTGGTTCGTTCGGTGAGACGGGTGGTTTTGAACAGAGACAAGTCCAGGTCCGCGAGGCCCGGTCCGCGATACACGCCGCGCCCGAGATTGCCGTAGGTACCCGCGGTCGGCAGCACGAACGCGTTCGGATTGAACCACTGATTGGGGCTTCCGAGCACGACCGGTCCGCTGAACGCGGGGTTGAGGGAGGGCCGATCGGGGTTGCGAGTGTCGCCATCGCCGGATCGATTCGCGCCGATTAGCGGCGTAAAAGGGAATCCGCTCAGCAAGGTCGCGATGCCGTTGAGCTGCCAACCGCTGGCGACCTTGCTCACGAATCCATTGGCGTCTCCGCCGCTAAAGAAACGCTGGCCGTGTCCGAACGGCAAGGCGTAGAGACCGGAAATGCTGGCCTGATTCTTGATGTCGAGCGCCGACGGCCCCCAGTCCTGACCCAGGTCGTTGCGATTGAGCACCATCTGCGCCTGATTGCCGGCCTGCGCGCCGGTGAGGGCCGAGTTGAAATCGAGATCCTTCGACCAGGTATAGTTGGCGCGAAACTGCAAGCCTTTAGTCAGACGGCGCGTTGCGTCGAGCTGGAGGGAGTTGTAGCTGGTGTTGCCTTCGGTGTACCAGAAGAAACCCGCGCCCAGGAGCGGATTGGGCCGGGTAGTCACGGGAATGTATTGCTGGCCTTGCAACACGCTGCCCTTGGTGGTTCCAGGCGTTCCACCAGAAACACAAGTTGCGCTTGCGCAGATCTGGGCGGGAATATCGTTAGGATCGATGCTCACGAATCCGTAATATCCGTGCGATCCGACGTAGGCGGCGCGGAGAGAAGTGTTGTGATCGAGCTGGCGCTCGATGGTGAAATTCCACTCCTGAACGGTTGGCGTCTTCGCATTCGGCTGAACGCCTTGCGGTGCGAAGGTGGTGCACGGCGACGGAACGCCGGGAGCAGTGCACTGCGGCGCGGGCGCAACGCCGGGGGCCAGCGGAATAGTGGAGAGCAGAGACACGCTCGACAGCGACACCGCGCCGTTGGCAGGCGGCAGCGAGTTAAGCAGAAAACTCAGGTCATCGATCAAGGAATAAAACGTCCCGAAGGATGCACGGACGGCGGTCTTGCCGTTGCTGAACGGATCCCATGCGAGGGCGACCCGCGGGGCGAGGAGATGCTTCGCGTTGTTTTGGGTAAACGCTGAATTACCGGTCATCACGTTGCTCTCCAGCACGCCATTCGAATCCGTGACGTAGTTCGCAGCGCGCCCCGATTCTTCGTTCCATCCGGTGGTGAACTCGTCGCGCAGGCCGACGCGAATCGTCAGATTGGGACGCAGCCGGATGGAATCCTCGAAGTAAAACGCGCCTGCCAGGCTTCGCCAGCCGAGTTCGTTGGGATCGGGAATCACTTGAAACGTGCTGGCCGTGCCCTGGAGGAAAGTCGTCAAACTCGTGAAAGTCGCCTGGCCTAGTTGGCGCGAACCGCTGTCCTCATTGTCGCGAAGGGGCTGAATCCAGACGCCCGCGCTCATCTGGTGAATGCCTTTGGTGATCTGGACGGAGTCCGTATAGGTGAACAGATTTCTTCGATTCCACGAACCCGCGGCGTTGTTCGGACCGGCGGAAGTGATGCCTGAAATTCCGGTGGTGCTTACGCCGCCGTTGACGACGATGCCTCCGGGGCCTTCGCCGGTGACGAAGGATTGGTTCGACGGGAACGACGCCAGCGGGAGCGAACCCAGATTGAATTCCGCGCGGGAGAAGCCGATGGTCGCGGTATTCAAGATTGTAGGAGAGAACACGTGAGTTTCGCGAACGCTCGCCACCTGGCTCTGAAGCGCTTCGGCGGACGCGAACAGAGGGTCGGCCTGCGGGACGATGCTGTTGCCGTTGTCGACCGTGTAAGAGATCGACAGCCAATCCCGGTCGCCGATTACGTGGTCGGCGCGGGCGGTGCCGAAATCCTCGTGGATATGCTCGTTCGGATTGTTGTAGGAAAAGGCGTCGCCACTGGCGACACCGCTCGACAGAAGCTCCGCGCCATTCGGCTGCGGCCAGAACGAGAAGAACGGCTTCATCGCAGGGTTCACATTCGCGACCTGGGTATAGACGCCGGTGGTCGCGTTCGGCAGCAACCCCTGCCGGGCATTGGCGTCGGGCACCACGCTCACGCTGCTCAGCGCCAGCGCCTGGCGGAATCCTTCGTAGTTGCCGAACAGGAACAGCTTGTTTTTCCTGATCGGTCCACCCAGGGCGCCACCGAACTGATTGCGGCGGAAGGGCGGAACAAGTGCCTGATCCTCAAAATTTCGGGCGTCCAGAGCACTGTTGCGCAGGAATTCAAACAGGGTTCCATGCGGCACGTTGCTTCCCGATTGCGTCACGATGCTGACCTGCGCGCCGGCCCGTTTTCCATATTCGGCCCCGTAGGTATCCGTGAGGACGTTGAATTCGCGCACCGCGTCGATGCCGAGCAGCTCTCCGCTCACGCCGCCGGGCGAGATCGCTAGTTGGCTGGAACCGGTGTACTCGATGCCGTTCAGCAGGAACAGATTCTCCGAGGTGCGGCGGCCGGCGACCGAAAACGTGTTGCCGTCGCTGGTGCTGGTGTTGGCACTCTTCATGGCGCTGTAGTTGACGGTGCCGGGATTCAGCGCGATCAGGTTGTCGAAACTGCGTCCGTTCAACGGAAGATCCTTGACCTCGCGCTCGCCGACGACGCCCGAGATGGACGACGTGGTGGTATTGACCACCGGGACATCTTCGGTGACGGTCACCTGTTGAACGAATTCGCCGACCGTGAGCTTGAAATTCACGACCGCCTGCTGAGCGACTTCGAGATTGATTCCTGTCCGCACGGCCGCTTTAAAGCCGGTCTTTTCGACCTTCACTTCATGCGGTCCGGGCGAGAGCGAGAGGACGCTGAAGTTGCCGGATTCATCGGTGGTGGTGGTGCGGGTGGCGCCGGTTTCGACATTGGTGATGATGATCTTGGCGCCGCTGACGCCCGCTCCGGATGCGTCTTCGACGACGCCGGAAATCGCGGCCGCGACTTGCGGGCGGGCGAGAGGCGTGAGTGTCACCAGAAAACAAACAAGGGCCGCGAGACGGAACGTGTCGCGAAACAGCCCAGCGGTGACGCGCGGAGAACTATTGATCATATGACCTACTCGACATGGAGAGTGACGTTGAGACATCACAGCGAATTATCGCGGTGTACATCGGGATTATCGTGCGGGATGGCCGCCGTAGTGGTCGCGTTGAATGCGTCGCCGCCCGGCAGTTCGTTGATGCCCAGCAGACGCGCGCCGCGGCTTTCGCTTTCCCCCCAGCCGAGGGCCAGCATACGCGGCACGTTGGCCGTGAATACGAGATGAAAGCTTGCCGGATCATCGGGCGCAGCGGGCGGTTTGCCCCTCCTCGGAGACACCAAAGCCAAGTACTTAAGAATAGTATAAATATCGGCTTCGCCGGGTGAGGAGAGGTCGCATTCCTGGGTTTGAAAGCGGATGTGGGCGCCGCGTTCGGCCAGACGAAACGCGAGAAACGCCGCGCAGTCGACCGCCGCTTCAAACCAGGTTTCCAATTCGAGTGGAGCATCCAGGTCGAAATAAATCACGACGCGATGGTCCTGCTCGCGGGCGAACTCGCGGACCTGAAGACTGCCGGTGTGCGCAGTGGCCCGCCAATCGACATGGCGCGCGCTCTCGAAAGCTTCATACGGGCGGATGCGATAAAAATCGTGGCCGCGCCCGCGCTGTAGCGCTTCCATTTCCCCGCTGACCGATGCGAGCAGCGCCTCGAATCCAGGCTGCGGATCGAGGCATGGATAGACCACCACGTTATTGCGCGCGGTGACGATCTCGCGGCGCTCGGAAAATCCGAAAGGAAAGCTGGTGGACAATTGGAAGCCGCGGTCGCGCTGCGCGCCGCGCCTGGCGAAGTACAGCTCGACCGATTCTTCCAGCACCGCGCCTCCGGGGATCACCGGGAAGTATAGGATGGACGCGAATCCACTTTCGGCCGCGCCCGCCAGATGGATGCTGAACGACGGCACCCAGTGCTTCAGATTCTTGAGCCGTACCGAGGCGCGCACATTCCGGCGGGCAGAGATGTGCTCGGGCAACAGCAGGTCGAGTTCGAGTCCGGCGAGCCCCAGGCGGCTGATGAACCCGGAGACAAGCCAGGTGGAGAGCATCGCCGCAAGGATCAAAAAAAGCAGATTATTCGCGGAAAGAAACGCTCCGACCGCGACTGCGCTGAGCGTGGCCGCATAGACCAGTCCGGTGCGCGTGATTCGCTGGCGCAATCCCACGGTCCAGCTTCTGATAAATCGCGACCACCAGGCGCGGAAGGCTTGCCTCACGTCAATAAGGCTAACAGCCCTTGGAAGATTGGTGAAGAGCTTATGGCCGCGGATGCGCACCGATTGATGCAGATCGGAGAAAAATGGCTCATCTGCGTTTATCTCCGTGAATCTGTGGCCCAACCCTAGCGGTCGCGAAGGATTTCGCGCGCTGCGTTGTGGCCGGGCGCGCCCATCACGCCGCCTCCTGGATGCGCGCCCGATCCGCACAAGTACAGGCCCTTGACGGGCGTTCGATATCGCGCCCATCCGGCGACGGGCCGCAGCACAAACATCTGATCGAGGGACATTTCCCCGTGAAAGATATTTCCACCGGTGAGGCCGAAGCGGCGTTCGAGATCGAGCGGCGTGAGTGTCTGGCGTTCCACGATGATCGACCGGATGTTGGGACAATACTCTTCGATCACATCGAGCACGCGCTGCGTGTAAGGTTCGCGCTGGTCGTCCCAGGTGCTGTTCTTCAGAGTGTAGGGTGCGTATTGCAGAAAAATTCCCATGATGTGCCGGCCGGGCGGCGCGAGCGACGGGTCGTACATGGTCGGGATGGTCATCTCGATCAGCGGCGATCGCGACGGCTGTCCGTACTTTGCGTCGTCCCAGGCGCGTTCGATGTATTCGACCGAAGGGCAGATGTGCATGGTCGCGCGATGCTGCGGGGCGCTTTGCGACGCGCCCTCATTTGGAAGCGCGGTGAAGTCGGGCAATCCGCTGAGAGCGAGATTCATCTTGAGCGACGTGCCTTCGCATCTAAACGCACGGATGGAATTGAGGAAATCGGGATCGAGATCGGCGGCGTCCATCAGTTTGAGGAACGTGCGACGCGGATCCAGATTGCTGGCGATCACGCGACCCTGGATCTCTTCGCCGCTGTCCAACACAACGCCGTGAGCTTGTTTTCCGCGAACGGTGATTTTCTGAACCGGAGCGGAGGTACGGATCGTCGCTCCGTGGCCGCGCGCGGAATCGGCGATGGCGTTCGAAACCGCGCCCATGCCCCCACGCACGAATCCCCACAATCCGCGATGTCCGTTCACACCTCCCATGCAGTGGTGCAGCAGAATGTAAGCGGTGCCCGGAGATCGCGGGCCACCATTCGCGCCGATGACGCCGTCGGTGGCGAGGGTGACCTTGAGTTGTTCGGATTCGAACCATTGATCGAGAAAATCGGCGGCGCTCTGCGTGAAGATTTTGACGAGTCCGACGGTTTCGCTGGTGGAAAGCCCGCGTAATTTTCCGGTGAGCTTGAGGTATTCGACAAAATCGCCGGGGCGGCGCGGCGGAAAATGCGGTGGAGTAGTGAGCAGCAGCGATTCAACGACGATCGCGAGGCGTTCGAGGTGCGCTTCGTATTTGGGATAAGCTTCGGCGTCGCGCTTGGAGAATTTCGCAATTTCGGCGATGGTTTTCGCGCGATCCTGCCACATGAAGAGGTGCGTGCCGTCGGGGAAAGGCGAAAAGAATGCGGGATCTTTCGCATCGACGACGTAGCCGTGGCGGGCGAGCTCGAGTTCGCGCACGACTTTTTCCTGCATGAGGCTGGAGAGATAAGAAGCGGTGGAGACGCGATAGCCGGGCCAGATTTCCTCAGTGACGGCGCAGCCGCCGACGAGTTCGCGGGCTTCGAGAACGAGCACCCGTCGCCCAGCGTGGGCGAGGTAGGCAGCGGTGACGAGTCCGTTATGGCCGGCGCCGATAATGATGACGTCGAAAGATTCGGGCACAGGTCTCCATGGTAACGACATCGCAACGACATGGTGACGACGTCGTAGCGACATAATGGCCGGGCTGCCGTTATAATTGAACCGAATGGATATTTACGATGAAATCGTGCGCCTGCGCAAGGTGGGGCAGAAGTGCGCGCTGGCGACCATCGTGCAAGTAAACGGGTCCATTCCGAGCTACGAAAGCGCCAAACTTCTGGTTCGCGAGGACGGCTCGATGATCGGCACCGTCGGCGGAGGGTGCGTCGAAGCCGAAGTCTGGAACGCGGCGCGGGAAGTGATCGAGACCGAGAAGCCGCGCCATCTCACGTTCAGCCTGGGGGAGGACGCCGCTTACGACAACGGCCTGATCTGCGGAGGTCAATTGAACATATTCGTGGAGCCTGTGGTGCCGCAGCCGCGCGCGTTCATCTTCGGCGGCGGACATGTTTCCAAAAGCCTGTCGAAGGTCGCGAATCTGGCTGGGTTTTCGACGACGATCATTGACGATCGCGAAGCTTTCGCCAATGCCGAGCGTTTTCCAGAAGCCGAGGAAACTTACGCTGAAGAATACGAGTCGGTGTTTCCCAAACTGCCCATCACGTCGACCAGTTATCTGATCATCGTGACGCGAGGCCATCGCGACGATATGCGCGTGCTGCGCTGGGCCGTGGGGACGCCGGCGAAATACATCGCGATGATCGGGAGCAAACGCAAGACCATCTCCGTGGTTCATGAGCTGGAAAAAGAAGGCTTCCCGCGCGAGGACTTCGAGAAGATTTTCGCGCCGATGGGTCTCGAGATCGGAGCGGAGTCGCCCGAGGAAATCGCGATTTCAGTGGTCGCGGAGATGATCGCGGTGCGGCGCGCGCCGGATGCCGATTGGCGGTCGCTCTCGAAATCCATCTTTGCCCACGAAAAACTGCGGGCGCTGTTGAAGTGAACGCAGAAGTGCGCGAAGAAACGACCGGCGGCGCCACCTCAGAAAAGCTCGCCGGCATTATCCTCGCAGCCGGAGCGTCCCGTCGCATGGGTAGCCCGAAAGCGTTGCTGGATTATCGCGGCGAGACTTTCGTGAGTCGCCTGGTCCGTGTTTTTTCGCGCTCTTGCGATCCCGTGATTGTAGTGGCGGGAGTCCACGCGGACCTGATCCGCGGGCGGATGGACCGGCGTACGAGGTTGGTCATCAATCCCGATCCGGATCGGGGACAGCTTAGCTCGCTGCAGACCGCGCTTGCGGAAGTGCCGCACGGCGCCACGGGATTTCTGTTCACTCCAGTGGATTGCCCGACGGCGCGGGAGGAGACGATCGAGACGCTGATAGATGCGTTTCGTAAGAGCGGCACGTTATTTGCGATTCCGCGATACCGCGGAAAGCGCGGTCATCCGGTATGCGTGCGGGCCTCGCTGATCGCCGAATTTCTGGCGCTGCCCCCGACTGCGGAGACGCGGGCGGTGGTCAACATGCACTCGGATAGAATCGCCTACATCGATGTCGACGATCCGGGCGTGCTCGCGGACGTCGACGATGTAGAAGCTTACCGGAAGATCGCAAAATGACAAATCTGTTCGCGATGAAGCCCTGGTTCAGACGGTCATTGTGGATCGGGCTCGCTCTCGTCGTCATGCTCGGGATTGCCGCGCCGTATCTGGACGCGGACTTTTTCCGGCCCGCGATTCAACGTGCGCTTGAGCGAGGCCTCGGGCGGCGGGTCGAGGTAGGGCAGGTCTACTTCAATCTGCTTACGGGTCCGGGGTTCACTCTGGACGACGTCACGATCTATGAAGATCCGCGCGCGGGCATCGAACCGTTCGCCTACGTCGGAGCGGTGGAGGCGCGCGTGCGCCTGCTGAGGCTGTTCGCGCGCCGACTGGAATTCTCAAGCTTACGGCTGCACGAGGGCCCGAATCGCGCGCAGACCAGCATCAATCTGGTGAAGACTGCCGCGGGTCCTTGGAATTTTCAATTCCTATTGAGCAGCGCTCCCGCGCTTTCGGGCGCCATGCCGTCCATCAAAATGCGCACGGGCCGCGTGAATTTCAAGTTCGCCGATACAAAATCCGTGTTCTATTTCGACGATGCCGACTTTGACGTAGCGCCCTCTCCCGATGGGTCGGTCGAGATACGCTTCTCCGGGTCCCCTTCAAGGACCGATCGGGCGGCGCAGAACTTCGGGCACTTTTTTGCGCGCGGCGACTGGAAAGGCCAGCACCTGGATATGAAAGTCGAACTGGAGCGAAGCGGCCTGGACGAAGTTGCTCGTCTGATCGACCGGCGCGACTTGGGCGTGCATGGGATCGTCGCGTTTGACGCGCAGCTCTCGGGATCGCCTTCGAATTTGGATGTGATTGGCGAGCTGCGGATCGACGACATTCACCGCTGGGACCTGCTGCCGAAGCGCGGTGGCGGCTGGCGCATTCCTTATAAGGGAACGCTGGACTTGCACGGAGAACGGCTCGAACTCGCCAGTGCGTTCGACGCGCCCAAGCCGCCGCTGTCACTTGAATTTCGAGCGTGGGATTTTCTTTCGATGCCGCAATGGGACGCGGCGGCCGAACTGAAGCAGGCGCCGCTCGCCACGCTGGTCGAGGTCGCGCGTCACATGGGTACGCCGATGCCTGAGAAGCTCGGCGCGGATGGCTCGGTTTCCGGCGCGGTCCGTTACAGTCAACAAACCGGTTTCGCCGGACGCATCGAATTGCAGGACGCTTCGCTGAATTTGCCCGACGGGCGGCCATTGCGCGCGGCGAGCGCGGCCGTCGCGATCGAAGGCGATACTCTCCGGCTGGAACCGTCGACAGTGACCATCGGGGAGAGCGAGAGCGCCGGAGTATCGGGTGGATTCGATCCGTTCAGCGGCTTGAATCTGAAAATCGCCACGCTCAGCCTGAGCGTCGCGGATCTTCGATCGTTGGGCTTGTCAGCGATTCCGCTGCTGGAGCAGACGCCGCAGGGAAAGTTACGCGGCTGGACCGAATATAAGTGGCTGCCGGGCGAAGCGGGCGAATGGTCGGGTGAATACGAGCTACAAAACGCGCGCATCGCCATCGATGGGTTGGCCGACCCGGTGCGCATCCAATCGGCGACGGTGGCTTCCACCGGACCGCGCGTCTCGATGACCCGGCTGCGGGCGCGCGTGGGTGCGGTCGCATTCACGGGCGATTACCGGTACGAGCCCGCCGCTGTGAGGCCGCACAAGTTTCATTTCCAGATCCCTCACGCGGAGGCCGCCGAACTGGAGCGCATATTCGAGCCCGTCCTGGTTCGTGAACGCGGATTTCTGGCCCGCACGCTGAGGCTGGGCGCAGCGCCTGCGCCGGATTGGCTCAAGGATCGCCGTGCTGATGGAACGTTATCGATCGGCACGCTCGTGATGGGCGGCGACACCGAAGCTCACGTCGAGGGGGCACGCGTTTTGTGGGACGGGACATTGCTACGATTGGTCCGGCTGAACGCGATGATAGACCCCGCGATTTTCACCGGCGAGCTTTCGCTGGATCTTTCCGCTCGCGCGCCCCACTTTCGCTTCGAAGGAAAACTTGAGGATGTGGCATACAAGGGCGGCAGTGTCGATTTCGAAGGCAGCCTGGACGCAAACGGGACGGGAGCAGATCTGCTCAACACCGCGCGCGCGGAGGGCTGCTTGCACGCCCGGTCCATCGCGTTCGCGCCCGACACGGAATTTCGCGCGGCGAAGGGGTGTTTTGAAATGTCGGTTACGCCCGCCGGATTGCGCTGGAAATTCCCGGGCATAGAAGTACTGCAAGGGAGCGATGCGTTTTACGGCGCTGGCACCACCCAGGCCGACGGACGTCTGGTGTTGGATCTTACCAACCGCAGCCGGCAGGTGCGCTATACAAGTGCGATCGCGCCGGCGTCGCCGCAGTAGACTGAAACGTCGCGATCGCAGCGCGGGAGCAGCTCGCCATTACCCTGCTGCGTATCGGCAAAATTGGAGCGGAACCTTTATGATCACCACGCATGTACTGGATATTGCGCAGGGACGCCCCGCTGTTCGCGTGGGCATCGAGTTGGACGTGTTCATCACCGGGCACGGCTGGCGCGAAGTAGGCCGCGGCGTCACCAACGATGAGGGCCGCGTCCTCAGTTTCGGCGAACCCGCCGCCGCGGGAGTTTACAGGCTCATGTTCGACGTGGCTTCCTACGATCCGGAAGTTTTCTTTCCCTCCATCGCGGTCACGTTCGAAGTGCGCAACCCGGACGAGCATTTTCATATGCCGCTGCTCTTGAGCCGGTTCGGCTACACCGCCTATCGTGGCGCGTGAGTCGAGAAAGTATCCGTCATGACCATCCTCGAGAATCGCTACGGAAAATCGCGAGTGCGTATGGCGCGGCTGATCCGCCAGAACGGGCGGATTAGAAATTCAGTTGCAAGCGAGCGTTGACGGAACGCATGATGCCGATCGCCGTGCCCGAAAACAGGCCGGCAAAATCAATGACGTTGAGTGAATTGGTCAGATTTGTTCCGTCCAGTTGAAACCGCATCGGGTATTTTTCGCTCTTGCTCAAGATCACGCCCGCTGATGCGTCCAGCGTCCACAACGGCCGCGGGCGCTGATCGGAAAAGTTCACACGATTGAGAATGTTCGGCGTGTATCCTTGCGCGGCGGCTTCCGCTTCAGTGCCGCCGAACTCGATCGGCAAGCCGCTGTCGTATTTGCCTCCGAACGCCAGCCAGATCCGCGATGTGACCTCATATCGGAAGCGCGCCCTCACGGCATTGCGCTGGTCTTGCGAAACCGGAAACACGCCGCTGGTCTGCTGAATCGCTTGGACCGCATTGTCGCCCAGGAACAGTCCGCCGGTGACCGGAAAGTAGCCGTTACCGCGCTGATTGGTCCAGGCGGCGTATCCCGACAGCCGGCCCCAGCGGGGAATCGCCAATTTTGCTTCTTCACCGTAGATGTTCGCAAGCGCAAAAGTAATCGGGAAACCGACGCCCGTATTTAAAAGCAGGTCGTCGTCGGGGTAGTTGTGGTATCTGCGCCAGAAAAAGTTTCCAGTCAGTCGAATGTGCGCGAACAGACCCTTCGCAAATCCGGTCTCGTAATAATTTGCGCGGGCCGGTTGTACCGGCAGCCGCAAAACCAGGGGATCGAGACTGATCACCGCCGGCGAACTGGAAACCAGCAGATTCTCAAACGGCGGAGTCTGAAAAACCCGATCGTAAGACGCGTGGAAGTTGATCTTCGCTTTCGGCCAGTAATACGCCAAGCCCACGCGCGGGCTCCAGCCGACTTGGTTCACCAGCAAATCGTAATGATCGAACCTAATTCCCGCGCTCAACGCGAAATTCTTCCAATGAATTTCATCCTGACCGAACACGGCCTGCTCGCGGTCCGGCGTGTGCCCGTAAAAATTAAAAGCGAGCGGCGTGCCGGGATCGAACTGCGTGGGGTCCGTAATCCGATAATTGAACGACTCTTCAATTTGTGCAAAATCCACCTCGGAGCCAAACTTGAATTCATGGATGCCGGTATGGACTGAGATCATACCCTTGACGTATTCTTCGTGGTAGCCGCGATCCTGCCCCGCGATCACCGGAGTCGAGAGATCGTTTGACCAAAAACCGGCGGTGATGTCCCGCATCATGGCCCGGAAATCGCCAAGCACATCCGGCGAGAAGATGTGCTGATAGGAAAACTGAGCGGAACTCTCAAAGTTTTGACGATCCTGACGCTGGCCGGCCTCCCCTTGCGGCACTTCGTTCGGCACCAAAAACTTCGACTGGTTGCGGCCGATAATCGCGCCGATACGATTGTGGTCGTCGATATCCCACTCATAATGAGCCATCAGATCGGCCGTGGTTCCGTGGTTGGTATAGTTCTGGGTAGCCGGCGGATCCAGGAAACGATCCGTCGACGCTCCCGCCACGCTCATGCTCAGCGTGCTTGATCCAAACCCGTACTGGCCCTCGAAATAGCCATTGGCCGTGTCATACGAGCCACCGCCGAGCACAACCTTGCCGTGAAATCCCGACCTCTTGTCACGGGTCGTCTGCACTTCAATCACCCCGCCCATCTTCCGGCCATATTCTGCCGGAAAGCCGGCCACCATTTCGGTCATCTCCTGAACTTCGCCGGGATCGAAGTCCGCGACAAATGCCGCGGAGCGGTTTTCGGTCAGCGGCATCCCGTCGATCACATACTGGACCTGGTACTCCTCCGCCCGCGGATGCAGAATGCCGTTGGCTTCAAAGATCCAACCCGGCTCCTGATTCACCAGGTCGGCTAACCCGCGGCCTGGCTGAGCGGCCAGGCGATTTGCGACCGTGTCGGCGCCGATCCGGTTGGCGCTGCTGGTGGCGTAGGGGTCGATCAAGGTTTCGTCGGTGTCGACTTCGACTATCGTTCGAACCGGCCCCAACGCAAGCGCGATCTTCAGCTCCTTCGGCAATGCGGATCGGATATCAATGACTTGTTTCGTGGTGGTAAATCCGGAGTGGCTCACGGTCACTGCATAAAGGCCGAAGGGCAGCCTCTTCGCGACCACGTTACCTGCCGCGTCCGCGTCGAACGTCCGGCGGTATTGATTCACCTCACTGGCCAATTCGACCGTCGCATGGATGGGCGATCCGCTGGGGTCCGTTACTAGAATCCGCAACTCTCCCCGGTCCGCTTGGCCCAATGCAACCACGGCGGCCATCGCGAACACGGAGGCGCAGCGCAAACGCATCATGCTTCAACCGCGATCGTTTCCAGCTGCGCAATGTGATTCAGATCGTGACCGCCCATGGTTTCGACGACCGTTTGGAGAGTCATCTCGCCGCGTTCCGGGTGAGAAAGTTTCTTCGAAAAATCTTTCGGCGAAATAGTATCGAGCAGCGCCAGGTTCCATCGCCGGGCCGCCGAGAACGCCTCGATCGCAGCCTGCGCCTCCAGCGCCGTGTACGGCTTCGCCCATTGATCCTGATCGAACGGTTGAATCACATGGTGCGGTTCCGCGAGCGCCTGCCGCAGCCGGTACGCGAACACCATTTCGCAGTCGGCAAGATGGCACAGGATTTCCCGCGCACGCCATTTTCCCGGCGCCAAGCTCCGTTCCAAGCCACGCGGGCCAAGCTTCGCGGCCAGTTCCGCGAGGCGAGCCGGCGTCCGCGCAATCACGTCACGGGGATCGCTACTCCCGAGGAATGTTGAATAAGGGTTCCCAGTTTCGGTCACAGAATTATTGTAACCGCCGCTCGCAGGTCGTCGAGTAAACCCTGTACCGGCCGCGGATAAACGCGGATCACGCCGATCCCGGGACAAGTGCCCAATCCGCGTTCATCGGCGTGAATCTGCGGTTCAATTTGGACGGATACGCCGCTATCGCCGCCGCCGGTGATATTCTCCGCCGCTAAGTCCGCCCAGATCGATCACCACCGCCACAATCAGGATGATCGCATTGGTGCCCGCAATTTCCTGATGCGTGTTCATCATCCAGGCGTACGCGAGCGTTGTGAGCGGCAGGAAGAAGAATCCGATCAGCGGAATCAGCAGGCCGTGATAGGCGCGCTCAAGATAGTTGGATAGGAAGAACAGACACGCAAGTACGATTCTCGGGAACACGAGAACCACGATGACCAGCAGACAAGGCATAATCCCTCCGAGTCTTCATTCAAAATAACGACGGATGTGACGCGGCCCACTGTGCGGGCTGGCTTAATTCTCGCAAATCGCGGGCAGATTTTCGACAACCCGAGCCGGCGATGCGCACAATCACGCGCTAGCTGTTCGCGCCTGCTGCTGGCGCGTGCTCGCGCGCCGGCGGGCGCTCTTTTTCGTACACCGTGTGCGTCCGCTCATCGAAGCGTCCAAAAATCATCTTTCCCGCCGTGGTCTGCAACACGCTGGTCACCGCGATGTCGATGGTCTTCGAGATCATCTTGCGCGCGTTGTCCACCACCACCATGGTCCCATCGTCCAGGTACGCGACGCCCTGGTTGTATTCCTTGCCTTCTTTCAGGATGAACACGCGCATCAGCTCGCCTGGCAGCACCACCGGCTTCAAGGCGTTCGCCAGATCGTTGATATTCAGAACCTCCACGCCATGCAGTTGCGCGACCTTATTCAAATTGAAATCGTTGGTCACGATCTTGCAGCTGTAGACTTTCCCCAGCTCGATCAGCTTCATGTCCACTTCCCGAACATTCGGAAAATCGTCCTCGAGAATCTGAATATCCAGTTGCGGCATCTTCTGAATCCGATGCAGAATATCGAGCCCGCGGCGCCCGCGGTTGCGCTTCATGGAATCCGAGGAATCGGCAACCAGTTGCAGCTCGCGTAGCACAAACTGCGGGATCACCAGTGTGCCATCGACAAATCCTGTCTCGACGATATCCGCGATTCGGCCATCGATAATCACGCTGGTGTCGAGAATCTTGAAGGTGTTCTTCGACACTTTTTCGCCGCCGAAAAGTCCGCCCAGTGCCGCCAGGTTCAGCATATCGCCCTTGGCGGCGCCCACCACCAGCCCGCAGTACATCATCAGAATCAGCACGGCGATCTGAAGGAACGGCACGGTCCGGTATCCCGGCAACGCCTGCCCCAGCACCAGAGCAATGAGATACGCGCCCAGAATTCCCAACACGCTCCCGGCTGCCGCGCCGATCAGCCGCTTCAGACTTACTTGCTTGATCCGGATCTCGAAAATGACGACGGCCGCGCCGAACACGGCCCCAACCGCCGCTGCGATCGGGCCCTCCAAATCGAACGGGCGCAGGAAGAACGCCGCGCAGCTCAACATCGCTATGAATGCGAACCTGACGATAAGTAATTCTGTCAAATCGTCTCCCCTAGGAGTCCGCTCGCCATGCAGACGGGACCCCGCTCCCACCGCATGCTGCACCTTTTGTGATTTTCTTAGCGGCCTAGTATATCAGCTTTATCAACCGAAAAGCGCGCCGACAGACGAATTTGTCGACAGACCAACAGCCGACTGTCACGCCGCGCCCTCATCCTTCTTCACCAGCACAGCGACCAGATCCGGCGCCGATTCTGCCAGCACGTTCTTGGGGATGTAGCAATATCCCTTGTCTCCCCAATCTTCTCCCCACGAATTTTTCACGATATAGTAATTGCCGGTGTAGCCGACGATCAGCATCGCGTGGCGCCCGTGCTGTCCGCTGGGTGCTTCCGCGGCGTTGAACAGGCCATCGCGGCCCACGTCTGAAAACGTCTCGCCCGTGTTCATCGAGACATGTACCGGGCATCCCGCGCTCAGCACCTTGCGAATGTCGTCGACGGCAATGGGATGCGGGGTGGCGTCAAGATGGTGCTTCGCCGCGTCGGAAACCAGCACGCGTTCCGAAGTGACCGGTGTTTCGCTCGAATCCGGCCACAGATCCTGGCGGCAGGTGCCGCGTTCCACCAACACCTCGCCCGGTTCGGTGCCGCTCGCCGTGCCGTCTCCGCCGCTGTAGGCGTAGCGATAATCCTTCGCGTCGCCCTGTAGCCGCTGGAATTCGAGCATGGTGTAGGTCGGCGACAATCGCGGCGGCGATCCGGTCTTGATGTTGGTCACCATTTCGGTCGCGTGGGTCCATGCAAACGCGGAACATCGCGACGTCTGCCCCTGATCGCCGATCGGCGTGCAGTACTTTCGAAGGTCCACCGCGTCGGCCGGCTGCACCGAATCGAACGCGGGAGGCAGCGGCTTCGGTTCCACGCGTTCGCCGCGCTGCGGTACGGACACGTCCACATTGCTGAAATCAATTCCGGTATAGCGCATCCGGAGAAATTCCATCATCGCCATGGTGAGGAACCCGTATGCCACCAAGCCATTCGGGCCTTCGAACAACTGGACCGTTTGCGAACTTCCCGGCGCCACCTGCTCGAAGCCCTGCATGAACCCGGCGTCGGTGAATGGCTGGTAGCCTTCAGCCATGCGCTGCTGGGTCATGGTATCGCCGAAGAATTCGTGATCCCCGAACAGATTCTGAGCCGACTGTTGGTAATCGTCCGGCGTCCAGCTTCCGTCGTCGTCCTGAAAGTCGGCCTCCGTCGCGTTAGGGAAATCGCTGGCCGAAAGTGCCACGTCGTCGTCAAGCGGAACTAGATCGTCGGGATTCGAGAACTCGTCGTTGACGTCGTTATCGCCGTCGCCATCGTTGTCACCCTTATCGTCGCCACCATCCCCGCCGTCCGCGGCATCTGCTTCTTGCCCGTCTTGATCGTCCTCATCGCCTTGATTGTCGTCTTGATCATCATTGCCCTGATCGTCCTCGCCATCGCCTTCATCCTGGTCCTGATCCTGATCGTCGTCACCCTGATCGCCCCCGTCATCGCCGCCGCCAAAATCATCTCCTCCGCCAAAGTCACCTCCGCCAAAGTCACCACCGCCATCGTCACCCATCCAATAGCGGAACTCAGGATCGCCAAAATCAGCACCGTGGGACATAAGTCATCATGCTACTACGCACTAAAGAATCCACTGGTTCCCACCCATAGCAAATTGGGTGACAATTTGAGAGAAGGACGCCGTAATCGCAGCATCCCCTACGCCGGGCCGATCCGCATCTCCTGGGATGAGCTTTCCGGTCCGCGCTTCGCGATGGGAAAGTGCATCGAGCTTTCCGAATCCGGCATACGCGTCGAGGTTCCGGTGAACATTCCGGTCCGCACTCCTCTAACTTTGAATGCCGAGCGAATCAAGCTCGCCGGTTCCGCATCCGTGAGACACGTCACGCGCCACGGCGCAAAATACATCCTGGGCCTGGAGCTTTCGCAATCGATGACGGAAAAGGTTGGCGCCGCGCTTCGCGAACCTTGGGCGCTTCGCAAAGAGACTACCGTCAGCTAGCGTTTTTTGGGGGCCCCCCGGCCTGCGGTCGGAGTTTTACCCGCATCGGGCCCTCGTCGGCCTTCGTCTTCGTCGCGTCCCGAGCAGCGACAAGTCATACAATCAAAGTTCGCAATGAACCCGACCACCTGGTGGCTGTTCGCCTGCATGGAGCTGGTGCTGTGCCTGACGCCCGGCCCAGCCGTACTATATGTGATATCGAGCGGCCTCCGCGCCGGTACGCGAAGAAGCATCCATTCAACCCTGGGGATTCTTGCAGCCAACGCCGTCTATTTCGTGCTTTCGGCGACCGGCGTGGGCGCGCTGCTGGCGGCTTCCTACCAGCTATTTTTCGCGGTCAAGTGGATCGGCGCGGCGTATCTTGTCTTCATCGGATTGCGCGCATTGTTCGGCAAGTCCAGCATCATCGAAACCGCCGCCGGCGCTCCTGAAAAGCCCGGCGGATGGCCCCTGTTCCGCGACGGATTTATTTTGCAGGCGTCCAATCCCAAAGCCATCGTGTTCTTCTCCGCCCTGTTGCCGCAGTTCATCGATCCGCACGGCGCGATTGTGACCCAAGTGGCCATTCTGGGCGTCACCTCGAATGTGATCGAGTTTTTCGTGCTGTTCGGCTACGGCGCAGCGGCGGGGCGGGCGACGGATTTCGCGCGTCAGCCGCGCTATGCCAACTGGACCAACCGTGTCGCCGGCGCGCTCCTGATCGGCGCGGGCGCGGGACTCGCCGCGCTCCGGCGAACCTGATGTACTGCGTTACAGGATGCGCCGCCTGCATCTCACTTTGGTCAAGCCCCACCCGTCACGGACGGGATTTTCTGACTCCTGTCTCCCGGCTCCTTTTTCAACAATAATGTAAGCATGCGATTCGCCCTCCCCGTCGCGCCTCTTGTCGCGGCCCTCCTGCCGCTCTCCGCCGCCGATTTCCGAGCCGGCGTCGCGCGCGTCGACATCACTCCCCCCGTTGGCCACGCGATGGGAGGCTACTCCGATCGCAAGGGAAACGCGACCGGCACGCACGACCCGCTCTACGCCACCGTGCTCGTTCTGGAATCTGGCGATCAGTCCCTAGCTCTCGTCACCTGCGATCTGCGCTCCTTCGTCTCGACGCGCGTCGGCGACCTCACTCGCCGGCGCTTCGGCGTGCGCTCGACCATCATCAGCGTTTCGCATACGCACTCCGGCCCGCTCACCTGGGAAGCCCGCACGCCATGGTACGCCCAGGCCGAAGACAAGATGGTGGAGGCGATCGGCCAGGCGCACGCCGCCATGTTCCCGGCGACTCTCGAATTCGCCACCGGCAATGTGACTCTCGGATTCAATCGCCGCAAGGTGACCGATGGCCGCGCGACCATGTGGTGGCGGAATCAGGAAAAACTTCCGTCGCATCCCGTGGATCCGACGGTGAGCGCGCTCATTATCAAAGATTCCGGGTCGAAAACGAGAGCCGTGCTGGTGAACTATGCCTGCCATCCCTCCGTGCTCGGTCCCGATAATCTGCAATACTCCGCCGATTACCCCGGCGCCATGAAACGCTACGTTGAATCGCAAATCCCCGGCGCGATGTGTATGTTCGTGCAAGGCGGCGCGGGCGACATCAATCCTTATCGCGATAAGGAGCCCGTGGCTGGCGGTTTTGACGCCGTGAACGAGATGGGCCAACAGCTCGGTAAGACCGTCGTGGCGATGCAAACGCGCGCGCATCCCATCACCGGCGCGATGCGAACGGCGTCTGAAATCATCGAGGTGAAAAATCGCTGGAAGCCCTCCGAAAAGATTTCGATCGGCTCTACTGTCGGCGTGATCGGAGGGACCGCCGGGTCCAACGGAGGGACGGTACCAACCGTAGGCCCGGTCGGCAGCACCTTCTGTTTCGCCGCATTTCCCGGCGAGCCCTTCATCGATCACCAGATCACCTTCAAAGAAAAGGCCGAGTGTGGCGCCGCCATGCTGTTCGGTTATTCTTATTCCGCCGGCGGCGCGTGGGCCGGCTATATGCCCACCATTCTCGCGGCGGTCGAAGGCGGCTACGGGGCGGATTACAACACCACGGTGGAAGTCGGCACGGGCGAGCTGCTAGTGGACCGCGCCGTAGTGAAGCTATTCCAATTGCGCGGATTACTGAAAGATCTGCCGGAGGTGAGATGATGCCCAACCCCTCCTCATTTACGAGCCGCAACATTGTGGGGCCGGCACTCGTGCCGGCGAGCCGGCTTTCAAGCCGGCTTCCTCTTGTTCCAGCCCCACCCGTGAGGGTGGGGCTTCTTCGCGCCTTCTTCATCGCCGCTGTTCTGGCCCTCCCCGCCGCGGCCGAATTCCGAGCCGGTGTCGCCAAAGTGGATCTCGATCCGCCCCTCGGAATCCCCATGGCCGGCTACTCCGTCCGCTATTCAAAAGGCACGCTCGATCCCGTAGAAGCGCGCGTGCTCGCGATGTCGGACGGCTCACGCACCGTCGCCTTCGTGACGCTCGACCTGTGTTACCCGTTCGATCCGCCGGTGATGGACGAAATTCGCGCGGCCGTTCGAGACACGGTGAGCGAAGTGATTTTTCACGCCTCGCACACCCATTCGGGTCCCACCTATGCGGCCTCGCCCGAAGCCGTGAAGCACGCGATCCCGCGCGTCGCCGGCGCTATTCAGGCAGCCGCGCGATCCATGACGCCCGCCAGAATCGGCAACGGCTGGGGCCAGGTCTACATCGGATTCAATCGCCGTTATCTTGAGCCTGACGGTTCGCTCGAAATGCTGTGGCGCAACGAAACCAAGATCTCGACCACCTTTCCAGTGGACCCCACCGTGGGCGTGATTCGCTTCGATCGAATGGATGGTTCTCCGATGGCGGTGCTGGTGCATTACTCGTGTCATCCCGTGGTGCTGGGGCCGGAGAACCTGGATTATTCCGCCGACTATCCCGGCGAGATGCGCCGCTATATCGAACAGGCGATTGGCGGCATGGCATTTTTCCTGCAAGGCGCGCCGGGCGATATCAATCCCTTTTACGACAAGACGCCGCTGAGCCAGGATGCGGTCGCGCTGATGAAGCAGACCGGCCGGACCATCGGGGCGGAAGCCGTTCGCGTCGCGAAACGCATTCAAACCAGCGCGCCGTCGACTCCTCGGATTCAGACCAAGACCGTGATCGTACCGTCGCGCAATCGATGGAATGAAGAGAAGCTGCGCGTGGCGGTCGACGAGAAATTCCACATGGAGCCCGCCCGAGCCGCCCGCTTGATGGCTGACAATATGCAACTCCCCGTGACAACACTGCTGCTCCGCACCGGCGATCCCGACCAGGATCTCGCCTTCGTCGGCCTTCCGGGCGAACCGTTCGTCGAATTCGAAACGCAATTGCGTTCCCGCAGCCCGATGCCGAATTCTTTTCTGATCGGCTACACCAACGGTTACTTCGCGTACTTCCCGACCATCGCCGCGGCCGTTCGCGGCGGCTACGGCGCTGACAGCACCGTGAATCCCACCGAGGTCGGGCTGGGTGAGCGCATGGTCAACACCGGATTGATTTCCATTTACGAACTGCTCGGCAAATTGTCTGAGCAGCCCGGTAAGCCGCAGTGACGTTCCAGCCCCATGCGTCAGCTTGGGGCTCACCGGAGCCAACCCCACCCGTGAGGGTGGGGGCTCCAAAATCCGCTCTCCGACCCGACCCGCGGCGTTGGAATGCAAACGATGGGCGTTAGTGAATCCCCGAACATTTCGCTATCCTGAAACTTGGACCCCTACCGCAACCAACGCCTTTCCGAAAGCATTCGCGAAGAACTGGAAGAGCTGATCGGCTACGAAATGTCGGACCCGCGCGTGGGTCCCGCGACCGTCGCCGAGGTGCATCTTTCGCCCGATCATCGCCATGCCCTGGTGCTGCTGGTGCTGGTGGGAACGCCGGATGAGCAAGCTGCCACTCTGGCAGCTCTGAATCACGGTAAACAGTTCCTGCGCCATCAGTTAACGGAACGGCTCCAGCTCTTCAAGACGCCCGATTTGCACTTTGAGGCCGCGCTCCCGGCGACTCTGGGCGCCAAGGTTCCGCAGATCCTGAAGCGCATCAAACGGGGGCGTCCGCGTGAGTAACGCCCGCCGTACGAAACCGCGACAATACCGCGAATTGACCGTCAAAACACCGTCAAGAACCGTCGTTTCCCGACCCCGATGTGCTAACTTTGTTGATGAGACATGCAGTTGCCCGTCTCGTCGGGGTTGAAGGTGAAAGCAGGCATTTGCCGCCCGTCACTTCCCCTTAAAGTGCCAGCAAGTGATAGCAAACATTGCAAGAGGTGGGAGTGAACTGATGCGCGTGGCTCCAATGAACAGCCGATTCCTCGATGCCTGCCGCCGCCGCCCAACCGACGTGCGGCCGGTGTGGTTTATGCGGCAGGCGGGGCGGTATATGAAGCAATACCGCGATATTCGGGCGCACCACGGAATTCTGGAAATCTGCAAGCGCCCGGAGCTGGCGGCGCAGGTTACACTGCAACCGGTGGAGCTGCTGGATGTGGATGCCGCGATTATCTTCGCGGATTTGCTGCTGCCGGTGGAGCCGATGGGGCTGAAATTGAAGTTCGTGGCCGGCGAGGGGCCGGTGATCAGCAACCCGGTGCGGACGTCGAGCGACATCGACAGTCTTTCGATTTCGAACACGGACGAGCTGGGTTACGTCGGCGAGTCCATCCAACTGGTGGTGAAGGCGCTGGCGGGGCGCGTGCCGGTGATCGGGTTTGTGGGCGCGCCGTTCACCATGGCGAGCTACATGATCGAAGGCGGGCCGTCGCGCAATTTCATCAAGACCAAACAGATGATGTATCGGGACGAGACGCTGTGGCGGCGGCTGATGGGCAAGCTGGTGGACGTGCTGGGATCGTTCGCGGTGCTGCAGGTGGCTGCGGGGGCGCGGATCATTCAGGTTTTCGATAGCTGGGTGGGCGCGCTCGGTCCGGACGATTATGTACGCTACGTGGCGCCGTATTCGCGCGCGCTGATCGAGCGCATTCGGGCAGCGGGGGTTCCGGTAATCCATTTCGGCACCGGCGCGGCGGGATTTTTCCGCGAGTTGCACGCCGCCGGCGGAGACGTGATGGGTGTGGATTGGCGGATCAACATCGATCAGGCGTGGATGGACATCAGCTACCGGTCGGCGGTGCAGGGCAATCTGGATCCGGCGGTATTATTCGCCCCGCTGCCGGAATTGCGGGCGCGGGTGCATGAGCTGCTGAAACGGACCGGATCGCGGCCCGGGCACATTTTCAATCTCGGCCACGGAATTCTGCCGGAGACTCCGGTGGACAACGTGAAAGCGTGTGTCGAGATCGTGCGCGAATTTAAGCCGTAAGAAGAAGAAGTCAGGAGTCAGGAGTCAGAATACGGCCCCGAGAGTCTGCATCGTTGGCGGAGGGATTTCGGGATTAGCGGCGGCGTACGATCTTCACCGCGCCCGGATCGAGTGCACGGTATTCGAGAAATCGCCGCGACTCGGAGGCGTGATCGAAACTCGCTGCTGGCAGGATTGCCTGCTGGATTGCGGTCCCGACAGCTTTATTTCCGCTAAGCCTGAAGCGCTCGCGCTGATCCGGGAACTTGGCCTCGAAGGCGAAGTGATCGGGTCGAACGATCATCAACGCACCACCTACATCCTGAAGAACGGCCGGCTGATCCCACTGCCCGAAGGCATCATGATGATGGTGCCGACTAAAGTGATGCCGATGGTTCGCACGCGGTTGCTGTCGTGGGGAACCAAGTTTCGCATGGCGCGCGAGGTACTGCGTGGGGCGCGCACGTATCCGGACCGAAGCGTCGCCGAATTCGTGATCGATCATTTTGGCGAAGAGACGCTGGAATACCTGGCCGAGCCGTTGCTATCCGGAATTTACGGCGGCGATCCGCGGGAGTTGAGCGTGAACAGCGTGTTGCCGCGGTTCGTCGAGATGGAACAGCGCGAGGGGAGTTTGTCGCGGGCGGTAATTAAATCGAAACCGCAATCGACCCATCCCCGCCCTCCGGTCGGCTTCGCCTCCACGGATCGAGATGACGGGCGGCGTTTGAAGCAGGAGACTCCCGCCGGTTCACTGTTCAAGACCCTCAAGGGCGGGCTGGGCGCGCTGATTAAGGCCGTCTCCAAAGGGCTGCGCGTGGAGCATGGGGCCGT
The DNA here is from genome assembly GCA_963788245.1 of Terriglobia bacterium. Classification (GTDB taxonomy): domain Bacteria; phylum Acidobacteriota; class Terriglobia; order Bryobacterales; family Bryobacteraceae; genus Palsa-187. The sequence goes on along the minus strand of CAWBGF010000002.1, from coordinate 963,984 downwards.
GAGTGCGATCGCACGCGCGGCAGGAAATCGATTCAGAGTGCAGGCAGGCGGCGAGGTTATGGAGGTGGATCACGTGATTCTGGCCGGTCCCGCGTGGTCGGCCGCGGCGCTGGTGCGGGGCATCGACGGTGATTTGGCGGGATTATTGGATGCGATTCCATACAGCTCCTCCGCCATCGTGTCGCTGATTTACAACGCAGCCGAATTCGACGGCATGCGCGCGGGGTTCGGGTTTCTGGTTCCGAAGCGCGAGCGGAAGCGCCTGGCGGCGTGCACTTTTGTCAATACGAAATTTCCCTTTCGCGCGCCGGAGAATCGAATCGTGCTGCGATGCTTTTTCGGCGGCGTGGAGGATGGCGGAGCGCTGGAGGAATCCGACGAATCGCTGGTGGGGATGGCCCGCGAAGAAGTGCGCCGCATTCTGGGTTTGAATGCGGCACCGGTGCATCACACCGTGGCAAGGTGGCCGCTATCCATGGCGCAGTACGTGGTGGGACATGGCAAGCGGGTGCACGAGATTCAAGATCGCGTGGCGGCGATACCGGGGTTGCACCTGGCGGGCAATGGTTACGAAGGGATCGGGATTCCGGATTGCATCCGCACGGGGCGGCGCGCGGCGAAGGGGATCATCGAGGGTTGAGCGCGGTTGGGAGCCGGAGGGATCCCCCCGCGTCCCAACCCTCCTCTAGGGTGATCGTGGGAAGTCCGGATGCGGTGCCATTAACCGGTTTGCCTGGTTGATGCCGCCATTGTTTGGGAAACCGAGCGAGCAACCGAGGAAAGCGTGTTTCCAATTCGCCGGAGATATTACTTCTTTTGAGCCTCGCGCTCTTCCTTGCGCGCGCCGCCCAAAATGTCGACCATCGCGTAGTTGCCTTCGTGGCAGGCGTACTCAAAGACCGGACCGGAGGTGGCGGTGAATGGATATTCGATGGTCCAGGTCTTCGAAAACGTAGTGGGGTCGTCGATGGTGGCGCGGTAAAGCAGCGTATTCGCGCCGATGCGCGTGAAGCGCTCGATGACGTGCAAGTTCTTGGACGATCCGCGGAAGTTGACCAGCGGGTTGAAGTTGACGGTGTCGACGACCAGCGTGTCGCCTTCCCAGCGACCCACCGAGTCACCCAGCCACTTGCGGATGGTATCCGGGTCATGGCTCGCGTTCATACGGATGATGCGCGCGTCATGGACCATCTCGACCAGAATCATGACCGCGTCGGGAGTCTGGACAATCTGATAGTTGTTGTTGTAGAGCACGGGCAGCATGGGCGGCCCGGAACTGGAGCCGAAGCTCATCAGGCAGCGTTCGGATAGCGGTCGGTTCTTGGCGGAATCGGTGGCGCTGCCGCCGCGTCTGCCCGCGGCCATACGCGCGCGCGCCTCGGCTGTAATCGGGGGGACCTTGCCTTCCGGCGGATCGATGACCAGCGAGGTGCGCTTCACTCCATCCACACGCGCGAGCTCCGATCCGCGATCGATGAAGAGGGCGTTATAACCGCCGGTTTCCCCGGATCCGGCTCTGCGATGGAAATCGGCGTCGGATTTGCCGTCCGCATTCGCCAACTCATCGTGCTGGGCTTTTTCCCACTTGGCGGCTTCGTCGTCGGTGGCGGTCGCTTTTCCGGTGAAAGCGGCGGGGCGCTCCATGGGAGTGAGGGTCGCGTTGGTCCAGACGCCTTGCAGGTCGGGGTGACCGTCGGCGGTGCGCGGGGTTGAGTTCTGTGCTTGGCGTTTGGCCGCGCGGGTCGGGGTTTGACCCGCGAGCGGCACGATCGTCACTACAGCGAGTAACAATGCGAAGTGGGATAGGGTAAGGCGGCTGCTCATCTGGTCCTCTTTTCTACGAGGATCGCATAAAACTCTTGGATTGCGGCCGATGTCGGCCTTTTGATCGCGTTGTGGAGCCGGACCGGGGGGCCGGCGCGGACGAGGGGTCCGCCCCACATCACTTATTCAAAGCAGCGGTCCAGTTGACGACGACCGTGATGGGTGCGACCGCGGACTGTCCCGACCGGGTGGGGATGAGGAAGCGGCCGTCCTTCCTGACGTCGAATCCGGGGTTCATACCGAGGTCGAGGTGCGTGTCGAACAGGGCCTTCGGCACGCCGGCCTCGAATTTCGATCCGCTTCCAGCGCCGCTGTTCACTGCCACGACCATCATTTTCTGGTCGCTCCCGACGAAGAACAGCTCTTTCCCGTCGCGGCTCCAGACCGGCAAGTCGCCGCCGTTGGTGGAAACCTGCCATTTGCCGCCGGGATTCGGGAACGTCTGCACGTAGACCTCATTCCGTTTGGTCTCATCCGAGACATAAGCCAGCCACTGTCCACTAGGCGACAGCTTGGCGTTCAACTCGTTGAATTCGGTGTGCAAAAGCGGGAAGGATTTCCGGTCGCCGAAGAGCGGGAGCACCCAGATGTCATATTTCGTTTTGGGATCGAGGACTGACTCGATCATGTAACGGCCATCCCGCGACCAATCCAGCGGCCGTCTGTGTCCCGCCGGTCCTTGATCCAGAAGGTCGTCCTGGCCTATGCCGCTGGCTGCTTTTTGGTGCACACCGGCCTGTCCACCCGACGTGTAATAAGCGACGTGACTACCATCGGGAGACCAAATCGGGAAGCCCGTGTTACTCGTGTTGAAAGTGAGGCGGGAAGCGGTGCCGCGCGTGAGGTCGTGCAGCCAAATATCAAGGAATCCAGTTTGCAGGTCGCGGCGATCGACTGCCACGGTGCGGCCGTCGGGGGAGACGGCGAGCCGTTGCATCACGCCAATGTCCCCGATCGTTCCCAGCGGCTTCCCCTGCCGGTCAAACCAGGTTAGCTGCACGCCCGTTGTGCCGAGCCCAGATCGAAAAGCCAAGATCGAGTTAGCCGAGGCTGTAAAAAACCCAAGAACGTTGTTTGCATCCCCGACATGCTCCGCGACGGGTACGGGATCACCCGCCAGTTCCAGCCGCTCCGTGTCGAATTTCTGAGCCAAGAGTGTGCCCTCGCGGAGAAACAGCAGGTAGCCGTCGCGCGGATCGCTGGAGCGTGCATACACGCCGCCGATTGGCGTGCCCACCAGCCGCTTGGCCGCTTGATCCTCCGGTTTGGTGTCGAGCGAACCCAGGTAAATGCCACTGTTCTCAGCATTCCCACGGCGAAGATACACAAAATGCCGGGCATCGGGGAGGAAGGACGGAATGGTGTGAAAGACGTCCCCGCGGGAGGGATCCAGCTTGGTGACCTGGGTCGCCGGACCGCCCGAGGCTGAGACTCGCCACAAGGGCCCGGTGCCGCGGCCGCCCACAAGGAGCACCCCACTCGTGCTCCATGAGCCTGATCCGACTCGCTGAGGCAGCTCGCACAAGGTGATCGGCGGACCGCCAAAGACGTCGATCTTCTTCACTCTGGGCCCATCGGCAAAAGCGAGGAAGCGGCTGTCCGGCGACCAGAAGAATTCGGTGGCGCTCTCGGTTCCGGGCAACACTCGCGAATCGAGCGCATCCAAGTCGCGAATCGAGATCTGACTGCGGCCGTCCGTGCCGACGGTAGTGAACGCAATGCGGCGGCCGTCGGGCGAGAGCGCCAGACTTTCTCCGAAGGCGGCCTTCTCGGGCGGATAAATCTGGAAGCGCAGCAGCTCGGGCGCGGCCGGTGGTTTTTCGCGGAAGTGGGTGAACGAAACCACGCCGAGAGCCGCTAACAAAAGCACCGCGACGCCAGGCCACAGCCATCGCTTGTAGGCCGGATTTGGTTGTTCGCTGCCAACCGCTTCGTCCTCCGGGTCGAGCAGCAGCCGATAATCGCCAATCGCCTGCAATCGTTGCTTCGGGTCTTTCTGTAGACAAGCCTGGAGCAGGCGCCGGACTTTGAGAGGAACCTTCGTCAGATCCGGCTGTTCCTTCACCACCGAAGCGAGGATGTCCGTGATGGTCTCGCCGTGGAAGAGCCTTTTGCCGGTCAGCATCTCATACAGCACCACGCCGAACGCCCAGATGTCGGCGCGCTTGTCGACCGGTTTGCCGCGGGCCTGCTCGGGCGACATGTACGCCGCGGTCCCGAGGATCATCCCCGCGCGGGTCGGCGACATGGTGAAGGTCGGGGAGTTGGTGGCGTCGCTAGGACTGGTGTCGGCGACCTGAGTGATGGTAGCCAAGCCGAAGTCGAGAACCTTGACAGCGCCCTCAGGCGTGATTTTGATATTGGCCGGCTTCAGATCGCGATGGACGATTCCTTTTTCGTGCGCGGCTTCCACGGCGTCGGCGATTTGTCTGGCGTAGTCAAGCGCGGTCTCGATGGGCAGTGGGCCTGGCTTGATAAGAGAATCGAGAGTTTCGCCGTCGACCAGCTCCATGACCAGCGCGCGATCTTCGACTCCATAAATGGCGGCGATGTTGGGATGATTGAGCGCGGCCAGAGCTTTCGCTTCGCGCTCAAAGCGGGCGAGCCGCTCCGGATCGCGTCCGAAAGCTTCGGGAAGGGTCTTAATGGCTACTTCGCGGTCGAGCTTCAAGTCTTTGGCGCGATACACCTCGCCCATGCCGCCCGCGCCGATGGGCGCAAGAATCTGGTAGGGTCCCAAGCGAGTTCCCGGCGACAGAGCCATAGAGGGTTGACCGATTCTATCGTACTGGGCCACCGGACAGGTCTTCGATCACCGATAAGCTCTGCGTGCAGACGCGCCGCTGGAGACGGGATGAAAATCCCCGCCCTAACGGGCGAGGTCGGAGATGGGATGGAAACCGGCAGGCGACGAGATCGCCTGCCCCACCAAGATCAGGCGCTTATTTCGAAGCGGATTCCTGCTTGCGGGCGCCGCCGAGGATATCCTGCATGGAGTAATTTCCTTCGTGGCACGCGTATTCATACACCGGCCCCGAGGTCGCCAGGAACGGATATTCGAGCGTCCACGGTTTGGCGTACGCGGCGGGATCGTCGATGGTGGCGCGGTAGAGAATGGTGGAGGCATCGACGCGCCGGAAGCGCTCGGTGATCTTGGCGTTCGCCGACGCTCCGCGGAACCGGTTCTTGGGGTTGACGTTGACGGTCTCGACCACCAGCGTATCGCCTTCCCAGTGGCCGACCGAATCGCCCAGCCACTTTTGCAGCTCGGGCGGCCCGTGCTGCGCGTTCATCCGAATCACGCGAACGTCGTGCACCATCTCGACCAGAATCATGATGGTGTCGGGGGTCTGGACGATTTCGTAATTGTTGTTGTAGAGCACCGGCAGCATGGGCGGTCCGGAAGTGGAGCCGAAGCCGATCAGGCAGCGCTCAGAGAGCGGGCGGCGTTTAACGCTGTCGTAGCTCATGCCGGCGAATTGCTCGCCTTGGCCTCCACCACCCTGCGCCCGCGGCGCACCGGCAACCCTGGGCGGCATCTTGCCATCCGGCGGATCGATAATCAGCGAGGTGCGCTTCACTCCGTCGACTCGCGCGAGCTCGTTTCCGCGATCGACAAACAGGTTGTTATAAGCGCCGACCCCTGGGCCTCCGGTCCTCTGGTTGAAGCTGCTGGTGACGTCGCTGTCGAGAGTATTGACCTCGAGATCCTTCTTCTCGAAAGCTCGCGCCTCTTCATCCGTGAGGGTGGGTTTGGCGGCGAACGCGTCGGGGCGCGCCAAGGGCGTAAGAGTGGCGTTGGTCCAGACGCCTTGCAGGTCGGGGTGGCCGTCGGGGGTGCGGGGGATCGGTGGCTTTTTCGTGACGGCTGTGGAGGGCTTCGCCGGCGTGGAGTTAGGGGACTGGCCGGGCAGTAGCGCCGCGATCACGGCCAGCGTGCAGATGTTGGCGAGAAATCGATAGTTCATGCGATCCCAATTGTACTCCTGTAAACGGGAATTGGGGGAGTCTCGGTTCAATAACGGCGATCCCGGGCAACCCTCGTAAGATAGATGGAGAGCCCGAGTGAAATCGTTGCCCGAAACATTGCCGTCGTCTTTGCCACGAACGTTTCCGCAAACGTGGATGCGCACTTATGCGGTGCTGCTGCTGTTCATCGCATTGAAAGCCGCCGGCAATTTGTCGCTGGCCTGGGGAATGCAGCATCTGGAGCGGAACTCTTCGGCGAATCCACTGTATTACGTCCGCGCGATATTCGATCCGTTTGTCGCGCTGGGCATCGTAATGCTGATCGTCGCATTGCTGACGAGGATGGTGCTGCTGAGCCTGGCGGACTTGAGTTTCGTGCTCCCGGTGACCGCGGTAGGGTACGTTCTGGCGGCGCTGCTCGGCAAAGTGGTTCTGCATGAGGTGGTCACAACGCAGCGGTGGATGGGGACTGTTTTGATATTCGCGGGCGCGGCGTTGGTGAGCTCGACCAATCAGAAGACGACGGGAGAATCGCCAACATGAAATGGCTCCTGGTGGGCGTGATGGTGACAGCGACCGTGCTCAGCGACCTGCTGCAAAGTTTCGAGATGAAACGCGCGGGCGAGCAATCGGTGGGCGCCCGCGGGTTACTGCGATTACTGAAGATGATCGCGCGACGGAAGTTCCTGATTCTCGCGATCGTGTGCATGGCGTTCTCTTTCTTCTCATTCATGGCGCTGGTGCAGGTGGAACCGCTGAGCTTCGCGGTGCCGGCCTCGGCCGCGAGTTTTATTTTGGAGACGGTGTTGGCGAAGCTGGTGTTGAAGGAGCGGGTCGGGATGAAGCGCGCAGTTGGAGCGCTGATTGTGTTGGCGGGGGTCGCGATGTTGGGTGGGTAACGATCAAACGAGGCCTTTCGCCGACTTTCGATACCTCGATTCGTGATCAACGAGTTGTGAGTTGGACGAATGCCGATAGAGGGGGTGTTCGCGGCATTGCATCATAGGTCCGTCCTTCAAGCAATCGACCCGTACGCCCCTTTTGAACACCACCCCATTGTTTAAAGAAGAAAGCGACGCCGGCTGCGTCGCATTGGTTCCGAATTGACTTCACCCAATCCGATTGCATCGGTCGCGCGCCAGGTCCGGATTCGCCCCCCGCGATGACCCAGTCAATTTCTTTCAGGTTGAGATTTTCAAGCGGCCCGAGAAGCGGTTCTAGGGACAGAAATTTGGTTCGGGCACCTGTTTTTCGGAGATGGTCAATGCGTTTCACGTAGCCCTCAGATTCCACGCTAACTCCCATCCAAACGTTGCTCGGCCAATCAATCTGATCGGAGAACGCGAGGAGACGGCCCGAGCGCTTGGTGAGAACCTGGAATTGGTGCCATGAAGCCGCTCGCATCGTTGCGAAGACCCGCTGGATGAACTTCAGCGGAACGTCATGATGAAAAAGATCACTCATCGAATTGACGAAAACTGTCTGCGGCTTTTTCCACTTGAGCGGAAGTTCGAGGGTATCCGGGTGCAGGGTCAAGTCAAAGCCGTTCGCGTACTTTTTCTGCCCCATCGCCTTCAGCCTGCGCGTGAGTCGCTCCGCATAACAGTTCTCGCATCCCGGGCTTAGGGCGTCGCAGCCTGTGGAAGGATTCCACGTAGCCCCAGTCCATTCAATCGCAGATTTATTTGCCATGATCGTTTCCATCCCTGAACTGTATGTAGGCTTCCCTCGGAAGCGTCCGCTTTTTTCCGCCGGCCTGGAATCGCCTGTGTGCGGCGGGCGGATCGACCGAGACGCGCCCGTCCCGCTCTAGATTCAGTAGCGCGTCTCGATAATGGCTCTCCGTGAAGCGTGTGTGCAATTGCTCTCGCAGCAACGCCTCGAATTGGATGCGACGGCCGACGTATGCGGACAAGAGTTCCTGCTCGACCTCATAGAGCCCGCTGAATAACGAGCCCGGGACACTCCCGGCTCGTGGGTCATGTTCGCCGGATCCGACGCCTTCGACGACCGTTGAACTCGCGGCGTTTAGTATCCGCTTCATCGTCTTGACGGCTTCGCGGTTCTTCGACGCAAAGACTAGGTGATGGCTCGTCCGATTCATCTCGCTTCGGAACGGGAAGAAAAGCGGGATACCGCGGGCCTGTTCGATAGCGGATCTGACAGCCTCCACAATGGTCTCTTCACGTTCATCAGGGCTCCGCTCTCGAATTGCGGTCCGCAATGCTCTTGCTCGCTCCGGCTCGAAGAAGTCATCAATCGATTTATTCATGACCTCAAGATCGAGCTTCATGTTGATTCGGCTGTAGTTGAAGAAGAATATGCAGTCGTTTCCGAATCCCCCAAGAGCAGATGCCACGAGCTTCAGCGATAGGCCCTTGTATCCGCAGGGATCGAGGAACACAAGAGTCGGAATCTTTAGCTTTGCCAGTTTCTCAGCCCACCCCGCGTCGACGATTTTATTCTGGATTGTCGGCGTGTGTCGAAGTGTCCCAATGCCTGGAACTGATCCGATCGCTGCTTTCAGTTCATTGTAGTTCTTGGAATCGCCGTCGTTAAACCAGAGATGTACCTTCTCACGAATAATTTGCTCGCGAAGGGCTGCCTCGCACACCAAAATGGGGATCGACTTTTGCGGATGCCCGTTGCTGTCAACGTAAAGTCCGGGCCCAGCAAACAAATCTGCATAGCCGACCTTGTCGTTACCTCTCGCCATCACGCGGTTGTAGTAGACGAAGTACTCAGATACGATCTTCTGTTTTTTTCGGGAGCCTTCCCTCAGTTTGCTGAAGAACTCTTCCTCGGTGCCCAACCGCGTGTGCTTGGTCACTGGGGCCCCCTTCACGATTTCAATGGCGCCGCGCTGTTCGACACCACACCAACAAACATTTTAGCAGTGTTCTGTTTCCGAGATTCTGCCCCAACATTCCCGGAAGCCCGCTGTACAATTTGGGAAGGATCACTTACCCACGCGATCAGACGCTACCGGAACCAGCTGTCCCTGGATGATGTGATAGTCCGCGCCGCGCCAGCGGATGCTGTTGCGCGTGAAGCTTGCCACCCAGATGCCAAACGCCACGGCGTCCCACAGAGGAATCAGGAGCATGCTCCTCCATAAGTGCGGCTGGCGCAAACCGCGCGCTCCGATCACCCAGGTCATGGCCGCGCGCAGCGCCAAGTACGCGCCGAGATAGCCGCAGGCCACAGCCGCGGAGGGATGAATCGCGATGGCCACCAGCGACCAGACCAGACCCTGCGTCAGAAGCAGGCCCAAGTGTCCCCATGGGCGCATGTGGCGCATCACCACGATCCAGCGCAGACGCTTGTGCAGCAGGTCGCCGATCGACTGATAATCGGAAACGGTCGACACGGTGTAGGGAAGCAGCCGGACTTCGAAGCCTTGCTCGGCGATCAGGCGCCCGACGAGAAGATCGTCGGCCGGACGATTTTCCAGGGCTGCGTAGCCGCCGAAGCCCGCGAGCCTGGAACGTGTGGTTGTGATCGAGGGACCGAGGGTGAACTTGAGCCCCTCCAACTGCCAGTCGACCAGAACGCCCGCGTAAAAATCGGACATCATGCCGGCGGTTTGAAGGCGATCGGCAAAGGTCCTTTCGCCGTGATGGATGTAGAAGCAGGTGACCACGCCCACGCCGGGCTCACGAAGAGGCGCCGTAACGGTCCGCAGATAATCCGGCCGCACAAGCACATCGCTATCGCTGATCGCCAGCACTTCGTGGCGCGCTTCGGCGACCAAACGAGCAAGCTTGGCGACCTTGTCATTCGAGGCAACGCGGCCGGAACCGAGCAGCACTCGAATGTCGATTTTGGGGAAATCGCTCTGCAACTTATCGACGACGGCGCGCACCGCGTCATCATCGGAATCGACGCACAGGACCAGTTCGTAGACGGGATAATCCTGGCGGCAAAAGCTCGCCAGGTTCTCATAGGCGCCGGGATCGAGGCCGCGAATCGGCTTTAGGATGCTGACCGGAGGCGTGAAGGATGCGTCCGCGGGAAATGATTGGGTTAGAGTATTCGGTTGCCGAAAAAAACGCCACGCGCTGAACAACGCGATCAAATAATAAATGAAGGGGATGGCGGCGATCCCCGATACGACGAACACGACCGTCACGAACCTAGTGTAGTGGGTTGGACGAGACGGCAGCTTTGATTAACCCCTCCCTTGGCGCAAGCGCAGCGGTCGCGGCTCGTTAAGCACGATTACAGAGAAGCACCTTGCCTCCGTTTGCGAGGACCACATGGAGCTGCTCACTCCCCACCAGTTTTTCGAGGCGGGGAACGGCGGACTCGGCGGCCACCAGGTAACAGCGGTCCGGCGAAAGCCACAGCTTCGCCCATTGCGAATCGTCGATGAACACATCGGGAGCACCGGGCGCATAGGATCCGTATACCAAATTATTGAAGCGTCCGTTCACCAGGAGGGCGTCGCGATTGGTGTAAAAAAAGATCGACGAGAAGGTGTAGTAGTGATGATCCACGATGAGCCTTCCTTCCGGCGCGCGCAATAGCGCGTCGGCGAGAGGCCGCGAAGACAGAAAGGGATCGAACACCACCAGCGCCATGCGCGCCGCCTGAAAGAACAGAACCAGGGAAACGGCCGCTGCCAGAAAGGCGCGCTGCCCGGTGGCGCGCACGGTCCCAATCGCGCCGATGAAAAATGCGATGGTCGCGAGCAGGAGCGGCGGACGAAGATAGGCGAAAGACGCGAGCGTCAGATCGCCCATATGGCCCAGCGATAGAGTATACGCGCCGGGATGGTGGCTCAACGCCTGTGAAATATCGCCGGGCGTGGCGTCGTTCCGCACCAGAAACCACAGGGTCGCTGTGGCGATTCCCGCGCAGAACAAAACGCCAGAGAGCACGCGCGTTCCTCGCGTCACCCACGCGCCTCCGGCCGCCATCGCCGAGCCCGCCAACAACGCCAAGGCCGGATAGCACGGCATCGAATAATATTCCTGCGTAGTCGAAAAAGTGAAGAACACCAGCACGAAACCGATCCAGCACACGGCCAGCAAACGCGTCCTGCCCGCGCGGTCGACGGGACGATAGGAGAGCTTCGCGGCAGCCGGAAAATACACGCTCCAGGGAAACAGCCACACCAGATGCAGCAGCCAGAACCACAGGCGCGGGACCGTGTTGTAGTCGCGCGGATAACGCAGGTTCAGGAAACGCAGCACTTGTTCGTTCATGAAATAGAACCACAGAAAGCCGTGATACTCGCCGGGAGCGCTGTGGAGGGTGAGGTCGAAGTAAGGAGGGTTTCGCAGCGCGGCCAGGATGTGCCACGGCGAGGCGATCAGCAACACGATCGCCAGTCCGCTCCAGGGATGAATGCGTTTCCATACTTTCGCGTCGAACAACTGATGCGTGAGGGCCAGGTAAATCACCGCGGCAGCAACCGGAAAGACGACGCCAATCAGACTCTTCAGCAGGAGACTGACGCCGAGACTCGCGGCCAGAACGAAGGCCCAGCGGCGCGGGTTTGGCTCGTGGTCATCCAGGACGCGCAGAAACGCCCACACGGTAAGCGCGATATCGGCGGCCAGCATGACGTCGGGGATTTGAATGCGGGTGAACAGGAATAGGCCGACGCAAGTCGCGATTGAAAGGCCGGCGTAGAGGCCGGCGCGCCTGCCGAACGCCCACGTTCCGAAGGCAGCGGTCAGCCATGCGAGCGCCATCGCGGCGAGCACCACGGGAATGCGCGCGGACCAATCGTGGACGCCGAAAATGCGATAGCAAATCGCCATCATCCAGTAAATGAGCGGAGCTTTTTCGAGATAGGCAATCCCGTCCAGGCGCGCCGTCACCCAATCGCCCGAGGTCAGCATGTTGCGCGCGATCTGCGCCTGCACGGCGTCGACGTCATCCATGAGCGAGGGCGGGGAAACCATGCAGCTGATATAAACGACGCCTGCGAACAGGAGAACGGCTAGGGCGACGTAAAGACCTGTTCCGCCGCCGTCCGACGCTCGCGTTCGGCCAGCGGCGTCGTTTGAATTCGCCATTTTTTCATCCATAGGAAGAGAATCATCAAACCCCACAGATGATAGCCCAGGTTGGCGCGCCGATCCATATGAGCCTGGACGCAAGCTTCGATTTGAGGGATGCGGAAGAAGCTGTCGTATCGTGCGGAGGCGGCATCCACTGCGTCGCGCAGCAGCGGCCGCAATGAACCTCGGAACCATTCATGGGCGGGAATGTCGAAGCCTATTTTTTTCTTCGAAAGAATCGAGGGAGGCAGCTTACCGCGCATCAGGTCGCGGAGAATCACCTTTTGCCTGCTCCCTTTCATGCGCAGGTTGTCCGGCAGAGTAGCGGCGAACTCGACGATCCGGTGATCCAGGAACGGAGGCCGCACCTCTACGGCGTGCGCCATGCTGACTCGGTCGACTTTTGTGAGGATATCGCCCGGCAGATAGTATTTCTGATCGAACCACAGGTAGGCGCTTAGATTATCTCCCGCCGCGGCAAGCGGAGCGAGTATAGAATCGAGCGCGCGGGGCAGCTCCGGCTGAACCAGCGTTCGCTTCTCGCTATCGGAGAACGTGCCGTTCCAATATACGTGGGCGCGCTCCGGCCGCATCCGGCAGCCTTCGAGAAAGCGCTTTAGCTTATAATCGAGACCGATCTTTTCATCCGAGACCGGCCACAGCCGCGCGGCGCTCGCGGCCCATTTCAGGATCGGAGATGGCAAGCGGCGCGCGGTGCGAGCCAGGATGCTCGCCCGGTAGGTTAAATAGCCGGCGAATAGTTCGTCGGCTCCTTCGCCGCTGAGCGCAACGGTCGCAGTGGTTTTGGTGAGCTTGGAAAGAAACCATGCCGGCAGTGCGCCCGCGTCCGCGTTGGGCTCGTCGCAATAGTGCGCGAATTGTTCGATGGCCGCGGGCAGGTCGCAATCGGCATTCAGGTCGAGCTCCGCGTGCTCGGTCGCGTAGCGCGCCGTCATCTGGCGGATTTGCGACGTCTCATCGAAGCTGTGGCCGTGGAAGGAGATCGAAAAAGTCTTCAGGCGCGAACTGGAAGCTTCCGCCGCGTAATGCAGCAGCGTCGAAGAGTCGATGCCTCCGCTCAGCCACAAACCCAGCGGCACATCGGAGGCCAGATGCTCCCGCACGGATTGCTTGAGTAGGAAATCGAGCTCCTCCTGCGCTTCGGCTGAAGTCCGTTCTTGGACGGGCCCCCGCGGCAGAGTCCAATACGGTTCGATCGATATCCGGCCCACGCGCCATTCGAGCCAGTGCCCCGCTTCGAGTTTTTCAATTCCCTCGACCAGCGTCCACGGGTCCGGCACGTAGTTGAGGGACAGGTAGCAATCCAGGCCATCGAGACTCAGTTCCCGCTCGATCTCGGGATGAACAAAAATCGATTTCAGTTCGGAGCCGAAATACAGTTCGTTCCCGCGACGCGCGATATACAGAGGCTTGATGCCCATGCGGTCGCGCGCCAAAACCAAGCGCTTGCTCGATTCGGTCCATAGCGCGACGGCGAACATCCCGCGCAAGCGGCGAAAGCAATCCGTGTCCCATTCGAGAAACGCCGCGAGCAGCGTTTCCGTATCGGTCTGGGTGCGGAAACGATGGCCGCGCTGCTCGAGATCGCTGCGGATTTCCCGGTGATTATAGATCTCGCCGTTAAAGGCGATGACAGCGTCTCCGCCCTCCGCCTGACCTCTTAAAACCAGAGGCTGATCCCCGGCATCCAGGCCGATGATCTTCAGGCGCGCCGCGCCCATCGAAATAGTGTGCGACTCGAAAAGGCCCTGCTGATTAGGTCCGCGATGAATCAGGGAATCGACGGCCCCGCGGATACGCGCGGGGTTAGGCCCGCTCTGCGTATGGGTAAACCCGGCGATGCCGCACAAATCAGTGATCCCCCCGCGCCAGCATAGCATCCGCTGGCACGGAGAGGGAAACGGCGGCGGACGCACGGGTCCGCTGATTGCGCGAATTCCGCCACTTGACTTGCGGTTGGAACAGCGACACGTCCACCCGATCCTGATACTTCAGCGCGATGTTCATCAACGAATCCAGAAGTGAATCGCTCAGAAGGTGCGGCCGCAATCCAAGATCCGCCAGGCGGGAATGTTTGGCGTTGTAATAATGTTCCTCGGCTTCCACGCGCGGCGTGGGCTGGTGCTCAATTTCGACGCGCAATCCCATTTGACTCGCCGCCGTCTTCACCAGATGCGCCAGTTCCAGAACCGAGAACTGCTCGGTGAACTGATTAAATACGCGGCACTCGCCGGGCGCGGCGGGATTCAGGCAGGCGAGCTCAATGCAGCGCACCGTGTCCCGGATATCGAGAAATCCGCGCGTCTGGCCGCCCTTGCCGTACACCGTAAGCGGATGTCCGCTGGCCGCCTGTATACAGAAGCGATTGAGAACCGTGCCGAAGATCTCATCGTAGTCGAATCGATTGATCAGGGCCTCGTCCATGGCCACTTCGCCGGTGACCGTCCCATACACCACGCCCTGGTTGAGATCGGTGGCGCGAATCCCCCAGATCTTGCAGGCGAACATAATGTTGTGGCTGTCGTGAACCTTGGAGAGGTGATAAAACGATCCCGGCTGCTTGGGAAACGGCAGAACGTCGCTGCGCCCGTTGTGCTCGATCCGGATGTAGCCCTCTTCGATATCGATGTTCGGCGTGCCGTATTCCCCCATGGTGCCGAGCTTGACCAGGTGGCAATCGGGAGCAATTTCCTGGATGGCAAACAGCAGGTTCAAAGTGCCCACCACGTTGTTCACCTGCGTGAACACGGCGTGCTTGCGGTCGATCATGGAATACGGCGCGGCCCGCTGTTCGGCGAAGTGGACCACTGCGTCGGGCTGGAACGTCTCGATGGTGGAGGCGAGAAAATCGTAATCGGTAACGTCTCCCACGAAACAGTCGATGGCGTGGCCGGTGAGTTCCTGCCAGACGCGGAGGCGCTCGGAGAGCGGGCGAATGGGGGTTAGGGTCTCCGCGCCAATCTCATGATCCCACTGGCGGCGCAGAAAGTTGTCGACAATCGAAACCTGGTGCCCTCGATTGGACAGGTATAGCGCGGTGGCCCACCCACAATAACCGTCCCCTCCTAAAACGCAAATTCTCATTTGGTCCTTTCACGTACCGGAGTCGCGAAGCCAATTGGCTCGAATACTCTAACCCAAACCCATTAAACATGGATGCGCTTAGTGGATAAAAGGGTTACGAGTGTGGGTGAAATAGTTCATTTGCTCTGTTTTATGGGCTCGTCGAACAGTCGGAATATGCCGAACGGCAAACCACATGGCTGAAGGGTATCCCGCATCTCCATCGCGGGCGGCGTCTCCGGAATAACCCCTCAAGCAATGCCAGCAAGATGATTTCGCAGCGGGTTTCGTCCCCGGGGGGGATCTCGTCAATGCCCACCGGTCGGCGCGGACGCCACGGACACTTTCACTTGAGCTGTCGTCCAGCAGCATTGGAATCCGCCACCGCCGTCTCCCGAAGCATCGTTCGCCGTCACTTGCAGCGTGTATTCGCCCGGAGTGCTAAAAGTCGCGTTAGTGGTTGCCTTCGCGCCGAAAGTCGTTTTCGGCGGCATTTTGCCGTCGACCTTTTCCATTGTCGGCTTGGCCTCTGAGAACTTAACTGGACCTGGTCCACGGAACAGAGTCCAAGTGACCGTCGCTGGGACCTTGGGAGGTTGCCTGCCCGGAGAGAGCACGTTATCGTCCGCGATCCAAACTGTCAGCGCTAGCGGCTGGCCGGGCTTGGTTTCCCTTGAGGTGGTCAGCCCGCGCGGGCCCTGCACTGTAGGTCCGTTCTGGTCGAAACTCTGGAAGCTGAGGAACGGCGGAGTATTGCCGATCGCATCGATGAACGGTGCAAGCATCCAATCCGGCTTCAGGCTCGCAGGGATCACCGTCGTCTTGCCATTGGCAATGATGGTCCAGGTAAGCTTGGCCGTTCCGAAGTCGCTGGGCACTTTAATTGTGAAGTTTCCCCACATGCGGCCGGGGATGAAATGCGTCGGCTGGCCCCGATCCACGCCACCCGGACCACCCGGCTCGATGCGGTTGTTCGGACCGATCGGGATGTCGACCTCTTCCTTCAGGTTCCGATTGTAGTAGCCGAACAGCAGGCTGAAGCCCCCCTCCGGATTGGGGAACCAGCCTTCGAAAACCCCAGTGATGCTCTGTCCCGCATCGTGACGAGGTTCGAGCGGCAACTGTTGACTGAAAGCCTGAAGCGCGAGCGCGAGATAGCCTACGGAACGGAACTTGGCGAGGAACTGACTCCTCCAAATCGGTCTCATAAATCCTCTGCGCTTATGGCAGCGCGGGTCAATTCGCCGAACTTAATTGGGCGAACCCGTGCGGTCATCCGCCGGCGATTTTTTGTGCTTCGCCGCCCACGCACTGTAGTCTTCTTCCGAAATATAGGTGACGTTCACCCACGCGTGTCCCATTTCGTCGACCGTCCGGTCGCCAAATCCCACCCACTGATCGGGATCGGGATTGCTCTTATGGGCGGCCGTGTTGTCGTACCAGGCTTTCACATGAATCACCGTGCCTTTGGGCAGAACCGGAGCGTCCTCATCGGTGAAGATGTAGTTGGTCATCCAGTTGAAGTTGAATTTGCCGACGTTGGCGATAGGCTGAATGGTGCCATCCGGCAGGATCGCTTCAAGCGCCATGGCCGTGCCGCGAAGGTGCATGTGCGGCTGATAGTTTTCAAGACGCGCCGGCCCTTTGAGCACCGTGAATCCCTCGCTCATCGTGATCGAGTTCGGCGGAATATCGAGACCCGAGGCCCCGGCGATGCGCGGTATTGCCTGGAAGCCGGTCAGGTAAGTCCGGTATTTCGGTTCCTGCCCTTTGGGATAGAACCACACGCCCAACTCGACGTGATCGCGGACGGTTTCGCCCACCGCGTGATAGTGGATGTCCCACCAGATGTGCGAGCCGGGGAGGATCAGTTTTCCGCTGCCCTCGCGGTACACATCGTAGCTCTTGCCGATGGCCCATTCCATCAGCGTGCCGGCTTCGTTGGGACCCGCGCGGCCGTTACCGACCGGATCGGAAAATGCGCGCGCGTCCGGATCGTCCTGCACCAGGTGCGCCAGCGCGTGATGCGTGATCTTGCGGCCGGCAGTGGTGCCGGGGCGCATCTCCACTGCGCGGACCCATCGCGGTTCCTTGATGTCGATTTGCGCGAGCGGTCTCCACCATTGATCCTGACTATTCGCCGGCATCGTGTACGGCTCGGACTTCACCACCAGATCCGGCTCGCCGAACTGTTTCGAGAGCTGCCAGACGTTGTCGCTGGGCCACTGCTTGAGCGGCGGCAAATCCTTCCGGTCGCCTTCCGGCGAGCCTGCATCCACCCATTTCACGATGGTCTTGATTTGCGCATCGCTCAGCGACATATCGTTGCTGAAGTGGCGGACTCCGTAAGTTTTGTCGATATGCCACGGCGGCATGTTCCCGGAGAGAACGCGCTCCTTGATCGACTTTGCCCAGGGCCGCGCTTGCTCAAAGGTCACCAGCGACATGGGCGCAGCCGTCCCGGCGCGATGGCAGTCCTGGCATTTTTCCTGGAAGATGCGGACCACCTGGTTCGAGAAAGTCACCTTCTCTACGGTTGGAGTGTCGGCGCGCATCGAGACGATGAACGGGCCGCTAAACACCACAGCACCCAAGGCCATGGTCCATTGGGCTTTGGCAAACTTGGCACTAAGCATACACGCTCCCTTTGTGCAAAGGGTATCAAATCCTAACGGGTTATGGAAGGGGGTGGTCTTGAACCCTCTGGCTGCTATCCCCGCTCTGACGAGCGGGGCTAAGGATCGTAAAGCCGCTGTGCAAGCAATAATAGACAAATGACATTCAGCAGGGAGCAGTGGCGGGAACGGCTCACCATTCCCGCGATCGCCGCGCCGATGTTTCTCGTCTCGGGGCCGGATCTGGTGGTCGAAACTTGCCGATCCGGCATCATGGGCACATTCCCGGCCTTGAATCAGAGGACCAGTGAAGGCTACGCGGCGTGGCTCGATGAAATTGAGGAACGCCTTGGTCGGATTGAAACCGCGACGGGCGCCCAGCCCAGTGCCTACGGCGTCAATCTCATCGTCCACAAGACCAACGCGCGGCTGGCCCGCGACCTCGAGATCACAGTTCAGCATAGCGTGCCGATTGTGATCACCTCACTCGGCGCGGTGCGCGACGTGGTCGACGCGATCCATTCCTACGGCGGCCTGGTGTTCCACGATGTCATCAATCTCCACCACGCGCGCAAAGCCGCCGACGCCGGCGTGGATGGGCTGATCGCAGTCTGCGCGGGCGCCGGAGGGCATGCCGGCCTCCTGAATCCCTTTGCCTTTGTCGCGGAGATCCGCGAGTTTTTCGATAGGATCGTGATTCTTTCCGGCACCATCAGCCATGGCCGTCAGATCGCCGCGGCGGAAATGTTGGGCGCCGACCTCGCCTACCTCGGCACTCGCTTTATTGCAACGCGCGAATCCATGGCGCCCGACGGGTTCAAGGAAATGATCCTGGCCTCCACCGCGAAAGACATCGTGTACACTTCCGCCATCAGCGGTGTGCACGGGAGCTTTCTACGCGCGAGCATCGTCGCCGCGGGAGGCGATCCGGACAATTTGCAATCGTCCGTGAAGATGCACATTACCTCCGAGGGCGAGACGAAAGCCTGGAAGGACGTGTGGTCGGCCGGACAGGGAGTCGGGAGCATTCACGATATTCCCACCGCCGCCGAAATGTGCCGCCGGCTGATTGCCGAATATCGTGAGGCGATCGCCCAATTGACCTCGGCCGGAAAAGTTAGTCGGACCGTAGCGCCTGCATAACGTCGACCCGCGCGGCGCGTGCCGCCGGCAGAACCGACGCGACCACCGCAGCCGTCAGCAGCACGATCACGGAACTGGCCACCGGCAGAATATCCGGCATCCTCATATCCCCAAAATAGCTGCCGGCCAGTCGCGCGAGGCCGAACCCGAGGGCCGCACCCGCAACGATGCCTCCCACCGCCATCACCGCGCCTTCGCGGATCACGCCCATCACCAGATTCCGCGGTTGCGATCCGATCGCCAGCCGGATGCCGAACTCGCGCGTCCGCCCGCTGACCGAAAACGCCAGCACGCCCGCCACGCCGATCACCGCAATCAGCAGCGCAACTCCCGCGAACACGCCGAACACCACCGTATTCAGCCGATCCGGCGTGAGCACTTCCGCGCGGACGTCTTCCAGCGTCGCCGCGCGTTCCACCACCTGCTCCGCCGAAAGCTGCCGGATGATCTGCGTAACCGGCGTCACCAGCGCGTAGGGATTCGAGCGGACGTGGACGAACAGACGGCCACCCCCGAATCCCTGCTCCAGCGGGTGATACACGGTCATCGCGGGGCCGGGCGCCACGTGCTCGTCATCGACCTCGGCCGCCACCCCCACGATGCGCCGGTTAGGTTGGTCGCCTGGAATGACGAACTTCAGCACCGGGTCGGTCCATTTGATATGACGGTTGATCGCGTCCTGACCCGGAAACATGCGCTGCGCCACGCTCTGGCTGACGATGACCACCGGCTCGCTTTCTTGGCGGTCGGCATCGTTGAAATCGCGGCCGGCCAGGATGGGAACACCCAGCGTCGCAAAGAACCCCGGCGTCACGGAGCGGAACTGCGCGATCGGATCTTGTTCACCGGGCGCGTGGACATGGCCGTCCGCCGCGAATTGCATCCCAAAACCGAAGCTACCCGCGTCGCGCCACGGAACCACTGTGCCCATCGCGACCCCATCCACGCCCGGCAGCTCGGCGATGCGCCGGATGGTTTCCTTTTGGAAGCCGGCCATTTGAACCGCCGTCTTGCCGAACGACATCACCGGCACATTGATGGCGAGTACGGAATGCATGTCGTAACCGGTCCGTGCCGTCTGGAGTTCGAGAAGCGTTTTGAGCAACATGCTGGCCCCCGCCAGCAGCACAAACGAAGCCGCGATCTGCGTCACCGCGAAGACCCGCTGGCGGCGGCCCGTGCTGGCAGTACTCCGCGTGCTCCCGCCGGCCATGCCGAATCCGTGCGATGAGTCCGCCGATGGCAGGCGCGGAACGAACGCCAGCAGAACCGCCGCGATCACCGCCAGCAACGCCCCCACCCACAGCATGCTCGAATCCACCGTCAAATCCAGCGCGCGAACCGAGAAGCGCGACGCGTACCGGGCCAGCACCGCTACCATCGGCCGCGCGATAAGAACGCCGAGCGTCGCGCCCACGCCGCACAGCAGCAGACTTTCAGCCAGCAAGGTTCGTCGAAGCGCGCCCGTACTTGCGCCCAGCGCCGCTCGAATCGCCAGTTCGCTTTCGCGCCGCATCGTTCGCGCCAAAATCAGGTTGGCCACATTCGAGCACGCGATGATGAACACCAGCACCGACGCCGCCATCAGCACCAGCAACACGGTCCTCGCGCGCGATGTGATCTGGTCCCGCAACAGCCGGGCGTCGATGCTAAAGTGCGCCTGCGCCGGATACGCCTCGGGATGTTCCCGAAGCATCGCTCCGTACACTGCGCGCAGTTCGGCGCGAGCCTGCTCCAGAGTCGCACCGGGCGCCAGCCGCCCGAATACTTCCGTCATGCGATGCACCCGTCCGGTCACCATCGTCGCCGACAGATGATGCGGGCTGGTGACGATATTGGCGATGATCTCGGTTTCGGAGGGATACGGGATCGACGGTTCCAGCACCCCCACGATGGTGGCTGTACGCGCGGGGCCGAATGACTCGAGGCGAACCGTTTTTCCGAGCACGGACGGGTCGCTTCTTAGCTGCGTCGTCCAGAAGCGATACGTCAGCACCGCTGCGCCGGCGGCCTTCGGTCCATCGTCCCGCATGTCCAGCAGACGGCCCAGCACGGGGTGCAGTCCCACCACGTCGAAATACGATCCGTCCACCACGCCCGCGCGGATTTCGCGCGGCTCGCCCAAACCGACCATCGTGAAGGCGATCTGGGAGAAGTCCCCGAACGCGTTCAAGGTCTTGACGCCCGCCCGCAGGTCGTCGATCTCCGGCACGGAGAAAGGCACGTCCCCGGGGCCGAGCCCAGGTGCGCTTTGGCGGATGTAGATCAGCCGATCCTCGTCGCGGTTCACCAGCGGCCGCAACAGCACGCCGCGCACCAGCGTGAAGATCGCGGCGTTGGCGCCGATGCCAAGTGCCAGGGTGAGGACCACCGTAACGGTCAGCCCTTTTGTGCGTGCGAGCGAGCGAGCCGCGTATTTCACGTCTCGCCAGAAAGTCATGATCGCGTCTGTCATGATGCCTGCTCCCCTTCCCTAGACATGAGACATGTTAGACATGAGAAATGCTTTTCCGAGTATAAATCGCAATCCTGGGGCCGCGGTAAATCATTGAAGGTCTGCGACGACGCGGCCGAGCGCTGTCCGATTTTGGGATCGCCTGTCCGCGTATTGGTCTAGTGCGCAGGGCCAGGCCCTGCCGATTGAGGCGCGCCCGTCAGGGCGCGCGTTCTCCCGAGCCATGATCAGCTCGTGGGGCAGGGCCATGCCCTGCCGATTAAGGTGGCGCGTCTCGAACTCGTGTTGCCCGCGCCCGCAGTGGTAAAGTTGTTCCTTCGGCTGGTTTCTGCGCCAAGCCGGTCAGGAGCCCCCTATGAACAATCGACGCCGTTGGCTGGTTTTTGTCACTCCCGGTCTACTAGCCCTGCTAGTGGCCCTGCTCGGATTCGGAATCTTTGCCCAACAAATGAGCACAGGCCAATACCCCGCGAGCCTGCTGTCCGGCCTCCAATGGCGCGACGTCGGCCCCCTCCGCGGAGGACGTTCCTATGGCGTCGCCGGCCACGCCAGCCAGCCCGACACGTTTTACTTCGGCTCCGTTGGCGGCGGCGTTTGGAAGACCGAGAACTCGGGCCGCACCTGGTTTCCAATTTCCGATCAGGGCATCCCCATCGGCTCCATCGGCGCCATCGCCGTGGCTCCTTCGAATCCGAATGTTGTCTACGTCGGCACCGGCGAGCCCGACATCCGCAGCCAGAATTCCTACGGCATCGGCATGTATAAGTCCACCGACGCGGGCAAGACCTGGACGCACATCGGCCTCGAAGCCACGCAACACATCGGGAAGGTTGCGGTCGATCCTGCCAATCCGAATCGCGTATATGTGGCCGCTCTCGGCAACATATACCGGCCCAATCCGGAGCGTGGCGTGTATCGCTCCGCCGATGGCGGCACGACCTGGAAGAAAATCCTCTTCAAGTCCAACGACCCCGACGACGTCGGCGCGATCGATCTCGCCATCGATCCCAAGAACGCACGCGTACTGTATGCCTCGCTGTGGGCGACACGCCGCCCACCGTGGTCGGTTTACGCGCCCTCGAATCTGCCCGGAGGCGGCCTCTACAAATCGATCGACGGCGGCGACACCTGGAAGCAACTGACCGGCGGCCTGCCCAACGACGATTTCGTCGGGAAAATCGGCATCGCGATTTCACCCAGCAATCCCAGGCGTCTCTGGGCGGTGGTTGACGACATGGGATCGGCTAATGCTCCCGCGCGCGGCGGTGGAGGAGGCGGCGGTGGTGGCGGAGCAGCAGCGGCGGCAGCGCCCGCGGGACGTGCCGGAAATCGAGCCGCCTCGGGCGGAGGTGTCTACATTTCCGATGACGCGGGCGCTAACTGGAAACTGGTCAACTCCGAAAACCGTCTGTGGGGACGCGGTTGGTACTTCGCGCAGGTCAGCGTCCATCCCACCAACCCCGATCGAGCCTACGTCATCAACACCGCCACCTACATGACCACCGACGGCGGCAAAACTTTTACTCCCATCAAAGGCGCGCCCGGCGGCGACGACTATCACCAGATGTGGGTCAATCCCAAGGATGGAAATCGCATGGTGCTCTCGAGCGACCAGGGCACCGTCGTCAGCGTCGATGGCGGCAAGACCTGGAGCACCTGGTACAACCAGCCGACGGCGCAGATTTATCACGTCGCCGCCGACAATCGTTTCCCGTACTGGCTCTACGGCGCGCAGCAGGATAGCGGCGGCGTCGGCGTCGCCACCTGGTCGCGCGCAGGCGTGCTCTCGTTTCGAGATTGGGAGCCAACGTGTCTCGCGGGCGAAAGCAACACCGTGCTTCCCGATCCGAAGGACGGCAATATTCTGTTCGGCATGGGAGGCGGTGGCGGCGCGGGCGGCGCGGGATTTAGCCGTTGCGACCAGAATCTGAATATCATCTCCTCCGCGGGCGAGCTTCCCGCGGCCGATCCCAGCGATCCGAATCGCAAAACGTGGACGCTGCCTCAGGTCTTCTCGCAGGCGGATGAAGCGTTGTACTACGCCAATCAATTTGTGATGCGCTCGCGCGACCGCGGCCGGACGTGGCAAAAGATCAGCGCCGATCTCGCGCGCGTGAATCCGCCCGTCCCCGAGACACTCGATACCGTGACTGCCAAAGACATCGACGAACAAATGACGAACCGCTTCGGCGTGGTGTATTCCATCGGCCCGTCGCCGCTTCAGGCCGCGACGGTTTGGGTCGGCACCGACGACGGGTTGATTTACGTCACGCGCGACGACGGCAAGAACTGGTCGAACATTACTCCGCCGGCCATGACGCCGTGGAGCAAGGTCTCACAAATCGAAGCGGGTCACTATAACGTGGAGACCGCCTACGCCTCCGTCGATCGCCATCGCATCGCCGACACCAAACCTTATATCTATCGCACGCGGGACGGCGGCAAGACCTGGCAAAACGCGGTCGCGGGCATCCCCGACGGCGCCTACGTCAATTCGGTGAAGGAAGATCCGCAATCGAGAGGGCTGCTCTACGCGGCCACCGAGCTGCGCGTATACGTCTCCTTCAACGATGGCGACCAGTGGCAGCCGTTGCAGAACAACATGCCGGTCGACCTCCGTTCGCGACATCATCGTGCACGGCGACGATCTGGATATCGCTACGCACGGCCGCGGTTTTTGGGTGATGGATCAAATGAGCGCGCTGCGCCAAATTGCCGCGCAGGGCGGGCAGATCGCTTCCTCCAACGCCTATCTGTTCAAGCCCGGCGAGACTTACTCCATACGCGCCGGAGGCCAGAACGGAACTCCGCTGCCGCATGAGGAGCCGCAGCTTTCGAATCCTCCCGCGGGCGTCGTCGCTTACTATTGGCTCAAGAACGGAGCAACGCGGCCGTTGAAGATCGAGTTGCTGGATGGCGCGACCGTACGGGCCTGCTCCGCCAGTGACACGCCAGTGCATCCGCCGGACACCGAAACCTTGAACGTCGTCGCCGATTGGCAAGTGCCCGCGCAGCCGCCCTCGGCCGCCGCGGGAATGCATCGTGTTTCGCTCGGCGCACCGGCGGGCCGTGGCGGCGGTGGTGGTGGTGGACGCGGCGGCGCCGCTCCTGCCGCCCCCGACGCATGCTCGCCCGCGGGAGCCGCTCCCGACGCAACAGCTAACGCGGACGCAGGCGCCGGCGGAGGGGGTCGTGGCCGTGGCCGCGGTGGACGTGGTGGTGGAGGCGGAGGCGGAGGTGGTGGACGCGGCGGCGGCGGCTTGCAGCCCGGCCAATACACCGTGCGTCTCACGGTCGACGGCCAGACCTACACGCAGCCGGTCACCATTAAACCCGATCCCCGCGACCATTGATGTGGGGCCGCCACTCCTGGCGGCAAGCCGGCTCTCTAGCCGGCTTTTCCTCGAGGTGCGTCAAAATGCGAGAATCGACTTGACGGTAGGAGACGCTTAGCCGAATTGCCTTTGGGAGTTAGGTGCGTGAAGATTCCTCTCTTTGCAATTGGTTTAATGTTCGCGGTTGGGACAACCGCTAGCGCTCAATCTAATGCGGCCCAAGGTGCGGCCGCAACGCCAGCGGGAGACGTCTCCGGCACCCCGCCTGAATTCGAGGTCGCTACCGTAAAACCCAGCCTCCCTAACGTTCCGCACCAGCCAGGACCGCGAATTTATCCCGGGGCTCGAGTTGTTATCTCCGCGACCCCGTTGAAGGGTCTGCTTGTCTTGGCATTTCATTTGTCCTATTGGCAAATCTCAGGCGGCGATGCTTGGATCGGAAAAGACGAGTATGATGTCGAGGCCAAGCCTCCGGAGAATTTGCGATCGAGCATTAAGGATCTACGGTATTCCTGGATGTACGGGATCGAAGATGAACATCTGCGTCAGATGTTGCAGGCGCTCTTGATCGATCGATTTCGATTGAAATTTCATCACGAAACGAAAACAGGCAGTGTGCACTTGTTGGAGAGGAACGGCAAGATGCTTCGGCTGCGCCCAGTAGGAAGCCGTGCAAGCGCGAACCCTTCGGAACAACCAGTCTTCTCTGGGAGCATTGGATTCGCCGGCGGAACATGGTCCCTATTCAACACCACGATGCCCCGATTGGCAGAGTTCGCGGCTGGCTATGTTTTGCACAGCCCGGTTCTGGACCGAACGGAGTTGAGCGGACCGTTTGATTACAGGCAATCCGCACCTCTACCCGAGTCAGACGCTACCACTACTGACAATTTCGACTCTTTCCTGCGTTTAATCCCGGAGCTTGGGCTTAGATTGGAACCCGCAAGAGGGCCTGTCGAAACCTTCGTGATCGACCACGCAGAAAAACCATCTCCCAATTAGCCGGGCGCGACCGTAAGGGGAGCGGCGCGCGGCGTTTCCGAGCCGCGACCGTCAGAGAGCGGTACGCGCTACCTGAAAAGGGATTGACCCTCGCCTTCGCAACAAGCGCCTAGTAACATATTGACAGCCATGCTCACCCGAACCATCTGCATCGCGATTTTCGTTTTCGCACTCGCCGCTCGTCAGGCCACCGCCGCATCGTGCGAAGATCTGCAAAAGCTCGATCTCCCCAACACCGTCATCACGCTCGCGCAGCCCATCGCCGCTGGCGCCTTCCCCTCCGACGGCGGCCGTCGAGGCAATCCCTTCGCGAAGCTGCCCGCCTTCTGCCGCGTTTCCGCCACGCTTAAGCCATCCAGCGATTCCGATATCAAGATCGAGGTCTGGCTCCCCGCCCAAGGCTGGAACGGTAAGCTTCAGGCAAACGGAAACGGCGGATGGACCGGCTCCATCGCCCCCGCGACCCTAGCCGCCGGAGTGGAGCGCGGCTACGCGAGCGCGATGACCGACACAGGTCACCAGGGCGGCAGTGCAAGCTTCGCGCTCGGTCATCCCGAAAAACTGATCGACTTCGGCTATCGCTCGACCCACGAAATGACCATCGCGGCCAAAGCCGTCATTCGCGCGTATTACGGGCAATCGCCGAAGCTGTCGTATTTCACCGGATGCTCCGCGGGCGGCCGTCAGGGCCTGATGGAAGCGCAGCGATTCCCCGAGGATTACGACGGCATCGTCGCCGGTTCGCCCGGCAGCAATTGGTCCGGCCGCGCGATGCTGGCCGTCTGGGTCGCGCAAGCCGTGCATTCCGACGAAGCCAGCTACATCCCGCCCGCGAAATATCCGCTGATTCACGCGGCCGCGCTCGCCGCCTGCGACGAGCAGGACGGCGTGAAAGACGGCGTGATCGAGAACCCCATGCTCTGCAAGTTCGATCCCAAGGTTCTCGAATGCAAAGGTGCTGACGGCGATGCGCCCGATTGCCTGACCGCGCCGCAGGTGGAAGCCGTGCGCAAGATCTATTCGCCGGTCTTGAATCGCCGCACCGGCGCGGCCATCGTTCCCGGATTCTCGCCCGGCAGCGAACTCGGCTGGGCGACCATGGGAGGCCCGCAGCCACTGGGCCTCGGCATCGATCTGTTTCGCTTCGTCGTATTCCAGGAACCCAACTGGGATTTCCGCAAGTTCGATTTCGACGAGGACGTCGCGCGCACAGTGAAGGCGTCCGAAATGCTGAACTCGATCGATCCGGATCTCCGGAAATTCTCGGCGCACGGAGCCAAGTTGATTCAGTATCACGGCTGGAGCGATCCGCAGATCGCGCCGCAAAATAGCGTGGCTTACTACCAGACCGTGCTCGACAAATTGGCGACCAACAAAATGACCGCGAGCGACGTGGCCGGTTTCTACCGGCTGTTCATGGTGCCCGGCATGGCGCATTGCGGAGGCGGTGACGGCGCCAGCAGCTTCGACATGCTCGCGGCGCTGGAGCAGTGGGTCGAACAGAAGCAGGCGCCCGAGCATGTCCTGGCGTCGCGGGTTCGCGATGGCAAAACGGATCGCACTCGCCCCTTGTGCCCGTTCCCTCAGATCGCGAGGTACAAGGGAAGCGGCAGCACCGACGAAGCCGCAAATTTCACGTGCCAAGCCCAATGAACGCGTTCCGTTACGAGCCGCGACGATGTGGGGCCGGCACTCGTGCCGGCGAGCCGGCTTTCAAGCCGGCTTCTCCGAGGCGCGACCGTCAGGGAGTGCGTTCCCGATATCGTAACGCGACGCCCATCGCGCGCGCGGCCGCGTTTCTTCTGATGACCACATTACTCGCCGCAGCCGACCTAACCATCGATCACGTCACCGTCGCTGGAACCGACCTGCAACAAATGCAGACCCGTTTGGCCGCCCTCGGAATTCCCAGCGAATATGGCGGTCCGCACAGCAATGGCGCCACACAAATGGCGATCACGAGTTTTCCGGATGGATCGTACCTGGAACTGATCGCGCCGCAGGAAAATCCCGATCAGAGAGCCCTGACGGCACATTACTGGTCGAAGCAGATGCTCGGCAACGCCGGCCCCACTGCGTGGGCCGTGCGCGCGAGCGATCTCGGCGCGGAAGCGGGCCGATTGCGCTCGGCCGGCATCGCCGTGACTTCGCCGTCGCGCAGCGGACGGAAGCGGCCAGACGGCACAGTGCTCGACTGGGAAACGGCGCAGGTCGGCGCCGAACCGAACGGCACGTTCTTCCCATTTCTGATTCACGACTTTACGCCCCGCGAGGCTCGCGCGTTTCCGAAGGGCCAACCGTCGACGAAAGATTTCGCTGGAGTGAAACTCGTCGTAATCGCGGTGCGGGATTTGAAGGCGTCGATCGCTCGCTACCGGCAGGCGTTCGGATTGCCGGCGCCCGCGGAGGAACAAGACTTGAGATTCGGCGCGCGCCTGGCTTCGTTTGCGGGCACTTCCGTGGTCCTGGCGGCTCCTGCCATTCCACGGTCATGGCTGGCCCACCGAATCGAACAGTTTGGCGAAGGGCCGTGCGCATTTGTGCTGCGTTCCGCGGAGGGGCACCCAAATGCGGCTTCAACGTCGCGCTGGTTTGGCTCCCAGATCTCCTGGTTCGATGCCGACAAACTGGGTTGGCGCCTCGGGGTTGAAAAATGAGTTCGCGGACGCAGCCGAAGCGTCAGACCCCGCGTGGCGCACGGCGAAAACACGGTGGTATTGCCGTAAAAGTGCACCAAAGGCGCGATTACTTCACGTTGGCGATCGCCGGATTCACGTATCCGTGCCGTAACACCTTGTCGGGATCCGGGCGCACGCTGAGGTAATCCACGTGATCGGAAATATTGGTCCAGCCATGCGGTACGCCCGCGGGAATAACGGAGATATCGCCAACGTTCATTACCCGGCTCACGATATTTCCGGCGGCGGTCCCGCTGCAAGACGGACCGTTCCACAGGGTGGTTACGTCGCTGTTGGGCGGGGATTTTCTGCCTTTGACGATCTCGCCACCCGTCACCAGCGTGCCGCTTCCGGAAATGACGATGTAGGTCTCGGTAGTCTGGTTATGCGCGATCATTCCAGGAGGGCTCATCTGCGCACCCGCGGGGGCTTCTGTCAGCCCGCATGGTTCGGGAGCCGCAGCCGCGCCACGACCTGCCGCACCGCCGCGACCCGCTGCCGCTCCACGACCGGCTGCGCCACGTGCCGCGCCCGGTTGGGGCGTGGCGCCGCGATGAACCACCGCGACCGACATCGCATACGTGCCCATATCAATTACACGAATGGTGTTATCGACCGAGGCGTGCGCGGCCAGAACCGCCTGGACCTGCGCGGCCGTAATGTCGATGGCCTCCTTCGGCCCGCCTTGCGCGAATACGACTCCGTGCGAAACTGCGAACACCGCCACCACACCCGCGGCAATACCTATTGATAAACCAACTGGCAAACTCAGGACTGTTTTGGACATGGTCCTCTCCTTTGAACTCATCATTCATCTGCGCGCAACGGCACGAGCCGCCTGTGCGCTTACTTGGTTTGAAACCAAGTGAGTATTATAGTCCTGGTTCAGAGTGTGTAGTGGCCGGCCCTGTCCAATCCAGGCGGGAATTCTTCACAAACCCATGATGTGATACCCGGCGTCGACGAACAGCACGTCGCCGGTGACGCCGCGGCCCAGGTCGCTCGCGAGAAATACGGCGGCGTCGGCGACTTCGGCCGGGTCGGTCGCGCGCTTGAACGGAGCGCGCTCGGCCACCGCCTGATACATTTTCGAAAAGTCCTTCACACCGCGAGCCGACGCGGTCTTCACCGGACCCGCTGAAATCGCATTTACGCGGATGCGCTGCGCGCCAAGCTCGCTGGCAAGGTATCGCACCGCGGCTTCGAGCGAAGCTTTCGCCACGCCCATCACGTTGTAATTGGTCAGCACCCGTGTCGACCCGAGATAGGTCAGCGTGATCATGGAGCCGCCTTCGGTCATCAACGGCGCGGTCGCGCGCGCCACCGCGACCATGGAATACGCACTGACTTCCTGCGCCAGCGCAAATCCGGCGCGGGAGGTTTCGACGAAGGGCCGATCCAGATCTTCCCGATTGGCGAAGGCGACGCTGTGGACCACGGCGTCCAGCCTTCCATCTGCTCGCAACGTATCCGCGAGCCGCGCAAGATCGTCGTCCTTGGTTACGTCGCAATCGAAGATGCGCGATGCGCCGAGCTCCTTACCCAGCTCTTCAACGGTGTGTCTGAGGCGATCGCCCTGGTAGGTGAGCACCAGCTTGGCGCCTTCGCGGCGGAACGCCTGGGCGATGGCGTAGGCGATGCTCCATTTGTTCGCGATCCCCAGAATGAGGGCGGTCTTCCCGTCCAGAAGTTGCGGCATGAGTCATTAGTTTAGCAACCGATATGTGGGGCAGCATGTGGGGCAGCGCTATGTGGGGCAGCGCCATGCGCTGCCATTTTGAAGCGCGACTAGCGTGGGGCAGGGCCATTCCCTGCCATTCTTCCGCTGCCATTTTGACCGAGACCGGCAGGGCATGGCCCTGCCCCACAGATTACACTGGGCGTTGGATCTCACCACTCCCCTCACATATGTGAAAGGCGTCGGCCCCGGGCGCGCGGCGATGCTCGAAGCCAAGGGCCTCTTGACCGTCGAGGACCTGCTGCACTACGCTCCTTTCCGCTACGAAGATCGCAGCAACGTGAAAACCATCAAAGAGCTTGCGCCCGGCGAGATGGCGACGGTGCTCGCGGAAGTAAGGTCCACCAAGATGTCCGGTTTCCGCCGGCGAAATCTGGGATTGTTCCAGGCGACGTTCACGGATTCGTCGCGCGCGGTGCTCGCGGGCAAGTGGTTTCACGGCGGATACCTGATGGACGTGTTGACGTCGGGCATGAAGGTCGCCCTCTACGGAAAGATCGAGTTCGATTCGTACTCGGGTGAGCTGGCCATGATGCATCCCGAGT
Organism: Terriglobia bacterium; assembly: GCA_963788245.1. GTDB lineage: Bacteria > Acidobacteriota > Terriglobia > Bryobacterales > Bryobacteraceae > Palsa-187. The sequence goes on along the minus strand of CAWBGF010000002.1, from coordinate 933,582 downwards.
ACGAGATTCTCGCGGGCGAAGACGAGGGCGACGCCTCCCTGCATACGGGCCGCGTCGTTCCCATCTACGAAGCGGCGGCGAAAATCACGACCCGGCTTTTTCGCGTGCTGATCCATCGCACTCTGGAAAATATCGCTGGGATGGAAGACGCTCTGCCGCGCCACATTCTGGATCGAATGAAATTGCCGGACAGGTGGACCGCGATTCGGGCGCTGCACTTTCCGCCGCCGGATTCCGATCTGCGATTATTGAACGCATTCCGCTCGCCCGCGCAGTTCCGGCTGATCTTCGAGGAATTCTTCTGGCTGGAATGCGGCTTGGAATTGAAGCGCGCGAAAGCACGATTATTCCCCGGAATCGCATTTGGCCTGACGGATCGCGTGCGGGAACGGATTAAAGAGATGCTGCCGTTCAAACCGACCGGCGCACAGAAACGAGTGCTGGGCGAAATCGCCAGGGATATGGCCGTGCCCCATCCGATGTACCGGCTGCTGCAAGGCGACGTCGGTAGCGGAAAGACGCTGGTGGCGGTCGAAGCGGCCATCATCGCTATCGAGAATGGATACCAGGTGGCCGTGCTCGCGCCCACGGAGATCCTGGCGACGCAGCACTATTTCTATTTCAAGAAATTGTTCCAGAAGCTGAATTACGTGACCATCTTGCTCACCGGGTCGGCGACGGCTCGCGACAAAATACAGTTGAAGAAATTGTTGGCGGCCGGATTGGTGCATGTCATCGTCGGCACGCACGCCCTGCTCGAAGCCGACGTCGAGTTCAAGAAGTTGGGACTGGCGATCGTCGACGAGCAGCATCGCTTCGGCGTGGAGCAGCGCCAGAAGCTCATGGAAAAGGGCTCGCATCCGGACGTGCTGGTGATGACGGCCACTCCCATTCCGCGCACGCTGGCGCTCACCGTTTACGGCGACCTGGACGTGAGCGTGATCGACGAAATGCCGCCGGGGCGCAAGCCCATCGTGACCCGGCATGTCACCGAGGATCATATCGAAAGGGTGTATAGCTTCCTGAAAAAGCAGATCGACCTGGGGCGTCAGGCCTACGTCGTATATCCGGTGATCGAAGAATCGGAAACGCAGGCGATGAAGGCGGCCCAGAAAATGCACGAACATTTATCGCGCATCGTGTTTCCGGAAACGCGCGTCGGTTTGCTGCACGGAAAGCTGCCGGCGGAAGAAAAGGAATCCGCCATGGAGAAATTCCAGCGCGGCGAAACCCAGATCCTGGTGGCGACCACGGTGATCGAGGTCGGCGTCGACGTTCCCAACGCGACCATGATGGTGATCGAGCAGGCCGAGCGGTTCGGCCTCGCGCAAATGCATCAACTTCGCGGACGCGTCGGCCGCGGCGGAGAGCAGAGCTACTGCATCCTGGTGACCGGCAAATTGAACGACACCGGCCGCGAGCGGATCAGGACGCTGGTGGAATCGAGCGACGGATTCTACATCGCCGAAATGGACATGAAGCTGCGCGGACCGGGGGAATTTTTCGGGACGAAGCAGTCTGGCGTGCCGGCGTTACAGATCGGCAATATTTTGCGTGATGCGGATGTCCTCGAAATCGCGCGAAACGAAGCGGCCGCGTTCGTCGCAAATCCCCCGAGTGAAGAGGAGTTGAGGAGGGCGATCGCGTTTATCAGGGATCACTGGCAGAGGAGGTATGGGCTGGTTAAGGTGGGTTAACAACGTGAGGCGCACCCGTTAGGGTGCGCGCGCCTATTCCGAGCCGCGACCAAAGGGAGCGGCCCAAATGTTCCGGGCTCATTCCGGGTTGCGACCAGAGGAGCGGTTATTCGAAAAGGGACTGACTCTGTCCCCTTTTTCGGCAAACGCTGAACGCCTTGCCATGGAAATATGAGAGTCATCGGCGGAGAGTTTCGAAGTCGCGTGCTGAAGTCGGTGCCGGGCCTGGAGGTGCGTCCCACGCCGGACCGCCTGCGGGAAGCGCTATTCAACATCCTCTCGAACGGTCCTGTCGACCGGATCACCGGCGTCGTGTTCGCGGATGTCTACGCAGGCACCGGCGCGGTGGGGATTGAGGCGCTCAGCCGCGGAGCCTCGCGCGCGATTTTTGTCGAGCACAGCCAGGCCGCGGTGAACGTGGTTCGCGATAATCTGCGGTCGCTCGGTCTTCAGGGCCGCGCGCAAGTGAGGCAAGGGCGCGCGTCGGTGGTACTCGCCCAAATCAGCAAGACGGTGGAAATAGATCGGGCGATCGTCTTCCTGGATCCGCCGTATAGTTTGGCGCAGGAATACGAGCGCTCGTTGTCGATCCTGGGAGAGCGGGCCCCAGACCCGGAGATGCCGCACACGATGCCGCTGGTGATCGCCCAACATGCTTCGCGGGAAGAATTAGCGGAGAGCTACGGCAATCTGCGCCGCGTTCGAGTGGTGAAACACGGCGATAACGCGCTGAGTTTCTTCGAAAGGCCGGAATAGACTATTTCAGAGTTCTTGTAGACCAATGTGGGGCGGACGCCCTCGTCCGCGCCGGACCCCCTGGTCCGGCTTCTTAGCGCGACCAGGGGGGTCGCGCGCGGGTCAGGGGACCCGCCCCACGCGATTACTGGCTATTGACCACCGCACTCGATGTGCCCTTCGAATTCGTAAGCGTCACCGTTACCGCGATCACATCGGCCGAGGGTCCGTTCGTCGTGGTGAACGGAACCGTTAGTTGGAATTCGCTGCCGGTCGCGTTCGACGCCGTATTCGAGTACCACAGGGAAAACGCCTGGCCCAGGGACACGGTTACATCGGTAGTTGCGAGCGTGGCGTTGCTCGACGGCGCGAAATGAAACAGTCCCGTGGTCATGTCGCGAGTAGTCGAGAATCCAGTCACGACTACGGTGAACGCACCGGTGGTGCTGCTCCCAAACACCACCGTTTGGATGAAAGCAGGCGTCGTAATCAGAGCGATAGTCGCCGTGGGCGCCGGCGTCGGCGTTACATCGGTGCCGGAGGCCATCAGGTCCAGCGTGATGGTGATGGTGCCTGCGACGGTGCCGGTCAACACCGGAACGCTTACCGCTCCCGAAAAGTTGGCTTGCGTACTGCCGGCCGGGATCGCGAAGCTGACGGTGCGCCCGCCGCTTCCGAATTGAATGGTCTGATCGTCGCCGCCCACCGACGACGCAAAAGTCAGCGTCGCAGTGCCGGTGATCACGGCCGGATATGCACTGGCGATCGAAATGGTCATCCCAGGTTGCTGCGCGGGACCGGAACTGGTGGGCAAGCCTCCGATACCGACGGCGGGCAGTGCGGGAGGCGCGGCTTCCGCTATGACGCGCCTCGGGGAAGGTGACATCCGTGCTGGCGCCGCTGCCGATAGCGCCATCGGGACCGCCAGTATCCGATTGTTCTGGGCGTCGAACAGCTTCACGCTCTCGGGTCCGGGGCCGACGATGGGGCCGTGCGCAGAATGGGTTCCGTTGCTGTAACTGAAACTGGCGGGGAGGAATCCAGGGCTCGTGATCCGGAAAACCGACCCTCCCAGTCCGAACAGCCCTTCTACCAGACAGCCGCAATCGAGCATAGATGCGACGCCCGTCGCTAGATTAATGGTGGTGAGCAAGGTCCCCTCAGCCGCCACGATCCGCTGATTGTCCGATGACACCGCCAGATCAACACCAGCGAAATCGCCCGCATTAGACCCGGGATTCAAACTGCCCACCTGCACCAACGACCCCGTCGAAACCGGATCGGCTGTAAGAATCTGGCTGGGAGTCGCGATCGCCAGCGCGTCGCGATCGTAGTAGAACGCGAGCCCGGTCACTAAGTCGCCAATCGGGATCGTGGTCATCGAGCCGTCGCTCGCAAACAAGTAGGCCCCAGCCGCAAGCCAGTTGCCGTCATCGCTCACTGCGATAACCGGCGAAGCTCCTACCACGCTCGCATCGATCTCGCGAATTGACGGCGTCCCCGGCAATCCGGAAATAATCTGCGCGCGATTCGTCGCATTGAACCACAGCACCGCCGACGATCCACTAGGGCTCACCGCAACGCGATCGGGACGCGCCGCCGTGCCCGGAACAACGCTGGTTGCCCCCGCCGGCGTCACCAACACGACCTCGCCCGTTTCCACATCCATCGCCAGAATGTAATTCTGCCGGGGCGAAATCGTGATCAATCCCAGATTGCGACCCGTTTCGAGAACCGGCCCAATTGCGCCCGCCGCCGGAATCCCCTGCATCGTGCGAACGTGGAAGCCATCGGGAACGAACCCCAGCGTCGGCGAGCCGATCTGCCCCCACGCCCCAACCGTACATATAAGGAAGAGCCCCGCCCGCTTCATCACGGCTTCGCTCCCACCGTCGGCGTCCCCGCTGTGATGACGATTCCCGTATTGCCCGCCGTCGACGAACCCGATCCGCCACCGCGAGCCGCCAAGTAGCCGCCCACCGCCGCCCCCGCCACCACGCCGATCAGAATCCAGGCCTTGGCCGACAATCCTCCGCCGCCTGTACCCGATGCCGAAACTCCGGATACGTTGACTTGCGTGATGTCCGCGCTGGCCGTCTGCCCTTGATACGACGCGCTGGCGCGGATCGAGAACTGGCCGGTCTGGTTGTTGGGGACGATTCCAGCCGCGGTCGCGCGCCCATTGCGATCGGTCGAAACGGTCAGATTCCGGGAGCCGTCCGGGAAAGTTCCGCCGGGTCCTTGCGACGGCAGAAAGAACACCACCAGCGCGCCTTGCACCGGCTGGTTCTTATCGTCGACAACTTGAACCACCGGCGCGGGGTTGATGCGCGCTTTAATATTGATGATCTGGCCGTCGCCTTCAAGGATGTCGACGTGGATCTTGGAAACGGGCGGCTGGGCATTCCCCGCCTCAGGCGTCACCAGGAAGTTGAACAGCAGCAGAGAAATCAGGAAGGCGGTCGAAAGCCGGGTCACGCGATTTCAAGTTAGCACGGCAAGGGCCAATCTAACCGTGGGGCAGGGCCGTGCCCTGCCGCCATGCCCTGCCATTGGAGCCGGTGGGGCAGGGCCATGCCCTGCCATGGAAGCATCTCGTTTTTCACCTCGTCAGACCTCCGAGCCTCCCCGCCCGCCATCGCGAATGCGAGTTCGGCCCCAGCGCGGTATCCTGATATCACGTGCGTACAATCTGTGTCCTTGCTTTCGCGTGCGCCACTGCCTGCGCGCAGTCGCCGCTGGTCAAGATCCTCTCCGACGAGCTTGACCGCAACTTCACCGTCCTGAAGCAAAAGGGCGAACCGCCCCCCTATTTCATGGATTATTCGGTCAACGATGACGAGGCCGACATCCTGATCGCGAGCGAGGGTTCGCTCGACATGCAGAATCACATCCACCATCGCCGCCTCGACGTCAGCATCCGCGTCGGCAGCCCGGAGTTCGACAACTACCGCAAAGTGGGGAGCGACCGTCCACGATTCACCTCGGGTGCGTCGATTGCGCTTGACGATAATCCGGCTTCCCTCCGCCAGTTTCTCTGGCTTGCCACCGACAGCGTGTATCGCTCGGTTTCCAACCGGCTGATACGCATCAAGACCGACGAAAAGCTGCGCGCCGCGGCCACCGATACCTCCGGCGACTTTTCGAAGGAAGACCCCCAGGTCTCCTTCTCCGTTACGCCCAAATATAAATTCGATAGTGCCGACTGGGCCAAGCGCCTGCGAAAACTTTCGGCGGAGTTCACCAAGTATCCCGGCGCCCTCAACTCCAGCGTGTCGGTCGAATCGGAGCGCGTCTCCACCACGCAGGTGACTACCGAAGGCACCCGCCTGGAACATGGGCGCTTGTTCGCCCGCCTGTTCATCACCGCGCGCGGCAAGGCTTCGGACGGAATGGATCTGTCCACCATGGAAACGTTCGAGGCCGACGATCCATCCAAGCTCCCCAAGGACGCCGAGATTCTGGCATCGGTCGAAAAAGCGGGCGCGAACCTATCCAGCCTGTTACGCGCGCCGCCGGCCGATCCCTTCGTGGGTCCCGCGATTCTTTCGGGCCGCGCCGCGGGAGTTTTCTTTCATGAGATCTTCGGGCATCGCGTGGAAGGCCATCGCCAGAAAGACGAGAACGAAGGCCAGACCTTCACCAAGAGCGTGGGCAAACCGGTCCTGCCCGAATTTCTGTCGGTGATTTTCGATCCGACGCGCGCGGATTTTCAGGGCGTCTCGCTGAATGGAACCTACGCTTATGACGACGAGGGCGTGAAGGCGCGGCCGGTCACCGTGGTCGAGAACGGCATTCTCAAAACGTTTCTGATGTCGCGCTCCCCCATCGACGGATTTCCACAATCCAACGGCCACGGCCGCCGATCGCCGGGCAATGAAGTGGTGTCGCGCCAGTCCAACCTGTTTGTCGAGTCGTCGAAAAAGGTGAGCGACGCCGAGCTGCGCCAGATGTTGATCGCCGAAATCAAGCGGCAGGGCAAACCCTACGGTCTGTTCTTCGATCAGGTGACCGGCGGCTACACCACCACTCAACGCCGGGGATTGCAGGCGTTTACAGTGATTCCGCTGGTGGTCTACCGCGTGTTTCCCGACGGGCGCCCGGATGAGCTGATTCGCGGCGTCGACATCGTGGGCACGCCGCTCGCGAGTTTCGGGAAAATCATGGCGACCTCGGATCGCATGGAAATATTCAACGGTATCTGCGGCGCCGAGTCCGGGGATGTGCCGGTTTCCGCGGTTGCGCCGGCGCTTCTGGTATCCGAGATCGAGATCCAGCGCAAGGAGCGTTCCCAGGACCGGCCTCCTTACTTGGGCCGTCCCACGGGAGAGGGACAGCTCCAATGACGCGGAAGTTTATGTGGGGCGGACCCCCTGGTCCGCGGCCGGAGTTTACCCGTAACGGGCCCTCGTCGGCCTTTGTTCGTACAATGTGGGGCGGACGCGGAACGAACGGGCCGTGCCCTGGTCCGCAGCCCGGCCCCCTGGCCGGGCTTGTCACGCGGCTCATCCTCATCGCCGCTGCCCTGGCCATTTCCGCGTCCCTCGCTTTCCCCCAAACCTCCGGCGACGACGACGTGATCCTCAAAGCCATGCGCGACGAACTGGACCGCTCCCGCCAGCTTCGAATCGTGGGCGGCGGCGACGACGTGCCCTATTTTTTCAGCTACGAGTTGAGCGATGGCGACACGTTTCATGTCACGGCATCGATGGGCGCGGTGATCAACTCGAGCCGCACCCACCAACGCTCGCCCATCGTAGAGGTGCGCGTCGGCAGTTACGATTTCGACAACACCGGACACCTTTACAGCGGGGCCTACACCGGCTCGCGATTCGACGGCGCGTGGCCGCTCGACGACAACTACACCACTATTCGCGAGAGCCTGTGGTTGTCCACCGATCGAGTGTACAAGACCGCGCTCGAATCCATGGCGCGCAAACGGGCCGCCCTGAATAGCGCCAACGCCCCGGCCGAAAAGATCGCGGATTATTCGCAAGCCGGGCCCGTGAAAAGTATCCAGAAGCTCGCGCACAAGAAACTCGACGAAGCCGCGTGGACCTCGCGGATCGTGAAGTTGTCGGGCGTCTTCAATGCCTATCCCGAGGTGCTGTCCTCCGGAGTGAATTTTGAAACCATCGACGGCGCCACCTACATCATGAATTCGGAAGGCACCACGCTGCGGTTCCCCGATAGCGTCACGTTTATGGACGTGCGAGGCGAGGGACAGGCGAAGGACGGCATGATGGTGCGCGACGCCGCCGTGTTCGACGCACTCGAGCTCGACAAGCTGGCGCCGGAAGCGGAGCTGCGGGCGAGAGTAACCGCGGTGGCTGAAAACGTCCGGGCGTTGGTGAAGGCCCCGGCGGGCGAGAATTTTTCGGGACCGGCTCTGTTTGAACCGCAGGCGGCCGCGCAGCTTCTGGCGCAACTGCTGGGATCGAATGTGGTGACGCCGCGTAAGCCGCTGGCCGAGCCCGGCCGCGCCGTGAATTATACGCCCAGCGAGTTTGAATCCAAGATCGGCTCCCGCATTCTGCCGGAGTGGTTCGACATCACCGACGATCCCACGCAGAAGGCGTGGAACGGAAAGCCGCTGGGCGGTTACTATGAGTTCGATCTCGAAGGCGTGCCGGGGAAGCCGGTATCGTTGGTCGAAAAGGGAGTCCTCAAGAGCTTCCTGACCACGCGCCAACCGGTCAAGGGATTCGCGTCGTCGAACGGGCACGCGCGGCTGGCCGGCAATTATGGAGCGCGCAGCGCCGCCATCAGCAATCTGTTCGTCAAGACCAGCCAGTCGGCGCCGATGTCGGATCTGAAGAAGAAGCTGATCGACATGTGCAAAGAGCGCGGGAAGCCCTACGGGATGCTGGTCCGCAAACTGGATTTTCCGTTTTCGGCGGGAGTGGGAGAATTGCGGACGTTGATGTCGGGCGGGCCGCAGGGCGGCAGCGCTCGTCCGCTGAGTCCGCCCCTGCTGGTCTATCGCGTGTATCCCGACGGGCGCGAAGAGCTGGTGCGCGGCCTGCGATTCCGCGGAGTTTCCACGCGCACTCTGCGTGACGTGCTGGGCGCTTCCAAGGAAACCGCGCTGTTCGAGTATGTGAACAACGGCGCCCCGCTCGCGCTGATCGGATCCGGAGGATATATCGCGCCCGTGTCCGTGGTGGCGCCGGGATTGCTATTCGATGAGATTGAATTCGAGTTGCCGCAGGAGCAGTTGTCCAAGCCGCCGGTGGTTCCGCCGCCCACCATTTCGAATTAGTCACCGTGGGCAATTTAGTGGGGCAGCGCCATGCGCTGCCATGTGGGGCCGGCACTCTTGCCGGCGAGCCGGCTTATCTTCTATGCGCCTCCTGAGCCGCACCATCTTTCGCGAGATCCTCACCGCCGCCATGGTGGGGCAGCGCCATGCGCTGCCAGGTGGGGCGGACCCCCTGGTCCGCGGCCAGAGTTTACCCGCACCGGGCCCTCGTCGACCTTTAATAACTTCATGCGCCTCCTGAGCCGCACCATTTTTCGCGAGATCCTCACCGCCGCCATGATCGGCGCCGTCCTCTTCACCTTTGTCATCTACCTCGAAGACTCCCGCCCCCTGTTCGGATTCCTGGTGCGCAACTCCGGCTCGCCGTCGACAGTCGCCTACCTCTTCGCGCTGGTTCTTCCGCAAGCTCTCCCCTGGACCATTCCACTAAGCGTGCTGATCGGCACGCTGCTCACGCTCAGCCGCATGTCGAGCGATGGCGAAATAACCGCCATGCGCGCAGCCGGTGTCCCCGGCCGTCGCGTGGTGCCGGCCATCCTTGCGTTCGGATTTGTCGGAACGGCGGTCGCGGCGTCCGCGACGCTGTGGCTCACCCCCTGGGCCCAGCGCGAATTAGTCCGCGTCGAAAACATAGTGCTGGCGCGGCAGCTTACCGCCGACGTTCAGCCGCGCATGTTCGAAGAACAGTTTCCCAACACCGTCCTCTACGTCACCGACATCAGTGCGACCACCGGCCGATGGCGCCACATTTTCATGGCCGACGTGACCCCGCCCCAGGAGCGCAAGCCGGGCTCGGCCGACCGCGGCGACAATCCCCGCATCGTGCTCGCCTCCGACGCCCTCGCCGTAGCCGACTTGGAACTGGTGCACAATCGTGTGCTGCTGTATCTCCGCAACGGCACCACCTACGAACCCGACAAGGACGACAAGTATCAGATCTCCAACGCGCCCGAGGGCGTACAGTCGCTTGAAGCGCAAACCAAGGAGGAGCACGCGCATCCTTCCAGTGAAATGGATACGGTGCCGCTGTATCGCCATACCTATCGCTTGCACGACCCCTCCATCGATCGCTCGCGCGTGCTCGAAGAGCGCATTGAGCTGCACAAACGGCTGGCCCTTCCGCTCGCCTGTATCCTCATGTCGCTTGCGGCCGTGCCGCTGGGGATCACTTCGCGCCGTGCGGGAAAATCCGGCGCGGTGGTGCTTACCGTGGCGATCGCTCTGGTTTATTACACCGGCTTGATCAGTTGCATCAGCCTGGCGCGGCAGGGCACGCTGCGTCCGGAGATCGCCGTGTGGCTGCCCAACATCGTGTTGTCCATCTTCGCGCTGGTGATGATTACTCGCCTGGAAGCAGCCGGCGATCGCGACGTCTTGGGCTCACTGATCGTCTTTTTCCGGTCGCTCCGCCGCCGCAAGCCCAGGGAACGCGGCGTGCGCGTGATCGACCGTTTCGGGCCGCGCGTGTGGGTATCGCGATTCCCGCTGCTGCCCCAATTGGTGGATATATACGTATTGACCAGCTTTCTGTTCTATTTCTTTCTGCTGCTGATGACCTTCGTCGCGATTTTTCACGTGTTCACTTTTTTCAGCCTGCTCAGCGACATTTTTAAGAATCATCCGCCTATGTCGCACGTACTCAGTTATCACGTGTTCCTGACGCCGCGGCTGGTATACGGAATGACGCCGTTGGCCGTGCTCGCCGCCGTCCTGGTGTGCTTCGGAGTGCTTACCAAGCACAACGAAGTGACCGCGTTCAAAGCGTGCGGCATCAGCTTGTATCGATTGAGCGTGCCGGTTTTGGTCGCGGGATTGCTCTTGAGCGGCGGCTTGTTCCTGTTCGATCACACGTTGGTTCCCGAGTGGGATCGCCGTCAGGATGCGCTGCATAACGAAATCAAGGGAAAGGCTCCTGCCACGTATCTCCGTGCGGATCGAAAATGGGTTTACGTGCGCGAACACGAGCGCGTGTACTATTACAAATATTTCGATCCGAGAGAGAACGCCATGCTGGGCGTGAATGTGTATGAGATCGATCCCGTACAGTTCCGGCTGAAGCGCCACATCTCGGCCCAGCGCGCGCGTTGGGAAGCTCCGCTGAACGCCTGGGTATTCGAGAAGGGCCGGAGCTGGGAAATGGGGGCGAACATCACCCGCTTCGACGATTTTATGGATGGCACCCGCACCTTCGCGGAACTCCAGGAGACTCCCGAGTATTTCGTGCATGAAGTGAAGCAATCGCAGCAGATGAATTTTCAGGAGCTTGAGAAATATATCGTCGAGCTCCAGCGCAGCGGTTTCGATACCATTCCGCTGCAAGTCCAGTTGCAGAAGAAATTCTCCGTGCCGCTGTTTGCGCTCATCATGGCGATGGTCTCCATCCCCTTCGCGTTTCTCACCGGCAATCGCGGCGCGATGGCGGGAGTCGGGTTGAGCCTCGGGATCGCGATCGCCTATTTTTCTGTGGGCCAGCTTTTCGAACAGATCGGGAATCTGGATCAGTTGCCGCCGCAGGTCGCGGCGTGGTCGCCGGATGTGGTGTTCTCGCTCGCCGGATTGTACTTTCTGGCGCGCATGCGCACCTAGGCTGTGCATTGAGGCGCGACCGTGAGGTCGCGCGAGGTAACGGACTGCTGGCGAAGGGTTTAACTATGCGTCCACGCGAAAAAACACCTCTCGCGAAAAAACCGCAATTTCACGCCAATTTGACGCTAACAACCGCGGGTGTCCACGCGCCGCGACCGGAGTAAACCGCCATGAAAGCCTGCATCCTCCCAGCGCGAAGTTCCATCGAATCGAATCCTCTGCGGTTCCTGGACGTGCCGATTCCGGAGCCCGGCGAGGGCGAAATACTGGTGCGCGTCCACGCCTGCGGGGTGTGCCGCACGGATTTGCATGTAATTGAAGGCGAACTGCCTGTCGTGAAATCGCCCATCATTCCAGGCCATCAGGTAGTGGGGATCGTCGAAAGCCTCGGCGGCGGTTCCAACCCGTTGAATCTGAAAGCCGGCGACCGCGTCGGCGTCCCCTGGCTCCACTCCGCCGACGGGACTTGCGAACATTGCCGCGCCGGCAAGGAAAATCTGTGCGACGCCGCGACGTTTACCGGCTACACCGTGAACGGCGGTTATGCGCAGTATGTTGTTGCGCGCGCGGACTTTGTGTATCGAATCCCGGAGGGATTCGGCGATCTTCAAGCCGCGCCGTTGCTGTGTGCGGGGATCATCGGGTTTCGATGCCTGCGCGTTTCCGGAATCGAGCTCGGCCAGTCGCTCGGGTTTTACGGATTCGGCGCGGCGGCGAGTGTGGCCATCCAGGTCGCTAAGTATTGGGGAGTGCGTGTATTAGCGTTCACGCGCGACGCGCGGCATCAGAAGCTGGCGATGGAGTTAGGCGCTGTTTGGGCGGGCGCGGGCGACGCGGAATCGCCCGAAAAACTGAATGCCGCGATCATTTTCGCGCCCGCGGGCGAGCTGGTTCCGGCGGCGCTCAGGAATCTGAAGAAGGCCGGAACGGTGGTGTGCGGCGGGATTCATATGAGCGCGATTCCGTCGATGAACTACGACCTGCTGTATCAGGAACGGGTGATCCGCAGCGTCGCCAATAATACGCGGAAGGATGGCGAGGATTTTCTCGAGCTCGCGGCCAGGATTCCGATTCACGCGGAAACGCAGACGTTTGCTTTGGAAGACGCGAATGCCGCGTTGAATGCCCTGAAGAACGACGCGATTCGCGGCGCGGCGGTGCTGCTGGTTAAATGATCGCGCTGCACGGAAGCCAGCCTGCGACCGTCATGACTACGTGAGAGAGAATTAAACTTAAGATACGACCGATGGCCGAATGGACCTTAAAATACGCGGACGCGCGTGGTGAAATCCACCAGCAGGTGGCCGAAGCCGGCTCCGAACGCGAGATCCGCGACCGTTACACGGAGCAGGGCTTTCTGGTGTATTCGGTCAAGCCGCGATCCGAGATCAGCGGCCTGGTGGGCCGGTCGCCCCGCAGCCGGAAGAAAATCAACCTCGAAAAATTCCTCATCTTCAACCAGCAGTTCGTGACCTTGATCCGCGCGGGCCTGCCGATTCTGAAGTCGCTGGATCTTCTCGCGGAGCGGCTCACCGACCCGAAGCTCTCGGTGTATATCAAAGGCGTGCGCGGAGAGGTTCGCAACGGATCGCTGCTGTCGGACGCATTCGCGCGGCAAGGCGTGTTCCCCCCGATCTACGTGACCACCGTGCTCGCGGGAGAGCGCAGCGGGTCGCTCGCGGAAGTGATCGAACGCTTCATCACCTATCAGAAGCTCTCGCTTTCGGTGCGCAAGAAGCTGCTGGTATCGCTGATGTATCCGGCCGTGCTGATCACGCTGGTGGCCACGATCATCGTGTTCCTGGTGACCTACGTGGTGCCGAATTTCGCGCAGTTGTATGCCAGCATGAATGCGCAACTTCCTTTGCCGACGCAGATTCTGATCGCAGTGGGGACCACGGCGCGCAACTACGTGGTGCTGGGATTTATCGCGTTGATCGTAGGCATCGTCGCGTTTCGGTGGTGGGCGCGCACCGAACGCGGCAGCGAGCTGGTGGATCGTTTCCTGCTGAAGCTCCCGGTGGCGGGCGAGGTGTGGCTGAAGTATCAGGTGGCGCAGTTTTCGCGGGTGTTGAGCACGCTGCTGATCGGCGGTATCCCGCTGTTGCAGGCGCTGGATACGGCGGCGGATTCCCTCGGCACGCAGGTGCTCAAGAAAGTGCTCCAGCAGGCGGTGAAACTGGTGCGCGAAGGACAGTCATTGTCGTCGGCGCTGCGGGTGACCAAGGTTTTCCCGGGGTTGTCGATCGACATGATCGAGGTGGGCGAATCGACCGGCGCATTGCCGGCCATGCTGGGCAGCGTGGCGGAGTTTTACGAAGACGACGTGGCGACGCGGACCACGGCGGCGCTGAGCTTAATCGAACCGGTGATCATGATTTTCATGGGAATCTTTGTGGCATTCGTGCTGGTGTCGCTGTATCTGCCGATCTTCTCGCTGGCGGACACGATCAAATAGGAGTTCGAGCAGCAGCGGCCTGGACCGTTGTTGAGGAAGGCACGTTGATCCCCGACTAAGCATGTGGCTGCTCAAGAAAATCCATACCTACGCTGGATTGCTTACATTCGTCAACTTGGTGGTGTACGGAATTGTGGGGCTATCCATCGTTTGGTTGCGGCAAGCTGATCTCCCGGCGCCGGTGGTTAGTTACCAGAGTTTTAGCGTCCCTCCGAACCTGACCGATCGACAGGTGGCCGAGCGGGTCTGCTCGCAGTTGAAGCTTTCCCTCGCCACGCCTATTCAGAGCGCTGCAATCCAGCATGATTCCGCCAACAACCTGCTTCTCGATTTCCGCCACGTCAACGGCCGCCATCAGGTCACGGTTCTCGAAAAGGAAGGCCGGATTCGGATTGAAGTGACTCCCAAGAACCTCGGGCTCTACCTTTACACGCTCCACGAAACGACGGCGGCCTTTCACTCAGGCGACTGGCGGATGCGGTTGTGGGCTGATTATAACGAGGTCGCCATGTGGGGCCTGCTGACGATGATCGCCTCGGGCTTCGCAATGTTCCTGGCCTCACGCGCTCGAAGCAGGCTCGCGCAATTCTCGCTCGCCGCCGGCTGCGGCGTTTTCGCCGCGCTCTATTTCTGGACCAGATAAGCATGTACCAGAAGCTGCGCAACCTCCACCTCTCGACTGCACTTTTCTCGTTGATATTCCTGCTGGCGTTTGCACTCAGCGCTGTAGAATTCGCTCATAGCAAATGGGTGTCGCATCCCACTCATTTGACCGAGGAGAACCGCAAACTGCCGCCAGGAATCACGGATGCGAGAATCCTGGCTCACGAATGGCGGGGCGAGTTGACCTCGATCGAGAGTCCCCCAGGCTTGATCAAGTTCCGAGTGATGACTCCGCTAGGCGGGTCCCACGAAGTCGCTTATTCGATCGCTACCGGCGACACGACGATCACTACCAGCACGGTCGGCTTCGCGACGCAATTAGCTTTTGTCCACGTTGCGCACGGAATTTGGGCGGTGGTCGAGGGTTTGGTGTCTGTAGGCTTGCTGACGCTCGGGGTCACCGGCATGTACTTATGGTTCAAGAATCACAATGAGAGATGGATCGGCGGCGCGCTGCTACTGGTTGGCGTAGCGATCATGGGACTTATAATCTCAATGCGCCTTGGCTAAAGCCGGCGCGGGGCCAACTCAATGTCTTCCAGCAGCTTATGTTCAGTTGCGTTGAGCCATGAGATTATCGAGTTGCAGGTAAGGGTCCCAGTCTTGGGGCGGCGGATCGACCGGGCTCCACCAATGCGCACCGTTCCTAAGCCAAGCGGCTCTAAGTTCCGCGTGGGTCCGACCGGCGTCGTCGTAACCAAATTCGGTCCCACAGGACGGACAGATATGGTAGTCCGCAGCTGGATACCGCATGAGATAACCACATACTGGGCAGACGTTTACCATTCAAGACACTTTTTATTGAAGTACTCTATATTGTCTACGTAGCCGTGACATCGAACTCTTGGCAATCCCGCCGGAATCGACGAGCAGGGGACCGGTTTGAAATACGTTCTAATAGCCCCTCCGCCGGACCGCACGATGTATTCCCGAGTGATCGTATCGTACCGAGTAAAATCTCCTCCACCCCGCTTGCATTCTAGCAGATGCGGAGCCGGCGGGCGCGCTAGAAAGTGCTCTGCGAGCCGCTCATACTCCTTATCGGTTGCGACTGCGAAGTCCGTACGGTGCCGGGCATAGTGGATGGGCAACTCCAAAGGATCGAAGGGCATGCGCGTTACTGTGTCATCATAAGACAAACAAAAGCGCCGTAAATCCGACCCAGGCGATTGAGGATCGGAAACATGGTGTCCTGCGATCGCTAAGACTTCATTGGTAGTTCCGCTTGTAACGCGGACACGATCAAATAGGCGTTCTGCTACAGGCCCGTAACCATTGCACCCGAGAACTTTGAATCCGGGCACCGACACTCTCCGTTCTGGCCGGTGGACAACCGATTCGTCGCGTTCGGCGCCGAGGCAAGCTCCAGAAAAGCGCGGCCGGGTTTAGCAGCCTAGTTGGGCTTGAAGCGCCATCGCCATGCTGATGATGGTGTTGGCTTGAGCTACGGTCAGCTTTTTGCCGGATTGAGCGTTGGCCTCATTGATCAGCGCCCCCAAGTCGGAGCACGCTCCCGCCAGGTTGTTGGCGGCCACGTCGGCGAGCGCTGCGTTTAGCTTGGCGTTCAGACTGGTGGTGGTGCCATGCGGCAGATTCATTTGGGCGATGACGCCCATCAGGCTTGAGATTCCTCCAGACAGTGCGGCGAACCTGGGCAGGTATCCGGTCTGGCTGGCCTGGCCCGATGCCGCGTCCGAATAAAACGGGGCGAAGGACTGGCTGACCAGGATGCCCGCGCTGGAGCCTCCGATGACCGTGTAGGGTACATCGGCGTACTCAAGAGAGAACGGGTCAGCATAGAGGACCTCGTATACAGCCATCTCGCTGGAACCGAGCGTGGTGGTTAAGGCGGAACTGTATGGGCCTCCGCCGGCGGCGTCGGCGCTGGTCAGCGCCAGAACGCCGGTCGGGACGCACACGAGACAGCCCGCCCGGACCACGTTGACGGTTAGCGGAACCTGGACCGAGGCGCCCGCCGGCACGCCCGAAAACTGGAGCGCGAAACGGGTACCGGCAGTGGCGATGCCGTCGAGGTTGGGCATGGTGTTCGTCAAGGTGTAGCCCCCGGAACCCAGCGGGTTGCCCGCGTCGGGCACGGGTCCCGCTCCGAACCCCGCGGGCGGGTTGGTTAACAACGGCGTCAGAGGAAATCCCGGCGGCCCATTAAACAAGGGAACGTCATTCTGCCACTGGAAGAGAGATTCTGTGTCGTAAAACGTGCCCGGAACGTTCTGGGCCAGGTCGGCGGGATAGTTGGCAGTCCCGCTGTAAGCGTAGAACGGGCCGGTGTAAATCGCATTGCCTGGGGTCCCGAGGTTATCGCCCACGAACAACGACAGGTTCCTGGTCTTCCAGGAGGAGGCAAATCCTTCGCATAGACGAACGGTGGATGCCGCAGGGGTTCCACAGCCTCCCGGTATCAGGCCTGGCATGGCATAACCGACGGTTTGGATGGGGCTGTTAACCATAAAAGAAGTAGAGCCGCTTATGGCGACCGTGGCTAGGATCTGAATGGGCGTCGTCGAGGGCCCCAGCAAGTAGGCATTCGCGCGGAGGTTGGTAATGCGGATGGTTCGCGTGCCGCCTGCGGGAAGAGGGTCGAACGGTATTCCCGGGAACTCGATCACGTTGACCTCGCCGCCCGCGGATAGACGGCCCTGGAAGGCGTTGGGACGCCCACAGCTAAAGCTGTTGAGCGGGGGAGCGGGAGCGACGCCACACAGGGCGTTTCCCGGTGGGATTGCGAGTCCATAAGTATTCTTGGTTCCATCGTAGGTGTGGGTCGGGTCTCCGTAGCTGACGATTTGGCAGACGCCGGGACCCAAGACGGCATTATTGTCGGGCGCACCCGTCTGGCCACAGTTGAGCAGGGGATGGCCGTTGGGCCACGTGGATGAGGGCGGGGTGTTAGGTTCGTCGATCAGAGCGAGAGCCTCGCTATAGGTCCCGGTGGCGTCGGACGCCGTGAATCTGCTCGTGAGGTTTGTGTTCAGAACGATAGTGAGGTTGATCTGAGGCACGGGGCTGCCTACCGGAGTGAGGACAACACTCGGGGTGCTCATGCACGACAAGACGTAATCGGCCACCGGCTCGGTTAAGCCGGCGCTGCGCACGATGGGCGGTGCAGTTGCGCTGGCAGTGCATATGATTTGCGGTGGCATCGCGTTGGCGGGGGTGATCATCGAGCTCAACACTACGAACAGCGCCAAGCCAGAAGAAAGGTGGGTAAGTTTCGACATTGTGCGGGCCTCCATTCCATTTCTGCGGGGTTAACAGAGTTAAAGATGGGTCGGCGCGCGCGGGTCGTTACATTGCTAAGGCATATTAGGCGGTTGTCTAAGGTCGACGCGAAGCGGACTCCAAACGAGCGATGCCTCGATCCCCGGATAGGTTCCGGATGGCCGACAGCCCGTCCAGAACCGCTGGCATCTGTCCGAGTTGGCGGTTTTACAACTAGTGACGCCCTACCGGTTTTCGTTAGACCACAAGGGAGTAGTAATCTTCTACAATGCGTTTCTGGGGAACCTCTGACCTGAACAGAGCCTCCCATCGAATCGGTGATGCCCTGAACCCCGCATGTAGCACTCACGATATCGGAATCGTATCCGGGACCCTCACCAGGCCGGCGAGTTCGAATTCAGCCCGAAATAGTCTGCTAACAGGCGCTACTTCGCGCCAAGAATGTCCACCATGGCGTAGTTGCCTTCATGACAGGCGTATTCGTAGAGCGGTCCGGGCACGGATGTAAACGCCAATTCAATGGACCAAGGCTTGGTCCACGTGGAGGGATCGTCCATGGTGGCCCGATATTCAATGGTCTTGTCGCTTACACGCGTGAAGCGTTCGGTGACCTTCAGATTCATTGAGGCGCCCCGGTAGTGTGTGTGGTCGTTGAAGTTCGTGGTTTCGACAACCAGTGTGTCGCCTTCCCAATGTCCAATGGAGTCGCCGAACCACTGGCGGACACTCGGGGACTGGTGTTTCGCGTTCATGTGGACGATGCGGGCGTCGTGAACCATTTCCACCTCGATCAGAATGGAATCGGCGGATTGCACGATCTCCATGTTGTTGTTGTAGAGGGCGGGCACCAGGGGTACGGAGGGAGTGTTGCCGACCAGACAGCGGGTGTCGTTAGAAAGGGTCTTGTAGTCGCCGGGGACATAGGCGCGGCGCCGCGGTCGATCGCGTGCTTCCGGGACGAGCGGAGGAACGTGGCCGTCCGGCGGATCGACCACCATCGAAGTCCGTTTCTGGCCACCGATGCGCGACAGTTCATTTCCATTGTCGTAGAAGAGGACGTTGTAGGCGCCGCCTTGGATGGTGACCGGGCGACCGCCGTCAATCTTGGACGTTTCATCCTCCCAGCGCTCGTTTTGTTTGGCTTCCCACTCGCGGGCTTCGTCATCGGAGATAGTCGGTTTTCCGGCAAAGACCGCGGGACGCTCGAAGGGTGTGCGAGTGGCGCTCGACCAGATGCCGGAGAGATCGGGATGCCTGTCGGCGGCGCGGGGGATTACGCCTGCTTTGGGAGTTGGCGCGGGAGCAGGGGAGCTCTGGGCCGAAACGGACGCGAGCGCCAAAAGGAAAACAACGCTGGATTCGATCAGGCTGAGTTTCATGGTCTATCCTCAGCTAGCGATTATACAGCGACGCGGCGTGCTCTAGCCGGGCCCCTGGTCCGGCTCTTCGGGCTGCAGCCAAAGGCCGACGAGGCCCGTTGCGGGTAAACTCCGGCCGCGGACCAGGGGGTCCGCCCCACATCTCGTTGAACAGTTCCAGATTACTAACGCACGACAGTAGGGCGTTCTCCGTCAGGTCGCCGCGCAGTCAACTTGCGGATGGCGCGCTAACCGTTTCGAATGCGAGCTAAATCGGGAACGCAACAATTTCAACGGGGAAATGACTCCCCTTTTTCGAACATGCGAGCGAGGCAGCCTATGCGGTACGATGAGTGACGCCGGATCTCATCTTCTAAGTCGATTTGGGAAGGCAGATTTGGAGCACAGCATGAACTCGACCCTATCCTCTCGTTCTCCCTCAGCGCCGACTCGACGTCGATTCCTGGGCCACCTGGGCGCCATCGGCGGTTCATCACTGGTGATGAGCGCGCTCTCCTCGTGGGATTTGATGGCAGCGGACGCCGGTAAACGTCCGGTGCTTTCCGGCCGGCCGCGTAACGCGAAGGTCCTGGTGCTCGGCGCGGGCGTCTCGGGCCTGACTCTGGGCTACGAACTCTCCCGGCTTGGCTACGATTTCCAAATCCTCGAAGCTCGAGATCGCGTGGGCGGACTGGTGTGGACGGTGCGTGGAGGCTCCTCCCACACCGAGATTGGCGGCGAGACGCAGCAATGCAAGTGGGACGAAGGGCAGTGGCTGAACGCCGCCGCGTGGCGCATTCCGTACACGCACACCGGCGTGCTGAATTACTGCAAGGAATTTGGGGTCCCGCTTGAAATCTTTGTCAACGAAATGGAAGGTTCGTACTTCTACTACGAAGGCGCCAACGCAGGCTCGCTCGCGAAGCAGCGCGTGCGCCTGCGCGAGGTCAAGGCCGATCTCATCGGTCAGGTGAACGAACTGCTGGTGAAGGTCATGGATCAGCACTCCCTGGATCTCCCCATGACCCCCGAGGATCAGGCGCGGCTGACACGCTTCCTCATGGCGCAGGGCTTCCTCGATCCCAGCGACCGGCGCTACAAGGCATTTGAAAATCGCGGCCCCGGCGATCCCTACCAATTGAGCGCGCTCCTTCAAGCTGGCTTCGGTAACCGCGTTCGGTCCATTTCCACGCGTGAGGGCACGGGAGCGGCGCCGATGTTCCATCCGATCGGCGGCATGGACCAGATATGGAAAGCCTGCGCGCGTGCGATGGGGCCGGACCGCATCACGTTCAATGCCGAGGTGCAATCGGTGCGTCAGGACGAGCGCGCCGCCACCGTTACCTACAAGGACACGAAATCGGGACAGACGAAAGTGCTCACTGTCGACTACGTCGTGATGTGCCTGCCCATGTCGATCCTAGGCAAGCTCGACTGCCAGATCTCTCCGGAATTAATGGCGGCCGTGCGCGCGACCAATCAAAGCAGTAGCGCCAAGATGGGGCTGGCGATGAAGCGCCGGTTTTGGGAGGAGGATGACCAGATCTTTGGCGGGCACCTCTATTCCGATCTCCCGATTGGCGAGTTCTCGTATCCCTCGACCGGATACTTTTCAAAAAAGGGCGTGCTGCTGGGCCTGTACTCGAACGGTGGGGTGGGCAACCTGGCCGACAAGCCTATCGCCGAGCGCGTCGAGCACGTGCTGATGCATTCGAGCAAGGTCCATCCTCAGATCCGCCAGGAGTTCGAGAGCGCATATAGCGTATGGTGGAAAAATATCGAATACAGCCGCGGCGGCTATGCGAATGCGCGGAGGGGGCAGGGCGCGGAGTTGTCGAAGATGGAGAACCGGCTGCTGATCGGATCCGCGGCGACCACGCCGTATTCTCAGCCCGACTGGCAGGAGGGCGCTGTTGCCGCCGGCTGGCAGGCGCTGACCTCATTGCATGAGCGCGCGATGCGCGGATGATTCCGCTGGTATTGTCTCCACGGCGATCAGGCCACTGGGCAGGCTCCGAAGTAGAGCGAGTCGACGTCTTCCGTATCCCGATGCGACGGGCGTTGGGCAACTACTCCACCGTTGGGCATCTGGTGACATTCAAGGAAGCTAATCTCATGGTAGAAACCAGCCGATACTTCTGCTGTGTTTGGTTGGACCCTGTCCCTCTTCTTCGTGGTCTTCCTGATCGGGGGCGCCCTGGCCCAGACACCACAGTCCGATCAGAAACCCAGGTTGCAGCCAGGATGGCCCTGCACCGGAAAAGAGCCGTCGTTTGATCCCGCTTATGCCAAAGTTGCCGAAGCGACCGGCGGCCAATTGTTCTTATTTGACCGCTCTGAAGCGGGCCGTTCCTCGGTGCCTATTATTGCCGCCTCGCGGCATCGGGAAACCGTAGCTCGGGCAGCCGGAAAACTGGACGAATCCCCCCGGGATGTCCGCGTACCCGTGGATTCATCCATAGACAGTCTGTTGGTGTCCGTGTCACTGCAGTGTATGCAAACGATTGCGATTACCGGTCCCAATGGTGAGATTAGACCCGAGCAACCCGGTGTCGAGAACCACTGGTTTCGCGCCGGCCGAATCGTGACCGTGCCGAATCCGAAACCCGGCGTTTGGACCATCCGCCTGCAAGGAGCCGGCCCCTTCTTCCTATCCGTGCAGGCCCACACGAGCCTGGTTCTACAGCCGGTAAAATTCGAGCCGGAGCCTCCACGATTGGGAGCTGAGAATCTGCTCACCGTGTCAATCAACGCTCCAAGCCCCAACGTGAACTTCCGACTGGTGAGTGCGGCCGGTGAGACACTGCAGCCGCTTCTACTTCAGGCCGCGGAAGGGCGCCCCGGCATTTTCTCCGGGAGCATTTTCCCGGGCTTTAGGCAATTTCGCATCCTCGCCGAGGGCACGGACGAGCATGGCTATGTGTTCCAGCGCGTTGACCCGCGATTGATCGAAGCGATGGCGAGCGTGCCGTGACCGCATGAACCGTGCGTTCAAATCGTCTCGTCCTTCCACAGGCGCGCATAACAAACGAGATGCCCGCCCTTTCGACCTGCACGCCATCGAGCTTTTTGTCGTCTAACATCTAGTAGAGAGCACCGGCTCGCCGTTCGTGTGTCCCGGGCTAAGTGATTGATATGGCTACAATTGATCGACATCTCCCGGTCGACCCGCTGACCGAGGCGACGCGCGCGCGGGCGGTCGCCGAGCGCTATTTTCACGAATTCGTCGACCTGCGCGAAGTCCGGATCGATCATGACCTGTTCCATTCCATCCCGGTCGACCTGATGTTCCGCTACAATTTCGTGCCGATTCAGGGGCACAACGGAACGCTCGAAATCGCGCTGGCCGACCCGCGAAATCTCAATCTGATCGATGAACTCGCGGTGCTGCTGGGCAAGAAGCTGCGCGTGAAAGTCGCGACGCTTTCGCAGATTTCGGACCTGCTCAAGAAAACCGAACAGAGCCAGCGCGTGCTTGAGGAAGTGACCGAGGGGTTCACGCTGGACGTGGTCGGCGAAGAGGAAAACAGCGACGAGACGCTGTCAATCGACAAGCTGAGCTCCGCCGATTCCGATATCGCGCCGGTGATCAAACTGGTGGACACCACCATCTTCAATGCGCTCGAACGGCGCGCGAGCGACATTCACATCGAAACGCGCGACCAGGAAGTGGCCATCAAGTATCGTATTGACGGCGTGTTGCATTACGCCATGCCGCCGATTTCGAAGGACTGGCACTCGACCATTATTTCGCGCATCAAGGTGATGAGCGAACTGGATATCGCCGAGCGCCGCGTGCCGCAAGACGGCCGCTTCCGCGTGCGCTACAAGAATCGCCTGATCGATTTTCGCGTGTCGATCATGCCGACCATTCACGGCGAAGACGCCGTGCTCCGCGTGCTCGATAAAGAGTCCATGAGCGAGAAGTTTTCGAAACTCTCGCTGGACGTGGTGGGCTTCGCGGATGCGGATCTGCTGAAATTCCGGCGCTATATCAAAGAGCCGTACGGAATGGTGCTGGTGACCGGGCCCACGGGGTCGGGCAAAACCACTACCCTCTACGCGGCGCTGAGCGAAATCAAGAACGACGAAGACAAGATCATCACCATCGAAGATCCGGTGGAGTATCAGATCAAGGGCATCACGCAGATTCCGGTCAACGAGAAAAAGGGACTGACGTTCGCGCGCGGATTGCGGTCGATTCTGCGCCACGATCCGGATAAAATCATGGTCGGCGAAATTCGCGATCAGGAAACCGCGCAGATCGCCATCAACGCCGCGCTCACCGGCCACCTGGTGTTCACTACGGTGCACGCCAATAACGTTTTGGACGTGCTCGGCCGCTTCCTGAACATGGGTGTCGAGCCGTACAACTTCGTTTCCGCGCTGAACTGCATCCTGGCGCAGCGGCTGGTGCGCGTGATCTGCCCGCACTGCAAGAAAGCGGTAGAGTATCCCGACGAGTATCTGGCCGAGAGCGGGCTGAAGAAGGAGGAATGGGCGGACGTCACGTTTTACGAGGGCTCGGGATGCTTCGAGTGCGGCGGAACCGGATTTCGCGGGCGCAGCGCGATCCACGAGCTGCTGAATTTGAGCGAGGAAATTCGTGAAATGATTTTGAACAAGCGGCCCAGTTCCGAAATCCGGCGAGCGTCGCGCGAAGAAGGTATGACGTTTCTGCGCGAATCGGCGCTCGAGAAGGCGCGATCGGGAATCACCACGCTGAAAGAGATCAATAAGGTGACGTTTATAGAAGGATAGAAGGAGTCAGGAGTCAGGAGTCAGGAGTCAGAATGGCATTTTGGAATCAAATCGCGCGCCTGGTAACGGACCCGCCCCCGAATCATCTGTTTGAGGTATCGGAAGCGGGCATCGCATTCGCGCACGGGAAAGAGACCAGCTTCGAGGCTTTCGAGCCGGGAACGGTGGTAGTGTCGCCGGTCGAGGATAATCTGCTGCGCGCGGACGCGGTGGCGGCGGCGATCGGCAGAGTCGCGGCGTCGAAGAATTCGAGGGCTTCGAGAAACTCCGCAACCTCGTCGAAAAGGAGAAAACCGGCGGCTGTGATACTGCCGGATTACGCGGCGCGCGTGAGCGTACTGGATTTCGATTCGTTCCCGTCGTCGCTCGAAGAACAGAACTCGCTGGTTCGATTTCGCGTCAAGAAAACCATTCCGTTCGATATCGATTCGGCCGCGGTGAGTCATCACGTGCAGCCCCATCCGGCGAGCAAAAAAGTGGATGTCATCGCGGTCACGGTGGCGCTCGAGGTAATCGCGCGCTACGAAGCGCTGTTCCGCAGCTCGGGATTTCAGCCCGGTGTGGTGACCACTTCCGCGCTGGCGGCGCTGAATCTATATCGCGGGGAAGGCGTGGCGGTGCTCGCGAAGGTTTCGGGACGTGCGCTGACGGTGTCGGTGATCTCCAACAATATCGTGAAGTTATTCCGCTGCGTGGCGCTCGAAGAAGCCAGTGAAGAAGAAATTCTGGGCGTGCTGCATCCCACCTTCGCATATGTCGAGGATGAACTGGGCTCGCCCGTGCGCAGGCTGATGACGTGCGGCATTCCGCAGGATATCCTGGGACGATTGGGCTGCGAGGTCGAGCCGCTGCGCAGCCGCTTTGGCGCGCCCGGTCCATACAACGCGGGACTGCTGGGATATTTGGAATCGGTGGAAAACTGATGCGTATCCCCATCAATCTTTCGAGCGAGCCGTTTCGCCGGGACCGGCCCATGCTGGCCGCCTACAGCGTGTGCGCGATTGCACTGACTGCGCTGCTGGGCGTGCTGGTGTTTCTGATTGTCGCCGAGCGACATCGCGCCAGAGACGCGCGCGAAGCGGTGGCGCGGGTGAACGCGCAGTTGCGGGCGGTGACGGCCGAGCAGGCCAAAGTGGACGCGTTTCTGCGACTGCCGCCGAACGCGGAAGTGTTGCAGCGCAGCGTGCTGCTGAATGAGCTGATCGATCGCAAGTCCATCAGTTGGACCAGGATTTTTTCCGATCTCGAAGGCGTGATGCCGTACAACGTGCGGCTGATCACGGTGCGGCTGCCGCACATCACGTCGCAGAACGAAGTGCTGCTGGACCTGGTGGTGGGCGCGAAGGAACCGGCAGCGGCGATCGCGTTCATGAAGAAGCTGGAAGAATCGCCGCGCTTTGGAACCATTGAGGGACAGAGCTCCCAGTCGCCCGCGCAGAATGAGCCATTCTATCGATATCGGATCACGGTGCCCTATGCCCAGAAACTTTGACGCGGGATCGAACAGCGCCAAGGGGCGAAACCGGCAGGTGGTGGTGCGCTCGATTCTGGGCGCGCTGCTGCTTGCGAATCTGGTGGCCGCGGGGCTCGTGCTATTTCCTCCAGGTGGTTCGGCGGAGGATCTGGATCGCCAGCTCGCGTCGCTTCAAACGCAGGTGGTCTCGAAGCAAGCGCTGCTCGAACGCACCCAGCGGCACGCGCAGGCAGTGGAACGGGGGCGCGCCGAAGGCGATCAGTTCGTCAATGATTATTTTCTGGCCAGCCGCACCCAGTTTTCGACGCTGCTCGGCGAGCTGGATTCCGCGGCGACGACGGCCAAGATTGTACCGAAGGACCATGGGTTTTCGCGCGACCCGATCGACGGCTCCGATACACTGAGCGTGATGAATGTCACGGCGGCTTACGAGGGCGCGTATCCGGACTTGATGCGATTCGTGCATGAGATCGACAAGTCGCCGCGGCTGCTGATCATCGAAAGCTTGAGCGCGGCGCCGCAACAGGGGAGTGACAAGTTGTCGGTGACCATGAAGCTGGACACGCTGGTGCGCGAAGATGGAGCGGGCGCGCAATGAGCTGGCTGCCGGCGAATCTCGGGGCGGAGCGGAAGAAGGTCATCTGGCTGATCGGCCTCTTGCTGACCGCTGCCGTGGCGTATTTCATCAGCAGCTCGTCCGATTCGCCACCGGCGTCGGCGAGCAGTCCGCGCACGCCGGCCGAGATAACCGTCGCGAAGATCCCCGCGGCTCCTCCGTCGCGAAACGACACGCCAGGGCCGGCGCTAATGCAGCGGACTCGCGGCGGAGCGCCGCGCGGCGCAACAGCCGGTGCGGATTTTCGTCCGTCGCTGAAGCTCGCGGAAGGAACCGACGTGAGCGCCATCGATCCCACGCTGCATCTCGGCTTGCTGGCGAAACTTCGCAATCTGCCGATGGAAGGCGGCGCGCGCAGCGTATTTAAGGAAGGCGCGGCTCCGGCGCCGCCTGCTCCCGATCCTGTAACCATCAAACCGGGCCCCATCGTGGCTAAGGCCGGGGGACCCGCGAATGCCGACCCGGCCAAGCCGGCCGGTCCGCCGACCCCGCCGCCTCCACCGCCCATTCCGCTGAAGTTTTATGGCTACGCCAATCAGCAGCGGGGCGGGCCGAAGCGCGCGTTTTTCCTGGAGGGCGACGATATTTTCGTGGCTGGCGAGAACGAGACCGTTCACAATCGCTACAAGATCATCAAAATTGGAGTAAACTCGGCGGTAGTGGAGGACACCACCGATAAGCATCAGCAGACGCTGCCGCTGGTGGAGGAATTAAGCGGATGAGAACCGTCGCATCAATTACGAGCCTACGAAAAGACGGCGAGCGCGGATTTGCGCTGCTGCTGGTGTTTCTAATGGCAGCCGCGGTCGCGCTGGTGCTGTATCAGGCGATGCCTCGCGTGGCGTTCGAGAGCGAGCGCGAAAAAGAGCAGTTGCTGCAAGACCGGGGCCACGAATATGTTCGCGCGATCCAGCTTTATTACATCGCGTTTAAGAAATATCCCACTAAAATCGAGGACCTGGAAAACACCAATAACAAGCGCTTTCTGCGCCGCCGCTATATAGATCCGATGACCGGGAAGGACGAATGGCGGTTGATTCACGTCAACGCCGCGGGCCAATTAATCGATTCGGTGGTGCAGAAGCCGCCCGCATCGCCCACCGCGAATGGTCAAGACCCGAACAATCCGTCAGGGTCGCCGGGAAACGGGACGGGGACGGGACCTGGAACGGCGGCCGGGAGTGCGAACAATACAGGAACGGGCGCCAACACCGGAACGAGTACGGGGACCAGCACATCAACCACCCCAGGCACGGGAACCGACGGGTCGCAGGGTGTTAATGCCGCAGTACTGCGAAGGCCCAGCGATCGGATTATGGTGCCGTCGGGCGGGATCACGCCACCGGGCGTCGATCCGAACGATCCGCGCTACTGGCCTCCCGCCACGACGTGGACCCCGAATCAGACCGCCAACGGTCAGCCAGGGGCGACGCAGTTTCAGGGTCAACAATTTCCGGGACAGCAGTTGCAGGGTCAGCCAGGCTCGGGTCAACAATACCAGGGCCAAAACGGCGCGCAGCAATACCCGGGCCAACAATTTCCGCTGCAGCAGTATCCGGGTCAGACCGGGACGTTGCCGGGTGGATTTCAACCGGGGTTGCCGGGGCAACTGCCTTTTCAGCCTGGAGTGAATCAATTTCAACAGGGAACCAATCAATTCCAACCCGGAGTTAATCAATTTCAACAAGGGAATAATCAAAATAATAATCTGAATCAGGGATTTGGCGTCCAGAATGGCGTGCAAGGAGGAGTCTTGCCGGGGGGCGGCGTGTATGGACAGTCTCCGCAAGGCAATCCGCAAATGGGAGCAATCGGATCTATCCCCGGGGGAATTCCGGGTGGATCCACGTCCGCAGGCCCGGGGTCGAACAACGCACTGGGGATGATTCAAAACCTACTGACCACTCCGCAGCAGCCTCAGGCCGGGAATATGACGGGAATCGGCTCGGGCGGGCTCGCCGGAGTCGCCAGCACGTACAAGTCTCCCAGCATCAAAATCTACAAGGATCGCCAGAAATACAACGAGTGGGAGTTTATTTTCGACCTGAAGTCCGCGATGCCTGGACAAGGGCAACAAGGCACGCTGCCGGGGCTGGGGCAGGGCGCGCCGAACGGGCAAAATCAGAATGGGCAGCCGGGACAGAATGGGATCAACTCAAACGGCGGCGCGAATGGCGGCGGCGCGAACGGCAGCTCGATCTTCGGGACCGGCGGCCTGACTTCGCCGACCTCCGGCGCCTCGCCCACAACCATCCACTAGTGTGGTGCGGCATAAAACTAGAGGTACTTGACGAACCACTCGCTCGCGGCATCCGCGGCCTGAACCGATGCTTTCCCCGCGAGCGCGTGCGCGCCCGGAACCGTGGTCACGCTATTCGGCCCCTTCAATACCTTTGACGCCGCGATCGCGTTATCTTCGTTCTTCACTTTCGTATCGTTCGCAGCGACCACCAACAGCACTGCCACGGTTTGCGGAATCTGGCTCACAAACCAGAACGGATGATACTCGGCGAGCGCGATTCTGGTCTCCTCCGCGGCCATCGCCGCCGCTCCCGCGGGCGTCGCGGGAGCTTCTCCGGTGCGCGCGAGTTTCACTTCCGTCTGCTGCATAGCGGGTTTCGGCAGCGACAATTTGCGCTCCGCGTCCTTCCCTTCGATGATGGGAACCTGCGCGACCACCGCTTTAACGCGAGGGTCCAGCCTTGCGATTACCATCACGTGGCCGCCCGCCATATCCGCGCCCCAAACGCCGATGTGCAGGCGATCGATCCCCGGCTCACCTTGCAGGAACGAAATCGCGTTGCGAATATCCGACACTTGGTCGTCCGGGATCAGCCGCTTGCGCCGGATGCGAACTTTCGCAGTGTGCTGCGAAACGCGCAGGCGATCGTCGTAACGGACGTTTTCCGCCAGATACACGTAGCCCCGCTCTTGCCCCATCCGGGTATACATCGCAGGATAGTTTGCGAACCCGCCGGCCTATCGCAAATACAGCCCGGCAAAGCCGTCAACCGTTCCCGTGGAACCACGTTCTAGAATGAGTAACCTGTGCAGCGCCTTCTTCTACTTCTGTTCGTCGTTCTGGTCGTAGTTCCGTTCGTCGGGGGACTGTCCCTCTATGCGGCCCAGCAAACCGGGACTGTGCGCGCCGCCGACCAGTTCGTCCCCGGCGCGAAAATCACGGCGCGGCAGGGCGAAGCGAAGGTGATCGCTTACACCGACGAAAATGGGCGCTACACTTTGAACCTCGCGCCCGGCGTGTGGGACGTCGATGTGGAGATGCTGGGGTTCTCGACCGCGCACGGAAAGATCACCATCGGCGAGAACGCCGGCGCGACCGCTCCCGATTCAAGTCCCAACACGACGCCAGCGCCCGCTTCAATCCTCAACTCAAACCACGACTGGACCCTTGAAATGCCGCGCTACGGGCCGGCCGGATCGAACGCCTCCATAGCGGATGTTCCCAAACCGGCGGCAGCCGGCGCGCGAATCCGTCAACCGGGTCAGGGCGGCCGCGGACGTGGATTCGCGAATCGCCCGAACGCAACCGGCGCTGCATCGGCGGGGGCGGGAACATCCGGGACACCTGCAGGCGCTACACCAGCGGCATCGGCAACTTCAACCGGTCCGCAAGGACGCGGATTCCAAAGCGCATCCGTCACCGCGACTCAGGAAGGTCAGGACGCGCTCGCGCAGGCGGCCGCGCAAGCCTCCAGCATCGCGACGCTCGACGCCGATCAGCTCGACGATTCGTTCCTGCTCAACGGCAGCACCAGCGGCGGACTCGCGGCATCGAGCGATGACGAATCCAGGCGCCAGCGCGCGTTAGGCGGCCGCGGAGGACCGGGCGGACCCGGAGGTCTGGGAGGACCGACCGCGGCAGCCGCGCTCGGATTGCCTCCCGGCATGGGCGTGACCAGCGACAGCCTCGGCCTCGGTGGATTGGGCGCGAGCGGGCTCAATGCCGGATTCGGCGGCGATAATCCCGGCGCGGGATTCAGCGCGCCCGGAGGACCCGGTGGTGGACCCGGCGGCGGACCGGGCGGCGGCGGTGGTGGACGCGGCGGAGGTGGCGGAGGCGGGGGTGGTGGTCGAGGTGGCCGCGGGGGTGGACGCGGCGCGAATCAGAATCGGCGCGGTCCTTATAACGGCCAGTTCGCAAGCTTCGGCAATCGGAGGAACACCCGCCCGCAGTATACCGGCTCGGTGTTCATCAACCTGAATAACTCCGTGCTCAATGCCGCGCCGTTTTCCCTCAACGGCACGCCTGCGCCGAAACCCTCCTACGATCAAGCCAGATTCGGGGCGAACTTCGGCGGCCCCGTGATCATTCCCAAGATGCCGCAGAGTTGGCAGCGGTCGAGCTTCTATATCACTTATCAGGGCGCGGTGAGCCGCAATCCTTACAGCCAGATTGCATCGGTGCCGACGGCGCCGGAACGCTCGGGCGATTTTTCGCAACTGCTCACCGGCGCCAACCCCATTCAACTCTACTATCCGCAAACCAGCACCTGTGCGGGCGCGGGCATGGGAGGGATGCAGATCCCCAATAACATAATTTCGTCCCTCTGCCTCGACCCGAATTCCACCAATCCCGCAATCGCCGCGAATGCCAAGACGGTTCAGGGCCTGCTGCACTATATTCCGCTGCCGACCTACTCGGGCGTCGTCCAAAATTATCGCAACGTCACCTCGGTTCCCAACAACAACGGAAATCTCGGCGTGCGCTTGAACTCGCCGCTCAGCACCAAGGATCGTCTGAATTTCAACGTTCAGTTTCAGGATCGCAATTCGGAAAACGAGCAGCTGTTTGGTTTCCGCGACCCGTCCACCGGCACCGGCTTGAGCGCATCGGCGGGCTGGAGCCACAGCTTCGCGCCGCGCTTCAACAACAGCGCGACCCTCACCTTCAGCCGCAACAATAATAAGACCACTCCGTATTTTGCCTACACCAATAACGTCGCGTCGGAACTGGGGATCACGGGGACTTCGCAGGAGCCCATCGACTACGGGCCGCCCAATCTTTCGTTCACCAACTTCGGCAGTCTTTCGGATTCCTCGGCCACGCTGACGCGCAATCAGACCACCAATTTCACCGACTCCATCAATTACACCTGGAAGCGCAAACACAATTTCCAGTTCGGATTCCTGTATCGGCGGCTTCAGCAGAATGCCCTGACCGATCAGAACGCGCGCGGATCGTTCAGCTTCTCCGGCCTGCTCACCAGCGAACTGAACGCGCAAGGCCAACCCACTGCGGGAACCGGATTCGACTTCGCCGATTTCCTGCTGGGCCTGCCGCAATCGAGCACGCTGCGCTTCGGCAGCAACAATAACTATTTCCGCGGCTGGGCCACCGGCGGGTACGCGCAGGACGATTACCGCCTCTCGCGCGGGTTGACCCTCAACATCGGATTGCGCTACGAATACTTCGCTCCCTACACCGAGCTGTACGGCCATCTTGCGAATCTCGACCTGAATTCCACCTTCACCGCGGCCTCCATCGTCACGCCCGGCCAGGTGGGGCCGTATTCCGGCGCCTTGCCGAGCAGCCTGGTTCGTCCCGAGAAAAACGACTTCTCGCCGCGATTCGGTTTCGCCTGGCGGCCGTCGCAGAAAAGAAATCTGGTGATACGAGGCGGCTACAGCATCTTTTATACGTCGTCGCCCTACGCGCAGATCGCCACGCAGCTCGCCTCCCAGCCGCCGTTTGCGACCACCGCGTCCATCAGCACCAGCGCCACCACTCCGCTGACCATTGAGAATGGTTTCCCGACCATCTCTTCGGAAAAGATCACCAACACGTACGCCATCAATCCTAATTTCCGTTTGCCCTACGCGCAGACCTGGAGCTTCGTCCTTCAAAATACTTTCCCGCACGGCTTTCTGGTGGAGGTGGAAGACATCGGCACCAAGGGCACGGACCTGGGAATCGCGGAGCAGCCCAATCGATCGTTGACCGAATCGGTTCTGAACGCCCAGTCGCAACTCCAGATCGCCAATGCGACAGGATTCAATTATCAGACCTCCGGGGCGAATTCGATCTTCAACGCCGGCCAGGTTCGCGTCACGCGCCGATTCGCCACGGGCATGTCCGCGATGCTGCTTTACACGCGTTCGAAATCCATTGACGATGCATCCAGCTTCAACGGTATCGGCGGGACCACCGTCCAGTACATCGACAATCTCGCGCTGGAACGCGGGCTCTCCTCCTTTGACCAGCGCAATCGCCTGTCGTCCACTTATCTCCTTTCGTCGCCGGTGGGCGTCCATGGAATGATGCGCAATGGCGGCTGGAAAACGGCCGCGCTGGCCGGATGGACCATGCAGGGCACCATCACGGCCGCATCTGGAACTCCGCTTACGGCGACCATCGCGGGCAATCTTTCCAACACCGGGGGGATCGGAGCGCTGGGCGGCAGCCGAGCGGAAGCGACCGGCCTTTCCATCGCCGGCGGTGATAATCCATATTTCAATCCCGCCGCGTTCACGTTGCCGCCCGCGGGCCAGTTCGGCGACGCCGGACGCAACACCATCCCCGGCCCGTTTCAGTTTTCGACCAACGCCGCGCTCAATCGCGCGTGGCGCTTCGGCGAAACGCGCCGGCAATTGCAACTGCGCCTCAGCGCCGCCAACGCGCTCAACCACGTAGTGGTCACCGGGTTCGGCACCACCGTGAACTCGTCCAACTATGGTCTTGCGACCGCCGCTTCGTCCACGCGCGTCGTCACGTTACTCTTGAGGTTCAATTTCTGATGACCTTGCGATTCCGATTTCCGTTGCGGCTGGCACTGACGTTGTCCATCGTCGCCGCGCTGTTGGCGCAAGCGCCCCAGGCGACACAAGCGCCGCCGCCGTCGTCGCAACTGGCGCAGCCGCCCGCTCCCGCCGTATCGAAACCCGAATCAAAGTCGACCTTCACCGCAACCGCGCATCTCGTTATTGTGGACGTCACCGTGAAAGACAAATCCGGAAAAGTGATCGAAGGCCTGAAGATGGGCGACTTCGCGGTGCTCGAAGACGGCAAGCCGCAGAAAGTTTCGATCTTCGAATCCCAAATCCTGACCACCGAGCCGGAGCCGCCCGAGGAAGTCAAGCTCACCGATCAACTCCAACTGCCGCCGCCGCCCAAAACCACCATCGCCGCCGAAGCGCCCGGAGAGATTCAGTATCACGACAAACGCCTGCTGGTCTTTTTCTTCGATTTTTCGTCGATGGCCATGCAGGATCAACTGCGCGCGCAGGATGCCTCGCTCGAATATCTGGCCAAGAAGATCACCAAGGACGACATGGTCGCGGTGCTGTTGTATACCAGCCAGGTCCAGATTCTGAGCGATTTCACCAACAATCGCGACACGCTCACGGATGTGATCAAGGGCCTCCCCATCGGCGAAATGAGCGAGCTCGCCGGCCTCGCCGACGACACCTCCGACACCAATGAAGACACCGGAGCGGCGTTCGTCGCCGACGAGACCGAGTTCAACATCTTCAACACTGATCAGAAGCTGGCGGCCATCGAAAACGCGTCGCGCATGCTTTCCTCTCTCCCCGAAAAGAAAGCCATGATTTACTTTTCGGGCGGCGTCAACAAGACCGGCATCGACAATCAGGCGCAGCTCGAAGCTTCGGTCAACGCAGCCGTGAAAGCCAACGTTGCCATCTATCCCATCGACGCGCGCGGCCTGATGGCGGACCCTCCCGGCGGCGACGCCAGCAAGGCCGCCTCGCGCGGAACCGGCGTTTACAACGGATCGGTCTACAATTCGCAGCGCGCCAAGGTCAACGATTCGCAGGAGACTCTGGCGACGCTCGCCGCCGACACCGGTGGCAAGGCGTTCTTCGACAGCAACGATCTTGCGCTGGGGATCTCGCGCGTGCAGGATGAGATGCGCAGTTATTATATCCTCGGCTATTACACCACCAATGGCGCGGAGGACGGCAAGTACCGCCGCATCACGGTGAAGCTGACCAACGGCATGAACGCCAAGCTGGAGCATCGCCCCGGTTACTACGCGTCGAAAATCTGGACCAAGATGGGCGGCCAGGATAAAGAACAGCAGTTAAAGGAAGCGCTCTCCGCCGGCGATCCTATCACCGATCTGCCGCTCGCGATGCAGGTCGATTATTTCCGCGTCGGGCCGACATCGTACTTCGTGCCGGTCTCCGTCAAGGTGCCGGCGTCCGTGGTCGCGATGGCGGTCAAAGGCGGCGCGAATCTTACGCAACTCGATTTCGTCGGCCAGATTCAGGATGAAACCAAAGCCGTTGTCGGCAATGTCCGCGACTACATCAAGATCAAGCTCGATCCGGAGAACTCCTCCAAGATCGCCCGCAAGAATTTTCAGTACGACGCCGGATTCACGCTCGAACCCGGCCGCTATCACATGAAGTTTCTGGTGCGCGAAAACGTCAGCGGGAAAATGGGCACCTTCGAAACCAAGTTCATCGTCCCCGATTTGAGCGCTGATACCTCCGGCCTGAAGCTTTCGACCATCATCTGGAGCAGCCAGCGCGAGCCGATGAAGGCAGCGGTCGGCGCCGCCGAAAAAGTCACCAAAAAGGAAGCCACGGCTAATCCGCTGATCATTCATGGCGACGGAGGTGACGAAAAATTGCTGCCCAACATCACGCGTGTATTCCGCCGCAGCCAGAACCTCTACGTGACTTTCGATGTGTACGACGCGCGCCCCGATCCCGCCAACTCCAAAGCGCGTCGCGTGAAAGTCAGCATGAGCCTGTTCAATCAAGCTGGCGCGAAAGCCTTCGAAATCGGACCGCTTGATGCCACGCAGTTGGTCGCAACGCGTCCGGAAACCGTGCCCGTGAGTTTCACCATTCCGCTCAAGGATCTCGCGCCCGGTCGCTACACTTCGCAAATTAACGTGGTGGACGAAGTGGGTCGCAAGTTCGCTTTCCCGCGCTCGCCTCTGGTGATCTCCCCTTAAGTCGCGAATTTGCTTTTGTGAAGCAAGCCTTCTCGGCCACGAATGAACACGAATAGACACAAACTTTCTTATCCGTGTTCATTTGTGTTTATTCGTGGCTAATTGCTTTTTTCTAACGCCTCACCCGCGCCGAAACCGCCCCGCTCGCCGACCCCGCGAGTTCGTCCAGCAACGCCTGGGCCTTATAGACTTTTCCCAGCGCCTCCGCGATTCCCTGCGCCGACACATGCACCGCGCGCGCCTGCTCATCGGTATACAGAAACGTGTCCGGCAGACTTTCCAGATTGCCGTCGAACGTCACCCCGATCAGCTCCCCCGCGCGATTCACCACTGGACTGCCATAATCCCCGCCGCCGATATCGCAAGTCGTGACGAAATCCAGCGCCGCGACCTCGTTTAACGCCGCCCGAAAATCCACCCACCTTTTCGGAACCAGATAAGGACCGTCGTTGTTCGCGCGATAATACAACCCGCTGAACGTATCCGCGAACGGCATCGCCACTCCCGCTCGATCCGTGTAGCCTTTCACCACGCCAAATTCAACGCGAGGCGTCCCCGTCGCATCCGGATACTCCGCCGCGCCGAACAGCTTGAAGCGATACTGCGCGATCTTCTCCGCCGCCGATGTTTCCAGCGATCCGATCATGTCTTCATGCCGCTTGCGGATATTCTTCGCCGCGTCTTCGAGCGTCATTGCCATCCGGATCATCGAATCGTCTGACTTGCGCGCAGCATCGCGGCTCGCCGCCAACTGCTTTCGCTCCGCCGGATCTTTCAACCTGGTGGATTTCACCAGCGCATCGGCCGCTTCCTTCGGCGACCTGCCGCCCAGCAGCGCCTTCAGCGGCGCATCCCGATCTCCCAACGCCTTCAGTTCCGTCAGATACTCCGTCAGCAGCAGCGTCTCGACCCCGTCGTCGATCGCCGACGCATCCACGGCCTCCACTTCTTCGCCGCGAATCAACTGCCGCGCGATCCTGAACAGATGCGATCCCGGCGCGGCCGCCGCCTCTAGAATCTGATATTGCTTCTCGAACGGCGTCCACATTTTGTACGCCGCCGCCACCTGATCCCAAACTTTGCCTCCCTCCGTTCCGATCTTCGGATCGCGCTCGGCTGCGCGCCGCACCTTGCCTTCGAAATTCGTTTTCCGCGCGATCATGCGATCGTCGCGCAGCCCGATCAGCTTGCCCGCCGCGATCTTGTACTCGCTTGCGAATTCCGTCAGCACCGGCTCCGCCGCCCTGCGATGCGCCTCGTTGGTCGCCGCGAACGCGGTCAATGACGATAACCGCGTCGCGAACCGAGGAAGCGTCGCCGGCAGCGCCCGGTCGCGGTAGAACGTGAGCTGCGCCGCCGTTGCCAGACGATTGGTCGACACCGGATCGCCCGCGGCGAACACCAGATCGTCTTCCGCGACTCCCTGCGAATTCCATTTCAGAAAATTCGGGGTCGCCGCCGGCTTGCCGTTTTCATACGCCCGCAAAAACGCGGCGTCCAGTCCGTATCGCAGGTACGTGATGCTGTCCCGCTGCCGCCCGAAAAAGGCCAGCTCGTTTTCCGGCGCGAATACCAACCGCACATCGCGGTAAGTCTTGTAGCGATACAAATCGTAGCGCCCGCCCGAAAACAATTTGACCACCGCGCAGCGATCGCCGGGCGTTCCTGTTGCAGACGCTGCCGCGCACTCTTTTTCGATCCGCGCGATCGCCGCATTGCGCTGCTCCAGCGCCTGCCCCGATTCTTTTTCCGTAACCGCGTCTTTACCTTTCGCCGCTCCCTTCACTTGCCCCGTCACGTCCTCGATGCTCATCAGGACGGCCGCTTCCAGGCCCTCGCATTTCCGCTCGGCGCTCTGGTTCGCCGCGTAAAATCCGTCAGCGAGAGAACTCCCGATGCATCCGGTCACCAGATGTTGATTGGTGAGAATCAATCCGTTTGACGAAACCAATCCGCCCGACCCTCCCGATCCCCGCGATCCCGTCAGCCGCACTGACGAAAGCCGCAGGTGATCCAGGAATTCGGGCGTGACATCGAACTTGTGCTTCGCATTCACCGCCTCGCGCGGGAATTGGTTGAACGGCCACATCCCTTCGTCCGCGCTCAGCGGCGCGCACAAAGCCATCGCCAGCGCGATCACCATGGCAACCTGAGGCACTCGTCGTCTTTGAGGCGCGACCGTAAGGGAGTGCGTGTTTTTCAGAACCGCGACCGTAAGGGAATGCGTGTTTTCCAGAACCGCGACCGTCAGGGAGCGCGCTTCGGCTTCTTCCTTCCTGCGCGCCTCAGAATGCTTTTTCATGATCGATTGCAATGCGCGACCAGCATACCAAACTGACGCTCCATTCCCCCTTGTGGTTTACCGCTATCTATAATGAGCCAATGCAGATCCGCCGCCCGATTCCCGTGTCACCGGTAGTGTGTCCCGCTTACCTCTCGCTAACGCGGGCGGCTCCAACGAGCCGATTCAGAGCCGCGACCGTAAAGGAGCGGTGGTCAAGTCCCGCTCGGGACGCATCACTCGCACTCTTGTTGATTCTGTTTTGCGTTTTCGCCCGACCAGCGTTCGCCCAACGTGGCGGCCGCGGCGGCCGGGGTGCGGGCGCCGCCGACGCCCCCATCACCATTCTTAAACCCGCCCGCGTCTTCGATGGCGAAACCACCCACGAAGGCTGGGCCGTGCGCGTCCGCGGCCAGCGCATCGAAGCCGCCGGACCCGCCGCCAATATTGACGCCACCGGCGCGCGCGTCGTCGATCTCCCCGGCCTCACGCTCCTGCCCGGCCTGGTCGAAGGCCACTCGCACATTCTTCTGCATCCCTATAACGAAACCTCGTGGAACGATCAGGTCGCGCACGAATCGCAGGGGCTGCGCGTCGCGCGCGCCACCAATCATCTGCGTAATACGCTCATGGCCGGCTTCACCACCGTCCGCGATCTGGGCACCGAAGGCGCGGGCTACGCCGATGTCGAACTCAAGCAGGCCGTCGCGCAGGGGATCATTCCCGGCCCGCGCGTGCTCGCCTCGACGCGCGCCATCGTCGCCACCGGCAGTTATCAGCCCAAAGGGTTCTCGCTCGAATGGCACGTCCCGCAAGGCGCCGAGGAAGCCGACGGCATTGACAGTCTGACGCGGGTCGTTCGCGACCAGATCGGCCATGGAGCGGATTGGATCAAGCTGTACGGCGATTATCGCTGGGGCGCGGGTCCCGGCGCGCGGCCCACATTTACGATTCAGGAAATGGAGCTGGCGGTCGAGGTCGCGAGTAGCGCGGGTATTCCGGTCGCGGTGCACACCCAAACTCCGGAGGGCATGCGCCGCGCGACGCTTGCCAACGTCACCACAATCGAGCACGGCGATCAGGGCACGCCCGAAATCTTCAAACTGATGGTCGAGCACCACGTGGCCCTGTGTCCCACGCTCGCCGCCGGCGATGCCACCGCGCAATACGGCGGCTGGCGAAAAGGCGAGCAGCCCGAGCCGCAGAGCATCACGCGCAAGCGTGCCAGCTTCAAAGCAGCGCTCGACGCGGGCGTGACGATTCTCAGCGGCAGCGATGTCGGAGTGTTCGCGCACGGCGAAAACGCACGCGAGATCGAGCTGATGGTCGATTACGGCATGCCCGCGATGGACGCGCTGAAGGCGGCGACATCGGTCGCCGGGCGCGTGCTGCACATGGAAACCGGCGAGGTGAAGGCGGGCATGCTCGCGGATCTGATCGCAGTGGATGGCGACCCGACCAAAGAAATCGCCTCGTTGCGAAGAGTGAAATTTGTGATGAAGAACGGGACAGTTTACAAGGAGTGGTGTGGGGCAGGGCCATGCCCTGCCAATTGAGGCGCGACAGCATGGAGCGCTTGCTTCCAGCCCCACCCGCGAGGGTGGGGATCGTTCTCTTCGCGCCCGTCAGGAAAACGCATCCCAGCTTCCGGGCAGCGTATATTCAACGTATGACCAGAACGCCGAACGACAAACACGTTCGCTCCCCAGCCCGCCCGGCGACCCCCAAGCCAGCAAACGAGGGTAGCGCTGTTTTGCGATCGATCCGACGCAAGTACGATCTACGACAATTGGTATCGCGAATCACCAGGAAGAATCGGCATGCTTCGGTCGACTGGGGACCACCAGTGGGCAAGGAGCCCTGGTGAGGTGCGACCGTCCGGGAGTGCGTTTCGTCTCCCGCGGATCTCAGGGGGCGAAGATGTTGTGGACGCCATTTCTCCCTGCCACATAGAGCAGTCCGCGCGAACTATTCTCCATCGTCCTCAATGAGAGGATCGACACGTCCCCGCCACCAGGTCGCCGAATCACTAGTCCCCAATCGTCGTCAGTCTCAGAAGGCGTATCTGTTCCTAAGAAACCGAAGATCGCCCTCCCCTCCCACTTCGCGTCCGAGAAACCCAGCACACCATTGTCGTTTTGTCCGAGTCGCAAGGTGACGCGAACCTTCCCATGACCGTCCAAGAGGTTCAGCTCATGCCCGGTAAGTTCGACAGCGACCTGACCATTGTCGTCCACGACCTCGAACCTTTTGGCTCTCATGGATGATGGAACCGACCGCGGAGAACTAAAGGTTGGACTCGATTCCGCGAGCCTACCGCCGAAGAACCCTGCTATCGCCGCGACAGCCGTCAGAACCAGATACGCGCCAGCCTGTTTGATCATATTACTCATTTGACACCGCAGATTCCGGTCTCGACCTAAGACAGAGCGAACCGGACACGAACGATCGTTCATGCCAAGAGCCCCGCTTCGTTTACGTTTCTTGACGAACCTTTCCCGCTTTAATGCGTTATCGTTAAATAGCAAGGGAAAAACTATGCTGACCCGACTGATGTTACCGGCGCTCGCCGCCGCGATCGTGACTCTTCCGCTGGCTGCGGCCGATACTACGACACCGACGTTCACCAAAGACGTCGCGCCAATCCTCTACAAGAACTGTGCAAGCTGCCACCGTCCCGACGACATCGCGCCGATGGCGCTGTTGACCTACGAGCAGGCGCGGCCCTGGGCAGCCTCGCTTCGCGAGAAGGTCTCCTCGGGCCAAATGCCGCCGTGGCATTCGGTCGACCCGCATGGGACTTTTTCGAACGATCGCCGCTTGAGCGACGCGGATAAGGAAACGCTGGTCAAGTGGGCGTCGAACGGCGCGCCGCAGGGCAACCCCAAGGATCTGCCGGCGCCGCCGAAGTTCGCCGAAGGCTGGGAGATCGGACAGCCCGACGTGGTCCTGACGATGCCGAAGCCTTACGACGTTCCCGCTAAAGGCACCATCAACTATCAGTACTTCCAGATCCCCACGAATTTCACCGAAGACAAGTGGATTCAGGCCATCGAAGTGCGTCCCGGCGTGCGCAAGGTAGTGCACCACATTCTGGTCTTCAACCGCGAGCCCGGCGCGACGCCGCGAAAGCCGGCCTTTACGCCGGTATTAATCGGCCCGCCGGCTGCTGCGCCAGGTGACAAGCCCGCGGGCCCCCCGCAGAACCCGGGTCAGGGCAACGGCATGATGGACACCCTCATCGCCACCACCGCGCCCGGAACCAATGCAATGGTGTTCGCACCAGGCAACGCCATTCGTATCCGCGCGGGCGCGACGCTGATGCTGCAGGTCCACTATACGGCCAACGGGACCGCCGCCACCGATCAATCCAGCGTGGGCCTGATTTTCGCTAAGGGAGCGCCCAAGCAGGAGGTTCGTACCAGCGCGTTCCTGAACCCCTTGCTCAAGATTCCTGCGGGCGCGGACAATCAGGAAGTCGATTCGGCCATCGTGTTCAATGAGGATGCGCACATCACCGCGATCTTCCCGCACACCCATCTGCGCGGCAAGAGCTGGGAATACAAGCTGGTGTATCCGGACGGAACCAGCAAAGTGGTTCTGTCGGTTCCCCATTACGATTTCAACTGGCAGACGTATTACATCTTTACGAAGCCCCTCGCGGCCCCCAAAGGGACGCGCCTCGAAGCCGTCGCGCACTACGACAATTCCACCAACAACAAGTGGAATCCCGATCCGACGGTCGAGGTCCATTGGGGCGAGCAGACCTGGCAAGAGATGCAGTACACCGGCATCAACTACACGGTCGATGAGCCGCTGATGACCGGCTCGATTCAGAAGTAAGGTGGGGCAGGGCCATGCCCTGCCGCTCGAACCAACTTGTGGGGCCGGCATCCATGCCGTCGAGCCGGCCTCGGGGCCGGCTTATCTTTTTGCGCTCCGCCCCGCCCGCCAGGCAGGGGATCCCTCGCACGCGGGTGGTGGGTCTTGTCTCAAAAGCCCAGGCCAGCGCCAAGTGTATCTTCCCGCTGAGTGCCAGCTCGGCGGTTTGGGCGTTACTCGTCAAAGTGACGGCGCCCAAATTACCGGCGACAAGCCGACTTCACATTACTGATTGTTCGCTCAACTCCCAGCAGGCTAAACAGACCGCGTGCGGTCGGATGCTCTATTACAAACTGCAAAACGATCCGTCCGGAGCGCCTAATCTCTCAGAGGGGTAAAATCTTGTTTGTGCGGTTAGTTTCAGTGGCTATCGCGGACGCTTCACACCTTCCAGACGTTGCCTAAATGGACCTTGGTATGCCTTCTGCTCAAAGACCCGACACTTACCACAAAGCGCTCAGCCTGAATCTTGATGCATCCACTTTCGGTTCTTTCGCCGAAATTGGCGCCGGGCAGGAAGTTGCGCATTGGTTCTTTCTGGTGGGAGGGGCTTCCGGCACGGTGGCCAAAACCATTTCCGCGTACGACAAGGAAGTCAGCGATGATCTCTACGGTTCCGGATCGCGCTACGTATCCAAACAGCGACTCGATGCGATGCTGGACAACGAATGGACCCAACTTCTCACGCAATTAAGCAAGACCCGTGGGTCACAAACTCGGTTCTTCTGCTTTGTTGATACCGTCTCCGCGCGCAATTTCGCCGGTACCAACGACTCACATGGCTGGATCGGTCTCCGGTTCCAGCTGCAGCCCGACGGTCCTCCCAACGACGTCCTGCTGCACATCAACATGCGTGATTCTTCCAATGTCCTGCAGCAGCAGGCCATCGGTATTCTGGGCGTCAACCTCATCTATGCCGCGTTCTATGAAGTGGAAGCCAAGGAATCATTTTTGGAAGGCCTGGCACAAGACGTCGTCGCTGAGCGAATCGAGATCGACTATGTGGATCTTCGCGGGCCGGCATTTGAGACTTGGGATCGCCGTGCCCTGCTGGTCCACCTGGTTCGTGCGGGACTCGCAGAAGCGGTATGTTTTCCGTCCAAGGGCTCCTCCGTTCCCCCTACCGAGGTTCTTCACAAGAAAGCGGTGGTGCTTGCGCCGGGATATTTTGGGCACACCGATCCAGTTCACTCGCAGGTTCATTTGCAATTGTTGGCTTCGGGAATTCAGGAGCTTCAGAGGGAACTGGGCGAAACAGACTCGGCGCCCACCGGTTTTTTTTGCCTGACGGTTGCACCGTTCAAGCCGGGTGAAACGGCCCCGGAAATTGACGACATACTTCGTCGTATCGATACGCTTCGCGCCGCTAGCGGCGACGTGCTGCTTTTTCGTCGACCCGAGCTCTTCAACATGACAGCTCTCGTAAACCGCCATACGCAGGCGCCTGTGCGCTTCGTCGTAGGTATTTCACTTTTGATTCGAGCGTTTGAAGACGTATACGGCAATCTCGAAGGCAGGCTTTTCGAGGCCCTCGCTCGTCTTTTCGCCCAGAATGTTCGCATCTACGTTTATCCGATGACTGTAGCGGATCTGCAGGAATGGCTGAAGAGCACCTCCGTTGCCGGGTGGGAATGGAATGAGACGAATGGATGGGTTTCGGCAAGCCAGCTGCTCCGCGCGCCACCTCTCGGACATATGTTTGCTTATCTTCTGGCCAGCAACTTTCTTGTCCCCATGCGAGTCCCCATGGAGGTGTGAGGCCTAAGGTCGGTCGCTACCCGGGGCGCTCTACACTAACTACGGTTCTTATCGGGTTCTTCTTGTAAGCGAAGTCAAATTGTGAGGACGATCCTTCCGAAGGGGGTGGCCCTCAACCAGCCAACGCAGAGCATCTGCGCGGACCAAACTCACCCACTACGCGCGCGCGTATCGCGATATAATTGCGCGCATGATCCGCTTCCACGCTGTTCTGCTCGCCTGCACCGTCATCGCCTACAGCGCCCCGCCCGCGCGCTCGACATTTCAAATCACCAGTCTCTCCAACCGGCCTGACATGATCAGCGGCGGCGATGTGCTGCTGCGCGTCGACGTGCCGGAAACCCTGCCGCTGGCGCAGGCCGTCGTCAAGCTCAACGGCACCGACGTCACGGCCTCGTTCAAGGCGGACGCGCCGGAGCACTCCCTCACCGCGCTCGTCAAAGGATTGAAGAACGGCGAGAATCGCGTCGACGTTTCAGGCGGCAAGGCGCCCGTCGCGCATCTCGCTCTCATCAACCATCCCATCACCGGACCCATTTTCTCCGGCCCGCAGGAGCAGCCCTTCATTTGCTCGACGGACAAATTCAGGCTCCCCGACGGCACCATGCTCGGCGCGCCGTTGGACGCGAATTGCTCGGTGAAGACCGTCGTCAGCTATGTTTACAAGTCGACCGAGCCCGCTGCCGCAGCCGCCAATGGGCGTGGCGCCGCGGGCGGTCGCGCTGGACGCACACAATTCAAACCTCTCCCGAGCCTGACCGCCCTACCCGCCGACGTCGCCTACACCACCACTTCCACCGGCCGAAAAGCGCCGTACATCGTGCGCGTCGAAACCGGAACCATCAATCGCGCGATTTACCAGACCGCGATTTTGCACGATCCCACTTCTGAGCCCGAGCCGTCGGCCGCCGCTCCGCCGAAGAGCTGGAATCAGCGCCTGGTGTATACCTTCGGCGGCGGCTGCACCGGCGGATGGTACAAACAGGGGACCAGCATCGGTCTCGCCGGCGGATTGATCGACGATGCGACCATGGCCAAAGGCTACGCCGAAGCGTCGGCGACATTGAATGTATTCGGCAACAACTGCTCCG
Source organism: Terriglobia bacterium (assembly GCA_963788245.1). GTDB lineage: Bacteria > Acidobacteriota > Terriglobia > Bryobacterales > Bryobacteraceae > Palsa-187. The sequence continues at coordinate 889,775 of CAWBGF010000002.1, read as the reverse complement.
ATCTGCTCGCCGCCGAAACCATGATGATGGTGAAGGAGCGGTTCATCGAAGCCTACGGCAAGCCCGCGTTCACGTTGAGCGAAGGCGGATCGGGCGGATCGTATCAGCAGCTTCAGATTTCCGACAACTATCCCGGCCTGCTCGACGGCATCATCCCCAGCCTGACATTTCCCGACGTGATGGCCACCGTCCAGATCCTCACCGATCTGCAACTGCTCAACAACTATTTCACGAAGCACGCCGACGCTTTGACGGAATCGCAGAAGCTGGCGATTGCCGGCGTCGCCGAAATGAAGAATGTCACCGTGGCCGCGGGCCAGGCCGGCCGCGTCAACCCGATGGTCTTCTGCCCGCCCGAACTGCCGCAGCCGCTGCGCTACGATCCTGTGAAAAACCGAACCGGCGCGCGCTGCGACGTGTTCGATCACACCATCAACGTGTATGGCCGCGATCCGGAAACCGGATTCGCGCGGCGTCCGCTGGATAACACGGGCGTGCAGTACGGGCTCGCCGCGCTGAACGCGGGCAAAATTAACGTCGAGCAGTTTCTGGATCTGAATCAGAACGTCGGCGGCTACGATGCCGACGGTAATCTGGTCGCGACCCGTGCCGCCGCCGATCCGCTCGCTCTGCGCGCGGCCTATCGCACTGGCCGCATCACCAACGGCGGCGGTGGACTCGCGTCGGTGCCGATCCTCGACGTTCGCGCCTACCGCGATCAAACCCCCAACGGGGACTTCCATCTCAAATTCCACTCGTTCTCGCTGCGCGCACGCCTGCAGCGCGCCAATGGATCCACCGCCAACGAAGTGATGCTGACCACCGCCATCGGCAACACCGGAATTTCCGAATATGCGCTCGCAAAAATGGACGAATGGGTGACCAAGCTCGAAGCCGATCCTTCCTCGGCGAAGCCGATCGAAAAGATCGCGCGCGCCAAGCCGGCGGACCTGGTCAACGGATGCTATGCGCCTGATGGCAAACGAATTATCGAGACGCCTTCGTTCAGCGGGGGACAGTGCAATGAACTGTATCCGGCGTTTCCGTCGCCGCGGATGGTGGCAGGCGGTCCGGCGTCGAACGATGTGCTGAAATGCCAGCTCAAGCCCTTGGATTTAAAGGATTATCAGGTCCCGTTGACGGATGCGCAGAAGGCGCGGCTCGCGGCGATTTTCCCGGCGGGCGTGTGCAATTTCTCGGTAAAGGGCGTGGAGCAGCAACCGCTGGCGGGGAGTTGGCTGACGTTCTAGATCCCGTTTTCAGAGCAGGAACGCGCGGGGAAAACGCGGTCGTTTGGCGTAAATGTGTGGACAAAACGGCGGTTCGTCGCGGTGACGCGATTTTATGGTGATTGGCGGGGGAAAACAGCCTTTTTCGCCGGTTTACTGAACCGATTGCGGCGGCTTGCTCCGATTGTGGACTTTTTCGTAATCGGCGACCAACTGCTTCGTGATTTTCTCCGCGACGTCGGCGCTTGCGCCGCGAAACTTCGCGCCGGTGCTTTCCTGGGTGGTCGACCAGATCACGTCGCCATCCTTATTCACCAGCCGCACGGTGGCCATCGCCTCATGGCGCCGCTCCTTGATATTGGTGGAACTGTTGTCGCCCACTCCGGCGCTGAGTGAACGGCCGCTGCGTTCGTCGAATCCCGATCCGGCGCCGTTAAAGTGCGAGCTGGTCCCGGAGCTGGAGTTGCTGCTCGATCCGGCGTGCATGTTGATGCCTTCCGAGGACGAAAACGCGTCGGTGAAAATCAGGTCCTCGGCCGCGCCGTGCATAATCACGTCGGCCTTCTCCTGGTTTTCGGTGAGGATGAACAGCTTCGCGTTTTGCAGACTGCCGATGATCATGTCGCGAAGCTCCTGCGCGGTTTCCCCGCCGGTCAGGCGATCGACGAAGACGCGTTTGATCGAGAGGAGTTGCGGGGTGAGATCGTCGGGAACCTGAACGCCGCCCAGATCGCGAATGTCGAGCGAGTAGCTCGCGGCCGGAGCCGCTGGTGAACCGGACGAGACCTGTGCGGGTTTGGTCTGAGCCGGTTTCTGAACCGGCTTGTCTTGCCCTTGCAGCTGCGCTGCGGCTGCGAGCACTGCCGCGAGGCATACGAGCCACTTCGTCCATTCAGTCGCGCGTCGAAGAGAAGGAGCGCTCCATTCTGTCGCGCTTTTGGGCCGCTCCCTTTGGTCACGGCTCGGTAAGAAGGTGCTCATCCGCGTCCTGCCTTTCTGGCTTCTTCGTCCTGATATTCGATCCTCACGCCGGTGCGCGCCTCCAGGCTGGCGAGCGTCGAGCGAATTCCGTTCTTGTCGATGCGAAACACCAGCGCCTGATGGCCGCCGTCCTCATCGGTGTAGCCGACGGTCAAATAGTGCGACCGCTTCTTGCTCAGCAGAAACATGGGCGAGATGATCACGGCCATCAGCAGGCGGCGGTCGACCTTCTGGCCGTATTCGAGAACATTGATGCGATCGTAGGCGACCCGCACCTGGGTCTTCTTGGCGTAGAACGCGAAGTAATGCGGATCGCTGACGTCAATGGCCCCGGAGGTTCCGCTGTCGACCCGGGCTGCGGTGCCACCGACGTATTCGGCATGGCCCTGCGCGGAGGCGTAGGCGGCGAGGGCGAGCGCGGCCAGGAGGAGTCGCATGAAAGTGAGTAGCGGCGCTGGGCGGAGTTCTCGGGAGGATTTTACGCCGTGGGGTAGATCGAAAGGGAAAGAAGATTCCTCGCTGCACTTGCGGGGAAACACGCGCGCTGTCCCCGGTCTCCCCCGGTTCCGGTTTTCCCCCGGTTAAGGGTGCACTCCAGTTTTATACATGAAAGGGCAGCCTGTCCCCGTTCTTGCCCTTCGGTTAAGGGTGCACTCCAGTTTTATAAGTGAAAGGGTAGCCTGTCCCTGTTTTGTTCTGTTTTGTTCCGGTTCCTGTTTTGTTCCGGTTTCAAAGCCGTCGCGGCGCGCCCCGGAGATGCGGGGGCCCGGTTCGGAACGAGAGGAGATGGGGGCGAGGGCCGGGAGTCGTGGGTCAGCGGGACGAAAGAGAAAGGCAAAGTAGAGACGGGTAGCGCGAACAAGGGAGGAACCAACGGAAATCGTGGTGGGCGAAGCGCGCCCAATGTCCCAGCGGCCGGTGCGGTCGATGACTCGGGTGGAGATCCTGTGGACCCGGCGGGAGGGGCCGGAGGCGCTCGGCGTCGTCCGCAAGGTGGTTTTCAGGTTGTGTACCGAAGCCTGGGTCGCGATGAGTACAGGTCGCGATACGACGAACACTCGCTGAGCATTCTGATCAATCTGGATCATCCTGTCGTATCAGCCGCGCTTTCCGATGGCGGTATTGAAGAGGCTGGGTTTCGTCGGTTGTCTTACGAGATCGCTTTCAGCGAGTACGCCATGGCACTTGGTTACGAGTTACTGAAGCAGGACCCGAACATGCCGGCCGATGATTTGTTGTATGAAGTGCGATCCAGCTTGAATCGAGTTGCTACGACGGCGGCGTCGCTCTACCGGTGATCGGCGACGGGACTTTAGGAACTACGGACAGCCCGCGTGTTTCAGGCAGCTTGGGGGCGCGTCTCTCGCAAAAGCAGATCCCTCGCTACGCTCGGGATGACAGGGGGTGTGCGAGGCTCACTTCTTGCAGCGCGGATCGGCTGCGGAGATCAGGGAAAGGCGAGCATTTCCCGGGTTCTAGCCGGAGGAAATATGAGAAATGCTCCCCGTTTCCGCCAGCCCGGTTTCCGCCCTAGGCAGCTCGCGCGGTTTCGGCACGTTTGATCCACTTGGCAATGTCGGTTGCGGTAGCTCCGATGGTGAGGAGTGACCGCATGATCAGGTCGAGGGACACAGAGCGATCGGCTGCTTCCATCTTGGCGACGCGCGACTGACTCGATCCCAGCCGATGCGCCAGCTCGGCCTGCGTCAACCCTTTTCGTTCGCGAAGTTCGCGGACTCCGGTAGCGAGCGCCACCTTCAATTCGATAAAGCGATTCTCTTCCTCGCTCAGTTGCAGGAACTGGGCGCTGTCGCCGACCACCCAGCCGGCGCGTTCTAAACGTTGCTGCTTGATACGCTTCATGTGTGCTCCTTATCCGAAATCGCTCGCAGGTAGGCAGCCAGGCGTCTTTCGCAGACTTCCACGATCTGGACCGGCGTAGCCCGGGTCTTCTTGCTGAAGACTTCGAGAATAACGACCGCATCCGGCGCGACGTGGTAAACGATTCGCCACGTTTGGTCACGATCGCCGATTCGTAGCTCGTGGCAGTGGCGACCGATTGCGGGCATCGGTCGCGAATGGGGCAAACCCAGCCCTTGCCCTTGCTGGAGCCGCCTGAGAAGCAGCCCAACTTCCAGGCGGGCTTGAGTACTGAACGGAGGGGTTTTCACTTCGCCCTTTAACCAAACCAGGGGCTTATCCCCCACGTTAGCCATCTGTCGCCTATGTCCAATATGACATATTTCGCGGAGGCGCGCCACCTGGAGTTGAGATGGGCGCGGTCTTTAAGAAAAGCGGGTTCACTTCTTGCAACGCGGATCGGCGGCCTGCATGGCGGCGATCTGCTGATCGGTCACCGGAATGGGGGCGCATCCATGTCCTTTTTCGCAGACGAAATCGAATTTCGCCGCAGGGGAGTGGCAATCCAAACAAGGCTTCTTCAACGATGTATTGAGCACCTTGTCTCCGCGATCGAGAATGGTGGTGCCGTCGGCGGAGACCTTCAAGGCAAAAAACTCCCAGCCGTTCGAATTCGGAAAGGCCGCTCGATCGTGCTTGACCATGGCTTCAGTTGGGATCAGTTGCAGAATCGTGCCTTTGGGGTATTCCTGGTTGGGCACGCTCGCCTGAAAGATCTGGATCGCCTCTTTGAGCTTTTGGGGATCGGAGTTCTGAATCCGGGTATTTCTCACCTTGGGCTGGTCGAGCAGGCAGCCGAAGGTCTTTTCGGTGATCACTAGATCATCCGCCGAAACGGCGACGGCGAAAGAGAGACACAACACGACTGAGACTACGACAGAGGCAATGGAGCGCATCAGTCTAGTGTACGTCGATCGCGGTGCGACGGCCGGAAGCCTTAGACGGTCAAGATCGGGAAACGCAACCGAGTAAGCCGGCTTGAAGGCCGGCTTGCCGGCAAGATTGCCGGCCCCACATCGTCGCGGCTCGTTGAGCAATCAGGAATCCGCGATGGCGGGCATCCGAACCGGAATCACTCGGTTGCCATGGCGCCGGTAGATGCGGAAATCCGAGTCCAGGGTGAAAACTTCCCCGGACGTGTGGATCTCCGAGAGCCGAACCAGACAGGCGTCGGCCAACGACATGGGTCGATTGCGATAGCGGCGCATGAGCGCGCGCAGATCGGCTTGCTGGTCCTTGACGGCGAGCGCGATGCGAATCACTCCTCGCTCGAGCAGCGCAAAAAGAGCGTGAGTGTCGCGTCCCTCGCGCTTCAAAAGGAAGGCCGCCTCAGTGAGGACCGGCTCGCATGTGAGCAGCGGTGGGCGCAGGTGTTTCCACTGCTCGACCGCCCACGCGTGATGCCTTAGCCCGGAGGCGAGGAAGCTTACCAGCGGCCCGGTGTCGAGCAGGCCGGGGCCTTTGGTCACTGGCCAAAGCCCTCCATGTACTTTGGATTTTCGGCGAGGTCCTTGGGCAGGCCGTTGAGTGTGCCGGCGAGGTCGCGGGCGAGGTCGTAACAGGAGACGGCACGGTGCAGCGATGGCTTGCGCAACGCCTTTTCCAGGCTGTCGCGCACGAGCGAGGATTTTGTCACTCGCCGCGCCTTCGCCTCATTGTCGAGTTGGGCGAAGAGATCGTCAGGCAGCTTGAGGGAGATCGTCTGCATGATCGTATGGTAATACGCGTCGATTTGCCGCGCAATACCGGTTCGGTCGCATCATGAAGAAGCTGGCTGGAAAGCCGGCTTGCGGCCAAGACTGGCGGCCCCACATTGTCGCGCGGCTCGTAAGGAAGTTGAGCATCGTAGGAAGTTGGGCGTGCCACTCCTTGACAGTAGCGGTTCAGAAAAACGGGCGCTCCACTCTGTCGCGCCCCAATTGGTAGGGCATGGCCCTGCCCCACAGCTTTGTCGCGAAGGTGAACGCTCCGTGCGCCCGGACTCCATACTTCCTGGGTGGGTGCGGTTGACGTATAGTGGAATGTCCAAAAGGAGAAACCATGTCTCTACGCATTAATGACACAGCCCCTAACTTTACAGCCGAGACCACGCAAGGCACGATCAATTTCCACGAGTGGATCGGCGACGGGTGGGCGATTCTGTTTTCACATCCGAAAGATTTCACTCCGGTGTGCACCACCGAGCTCGGGTACATGGCTGGACTGCAACCCGAATTTGCGAAGCGGAACACCAAGGTCATCGGCCTCAGCGTGGATCCGGTGAGCAGCCACGGCAAATGGGCGGCGGACATCGAGGAGACCCAGGGTCACAAGGTGAATTACCCGATGATCGGCGATCCGGAACTCAAAATCGCCAAGCTCTACGATATGCTGCCGGCCGATGCCGGCGATACTTCCGAGGGCCGGACAGCGGCCACCAATGCAACCGTGCGCACCGTGTTCGTGGTGGGGCCGGACAAGAAGATCAAGCTGATGCTGAGCTATCCGATGAGCACGGGGCGCAATTTCGACGAGGTCCTGCGGGTGGTGGATTCGATGCAGCTCACCGCCAAGCACAAGGTCGCCACGCCGGTGAATTGGAAGAAGGGCGAGGATGTGATCATCCTGCCGGCGGTGTCGGAGGAAGAGGCGAAGCAGAAATATCCCGGCGGTTGGCGCTCGCCGCGCCCGTACCTGCGGATAGTTCCAGAGCCTAAATAAAGCTGATCACAGACTAAAGTCTGTGCCACCGGCCCGAGCGTAAGTAGAGATGGCCACAGACTAAAATCTGTGCCACCAGATCGAGCCTAAGTAGAGATGGCCACAGACTAAAATCTGTGCCACCAGCCCGAGCGTAAGTAAAGATGGCCGGAGCCGAAGTAAAGATGGCCGGAGCCGAAGTAAAGTTGGCCTGAACCTAAATAAGCTGGCCTGAACCTAAATAAGCTGGCCCGAACCTAAGTGAGCCAGCGGGAAGCCAGAGAACTCGGAGGGGAAACCGTGGTTGACTTCTTGTATACGCACCCGACCTGGGAGGTCGGGCTGGTGGTGATCGGTATCTGGACCGGGCTGGCCCTGGCGGGGCTGTGGATTTTCCAGCGCCTGGTCAACGTCGAAACGCGGCAGAAAGATACCGACACGGTGGGGCTCACGTTTGCGATCGTGGCGGTGGTGTACGCAGTGCTGATCGCGTTCATCGTGGTGGATGTCTTCGAGACGTCCGCCAAGGGTGAGCAGATCGCCACGGCGGAGGCGAACAAGCTGAGCAACCTGATGCTCGATTCCTCCGGATTGCCGCCGCAGATGGCGGAAGGTGTTCGCGCGGACCTGGACCAGTACATCGATATCGTAGTGAAGTCGGAGTGGCCGAGCCAGCGGGCGGGCAAACTGAGCGACGCCGTGTTCGAGCCGGGCTGGACGGTGCTGGCGCATCTGAGCACGCGGCTGGCGGTGTTCGAGCCGACGACCATGGGGCAGAACGTCAACAAGGGCGAGATGCTGCACACCATGAACGACCTGATCAAGGCGCGGCGGAGCCGCATCCTGGCAGCGGGAGAACATCTGCCCCTGGTGGTGTGGCAGATTCTGCTTCTGGCGGGCGCGGTAGCGGTCGGGTACACGTACCTGTTCGGCGCGCACAGTTTTGGGATCCATGTGGCGATCACCGGGCTCATCTCGGCGACGATCGCGCTGGTTTTCGTTCTGATCATCGCGCTGGACTACCCGTTCCGAGGCGAGGTCAGCGTGGGCGACGACGCTTTCGTCAACGTCAAGGCGACGGCGGCGGGAGCGCTTCAGCCCGCGGCGGGCGAGCCCGCAGCGCGGCATTGATCGTAGGAAACATACTGAACCCATGCTGAACCACTGGTTTTATTCTCATTCGACCTGGGAAGTGGCGGCCGCAGTGTGCTCGGTGGTGGTGATCTTCCCGCTGATCGGCCTGTTCATCTTCCATCGCCTGGTGAACTGGGACGCCCGCGAGAAGGACACCTCGATGGTCGGGCTGAGTTACGCGCTGTGCGGCGGCATTTACGCGGTGGTGCTCGCCTTCGTCGCTGTGGGCACGTACGAGGCCATGGATCGGAGCTCGGCGATCGCCTCGGACGAGGCCAATTCGCTGGGCGGGCTCGCGTTCGATAGCGCGGGACTGCCACACGAACTCGCCGTGCGCGTGCGGGAGGATGTCGACCAGTACATCGACATCGTTACGAAGAAGGAGTGGCCGAGCCAGCGAGCGTATCAGATGGAGGAGCGCAACTACGAGGAAGGCTGGGTGCAGGTCCGGCGGATCAGCCTGGATCTGGCCAACTTCGAACCGGCGACGCAGGGCCAGGCTACGGTGAAGGCGGAGATGGTGCACGTGATCAACGATCTGTTCAGCGCGCGGCGGGCGCGGTTGCTGGCGGCCAACGCGCACCTTCCCGATGCGGTCTGGCAGATGCTGGTTTTTGGTCTGTTGCTGGTGGCGGTTTACATCTACCTGTTTGGCCCGCACAGCTTCCGAATTCACATGGCAGTGACCGGGCTGACGATGCTTTCGATCAGTCTGGTGTTTACGCTGATCATCGCTCTGGACTACCCGTTTCGTGGGGATTTGAGCGTCGACAACGACGCATATGTGGGAGTCAAGGAAGTGTCAGACCGCGCGTTCGAGGGCGCCGAGGCGACGCCGGGCGGCGAACACGCCGGTGAGCATGCGGGTGCACACCAGGAAAAGAAGTAGCTGAGCCGCGTTCGGAAGCAGGGCGTTACTTTTTTCGTCGTTCAGGGTCAGGAACGGAACGCACTCCCTGGCGGCCGCGCCTCAACTGGCAGGGCATGGCCCTGCCCCACATCGGTCGCGCCTCAACTGGCAGGGCATGGCCCTGCCCCACATCGGTCGCGCCTCATTGGGGCGATCTGCTTGTAACCCAAGAAGTATGCCACGGGAAATATGTCGCGATTCGGGTTGTCGTAAGTAGATTTGCTGGAAACGAAATTCCGGCGCGATAAATCTCCTCTTCATGTGTGCTCTCCAAGAGAGTTCCGTTTGTTCAAGTCAAGTAAGGAGGACAAAATGACTTTGAGCCAGAAGAGGACTTTTTCTCCATCTGTTTTTCCCGTCGCGGCAATCCTGCTCGCGGGCTTTGCGATTCCGGCGACTGCGCAGATCACGTGTACTACGGCCGCCGTTGTTCCCACCTTGGCGCGCACGGCGGGAAACACAGAACTGCTGGGTGACATCGTGCTGAGCTGCACGGGTGGAACGCCTACGCCCGCGGGGGCGTTCGTGCCGCAAATTAATTTGAGCGTGATCCTGAACGTGAACGCCACCAGTCTGGTGACCGAACACAGTGCGGCGGGTCCCGACTTCAGCGAGGCGCTCCTGTTGGTGGATGAGCCTAATCGGGGCACCGCCAACGGTCCACTTGCGACGCCGCTGTTGAACTGCGGGAACACCGGCGCGCCGGACAACGGGCTGTTAGGTCCGGGAATATGCGAGATCACCAGCATCGGCAGCCCGACGCAGACGTACGACGGCACGCCGTTCGTCCCTGCGAGTAACTGCCAGGTGATCGGCGCGACGTTTGTGGGATTGGCCAAGTACGGGTGCGGCCGCCCGAATGCGTTTCAAGGACGGCTGACGTCGAGCCCTACGCTAGACAATGTTATCGAGTTTTTGGGCGTGCCGTTCGATCCACCGGGCGTGGGCGGAACGAGGATTCTGCGCATCACCAATCTTCGCGCGGATGCTGCGGCGCTCGGCGGCGGCGGTCCTCATCCGATTGAGGCGGTGATCCAGGAGAACGGCGGTATGTCCTTCTTTATTAGCCCGACGACTGTGAGCATCGGGTTTTCCCAGGACGGCCTGATTGCGTCGGCATTGCCGGGAGCTGTGCACCTGGAGGAAGGCTTCGCGCCCGCATGGAAATACAGAAATATTGCGTTCGCCTTGGCGAATGCGACTCCTGGCGCTCTTCCGTATCCTTACCTCTTCGGGGACAAGAACTACCCCGCGGATGCCGCGCAGAACATTCCAGGCCTCCTCCTGTACAACACTGAGGAGGGATTCCAGTGGCAGAACAACCTTGCGAACGCGCCGCCGGTTCCCAATCCGCCGATCAGCTATGACCCAGGGGTCACCACTACCGGGAACTTTGCGCTTTTCTCAGCCGGCTATGGCGGAGTGAACACCGGCATCAGCAGTGACGGCGTCGCCAGCTCAGGGACGCGGATCGCGCTCTTTTTCGCGGCGTTTGGCGAGACGGTGACGGTTCCGAACGTAGTTTACCTGCACCGTGTCGGCAGTCCCGGAACAGCTACGGGCGTGATGGTTGCCACCACCACGGACCCTAATGGGGCCGGTCCCTTTCTAGCGGCGCCCGGCGCTACCACTACCATTCACGACTTCGGAATGGTAGCGTATGAGGTTCTATATTCCGATCCTTTCTCCATCGAATATTCGGATGTTCCCGTGGCGATAAGCGGGGGGATCGGTGAGGCGCTGGCGCTGCCACTGTTTGCTCCGTTCTACTTTGGTCCGGATGCAGGCTTTGCGACGCCGACGGTGGCGCATCCGGCGCCTACCGCCATTCCACGCTTCGCTGTCGCTACCAGTTTGATACTGGTGAAGTCGCCGCCGGTGACGGCATCCGTACCATAGAGACGGGCACAGCCGCCGTGAAAATCAATGGTCGGTCTGCGGCCCTAGCGTTTTCGCGGCGCCGTCCATCAGCGCCTGTTTTTCGGCGTCAGTGAGTTTGGCGTTGGGGTGCATCGGAAGATAGAACCAGGGTGGCATGTCGCCTTGTTTCACTTCCTCGACGACGTGCTCGGCGTGACGCTGAGGGAGGTTCCACTGGGTGAAGTTCAAATGGCGCCGGCCACCGTCGACGTCGTTCTGGACCAGCCAGGATACCGGCGCAACGTGAGAATACCAGGGCCACACGGTCGAGTTGCTGTGGCAATCGAAGCAGGCGCGATGGAATAAATCCTTGGTCTCCGGTGAGTTCCACGGAGGCTCCGCGATCGCCGGCGGATTGGTGTGGTTGTGGCCGTAGGGAATGAATTGAATCAGGACGGCGGCGGCGACCGCGCCTCGCGTCAGGGCCTTAAGAAACATCTTCTAAGGATAGCGCTCGGTTCAAAGCTCCACGAAGCGCGCCAGAAGTTTTCACAACCGGTTACGCCAATAGCCAGGCCGGCGGTGTTCGTGCGCGACCGCAACGACCTCGACCGTGGTCGCGGTTTCGCGAAAAACGATCACGTACGGGAACTTGTGAAGCACCATCCGCCGTGTTCCGAATACGAATTCGGGAAAAAGGTCGGGCTGCGTGGCAACCTGTTCGATCCCGCGCCCAAGCTCATTTAGAAATCGTCCCGCCGCTCGACGGCTGAGCTCCGCATACCAGACAGCTGCCGCCTCGGCTTCTTCCAGCGCCGCGGGGTGGATTCGTACGTTTCTGCGCTTCAACGCTGAATTCGAGCCCAGAGACGGCTTTGCGCATCGTCCCAGGGGATCAGCCTCACGGCCCCACTGTCAATTTGCTGTAGACGACGATAGATCTCTTGCCGCCAAGCAGCTTCCGCGTCATCGTCGACCTGAACGTCGTCCAGGCTCTCCAGCAGAGAGTCGATCAAAGCTGCACGAGCTTCCGCAGGCAGCGAAAGTGCGTCCCTGAAGAGCTCCGCTGGTTCCTTAGGCATGACTTCATTCTAAGCCTTCTCGTTAAGCCGGGCACCTCACCTGCCCCGCACGCTATCCTGAAAAAACGATGCATCAGGAAGTTCTCGAAGCCGAAGGCCACCTCATCGACTCGCACGTCATGGAGCGGATCTTCGACACGGTGGTCGAATTCAACGGCCGCTTCGAGGTCGAGCAGTTTCGGATCGGCAAGACCAACGCCGAAGGATCCTATCTGCGTCTGAAGGTGGAAACGCCGGAACTGGCCGACATGCAGCGGCTGATGTCGCAACTGGTCGGCCTGGGCTGCACGCCCGTCGATACAGGCGACGCGGAGCTCGCGACCGTCGATCGCGACTGCTGCGCTCCCGACGATTTTTATTCGACCACGAATAATCGAACGCTGGTCCGCCATAACGGCGAATGGCTGGAAGTGCAGAATCAGCGCATGGACGCGATGATCGTCATTGGTAACGACGTCTCTGGTGACGGTGCTTCCTGCCGCCGCCTGCGCGATCTGAAGAACGGGGACCGGGTCGTCGTGGGGATGTCCGGCATTCGCGTGGTCCCCGAATCGAAGGAGCGCGACCGGCTCGCGTTCGCGTTCATGAGCAACGGGATTTCGTCGGAGCGGCAGGTGGAAACCGCGGTGCGCCAGACCGCCGCGCTGATGCAGCAGACGCGATCTCTCGGGCAAAAAATCGTTGTTGTCGCGGGGCCGGTGGTGGTTCACACCGGCGGCGTGCGGCCGCTTTCAGAGCTGATTCGCGGCGGATGGGTACAGGCTCTGCTCGCCGGAAACGCGCTGGGCGTTCACGATATCGAAGCCAGCCTGCTGGGCACTTCGCTGGGCGTGCGGCAGAGCGACGGGCGGCAGGAAGAGCACGGCCATCGCAATCATATGCGCGCGATCAACGCGATATATCACGCGGGTAGTATTGCGGCGGCCGTCGAAGGCGGCCGTCTTACGGGTGGCGTGATGTACGAATGCGTGAGGGCGCGGGTGCCTTTCGTGCTGGCCGGGAGTTTGCGCGACGACGGCCCGCTGCCCGATACCATCACCGATATGAATCTGGCGCAGGACGCCTACGCCGAACAGCTAAAGGGCGCCGGCCTGGTTTTATGTCTGGGCTCGATGCTGCATTCGATCGCCACCGGCAACATGCTGCCGAGCTGGGTGAAGATCGTGTGCGTGGATATTAACCCCGCCGTCGCCACCAAGGTGAGCGATCGCGGCACGGGCCAGGCGGTCGGCGTGGTCACCGACGTCGGCTTGTTTCTGGACTTGCTTTCACGTGGTCTGCCTGCCCGCGAGCCGCAGGCCGCATCGACGCCGGCGGCATCCGAAGGCGAATCTCAACGGGATTCGATGAAAGCATGAAGCGACAATACACCGACGAACACGCCTCGGCGGGCGTCGACGCCGAGCTCCCGGAAATCGAAACCTGGCCGAATCAATACTCGACCGGATACGAGATCGAAATCCGCATGCCCGAATTTACTTCCGTGTGCCCCAAGACCGGCTTACCCGATCACGGCGCGCTGACGCTCCGGTATGTGCCAGATAAGCGTTGCCTGGAATTGAAGTCGCTCAAAATGTACACGCTGGCGTATCGTAATCTGGGGATTTTTCAGGAGAATGTGGTCAACCGGATGCTCGCCGATATCGTGAAAGCAGCGCGCCCGATGGCGGCGACGCTTACCGGCGAATTCACGCCGCGCGGCGGAGTGTATACCAAAATTACGGCGTCGTTTACGAGCCGCGATACGAGCCGCGACCAGAGGAAGCGGTTAAAACAATGACACCGCACTCCGCATTTACGAGCCGTGACCAAGCTGCGCTTGCGCCCAGGGAGCGGTTAAAGAAATAATGCAGCCGCGCTCCAATGCTTCCAAGGGAGAACGCCGTGCAAGATGACGAGCTGACCGCGGCCATTCACGCGGTGCGCGATCGCGTGCGTGCGCGGCATCCGGAAGGCTCGCTTGGCCTGGAGGGCGTGGCCGCGCCCGATCTTTCGCCGCTGGTGCACGCGCGCGATGCCGCCGAAGCCAAAGTCGCGGCCATCGGCACGGTCAATCCGCGGCCGCCGGGGCTTAAGAATTCAATCGCTCAATTTTTCAAGAAGAGGATCGCGCGGGCGCTGGACTGGCATGTGCGCGAACAGGTGGAGTTCAATCGGGCCGCGATGCAGTGCGTGCAGGCGTCCATCGATGCGCTGGCGGATACGGGCCGCGCACTGGCCGCGCTGGCCGCCCATCATCAGGAGCACGTGCGGAACGTTGCCGCGGACGACATCCGAAAGCATTGGGCCGAATGGCGCGTGGGCTTCGAGGAGCGCCGCAGCGCCAGCGAGATCCACATGCTGCGGACCATCTCCGAATTGCAGGCTGCGTTTCAACATCGCGTGACGCTGCTGGAACAGAATTTTCGAGAGCTGGCGCGGCAGCAGCACGATGGATTCGAAGCTGCGCTGGAGCGCAATACGCTGGATGTGCAGAAGCGCCTGTGGCGGGACCTGGAACAGATTCGCGGAGAGTACGAAAAGTTGATTCACGCGGAATTGAAGCTGATCCGCCAGAAAGCCGTGGCCGGGTCGCCGACGCATGGATCGCCAGGTGCGGCGCTACCGAACGGCGCCGCTCGGATCAATGTGGACTGGCTGCGCTTCGCCGAGGTTTTCCGCGGATCGCCCGAACGGATTCGCGAGCATCAAAAGAAGTACGCCGCGAAGTTCGCCGGCGCGTCTCACCACTCGCGTACTGGTTCCGTCGAGATTCTTGATGCGGGCTGCGGACGCGGCGAATTTCTCGAAGCCGCCGGGGATGCCGGCCTGGCCGCGCGCGGTATCGATCAGAGCGAGGAGTGCGTCGCGATCTGCAAGTCCAAAGGACTCGCGGCGGAGCGAGCCGACCTGTTTGAGTATCTCGACGGGCTCGCCGATCTTTCGCTGGGCGGCGTGTATTGTTCGCAGGTCGTCGAACATATCCCACCCGAACGTCTGCCGGATCTGGTCAACCTGCTGGTGCGCAAACTGAATCACGGCGCGATGCTGGCCATCGAGACGCCCAATCCAGAATGTCTCGCTATTTTCGCGACGCATTTTTATCTCGACCCGACGCACACGCGTCCGGTCCCCGCGCCGCTGCTGCGGTTTTATCTGGAGGAAGCGGGATTGGTGAACATCGAAGTGGAGCGACTCGCGCCCGCGGCGGAATCGTGGCCGTCGCTGATGGAGCTGCCCGCGGGGGTTCGCGAAAACTTTTTCGGCGGATTGGATTACGCGATCTTCGCTAGAAAACTCTAGCCGGACAAAGAATCCTCAGCCGTTAATGCACGTAATCAACTTAAATGGAAAACAGGCGGCCTATTTATGTTCATTCATGTTCATTAACGGCCAGAAACTTTGCCAAGTTTTATTCCCTTAACCCGAACGTGAACATCGTGTGACCGGACGAGATGGTCACGTACTGTTTCCCATCCACGCGATACGTGATCGGTCCCGATTCCACCGAACCGCCCAGGATGGACCTCCACAATTCCTTGCCGTCGCGAGCGTCCAGCGCGTAAAAATATCCCTCGCGTCCGCCCACGAACAGCACATCCGACGCTGTCGTCAATATGCCGCTATCGGTGACGTCGCTCATCTTGAACTCCCACTTCTTGGTGGCGGTCTTGGGATCCATCGCGACCACCGACCCGTAGGCTTGCGATTCGTCGGGCGTGTTGCGATTTCCCCGCCGCGTGTTCGCGCCCCTTGGCAATCCGCCGGTGAAGCGCGCGCCGGGGGCGTATTGCACCGGAATCTTGGCCATGTTCATGTTGGATTCCTGCCAGCTCGGAATATAGAACAGGTGCGTGCGCGGACTGTAGGACGGTGAGTACCAGTTGGTCCCGCCGAACAGGTTGGGATAGATCAGCGTGCCTTGCGCGGTGGGGCTCATGTTGGGCGCGCGCATCGGGCGGCCCGATTCGTCAAGACCGTTGGCCCAGTTCACGCGCGTGAATGCGCTGCCGGTCAGGAACTTTCCGGTCTGCCGGTCCAGCACGTAAAAGAATCCGTTGCGATTGGCCCACAGCATCATCTTACGGGGCGCGCCGTTCCATTCGCCGTCGATCAATACCGGAATCTGCACGGCGTCGTAATCGTATTCGTCGTGCGGCGTGAACTGAAAATGCCATTTCAGTTTGCCGGTGTCCGCGTCGAGCGCCACCGCGCTATCGCTATACAGATTGTCGCCGTCGCGATCGTCGCCATTCCAATCCGGCCCCGGGTTTCCCGTGCCCCAGTACACCGTGTTCAATTCCGGATCGTAGGAACCGGTCAGCCACGCGGGCGCTCCGCCGTGCTGCCAGGAATCCTTGGCCCAGCTCGCCTGGGCTTTGGGATCTTCCGGCCCAGCGACGGTGTAAAACTTCCAGGCCTCCTTGCCGGTCTTCGCGTCGTACGCGGCGATGAATCCGCGAATGCCGTATTCGCCGCCCGCCACACCCACGATCACTTTGTCTTTCACGATCAGAGGCGCATGCGTGATCGAATACCCCAGTTTCGGATCGCCCACTTCGATATTCCAGCGCGGCCGTCCGCTTCTCGAATCGATGGCCAGCAAGCGCCCGTCGATGGTGCCCATGAACAGCGTGTCGCCGAGAATCGCCAGGCCGCGATTCACCGATCCGCAGCACACCCGAGCGTCCTTCGAGGCGCGATGGTCGTAATCCCAGAAAATCTTTCCCGATTTCGCATCCACCGCATAGACGTGATTGGGCGCCTCGGTGAGATACATGACCCCGTCGATCACCAGCGGCGTCGTTTCGAATTTTTCGAGCGACCTCGCCTGGAACACCCACTTGAGCTCCAGGTTCTTCGCGTTCGCCGGCGTGATCTGGTCCAGCAGGCTGTAGCGCTGCGCGTTATACGCGCCCGAATAAGTGAGCCAGTTCTGCGGTTCGCGATCGGCGTGCAGCAGACGATCGAAAGTGATCTGCGCGGAGCAGGGCATTAGAACGGCAGCCGCGGCGGACATCAAAAGTGCGATGCGTTTCATAGTCAGGATCTTTCCTTAGAAGCCTCTTAAGGTTTGCAGGTACGCGACCACGTCCGCGATTTCCTGCGCGCTCAACTTGCCTTGGTACGACGGCATCGGCGAGGTCTTCAACACGGTCAGCTCGCGCAGTTGGGATTTGTCGAGGGACATGAGGCGCTCTTTTTCATCGATGAGCTGGATGCTGTGGGTATCTTCGTTGAGCCGCCGTCCCGTGATCACCGTGCCCTGCTTAGTGACGATGTGAACGTAGCGGTTCTGCGGCGCGACGGTTTCATTCGGATCGAGCAGCGATTTCTCCAGATACGCCGCCGGCCGGCTGCCGATCTCGCTTAATTCCGGACCGGTATGCGAGCCTTTATCGCCCACGCGATGGCACCCGAGGCATGCGCCTTTGCCTTCGACGATGACTTTGCCATGCGCCGCGTCGCCCGCGACCTTCGCGCCGCCTACGCTCGACGGTTTCATCGACCTTATGTACAGGACCACCGCACGCCGCGACTCAACCGCCATCGCGGTCGGCGGCATGCCGGTGCCCGGAATCCCGTTGGCGACGATGCTCATCAGCTCATCGTCGGTATTCGCGCGTTTAAATGTGCCGCTCTTGAAGTTGATGCCGTTCACCTGATCGCCATCGGGGCCGTGGCAGGCGAAGCAGTTGGCTCGATAGACCTGTTGGCCGATTTCGATCTCGGTTTGCGCGGATAGAGTCGCCGCGGCGCATGCGGCCAGCAAGGCGAGGGCGGCCGGTTTCAGAATCATCATGGAAGATCCCATCATAACCCCAGCAGGGGTGGTGGCACAGGCTTCAGCCTGTGATTCCGGTGGAACAGGCTTTAGCATGCAGTTCCCGTGGCACAGGGTAGTCTGTGTTTTGGGTGGCACAGGCTTTAGCCTGTGGTTTGTGGTGGCACAGGCTTTAGCCTGTGGTTCGCTTCAATTAATGATCGATCGTGCCTTCAGCGCGAACGGAGCGATCTCGATATCGAACCGGGTCCCATCGGCGCGAATCATCTGGTAAGTGCCGCGCATCATGCCCGTCGGCGTCTTGAGCGGGCACCATGACGAGTATTTGAAGGACTCGCCCGGCTGGAGCGTCGGCTGTTCGCCTATCACGCCCGGCCCCTGAACTTCATGAACATGATCGAGCGCGTCCGTGATGATCCAATGGCGGCTCAGGAGTTGCACCGTATCGGTTCCCTGATTAGTGATGCTGACGGTGTACTGGAACACCAGTTCATCTTCCATCGGCCGCGAGTTTTCGGGTGAGTATTTCGACAGAACCTCCACGCGGATATCGTGGGTGACGGCTTCTGACATAGGCGCGAGTTCCGAGCGGAGATCGGGCATGGCGAGAAGTCTCATGATAGCAGGCCGGGTTGTAGGTGCTCGGAGTGATGCCCGTTTCAAAATCGTCATGGAAGTTCTATCATACTGGCGAGGACGGGATTATGTGGCGTTGCGTTCTGATTCTTTTGACGGCGAACTCCGCCTGGGGATGCGTGTGTTCGGGCTGGTCGACAGCAAAACAGGCCTGGCAGAACGCCTCGGTCGTCATCTACGGTACGGTGACTTTTGCCGATCCCGAAGTCGGCACGATGTTCCACCCGCAAACAGCGCGCGTCCCGGTGGACGAAGCGTTCAAGGGGGCTTTTGTCGGTCAAACCTTGGAGTTCCACTTGGGAGGCAGCGATTGTGATGCTAAGTTTCGCCAAGGCGAACGCGTATTGCTTTACCCTTACCCGGCAAGAGAGAAAGGAGCTTGGACCGTACCGCCCTGTGTCGGTGCCAACGGGGCCGATGCTTTGCGATTCTTGCGCGAGCTTCCTCGATCGGCGCAGGGCACTCGCTTATCAGGCGAAGTTGAACTGTACGAAGATTCCGCGAAGCAGCCCTTCCGACATGTTGGTGGACTGCCAGGAGTCAAAGTGAAGATATCCGGTCCGGATGCATCCACTTATGAAGAAGTCACGGACGCCGACGGCGTCTATGAACGCTTTGGGCTACCGCCGGGTCGATACTCCGTGAGCATGAACGCACCCAAAGGCTGGCGAATCAAGTTCCCTGTGGCGAATCCAAAGGTTCGCGGCGATGAGAACGTCGCGGATCTCGAAGAGAAGGGAGACGCGAGCGTGGATTTTGTGCTCCAGGCTGACACCAGATTGAGTGGTCGTGTGATCGATGCGAGGGGCAAACCGGTTCCGCACGTGTGCATGCAGTTGATGGAAAAAGACGGGCGAGGCGAGCGTGACGCCTTCTCGTTCGAGTGTTCCAAGGAAGGAAACGGCAGATTCAACTTCGAAATGATGGCGCCGGGCCAGTATCGCGTGGTAGCGCACCAGGACGGGAAGGCCGATGGTATCAAGTCGAGAACGACGCTTTATCTCCCGGGAGTGCGGGAGCGTGAAGCCGGGACGCTCATCACGGTCGAAGCAGGGAAGTACGTTAACGGCTTGGAGTTAAGGTTCCCGACCGATGAGAAGCGCCACAACCTTTCCGGGCAAGTCAAATATACCGACGGCGTTCCGCTTAGAGGCGCCGTGACTTTTGTTTCCGAAAAGAGCGGATACGCCGAGAGGACAGAAATTCGCCCCGACGGGTCGTTCGATCTATCCGTAGTTGAGGGGATCGACGGAGAACTCTTCGCCGAGGCTAGCGTCATCCTGACGCAGCTGCGGACGTGTCCGCAATTCGCCGTCGCGAGGGAGTTCGGCATGATGGCCGCGGCGGAAACGCCCAAATTACCTCTAACCAGCTATTCGGATCATGGAGACATCAAGCTGGAGATGCCATTCGCATCGTGCAAGGCGTCCGCTCGCTGACGATGGTTTTCGTGCCCACGCCGACCAGAATCCGCTGGCGAGTAAGTCCATCGTGCGCAGCCTGGCGACAGGACTATACTGAGGCTAGAGCAGCGTCAAAGCAGAGGCTTTTTCGAGAATTCCAACCGGAAGCCCGCGAACCGACACATGGACGAAGAACTAAAGCAGCATCTCGAAGCGATGGAAGGACGAATCATCGCCAATATCGACGCGATGGGAGGGCCGGTCAACGCTCACCTCCCGATCGACGCCCAGGTCATCAACGCCCACGTCAATGACAGCCTCGCGGCATACGAAACCAACGTCGTCGCAGCCCTCATCGATATGCGGGACACACTGACGCGCGCGCTTGACAACGGATTTGAGCGAATGAACCGCCGCTTCGATGCGCAGGATCGAATGCTGGATCGCCAAGATGTCCTTGTTGACGAGTACGTTCGCGCGATGAATGACAACATCCGCGTGCTGGACGACAGCATCGAAAGAATGGACAAGCGCGAGGCGTCCGGACCCAGCTAGCGCATCGCGAAGTAGCTCCTATCAGCCTCCATCCGCGTGCATCCCGGCCAACTACTCCGCAGCGACCTTCACCTCTCTCCCCGACAACTCTTCCGCCATCTTCCGAATCCCGCGCAGATCCGCCTTCCCGGTCCCCAGCGTCGGCAAACAGTCGACCCGATAAATGTTTTCGCGCTTGGGCACCCACAGCTTCGGCAAGTCAGTTTCCGACAAACGCCGCCAGAGTTCCGAGGGTTCAATGTCGCCCCGCGTGAACAACAGCGCGATTCTCTCTCCTCTGCGCTCGTCGGGAATTCCGCACACCGCGCACGCGCAATCGTCGACCAACTCGTGCACCGCCTCTTCGATCTTCAGGTGCGGCACCATCTCGCCGCCGATTTTGCTGAAGCGCGACAGGCGATCGGTGATGCGCAGGAATCCGTCGTCATCCATCACGGCCAGGTCGCCCGTGCGATACCAAGCCTTGCTTGAAGCTGCCTCCGGCAGCTCGGAACATAACGCCGCCTTGGTCAGCTCGGGTTGGCCGAGGTAGCCAATCATCCGGTTCGCGCCGCGCACCAGGAGCAGACCCTCCTGATTACCGCCCAGTTCCTCCATCGTCTCCTGATCGACAATCTTCACCGCGACTCCCGGCAGCGGATGCCCCACCGTGCCCGGCTTATTTCCGATCTGCGAATCGCGGCCCGCTTCGAAATTCGGCGAATTCACCGCGACCACCGGCGCCATCTCGGTGCAGCCGTACCCTTCGAGTAACTCCAGGCCGAACGCGTCCTCGAACGTCTTTCGAACGGAATCGCGCAGCTTCTCCGCGCCCACCAGCACATAGCGCAGCGACGCGAATTGCTCATGCGTACACTTGCGCGCGTAGCCCACGCAGAACGTCGGTGTCGACAGCAGCAGCGTGCCTTTGTATTTCTCGACCATCTCGCCGATCACTTTCGCATCGGTAGGATTGGCGTGATACGCGACGCCACAGCCGGTGATCAGCGGCAGCCAGATGGTCACCGTGAATCCGAAGGAGTGAAAGAACGGCAGCACGCCGATAATGCGATCGTGCGGGCCCAGCCAGAACACCTGCACCATGGCTTCGATGTTCGAAATGATGTTGTAGTGCGACAGCATCACGCCTTTGGGAGTGCCGGTGCTGCCGCTCGAAAAGATGACGGTCGCGAGCGAATCGGGAGTGGCCTTTTCGCCACGCGATAGCCTCGCCAGCATCCATTTCGGAGCCAATCGCGCCATCAGGTATGCCGATGCTTCCCCACCGCCGGCGAACACATCTTCGATGAACACCATCCCCGGCATCGCGCGCCCAGCGGGCGCTGACAACGTGATTCCGGCTTTGCTCAGAAACACTTTCGACGTGACGATGGTCCGGATCCCGCACTGCTCGATGGCCGAAGCCATCGCCTCGGCGCCCGCGGTGAAATTCAGATTCACTGGAATTTTTCCCGCCATCGTCAATCCGATATTCGCCAGCGCTCCGCCGCAGGAAGACGGCAGCAATACGCCCATCATTTTTTCCGCGCGGTAGTCTTTTCGATTCGCCCACCGCTCCACCATCACACTCGCCGCCAATGCGCGGCCGTAGGTCAGCTCGCGGCCGGTGGAATCCGCCATCGCGAATCGCGACCAGTTCTTACGCGCGGCGCGAATGAATCGCAAGTGCAGTAGATCTCCCGCGTTCTTGCGATTCATCACCGCGTCGCTCGCCAGCTCGCCGATTGCCTGCCTCACCTGATGCGCTGAGGGGGCAAGCATCGGCGAGCCGAACGAAACCGTGACCGGATAGGGAATCCGCTTGGGCCATTTCCAGAAAAACTTGCCGCCTTCGAAGCTGAACACGCTGCCCCACAACCGGTCGAGATGGACGGGGATCACCGGAATATCCAGCCCGTCGACGATCTTTTCCATCCCGCGTTTGAACGGCAGCAGGTTGCCGGTGCGGCTGATGGCGCCTTCGGCGAAGATGCAGACCACGTGGCCACCCATCAGTTCTTCGCGCGCGGCGCGAATCGACGCAACCACGTCGCGCGGCCCGGTGGTCCCCACCGGAATCGCTTTCCCGAACCGGAAAAACCAGTTCAGCGACTTCATGTCGTAGTACGGCTTCCACACCATGAAGCGCACGAAGCGCTGGATGCAGGCGCCGATCAGGAAGCCGTCCAGATGCGACATGTGGTTGGCCACCAGCAGCGCCGGTCCGCGAAACGGCACGTTCTCCTGACCCACGATGCGGATTTTGAAGACGGTGTGCGTCGCCATCCACAACACGAATCGCACCAGAAACTCCGGGACCAGCCGCACGATGTACACCGTGGCGATCAGGGTCGCGACGCCCACCCATAGGATCAGTTTTTCAGGCGCGATGTGCATGCGATCGTGCAATCCCCACAGCGCCGCCGACGCGAGCAGCAGCCCCAAAGTGTTATAGAAATTGTTGGTCGCGATCATGCGGCCTTTTTCCTGGTTCTCGCTGCGCTGCTGCAAATATGCATTCAGCGGCACGATAAACAGGCCGCTCGAAAGGCCCAGGAGCACCAGCGTCCCCATGGACCACGCGTACGAATGCACCGCGGCCTGAACGGCGATGGCGCTCAGTCCCATGAAAATCGAGCCGAGCGGCACCAGCCCCAATTCCACTTTGTCGCCCGACAAACGGCCCGCGAGCAGGCTGCCGAAGCCGATCCCGATGGCGAGACAGGTCACCATCAGGCCCACACTCAGATCGTCGAGCTTCATGCTCTCGCTGCCCATCATCAGCAGGTCGGATTGAAACAGCGCGCCCAGAAACCAGAAGTAAGAGATGCCGATCACGGTCAGCCACAGCGGCCGGTCTTTCAACAGGTGCCGCGTGCCGGTGATCACTTCGCCAAAGGGATTGAAGCGGAACGGAGCCGTCGCACCGCTGGGTTTGACGTGCGGAATCCGCAGGCTGGTGGCGAATCCGGCCACCGCGACCGCGAGCATCGCCACTCCCATCTTCCACGCCGCATCTTTCCACTCATGGAACAGCAACCCGCCCAGCGACGTGCCCAGCACGATCGCGACGAACGTGGTCATTTCCAGCAGCGCGTTGGCGCGCGACAGGTCTTTATCGGGCAGCATTTCGGGAACGATGCCGTACTTCGCCGGGCTGAAAACCGTGGAATGCAGCGCCATCAGGAACAGCACCAGCAGCATCAGCTCGATGCTGTTCGAGAAGAATACTGCGATGCCCAGCGTCATCACGCCGATTTCGAAAACTTTCACGGCGATCAGCACCGTGCGCTTGCTTAAGCGGTCGGCAAGCTGCCCCGAATAACCCGAGAACAGAAAGAACGGGATCACGAAAACCGCCAGCGCAATCGAGACGTATTGCGTGCCGGTGGTGGCGGCGACGTGCACCGCGCGCATCGACACGATCATCTTGTACAGGTTGTCGTTCAACGCGCCCAGGAACTGGGTCCACAGGAACGCTTGAAATCCGCCGTTCTTCAGAAGCTCTTTGAAACCGCCCGATTCTTTGGTCATGCTGCGATCAATGCACGGTGAAAACCGATGTTTTTCTGCTGTAGAATCAGCAACGCGCCCCCAGTACGGCCAAAGCGATGGTACACCCACTGTATATTCATGTACATTAAATGTACATGCCCTTCGTTTCCGCCGCTGAGCGCTCCTTTCTAATCGCCGTCTCCGAGTTCGCTTATTGTAACCCCTTCCTTCCCGAGCACACTCGCCTGGAACGGGAAGCGCTGGGCGACGAATTCGTCGCAGGCGAGCCGGTCTGGAGCCAACTGGTGGCCGATCCGGAGCGGCCGCGCGCCAACGTCTGGCGGATTTACGAAAAGCTGAAGAAGCTCGCGGAGGAATTGCGGTCGCGGCTGATCTCGCGGAAATTCACGCCGCGCGACGCCGATCTGCTGCTGTATGAAGACGCGATTCTTCATCTGCTGTATCAGAGCTACTATCGGCATTTCTACGAGGCGAGTTTCGGCTCCGCCGCAGCGCTCACCAGCCGCTGGCGCTTTTATCACGAATTCCTGAGCGACTGGCGGCGGTTCTTTGAGATCGACGGCGTGCACTTTCCCACACGTCACGATCCTCGCCACACATTCGCGTGTTTTCGCCAGATTCAGCGGGCTTTTGAGCAGATCTTTCGCGACATCATCGGCGGATCGATGCCGGCCGCGCGTCTGCGAGCGTCCGTCTGGCAGTCGATTTTCACGCACGACATGCGGCGTTACCGGCGCACGCTATACGGACGCATGGGCGAGTTCGCCACGCTGATCACCGGGCCCTCCGGCACAGGAAAGGAACTGGCCGCCCGGGCCATCGCGCAATCCTGCTACCAGCCGTTTGACGACAAAAAGATCGCGTTCGCGAGCGACGATGCCGCGCTGTTTTTCCCGATCAATATTTCGGCGCTCTCGCCGACGCTGGTCGAGTCCGAACTGTTCGGGCACCGGCGCGGCTCCTTCACCGGCGCCATTGAGGACCGCAAGGGCTGGCTCGAAACCTGCCCGGCCGTGGGATCGGTGTTTCTCGACGAACTGGGCGACCTCGACCCCGCGATTCAGGTGAAACTGCTGCGCGTGATCGAAACGCGCACGTTTCATCCGGTGGGCGAGACCGCCGCGAGCCGGTTTCACGGCAAGCTGATCGCGGCGACCAATCGCGATCTGGCGGCGCGCATTCAGCAGGGCCAATTTCGCGAGGACCTGTATTATCGCTTGTGCTCGGATCAGATCGCGACGCCGTCGCTCGCCGAGCAGCTCGCCGATTCGCCGCAGGTCCTGAATGAGCTGATCGCGTATATGGCGCGCCGCGTGGCGGGGGCCGAGGCGGAGCAATTCTGGGGCGAGGTCGCGCTGTGGATTGAAGAAAATCTCGGACGCAATTACGCGTGGCCGGGAAACTACCGCGAACTCGAGCAGTGCGTGAAGAATGTCCTGATCCGGCGGGATTACAAGCCGTCGCGCCCCGCGCCCGCGCACCTTGCCAGCGGCGGCGAAGGAGGGTCAGGGAGTGCGCCAAGTGGCGCGATGGCGAGGATGATTGAGGATTTTCGCGGAGGGCGCACGACGGTGAATGAATTGCTGACGCGATACTGCACCATCGTGTATCGAACCACGGGGAGTTATGAGGAAACGGCGCGGCGCGTGGGCCTGGATCGCCGCACTGTGAAAGCCAGGATCGACCGTGAATTATTGGCACGGCTGAATTGAAACGCGTCACCTGCTAAAATCGCAATCACATGAGGATCTCGTGCCGTTAACACTCCGGATGACTGTGCTCATCCCCTGTCTGCTGATTGTGCCGCTGGCGGCGCAGGATGCATCGAACACTAAACCAGCGCCTGTGGCGGTGCAATCATCGCCGGCGGACCCTCCGCCCGCCCAACCGCAAGCACAGGCGAATCATCCGGATCGGGAACAACCGCCGACGCAGCAGACCGATGCGACGGATCAGGCAGATCCAGATGCCTCGGCGCTCCAGCCGCCCGCGCAACAGGCAACCCAGCCCCCGGCTCAACCGCCAAACCAGCCCCCGGCTCAGCCGCCGCCGACACAACCGCCGGGCGGTGTGGAGGCGACCCCGCCGGTCCCCAAGCCGACTGTGCAGATGCCGGTCCCTCGGCCCCCTCCGCCCGTCACAACCGAACGCGACACAGGAGGAGACAACTTCTCGATCGAGCCGTTTTACTGGCTCGCCCGCGCAGCGCCGACCATCGCGCAGGGCCACGCCAACACCGATTTCGATCCCGGCGCCCTGGGGTTTCCGGGCCACAGCAAATTTGCGGATGGCGTGTTCATCACGGTACCGACCGGCCATGAAAACAGCTTCGAGTTTCGCTTTTTTCAGCAAACCGGACAGGGCAACTCGATTCTGGGAGTTACCGAGCAATTCTTTACCACTCAGTACGCGGTCGGCGACGTGCTGGCAACCAATTACCGCCTCTCCAGCTACAAACTTTCCTGGAATTACCTTACGTGGCCGTATCCTTCGGCGGGCGCGAAGTTCCGCTTCAAGACGTTGTATGAGTTCCAATACGCCGCTGTCAGAGGGTCTTTCGACGCGCCGGCGGACGTCAACGCGGTGCCCACCGAGGGCATTAAGTCGATCATCCGGCCGACTCTCGGCGCGGGAATCGAGTATCACCTGGCGCGCCGCGTTCGTTTCGAGGCGAAATTGTCCGCCATGGGGTTTCCGCATCACGGCGACATCTATGACGGCGAAGCCTCACTGGCGGCCGGCGGCCCGCACTTCGAGCTGTTGGCTGGCGCCAGGATATTTCACTTGAAGACGTCGCCGACGTCCGATCAGTATTACAAGGAGACGTTGTGGGGTCCGTACCTGGGTCTGCGGCTGATCTGGAAGTGAGACGGTGCCTTGTGGGGCAGCTTGTTAAGCTGCGCGCCGGTTGTTTACCGGCGCTCGCGTTATTCGAACGTGCGGGTTCACAACCCGCCGCAGGCTGCCAGCCTGCCCCACCTGGTGCTCGAACTACTTCTTCTGCGCGGCCTGTTCCATCTTCCGCGCGCCGCCCATGATGTCTTCCATCGCGTAGTTGCCTTCATGGCACGCGTACTCATACACCGGGCCCGGCGTCGCCAGGAACGGATACTCGATGGTCCACGGCTTGGCGTACACATCCGGATCGTCCATGGTGGCGCGATAGAGGATGGTCCCGGCATCGACGCGCTTGAAGCGCTCGGTCACCTTGAGTTTGTCCGATGAGCCGCGGAACCGGTTCTCCGGTTTGAAATTGGTGGTCTCCACCACCAGCGTGTCCCCTTCCCAGTGCCCGACGGAATCGCCCAGCCACTTATCCAGCGCGGGCGATTCGTGCTGGGCGTTCATGCGGATCACGCGAACGTCGTGCACCATCTCGACCAGGATCATGATCGCGTCGGGGGTCTGCACGATCTGGTAGTTGTTGTTGTAAAGCACCGGCAGCATGGGCGGTCCTGACGTGGAGCCGAAGCCGATCAGGCATCGTTCGGAAAGCGGACGGCGTTTCACACTGTCGTAGCTCATGCCGGCGTATCCCTCGCCTTGCCCTCCACCGCCGCGTGGGCGATTCTGGCGCGGGATCATCGCGGGCATCCGGCCATCCGGCGGATCGATGATCAACGACGTGCGTGCCTGGCCATCCACGCGCGCGAGCTCGGTGCCCTTGTCGATGAACAGAACATTATAACCGCCCGTGCCGGAGGAGCCGGCCGCGGCGATCAGCGGTCCGTCGGACTTGCCGTCCTGACTATCAAGCACCTCCAGATCTTTTTTCTCGTACGCCTTCGCTTCGGCGTCGCTGATGGTCGGCTTGTCTTTAAACTGAGCGGGCCGCGTCATCGGAGTAATGGTGGCGTTGGTCCACACGCCCTGGAGGTCGGGATGGCCGTCGGGGGTGCGCGGGATTGCCGCGGATTTGGCTTTCGCCGCCGCGGGTTTCGCGGCTGGAGCCGGCGTTTGTGCTGTGACAGTAGCGATGGCTAAGGCAGCCAACGCGGTAACGGATACGAGAAATCGGGTGCTCATCTGCTTCTCCTGGGTTGCGTCCTTGGGTTGCGTGTTGGGATGCGCTTCTATTGTACTCCGGCGATCAAAGTGGCGCACGCGCTCTGTGTGTGCCGGATCCCTCAATTCCCCGTGGGGACCTTCTCCGAATGGTCGATCACGAGGATCTCGACCGGGCCCTTCTTCGATTCGAGTTTGAGGCCGAGTTGGGATTGGAGCGCGGTGAAGAGCGTCGGCGAGTCGGGATCGTCCAGGGATTCAAATGACCACGATAGTTCGAAATCATACCTCGCTTTCAAACCAGTCGCATCCACCACAGGCCCTTGCGCGTATCCTTCCAGCCATTTTGCAAACTGTTCCATTGTCTCTTTCCTGACTGGCCTCCACATCCAACCAGGACGCAGGGTTGGGGGCCCGGGCGGCTTCGTATCGCCTTCCGGCGATTCCTTGAACCTCGGACCGCCTTTGATGACCACCAACTGATGCATCTGCATTTCCTTCTTGTCGCGATGCACCTCCAGCTTGAAACGCTCGACGAGAAGATTCTGAAGCATCAGGCGGAACTGCTCCTTGGTAACGCCGTTCGCGATTCTGGCACTGACATTAAATCGCTCCTCATTCATCCAACCCGCGGCCGTCAGCCGATAGGAGGCAACGTCGTACGCTTGCTCAACCAGGTCTGAAAGACTACAGTTCTCGCAGGTGTACAGAGTCGGATCGTCGGTTCCCGGGCCGCCTTGGCGCCAAACCCGCATCCCCGACTCGATGACCCGCGCCCCTGGCCTGATTGATGCGACCTCGAATGCCGGCTGCCCGTTCGGAGTCTGCGCGGCGAGCGCCGCGGACAACGCGCATATGGATATGAGGACTCGGTAGCCCATCCCTCTCCTTGAGCCGCGATCCCTAGTGTACTCCGGCGCTCAGTCAGTTCTCCGTCGGCGCCTTCTCCACGTGGTCGACGACGATGATCTCCACCATCCCCTTTTTCGGCTCGAGCTTCAGGCCAAGCTCGGATTGAACCGCGCTGATCATCATTTGCTCGAACTCGGCAGGTCCGACGCTATTGGCCCATGGAATATTTGCTCCTTGCGCTGGCGAAAAGGCTCCAGCTCCACCGCCCTGGGTCGAGAAGGTGCTGTCCACTCCCCATGTGAGGTCGAAATCGTACTTGCCTTTCAGGCCGGTGACGTCGTGGACGAGTCCGCCCAACTGGTTCGACAACCTTTCCGCGAATTCGGTCATGGTGAAGTCCTCAGCCGTCAGGCGAGCCTTGCCATTCTCCACGATCATGCATCCTTTGCATCCCTTGGGAATCATTGGATAGCCATTCTTATCGAGGGGCGCACGTCCGAGCGTCATGGGAGGCGGGTCACCGTCTTTGGCCGGCTCCGGTACCGATTCCTTGACCTTCAGGCCGCCTTTGGCGACCGCCATTTGATACACCTGCATTTCCTTGTGGTCGCGATGGATGGCGAGTTTGAAGCGCTCCGCGAGAAGGTTCTGCAACATCATGCGGAACTGCACCTTGGTGGCTCCGGCGGGAACTCGCGCGGAGACATCGAAGCGGGCCGAATCCATCCAGCTCGGGTACGTGAGCTGGTAATACTTGATGTCGTACGCCCGCGTGATCAGCATGGGGATCGCGCAGCTGGTGCAGACGTACAACTCGGGGTCTCTCTCGCCGGGGCCGCCGCGCATGCCCCCCATCATCCGGCCACCGGCGGCGGGAGGCGTGGAGGGTTTGATGGACGCGACGTCGAATGCCGGGCCGGTGGCGGTTTGCGCACTAACCGCCGCGGCGAACGCGATGACGCACAAGAAAAAACGGAAGCGCATCTGCCTCCTTTGAGCTGCGATTTCTATTGTATTCCCAGCTGAGCGTTCATTTGACCAAGCGATGTGGGGCCGGCAGTCATGCCGGCGAGCCGCTCTCCCGAGCGGCTCATCTTCCATCGGGAGAAGCCGCCTCGAAAGGCGGCTCGCCGGCATGACTGCCGGCCCCACATCGATGGGATCTCAGCTTAGAGGTTCTTTAATTTTCCGTCGGCACCTTCTCCGCGTGATCGACCACGATCATCTCCACCTGCCCCTTCTTCGGTTCGAGCTTCAATCCGAGCTGCGATTGAACCGCGCCGAGGATCGGAACTCCGAAGTCGCTGTCAGCAAGAGGCGTATTGCCGCCAGTGCCGGCCGCCCCGCCACCGCCGGCAGGCGGAGCAAGGTCGCCGCGTCCCCCGCCCATTCTCTCCATGTCGAAGCTCACGTCGAAATCGTATTTCCCCTTCAGCCCGGTGGCGTCCGTCACGGGTTTGCCCAACTGACTCGCCAACATTTCCGCCAAGCCCTTCATGGTGTCTTTTTCCAAATGCAGGCGAGCCTTGCCGCCTCCGACCACCATGATGCAGCCGTTGCATCCTTTGGGAATGACCGGGTAGCCGTCTTTATCGAGGTTGGGACCTCGGCCACCGCGACCGCCGGGAGGCGGAGGCGGAGGCGGAAGCGAATCGTCCTGCGCGTTGTCCGCTCGTTGCTCTTTAGCCGGCTCCTCTACCGATTCCTTGATCTTGAGACCGCCTTTGGCGACCACCAGATCGTAGACCTGCATTTCTTTCTGGTCGCGATGGATGGTGAGTTTGAACCGCTCGGCAAGCAGATTCTGCAACATCAGGTTGAATTGCTCCTTGGTGGCGCCCGCGGGAACTCGCGCGGAGATGTCGAAGCGGACCGTGTCCATCCAGCTCGGCGAGGAAAGCTGATAGTGCTGAATGTCATAAGCCTTCATGATCAGCATCGGGATATTGCAGTTGTTGCATCGGTATAGCTCGGGATCTTTGTTCCCCGGGCCGCCTTGCATCCCCATCACCATGCCCCGGCCGGATGGCGGCGGGGCCGGTTTGATGGATGCGACGTCGAAGGTCGGGCCGGTGGGTTGTCCTGGCGGTTGTCCCTGAGCTTGTCCATCGGCCGCGAGACACGCGCATGCGATCGGCGCGAAGCAGGTCAGAATCATTCGGGCCAGTTTCATCTCAGTCCTCCTCAGTTCTCGGTGGGCACCTTCTCGGCATGATCGACGACGATTACGTCCACCTGCCCCTTCTTCTGTTCCAGTTTAAGCCCGAGCTGCGATTGGACCGCGGCGAAAATAGTGGGCTGGGCCTCAGTTTCGGACGCGCCTGCCAACGGGGTGGCCGCGCTTCCAGAAACCGCGCTCCCACCCGGAGGAGGTGGAGCGATCGGCAACCCGCCTCCGAACCCGAATATGTCACGCGCGCCATCCCAGGTCAACGTGAAGTCGTATTTCCCTTTGAGACCGGTCGCGTCGGTAACCGGTTTTCCAACCTGATTCCCCAGCATCTTTGCGAGATCCTCCATGGATTCCGCGGTGGCCTGCATGCGGGCGCGTCCCATCCCCATGAACATGATCGGGCGGCCGGGCCGCGCCTTGGGCATAACCGGGAAACCATCCTTCCCCATTTCGTGTGGATCGCGAACGCCGGGCGGAGGAGGCGGTGGAGGCGGCGGGGCGTCGCCGGCCTTCGTGTCGAGGTCTTTCGCCGGCTCCGGCTCCGGCTCCGATTCTTGCATTTTTGGACCGCCCTTGGCCACCGTCAGTTCGTAAACCTGCGCCTCTTTCTTTTCGCGATGCACGGTCATCTTGAAACGCTCGGCCAGAAGATTCTGCAACATCAGCCTGAACTGTTCTTTGGTGGCTCCCTCCGGCACTTTCGCGGTGACCTCGAATCTTCCTTCGTTCAGGGCTGTCGGTATGGTCAGCTGATAGGCGGCCACATCGTATGCCTGGGTCATGAGCATCGATAGATTGCAGAAATAGCAGGTGAACCGGCCGGGATCCTTGGTGCCCGGCCCGCCGCCTATTCCGATCCGGATGGGCCCGCCGTTGGGCGGCGCCGCCGGTTTGATGGTCGCCACGTCGAAGGATGGCTCTCCGTTCGGCGTCTGAGCGTACGCCGTTCCGCATGCGAGCGAGATCAGAACAATTCCGGCGAGCCTAATGGCGACCCTCATATGGAACTCTCCTCAATTCTCAGTCGGAACTTTCTCCACATGATCCACCACGATCAATTCCATCTGCCCCTTCTTCGGTTCGAGCTTGAGCCCGAGTTGCGACTGGAGCGCGCCGAACAGCGTCGGCACGCCCTCGCCGTCTGAGGCCGCGCTCAGCGGAGTGGTTCCATCGGAAGCCGCGCTTCCCGGGTGATCCCCGCCCGGAGGTGGAGGACCGCCGGGGTTACTAAAAGCAAACGTGACCTGCATTCCACCGCGTCCCCCTGGACCGATTCCACCGCCCAAATTCGCGCCGTCCCAGGTCATGGTGAAATCGTACTTCGCCTTGAGGCCGGTCAGGTCCGTAACCGGCTTGGCCAGTTGCCGAGCCAATACCTTGGCAAAATCCTCCATCGATTCCTGCTCAACCGTCATCCGCGTCTTGCCGGGCATCCGCATCATCATGGGTCCGCGTCCGCCGCCGGCTCCCTTGGGCATGACCGGGAAGCCGTCCTTGTCGAGCGTCGGCTTTCCCCCGTTGAAGAATGCCGGAAAGGCGGGCGGTCCCGGAGGGGGCGCGTCGTCTTTAACTGGCTCCGGTGGCGCCGATTCCTTCATCTTCGGCCCGCCCTTGAACAGCGTCAACTCGTAGACCTGCCCTTCTTTCGTCTCGCGATGGATCTTTAGCTTGAAGCGTTCGGCCAGAAGATTCTGCAACATCAGGTTGAACTGATCCTTAGTGGTCCCCTCCGGCACTTTCGCCGAGATGTCGAATCTTTCGTTGTCCATCGAGCTGGGGATGGTGAGCTGATAAGATTCCACGCCATACGCCTGGATCATCAGCATCTGAAGGTTGCAGTTGTTGCAGGTGTACCGGCCGGGATCGCCGGTACCGGGGCCTCCGCGCGAGCCCATCATCATCACCAAATTACGGTCACCACTGCCTTTGATGACGGAGGGCGGGGGCGCCGGCTTGATCGTCGCGACCTCAAAGGACGGCTGTCCGTCCGGGGTCTGGGCGAGGGCGGTCTGGGGGTACCCGCAGGCGAAGCTTATCAGGATCGCGCCGGTTATCAGTCGAGTCATTGTGTGGATTCTCCTTCGCGCTCGGGTAGTATGACGAGCGAGGCCCTCAAGATGTGACGCGGGCCGAGTCGATTTTGTGCCCCGCAAGCGTTGTCTAAATTGCCGTTTTGCGCTCGATTAGTTCCTGATTCTACAGTTTTTTCACTTCGAGTCCGGGAATCATCTCGAAGTGCCGCACATTCACAGTGCCGATCGCGATCAGAAAGTTGGAATCGAGGATCAGTCCCACTGGGACGTGTCCAGCGGCTCGCGATGGCGGTCGATAAACTCCTGAACATCGGCGGCGAAGTCCGGATCAACCGTCGCAGTGGAGTGCTCCGGGAGCGAAGCCACGATCTCCGATAGTTTGCGCACGCACGGTTCAGCGCCCCGCAGAACCACGACCGGCCTATTGTTCTCTTCGATCACAATCTCGGCGCCGCCGCGCACCTTCTCGAGCACGCCGTGAACGTCGCGCGCGAGTTCGGACTCGGTGATGTGCAGCACCGCCATAACTCGATCATACGTCTTCCTCGTGACTGAGTCATCCGCGGAAGCGAGGGATCTGCTTTTCGATAGTGGTGCGACGGACGCAAGTCGTACGCCCCTCGCCCCGAGTCAATTCTCCGTCGGAACCCTCTCGGCGTGGTCGACCACGACGATGTCCACGGGCCCTCTCTTCTGCTCCAGCTTGAGGCCAAGCTGCGATTGTATGGCTTCGAAGATGGTGGGGCCGGCGTCAGGATCGGATGTGCCCGCGAGCGGGGTATTGCCGTCCGGCGTGGGGGCGCGTCTTGATCCCCCGGCATCCCAAAATAGCGAGATATCGAATTTCCCAGCGAGTCCCGTTGCGTCAGTGACGGGACGGCCTATCTGATACGACACCATCTGAGCGAACGACTCGATCGTCTCCCTCGGGTACATCAGCCGGGCGCGGCCGTTCATGATCGCCATACTGGTGCCTTCCGAAAGCGCCGGGTAACCATCGGCTGCAAGCTTCATAGGTTCGCTCGCGCGCTTGCGATCTCCTTCCGGATCGGCATCCTTGGGCGGGGGCTCTCCTGGTGACGGCTTGAGCTTAGGACCGCCCTTGGCCACCACCAGCTCATACAACTGCATTTCTTTCTTGTCGCGATGAACCACCATCTTGAATCGTTCGGCGAGCATGTTCTGGATCATGACGCGGAACTGCTCCTTCGTAGCGCCCACCGGCACTTTCGCGGAGAGGAGGAACGTGGTGACCGGCATCCAGTCCGGGGCGGTAACGCGGTACTGCGGAAGGTCGTAGGCCATCGAGACAAGCGAGGTGAGGGAACAATTCTCGCAGGTGAACAGATCTGGATCGTCGGTTCCGGGGCCGCCGTGCGATCGCGTGATCCTGCCGACCGTCGGATCGTAAGGGGCGGACGGTTTGATGGATACAACTTCAAATGCCTGATGGTCAGCGGTCTGGCCGTAGGCGGCGCTCGCGAAAACCAACAGGATTGTGCCG
Organism: Terriglobia bacterium; assembly: GCA_963788245.1. Classification (GTDB taxonomy): domain Bacteria; phylum Acidobacteriota; class Terriglobia; order Bryobacterales; family Bryobacteraceae; genus Palsa-187. The sequence goes on along the minus strand of CAWBGF010000002.1, from coordinate 855,560 downwards.
GCGACTATTCGTGTCATGTGCCGCTCCTTTCGCTTTCGGTCACGATTCGGAAAAAGCTACGAAAGATGACGCGCGAGGTTAATTTTCCGTTGGGACCTTTTCTGCATGATCGATCACGACGATATCGACTGGTCCTTTTTTCTGCTTCAGCTCCAGCCCGAGCTGCGTCCGGAGGGCGTCGAATATGTCCGGTCCTCGAGCCGGATCGGCTACCTGCGGAGGCGCGTTTCCGTCAGGCGATGGAAGGCCGCCGTCGCGTCCCCGTCCCGCGACTGCCGCGGTTCCAACCCAGAAAAGGCCGGCATCGTATCTCCCCTTCAACCCGGTGGCGTCGACCACTGTTTGCCGCACGGCGATGGACAAACTGTGGGCGAACTCCTCCATGGTTACTTTGCCGGCTTGCATTTTGTTGGTGAACAGACGGGGGCGATCAGGCATGGCGGGCTCGACCGCCGGGTCGTCCACGGAGGGTTTCATCTTCGGCCCGTTCTTCGCAACGGTCAGCTCGTAGATCTGCATCTCTTTCTTGTCGAAATGGACCGCCAGCTTGAACCGGTCGGCCAGGAGATTCTGGAGCATCTGTTTGAACCGCTCTGGAGTAGTTCCCGGCGGAATTGTCGCTGCGATGTTAAATCGGGTGGTGTCCATCCAACCGGGGGCCGAGAGCCGGTCGCGGTCGATTCCGTAAGCCTTCATCACGAGACGCGTCAGGTCAAAACTTTGAGCGGTGAATCGGCCGGGGTCATCAGTTCCGGGCCCGCCGTGCACGTCGATTCGAGTCTGGGGCGTGCCGTCGGGCGGCGGCGCGGGCTTGACGGATGCGACTTCGAACGAAGGCTGTCCGCCAGAGATCTGGCCGCGGATTCCGCTGGCGGCTGCCAGCAGGACTACCGCCGCCATGCGTGGGCTCATCATGGAAGCCCATGTTATCATCGCGGCGAAGATGTCGGAACGGATGCAGGAAGCGACTCAGGAAAAGGCGCGGCACACGTCCGCATGGTCGGACTACCGCCGCCTGAAACCATTCCTGCGCCCGTATTCCACGCGCCTGCTGATGATCCTCGCCGTCAGCCTGCTCGCGACCGCCCTCGCGCTGGTCCAGCCCTACATCTCGAAACTGCTGATCGATTCCGCTCTCTTAAAAAAAGACTGGCGCATGCTGTGCTGGACCGCCGGGATGATGTTCGCCGCCACCGTGCTCGGGTTCGCGACCAACATTCTCGCGAGTTATCAATACGTGCGTGTGTCGGCCGGGATGCTGTTCGATATGCGCGTCGCGCTGTATCGCCATTTGCAGACGCTGTCGCCGCGCTTCTTCGCAAAGTGGCGGCTGGGCGATCTGGTCTCGCGCCTGAATACCGATATCGGGGAGGTGCAGCGCGTCTCGGCGGATTCGCTGCTTGCGGTGTTGACCAACGTCGCGTTCTTCGCGGGCAGCGTCGCGTTCATGGTGGCGCTCAACTGGCGTCTGTTCCTGGTGAGCATCGCGCTGCTCCCATTCACCCTGTTTCTGTTCTATCGCTATCAGCAAAAGCTCACCGCATTCACGCGACAACTTCGCGAGCGCGCCGCCGACGTGGGGAGCCTGTTTATCGAAACGCTGCTCGGCATTCGAACCGTGGTGGCGTCGAACGCGGGCGAATACGAAACCGGGCGATTCCGCCTGCGCAACAGCGCTTTCGTCCAGACGCTGCTGCGATTGCAGATGACTTCGTTCCTGATGGGCGGGCTGCCGGGAACAATCCTCACTGCATCAACCGCACTGGTATTTCTCTACGGCGGCAAAATGGTGATCGATGGCCAGTACCACATGACCATCGGAACTCTGGTCGCCTACATGGCGTATCACATGCGCCTGCTATCGCCGGTGCAGACCATGATGGGGATGTCGGCGAATCTGGCCACGGCGCGAGTTTCGCTGAGCCGGATCTTCGAGATCCTGGACACTCCAGCGGAGGTTGTCGAGCGAGCGGATGCGGCGCCCATGCGTCCGCTGCGCGACCGGATCAGGATCGAAAACGTAGAACTGACGCACGATCGTGAATCGATCCTGAAAGGTGCGTCCTTCGAAATTCCGGCGGGCGCGTTCTGCGCGATTCTCGGTGCGAGCGGTGCGGGAAAGTCCACCATCGCGGATGTGTTGGTTCGCTTTCTCGATCCCGATGGAGGCCGCGTACTCTTCGACGGCGCGGATCTGCGTCAATTCCGGTTGGAAGACGTCCGTCGCGAAATCGTGCTGGTGGATCAATCGCCGCATTTGTTTCACGCGTCGATCGCGGAGAATATCGCTTATGCGAATCCACAAGCCTCGCGCGAGGAAATCGAGACGGCGGGAGGCCAGGCCGGTCTCGATGAGTTGATCCTACGTCTTCCAGAAGGCTACGCGACCATCACGGGCGAGCGCGGACTCGCGCTTTCCGCGGGCGAGCGCCAACGCGTTGCGCTCGCGCGGGCGCTGCTTCGCAAGCCGAGCGTGCTGATTCTGGATGAACCCACGTCCGCGCTGGATGCGGAGACGGAGCAGATCATTGCGCAGCAGTTGCGCCGGACACTTGCCGGGCGCACGGTGGTGATCATCACCCATCGGCCTGCGCTGGCAGCGATCGCGGATCAGGTGGTGGTTTTGAAAGATGGGAAGACGTCGACGGAGATCGCCAGGCCCGTCACGTTTTCTGAGCTGACATGAATCGCCAATGTGGGACCGGCAGTCATTCCGGCGAGCCGACTTCCCGGTCGGCTTTTCCGAACGCCGCGCGCAGTGAGACAAAGAGAAGCCGCCTTGAAAGGCGGCTTGCCGGCAAGATTGCCGGCCCCACATGATTGCCGGCCCTACATCGCGCACCGGCCGAGGCGTGCGGATCGCCGTAATCGATAGCGGCGTGAGCGTTCCGCATCCTCACATCACGGCGGTTGCCGGTGGTGTGACGATCGAGGACGCGGGCGAATCTCCGGTGTACTCGGATGTGCTCGGTCATGGAACCGCCGTGATGGCCGCGATCATGGAAAAGGCCCCCGCCGCGGAATACTTTGCGGTGCGCGTATTTCAATCCTACCTACGGACCAAGATCGAATTCCTGCTGCGCGCGATCGAGTGGTCGATCGAACGACGCGTGCATCTGATCAACTTGAGCCTGGGCACGTCGAATCCGGAGCACGCGGCGCGGTTCGCGCCCCTTATCGCGCGGGCGGCGGAAGCCGGGGCGATATTGGTCTCGGCGGCGTCGGCTCTGCCCGGCTCGATGCCGGGCGTGCTTTCGGTCCGCGAAGATCGCGATTGCCCGCGCGATCAGTATCGCTGCGTGCGCACATCGGAGGGCCTGGAGTTCAGCACGTCGGGTTATCCTCGCCCGATTCCGGGAGTGCCTCCGGAACACAACTTGAACGGGATCAGTTTCGCGGTCGCGAATATGACGGGCTTCGCGGCGCGCGGCTGCGAAGGGTTGAAGGATCGAAATTACGAGAGCGTCTGCGCTGCGTTGTGGGGCCGCCGTCCCATTTCTTAAATCTTCAAAACCTGGGCGGCGAGCCGGCTTTCGGGCCGGCTTCGGCCGATCCAAGAAGATAAGCCGCTCAGGAGAGCGGCTCGCCGGCACGACTGCCGGCCCCACGTCACTTCGAAACCGGTTCGAGCTCGAACCCCCGAAGCCGGTAGCGAAACGCGGGTTCGCCGCCGAGTTGCGCGCGGCACCACGCGATGCCTTCGTCCAGGCTGCCTAATTCTGCCGTCCACCACTCGCCCGAGCAGGCCGCGTAGAATTGCCGGCACAGTTCCAGGTGTTTCAGGAAGCCCGCCAGCAAACGAGTTCGAAAATGCACGAATAATGCATCTTTTTGATCGCTTTTCGCATGTTTTGCACGGGCGCGAATTATGGCGCATGCGAGGATCGCCTCGCGAATTGCATTGCCCGTTCCGTCGCCGCAAATCGGGTCGAAGGCCATCGCCGCGCTACCACAGGCCATCCAGCCGTCGCCGCAGACAGGATCGCTAATACGTGGATACGCCGGGAATTGACCAGCCGGCGCGCCGAGTGAGTCGATCTGCGCGCCGACCATGCAGCTGTGAGTCAGAAGCTCCTCCGCAGGTCCGCCGACGGACAACAACCATGCGGACGTAAGACTGGGCAGCAGAAACAGCCAGCCGCTTTCCAGCGATTCAATCCAGCATGCGTCGCGCGCGCAATTCTGTTTCAGTTGGACCGCGGAAGCCTGGGCGACGCGCGATCCGAAACGCCGGTCTTTCACTCGCGCGAGCCCCGCGGGGACCGGGCGCGAAGCGACGATGGTCCACACCGCGGGATCCCTACCCTGACGGGTGGGGCTTGAGTCTCGATGCGGCGCGCCGGATTCGCGGGGACGCAGTCGATCGGCAAGATCCCGCTCCGAGATCACCACGGCCGAGTGGGGGAGCTCGACCGGGCCGGTACTTCCGTTACGCGAGCCCCACGCGACGATTCTTTTCGAGATTCGCTGCGCTCCGCGGAAAACGTTTTTACGCTCGAAGACGTCCTCGATCAGCGCCTGCGTCGCGTTGCCGATCAGCAGGGCCGGGACTTTGGGGTGATTCGCTTTTTCGATGGTCACGCGAATTCCCGCGGTATTAAGCAAGTGCGCACAACAGTTTGCCGCAAGACCTTCACCAAGGATGGTCGTCACAGTATTATTCTAAGAGGAACCATGAGGAAGGCATTTACGATCGGGTTGGCCGGGACGCTGATGGCGATGGTCGCGATATTTCCGGCGCAGGCGCAACGCGGCGGCGGTGGTGGCCGGGGAAACAGACCCGCGTCAGCGGACGCGGCAGCCGCGGCAGACGAAAAGCCCGAGGACGGTATTCCCGTCACCGACGCGCTGGTGATCGAGAAGTGCGGCGGTTGTCACAAGAAGGACGACAAGAGCAATCTTTCGCGCATCTCCTGGGAACGATCGACGCCGGAGGGTTGGGAAGAGGCCATCAAGCGCATGGTGCGGCTGAATGGTTTGGCGATTACGCCGCAGGAAGCGCGCTCGATCGTGAAATATTTAGCCACCTATCACGGACTGGCGCCGGAAGAAGCCAAGCCGGTGATGTACATGGCGGAGCATCGCATTATCGACGAAGCGGTGCCGAGCGAAGGTGTCCGCACTGCGTGCATGGGCTGCCATCCGATGGGGCGGCCGCTTTCGTGGCGGCGATCGAAAGACGATTGGAAGCTTTTGACGAATCTGCATGTGGCGATGTACGCGCAAGCCGAATCGGCGTTTCGCAGGTTCAATTTCGGCCCTCCGCCCGGAGGCAGAGGAGCGGCTCCGGCGGCGCCGCAGGCTCAGCCGGTGGATGAGGCGCTCACCTATCTGGGAAACAATGCGCCGCTGCAAACACCCGAATGGGCCGCGTGGCAAGCGCGAATGCGCGCGCCGAAGCTGGCGGGACGCTGGCTGATTTCGGCGTACATTCCCGGCCGCGGGAAATATTTCGGCGAGCTGGTGGTGGAACCGGGGGCGTCCGCGGACGAGTTCACGACGCGCGCGAAGCTGACATCGGTGAAAGACGGCTCCGTAATCACGCGATTCGGGCAGGGGCTGGTGTATGCCGGATATTCGTGGCGTGGGCGATCGCGTCCGTCGGCTGGAACGGTTTCGGCTCCGGATGACCTGTCGAACGAAATGCGCGAGACACTGTGGTTTGCTCCGGATCAGTCGCATGCCGAGGGTCGATGGTTCTGGGGCGAGTATCAGGAGTTCGGTTTCGATGTGAAGCTGGAGCGGGCGTCGACCAGCTCAGGAGGCGAGCCGACGCTGCTGGGTGTCGATAGGTTTTCGCTGAAAACCGGGTCGCAGAACGCGCGTTTGCGCTTGTGGGGAGACAATCTGCCCGCGCAGGTCGCGCCCGCCGATCTGGATTTCGGGACAGGCGTAACCGTCGCCAAGATCGTATCGCATACGCCGGGCGAACTGGTGATCGAGGTGAACGTCGCGGACAACGCGGTTTCCGGGAAGCGCGACATCGCGCTGCGCCGCAGCGTGCTGGAACGGGCCGTCGCGATTTACGACAAAGTCGATTACATTCGCGTGATCCCCGATGCGTCGATGGCGCGCCTCGGCAGCGAGACGCATCCGAAAGGCTATCAGCAGTTCGAAGCGATCGGCTATCAGCGGGGCGCGGACGGCAAGCCGCATACGGCGGACGATGTCGACCTGGGCCCGGTGGATGTTACGTGGTCAGTGGAAGAATTCATGGCGGTGTTCGGTGACGATGACAAGGAGTTCGTCGGGACGCTGGGCCCTTCGGGATTCTTTACGCCGGCGTCGGATGGTCCCAATCCGAAGCGGAAATTCAGCCGCAATAATTACGGCGATGTGTGGGTGGTGGCGACCGCGAAAAATGAAAAGGATAAGGACGGCAAGCCGCTGTCCGGCCGGTCCTATCTGGTGGTCACTGTGCCGACGTATATCAAGTGGGATCAGCCGGAAGTGGAGCCCGAGGTTAAACCCACGCCGCCGGGGGCACGTAGATGATGCTTACCGATCAGAAACCGGCAGGCGACAAGATCGCCTGCGCCACGAAACCGGCAGGCGACAAGATCGCCTGCGCCACGAAACCGGCAGGCGACAAGATCGCCTGCCCCACCGAGCGTGTGTATCACTCGGGCGAGTTTCATCGATTCGGAGCGGGTGGGCGGGACTTTTTGTATCTGGTGCCGGCGGGCGCGATCTTTGAGCTGGACGACGCTTCGCGAGCGGTGCTGGAGCTGGTGGGACGCGAGAGTGTCTCGCACAATCTCCTGATGGATCAGGTGGCGGAGCGCGGCGTTCCTGCCAGCGAAGTTGCGGAGCTGATCGAAGAACTGTACCAGTCTCGAGCGATCGTCGATCGAGAAACGATTCCCGATCCGCCGCAGAATCCGCCGGCCAATTTCCCGCTGCAGACGCTGGTGCTGAATCTCACCAATCAGTGCAATCTGTCCTGCCAGTACTGCTACGAGTTCGGCGAGGACAAAGTCGCGACGCCCGAAGGCAAGAAGAAATTCATGGATTTCGAGACGGCCCAGCAGTCGGTCGCGTTCTTGCTGGAGCAATCGGCCGGGCGGCGCGGCGTTCACATCACTTTTTTCGGCGGCGAGACGCTGATGAATTTCCCGCTGTTGAAGCAGGTGGTGACCTATGCGACGGAGCAGGCCGCGGCGCAAGGCCGGTCGATCGATTTCAGTTTGACCACCAATGCGACTCTTCTGACTCCCGCAATTATCGAGTTTCTTTCTGACAACAGCATTGGTGTTACGGTCAGCATGGACGGTCCGGCGGAGCTGCATGACAAGCTGCGTGTGTTTGCGAACGGGCGCGGCAGTTACGACATCATCGAGCCGAGGGTGCGCGCGCTGATCGCAGGTCACAAGACGCGGCCCATCACGGCGCGCGTCACGATGACGGCGGGCAATACCGACGTGATCCGGATTTATCGTCATCTGAAACAAGACTTGGGATTTCACGAAGTCGGATTCGCGCCGGTGACCACATCGCCGGATCGCCTGTACGCGATCAACGATAAAGGGATGGACGGCGTGCTGGATCAGTTTCACGCGCTGGCGGACGAGTATCTGGAATACGCGCTACGCGGCGAGATGCACGGGTTCTCGAACGTCAGCGACACGCTTTCCGAGCTGTATCAGGGCGTGAACAAATCCCACCCGTGCGGCGCGGGATTGGGGTTGATGGGCGTGGGGCCGTCCGGCGACATCGCGCCGTGCCATCGCTTTGTCGATTCGGATCAGCACGCGCTGGGGCACATTTCGACCGGGATCGATCGCGCAAAGCAATCCGATTTTTTGACGCGCGGAAATATCGGCGCGAAATACGATTGCCACACCTGCTGGGCGCGGCCATTGTGCGCGGGCGGCTGCCATCACGAGGCGTTCGTGCGCTATGGGGACACCGGCCATCCGAATTTGCACTATTGCGATTGGGTGCGCGACTGGACCGATACCTGTTTGCGCATTTATGGCGCGATCGCCGCGCAGAATCCCGGATTCCTATTAAGATTCGCCGAAAGGAAAGCATCATGAAACATTTGCGAGCTCTGAACAGGAAAGCTCGACGCATTGAGGAGCAGGTTACGAAGGTGGCAGGCGACAAGATCGCCCGCCCCACAGCCTTGGCAGGCGACAAGATCGCACGCCCCACTCGCGAAGCCGAAGGCGACATTGTCGCCATGCAGAATCCGCCTGCGCCGGTGCGGCCGCATGTTCCGATGGGCTGCTCGCTGGCGTTTTCGCCGGGGTGGGAAGTGGATTCCGCCGGCGGCACCGCGGGGCTGTGCCAGCCTGTCGAGCGCGATATCTACGATTGCTACGTCACCTGTTTCTGGCCCGCGCAGGTGCCTGATCATGTCAACAATTATCCGGATTGGGCGAGCAAGTGCGCGGTGGCGACAAAGGATTGGCGCAATCTGGATCTGGTGTTTCCATAGGTGGACATTGAGCGAAGAGAAGCCGGCTGAAGCCGGCTCGCCGCCATGAGTGGCGGCCCCACAAGTGGAGCGCTACGGGAGAAATGAAACGATCATGAAGACGTCGATAGCCCGGATCATTCTTGCGAGTGCATTGGCCTGTGGCGTTGCGGGCACTTATGCGCGGGCGGCGACGCTGTTTATCAGCGCGTACCCCAACGTAATTCTGGTGTTCGACGAAGCCAAGGGGCAGGTGGTGGAGCGCATTCCGCTCTCGACCGGTCTTCCGACGGGCATGCGGCTCTCGCAGGACCGCAAGACGATTTATGTGATCACCAACGATCACAGCGGTGTCGAAACCATCGACGTCGCCACGCGCAAGGTGACCAACCATTTCGTGCTGAACACGGCGGACAAACACTACCGTTTCTATACCGGCACGCCCGATCCCGAAGGCAAGATCCTGTACACGATCACCACCGAGATCGATAAACAGGCGGATCGATACGAAATCGGCAAGATGAAGTATACGGTGATCAGCCTCGCCGAAGGGAAGATCACCAAGACCGTCGATCTTCCGCCGGGCGAGGAAAATAACGGCAGCCTTCGCTTTGGCGGCGGATTCGAGGTTTCGCCGGACGGGAAGTATCTGTATCAGTTCGGCCAGACGATCAACATTCTGAGCACCGACGATTTCAAGGTGGTGGATAAGATCGATCTTTCGAAACCGGAGCAGCCCGGAATGGAGCACGTGGGCGTCGGGGGAACGCTCGATTCGCTGAGCACACCGGGGCAGCGTATGTCGGTGTTCAACTCGACGGATCCGATCGTGCATCGCCCGCTGTTCGGAATCGCGCGCTTCGATTTGAGCACGCGGAAGTTCGAATTTACCGCGATCGGTCCGCCGCCGAACGGGATGTCGGGGTTGCAGGTGACGCCCGACAAGAAGAGCGCGTACACCGTGATTTCCTCGGGCGGCGGGGGGAACAAGCGCTGCGAGTTCTGGGCGATCGATCTGGTGAGCACGAAAATCGCGAAGACGGCGGAGGTGCCGTGCCGGTCGCGATTCAGTTTCGGGATGTCGGGCGACGGGAAGAAGCTGTATATTTACGGCGCCGGATTCGAGATCGAAGTGTACGACGCGGCGACTTTGAAGTATGAGAAGACCTGGGACCTGGGGAACGACGTTACGGGGAACCTAATCGTTCTGCCGTAAAGGATAGCTTGCGCCGGCGCAAACGACCCGCTACTTCGTCGCGTAGTCGAACGGCGGTTTGCCGTCCACCGGAATGCGCGTCGTCCATTTTCTTCCAGCCAGCCGTTTTTCGAAAGCTGCGCGCGCGGCCCTCAGCTCGGCGGGACTCTCGAACAGCTCGACCGCGCCCAGCGCGAGTGTTCGCGCGGCCACCAGCATGCCCTTGCGGCCGATGGTCGATCCCGCGCACGCCGCCGCCTGCCAGGTGTGCGCCCCGACGCCGGGCACGAACGTTGCAGTGGTGAACTGGGCCGTGGGGACCACCCAGCTCACGTCTCCGGAATCGCTTGAAGCCGAGCTGACAGTCTCGGACGTGTCGACATGCACTGTCTCCGGCCCTGGAGCTTTGACAGGCGCTCCCAGCGTTTTCTGGAGCTCCTCCGCGAACTTCCGTTCGTCCGAAGTGAACTCATAGCCGCCGGCTTTCTGCATGGCGCGGCCGAGAACCGCGGAGAGCGTGTCATTCGGCACTACGTTCGAATAGTTGGTGCCCTGTTCGAACTCCATGCGCGTACCCGAGGCAAGTGCGCCCGCGCGAGCGCAGTCCATGATGCGCTCCCAAATGCCGTTGAGCACCTGAGCGTCTGGATTTCGCGCGACCAGATTCGCTTCGGCGAACGCGGGCACTATGTTTGGCGCGCTGCCTCCATTCGTAATGATGTAGTGAATGCGGGTTTCCTGCGGAACGTGCTCGCGCAGGAATTCGACGGCGTTGAGCATGATCATCAGGCCGTCGAGCGCGGATCGTCCACGCTCCGGGCCAGCGGCCGCGTGCGATGCGATTCCGTAAAACTTGAACCGGCCGCCGTTGTTCGCAAGCAACGATCCGAGATTGACCCGGTTGGAATCGCCGGGATGCCACGCGAGCACGGCGTCCACGTCGCGAAACAGGCCGGCGTGCAGCATGTAAATCTTTCCGCCGCCGCCCTCTTCGGCAGGGGTTCCGTAATACCGGATGGTCCCTTTGAGTCCGCGCGCCTGCATCTCCTCCTTGATCGCGACCGCGGCGAGCGCTGAAGCCGATCCGAGCAGATTATGCCCGCAACCGTGGCCGGGCGCGCCCGCGAGCACCGGCGCGAGCATGGGGACATCTTTTTGCGACAGGCCCGGCAGCGCGTCGAATTCGCCCATCAACGCGATGACCGGCGCGCCGGTGCCAAAGGACGCGGTGAATGCGGTCGGCATACCGGCGACGCCGGACTTGACGTCGAATCCGTTCGCGCGAAGCTCCTGCTGGAGCAGGGGCGAGCTCTTGGTTTCGTGGTAGCCGAGTTCGGGAGTCTCCCAGATCTGGCGCGAGATCGCGCCGAAACGATCGGCGTGTCGGGCGACGCGAGTGAGAACGTCGTCGGCCGCGAAAAGCGGCGTCGCGGCCCAAATTCCACAAAGGATCGCTGCAATCACTGTTGCCATCGAGCCGGTCGGAAGAGTCTGGAACATTGATGTGGGGCCGGCACTCGTGGCGGCAACCCTATTTCTGAGGCGGGTTCTGGTCAACCAAAGACAAGCCGGCTTGAGAGCCGGCTCGCCGCCACGAGTGGCGGCCCCACATGGCTGCGGCAAATTCATTATTTTGCTACTTTTTCGCGATCGGCTCGTAGCGCTTCAGCGCCCGCGGCCCGACCTCGGCGCCATAGATGTTGCCGGCCGCGTCCACCGCGACGCCTTCCGCCGCGCTGGTGCCGGTCGCCTTTTCATTCGGGTCGGGAATGAACGCGATGATCTTGCCGTCCATCTTTCCATCCTTGACGCTGCCGATCCGAATGCCACGCTTCCAGCCGTCATGATTTCGCGACACGGACATGGATTCGGAGTCCGCGACGTACAGCATGTCGTGTTTGTCGATAAAGATTCCGCTGGGGCGGCTGAACTGCCGCATCTCCCCGAGAAACTTTCCGTCCTGGTCGAAAATCTGGACGCGATTGTTGTTTCGGTCGCCCACGTATAGCCGGCCTTTCGAATCGAACGCCAGCGCGTGAGGCTGATCGAATTCGCCCGGACCCGTGCCCAGCTTGCCCCACTCCTTGATGAACTTTCCATCCTTGGTGAACTTCAGGATGCGATTGTTGCCGCGCCCATGCCCCTCGGAAACAAAGATGTCGCCGTTCTTGGCGACGATCACGTCGTTGGGCGCATAGAAATAACCAGGCGCCGCCGCGCCGCCAGGCGTGCCGAGCGTCAACAGCAGTTTTCCGTCCTTACTGAACTTGAAAACCTGGTTGCCGATGGTCGCGCCGGGCGGAGGGCCGATGGGTCCGGTGGGGGCCGCGCCGCGCGCCGTCCCTTTCGCCGCCGTATCGCCGCCCTTCGCCGCGCCGCCACGCGCGCCGGCCGCGCCTCTTGCCCCACCAGCCGCACCACCGCCGCGCGCAGCAACCGGCCCATTGTCCTGGCCGTCGGTCACCCAAACGTTGTCTTGCTTGTCGACGTAAATGCCGTGCGGGAAGATCAGCATCCCTCCCCCGAAGCTTTTGACCAGCTTTCCGGTTTCATCGAACTTGAGGATGGTGTCGACGGGATTCATTTTGCCAGTGGCGCGATCGAGGCAACTGTTGCCGCCGCACCGCTCGGCCACCCAGATGGATTTGCCGTCGCGATCCACGTCGACCGCGCTGGTCGATCCCCACTTTCTTCCGTCGGGGAGCTTGGCCCAGCCTTCGACCGTCTTGTATGGATTCGGCGCGTCGTTGGTCGGCGTGACGGCCATGGTGCTGGTGTCGGAGGCGGGGGCCGATTGTGCGTAAGCGCGTTGGGATAGGCTGTGTTCCAACAGGCCCATGCCGGCGGCCGCGAGAGCGATCGCAAGTCCGACCTTGATTCGATTTCGATTCGGCGTCATAGAAGTTTTCCTCTCACTTGGAGTTTTTCTCTCTCTCACTTTGCCCGTTTTATTTACCGGCTATTTACCAACGACGAGAATGGTGAACGAACCCGGCACCATCATGCCGCGGCCACGTCCGCGTCCCTCGGCCGGCGCAGGCGTACCGGCCGGAGGCGCGGCTGGCGGAGCGGTTTCCGCGGCGATCAGCAGCACGTGGCCGGTTTTTCCGTCCAACGTGAGCGTTTTGGCGCCGCGCATGGTTTGCAAATTCTGTTCGACGGCGAAACTGCTGGGGCTGTTCTCCTTGACGATGGTCAGCGTGCCATCGCCCTGCGAGCTGAACGCTTCCATCGTTTTCGCGTTGAACACGGCTCCATCGGTACCTTGCCCGATCGGCAGCGTGGTGATGATCTTGCCGTCGGTGGCGCTGAGGATCACCATGACCTGCGGATTGCGGCAGGTGGAAAACAGGATCTGATTCTTGGCGTCCAGAGCCAGGCCCGCGCACTGTCCGCCCTTGCCTTCCAGATCGTAGTGCGCGGTCACGGCCATGGTTTTGGCGTCGACCACCGCGATGTTGCCTTTGTCTTCGATGTCGACGTAGATGTGGCCCCTGCCGTCGGTGGCGGCTTGTTCGGGCGCGCCGCCGAGGTCGATGGTTCCGAGCACGGCGCCATCGGCGGCGTTGATCACTGTGGCGTTCGGCGCGCGGTGACTGAAAACGTAGACCCGATCGTTGAACGCGTCGTACATGATGCCGTCAGGGCCGCCTTCGACGTCGATGGTCTTGATGGTCGCGAGCGTTTTGGTGTCCCACATCACCACCGGTTTGCTGCTGGCGAATCCATGCCCCGACTTGGTGGACACGGCGGCGCCGGCGGCGCTGGCGTCGGCGATCTCGCCGGCGGGCTCGATGGTATCGAGGTTATACACCGAAACCCGGTTGGGGCCGCGGCGGGCAACGTACAGCTTGCGTCCGGCGTCGTCGGCGTAAACGTAATCGAAGCGGCCGTCGCCGCCCACTTTGGCGCTCTTGAGAATTTTGTAGGGGCCGTCCTGCGCGAATCCAGCGAACGTCCCAAAGAACGCGGCGGCCGCGATTCCCAGCGCAAATGTCAGACAAAATCGTCGCATAAAATATCTCCTCTGTCGGGACGGACAAGATGGCCCGATCAGCCAGCCAGTATACACCCTCGGAGTTCCATGCTCCACGTGGCCACACGTGACGTTCGACGCCACAGGTGGCCCGGTGATATCATGCCAACGGATCAACCATGCAACCCACAAAGTTTCGCACCAACCTTTACGTTTGCGCTGCTGTCGCGCTTTCCTTTTTAGCGGGATCGCTGATCACTGCTCGCTTCTTCGGCATGCATAGCGTCCACGCGCAAAGCTCGCGAGTCTATGAACTTCGGATTTACCACACCTTTCCCGGCCGTCTGCCGGCGTTGCAGACCCGGTTCCGCGAACACACCATCGCTATTTTCAACAAGCATCACATGACCAGCATCGGTTACTGGGTCCCCCAGGATGCGCCGCAGAAGGACAACACGCTGATCTACATCATCTCCCACGAGAGCCGCGACGCCGCCAAGAAGAATTGGGCAGAGTTCCAGGCCGATCCGGAATGGCAGCAGGTCTCGAAGGCTTCCGAAATGGATGGGAAGATCGTCGAGAAGGTCGAATCGACTTACATGGAGGCGGCCAGTTATTCTCCGCTGAAGTGATGTGGGGCCGCCAATCGTCGTCTATCAATGGGCGGCAAGCCGGCTCTCGGGCCGGCTTCTCTTTTGGGAAGCAGAAGCCCGCTGAAAGCGGGCTCGCCGGCATGACTGCCGGCCCCACATCGGATGGAACGGCGATGTACTATTTCTTGCCCTGCGCCGGAGCAAGCGTGACGTGCGCGCCGGACTTGATCAGCGCGGCCTCACCCGGCCCCTGGAAGAACGTGAATCCCGGGCGATCCTTCCACATGAGCGGACCACCCAGCCTGATCCCGGCCTTCAACGTCACGTCGTGAATTCGTGTGACCATCGCCTCATATTGCGCGTCGCCTTGCTTGGTCCCGGAAAAGTTTCCGAGATCCGTGCTGGCGGCGAAAATAACGTCGATCCCGGGCACATCGGCGATCTTGGCGGCATTTTCGACGCCGGTCGGCGTCTCGATCATGATCACCACCACCATGTTCGCGTTGGCCGTCTGGCGATAGTCGTCGCCCCACATCTCGCGATATTGTCCCGCTCCCATGCTGCGGCGTCCCAGGGGCGGATACTTGGCCCACTTCACGGCCGCCTGCGCCTTCTCGACCGTGTCGACGGTGGGGACGATGATCCCTATGGCGCCGATATCGGTGGCTTTCTGGATATCGCTTTCGGTCGCGTCCGGCACGCGGATGAACGGCATGGCGGAACTCCCGCGGCAGGCGTAGATCATGCGCGCGACATCTTCGTAGGTGAGCGGGCTGTGCTGCATTTCGATCCAGGTGTAATCGAAACCCGCGTTGGCCATGGCGCAGTACATGTTCTGGTCCGGCGAGAAAACGGTGGCGCCGGTGATCGGCTTGCCCTGCATCAATTTCAGTTTCGCGGTGTTATAGATTTTCACCTGGGTTGGGGATGGGGAAGTGGATTGTCCCGCAGCGAAGGGAAGCATGGTTAGTGCGAGGACGGTCGAGGTCGCAAAGGATCGAACGAATGTCGCAGGGGTCATGCGATAGCTCCTCTCAATAGTTCTTAGAATAACCCCATAGTTCTTAATTCATGGATGTGAGGCCGCCTGTCTCACGGGTACACTACGGCGGCGAGCCGCGTTGCCCACCCGTACTGAGGTCGTCCGCGCGGCTTGTATTCTTATGTAAGGTTGTGCGGAACGCGGCCTGAAAGCTGGATCATTTGTCATATGCTAGGACTTAGCAGGTCCGAAAAGGAGATTCTATGAACCACCGACTTCTCGCGTCTTTCTCGGCTTTCTCGTCCTTGGGCGCGCTCGCGGTTATGCTGGCAGCGCCTCTTCCGGGTCAGACCCCCAATGAGGCTTCGAAATCGTCGACTCCTAAGTCCACGGCGGCGGCCAAATCAAAGATCTGGACCGTGCCGCGCACCCCCGACGGGCATCCCGACCTGCAAGGCGTCTGGACCAATGTCACTTTGACGCCGATGGAACGGCCGGCCCAGTTCAAAGACAAGCCGACGATCAGCGACGCCGAAGCACACGCCTATGAGACGAAGGAGCTGAAAGTCAACGATATCGACGATCCGAAGGCCCCCATACTCGCGGCCATCAACGGAGCGAACGCCGTGGGCGGGTACAACAACCTGTTTATCGATCGCGGCTCCGAGCTCGCTCGCGTCGACGGCGTGAAGCGCACCTCGCTGATTGTCGATCCGCCGGATGGCAGGACGCCCCCGATGCTCCCCCGCGCGCAGCGGACGCAGGCCGCTGGAGGCGGTGGAGGACAAGGCGAGGGCTACACCGGCATGAGCTACGACAGCGTGAAGAACCGTCCCTTGGCCGAGCGCTGCCTGATCGGCTTCAGCTCCACTTCCGGACCGCCGATGCTGCCGGTGCTCTACAACAACAACTATCAGATCGTGCAGACTCCCGATGCGGTCATGATCCTGGTTGAAATGGTGCACGACGTTCGCGTGATCCGCATGAGCGCGCAGCACGAATCGCCGGCGCTGGCAAAATGGCTGGGCGATTCGGTGGGCCATTGGGAAGGCGACACGCTGGTGGTCGAGACCGTCAACGTCAATCCGAAGAACCGTTTCCGGGGCGCGTCGGACAAATTCAAGGTGACCGAACGCTTCCAGCGCGTCGATGCGTCGACGATTCTCTACCGTGCCACCATCGACGATCCGGGGGCCTATACCAAGCCGTGGACCGTCGAATATCCGTTCCTGGCGACGCCGGGTCCGGTGTTTGAATACGCGTGCCATGAAGGGAACTACGCCATGATGGACATCCTCGGCGGGGCGCGCAAGCAGGATGCGGAGTTGAAGTCGAAGTAACCAGACAGAGTATAAGGGACACGCTACATCGACGGTGACCGTCTTATCCGCCTAATATGCGGCGGAAGTCGATCGGCGTCACGATGCCCATTCCTCCATACGACTTCAACTTCCGAAGGTGACGATCGCTCGAGACGATCAAGCCGGCGTGCCCCGCGACGGCGCATTCCAGAATCCGGTTGTCGTCATCGTCTTCTGGGACAACTTGCAGCGTCGGCTTGGGAACGACATCTCCGCGGTTCTCGTTAGAAATTTCATTTCAGGCTGGATACGTGCGTCACCCCAGGAAAACTTCGTCCGAAGGACCCGCGCGAGCTCTGTGACGATCTGAGGCGACAGCAATAGCCTGAAGCGGCGCTGGATGGCCATTTGCCAAATCTGAAACGAGAGGCCTTGCGGGTGTGTGAACGCCGAAACCAGGACATTGGTGTCCAGCACCACCCTAAGGCTTTCGCTCACGGCGGTACTCATGGACGATGCGCTCTATGTCCTTGGGCTTAATGCCGAGCTTCTTTGCCTGTCGTTCTCCGTATCGCGCTATGCGTTCGCTTTCCTTGAGCATCTCTTCGACACTCATGGGATTCGCGGCCGCCTCGGCTTGCGCCTCGGCGATCAGGTTCTCCACCCAGCGTTGATCATCCGATTCTCTTTGCGCGCGATAGCGCCCATAGACCCGAACCATCTCGCGAAACAATTCGCTCTTGGTGCGGCGCTCTCGCTTGGCGAGGGTTTCTATTTCCTTCGCCACCGTGGGCGGAACCGAGAACGCCAGGATTTGTGTTGTTCTGCTCATATGTTCCCCGGAGATTTATACTTAGTATTACTTTATAATAACGCAGCCGGACTCCAGGCAACACTGCCTTTTCCTTCCCCCAGGGGAAGGATCAGGTGCTCGAAGAAATTTCTCTTTTCTAAAATTGCTGAATGATGTAATCTTCTACAAGCAGGCACCCTCAGGAGGTGTAACGTGAACGTAACACGACGTGCGTTCTTAAAGACTGGAACCGGCGCAGTCGCCGTTTCCGTCCTCGGCTTCAACGTTCAGAAAGCCTACGCGCAATCCAGGGAATTGAAGATCGCGCGCACCACCGAAACGCGATCCACGTGCCCATACTGTGCGGTGGGCTGCGGCGTCATCATCCACACGCTTGGCGACAAAGCCAAAAACGTCACCGCGCAGGTGGTTCACGTTGAAGGCGACCCGGATTGCCCCACCAATCGTGGCACGCTGTGTCCCAAGGGATCGTCCCTCTATCACGACATTCTCAATGATCGCCGATTGCTGAAGCCGGAGGTCCGGCGCCCCGGCTCCGATCGCTGGGAGCCGATCCCATGGGATCAGGCGTTTGACGAAATCGGACGCCATATCAAGAGTGCCCGCGACGCTTCGTTCGTCGCCACCGACGCTCAGGGCCGGACGGTCAACCGTTGCGAGAATATCGCATGGATCGGCGGTTGCACCGATACCAACGAGTTCAATTACCTGGTCGTCAAGACCATGCGCGCCTTGGGCGTGACGTTCATCGAAAATCAGGCCAGGGTTTGACACGGCCCTACGGTCTCCAGTTTGGGGCCCACATTCGGACGCGGTGCGATGACCAATGGCTGGATCGACATCAAGAACACCGACATGATGTTGATCATGGGCGGCAATCCGGCTGAAAACCACCCGTGCGGTTTCAAGTGGGCGATTGAGGCCAAACGCAACCGCAACGCGAAGATGATCGTGGTCGATCCGCGGTACACCCGCACCGCTGCGGTCGCCGATCTGCACCTGCAAATCCGCGCCGGCGCCGATATCGCGTTCCTCGGCGGCGTGATTCGCTATGCCATCGAAAACGGCCGCATCGCCAAAGAGTACCTGGCGAATTTCACCAACGCGGCGTTTCTGATTCAGGAAGGATTTAAGCTCCCCGAGGACGGGCTGTATTCGGGTTTCGATGAGACCTCGAACTCCTACGACCGGTCGAGCTGGAATTATGAAGCCAGGAGCGGGCCCGCGACGCCCAACGCGATGCCCGGAAATGTAGCCGCCGACCTGACGCTCGAACATCCTCGTTGCGTCTATCAGTTGTTGAAGCGGCAATACTCGCGCTACACGCCGGAGATGGTCGAACGCATCACGGGAATTCCCAAGGATCAATTCCTGAAGGCCGCCGACATGTTCACGTCGGTTCGCAAGGATGGCGACATGAAAAACGTCGCGACCATTATTTACGCCGTCGGCTGGACCCAGCACAGCTTCGGAACGCAGATCATCCGCACCGCCGCCATGCTCCAGTTGCTGCTGGGCAACGTCGGCCGCGCGGGTGGAGGAGTCAACGCCCTTCGCGGACACTCCAACATTCAGGGTGCGACCGATATGGCCGGGCTTTTTGACAGCTTGCCGGGTTACCTGAAGATTCCCAGCGTCGCCGATAAGGATTTCGAGGCCTGGATGAAGCGGACCACCCCGACGGCCTCCAAGCCGGCCGAATGGGAGTCGTTCAATTACTACTCCAATACGCCGAAATTCGCCGTGTCATTGCTCAAAGCGATGTACGGCCCCGCCGCCAAGAAGGAAAACAACTGGGCGTTCGATTACCTGCCGAAAATCGATCGCGAGTATTCGTGGACCTATATCTGGGACGGCATGTATCAAGGGAAAGTCCAGGGCCTCTTGGCTTTCGGCATGAACGGCGTCGCCATCGGCCCCAATTCGCAAAAAAATATCGACGCACTCAAGAAAGCCAAGTTCCTGGTCGTCTGCGACATCTATCCGGAAGAGACCAGCGATTTCTGGCGAGCGCCCGGCATCACGCCTGAGGAAACCAAATCCATTCAGACCGAGGTCTACCGCCTGCCTGGCGCCGGTTTCGCCGAAAAAGACGGTACTTTCACCAACTCGGCGCGCTGGCTTACATGGAAATGGGCGGCTGTTCCGACGCCCGGCGACTCCAAGGTCGATCAGGAAATTCTCGCGCGAATTTTTCTGAAGGTGCGTGAGCTTTACCAAAAAGAAAGCGGCAAATTCCCCGATCCGATTCTCAACCTGACGTGGAACTACTCCTTTCCTCAAAACCCTCCGCTTTCAGAGGTCGCCAGGGAATTGAACGGGCGCGACCTTACCACCGGCCAGCAGCTTCCCGGCTTCGCCGCGCTGAAAGACGATGGTTCGACCTCCTGCGGCAACTGGATCTGGAGCGGTTCCTGGACCGAAGCTGGAGCGCAATCCCAGCGCCGCGACAACTCGGATCCATCCGGCCTCGGAATCCATCCGCACTGGGCATGGACCTGGCCGATGAACCGCCGCGTCCTTTATAATCGCGCCTCCTGCGATGTGTCCGGCAAGCCTTGGGACCCGTCCCGAGCTCTGGTTTGGTGGAGCGAAGATCAGAAAAAATGGGTCGGCAACGATGTGCCGGACTTCAAGCCCGACTCGGCTCCCAAGGACCACATGGGTCCCTTCATCATGAACGCGGAAGGCGTCGGCCGCATCTTCGCGCCCCTCGCATTGTTCGCCGATGGACCATTTCCCGAGTTCTACGAACCGGCCGAGAGCCCCATCGACAACCCTCTCCATCCCAAGCGTTCTACGAATCCCGTGGCGCAGCGCTTCAAGACGCCGATGGATAAATACGGCACGCCGGAGGAAGGATTCAACATCGTCTGCACCACCTATCGCCTGACCGAGCACTATCATTACTGGACCAAGAACAATCCCATGAACGTCCAGCTGGTCCCCGAACCGTTCGTCGAAATTCCGATGGAATTAGCCGCGGACCTGGGAATCAAAGGCGGCGACAAAGTAAAGGTATCGAGCATCCGCGCCAGCTACGAAGCCAAGGCCATGGTCACGCACCGCATCAAGCCCATGACCATCGACGGTAAGAAGGTCTACCAGATCGGCATCCCGATTCATTACGGCTATCGAGGCATTCAGGAAGACGCCGGCCGAACGTTGCGCTATCTGACCAACTCGCTCACGCCCACCGTGACCGATCCAAATGCCCACACGCCCGAATTTAAGGGCTTTCTCGTCAAACTGGAGAAAGCTTAAATGGCGAACGGACCACTCGAAATCAAAGCGATTTCCGGACACGCCGGGCCGGTACCGGGGCGCGACACGTCGCGCGATTACGACGTCGCGAAACTCATCGATGTCACCACCTGCATTGGTTGCAAGGCGTGCGAAGTCGCCTGTCTCGAATGGAACGGATATCCCTTCCGCGAGACGGTCTTCGACAACACCTATCAGACCATGCCGGATCTGGAATGGAATTACTACAACCTGATCCGCTTCAATGAGCACGTCGCCGATGACGGCACGCTCAGTTGGCTCATGCGCAAGGACGGCTGCCTGCATTGCGCCGATCCCGGCTGCCTGCGCGCGTGCCCGTCGGATGGCGCCATCGTTCAGTACTCCAACGGAATCGTCGATTTTCAGCAGGATTTTTGCATCGGCTGCCAATACTGCGTCACCGGTTGTCCGTTCAATATTCCCAGGTTCAATCCGGAGACGAAGAAGGTGCATAAGTGCACGCTATGCTCGGACCGCGTCGGCGCGGGCCTGGAACCGGCGTGCATCAAAGCCTGTCCCACCGGCTGCCTGCATTTCGGTTCCAAGGACGATATGAAGGACCTCGCGGAAAAACGCGCGGCGCAGTTGCGCGAGCACACCTCGCACAAGAACGCCGGCGTGTACGATCCTCCCGGCGTCGGTGGAACGCACGTGATGTACGTGCTGCATGACATCGAGAATCCGGAACTGTACGGCGGCCTTCCCAAGGACCCGCACGTTCCACTGTCCGTGCGTTTCTGGAAGGGACCGCTCAAGTGGCTCGGCAACGTCGCGATGGTGGGCGGGATTTTCGGCGTCGCGCTGCACTACCTTCGTTATGGGCCAAAGAAGATTGACGAGACCGTTGACGATGAACCCAAACACGTCGGGGAGAGAACCAAGTGACCGGCGAAATCCAACGCTACACCTACCGTGAGCGGCTGTGTCACTGGATCACCGGCCTGGTCTACGTTTACTGCCTGTCAACGGGTCTCGCGTTCTACACTCCGTATCTGTTCTGGATCGCGATCGCGCTCGGCGGAGCGCCGACATCGCGCTTCTGGCATCCCTGGGTGGGTCTGGCTTTTTTCGCGGCGCAAATGTGGATGCACCATCTATGGCGCTCCGACATGACCGTCACCGCCGGCGACCGCAAATGGCTCGATAAGGCGGAAAATTACGCCACCAATCGCGACGGGGATGTGCCCGCCCAGGGACGCTTCAATGCGGGGCAAAAACTTTTCTACTGGGCGATGTTCTACGGGGCTTTTTTTCTTCTGGCATCCGGATTGGTGATGTGGTTCCCGGAGTACGTTCCCGCCGGCTTGCGATGGCTCCGCGACTTGGCGATTCTGATTCACGAAGCGTCCGCGCTCATCACCATCGGGGCGTTCATCATTCACGTGTACATGGGGGTGTTCATGGTTCCGGGCAGCGTCACCGCCATGATGGATGGCCGCGTGTCGAAGGCGTGGGCGAGAACGCATCACCGTCTCTGGTACGATCGCGTCGCGGAGAAACCGGCCCCGAGAGAATAATGTGGGAATGACCCGGCGACGTGGGGCCGGCAGTCCTGCCGGCGAGTCGGCTTTCAGGCCGGCTTCTGCTTATGAAGTTTGTGCGAGATGACGGTCGGCTATGATCGCAGAATCGCGCGCGCCCAGGAATTGGCTGCCTCCCATCCCGAAAGCGCCGAGCTCCTCAACTTCTATTGCGGCCTGGCGCGTATCCAAAGCGACATTCTTGACAAACTGCGTTCAACCAGCGAAACCGATCCGCGATCGCTGGCGCGCTATTTTCCCAGCTTGCTCGAATTCGTGGAACGCCACGCGCCGGAGCATCTGGCGGAGTTCGCGCGGGAGCTTCTCGCGGAGCCCGATGAGTACGAATACATTCTGACCGCCTATTGGGAGGGCGACAGAACAGCTCCGCTCGAATTGCAGTTCTTTGCACGAGTGCTGTTGCAACCCTTCGCGGAGTCCCTGGCGGAACGCGGCGTTACCGAGCCGGCCCTTTCAGCCGCTTGTCCCTTTTGCGGCGCGAAACCCGTCTTAGCCGTGCTTCGCGGCGAGGGCGACGGTGCCAAGCGCAGCCTGGTCTGCTCCCTCTGCTCCACCGAATGGCTGTACCGGCGCGTCGTATGTCCCAACTGCGGGGAGGAAAACAAGGACCAACTTCCTGTCTACGTCGCAGAGGAGCCGCGAGCGAGCTACGTGAACGTCGCCGCCTGCGATACCTGCAAGTGCTATCTCAAATCCGTCGACCTTACCAAAGACGGCCACGCCGTCCCCCTGATCGACGAAATCGCGACGGTCGCGCTGAATATCTGGGCCGAAGAGCACGGCTACGTGAAGCTCGAAACCAATCTCCTCGGAATGTAACCGCAAGCTTCCCGGCCCGACACGCTTTCGTGGGGCGGGTCCGCTGTGACCCATGTGACCCCCCGCGCGCGACCCCCCGGTCGCGCCCGCGAGCCGCGCAACAAGGCGGACCAGGGGGTGTCCGGCGCGGACTAGGGCACGGCAACGTGCGTTCCGCGTCCGCCCCACAGTCGATTACTTGCCCAGTTGCGTCAAGCGTTTCTGAGCTTCGGCGTTCCCCAGCGCAGCCGACTTCCGATACAGCTCCCTGGCTTTGTTCAGATCATATGGGACGCCCCGACCTTGCTCATACATCCCCGCGAGGTTATACAACCCCGCGGAGTTTCCGGCGTTGGCCGCTTTCTCGAACCACTTCGCAGCCTCCTGGTCGTTCTTCTCGACGCCCTCGCCCATCGAATACATGGCGCCCAGGTAAACCATCCCGGATGTGTTCCCGGAGAGCGCCGCCATTCGAAACCAACGGGCCGCTTCCTTTTCGTCCTTGGTGACATCCTGGCCGTCGCGGTAGTCCTCGCCCAGTTGCAGCATGGCGAGGGGCTCGCCCGCGATGGCCGATTGGCGGAGCAGGTCCAAAGCGCCCGGAAGGCCGCCCTGGCGCTTCTCGATCGCCGCGTCATACAACTGTCGCGCGCGCGCTGCTGACACTCTTTGAGGCGTTGACGTAACGGGGACAGGTTTCGGAGGCGTCGTCGGTGCCGCTGACGGAACGGGGGCAGGCTTCGATTTCACTTCAACCTTAACCACGGCCCGCGCCGATCCTCCCGGACCTGTCGCGGTGAGAATATAGGTAGTCGTCGCCGCCGGCGTCACCCCGCGCCCGCCGATGCCCTCCACTTTGCCGATCCCGTTGTCGATGACCACCTCCTGCGCGCCGGTCACTTCCCAACTGAGCGTCGCGGCGGCTCCGCGTTCTATTGACGGTGGATCAGCCGCGAATCGCTGGACCGCCATTTGAATCGCCGGTTGAACCACTGGCGGAACAACGGAAGTCGGATTGCCCGCGCCCTCCTTGCCCGCGGGTCCAGTAGTCGATGCCACCGGATTCGCCCGGCGCCCGATGTTCGGGTAATACAAGAATCCGGCGACGATCGCGGCCGCCACCACCACAGCCGCAGCCACAACAGTTAGAACCAGGGCCCAGTTCGCCGCCGGCTTCTTTGCCCGTGGTTCTTCAACCAGGGGCCGTTCTACGACCGCGTGACGCTCTACCACCGCGTGATCTTCCGCGAGCGCTAGGGGGTCTGCAACCACGTGACTCTCTTGAATCAGGGGCGGCGGCGCAGGCGGGCCCTTGAGAGCCCCTTCCAGCGCCGCGACGAACTCCGCGCAGCTCGAATAGCGCTCCCCGGGAAGCTTCGCGAGACCGCGCCGCAGAACGTCATCCGCTCCCTCGAGCAGCGCCGGATTCGCCGCGTGTGCCGAAGGCCGCTCCCCAAACACGATGGTATGCGTCAGCGTCGGCAACGAGTCGCCTTGGAACGGACGCCTACCGGTCAGCAGCTCGAAAGCCAGCACCGCGAGCGAAAACTGATCGGCCCGTCCGTCCACGGCTTGCGCCTGGATTTGTTCCGGCGACATGTAGCTCGGCGTTCCCATGACTACGCCGGTCATGGTCGCCTGCGGGGACATCACTTTCGCGATGCCGAAATCAGCCACCTTCACCATGGACCCGTGATGCAGCATGATGTTTCCCGGCTTGATGTCGCGATGCACCACGCCATGCTCGTGCGCATAGTCGAGCGCCGCCGCCGTCTGCCTCAGAACCCCCAGCGCTTGGCCGATGTCCATCCGACCCAACGCCAGGGTCTGCTGGAGCGACATCCCCTCCACGCGCTCCATGGCGATAAAAGCGGCGTCGCCTTCCTTGCCCACGTCCAGGATCACCACGATACCCGGATGAAACAGTTGGCCGGCCGACCGCGCCTCGCGGAACAGTCGCTCCGTCAGGAATTCGGCGTCATGCGGATCGCTGAACGTCTCCAGATGAATTACCTTCACGGCAACGCTTCGTCCGATCAGGGGGTCCACGGCGTCGTACACCACGCCCATGGCTCCGCGGCCCAACTCTCCGCGGATTTCATAGCGGCCGATGCGCTTGGTGGGGCGGGAAGCGGGCTCGAGGAAAGCCGAGGATGAATCATGCGCGGACAGCAACCGCTCCACCGCGCCGTAGAGACTCGCGTCGCTGCCGCACGCGCCTTTCAGAAATAGGCGGCGCTCCGCCTCGGGACGCTCTAGCGCCTCCTCGAAGAGTTGACGCGCCCGCTTGTGAAATTCCAGCGACATGCCACCTGTGGGGCGGACGCGGAACGCACGTCGCCGTGCCCTCGTCCGCGCCG
This sequence comes from Terriglobia bacterium, assembly GCA_963788245.1. GTDB lineage: Bacteria > Acidobacteriota > Terriglobia > Bryobacterales > Bryobacteraceae > Palsa-187. Next base: position 830,293 of record CAWBGF010000002.1, on the reverse strand, counting down.
GACCCCCTTTCCAACAATCGTCCGGCTTTACTAATGAGATCAAAACGGGCCCGACGAGGGCCCGCAACGGGTAAACTCTGGCCGCGGTCCAAATGTAATAAACCAGGGGACCGCCCCACATCCCGAATTATCGGACGAACTAGTGTCAGGCACTAGACCGAACTAGACTTCGACGCCGTCCCCTTCATCCGATCGAACAGCCAGGAACGCGCGAACTCCCAATCCCGCCTCACCGTTGGCACGGAGACGCCCAGCGCCTCCGCGGCCTCTTTATCGGTGTGACCGCCAAAATATCGAAGTTCGACGATCTGCGCCGCGCGCGGATCAACCGCCTGCAAATCCCGCAGCGCTTCATCCAGTAACAGCAAGTCGATGCCGCGCGGCTCCTTGCTGACGTTCACTCCGTCGAGCGTTACGTTCAGCGCCCCGCTGCCCCGCCTCTGTGCATTCCTTGCCCGCGCGTAATCCACCAGGATGCGCCGCATCTGCTGGCTGGCGATCGCGAAAAAATGCATGCGGTTGTGGATTTCGAGCGCTTCCGCGCCGACCAGCCGCGTATACGCCTCATTGATGAGCGCGGTAGTCTGCAATAGGTGACCGGGCCGCTCGCGATGCAATTCCCGCGACGCGATCCGGTGCAACTCGCCATACACCAACTCGACGGCCTGTTCCCCGGCAACCGGATCTCCCTGCTGCATCTGATTGAGCAACAAGGTCAGATCGCAGGACTGCTCCTCGGATCTGGGCGGGCTCGGCGACATTCCGGTCCAGTATACAGCAAGAAGAAGGAGTCAGGAGACAGGAGTCAGAATGAAGAACATCGACGACACGCCTGACCTCTGTCCCCTGACCTCTGACGCATTCTTCCCTTCTTCATTCTGACTCCTGACTCCTGTCTCCTGACTACTCTTTGATCATTTTCACCTCCGTTTTGCGCTACCTCTAGTGTGAAGAGATTCGCATCACCAGTCGATCATGAAAGGCGAGCATCTTTACTTGCTTTGAAAACAAGGGCAGGTGTATACTTCAGGCTATGATTCCGGGAGAGTTTTGAAGGGAAAGTACTAGATACACAACGGAGGATGGATTTCCAATGCGAACAATTGCGATCTCCTGCTCTTTCATCACCTTACTGATAGGAGCGTCGGGCTTGGCGTACGCCCAGGACAAGGCCGCCATCGAAAAGAAATTGACCGAGCAGTACACTCTCACCCAGCCCACCGCGGCCAATGACGACATTGTCATTGCAGGTGCAATTCTGGTACTTCAGAAGAATAGCGTGGTGATGTCTCCTGTTTCGGGCACGGACTACCACCAAAACACATACAAAGACGGCAAGATCTCCCAAAACGCTGCGAGCAAAGTGAACAGCGCACTGGGCCGGTTCGGCCGCCTTCCGGGCGCCTCCGCGCCGGCCCCATCCGCCACCAGGACTTACGTGAGGGGCGAAAAGATGTGGGTGACCAAGATCGAGTGCAAGCCGGACGGGGTCTATTTCGATCTATTCACCGACCCGGTTGCCGATGTGCGTTACAAGGCGACTCTCAAGTTTGAGTTCCCCAAAGGCATTGCTCTGACCGTGGATCAGGCCGAGAAGCTGGTCGCCGAGGTGTTCAAAGTTCAACCCGCGGACGACGCCAATGCAGCACCCGCCACCGGCGCCGCCCAACCCGCTCCGGCCGCCCAACCCGCGCCCGCTCAGGCAGCTCCCGCGCCGATCGCGGCGCCTCCGCCTCCCATCGAAGCTCCTCCGCCGCCTATTGAGGCGCCTCCTCCTCCGCCCGCCGACCCGAAAACGGTCAAGTTGGGCGAGACCAAGGACGCCGTGATCGCCGATTTTGGCCAGCCCAAGACCATCGCCAAGACCAGCGCGACCAAGGAGATTTACGTCTACCCGGATTTTAAGATAACGTTCACCAACGGTAAGGTGACTGACATTCAGTAATCTTAAGAATTTATTTGCAACTCGCGTGGTTCTATAACGTCGCAATCAAAGGGAGCATCCTCAAATGAACGCTCGCAAAATTATGAAAGCCTCGTCCACCCGGCTCTTAACGGGAGCGCTGGCCCTGTGTTTATTCGGGTCCATGGCTTACGCCCAGAAGACCTCGGCGCCTAAAGCCGCGCCTAAAGCCGCACCGGCCAAGGCCGCCGCTCCGGCCAAGGCACCGGCCAAGGCGCCGGCTGGCGGCGCTGCCAAAGGCCCGACCGCCGCTGGCGGCGCCAAGGGTCCAACGACCGCCGGAGGAGCCCGCGGCCCGACGACTGCTGGAGGAGCCCGCGGCCCGTCGACTGCTGGAGGAGCCCGCGGCCCGTCGGCTGCTGGAGGAGCCCGTGGCCCGGCGGCTGGCGGAGGAGCCCGTGGCCCAGGGGCTGGCGGAGGAGCCCGTGGCCCGGCGGCTGCCGGGAACCGTGGTGGGGCGGCAGGAGGCCGCACTGCCAGTGGGCACGCGGCCCCGGCTGGACACAAGACCGTGGCTAACTCCCGTGGCGCTGTCACCAGAGGCCGCGATGGAAAGGTGAGAGACGTTCACGACAACCGCCGCGGCATGGACGTTCATCATGGACTCGCCGGCGGCCGCAGCGTGAGAACAGAAGGTCGCGACGGTCATCGCATAGTCGCCGAGCGCGGCGGGCACGGCTATGTGCAGAGCCGCTACGGTTATCGCGGCCATGAATACGGTCATCGGACTTACTACGAGCATGGCCGCGCCTACGATCGTTTCTACCGGGGCTACGGGTACCACGGCGTTCAGTTAGAGGTGTACTCGCCCGCCGCTTACTACGCGCCGGCGTTCTACGGATGGGCCTACAATCCCTGGGTCGCGCCGGTGCCTTATGCCTGGGGCTTCTCGGTCGCGGTCAATCCCTGGTTCGGAGTCTACGGCGGGTTCTTTACGCCTCTGCCGGTTTATCCTAGCGCCTCGGTGTGGCTGGCGGACTACATGATTTCGCAGAGTCTGGCGGCGAATTACCAGGCGCAGGTGGATGCCGGTACGCAACCCGCGCCAGTGGCCGATGCCGCTCCGGTTACGCCTGACATTCAGGCCATGATCGCGGCTGAAGTTCAGCGCCAGATTGCGTTGGCAAGCTCCGAAGCCAAGACCGTGGCGACCGCCGAGCCGGACCCGGCCTCCAGCGGCATTCAGCGGATGCTGACGGATAACGTTCAGCACGTGTTTATCGCCGGTCACGACCTCGATCTGGTCGACGCGGGCGGAGCCGAATGCGCGGTCAGTGAAGGCGACGCGCTTCAGCTCACCGGGCCTCCGGCCGCCGATGCGACAGCCGCCACGCTGGTGGTTCTGGCCAGCAAGGGCGGCGTCGAGTGCAAGAAAGGAAACACGGTATCGGTTGAACTGGTGGATCTGCAAGACATGCAGAACCACATGCGCGAAACCATCGACTCCGGCATGGGCGAACTGCAAGCCAAGGGCGGCAAGGGCGGATTGCCCGCGGTTCCCGCATCGGCCAAAGCTGCGCCCACCAAGGCGCCCTTCGCCCAGGACGCGCCGCCGCCCGATCCGCAAGCCGCCCAGCAAATTAACGGGCAGTTGGCGGAAGCCGACAAGGCCGAGCAAGAGGTGACTTCGGCAGGTGGACCGTCGGATACGCCCGGTGCAGCCGCCGCGCCCGCTGCACCGGCTGCGCCGCCCACTCCCATCGCCCTGGGCCAGACGATCGATCAGGTGACCGCGAACCTCGGTCAGCCCAAGAACATTCTGGATCTGGGAGCCAAGAAAATCTACGTGTACAAAGACATCAAGATTACCTTCACGGGCGGGAAGGTGACCGACATTCAGTAGTCGGCCCGAGTCTAAACGTTGAGGCGCGCCCGTCAGGGCGCGCGCACCAATCAGCTGTGTGGGGCAGGCGATCTTATCGCCTGCCTCTTTCTCTTGGTGACGACTTTTCCAGCAGCTTCGAAAGCGTTCCAGGAGCCGGCGGAGGTATCATTTCTTTGAGGTGCCCATGAAACTGACAAAGTGGATGTGCCTGCTCGGTGTCCTGGCAAGTTCCGCGAGCATCGGTTTGCGAGCCGCGCCCGCCTCTGGAGATGACGCGTCATCCGGAGCTTCTCAGTCTTGGGATCAAAAATCCGCCGCCGCGTACCTCGATGCGCGCGCGCAATGGTGGACCACCTGGCCCAAAGCGGCTCGCGATCATGACACGTTCTGCGTGTCCTGCCACACCGCGTTGCCCTACGCCCTCTCGCGATCGTCGCTTCGCGGCGCTCTAGCGGAATCGCAACCGTCCGCTCCCGAGCGTAGCCTTCTCGCGAATATCACCAAGCGGGTCGAAATGTGGAATGATGTGAAACCGTTCTATCCCGATAGCGGGGATTTGCCGCGCAGCCTCCAGTCGCGCACCACCGAGGCCATTCTCAACGCGCTGATTCTGGCAACCTACAGCACTGCTCCTATCAGTCAAGCCCCGGCCCGTCAGGGCGCGGATCGGGCCAGTCAAGCCCCGGCCCGTCAGGGCGGGGATCGCGACGGCGAGCTCAGCGCAGCCGCGCGCACAGCGTTCAACAACATGTGGGCGCTCCAACTGAAAACGGGAGACCAGGCAGGCGCATTCCCCTGGCTCAATTTTCATAACGAGCCCTGGGAAGCCGAGGACTCGCCATTCTTCGGCAACGCTTTAGCCGCGATTGCCGTGGGCTCCGCGCCGGCCAGTTATCGGACGACGCCCGAAGTCCAGAGGAACCTCAGCCAACTCGAACTGTATTTGCAGCGGGAATACAAAAACCAGACTCCAATCAACCAAACGTTCGCGCTGTGGGCATCCGCGAACCTCCCGGGCATATTGACCCCCGAACAGAAAAAATCCTTCGCGGAAGAAATCTTCAAGCAACAGCGCGAGGACGGAGGCTGGAGCCTTTCGACGCTCATGGGCACCTGGAAACGCAGAGACGGCACGCCGCTTGAGACCAAGAGCGACGGCTACGCCACCGGACTGATTGCGTTCGCGCTCGAGGAGTCGGGTGTGTCGAGCAGCGAGCGATCACAACTGAACAAAGCCCTCGCCTGGCTCCGCCAGAATCAAAACAAGAAGGAAGGCTTTTGGCAGGCTTACTCTCCCAACATCGAACGCGATCTGACGTCCGACGCCGGCCGATTCATGAGTGACGCCGCTACCGCGTACGCGGTCCTCGCGCTGACTCACAAATGATCCCATTGAAGGGCGAGTTGGGCGTCGAGTGCAGCGCCCGTTGAAGCCCCGTTTCACACCATTGGCTGTTTCGGTTCATCATTTCTGAGTGGAAGCCGAACCTTTCCGCCCCGAATCCCGTCTTATAATCGTGACTGCCAGAATCTCGGACGAGAACATACCCCCTGAGCGTCTCAGGGAAGATTACAAAGATGCGTTTGAAGAGTGGGCGACCGAGGTCAACCATCTGCAAACAGTGAGCAAGTGCGCGCCGGACGATGCTCCGGTGGTGCAGGAAGCCGAAGGCCGCGTCGAAGCAGCACACCGGACCTACCAGGATAGCCGCGACCGGTTAGCGGACGATATGGCCGGCAGTGTTGCCGGCAATCGGCACGATCAGGAAAGCTAACGCGCCGCTTGGATTCGGCCGAATTCCTGCGAATCACCGCAAATTGCACGTCGTGGCTAGCCTGTGGTCCATTCGTGGATGATTTGTGGACAATTTGTGGTGCAAACGTGGTGCTTTTCACGGGCCGGGAAACCGGGTCGCTGTTCTACCTTACGCTCCGCGGAAATGAAACGGATCGCGCAAATTCTGTAGCTCACGATAGTAGTAGACCGGCGTAGGCCGCTTTTCTCGGAACTTCAGCGCCTTCAGAAACTCGATTTCCTCTTCCGTCGCATCGCTGCTAAGTGACTCATCCCTGAGGAATTCCTCCAACCCCGCCTCCACCATCGGGAACTCTTCCACTTGCTTCTCCACGAATTCGAACCGCTTCAGAGGCCCCAGGGAGAGCCTGCGGTTCAGGACAATTTCCACGCCAAAAGTCTTCAGATCGATGTCCCAGGACTCGATCACCGGATTCAGGAAAGCAACGCAGTTTTCCACCGAAATGTGGAACACATCGGTGACATCCGTATCCAGGAATTCGAGAATCGCGACGTGGGTCTGCTCATAGCTGCGATGGCTGAGTTCGGCCATCACGCGCAGCCAGTCTTGGCTCTCTAACTCCTCCTGGGCCACTCGCTTGGCGACATCCAGGAGCTTCTGCGTGATGAACCGCTCCAGCGCGCCGAAATGTTCCTTCTCGAAAATCGCGCGTATTTCCGGCTCGGTCTTCGGCTCGCACTTGCGGAGAATCAAGGCCCGGCATTCGCTGAACAGAGGCCGCGGCGGCGGGACCGCGCGTTTCTTCAAATCCTCCTGGCGCTGAAGCTCCGCCAATTTCGAAAGCTCCCCGCTCGGAAGGCGCAGGAACCGGCCCATTTTGTCGTAGATATCGGTGCGATCGGGCGCGGGAGGCGCCTTTTTGCGCGCCAGTAACTGCGATATGTAGGATTCGGTGACCTGAGCCGCGGCCGCCAGATCCTTCTGATCCAGCCCCAACTCCTTCAAACGATGCCTGATCACGACCGGAACGTCCACTGAACTCCCGTGGGCTTTGGCCCGCTATTAACTCAATGAAGTAAACTATCTAGGCGTATTCTGACACAACTAGGCTTGACAAGCAAGTATACTTAACCTACAATGGTTAATGTCGGAGCGCTTCTGCTCCCTCGCGGATCATCTGAACTAAGTCGCCTGATCCGATCCTCTTCCTCCTTAGGTTTCCCCAGCGAGGAGGCTGCTGTGTCTGATCGCCTTCCATTTGACGGGGCGATACACCGCCGCCACTGCCTGGATGATAACAGCCTGTGTTTTCAGTTCGATAATGCCGGCTGCTTCAACCCCGCTTGGGTTCGTTCTGTCGCGAACGCGACGTCCGTGAAGAATAACCGAAGAAGCATCCACTGGAGGCCAACAACATGACTATTCGACCTTTATCCGACCGTCTGGTAGTGAAGCGGATCGAGAACCAGGAAACGACGCGAAACGGCATCTTCATACCCGATTCCGCGAAGGAAAAACCGCAGGAGGGCGAAGTCATCGCGGTGGGGCATGGCAAGCGCCTGGAGGATGGCACGCGGGCCGCTCCCGACGTCAAAGTCGGCGATCGCATTATGTTTGGAAAGTACTCCGGCAGCGACACCAAAGTGGATGGCACCGAGTACATCATCATGCGCGAGGATGACGTGTTCGGCATCCTGGATGCGCCGTTGAAGAAGGCCAGCTAAATAGAATTCGAGATTGAATAAGGAAACCACATGGCAAAACAGATTACTTATAGCGACGATTCGCGCCAGGCGATCCTGCGCGGCGTCAACCAGCTCGCCGATGCTGTGAAGGTGACTCTCGGCCCCCGTGGGCGCAACGTGGTTCTCGAAAAGAAATACGGCGGACCCACCATCACCAAGGACGGCGTGACGGTGGCCAAAGAGATCGAGCTGAAAGATCCGCTGGAGAATATGGGCGCGCAGATGGTGAAGGAAGTCGCCTCGAAAACCTCCGATGTGGCCGGCGATGGCACCACCACCGCAACGATTCTCGCTCAGGCGATTTTCCGCGAGGGCGTCAAGGCGGTCACGGCGGGCGCGAATCCGATGGCCATCAAGCGCGGCATCGAGAAATCCGTGGATGTGATCGTCGAAGAAATCAAGAAGCTTTCCAAACCCGTGTCGGGCGACATGATCGCGCAGGTCGGCCGGATTTCAGCCAACAGCGACTCGACCATCGGCGACGTCATCGCCGAAGCCATGAAGAAGGTGGGCAAGGACGGCGTGATTACGGTAGAGGAATCCAAGACCATGACCACGGAACTGGAGACCGTGGACGGCATGCAATTCGATCGCGGCTACCTGTCCCCCTACTTTGTGACCGATCCCGAGCGCATGGAATGCGTTCTCGAAGATCCTTACATTCTGATTCACGAAAAGAAGATCGGCAGCATGAAGGACATTCTTCCCGTGCTCGAGCAAATCGCTCGCGTGGGTAAGCCGCTGTTGATCATCTCCGAGGAAGTGGAAGGCGAAGCCCTGGCCACGCTGGTGGTGAACAAGCTGCGCGGAACGCTGAACGCCTGCGCCGTGAAGGCGCCGGGTTTTGGCGACCGCCGCAAGGCCCTGCTGGAAGATATCGCGATTCTGACCGGCGGCCAGGCGGTGTTTGAAGAGACCGGCGTCAAACTGGAAAGCGTCAAGCTCGAAGATCTGGGGCGCGCCAAGCGCGTCACCGTGGATAAGGACAACACCACTATCATCGACGGCGGCGGAAACCCGAAGAACATCGAAGGACGGATCAAACAGATCCGCACCCATGTCGAGGACACGACTTCGGACTACGATCGCGAGAAGTTGCAGGAGCGGCTGGCGAAGCTGGCCGGGGGAGTGGCGATCATCAAGGTGGGCGCCGCGACCGAGACGGAGATGAAGGAAAAGAAAGCGCGGGTGGAGGACGCTCTGCACGCGACGCGGGCGGCGGTAGAGGAAGGGATCGTGCCGGGCGGCGGCGTGGCTCTGATCCGGGCCGCAGTCGCGTTGGATAAGCTGAAACTCGAAGGCGACGAGCAGTTCGGCGTAAAGATCGTGCGCCGCGCCTGCGAGGAGCCACTGCGCCAGATCGTGCTGAACGGCGGGATAGAGGGCGCCATCGTGCTCGAAAAGATCGTCACCAACTCCGATGTGAACTTCGGCTTCAACGCAGCCACCGGAAAGTATGAAGACCTGGTGAAGGCCGGGGTGATCGATCCCACTAAGGTGACGCGTTCGGCGTTGCAGAATGCGGCTTCCATCGCGTCGCTGATGCTTACCACGGAAGCCATGATCTCCTCGTTGGTGGAAGAGGCGGAGGGCTAGATTTATTGAGAAGCCGGCCCGAAAGCCGGCTCGCCGGCACGATTGCCGGCCCCACATCGACTAATGAGAAGCGTCACGTTGAAGCTGACCACCGAAGAACTGAGGCTGCTGGCGACGCTCGCGTCGGATCAGTTGTTCCGCAAGGAATTCATCGACCCGAGAATGCCGGGCTATCGGTCCAACGCCGCGGAAATAAGCCTGGGAAAAGCGCTGGTGGGTCGCCTGCGGCTGATGGTGGAGCCGGCCAGTGCGGGGAGAGCATTGGCTCCCCGCGGCACATTGGCTTCGCGAGGCAGGGGGTCGAGCGGGGCTGCGCTATGAGTAATGCTGCTACGATGGGTGCGCTGTCAGGGAGAAGTACCTCGGGAGCGGCCGCGATTGTGAGAGTCTCTGAAGAAAGAGCGTTTAAGATGCAGTTCGTCTTGGTAGGGTTCACGCAGGATGCAGGCTTCAGGGTATTCGCATTCGAGGGCATCGGGGAGGACCGAGCGCGGACGAAGTTCACGGTCAGGGCGGATCTTGCGCTTATTCGCGGATACGAGATTCGCGTGCAGGAACTCCCGCTGCTGTGCCGGGGACTGCTGGAGCGGATGACGCAGGCCGCAATCGAGGGCGCAGGTCAGGAGGCTGCTTCTCCGGAAGCTGCTTCCCGGGAACATACCTGGATTTATACGGAAGAAGAGATGCGCCTGCACGCAAGCACTTGTGCGGAGGCGCGAGATGCGGCGCAGAGGAAGAAATCCATGCGCAGATTCGGTCTCAACCAGCCTGGCGCCGGCTCGCGAAGTCCACAAGCCTGGTGAAATATGCGCGGGGCAAGAATCAGATTGGGCGGCGGGTTCAACGGGGCGTACGCGCGCCGCGACGAGCGTCGACCCGAATGCGATGTCGCGAGAATCGGTGTAGTGTGGAAGATAGATGGACAAGAGATTAGCGAAGCGGCACAAACGTCAGGTGGCCCGAGCGAAGGTGCACGTGAAGCTTTCCGAGCCCGACCTGCGGACCCCCGAACAGATCAAAGCGGCCCGGGAAGCCAGCCGACCCACCGGGGACCGCGGCGGCGAGGCCAACATGCACGCCCCCGCGGGGCCGCTCCGAAGCGGCAAAGCCACGCACACTGCGGCGAAAACCGACGCGTAGCGGTTCGAGCGGCGCGCGCTTGGGCGGATCCCCGCCCTGACGGGCGGGGCTTGAAGCGCGACAGTAGGACGCCTGGGAGGTACCGGTAAAAACGTGTTCTCGAAACGCTGTCCACACTGTAGATCTGTCGATTTCAGAAGCGTAGGCGTCCGAAACGGCGTCGAAAAAGCGCTTCTGTGGCTCCGTCTGCCTTTCCGGTGTACTCTTTGCGGGCGCCACTTTTTCCTGTTTCGATGGCAGGTGCCGATCGAGGGAACGGCGTAGCAGCGAATCCATCTGGATGCGATCGCGATTGCGATCGGGCAGAACGCGCTCCCTTACGGTCGCGGCTCGTAAGACGCGCGCTCCATTCTGTCGCGCGTCAAGAGAAGCCGGCTTGAAAGCCGGCTCGCCGGCAGGACTGCCGGCCCCACATTGTCGCGCCGCATAACTGGCGGTTGAATGCGCGGCGGGACCTGTCATAATTGACTCCACGAATGGAACGCCTGGAACGTCGGCTCTGCGTTTTTTTGTGTGTCGCTATCGCCGGAGTAGGCGCGATGGGAGCGAGCGCGCAAACGCCGGGTCCCGTCAAAGCAGACCCCATTAAAGCCGATCCCGTCAAGATTGACCCGGCGCGGATCAAGATCGATATCGATCGCCAGATCGGCGAGGTCGACCCGCACTTGTTCGGCAACTTCGCGGAGCATCTTGGCCGCATGATTTACGGCGGCATCTATGACGAGGGCAGCCCGCTCGCGGACCAGGACGGTTTTCGCAAAGACGTGATGGATGCGGTGAAGCGCCTGGGGGTTTCGATCCTGCGCTACCCCGGTGGCAATTTTTCATCCGGCTACGATTGGAAGGACGGCATCGGTCCGAAAGACAAGCGTCCGGTTCGCGCCGAGCTGGCCTGGAACGATCTCGAATCCAACCGCTTCGGCACCGACGAATTCCTGCGGTATTGCGAGCGCATCGGGGCCGAGCCCTACATCTGCATCAACGGCGGGCTCGGGACGGTGGACGACGCGCGGCAGTGGGTGGAGTACACCAACGAATCGCGGCACACTTACTGGGCCGATCAGCGCCGCAAGAACGGCCGCGAGGAGCCGTACAAGGTGAAATATTGGGGCCTGGGAAATGAGATCGACGGGCCGTGGCAGTTGGGCCACAAATCGGCCGAGGATTACGCGAAGTTCGCCGTGGAAGCCGCCAAAGCGATGCGCCTGGTGGATCCTTCCATCCAACTGATCGCCAGCGGATCGAGCAATTATGGAGCGGACTGGCAAGGGTGGAACCGGACGGTGATCACGGCGCTGCGGGGGCAGGCCGATTACATTTCACTGCACACCTACATCAACAATCGCGACAACGATTTCGAGAAATTCATGGGCGCGTCGCAGACTCTGGATCGCTACATCGAAACCACGGCCGCGTCCATCAAAGCCGCCATGCGGCCGCAGGATCGGCCGATGTATATCGCCTACGACGAGTGGAACGTCTGGTATCGAGCCCAGAACAAAGAGCACCTGGAAGAGATCTACAACTTCGAAGACGCGCTGGCGATGGGGATGTTCTTCAACACGTTCTTTCGTCACGCGGATGTTGTGAAGATGGCGAACCTGGCGCAGATGGTCAACGTGATCGCGCCGATCATGACGAATAAACAGGGGCTGTTTCTGCAACCGATCTACTTTCCAATTCTGGAATATGGAAAGCAGCGCGGAAATGCCGCGCTGAATGCGTGGGTTTCTTCGCCGATGTATACGCTGAATCGTCAGCAGCTTCCGTATCTGGACGTGTCGGCGACCTACAATGCGAAGGACCACGCGGTGTTCGTGAATGTGCTGAATCGCAGCAAGTCGCTGGACATTGCCGCGCGGATCGAGAATCAGGAAGGGTCGCTATCGAACCGCGGCTCGGTGTGGCAGATGAATTATCCGGATTTGAAGGCGACGCATACGTTTGGAGACGACAAGAAGATCGTGCCGGTGGTAAAAGAGTTCTCGCCGCAGGGGAATAAGACATTCGCGTATACGTTCCCGGCGCACTCGCTAACGATTTTGACGCTTCATCTCCAATAGAAACGCACTCCCTAACGGTCGCGCCTCACTGACGGCAGGGATCTGAAAAGAGGGGTCGGGTGTAAACTAAACAGCTAGAGGTCCACCCACATGCTGCTATCCGTTTCGAAGCTTGCCCGCTTGATTTGTATCGCAACCGCCGGCGTGTTTGCAACCACTATTTCCGGCGCGCCCGCCACCATTCATCTGCTCCAGAAGCCGGCCATGAACAAGACGCAAATCGTCTTCTCTTATGCCGGCGATCTGTGGACGGTGGCCAGGCAGGGCGGCGTCGCGACGCGGCTTACGGCGGGAACCGGGTTTGAGACCGAAGCCGCGTTTTCGCCGGACGGTGCGACGCTGGCTTTCACCGGCGAGTACGACGGCAACGTCGACGTGTTTACGGTGCCCGCCAGCGGCGGCGTGCCCAAGCGCCTCACCTATCATCCCGACGCGGATCGGCTGGTGGGCTGGACTCCGGACGGCAAAGGCATTCTGTTCCGCTCGAATCGCAACAGTTTCTCGCGCTTCACGCAGCTCTACACGGTGCCGGTCGAGGGTGGACTTCCGGAAGTTCTTCCGCTGCCGATGGCCTGTACCGGCGCATATTCGCCGGATGGGAAGCGGATGGTATACGCTCCGCTGGACGGCGGGCAGTTCGCGCCCGGGTTCACGAATTTCGTCGCGTGGAAGCGCTATCGCGGCGGCGAGGCGAGTTATTTGTGGCTGGTGAATTTCGCCGACCTGAGTACGGTCAAAATCCCGCGCACCGATTCGAACGACATCAACCCGATGTGGATCGGCGACCGGATTTATTTTCTGTCAGATCGGGGCGGGGTAGCGGATCGCGGCGCGCCGATGACTCTGTATCGCTACGACCCGCAAACGAAAGCGGTCACCAAGCTGATCGAAAACAACGGCAAGGACATCGTGAGCGCGAGCGCCGGGCCCGGCGGGATCGTGTATGAGCAGTTCGGCCAGATTTTCATTTACGATCCGGCGAACAACAAATCAAGCAAGGTGCCCATCGAGTTGGCCGCGGATCTGGCCGAGGTGCGACCGCATTTCCAGAACGTGGTGCGCGAAGCCAAGAACGCGAAAATCTCGCCGAGCGGAGTGCGCGCGGTGTTCGAGGCCCACGGTGAAATCCTTACGGTGCCCGCCGAACACGGCGATATTCGCAACCTCACGCACACGCCGGGCGTCATGGAACGCACGCCGGCGTGGTCGCCGGACGGAAAATCGATCGCGTATTTTTCGGATGAATCGGGCGAGTATGCGCTGCATATCAAGCCCCAGAGCGGCGAAGGCGACGCGAAGAAAATCGCACTGGCCGGGCACGCGGCGTTTTATTTCGATCCGAAATGGTCTCCGGACAGCAAGCAGATCGCGTTTACGGACAATCAGCTCAATCTGTGGTCAGTGGACGCGGCGGCGGGCAAGCTGAGCAAGGTCGACACGGATTATTCGTACGAACTCGATCGCAATTTCGCATGGTCGGGCGATTCCAAGTGGATCGCGTTCGTGAAGACGCTGCCCAACCGGCTGCATGTGGTTTCGGTGTATTCGATCGACGGCGCGAAGAGCACGCAGGTCACCGACGGAATGTCGGATGCACGGAATCCGGCGTTCGATCGCGACGGCCAATATTTGTATTTTAGGGCCAGTACAAACTATGGACCAACTTCAAGCGGTCTCGACATGACCAGCGATGAGCACGAAGTCACCAGCAGCGTGTATATGATCGTGCTGCCGAATAATATCCCGTCGCCACTTGCGCCGGAGAGCGATGAGGAAAAGATCGGGGAGGCGAGTTCGGACGGGCAGGCGGCGGAGGGCGGACGTGGAGGCCGTGGCGGTCGAGGAGGAGCCGGGGGTGGCGGCGCAGCGGCGAATACTCCTCCCAAGCCGGTTCGAATCGATTTCGACAAGATCATGCAGCGGACCATCGCGCTGCCGTTGCCGGCGCGCAATTATCGCGAGCTGGAGGCGGGACGCGCGGGTGTCATCTACGTAATGGAAGCCGGCGCGGCGGGCGGGGGTCGAGGCGGAGCGGGAGGAGGCGGGTCGACGCTTTCCAAGTTCGACCTGAAGACGCGGCGTACCGAGAAACTTGCAGATAACGTCGGGTCGTTCGATCTTTCGGCGAATGGCGATAAGATGCTGCTGCGCATGGGCGGCGGTGGCGGCGGCGGCCGTGGAGGCAGAGGCGGTGCGGGCGCCGATGCCGGTCCTCAGTACGTGATCGTATCGTCGCTCGCGCCGGTGAAGGCGGGCGACGGCGCGTTGCGCATGACAGACATGGAGGTCAACATCGATCCGGTCGCCGAATGGAAACAGATGTATCACGAAGTCTGGCGGATCGAGCGCAGCTACTTTTACGATCCGAATCTGCACGGCGTCAACGCGGCGGATGGGGAAAAGGAATACGAGAAATACATCGAATCGCTGTCTTCGCGCGCCGATCTCAACTATATCTTCAAGGAACTGCTGAGCGAGTTCACGGTGGGACATCTGCGCGGAGGCGGCGGAACGATTCCCGAGCCGAAACGAGTGCAGGGCGGCCTGCTGGGCGCGGATTACGAAATCGTGAACGGGCACTATCGCATCAAGAAGATCTACACGGGCGAGAGTTGGAATCCGCAGATGCGCGCGCCGCTGGCGCAGCCCGGGCTGAACGTCGCCGAGGGCGATTATCTGATTTCAGTAAATGGCGAAGACCTGAAAGGCAGCGACGATATTTCTCGGCTGCTGGAGGGCACGGCGTCGAAAGCCGTGAGGATCAAGGTCGCATCGGATGCGGCGGGCGCGAATGCACGCGGACTCACCGTGACGCCGATCGCGAATGAGCAACAGTTGCGGCGTGAAGCATGGGTCGCCGGGAATCGCCGGAAAGTGGATCAACTGAGCGGCGGCAAGCTCGCGTACGTGTACATGCCGGATACCGGGCAGGGCGGATTGACGGAGTTCACGCGATATTATTTCGCGCAGACGGACAAGCAGGGCGCCGTCATCGATGAACGATACAACAGCGGCGGCCAGGTGGCCGACTACGTCATCGAAGTGATGAACCGGCAGTTGCTCGGCTGGTGGCAGCCGCGCTGGGGCGCGATTTATCGCACGCCGGCGGCACAGATTTTCGGCCCGAAGGTGATGATCATCAATGAAATGGCGGGCTCGGGCGGCGACATGATGCCGTGGATGTTCCGCTATACAAAATCCGGGCAACTGGTGGGCAAGCGCACCTGGGGCGGCCTGGTGGGCGTGTCGCAATATCCGGCGTTGATGGATGGCGGCAACGTGACTTCGCCGAGCTTCGGATTCTTCAGTCCGAAGGGGCAGTGGGATGTCGAGAATCACGGCACTCCGCCCGATGTCGAAGTGGAGATGGACCCCAAGGCAGTGCGGGACGGCCACGATCCGCAATTGGAGAAAGCGATCGCGATCGCGATGGAGGAAATGAAGACGCATCCAGTGCCGCAGCCGAATCGTCCGCCGTTCCCGAATTATCAGACTCCGCCGACGCGGGCCACTACAGGCGGGGGCGGTAATCAGTAGGTTACAGGGTCGGCGGATATATTCTCGCCGCTTTGTTTGCGGCGATTCGTCACGTTTAACTTACCGTTTGCACCCGGGTCCGACGCTCGCGCATCCAATAGTCAGGAGGCGAGTGTATGTTTGAGCAAAGCATTCTCCCGTCCGGGACGACGCGCAAGCGTTGGACCGTTTCGATCGCGATTCTGATCGAGTTGGCGATGGTCGGCGTGATGGCGCTGATTCCGCTGATCTATGTGCAATCGCTTCCGATGGCGGAACTCACCAGCGCCCTGATGATGCCTCCACCTCCACCGCCTCCTCCGCCACCTCCGCCCGCGGCGGCGAGAGTCGCGCGAGTGACGCCGCGGCAGTTCAAGTTGAACGTAATCACTGCGCCGGTGACGATTCCGAAAACGCCCGTAATCTCAGCCTCAGCGATGCCCGACCTGCCGAGTATCACGGCGAACGGCGTTCCTGGCGGAGTGCCGGGTGGTGTGCCGAACGGCACGATCGACGGAGTACTCGGTTCGGTTACGGCGGTAGCGCCTCCGCCTCCGCCCCCTCCACCAGCGCCCGCGCCGGTTGCGACGCCGAGCCGGATCCAGGTCGGCGGACAAGTGCAGGCCGCGAAACTGATTCATCAGGTGGTGCCGGAATACCCGAGGCTCGCGCATGAAGCTCGCCTGGGAGGCGTGGTTCGCTTGAAAGCGGTGATCGCCAAAGATGGAACCATTGAGGACCTGTCCGTGATCAGCGGGCATCCGCTGCTGGTTCCGGCCGCCGTCAATGCCGTAAAGCAGTGGACTTATAAGCCGACGTTCCTGAATGGCGTGGCTATCGAAGTCGCCACGGAGATCGACGTGACATTCGCCTTGTCGACGTAACCCCGCGTACGGAGCGTAGGTTGTGGGCTGCCATGAGTGGCCGCGAGGCGACCCCCAATCAACTTGGGGATAAGCCGGTCAGGAGACCGGCTCGCCGGCATGACTGCCGGCCCCACATCGCAGCGGGCCGCGCGATTGCGCGAAACTCAAGAGTTGGATCCTTACGCGCCGTTCCGTTCGCGGGACTTTCGGTTCTTCCTCACCGGATCGCTCCTCTCCAACTTCGGCCTGCAAATGGTGTCGGTAGCGGTGAGTTGGGATTTGTACATTCACACGCGCTCGGCCGCGGTGTTGGGAAATGTTGGATTCGTGCAGGTGGCGCCGTTTCTGCTGTTTGCGCTCGCGGCCGGACACTTCGCCGATCGTTACGATCGCCGCGGCATCATGCTGCTGACGCAAGCGGTGGTGATGGGAGCCGCTGTCATCTTAATCGCGGCGCCGCCTTCGGTCCCGATGATCTACTCGACGCTATTTCTGAACGCCGCCGCGCGATCGTTCCAGGGCCCGGCTCGCCTGGCGATTCTGCCGCATGTGGTGCCTTCAGGAGTTTTGTCGCGAGCGATCACGTGGCACAGCAGCGCGCAGGAAATCGCCAACGTCACCGGGCCCGCGCTCGCAGGCGTGCTGCTGGCAGCGAGTGGAAGTAAAACGGTCTACTGGTTCCAGTTAGTTTGCGCGACACTGACCTTCGCGTGCATTTTTCTCTTGAGCGTGCGCAAGGTGCAGGGCCTTACGCTACCCGCGCCGGATCGCCACGAGCTGTTGGAAGGCATTCGATTCGTCGTAAGAGATCCGCTGATTCTCCCCGCGATTTCGCTGGATCTGTTTGGCGTGCTGTTCGGCGGCGCAGTGGCGCTATTGCCCATCTACGCGGTCGAAATTCTTCATACCGGCGCGCGTGGATTGGGATGGCTGCGCGCGGCCATGTCGATCGGCGCGGTGTCGATGGCGATTCTGCTTTCGCATTCACCGAAGGTCCGGAGGCCGGGGCGGATGCTGCTGCTGGCCGTGGCAGGATTCGGAGGCGCCGCCGTCGTGTTCGGATTGTCGCGGTCGCTATGGTTGTCGTTCGCCATGCTGCTGCTGACCGGCGCTTTCGACAATATCAGCGTGGTGCTGCGCCAATCGCTGGTGCAGATGCGCACGCCGGATCATCTGAAGGGCCGCGTGCTGGCGGTGCAGAACATTTTCATCAGTTGCTCGAATCAGTTGGGCGCGGTGGAATCTGGCTGGACCGCGGCGTGGTTCGGTCCGGTGATCAGCGTGGTGGGAGGCGGGATGGCCACCGTCGCCATTGTTGCCGGATTCGCGCTCAAGTCGAGAGCTTTGCGCCAGTGGACTCAATGATGTCGATTTCGCGGGTCCTGTAAAATGATGCAGGATGAGAATCGTTGTATTGATCTGCAGCGCGGTTGCGTGCGCCAGGGCGCAGTCGCCGGCGTCTCCGTCATGGGTGGTGCAGGAAAGCGGCACCACTGCGTCGCTGCGCGGCGTCAGCGCCGTGAACGCCAAAGTCGTGTGGGCTAGCGGCAGCGGCGGGACCTATCTAACGACGATCGACGGAGGCGCCACTTGGAAAGCCGCGAAAGTGCCAGGCGCATCCGATGTCGACTTTCGCGCGGTTCGGGCGTTCGACGATAAGACTGCGTTCCTGCTGAGCATCGGCAACGGCGAGAAGTCGCGAATCTATAGGACCGAAAACGGCGGCGAGCAGTGGCAACTCCTGTATACCAATCCCGATCCCAAGGGGTTTTTCGATGCCCTGGCGTTTTGGGACGACGTGCACGGAATTATTCTCGGCGATCCCGTGGACGGACACTTCGTCATCATGACGACCGAGGATGGCGGTGCGTCGTGGCGTCGTCAAAAGACTCCCGCGGCGCTGCCGAATGAAGGCGCATTCGCGGCCAGCAATTCCTGCCTGGCCGTGTTCGGTGCGCATCAAGTCTGGTTCGGAACTGGCGGGCCGGGCGGCGCTCGCGTGTTTCATTCCGAAGATGGCGGCGTGACTTGGACGGTCGCGAAGACGCCCATTCGCAACGATGGCGCGAGCGCGGGGACTTTTTCCCTGGCGTTTTCGGATACGAGGCATGGGATCGCGGTCGGTGGCGATTACAACAAGCCCACCGAGACCATGGGCAACATCGCTGTGACGTCGGAAGGTGGAAAGACGTGGACGGCACCGAACGCAGCGCCCAGCGGCTTTCGTTCCGATGTCAAATATCTGGTGGAACGTAAGATGTGGATCGCCACGGGAACGTCGGGATCGGATTATTCGCTCGACAACGGGAATTCGTGGAAGCCGTTCGACGGCGGCAACTACAACGCGATCGGCTTTGCTCCGGGTGGGGCAGCCTGGGCCGTTGGTCCGAAGGGCGCGATCGCGAAATTCAAGATCGACTGATTATTTTGGATGGGCCGCGTCCGCGGCGGCCTTCGCGATTTCAGGTTCCGCATCGGCGGCTAGCCTCGCCAGCAGCGCCGAAGCTTCCGGCGTGAGTGTTTGGAATTGGGCGCGCAGGTCGTAGACCAGCGTCAGCCGTTCGGCTGCCGAAAGCTCGGTCAGCCCGCGATCCATTAACGCGCTCAACTGGGCCGCGGACCACTCGGTGCGATAGTAACCCGTGCCGCCCGAATTCGTCTCGATCCACGCGGGGCAAGCGCGTTTCAGGTCAATCGCATGATGCCCGGCGTCGATCACAGCGCAGGTTTGCGCAACCCCATCACCGCGGACGCAAACTGGAACGGACCACGATCCGGCGGACTCGATATTCACCTTGCCGTCTTTGCAATCGGCGCGAATCGCGGGAGTGCCCACCTGATCGAGAAAGGAATCCATCGCCGGCGCAGGATCGATTCCAGAGGAAGCCCTCAACGCCGCCTCCAGGTCCTTAGTCGTCGCATTTCCGAACGCGTGCTGCTTCAGGTATGCGCGCAGCCCGTCGCGAACTTTATCCTCGCCCAGCCATCCGTCCAGCATGAGCAGAATCGACGCGCCTTTGTCATACACGACGCGGCCATACACTCCGCGGGTGTCTTCGCGGCTGTTCATCGCCAGACGCACAGGCCGCGCGCGAGGACCGGTCTCGGCAGCCATGATTCGTTCACGCGATGCGACCGCGGAAAGATGCTTGCGCGCGGCGGGCTGCTCCTCATCCATCACCTTGGCCGAAAACCAGGTCGCGAAGCCCTCGCTCAGCCACACGTCTTGCCACGTGGCTTGCGTGACCAGGTCACCGAACCATTGATGCGCGATCTCGTGCGATTGAATGGAGTGAATGGCACGCGTTTTTTCGGGTGTCTCCGCGTCGCGCGCAGCCAGCAGTGCGGTCTGGCGATACGTGATCAGTCCCGGATTCTCGACGGCTCCATACGCACCTTCCGGCAGAGCGAGGTGATCCAGCTTGCCGAACGGATAGGGCATCGCGGTATAGGCTTCCAGACGCGGCAGGACATCGACAGTCGCCTGCGCGGCAGCTTTGGTTTGACCGCCGAGCCCTCGCGTGGTGATCACGCGAATCGGAGTGCCGTGACCTGCGGGCGCACCTTCGAACACATCGAAAGGTCCGACGGCGAACGCGACCACTTCGGACGGCAGAGGTTTGGTCTCGGCGAAGCGGACTGCTTTCATTCCATCGGGCTCCTCGACGACGCTCTCCTCCGCGCCGTTCGCAAACGCCTTAAGGTCGCGGGGAGTATGGATGGTCAGAGCCCACGGGGTCTTGAATCGAGGATCATCGAAACACGGAAACGCTCTGCGGGCATCAATGGGGGTGAAGGTTGTGAAAACATACCAATCGTCGCCGACTTTTCTCCGATATGGGCCGACGACGCTCTTGTCGTCGAGTTTGCCATGGTACTTGATTCCGAGCATGATCCGTCTGGGGCCAAGTGTTGCCGGAAGATCCACGCGGATGAATTCGCCGGCGACTGGTTCCGCATGGACGTCGGCGGACTGATCATCAGTGACCAGCATGGCGGCGTCGGGAATAATGTCCTTGGCGTGAAGCCAGATCACACGCGTCGGCTTTTTCAACTCAAGCTTGATACTGACGGTGCCGCTGAAGGTCGGCTGTGAGGGGTCGATGGTGAGATCGACAGCGTAATGCCTAGGGACCATGTCGTCTGACAGTTGAAACGCGGGCTGTGCCGCGCAACAGCACACGGAAAGAGAGACCAAAATCAGACGAATGCGCATCGCCTCATGATATATTGAGCAGTAGACCTCAAGTGGGCGGCTAGCTCAGCTGGGAGAGCGCTGCGTTCGCAATGCAGAGGTCGGGGGTTCGATCCCCCCGCCGTCCACCAGCTAAACCAGATTCACGGACATTTAGAACCGCTCCTTTTAGTCGCGGCTCGCTAGAACCATGTCGAAGGATTCACAGATCGAGCAGCAGCTCGAAAATATGCGCCGCGATTGGGATGCGCGCGCCCGCGAGAACGCGCGATTTTACGTCGCCACGGAACGCACCGATTGGACCGATGGCGAGTTCTTCGCTTCCGGCGAAAAGGCCGTCGCGGAGGAAATCCTTACCGACATGATCAATATCTGTCAGGGCAGGGAACCCTCGTCGATGCGGGTGCTCGAGATCGGATGCGGGGCGGGAAGGCTCACCCGCGCTCTCTCGAATCTGTTCGGCGAGGTGCATGCTGTCGACATCAGCGCGGAGATGGTCGCGCAGGCGGGCAAGGCTCTGGCCGATCGTCCCAATGCGCATGTGTATCAGAACAACGGTTGCGATTTGAGCGTGGTGCCGCCGCTCGAATTCGATTTCGCGTTTTCCGCGATCGTGTTCCAGCACATCCCCAGCCGGGAGATTATCGAGAATTACGTGCGCGAAGTGCATCGCCTGTTGAGGCCCGGCGCGCTGTTCAAGTTCGGCGTCCAGGGCGATACGCGTATTCAGCCGGGGCCGGAAGAGACGTGGCTGGGCGCATCGTTCTCAGATGCGCAAGCGGTCGAGATGGCGCATCGCTGCGGGTTCGAGCCGCGCTATCGCCACGGCGCTGAGACGCAGTATTTCTTTTTATGGTTTTTCAAGAACCGCTAGCGTTCATGAGCCGGCTGTCACAGCGCTCATCCCCATCCCCACCCTTACGGGTGAGGCTTGATTAGAAACGGCCAGTGCCTGATCCAGTGCATGTGATAATGCCAAATCGCGAAGTATAGGAACCCAGCCAGGATCAGCAGGGCGAGACCGGTCCACATCAGAACCGGAAGCCATGGGAACTTGCGGCCTTCACGCCTCAACACCAGCAAGTAGCCGGCGAACACGCCCAGAAAGTACAACGCCAGCATGGGCGTCGCGAACAGCATCATGTTCAGGGCGTCCGGCGTGGGGGTGACAATCGCCGCCAGGATCACGATTCCCAGGATCGCGTAGCGCGAATTCGCCATCAGCCATTGCGGCGTCACGATGCGCAGCAGGATCAGGAAGAAGATCACCACCGGCAGCTCGAACACCAGCGCGACGCCGAGCATCACGTTCATGAACAAATCGAAGTAGGACGTGATGGTGATCAGAGGCGTCACGTTCCCCATCACGGCGAGTTGCAACAGGAACGTCAGTCCGAATCGAAACGCGACAAAGTAGGCGAACAAGCCTCCGCCGATGAACAAACCAGCGGTGCAGAGCACAAACGGAACCGCCCATTTTCGTTCGCGCTTGTAAAGTCCCGGCGCGATGAACGCCCACACCTGGTACAAGATCCACGGCGCCGCTACGAACAGCGACGCTACCGCCGGCACCTTGAACCACATGATGTTGAAACTTTCCATGGGCTCGGTCGACACCAGTTGAGGCGGGTGGATGCCGATTCGCTTCAATGCGTCGACCGCGGGCGCCTGGATGAGGCCCCACAACCATTGGCCGAATCCAATGCAGGCGACGAAAGCGATCAGGGCTCCTGTAATCGCCTTGATCAGCCGCGATCGCAGTTCTTCGAGATGCTGGAGGAAGGACATGCGCAGCATGCCCTCGTCATCTTCGTCTCCATCGGTGGGCGGAGGCGGCGGAGGCGCGCCTCTTCCACCACCCATGCGGGCGGGAAGCAGGCTGCGCCGGTCCTGTCCGGGCTCACTCAACTGATCGTCTGAAGACGCGTCTCCGCCGTTGTGCTGGTCCATCCGTTCGTTTTCCTGTTACGCTTCAGCCTGAATCAATTTGTGTGCTGGGGCGTTTCGCGGGGAACCGTACCCTCGACGGCAGGCGCAGGCGCCTCCGTCTTGTGGGTGGTCGCGTCGCCGTTTGTCACGTCACCGTTTGTCACGGCGTCGTGTGTCGCGTCGCTATGTGTCACGACCTCGGGGGTCCCCGTCGATTCGGCGCCCGGAACTTCTGAAGCGCTTACCGGTGGATTGATGGCGGCGGTGTAGGAATAGTTATCCGGTTCCGATCCGTAGGCGGAATCGTAATACGGATACTCGAGTGTTTCGGCGGCGTGGCTTTGGATTTGCTGAACCGTCGATTGGCCCAGCTCCCGCAGCTTTTCCGCTTCTGTTTCCCGCTCCAGATTTTGCATTTCGCGCTCGAACGACGCTTTCAGATCGGCCGAAGCGCGGCGGAATTGGGTCAGTGCTTTCCCAATCGTCCGCCCCAGTTCTGGAAGCTTCTTGGGCCCAAACAGAACCAGGGCGACGATGAAGATGATGACCATCTCTTGTGCGCCAACGGGACCCATCGTTTACCCTGCTCCTTTATAGGCGACGCTTCAGCTGCGTGCCTATGGTCATCATAGCAGTGAGCCGGTCTTGAGGCGCGACGCCGCTTCACTTCGCAAGCGATCGCTTCGTCCCTTTGAGCTTGGAAGACGGCTTCGGGCGAAAGAGAAACCCATCCTTCGTTTCTTCAACAGTGAACACCTGCCCCGGCTTCCAGCCTCTCGACTCGAGAATAGCCTTGGGTATCGTGATCGCGCCCCTGGATGACATGCGTCTTGTTTCCATCTAGCTCTCTTATCGGCAGAAACTCAAGGCGAATTACCTCACCCTCACCCTTCCACCAACTTCACAAATGCCTGCGCCGCATGACTCAGCGCCCGCCGAGCCGGATACGCCAGCCGTATCTGCCGGTCGACTTTCATTTCAGTCACCTTGATTTCGCGCAAGATGCCGTGTCTTACCTCGTCTTCCACGCACATTCGAGGCAAAAACGCGACCCCTTCGTCGCGCTCCACCATCTTTCGGATCGCCTCCACCGTCGGCATCTCGACCGTCATGTTCAGCGGAACTTTCAACTGTTGGAAGGCGCGCAGCACCAGCGCCCGGTACGGCGAGACCACATTGTGCGCGATAAATGTCTCGCGCCCCAGTTCCGTGATCGACACCTCCGCGCGCCCCGCCAGCTTGTGCTTCGGCGACACGATAAACGACAGGTGGTCCGTGTAAATCACCGTGGTGACCAGTCGCTCATCATCAGGATCGTAGGTCAAGATCCCGAGTTCCAGTTCCCCATCAATCAGCTCCGTCGGAATCCGGCTCGAGAGACTGCGCCGGATCTGCACTTTGATCTTGGGAAATTTGCGGCGATATTTCTCGATGTGATCGAGCAGGTACAGCGTGGAGGATTCGTTGGCGCCTATGGTCAAACGTCCGGAGGATTTGTCGCGCAGCTCGCTCAGCGCGTTTTCGAGATCGCCCTGAAGGTTTTCGAACCGCCGCGCATAATCCAGCACCAGGCGCCCCGCGTCGGTCAGCAGCAGATCCTTGGCCGAGCGGTCGATCAGCTTCTCACCCAGCTCGGTCTCCAGGCGCTGGATCGAGAGCGAGACTGCGGGCTGCGTGCGCAGTAGCTTTTCCGCCGCTCGCGAAAAGCTCTTCTCGTTCGCGACCGCCAGGAACACACGGAGCGGATGCAGCTCCATAACGTTGTATTATACACCACACAGAATTATAAATTTGTCAAATTTCGCCTCCGGTGACATGCTTGAATCATGCCTAACCAGGTGAAGAAAGCGGATCGTGTCTATATCTTCGATACGACGCTGCGTGATGGGGAACAGTCGCCCGGCTGCAGCATGACGGTGCCGGAGAAGCTCAAAATGGCGGCGAAGCTGATTGAGCTGGGCGTGGATATTCTCGAAGCCGGATTCCCGATTGCATCGGACGGGGATTCGGAGGCGGTCGACGCGATCAGCCGCGAATTTCCATGGGCGCATGTGGCGGCGCTGGCGCGCGCGAATCAACCGGACGTCGAGGCGGCTGCCCGCGCATTAAAGCATGCCCGCCGCCCGCGCATTCACACTTTTATCGCCACCAGCGACATTCATCTCAAATACAAGCTGAAGAAATCGCGGCAGCAGGTGCTTGAAGAAGCCTGCGCGGCGGTGACCCAGGCACGCGAGTTTTGCGAGGACGTCGAGTTTTCCGCCGAAGACGCGACGCGCACGGACTGGGATTATCTCGAACAGATTTCGCGCGCGGTAGTAGCAGCGGGCGCGCGCACGGTGAACCTGCCGGATACGGTCGGCTACACGGTTCCGGATGAGTACGCGGCGATGATCGGCAAGATGGTGAAGGCGCTGGGCGATTCGGCCATTGTCAGCGTGCATTGCCATGACGACCTGGGCATGGCGACGGCGAATTCGCTGGCCGCGCTGCATGCGGGCGCGCGGCAGATCGAATGCTGCGTGAATGGAATTGGGGAGCGCGCGGGCAACGCGGCGCTCGAAGAAATTGTCATGGCGATGAATACTCGCCGCGACCGGCTGCCGTTTGAAACCCGTATCGTGAGCGAGCAGCTTTTCTCCGCAAGCCAGTTGCTGGGGTCGCTGATCACGTTTGGGCCGCAGCCGAACAAGGCCATCGTCGGCGAGAACGCGTTCGCGCATGAGGCCGGCATTCATCAGGATGGATTTTTGAAGGAGCGGACCACCTACGAGATTATGGAGCCGCACACGGTGGGCGTGCCTGAGACGCGACTGGTCCTCGGCAAGCATAGCGGTCGTCATGCCTTGGCCAAGCGCTGCGACGATCTGGGAATTCCGCTGCGGCGCGAGGAGCTCGATGTGATGTACCAACGGTTTACGGCTCTCGCCGACCGGAAGAAGGGCTTGCGCAACGATGAGATCGCGGCGCTGGCGCGGGAAGTGGCCGAACAGATGAAATCGTCGGGCGCGGCGGCGGATTAGAACGGATTGACCATGTGACGTGGGGCCGGCAGTCATGCCGGCGAGCCGCTCTCCTGAGCGGCTTGTCTTGGATCCTACAATGCGCGATCCGAGCGAAGCCGGCCCGAAAGCCGGCTCGCCGCCAGAATGGCGGCCCCACATCGCCGATAATATTTCTTACATCATGCATCTTAAGATTCTCCTTCTGCCTGGCGATGGTGTCGGTGTCGAGGTCACTCGCGCCGCCGTAACCGTTCTCGAAAAGATCGCCACGAAGTTCGGCCATACGCTGGAGCTTGCCGACGCCCTGATCGGCGGTGTCGCGATTCACAAAACCGGATCGCCGCTGCCCGAGGAGACGCTTCAGAAGGCCATGGCCGCCGATGCCGTGCTGCTGGGCGCGGTGGGCGCGCCCGAGTTCGACAACAATCCGCCCAACCTGCGGCCCGAGCGAGGGCTGCTCGGCATTCGAAAGGCGCTCGAGGTCTTCGCAAATCTGCGACCCGTGAAGATGTGGCCGTCGCTGGTTGATTCGTCGCCCCTCAAGAATGAAATCGTCACGGGCACCGATATGATCATCGTGCGCGAGCTTACCGGCGGCCTGTACTACGGCCAGCCTCGTGGCATCGATGGTGACCGCGCCGTGAACACGATGGTCTACACGCGAGCCGAAATCGATCGCGTAACGCGCAAAGCCTTCGAGCTGGCACGCGGGCGGCGCAAGAAAGTCACCAGCGTCGATAAGCAGAACGTGATTGAGGTTTCGCAACTATGGCGGCGCGTGGTGATCGAAGTCGCGAAGGATTATCCGGATGTCGAGTTGGATCACCTGCTGGTGGACAACTGCGCGATGCAATTGGTGCTGAACCCGCGGCGCTTTGACGTGCTCGTGACCGAAAACATGTTCGGCGATATCCTGAGTGATGAGGCCGCAGTGCTCGCGGGCTCCATCGGCATGCTGCCTTCTGCCTCGCTCGGCGAATCCAAGGGATTGTACGAGCCAGTTCACGGATCGGCCCCCGACATCGCGGGCCAGAATAAGGCCAACCCGCTGGGCGCGATCGGTTCGGCGGCGGCAATGCTCGACTATTCTTTTCATCTGAAAAAGGAATCTGAAGCCGTGAATAGCGCGATCGGGCATGTGCTCGAATCGGGCTGCGTGACGGCGGATTTGAAACCGAAGGGAAAGCCTGCAACTACCGAGGAAGTAGCGCGGGCGGTTTGTGACGCATTATGAACCAACCAGGTGGCGCAGGGCCACGCCCTGCGGAGTGCCCCGCGTTTCTGAACCGCGACCGTAAGGGAGCGGCGCGGGCAAGTACGAGTATTTCATGACAGACCCCAAAGCGGGATCACACCCGCGAACCATCATCGAAAAAATCTGGGACAACCACGTGGTCGCGGAGCGCGAGAATGCGCCGGCACTGATCTACATCGATCTGCACCTGGTCCACGAAGTCACCTCACCGCAGGCGTTCGACGGATTGCGGCGCCGCGGATTGAAAGTACGCCGGCCCGATCTCACCATCGCGACCACCGACCATTCCACGCCGACCACGCCCAAAGGATTCCCGATTCTCGACAAGATCGCGGCAACACAGGTCGAGCGCCTGGAGCAGAATTGCCGCGATTTCGGTATCGAGTGCTACGGGCTTTCAAGCGACCGGCAGGGCATCGTTCATGTGATCGGGCCGGAGCTGGGGCTCACGCAGCCCGGCAAAACCGTGGTGTGCGGCGACAGCCACACGGCCACGCACGGAGCCTTCGGGGCGCTCGCGTTCGGCATCGGAACCAGCGAAGTGGAGCACGTGCTCGCCTCGCAATGCCTGTTGCAGAGGCCGTCGAAAACCTTCGCCGTTCGGGTCGACGGTACACTGCGCCCAGGCGTCACCGCCAAGGACATCATTCTTGCGCTGCTTGCCAGGATCGGAATCGGTGGCGGAACGGGTTGCGTAATCGAATACCACGGATCGGCGATTCGCGCGCTGTCGATGGAAGAGCGCATGACCGTGTGCAACATGTCGATCGAAGGCGGCGCGCGCGCGGGCTTGATCGCGCCGGACGACACCACCTACCAATACGTGGCCGGGCGGCCGTTCGCGCCAAAGGGCGCCGAGTGGGATGCGGCCGTCGCGCGCTGGCGAACGCTGCCCACCGACGAAGACGCGACCTACGATCGCGAAATCACGATCGACGCGAATTCGCTCGAGCCGATGATCACCTTCGGAACCAATCCGGGGATGGGCATCGCGATTTCCGGCGTGGTGCCAGATCCGGCCAATATTTCCGATCCGATGGAGCGCGAGACGCTCGCCAAAGCCCTGCGCTACATGGATCTCCCGGCGGGTAAATCGCTGGTGGGGCACCCTGTGAACGTCGTGTTTATCGGGAGCTGCACCAACTCGCGCATTTCGGATTTACGCGCGGCCGCCGCGTTGCTCAAGGGCCGCAAGGTGAATCCTAACGTGCGCGTGATGGTGGTTCCCGGATCGCAACAGGTGAAGGCGCAGGCGCTCGCCGAGGGACTGGACCAGGTATTTCGCGAAGCGGGCGCCGATTTCCGCGAAGCCGGCTGCTCCATGTGTATCGCGATGAATGGCGATCAATTGCAGCCGGGCGAGTACAGCGTGTCGACGAGTAATCGAAATTTCGAAGGGCGGCAGGGTAAGGGCGGTCGAACATTTCTGGCGAGTCCGCTGACCGCGGCCGCCGCGGCGCTGACCGGCGTGATTACCGACGTGAGGACATTGTTATGAAACCTGAAAGCGCCTACGTCGTAAGTCAGAACGTTCGTGAAGCCGCGCCGAAGAGATTCGAAAGCGCCTATGTCATTCTGCCGATCGACAATATCGATACGGACCAGATCATCCCGGCCCGTTTTCTGAAGACGATTTCCAAGAACGGGCTGGGCGATCAACTTTTCAACGATTGGCGTTACGATGCCTCGGGCGCTCCCAACAGCGATTTTGTGTTGAATCGCCCAGAAGCGATCGATGCGCGCGTGCTGGTCGCCGGCGATAACTTCGGCTGCGGCAGCTCGCGCGAGCATGCGCCGTGGGCGCTGCTCCAGTTCGGATTCCGGGCCGTGATCAGCACTTCCTTCGCCGACATTTTCAAGCAGAATTCGCTGAAGAACGGCCTGCTGCCGATCGTCGTGCCGCGCGATATCCACACGAAACTCCTGGCGACTCCCAATGCGGTCGTAACCGTCGACCTGGAGAAGCAGACGCTGACGCTCACCGACGGCAGCGCCGTCGAATTTCCCATCGATGCTTTTTCCAGGCACTGTTTGCTCGAGGGGGTGGACGAACTGGGATACATTTTGCAGCAAACGCCGGCGATCGATGAGTATGAAGCGGCGCAATCTTCCGGATCAGGAACGGGTGTCAGATAGCTCGCGGGAACGATTCTCGGCCGACGACTGCGGCTTTTGCGCTTCCCGAATGAAATCCCACACTTCTTCCGGCAGCCACCCATTACAATCGCTGGGGTTTATTTGCGTTACGAGAAGGAGCTCTCTGGGAAACCGTCCCCGCAGGAGCTCGCCTAACTCTTGCGCCGAACGGTCCGAGGCGATAAAAATCTGACCCGGCAAGAGGCTATACCAGTTCTGAATCTCGGAACGGTCATCCAAGTATGCTGTCACAAGTTTGCGAGGGAGCGCCGGATTGAACGCAGCGAGAAAACAGCGATTCTTTCGGAGATTCATGGCCCCTCCTCGGGCACCGGACTAATTGGGGGGCCGACGATTACAGAGATGGCCCCAGGGTCGACGATCTTGTCCGGTGCACTCTTCTTGATGATAGCTAATACCTGCTGCCGGAGTTGGTATTCCTCGGATTGGAGTTTGTCGGGTTTCTTTAGAGCGAAGTAGACGAATCCCCAGATCGCGGGTAAAACGAGCACAAATCCAAGCAGTCCCAGGGGGATGCACAAAGGCTCAAGCGCCGGTCGAAAACTAAAGAAATAGGCCGTTCCCCAGCAAACCGGCGCAAAGCAGCACAATCATAGTGCGGGCGTTAAGGCGCTCCGAACGATACGCCGTACCAGGCCGTTCGCGTACTGGCTCAGGATGTCAAACTCCATCACGCGGATATCGCCACTCCGCCCCGATCCCTCCATCCGTTCAGCGCGAGCCCATACCGCCCGCGCACTCCGGTCTTCTCGAAAATATGTTTCAGGTGGATCTTGACCGTTCCCGGCCGAATCCCCAATTCCTGAGCAATATCCTTGTTCTTAGAGCCCTGCTCCACCAGTTCGAGGACCTGTTGCTCGCGCGCGGTCAGCTCGCTGCGGGGATACCGTTCAGACCGCGACTGATCGCGGAACACGCAGTCCTCCATCCAGCTTCGACCGGTTGCCACCGTGCGCAGACAGGCGAGCACCGCCGCCAATCCCGCCGTTTTGCGCAAAATCCCGCGGGCGCCCGCTTGCAGAAACCGCAGGGCCTCGGCTTCGGTCACCGAAACGCCCCAGATCACGATCCCGGGCCGATTTTCCCGCGTGCCGTCCTGGCCGCTGAAAGGCGCTATATCCCGCGGCGGCTGCCGCATATCCTCGCGGCCGATCTCCCGCTCTCCGAGCCATTCGAGAATCGCCTGCATCCCGAACGCCTTGTCGATGAGCAGCACATCGGGCGCCGAGTGCCGCATCAGGTCCATCGCGCGATTCAGCGAATCGGTGGCTTCGCTAAACCTCAGGTCGACGCAGCCGCTGAGCAGTGTGCGCAGTCCCTCCGCGGTCACGGGCTGCGTTTCGCAGATGGAGATGGTTCTGGTATTCTCCGGGCTTCCCTGTGGTAGTACAGTCACGTTGTCTCGTACAGGTGCATTGTTGATCGCAGGCATGTTGTTTAGCACGGTCTCATTGTTCTCGCTTCCTGGCGGCCATTCGCGACGCCAGCCATCGCGGCCTTCGCCGCGTTAGCTGACTCATCGGCCGGATGTATCACTCTTTTAGTTGGAGGAAGGGGGTAAGGCTCTCATGCTATGATCGCTTCTAGTCGAATTACTTCTTTGGAACGCATTCCAAACTGGTTCGCCGATCCCCATGCAGCACCTTAAGACGCCCGAATCTGCGTCGAGACGAGCTGTCGTCATCGGTCCCAACTCGCGCATGGTGGACGAGTTACAGCCTTTGCTCCAGGCCCAGTTGCCAGGCTCGCCCGCCAGTTTCATCCGCAGCTACCCCTCCCCCCGCGACTTGGCGGGATCCATGGGAAGCGGCGTGCCGCACCTGGTTTTCCTGGACGTAAACTCCGATAGCGAGCAAGCGCTGCAACTGCTGATCGAAGTGACCCGGTTCGGGCCTTCGGTGCAGGTAATCGCGCTGCTCGCCGGCAACGAGCCCGATCTCATCCTGCGCTGCCTGCGGTCCGGCGCGTCCGATTTTCTGCTCCAGCCCTTCACCGCGGACCAGCTCCAGGCGGCGCTCGAGAAACTTTCGCGATCGCAGCCCGCAGGCGATCAGGCGCCGAAGGCCTTCGCGAAAATCTGCGCCGTGATGCCCGCCAAAGGCGGCTGCGGAGCCACCACCATAGCCAGCAATCTGGCGTATCAGTGGAAGCGGCTCGGGGCCAAAAGGGTGCTGCTCGCCGATCTCGATCCCCTGGCCGGGACCGTGTCGTTTCTAATGAAGATCAAGTCCAGCTACAGCTTCCTGGATGTGCTGCTTCGCTCGCACGAATTGGACACCGATCTGTGGCGCGCCATGGTGACGACCGTGGATGGAGTCGACGTGTTGCTGGCGCCGGAAATGATGGTGGAAGGCGCGCAGGAGTTGAGCGAGCCCGGGCCGGTGCTCGAATACGCGCGGCACGCCTACGATGTCGTGATCCTCGACACGGGCAGCGTGTACGGCAACTGGAACCTCAACATCGCGCGGCAAGCCAATGAAATACTGCTGGTGACTACTAATGAGCTGCCGGCCTTGCAGGCCGCGCAGCGCGCGCTATCGTACCTGGATGCCAACCGCGTGGGCCGATGGAAGATGCGGCTGCTGGTGAATCGCTACCATCGCGACATCGGCCTCAGCCGTGAAGTGATCGGCACGGCCTTGCATACCGAGGTCTTCGACATCCTGCCCAGCGATTACGAAGCGGTCCAGAAATCCATGATGGATGGAAAGCCCACGCCCGCCAGCACTGCGTTCGGCAAGAGTATGATGCAACTGGCCGATCGCCTGAGCGGACATGCCGAGACGAGCAAGAAGGCTTCGTCGTTCAGCAGCCTGCTGGGGATGTTCAACAAGCCGACAAAGTAGCGCGGTCGTTATCTTTTTGAGGCGCGACAGAATGGAGCGCTTGTCGTGAGCACCGGCCGAATCGGACGCTTGTCTTTCCACCCGTCCGTAGGGGCGGGGCTTCTTCTATCTTGAAGGGACTATCGATGGCGGAGAGGGGGAGATTCGAACTCCCGGAACCCGTAAAGGTTCAACGGTTTTCGAGACCGCCGCAATCGACCACTCTGCCACCTCTCCGCGACAAGTCCAGTTTAACATGGCGGGAGCTGTAGCGATTTTGTACAAAGCTTCCTTCCACCCCAAGAATCTCGCCCATCGTGCAATTCTTAAGATCAATAACTCACGCGGTATCAATGCGATGTGGGGCTCGCATCCCGCCCTCGCCGCCAATCTCAGTAGCTGTTTTTCCGTAATTTGCGGTGGGCTAAAGCTCCCTTCACAGGCGCCTTGCCCGGCTCGCTAACTGCTTCTATCTCGCGCACCCGCGCCCTGTGGTACGATGACCGCTCGAATGCCAATTCCGGCGAAAATGAGCCTAGCGCGGATCGCGGTCTTTGCCGGACTCATCCTCGCGCGAGCGCACGCGCAATCGACGTGCGTAAACTTTCCCGCCGGCTTCATTCCGTTTTCTTCCATCAGCTACGTCACCGCCGCGGATTCGGCGGGTGATCACCTGGTAGTCGGCGTTCCCGCGCCCGGCGCGCTCAGCTTGATCAATGCCGGCATTCCGCTCCCTGCCTTTACGAACCAGACCTTTTGCGACGCGCAGGTCCAGCTCGCTCCTCAGCAGTTTTATCCGAACGTGTACGTTCCGACGGCCGCCGAGCTGACCGGAAACTTCAGCGCATTCAACGGACTATTCGTGAACGCCGCAAACGGGCAGCCTTATCCCAACGGGACGATTCCGTCGGGCCAGTTGGCCAACGTGTTCGCATGGCGGATCGGGCCGGCGCAGGCGGCGTCGGCAACCCAGGGCTGGAGTCCCACGGGCTCAATGACGGAAGTGCGCTCCGACCAAGCCACGGTCCTGTTGCCGAGCGGAAAAGTCCTGGTGGCCAGTCCGGATCCTGCAGCCGACGTCTTTGACCCGGCCACCGGCGTTTTTGCACCCGCCGGGCAGATGCTCTTCTATCACGGCACTACCCTGACGGCGACGTTGCTGAACAATGGGCAGGTGCTGATCGTGGGCGGCATAAACTCGCCTTCCGCGACGGAATTGTACGATCCACCCTCCGGCAAGTTCGTCGCAACCGGAGCCCCGGTGCAGCCGCATGGCTATTACCACACGGCCACGCTCCTGAACGACGGCCGGGTGCTAGTGGTCGGGGGATTGGTGGCGCCAGGCCTTCCGGGCCTCGCCACGGATACCGATGCCGGCGCGGAGACCTACGATCCCAAAACCGGTACCTTCACTAAAGCCGGAGCGATGTCTGTCAATCGCAACTCTCATACCGCAACTTTCTTGGCGGATGGGCGAGTTCTAGTCGCGGGAGGTTACTCGGGCGGCGTACCCGGCGCTGGCGTATATTTCGACACTGCGGAGCTCTATGATCCTTCCACCGGAAATTTCTCGTTCACCCTTCCGATGACCGAGCCCCGGTCTGGCCAGGTCGCGGCCCTGCTTCCAAGCGGCAAGGTCCTGCTCGCGGGCGGGAACTTCGACGACGGGTCGGCGGAATTGTTCGATCCGGCGACGGGAGGTTTCACCCCCACCGGCAGTATGAGTAACACCTCGCGCTTGGCCTCACAGGCGACCCTGCTATCGAGCGGCCAAGTCCTGGTTGCCGGAGGCAAGAATACGGCGTCGCTCGCGACGACTTCGGTGGAGCTATACAATCCTGCGTCGGGAACCTTTACCACCGCCGGCAGCATGGGCACTCCTCGATCTTTCTTCGCGATCACGACACTGCTCGATGGGCGCCCTCTGGCGACGGGAGGAGCCAATGGGAGCGTGGTCTCCTCCTCTGCCGAAATCTACACACCCGTGACCGAAGGCCTCGTCACCTCCCAAACCGGACTGACCTTCCGCGTAGCGGCGGGCAACACCTCAGTGCCAACGCAAACCGTCGCCGTCCTCAGCAACACCGCGACCATCCCCTGGACGCTTTCGACCCACACCTATCAAGGCGGAGGCTGGTTGACCGTCACGCCCACCAGTGGCAACAGCGTTCCCGGCGCGGTCCCAACCACGCTTACGATCACCGTGAATTCGACCGGACTCGCCACGCAGGACTATTACGGTGCGGTCATTCTCACGCCCACCGACGGCGTTCATCCCCCCGTCACCATCGCGATTGTGTTGCACATCGTTCCCGCAGGGACAGCCGCGCCGCCGGTGGTGACGCCGAGCGGTCTGCTGTTCCTCGGAACTCCCGGCGCGACGCTGAAACCGCAAGCGTTCACCATTTCGAATCTGACATCGACGCCGCTCACCGTCAATGCCGTCGCCTCGGCGTCCCCAAGCTGGTTCACCTTCGCTCCCGCGTCCGCGACCATCGCCGCCGCGCAGACCACTTCGATCACCGTCACCGCAACTCTCGGGAGCATGACCGCCGGCGTCTATCCCGCGTCCATCAAACTTCTGTTCGGCGATGGCAGCTCGCAAACTGTCGCCTTGCTTCTGGTGATTTCCGCGACCGCGGGCTCGGCGAGGCCCGACCTGCCGGACCCATCCTCAGTCACGCCGTTTGCTATGACGACGAAGGCCACGGCCGCATGCACTGCATCGAAGCTCCTGCCGGTCTTCACCACTATCGGAACCGGCTTCAACACACCCGCCGCGTGGCCGACTCCTATCGTCGTGCAAGTGGTCGACGATTGCGGCGACGCGTTCAACACCGGATCGGTGATCGTCAGTTTCAGCGACGGCGATCCGCCCCTCGGCTTGCTCGCGATCGGCAACGGCAATTGGGCCGGAACCTGGGTGCCGCAAAATAACTCGGCTGGCCTCACACTGCGCGCCGACGCGCAGCAGTTGCCGTTGACCGGCAGCGTGCTGGTGTCCGGGCAGGCATTGTCGAACCCGACCGTGCCCGTGGTTTCGAAAGGCGGCATCGTGAGCAACGCGGATTTCGCGAGCGCGCCTGCGCTGGGATTGCTCGTCTCGATTTTCGGGAGCGGACTCGCCGACGGAGCGCTCGGCGACACGGGCGTGCCGCTGCCGCCGCAGCTCGGCTCGACCAGCGTAGTTTTGGCGGGCGTCGAGTTGCCGTTGCTCTATGTCAGCAACACGCAGGTGAACGTCGCGATTCCGTTCAACGTTCAGGTGAACACGTCGCAGCAGTTGGTGGTGCTGCGCGGCAACGCGGTTTCGGTTCCGGTTTCGCTCGCCGTATTCGCGAGCGAGCCATCGATCTTGTCGGCGTCGGGATCGGGCAGCGGCCAGGGTTTGATTTTCAACGCAATCACCGGCACGCGCGCGGACACAAATTCACCGGCGGGCGCGGGCGATTATCTGGTGATGTACGCGTTCGGATTGGGCGCGGTGTCGCCAAATTTGGCGATCGGGAACGGAACGCCCTCGAGTCCGTATGAGTACGCGGTCGGACCCGTGACCGTGACCATCGGCGGAATCCCGGCGACGGTGTTGTTCGCGGGATTGACGCCGGGATATGTCGGGCTGTATCAGGTGAATGTGATGATGCCGAGCGGGGTCGCGCCGGGAAGCCAGGTGCCGGTGACGGTTTCGGTCGCGGGCAAAAGCGGCGCGGGCAACATCACCATCGCGACGCATTAAGAGCGAATCAGAACCAGCGGGAACGGAACCCTTTTCAACCGGCTCCTGGAGCGCGTCACACTGAGAGCGACGTGACCCGCTTCGTTCCCGCCCTGCTTTTCGCGCTCCCTGCCTTTGCATCTGGACCCTCGGCCGCGGACCTCGCCCATTCCGCCCGCGCCAATCGGCGCAAGAATCTCGTAGGGCCTAGGCGCACGCCGGCCGCGACGGGCATGGGTCAGATTGTATCAACTTGTACCAACGCGCAACCCCGCAGGGCGCTATCAAGCCCCGCCCGTGAGTGTGGGGATCGTCGCCGTTCCCAAATGAGCGGCCGCGAATCCTCCCGACCGGCGGGGATTGACGACACCGCAGGCCTGGCGAAGAACTGCGCGTTGCACGAGGGCGAGAGATCGTCGCGCGACGCCGGGCTTAGCCGATTACTGCTTGGTCGGTGTCTTTGCCTTGTCGGTCGGGAAGGTGTTCTCGTCCGGAGCGCCGGTGCCCTGCGAACCGAGGAACAGTTTGCGCCCGTCAGGGAAGGTCACGTTGCGGGCGTTGGCTCGCAGCACGGAGTGGTCCCGCGCCTGATAGCCGTCGACAACCACGTCGGTTCCCACCGGGAACATGTCCTTATTCGCCCCGCGTCGGAGCAGTGAGTTCGGACTTCCGCCCTCCACCATCCAGACTTCCTTGGTGCCGTCGTCCTTCACGATTTCGATATGGATCCAGGTGTGGGGATTGACCCATTCCATCTTCACGATCTTGCCTTTGAGCAGGACCGGACGGTTCGCGTCGAAT
Organism: Terriglobia bacterium; assembly: GCA_963788245.1. Classification (GTDB taxonomy): domain Bacteria; phylum Acidobacteriota; class Terriglobia; order Bryobacterales; family Bryobacteraceae; genus Palsa-187. The sequence continues at coordinate 793,940 of CAWBGF010000002.1, read as the reverse complement.
TCAGCTCCAAATGCGTGATGAGCGGACGCCGGCAGCGAGGCGATGAGCATCGCCGCCGCGGCGCATAATACTGTCAAAAGTCTGGTTTGCATGAAATCACCTCTCAAAATCTTCGTCGCTTGGTTACTTAGTGCCTTTGGCCGCCGCTGCTTCCTTCTCGCGCAACCGCGCGCCTCGCAAAATATCTTCCAGGGCGTAGTTGGCTTCGTGGCACGCGTATTCATAAATGTGTCCGCTGGTGGCCGGCCAAGTGTACTCCCCAGTCCACGGCTTCGCCCAAGTTGCCGGATCGTCGATGGTGAAGCGATATAGCAGCGTATTGGCATCTACGCGCGTGAAGCGCTCGATCACGTGCAGGTTTGATGACGATCCTCGGAACCGGGTCTTATCCGTGAAATTGGTGGTGTCGACAACCAGCGTGTCGCCCTCCCAATGACCGACGGAATCGCCCAGCCACTGGCGAATGTTTTTCGGCAGGTGCTCGGCGTTCATCCGCACGATGCGGACGTCGTGCACCATCTCGGTCAAAATCATCACCGAGTCCTTGGTCTGCACGATCTGGTGGAGATTGTTATAGAAGTAGTCCGGTAGCGCCGGGGGGCCCGAGGTAGACCCAAATCCCAGCAGGCAGCGCTCGCCGAGTGGACGGCGTTCCGGATCGTCGTAGGCGCCGGGAGCTGTTTCGAGGCCCGGATCGCTGCTTTCGGCCGCGTCGGACGTCAGGCCCGCAGGCCTTGCACCCCGGCCTCCGCCACCACCACCGCCTCTGCCGCCCCTGCCGTTAACCGTGGGAGGCACTCGGCCGTCCGGCGGATCGATGACGATCGACGTCCGAATCTGGCCATCCACCATTGTGTATTTCGAACCCGGATCGAGCCAGCCACCGTTGTACCCGCCCACATTGCCAGCCGCGCCCCGCGATCCATCGCCACCCTTGGGTGGCGCTGAACGGTCGCCACTGACCGCCTGGTCCTGCCGCGCCCTGGTCTGGGCAGCGGCAGCTTCCCCTTTGTCCGCTTCTTCTTTTGTGAGCACGCCCTTGGTGCCCGCTGGCCGTTCCACCGGCGTCAGCGTGGCTAAGTCGTAGGTGCCTTGCAGGTCCGGATGGCCGTCCGCCATGCGAGGAGGCGTATAAGGCTTGGCCGTGGTCTTAGCCGGGGCAGTGGAAGTCTGAGCAGCCGCTGGGGCCACGGTCACCAATAGCAGGGCGGCCATTGCGAGCACACCCGTTAACATCGATAACAACGCGAATCGATTCCGCATCATTCTTACCTCCTGCTCTTCATCCTGGTTACTTAACCAGGTAGCTCGTCCCCCAGCGGTTCTCACTTTAGGGGGTTCTTGCGATACTTACCGTACATCAATTCTTCCACGAATTCCGTGCACTTGAACTCCATGAGCTGCTCGTTCGGTTCCTGACGACGATAAAGCGGCATGTGGATCTTCCATGGGCGCGTGAAAACTTTCGGATCCTCAAGCGTTGCCTCATAAGAGATCACGTCGGGACTGGTTCGAGTATAACGCTCGACCACGTGCAGTTTATCGCTGTGAAAATTCCCCGCCCGATCCAGCCAGGAGTCCTCGTTAAAACCCGTCACGTCGACCACCAGGGTTTCGCCCTCCCAATGACCGACGGATTGCCCCATCCAGGAATCGACCGGAGCCGGTCCCGGGTCTTTGAGGTAGATGTTGCGCGCCGCGCCCGCGTACTGGTAGGCGATGAAGATTTGCTTCCCGTTCTCGAAGATTCTGAACGGCTGAGGAATGTAGGTGGCGCGCGGAACTCCCGGCAGGTAGCACTTGATTTCCGGATCGGAGGTTAACCAGTTCTCCTGGTTCTTCTTCTTCTGGGCAAGGGCCTCCGGTTTGTAAGGGATCTCGCCGCCTTCCACCACTCCCATGCTGGGAGGCACGGAGCCGACGGCTCCCAACGCGAGGATGGGTGCGGCCGGCACTGGACCGTAGGGGCCCGGCCGGAGCGCCATCGCGGATCGCGCGCCGTGCGCTTCAAGATCGAAATTGGCCTCGTTCATCGTCTGCCAAATGCCGTTGAGGTCGGGATGGCCATCGACCCGTGGTGCGCGATACGGGGTCTGGCCCGCCAGTTGAGTCGCTGCGACCGCAAGCGCAGCAACCACAACAAAAATCTTCATCACGTTCTGAAACGTCATCGACATGGACCGGCACCCCTTCAGGCTTACGATACGGGATTACTATTTTAGCATCAACTACTCGGGCCGGTATTTGTCAAATTCGCTGGGTCGAAGGAAACGCCCGAGTAGATTTCGGATAAGGGAACCTCGCAGCCGAGGCTTCCGAACCGGCAGGTCGAGTCGAGTCCGCTGACCTCAGATAGCAACCAGTCACCGGCCGGTTGGCGCCGGTAGATTTCAAGGCGCGGTTCGGATTGCCAAACCAGAACGTACTCCTGGAGCGATTCGAGATGCCGATAGTGAGTGAATTTGAATCCCCGGTCGCGGGCTTCGGTTGACGGGGAAAGCACCTCGACCAGAACCGTTGAGTTAACCGCTGTGTCCTTCCGATCGTCGGATAGTTTCAGTTCCCCGCAAACCACATTGATGTCAGGGTAGGTATAAAGCCGGTCTGGATTTACCCGTAGCCGCAGTTCGGTTGCGTACACCCGACAGGGTCCGCCCTTGAGAGCGTGATGTAGCTCTGCTGTTAAATTCGTCGCGATGAGCACGTGCATCGGCGACGCGCCGGCCATTGCGTACATGTGGCCGTCGTAATACTCGCTCCTTAACTCGGCCGCCCGATCCAGCGCCAGATACTCCTCCGGCGATAAACGGGCCTGGGACTGAGCCGACATACGTCCATTCTACCGCTCATCCTTCTAAGACCGGGCCGCATCAAGTTTCTGGCAGTGCTGCTTTAAGCACCGCTACCATCCGCTGCTACACCTCCCCCTCGCCCGGCAAATCAAAACCGGTGGCCCGGCTTCCTGATAGATTGGACCAATGCGGTTCACCATTGCCGGATTGCTCGCGTGCGCGCTTGCCTTCTCCCAGACTCAAGCTGTTCAGACCACCACGCTGAACAATGGCATGAAGATCCTGATCCAGGAGGATCACGCGATTCCCAACGTCGCGATGTATTTTTTCTACAAGATCGGCTCGCGTAACGAGCGGCCGGGGATCACCGGGATCTCGCATTTTTTCGAACACATGATGTTCAACGGCGCCAAGAAATACGGCCCCAAGCAATTCGACAACAACATGGAGATGGCCGGCGGCAACAACAACGCGTCCACCGGCAACGACATGACCATCTATACCGACTGGTTTCCAAGTTCGGCGCTGGAGCTGATGATGGACATGGAATCGGACCGGATCCGCGATCTCGCGTTCGATCCGAAAATCGTCGAATCCGAGCGCGGAGTGGTGTATTCGGAGCGGCGCTCCTCGGTTGATAACAACAATTCGGGGATTCTTCGGGAGCAATTGGACGCGGCCGCGTTTATCGCGCATCCTTATCATTGGCCCGTGGTGGGATGGCCGTCGGATATCGAAGCGTGGACCATGGACGATCTGAAGGCGTACTTCAAGATCGGCTACGCGCCGAACAATTGCACGATGGTGGTGGTGGGCGACGTGTCGGCGCAACAGGTGATGGCGCTCGCGAAAAAATACATCGAGCCGATTCCGCGCCAGACGCCGCCTCCACCGGTTCGAACTAAAGAGCCGGTGCAGCTCGGCGAGCGGAGGGTAATCGTAAAGAAACCCGCGCAGTTGCCGATTCAGATGATCGCCTTCCATGTGCCGGGGGCGAAGCATCCCGACAGCCAGGTGCTGAACGTGATCTCGACAGTGTTGTCGCAGGGCCAAAGCTCGCGGCTCTATAGGCGCATGGTGGAGAATGAGCAGTTGGCGCTGTCGGTGAACGGGCGGAAAGGCGACACGTTCGATCCGACCATCATGACGTTCACGATCCAACCGCGCCGCGGCGTCGATCTTGCACGAACGGAGAAGGTCCTCTATGAGGAACTTGACCGGCTGGCGGCCACCGCGGTTCCCAGCGAGGAGTTGCAGAAGGCCAAGAATCAGATTCTGGCCGGGCATTATCGCCAGATGAAAACCATCGCCGGGCGGGCCAGTATGATCGGCCACTATGAGGTTTATTACGGCGATTATTCGAAGATGTTTTCGATCGATCAGGAGATCGACAAGGTGACGCCAGCCGACATCCAGCGCGTGGCGAGGACCTATTTCAACGAGAAGAATCGTACGGTGGCGACGCTGATTCCCGAAGACGGAGCGCCGCAGCGCGGCGGGCGCCGGGGAGGAAACCAATGAGAACGCGTATCGGAGTAGTATTGCTGGCCGCGGCCGCGCCCTCGATGTTCGGGCAGTTGTTGAACCTACCGCCGTACACCGAAGAGAAGTTGCCGAACGGCGTGACCATCGCCATGATGCCGCGCGCGGGAGTGCCACTGGTGCATTTCAGAATCGTGGTGCGGGGCGGGTCGGAAGCCGAGCCATCGCAGTTATCGGGTCTATCCGGCCTGACTGCCGAGCTCTTGAGAGCGGGCACCGCGAAGCGAACTGCGGATCAGTTTTCGGAAGAGCTGGACTTCCTGGGCGGAACGTTCGGCGGCGCGGGCGGTGGACGCGGGGGCGGGCGGGGAGGTGGCGGAGGGGGATTTTCGCCGTCGACATCCTTTTCGGCGGAGTTTCTGAAGAAGGATTTCGACCGAGGGCTCGATCTGCTCAGCGACGCGCTGCTGAATCCGACGTTTCCAGAAGCTGAGGTCACTAAGGAAATTGCGCGGCGAGTGGATTCGGCGCATGCCGCGAAGGACAACGCACAGGGCGCGCTGCGCAACTACTTTCAGGCGGCCTTTTTCGGCAAGGAGCATCCCTACGGAAATCCTCCGGATGAAGCGAGCCTGGCGCGCATCCAGCGCAAGGATATCGTCGACTTTTATCACAACGTGTATTGCGGCAAGAACATGATCGTGGTTGTGACCGGCGATTTCGATCCGGCCAGCGCGAAGGCGAAGCTGGTGAAGACTTTCGGCAGCGTGACGGCCGGGAGCCAGTACGCGTGGAGGACGGCGACTCCGCCGTTGCGGCGCGGGCGGATGATCCTGATCGACAAGCCGGACGCCACGCAAACGTATTTCATCATCGCGCAGCCGGGCATCGACCGGAAGAGTCCGGACCGGACCAAGCTCGAGTTGATCAACACGCTGTTCGGCGGGCGATTCACGTCAATGCTGAATCAGGCGCTGCGCGCCGACGCGGGTCTGACGTATGGAGCCTCGTCATCCATCGAGGAAACGCGATTGCAGGGTGCGATTCTCATCAGCACTTACACCAAGACCGAAACCACGGCGCAGGCGATCGATATGGCGCTCGACATTCTGAAGCGCCTGAACGAAAAGGGCATCACGGCGGAACAGCTCGCATCGGCGAAGGCGTACGTGAAGGGCCTGTACCCCACGCGGCGGTTGGAGACCATCGATCAGTTGGCGAACGAGCTCGGCGACCTGGAGTTGTGGGGCGAAACGCGCGAGGAAATCGACGGATACTTTTCGCGGGTCGACGGAGTGACGCTCGAAGGGGTCAACGCGGCCGTGAAGAAGTATTATCGGACCAACGACCTGACCTTCGTGCTGTTGGGCGCGGCGGACAAGATTCGGGATTCAGTGAAGAAATACGATCCGCACTTCACCGAGCTCGCGGCGAGGGATGCGGGCTGGGGCGAGCGCTGAGATTCTCCGGCTCCCGTCACTGATTGCCGAGGCTTTTCAAATAAGCGATCACGACTTTTCTCTCTTCCGGATCGGCCAAGCGGAACGCCATGTCGGTGTCCTGGACCATCGCGTCCGGATCGCTGAGCCATCGGTCCAGACTTGCGTCATCCCAGCGAATGGCGGCTTTCTTCAAAGCGTCCGAATAGGCAAAGCCCGGCGCGCCGGCGGCTTTGCGTCCGTAGACGCCCCGAAGGCGCGGCCCTTCCTTATTTAGGTCAGGAGCGTGGCAGCCGCTACAACGCCGGACGAAAAGTTCCTTGCCACGGTCCTCTTTTCCGGTGTCTCCCGCGGCGCCGAGGGTCACCGCAATCGCCATGCTGGCCAGCGCGGTGCAGACAACTTTCGCGAACATCGATTGACGCATGTCATTGGGCATCGCTTACTCGAGGGTCGAATCGACGATCGCCAGATGTTGCGGGCGCACCACCACCTCGACCTGGCGGATCCCCAGGACTCCGCGCAGTTTCTCGTCCGGCACTTTCATGGGACCCGGGGACGGCGCGCTGCCCGGCGCGGGTTGCGGGAACGCGGTCGACATCGCGGTATGGAACGTGACGTTGCCCTCCACTTTCTGCATCGCCTGGTGAATGTGCCCGTTCAGCACCGTGACCGATCCGAACCGCTTCACGTAGCTCAGCGCCTCTTCGCTGTCGGAGGTGCCCCAGCCCCATTCGGGATACACGCTCCACAAAGGAATGTGCGCGAACACGACAATCGGCGTGCTGGCCGAACGGCTGCTCAAATCGTCCTTCAACCAGGCCAGCTGCTCGGCGCCCAGTTTCCCCATGCCTTCGAGCGCGGCCGAATTCACCAAGCCCACGAAGTGAACGCCGCGATGGTCAAAGCTATGCCAGCCGGTCCCCTTGGTTTCCTTGCCGTAACGCGCCAGATATTCCTTGCCGTCGTCAGTCGCGTTGTCGTGTTCGCCGGGAACGAAGAACGCCTGTTTTGGTTTTGCGCCCTGCAACAGTTGACTCAGCGTGTCGAACTCCGCTGGCTTCGCCAAATGCGTCAGGTCTCCGGTATGAATCAGAAAATCCGGCGCCTTCGGCAGCGCGTTGATCTTGTCGATGGCAAGTTGCAGGGTCGCGTTCACATCGGCATTGGCGGGTTTGTTGAAGCCGATGTGGCTGTCGCTGACCTGGACGAATTGGAATCCCTCGAGTCCCTTGTCTTGGCCAAGCAACTTCGAGGTCGGCACGCCGGCCGCAACGGTCCAGACAACACCGGAACCTGCCCACGCCATGCAGCTCAGGAATCCGCGCCGATCGATCCCATCGGCACTTTTGGTATCCGCGTCTCGCTCGGGTTTCTTTAGAAAGTCAGTCATGAAAGCCTCCGCCTGTCATGACTACGATCCTGCGATTTTATTCCCCAGGAAATAAATACGCGTTTCGATAGTTCTGGAAGGCGTGACCTGGAAACTCTATTGCGTGGCCGCTATTTCCGCGTTGGCCTTCCCTTTGATCCATCCGTTCGGACCGGTGAGGCAGCAGCATTCCTCGGCTCTGCTGCCGAGCGTGCTCTCGAACAACCAGAACAACCCACGGGACACCGCTCACGTCCTCCAGCTGTTCGAAAGAGCTTGCCAGAACTGCCATTCCGAACGCACCCAGTGGCCTGTCTACAGCTATCTTCCGCTGGTGTCCTGGGCCTTGGAAAAAGACGTGGCCGATGCCCGCCGGCATTTGGACCTCTCCCATTGGGATCAGTATTCTGCTGACCAACAGCGAGATCTGCTGGCGCGCATCGGAACGGAGGTCCGAAACCATCAGATGCCTTTATCGCGTTATGTTTTGCTGCATCCGGAAGCCCGGCTCTCGGAGGCGGAAGTCCAAGTCATCTACGAATGGACCAAGGCTCAGCGGCGCTCGATGCGAAGCCATCTGGAATAATCCGGGAATAAACCATGTGGTGAGCGAGTCTCCTGTAATAGCAGGCAACGTAACCGCGACAGGTGAAGCCGGCCTATGTCAAAATGAGTGCGTCCTCACTAACCGCGGTACCGCGAGTTATCAAGCCTGGAAGAACCGCCATGGATCCAGCCAGGAAACTGGCTCTTTTTGAAGAGATCGTCATTCCTCACCTGAACGCGGCATACAACCTGGCACGCTGGCTAACGCGTAACGGCCAGGACGCCGAGGACCTGGTGCAGGAAGCCTATCTGCGCGCGTTCCGTTCGTTCGACACCTTCCAGGGCGCCGATAGCGGAGACGGACGCGCGTGGCTGCTCACCGTGGTTCGCAATACTTGTTTTACCTGGCTGAAGAAACGCGGGAACCAGCCCGCGCTGGAATTCGACGAACAGGTGCACAGCGCCGCCGACGAATCCCCCAATGCCGAATCCATGCTCGTCAATCAGGCCGATCTCGGGTCGCTCCAGGGGTGCCTCGAAGCCTTGCCGGCCGAGTTTCGCGAAGCGATCGTCCTGCGCGAGTTGGAAGAATTGTCGTACAAGGAGATTTCCGAAATCGCGCGCGTACCGGTCGGCACCGTGATGTCGCGGCTCGCGCGAGCCCGCAAGCGCCTGCAACAATGCTTAACGGGCGGCTTAACCGGAGCCGGTCGCTTCACAGGAGAGCTCCCATGAACCGAGGAATCGCGAACTGCGAAACCGCGCGACGCCTGATGGAGACCAACGACCCGGCACTCGCCCAGCATCTGCTCTCGTGTCTATCCTGCATCATGCGAACGCAAGGGCATTACTACGAAGCGCCACCGGGCCTCGAGCAGAAAATTCGCCGAAACTTGCGCCGGGAGAATTCCATGCCATCGCCCTGGCGTTGGATGGCAATTGCCGCGTGCGTTCTGCTGATCGTCTCGGTCGGATGGAACATCGCGCTGCTCCGGTCCCGCGTCGACCCGCAGCAAATGCTTGCGGCAAATGTGCTCTCCGCACACATTCGATCGCTGGCCGGAACGCACCTGCTCGACGTGCCGTCGTCCGACCAGCACACGGTGAAACCGTGGTTCAACGGCAAGCTCGATTTCGCTCCGGGAGTCAAAGACGTGGAGGGTTTCCCCCTGTTGGGAGGGCGCGTGGAGTATTTCGATGGCCGCCCCGCCGCGGCTCTGATCTACGGCCGCCGCAATCACACCATCAACTTGTTCACCTGGCCGTCTGCGACGGCGACCGCCGAAGCCACACAAACCCGCAATGGTTACCACCTACAGACCTGGTCCGCCAACGGCATGACATTCTGGGCGGTCTCCGATATCAACGAAACCGAGCTGCGCCAGTTCGTATCGATCTACCGGCAGAATTAGCGAATAGAGACTCGGGCGTGCCGCCCCACTATCGAGCCGCGCGCTGCTTGGCAGCCTGCACGTCCAGGAAATCGAGCGCGGCCTTATTCGGCGCCGGCACTACTTCCACTTTCTCGCCGAGCCCCATCGCCAGCTCCGTTTTCTCCACAAAAACCGGCCACTTCGGGAGCGCCTTGCCGTTGGGATCGCCAGTGGTCGCGAAGTTTACCCAGTAGGACGACATTTCGTCGCTCAGCTTCGTGTCGACCGGCGTTCCGCCCTGGACGTTCTCGAACACGTAGGCGATTTCGGAGGCATGATACGCGCCCAGCTTCGCGCCGAATTCTCCCGGCGGCACCTTGCTGAAGTAATACAGATAGACCTTGGATTTGCCGGTGTTGTTCTGCATGCGCGCCCAGGTGCGCATCTCCCATCCGAAGGTCTGATCGCGCATCGCTTCAGCAGAAGATACCTTCGCCTCAGCATCGGTTGACGCCGGATAAATTTTCAAATACGCATCGGCCAGATCGCCATAGCGCGATTTCGCCTGTGCCTTGAAACTTTCCGCGCGAACATTGGGGGCCGCGAATGCGGTGCCTTCGTTGGCATTGGAGCCGATCAGCAGCGCGACGTCGTTCTGTTTGCCGTCGGCGTAAATCGAGCGGACGTCTTTCGGCAGCAGGTATCCATCGACAACAGGCGCAGATCCCCCGCCGCCGACCTTCATCAGATCCGCCGCGGGTTTCGCGCGCAGCGCCGCGAGCGAATCCGCGCCAGCCGACTTCTGAAATCGCAAACCTGCCTGCTCCGCGTCGGCGAGCGCGCCTACGCGCGCGAATTCCGCTCCGCTTTCGCCGATCGCGCGTTGGAACAATCCTTTCGCAAGCGGGCTCGCCGTGAGCACGTTCACGCTCCACGATCCGGCCGATTCACCGAAAATGGTCACGCGCTTGGGATCGCCGCCGAAGTTCGCGATATTCCTCTGGACCCACTCAAGCGCGGCGATCTGATCCAGGAAGCCGTAGTTGCCGGAGGCGTTGCGGTCGGATTCCTTGGTGAGTTCGGGGTGAGCGAAAAATCCGAACACGCCGAGCCGGTAGTTGATGGTTACCACCACCACGCCCTTTTCCGCGAGGTGGTCGCCATCGTACGTCGGCGTCGACCCGGAGCCGCGCGTCAACGCGCCGCCGTGAATCCACACCATCACTGGGCGGCGATCCTTCGACGATTTCGCCGCGGTCCAGACGTTCAGGTACAGGCAATCTTCGCTGACGGCCTCGGTGACCGCCGCGCGATAGGGCGATCCCTCCGCATACGGCGTCTGCATGCAGGTCGCGGAAAACTGGTCGGATTTGCGAACGCCGGTCCACGCTGCGGGAGCCTTCGGCGCTTTCCAACGGAGGTCGCCTACGGGCGGCGCGGCGAACGGAATTCCTTTGTAGACGCGCACGGCCGCGCTGGTGCCCGCGACGCCGGAAACGGCGCCGCTGTCGGTTTTCACAGGATCGGGAGTTGCCGCCGAGATCTGCGACATGGTTACCAGCGGTAACAGGGGCAGCGTGGAAAGCAACAGTGCGCAGCGCAGAGCGGGGTTCAGCGGCGCGCGGGATGAGCCAAATGTTCGCATATGAGCATGATATACAAATGCACGCACTCCCTGGCGGGTCGCCCGGTCACGCTTCGCGCTCCACGGGCAAGCTACGTCAATGGCAGGGCACGGCCCTGCCACACGCAAGGCGACTCCTATAATAAGAGCCAATGCGCCTTGCGGTGATCGGCGTGATATTTTTGTCGACCTGGTCGGCGCCGGTCTTCGCCCAAGCGATCGCGGATCGGGCGAGCCTCGCCTCGATCGTCAGCCATCTCGATCCCCGGGGAGGCGAGCGCCAGTTGGCTTGCGATGTCGAGCCGGTCAAGCCCTCGCTCAGTTTCGGATTCCGCTTTCGGGCGGGTTACGTTTTCCGGGTCCCTTTGATCCAATACTCAGGAGCACGGCACCGCTGGAGGATCCTGACCGAGATCACGCCGGAAGGAAGTGCGCAGCCGGTCGACCTCCTGGACAGCCTCAGGCTACCCGCAATTCTCAATACCAAGATGTTGGGTGAGGGAGGCGGCGGGTATTTACTGGGCGAGGGACGCTATCGCGTGAGATGGATTCTCCTCGATGACCTGGGAAGGGTGTGCCGCAAGGGCTGGCGGATCGAAGTAAAACTCAGCCGGGCCGATAGCAGCGCGAAAGTCGCCATGCCACCCAATAGCGTCGCGGAACTGTCTTTGCGAGGGATGGCCAGCGGCAATCGGCATCCCGATGAGGGGCGTCCCATGCGGCTTTCCGTTCTGGTGGATGCAGCCCCGCTGTTTCAGCGCAGGCTGGCCAAGGCCGTGCTGAGCGCGGAGGACCACGTGTTTCTCATCAATGTTCTTTCGGCGTTGCTGGAGCGCGTGCCAACATCCTCGGTGCGGCTGGTGGTATTCAACCTGGAACAGCAGCGGGAACTGTTTCGCCGCGACGGCTTTACTCTTGAATCGCTCGACGATATGTCGCGCGCCATGAACGAGCTGAAACTGGCGACGGTGGATTATCGCATCCTTCAGAACAAGAGGGGCCACGTCGCTTTTGTGGCCAACCTCATTAATCAGGAACTCCGCGCAGCGCCTCCATCCGATGCCGCTATCTTTCTGGGACCGCGCGAGCGCTTTCAGGACAAAGTTCCTCCCGAGGCATTCGACCAGGAACACGGGCCGACACCGCAGTTTTTCTTCCTTCGGTATCGGCCCTTCCCGAGCCCTCTTCGGCAATCTCCGCTCCGTCGGCCCGACCCGTGCGATCCGCTGGAGATTACTTCTGACTCAGGCGACGCCCCCAGAGTCCGGAGTCGCAACAATCCATGCCCGATTACTCCCGGGAACGTTACCGACACCACCGGGACCTTTTCCAACGACACCGTCAGCCTGGCCGTCAAGAGCCTCAAAGGGAAGGCCATCGCGATTCAATCGCCAGGCGAGTTCGCCAAGGCCATCGAGCAGGTGGAGCGGCTGGTCGGCGCTGTTAGCCCGGCACGATAATCGTCACGCGGCCGCGTGCGAACTCCCGGTAGAATCCGCGACGCCGGGCGCGATCGGATCGCTAAGCTACTAGCGGCCCCTTCCCCCGTGCCCGTGCGTTTCGCGAGGCATTGCCCTGCCTTGCCGCGCGGCGTTTCGCTCCGGCGCCGAACGGCGTTCGAGCGCATGACTTTCGGCGGGACGTCGCGCACCCGACGCGTACCGATGGATGCCGGCGTAGCCGGGATGGACGTAAGCGCCCCGGTTGGCCCAGGTTCTGCCCCAGCGCGCTCCACCGAAGTAAACACCGTGCCCGCCCCAGTCGAAGCGAATTCCGCCCCATCCCCACGGCGCGAAGAATCCGCCGATGCTCACGCCGAAGCCGAAGCGAATCGCTCCGCCCACCACGAACCCGGCCCGTGGCGCGAAGAACACGATCGCCGGATCGTAATAGGGGCAAACAATGAAGCCCGGATCCACCGGCAGGATCGTAATGTAGGGTCCGCCGCTTACCACTACCTGGCCGTTGGTCCGCAGGTAGCCGTAGCGTTGCGCGATGGCTCGCTGCCGCTGCACCGCGTCCATCACGTCCTGCTGCTGGGCCAGAAACGCGTTTCCAAGTTGGGTGGTCCAGTTCATGTCCCCGTTCATCATGTCCAGTACGGAGGGAAAGGGGAGCAGCGCTTGCACGCTCGGATCCCAAGGTAGTTGATCGGCGGAGATGGCGTCGGCGAGCGCCTTGCCGGTAAGGTAATGATGCTCATCGGCCCACTGGGCCGCGGCCGGAATATCGTTGGAGTAGGTCGCTGCAGCCATGATTTGCGCCAGCAGCGGGTCCGGATAAAGCGCGATCCGCGCCACCAGTTGGTCTAACTGTTCCGGCGGCAGGGTTGGGGGTGGTGCCTGAGCAAACACAGGGACGGTTATCATCACCGCCAAAACCACCAGTGCGGTTACCACGTTTTTCATTCTCTGCATTTTTGTATCCTCCACACTCAAAGACGAAGCGTCAACCGCCGGCGTTTCCGGAGATGCCGTTCATTCGCCGTTAAAAGCCTTTCATTGTGTCATGTTTCAACGCCGGAGCGCGATCACGCGCCGGGAAAACTTCCGCGTCTCGTGAGTCGCGTCTTGCATCCAACATCGTGGCTCAAGGTTTAGGGTAAGCCACCAGAGCATTGAACAACAACTTGAAGTTCTGGTAGCTCTGCCCGCGATATTGAGGACGCATGCCGAACAGGATCAAATGCCCCTGTCCCTTCCGCACGTCCAGCAGCGCGGCTTTCCCCGCCAGGTACTTCTCGCCCAGCAGCCACCCCGACGCGAGCACTCCTGACGCCGGATACTTTGCCACTTGAATATCGGGCGTTACGTCCCAAGCCGGACTCTGCTCGCTCCAGATTGTGATTTTCTCGGGCATTCCGTAAGCCAGCGGACTCTTCGTATCCAGCGTGACGTTCAACAGCGAACCCGGCGAATAGAAATCCTTCGTCGCGACGCCTTGCAGCAGATTCTTGGCGGGCACGCCGAGCACATCGGTGGCATAGTCCGACGCGTGATTGAAGAAAATGACAGTGCCGCCCTGTTCAGTGAAATCCTTTAGAGCAGTCGCGCCTTTCTGGCCCAACCCTCCGCAGTATTCCGGAGGCATCGCCCCATCGCGGAACCCTTCCGCGATTTGCCGCGCCGCCTGATCCGGAATCACGATCGCGTCGAAGCGTTGCCGCAGGTTGCCCGCCTGAACATCTGCATCGTGAAGGCTCGTGTAGCTGAAGCCGAAATCGTCGAATAACCAGCGGGTCCAGCCCTCGTCCATGCTCGCCTGATAGCTCATATACAGGCCGACTCGCGGCGCCTTCAACACTTTGCGATTAGGGCCGGTGGTGAGAAAGAAATCGCCGGTGGACGGGTCACGATAGACCAACTCTCCTGCCTTCCATCTTTTCGTGACTTCCTTCCACGAAGCCACGTCCGATGCCGCCAACACGCCCTTCGCCACCGGATGATTCAGTTCAAACGAATACGTGGAGCGGGTGCGCGGCATGAACTCGGTGCGCAGCGAAAACGAATCCTTCACCGTAACGGTATCGACGCCCATCTGCATGGGTAGCGTCTGCGCCGTGACATCGTAGGGCCGCTTCGGCGGGCCACCTGGATAGAGGCGCAGATCCGGATAATCCTGCCGCTCCAGCAAGGTTTTCGCCCAACCCGAAAACGGCTGTTGCATATGGATCACATAGCTCCCCGCCGCGTACTGTTTCCCATCGGCCGAAAACGGCTCCGCCGCGCGCTCGATTTCGACCTCGCCCATTGCCAGCGTTTCGAGCATCTTCTTTGCCCCGCCCGGATCGGCTTGCGCCGCCGGAATCACAAACGCGTTCGGCGTCGAGCGCTCCACATTGTGTTTGTTGATCTCGTAGAAATAGTGCAGCATGTCGCTTCTTCTAACCGCAGCCTGGTACAGCAGCGACTCCCACGCGATCGACTGGTAGTCGATAATGTCGCGCAGACGCCAGGTCCCCTCCATCCAGGGGTTCAGATAATTCCAGCTCCGCTCTCGTGGGTTGTAGCCGAGCGCGTTCTCCGTAATATCGTCCGGAGTCAGCTTGATGGGCGTGGCAAGTTTGACGCTCGCCGATTCGGTCAGGATTCGCGCGCCGCCGTGATACGCCTGATACTGCCGCGCGGGCGACCAGAAATCGTACATCGCGTTCATGGCGACTCCGGTTTTCCCGGCTGCCGCCAGGTCCACCGCGATACCGGTGCCGATCATGTTGCACAGGCTCGCCAGAATCGGATCGATGTTCGGATCCACCGGGTCCATCCATGGCGGGACGAACATGCGCGCCGTGTTCGCGCCCATCTGGTGAACGTCGTAAACGATCTCGGGGTGCCAGTTGTTTTCGAGCGCGGCCGTGTTGCGCGTTTCCGGCTGCGTGAAAATGTACCAGTCGCGATTGTCGTCGTGACCCACGTAGTGTTGATACAGCTCCGGCGGCGACGTCCCATCCCATGCGGTTCCGCGCGTCTTGCGATACCAGCGCGTCACGATATCCACGCCGTCCGGGTTTTGCGACGGCTCGAGAAGAATGATCACGTTGTCGAGAATCGCCTTGAACTTCGGATTGTTGTCTTCCGTCAGCAAGCGATACGCGAACTCGACCGCCGTGTGAGTGGAAGCGACTTCGGTCGCGTGAATCGAGCAGGTGATCATCACGATGGTCTTGCCTTCAAGGGCGAGGCGGGCGGCCTCAGCTTCCGTCGTCTTGCGAGGATCGGAAAGGCGCATCTGAATGTCGCGATAGTGTTCCAGGTTCTTGATATTCGCCGGCGACGAGATGGCCGCCGCGATCTGCCGCCTGCCCTCCACCGTCTTGCCGAGGTCCATGAACTTGATGCGATCGCTCGATTTCGCGAGCGCCTCGAAATACGACACGACCTTGTCCCAGTCGAGCAGCTCGTTGTCGACTCCGATCTTGTGTCCGAAATGGCTCTCCGGAGTGGGAACCGCAGCCTTCGCAGACGTGCCCACCGGCAAAGACAGGATCGACGCCAGGAGTAACGAGAGAGGAAGCAATCTGTTTTTCATGAGGGGAATCCGATCCCGACCAATGTAGCGCACCCGCGCGTGGGGCAGGCGACCTTGTCGCCTGACGGTTTTCAAACAATGCTCACGACGATCTTGTCGCTACACTTTCCAACCCGATCCTGGAGCGCCATGCTACGCTCGAATATCATCTATGGGGTCTTCTGGTTCTGTTCCTTTGGATGAGACACTGGGGCATCGAACCACCGTCGCCAACCTCAGCCGGCCCGTAAGTTCCAGAGCCTTCTTCCGCGCGCAGTTAACCATCCTTGCGGTTGCCGCTGCCATTTTTCTGGGGTGCATCGTCAGCCCGCCGTCGCTCATGGACGACGTCGACGCGGTGCAGGCGCAGATCGCGCGCAACATGCTCGATTCGGGCGATTGGGTGACGCCGCACCTCGCGGGCATCGCATATCTTGAAAAACCGCCGCTCAAATACTGGCTGATCGCCATCGCGTTCAAGCTCTTTGGAGTGCACGATTGGGCCGCGCGATTACCCGTCGCGCTGTCGGCGGTTCTGTTGTGCTGGCTGGTGTTTCGCATGGGCGCGTGGGCTTTTTCGGTCCGCGCGGGAACGTGCGCGGGACTCGCGTTGGCCACCTCGGTCGGCCTGTTTCTGTTCACGCGAGTTCAACTTTCGGAGGTGATGATCGCATTCACCATCGCGCTCGCTATGTGGGCTTTTCTGCGCGCGCTTGACGATACCGAACGCCGTCCCGGCGTCTGGAGCGTGGCGATGGCGGCCTCCATCGGCGTAGGGCTCTTGCTAAAAGGATTGATCGCAGCCGTATTTCCGGTGGCGGCAGCGCTGCTGTTTCTCGCGTTCACGCGGCAGTTGTTCTTACGAGAAACGTGGCAACGCCTGCGTCCGTTTCGCGGTGTGCTCGTCGTGCTTGCGATCGCCGCGCCGTGGCACATCCTCGCCACCCTCCGCAATCCCCCCTATTTCGATCTGACCATGCACAGCGGGCCCGGCCAGTATCACGGCTTCTTCTGGTTCTACTTCATCAATGAACATGTGCTGCGGTTTCTAAACCTTCGCTATCCGCACGATTACAATACCGTGCCTCGCGCCTGGTTCTGGCTGTTTCACGTGTTGTGGTTGTTCCCGTTCAGTGTGTTTTTTCCGGCAGTGGCGACAATATCGTTTAAGGCGGTTGATCGCGCGAGCCGCATGCGATTGCTGTGCCTGTGCTGGGTCGGATTTCTGCTGGCCTTCTTTACGTTTTCCTCGACGCAGGAATATTATTCGTTGCCCTGTTATCCCGCGCTGGCGCTGCTGCTCGGGAGCGCGCTCGCCGGCGAAGGTGCAAGAACGCGGCGATGGGTCCGCAGCGGAATGATCGCGCTCTCTACCGTCGCGACACTCGCCGTCGCCGCCATCGCATTCATCCTGACGCAGGTGTGGAACCTACCCGCGCCGGGTGACATTTCGCGCGCTCTCGTCGCGCAGGATCCGAACGCCTACACCTTGTCCCTGGCCCATATGGGCGACCTGACCCTGGCCTCGTTCGCTTATCTGCGCACGCCGCTGATCGTCGCGGGAATCGCATTTCTGGCCGGTGCGGCTGCGGCATGGCTCGGCCGGTCCCTCGACGTCAAGCTAGCGGGCGTCGTGGTCATGATGGTTTTGTTCTTTCACGCGGCGCGGCTGGCGCTGGTGGTTTTCGATCCCTATCTATCCTCGCGGCCGCTAGCCGAAGCGCTCAATCGCGCGCCTCGCGGCGACCTGATCCTGGACGATCAGTACTACACATTTTCTTCCGTCGTATTTTACGCGGAGGCGTACCGCGGTGAACGTATTCTGCTGTTGAACGGCCGCGTGAATAATCTGGAGTACGGGTCGTACGCGCCCGATGCGCCGCGCGGCGTGTTCATCGATGACGCGGGGTTTGCGTCCCGCTGGAAATCGAAGGACCTCTATTACATCTGCGTCGAGAAGCCGCAGGTGGCGCGGCTCAACAAGCTGGCTGGCGATGGCGCACTGCACATGTTGATTGAAAGCGGCGGCAAATTCGTTTTCGCGAACCACCCGGCCACCATCGCCGAGGCGCGACTGCCATTGATGCGCGACCGTAAGGGAGCGCGTTCGACGACCCTCATTGAGGCACGACCGTGAGGGAGTGCGTCCTGCCATCGAGCCACGACCAGGGGGAGCGGTTAACTGATTTGGCCGTGAGGGAGTGCGTTCAATGATCGTCACCATCGACGCCACTTCCGCTCTCCTCCGCAGCGCTGGCGTCAAAAACTACACCTATCACTGGGTTCGCCATCTTCGCGCGCAAGCGCTTGAACAGAACCCCGGAGACGAAATTCGCGCGTTCCCCTATCTCCACGATTTTGGCAAGCTGGACCATCAGGCGTCCACGCTCTCCCGCTGGCAGACCATCCCGCGGCTGGGTCTGCTGTATCTCGCGCGCGGCAGCTCACTTCTTGACCTGGTTCTTCGCGGCTCGGATATTTTTCACGCTTCGAATCAGGTTCATCGCAAGCCCCGGCGGATGAAACTCACCGCGACCGTCCACGATCTCACCTGTTGGCTGATGCCCGAATTTCACACCGAAGGAAACATTAGCGCCGACAAGATGTTCGCCGAACGCATTCTAAAGCGCGCCGACGGATTGATCGCGGTCTCCGAAAACACGCGTCAGGACGGAATCCGGTTACTCGGCATCGCTCCGGATAAGATCGAGACCATCCACTCGGGAGTCGACCAACGGTACTTCGACGCCCGGCCCTCGCCGATCGCGCATGGTCGCAAGCGGCCCTACGTGCTGTTTGTCGGCGCGATTGAGCCGCGCAAGAATCTCGACACGCTGCTCGACGCGTGGAGTACCCTAAACCGAGACCTGCGTCAGGCGTTCGAGTTGGTGATCGCCGGCCCGGAGGGCTGGGGCGCGGAGAAAACCCTCGCCCGCATTCAACAGGAAGTCACCTGGCTCGGCTACGTACCAGAGGCCGATCTGCCCGGTCTCGTCGCCGGCGCGACCGCGTTCGTGTACCCGTCGCTCTACGAAGGCTTTGGATTTCCAGTCGCGCAGGCGATGGCCGCGGGCGTCGCGGTGGTTACGTCCAACAATTCCAGCTTGCGCGAGATCACCGGCGACGCCGCGTTACTCGTCGACCCGAAAAGCGCGTCCGAAATCGCGAGCGCCCTGACGCGCTTGCTCGAATCGGAGACGTTGCGTCAGGACCTCGGTGCCCGGGGTCGCAAGCAGGCCGCGCAGTTCCGCTGGGAGACTTGCGCCGCGCGATCGCTGGAGTTCTTCCGCCGTATCGCCGGCTAACCCGGACGTAGTGGGCAGGCGATCTTGTCGCCTGCCTCTTCGAAAAATCTAAGCCCGACTGTTGACCGTCTCCGCGTGCGCCGGAAATACCAGCGGATCGTTGGGCATCACGATCCACGCCACAATGTACGCGATCAGCCCGACACTCGGCGGGCATAGCACCAGAACGATGGCGATCACGCGAACCAGCGTAACGTCGATGTTAAGATATCGCGCGAAGCCGGCGCAAACGCCCGCGATCTTGCGATCATCCCGCGGCCGCGTCAGCCTCGATTGGGGTTGCGACGTGAAGCCGCTGGAAGCGGTATTCCGCGAGGTCGGCTGCCCGCAATCCGAGCAGAACTTCGCAGTCTCATTCAGTTGGACGCCGCATCGTGTGCAATACATGGAAGCTCTCCTGTCTTCATTCTAAGTGGGGCAGCTAAGTGGGGCAGCGCCATGCGCTGCCTTAACCCTGCACCCGCGCCATACGCTGCCTTCATTATGATTACGATCCGCGGGCTCGTAAAGTTCCCGGCCCACGCACCCCTGCCCCCTGATAAAGTGAGAACACATGATCGTCGAGATCGAAGGCATCCCCGTCCACCTCGCCCATCCCGACGAGCTTCCCGTCAACTGGGTCGGCCAGGAAGAAGTCATGCGCCAACTGCTGGCCGCCTGGCTGGTGGTAGATCCGCAGGATGTGCCCATGAACCCGCGGCTGCTTGGAAAACCCGGAGTCGGCAAGACCACCCTCGCCTACGCCGCGGCGAAACGCCTCGGCCGCGAGGTCTACATTCTTCAGGCCACCGTCGACACCCGGCCTGAAGATCTCCTGATCACGCCCGTGATCGAGGGTGAATCCAGGCTCCGCTACGTCGCCTCCCCGTTATTAACAGCCATGCTGCGCGGCGGGATCGCGATTCTCGATGAAGGCAATCGCATGAGCGAGAAAAGCTGGGCGAGTCTCGCGCCGCTGCTCGACAATCGCCGCTATGTCGAATCCATCGTCGCCGGCGTCAAGATCCACGCGCACCCTCTGTTCCGCCTGGTCGCGACCATGAACGACGACGCCAGCACTTTCGATTTGCCCGAGTACATCCACTCCCGCCTCCAGCCGCAAATCCTGATCGATTTTCCGGAGCGCCACGAAGAGTATGCGATCCTCCACGAAAATCTTCCCTTCGGCGACGAAAAGATTCTGAACTACGTCACCGATTTCCTCCAGCAGGCGCACGCCGCCGATGAGCGTTATACCGTTCGCGACGGCATCAACATCGCCCGCTTCGCCATGAAGCTGGATTTTGACGGCGGCGATCCGGATTGCGACACGCTGCGCGTCGCCATCCTGCAAACGCTGGGCGAAGAGGCCCTGCGCTATGTCTCTCGAAGCTGAGATCAAGGCCGGCAGCCTGGAGCGCGGCCGCTTCCGTTACTTCCCCGTGGTCCCCGGCCGCGTCGAATTCGCGATTGAGCTGCGCCGGCTCTTGTTAGCGCAAAAGCCCTCGGTGATCGCCGTCGAACTGCCGGACTTCCTCGCCGATACCTACCGCCGCGCGCTCACCCGACTTCCTGAAATGACGGTGATCCTCTACACCGATGAATCAGACGCTGGATCTGACGAGGATCGCGCCGTCTACGTCCCCGTCGAGCCCGCCGATCCCTTCACTGAGGCGCTCCGCACTGCCGAAGAAATCGGCGCCGAAGTGATTTTCCTCGAGCCCGATTCGCTCGAACGCCCCCATCTTCCCGACACCTATCCCGACACCTACTCGATCCGCCGCGTCGGTCTCGATCGCTACATCGAGGCCTATCGCGTGTGGCCGCAGACGCGCACCGAAGAGGTCGCCGCGCACGCCTCCGCCATGGCCTGGAAGCTGCAAGGGGCCGACCCTTCCGCGAACGTGCTGGTGGTCGTCTCGTTGAATCTGCTCGACCCTTTGCTCGACGCGATGGAATCGCCGCAGGACGCCCCTCCGCGCGGCCCGCTCTTGAGCTCAGGCTCTCGCGGACCTGGCGGTTTCGACGTTCAACTGCTCAATCCCCATCCCGAGTGTCTCGCCGAAATCACCATTGAGTATCCGTATTTGCAGGAGCGCTACGAATTCTTTCGCCTGGGCATGGATGCCATGGCGAGCGTGGAAAGCATCGACAAACCGCAAATCCAGTTTGCCCTGCTGCGCGAGGCTGAAACCAAATACACCACGTCGACCGGTGAAAAACTGGAGCACTGGCAGCGTCGCATGATCGCCCGCTACACTCGAAACCTCGCCCAGATGAGCGGGGATCTGATGGCCAACGTGTACGACCTTGCTGTCGCCGCGCGCTCCATCGTCGACGACAATTACGGCTGGGAAGTGTGGCAGATGGCCAATCGCTATCTCGCTCAGCAGGAGGTTTCCGACCTCGAAACTGTGCGCCTCAGCGCGAGCGAAATCTGGATCAACACCAAGAAACTTCGCATCCGGCGCCGGCTTCCGCGCCCCAAGCAGCGTCTAAAACCCTCCGGCCTCAAGGCTCGCAAGCGCGAAAAGCAGCCCGGCGAATGGGCGCGCCAAACCACCGGCGACGCCATCTGTTCCTATCCTCCGGAGGATCTGGTGATCGAAGAGTACGGCCGCTTCCTCAAGTACAAAGCCAAGGCGATTCTTTCGGAGGAGCGCGTGCGCGTCGAGCCCTTCACCACCTCCATCCTCGACGGCATCGACATCCGCGAGACCATTCGGAACTGGCCCTCCCGCAAACTTTTCGTGCGCAAGGCCGACCGCCTCGCGGGCGAAGTCGGCGCAGTAGTGGTCATCTTCGACGAGGATCGCGAGGACCGTTACCAGTACCTGACCACCTGGCTCGGCGAGCATCAGAACGAATCCGACATGTCGTTCTATTCCACCTTCCCGTTCGAAAATCTGGTCGGCCCCGGCATCGGGCGCGCCGAATACGGCGGCTATTTGATGACGCTGCCGCCGCGCCGCCTGTTCGATGTGTGGTCGGACCCGGACTACCAATTCGCCGAGTCGAAGCCGGAGCGGCTGTTGATGGCCGCTCTGGATTATTCCGTCGAGCGGTTCGTCGTGTACGTGGCCGCCAAGCCGCCCCGATCCATTTTCCGTTCCATCGCCGCGCATCTGAACCGCAAGATTCTGTACGTCCCCATCGGCCAGCTATCCCCGGCCAAGCTGAAAAAACTCCGCGTCGTGCATGTGCTCGATAGTTATGACCGGCGCCTGGAGGCCAAAGATTATCTGTGGTAATGTGGGGCCGCCAATCTTGGCGGCAAGCCGGCTTTCTGGCCGGCTTTGTTTTACGACCCGCGACCGTCACGGAGCGCGTTCAGAATAACCTAACGAACTCGCTAAAATCGCCATCACATTTTTCGATAAGCAAACTGTGAGCTGCTTCATCGATCACGCGCAGAACATCCTGGACGCCGCCGAATCCGCCGGCTCCTGCTCTGCCATGACCATCCTGATGGGGCCAACCGGCATCCGCATGATCGCCGATTCCGACTGGCCCCTCGACTCGCTCTTATCGCATCACGGCGCGAACACCGCGTATCGGGTGACCGAGAATCGAGGGGCCGTACGCGTCGAAGGCCGCGAAGGATCGCGTCGCTGTGTGCTCGAATCCGTGTCGCGCGCCGCCACGGCCCGCCTGCTTCTCGCCGCCCGCTAGTTTAGTTCAACGAGATTAGTTCAAAAATGCCGCGCGCTGGTCGCGCTTCCCGTGCAATACGCGCGAGATTGATACTCCGCCTCGTGCCCGTGCGCGGTAATAGATCAAATACTTTCCAGCAGGAAAACTTCGCGTATCCTCGCCGACCTCCGGCCGCGCTCGCCCGGACTTGGGCATGCGAGCGAGCATCGGGAAACAGTTCGTTATGGAGTCGACCATTCGGTCAGCGAGTTCGGTTCCACCCTCCTGCGCCAAGTAGATCCAGATCTCATCGAGATCGGACTTGGCCCGAGGCGCAAGACGGTATTGGGTCACCGGGCCGGCTTTATCCCCATCCTGGCAAGGCGACGCCGGCCGCGGGCCTTGATCTCTTTCGAGAGCTTTCTCTTGCCATCGGCGTCATAATCCGTGTAGTGGCCGCGCGCAATTTCATCGAACCCGGCCATGACGTCTTCCCGAAGCTTTTTCAGCTGTTCGTCATCTCGCTCTTTCAGCAGGCGAAGCCCCTCGCGAATCACCTCGCTCGCGGTCTGGTACATCCCGTTCTTGACTTTCGCGTGAACCAGCGCTTCGAGTTGGGGCGTAAGGGAAACGTTCATGGCCCGATGATAACAGTTTTCGCTATTTTATGTTATCGATCTAACTCCGCCGCAACCTGGTGCGTTGAGCCGCTCTTGGCATCCCGAATCTTCCGATTCGTGTTCATTCGTGGCTAAAATCTACTTCCTCGCCGTCAAGATCCGCGACGGGATGCACCACAGAAACTTCATCCCCGACAACGTCACATCCTTCGCGCTGCACTCTCGCAAAACCGCCGCATATTCGCCGGTCTTCAGAATGTCGAAGATCAGTAGCTTCCCGCCCGGCTTCAACACTCGCCAAATTTCCCGAATCGCCTGTTGCCGTTCTTCCTTCTCCGGAATATTGTGGATCGCGAGACTCGATACCACCACGTCGTAATTCGCATCCGGGTAAACCAGCTTGCGCGCATCGCCGGTTTCGATCCGCACCCGATCCGATACGCCTTCGATCTTGGCGTTCTGCTTGACCGCATCCGCCGAATTTCCCGAAAGATCCTGATCGCTCCAGATGTCGATGCCCGTGGCCTTGCCCCCACCCTTGGCACCCGCCTTTGCACTGCCCAGGCGTTTCGCCGCGCCGATCAGCAGCAGCCCCCGCCCGCACCCGACGTCCAGAAGTTTCTCATCGCCTTGGAGTGCGAGCGAATCGATCAGCTCATCGCGCAGCTTCAGCTTGGCCACTCTGCTCGACCACACCATGAACGCGCCCACCGCCAGAAACACCAGGCCGATCGAACCCAGCGCGCTGAACAGCGCCCATGCCGGCTCTGGATACTCGGCGCGATTGATCAGGAACATCAGCAGGCCGATGCCGAACGCCCACCCGCCGCGCGAGAACATGCTATGCACTATCGGCGGCGCATCCAGCCCGTAATCGGGTTGAGGGGCCCCCTGCGCTGCGATCGCCTCCGCCATTAGACCGGCGCCTCCACCTCGACCGGCTCCTCTGGCTTAGCCACCTCCACCGGCGCCGGCAGCGGCTTCTTGAATTTGCACTCCGCGTTGGGACATTGCGCCATCGGACCCGCCTTCAAAAACTTCTCGATCAGGTAGCCCGATCCGCAATCCGGACACTTCTCCGGAATCGGCTTGCCCCACGCCACGAAATCGCAATCGGGATAACGATTGCATCCGTAGAACGTCTTGCCGCGCTTCGACCGCCGCTCCACCACTTCGCCTTCCGAACAATTGGGGCACTTCACGCCAATGGTTTTCTGCTTGACGTATTTGCACGTGGGATAGTTGCTGCAAGCCACGAACTCGCCATAGCGGCCGTACTTGCGAACCATGTTCGATCCGCAATTGGGACACTTCTCGTCGAGCGTAACGTCCTGTTGCTGGGGCGCCGCGCCCAGTTGCTTCGTAGTCTTGCAATCGGGGTATGCGGAACACGCCAGAAATTGTCCGAACCGCCCCTTCTTCAGCACCATCGGACGGCCGCAGTTATCGCACATGACGGCTTCGTCCAAGTTGCCGTCGTCGGGTTCCTGGAGATCGGACGGGATTTCGCGGCTATAGGTGCAGAACTGCTCGTTTCTCCGCCCGAACGTAGCCATGTCGCCAAGATCCAAGTTGTAAAACCGGGCGATGCCGGGATACCGGTTCCGAAGGACTTTCAAACGCAGCTTGATTCTGGTTTGGTCTTTTACCTGTTGCTCAAGGCGCTGCGTCTCCAGCTTCTCCAGGTCCGCATCCAGTCTGGCCTTGATCTTTTGCCGTTGCTCGGCAGCCTTGCGATCGGTCAGCTTCCGCTCGGAAATTTGCTGATCAAGTTTTTCCAGCTCGATTTGATAGCGAGACTCCCGTTCTTCCCGCTTCCCCACTTCCTTTTGCGCTCGCTCCTCCTGCTTGCCGATCTCTTTCCGAATTCCCTCGAAGTCGCTCTCCGCGCTCTTGGGGGAAAAGTCGGGGTACCCGGTGCAGGCGATGAACTTGCCGTGCCTGCCCCACTTGATCACCATCGGCTTGCCGCACTTCTCGCAGATGAACTCGGTGGGGACCTCCATCCGCTTGACGTCGGTCATGTGCAGCGCCGCGTGGTCCAGGTCCTTGCTGAAGCGCTCGTAGAATTCGCTCATAGCGATGCGCCAGTCGAGCTTGCCCTCTTCGATTTCGTCGAGCTCGGCTTCCATCCGCGCCGTATACGTCACGTCGAACAGATCGCTGAAACTTTCGAGCAGCAGTTCCGCCACCACCATTCCCAGCTCGGTCGGAAAGAACTTGCCGCCGTCCTTGCGAACGTATTCTCGCTCCTGGATGGTCGACAGAATCGACGCATACGTCGACGGCCGCCCCACGCCGTCCGATTCCAATTCCTTCACCAGCGTCGCTTCGGTGAATCGAGGAGGAGGCTCGGTGAAATGCTGCTCCGGTTCGATCGATCTGAAGCGCAGCACTTCGCCCTGCGTCACGGCGGGTAGCTTGCTCTTCAGTTCCTCGTCGTCTTCGTCCTTCTGATCCTTGCCTTCCACATAGACCTTCAGGAATCCGTCGAACTTTTCGACGCTCCCCGTGGCCCGGAACAGATACGCAGCGCCGTCCTTGCCCTTGGCCTCGACGTCGATGGTGGTCTGATCGAATACGGCCGGCGTCATCTGCGACGCGACAAACCGCATCCAGATCAGCCGGTACAGTTTCAATTCGTCTTCCGGCAGAAACGGCGCGACGTCTTCAGGCGTGCGAAGAACAGACGTTGGACGAATTGCCTCGTGCGCGTCCTGCGCGTCCTTTTTGCCTTTATAGATGTTAGGCGTCGCCGGGCGATAGTCCGCGCCGTAGCGCTCGCCGATCATGGCGCGCACTTCATCCAGCGCGTCATTCGATACGCGCACAGAATCCGTACGCATGTAGCTGATCAACCCGACCGCGCCTTCATCTTTAGAAAGCTCCACGCCTTCGTACAGCTTCTGCGCCAGCATCATGGTTCGCTTTACGCTGAACCGGCATTTGCGCGCGCCCTCTTGTTGGAGCGTTGAAGTAATGAACGGCGGCGCCGGATTGCGCCGCTTCTCGCGATTCGAAACCGAGCGGACGGCATAGGTCGCGCCGTCTAGCGTATCGACAATCGCCTTGGCCGCTGCCTCGTCCCCAATCTCGGCGTTCTCATCGTTCTTCTTGGCGAGATGCGCCTTCAGCGTAGGCGGCTTCTTGGCCCCCAGATTGACGTCGATCGACCAATATTCCCGGGTCAGGAACGCGCGGATTTCCTGTTCCCGTTCGACGATCAGCCGCAGCGCCACCGTCTGCACCCGTCCCGCCGAAAGTCCCCGCCGCACTTTATCCCACAGCAGCGGCGAGATCTTGTACCCCACCAGCCGGTCCAGCACCCGCCGCGCCTGCTGCGCGTCCACTTTGTGCAGATTCACAGAGGTCGGCTTCTCGAACGCCTTCAGAATCGCGTTCTTGGTGATCTCGTTGAACATCACCCGGAAGATTTTCGGACCGTTCTTGCGCTCCTGAAGCTCTTCCTGCAAGTGGAAACAAATAGCCTCGCCTTCGCGATCCGGGTCGGCCGCCAGGTAAATATTATCGACGCCCTTGGCAGCTTTTTTCAGCTCCTGAATCAGTTTCCGCTTGCTTTCGATAACCTCGTACACCGGCGTGAAATCGTTGTCGACGTCCACCGACAGGTTCTTCTTTGGCAGGTCCTTCACGTGGCCTAGGGACGCCTTGACCAGGTATTGCTTGCCGAGATATTTCCCGATCGCTTTCACCTTTCCCGGTGATTCGACGATGACGAGACTCTTTGCCATATCAGTGCGTTCTAACCTTTAATATTGCGTTTGACCTGGGCTCTACCGATTAGGTTTGACCTACGCCAGGCCAGCGAGACCTCTAAACAACCGAAATCTTACCACGCCCCGACTTTGGTGGGGCAGGCGATAGTGGGGCAGGCGATCTTGTCGCCTGCCGTCGGCCATCAGGCGGAATGCCGTTTACTTCCTCTCCCGCACCCTTCGTCAATCCGCCCAGACCTTAACATAGCGCTTCCCGGGGACCTGCCGTACCAGACCCGCCAATTCGAGTTCGAACAAAACTGCGATTACTTCGGATGACGAGGCCTGTTCGGCGATTCCAGTGAGGAGGTCGTCCAACCCCACGGGCAGGTCGGGTTTTAGTCGGGCGAGAACCGCTCTCGCGATCCCCTTCATCGGCCCGGATACTGGTCCGTTCTGCCCGGACCCTATGGATGTTCCGTTCCCCCCGATCGATTCAACAACAGATTCAGGACCCGATTCATTTGCCGGTTCCTCGACATCCTGGCCCTGTAATTTCAAACGGTTACGGCACTGGTCCACCAGCCGTCGGCGATCCTCGGGCTTCAATTCGGTCACCACGTCGTTCCATTCCTGGACCAGTTTCGCCCCCTGTTTTATCAGCAGATTTGGGCCCCAACTCATCTTTGACGTAATATTGCCCGGTACCGCGAACACCTCGCGGCCCTGCTCGGCCGCGAGCTTGGCGGTGATCGCCGACCCCGAGTATTCGCCGCCCTCCACCACCAGCACGCCGGCGCTCATCCCGGCGATGATCCGGTTGCGGACCGGGAAGTTCTGGGGATAAGCCGGCGTCGACATCGGGAACTCCGAGATCAGCAGGCCGTGTCCGGCGATCATATCCGCCAGCTTGCGATTCTCCGCGGGGTACACCTCATCGACGCCGCAGCCGAAAACCGCGATGGTGTCGCCGCCGGTTTCGAGCACCGCGCGATGTGCGGACGTGTCGATGCCTCGCGCCATTCCGCTCGCCACAGTCAGCCCCGCCCCCGCCAGATCCTTCGCCAGGCGCTCCGCGGCGGCACAGCCGTAGGCCGTGGGGCGGCGCGTTCCGACAATCCCAATCATCAGATTTTGCAGCAGATCCACGTTGCCGCGCGCGAAAAGCAGCGGCGGCGGGTCGAAGATTTCCTTCAATCTCGGAGGGTAGCGCGCGTCCGTCACCGGAACCAGGATCACTCCCGCCGCGGCGACTTTCTGCTGCTGTTCCACGGCTTCCTCGAAGGCGCATCCGCTGGCGAGGCTTTGCGCGACGCTGGCCGAAATGCCGGTCGATTCGAGCTCGGATCGCGATGCGCGGAAGATCGCCTGCGGGGTGCGGAAAATCTCGATCAGGCGCCCCGCTTTGCGGGTTCCCAGGCCCGCGGCCATGCGCAGCGCCAGCCAATGCAGCTCGTCTTCTGGAGAGAGGGGCGCCGATCGCCGGGAGTCTTGTAAGTGCGCGGTGGCGTGGGTGTTCACTCTGTCTTGTGCGCCGACGGGGCGCGAATTCTCACGTCACTTCTGATGGATTTCGCGCGACGCGGAAATCACCGTGATTTGACGCCAAATTACCGCCAAAACACCGCTGTTTTGCGATTTGCGGGAATTGGCGTGCATTTCGTAGGTGGCGTGGGCTGTTGCACCAATGAAATCCCCGCTCTCACGCATGGGGCTGGAGCGGCCTGCTACTCTGGTCGGATGCGTCAGGAGCCCGATTTCTTCGGCGACCAGGAACTGATACTGATCTACGTCGCCAAGAAGTTGGACGAGGCGCTGCGCCTGGAACAGGTGCTGACCGAGGCCGGGTTCAACTACCTGGTGGAACCCGACAAGTACAGCGGCGGCGTCATCTTTAGAAGCGAGCGCGTGGGCGCTTTCTTTTACGTCGCGCCCCAGAATGAGAATCCCGTGCGCGAGGCGATGCGCCGCGGCGGATTTGAGCCATACGCTCTGGTGTGAGCGGTGGGGCAGGCGATCTTGTCGCCTGCCAATTTTGAAGCTTCTTATTGAAATAGAATCATTCGACTCCGGGCTGGCAGGCGACAAGATCGCCTGCCCCACGCAAGCCTATGAAAATCAACAGCGAGGCTACGTTTCATCATATTTTCACGATCGGCATAATTCGCTTGACATGAAGTAGCCATACAGCATAGAATTACCCATATTTACTCGGGCCACGTTGCAACGAAAAGTAGTGTGTGACCGGTGTTAGCTGAGGTTAAAGGGGAGCAAAAATGAACTCAAGAGGTTTCTTCAAGTCTCTGATTTTGCTTGCGGCGCTAATCGCAGCCGCTGGGATACTGCTGGTGGGCACGGCTCCATCGGCGATGGGACAGTCCGCCGGGACGCTGACCGGTCAAGTTACGGACGTGCAGGGCGCAGTGATTCCAGGCGCCGCGATCAAGGTCCTGGAGCCGACCACCAGCACCTCTTTTGGCACGGTGACGAACGAGGTTGGCAGGTACAACATCCCCAATATTCCGCCTGGCGACTACGACGTGACCGTCACCAAGCAGGGGTTCACCACAGCGAAGCTGTCGAAGCAGCACGTTGACGTCGGCGATGTGCTGACTCTCAACGTCCCCTTGGCGGTTGGCGCCACCATTACCACGATTGAAGTGGAAGCAACGGTGGGCGCGGAACTTCAGACCTTGAACGCGACCGTCGGGACCACCATGCGCAATGACGCCATGAATTTGATGCCGAACCTGAGCCGCGACGTGGGGACTCTCGCGAGCCTGCAAGTGGGTGTCACGCTCGGCGGCAACGTCGCCGGCGCGGCGCTTGACCAGAACAAGGTTCTGCTCGACGGCGGCAACAACAGCGACGATATGTCCGGCGGAAGCAACAGCTATGTTCCCGGTAACGGGTACGCCGGGCAGAGCTCGACCGGCGGCACTCCGACAGGCGTGATGCCGACTCCGGTCGAGAGCATTGAGGAGTTCAAGGTCGGCACGCTGGGCCAGACCGCGGACTTCAGCGGTGCGGCCGGCAGCTCGGTCATGATGGCGACTAAGCGCGGAACCAACGCGTTCCATGGGGCGGCCTACGAGTATTACTTCGCCAACAACGTGGGCGCAGCCAATTTGTGGCAGAACAATCACACGCCCGACGCGTTTACCGGCACTGCCGACACGCCGCTCCCCAAGACTCATCGCAACCGCTTCGGCGGCGCGCTGGGCGGTCCTTTAACACCCAAACCCTTTCTGGGCGGCAAGTGGTATTTCTTCGCCAACTTCGAAGGCAATCGCTATCCGATCGTAACCACGGCCGAGAAAGGGAGCCCCACCGCGTTGTACCGGGCCGGCGTCATTACGCTCGCGACCGCGAACGGCAACCAGCCGTTCAACATCAATGCGAGCCCAGTGACCGTGAACGGCGTCACCTACCCAGGTTGCAACTCGACTGGGTCCTGCGATCCACGCGGCCTCGGAGTCAACCCTCTGATTCAGAAGATATGGGCCACCATGCCGCTTCCCAACGACCCCTCCTTCACAGGTGGAACGCCGGGAGACGGCTTGGGCAACTCGCAGGGGTTTCTGGCCTCTATATCGATCCCGCAGACATCCAACTTCATTGTCGGCCGCATCGATCATGACTTCGGGGACAAAAACAAGTTCTTCGTCAGCTACCGGGATTACGATTTCCACCTGTTGACGTCCAACCAGGCGGACATAGGCGGGCTCCTGGGAGGGCAGGCGGGGCAGTTCACGGCAACGGCTCCCCGGGTGGTAAAGCCGGACTATTGGGTGGCGGGTCTCACGACCACCATCAGTCCCAACATGACCAATGATTTCCACTTCAGTTATATACGCAACTTCTGGCAGTGGTTTGACGACGCCGGTTTGCCGCAGTTCTCCAATTTGGGCGGCGCGGTTGAGATCGGCGGCGAGAGCGCGAATGCTCTGATCCCCTATAACGTCAACACGCAGAGCACTCGCCAGCGTTTCTGGGATGGCCATGACTACTACCTGACGGATCAAGTGAGCCATCTGCATGGGAATCACCTGTTCCAGTACGGCGGCACGTATCAGCGCAACAACGACCTTCACCAGCGCAACGACAACGGCGTGACCATCGACTCGTCTCTTACGTATCTGGTCGGCGGAACCGGTCTGGGTTCCGGCCTCCTCTCAACCGCCTACACGCTGCCACCGGGTGTGACTACGAGCGTCGCCAACTACTCCGGCCTGTTGGGTCAGGCGACGGGAATCATTGAGCAGACCCAGATAGCTTACACGCGAAGCGGAGCGGCCCTGAACTTGAATCCCCCGGGCCAATACGCCTACGACCAGAGCATTATTCCGAGCTACGGCGCATATTTCACCGACACCTGGCACGTGAAGCCGCATATAACTATCACCTACGGGGTGAGCTACGAGCTGGATATGCCGCCGTATGAACTCAACGGCAAGCAAGTGCAAATGGTGGATGCCGCAGGTAATCCGATCGCCATCAAGAGCTATTTGACCAACCGGGAGACGGCCGCGTTGCAAGGACAGGTTTACGAGCCGGAAATCGGCTTTGCGCTCATCGGGAACGCCGCGGGCGGCGCGAACAAGTACCCCTACAATCCGTTCTACGGCGGATTCAGCCCGCACGCATCGCTGGCCTGGAATCCGCAGTTCAACGGCGGTTTGATGGAGAAAATTTTCGGGAAGAGCAATACCGTGATCCGCGGCGGGTACGGCCGCATTTACGGCCGGCTGAACGGCGTGGATCTGATGCTGGTGCCGCTGCTTGGCCCCGGCTTGATTCAGGGGGTAACGTGCTTCCCGCTGAGCAACGGGACGTGCACTTCAGCCAGCGGCGCAACGCCCCTCACGGCGTACCGGATCGGCGTGGATGGCAATACGCCGCCCGTGCCTTCGGCGACCGCGACCCTTCCCCAGCCGTTCTTCCCGGGCGCGGTCCAGAATGGAGTTGTGAATGCGGGGGCTGCGGACGGATCTCAGATCGATCCAAACTTCAAGCCGAATCACTCGGATGAGGTCACCTTAACCATCCAGCGGCAGTTTTCTCCGAAGCTGATGATGGAAGTCGGCTATATCGGCCGCAAGATCAGCAATGAGTTCCAGGAGATCAACATTGACGCGGTGCCGACGATGACGACTCTGAATGGGCAGAGCTTCGCGCAGGCGTACGGGGCCGTTTATAGCGAGTATTGCGGGTTGCAAGGCGCAAGTGCCAGCGGCGCTACCTGCCTGAAGAACACAGCGGCCGTGACCAATCAACCGTTCTTTGAGGCGGCATTGGGCGGACCGACGTCGGCATATTGCGCGGTGCTGAACAGTTGCACGAAATCCGTGGTCGCCGCGGAAGGAGCGAACTTTGTCTCAACCTCAGTCAACACCATGTGGCTCGATCTCGGCAAGGCTTCGAGCTGGACTTTGGGCCGGACGATGCTCGAGCAGTCCCTGGGCACAGGGCTGAATCAACAGCTTACGGGCGCGTTCGACTTCATCAACTCCTACGGGCACGGGAGCTACAATGCGGCGTTTATGACCTTCAAGACCACCAACTGGCACGGCGTGACGACCCAATCCAACTTCACTTGGGGGCGCGCTCTGGGAACCGGAAGCGTGGTTCAGGCAAGCAGTTCCATCACAGTACCGGATCCTTTCGATTTCAAGAACTTCGGTACGTACGGCGCACAGCCCTTCGACTACAAATACACCTACAGCCTGCTGATGTTCTACCAGGAGCCTTTCTATAAGAATCAGCAGGGGATTCTGGGGCATGTTCTGGGCGGCTGGACACTGGCTCCGCTGTTCACGGCGCGCTCCGGTGACGTGCTGCGCATTGCCAACGGCGGCGATGCTCAGAGCTTCGGCGAGATCTACTCGGGCCAGTCCGCGAATTATGAAGAGGCGGTCGGAGTTTCGCCGTTCAGTGGCGGCAATCCGGGGACGGGTTATTACAACTTCCAAAATGGGGGCACGTCTATCGGATCGTCCGGCAACCCGGCGAAGGGTGGTACGGGGGTCAACCTGTACAACAACCCGGTGCAAGTTGCTTCCGAATTCCGGCCTTTGGTTTTGGGCGTCGATTCAGGCTCGGGCCTCGCCGGACTTCGAGGGTTCCCGTATTGGAACCTGGACGCGACCCTCTCGAAGGATTTCAGAGCCACCGAGCATATCGGCGCTACGCTCACGTTCCAGTTCGTGAACGTGCTGAATCACTTCGCTCCGGGAGACCCCGGCACGAACATTCAGTCGCTGTCTTCGTTCGGCGTGGTGACGAGTCAGGCCACCACCGGCAACGGTATCGCGGCTCGCTGGATGGAGTTCGGCCTGCGGCTACGCTTCTAGGTTAACGGTGGGGCAGCGCCGGGCGCTGCCGGGGAGGGCATGGCCCTGCCCCAGTTGCGCTGTTAAACGAGCGCCCATTCGGCGAGGATTTCCGCCGGTTGGGCGCTCGAACTTTTGTGGGACAAGCACCTGGCTGGGCCCCTCCGCCTGACGGGTGGTGTTGATTGGCGGTGGAAACCGTGGTAGTTTCTTGAACAGGTAGCGCCAGGAAGGTGGGACGATGCCCAAGCGATCCATAGAACGCATAGTGGAACGGAATCCACGACACCGCCCCATGACCGCCAAGGAGCGGGAGGACGCCCGCGACGTGGCCTATATCAAGGCTCACCGTCATGAACCGTTCTATTCCTTTAACGAACTGTGCAAGGAACTCGGGTTCAATGATCTGGTCATCCCGCGTCCAAAAAAGCGCTAGGCGGTTCATCCGATCACTATCGAGGCGTTGGCAGGGCGAAATCCTTGAGGCGATCCGGGGATTGGCGGAGGACCCATTCAGTGGTGAGAGTCTTGAATTGCACGGTTATGCGAACTATCGCCGGATTAGGGTCGGGCCTTATCGGATTCTGTTTCGCGTTGGAAAGAACGTGGTGTACGTGTTTCGCGTAGAAGAACGATCCGGGGCAACGTATCGGGGATTCAATCTGTGAAGATCGTAATCGCCGGATCGGGCACCATCACTAATTACGCCACGGCGGGGTTGCTGGTCTGGTTGTGGGCTTCCTCCCTCCCGGCGGTCGCAGCGGGGACATCCGCGTATGCCGGTGCGGTCGCCTGCGCCGCGTGCCACGCCAACGAAGTTCACACTTGGACTTCTTCGCGCCACAGTAAGATGGTGCAGCCGGCGACTCCCGCCGGCGTGGTGGGAGATTTCGCGCGCCAGGCCGTCACCTTGCGGGGCAGCGTGTACCGCTTCCGCCTGCAGGCCGGCACCTACTATATCACCGAGACGTATCTCACCGGCAAACCGCAAGAGCACCGCATCCAATATACGCTGGGCAACCGCCGCATCCAGCACTATCTCACCACTCTCGCCGACGGCCGGATTATCGTGCTGCCTCCCACCTGGGACGTGGTGCGCAAGAACTGGTTCCATAACCTGGATATCGACGACCCCGAAGAGGCTCCGGGAGTCCAGGTGCAACTCTGGAACAAGAGCTGCTATTCCTGCCATGTCAGCCAGGAAGAGAAAAACTTCGACGCGGAGAAGAACGCGTACCAGACCAAGTGGCTCGATTTCGGGATCAACTGCGAGCGCTGCCACGGTCCGGGGGCCGAGCACGCGGCGTTTTACGCCAATCCGCAACATACGGGACGGCCCGAGCACAACGTAGTGGTGCAGACCCGCCTGGACGCCTCGCGGAACACCGCCGTTTGCGCGCAATGCCATTCCTTCCGCGACATCTTTGTGGACGGATTCGCGGCCGGCGACGACTATTACGATCACTTTCTGCCGATTCTGGAATTCGCCTTCCCGCCCGGTCAGGACCCGGCCTATTGGGCCGACGGACGGCCGCGCAGATTCTCCACCGACGCGTTTGGCTTCTGGCAGAGCGAGTGTTTTCTGAAGGGCGGCGCTACGTGCCTGGACTGCCACGCCGCTCCGCATAACACCGATATCGACAAGAACCCGCAGCTTCGGCCCGATGCCAACGGGCTGTGTACGCGGTGCCACCAGTCCATCGGCGCGGCGCTTACGCAGCACACGCATCACGCGGAGAAGAGTAACGGCAGCTCCTGCGTGGAGTGCCACATGCCGCGCACCGTATTCAGCATCAAGGCCCAGATCCGCGACCATGCCATGTCCATTCCGGCGCCGGAAAACACCCAGCATCACGGCATTCCCAACGCCTGCAACGTGTGCCACAAGGATCGCTCCGCGGACTGGGCGCTCGATCGAATGAAGGCGTGGTACAGCGACAAGTCGCGGCAGAAAGTGATCCGGCGGGCGGACGCCTTCGCGGGGGCTTGGGCGGGCGAGCGCCAAGCGGTGCCTCAGCTTCTGGCGATCCTGAGCGAACCGGCCGAGGGCGCTCTGGTGCGCGCCAATGCGGTGGGGCACTTGAGCGCCTTTGCCAACGATCCCGCCGTCTTCGCCGCGATGGCACGCGCTTTGGACGATCGCGAGCCGCTGGTGCGGGCGATCGCGGCGCGGACGCTGAATCCAGTGCCGGCCGATCGGGCTGCGGCAGCAGCCGCGCTCACGCGGATGCTTGGCGATTCCGTCGCGACCGTGCGTGTCTCGGCCGCGGTGGCGCTGATCGGCATGGGCCTGCGCGAGCTTCCGGCCGAGGATGGAGCGCGCCTGGAGCTTGCCAAGCAGATCTTCCGCGCACGCGCGGCGCTGAATGCCGACGATGCGGAGCAGGATGCCGCCGCCGGCAGATTCTTCATGCTGGCGGCCGACCCGGCCGGCGCCATCGACGCATTTAAGACGGGTCTGAAATTGGACCGCCAGATTCCCGTGCAATACCTGCTGGGCGGCGCCTACTTTCAACAGGGCAATCTGGCTGAGGCCAGCCGGATTCTGAAGGCAATTCCGAGCGGCGACGCTCAATATGACAAGGCACAGCGGCTGCTGAAGGTCATCGCGGCGCAAGCACCGCACTAGGATCCGTTGAGGGCTGCGTTATATTCATCTTTGGCCCTTCGCGACCTATTCATCTGTCTCGCGCTGCTGCTCGCGACTTTCGGCATCTATAGCCAGGTCGCGCATTTCGAGTTCGTCAACTACGACGATCCGGAATACACCACCGAAAATCCGCACATTCGAGGCGGCCTGACGTCAGCGAATGTCGCCTGGGCGTTCACCTCGAGCTACGCCGGCAACTGGTTTCCGCTCACGTGGATATCGCACATGCTGGACCGGAGATTTTTCGGCTCCGATGCCGGGCGGCAGCACTTGACCAATCTCGCGCTGCACCTGCTGAGCACGTTGCTTCTGTTCGCCCTGCTCAAACGAATGACCGGGTGGAGCGCGGCGAGCGGGTTCGTGGCGTTCGTCTTCGCGCTGCATCCGTTGCATATCGAATCGGTGGCATGGATCGCGGAGCGAAAAGACGTGCTATGCGCGCTGTTCTGGTTTGTGACGATGTGGGCGTACTTAAATTACGTCTCGCGTCCCGGGGTCTGGCGCTATGTGTTGGTGCTGGCGGCTTTCGGCTGCGCGCTGATGTCGAAATCGATGGCGGTGACCCTGCCGTTTGCGCTGCTGCTGCTGGACGTTTGGCCGCTGCGGCGGTTTAGGGGCGAATCGGCGAATAGCGTGGGAACCCCCAAGCTGACGCATGGGGCTGGAGGCGGAAGAAGCGCGACCCATTTCAGGGACCAGGGGTCGCGCGCGGGTCACGTCGGTTCGCGGACCCGCCCCACGACGGACGGGGCTGGAGGCCGGATTAGAAGCGGTTGGGGACTGGTGATCGAAAAACTGCCGTTGATCGCGCTGGCGATCGCGGCGTCCATGGTCACATTCCTGGTACAGCGCGGGGGCGGCGCGGTCCTGGATGACATTCCGGTGGGTCTGCGTGTCGCGAATGCGCTGAACTCGTACGTAGTTTACCTTTTCAATTTTTTCTGGCCCGCGAACCTTGCCGTATTTTATCCGTATGAGCCGATTCCGGCGTGGCAGGCGATTTTGGAGGCGCTCGCCCTAGGCATGATCACGGCGTGGGCGATCCGGAGGCGCAGGACGCAGCCGTATCTCGCCGTGGGTTGGTTGTGGTATCTGGGAACGCTCCTGCCGGTGATCGGGCTGATTCAGGTGGGCGTACAAGCGCGCGCGGACCGGTACACTTACATTCCGGCGATCGGCATCGCGATCATGCTGGCATGGGGTTTAGAGGACCTGGTCGCGGCGCGGAGGTGGCTGGGGCCGCCGGTGACGGTGATCGCCATTTTGGTTTGCGCCGGTTGGGCGACGGTAACCTGGCGCGACCTGAAATACTGGCACGATAGTCTCGGACTTTTTGAACGTGCCATCGCGGTGAATCCGGACAACTACCTGGCTTACAGCAGCCTCGGCGCGGCGTTCCGTGAGGCCGGCCGCAACGGCGAGGCGATCGCGAGTTTCGAACGCGCTGTGAGCATCAAGCCGCATTTCGCGGACGCCGAGGTCGGGCTGGGCGCGGCGCTCACCGCCGAAGGACGCGTGGACCAAGGCATGGCGCATCTGGCCGAGGCGGTTCGACTGGAGCCGGAATCGGTCACCGCGCACATCCATCTCGGTTTTGCGCTCGGCAAGAGCGGCCGGCCGCGCGAAGCGGCCGATCAATATCGGATCGCGCTCCAACTGAATTCGGAGAGCGCGGAGGCGCATTGCGGATTGGGCGTGGCTCTGGCGGAGCAGAATCGCTTGCAGGAGGCGCTCGCGCAATTGTTCGAATCGGTGCGCGTTGGTCCTGACTATGCGGACGGGTACTACAATCTGGGTCGAGTGCTGGCGCTGCTGGGGCGCACCGACGAGGCCATGACGCAATTCCTGACGGCGATCCGGCTTCAGCCGGAGAACGCGGAGGCGCATTACAGCCTGGGAACGGCGCTTGCGACGCGCGGCCGAATGAATGACGCCGCGGATCAGTTTCGCCTCGCGGTCAATATCAAGCCGGACTACGTGAACGCGCGATTCAATTACGCAAGCGCGCTCGCGAATCTGGAGCACTACGACGAAGCCATCCCGCAATTCCAGGCGATTCTGCGCTTGAACCCGGATTTCGCGCCGGCGCGCGAGAGCCTGGCGCAGTGCATGGAGCTGCGGGATCAAGCGGCGGGCAAGCGTCATTGAGCTAACGCCAAACCCGCGCCGGCCGCGAATCCGGACGATCGCGTGGAGGCCAAGCCGGAGACCGCGCCCGAGAGCCAGGTGAAGGATCAGCCGACAACAACCGCGAAAAGCCAGACGCATCGAGCCAAGCGGAATCCAACGAAGCCCTGAAGGGCGGCCGCTACGCGACGTTGAACAGGTGCTTACGCCGCTCCACCCATTCCTCACTGGTCGACAGGCGCGGCCCCACCTCGATCAGCCTGGGTAACAAATAGAACAGGGCCTGGGGGGTCCATTTCTCGCCGTCGCGAGTCCGGAAGCCGCGCTGGTTGATCACCTGGGCCGCCTGGGAGAGCGGGCCGTCCTGGACAATGGTCTCCATCATCAGGACCAGGACTTCCAGCTCACCGGGATCTTCCTCCAGGCGCTTGCAGTCGCTGGCGACGCGCAGCCCGAAGGGAACGTCCTCCACGGGGAGGGCGGTCGCGGGAGCGCCGCGCTCCCATTCCACCGCGACCAGCCGCCACCCTTCCGCCGCTTTCGCGCCGAAATACGCGGCAGCCGGCGGAGTCTTCATGAAATCCCGCATGCGCTCAAGCTTGGCCATGGCGAGATATCGGCAATCCGGGAGCCACGCTAAGTTTTTGAAAAACCGAGGGCAATGCGGGCGCGGGTGTTCGGTGGTGGGAAGCGGGTTACGAACGGTGTTCGATTTCACGTGGCACGGGCCGCCAGGTGTTCCTGCCCCATGCGTCAGCTTGGGGCTACCCGCTCCGTTTCCGAACCTTGGAATAGCCCCAAGCTGACGCATGGGGCAGGAACGGCTTGACGGCCCGCGCCACGTTTATTTCGCGAATCGGAAGATTTCGAAGACCGGGCGGCCGTTCGAATCCGGGACGATTTTGATCAGCTCCCGGTGCAGCCCGCGCTCCGCGGCGGCGCGATCCAGACGAGGCCGGACCTCGGGAGTATTCTCCAGGCCGGGGACGTGAGTGACGAAGATCGGATTGTCGGTCAGAAGAAGCCAGTCAATGGATTTGCGTTCCTGCTGGCTGGGTGAATCGGTCATGAAAGGGGGATCGCCGACGCGCAGAGCGAGGCCACGCTGGTGGTCGAGAAAGCCGAGCGCGTCTACAATTCCCCAGTCGACGGTGATGACGGGCCGGGCCGGGTTGGTAAACTCTTTCGCGAGCGGAAAGACCGCGTCACTGAAATTGCGGATCGCACCGTTGCGCTCGAAATCGGCGATGGTCTGGTTCACCACCAGGAGGTTGATCGCCACCAGGGCGGCGCCAGCGATCATCGCCACTTTGCGCCAAGGGAGCGACGCCAGAACGGTCGCCAGAAAAAGCTGAGGAAACGGCCACAGCAGCACCGAATGATGAGCCGACATTCCCGCGTCGCGCGTGATCGCCATCGCGAGCCAAGTAACGCACATGAACACGAGCGAGAATCGAGCGGTGCGGCTTTTCCACCACCACGGCGCCAGGAGGAGACCCAGGAGCAACGCGAGGACCAGCGCGTCGTGGCGAAGCCTGCCGGTGTGAGCGCCGATCCAATCCGCCGCCCGGCCGCGCAGCGATACCGCGGCCTTGGGGTTGGGTTGATCGTCGCGACCGGGCAAGAAGCCGAACATCGCCGATCCATCCAAGGTGATCCGGAGCATGTGGAATTTTGCGGGGAGGGCGTTGGTTTCAAAGTGGACGTTGTCACCGACGGTGACGTTGGGGTGGTGAACGTTATAGATCACCAGCGGCAGCGCGCCGGCCAGGAAGGCGGCGCAGGCGATGGCGGCGGTCGCGGGCCGGAGCAATCGACGGATTTCGGGCCAGAGCACGGCGATCGCGGCGCAAAAGAGACCGGCCAGTGCCCAAATGAAAATCGCCTTGTTCCAGAGTGCCAATCCGAACAGGAAGAATCCCAGAAAGAGATTCCAGCGGCCGGAGGCAGGGCATGGCCCTGCCCCACCATTCTGGGCGAATTTCACAAGGCAGAAACAACCAGTCACAAGCAAAAAGTGCTCAATCGCGACGGGCCCCCAATCGAAGGTATCGGTCAGAATAAACGACGCATCGGAGGCGAGGAGGAAGGCGCCCAGCAGGGCTGCGGCAAGACCCGCGGTGCGCCTCGCCAAACCGAAGAAAATCAGGACGGTTAGCCCTCCGACGAGAACCATGGGGAGGCGTAGCGACCATACATTCGGGCCAAATAGCGCCAGGATGGGAATATACAGTAAAGTTTTCAGTGTTCCCAGGTAAGAAAGCACCATCAACGCGATCCGGCGATGAAACAGACCGACCGAAAAGGCCCTGGGATTAAAGAGATACAGAGGGGCGACGAAAATCACTTCATCGTCTTGGACGCCGGCATAGGGAATAAAAGCGGCGCCGAGGAGTACGAAAAGGCAGGCGGCCGAAGCGCTGGCGAGAACCCGGCGGAAGACGGTCGATTTCCCGACACTTTCCGGCGGCGGATCGCCCCGGGAGGGCGGAGGAACTTGAAATGGTGTGCTAAGATCCTTCACGTCGGAGGCCGCGCTTTATTTAACGCGATTCGGTGAGAACTTTCGCGCGGTTACAGGACAGTATACGTCAGGAGAGGACAGCGGAACTTTGGCAGGATCGACTGGTTTGAGGAGTAATGCCCGATGGAGGGAACCGTGGGGCCTGAGGCCCAATCCGTGCAGGGAAAGGAAAACGTAATGGTTTCAAGTCAGCGTGCCGATAGGTACTGGAAGCCGGGCAGTCGAGGAACTGCTGGGTGCCGATTGGCGGGGCGGGAAGGCCTGTTTGAGATTGGCAATAAACGTGCTTGCGTTAGACGGTCGGACGTGGTATGGTAGTGAATCACAAATCGGGATTGGGCGGTGCAAAAGCGGATCGGGCGGCGTTCGACACGCCATCTGCCGCGCGGCAGTCGCAGTATGCAGTCCGGCACACGTCCGCACGTAGTTCAAATCGGTATTTCAAAAACGAACTGGAGCTTGAACCTTTTTGCGTCACCTTGCGTCTAATCGAGGTGAACGCTTGACAGCGTAGGACGCGCGGCAAACGTGGACGTGGAGCGATGGACAAACGAGATCGAGACACGAAAAACAAAAACAGATAGGAAAGAGACTGAGAGGCAGCCATGACTAAGAGCGAAATTAACAAATACAAACACATTCTGGAGGCGAAGCAGGCGGAACTGGAGGCGTTCGTCCGCAACCGCGAGGGAATCGCCATCGAAAAGAGCCCCGATGCGCTGGATGAAGTGCAGCACGCCGCTGAGCGGGAACTGGCGATCCGAAATCTGGATCGCGAGTCGAACCTGCTGCGCAATGTGCGGGCGGCGCTTCGGCGCATCGACGAGGGCACCTTCGGCGTGTG
Organism: Terriglobia bacterium; assembly: GCA_963788245.1. GTDB lineage: Bacteria > Acidobacteriota > Terriglobia > Bryobacterales > Bryobacteraceae > Palsa-187. The sequence continues at coordinate 752,575 of CAWBGF010000002.1, read as the reverse complement.
CCTGCATTGCGAAGAGGACATCAGTCCGAAGCGCGTGGCGGCTGTGCCGTGGACCGCGTTTTGCATCCAGTGCCAGGAGATCGCCGATCGCAACCAGGCTGACGGCTCGGAGAGCTTCGACGAGATGCTGGTGCACGCCGCCTAATTTCCTGGCCGGCTAAAGGGCGTGGACCGCGGCGCACCCTCCGGATCCACGCCCTTGGTGTCTTCGGAGTCCCGCGGGCGACCGAAGAAGTGTTAGCCACGAATGAACACGGATGAACACAAATAAGTCCCTTGGTTTGGATTCGTGTTTATGCGTGTGCATTCGCGGCTGACCCTTTTCACTAGGAGAAAGCTGGGCCGAGAATCCGGATGAAGGAGATCATCCGGCCGGCCTGGTCGCGATCGCGGCGATAGGAGTGGAATCGCGCGGGCTCGCAAAAGGTGCAGTGGCCGAGTGTGTCGATGCGACTCGGCGGGACGCCAGCGCGAATCAGTTGCTCGCGATTGATGGCGGCAAGATCGATGCGGCCCGCGCCTGGAAACCCGAACCGCCGGGCCACGTCCTCTCCTACTTCGTAGCAGCACGCTCCAATTCCGGGCCCGATCGCGACGGCAATTTGCGCGGGCGAAGTGTCGAAATCCGAGCACATGGCGTCGAGGGTTCGACCGACAATGCCCTGTTCGGTTCCACGCCACCCGGCGTGGATGGCCGCGACGGCGCGGTGCTCGGGATCGGCGAGCAGGATGGGAAAACAGTCGGCGGTGCGAACAGAGAGAGCGACTCCGTGACGATCGGTGATCAGCGCATCGCCCTCGCCAGCGGGTCCCGTGGCTGAGGAGTTGACTACCAGGGCGGAATGAACCTGGGTGAGGCTCGCCATGCCGTCCTGCGTCAACCCGGAATCCCGCGTGCCGAAGCCGTGGTCGAGCCAGTCAAACCGCTGCAATTCCGAGGAGATAAGGGGCGAGCCGGAACTCATGGGACTCTCTTTCACTCCAGCATAAGCCAGCAAAATGATCGCCTTCAGCCTGATGGGCGCTGGGGTTCTCGGCTCAGCCTGGTTGCCTGCAAGCGCGAGGGCGTGTGCCGAACCCGCTTCTACAACGGCACGTGTTGGCAGGTAGTGTCCGATCCCCGCTCTGACGAGCGGGGTTGAGGCGAGCGCTCCATCCTGTCGCGCCTCACGAAAAATGTCGAGATGAATCTCGACACAGCACGCTTAAGAGCGTGCGCCACAAACCTGCCGCGCCTCAGTCCTGGGCGCTTGACGCCTGATCCAGCAGCAGCGAAAACTGGCGGGATTTTGAATCGACCTTCTGCTTGAGATCGGCGAGCTCGCGTTCGATGGAGCGCAAGCGGTCGGCGAGATGCAGGGACGCGAGCACCGCGACGCGGTTGCCGTCGACGTTGCCGGCGCGCTGCGCGATCTCGGTCATCAGGGTGTCCACTGAGTGGGCCAGCGACTCCACCTCATCCGGCTCGCCCGTCACAGTCAGCGTATAGCTCTGGTTGTAGATAGTGACGCGGACAGTCTTGCGGTCCGATTCCATGGGTTACGACCCGCTCAACTGATCCATCTGCCCCAGCAGTTTTTCGATGCGTGTGCGAACCTGCTTGCGTTCGCCGCGAAGCTCCTCGAGTTCCTTGCGCAGGCGCTGGGCCTCGGCCGCGGCGGAGTGGGTGTCGCCGCGCACGGCGTCCAGTTTAGCCTGAGCTTTGGCGCGTTCCTGTTCGGCGATCTCGCGATTTTCGATAGCCGCATCGCGCTCTTCGATGGCACGGTCGCGCTCGGCGAGAGCCACTTCACGCTCCGCGCGCAAGGCAGCGACCAGGCCGACGATCCGGCGAATCCGCTCTTCGAGACTACCGAGCGAATCGATGTCCGGAGCGGCGGTGCTCATGCCGGAACCTTCTCCGGTTTAAGCGCCTTGGGTGCGGCCGCCTTCGGCGCTTTCTCCGGCGCTTTCTCCGACATGAGCGCGGCCTTCACCTGAACAATCAGCGCGCTGAAGGCCGCTGCATCGTTCATGGCCATGTCGGCCAGGATTTTGCGATTGAGTTCGATCCCGCATTTCTTCAACCCGCTCATGAAGCGGCTGTAGGAAAGGCCGGCCTGACGGCAGGCCGCGCCGATGCGGACGATCCACAGCGAGCGGAAGTCGCGCTTCTTGAGACGCCGTCCGACATAGCCGTAGCGCAGCGATTTCTCGACCGCTTCCTGGGCGGCGCGATGCAGCTTGCTCTTGGTAAGGAAAAAGCCCTTGGCGAGCGTGAGCGTCTTCTTGCGGCTGGCGCGCCGCTTGGTACCACGTTTGACTCTAGGCACGTTTGGTCTCCTTCATGATGACGGCGGATCAGGCACGTGCGGTGGCACTGTCCACGCGAAATGATATCAGGCTGAACTCGGTTTAAGCCAGTCGCCTAATACGGAAGCATGCGCTTGATCTCCGGCGAATTGGCCGGATCGGCGATGGCCGACTGTCCCAGACGGCGCTTCCTTGAGCGCGACTTCGAGGTCAGAATATGGCGGGCGAACGCATGGTGGCGGACGATCTTGCCGGTGCCCGTCTTTTTGAACCGCTTGGCTGCGCCCTTATGGGTCTTCAACTTTGGCATTGGAAATCCTGAATATGGCCGCTAGGCTCGCCTGCGAATTGCCGGGCTGCTGATGGTGCGATGCGGCTTTAGTTAGCTTAGCACACGGGGGGTCGGTGGAGCGAAACCGGCGAGCGAGTCTATGATCGGGATGCTATCCCCGCTCTAACGAGCGGGGCTTGATGCTGCGCCCAGGCCCGCAGGGCACGGCCCTGCGCCACGGGAAATCCGCAGGGCATGGCCGCCCTGCGCCACCTTACTCGCCGCCGAGGAGCATGCACAAGGCCAGCAGCACGCGCTGCAAGCCGAGCTCGCGGCGTTCGGGCTGGAACCATTCGGCGGGGGTGTGGGCTCCGCCGCCCTGACCGCCGGCGCCGATGGATACCGCAGCGAGGCCCAGCGACAGAGGGACGTTGGCATCGGTCGAAGAGCAATCCAGGTGGCTGCGGATTCCCAGATGAGCGTCCACGGTGCGAATGCATTCGAGCAGCGGCGCGCCTTCCTGCAATCCACCGCCGGGACGCGATCCGATTTCTTTCACTCGCCCGGCTACGTGTCCAGCAGTGCGTTCGGCGGTGCGACCGGCTCGTCCTCCGTCACGGCCGGATGCACGCCCGTCACTTCGCCCGTCGCTGCGCGCATTCTCCAGTTCCACGGCCCGCTCGACCGACGCACCCAGCAGCGCCGCCATTTCCTCCAGCCGCTCCGCGCTTTCCGACCGCAGATCGACTTTTGCACGCGCTTCGCTGGGAATCGAGTTGATGCTGGCGCCGCCCTGGATCACGCCGAAATTGAAGGACGATCGCGGGACATTAGCGGTCTTCAGCGGTCCGGTCTGGTTGGACGACACGTCGAGGGATGTAGAATCACAGGCTAAAGCCTGTGCCACCCCGTTGAACGCGAGTGGAACCTGGTCGGCAAACCACGTGACCGCGCGGCTGAGTGCGTGGACCGGATTGCCGGTGCCGTAATCGCTCCAGCTATGCCCGCCGGGACCGGTGAACAGGATGTCGAAACGGCGGCTGGCGAGGGCCTGCCAGGTGATGTGATCGACGCTGGGCCCGTCCAGGACCAGGAAGGTTCGCAAGTCGCCCATGCGGGGTTCGCCAGCGCGGGGTTGCTCAACGTTACGCGCGGCGGCTGTCTTGCGGCAGACATAGCGCATGCCGCTGAGGTTGCCCTCACCCTCCTCGCCGACGTTGGCGATCAGCAGGGGAACCAGCGCCGTATCTTCAATGGGAGGACCCGCGTGCCACACGGCAGCGAGCGCGAGCAGCGCCGCCAGACCGGCGCCGTTGTCGGAAACGCCGGGGCCGAGCAAACACCCGTCGCCGGTGACCTTGATTTCCTCGGGCGCTCGCGGCGCGAGCACGGTGTCCAGGTGGGCGGTGACGGCCACGGCCGGCCGATCGCGGGTACCGGCTGAGCCACCGGGTAAGGACGCGATGACGTTGCCGGCCCGGTCAATCCTCGCGTCCCAGCCGAGCGAGCGGAAGCGCTCCGCCATCCATTGGGCGCGCTTCTGTTCGAAAAACGTGGGCGCGGGGATGCGGCACAGTTTCAGGTGTTGCTCGTTGATCCAAGCCCGCTCGCGCCGGAACCAGTCCATCGCAGAGCGCATGGAAGGCGTCGCGGCGAGGTCGGCAACGGACCGGGCGAGGAGCGGCATCAGAATCCCAGTCTAGCGTGAGGGAAGGAGACAGGAGTCAGGAGTCAGGAGGGAAGAAGAAGTCAGAAGAAGGGTCAGAAGTCACAAGTTGAAGAAAAAGTCAGGAGACAGGAGTCAGGAGTCAGAATGAAAACTCGCAAAACGGCGCTCGACTGTCAGGGTGCTTTCCTTCTGACTCCTGACTCCTGTCTCCTGACTTCTTCTTCTAAATTTTCGCTTTCGGATATCGCGCCCTCATCCATTCGACGAACTTCTCCGGAGCGGCCATGGTGGACAAGCGACCCTGTCGCACCAGCGCCCAATCGTCAAAATCTTTCGATTGTTTGATCTCGGCGAGCGTTGTGGCAGGTTCCAGACGTCCGGCGAACTCGAAATCCGCGACCGCCGATTTCGGATTCTTCGGGTCGACGCGTCCGGCCGACCTGACCACGGCCATCCCCACCACGCCGCCGCCGCTGTGATAGACGAAAACCCGGTCGCCCGGGCGCATTTCCTTGATGGCGCGCACTGCCGACGGGTTGGTCACGCCATCCCACACGGTTTTCTTTTCGCGCTCCAGATCGTCGATCGAATATGTTTCAGGGTCGGTCTTGGCAAGAAAGTAGGCCATCGGATCTCCTCATTTCGCGGACTAGTACAACTTCGGTTTGGTACCTAGGTAACTGTACAGGTTCCACATACTGTAGTTTCATCGATAGTAGCAATGCACACCGCAAGCAACAGGGCGGTCTAACGTTGTATAATGAATGCTTTGCCACGTCCGGTGGCAAGTTATAGGAGGCTGAAGATGACTTGTCAAAGGCTGGCAGTACTGGCAGCGGGGTTCCTTTCGATCGGCGCGATCGCAGCAGCCCAGAATAATAAACCGGCAGCACCACCGGCTCCCGAAAGCTCAATCACCGAGGCTCCCAGGGTACCCTCGACGGTCAGCCCGGATACCACGGGACTGGCGGTCGATCCGAAAAGCTACGTGATCGGCGCCGAGGACATTCTCAGGATCTCGGTCTGGCGCGAGGCGGATTTGAGCGGCGCGGTGGGCGTGCGGCCGGATGGAAAAATCACGCGGCCTCTCATCGGCGACGTGCAGGCGGCCGGCCTTACGCCCGAACGGCTGGCGGCGACGTTGAAGGAAGCCTATGGCGGAGGCGACAAGGTTCGCAATCCGGAGATCACTATCGAAGTGATCCAGGTCAATAGCAAGCGCTACAGCATCACCGGAGGCGTGAATCACGCGGGGATGTTTCCTCTGGTAACCCCTCTGACAGTCTTCGACGCTCTGACTCTGGCGGGCGGATTCAAAGAATTCGCGAGAAAGAACGACATCAAGATCCTCCGCGGTGACAAAATACTGAAATTTAACTGGACGGCGTACACCAAGGGCGATAAGAAGGCCAGAGAGGCGAACATCCTTTTGGAGCCCGGCGACACTATCGTCGTCAAAGAATAGCGATCGGAGGAAATCGGGGTAAACGTATGCAGCCAACCGACTCTTTCAATGTTTCCCGGCGGACGCTGGACGTCGAGGACTATATAGACATTCTTCGCCGTCACAAGAGCTGGATTTTCGGACCGTTTCTCCTGTGTGTGGTGGCGAGCGTAGTGGGCGTGTTTTTGTGGCCGGATAAGTACGTTTCGGAGGCGAAGATCAAGATCACGCCGCAGCAGGTGCCGGAGAACATGGTGCCATCCACCATCAACCAGGGGATGTGGGACCGCATCCTGTCCATGGACCAGGAAATCCGCAGCCGCAACGTGCTGACTTCGATCATCCAGACCAAGAATCTTTATCCCAAAGACCGGGTACGGATGCCGATGGATGACGTGGTGGAGGAGATGCACAAGGACATTGTGGTGGCGCCGCTGTTGCCCCCGAACTCGAACAATCGGGTGATCCCGGCGTTCTTGATCCAGTTTACCTACGAGAATAAGTATCTGGCGCAGCAGGTGGTATCCGATCTGATGAGCCGTTTCCTCGAGGCCAGTCTTCGTAACAACAGCACGCGGACGCACGAGTCCACGCTGTTTTTCAAGGACGGGGCGGACGCGGCGCACAAAGAGCTGGAGGCGATCGAGACGGAGCTCACCGAGTTCCAGGTGAAGAACAACGGACATCTGCCGGATCAGGCCGACTCCAACATGCATTCCCTGATGGCGCTGGAAACCACACTGACCGGACTCAACGGGAGTCTTAGCCGCGCCACCACTGAGAAGCTTACGATCGAGTCCAGCATTCGGATTCTGCAGGACCAGGGGAAGGAAATCGCCAAGGTAGGGAACGAAGCGCCTCCCCCGACCGTCGCGGCGATCCAGCGCAGCGAGCGCGTAGCGGAAACCGAGCGCGAAGTCGAGCGAATAAAAGACGGCCTCACGCTTCTGCGTTCGAAGTATGGGGAAGCCCATCCGGATGTTCAGAACGGCGTGGCGCTGCTCGCGGCCGCGCAGCAGAAGCACGACGAAGCTCTCAAGGAGGACGTAGCTAAGAAAGAAGAGGCCAAAAAAGAAGAAGACGCCAAGAAAGACGGGAAGTCGGAAACTACCGTGCCGCGCGTCAATCCGGGGTTGTTCCGCGAGGATCTCGATCGTAAAGGCAGGATCAGTTCGCTCCAGGCCCAGATCGAAGCCAGGGATCTCGAGATTAATGAGCTGAACAAGGAAATCAAGCACACCAGCGAAGAGATCAATATGTACCAAGGTCGTCTGGCCACCGGGCCGCTGGACGTCAAACAGTACACCGATTTGCTGAGGGACCGGGAAATGGCCAAGCAGAAATATATCGACGCCGACGATAAGCTTTCCAAGTCCCAGCGCTCCCAGAACATGGAGGATCGCAATCAGGGCGAGCGCCTGGAGCCGCTGGACACGGCTTCGCTTCCCACCGATCCCACGGAGCCGAAACGCCCCATGGTGATCTCGATCGGCGCGGGGATCGGGTTGCTGCTGGGAATCGTGATCGTCGGCGCGCGTGAGTTGAAGGATACCTCGCTCAAGAACCTGAAAGACGTGCGGGCGTATACGCAAATGGCAGTGCTGGGCAGCATTCCGCTGCTCGAAAACGACTTCGTGGTCAAACGGAGGCGGCGTCTCGCCTGGCTGGGGTGGACTACCGCCTGCCTGGTGGCTGTGGTGGTAATGGTCGGGGCGATCGTGTATTACGAGACGACCACCAGAGGAGGAGTTCAGTGAGCCGGGTTCATGACGCTTTGCGCCGCGCCGAACACTCAGGGATGCTTTCGCCACCGGTCAACCGGCCGGGGACGGAGGGCCGCACCGCCCTGGCGACGCTGGACCCGGGCCCCAATCTCGCCGGCCTGCTGGAGCAGGTGGAGGAGATCCCTTTCCGCACCGCCAGCGATTCGCTGCTGATCGACGTAACCAGGCCGCACGAGGCGCCCATGGAGGAGTTCCGCACGCTGCGGACCCGCCTCAATCACATGAAGAGCCTCCAGCCGATGCACACCGTGGTGATAACCAGCCCGTCGCCGGCCGAAGGCAAGTCGCTTTCCGCGGCAAACCTGGCGCTGGCCGAAGCCCATCTGGCGGGCAACGTTACCCTGCTCGCCGATTTCGATTTCCGCCGTCCCATTATTCACTCGCTGTTTCAAACCGACCGCAGCCCCGGGATCACGGATTACCTGCTGGGAAAAGTTCCGCTGCACCAGGCGATGCGCAAGCTGGCCGGCACAAATCTGTACATCATGACCGCCGGGGAAGCGGTAATCAATCCTCTGGAACTGCTCAACCTGAGGGAAGTCAAGCTGTTGCTCGACCGGCTGCCGACCCTGTTCAATTGGGTGATCCTGGACAGTCCGCCGCTGCTGTTCGCGGCCGACGCGAACCTGCTGTCGACCATGTGCCACGGGACTCTGTTGGTGGTGCGCATCGGACACACGACCATCGACTCGGTCACGCGCGCGATGCAGTCGCTGTGCAACAACAATGTGCTCGGCATCGTGGTGAACGGCGCCCGGCGCGGTGAGCTGTACAGCAAGTACACTTACTATCACTCGTATTACACGCCCAAGGACGACCAGGGCCGCGATCTCAAGGAAGACGGGGAGGACGGCGACGAGGCCTCCGAACCGGCTCCTTCGGAAGCCGCGGTCAACGGGACGTTTGGGTTGGGGTCGCCCGATCCAGCGGTGCGCGCGGAACAGAACGCGGACCACAGCGCGGAACAGAACGGAGCTCCGGCGGCCGGGCATCCGGATCAACCGGCTGCGGGACAGGTCCCCGAGCAGGCCGGCGACGGTTCGCATCCGGCTTAAGCGGACGTACCGCTCGGCCCACGGTGGCGTTAGTATCCCGGGGTCGCGTTAGAATCCCGGCGTGTTGTGAAGATCCCGGGTCCGGTTAAAATCCCGGGGTGGCGCTAAAATAAAGACGGTGGCGCATCATCATAACGCTACGCTTAACGCTGCGAATAAACCGGCGCATCGCCAGGAGCAGGGCGCGCCTTCCCAGACGCATTCCCATACGACGGGCCGGGTGCTGTTTGTCTCACTGGGTCTGACGACAGCGTTCGTCGCGCTGGAGGCCGCGGCCGGAATTCGCGCGCATAGCCTCGCCTTGCTGTCCGACGCCGGCCACAACTTTGCCGACGCTTTCGCGCTGCTGCTGGCCGCCATCGGTTTCTATCTGCAATTGCGCCCGGCCAATCAAACCAAGACCTACGGATATCAGCGCGCGGGCGTGCTAGTGGCCTTCGTCAACGCGCTTACGCTGATCGGCCTGGCGGGCATTCTGTTTTATGAAAGCTACCGGCGGCTGCTCCATCCGGAGCCGGCTGCCGAGGGCACTATGATGATCGTCGCGGGCATCGGCCTGGTGATGAATCTGGGGATCGTGTGGGGCCTCGGCGGCGCGCACGGCGGGCACGGCCACTCCCATGCGCATGGGCAGAGGCATTCGCACGCACACACCCCCGGGGATCTCAACATCCGCGCGGCGTGGATGCACATGCTCGGCGACGCGGCCAGCTCGGCGGCCATCATTGCGGGGGCCCTCGCCATGCGCTTCACGGGTTGGCTCGCGATCGATCCGATTCTTTCGATCCTCATCGGCGTAGGAATCGTGTGGTCGGCCTGGGGAATCGTCAAGGATTCGCTCAATATTCTGCTGGAAGGGTTGCCGAAGGGGCTCTCGCTCTCGGGGGTCGCGCGGGAACTGTCGGCAGTCCCCGGCGTGATCGACGTGCACGATCTGCACATCTGGAGCCTGGGTTCGGAGGCGCACGCTCTAAGCTGCCACGTTCTGATCGAGGATATGCCGCCGTCGGCGAGCGACGCCATCCTGCGCGGCATCAATCAAGTGCTGTGCGACCATTTTCAGGTCCACCATAGCACCGTGCAATTCGAGCACGTGAAGTGCGCGCTGGCGCAGGCCCCCTGCACCGCAGTGCGGCGGTAAGATGGCGCGTGGATTCTGAATCGAGCCAGGTTGTTGCGACGCGTGACTGAGGTCGGAAACAACCGCGGTCCCGCGTTTCCGGATTCCAACGATTCACGGTCTTGGTTTACGCCGGGATCGAGGCTGCGCTTTGCTTTTCTTTGCGGCCACCTTCGGTGCGGAGGGGCTCGCGGCCTTCTTCGCCGCCGTGGCCATCTTTAGCTTCTTATCAAACGTCAGCTTCCCGGGCTTCACCCCGGCTCCGTGCGCCAGCCTCAAGTTGATATCCTCCGCGCCCATTTGTGCAACGCGGTCAGCGCTCCATTCAGCCGCCTGACGCCCGGATTGGAGCCTAAGCTCTTCTTGGGTAACCGGTTTCGCCCATCTGGCGGCCGCGGCCTTCTTGGCAATTGCGACGCGCTGTTGTGGCGTGAGCTTTTCCATGCGGGCCTTGCCGCTGGCTTTCCCGCCCTTGCGGCCAATCCCAGCCAGGTATTTCGATACTACTGTTTTACGAGCCACTGGTATAGATGCTAGCTGTTTCAATTCATTATTGACACTGCTGAAGCGGAGTCAGCATAATTGTCTGTGTAAATGCTGAAGCGGAGTCAGCATACGGACACCAATGGAAAACGACCCGAACGAACTTGAGCCGTTGCGCCGGAGGGCCCTATACCAGAGCGCATCCATCAAGGCCGACATCGCAATCGCGCTAACATTCCTCCAAATCGCCCGGATAGATGGCGAGGGGCACAACCAAGCTAAGGAAGAAGCCGAGAGAACCGTCGCGGCCGTGCACCGCCTCCTGCCGCTGATCGAGGATCTTCTCGAGACGGCAGATCGCGAAGAGATTCGAACCAGACTGGTTGAATTGGAGTCCGCGCTAAAGGGTTTCGATTTTCCACAAGCACCCGAATCCTGAGTACGGCGCGAAGATCGACCGCGGACGAGGCGCCGAAATTAAGGACACCGGCTTCTTGTGTCGCCGTTCGCAAGCATGCGGACAATCTGATGGATGGGAATCCGGGTGCCCTTGACGCACGCTTGGCCATGGCAGATATTCGGATCTATGGAAATCCGTTCGAACGGCACGTTGCGATGTCCCGACTCCAGTTTACTCCTAGGTCGCAGGGGATCAGGGACAGCCTGCGCGTTTTCCGAAGAGCGAGCCGGCTCGGCCTCATCTCCTCGCGAAGGCCAGAGTCGTGAAACGCATTCGCGTTTATCCCGCCTCGGCCTTAGCCCATTCCGAATGGGCGCAGGCGCGGAATTGTAAAATCGGCGTGCCATGCCGCTGCCGCCAGAGCCAGTAGTCATTGCGAAGATCGGCCCAGAGGTTACCCGTCATGGTCGGATTTCGACGCGTATCCAAAGTAAAGTGATGGGCGTACTCGTGTGCCAGCGTGGTGTCGCGAGCGTCCCGCAATCCCAGAAAGGTCTTGTAGAACGGGTCCGGCGCCGATCGCGGTCCGCGCGGACGCGGTCCGGTGGAGCAGCCCCCGGTACGGTCTCGGTCGATATCGTAGCCAAGCGTGTCCGTCACGAAGAGGTTGATGGTGTTCCGCGCGAGGAATTTCTCGGGGATCTCAGAGTATCCTTGGGTTCGCAAGTACGCCCCCTCGACGTAGCGAACGTCGAAAAGGATGCCGCTCGCCGCATATTCGCGGCGTGCTTTCTCCTGGTACTGTTTGAATTTGGCGATTTCGCTCTCGCCTAGCCCCTTTGCGGAATGCGCCCCCCGGTCTAACATCACGCTTACGCTGATCACGATGAGCTTCAAGGGCGCAGTAGCCGTCCGCGAAAAGAGACCACCGCTCGCTCCGAACAGGAGCAGCTCCCTTCGGCTTACGCCATCAAGCGGATGCGGTGGGCCTGGTGGATTGGGAGCCGGCGAACTCATGGATTGCATCGAAGTTTCAGACTACCATCCAACGAATCCGGCGTACACCACGCGGCCCCGAAAAGCGTCATCATAGAGGCATGAAAGCGGTTCGTACTACGCTACTGGTTTTCGCGCTGGCTTTGGCCCTTGGTTGGGTGGGGGATTGGACGGCGCGCGCGCAGTATCCGGGACAGTATCCTCCGGGTCAGTACCCCGGGCAGTATCCGCCGGGGCGATATCCTCCGGGGCAGCAGCCGGGGCAGTATCCGCCGGGCCAGGGTCCCAACAACCGCGGCAATGACGGACCGCCGACGCTCAAGCGCGGCAAGAACTCCGGCGCCGCCTCCGGCCTGCCGTCCACCACATATGGAATGATGCGCGCGGTGGCCGGCAGCCAGTTCGTGATCGAAGCCGAGGACCACCGCATCATCACCTACCGGATGTCCTCGCAGACTACGGTCGACAAGGACGGCAAGGCCGTCGATATCGCCAGCTTCGGCCCCGGCGAGCACGTGATCGTCGAGGCGAACCAGGACGATCTGGGTTATTTCACCTCAACCAGCGTCAAGTTCGATAAGGCCGCGACGCCCGATGAGCGGGCGTATGCCTCCGCGACTTGGGATTTGCCGAAACTCGACGGCAGAGCGGCCTCAGGCTCGGCTTCTTCCGCGGTCCGTGAGCCCGGGGACGATCGTCCGGTGCTGCGCCGGAAGGTAGACAGCTCGACGGACGCGGCATCCGCTCCGGCATCATCTGCTCCTACAACGACGGGCTCGGGCAACGGCACGCCGCCCGCTAATCCGAATCCGCAAACCGCGCAGGCGAATCCGCCGCCGGTGAATCCGGATGACCTGCCCGATAACCGGCCCACCACCACCCAACGAACTGGAGACCAATCGACGCGCGACCCCGACGCGCCGGTTCTCAAGCGCGGGCGTCCGGCCGCAACCGCCCAGACCGCGTCCACAACATCATCCACAAATCAGCCACAAACGTCCACAACCCAGCCACAAACCGCACCCAATTCCACCGCGGCCGCCCCTTCAACGCGCGGACCGATCGCGCCCAATTCTTCGGAAACGACTTCAGGGCCGCGTTCGATCCTGACTCAATCGAGCGACGATCCCGTGATCGAGAAGACCCGCGAGGCCGCCTGGGAATTCTCCGGCGGGCTGCCCAATTTCTTCTGCCAACAGGTGACCACCCGCTATCAGAGCGATCATCCCAAGACCGGCTGGGATGCGCTGGACATCGTAACGGCAGACGTGGCTTACGAAAATGGCCAGGAATCCTATAAGAACATCAAGGTCGGCAATAAAGTCGTGAACAAGAACATGGAGGACATCGAGGGAACCCGCTCCACCGGCGAGTTCGCCAGTATCCTGATCGATCTTCTCAGTCCCGATACCGCCGCGGTGTTCCGCCGCACCGGATCGGATACCATTCACGGCCGATCCACGTGGGTCTACAAGTTCGATGTGCAGCGGGAGCATTCGCACTGGCGCGTCGAGGCCGCGGCGCAGTTGTACTATCCGGCGTATACCGGGTCGATCTGGATCGACAAGCAAAGCGCCCGGGTCATGCGCATCGAGCAGCAGGCCCGCAGTATGCCGCTGCTGTTCCCCTTTGACACTACCGAATCGGCCACCGAGTACGATTTCATACGGCTGGCCACGCCGGAATCGTTCCTGCTGCCGGTGGATGCCGAGGTTCTGAGTTGCGTGCGGGGTTCCAGCGTATGCGCCCGCAATCGCATCGAGTTCCGCAACTACCGGAAGTTCGGCGCTGAATCGAGCGTGACTTTCGAGGCAAAGCCATAGAACAAGGCCAGTAATCGCCTCCTGAGGGGTTACGCCAAAGGGGCCCGAAGCTGTGAGGTGTAAGGGGGCCCCTTCGGCCCTGTAGCGCGTGCTAAAATCTTATCTGCAAACAGGCACCAGGCGATCCGACTGGGCCGCAACTTGCAACGCCTGAACAACGTCTCATAGGTTATTGTACTGAGGTCAACCCGCAACGCGATTCTAATGCTGAAATACTGTGCTTTTTTTTCACTCTGTGCTGGTCTGGGCCTATCTCAAACTTTCATAACCGGTCAAGGCGCTCGATTGGTGATCGGGCAGACCACCTTTACTTCGCAGAACAACGGCGCTACCAATCAGATTCTGGGCAGCATCAGCGGTTTGGCGTACGCCAACGATAGCACCGGGGGAACGCTTTTCGTCGCGGATTCCAACCGCATCGGTCTCCTGCCGATCAACAATCGCGTCCTGATGTTCTCGAACGTAGCCCAGATGCTGCCGCAAGTCACTGCGGCGCTGCCCCTGTACCAGGCGCGTTGTGAGGTGTGCCTTACCCAGGGGGCGACCAATGTCCTGGGCCAGTCAGCGTTCAGCAACACCACGGCCGCCACCGCGGCGAATGGCATGAGCCTGCCCTTGGCCGTCGCCTATGATGGCGTCCACGTGGCGGTGGCCGATACCGCGAACAATCGCGTGCTGATCTGGAACGAATTGCCCACGTCGGTGGGCCAGCCGGCCGACGTGGTGCTGGGACAACCGAATTTCACAACCGTCGGGCCCGTGACGCCCACCGCCACCAGTCTCCGCGCTCCGCAGGGGGTGTGGTTCCAGGGCCAGCAATTGTTTGTCGCCGACACGCAGAACAATCGCGTGCTGATCTGGAATTCGATTCCCACGCAGGACAATCAGCCCGCCAATATTGTTCTCGGCCAGCCCAATTTCACAAGCGTTCCGCAATTCGATCAAACCAAGCAATCCTTGAACTCGTCGGCTACCACTTTGCTTTCGCCGACCTCGGTAACCAGCGACGGCAGGCATCTGTTCGTCGCCGATGAGGGCTATAGCCGCGTGCTGATCTGGAATTCGATTCCGACAACCAACACCCAACCGGCCGATGTCGAAATCGGTCAACAGGATATGCAGACCGCGTACGGCGACGATGCCGCCGATCTGTGCGCCTCCAACGGCACCGATACCAGCGGTAACCCGACCTACCCTAGCCTGTGCGCGGCCACTCTGAGCTTCCCGCGCTTCGCGCTCTCTGATGGGACGCGCCTGTTTGTCGCGGACACCGGGAATGACCGCGTGCTGGTCTACAACACGATTCCCACGCAGAATGCCGCTCGCGCCGACATCATCCTGGGCGAGCCGGATGAGTTTTCCGACGTTGTGACCAGTTCCAACGCCAGTTTCGGCGGTGTGGATCTGACCACTTCGGCTGCGAATGTGACGCCCACTCCCATGTCGCTGGCTTGGGACGGAACCAATCTGTATGTCTCCGATCCGCAGGATTACCGCGTCCTGGTATTCACGCCCGCCACGCCTAATGTTCTGATCAATGGCGTGGTGAATGCCGCCAGCCAGACGGTTTTCGCCACCGGATCCATCTCGTTTGCCGGCACGATTAACCCCGGCGACACCGTAACGCTGACCATCGACGGCACTAATTACGTCTACACCATCGTTTCCGGCGACACCTTCGACACGATCATGACTAACCTGGCCAACCTGATCAACAAAGCCAACAACGGAGCCGGCGATCCCAACGTGCAGGCGCAGGCGCAATTAGGGACCCAGGTTCTCCTTCTGACGGCGCGACAGGGCGGAGCCAACGGAAACAAGATCACCATTGCGACCTCGCTCTCCGACAATGCGCAGATTACAGCCACAGTCACCGGTCCAAATCTGACGGGCGGAGCGGCGCAGTCGGTACTGGGCCCCGGCACGCTCATCTCGATTCTGGGCACCAATCTGGCCGCCCAGAACGCGTCGGCTCCCGCGAATGCGCAGACGCTTCCCGTCGATCTCGGCGGCGTCGAGGTTTATATAGACGGACTCCGTTTGCCGCTGCTGTTCGTCTCGCCCACGGAGATTAATGCACAGGTGCCGTTCGAGCTGGTCGACACCAATAGCAGCAGTTTATTTGTCCGCACCACCAACGCCGACGGTTCAATTACGGTCAGCGATGCCATCGGGCTGCCGATCGCGCCGGATAACCCCGGACTTTTTGCGCAGGCGGGGATTGATCCTCGCGCCGGGATCGCGTTCCATGGTTCCAGCTTCGCTACGGGAACCATCAGCGTCGCCGGAGGCATAAACGCCGGCGACACGGCCACGGTGGGGATAGGGGATCGTCTCTATAATTACGTGGTGGAAAGCACGGACACGCTGGCCGGCATCCGCGATGCGCTGATCTCGCTGATCAATTCCAATCCGGAGGAAGTGGTAACGGCGAGTGCCGCCCCGGCATACACCACGATTCGCCTACAGGCGAACGTGCCCGGCCCCGAAGGCGACACGATTCCAATTTCAGCGACATCCACCGGAGCCACGCCCACTTCAGCCGTGCCCATCAACGTCGCTACGCCCGTTACGACCTCGACTACCACATCCACCGGCTCAGTGACGCTCACCGCCACCAACACGACTTTGTGCTGCGCCAACGTGGCCGGAGCGCCCGTCACCACCGACAATCCGGCTCTGGCCGGGGAGACCATTTACATGTACGCCACGGGCCTGGGCCTGGTGGGACCGAATGACGCGCGAAACGCGATTGTCGACGGCCAGGCCTATACCGGGCCGGTTATGAACGACCCCGTATCGCCCGTTTCCGCGCTCGCCGGCGGCTCTTCCGCCACCATTATTTCCGCGGGACTCAAGGTCGGGGCGATCAGCATCTACGAGGTCGTGATGGAATTGAATAGTTCAATCGCCACCAATCCCCTGGCGCAGGTCAGCATCGCACAGGATGCTTACACCAGCAACGTGGTAACCATCCCGATTTACAATCCGGCGGTGCCTCCCCCGGTGGTGTGCAATTAAGCGTACAGGCCGCCGCGGCAGATCCTAGGGCAGCCTCATGTCGACCCGCCGGTCGCGATTCATCTGCTCCGTGAATCGCCGGTCGACGCTCGACATCGGCGCGTGCCGCTCCTCGTGCTCGCGCGTGGTCCAGCAGATCTGATCGCCGTCGACGTGATAGGTGAGCGCCGCTTGAATGGTGTGATCGTTGAACGCGATCAGATAATAATCGGCTCTGCGATAGAACGATTCGGTGGAAGTCCCCGGCGTGGGAGGCATCGGCGTGTAGTTCGCTGAACCCGGGTTTTGATTGTATGCCGGCGCCTGCGACGGATAGCCGTAACCGTTGTCGCCGTAGCCGGCGCCGCCATAGCTATTGTAAGCGTAGGGATCGCTGTAGCCGTACCCGGAATCGTACGGATAATAGCCGTCGTCATAGTAGCCGGGATAACCATAGCCGTACCCATAATATGGATAGCCGTAAAACGGATACCCATAATACGGGTAGCCGAATCCAAACCCGAATCCGAAATAGCCGCGGTTGAAACCGCCGAAGCCGCGGTTAACACCGCCGAAGCCGCGATTGACCCCGCCGCTCACGCCGCCGCGAAAGGCGCCGCCCACAGCGCCGGACGATCCCCGGACCGCGCCGCCGCCCGAAAATCCCCCGGGACGCGACATGCCGCCTCCCGAAACTCCGCCGCCCATGCGAACGCCGCCACCCCCGCCCATGGCATGACCTCCACCGCCTCCGCCGTGGCCGCCGCCGCGCTGGGCGAGCATAAATGCAGGGGTGAAAATGGTCCCGAGTGCGAGAATAAGAGCGAACCTCAGAATCTTCATATAACTTCCTTTGATTGAAGCTTACTCCTAGTCCAGATCCCGTGCAAGAGGGTCAATTTTCCGTGGGCGTTTTGGTGCCGCCGTCGACCACGATCATTTCAATCGGAGCCTTCCGCGAGTCCAGCTTAAGCCCCAGTTCCTGCACGCTCGTGAAGATCGAAGGACGGGGCGGCGCATCGGCGGACGCGTTGACTCCTCCCACCTCTTCCATCGAGAGTTCCAGCGGGAAATTGTACACCCCCGCGAGGTCGGTCTGATCGAGAACGGGACGGCCGACCATCAGTCTCAGATACTGGACGAGCTGATCCATGCTGGTTCGGAGGAACCTCCGCCGCCCGTCAGCGGCGAGATCGACGCCGCCGATCGCGTCGCTTTCCACTTTCTCGAGTTTCGGGCTTTCCCTGGCGAAGATGAGCGCGTAGATCGGAAGTTCGCGCGTTTCGCGATGAACCTTCAGTTTGAATCGCTCGCCGAGCAGAGCCTGAAGCATCAGCGGAATTTGATCCTCCGGCGTGTTGTCCGGCGCCTTGGCGACGATGTCGTATCGCTCCGTGAAAATCCACGAAGGACCGTCGATCTGATAACCCTTCACCTGATACGCGCGGGCCAGGACGTTGTTCAGGGTCGTGTTGATGTAGCTGACTCGATCGCCACTGGCCGACGCCTGGCCTCGCCGCCCCTCCGTTGGCGCAGCCGGTCTCACTGACGCGACTTCAAAAGACGGAGCTTGGTTGGATTGTCCGGACGCGGCCGGCGACGCGGCCAACGACAGCAACACGGACCAGCCTAAGGCATATCGCATCATTCCGCCCTCTGAGCTTAACGACGCGCTCGAGGGCCGTCGCGTGCAACCGCCTAGAAAATCTTCTCGTCCGCCGACGGGCCGTAAAGTCCCGGCACGGCCACATCGTTCAGCCGCAGATACACTCCCAACTGCGCGCGATGATGGATCAGGTGATTCATCACGAAACTCCGCAGCACCGCAATCTTGGGAAACGTGAACGCCTTATTCCCGCGGACGATCAAGGTCCACGGTTTCATCAAAGTTTGGTCGCTCGCCCCGGCCAACGCGTCACGCGCTTCGGCGACGTTCTTGTCGAACAGCTCCAGCAGCGCTTTCTGCTTGTTCTCTGCCGGCGGCGGATAGCCGGGTTGATTGCCGATGTCGAGCTCGTCCGTGGTGATCGTCATCGTCATCCAGCCGGGAAGTTGCGCGACGTGCAGCGCCAGCGTGCCCATGGGAAACGATTTCGGATGCGGGGTCCAGCCCATCTTGTCATCCGGAATGCGCTCAAGGGTCTTGCGCGTATTCGCCATCTCCTGATCGAATTCCGGCAGAAGCGCCTGGCTGATGCTCATGTGAATCTCCTGGTATTTGAGATGTGTCGAAGGCTCACTCTTAAAGATACCGCCCGAGCATTCGACCTGCCGGCCACCAAATCGGACTGGGCGACTAAATAAGGCTATTCGCAAGGTAGCTCCCAAGCTTACGCATGGGGCTGTATAGTAATGGCGCGCTGTAAAATAATGGTGCTATGAAACCCATCGACTACGTGATGCTTACGCTGGGGGCAGCGTCCCTCGTGATCGCGGCGCTCGAAAGCATGGGGAAGCTTGAGCTTCGCATCCCTCCCGGCGCGATGCTATTGCTGGCCGCGGTGTTCGTGGGAAGGGCGCTTCTCCGAATCAAGCTGCGCGGGCGCGAGCGGCAGCGTGAAATGATGTTGAAGGAGATTCCGCGGCGTCCGTTGGGGATTGCCGACGACGACCAGCCCTGACATTGTGGCGCAGGGCCGTGCCCTGCGAGGGTGTTGCGCAGCAGCGCTAGAGCGCCTTGGCCAGCTCTTCGGCGAACGCGCTGCTCGGTCCACCCGTGCCGGACTTCTTTCCACCCGCGCGCTTGCCGCGGCGCGGTGGGCGTTGGTCCACTGCGGGCCCTTGGCCCCCTTGATTCGGTCCGCTCGAACTCGCACCGGAAGAATGACTCGACTCGGCCTCGGCCATCTGGCCTGCTTCCGAATGCGAGGCGTGCTCCTGGCCCGCATCCTGGTTCGGGCCGTGGGCCGTTCCATGTGTCGCATGGGGTGTCCCATGTGACGTCCCCTGGCTGGGCCCATGCGACTGAAATTGGCGCGGACGCCGATCGTAGCCGCCACCACTTGGCCGGTCGGAGCCGCCCGAAAAACCAGGACCACCAGGTCGAGCCGGTCCAGCCGGTCCACCCGTTCGGGGCTTAGGCGGCTGCGCCGGATTCGCCCGAAGCATGCGGTCCTCCAGCGGAGCGCGGTCGAATCGTCGAATGATCGAGCCCATCTCCTCCGAATTCGGCGCGTCGATAAACGCGAAGCCCTTGGACTCCTGCGTTTCGGGGTTGCGAATCACTTTAATCGCGTCCGCGACCAGGCTTTCGGCTGCCAACCAGCCCCTGATATCGTCCGCAGTCACCCAAGCGGGCAGATTGCCCAGAAATACGGTGAAACTCATTCGTGGATTGTCTTCAACTCCATAAGGTGGGGAATTGCCTCGCGAGACTATCCGCGAAGCCACCTTCATGTTACCACAAGCGGAAAACCTCGTAAACAGGGAATTGCGCAGCCCGTTCCCGGCCTGCTCGGACTGTTCAATGACGCACACCGCCCCCGGGCCTTCACCCGTTTTCTTCGGACAACTCGGTCTCCTCCGCGACATCCGTCGGACTCTGAAAGCTGATCCGATAGCCATCCGGATCCGTGAGCGGCGTGACCCACATCCCATTTCCGACGAACGGCCTCTTTGCCTGAATCCCCCGCAACCGCGCGTCGCGGTAAATCGCCAGCGCGTCCTTACATTGAAAGCAGATCGAAACCCCTAAGCCGAGCTTCCCCCCTGGCGCCTTATCCTTCCGATACTCTTGCAGCATTAGAGCGGCGCCCCCGAGCTGAAGCCAGCACCATTCCAGCTTGCCGCCGTTGATCCACTGGTTGGTCATCTTGAATCCGAGGCCGTCGACGTAATACCGAAGGGAGGCTTCCATGTTGGCGACCATAAAAAACGGCACTGCCTGCTCGACATTCGATTCGGTTTTTATCGTTCCGCTCATCATTCAAAATCCAGTTTGGGCGTCAGCTTCCGAACCTTCCCGACCGCCGCATTCAGCAGCTCCAGTGCGGGCAGCATCGACTTGAAGCGCTTCACCAATTCCCCCTGAAGCTTGGGCGATTCCACCAGATCCGCCGGGAGCGTCGCGTAGAAAACCCAGCGCTTCATCTTGAGCAGATCGGCCGCGGGATGCTCTGGATGGAACCCCTTGGGCACGCGCTGCAAGGATTCGCCATGTAGCTTGCCCAACAGCTTTTCCGCCGGGCGCGCCGCCTTCCGGAACGCTTCGTGATTCTCGGTCAGCCAGCTCCGGACGGCGTAAAGATGCTCGGGCAGCGGGTCATATAACCCGCCCGCGACGCCGACGCCTTCCGCCGAGATGCTGAAGAAGAATCCCGCACTCCTCGCCGTCGGGCGATCCGCTCCGGCGCCGCCGTGCTTTGAAAATGCGGCCGCCAGATGCGTTTTGTACGGCGATTTATCGGCGCTGAAGCGCATGTCGCGATAGATCCGGTACACCGCCTTCTTGGGATCGGTGATGTATTCGGGCGCGAATTTGTGAAACTCGGCGTTGATGGATTCCACCAGCTCGCACATGGGAGCCTTGACCTTGGTCTCGAAAATCTCCTTGCGTGGCAGGAACCAGTCGCGATCGTTGTGGCGCTTCAGGCCTCGGAAGAATTTGAGTGTATCGGGCGGGAATCCTGGGAACGTCACCACAGCCTCCTATAATCCAGGGATCTTATAATTGTCTCAGATGCTCTTTCGCCTCCTGGCGATTCCCAATCTTAGCTTTTACGTCAACGCCTCGCTGGCCCGTCACACGCGATTCGAGATCGGCGGCCCCGCGCGCCTGCTGGCCGACGCCTCCACTGAAACCGCGCTGATCGAAACTCTGCGCGCGATCGAGGAATCCGGTTGGCGTCACACTGTCATCGGCGGTGGGACCAACCTGATTGTTGACGACGCGGGATTCTATGGCGCGGTGGTGCGCTACACGGCGCGCGCAATCGAAATCGATGGAGTGAACGTCCGTGTCGACGCTGGTGCTGCCTTGCAAGACCTGGTCGACGCGACCATCGCCAGCGGTCTGCGCGGCCTGGAAACCATGACCGGCATTCCAGGCTGGGTCGGCGGCGCGATCTACGGCAACGCGGGCGCCTACGGACACTCGATCAATGAGCGCGTGGTCAGCGTGCGATTCTTCGACGGGTCGCACATCCATGAAACTCAACAGATTCGGGAGATCGACAACTCCGCGTGTGAATTTCGCTACCGCGAGAGCACTTTCAAACGAAAAAAAGACTGGGTCATTCTGTCGGCCACGCTGCGCCTGGACCCGGCGAACGCCGACGACCTCCGCGCGGCATCCGATAGCATTTTGAAGATCCGCAATGCCAAGTATCCGCCCGCCATGCGCTGCGCCGGAAGCATTTTCAAGAACCTGATGCTCGCCGATCTGCCGGAATCCTCGCGAGCCCGCGTCCCACCCGAAGTTGTCCGCGAGGGCAAAGTTCCCTCGGCATATTTTCTGGAGCAGGCGGGAGCCAAGGGAATGTCGCGAGGTGCGATCAAGGTCGCCGACTATCACGCGAACCTCATTTATAACGACTGCGATGGATCGGCTCGCGAGTTACGGGGCCTGATCGCCGAGTTGAAGCGCCGCGTGCGCGATCAGTTCGGAATCGAGCTGGAAGAAGAAGTCCAGTACGTGGGGTGAACGCGACGGAAAACCGTTCGCCACGAATACACACGAATAAACACGAATCGAAGACACAAGAATTATTTGTGTTCATTCGTGTTCATTCGTGGCTAAGAAAAGCCCTCTTCTTCTCCCTAGAGCCCATACCTCTGCAACCGGCGATACAGCGCACTCCGGCTCAACCCCAACGCGTTCGCCGCGTGACTCACATTGCCGTTGTAGCGGGCCAGCGCCTTCTTGATCAGGAACGCCTCCACCTCTTCGAGGCTCATATCCTCCAACCGCATCGACCCCTGCGCTCCCGAACGCAGCGCCAGGTCGCCCTGCCTCACCATGTTTTCCTGCGCCATCAGCACAGCGCGCTCGATCACATGATTCAGTTCGCGCACATTGCCCTGCCACGGATTTTCGAGCAACCCCTGCATCGCCGCCTGGTCGAATCCCTGCAAATTCTTGCGATAGCGCCGCGCGTGCGCGCTCAGGAAATGCGACGCGAGCAGCGGAATATCCTCGCGCCGCTCCCGCAGCGGCGGCAGATGAATCTCGATCGTGTTCAGCCGGAACAGCAGGTCCTGTCGAAATCGTCCCGACGAGACTTCCTCGCCCAGAATCGCGTTGGTCGCCGAGATGACCCGCGCATCCACGCGGCGAGTCTTCGACGACCCCACGCGCTCCATCTCTCCAATTTCGAGCACGCGCAGCAGCTTCGCCTGAAGATTCAGGGGCACATTGGCGATTTCGTCCAGAAACAGCGTCCCGCCGTCGGCCAATTCAAAGCGCCCCACGCGATCCATCTTCGCGTCCGTAAACGCGCCTTTCACGTGGCCGAATAATTCGCTTTCGAAAATCCCTTCCGCGAGCCCGCCGGCGTTCACTGTCACCATCGGACGATTCGCGCGCACCGAAACCGCGTGCAGCGTTCGCGCCACCACTTCTTTGCCGGTCCCTGGCTCGCCCGTGATCAGAACATTCGCGTCCGACGGCCCGACGCGCGAAATTAACTGCAACACCGGCTGCATCGCCGGCGATTCGGCGATCAGCGACGGGCGTCCATCCGTTCGCAGCAGTCGGTTCTCGGCTTCCAGGCGCTGGCCGCGCCGCAACGCCGCGCTCAGCTCCACCTGCGTCTTGACGATGATCAGCAGCCGCGCGTTGTCCCACGGCTTCTGAATGAAATCGCGCGCGCCCCGTCGCATCGCTTCGACGGCCAAATCCACGCTCGACCACGCCGTCATCACCACGATCGGCACCATCGCGTCGCCGCCGTGAATGCGCGTGAGCACATCCAGGCCTTCCTGCCCCGACGTGGTGTCGCGCGAGTAATTCAGGTCCATCACCACCACGTCGAAATCGCGCGACTCGAGCGCCGCCAGAATTCCCGCGGGCGACGTGGCCGATTCAATTTCGAATCCTTCGCCCTTGAGCAGCAGGCGCAAAGCTTCCAGCACATCGGGCTGATCGTCGGCGATGAGCACACGCCCATTGCCGCTCGCTCCCGCGCCGCCTTTCATATCTCGGTCACCGGTATAAAACGCACTGTGAGTAAATTGTATCGAAGTGCTGTCGCAATCCTGGGGCCGCGCCTAAGTCATTGAACTCCTTGCGATGCCACAGCGCGCCTCTGTCCGCTATTGGGATCGGCTGTCCGGGCGGGGCAGGGCCTTACCCAGATGAGTGGGGCAGGGCCGTGCCCTGCCAACTGTCGCGCGACAACCTGTAGAGCGTGCCGGCTCACTCACTCCGCAGCGCGACCACCGGGTCCACGCGCAGCGCCCGTCGTAGTGGCAGCCCGCACGATCCCAGCGCCGCGCAAGCAACGATGATCGCAACCGACGCGAACACCCACGGGTCCGCCGGCTCCACCTGGTACAACAGTCCCGCGACGAATCGGCTGAGCGCGAGCGCGGCCGCAAGCCCCATCGCCAATCCCGCCATCACCGGCTGCAAACTTTCGCGCAGCACCAGTCCGATCACGTGTCGCCGTGGCGCGCCGATCGCCACGCGAATCCCGATCTCGCGCGTGCGCCGAGCGACCGCAAACGAAATGACGCCGTACAATCCGGCGGTCGAAAGAATCAGCGCGATCGCCGCAAACCATTCGAGCAATCCCGCCGCCTGCTCCTGCTGCCAGGTGTTATTTTCGACGAAATGCTCCATCGTGCCGACTTCGGCCACCACTCCGCCCAAATCGCGAACCACTGCCGTGACCTCGCGCCCCAGCTCCAGCGGATCGCCCACAGTCCGCACCGCCAATTGCCCCGCGCGCAAATCGCTATGAGAACCCCCGGCCCGGAGCGGACGATACACCGTCGGCTCGGGATCGCCAAACACCAGCGGGCGTGTATCGGCAACCACGCCGATCACCTCCAGCGTTTCGCCATCCAGCCTGATCGATCGCCCCACCGGATCTTGTTCCGTCCAATATCGCCGCGCGAAGGTTTCATTGATGATGACCTGATTGATGACCGGCTGGCCCGCGCCCGCTCGCTCTCGATCCCGATCCTCGAAATCGCGTCCCCGCCGCAAAGCAATGCCGAACGTCTCGAAGTAGCCCGGCTGCACCACCATTTCATTCGCTGCGAATTTCTCCGGCCGGCCGGGAATCTCGAATCCCTCGCGAGCGCGCCCTGTGAGCGAGCTATACAGCGCTTCCGATCGCACCCCCGGCAACGCCGCGACTTGGCGAATCAGTTCCGGATAATACGACGCCGAAATTTCCCCGCGCGGCGCAGGCACGCGGAGGATAAGCAGTTTCTCCGGCCGAAATCCGAGGTCGATCGCCCGAACGTGCTCCAACGTCTTGAGCAGCAGCCCCGCGCCCGCCAGCAACACCACCGACAGCGCGACTTCAATCGCCACCAGCGTCTTTCGCCCGCGCTGCGATTCCGGCGAGCCCGTATCCGTGAGGGCCGCTGCTAGCGTCCCTGCTTGATCCTCCGTGGTATTTGCGCCCCGCGCCTGCCACGCCGGCAGCAATCCCGCGAACAAGCACGCGACCAACGCCGCGATTCCCGCGAACACCAGCGCCGCCGGGTCCACCGCGACGCGATCCAATCCCGGCAACAGCCGCGTCTGTTCGATGTCCGGCGGCAACACCGCCATCATCGTCTTGACGCCCCACCACGCCAGCGCGCCGCCGAGGATCGCCGCAGCTAGCGCCACCCTTAGCGATTCGCCGAGCAGCAATCGGGTCAACCGCCATTGACTCGCGCCCAGCGCCGCGCGAATCGCCATCTCCCGCCGCCGCGCCTGCGCCCGCACCAGCAACAGGCCCGCGACGTTCGCCGATGCGATCAGCAGCAGCAATCCCGCCGCCGCTGCCAGCAACATCAGCTCCGGGCGAACGGGCTGCGTCGCCGCTTGCTCCCAGGATCGAACGCGCACGCTCCATCCCGGTTCTAATGCGACGGCGCTTAGCGCGGCTTGCGCCTGGTCCACGCTGACGCCCGGTGCACGCCGCCCGATCGCGATCAGTCCGCGCGCCTTGCGATCCTCTCGAATAAAGCCGCGCTCCAGCGGCACGAATACCTCGAAATTCCCGTAATACATCCAGAAATTCGGAGGCATCACGCCGATCACCGTGTACCGCTCGATCTCCTTCGTCCTCGCGAAATCGAGCGCAATGTTGCGGCCCAGAATATTCGGATCGCCGCCGAACCGCTTCTTCCAAGCCGCATCGGTCAGGATAACCGAGCGCTCCTCGCCTTCCCGAAAATCGCGTCCCAGCGCCGGCGATGCTCCCAGCATGTGCAAGAAATTCGTGGTGACCAGGGCGCCCGGAATCTCTTCCGGATTGTCGATGCCGGTTAACTCGAAGAATCCGATATCGAACGCGGCCATCTCTTTTAGGGCCGAGCCCTGCAATGACCAGTCGCGAAAATCGGGATAGGAAACCGGCGTCGCCCGCCCCTGCGGATCGCGTTCTTCGACAATCACCAGTTCGTTGGCCCGCGAAAACGTGAACGGGTGCAGCAGCGTGGGCCGGGTCAGGCTGAAAATCGCCGTCGACGCGCCGATCCCCAGCGCCATCGTCACCGCCGCGAGAACGGGCAGGTGATTAGTGCCTCTGCGCATGCCAGTCTTTCTTGAGCATCGCGAAAATGTTCAGGTCGAGATACCGGCCGCAACACAACTCGCCTTCCCGTAGCGTGCCTTCGAGCGTGAACCCTAGACGCCGCGGAATCGCGCAGCTCTTCGTATTTGCGGTCGCGCAATGGATTTCGACCCGATTCAGATCCAGCTCTCCTAACAGGTGCGTGATCGCAGCCCTGCACGCCT
The DNA here is from genome assembly GCA_963788245.1 of Terriglobia bacterium. GTDB lineage: Bacteria > Acidobacteriota > Terriglobia > Bryobacterales > Bryobacteraceae > Palsa-187. The sequence continues at coordinate 726,337 of CAWBGF010000002.1, read as the reverse complement.
CCGTCACAATCCCTTTTCCCCGGAATTCCCGGCCGATCCAATACCCCAGCTCCACTTTCCGATTCGGCCAATTGATCTTATGAGTTCCTATGACACCCGCCAAACGATGTTGGTCGCCGGACGCTTCCCAGATCCCCGCCGCGAATCCGTTGCTACTCGCAAACTGCTCGAGCGACGCTTTGATGAAAGCCACCGTGTCGTCTTCGGTGAGCGTCGCGTCCACCCACGGCAACCATTCGCGCAGATACGGGCGCTCTCGATCCACCAGGGCGAACACGGTCGCGGCGTGGCGCTCTTCAAGGATGCGCAATTCCAGGCCGGGACGAACAGGTGCACGAAACATTAGCTCATTCTACCCGCGTTGTGGGGCCGGCAATCTTGCCGGCGAGCCGGCTAGTCTTCCCGCTACCTGACACTCAGCCCCACAATCGTCACATCATCCGCCTGCACGCCCGGGCTGAACCGCAAAACTTCCGTCATGATGTGATCGAGCAGCGCCTCCACATCTCCCCGTGGAGCCCCTTGCGCCGCCGCGATCAGCCGAGCCTCCCCGAAATCTTCGCCGCGCTCGATTCCCGCCTCGAGTACTCCGTCGGAAAACACCAACAACGCGTCGCCCGATCCCAGCGCAAGGCTCTTTTCCTCGCACTTGAGCGTTGCGAAAATGCCGATCGGCAGCGCGGTCGCTTCCAGGTGTTCCACTGCGCCGGCCGCGCGCAGCACGATCGCCGCCGGGTGGCCGCAATTGATGTAGCGCAGCTCGCGCCCCTGATCGCGATATTCGGCAAAAAACATGGTGGCGAAATATTCCGCGGGCGTCGATTCATGAAACAGCTTGTTCACCGACGTAAGCAGCGCCCGGGGATGCCGTACGCCCAGTTCGAGCTGGCTGCGGAAGGACGCCTGTAAGCTCGCGGTGAGCAGCGCGCCCGCCACGCCTTTTCCCGAAACGTCCGCCAGCATCGCGCCCAGGCGCCCCGGCCCCAGTTCCAGAAAATCGTAATAATCGCCGCCGACTTCACGGGCCGGTAAACATCGGCCGCCATACGCGATGGTTTGCATGGTCTGCGCGTGTTGGGGAAGCAGGCGCTGCTGGACGTGCCGCGCGATGTCCATCTCGCTCTTCAATTTCTTGCGCTCTTTCGACCGGTCGGCCTGTTTCTCGATGGTCGCCAGCAGCCGCGCGTTGTCCCACGGCTTCTGAATGAAGTCGGCCGCGCCGCGCCGCATCGCCTCTACCGCCAGATCCACGCTGGACCACGCTGTCATCACGATCACCGGCAGCGTGCCGTCGCTCGACAACAGCTTTTCCAGCAGATTGAGCCCTTCATCGCCCGATGTTGTATCGCGCGAATAGTTCATGTCGATGAGGACCAGATCGAAGCCGCCGCGCTCCGCCGCCGCCAGAGCCGCCTGCGGAGACTCAGCCACTTCCGCCTGATGGCCCGCGCCTTTTAGCAGCAGACGGATGGCTTCGAGAACGTCCACCTGGTCGTCGCTCACCAGCACTCGCATCTTAAGCCATCGTCGCGTTTAGCGATGGTCTGGGTCAACTTGCGAGGCGCGACACGAATACCCAGGTGGCACGGACTTAGTCTGTGTCGCGGGGCACGGCCGTAACCGCTCCCTTTGGTCGCGGCTCACTGACGGGTGAGGGTCGTCATACGCTGTATAGGTGACCACGACTTATCTGGCGTTCGATCTGGGGGCGGAGACCGGTCGCGCGATGCTCGGGAGCCTTGGCTCCGGCAAGCTGGAGTTGCGCGAACTCCACCGTTTTCCCAATACGCCGATCCACGAAAACGATTCGCTCCGATGGGATATCCAGCGGCTGTGGGCGGAGATGCAGCGCGGGCTTGCGCTTGCGCCGCCGGGGCTTCAGAGCATCGGCGTGGACACATGGGGCGTGGATTTCGCGCTGCTGGGAGCAGACGGGCGGCTGCTCGAGAATCCGTATCATTACCGCGATCGCCGCGGTGAAGGGATGATGGAGGCGGTATTTAAGAAAGTCTCGCGCGAGCGCATCTACGAAATCACTGGGATTCAGTTTCTTCCGTTCAACTCGCTGTATCAGCTCTATGCGGCGTGCCGGATGTCGCCAGGTCTCATCGAGCAGGCCGAATCGCTCCTGATGATTCCAGATCTTCTGAATTACCGGCTCACGTCGGCCAACGCGCTCTCTGACGGTCGCGCCTCAACGTCGGGAAGCACTCCATTCTGTCGCGCCTCAAGACCTGGATTCACCGAATATACGATTGCGAGCACGACGCAGCTGGTCGAAGCGAAGACGCGAGGCTGGGCGATTCCATTGATGGAGGAGCTGGGGCTGCCGTCGCGATTGTTTCCTCCCATTGTCCAGCCGGGCACCGAAATCGGACGTCTGCACCGCGAGGTCGCGCCGGCACTGGAGGGAGTACCCGTGATCGCGCCGGCGTGCCACGACACGGGCTCGGCTGTGGCGGCGATTACGATGTCGCCGGAGAGCGCTTTTCTGAGTTCGGGGACATGGTCCCTGTTAGGCGCCGAGGTTTCCGAACCGGTGATCACGCCGCGAGCGCGGGATCTCAATTTCACCAATGAAGGCGGCGTGCGCGGAACCATCCGGCTGTTGAAAAATATTGCGGGGCTGTGGCTGTTGCAATCGTGCATGCGATGCTGGTCGGCGGCCGGGCAGAGTTTCTCTTATGACGAATTGTTGGATGCGGCGAGCCGCGGACGCGCATTCCAGTTTCTGATCGATCCGGATGACGCAGCGTTTCTCAATCCCGAGAACATGCTGCGCGCTATCGACGCGTACTGCGGGAGAACCGGGCAGCCTACGCCTCCATCCGCTGCGGCTTACGCACGGGGGATTCTAGAAAGCCTGGCGCTCAAGTACCGCGTGGTGCTGGAATCGCTCGCGGAGGTCACCGGACGGCGCTTCCAGGAAATTCGAATCATGGGAGGAGGTTCGCGGAATCGGCTATTGAACCAGTTCACCGCCGATGCCACGGGCCGCACCGTGATCGCCGGACCGGTGGAGGCGACGGCGCTGGGGAATATCGCCATCCAAATGCTGGCGACCGGTGCGGTGTCGTCTTTGGCGCAGGCTCGCGCGATTATTGAAAGCTCGTTTCCGACGGAGCGGTTTGAGGCGTCGTCGACGGATCGCTGGGAGCAGGCGTATCGGAGGTTTAGAGATTTATTAGCCACGAATGAACGCGAATGAACACGAATCAAGAGTTCCGGAAGAAGTAACTCGTGGGGCAGGGCCATGCCCTGCCAATCGAGACCCGTCCGTTCGACGTGGGGCCGACACGAGTGTCTGCCGACATCGGGAGGCCGCGCGTTTAAGTCACGGCGTGCTACGTTACCGTATAAGTTAAACGTATTGGGAACGCGGTTCCCCCTTGCCGGGCCCGTCTCGAAAAATGGATTTTTCCCGCTTAAAGCCGGTCCATGAAGGACGCATTCTGTTGCTCGCGCTGGCGGCAGGATTGCCGGCCGTGGCTACCTCCCTGATCATCCTGTGGTGGGCAGGCAACAACTATGCGCCCAAAGTGCAATGGACCCTTAGTGTGCTGATCGTCGGCGCATGGTGGGGTTTCGCGGCGGCAGTGCGGGAGCGGGTCGCGTCGCCGTTGCGGACCGTGGCGAATCTGTTGGAGGCGATGCGCGAGGGCGACTATTCGATTCGCGCGCGCGGCGCGATCAGGGAAGAAGCGCTGGGCGACGTGATGGCGCAAGTGAACGAAATGGCCGCGACGCTGCGCGAGCAACGGCTGGGCGCTCTGGAAGCCACCACGCTGCTGCGAAAGGTGATGGAGGAAATCGACGTCGCGATTTTCGCGTTCGACGGCGATCGAAAATTGAAACTGGTGAATCGCGCCGGGGAGCGGCTGGTAGGGCAGCCGGCCGAGCGCATCATGGATGCCGGGGCGGGGTCGCTGGGACTCGGCGAATTTCTGGAAGGCGCGGAAACGCAGAACCTTCAGCGCACGTTTCCATCGGGATCGGGACGATGGGGAATTCATCGGGCGACATTTCGCGAAGGCGGGCTGCCGCATCAACTCCTGGTGGTGACGGATCTGACGCGCGCGCTGCGCGAAGAAGAATTACAAGCCTGGCAACGCCTGGTACGGGTGCTGGGGCACGAGCTGAACAATTCGCTCGCGCCCATCAAATCCATCGCCGGAAGTTTGGAAACGCTGGTGCAGCACGACCCTCTGCCCGGCGATTGGCGCGAAGACACGCGGCGCGGATTGTCCATCATTGCGACGCGCAGCGAAGGGTTGAGCCGCTTCCTGGGTTCGTATGCGCGGCTCGCGAAACTGCCGCGGCCGCGGCTGGCGCCGGTCGACGTCGCCACATGGATCAGGCAAGTGGCCAGCCTGGAACAGCGCATCGTGCCGGAACTGCGCGCGGGGCCGGAGATGACCATTCAGGGCGATCGCGATCAACTGGAACAGTTGCTGATCAACCTGCTGCGGAACGCGGTGGATGCATCGATCGAGACGCGGGGGCCTGAAAACCAGGGCGGTGTCGCGATCGAGTGGAATCGCGTGGGCACGCTGCTGGAAGTATTGATTCAGGACCAAGGCCCCGGCCTCTCCAACACGGCGAACCTGTTCGTGCCGTTTTTCACCACCAAGCCGGGCGGCTCCGGGATCGGGCTGGTGCTCAGCCGGCAAATCGCGGAGGCGCACGGCGGGTCGCTCGACCTGCACAATCGGCCGGACGGCCCGGGGTGCGAGGCGAGACTGATGCTGCCCGCCTGAAGCGCTCGAGATGGACTTTTCGTTACCCAGAATTCGAGTGTGGATCTGGCTGGTGTGGTTGCCGGCCGCGATCGCGCTGGCGCTGCCTTCTTTTTTCGCGGAAGTCGGGGTGAGCGGGGTTCATCCGGCGGGGCGAATCGTGGGTCTGCTGGCGATTGCGGCGGCGATTCCAGTGTGGCTGACGCTGCGGGGCAAATGGCCTCGCGTGGAGCTGCCGCTTTTGGCGATCGCGGCGGTGGCGCCGCCTTTGCTTCGGGAGCCGGTCGCCACGCTGGTGACGATGGTGACTGTCGTTGCGGCGTGCGGATTCGGCAAGTGTGGATGTGATTGGCTGAAGCTGCGATTCAGGCATCGCAGCGCTGAAATCGCCATTTCGGCCGGAATCGGATTCGCCGCGTGGATCGTGGTCCTGATCGCGCTGGGGTTGCTGGGACAGATCAGGGCATCCGCCATCGCGGTGACCTTGGGAATCAGCCTGATCGCATTCCGGCGCGGGATTTTTCGGATGGGTCGCCTGTCGGGTGAGATTTTTCGCGGCTGGCATGAGCCTGGAGCGTTCGCGGGCATTCAGACCATATTTCTGGGCGCGATGATTTTGGTTCTTCAGCCGGTGGCGCTGACGCCCAGCGTTCTGTACGATGCGCTGGCGACGCATCTGGCCGCGTCGCGAAATTTCTCGCTGCATCATACCCTGGCTCCGTTCGGAGACTACGGATTTCTGCCGCAGGGATTCGAGCTAATGATGGGCGCCGCGGATACGCTGGCCGGACAGGCGGCGGAGCAGATGGTGGCGCCGGTGTTCCTGGGGCTCGCATTCGTGACGATGTACGCGATCGCGCGCGAACTGGGTGCGCGCCGTGAAATCGCTTTGGCGGGTGCGACGCTGGCCACCGCGCTTCCGTTCGTCCAATGGACGGGAGCCATCGCGAAGAACGATGTTCCGATGGCCTTTTTTCTTCTCGTCGGGCTGCTGGCCTACTTACAATTGGTGTCCGGCGGCGAGCTGGGCTGGATTGAACCAAGCTGGATTCTGGCGGGCGCTTTCTTGGCAGCGGGCGCCGTGAATGTGAAGCACACCGGCTGGATCGGGGTTGTGCCGCTGGCGGTTTTGTTTCTGATCGCCGGACTGAAGCAGCCGCGCCGCGTCCGCACAATGGTATCGGCCACGGCGGTGTTTCTTGTGTTCGGAAGCTTTTGGATGATGCGCGCCGCGCTCGCGCATGGCGATCCGGTTTATCCGCTGCGGGCTCCCGGGGCGATGGAGCGGCCGGCGTCGCTGGTACCGCTACGCGATCGGCTCGCGTATCTGTTCCGGATTCAGTTTCAGGGCACGCCGATATTCGAGGGGAACAGCACCACCCGGCTGGGTCCGTTTTTCCTCCTGTTCATTCCCGCGATCTTCCAGATCAAGCGCAGCGATTGGAACGGCCGGAGCCTCGCGTGTTGCTTTTTCGCCGCCGTGTATTTGAGTATCTGGTTTTCGACGTGGCCGGTGTTGAGATACGGAATCGCGCCGATTGTGCTGATTGTGATCGCTGTGGCGGCCGGCTTGGCGCGTGCGATCGAAACGGCTGCCACCGGTCTCGCTGCCGCGTTATTGGCGAGCGTTGTCTTTTGCCACCTGCTCAACCTTTCCACACTCGTCGGCATGTCGTTGAACGTCCCGCGTCTGGAGTATCTGGCCGGCCGGATGGATCGTGATACTTATCTGGCGGAGAGCCTGTCGAGCTATCCGGCTATCGCATGGGTGCGCGAGCATGGAGCGGCGGGAGCTTCGATTCTCGCGATCGGCACGCATGCGGTCGCTTATGCGCCCGATCCTGCGTCAATGACCACTCTCTTTCCCGACGAAGGGCCCTATCCGGCGGCCGAAGCCCGCGACGCGATCGCCGGGAGAGCATACCGTTACGTGATCATTTCCAGGAATGCGGATCTTGCCGCGATTTTTGGCGCGAAGAGTCCGGAATTCGCCGACAGCCATTTCGCTGTGTTTGGATTGCCGTGATCCCGTCCATCTCCATCGTAACGCCGTCGTTTCAGCACGGCAGATTCCTCGAGTGGACGCTGCGCAGCGTGCTGCTACAGGGCTATCCCAAGCTCGAATACGTAGTGATGGATGGCGGCAGCACGGACCAGACTCCGGAAACACTGGCGCGATACGCGGAGCGGTTGAGTCATGTCGAATCCGCGAAAGACGGCGGGCAGGCGGATGCGGTGGCGCGCGGATTCGCGCACACGCGCGGCGAAATTATGGCGTACCTGAATAGCGATGACGTGCTGGCGCCGGGCGCGCTGGAATTCGTTGCGCGATTTTTCGCGGACCATCCAGATGTCGACGCGGTCTACAGCCATCGGGTGTTCATGCGGGAAGACGGGGTGGTCGACTCTTACTGGATACTGCCGGCGCATTCGAATGCGTTGATGAAACGCTGGGATTACATTCCGCAGGAGACCTGCTTCTGGCGCCGGCGAATTTACGATGATGTGGGCGGCATCCATCCGGGGTTTCAATTTGCACTGGACTACGATTTGTTCGTGCGATTCATGGAGCGCGGCCGGATGCAGCGCGTCAATCGATTCCTCGGCGCGTTTCGCCGGCACGCGGCATCTAAGACGGCGGCGTTGGTCGAGGGGAGCGTGCATCCCGAGATCGAGCGGGTCCGGCGGCAGCATCGAATCTGGATGCCCCGCGGTCATGGACTGGCCGAGTTGGCGCTTTCGAAATGGGTGGAACGGCGCAGCCGGCGGTTCGCTTCGAACGGCATGGTTCTGCCGGGCGCGCTGGCTGGCGCCGGCTACGATTATGATCGCGTCTGGAGTGGGAGGCTGACCGGAGCCGAATTGTAGCGCGGCGTTAGCCACCGTGAATCCACCACGAATCCACCACGAATCCACCACGAATCCACCACGAATCCACCGCGAGTCCACCGTGAGTCCACCGTGTCGACGCCGCAGACATTTTCGTCCGATCGCGTTAGAATAACCAAGATAGCGAAGAAAGGGCGAATGTCGCAAATCAACGTCCCGCTGACTCTCGATTTCCCCCGCAGGCCTGCCGGCCTCGACGGAGCCATCGCGCGGTTCGAGGAATGGATGGCGAATCCCGACTCGCCGGTGCGCGCGATTCGACGCCTGCCGGCGCGCGCGGGCGAGTTCGTCGAGTTTCCCGAAGCTCTCGCGCCCTTGCTGCGGCAGGCGCTGGTATCGCGCGGTATTCAAAAGCTTTACACGCATCAGGGCGCGGCGTTCGAGCACGCGGCGAACGGTCGAAACCTGGTGGTGGTCACGCCGACGGCGAGCGGAAAGACGCTGTGCTACAACCTACCGGTCCTGAATCGCCTGATGGAAGATCCGGCCGCGCGCGCGATGTATCTGTTCCCGACCAAGGCGCTGGCGGAGGATCAACTTCAGGAGTTTCAAGCTGCGATAGACGCGGCCGGTTCCGACTTACGCGCGTTCACTTACGACGGCGACACTCCGCAAGATGCCCGGCGGGCGATTCGCGAACGGGCGAACGTGGTCTTGACGAATCCGGACATGCTGCACGCCGGAATCCTGCCGCATCACACCAAGTGGGCCAAGGCGTTTGAGAATCTGCGCTACATCGTGATCGATGAGCTGCACTATTATCGCGGCGTCTTCGGCAGCCATCTCGCGAATGTCCTGCGACGGTTGAAGCGCATCTGCGAGTTTTATGGATCGTCGCCGCAGTTCATCTGCTGCTCGGCGACCATCGCGAATCCGAAGGAGCTGGCCGAGTCGCTCACGGGCCGGCCGTTCGAACTGGTGGAGCAGAACGGCGCGCCCGCGGGTGAGAAATTCGTGGTTTTCTATAATCCGCCGGTGGTAAATCGTGCGCTGGGAATTCGCCGCAGCTATCTGAATGAGACGCGCCGCATCGCGCGGGAGCTGATCGATCGAGGCCAGCAGACGCTGGTGTTCGCCAATAGCCGCCTGGCCACCGAGGTGCTGTTGACGTACTTGAAAGATGAGCATCCCGGCACCAGCGCGAGTATTCGCGGCTATCGCGGCGGGTACCTGCCGAAGGAGCGGCGTGAGATCGAACGCAAACTGCGCGATGGCGAGATTCGAGCGGTGGTGGCGACCAATGCGCTGGAGTTGGGCATCGACATCGGATCGCTGGACGCGGTGGTGATGGCCGGCTATCCCGGCACCATCGCATCGACATGGCAGCGGGCGGGCCGGGCCGGGCGACGGCAGACCAGTTCGATGGCGGTGATGGTGGCGTCGAGCGCGCCGCTCGATCAATACATCGTCGAGCATCCGGAATATTTTTTCGACCGGTCACCGGAGCACGCGCAAATCAATCCGGACAATCTCGAAATTTTGATCAGCCATCTGAAATGCGCGGCGTTCGAGCTTCCGATTCGCGATGGAGAGAAATTCGGCGCGCATGAGACTGCGGATATGTGCGCATTTCTGAGTGACCTACGGTTCCTGCATCATTCGGGAGGCGCCTGGCATTGGACCTCGGATTCGTATCCGGCCGATGCCGTCAGCCTGCGCTCGATTTCGAGCGACAACTTCGTGGTCGTGGATATCACCGGCGACCATCGCGTGATCGCGGAGGTCTCGTTCACGGCTGCGCTGACAACGCTGCACGAAAAGGCGATCTATCTGCATGAAGCGCGCCAGTATCAGGTGGAGCGATTCGATTACGAGGGGCGCAAGGCGTATGTGCGATCGGTAGATTCGGATTATTTCACGGACGCGATCGACTACACGCAGGTGAAAGAGCTGGAGGAATTCGATGCGCGCGTGGTCGCAGGGGCAAAGGCCGCGCATGGGGATGTGCGATTGAACCGGCAGATCGTCGGGTTTAAAAAGATCAAGTTCTACACGATGGAAAACGTGGGCGCGGGAAATCTTTCGATGCCGGAGCAGGAGATGCACACGACCGCGTTCTGGCTGCATTTTCCCGAAGCGTTTCTGGCGCGATTCCCCGATTTGACGCCGAGCGACAAACAGAACGGACTGGTGGGATTGGGCGCACTGTTGAAAACCATCGGCTCGCTGCTGGTGATGTGCGACCCGCACGATCTGGGCGTGTCGATTACCGAGGATATTTCGGGCGGACTGAAGACCTTCGAGCCGAATTTGTTTCTGTACGACAATTATCCCGGTGGAATCGGGCAGAGCGCGGCGTTGTTCAAGTTGACGCGGCCGCTGCTGGAGGGCGCGGCAAAACTGCTCGCAGCTTGTAAGTGCGAAACGGGCTGCCCGAGCTGCGTGGGTCCCGTTGGGGAAGGGGGGGAAAGAGGGAAAGAGGTCGCGGGGCGGATTCTGTCGGCATTATTGGCCTGAGCGGGCGCGGCTACTTCGACCGATACACTTCGTGCCAGCCGCCGGTGGGCCATGCCAACCCGACGACGGTCCCGACGAGCGCTCCGATCGGGGTGAAGATTACTTTCCCAAGGTTGTTGCCGAACCCGCAGCGGCCAGCGCAGGATGAATGGTCCTCAACGGCCCCGCCGGCCAGTCCTGCGCCGGCACCGAGGCCCAGGCCGATCAGTGTATTCCGCACGCGATGGCTGGCGCTTTTGGTTGCGATCTTTGTAATTTGCGGCCGGGCCAGTGTCTGCTGGCTGCTCGCGGCGACCATGATCAGCGATTCGTCAGTCGCGCTCTGAAGCTGGCCGCGGAAGGATTTACCGTCGCTCATTGAGACGCGGATCTCCTCGCCGGCCGCGAGCCGTTTCACGTTAGCCCAGTCCGTGTGGGCCGTTTGCGCCAGAGCAACTCCGGCGGCGAGAAGAATTCCGATCAGCAGCCTCATTTTGTTCATTTATTCACCAACTCATACTGTCGCGATGCCAGGCTGCCGATGTCCCATCGCTACTTCAGCCGATACACCTCGTGCCAGCCGCCGGTGGGCCATGCCACCCCGACGATGGTCCCGACGAGCGCTCCGAGCGGGGTGAAGACTACCTTCCCAAAGTTATTGTCAAACCAACAGTTGTGGGGAGCGCAGGATGAATCCGCGCCGGCACCAATTGCCAGTCCCGCGCCGGCGCCGATGCCCAGGCCGATCAGCGTATTCCGCCCGCGATGGCTGGCGCCTTTGGTGGCGATCTTCGTGATCTGCGGCCGTCCCAGCGTCTGCTGGCTGCTTGCGGCGACCATGATCAGCGAGTCCTCAGTGGCGCTTTGAAGCTGCCCACGGAAGGATTTACCGTCGCTCATGGAAACGCGGATCTCCTCGCCTGCCGCGAGCCGTTTCAGGTTAGCCCAATCCGACTTTCCCGGGTTGCTAGCCGGAGCCGTTGGCGTTTGCGCCGATATGAGTCCCGCGGCAAGTAGAATCGCGATTATGAATCTCATAGCTGCGATGATCGCATGGAACGCCATGTCGCGATGCGCTCCCTGACGGTCGGCGCCGTAATAACGAGCGCTCCATTCTGTCGCGCCTCAATCGACGGTTTCGACAGGTCATAAATAGCCCCAAGCTTACGCATGGGGCTGGAAGGCCGGAACACACTCCCTGACGGTCGTGCCTCACTAGCGATCGCGACGGGCAAAGCATCGACACGGTTACACGACAGCGCTACACTGGATCGAAGAATCGAGGGATAGCTTATGAAATTGACGAAGCTGATGGTGTGGATTTCCGTGGGGCTGGCGATCGCCATTATTGCGACGCCGACGACTGCGCCGGCGCAGGGGCGTGGCAACCGGCCCGATCCGCAGATGATCGCCGCTCGCGAAAAGGACGAAAAAGAGCTGGAGTCGATCGCAATCATCGAGCGCAAAGTCATGGTTCCGATGCGCGACGGCAAGCGCATGGCGGCCGATATTTATCGCCCGAAGGACACCTCGAAAAAGGTTCCGATCATCTTCGTGCGAACGCCGTATAACTTCAACTTCTGGGACGTGCGCAATGGCACGTGGGCCAACATGAGCGCGCAGCTCGACGCCGTGAAGCGCGGCTATGCGTATGTCGAGATAAATGAGCGAGGCCACTTTTTCTCCGAAGGCAACTACGACATTCTGGGGCCCCCGCTCACGGACGGCAGCGACGCGATCACATGGATGTCGTCGCAGTCCTGGACCAACGGAAAAGTGGGAACCATCGGATGCTCGTCGACGGCGGAATGGCAACTGGGCGTCGCGGGGCAGGGCAATCCGGCGTTCGCGGCGATGATCCCGCAAGGCTTCGGGGCGGGCGTGGGGCGCGTGGGTCCCTATTACGAACAGGGCAACTGGTATCGCGGCGGCGCGGTGCAGATGCTGTTCATCGCATGGATTTATGGCGAACAGAACCAGGTTCGGCCGATGTTTCCGCCTAACGCCTCGCAGGCGGATTTGATTCGCGCGTCGAAGGAGTTCGATCTGGCGCAGCAATTGCCGCCTGTGGATTGGTCGAAGGCGCTGACGCACTTGCCGGAGCAGGACATCATAGAAGCGGTGGGCGGGCCGCACGGGATTTTCGCGGATCGCATGGAGGTTTCGACAGGCGGCGCGATGATCAAGCGCGCTCCCAACGATCCGGCGTGGTATCGCGGCGGACTGTGGCATGACAACATGCAGGTGAACGTGCCGGGATATTGGTTCATGTCCTGGTACGACGTGTCGATCGGGCCCAACCTGGCGGCGTACAATCAAGTGCGCAAGACCGCGAAGGGAGCCATCGCGAATCAGCAGTACGCGGTGATCGCGCCGACGCTGCACTGCCAGTACAAGCGCGCCACCGAGAATACGGTGGTCGGCGAACGCAGCATGGGCGACGCGCGGCTGGATTACGACGCGCTCACCTACGGCTGGTTCGATCATTTCCTGAAGGGCGAAGACAACAAGATCCTGGAGAACACTCCGAAGGTTCGCTATTTCACCATGGGCATGAACAAGTGGCAGACCTCGGATACGTGGCCGCCGCAGGGCGCGCGTCCGATGACGTTCTATCTTTCGAGCGACGGGAAAGCGAACAGCCTGGACGGCGACGGCTTGCTGAACACCGGCCCGCCAAGCGCGGATGCCGCCGACCGCTTCGTCTACGATCCGATGAATCCCGTGCCGTCCTACGGAGGCAACGTGTGCTGCACCGGCAACGCGGTTACCGGCGGTGCGTTCGATCAACGCAAAATGGAAGCGCGGCCGGACATCCTGGTGTATTCGACCGAGCCGCTGAAAGAAGGACTGGAGGTGAGCGGACCGATCGAGGCGACCCTGTATGTTTCCTCGGATGCCAAGGATACCGATTTCACGGTAAAGGTGATCGACGTTTATCCCGATGGCACGGCTTACAATCTGGACGAGACCATTCAGCGCGTTCGGTATCGCGAAGGATATGACAAGCCTCAGGTGTGGATGGAGGCGGGCAAGGTGTATAAGGTGACGCTATCGCCGATGACCACCAGCAATTACTTCGCGGCCGGCCATCGCATCCGCATCGAGGTGACCAGCAGCAATTTTCCGCGCTTCGATCGCAACATGAACACGGGTGGCAATAACTATGACGAGGTAAAGGCGGTGGTGGCGCATAATGCGGTGCACCATTCGCAGCAGTATCCGTCACAGGTGACGCTGAGTGTTGTAAAGAGGTAAAGCGTTAGATCGAGCGACTCCTGGTCACGCAAGAAGCCCGGCCAGGGGGCCGGGCTGCGGACGAGGACACGTACGTACGTTCCGCGCCCGCCCCACATTTTGTCAAGCGTCATTCCTTGGTCTGCCCGTACGTCGCGTTCGGTCCATGCTTCCGAAAATAGTGCTTGTCGCGGAGCGCTTCCGAAATCTCTTTCGCCGACCGGTTGATGGTCAACGTCTGCCACGCCATGGCGGCAAGTTCTTCCACCACCACCGCCGCGTGAACCGCGTCGCTCACGGTGCGTCCCCAGCAAAATGGCGCGTGTCCCGCGACGAGGACCGCGGGGCAGCCTAGGGGATCGCGGCCCTCCATCGCGCGGACGATCGCCGCGCCGGTGCTGAGTTCGTAATCCGAGTCAATCTCGTCGGCCGTCAAATGAGCCGTTACCGGGACGCAGCCGCGGAAATAATCAGCGTGCGTGGTGCCGAGACACGGGATTTCGCAGCACGCCTGGGCCCACGCGGCGGCGTGGCGCGAATGCGTGTGCACCACTCCGCCAATCGACGGAAAGGCGCGATACAATGCCGCGTGCGTCGCCAGATCCGACGAAGGCTTTAAGGAGCCCTCGACGATGCGCCCGTGGAGATCGGCGATCACCAGATCGGAGGGTACCATGTTTTCGTAGGGAACACCGCTGGGCTTGATAACGATCAAACCCTTTTCGCGCGCGATGCCGCTCGCGTTTCCGAAGGTGTAGAGGACCAGCCCGCGGCGGACGATCTCGAGGTTGGCTTCGTAAACTTCAGTTCGCAGCGCGGATAACATTGAACCCTCCGGGACCCGCATTGGCTTCCTTTGCCGCTCGCGCCCGAGCTGCGGTCGCGCGCAGTTCCGGCAACACGTCTCCGATACTGACTGCGCCCGATTGCCGATCGCCCAGCGCGAAGTACAGTTTCTTGAACAGGCCGTAGAGCTCCTCATACGTGGCGACAGCGGATGCGACGGGCTCGATCGCAACGTGCCCGGGACACAGAGCGTCTTGCGCTTCTTCGATGGTCTTGAACGTCCCGACCGCGAGAAACGCGAAGATCGCCGACCCGAGGCTGGTCACGTCGCCTTTGGGAACCAGGATCGGCTTGCCCATCACGTTCGCGTAAATCTGATTGAGCGCCGCGTTGCGCTGCGGAATTCCGCCGCCGTGGATGATGCGATCGACAGGTACGCCGTGGTGTTCCATGCGTTCGAGGATCACGCGGGTGTGCATGGCAGTGCCTTCGATCGCCGCGAACAGCTCGTCCTGCGCGGTCGATGTCAGCCGCCACCCGAGCGTTGCGCCGCCGAGTTCCGGATTCACCAGCACGGTGCGATCGCCGTTGTCCCAGGTAAGCCGGAGCAATCCGGTTTCGCCCGGGCGATATTTGTCGAGCCCGTTCGACAGCTCAGCGACGGTGGTGTTGCAGCGTTTCGCAATCGCGCCGAACAGATCGCCGGTTGCGGAGAGGCCCGCCTCAACGCCGACGCGATTGGGGTAAACCGATCCTTCCACCACGCCGCAGACGCCTGGAATCAGATCCGGTTTCTCGCTGATGGCGATGACGCAGGTGGCCGTCCCGAGCACGTTGACTACGTTCCCCAGCCGGACTCCCGCGCCCACTGCGTCCCAATGCGCATCGAACGCGCCAACCGGAATTGCTATTCCCGCGCGCAGTCCCAGCCGTTTCGCCCAACCCGGCTCAAGATGTCCGGCGATTGCATCCGAGGTCGCATATCGTCCTCCGAGCTTGCCGCGGACGCCGGTCAGAAGCGGATCGACGCCGGTCAGAAATTCCTGGGACGGCAGCCCGCCGAGCGCAGCGTTCCACATCCACTTGTGCCCCATGGCGCAAACGCTGCGTGGAATGGCCTCAGGATCGGTGATGCCGCACAGCGTGGCGGCGACCATGTCGCAATGTTCCAGCGCCGTCGCGAACTTCGCGCGCTTTTCCGGATTGTGGCGCAGCCAGTGCAGCAGTTTCGCGAATCCCCATTCAGAGGAATATACTCCGCCGCACCAGTGAATCGCTTCGAGCCCGCACTGGTGGGCCGCGGCGGTAATCTCGCCGGCTTCTTTCCACGCCCGATGATCGCACCAGAGATAGTAATCGTCCAGTGGTTGAAGATGCCGGTCGACCATGACCACGCTGGATCCGGTGGTGTCGAGTGCGATTGCCTCAATCGAATGCCCGTCGATTCCCGGGTGGGCGCGCTTTGCATCAAGAACGGCCGCGTGGGTCGCCTCCACTAGCGCGCGCATATGGTCGGCATGACTTTGCGTTCCGTGATCCGGGTCTTCCTTCTTGCGGTGCAGCGGATACTCGGATCGTGCAGTGCCAAGGCGTCCGCGCTCGCTCGAAAAGATGGACACACGCACGCTGAGCGTGCCAAAGTCCACACCTGCGACGATGCTCATGGAGAGATCCAATCAAGCATGTCGAACGCACGAGCCGCGGACACGAATGGATCCAATCGAAGAGAAGCCGGATTGAAAGCCGGCTCGCGGCCCATGGATATACGACGAGTGGCGGCCCCACGTCCGTGCTTACTCATGCCGATGCACGTTCCATCCCAGATATCGCGTGGTGGCTTCCTGCACGGCCGCGGCCACCGGCGCCAGATTCGCCGCGACATGGTGCTCGAACCCGCGCTCGCAAATGTATCGCAGCAGCGCTTGCAAATTCGAAATTCGCACCACGCCCGCGCCTCCGAACGTATCGAGAACATCGTCGGTAAACTCGCCTTCGCCGGTGTAGCCGTGGATGGTCCCCTCGCGATCGTTGGTCGAAAAGCGGGCAAAGCTCATCGGTCCGCTCTTCACGCGGCCCACGCATGTTCCGAAGGTATTCTCCTTGCCCACCGTTCCCGCGATGATTTCCTGAAAATCCATGCGCACCTCCTTAAAGAAGTGCTTGGGGAGATTGCTGCAATGAAAGCATACCGCCTTGTCCGGATCGTCGCCGTAGTTGTTGTTCCAGTCGAGCAGCGCGCTGGGCGATTCAGATGCGAGTTGCAATGCATGCATTCCGACCACGCCGCAAATGTCGACTTCGCAGGCGCTCGACATTAAGTTCTCGCTCATCATGCTCATCACGGTGCACGGCACCACCCCGAAGAATTCCTCGAGCGAGGTCCAGCACTGCACCGCGCTGATGGAGACAGCCGTGTCCGCTATCCAGCGGTCGATCACAGCGCCGAGTTTCGCCATCTTCATGAGAGCCGCGTCCGGCACGCTGCCGGTGGAAACGTATTTGCGAATCTGATGGAGCTTGGCTTGAGCGGCGGAATCGTGGTCGCCCATACGCGCGATCCAGCCAAGAATTTCAGACAGATCGATGGGCTCGACGGAAATGCCGTTGGCTTCCAGAATCTTTTCGCTATAGCGAACTGTGTTGAACGCCGCGGGCCTCGCGCCGATCGCGCCAATGCGGAGACGCTTGAGTCCCCGTACGACGCGACAGACAGCGGCGAACCAGGCTAAGTCCTTTTGGAAAAGTTCCGAGCCGGGCGCTTCCGTGTGGAGGGTCGTCAACGAATAAGAGATACCGTACTGCGTGAGATTGTTGCACGCCGACATCTTGCCGCAGAAGCTATCGCGGCGGTCGCGGATGGTCATGCGGCCGGGAGTATCGGGGGTCGCCTGGACCAGGACGGGGACGCCCAGGCCGGCTATCCGAAGGGTATCCGCAATGGCGCGCTCGTCTCCGAAGTTCGGAAGCGTGACGATGACGCCTGCGATCTCATCGCGATGATGCTTGAAGAGATCGGCGCAGCAGGCTGCTTCGGCGCGCGACTCCACGGCACCGTGCTTAGTTTGTTCGGGCGTGACGGCCACTGCTTCGTGGCCGGCCTTCTCAATCGCCGTGATGATTTCGACGCGGCCGCTCTTTGCCAGATGATCCGGAAAAAAGCCGCGATTGCCTACGATGACTCCGAATTTCATTGACCTCTCCCGGGGCGGAAGCGGATCGCGTAGAATCCGCCCAGTACGATCAGCAATGCGCCCCACCAGATCCCCGCGTGAAGATTCGCAAGCACGACGGGATGCTCGGGCGGCGCAGCCAGATCGTACAATCCGGCGCCGAGAATCAACACACCGTAAATCAGCAACAGAGCGCCGATGAAGAACCAAATCGATATCATATCCGGACGATGCATGTTTCTACAAAAAGTCCTCGAACACTCCGTCGCGAGATCGGTCTCACGACCTTCAACCGGTCGCCACGGCGACCAAGAGTAGCCGGAGGCTACTTACCAGAAAGCAATATTCAACGCGACGAACACTACCGCGACCACACACGCCCAGAATCCGGGCCTGCGCCACAACTCGACCCGGTCCTCGACGGGCAATCTTGTACATCCGTACACCAGGCCGGACAATTCGCTAACGGGTTTGGGAACGGTCACCATACTCACGGCTACCGTGACCACGACGCAAATGATCCACGACCACAGCCCGCGATACATATTTTCCGCCATGTCCTTGGCCTGCGTCGACAACGCGACGTAGCGAAGCGCCGACGGGTCGAATTTCACCCACGCCCACATGCCGATCGAGGAAACCGTGCCCGCCAGCAATCCCCAGAAGCCACCCCACGGGGTCGCGCGCTTCCAGAGCATGCCTAGCAACACCGTCCCGAACAGTGGCGCGATAAAGAAACTGAACAATGCTTGCACGTAATCCATGATGCTCAGAAAGTGCATCACCAGGTAAGCTGTCCCGATGCTCACCAGCGCGCCGATGAGCGTGCACCAGCGACCCATGCTCACGTAATGCGCGTCGCTGGCCGCCGTTCCTATAAGCGGACGAATCAGTGGGCGGTAAATGTCGTAGGTCCAGACGGTGGAAAACGCGCTGATATTGCCTGCCATCCCCGACATGAAGCCCGCGATCAGCGCGGTGATGCCGAGGCCCAACAATCCGGGTCCGCAATATCGCGCGAGCATCAGCGGGAGCACTTCGTTATAGCTGTGGGCTCCGGTCGCGACGGCTTGCGATTCACCCACCAATTTCTCCGGCAGCAGCGCGAGTCCCAGCAATCCCGGAAGGATCACGATCAGAGGCACCATCATCTTGAATGCCGCGCCGATAATCGGCGCCATTCTCGCCGAGCGCAAGTCCTTCGCGGCGATGACTCGCTGCACGACCAGGAAATCCGTGGTCCAGTAGCCGAACGAAATTACCCATCCCAGTCCGAATACGATTCCAATCCAATGAATGCCCATCGGATTGTCGCTGAACGAACCGAGCGTGCTCCATAGGTGCGTGTAACTCGCTCCTGTCGTTCCAGCCAGATGGTTCCCAGCCAGGTTGTTCAACGTGTTGTGTGCGATGCGTTCCTTGACCCCGTTCCATCCACCGGCCTCGATCAGTCCGAGAATCGCGATCAGCAGCGCACCCAGCCAGATCAGCACGAATTGCAGGACCTCATTGAAGATTGCGGAAAGCAGGCCACCGAGGAAGACGTACAGCGCGACCGTGATCGACGAGATCCAGATGCTGACATCGATGTCCCAGCCGAGCATCACTTTCATGATCAGCGCCATCGAATACATGTTGATGCCGCTCATCAGAATGGTCATCAATCCGAAGGTGATCGCCGAGAGAGCGCGCGCCGGCTCGCCGAAACGCAATTTCAAATAGCCGGGGACTGAGTGCGTTTTCGAAATGTAATAGAACGGGATCATGACCATCCCGAGAAACAGCATCGCGGGAATCGCGCCGATCCAATACCAATGAGTCGCGAGAATGCCGTACTGATATGAGGCGGCCGCCCACCCCATCAGTTCGAGCGATCCCAGATTGGCCGCGAGAAAGCTTAAGCCCGCGACCCACGCGGTCATCTCGCGCCCGGCTAGAAAGAAATCCTCGCCTGTCTTGGTGTATCGCTTGAGGTATACGCCGATGCCGAGGACTGCGGCGAAATAGAGCGCAATGATGACGAGATCGACGGTGGAGAGCGAGAGCAAGCGCGACGATCCGCTCTCGAGCAGAATCAAGTTAATCGCCGGCGCCTTCACGAGACTTGCCAATAGACCGAATACCGCCTTCCGAAGATGCTGTTGATCGGCGCGAGTGCGACGTCTTTGGCTTGGCCTGTGGTGTGAAATGCGAGCGGCTTGTCACCGGGCTTGATCCAGGATGACGGATCGTCGTGATCCGACGTGCCCGATGCGCGGAATGTCGGGATGTCGATCTGCGGCGCGCGACGCAGTTGCGGGACGTTAGAGCCGATGGCCAACTGTTCTGTGAGGCCGTCATTGCCCAGGTCGCCCGCGAGCACCAGCGGTCCGTATAGAAACGCCTGCTGCTTGGGATCGTCGGGCATGCTCTCAACGTGTAAACGCATCGGCATGGTCATCTCGATGCGATCGCCGGTTTTCCACGTGCGCGCGAGCGTGAGATAACTCCCAGGGCTTGCCAGAGCGTCAACGGGCTTGCCGTTGATCTTCACCGAGCCGCCGGAGCCGATCCACTCAGGAATGCGCAAACGTATTGCTGTCTGAACGGGCTTTTCGGCGGTGATGGCGATGGTGGTAGAGGGCGTCTCGGGGAACCTGGTTTCCTGGCGCAGGCGAATTCCTTTCTCCTGCCAGTGCAATTCTGACGCGATGAACAGGTTCACGTAGACGCCGTCGTCATCTTGCCAGTAGATGCTGTCATTCAGCTTGGAATACTCCTCGACGCCAGTGCCGGTGCAACACCAGAACGAGTTGTCTTCCGTGTTGAAGGTTTTCCAAGCTCCCGGAGTCAGCGAAAGATAATACTGCGTAGCGCCGGTTTCGGGATGGATGGTGCCGAGGCGCATGTTGAGTAGAGACCGCTCGTAATAATCGAAATAGCGCGGATCGGCGGTCCACTGATACAGATGCCGTGTCAGCTTGAGCATGTTGTAAGAACAGCAGCACTCCTCCGTGGCAACAGAGCGTTTTAGCTCGCTCGCAAGCTGACGCGGCTGAGCCTGCCAGGCCTCGCCATTGCTGGTTCCGGTGGTGACGTAAGAGCGTGCGCCGACCACTTCATACCAAAAATAATCGGCGACATCGTGAAAGCGGTAGTCGCCCGACAATTCGTAGCGGCGGGCGGCGCCGATCACCTGCGGGATATGCGTATTGACGTGCAATCCGCGCAGCTCATCGCGGCGGGAGGCGAGCGGATTGAAGAAAATCTTTTTCGTGTAGCGGTCGCCGGCCTTGGCCCAGCGATCGTCACCCGTTGCGGCAGCCAAATTGTAGAGCACTTCATTCATCCCGCCGTATTCGGTATTGAGGATGTCCTGCATATGCTCTTCGGATTTCGAAGCGGTCCACTGATCGGCCCAGCCGGCCATGCCTTGCAGGACTTCGAGCGCCTGCTGGTTGCCGGCGAGCCGATACATATCGAACATGCCCGCCATGATTTTGTGAATGGTATAGAACGGGGCCCACACTTGTTTTCGCTGGTCCAGGCGATCGAAAAATTCGGTGGGGAACGCGCTGAGATATCCGCCGCTGAGTTTCGCCTGGCACTTCGCGAGTTCGGTTACGATCTCATCGCCCTTGGCCTTTGCCGACTGATCGCCGGTCGAGGCATACAGTTGCGCGCTCGCGGAAAGAAAGTGACCGGTGAAATGGCCGCGAAGCTCGCTTTCGCGATGAAGCGTTTGACCGTTATTCGGTTGTTCCCAACCGCCGAACGGTTTCGCGTCCGTGGGCAAGCCGGCATTGACGCGGAAGTTGCGGACCAGACGATCGACCGGGAGGCGCGCCATGTAGCCGCGATTCCAACCGGCCGCGTCCTCAAAGGGTCCCGGCAGCAGGCGAACCTGCGTCATCGGAAACGGCCGCACTTTAGGATGCACGTCTGCGCGGGCGAAAGACAAGGGTTCCTGAAGCGGAGGAATCTCAGGCGCGGGACCGCGGCGCGGCGCGCTGGTATTGGGATTCGGAGCGGCGGGCGGCTGTTGTTGCGCTAGGAGCGGCGCGATTGGGGACGCGGCAAGGGTCGCTGCAAAATGACGGCGGCTGAGTTTCATGGGAGCCTCCTGGAAACGCTTACAGTATACACAGGCGTGGCTGCGAGCGATCCAGTTCGGAGGGAAGGAGCGAAAGTAGTTGCTGATTCATAACCGCTTCCTTGCCCGCTGCTGCGTTTGCCGACTTCGGCGGCCGAAGCCAAATGGCCGCGGCTCGTAATGACCAACGCAGTCCCTCACGGTCGCGACGGGGATGGCGGCGCGGGTTTTGGGGGAAGCGACCGAAGAACCTGATCGATAGCCTGTGTACAAGGGAGCAGCAGGCGAAAGGCTTCAACGACACCCGCCACGAACTTGTCCTCATCCCAGCCGGATGGTGACTTAAAAGAATCGAGACGGAGATACTTCCACATCGGCCAATACGGATTTTGGTCCGGCGAGTATTCTTCAAAACCCTTCGCTGCTAGTTCAGCTCGCACTTGGTTCAGTACCGCGTCGCGCGCCGGAAACGCATCAGCCGGCGGCACCCGGAGGAAAACGTAGGGGTCATCCGCCGCCTCATCGAATGGGTTGCACCAGGCGACGCCGAACGCCAGGAACTCACCCTCCGAGATGCGCCAGTTCTCTGGAAACAGGTTCAACCAGATGAACGAATCTTCGATTTCCACCTCGCGGCTCCATTGATCGACGGCCGGCTGGCTGCGCAGGGGAGCTTCCAGAGACTGCACGAATTCATGAATTTCCGCTGTAAGGCCACCATCGGGGCCGCAGTACTCTAAGGTTTCCCTAATCTCATCAGTCCGATTTAGGACGTCAAGGGCGCGTTGTTCGAGGACGTGTTCTTGAGCCATGACACAACTATATAGGCTTCCGCTGTATCGGCACGAGGAAAGCCGGCGCGCCGCAAGGAAAAGCAGCTGGCCGACTTCATCGCTGAATTATCGGAGAACTCTCTAAGACCACTCCTTCTAGTCACGGCTCGTTGGCCGCATCGCCAACACGAATCCGATCAGCGCGACGCCGGACGCGGTCAAACCCCAGCCCGTCAACATGCCTCGCTGGATCAGGAAGCCCGCCAGCGGTGGACCCGCGATCTGCGCCACCGAGGTTAACGATTGCGTCAATCCCAACACCACTCCCTGCTCTTCGCGAGGCGCGGCTTGCGTGATCAGACTCGTCAGCGTGGGCCGCACCAAGGTGCCGACCGCGGCTATGGTGGTCGCCAGAATCAGCACGGGAATCGAGAAGCAGAACCCGAGCGTGGCGTAGCCGGCAGAGTAGGCCGCGAATCCGACGCGATTCAACGCGCGCTCGCCGAACCTTTTCACCATTCGTCCCAGTGCGGGGCCTTGCAGGAAAATCCCCAGGAATCCAGCGTAAGCCCACGTGTATCCGACCTGCTTCGGGCCGAAAGGCACGCCGTGCCATGCGAGACGGCGCTCGGCAAACAGGGGAAAGCCGGCAGTGAACATTGCGAAGGCGAACCCGAAGGCGAGAAATTGCCATAGCCGCGTCGCCAATGCAGGATCGCGAAAGTAGCGGGCGTATTCGCCCCATTGGAGCAGGGACAGGCGGCGTCCGGCGGGGGACGTTGAGCCGCCCCCTTCGGGTGTTGGGATCGCCGGTGTAGCCCTCGGCAGCAGAAAATACGTGGCGAGAATGCTGGTGGCGGATAGCGCGGCGGCCGCGAAAATTGGATCGCGATAATCGAATTGCGAAAGAAAGCCGGAGATCGCCGGGCCGATCAGGAATCCCACGCCGAACGCAATGCCGATCACGCCGAAGGATTTCGCGCGATCCTCCGGCTGCGTCACGTCGGAAATGTAGGCTTGCGCCAGCGACAGATTTCCCGCCGTTGCGCCGTCAATCACGCGCGCCAGAAACACGATCCATAAATTCGGCGCGAAGGCCAGCATCAGGAATCCGATCAGCGTGCCCACTTGGCTCAGCAGCAGCAATGGCTTACGGCCCGTAAAATCGGATGCGCGGCCGAGCAGAGGGCCGGATACGAGCTGGCACGCTGCGTACGTGCCGATCAGCAAGCCGACCGTGGCCGGGCTCGCGCCCATTTTTTCGGCGTAAAACGGGAGCAGCGGGATCATGATCGTCAGTCCGAGGATGTCGACGGCGACGATCAGGAAAATGGGCAGCAGCGGCGAAGAGCGCAAGTAATTATGATGACACGCGCGCGTGGGTCCACATGGACACGACATGGACACTACCTGGACACGACGTGGACAAAACATGGACACAACATGGACGACCCGAGCGCGTCGTGCGCACGCCCGAAACCGGATAGGATGAGGACATGGCGGCCCTGCCAGACTCGCGGTCCGAGCACGTTGGGGAACAGATCGTCGAACTGCGGTCGATCGAGGCCGACCGTCTGACGCCACTTCTCGACGAGGAGATCGCTCGATGGCGCGCCGAACTGGATTGGGATTTTCGTGCGTCAGCGGATTTGGTGCGGCGTTTCATTCACATGCAGGCGCTGAGCGGATTCGCGCTGGTGAGCAACCCCGCGAACGGTCCGCGGGTTACCGGCTACTCGTACTTCGTTTGCGAAGAAGGCAAGGGGTTGATCGGCGATCTGTACGTGATGCGGGAGCGCCCGGCCGCGCCGACCTCAATCGCGCTCCTTGAGCGCGCGCTGCTCGAGGCAGTACTCGGTGCAATATGGCGCATGCCTGGTGTGAAGCGGGTGGAAGCTCAGCCGATGATGTTAGGTTCGCCGCTCGATTGCGCGTCGGCCGGGAATGTTTCGAGCTCGTCCGGCCGCGCCCGGCCTCAATCCTATCCGCGCAAATTCCTCGAAGCGCCGCTTGCCGGTTGCTTGAAGCTGCCGGCGAGGCCGCCTTCCGGCGCGATTATCACCGGCTGGACCGAGAACATGCAGGATCACACCGCTCGGTTAATTGCGGCCGCGTATCAGGGCCATATCGATAGCCGGATCAACGACCAGTATCGATCACCCTCGGGCGCGCGGCGGTTCCTGACAAACATCGTGCAGTATCCCGGGTGCGGGACGTTTTTCAGGCCGGCTTCGTTTGCGGCGATCGACACCGCGACGCGCCAGTTGCGAGGCATTTCTCTGGCAAGCCTGGTGGCCAGCGACTGCGGCCACATCACGCAAATCTGCGTTTCGAAAGCGGAGCAAGGAACGGGCTTGGGCTATGAGCTGATGCGGCAATCCATGGTGGCGTTGTCGGCGCACGGATGCAGGGCGGTCAGTTTGACGGTGACCGCGTCGAATGAAGCGGCGATACGGCTGTACCAGCGCTTGGGATTTTCGAGTCGCCGCGATTTCGCGGCGTATGTGTGGGACCCGAGGGAACCCTGATCACGAACTGATGAACGGCGCGCCCGATCTGCGATAGCGCGGTGGTGGAAGCTTACGCTACTGTAGGAATGTGTTCGCTATGGCGTGGTTCAACCGGCAGAAACCGGGTCTTGAAGGCAGTGGAGACGGGGAGAAGCGCGTTCGCACGGAAGGCCTGTGGCTGAAGTGCGAATCCTGCGGGCAGATCATCTGGAAAAAATCGCTCGACGAAAATCTCCAGGTGTGCCCGCAGTGCGAGCACCATTTCCGGCTGGATGCGCGCGCGCGCATGGCCATGCTGTTCGATGACAGCGCCTACGAAGAGTACGACGCCGACATGGTTTCCACCGACCCTCTGCGCTTCGAGGATTCCAAGCGTTACACCGAGCGTCTCGCCGCCATGCAGGAATCGACTTCGCTCTCCGATGCGTTGATTTCAGCGTCGGGGCAACTCGCCGGCCGCGAGGTGAACATCTGCGCGATGGAGCTGAAATTCATCGGCGGAAGCATGGGTTCGGTGGTGGGTGAAAAAATCACGCGCGCGATCGAGCGCTCCATGGATCGGCAGACGCCGCTGGTGATCGTGTCGGCGTCGGGCGGCGCGCGCATGCAGGAAGGCGCGGTGAGTCTCATGCAACTTGCCAAGATTTCGGCCGCGCTGATGCGCTTGGATGAAGCGGGCGTGCCGTATATCAGCGTGCTCACCGATCCGACCACGGGCGGCGTCACGGCCAGCTTCGCGATGCTGGGCGATCTGAATATCGCCGAGCCGAAGGCGCTGATCGGCTTCGCGGGGCCGCGTGTGATTGAGCAGACCATTCGCCAGAAGCTGCCGGAAGGTTTCCAGCGCAGCGAGTTTCTACTGGAGCACGGATTTCTGGATGCGGTGGTGAAGCGGGGCGAGATGAAAGGCTACATCGCGGACGCGCTGAAGTTTTTCTGCGATTGAAAGCGTTGGCGCAATGGCGACGAGTGTGTATATGATGTGGATGCTATGTCCATGGCACGCCGCATCAATGTCGTCCTACCCGAATCGACGATTAAGAACCTTGGAAAGGTCGCGAAGCCGGGAGAACGCAGCAAATTCATAGACAAAGCGGTTCGACATTACATTTCTACCCAATCGAAGGAATCGTTGCGAGCTCAATTAGAGTTCACGACCCGTCGAGATGTCGACCTGGATCGTGAAATCATGGAGGACTGGGCAGAGGTGGATCGCGAATCATGGCAAAACTTCATCGCATCGAATCCAGAGCCGGAGGTCTGTTCCCTCAACGCGCTCGACCCGACGGTTGGCCACGAAATCCAAAAAACGCGGCCGCCGGCTCTGAATTAACTCGCTCTCCGCAGCACATCTTCCACCGCTGCCGGATGCTTCGCGATCACAGCCAGCAGGACGCGAGTGGGCGCATCCGGCTGTGACCGGCCCTGTTCCCAATTTCGCAGAGTCGCCGGAGGGAGCCCGAACTTAGTAGCGAATTGGGCCTGGCTCAGCCCCATTGTGGTGCGGAGCTGACGTACATCGACCTCTGGCGCGCGCATCAGCGTCACACGGGCGCTGTCATTATCGCCGCGCGTCCACGCGATCGCTTGTTGCAATCCTCGGACAGTGCTCGCACCTACCGTCTGGCGACTTTTCTTGCGCGCAGTTTGTTTCGCCTTTGGCTTCGACGCTCTTCTTATAGTCATTCCTGTGTCAGCTTCGGATTATCTCGCCGAGTTCGTTGAGGGTGGATGGGCAGCAGAAAACTTGTTATGACCGCTTCCTTTGGTCGCGGCTCGTTTGGATACGCCCGCCGTCGTCGTACGTGCTCTCCCGTGAAAGAGCTTCTGGAGGCAACACCGGAAGCGGCGGCAATGTTTCGAGAACCTGCTCCAGTTCCGCATCCCAATCATCAATCACCATGTGCGCCTCGCTCCAATGGTAGCAAGGGTTAGAATAAAGAAAGAACCGCCGTTCATCCGCGTTTATCTGCGGCCATCTTATAAATGATCCAACTCTCCGGCGCCGGAAAGCGTTTCGGCCACAAACTCCTCTTCGAAGATTGCGACTGGCTCATTACCCCCAAAGAGCGCACCGGACTGGTCGGCGGGAACGGGACCGGTAAATCCACGCTGCTCAAGATCCTGTGCGGCATGGAATCACTCGACTACGGTTCGATGACGTCGACGAAGGGCATCACGCAGGGCTACCTTCCGCAGGACGGCCTGTCGCTTTCCGGGCGCAGTATTTTCGCCGAGTGCATGAGCGTGTTCTCCGATCTGCATGAGATGGAGCAGGAGCTCGAGACGCTGCACCACAGTCTGGGTGAGCTGGATCCCGCGAGCGCGGGATACGAGGCCGCGGCCGATCGGCTGCATCACATCGATACCGAGTTTCGCAACAGAGATGGCTACGCGATCGAGGCTCAGGTTGGCACGGTGCTCGACGGGCTGGGATTCAAGAAGGAAGACTGGACTCGCCGCACCGAACACTTTTCCGGCGGCTGGCAGATGCGCATCGCGCTCGCGAAATTATTGCTGCAAAAGCCCAACATGCTGCTGCTCGATGAACCCACCAATCATCTGGATCTGGAAGCGCGCAACTGGCTCGAAACCTATCTCACGAATTACCCGTTCGCGTATCTGTTGATTTCGCACGACCGTTATTTTTTGGATGTCACGGTCAATCGCACTGTCGAGATCTGGAACAAGCGGGTGCAGTTTTACAGCGGCAACTACGAATCGTATCTGCGCCAGAAAGAGGAGCGCCGCGCGAATCTCGTTTCCGCGTATAAGAACCAGAGAGATCGCATCGAGCAACTGGAAGCCTTCATCAATCGCTTCCGCGCTACCGCGACCAAGGCGAAGCAGGTGCAGAGCCGCATCAAGGAGCTCGAAAAAATCGAGCGCATCGAAGTTCCGCAGGATGAGCAGACCATCCACTTTTCATTTCCTCAACCCAAGTTAAGCGGACGGATCGTCGCCGAATTCAAGGACGTTGCGAAGAGCTACGAAGTCGCGGAACCCGCGCACAACGCAGCCGGGCCGCAAACGCCCGGCGCTGTGCGCTATAAACACGTCTTCAGCGGCGCGAGCTTCATCATCGAACGCGGCGATCGCATCGCTCTGGTGGGTGTGAACGGGGCGGGAAAGTCGACCATGATCAAGCTGCTGGCCGGAACCGAGCCGCTCACTTCCGGCACCTACACGCTGGGCCACAACGCGCTGCCCGACTATTTCGCGCAGGATCAGTATAAGGAGCTTGACCCGAACGCGCGCATGCTCGACGATCTGAGCGGCGCTGCGCCGAAGTCCTCGATGACGCAGCTTCGCACCCTGCTGGGATGTTTTCTGTTCAGCGACGACGACGTGTTTAAGAAAATCGGCGTATTGTCAGGCGGCGAGCGGAATCGCTATGCGCTGGCCCGGATGCTGCTGGCGCCGTCGAACTTTTTGCTTCTTGATGAGCCGACCAACCACCTCGACATGCGCGCCAAGGACGTGCTGCTCGAATCGCTGCGAGGCTACACCGGCACGGTAGTGTTCGTGTCGCACGATCGCTACTTCATCGACAACCTGGCGACGCGGGTTTTCGAAATCGAGGACGGCCACGTACATGTTTATCCGGGCAATTACGAGGATTACTTGTGGCGCAAGAGCGGAGGATCGTCGCCGGTGGTATCCAATGGGACGTCTTTCGTCGCCCCGGAGCCCGAGCTGTCGCCTGCCTCGGCTGAGCCGAAAAAGCGCGTCAACCCGATGAAGGTCGAGAAGCTGAAGACGCGCCTGCGCGAAGTGGAGCAGCGCGTGGCCGAGCTGGAATCGGAGATTCAACAGCACGAGGCGTCGCTGGCGGATTTCAAAAGCGCGGAGGAAACCATCCGCATTACGGCAGCGCTGGAAGCGCGGCGTAAAGACCTGGAGCAGAGCGTCGCCAAATGGGAAGAGTTGTCGGCGCAGATGGAGGCGCCGGCGTAGGATACTTGGAACCGGATCTTTTTAACCGCTCCCTTTGGTCACGGCTCGTTTGGTCGCGGCTCGTTAGTTATTCGAAATCATCAGGGTGGGTGAGCTGGTGGGCGATTGCGCGAAATAGCTCTGGAGCCCCAGGTTCTTGTAAACTTCGCCCGCCACTCCCGACGCCGCAGGCCCGCTGACCGCGCTCCCACCCGTCAGCAGCACCACCACCACCAGCTTATTCTTTCCGGACTCCGTGAACGAACCAAACCAGCCCAGGTGGGTGGGCGTACGAGTGTCGGTACACGTTCCGGTCTTGCCGTAAACGGGTTCATTGGGATCGAACCCGACGCGGCGCGCCGTGCCATACTCCACTGCGCCCAGCATTCCCGGCTTGATGTCGGGAATCAAGGAATCGATGTCCAGCCGCCGTTTCACGCGCGGGATCAGCGCCTGCACTTCCTGCTGCGTCTTGGGATATTGCAGGTAGTACAGCGTTCCGCCGTTGGCTACCGCACCGATCAGCGCGGCGAATTCAAGGGGCGTCAGCGTGATGCCGTCGCCGAAACTGGTCATCATTCCGATGCCGCTTTTGGGAACCACTTCCGGCAGAATTCCGGGCTGTTCACCGTCAATGTCCAGGCCGGCTTTCTCGCCCAGGCCGAATAGCTTCGCGTAGTAGCTGACGCGATCGAACCCGAGCCGCTCTCCCAGGTTCGCGAAATACTGGTTATTGGATTTCGCCAGCGCCGAGGTCATGTCGAAGGTGGTGCGGCCGTACACGCGAATCAGCGTCTGCCGGTCGATCACTCCTTCGCTCAGCGCGGCTAGAGCCACCGGAACCTTAACTGTGGAACACGGCTGATATCCGCTCTGCAACGCGAGTTTCTGATTGACGATGGTAAGCACCCGGCCGGTCTCCGGCTGGGTGACTACCACGGTTCCGTTCAGCGGACCCAGCGCGTCCACGGCGGCGCGGCGCACGGGGAGGTCCTCGCCGTCGATGAAATCGCCTTCCGTCGAATCCGCGTAATTGGGAACGCGCCAGGGACCTCTCAAAACTTTCTTGACCGGGGTCTTGGCCGCGCGTGACTTGGCAACTGCTCTTGCAGGGGATCTGGAAGGCGCTCTCGAAGGAGCGGCAGTGGTGCGGGCCGCCACCAGCTTCATGGCGACCGGAGAGTGCATCGCGGCGGCGGGCTTTGCTCCCGATCGAACCGCCTTCTTCTTGACGCTCTTGGTATTCTTCGACGGGGCGACGCCTTGCAAAAGAGTCGATCCCGCAGCCAGTATCAGCAGAAGAACCACCGACCGAACTGCAATATATTGCCGGGTTTTGAGAGACAAAGCTTCTCCCTCTACTTTAAGTTTAGATCGGAACACGCAGCGAACAGGATCTTAGATATTGTGCAAGATTTAAGGCTACTACGTCAAGAGGGTCCTGCGCAACGCCCCGGACTCCCAAGGGGGTCTATCGGCAGAAACCCGGACATCAAGCGACGCGAACATTCGAGAAATCTCCAACGCTCACGCGACCAAAGGGATTTAGTACAGGCGTGTCAGCGCTGTTAAGCCATTACAGATCGGCGAATTGCAGAAGGGGGCACACGGATCTGCCCCCTTCTCAGCTTGAAGCTGTTAGAAAGTAAAGCGAGCGGCGACCTGGAGTCGGCGCGCCTGGGTGCCGTCCGGGAATCCGCCATCGGCGGTTCCGAAACCGAAGGCAGCCGGGGTGTAGGTCAGCGTGCCTACAGGACTGCCCGCCGCCGCACCGGTAATTTTGGTCTCGGTATACGCCTGCGTCGCCAGGCTGGTCGGCGACCAGTTGTTGGCGATATTAAACGCTTCGAACATGAGGCTGAGCTTCATGCTCTCCTTGGGCAGCGGGATGCTCTTGGTTACGCGGAAGTTTTCCTGCTGCACCCACGGTGTGTACTGGCTGTTCACCGGGAAGAACGGCACGCGGAAATTTCCGTTAAACCCATCCAGAGCGTCGGCGCTGTACAACATGCCGGTGACTGGAGTGTCGTTCAGGTGGATGCTCAGGGTGGAGGGCCGTCCGCTTTGCAGCGTCGTAATGCTGGAAAGCGCCCAGTTATTCACGATGTACTTGGCGACGAAGCTGTTCGAATGCAGGATTTCAGGCGTCCACACAAACGTGTACACCACGCGCTGCCGCTGGTCGAGAGCGCCGCTGCCTTTGTCGAAACCGTAGTTTCCGTTGTAAGTCCAAGCGGCGTCGCTGAATCCGAAGATCGCGTTGGTCGCAGCGCCTTGCCCGTCGTCGATTTCGTGGGACCAGGTGTAGGAGCCTGACGACTGGAATCCATGGCTGTACCGCTTGTCGAACTGAACGACAAGCCCGTCGTACCAACTGCTGACGCCGTTGGTTTGCAGGTAAATCGCGCCGAAATTCGGATTC
The DNA here is from genome assembly GCA_963788245.1 of Terriglobia bacterium. Classification (GTDB taxonomy): domain Bacteria; phylum Acidobacteriota; class Terriglobia; order Bryobacterales; family Bryobacteraceae; genus Palsa-187. Next base: position 695,370 of record CAWBGF010000002.1, on the reverse strand, counting down.
GGCCGGGCTCCCAAGTAAACCGGCGTCGAGTAAGTGCCGACTTGCGTCCCGGATGCATTATCGATGTTGTAGGTGTAAGACGTCGAACTGAGCCCCGGGGCGTTGATATCCTGCGTGCCCCACAGGTTGACGCCGCGGCTGAAGATTCCCGAGACAGTAACCAGCATCTCCTTGGTGAGCTGCCGCTGCACGGCGATGGTCGCCTGTTCTGAGTAGGGCGTCTTAAGCTTTGGCGACAGGACGTCCAGGGTGGAAGCGCCCGCCGTGATGCTGGTCAGAGGAGCTGCCAGGGCATTCGGGAACGTCGGTCCCTGTGCAATCAGCGTGGCGTTGCTCAGGCTGTCCGAAATCTGATAGATTCCGTTGCCGGTGTAAATGTCATCCAGGATACCGCTGACCTGGCGCGCAAAAAACGTGCCCGCGCTGACGCGGACCGTGGTCTTGTTGTTGACCCGGTAAGCAAGTCCGAAACGGGGCATAAAGTCATGGGGGCCGCTGGGCAGCGACTCTCCCGTCATCGGGAACAGCGGGTTAGACTGCGCCGGCGGCGGCATATACGTGTATTCGTAACGCAAACCGAGTGTTACCGTCAGGCGATCGGAAACCTTCCATTGATCCATAAGGTACATTCCGATGTCTTTGAGAGCGTAGTTGACCACTGGATTGCCGAATGTCTGGCTGAATGACGAGTAGTCGTGCAAGCCGGCGGTGTTGCCCGTATAGTCCTGAGCGAAGGAGGTCACGGTCGGGTAAACATAGGATCCGAACCGGTTGCTCAGATAGTTGACGTCGTCCTTGACATGTTCGAAGGTGAAGCCGAACTTGATCATGTGCTTGCCCTTGGCCCAGCTCACGTCGTCGGCGAATTCGTTGCGCACTTCAAGCGGTTCCACGCGCGGAAGATAGGTTGCTGGTCCAAGCTGTACGCCGCCCACCGCAACGTCAAGATAACCCAGCCCACCGCCCAGTTCCGCTGCATCGAAGCTATCCGCCTGCCGGTCCGTGTCGAGGCCGTAGCGGAACGCGTTCACCCATCGGCCATTCGGCACGAAGGTCCAGGTCGCCTTCCCGTTTCGCACGGTAACGGAATCGTCGCCGTTGCCGGTGATGCCCGCGCCAGTCGTGGAAGAGAGACCGGTCTGAATGCCGTTCGGCGACACCCAGCGGAGGAAATTGAAGCTGGTGCTGAAAGTGTTCTTGTCGCTCATGTGGTAGTCGAGCCGTCCGAAGTACAGATCGTTCTTGGCGGTGCGCGGAATCTGACCATAAAAGCGCGGCAGCAGCGCGTTAATCGCGTTGCATTGGGCCGTGGTCGCCGGCGCCACGCAGCCCACCCACTGCTCGGTGGACACATTGAGGAAGCCGACCTTCACCTGGCTATCCACAAATGGGAAGTTCCGGCGCGTGATATCGGTGCTCAGGAAGTAGAACAGCTTGTTCTTGATGATCGCGCCGCCTACCGTTCCGCCGATCTGGTCCCGGTGCTCGGTCGGATTGAAGTTGGAATAGGGATCGTGGGCGTCGAAGCCGGTGCTGCGCAAGAAGAAAAACGCGCTTCCGTGGATATCATTCGTGCCGCTCTTGGTCACCGTGTTCACCACGCCGCCCATGGCCCGGCCGTACTCCGTCGAGAAATCCGTGGAAACCGCCTGAAACTCCTGGACCGCATCCGCCGAGATCTGCGATACCATGCGAGTTCGTCCGGCGTTCTCGTCGTAGAATTGCTCCGTGTTGTCGTTGCCGTCCAGCAGGAATGAGTTGTTGCCGGCCACGCCGCGGAACGTGAGCAGGCCGAAGGTGGCGTCATTGGTCACGCCGGGCGTATTCAGCACGAACGCGTCCACGCGGCGGCCGTTGATCGGCAATTCCATGATGTCTTTAGTTCCCACCACCTGCGAAACGTCGGTTTTCGTGTCTTCGAGTACTTCCGCGGCCGCGTTCACTTCCACCGACGTGGCGGTCTGGCCGACGGACAAGTCAATGGTCAGGTTCACGCTCTGGCCCACCTGAAGGTCAATGTCTTTCAACTCATAAGGCGCGAAGCCTGACGCGTTGACAGCTACCTTGTAACCAGGCCCAGGAAGCAGCGCGGGCGCCGAAAACACCCCCGACGAATTTGTGGTGATCGATCGAACCTCGCCATGCGAGGCCGTCGAGATGACTACTTTTGCACCTGGCACCACGGCGCCGCTGGAATCCTTCACCGTACCTGAAATGCCGCTTTGTCCCCCGGACGCTTGCGCCCACACTTGGGACGCCGTAGCGATGAATAGAAACACAGCTACCACAAGCTTTTTTTGCATAGTTTTTGACCCCACCTGATCTCTCAAAAAATAGAATCCGTCTACTGAAAGGAGCTCGCCTGTGCAGCCCAGCGGGCGGCTGGCGATTGCTCCGAACCCCAAAGTCTGCCTGAAACTACTAAAGTAGTGTAACAATATAGCGATTACAATGCCAGACTTCTTTTTACCCTTTTTCGACCCTCAATCGCCGTTCAGTCTATCAAAACAAGGTTTCGAACAGATTAATTCTGAACCGCTTCAGCCCCGGGCAAGTGACACCATCAAATCACGGACTTGGTCCGTAGTGCAATGGCGCGGCGCAACAGTTTTTGGCCGTTTTGTATCCGCTTGGCTCCGAGGTCCGCGTTTCTTGACAAACCCTTAAACGCTAAACCGCCAGGATCAGCTTGCCGCTGGTCTTCCGACCTTCCAGATCGCGGTGCGCCTGCGCAGCCTGGGCCAACGGATACACGTGTTCGATCCGCAATACCAGCTTCTTTTTCGCGATCCACTTAAGAATATCGCCCGAACGCCAGTCCAGCTCCTCACGTGTCGCGATGTAGGCCGCGAGCGTGGGCCGCGTCAGGAATAGTGACCCCTTCTGGCTCAGCAGCAGCGGCTGGACCGGAGGCGCCGGGCCGCTGGAGTTGCCGAATGTCACCATCATGCCTCGGGCTTTCAGCGAATCGATGCTTCTTGTGAATGTCTCCGCGCCCACCGAATCGTACACCACGTCGACGCCTTTTCCGCCGGTCAGCCGCCGCGTTTCTTCCGCGAAATCGTGCTTGTGATAAAGGATGGTTTCATCGGCCCCCGCGTGCCTCGCGATCCCGGCTTTCTCCTCTGATCCCGCGGTCGCGATCACGCGCGCCCCCAGCATCTTAGCCATCTGCACGATCAGCCGTCCCGTGCCGCCGGCCGCCGCATGCACCAGCGCGACATGCCCGTGTTTCAACGGAAACGTCGAATGCGTCAAATAGTGCGCGGTCATCCCCTGGAGCATCGCTGCCGCCGCATCCTCGAGCGAAACGCCTTCTGGAAGCTTGATGAGCTGCGCCTCCGGCACCGCCGCGTACTCGGCATAAGATCCGCGCGTCATGGCCCACGCGACCCGATCGCCAGGTTTCACCGTTTTCACGCCGTCGCCGGTTGCCTCCACAATTCCCGCGCCTTCCGATCCGAGAATCGCCGGCATGGGCAACTTGTACAGACCGGTTCGATGATACGTGTCGATAAAATTCACGCCCGAAGCGGAGATTTTTACGAGGGCTTGCCCTTCGCCCGCTTCGGGCTTGGGCTGATCGCCAAATTGCAGCTCTTCCGCGCCGCCGGTCTGCTCGATGTACACAGCTTTCATAAGGTCCTCAGTTTCCTTCGTAGATGTACGAATCCAGCATAAAGTATCAGGTATCCCAGCATCAGCGGGAACGCCAGCAGCCGCGCGATGGTCGGGACGGCCGCCGCGCCGGTCAACCCCATGCGAAACAGCATGAAGTGCAGCATCATCCCCCGGCGCTCCCAGTGCATCCAGAAGTAATCGCAGTTTTCGTTCAGCACGAAAACCTTGGCGCGGAGCCGCGCGGCCAGCACCCATTTCCACTTGGTCATGATCGGCTCGCCGGAGCAGATGATTCCCGCGATGGTATATTGGCGCGCGGCGAGTTCCGCGTACAACCGCTTTCTTCCCGCGCCGCCGCGATAATCGTTTACGTTGAAGATGGTCCCGTTACGAAAGCCCGCTGGCGCGCCCGCAAAACAGGTCACCAGGTCGAGCTGAAGCTGCTCGCCGTAAAGCTCGAAAAGGCCGGGGATGAGCATGTCGTAGAGCCGCCGCGAGCCGCTTTCGATCAGCAGAACTTTGGTGAACGGCGGGGTGCGGCGGGTGAAAAAATCGCGCAAGTAATCATTCTACGCTGAGTGGGATACCCGCTCGTCCGATCTGCGGCTTGAAAGGCGTTATGTTTCTTGCCGGCGCGGCCGACTTCCTTCGGCACGCAGTGGGCCGACGCGCTCGGTCCGGCCGTCGAACCCCCCTGAACTCTCTGGAGAGTGAGCGCAGGGCAAGCGCTCGATCGGTTTGCCGGTCGCGTTTTAGAACAAAGTGAACCAGATGAACAAGCCGGCGCCGGCGACCACAACGGCTGCCACCAGAAACCAAATCAGGCGATCGGGCGAGAGCCTGCCGGCTAAGCTGGTTTTCGAAAAGACCAATCCCAATCCGAGGAACACCACGACATCCGCCAAGCCTTGGGTTGTCCAGTTATGGCCGGCCAGCCCATTCATGAACTGTGTGAGCGGAGCGGACGCGTCCTTAACGCACGTCAGCGCCGTGTTGAAAAGAATGGTGACGGCGGCCGACAATGCGAACGCGGCGCTGGAGCGTCCCAGTTTCGGGTTGTCCCCGTTCATCGTTCAGAGCCCATTGCGCGTCCCTCTGACGCTGCTCGTATCAACCCGACCTTGGCTCCATGATTGATGATGGCGCCCGCGCCTTCGATCGCGAGGCCACTGAGAGCGATCAGCGTCGCGACGCAAAGCACCATCTTGCGAGCCATGGTATTGGCATGCAGTTTGTCTCGTACCGCAATCGGAAAGTACAAGGACAGGGTCAGCGTGATGAAAAAGAGGTGCTCCTTGGTTTCCATGAACAGCGTATGAGCCCGCGGCCACGGGCCTCTCAGGATCATCGCCTTGTCGGCCGGATAGAAATGAAGGTACCAGTATCCGCCCAGAATCCAGGCCGCAATCATCGACAAAGCCGTAACCAATGCGGCCCGTCGGATGCGCCCGGCATTCTTCTCTCCAGCATTTAGAGTTTCGACAAATACCCACACTGCCGACAATGTGCCCAGAACTCCAAAAGTCGAATGCGCCAGAAGTATGACGTCGCTCGGGGTGATATTCATGATCCGTGCAGTCCGCTAGAGGCCTCCGGCGCCACCCGGAACCGGTACCCCAACCGGACCCAGTGCGCCGCCTTGACCAAGCCCGGGAGGAGCGAACCGGTTAACGGCGGTCGCGCTGTCTTTGTCCGCCGCCGCGGACTTGTGGCCCCAGGTCCAATACAGTCCCAGGTACGCGTAGGTTTCCTTTTGGCCTTCGACCGTGTGACCGTAACAGAAGAGCAGTTGGAAACTTTCCTCGCGGATTTTGTAGTAGCCTCCCACGTCCAGCATCGTCGCGTGCCGGGTTTGTGCCGTCGCCAGACCCTCCGGTCCGTGATAGAAGAGCTCCGTTCCCAATGTGAGCTTCTTGCCGATGTCCCGCTGAACCAGCGCGCCCGCAAACGGGTAATTGCGATACCCCGGCACGTTCTTGAAGATCGTCTCTCCGCCGCCTCCGTAAGCGGTCCACGGTCCGGAACTCTTTTGTACCCAAAGCGGCACCTTGTACCACGTCTTGCCGACGCCCAACCCTTTCGACGCGCTGCCGGTGGGAAGCTCAAACATCACGAATGTCCCCACCATGGGACGATGCTTGGTTTCCTGAATAAACCGGTACTTGATCCCGGTCTCGATATCGCCCAGGCCGATCGCATTCGGGCCGACTCCGGCCGGTGCGAAACTTGGGGTGTTCGAGGGCAGCACCGCCGACAGAGGAACAATGATATGCAGGTGGACATTCGGAAGCGCGCCCCAGTTAAATTCCGCTGCCGGCCCGCTCGTTTCGAACTCCAGCGGCGTTCCGTCCGCCGACGCAAACGTGTAGAATTCGTAGTTCCGGAAGTCAATCGGCTGCGGATCGTCGGTCTGAAAGGGAGGGCCGGCCCAGGCGCGTACGGTGAAGAGACATAGGAGGAGGGCTGTCCTCGGCATTTCTCCATAGACTATCATCCTTCGTTATCGAATGTCGAAAAGCAAATCAGAGCATCTCCATTACGCCGCCGACCGCGACCTGTACTCGGGATTGATTCGGCTCCATGTCCTGCATCACGCCGTGAAAGAGCCGATCTTCGGCCTGGGCATGATCGACGAACTCGCACGCCACGGCTATCGGATCAGTCCGGGGAGCTTGTATCCCTTGCTGCATGGCCTTGAGAAAAAAGGCTACCTGCGGTCGAAAACTGAGCGCAATGGCAAATCGCTGCGCAAGGTATACCGCGCCACGGCTCTTGGGCGGAAGGCCCTGATCGCGGCCAACAGCAAGGTGCGCGAACTGTTTCGAGAGCTCATAGAAGGCAAATAGGTCGGAAGTAGGATACGGTGCTACTGGTGTACACTAGTACACAAAGATGGCGGCTCAATGGGACCCAGCCAAGGCCAGAACGAACCTTCGGAAACTTGGGCGTCTGCTTCGCCGACGCCGTAGCGGCGCTCGAAGACGAGAAAGCGATATCCGTTCGCGACGATAGCGCGAACGAAGACCGCTGGGTCACGATCGGCATGGATTCCCTGGCCCGCATTTTGGTCGTCGTCTACACGTGGCGAGAAGAACAGGTTCGATTGATTTCAGCGAGGCCGGCCACCGGTCGCGAAAGCCGGCAATACCAGGAGCGTTAAATGAAGAAGGAATACGACTTCAGCAAGGGTAGGCGCGGAGCTGTTTTGAGAGTGCCGCCTGCCAAAACCCGGGTCACCATACGGCTGGACGATGACGTCTTGGATTGGTTCCGCCAGCAGGTTGATGAGGCGGGCGGCGGAAACTACCAAACGCTCATCAATGAAGCTCTCCGCGCTTTCATGCGTCACAAGCAGGAACCTCTGGAAACTGTTCTGAGGCGCGTGATTCGAGACGAACTCCGCCGGACCGGCTAGGCGCCTAAACCCTCACCCACCGCTGCGCCTTCATCTCGAACCTGGGCAGCGATCCTCTGCCCACCGCGACCACGGGCACCCGCAGCCCCAGCGCATTGCGCAGCGCCAACTCCAACCGATGCACCAGCCCCGCGTCATCATCGCTCGCGGGTTCCGCCTGAATGCTCAGTTCCGCCAACCCGCGATCCACGCGAATCTCCACGCGGTATTCCGCGACGCCCTGGCACGATCGCAGAATCTCCTCGATCGCGCTCGGATACAGGTTCACGCCGCGCACCACCACCATGTCATCCGTGCGCGCGAGTATCCCGCCTTCAAGCGACATATCCAGCGTCCCGCATTCGCATCGCCGGTCAACCCCTCGTTCAACAATGTCGCCTGTCCGGTAACGGATCAATGGCGATCCCGCGCGCCCCAGATTCGTGAGCACCAATTCTCCATGCCGGGCCGGCTCACCGCTCACCGGATCGACCACCTCTGCGATGTAAGAGGATTCGATCACGTGCAACACCCGTTCGCGGACCGGGCACCCGTAGCTCACCGGCCCGATCTCGGTCATCCCGTGATGATCGATTACGCGCGCCCCTCGCCATAGCTCCTCGATGCGAGCCTGCGTGGCTCTAATGCTGCCGCCCGGTTCTCCCGCCACCATCACGCGCCGGATTTTCGACCCGCTCAAATCGATGCCCTCTTCAGCCGCCGTCTCCGTCAGCCGGATCGCATACGTCGGAGTGCAGCACAGCACCGTCGCGCCGCAATCGAGAATCGTCCGCAATCGCGCCGCGCTGCGCATCCCGCCTCCCGGAAGCGCGGTCGCGCCCATCCGCACGGCCGCATCGAACGCCACCCAGAATCCCAGAAAAGGTCCGAATGAGAACGCGAAGAAAATGCGATCGCTTGCGTTCACGCCGCCCGCGCGAAAAACCTGGGTCCAGTTTCCGCACATCCAGTCCCAACTTTCCGGCGTATCCACCCAGCGCAGAGGTTGGCCGGTGGTGCCGTTGGTTTGGCTGAATCGCGTGTAGTGCGTCAGCGGAAAGGTCAGGTTCGATCCGAACGGCGGATGCGCGCACTGGTCGTCGATCAATTCGTGCTTGTAGGTGAACGGCACGTGGGAGCGAAACCAGTCGAGCCCCTCGCCGTGAGGCAGGGGATCTCGCTCGCCAACGTCGATATCGAGACCTCGCAGTTTTTCGGTGTAGAAAGCGTTGTGGCCCGCAATTTCTCGCAGCAGCGCTCTCAGCTTTTCAAACTGATCCGCTTCAATTCCGCTACGGTCGAGCGGCATGGGCGTCTTCTAACAGCGGCTTGCCGTGCTCGAGAGGAGCGGGAATATTCCCCGCGAACTCGCGCATGGCTGCGTACATCGGCTCGAAATCCTTCAGCCAGTTGCCGATCAGGCAATCCGTCACGTCACCAGCCAGGTGCGGATATTTCTTCAGGAATTCGCGGAAGCTGAAGTTGTGATCGTAAAACGCGTACACCAGGCGCCGCATGGATTCGATCCGCTTGCAGAATTCCGCGCCGTAATCCGCAAAGCGCGCTGCCGAAAAATCGCCGACCGTGAGCGCCGCGTCAGCCGCGTCCGCCGCCAGTTCCCCGCTGCGCAACGCGAGCATCACGCCCGAGGAAAACACCGGGTCGAGAAATGCGAATGCGTCGCCCGCGAGAAGCAATCCGTCGGAAGCACAATATCTTGAGCGATACGAATACTCGCCGGTGATGCGGAACGGCCCGAATTGTTCCCCCTGCGCAAGGTGGTTCTCAATCCAAACGTTCTGCGCGACCTCTTGATAAAAGATCTCTTTCAGGTCTTTCGTGCGCCGCATCAGGTAATCTTTCTCGGCGACCACGCCCACGCTGACCACGTCACCGGCCAGCGGAATATACCAGAACCAGCCTTTTTCGGGTACATAAGCCACCGTGGTCGCGCCTTCGTCGACGCCGGGATCGCGTTGCGCCCTCTTGTAGTAGGTCCACACCGCGATCTTGTTCAGAAAGGCATCACGAATTTTCCAACCGTTCCGCGTGACGAAAAATGCATCGCGCCCGCTCGCGTCAATGGCGATCGGTGCATGAAATTCGTGCGACTGTCCGTCTTTATCCACTGCGCGAACACCGATCACCGCGCCTTTGTCATTACGAACAGCGTCGCGAACCGTGATCTCCTCGATCACCTCCGCGCCCTTTTCCCGCGCATTATCCAGCAGCATTTGATCGAGTTCGCTGCGCAGCACCTGCCAGGTTTGCGCGGCATCGTGGTGCAGGTGCGTATGGAAATAGAACGGCACGGAACTGCGCCCATCCTGTGTGATGAACTGCACGCTGAACTTTTTGGTGAAGTGCGACTGCTTGATCTTGTCGAGAATCCCGATCCGTTCCAGCGTGAAATATCCATACGGAAGCAGCGATTCGCCGATGTGGTAGCGGGGAAACTTTTCTTTCTCGAGCACCACCACTCGGCGGCCCTTTTGCGCAAGGATCGTGCTGGCCGCGGAACCGGCGGGACCGCCGCCGATCACAATCGCGTCGTAGTGCTTAGTTCCAGGGGCGTGGTTTTCGTTGACGCGAAGATTTTCGGTGTTCATCTTGAGGTGAGTCTGCCAATGGGTTGGGGAGCTCACGCATAGCGCGCGCTTCGGTGCTGGGGTAAAAAGAACTCGTGCAGCAGTTTGTCGACCTGTAAGAGCCCGTCGCGGCTCAGACGCAGGCTATCCGCATCGATCGCCACCAGCCCACGTCTCTCCAGATCGCCCAGAGGCTCGGCGAAGCGCCGCCCCACGTCGGTCCCGAACTTTGTCCGGAAGTATTCACGGTGTACATGGCCGAGCTTCATCTGAAGGATCAATTCGCGGATCATGCTTTCCTCTCCGGAAAGCGTCAGTGCCCGGTAAATAGGGAGCTTCCCTTCCCGGATGGCTTGGAGATAGGGGTCGAAATCGTGGCGATTTTGAAAATGGGTGCCCCCGACATGTGAAAACGAGGCGACGCCAAGTCCGATCATGTCCGCGCCGGACCACAGGAGGTCGCGATACAGGAATTTCGTCCTCGCCGGATCTTTAACCGCCGCATAGGCGCTGGCGACGGTATAGCCCGCCCGCTCCAGTTCCTTGAACGCGTAATCCACCCAGCCGCGCTTGGTCTGCCAGTCGGCAACCGGGGCGTGAGTTTGTCCGTGGATCTTCATTTCCTTGACAAGCGTAGTGTTGTAAGGAGCTTCCATCTGATAAATCGTGATACTGTCAGGCGCCAGCTCTATGGTTTTACCGACGCAATCCTTCCAATTGTCCGCTGTTTCCCCCACCATCCCCGCGATCAGGTCGATATTGATCTGCGGAAAATCAATGGATCGGGCGAATTCGTAAGAGCGGATGATTTCCTTGGACCGGTGCGCGCGTCCGTTCGATTCGAGGATCTTATCGTCGAAATTCTCGATTCCGAGGCTCAGCCGTGTCACGCCCAGGTCTTTGATAACCCGTAACTTGCCCTCGGTCAGAGTGCCAGGCTCGCACTCAAAGGTGATCTCCTCGGCTTGTTCCCAGGAGAGCCGCCGCTTCATTTCATCCACCAGCCGGGTGAGCTGCCGCGAGGAAATAAAGGACGGTGTTCCGCCGCCGAAATAAATGAACTTGGGTTTTCGGCCACCGATGAAGGCTCTTTCCGAATAAAGTTCTAATTCCCGCAAGGACGCATCTAAATAACCTTCTATTTCGTCTGCCTTCTTGTCTGTATAAACCTTGAAATAACAAAAATGGCAGCGCTTCCGGCAGAACGGAATGTGGAGATAGATGCCCAGAGGCGTGCCCGCGCGCGGGGAGCGGTCGAGCGCTGAGTAAGCTTCCGCGACGCGGTCTTCGGTCCAGAACGAATAGGGAGGGTAGTTGGAGATGAAATAGTTGCCCGGCGTGGTCTCTTCGACAGGAAGAACCGGTAGCGGGGGGCGGACTTGGTCGGGCGTTTCCGTGATCATCTTCGGCTGAATCGCATCAGTCTGTGAAACGAGTCATCCCTCTTGAAACGATTCATGGGTCCTGCGAATCATTCTCCTGAAGCGACCTGTATTCGCCGCGGCAGTGCTTGAGAACGGCGTACGTTCTCAAGTATACACTACGGTGCTGGAGGTGAAGCGTCACCAAGGCCTGAAACCTCGACCCCAGAGCCTACATCTTTCGATGGGATCGGCTTGCAGGATTCTCTTTTTTTTCTTGACGAAACCGGGGGTTGGATCTAATCTTAAGACTGCCGGAACGGCGCTTTCCAGTCTTGCAAGAAATACTATCGCGACGGTATGTGCAGTCGCGCCCCGTAGGTTTACGCTGGGGACTATCGTCGTCAGCGGTTCGATGGCGGCGTGAGGGTCGGTGGGTTTGCGAATGGCGCAGATCTTTCGAACAGCCCGGCGAAAGTAAGCATCGTCAGCGCGGCGCTCCTGGTGAGCGGCGTCGTGTGGGCCGCCTACAAGTTGAACGCCGGGTATTTCACGACGGGTGTGTCGGTGGCTCGCGATCAGCCCGTTCCCTTCAGCCACAAACATCACGTCGGTGACGATGGCATCGATTGCCGTTACTGCCACCAATCCGTCGAAACATCAGACTTCGCGGGACTTCCTCCCACGGAAACCTGCATGAGCTGCCATTCGCAGATCTGGACCAACGCGGAGATTCTGGAGCCGGTCCGTGCCAGCTTTCGGACCGGACAATCCATCGCCTGGGTTCGCGTGCACGACCTTCCGGATTTCGTGTATTTCAACCACAGCATTCATGTCAGCAAAGGCATCGGGTGTTCGACGTGCCATGGCCGCGTCGACCGGATGCCGCTGATGTATAAGGTCAACACTCTGTACATGCAGTGGTGTGTGGAATGCCACCGTGATCCAGCCCAACACATTCGTCCAAGAAGCGAAGTTTTCAATCCGGCGTACACCACGCCGGCGCCCAACCAGGATGAAATCGGTCCGCAACTTGCGGCCGAGTACAAGATCCAAAGCCTTACCGATTGTGTCACGTGCCACCGATGAAACTCGCAAAACAGAGGCGCGACCGTAAGGAAGTGCGTTCCGGCGTTGAGGCGCGACAAAATGGAGCGCTCGACGATCGCACGCTCGACAAACTGAAATACTGGCGCAGCCCTGAGGAGCTGTCGCAAACGCCCGAGTTCCGCGCGTTTGTCGAAGACGAGTTTCCCAATCGCACGCCGGACTGGAACGACGCAGCGCGACGCAAATTCCTGACGCTGATGGGGCCTCGATCGCGTTCGCGGGCGCGTCGGCGTGCACCGTGCAGCCGGCCGAATCGATTGTGCCCTACGTGCGCCAGCCCGAGGATTTCGTTCCGGGCAAGCCGCTGTTCTATGCGACGGCAATGCCAGGCACCGGCGGAATCGCGACCGGCGTACTGGCCGAAAGCCATCTGGACCGTCCCACCAAGATCGAAGGTAACCCGCAGCATCCGGCGAGCCTCGGCGCCACCGACACCTTCATGCAGGCGAGCGTGCTGACGCTCTACGATCCAGATCGCTCGCAAACCGTAACGCGCAACGGCTACATCGCGACCTGGGGCGGCTTCATCGCTGCCGTCGCCGCTGCTCGCGATAAAACTGCCGGTCGCTCGAGCGATGGTTCAAAAGTGCCGAGCGGCGCGGGACTGCGCATTCTCACCGGCACCGTCACCTCGCCGACGCTGGGCTCGCAGATTCAGGATCTGTTGAAGACGCTCCCGGAAGCGAAATGGCATCAGTATGAGCCGGGCGGCAGGCATTCGGCGCGCGCCGGATCGGTGGCGGCATTTGGCAAGCCTTTCAATACCATCTACCGGTTCGATCGCGCCAACGTGATCCTGTCGCTCGACGCGGATTTTCTGTGCGCTGGAATGCCGGGCGGATTGCGCTACGCGCGTGATTACGCGGACCGTCGCCGGGCAGCCGCCGAGAACCCCGGCGCCATGCCTCCGCGATTGTACCTCGCCGAAGGAACGCCCTCCCTCACCGGCGGCATGGCGGATCACCGCTTCCGCATGAGGACGTCGGAGGTGGAGGCTTTTGCCGCGAAGTTGCCGGACGCAGTAGCCAAGGATCTGGCTGCCAACCGCGGCGCGAGCATCGTCATCGCGGGCGAGCACCAGCCGCCGGCTGTGCACGCGATCGCCCACGCTCTCAACTTCAGATTCGGCAACGTTGGCAAGACCGTAATCTACACCGATCCGGTGGAAGTGAATTCCGTCGATGAAATCGTCTCCCTCACTGAGCTCGTGCGCGACATGAACAGCGGCGCCGTCGACACTCTGCTGATTCTCGGCGGCAATCCGGTCTACGATGCGCCCGCCGATCTGAATTTCCAGGACGCTCTCAAGAAAGTCAGATTCCGCGCGCATCTGGGCCTGTACTCCGATGAAACTGCCGAGTTTTGCCACTGGCACGTGCCGCAGGCGCATTATCTGGAATCGTGGAGCGATGCGCGGGCGTATGACGGAACCGCATCCATCATCCAGCCTTTGATTGCCCCGCTTTATGGGGGGAAAACGGCGCACGAAGTGATCAACGTGCTGCTGAATAATGGCGACGAGCATTCGCTCGACACCGTTCGCGGGTATTGGCAGTCACGACACGTGTCCGCGAAGAAAAACGGCGGCATGGCTCAAGTCGCGCAAGCCGCGCAAGACGCCACGGATTTTGACGATTTCTGGCAGGTCTCGCTGCATGATGGCGTGATCGCCGGCACGGCGTTCCCGGAGAAAACTCCACCCGCGGCGAAGGTTCCCGAAGCCGCAGCGTCCGGCGCTTCCGGCCTCGAAATTGTCTTTCGTCCCGATCCCTCCATCGGCGACGGAGCGTTTTCCAACAACGCCTGGCTTCAGGAAATGCCGAAGCCGCAAAGCAAGATGACGTGGGACAACGCGGTGTGGATCTCGCCCGCCAGCGCCAAGCACTACGGAGTCGAGACCGGCGACGTAATCGAGATGGAACTTCACGGCCGCCGAGTCGAAGGTCCGGTCTGGGTGCTGCCGGGTCACGCCGACGAATCGCTCACGATTCATTTCGGTTACGGGCGGACGCGTGCGGGAAGAATCGGAGACAAGGTCGGGTTCAGCGCTTACAGACTGGCCACCACGGATTCCATGCACCTGGGTTTGGGAGGTTCGTTCACGCGCAAGCGCCACGGATACCAATTCGCGAGCACGCAGCACACCCAGACCATGGAGGAGCGCGATCCGTTCCGCGTGGCGACGCTCACCGAATATCACGACAGGCCTGAATTCGCGAATCCCGCGGACAAGCGCGTGGCCGACGGTCATTCTATGTTCCCGCTGTGGAATTACAACCAGCACAAATGGGGCATGTCGATCGATTTGACGGCGTGCGTGGGTTGCCAGGCGTGTACCGTTGCGTGCCAAGCGGAGAACAACATTCCCGTGGTCGGCAAGGAAGAGACGGCCAAGGGCCGCCATATGAACTGGATTCGCGTGGATCGTTACTACAGCGGGCCGATGGAAGATCCGCAGATGTATTTTCAACCGGTGCCGTGCATGCACTGCGAGAACGCACTGTGCGAACTGGTTTGCCCGGTGGCGGCGACCGTCCACAGCGGCGAAGGCCTGAACGAAATGGTGTACAACCGCTGCGTCGGCACGCGCTATTGTTCGAATAATTGTCCTTACAAGGTCCGGCGATTCAATTTTTTCCTGTATTCCGATTGGGACACACAGAGTTTATACGGGGTTCGCAATCCGGACGTGACCGTGCGGAGCCGCGGCGTCATGGAAAAGTGCAGCTACTGCATCCAACGGATCAATCGGGTGAAGATCGACGCCGAGAAAGCCGACCGCCCGATTCAGGACGGCGAAATCGTCACGGCATGCCAGCAGGCGTGCCCGGCGCAAGCGATCGTTTTCGGCGATCTGAACGAACCCAGTAGCCGCGTCGCGAAATTGAAGCGCCAGCAACGCGATTACGGACTGCTGGCAGAGTTGAACACGCGGCCGCGAACCACGTACCTGGCGCGGCTCAGGAATCCCAATCCGGATTTGGAGAAATCGTAGTGGTCGTTAATGAACGTGAATGAACGTGAATCAGGATCAATGACCATGCGGCTTGAATTACATGCCTGAGGAAAATCGAAATACCGCGGTGATCGACCCGGGCCCGGAAAAGGTGATCGGACCCGGCCACGATTACGGCACGGTCACCGACAAAATCGGCGGAGTGGTGTATCGGCCGCTGCTCAAGACGCCGCCGCAGTTGTTTATCGGATTCGGAATTGCATTTCTGTTGGTGAACCTTTTGATGGTCGCGGTGTCGTGGCTGTTTATCCGCGGCGTGGGGATCTGGGGAATCGTGATTCTGGCGTGGGGATTCGCGATCGTCAACTTCGTATGGTGGATCGGAATCGGCCACGCGGGCACGCTGATCTCCGCGATTCTGCTGCTGTTGAAACAGGACTGGCGCACGTCGATCAATCGCTTTTCCGAGGCGATGACGCTATTCGCAGTCGCGTGCGCGGGCATGTTCCCGCTTCTCCACCTGGGGCGGCCGTGGCTTTTTTATTGGCTGTTGCCGTATCCCAACACGATGTGGCTGTGGCCGCAGCCGCGCTCACCGCTGATCTGGGACGTCTTCGCGGTCTCCACTTACGCCACCGTATCGTTCATCTTCTGGTTCACCGGATTGATTCCGGATTTCGCGACGATGCGGGATAAGCGTCCCACCACCGTGGCTGGAAAAAACTTGGGCCACGTTCGCCGGCACCATAAGCGTCCAGCCGGACGTTGGCCGACGCGGTGGGTTTTCACTACGCCTACGACGCGCTCTCGAATCAGTACGCGCATGCGAGCGCCATTATCATTTTGACGCCGGAAGGCCGAACGACCCAATACTTCTACGGCATTGAATATCCCGCGCGGGACCTGCGGCTCGCGTTAGTGGAAGCTTCGCACAATCGCATCGGATCGGCGATCGACCAGGTGATGCTGTATTGCTACCACTGGGATCCGGCGCGCGGAAAATACGGAATGGTGATCCAGAATGTGCTGCGGCTCGCGGGCCTGATGACGCTGGGCTCGCTGGTGACGTTCATGCTGATCATGTTCCGCCGGGATTTTCGAGCCGGGCAATTTCACAGCGCCGAGCAGTCTTATCGCGAGGCGCGTCCGCATCGAGGAGCTATCTAGATGGGCTTGTTCGATATCTTCCCGCCTCGCGCCGCGACCAGCTCTATACAAGTCGACGCGCTGTACGTTTTCTTACTCGTGGTGTCGGGCGTGATGACGATTCTGATTTTCTTCTTTGTCGTATTGTTTGCGTTCAGGTACCGCCGCAAAAAAGGCGATCCGATGCCCCGCCCGATCCACGGATCGATTCCCCTCGAAATCACCTGGAGCGTGATCCCGCTGCTGATCATGATGGTGATGTTCGCGTGGGGCACCAAATTGTATTTCGAATATTACACGCCGCCCCAGGACACTCTCGACGTTTACGTGACCGGCAAACAGTGGATGTGGAAGGTTCAGTATCCGGATGGCCAGCGCGAGATCGATGAGCTGCACGTGCCCACCGGACGGCCGGTCAAACTGATCCTGGCGAGCGAAGATGTCATCCATAGTTTCTACATACCGGCATTTCGGCTGAAGCACGACGTGGTTCCTGGCAGTTATCAAACCTATTGGTTTGAGGCGACCAAGCCCGGCCGCTATCACATCTTTTGCGCCGAGTATTGCGGCACGAATCATTCGCGAATGATCGGATGGGTCACCGTGATGGATCCGGTGGCGTACGGGAACTGGCTGGCGGGCTCCTCCACCGGTTCGATGGCGGAACAAGGCGCGAAACTATTCGAGCAATATGGCTGCGTGACCTGCCACGTGCTCGATTCGCAGGGCCGTTGCCCCACGTTGCGGTATGTGTTTGGACACCCGGTGGTGCTCGACGACGGCCGCACGGTGATGGCCGACGAGGCTTACATCCGCGAATCGATTCTCAACCCCAACGCGAAGATCGTCAAGGGCTACCATCGCGACATCATGCCGGTGTTTCAAGGACAGATCGGCGAGGACGGCTTGCTGCAACTGATCGCGTTCATCAAGAGTCTGGCGCCGAAAACACCAGGAGCGCCGGCGCCGGGAGCGGGTCCGTCCAAACCGGGCGCGGCCCAGCAAAGCGCGGCGAAACAGGCGCAAAAGCAATGAGGAATTCATCATGAGTATGACGCTGCCGCTTCCCCACATTGAGGAGCGGACCAATTATCTCAACGTAGATTACGGCTGGAAATCCTGGCTGTTCACCACGGATCACAAGCGCATCGCGCTGCTGTACCTGTTTTCGATCACGGCGTTTTTCTTCGTCGGCGGCGCCTTCGCCGTGGGGATGCGGATCAATCTCCTGCGCCCGGAGGGCGTGTTCCAGCATGACACGTACAACAAGCTATTCACCATGCACGGGATCATCATGGTGTTCTTCTTTCTGGTGCCGTCCATCCCGGCGACGCTCGGAAACTTTCTGATCCCACCCATGATCGGCGCGCGCGACCTCGCTTTTCCGCGCATCAACCTGCTGAGCTGGTACATCTATATCGTCGGTGGAATTTTCGCGGTCACCGCGATCGCGGAGGGCGGCGTCGATACCGGATGGACTTTCTACGCGCCGTTCAGCTCCACCTATTCGAACACGCACGTGATCCTGGCCGCGATAGGCGTGTTCATCTCCGGATTCTCGTCGATTCTCACCGGCCTGAATTTTATCGTCACCATTCACAAGATGCGCGCGCCGGGCATGACCTGGGGGCGCCTGCCGCTGTTTGTTTGGGGTCACTATGCCACCAGCTTGATCCAGGTGTTGGGCACGCCGGTGATCGCGATTACGCTGGTTCTGCTGGGCCTCGAACGGGTTTTGCACGCGGGTATTTTCGATCCGAACCTGGGTGGCGACCCGGTCCTGTTCCAGCATCTGTTCTGGTTTTACTCGCACCCGGCCGTGTACATCATGATTCTTCCGGGCATGGCCGTCGAAAGCGAAATCATCGCGTGCTTTTCGCGCAAGTCGATTTTCGGCTACAGTTTCGTGGCGTTTTCGAGCGTAGCGATCGCCGTGCTCGGATTCATGGTGTGGGGTCACCATCTCTTCGTCGCCGGGCAATCCATGTACGCCAGCATGGTTTTTTCGTTCATCAGTTTTCTGGTCGCCGTTCCTTCCGCGATCAAGGTTTTCAACTGGACCGCGACCATGTACCGGGGCTCCATCTCCTTTGAAACGCCCATGCTCTACGCATTCGGATTCATCGGCCTGTTCACTATCGGGGGGCTCACCGGATTGTTTCTCGCGACCATGGCCATCGACGTCCACCTGACCGACACCTACTTCGTCATCGCGCATTTTCATTATGTGATGGTGGGCGGAATGGTGATGGCCTTTCTTGGCGGCATTCACTTTTGGTTTCCGAAAATAACAGGCAGGCTGTATCCAGAAAATTGGGGGAGGATCGCGGCCGCCATCGTTTTTATCGGCTTCAACCTGACGTTCTTCCCGCAATTCATTCTTGGATACCTGGGAATGCCGAGGCGCTACGCGACCTACGCCAGCGAATTTCAAGTGCTGAACGTCATGTCGACGGCGGGCGCGTCGATACTGGGAATCGGATATCTGCTGCCGATGATCTATCTCACGTGGGCGTGGCGCAAAGGTCCGATTTCACCGCAGAATCCCTGGAATGCGAAGGGACTGGAATGGGAGCAATCCCCAACGCCCCCGCCCACGCTGAATTTCGTCGAGCCGCCGATTGTGACCGAGCCGGCTTACAACTATGCCGGTAACGACGCCGGAGAGGAGCACTGACTTGGGCGATATCGACGCCACGCTGCATGCGACTTCCGCTGAACATCCGGCGGAGCTGAAGCACCACTTCGACGACGCCGCCCAGCAGATGGAATCGTCCACGCTGGGGATGTGGGTATTTCTCCTCACGGAAATCATGTTTTTTGGCGGAATGTTCGGTGGCTACACGGTATATCGCAATATGTATCCGGAGGCGTTCGCCTCCACCAGCCATTTCATGAACGTGACCATCGGCGCCATCAACACCGGCGTGCTGATTTGCAGCAGCTTCACCATGGTTCTGGCAGTCCGCGCCGCCCAGCTTGGACAGAAGAAAGCGATCATCATGTTTCTGATCCTGACCCTGATATTGGGGTGCGTATTCCTGGGGCTGAAAGGCGTCGAGTATCACGAAAAATGGGTGGAGCATCATATTCCAGGTCCGGGCTTTCAGTATCAGGACGCGCAGTATTTTCACCAGGCGCAGATTCTGTTTTTTCTATACTTCGCGATGACCGGAATGCACGCGATGCACATGGTTGTTGGCGCGGGCCTGCTCATCACACTTATCGCGATGGCGGCTCGCAATCGTTTCAGTGAGCACTGGTATACGCCGGTCGAGATGATCGGCCTGTACTGGCATTTCGTCGATATCGTCTGGATTTTCCTATTTCCATTGCTGTATCTGATCGGACACACGTCATGACTCACAAGGTTGTTTCCGTCAGGACTTACGCGTTGGTGTTCGCCGCTCTGATTGCGCTGACCATCACGACGGTCGCGGTATCGCGGCTCGAACTGGGCGAATACAATTTCATCTGCGCGATGACTATCGCGGTGATCAAAGGAGCGCTGGTGGTCGCGTTCTTCATGGATGTGCGGCGTTCCAGCTCACTGACGAAATTGTTTGTCGGAGCGGGATTCTTCTGGATGGCGATTCTGCTGGTTTTCGTCCTGAGCGATTACCTCAGCCGCGGCTGGCTCCCGAGGCCGGGATGGTGGTAACGCCCACACTGCAAATTGAGAAATCCGCGCTAAGTTCCCGTCGGCGCCAGTCGCGGCGCGCCGTCTAACAATCGAAACCATCCCTGTGCGAGTGCACTGGTTCGCGGGCCCGGCAAAACAATTCCAGTGAGATTCAACGGATCAGCCAGAGCGATCTCGATTTCCTCCCCTGAATCTTTTTCTGTTGCGGAGCTGCGCCGGATGTGGCGCAACAGGTCGACCGCCTCCGGCCGCGCGAACTGCTCGCCCACAAAGCCTGCTACGAATCGGCCGCCGCGAATCTCTCCGCGCGCTTCCATCCTTCTCAACTCGACTAATAGATCGCGCCACGGAGGCGCCAACGCTTCCCTGGCCAGCAGGTCGCGAAACACCACGCCCCAGCGATCCAAGAGTTGCTTTGCGAAAAACTCCGCGCCTATTCCCTGCGTGCTTCTCTCGATCAGCGCCCATCGGCCCGCCGCGTGCCTGGGACGCGCTAGCCGCCCACGACCCTCTCCGCGCCGCCGCTTCGGATCGATCAACGCACGCAGATTTTCGAACCCGTCCGCGGTAACGCATCCTGCCGCGGTTAATTCCCACAGGGCATCTTCTACTTCACTCGCCAAGCGCCCGGTTGCGCGAACCAGGTCGTGAAAGAAGGATGCGCCGCGCTGTTCCAGCGCCGTCAACACCTCGCGAGCCGGGTGCGACAGCGGACCATCGCCCGATGCCGGCGGCAACAGCCGCGATGCATCCTCGCGCAGGAAAATTGCCAGCGGCGCGGCACGCGTGGGTCGCACTCGATGCCCGCCCTCGCTGTCGAACGCGGGATGCGGCGACAGCCGTCCCCACATGATTTCGCCGGCCAGGCACAAACGGTCCAGCCACTCCGGGTCGTAGCCGGCGATCCGGCTGCGGAGCACCACAGATTCCCAAGCGGCCGCTGACACCTCATAGCCCTGAAGCTGGCGCAGAATCTGAAATACTCCATCCACGCCGTGCAACTGCGAGCCGGGCGTCAGATGCTGCCATCGGCACAGGAACCGCATGAACATAGCCGACGAGATCGGTTCGATTTCGCTGCGCAAACGGCCGAGCGTGAGCCGGTGAATGCGCGCCAGAATACGCCGGTGACAGAACTGCGTCTCGCCCAATGATGAAGACCGAAATGACGAGAAGTTTCCGCGCAGTACCTGCCCTTCCGATTCAAGCGTTCCGAGCGCAATGTCAATATCGTTCAAGGGGAGCGACAACCGTCGGGCGAGCTCCGCTGAGGTGACCGGACCTATCGAATCCACCCAGCCGCGGACGATTTCGGTCACGTCCTTCGCGCGTTCCAAGCGCTCCGTCGCGATCCACTGGCCGTTGACGATGCTCGCGCGGCCCGCGTCCGCCAACTCCTCGAAAAGCGGTTGCCACTCGGCAACTGGCGGCAGGATGGTCAACGTGAGCAGCGCGTCATGCAGCTCATCGGCGTCCCGCACCACGGGCCAGGCTTCCTCGGCCGCCTGAGCGATCGCGGCGGGATCCAGCGCGCCGATGGAATTCGCGTCTTCGGGCGACAATGTTCGGCGAAGCTGAACCGCCCGCGTACGCCGCTCTTCCAGCGGAGCGTCATCGAGATAAGCATACGGATTCGCGTTGAGAATCTCATGCGAGAAGGCCGACGGCTCGGGCGTATCCACTGCGACCGTTCGCAGCGCGCCCGAATCCATCCGCTCCAGAACGTGAATCAATCCGCGAATGTCCATGGTTTCATGCAGGCAGTTCGCGATGGTTTCGTTCACCAACGGATGATCGGGAATACGAATTTCACCGGTCAGGTTCTCGGCGCAGGCCACCTGGTCGGGAAAGACGGCCGCCAGCAAATCGTCGGCACGCATGCGTTGCAGCGGAGGCGGCACCCGCTTGCCGCCCGCGAATCGCAACACAGCCAGCGCCCGTGATGCGTTCCATTTCCATCGCGCGCCGAACATCGGCGAATCCAGCAGCGCTTGCGTGAGCACGTGCTCCAAGCTGTGCGGACGCAAAAAGCTAAACACCGATTCGAGCGGAAACGAATGCTGATCGGTCAGTGACAGGACCAGCCCGTTGTCGGTGGCCGCGGCCTGTAATTCGAAGTTGAAAGTCCGGCAAAAGCGTTTGCGCAGCGCCAATCCCCATGCCCGATTGATTCGCGATCCCAGCGGCGCGTGAATCACGAGCTGCATTCCACCGCCCTCATCGAAGAATCTTTCGGCGACTATGATGTCTTCGCCCGGCACCACGCCCAGCGCGCGTTCACCAGCGCGCACATACTCGACCGCCTGCTCCGCGCCGCGCCGGTCGAGCGCGCACTCGCGCACTAGCAGTTCCACCGGATCTGGCGCTGCATTGTTGGCGCCGGCTGAGCCGCCCTCGGCGGCTCCAGCAATGTCCTGCCGCAATTTCGACACTTCGTGGGAAAGCTCGCGCGTGCGGCCCGGGGCTTCGCCGCGCCAGAACGGAATCGACGGCGCGGCGCCATGCGCGTCTTCCACGCGCACGCGTCCCGGCTCGACGCGGCGGATTCGCCACGACGTTGTGCCCAGGAGAAAAATATCGCCCGCCAGACTTTCCACCGCGAAATCCTCGTCCAGCGACCCGATCACGGTGCCTTCCGGTTCGGCGATCACCTGATATTGCGCAGTCTCGGGAATGGCGCCGCCGGAGGTGATGGCAGCCAGCCGCGCGCCGCGACGCCCGCGCAACCGGTGGTTCACCTGATCGCGATGCAGCATCGCACCCCGCCGCCCGCGGGAAGTGGCGATACCTTCGGAAAGCATCTCGACAACTGCCTCGAAATCCTTGCGCTCCAGATCGCGATAGGGATACGCGCGGCGGACCAGCGCGAAAAGTTCACTCTCGTCCCAATCCTCCGCCGCACACGCCGCCACCATCTGCTGCGCCAGAATATCCAGCGGCGCGGCCTGAATCTCGAGTCGATCCAGTTCACCCGCGCGAATCGCGCGAACCAGCGCAGCGCATTCAATCAGTTCATCGCGAGTGGTCGCGAAAATTCGACCCTTCGGCAAGACCCCCGCTGCATCCGGGTCGTCTGGCCGGTGCCCCGCGCGCCCGATCCTCTGTAGCGCTACCGCGATCGCTCGCGGCGACCCGATCTGGCACACCAGATCCACGCTGCCAATATCGATCCCCAACTCGAGCGACGCCGTCGCGACAACGGCTTTCAGTTCGCCATTCTTCAATCGCTGTTCCGCTTCGAGTCTCAAACGCCGGGACAAACTCCCGTGGTGCGGCAGCACCGCGTTTTCACCCAGCCGTTCACCCAGATGATGCGCGACCCGCTCAGCCAGCCTGCGGGTATTGACGAACACGAGCGTTGTGCGATTCTCGCGCGCCAGCTCCGCCACGCGATCGTAAATCTCGCCCCACATTTCCATGCTGGCCACCGCGCCCAACTCATCGCGTGGTACTTCTACCGCCAGATCCATCGCCCTCCGGTGTCCCGATTGAATAATGCACGCCTTGTCACTTAAGAACCGTGCGACCTCTTCGATTGGACTGACCGTCGCCGATAAACCGATTTTTTGCACCGGGCCATCTACCAGCGCCTCCAGTCGCGCGATCGACAATGCCAGATGCGAGCCGCGCTTATCGTCGGCGACCGCGTGGATCTCGTCGACAATCAGCGTTCTCACGGAACGGAGCATTTGGCGGGAGCGCTCCGCCGTCAGCAAAATGTACAGCGATTCCGGCGTGGTCACCAGGATGTGCGGCGCCTCTTTCCCCATTCGCTGCCGCTCCCACGCGGGAGTGTCGCCGGTGCGAACCGCCGTGCGAATCGGCGCAAGAGGAACGCCTTCTTCACGAGCCAACTCGGCGATGCCGGCGAGCGGCACTTCTAAATTCTTATGGACGTCATTGCTCAACGCCTTGAGCGGTGACACGTACAGAACTTCAACGCGGTTGGGAAGTTCGCCGGCACGCGCTTGACGCACCAGGTTGTCGATCGCCATCAGAAAAGCGGCGAGCGTTTTGCCCGATCCGGTAGGTGCGGAAATCAGCACGTCGCGGCCCGCGCGAATCTCCGGCCAGCCCAACCGCTGCGGCTCCGTGACCGTCCGAAACCGCGCGTTGAACCAGCGCTCCAGCAATGGATCGGAAAGAGACAAAGCCATATCCACTTTGATGATACCGGGACAACGCAGGCCGCGCTCAGAGGGAACTTAGCGAACGTTCAGGTATCCTAAAGTACTTGGCACCGACGCCGTTCGACAGCGCGTATGTGACCCGTCTCCGCGACGGCGATGCGGATACCGAGCAGCATTTCGTGTCGCACTTCAATAACGCGATGCGCCTGTCTCTGCGGGCCCGCCTTCGATCCTGGGAGCTGATCGAGGATATCCGTCAGGAAACCTTTTTGCGCGTGCTCAACTTCATCCGTTCGGACCGGAGCCTGGATCATCCCGAGCGGCTCGGCGCCTATGTGCATTCGGTTTCGATCAATGTGATGATGGAGCACTTGCGCGCTTCCACGCGGCATCCGCCGATTCCCGAAGAAGCTCACGATTTTGTGGACCGGCGTGCGGCTGCCGACGGATCGGTAATCACGCGCGAACGCAAGGAGTTGGTGCGAACGATTCTGGAGGATCTTTCCGAGAAGGATCGCCGAATTCTGCGCGCCGTTTTTCTGGAAGAGCGGGACAAATCCGAGCTCTGCGAAGACTTTCAAGTAGATCGCGATTACCTGAGAGTACTGGTACATCGCGCGAAAACGCGCTTCCGGGAGGCGTTTGACAAGAGCGGCATGGCACAACCGTAATGCTCGAAAAATGTTTGTTTCAGGATTGAAACGCAAACCGGACCAGAAACACTAACACTGCGAGGGCGATGCAGAATGGATCACGCGGAAGCGATACAGATGAGGGCGGTGGAGCGTTACATGCTCGCCGATCTCTCCGTTTCCGAAGTCGAGGAATTTGAACGGCATTTCTTCGATTGTCCTCAGTGCTCGGAGGAGCTGAGGACCTTGTCTATTCTGCGGGAGAATGCGCGCGCCGTTTTCGTTGAGCAGCACTCCTCGCCCTCAATTTCCGGTGTTTCAGTTTCCGGCCAGGCTGATACGGAACGAAAAGCCGGGCGGTCAGGTTGGCGCTTCTGGTCCCCAATGGTAGCGCCTGCGCTGGCTCTGCTGATCGCGGCCGTGTACCTCGGCTATCTCACCGGCGAGCGAAAAACGGGCGAGCCGCAGTCCGTGAACGCATATCCTTTATATGCCGCGTCGCGTGGAGCGGAAACCGTGATTGCGCCGCCCGCGGGAGCGCAATTTTTCACCTTATATATGGATCGCACTTGGGATCGCGATTTCACGTCGTATCGGGCGGTTGTTCATGATGAGGGCCAAGCGGGTTCCGAGCGCTTTTCCATGACGCTGCCCGCATCCGAGCCCGGCCGGGCGATTCAGATTCTGTTTCCTGCGCGCGCGCTCGCAGCCGGGCGTTACGTCCTGACGATCTTGGGTAGGGACACCTCAGGTCAGGAGACCAAAGCCGCGGACTACTCTTTCACCCTGCGTTTTCAGTAAACTGATTTCGAACAACCTATGAATCCTCAATTTCTTTACCACGCGGAAGCAGTGGGGGCGAGCGGGCACATCACGTTGCCGTACAACGAGGCGATTGAAATCCAAGCCTCCGTTGCATTACCCATGAACGGCGGTCACGGCACGGCGCGCTCGGAAAATTTCCGCCATCGCAACGTCGTAGCTTTTGATCGCGCCGAATCGAATGTCGTGGGGAGTTACAGCGTTCTCGACACCTCGCACGCCACGCTCTCCTCGGTAGTCATCGAGGGATTGAACATGATGGACGTGGTCACCTGCGATCGCCTGGTGTTGCGGCTCACCTCCAGACACGACGACGCGGGTGGCGATCCTTCGTTCATGATTATCGGATCGTACTTCGATAATCTGCGCATCGCGGGACATCACCTCGGCCTGTCGCTCGCGACGGATCTGTTCAGCGAGCACAGCACCTGGACGAAGCTGACGGACGCCTACCGGGCAAACGACAAGGTCGCGCAGGAAGTCAATGGCCTTTCCATGCTCGAAAGCGCGGATGGCGCACTCCCGGAATCGAAGGGGATGCTCGGCGTCACGCTCGCGCGCGGTCTCGACAAGCTGCCCGGCGGCTTGACGCGCAAGGGCCAAGGCATCCATGTTCCCGATTTCGGCACAGTCTATCTCGGCGAGCTTTTTATCAGCCGGCACATGCGGCGATTGACGATGTTGCACGTCGATTTCGGCTGTTCCACGGAAGGCTGCGGGCGAGCCGGTAGCGGGGCGGGCAACGGAAGCTCGTGGCCGTAAATGCTGCGGTTGGCGTTTCTCGCGTTCCTTCTGTCGGGCTGCGCCAGGCAGTCTCCCGATTCGATATATCAAAAGTCCAAGGCCCTTCTCGATCGCGGCGAATGGAAGCCAGCGCTCGCCGCCGCGGATGAAGGATTTCGCCGGGAACCTTCGTGGCGGTTCCGTCTGTTGAAGGCGGAGATTCTGCTTTCGAATGGCGATGCTCCCGCTGCGATCGAAGTCTTGCGCGCGGCCGATCCGCCCGAATCCGACGAGTTGCGTGCGCGGCTGGCGATGCATCGTGGCTACGCGAAGTACTTTCTCTCGGATTACGCCGGCTCGGAGATCGACCTCAACCAAGCGCGCGAGATTTCAAAGGGCCTCCATCAGCCGCTGCTCGACGCCGAGATTGAATTGCGCCGCGGCGCGCTGCTGGTCCGGCGCGGGCGCGTGCTCGACGCCGAAGAGAGTTTTCGCAGCGTCCTTCAGACCGCTGCCGCTCGCGATGATCTGCATCTCCAAGTCGCCGCAATGGGGAACCTGGGTTTCTTGTTTCTAAACACCTTTCATTACGACGAGGCCATCTACTGGCTGAATCGCGCACGCGATGGATCTGAAAAGCTTGGGCTTTCCGATTCAGTTGCTCGCGCGCTCGGCAATCTGGGATGGTGCTATTACCGCCTCGGAGACGACGAGCAGGCCCTCCAGTACTTGCGCGACGCGGAAGCGCGTTTCCGTGTTTCGGACAATCGCTTTGAACAGCGGATCTGGACCGGCACCATTGGCGACGTATTGCTGGACGCAGGCGACTATTCCGGCGCAGCCAGAAAGTTCGCGGAGGCACTGGCGATCGAGCACGATCCGCGCGAGCAGTATTGGAGAGGCACCTGGCTCAGCGATCTCGCGATTGCCTCCATCGATTCCAAGGATTTCGACGCGGCCGAACGCTATAACGACGAGGCGCTGCGAATCAGTCAAGGCCGTGACAGTGGATTCGAAGTCTACGCCCGTTTGAATCGCGCGCGCATCCAAGCCGGCCGCAACGACGTCGCGGGAGCCGAAACACTTTACCGCGCGCTGCTGGGAGAGCCCTCAGATGACCCTACTCCCATGATTGAGGCGCAGTCCGAATTGGCGGAGCTACTTGTCAAAAAGGGTGACGTCACCAGCGCGGACGCCCAGTTCCGGGCGACGCTCGCTATGATCGAGCGCCAGCGTTCCTCGCTCGCACGGGATGAATATAAACTGTCCTACCTTTCGAGCCTGATCGAGTTTTATCAACGTTACGTGGATTTTCTGGTAGCCAGCGGACAGGAAGAGAAGGCGCTCGAAGCGGCCGAATCCAGCCGCGCTCTGGTTCTCGACGAAAGGCTTCACAGCCGAGGTACGTCCATGCGCGGCGTCAATGCAGCGGCCTTCCAGCGGCTCGCGCGATCGTCGAACTGCATTCTGCTTTCCTATTGGCTCGCGCCCGAACGATCCTTTCTATGGGTGGTGACGCCAACGGCCGTCACGTTCCATATCCTGCCTCCGGAAAAGAGAATCGCGGCGCTCGTGGAGGCCTATGGGTCGCTGCTCGAGAATTTGCGCGACCCTCTGGATTCCGAATCTCCAACCGGCCGCGAGCTTTCGCGAATCCTGCTTGGGCCGGTTCGCGGGCTGCTCAAATCAGGAGAGCACATCGTCATGGTGCCCGATCGCGTGCTGCACTCCCTGAATTTAGAAACTCTTCCCGACCCCGACCATCCGTCGCAATACCTCATCGAGAGCGCGACCGTTTCCATTGCGCCGTCCCTCGGTCTTCTTGCAAACGCAGGTGCGCATGCCGCCCCGCCCGGCAATTCCATTTTGCTGATTGGCGACCCCGAACCTGCCGTCGAAGAATATCAGCGGCTCCCCTACGCCGCCAAGGAAATCGCGCTCATCGAGCAGAGCTTTGCGGCCGGAGCCAGAGGGCGTGCGCCCTTGAGGAGCGTGGTGATGGAAGGCGCGCATGCATATCCGGCCGCGTATCGCGATGCCGATCCCTCGCGATTCTCGTTCATTCACTTCGCCGCGCACGCAACCATGAATCGCGAGAGCCCGCTCGATTCCGCGCTGATTCTCTCGCGCCACGAATCCGGTTATGCGCTCTCGGCGCGCGATGTGATGAACGTCCCGCTGCATGCCGATCTGGTGACGCTTTCGGCCTGCCGAAGCGCCGGCGCTCGCACTTATTCAGGGGAGGGACTAGTGGGGTTGTCGTGGGCGTTCCTACGCGCAGGCGCGCGCAACGTTGTTGCCGGATTGTGGGACGTCAACGATATGTCCACCGCTAACCTGATGGCCGATTTCTACTCGCGACTGACTCGCGGCGCGGCTCCCAAGGACGCGTTGCGCCAAGCCAAGCTCGGGTTGGTGCATTCGAACGGCGCCTATCGCAAACCGTTTTACTGGGGGCCATTCCAGTTGTATACCGGCGCGGCTAAGTAAGGGCCGCAACCAGCTGCGCTTAGTGCTCCACAATCTTCAAAGCCCGCTGCACCACTGGGTCGCGCTCGAGTTCGATCTCATCGCCCTTCGCCACCCCGAACGAAAGCGTCATCAGCTCCTGCCTCAACCGGCTCTGAATCCAGGCGCGATGGCTCGACCACTCGCTGACGCCGGGACGGATGTTGCGATCGGAAAGATACAACTGAAGCGCGTCGAGGATCGCCGGCGTCGCTTCGAAATCTTCCCGCACCGGGTGCTGTTGCAAATACTCGCCCGCGAAACTGGTGAGCGCGCCGCTTGCGTCAAGCACGTTCGACAAGCGATCCTGCGCCGGCGGAAAGATCACTTCATCGGGTCGAATGCCCCCGCCGCCTTGAACGGTTCGCCCCGAGTCGGTGCGATAATTCCCCTTCATGGAATTGGCGGTGGCCTCAAGAGTGCTGCCCGGCAGCGGATGCTGAATCGACCGTCCGCTGGGCGTATAGTAAAACGCGACCGTCAATGCGACGCCGGTTCCGTTCGATAAAGGATAGACGCTCTGCACCAGCCCCTTGCCGTAACTGGGCTCGCCGAGAATCGTCGCGCGATCGTGATCCTGCAGCGCCCCCGTGACGATTTCCGACGCGCTCGCGCTCTTGCCGTCGATCAGCACAGCGATCGGAAATCGATACGGTTTCGATGATTCGGGCGTGCGCACTTCTTCGGTTTTCTGGGAGCGGCCCTTGATCGTGAACACCAGTTGATCGGACGGGAGAAACAGCGACGCCGTTTCCACCGCCGCCTGCACCACGCCGCCCGGATTGCCGCGCAGGTCGAGCACCAGCCCCTTCAGGCTGTCGCCGCCAAGTTTTTCGATGGTGTCCTTCACCAGCTTCCCCGTGGCCACCTCGAAACTCGCCACGCGCACATAGCCGATCCCGGCCGCCATCATAAAAGCGCGATCGACGCTCGGCGTTTCCACCAGCTCCGGCGTCAGGGTCAGTTGCCTGATGCGCACATCTCCCGGCTTGCGCACTTCCAGCAGCGCCGTTTTCTGGCGGGCGATGGTGAGCAGTTGGACCAACTGCTCGGGTTCCAGGCGCGCCAGTATGTAGCCGTTGATGGCAAGAATTTCGTCGCCTGGGGAAAGCCCCGCCTTCGACGATGGCGTTCCGGGCAGCGCTTGGAGCACGATCACGCGCCCTGGCAGCACGCTGACCACAGTGCCGAATCCTTTGCTCTCGCTCTTCTCCATCTCCTTCAGTTGCTCATACTGGCCGGGGTCGAAAAAAATGGAATGCGGATCCAGAGTGCGCAGCATTCCCGGAATCGCGCCCTGATAAAAGGCGGCCTCCGGCGGCACTGGATCGGCCGCCTGCTGGTCCATGGTGACGAAAACGTCCACCAGTTTTTTCAGCTCGCGTGCGAGCTGGGCGCTCGGGTCATTAGCGGGATCGTCGGCGGCGAGAAAAAGAAGAAGCGCAAAAATGGGCATCAGCTACCTGGAATATCGCGTGACCTGACGCTCGCGATGGCGCTCCAGCGCGAGCTCAATCAAACGGTCGATGAGTTTGGAGTAAGGCAACCCGGCCGCCTCCCACATTTTCGGATACATGCTGATCGAAGTGAATCCTGGAATGGTGTTGGGTTCGTTGACGAAAAACCTGCCCGTGGAAGATTCCATCAGGAAATCGATTCGCGCCATGCCCTCGCATTCGCACGCCTGGTACGCTCTCACCGCAAGCCGCTGGATTTCGAGCGTCTGCTCCGGGGTAATATCCGCGGGCACCACGGTGCGCGCCTGGTTGAGCAGGTACTTGTCTTCGTAGTCGTAAAAGTCGCGCGACGCCAGGATTTCGCAGGGCACCGAGGCAATCGGATCATCATTGCCCAGGACGGAGCATTCGAACTCGCGGCCTTCAATGCCGCGCTCGATCAGAATTTTGCGGTCAAACTGCGCGGCGAACTCGACCGCCACAATCAGATCTTCGCACGTTTTCACTTTGGATACGCCCACCGACGATCCTAGATTCGCCGGTTTGACGAACGCTGGAAATGGAATGTTTCCGCAGACTTCTTCTGCGTGAAACTGTCCCCGGCGCACCACCATATACTCGACCACCGGCAAGCCGCGTTCCACCAGCAAGCGCTTGGTGACTTCCTTGTCCATCGATACGGCCGACCCCAGCACGCCCGCGCCGACGTAGGCGAGGCCGGCCAATTCGAGCAAGCCCTGCACCGTTCCATCTTCGCCGAAAGTGCCGTGCAGAACCGGGAACACCACGTCGATGTCCGGATTGGAGCCCGGCTCCGGCGAAATCGCGCCCGGCCGGCCACGGCCGTCCTTGTCAATCCGCTGCCAGCGGCCGTCTTTATCGATGAACACCGGGAGAATTTCGTAGCGATCGCGATCCATCGCGGCCATGATCGATTCGGCCGAGCGCAGCGACACCTCGTGCTCACCGCTGCGGCCGCCGTAGATCACCGCCACTCGCAATTTCGTCACGAATTCTCCTGGCTCACAAGATTCTTTTTCCAAGGGCCGACATCACCAATTCGACCGCCAGCAGAGCGGTTCGGTTTGCGGAATCGATCACCGGATTCACTTCCACTATCTCCATGGAAACCATCATCCCGCTATCGCAGACCGTCTCCATCGCCAGGTGCGCCTCGCGATAAGTGATGCCGCCGCGCACCGGTGTGCCCACCCCCGGCGCTTCGTCGGGATCCACTGCGTCCATATCGAAGGAAAGATGAAATGCGGCGGTCCCGGACGTCGCGCGCGCGATAGCTTCCTGCATCACGCTGCGCAGCCCGCGCTCGTCAATGTCGCGCATGGTGAACGCAGTCACGCCGGCGGCGCGCACATTTTCGCCCTCGATCTCGTCGACGCTGCGCAGCCCGATGATGGCGACGTTGGCGGCGTCCACCTTTGGCGCGAAGCCCGCGATGTGGGTCAGTTCCCGAGGCCCCAAGCCGATGAGACACGCGAGCGGCATTCCGTGAACGTTGCCGCTGGGGCTCGATTCGGGCGTGTTCATGTCGGCGTGCGCATCGATCCAGATCAGGCCGATTTTCTGTTCCTGTTTACGATAGACGCTGGCTACGCCGGCGACCGTCCCCATCGCCACGGAATGATCGCCGCCCAGCACCAGCGGCATGCGGCCCTGCTCCATCGCCCGCTCCACCATTTCGGCCACGCGCTCGCAGGTGTGCGCGATCTGCGGAAGATAGCGTGCGTTGACGGGTCCGGCGGGAATATTTTCCGGCAGGTCCACCGTGACGTTGCCAAGGTCGTCAACCTGGTAGCCTAGCAGCGCGAGCTTTTCATTTAGGCAGGCGAGGCGGATCGCGGAGGGTCCCATGTCGACGCCGCGCCGTCCCGCGCCGAGGTCCATGGGCGCTCCGATGATGGCGATGTGAGAGGGGCGCACGAAATATCAATTATCGCGTGTCTGAGAATTGGCCGCCGATGTACGCAGATGAACGCCGATAGGAACGGATCAGCGGGCGATTAGGGTTAAGCGCACTGCGGAGGGCCTCGGACGATCGAAGTAGTACGCATCCACTGCATCGTGAACATTGGCGTGAAGCTCGTCCCAAGTATCAGCCCGCGTAAAAATGCTTTCGGTCAGGCATTCCGCGCAGAAGCCACTGTCCGCTTCCTGAATCACTTCAAAGACGATTTCGTTCACGACTTCACTGTACTACGGAAGCCGTTCACGGTCACTGCGCATACACGACCTGCGGCGCAGATTCGTGCGCAACGTAGGCGTTACTTCTGCGGCTGAGACGAACTCGGCGGGTAAGATGTCACGAGTAGCTCTCCCTCGTCACGGTTGACCGCTCCCACATCGACAGTGGTCCATCCGAGCCGGTCATTAGTCGTCCGCACTCTAAAGTAATAGACAGTTCCCGCCTCTGCGGTGAAGCTCGTAAGCGAAATCCGTTTAGGCTCGGCCGAACGGCCCCTTTCAGAGGCCTGGAGATCGGCGCAGAGATGATGGCCGCCAGGCTGCACAGAGAAGGAAAGCCAGGAATCGTGGTGCTGCGCTCCTACCCAGTTGCCGTCGACTCCGATTCTGACGGTTGGAGTGCATTTGATGCACTCACCCACAAGTCTTCTGTCCTGGATAACAAAGACGAGGGCCTTGCCGGCATCAGGATTGGGAAGGGCCGCGAGAGCCTGAGCGGTCTTTACGTCGAAGGTTACAGATTCCGGACCGCAAGCGCGGGCGATTACGCCCTTATCTCCCGCGAACGCGCACGAAGCGGCAAAAATAGCGACGATTGTCCGTTTCATGGCCCTATTATAGGACTCCCGACCGAGTCTCTACGGCCGCGTCCTATACAACATCCGCGGGAACGCGATGGTCTCCCGAATGTGCTCCAGCCCGCACATCCACGCGACGAATCGCTCCACGCCCATTCCAAATCCGGCGTGCGGCACTGATCCGTATTTGCGCAGATCGAGGTACCAATTGAACGCTTCGTGGGGCAGCTTATGCTCGTCCAGCCGCTTCAGCAATAAATCCAGATCGTGGATGCGCTGCCCGCCGCCGATGATTTCGCCGAATCCTTCGGGCGCGATGAAATCCACACCCAGCGCGACTTCCGGGCGATCCTCGGCCGGCTGAAAATAGAACGCCTTCACTGCCGTGGGATACCGGTCCACCATCACCGGACGATCCAGATCGTCCGTAAGCAGCGTCTCATCCGTGTTGCCGAAATCGCCGCCCCATTGAATCTCGCTGCCCTTGGATTGCAGCTTCTTCACGGCATCGTCATAACTCATACGATGAAACGGCGCCTGAATCGCTTCCAGTTTCGATACGTCGCGCTCCAGCACCTTCAAATCTTCGCGGCGATTCTGCAACACGCGGCCCACTACGAAACAAACCAGCTCCTCGCCCACGCGCTTCACGTCGTCGAGCGTCGCGTAGGACATCTCCGGCTCCACCATCCAGAACTCGGTGAGATGCCGGCGAGTCTTGGATTTTTCGGCGCGAAACGTAGGGCCGAAACAATAGGTTTTTCCGAACGCGGCGCTGGTCGCTTCATTATAGAGCTGACCCGATTGCGTCAGATAGACCTTCTCATCCTCGAAATAATCCACTTCGAACAGAGTCGAGGTTCCTTCGCACGCCGCGGGAGTGAAAATCGGCGTGTCGACCAGCACGAATCCGTTCGAATCGAAATAATCGCGGATGGCTTTGATCACTTCATGGCGCACGCCCAGCGCCGCGTGCTGGCGCCGGCTGCGCAGCCACAGATGGCGATGATCCATCAGGAAATCGATGCCATGATCCTTGGGTGTGATCGGATAAGGATCGGATTCAGGAACGCGCTGCACGATCTCCGCGCTCTCGACATCAAGTTCGTATCCGCCTGGCGCGCGCTGCTCCGCGCGAATTTTCCCGCGAATGATGAGCGACGATTCCTGCGTCAAATCCTTCAATGCGTCGAACAGCTCTTCCGGGAGTGCGCTCTTCACCGCGACACACTGCATGATGCCGGTGCCGTCGCGCACTTGCGGGAAACAGATTTTTCCGCTCCGCCGCAGGTTGTAAAGCCAGCCGTCTATCTCCACGGTTTCACCCGCGTGGGCGCCGGCCTGGGCCACGGTCACGCGCGGCGGATTCACGGGATTCGACTGCGTTGGTTCACTCATTCAATGTAATGCTCTCCAGCTTCTCGAAACACTCGCGGGCGCTTTGGAGCGGCAACGCCATCTGTGGCACTTCCTTCAATTCGAGCAGCAGCGGGCACGCCGGGTCGAGCGATCGAAGCGCGGTCATCGTCCGCTTCCAATCGATGGTGCCCCGGTCCTCGCTATCTTTTGCGGAACCATCTGCGGCAGCACCATCGGGAGCATCCGCCAGCGGAAACAGATGCGAGTCGTCCTGTCCATTATTGTCATGCACGTGTGTCGAACGGACGCGGCTCTTGAGCAGACGGAACGCGGTGTCGACGCCTTCGTTCATATTGGCGTGGCCGGTGTCCAGGCAGACACTGAGATCCAAGTGCGTCGCTTCGAAGAACAGCAGCAAACGCTCCGCGCTCGACAATGCATTCGGTGTGTTCTCGAGCAGTACTTCGACGCCGCGCTGCCGCGCAAACAAGCTGAGTTCTTCCAGCGCCGCGAATGCCGAATCGATCTTGCGTTCGTCGTACTCCTCACCGAAAACGCCCAGATGCTGGACCAGGAAACGGAACGGCACCAGTTCGGCGACATCCAGTGCGCGCTTGATTTCATCCAGCATGTGCAGCCGCTTGTGCTTTACCGGCTCGGTGATGTTGATCACTGCATCCGGACCGGTGCGGCCCCACACATCATCCGAAAACATGGGCGAGTGCAGTGAATGGAGCTTCAGCTCGGAATCGCGAAACCAGTGCCCCAGCTCGGCGATCTGCGCGCGATCGCGATAATCAAAATGCTGGCGCGCGCAGAAAATCTCGCACAGTGGAATCCCGGCGTCCCAGATTCGATCCAGCCAAACCGTGGTCAGGCGATGGTTGACGAAGAGGTGAGTGGAAAGGGCGCGCGTCATGTGTCTGTCAGTGGACTGGTTTCTCAAACCGTCTATCAGTAGCCCGCGGCCCTGCCGGCGCCGCGTCCGTCGCTGCCGCCCATGATCCAGCCGTTGTCGATGATGATCGCTTCCACGCGCGCCACCACCACCGCCGGTGAATAGTCCACGTCGTGCCCTTTTTCCTTCAGCAGCGCCACCGTGTCCGGCGAAAATCCTTTTTCCAGGTACAGCTTATCCGGCTTCCATTGATGATGGAAGCGCGGATAGTCGACCGCGTCCTGCGCGTTCATGCCGAAGTCGATCGCGTTCAGAATCACCTGCATCACCGCGGTGAGGATGCGCGATCCGCCGGGCGCGCCGACCACCATGTACAGCTTGCCGTCGCGCAGCACCATAGTCGGCGTCATTGACGACAGCGGCCGTTTGCCGGGCTGGATCGCGTTGGTCTCGCCCTGCACCAGGCCGAACATATTCGGCTCGCCGGGCTTCACGCTGAAGTCGTCCATCTCGTTATTCAAAAGGAAGCCGAGCCCCGGCGCCGTCACGCCGCTGCCGAAGCCGCCGTTCAAAGTGTACGTCACCGCGACCGCGTTGCCCTCCGCGTCCACCACCGCGAAATGCGTGGTCTCCGTGCTCTCGCTGCCCTTCGGATGGCCGGGATTAATTTGATCGCTGGGCGTGGCGTGATTCGGATCGATGGAAGCGCGCCGCCGCTGAATGTAGGTTGGGTCCAGCAGCCCTGCAAGGGGATTCTTCACGAAATCCGGATCGCCCAGATATTCATTGCGATCGGCGTAAAAGCGCCGCATGGTTTCGGCGACGTAGTGAATGCTGGCAGCCGATCCAGCCCCGCTCTTTTCATACCCCGACCCTTCAAGCATTCCCATCATCTGCAAAATCCCGACGCCGCCCGAGCTCGGCGGAGGCGACGTGATTAGTTCATAGTTGCGATACTTCCCGGTGATGGGTTTGCGCTCGGCGGCCACGTAGTTCTTGAGATCGGCCAGCGAGATCAGCCCTCCGTTTTTCTCCATCGCCGCGGCCAATTTCTGCGCGGTCTCGCCTTCGTAGAATTCCTTCGCGCCGTTTTTCGCGATGCGCTCCAGGGTTGCGGCGAGCTCGGGCTGTTTGAAAATCTCGTCCATTTCGTAATAGTGGCCGTCACGCTGGAAAATTCGCTTCGAATCCGGATATCGCGAAAGATTACGCGAGCCTTTCAGCGATTCGGCAAGCGAATAGCTGACCGGGAACCCCTTGGAAGCAAGTTCAATTGCCGGCGCGATCGCCTCGGCCCATTTTCTGCGTCCGTATTTCTGCTGGGCAAGTTCGAATCCGCGCACACTGCCCGGCACACCCGAGGCAAGCCAGCCGTCGACACTGTCATGCGTGGGCTTGCCGGTCGCGTCCAGATACATATTGTGCGACGCGCGTTCCGGCGCTCGCTCTCGAAAATCGATGAAGGTGGTGCGGCCGTCGGCCAGCCGCACCAGCATGAATCCGCCGCCTCCCAGATTCCCCGCGAAGGGATGCGTGACCGCGAGAGCAAATCCCACCGCGACTGCCGCGTCGATCGCGTTGCCGCCGCTCTTGAGAACGGCCACCCCGGCGTCGGCCGCGATCGGCTCCTGCGCGATCACCATCGCGTGGCGCGCGTGGACGGGTTGCCGCGCGCTCATGTCGAAACTG
Source organism: Terriglobia bacterium (assembly GCA_963788245.1). Taxonomy (GTDB): domain Bacteria; phylum Acidobacteriota; class Terriglobia; order Bryobacterales; family Bryobacteraceae; genus Palsa-187. The sequence continues at coordinate 658,556 of CAWBGF010000002.1, read as the reverse complement.
AGAACCAGCAGGAAAAACGGAGTAAAGCGTCGCATACGCTCGATTGTACATGCGATAAGGTCGGTGTGGCGCGGGCGGTCAAGCGCACAGGCCGTTCGGGCCGTTGTGCGCGATTCAGCACACGAGCCTGCTGAGCCGCATGGCGAGCATGGGTTCGCGGGAAATTGCAGACGACCAAAGGAGGGCGGACGGAAGGACGCCTGAAAACAGAGTAGGCAGGCTGGGTAGCCTGCCTACGGAAACTCGCGAATACCGATTCAGCGACTGCTTAGTCGGCGGTAACGCCGGGGAACACGATCCGCATGGTGGTGCCACCGACGCGAATCTCTTCCAGTTTCTGCTTGCCGTCAACGCGCAACGAGGTCGCGTCGAATTTCTTGGTGGCGGTCTCGACCTTCGCCGGAACCGTGATGCTCGGGCTCTTGCCCATGGTCAGCGTGATCTTGTCGCCTTCGGTCTGAACTTTGTACTCGCCGGCTCTCAACTCGGTGCCGCCGACCCACGTGGGGTGGTCAATGGTGACCTTAAATGTGTTCGACGCCGCGCTGGCAACTGCGATTGCAACCGTGGCGAAAGACAATAGTAGCTTCTTCATTTGGTAGTGCTCCTTTGATTTTTTTGGGTGAGACTACGATCGACTTGGCCGGGTCTCTTACTGCTCTCATTTAGTATAACGCTTTTCGGCCGCTCAATGTTTCACAATAGGGCAAAAATGTTTGTAAAGAAGTGTCCGCGATGTGTTCAAGGAGCGGTGCGATAAAATAATGGATACACGTGCGGCAGATCGGGCGCTACCAGATTCTCGAGGAGTTGGGGCGCGGGGCCATGGGCATCGTGTACAAAGCCCAGGACCCGGCGATCGGCCGGACCATCGCGATCAAGACCATCCGTCTCGAAGATCTCACCGATGAAGTCGAGCGCGCGCGTCTCCGCGAGCGCCTGTTTCGCGAAGCGCAATCCGCCGGAATGCTCTCCCATCCCGGCATTGTGACCATTTACGACATTGCCGAGGAGAACGGCATGGCGTACATCTTCATGGAGTTCGTGAACGGGCCGCCCCTCGAAAAAATGCTGAAGCATGAGCAGACGCCCGACAAGGAAACGCTGCTGAGCATTTTTCGACAGACCGGCTCCGCGCTCGATTACGCGCACAAAAAAGGCATTGTGCATCGCGACATCAAGCCGGCCAACATCATGATCCATGAAGACGGCACCGCCAAGGTGACCGATTTCGGCGTCGCGAAAATCGTTTCGCAGCAGATGACCGTGGCGGGCACGATGATGGGGACGCCCAGTTATATGTCGCCGGAACAGATTCAGGGAGGCGCGATCACTGGCGGCGCGGATCAGTTCGCGCTGGCTGTTATCGCGTACGAAGTGCTCACCGGCGAAAAGCCGTTCACAGCCGACTACATGCCGACGCTGCTGTTCAAGATCGTGCGTGAGGAGGCGCTATCGGTCGACCGCCTGAACCCGACGCTCGGGCCGCAGGTGGATGAAGTGCTGCGCCGGGCGATGATGAAAAACTCCAAGGATCGCTACGAGACCTGCACGATGTTCGTCAACGCCTTGGCGGCGGCGTGCCACCAGACTCCTGAGTGGACTCCCATGCCGCGCGGCGCGAGCCACAACATTCCCACCGTGGGGTCGGGGGACGGACCGAACGGCGATGCGGTGAACTCCATGGCGGAGACCATCGCGGATGTGGGGAATTTCGAGGAGCCGCCGTTGAAACCGCCTCCGATAGTCGTTCCGGCGTTGGCATTGCCTGAAGAGCCGGCTCCGCTGCCTTCCATCGTTCCGGAGATTCCGGCGCGAGCCATGCCGGAGCAGACCATGCGTGCGCAACCCGTGCATGCGCCGGCGATAGATCCTGATCCTGTCTGGGGTGATGCAATCGAGGCCGATCCGAGCCGCATTGATTCGAGCCTCATTGATACGATCGCGATGGATCCGATCGCGCCTGATCCGGTCAGGCCTGGGCAAATCGCGCATGATCCGATCAGGCCTGGTCAGATCAAGATTGACGCGCTTCGGCCCATGCGGCCGCCTGAGCCGAGCCACGTCGTCCGCAATGTGATTTTGTCGATGGGCGTGATCGCGCTGGTCCTCGCGATCGCGGGAGTGGCCTTGCTGAGATACACGCGCGCCCCGCAAACTTCGTCACCGACCCAGGAAGCAGCGACGCAGCCGGATACGGCGACCGCCCCGCCTCCTCCGGTCGAAACGCCTGCTCCTCCGCCTCCCAATACGCAGCCGCAGGAGGCAGCGGAGCCGGCAAAGACAGAATCGGCAAAGGCGGAGCCGACTAAGACCGATACTGGCAAGGAGCCTTCCCAGGAAGCCCCCGCGCCTTCGCCCGAAACGCGTAAGGGAACTTCGCGTCGCGACCCGAAGCCCGCGCCAGTGCCCGAAGAGGCCACCTTCCAACTCACCACGTCTCCCGCCGGAGCGCAGGTGATGTTCGATGGCGATCGCCCCTGCACCTCGCCGTGCAAGCTGTCGCTCGCGGTGGGTCGGCATACTTTTGTCGCCCGTCTCCCCGGACATCGGGACGTGTACCAGATCATCGAAATTCCGCGCGACACCGGTTTGATTGTGGACCTGCCGCGAGCCACCGGAACCCTCAGCTTGATTTCCGATCCGCCGGGTTTGAGCGTCGCCGTCGATGGCCAGGATCAGCCGCGGAAAACGCCCACGCATTTGACGCTGGGCGTCGGAACACACAAGATTCAGGTGAGCCGGGGAAGCCAGAAGCAGGAGTTCACCATCGAGATTCACGATGGGTCGCTGGTGACTCGGACGGTAGAACTGGTGAGCCAATGAGTCTCACTTCTGGCGCACGGCTCAAGATGGACGCCGAAGAAGGCAGTTTGGCCACGAATGAACACAAATGAACACGCATGAGTTTTCTTTTTTTCGATTCGTGTTGATTCGTGTTGATTCGTGGCTAACATTTTAAGCTGGCCAATGTCGATGAGGAGATCATGAAGCATTCACGCAGAAACTTTTTCGCGCTCGCCGCGGGCGGCGCATTTCATATGCGATCACCTGGATCTTTATGGGCCCAATCGCCCGTCGACCACCCCAAGCGCGACATGATCGTGCGCGCGGCGCGGCCGGAAGATCTGGAAATGCCGCTCTCCGGATTCTCTGACTACATCACCCCCATCGAACATTTCTTCGTGCGCACCCACGTGTATGTGCCGTCGGTCGACTTGAGTAAATGGCAACTGGAAGTCGCCGGCAACGTCGCCACGCCGCTCTCCCTAACCATGGCCGAACTTCGCCGGATGCCATCGGTCGAACTGATCGCGGTGACCGAATGCGCGGGCAATGGCCGGTCCTATTTCGAGCCGCCGGTCCCGGGATTGCAATGGCGCGATGGCTCGGTGGGAAATGGGCGGTGGCGCGGAGTGCGGCTCGCCGATGTGCTGAAGCGCGCGGGAATCAAGACGTCGTCGGTGGAGGTGCTGTTCGACGGCGCGGACGTGCCCATCGGAACCATGCAGGATTTTCGGCGTTCGATCACGGTGAAGAAAGCGCTGGATGAGAACACTCTGCTCGCGTATGAAATGAACGGCGAGACGCTGCCGGTGAAGCACGGCTTCCCGCTGCGCGTGATCGCACCCGGGTGGGCCAGCGATTCGTGGGTGAAGTGGGTGACGTCGGTCCAGGTCTTGGATAAAGAGTCGGACGGGTTTTGGATGAAGAGCGCCTATCGTCGGCCCGATTTTCCAATTGCTCCGGGATCGGCGATGGCACCGGAGCAGATGAAGCCGGTGACGAGCTTGCGTGTGAAGGCGCTGATCACATCGCCGATGGATGGCATGAATGTCTCTCCGGGGAAGCCGCTGACGATTCGAGGTGTCGCGTGGAGTGGTGACGCTGGTCCGGTAACTTCAGTGCAGGTGTCGGTGGATAACGGCCGGACTTGGCGCCTTGCAGAGTTGCATCCCGAGCAGTTCAGTCAGTTCGGATGGCGTCAGTGGGAGTTCTCTTGGACCGTTCCCGCTCAAGGTTTCCAAATCCTCATGGCGCGGGCGAGCGATGCGAATGGAAATATTCAGCCCCTCACCGAGGAGTGGAATCCGTCAGGTTATGGGTGGAATGTTGCGCCGAAAGTTGGCGTCAACGTGTCAGGGACACTGGAGCTTCATGCCGCGCCTACAGAAGTCCAGCCCGCGATCATCTTGCCGGGCTTTCAACGGACGTGCTTGGGCTGCCATGGCGAAGATGTGATTCGCCAGCAAACACTCACGCGCGCCCAGTGGGATCGCGAGATCAACAAAATGACCGGTTGGGGAGCGCAGGTGAATGCAGAAGATCGCGAGAGCTTCCTCGACTTTCTCTCCAAGAACTTCGGTACACACCAGTAACGACAAAATGACTCGACTCAACATCTCCACCTGCACTCAATGGGAGCCCATCGTTGGCTACTCCCGAGCCGTCCGCGTCGGACCGCACGTCCACCTCTCCGGCACCACGGCGACCGGTCCTGATGGCGCGATCGTCGGCAAAGGCGACGCATACGCACAAGCCGTGCAGACCCTTCGTAATATTCAAAGCGCGCTCGAGAGGGCCGGCGCATCGCTCGAGCACGTCGTCCGGACGCGCATCTACGTCACCGACATTTCACGTTGGCAGGACATCGGCAAAGCCCACGGCGAGTTCTTCGGTGCGATCCGCCCGGCGACCTCAATGGTCCAAGTGAGTAAGCTGATCGACCCCGACATGCTGGTCGAGATCGAAGCCGACGCATTTGTCAGCGACTGAGCTACGAGCCGCGACTATTTGGCCAGGGGCCAACAAACGCGGCAGCGGGCAAAGGAGGGGTTAAACGAAATTCCATAAGAACGAAAAGTCTTAGCCACGAATGAACACGAATCAGCACGAATAGAAATCCACGGACTTGTTGTGTTCATTCGCGTGCATTCGCGGCCCAAGAGTTCGTTGCGGAATTTCGTTTGACCGCTCCTTTGCCCGCTGCCGCGTTTGTTGGCCCCTGGCCAAATAGTCGCGGCTCGGAAGGGTCGCGGGTCGTTAAGACGGAGATGGGCGCTGCGAAGACACTACGGCTGTAAGCGTTGCGGGCGGCCGGGGCTTTCGGTTTATCGCCGTGCGTTTGCCTGTTCTCATTCCACGCTCTTACGAGCGGGTTCAAGAAACAAGCCCGGCCGCCAATAATTTGAAGAACATCTAACGGAGGGTCGGGGCCGCTAAGAGGCGACCGCCATGTGAGGCTTCACGTTTTCGATGTTTCTCCTCTGAATTCCTGCGATCCTTTCGGGACCGCCGGAAAGTTACCGAATCGATTCGATCGCTGAACCGCGCCCGACGCCGAACTACAACGCCGCTGCGCGATTCGACTGTTAAACCGCAAACAACGCCAAAAGACAACGCTGCCTGCGATCACTCTCCCGTCGATGCCATGCTACGAGCTGGCGCCGCGATCCTTTCAACGGGTTCCGGGAGTCCAGTACCACCTAACTACAACGCTTCGTGGCCACGAAGTTTCCTGCTGATCCCAACTTAGCAGGCGCCCGCAAGCGGATTTACGTAAATGATTGAATCGGCTGCGAAATTAGCTTGTGACTGGATTCCTGTCGACACGATTACGCACCTCGGAAGCGCCACATTTGGTACGGGCCATCTCGCTATGGGCGAAGTGGCACAATAGGTTCGTGGCAGTTTTCCCGCGATCCGCCGTGGCGTGCTTCGCGGCAAGGTCCCGCTACGCGCTGGCCGTTATATCGGTCGCGTTGCTGGCGGGACAGACGCCGGTCACGAGGGGAACGACGCCTGCAACGACGCAGTCGCCGACGTTTCATGTATCCACGCGCCTGATCCAGGTCAACGTCATCGTGCATGACAAGAAGGGCGATCCAGCCGCGGGTTTGACCAAGGATCAATTCACGCTTTTCGATCAAGGAGCCGCGCAGCGGATCGGATTCTTTTCGGATCAGTGCGCTTCGAAGCAGCCAGACCAGCCTGCTGTTGTCGCCGGCAGACAAGCTGGGCTGTCGGGCGGCGCGAACGTCTTTTCGAACCGGCCGGAGGAGGGCGCAGCCGCACCCGGGAGCGTCACCGCCATTCTGTTCGATTCGTTGAACACCGATTTCCTCGATACGGGATTCGCCCGCGCGCGCGTCGAGAAATTCCTGAAAGGAATTCAGCCGGGGGACCGCGTGGCGCTGTACGGGCTTTCGACAAAATTATTGGTCCTGCACGATTTCACCGGCGACGCCGACGCGCTGGTGCAAGCCCTCGAGAAATTCAAGGCCGATGAAAATCCCGAGACCGGCGCGACCAAGTTCAAAGAGTCGCACATCGGTCCACTCTTCGACGGGCCCACCAACGACAGCAACCAGAGGATGTCCGATCTGTTCATGGGCGGGCGTGTGCAGGCGACGGCCTCGGCGCTGGAAGCCATCTCAAAACATCTCGCGGGATTGCCGGGACGTAAGAATCTGGTGTGGATCTCGGGAAGCTTCCCCATGAACATCGGATATTTTCAAAAACGGCTGCAAGGAACGCGGCCTTCGAAAGAAGGCTTCAGCAAAGAAGTGGAAGCAGCGGCGCGCGCGCTCAGCAGCGCCAATGTCGCGATTTATCCGGTGGATGCGCGCGCGCTGACGACGCTGGGCGGAGCTTTTGATGCCGCGACTGCTCCCAAGATGGGCGTCAGGCAATTGCAAATGACGACCAACCGCCCGCCGGATCTCGCACCGATTCGCGATGTCGGCACCATGCAAACTCTCGCCGACGCCACGGGCGGACGCGTTTTTGAAAATACCAACGACATCGAAGGCGCGGTCCGGAACGCGATCGACGATTCGCGTTGCACCTACGTGCTCGGCTATTATCCGGATCACAATAAATGGGACGGCAATTTTCGCGAGATTAAGGTGCAGTTGAAACGGTCCGGATTGGACACACGTTACCGGCGCGGCTACGCGGCGTTTCCCGACGCTCCGCTGAATCAGAATCGCGCTCCGTTGGCTGCGGCGAGTCTTCCGGCCGGGGAGATCGAGAGCACTGAGCTGGGACTCACCATGCAAATCGAGCCGCCAGACGGGCTGGCCGGCGCCCGCCAGATCAAGGCGCATTTGCGGATCGACGCCGGGGCGATGCGATTCGAGCAAAAAGACGGCCGTTGGACGGACGACTTGGATTATTTGTGGGTGCAGCTCGCGGCCGATGGCGGTTTAGTCGTTTCCCACGCCCAGACTCTGACTCTCAGGCTTTCGCCCGAGACCTATCAGGCGGCTGCCGGCAATGGACTGAGAATGTCATTCACCGAAGCGATCGCGGATCAAACGGTGCAGCTTCGCTTTGTAGCGCGCGATCGCGGGACGGGGGCGGAGGGGTCGGTGACGATTCCTGTTGGGAAGGTGTTCGGTAAGTGAAGTCGGCGACTTCGTTCAAGAGCGCTCCCTACTGTCGCGCCTCAGTGGCAGGGCATGGCCCTGCCCCACAATTAATCGTGCAGCGTGGTATCGAGGAACGCGCGCAGGCGATGGCTGCGGCTGGGATGACGCAGCTTGCGCAGCGCCTTGGCTTCGATCTGGCGAATGCGCTCCCGCGTGACCGCGAAATGCTGGCCGACCTCTTCGAGCGTATGCTCGCTGCCGTCCTGCAAACCGAAGCGCATCTTGATGATTTTTTCTTCGCGTGGGCTGAGCGTCTTTAGAACTTCGGCGGTCTGCTCGCGCAGATTCAAGTTGATGACGGCTTCCGACGGCGACACCACGCGGCGATCGACGATGAAATCGCCCAGATGCGATTCTTCTTCCTCGCCCACCGGAGTCTCGAGCGAAATCGGCTCCTGGGCGATCCGCAGCACGCGCCGGATTTTGTTGACCGGCAGCTCCATCCTTAGAGCCAGCTCTTCGTTGGTCGGCTCCCGGCCGAGATCCTGCTGCAACATGCGCTGCATGCGCACCAGCTTGTTGATGGTCTCGATCATGTGCACCGGAATGCGGATGGTGCGCGCCTGATCGGCGATGGCCCGAGTGATGGCCTGTCGCACCCACCAGGTGGCGTAGGTCGAAAATTTGTAGCCGCGCATGTAGTCGAACTTGTCGACGGCTTTCATCAGCCCGATGTTGCCTTCCTGAATCAGGTCCAGAAACTGGAGGCCGCGATTGGTGTATCGCTTGGCGATGGAAACCACCAGCCGCAGGTTGGCTTCGATCAACTGCTTCTTGGCGGTCTCGGCTTCCAGTTCGCCGCGTTCGACAATCTGGAGCGTGCGGCGCAGCTCAGTGGAACTGGCGCCGGATTCCTCTTCGAGCTGGGTGATGCGCTGGCTGTGCGCGCGCATCTCCTTGCGCATGGCGTTGGCCGCGCCGTGCGCGCCGTTGACGGGAGCTTCCAGGCGGCGCTGGATGCGCGCGATCTCACGCTCGATGGGCCGCAGTTCGTCGACCGACCGGCGCAAACGTCCGGCCAGCGAGCGGCGCGTCGACGAGCTGAAGTGCACGGCGCGAATCAAGCGCGAAATCTGAACCATGGTTCGCGCCAGATTCCACCGGAGCGAGCGGTGCATCTTGGGCTTCATTCCGCGCGAAATAGCTTGCAGCTTCTGGCGAAACTGCTGGGCCTTCTTGTAATGCTTTTCGATTTCGCCGACCGTCGCGATCAATTCATTGGCCTGCTCGATGATATTTTCGTCGGTGACGATCAGGTCCGGCATCGCGAGAATTTCGCGAACCGCGTTGGAATCCCGGCGGAGATTCTCGGGCATCGCCAGGATTTCGCGAATCACCAGCGCGGACCGGCTCAGTGATTTGCGCACGGCGCCCTGGCCGCGTTCGATGCGCTTGGCGAGCTCGATTTCCCCTTCCCGGGTGAGCAGCGGAACCGTGCCCATCTCGCGCAGATACATGCGCACCGGATCGTTGGTTTTATCGCTGAAGTCCTGGACCAGCTCGAGGTCGACCACCTCTTCGCCGTCTTCCAGCTTCTTTTCGAAATCGAGTTTCGGCTCTTCCAGGATTTCGACGCCGGCGGTGTCCAGTTCCGAAAGGAGATCGTCCAGCTCGCGGCCGCCCTGATACTCCTCCGTGAGAAGCTCGTTGACTTCGTCGTAAAGGACGTAGCCTTTCTCTTTTCCGGTGTCCATGAGCTGTTTCAGCCGGCCGAATTTTTCTTCGATTGCCACGCTACCCCAATGACCTTCGCCGCCGACAGACCCCGCTAAGAGCCCCGTCTGCTCCGATTATGTTCAGTGTACAACACCTGCGTCAGACCCTCTGAACCTGCTGAGCCGCCGCCGCGCGCGATCTAGTTCCAAGACGTCCGGGTACGCCTCTTTAATGCGGCCCTCTCGCTCGGCCGCGTTGATCTTACTTGTTAGTTCGTCGACGTACCGCTCGGTCTGTTCCTTTTCGAGGACGTCGAGACACTTCTGTACGTTCTTGAGATGCGGCCCCTCGTCAGTCTCTTTATCGGCGTTAACGATCCTGCGCAATAGGTCCTTCGAGGCGTCCGAGAGTCGTTCTTCAATAGCGGAAACGGTGACCGGCACTCCAGACTCGGTGACTTTGGCGATGGTCTCAAACAGCTCCCGCAACTCCAGCCCGTGCATCAGCGCTCCGGCAAGCCGAGGTAGAGCGATAGTCCGCGCCTCCTCGCTCGCGATCAACGCTTGCAGCAGAAAGTACTCGTTCTTTGGAATGGGCGGGCCCTGGTCGGGGTGCACCGGCGGGCGGCGATCGGCGTCGGCTCTCTTGAACTGATCGAGCACCAGGCGGGCATCGACACGGAGAATCCCAGCGACGTCGCTGGCGACGGCGGCGCGCTCGAGTTTATCGGAGAGTTTCTCAATCCTTGGCATGAGAGACTTGAACGCGTCAAAGCGCCCCGAAGCTGAGTTCATGTCGAATCGTAGGCGAGCTCGGTCGGCCAACCAGTGAAAAGAGGGTGCAGCACGCTTAATGCGATCCCTAAACGCTTCGATGCCGTTCTGCTTTACGTATTCATCCGGATCAAGTTTGCCGTCGACCTCAGTCTCCTCGTGCGTCAGAGCCATTCGCACTCGCAAGCCTTCGTCTACCAAAACGTCAATGGCCTTTTCAGCTGAGTTGCGACCAGCGTTGTCCGAATCGAATGCGATCACGACGTTATCGCAATGTCGGTGAATCGCGCGCGCCTGAATCGGCGTAAGAGCCGTACCGCAACACGCTATGACCTTTTTCTCGCCCTTCCCGTATACCTCAATAACATCCATATAGCCCTCGAGGAAGACCGCTTCGTTCGAACGGCGCACTTCATTTCTAGCCCGATGCAGGTTATATAAGACTGATGTCTTTCGATAAATCGGCGTTTCAGGCGAGTTCAAATACTTGGGCTGATCTTCGTCGCGCATGGCGCGCCCGCCGAAGGCGACCACTTTGCCGGATTCATCGTGAATCGGAAACATCAGACGGCCGCGAAAAAAGTCGTAAGATCCGGAGCCATCGTCGCGCCGCCGCACGAGACCGCTCTTGTCGAGTTGCTCCTGCGTGAACTGCTCCTGCGCGAGCCTGCGCACGAGCGACTGGCCGGATCGTTCAGAGAATCCGAGGCCGAAGGTCTCGATCAGCTCCGCGCTGACGCCGCGTTTGTCGAGATATGCCCGCGCATCCGACCCCTGCGGTCCGAGCAAGTTGGATTGAAAAAGACTGTTTGCGATCGAGTGGATCTCAAAGAGAGCTCCGCGCAGCTTGGCTTCCGGATCGGAGTAGTCGGAGCGCTTGGGCATGGGGATGCCGTTGCGCTCGGCCAGCAACTGAAGGGCTTCGAGGAACGTAAGGCCGTCGATCTCCATGACGAACTTCAGAACATCTCCGCCCACGTGGCATCCGTGGCAATAGTACATCTGCTTCGATCGGGTGACCGAGAAAGACGGCGTCTTTTCCTGATGGAACGGGCAGAGGCCCTTGTAGTTGTCCGTGGACCCCTGGCGCTTGAGGCGCACGTAATCGCCGATCACCTTGACGATGTCGATCTGCGATTTTAGCTGTTCTTTGAAGTCCATTTGCGGAAGGAGTCAGGAGCCAGGAGTCAGAATAGCTACCGCTTCAGTGCCAGCGTAACACCGTCCCCCAACGGCAGCATGCTGAGGGCTACGCGAGAATCGGCGTGAAGTTTCCGGTTGAACGCGCGCAGCGCCACCGTGTCCGGATCGTTTTCGTTGGGATCCGCGAGCCGGCCCGACCACAGAACATTGTCGACCATAATGATGCCTCCGGGACGCAGCAGTTCCAAAGCGCATTCGTAATAACCCTGGTAGTTGACCTTGTCGGCATCGATAAACGCGAAATCGAAACGGCCGCGGCGGCCATCGGAAAGCAACTGGTTCAAGGTCTCGAGCGCGGGCTGGAGATGAAGATCGATCATGTGATCGACGCCGGCCTCCTGCCAGTAGCGCCGCGCCATGGCGGTGTATTCCTCATTCACGTCGCAGGCGACGATGTGGCCGTCGGCGGGCAGCGCCAGCGCCACCGCGAGCGAACTATATCCTGTAAACACGCCGACCTCCAGCGTGTTGCGCGCGCCCATCAACTGGATCAGCAGCGCCATGAATTGGCCTTGTTCGGGCGTGATTTGCATGGTGGCGCGGGGGTGCGAAGCGGTTTCGTCGCGGAGGCTGCGCAGAATCGGCGGCTCGCGCAGAGAGACCGATAAGAGATATTCGGAGATCGCTTCGGGGATGAAAGGTTTGCCGGCCATGATGTGAAAGAGGAGAGTCCTCGTGAAAATTATGGCATGCGATCACGTAATACGCCCGAAACAATTTCATGCTAGAATGCTTTCGTGTCCATGCTTGTTGCTGGGGTTGGAGGAGCCGTTACGGGGGTTGGTGGAGCGGTTGCGGGGTTTGTTGGAGGAGCCGCGAGCGAGACCGTCGAGGAATTCAAGCGGCGGACCCTGGACAAGCTCCACGACGTTCGATGCCCGGATCACAAGCAGGCACCCAGGCTGAATTTTCGCGGAGCGACGCTGCGCGATGTCTCCATCCAGATGAGCGCTTGCTGCGAGAAACTGGCTGAGCTCGCGAATCAGAAAATCGCTGAACCCGGAAGGCACTAATACAACTCCGGCGCGCGCGGCTACTCGCGCCACAGCGCGATCATCGGATCGACGTTCATGGCACTGGGGGCCGGAATCACGGCGGCTGAGTGAGGGAGGCGCGCCTTAACTCTGTTACAGTAACCCCGTGGATGGAGTGATTGTTGTCGACAAGCCGGGCGATTGGACCTCGCACGATGTGGTGAACAAAATGCGGCGCTTCGCGGGCACCAAGCGGGTCGGACACCTGGGAACGTTGGACCCGGGCGCGACCGGAGTGCTCCCGCTGGTGATCGGGCGAGCGACGCGGCTCGCGCAATTCTACACGCGCAACGACAAAGTTTACGAAGGCGCGATCCACTTCGGCTATTCAACCACGACGTATGACGCGGCCGGCGAAGCGACGTCGCCGGGGGTCGCCGTGACGCTCGATCGCGAAGAACTGGATCGCTTGTTCGACCGATTTCGGGGCGAGATTTCGCAGATTCCTCCGGCGGTTTCCGCAAAGAAAATCGGCGGCCGGCCTTCGTACGAGCTGGCGCGGAAAAATAAAGCGGTGGAGCTGAAGCCCATCGCGGTGGAGATCTATTCATTGGAGCTGTTGAGCGTGGAGGGAGCCGACGCCGAGGTGCGCATTCATTGCTCGGCGGGCACGTATCTGCGCAGCATCGCGCATGACGCGGGCCAGGCGCTCGGTTGCGGAGCTTTCTTGAAGACTTTGCGGCGCACAGCGTCGGGCGATTTCAAGATCGAATCCGCGCGAACACTGGAACAGCTTGGCGAGCTGGCGGCGGCGGAGCGAATTGAGGAGGCCCTGATCCCGGCGGCCGAACTGCTTCCCGATTTCCCGCTGGAGATGGTCGACGCGATTACCGCGGGCCAGATTCGCAACGGGCGCGATTTTCGAGTGTCGCCGTTTCATGCCCGCAAGGACGCTCGCTATGTGAAGGCGGTCACGGCGCAGGGTGAACTGATCGCCATCGGCGAGGCTCGGCTGCCGCTTGTGTATCATCCACTGCTGGTTTTATAAGTAGCGGAACATTTTTTGAAACCGCTCCCTTTGGTCGCGGTTCGTTTGCCGCATTTGTATCATCCGCTGCTGGTTTTATAACCGGCGTGGCGAGCTGTGCTAACATGTATACAATAGAGTACAAGCGATGACCGAAACCCTTTCGATACGCATTGACACGGGCACCAAGAAGCGATTAGAGGTCCTCTCCAAGCGATCCAAGCGCTCAAAGTCATTTCTTGCCGCGGAGGCAATCGCTCGCTACGTGGAGTCTGAGGAGTGGCAGGTCGGTGAGATACAGGGCGGCCTCGCTGAACTTGATGCGGGGCATGGAGTCAGTCATGAAAAAGTAGCGAAGTGGCTGAATTCCTGGGGCAAGGCCGGCGAGACAAAAGCGCCGAGATGAGGATCGTTTGGTCCCGCCGGGCGATACGTCAGCTGGTCGCCCTCAGGGAGCACATCCAGAAGGACTCCGAGGAAAATGCCGCGCTGGTCGCGAGGCGCATACTCCGGGCGGTTGATTTGCTTCGAGCGCATCCTGCAATTGGACGCCCCGGCCGAGTCCTGGGAACACGCGAACTAGTAGTCCCGGACACGCCGTACATCATTCCGTATCGTGTTCGACAAGGACGGCTTGACCTGATCGCAGTGTTCCATGGCCGTCAAAAATGGCCGTCGAAGCTGTAGGCCCCCTATTTCTTCTTGCGCTTCGCGACCCAACCCTCTTTGTTCACCTGCCGGCCGCGCCCGATGGCGAGCGCACCATCCGGAACCGCGTCAGTCACAACGCTACCCGCGCCCACGTAACTGTCCGCGCCGATTTCGATGGGAGCCACCAGCGTCGAGTTGCTGCCGATGAACGCGCCGTCGCCGATGCTGGTCTCGTGTTTCTTCTCGCCGTCGTAATTGCAGGTGATGGTGCCCGCTCCGATGTTGACCCGGTCGCCGACGTGCGCGTCGCCCAAATACGCCAGGTGCTGCGCCTTCGCGGACTTGCCGATGCGGCTTTTTTTCACCTCGACGAAATTGCCGACGCGCGCGTCTTCCCCGATTTCCGCATTCATTCTTAATCGGGCGAAAGGCCCGATCTGCGCGCCGGCCTCGACACGCGAATCCGCGATCAGGCTGTAGGGTTTCACCACGACGCGATCGCCCAATACGGCGTTTTCAAGAATGGACCCTGCGCCAATGTGGCAGTCCTCGCCAATCGTGGTCGATCCGAGCAGCCGGACAAGCGGCTCGACGATGGTGTCGCCGCCCACGCGAACCTGCGTGTCGATGGAAACGGTTTCGGGCCGTTCGATCGTCACGCCGGAGAGCATTAACTCATCGGCTTTGCGGCGGCGGAGGATTCGGTCGGCGTCGGCGAGCTCGATACGGGTGTTGATTCCGAGCAGCTCAGCTGGATCGTCGATGTGCAGGGATTCGACGCGATGCCCGTGGCTCGAAAGTATGGCGGCCATGTCGGTCAGGTAGTATTCGTGGGCCGAATTGTTGGGCTTGATTTCGCCCAGGTGCTTCCAGAGAAGTCCGGCGCGAAAACAGTAAATTCCAGAATTGATGATGCGAATCGCCCGCTGCTCCGCAGTGCAGACTTTTTCTTCGACGATCGCGCGCACCGCGCCATCCCCATCCGTGATCACGCGGCCGTAGCCGGAGGGATCGGCGAGAGTGGTGGTGATCAGCGTGGCCGCTGCACTCGAATCCGCCTGAAGATCCCGGAGGCGCACAAGCGTCGCGGCGGAAAGCAACGGCGTGTCACCATATAGGACCATCACCAGGCCGTCGCCGTTTGCGGAGGGAGTCGCGCTGCGCGCGCATTCGAGCGCATGTCCGGTCCCCTTCTGCTCGGTCTGACGCGCGAATCGAACCCCGCCGCGCGCCAGGACGTTTTCGACTTGCTCGGCCTGGTGACCGGTGACGATGACGATGGATTCGGCAGGCGCGACGGCGCGGGCCGCGCAGATCACGTGCTCGATCAGGGTCATGCCGCCGGCGCGATGCAGAACTTTTGCGCGCTTGGATCGCATGCGCGTGCCGAGGCCCGCGGCGAGAATCACCACGCGAGTGTCGGGGTTGTTCATGAGGTCAATTTCAATTTAGCGCGGCGCCCCTGCTGGGCAAGCTCCAGCACCACCGCGCCGAGCACGCTCTGATCGTGCCGGATTTTTTCCTGCGTGCGCGCTCCCGACATGCGCACCAGATCCGTGCCGATGACGCGCAAGCCGATGCGCTCCAGATTTTCCCGATCGTTTTCCACGGGGCGGGCGTCGCTGGCGCTGTAACGATCGACAACTTTGCCGCCGATGGCTCGCGTGTTGATCACGCAGATGTCGATCAGGCTTCGGCTGTACGCGCGTCCGGCGTGGCGCAGCACGGCCGCCACATGATCGGAAGCGCGAAAGTTATTGGTCTCGCCGGGCTGCGACATCAGGTTGACGAAATACGCTTTGATCGCGGGCGATGAGGCGATGGCGCGCGGGATCCCATCCACCAGCAGATTCGGAATTACGCTGGTAAACAACGATCCGGGGCCCAGCGTAATCAGGTCGGCTTGCGCGATCGCGTCCAGAGTTTCCGGGAGCGGCTTGGGTTTGCGCGGCCGCAATTCGATCCTTTCGATGCGGGATTTGCTGTGGCTGATTCGCGTTTCTCCGGCCAGTTTGCCGCCATTGGCGAGAGTCGCTTCCAGCACCACGTTCGAAGCGGTGGAAGGATAGATACGGCCCAGCACGGCGAGCACTTCCGCGGAGAGCTTCACGGCTTGTCCGAAATCGCCGGTGAGATGCGTCATCGCCGTCAGAAAAAGATTGCCGAAGCTGTGACCTTTGAGGCCGCGGCCGCTTGAAAACCGATATTGGAACAGGCGCGAAAGCAGAGTTTCATCCCCTGAGAGCGCCACCATGCAGTTGCGGATATCGCCGGGCGGGAGCACGTCGAAGTCGCGGCGCAGGCGGCCGGAGCTTCCGCCGTCGTCGGTGACTGTGACCACGGCGGTGATCTCGATGGAACCTTCGCCCGCCTTGACGTAGCGTTTGAGGCCGCGCAGCAGTGTCGAAAGCCCATTTCCGCCGCCGATCGAAACAATTCGCAGCGGGCGGGAGCGCGATGGTGAGACCACTGGTTACTATTCTCGCCGGGAGGCGGGGATCAACGCAACGCGGCAGAGGCTGATAAAAAGTCTTAGCCGCGAATGAACACGAATGGACACGAACAAAACAACATGAAGGTATTCGGGTTCATGTGTGTATATTCGTGGCTAGGCTGGGTTTCTTGGCGGCGCTAGAGTTTTTCGCCGATCGATTTAGGTTGCAGGAACTGCAACAGGTAGTCCGGGCCGCCCGCCTTGGAGTCGGTTCCGGACATGTTGAATCCGCCGAAAGGATGCGCACCCACCATCGCGCCGGTGCATTTGCGATTGATGTACAGATTGCCCACAAAAAACTCCTCGCGAGCTTTGCGGATCTTCTCCGGATTATTCGAGTACACCGCGCCCGTGAGTCCGTATTCGGTGCCGTTGGCAAGCTCCAGCGCGTGATCGAAATCGCGGGCTTTGGTCACCGCCAGCACCGGTCCGAAAATCTCCTCCTGGAAAATGCGCGCCTTCCCGTCCACGTCCGCGATGACGGTGGGCTGAATAAAGTATCCGTCACCCTCGGCGCCGTCGCCTCCGGCGATTAACCGTCCCTCGCGTTTTCCAACTTCGATGTAATTGAGAATAGTTTTGCGCGCGCCCTCGCTGATCACCGGGCCCATGTAGTTCGCCGGATTTTCCGACGGCCCCACCGTGATCGCGGCGACCTTGGCCTGCACCTTAAGAAGGAACTCGTCGTACACCGCAGCATCCACAATCGCGCGCGAACACGCCGAACACTTCTGCCCCTGATACCCGTACGCGGATTGCACCACGCCCGTCGCCGCGCTCTCCAGGTCGGCTTCGCGATCGACGATGATCGCGTCTTTGCCGCCCATTTCGGCTACCACGCGCTTGATCCAGATCTGGCCTTTGCGCGGCTTGGCGGCCAGCTCATTGATGCGCAGACCCACGTCGCGCGACCCGGTGAACGCGACGAACCGCGTCAGGGGATGCTCCACCAGCACGTCGCCCACGGTCGCGCCGCTGCCGGTCGCGAGGGCAAAGCTGCGCAACGGGAATCCGGCTTCGAGCAGCACTTCGGCGAACTTCGCCGCCACCGTCGGCGTCTCACTCGACGGCTTCAGGACCACCGTGTTGCCGGTGACCAGCGCGGCCAGGGTCATACCAGTCACGATCGCCAGCGGGAAATTCCACGGCGGAATGATCACGCCGACGCCCAACGGCAGGTACACCATTTCGTCGCGTTCGCCCGGCAATTGCACCAGCTCGGGCGGCGACGCGAATCGCTGCATTTGGCGCGCGTAGTATTCGCAAAAATCGATGGCCTCGCTCACGTCGCCGTCGGCTTCGGCCCAGGTCTTGCCGGCTTCCGACACCAGCCATGCATCGAATTCGAGTTTGCGCGCGCGAATGATGGACGCCACGCGCACGGTCATTTCGATGCGCGCGGCCGCGGGCGTACGCCGCCATTCGCCGAAGAACGCGTGGGCGTCCTCGATGGCGCGGGCCGCTAACGCCGGAGTCGCCTTATGATGGACCCCGATCACTTCCGAAGGCCGCGACGGATTCGTGCTCGGCAGCAGGTCCGCGGTCTTGTGCCGGGCCCCGGCGATCAACAAGTCATATTCGCGGCCGAACTCCTTGCGGACGCGTTCCAGGGCGGCTTGCGCGGCGGCGCGCTCTTCAGGTTTCGAAAAACTGGAAACCGATTCATTGGCAAACGGAGCCAGTGTCCGCGATTCAACGGCAGTCATGTGATGGTCCTTCTTACGCGCTCATCATCCTTCTACGATGCGCCGCCCGCGCTCGATCATCTCGGCGGCTTCGTCCGCGACGCGCAAGCCTTTTTCATACAGCTCGCGGCCCTTGTCCACCCATTCCTTGCCGGTATCAGCGACGAATTCGCGTCCCTGCCGGGTTTTCTTCCGGATGATTCGGCGAGTGTCGCTGCCGGATTGTGGGGCATACAGCAGAGCGATGGTGGCTCCCAGTGCCGCGCCCGCGAAGAACCAAACGACTTTTCCGCTATTATCTTCCATGCCCCTATTTTAGCGCGGACGGCGTCGAATGGACTGGTCGCTGGGCCGCCGCCTTCCCTGCGAAGCCGTGACCTCCCTACCGAGCCGCGACTGTCAAGGAGCGGTGCGCTAGAGCAAGTCGTCCAGTCAACTTCCTCGGTACCGCTCCAGCGGCTCGGTAAAAAGTTGAGCGTCGATAGGAGGTTTAGCGTGCCGCTCCTTGACAGTCGCGGCTCAGTAAGGTCGCAGTCGTGGCTCAGTAAGGCGCTATGCTGAAAGTGATGTCATCTCTGGATTTGCAAACCGTATTCGGCTCCTCGGACGGGTCTATCACGGAATCCGAGGCTCTCGAAGTGAAAGCGCTTCTGATCGCCAATGGGATTCATGCCGTGACCGGGAGCGAAGGCCCTATCGCCAGCCTGGGGCACGAAGTGCGCGTCGCCAGGAAAGACTTCAGCGCGGCGAGACGCGTGATCGCGCAAGCGCGCGCGGCCGGTCCTCGCGGAGCGGACGAAGCCGAGCGGCGAACCGAGTCTTAAGCCCAGCCGCAAGCAGCAGCGCGAAAAGTCCCGCGCCGAACATGCCGAGCGTGCCGGGCTCCGGGACGGCGCCCGTACTCGTCGAGTTGCTTTGGGCGCCCAGAGCGAGACTCGCGTCGCCATATCCAGCCGCGTAATCCAGCAGGAACGCATGTTCCACGCCGTTGAGCATTCCCGCTCCCACAATCTCGCCGCTCGAATTAATCGCATACGCCTGCGTGAGCACCCAGCCGGGCGCGTCGATCAGGTGATTCAGGTCGATCATCACGCCGTTTTCGTATAAAAACGCGCCGGTTTCACCCGTGCCGCTGAGGCTCGAATAGCCCACCACTTCGCCCTGATCGTTAATTCCGTACGCGTAGCTGCTCATGCCGCCCAGCGTTCCCAGGTCGATGAGCTGGGATCCGTTGGTGATGAATGCGTTCATCCACCCGCCGGCTGTCTGCGCCGAGCCCGCGGCTACTCCCGAATCGTCGATCGCCATCGCATAGCTGTTCGCGCCTCCGAAGGTGCCGAGCTGGGAATATCCGCCGCCGGGCGTCCACGTGAATCCGCGAAACGCTCCCGACGCGATGTTGCCGTAGCCCGCCACTTCGCCAGAACTGTTGATCCCATACGCCGATGACCAGTTGCCTCCGGCGAGCGTACCCATGTCCACGAGGGTCGAGCCGGCAAGCGCGTTGCCGGAAGTTACGAACGCATGTCCCTGACCGTCTGCCGTGGTGAACGTCCCTGCGGTTTGGCCGGCGTCGTTGATCGCCATCGCGTAGGAACCGGCCCCGCCGATCGATTGCGCCGCGCCGTTCGACCACAGGCTCGCATACCCTTCGCCGTTGATGAACTGCGTACCGGCGATGGTCCCCGCGCCGTTGATCGCGGCCGCCGTGCCTTCACTCGCCGTCGAGTTGAGGGTGAGATCGACGATTCCAGCCGCGGACGACGAAGTCGCATGCGTGTATCCGAATTGAGTGGTCGCCGAACCGGCCGCCACTCCCGACGCGTTCACTCCGTTCGCCTGGGCGCTCGATCCGCCCAGCGTACCCAGATCGACGACGTTGTATATCGGTCCGGCGAGGATAGCCCCAGCGCCCATGAATCCGGCCGTGAAGATGCCGGCAAAGTGGATCGCGGCTCGGCGGATCGCGGTTTGATGTGAAGATTTCATGGGAGATAGCGAGCCGGTTTCATTTTGGGTTCGAGTCCGTTCCATTTCGGCAGTGGAACGAGTATGTGCTCTTTCCTTCGAAATACAAAGGACTAACTGGACAAATCTCGGCGGTACGTACTGGCTACCACCTTTTTCTTCGAGGGGTATGTCGTACCGAGCCGTGACCAAGCTGCGCGTGCGCCAAGGGAGCGGTCAACAATCCGGAATCGGCAACTCAGCGACCTTACAAACCACCAAGGCTCCGCCGTGAGTGGGTGTGTGGCTATTCCGCCGCGGCTACTGGCCCGCCAAGGCTTCGAGCACCTGCGCCGCGTGACCCTCCGGCTTCACCTTCGCGAAAATCTTTTCGACCTTGCCGTCCACCCCGATCACGAACGTCGATCGCTCAATCCCCATGTACTTCCTGCCGTACATGCTCTTCTCTTTCCACACGCCGTAGGCTTCCGCGATCGAGTGATCGGGATCGGGCACGAACGTGAACGGCAGCGTGTACTTCGCCGCGAATTTCTGCTGCGCCTCGCTCTTATCGGGCGAGATGCCGACGATTTCCGCGTTGGCCTTGGCGAACTGTTTCGACGCGTCGCGGAACTCGCAAGCCTCCTTGGTGCAGCCCGGCGTATCCGACTTCGGATAAAAGAAGATCACCACGCGCTTGCCGCGCAGCTTCGCCAGGTCGAATGCGCCGGAGCGAATGGCAGGCGCGCGTCCGCCGATCTTGAGGGCTCCACTGGCGGTGGGCTGGACGGGGGATTGATCCCCGCCCTGACGGGACGGGGCTTGACTGGACGATCCGGCGCCTGACGAGGTTTCCGGCTGGCTGCTTTTTGTGCGAATTCTACTAGAGACACCCATGCCCGAAATTGTAAACTATTAGATATGACCACCATGAGGAAGATGCTGATCACGTCCGGTTGCGCAGTTTTGATTGCCGCCGCCATGCCGATGTCGAACCTGCTCGGGCAGGCCAAGAAGGGCGATGTGGGCAAGGGCAAGACCGCCTTCGAAGATAATTGCGCGGTGTGCCACAACGCCGACAGCGACGAGAAGAAAACCGGGCCGGGGCTGAAGGGCCTGTTCAAGAAGGACAAGATGAACAACGGCAAGAAGCCGACCGACGCCAATGTGCGCGCGCTTCTCAACACGGGCGGAAACGGGATGCCGTCGTTTTCCGACATGCTCAGCGACACCGAGCGCGAAGACGTGATGGCGTATTTGAAGACGCTATAGTCTCGCGTAGCGGAGATGTTTCGGCGAAGCTGTTAAGCTGTAAAAGCAAGTTCCTCCCAGTGTCCCCATCGTCTAGCCCGGCCTAGGACATCGCCCTTTCACGGCGGTAACGGGGGTTCGAATCCCCCTGGGGACGCCAAACGAAATGATCAATTGCCGAGGTATCCAAGCGTGACCACCGAAGAAACCATCGCCGAGCTGAATGGACTGATCGAGACCTGCAAGAACGGTGAGCTGGGCTACCGCGCCGCCGCGGCTGACGTCGGGAATACTGAACTCGAAACCGTCTTCACCGCGTATGCGAAACAGCGCGGCCAGTTCGCCAAGAGTTTGCAAGCCGAGGTCGAACGGCTGGGAGGCAAGCCGGAGCAGTCCGGGTCAGTCTCCGGAACGCTAGCGCGCGGTTGGATGGACTTGAAATCCGCGCTGTCGAGCGGCAGCGGGGCTGCCATCATCGCCTCCTGCGAGAGCGCGGAGCTGGCCGCCATGGCGGCCTTCGACTGGGTGGTGAATCTGGACATCTCGGGGCAGACCAGAGTATTGGTGGAAAAGCAGTGCAAAGCCATCAAGGAAACCCACGCTCGTCTGTTGCGGCTTAGAGAGGAAGAGTCGGAGGGGTCGAAGTTTCAGAAGAACGATTAGCTGAAACGCGACGGCGGCGCTGCTAATTCTCAGCGTTCCGATATTGCGTGTGGAACACAATCCTCTGCAGTTCTTCCGTCAGACGGCGGATCTCGGCTTCACACTTCGCACTCTTCAGGCGATTCAAACACAGATGAAGAGCCTTACTTGATGTATCGAAGGCCGGAGTCATAGGCTTGAGTATAGTCAGATTGGCGGAGGAAGAGGGATTCGAACCCCCGGAACCCTTTCGAGTTCAACGGTTTTCAAGACCGCCGGTTTCAACCACTCACCCATTCCTCCATTCACGATCTTACCTGATTCCTTCACTTTACGACTACTGTCACTACTTGAATCTACGTGGTCTTGGGGTCATTGTCACTACTTTGTCACTACAAATCGCCCTCACGGCTTTCAATTTGGCCTCGTCGTTCGTGTGCGCGTACCGCATCGTCACGACGATGGTGGAATGCCCGAGAAGCTCCTTGACGGTCACAATGTCCGTGCCGTTACGGATCAGCCTGGAAGCGAAGGTATGGCGGAAAACATGCCACGTCACGCCTTTGAGCCCGGCCTGCGTGCATGCCAGCTTCAATCCCGCCTTGAGGTCGCGGAACCGATCGCCGGTCATGTGGTTGTAGAAGACGTACGGGCCTTTCCGCATCCCGTGCCACGCTTCGAGGATGCCGAACGCCGTGTCGTTGAGTGGAACGCGCAGGGGCTTCCTGCTCTTCATCATGATGATGTTCAATCGTCGTTCCTCTAAATCCACCTCCTCCCATTTCAGATCGAAAATATCGCCGCACCGAAGCCCGGTATTGATGGCGAACACAATCATATCCTGCAGGTAGGGAGGACAATGGGCGAGGAGCCCCTTTTCCTCCTTCTCACTCAGGGTTTG
Source organism: Terriglobia bacterium (assembly GCA_963788245.1). Lineage (GTDB taxonomy): Bacteria > Acidobacteriota > Terriglobia > Bryobacterales > Bryobacteraceae > Palsa-187. The sequence goes on along the minus strand of CAWBGF010000002.1, from coordinate 635,919 downwards.
GAATTTTAGATTGTCCTCGGGAAGGAACTTGACGAACCGCACAGGATTTGGTCCCTGCCGCAATTCCCATCTTTCGGCGAGGTTGAACATGTGCTTCAGCAGTGCCGTTTCGCGGTTCACCGTCGCCGGGCAAACGTCTTGGACGCGGGCCTGCTGATACGCCTCAACCCGAACCGGGGTGATGTCGCTCAACAATGCCTCTCCAAAAAACGTCTCCAAGCGCTTAAGCATCTGCTCGTCCCTCAACCACGAGCGCTTGTGCGATTTCGCGTGATCCATGTATCGCTTCCCGAATTCGGGAAAGCCGATCTTGATGGGCCTCGCGTATATCCCGCGCTCGACTTCCGAGATGCGCAAGGCGTGAAATTTCTCAGCCTCGCGCTTGTTCTTCGTGCGGGTGCTCTCTTGCACCCGATCGCCATTTGCATAAAAATCCAAGTACCAGGTCCGGCCTCGTTGGTAGAGAGCCATGTGATCTCCTCTACCCCTTACCAGCCACGGTTATTGTACTCCGCTCGCGATATCGCTCGATTTGGACCACGTCAAATCGCAGACATCGTCCAAGCTTGACGTAGGGAATCCGGCCCTGATTGACCCAGTTATAGAGCTCGCTTTCGGGACACTCCAAAGGGCGGAGAGCTCTTCGATCGTGATCAGACGTCGGGGTGACTCCGTGTTCACGTGCCCTGCGAGTTCAGCGACTCGCCCAGTATCGACTTCCATTCGCTTTGAATTTTACTGGACGGTCCCGATAAGAACGATTATTCTGGATCTACTTCAGTTCTATGGCTTCAGATACCAGTGGACTTATCTTCGACCAGAACGGGAATGCGCGTGGCTCTTTCACTGGCCATTGGATCCTTACGCGCAGGGGCGGTAGGATCGAAGGCGAATCGGTAGTGTTTTCGATTCGAGATTACACCGCCTATGAACCCGAACCGTCTCTTACTCTCCTCGGAGACTTTGTGGATCTCGCGGACGGCGATCCCCGCGACATAACAAGATTCGCCCGAAAACATGGCGCGCTCGGCCTATGTGAGCACGGGCTTCCATTCGGTCACCGCGAGGGGAAGGGGCGTTGCAGGGGCCAAGTCAAGCCGGGCGACGACGTTCGCGAGTCACTTCGAGCGTGGAGGCACTATGCGGCACGGGCACGGGCCATTCTGAATCTGGCCGCTAGCGTTGAGGCGGGGAGGGATGGTGATCCGGCCCGCTGGAAGGTCTTAGGAAGCAGATCGATGCTAGGAAGAAGAGGAGCGCCCATTCCGTCGCCTGGAGATCGCGAATATCAAAAACAGTACTTGGCTCATGAGGTTCGCACCTGGCTTAACGAGTGTGGGGCACGACCCGCCATTACTTGGGAAGAATCCGCTCCGCGATTTCGGCTCAGCTGTGCCAGTTTGATTGGAGTGATCGGAATCGCGCTGATGAGTGCGATCCTGAAGAGTGGGAGCATCGTGACTTGCTCCGCGTGTGGGCTCCCATACACCCCGAAACGAAGACCCGCCGCTCGCAGGAATCATTACTGCGGGAGATGCGGAGAGGACAAGAAAGCTGCGAAGCGAGTGTGGGCGCGCAAACACAGGGACCTAAAGCGAACCCGACCGTAGCGCGGACGGTCATCAACTGGACAGTATCGGTCCGGTATTTCGCCTGCGTAAGTCAACACTTTTCGTGTGGACCCCCGAGACAGGTCTGCAGGAAGCTTCGACCGGGGCGATCCGCTCACGATGAGGAAAACCGGTGCGACAGATAGTCCGCGAACAATCGCGAATCCGCTGACCCTTCGCGCCGACTCCGTCGGTCGTCAGATCCGCAACCAAGTCTGCTAGCGGGCCATCCAGCTCGGTCGCGCCCGGCAAACGAGTGGACTTGGCCCCGCTACTGCTGCTTCCGTCTTCGTCGAGGACGACAGCTGCCTTCGATCTCTGACGAGCCGGCACCTCAATTCCGACACGATCCCACAACCGCGTGCCAAAATTCATCTCGCGGGCCGTGGCGCGCGACGCTCATGGATTTGGCCCCATCCCAGCGCCTCGCGGCCTTCGAAACGCAGGAACTGCGCCCAAGGCGGAGGCCCTCGACCCCGTCGCCGATGGATTTCAAACTCGGGGCCCGCGCCCACGCGCACGCCTCAGACATCGGATGCAATCGGCAGTGACACTCGAAAAGTTGGAACGGACTGTGGGTTGCTAAAACAGTTGGTCTCAAGCACGTCGGGGCCCTGCGGACCGAGATCGGCGCAGGTAAAGTAGGATAAGTACTTATATACATGGGCGCCCAAGAAAGTTTGGAGCCACAATGCCCTCCTTTTCAAGCACTTAACCGTGTATAGGTGCTGTCGTCCGAAAGTACGTTTCTGGACGGACCGGAAGATCCATTTTTCTCCCGGCGAATTTGATCAACGGGAGAGCGACTCGGGCCTTTTTTCGTTGCCGCCTTTTCGAGCCGATGTTCTGACAGAAAATGACTCGAAGTCGATGATCCGGCACGTGGCATGATGCCGCGCGCTTCGCTTGGAATCAGCGAGTTCTGGCTTTTCCGAAAAACGTCGTTTGGAAAAACGGATTGTAGAACGTATCTCAGAGAATCGACGGGAGATGCAAGCCAGAGTTGGTCTCGCGACGCAGGTATATATATACATTAACTTAAATGGCACGCGCGGCGAATCGATCCGATAAACCTTGTCGAGCCGGAATCCCACGGTTCCCCCGGGCCAGTTTCCGATCCCGACAAGCTTTCAGCTCGAGTCGGAGGTGATCCAGCGAGTGCGTGCCAAAATTCGGAATTTCAGCAAGGAGATGGTGGAGCCGTGATGGCTTGGAATGAAGCCCAGGGCTCACAATGCGCCCACGGAGTTTTTCAAATGGTAAAAAAGACGGGCCGGTCTGTGCCCCTGGGGTCTCGTTGTTGGCATCTGGCTCGTCTCGCTGTGATACGATCGCCGATTATGGCAATCGATCACGTTGTCTCATTGCTCATCGCCGAGCGAGACAAGCTTATGAGCCATGACGTATCGCGTCGAAAGCCTCAGCCCGAATATCACCCGGATAGGTACTCGTAAACCGCTTCCATTGCGGCGTTGCGCATTCGACGCGATCGTTTTTCTCCGACGTACGATATTTCTTGTAGTTTGAATTCGGTGGCGTTCAACACGTCTCCAATGGTCGTCAAACCCAGCGACCGTAGCCCTTGCCGTTGCCAATAGGCGACATCCAGCACGTCGATTGACTTAGCAAGTTGAGATCGTAAGACATCGGCGACATTTGGCTCTGTGAAGGTCGGAACCTCCGTTAACAGAGATTGATACGCAGGGTGGTTAGCGCCGTATTCACTCATGCGCCTTGGCGTGAGATTTTGCGCTATAGGCAGCGCCGTCGTGGTTGGCGTGGATTCTAGGGCAAACAAACACCCAAGGTTTACGGCATATCGAGTTCCGACCTCGGCTCTCGTGGCCTTGATACCGCTAGCGTGCTCGTTGACGATGCCGGTATAGGCGAGCAGTTTCAGCGCCTCCTTGACCGGTTGCGGTGCATCACGGTGTATCCAAAAGAAGCAAGTTGACGCCTTCTCGGCTTGTAGATACCCATCATTCTTCTTCTTTAGGTCAGGAAGAACTTCCGACTCCAAGAACTTGCGGCCCCAGTCGACTAACATTCGATGACCAGCATATTTTTCGGCAAGGAGAGAATGTTCTGACCAGATGTCAGAACGGTAGTACTCTCGAATTACTTCGTTAGTCGATTGAGCTGATACTCGCGGTGCACGGCTGAGTGTCTTCAACAGAACTCGGGGATTTCCGCTGGCTGCGTAAGCCAAGATCGAAAAGTTCTGTCCGTGGCGTGCGATATCGCTAATCAGCTCGCTCGAAGATTGCTTTTCTACGATCTCCCGCATGTTCATAATGTAATCGGCATTAAGAATATCGCGCTCAAATGCAATCATAGTCGCGTCGTGCATCGGTTGAAACGTATCGCCGTAAGATGTAACTCCTGGATAGACTGCGGCCTTGCAACTGATATACGGGCTCCGCAAATCTCGAAAAAGCGTGAAGAACTGCCTCTGCTGCTCTGGTAAGAAAATATGAGCTGCTTCGTCGATCAGGATGATAAAGCGAGCGAGCTTTAGACTTTCACAAAGGTCCTCAATAGCGTCCTTGAATGCTTCGACTGTGGGCAGCCCTTCAAGGTCGACTGCGCCGACGGGCTGTTTCCAAGAGTTCTCAAAGGCGGCTGCAATCTTCTCCATGGGCGTATCCGCGTTGACGGAGGTATCGTGCTTTTGGCCAGTGAGTATCGAAAGGCTGGCCGGCGCCGCTCCGAGAAGGCCGCCTTTGCTTAGAGCTCTGACTAGACGGGCACAGATCTTTGCGAGCATCCAATGCTGAAACTGAAGTTGATCGGTTGTGTTGATCAGAGAACTCTTACTGAAAGTGACATAGACTGGAAATATTCGATCGCTTGAGGCGCTTGTAAGCAATTCTGACTCCGCTACCCGAAGTAGGAACGACTTGCCAACGCCCCGACTGCCGGCAAGAACAACCGGGTTACGCGCTTTGAGCGCATTCACAATCTCCCGATCGCGTTTCGTTTCGACGAAGTACCGAAGGATTTCTTCCGGTGGTATGTCCTCTGTACGGTAGAAGAGTTCAGGCATTGTTTTGCTCCACTGGCGCGCCAAGAAGAGCACGAACTGGCGGCAGATGGCCGAGATTGTCAATCAAGACGGCTTCCAGCTTCGAACGAGCCCCCGTTTCAGCAAGAAAAATGTATCTGGCGCACAGCGCGAAGCTTGAGACCAGTCGAATGGTCTTGGCTTTGGCATGCCACGCTTCAAATATCTTCTCCTGGAAGACCACCTTTCCGCCCAACGCGGCATGAGTGGGCGAGTTCCCGTGCACATATTCTGAGCACTCTCTATACACCTCCTGCCCCATGGCTCTATAGTGGGGGGATTCTTCCGCCAAGTCTTCATAAAAAGCCCTGACGAACTGCTTCGACAGCACACCGGTCTCGGCGTCAATGAGGGCGTTCCAAACCAAGTCCCGCTCGCCGCGGAGCCATTGCCGCAACTGAAGTTCATTAGCAGACAGGTATGCCGTTCCTAATAGAAGTTCGAACGAGAGACGCAGGGCCATAAACGCTTGGCGATACTGTCCTTGGACAACCGCCAACAGTCCAAATTGATATTCGCTTAGAGCGGCTTCGAGCATGTAGTTCTCTGGGCGGTCCTTGAGCATGCCGTGCCACTGTTCAAGATCGGAAATAAAACTATGGCTACCCGCGTGTAGGCCGGCTGTATCAGCCTGAAACGACGCTGCCAGAACCTCGCCGCAGGCGTCATAGAGTTTCTTGTAGTAGTCGGCACAGGAAAGGGACATATCGTCAAACGAGCGTACCGAAGAGCTTAGCACTTGCAATCGCATCCCTGGGACGGACACGGATCTGTGTGGCGCAATGGACGCAGACGCGCATATCTCTGCACACCAGTTCGCGCGCCATGATGGCGCGCCACGAAGTGCCTAAGCAACGCTTAGGGATGGTGTCTCTTCCCTTGCCTGTGAGGCCTTGAATGCGGCTCGATTTCTTCCTCAGGGCTGCTCATCGCCGTTATGGCGTTCTCGCCGCTTCCGCCATAGGCGCGGGGGGCGACGCGATCCAGCCTTCCAATCGCTGGAGGCGGTGTCGGCCCCCGCTCGGTTCAGCCCAGGTATCTGCAAGCCTCGCAAACTTCCGATTTTCGATTTGTTATGTGAAGCTGCGGCATTTTTCGCATCAGCCTGACTTCTAAGACCGCACCGGTCTACCCCTCTGCTTCCGTAACTGGCAATTCGCAGAAGAAGGGGTGGAACCGTCAATTGGGCAAATCTTGCGCCGGTAATGAGGAGGATTCTATCGGAAGTACTCCGGCGGAAGGACGGTGTGGAGCGATGGAATCGTCGGGCCGGAGCGCTTCGGATAGAATTCATTGAACGGAGCCGGAACGAGTCTCTGGGTATTGAATGGCTTGTTGCAGCTTACAGTGGTGTATGGGGCGGGAGAATTGGCCTGTTGGAAGATGGATGAGCGGCTTCCAGGGTGAAAACGACTGGCGCCGACGGGTGGCAGGAGAGGTCTCGGCAGGTAGATGCTTGTTTGTAGTCGACATCGTAGCTTCTAGCGTCCTCGGAAATCAATAGCTTGTAACAAGCTGTTGCACTAATTCGGCGGAGAAAACAGCCGCGTCGCATTGCCCGGATCGGTTGGTCCGAGCGGGATGTGAACCCGGGACCCCTTGCACCCCAAACCGAACTCGCCGCTCCCATCAAGAGGTCTGCATTCCCCTACTTAAGAATCACGGAACGAAGAACTCCGCAGTGATTGTGGCCCATTCCGCGCCCGGCACAGTGGCAAGCAGGTTATCCATGAGCCGGCCGCGGTCGGCGGGGGCCGAGCCAATCAGCGAAGGCTGGTTCGCATACAGGCGGCTGACCGTATCCTTCATCCAGTCCCTGACCAGGTTGACAGGCAACAGGTTGCGCCAGGTGCTGACCTCATCGCAGTGCAGCGTTATCAACCAGCCCTTGCCGTAAGGATCACTGCGCAGCAGGGAAGGGTCTCTGACCACGTTCGGGTTCACTTCCACCACTCCCCCCCGACAGGAGAGAGCAGTGTGGCCGTTTCTCCGTTCCGGTGAATCCTGCACATAACCTGCCCCTGCCGGACCCATTGCCCAGGCTGCGGCAACTCGACATAATCAATATGTCCGGCCAGTCTGGCCGCGAACTCATCCACGCCTGCGCGGGCCATTTTGCAGTGTTCATGTTCAGGCTCCACCCAGGTGTGTCCCGCATGGTAACGAAGGCCTTCAGGCACCAGAAAGCCTTCAACGTCAATCGGCGACAATTCTGTTTTGGCCGCGGCGCCGGTTGCGTTAAGAACGGCATTGTCCGCCACTGCTGTCACAGCCTTCGGATTGCGCTGGATCTTTCGCCTGATCAGACAGTCCGCAAGAGCACCGACAAGAAACGTTAATAGCGTCAGCGTGATCATGATCACGGAGTGTGCCTCCTCACTGGATCTGCCTGTAAGTGGTCATATCGTTTCTGCAGACTGGTGATGCGGTCTGCGAGACCGAGCGTCTTCAGTACTCCCGGCGATTGTTCTTCCACCGCAAGCGGCTCGTGACACGTGTTGCAGTCCTGCGTGATGGTTGTCTTCTTATCGGCAGTGGAGTGCGATCCGTCATGACAGCGAAAGCATCCCGGGAAGTCGGTATGTCCGAGATTGTTGGGATAAGTCCCCCATGTGACCTTCAGATCCGGGAACACGTTCCGGTTGTATATTGCGGCGATCTCCTCGCCCGCGTTGGAAACCTCCCGGGAGTGTTGGGCCAGGAAGTCCGGTTCATTTTTCTGGTAGAAGCGAACCAGGGCAGCCGGGATCATGCGCGATGCCTCTTCATTGCTTGAATAATTCGCTTTCAGCAGTTCGACGGCCTTCTTTTTGATGAAAGGCAGCGCCGGAGAGATAGTTCCAAGTCCCAGGGCTCCGTCCACGGCCCGCTCCGGAAGCTCGAAAGCGTGGTCCGCAAGGTTATGGCAATCGACACACTGCATCTCATGGCGAGGGAGATTCGCGACAGACTGACCGGTGGAGCCATCCGCCAGATACGTTCGGACCTCCTTAGTGTTACTGTTCCGGTATTGCACCCAGGGTATGGTCTGACGCCGGGGGTCAGTGGCAGCGTAACGGATTTCGACTCCGGGACCGAGATGCTTCCCGTGAATGCCGCCAAGATCGCCGCCGCCGGTGAGCATCATGAGAGCGGTCTGTGTCTGCGTATTGCCGGCGTCGTCCTTGAAGTGGAAAAGCACGCGCAGCTTAACTGCCTCAAATTGCTCGCGCAAATGGCACTGTTCGCAGGTGAGACGGGAGGGAACCAGGCGGTTGCTTGCGATGGCAGACTCAATCGGATTAGGGACACGATTAAAAACGACGTCTATGAACTGGCGTGTGCCTCCCATCTTGCTTTGTACCCACCCGCCTGCACCAGGGACGACGTGGCAATCTGCGCATTCAACACTTGCGTGGGCTGAGTTCCGATGTGCGGCGAATTCCGGTTTCATAATGTGGCAAGTCTGCCCGCAGAACTGGGCGGTTTCCATATGCTCTACAGCCCGGTAAGTGCCCTGCGTTCCGATGACGATGTTCACTACAGTGGTTAAACCGAAAAAGACAAGAAGGTTACGCAGGTAGACTCGCCGATCCGGGGCCGCCAGGAGCCCCTGCTCGATTTGCAGGATACGCTTGCGACCAAGGTAAATCCCGAGGGCAATCAACGCCAGGCCGAAGACGAGGATCGCCGGAATCAGAATAAAAACCACAATTCCGATGTACGGATTGCTGGTATGTCCACGAACCTGGATTGGCAGAACGAAGAGCCAGGAGAAGCCGGCTGTCGTCACCAGCGCGACACCCAGCATACTGAGCCAGTGACTGGTGAGGAGTACGAGTATGGGTCGTTTTGGATCGCTCATAGTTTTTTCCCGGACAGGAGTCGTCACCGAGCTTCGATCATCTTGCTCAGTTTCAGTGCATCCTTCCGGAAGGTGTGAGGCAACTTACGGACCAAATGCTTTCCTGTTAGATCTTGCCCTCAGACTGAAGATTACAGTGCGAGGCCGCGGTGTTTAGCTCGTTGGATTTTGCCGACGTTGCGGCAAATGCCGAACGAATGTACGGCGTTCGCTGGCATAATCCAACAAGCACTCGCATTTTCACCGTCATGCCGCTAGCCAGGTTCGGGTAGCACCTGATTCGTTTCGCAGTCGAAAATCGTGGAGGTGAAGTCCAGCAAAATTTCAGAGTCGGTGAGGGTTTGCCGATAGAATCGAGAACCGAAGCCATCCTCCTTGCGTTCCGCCGATGCCATCGCGACAGCGGCCATCATGGGAAACAACTCGCTCCTCGTGATTCCGAGAGCGGCGGCTTGCGCGCGGGCGCTCTCCCAAGCACTCGCGTTTTCGAATTGTGCGCTTTGACAAAGTCGATCAACTTTAGAGAATAGATCTTCCGGCTCAATGCGAACGGAGTCCGCATAACAACCTCGGGTATCTCGGGATGATTTGGCGTTCGTCGATGGAATTCCACGGAATCGGATGAAACGGGAGGAGACTGAGCGAACAGCGGCGTGATCGTCGCCAGAAAGACGATTGCGCGGGCTTGCCGGGCCCGGGTCACGCGTGTATGATTTCGCCGCATCTGTCCCAATGCCGAACGAAATTGGTGTGCTGGGTGCGGCGCAGAGACTATCCTCCATGCCCGGTGAACAACGATCGGCGAACGCGACATCATCATCGGCGTTTCGTCAATAGCCTCGGCGACTGCCGACTGAATGTGCGGTGATCGCCGCGCAACACGCCGCAACTTACTTGCTGGCGTCGACGTTGTTCCAGGTCATGTCCTCTTTAAATCCACGCATCGCACCGGCAACGGAGGACGACTCAGCTCCCAGATCCTTCTCATAGACCGCATGGTTATCCGTAACGACGAACGTCATTACGCCGGTTGAATGGTACTCGGCTGGATAGGCGAGCAATGTGAGTTCGCCCGACCCCGAACCGGGCAACACGCGGAAGTAATAGCCCCGGAAGAGGACCGGCTGACTGCCGCTCGCTGAGGCCATGAGCGAGCTCACAGGAGAGGATGCGGACTCTTGCGCAGGCGCGGCGTTCCGTTTCCTTGCGGCGACGAACTCGTGACAAACCGCGATCGCCGTGAATTCGTTTCGACCGATACGGCGATACAAAATCTCCTTCGCGCCAGCCTCCCCGTCGAAGCGCCACGATCCATCTTTTTCAACGAGCGGAAAAGGGAACGGCCAGTTCTCCGCTCCGATGTAAAGCATTACGGTTCCATCCGCTTCCCGCCGGAGCCGATGCATTTGCCGGTATTTTGCGACGAACATGTCGCGATCGGCCTTATCTTGAGCATCGTCATTCGAGGTGACGAGGCCCGTTGAGGTACCGAGAATCTCCGCGACCTTCGGTACGTCATGCTTCTGCGCTGCCTCAAGAAGCCTCTGACACGCATCCGCGGCGGAATGGAAGGTCCGTGGCGATGAGTGCACGAAAACCCCGCAGGCGCTAACTATTGCCGAAAGGAAAACAACTGTAATTTTTCGATTGGTCATAACTTTACCTCCCTTGATCGGCACAGCTCATCTCCGGCCGCCGCCGCGGGCGCCTCCTCCACCGTGGAAGCCACCGACGCTTGACCCTCCGCGAACGGAGTCCTGTCGGGCGTACCCTCCGTGATCGTAGCCGCTGAACGCTCCAGAACGCGTGCCCGATTCTCCGCGGTATCCTTCATTTCCGGCATAGCCTCCACCGCGAACTTCTCCACCGCGATAAGTTCCTCCAGTACGATAACCTCCTCGATCGTACGCACCTCGCTCGTAACCCCCGCGATTCACGATTGTTGTCGTATGCGAGACGTATGTCCGGTGGTCGTAAACGACGTATCGACCGTGCCAGTCGTATCCCCAGTGGCCCCAGCCCCAGCCGTATCCGACAAAGAAACCGATTTCAAAGCCGATCCCCCAATAGATTCCGGGTTCCGCGACATAGAGTCCCGGCCACGGATACCAGCCCGGCCACACCGGGATGGCATAGCCGTAAACCAGCCAGGGATCGTACTCCGGGACATACACAACACTAGGAACGGCAGGTTCAATGACGATCGTATTGCCCTGCGCGACCACTTTCTGCTGAGGCGTGCTGCTTAGACTGCCGGCGTGTTGCGCTTTTTGACGCATGGTTTGAATCGCCTGGTTCAACTCTTGCGCCTGGTTGATATAGGCGTCGCCGAGCTCCGATGTCCATGCCAGGTTTTGATTCATATTTGCGAGCACGGCTGGAAATTGCGTCAGCGCCTTGACGCTTGGATCCCACGGTTGTTTGTCCACTTCCTTCGCCAGCTTCTGTCCCTGCCAATCCTTGTGTTCTTGCATCCACTTTTGAGCTTCGACGATCTCGTTTGGATAAGTGGCAGCCGCCAGGATCTGCGCAACCAGTGAGTCCGGATAGAGCGCGATCGGCGCCACAAGCTGCTGCAGTTGTTCAGGACTCTGTTGGAATGCTTGAGGTGGGGGCTGCGTCACCTGGTAACCAAGCGCACCGCGCACGCCTGTAAACAACAGGCACCAGGCAACCAGCACGACTAAGCTCTGTTTCGCCAGGCCTTGTCTAAGGCAGCTCATGTTTGGACCTCCCCTTCGTTCCCGTAGAGACAATTTGCAGGGCATCGGTTTCACTTTGTGGGCCCGCTGCTGCGATAACAGCTTGCTCCGAACAATCAGCGTTACGGACGAGCCTGGCTTGACATTGATGAGGCGGTGACGGACATGCGCCTCATGCCCGGATCGGGCAGCCGGCCGTTGACCCCCACTGTCTCCGCCGCGCAATGCGAACGGACAGCGGCCTCGGTCTGCTCAAGCGAAGTTGCGAGAGAAGAGCGCGAAACCCGGCGCACGATCGGTTCCACGACCCAGCGAAGCGCGGCTGGAATGTCGCGACTCAACGCAATCGCTTCGACCTCGACATAAACGCCTCCATCGCGCTCTTCAAATCGAGTGACGCTGTGGATCCGCCAAATCAATCCTGTTCCATGGTTCTCCGGCAAGATATGCTGCGACGGCGTCTCGTATTGCGTGATTTCCTGGATGCGAGTCGCATCCGTAACGCTGTAGGAGCGATGGTCATCGATCTGTGTATAAACGGTCTGGTAGTCGGCATCGAGCGCGATTCTGGCGATCACGGACTTGTTCATGAGAACCATCGAGAATAGGTCCTTCGACTCCGAAGTCGCGATCCGTTTGGCGTAGACCACGTTAGGGGGATAGTAGTCCTTGTATCGATCGTAATCTCGGAGCACGGGAAGAACGTCATCGAGCTTCGCATTCGGGATGAAGGCTGCACCCGTCCAATCGTGAATCAGCCCAGATTGGACCTTCAGGGGAACGTGCTGACTGGCCGGCCTCACCACGACCTCGCCGTTCCGAAGTTTGGTGGTCTGCCCGGCGACTTCGTCACTTAACAGGAATGGTCCTTGCGCGAGACGATCCGCGTGCCGGGTATCTGCGGCTTTCACATAGTCCTTCCATTGCTGGACCGTTTCCGATTTCAAGTCTGCCCCAGCGGCTGAGATCGCCGTGGCGGCCGCGACAAGGAAAGAGAATCTGGCCAATCGCATGAAAGGGGTGGTCCGATGCCGCACTTCTGGGCGCGATCCATGCTCGAAAAGTGATTCTGAGATCGCGTTCTCCACCTCTTGGTCGTGCAGGTAAACTGAGGCTCCCTTGAATTTCGACTCGTACGCCCCAGTGAACTTCAGAACTATCGCCCGCCTCGATTCGTTGTTCATGTTCATCGCTCCCACGCTTCGGAAGGATGCAGTTCAGGGCCCTTGATCCGTCGGACTTAAGTGGTTGAAGAGTATGGGCCTCTGGTTACGAGAGCTTCCGCAATTGCTGGCCGATCTCGGCACATGCCGATGATCTCGGCATCTCGGCCCCGCCAGGACGAATGCAGTTTCCTCGATTGAGGCGTTTCCCATGCAACCGCGAGGGTCTTCTCTAATTTATTCGCAGCGTATAAGCTATGTTGTCCCGCGACCTCTGGATAATGAGTGAGCGTCCCATCCTTCCAGTCTGGCGAGCCCTTCGAGCGCGCCGAACCACCAAGTGCGGTCGCGCGCCGTAAGCAGGCTGCGAATGTTGTTGCCGGGCAGATGCCGGTCCGATGGCGGCGCCCAATCTACGTCCCGAACGCGATCGAGTCCAGGCCGAACTCTGTTCCGAGCATCGAGTAGCCCTCGGCCGTCTGAGTAATGGAGTAGATGCGAGCTTTGAAGAAACCGTCGCGCATGATCCACGCGGTGTGCGTGCCCATATTGGACATCATTGGGGTGGGCGGTGGCCGTTTGGTACGACCCACTTTCGTGTCAGTCCCGAATCACGGGCCACCCGAAGCTATCCACGAAAGCGGCTTCTGGGAAGCTTTCGACGGCAGAATGCAATAAGCGTGCTTCCGCTATGCCGCGATGGGCCCGGCAACTTTCGACCATGCGATCGGCGGGGGTGCTTCGTTGAAAAACATAAGTGTGGGGGAACCCTCCCTGTGGGACACACGGATGCTATCGCCAGGCTGAATCTGTCCCGAAGCGAATAGATTGGATACTGGGTAGACGATCAGGCGCTCGATTGCGCGCTTCAAATGTCGCGCCCCATACCTGGAATCGGTACCCTCTGCCAGCAAAAAATCGCGGGCGCCATCTGTTACATTCAGCCGGAGAGTCTCGTCTCCTGCGGCGCTCTGGATTCGCGCTTGCACCATCTCCAGCTCGATGTCAACAATTCTGCACAACTCTGCCCGGCCCAGAGGCCGGAAAACCACGATTTTGTCCAAGCGGTTGATAAACTCAGGCGTGAACTTTCGGCGCGCCGCTGTGACACCAACTCGCGACATCTGTGCACCACGTTTCTCGTCGAGAGCCGAGTTCTCTGACACAGGTGCGTGGAAGCCCAACCGCGGCTCGCACATCGAATTCATTTCGGCAGCGCCAAGATTGCTCGCCAAGAACACCATTGACGAAGAAAAATCCACCTTACGGTTGTCTCCCAGCGTCAAAGTTCCTTTGTCCAGAATGCCCAGCAGAAGATTCCACAAAGCGTCTGATGCTTTTTCGATTTCATCGAACAGCACCAGGCTGAGCTTTATCTTTTCGGTGTGATGTTGGTCCAGTGCCTCCTGAGACAAGAGCGCGTGGGTTTCCCGGTGCCCAAGGTACCCGGGAGGTGAACCGATCAGTTTGGCGATCTCATGGCTGTGTTGAAACTCGGCGCAGTCGATCTTGACTACGGCGCGGGGATTGTTCAGCAGCGCCTGAGCCGTCGCCTCTACGATGCGAGTTTTGCCCGATCCCGTGGGCCCAAGAAACAGAAAGTTTCCGATCGGACGGTCTCCCGGCGATAGCCCAGCCATGTGAATCTGGTAGGTCCGGACGATCTCGTGAATTGCTTCCTCTTGTCCAACGACGAAGCGGCGGAGTTGGTTCTCCAAATCCTGCGCCGGCTTTGCCGTTCGGGTGGGGTCGAGTAACGTGAACTTCGGCATTTTACTTCTCCTTTCTGGGCGCGCTAAAGGCAGCCTTGCACGTAATACCTTCGATTCGTCAGGCGGCGCGACCTAAGAGATCGCGGCTTGGCGCTTGAACCTCTTCAAGATTGCCGTCTATGCGTTCCTGGCACCGTATACAGAATGTTGCCCACGGCACCGCGGCAAGCCGTTTCGGATGGATGTCTTGATCGCACTCCTGGCATATCCCGAAGCTGCCTTCCTGGATACGACGGAGGGCGGCACGGGCGTTTTGAAGTTGGCTAAATTCGCGGTCGAGGTTACAAACCACGAGCGCGCGTTGTGAAGCCGCCTGGATCTCATCCAGTTGATCGGCGCTTCGCTCAACCACGATCCCGTCGCGGTTGCGGGTGAAGCGCTCCAGCTCAGCGATCCTTGCTGTTAGAGCGGCTCGAAATCGGTCCATTTCGGTCTTGGTCATTTGGTCCGTCCTCGGTTCTCATGAACTGATTGTGAAACCGTTCTCGTCTGCCGCCAACACTCGATAGTGGGGCCATGCGTTGGCGATATAGTGGGGCAGCCGGTTACCAAAGTAGTGAGATCGGACGCTACCACTTTAGGGGTAGAAAGAAGCCCCAACGCCGTGCGTGAGCATGCATTCACCCAGCGTCTCGATCACATGGTAGGTGTTCAAGCGCCGGGCCACGCTGATGACCAGGCACTCCCGAGTGAACTCGTCGATCATCGTCAGCAGCCGCAAGTTCCGGCCCTCGTGAGTGCGCGCTTCCAAAAAGTCATAGCTCCAGACATGGTTCGGTTTCTCCGGTCGCAGCCGGACACAGGACCCGTCGTTCAGCCACAACCTTCCACGAGGCTTCTGCTTGGCTGGGACCTTCAACTCTTCGCGCCGCCAGATGCGTTGGACCCGGTCCTTGCCACATTCCATCCGTTGATCGCCTGGGTGAGCCTAATCTTCGTCGTTGCGCTGCGTAGGCCGATAGCGTTGTGTTCCCCGCGGCTGGCTCACCAGCCGACACGCCTGCCGTTCACTGAGTCCCTCGTCCCGAGCGTGTCGGACGGCGATGCGGCGCCGCTCGAGACTCAAAAGTCTCCCTGGGCAATGTCCTTCAGGATCTGCTTTTCCACCGTCAGATCCGCTGCTGCACGCCACAACTGAGCATTTTTCTTTTGCAGTTCCTTCAGTTTCTTGGTCTGCTCCAGTAGCAGCCCGCCGTATTCTTTCCGCCACCGGTAGAACGTCTGCTCGACGATCTCTGCTTCCCGGCACGCCACTGGCACCGTCTTACCTTGGCTTACCAGAACTTCAATCTGCCGCAGCTTCCCTACGTCTGCTCTGGCGTAAACGTCTTCTTCGGTATTTTCCCCGTTCCTTTCTGTACTCAGTCTCTTTCCGACTGGTACAGAAATCCCCGGTCAGGTCACTTCATCGTGCGCAATACCTCAGGCGCCGCCGCCCATAGCGCTTCGCATAGACCGACAGTGACTTCTCCGCCAGATGTTCGTTGTTCGGCACCAAAACGAGATCGAAAACACGGATGAGCCGCAGGAGTCGTCGATAAATGGCGAGATGCGGGCTGCATGCTGGGTAAAATCTGGCGCAGCTCGACGGATGGGGAAAACAACCCGCACGAAGTCATGGGGAAAATTTCACTCCTGATGGCGGCCGCGAGAAAGTACAGGATTGCCTCGCTAAACTCTCTCGCGGTCGCAATACTCGATACCGGGGGCTCGAGTTAGAACCTCCAGCCGAAACCGATCGTGGGCTCCGCGCGATGCGTCACGCGATCGAGTCCCTGCAAACTGACAAGGTCGTAAGTCGGTGAGTTGTATACAAGTCCGCGATATTCGCCGCGTATGAAGAGGTGGTCGGTCAGGTTGATGTCCGCTCCACCGCCGTAGACGAATGTGGCGCGCGTCTGGGTGCTCGCTGCTGCGAAGTCCTTCGGATCGAAGATCAGAGCACCGGCGCCCCCGAGAACGAACGGCGACCACCGCTTCATCGGCATGCGGAAAACGTAAGCCGCGGAGACTTCATGCGAGTTGTTGTCCACGCCGAACGTGTTGTACTTTTCGGTATTCGATGTCCACGCGTAGTTCGCCTCGACACCGTTGTGACGATCGAACCAGAAGCGATACGCTCCGAGAACGCCACTACTGTTGGTCGCGTCCTGCTTAGTCCCGTCTTGGGTCGTTTGTTTCTCGAAGCTACCTAGCGCCTGAACCGTGACATCACTCTTATAAGCGGTGTAATCTTCCTGCGCGAATACAGGGGCCGACATCAATAGGGCGCCAAATGTGAGCGCCATAAATTGTTTCTTAAACATTGCTTTCTTTCTCCTTTTGAGCGAGTCATATGAACTCTGATTTGGTGGAAAACACGTCGATCACCATTCACAAGAGCGCCAGTCCTTATCAGTTCAAAGGACTTACGAGACTGCTGAACGCGCTTCGCCGCGTGTCGGCAGTCAGGTGACGCGGCACGTGCCCGAAGTGCAAGCATCCGCCCCTCCGATCAGCAAGTTTGTCCCCTTCATTCCGGCTGGAACGGAATCAATACGGTTGACTGATCACTCACGGCAGGACGCGCCAAATCTCGGCATGTGCCGAGACGATTAAGCGACCTCGTCACATTTATGCGACTTTAAGAACACTTGTATGGAAAATCTTGTCGAGCTGTTCTGACGGGGAGGATCGCAGGCGAGATCATTGCGCGCAACTCCTGGCTCGACGATGCCGGCATTCGGCCCTTGCCACGTCGGATGCCGACGTTTTCGGCACTGCGACAAGCGCGATCCAAGAAATTCGATCGAATCAGGAATGGAAACCGCGGTGCACTGGCGGGTTTGTGTTTCGAGTAGATCAAGAACTCGGCGAACAGCGAACACGTCTCACAATTTCCGGGGAAATCTCATCGGCATGCATTGAACTGCTGGAGACCTGTTGCGAGCAGGCGATAAAGGACGGTAAAGCAGTGCATCTCGTTCTCGATGTTACGACCATCGATGAAAATGGACGCGCACTTCTGCGGCGCCTCGCCGCAAAAGGCGTTCGCATGTTCGCAAAGGGCATATATCATTCATATCTTCTCGATACGATCCGTCGAGCGGTGAGCCGCGATTTCAAACCAACGAGTTGAAGCGCCCAACCAGAACGGCTAAAAGTGCCGCCATCCATCTTTTGCGCCTTCGAATCGATGTGATTTGGGCAGACGCCCAATGTCAGTCGTGGAAAGGGTCGAGGCTTTGGATCCACATCTACTAAGATGTGCCGACCAGAATCACGCGATCGCGGTTTGGAACGTCGCTTGCCTCTGACCAGATGAAGGCCGAGCGTGAGCATAAGGCAGCTCCGCTGGACGCCGCATGTCGAGAAAGCGAACAAATAGGTTGACGACGGGCCTCGAACGAATCGGCAGCGGGGCCGAGGCCAAAAAGCGATCATGACAGTTGATGGACCAGTCATCGTGGCATTCGCGGCTCTGGCCGGATCTCTCGTCGGCGGTTTCTCATCCGTGGTGGCGACGTTCATAGGCCAGCGGCTGCAGGGTCGATGGACCCAGTTGAGATCCCAGCTAGAGGAGCGGGAGAAACTCTACGGACTTTTCGCCGAGGAAGCTGTACATCTATTCGTCGATGCGATTCAGAGATCGAGGATCGAGCCCGCCAAGATCATGCGGCTGTATTCAAAGGTGGCACGCATCCGGCTGACATCGACGGACCAGGTCCTTCACGCAGCCGAGGAAGTCGGCAAGCGGCTGTTTGAGGCTTATGAACGGCCACCGGACGATCCCGCTGAGGTTCTCGTGCGATATGCCAACGGCGAAGACAATCTTGATCCCCTGCGAGAATTTACCGAGGCTTGCCGGCTCGAGCGAGCCAAAACCCTTCAACAGGTCTGAGGATGCCTTTTGCCACGCGCGACCTCGAGTCGTCACGATCCACGAACCGGCTGCTGATTGCAAGCTGACGACAGTGGCAGTTGCTGAAGGCATCTGCTGAATTGTGGCAGTTGTGTGGGACCTTCCGCGGGTAGTAGTAGGAATCCTGAATAGATAGGACTGGCCCTTTCTTAAGAATGCGGTTTGACCACCATGGAAGTCAGAATGCTCATAGTCTGGCGGAAGGATTGAAATGACCCGATTAAAAAACATGCGCTACGAAAGTGTTTCATCAAGAGTATTAGTCCGGATACTACGGTGTCTAGTACCAGCGTCGTGCTTTGCCGCGAGTCTGATTGCTCAGGATCTCGACCAAGTGAGAACAGCGTCTTCAAGCTCGGTACTGCGCGCCAGGGCCGTCTTAGGCCTCGAAGGTGTTGCGAACAACTCCATGGGAGAACTCTCGATTCAGGACGATGCCTTCGTATTTGCGCGGCGCGAAGGTCCTACGGTTCGGATGCCGCTGAGTGCAATTCAGGGCGCCTTTCTGAGTCAAGAGGACAAGGAAGTGGGCGGGACGTCTATGGCCTTGACCCGGGCCGCTGCACCTTTCGGTGGCGGGCGAGTGATTGGCCTGTTCGCTCACACGAAGTACGACTTTGTGACGTTGGAGTACTTCGACTCCAGCGGAGCTTATCACGGAACGATCTACCAACTGAACAAAGGCCAAGGGCAGGTTCTTGCAGACGAACTCGGCGCCAAGGGCGTGCATGTTAGCGGGCTGGAAGTCGCTACCGGGAAGCAGAGACTGGAGACCAACAATGCCAAGTAGAAGAACTTCATTGACCGCAGTTGCGATCGGTATCGCAATCGTGCAAGCTATTTCACCTGTTCCCGCCCTCGCAGGAATCAATGACGGGCGTGTGCCCCAGTGGAGCGTCGAAGTCAACCAAATCGACGCCGGCGATTCAAATATCGCGCCCGAATTCAAGATTGCTATCTATGAGAACCTTGTGATTGAACTAAGCAAGGCAAAGCAGTTTTCAGCAGTGCTGCGCAGCGGGGATAGCAGCGCCAATGGCGTTTCGAACCTCCTCATTCTGAGGACGACGGTCGAGTCATATACTCCAGGCAGCGAGACGAAGCGAGCCGTCACTACTGTGGCCGGAGCTACCAGGTTGAAGGTTCGAAGCCAGCTATGCACAAGGGACGGACAAGTAGTTCTTGAGCGCGTCGTCGATGGAAATGTCCGCCTCTTCGGAGGGAACCTTCGAGCAACGTACAACCTCGCTCGTAATGTGGTGAAGGCCCTTAAACAGGGAACTCTACCCGAACCCGCGCTTTCGAACCAAGCGCAGTGACCATCGGATCTTCAGGCGTCATGAAGATTCTTGTGCTCAACTCCGGTTCCAGCAGCCAGAAGGCTTGCATATACGAAATCGAGGACCCTCTTCCGGTTCATCCGCCGGCTTATCTATGGGAGGGGAGGATCGAGTGGAATGGCGATACCGCCACGACCTCAGTCAGAAACGCAAGCGGTATAGTGCAAAAGAAAGAACTCAAGGTCACCTCCCGCGAGCAGGTTGTTCGGGGTCTGTTGAGCAAGTCGTGGAGCGGTAATGCCCAAATTATCGCTTCCCCTTCCGACATCGATGCTGTGGCGCACCGAGTAGTCCATGGCGGCCCACATTTCGAGGATCCCGTGGTGATCACCCCCGAGGTGAGTCGGGCAATTGCCAGCGTTTCTGCGTTTGCGCCATTGCACATTGACTCGGAGTTGGAGGGCACAAGAATAGTTGAGAATCTTTTGGGCGCCGTTCCGCAAGTGGCTGTTTTCGATACCGGCTTCCATCGGCAAATGCCGTTGTCGGCTGCCATTTATCCGGGTCCTTATGAGTGGTTCGAAGGCGGCATTCGCCGCTATGGATTCCACGGCATTAATCACCGGTACTGCGGAGAGCGCGCCGCTCAGCTCCTAGGGAAGGATGAGGAGGCGCTCAAAGTGGTGACCTGCCATCTAGGCAACGGCTGCTCTGTGGCAGCTGTCCACGGGAGCCGCAGTGTCGACACGACGATGGGCTTCACTCCATTAGACGGTTTGATGATGGGGACGCGTTCCGGGGCAGTGGATCCCGGAATTCTGATTTTCTTGATGCGTCAGGGCCAATTGGACGCTAACGAGATCGACGGCGTGTTGAACCACAAGTCGGGCCTACTCGGCATCTCAGGGATATCGGGAGACATGCGCGACATCCTCGCTGCCATCGTACGAGGCCATGAAAGAGCGAAGCTAGCATTCGACATTTACGTGCATCGTCTGCGAGCGGCGATCTCCGCGATGGCGGCTGCGATGGGAGGAATCGGTGTGCTGGTGTTTACCGCCGGAGTAGGCGAAAACTCCGCGGAAGTACGAGCCGCGGCTTGCGGTGGGCTGGAGTTTCTCGGCATTGGGCTCGACGTCCAAGCAAACGCGCGACCGATTCTAGACGCGGATGTTTCTACGGCTAATTCGCAAGTCCGGGTCCTCGTGATTCGGGCAGAGGAGGATTGGGCGATCGCGAAAGAGTGCTGGAAGCTCTTGCACGTAGAACGACGGGTAGAAGCGGAATGGAGGCGTTCTAAAGAACAAACCGTATGAGCGAAGCATTGCCAGTTGTATACTTAGCGCGGCACGGGCACGCCGCCTGGACGCATTCCGGCCAACCTACCAGCCTTACCGATTTACCGCTTACAGCCGATGGCGAACTCCATGCCCGCCTCCTTGGGAAACGGCTTCAGGGACTGAAGTTTGTGAAAGTGTTTACCAGCCCTTTGCAGAGAGCCGCGCGAACCTGCGAACTGGCGGGTTTCGGAGCCGTGGCCGAAGTGGATCCCGACCTCGTGGAGTGGAACTACGGCGAATACGAACCACTGCGCAACTCCGAGATCCTAGCAAAGCATCCAGACTGGCAGCTGTTCCGGGATGGGTGTCCGGGAGGAGAATCACCAACACAAATCGGTGAGCGCGCCGACCGGGTGGTGCAGCGTGTCCGTATGGTCGGCGGCGATGTGCTTCTTTTCTCTAGCGGACATTTCATTCGGGTGCTCGCTACGCGATGGCTCGCCCTTGCTCCCGGTTTCTTGGGTAGGTATTTCTCGGTGAACCCGTCGAGCCTGAGCGCGCTGAGTTATGAGCACAATCTATCCCAGCCTGTGATCCGGCTATGGAATGACGACCATCACGTTGCAGCTTAGACACAAACGAGATTTGGAAGGTGTAACGATGCCCGGTGTTGTAGAAAACGAAGTGTTGATTTCGCCGCTGGCGGGTAAACCGGCACCGAAAGACATGCTCGTGGATGTGGCTCGCTTGGAGAGAGAATACTGTGAGCGGCATCCTGATCTTGAAGATCCCAACCAACGCGTCAGTTTCGGGACCAGCGGACATCGCGGGTCACCATTCAACGGCTCCTTCACGGAAGCCCACATTCTGGCCACTACTCAGGCAATCTGCGACTACCGTAAAGCGCATGGAATCGACGGACCCCTGTACATGGGAAAGGACACGCATGCGCTCTCCGGACCTGCCCAGCGCACGGCCCTCGAGGTCCTGGCGGCGAATAATGTGGAGACGGTCATAGCGCAAGACGACGCAGTAACCCCAACTCCCGTCATCTCTCGCGCGATTCTGGTTTACAACCGTGTCCGCCAAGAACACCTCGCAGACGGCATCGTCATAACGCCCTCACACAATCCACCGGAGGACGGAGGGTTCAAATACAACCCGACGAATGGCGGCCCGGCCGATACGGACGTGACGCACTGGGTAGAGACCCGGGCGAACGAGCTCTTGAGAGGAGGAAATGCAGGCGTCAAGCGCATTCCGTTCAAGAGTGCAATCCAAGCCTAGTCCACGCATCAGGACGATTTTATGATGCCCTACGTTCGCGATCTTAAGAACGTCGTGGACGTCGATGCAATTCGCGCTGCCAAATTGAAGCTTGCGGTCGATCCTCTCGGAGGGGCCGCGCGCGCTTACTGGGAACCGATCAGTACGCTCTACGGATTGGACATCGTAGTTGTCAATCCGATTATTGACCCGACGTTCTCGTTCATGACGGTCGACCACGACGGCAAGATCCGCATGGATTGTTCCAGCCCGTATGCGATGGCTCGACTTGTCGGTTTAAAAGATCAATACCAAGTGGCGTTCGCCAACGATCCGGACTCGGACCGGCACGGCATTGTGACCCCAGTTTCGGGGTTGATGGACCCAAATCACTATATCGCGGTGGCCATCCGATATTTGCTGACGCATCGGCCCAAATGGCGCAAGGATGCCGCAGTAGGAAAAACCCTGGTGAGCAGCAGCATGATCGACAGGGTAGTCCGGAAATTCGGCCGTGAATTATTCGAAGTTCCGGTAGGTTTCAAGTGGTTTGTGCCAGGCCTCGTGAATGGCTCCTGCTGTTTTGGCGGGGAGGAGAGCGCCGGCGCGAGCTTTCTGCGCTTTGACGGGACCGCTTGGACGACGGACAAGGATGGTCCGATTATGGATCTGCTGGCGGCCGAGATAACCGCTTGCACCGGTAAGGACCCCGGCCAGCATTATGAAGAGCTGACCGAAGAATTTGGCACACCTTACTATACGCGCATCGATGCGCCTGCCACTCCGGAGCAGAAAGCGAAGTTACAAGAGCTCTCACCTGACGATGTGAATGGGTTGGATCTTGCGGGCGAGCCGATTAAAACCAAGTTGACCAAAGCCCGGGGTAATGACGCGTCCCTTGGCGGACTGAAAGTGATCGCTGATGGCGGCTGGTTCGCTGCTCGGCCATCTGGCACAGAGAAGATCTACAAACTTTACGCTGAGAGCTTTAAGAGTCCAGCGCATTTGCGTGCGATTGTCAGCGAGGCACAGGCCATGGTGAATAACGCATTCGCAAGTTGACTACGTACCGCGCCTCGCATCCTCAGAGTTCTTTCATTCGAGCAGTTATGGTTCTGGCAACTTAACTCCGAGTCGCTGTGCAACGACCTCAGGATTTTCTGGGGATTTAGAGACGGGGAACCCCTTTTCTTGCCACGCCTTGAGGCCGCCCTCGAGCACCCATACGTTGTCGATACCTATTTTGTTCAATCCCACCGCCGCGCGTGCGCAAACCGTATCGCGGCCGGAAGAAGAATAAAGGACGACCTGGACATCGTCTGACACAGTGATATGTGGAGAGTTCCGCAAGCGAGAGGGATCTACCCTGAAGGCGCCTGGAATCGCCTCCGGGCCATCACCCTCGGTTTCTAGTTCGAAGTCGAGAAGGTCGAGCACGGCGATCCTACTCTTGGACTTGAGTTTGCGATCGAGCATCGGGGGGCTGATTCGGCGCACGCGCAGGCGACGGATCATTTGCATCAGAGCTAGTCCACGCCAGCCGACATAGAGAGCGATCGGAACCCCAATCGCGATGGCGAGCGCGGCCCCGAAGTGCTGGGTCCAACCGATCGCAACATCCAGTTGGTTCGAGAAAATATAGCCCAGCCCTACATAGGACGCTGACCAGAGAAAGCTACCTACCGCATCGAGGACAAGGAAACTCGCGAGCGACACTCCTTCCGCGCCGACCAGTGGCGGCATGACCCCATCCACCCCGGGAAGAAACTTTGCTAAACACAACACAGGAAGACCATATCGGCGAAACTTTTCGTGTGCATTCTTGGAGCATTTTCGAGGGTCTGCGGCGAAGCGGCATAAAAGCCGCATGGCCTGAGAACCCCACCGGCGCCCGAACCAGAACCATATCCAATCCGCTGTGAGGCAACCGAGGACGGCCAGAATCACAATGATGCTCGCACGCATTCCCCCATGAGCCGAGATCGCGCCCGCGGCCATTAGAAAAACAACTGACGGGACAGGCAGGCAAATTTGATTTGCAAAAACCGCAAGCGATACTCCCGTATAGGTCAGCTGCCAAGAAGTGGTCATGAGTGGTTCACCTTCTGTTCCGACATTCGTCCTTACCTGCAATCAGTACGACCACAGACCGCGCGGCGGCGCGGTATTTTGTTCCCGGGACCAGTTCCTCCTCATTCCATTCGCAAATGTCGTGCGGCGGATCCAGTCCCGTGTCGATCCACCGCCGCCACAGCTCTCCCCCACCGTTCGATATCGGAAGCTCGAAGTCGAGCGGTTCCCAATACGCATTCAGAATGACGTGACCCCTTACGCCCTCGCTCGCCGATTCCGCGCTTATGGCGATGCTGTGCGAGAAAAGCGACCAGTCCGGTTGATTGAGCTTCACGCCGTGCCAAGTGTGCCTTGCCTCGCGTAAACTCTGGCGCAAGCTCAGGCGCCGCCGTTCGTGGTCTACGTCTCGAATTGCGCGGCGCTCCGTCAACAACTTCACAAACCGCAGGAGATCGCCATGTTTGGACAGCAGATTCCAATCGAGCCAGCTCGTCTCGTTGTCCTGGCAGTAGGCGTTATTGTTTCCGCCCTGGCTACGCCGCACCTCGTCACCCATGAGAAACATGGGGACGCCCCCGGACAGCATAATGGCGGTGAAAAAGTTCTTCACCTGCCGATTGCGAAGCTTCTCAATTTCGGGATCGTCAGTCGCCCCTTCAAAGCCGCAGTTCCAGCTTCGGTTCTCGCCGCATCCGTCGCGGTTGTCCTCGCCGTTTTCTTCGTTGTGCTTCTGGTTATAAGAGACGATGTCGTTCAGCGTAAAGCCATCGTGGCACGAAACGAAATTGATACTCTCCTCAAGTTCGCGCTCCCTCGGGCCATATATGTTTGCGCTGCCGATCAGACGATCGGCTGCGCGCGCCACTGAATCATTCGCGCCCCGAAAGAAGTCACGGATATCGTCGCGAAATCGGTCGTTCCACTCCTTCCAACTGTCGCCCACAAAGTTGCCGACCTGGTACAGCCCCGCCGCATCCCACGCCTCGGCGATCAGCTTGGTACCCGCCAGCGCCGGGTCGGACTCGATGTCCCAAAGGACCGGGGGATTCGACATGACCGCCCCCGCCGAATTGCGCGAGAGAATGGACGCGAGATCGAAACGAAAGCCGTCCACATGCATCTCGCTCACCCAGTAACGAAGGCTGTCCACAATCATCCGTCGTACAACCGGATGGTTGGCATTCAGCGTGTTTCCGGTACCGGTGAAGTTTGCGTAGCGTGAGTGATCTTCACATAGGATGTAGTAGGTCGGATTGTCCAGCCCGCGAAAGCAATGCGTCGGGCCATCGTGTTCACCTTCCGCCGTGTGATTGAAAACAACGTCAAGAATGACTTCGATGCCGGCCCGGTGTAGCGCCTTCACCATGTCGCGAAGTTCATCTAACGCACCCAGTGGGTCGTGACGCGAGCTGTACCCGTGGTGCGGGGCAAAAAACGACACCGGCGAATACCCCCAGTAGTTCGTTCGGCCTGGAGGTGCATCCTGAGGATCGAATTGAAACACGGGAAGCAGCTCCACCGCGGTAATTCCCAGTTGCTGAAGATATGGGATCTTCTCGATCAAGCCCGCATATGTTCCGCGTTTCGATTCCGACAGTCCAGAACTTGGGTGTGCCGTGAAACCGCGCACATGCATTTCGTAGATAATGGTGCGCGACCAGGGCCGCCTCAGCGGCGCGTCGCCTTCCCAGTCATAGGCGTGCGGGTCGGTAACCACGCTCTTCATGGCCGTTACGGTGTTGTCGCCTTTCCGGCGTGCGGCGTCATGGCTATAGTTCTTCGGAACCGCAATGGCCCGACCATAAGGGTCAAGCAGCAGCTTCGATGGATCAAACCTTAGACCGCGCGCTGGCTCAAATGGACCGCAGGCCCGGAATGCATAGATCTGACCCGCTTGCACCCCGGACACGAACACATGCCAATAGTGATACGTACGGTTCACCAAAGGATTGAGGGGGATGATTCGCGATGGACGGGAGT
Organism: Terriglobia bacterium; assembly: GCA_963788245.1. Taxonomy (GTDB): domain Bacteria; phylum Acidobacteriota; class Terriglobia; order Bryobacterales; family Bryobacteraceae; genus Palsa-187. Next base: position 609,984 of record CAWBGF010000002.1, on the reverse strand, counting down.
CGTCCACTCGATCGAAAAACAACAATTCGATGCTCGTTGCGCTTCGGGAGAATATCGAGAAGTTCGCGCCGTCGGGTTTCAGCGTAGCACCCAACGGATAGCTCTGCCCGGTCGCCGAGTCTGCGATTACATTTTCTGCCCAGTTCTGTTCTTGGTAGCGCATGAGCCAACATTTGAACAGCATTCCTGATGCCGCGAGTAATTGCGCCAGCGTTCCGCAAAATTCACGGCGTTTTGCTAGAAAACTGCCCAGCCGCGCCGGGATACTGCTGGCAAGTTTCGGCAGAAGACTGGGCATCTGCCGAAAACCGCCGCGCCGGATCGAACTTGCCGCGATTCAAGAGCGGCAGAAGTCTCTAACATCCAACAACATCTGCGTTCTCGAACGAATGGTCCAGTGAATGCCAGTTCGAGCGTGACACATGAATGCAGGGAAGTATTGGCATTCATGAATGGATTTCCATGAAGACGCGGAAACGGCTAACACGTGAGGAGAGTAAAGAGGTCACGCGGATACGCCTGATCGAAGCGGCCGAACGCCTATTTATCCGAAAGGGCTACGACGATGCCTCAGTGGAGGAGATCAGCGAAGCGGCTGGATATTCCCGAGGCGCCTTCTACTCGAATTTCGACGACAAAGAGCAGGTGCTCCTCGCCGTGATCGATCGCCGCCGGCCCAAAGCCGTCTACGAGATGTTCCAAAACCCATTGGAACCCCCGGACCTTGCAGCAGTTCGAGCGTGGTTCTCCAATCAGTGGAGGCTCAAGGATTTCATCGCTCTACGAATCGAATTCAGCCGCAGGGCGATAAGGGATCGCGCGGTACGAAAGCACCTTGGCGAACTCCGCCGCCGGGAGCTTGAAACGTACGCGGGTTGTTTAAGCCGTTATCTTGGCGCGACGGACGGAGTCCCCGGGGATCGACCGGAGATCGTCGCGCTTGCACTGTTGGCCATTGCACATGGTCTGGGGAGTCTCGCCATCGAGACCGAACCTGAATGGGAAAACACATACACGGAGGCAGCCAAGCTGGTCTTCGACCGAATGACTGCCCCCAATTCTCTGACTGAAGGTAAATCTCAATGCTGAAGAACTATTTTTTCGCTCTTATTACGCTAGCCCTTCTTACTACGCTCACATCGTGCCGGCAAGAAGTCCGAGCAAATTCCGAGCAGACGACCGTGCCGGTTCAGGTGCGAACTCCAGCCGTCGTGGAGCGGGCCGAATCGGTGAGCGCCAGTGGCTCGGTCGAAGGCTCGGAGACGGCCGATGTGGCTTTTTTGGTGAGTGGCAAGGTGGCCAGGGTACTGGTCGAAGAAGGTCAACACGTAACCAAAGGCCAGTTGCTTGCGGAAGTCGAACCAACTGATTATCGGAATGCCTTCAACGCGGCCACAGCGCAGAAGGACGCGGCGCTAGCCGTCGCGGAGAAGGCTGACGCCGGCCTCCGGAAACAGGAACTGGAACAGGCCCGCATTGACTTCGAACGCTGGGCAGACGAGTACAAACGAATGAAGTTCCTCGTCGAACGAAAGAGTCTTCCTCCGAACGATTTTCAGAAGGTTGAGGCCGCCTACAACGCCTCGCGAGAGCGCTACCAGATGGCTCAGGAGGGTACGCGGAAAGAAGACCGCGCCACCGCCGTCGCACAGGCACACGCGGCGGATGCCCAGGCGAGCGAGGAACGGAAGCGGCTGGAGGACACAAGGCTCCTCGCCCCGATTTCCGGGAACATATCGATGCGCAAGGTCGACCCCGGCCAGACCGTCGCGGCGGGAACGGCGGTCTTCTCGATCGTCGATCTGAATCCGGCCAAGGTTCGGGTTGGAGTTCCGGAAGCGGAAATCGCGAAAGTGAAGCTCGGCGCAAAGGCGACGATCACGCTGCCCTCGCTTGCAGGGCGCCAGTTTGAAGGGAGAGTCGGAATCATCGGCGTTGCAGCGGAGGCAGCATCGCGCACTTATACGGTAAAGGTCATAGTTCCAAACCCAGGACCGGTGCTGCTGGCCGGAATGGTGGCCGAAGCGCAGATTGTCGGAGGTTCAACCGTTCACGCCCTGACCATTCCGGGGGAGGCGATTGTTCACGACCCCCAAGGCGCGCCCTCCGTCTTTGTGTATTACCCGGACCGTAAGCGCGTGTACGCGCACAAGATCGAAGTCGGACCGCCGATCGGGACGGAAGTCGAAATCCGCTCCGGCTTGCGTGGCGACGAACCGGTTGTCGTTGGCGGGCAGCAGAAACTCCGTGAGGGAATGCTGGTCGAAATCGCTGGAGGTGCCCAATGAATCTCGTACGCGCTTCGCTGCGCTATCCCCAAGTCACCATTGCGATGGTCATCATGCTGGTCGCAAGCGGCGGGTACGCTCTGCTCCACATGCCGCGCCGGGAAGACCCAAAAATCCATGTACGGATGGGTGTTGTCGCCGCATTCTACCCAGGAGCATCCGCCGCAGAAGTTGAAAATCAGGTCACGCAAAAAGTCGAGCAGCGGCTCTTCAAAATCGAAGGGGTAAGGCGCGGGAAAACCTACTCGACGAGCATGAACGGATCGATGTTCATCAACGTCGAGGTGGAAGACAACATCCAGGATACCGAGAAGTTCTGGTCCAAGCTGCGTCTCGATATGGCGGAACTCAAGGCGACCGAGCTGCCAGATGGCGTGATGGGCCCGGTTGTCGATTACGACTTCGGCGATACGGTCGCGGTTCTTATCGCTATCCATGGCGAGCGGTACAACTACCGCGAACTGAAAGATTATTCCGAGCGAATCGAAGCGGCCATCCGCCGGATTCGCGCTGTGTCGAAGGTTAAGCGGATCGACGAGCAGAAGGAGGAGATGGAGGTCAACGGCTCCCTCGACCGCCTCTCGCAGTATGCCGTGACACCGGAGCAGGTCATGAAGGCGCTGGAGGGCCGCAATATGGTCCACTATGCCGGCGCAGTGCCAACCGAGCGCGGCAAACCGCCCATCCAGTCGACCGGAGCATTTCAGACCGAAGAACAGATCCGGCACGTCATGGTCGATGTCACGCGCACGGGACAGCCGGTTTACATCGGCGACCTCGCCGATGTCCGGCGCGTGTACAAAGACCCCACGCAATATGCCCGGTCGCGTGGCGAGCGAGCTATCCTGCTTTCCGTCGAAATGCAGGAAGGCAACAACATTGTTGATTTCGGCAAAGAGCTTCACACTTCTCTGGATAGCCTGCGCCCACTCCTTCCGCCTGATCTGAAGCTCGACATGGTTGCGGACCAGCCCAAGGTGGTCGCCCAGCGGGTGAAAGACTTTATTCGCGAGTTCGGCACTGCCATCGCTTCAGTGATTCTCGTTACGGTGCTGTTGCTTCCCTTCCGCGTGGCGCTGGTTTCCGCGGTGGCCATTCCGGTGACCATCTCCGCAACTTTCGGTTTGCTGAACACCTTCGGCATCGAACTTCATCAAGTGTCGATTGCCGCGCTCATTGTCGTGCTCGGCATGGTAGTGGACGACGCCATCGTGATCGCAGACAACTACATCGAGTTGCTCGATCATGGTGTGGATCGTGAAACCGCGGCGTGGCGCAGCGCCACCGAGCTTGCGATCCCCGTGCTGACGGCGACGCTGACGATCATCTGTTCTTTCCTACCGTTTCTGATGCTTTCCGGCACGACGGGCGAGTTCATTCGCGCGTTGCCGCTGACCGTGGCGATCGCGCTGTCGACATCCTTTCTGGTAGCGATGCTGCTGACGCCTATGCTGTGCCACTTTTTCATTCATAAGGGCCTGCACAACGCGGGAAAGCAGGAAGGGAAAAAGCGCCGTTCGCCGCTTGAGTTAATGCAGTTGGCATACAACCGTGTGATTGTGATCGCCATGCGATGGAAGCTGGTTGCACTCGCGGCGGGCGTGGTGGCAATCATCGCGGGGGCGCTCGTTCTCAAGCACACTCCGCAACGATTCTTCCCGTTCGCCGAGCGCGATCAGTTCGTGGTTGACGTCTGGCTTCCGGAAGGATGGAAAGTCGAGGCAACAGATGCCGCGGTGCGTCGTATCGAGATGGTGCTCCAGCACGAGAAGGAGGTCGTCAATTACACATCTTTTATAGGATCAAGCGCTCCTCGTTTCTACTACAACGTCAATCCACAGTTGCCGGACAAGAATTATGCCCAGTTGCTTGTCGCGACCACGTCGGCGGAAGCTACGCCGCGGCTAGTCGAGGAACTGCGCCCGAAGCTGGCGCAGGCCGCGCCCGAAGCGCGCCTTTTCCTACGCGAGCTACAACAAGGGCCGGTCCAGGAAGCGGCCATTGAAATCCGCCTCACGGGCGAGGACGACAAGGTGCTGCGGTACTGGGGTAATCAAGTGAGTACGCTGCTAGAGCGCACGCCTGGCGCCCTGGATGTGCATAGCGACTGGCGCGAGGATGCCTATCGTCTGAAAGTAAATGTACGCGAAGAGGTTGCCAATCGATTGGGTTTCACCAATGCCAACATCGGCAAGGAGCTTGCCGGAGGCTTTGAAGGGGCTCCGGTCACGACCTACTGGGAAGGAGACCGGGACGTGGCCGTCGCATTGCGGCTTGCGCCAGCTCTACGCCAGAGCTTTCAGGATATTTCCAATACTTATCTAATCTCTCCCGTGACCGGCGCGCGCGTGCCCCTGGACAGTATCGCGTCCGTCTCCGCGGTATGGGACCCGGGCCGAATCGTGCGGCGAAATGGCGTGCGCACGTTGACAGTCCGCTGCTGGTCGGGAGGAGGGACCCTGCCGAGTCAGGTGCTGGAGCGCGTCAAAGCGAAGTTGGACGCGTTGTCGCTTCCCCCGGGTTATCGCCTATGGTACGGAGGCGAATACGAAAACCAGAACGACACGTTTCCGGAAATGGTGAGCGCGCTGCTGGTTAGTTGCATCGCGATTTTCCTGATCTTGATGTTCCAGTTTCGTTCGGTGATCGATCCTTTGGTCATCATGGCCGCGATTCCGCTTGGTTTGCTGGGCGCATCGCTCGGATTGCTCGTAACGAGGAATCCGTTCGGATTCACCGGATTTTTGGGGATCGTCAGTTTGGGCGGCGTCGTGGTACGAAACGCGATCATTCTGGTGGACTACATCCGGGAACGAATGAAGGACGGCGTGGAGATCGAAGAAGCGGCAGTTGAAGCCGGAGAGCGCAGGCTGCGCCCGATTTTTCTCACGACGATGGCGGCAGCGGTTGGCGTCACGCCGATGATTCTTTCTGGTTCGAGTATGTGGTCGCCGCTCGGTAGCGCTATCGCATTTGGATTGGTCGGTTCCATGTTCTTCACCCTGATCGTGATTCCAGTGCTCTACGTTTTGATCCATAAGCGGCAATCTAAATCCGATCATAAGCCCGATTTCAAGCCCGAATCCAAGTTCGGTCCTGTTGCCGCGGCGGTGCTGGTCGCGCTGGCCTGCGGCGCGCTTGCGCACGCGCAGTCTCGCACGCTGACGCTGGATGAAGCAGTATCGTTGGCCACGCAGCACAACTCCACGGTGAAGATCGCCGGCGACAAGGTCAAGGCGATGGATGCGCGGATTCACCAAGCGCGGGCAAGTTACTTTCCGGCTTTGTCGAACGATTCAACCGCGGTGCATATCGCCGATCAGCAGCGCATCGAAATCCCCCAAGGCGCGCTGGGCGTGTATTCCGGAATCGGGCCCCTACCGGGCACAGGGGTATCGCTCGCACAGGGCAAGCCCAATTTCGGCTTGAGCACGACTACGTTCTCACAGCCGCTCACCCAATACTTCAAGACTCGCGCCGGTGTGGACGCGAGCCGCGCGGATGCAGCCGGCGCCCGCGCTGATGAACGACGCGCAGGAAACGAAGTTGCTTACAAGGTGAAAGACGTGTTCTACGGCATTCTCGCCACAAAGCGACGCCGCGACGCCGTCGATGCCCAGATCCGCGCGGCCGAATTGCGGATCACGGAAACGCGAAACGCCGTTGAGACAGGCGTGACGCTCGAAGTTAAGGCCGCCGAAGTGCGCTCGCAGATCGCACAGGCAAGGTATGTGCTCGGCCAGTTGCAAGATACAGTCGCGGATATGACGCAAGAACTGGCGGATCTTTGCGGGTTGCCTGTGGATACAGCGTTGGACCTTGCACCACCGCTCGGCTCTGATTCAAACCCCTCGCCTGAAACTGACGCGGCCGTCGAGGCGGCCCTGGCGCACAATCCTGAAATCGAGGCCGCGGCCGCGCAAGTAGACAAAGCGCGCGCTGGGTTGCGAGCGGCACGGGCGGAATACATACCTGAGGTCGGCGCGTTTGCGCAGCACATTTATCAGGATGGGGCACCCTTTCTCTCGCGAAACAACGGTGCCGTTGGCGTGCATATGACCTGGACCATATTTGAGTTCGGCAAACGCCGCGGGCAGGTTGCGGAACGATCGGCGGAGGTTGCGCAGGCGGAGGAGAACCTCACGCGTATGCGCAATCGAGTGCGAATCGATGTGGACAAGGCAGTTCGGAGGCTCAATCGGGCGGAAACGGGCGTCCTCTCTGCCAAGGAGCTGGTCACAGCCACGACCGAAGCACGCCGCGTGTCGAGCGATCAGGCGGACTCGGGGACGGCGAATCGCTCCGTGTTCCTGGAATCGGAAGCCTCGATGTTGAGCGCACAGGCCGATCTGCTGCGGGCGGAATACGACCGCAGTGTCGCGGCGGCCGACCTGGCGCGGCTGACAGGAAACCGATAACACGAATTGGGATTACGTGCGCAGTCATGCAGATCGAGCGGAAAGGCCTTTTTTCTCTATGTCGAACGGGAAGTGGGAAACGGGGCCGTTTGAAGCTGAGCTGGGCCGAGTTGGGCGTTGAACTGATAGCGCGGCAAGTCCCCGGCATCGGGCAAATGACGTGGCAAGGGCCGAACCGCGGCGATCGTCTGGCGAGCAAACTCCTCTAGATAAAAGAAAACTCCCTGGGCATCGCCGTGCATCTGTCAGGGCGTACAGACAAATGACGAAGGAAATATTGACATGTCTGGAAATCTTCGCGCGCTAATTCAGGAGCATCACGCTTTCTACGAGGTGTTGCCGTATGACGTCGTGGTCGACGATACGAATGGAGGGCTCTCGCTCACGAGTCGCAGGGTTCATGCTGGCTTCGATGTTGACATCTACGGCGAGAGCCTCAAGAAAGAGCTGGTTATACCGGGTCCGGACCCCGATTACACGCTTGGCTATTCCGAGTTGCAAAAGATCGCCGAAGAGCTTTCGCGTCGTGCGACGGATTCCTGCTCATTAGAGGTTTTTGAGTTCCCGTCGACGGTCTTCTTCGATCTTCGACGTCACGGAAAGCTGGAAGCGTTGCTCCGCATCAGAATTTCACATTGCCGGGCTCTCAATGAACCGGCGGGACTACCCGAACAACGTGCGCTCGAGGAACTGGAAAAAGAACTCAAGAGCCTGAGTGTCGCACGACGATGACAAACGAAAACCTGAGGTGATGAAATGAACGATTCTTTGCATTCAAGTCTGCCGTCTGAGACGCAAGCCTCGGATGCCCTCAGTCGACTTGCCCTGGACATGAGCTGGTCGTGGAACCACTCGGCGGACGAGATCTGGCAGCGTCTTGATCCCGAACTTTGGGAACTTACCGGAAACCCGTGGCTGATCGTGCAGTCGATGTCAAAACGAAAGCTCGAGACTCTAAAGCGGGAATTTCTGACGGACACCGCTTTTCGCCAACGCGTCGAACAACTCCTGGCTGAGTTGAACGAGAAGAATTCAGCGGCGGCCTGGTTTCAGACCGCGCATGCATCCACTCCGCTCCGCGGCGTAGCTTACTTCAGCATGGAATACATGCTGAGCGAGGCACTTCCGATTTACTCTGGCGGCCTTGGAAACGTCGCAGGCGATCAGTTGAAAGCCGCAAGCGACTTGGGAGTTCCCGTGGTCGCGATCGGGCTCCTTTATCAACAGGGGTATTTCCGTCAGGAACTCGATGCCCGCGGCGACCAGCAGGTTCTCTATCCGGTGAACGAACCGGGGCAATTGCCGATTCGCAGAGTGCGCACACCCGACGGCGAGCTGCTCAGAATGGGGCTGACCCTACCGGGCGGAAAGCTTTGGATTCGCACTTGGGAGGCGCAGGTCGGACGAACCAAGCTGTATTTGCTCGACGCAAACGATCCTGCCAATCCACCAAGTATCCGAGCAGTTACTAGCGAATTATACGGCGGCGGACCTGAACTGCGCCTGAAGCAGGAACTGCTGCTCGGAATCGCCGGGTGGCGATTCCTACGGGAGCTTGGAATGCGCACGGACGTCTGCCACCTTAATGAAGGCCATGCCGCTTTCGCCGTGCTAGAGAGGGCTCGCGAGTATATGGAAGAGACGGGCAAGACCTTCCGTGATGCGCTCGCGATTACGCGTGCCGGGAACATCTTTACGACCCATACAGCCGTCGACGCAGGCTTTGACCGGTTCTCGCCCGAACTGATAAAGCAATACCTGGCGCAATACGCGCAGGACATTCTGGGTATTTCCATACATGAGTTGCTCGCGATGGGACGGAAGAATCCCGATGACGTTTCCGAACCGTTCAATATGGCGTATCTGGCGATCAATGGCAGCGGCTCCGTAAATGGCGTGAGCCGCCTCCACGGTCAGGTCAGCAGGCGCCTCTTTCAACCACTGTTCCCGCGTTTTCCGGAGAACGAAGTGCCAGTCGGGCATGTGACCAATGGCATTCATGTGTCGACGTGGGATGGCGCGGAAGCCGACCGCCTATGGACCGAGTTCTGCGGGAAGGATCGGTGGCGCGGAGATTTGGTCGGCCTTGAAGCGGCTGTGCGTACGGCCGATGACCAACGCATCTGGCGTATGCGTTCCACTGGCCGCGCTGCTTTGGTAGAGTACGCCCGGGACCGGCTGAGCCGGCAGGAAGCGGGATACGGAGCATCGATGCTCCAAGTCCACCAAGCGCAGGCGGTGCTGGATCCGCAAACATTGACACTGGGATTTGCGCGGCGGTTCGCGACTTACAAACGGCCAACGCTATTGCTGCACGATCGCGATCGGCTGGCCCGTATTCTGACTAATCCGCGGCGGCCGGTCCAATTGGTCCTCGCTGGCAAAGCCCACCCGGCCGACGCACCGGGACAGGCGCTGATTCGCGAATGGACCAGCTTCGCCCGGCGGCCGGATATTCGTCCGCACGTAGTGTTTCTGAGCGATTACGACATGGCTCTGGCACAGAGGTTAGTTGAAGGTGTAGATGTCTGGGTCAATACTCCGAGGCGCCCGTGGGAAGCCAGCGGGACGAGCGGGATGAAAGTGCTGGTGAACGGCGCTCTAAATCTCTCCGTGCTGGACGGATGGTGGGCCGAGGCGTACTCTCCCAAAGTCGGATGGGCAATTGGCGATGGGAACGAACATGGCGACGATCCGGAATGGGACCGCGCGGACGCCGAGGCGCTTTATGCGGTTCTGGAAAACGAAATCATACCGGAATTCTATCGGCGCGATGAGCAGGGCATTCCCCGCTCGTGGATCGCGCGCATCCGGGAAAGCATGGCCGTGCTGACGCCCCAGTTCTCTGCCAACCGGACGGTCCGCCAGTACACCGACGAGCAGTATCTTCCCGCCGCAACGGCGTACGCTCGGCGCGCATGCGGTGACTCAGAACTCACTGCCTCTTTTCTCGCCTGGCAAGAGGAGATCGCCGCGAACTGGAACGATGTTCATTTCGGCGCGCTGGATGTGAGCGAGCAAGAGGGCGACCTGGTTTTTTGCGTCCAGGTATACCTCGGAGCGCTCGATCCGAATTCCATACGAGTCGAACTGTATGCCGATTCGCAGAATGGAGGGCCGGCGTTCAAGCAGGAGATACATCAAACCAGCGTCCCTGAACGCAGTTCCGAACCGCATCTGTATATGACGCGAATTCGGGCTACTAGGGCCGCGAGCGATTTCACAGCGCGTATTCTGCCACATCACGCGCTCGCATTGCCAACCGAAAGTCGGCGGATGTTGTGGCAAAGGTGAACACGACAATGACACTTCTAGTAGAACGGGAACAACTCTCTACCGTCTCACTCAGCGCTTATGGCCCGGCGAGATCAACGATCCATGGATCACCTCTAAGCCCCGAGGAACTGCACAATATTGATGCCTACTGGCGAGCCTGCAAATACGTAGCGCTCGGCATGATCTATCTTCAGGACAATCCTTTGCTCAAAGACACCCTCAAGCCGGAGCACATCAAGAGCCGGCTGCTCGGGCATTGGGGATCGAGTCCCGGTCTGGCATTTATCTACCTTCATCTGAATCGGCTGATCAGAAAGTTCGACCTGGACATGATCTTCATGGCGGGGCCAGGGCACGGCGCACCCGGCGTCCTCGCTCCCGGATATCTCGAAGGGACTTACTCCGAAATATACCCAGACAAAAGTGAGGACGAACGCGGACTACGCGAGTTCTTCAAGCAGTTCTCGTTTCCGGGCGGGATCGGCAGTCACTGCACGCCGGAGACTCCCGGTTCGATCCATGAAGGCGGGGAGCTGGGATATGTTCTGTCTCACGCCTGTGGGGCTGCGTTCGACAACCCCGAGTTAATCGTTGCGGCGGTGGTCGGGGATGGGGAATCCGAAACAGGTCCGCTCGCAACGTCATGGCACATCAGCAAATTTCTGAATCCCATTCGCGATGGAGCGGTCTTGCCGATTCTTCACCTGAACGGATACAAGATCAATAATCCAACACTGCTGGCGCGCATCGGCCACGACGAGTTAGAAAGCTTGCTTCGGGGGTACGGTTGGACACCGCTCTTTGTCGAAGGATCGGATCCCGAAACAATGCATCAGGCCATGGCTGCGACGGTCGAGCATTGTGTGCAGGAGATCCGCGAGGTCCAACAGGAATGCAGAAGAACTGGAGTCGCGCGCCGGCCGCGTTGGCCCATGATCGTGCTCCGTTCTCCGAAGGGATGGGGTGCGCCAGAAGATGTGGCTGGCCACAGGCTCGAAGGCTCTTGGCGAGCCCACCAGGTTCCGCTGCCGGATGTGAAAAAGAATCCGGAACAATTGCGCATCCTCGAAAAGTGGATGCGGGACCAGCGGCCCGATGAGCTCTTCGACGCCGACGGCAGACTGATTCCGCGGCTCAAAAAACTCGCGCCGGCAGGAACGCGCCGCATGGGCGCTAATCCGCATGCAAATGGCGGCATCCTCCGGAAACCTCTCCGTTTGCCGAACTTCTGCGATTACGCCGTCAAGGTCGAGCGGCCAGGAAGCATCGAGGTCGAGAATGTCCCCCCATTGGGGAACTTCCTTCGCGATGTCATGAAGCTGAACTTGAATAACTTCCGCGTGTTTGGCCCGGACGAAAACACATCCAATAAGCTGCAAGCGATTTACGAAGTTGCCAAGAAATTCTGGATCGCCGAGTATTTCCCGGAGGACAAAGACGGCGGCGAACTGACGACCGATGGGCGCGTGATCGAGATGCTTAGCGAGCACACCATGGAGGGAATGCTCGAAGGTTATCTCCTCACCGGCCGAAATGGCTTCATTTCCTCATATGAGGCCTTTGTTCACGTAATCGACTCCATGTTCAATCAGCATGCGAAGTGGCTGTCGATCTGCAACCACCTTTCGTGGCGCCGGAAGATCGCCTCTTTGAACCTCCTGATTACTTCCACAGTCTGGCGGCAGGACCACAACGGCTTCACGCACCAGGATCCGGGTTTCCTCGACGTTGTTTTGAATAAGAGCGCCGCAGTCACGCGCATTTACCTTCCGCCCGATGCCAATTGTCTCTTGTCTGTTGCGGATCACTGTCTCAGAAGCGAGAACTACATCAACGTGATCGTTTCTGACAAGCAGTTGCATCTTCAGTACCTGGATATGGATGCCGCGATTACGCACTGTACCAAAGGCATCGGTATTTGGGACTGGGCAAGTAACGACCAAGGCGGCGAACCCGATCTGGTTATGGCGTCGGCCGGTGATATTCCGACGCAGGAGGCACTCGCCGCGACTATCCTTCTACGAGAGGAGTTCCCCGGTCTCAAGATTCGCTTCATTAATGTAATCGACCTGTTTAAGCTGCAACCGAGCACCGAACACCCACACGGGCTGACGGACCGCGATTTTGATTCGCTGTTCACGACGGACAAACCGATCATCTTCAACTTCCATGGTTATCCCTGGCTGATCCACCGATTAACGTACGGCCGGAAGAACAAGACGCTTCACGTCCGCGGATACAAGGAGAAAGGCAACATCAACACGCCCATGGAACTGGCAATCAATAACGAAATCGACCGCTTCAGCCTGGCAATTGACGCGATCGATCGGGTCCCCAAACTCCAAAACATTGGGGGGCATGCGAAGGAAAAACTCCGGAACCGCCAGATCGCTTGCCGAGCCTATGCGTACCAGCATGGTATCGACAGCCCGGAGATTACCGGATGGAGATGGCCGCAATGAGCATAGCAACCGTTTCCCTCAGTTCACCGCGCGTTGAGCATAGCGACCAAAACATCGACCTACTCGCTATCAACACCATCCGCACGCTTTCGATGGACGGCGTGCAGGCGCCCAACTCGGGGCATCCTGGAACGCCGATGGCGCTGGCGCCAGTGGCTTACTGCCTATGGCAGCATTTTCTTCGATTCGATCCGCAAAATCCCGTGTGGCCGAACCGCGATCGCTTCGTTCTGTCGATCGGCCACGCATACATGCTGCTCTAAAGCCAAGCGCAGCAAGGATGAACGTTTGCAGCTCGATGAAAAAAGCTTCCGCTGGATGCTCAATGAAGACGCGATGGCGACGGAGAAGCTGGCCGAGGGAATTCGCAAATTCAACAGCGACGCCAACCACTTGCAAGAATACGCTCTGTCGCAAGTCACCGAAAAAGTGGGATAAACGTTCCGCAGCAAGTGCTCGACTTCTGACTTGTTCGGCAATTGCCCAATCATCCATCGATGCTTGTAAGTGATTGAACCTGCGTGCCTTGGGTCTGGCGAGTGTCTTGCCTCATCGAAACGCGTTATGATTGCGCCGATGGCAGCCTCATCTACCGATATCTATGAAGCGGTTGTCGCCCTGTCGCGTTCTATCGCGGGCCGTACCGACCTGAGAAGCCTGCTCGCGGGCGTGGCCGACTCTCTTCGGCGAATCGTCGGCTTCGATCATATCGGGCTGATCCTCCACGATCCCAACGGTAATGCGATGCAGGGATACATCCTGAGTGAGCCTGGAAGCCCGGTCATCACGGGCCTTAGGCTCCCTATTGATCAGGATCCGGCCGGGTGGGTCTGGCTCAACCAGCAGCCGCTCGTGATCTCACTTCTCGACGCCGAGACTCGCTGGCCCGAATTCGTGCGACGCGCCCGCGCTCTCGAGATCAGCACTCTAACGCTCGTCCCACTCACTGCGGGTGATAACCGGCTCGGGGCGTTCGGCTTCAGCTCTGTGGCGCCTTATGAGCCCAGTCCGGCAGAACTGGCCTTCCTGGAACGAGTCGCGAACGAGTTCGCGGTCGCAGTCGATGCCTTCCTCGCCAAGCAGAAAGCCGTCCAAGAGCGGGACCGGCTCCGAACGCTGTTCGACATCACGAATGCGCTTGTATCAAAGCTATCTCCCGACGAACTATTTCCTGCAATATCCGACCAGCTCTCAACCGTGATCCGGCACGATCACGCCGTGCTGACGCTCCGCGACGAGGAGACCGGAAGCCTCGATGTGTACGCGCTGCATTCTACAGATCCGCAGCTCTTAAACGCCGTGAAGGGGCCGTTCAACCCTGTGGGCATGCCGGCGCAGGAGGTGCTCGATACCGGTAAGCCGGTGGTAGCCTATGATACCGATGTTGACCGATATCCGAACCCGAATTTTCGGCACTTTGTAGCGCTCGGGCTTAAATCGATTTGCTCGGTGCCTTTGATCTTAAGGGATCGCATCAAGGGAACGCTGGCACTTTCTCGACTAACGAGTGATGCGTGGTCCCCCGACGATGTGGAGTTCCTGGCGCAAGTCGCAAACCAGATCGCGATCGCTGTGGAGAATTCGCTCTCTTACCGCGAACTTTCGGAGATGAAAGAGCGGCTGGCGACCGAGAAGCTCTACTTAGAAGACGAGCTCCGCATCGACCATAACATCGGGAATATGGTCGGCGGAAGTGCACCTTTTCAATCCGTTCTAAAAAGCGTTCAGATTGTTGCGCCGACCGACTCGACGGTCCTCATTCTCGGCGAAACAGGAACGGGAAAGGAACTCGTCGCCCGGGCCATCCACGAATTGAGCGGCCGCAGCAAGGGTACTTTTGTCAAAGTAAACTGCGCGGCGATCCCCGCCAGCCTGCTCGAAAGCGAGTTGTTTGGGCACGAGAAGGGATCATTCACCGGAGCGGTAGCCCAAAAGCTCGGACGGTTTGAGCTGGCGCATAATGGGACTCTCTTCCTCGACGAGATCGGCGAAATGCCGCTCGAACTCCAGCCAAAGCTGCTCCGCGCCATCCAGGACCAGGAGTTCGAACGGCTTGGCGGCACTCGTACGATCCGGACGAACGCGAGGTTGGTAGCCGCAACTAACCGGGACCTCAAAGCAATGGTCGATGAGAACAAATTCCGGAGTGACCTCTACTATCGGCTACACGTCTTCCCGCTGAATGTTCCTTCCTTGCGCGAGCGCCGTGAGGATATCCCCCTGCTCATTCGCTATTTCGTCCAAAAGCACGCGCAACGGATCGGCCGGAAAATCGAGGCAATTCCCACGCAGGCGATGGAGGCGCTCACAAATTACGATTGGCCGGGCAACATTCGTGAACTGCAGAATGTGATCGAGCGATCGGTGATTTTGACCAATGGGCCTGAACTCCGCGTCGCGATGCCGGAGTTGAACAGCAAGTCGCCCGCGGCGGCGCCTTATGGGCCGGCTTCGAAGATTTCGGAACCCACCGAACGTGCGCGGATACTCCAGGCGTTGAAGGAGGCAAATGGACAGGTTGGCGGCGAGAACGGAGCCGCCGCCCGGCTCGGCATGAAGCGCACGACGCTGCAATCACGCATGCGCAAGTACAACATCGCTCGCCAGTTTCAGTGAACCCACGCCGGCAGTCCAAGAGCGCCTTGGGAACCCCGCAGATTGAATAAGGTGGATCCGTGCTGTGGCGAGCCATGGAGCGTCGGAACCTCGGATGTCGACGGGACCGGACGCTCTGTTACGATCAGCTCACTGCGTCCAAGTAGGGGAACGTCAAAGGTCAAGTGCGTTACGCGAGTATAGCCCGATTCGTCAAGCGTTATCTCGCGAACGAACGTGAGGCTGCTGCTTGTCAAAGGCGCATCTGCCAGATGGCCAGAAACCAGAAGTTCCGCGCCGGTGAGCGCATCAATCCAGATCTGTCCTTTCAACAGGCCCGGGCGGCGCTTCTTAGGCGTGATGTTGTATACGTACGCGCTGCCGTTGCCGGTTTTTACCTGACCCCGAAGCTGAAATCTATAGTTTTCTGGAGTGATCAGGGTTGAGGATCGCGGCAAATTCTCCATCTGTTCTTCGATCGTGAAATATCGGGCGATCACCTCGTCTGCGACCGTGCCGTCACCGCCCATCCCGACGATTTGAAATTCGCTCCGTTCGTTGTTCCCTGTCTGTCTGACAGCTAACAAGACGGATTCTTTGTAGAGTGCTGGAACTGACGCCTCGATCAAGACCGCCATGGGCCCCGATTCGGCGAACGGACCGCCGTGTTGGAGCGAGGCGATGTATCGACCGAAAGCCACGTTCTGGGGAGAGACCTGCTGCTTGATCAAGAGGTCGCCGCCGGCGGACAGTTTCTGAATCGCGAAAAGGACAGCCACTAGGCTTCCCCAAGAGCCGAAGCGTTGGGTGAATCCCCAGGCTCGAACCAAGCGCATTTGAGAGAAATATTTCAATGAGAGCATGACTCTTATACCGCAGCTTAGGAACCATTCCGAGCAACCCTTAGAGAAAACCGCGGGAACTGATCGAAAATTTGGACTTCATGATGAACCAAAACTGCGGGACGCGAATCAACTCAGGCTCTTCCAGTGGCGTATCTCTTGAAGTGGCTCCCAAATCAAATGGCTCCGCCGTGCAATTACAAGGACAGGACGCACCGCGATTCGCGGTGACGATTCCGGCATTTCTTCGGCAGTTGCCGGGGAAGCTGGCAGTAAACCCACTCGATTGCGCTCCCCGAGCCCGCTATGTCACTGAATCGCCGAAGAGGAAGCGCGGCTGACATAGGAAACGCAGTTGCAGCTTCCGCCTGCGTGAAACATCGAAGTTCAAATCGACGGATCGGAAGCCCAAGACTAGCATTCCTGATGGTCGTGATACTTTTCGCCTCGGGTTTGGCCAAGGCGGAGGATATGCCCGGGGCTGTGCGCGGCCGCATCATCACGATTGAGTCGGACGGCACGCGATCGGTCATTCCAGCCGCCGCTGTAATGATCGAAAGCACTGAGCTATCTCGAAAGACCACTGCCGACGAGCAAGGCTCGTTCGGATTCGGCGATCTGCCCTCCGGCCGGTATCAGATCCGGGCAAGCGCGCCCGGAATGGTGGGTTCGGCTTCGCTGGAAGTTGGGCTCGGCCAGTCCGTTGATGTTCAGGTCGTCATGGAGATCGAATCTCTCAAGGAATCCGTGACAGTCAACGGAAATGTCGATCGGGTGATCACTGCAGAGCCCGAGCAACAAACCGAAATCAAGAGATCGACAATCCTGAATGCACCGACTGAGGATGACCGCGCCGACACTTTACTTCCCTTAATACCCGGCGTGGTTCGAGGACCGGACGGCCTCATTAATATGAAGGGCGCCCGGTCCTCTCAGAGTGGCTCGCTAGTGAATAACGTCAGCGTGGTAGATCCCGTAACGGGCAACCCCGCGATGAGTCTTCCCATTGACGTTGTCGAATCAGCCACGATTGTTTCGAATCCCTACGATCCCGAGTACGGCCGGCTTGCGGGAGCGGTCTCAAAAATCGAAACGACGACCAGCAATTTCAACGATTTTCATTTTTCAATACAGAATCTCGTTCCGAGGCCACGCAACCGCGACGGCGATTTCGTCGGAATCGAAGCCGCGACGCCTCGCGCCACCTTTACCGGACCCCTCCTCAAGAATAAAGTCGCCTTCACCGAATCGTTCGAGTATCGATTTGTTCGAACGCCGGTCAACAGTCTTCCGCCGCTCGACCGCGACATGAAGTTCGAGGGAATGACTTGGTTCACTCAGGCAGACGTGAATCTGAATTCGCAGCAGTCCATGACAGCGACTTTCACGCTTTATCCCCAAAAGCTGAATTATCTCGGACTGAATACCTTCGCTCCCCAGCCTTCGACACCGGATCTGCATCAGCGCGGAGATATGGCTTCGCTGCAGCATCGGCTAGCCATTAATTCGGATTCGCTCCTGCTTTCGCAATTCACGTATAGACAGTTCGATGCCGATGTCACGCCCAACAGCAACGCTCCCTACGAACTGCTCGTCGAGACGACCACAGGAGGATTTTTCGACCGGCAAGCCAGGCGGAGCAATCATACCGAGTGGCAGGAAATCTATGAAAAGGAGCCACCCGGGTTCTTGGGCGGGCATGACCTGAAGTTTGGAGTCGACTACGTTCATGACGACTACGATGGCCGCACCGCGCTCCTGCCGGTGACGATCGTCGGCGTTTCTAACTTACCGCTGGAACAGATTACCTTCGGGCCAGCCTCCCAGTTCACGATCAAGCAAAACGCCATCGCCTGGTTCGCCGGGGACAAATGGCAGCCGCTGCAGCGTCTGACGATCGACCTGGGCGTCCGCTTTGATCGCGATTCGATTACCGATGACGTGAACACCGCGCCGCGCGCAGGATTCGCCTTGATGCTCACCAAGGACGCCAGGACGGTCTTAAAGGGCGGCGCTGGCCTTTTCTACGATCGCGTCCCGCTCAATGTCGCCTCGTTCCCGTACCTGCCCGGTCGCACGGTCGCATGGCTCTCTCCGGCGGGCGCGATTCTCGGTTCTGAAAATTTCGTCAACGCCATTCCGGCCGGCCTGAAGAACCCGCGTAGCGTGGGCTGGAATGTTGAACTGGACCGGCAACTGACGTCGGCTCTTGTTGTGCGCGCCGGCTTCCAGGAGCGCAATACGGCTCGCGATTTCGTGCTCGATCCGCAGGCGAACCTTGGCCTCATGTCGCTCTCAAACACCGGCCGCAGCTTTTATCGCGAGTTCCAACTCACAGCCCAATACAAGGTCAAACGTGGAACGCTGAACGCCTCCTACGTCCGATCCAAGGCATACGGCAATTTGAACGACTTCAACCAGTTCTTCGGGAATTACGCAAATCCAGTCATCAACCCGGATGAGCGCGGACGGCTGCCCTGGGACGCGCCGAATCGATTTCTAGCATGGGGGCAGTTCGCGGCGCCATTCAAATTCACGATCCTCCCGGTATTCGACCTCCATACCGGATTCCCATACTCAATCATCGATCAGACGCGAGAATTTGTCGGCCCGCGCGACTCGGAGCGGTTCCCGCGATTCGCCTCGCTCGATACCCAGGTGACGCGTCCGATCCCGTTACCCTTTACCGAAAAAGTGAAAGCTCGTATCGGATTCAGCGTTTTCAACCTGCTCAACCGCTTCAACCCGCGCGACGTGCAAAGCGACATCGATAGCGACCGTTTCGGCGCGATGTTCAACGGGGTAGGCCGCATCTGGCGCGGAAAACTCGTACTGGAGTTCTGACCATGCTACACACGCTTTACGCATTGCTGCTTGTCGCTCAGGATGCTCCCCAACCCGCGCTTCCGAGCGTGGATGAGGTGATCGCCAAGATGGTTCAGCGCGATCAGGACCGGCGGTCCGCCTCTCAGGGATACACGAGCGTCCGGCAGTACGTGCTCGAAAACACCCAGCACCACAAACACGCCTACATGATCGTCAGGATGACTCAATGCAAAGATGGATCGAAACAATTCAAGATTTTGACGTCCAGCGGATGGAGCGGCGCGCGGAAGCATGTATTCCCAAAACTGTTGGAGGCTGAAGCTGAGGCGTCGCGCCCCGGCAATCCAGAAGATCCGCGCGTCACACCGCAGAACTACTCGTTCTCGATGCTGCGCACGGAGGAGGTTGAAGGCCGGAAAGCATACGTAATCAGCGTCGCCCCGAAGAAGGAAAAAAAGTATCTGATGCGCGGGACCATTTCGGTGGACGCCGAAGAATTCGCCATCGTGCGCATGGAAGGTGAGCCGGCCAAGAACCCATCGTTCTGGATCAAGAATGTTCAATTCGCGCACAAATATGAGAAGCACGGCTCTTTCTGGCTGGCGGCTTCCGACAACTCCGTCAGCGACGCTCGGATCTTCGGACCCACCGAGTTGCGGATCGACTACTTCGATTACGTTCTCAACGAGACCAGTCAGGAAGCGAAGCTGCGATGAAGACGATCTGGAGAATCAGCCTATTGTCCACGGGCCTCGCGCTACTCGTCTTGGCGGTCGAGCGAACCGGCTCAGATCGCGTATTCCGGGAAGTACACGCGATGCGCGGCGCGTTCGTGGTGATTCTCGCTCTAAGCCTGATTCGGCTGCTATTGCAAACTGAATCCTGGGCGCTTGCCCTTCGCCAGGACGGTGTGGATTCAAACACAACCGAGCGTATGTTTCTTCGGCTCGCCTCGCAAGGGATCGGATACCTGACTGTTCTCGGACCTGCCGTATCGGAGCCGATGAAGATCAAACTGCTCCAGCGCCATCGTGGCTCCGCCACCGTGGCGACGCTGGTCGATACCGGCGCGTATTGGATGAGCGCTGGACTGGTTTTGGTAGCTGGATCCATTGCAGCCACAGTCACGTTCGCGCATGATCGAGGGGCCACGATTGTTCTCGCGGCAACCGTCGCGGCTGGTCTGTATTTTTTGGGCAGGCCCCATGCGGTTCTGAACCCGCTTGTCTCGCGGTTCCCAAAGGTCGCTCCGGGATGGCTCACCAAGGCGGCGCAGATCGAGGGCGAGATTCGCGGATTTGCCGCGGCGCATCCAGCCACGATCCGGCGCATGTTCGTGCTGGACCTCGCATGCCAGGCCCTGCTGCTCGCCGAAGTCGCGGTCGCGCTCTGCTTCTTGCATCTCCCACTTCGCGCTGGGCCAGTGCTGTCGATCGAGGCGGCCGGACGTGCGGTGCGGCTGCTCGGGGGCTGGATGCCCGCGCGGATTGGAGCCGACGAGGGCGGAGCGGTGGCAGCCTTCGCGGCTTTAGGCTTTCCCGCCGCTTCCGGCCTGGCATTGGCCTTGGTGCGCCGATTCAGAGACATGCTCGCCAGCCTGATTGGCCTCATCTGGCTTGCATGGCGCATCAGAACGAATGAGGACTCTTCAATGTTGATAGGAGCGATCCAATGCAAGCTGTGATGGTGATCCCCTCTAAATCTGAAGTAATGCTGACCCAGAAGGTCGCCGGGGTGCCCCTTCTCTTACGCGTCCTCGCAACGGCGATGCGCGCCGGCGTAAAGGATCTCATACTATTCTGGCCTGCTGACGCCGATCCGGCGATTTGGGATCAATGCGTAGCTTCGCGGGAATTGCAAGGGCTCCAAACACGCAAGATCCGGGGCCTTCCCTTCGACCCTCGCAAGAGAGATAGCTGGGCCGCGATCGGTTCGTTGCTGGATGACGAATGGCTGTGGCTGCCCTGGAATTTCGTTACCACCGTTCGTTTCCTCAAATTGATCAAGACTTCGATGGTCTTCCCCTTGAGCTGGGGAAACCCGGTACGCCTTGTCAAAGACCTGATCGATCGAAGTCCTCGTGCAGGTATCAGCACGGAGCCCGGTGTCGATGGCATCTCTATACATTCCTCGAATGACATCGCGCGAGCCGAGTGGTTTCTGGTTGTGAACTCGGGGAAAGCTACCGACGGAATATATTCGACATTCAACCGGAAATTATCGCGGCCCTTCGTTCGCATCCTGACACACACGGGCGTCAGTGCGAATATGGTCACGGTCGCCGGGCTCCTTGTCGGGATCTCTTCAGCGTTCATGTATGCGCGGGGATCGTATCTGGCGTACGTCGCTGGTGCGATCCTCTTTTTTATTTCCGGCCTCATCGATGAGATGGACGGTATGCTCGCCAGGATCAAGTTCCTGGAAAGTGCGTTCGGGACCTGGTTCGAAGGCTTCGTGGATAACGTCACGTATCTTCTGCTGTTTGCCGGTATGACGGCAGGCCTTTACCGCCAGCGCGGGAAAGCTGAGCTGATTTGGGGAATCGCGCTAATCGTTGGATGCGTGCTCTCCGTCATCGTCGTGGCTGTCCAGAGAAGAGCATTTACCCATCCGAATCGACCCAACGAATACTCAGCCCGCATGAACCGGTTGATGGAAACTGATTCGAGCATGATCTCGCGGGTCTCGCGGCAGATTCACATTTTTATTAAGAAGGGTGTCGCGGTCCACTACGTTCTTCTTTTCACCCTTCTCGGCGGACTTTCGCTGTTCTTGCGAATTGCCGCGATTTCGGCGAATCTTACCTGGCCGCTTGTGTCCTACTTCACTTTGAGATTCACGCGAACGGACAGGGCAACGGCAGTTGCATCAGCAATTTAAAGGAGCAGACATGAAAGGAATCATTCTCGCGGCAGGGCAAGGAACGCGAATTCGTTCCGCGCACGGCGATCGTCCCAAGTGCCTCATCGCGTTCAACGACAGCGACTGGACCATCCTCGATCAGCAGATCCATAGTCTCTCTCGCGCGGGCGTACGGAAGATTGGCGTCATAGTGGGTTATGAAAAAGACCAGATCGTCAGCCATATCACGAAGAACCACTGGGGATCGCTCCAGCGGTTCAAGTTCATCGAAAACGCGCGATTCCTGGGGACGAACAACATCTACTCTCTTTGGCTCGCGCGCGAATGGCTGAAGGGCGATTCGTTCGTGGCGCTAAACGCGGATGTCGCCTTCGATCCCGAAATTCTTCCACCCGCGATGGTCTCGACAGCTCCGATCACGATGATCGTGGATCCGGCCTGGCGCGACGAGACAATGAAGGTGGTGATCTGCGACGATCGCATCCTGCGTATGAGCAAGCAAATCACGGAAGAAGAATTCAGCGCTACTTACATCGGGATCACTGTCTTCGGACGGCACATCGTGGATCGCTTCTTCGAAGAACTCGACCGATTGATTCGCGAGGGACGGGAGAAGGTCTTCTTCAATGTGGGAGTTCAGCAGCTCGTTGAGGAGGGGGTTCGAGTCGGCTACACCCTGACAGCGGGCCGCGTTTGGGCAGAAATCGACGATCCCGGCGATCTTGCGTTTGCGCGGCTACAGGTGTTTCCAAAGCTGGCTAGCGTTGATGCAGCCGCCTAAGACCCGCCATGCGCGACACTCTTTTGGGCACCTTCGCGCTTTCAAGGTCGACCTTTTGGCCGCCTCAAAGAATTCGGGTGATCAACTGGAACATCGATCGCGGGCTGCGGCTGGAGGAGATTATCAAGTTTCTCGAATCGCAAAGAGCCGACATTCTGATTCTTCAGGAGGTCGATCTGTATGCGCGAAGAACCGGATTCCGCAATATCGCCGAAGAGATCGCGCGGCGGCTCCGGATGAATTACGCATTCGGCCACGAATTTCAGGAGCTGACGCAAGGGCGCCGAGACGCGCCGGCATACCATGGCCAGGCGACACTATCCTGCTGGCCGATTCAAAGTCCCAGAGTTATCCGTTTTAGTCAGCAGTCCAGCTTTTGGAAACCGAAGTGGTATTTGCCGCGGACGGAGCCGTTTCAGCAGCGCCTTGGTGGACGCATCGCGCTAGTTACAGAGATTGAAATCGGTAGCCGAAGGCTTGCGGTGTACAATCTCCACCTGGAAAGCCGCGCCGACAATCGTCTTAGGGTGCTGCAGCTTTCGGAAACCGTTAAGGACGCGAAGGGATATCTCGACAGCTACTCTGTATTGTTGGCGGGCGATCTCAATGTGGACCTGAGCCGCTCTTATTCCTCGGCGGCTGTATTAGAGCGCGAAGGATTCCATAGCGCGATTGCCCTGCCCGCTGCTTACACCACCACGCCCCGCGGCATTCTCCGTCACCGGCGCACGATCGACTGGGTGTATCTTGCGGGGCCAGTCGAGTCGATCTCGTCCGGTGTTTGTTATGAGGTGACGGGTTCCGATCACTTCCCGATTTGGTTTGAACTGAAGCTCACGGCTTTCTGAGCCTCTTTTGAGACTCTGGGTCACGACCAGGTCACCTCCGCCGGCCGCAGCTTCGGCTAGCAGTACTCGCGCTTAATGCTGAGTTTCTTCATTCGCGCCTGAAGAGTTGTTCGCGGCATCCCTAAGCGCGCCGCGGCTCCGCGAGTTCCTCCGACCTTTCCACCTGCGTCGACCAAGGCTCGCAGAACTTGTCCCCGCTCCGTTGCCTCATCGAGTGAGCCTGATTGCGTGACCCAATTCTGAGTCGATTGCGGAATCGCTACATGCAGTACGTGGCCTGCGGTGAGAATCACAGAGCGCTCGATGATATGCTGCAGTTCCCGGATGTTGCCCGGCCAATCATATTTCGTCAGCGCCTCGATCGTTGCGGTTGGAATCTCCTCGATCTCGCGGTTCAGTCGTTTAGCGTACTTCTGGGCGAAGTACCGGATGAGCAGCAGAATGTCGGGTTGGCGCTGTCTCAAGGGAGGCACGGTCAAAGGAAACACGTGCAGCCGATAATACAAGTCGCTGCGGAATTTACCTTCGTCGACCATCTCCTTCAAATTCCGGTTCGTGGCGGCCACCACCCGGATGTCCACGCGGATCGTGCGATTTCCACCCACCCGTTCGAGCTCCTGCTCCTGGATGGCCCTGAGCAACTTGGATTGCAATTCCAACGGAATTTCACCGATCTCATCGAGGAACAGAGTGCCTTTGTGCGCTAACTCGAACCGGCCCAATTTTTGGGCGAACGCGCCCGTGAACGAGCCTTTTTCATGGCCGAATAACTCGCTTTCCAGCAAAGTGGCTGGAATCGCGGCGCAATTGACTTTGATGAACGGCTGTTTGCTTCGTCCACTGAGGTCGTGGATCGCTCGAGCGACTAACTCCTTGCCCGTGCCCGTTTCGCCATGCACCAGTACTGTCGCATCCGTCGGGGCAACTAGACGGACATTCCTGAGGACTTCTTGAAACGCCGCAGATTCGCCGATCATCCCGCCGACGTTCTGATCGATTCGGATCTCATCCTCGGAACTAAGCCTTTCGGTCGCGACGTCTTCCCTCATCTCTGCCAGGTCATCTTCAGTGCCGTCCCCAACGCCTGGGATGAATGGAAGCGTGTGTCCGCCGAAAGCCCATAGGCCTGTGTGATTAGTTTCGCTGGCAATCACCGCATCAGCCGCTGATCGCATAGTTCCCATACCTGTCGCCGTCATGACTTTGCTCCTTCCTTTGCATCACATTCAACCCGTCGTCTGGTTCTGACCATCTGTCCATCTGTCTACCCTTACCAGCCCACCACCGATATGTGAGCATCCTTCGCTCCGGCCGCCTTAGCTCTCCTCAGCATGACTTCCGCCCGTCCCCCGTCCGGGTCAGCCGGCCACCAGATTTGTTTATCGTTGAAGTTGTCGCGATAGACAACCTCGAATTTCACCCTTGCGTTTGTGCTTGTCATTTGACTTTGCTCCTTGCTTCTTGTTGAATTGTCGCTTGATTCCGCCGTGGGGACAAACCCCGAACCGGGAACTGGGGGCTGATGAGATCGTGAAAGCTGCTTCTTCTACTTTCGTGGGGGGACCGGATTACTCTAAAGTTCCGACAGATCGATCTGCTTCCGGCCAAAGAGGCGTGCATCGATGGACCAGGCGCCGGGGCCGATCATGACAAGGCTGAGGCACAGACCGGCGAGCCCAATCTGCGGCCAGCGATATCCAGGATGGAAAAACGCAATCCAGACCTCAATTGCGGCCGCCATAAGTCCTGCGAAGGGGGTGAACAAGCCCACGACAAGCATAGCTCCGAATGCTACGGCGAGGACGGGCAGGACCATCTGCGCAGTATCAAAAGCGGACCACGCCGAGCCGACTCCGCCATAAAGCAGGCCACCGCCGATCACCAGCCGGAGCAACAGAAGGCCTGCGCCAGGCCAACCGTCAGCGAAGCTCGAAAATAGCCGTTGCACAAGTTCCCTCTATAGCGTAGGGGAGTGGTCAAAAGAAGGGAACCGCCGCAACTGGTATCCGCCGGTTACACTTTAGTGGGAGTCACAGCTCAATAATTCCGCGCTTCAATCCAATCGTGACCGCATGGGTGCGGTCGTTGGCTTGGAGCTTGCTCAGAATGTTCGTCACGTGCCGTTTAACGGTATCCTCGCCGATGGACAGTTGAGCAGCGATCTCTTTGTTGGCGTTTCCGCTGGCGATGAGACGGAGCACTTCCAGTTCGCGTTCGCTCAGCCGCTCCTCTCCGGCATGGTCGGCCAACTCAGTCGCCACCTCGGGGGAAATTCGCTTCTGCCCCGCGTGGACGGCGCGGATCGTCTCAAGCAGTTCCGTGTTGATTTTTCCTTTCAACAAGTAACCGCGCGCTCCCGCGTTCAACGCACGGAGTACTTGGGCGTCGCCGGCGTAAGTTGTCAGCATAATGACTCGCGCGTTGGGAAACTCGCTGCGGATCGCGATAATGGCTTCCACCCCACCCATGTCGGGCATTTGCAAATCCATAACCGTAATATCGGGCCGATGCGTTCGGAATTCCTGCACGGCTTCCCTGCCTGTGGAGGCTTCTGCTACCAGTTGCATATCAGATTCTGTGCTGATCAGCATGCGGATACCCTTGCGCAGGAGAGCATGGTCATCGACCGCAAGAATCCGAATTGGTGCCTGATTCCCCATTATGGTTCCCTATTTGGCGCAGTCAGCCGCAAACGCCGGCCCAGCCTGGCCCACCAGCCGTTGCTCGTGGAAAACTTCTCATATGCGATGCGGGCTGGAACGGTCAACTCCGCTTCGGTGCCGGCGCCCGATTCACTCCAGATCTTCAAGCGCCCGCCCATCCTCTTGGCGCGCTCGTGCATGCCCGGGAGGCCCCAATGAGCACCGCGCAAGCCTTGCTTCAGGACGCTCGAGTCGAACCCCTTTCCGTCATCGCGAACCCGGAGCCGCAACATGTTGTCGTCGTACCGGATCTCCGCCTCGATGCGGCATGCGCGGGCGTGCCGGAAGGCGTTGCGTAACATCTCGCGGCCGATTCGGTAGACCTCGTCCTGAATGAGCGGAGCGAGCGGCCGCCGCGATCCCTCTACTACGACTCGGAATGTGGGCGCGCTTCCGTCTGCTTCATGCGAGGCTGCCAGCTCTTGCCCCGCCGCAGTGAGCAAAGCGTCCAGGTCGCGATCGATCGAGGGATTAGCCCGCAAATTCTGAATTGCATTCCTGCCCTCAACGATCGCGTCCGCCGCGTCGTGGAGACCGTCGTCAAGCACTTCCGCCGCCCGATCGCTTTGCCTAGGAAGCAGATTGCGCGCTGCTTGGAAGACGGGAATCAACCCCTGAAAACTCTGCAAGAGCGTATCGTGCAGCTCGCGTGCGACGCGGAGGCGCTCATCCACTTGCCCTTCAACGCGAAGGTTGAAGTCGTGGCGCATCTGGCGCAGCCGGTACCAGGAGCCCGCCCACAATAGCGCCGGGAAGGCGGCCGCGCCGATGAGGTAGAACCAATTGGTTTGGTAGAAGTGCGGCCGCAGCGCGAAAAGCACACTCGCGCCCCGATCATTCCAAACACCGTAGCTGTTCGCCGCAACGACGCGAAACGAATATTCTCCGGGCCCCATGTTGGTGTAGTGGGCTGTGCGCTGCGTACCGCAGTCCACCCAGTCTTTGTCGTAAGGTTCGAGCCGGTACTTAAAGCGCACCTTCTCAGGAGCGCTGAGGCTCAGCGCGGTAAAGCGGAAATCGAACGTGTTGTTGCCGGGCGGAATGGAAGTCCTGCCCTCTCGTCCCAGCGCCAACTTATTTGCCCATGCCTCCTCCACGATCACAGGCGGAGTGAGGCCATTGCCCGAAGTGGGGTCAATCGCGACGACGCCGCGCAGGGTCGGAAACCAAATCCGCCCGTCTGTGGTCTTCCAGCCTGCCGGGCTCCCGGAATTCGATTCGCTGCTCCTCATGCCCTCGCCCACTCCGTAGGAAACAGGCAAAACGGAGGCGATTTTTCCATCCGCAACATCGTTTAGTTCCTTCAAACTGAGGCGAAAAACATCCTGATTGGAGCTGACCCAGAGGTTGCCCTTGCCGTCGTCCAGGATGCCCACCAGCATGTTATTGGGCAGGCCGTTTTTGGTTGTGATGGTTTTAAATCTGCCGTCAAGAAAACGCACCAAACCTCCGCCGTAGCTCGCAAGCCACAGAGTCCCGGTGGAATCCTGCCGCATATCGTGGCTGTGGTCGGGCAGACTTTCGGTTCGGTCGTACCGTACCATCTGGCCGCCGCGTATCAGAAAGAGCCCTTCGACGCCAACCACCCAAACCCCATCATCGCGGTCCTCGATAATCTGGTTCACGTCGGAGATGCCGGGGATCTGCTCGAACTTTCCATCGCGAAAACGGTAGAGCCCGCCGGGGCGCTCCTGCTTGAGAGCGCCAACCCAGAGCGTACCGTGCCGATCCTGGTAGATGGCTTTGACGGCCGGTGCTTCAATCTTGAACTGGCTCAACACGCCCGATCGCCAACGATACAGCCCGCCGTATCCGCCGAACCACAGGTCGGCATCGCTTGTCTGGGCAATAGCGACAATGTTGGCCACGGTCGGGACCAGATGAAATTGATGCCCGTCGAACCAGTAAAGCGAGTCTCCACCCAGCCACAAGCGGCCATCCCGATCCTGAAATGCAGCATTGAAGCTTTCGTCCGACAGGCCTTCTCCCTTTCCGTAGGCTGTCAAGGGGGCTCGCCGGAGACGAACCAGTCCGGTCCCAATCGTTCCAATCCACAGATTGCCTTCGCGGTCCACCAGAAAGCTGCGCACCTTGGGCAACTCGCTACCATTCCGTGGCAAAGCGAGCGATACGGGAGGAGTGAGCGTCCCATCGACGATCCGAATGATTCCAGCCGGGGTGAGCAGCAGCAACGTCCCATCGGCATCGTTCTCCAAGGTGATTGCGTAGACCGCATATTCGCCCGTCAATTCGCCCCGATCCATATGCGGTAGCGGTACATCGAAGAATGCCCCGTGATAATAGCGCACCAGACGATACTCGTCGCGAAACGCAATCCACACACTATCGTCGCGAGCTTCCCGAACGAGGAATCCGCTCGGTTTGACGGACCCTACCGCCGCAGTGGAACCATCGGCTCCGAAGCGCACAACGTCTCTTCCTGATCGGAACCACATGCTCCCGTCGCGCGCCTGCAGGTAAAACTCCGTCACCGCCTTTCCGTGGTGAGCCGGATACGGCTCCAGCTTTGTGCCAGCAAAATGGGCTACACCTCGTGCAGTGTTGATCCACAACTTTCCTCCGGAATCTTCGCGGACGGAGCGAACAAACGCGCTCGGCAGTCCGTCGCGTTCGGTGTATGTGGTGGCAACGCCGTTATCCAACCGGATGAGACCTTCGGTCGTCCCGATCCACATTACCCCCGTGCGGGTTTCAAAGAGAGCGAGGATCCGGGCAGCGCCGAAATTGGGAGTGTTCGCCGGATCGAAAGCGGTGAAGCGCTCTCCATCGAAACGCGCCAGCCCGCCGAATGTGCCTAACCAGAGATAGCCGGCATGGTCCTGCAACACGGCATTCACCGAGCTCTGCGGCAGACCCTGCTCAGTTCCCCACACTGTCGTGACGTAGTGCGTGGATTGTGGTTGCGAATG
Source organism: Terriglobia bacterium (assembly GCA_963788245.1). Classification (GTDB taxonomy): domain Bacteria; phylum Acidobacteriota; class Terriglobia; order Bryobacterales; family Bryobacteraceae; genus Palsa-187. The sequence goes on along the minus strand of CAWBGF010000002.1, from coordinate 581,154 downwards.
CGCAGGAACGCTAGAGACGCTGGCGAGCAGGCCTGCCGCCAAAGCAGCTACGATCCCGTGCGGCGGTGCATTCCGCATGCCTTTCATTCGGCGCATCATTTCACCAAATACTTATAGCCATGTGAATCCAATGAGAACGATAATTGTCGCGCCGCCAATCAGGACCACGCGCTTCATAATTCTATCTAACGGCCGCCGCGGGAGCGTTCTGAACTGAGAGTCCATTATGTCATTCCTGCTTCGGAGTGGCGTCACGAGTTGCAACTAGTGTTCCAGCGCGAAAACGGTTGGCGATCGAAGTGCTTCACAGGGTATGTACTCCGGTAGCGGAGTTCGCGTGACGATCAAACAGATAAAAACGAAAGAGAGGCAAGACGGTACGCGAGCTCCGCATCAGGACATCCGATGACGAATCTCGAATATTACCTTCACGATGAGGCCGATGCGCTGCGTATCGAAATCGCGGGCGATTTGACTGGAGCGGGTGTGAGCACTATCGAACACGCCTGGCGGACCGCAAATTCGGTGCTGGCAGGCCGCCACATTGTCGCCGGCCTGATGGCAGTTGCCGAGGCAGATGCCGACGGCCGCCGCCTCTTACTAACTTGGCATCGTTGCGGCGCACGAATCATCGCGCGATCCATGGATTCCCGTACTTTAGCCGAGAGTATTTTGGGCGCATCGGTCCCGATGCCTCCGGCGAAGTCGGGTTGGCGGCAGCGGTTCAGTGATTTCCTCCGACGCTGGTCTGCTGCCACCACGAAAATGACGCATGCCAACAAACGGTTCGGCTCTTTAGCGGCCCGCGAACAATGAATAAGAATTCAAAGCACTCTTCAATAGCGATCGCGGGGGGCGTGGCTGGCAACATTTGTGCTCTCAAGTCGACGTGCAGTGGAAAAGGATATGCCCGACAAACTTGAATTGCAACTGGTCACAGACTCCCGGAATGGCGATATGGAAGCGATCGCGGAGTTGTTCCGCCGGTACTATCCTTTATCACTCAGCGTAGCCCGGCGGATCCTACCGGCGCGCGACGAGTTTTCGGACGCCGTGCAATCGGCTTATCTTTCTGCCTTCCGGAATTTCAACTCGTTTCGGGGAGATTCGAGCTTCAAGACCTGGATAACGCGGATTGTAATAAACCAATGCCTGACGCATGTCAGGAACTCGGCTCGTCCGCGGCATTTCATCAGTTTGGATGATTCCGTTTCGGGGTTGGGTCCCCTAGTGGTTCGGGATATGGCGCCGACGCCAGAGGACCTCATCCAAAGTGCGGAGGTGCGTAAGACGCTCGTTGAGATGGCTGCCAGGCTTCCGCGACCGCTGCGCGAGGTCCTTAATCTTTATGCGATCTCTGGCCTCTCGATCGCGGAAACTGCTAAGGCGCTCGGCCTTACTGTGCCTGCGACCAAGACGCGTCTCTTTCGGGCCCGCTCGCTCATGCGGTCCACACTCAAGAACGTGCGGCAGAACATTACGCGGAAACAGCAAATCGGCAACGCGACTCCGCCTGAGGCTCAGAAGGCTGCGCGTCACGCGAGCCTGAACATGACGTACCTGTACACGCTACCCGATGCCGCATGAGGAATCAGACAACGACAGGCGATGTTCGACAAGCTCATGGAACTTCCGCCTGTCAACCCCAGAATGAATCCTGGTTGAGATGGGTTCCCAGATGGAACGTGCCGTCTCGCTAGAACTCCCTAGAAACCCGCGATCGGAAGGAGAATTTCTGGCGGCAGGTCACCTGCACCTAGGGCAGGGGTCGCTCCTGACCGGCGCGACATTTGACGAATAATCTCAGCGAGTTGCTGGCTGCCCTTTGCGGACTTGTCGGCCGTATGGTGCAAAATCGTGACTGTCGCCGACCACTTCGCGATCGCGAAGTGGCGGATTTTGTCTCTTGGCCGTTTTTTGGATGATCTGCCCGGACAAAGCACCTGCCTAAAAGGAAGGAGGCTCCTTCTCGGTTTCGAACTGGCGGAATTCCGCTGCAACAACCTGAACCCTAATGTGGTTGATCTTGGGCCGAAAACGTCTGTCCACATAGCGTGGGATCCCCGGCATCGATTCGAACTGTGATTCACGGTTTTAGAAGGAAACGGCTGACTTTAGCTGACATCGGATGATTCATTGAGCAAACCCGAACGAGCCGTGGTTGCATTTGGTTGCACTTAAACCCGGCTTTCTCTAGCCGAGCCGAGGTGTTTTATTAATAATTTCAGCAAGATAGCGTTGGCAATTCCCAGCCCTGAAAAGGCTGCGTAGGCGGTTCGATTTCGTCTAGGGGCGCCACCGCAGTGTACCGTCTGCAGAAGCCGCCGAAGAAATCGGCGGAGTGCCCGTGAGAGCGGAGTAAAGGGTCCCCTGCTGAGTCATCGTGGAACAGACTGTCGAGGGGCAGCAAAATGCGGTTGCGGAATTCGTTTCGTACCGATCTCGTAGCGGCCAGTTGGGATCGCAAGCGAATCGTTGCGCGTGCATGGTTGGAAGAGTGACCGACAGATTTGAAGCACAATTCACGGGAATGAGGCCCACGCGATTTCGTTTCCGAGGAGTTTTGTAGTGACACATAGATGTCTATGTATTCAGAAGGAGCGACTGTCACTAAAGTGTCACTACAACACCGTCAAATCGAGTGAAATCGAAGGAAATCAGGTGAGATCAAAAACGGCGCAAGTCCTTGGCTAGTAAGAGGATTTGCTTTGAATTGTGAATCTTGCAAGGACGGGTAAGTCGGTTTTCAAGACCGCCGGTTTCAACCACTCACCCATTCCTCCTCTTTTATCTTAACTAAATCAGTGTCCCAGCTGAATTGGGTAACTATTTACATGACTAACCAAGGTGTGATACAATCCAGATGACAATTTGGCAGTGGAATGTTTTAGGTGAGCGGTCCGACGCTGGCAAGCTTGGTGGCGAAAGCAGCGTCGATGCCCTTTCCGGTGGGCTAGTCGTAGTGTATCACGAGCCACGACGGAAAGGCACGCGTGTACCCATTGGAGCATCTGGCGCGGTCCGTAAATCCACTGCGGCATCGAAGAACCATCGTGGCCACTTTTTCAGCCTATTTCGACGCCAGCGGCGACAAACGCTCACGCGTGACCACCATGGCCGGATTCGTAGCCCCCATTACTCAATGGCTGAAGTTTGAAAAGTCGTGGCGCGAACTACTTCCTCCAGGAATCACCCATTTTCACATGACCGACTTCGTAAGCAGCGCCGATGGATGGGAGGAATGGAAAGGCAAATCGTCGCGCCGGGCGTGGTTTATAGCGGAATTGGCAAAATGCATTAGAACACATGCGCGGAAGGGGTTCGCTGTCAATCTCGTCATGAGCGATTACAGGCGGATCGACAAGGAATACATGTTTTCGGAAGAGGTCGGCGCACCCTATCCGCTTCTGGGAATCGCCAGTCTTAGCCAACTAAAGGCGTGGGCAGCCAAGAAGAGAATCGACTATCGTGACATCCTGTGCATCTTTGAAGAAGGCGACGAGGACCAAGGGATGCTGATAGAAAGAGCGCGCGCGGAGGAGTTCAACGCGATCCCTCAAGCGAAAGGGAAAATCAGAGCTTTTGACGCGTGCGATCTGGCAGCGTGGAAAGCAAAAACGATCATCGATGACGCCTACGTAAGAAAGCTACACGAGGTTGATCCTGCGAACGCAGACAGGATCATGAAATCCCTGCATCAACTAGAAGTGGCCATGAACGTCTCAGACCACAAGGAATTGAGTCTGCGGGCGATGCGAAAAACATGCGAAACAAAACCCATCGCCAAGAGGTAAGATTAAACGCATGAAGAGCGGCACGGCAGACATGATCGAAGGGCCAGAGGCGTGGCAGCGTTTTCGCGATGCGGTCAAGAAGGTGCTGACGGTCCCGAAAAGCGCGGTTCCGAATCCTTTCGGAAAGCGGAAACCGAAGAAAAAGGCAAAGGATTTAACTGCTGGGCGTGGATGAGTCTGGTTTCTTTTTTCGTAACCGCTCCCTTGCCTGGGCTGCGGCTTGGTGGAACCGCTTGCGGAGCCGCTGCGCTTTCTGCCGCGCTTCCTCTTCCGCCAGCGTCGTTTCCTGTAGGTTCCGAATTATTTGCTGCTGGGTTAGTTTGGACTTCTCATACAGCGTCATAGGCTTATGGGCTTTCTGCGCCTCTTCTGCCAGTGTCCTGCGATTGAGGTTAGCGATAATTTCCTGTTGGCCCCGATCCGCTATTTGGTCCCGCGACAGGCGCGGCGAAGGGACTTTCGCGTTGATCTTTTGGTCCAGCTCGCTATATGCCCGCTCAACGTATTCCGATAGTGTGGGTCGCTTCGCGCCGGTCGATTCAGCCCACGTTGCCCACGGTTCTTTCCAGTCTTTCTTCTCGGCAAGCCAGACATGGTAATCCAAAGTAGTTTTGTCGGCTGGAATTCTAAGCCACTCATCGTAGAGCGGTCCCTTACCGTCTGGCCATTGGTGGAACCCCTGCGCTGTTTCTCGGTAACGCTTCCAGCTATAGTAGCCAACAGCGATTAGCAATAGCCCACCGATGAGCCTCAGCGCCGACCATCCGGTAAGCGAAGCCGACATGTCGAAGCCCCATAGTATGTACATTCCGAGGGCCGCGCACAACACTGCGATGATCCTCATCTAACGCTCTGTGTTCACCATCACTGCTTCGGACCTTCAAAAACTTCGAGTAATCTACGAAACTTCTCAGGCTCGTCTTCCGCAGGCGGATCGCGAGCTGATAGAAGGTTTGCTAATCCGAGATATAGGTCGTCAATTTTCTGAGCTTCACGAGCAAGACGTGCTTCGTCGATCTGCCTTTGACCTCGAACTTGAGCGTATAGCGCAGGGTCACGAACAGCCAGGACGGTCATTATGGCAGCAAGGGAAGCCATTAAGTCGTATCGGCTCTTCTGCATGTACCGAAGGTGCTCCACGAGGATTTCGAGCACTTGTCGCGCGGTTGAATCCATGGCGGAAAGTTTAGCGCTTCCCGCGCCCTTGGCGCTTGGCTTCCGTCTCAGTTCGGCCACGTTTCCAGTTCGTGCGTTTTGCCGGTGACCTGATTCCAGGTGAGACGCTTGCCGATGATCTGCGATGCAGCCAGTTTGAAGCGGTCGAAATCGCTGATGTCCTTTTCGCGATTGTTGAAGCGGTAGGCTTGCTCGTCAAGGTAACGGAACAGATGAAAAGGCTCGACCGAAACGTAGGTGCCGCTGATGGTCCGCTTAAGCAATGCCCAGTAATTTTCCAATCCGTTAGTGTGCGTCACATTGTCGCGAACATATTCCACGGCATGATCCACGACCTTATGTGCGTACTCGCCTGCCAGTCCTTCGTACGACAGAAGGAAATCAGTGTAGAGCGCGGAGCCAGCTTCGACATGCTTGCGGACCTCGGATTGAATCGCGGACTTCTTGCGGTTCGGAATTACGCTGGTGCGAACGCGGCTCTTGCCGTCCTTGCCGCGCTCAAGGATTCCCATCACGGGAGTTTTGTCCTTGCCGCCAGTCCCGGTAATGCGGCGTTGGCGTTGCGCGACGTGCATGTTCCGAGCTTTGCCCCCGATGAAAGTTTCGTCGGCCTCGCACTCTCCGGACAGTTTCTCGAACGAACCGGAGTACAGCGCGAAGCGAATACGATGATCCAGGAACCACGCGGACTTTTGGCTGATCCCCAAGTGCCGAGCCATCTCGCAACTGCTGATACCGTTCTTGCAGTTCACAACGAGCCACATAGCAGAGAGGCACTTGTCCAGACCGATAGGAGAATCCTCGAAGATGGTTCCGACCTTGAGCGAGAATTGAGCCTTCGGGTGGTTGCCGTAGCACTTGTAGCGGTTCACGCTCGCAAGGTAGGACACGTTGTCAGAGCCGCAATGCGGGCAGCGTGGCTTGCCATCCGTCCAACGCAAGCCCGCGAGAAACTCATTGCAGTTCTTGGGATCGGCGAAGTAGATGATCGCCTCTTGGAGGGTGGCTGGCATCTTGTCCATACACCAAGCATACGGGAAAACGCGTGGTTAGTCAAGTAAATAGTTACCCTGAATTGCGATGTTTGACGATGGAGATCGCGCCCGATCGCCGGCCCGTCGCCCCTAAACGATTTCACGCGACCAATGATAAAATGAAATCGGTCATGCGAATGACCATCAGTGAATAGCGGTTTAGTTGTTTTCGCACTTCGCATGGCGCCCACATTCTGGCGTCGTGTTTCCCAGGACCTGCGGCGCACGGTGCTTACGCCCGCCCGAACGCCTCGGATTGGCGCGTGGCCGGCAACTGGAATTCACGCCGCCTGGATCGGCCACAGCACCGTGCTGCTCTCGATCGATGGATTCACCATCCTCACCGATCCTGTTTTCAGCCGGCGCATCGGCCTCAGCATCGGACCGGTCACCCTAGGATTCAAACGTCTGGTCGCGCCTGCCCTGCCGCTCTCTGAAATTCCCGCGCCGGATCTGATCCTGCTCTCGCACGCGCACATGGATCACTTCGATCTGCCCACGCTGCGCAAGCTCGAAAATCCGCGCACTTCGGTGATCACCGCGGCGAGTACCAGCGATCTCTTGGGGTCGCGCCGCTATGGCGCTGTGCGTGGGTCGATGGACAAGCGGCGGTACGCGGCGGTGAAGGAATTGCGATGGAATGAAACGGTGCAAGTGGGTCCCGCGTCCGTGCGCGCCTTCGAGGTGCGGCACTGGGGCGCGCGCATGCGCAGCGATACCTATCGCGGCTACAACGGATATCTGATCGAAGCGGGACGCTACCGGGTGGTGTTCGGAGGCGATACCGCTTTCACCGATTCGTTCAAGCAAGTTCGATCGTCACGGCCGGTGGATTTGGCCCTGATGCCGATCGGCGCCTATGACCCCTGGATCGCCGCGCACTGCACGCCGGAGCAGGCGCTCGCGATGGCGAATCACGCCGGCGCCGAGTTCGTGCTGCCGCTGCATCATCGGACCTTCCAGCTCAGCCGCGAGCCGGATGGAGAGCCGCTGGAGCGCTTGCTCTCGGCTGCGGGATCGGATGAGTGCCGGATTTGCGTGCGTGATTTCGGCGGCGAGTTTCATTTGTCGTGAAACGCTGCGATTCGCGGGGCGACGACTACTGCATCGACTGCCGCGCTACTTCACCCCCATGGTCAACCCCGCCTGACTCGACACTCCCCCCACCGTTACGATTACCGGCAGCGCCACCCCCGCCGTTACGGTCATGGGCACGGTAACATTGAGTTGCATCAAACCTGGAATCGATCCCGGCGGCGCCTGCGCCGCCAGCACCGTCGCGCCCTGGCCCCCGATCGACACGGACGGCGCGAGAATCGGGGTCACCGCCGGCGACACGGGAATGAGCTGATTGTCTACACCAGATGTGGTCAGCCCTACACCGGTGATGTACATGACCACGATGGATCCTTTCGCCGCCGGATTCGAAGCCGAGTTGATGGTGTAGTTGCCCGCCACATAGTTGAGGATGGCCCCCTGGCCCTGCCCCGACGCCGCCAGCGAGTAGACCCCCGGATCGGCCGCCACTACGGTGACCGTCACGGGTTGCGAAACCAGTCCGCCGTAGGTCGCGACAATCGACGCCGAGGCTCCGCTCACGGTGTACGGTACCGTCACCCCCACCACGTTGGCGCTGGTATAAAGAATCGGCGCCGGGGTCCCGTTGATGGTCACCGAAGTCGACGGCGCGACTACCGGTAACGACGCCGGGATCGGCGGCGCGGCTGGATCGAAAATGGTGAGAGCGGCGGGCCCCATGCCGATCCCGTAAATGGCGATCACATCGCCCGGCGCAAGCGTCCCCTGCGCGTAGCTGGCCGAGTTCACCACCGCCGTGATCTGTGGATTCGGTCCGTATACCTGGAATGCTGCTTCGTTGGATATGCCGCCGCCCGGCCCTGGAGTGGTCACCGCCATTCGCAGCACCCCGGCGTTGGCGAGATCGGCGCTGGGAACCGTCACCAGCATCCCCGTGTCGCTGACGACGACGTTCGCGAGCGCCCCGGCATTGCCGTCCGTCGTGGGAGTCCCGCCCAGTACGCCCAGCGCGCTCAGCGTCATTCCAGCCGGCAGATCCGTCGCCGACCAGGTGTAGGGCCCGCCCGTTCCGCCCGTGGCCGTCAGCGTTTCAGGTCCATACAGCGCGCCCTCTGTCCCGAGCGTCAGCGGCGTTGCCGCCACGGTGATGCGAAGTGCCAAGTCCACGGCCGGATAAATCGTCAAGCTGAGCTGGCCGAACGCCACAATCGGCGGCACGGAGCTGTCGGTCACCTGCACCACGAACAGGAACGTCCCGGCAATCGTCGGCGTTCCGCCGATGGTTCCGCTTCCCACCGCGATTCCGGTGGGCAGCAACCCCGCGGCCAGCGCATACGTGTACGGCCCCGTGCCGCCCACCGCCTCCAGGTTCTGCGAATATGCCGCGCCTACCACGCCGGAGGGCGCGGGCGAGCTGACCCCCAGCCGCAATCCGGCCGCGATGGTTTGATACACCGGGATCAGAAACGTGCTGCTGACGGTGCTTGTGCCGTCGGTCATCGTAACCGTCGAAGACGGCGTAAACCCGGTGGCGGCGACGGTCGAATTCGCGAAGAAAGCTGCGCCGTCCAGCGTGACCACGGTGGCGCCCGCACCCTCGATCACACCGGCCGGCCAGGTGTCGACGGTGCTCGGCACATTCGCTTTCACCGTCAGCGTCACCGTGACGGTCGCGGTTTTATTAGCGGACGCGGGCGCGCTGATCGTGATGGTTCCGGTATACACCTTGGGCGCGAGACCGGTCGGGTTGACCGTGACCGCCACTGTGTTGAACAATCCGATCAGCGATATGTCCCCGGTCGGAGCGATGGTGAGCCACGTCGCGCCGGTCACCGTTGCGGTCGCCGAAAGCGCCGCGCCGCTGCTCGACACGATGAACGCGCTCGCGAGCGATGCGCTGGGAACCGGACCCCCGGTGGTGTAGCCGAACGCGAGTGTTCCTGGCGTGGTGGATATCGTCGACGGCGCGCTTTCCACCAGCAGAGTGATCATGGCGGTCTGCGTGTAGGTGGTCCCTCCAGACGCCGCGCTCACGGTAATGACCCCCACATAGTCGCCGGCGGGCAGGCCCGTTGGGTTGGTGGTCACCTTCAGCGACGCCGGAGCCACTCCCGTCGAGGCCGACACCAGGAGCCAGGCGGCATTGTACGGCGATCCGGAAATCGCCACGGTAAAGTTGAGGCCCTTGGGCGTTGTCGTCACGGTCAGCGTCTGGGCCAGGGGCAAGGTGGCGCTGCCGATCTGATAATTCGTCGTCATCGCCGCGGGGGCGAGAAGCACTCCGTTGGTTTGAGCCCACGCGACCGGACACACGGCGACACAAGCGATAAGGACGCACGCAAATATGATTCTGGACACAGTAGCTCCTGCGGATGGCATTACCCGGCGCGGAATCGCCGAGCCTCGCGGACTTGCCGCGCTATCTTTATCGGCAACGCGAGGCCGGATTCTAGCTGGGAAAGTCCGAACCGGGCAGGTCCCTCGCGTTCCAGCCGCGCCCGTCCTTAGGAGGCGCCACCAAAGGAAGCGGGTATGAGGCGCGACAGAATGAAGCGCTTGTCTTTCCAGCCCCGCCCGTCACGGCGGGGATTGTGGGGGTCAACGGAGCAAGGAACTGAATGGATCGCATGCGCGTTCAGCTGGGAAAGCCCGCTTCGAGCTCATCGCCTGCAAACGCTACTGTACGACTTGCGCGGTGACCACGAGAATGAGCGCGTCATCCGAGCCGTGCACATTGGATTTGCCGACTACCACTTTCTGTCCCTCCCCGACGTCGAGATCGGTGTTGATAGAGGACGTGTCGGTTATGCCGTGTCCCTTGTCGTCTCGAATTCCGGTAGGCGTGCTCACGGAGAATTGCGCGTTGTCGATGTGCACGATGCGCGGCGTTCCGCTCGATACGGTCATGGATTGATAGTGAAAATTGTATGCGGCGCTCGAACTCGGGAGGGTGCCGCTGGTGCTCGATCCCCGTCCATTCTCGCGATCGCGCATAACGAAGGATTGAAGTACCCGATAGCTTTTGTAGGCGAAAACGCCGTGCAGTTGCTTGGCGGTTGCCGTCAGGTCTTTCGGCAAGTCATCCGTGGGATCGTGCGAATTGCCTGAGACCAGGTAGACGGTTAGTTCGACGTTGGCGGGCGCGACGTCAAATTTTTTCACGATCGCTTCTACGGTTGCGATAACGTCCGGGGGCCCGGACACGATGATCACGTGCAGGGTGTTGTCGGAGCGGATGCTTACGCCGGGTCTCATGAGGGGGCCATTAACAAGCCTCGCGATGCGATCCGCGTCCGCATATTTCACATCGATCACCTTCTCCGTCGACTTCGGCTGCTCCTGCGCGAACCCGAGGCCGGCCACTGCAATCAATATCCAAATCAATCGTCTCATTTTCATTTTGTTTCCCTTTTCTAATTTTCGATCTGCCAGTAGATGACGACGTCCGGGTCATCCGTTAACATCTTGATTTGCAAGATGCGAGATTCATTTCTCCCCTGTGATCGCCCCGGCCCGCGATGCCGCATCGGCGCTGCCGCCAGTCGAAGCGCGGCTAGCGACCGATCGGAAACAGCACTCCGCTGCGGCGCGCCAGACGAAACTGACGCGATCTGCGCCGCCGCGGGTGACCCAGGCAAAATTACAGAAGCCGGGACGGGAACGCGAGGCGAATGCCGGTTCAACATCGCCCATAACGACACGAACCCAAGCACTAGCACTGCCGCCACGGCCGCCCACCACGCGACTTGTTGACGGCGCGGGGTCACGTTGAACGTTACGTTCGGTAACGCAGGCACCGTCTCCATCGCGAACGCCCGCAGTGCCTCTGAATTTTCGCGCAGCTCCAAGGCGAACTCGCGGCACGCGCCGCACGCGGCCAGATGAGACTCGACCTGGCCGTCGACCACCGGGCTTTGTTCTTCTCCCCGTTCTTCGCTCGCCAGCGCCAGCTCACATTCCCGGCAGTTCATGTTCTACTCCTGACGTATTTGGCCAGCTTCACCCGCGCCACTGAAATCTGGCTGCGGACGGTCACTTCTTCAATTCCCAAAATCCCGGCGACCTCGCGCGTCGACAGCCCCTCGATATCGCGCAGCACTACCGCTGCGCGCTCGCGCTTCGACAGAGTTTCGAGGCCTTCCATCAATAGCCGCTTACGATCGTCCATCGCGAGCACGCGCTCGGCATTCGGCGCGGGATCGGCGGCGGTCTCGTCCGGCTCCGTCGTCACCACGCGCCGCCGGTGACGGTCGTTGCAGACATTCACCGTGACGCGATACAGCCACGGCTTCGGGTCGCCCTCGATGCGGTCGAGATTCTTCAGCAAGCGCAGGAAAACTTCCTGCGCCGCGTCCTGCGCGTCCTCTATTCGACCCAGCAGACGATACGCGGTTCCGATGACCATCCGTTCATGGACGGCCATCACGGCTTCAAAGCTCTGTCTCTTGTGACTAAGCTTTGCTCGAGCCTCTCTGCCCGGTAGGATCGCCAGCGCCAGCTCCTCGGTAGCCACTCATTAAAAGATACGCTGAGGGGGCTGGAAACGTTGAGGGCTAAGTTAACGAAAAATTGGGGACAGCCTGCTCTGTCCACGCGGCGCCGACGTGAATACTGTTTTCCGGGAGGTTGGTGACGTCTTGGGACAGAGCAGGCAGCCCCCAATTTTCGCCACCTAAACACAGACTAAAGTCTGTGCTACCTAGTTAGCTGCGGGATTCCCACCCCGACCGCGTGAGCGCCTCGATCACGCTCGCCCGGATCGCCCCGGCTTCATCCGAGGAAAGCGTCCGATCCGTCGCCCCCGCAGTGATGCGATAGGACAGGCTGCGTCTGCCATCCGGCAAGGTGAACTCGCGCAGGAATTCGACCGACAGAATTTCGGCAGGGCGGGGAATCGCCGCCTGCACTTCGCCGATCGACGTTCGGGCCGGAACCGCGACGGTGATGTCGAACGCGCTCGTTGGGAATCGCCGTAGCGGCTGATACCGACCGGTGTCCGGTTTGATGTCGAAGATCTTCGAGAGATTGAGATCGAGCACGGCGGCGCGTCCCGTCTCAATCATCTTCGGGTGAAATTCGAACAGCCGGCCGACCTCCCAATGCGCGCCGCTTTGAGGTCGGCTGTCGAAAAGCAGGTGGGCCGAGCGCTTGGGATGCTCATAGCTCCGCGCGGCGCGGGGCCTGACGGTGACGCCGGGCAACAGACATTCGGCGAGCCTCTTCAATTCCAGCAATCCGGCTTTTCCTGCATTCGGCCCATCGTCCTTCGCGTAGATTGCGGCGACAAGATGCTGAACTTCCCGATCGGGATGGATCTCCCGGCCGATCTCGAACAGCCGGAACGAATCGAAATTCTTCGCATTGTCGCGAATATTCTTCCAGATGCCCGGCAGCAGGCTGGCGCGCAGAAAATTTTGATCGCTGACAATCGGGTTGGTGACTTGTACATGCCCCGCGGGTTCCAGTCCAAACGCGCGAGCCTGTTCCTCGCTCACAAATGAGTAGTTGTAGACTTCGGTGAACCCCTGCGCGGCGGCCATCTCGCGCACGCGATGATGAAAGTCGCGCTCGGGATTGGGGGGCGGGACGCGCGCCGGCGACAGCGGCGCCTGTAAAGGAATCGTGTCGTAACCGATCATGCGGCCGACCTCTTCCAGTAGATCGTCCTGGATGGTGACGTCCTTGGTTGCGCGCCAACTGGGCACGCGCACGGAAAACATTCTTGGCGTGATTTGTTCTACCTGGAATTCGAGCGATTCGAGAATCGCCCGGACTTCGTTGGCAGGAACCGCGCAGCCGAGTTTGCGATGGAGCCAGTCGAGCGCCAATTCGATGGGCGGCGGCTCGGGCGTCCGATGCCACGCATCGGCGACTCCACCCACCAGCCGGATGCCCGGCGAAACCTCTTCGAGCAGCGCGAGCGCGCGCTTCAATCCGCGCACGGTATTCACCGGGTCCTGCGATTTTTCGAAGCGCATGGAGGCGTCCGTGCGCAGCTTCAATTTAGACGATGTTTTTCGCACGCTGATCGCGTTAAAACACGCACTTTCGAGCACGATTCGCGTAGTTGTTTCCGAGATTGCGCTACCCCCGCCGCCGATCACGCCGGCCAGCGCAATCGCGCATTCAGGATCGGCGATCACCAGGTTGGATGGATCCAGCTCATATGTCTCGCCGTTGAGCGCGGCGAGCTTTTCACCCGGGTGCGCGTTGCGCACAATGATTTCGGCGCCATGGAGCTTGCCGGCCCCGTAGAGCTTATCAAGGTCGAAGGCGTGCATGGGTTGCGGAAGCTCAGCCAGGATCAAGTTGGTGACGTCGACAATATTGTTGATCGCGTTCAGGCCGATCGCGTGTAAACGATATTGCAACCACAGCGGCGATGGTTTGACGGTGACGTTTTCAAAGACGAGCGCCGAGTATCGCGGGCACAGCGCGTGATCTCGAACGGTCACCCGAACGCCTGCGGGCGAATCGGGAAGTGGCTGAGGAGGCACGGGATCGAGCAGTTTATTTTTTGTGATCGCGGAAATCTCTCGGGCCATTCCGTAATGGCCCCACAGGTCGGGACGATGCGTCAGGGATTTGTTGTCGACTTCGATGATGTAGTCGGGCTTAAGCGTAAAGGGCGCATCGCCAAGATCGACGATGCCGGAATGATCGCTGCCGATGCCCAGTTCGGCGGCGCTGGCGAGCATGCCATCGCTTTCGACTCCCTCGATGGTTTTCTTGCCAATCGGGAGATACGCGGTCCGCATGCCGGCGCGGCAATTGGGCGCGCCACACACCACCGTCCTAATGCCGTATCGCGACGACTCGACGACGGTCTTGCGATTGTGACTCGCGCCCATCGGTTCGATAGAGACGACCACTGCTTCACACGCGCTGTCGAGCGCTGCTCCGACTTCCTCCATACCGTCGCACTCGGCGGTCTTGAGCGTGATCAGGCGCATGAGTTCGCCGGGCGGAGTATCCAAACCACCCACCAGCTCACGCAACCAGTTATAAGAGAATCTCATTTATTCAGAATTCCCAATCGTTAAACCGCTCCCTTTGGTCACGGCTCGTAAAACGGAACGCGCTCCCTCCGGTCGCGGTTCAACATCTCGCGTCGAGCGCTCCATTCTGTCGCGCCTCAAAAACGGAACGCACTCCCTGACGGTCGCGCCTCGACTGACGACCTATCGGATCAAAACTGCGTTAAGAACCGCAAATCCCCGCTCATGAACAATCGAATATCGTCGATCCCGTAGCGCATCATGGCCAGGCGGGTCAGCCCCAGGCCGAACGCGAATCCATTCCAGATTTCCGGGTCGGCGCCACCCGCCCGCAGCACTTCGGGATGCACCAAACCACATGGACATAGCTCAACCCAACCGGATCTTTTGCACACCGGACAACCCGCGCCGCCGCAGATAAGACATTGAATATCCAACTCAAATCCGGGCTCGACGAATGGAAAAAACCCCGGCCGCAGCCGCACGGTCATGTCGCGATGAAACACCGCCGACAAGAACGTCTTCATGAAATAGATCAGGTGCGCCACCGAGACGTCGCGATCGACCATCATGCCTTCAAGCTGATAGAAGGTGTGTTCGTGCGACGGGTCCACTTCTTCGTTGCGAAAAACGCGGCCGGGCGCGATCATTTTGAGCGGCGGCTTCAGATTTTCGAGACCGCGCACCTGCACCGGCGAGGTGTGCGTGCGCAGCAGGCGGCCGTCCTTCAGCCAGAAGGTGTCCTGCATGTCGCGCGCAGGGTGCTCGGCGGGAATGTTGAGTTTGTCGAAATTGTACTCTTCGTATTCGACCTCGGGGCCGTCGAGCACGGCGAATCCGAGCGAAGTGAACAACTGTTCCAGTTCCTGCTGCACCCGCGTGACCGGATGCAAGCTGCCGGGGCGAGGGCCGGGCGCGGGCTCGGTGAGATCGAACCATTCACCTTGCAGACGCCCTTCCAGTGCGTCCGCTTCGAGAGAGACTTTGCGGGCGTCGAGCTTCGATTCCAGATCTTGTTTGGTGGCGTTCAAAAGCTTGCCGAGGCGCGCGCGTTCCTCCGGCGCGAGTTTCCCGAACTCCTTGCTGATTTCGGCGAGCTTGCCCTTGCGGCCCAGCGCTTCGACGCGCACGGCCTCGATGGCGTCAAGGGTCGACGCTTGTTCGAGCTGTTCCAGAGCGCGTGCGTGGAGCGCTGCGATGGTTTCGTCAATGGAGGCAGGGGAGGGCATTAGCGGATTTACAACTTCGCTCCATTTGCTTCCAGGAAATCGACCATCGCCTGCTGGCCTTTGGTCAGCGCAATATCAAGAGGCGACTGATTGTTTTCGGCGCGGGCGAGCACATCCGCGCCGGCTGCGACCAGCACCCGCGCCATCTCGACGTCGCCACTTTGAGCCGCAGCGTGGATGGCGGTCCAACCGCCGTGCTGGCGGGCGTTGACATTGGCTCCGCGATCGATCAAAAGCTTCACCACCGTGGCGTGTTTTCCCGCGGCGGCGGCGTGCAGCGGAGTGTTCTGCATGGCATTGGTGGATCGCGCATCCACCGGCGCGCCTTTATTCAACAGCAGCCGCGCGGCGTCGTCCTTGCCGAAAAATGCGGCGAGATGCAGCGGAGTCCAGCCGTCCGACGAAAGTCCGGAGATCAGCGATCGATTGCCCGAGACCAGCTCCTCGATGCGCGCGGTTTCCCCCAGAATGGAGGCGGCGAAAATCGCGAGCGAGGGGTCGGCTTCGACCAGGGCCGCGACTTGCGGCAAATCTCCGGCTCGGACGGCTTCGAAAAGTTCTTTCATTTGCGTCGTGTCATCTCTTGGGAAGAGGCTGCTGTTGCGAAAAGCCTCGAAAAACTATGCCGCGGGTGCAAAAACATCCTCCGCCTTGGCGATCTCCCAGGCGAGGTGATTGATATAGAATAGCAGCGGCGCGGGTGGGAACGCGGGTGATGGCGCGGATGATGACGACGTGAATTTTTCCCACACGCCCTGTTGCCAGCCGTCGGTGAGGTATTTCGCCACGTCGGCGTCCTTGGCGAAGAAGCCCTCCTCGTGCGGGACGCCGAGATGATCCAGCACGGCCTTGATCATGTCGAGGTGCGAGACCAGGATGGCCTGGGAGATGTCGGTGGCGAACTCGTCGTCGCGTTCTTCGAGGCGGGTCCAACTCCGCGCCGTCGATTTGCGCAGCGATTCTGAATTGAGCTTGCTGACGTGCAGGCGGGTCTTGACGCGATCGTAAAGCTGATAAGTCTTGAGCTTGCCCACGGAGATGCACCGCATGAGTTCGTCGAAGCGCGCGGTGCCGAGGCGCAGAAAAATGTCGCAAAGCTGCATTGAGAACTATTGTAGCGGGGGGGAAGGAGTCTGAGGTCAGAAGGGCCGCAGATGAACGCCGATGGACGCTGATTGGAGGACAGGGACGGTCGCGATGTCGCGCGTCCGATGGGCAGAACCCCCACCCTTACGGGTGGGGCTGGAATGCGCTAATCATCGAAACCGGCGAACACGTCGGCAAGCGCGACCTCGATGTTGGGATTCTCCGTTCGCAGCGTTCCGTCTTTCACTTCGCGGCTGCCGTCGCTTGTGTAAACCCAGGCCCGGCGGCTTCGCGGATTGATCACCCATACATAGCGAACGCCGAAATTCAGGAAATCGTCGATCTTTTCCTGCATCCGCTCGAGCGTGTCGTCCTTGGAGAGGACTTCGATACAGACCAGCGGCGGCTGATGGAAAATCTGATCTTCGGGTTTGGGTCCCGCAACGATGCACAGATCCGGGATCCGGAAGCGCCGCGCCGAAACCTGCACTCGCTGCTCGGGATAGATGTGAATGCTCCACTGCCTGGCTCTTGAGCGCAGGTAATAGAATAGTTCGCCTTGAAGCTCGCTATGATCGCGTTCGCCCACGTTTCTTTCGAGGACCTCCCCGTCGACGTAATCGCAATCGGGCCGATACGTGGTGCGAAGATACTCTTCAACAGAAACGGGCGTCGCCGCTTTCATGCTCTTTAGTCTAGACCTCCTTGAGCACCGATCGCGGCAGCGGGAGGCACGGTAGCGCGCTAGGTCTATGTTCCTCGGGTTGAGTTGGTCCCGATCTGGAATCCGGCCACGACCCACGCAACTGTGTGAACGAGGAGCCACAACCCAGCCACTCCGACTGCCACGGGTATCAAGAGGTATAGATACTCCCAGTACTCCCACCATTTCGGTGGTTGATCGGCGTCGGGAGGAAATTGCTCGACGATCTCCCACCGTGGCGGGGAGGGACCGCATGGCTCGCCGTGACAGTCCATTAAGTACAACGCGCCATGTTGCGACTCCTCCCGCAATGAAGCATCCGGATACTTTGCCTGTTCTGACCGGAGATAGGCGTAATTCCATCGACGTGTCTGTACCTCCGTCGGATGGTGTAGAGCCCAGACTGTCCCGGCGATAGCTCCCACGATGGCCGCGACTAGGGCCAACCGACGCACTCCAAGATTCCGGCTGCGGAAGGGGCGCACTTTCGTTTGGAGAAGGATATCACGAACCAAGGTTCGAACCGAGCGGCCGCGGGGAGCGCCGAGATCGATCGGCCCAATTGATGTCCACAGCATTGCAGGCGCGGCGATGAACATGTTATGGCTTTTATTGAGGTGTTTATGAGGCAGAAACGTTCGATTCTATGTCGGGACTGCGGCGAGCGGCATGAGGTAGGTGTCCTTGAGAGGCCGAACAAGGGAGGCAGGGGCGTCGTCGGCGCGGAAGACTACGCGAGGTGCCCGAAGACTGGGCGCGAGTACGACGAGGCCGAAATCGAGATGATGCTAATCGAACAGGGCGAGCTCGTTGGCTGACAACTTCGGTCCCCTCGGTGCGTCGAATCTGGGCGTCGCCACCCCAGGCAGACGTGAACCTAACGACCTTTTAGCGCTTCCCTGGCCAGCCGAAGAATAGCGGTTTTTTAGGCCTCAACCTGCTAAAATAGAGGTTACAAAAAGCCTTTCCTCCAAGGCCGATTTCAAGGAGCCACCTTTGCCTGATCCCGTAGACCCGACCACTCCGCCCGGCGGCCAGATGCCTCTTGGCGGGGACGGCGGCGCGAAGAATATCATCAACATTAATATCGAAGATGAGATGAAGCGGTCGTACCTGGATTACGCCATGAGCGTGATCATCGGCCGCGCGCTTCCCGACGTTCGCGACGGGTTGAAGCCGGTGCACCGGCGCATTCTTTTCGGCATGCATGAGCTGGGGCTGCAATACAACCGGCCCACGCGCAAGTGCGCCAAGATCACCGGCGAAGTGCTCGGGAAATATCATCCGCACGGCGACATTCCGGTGTATGACGCGTTGGTGCGCATGGCGCAGGATTTTTCGCTGCGCTACCCGCTGGTGGATGGGCAGGGAAATTTCGGCTCGATCGACGGCGATCCGCCGGCGGCGATGCGGTACACCGAAGCGCGTCTGTCGCGCATCGCGGCGACCATGATCGAGGATATCGACAAAGAGACCGTCGATTTCCGCCCGAATTACGATGAAAGCGAAGTCGAGCCGGAAGTGCTGCCGGCGCGCGTTCCGAATCTGCTGATCAACGGCAGCTCCGGGATTGCCGTCGGCATGGCGACCAATGTTCCGCCGCATAATCTGACCGAGATTGTGGAGGCTTGCATTGCGCTCGTGCAGAACCCAGCGATTCATCTTTCGAAGATCGCCGAGATTGTGAAGGGACCCGATTTCCCCACCGGCGGCGTGATCCTGGGGCGCGCCGGCATTCAGGATTACTTCGCGACCGGGCGTGGGTCGATCAAATTGCGCGCCAAAGCCGCGATCGAAAAATTCGGCAAGGACCGCGAGGCGATTATTGTCACCGAGGTTCCGTATCAGGTGAACAAAGCGCGGCTGGTGGAACACATCGCGGCGCTGGTGAACGAGAAGAAGCTCGAAGGCATTTCCGATGTGCGCGATGAAAGCGATCGCGACGGCTACCGCGTGGTGATCGAGCTGAAGCGCGGCGAGCAGGCCGAAGTGGTTCTGAACAATCTGTATAAGCAGACCCAGATGCAGACCAGCTTCGGCGTGATCCTGCTGGCGATCGTCAACGGGCAGCCGCGTGAGCTGGGAATCCTGGACGCGATGAAGCGGTTCATCGATCACCGGCTGGACGTGGTCCGCCGGCGCACGGATTACCTCCTGCGCAAGGCTCGGGAGCGCGAACACCTTCTGCTTGGATTCCAGAAGGCGCTGGATAATCTGGACGCGGTGATCAAGCTGATTCGCGCGGCGAAGACGCCCAAGGAAGCGCGCGAGGGATTGATCGCGACGTTCCAGTTCACGGAGCGCCAGGCGCAGGCGATCATCGAGCTGCAACTCCAGCGGCTGACCGGCATGGAGCAGCAGAAGATTCTCGATGAACTCGCGGAGATTCAGGAAAAGATCAAAGAGTACCTGGAGATTCTGGGATCGGAGAAAGTTCTGCGCGCGTTGGTGGTGAAGGAATTGAAGGAAATCCAGAAGGATTTCGGCGATGAGCGGCGCACGCAGATCATCGAAGACACGGGCGAGATCAAACTCGAAGATCTGGTGCAGGTGGAGGACGTGGCGGTCACGGTGACGCGCGGCGGTTATCTGAAGCGGACCGCGGTCGACACATACCGGCGTCAGACGCGCGGCGGCAAGGGGCGCATCGGGATGTCGACTCGCGCCGAGGACGTGGTGGAGCATCTGATTATCGCCTCCACGCACGCCTATCTTCTGATCTTCACCAATAAAGGCCGGGTGTACTGGCTGAAGATCTACGAGATTCCGGACGCGACCACGGTCGGCAAAGGGAAACACGCGTCGGGCCTGATCAATTTGCAGCCGGACGAGACGCCCACCGCGTTCCTGCCTGCGAATTTGACGCCGGAATTCGTGGCCGGCAAGTTCATCATCATGGTGACCAAGGCCGGCACCATCAAGAAGTGTGAGCTGACCGAGTTCGACAACCCGCGGTCGCAGGGCATTATCGCCATCGGGTTGGAGGAGGGCGATGAATTGTTGGGCTGCCGGCTCACCAGCGGCGTGGATTATATTTTCCTCGCGTCGCACGGCGGCATGGCGTGCCGGTTCGCCGAAAAGGACGTTCGCGCCATGGGACGTCCCGCGTTCGGCGTGCGCGGCATGGAGCTTGACTCGGGCGATTATCTGGTTGGTATGGCCGTTGTCGGCAAGGACGGTTTGATCCTGTCGATTTCCGAAAACGGGTACGGAAAGCGGACGCCGCTCGAAGACTATCGGCTGACCGCGCGTGGGCGGAAGGGCGTCATCAATATGAAGACCACGCCCAGAGTGGGCAAGGTGGTGGCGATCCTTCCGGTGAAAGAAGACACAGACCTGATGATTATCACCAAGCAGGGGCAGATCATCCGCATCGATTCGGGAGAGATCCGGCAGGCGGGTCGGTCGACGCAGGGGGTCCGGCTGGTGAATGTGGAGGCGGGGGATCAGGTGGCGGCGGCGAGTCCGATACCGGAGGCTGAGGCGGAGCCGGGAGCGAATGGACAGGACGATCTGCCGCTGCAATAGCGGCCAGATGTGGGGCAGCCAAGATTGGCTGCCCCACAAGACGGCGGTATCTCTGAAGGCTCCTAGACCGCTTTGCGCTTGGCTTTTGCCGCCTGGGAGCCGGCCGTCTTGCGCGGCGGCGTGCGGCGCAGCAGGCGGCCCACCGATCTCACCAGGTGAGACACCTCGTTCGCGCTTTTCTGGATCACGACGTCGGCGCCGGTATTGTTTTCGCTCAAGCCCAGCGCGTCGACGAATCCCGAGATCAGGATGATGGGCAGATCCGGCGCCTCTTTGCGGAGTTGGGCGATCAACTCTATTCCGTTCATACGCGACATCTTGTAATCCGTGACCACCAGGTCGAATTTGTGGCGCTCGAAGATTTCGAGCGCTTCGGCGCCGCTCGCGGCGGTGGAGGTCTTGTGGCCCAGTTCTTCGAGCACGCCCTTGCGCGCGCTCAATCCGTTGGCGTTGTCGTCGACGAGCAGGATGCGGGCTGGCGTGGTTCGCTGAGAATTGCGGGCAGGCATGTCGGAAACATCGAAAAAATAACAGACGGATGACATTCGTGTCAATGCGTTTGTAAAGGCATCAAAAAGTTTGAGATGGACTTCTTGACTTTCGAGTGGATAGCTGCCGTGGAGGCGCGAATTGTGCCGGAGCGCATTCGGTAACGGTGGCGTTGTTACAAGTGCTCCATGCTATCGCGCCTCAAAAGCCGGGACGCGCTCCCTGACGGTCGCGGTTCAGAAAAACAACGCGCTCCATGCTATCGCGCCTCAACTGGCAGGGCATGGCCCTGCCCCACATTATTCCACCGCGCGAGGCGCCGTGTAGCCGGTTTTGGCGATCACCTTATACTTGATCAGCTTGCCCTTCTCATCCTTGATCGGCAGAGGCTCATTGGTTTCGGTATTCACCAGCTCCACCTTGATTTTGCGGAACTTGCCATCCTTCGCTTGATTGGACGGAGTGTAGCTGAGCACGTACTGGCTGCGCATGGCTTCCATGACGGTGCGGTAAATGTCGGGCATCTCGGCGTAAAAGCGCGGGAAAAAAGCCATCCCGCCGCTCTCCTTCGCGAAGGTACGCATCTGGTTGTCGGCTTGCAGGAACTCCATCGAGTCGCCGCGCGTGCCCATCATCAGGCGCAGGGCCTGGAGCATGCCGATCGCGTAGATGGGGACGCCGGCGTCCTGAATGGCCCGGCGGGTCTTGTCGAAAGTCAGCTTGCTGAAGGTGTCGACGCCGGAGGAGAGCAGCAGAATCGCCTTGCGGCCTTCGATATCCTGCATGCGCTGCGCGGTGTCCACCACGGCGTCGAACATGTTGGCTTCCGAAAAGCCCGGGATGCGGAGACGTTGCAGCGCTTCATAGGTGTCCTGGCGGTTGGTGGAAAAATCCGAAAGGATTTCCGAGCGCATGTCGTAGGCGATGACGGCGATGTAATCGTCGGGCTTGGACATCTGGACGAAGCCGTAGGACGCGTTCAGCACGTCACGCCAACCTGCCCCGTAGAGAGATTCGAACTTTTGCGAGAACTCGATGACCATGGCGATGGTCATCGGCGCTTCGCCGACCGAGTAGCCGGTCACCTTCTGGGGGACGTTATCCTCGGAGACGCGGAAAACGGCGCGGGGAATCTTGGGGATGAAGTGGTCCTTGTTGTCGAGCACGGCCACGTCGACGGTCACGGTCAGCGCGTCGGTGTGGAAAGTGGGGATGTTCGCCGGGAGATCCTTCTTGTTGTATTCGGAAGGAATTTTCGCGGCCGCCGGGTCGGGCGCGGTGCTGGTGGAGCTGTTCTTCGGCTTAGCCACGGTTTCGCTGCCTTGCGTGACGGGACCCTGAGCGTGAAGCCGGGCGCGGAACGGAATCGCCACGCCGAGCGAAAACAGAACTACCAGCGGGAGGATTCGAAGAGCTGTCATGAGAGGGCCTTTCATGAAAACACCACCTTTGAGCACACCATATCAGAAAAGACGCAGACCGGGGCGGGCGGGTTTCGTAAGGGGTTTAGAATCCCCACCCTACGCGTGGGGTTGGAGCCGCATTAGATTCCGCACCCCAACGGGTGGGGTGGAGTGGCACCAAGGAAGCCCCAAGCTTACGCATGGGGCTGGAACGAACGTCACTATGGCAACATGGATAGCGAATGATATTGCTTGACGGATCCAGTCTGACGATCGCGCAGGTTTCGGCCATCGCGCGGGGCGGGGAAACCGCCGGAATCGCGCCCGGCGCCATCGAAGCCATGCGGCGATCGCGCGCGGTGGTGGAACGGCTCGCGACCGGCGACGCGCCGGCCTACGCGGTGAATACCGGTGTCGGATTGCTGGCCGACGTTCGCGTTCCTCCCGGCGATCTCGCGAAGCTTCAGCGCAACGTGGTGCGCTCACATTCCGCCGGCGTCGGCGAGCCGCTGGGGCGCGCGGAAACGCGAGCCATGATGCTGATCCGCGCCAACGTGCTCGCCAAAGGATTTTCGGGAATCCGGCCGGTGATCGCGCAGCGGCTGTGCGATCTGGTCAACCGCGGCGTTACGCCGGTGGTGCCAGCGCGCGGAAGCGTGGGCGCGAGCGGCGATCTGGCTCCGCTGGCCCATATGGCGCTGGTGCTGTTGGGCGAGGGCGAGGCGGAATTCGAAGGATCTCGGATCACGGGCGCCGAGGCGTTGCGGCGCGCTGGAATCGAGCCCGTGGAATTGCAATCGAAAGAGGGTATCTCGCTGCTGAACGGCACACAGGCGATGCTCTCCATCGGCTGCCTGGAACTGGAGCAATGCGAGATGCTCGCGCGTGCCGCCGACGTGATTTGCGCCATGTCGCTCGACGGATTGAAAGGGACACCGCGCGCCTTCGATCCTCGGATTCATGAGATCCGGCCGCATCCGGGCCAGCGCGAATCGGCCGCGAACCTGGAGCGGCTGCTCATGGGGAGCGAGATTCGCCAATCGCACATTACCTGCCGACGCGTGCAGGACGCCTATTCGCTGCGCTGCGCGCCGCAGGTGCACGGCTCGGTGCGCGACACGCTGGCCGAAGCCCGCCGGGTGTTCGAGATCGAGCTGAACTCGGTCACCGACAATCCCCTGGTGATCGAAGACGAGATTATTTCGGGCGGAAATTTTCACGGCCAGCCCCTGGCGCTGGCGCTGGATTATCTGGCAATCGCGATGACCGCGCTGGCCGGCATTTCCGAGCGCCGCGTGGATCGGCTGGTGAATCCGTCGCTCAACGAGGACCTGCCGGCGTTTCTCGCCGCCGACCCGGGCCTGGAATCGGGATTCATGATGATCCAGGTGACCGCCGCGGCGTTGGTCGCCGAGAATCGCGTGCTGGCGACGCCGGCGTCGCCCGGCTCCATCACCACCAGCGGCAATAAAGAGGATTTCGTCAGCATGGGCATGACCTCTGCGATCAAGCTTCAGCAAGTGGTGAAAAACACGCGAGCCATTCTCGCGATCGAAGCGCTGACGGCCGCGCGCGCTCTGGATTTTCTGGCGCCGCTCAAATCGAGTGCGGCGATCGAGCGGGCGCGCGCTCGGCTGCGCGCCGCATGTCCGGCGTGGGAAGGCGATCAGACGCTTTCGAATCGGATTCAGGCAGTGGACGATTGGATCGCCGGCGGCGGTGTAGAAGGGGTGTGAAACCGTGGCCTTTCAAAACATGAACCGCGCTTCATGATTTCTAGGTACTATATGGGGAAGCTCCCAGTAGGTTAGCTTGCGCCGGACCAGTAACTTCCGCGGCGTTTGTGGCATCAGATAGTCAGGTGGTTAAGTTTTACCTACGTCCCGTCGATAAAACATAAGTAGGAGATTATGAAAATCGTTGGGGATCGCAAGTTCGTCGAGCTGCCCGGGTCGCGAACGCATGAGCTGCCTCCGCTGCTGGTGCGCATGACGCCCGACGTGAAACGCCTGGATCGCGTGATGGAGATGGCCGAGACGCTCATCGACCAGGACGACATCATGGATCTACCTGCTTTTGAAACCATCCCCGAGGCCGGGATCGAGCTCACGCGGCTCGATCGCCTTCAAATCGATCTGGACCGCCGCAAAATGGACCTGGCGCTGAACCTGGTCGATCAGTATCTTGCTTTTCGGCAGCACTGGCAGTGGGGCGACAGCATTCTCGAATGGATCCGCCAGTGCGAAACTACCTTTGAGACGCGCATCGACCTTCGAAATCTGCTGCGCGCCGACGTGTGGCCTCACGCGGGCCAGTCGAGCTTCGTCACGCTGCTGGAGGACAAGGCGTTCGACACGCACGGCGTCGAAATCGAAAAGGCGGTCGGGATGCGGCTGACGTTCCGGCAACCGCCGCCGCTGCGGTGTTTCTCGAATCAGTTTCTGTTTTACCTGAATGCGTCGGTCGCCAACACGGCGTATTGCACTTGGGCCGGCCTCACGCCGAGTCCCATTTGCGCGTTCCCTCCGGAGCGATTCAGTTTCGACCTGGTCAACATGAGCCTGGAGTAGGCGTGCAGAACACAGACTAAAGTCCGTGCCACCCGCCGTCAGTAACTTAATAAGCACATGGTGGTACAGGCTTCAGCCTGTGGAGGCCTTTTTCAGTAACCTCTAAAGCGTGCTCCAGGTGGCAGATGCAGTGTTATTCTCAAGCGAGAAGGCGCTGAAGCATGAAGGTCCCCAACGCCCTGCGCGGATCGATTGCCGCCGTCGCTGTGATTCTGGCGGCCGGCGGCCTGTACGCCTTTCAAAAGCCTTTTCGCCAGTATCCCGGCATCGAATACGACAATTTCCCGCTCCCGCCGGATTGGAAGGAGCAGTCGGAATTCGTGTTCGCGCGCCTGATGTATCCGCAAATTCGCGGCGGGCGCGGAGGCCGCGTGTTCGGCGCGTATGGCGACGGAAATTGGCCCCAGGGCTTCTCTATGTGGACGCAGGATTACCCGCGCGCCGATCGCCATTTTCTGCTGGCAGTGCGCAGGCTATCCCGCATCAACGCGCGGTCAGTGGAGCAGCCCGTGAATCTGGACGACGGCGACGACGTTTACAACTGGCCGTGGCTGTACGCGGTCCAACCCGGCCGCTGGAATCTGACCGACGCGCAGGCCGCCAAGCTGCGCGATTACCTGTTGCGCGGCGGATTCTTCATGGCCGACGATTTCTGGGGCGACGACGGCTGGGAAGTATTCATGGCCAGCATGGGTCGCGTTTTTCCGGATCGAGAAGTGGTGGATCTGGAGGACGACAACTATATCTTCCACACCGTTTTCGATCTCAGCAATCGCTACCAGGTTCCCGGCGCGCGCTATCGCCAGACCGGCTCGACCGAGAAGTGTCAAGGCTGTCCGGCGCATTGGCGCGGCATCTTCGACGACAAGGGACGGCTGATGGTGGCGCTGACGCCCAACTCCGACATCGGCGATTCCTGGGAGTGGGCCGACGACCCGACCTATCTGGAGAGATTCTCGGCGCTGGGCATTCGCATCGGGGTGAACTACATCGTGTACGCGATGACGCATTAGCAGAATGCGGAAACATCGTTTGGGCCACGAATGCACACGCATGAACACAAATAAGTCCTTGATCTTCATTCGTGTTTATTCGTGTCCATTCGTGGCTAACACTCTTTCAGCATCCTGTTAGGCGATCTTCGAGCCCGAATTTATCGTTGGGGTTTGTGTATGCTGTACAAGGATGCCTCAACGCCTCTCCCACGAACTCCTCGCCGAGTTCTTCGGCACCATGGTCCTGATTCTTTTCGGCAACGGCGTGGTAGCCATGGTGGTCCTTTTCGATAAAGGCGGCTACACCAACATCACGCTGGCCTGGGGGCTCGGCGTGACCATGGGGATTTACATCGCCGGCAAAATCACCGGCGCGCACCTGAACCCGGCCGTGACGCTCGCGCTGGCCGTGTTTCGCGGATTCCCGTGGCGCAAAGTGCTGCCGTACTCGCTGGTGCAGACTGCGGGCGCTTTCGTCGCTTCCGCGCTGGTGTATTGGAATTATCGCCCGCAATTCCTGACGGTGGATCCCACGCTTGAGCGCACGGCGGGCGTGTTCACCACGTTTCCCGCGTTTCCCTTGCAACCCACGGCCGGTCTGCTGGACCAGACTATCGGCACCGCGTTGCTGCTTCTGATGATCTTCGCGATCACGGATGAACGCAACACGCCGCCCGGGTCGAATATGACACCGCTGATGGTGGGGCTGGTGGTGGTCGCCATCGGAATGGCTTTCGGCGGGATGCACGGGTACGCTATCAATCCGGCGCGCGATTTCGGGCCGCGGCTGTTTACCGTGGTCGCGGGATTTAAGAATAACGGACTGACGGACGGAAGCGGCGTGTTCTGGGTGCCGATTGTCGGACCGCTTCTGGGAGGCGTGATCGGCGGGGCGGCTTACGATTTGGTGATCCGCAGGATCCTGCCGGCGCCGGCTCCGCCGCAGAGCGCTTCCTGACGTTCGCGCCCCGCTCAAAACCCCGTGGTTGCGGAACCGGGACGCTTGACGGCGAGGACGGGCGCATATGCTGGTGGCTGAGCGAAAGGAGGCGTTGTCAGTCTAGGCCAAGCTCTTTTTCGCCTGTTCCCACGGAATACCGGGGCGGCCTTGAGCAGCATGCTCGGCGGCAAGAAGATCGCGAAGGTCTTCAAGGTCTTCGACTCTCTCACGCAGGCGCGATACTTCGGAAGCCAGTTCATGCAACGTCGGTTCGCGGGGTTCCTGCACCGCGTTACTCATAGGCTTCCTTCCTCTGTTTCACAGCATACACGTGAATGACCTTGCCGTCCAAACGAAACAAAACCCGATGGTCGCCGACTCGAAGCCGGTAGCGGCGTTCCTCTCCTTCCAGTTTCTTTCCCCTTGGAAGGAATTCTGGAGCATCTCTAGCCGGTAACCGATGTTGCGGACTTCTTTGGGCAAGGCGCGTAGCTGCTCCAGAGGAGCGTCATCAATGATGAGCTGGTAAATCACGGTCTCTTGACCTTACGCTGTTCTCTGGGCGGTGGGCAAGCTCAAGACCGGGCGCGACCGGAGAATCGCGTGTGGTCTAATAGAGAAGATCAACTGAAACCAAAGGGTTACGGAGTCACGTCTCAAATCACATGCGGTTAGTCGTTACGCCATTTTTCTGTCTGGGGTTGTGTCTGTTGTCCGCGGTAAATTGCCTGGGGGCCTCCGCGCCCGCGGCGGCTAAACTGCTGGAGAGCGCGCCCATCCGATTCGAACCGAATTCCGGTCTACAGCCGGGTCCCATCCGATGGACCGCGCGAGGCCGCGGATATTCTTTCGCCTTCACCGATCGCGCGACACTGCTGCGAGTCGCCGACCGCACCGTGCGCCTGACATTTCCCGGGTCCAATCTCCCGGCGTCGAACCGTCCTGGCGCGAATCACGGATTTCAAGGCGAGCAGCAGCAGCGCGCGCCTACCAATTATTTCCTGGGCTTGAAAAACAATGAGCAGAAGCGCCTCAGCGTGCCCGCGTTCGCGCGGCTTCGCGAGGCCGGCGTGTATCGCGGCATCGACGTGGTGTACTACGGAAACGGCGGCGAACTGGAATACGATTTCGAAATCGCGCCCGGCGCGGACCCGTCGCGGATTCGCATGCGCTTCGACGGCGCCGATGCGGTCCGCCTCAATGACCGCGGCGAGATCGTGCTCACGCTCGAATCCGGCGAGATTGTGCAGCATCCGCCGGTGGTTTATCAACGGCGCGCGTCCGGCGAAATCGTCAACGTCGCGGCGGCCTACCGGATCGCAAAGGACGGCACGGTGCGGCTCGCGCTCGCCGGTTACAACTCCGCGGAACCGCTGATCGTCGATCCGTCCATCAGCTACGCGGCGTATCTGTCCGGTTCCATCGCGGATTTCGGTGTCGCCATCGCGCACGATTCCAACGGCATCCTCTACCTGGCGGGGAACACCTACTCGATCGATTTCCCCTCCACCGGCGACGCCTATCAACCGGCCAACGCCGGAAATCTGGACATTTGGCTGATGATGCTCGATCCCAACGGCGGGTCCAGTGCGATCCTGTATTCTTCCTACCTGGGCGGCCCCGCCAACGACATGATGGAGGCCATGACCATCGATCAGAACGGCGTGTTCTACATCACCGGATCCAGCGTTTCAGGTGATTTCCCGGTCAGCGCGGGCGCGCTCATCTCCACCAATTCGGCTCTGATTGTCACCGGTTTCGTTTCGATGATCGATCCCACGCAGGGCACCAACGGTCTCATCTATTCCTCCTACATCGGCGGCTCGACCACCGGCGATGCCGACGAAGGTGACGGGATCGCGGTCGCCAACGGGAAGATCTATGTCACCGGCATCACCACGTCCGCGGATTTCCCCATCGTCGGAACGCCGTATCAGCCCACCATCGCCGGCTCCGCTGACGCGTTCGTGGTGGAGATCGACCCGACCCAGAGCGGCAACGCGTCCGAAGTCCAGGCCACCTATCTGGGAGGGGTCGCCGACGACCGGGGGCGAACCATCGCCGTGGACGCGGCCGGATTGGTGTACGTGGCCGGGACCACCTTCTCCTTCGGGTTCCCGGTGGTGATCAATGCCTACCAGCAGGCCTATGCGGGCGGGGGCGACGGATTTCTTTCCGTGCTCAATCTCAACACGGGAGGGCTGGTGTATTCCACTTTCCTGGGCGGATCGTCGCAGGATGAAGTGAAGAAAATGCTGATCGATCCCGCGGGAAACGTCGCCATGACCGGCTATACGCTCTCGGGCGATTTCCCGGTTACGCAGAACGCCTACCAAAACTTCTTTGGCGGCACCGCGAATGCTTTTCTCGCGATTCTCAATATCCAGGCGAGCCAACTGGGCGTCGGTTTGACCTACTCCACATATTACGGAGGTAGCGGCGGCGAGGTCGCCTACGACCTGAAGCTGGATGCCTACGGCCGGTACTACCTGTGCGGTTACACAGTGTCGCAGAATCTTCCCGTGACCTCGGATGCGCTGTATACCAATTCTTATGGAGCGAGCAACGACGGCTTTATCGCGGTAATCGATCCGTCGGCGTCGCGGGCCAGCGGAAACGGGCTGGTGTACGCCACCTATATTACCGGTCCGGGAGCGCAGGCGGTTTACGGTGTGGACGTATTGAACGCGCCGGCGGGATCGGCGTCGGCGCGTGCCACCGGCAGATCCCTGGAGGGGTCGTCGATCGCGCACCAGTCGGGCGCAAATCCCATCGTGCAGATTTTCTCGACCGGCTCGACCACCAGCAATATTTTCCCGAATGATTCGCCGCCCAACAACAGCCCCGGCAAGTCCTCCGTGTTTGTGCTGGGTATCGAGTTGCAGGCGCCCGCGGCGTCGCTGAGCGGCGCCGGAGAGCCGGCCACGCTCCACCGAATCCATCCGTAACGGACAACGTGGGGCGCGACGATGATGGGCGGGGCGAGCGTCCAGGTCACGGTGCCGGTCACGCAGAAGGACTGCCCAGCGAGCCTACGGGGCGATCCGATAGAGGATCAAGCTGCCTTGGCCGCCCTCTGCCACAAAGTCGCCGTCGGGCGACATCGCGAATTTGTAGGGCTCCTTCTGTTGGTGACCGAAGGTCACGTACGACTGCCACTTCGGCTTCCAGGAGGCAAGTTCTTTCCCGGTCCCGAAGTCCCAAATCACGCGCCTCTTGAGGGGGCCTACATCGGTTTCCCATCCCTCAAAGTAGATTTTCCAGCCATACTCAGACAAAATCGCTCGCTTGGCGTTGAGAGCGGTCTTCATCGGCCAATGGG
Source organism: Terriglobia bacterium (assembly GCA_963788245.1). Lineage (GTDB taxonomy): Bacteria > Acidobacteriota > Terriglobia > Bryobacterales > Bryobacteraceae > Palsa-187. Next base: position 550,849 of record CAWBGF010000002.1, on the reverse strand, counting down.
GGTTTCCTCCTTTCGTTCTCGCGATTTCCTCGCCGGTGTCCAGGTCCCAGCAGTGCGCGACTCCGAGCCGTCCCGTCCCGTCGAGAGCGCAGACGGCCTTGCCTCGATCGGCGAACAGCGGCGAACTCCCCGCCACGTTCTCTAAAGGCCAACGGCGAACGATACTCCTTCGAGCCGGGTCGCCAACGATGATTTCACTCTTCTTGGGAATGTCGCTGGATAGCGCAATCAGGTGTCGGTCTGCGGATGCGTCTGAAAGCGTCCACTTACCGTCAATCTCCCACCGGCCGACGGGCTCACACTTCGCGTCAAAGAGCTCCAAAGCGGATCTCGGAAAACCCGTCTGGCTGTCAGCAACGCGGTCGGCATCGTAGAAGACGGCGCGGATCGTGTGCGAAAGAACACAGCCCGCTCCGGTCCCGGTTTGAACGACCGTCGGCAGAGCAACCCAGTCGCCCCGTGACGACCAGGACATCGCTACTGAAAGATCGTCAGACGACGCAGGCCCGGGCACCTTGAGAACCTTGGAGCCGGTTCGAGGGTTCGTCAAGTCCACGATCACAAGAAACGACGATATTTGTCGCCCCTCCTGCTCGCCCAGCACTATCGCGGCCACGCGACGTCCATCAGGGGAAAAGCTGATTGCGGAAACTGGAACAGCAGAGTTGCTGATCTTGCTTTCGGCCAAGTCCGAGAACCTCAGCTCCCATACCTTCCGCATATCCCCCGCGTACACTTCGGCCACGAAGGCTGCCAGCATCACGGCAAGGCGCGGTGAACGGCTCACAAGATCAGTCTACGCTGCAATATCCTCTGCCTGACGGGCCGCGTGCCGTTAACGCTCACCTCGGAAACCGCGGCGAATACGCTTCCAGGTACTTTAATCCCGACCCCGTGTTATAGATCACGATCCGCTCCTCTGGCTTGAGAAATCCGTTCGCGAGCAGCTTCTTCAGCGCCGCCACGCACGCGCCGCCTTCGGGAGCCGCGAAAATTCCTTCGGCGCTCGCCAGTTCGATCCCCGCGTCGATCATCTCTTCATCGCTCACAGCGATCGCGGTCCCGCCGCTTTCTTTCGCCGCGCGCAGCACCAGAAAATCGCCGAGCGCCTTGGGCACCCGCAAGCCGCTGGCGACCGTCTTCGCGTTTTCCCAAAACTCGCTGCGGGCTTTGCCTTCTTCCCACGCGCGAACGATCGGCGCACAGCCTTCCGCCTGCACCGCGATCATCTTCGGGCGTTTGGAGCCGATCCAGCCCATCTCCTCCATCTCGGCGAACGCCTTCCACATGCCGATCATCCCCACGCCACCGCCCGCCGGATAAAAGATCGCGTCGGGCAAGTTCCAGCGGAACTGCTCGGCGACTTCGTAGCCCATGGTTTTCTTGCCTTCGATGCGATAGGGCTCCTTGAGCGTGCTGACCTCGAACCAGCCCTCGGCGTCCTTGCGCGCGGCGACCATTTTTCCGCAATCGCTGATCAGCCCGTCGACCAGCGTCACCTTCGCGCCCGCCGCTCGGCATTCGATGAAATTCGCCTGCGGCACATCGCGCGGCATGAAGATATGGGCTTCGATGCCCGCCGCCGCCGCGTACGCCGCCATCGCGCCCGCCGCGTTCCCCGCGGACGGAATCGCTACCTTGGTGATCCCCAGCTCGACGCACATCGAAATCGCGCACGACAATCCGCGAGCCTTGAACGATCCGGTGGGGTTGATGCCTTCGTCCTTCACCCACAAGTCGTGCGCGCCGAGCCGGGCGCCGAGGCGCTTGGTGTTGATGAGCGGCGTCATGCCTTCGCCCAGGCTGACGATCGCGGCGGGTTTTGAAACCGGCAGCACGGGAGCGTATCGCCACATGCTGGAAGGGCCGTTGGCGATCCAATCGCGATTCCAGCTTTCGCGCGCTTTCTTGAGGTCGTAGCGGACCAGCAGCGGTCCGCCGCATTCGCAGAGGTTGTGGATCTTGCCGGCTTCGTAGTGCTTCGCGCAAACGCCGCATTCGAGATGAGTGACGGTGGTCATTGGGAGAAGGAGTCAGGAGACAGGAGTTCTGTAGTCAGAATAACGCAGCTCGTGGCGCAGGCTGTCAACTGTCAAGCCTGCAGACCCTACCCGATTCTTGGCGAGTTTGTAATTCGCTGACGCTACCGCTCACATGAGGAAGCGCTCAAAGGGTCCATCACACCGGGCTATGCACCGTTGATCGTGTTGATCCGAAGCGCCTCCTCCACGCTGATCCGCGGGTCGAACGGTCCCGGACTGAAGTCCGCGATTGCTGTATACTATCGAGTCCGGGGAGCCACAACGGAAATCCCGCTTGAGTCTGCATCGCCCGCGAAGTTCAGGCCATTCGCGGAGGGTAGGAGCTAAAAATGTGCTTGCGTTGGAAATATCTTGCCTTGATTACAATTTCGGCTTTTGGACTGACCGGCTGTGGGGGCGGGTCCGAGCCGTCCGAAGCGGAAATGAAGGACGCCATGCTGTACATGATGAATCACCCCCCCGGCCTGACTAACGCCGCGCCGATCACGATCAGGTTTTTTAAGAAGGAAGCTTGCAACAAACCGAATGAGCAGGGGTTCCATTGCACCTTTGAAGTGACGGTCGCATCATCGAATATCGGGGCTAGCATGTACAACAACATCATCATGGGTGACTTCTACAAGGACAAGGACACCGGCAAGTGGGCGATGCGGCCGCCATTCTAATGCGAGGTTGAAATCGGTTTCGCTTTGTTCCGGGTGAGGTTGAAAATAGGGACTGCCACCTGGTTTCGTCACGCACATCCTTGAGGGCCCTCACGCGACCTTGGACGAAATAAGGTGTCAGCCCCATTTTCCCGACCCTCTTTAAGCGCACAGGCCGCTCGTGCCGTTGTGCGCGTTTAAGGTGAAGCGCACAGGCCGCTCGTGCCGTTGTGCGCGTTTAAGGTGAAGCGCACAGGCCGCTCGTGCCGTTGTGCGCGTTAGAATCACGTGCCGCTGCCAACGGATCACCCCGTGGGAGCGTCTATCAATCGATGGCACAAACCAAAATGACACCCGCGATTGTCTTGCTGACCTGCGCCGCGCTCGCGCAATCGCCGCCGGCGGCCTTCGAGGTCGCCACAGTCAAGCTCAACAAATCCGGCGCCCGCGCCATTGGGAATCATTTCGATCCCGAAAGGGCGACCTGGACCAACATCCCGCTGAGAGTCCTGATCACGAACGCGAACAGAGTCCAATCCGACCAGTTGCTTGGCGGGCCGGACTGGATCAGGTCCGAAAGATGGGACATCGAGGCTAAGACGGAAGGTCCCACCTCCACCGATCAGAAATTTCACATGCTTCAGCCGCTGCTGGAAGACCGGTTTAAATTGAAGGTCCATCGGGAGACCAGGGAGATGCCTGAATACCGCCTGGTGATCGCGAAGGGCGGTTCGAAGCTTCGCGAGTTTCAGAAAAAGGACGGTGACTCGCGCCAGGAGGGGACCAGGATTGGACGAGGCCTGATCGACGGGCACGGCGCCGAATTCAATGCGCTCGTGGGTTTTCTAAGAAGCGAAACGGGCCGGCCGGTGGTCGACGCCACCGGGCTGACCGGCAAATACAACTTCAAGCTCGAGTGGGTTCCGGATGAGAGCCAGCCGAATAGCGGAGGCGACGCGCCGCCTCCGGATGCCACGGGAGCCTCGATATTCGCGGCAATTCAGGAACAGCTTGGGCTCAAACTGGAGGCGATGAAGGGACCGGTAGAGGTGCTGGTGATCGACCACGTGGAGAAGCCGGCCGAGAATTGATCGCCGTCGTTGATAAATGAAGCGCATTGCAAACGAATCGACGCTATCGGGCGTCTCCCATTCGATGGGATGTGTCAGGATCACGCCTGCAATTGCGATTGTCGCGCTCACATGCGCCGCGCTCGCGCAATCGCCACCGGCGGCATTCGAGGTGGCCACGGTCAAGCTCAATAAATCCGGCGATCGCGCCATGGGGGGCCACTTCGATCCCGAAAGGTTGACCTTGACGAACCAGCCGCTAAGATCCCTGATCCAAAGTGCATACACAGTCCAACCCGACCAGGTGCTGGGTGGGCCGGACTGGATCAGGTCCGAAAGGTGGGACATCGAGGCTAAGGCGGAAGGCCCGGCAACGACGGATCAGAAGTTCCAAATGCTTCAGCCGCTGCTGGAAGATCGATTCAAGTTGAAAGTCCATCGCGAGACGAGGGAGATGCCGGAATACAGGCTGGTGATCGCGAAGGGTGGTTCGAAGCTTCGCGAGTTTAAGAAGGATGAAGCCGACACGCGCCGATTGGGAGCCCGGATTGGGCGTGGCCTGATCGATGCGCACGGCGCCGAGTTTCCCGAGCTGCTGTCTTTTCTGAGAAACCAATTGGGCCGGGCGGTGGTCGACGCCACCGGGCTGAACGGGAAATTCGAGTTCAAGCTTGAATGGGTGCCCGACGAAAGCCAGCCGAATAGCGGAGGCGACGCGCCGCCTCCGGATGCCACGGGAGCCTCGATATTCGCGGCGATTCAGGAGCAGCTTGGGCTCAAACTGGAGGCGATGAAGGGACCGGTAGAGGTGCTGGTGATCGACCACGTGGAGAGGCCGTCAGAGAATTGACCGGGTTCACAGAACCGGAAACAGGTTCTCGTCGAAAAGCAGTTTCACGGATGAATGCTGGCGAAGTTTGCGCTCACGGTCAGCGGCAAACGCGAGGCAAGCCCGAATGTCCTCTTTAGCGAGATCGGGGAAGTCACGAAGAATTTCGTCTTCAGTCATCCCGGAAGCAAGATAATCGAGGATGTCATAGACCGTGATACGAAGGCCACGAATACAGGGCTTCCCGCCCATCTTGCCCGGTTCGATCGTGATGATCTGGCTATAGTCCATCGCTAACGAGCTTCCGATCACCAAGGTACCATTCGCTTCTTCTGTGGAGCTGGCCTAGCCAAACAAGGAAACCGAACCACCGCCGCTAGCCTTTTCGGTACTGGACTCGCCCGCTTATCGGAATGGAAGATAAGCGATCTGGTTCCGCTCATTCTTCGGCATGCGAAGGGGCCCAAACAAGAACCAGGGACTCGACAATGGCACCGATGGCTCGCGGATGTTGGGGAACGACAAACAAGCCCGGTCCAGATTTTCCGGCGGCGAGGCGCTGGTAGAAGTGCCGCGTCATAGTATTCCGGTCGTGCGTGATTAGAATGCGATTCTGCTGGGCCGCGAGTTCGAGGAGCGCCTGATCTTTGGTCCCTCTTAACCCAGCGTTGCTCACATCCAGGATGTCAATGGCGGGCTCGCGGGAACGCAGACCCTCGATAATACTGGCCCTGACATCTTCATCCGCCAGGAAGCGGACCGTCACGAGCCCTTCGAAGCCATCTTTTCGCGTGCCGCCTGCAAGCGAGCAAAGAGTTCCGGGTTCGATTGGCTCAGCGGCGGCACTAATCGTTCGAACTCACGGTCGACTTCCGCGAAATAGTCATCGATCAGCTTCTTGTTGTCGAGGTAATACGCAATTGCGCCATACACCTGCGCAAGCGTCAGAGTTGGAAACGACTGGACAATCTTTTCCGGAGACTCGCCTTCCTGAAACCCGGCGACAACGGAAGAAAGAGATACGCGGGAGCCCGCGATCCTGATAGCACCGTCCTGCTGGTCGATATAGGGTGATGCCGGAAATGCCATAACGACTCTTCGGTTTCAGTCTATCACTTCGAGCCTGACGGAGACCACGTGAGACGAGCTTTCGGCCGGCTAGAATTGGAACCAATGGGAACCAAAACCCGGAGTTGAGTGTCCCTAAGTGTTTGAAAGCTTGGCGGCCCGGGACGGAATCGAACCGCCGCCAGCCTTTTCAGGATTGGCTTCTGCCATTCATGTCTGTAACACTTGGGCCTCTTAGCAAGCCTTCGCCACCGCCCCGACCTCTTCCAGCACCCGCAGCGTCTCCCCGCGAGGGTCTTTCGAGCGCGTCACCTGCCGGCCGATCACGATGTAATCCGCACCCGCTGCGACTGCCTCTGCTGGAGTCGCCACGCGTTTCTGGTCGTCCGCGTCAGAGCCCGCGGATCGCACTCCTGGATTCAGCAGAATCATTTTGCGGCCGGTGATCCCGCGCACTCTGGCAACCTCACGCGGCGAACACACGATGCCATCCATTCCCGCCGCCATTGCATTGCGCGCGCGGAGCTCGACCAGATCGATCAAGCTCCGCGAATAGCCGTCTTTTTCCAGATCCGAATCGTCCAGGCTGGTGAGCACGCCGACGCCGAGTAACTTTAGTGGCGATTGCCCCCGCCCTTCGACCGCCGCGCGCATCACCTGATCGGTCGCGTGGAGAGTTAAGAAGTCCGGACCAATCTTAGTCACCTGCGCGACCGCGCGCCGCACGGTCTCACCGATGTCGTGCAGCTTCAGATCCAGAAAGACTCGATGACCCTCGGCCTTCAGCTCGCGCGCAAAATCGGGACCGGCGGCGGCGTACAATTCCAGGCCGACCTTATAGAAGGACGCCGCGTCGCCGATCTCGCGGACTAATCGGCGAGCCTCGGTGGCGCTGGGAACATCCAGCGCGATGATGATCGGCGAATCTGTCATATTACTCGCAACGGCTTCGTGCTGCGTTCCAAGACGCGGCCAATTAAGTACGCCGCTGGATATTTTCGCATATACGCCGCTGCATCCGCTTCCGGCAGTGAAATCAGCAGTCCGCCGGAGGTTTGCGGATCGTACAACAAATCGTCCACCAGCGAAGCGCTTTCGACGCAACTGCTCACGAAATCGCGATTATTGTTCAATCCGCCGGGAATCGCGCCCGCGAGCGCATACTCCGCCGCGCCCTCCAGAAATTGAACCCGCGACGAATCGATTTCGAGCGTCACCCCGCTGCCGATCGCCATCTCTCGTGCGTGACCCAGCAGGCCGAAGCCGGTAACATCCGTCACGCTGTGGATTTCCAGGTCCGCCATCGCTTCGGCTGCCGCGCGATTCAGTGTCAGCATGGACCGTGTCGCCCCGTCGATGTGCGCATCTGACGCGATCCCGCGCTTGATCGCCGTCGAAATAATCCCCGTGCCGATCTTTTTTGTGAAAACCAGGACATCGCCGGGTCGAGCCGCGCAGTTGGTCTTGATCCGATCCGGATGAATCACCCCGGTAACCGCATAGCCGAACTTGATCTCGGGATCGTTTACGCTGTGGCCGCCCACCACCACGGCCCCGGCTTCGTGGATTTTCGACGCCCCGCCTTTGAGGATCGCCTCCAGGTCGTCGAGTTCATTACCCGCCGGCCACGCCAGAATGGAGAGAGCCGTCAGTGGCTTGCCGCCCATCGCATAAACATCGCTAAGGGCGTTGGCTGCGGCAATCGCGCCGAAGGTGAACGGATCGTCCACCATCGGAGTGAAAAAATCGACGGTTTGCACCATCGCCAGCTCCGGCGTCAGGCGGTAAACGCCGGCGTCGTCGGCCGTGTCGAATCCTACTAAAAGATTGGGGTCGGCGACGCGCGGAAGCCGGGGGAGCACCTGATCCAGAATCCTGGGACTCAGTTTGGAGGCGCATCCCCCGGCCTTGACTTGGGCAGTGAGCTTAGTGGCGGACACGGCTTCAGTTTAGCAATGGTGGGAACACCGGTTCGAGCACCACCGTGAATCGACCGCGGATTGACCGTGAATCGACCGCGGATTGACCGTGAATCGACCGACAATCGACCGCGGATTGACCGTGGATCGGCAGCTTGGCGGCAAAGGATTGCCCAAGGCGCCTCCAAGCACTTCTTTTGCCCCAAGAATCGAGCGGTTTAAGCGGCCGCGGATTCTTTTGGCTTATTCTTGCTGCCCGGCGGCCGTCCGCGGCGTTTGATGGTCGCCATCCAGGTCGGCGGCCGTCCCCGGCGCCGTCCTCTGCCCCGCGCCAAACGCTCCAGCGTTAAAATGGCTTCTTCAATCTGCTCTCGTTCCTGGCGTAAATCGGCCAGCATTTTCATTAGATCCATGTGCTTCCTTCCACAATTGTAAGATCTTGTAGCAGTCTTCGTTAGCAGCTCACACGTTCTGAAAACCGAACACAGCCAATCCCAACTCCCTGTCGTGCTTTATGAGTTTAACCCTAATTCTGCGTGGTTTTCAAGAGCTTTGTTCTGTTTTCAGAACAAAATGGTGTCTAAGACCCCATTTTTGACCGGGGATTCCCCGGGTGCGGATTCCCGTCGGGCGGCACGGCTGTTTCCCGCATAATTCGACCTTTCCAGTGAAAATAAAAGGGAAGTCCGGCCGCAATCAGCACCAAACCGATCCCCGACTCGCGGGGTGAGCTGCGTAATGTCGAATAAAGCAGGGCCAACGCCACGCATATGAACAATATTGGTACCAGGGGATACCCCCATACCCGATAGGGACGCGGCAGTTCGGGCTGTTTGCGACGCAATACGATCACCGCGGCGGCGGTCATCCCGTACAGAATCCAGCTTGGAAAAATCACCAGCGTGTAGAGATCATCGTAGCGGCCGGTGAGCAGGATCGCCGACGACCACACGCCCAGCAGCAAAATCGCGGCGGAAGGAGTTCGATATTGCGGATTAACCGTACCAATCGACCGGAAAAAGTAACCGTCTCGCGCCATTGCGTAAGGAACGCGTGCACCCGACAGGATGGATCCATTCATTGCGGCAAAAATGGAAATCATGGCCGCCACGCTCACCACCGCTGCGCCCGGCGCTCCGAGCACGCGATGCATCATTACGGCGGCGACGCCGGTCATTCGGCTTTGTTCACTTCCCACTTCAGGTCCGCTCAAGATATAAAAATACGCGACATTGGTGAGCAGATAGATGGCCATCATGCAGATGGTCCCGCTGATCAGCGCAAGCGGAAGATTCCGCTGCGGGCGCTCGATTTCGGATCCGAGCATCCCCGCGTTATTCCATCCATCGTAGGCCCACAAGGCAGCCACCAGTGCAATGAAGAATCCCGGTATGCCTCCCGGACTGGCGGGCATTCCCACCCCGAAATTGGCCACATTTCCCGCGCTTGACGCGAGGCCCGCGACGATCAATCCCAGGATCAGGGCGACCTTGAGCGCGGTTACCCCGACCTGCACTCCGCCGCCGACCCGAACGCCCAGGTAATTCACGCCGGCCAGAAACAGGATGACGCCGATCGCCAGCAGTTGACCGTAGCGGATTTCGAGCGGCTTCCAGCCCGGTCCGATGGGCAGAGGCAGCGTGTAAACCACGGCGTTGAGTTGCGGAAAAAAGTTCGACAAGTAGGTGAAAAACGCGGTGGCGAGCGTCGCGATGGAAGCGGCCTTGGCCACCCAGGTCTGCGTCCAGCCGTAAATGAAGCCGAAAAAGCGGCCGTAGGCGGCGTTCAGATAGACGTATTCACCGCCCGCGCCGGGCATCGCGGCGGACAGCTCGGCGTAGGTGAGCGCCCCAAAGAGCGTCAGAATCCCGCCGAAAACCCACACGGCGAACACCATTTCCGGCGACCCGACGGCTCGGATCATCTTGGTGGGCACCAGAAAAATTCCGCTGCCGATGGCGGTGCCGATCACCACCGCAATGGCGGCCCAGGGTCCTAACGCGCGGCGAAGTTCAGGTTGCTTTTCCAGATGCATGCTCCTTGGCTCATGTGGTAGATCCCCGCTCTGACAGGCCGGGCCTGAATACCAGCGAGGCCGCGAGGCCGGCCGAAAAAGTGCCCGCCGTTCCGATCAGAACGTACCACGTCCACGCGATGGAAGTCTCAAATTTGACGTAGAGGATCAGGGCGAATCCCGCGCACATACCGAACATAGCGGCCTTTTCGCCTACGCGCCGAGTCAGCAGTCCTAACAGGAAGACGCCGAGCAGCGATCCGTACAATACCGATGCGATGGAGAGGCCGGCTTCGAGAACGCTGCCCCATTCGCGCGCGAACATGGCGACGCCGAACAGCACGGCGGCCCAGACGACGGTTACCAGTCGCGCGAGGCGCAGCCAACGCGCGTCGCCATTGCTCGTACTGTTCCCGTTTTTCGGCACGTTTCTTGACCACGGTTTCCAGAAATCCATCACCGTCGCGGATGCCAGCGAATTAAGGGCCGCGCTCAGGTTGGACATCGCGGCGGCCAAAATCGCCGCGATCACCAGGCCGGCGATTCCCACCGGAAGGTGCTCCCATATAAATAGAGGATAGAGTCGGTCGGGCACGTCCGGCGGCGTCCAATGACGGTCCGAATACAGCGTGAACAGGCACGTTCCAATCATCAGAAACAATGTGAATTGGATAAAGATGACCACCCAACTCGACATCAGCGCGGCGCGGCTGGAACGCTGATCGCGTGCGGCGAGCAGGCGTTGGACCATGAGCTGATCGGTGCCGTGACTCGCCGTAGTGAGAAAACATCCGCCGATCAGGCCGGCCCAGAAGGTGTAGGTTCGGCTGAAAAAATCGTGACCTGTCCGGAAATCGAAGACCTGGAGCTTACCCAGCGGCGCCGCGACGGCGACTACGTGCGACCAACCGCCGGGAATTTCGCGCAGGATCACGAAGAAGCTCACCGCCGCGCCCGCGACGTAGATAAACATCTGCACTACGTCGGTCCAGATCACCGCGGTCATGCCGCCTTCATAGGTGTAGAACAACGTGAGGCACAGAATCACCGCGATGGAGGTCTTGTCGCCAACGCCGATGATGATGGAGACCACCAGAGAAATCGCGACCACGCGGACGCCTTCCGCGAGAGCCCGCAGGACCAGGAACGTTCCGGCGGTCAAGCGGCGGATGCGATCGCCAAAGCGGCGGCGCATCAATTCATAAGCGGTGAACATCTCGCCGCGAAAGTACGCGGGCAGAAACAGCGCCGAGATCACGATGCGCGCGGCCAGATATCCCAACACCACTTGCAGGAATCCGTAGTTGCCTTGAAACGCGAGCACCGGCGTGCCGATCACGGTGAGCGTGCTGGTTTCCGCCGAGACGATGGAAAGCGCGATGGCCCACCACGGGACGGTTTTGCCGCCGAGGAAATAATCCTGAAGAGTGCGCTGGCCGCGGCGGAAGCGCGCGCCAAACCAGGTGATGCCCGCAAGATATGCGGCGATGACGGCGAGATCGATAGCTCGCGTGGGCAAGAATCAGGATACAGCGTGGGGCAGGGCCACGGAACGTGCGTGCCGCATGCCCTGCCAACTAAAACAGGAACTTCAGTCCGAACTGCACGCGCCGCGGATCCCTCGACGAAAGAATCTGCCCGAACGTCGCCGATCCCACGAAACTATCCGGCAGGTTGAAGTTGGTGTGGTTCAACAGATCGAAAAACTCGGCGCGGAACTGCGTGTTCAACCGCTCGCGGAAGCGGGTGTTCTTGACGATGGAGAAGTCCACGGTGTCAAGACCGGGGCCCTCCACGGTGTTTCGGCCGACATTGCCGAAATTTCCCGGCGCCGCGATCGCAAACGCCGACGTGTTGAACCATTCAGCCGGTCCCGGATTCGCGAGGCTCGGATTGCCCACTACATTCGGGCGCTGATTCGCGCCGAAGCCCAATTCGCCTTGTCCGACGTTGGCATTGTCGATGGTCGGCAGCAGCGCGACGGTGAAAGGCTGGCCGCTCTGGAACGTCAGCACGCCGAAGCTCTGCCATCCGCCGATCCACCGGTGACCTTTCGCGAACGGAAAGTCGTAGGCATAGCTCAGCACAAAGCGATTGCGAATGTCGAAGTCGCTCAATCCGCGCTCGGCGCGAAGATTGTAGCTGTTCTGCGGGAAATTCGGATCGGCTGAGGTGGAGAAGAATCCGGATGCGTCGTCAATCGATTTCGAATAAGTATAAGAAGCCAGCATCGACAACCCATGCGCGAGCCGCTGTTCCAGGCGGGCTTGCAGGCTGTTGTAAATGGAGTTGGCGGCGGATTCGATAATGTTGATGTCGGCGAACGCCGGATTGGGACGCTGGTAGTTCGGATTGGTGGAAGGCTGCGGCTGGTTGATGTCACGCGAATCGATCAGGTGCGTGCCTTTGGTTCCGACGTACGCCACTTCGAGCACGCGAGACTTCCCGAGCTGCTGCTGGATTCCGAAGTTCCAATGCTGATAGTACGGCGTCTGAAGATCGCGCTGGAATGCGGTGGCCGAGGCAGGGAAGGGGAACGGGAAAGTGAACGGACTGGGAAGCGACGGCGTGAAATATCCTTGGATGGGGAAAGCTACGTTCAGTACGTAATACGGCGCGCTGAAGTACAATCCTTCGCTGGGCGCGAGCGAGGACTGATCGTAATGAATCCCATACGCCGCGCGAACCACAGTTGAAGTGTGGCCCTTGGGCGACCATGCGATGCCGGCGCTGGGCGCGGCATTAACGTAAACGGTGTTGTAGCCGGAGCGCGGGAATCCGTTCTGCCCCACCGGAACCAGCGTGCCCGTCGCCGGATTATAAAGGTTGGCGCGATTGGCCGCGTCCACCGCGGGCGAGTTGTATTCCCAGCGCGCGCCGAACGTCAAGGTCAGATTCGGCTTGATGCGCCAGGTTTCGTTCGCGAAAAAATTCAGGCTGTGGGTGCGCAGATGTTCGGGATTGTTCATCACCGCGCCGCCTGTGTCGGTGGGCAAACCGAGCAGCAGCTCTTCCAGCGGATTGCCGGTGTACACGCCGTCGAAATTGAGGAACCCGCGCCCTTCCACATCCCGATACGCGTTCTCCTGCGTGTACCGGACGTCGATTCCGTACTTGACGATCTGACGGCCGCGAACGCCCGTAATGATATCCGAGATCTGATACGTATCAGTGGTTCCGTGCTCCGGGCTGGTGTTTTCATCGCCGATCGGTGAAAAGCCGGCGATGGAAACCAGGCTCATCCCGAAGTCGCGCGGATTCGTGGAGAGCTCTGGCAGCCCGAGTTGAGCGTTGATATTCGCGCCCGCGCCATTCGCGTAGCCCTGTTGAAAATCGCCATTCGACACGCGATTGAACGCGATGCGCAGCTCGTTCACGAAGCTTCTGGAAACATGAGTCTCGCCGAGCGCCGCGTTTTGCGATCGGCTGGGCACGTTGAGCCCGTAACCGGGCAGCAGGGAATCGCCCGAAGATCCGGCAAAGGGCGTGAACAGCGCGTCGTCGATGAAACTGAAGCGCGCGAAAAGATGGTCGCTGGAGGTCAGCGCGTGATCCACGCGAATGTCGAACTGATCCTGATGATCTGTTTCGATGGGGGCAGAGACGTAGTTCGCGCCCCCGGAGTTGTAATTCGGCAGGGGATAGCGCGCCGCGATCGCGAGGCCGATGGGATTGATGTAGTACGAGGGAAGCGCGTTGCCCTGAATCGGCTGGCCTGAAGACGGATCGATGGCGACCATCCCGCTGCCCGCAAAATTTCCGATGCGTTCCTGTGCGGTGGGGACATTGGTTACCTGGGTTTGGCCGGCGGCGAGGCGCGTGATCTGGAAATCGCCAAAGAAGAACGTACGGTTTTTCTTTACGGGCGCGCCGATGGTCGCGCCGAATTGGTTGCGCTGATATCGCGGATCGGGCTGACCAGCGGGATCGAAGAAATTGCGCGCGTCGAGCGCCGCGTTGCTGAAGAATTCGTAAGCCGTGCCGTGAACCTGATTGGTTCCGGATTGCGTGACCACGCTGACCTGGCCGCCGGCGTTCCGGCCAAAAGTTGCGTCGTAGGTGGAAGCCGCAACTTCGAATTCGCGGATCGCGTCGACAGGCGGCGTCACGCCCACGCCATTGAGTTTCGGATCGCCGTTATAGGCGGCGTCGAGCAGGAAATTGTTGGCGTCCTCGCGGGCGCCGTTTACTTCAATGGCGAACGCGCCGCGCACCGAGCCGGCCGAGCCTTGCGCGGGCGGGGAAACTCCGGGGAGCAGCAGGCTGAGTTGGTAGAAATCGCGGCCGTCAAGAGGAATGCCGGTGATGGTGCGGTTGTCGATGACGCCGCCCATCGCGGAGGTTTCGGTGCGGAGGAGCGGTGCGATCGCCGACACATCCGCCACCGTGTCACCGGCGACCAACATCGGCACAGTTACCTGGATCTCCTGATTGACTTCCAAAATCACGTGTTGGGGAACCTTGTGAAATCCGCTCTGTTCCGCTTCCAGCGTGTACCGCCCCGGCGCCACCATCGGGAAGGTGAATTCTCCCTGTGAATCGGCTGTAGCCGTGCGCTGTTCGCCGGTCTCGTCATTCATCAGGCTGACCGCGGCTCGTTTTATCGGAGCTCCCGCCTGGTCGCTCACAACTCCGCTGATCACGCCGCGCACGGTTTGCGCATCCGCTGCTATGACGAAAGCAATTACTATTGAGAGTAGTTTCCAGTCCACAATTTTTCCCTGAATCGATTGATAATTCCTTCTACTATAACTCGTGCGACAACGCTGATTCTTGCGAAGAGGCCGCTTCGAAGCTTAGACGCGCCCCCATTAGACGAACTCCGGGCAGCGACGTTAGAATTGTCGACCTTGATGTGGCGCGGGCCGCCAGGCCGGCAGAGCCGAGAGTCATCTCGGCTTTTCTTCCCCCATCAAGCCGCGCTTGCTACAATAGTGGGGAAAGCGTTTCTTCCGTCTTGCCTCCTATACCAAGTCCCACGTTGAGCCGTTACACGTGGCTGCATCGTTACGCGATCCTGCTGGCCGTATGCACGCTGTTTCTGGTGGTCGCCGGGGCGTCCGTCACCAGCAAAGGCGCGGGACTTTCGGTTCCCGATTGGCCCCTTTCCTACGGCCAGGTGATGCCTCAAATGACCGGCGGCGTCCTGTTCGAGCATGGCCATCGCATGGTCGGCACGCTGGTCGGGATGCTCACCATCGGACTGCTGGTCTGGATTCTGCGGATCGAAACGCGGCCGTGGATGCGCAAGCTGGGCTGGGTTGCGCTGGGTTGGGTGATCGGCGTGGGACTGCTCGGCGGATTGACGGTGAAACTGTTGACTCCGCCGCCGGTAAGCATGACGCACACTTGCCTCGCGCAGTTATTTTTCTCGATCACGGTGGCGATGTCCGTGTTCACCTCGCAGAGTTTCCTTGCAGGACCTGACCTTGTGGACGATCACGGCTGGCCTTCACTGCGCTCGATCGGGATCGCCACGCCGATTTTCGTGCTGGCGCAAATCGCGCTCGGTGCGGGATTCCGGCACGGGGTCATCACTGTATTGCCGCACATCATCGGATCGATGATTGTGACACTAGTGATTATGTTCGCCGGCATTTTCGTGCTGCATCAGTTTCCCGATCATTGGGCGCTGCGGCGGTCGGCCATTGTTCTGCTCACCATTACTGGCGTGCAGATTTGTTTGGGCATTGTCGCTTACTACATGCGGTTGCAGGCGGCCGAACAGCCGCTGGCGATGGTGTTGTCGACGGTGGCGCACGTCGCGGTCGGCGCGATGACGCTCGCGGCAAGCATCGTGTTGGCCATCCAGATCCGGCGTAATGTTCGTCAGGGATCGGCGCAGACGGCGCGCGCGCAGCAGGCGGTGACGTCATGAGTCACGTGAGTCTGGTGAGTCCCGAGAATCACGCGAGCGAGGCGCGTCCTGCAAGCGTCGGCCACACCATTCAGGGCTACCTGGCGCTCACCAAGCCGCGCATCACGTTCTTCATATTGATGAGCGCGGCGATCGGATTCATGTGCGGGGCGCACCCTGTCGTGCACTCAGGCGCCATCCGGGATCTGTGGCTGACGCTGCTGCATACTTTGATCGGAACGGCGTTGATCGCGAGCGGCGCCGCCGCGCTGAATCAGTGGGTTGAACGCGACGCCGACGCGAAAATGAATCGCACCATGGCGCGGCCGATTCCTTCGGGCCGCATCACGCCGGCGCATGCCCTTTGGTTCGGAACGCTGATTTCCATCGCCGGATTCGCCGAACTGTCGCTGGGGGCGAACCTGCTCACAGGTTTACTGGGCGCGTTTACGCTCGCGATGTACGTATTCGTCTACACGCCCCTCAAGCGGCTTTCGCCGCACGCGACCACCATCGGCGCGATCCCCGGCGCGATGCCGCCGCTGATCGGATTTGCCGCGGCCGCGGGTACCCTCACCGCCCCTGCGTGGATCCTGTTCGCGATCCTGTTCCTGTGGCAGTTTCCGCATTTTTATGCGATCGCGTGGATGTATCGCGACGATTATGCGCGCGCTGGAATCCGCATGCTGCCGGTCGTCGAACCCGATGGCGTATCGACGGCGCGGCGCGTGGTTCTGTTTTCGCTGGTGTTGCTGCCGGTGAGCCTGTTGCCGAAATTCACGGCGATGGCCGGCGATATTTATTTTTTCGGCGCGATCGTGATGGGCGCGGTGTTCGCCTATGCGGCCGTGCGCATGTGGTTCGATCACTCGGCGGCGCACGCACGGCAGGTGCTGCTCGCAAGCGTGGTTTACCTGCCCGTTCTTTATGGACTGCTGGCGATCGATCGTCCCCATCTCTAGGGCAGTATTAGCCGCGTGCCTCGTTTTAGGCGCGGCCGGGCTCATCGGCTGCAGTCACGCGTCCGCCAAGCTTGAGTCCTTCGGCACAGTGCCCGATTTCACGTTGACCGATCAAACCGGTGCGGCGTTCTCGAGCGCAACCCAACTGCACGGCGTCGATTGGATCGCCGACTTTATCTACACCACCTGTCCCGGCCCGTGCCCGCGCATGAGCTCGCAAATGCATGAGGTGCAAACGGCGCTCTTGAGTGCCGACGGCGTCCCGTCCGAAAAATTTCGGCTGGTTTCTTTCACCGTCGATCCCGCGCACGACACGCCACCGGTGCTGGCCGACTACGCCAAACGATTTGGCGCGAAACCGGGGACATGGTTTTTCCTCACCGGTCCGGAGGACGAGCTGCATCATCTGAGCCGCGACGCGTTCATGCTGGGCGATGTGAACGGCAGCCTGGAACATTCGACGCGCTTCGTGCTGGTCGATCGAAAGTCGCGCATTCGCGGTTTCTATCTCACCTCAGACCCGGACGCGATCACCCGGCTTATCGCCGATACAAAAAATCTGGCGCGCCGGGAGCGCGACTAATCCAAATGATGATGGACATTCATGACCTTCCGGCCGTCAACGCGACCCTGAACGGCTCCTCAGCCGTGCTGCTCGCCTCGGGCTACATGCTGATCCGCCGCGGCCGCGTGAACGCGCATCATTGGGTGATGACTTCGGCATTTACGGTCTCCGTGGTCTTTCTCATTTCGTATCTGACGTATCACTATTACCTGATTGCGCACCATGAGGGCGTGCTGCATTACCCGCACGCCGGAGCGCTGCGCACCGTTTATCTGACCATTCTGTTCACCCACACGGTTCTCGCCGCCACCGTTCCGGTGCTCGCGATCATCACCCTTCGCCGGGCATGGAAGGGCGATTTCGTCCGCCATCGCCGCATCGCCCGATGGACTTTGCCGATCTGGCTGTATGTCGGCGTCACGGGCGTGGTGGTGTACCTGATGCTGTACCACTTTTAGTCGAAAATAATCCCCACATTTCAGATAGACCAGGCAACGCCGGGCACGGCGAAAGCGTCTAGAATATCTCTAGGAGGCCGCGCTATGAGGGTGATCGCACGTGCATTGTCCGGCCTGGTTGTGATATTCGTCACGTTCGTAGTTACGTTGGTAGCGACCGGTTCCACCGCGTTCGCGCAACGCGCGCATGGCGGATCGGGCGGGCATGCGGCAGCCAGCCCGTCGGGCTTCAGGTCGTTTACGCCTCGCCCGGCTCCTCCTCCGGCGCCGCATCCGCAGCATAGCCGAACGGTAATAGTGCCGTATCCCGTGTATTACGGCGGTTATTATTACGGCAATTATTATTATGGCGGCGACACGTACGCCCAGCAGCCCGCTCCGGCTTACGATTACGGCCTGGCCGATGCGCCGGGACAATCGCCTGTGGCCATCATCAATCAAGGATATGTTCCCGACAGTCCGAATCCGGTCATGCGGGATTACTCCAACGCGGACCTTCCCCCGCCGGGACCGGATTACCGGGCGAACGATCAGCCGACCATTTATCTGCTGGCGATGACGGATCACACCATCATCCCGGCGATCGCGTACTGGGTGGACGGCGACACGCTCAACTACATCACCACCGAAGGCAGTCAGAATCGCGTGTCCCTGTCTTTGATCGATCGCGAATTCTCGCGGCAGTTGAACGATTCCCGAAACGTCGAATTCAAGCTCCCGCCGGCGAAGTAAGAACTAAACACGGCCACAACTACCGACGTCTCCAGCTCCGAATTGTCGAACAATCCTGGAGTCTTCAACGTACCTATATCATGGACCGTCTCCGCCAGGATCTCATCGTCGCGCTGCGCCGCCTTCGCAAGCCCCCCGGATTCACGCTCGCGGCGATCATCACGCTGGCGCTGGGCATCGGTGCGAATACCGCGATTTTCACCGTGGTGAACGGACTCCTGTTCCGTCCGCTGCCGGTCGAGCGGCCCAACGAACTCGTTTCTCTCAACTTTCACGGGTCGAATACCGAGTTCCCGACCCAGAGTTATCCCGACTATCTCGACCTTCGCGATCGCAACACCGTTGTTTCCGGCCTGGCCGGCTATCGCATGTCGCCGGTTAGCTTCAGCCGTGGCGATTCCAACAACGCGCGCCTGTGGGTATACGAAGTGACCGGCAACTATTTCGACGTGCTCGGCGTCGGCGCGTCGCGGGGACGCGTGCTCCATCGCGAAGACGACGTCACACGACGCGGCCATCCTGTCGCGGTCATCACCTACGCCTGCTGGCAGGACCACTTCGCGGGCGATCCGGACGTGATTGGAAAGCAGATCCAGATCAACGGCATGAATTATTCCGTGGTCGGCGTCGCGCCGCGTGGATTCGCGGGGACCGAAGTGGTTTTCACTCCCGATCTCTTCGTTCCAATGGCGATGGAGCCGCAGATCGAGCCCGGCTACGTCTGGCTGGACGGGCGCAGCAACCGGAATCTATTCGTCATCGGACGATTGAAGCCCGGCGTTTCGCTTCCGCAGGCGGAATCCGCGTTTAATAGCATCGAGCAGCAGTTGGCTCGTGAATATCCCAAGGAGGACGAGGGGATCAAGATCGTGCTCTCGCCGCCCGGCCTGTTCGGAACCTACATTCGCGGAACGGTGCGGGGATTTTCGGCGGTGCTGATGGGTGTCGCCGGATTGGTGCTGCTCATCGCCTGCGTCAACCTGGCCGGCCTTCTGCTTGCCCGCGCCGCCGATCGCCGCAAGGAAACCGCGATTCGGCTGGCCCTCGGCGCGCCGCGCGCCCGCCTGGTTCGCCAGTTGCTAACGGAAAGCCTGGTGCTGTCGATCGTGGGCGGAGCAGCCGGCCTTCTGCTGGCGGTATGGCTCACGGATTTGTTCGCAGCCTGGCGCCCTCCGGTCGGCGTCCCGATCACGTCGTCAGTCACCCTGGATCTGCGCGTCCTGCTGTTCGCGGTGGCCGCCTCGATTGCGACCGGAATCCTGTTCGGGCTCGCGCCCGCGTTGCAGTCGACCCGCGCCGACCTCGCGCCCGCGCTGAAGAACGAAGCCGTCGCGGAGCGTCTGCGCCGCTTCCATATTCGAGACTTTCTGGTATCGGCGCAAGTCGCGCTCGCGTTAGTGCTCCTGGTCGGATCGGTGCTGGTGGTCCGCAGCCTGCAACAGGCCCTCAACCTGAAGCTCGGATTCGAGCCGCGTCATGCCGCAGCGGTTTCCGTCGACCTGAGCCTGCAAGGTTACGATGACACCCGCTCCCGCGAATTCCAGCGCCGCGTGCTGGAGCGCGTGCGCTCCATGCCGGGCATCGAATCGGCGGGTATCGTCAACGGTATTCCACTGAGTTTGAATTGGAACAACAGCCCCGTTCTGATCGAAGGGAAACCGGTGCCGCGCGCCGCCGATATACCCTTGGCCGCGATGTACCAAATCTCACCCGGCTACTTGCGCGCCGCGCAGACCAAGCTGATCGCGGGCCGCGATTTCACCCTGGACGACAAGAAGGGCGGACGGCCGGTGGCCATTGTCAACCAGGCTTTTGCGCGCCAACTGTTGCCGGGCGAGAACCCGATCGGCAAGCGGTTCCGTCGGGGGGACGATTGGCAGGAAATCGTCGGCGTCGTGGAGGACGGAAAATACCGGTCGCTCGGCGAGAAGCCCATGCCCGCCGTGTTTCAGCCGATCGAGCAGGGATCGATCGCGGGAACCACTATCGTCGCGCGCTCATCCATACCGGAAGACCAGGTGGCCGGCATGCTGCGCCGCGCCGTGATGGAACTCGATCCATCGCTGTCCGTATATGCCGTGGGCAGCCTTACCGATCAACTGGGCTTTGTGCTTTTCCCGGCCAGGATCGCGGCCATCGTGCTGGGGGCGTTCGGCCTCCTGGCGATCGTGCTGGCGGCCACCGGCGTTTACGGAATTATGGCCTACGCCGTTTCCAGGCGCACGCGCGAGATCGGCATCCGCATGGCGCTCGGCGCGAAACCGTCGCAGGTGCTCAGCGTGGTGCTGTCGCACACCGCTTTGCTGGTCGCGATCGGAACCGCGGCGGGGATCGGCCTGGCGCTCGCGGCGGGCCGCCTCTTCTCGCAAATCCTGTATGGGATCAGCGCGACCGATCCGCTGACTTACTCGCTCGCCATCGCAGCGATGGCGCTGGTGGCCTTCGCGGCTTGCTGGTTCCCGGCGCGCCGTGCGATCGGAGTGGATCCGATAACAGCCCTGCGTACGGAATAACGAGCCGCGACCGTGGGGCAGGGCCATGCCCTGCCAATTGAGGCTCGACCGCAGGGAGCGCGTACCGCCTCTTGAGGCGCGACAGTACGGAGCGCTTGAGGGAAGATTCATTACTGTTCCACGATCCGTTGAAATGAGATAATCCCTCACATGGACACTCACCTGGTAACCACCACCTTCACGCTTGACGGTTATCGCATCACGCGCAATCTCGGTTTGGTGCGCGGCATCGTCGTGCGGTCGCGCTCGATTTTCGGCACCATCGGCGCCGGTTTGCAGACCATCGTGGGCGGCAACATCACGCTGCTGTCGGAATTATGCGAGAAAACGCGCGAACAGGCCTTTGAGAAGATGGTCCAACACGCGGAAGCGGAAGGCGCCAACGCGGTGATCGGGGTCCGCTATGACGCCACTGAGGTGATGCAGAGTGTTACGGAGGTGCTGTGCTACGGCACGGCCGTGGTAGTCGAGCGCACCAGTCAGTAGAGCCAGTGGGGCGGTCCCCCTGGACCGCGCCGGACGCCCTCGTCCGGCTGTGGGTCGCCAACCTGGGATTCCGAAAGAGATTTGAGCAGACCCGACCAGGGAGTCGGGTCGCGGGCGAGGGCGCCCCACCAATCCCGCTAGACCTTCGCGCCCTCTTCCTTCTTCAGCTTCTCGCGCTGCTCTTTTAGAATCGCCTTGCGGCTGAGCTTGATCTTGTTGCCTTCGAGACCCAGGACCTTCACCAGGATCTGATCGCCTTCCTTCAGCTCATCGCGCACCTGCTTGATGCGATTTTCCGAAATCTCGGAAATATGCAGCAGCCCATCCGTGCCCGGGAAGATCTCGACGAATGCGCCGAAATCGACGATCCGCACCACTTTGCCCAGATACGTCTTGCCCACTTCGGCCACCGCGCAAATGTCGGTGATCATCTGGATGCAACGGTCCGCCGCGGTTCCGTCGGCGGAGAAAATCTTCACGCTGCCGTCGTCCTCGACGTCGATCTTGCAACCGGTTTGTTCGACGATGCTGCGAATCGTGGAGCCGCCTTTGCCGATCAGATCGCGGATCTTGTCGGTGGGAATCTGCATCGTGAAGATGCGTGGCGCGTACGGCGAAAGCGTCGTGCGATGCGTTTCGATCACGGCGTTCATTTTATCCAGGATGTGCAGCCGCGCTCGCCGCGCCTGCTCCAGCGCTTCCGTCAAAACCGCGTGCGTGACGTTCGGCACCTTGATGTCCATCTGGAGCGCGGTAATGCCCGCCTTGGTGCCCGCGACCTTGAAATCCATGTCGCCGTAGTGATCCTCGGCGCCCGCGATATCGGTGAGCACCGCGTAATCCTTGCCCTCCATCACCAGGCCCATCGCGATCCCGGCCACCGGAGAGGAAATCGGCACGCCCGCGTCCAACAGCGATAGCGTCGCGCCGCACACCGAAGCCATGGAGCTCGATCCGTTCGATTCCATGATGTCGCTCACCACGCGCATCGTGTAGGGGAACGCCGCGTCGTCGGGAATCACCGCCGCAAGCGCGCGCTCGGCCAGTGCGCCGTGCCCGATCTCGCGCCGTCCCGCGCCGCGCATGAACCCGACTTCGCCGACGCTGAACGGCGGAAAATTGTAATGCAGCATGAAGCGCTTGGAGGTTTCCGACGAATCCAGCAGCTCGATTCTCTGCTCGTCGTCCTTGGTGCCGAGCGTAGCCGTCACCAGCGCCTGCGTTTCGCCGCGCGTGAACAGACTCGACCCGTGCGTGCGCGGCAGCACGCCCACCTCGACGTCGATATTGCGGACCTCGTCGAACTTGCGCCCGTCGGGACGCCGCCGGTCTTTGAGCATCTCGTCGCGGAAGATGCGTTCCTTCAAACTGTCGAACAGCTTCTTGGCTTCCGGAAGCTGTTCTACCGGAACGCTCTCCATGGCCTTCTTCTTGCAGGCGTCCACCCGCGCGTAACTCTCCAGCTTGTCGTACTTCTGGGTGTTCATCGCGTCCTTAAGTTCGGCGCGAGTCGCAGTTTCGATCTCCTGATACAGATCCTTATTGATCGGCGGCGGCGTAAAGACGCGCTTGGCCTTGCCGGCCTTCTTCATCAGTTGCTGGATAGCCTTCGCGATCTTCTTGCAGCAGTCGTGGCCGAACTCGATGGCCGCCAGCACTTCCGCCTCAGTCGCCTGCTGCGCGCCGGATTCCACCATCACGATGCCGTGCTCGGTCCCCGCCACCACGATGCCGATCTTGGAAGCCTTGGTCTCTTCGTAGCTGGGGTTGGCGGTGAGCTTCCCGTCCACCATGCCGACGCGCACACCAGCCAGCACGTGCTCGAACGGAATGTCGGAAATCGCCAGCGCCGCGCCCGCGCCGATAATGGCGAGCGTGGAGGGATCCCGCGCCGGATCGGCCGAGAGCACCAGGCCGATCACCTGGGTTTCATTCGCGTAGCCTTCCGGAAACAGCGGGCGGAGAGGGCGGTCGATCAGGCGGCACGTCAGCGTTTCCTTCTCCGACATGCGGCCTTCGCGCTTGATGAACCCGCCGGGGAAACGACCGGCCGAGTAGGTGTACTCGCGGTAATCCACCGTCAAGGGGAAGAAATTGGTTCCGGGCTTGGGCTCGGGCGCGGTACAGGCGGTCACCAGGACCACCGATTCGCCGGAGCGCACGATCACCGCTCCATTGGCTTGTTTGGCAATTTTGCCGGTCTCGAGTGTAATCGTCCGGCCACCGCCGAGATCCACTTCTACGGAATGCAACATGTTTGAAATCGTCCTTTAATCTTGTCTTGGCCGTTCGCGTCGCTGAACGACCGCGCCCGGCTTTTCAGGTTAGACCTGCTTCGATTAAGGGGAGAGACTGGAGTGAACTTCCTGTAAGGACCGCCGGCAACCACGCCGGCCCTCGAGAATCGATTCGAATCAGCGGCGGATGCCAAGGCTCAGGATCAGCGTCTTGTAACGCTCCGGACTGCGGCTGCGCAAATAATCCAGCAAGCGACGCCTGCGAGCAACCATCAACAGCAACCCTTTGCGCGAATGATGGTCTTTCCCGTGCATCTTGAAATGCTCGGCCAGATCCAAAAGCCGCCGGCTCAGAATGGCAACCTGCACCTCTGGCGAGCCCGTGTCCGACTTGTGGACCCGAAACTCGGAAATCACTTTGGTCTTTGCTTCACCCGCCAGCGCCATGCGAAAATCGATACTCCTCGTCTGTTCTTAATCGTTTGTACTCCATCAGGATAGCACAGGCTTCGCGGGTAATGGTCATTCAATCGATTGACCCCTACCCGTGTCATCCCGAGCGCAGCGAGGGACCTGCTTTTCGATCGGGAGGTCGATTTTTCTCGAACTAACCCACCCCCGTTTCGCGCGCGTCGGCGATCTATCTGAAGCCTGGAGCGTCGCGCTCAAGTTGACCGACTATCGCCGGCGTCAGTCCAGTCAGGCCGGAGGGAAGCCGGACTGATAAGAGCACAAGATCGGGCGTTTTCCCGATCAGCATCGCCACACCGTCGATGGGCCTGTCGTTTTTCTTCAGCGACGATCGTGTCCCCAATCCCCCTGCTTGTGCTGGAGTTTCATACTCGACCGTCCGTTTGTCCTTGTACGTCAGGATGTCATTTGGATACGGACCAAAGGGAAACGAACCTGCCGGCTGGCCAAACTGATCGATCACGCCCGTAACGAATGCTTTGTAGGCCGGAAAAACTCGTGCCATAACCTCAGCAACATCATATCGTCCGGACGTTTCGCCGAGCCTATGAGAGACCTCAATTGCGGGACCGACAAATCCGGCTGGGGTCCTCCCGATGAAATCTGCCGATCCGATCGACTGAGGGCTTACGAACAGAGCATCGCCGCCCGAGCCGTAGGTTCCAAAGCAATACCAACCGCGCGGGGCGAGGACGCCAACTCCTTGCGCGGACTCGTAGTAAGCAAGCCGCTGGGCAGCCTGAGGGCTCATCGACACGGATTTAGATTTGCCCTTTGGCGCCTCCATCGGCCCCGTTTGACCGTCAGACTTGCAACCGACAAACGGAACGGAAACTGCCGCCGTTGGCTGTGCGATCAGCGAACACTGCGCACACAGAGCCAGGATCACTACGACAATGCCGCGCGGGGCGATCGCCAGGAATCCCACGAGCGAAGCTTACTACACTTCCAAGGGGATTTCTTCACGGGGAAGTCCTCCGCGCACGATGAGTGTAGTTGTAACCAGACACTTGTATGAAAGCTACCGTCGCCGATCTCCGCTATCGCATGAAAGATCTCCTTCACGTCATCGATCGCGGCGAGACAATACCTGTGTTTTATCGCGCCAAGCAGATAGCCACGCTGATGCCCCTCGACGGGCAAGTAAAACCGAAAGCGAAAGTAAGCCGCAAGATCGTGAAGACGTGAAGAGTCGCATATCTTGAGCCTGACTGCGCTACAGTAGAGCCCTGGGTTCTACAATATGATCCGAGTCACCGTTTCCTACCCCACCACCCCCGGCGCCCGTTTCGACCTCGACTATTACATGAAAAAGCACATGCCCCTGGTCGCGGGACTGCTCAGCAAGTTCGGCATGATCGGCTATTCCGTGTCGAAGGGCCTCGGCGGATTCACCCCCGGATCGCCGGCCGAGTTCATGATTACCGCCCAGCTCCACATCGACACGATGGAGCATCTGCAAGCCGGGATGGCGGCCGAAAGCCCGGCCATCATGGCGGACATCCCCAACTACACCGACATCCAGCCGCACATCCAGATCGACGAAGTGCTGGCCTGATCCATTCGAACGTGGCGCGGGCCGCCAGGCCTGCTGAGCCGAGATTTCCGGCTTGCGGATCCGTTCCGGACATCTCGGCTTTTCCGCGGTGCGGCGCACGAAAAGAGCGCACCACTTCAAGCGTCGCCGGGCCATCCCCTGTGTTAGCCTGAAACATTCATGACCCAGGCCGCGTCTCTGAGGACCACTCCGCTTCACGCCATTCATCGCCGGATGGGCGCCAAAATGGTCGATTTCGGCGGCTGGGACATGCCCGTTTCCTACTCCGGCGTCATCGACGAACACAACGCAGTCCGCCAGCGCGTGGGACTCTTCGACGTCAGCCACATGGGCGAGATCGAAGTTCGCGGCCCTGAAGCGGTCAGACTGGTCGATTACGTCTCGACCAACGACGCCTCGAAATTGAAGCCCGGTCAAGCCCATTACTCCGGCTTGCTCTATGCCCACGGCGGCTTTGTCGACGACATCCTGGTCCACAAAATCGCCGGCGATCATTTCTTCCTGTGCGTGAACGCATCGAATCAGGATAAAGATTACGAGCACATCGCCGCTCACAATCACTTCGATTGCACCGTCGAAAACGCGGGACCGCGCTACGCCCAGATCGCGGTGCAGGGCCCGCGCGCGCTCGAAACTCTACAAAAGCTCACGCCCGCTCAACTCGCGCCGATCAAATACTATTGGTTCGTTGACGGCACCGTGAGCGGAGTACCGGCCCGCATCGCGCGAACCGGCTACACCGGTGAGGACGGATTCGAGATCTACGTTGCGCCCAATGAGGCTCCTAAAATCTGGGATGAACTGCTCGCCGCCGGCCAGGAATTCGGCATCAAACCGGCCGGACTCGGCGCGCGCAATACGTTGCGACTGGAAGCCGGCATGGCGCTTTACGGCCACGAGATTCACGCGAGCATCACGCCCTGGGAAGCCAACCTGGGATGGATCGTCAAGCTCGACAAAGGCGATTTCATCGGCCGCGATGCGTTAGTTAAGCAAAAGGAGCAGGGAATCACGCGAAAGCTGATCGGTTTTGAAATGCAGGGCCGCGGCATCGGCCGCGACGGTTACGAAATCTACGTCGACGGTTCGAATTCGGGCTGGGTCACTAGTGGCGGGCCCGCTCCAACCCTGAACAAGAACATCGGGCTCTGTTATCTGCCCGTCAACCTGTGCGAGATGGGACGCGTCATCCACGTGATGGTGCGCAACCAGCCGGTCGAGGCCATCACCATCCCGTCACCTTTCTACAAGAGAGCGAAATGAATATGTACCCAGAAAACTTCCGCTATACCAAGGAACACGAGTGGGTGAACGTCGAGGGCGATACCGCCACAGTGGGCATCACCGATCACGCGCAAAAAGAACTCGGCGATATCGTGTACGTCGATCTGCCGAAGCCCGGCGCCACTGCCGAAAAGGGCAAGACCGTCGGATCGGTCGAATCCGTCAAAGCCGTCAGCGATATCTTTTCACCCGTCTCCGGCGAGGTAACGGCAGTCAACGATCTGCTGGCGACCGCACCCGAAAAACTCAACCAGGATCCGCATGGCGCAGCGTGGTTGTTTAAGCTCAAACTCTCGTCGCCGGACGAGGTGAAGGATCTGATGTCGGCGGCCGATTACGCGAAGTACGCCGGCGAGGAGTAGGGCAGTAGGTAGTGGGTCGGTTAATCGAGAGTGCCCCTCCCCCACTGTCATCCCGAGCGAAGCGAGGGATCTGCTTTTCGGTGAGTGGGGCGGGCGCGGAGTAGGTCACCGACGTAGCAGGCCCATCAGTTCTCGTTTTTCTGGAGTGTCGCCCACGTACCCGAGGACGTGTGTGAGCCAATCCCTCGCATCCTTATCCGGACCCGTAGCGACCTTCCGCAAGCCCCCGATCGCATAGGCTACCAGCTTGTCGTTCGATACGCCGCTGAACGGGTCGGCCAGTTCCGTAAACTCTTCGGGCGATATTTGCGCGCGCGATGGTCCTTCCAAGTATGCGCGTCCCAAACCGAACTTCTTCTCGTTTGGCCGCCGCTCATACTCCGCGGAGTAAGTCGCCTCTTGTGCGAGACCTATCCCGTCAAATGTGAGCGTGAGCGTCACATGAATTTTCTCAAGATTATCCGAGACGCTGAACTGATGTGCCGCCTGCATCGTCCGTCCCACTCCCATTCCCCAGCGCCATTCGCTCCCCTCTACGGTGATCGAAAAAACCGGATCGAGGCCGGTGCCTGAAAGGTCGAACCAGTCTTCGAGCTTCTGCTCTGTCGCCATTCCAACCTGCGAATGATCACTGGAAATCATGAGGAACGGCTTACTGCCGAAGGTCGTTATCGTGTGCTCGCTCGGCGAATCCTTTTGAAATGCGTAGAACTCTCCCGCGAATCGCCAACCGCCGGAGGCGAGTTTGACATATCTGAGATATTCCTTCGAATAAGAGGCTACGTCGCCTCGAATCGTGAGCAGCGCCTGATCGGGGCGGCTGATGCGCTCCAAGTCAACAGCACACACGGCGCGGCCGACTGGAAAGTCTGCGCCGCAAGGCGCAACCCAGTATTTGTTCTCCACTACCCCGAGCGTTTCCCACAGGGCTCCCCATTCGATCGTTCGGTTCGACTGCAGATAGGCTCGTAAAGCTTCAGGAGACTTTACTGCAGTTGAGATGGCGGCTGAAGGCTGCGCGTGTCCCAACTGGGTCGACGCAATAGCCGCGATCAGAAGGGTCCGCCAACTCATGATTACAAATCGTACCGCGTTGCCGGTGCGTTTTCCCGTAAGATCGAATGAATGAGAAAATTTCTCGCCTGCCTACTGCTGATCTGCGCATGCACGTTCGCTCAAACCGACCGCGACGCGAGGATTGCCGCCATCCTCTCCGATCTCTCCGCGACCAACACCTTCCCTGAAGTCGCCATGTCGCCCGACGGTAAACGCGCTGCCTGGGTCGCCGAGATTATCGAAAACGGCAAGGATACCGGCAACTCCGCGATTTACGTGAAGGATCTCGCTTCGGCGACCGCACCCGTCCGAATCACCGGG
The DNA here is from genome assembly GCA_963788245.1 of Terriglobia bacterium. Classification (GTDB taxonomy): domain Bacteria; phylum Acidobacteriota; class Terriglobia; order Bryobacterales; family Bryobacteraceae; genus Palsa-187. The sequence continues at coordinate 522,401 of CAWBGF010000002.1, read as the reverse complement.
GGCGCAGGCGGCAAGACAGCCCACTCCGAACGCAACATCGCATGGTCACCTGATAGCAAGCAGCTCGCGTTCTTTTCCGATGCTGAAAAGAAGAAACAAATGCAGGTCTACATTGAAGCCGCCACTGGCGGCAGGGCGCGAAAGCTCACCAGTCTCAAAGGGTTCATGACCGACCCGCAATGGTCGCCCGACGGTTCCCGCATCGCCATCCTGTTCGCGGAAAACGCGCCCAGCGGCGGAGGACCTCTCGAAGCCGAGCCCGAAGAAACCGGCGTCATCGGCGGCGAAATCTTCAATCAGCGCCTGACCACGATTGATGTCGCGTCCGCGGCCGTCAGGCAAATCTCGCCGCGCGACATGCACATCTACGAATATGACTGGTCGCCCGACAGCAAGACCTTCGCGGTCAGCGCCGCGCCTGGTCCCGGCGATAACAACTGGTGGATCGCGCAACTTTATACGATCCCAGTTGACACCGGCAAACTGACCTCGATCTACAAACCCGAAACCCAGATCGCGATGCCGCGCTGGTCGACAGACGGCTCCTCCATCGGCTTCATCCAAGGGCTGATGAGCGACGCGGGCTTCACCGGCGGTGAAGTGTATACCATCGGCGCCGCGGGCGGAAACGCCGTCGATCGCACGCCCGGCCGCAGGTCCTCGGTCAGCTCGATTCAGTGGATCTCGCCTTCGAAAATGCTGTTCACTGAAGTCGCCGGTGGATCGAGCGTGATCTCAACGTTTGACGTCGCAAGCGGCGCGACGGAACGCCTGTTCAAAGGCGATGAGAATCTCGCCGCCGGCGGCAACATCGCCACGTTTTCAGCCGCGCGCGACGGTAAAACAGCCGCCGCGGTCCGCGCCGATTTCCATCATCCGCCGGAGGTTTGGGCGGGCTCCATCGGCGATTGGAAACAACTCACGCAATCCAATGCCGCGCACAAACCGCAATGGGGCGAGGCGAAAAACATCGAGTGGTCGAGCGACGGCGCCGCCGTCCAGGGCTGGCTGCTCTATCCTCGTGATTTCGATGCCTCCAAACGCTATCCCATGGTCGTCTCCATCCACGGCGGACCGGCAAACTGGAATTCACAGCACTGGCCCACCGCGAGTTTCGATCAGGCGCTGCTCTCCTCGCTCGGGTATTTTGTTTTTTATCCGAATCCGCGCGGAAGTTACGGGCAAGGCGAGACTTTCACGCGCGCCAACGTCAAAGACTTTGGCTATGGCGATCTGCGCGATATCATGGCGGGCGTCGACGCGGTGCTAAAGGCCGCGCCGGTCGATCCCAATCGCCTGGGCGTCGCCGGATGGAGCTACGGCGGTTACATGACCATGTGGACCGTCACGCAAACCAATCGATTCAAAGCCGCCGTGGCCGGCGCGGGTATTTCGGATTGGCTCAGTTACTACGGCGAAAACGCCATCGATCAGTGGATGATTCCGTACTTCGGGGCATCCGTTTACGATGACCCGAAAGTTTACGAAAAGAGCTCGCCCATCACGTTCATAAAGAACGTAAAGACGCCGACATTAATCGTGGTCGGTGAGCGGGACGGCGAATGCCCGGCGCCTCAGTCTTACGAATTCTGGCACGCACTGAATACGCTCGGCGTACCGAATCAGCTCGTGGTGTATCCGCGCGAAGGTCATCGCTTCAGGGAAACGGAACACAAACGCGACGTCATGGAACGCGCCGCCAAGTGGTTCGAAGACCACCTTACCGAGCCGTGACCAAAGGGAGCGGCCCAAAATGCTACCGAGCCGCGACCAAAGGGAGCGGCCCAAAATCCGAAATCCGCACCGAGCCGCGACCAAAGGGAGCGGCCCAAAAATTCCTTATATAATTCTGTAACCAAAGGGAGCGGCCTAAATAATGACCTACCTGATCACCTTCTCCTGCTATGGCGCGCATCTGCACGGAAATGAAGCGGGCTCGGTCGATCGCAATCACAATCTTCCCGGGAGTCGCATGCTCGAACAGCACGGCGTCCGATTTTCGGCAGCGAGCATCGCGATGAACCAGCCCTCCTACACGCTGGATCAACGCCGCCGCGAGACCGTCCTTTCCGCGCTCGTCGAACGCTGCGCGGAACGTGGTTGGATTCTAATTGCGGCACACGTGCGTACGAATCACGTGCATATCGTCGTTTCCGCGGAGCCGGCTCCTGAAAGAATCATGAACGACCTCAAGTCGTACGCCAGCCGGATCCTAAACCGAGAGGGCCTGGACACGCCGGATCGGAAACGCTGGGCTCGCCATGGGAGTACTCGCTGGCTATGGAATCGTGACAATGTATCCGCAGCGGTTTGTTATGTTGCGGACAAGCAAGGTGAGCCGATGGCTCTATTCGTCTCGGCGGATTACTGATTCTAGGCCGCTCCGAATTACGGATTTTGGGCCGCTCCCTGTGGTCGCGGCTCTGAACGGACCTATCGCGACTGCTGGACCTTCGGCGCCGAAACGTAGCCGGCGATAAAGTCCTTCTTGATATCGTTTACCACCAGCTCATACGGCTGTCTTGATCGTGACAGCATGAACTGCACCGGCTCGTTGATGTTCCGGTCCTTCTTCTCCACCGTTTTGTCGTCGGCGGTGAGCTCAATGGTGTATTTGTTGTGCTTGGGGTCGGCACTCTTCAAGAGAATAGAGACGTCGCCGAATTTATGCGGCCCCTTGTCCTTGCGATTTGCCACCGTGAGCTTGAACTCTGTATAGTTGCGCTCGCCCAGTTCTTTCAATGCCAGCAGCTCTTTTCCGTTGGTCGCGATCAGGCCACTTTGGAGCCCCAGATCGCCTCGCGCCGTCTTCATATCGGCGATCAGTTTCTCGGTATCCGCTTTGTTCTTGGAAAGATCCGTCTTGACGTTGCCCACTTCGCTGTTGACGGTTTCGATCTTGGCGGTCGCCGCCGTGGCCTCGGTCTTCACGGCCGATACTTCCGTGCTCACCGCGCCAATCTGCTTGCCCTGATCGTCCTGGATCTTCTGAAGCCTGTTGGCAAGTTCGTCGGCGTGATGCTCGGCTTCCGTTTTGGCCTGGCCGCTCAACTGCGCCGCAGTCGCGCGGGCCCGGTCGAGCTCTCGCTGCGTATCCTTCTCCAGTTTGTCCATGCTGCGCCGGCTGGTCTGCGTGGTCACGGTGGACGTCTCGTACATCTTGGAGATTTCCGCCGAAAGCGATTCCTTGGTTTGCGCCAGCTCACTTCGAACCTCGTTGAGCTGATAGAACAGGTACAGCGACGCACCGATCAAAGCCAGGACGGCGCCGAACAGAATCGGAATCTTGAGCCCGCTGCCGGGCGCTTGGATGATAATCGGCGCCGGAGCCTGCGCCTGAACCGGCGGAGCCGGCTCGCTCACGGGTCGATTCTCCTTTGGAAACAACATAATGGACAGTCCTCTTGACTTGTTATTTTAGCACTACACCCTACTGATGCTTGTTGCGCCTGAATGGTTTACATCGACTTTTGTCCGAATCCGGAACCTATCCGCCCGGTAACGTGCGCGCTGGTTTCAGAAACTCCAGGACTTCCTGCTTGGGCATCCCCGGTTCGAAGCAACGGCGGCAGCGCGCCTCGTACATTCCCGCCGCGCCGACCACGATCAGGTCGTGCGATTCCACCAGCCGCTGCGTGTGCTTCGCCGGGTTTCCGCAGCGCATGCAGATTGCCAGCGTTTTCGTGATCGATTCGGCCAGGCACAGCAGCTCCGGCATCGGCGAAAACGGGCGCCCAAGATAGTCCGTGTCGAGTCCCGCGATGATCACTTGTTTCCCGATGTCAGCCAGGTGAGTGGCCACGTCGGCCAAGCCCGGACCGAAGAAATTGGATTCGTCGACGCCCACCACCTGCGTCCGAGGGTCCACTTTCGCGGAGATTTCCTCCGCGCTCGACACCACTTCCGATTTCATTCGAATATCGCCATGCGAAACGATTTCGTCCTTGGCGTAACGGTCGTCGAGCGCCGGTTTGAAAACCTGGACCCGCTTGCGCGCGATGATCCCGCGCCGCAGCCGCCGGATCAGCTCTTCGCTCTTGCCCGAAAACATGGGGCCGCAGACCACTTCGATCCAGCCGATGTGCCCGGTGACGATGTCCATAGGAGAAGGGACAGGATAGCAACTGCGGCTCTATTTTATCTAGCGCGGGCAAAACACCGCAAAACACCGTGACGGCAAAACACCGTGACGGTCACCGTGTTTCACCGGCAAAACACAGTGACGGTCACCGTGTTTCACCGGCAAAACACCGCGACAGTCACCGTGTTTCACCGCCAAAACACCGTGACGCGGCGAATGCCCTGCCTTTTGCGGATTCGGCTACCTTGGAATCACATGCATTGCCTTGGCGGCCGCGTCCTCAAGCCCGAGATTCTCGATACGCTCACGGAAGAAGAAGCGCGCGCGAGCCTCGCCGATCTGATCCGTATCAATCGCCGATGGGGAGGGCACAGCACGCTGCGGCACTTGCTTCGTGATGCGGTTCAATCAGGCGAAGCCTTTTCTTTGCTCGACGTTGGCGCGGCGTCGGGCGACATGGGCAGCCGCATTCGCGAATGGTATCCGAAGGCCCGCGTGGTTTCGCTGGATCGTATTGCCGCGCATTTGGCGGACTGCCCCGGCGAGCGGATCGCGGGCGACGCGTTCCGATTACCGGTGCGGGAAAACAGCTTCGATTACGTGTTTTCATCGCTGTTTTTGCATCACTTTACCGATGAACAGGTGGTTTCACTGTTGCAGCAGTTTGCCCGCGTGGCGCGGCGCGCAGTATTGGTCATCGACCTGGAGCGTAACCCCATCGCTTACTATTTCTTGCCGTGCAGCCGCTGGCTATTCGGCTGGGATCCGGTGACGGTGCATGACGGCGCAATCTCGGTGGAAGCCGCGTTCCGTCCGCGTGAACTGGCGGCGCTGGCGCGGCGCGCGGGCCTCGAAAATCCGCGGGCGCGCGCCTATCGTCCCGCGTTTCGAATCGGACTGGTGGCCGGTTCAGTGAGTTATAATGAGCCAGTAGTATAGTGAATTTTCCGGGAGGATAATGAGCAAAGAAGACTGTATTGAAGTTACTGGAACCGTAGTTGAAAAATTCCCGAGCGGACTGTTCAGCGTTCAACTGGAGCAGGAACGCACCGTGCTGGCGCACCTGGCCGGCAAACTGCGCCGCAATCGAATCCGCGTGCTGGCCGGCGATCGCGTGACCTTGGAACTCTCCCCCTACGACCTCACCAAGGGCCGCATTACTTACCGCCACAAGTAATCCGCCGTACACAATCCTTCTTTTTTCGGCTCGCAACCACCCAAGCCCTCAGTGTCTTAGCGTTTCGTGTGGGCCCCCACTCCGCCGCCCGGGTTTATCCTCGTGAGCGAAAGGGAGTCTGGTGCGAACATTGCCTGTTCTGATAAAACCGCGCCGTCCCGCGCTTGACGGTCTGCCGCTCGTCCCGGTGGTAAAGCACGACGATCTGGTGCGACGCAACGATCTGTTCAAAGAATTAAGCAGCCGAGTGATCGGCCAAAGGAGCGCGATCCAGCAGATTGTCCCGTACGCGCACATGTATCAGGCGGGGCTCGCGCCGGAAGGCCGTCCCGCCGGAGTGTTTCTTCTGCTGGGGCCCACCGGGACCGGCAAGACACGAACGGTGGAGGCCCTTGCCGAAGTGTTGCACGGCAGCGCTCGCAGTCTCTTGAGGGTCGACTGCGGCGAATTTCAGATGGAGCACGAGGTGGCCAAGCTGATCGGCGCGCCGCCGGGGTACCTGGGGCATCGCGAAACGCAGCCGATGCTCACGCAGCAGAAACTGGGCGCGGTGGTGAGCGAATCGTCGAGCCTGGCGCTGGTGCTATTCGACGAAATCGAAAAAGCCGCGCCGAGCATGACCCGACTGCTGCTGGGGGTGTTGGACAAAGCGATTCTGCGCCTGGGCGACAATACCCAAGTTAACTTTGAGCGCACCATGATTTTCATGACCAGCAATCTGGGCGCGAAGGCGATGCAGAAGCAGATTCGCCCGGACTTCGGATTCGAATCGATGCTGCCGCCGGCGGTCGAGACGCGGCGCGGCCTGGAAAAGAAACTGGAGCACGAAGGCATGCGAGCCATGCGGCGGGCCTTTTCGCCGGAGTTCATAAATCGGATCGACGCGGTGCTGACGTATCAGCCGCTGGATGCCGTGGCCTTGGCGGTGATCGTCGACCAGCAGATCGCGGAGCTGGAGCGGCACATCGAGAATCGACTGGAGATGCGCGCGTTCGGCCTGGCGATCAGCATCGGGGCGCGGGCGTGGCTGCTGAAGAAGGGGACCAGCGCGGAGTATGGCGCGCGCGAGTTGAAGCGGACGATATTGCGGAGCCTGACGCAGCCGCTGGCTGCGATGGTGGCGAGTGGAGCGATCGAGCCGGGGGATGTGGTGAGGGCGGAGGTGGAGGCGGACATTTTGATATTGACGGTGGAGGTTTAAGTTGGACGTGAGCGCGAGGGAAGGGGACGGAAAAGCCGAGACGAATCTCGGCTCAGCAGGCTTGGAAGCCCGCGCCACGTGGAGGCGGATATTTTGATTTTGACGGTGGAGGTTTAGCGGATTTGAGCGTGTGGGAAAACGACGGAAAAGCCGAAACGACTCTCGGCTCTGCGGGCCGAATCTGAATCGCGCACAACGGCACGAACGGCCTGTGCGCCGGTTCGGCCCGCGCCACGTAGCTAGGGTATTTTCGCCGATTCGATCGCGTCCATGGCGATGAGCTCCAGTTCGAGACGCTCGCGGGAGCCTTCTTGGACCGTCAACTTGGTTGCAAGACTTTCAGGTGGTTTTAGCGATTCCAAGTCGAACGCATCGTTATCTTCTGATGCTACCGCGGCCACGTGATAGTCGCCCGGCGCGAGATTTCGCAGAACGAAACCTCCATCCTTCCCCGAGCGGGCGAACTGCGGCAAGTCCTCTGCTCCGATCCAGGCATAGACACCGGCTCGTATGGGATTGCCCTTGTTGTTCCGCACCACCCCGCTGATTTCAGCCGCGTTGGGCGCGAGGGCGATTTCGAGCGTGCCCCCAGTTCCGGACGTCAGATCGATTCGTTTGTCCGCTGCTTCCTGGGCATTGAAACGAATCGATTTCAAATAAGCGCCGTCAGGCAGGGGTCCGATCTGAACTCGAAACCGGTCGAAAGGAAGAAAATTAATCTGAAACGTACCGTCGGCTCCCACAGCCGCTTCCGGAGGGCTCGGGAGGAAGCTTTCGAATGCCTCGAGCGAGACGTGCAGGGGCTTATCCGCATGCATGTTCTCCGCCTTGACACCGTCAGTCGAGACCTTGCCCGTGATGCTTGCGCCAGGAACGAGCGGCACGGCGAGGTTTTCCAGATTCTTATCGGCTACCTCGACCGGATAGTTGCAAAAGAGCGTTTGCCGCCTGCTGGTCATACTATAGGTGCTTCGGTCGACACTCGTCTGGGTGGCGTCCACGCGAATCCAGTAAGAGCCTGGGGGCACATCCGCGAACTCAAAGTATCCTTTGCTGGTGGAACTAGAGAATGCGTGTCCGGACCGGTCGCGCGGAATGAGGCTCAGCTTCAGCGGCCCATCTGAATCCGCTCCGGTAATCGCGCCACGCACTCGAAACACCCGCTGTTTGCGAAGACGAATTTCCAGATTTCGAAACTCGGCGCCCGGCTTGAGATCGATGGGAATGGAACTGGCCTGGTCGAGCGCGCTCGGATAGAAAGTTTCGGCGAAGGCCTCCTCATTTCCCTTGCGTCCCGGTTGTGGAGCCGCCCCGATCGATTGAGTGGTCGCGTCAAGATAATAGCGACCCGGCTTTAGCCCAGTGAACGTGAATCCTCCCTCCCCATTGACCCCCATGGACTCCGTGTAAAGCTCGCGCTTGCCAACGTAGCGTTTGATGCCGGCCTCCCCACTCGGAACGGGATCGCCATCTTCATCGACCACGCGACCCGAGATCACACCAGCCGGGATCAGCTTTAGCAGGATGTCCCTGACCGACTCCCCCGGGCTGGCGCTGATGTCCGACTCGGCGTGCCCGTCCAGGTACGCGACGCGTTCGGCGCTGAGGCTGTAGTCACCCGGAGGGAGGTCTTCGAAAACGAATTTGCCCTGCGCGTCGGTTGAGGTCGCATAGCGGTGCTTGTCATCCAATGCGACCAATACCTGCACTTTCTTGAGCGGCTCGCCGGTGGTCGCGCTGATGATCTGGCCCTCGACGCGGGCGGTTTGTATGGGCGCGTGCGGCGCTTGCGCGAGCATTCTTGGGCAGGAGATCGCGAGCAGAACGAGGAAACACGAGAAGAAGGCGGCTTGAAAGCCGACTGCCGGCATGATTGCCTGCCCCACGTTTGAACGAGCGGTCCATGCTGTCGCGCCTCCACAACGGTGCGCGCGCCCTGACGGGCGCGCCTCAAAGAAGCCGGCTTGAAAGCCGGCTTGCCGGCAAGACTGCCGGCCCCACGCGCTCGCGAAGATTCTCAATATCAAGAAAGGAGGCGGCATCGATAGCTTACACTTAGCAGTTTATGCTCCATCGCTTGCCCTTGTCCGAGATGGCTTCGCTCGCACGGTCGGGTATGGTCTCCTCGCTTGAATTGGTCGATGCGCATTTGGATCGCATCGAGCAGCGCAATCCGCATATCAACGCGTTCACGATGGTGCTGGCGGATCAGGCGCGCGAATCGGCGCGGCGCGCGGATCAGAGTTTGAAGTCCGGGCGGCTGCATGGAGTCCCGGTCACGGTGAAGGACAGCTTCGATGTCACCGGTCAGCCGAGCCGACTGGGCAGCTACTTCGCGCCTGAGGCGGCCGCGAGCGAGGATGCGGCGGTGGTGGGGAGGCTGCGGCGTGAAGGCGCGATCATTCTCGGGAAGACCAACACGCCCGAATACATGATGAGCTATGAATCCGATAACTTCATCACGGGGCGCACGAATAATCCGTGGGATGTCGAACGCACTCCCGGCGGATCGAGCGGAGGAGAAGCGGCGGCGATTGCGAGCGGCTGCTCGCCGGGGGGAGTGGGGAGTGACGGAGGCGGGTCGATTCGCGTTCCCGCGCATTTTTGCGGCATCGCGGGATTGAAGCCGACACCGGGACGCGTTTCGTCTTTCGGGCTTCGGTCGACAGATGCGGTCCAGGGAATCAGCGTGGCGGGGCCGATGGCGCGATCGGTGGAGGATGTGAGGCTGTTGTTCGAGGTGCTGGCGGGATATGACGATCGCGACGCGTTGTCGGCGCCGGTGGAGATTCGCGAACCGGTGCTGAAAGATGTCCGGGTCGGATGGATGGAGCAGTTTTACGAAATTCCGGTACAGCCCTCGATTCGAAAATGCGTATACGCGGCGGCGAAGGCGCTGGCCGATCTGGGATTCGCGGTAGATCCATTTCGCCCGGAGGGACTGGAACACGCGCCGAATCTGTGGAACTTTTTCTTTGGGCAGATGGTGGCGCGAACGATGAAGGAGCGCATCGCGGGGCGCGAGGCGGAGGCGCATTGGACCTATACGGAGAATCTGGAGCGCGCGGATCGTTTAGGAGATCAGGCGCCCATAACGGCGTGGCAGGTGGTGGAGTCGATGGCGGCGCGAGACGCCATGCGGCGGAGGCTGCTGGCTCAGATGCGGCGGGTGCCGGTGATCCTGACCCCGGTCGCGAGCGTCGCGGCGTTTCGGCATCGAGAACGGAAGTTCGAGATTGTGAATGGGGAAGTGACGAAGAAGATCGGATTGTTTCAGGCGATGATGACGGTGACGCCGATCAATCTGCTGGGATTGCCCGCGCTGGTGGTTCCGTTCGGGATGACGGAGGAGGGCTTGCCGATTGGCGTGCAGCTAGTGGGGCGGCCGTGGGAAGAAGAGTTGCTGCTGGAGATCGGAGTGCGGTTGGAGGCGGCGAGGGGTCCGCTGCCGAATGTTTTGGACTAAGAGAAAAGAAAAACAATTAGGCCACGAATGAACACGAATGGTTACATAGAGAAGGGAGCTTTCGGTAGTGGGTCAGTTCGAAGAATTGAGGTCACTACCGAAAAGCGGATCGCTCGGGATGACGCGGTGGAGGTGGCGAAATCCAGATCCCTCGCTACGCTCGGGATGACGGGTCGTGGATGGTGAAAAGCAGATCCCTCGCTGCGCTCGGGATGACGCAGGGTGGTGCGCGAAATCGAGATCCCTCGCTTCGCTCGGGATGACGTGGGGTGGTGCGCGAAATCGAGATCCCTCGCTTCGCTCGGGATGACAGGCTCGGGGCTAGTGTTTTCCGCCGCTGCCGCCACCGTGGCTTGCGCCACCGCCGCCGGCCGACATGCCGCCGCCGGAGCCACCACCGAAGCCGCCGCCTCCGCCGCCACGCGAACTATTGGAGCCGCCATTGCCCAAGCCACCGGTGGTTCCCGCCGCGCGGCCAATCGAGCCGCTGGTGGCCGGCGATGCCGCCGACGAAGTGAGCGCTCCGGTCCGGCCGATGCCGCCGAGGCCGGCGATGCCAGTGCGGCCGCCGGTGAGGCCGTTGCCGTAAGCATAGGGAGAGTAAGGGCCGTACAGATAGCCGACCGCGTAGGGACTGAAGTATCCGTAGCCGAACGGGCTAAAGTAGGTGCCGCTGCAAGGCACATAGGTGAACATTCCGAACCAGGGATTATAGTTCCAGCTCCCCATGCCGGGGTTCATTCCAACGCCCGGACCCACTCCGCCGCCGGGAGTCAACCCCAGGCCGGAGTTCATCCCCACGCCGGAGAGCAGGCCCACATTCGAGTACGTGCCCGTATTAGAGTACACGCCGGAAGCGATCGCAGAACTATTGGAATACACCCCTGTATTGGAGCTGATGCCCATGCCAGAGCCCATGCAGGATCCTCCGGCGTAACCCATGCCGCCGTTGGTGTCGCGCACCGCTTTGGCGGAGGTAATGTTGGCTTCGGCGACATACTCATCCCGGCGCGCGCTCCAGCGATAGAACTCGTCGGTCTCTTTCGCGTCGAAGGTTCTGGCTTCGAGTTTGGCTTCGCCGAAGATCAGCTCATGGCCCTTGTGGACGATGGTCGGGTCCGCGGACGGCGACACGACGCTCGCTTCGCCCTCGTATACACGCAGGCGCGAAGGATCGGAATCGAAGCGGTAGAGGCCGCGTTTGGCGATGGAGACATCGCCCTGATGAAACACCACCGCGATGGCGTTGTCGGGGAGCAGTTCGCCGACCTCGATCATGGCCTCGCCGGATTGCACTTCGAGGCGGGTGTTGCTGAGCTGGTTCGAGATCATCTTGAAGGAGCTATTCTCGCCGAGCCGCAGGAACACGCCGGGAGTGAGGAGAATCTCCGCGCGGCCATCCTGTGTCGCGAGTACCTGTCCGCTCTTCACTTCCGGGAACTCACCGAACTTCGGCTGGACCGCGTTGCCATCCAGCGAAACTTGTCCTTCGGTGTAGTGAATGGTTCCGGAGTGGGCGGAAATCACGCTTTGCCCCCACACGGATGCGGCAGCACCCAGTGTGAATGCGAGCGCGAATGCGAGCGACTTGCTTCTCGTCATTTGAGTGAACTCCCTTGATGGTTCTATCCGAGCCTACCTTATAATGCAGCTTTCTTGAATCCGAGTCAAGCCCCATTTGCGTCCTATAATGTTGAAAACGTGGTGAGTATAATCCGAACGTCGAGTCTCGCGGTATGCCTTCCGGCGGTCATGCTGGCGGCGGCGCCGACTTTCTATCGGAACGTCTTGCCGATCCTCGAAAATCGGTGCCAGGAGTGCCATCGGGCAGGCGAGATCGGGCGGATGCCGCTGGTCACTTATCAGGACGCGCGGCCGTGGGCCAAAGCCATTCGGGACGCGGTTCGGAGCCGCAAAATGCCTCCGTGGTTTGCAGATGAGCCGGCAGAGTCTGGCCGCTATAAGCTTTTGAATGACCGGCGTTTAACGGACGCCGAGATCGGGACGCTGGCGGCCTGGGCGGAATCGGGCGCGGCGGAGGGCGATCGGCGTGAGGCGCGGCCGGCGCGGGTGTGGCCGGTGGGGTGGAATCTGGTGTCACAGCACGACGAAAAGCCCAGGGAACCGGACGCGGTCTTCGAAATTCCGCAAGCCTTCGAAGTCCCTGCGAAGGGCGAGGTGGAGTATCAATACTTCGTGGTCCCGACGGGGTTCAGGGAGGATCGATGGGTGCAGGCGGTGGAGGTGCGTCCGGGCAGCCGGAACGTGGTGCATCACGTGGTGGTTTATATTCGCGAGCCGGGGTCGACGTGGAGGCCGTCGTCATCGCCAACTGGCGCACACAGCCCTACGAAATCCGACATCCTGCAAGTCTACGCGCCGGGGACCGCGCCCGAAGTGTGGGCGGATGGAATGGCGAAACTGATTCCCGCGGGGTCCGACCTGGTGTTCGAGATTCACTACACGCCCAACGGGAAGCGCACGACGGATCGCACGCGGGTAGGGATGGTGTTCGCTGCATCGCGGCCGGAAAAGCGGGTGCTGACGCTGCAAATGTCGAACGAGCGATTCGTGATTCCGCCGGGCGATCCGAATTATCGCGTGACGGTGTGGGGTTCGCTGCCGAACGATGCGCTGCTGCTGGGATTTTTTCCGCACATGCATTTGCGCGGGAAGGCGTTCGAGTTCACGCGCATTCTTGGCAACGGCCTGCCCGAGACGATGCTCAAGGTCAGCCATTATGATTTTCACTGGCAGCTTGCGTATCGTTTGGCGACGCCGGTCTTGTTGAAGAAAGGCACGCGCCTGGAATGGATCGCGTGGTTTGATAATTCGGCGAACAATCCGCGCAATCCCGATCCGTCGGCCGAGGTGCGCTACGGCGAGCAGAGCCGGGAAGAGATGATGGTCGGGTTTTTCGATGTCGCGGTGGACGCAAGTGTCGACAAGGCGGCGTTTTTCGTCAGGTAAAAACGCGCAACTGAAGCCGGCCTGAAAGCCGGCTCGCCGCCATGACTGGCGGCCCCACATCGCGATTACGCCGACGCGGCGCCGCCGGTCAGAGACTTCGCCACCTTGAGGGCGGCCTCGTAATCGGGATGGTCGGCGACTTCCTTGACGTATTCCACGTGCTTGATGGTGTTGTCCCGGTCGACCACAAAAATCGCGCGGCTCATGATGCGCAGGTCTTTGATCAGGGTGCCGTAGTGCTCGCCGAAGGATCCGCTGCGATGATCGGAAATCATTTTGATGTGGTCGACGCCGTAGGCTCCGCACCAGCGTTTTTGCGCGAACGGAAGATCCATGCTGACGCTGTAAATTTTGAGATTAGGCAGCTTGCCGGCCTCTTCGTTGAACCGCTTGGTTTGCATGTCGCACACCGGGGTATCAAGCGAAGGGACGACGCTAAAAATGCGGACGGAATGGCCGGTGGCATTGAGGTCGACGGGTTTCAGCGAATCGTCGACGGCTTGAAAATCGGGCGCTTTATCGCCGGCCTTGAGCTCCGGGCCGAGGACGGTGAGTGGATTTCCTCTGAGTGTGGTGGCTGCTGGTCTTTCCATATAGAGCCATTGTAGCGGGAAGGCGCAAGGGAGGAAATTGCCGGTTGAAGAAATCGCGCGAAAAGGCGTTGGGGTAGGGATGACTGAGGGCCGGTTAGCGATACTATTGAAGAAAGGCGCGCAAATGGCTTCCACTCATCTCGATCTTGGCGAGGACTTAGTCGGGCTCCTCGCGAAGCTCAATCAGCCTGTCGCGCAGTCGGCGCGCGAAATGATCGTTTTCGAGATGTACCGGCGCAGCCTCATTTCCAGCGAAAAGGCCGCGGCACTCCTGGGTGTTCCGCGCATCGACTTCATTCAGCGCGCTTCGGAATTGGGCGTTCCCTATTTCCGGTTCAGTGACGATGAATGGCGGGCGGAAGTCGACGAGAGCAAGCGGATCTGAGTGGGAGTTATCTCGAATTCGAGCCCGCTAATTGCTCTCACTCAGATAGGCCGGATCGATCTACTACGTCAACTTCACCCGGCTGTTCTAGTTCCGCCCGCAGTAGCGAGGGAGGTGAGCCGCACTGTGCCAGAACTACCCGGCTGGATCACGGTCCGACCGCTGGCATACCCGCTGCAACCGCCGGCAGCCCCAGGTTCCCTAGGCGCAGGTGAACGTGAAGCGATCAGCTTGGGGCTGGAGCTGAAGGCAGAGCGGCTCATCTTAGACGAGCAGCCTGCCAGACGACTCGCGAGTTCGCTCGGCCTAAGAGTGATTGGAACCATTGGCTTGCTCCTTGCGGCCAAGAATCGAGGTCTCGTCCCAGCGATCAAGCCCGAGTTGGATCGGCTGCGAGCAGCTCGATTCTTCATGGACGAGGGGCTTTACGACCGGATCGTGGGTCAGGCTGGAGAGTGAGTCGCGCTAGCGCGTCAGGTTGTAAATCAAGCCGTAGGGATCACGGACGTAGCATCTCGGAAAATCTGGCTCATCCTTGACGACCTCGCAGCCGTTCTCGACCAGCCGCAGCTTGGCTTCTTCGACATTGTCGACGGTCACTTCGAGGACTCCGCCGAGCACGGGGCCCCGCTCGATAAACAGGTTAATGTGCGGGCCGTGGAGACCGATCATGTTGGGGTTCGGGTCAGTGACCTCGAATCCGAGCTGGTTGACGTAGAAAAGCGCGGCGGATTTCGGATCTTCCGATTGAATCAGAATGTCTGTACCAAATTTGTTTGCCATGTCAGCTCTCACTATGCCATTTCCTGATCTTGGGTCGCCGCTCGACTACAGCGCGCGCCCTGACGGTCGCGCCTCAGTAAGAACAAAGCCCGCTAGAAAGCGGGCTTGCCGCCAGGATTGGCGGCCCCACATCAGCGGTCGCGCCTCAAGGTCCGGCGAGTTCCCGTTCGAGCGCGACGACATCGGTGACCGGCTGTTTGCAGGCGTAATTTTCGCAAACGTAGGCGGTGGCGCGGCCGTCGACGGGAGGCATGGATAGAGCGGCTTCGGTTGCCATGACAACGACAGCCGACGGCAGAAAATGGCGATGAATCGCCCGCAGCATTTCCTGAATGCCGGGATCGTCCGGCTGCAATTCAATCGCACGCGAAGCATCATCGTCGCGATGCGGCCGCGCCAGCACGATTTCCATGGGCCTTGCGAGAACGAATGCGAGGGCGACCAGCATCTGCGGCACTCCCGCGCCTCCGGTTTTCATTCGAGAGGCAAAGGCGTGCAGGGTGTGTTCGGCCGAGGCGCGAAAATCCTCGCGGCCGGTCATCCTGGCGAGCCGCAGCAGCGCCAGCGCCATGGCGGAATTCCCGGAGGGCTCGGCACCGTCGTAATCGTCTTTAAGGCGCAGCACCAGATCCGGGCGCCGATCCGGCCCCAGAACGGGCGTACTGAAAAACGCCCCGTTCTCGCGATCCTCGAACAGCTCCATGGCTCGCGCGGCAAGTTCGGCGGCAAACCTGAGGTCTTCCGCTTCGAACCCGGTTTCGTAGAGATCCAGGAGCGCGTTGATGAAGAAGGCGTAGTCGTCGAGAAACGCGTCGATGGCGGATTCGCCGTCGCGATGCCGGCGGAGCAGCACGCCGCGCGAGGAATCCCACAACTTTCCGCGGATGAAAGTGGCGGCGCCGCGGGCCGCATCCACATATCGAGGCTCATCCAGGATCTGCGCGCCTTTTGCGAACGCCGAAATCATCAGGCCATTCCACGCGGTCAGGATTTTGTCGTCGAGGTGCGGACGCGGGCGCGCGGAGCGGATGCCCTGGAGCTTGAGTGCGCCGTTGTGGAGAACCGACCGGGCTTCATCGATTCCGACGCCGCAATGCGCCGCGGTTTCCTCCTCGGTGTGCGCGCTATACAGAATGTTCTTGCCGGCGAACTCGCCGTGCGGATCTTCCTCGACGTTGCCGCTCGATTCGACGCCGAAGCGGAAGCAGAAGATGGCCGCATCCGCGGGACCGAGAGCGTCCTCGATTTCCTCGCGGGTCCAGAGATAAAACGCGCCTTCGGATTTCTCATGGGGATGCGCGGCGTCCCCGGCGCTGTCGGCGTCCTCGGCGGAATAGAATCCGCCGTCGCGATCGGTGAGATCGTGCTGCACGTAAGAAAAAATATCGCGCGCGGCCGAAGCATACTGGCCGTCGCGCGTCAATTGAAACGCCTCCAAGTACGATACGGCCAGTTGAGCCTGATCGTAGAGCATCTTTTCAAAATGCGGAACAAACCATCGCTGGTCGACCGAGTAGCGATGGAACCCACCGCCGAGCTGATCGTTCATGCCGCCCTTGGCCATCTCGCGCAGGGTGAGCGTCACCATGTCGAGCGCTTCCTGGTTTCCGGTTGCCGCGTAATAGCGCAGCAGAAAATTGTGGACGCTCGGCCGCGGAAATTTCGGCGCGCCGCCAAAGCCTCCGAGCCGCGGATCGAACATACGCCGGAACGCGTAAAATGCCGAGTCGAGGGCGTCCTTACCCGCGTCGGTTGCCGGGTCGCTGCCGGACGCGCCAGAGGCAGCCACGTAATTGCGAAGCTGATCGACCACCTGGGCGCCGGATTCGACGACGCGCTGACGGTCCTCGCGCCAGGCTTTCGCGAGGTTCTCGAGAAGCGCGAGAAATCCCGGGCGTCCGTAACGATTGTCGGGCGGGAAATAAGTGCCGCCGAAGAACGGATTCAGCTGCGGTGTGAGCCATACCGACATGGGCCATCCGCCGCTTCCGGTGGAGGCCTGCACGAACAGCATGTAGACCCGGTCGACATCCGGACGCTCCTCGCGATCCACTTTAATAGGGACGAAGCTCCGATTGAGAACGGCGGCGACCTGCTCATTTTCAAAAGATTCGTGCTCCATCACGTGGCACCAGTGACAAGTGGAGTAGCCGATGGAAAGAAAAATGGGCTTGTCCTCTAGAACCGCTTTCGAGAAGGCCTCTTCTCCCCAGGGATACCAGTCCACTGGATTATGCGCGTGCTGAAGCAGGTAGGGACTCTTCTCGTTGAGCAGACGGTTCGAATTCAAAGTAGTTTCGATTGTAGCGCGGCACAACTCCGTGCCCAAGGGGACTGGCGGGTCATCGGGACGATTTTTACGTAAGCTCGTAGCCGCCCGCCGCGACCTTGGTCCAGAGGATCTCCGAGTGATTCTCCGGGCGATTCTCAACTGAGCGGCCGTTCGCCGAAAAAACTCGCCGCGCGAGTTCGCAGACTTCCTCGTGGCCCCGTTCATAGAACACCAGAATCGACGGGCCCGCGCCGCTGAGGGCGCATCCGAGCAATCCTGGCGCACGCAGGCGAGTGATTTCCCTAAGGCCGGGAACCAGCGCGAACCGATGGGGCTGATGCAGGCGATCCTCGAGCGCGGCGGGGAATGCGCTGCTCGCGCCGGTGGCGAGGGCGGCGACCAGCAACGCGGCGCGTTGAAGATTGAAGATCGCATCCTCACGCGAATAGGACTCGGGCAGCACGCGGCGCGCTTCTGAAGTGGGGACCTGAAAGCCGGGGACAATCACAGCCACGCCGAAGCGGGCGGGGAACTCGAGCCGAACCGCGCAGGCGTTGGCACATCCGGCGGCTGGGCTTGCGATTGAGTTGTCTAGGAGATTTGCGGGCGGCGCGCCGGTCACCATCGCGCTGGCGACGATGCCCCCGAGCGCGCATGCCGCGGCGTTATCGGGATGCCCCTCGATTCTGGCGGCCTCATCGAGAACGCGCGGGCGGTCCCATGCGAGGCCGGCGAGCTCGGCGCCGATAATGACTCCGGCCATGACGGCAGCAGCGCTCGATCCCAATCCTTTGCCCAGGGGGATATCGTTTTCAATGATTAATTCAACGGCGCCCTGGCCGCCGCTGCCCAGGCCTTTGTGCGACCCATGCTCTTTATGAGGCCCATAGAGCGACATGATCTGGCGGGCGGTCTGCCAGATCAGGTTATCCTCGCCGGTGGGGATCTGGGTGGAATCGCGACCCGAGACGCGGATGGTGAGCTCCGGGGCGCGGCGGAATCGACACTGAAGATAGAGTTCGAGCGCGAGCCCCAGGGTATCGAATCCCGGCCCGAGGTTGGCGCTCGAAGCGGGCACGCGGAGGGTGCGGAGCGGATCAGGCATGTGGGGCACCGTGCGTTCCGGGACCATTCGATGCGTGACCGTTCAATGTGATCCTGCGACCTTCGCGGCAAGAACGGTAAATCGCATCGACCAATTCGAGCGCGCGGTAGCCTTCGTCGCCTGACACCAGAGGCGCGCGGGCGTTTTTGATGGCGTCGCCGAAATCGCGGAACTGGCGTTCGAAAGGTGTTAGCGAAAGCGCCATCGGATCGGAAGCTCCAGAGGCGCCGGAGGCTTGCAAGGGGGGCCGGTCACGCGAGGCATTCTCTGGATCATTCTCCGGGGGCTCAACCTCCCAGGTCACCAAGCGGTCGCCCGCCATGATCGCCGTTCCCTTGGTACCGTGAATCTCGAGGCGTTCCGGCGATCCGGGGCGAAAAGCGGTGGAGGCTTGAATCACACCGGTGGCGCCGGATTCATACTGGACCAGCGCGTTCACCACGTCCTCGGATTCGATCTTGTGCAGGGCGCCGAGCTGCCACTGGGCGTCGACGTAAAGGACGCGGCCCATCATCCACAACAGCAGGTCGACGGAGTGAATACCTTGATTGATCAGCGCGCCGCCGCCTTCGCCGGCCCAAGTGCCCTTGGCGGGCCGGGCGTAATATTCGGGCGGGCGGAACCATTTGACATAGGCGTCAGCCTCAAGAATGCGGCCGAGCCGCCCGGCGTCACCTCGGCGATTGGCATCGATCGCCCGCTTGAGGAACTGGCTCGAATCGTCGAAACGATGCTGGCTGACTACACCCAGCAGGATTCCCGCCGCTTTCGCGATCTCGATCATGCGACGGGCGGTGGCGAGATCCGCCGCGATCGGTTTTTGAACCTGCACGGGTTTGCGGTTCCCCATGGGAAGCCCAGCGCACAACTCGATCACCGGGAGCCGGAAATCGGGGGGCGTGCAAAGGTCGACGAAATCCACCACGGGATCGGTGCACGCGTCCTGCCAGCGTTCGAGGAAGCGCGTGCGGTGGCGGGCGGCGAAGTCCCGGCCTCGCGCGGCGCAGCGATTCGAGCACACGACGATCTCATAGCCGATGTTGCGGTAGGCCTGCGCGTGCTTCTCCGCGATCGCCCCGGTACCGATCAAGCCCACACGCATGGATTTGCTTATTCTGTCACAGGAAGGTCTGAGTCGGCCGCCGATCGCAGGACTAGCTCCCCATTGCGGCGTTGAGCCCTTGGAACACGGCATCGTAATGCCCGCTCTCGGCGGCGAAGCGCAGACGCTTCACCTCTTCCACGGAGATCTCAGCCGCGGTAGGTTGGGTCTTCAGAATCTCCATTACCTCGGCGATGAACTTGTCGAGCGGCATTGCGCGAGGGTCGGAGGCTCCGTCCATCAGATCGGTGGCGACATACGGAGGGATGAGTTCGAGTACCTCGGTTGAAGATTTCCGAAGCTGATACCGGAGTGATTGCGTGTAGGAATGGATGGCGCCCTTGGTCGCGCAATAGGTGGGGGTGGGGGCGATGGGAACGAACGCCAGTCCCGATGAGACGTTCATGATGGCCGAGTACGGCTGCTTTTGAAGCAGCGGCAGAAGCGCCGCGGTGAGGCGGATGGGGCCCAGCAGATTGGTGGCGACGATGGCCTCCGCGTCGGCGAGGTCCTCTGGCTGGGACTGGAGCTTTTCTCTTCGCATAATACCCGCGTTGTTGATGAGGACGTTGAGGGCCGGATAGCGGGCGGTCACTTCCGCCGCAAAAGAACGGATGTTGGTCCGGTCCTCGATGTCGAGCGTAAGGGAAGTCATGCCTGGATTCGCGGCAGTGGTCTGGTCGAGGGTCTGCTTGCGCCGGCCGGCGATGATGACGTGGTTCCCCAGACCGTGGAATGCTTCCGCCAGCCCGCGGCCGATGCCGGAGCCGCCGCCCGTGATCAGGATGGTATTGCCGGTGGTCCTCATGGCGATCATTCTACCGGATCATCACTCTACTGGACCACGTCTACCGCAATACAGTGCGAAGCAGAGCGCTCAGCCCGTTCCATAAAATCTGGACTCCGATGCAGACCAGGATGAATGACGACATGCGCAGGATGACGTTCATGGCCGAGTCCCCCAGCGCGCGCCCGAGCCGCTCCGCGAACCGGTAACTCAAATAGATGGATGCCGCAATCAGGGCCGAACCCAGCAACATTCCTCCGATCAGAGTCCAGCGCCACTCCGAGCCTTCGGGCCGATTGGCGCCCACCGTGATCGCCACCGAGATCGTGCCCGGCCCCACCGTCAGCGGCAGCGTTAAAGGATAGAACGCCTGACTGGAGTAATCAGCTTCACTGTGCTCGCGCGGGGCGCCCTTTTCGCCGGCGCCGTCGGCATTCGGTTGGCGGAGGAGCGCCCAGCCGGTTGAAATCACCACCAGCCCGCCTCCCACCTGGACCACCGGCAGTGAGATGCCGAAAAAGCTCAGGATGTGGGTGCCGATGAAGATTGAGGTCAGGATCAGCAGCAGGCCGTTCAGGGCGATTTTCCACGCCAGTACGGCTCGTCCCTGACCAGACAGCCCGCGCGTTAACGCCAAAAAGATCGGCGTATTGCCGATTGGATTCACGATCGGAAACAGCGCCCCGACCACCAGAAGGGTGTACCTTACAAGATCGCTCAGCGGGTCCATTGTCATCGCTCCTCTATACACTAGCTCCGATCACTAAGCCGGGCGGGTTGGTGGGCGGCCCGGGATGCGGGCTTGCGATAGTGGGGGTGTGCCGGAACAGCCCCGTCGCGCAGGCGGAGCAATTCGGAGCGAGACGTCACGGGATGGGCTATATCGATCTGGCGGAGAAAACTCTGCAGCCCCTCGACAACCCCTTCGGGCCAAAAGTGTTACCTATGTCTTAGGAACAAACTGTTACCTATGTGTCCGGATCGGACACAGAAAGTGTATGGTGAGCCGGGCGGGACTCGAACCCGCGACCACCGCATTAAAAGTGCGATGCTCTACCAACTGAGCTACCGGCCCTCGGCGCACTCGCGAAGCGTTTCTCTCGCTCGCCAAGCGTTTTTCTATTGTAGCGCGGCGAATTCCACCGCTTACTTTCAACGCTCTCTGAAAAGGTCCCCGGAAGGCGAAACCGCACGCCTCACTGGTGGCGGGCCTTATGCCGCGCCAATCAGCGTCTCAATCATCTCGGCCAGCATTTTAGGCATATAGGGCTTTTGCAGGAACAGGATTTTCTTCGATCGGGGAACGTAGGGGTACCCGCTCGAAATGATGGCCCGCAAAGTGGGGCGGCTGGCGCGCATGCGATCGACCATCTCTTCGCCGCCTAGTCCCGGCAGAGTCAGGTCGGTGAGCACCAGCGCGTAACGGGCGGGGTTGGCATCGAATTGAGCCAGCGCCTCCTCGGCGGTGAGGTACGCATCCACCTGGTAGCCTAAACGTTCAAGATATTTTTTCAGGAGCTCGAGAAGAGCCGGCTCGTCGTCGACCAGAAGCAGGGGCTTGCTCACCAGAGCGAGAGAGGAACGTTTCCGGGGCTGAATCCCAGGCCGATTGCCGCGCGATAGCCCGTGCGGTTGTACCCGACGACATCAATTTGCTGATAACGGGAATCGGCACGGGCAATAATATGCAGCGCACGGGTCAGGGAGTAAGTAATACCGAGTCCGCCTGTAAAGCCCGCGTAATCCTGGATTCCCTGGCCGATTCCGGATAGCTTACTGTATCCGGCGTTGAGGCCGAAATTCCACTTCCGAATCCCCGTGTAACTGTAACTGGCGCTGGCCGTCTGTTGATTTGACGTCAGATACACTCCGTTTCCGGGAGCGATGGACTGCGCGACGTTGAGCCCTACGGAGTAGCTCTTGAAGTGGCCGTTCAGAACGACACTTCCAGCGGGATAAAAGTCTTCACGATAGAACGTCTGTTGTCCAGAGCTGACTCCGAGCAAGGCCGCCACCACCGGATTCAGGCTCACTTGCTGAATGCCTTGTACTTCAGCTTGGGTCGCACCAGCGCCGATACTGAACGTCCATCGCCGGCCGATCGAGGTGGCGAAGAAGAGCTGCGCTGTATTCATGTCGGACTGGCCGAACCCCGGCGGAAAGTCATAATGGATGTGCGCGTAAGAGGCTCCGATCGTCTGCTTCTTGGTGACGCGGTGCCGGACGGTGCCGTGGAGGTTATAACCGTTCATACTAGCCAGCCCGCTCGCCTCCCGGCGCACAAAATATCCCTCGCCGCCGACCGTATAGCTGGTGCGTGCGGTTTGAATAAAGGTCATGTCCATGGTGGGCTCGAGATAATAGACCCGGCTATCGAACAAGAGGGAGGTCGGCGTATTCACCACGTCGGATGTGCCGGTAACCGGTGTCGTTCCATAGAATCCGGGCGTGCCGTAACCCAGAGAACTGGTTCCTCCAATGACTCGCAAATCGTAAACCAGTCGCCTCGACTGTTGATAGGTGTAGCCCAGCATCAGGCTTACCGTGGCACTGCTGTAGGATGACTCATTGACGTAATCGTAGAAACTTCCCATAAAATCAAGACCTAACGCAGCTTGCCGCCAGCGATGCGTCCCATAAACGCCGAAGTCGGCTTGAACGCCATACAACCCGTTGACCTGGACCAAATCCCCCTTTGAATTGACGGCAAAAGGCTGAAGGCCCGTGTCATACACGCCGGTTACGTCGAAATAATAACGCAGATCAACCTGGGCGCCGCTTCGCGTCCCGATATCGCCCGCGCCTCCGCTGAGCACTCCAGGGCCGAGATAGCTCCCGATCTGGCCCGAGGCCGTAAAACTGAGGGCGCAAATCAGCGCCATCCATGTGTTTTTCAAACGCTTTGCTCCGATTCGTTAGACTGAAAAAGTACCAAGTATCGAGTCTGACGCTTGGCGCTTGCTCGTGTCAAGCGAGCAACGTCTTGCCTGCGTTGAACGTCTCGCTTTAAGTACGATCGGCTGCAAGGATTCGCACCTGTAGCGGCATTGACGATACGAGGACGATATTATGTTCAAAATTCGATTGTTTTTGACCCCCTTTCTGGCTCCGCTGCTTGTGACAGTGACGCTGATCTCAGCCGCCCGCGCCGCCGACCTGCCGGTCCGCGAAGTCATCCTGTATAAACACGGCGTGGGCTATTTCGAGCGCTCGGGCGAGCTGAAGGCCGGCGAAACGGCGCGGCTCGATTTCAAGGCCGAGGACATGAACGACGTGCTGAAGTCGCTCACGCTCACCGACCGCGGCGGCGGCAAGATCGGCAGCGTCCGTTACGATGCGAGCGAGCCGCTCGAAAAGCGCCTGGAGGACTTTCCGTTCGCGGTGGGTGACGAGTTGTCGCTCGCAGCGTTTCTCGATCAGATGAAGGGAGCGCGGATTGAATTGAAGGTGGGCGCGGAGACTTTCGCGGGCGCGGTGGTCAGCGCGCGGCTGATTAAGACGGCGGACAAGGACAAGACCTCCGAGCGCGAAATCGCAGTGCTGATGATGGATTCGGGCGAGCTGCGCACCTTCGATCTCGCGTCGGCATCTAGTGTGAAGTTTTCCGATCCGAAGCTGCAAGGTCTGTTGAAGGATTATCTGGCCGTTCTGGGGCAGGCGCATTCCAAGGATCGCCGCAGTATCTATATCGATTCGCCCGGGTCCGGCGCGCACGAGCTGTTCGCGCGCTACATGACGCCGGCGGCGGTTTGGAAATCAAGCTACCGGTTGCTGTTCGGCGACAAGGAACCCGGCCAAACGGAGCCGACGCTTGAAGGATGGGCGATCGTCGACAACACCACCGGAGAGGATTGGACCAGTGTCCGGTTGTCGGTGGTATCGGGCAAGCCGATTTCGTTCATCACGCAGTTGTACGAGCCGCGATATGTGATCCGGCCAAATGCGGAGCTGGCGGAGAATCGAGCGGTGGGGCCGCAGGTGTTTGAGGGGTCGGTCGGCTCCGTGACGGGTGCGCCTCAACTCGCCGCGCAGATGGGAGTGGCAGCAGACTCGAACGGCATCTCGTCAAGAACTGATGCGAAACGCCTGGGAACGGGCGCCCGTCCCGCTGCCCCGCCGGGCGGCGGAGGCGGTGGATTGGGAGGGCGTTCATTCTCGATAGACGGCGTTGGTAATGACAGGGTAGAGCAGTCCACCATCGTCTCCACCGCCGAAGGGCGCGACGCCGGCGAGCTGTTCGAGTACAGCTTCTCCGGTCCCGTCACCGTCAAAAAAGGCGAATCGGCAATGTTGCCGTTTCTCCAGCAGAAACTCAAGACGCGCAAGCTGCTGATCTACTCCGAAAATTTCGGGCTCCATCCCATGGATGCAGCCGAGATCACCAACACCACCGGCAAAACCCTCGACGGCGGACCGATCACCGTTTACGACGCGGGCAGCTACGCTGGCGAAGCGCTGGTGGAGACGGTGAAGGCCGGCGACAAGCGCCTGATCAGCTACGGCGTCGACCTGGGGACTCGCGTCACTACGAAATTCAATTCAGGCATGGCGGTGGTTCGCGAGGTTCATTTCCGGCGCGGAATCCTGACCGCGAAATCGGCTGTAGAAGAAACCAAGACGTATACCATCCGGAACGTGGACGGTAAAGCCAAGACACTGATTGTCGAGCACCAGCAGCGGCAGGGCTTCAAGCTACTGAGTCAGGCCCCGGTCGAGACGACTTCCAACGCGTATCGCTTCGAAGTGAAGCTGGCATCGACGGCGACCGAAACATTTCCGGTGCGCGAGGAGCGCGTGTTCGATCAGACTATTTCAGTGTCGAACATGACGCCCGAAGTGATCGCGACCTGGATCCAGAACAAGGCGCTGACCGATAACGGGCGGCGGCAGCTGGAACAGATCGCGGCGAAAAAGCGCGAAATCTCGGCGAACGACGCAGCGCTTAGCCGCGCGAACAGTGATCTGAGCGAACTCGAACAAGACCAGCGCCGCACGCGCGACAATATTCAGAGCCTCAACAATGTGAGCGGGCAGCAGGAACTGGTGCAGCAGTATGCTCACCAGCTTGCGCAGATCGAGACCAAGATGGCCGGGTTGCGCGATACGCAGAGCCGCTTGAAGACCGCGAAAACGCAGCTCGAATCCGACCTGAGCGCGTTGATGGAGAAAACCGAGTTCTGAAACTAGCTCTCATCGGTTACGGGCACGTCGGGCGCGCTTTCGCGCGGCTGCTGGAGGCGCAGAGGAGCGTGTTTCCGTTTCGCATCGTCGCCATCCACACGCTGCGGCATGGAAGCGCGTTCGATGAGGGTAGCCTGCCGGTAGATCCCGAATGGAGGCCGCGCGTGGAATCCGTGGAGGCGTTTCTCGATCGCGCGCGACCGGAAATCGCGGTGGAGCTGACCACGCTGAATCCCGCGACCGGGGAGCCTGCGATCTCGCACATTCGCGCCGCGTTCGCGCGCCGTCTGCACGTTGTCACGGCCAACAAAGGACCCATCGCGCACGCCTACGCGGCGCTGGCCGAGGAAGCCAAGCGCGCGGGTGTCGAATTTCGATTCGAGTCGACGGTGATGGATGGCGCGCCGGTTTTCAATATGATTCGGAATAATCTGCCGGGCTGCAAGATTCTCGGGTTCACCGGCGTGCTGAATTCCACCACCAACATCGCGATCGAAACCATGCGCGCCGGCCGCACTTTGCAGGAAGGCATCGAGGAAGCGCAGCGAATCGGCATTGCGGAAGCCGATGCGAGTTACGATATCGAGGGCTGGGACGCGGCCGCTAAGACGGCGGCGCTCGCGAACGTATTGATGGACGCACGCGTGACGCCCCTGGATGTAGATCGCCGCGGCATCGGACGATTGACCTTCGATAAATTGCTCAGGCTGAGAAAGCAGGCGAAGACCGTTCGGCTGGTGAGCCGCGCTCGCTCCACTTCCCGTGGAATCAAACTGCGCGTGCGCGCCGAGGTGATGGCCGAATCCGACATTCTCGCGACAGCGCGTGGAACCTCCAGCCTGCTGCTGTTCGATACGGATCTGATGGGCACAGTGGGGACGGTCGAGATCAATCCCGGCGTCGAGCAGACCGCCTACGGCGTGTTCAGCGACGTGGTGGATATCGCGAAGACGCTGTAGTGGGGCAGGCGATCTCGTCGCCTGCATGAGAGGCGCTCTTCAAATTGGCAGGCGACAAGATCGCCTGCCCCACTCGAATTTTAGAGTTAACGGAAGCCGACGCCGATGATCACGATTCCCAACCGGCGTCGATCCGTGGGCACGGAAAACGTGGCGTCGACGGTGAGGGTTACGGTGAGCGCGGTGCCTTTCAGGGACGCGTCGGGCGGCACTGAGATTACGTAATTCCCCGGTCTTGCGAATGTATCTTCGGCCACCAGTCGGCCGTTGACCAACATCTGGATATGGCGCGCGGGTGCCAGCGGGGGGATGGAAATCTCCAGGCGCAGCGGCAGAAGGTGATCGGGCCGCTTGAGCAGAACCGTCGCCTTGTCGCCCATCCATCCATCCGGGGAGAGTCCGCTGACGATTTGCGCGGCGGCTTGCGGATCGCCGGGCGTAATCCAGATGAGCTGCGGGTTGCGCTCGGTCACAACCTCGGCGCGCACGCGATCGATGGGAGCGGTGGAGATTTCGAACGGGAGCAGTCCACGCTCGGACACCGCCGAGTACGCCGAGCGGCGATCGAGCGAGATGGTGCGCAGCGGAATCGCCGGACGAATTTCGATTTCGGAGATGGGGGCCAGCGGCGCGTTGACGGTGAGCGGGAGCGCAAGCGCACTGGTTACAACGATGTCGCCCTCTCCGACAACTTGATCTCGCGCCATCGGGAGGGCGCCTTCTTGCTCGAGATACCATCGCAGTCCCCATTCGGCGTTGATCCAGACGCGATGCTCGGAGGCGTCTTTCTTTAGTGACTCCGCGAATTGGCGATACGCGTCCCAATGCTCGAAATTGACCACCGCGAGTCCCAGTGAAAGCATCATTTGCAGCGCGAAGCCCGCGATCAGAACCGGACGCGGGCACAGCCGCACGGCCAGAATCGCAACCGGTGCGGCGATCGGCAGAAGATATCGCGCCGAACCCGCGAAGAACACGACCGCGGCCCCGCCGAAGAAGATCAGAATCCACAAGCTGATGAAGTCGCGGCTGAAATCGCGGCGAACACAAGTCGCCAGCAAAAAAACTCCACCCGCGACGGCCAACACGAAGATTGGATTCGCATCATAAACCAGGGCGCAGACCCCGGCCGCTCCCGCGGCGATCCAGCGCCATTTAGGCCCGCGTAAGAAAAACACAATGAGCGGAGAAACGATCCATCCCGCGTGCCCGATCAGCGCGGCCGCGCTCCGGAGCTTGTTCGCCGTGGCCTCCAGGCTGTAGGACTTCATGTATCCGGCGAGCACCGCCGCGGGCAGGACTCCCGTCGATGCCCATTCGAAGAGTTGCCACGCAGCTAACGCAGCGGGTGCTGCCAGAATCACGATCCATGCGGTCTTCCAGGATCGCCGCTTTTCGAACAAGTACACCGCGAGCACCGGCGTCAGCAGGATCGCCTGATACGCGGTCAGCCCTGCCAGCGCCGCGAATATCGCGGAGCCGGCCAGCATCGATGCGGAGTTCTCGTCGACGGCTTTCACGAACAGCGCGATTGCAGCCATCCACATCGCGAGAAAGGGGAGGTCGGCCTCCAGCGAATTTCCGTTCACGACAAACGCTGGGACCGCGAGAAACAACAGCGTCGCTATGAGAGGCTGATCGCAGAACCGCTGCGCGAGCGACCACATCGCCAAGGCGGCAATCAGCGACCAAAGTATGTAGAGGAAATGAAATGGCGCTTCGCTCACGTGCCCAAGCATGGCCAGGGGCGCGGCTAGAACCCACGCGTTCAGTGGAGGATGCGGCAAGCCCCGCATGTCCACCAGGTCGCCTTGAAACAGGTAGCGCGTCGAGTGCGGATGCAGAGGATCGATCTGCGCGTGCTCGGCCCCGTACAAGTAATAAGGATCGTCGCCTTGAATCGCCTGATGGAGAAACGGTAGACGCAGCGCAAGAACAAGAAGGACGACGATCAGCCCCGAATGCCGATGAACGGCCTCGAAGGGCTGACTCCTATCGCCGTCCATTCAGGTCCCTTCGCGTCGGTTCCGTCCGCTGCCGAAGGATCACCACTGCACCGGAACGCCGGGCTCCAGCGGCCACACCTCGGTGCCGGGCAAATCGCGAATCTGCTCGGCGAGCTGTTCGGGCCGGCCAGTCAGCGCCGGAAACGTTCCGAAATGCAGCGGGATTACTTTGCGGCAGATCAACATGCGGCAGGCGAGCGCGGCTTCGCGAGGGCTCATCGTGTAAATATCGCCGATGGGAAGAAATGCCAGCTCGGGATGATACAGGCGCTCGATGAGCTGCATATCGGTGAACACGTTAGTATCGCCGGCGCAGTAAGCGGCGCGGCGATCGGGAAAGCGTACGACATAGCCGGCGGCCTCGCCGCCGTAAATGATTTTTCCGTCGTCGAGAATTCCGCAGCTATGGATCGCGTGCGTCATGGTCGCCGTGACGGGCCCGGCCTGCACGGTTCCGCCTTTGTTCATGCCGATGGTATTCTTGGCGCCCTTGGAATCCAGCCAGTGCGCGGTCTCATAGATAGCGACGATCTGCGGTGAAAATTTCTTCGCCAGCGGCAAAACATCGTGGATGTGATCGAAGTGGCCATGTGAGACCAGAATCACGTCCACGCGCTTGACGTCGAAATTCTTGGGAAACGCCGGATTCCCATCGATCCAGGGGTCCACCATAATGACTTCGCCGGTCTGGAGCTTGAATTGATAAGTGCCGTGTCCGAGCCAGGTGATTTCTACCATGTTTAGATTCTAATGTGATCGCGCGTCCAGTTGAATGCCGTCACCGTATTTCGCGAATCCGGGGACGGTCACCGGCAGATGGCCGGTGATCGGAATTTCGCCGAACAGTGCCTTGATCGCGGAGACTTCAGACGGCACCGTGGGACTGAAGGTCGCCAGGCACGCGGCGGCTTTGGGAATGCCCGCCACCACGTACGGACTGCCCATCGCGATCGTGACGACAGGCGTCCGGCTCGCAGTCAATTGATCCAGGAATTCCGGAACATCGGCCGACGGATTTGTTCCGGTGGAAAAAATGGCGATCGCGATCGCCGAGCAGGCGCTGGGGTCGCCGGCTTCGGCGATCAGCGCCGCAAGCGGCATGGACGGATCGACGATGATCGCATGTCCGGAGGGAACGCGGCGGTGAAACTCCGTGATCATGCGCTGGCCGTAGGTGGATAACCGCGCTCCCACCGACACCACCAGGCACGCCTTTGATTGGGGAGCGAGCGGGACCAGATTCTGTTCATTACGGACCAGCGTCACCGCGCGATCCGACATCTTCTGCACGCGCCCGGCGACTTCGGTGTCATCCAGCACGTCGCTGATTTCATCCAGATCCACCAGCTTCTTCTTGATGATTCCAGTGCGAACTTTTGCGGCGAGCACGCGCATGACGCTCGCGTCGATGCGTTGTCGCGTGAGCCGCCCGTTTTCCACCGCGGCGATCACCGCGCGAATCGCCTGCTCCGGATTCGGCGGCATGAGCAGGACATCGGCGCCGGCCTCGATCGCGCGCACGGAGCCTTCGCCTGAATTGAACTGGCTCGCGAAGCCCGCCATATCCAGCGCATCGGTCACCACAATTCCCTTGAACCCGAGTTCGCCGCGGAGCAGGCCCGTGAGCACTTTCGGCGAGGCCGTGGCGGGAATATCGTCGGGCTCGATGGCGGGAACGGCCAGGTGGGCCGTCATGATCGCATCGACGCCGTGCGAAATCGCGACTTCAAACGGCTTCAGCTCCACTGCCTCCATCCGCTCCTTGCTGACACTGATGCGTGGCAGGCCGAGGTGGCTGTCGATGTTGGTGTCGCCGTGACCTGGGAAATGTTTGGCCGTCACCAGCACGCGGTTATTCGAATCGGAATGCGCGCCTTCGATATACGCGGCGACATACCTCGCGACATCATCCGGATTCTCGCCGAAGGAGCGAACGTTGATCACCGGATTTTCGGGATTGTTGTTCACGTCGACCACCGGCGCGAAGATCCAGTGGACGCCCACCGCTCGCGCTTCGCGCGCCGTCACCTCGCCTTCGAATCGCGCCGCATCGAGATCGCCCGCCGCGCCGATCGCCATGTTGTACGGAAAGCGCGCGCCGGAGGTAACACGCATCGACGCGCCGCGCTCGAAATCGGCCGCGACGATTAAGGGCGTTTTCGCCAACTTTTGCATCTGATTCAGGAATAGCGCCATCGCGTGCGGCTCGGCATTCTGGACGATGCCGTTGCGGACCGGGTTGTTGACGATCATTCCGCCGATGTGCAAGTCGTGAACCCAGTGGCGAAACTTTTCATACTCGGGCGACTTGCGGCTGGGCACATCGCCGAGGGCAACGCCGATCACCAGTTGCGCCACGCGATCATGCAGGCTGAGCGATTTCAGAATCGATTGCGCGGCACGCTGCTCGGCGGTGAGCGGCGGCGACTTTGGTTTCGTGGCCCTGGGCGGCGGTTTGGCCGCGAACATAGTCACGCATACCACGATGCAGATCAATCCGGCTGCGGGAACGCGCGCGAATCGCATGTTCATAGGATAAAGTATGCCCCGCACTTCCTCGTCTGAATCCGGCGCGACCGAATCACGGGGTGATATCCGACGTCCGCGGGTTCGCGCTGGACGGGATGATTGCCGTATCGACGGCGCACGTTCAAGCGGCTGGAACTTCGATATACTCGGCAGCGGTGGTAGGCTCTGGAATCGGATCGCCGTCCGCGCGCATACCAGCAAGATGCATCTCAATGGCGCGCTCCATCAATGCTTTCGTTGCGGGAAGGTCATCGCCGGCGGCGATGCATCCGGGAAGGTCTGGAGCATAGCAGCTATAGCCTGTGCTCGTCTTTTCGTAGATGACAACGTACTTAATCACTTAAATCCTTTAGTGAACGTGAATCAACGCGAATTTCTGAACGGACTGAATCACCAAACGCGAGTTGCTCGATAGACCCATATGGCCGAAGCAAGGTCCCGACGGACATGTGTCGAACCTCCCGGTGATGGTCGCCGAGAGGCCCTGCTTGGATCGCAGATATCGATCGAAGAGTTTGAATTGGGAATCCTGAATCATCTTTAGGGGATCTCTCGGCACAAGATCCCCGCAACACCAGATCGTCGGCTGTTTCCTGGGCCCCCTACCGTATTCAAGCCAGATGCTGTCTGCCGCGCAGGTCTCAAGACACAATTCGAACTGCTCGAAATCGATCGACACGCGCCAGCTCGTTCGAACCATCTTTCCGTCATAGTCAAGCGGATGAGCTGTCAAGTCGCGGAGCGCGACTTCAGGTGGCTCCACGGCCACCCAACTCATCGTGATCAACACCAAAACATTCACGTTCATTGACGTTCATTAACGGCTGTATTCCTAGGTGGCAACGACGCAGCGGCGATCTGGGCGATATCCAATAGCTTCGGCGGCGCATCCGATACCGCCGCGAGCGCGTCGCGGAACATGGTATTGCAGAACGGGCATGCCGCGCCGACGATGTTCGCGCCGGTGGCCACCAGCTCCTTCGCGCGATTGTGGCTGACGCGATCGCCCTTCTCCTCGCCCAGAAACGCGAGCCCGCCGCCCGCGCCGCAACAGAAACTGCGTTCTCGCGATCGCGGCGGGTCGATCACTTCGCCCGCGAGCGCGGCGACGGCACGCGGCTGGTCGTAAACTCCGCGATAGCGGCCGAGATAACAGGGATCGTGATAGACGATCTTGTCGCTGTTGCTCGAAGCTTTCGGCAGCTTGTCAATGTGCCGGGCCATGAATTCGCTGTGATGCTCGATCGGAGGCGCTGCACCGTACTCTTTCCAGTCGACCGAAATGGTGCGGACGCAGTGCGGACAAATCGAAACGATCTTGGCCACCTTCGATTGCTTCAGCGTTTCCATATTCTGTTCGGCGAGCTGTTGAAACACCAGATCGTTGCCCAGCCGCCGCGCCGGGTCGCCGGTGCACCGCTCTTTGCGAAGCACGCCGAACGTCGCGCCCAGGTGATCCATCACGCGCGCGAACGACGCGATGATCTCGCGTCCTTGCGGATCGTACCCGCCCATACAGCCCAGCCAAAGGCAGTATTCCTGCGTTCCGTCGAAAATGGGGAACTGTTGTTTCGTGATGAATTTCTCACGCTCGCTCGAACTGAATCCGAGCGCATTGCCGTTACGCTCCAGCGCCAGAAAGAGTTTCGTTCCGTAATCGTCCTCCCACTTGCCGGTGTTTACCGCGCCGCGCCGCAGCCCGATGATGATGGGCACATGCTCGATTCCCACGGGGCATTGAAATTCGCACGCTCCGCAGGTGGTGCATTGGAACGCGGCTTCCTGAGGGATGTGCGCGTCGTAGGTTTCCGTAAGAATCGGCTCCTCCGATTGCGCTCCGAACTCGTTCAAATATCCGCGAATGCCGAGCACGATCTTTTTCGGATCGAGCAGCTTGCCGGTATTGAGGGCGGGGCAGTGCTGGGAGCAGCGGCCGCACTCGACGCAGGAATACGCTTGCAGTGCCACGATTTTCGTCAGATCCCTGCCGGTGTCGAGCCCGAAATCGTCGTCGCCCACCAGCGGCGGAATATGGCTGAATTCCCCGCGCGACAGGAAGATCGTCGCAGGGCTTAACACGAGATGCAAGTGCTTGGTGTGCGGGATCAGCGGCATGAACGCCAACAGCGCCAGCGTGTGCGCCCACCACAGCGCCTTTGCATATTCAGGAAAAAACGGAACCGCGATGAAGGTCGCCATCAGCGTGAAGATCAATCCCGCGATGACGCCGGATTCTTTGGAAAGCTCACCCAGCCAGCGCGGCCGCACGATAAAGCGCCGGATGAAAAGGGCCGCGATGGAGATCGCCACCAGCACACCGAACCAGCGCGCGAAGGCCGCGTAGGCTTCGCCGAACATGTTGTCCATGAACGGGAACCCCAGCGCGGTCGAGAAGTGGTTCAGCGTAATCAGTCCGAAAATGCAAAATCCCCAGAACACCAACGCGTGCGCGAGGCCCGGCAGCGGGCGTTCGCGGATCACTTTGGCCTGAACCAGCACTTCCCAGAAGAAATCCCAGATGCGTTTTCCGATCGGATGGATGGAAAAATCGGGATCGCTTTTCGCGGCACGGATTCGGACGAGCACCTTATTGAAGCGAAACCAGAATCCGTACGCGGCGGCGCACAGACAAATCACAAAAATGACTTTTTCGGGAAGCGAGAAGGACATGTAAGCGAATACTGTAGCACGCGAAACTCCTTCTGAACGCATTCGAATCGGCCTTTGGAGCATTGCTAGAATAGACCGTGCGTCATCTCATATCCGGCGCGGCCGGGTTCATCGGATCGCATCTTTGCGATCGTCTTCTCGCGGACGGCGGCCGCGTGGTCGGACTCGATAATCTGATCACCGGATCGCGCCGCAACCTGGAGCATTTGAAAGCCTACGAAGCGCAGGGACACTTTGCGTTCGTCGAATTGGATGTGACCCGCGACATTACGTTGGCTGTAGAAACGGGCGCCCGGTTCGATCACGTGTGGCATCTGGCTTCGCTCGCAAGCCCCAAGGAGTATCTCGCGCATCCCGTGGAGACCCTGGAGGCAGGCTCGGCCGGAACGCGCAACATGCTCGAAATCGCGCGGCGCGACGGCGCGCGATTCCTACTCACGTCGACGTCGGAATGCTATGGCGATCCGCTGGTGCATCCTCAGGTGGAAACTTACTGGGGGAACGTCAACCCGGTGGGCCCGCGATCCTGCTACGACGAAAGCAAGCGCTACGCGGAAGCGCTGACCATGGCGTACCACCGGTCACACGGCGTGCGGACCAATATCGCGCGGATTTTCAACACTTACGGCCCGCGCATGGCGTTGAACGACGGACGTGTGGTACCCGCTTTTCTCGATCAGGCGCTGCGAGGGGAGCCGCTCACGATTTTCGGCGATGGCAGCCAGACGCGCAGCTTCTGCTACGTCGACGATCTGGTGGACGGGCTGGTCAAGCTCGCCGATTCGGAGGAGCGGTATCCGGTGAATCTCGGCAATCCGACCGAGCTGACCGTTCTCGAGTTCGCCGAGGCCATCCAGCGGCTGATGGGCCCGAATCTCGACCTGGTATTCGAGCCGTTGCCCGAAGACGATCCCCGCAAGCGGCGTCCCGATATTTCGAAAGCCAGGAGTGTGTTGGGCTGGGAACCCAATGTCGGGCTCGATGCCGGGCTTCGGGAGACGGCTGAATACTTCAAGCGGATCGCGGGAAAAGCGGGCGGATAGCTTCTAGGCGTTTCGCAGCGCCAGCAGATCCGATCCCATCGCGCGTCCGTTTTCGAAATTGACGTCTACGCAAACCGTGAAATGAAAGGCGCTGCCCGACCCCGGCTGGCTCTCCACCCAGATCTCGCCGCCCATCATCTCCACCAGCCGCTTGGAGATCGACAACCCCAGCCCGGTTCCGCCGTAGCGCCGGGTAGTCGAGCCGTCGGCCTGCCGGAACGCGTCAAAAATGACGCGCTGCTGCGCCTCTGTCATCCCGATGCCCGAATCGGCCACCGTGAAATGAATCATCGCGGTGCGTCCGCCCACTTTGGGTGGCGCCCCGGACAACTCCGCCCGCACTTCGACGAATCCATGCGACGTGAATTTGATCGCGTTATTGACCAGGTTCAAGATGATCTGCCGCAAGCGAATCGGATCGGCCACCACTGCCGGCGGCATCCCTTCCGCAACCGTATGGCGCAGTTCCAGTCCCTTGTTTCGCGCCACCACGTCGAGCGTGCGCAGATCCTCATCCAGCAGCGCCGCTACCGAGAATACCGATGGCGATAGCTCCAGTTTCCCGGCTTCGATCTTCGAGAAATCCAGAATGTCATTGAGAATGTAGAGCAGCGTGTCCGCCGAACTGCGTGCCGTCTCCAGGTAATCCTTCTGCTCGGCGTCGAGTGGCGTGTCGAGGACTACGTCCATCAGTCCCATGAGGCCGTTCATCGGCGTGCGGATTTCATGGCTCATGTTGGCCAGGAACTCGCTCTTTAAGCGGCTGGATTCCTCGGCGCGTTCTTTCGCCTCGGCGAGCTGCGCGGTGCGTTCCTTCACCTTGATCTCAAGATCCACCAGTACGTTCGCCAACTGGCCGTTCAGCCGATCTCGATCCGCCACCGCGCTTTGCAACTCGCGATAGGATTCGTTCAGCCGTACCGCCATGCTGTCGAAATCCTGAACCAGTTGCGCCAGTTCGAGCGGCGCGTCCGCGGCGAGCGTGGCGGGGGAAAGCGCGGCGGGCCCCGGTTGCGATCCGCCCATCACGAAGGTATCCACGCGCCGTACCAATCCTTCCACGGGCCGGGTGAGCTGCGCGCTCATTCGCGCCGCGCCCAGCGTGGATACCAGCAAGCCCACCAGCACCCATCCCGCGGTCACCAGGTAATAGTTCGCCGATTCCGCCAGAACCACCGAGAGTGGCTGCGAAATCACCAACGTCCATCCGGCCCCGGTTCGACCCAGGCTGGCCAGGCGAGGTTCGGCCACCGGCGAATCCGGACGGCGCGTCCAACGATAAAACCCGTCGTGCGTTTGGGAAGCCGCAGTGAGCAGGACGCTCCTGGTCAACGTTTCCAGCGGCTGAAACGGCGCGCCTGGACTCGCGAAGATCACCCGGTTCTGGCGGTCGAGGAGTACCGTTTCGCTCTGCTTCAACGACGTGTGGTTCTCGCCGAAATCCTTGAGTCGGGCGCACCGGAGCGACCCGTGGATGATGGCTCGTATGGACCCGTCGGCGTTCCGGATGGGAGCGGTCAGGACCACAATCGGGTCGGCCCCCATGAACTGCCGGCTGGCCAATACGTCGGAGACATACGGCTGTCCGGTCGCCATGGTCTGCTTGAAATACTCCCGGTCCGAGATATTGCTACCGAGCGTGCTCCGTGCGTCCGCGGCGGTCTGGGCGTCGACGGCAATCACACGGCCCTGCGCGTTCATGCACGTCATCAAGCGGAACGCCGGATAAACCTTGTGAAATTCTCCCAGCAGCAGAGTGGCGTGGACCGGATCGAGTGTGGGATCGCGCTGGAGGATATTGGCGAGCGTGAGGACGCCGCCCTGATGTTTGTCGATGAAATCGTCGGCCTCGCCCACCACTCGCATCACGGTTTCGTGGATGTGCGCGCCGGCCTCGCTTTGCAAGCGAGTCGAATGGATCCAATCGATGGCGACATTGAGAGTGAGGAAGGGCACAGCGGTCGCCAGCAGGAATCCGCGCGACAGATGCAGTCGCAGCGGCCGCGCGGGCGCGGGAGGCGCCGCGAACCACCGTGCCACCACCGGCCACCCCGTCAGCAGGTCCGCCACGGTCACGTCCAGCAGACCGTTCATCAGACTCTTCATCACCAAGGCCCACATGGGAGTCGGCTCGAAGTTGTGGGTCGCCAGCAGGAGGATGGGAATGCCGAACATGGACCAGTACATCGCGTCGGCAACCAGCGGGACGAAGCGCCGCCGCGCGAACCAGCCCACCGCGACTACCTCCAGTAAATGGGTGGCCAGCATCCAGAAGGACTGAAGGTGGAACGGGTGCAGGCGGACCGAGCCGGGGACTTCGGCAATTAAACTCGCCACGAGTCCGTACCAGGGCCCCAGATGCAGCGCTGCCGCCAGGGTGAAGATGCCGCCGAAGGTCATGGGCGTGCCGCCGAACACGTCCAGATTGAACACGTTAGCCAGCATCCCGGCCAGCCCCGCGGCAACGCTTGCGGCTAGACGCTGTTGTGCTATCGGAGCGAGCTTTGGGCTGCGAAGAACCATCCCTAATTAGTCTTTCGGCACCTCCGCTTGGGACTTTAACGCGCCTCCGAAGCTTCCGCGGGGATTCCGCCTGTATCGACGCTCAACCCGACGGGCGATCCGCCCGTATCGACACTTAAGTGGATACCTGTTATCCTCGAATTTAGGTTTTTCAGACTCCTCCAGGAATCGTGCGTTAACGCCAGAGGTCCGTATGTCCGGTCATTCAAAGTGGGCGACAATCAAGCATAAGAAGGGCGCGCTCGACGCCAAGCGCGGCAAAATTTTCACACGCGTGATCAAGGAAATCATGATTGCAGCCCGCAACGGCGGCGATCCCGATATGAATCCGCGCCTGCGCACCGCCATCACCGCGGCCAAAGCCGTCAGCATGCCCGCCGATAACATCAAGCGCGCCATCATGCGCGGCACCGGCGAACTGGAAGGCGGGCAGATCGACGAGGTCATGTACGAGGGCTATGGGCCGGGCGGCGCCGCTGTACTCGTCGCGGTGGCCACCGACAATCGCAATCGCACGGTGAGCGACATCCGCCACGTGTTCTCGAAGAATGGCGGAAACATGGGCGAGCAGGGCAGCGTCTCCTGGATGTTCGAACGCAAAAGCGAGATCGTGATCGACGGCGAGAAAGCCTCCGAGGATAAGCTGATGGATCTGGTGCTCGAAGCCGGCGCCGAGGATCTGCGCAACGACGGTGGAAACTGGGTGGTTCTTTCGGCGCCCGACGCGCATGAGACCGTGCTCGATGCCATTACCAAGGCCGGCATCGCTACAGAATCCGCCCAAATCGCCATGGTGCCCAAGAACCTGGTTCGCCTGGAAGGCAAGCACGCCAGCGGCATGTTGCGGCTGAACGAAGCTCTTGAGGACCACGACGACGTTCAGAACGTGTACTCCAATTTCGACATCGACGAAAAGGAACTGGAGGCGCTTGCCCAAT
The DNA here is from genome assembly GCA_963788245.1 of Terriglobia bacterium. Taxonomy (GTDB): domain Bacteria; phylum Acidobacteriota; class Terriglobia; order Bryobacterales; family Bryobacteraceae; genus Palsa-187. The sequence goes on along the minus strand of CAWBGF010000002.1, from coordinate 484,630 downwards.
AGATCCTTTGTGGGGCAGGCTGGTAGCCTGCGGCGGGTTGTTAACCCGCCTGTAGCGCCGGTTCACAACCGGCGCGCAGCTTGCCAAGCTGCCCCACAAGAAAAGAACATATTCTCCTGGTCAAAGGATTAGCGGCAGCCCATGCGCGTCCTGGGCATCGATTGCGGAACGGCATGCACCGGCTGGGGTGTAATCGAAAGCGACGGCCGGCGCCACTCGGTCCTGGGCCACGGCGTGATCGTTTCAAAGCCCCGCGATCCCTTGGAAACGCGTCTCAAATTCATCGCGGAAGGGTTGCGCGGTGTCATCGCGGCGCATATGCCGGACGCTGCCGCGGTGGAGGAAGTGTTCTATTCGCTGAACGTCAAGACCGCGCTGAAACTGGCGCACGTGCGCGGCGTGGCGTTGCTGGCTATCGCGGAATCGGGCGTCGCGCTGGGCGAGTACTCACCGCTCGAAGTCAAAATCAGCGTGGTGGGCTATGGGCGCGCGGAAAAGCATCAGGTGCAGCTCATGGTGCGATCCATCACCGGACTCGGCGAGGCCATTGAATCGGAAGACGCCGCCGACGCGATCGCGGTGGCCATCTGCCATGCGACGCATTCGCTTTCGGCAATGGGCTCGGCCATTAGACTAACGACGAGGGCCGCGCGATGAAGGGAAAACTTACGGCCGCGAATACACGCGAATGCACACGAATTCTTATTTGTGTTTATTCGTGTTTTTTCGTGGCTAGTTGCCTTTACGCCGCGGACCACTCGCCGCGAATCGTGTTCACCCGCTCCTTTCCCGGCTCGACGCCCCCCTACTTCGAGATCTCCGTCGACCGCTCGGGCGAAGCGAGCTATAAGGAATCCCCCGACGACGATCCTGAAACCTTCAAGCTCAACGCCGAATCGACCGCCGGAATTTTCGATCTCGCGGCTAAGCTGGGGCACTTCAAACGTCCGGTCGAATCGGGTTTGAAGGTCGCCAACATGGGGGTAAAAACATTCCGTTGGGAAGATGGCGCGGAGAATAACCAGGTCAAGTTCAACTACTCGGTGGACGAGAACGCCCGCGCGCTGCATGACTGGTTCGAACGCATCGCGGAAAGCGAGCGTACCTTTATCGTGCTCCGGCGCGCCGCGCGGCATGACCGGCTGGGCGTGAACGACGCAGTGGTGAGCACGCAATCCCTGTGGGAGCACGGGCGTCTCGCCTCACCCGAGCAGTTTCTACCGTTGCTCGATCAGATTTCGGGCAACGAAGTCTACATGAATATAGCTCGCGATCGCGCCGCGGCGATCGCCGGCGCGATTCGCGCCCGGCAGAGGCCCTAATGCCCCAGCGGAAAACCATCGGTTGGTATAGAGGCGGGATCGCCGCGAGCATCCTCATGCTCGCCGGCGTCTTATTGTCTGGGCAAACGATATCGTCTCCCCAGATTCAAACCGCGCCAGCAGCCCCCGTCCAGAATCCATCCGCGGTCCCCAGTGCCATCCCCACTCCCGCGCAGATCGCCGATGCGCGGTCCGCCGCCGAACAGAAAGAGCTGCTCGACGGGCTCACTGACGCCGGCCAGAGCGCGGTCGACATCATTCGCTTTCTCGAAGCCTTTATCAAGAAGCATCCGGACGCGGCCCAGCGCAAGGATCTTGACAACGTCCTCGCGCGCGCCGCGATCGAGAGCAAGGACGATCGCCGCACGGTGCTGTACGGGCAGCGCGCGCTCGCAAATGCTCCCGACGACATGCTCCTCCTCGATCGCGTGGCGCGATCCCTGCTGACGCTGGCCGCATCGGAGCCCGGCGCATCCGAAGAATCCCGGCGCGAAAATGCCGCCGCTTCGCTCGCCTATTCCACTGCCTTCGCTACGAAAATCGCCCAGGCGCAGCCCCCCGAAGGCAAGGACGCCGCGCGCAAACAGGACGATCGCGATCGCGCGCTGGCCCGCGCCCTTCTATACCAGGCGCGCGCGAAGATCATGCTCGGCGACAACGCCGTAGCCGAGCCCCTCGCCGCGAAAGCATTTGCGACCTGTCCCAGCGAGGAAGCCGCGCGCGAGTGGTCGGAAACACTGGATCATCTGGGCCGCGCGGAGGAATCGCTGGCGCGGCTCGCCGACGCATTCGCCATTCCAGATCCGCACGCCTCAGACGCCGACCGCGCTGCGGATCGCAAACGATTGGGCGAGCAATATCGGAAACTGCATGGATCGGAACATGGATCGGAACAGGGGCTGGGCGACGCGATCCTAGCCGCTTACGATCGCACCGCGGCCCTGCTCGAAGAGCGGCGCGTGCGCCTGCTGGCTCTCGATCCCAATGCCGCTGAAACCGAGGCGATGCGCTTCACGCTGACCGGGCTCGACGGCAAGAAACTTCCGCTCGCGAGCCTCAAGGGCAGCGTGGTGATCCTCGATTTCTGGGCGACGTGGTGCCAGCCCTGCCGTATCCAGCATCCCTTGTACGAACAAGTGAAGCAGCGCTTCAAGGATCGCAGCGACGTCGTTTTCCTGGCGATCGATGCGGATGAGGATCGCGCCCTGGTCGCGCCCTTTCTCGACGAGATAAAGTGGACCCGCGCCGCGGTCTATTTCGACGACGGGCTCCAGCGGCTGCTGCAAGTGACCTCTATCCCGACGACCATCATGTTCGACAAGCAGGGTCACGTGGCGAGCCGGATGACGGGCTTTCTCCCGGACAAGTTTGTGGATCAGTTGAGCGAGCGAATCAGGAGTGCGTTGGCGGAATAGGCGATCGCAACGAAAACCTCCCCCAGATCACTGTCTATCGAACCGGTCTAAAAGTTAAGGACCGCCCTGTAAGGAGGTTTTGCGATGAAGAACAAACAACAGCGCCGCGTCCACTGCCATTCGTATGTGCAGATGCGCGCGACACATAGCCTGACCTGGTCCGTTCCGGCGCTGTGCGCCGCATACAAATGGCCCTCGAAACTCGCCGGAGGCGGCGTGATCGCGATCGTCGAGCTCGGCGGCGGCTGGGTCCAATCGGACATGGCGGCTTACTTCAAGTCCATCAACCAGCCGGTCCCGCAGATCACCGATGTATCGGTGGATGGGACCACCAACAGCCAGCAGAATCCACACAACGATGCCGACGTGGAGGTCGCGCTGGACATCCAGGTCGCGGCTGCCGGTTACTACGCCGCCACGGGAAAGCCGGCGGTGATCCGGGTCTACTGGGCGCAGGACATCGCGCCGGGGGTAGCGGCGGCGCAGGCGGATGGCTGCACGGTTTGCTCGATATCCTGGGGGGCTGACGAGGCGTCCTGGGGAGCGGCCGCGGCAGACGCAATGGAAACTGCCGCGCAGGCCGCCACTGCCGCGGGCATGACCGTATTTGCCGCGGCGGGCGATAACGACTCGAGCGACGGCGGTCCGACGCCGGCCAACGTGGACGCCCCGGCCAGTTGCCCGCATGCGATCGGGTGTGGCGGGACCAGCAAGACGGCCACCGCCGAAACGGTCTGGAACGACAATCCCGGCCGTACCAACGGAGAGGGAACCGGCGGCGGGTATTCTACGCTGTTCCCGGTTCAGTCCTGGCAGATCGGCGCGCCGCCGGCGCCTCCCAAGCAAAAGGGCGAGAAGAGCCCCGGAAAAGGTCGCATGGTCCCGGATGTTTCCGCCAACGCCGACCCGGACACCGGATACGAGATTTTCGTGTATGGCGCGCAGAGCATTGTGGGGGGCACGTCCGCCGTCGCGCCGTTGTATGCCGGATTGTTCGCTGCATTCGGGCCGAAACAGGGTTTCGTGACGCCGAAGTTGTGGCTCAATCAGGGATGCTTCACGGACATCACCGTCGGCAGTAACGGGGAGTTTTCGGCCGTGAAGGGACCCGATCCATGCTCGGGCATCGGATCACCGCTCGGCACGAAGCTGGCGGCGTTGCTCTAGATCGATTCCGACGCCATCATGTTCGACAAGCAAGGGCGCGTGGCGAGCGGCGGGACTGGCTTTCTTCAGGATGTGGGGCCGGCACTCGTGCCGGCAGCCGGTCTTTAGACCGGCTTGGTAGAGGATTTTGAAAGCCATCGCTGCATTCGCTGGCGGGCTGTTTTCGCAGGGACCAGGCGACCCTGATTGGCGGTTTCCATGCGCTGCTTGAGGATGCGGCTGGTTGAGGCGTCGAGCCTCACTTCCGGTTCATTGGAGACAAACGGATCGACTCGCTGCGTCTTGACCATACTTCCAACATAGGCTGGTTAGCCCGGAACGCAAGTGGAAGCAGGACAGCAAAGCGCAGTAATAATAGTTACATGGCGTTCGGCCGGATCGTTTGGATCGTCCTCGACAGCGTCGGCATCGGCGAAATGCCCGACGCCGCCCAATACGGCGACGCCGGTAGCGACACGCTTGGCCACATCGCTCGCCAGCGTCAACTGCATCTCCCGAATCTCTGCCGGCTCGGGCTCGCCAACATCAAACCCCTGACCGGCCTCGCGCCCGACCCCGCCCCGATCGGCTCTTTTGGAAAATGCGCGCTCGCCTCGCCCGGAAAAGACACCACTACCGGACATTGGGAGATGGCTGGCATTCATCTCGAAAAACCGTTTCCGCTGTTCCCCCACGGATTCCCACCTGACGTGATGGACCCATTCGAGAGCCGCATCGGCCGTCACGCGATCGGCAACAAGGCCGCCTCCGGCACCGAAATCATCCAGGAGTTAGGCGACCAGCACATGCGCACCGGCTCGCCCATCGTCTACACCTCGGCCGACAGCGTGTTTCAGGTCGCGGCCCATGAAGAAGTGATCCCGCTGTTCGAGCTGTACAAAATCTGCGAAACGGCTCGCGACATTCTGCGCGGCCCTTATGAAGTGGGTCGCGTGATTGCGCGTCCGTTTGAAGGATCGCCGGGCCATTTTCAGCGCACTACTAACCGCCACGATTACGCCGTGCCCCCACCCCAGGGCATGCTGCTCGATCGGCTCGCCGATGCGCAAGTCAACGTGTTCGCCATCGGCAAGATCTTCGACGTATTCCTGGGCCGCGGGATTCGCGAGTACGAAAAGACCAAAAGCAACGCCGACGGCATGGCGAAAACCCTCGCCGCGATGGAAACCGCCCCGGACGGGCTGATCTTCGTCAACCTGGTCGACTTCGACCAGCTTTACGGCCATCGCAACGATGTCGAAGGCTACGCTCGCGCGCTCGAAGAGGTGGACGCGTGGCTGCCGGCGTTTGAAGCCCGGCTGGGCGATGGCGATCTGGCGATTCTCACTGCCGATCACGGCTGCGACCCGACCACCCCTTCCACCGATCACAGCCGGGAGTATGTCCCGCTCCTGGTCTGTGGAAAACGTGCCCGAGCCGGTGCGAATCTGGGAGTTCGCGAAACGCTCTCGGATATCGGCCAAACCGTGGCCCGGAACTTCGGGACCGAAATCGTGTGCGGACGCAGCTTTCTCAATCAGTTAGCGTGATTTCGCGTAGGCTCCCGCCCCATTCCGCCCGCCTTGACCTTTTTTGACAGGAAAATGTTCCATCCGGTAGCCGGGGGGCTGTAACCACACGCCGATGGTGGTAGTCTTAACAGTTGCGAAACTTGTAGTTATGCGCACAACGGACTGACGCCTGTGCGCCGATACTTATGCGCACGGGGGTCTTACGCTTGTGCGGTAAGGCTGTGACGCGCCGCTGGGCCTGTGCGCCAGACGAACGGCTTCCGGATGTGACGTCGGGTAACGGATCACTGTGAAATTTACACTCCTCCATCGAATTATTGGCGCGGCTCGAATGCTGGCAGTTGGCGCGCTGGTATGTGGACTCGCATTGGACGCGCAACAGCCGCCTCCCGCCGCCAACAGCCAGAGGCTCAGTGGAGTAGTGACGAAGGTCGACCCGGCGGCCCCGCAAGTCACGCTTAAGAACGACGCCGGCCAGGAAGTCACCGTCACCATGCAGCCCAAAATAAGCTATCGGCGTGTGGAGCCCGGAGAAACTGATTTGTCCAAGGCCGCCACCATCGCCGTGACCGACATAGCGGCCGGCGATCATGTGCTGGCGGTTGGGGCAGCCCCGGACGAAAAGTCCTTTAGCGCACGGCTGATTGTGGTGATGTCCAAGGCCGACCTCGCCAGCAAGCAATCCAGCGAACTCGCGGATTGGCAGAAGCGCGGCGTCATTGGGCTTGTTACCGCGGCAACTCCTGAGGAGGTCACCATCAGCCTGCGTGGTCCAGGGGGCCCCAAGCCCTTGGTGATCGCGCCCGCGCCGAATGCAGTCATCCGCCGGTACACTCCGGATTCAATCAAGTTTCAGGACGCCGCGCCTTCCACGCTCGCCGAAGTGAAAATCGGAGACCAGGTGCGCGCTCGCGGCGACAAAAGCGCGGACGGCGGAAAAATGACCGCGGACGAAATCGTCTCCGGATCGTTCAAGGAGATCGCCGCGACCATTCTTTCCATCGACCCCGTGGAGAAGGTGATGCGTGTGAGAGATCTCGCCACCAAGAATCCCATGACGTTGAGGATCACAGCGGACTCCAATCTTCGCAAGCTTCCACTCCAGATGGCGCAGATGCTGGCGGCGCAGAATCGCCCGCCGGACCCTAACGCGGGATTTGGAGGACGGGGAGGCGGGGCTCCGCAGGGCCGTGGAGGTCCGGGAGGGCCCGGCGGCCCTGGCCGCGGGCGTGGCGGCGCAAACGATCTGGGACAGATTCTGGACCGCTCCCCAGTCCTGGCATTCACCGATTTGAAGGCCGATCCCAAGAATGGCGACGCGATCATCGTGTTGGGTACCGTGGGAAAGAGCTCCGACCAATTGAACGTGATCACCATGCTCGCCGGCGTGGAACCGATTCTCACCAAGCCCGGCACGCGGGAAATGTCGCTTGGCGCTTGGAGCATTGGCGGTGGTGGCGGTGAGCCGTAATTGCCCTATCCGGAAACTGGTGACGGATTTCGAAGCAAGCGCAACTTTTTAAGGACAAGGAATGATTTCATTAACTCGGGTAGTTTTTTGGTTTTCTGTTCTGGCGCTGCTGGCAGCGTCCCTGATGGCGCAAGCGCCCGGCACGCTGCAAGGCCAGGTCCTCGATCCATCCGGCGGGTCCGTTCCCAAGGCGAGCGTCATCGTGACCGGCCCCAACAATGTCACCAAGGTCGTCGAGACCAACAACGACGGCGTTTATACCGTGACGGGGCTACCCCCGGGAAAATACACTGTCCGGGTGACCGCGCCCGGTTTCACGCTGTTTGAGAAAACCGCTCAGGACGTAGCCGCCGGCCGTCCCACGGCGCTCGATATCAAGCTCGTGGTGGAAGTTTCCAAGCAGGAGGTCACCGTTGCCGACACACAGCAGGTGGAGCTCGATCCGGCTAAGAATGCCGGTGCGCTGATCCTGAAGGAAGCCGATCTCGACATGCTTTCCGACGATCCCGACGATCTACAGGCGGAGTTGCTGGCGCTGGCTGGTCCGGCCGCGGGTCCGAACGGTGGGCAGATTTTCATCGACGGCTTCAGCGGCGGCCAGCTTCCGCCAAAAGATTCGATTCGCGAGATCCGCATCAACTCCAATCCGTTTTCGGCCGAGTACGACACCCAGGGCCGCGGACGCATTGAAATCTTCACCAAGCCCGGCTCCGAAAAATTCCACGGAAGCGTGAACGCCCAATATAGCGATTGGCTGATGGACGCCAGGAATCCTTATATTACTTCTCCGGCCTTCGCCGTGCCGGCGTCGGACGTCAAGAATCTCCAGGCCAATTTGAGCGGGCCCATCATCAAGGGCAAGCTTTCATTCTTTATCGACTTTTCGCGCCGCCAGCAGCGAGAGGATGCGATTATCAACGCCGTGATTCTCGATCCGGTGACGCTGAATCCGGCGCAGTTGGGATTCGGGGTTGTCGCGCCGAACACCAATACCAGCTTTAGCCCTCGATTCACCTACCAGTTGTCGCCGAACATCAGCATCGACGGACGCTACCGTTTGAATACCACCTCAGCCGAAAACCAGGGCATCGGTGGGACCAATTTGCCTGCCGGCGTCCCGATCGCCGGGATTGCATCCAGCAGCGAGGCGCAGCACTCGTCCACCACCAACCAGACCATCAATCTGATCGAGACGCAAATCGTCAATGCCGCGACCATCAATGAGACGCGCTTCCAATATTTTCGCAACCGGACCAACTCGGTGGGCGACAACCCGGAGTTGAATATTTCGGTCGCCGACGGCTTCACCTCCGGCAGCACCATCCTTCAGAACTACACCAATCAGAATAACTACGAGGTGCAGAATTACACCTCGATCACGCACGGCACCCAATTCATCAAATTCGGAGTGCGCATCCGCGGCAACACCACCGCCAGCGAGGCGACCAGTAACTTTACCGGGCAGTTCAACTTTCTCAACATCACGGCGTATCAGATCATGGAGCAGGGCATCAAGAATGGCTTGCCGCTTGCGCAGATCATCGCCAACGGAGGCGGGCCGTATCAGTATCAGTTCAACGCTGGAAATCCGTTGATCAGCGGTTCCCAGGTGGACGCGGGTCCCTTCATCCAGGATGACTGGCGCGTCAAGCCGAACATCACTTTGAGCCTGGGACTGCGGTATGAAGTCCAGAACAACATCAGCGATCACGGGGACGTCGCGCCCCGCATCGGCCTCGCCTGGGGAGTTGGCCCGTCGAACAGCCGCACGCGGAGTCCCAAAACAGTGATACGCGCCGGCGCCGGATATTTCTACGACCGGTTCAGTCTGTCGAACGTTCTGAACGCGGACCGCTTCAACGGGATCAACCAGCTTAGCTATACCATCCCCAATCCCACGTTCTTCCCCCAGGCGGGAATTCCCATCCCGGCGACGGCGACGCTCGAGAGCCCCCAATACCAGATTGCTTCCGCCACCTATCACATCGATCCGAACCTGCACGCGCCCACCCAGTTGCAGTCCGCGATCGGGGTTGACCGGCAGTTGCCCAAGAACATGACGTTGGGGATCAACTACATCAACTCGCGCGGTACACATGTCCAGCGCATCGTGGATATCAACACCCCTTTTCCGGGGACCTACAATCCTCTGAATCCCACGGCGTCGCTTTACCCGCTGGGAGCGGCGGCTGGTCTTTACGAGCAGTACCAGGACAGCGGCATCTACAAGCAGCAGCAGCTTGTCACCAACATCAACGCGCGCGTGAACGCGAAAATCAGCCTGTTCGGGTTCTACGCATATGGCCACGTGAATACCGACGTCAACGGCTCGCCTTCGAATCCGTACAACTACCGTGCGGATTATGGACCCGCGGGCTATGACATTCACCATCGCGTGAACATAAACGGCAGCCTGCTGCTTCCCTTTGGGCTGCGCATGTCGCCGAACATCAACTATGCCTCGGCGCCGCCGTTCAATATCACTCAAGGCATTGATGTCTTCGGCGATACCTTGACGAATTCACGTCCCGCATTCGCGCCCGCGGGATACTCCGCTCCAACGTGCACGCAGCAAATCGCACGCAACCTCACGCCTTGCCTGGCTTCCGGAGGGATTTACGGCAATTTCCTGATTAATCCGCCGGCGGGGATCCCCACCATCCCGATAAACGCTTTCCGGGCGTTCTCGCAGTTTCAGTTCAACGTGCGCCTCAGCCGCACGTGGGGATTCGGCGAGTCGACCGCTCCGACGAACAATCGCCGCGGCCAGGACGGCGGCGGCCGCGGACCCGGATTCGGTCAGCCTGCGGGCGGCGCTCCTCGCGGCGGTGGTGGTGGCGGCGGACGCGGCGGTGGTGGTGGCCCCGGCCCCGGCGGCGGTGGCATGGGCGGCGAAAATAGCGGCAAAAGATACACCGTCACCGCGGGAATCTTCGCCCAAAATTTGTTCAACAACGTGAATCAGGGCACGCCCGTCGGCGACCTGCTTTCACCCCGTTTCGGAGAAACGACGAATCTCGTCAATATCGGCGGCCCGGGGGGGACGGCATTCAATCGCCGCATCACCCTGAACATCCGATTCAGTTTTTAGCTGGACAAAGCTATCTAGCCACGAATGAACACGCATGAACACGAATTAGATCTTCGGCGTTCCATTCGTGTTTATCCGTGTTCATTCGTGGCTAACGCTTCTTAGTTCGCTACCGCTTCGGCACCGCGATCGTGATGTTGCGGTACTTCATTCCTCCGGTGTGATCGCCCTGGATGTAGAACGGCCCCGGATCGGCTTCATTCGCGTCCAGCGCCCCGCCCGTGATCCCCGCGATCTCCTGGTGATCGATCACCGTCACTCCGTTGCGGACCAACGTTACCCACCGGCCTACAAGCGTCGCGTCCAGCGTCTCCCACTCCCCCGGCTTGCGCGGCAGATCCACGGAAGGCGCCAGCATTCCGTAGATCGCCCCCATGCTGTGAAAATTGTCGGGCTCTTTTTCATACGCGACCTGAATCTCATACCGGCCGCGCAAGTACACGCCGCTGTTGCCGCCGTCGGGGCAATTCAGTTCGAGGTGCAGCTTGAAGTCCTGGAACTTGCGCGTAGTTTGCAGATTCGCGCCGTGCTCCACGTTCACCAGTACGCCCGCCTGCGCTTCCCAATGGTTTTTCGACGCGTCGTCCGGAACCCAACCTGTCAGATCTTTGCCGTTGAACAGCGGCTCGGGATTCGACCATGCTTTGGGCGCGTCCCGCTTCAACTCCGGCGCGCGAACGCCCGCCAGTTGCGCCGTCGCACTGACGGTGTCGCCGTGCTTCTCGTTCCCGCTGATCTTCCCACCCGCAGCCGTCAGCTCCCAGGTGGTCTCCGGGCGCTTCGCGTTCGCCGCCGAAAGCTGCAGCGTCAGGCGATTGCCTTCGAGCGACAGCACTTTTACCGGATGAACGCTGCCCGTGCGCGGCTGCACCCGAACCTGCGGCGCACCGTCCTTTTCAGTGAGCTCCATCCAGTCCGGATAGGTCTGATTGCCGGCCGTGACGACGATATCCCATCGTCCGGCGAACGGACTCCGCGATTGCGCAAGCGCGGGCCGCCACGTAGGAACGAACAGAGCAGCAACCAAACCGGCAGCGACCCAGAGGCGTGTCATGTCTTTACATTATCGCGTCCCACATGATCGCGTCACTAATACGCGAATGAACACGTCTCCCGTCTGTGTCTTCCATTCGTGTCTCTTCGTGTGAATTCGTGGCTAACGGTCCCTAACCTGCTACGCCCCCGCCGCCGACGACTTTCCGCCCGCAGCGCTACTCTCTTTGTAAAAATACGCACCCGCCACCGCCGCCACCAGCATCTCCACAATTTCCACCGCGAGCGTGGTCATCACCAGCCCGACCGGGAAAATATGCATGATCACAGGAGCGAACATGGCCAGCGCGAATCCCACCCCCCACATATATAGCCCCGCGCACATTGCGGTTTTCGGGCCCGCGCCATATCGAGGCCGGATCGCCGCATATAGCCAGATGGTGAGAATTCCGATGGCGAATCCCCAAACCATATACGCGATAACCTGCTTGGTCGAAACCGGATGCTGACCCACGGCCACCATGGCATCGTTCCATTGCTTAGCCAGGATCACGCCGTTCATCACGCTTTCAATGATGTTGATGATCACCCCCGCCACCAGCCCGCCCAGGATCACGCGGCCATAATTGATCTTTCCGTCGGGGTTTAATACGGTTACTTCGTTTCCCATAGAGCTCCTTTCGAGTCGCACCAAATAGTAATGCCCCGCGCGCTCGAACGCAAGGGGCTATGGGCGTGGAAACCCAACGCCGACGCACGGCATCACCCTCCAGCCCCGCCCGTTAGGGCGGGGGAAGCTGGACTCACGATTCGACTCTGTTCGTGGCCCACGTTCCAGATCCTGTAGAATCACCTCATGCGCGTTGCATTCCTTCTTCTCGCTGGGATCTTCTCAGCATCATCCGCGGCCTTGGCCCAACCACCCTCTCCCCAGGCGGCTCCGCCCGCACCCTCGACCCCCGCTGCCGCTGCTGCCGCCGCCGCACCCGGCGGAGGCGGGCCCGACCTCGACTCCGTCCTCAAAGCCGTCGACGACATGATGTGGCAGATGAAACTCGGCGACATCGCCGACGTCGACAAGATCGAGTACACCAGCCTCCCTCCCGCGCGCATTCCCAATCCGAAAGCCCCCGGCGCAACCAATCCGCTGATCATCCGCGCCAACACTTTCATCCCCAAGAATCTGGACCGATCCAAAAAGCAGCCGCTGATCGTCTTCGCGCACCAGGGCATTCACGCCAACTCCGACACGCGCGACGCGCACGTATTCCGCGAGCTGGTGCAGCAGGGCTATTCCATCATTTCCGCCGACTATCGCGGCAGCACCGGCTACGGCCGCGGCTTCTATCAGCAGATCGATTACGGCGGCCGCGAAGTGGACGACGTGTATATCGGAATGCAATGGATGCTCGACAACTACAGCTTCCTCGATCCCAAACGCGTCGGCATCATCGGCTGGAGCCACGGCGGTCTCATTACGCTGATGAATATCTTCGCGCACCCCCACGATTTCGCCGTCGCCTACGCGGGCGTGCCCGCAAGCGACCTGGTGTTGCGCCTGGGGTACCAGACCGACGCCTATCGCGCGCTCTACTCCGCCCCCTATCACATCGGCAAAACCGTTCGCGAAGACATCGCGGAGTATCGCAAGCGCTCGCCTGTCTCTCACGCCAAGGAATTGGACACGCCGCTGTTGATCCACTCGAACACCAATGACGAAGACGTCAACGTGCTGGAGGTGGAGCACCTGATCGAGGCGCTTAAGGCCGAGGGCAAGAAGTTCGAATACAAAATCTATCAGGACGCGCCCGGAGGCCATTACTTCAACCGCACCGACACCAAGCTCGCGAAAGAATCGCGTCTGGAAATCTGGCGATTCCTCGCGGGCTATCTGCACCCCGCGAACCCGCCGAAATAGCGATGGCAGGTGGCACAGACTTTAGTCTGTGTTCTGGACGGCGTAGCGCACTCCTTGCGCCGGAAGTGAGGCATGAAACCTTATCGGTAACCGTCTCTACATCTCGATTCGCCGCGCCCCATCTTATACTCAAAATCATGGCGAAGCCGCGGCCGACACCCCCGGTCCAGGCGAGGGCGGCCGGAAATCGCGATCTTGGCGCGGCGGCATTGATGCTCGGCGCGATCCTCGTCGCGTATTGGCCGGCCCTCCACGGCGGATTTCTGTGGGACGACGACGCCCATGTGACCCCGCCGGCCCTGCGTTCTTTGCATGGTCTCTGGCGGATCTGGTTTGACGTCGGCGCCACTCAGCAGTACTACCCGCTGCTTCACACCGCCTTTTGGATGGAGCACCGTTTGTGGGGAGACGCCGTCTTTGGGTATCACCTGACGAATCTCCTGCTGCACGCAGGCGCGGCTTATCTGGTGGTGATGATCGTGCGGCGGCTGGATCTGCCGGGCGCCTGGTTGGCGGGGTTTCTGTTTGCGCTGCACCCCGTCTGCGTCGAAGCCGTGGCGTGGATCTCCGAACAAAAGAGTACGCTCTCAGCGATCTTTTATCTCGCTGCCGCGCTAACTTACCTGCATTTCGACCGCACCCGCCGGACCTCCCAATATGTTGTGGCGTTCGGGCTGTTTGTCGCGGCGATGCTCTCGAAGACCGTGACTGCCACGCTTCCGGCAGCCCTGCTCGTCGTGTTCTGGTGGAAGCGCGGACGTCTCGAATGGAGGCGCGACGTGCTGCCGTTGCTTCCCTGGTTTGCCCTGGGTGCGGCGGGCGGACTCTTCACGGCCTTCGTCGAGCGCAAGTTCGTCGGAGCGGAGGGCGCTGACTATGCGCTGACACTTGGCGAACGTTGCCTCCTCGCGGGCCGCGTGATCTGGTTTTACTTGGGCAAGCTGGTGTGGCCGGTGAACCTGACGTTCATCTATCCACACTGGAAAATCGACTTGGGCGCTTGGTGGCAATACTTGTTTCCGCTCGGAGTCTTGGCGGCAGCGGCGGTTTTGTGGTTGGTCTCCAAACCACGCAGGGGACCGCTCGCTGGGTTTTTGTTTTTTGTGGGAACCCTGTTCCCCGTCCTCGGATTCTTCAGTGTTTATCCGTTCGTGTATAGCTACGTCGCGGATCATTTTCAGTATTTGGCGAGCTTGGGAATCATCGTCCCGGTGGCGTCCGCGCTCACCATGGCGGCTGGGCGGATTGAGACGCGAACGTTGTGGGGCAGGCGATCTTGTCGCCTGCCTCCGGTTCTTGTGAAGCCATTGTGGACCGCGCTGCTCGTCACTCTGGGTTTTCTAACCTGGCGCCAGAGCGGCATGTATCGCGATCCCGTGACGCTCTATGAGGAAACGTTGATCAGGAATCCGGATTGCTGGATGGCTCACAATAACCTCGGAACCGAACTTGCGCGGATCCCCGGCCGTTCCTCCGAAGCGATTGCCCATTTTGAAGCAGCGCTCCGCATCAAACCCGATTCGGCGCGAGCTCACTATGACCTCGGACTCAATTTGGCGAAGAGATCCGGCCGGATCACCGACGCGATCCCGCATTATGAGGAGGCGCTGCGAATCAGCCCGGATTTCCCGGAAGCCCACAACAATCTCGGAATCGCCTTGGCGCAGATCCCCGGCCGGACTCCCGAGGCGATCGCTCATCTCGAGGCCGCGCTCCGCATCAAACCGGACTACCAGGAAGCTCGCAATAACCTGGGAGCTGTCCTCGCGAAAATTCCCGGCCGCTCATCCGAAGCGATTTCGATGTATCAGGAAGTGCTGCGCGCCGATCCCGATAACGCAAACGCGCACAACAACCTGGGAAGCGCTCTGTCGAATATCCCTGGTCGAATGCCGGAAGCCATTGCGCAGTTTGAAGAGGCGCTGCGGATCGATCCTGATTACGCGCAGGCGCACAACAACCTGGGCCGCGCGCTGTCGGGCGACCCACGCCGGTTGTCTGACGCGATCGCGCACTTTGAAGCAGCCCTGAATCTCAACCCCGGCGACGCGGAAGCTCACTTCAATCTGGGAAGCGCCCTGGCGAGCATGCCGGGGCGTCTGCCGGAAGCCATTGCTCATTTTGAAGCGGCGCTTCGAATTGACCCCAACTACGTCGAAGCGCACAACAATCTGGGAGTCGCCCTGGCGCAAACCCCCGGACGTTCGCTCGAAGCGATCCCCCATTTCGAGGCGGCCGTTCGACTCGATCCCAATTCCGCGGAGGCCCACTGCAACTTGGGACACGCGCTGTCGGGTATTCCAGGCCGATCGCCGGATGCTATCGCGCAGTTTCAAGCGGCGCTGCGAATTCGACCCGATTTCGATGCCGCCCGTCAAATGCTGGCCGAGCTGCGAACCCGGCGATAGAGTTTATCTCACGCCATACCGGCAACCCGGCTCCAGCCCCATGCGTCAGCGTGGGGCTCACTCGCTGAGCCCATTGATATGGGACCGGCGATCCGTCTCAAGCCCCACCCGTCAGGGGGCGATCCATTCGTGCCGCCCTGATGTGGGGCCGGCACTCATGCCGGCAAGCCTGCTTTCAAGCAGGCTTGTTTTGAAACCAACTCCCGATCGAACTACTCGTGCCGCAACGCGACCATCGGATCCACCCGCGCCGCCCGCCTCGCCGGCACATAGCTCGCGATCAGAGCGACCAGAACCAGCACGCTTCCCGCCGCAACAAACGTAAGCGGATCGTTCGCTTGCAATCCGAACAACAACGTCGCCGCCGCGCGACCTGCCACCAATGCGATCACCACTCCCGCGCCCAACCCCACCATCAGAAGGATCCCCGTCTCGCGCAAAATTAATCCCATCACATTATTCCTGCCGGCCCCCAGCGCGATCCGGATTCCGATCTCGTTGGTCCGCCGAGCCACCGTATACGAGATCACGCCGTACAGTCCCACCGTCGCTAGCACCACCGCTAATCCGCCGAACAGGCCGGAGAGAACGGCCATCAGCCGCTCCCGCAGCAACGATTCCTCAATCCGAGTCTTGAAAACTGTAAACGAATACCCGATGTTCGGATTCACATCCGATATCGCGCGCCGGACCGACGGAGTCAACGCATCCAGGCCGACGCCCGATCGAATCAGAATATTCACGCCCGTCACGGGTTCCAGAAATTGCGAGAGCGGGAAGAACGCTACCGGTTTGAAATCCTGACGCAGGTCGCTATACTTGCTGTTCTTCGCGACACCTACGATCTCGCAGACGATTTGCGGAGCGAACGGCGTCTTTTCGATCCAGAATTTCTTGCCGATCGGATTCGGTCCCAGTGAGAATGTGCGGGCGAACTCCTCGCTGACGATCGCAACGTTCAGAGAAGAGTGTGTGTCGCGCTCGTCAAATTCCCGGCCGGCCAGCAGCGGAGTGCCGATCGTCCGGAAATATCCCGGCCCCACCAGACTCCGCGAAATATCGCGCCCGTTGCTCACGTCCGATCCATCCATCCACATCGTGTTGACCCATGAGTTGCCATTAATCGGAAGCGAACCGGTTTCGCCCGCGGCGTCCACGCCCGGAATGGCTCGTATATGCTCCACCAGATCTCGCCGGAGATTCGCATACCGATTGGCCGGCAGGTCCAGCCACCCGTAAGTGACGTGCGCGATCAGGATTCCGTTTTCCCGAAACCCCGGTTCCACCGTCATCAGATTGTTGAGAGTTCGGACAAATAAAAGCGCTCCCACCATCAGCACCAGCGACAGCGCGATTTGCGACGCCACCAGAATGCGCCGCAGGCCGAACCGTTCGCGGCCGGCCGTCATTCCCCGGCTGCCCGATTTCAGCACGTCGCCCGGCTGGGCTCGCGTCGCGCGCAACGCCGGCGCCAGCGCAAAGAATACGCACGTCAGCAGCGCCAGGAACGCGGTGAAGCCAAACACCCGCCAGTCCGGATGAACATCCAGGAACACGGAGTTGTCGCCGGACCCCAGGAACGCGACCAGGAATTGGCTCAGTTCGCGCGCCAGAAACAGCGCCGCTCCCGCGCCGGCCATCGCGATCAGCAATCCCTCGGTCATCAATTGCTGGATCAGGCGGGCTCGCGAAGCTCCGATCGCCAGCCGCACCGCGATTTCGCGCTCGCGAGCGCTAGCTCGCGCCAGCATCAGATTGGCTAGGTTCGCGCACGCGATCAACAGCACCAGCCCGGCGATCGCCAGCAGCAACCCGAGCGGAGTTGAATATTGATCGCGCAAGCTGGACAGCCCTCCGCCGGCGGCGATCGCGTTCAGCTTCATCGCCAGATACGGCTTCACGCTGACGGGCGGATAGTCCGCGGGCAGAGTCGCTTCGAAAATGCCGGGGGAAATCGCATTGAAATGCGAATTGGCTTGCGCCACCGAAACGCCCGGCTTCAGCCGTCCCATCACCGTCAGCCACCAGGTGGTGCCGGAGTCCAGGCGCTTCTCATCGCTGGTCTCGACCGAGCATACCGGCATCGCCAGGTCGAACTGCCGACCTACTTCGAGCCCGAAAAAGCTGGGCGGCGTTACACCAATCACTTCGACGGACCCGGCGCCGCCGACCACGATCTTCTTCCCGATCGCCGACGCGCTGCCGCCGAACTCGCGCTGCCAGAATCCGTAGCTGATCACCGCGCCCGCTAACCCGCAGCCTCGCCGGTCGTCGGCTGAGGTAAACACGCGGCCGAGGATCGGGCGAACGCCCAGCGCGTCGAAGAAATTTCCGCTCACCCACAGACGTTTGGCAAAGTGGGCTTCCCCAGTTGGTGAAAGGTTGACGTCTTCGTCGGCCCACGCGAAGATTTCCGAAAATACCTGCTGCCTCTGGCGAATCTGCTCCCACAGAGGATTCGTAAAAGCGTCGTTTCGCAGCCAGTTTCCTCGCGCGTGAGTCATGTCGCCGATGCGTAGTTCCGCGAGTTCCTGAGGCGATTTCACCGGCAGCGTCCGCAGCCGCACCGCGTCAATCAATTGAAAAATCGCCGTGTTCGCACCGATGCCCAGCGCGAGCGACACGATCGCCACCGCGGCGAACCCGGGGCTCTTGAGCAGCGTGCGTATTGCGAATCGCAAGTCGGAGATCAGCGTCGTCATAATGTTTCTTGAATCTTCGCTACATCTATTCGATCACAGTGAGCCCCGTATCGCCGCTCGCGGCGATCGCTTCACGAATCAGCCGGCCGGCGATAATGCAGCCGCGCGACGCAAATCCAGGCCGGGCGATCGAATCGCCGTGGATCAGGAAACCGCTCCGCCCGAACATCGTGTTCGCCGGATCGGGCGCAAGCGGCAGGATAAATGGACCGTGCGGCCCCGGCGACTCAACGCATTGCGGCGCCCCGATCGAATACCGGCCTTGCGGCACCGGGCCGGTGTCCTCCACGCCCTGCATGGCGGGATTGTTCTTGCCCGCCTCATAACCCGAATAGCACGCGCCGGCGGCCGTGCCGTCCCGCGAAAGTTCCCCGGTGCTTTGTCTATAAGTCCACATGATTGATATGTCCGATAGTAAACGCGGACATTGCGCGAAGGCACTGAAGCGAACTGCCATGTTCTTGAATCGTTACGGACATTCCCTCCAGAAAACACAGGAACTGCCGCAACGGTGCACGGCGTCGCTACGGTACAATGATGCCCGGCCATGCCCCCCAACGCGACCGGCTACAGCGTCCGCGAGCAACGCGGCTGGTACATGTACGATTTCGCGAACTCCGCGTTTTCGGTTACCGTCGTCACGCTGTTCATGGGGCCGTATTTGACCGCGCTCACCAAGAGCGCCGCCGACTCGAGCGGCTACGTTCATCCTCTCGGCATCCCCATCTACGCGCCCAGCTTCTATAGCTACATGGTCGCGCTTTCGGTGATTCTCCAGGTGCTGGTGTTGCCGGTGGTCGGCGCGATTGCCGATTACGGGCGGCGCAAGAAGCAGGTGCTCGCCGCCACGGCGTATTTCGGCGCAGCCGTAACCATGGCGATGTTTTTTCTCGAAGGGAAGGAATACCTTCTCGGCGGCATGCTGTTTGTAATCTCCAACTTGAGCTTCGGCGCGTCCATCGTGATCTACAATTCGTTCCTGCCGGAAATCGCGCCGCTGGAACAGCGCGACGCCGTCTCCTCCAAGGGATTCGCGTGGGGTTACCTGGGCGGAGGATTGCTACTGGCGTTGAATCTGGTGTTGCTGCTCAAGGCCGAAAGCCTTGGCATCACGCGAGGCTTGGCCGTTCGCATCAGCCTGTCCTCCTCTGGCGCCTGGTGGGCGATCTTCACCATCCCGACCCTCCTTGCGCTGCGGAATCGCGGCCCGGCACGCGCGTTGGCCGCGGGCCAGAGCGCGGTGGGGACGGTGCTGCGGCAGCTCGCGCACACCGCCGCTGAAGTCAGAAAGTATCCGCAGACGCTGACGTTTCTGATCGCCTATCTGCTCTATAACGACGCGATCCAGACGGTGCTGACGCTCGCGTCGCAGTTCGGCAGCGATGAGCTGCACATTTCCGAATCGAACCTGACGCTGGCGATCCTGATGGTGCAGTTCGTGGCGTTTCCGGGGTCCATCGCGTTCTCCTGGCTCGCCAACGCGATCACCGCCAAACGCGCGGTCATCGTCAGCCTGGTGATCTGGACCGGCACGCTCGTGTACATTTACGCGGCGGTGAAAACCACCGTGCAGTTTTTCGTGATGGCGGCGATTGTCGCGGTGGTGATGGGCGGCAGCCAGGCGTTGAGCCGGTCGCTGTACGCGCAGATTATTCCGAAGGGCCGCGAGGCCGAATACTACAGCGTGTATGAAGTCAGCGACAAAGGCACCAGTTGGATGTGCCCCATTTTCTTCGGCCTGGCGATGCAGTTCACGCACAGCTACCGGCTGGCGGTGTTGTCGCTGATCGTGTTTTTTGTCGCGGGTTTATTGGTGCTGTTGAAAGTGGACATGGAGCAGGGCGAAAGGGATGTCGCGCGGGCGGCAGCCGGTGCGAGTTAGAGTGTGGAGCAGGGCCATGCCCTGCCGGGTGAGACGGCATCAAGGGCGCGGCTCGCGCAGAAGAACCATGAGCCCGGCCATCATCAGGACCATCACCGCGTCGGTGATTTCGGCCGAGCGGCCGGGCAAAAATACCTGCGCCAGCCGCAGACAAAACACCAGCGCCACCCCCGCCATCGTCGTGATCGGGAAGGACAAGCCGGCTCGCACGGGCAGCCATACCAGCGTTCCGTACGTGAACGCCTTTTCGAAAAAAACACGCACACCGTTTTCGCGAGGGCCGTCGATAAAGCTTGCGAACGGAATCCAGACGAACTGCCGGGGCTCGGCCAGGAAGTGGAACGGGTCGAGCGCTTGCAGGATCACCAGCACGACGAACAGAATCGCGACAATGGCCGCGCGGCGTCTTAATCGTGACATCGCGGTCCACGCAAGAATCGCGATGAGCGGCCCGGCGATCTCGGCCGACGCGACGGCGCCGCCAATCAGGAACAGGCGCGCAAAGGCTACCGCCGCAATGGTGACGGCCAGCGCGACGTGGCTTCGCGCACGAAATATCGATTCGAGTATCGCCGCCGCGGCGAGCCAGTATATCGACTGCTTGTACAAATCGAGCGGCCCGGGCGCGGCGATGAGTGTCTGAAGAGAACTCCAATGAGCGCGAAAATCGCCGGCGGGAAAATAGGGGAAAAGACGATTACCCAGCCAGCACGCGATCAGCAGAATCGCGAACGGGCGCCACACGATTTCCTGGCGGAGCACTGTCACACGCGCGCCGGGAACCAGATCGCGGTTGAGGCAGGTGGCGGCCAGCGCGCCGATGAACGCGCCCGCGGTATTCGCGTACACGTCAGCCATGCTGGAACTGCGCGAGTCGTAGAACTGGACCATCTCCAGGCACATGGAGAGCATAAATCCGGCCCCGGTAATCAGCGGCGTGAGGGCCCATCGCGGGAGCGTCCGGAGCGCCCGTGCCAAAAAAAGGCCGAAGGGAAGATACAGCAGGAAATTCGAGAGGTTATCGGCGCGATCAGCGGAAATTCGCCACGTGGAGAGCAATGCGCTCAGCGGGCCATTGGGGATCAGGCGCGCTTCAAAATGAAATGGAAATAGCGACCCGTAAACAATGACGGCTACGAAGCCAACGGCAGCGATGGCAAGCCGGGAGTCGAGCGTCGCGGCGGCGCCGATGCCGGCCCCGCTGTCAGCATTGGTGTTCATTCGTGTCGTCAGCGGCGATCGAGAGGACATGCCTTGTCCTGCTTCTCGAAGTGTCATGGTAACCCACAGGCATCCCCGCCCTGACGGGCGGGGCTTGAAGCCAGCGCTACCCAGCGGTCCGTGTAAGGTTAGAGAATGCCGTCCGTTCAATTCGAGAATCGAGACAGAGTTGCCATCGTTACGATAGATCGTCCGCGCGCCCGCAACGCGGTGGATCGCGCCACGGCGGCGGAGCTGGTCGAGGCCTTTCAAGGGTTCGATTCCGACGATTCGCTGGACGTCGCGATCCTTACGGGAGCCGGAGGAAACTTCTGCGCGGGCGCCGATCTGAAGGCGCTGGCGGCTGGCGTTGGCAATCGGATGTCGGAGGACGGCGACGGCCCGATGGGGCCGACACGAATGCTCCTCTCGAAACCGGTGATCGCCGCGGTGGAAGGCTACGCGGTGGCCGGAGGATTGGAACTGGCGCTGTGGTGCGATCTTCGCGTGGCGGCATCGACCGCGGTGTTCGGCGTGTTCTGCCGGCGATTCGGCGTGCCGCTGGTGGATCTGGGCACCATCCGGCTGCCGCGGTTGATCGGGCAGAGCCGGGCATTGGATTTGATTCTGACGGGGCGAGGCGTAGCGGGCGAAGAGGCTTTGCAGATGGGTCTGGCGAATCGACTGGCGGAGCCCGGCCGGGCGTTGGAGGCTGCGATCGAGCTGGGCAGAATTTTGTCCGCGTTTCCGCAGCGCTGCATGCGGTCGGATCGGATGTCGGTCTACGAGCAGTGGGCGCTCGATTGGGACGCGGCGACGCGCAATGAGTTTCGGCGGGGCAGGGCAGTGGTCGCGAGCGGGGAAACGGTTCACGGGGCGGGGCGGTTCGCGGGCGGCGAGGGACGGCACGGGGTCAGGTGACAACGCACTGAACACCGGCAGGCGACGAGATCGCCTGCCCCACGGGTTTCGTGGGACACTGGATTCGAGAAGGCATGTCCACGACATTATTGATCGGAATTGTTTTAGCCATAGCGCTAGGGATTGCACTGGGTGTGACGCTGGGAGCGCTGTGGTTTCGCTCGCGGCCGTCCCAGCCGGCCATTGTCCCAGCAGCTCGAGAAAACGACCCGGCACAGCCCGTGGCCGAAGCACTGGCGCGCATCGAAGAGCAAATGCAAGACTTCGGGGCTCAAATTCACGATTTCGAAGCGCAGCGGCAGCACATGTTCGGCGGTCTGGAGCATCATCTGACCTCGCTCAGCCGCGAAACCGTTGCGTTATCGCAGGCGCTGCGCGCGCCGAATTCGCGCGGCAGATGGGGCGAGCTGACGCTGCGCCGCGTGGCGGAACTTGCGGGCATGGCGGCGCAGTGCGATTTCTTCGAACAGGAGAGCGGCGGCTCTGGAATCGGGCGCGGCGCTATCCGGAGCGATAGCTCGGACGGGCGATTGAGGCCCGACATGATCGTAAGATTGCCGGGCGGCCGGACGCTGGCAGTGGACGCAAAAGTGCCGCTGGCCGCGTATCTGGACGCCGAAGCGGCGCAGGATGACGCTACACGGCAGACCGCGCTCGATCGTCATGCACAAGCCGTCTCACGCCACGTGAACGCGTTGAGCGCGCGCGAATACTGGTCGCAACTTCAACCCGCGCCGGAAATGGTGGTGCTGTTTCTGGCCGGAGATCATTTTCTCAGCGCGGCCCTTTCACGCGATCCCGAATTGCTGGAACGCGCGTTGGCGCGAAAGGTTCTGCTGGCTACGCCGGTCACTCTGGTGAGCGTGCTCAAAGGCGTTTCCTACGGATGGAAGCAGGAGCGTCTGGCGCAAAACGCGGGGGAAATCCGGCGCATCGCGGGCGAGTTTTACGAGCGCATCCGAAATTTCGCGGACTCTTACGCCGATTCCGGCCGGCATCTGGCAAGGGCTGTCGAAGCGTACAATCGATCGGCCGGATCGTGGGAAGCGCGCATGTTGCCTTCGCTGAAGCGCATGCGCGAATTGGGCGCGGGTGCGGGCGACGACGCGCCGGAGCCGATGCGGATCGATACGTCTGTCAGGGAGCCACAGGCGCTTGTTCGCGAGCCGCAGGCATTCCTCTCAGAGCCGCAGGCGCGGGCCGCTTCGCAGAGTAGCGGGTCGCACCAAATGCTGGGAGGCTCCGGCCGGCCGACATGATGCGCCGTTTTTTCCTGTTCCTCTCCGGTCACAAAGGCGTGCGGAGATGGATGGAGACGTCGCCCGCCTCGAAAAAGTTTACGCGCCGGTTCATTGCAGGGGAGACGCTCGATGACGCGCTCGCCATTTGTGTGGGGCTTGCGGGTGAAGGCATTTCCACGACGCTCGATCATCTGGGCGAAAATGTCACTTCGATAGAAGAGGCCGCGGTTTCGCGCGACGCCTACCTTGAGGCGCTGGCTGGGATCCAGGCGCGCGGGTTGCCGTCGACGGTCTCGATGAAACTCACGCAGTTGGGGCTGGATCTTTCAGAAGAGTCGTGTCTTGAAAGCGTACGGCAACTGGCGGCGCGGGCGAAGGCGGCGGGCGGCGGCATTGAAGTGGACATGGAATCGACCGCGTATACCGATCGCACGCTGGCTATCGTAGAACGGGTCAATGGCGAACGCGTCAATAAAGAAATTGGTGACGTGAGATGCGTGATTCAGGCCTATCTCAAGCGAAGCGCCGCGGATATCGAACGCATGAATCGGCTGGCGATTCCGGTTCGCCTGTGCAAGGGCGCATATGACGAGCCGGCATCGTTGGCGTTCGCGGAAAAGCGCGACGTAGATCGAAATTATCTGGCGCTGATGAAGAAGCTGCTGGATCAGGGGAATTATCCGGCCATCGCGACGCACGATGAAACCATCATCGGCGATGCATTTCGATACGCGCGCGAGCGGAAAATCGCTCCCGATAAATTCGAATTTCAGATGCTCTATGGAATTCGCCGCGACTTACAGCGCCGCATCGTGGACCTGGGTTATCGCTTGCGCTTATACGTGCCGTACGGGACGGCATGGTATCCGTACTTCATGCGGAGGCTGGCGGAGCGGCCGGCGAATGTTCTGTTTGTGGCGCGGAATCTGTTTCGCTAGCGGAAGGAGTATTAGCGGCGCGTGCCGCCACCGGCAAGTCCACGCATTCGAGACGTTCCGCGTCAAATTAGTGAGATAATCTAGCGGGGTGACTTGTGACCTTGGAACGAGTCGTGCTCTTCTTCGGAATCGTCGGCGTTGCCATGTGCCAGCGACCGCCGATTATTTCGCCGTTACCGCCAAACCCTCTGGAACTGGTGACCGGCATAGTCGAGAACGTCGAAACGCCGGCAGCGCGCCAGGCGGTCGTTAAGCTTCTCGATCAGGCCCGAAGCCATCAGCTTCACGCCGCAGGCCGAAGTTATCGTCTGAGAGTCAGATTCACAGTGAATTCCGGCGGGCAGACGGAATATGACGGCGAATGGACTTGGGACCAAGTCTTCGACCCCAAACTCGGAAGCCGTTGGACGGCACAATCGTCAAGCGGCTATTCAAGAACCGAAATTGACACGATTGATTCTGCTTACGCGGAAGGGACCCAAGGCGCCACCATTCCGCTTCGCTTGCACGAGGCCCGAGCGGCGGTGCTCGGACCGATCGGCACCAACTCGGACCAGAAGGCGTTGCGTGTAGCCAACGTCGACTATCGTGGTTCGCGCCTGACGTGCATTCTCCTCACCGAACCGATCAACATGAGGTCCGCGATCGTCGGACGCCGTTGGGAAGAGCGCGAGAATTGCATCGACTCGAAATCGGGGTTACTCCAGGTGTCCTCCCAGGCGCCCGGCAGATATTACCTTTATGATTACGACGAAGCGCCGAGACTGGCGGATTGCGCCTTGCCTCGGAGAGTAACCGTAACGGAAGCCGGAAGAATCGTTGCCGAGATTCGAGTGGAGAGTCTCACGGAGCTTCCGTCTGTGGATCCTAGTTTGTTCGTTCCGAGTGAGGAGATGAAGGCGCGAGGTCGCGCGATCGGGATGGGTGAGGCGAGGCGATTCTGGCCAGCCGCGAGGCTGGGCATGGTATCGCCCGGAAACGCGAGTCAGACGGTGTGTGTCTTTGGGTTGATGACGCCCGCCGGCCAGCTCGTCGAAGTGCACTCGTTACAACCGTCTGATCCGAATAGCGAATCAGCAATTGGCCTCGCGAAGGCTCAGCGTTTCCCAGTGACTCCGGGGCCGAACGGCCGGGCGGAACAGCGCTTTGTGTTTCTAATTCAAGAGTTCGTCACGTCGCCATAGGAGGCCGGCGAACGTGCTGTTCGTGGCGCGGAATCTGTTTCGATAGGTAGAGAAAAGGAAAAGCCGAGATGACTCTCGGCTCGGCAGGCCTGGCGGCCCGCGCCACGAAATCTAGAGGACCGGGACCTGCTCCACGATCTCGATTCCAAATGCGTCGAGCCCCACCACTTTGCGCGGATGGTTGGTGAGCAGACGAATGGAAGTGAGGCCGAGGTCGGCGAGAATCTGCGCGCCGATTCCGGATTCGTGCAGCGGCGGCGCCTGACCCTGCGGCGGCGCATGATGCGTGCGCGCGCCCAGTCCGGATTGATGCAGATACACCAGCACCCCCGCGCCTTCCTCGGCAATCCGCTCGAGTGAGCCACGAATCATACGCTGGCAATCGCAGCGCGTGGAGCCGAACACGTCGCCATACACGCAGCGGGCATGCATGCGAACCAGCGTGTTCTGGCGACCGCGAATGTCGCCGAGCACCAGCGCGACATGCGATTCGCCGTTGAACTTGCTGACATAGGAAATGGTCTTGAAGGAGCCAAACTCAGTCTCCAGGCAGCCTTCGCTTTGCCGCTCAACGAAGCGCTCATTTTCCAGGCGGTAGCGGATCAGGCTCGCGACCGAGATCATCTTCAATCCGTGGCGCTGGCAGAATTCAGCGAGCTGCGGGACGCGCGCCATGGAGCCATCGGCGTTCATGATTTCGCAAATCACACCGCCCGGCTGGAGCCCGGACATACGGGCGAGATCGACGGCGGCCTCGGTCTGTCCGGCGCGAACCAGCACGCCGCCTTCGCGCGCGCGGAGCGGAAAGACGTGGCCGGGACGCGCCAGATCGCGCGGGCGGCAATCCGGAGAGATCGCGAGTCGAATGGTATGGGCACGGTCGGCGGCCGAGATTCCGGTGGTAACGCCTTCGGCTGCGTCGATCGACTCACAAAAAGCGGTGCCGAAGCGCGACGTATTCATCGGCGAAATCAGCGGCAGGTGCAGCGCGTCGCAACGATCCGGCGCGAGCGCGAGACAGATGAGCCCGCGGCCATGCGTCGCCATGAAATTGATGGCATCCGGCGTGATGCATTCGGCGGCCATGGTGAGGTCGCCTTCGTTCTCGCGGTCTTCGTCGTCGACCACGATGAGCATGCGGCCGGCGCGGAAATCGTCGAGCGCCTCCGGAATGGTGGCGAAGGGCATTAACTTTTAGGATAGCCGAGAGGCCCGGCGCGCGTGGGTTCTACAAGCCCAGCCGCTTATCCAGCTCCGCTGTGATCTGCGCCAGCCGTTCTGGATTGCGCAGCAGATTGCCGAGTCCGTACTGCGCGTAATCCTTGTAGAACATTTCGACCGCCGCGAGCGACAGCGCGTAGGCGACCAGCGCGTGATTGGTATCCAGGCGCGACCAGTCCTGTCCCAGATTCTCGAGCCTGGGCAGCTTCTTTTCGCCGGCCATGCCGGCGATGCGGGCGAGCATGGCCGGCGTCAACGTGTCGCCGGAAAGTTTCTGCGCCAGGCCTTCCTGCAACCACGCGGGCCATTGGCCGAGCATGGAAAGACAGGCATGCGTGGTTTCATGCGCCAGTGTGCGGCGCATGGCCGCGTCCACGCCCTGTCCGCCGGCCACGGGAACGCGAATGCGTCCGTCGTACTGGCCGCCGTTCCACTCCGCGGCGTCGGTGGTTTTGCGATACGCCTCGCGGCTTTGCAGGATCGCGGTCACGCGTTCCTCCGGATGGCAGCCGAGCTGAGCGGCGATGCGCGCGTACTCTTCGTCGATCGCGCCGAGCATTTGCCGCGCGGTTTCAATCGGGACCGTCGCGCCTTCGTAACGCAGCACCACGCGCATGCCGACCAGTTTTTCCGTGCTCTGGTCGCCCTTGGTTTCGCGCTCGACGCGGCGAATGAGAGTTTCGAGAGCAGGATTCGGCTGTAGGTCGAGCGCTTCCCGCCAGTATTCGAGCGCGAGGCGGCTATCATCAGAGCGCCACGCGGCGAAGCCCGCCAGAGTGAGCAGGGACGGATCTTTTTTCTTGCGAAGCTCTGCTTGAAGAAGATCGAGCGCCTTAGCGGGTTGGCTGGATTCGATGAGGCGCGAGGCATCCGCGGCGACGCCTTTGGGTGCGTTCGCGAGCGATGGAAGCGGCGCGGAAGCAGTGATCGCGCCCATGAGCTGCGCGGCGTCGAGCCAACGGGCCTCGCGTCGGGTCTGGTCGAAATCTTCAATCCCATCGATCGCACTTGCCGGCAGATAGCCTTCGAAAGTCTTGCCGCCGGATTCCGCAGTGACCTTGTAGCAAACGCTCTCGCCCGAAAGCGCGAAGCGAATGGTGAGCGGGGCGCCGGCGGGGAGCGTCGCGACGGCATCGTCGTCGGGGGAGCAACCCGCGCGCAAAGGCGTGTGATCGGTTTTCACGGAGACCGCGAGAAGCAGCATCGCCAGCAGGGCGGGCATGCTTTGAGAATAAAGCGGAGTAGGCCGAAAGTCCCTCGGGGAAAATACTTAGGTGCGAGTCTGATTCTTTGTAACCGCTTCCTCTGGTCGCGGCTCGTTAAGAAGATCGCCGCGATCGGCGGGCCGACCTAATACACGCCTTCCACTACGCTAGTCTGCAATTTGCGGAACGGACGCACGTTGCGAACGCCGTCCCAGGGATAGCGCGCGCAGGGAAGTTCGCGCTCGCATTCGTCGCGTTCCAGAAATCGCGGCATGAAGAATTCCTTGGTCAGCGTGGTGAGCCGCACGCGACCGGTCTTGCCATAATCGACCATCCGCGACGGCTGATCGGGATCCACCACCTCGATCATCGCGCGCGGACTGGGCGGGTAATAAATCACCGCGTAGTTGTCGGCGGGATCGAAAGGCTTGTGCGTCGCGAGGCCCATCAGCGTATTGCCGTAGGTCGGCGCGAAGTAGATTCCATCCAGCAGCTCTTCTTTCGCGAAGCGATGAAACTGCGGAGTCATTTCCGTTCCGCCGCAGAAGATGCCGCGGATGCCGGCTTTCTTCAGGCTGATTTTCTCGGCGATGGCTTCGAGCAGCTTCGGCGTCGTGAACATGCAACGGATCTCGTGCGCCTTGAGAATCGTCAGCGCCTGTTCGACGACGTGCTGCTTGTAAAGCTCGGCTTCCTTGAATTCGCCGCGCTTGAGCAGCTTGATTACCCAGCGCGGGTCGAGATCGAGGCCAAAACAAATTCCGCCGCGATGTTGCGCCAGATGTTCGACGGCAAGGCGCAGTCGCCGGGGACCGCTGGGGCCAACCATGATCCAATCCGATCCGCGCGGGAAACATTCATCGGGCAGCGTCTCGGAAAATTGTTCGTAGTCGATGCGAAAATCCTGATAGTTGATGCGCGATTTCGGGACGCCGGTGCTGCCGCCGGTTTCAAAAGTGCAGATGGGTTTATCGGCGTAGGCCTTCGGAACCCAGCGCCGAACGGGACCGCCGCGGAGCCAGTCATCCTCGAAAAAACCAAAACGATCCAGATCCTGATACGTCTGTATCTCGCGGCGTGGATCGAAATCCAAAGTCTTTGCGCGTTCCAGCCAGAAAGGCGTGCCGGTGGCCGGATCGAAATGCCACTGGATCACCTCGCGGGTCCAGGCGTCGAGCGCGATTTTCGCGGCGTCCGCGGCTTTATGATCAACCGGCGAGTTCGCGCCGGGCTGCTCTTGTATAGTGGGAGTCACAGGGTCAAAATGTCCTATCGAAGATTCAGTTTACCCGTTTTCATTGCGTCAGTACCCATGAAGTTCGCGCCAGTCGCGCTGGGTTGTCTGCTGTTGATTGGAGTGACCGGGGCTTTCGCCACCGATTGGCCGCGGTTTCGCGGACCCAACGGCGCCGGCGTGAACGAGACCACCGGGCTGCCCACTGAATTCGGTCCAGCGAAAAATCTGGTCTGGCGAACGCCGCTGCCCAACGGCTATTCGTCGCCGATTCTAGTGGGCGATCGTATCTATCTCACCGGGTATGAAGGTGAGAAACGCGTCACCAAACAAGGCTATGTGGTGCACGATTCGGAAAAATTGTGGACTATCGCGCTCGATCGCGCCAGTGGGAAAATTCTGTGGCGTCGCGAAGCACCCCGCGATCGTAATGAGGCCATCGACGTGCGCAATAGTCCGGCATCGCCGACTCCGGTCTCCGATGGAAAAAATCTGTTCGTCTTTTTCGGCGACTACGGCCTGGTGTCGTACGGACTCGACGGCAATGAGCGATGGCATGTGCCGCTCGGTCCCTTCACCAATGTTTATGGCGTGGGCGTTTCGCCGGTGCTGGTGGACGACAAAATCATTTTGGTGATCGATCAATCCGGCGGATCCTACATCGCGGCGTTCGGACAGAATGACGGCAGAGAGCGGTGGAAGGTGGCGCGGCCGGAAGCGCTGAGCGGCCACTCGACACCGTCGATCATGCGCGATGCGAACGGCAAGGCGCTGATCGTCGCGCCCGCGTCGTTCCGCATGGACGTGTACTCGGCGGATACGGGCGAGATCGTGTGGTTCATGCACGGGCTCGCGTCGGAAATGAAGAGCGTGCCTATAATCGACGGCGACACCATCTACATCAACGGCTACAACACGCCGGAGAACGATCCGGGCCGCCAGGTTGCGGTCGCGCCGTTTGAGGAAGTGCTGGCAAAGTTCGATGCTAACCACGACGGCAAGATCTCCATCGACGAATCGCCGGATCAACGCACGAAAACGTATTTTCCCTATCTCGATCTCAATCGGGACGGCGCGCTGGATGCCGCGGAGTGGAAGATTTACGCAGCGTCCATGGCGGCCGAGAATTCGCTGATGGCGATAAAGGCGCAAGGCAAGGGCGACATGACGCAGACGGCGGTGAAGTGGAAATACGGCCGCGCGATTCCTCAGTTGCCGTCGCTGGTGCTGTATCGCAGCGTCCTGTATATGCTGAATGACTCGGGCGTCCTCACCACTTTGAATCCTTCCACGGGCGAAGTGTTCAAGCAGGCGCGCTTGCGCGGAGTGTCGGACAAATATTTCGCGTCGCCGGTGGCCGCCGATGGAAAAGTTTACATCGCCGGCAATAGCGGCGTGGTTTCGGTGCTGAAGGCCGGCGGCGATCAGGAAGTGCTGGCGGCCAACAAACTGGATGAGGATATTATCTCGACGCCGGCTATCGCCGACGGCCGCATCTACGTCAGAACCGTAGCAGCCCTGTATTGCTTCGGCGTTTCCGAGCCGTGACTGAAAGGAGCGGCCTAAAGTTTCCGCAGCTATTTCGGGTGCAGCTTCGCGGCCGCGTCGACGTACTTCTTGGTCTTAGGATTGGACGCGTTCCACTGCGGCGGCGGCGCATCCGAGGCGAAATGCAGCAGCGCGATGGCCACTGCGCGATCCACCTTCGCCATGTTGCCGTAGTCGATTTTCGGCCACTCGTCGCCCACGCCGTGATAGTCGGGAAAATCGAAGGCAACGCCCAGCGTGTGCGCTGGAACACCCATGTCGGCCAGCGCCTGATTATCGCTGCGGGCGAAATATGGATCGCTGTTCTTTTGGTTCTTGTAAACCTTGATGCCCGTGAGAGCGCCCGCGTCCACCAGCACCTTGGTCATATCCGAAAAATCGAATCCGGTGACCGTTGCGGTGCCCACCTGTGGTCCTTCTGAATCGTCGGTGCGGCCGATTTGTTCGAGATTCAAGTCCGCGATCGTGTTCGCGAGCGGGACCAGCGGGTGGCGGCCGTAATAGTGCGATCCCACCAGGCCCAATTCCTCGCCGAAAAGGGTCATGAAGAGAATGCTCCGCTTCGGATGTGGATTCTGCGCGGCGATTGCGCTGGCAATCTCGATCACCGAAACGGTGCCGCTGCCGTCGTCATCCGCGCCGTTGAAGATTTTGTCGTCCCCGGTCGTGCGTGTGCCCAGGTGATCGTAGTGCGCGGTAAGCATCACGTACGTATTTTGAAGAGCCGGGTCGGAGCCGCGCAGGATTCCGGCGACGTTGCGGACTTTCGCCGAATGCTCCACCGGCGGCAGGACATGCAGCGTGACGCGAGGGTCGCTCGCGTTCTTTAGAAAATCGATCAGCTCAGGCGCGGCGATGGAATTTCTCGCGGGTCGGCGCGGCGCTTCGGGATCGAAGACTTGTGAGCGGCGAATTTCACGAACCGAGGGTAAATCCACCCCTTCGATGGAGACGCCCCTGGTCGTCTGCTTGATAGGCACGTTGTCGAACTCGACGGGTTTATCGGGCAAGATCGCGGTTTCATTCGGAGGGATGTGAATCGTCTTACCGCCCGCGAACACCGTGAACTCGAAATTTTCCGGATTCTGTTCGCGGACGGCGAGCGTCGCGGTTTGGAAATATCCATCGTCGCCGGCGGGTTCGAGTCCCGCTCGTCGAAACTGCGCCGCGATGTATTCGGCCGCGAGATCCAGACCGCGCGATGGCGTGCCACGCCCTTCTAGTGAGTCCGAAGCGATGAAAGAAAGATGCCCGCGCAGCGAATCAGCCGAGATGCGATCGGCCACCGCCTGCATTTCCGGGGTGAGCTTCGAATCGGCCGCGAATACGATCGCGGCGGCGAAAAATAGGAACTTACGCATTATCCTGGTACTCTTCCAGCCACGCCATCTGAATGTGTTCGAGCTTGGCTTCGTTCGATTTCGCGGGATCGTCGTCAAACCCTTCCAGTTCCGTGATCCATTTGTGCAGATCGGTGAAGCGGATATGCGTGGGATCCAGATCGGGAAACTTCTCGTAAAGCGCGAACGCGATGTCGTCCAGATTGCCCCAGGTAAGCTTGCCCATCAGATCCCCCTAGAAGGACTGTCTCGGTGACTTCGATAGCGAAGCCGCGGTCGATTCGAACGGAATCATTTAGACCGCTCCCTTTGGTCACGGCTCATCAAATCTTCGTCCCCTTCAGCGCCGTGTTCACCGCCTCATTCATAATAATTTCGGCAAGCTTCATGGTGGCCTCATTCAGCTGATCGATCTTCGCTCGAATCAGCAAGTGATCGTCGCCATGATACACCGTGTGCAGATCGTTGATGGCCCGGTCAATCGCGCCGCGTTCGTCTTCAGAAAGCGACAGGTACGCGCCGTCGCGCTGGGCTATTTCGACTGCCGCGAGAATTCCGTCGGCTTCCACGCGCGCTTCACGCACCTGGCGCTCCTTGAAATCCGCCTCGGCTTTCTCGAAAGATTCGAGGATCATCGCTTCCACCTGCTCGTCGGTCAGGCCATAGGAAGGCTTGACGTCGACGCTGTGCTCCTTGCCGGTCCGCTGATCGCGGGCCGTGACATTGAGGATGCCGTTGGCGTCGATCAGGAAGCGCACTTCGACGCGAGCCATTCCGGCCGGCATCGGCGCGATATCTTTCAGATCGAATCGAGCCAGACTCCGGCAGTCCTTCACCAGCTCGCGCTCGCCTTGCAGGACATGAATCAGCACGTTGCGCTGCCCGTCGACCGCGGTAGTGAACTGCTCGGTGGCCGACG
This sequence comes from Terriglobia bacterium, assembly GCA_963788245.1. Lineage (GTDB taxonomy): Bacteria > Acidobacteriota > Terriglobia > Bryobacterales > Bryobacteraceae > Palsa-187. The sequence goes on along the minus strand of CAWBGF010000002.1, from coordinate 451,799 downwards.
CGGGAATGGTCGAGTTGCGATGAATCAGCTTTGCGATCAGGCCGCCCATGGTTTCAATGCCGAGCGAGAGCGGGGTTACGTCGAGCAGGAGCTGATCCTGCACGTCGCCCGCGAGAATTCCGGCCTGCACTGCCGCGCCCAGCGCGACCACTTCATCGGGATTCAGTTCGGTGTGCGGACGCGCGCGAAACAGCGCCTCCACTGCCGATCGCACCAGCGGAATGCGTGTCGACCCGCCCACCAGCACCACTTCGTCGATGTGTTCCACCGTGACGCCGGCATCCTTGATGCATTCGCGGCAAGGCCCAAGTGTGCGATTGACGATCGACTGAATCAGTTCGTTGAACTGGGCCCGCGTGATTTCGCGGCGATAGGTTCGCTCGCCATATTGAAAATGGATGGTGGCCGCCGGCGCGAACGATAGCGCTTCCTTGGCCGTGATCACGGCGCGGCGCAGCACCTGCACCATCATGTTGTTGGATGAAATATCCTCGTCCCATTCCGATTGGAGATCCTCGATCGCGATGCGCAGCAGCAGATTGTCGATATCGTCGCCACCCAAATGCGTATCTCCGTTGGTCGCCAGCACCTCGAAGATTCCGTCATGCAGCCGGAGAATCGAAATATCGAACGTGCCGCCGCCCAGATCGTACACCGCCACGATTCCCTGCTTGCGCTTGTCGAGGCCATAGGCAAGCGCAGCCGCGGTCGGCTCATTCACCAGCCGCAACACTTCGAGCCCGGCGATGCGACCGGCGTCCTTGGTGGCCTGGCGCTGGGCATCGTTGAAATACGCGGGAACGGTGATGACGGCTTGCGTGACCGGCGTGCCCAGCGCGGCTTCGGCGTCGAGCTTCAGCTTGCGCAGGATGTGCGCCGAAATTTCGGGCGGCGTAAAGGTCCGATCGCCGAGCAGGAGCTTGAGAGCCGCGTCATCAGCCTCTGCCGAGTTTCGTCCCGCGACTCGAAACGGAAACAGCTTCAGCTCTTCCTGAATGTCGTCCGCGCCGCGGCCCATCAGGCGTTTGACCGAATAAACCGTGCGCTCGGGATGCGTGAGCAGCATCTCGCGGGCTTCCGCGCCCGCGATGATGTCGCCGCTCTCCGTGAGCGAGACCACGCTCGGCACTATTCCAGAAAGAATGCGCGGCCCGGTCAACTCCATCACGGCAACCAGGCTGTTGGTGGTGCCGAGATCGATCCCGACGATCTTCGATTCGGGCTTCGATTCGCCGAAATCAATCTGAAACGTGGACATTCAGTTCCTTGTCGACCTCACGCACCAGGTTCGCGATGTACCGCCGCCGATTCAGCGCCGCGTGGATCCGAGCGAGCATCGTTCGATCGGTTGAGGTGTCGAATTCTTCAGCTAGCGCCGCGAGCGTCGTGTCGATCTCCGCGCGCATGGCCTCAAATCGTCCCTGCGCGGTAATCAACTGGGCCCGCGCCGAATCGTCGCCCTCGCGCAATTCTTCGAGCGCCATGTTTAGCTCGAACACTTCCTCCAGCAACTCCGCCGGCGCATCCTTCGATAATTCGATACCGTTCTGTTTGAGAAAATACTCAGCGCGCGTAACCGGGTCACGCAGTGTCCGGAATGCGTCGTTCAAAAGCGCCGTCATATCCAGAGCGCGCTGCTGTTCGGCGGCGCCGGCGAGACTGTACCGGTCGGGATGCCACTCGCGGCTGCGTTCGTAGAATCTTTTCTTGAGATCGTCAGCGTCAAGCGACAATCGGGGCTCAAGCCCCAGCGCTTCGTAATACGTCATTTTGTGGACGCGCACGACGGTTTTGCCTGTGTTCTTCTTGGTATCGCTCACAACGGCTGGCGCCTGTGCGCTCGTTCGACTCGCATTACGCCGAGAACGACGTTCCGCAACCGCAACTCTTGGTCGCGTGCGGATTATCGAAGACGAACCCCGACTGGATCAGCGAATCCTTCCAATCGAGCGTCATCCCGTCCAGGTACACCAGGCTCTTGGGATCGATGAACACCTGCACGTCGTCGAAGTTAAGTACCTGGTCGGTCGGTCGCGGCTTGGCGTCGAATTTGAACTGATAGCTGAGGCCGGAACATCCGCCGCCGAGCACGCCCAGACGCAATCCACCCTGGACATGTTCGCGCGCGAATGCCTCGCGAATTTTCTGAACGGCTTTGGGCGTAACTGTGACCATGGTTCTACTTAACTGATGCTGACCGCTCCCTTTGGTCGCGGTCTTTACGCCGCGCCCGCCTTCTTCTTGTAATCCCCGATCGCCGCTTTGATCGCGTCCTCGGCCAGCACCGAACAGTGGATCTTCACCGGCGGCAGGCTCAGCTCATTGACGATATCGGTGTTCTTGATCGCCAAGGCCTGGTCGACGGTCTTGCCGCGCAGCCATTCCGTGGCGAGCGATGAGCTCGCGATCGCGCTGCCGCACCCGAACGTCTTGAACTTCGCCTCTTCGATCACGCCGGTCGCCGGATTCACCTTCACCTGCAGCTTCATCACGTCGCCGCACTCCGGCGCGCCCACCATGCCGGTCCCCACGTTGGGATCGCTCTTATCCAGCGAGCCGACGTTGCGCGGATGATTGTAGTGGTCGATTACTTTTTCTGAATACGCCATAATTTTCTGTCCCCTTCAATCTCTAGTGAGCCGTCCCAGCGCACTTAGTGCGCAGTCCATTGCACCTTACTCAAATCGATTCCTTCTTTGAACATCTCATACAGCGGCGAAAGCTCGCGCAGCTTGTTCACCACGTCGATCACCTTGGCCGCCACGTAATCCACTTCCTCTTCCGTGTTGAACCGGCCCAATCCGAACCGGATGGAAGAGTGCGCCAGATCGTCGCCCGCGCCCAGCGCCTTCAAAACATAACTCGGTTCGAGCGTCGCCGACGTGCACGCCGATCCGCTCGACACCGCGATTTCGTTGATCCCCATCAGCAGGGATTCGCCTTCCACATACGCGAAGCTTATGTTCAGATTGTTCGGCAGCCGGCTCTCCATCGTGCCGTTGATATACACCTCGTCGAGGTTCGCCAGCAGCCGGTCTTTCAATTTGTCGCGCAGGTGCGCCATGCGCTTGGATTCCTCCGGCATGCTGGCCTTGGCGATCGCGGCCGCTTCGCCCAGCCCCACGATCCCGGTCACGTTCAGCGTGCCGGATCGCATGCCCCGCTCATGGCCGCCGCCGTCCATCTGCGCCGTCAGTTGCACGCGCGGATTGCGGCGACGCACATACAACGCGCCGACGCCCTTCGGCCCGTACATTTTGTGACCGCTGATCGACGCCAGATCCAGATTGTCCTTGATCACGTCGACCGGTATCTTCCCCACCGCCTGCGTCGCATCGCTGTGTACCAGCACGCCGCGTTCTTTCGCGATCTTCCCGATCTCGCGAAGATTCTGCACCACCCCGATTTCGTTATTCGCGTACATGATGCTCACGAGAATAGTCTGATCCGTGATCGCGTCGCGGAACTTGTCCAGATCCACCAGGCCGTTCTGCTCCACCGGCAGATACGTCACGCGCGCGCCCTCTTTTTCGAGACGCTTGCAGGTGTCCAGCACGGCCTTGTGCTCGGTCGCCGCCGTGATGATGTGATTGCCCTTCTCGGCGTACATCTGCGCGACGCCCTTCAGCGCCAGGTTGTTCGATTCCGTCGCGCCGCTGGTGAACACGATCTCTTTGGCCGTCGCCCCAATCAGATCCGCGACTTGTTTGCGCGCCTTCTCCACGGCCTCCTCGGCTTGCCATCCGAAGCTGTGATTCCGGCTCGCGGCGTTTCCGAAAACTTCGGTGAAATACGGCCGCATCGCCTCGAATACGCGCGGGTCCACCGCCGTGGTGGCGTGATTGTCCATGTAAATCGGCAGTTTCATGAGTGTGTCCTTGTAGCCTGTCCCGTGGTGCGCCCGGCAGTTTGAATATTCGACAGCGGCTGAATCGACGGAATCCGCATATCGTCTTTGGTCATGTCTGAAATACTGATGCTCGAAAGCAGCCGCAGGATTCCCTCGTGTACTTTTCGCAGCGGTTCGCGCACCGGGCAGAGGTCGCTCTGGTCGCATTCGGCGTGTTCGGTGAAACAGTGCGTCAGGATGATCGGACCGTCGATGGTGCGGATCACCTCCAGCGCCGTGATTTCTTCGGGATCGCGCGCCAGGCGATACCCGCCGTGCGTGCCTTGTTCTGAAACCAGCAGCCCCGCCCTCGCCAGGTTCTGAAGGATTTTCGACAGCAGCGGCAGCGGAATGCGATAAGTATCGGCGATATCTTTGGCGCTCGCGCTGGCACTGTGCACATGTGACCTGTGCGTGCTCGCGCTGGAGCCATGCACGTCGCGTGGCACCGCGGCAAGGTGCCGAAGCGCGATCAACCCGTAATCCGCTTTTTTGGTCAGCTTGAGCATCAGATCTCGTGCAACATCGATCTCAGACCGAATCAGATCTAAGACCAAAATAGTCCTAAATCATTATGGCTCTTGAGCGGGCCCACTGTCAAGGTGCAAGGATCGCCCAAAGTTGGCCCATTTTGGCGTCAGGTGAAAGGACTGCGTGCCTCGCGGCATTGTGCGTACGTGAAAGCAATTTTCTGCATCCCGCTCCTCTTCGCCTCTTGCGCCTTGGCCGATGATGCGTCCGACCGCGCGGCAATTCACCGCACCGTCGCCGCGCTAAATCGCCCCTCGCAACGGGGTCGGCTCTTCACGGAAAATACGGATGCCGCCGACGCCGCCTCCGAACTTGCGCGGCTACCTGAGGCCGGACCGGTGGCGTTCCCGATTCCCGGATCGGCGGGCGATCCGGCGTGGCAGCCCTGGCCCGATCATCCGACGGTGACGATCTCGCACGACCCTTGGGGCGAAGCGACCATCAATTTCCCGGGTATGCCCCCGCTTCCGCCGGCGGGCTTTTACCCCTGGATCAACCTCTGGATCTATCCACGCATCGTGAGCGGCGCGATCCGGTTCATCACGCCCGATGTGGCTTTGGCCGAAGGGGCTTGGATTTACCAGGACGGCGCGGCGACGCAGACCATCCCGCTGTTATTTGTGATGAAGAAAGAGGGAGACAACTGGAAGATCGCGTCTCTTCGCGTGCTCGCCTCGCGCTGATCGCAACGGCGGCCACCCCCACGTCATCCCGAGCCCTCACCCCCGTCATCCCGAGCGTAGCGAGGGATCTCGTTTTCCACCGAAGCTCGATTTCGATTTGCCGTGGGCGTCAATCTTGCGCTCTGGCCACAGCGCGCTCATCGCCAAGCCAACGGCAATCCCAATGGACACCTCACAGAACCGATGGACCGCTATGATCCGTTCGCTGTTTAAACGAGGCACGAGCATCACAATCGCCAATGTGATTCCGGCATACCGAAACGTGCCGCGCTCGACCCGGAACGCCGCGCAGAAAATTCCAATCACCAGGACGGTTATGCCGAACCCAACAACGTTGCCCGGAAAATAAGTGCCAACCAGCGCTCCGGCGGCCGCGCCCACCACTGTGCCGACAAATCGCTGGGCGGAGATGGGAAGCGCCGCTCCCAGAGTCGACTGCATAACCACTATCGTTATGAGCGGAGCCCAGTACGCCTCCGGCAGCCGGAACAAGCGCGCCGCCAGGAATGAAGCTACCGCCGCGACCGCCGTCCGCGCTGAATCCGTAACGGAGGATGGATTATGATCCGCGATGATCCATTTTCGCCATCGGCCGATCGCCATCTGCTCTATGCTAAGCGATCCCGGAAGTGGGGCCGGCTTCTGCTCTCCAACCCGCCCGTCAGGCGCCGGCCGGCTACAGTCCAGCCCAAATATCCGTCAGATCCAGCGCAAATCCGGCGACCGGGCCCTCGCCCGCCAGCGTCGCAATGCCGGTCCGTCTTTCCGGCTCGTTCTTGCCCGCACTGTAAATGTATACGCATTGAGCGTCGCCGTCGATCAACCAGCCGAGTTCGACCCCGCCGCGGAGCCAGTCTTGCATCTTTTTCATGGCGGACTTCAGACGATCGCTCGGCGACATCACTTCCACCACAAACTCCGGACACACGGGCGGAAACTTGCGGCGCTGCTGTTTCGAAAGCGCCGAGATCCGGGCATTTGAAACCCAGGCCGCATCCGGCGATAGCGCCGCGCCGGTGGGCAGGATGAACTCAGTGGTCGCACCAAACGCTTTGCCCCGGCCGTCGCGCTTGGCCCAGTTCCGCAGTTGCGCTCCAAGTTCCATGCACTGATAGTCCGATTCGCTTCCGGCTGGAGGCACGATAATGATCTCCCCTTGCTCGGTCCGCTCAAACCTCACCTTCGGGTTCGCCTGGCAGAACTCAAAATAGTCGTCATCGCTCATGCACAACTCCGGATTCAGTGTGAGCTTGGCCGGGAGCGCTTGTTCGGGAAGGACTACCTGCATATCCATAGCATAGGGGATCGTGATTTACCCTGCGGGATTACGCTGCCGTGTCTCAGTGCCGCGCCAGCGCCAGGAACTCGTCTCGCGTGGATTTGTTGGTCCGAAAACTCCCCAGCATCGTGCTGGTCACCGCGCCGGAATGCTGCTTCTCCACGCCTCGCATCATCATGCAGAAGTGCTGCGCCTCGCACAGAACGCCCACCCCGCGCGGCGAAATCACTTCCGCGATGGCTTCGGCCACCTGCTGCGTCAGCCGCTCCTGCAATTGCAGCCGGCGGGCGAACATGTCGACGATTCGCGGAACCTTGCTCAGCCCGATCACCTTATCCTTGGGCAGATACGCGACGTGCATCTTGCCGAAAAACGGCAGCAGGTGATGCTCGCAGGTGCTGAAGAACTCGATGTTCCGCAGCACCACCATCTCATCGCATTTCACGGTGAACAGCGCGCCGTTGACGATCTCGTCCAGATTCGTGTCATAGCCGCTGGTGATAAAGCGCAGAGCCTTTTCGTAGCGCTCCGGCGTCCGGATCAGCCCTTCGCGCTGGGGATCTTCTCCGATCATTTCGAGCACCGGCCGCATCTGCGACGCAATGGTCGGCCCTTTCGGGATCATTTCAAAAACGGATTTCTTCACTGCTTTGCTTTTCATCGCTGTTTACCTTTTTCGTAACCGCCCCGGCCGTCACTTGAGGCGCGACAGAATGGAGCGCTCGTTAAGAACTTTGTGTTCACCAAGAGCGCTCCATTCTGTCGCGCCTCAAGTGATGGCCGCGACCATGTAGGACTCACGCTTCCAGCTCGAAAATATTCCGATCCGTCTCCGAAATCCGCACCCGCGCCAGCCGCGCCTTGAGCGGCCAATCCGCCCTTAACGCACCGCGGATGGCCGCAGCCAGGTTCTCCGTCGTCGCCACCACATTCTGAAGCGCGTCTACATCTTTACTGAGGTTCTTATGGTCCAGCCGTTGCAGAACTTTTTCGGTCACCAGCGCATCCAGCGCGCGGCGATCGGCCACCTGTCCGGTCGAATCGAGCGGACCCTCCACCGTCACGTCCAAAACATAATCGTGCCCGTGGCTGTAAGGATTGTTGCATTTTCCGTACAGCCGCCTATTTTCTTCCGGACTCAGCGCCGGCGTGTCGAGGCGATGCGACGCGCAGAACCGGTACCGGCGGGTTAGCCTCAGCGTTCTCACCGGTCGGTCATTCATGGGCACCCCCGTAATCGACATACAGGTCACCGGTTTCATACAGCCGGACGTTTTTCAACCTGATGTGATCCCTCGCGATCGCGGGCGCCAGCCGATTCCAGATTTCGACCGCAATGTTTTCCGTGGTCGGCGCCACTCGATCGAACGGAGGAACTTCGCGATTGAGAAAGCGATGGTCCATCGGCTCGATCACCTCTCGCGTCAGGATTTCCTTCAGCTCCCGCAAATCGAAAACCATGCCGGTGACGCGATCCGGCTCGCCCTCAATACTCACCTCGACAACGTAATTGTGGCCGTGCCCATTCGGATTCGCGTTGGCGCCGTACACCGCGCGGTTCTCCGCCTCACTCCACGCCGGGTTCGCGCAAACGTGCGACGCGGAGAATTCGGCCTTGCGTGTGAGCAGCATGATCCCCTTCTTAGATGCACCGGAACCGCCTTTCGATCCTCGATTCCAGCCCCACCCGTCAGCATGTGGGGCCGGCACTCGTGCCGGCGAGCCGGCTTTCAAGCCGGCTTCTTCCAACCCCACCCGTTAGGGTGGGGATTCTTCTCCCGACCCAACTCAAGCCCCACCCGTCAGGGGGGGATTTTCCCGCGATTCCACTCCAGCCCCACCCGTCAGGGTGGGGCTTCTCGCGGAACATCCGTCCTGATCGCAAATCGCAAGGACACCGATTCCAGCTAAAATGATAACGTGAACCGGCATTTGGATAAGCTCCTCCTGATTTCCATCATCCTGTTGGCCGTGGGTCTGGTGTGGGTGGTCTCAGGCACCCTCGAACCAAAGGTCACCAACGCGGGCGACACCGCGCCCGAATTCTCGGTGACCACCGACGACGGAAAAACCATCACGCGCGACAACTTCGGCGGCAAACTGCTGGTCTTGAATTTCTGGGCAAGCTGGTGCCCTCCGTGCATCGCGGAGACGCCAACGCTGGAAGAATTCGCGCGCGAGTTAAAGCCGGAGGGGGTGGTGGTGCTGGGCATCAGCAACGACGGCAAGGAGAAGCTGTACCATCGCTTCATCCAGCAGTTCGGCATCACCTTCGAGACCGCTTGGGATCCGGAATCAAACATCAGCGCCAGCTACGGAACGTTCTTGCAACCTGAAACGTATCTTATCGACCGTCACGGGAAGGTTCTCGAAAAAGTCATCAGTGACCAGAACTGGATGGACCCGGAATTCATCGCCCGCGTCCGGAGAATGTTGTGACCCTTGCGGCTTCCGCCGGCACTCAACCACAGAGCACTGAACAGATTGTCCAGCGCATCGAAAAGATTCTCGGTCCGCGCGGTTACCTGCACAAACCCGAAGACCTCACGCTTTACGAATACGACGGCGGACTCGATAAATCGCGTCCGGATCTGGTCGTGTTTCCGGAATCGACCGCGCATGTGGTCGCGGTGGTCAAGCTGGCGAACGAACTCGGGCTCGTCATTGTCGGGCGCGGCGCGGGAACCGGCTTGAGCGGCGGGGCCATAGCGCGGGCGGGCGGAATCGTTATCTCGTTCGCGCGGATGAATCGAATTCTGTCTATCGACCTGCCCAATGAGCGCGCATTGGTCGAGCCCGGCGTCGTGAATCTCGATATCACTCAGGCGGTCGAAGCCGACGGCTATTTTTACGCCCCGGATCCTTCCAGCCAACGCGCCTGCACCATCGGCGGCAACGTCAGCGAAAATTCCGGCGGCCCGCACACGCTCGCCTACGGCGTCACCACCAATCACGTCCTGGGACTCGAAGCCGTGCTGCCGGACGGATCGGTAATCCAGACCGGTGGAGCAAGTGGGGCAGCGCCACGCGCTGCCGTGGATGGTGGGGCAGCGCCATGCGCTGCCGTGTGTATCGGGTCCAGTCTAGGCGACTACGATCTCCCCGGCTACGATCTCACTGGTCTTCTGGTCGGATCGGAAGGCACCATGGCTCTGGTGACCAAGATTGCCGTCAGGCTGATGCGCAAGCCGGAAATGGTGCAGACTATTCTCGCGATTTACGATCGCCCCGAAGACGCCGGCGACACCGTTGCCGAGATCACGGCTCGCGCCATCACGCCGGCCGCGATCGAAATGCTGGACGGCCCGCTGTTGAAGATGATCGAAGAGGCCACGCACGCCGGGTATCCTTCCGATGCGGGCGCGGTTCTGCTGATCGAGCTGGAGGGCCTCAAAGAAACCGTCGAGGAGCAGATCGAGCACGTCCGCGAAGCTTGCGGCTGCTGCCGCGTCCGCGAATTTCGAGTCGCGCGCACCGCCGAAGAGCGCGAACTGTTGTGGAAAGGCCGCAAGAACGCGTTCGGCGCGGTGGGGCGATTCAGTCCAGCGTACTACGTGCAGGACGGCGTGGTGCCGCGCACCCAGATCGCGCCAACGCTGAAATTTATCGGCCAACTGGCGGAGCGATACGGTCTCGCCATCAGCAATATTTTTCACGCCGGCGACGGCAATCTGCACCCATTGATCATGTTCGATCCGCGCACGCCGGGCGCGCTCGAAACGGTGCGGCGCGCGAGCGACGAGATTCTGGAATTCTGCATTTCGGTGGGCGGCTCGATCACCGGAGAGCACGGCGTCGGAATGGAGAAAATGGAGATGATGGAGCGGCAATTTTCCGACGCGTCGCTTCAGATGATCGGGCGATTCAAGAGTCTGTTCGATCCCGGTTGCCGTTTGAATCCCGGAAAGGTGCTGCCCACCGGTCGAGGCTGCATGGAAATCCGCCAGCGGGTGGGAGATCTTAGCTTATAAGGATCTATTTGAGAATGACTTATCGCATGTTGGATGCCGCTAATTTTGCGAAGATGCGAGCTCCAAACGACGCGAAACAGCGGGAATTGCAAGAACGCGACATTTACCGTGTTTTGACGCGGAGAGCACCGTGTTTTACCGCGGAGAGCACCGTGATTTGCCGCAAGCTGGTAGGTGATTTATGAAAACCCTGATGGTCCTCGCTCTTGTTTCACTGCTCGCCGCCGCCGGCGACCGAAAGCCTCTCCCCGGCCAGGCCGGCAACGACGATATCGAGCTGGTGGCGTCGGCGATCGTCGATCGCGCGGACGTAACGCAAGCCGTCGGCGAGGAACTGGGCGTAGGCTATGTTGTTGTACGCATGAAGGTTACACCCAAAACTGAGAAGCCGCTACGCATCAGCCCCGACGATTTCACCATCATCTGTCGCAAAGACGGCCAGCGATCCGTCGCTTTGTCACCGGGGCAGATCGCCGGCACGGGCGCGCTGATCGTGAAAGCCGCGTCGAATCAGCCGGGTGGCGCAGGCACCTCGACCAATGGCCCGATCTGGGGCGGCGTCGGAATCGGAGGAATGGGAACCCGGCGCCCTGCAAACTCGGCGGGGGCCGATGGCGGCGAACCGAAAATGGAGGATTCAGCGAAGAGCAAGGACGGGAAAGATAGTCCGCTGCTGGCGGCGCTGAAGGCGAAAATCCTTCCGGACAAGGAGAGTCTGGAGCCGGTGGAGGGGCTGCTCTACTTTCCCATCGACGGCAAGCTTAAGCCCAGCGATCTGGCGGTAATGTACAAAGGGCCGGCGGGAAGATTGATGATCGAGTTCGAGAATCCGAAGAAGGGGAAGAAGTAGACACGGCTCGAACGAGCGGGCACAGATAGCCCCGCGCAGGCGGTTTTCCACCTGCCGGGGCGTTTTCACAAAGTCCGCGGCTCGTTACGATCGACTATCGTTACGATCGACTATTTGATCGAATCGATGGTGAGGGTGTCGTCCTTCACGGAGCCCTTCACGGTCACCGTCTTGCCGACAAAGGCCGTCACCTTATCTTTTGAGGCGGCGTCGATCTTGTAAACCTTCGCGTCCTTGGTAACTATGACAGCGGCCCCCCCGCCCTTGACGCATTTCTGCGCGCAGGCTGTTGCGGCGGCGGAAGCGTCGGCGTGTTTGGCGCCGCAGCTCGCGTCTCCAACGAACCCAGTGATAGTGGCGGCGAACGCCGAAACGGAAGCGAGCGCGAACAGAACAAATACCTTCTTCATGTATCCTCCCTCGGATAACTTCGAATGGGACGTGCACTCCAACGCGACCATGCTACCACATCCGGGGGGATGTCAAGTTGGGTCGCAGGTAGGATGGTGAGGGTCGGCGGGAAGTTGACCGTAGGAAGGAGGTTGAGCGTAAGTAGGAGGTTGAGCGTCGGGAAGAAGTTGAGCGTTGGTGGGAAGTTGAGCGTACCGCTCCTTTCAGTCGCGGCTCAGAGACAGCCGCGGCTCAGAAAGGACGACAGTCGCGCCTGAATCGGCAGGGCATGGCCCTGCCCCACATCGATTGGCGGCCCCACGTCAAAAGGTGAGTGGGCGCGCGTCGCGCCACAGGCGCTCCAGGTCGTAATAGGCGCGAGCCTTGGGCGAAAACACGTGAACCACCAAGTCGCCGTAATCGATCAGCACCCACTCGGCGTTGGCGTAGCCCTCCAGGCTGGAGGGGCGCTCGCCGCGATTTTTGAGCTGGTGCGAGACTTCATCCGCGATGGCCTGGACCTGGCGCGAGCTGGCGCCGGTCGAAATTACGAAGTAGTCGGCAAAGGAGGTCGCCTCGCGCACGTCGAGCACGACGATGTCTTTGGCTTGCTTGGATTCGGCGGCCCGGACCGCAGACAACCAGGAAGGTTCCGGTTGTTGCAGTTTTTGGGGTCTTGCCAGGAACGTTCTCCTATTCGATATCGTACTACAATAAGAGAGCATTCATGAAGTATTTCTGTTCCTTCCTTTTAGTCGCCGCCGGATGGACCTCCTCATCGCTGCTTGCCGCGGATTCTTCCCTGCTGAACCAATCGCTTAAGGACGCCCGTCAGCAGATGGAGCAGGTGCGCGAACAGGTGGCCGCGGGACTTGTGGCAGCCTCCAAGCTGGCGGATGCGCAAACCGCCCTGGACGACGCGATGGACGGGGAGACGCTCGACCAGACACTGTACGGCCACGTCGAAATTCAAGATCTGACTGAGGTGCAGGCCGACGAAATGATGACGGCGGCCCAGCGCCGCCTGGATCGGGCGCAGGCGGAGGTGGATCGAGGCAGAGCGCTGATCGCCGAGGGCGTCGCGCCGAAGGAATATTGCGCCGATGCTGAAGCGGAACTGGCGCGGCGGGAGCAGACACTCAATCAGGCCAAGGATCGCGCGGCGCTGGTGAACGAAATTGTCGCGATGGTGAGGGCCGAAGTTGAGACCCGCGTGGCAATAGAGACGCACGGCGAAAAGTCCGCAGTGCCGGGAGTGGCCGAGGAGTTCGTCGACGGCTCGCACGGATTGCTGACGTCGAACGACATCAAGAGTCTGACGCTGGCTTTCGAAAAGAAGTTCGACAAACCCCTTCCGGTAAGCGCGCGCGGCGAAACCGCCGTGCATCGGGCGCTGGGGTTCGATCACACCGGCCGCATCGACGTGGCGCTGATGCCGGATAGCACGGAAGGCAAGTGGCTGCGCGCCTACCTGGAAGCTAACGACATTGCTTACTACGCGTTTCGCGTCGCGATCGCAGGTAAAGCCACGGGCGCGCACATCCATGTGGGACCGGGCAGCACGCGGCTTTTGTCGACGGACTAGAGCCGCCGCGCGCTTAATCGGGCGCTGAAAAAATGGGACAGACAGGATTGGCAACAAAGCCAGTCGCGCAGACGCGTCCGGCTATACAATGAATGGAGCACGAAGAGATTCTTAGCTGGAGGCTGCATGGGTTTTCGAGATTTGCTCAATGTAGGTTGCCGTCTCTGTTTGCTCGGCGCTATAGCGGTCACGCTCCCCGCCTTTGCTCAAGGCCAATATAAAGCCCCGCGGATGCCGGACGGACGTCCGGACTTTCAGGGCTTCTGGGAAAACAATATCGCCACTCCGCTCCAAAGGCCGCATGAGATCGCCGAGCGTCCGACTCTAACGGATGCCGAAGTGGCGAAGATGCGGCAGAAAGCCAATGAGCTGTTCACCGGCAAGTCGGACGCAGTGTTTTTCGACGGTTTTTATCCGGCTGTCCTCGATAACGTGCTGGGTCTGAGGCAGGGCTTCAAGAGCTCTGACGGCGGCACCGGGGATTACGGCTCTGAATGGAACGATGAGCGCGTGTGGGAGAATCGCACGTCGCTGATTTTCGATCCTCCGGACGGTCGCATCCCGGCCCTCAAGCCGGAGGCCAGCGAGGCCCGTGCCGCAGCCAGAAGGGCATTACCGCAGGGTATCAGCGCCAAGAACCGGCCGCTGGGCGAGCGCTGCATCACGTACGGCTCGCCGCAATTGACTGCCGGATACCAGAGCTATTACCAGATCGTCGAAACGCCGAACACGGTAATGATCATGCTGGAAATGTTCCATGACGTGCGCGTCGTCAAGATTGGCGGCCAACATCCTCCGGCAAACGTTCAGGGATGGTTGGGAGACTCCATCGGCCATTGGGAAGGCGACACACTAGTCGTGGATACCACCAACTATCGCCCTCGCGCATTTCAGAGCACATCGAGTGAGAAGCTCCATATCATTGAGCGGTTCACCCGGCAGGATGCGAATGTCCTGCGGTATCAAATTACCGTGGACGATCCGGGTACGTATACGCGACCGTGGAGTCTGATGATCCCGCTACAGCATTCCGAGAAGCCGGTTTACGAGTATGCCTGCCATGAAGGCAACTATGCGATGTTTGGCATTCTGGCGGGCGCCGTCGCCGACGAAGCCAAGAGAGCGACATCAAAGTAAGCGCGTAAGCAAGCCGCCGATCGTGTGTTTTAAGCTCCACGGCGCAGTCCCTACCGTGCGCGATCCCCACCCTGACGGGTGGGGTTGGAAATCCGGTAAGTCTCCGTCTGTCCGGTGATCAGGCCCGTAACCTATACTTCGACGGGGCTCGGATGTATACTTGCAAGAATCTGGTTCCTGGAGAGCGGCGTGACCGGACAAACCTTTTCTCATTATCGCGTGCTGGAGAAATTGGGGGCCGGTGGAATGGGCGTGGTCTATAAGGCTCAGGACCTGAAGCTGGATCGTCTGGTCGCGCTGAAATTTCTACCGCCCCACCTGAGCGCCGATCCACAACAGAAGCAGCATTTCATTCAGGAAGCAAAAGCCGCTTGCGCCCTCGATCACACCAACGTCGGCGTGGTCCACGACATCGACGAAGCCGCCGATGGGCAGATGTTCATCGTGATGGCGTACTACGAGGGCGAAACCCTGGCGCGGCGAATCGAGCGCGGCGTCTCCACGCAGGAAGCCATTGGCATCGCGATTCAGATTTTAAACGCTCTCCAGGCGGCACACGAACGTGGGATTGTACATCGCGATATTAAGCCGGGCAACGTGCTCCTCACTCCGGATGGCGTCGTGAAGGTGATTGATTTCGGGTTGGCCAGGGTGGCCGACGTCACTGTCACCCTCGAAGGCGTCACGCGAGGCACCATCGCCTATATGTCTCCCGAGCAGGTGCGGGGAGAGCAGGTAGATCATCGCACCGATATTTGGGCCGCGGGCGTGGTGCTGTACGAGATGCTGGCGAAACACCGTCCGTTCGTGGGCGAACACGCCACGCTGGTGATGCGGTCGATTCTGGAGACGGAACCCGCAGACCTGAGGACCTTCCGCCCGGATGTGCCCAGCGAACTGGCGAAGATCGTACGCCGTGCCCTCGCCAAGGATCGCCGGGAGCGCTACGCCTCCGCTGGTGAAATGGCGCGGGATCTGAAGGCCCTACGGGACACGCGCCGGGCGACGGGGCGGCCTCTGGTTGCAATCTCGACGGCCATGTTGCTCCTCTTTATTGTGGCTCTGGGCGCATGGTACGCCGTGCGAGAGTATCGGGTCCGGTGGGCTCGGAACGTGGCCTTACCGCAGATCGAGCGATTCATCGCGGAAGACAACTACTTGGCTGCTGTCGACCTGGCCCGGGAAGCGGAAAAGCGAATTCCCAACGACTCCGCGTTGGCGGCGTTGTGGCCGCAGATGTCCCAGACCGTATCGATTGAGAGCGATCCTCCCGGAGCGGAAGTCTCTTTCAAGAAATACGCCGCGCCGGAATCCGAGTGGCGCCGGCTTGGAACCACGCCTGTCGCGAAGGTCATCGTTCCGCAGGGCTATTTCGAGTGGAAGGCTTCCAAGGCAGGGTACGAGGATCTCCACACCGCTGCCCTGACGCCGCCCGACCGGCTTCAGGTTCAGCTCAGTCCCAAGGGAAGCGTGCCGGCCGGAATGGTCAAGGTACCGGGGGGAGCTTTCGGAGCAGTCCTGGCAGCCTTCGGTGTGATTGGTCCGTTTCCACTCAAGGATTACTTCATCGATCGCTACGAGGTCACCAATCGCGAGTTCAAGCAATTCGTGGATCGCGGCGGGTACCGATCCAAGGAGTATTGGAAGGAGCCTTTCCGGAAAGGCGACCGCACGCTCTCCTGGGAGGAGGCGATGAATGAGTTCCGCGATGCCACCGGTCAGCCCGGCCCCGCAACCTGGGAAGTCGGAGGTTACCGCGAAGGGGAGGAGGATTTTCCGGTCTCGGGTGTGAGCTGGTATGAAGCGGCTGCTTACGCGGAATTTGCGCAAAAGAAGCTTCCCACCGTCGCGCATTGGTACCAGGCGTCTCCAGCCCGAGGCGCCCCTTATATCATTCCGGCCAGCAATTTCAGTAAGAAAGGGCCGGCCAAGGTTGGACAGTACCTGGGAATCAGCGCAGTCGGAGCGTACGATATGGCCGGCAATGTGAAGGAATGGTGTTCCAACGAAACCGAAAACGGACTGCGATTCACATTGGGCGGCGCGTGGAGCGATCCCACTTATCAGGTCTACGATCCCGACGCGCGCGCTCCATTCGATCGATCCGCAACCAACGGATTCCGTTGCGTGCGCTACACCTCGCCGCTGCCACCGGCGCTCACCGGGCCTGTGCATCAGGATTTTCGGGACTATACCAAGGAGAAGCCCGTAAGCGATGAATTGTTCCGCGCATACACAAGTGTCTATGCCTTTGAACCCTCCGATTTGAAATCGTCGGTGGACTCCGTCAACGACAACTCGCCGTACTGGCGTGTAGAGAAGGTGACCTTCCAGGCGGCATACGGAGGGCAGCGCATGGCAGCGTACTTGTTTTTGCCGAAAAATGTGACGCCGCCCTATAATGTCGTTTTGCAGTTCCCTGGGCTCGGCCCGTTGTTCTCGCGTGCAAGCAGCGATATCGCCATCGGCAGGAATTCCGGTCCTGGTATTCTGGACTTTGTCATACGCAGCGGACGCGCGGTCTTGTTCCCGGTCTACCAAGGCAGTTTCGAGCGTTTTTTGCCGCTTCCGGAAACAGTGCTGGCGCGTCGCGAAAGATTCGTTCAATGGTCGCAAGACGTGCATCGGTCCATCGACTATCTGGCCACGCGGAACGATCTGGATCTCAGCCATTTAACCTATTACGGAGACAGTTTGGGCGGCTGGATGGGTAATATTATGGTCGCGATGGAGCCGCGATTCCGCGCGGCGGTCTTGCTCGACGCGGGATTGATGTTTCACGCCGATCTTCCCGAGTCCGATCCGATCAACTTTGTCCCGCGCATCAAGATTCCGGTCTTGATGGTGAATGGCGGTTCCGATTTCACTTATCCTCCCGCGACCGCCCAGGTTCCCATGTTCCAGCTACTGGGGACACCCGAGAAGGACAAACGGCGTGTCGTGCTCGACGGAGGGCACGGCGTGCTCAGCTACCACCGAAATGAGGTCGTGCGCGAGGTGCTGTCGTGGCTCGACCAATATGCGCCCACAACTAAGAAGTAGAAGGTCGTGGGGAGCGTCTCGCCCGCTGACCGCCGTGGGTAGGTCTTTTCACTCGTTCAAGAGCCGTAGGAATTTGCGATAAACACGGAGGGTTGGCGGGATTGTGGATGTATGGTCGGCCATCCGGAAGCTACTCTTGATTCCGGAGCGCTGTTCGCGCTTCACGCCACCGCGGGTTGGGCGAGGACCAGGGCTGGCGCGTTAACCCCAAGCTGACGCATGGGGCTATTTCGATGCCCGCGACACATTGCCGCCTGAAAGGCGGCTGCAGGCAAGGTTGCTTGCCCCACAAACGTGTACAATCGACGCTTATGTCCTCGCTGCGGGTGCTGATCAGCGCCGAACAAATCCAGACGCGCATTCAGGAGATGGGAGCGCAACTCGACCGCGATTATCCGCACGGTCCGGTGTATCTGATCGCGATCCTCAAAGGCGCCTGTTTTTTTCTGGCCGATCTGGCGCGCGCGATGAAGACGCCGGCGCGCATCGAGTTCGTCGGCATTTCGAGCTACGGCAAGGGCAAGACCTCTTCGGGCGAAGTGAAGCTGACCAAGGATCTGGACGTTTCGATCGAGGGCTACGATGTCGTGGTAGTGGAAGATATCGTGGACAGCGGCGTGACGCTCAGCTATCTGGTGAAAATATTCGCGCAGCGGAAGCCGAAGTCGCTGCGCATCGCGACGCTGCTGGATAAGCCGGAGCGGCGGCAGCGGCCGGTGGAGGTGCACTACGTGGGATTCAAGATTCCGGATGAATTCGTGGTGGGTTATGGGCTGGATTATGCGGAGGATTACCGGAATCTGAAAGATGTTTGCGTGCTGAGCGAATAAGGAAGGGACGAGCGCTTGGGTTCGTTTTGTAATTGGCCTCAGGCAGGCGACAAGATCGCCTGCCCCACAGAAAAAGAAGCCGGCATGAGTGCCGGCCCCACATCGTCAAGTTGAGCGTGAGTAGGAAGTTGAGCGCACCGCTCCTTGGCAGTCGCGACTCGAGAGCGAGAATGCGCTCCGTGCCGTCGCGCTTGTGGGCCGCTCCTTTTAGTCGCGGCTCAGAAGGGCTATTTCAGGTTGTAGAGCTTGCGGGCGTTGTCGCGCAGCACCATCCGGGCGAGCTGATTCGCGCGGTCGCGCGTGATTTCGTTATCGCGCAGCATTGAAGTGAGCGCGATGCCCAGCGCCTCGCGTCCGGTCGAGTTGGCGACGTAGCCGGCCTCCTCCCATCCGCCGTCGGGCGGAGCGAAGGGATAGGCGTCGGTGGCGAAGAGCACCTTCTCGGGAACGTATTCGAGCCAGGTTCGAATCGCGCCGGCGGCGGCGCGCGGATAATTCGCAAACGTCTGCGCCGAGAAATCGAGATACACATTCGGTTTGGTGAGGAGCGCGGCGAGCTGGTGTTCGAACGGCCAGCCGCCGTGCAACATCACGAAATTGGTCTTGCGCAAGGCGGGATCGTTGAACAGAGGTTCGAGCAACATCGGGTTCGATCCGGCGACGTTGAAATATCCGCCGCCGCCCTGGCCGGTATGGAAGTGAACGGCCATGCCCAGACGGCCGCACTCCAGGGCGATGAATTGGAAGATGTAATCTTGCAGGGCTTTGTAGTCGCCCGATCCGGTGACGTAGACCTGATCGGCGACGGCCTTGGGAGGGAGGTCGATTTCCAGCGGGCGGAGATAGGCCATCTCGAATTTTTCGGCGACCGCGCCCGCTGCTTTGTGGCGCTGAAGCGTGGCGCGGACGACCTTATCGAGATACTCGTCGAGCGTGGCGGGTTTCGTCGCGACGCCGGACTCGGCGTAGTAGCGCTTCAGTAGGCGATCCTCCAGCGCGAAGAAGGCCTTCTGATCCGAGTTATGGATCATCGAATCGTTGGGCAGCGGATACATCAGCGTGTCGGCGAAGGGAACCCACAGGAATCGCGGGGAGGGAAGTCCGGGGCCGAGGGCGACACGGTTGGCGAGCATGGTTTCGATGTTCAGTTGGTCGAGCACCTGGACGGCATAGTCGCGCCCGTACTTTTTCGCGGCGGAGGGTTTATCGCCGTGAAAGATCTGGCGATGCGCGTCGATCAGCTCGGGCGAGCCGGGGCGGTCGCGAACCTGATCGGACTGGGGTTCGAGATTTTCGACCGGGAGGGCATCGTACTCGTTGTCTGGCGTTTCGCCGTCGAGCGTGGGGCGGACGGGATGCGCGTGATTGTCGATGGCTTTGATGCCCGCGATTTCGGCGGCGATTTGGGGGTCAACATCATTCGTGCGTGCGGTGGGAGCAGTGCAGGAGATCGAGAGGAGCGCGGCGACGCAGGCGATTGGGGCGACGGCTCGGATGGGGCGAGTCATCCGATCAGTTTAACGCCTGCGCGAAGAGGAAAAAGACGAGATGAATCTCGGCTCAGCAGGCCTAAATCTGAATCGCGCACAACGGCACGATCGGCCTGTGCGCTTTACGGCCCGCGCCAGATCGTCATGAGTCAATACGAGGTTGAGCGTAGACAGGAAGTTGAGCGCACCGCTCCTTTACAGGCGCGGCTCAGTACGGTCGCGGCTCAGTACAGTCGCGGCTCGGAAAGGGTTCGGAAACACAGACTAAAGTCTGTGCCACCATCTAGCGGACGATGTCGACCGGAAGTGAGACGTCGATGGTCTTGGGTTGCAAACACATTCGGTCGTTACACGCCTGATAGCGCAGCTTGCCCGGGATCACCATGGGTCCGAAAGCAGCCGATACCGGAACTTTGAAGTGCGTGACGACCTCGAAATCGCCGGTGAAGACGGGCATCGGGTCAGGCGAGAAGCTGAACTTTTCCATCTGCGGCTTGGGATAAATCACTTCGGCGACGTCGAGCGGCGCGGGAGTCCAGGTGAGCTTCAACGGGATCAGATATTCGTCCTTGGGTTTGTCGCTATTGCAGTGATAGCCGGGAAAAAGGTGCAGCGTGAGTGTTGCGGTGGCGACGGCGCCGGCTTTGGCGGTGATCTTGGCCGGCGGCGCGATGCTGAGAACGTTAGTCTGCGCGAAAGAACGCTGCGGGGATAAGCACAGGGCCGTGGCGATGGCCGCCCAGGCCGCGATCGAAAACACTCTTGGAGCCACAGGTTGAGCAGGGCTGATTTTCGTCGAGAAGATTGAGGATGTCATTTTCATAGCGGCTCTTGCTGACCAGGCCGACGTGCGCGGCGGCGATTCTTCCCTGGCGGTCGATGATGAAGCTGGTGGGCAGATTTTCGATGCCGCCATATTTTCCCGAGAGATCTTCGTTGGCGATCACCACGCGGTAGTTGATCTTGCGCTTTTCGAGGTACGGTTTGACGGAGTCCCAACCGTCATCGTCGAGGGAGGCGCCGAGCACCGCGAAGTCGCGATCCTTATAGGACTGCTGAAACTCGATGAACCAGGGGATCTCCACCTGGCAAGGCTCGCACCAGGTGGCCCAAAAATTCAGGAGCACCACTTTACCGCGATAGTCGGAAAGTTTGACGGTTTTGCCGGTGACGTCCTTGAGCGCGAAATCCGGCGCGACCTTGCGTTCGTTTTCGGGTTGGACGGCGGCTTTGACGTAGCTCACGCCGTTGGAGCCGGAGAAGGCCGTGGTCCGGATCGTAACCATAAAAGCAATGGCGGCGACAAAGAGTGTTGTGGCGACGAGGGGTGCGGGTCGGAAGAGCACGGCTGATTTGATTATATCCGGATCGGACCCTTCTTTGGCATGCGAACAGCCGGACCAGGGTCCGGCGCGGACGAGGGCACGGCACGCGCATTCGGCGTCCGCCCCACATGCTACTAGATCGCGACACCTTCGACCACCTTAGATCGCGACACCTTCGGTGTCGGGGAGGTGGCGATGGAACCATCGGGCACGCCGCCGGCGGAAGCGCGGCGCGAGTGTGAATTCGCCGTGATCGCAAAGCCCCGAGAAAAGCCAGGCGGCGGAATCGCAAAAACTCTCGCAAGCGTAGCGGCGCCACGCGGGGGCAGGGGGCAGAGCCGCCGGAAGCGAAAGTATTTGCGCGCGATTCAAACGCGTGAGTTTGTCCTTGCGCCATTCCGCGCTCCAGCCGAGTTCGCCGGTGGCGCGCGCGCGAAGTTCGGATCGAAGCAGGTCTTCCCAGCTCCAGCGCTTCTGATTCGACAATCGCCGCCACGCGAAATGAAAGATCTCATGAACCAGGATGCGCTCGAAATCGCCGGGGACCCACAGGGTTTGCGAATCGATCAGAATGAGACGGCGGGGAATCGAGGTCGCGGCAAGATGGGGGCCCAGTGAGCGGCGCAGCTCCACTCGAATCGGGCGGCCGGACAGGGGCGGCAGCGGCACTTATGGTTTGGGAGGCTGCGCCTGCGGTTTGGGAGGCTGCGCCTGCCGAGGTGGGCCGGTGGGCAGGAAAAACTCCGGTTTGAGGATGACCGGAGTGAAGCGCTTGTTCAGTTCGTTTCCAAAGACTTGCAGGTGCTGGTTGCGGATTTCGAAAGCGATGGTTTGGCGCACCTCATCAATGGACAGAAACGACTTTTCGTCCCTGCGAATAATGTACAGCGCGTTGGCCTGACGCACGGGATCGCTTATGCCTCCGGCCTGAAGTGCGAAGATGGTCTTTTTCATCTCAGCAGGATAATTGCTGGCGGGCGTCAGTTTGCCATAAACCCCATCGGCAGCCTTGGAATCGGCGTCCTCGGAATACTGCTTCACCAGTGCGACGAAGTCGGCGCCTCCACGGAGCTTTTTGACAATGTCCGTTGCGAGGGCCTGGGCGTCCGCTTCCGAGCGGTTTGGCGCGTGCTCGTTTTGGACCACAATTTCGGCGGCTTTCTTCACGTCCTCCGCGGAGGTTCCCTTGGGCATGGGCTCCTTGAAGCCAATCTTGATGATCCTGATAGTTGCCTGCTCGAAGCGGGACTTGTTGGGTTCGTAATACTTGATGATGTCCTGTTCGGAGATGGGGAAGTGATCGTGTTCGTAGGTCGCCATCGCGTTAGCAAGGATTTCAGCGCGCACTTTTTCAATCTGCTCTTTCCATAACTGATCTTCGCCGAGTTGGTGCTTATCGGCTTCAGCGGCGAGATAGAGGGTCATGAAAGCTCTTTGCATCGTCGGGACGGGGTTTTGCTGATACTTCAACTCGACGTCTTGAGGCCAGCCGCGCATCGCCTTTTGAACCTCGGCGGCGGTGACGTCGCGGCCGTCGATTTTGGCGACCACGGTATCGGGCGGGATCGCGCCCGGCGGGGCGACCTGGGCACGAACCGCGGCTGCGCTAACCAGACCGAGGACGACAACGAGAATTGCACAGACACAGGATTTCATAATGGTCCTTCGACGCGGGAGATCTTATAGTTCAAAATTAACATGACGCAGGCGGGAGCCGGGACGTGGAGGTGAAGGATCTTGGTTTGACGGTCATTAACAGCGTCGGGCGTCGCGGCAGGTAGCGCCCTTATAGCTGTAAGGGCAGCACCAAGCGTGGATGAGCCGCGGGCTATAATCAAGGAGGCGCAGTGGGGTGCGAGTCACCGGGCGCTAGTCGGGGCGTAGCGCAGCCTGGTAGCGCACCTGCCTTGGGCGCATCCCGGCGGCTTCCAAAGCTTCTTTTAATTCTCCACACTTCTAATGGTTTCAACAATTTGGGGAATCTGCTTTTCGCTCGAAGCTATCCCCAACGGCTACAATGCGAGGAGTTTTGACACGGTTTTGCCACGGTATGATCGGTGAACGTGACCGATGTCGGATTCGACTAAGAGATCAAACCGTGACCGCGTCGATCACTGAAACAATCCACAGCGGAGCCTTGATGCGCGAGCTTCCTTAATCCACTCTTCGCGTCGGAGCGGCTACGCTTTCGGCACCGGCGGAAGCGGCTCTCCGGCAATCCCCTTCCGGACGAGCCCAGCTAGAAATTCTGCGAACGGCGCGATGTCCTCTCCTACGCTGGCCTTCTCGAGAGCGGCCATATAGGCGTTTCGCGCCGAGAGCGGTATAACCGTCCACGGGTAGCCGCCCGCCGCCATCATGACGTTCATAAGGAAGCGCCCCATGCGCCCATTGCCGTCCATGTACGGATGGATGTATACGAAGACAAAATGCCCGAGTACAACGCGCACCCCTGGGTGTTGTTCCTTTCGTAGGAGATCGAAGAAGGCGGGCATCGCATCCCGGACCGCATCCCGGTTCAACGGCACATGCATGGACTTCCGGATGAAAACCTGTCCGTTTCGATAACCGGCGAGGTCGGAGGGCTTTAGCAAACCCGCCGTCACGCTGGGCGCGAACATTTCCCGGTACCACGACCGGTGATCGTCGTCCACGACGGTGCCCGGATTCTCGCCCTTCAGCACCTTGGCGATGCTTTTCTGCACGAACTGGAACGCCTGCCAATATCCGCGCGCCGCCATGGCGTTGCGCTGCTCACGGTCCAACTCGTTCGCGTCAGGGTTCCACGTACCGCCGCGAACCTTTCGGATCAACTCTGGCGTGACGCGGTACCCCTCGATCGACAGCGAATGATAGGCGTCGGTCACATAGGCTTCTTCAACGCGTTTCATGTAGGCGGCTCGATTGCGCGGTAGCCCCGGCGCCTCCGGGAAAGATTCGACCACGGGATCGCGCATCTTCTGCCACAGGATTTTTATCCGGTTCACATAGGGCGAGGCTTCGAGGAACGAAAGTGCCATGGCGGGCTTGTCGGTGAATGGATCGGTTTCGCGCACCGCATAGCCCGCAGCGGACATGGTTCGCGCGATCTCGTCCGCGAGCGCGCCGCGTCCGCTGTTTCGGAAAGCGCCCGCTAGCCGACCCGCGATCGTGCTGTGCCCGCCGTCCAGCAATCTGGCCAGCAGGTCCGATACATCGCGGATCATAGCCATCGCGGCCCGGGCGTCAGTGGCATGATGTACGAAATACCGGGGAGAGGCCTCGATCAGAGCTGATTCGAGAGAGAAGAGGCGCAAGCCATCCTTCTCCGCCATGTCAGACAAATCGGGCAACGAGGCCTGAAGTTCGAACAAGGATGTCCCATGCGGAAGCTTCGTCACATTGTTCCGGCCTTTGGGGGACCGCACCGCGAGCTGCCGGGGAACGGTCCAGTTCCCAGCGTGAAGGGAAAGCGACTGCTCCGGCGACAGGCTCCAGTTCTTGCGGAAACGCGTTTCGAGGTAAACGGCGGCAAAACGCCAGAAGGAGGCGTACCATGCCGTGCTTTCACCTTTCACCTCGTCGGGTCGGCTCGGGATATACCAGCCCTTGATGACTTCCTGCAGGAAGCCGTGCTTGAGCAGCCGCTCGCGGTGAGTCCGGGTTATGTCGCGTGCGCGAATGGCGGCAGCCCCGTTGGCGCTTTGAAGCCCATGCAGGATTTCGAGGGATTCCGCCAGTTTTTCAGAAGGGGTAGCCATGTCTGCCAGAAACTAGTTCGATGCGTAGCACGAAAGCTAGTCGATTATGTTGTACCATAACTAGTCCGTTATGTCGAGCGGCTTCTAGTTTCTTGTGCTTCTGACATCATCCAGCTCATCGCCGCGCCCGTCATCCGTTATTTTGCGTTGACGGTGTCGACGCACTCGGAAGCCTTGCAGCGAGGAATGCTTCCGAGTAAAATGCGGAGTTGTGAGACTCGTCGAACTGCTGAAGCGCCACGAAGGGAAGACCCTCGAATACAAGCGGGATTATCATCCCCTGAGAGCGTTCTCAAATGCCTGGTTGTGTTCGCGAACACTGGCGGCGGTACCTGCGAAGAGAGAACCAAGCACGTTTGCCCCGTGCGCCGGCGTTGTCTGCAGGCGTCGTGAGCGACGCCGATGTACCACTCAACGTAGTAGAGCCATCGGGAACACGGTTTCTCTCCTGCAAGCCGAATCTTAGCGGACAGCAGGAAAGACAGCAAACTAACTTAACCGACACAAAATGAAAGGCGCTGGGTAGAATCCCAGATTCTGCCGCCCGATGTACCGCTATTCATTCTAAAAGACGAAGCACAAAGAATTCGTGCAGCCTGGTCTAAAAGAGGACAGCACTACTCCTAACAATTCCCTTGCGGTCGAGATTCGCGCCATCCAAGCGCATGGGACGGTGGCGTCAACCGACGCCGGCGGACGAAGTGGAGGTCGATGCCGGATAAGGTCACCTATTACGGCTCTGATCCCATCACGCCGAATCGATTGCCATATGGAGCTATCAGCGCAATCTCGCTCGCGGCCAATGCGATCCTGATTGCAAAGTTGTGGAAGGAGCGTACAGGCGAGGGGCAGGATATTCATGTCGACGTGCGTAAGGCTTTGCGGCGCTTCACGCCGTTCCTCGACGGGAAGTGGGAACTGGTCAATGGATTCCCCGGACGCATGGATCCACATAGCCCATTTTCCGGCGGTCCGGATATTGTCCCCACCAGGGATGGCAAACCGCTTTACGCCAGCACGCGCTCGATGTCCTTAAACCCAAGGGTGGCTTCTATGAAGCAGTACGCGACGCGGTGAAGGAGTGGAACGGTGAGGAACGTGTAGAAGGCGGTGAGAAAGCGGGCATCCCCATGCCGCTGGCCCGCAACATCAAAGACGTGCTGAAGATGGATGCCTTCACAAAGTCCGTGGGGCTGATGCCTCTCGTCAGCGTCGAGAAAGTAGGCGAAAGCGATCCAATACCATTTACGCCCAATCCGAAGACGCCGCTCGACGGTATCCGTCAGCTCGCTACAAGTCACGTCATTGCAGGCCCATCGATCGTTCGCGCAATGGCCCTGCATGGCACCGACGCGCTCAACGTGTGGCGGCCATCCGATATCGAGCACTCGCTCTAGCACTACACCTCGCATGTCGGAATGCGGTCCACGATGCTTGAGTTGGGTAACAAGGAAGGCCATGCGAAGTTCCGTGAGCTCCTTTCCAAGGCCGACGTATTCGTCTCGAATCGCCGTAAGGGATGGCGGAAGCGATTCGATATCACGCCGGAGGAAACGGTTAAACAGCGCCCGGGTTTAATCGATGTACAGATTACCTGGGCCGGCGAAACCCGACCGTGGTCGAGTCGCGTCGGCTTCGACATCGCCAACACTCTCGCGTGGGGCCTCGACAACATTGAGGGCAGCGACGAGAAGCCAGCACATCCGTCGATCTACGTGGCCTGCGACTACGTAGCGGGTTGGCTCGCAACCTGCGGCATCCTGTCGGCACTGCTACGGCGCGCGAAGGAGGGCGGGGCTACCGTGTCGTGGTTTCGTTGTCACACACGGCTCTCTGGCTTCCTGAGTTGGGCATCTTCGAGCGCGACTACGCGACAAAAACGGCCGGCTCAAATGATGAGCACCTCTATCCGGATCCCGATACATTCGTTGTCGATACGCCGATGGGTCGCTATAAAGGCGTCAAGGAAATGATCGAGATGTCGAAGAAACCAGGTGAATACAAGTATCCGTTAACCCCGTTGGGTTCGTGGCAACCAAGCTGGCTCTAACCAGGGTGAGCCCAAACCGGGCCGACCATTTCATTCGCTACGTTCCAGCAAGATCTGGTTGCAGCGACGCTCCAACAATTCGTAGGCTGGCTTTATCTGCCCAAAGGCGAGGTTCTGGGAACCAATGCGCCGGTATCCCACTCGATCGGTGTGCGGCGTCCACTCAGCGTCGTCGCCAGTTTCACGCCCTGGAACGGCCCCAACGTCCGGCCCTGGCTGGCCGTCATATCGGCTGTGCCTGATAATCCGCTGGACTTCCCGACGGACACCAGTCGCGCTTTCGCTCAGATGCACTACGCGAACCGATTCGCACGCACGCCAAACGTGAAGTACATCTTCTCCCATGCTGGAGCTCGACACCCTTCGTTGCCGCACGCTTCGCGATTATCGACGAAATCGGGTTCATCGCCGGCGCCGAACCGGAGGACGTTACGGGCGCGATTTTGTCTTTGACAAGCGACGATGCTGCACTTATCACCGGGCAAGCGATTGTGGTAGACGGCGTTTAGTATCGGATCGGCTAGCCGCGTGTGTACCGGGATTCAGGAACACCCGCCGCCCTCGAGAGTACGCGCACTCCGCCGTTTCCCAGGCTCGTTTCAATAGTCTTCGGGCCGCCGAAGCGGCCCTCAACTACGACAAGCTCGGCGGCGCTCCCTTTGTACTTATCAGGATGCGTGCTCACAAGCCCGTCAACCATCGGCCGAGACCGGTCTAAGTGTTCGGAGAAAACAGGGGCGTAAGTTGGTCCAACGCGGCGTAAAATGCGTCCTCGAACTCGGTGACAGAAATATTGAGAAGTTCCGCGGCGACTTCAGGCGAGATGCCCAGCAGAATTCGAAGAACAAAGCAGTCCCGCAGCCGACGCGGCATCCTAAAGAGGCAGAGAAGTTCAACCGGAAGCAGTTGGACCGCGTCGGGAGCAGCCGCCGCGGAGTTCGCTCGTCGCCGAAACGTGGACCTGACGGCCTCAATCAGAAGACTCTGATGGGATACGTCTTCACAAGCGCCAATTCCGTCCAGCACCGCGGCTTCAGCGGTCGTAGTGTCGCACCCGAGAAGCAAGGCGACCCAAAATGCTGAATTAACCGCACCTTGAATTGTGTCCGTTTCCATGAACCAAACTCCTTTTGGATGCCCTCAACGGCGCGGTCAACGATGGCGGGAAGGGTTCAACATCACGATCGCGATGCCGTTCCAGTCGACGCGGTCGAGGCCGGCGGGCGGCTGGTTCTCCAGCGCAACCGACCCGATGGTACTCGGATCAAGCTGGAAATGATTCTGAACATAATTGCGTACAAGAATTGCGCGTGTGCGTGACGTGGCGAGCCGCTGCGCTGCATCCGTCGCATCGGAATATCCCTCGATAACAAGTGGGCTTTGAAGGATGGTTGCCCCGTATTGAGCGACCGTCACGTTGAGCAGAGTCCTTCCCTTGTGCGTGAGTTGCTCGGCGCCGTCCGCAGTGAGCTGGAACAATTCGTCCGCGTGAAGCCAGGCCCGGCGGTTGTCCGAGCGCGAAAAAAGACGGTCCTTCCGGTAGAGGTCAGGGGAAAGCCGGTCCAGGCTGAAGTATCCCCGCGAACGGAAAAACCCTCGAAGAAAGAAATTGTGCTTGAGTGCCTCCGTATCGTCCGCCATGTTTGCGGTGGCCGTGTCGACATTTGATAGGGACTCGCGCAAATTCACGGCGGCGGTTACTCCTTTTTCATCTGGCCCGGTGAAATCGGAAACGGTTTGGCGAACCTGTTTCGAGGTGGCGTTCAGATTACTCACAGTATCTTTTACGCTTGCGAGCGTTTCGTCGATCTTTTGGGGAAAACTTCGCGACTGAATGTCGGCAACGAGCGAGGAGGCATGCTCGGCGGCGTGACTGAGCGCGTCGGTCGCGCCTTGAGCATTGGTTACGGCCTTGCGGATCTGAGCCGCGAGTGCCTCGTCCCGAAGTATCATGCCGGCGGGACCTTTCCCTTCCTTCAGACCGACGACGACGTCATTTGCATTTCCGACGGTTGTCTTGACCTCGTTCAAGGTCGAATTGAGATTGCCGCCTACCGTCGTCACCAGTTGGCTGGCGTTGCTCAACGTGGAATTGAGATTGCCGCCCACCGTCGTCATCAACTGGTCGGCGTTGGTAATGAGGCTGTTTGCGTTGCGGACCGTGGCGTCGACGTCGGTTATCGTTCCTTTCGCTTGATCCAGCAATGCAGAAAGCTCCGTCGTTTCCTTACTTGCGAGCGTCGCTTCGGGTGCGGCGGCAGGAGCCTGTGCAGTTCCGACGCCAATTGACAGAAACTTATTTCCGACGACGCCCTCGGTGTAGATGGTCACGACAGAGTCCGTTCGGACGAGGCCGCGTAGCGCTTCGTTGATCCGAAGCCTGACCCGGAACTTCGAGGTGGGCGAAGCAGGTATCCGCACATCCAGCACTTCTCCGGCGTCCATTCCGGCCACCTGGACTTTAGCGCCCTTGGCAATTCCCGAAAGATTGGAGAACTCCACGTAGAATTCCGCGTGCCGGGCAAAGGCGTCGTGGCGATTGCCGATCATGAAGAGTCCAGTCGCGAACAGGGCGAGGGCAGTCAATACGAAGGAGCCGACGATCAAAGGTCTATTCATGCTGAGTTCAGTCCTCCGAAATGAGTTTGCGCGCCGTTTCGTTTTCACTTCGCTCTATCTCGCCCACTGCGCCGAACGCAACCAGGTCGCCTTTGTCGAAAACGGCAAAACGGTCCCCGACCCGGCGTGCGCCGTGGATATCGTGCGTCACTACGAGGATGGTGGTTCCGTGCTCGGCTTTCTGCCGCAGTAGTAGTTCGTCAATCTCGGACGCCGTGATACGGTCGAGGCCGCTGCTCGGCTCGTCGGCGAGGAGGATTTTCGGTTCAAGCACGAGCGCCCGGGCCAATCCCGCCCTCTTTCGCATCCCGCCCGAGAGCGCCGCGGGCATCTTTGCTTTGTCCCCTCTGAGACCGACATTTCCCAAGGCCTTGTCGACGGCAAAATCGATTTCTTCTTCTGTCTTCTCGGTGAGCCTGTGCAAGGGAAGTGCCAGATTCTCATAGAGCGTCAAGGAGTCAAACAGGGCCGCGTCCTGGAAGAGGAACCCCATGTTGCGGCGTACCTTGGAAAGGCCCTTTTCGTTGAGCCGCGTGATGTCGTCGTGCTCGACCAAGATGCCGCCCTGATCGGGCTTCAATAATGCCATCAGGAGCTTCAGTGTGACGCTCTTGCCGGTTCCGCTACGGCCGAGGATGCACAGCGTTTCGCCCGGCTGAACCTGGAAGGAAACATTACGCAGAACTTGCTTAGACCCAAAGGCCTTGAATACGTGCTGGAAAGCCACAGCTCCCTTCGCTTCTGTGCTCACAACGCGCTCTCCGGAAAAACGAAGAAGATACATTTGACCAGGAAGACGTCTCCAAGAATGATCAGCAAGGACGAAACGACGACGCTATTGGTGGCGGCATGTCCAACACCCTCAGAACCCTGGTTCGTTGTGTAGCCGAAGTAGGCCGATACGGTTCCGATGATGAATCCGAAGACGGCCGTCTTGACCGTGGGAGCGATGAAATTTGCCCATTCGAGACTCTCGAATGCGCGCCGGATGTAGAGTGCGAAGGAGATTTTCGAAGATCCGAATTCCGAAACAAATCCGCCCAACAAGCCGGCGAAATCCATGAACAAGGTCAGCAAAGGCAGCGCCACGACAGTGGCTACGACGCGCGGCACCACGAGAAACTTGAAGGAGTCGATCGACAACGACTCAATACCGTCAATCTGTTCGGTTGCTCGCATGTTCGCGAGTACTGCGCCTATTCCTGATCCAACTCGGCCGGCCATGAGAAGTCCTGCGACAAGGGGACCGATTTCGACGAAAAATGCCAGCGCCTGAACCGTCGGTATCATCGCACCTGCACCGAACGTCACGAGCGTGCTGCGTGTGTGCAGGGTCATTACGGTCCCGAGCGCGAAGCCTGCGGCGATGACGAGAGGGAGAGATTTGGAGCCGATCTCCGCCACTTGTCGCAAAATCTGGGCGCCTTCGACAGGCGGGCGAAACCCATCGAAGATCACCCGCAGTCCGAATAGGCTGACTTTGCCGACGAACTCGATTAGTTTAGACAAGCGGAAAGCCTTTCTCGCGGGAACCGCAGCAGTTCCTTCGCGAATCCCCGTTATGGCGGTGACCCTCGGAGTGGAACAGAGTCTGAGGCAATCTAGTTCGCCTTGCGGCCCGCCTTTTTCAGATCGATCGCAACCTTGGTTTGATGGAGCGAAGTTGCCAGAGAATCACGAGAAACACGCCGCACGATAGGAGTCACGATCAAGCGAAACGCGACGGGAATATCGCGGCTGAGAGCTAGCGCCTCCAACTCCGCATAGACTCCGCCATCGGCTTCTTCGAGCCGTGTGAAGCTTGCGAGGCGCCACATAAGTCCGAGGCCTTCACCTTCCGGAAGCGTGTGCTGCTCTGGAGTTTCGAACTGTGCGATTTCGCGAATATGGCTGGTCACCGAATATCCATACCAGCGATGTTCATCGATCTGGATATAGGACGCCTCCCCTTCACAATCGAGGGCTGTTCTTGCCACGACAGATTTGTTCACGAACCGCAGAAAGAAGAGGTCTTTGGATCCGTCATTTTCGATCAAGCGCGAGGCGATGACTCCGGGCTTGTAGACGTCGGCATAGTGATCGTAGTCGCGCACGACCTTCAGGATGTCCGCGATTCTTGCGTTGGGAACAAACCCAGCACCCAACCAATCGTGAATCAAACCGGAAGGCACGGACTGAGGCGTGTGAGCTGTTGTCGATTGGATAAGTGGACCTTTTTTTCGGACATGCTCCCGGCGCCCCGGTTCTTCGTCAATCCAGAGAAAATGCGCTCCCGACTCGAGACGGGCCTGCATCGCTGCTTTGGCTTCCCCGTAGTAAGCATCCCAAGCTTCCGTCGTTTCGAGTTTGAGGTTCGCTGCAGAAACGCAAGAACTTAAGAGCAAGATAGACAGGGAGGCGCTTCCGCAATGCTTATTCATCATTTCTCCATTTCCGAAAGCCACGTGTTAGGCGCGCTGCTCGAACCCGCGCAGTCGCGCTTGAGCCAGAGAGCGGATTTAGGAACATCAAGGGCTCGAAAGACGGTGCCGCCACGCGCCGCGTGGCGGAACGGAGATTGCGTTGCGTCAGGGGGTGAACTGCAATCCGATGGTCTGGGTTTCATCGCGTTCTCGAAGACACTCTCTAAGTCCCGCGCTTCGGTTCCTGTCTTACGATGCCATTTTTGAGGCGGATTCCATAGGAGAGCAGGAGTGATCTCACCGTGAGGAAACGCCGTCCGCAACTGTTCAGGCGTCCCGCGGTTCTAACCGAGCCGGTGGAGGGAACACCGGACCACATCACAGCAATAAAGAAGTAAACGAGCATCGCCATACTCTCCATGACCCCCACTACGGGCTCGGTTCCGGTCGGCGTTGCGCGGTGAAGGATCAAGACCGAGAGGGAAACCAGCCAACCACGATGCCGGAGGGTGACGCCGTGAAAAGGAAAGAGGAAACATGGCGCGCCTGACCTTCATTCACGTTGTCCTAAGCCTTGTGCTCGGGTCAGGGCTGCTTCAGAGCTCCGCCTTTTTTGCCGGTCACAGAACTCCCCGCCTGAACGGCATATTCCTGATCATCGCGGCCGGCATGAGCGTGAGCGTGGGGAAGCTGAGTTCAGATTGCCGTCAGGTCTTTCGCGAATAGTAATGATGGAAGATCTCTTCCAGTTCTTTCCTGCACTGAACGCTAAAGGGATGTAACGGATCGAGATGCGGCTTCAAAGTGGCGCTTCTGAGATCCTCGATAGAAATCGCCGCGCTTCCGTACTTTTCTGTGACCAGTGCGGCGACATTTTCCGCAGCTTCGATAACTGGAGCGGAGGCGTAGAGCCGAATGCGTCCAACGAGGGCATAAAGCTTGACGAGATCGTCCAAATTCTCGTCCTGCGGTTCCTTGGTGGTTGCGCTTACATAAAGCGTCGTGCCGAACCGGATGAATTCTGCGTATAGGTTCTGCCGCTCGACCAACTCATGCGTCAGCAACTCGCGCTGGGTCAGTCCCCGCTGGATGAGGTAATTACTGATGATCGGCGTAAGGCCTCCCAGCGCCGATCCGGTGAGTGCTGCGAGCGCGCTAATAACAGCCTCGTTCATGACCACGCCTTCAAAGCGTCGTGCCGTTTGGAAACGGGACGTGTTTCAACCAATTTGAGCGCATGGCAATTTTTCCCAAGAACGGCGCGACGAGGGCTACTTCGTGATGCCTGTCTCCCCGCCGCGCTTGGTTGCGGGGCGGCGCCGACCCTGCGGCCAGAACTCCTTCAGCACGTTACTGGCTGTATCCAGCGCGATTTGCAGTCCGAGTTTTGATACCGCATCGGACGCGCGGCGGCTCTCGGGATAGTAAGCCATCGAGATCGCAACAGCAGCCGAGTTTCCACCGAATTCCGAGAAGTTGAACTGCTTTCCACTGGAATCGGTGTGGGTGATGAGGATTTGGCCCACCGCGTATCTCAGGCGAGACCAGCGGCTCCCTGTAGCGCGGCGGAAGAAGCGCGGGTCTTCATGAAGGAAAGAAGGAAATATCGCTTCGGTCATGACGTTACCAATTACGAAGTCCGAGTACGCAGTCGCCAGGTAATGCACATAGCCGACTGCGCCCTGCCCGAATGACCTGTTCGAGTCCATGACCTGGCCGCCGGCTGCAAAGACAGCAGCGAGCCCCAATGTGCCCCGGTCAAACGAGTCTTGCGCTGCAATTTGGAACTTCTCTTTCACCGACACGGGCCGATACGGCTGAGGCAGAGACATGGTCCGGAAATTGGGAATGATCCAGAGCACATGATCTGCGGGTGTCTCGTTCGGATTCTGTAGCGCGTCACTCTGTTGGGCCGGCGAGCAAATCTGAGTCAAAAGCACAAGCGTAACGAGAGAGAGAGAGGACCGTTGTATTCGTCGACCGCCACCAACTGGATCCGGGATCTCGCGCAATTCGAGAACCCCGGGCTTCCCTGTTGCCCCGACTTGAATTAGTTTCATTTCTTGTCCTGCCTGTGTTCTTGGAAACAGCAACTGCGCCTGAAATCGCGCCGACCAGCACGTCGAACCGTTGGGACCCTCGACGTTGCGAAAGAATTGTGTATATACATTCACGGGCAGCTTCCTTAAGCGGACAATCTTTCCGACTCCGCCGCCGACCGGCGCTACCCATTTTTGGTTTGGATTAGCTTCCGAGTTCGCAGTAAGTCGCTGGCGAACTTAGATACCGTCCGTGTCGGACGATGTAATTGGCGGAGGCTGCATGAGCATCTGATTAGGTCACGGCGCGCAATTGGTCCCGCAAAAAGAGAACAAGTTGACGAATGTCGAACCGATTCCCGCCAGACTGAAAAGCACATGCAGAAGCAAGTCGCGGCGAGCAGCCCGAGAAGTCGTCATGCCCCAACCCGGAAAAACGCCAGCAGATCGGCATTGATCTGGTGCGGGTTGGTGGTAGCCATCCCATGCGGAAGGCCCGGATAAACCTTCAGCGTTGCCTTTTTCAGCAATCTCGACGACATCAACGCCGAATCGCCGATCGGGACAATCTGATCGTCGTCGCCGTGCATCACGAGCACGGGGATATCGACCTTCTTCAGGTCTTCGGTGAAGTCAGTCTCCGAGAAGGCCTTAATGCAATCGTAGTGGGCCTTGACCCCTCCGGACATGCCTTGCAGCCACCAGTGCTCTTGAATCCCTTCGGAGACTTTTGCGCCAGGCCGATTGTATCCGTAGAACGGGATGGTGAGGTCCTTGTAGAATTGCGACCGATCACTTGCAACGCCGGCCCGGATCTTGTCGAAGACCTCGATCGGCAGTCCGCCCGGATTGTTCTCCGTCTTCAGCATCAGCGGCGGAACAGCTCCTAGTAGGACCGCTTTTGCCACTCTCTTAGAGCCGTGACGACCCAAATAGCGGGCGACTTCACCGCCCCCGGTGGAATGTCCGACCATGAAAGCGTTTCTGAGATTCAGCGCCTCAAACAGCGTTGCAAGATCGTCAGCGTAGGTGTTCATTTCATTGCCGTCCCACGTCTGACTGGAGCGCCCGTGCCCACGCCGGTCGTGCGCGATAACCCGATAGCCATGCTGCCCGAAAAACAGCATCTGAGGGTCCCAAGCGTCTGCAGTCAGGGGCCATCCGTGGCTGAAGACGATGGGCTGTCCGTTGCCCCAGTCCTTGTAATAAATCTGCGTTCCGTCCTTCGTTGTGATCGTTTTCATATAGTTCCCTCCTTGGTTTGTCGCCTCCGAACCGGCTGGGTTCGCAGGTCCGTCCTGTTGAAGAGGAGTCGCCGTCCCGGGCCAGCCGATCGCGGCCAACATACCCGCCCCGCCGGCTAGAATATGGCGGCGGGATAAATGGAGAGCCTCATGGCGTTCGGTCATTTCACCCTCGCTCTCCTGTCTGGGTCAGCAAGAACCCGACAACTCCTGTCCGCCATTGCTTTCATTTCTTATCCTGCTCGTGTTTTGGAAACAGCAACTGCGCCTGAAATCGCGCCGACCAGTGCGTTGTGCCATCCGGACGCTCGACGTTGCGAAAGAATTGCGTGTATATATTCACGGGCAGCTTCCCGAAGTGAACGATCTTTCCAAATCCGCCACCGACCGGCACTACCCATCTTTGGTTTGGATTAACTTCCCAGTTCGCAGTAATGATAGGTGACGAAGTTAGGTACCATCCATGTCGGAGGTTGTAATTCGCGAAGGGCTGCATGAGCATCTGATTTACGTCAGGGCGCGCCGCTGGTCCAGCGACAGAGAACAAGTTCTGCACAAGCGTTCCAAACAACCAATGCCCTTGAATTCTCAGGACAACGACAGTCGGTCCGACGCTTACCTTCTTCGTTCCGAGGATCTCCTGCGAGGCCGTAGGGAACGAAACCACTGGCCCGGCGCCCCAAATCACCGGGCCGGCTTTGGCTGGTGATAGAAATAGCGACAGTTGGACGTCTCCGACTCCGGTCGTTCCGTCCACGCCCGGCGCCAAATCGGGCACCTGGATTACTGGAATGATGGTCCGCGTAATCAGCGTCCAGTCGTTCGACAAGCGGAGTGGGATAACGGGCTTCATCTCGAGGACATAGCTGTCGTCCTTTTTGATGCCCGTTTGAGGATTAAAGTCATTTTCAATCGGCACGGAAATTAAGCTCGCGATGGGATTCTGAGCTTGCTTAGCGATCTCTGAAGACTCCTGCGCCCAGACAGGCCGGGCTGCCGGGCACAGTGCGGTCACCGCGACTATTATGGCCAGGAAAGGCGCCTGGACTCGCGATAGCTGTGCGGGCGTGGCTTTGATAAAGATGCGCCTTGGGTTGCTAAAAGACCGAATAGCCCCGCTCTTTGGCAAAACATGCTTCGGATTCGTCAGTAGGCTCGTGATGTGTCTCATAGGTTCAATACCTCTATCTCCGTAAGTCTGGGAATTCGGAAAGGTGATAGTCACTGAATTCGGCGTCGGCGTGTGACGGTGGACCTCACGATTCCGGCGAGAACCACACTTGAATACTGGCACCGTAGCGGTAGGAAAATAATGTGAGCAAGGGTTAGCTCACTGTGATGTTCATCGCGAGAAGTGAGCGAGGAGGACCCTGGTTGTATGGTCTCCCGAAGCAGCTTCTTCACCGAGTTGCACCCTACATTTCGGCGTCCCGTCGACCAACGGAACTGGATCAGCCCGCGTACCGGTCCGCGCTTGGCCCAACAAAACGACTCCGCTGAAAAAGAGATTGGTGCTAGAGGCCGACGCGATCGGCGACACTCGGACCTTCCAGCGCCGAACCGGGCGCTTTTGTTCTGGGATGAACTGTGTGATGAGAGCATTCGTGGATCAGCCGGTCGTAGAAGGCCGGGTGATTCCCGCCGTGGGACCACCGGAGAGTAGCGTCTTTCAGGTCGCGCAACCGCGGAGCTTTGAGCTTAATCAAGAGATACCTCTTGGGGACGGCTAACACCGCTTGCTGCATGCAACCGGAGCCTGATCCGGTACCGGGTCATCCTCGGGATGTTGAACACAAACCGTGCGTCCAGCCGGCTTTGGTGTTCGCACTGGGATTTGCAGAGGCCACTGATACGACCAGACAGGAATACAATACGAACTATGGCGTCGAATGGAGATGGCGCGATCCGACGGGACCAAACCTTGGACCTTCAACGCCTTGTGGATTCGGCCCCCTGCCTGATTCACACAGGCAGGCCGGATGGCTACCTCGATTTCTTCAATGAAACATGGCTCAAGTACGTCGGGCGGCCGCTGGCGGATTTGCAGGGCTGGAATTGGACAGCGTTCATCCATCCCGAGGATGTCGAAGCAATCGTGGAAAAGTGGCGAGCGTCTCTTGCCTGTGGCGAACCCCTCATGCATGAAGCTCGCGTCCTGCGTGCAGATGGTGAATATCGCTGGATGTTGCACCACAAAGTGGCAGTGCGCGGCGGGCGCGGTGAAATTGTTAAGTGGCACGGGTGGAGTGTCGATATAGAGGACCGCAAACGAGCGGAAGGACAACTCCGCCGAAGCACCGAGGAGCTTCAAAGAGCCGACTTCTATCTCGCCGAAGGGCAACGGCTTTCCCACATGGCTAGCTGGGCCCTCAACCCCGCCGGATTCGAGTACTGGTCTCCTGAATTGTTTCGGATGCATGGCCTCGACCCGGCCCGCAAACCGCCTGGTGTTCAGGAATTCCTTGATTGTGTCTACCCACAGGATCGCGAGTCCATGGCGGACCTCATCAATGGACTCTCGGCGCAAGCTAACCACTTCGATACAACCAAGCGCATCGTCCGATCCGATGGTGAAGTCCGCCACATCCGCTGGGTCGGGGTTCCTGTCGTCGAAAACGAAAGCCTGAAAAAGTACCTGGGCAGCGCGCTAGACGTGACCGAGCACGAGCTCGCGATCCAGGAACTTCGACGGCGCGAGGTCTATCTGGCAGAAGCCCAAAAACTCAGCCACACCGGGAGCTTCGGATGGAAACCTGACAGCGGCGAGATTGTCTGGTCAGACGAAACGTATAGGATCTTCGAGTACGACCGCACCGAGCAGCCAACCTTAGACATGGTGTTCCAGCGAATCCATCTGAACGATAGGGGGATTGCGCAACAGGTCATCGAAGGCGTGTCCTCGAGCACAGACTTTGAACACGAATATCGTTTGGTTATTCCAGGCGGGGCAATTAAGCACATCCACGTGAGAGCGCACGCTCTTCCCGATTCATCCGGCAACATCGAAGTTGTCGGTGCTGTGAGCGATGTCACCGCGCGCAAGATAGCCGAGGACAAGATTCGGCGACTGATCGACGCTGGCATTCTGGGGATCTACATCGGGAACACCGAAGGTGAGATATTCGAGCCCAACCAGGCGTTTCTGGAAATGTTGCAATACGACCGTCGGGATCTCGTCTCGGGTCCATTGCGCTGGACGGATCTGACCCCGGCCGAATGGAGCGAGCGCGATGAACTCGCGGTGAGAGAGAATCTGGCAACCCGGACTATGCGGCCATACGAGAAAGAGTTTTTCCGGAAAGATGGCAGCCGCGTGCCCGTGCTGATTGGATCCGCGATGTTTCAAAATGCGAACGAGGGCGTGGTGTTCGTCCTCGACTTGAGCGAACAAAAGCGAGCCGAAGAGGCGCTCCGGCTCAGTGAAGCGTACTTGGCAGAAGCGCAGAGGCTGAGCCAAACGGGCAGTTGGGCTTGGAACCCTGCGAGTGATAACACATACTATTCGCAGGAGTGCTATCGTTTGCTGGGTTTCGAACCGCTTGGCCCCCCACCGCCATTGGAAAACGTCATCCAGCGAATTCATCCGGACGATCAGGCCTTTTGCCGGGAACGAGTCGCGAAAGGCGTCGGCGATAAGGTTGACTTCGAATTGGATTACCGAATCGTTCATCCGGATAAAAGGGTCAGGGACATTCACTGCATATGCCATCCGGTGCTCGATCAATCTGGAGATCTGGTCGAGCTCATCGGTACGGTCATCGACATCACCGAGCGCAAGGCAACCGAGGAGAAGATTCGAGGGCAGGAAATCGAGTTCCGGCAGATTCTGGAACTCACGCCACAGCACGTCGCCGTCCTAGTGCACGGGAAAGAACGCATTTTTGCCAACCAAGCCCTACTGAATTATTTCGGCCTTCGCCTTGAGGAGTGGCAGAGTCGCGGCACCCAGACGCGGGTTCATCCGGATGATTGGGAACGCCTCAGGTGGGGATCACAAGGCGATCCCCCGGACCAGTACGAAGCGCGGTTATTGAGACACGACGGAGAGTATCGCTGGTTTCTGGTCCGTAACCATCCGTTGTACGACGAACAGGGACAAATTACACGTTTGTATGTTGCCGGGGCCGACATTGAAGACCGCAAGCGAGCTGAAGAAAGGCTGCGACAGGAAAACGTCGCCCTTCGCGAGGAGATCGACAAGGCTTCGATGTTCGAGGAGGTTGTCGGCACATCTAGACCTCTGAAGGCCGTTCTTTCCCGGATTGCCAAAGTCGCCCCGACCGACTCCACCGTTCTGATTACCGGGGAAACCGGCACAGGCAAAGAACTCATCGCCCGCGCCATCCACAAACGATCTCAAAGATCTGGTCGTCCCTTCGTCAGTGTGAATTGTGCCGCGCTTGCGCCCACTCTGGTCTTCTCGGAATTGTTTGGCCATGAAAAGGGAGCCTTCACGGGAGCCACGCAACGTCGGCTTGGCCGCTTCGAAATGGCTGATGGCGGAACGATTTTCCTGGACGAAATCGGCGAACTTCTACCTGACACACAGGCGGGGCTATTGAGGGTGGTGCAGGAACGGGAATTCGAGCGAGTAGGGGGCGGGCAGCCTGTCCATGTCGACGTTCGCGTTATCGCTGCCACGAATCGCGACTTGAATGCCGCCGTAGCGAATGGAGCCTTCCGCCAGGATCTCCTCTACAGGCTGAATGTGTTTCCCATTGAAATGCCGCCTTTGCGAGAACGGAAAGATGACATCTTGATTCTGGTCGAGTATTTCGTGCAGCGCTACGCCAACCGGGCGGGCAGAAATATCCGATTGATCGACCAGAAGACCTTGGATCGGTTGCAGTCCTACGACTGGCCTGGCAACATCCGTGAGTTGCAGAACATAATTGAGAGGTCCATCATTCTGAACTCCAGTGACGTGTTTTCAGTTGATGAGTTGTGGCTTTCCAAAAGGACTTCTCCGCGGGCGTCTCCGGCTGAAACGCCGCCGGCTGTGAATGTTGAGCCGCGAAGCGAGCGAGAGATTATCGAGGCGGCGCTCGCTGAGACCAGGGGCCGGGTTTCCGGACCGTCCGGAGCAGCGGCTAAGCTTCGAATTCCTCCATCTACGCTTGAGACCCGGATCAAGGCCTTGAAAATCGATAAACGGCGATTCAAATTCGGCTAAGAGCCTGCGGTTGCCCCGCCGGGCACGCGATTATGAGCAGGGGGTATATTGTTTAGGCAGTGTGGAGCGAAGTGGCAGATGCGTAATCTGTGCGTGTTGACTGCCCTGGCGGCATCGTCACACTTGGCTTTCGCGCAATTCACCAGCAGCATAGAGGGGACCGTCACAGACGCGTCCCATGCGGTCGTGCCGGGGGCCCGTGTGGTCCTGACCAACGAACTGACTCAGGCCAGCAAGGAAGTCATTAGTTCCGATGCCGGGTTTTTTCGGATTTCGGACCTTGCGCCTGGCGCCTACCGAATCCAGATAAGTCGGGACGGTTTCAAGACTTGGCTGCAGACCAGCCTGGTGCTCGATGGAAGTCAGGCCCGGACGGTTTATCCGACTCTGCAGGTGGGCCAAAAAATAGACCAAGTGGAAGTGACTGCGGAGGCCAACGCTATCGAGACCGCCGACGTCAAAGTCTCCAGCGTTGTCGAGCAGACGACCATTGCGGAAATGCCAGCT
Source organism: Terriglobia bacterium (assembly GCA_963788245.1). Lineage (GTDB taxonomy): Bacteria > Acidobacteriota > Terriglobia > Bryobacterales > Bryobacteraceae > Palsa-187. The sequence goes on along the minus strand of CAWBGF010000002.1, from coordinate 411,023 downwards.
GTGGGGCGCAACGCCTATGCCGCGCTAGTCTGGCAAGCGCCCGGGGTCACCGGCAGCGGCCAGCTATTTGGTGGTGGCTCGGCTAACTCACTGGACAGCTTCCAGAATGAGCCGGGATACCAGATCAACGCCGCTGGTCAGCGGCAGGAGCAAAACGAGTACGAAGTGGATGGGACGAGCGTCGACGGCAATTCCCGGGACGGCATTGCCAACCTTACGCCGGAACCGGACACCATCCAGGAAATTCGCATCTCGGCAAACTCCTTCTCGGCCGAGAAGGGAAGGAACAGCGGAGCCTTGATCGAGGTATTTACCAAGGCTGGTACGAACCAGTATCACGGCACGCTATCGGAGTTTTTTACCGACAACGTGTTGTCTTCGCGCACGATATTCCAGACGAGCATACCCCCCACCCGCCGCAACGAGTACGGCTTCACCGCTGGCGGCCCAATAATCAAGAACCGAACCTTCATCTTTGGCAGTTGGTATGGATTAAGCACGTCCACGGCTTCCACGTCGGTCGTTCGGGAGGAAACCGCCCAGTTGGCCAGTTTCGTAAAATCGAACTTTCCCAACTCCTTGGCGGCGAAGTTCCTCACGCTCGACCCGCCTGCTGCGCCTCCCACTACTTCCATCAGTACGGTGGCCCAGGTGGAACAATCCAACCCAAGCAGTTTCCCCGCCACGATCTTTCCTTCGACCATTCCCGCGGTGGGAACCGCAACCATCACTATGGTGGCAACACAACCTTCGGCGCAGTGGAATATCCGCGTCGACCAGAACCTGAACGATGGCAAAGATCACATTTATGTGAATGGATACCGAACACATGAAACCGGCTTCGTGGTCAACACGCGGCCCAACTTAGCCTTTGCCTATCCCAACACCGGGGTCTTCGCCCGGTTGAGTTGGACCCACGCCTTCACGCCGTCGCTACTGAACGAGGCTGCGGTTTCACTGGTGCGAGCCGGCGGTCGGTATAATGCCGCTCCGGGCGAGGCCGCTGACCTGCCGAACGCCAACATCACCGGTATCAGCACCGGATTCAACCAAGCCGGTCCGTACAGATATCAGCACGATAACATTATCATTCACGATGGCGTCAGTTGGCTGCACGGCGGACACCAAGTGAAGTTCGGTGTTGACGTCGACCGTCAAAGAGGCTATGCCGTCCAGTCATACCTTTCCCGCCCGACGTTCCAATTCTCGGATATTCTCGACTTTGCTCAGGACTTGCCTTTCTCACAGTCCGGCCCGATCATGGACATCGCGACCGGCACGACCGCAACCAACCTCTACCGCAAACTCTATGAGATTTATGACGGGGTTTACGTGCAGGACGACTGGAAGGCAAGCAAACGGCTCACCATCAACGCGGGAGTTCGCTGGGAATACTTCGGCCACTGGGGGACCGGGGCCCAAGGGATAATTCCCTTCCCGCTGTTTACGCGCGGTCCGGGCGCGACCTTCGACCAGGAAGTCGCGTCCGGCACGATGCAGGTTCGTGGAGGAAATTCGGGCTATTTCGCCGACAATACGCCTAACACGTTTGGACCACGCATCGGCCTGGCCTGGGACGTCTTCGGCGACGGCTCTACTTCGGTCCGCGCCGGGTACGGCCTCTTTCACAGCCGCGTAGCGAATCTTTCCTTCGGTGTCTCGAACGGTGACAACACGAACCCGCCCGCCTTCGGTAATCCATCGGTGAATATCAACCAGCCGGGGAATAAGTTCAGCTACGTGCTGGGATCTTCGAACGGTTACTACTTCCCACCCCCACCGGGATTCACGTTTCAGATCGGTCCGGCCGGCAACATCGTGGGTAGCCGCGTATCCGTCGGCGGAATCACGCCGTATCCAAAACAGCCCGAAACTTCCGACTATACCTTTAGCATTCAGCACAGACTGGGAAAGAACTACGTAATCGAAGTCGATTACTTAGGCATCCACAGCGTACACCTTTACACTCAGACCGACATAAACCGATTCGCAGGGAACCTCATCACTGATAACGACGTATTGACCCGACTCAACCCCTTCTTCAATTCCATCATTTACGGCCAGACGATCGGGTCATCCAGGGCGAACATGGTCTCGGCGATGTTGACCCGGCGCTTCGCACACGGATGGTCGGTCCAGGCGATTTTCACCGGCGGCCGGGCGCTCGACGCGGATAGCAGCAACGATAATGGTGTGGCCAACGGAGAGCTCATCGAAGACGTCGCGAATATCAACGGACAGTGGGGCCGCTCGGACTTCGATATCAAGAAGCGCATGACGCTGAACGGTGTCTGGGAAGTTCCGAACCACTTCCAATCCCGAGTCCTCAACCAGATTCTCGGCAACTGGCGATTCTCCGGCGATGCGATTCTGCAAAGCGGCTTGCCTTTCAGCGTCTACACCAGCGCGGCGTTCGCGCCTATTCTCGGTCCGAACAATACTGTCATCGGACTGAAACCTGGCAGCGGCGACTACAACGCCGACGGTTACGACTACGACCAACCGAACGCGCCCTCATTCGGCAATTATGTTTCCGTCTCTCGCAACGCCTTCATCAATGGTCTATTCCCGGTAAGTGCGTTTCCCGTGCCTGCGTTGGGTCAGGAAGGCAATCTGGGGCGCAACACTTTCGACGGCCCCGGATTGGCTCAGGTGAATGTGAACGCCGTCAAGACGATTCACATCCCATGGTTTATCGGCAAGGAAGGAGCGACGATCGAGATTCGGAGCGAGATCTTTAATGTACTGAACCGCGTGAACCTAAACAATCCGATATCGGACTTGTCCAGCGGCCTGTTCGGGCGATCCACCAGCCAGAAGTCGCCGCGTGCCGCGCAGTTCGGACTACGAATTGTATTCTGAGGGAAGGGGATTTCTCTATGCAAAGACGCGATTTCCTGGCGCTGGCGGCGGGCCTGCCGTTACTGGCCCAGAACAAACCGGCTGCGATCGTCGAAATTTCTGGCGATGTGATCGAGGATAAGATCCGCGGTGGATTCCTCGGGCAGATCGTGGGCGATCTGAACGGCCTCAAGCACGAAATGAAGTATATTCTTGAGCCCGGTAATGTCCAAGAATATACACCGGCCTTGCCCGACGGAGGGTGGACGGACGACGACACTGACATCGAGTGGCCTTATATTCTCGAGATTCAGAAAACCAAGAACCTCATCCTGCCATATCCTCTTATTGCAGGGATCTGGAAGAAGCACATCAACCGGCGCATCTGGTGCTCGCATGTGTACCTTCGCCAGATTATGGACCTCGGCATTGATCCGCCGCTTACCGGCAGAATCGAGGTCAACCCGTGGGCGGATTTTAATCTCTCAGGTCAATTCGTTAGCGAGAGTTGGGGCTTGATCTCGCCGGGCATGCCGCAGACGGCCGCACGTATCGGAACGCATTACACTCACGTAGCCGTCAATGGGGAGCCGATTCAATCTACTCAGATGATCGACGCCATGATTTCCACGGCGTTCTTGACGAGCGACATGGAGAAGATCCTCGATGCGGGAGCCGCGACGCTCGACCCCGAGAGCGTAATGAGCCAAATCATGTCCGACGTGCGGAAGTGGTATCGAGAGAACCCAAAGGACTGGCGCGTCACCCGTAAGCTGACGAAAGATAAATACTGTAAATACGGTGGACAGGACATCCGGGACCGCAACGGTGTGTGGCTCAACGGGGCCTCGACCATCTCGGCCCTGCTTTACGGCGATGGCGATTGGTCGCAGACCGTGCGCGCCGCCTTTAATTTTGGCTGGGATGCGGACAATAACGCCGCTGCCACTGGGACGATCGTCGGCGTCATCAAGGGGAATCGATGGCTTCAGGCCCAGCATTGGGACATCAAGGATAAGTACCGCAACACCAGCCGGGACGATGTTCCCAATGACGAGACCCTCACGAGTTACGAGAACCGACTGATCGCCCTGGCCGAAATGAATATCAAAGAGCGTGGCGGTTCAAAAACCACCGCGAACGGAAGGTCCATGTATCGAATAGCCGTGGAGAAACCGGCAAACATCGAGCGCCTTCCCGACATGAAGAAACAGCATGAAGAGCTGCGTACGCAGTTTAAGGAAGAAGTCGAAACAGGTGTCCTGTCCGGCACTAACTCGCAGCAAAAGGCGAAGGCCGCCTATCTAGGCATCTGCCTCGATTTCGCTCCCGAGTTGAAGCAGAAACATGCTGGACAGTGGTCGCAAGCACTCCAAGCTTTGGCCGGCTACCCAAGGGTCATGCAGGTTATCTTCTTCGGAGCTCCTTGGGCTGGTGAAAGCATCCGGCAAAAGGCGGTCGCAGCCGGGCTTCAGGCACCTGCGGAAAGCATTCCAGGCTTCTTCGCTTCATGATTCGGATAACTAACAAAATGCGGGCTCGTGCACGGGAATAGCTTGGCTGTGCTGCTGTTAAATCGCGCTTCGGGGAGGGCATTAAGTCGATCGTGTCGCCACTAAGAATTCACGGCCCGCCAGAGGTATGTCCTTCCCAGCAACCTTGAATTACGCCTCATCCACGCGCCAGGAGCCGTTTGGAGGTCGGTGTTCGCGGCGAAGCCGCTGATTCAAAAGGGGCGCATATGTTGAACCAGCGTCAGATCGTGACGTGATCCACCGGCCAAGCCGCGCTCCGCCATGATCTTCTCCAGATTGCGGTAGCTCAACGAATACCGCAAGTACTACCGCACGCAGAGGAGGATGAGGACATCGGCGAAGTGTCGCCCCCGAATGGGGGCTGGGCGAGCCCTGCTCACGATATCAACTACCAGAAGCGCCAAAGCTCTAGTCAACACATCCCACCCGGATTCGCGGGATTCGCGGGATTCGCGGAATTCGCGGAATTTCGCGTGATTCGCGCGAGGGGAAACCGCAATCTATCGCCGTCTTCTTTTATTTTCATAACCTTGGAAATGGCAGGAGCCTTGCTTCTACGTAGATCGATCGCGGCATGGTCACGACGCAAGTCGCTGCAACAAGAGGAGGAACAATGAAGAAAGCAAAACTATATGCCTTACGGCTCGGTTCTGAGCCTTGCTCAACTTGCGAGGACCTCTGCCGGCTAAAGGCCCGCAGCGAGGCTGCCCTCCCCAATGCGCGGAACCTCTACAGGGCCGCAGTGGAGGCGATCGACTCCCCGGCTCTGCAGAATCTCGAAGAAGAATTGAAGCAGACTTCAGCTGCGCACAAGTTGATTTGCTACGCGGTTCAGGCGCATTTGACTAATCGGCACTCCCAGACGCGCGGTGTTCGCTTGGCAGCGTAGCCAGTACGTCCGACCCTGTCTAGACGCTATAGGAATAGAAGGATTGAACCGAAAGCGCCCAAATGAGCTGCAGAATCGACCGAGTCGTAAGCGCTGAAAACCTCGTGGTGTTGTTCATAAGCGGCCGGATTACAGGAGAACATGTCGACATGCTTCGCGGCGTACTGGAGCAAGAATCGGGCGGCTTCGCCATAGATCTCAAAAACGTTCTTCTTGCCGACAGACAAGCCGTGCGACTCCTTGCTCTCAGCGAGGCCAACGGAACGGAACTCAGGAACTGTCCGCCCTATATCCGCGAATGGGTCACAAGAGAGAGGGCGGATACGGGTGGGCCCCCGTCGGAGCAAGGACCAGCGGGAAGGGAGGACATCGAAGATGCATGACATGAACCGTGACGGCCTGGACCATCATTCGGACGATCTTGGGTCCAAAGTGGCTATAAGGAGACCCCCGGCGATCTCAGGAGTCGCTGGATCTACTCGCAAGTTTCCGGTCGCAGTCAGGAGAGTCTTATGATGAGCGCGTCATCGCTTGCCTTAGGTATGTCCAACCAGTTCAGAGATGATGCTGCGAGCCGGGTCAGCGCGGAACGCGGGGAAGTGATCGATCTTCGCGACGAGGTTCTGTCGATGTCCTTGTTCGAGGAAATCGTCGGCTCTTCGGATGCGATTTGCCGTGTGACCTCGCACGTGATGCGGGTTGCTCCGAGCGATGCCACCGTTCTGATCACAGGTGAGAGTGGCACAGGAAAGGAGCTGGTCGCTCGGGCGATTCACAAGCGGTCGCGTAGATCCCGGTCTGCCTTTACAAGGATGAATTGTGCTGTCACTCCATCGTCGCTGATGGCGGCCGAGCTCTTCGGCTACGAGAAAGGCGCCTTCACCGGCGCCAATCAGCGGCACGCCGGTCGCTTCGAGGTCGCGAACCACGGGACGATTTTTCTAGACGAGATAGGTGATATGCCGAGCGAAACCCAGGTTGCCCTGTTGCGGGTGCTTCAGGAACACGAGTTCGAGCGCGTTGGAGGCACTCAAAGCATTCCAGTCGATGTGCGTGTAATTGCAGCTACAAACTGCGATCTGCTATCGACAGTTCGTTCCGGGAAGGTTCGTCTGGATCTGTTCTACCGGTTGAACGTCTTTCCAATCCATGTCCCGTCCCTTCGCGAGCGCCCGAAAGATATTCTTTTGCTCGCGAAGTATTTCATCGAACGCTACGCTGCTAAAGAGGGCAAGAGGATTCGAAGGGTAGAAAAGCGGACAGCGGAACTTCTAGAAGGCTATCACTGGCCTGGCAATATCCGGGAGCTTCAAAATGTCGTCGAACGAGCCATGATCCTCTGCGACTCGGACACGTTCTTTGTGGAAGAGGCGTGGTTGCAGCCGGAAGCAGAGCCTTGGGTCGGCCTGCAGCCGTCTCTGATTAACCAGGAACGAGAACTCATCGAAGCGGCGCTTGCGGAAACCCGCGGCCGCATTTCGGGTCCGGATGGAGCTGCCAGGAGGCTGGGAGTTCCGAGGACGACACTGGAATACAAGATCACGAACTTGGGCATTGACAAATATCGTTTCCGGGTTGAAGCTCGCGAGCTGTCATCTAAGTCGTGATCGTCGTGTAGCGTTGGTGAATGGAGTTCTCATGGGGAACAGCTTATTGGCAATCGAACCGAGGAGCAAAGACACGATTTCCGAAACTGCCATTCGTGATCAGCTCTCTCGAATTCTGGAGAGTTCGATATTCGTCCAATCCGAGCGGCTGGGCCAATTTCTGCGCTTCACGGTTGAAACTACCCTGGAGAGTAAGGCGGAGACGCTAAAAGAATACGTCGTCGGGACCCATGTTTACGGGCGCAGGCCGTCTTATCAGCCAGCGGAAGACTCGATTGTCCGGAGCGAGGCTCGAAGGCTTCGGCGCAAGCTGCAGGAATTCTACGAAACCATCGGTAAAACTGATCGAATTCTTATTCACTATCGGCCGGGCAGCTATGTGCCTGCCTTCAAAATGCGGGACAAGTGCAGCACTCCCCCCATGACCGCCCCCATGACAAGCGATGGACTCGGTGATGCCGTTAGTGAAAAGCCGGAACTTCGTGTAGCAGTATTGCCTTTTTTCGATTTGTCCAAGGGTACTCTATCGGCCGCTTGCGCGCGACTCCTCACTGATGATCTGATTCACGATCTAGTACGTACAGAGGGAGTGCGAGTAACCAACGCATGTTCGGAGAGGCCAGAAGGAATACAGACCATGGATGTTTCCGCGCTGGCAAGGACACTGGATGCTCACATCGTGTTTGAAGGAACGGTCGGGGAAGACGGCAACCAACTACGGGTGACCACCAGAATCGTCAATTCTAATGGCCTAAGGATCTGGTCCGAGAGGTTCGAGACCGACCGGGACCCTCGGCAATTGTTTAATATCTCGGCGAAAATCGCCTCGGCGCTGATCAGCCGTATCTGCCCGGTACAACCGTTGATCCGGAAACACGTTACTTCTGCAGGCGCCTCGTCCATTCCCGTTCACCCGTTGGTCCTTAGAGCAGAGGCGCTCCTCGATGAGGGGCCGCTGGCAGCCACGCAAGCCGCTTTGGCGAAATGGCAAGAGGTGATAGAGATTGATCCCCGCTGCGTCAGGGCGATCTGCGGTATAGCCCAGTCATATTGTGAAATGGCGCTGCGCGGGGTACCTGATTCCGCGGTGGCGATCTCGAATGCTAATCAAGCAGGGGAGCGGGCCGCTCAACTCGACTCCGATCTCATCGAGGTTCCCGCATGCAGGGGATCTGCACTTGCGCTGTCATGGAAGTGGCGTGAGGCAGAGGTAAGTTTCAACCAGGCGCTCGATCTTGGCGAGCATGCCGGAACGTATCGGCAGTATGCCATGTTCCTCGCTGCGCGGAGCCGCTTGAGGGAAGCCTGGAATTACATACAAAGAGCTCAGCAGATCGATCCCTTTTCGTACCGGCAAAAAGTCCTTTATACAAGACTGCTATACATGTCTCGAAACTACGAGGACGGATTACGGTATATATCGGAGCAACTCTTGTATGGCCGTTTGCCCAATGAGGCCGAGCTGTACCGGGCTATGATGCTCATTTCGCACAATCGATGCGACGAGGCAAGGCGCTTGGCACAGGAGTTGTTGGACAAGGCAGGTGGTCAACCTGTAATGATGAGTGGAGTGGCGGAAGTTCTGGCGGCGTGCGGTGAAACAGACGCTGCCGGCACGATTGCAGCCGATTCTGATCTGTTCGCTCCGAATTCGCCTATAAGTAAATTCCGCCAGGCCCTTCTTCTACTCGCTTTGGGCAATCGAGATCGCGCGATTGCTCTTCTTTCCGCCGCATACGAGGAGCATGAAGCGGAGCTCATCTGGCTCGCTTGTGATCCGCGTCTCGATACGATTCGGCCAGACGTGCGCTTTACTGCTCTGTTGAATGGCGTCATGCTCGACTCTCCTGGGCCTGAGATAGTTTAGCGGCCCTCTAAGCGCTCCACCGTTCCACCTGCCCTCGTTCAGAATCCAACAAAACACCATGGGTACACCAGATCTGCGTCTTGATGCGTTCTACTCCCCATCATGTTCGGTTCCTCTGTGCAGAAAACTAATCACGGTGATCTAGCCCTTGCTCACGTTTTCACGCGCCCGGAATCCTGCGAATATCGCACTGGGAGATATAATCCGATGACCAAAGAGAAGCAAAGCGAAGTTTCGATGACGGTTCATGAGGCAACGTACCGTCTGTTGCGCAAGCTGGGACTGACGACTGTTTTCGGAAACCCCGGCTCCACGGAACAGCCGTTCCTCAAGAATTTTCCAAAGGACTTTCAATATGTCCTTGGCCTTCAGGAAGCGTCAGTCGTGGCGATGGCCGACGGCTTCGCGCAGGCGACCCAAAAGCCGGTACTGGTGAATCTGCATTCTGGCGCCGGAACCGGCAACGGCATGTGCAATATCATGACGGCCTTTCAGAACAAGACGCCGCTCATCATCACGGCGGGCCAGCAGACACGCGAAATGATTCTTTGCGACCCGTTACTTACGAATCGTGAAGAAACGATGTTGCCGCGCCCCTGGGTGAAATGGGCGTATCAACCCGTCAGAGCGCAGGACGTTCCCGGAGCGATCATGCGGGCCTATGCGGCTGCTTTGCAGCCTCCAGCTGGTCCGGTATACATCTCAATCCCGCTGGACGACTGGGACCAGCCAGCTCTGGGGGACGCGGTCGTCCGAACTGTCAGTTCACGGTACTCGCCCGATCCTCAGAGAGTCGCATTGTTCGCTGAGAGGATTCAGAAGAGCAAGAACCCAGTATTGCTTTACGGACCGGAGATTGAACGATCAGGCGGTTGGGACGCCGCTCTCAAATTCGCCGAGCGCCTGAACGCTCCGGTGTATGTTACGCCGTTGTCCGATCGAGCGTCATTCCCTCAAACTCACCCTCAGTTTCGCGGTATGGCACCGATCGCGATTGGGCCGCTGAGCAAGAAGCTTCAAGGCCATGACCTCATCATCGTGATTGGCGCCCAGGTCTTCCGTTATTACCCGTTCGTTGGGGGCGATTACCTTCCCCAAGGTGCTGAGCTATTGCAGGTTACAAACGATCCATACGATGCGGCGGCGGCCATTGTAGGAGACAGCCTGTTGTCAGACGCGAAATTGGCGCTGGAAGCGTTTATCGACGCCGTTCCCGTAGCGAAGTCGCGGCCCGCGCTCGCCCCGTTGAGCATTGACAGAAAGCTTCCATCTCCTCCGAATAGTCCTTTGACCGCGCTTGAGGCATTTGCCGCACTGAGTGATTTGCGGCCCGATGACGCGATCCTGGTAAATGAGACAGCCTCAAATTTTGCCGACTTGTTGCAGTTCTGGCCAATCGTGAAGCCCGACTCTTTCTACACCTTCGCGAGCGGCGGGCTGGGTTGGGGATCACCTGCCGCGGTCGGCGTGGCCCTTGCTGAAAAGAAGATGGGAACCGGCCGCGCTGTAATCTGTGCCATCGGAGACGGCGCCATTCAGTATTCGGTACAGGACCTTTATACCGCCGCCCAATTGAAGTTGAAAGTCATATTTATCGTGCCATGCAACGGCGAATATGCAATTCTCAAGGAATTTGCCGTCCTAGAAAAGACGCCGAACGTTCCGGCTCTTGATCTTCCCGGTCTGGACGTCGTCGCTACCGCCAAGGCGTTCGGCTGCATCGGCGTCACCGCTAATACGACAGACGAAATCAAGAAGGAATTCGCTAAAGCGCTTAAGGCTGATGGGCCAACAGTGATTGGGATTCCCATCGCTCGCCAGGAGCGCGCACTGGTGGCGGAGTAGCTGGCAAGGAATTCAATTAGGTGGGCTGCGGGAGAATTCTGCTCGCAGCTTGGCCAATTCCGAGCGGGTGAGGAAATGACCATGAATCGAAGAAGCACACCGACCATTTCATTAACGGCACTCTTTCTGGCCGGGTTCCTCTCAGCGGATCGGATGCAAGGCCAAGCGCTGAATATGGACGGCCAATCCGGGATCTTCTTCCAACCGTGGGCGGACGTCGTCCCGTCGGCTACCGGGAAATTCGGCGGACCAACCGTCAGTTTCCACGTCGTTGACGGTGGACCCGTCGCAGGAGATTACCTAAACGTCGGAATCGAGCAAGGCTTTGGCAACTGGCTGGAGTTTGGATTTACACGGAGCAGTCACACCGACGGAGGAGACCCGGCAATCAGTCCTCTATTCAATTTCGCCGGGATGAATATCTTCAACTTCAAGATGAAAGTGCTGTCGGCCAATTCCCACGGCCGGAAATACTTGCCATCGATCTCGGTCGGCGGAGTGCTCCGGACAAATGATCCGTTCGTCTCGCAGTCGGTCGCATACAAGAACGCCACCAACGGTGATGTCTACCTGGTCGGTACAAAGCTGTTCGTGCTCGGAAGCAAGTTCGCCTTCCTCTTAAATGGAGGGGTCCGCGGAACGAACGCACAGAAGTACGGCTACGGAGGCAACACTCTCAATTGGCAGGCCCGAGCGTTCGGCGGTATCGCCTTCCCGATCCCGATCAAGAAACTTTTGATCGTCGCGCCAACTTTCGAAATTGACCAGGAGCCCGAGAAAATCAAGTACGTCCCGACGGCGACCTTGCCCACGGATCTGATCTACGCAGTGAGGATTTCGCACGCCCCCGATTCCCGATGGAGCTTCGACATCGGAACTGGCCACGTCGGCGCGAGGCTGGGTCCCGGAATCAATATCAAAGTTAACAACGCTCTCGCGTTTGCTGCCGACTTCAGGTTTTAAGGAGATCACATCGTGACGAGAACTCCGATAACACGTCTCGCACAACCGGATCAAAAACGGAGCATGTCTATGCATAAACCAGTGATCGTAGTTACAACCCACTTTATGGACGAGATCGAGGCGCGCATCGATCGGGATTACGATGCGCGCCGCAGTCCTCACGAACGGCCGTTTACCCGTGACGAATTGATCGAGGCCTCATCGGGAGCCGATGCGCTGTTCATTACACCCTTCGATCGGTTAGACTCCGACTTCTTCAAGCGGCTGCCCGCCTCTGTGAAGATTATCGCTACCTACTCGGTCGGTATTGAGCACATCGACCTCCAGGCTGCGACGAACAGAAACCTCGCCATCGCATACACGCCGGGAATCAACGCGGACGCCACCGCGGACATCGCGATGTTGCTGATGCTGGGTGCGTCACGGCGCGCGTACGAAGGCCAGGAAATGGTGCGTACAGGAACATGGACACTTTCGAGTGCAGTGTTGCTAGGGTGGCAGTTGACCGGAAAGATTCTCGGCATTGTTGGTATGGGGCGAGTGGGCCAGGCTGTCGCTCAACGTGCGAGGGGTTTCGGAATGAATATCCACTACTTCAGTCGGACCCGCTTGCCCGCGGCATTAGAGAAAGATGCGGTATTTCACTCCAGTGCTTTGGACTTACTTCGAGTGAGCGAGTTTCTTACCCTGCATGCACCTGCGACTCCGGAGACTCATCATTTCATCAATTCGAAAACAATCGATCTACTGCCACACGGAGCAATCCTAATCAACACCGCTCGGGGTGGCATGGTGGTTGACGAGGACCTCATCGCTGCCCTTAAGAGTGGCCGAGTCGCGGCAGCGGGGCTGGACGTCTTCGAAGGCGAACCGAGGCTTCACCCGGGATATGTTGCACTCAAGAACACGTTTCTTTTGCCGCATTTTGGGAGCGCGACAGTAGAGACGCGCTTAGCAATGGGCATGCTCGCCCTGGACAACATAGATGCGGTTCTGAACGGTAAGCCTGCGCTTTCGCTTGTGACGAAGGAGCCGGTTGTCGCGTAGACCGCTCTACTCGCCCCGGGACAGATCACTATTACAAATGGTTCGCAACCCAAACCGTGAGGACATTATGCTGAAAACCGCTAGAACCTTCGCCGCACTCCCTACGCCTTTTACTTCGTCACGCAAGAAGTACATTACCGGCGGGCGTGGTGACCTTCGCGTTCCCATTCGTGAAATAGTGCTCTCTCCGACGCATCACTCGACGTGGCTGGAACAGAATCCACCCTTGCCTGTCTACGATTGCTCCGGTCCATATACTGATCCTGATGCGGAGATAGATCTCGCTCGTGGGCTGCCGGCCCTGCGCGCTCCGTGGATCGAAGAGCGCGAGGATACCGAGCGGCTCACCGGGCTCAGTTCCGAGTACGGCCGTCAGCGTCAGAACGACCTGTTAACTCATGAGCTGCGTTTTCCAGCGAGGTCGGCGCCGCGCTGGGCGCGCGATGGCCACAATGTCAGCCAGTTGCACTACGCGCGCAAGGGCATCATCACGCCCGAGATGGAGTTCGTCGCTCTGCGTGAGTCGATGCAACTGGATCGATTTGCACAAGATCCATCCTACGCATTGCTCATGCCCCAGCATCGCGGAGAAGCGCTCGGCGCACAATTCCCCGAAAAGATTACGCCTGAGTTCGTGCGCACGGAGGTTGCAGCCGGGCGTGCAATCATTCCGGCAAATATCAACCATCCGGAGTTGGAACCGATGATTATCGGTCGTAACTTCAAGGTTAAGATCAACGGCAACATCGGGAACTCAGCCGTCACTTCTTCGCTTGCCGAGGAGGTGGAGAAAATGATCTGGGCGATTCACTGGGGCGCGGACACTATCATGGATCTCTCCACGGGCAAGCACATTCATGAGACGCGCGAGTGGATTCTACGCAACGCCCCTGTGCCCATCGGCACGGTTCCCATTTACCAGGCGCTTGAAAAAGTAGGTGGCTGCGCCGAAGAGCTGAGCTGGGAGTTAATGCGCGATACGCTCATCGAGCAGGCAGAGCAGGGGGTCGATTACTTTACCCTGCATGCGGGTGTCCGCCTGCCGTGGATTCCGCTCACTGCCCGGCGGCTTACCGGAATCGTCTCGCGCGGCGGCTCGATCATGGCGAAGTGGTGTCTCGCCCACCATCAGGAGAATTTTCTTTATACGCATTTCGATGAGATATGCGAAATCATGAAGGCTTACGATGTCTCCTTCAGTCTCGGCGATGGTCTCCGCCCGGGATCAATCTACGACGCCAACGACGAAGCGCAGTTTGCCGAGTTGCGTACACTCGGCGAACTCACCGAACGAGCATGGAAGCACGACGTACAGGTGATGATCGAGGGTCCGGGACACGTGCCCATGCAGCGCATCCGCGAAAACATGGATGAGGAACTGCGGCATTGCTTCGAGGCACCGTTTTACACTTTGGGGCCACTGGTGACCGATATCGCCCCTGGCTATGACCATATCACCAGCGCCATTGGAGCGGCACAAATCGCCTGGTACGGCACCGCAATGCTCTGCTACGTGACCCCGAAAGAACACCTTGGCCTTCCCAATAAAGAAGATGTTCGTACGGGAATCATCAGCTACAAAATCGCCGCACATGCGGCCGATCTTGCGAAGGGGTGGCCCGGGGCGCAGCTCAGGGACAACGCGTTGTCGAAGGCGCGGTTCGAATTCCGATGGGACGATCAATTTAATCTGAGTCTCGATCCGGAGCGGGCCCGCGAATATCACGACGAGACCTTACCTCATGAAAACGCGAAGACGGCGCACTTCTGTTCCATGTGTGGACCTAAGTTTTGCTCCATGAAGATCAGTGAAGAGATTCGGGCGACATACGGGCCCCGCGAAGACGTGGCGATGGCGGAAAAAGCGCGCGAATTCCTCGAGCGCGGCGGTGAGGTGTACCTGTGATACGGTCGGACATCAGTATAGTAGGCGGCGGCTTGTTGGGCCGTTGCCTGGCCTGGCGCGCAGCTAAGGCCGGTGCGCGTGTTGTCCTGTACGATGCGGCTGGTCGTCAGGGGAAAGGCTCAGCCGCTTGGGTTGCAGGAGGGATGATCGCGCCAACCTCAGAAACCATTGAGGCTGACGCACAGATTGAATCCATGGGGAGGCGTAGCCTTGCGCTTTGGCCGCAATGGCTGGCTGAGCTGCCTGTTCCGGTGTTTTATCGTGACCACGGAACTCTGTTGCTCTGGCATCGCGCGGACGCCGAAGAGGCTCTTCGCGTCGAGAGGGCGCTCGCCTCGCGCCACGCGCAAACGTATACCGAGCGCATCGAAGGTGCATGTGTAGGCGAGATGGAACCTGCACTGGAAACACGGTTTTGCCAGGCTCTATACGTCGCCGGTGAAGCGCAGGTGGATAATCGCTCGCTTTTGGCGGCGGTTGCCTTGGTCCTAGAAGAAGAGCGGGTCGAGTGCCACTGGAAAACATTCGTCGCGGATGATGCTCGCCCCGACTCCGAAATCGTCGTGGATTGCCGCGGCATGGGGGCCAAGTGCGATTGGCCGAGGTTGCGCGGTGTTCGCGGGGAGATCGTGCGTCTCCATGCCCCCGAAATCGAACTGCATCATATGTTGCGGCTGTTGCACCCACGCTACCCCGTGTATATCATTCCGCGCGCTGAAGGACGAATTGTCGTCGGGGCCACCAGCATCGAGAGCGATGACGATTCACCTGTTTCCGTGCGTGGCGCTCTCGAGCTCTTGACCTCCGCATATTCGGTGCTACCAGCGTTGGCGGAAGCGCGTATTCTCGAATTCAACACTCAAGTGCGTCCCGCACTGCCGGACAATCTGCCGAGACTTCATTTTGACGGTAAGCACAAAACCCTTCGCATCAATGGGCTTCATCGTCATGGATTCTTACTAACACCCACCGTCGTCGAAGAAGTGTTGGCTCTGCTCTCGCGTCCGCAGCCGTCTACAAGTTTTAGGGATTGGCCGTGTCTGCGTGAGAACGTCCCCGTAACCGTCTTTACCGGCCTTCCGGATAAGGAACACGCATGTTTGTAATCGTGAATGACCAAGCACACTCGTTTCCCGAGCCTCGGACGCTCGCCGAATTACTGCGCTTGTTGTCGCCCGCGGCGCCATTCGCGGTAGCCCGCAACTCGGAAGTTGTTCCGCAAGGAAGCTATGAAGACTGCCGCATCCAGCCGGGCGACAGGATTGACATTCTTCATCCGGCGGCAGGAGGTTGAGATGGCAGAAAGCCAGAGAGAGGATCGACTAAATCTGTACGGACAGACTTTCACAAGCCGTCTGCTGTTGGGGACGGCGCGTTACGCCTCCCCGGCAGTGTTGGCCGACGCCATCCATGCCGCTGCCCCCGCGATGCTCACGTTGTCACTGCGGCGCCAGGTCTCGGGATCGAGCCATTCCGGCCAGTCCTTCTGGGACTTGGTCCAGGAAACGGGCCGGACGATTCTGCCCAACACAGCAGGCTGTAGCACGGCGAGTGAGGCGGTGAACACGGCCTGTATGGCGCGCGAGATGTTTCAGACCGATCTTATAAAGCTTGAGGTCATAGGAGACGAAGCCAATCTGCAGCCTGATCCTTATGGCCTCGTGGATGCTGCGACCGAACTCGTAAAACGGGGCTTCCAGGTCTTGCCATATTGCACTGAGGACTGGGTTCTTTGCAGACGTTTGATGGACGCTGGTTGTGAGGTGCTTATGCCATGGGCAGCTCCCATCGGTACCGGACAGGGACCGCGCAATCCCCGTGGTCTTCGGGAACTGCGTGAGCGTGCTCCCCAAGTTCGCCTGATTGTCGATGCAGGCCTCGGCCTTCCGTCTCACGCCTGTCAGGTCATGGAGTGGGGCTTCGATGGCGTGTTGGTAAATACAGCTGTGTCGTGCGCCATTGACCCGGTCCAAATGGCGGCCGCGTTCGCCAATGGCGTCCGGGCTGGCCGCGCCGCCTTCCTGGCCGGGCCGATGATCCCGCGGGACGCGGCGGTGCCCAGCACCCCGGAAATCGGGCGCCCGTTCGCCTCGGCCCCGCCGCAATTTCCGATGGAACAAGGCGCCAGATCTGGCTTTCAGCCGAATTTAATTAAGCATTCTGGATACGGAGAGGAACTCTCCAATCTTGGCCTTGAAGAGTTTGTGAACAAAAACTGATCGTTGTTCCAAACTTCCAATCATAAGCCAGCGAAAACAGTGAAGTTCATGGAGGACTGATCATGAGGATTGCATTTATCGGAATCGGCGCTTTGGGCGGCTACTTTGGAGGCCGGTTGGCGAAGGCTGGGAACGACGTTATCTTCCTCGCCCGGGGCGCAATGCTCGAAGCGTTGCGCAAGAACGGCTTGCGCATAGAGAGTCCGCTGGGCGATTTTGCGCTGCCAAAGGTCCAAGCGACCAGCGATCCCGCAGCCGTGGGGCACGTGGACGCCGTCTTCGTCACCACCAAAGCCTGGCAGGTGACGGAAGCAGCACAGCAGATTCGCGGCATAGTTGGACCGGAAACTGTGGTCGTCCCCTTGCAAAACGGTGTAGAGGCTTTCGACCAACTGGCGGCTGTGCTCGGTTCGGGGCATGTGCTGGACGGATTGTGTCATATCTTGGCGATGGTTATCGCGCCTGGCGTCGTCCGGCATGCTGGGCCCAAAGCCGTGATCACCCTCGGGGAGCGGAACAATGCACGTACACCACGACTGGAGAAATTGGTCGAATGCCTCACCACCGCCGAACTACAGACGCGGGTCCCCGATAATATCCAGGTTGCGCTTTGGGAGAAGTTCGAGTTCATCGCTTCATTTGGCGGCGTGGGAGCAGTGACACGGGCGCCGGTCGGCGTGATGCGGAGTGTCCCCCAGGCCAGATCGCTGCTCGAGCGCGCGATGCGGGAGATTATGGGTCTGGCGCGCGCCTGCGACATTCCGGCGCGGAGCGAGTCGGTGGCAGAAACGATGAAATTCGCCGACTCGTTGCCGCCCGACGGCACAGCCTCGATGCAGCGCGATTTGATCGCGGGCCGGCCGTCGGAACTCGAAGCGCAAAGCGGGGCAGTCGTCCGAATAGGACGCGCCAGGAATTTTCCAACCCCAGTGCACGAGTTCATTTACAACGCGCTGCTGCCCGGCGAACTGCGTGCCCGTGGCGAGCTGACGTTTTGAACCTTCTGATTGATGGAGAACCAGAATGCCAGAGACAACACCGACTCGAGCCGAAACCGCGAAGACCTCCGACCTGAGCGGTCTCGCAACTCACCATCGCAAATATTTCCTGTCCGGCGTCACTCGCTCCATAGAGTGGCGGGAAGGTCAGTTGATCGCTTTGCGATCAATGATGAAGGACCGTGCCGAGGACTTCTATGCCGCGCTATGGAAGGACCTGCGCCGCAACAGAATTGAGGCCGATTGGGTCGACGTGAAGTTTATGACGAGCGAGATTGACTACGTTCTCGCTCACATGCGGCACTGGATGAAACCGCTACCCGCGAGCGCACCTCTCGTCCTGGCGCCGTCGCACGGTCAAGTGCGATTCGACCCTCTCGGGGTAGGACTCATTATTGGGACATGGAACTATCCCGTAATGCTGACACTGTCTCCTTTGGTCGCGGCGATTTCCGCCGGCAACGCCGCCGTTATCAAGCCGTCAGATCTGTCGCCCGCCACGTCTGAAGTCATCGCTCGATGGGTTCCGGAATATCTGGACCGCAACGCATTCTCGGTCGTTCCAGGTGGAGTTCGGGAATCGACTGCGCTGCTGGAGCAGTCCTGGGACCACATCTTTTTTACCGGTGGCACAACCGTTGCTCGGATAGTCATGACAGCAGCGGCAAAGAACCTGACCCCAGTGGTCCTGGAACTCGGCGGCAAGAATCCGTGCATCGTTCACTCTTCGGCCAACCTGCAGGTTTCAGCCCGCCGTATCGCCTTCGGGCGCTGGTTTAATGCCGGCCAGACATGCACCGCCCCCGATTATGTGCTCGTGTTCAGCGATGTGCGTGACGAATTTTTGAAATATCTGAAAGAGACACTGCTTGAGTTCTACGGGGACGATCCCCAGAAGAGCCCAGATTATGGCCGGATTGTCAATTTCCACCACCACGATCGGCTCACAAATCTGCTAGGCAGTGGGACGGTCTTCCATGGCGGGCAGCATGATCGGGCGGACCGCTTTATCGCGCCGACGGTGCTCGTGAACGTCTCGCCAGACTCGCCCGCGATGCAGGAAGAGATCTTCGGGCCCATTTTGCCCGTGATTGAGGTTAACGATGCAGAGGAGGTGATCGAGTTCGTTAACGCGCGGCCGAGTCCGCTAGGGTTGTACATATTCTCCGAAGACCAGTCGCTGACCGAGCAGATTCTGAATTCGACGGCCTCGGGGGATGCGGGGGTGAATGAATGCACCCTTCAGCCGATCATCCATGATTTACCATTTGGCGGCGTAGGAACTTCCGGTATGGGCAAGTACCACGGCGAGTGGGGATTCCGTGCTTACAGCAACGTCCGCGGCGTCCTCCATCACAGTACTCGGCTGGATATTCGTGGATTGCGCTACCCACCTTACGACCAACATCGGACCTTGCGGGAATTGGTCATCCCTTCTTGAATGGTGGATGACTCATGAAGTTAACAACGCACGAGCGGCGACCGGTTGTCTCGGCTGTGGCCATTCGCGACGGACAATTAGCTTCCACCGGAACCGATGGTGATGTCACTGGGACCCACGGCGTATCTTCTGTTCTTTACCCCCCTTGGCAGGACCTCAAGTTCGCGAAATGCTGTCTTCGGCCATGCGATTGGCCTTGTTTGCGGTTATGCGGCATTCGGTGCCACCGGCGCCGGAGGACTGCCATTCGGAGAGCATCCTGGAATTTTCTGGCCAAGAGTGCTGGCAGCGGCTCTTTCGCTCTCAGCGACAGGCGCGTTCATGGTTCTTTTCGACGTGAGCCATCCAACGGCCGGCGCCACGGCGCTGATCGTTTCCCTCGGAATTTTTTCCAAACCGAGCGAGCTGGTCATTATCGAGGTCGCGGTGTTCCTGCTCGTTGCCCGGGCCCTCGCGATCAATCAGCTCGCCGGACTGCCATATCCGTTTTGGAGTGCTCCTGCGCAGACCGACGGTGAATCACGAGGCGATTGAGGTGCAGCTCTACGGATCTCCCTTTTAAGATTTCGTTCCTCGCTCGCGGGATGTTTTCGTCCGGCTCTTTGGGGCCGATGATTTCAAAAGCCGAAGTGCTGAGCCTTTGTGAATTGCGACGTGATCGGTTTTGTCGCTCTTAATGAAATGCTGGGGCTCTTCTTTGGTGGCGTGGTGCGTGTAGCCTTTGAAGTTCACGTCGGAAACCACTTTCTTTATTACGGTGCCGCTGACCCGGCCTGCTTCTGAATTCCAAGCTACGTGATCGCCGCATGTGAACGTCGTAGACATCTCTTCCGCCGGCTACGGAGCAGCAGATGCATACGGCCGCGCAATGGTCAGGAGAAAAGCGCTGTCCACTGTGCTTTCAACGTCATGAGGGATGCTGCGTTCGAGCGTAAGCATTTGGCCAACCGGAAGCTCCACGGACCGTTCAGCTGTATTGAACCGGATTTTTCCATCCAGGGTCTGGACTGAGATCCGACCCTCGGCTCGATGTTTTTCCAAGCCCCGCCAGCCTTGATAACGATCAGGACCACTCGGAGGTCGGGGAATTTGGCGAGCGTCTTTGCTGCATGTCCGGACTGCCAGCACCCTTCAGATCGTAGCTGTTCGATCTCGCGCTTAAGGTCGAGGGTCAAGAGCGGCGCGGCTACGATCCCAACTTCGTGTTCTCGTCCGGGTTGTGGATTTTCGTCCGCAGTCATGATTTCACCTCTCTGTTCTTAGATGACGGTAATGCCATTCGAGCACATCGGGAATTCGCCTTCAATGTTCTTTCTGATGCTTGAGTTCGGTAATCTGAATCGGCCCCATTTGCGGCCTGCAGAGCGGAGGCCTGTTGGACAGGCGCCGCTTATGAAGCACATTTGTTAGCGGACGCGGTCTCACGAACAGCGCGGGGCCAGTCGTGAGGTTGGTGTGACCTCTGGTCTGCCCGATCCGCCGGGTTTTGACCGCCCCGAAAGCAGGTGCTCATCAAGTGATTGGTCACCAACGGAATCATGAGCTTGCGCCAGTCTGTGTCCGCTTAAATTCCAGTTGCCCTACTAGGCTCTGTTTTGACGAGTTTGCTTTCCGGTGTCTCCAACCGCAACTCACTGATATTGCTGACTCTTGTATTTTGCCACGGTTTCCGCCGAGCCTGGAGTTCTGTCACGGTTTTGCCACGGTTGACGTAAGAGGTCGTTGCATTGCTCGTGGAAGTAATTTAGAATCAGATGAGTACAAAGTCGGGGCGTAGCGCAGCCTGGTAGCGCACCTGCCTTGGGCGCAGGGGGTCGGGCGTTCAAATCGCCCCGCCCCGACCAATATGCTGATGCTCTGAAGGCCGATCGCTTTCGCTACAATTCCCGCTCAGGAAGCAGGCTCAATCTTGAGCAGAACCCCATCCTCTTCGTCCGTCAGGACATACAGCAGACCATCCGGGCCTTGGCGGACATCGCGGATGCGCAGATGCAGATCCGTTAACAGCGATTCCCGGCGAAGTTCCCACATTTTGTCGTTGAAAACGATCCGCTCGACGCTGCCGGTTCCTGGAATCTCTCCCCTTCGCAGTCCGCCCACAAAAAGATTGCCTTTCCATGCGGGGAAGCGATCGCCGGTGTAGAACGTCATTCCCGAGGGCGTTATCCCCGGCTGCCAGGTGATCAGAGCCGGCTCGATGCCGTCCCGATACGGATGCGGAATAGGCGAACCGTCGTTTTGCCGGCCATAGCTGTAAAGCGGCCAGCCGTAGTTGCGGCCCGGCAGGATCACATTCACCTTGTCGCCGCCGATGGGGCCCTCTTCGCCGTTTAAGACAGTGCCTGTGCCCGGCTGAATGGTGAGAGCCATGTGGTCTCGATGTCCCATGGAGTAAACCTCGGGCTTAGACCCGGCGCGGCCCACGAAAGGATTGTCGGGCGGGATGGTTCCGTCATCGCGCAGGCGCAGGACTTTGCCGTAGTCGCTATTGGGATCCTGAGCGAGCTTCGAGACAGGGGACGCAGCGCCGGTGGTCATGTAGATCAGACCATCCAGGCCGAAGGCGATGCGGGAACCGCCCGACATGTTGGTGGGCTCACCGACGAAAACATCCTGCACATCCAGGAGACCGGTCTTGTCATAACGTCCGCGTCCGAGGGCTGTGGCGAACTGGCCGTTCTCGCCCGGCTTGGTGTAGGTGAAGTAGACCAGCTTGTTTTCGGCAAACTTCGGGTGAAGAACGACGTCCAATAGCCCGCTATGAAAGACTGCGTGAACTTTAGGGACACCGGCAAGCGGCTGCGGGTCGAGCACGCCGTCGCGAATGATGCGGAGCCGTCCGGGGCGCTCACTGACCAGGATATTTCCATCGGGAAGGAGTGCGACAGCCCAAGGGTGCTGGAGACCACTGGCGACCACCGAGACCCGGATCTTGTGCTGCTCGGCAGTATCGAAAACCAGGGGACCACTAGGGACGCTCGCGTGGGCTACGCCGATGGGAGCAGGGCGCTGTTGAGCCAGGCTGGCTACCGCTGCAAGGACGATTGCAATGGTCACCAGCCAAAGTGCGGTGAAAGGTTTTCTATGCGACAGAAATGACTCCTTAATATGTCGAGAACATAGCATCTTGAGCTAGCGGCCGGGGACCATGATGTGGGCGGCGCTGGTGCCGGCGTCCATGACCCAGGCGCCTCCGGCGCTTCCGTTGTCGGGGAAGCCGGTGGAGGCGCTGGTGGCGCCCGGCACTGCGATGGTCACATGCAGCTGCGCGCTATCCTTGTCACGGCCGTCCATGCGGAACCACAGCGACCCATACTCCGGCTTCACGCGCGTGCCGGCCTTCTCGGCTGCGGCGATCGCCGCGTTCTCCTCGGTGGTGTTTTTCGCTTCGGCGCGAATCCGGCGGTTCTGTGCCTCCCGCGGGAGATTTGCAAGACTGGTGCATTGCGCGGCGAAGGGCGTACGACCACGCTCATCGGACCGGTCGTAGCAGGCCAAGGTATTGGCGCCCTTCCTGACAATGTCGTAGGTGTAGTCAGGCTTCCATTTGATGATGGTCGCCTCGCTGGGAAACCGCAGCGGAGATTTCGAGACCGCTTGTTCGATCGCTTCGGCGGGCGTTTGCGCATGCGCGGCGGCCGCGACCCACGTCATTCCAACCAAGACCAAAATCGTAGGTCTCATAGATAATCTTTGCCCCCCCGGTGAGTCCAGAATCGCGGCTATGAAGAGACAAGAACCCCGCAAGCCCTCCAGATATTCCATGCACGACACTTTCTTCGGAGGCGAGATATCTTGACGCCTATTGAATATCGGACTCCGGTCAGGTGTTTAGATGGTTTAATGATGGTGACGTGACTGGACTACCGAAGCCCCGCGAAGACGATCGGCCGGCCTTGGAGACGGAGGCTTTGGGCCATTTCGGCGATCTGCGCAAGCTCTCGCTCCGCCTTACGCGCAACCGCGCCGACGCGGATGACCTGGTTCAGGATGCGTATCTGCGCGCCTTTCGCGCCTTCGAACGCTTCACGCCCGGGACGAACCTGAAGGCCTGGCTCCAGACAATTCTCCGAAACGCCGCGAGTAACCGGCGGCGCGATCAATACCGGGCGCGCGTGCGGGATGAAGCCGCGCGGACGGCGGAAACTCGAGCGTCGGGAGATGCATCCCCGGAACAGGCGCTCCTCAGCCAGGTGATTGCGCCACGGCTCCAACATGCTCTGGAGTCGATGCCGAAAGAGCTGCGCGATGCGGTGTGGCTTCGCGACGTGGAGGAGCTTAGCTACGCCGAGATCGCGCAGCGGCTGCGTATCCCAGCCGGGACGGTGATGTCGCGTATTTCACGCGGCCGCCGCCTGCTTCACGATCGGCTGCTGGAGCTTGAGGCCGCGAGACGACATTGTGAGGGAATCGAGTGAGGCAACCCAGTGAGTCAACGAAGATGAACACGTGTCACGTGCTGGACCAGCTGGTCACGCCCTTCGTCGATGGCGAATGCACGGCGGAAGAGCAGGCCATGGTCACGGCTCACCTGAGGGAATGCGCCGAATGCCGCGGGAGCGTAGAGGCGGAATCAACGGCCAGGCATGTCCTCCGCGCGCACGCCGCTGTTGCACGGACGATGGGCGCACCACCGGTGTGGCGCCCGCGCGTGTGGTCGCTCGGCCGGCCCGGACTGCATGTGAATCCGAGGGTGCTTCTCCTGGCGGCGTTAGTTACCGGGCTGCTGGTCCTGTGGCTTCGGCCAGCGCAGGCGTCGGCCGTCGGCGTCATCGGCGACAGCTTCTGCCAGCATAAACATCTGTTCAGCGAGCGATTCAACGTGGACGATCGGACCTGTACGCTCGGTTGCGTCAAGCGCGGCGCCGCCTTCGTGCTGGTCACCGATAGCAAGGTGTACCAGATTCGGAATCAGGAGCTTCCCGAGCTTGCGACCTTCGCCAATGTGCGTGTAAGGGTGACCGGTACCATCAGCGGCGAAGTGATCGCGATCAAGAGCATCGCACCCGCCGAGCGCTGACGGAAGATTAGTTGTGTACATTAAATCGGGCGGGGCCATTCGAGCACTCGACGCCGCGGGGTCGGAAACCGCAGACAGCAACCCCTTCCTCCGAATCGTCACTCCGTCATGACTCTTCTGACCCGCGACCGCTTGACCAAGCTATCCAGCACGACCACCAGCGCCTTCTGATCCTGGTCCGATAGCTGATCGACTTTCTTATACAACCGATGCAGCTGGGGTTGTGGATCTAGCCCTCGCCGCTGACGCTCTTCCTGCCGGCCAGCTCATCCAGCGCTAGAAAAGAAAGTGATGATACGATGGCGGTGGCGATCGAACAAGTCGCTGAACCTTTGGGCACGCCCGTGAGCTGGCTTAATAACTCAGTGGGAGGAACCGACAGGATGCTGAAAAGAACCGCGGCCACGATTGCCGCCGGATTGTGCCTCGCCTCGGGAACGGCCGCTCTGTTTTCGCAGTCCACCCCGGGTGTCATTTCAGGCCCGGTGGGTCCCAGCCCCTATAACGTGATCCGCTACTGGCACAAGCCTTTCTCGGAACCGGGTTTCGCCTTTGGCGGCAACTCGGGCGTCTTCGCCGAATCGCCGGACCGCATTTTCATCGCGCAGCGCGGCGAAACTCGCCTTCCCGATCCGCTTCCCGGCGGCTACGCCGGTTTCGCCGGCTCGATCGGGATCAACGTGCTCACCGCCACCGATCGCCGCGTCATGCAGAAGAACTTCCTGTACACGCTCGACGCCGATGGCAAGGTGCGCGAACGCTGGCCGCAGTGGGATCACCTTTTCGCCGATGCGCCGGGCCCGGGACCGCACCGCATTCGCATCAGCCCCTACGATCCGCAGCACCGCGTGTGGGTGGTCGACGAAAGCTATAACGTCATCTACGTCTTTTCCAACGACGGCAGCAAGCTGCTGAAGACGCTCGGCGAAAAGGGCGTCGAGGGTACCGACGGCACTCATTTCGGCAAGCCTCAAGACGCGGCTTTTCTCCCCGACGGCCGAGTCCTGATCGCCGATGGTCTGGATAACCACCGCGTCATGATCTTGGACCGTGACCTCAAGTACATCGGCGAGTTCGGTGGCCATGGTAAAGGGCCCGGACAGTTCAACGGTGTGCACGCAATCGGTATCGGCCCGGAAGGCCGCGTCTTCGTGCTGGACCGTTCGGGTAATCGCATCAACGTATTCCGCACTACAGCCGACCCCGCGAAGTTCGACTTTGTTGATGCGTTTACCGGCTTCTCGCTGCCGCTCGACATCATCGTGAACGACGACTGCATCTGGGTA
This sequence comes from Terriglobia bacterium, assembly GCA_963788245.1. Lineage (GTDB taxonomy): Bacteria > Acidobacteriota > Terriglobia > Bryobacterales > Bryobacteraceae > Palsa-187. The sequence continues at coordinate 385,559 of CAWBGF010000002.1, read as the reverse complement.
ACAGACCTCGGCCCGCTACGCTTCAATAAACTGGATTTCAAGGGCAACCACCTGTACACGTGGATGGTGCCGAGGGAGTTGCCCGACGGCTATCTCGAAGTGCACACAATCTCGGTCGATTCGAAGGGCAACCTGTACGGCGGCGATAATCAGTATGGCCGAACGCAGAAATTCGTACCAAAGCCGGATGCGGATCCGAAACTGCTCATCCGCGAGCCGTGGCGCGCGAAATGAGAAGCCCGCGGTAATCCCAGATTCCAGGACGCATCTCCGCGTTTTTTCGGGCTCCCGCGTCTGCAACCGGTTAGCCATAGGCCAGATTACGAAGTCCTCGTCGGAGAATGGATCGGCGTATCCGTCGCGGGAACTTCAACTCGGGTTCAAGCTGATATTCTAAGGGGCTGGCACGCCGCGATATGCCACAGCCAACCACATCATGTGTTATTCCTGAGTGCAGACGCGCCCTGTCATGCTGGTTGGTAGCCAACAAATTCACCGGTTTCATTCGATCTACCCTTCCACCGCTGTTCCGCGCGTGTGGAGGGCGCCGGGACGCGTGAATCTGATCGGCGAGCACACCGATTACAACCTCGGCCTGGTGCTGCCGATGGCTATCGACCTGGCATGCCTGGTGGCCGCCGCGCCTTCCGGCAACGGGCGGCTGCGGGTGCATTCGATTCAATTTGGCGAGAGCGCGGAGTGGCCCGTGGAGGAGATTCCGTCGGCCGCGCCGCGCGGCCACTGGAGCGACCGAGTGGTGGGAATCGCGCGCGAGCTGACGCGGCGCGGCGTTCCTATCGCAGGTCAGAACGTGTTGATCGATTCCGAAGTGCCGCTCGGCGGAGGCTTGAGCTCGTCGGCTGCTTTGGGAGTAGCGCTGACGCTGGCATTGGGCGGGCCGCGAGATCCGCGCGAACTGGCGGAGCTGGCCTGGACGGTGGAGAACGATTTCGTGGGCGTGCCTTGCGGCATCATGGACCAGTTCATTTCCGCGAACGGGCAGGACGGCGCGGCCATCCTGCTGGATTGCAGAACGCTCCAGTGGCGTGCGGTTGAGCTGCCAGAGGATCTCGCGGTGGTGACGGTGAACTCCATGATCAAGCGCGAGTTGAGTCACTCGGCTTATCACACGCGGGTGGAAGAGTGCGCGTGTGCGGCGCGGGAGCTGGGAATCGCGAGTCTGCGCGATGCCGGAGAGGCCGATCTCGATTCGCTCGCCTCCACTACCACCCACATGTCTAATGACGCGCTTCGCAAACGCGCGCGTCATGTCATAACCGAGAATGCGCGAGTGGAGGCGTTCGCGGCCGCGGCGGAGCGCGGCGATCTGCCGGAAATGGGACGGCTGGTGACGGAATCGCACCAGAGCCTTCGCGACGATTACGAAGTGAGCTGCCGCGAGCTGGATTTCCTCGTAGACGCAGCTCTGGAAATCCCCGGGGTCTTCGGCGCAAGGATGATGGGCGGCGGGTTTGGAGGCTCCACCGTGAACCTGGTCCGGTGCGATGCCGTGAACGGCCTAAGATCCGCTCTGCGTTCCGAATATCAGCGATTCCGGGAACTCACGCCGGACATCCACGTTTGCCTCGCCTCCGCCGGAGCGTCCCAAGTAACCGAATGAGCGAGCTGCGCTGGCATCCTCTGCTGGATCAGTGGGTCGTAGTCACAGCGCATCGCCAGGACCGGCCCCAGATGCCGGCGGACTGGTGCCCGTTCTGTCCCGGTTCCGGACGAGTGCCGGAGGTCTACGACGTTCATCTTTATCCCAACGATTTTCCGGCGTTCTCGTTTGACGATGCGGGCGCTCCGGGCGCTTGCGACGTGGTGCTTTACAGCCCCGAGCACAATCGCCTGCCTTCGGAGCTGCCGGCCGGGCAATGGGAGAAAGTGGTCGACGTGTGGACGCGGAGGACCGCGGAATTGGAGCGCGATCCGCGGGTGAAGCACGTCGCCGTTTTCGAGAACGCAGGCGAAGCGGTGGGCGTGACCATGCCGCATCCCCACGGACAGATCTACGCCCTGCCGTTCGTGCCGCCGAGAGTGGAGCGGGAGATGGCCAGCACGGTCGCGTTCGAGCGGCGCGAAGGGAAATGCGTGTACTGCAAAATCCTCGATGACGAGCGGCGTGAGGGGATCCGAGTGATCGCTGAAAATTCGAGCTTCGCCGCTTTTGCGCCGAGCTTCGCGCGTTTTCCGTTCGAGACTCTGATCTATCCGAGCCGCCACGTGATGGGACTGGCCGGCCTAACCGCGGCCGAACGCCGCGATTTAGCCGCGATCATCCTAAAGATGCGGAAGAAATATGATGGGCTGTTTGGCAATCCGATGCCGCTGATGATGAGGCTGCACCAGCTTTCGCATTTCTATGTCGAATTCCTGCCGCTTCAGCGGAGCCCGGCTAAGTTGAAATACCTGGCCGCGGTGGAGACTTCGCTGGGGACCTTCCTGAATGACGTGGTTCCCGAACAAGCCGCCGCGGCTCTGCGCGGTGTCGCTGGTCTTTGATCGGTTCGTGGAAGTCGAAGAGGTACGCGTTGGCGAGACACGCGGACCCTCACATGCGGCAAGGGAGGGCCCGGGACATCACCCCGATGCGCGATCCACCCCGCAGCGCTTCAATCCGCTCTCGCACCCCGACATTATGGTCGCCGATCATCCGGATATTACCGCTCGCTCTGCGGCACGCGGGCGCGGAAATCCGCCGTTTGGGCAGCGATCAATGCTGGTACAATCAGGGGTCTTGATTTCGGCGGGACAAATGATTGTGCTCGACAATGTGGTCAAGCAATTCGAAGGTAAGCAAAAGGTCACGGCGCTCAGCGGGGTGACTTTGAACATCCAGAAAGGTGAGATGGTTTCCATCGGGGGTCCTTCTGGTTCCGGGAAATCGACTCTCCTGAATATGGTTGGAGCGCTGGATCGGCCGTCATCGGGAAAAATCCACATTGACGGCCAGCTCCTGTCGGGGCTGGGAGACGACGATCTGACGCGTTTGCGGCGCGACAAGATCGGGTTCGTCTTCCAGTTCTTCAATCTTCTGCCCACGCTCACTGCGATGGAAAACGTCTGCCTGCCGCTGCATCTGCGAGGCTGGTCCCGGGGAAAAGCGCAAGCCCGCGCCCGAGAGTTGTTGGATCTGACGGGCCTGGGAAAACGCGGCGAGCATCTGCCGGAGGAGCTATCGGGGGGCGAACGCCAACGGGTCGCGATCGCGCGTGCCCTTTCGATTTATCCCCCGATCCTGCTCGGTGACGAACCCACCGGCAATCTCGACACAGCTACCGGCACGGAGATTCTGGGATTACTGCAGGACTTGCACACACGCCTGGGTTCGACGGTAGTGATCGTTACGCACGATCCCGGCGTCTCGGCGATTTGCCCGCGCATGGTGCGGATGCGCGATGGCGAGATTGTCGAGGACGTGCGGCAATGATGCTGTACCGCCTGATCGGCTGGCCCTATTTGCGAGAGATTTGCGAAAGCACACGCTGCGATCTCTGCCACCGTCGCAGGTAGTGTGATTGGCGTCCCGGTGTTCTTCGCCATGCGTGCGGCGAATCAGTCTTCGAAGCATTTCAGGATACCGTCCGTCGGATCGCGGGAGCCCACCAGCCGACGATTGCTGCCTTGGCCGGCAGGTGGGCGTGAAAACTCGCGGTATAGTTGCCGATCGTGTGTCACGGGCAACGCCTCTGGGAAACGGGGCTATTCGCTGCGTCTGGGGGACTCGCGATGCAGCGCCCGTTCAAACTTGTGGGCGACCGCCGGAGTTTGGAAGTCGCCAGTCAGGATTTCGCGATTGGTCGAGTCTCTTCCGTAGAGGACCCGGTTGGTTTCCCCATCCGGACGAAGCGACACGCCGCTCAGCGCGATGCCCGCAAACAGACCGTGCGAACGGGAATACGACAGCATTTCCGCGTTCATCATCACATCCGTCCGGGCGCTCGCGTCGCGGCCAATTGGGCCCGCTGCAACGCTCGCATCTCCGCCGAGCGTAAACTTATCGGACAGCAGGTGCTTCATGCCGCCATCGTTCATGACCAGCAACACGACGTCGGTCTCCGAAGCGCCGATCTGAAATCCGAAACTCCCGCCTTCACTCCGCATCGCGGCCGGCGCGCTCCAGTGTGAGTTGCGACGGCATACCGCGAACCCACGGCCTTCCTCCGCGCCGAAAATGAAACCAGCTTTTTTCATGCCCGGAATGACCACCACGCACTTCGCCTTATCCATCAGATCCTGGGGGATCCCTTTGTCGGATGCCCTCATCATATCGGCCAGGGTGTCGGCCGAGGCGTCCAGCCTGTCGTCGACCTTGATTGCTCGATCCGCCGCGAAGGCGGCGGTGTTCGCGGAGCCGGCAATTGCCAGAGCCCAGATACAGTGTTTTAGATTCATTTTCATAAAAATCGTCCTTTGCCTTTCGTTTTGAAACCAGAATTCCGTTTGTCCCAGCCGTGATCGTCTTGAACCTCGGGCGAAACAGGCTTGCAGCCACTCTAGGACAGAGGCACGCACATGGCCGCCCTGCGCCAGCTTCGTGAACCATTCCAAACGCACTGTTTCCGGGTTAGAAAGGCACGCCTGGCAAGTAACCATATGCGGTCAGATGACTGCGCTTGGTCATTACAGATGAGACGCGCGCGCTCCTACCTGAGCGCCGAGCCCGAACATCAACATCAACCCCACCAGAATGCAAACCACCGTCGCAAGCGGCAACAATGGAACCAACAAGAAGAATGCTCCGATGGCGCCAAGCAACAGAGCGGCGGACGAGGCTAGAAGAATGCGTATCATCACATCCTCATAGAGCAGGCGCGGTGCCAGCGATAGGGTCAGAGGTCGCTGCGGGAAATCCCCAGCTTTTTCATCATGGCGTTCAAAGTGGTCCGCGGCACGCCCAGCCGGGTTGCCGCATCGCTCACTACGCCGCCGGTCTCCCGGAACACGCGCAGGATGTAATCCCGCTCCACTTCCTCAAGAGTAAGACCGCCGGTGGTTTCGACCGCGGCGGCGCGCAATTCCGCCAGCGGAGCGCGCAAGTTGGGGCCCCGGGAAAGAATAACCGACCTCTCAATAAAGTTCTCGAGCTCCCGCACATTTCCCGGCCAAGGCCAACTCACCAGGGCCCGCATGGTTTCCGATGAGATTTTTTCAATGGTCCGATCCATTTTTGCGGCGTACTTCTTGGTAAAGTGCCGCGCGAGCGTGGGTATGTCCTCGGCATGATCCCGCAACGGCGGCGTGGTGATGGGAAATACCTTGAGCCGATAATAAAGATCGCTGCGGAAGAGTTTATCTCCCATCATCTGGGTCAGGTTCCGGTTGGTCGCCGCCAGCAGCCGGACGTCGATGGGGATGGTCTTGGTTCCACCCAATCGCTCGAAGGCCTTCTCCTGGAGAGCCCTGAGCAACTTGGGCTGAAGGTCCAAGGGAATGTCTCCCACCTCGTCCAGGAACAGAGTCCCCCGGTGCGCCATTTCAAAGCGGCCGATCTTTTGCGACAAGGCGCCGGTGAACGCTCCTCGCTCATAACCGAACAGCTCGCTTTCGAGTAATCCAGTCGGGATGGCGGCACAGTTCAGGCTGATGAAAGGAAGATTCCTGCGGGGACTCATCCGATGGATGGCGCGCGCGATCAATTCCTTGCCCGTGCCGGTTTCGCCGAGGATCAACACGGTCGCATCGGTCGGCGCAACCACTTCCACCTGCCCCATGACCCGCCTCATGGCCGTGCTGCTTCCTATGATCTCTTCGAAGTTCTGCGTGATTTCGACGACTTCATTGTCGATGCTCTCCAGCCGGTCGCGCTCCCGCAGATCCTGCACGAAGGTGATCCATCGGAACGGAGAAAGCTTCAGGACAGCGGTGGCCACCAGCACCGGAATGCGAGTCCCATCCTTTCGAACCAGTTCTTTCTCAAAGGGCGTACACGCGCCGAATCGCAACCCTTCTTCGTGGGCCAACTCGTCGAGAGCGAGGTATTCCGGCGGCGTCAGATCCGGCCAGCGGAGCCGGCCCGCCTGCAAATCCTCGCGGGTGTATCCCACCAGTTCGAGAAACGTATCGTTCGCTTCTGGAATTCGTTCGAACTCGCCTGAAACGATGCCCGCGATGGTCGATTCCGCAGGGAGCGGCCGAATGCGTGCGCGGCTGCGCCGCAATTTTTCATCTCTCTCGTGACGCTCATTGAAATCGCGCACCACCCTGGCAAAACCCTGCAAATCTCCGTTCTGATCTTTCAGGGCCATAGTGATCACGTTGGCCCAGAATCGCGACCCATCCTTTTTCAGGTGCCAGCCTTCGGCGGCAACGTGATCTTCGATCGCCGCCCTCTTCAATTTTTCCTGAAGCTTGTGAAGCGCGTCTTCGTCGGGATAGAACAGCGACACATGTTGGCCCACCACCTCGCTGCTCTTGTAGCCGTAAATGCGTTCCGCTCCCGCATACCAGGCGACCACTAGTCCGTCCACATCCAACAGGAACAGCGCATAATCCCGCACCCAACCCGGAACACTGCTCTTGGCCGGGGCTTGATCCCCCTCGTCAGGATCGTCGTCTGACGTGTCTGCGGTCTTGTCGCGCAGCACCACCACATGTCGTACCGGCAACACGTTCCCTTTGGCGATGTACTCGACCTCCCGCGGAGATCCGTCCGCCCCTACCAGTTCAAGCGTTCCTTCCTGCTCGCCGTCCTCGAGAAAGGCACGCCACCGTTCCGAAATCACCGGCTTGAAACTCGGCTCCGCAAAATCATCCAGACTACGGCCGATGATCTCTTCCCGCGGCAGACCCAGGAGCTTGCTGGCGCCGACACTGGCCTCGCGGTAGTGGCGATCGTCGTCCGTGATCAGGACGGAGGCGGACGGTTGGAATACGATCGCGCGGAACAGCAGCTCGAGTTCTTTCGGACCGTTCTCGGTGAGCCATTCGACCGCTTGTGCCTGAGAAGCCATTACGCGTCCCTCCTTCCTGTACTCCGTCGATCCAGGAAGCCGACGGTTGCAGAACACGGAGTGCGCGTCCTGCAACAGGAGGAAGCCGTGAAATGGCGGTCAGTCGCCATTTTACCACGGAAACGGAGTTTTGCATGACGATATTTGGTCACATGCTCCTCCGTGCGGGCACTGGGCGCTGGAAACGGCATGGAGCGGCCAAGGAGGACGTGAGGGTGCCGGATGCGAGTTAAGAGCAAGACTTCGTGATAATGACGGGCGTTCGGGAACGGACGATGGCTCACTACGCGGATCTGCCGATTCGGACGTTGCGCGGTCGACGGAAGCCGCTCGGGCGGGCTCTACGCGGCTCGCCGGCCCTTCACGAGATTGATGACGAAAACCACTAAGGCTACCACCAGCAATAAGTGGATCAGGCTCCCACCAATGCTAAGACTAAATCCCAGAAGCCAAAGAATCAAGAAGACCGCGATCAATGTCCAGAGCATAGTTTCCTTCCGTGCCGTCGTCGTGCAATTGCGCGCGAGCACTCAATCATCATCAAGATTTCGTCCGCCCGTACGAGCAAGGCGGTCTGGCGACCCTCGCCGGGCCGCGCTGCTTTTCAGGCAGCCAGGCTTAGCGGTGTATCTAACTCGTCCGGAGGTATTTCCTGGCCGCGATCCGCAGCCTCCTGGCAGACAATGCAGGACGAGGCCCACGGGACCGCGGCAAGGCGCCTAGGATTGATGCACTCTTGGCAGCCGGCACAGATTCCAAATGTACTCGCATCGATGCGGTGAAGGGCGGCTCGCACCTCCCGCAACCGAATGGAGTCGCGCTCCAGATTGCCCATCGCCCAATCGCGATTGCTGGCGTTCTGGGTTCGGTCCAGATCTTCCGGACTCGTATCGATCGCGAGGGCCTCGCGGTTCCAGCTTCTTTTTTCCAATTCGTCCCGCTTGGTCTCCAACGCTTTGCGGAATCCGTTCAGTTCTGTCTTGGTCATAACACGCCTTCTCTTTTTCCGACTCGCCGAGCCTGTCTTCATCGGGGCTCGCTCACCGACTACAGCACGTTGAGAGCCGCTAACCCGCGCCACCCGGAGCGTCTTTCGAAGGGGCGAATCATTCGGCGTCAGACATGCTCATTAAGGCTCCGATACGGCGGCCGCTCCCGGCTGCAGGCCTAGTGTGGAGCGGCACAAAGAAGAATTCGTAAGGAGAAACAATTATGATGAAACCGAGCACGACAGATCAGATTCAAGGCACGCTTCACGAACTGAAGGGCACGGCCAAGCAGAAGGCAGGACAGGTCACCAACAACCCTGACCTGACTGCCGAGGGCCAAGGCGAGAAGCTCGCGGGCAAAGTCCAAAAAAAGATCGGCCAGATCGAGAAAGTATTCGAGAAATAACCATGCTGCTACTCATCATCATCCTGCTATTGATCTTTGGCGCCGGTGGAGGTTACTACGGCCATAGCCGCTGGGGCCCCGGCGGCGGCGCTGGTGTCGGACTCGGCACCATCTTGATGGTCCTCCTTGTCGTTTACCTGGTAGGCGGGTTCCGTTAGGGCTCCAGTCCGCGCTTTGCCGCTTCCCTATGGAATTCCAACACGGCTGCCGATCCGAGTACGGCCCGCTGGATCTGCGAATTCAAACCACCGCCAGTTCGAACGGGTTCACGGTCTACGTGGAGGACCTTCGGCTGGAACACGCCGCGGTATACGAGCACCCGGTGCAAAGTACGTTGGAATCCGCGAAAGAAAGCGCCGTCTTACGCGCAGACGAATATCTGAACGGCCGAAAAGAGGAATCGCATCATACCGCGGACTGGCGATGCTCGTGATCGCGGCGCTCGATGGTCACTTGACCCCCGCGGGGTCAGTCATATAAGCCCTGCGCTGCGCGACGACACGGGAACCCTAGTTCACCGGCCTAGGGCATTGGATCACGAATTGCCTAAGGTGATAGCGAGGAGAGATAACATGCCTTTAGTAAATTTGGTCATCGCCCTGATCGTCGTCGGAGTGGCTTTGTGGCTGATCAATCGCTTTATCCCCATGCAATCCGGCATCAAGACGATTCTAAACGTCGTCGTGGTGGTGGCGGTTGGGATCTGGGTGCTGCAGGCCACCGGGCTGTGGGGACCGATTTCGACCTTTAAGGTTTCGCGTTAGGAAATGACGCTCAAGCACGTCCGGCCAGCAACGATTAACCCGACGAAACTCTGCGCGGTTGTCCTTTTTGCCATCGGGATCGCGGTCTTCGCGTATCTCCTGGCCGATCAGGGCAGGTTGTGGCGGCCACCCGCCGCGAGCACGATCGCTTGGACGGGTGGATTCGTCCAGCTGGCCCTGGACGCGAGAAAGCGTCGCGCTCCCGAGACTTCGGAGCGATTGCCGGCCCCGCCGCGTATGTCTCACAAAACTCCGACTCGATCTGGACCCCGTTCGTCGCGTCGCGCACACGTCGGTCACACCTCTTCCGCCGCCGAATACACCCATCAAACCAGTCACTTCTAGCGTCCGTCCCCGCCTGCCCTCGCAGTTCTCGGTTTAGCCTCGTGGTGGAGGCCATCTGAGGGAACACCAAATCCGCCCGCGAAAACCGCAAAGTGCGAAATACGAAACGAACCCACCGGGGGCGCGCCACGGTTCCGGATGGGTTGACCCCCTGCCGTCAAGTGACCTCACGGCGTCAATTTTTCGAGCTGATCGAGCGCCGACCGAGCATGGAGCAGCGTTACCAACACAGGCCAGGGCTCCGGTCGAGCAGGTGGGCCTGGAAGTGCTTCTACCAGAGTGCAAATCGGCCCATGCCGGTCACAAAGTCTAATCGAACTAAAGGAAGAAATATGAAACTTCTCAGAGCGGCGCCACTGGCACTTTGCATTGCGCTAGCGAGCGCAACATTCGCACCGAGCGCGAAGGCTGACGACTGGAACCGGAAAACAGTTGTCACGTTTAGCGAGCCTATAGAGATTCCGGGCGTCCACCTCCCTGGCTGGGGTATATTGCCAGCCGGCACCTATGTATTCAAGATCCTGGATTCACGGTCGGACCGCCACATCGTCCAGATCTTCAGTCAGGACGAGCTGACGGTTTACGCCACCATCCTGGCCATCCCGAATTATCGTCTAAAGGCGACCGACAAGACCGTGATCACCTTTAGAGAAAGACCTGCCGGCCAGCCGGAAGCACTACGGGCATGGTTCTATCCTGGTAGAAATTGGGGCGATGAATTCGTGTATCCGAAGTCGATGGCGATGGAGCTGGCGAAGACCACCAACACTCCGGTCCTCTTTACGCCCGCCGAGATACCCGTCGAAGTCGTGACGCCCATCAAGTCAGCGGACCATCCTGTGGTGGCCGTGCTGAGGCAGGCGCCGGTCCTGGCGATCCAGCCATCTGGACAAGAAGTAGTCCTCGCCGAAGTGGTGACCGCTCCGCCCGCGGAGCCTGAAGTAGCCATCGCGGCCGCGCCGGTGGTCGAGACGCTTCCCGATACGGCGAGCAACTTGCCGCTAATCGGGTTGTGCGGATTGCTGGCTCTGGGTGGCGCCTTTGCCGTTCGATCCCTGAGAAACCGCGTGGTATAGATGGATGTGGGCCGGCGCGCCATATTCTGGCGCGCCCCAGCGCGAGGACAAGGCTAAGAGTCAAGGAATAAGGCTGGTGTCAAACAACAACATCGAGCTGGAGGTCTTGGTCTCGAGAGGGTAATCTGCTATGCGTCAAAGAGTCGTTCCGCTGTTAATGCCGCCGCTCCGAAAGGCCCGTCCCGAACGTGTGGGCTGCTACGAAACCAAGGCGCGAGGAATGGCGGTCCTCACCACACCGCTGTTGAACAAGGGAACGGCATTTACCGCGGAGGAACGCGAGAGCTTGGGTCTCACCGGTCTTCTCCCGCCGGTCTTCAGCACCCTGGACGCTCAAGTAACATGCGTCTACGCCCAATACCAGCGGTTGCCGGATGCGCTCAGCAAAAATATCTATCTGACCGCGCTGCACGACCGGAATGAGGTCCTGTTCTTTCGCGTGCTCTCTGAACACCTGCGCGAGATGATTCCGATCGTCAACGATCGGACGGTTGGTCTGGCGATGGAACAGTACCACCACGAGTGCCGGCGTCCCAGGGGTGTCTATCTTTCGATCGATCATGCCGACGCAATCGAGGAAGCCTTCGGAAACCTGGGAGCCGGTCCCGGCGATATCGACCTGATCCTGGCCACGGATGCCGAGCAAATCTTCGGGATCGGAGACTGGGGCGTCGGTGGAATCGAAATCTCTATCGGCAAACTGGCGATCTATACCGCAGCGGGCGGGATCGACCCGACGCGCGTGATTCCGGTGATGCTGGATGTAGGCACTAACCGGGAAAGCCTGCTGGCCGATCCGATGTACCCGGGGAACCGGCATGCACGGGTCCGCGGGGAACGCTACGATGCCTTCATCGAGGCTTACGTCAGGGCCGCCGCGAAGCTGTTTCCGAACGCGCTGATGCAATGGGAGGATTTCGGGCCCGGCAACGGGCGGCGCATCCTCGAGAAGTATCGTGGCCGGATCCGCACATTCAACGACGATTTGCAGGGTACCGGTGCGATCACACTGGCAGCCGCGGTTTCCGCGATGCGCATCTGTGGAACGCTGCTGCGCAATCAGCGCATCGTCATCTTTGGTTCGGGGGTCGCGGGTATCGGCATCGCTGACCTGATCCGCGATGTGATGATCGATGAGGGTTTGTCAGCCGACGAAGCCACACGGCGCTTTTGGTGCGTGGACGTGCACGGGCTGCTCACCAACGATATGGGCGACCGCTTGCACGACTATCAGGCGACTTATGCACGCCCCGCCGCCGAGGTCAAGAGTTGGCGGAGCCCCGACGCGAAGGCCGTCGCCGGCAGCGTGATTGGCTTGGCGGAGGTGATTCGCCGGGTGCGGCCTACCATGTTGATCGGGGCGTCGGGCGCCACGGGCGCCTTCACTGAGGCCATTGTCAGAGATATGGCGCGGCACGCGGAACGGCCCATTATTTTTCCTCTTTCCAGTCCTCCTTCGCTGGCGGAAGCTACTCCGGCCGATCTGGTCGCCTGGACCGAGGGGCGGGCGTTGATCGCGACGGGAAGCTCGTTCACGCCGGTCACTCACAAGGGCATCACGCATGTCATCGGCCAGGCGAATAATGCGATGTTGTACCCGGGATTGGGCCTCGGCGCGATTGTGTCCCGGTCCCGGCTGATCAGCGTCGGGATGCTCGCGGCCGCGGCCAACGCGTTGTCCAGCCTGGTTGCTGTTCGGCTGCCGGGCGCGTCTCTGCTTCCGCATATCGACGACCTGCGCTCCGTAACTGTTACGGTCGCGGTGGCGGTGGCCGAGGCCGCGGCAGCCGAGGGATTGGCCGGCGTCAAACTCGACGATGTCGTCCAACAGGTGGAAGACGCCATGTGGCAACCCGAGTATCGCCGGATTCAGGCGTCCTGACGATCGCCGGTCTCAAGTGAAGGTCTTGGTAAGAAAAGCATCGCTGCGGGTGATCCTCCAGTGGACCCAGCGCGTCCTGTTCGCGGGAGCGACCTTGACGCTGGCCTTTTGCGCCTTCGTTCTGGTGGACGCCTGGATGTTTCAGCATCACCAGAAACAAAATCTCGAACGCCTGCGAACCGCATCGGCCACCTCACCCGCATCGCAGGGTGAATCGGTCGAATCGAGAGAATCGCCGTCTCCACGGGCGATCGCGAATTCCATTAAGAACGTCCAGGGCGGTTTGATCGGCCGCATTGAAATCCTGCGTCTGGGCGTATCGGTGGTGGTGGTGGAAGGATCCGCAAAGTCGACGCTCCGACGCGCCGCCGGGCATATTGTCGGCACGGCGCTCCCGGGGCAGCCTGGCAACATCGGAGTCTCCGCCCATCGCGACACGTTTTTCCGGCCACTGCGGAACATCCAGCGCGACGATATCATTACGTTCACCACTGTCCGTGGCGACTACCGCTACCGCGTCATTTCTACAAAGGTGGTGGACCCTTATGACGTCGCCGTGCTGAACTCCGATGGAACTGAGATCCTGACTCTGGTAACCTGTTATCCGTTTTATTTTGTGGGCGCAGCCCCCGAACGGTTTATCGTTCGGGCCGCCAGAATCCTCTGATCCCTCGGATGACACGGCTGGCCCTGGAAGGATCGTGCCGTCTTCGAACGCCGGCAAGCCTATCGAATCGCGGCAACTCCCGACGCGCGTGACATTGAGCCGAATGCCATAGCGCACATCGAGCCGTCCGCCGACCGTTCGATGCGCTTTGAAGTCATAATGACGGAGGGCCCGGTCCAGTTTTTCGGTGAGCAACGCCAGTCCCGGAAAAGTCATCGTGCAATTACGTCATACGCAAAAGTGACCCCGGCGTCCGACGGCATAGACGTGTGACCGCTGTCAAATCCGCTTTCAGGGCTGCTTTCTGTCATCGTTCCATTCGACCAGCGCGCGGACTCAAGTGTGTACCCGAAGGACACCGGAAAAGACGCCAGAATAAAATGGAAGAACTTCGGCAAGTCGGGGCCGGCGAATTTAATCGTCCTATCAACTGGAGGTCTCGGGTAATCGAGGCGACTGGGTGGCATCCAATAACCGGGCTGTAGAATCCGCCTATTGGAGCGAGATGATTACGGCGCTTGCCACCGCGCCGCCCGCCGTGACCACCAGCGGAACGTCGCCGGAAGGGACGCCACTTGGCACTTGGACATTGATTTGGTACAGCCCGACAGAGCCGGGTGTCAGCCCGACGTAGGAGGGAGTTGCCGCAGGCACGCCCCCGATGGTGACCGCGACGCTATTGCCGGCAATTATCGAAAGCGGACCCGCCGCGGGCGCGAGGGTTCCGGCCGGAACCACAGGATCGACCGAGCCCAATCCGGTCGCATAGACGACGATGTAGTCTCCTGCTTTGCACCGGTTAGGCAAGACCCAGTGCCGCATGCGCGCCACCAGCAGCGGGAGTTGCAGGTCAACGGTTAGGCGGCACGGCCCACGCCTGCCCGGCCGAGTCGGCACTTGAGTGGTGAAAAAAGGGGCAGGTCTCAACGGCCCGCGCCTTTAAAGTAAAACGACTCGTTCCGATCAGAACTTAATCGTCAGGGCCAGCTTCATCAGCCGGGGAGTGGTAATGGTGGAAATATTTCCGCCGAGGCCGCATTGCGCAATCGAAGCGACCGCTGAGTTGGCGGCGCATTGCTGAGGTGTAAGGAACGGCGCCGTGCCCGTACCAGTCGTGGTAGCCGGAACCGCGGTGGACTGCGTGATGGCGGCGTTGCTGTTCAGCAGATTGAACCACTGGATGGTCGGTTCAAGGATGTACCTTTCCTTGATCCTGAAAGTGCGCTTGAGGCTGATGTCCCACTGATTGACCCTGGGCGTGCGATACGCGCCCGGCGGGATCAGGTTGACGGTGGTGGCGCCCTGAAGAGAGTTGTAACCCGGATCGATGGGGCAGCCAACTGTCGCCGTGGCCGGGCAAGCGGCTCCAGCCGGCAAAGCCGGCGCGCAGCCGACACATCCGTTCGGATAAACGGACGTCTTGGCCGAGGAGATCGCGATCGTGCGCGGCAGATACCCGTTGTCGGCGTCTCCGTAGCTACCCTGATAGTTGTTGCTCAGGAAAGACGTACTGGCCCGGATGCCCCACCGTACCGGAATGACGGCGTTGGCGACAAAGTTGTTGGCCCACGGCGGCGAGACAGCGCCCAGACTGGAAATATTGATACCGTCGTAGGAAAGGCTCGAGCTCCCGAACTGATCGCAGTAGCGAAGGGCGTTCGGATTCTGGAGCGGAGTGCCGACGCTGACGCCGTCCGCGCAGTTGCGGGCGAGCTGACGCTCGACGGTGTAGCCGAACGTGGCGAAGATTCCGCCCTTCAGGCGGGCAACGCCCTGAAATTCGTAGCCGGTGTAGGTGTCGCGCACCAGGCTCTGCGGAACATTGGTTTCGTGATAGTTGGCGGCCGGCAGAGACGTGATCGACGGATTCAGGTTGAAGATCGGGACGGGCGTGCCATTGAGCGGATTGTTGAACGTTGTCAGTGTCCAGTCGGACAGCGGCAGGGCGTTTTCGTTCAGCACCAAGGCCCCCTGGTAGATGGAACGGCGGAACCAGTTGAAGTTGGCAGTGACTCCCCGCATGACTTCCTGCTGCACGCCCGCCGAATACTGGTAGTTGTAGTCCCTGTGCCAGTTCGGGTCGAGGTTGACGCCGGTCGAGATACCGTTGATCTGGCCAAACGTTGGGTTCGTGCTCGGCCCAATACATCCTGCGCAAAGCGCGCTCGCGGCTGTGCCCTGCGGAGCAAAACCGCCGACGGCCTGGCACAGGGGATTCGGGCCAGGGCCGAGATTTGGGTAGTTGACCGGGGTGCACCCCGCGCCGAGACCGGCCCAATTCACGTTCGTTATGGCTTCGCTCACAAGACCCATCGGGTTGAAATTGCCGGTGAAACTGGTGCTGTACTGCGAGTTGTATTTTCCGAAACCGGCCTTGATGGCGGTCTTGTGATTGCCGAACAGGTCGTAGACGGCCCCAACGCGCGGCAGCCAGTCTTTCCAGCAGCCCATGCCCTTGATGGTGGTGCAGTCAATGTTAGGAACCGAGCGGGCCCCAACAAAGCGGCCAGCCGACGCATTTTCGGGGTCGATATTCGCGGCCAGGTATTCCCAGCGGAGACCCGCAGTGACCGAGAGCCGCTTGAACTTCCACGTGTCCATGCCGTAAAACGCCATGTCGGCATCGAGGTGGGTGTTGTACTCAATCGGTGTGTTAAAGGCCAGAACCTCGAGCGGAACGCCGGCTTCGAAATATTCATAGGCGTCGCCATTGGCGGTGTAGCCGTAGTCGTTCCGGCCGTTGCTGAACTCGAAACCGCCTCTGATCTGATGCGAACCGTTGACGTATGTCAATTGCTCGTTAAAGACGTTGCGAGTGGTCTGGTACTGTTGCTGAAGACTCCCCGCGATAAAAGCTTCTCCCGCCCCGTACGCGAGATCGTCCTGCAACGTACCCGAATAGACGCCCTCCGGTACAGCGACGCCGGGCTGATACAGGTCGTTGTAGTCGAGGTGGTCGATCGAAAAGCCGGTCTGAATCACCAGCTTGGGGGTTGGCAGGTAAGTCCAGCGCCCCTGTAGTATGTAATACATGGGCCATTTGTTGCGCTGCTTGGCGGACACCGCCGGATTGTACGGGTAAATCGCGCCGCCGTCGAGAATCTCGTGGCCTTTGTACTTCCAGTTGCGCGTGTAGAAGCCGGTGAACTTGTTTTTCTCATTCATCTGGTAGGTCAGGCGGAAGCTGCCGCTATAGATATGCCCGTCCTGGATACCGGGAGCGCCGTTGGGATACGTCGAAGCGCCCGCCTGCGTGTAGGTGACCTGTTCCCGCCCGGTCAGAACGAACCACAGCTTATCCTTGGTAATCGGCCCGCTGAATGAGCCGTCGAAGTCTTCGATCTTGACAATCTTGTCCTGTTGGGCCAGACTGCGCGCGAGCGTGGTGGCATTGAGGTTGTCCGCCTGCCAGATGCCGGTTCCGTCGCTGCCGCTGAGGAAAACGTCGCTGTGGAAGCTATTGCCGCCCTGGCGCGGAACCAGGTTGATGAGCATACCGCCGCCCGAAGTCTCGGCCGTCACGCCGGACGACTGATTGGTGGTTTCCTGAATGGCCGCGTTGTCGATGTAGTTCTGAATCGCGCCGTCGCTGTAGGTGGTGTTGGCGAGCATCCCATCCAGCACATATTGGTTTTGCGTGGAGTTGTTGCCATGCACCGAAATGTAATTCTGCTCCACTTGCTGCGAGCCGCCGATGTCAGGCAGATTCAGATGCGCGCCGGGGGCGTAGGACGCGATCGACTGCATGTAGCGTCCGGTGGGAAGGTCGTCCATGTCCGAGCGCGACAGAGTGGTGGCGTGGCCGGCGTTCTCGACGTCGACCGTGGCGACGCGCGCTTCGACGGTGACTACATCCGTGACTGCGCCGGGCTTCAGGATGGCGTCGACCGGAGCTGTGACGTTCGCCGGCAGTTCGATGGTCTGCTTGACCGTGTCGAAACCCTGCGCGGTAGCCGTGACCACATAGGTGCCCGGCTGAAGGCCGACAATCTCGTAACGGCCTTCGCCATTGGTTGTGACGCGTTTCGTGCCTTCGATGATCGCGTCGCTCGAAGCTGTCACGCTCGCGCCGGCGACCACCGCGCCGCTTTGGTCTTTTACCACGCCTGCAATGGAACTTTGCGCCCGGGACATACCCGGAAACAGTAGGAGCACGCCGACAAGGGCTGCCATGCTGAACAGAGCTCGGTTCATGTTCACTCCTCTTCCGTTACGTTATTGACTAACCCAAAACTGAGGTCGATAAAGGCATAGCGGCCTTCGTCGGTGGTAATCGCGGTACGTAGTTTTTTGATAAGTGCGTCGCTGGCGGCTTCCGCCTTGGCGCCCGCGATGGCCGCGCCGGTGTTCTGTGCGGTGGCAAACGACGCCAGCGCAATGAGAAAGCAAACTACGCAGTATGCTCGCTTCATTCTCTTCTCCCGTTAAAACAAGAGTTTGCCAAGAAGCAAATTGGGAAAAGTATATTGCAAAGAAATGTCAAAGTCAATGGGGTTTGACGAACTTATGACAAACTTGTCTGGTAGACGGTTAACCCTGCTTAGCCATCCCGCTGGGTCCAAAACCCATGCTTGTACGCTCGACCTAAGGCAAGTAAGCCATCGCTCGCACCCTACCGGCGCGAAGGTGAAAAAAGGCAACTGAGTGCCTCGCCTTCGACTGGCCGCGATTCGAAGAACTCTTAGGGAACCTTTCCCAACCTTTCGAGGAGCTTCAAAGCGTCATCGCGCACGGCCGCATCCCGGCTCTGCGCCGCCTTTCGCAAGTGCGGCATCGCCGCTGCTGCGTCGCCTGAATCTACCAGCGCCGCGCCCAGATCCAAATTCGCGCGGGCGAAATCGGGCTCGATGCGGAGAGCTTCGCGAAACTGTTCGATGGCGCGGTCCCGTTGTCCTTTAGCGCCTAACAAGTTACCGAGGAATTCGTGCGCCCCGGCGCTGTTTGGATCAGTGCGAAGAATCGCCTCCACTTGCGTTTGCGCCTCGTCCAGACGATGCACCTTGGCCAACGCGAGCGCATAGTTGTAACGGGCCCCGTTGTAATTCTCCTTGAACCGGAGTGCTGCCTCGAAATGAAAGCGCGCCTCTTCAAAGCGGCCCGAGGCCGAGAGCAAATTGCCTAGATTGTCGTGCGCCGGAGCACCATTCGGTTGAAGGCGAATGGCATGCCGTAGTTCGGTTTCGGCCCGCGCCGTATCTCCGATCTCGAACCAGATTGCACCGGCAGTATTGTAGGCGTCGGGTATTTCGGGATCCAGTTCGATCGCCTTCTCAAATGCCGCGATCGCGTCCGGCGCTTTTCCCTGCTGCAGACGAATCACGCCGAGTTGGATCCACGTCGCCGCGTTGGGAGCCAGGTCCAGGGCTTGATTCAATATCGACTCCGCGCGCGAATACTGTTTCAAAGACGACAGGCAGAGCGCGAGCCGCTCCAGTGCTGCGGCGGAGTTCGGCTCGCGCCGCAACGCCTCTTCATACGCGGGAACCGCCTGCTCGAATCTGCCCGCGTTAGAGAACGCATCGCCCAGTTGCAGATAGTATTCAGCGCGCTCGGGACGATACTTGTCGATAGCCGCTTGCAATCTCGCGATGCCCGCGGTCAGATTGCTTTGCTCGATGACCTGCGCGATCGCGAGATAGATTTCGTCCTGGGGCCGCGTTGCCGGAGGCAGCGGATAATATGCAATCACTTCGCCGCGATACGGGTTTGCATCAACGCGGCGTTCAGCAACCGGTGCAAGCAGATCGCCCGGCGGTTTCCTTCGTTGGATCAGGTGATCCGTCATCACGGCGTGTACTACGTCGTCCGTGCGGCGCTTGGGCATGTGGCAGCCGGTACAGTCGGTGGACGCGGTATGCGTGCCGGAGTTGACCAGACGATCCAGCGCCGCGGCGTGGCATTGGCGGCAGGCGGAGGTGTATTGCCGCGCCGCTTCCTCGCCCTGAAGAGCATCGTGCGGGTTATGACACGTTGTGCACGTGAGCGCGCCGTTGCTTTTTCGGAAACATTCCGATTGCCGGAGCCGGTAAACCGACCCGGTGATCTCGAACTTATCGCCATGCCCTGTACCGGGCGCGTGATCGAAATGTAATATGAAATCCGTCAGCGGTTCCCCGGGGCGATACGAAAAAGGCCCGCGCTCGTAGCGCACCATGGAAGCCGGAAGCGGAGAGCTAGTGGTTTCCAGGTGGCATTGCATGCACACTTCCATCTGGCGTTCCGGCGTGAGCCGCGATGGGTTGACGATGGCCTCCCGAATCTCATCCACGCGCGCGCCTTGCGGGCCGACACCTTGGCGACCAGCGAGGGCGACATGTTTTTCGCCGTCGCCGTGGCATCGCTGGCAGTCGATCCCCTCCGGCACGGATGAAAAAACCGGAGCAGAACGCGGCCCGGTGTCTCCCGGCGGAATTTCGGGGTAGCCATTGTGGCAGAACATGCAATCGTAGGTGATGTTGCGCTGAAACCCCTGATGATCGGGACGATCGTAGCCGGGGTTCATCGCCCAGTACCCTCCGTTTTCCGCGTACCATCCCAGCGGCAATTCCTCGATCGTGCCTCTCGCTGTTCTGTGCAAATAGGTCCGGGCATGATTGCCCGACCCCAGCACGAAGTCGATTTCGTGCTCGACGACGTTGGTCTGCTTGCCATCGAAATCGACGGTCCATTGCCGCTGCACGTAGCGGTCTCCGCGCCCATTGGGCCCATTGCCCGCCGGCAAATGAACCATTTCAAAATGGGTATCCGAGGCTTGGTGATAAAACGTGTTCTTGCGGGCGTAATCCTCGACTGTATTGTCAGGCGTCGGGCGATAAAACGACCGCGCCATGCCGGTGCGGCGGTACGTCTCCCAAACACGCGGATGACAACTCGCGCAGACTCTCGAATCTCGCGTGGCAGGATTCGGTGAAGCCGGTTCTCGTGAAGTTTGGGTTGGTGAAGTTTGTCCGCGTGAGTGCGGGGTCGCGAACAGGAAAGCCAACGCGTAGGCCATCACGGCAGCTCCGGCGACCCAGGTGCGCGATCTCATGGCCAATTCTACCGCCAGATCGAACTGGCGCTAAACCTGGAAGCGTTCGCGGCGGCACTGCGTTCTTATGAAGCAATGCCGCCGCGTTCCGTCTTGCGGGCTGTCGTTTTAGAAACGCAACTTCATCGCCAACTGGAACTGCCGCGACGAACCGGCATCGCCCGCCGGAGCGCGCGTACCGCCCGTAATCACAGTGAACGTCTGATTCGTCGCCGGCACGAATGCTCCTGCAACCGGATCAGTCAAGCTCGGGTTCGTGAAGTTGGCGTGATTGAACAGATCGAACGCATCGACGCGAACCTCGAAGTGGACGCGCTCGCTGATGCGCGTGTTCTTCGCCAGCGTGAAATCCACATCCTGGAATCCAGGACCTTCGACGACGTTGCGGCCCAGCGAACCGAAGCCCGCGGCGCCCTGATCGACGAAGACTTGCGGATTTTGGATGTAGCCGACTGCTGCCGCCGACAGTGTGTAGGACGGCGTGAAACCAGCCATGATCGGGCCTGTCACATTAGGACGAACAGTGGTGAGGCCGTTGGTCAGCGTCGTCGTGCTGATATGGAAGTTCAGCGGCTGGCCGGTCTGCGCCGTTTCGATCAGAGACATCTGCCAGCCATCCTTCAAGCGGTTGCCGTGGAAGGGAAGCGCATAGATGCCACTCATTACGAAGTGATGCCGGACATCGAAATCCGACAGCCCGCGATCGTTGCGGATGTTGCGGCTATCCTGCACCACCACGCCCTGCAAAAACTGCGAGTTGTAATCGATCGATTTTGAGAACGCGTAGGACGTATCGAACTGAAGGCCCTTGGCAAGGCGGCGCTTCGCCGTCAGCCACAGACCGTTGTAATTCGAATTTCCCACGCTCTCATACTGCGTGATGTGGCTCAGCCCCACGCCCGGATCGATCGGGCTCGAGGCCGAAAGCTTCTGGAACGGCAGCACACCGTTCAACGGCTCATTGAGATCCACCGCGATGTTCAGATCGCTACCCTTGCTGCCGTAGTAGCCTGCCGTCACACCGAAGTTCTGGCCGAACTGCTGCTCGATATTGAAGTTGTACTCGTTTACATAAGCGACTTTGTAGTTCTGCGCGATCGAGGAAATCGACAAGTTGCCGCCCGAGGCGAGGCTGAAGGCGTTGGTCAGGTTAAACGCGGCTGTTGTCGAGGACAGCGACACCGGGACCGCGAAAGGAGGATTAGCCGCCAAATTGGTTCCCAGGCCCAGCGTGGGCTGGTCGGTCATGATCGCGAACGCAGTGCGGATCACCGTCTTACCGTTCTTGAACGGATCCCACGCCAGTCCGACGCGCGGCTGCAAGCTGTTGCTCGCGTTGTAAGCGCGGCCCGGACCGGTGCCCTTTCCGATTTGTTCGAGCGAATCGGTCGGGATGTTGAAGATCACCTGGCGGCCTTCGGCCTCCGTCGGCGATCCGAAATAGTCGTAGCGCAAGCCGATCGTGGCGGTTAAGGTCGGCTTGATCTTCCACGTGTCGGTGACGAACAAACCGAACGTATCTTCATACGTACGGTTCGAACGGTTCCCGGTGTTGGAGCTGAATGACGACGGCGTATCGGCCAGGAACGCGGTAACGCTGGAGAAGGAGAAAGTGCCCGGCGTCGACGAGAAGTTATCGGAATTCTGACGGTGCACTTCGCCGCCGTACTTAATGGAGTGGCTGCCTTTGACCCAGCTCAGGGTATCCGATACCACTCCGACGTTATCGCCCCGGCCTTGCGGGAATCCGCTGATGCCGCCGAAGGTGCCGATGCCCGTGACCGAAACCTGCGGGATGGTTTGTTGTCCGCCGTTGTTGATGTCGAACTGCGAGGACGGCGTGGTGAGATCCGCGGAGAACACGATGTGAATGCGGCTGTAGCCCAGGCGGAATTCGTTTACCATACTCGGATTCACCGTCCAGGTTTCATTGAATGTCATGATCTGGCGCTGCCCGGCCCGCTGATCGCCCATGCCTGGGTAGGCGTTGCCGTCGGTTGTGGGCGGCTCATTGCGTGCGTCACGCTGAATCGCGTAATAAACGTTGATTCGGTTGGCATCGCTCAACACCCAGTTGAAATTCGCAGTGCCCTGTTGGATGTTCACCGGAGCGATGGCCGATCCCACGAACTGGTTGGTCCCGGAGTTCGCCGCCGGAATCAAAGGCAGAAGCGCCTGAACCGCCGCATCGGAGGTCGTCGCTTGCGCACGCTGCGCACTGGTCAGCACTCCCGCGCCCAGCGGAACGGCCTGACGCTGGCGCAGTTCTTCGTCGTCGATGAAGATGAACATTTTGTCTTTCTTAATAGGACCGCCGCCATCGCCGCCGAACTGATTGCGATGGAACGGAGACATCACCACGCCCACTGGATTCGAGAAATTGCGCGCGTCCAGATCGTTGTTGCGCAGGTATTCGAGCAGCTCCCCGTGCCACTCATTGGTGCCCGAGCGAGTCGCCATGTTCATGATCGAACCCGAGTTGCGGCCGTATTCGGCGCTGAACGTCTGGTTATCGATCTTGAACTCTTCGATGGTCGAGATGGGCGGCTGGAACGTGATTTGGTTCTGGTTCGGATCGTTCAGGTTGACGCCGTTGATCATGAAGTTGACGCTGGTCTCGCGCGCACCGGCCGAGTCGAACGAGAACGAGCCCTGGCCGCGCAGCGCAGCTGTCAGGAATCCGTTGGCCGGCGCCACTACCGAACCGGGCACCAGCATCGCCAGATCGACGAAGTGACGTCCGTTGAGCGGGATTTCCTGCACTGTCTTCTGATCGACGACGCCGCCGACCGAAGACGTGCTCGAATCAACCAGCGGAGGCGCAGCGGTGACTTCGATCACCGTCGTGGCAGTGGAAACTTTCAGCGTGAAATCCTGGCGCGTGACCGTGGCCACTTGCACATCGAGATCGGTCGCCGCGGTCGGCTGCATGCCGGTCGCCTTCACCTCGACCCGATACCTGCCAACCGGAAGTGAGGGAACCAGGTAGATGCCGGAAGCATCCGTGGCCGTCATGCGTTCTTCGCCCGTCCCCTGGTTACGGACGGTGACCGGCGTGTTGGGAATCACCGATCCGGTTGCATCGAAAACCGTGCCGGTGATGGTGCCCGTGGATTGCGCGAAAGCGAAACCCATAAAACAGAGAGCCGTGGTCACCAGCGAACCAATCGTAGTTCGTCTTAACCGCGATCGAATGAACATAGATTTACCCCCTCTAAAAGCAAACTATATTTGAAGCAAAGTGTCTGACGCAAGACAAGCAAACTGCCCCACATAGTCAACAGTATGACAATCGGAATCCACAAACTATGACAAATGAAATCCGTAATCTCATGCCGTCGCGAGTCGTTGAATAGCTAGACGCTATTGTAACCGAATCGTTTCGAGATTTCGCGGGTTTCGCCGCAAATTGTCCGCGAGTAACAAATCTTGAGTCGGAATTAGCGGGGTGCCCGGCTCGCGGCGCACACGCTTCTTCACACCATGCGGCGGCCCGCCGTCCCGAAGCCAGACGGGCAAGAGCGGAATGGTATTCACTTGCGCGCGCCGCCCACAAGTCTTATGATTCCGACAGAGAGGTAGCCATCCGTGTCATTTGATCCTATGCTTACATTCACCAGGCGCGCTGCGCTCCTGATGTCCACTGGCGCCGCGGTTTCGGGCGCGTTTGCTGAAACAGCCGTGCTGGAGCCGGCAGACGACACCGCCACCCCAGCCAACGGCATCAAGCTGGGAGTGTGCACCTATAGTCTCCGCGAATTCTCGCGCAGCCTGGCCCTAAAGATGATCCGTGAGCTTGGCGTTTCCTACGTCAGCGTGAAGGACGTTCATCTCGCCTATACCTTAAAGCCGTCCGATATGGAAAAGGCGAAGGCCGAGTTCAAGAAAGCCGGATTGACCATCGTCAGCGTCGGCAACACCGACCTCAAAGACGACGACCCGTTGCTGCTACGCCGCTATTTCGAGTACGCGCGGAACTGCGGGGCTCCAACCATCGTCGCGGCTCCGACCCATAAGACGCTCCCAGCGGTCGAGAAGCTGGCGAAAGAGTTCAATGTCCAGGTGGCGATTCACACGCACGGTCCCGAGGATCACAATTTTCCGTCGCCCCAGGTTGTGCTCGACGCAGTCCGGAATATGGACCCTCGCATGGGCCTGTGTATGGATGTGGGGCATTCGATGCGAGCGGGCGCCGATGTCGTGCGGGAAATCGCCAACTCGGGTCCGCGGCTGCTCGACATCCACTTCAAGGATCTGAAGAGCGGGACGGACAAGGACAGCCAGTGCGCGGTGGGTGAAGGGGTAATGCCAGTGGTTGCAATCTTCAAACAGCTTAAGAAAATCGGCTATAACGGCTGCGTGAATCTGGAGTATGAGATCAACAGCGACAACCCAATTCCGGGCATGCAGCGTTCCTTGGGGTATATGAAGGGCGTGCTGGCGGGATTGGCTGGTTAGGTTTAAGGAAACCAGAATGACAAGATTCCTTGTCAGCATCGCGATCGCGGCATCTGTCGCCGCGCAGGATCGGCCCAAAGTCCTCGGCGTTGCGCACCTGGCGGTTTACGTGAAGGATCTGCCCAAGACGCGCCAATTCTACGAAGACTTTCTCGGCTTCGGAGAGCCGTTCACGCTTCCCATGAAAGAGGGCGGCGGAACCCGCATCGTTTTCGTTAAAGTGAACGACCGGCAGTACTTCGAACTCTTCAACGAAAAGGATCGCGGCGAAGGTCAGCTCAATCACATCGCGTTCTACGTCGATAGTGCGGACCGCATGTATTCGTATCTCAAAGCGCGCGGCGTCGAGATCCAAGCGGACAAAGGCAGCGTCACCAAAGGTCAAACCGGGAACAAGAACTTTAACGTCAAGGACCCCGACGGACACATCGTGGAGATCGTCGAATATCAGCCGGATAGCTGGACTGCTCGCGAAACCGGCAAGTTCATGCCCGCGACGCACATATCCGATCAAATCATGCATGTCGGGGTGCTCGCGGGCGACCTGGACAAGTCGATGAAATTCTACGATGGCATTCTCGGCTTCCAGGAATTCTGGCGCGGAAGCAGCTCTCCCAAGATGCTGAGCTGGGTTAATATGCGCGTACCCGAAGGTCAGGATTACCTGGAGTTGATGCTCTACGACAAGATTCCGGAACCCGACGCGCGCGGCGGCAAGAATCACGCATCGCTCATGATCCCCGACGCCGACAAGGCCGCGGTCGAGTTGAAGAAGCGCGCCGCCAGGATCGGATACGCCAGGGAAATCGCGATCCAGACCGGCGTCAATCGCAAACGCCAGATCAATCTGTACGATCCCGACGGCACGCGAATCGAGCTGATGGAGCCGAATACAGTGGACGGCAAACCCGCTCCGTCATCGGCCGCGCCGCCACCGGCCCCCCGTTCGAATTGAGGTCAACCGGTCAATCCTGGCGCGGCCGATACGCGACCAGCTCGAAGGAGGGCACCGTGCTGTTAATGATTCGCGTCCGCAAGAGCACTTCGAAGCGCGGAATGGCATCGCCGGGCTTCAATCGGAGCATCCGCCGTAAAGCGAGCATCGATTCTTCGGAGGTCACGAACCGCCCTCCCGCTTCCGTGGAGATCACGTCGCTTCCTGAAATCAGCAGAACGTTCCCAGTGCGGTTCGTGTTCGGTATGTAAGTTACGCGGCAATAGCCATAACGCCGCCATTCCGCTGGAAAGACTGCCGGCTCGCCCGCCAGCGGCGCATGGTTGATGAATCGGACACTGGCAGGTGTTTCCTGGTAGTCCGTCCGGAACGCCATCTGGTCTTCGAACAAACCGACCCACGGATTCCCCCGCCAGCTTCCCAGCAGGATGACGTTTTGCGAGGAGAGCAGCGGAGACGTCAAGTCGCGGGCGCTGATGACATTCAACTCGGCATGCTTTGCGGCGGCGAGCACGCCAAAATCCCGCGCGACTTGCACGTCTGAAACCGACGTGGTCACCCGATCGACGAGCCCCTTTGCCAGCGTCCGCCGGACAGGATCGGCGATGTACTGCGCGGCCAGCCGGTCGAATTCGTGCGCCTCGTATTCGGAAAGCGGGACCGAGCGGCCAATGAGGTTCTCAAAATCGATAAGAGTGACATCGGAAAGCACCAGATAGGTGGCCTTGCTGTTGCCGAATAGTTGGCTCCACAGGGCTTCGACTGTGGGCCGCTCAGAGCGGCGCTCCGCGGGATGCTTGAAAGCGCCGGAAATTACCCATACAACCCCCATCAGGCTCAACCCGACGGCAACTCCGATCAGCAGCAGACTTCGCGCCGGCGTGGCCGGTCTTGCCGGCCCGCCTTCCGGAAACACTTCGGTCCGCGGCCGGAAGACCGGCAGGTAGCTGCCTTTGGGAATGTCAATGACCACCGGCTCATCCCGACCATCCATCGCGAAATACTCGTGGAGCTTTTTGCGGAGCTGCGAAACATGAACACGTACCAGGGTGTCTTGGCTGGTGTCGTAATCTTGTGGACGTCCGAACACCTCCACGCCGATTTCGTGCTCGTGAAGGGCGGCGTTAGGTTCCTGAAGAGCGCGCTCTCCCAAATACAGGAGCAATTCGCGCAGCCGATTCGATCTTTCGAATGGCGCGCTCCGGGCTACTCGATGCAATAGCTCGCGCGAAGCGGCCGACGGAGCCGCGTGTACTTGAGTCTGCCCCACAACCTTTTCCCGTTTCGCTATCCAGGAGTATATCACCGCCATTCGCGACTTTTAACCGAGAATTACGGTGAATTCACTTTCCGCCGCGGGCACCCAGGGTTTAAGCTGCCTCTAAAGTCCACGCAGAGGGGTGTGCAGCCATGTCAGCAGCCATGAATACTCGCCTGTTCCAGATCAGCGCCTTGTGCGCGATTCTCTTTCTCTCGACCTTAAGCGCATACGGCCAAGCGGTCAACGCGACCCTCCTGGGGACGGTCACCGATCCCACCGGATCGGTGGTGCCGAGCGCTAAGGTGACCATCACCGAGGTGAACACCGGGATCAGCCATACCGGCCAAGCCAACGAGAGCGGCAATTACACCTTCCCCGATCTGCCTCCCGGGTTCTATTCGGTGACCATCGAGGCGAGCGGTTTCAAGACCGAGACGCGCCGCGACATCACGCTGTTGGTGAACAGCAGCACACGCGTTGACGTCCAGTTGCAGCCGGGCAACGTATCCGAGCGCATCGAGGTGACCGGCGAGGTGTCGCTGCTCCAGACCGACCGCGCCGACACCAGCCTCAAGCTCGAAACCCAGTTGGTGGAAGATGCCCCGCTCGGCGACAACCGCAACTTTCAGAGCCTGCTCAACCTGGTTCCAGGCACCGCGCCGGCGACGTTCCAGCACTCCCAGTTTTTCAATGCGTCCAGCTCGCTCCAAACCGAAGTCAACGGTCAGTTGCGCGAAGGCAACAACTACCTGATTGAAGGCACTGACGACAATGAGCGCACCGGCCTGCTCCAGATCCTGATTCCGCCGATCGAGGCGATTCAGACCGTGGACATCTCCACCAGCAATTTCGACGCCGAACTGGGACGCGCCACCGGCGCGGTAACCAACGTGATCCTGAAATCCGGAGGGAATCAATTTCACGGCGCGGCGTACGAGTTTCTTCAGAATACCGATCTGGACGCCCGCACCTTCTTCGTTGCCGCGGCGGGTTCACCGACTCCCCCGGTCCACTACAACTACGTGGGCGGAAACATCGGCGGGCCGATCAGGAAGAACAAGCTGTTCTTCTTTGGCGATTATTTAAGGGTCATGGACCATGAAGGCGCCGCCACCCTGGAGACCATTCCTTCCATGGCATCCCGCACCGGCGACCTGACCGCAGGGACGACCGTCGTGTACAATCCCGCCACCGGCAACCCTCAGACCGGCGCCGGACGCCTACCCTTTCAGCAGAACAATGTCATCCCTTCCGCGATGATCAATCCGGTCGCGAAAGCCATTCTGGCGCTGATCCCCGCTCCCAACGAGCCGTTCAACCCGGCCGCGCCCGCTAACAATTATTATGCCGCGCTGCCGTTCACCAAGACCACCGATTCGCTCGATTACAAGATGGATTACAACATTACAGACAAGGATCGTCTGAGCGGGCGGTTCAGCTTCGCGCGTCCCGTGATTTTCCAGGCGCCGATTTTCGGAGCGGCCGGCGGCGACGCCAACGGAGCCTTCGAGGGAACTGGAGTCCAGAAGACTTATAGCCAGGGCCTGAACTACGATCACATATTCTCGGGCACGCTGGTCACCGAGGCGCGGCTCGGCGTGGCACACTACCACAGCACCGCGAATCCATCCGATTATGGCTCGAGCGACGCCCAAAACGTCGGCATCAACGGCGTGAACATCAGCCCGTTCACTAGTGGGATGGTTGGCATCAACCTCACCAACACTTTTACGCAACCGCTGGTCGGTTATTCCGCCAGCGTGCCGTGGGTTCGCGCCGAAGCCAACGTCGATGCCGTCAACACCTGGACCAAAGTTTGGCGGAATCACACCTTCAAGTTCGGCGTGGACTTGCGCCGAATCCGCGATGACTTACTGCAAGACCAGACTTACAGCCCGCGCGGCATTTACAATTTCGGCACCAACCAGACCGCGCTTTCCAGTCCCGCATCTTCCACCGGATGGGCCAATTCCATGGCGAGCTTCCTGCTCGACAGCCCGAGTTTAGCGGGCCGCGACGTCAACACGTATTTTCCGGCATACCGGGAATGGCAATTTTTCGCGTTCGCCGCGGACAAGTGGCAAGTGACCTCGAAACTGACCGTCGACATGGGGATTCGCTGGGAATTTTATCCGCCGGCTACGCCGGAGTTCCCTGGCGGCTTCTCTAACTACAATCCCGTCAACAACACTCTGGTGATCGCGGGTGTGGCGAGCAATCCCGACAATCTCGGCATGCAGACGCGCTATAAGAATTGGGCGCCGCGGCTGGGCATCGCCTATCGCGTCACTCCCACTACCGTGATCCGAGCCGGTTTCGGCATGAGCTACATTCCGTTCACCGACAACACCTACGCCTATAATTACCCCGTGCGAGCCAACAATGCCTACAATCCGGTGGGCAACTCGTATGGCCCGGCAGTGCTTGCCGACGGCGTATCGCCGGCCACGTTCCAGGCCGGTTTCCCTCTGCCCGTGCCGATCCCGATTCCCCAGAACGGAATCTTTCAGATTCCCAACAGCGGAGTGCTCGCCTCCCAGACCTACACTTATATTCCGACGAACTGGAAGAATCCGTACGTGGAAACATGGAACTTCGCGGTGCAGCAGGCGCTGCCGTATCATTTCACGCTGGATGCGGCCTATGTCGGCAACCACGGCGTGGATTCCGTGGCTGCACCCAACATCAACTCGGCTACGGTCATCGGCACGGGAACCGCGGGCGAGCCGGGAGCTGTGTTCAACCGCACCGCCAGCACCAACCAGTATTTCGCGGCCTACTCGTCAAGCTACAACTCCCTACAGGTGAAGCTCAACCGCCGCTTTCAGAGCAGCCTCCAGGTGACCACGTCATTCACTTGGCAGAGGGCCATGAACTTCCAGTCCGACGATGATGGCGGCTTGACGTTTTTCATCAACCAGCAGCGGAATTACGCGCCAGCCGACTTCGATCGCAAGCTCAGCTTCCTGCAAACCTACATCTATCAATTGCCGTTCGGTCCAGGAAAGAAAATGCTCAGCGGCGGAGGACCGGCGGCTTTCTTCCTGGGCGGCTGGCAGGCTTCGGGCATCCTGACCCTCCTGACCGGAACGCCGTTCACCGTCACCGCCAACGGAGGATCGGAGAACACGCCTGGAACGACGCAGACCGCCAATCAAATCGCGCCCGTGTCCTATCCGCATGGAATCAACGTCGGCAATCAGTGGTTCAGCACGGCCAGCTTCGCGCAGCCGGTCGGCGTGGTTCAGGGAACCTCGGGCCGCAATACCCTCTTCGGGCCGGGCCTGTTCGGCCTCAACGCGTCGCTGTTCAAGACCTTCAAGGTCGTCGAACGTGTCAATCTTCAGGTGCGCGCGGAGGCATTCCAGCTCACCAATACGCCGCAGTTCGCAAATCCGCAAGGCTCCCTCACCAGCGCGACCTTTGGCTACGTGACCAGCGTGGTTGGCAGCGGCAGTGGCGTAAATGGAACCGGCGGCGGGCGCGCGTTTCAGCTCGGCGTGAAGCTGTTTTTCTGATCCTATGCTTCTCAACCGCGACTAAGGAGCGGCACTCTTACCTTGCTTCTGAACCGCGACTGTAAAGGAGCGGCACTCTAACCTCGCTTCTGAACCGCGACTGTAGAGGAGCGGCACTCTAACCTCGCTTCTGAACCGCGACTGTAAAGGAGCGGCACTCTAACCTCGCTTCTGAACCGCGACTGTAAAGGAGCGGCACTCTAACCTCGCTTCTGAACCGCGACTGTAAAGGAGCGGCACGTTATAGTTCGTAAAGAGATCGTCCGTCGCCATAAGGCGACGTTGTCAGCCGATTCGACGATGCGATCGCGATGACGGCCGTTACTCCCGCAGCCCGAAAACAAACAGGCAGTGGCCGGCCGCGATGGCGACGTACTGCTTCCCGTCCACCTGGTAACTCATGGGACCGGCCGGCGTCTGTCCGCCCAGGTTCGTCTTCCACAGCAGCTTGCCGTTGCGGGCGTTCAGCGCCTGAAAGTATCCTTCGCGCCCGCCCGTAAACAGAACGTCCGAATCCGTCGTCAGAATACCGCTGTCGGTCACGTCCGTCATCGCGTAGGTCCACTCCCGCTGGCCCGTATGTGGATCGATGGCGATCACCGCGCCGGAACCCACCGCCTCCGTCCAGTTGTTGATCGCTCCCCGCCGCAAAGTTGGCACCGCGGGAGCGGCGGGCAGCGGCGTGAACGGCCTCGGTGCACCGCCTCCGTAAATTTGGCCCGCGCGATACTCCTGTTTCCGGCGGCTGTAAACCGTTCCGTAGTTGTCCCACACAGACACATAGAACAACCCAGTTCGCGGACTATAGGACGGCGAATACCAGTTCGTTGCGCCCTGATTCCCCGGAAACGTTGGCTTGCCTTCGGGCTGTGGCGTCTGAATGGGACGGCCGTTGGCGTCGAAGCCGCTCATCCAGTTCACCTTGACGAACGGGTTGCCCAGGAGAAACTTCCCGTCGGTCCGGTCGAGGACGTAAAAGTTCCCGTTGCGGTTGGCCCACAGCATCAACTTGCGCGGGCTCCCGTTCCAGGCCATGTTGACCAGCACCGGAATCTGGACCGCATCGTAGTCATACCCGTCGTTCGGCGTGAATTGATAATGCCACTTGAGCTTTCCGGTATCTGCGTCCAGCGCCACCACCGACGCTGAGTACAGGTTGTCCCCATTTCGTTGATCAGGATTCCAATCCGGACCCGGATTCCCCACGCCCCAGTAGGTCAAGTTCAACTCCGGATCATAGGAACCCGTCAGCCATACGGGAGCTCCGCCGTGTTGCCAGTCCTCGCCCTTCCAGGTTTCGTGACCAGGTTCACCAGGCCCAGGCACGGTATAGAATCGCCACGCTTCTTTGCCGGTCGCCGTGTCATACGCCGCGATGAACCCGCGAATGCCGTACTCACCGCCCGCCACGCCGATCACTACTTTGTCCTTCACCACCAACGGCGCCATCGTGATCGAGTAGCCCGTCGCATAATTCGGCTCCACCTTGATCGTCCACAAGGCCTTCCCGTTCTTGGCGTCAATCGCGATCAACTGCGCGTCCATCGTTGCCAGAAACAGCGTGTCGCCCAGAATCGCCAGTCCGCGATTCACCGATCCGCAGCACGGCTTCGTGTCCGAGGGCACGTTGTGCCGAAAGATCCAGAACACGCGACCCGTCTTCGCGTCCAGCGCCACCACGTCGTTGATTGGCTGCGTGAGATACATGATCCCGTCGACAACCAAAGGCGTGGCTTCAAAGTTTTGTAGCGATGTGTCCGCCTGAAACACCCATTTCTGCTCCAGATTCTTTGCGTTGGTTGGATCGATCTGCTTTAGTGCGGTGTGGCGGAGACTCGCGTAGTCGCCTGAGTACGTCAGCCAGTTCTGCGGTTCCTGATTTGCGCGCAGAAGCCTGTCGGAAGTAACCTGCGCCCGGAGCCCCGATGGAATAAGCACCGTGACGAACACGGCCGCCAGCCCCATGCGTAAGCTTGGGGCTAAGCTGCGTAAGCTTGGGGCTAAGCGCGCGAGTGTCGGCCTGGTGCGAGGCGCATCCAGCATGGAAAACCCGAAAAATACTCGTCGCAACATGATCACTTGCCTTTCCATCACTTTCCTCTTAGCGACACCAGGTACGCCACCAGTTCCGACATTTCTTGCGCACTGAGCGTCTCCTTATACGACGGCATCGAAGACTTATCCAGGATCGTGTACTCGCGCAGGTTTGTCTTCGCTAACGACAGCAGGTGCTCCTGATCGTCGATAAGCTGCACCGTGTAAGTGTCTTCGTTCAGGCGGCGGCCATTGATCGTCTTACCCTCCTTAGTCACGATGCGGATCGGGCGATTGATGGGCGTCATCGTGCTCGTCGGATCGATCAACGTCTGCTGCAGCACGCTCGCCGTGCGCGACGTTCCGATGTCGCTCAGGTCCGGCGCCGCATGCGATCCCTTTCCGCTCACGCGATGGCACGTCGCGCAGCGTCCCTTTCCCTCGTACAGCGCCTGCCCCCGGATCGGATCGCCCATCAGCACCGCCCCCGCTTTGAAATCGCGCATGTTGCGGAGGTACGCGATCAGGCCAACCATCTGCGGCGGGTCAAGGCGCCGGCCCGGCATCGATGTGCCTGGAATCCCGTTGGTGACGATGCGCCGCAAATCGTCGTCCGATGCCGCATTCCGGAACCGCCCGCTCCGCAAATCCACTCCTGAGATCTGGTCGCCATTCGGGCCATGACAATTGGTGCACTGCGACGCGTATACCGCGGCGCCGGCTTGGATGTCGGCTGGAGAATATTCGCCCGCATGCTGCGCCTGCTGTTGCGCGCACATGGACCCCAACGCAGTGGCGAGTAATCCGAGCCAAGTGGCGCAGGGCCATGCCCTGCGGAGGGTGTCTTTCAAAAGGCTCCTCAACATCCGATCTCCTTGCCGACGTGTCTCTGTCCCCGCCATTTCATCTAGGCGATTGTACACCGGCTCGATGCAGCATGACCCACCGGATCCATCCAAAATGACTCATTTCAGACGACGAAACGATTTCTGCAACGCTGTGACGGCCTTGTGGGGCCGCCGTCTCGGCGGCGAGCCGGCTTTCAGGCCGGCTTGCTCTCGCCAACCATGAAATTACCTACTTCGCCAATCCCGCCTTTAGCTGATATCCCTTCGATTGCGGATCTTGTTCGCGATACGCCGCATGGCACGTCTGGCACGCGGCCCCAGCTTGCTTAACAATCGAGTTCACGCGTGCCGGATCAACCTTCTCGGCCGACAAAGCCGCGTCAAGCTCGTCGAACTTCGCCAACTCGTCCCGCAGCATTTTGACCGCATCGTCCTTTTTCCGGTCTCTCCAGAACGTGATCGTGGTAGCGAGCAGCTCGCGCGACCGCGCCAGTTGCGATTTCGCTCCGTCGAAATCGTTTTTCGAAATCAGCGAATTGACCGCCGCGAAGTTGCGGCCCAGTGCCTTCATCGCATTGGTGAAGTCGTCGTAAGTAAAAACGGGATAGGGCTTCTGCGCGATCAGTGCGGCGCCCATCACCACTGCCGCGATCGCAAGCGTCACATGGCGCATGAAACCGCTTAAGCCTCGGCGAGCCGCGCCAGCTTGCCGGTGCTATCGCCGAATTTCTCCACCGGAAAGCCCAGCTTATCGAGCAGCGAGACGTACAGGTTCGCGAGCGGTGTCCCCTTCGGGTGCCGGATGTAGCGGCCTCCCACAATCCCCGTAGCCTTGCCGCCGATCAGCGCGATCGGCAAGTCATCGTGGAAGTGCGTGTTGCTGTCGCTGATCCCGCTGCCGTAAAGGAACAAAGTGTGATCGAGCAATGTCCCGTCGCCTTCTGGCATCGCGGCCATCTTCTTGACCAGGTAGGCAAACTGCTGGAAATGATACTCGTTGATCTTGTGCAGCCGCTCCAGTTTGGCGGCCTCGTCCTGGTGATGGGAGAGAGGATGATGCGAATCCGACACGCCGATTTCGGGGTACGCATGCGCGCTCACCTCGCGCGCCAGCATGAACGTGCTGATGCGCGTCATATCGGTTTGATAGGCCAGCGCCAGCATGTCCATCATGAGTTTCGCGTGCTGCGCATAATCCGTCGGCACGCCGATGGGCTGGTCGACTACCGGCAGCTCTCGCGTATTTTGCGACTCGGCCATCTGTATCCGGCGCTCGATATCGCGCACCGAATCCAGATACTCCTCGATCTTGGCGTTGTCCTGCGGGCCGATCGCCTTCCCCAGATTTCGCACTTCGCTGCTCACGAAATCGAGGATGCTCTGGTCCCGTTTGATCCGTGCAAGCCGCGCGCCTTTGTCCGTGCTCCCGCTCGCGCCGAACAGCCGCTCGAACACCGCGCGCGGATCGTTCTCAATCGGCAACGGCGTCGTCGGATTGTGCCACGCGATGGTGTTGGTGTACGCGCAGCTCGCGCCGCCGTCGCAATTTCCAACCATGGCATTGGACTCGATGCCCAGTTCGATCGACGCCAACTGGGTTTCCTTGGCCAGCTCCCGCGCCGCGATCTGGTCCATCGAAACCGATCCGTATACATCGGCGCCGGCGCTGAGCCGGAACGGCACGCACGTCAAAAATGTTCCCGCGGAGCGCGCGTGGTCGCCTCCGCCTCTCACCTGATTCGCCGCGTCGTCGGCGAGCCCGCCCATCAACAGAATCCGGTCCTTGAGTTCGGCCAGCGACTGTAGCGTCGGCGGGAGCTGCGCGAGCGGCCCTTCTGCTTTGGGAAACCAGTACGGCATCGACATGCCATTGGGCACGTAGAATACTCCGAACCGTCGAACCGGCGCGCCAGCCGAACCCGCGGACAAAGCCGGGATCATGCTGTCGAGAAGCGGCAATGCCAGTGACGCTCCCAGACCGCGCAAAACGGTTCGGCGAGACAAATGTTTCCTGGTAATAAACATGGCCATCTCCTATCGGTTCCCCGCGTCGTTACCCGCGCTGTTACCCGCGTTGCCCCGCGCGACCGCCCGCGCGGTAACCGGCGCTCTGCGCATCTGGAATTGCGCGCTCTTGACGATATCGGTGATCAGCGTGGACCAGCCATCCTGATTTTGCGTCCCGTGGTTCTGACCCATGTCGCGGCCGATCTGGCGAACCGTCGGTGCATCGGATAAATCGATTCCACGTCCCAGCGCGTAGGTCATCAACTTCTCGATCACGGTACGTTTGAACTCATAGCCGCGGCTGAGCAGTGCCGCGCGAAACGCCGCGGGACTGTCGATGGTGACTCCGGACCATTCGATGGTCGAGTTGATGGGCGCGCCGCCGTCCGTCTCACGCCATTTGCCGACGGCGTCGAAGTGCTCCAGCGCGAAGCCCGGCGGGTCGATGCTGGCGTGGCACGATGCGCAGACCGGATTGGCGCGGTGCTCTTCCATGCGCTCCCTCAAGGACGTCGGTTTGCCGCGCATGTCATTTTCCTTGAGCGGAGGCACGCCCGGCGGCATCGGCGGCGGAGGCGAGCCCAATAGGTTCTCGAGAATCCATTTGCCGCGCAGCACCACCGAGGTCCGGTGCGCGTACGAGCTCACCGTCAGGATGCTGGCTTGGCCCAGCAAGCCGAATCGCCGCTCATCGGTCAGCGTCACGCGCCGGAAATGGCTGCCGTAAATGTTGTTGATCCCATAGTGCCGTGCCAGGCGCTCGTTCAGAAACGTATAGTTCGCGCTCAGCAACTCTGTCAGCGGACGATCCTCGCGCACCTGACTTTCGAAGAACAACTCGGTCTCGCGAGCCATGGCTTCGCGCAAGGTCGGGTCGAAATCCGGGAATTGCCGGCGATCCGGCGCCTGCGAATGAATATTCCGCACTTGCAGCCACTGCTCGACGAAATCGTCCATGAAGCGCGTCAATCGCCGGTCGGCAAGCATGCGATGAACCTGATTCGCCAGAACGTTGGGATCGCTGAGCTTGCCTTGCTCGGCGAGCCCCAGCAGTTCCTCGTCGGGGATGCTTCTCCACAGGAAGAAAGAAAGCCGCGAAGCCAACTCTAAATCGCTCAGGCGATACACCGATCCCGGTTTGATGCCGGCCGGCTCGCGCTCGGCGCGGATCAAAAACTTGGGCGAGGAGAGCAGAGCTTCGAGCGCGCGCTCGATGCCCGCGTCGAAATCCCGGTCGCTCCGGCCCATTTTGTAGATCGCGATCAGCGGCTCGATTTCGCGCTCGGTCACGGGACGCCGGTATGCCAACCGCGTCAGATTGCCGACGATCTTGCGCGCGCAAGGCTCCTCCTCGCGGGTGGTCGCGGGCCGGCACGTGAAAATCTGCTTGCGGCTCGCCGAATCTTCCGGCGTCTTGCCGTTGAACGGACCGGAGATCTCCAGCACATCGATTCCCACATCTCCGTCCTCGATGGTGATGGTCGGCTTGGGGATGTCTTCCGAAGGCGAAGGCAGCGAATCCGTGAACCCCGCGGTCACCAATTTCGTCCCGGCCTTAACCGGTATCCGGATCTCCAACTCCCGATCGGCATTCAGCCGGTAATTGTGGACGCGCTGGCCGGCTGCGTCACTTTCCGGAACGGCGATCAGGACGCCGGGATCGGGGCCTTTGAACTCGCCTCCGATGCGAAAGCGTTTGACCAGCCCATGATCCACGCGCAGCTCGATTTGCTGTACGTCTTCTTCCAGGCCCTCGATGGTGCCCACCGTCTGGTTGCGTTGCATGCGCAGCTTGAACACATACTCGCCATCGAGCGGAAAAGTGTGGTGAACCGCCAGGCCCCCGTGCGTCGAAAACGGCATCTCTTCGTCAAGGCGCTTGTCCTGCTTGGTGCCGAATTCCACTCGGTAGACTTGCGTCATCGGGCGGTTGTCGGGGCTCCCGACGGCGATGCGGCTTACTTTGGTGGCCGCGGACATGTAGCGCGCAAGCAGGCCCGGCGTAATCGAGAGCACATCCGCGTTGTTGTCGAATCCGAAACCGGCCATATCGCTCGGCAGCAACTCCGTGCCATCGATGTCCACCGCAAGCAGATCGTGAATGACGTTGACGTATTCGGCCCGATTGAGACGGTGCGAGGCCACTCGCCCCGGATTCGGTAGAGCGACGGCGGCGCGATCGAGCGCATTTTCCAGCGTGGTGGAGAATCTGTCGATGGTCGCCTGGTCGGGCCGGGGCGATCCTTCAGGGGGCATTTGCCGGCTGCGCAGTTTCCGCACCACTTTTTCGAAAACTTCCGGCTTGGCGCCTGCGTCTCTAGCCGGGTCTCCAATATTGACGCTTGCCAGCGAAAGCCCACCGGTCTTCAGTTTGTCGTTATGGCAGGTGACGCAATACTGATCCAGAAGCGAGCGACTTGGCGGCGCGCCTTGCGCCTTAATTGCTTGTGGATAGCTCCCCGCCAGCGCGATTGCGAGCAACATCGCATTCAGTGCTCTCGACATGGCCGGCACCTCACAAAACGGGGGAACCCGAGTCGGATCAATTGTATCAGAGTATCAATGCGATCAAACTATCTAACTTGGGCAATGAATTACTTGACTCGCCAAGGCGCTAGCGCGCGGCCACCCAGCGAATCCCGACGTCGACGGCCGAGCGGACGCGGTCGATCAGTTGCCCGGCATGATGTTGGATATGGCGGATATTGACGAACTGGTGCTCCAGCTTGGACATGCGATACCAACTGAAGCCACTTTCGGCGCCGTCGAGATCCAACGCGTCCACGGCGTCATCGATCATCCGATCGCAGAACTCCCAGTACTCGAGCACCTGCGGTTGCGTGTACGGCTCACCCGCGATGCCGTCGCCCTCGCCGCGATGCTGTTCCCACAGCCTAAACGCAGCTTCGTCGCGCTGTAGATACAGGTGTGCAAAGAACAGCGCGTGATACGACACCTGCCAGAACGCATTCTTGTGGTTGGTGCTCAACCACTCCTCGGGCGGGCAGCGCTCGATGGCTTCGCGGAGCATCGCCAGCGACGCGTGATACTGGCTTTTCAGCACGGCTCGAAGCATCGGATGCGTGTGGTTCACCGGCTCGATTGTACATCGAGGCAGCCTTCGCAGGCACCTGTCCAGCTACGGTCACGAATCGCGATCGTCGGGTCGACTCTCGCGGGCCATTTCCATAGGTGAGCTAAGTATGTTGTTACTCTTGCTTGCCATCTACGTGAAGAATATCGGACCGCGTCGCCCATCGACACCCTCGCTCGGCTGAGCTATTATCGCTGTGAGCAAATCCCCGTTTGATTTTGAATGCTCGATCAGCCCCCGGAGGCCAAAGTGAACGCGAAGATGGTAACGATCTCGAAGCCGATAGCTGGCCTTCTCGCGATCCTTCTGTCGACTGCCATCGCGCACGCCGCGGCCGACCAGCGCTTGGTCAACGCGGCAGCCGATCAGGACAAGACCACGGTCCGGGCGCTGCTGAAGCAATCTGTCGACGTCAACTCAACCCGGGCGGACGGTTCTACGGCTCTGTTGTGGTCCGCACACTGGGATGATTTGGAAACCGTCGACTTGTTGCTCAAGGCGGGCGCCAAAGTCGACGCGGCGGACGATTACGGCGTCACCCCGCTGAGCCGCGCCGCCGAAAACGGCAGCATCGCCATGGTGGATCGGCTACTCAACGCGGGAGCCAATCCGAATCTGGCTCAGCTCAGCGGGATGACTCCGCTGATGACGGCGACGCATACCGGGAACGTCGCCGTGGTCCAGGCGCTGATGGCGCGCGGCGCGAACGTCAACGCCGCAACTGCCGAAACCAAAAACACGGCCCTCAT
This sequence comes from Terriglobia bacterium, assembly GCA_963788245.1. Classification (GTDB taxonomy): domain Bacteria; phylum Acidobacteriota; class Terriglobia; order Bryobacterales; family Bryobacteraceae; genus Palsa-187. Next base: position 346,520 of record CAWBGF010000002.1, on the reverse strand, counting down.
GTGGGCCGTCGCGGATCGATTTCCGGAGATCGTGAAGATTCTGATCGATGCTCACGCGGACGTGCACGCCTCCACCGCCAAGGGATTCACGCCGCTGATCTACGCTGCGCGCAACGGCGATATTGAGATGGCCAGGCTACTGTTCGCCGCCGGCGTCAAAGTGAATGAGACCGGATCGGATGGCACGCAGCCGCTGGTATACGCGATCGCCGACGGTCAGGCGGACTTCGCGATGTTTCTCCTCGATCATGGCGCCGACGCCAAGGCGTCAATGGATGGAGTAGGCGCCCTGCATGCCGCCTCCGGCGCCGTCAGTTATTGGCTGTCGGATTGGAACCGCAGACACGGCGGCGGAAACAACTATTTGACCGGAGCCGGCTTCGGCTCGCGCGGTCTCGATGCAGGCAACGCCCTCACGGTAGTGAAAGCGTTGCTGGCTCACGGCGCGGACCCCAACCAGCGCATCGATCATTCCACCATGTTCTTCAGGTATATCGGATATCCCACCAAGGGCGCGTTTGAGTCCTTCGCCTGCGGCACGGGAGATCTCCGCGGCGCGACGCCGCTGTGGGTGGCGGCGTATGCGGCGAACGGTGGAGGCGGCGGCCGGGGACGAGGTGGCAGAGGCGTTGGACGGATGGAAAGCACCTCCGAAATCATGCTCGCTCTTTTGGCGGCCGGCGCTAACCTGAATCTGGCAACCGACGACGGGACCACTCCGCTCATGGTCGCGGCCGGACTTGGTCGCGTTACGTTTTCCCCCGGGCAGCGGCGAGGCATCCGTTCCATCGCCGGTGAGGAGGCGGTCAAGATCCTGGTGGAAGCGGGCGCCAATGTGAACGCCGTCAACGAAGCCGATTTCACGCCGCTTCACGGCGCGGCGTTCCGGGGGCTGAACGAGATCATTCAATATCTGGTCGAGCACGGCGCCAACATCAACGCGCGCGACTTCCGGGGCCGCACGCCGTACCGAATCGCGGAAGGGTCGAAGCAGTCCTTTCAGTTCCAGGCTTTTCCGGATACCGCGGCTTTCCTGAAGCAGTTGGGCGCGGATACGCGGCTGGGCATTCCAGGTACCGTCCAGGAGCGGGTGCGTGATGTCCCTGTCGCCAACCAATGACACCATGACAATCCGCCCGGTTTCTCGCGTTTGTTCCGAAGAAGGCGCGGAAGTCGAAGCTTTCGATCCGCGCGCGTTAGCACCCTATCCGCCGGTTAACTCAAGGTGTATAATACGCCACAGCGATCAACTCAAACACCACGGATTATGTGTGCCCGTAGCGCGTAAGGAGGCTTTGGTCATGTCGATGAAACCCAGCGGTGCAAGTTGGTTCAGCGGTTTGTCGAGAGCCGGATTGGTGGCCGCTGTCGCCACGATCGGAATCACCGGTATCGGCCAGGCTCAGACGGCGACGTCGACCACCACTCCGAATCAGGTCACGTTCACCAAAGACATTGCGCCAATCCTACAGCGGGCGTGCCAGAATTGCCATCGCCCTGGAAGCATCGGACCGATGTCGCTGCTCTCCTATAACGACGCGCGGCCGTGGGCCAAGGCGATCAAGCAGCAGGTGGTGCAGCGCAACATGCCGCCGTGGTTCATCGACCGCTCGGTCGGCATCCAGAAATTCAAGAACGACGGGTCGCTGAGCGACCAGGAGATCGCGACCATCTCCCAATGGGCGGACGGGGGCGCGGCGATGGGCAACGCCGCCGACATGCCCAAGCCTCGCACGTTCGACGACAGCGACCGGTGGCACATCGGCAAACCCGACATCGTGGTCACGCTAAATAAAGACGTGATCGTGAAGGCCAAGCAGGCCGACCAGTGGCTGGACTTGCCGACCGAAGACCTGGGGCTAAAAAGCGATCGCTACATCGCGGCCATGGAGATCAAGCCGATCCGGGGCGTGAAGGTGCTGCATCACGTGGAATCTTCGCTGGTGGAGCCGGAGGACGGCGGCGTGATGCAGGGCAAGATCCATCTGGAGGAATACGCGGTCGGAAAATTCGGCGACACGTTTCCGGAAGGAAGCGGGATGCTGCTGAAAGTCGGCGCGAAGATCATCGCCAACGTCCATGTGCACGCCGACGGCGAGGACACGCCTATGAATATCGCCGTGGGGCTGCGGCTTTATCCGGAAGGCGTGGTCCCCAAGCACGTCGCGCACGCGCAGCAACTGGGATCGGCCAGCGACCTGGACATCCGTCCGAACACCAACAACGTCCGCGCGGATGGGTATACGGTGCTGACCAAACCGGCCGTGATCACTGCGTTCCAGCCGCACATGCATTTCCGCGGTAAGGCACAATGCCTGGAGCTGATGTACCCGGCGGCGGCGGGCCGCGGCGGGGATCGTCCGGGTGCGGTGCGGACGGAGACGGTGAGCTGCACCGACCGGTTCAAATTCAACTGGCACGTGGTTTACGAATACGCCGACGACGTCGCGCCCATCGTTCCGGCGGGCACTATCCTGCACGTGATTTCGATCTACGACAATACCACCGGCAACCAGTTCAACCCCGATCCCAGCAATTGGGTCGGGTACGGGAACCGCACCATCGACGAGATGGGGTTCTCCTGGATCAACTGGTATTACATTACGGACGACGAATACAAGCAGATGACCGCCGATCGGGCGAAGGCGAAGTCGAAGACGGCTGCGTCGTTGCAGTAGGGGCTGGATCGCAGGCGCGAGGCCGAGCCGTCCCGCTCCTCTGCGTCGGACGTTCCTGGTCACATCTCAGGGTTTCCGCAAGAAGGAGATCTAACCGTAATTGGTACGGAGCCCGGGAGGTCTGGACACCCGGGCGTTGAAACCGCTTGATCCGCTAGGCGTGCTGTTCTACTTCTCGACCGGACCGCCGGCCCGCGAGGTGCTCATGGTCGTATCGCGCATTACCACAAGCAGGTCCGGCCATTCCGCTTCCTGGAACCGCTCCATCGCGCGCATCACTGACTCGTGAATCCTCTGCCGGTTGGGCTGGCGAAGGCGCACGATCAAAATGCCGTGGTGGGCGGTTCGGCGATGCTCTGTGAAGCCTTTGTCCGTGGTGATCAGCAGGCGGGCTTCGGTCATCGCGATGCTCCACACGCCGGAATCGCCTAACCCTTGGTCTGCCGTCCCGCGGATGTCTTTGACGTCGTGACCGAGTTCACGCAGCCGGTTTACCGTCATGCGCGGGATGTTCTCGTCGACGAGGATCTTCATTCCTCAAACGCGGGATCTTCGTCAGTCAACGGCTGACGGCCTGAATCGGCGTGACTTGTTCCTCAGCCAGCTCGGCTGCGTAGTCGAGGCACGCCATAATGTCTTCGCGGGACAGAGAAGGATACTCGGCGAGCAGTTCCTCCACTGTGTCGCCGTTTGCCAGCATGCGGACAATCTGGTGGACGGGAATCCGCGTGCCCTTCACGCAGGCCTGGCCGTGGCAGATATTCGGATCGATGGAAATCCGGTCAAACAGCACGTTCGTGCCTCCACCACCCAGTTTACTCCCTACACCCCACGTGAAACTGTTTAGGATTATACTAGTCAGAATCGAAGCTGACGAAAGCGTCGATGAGGCGGCTTGTGAAATATTCACGGATTCCGGCGGCGACTTGCCTGGTAGCATGTCTCGCGGCGTGCTTCCCTTTTGTGAGCCTGCGCGCGCAGAGCGTCAAGGATCAGCTTCCTCCTGAACTCCCCGTTCCGCGCGAGACCGGCGATAGCGTCCAACCGGTGTTCGACGGCTGGCAGCGGAATACGGACGGCACCGTCAGCATGTGGTTCGGATATATGAACCGCAACCGGAAAGAGATTGTCGACGTTCCCATCGGTCCGGCCAACAAGTTCAACACCACTGTTGACAGCGGGCAGCCGACGCATTTCTACACGCGGCGGCACCAGTACGTTTTCAAAGTCATCTTGCCGAGGGATTGGGACAAGGACAAGAAGGTGATCTGGACCGTTATCGCGCACGGCGAAACCTGCACTGCGACTGGATGGTTACAGCCGGAATGGGAAACCGACGACGGGGTGCGGCAGATGAACGCGGGAGGCGCGGGGCTCGCGCCGCCGGCCGATCCTCCCAATACGGCGCCGACGATCACGGGTGGAAGTCCGGAGCAGACGGCTGAAGTCGGGAAACCGATCAAGCTGACGGCGTCGGCGACGGACGATGGGATTCCAGTTCGCGGCCGCGGAGGGCGCGGCGGATTGGCGATCAAATGGATTCAGTATCGCGGGCCGGGTGGAGTGACTCTCGATCCAGAAACAACGCCGGGCGTGGGCAAAACTGCCGATAGCACTACCATGGCAACTTTTTCAGCCCCTGGAATGTATTGGATACAGGCGGTAGCCAGTGACGGGCTGCTGGAAGCGGTACATAATATAAAAGTAACGGTGAAGTAAACCGGGGCACGCCCCGTTGTGAAGATTAGAAAGGAACAGGCCATGGACGGATCCATCATGTGGCGAGGTTTGGGGTTGGCGGTCGGCGCAGTTCTGACATTTTCCGGCGTCGCGGCGGCGGCGGATACCGCCCCGAAGCCGGTGACCTTCGCGAAGGACATCGCACCGATCTTCCAGGAAAAGTGCCAGGACTGCCATCGCAACGGCTCCATGGCGCCGATGTCGCTGGTGACGTATGAAGAGACTCGCCCATGGGCGAAATCGATCAAGCAGCGTGTGGCTCAGCGGCAGATGCCGCCGTGGCACATCGACAAGACCGTCGGCGTCACGCACTTTGCCAACGACCGGTCGTTGAGCGACGAACAGATCGCGACGATCGTGCGCTGGGTGGACGCGGGCGCGCCGATGGGCAATGCCAAAGACATGCCGCCGGCCAAACAATGGCCGACCGACAACGAGTGGCAGGCCGCGGCGAAACTGGGCCCACCGGATCTGGTGATCCAGTCCGACCCGTACACGATGGCGGCGCATCATCAGGATGTGTGGTGGCGCCCGACGTCGAATGTTCCAGTGACCGAGCCTCGCTGGGTGCGCGCGGTCGAGATGCGTCCAGGGACGGTGGCCGGCCGCAGAATCACGCACCACGCGGTGGCTTATCTCGCTCAGGAGGAACCGAACACTGGGGCGGATTTGAGTGTACCCGCCAACCCGTCCCTCGCGAACGTCGAGCGGCGCGGAATGCTGATGGAATGGGCGGTCGGCAAGCAGTACGATATGTACCGGCCGAATACCGGCAAGCTGCTGATGCCCGGCGGCCAGATTTCCTGGGACATCCACATCCACGCGGTGGGCGAGGCGATCCGCGATCACGTCGAGTTGGGCGTGTGGCTGTATCCCAAAGGCCAGGAGCCGAAGTATCGGACCAACCTGACTGCTTTTCAGGGCAGGACCGGCAGGTATCTAGACATCGAGCCGAACCAGATCAGCAAGAACGAAGGCTTCACGGTGTTGAGCCGGCCCGCGCGCATCGAGAATTTCCAGCCGCATATGCATTTCCGCGGGAAGGCGATGATGGTGGAAGCCATTCTGCCGGACGGGACCGTTGAAACGGTGAGCTACGTCCCCAATTTCAACTTCAACTGGATGACGAATTATATTTACGCGGACGACGCGGCGCCAGTGTTCCCGAAAGGGACCACTATCCACGTAACGTCGTGGCACGATAACACGACGGCCAATCCGAACAATCCGGATCACGACCAGTGGGTCGGCTATGGCGATCGGACGGTGGACGAGATGTGTCACGCATGGATGAACGTGACCTACATTTCGGAAGAGGATTACAAGGAATGGGCGGCGACGCATCACAACACGCTGGCGGCGGCGACGCATCCGCTGGTGTTTCCCCGATAGTTAGAGCGCAACGATGAGAGTGGGTTATTCGAGAGCCGCCGCGCTGACACGCGTGGTGTGGACCAGCGCCGCGTTGCTCATTAGCATTACGAGCGGCGTCACACTCGCGCAAACTCCGCCGTCGCCTGGCAGAGGGCCGGGCGCGGGGAGAATGCCCGAGAAGAAGACCGGCATCACCGGGGCGTTCGAAGGGTGGTTCAAGAATCCCGATGGGAGTTTCAGCCTGCTGCTGGGGTACTTCAACCGAAATGACAAGGAAGAGCTGGATCTCCCGATCGGGCCGGACAATCGGATGGAGCCGGGCGGTCCGGACCTGGGGCAGCCGACGCACTTTCTGGTTGGCCGGCAATGGGGATTGTTCGCAGTGAAGGTTCCGGCCAACTTCGGAGAGAACAAGATCACCTGGACGCTCGCGGCGAATGGCAAGACGTCGGTGATTCCGGCGAGCCTCAATAAGGACTACGAGATTTCACCTTTTCGGGAAGAGGCGGTGGGAAATACGCCGCCAGTGTTGAGCTTCGACGAGTCCGGCCCGACGGTGCAGGGGCCCTTGGGGTTCACGATTTCTCGAATGACGAGCGTCGCCGATCCCTTGAGCTTGACGGTGTTCGTTTCCGATGACGAGAAGTGGACCACGCTATCCGGTGCGAAGCCTCGAAATCTGGGGACTCCTGTCAGCGTGCGCTGGGTCAAGTATCGTGGAACGGGTGCGGTGACGTTCACGCCGGAGCGTCCGCCGGTGGAAAAGACCGAGCCACGAGGCGGCGCGAAATTTAGCGGCAAATCAACAACGACGGCCAAGTTCAGCGAGCCTGGCGATTACGTGCTGCACGTGGTCGCGAATGACTATTCGGGCGACGGCGGCGGCGGCGAGCAGTGCTGCTGGACTTTCGGCGACGTCAAAGTTTCGGTTAAGCCGTAGAGCGCTGTGCCCGGAGAAATCCCCCACCCTGACGGGTGGGGCTGGATCAGAAATTCAAGCGCGCCTGGATCACGATGATGCGTGCGCCGGCGCCCGCGACGGGGTTCACAGCGCCGATCGACGACGAAGCGGATACGCCGACGGCTGTAATCCGCCCGAAGCTGGTGCTGCTGATGCTGGTGGTCGGGTTGCCGAACGCCGGTGTGTTGGTGAGGTTCTGGGCGGTCGCTTCGAACACCATGTTGAAGCGCTCGTTGATCTTGAAACGCTTGAGCAGGTTCACGTTCACATTCTTGAAGCCAGGCCCATGAAAGATGGTATCTCCCAGTTGGCCCATCTGGCCGGGCAATGGGTTGACCAGGATCGGGGTTCCGCTCGAGTTCCCGATCGCCTTAAGAGTGGAGAGCGGTTGGAGCGAGGCCGGAAGCGTGGCTACCGCGGGATCGGTGATCTGCGTGAAACCGCTGAAGTATTGTATACCGGTGCCGACCCTCTGCACTCCAACGCTGGGTAACGGTCCCACCTCGTTGGCCGTTGAGGTGCCATTGTTGAACGTGCTCTGGGCGGAGAAAGTGAGCGGCGCACCCGATTGCGCTATCCCGATCGCGCCGATCTCCCAGCCCCCGATGATGCGATCGAGAAACCCATTGGCGTTCTGGCCGATCAGCTTGCCGCGGCCGAAGGGCAAGTCGTAAAGGCCGTTGACCTTGAACACACTTTGATAGTCATAGCCCAGCTCCTGCTTGTCCAGACTCTCGTTGCGCAGCGTGCGGAAGCTCCCTGTGTTGAAATCGCCAGTCGAACCGAGAGCTTGGGACCACACATAGGTGCCTTGGACCGTGAAGCCCTGACTGAGGCGCCTGCTTACCTTAACTTGAAGCGAGTTGTAGGTGGAATTGCCGAAATTACTGGTGTAATCCGCGTTGGCGAACTGCGGGTTGGCCACGATGTAATTCAACGGCAGACCGGCACCGGTCAGCAGGCCGCCAATTACTCCGCTCAGCGAGTTGGTGCTGCTGATGAAACTGGCGAAGCCTCCGGGGTTGTGCGTGGCAAAAAAGGCCTGCGTCGAGCTGTTGCTGAGAACATACTTAGAGCCGCTGCCGGCGGCCGCGACCGCGGGGTAGCTGGTGTTGAAAATCTTGTCGATCAACGGAGAATCGCCGCCAGTCTCAACCGTATTGAACGCCTGGAGGATGCCGTTCTCGAAAATGTTGACCTCGTTGAGGTTGAGGGTTTCCACCAGTTGATGGCTATTACTGCCGACATAAGCGACATTGAGGATCACCGAAGGGGTCAACGCTCGCGCAACCGTAACATTGTAGTTCGCCGTGTAAGGCGTGCGCAGGTTTGGGTTGATGCCGTAGACCGTTTGGGTATGCGAACCAGTGCCGGTCAGAGGCACCTCGGTGAGCGGCGGGCCGAGGGGCTGCAACGGAAGCGCGATCTGAGACAGGTTGGTCGCCGTCAATAGCGTTTGAGTTGAGGATATCCCGGGCTCTCCGTATCCCGCCTCGACGTTGGCGAGACTGATGGGGGAGCGCTCGTAGGCGATGCCGTAGCCCATGCGGATGGTCATTCGGTTGGGTCCGCCGCTCAGCCATTTCCACATTCCCTGGCCGGGCACCGAATACGCGAGTCCCACGGCCGGGGCGAAATTCTTAAATTGCGTGTTAAAAATCGACTTGCCGGGGTTGGCCGTGTTTGGGCCGATTCCCTGAACCAGCGTGGGGGAGCCGCCGCTGGCGTTGGGGTTGAATAGACTGCTGAAAGTGGTGCCGGAGATGCCGAAAACGGAACCTGCGCCGCCCACTAGCGCGAGCTCCCTGCCTTGAACTTCGACCGGAGGCAAGTACAGTTCCCAGCGAACGCCCAGGTTCAAGGTCAAGCTCGACGACACCTTGAAATCGTCCTTAAAGAACCAGTCGAACTCCCGCTGATGCCAATTGCGATAGGAAGTCAGCCCGGGCACAAAGACCGGATTTTGGCCGCCAGTGGCAAAGTCGGTTTGGGTGACGCCGCTGACTGAGCCGGTCAGGTTGTACAAAAGACTCCCAGCGCCGCTGGCGTTCTGGCCGATGCCCGGAATCGGGTTCGTGCCGGTGCTGATGTTGGTGACCGGAGTGAGCGCCGACACACCAATGCTGACGATGGGAACGTTGTTGCTGGTGCCGAAGTCGTATCCGGCGAATGAAATAAGTCGCAACTGGAAACCGCCTTTGAAGGAGTGACGGCCTTTGATCCAGGTCAGAGTATCTCCATACTGATAATTCGGATTGAGGTAGTCGCCCGGGACCGGACCGAGGCCATTGGCTCCCGTGTAGGGACTTTGGACGCCCGTGGGAGTCACGATGGAGGGATAGCTATCGACATTGGCTAGATAGCCCGTAAATCCTGGATTGCCCGGGCTGTAGGCCGCATCCACAAAGGTCCGAGTCCGGTATATCCCGATCCGCGCATCGTTGAGCAGGTTGGGGCGGAAAACGCTGGTCAGCGCGACACTGTAGTTTGAGGTTTCTGTGCCGTTGAATTCGCCTGGAGCCGTCGGAAACGCCTGGGGAGTGGTGTAGTTATAGGTGTGAAAGTCCTGCTCGCTGAGGGTGAGGGAGAGGCGTTCTTTTTCGTTGAAGTTGTGGTCGATGCGCCCTTCATACAACTCGAAGTTGGTTGGGTTCGGATACGCCCAAGTGAAGCCCGCCGTGTTCAATCCATCGCCGAGCCGGTAGTTGTTGGGCAAGGGCATGTAGCTGAACACGTGGGTCATGATCCCGGTGGGATCCGGGGTCAGGCGATTCGGATCGCGGTTGAGGACGCTGACGCTTTGCAGCCCTCCCGTCGCGGTGGACGGCTGGACCGGATTGCCAGCCCCATCCACAGTAGGGACCGCCGTCGTGACGTTGCCGTTCACCACGCCGGGGTAGAAACGGAAAATCCCCTGGAGAGCAGTCGGTGTGAACACGAGTTCATTGGCCGTGAAGTTATTGCGCGACTTATACGGCTCATAGATCCCGTTGAAAAACGTTTTGTTCTTCTTGAGCGGGCCCCCGAAGCGGATACCATAGTTGTTCTGTTTGAGTGTGTTGCGCGGATCGAGGGGAGTGCCGTTCGCATTGTGTCCCGCCGCGTTGTTGAACCAGTTATTCGCGTTCAAATCTCCGTTGCGCAACTCCTCCCACGCGCTGCCGGAGAACCTGTTGGTGCCGCTGCGCGTCACCATCTGGATCTGGCCCGACCCGCGGCCGTATTCGGCGTCGGCCGGCGAGGTGACCACGCTGAACTCTTCCGCCCGGTCCACGCTGACGATGTTCGTGTACATGTAAAACGTGCTGTTGTGCAGGTTGTCCATGGCAACGATGCCATCAAAGGTGAAATTGATGGAGGCGCCCTGGTTGCCGTTGATATAGTAATTTCCCGAGCCTTGGATCAAGGCTCCACTGGTGACCCCCGGCTGCGTAATGAGCAGATCGTAGGCGCTGCGGCCCACCAGCGGCAGTTCCGTCAATCGCTTCCCTTCCATGACGTCGCCCACGGAAGAGCTGGTTGCGGTGACCTCGTTCGCGGTTGCCTGAACCTCCACCGACTCAGTGGTCTGGCCGAGTTCGAGAGGCATGTTGAGGGTGAGGACACCGGCGACTTGAAGGATCACATTGTCGACCACGGCCTTGCGAAAACCCGGATGCTCGGCGGTGAACTGGTACGTGCCTGGGATCAAGGAGGGCATCGTGTACGCGCCGGCATCGTTCGTGGTCGTCGCGGTGGTGACGCCCGTGTCGACGTTGCGGGCGATGACCCTGGCGGCGATAATATGCGCTCCACTCGGATCGGTTACGGTGCCGGAAACGGTAGCATCGGTCTGCGCCGACGCCAGAAAGGCAAGAAAAACTGCGCACAGCGCAGGTGCAACGAGGCACGATTTGTTCACGGGGACCTCCTTATAGAAGTCCGCACGAGTCTACTCCCCTAAATTCAGGGTGTCAATCGTCCAGCGCATTTTCCGCGGTGAAGGCATATGCGCGTCCGCGGAATCAACTGGAACGCCGATTCGTGAGCCGGAAGACCTACTTAAACGAAGTCTCTATTTAGCGAGAGGGTTCGGCCGCATCTGGAACTTGACGGCTTTGGGCAGCGTTCCCGGACCGCCCTCAATATGCCAGCCCGCGTAGCTCGCATAATCCGCCCAGAGTCCTTTGCCTTTCCAGCCGGCCTTCGGATCGTCGATGCGTCCGTTGGCTGCGCGGCTGAAGAACCCCATCGGGTAAGGCACGCGCAGCGTAACGAACTGTTTCGTCTCCGGCGTAAGCACCTCGATCGCGTCGGTGTTGACAGACCCATACATCGGAGCGTCTTTCCCCAGTCCCAACACATCGTAGCTATCCATGTGCGTGAGGTAACTTTCATTGGCGTGATAGACGCTGTTGCCGTACGCCGGATCGTTCTTGCGATAAAACGTCCAGCCTTCGGGACAGCTCTGGCCGGTGGCTTTGGGATCGCTGGTGGTTTTGCACTTGCTTCGATCGAACGACGCGAAATGTCCGCTCGCGCGCCAGTTCATCCACACCACGCCATTCCTATCTGAATCGACACCGCCCGACCCGATTACCTCGATGGCCTGGTTCGGCGGAGGCTCGAAGAACTCGGTCCTGCAAGACTCCGGCGGATTGTTTCCCTTCAGAATTCGCACCAGCCGCTTGTCCCCACGGCCGATTCCGGACACCCACAGAGCGCCGTCCTTCGCATTGATGGTGATGGAATACGCGCCGAACGCGATGCGGTGGTCTTTGGCCGGATCGATGGGCTGATTAGGCTCAGTCCATCCAGTCGAGATCTTGCCGTCGCCGTTGGAATCGATGATGCCGGGGCACCAGCCCTGTGAAGCTTCCGAGTCATGGGTCTTATCCCAGGTATTGATGTCGACCCATGCGACCGCGTTGCCCACGCCGAAGTAGATGAAGTTGTCAGCGCTAATCTGGTTGTGGTCCGCGCTGAAGCAGGTATCCACATGGGACCACTCCTTAGTCTTCGGGTCGAACATCGCCAACTGGCGCGCGCTGTTGCGCAATGGGAAAAATTGACCGAACTTGTTCGCGCCTGGTCCATTGCAGAATGGCGGCTGCTTCTGGTTATCGCGGCCGCGTACGGCCACCCACACGCGACCCTTCGCGTCGATCGCCACGCTCCGGGGATCGCCACTCCGCTTCCATGCGTCCGGTCCCCAATAGGGAGAAGGCGTAGGTGAAGCGTTGAACGACAAGACCATGGGAGCGGCTTCGGAGGGAGTCTTGTAGCTTCCGGCCTTGTTCTGAACCGGATCGAGCGTGGTGAGCGCGTCGGTCATCTGAGATGCGCCGTAAATTAATCCGTTGGCATTGACCGTTGCGTTGCGGGTATCGGAAGCCGCGTCATCGGACCGGCCGTCTTTCGGCGTGCCCCAGTCCCACTCCGTGATCACGAGATTGCGTTCGACGCCGGCGGGCCGGGGCGGGGCGACTTTGGGCGACTCGCCTTTGTCAACGCGCTCGGTCCAATCGGCAAACATCTTTCGATGTTCGCCAATCGCCAGGAAAACAGCTCCCATCTGGGGACCCGAGGGACCTACCTTGGTCCGGCGGTCCCATGCGTCCGCAGTCGAGGAAGCGCCGGGCACCGATTTTGGCTGGATTTCCCGCGTCATCTTGTTCCCGACCTGATGGCAGTCATAGCACTCTTTCATGTCCATCGAGAATTTCTTCTGAAACTCTTTGTCGTCGGGCAAATTCAACATGGTGAGCCACCACGCAGAAGGGTAAATCTGCGCGGCCGCGCGGGCATCCGGCGCGACTTCAGCCTTGAGATCGAGATGCTGGCCGGGCTTGGCGGCCTGCCGCTGCGAATCCACCAGGCCGTAACCGCGGACGAAAACCTGATAGCTAGCCTGCGGCAGATCGGGCAACAGGTACCGGCCCTGGTCGTCGGTGACCACGATGCGCGCGAATTTCGTGGGCAGATCCGTCGTCTCGGCGATTACCCACACGCCGGCCTCGGGTCCTTTGGCACTCGTGACAGCGCCACCGATGTCCTTCTTGCCCACATCCACTTTGCTGACCGCGGGGCGAGGATTGCGCGTCTGCTGAGCTTCCACCTTCGAAGACGGCAACACAATAAAACCCGCGACGGCTAAACCCGCCAGAGGAAACAGATTCCGTATTTTCATCAGACCTCTCGATTCGGAGTAGTTAATGATCGGACGCAGTCGCGCTATGGGTACGCTTGCTTAACAGCCATCCCGTAGTCTACAGGGTTCTTGTATTCCGGGATGGGCAAACCTTGAGCCTTCATCAGGCGGCGGAGGAGCGCAGCGGTTGAATCGCCAAGCTTCACGGTGCCAGTGTAGTAGACGCCGGTGGCGATGCGCAGGGGCGTCCACTGTTCTTCTTTCGTCACCGCATCCAACTTCGCGCCTTTATTGGCCAGGAATTGCACGATGTCGTCCGCGGCCCGCAGCGCCGCGCCGTGCAGCGGCGTAAAGCCCCAATCGTCAGCCGCGTTGACATCCCTCGACCCCAGCTCGTACGCCAGCTTTACCGCTTCGAAGGCTTCCTCATTGGTGCCGGCGCTCTCGCCCACGTTCCAGATGCCGACGCCGGCCGCGGCCGCAAGCGGCGTTGCGCCATCCTCGGTGGCGATGCGGGGATCGGCGCCGTGTTCGGCCAGCAAGCGCATCATCGGAATATCCGCATGCTTGGCGGCGAGAAAGAAAGGAGTCGCCCCAATGCGATTCTGGTAGTTCCTCTGCCCGTCGTTAATCTCGGCGGTCTGCCGGGCATTCGGGTTTGCTCCACGAGCAAGAAGCGCCTTTGCAAGCTCAAGACTGTCGTAGGTGTCTGTCGCTTCGGGCGGAGGAAGACCTTTACCGTGGTCCGGCCGACGCGTGTATTCGAGCTGGTGGAGCGGCGTCCATCCCTGCGCGCCGGCGTTGGGATCGGCGCCCTGATCCAGTAAATATTTCGCGAGCTCGAAATGAGCATTGGTGATGGCGATGACCAGAGCGCTGGTTCCCTCGGGGCCGGCGAATCTCATGGGCAGGCCGGAGACCGCATTAATGATGCGGCCTTTGATGGGACGCGCCGGCCTGGGCGGCGTCATCTTGACGGGCTTGATCATGTCATTGACATTGGCTCCCAGCTTCACCAAGGTTTGCGCCGCTTCCATGCGGCCGTCCCTCGCGGCGAACAGGAGCGCGGTGAAACCACCGTCGGAACGGGCGTTCACGTCGGCGCCTAGTTCCTTGAGCATTTCGATCGACGCTGGATAATTCTCCGCTGCGGCCCACATGAGCGCCGTCTGCCCATGCCAGCTTTCCTTCGTGTTCACGTCCGCGCCGGCCGTGTAAAGCGCTTTGATGACATCCACCTTACCGGCGCGCGCCGCGCACATCAACGCGGTTTCACCTTCCGCCGAAGCACTATTCGGATTAGCTCCGGCTTTGAGCAGCCTTTCCACTACCGCAGCACCGGAATCATTGCACGCGATCATCAGCGGGCTAACGCCATAGCGGTTGACCGTTTTCACATTGGCGCCCGCGGCGATCAGCAGATCCGCTGCCTTGAGATCGTCGCGGCTCACTGCCCAGTGGAGCGCCGTGGTGCCGTCAATCTCCGCCGCATTGACGTCGGCTCCGGTTTGAATCAGATTGCGGACCGCCACGATATCGGAATGTTTGACTGCTTCCACCAACCCCAGATCGCCACCGATGGCCGCAATGCAGCTGAGCGCTAACATCGACGCGAGGCAGAGACCCAAGCGGCGCGACAGGTTCCCGACGAAATGTTTTTTGACGCGACCCACACCCGGGTCATAGGTTTTGGACATACTCGGCTTGGAGACCAGTCCTCGGGATTTCACAACTTCGCCCCGATCGCACAAAAGATAGACCAATTCTTTCATGGTGTCAAGCGCATCCGATCGACCTGGACACTGTTTCCCGCTGCTCCGGGAGCATGGCGTGAGCCCGCTACGTCCATCGAAATCCGTGATAAACTATAGGCGCATTTCTTGAATGTAGCTTGGGTATTGTCTTTGTAGCTCTTACGTCTCAGTCGGATCGTGTGAGCCTTTATGAGATCAGTCGCGGGTTGGCTGGCCATCGCTTTGCCGCTGTTTTGCGGCGTTCGAGTGCTCGCTCAGGCGCCGCAACTACCCTCCCCTAACTCCACCGCTGCCGCGGAAGCTGTGGTACTCAAGAACTTCTGTGTAACCTGCCACAACGAAAATCTTCGTACCGCCGGGCTGGTTATCGACCCAGGGGATCTGAATCATGTTCCCGATCACGCCGAGGTTTGGGAAAAAGTCATTCGCAAGCTCCGCACCGGAACCATGCCGCCGCCTGGCCTCCCTCGGCCCGGCAAGTCCACGAACAATTCATTGGCATCGTTTCTCGAGCGGGAGATCGACAGCGCCGCGGCGGCGCATCCAAATCCGGGGCGAACCGAAGCCGTCCATCGTTTGAATCGAACGGAGTATCAGAACGCGGTTCGCGACATGCTGTCGCTCGACATCGACGCGGCGGCGCTGCTGCCCGCTGACGACCAGAGTTACGGGTTCGACAATATTGCGGGTGTCTTGAAAATGTCGCCCACGCTGTTGGAGCGATACATGGGGGCGGCGCGGGAAATCAGCCGCCTGGTGGTTGGGGCATCGCATCTCCCTCCTTCGGAAGAGACTTTCCGGTTGCGGTCCGACCTGTCTCAATACGAGCAGTTAGACGGTTTGCCGTTTGGTACCCGCGGCGGAACCGCCATTCGCTTTAATTTTCCGCAGGACGGTGAGTACATCATCAAGGCTGAACTGCTCGACTTGTTCACCGGCGCGCAGGTGAAGGAGCCCCATCAATTGGAGATTGCGGTGGACGGCGAACGCGTCAAGGTGTTTACTCTCGCGCCGAGAGGGCGCGGCGGGATGGCGCGGCCTCCGGCGCAGGATGCGGCGAAGCCCGGAGAACCACCCAAGCCGCCACAGCTCTCACCCGAAGAGTTGCAAGCCTTGGGTTTCGGCGGGAAGCCCGCGGAATTTCAAGTGCGCGTGCCGGTGAAGGCTGGTCCACGCGTGGTCACGGCGACATTTATTAAGAAGACGTCCGCATTGGCGGAATCCATCCGGCAGCCGTTCGACCGGCCGCATGGCGAAGGCGATTACCTTATGTATGAGCCTCATCTTGGTACGGTGACGATCACGGGGCCATTCGATCCGAAGGGCGTGCATGACACGCCCAGCCGCCGGCGCGTGTTCGCGTGCACTCCGTCGGCGCCGGCCGAGGAAACACCCTGCGCAAAACAAATCCTGGCGACTTTGGCGCGCCGCGCATATCGCCGTCCGGTGACGGAAGCCGAAGTGGGGACTCTTTTGAGTTTTTACAACGAGGGCCGTCGTCAGACAATGCCCGGCACCTTCGATGCAGGAATCGAGAAGGCTCTGCGTGCGGTTCTGGTCAGTCCCGAATTTCTGTATCGCGTCGAATCCGATTCGCCGAAGGGCTCCAACGCGGTAAATCGCCTGAGCGATTTGGAACTGGCGTCGCGATTGTCTTTCCTTCTGTGGAGCAGCATTCCCGATGACGAACTAATCGACGTCGCGAGCCAAGGAAAGCTGAAAGACCCGGCTATTCTGGAACGCCAAGTCAAGCGGATGCTGAAGGACGATCGTTCCTCGGCGCTGGCATCGAATTTTGCAGGGCAATGGCTGCGGCTTCGCAACGTGACCGGCGCTTTCCCCAACGACGCGTTGTTCCCCAATTTCAGCGACAACCTTCGACAGGATTTCGTGAAGGAAACCGAGCTGTTCTTCGAAAGCATCGTGAAAGAAAACCGCAGTGTCGTGGATCTGCTGACGGCCGACGACACCTTTCTCAATGAGGATCTGGCGAAGTTTTACGGAATCTCGACCGTTCACGGGAACGAATTCCGAAGGGTCACGCTCACCGATCCGAACCGCTTTGGTCTGCTGGGCAAGGCCAGCTTTCTCACCGTGACCTCCTATCCCAATCGGACCTCCCCGGTGGGGCGTGGCAAATGGATTCTCGAAAACATTCTCGGGGCGCCGCCTCCGCCGAAGCCGGCGAATGTTCCCGATCTCCCGGAGAACGGGATCTCCGGTACACCTCGCTCGGTGCGGGAGCTCATGGTTCAACATCGCGCCAATCCGGCGTGCGCAGGCTGCCATTCACGCATGGATCCCATTGGCTTCGCGCTCGAGAATTTTGACGCGGTGGGGCGGTGGCGAACCATCTCGGAGAGCGGCGAAAAGATCGACGCGTCCGGTGTTCTTCCGGATGGCACGAAATTCAATGGACCCGCTGAGCTTCGGGCCGTTCTGGTGAAAAACCGCGAGCAATTTGTTACGGTGGTGGCGGAAAAGTTGCTGGTTTATGCGCTGGGCAGGGGTCTGGAATATCAGGATGCGCCGGCGATTCGACAGATGGTTCGCAGGTCCGAGGCGGCCAATTACAGTTTCGAATCGCTGCTTCTAGGACTTGTGAAAAGCACGCCATTCACGATGAAGAAAAGCGCCCCACCGGTGCTGACTGCGGCAACAATTTGTTTGACGCGCACAACGCCAGGAACGGCCTGTGCGCTTGAAAAGGAAATTCAATGATCATCCAAAAGAGAGCCCTTCCGCGGCGGAGTTTCCTGCGTGGCGTCGGCGTGACGGTTGCGTTGCCAATGCTGGATGCGATGGTTCCCGCTCTCTCAGCCGCGCCCGTATCGCCGCGGCGCTTGGGATTCGTGTACATACCGAATGGCGCGGTGATGTCGAAATGGCAGCCGAGTGAAGCGGGAGTATTGCAGGAACTGCCGTCCAGCTTGAGCCCGCTGGCTCCTTTTAGGGATCAGCTTATTATTCCGATCGGCCTCAATCAAAAGCAGGCCGAGTCATTTGGCGATGGAAATGGCGACCACTCTCGCGCTGGTTCGACGTATCTCAGCGGGGTCCATCCCAAACACACCGAAGGCGCCGACGTAAGAAACGGGACCACCGTGGATCAATACGCAGCGCAGGAATTGGGGAAGGATACGCGGCTCAGATCGCTTGAAGTCGCCATGGAGCAGGTCTTTCTGATCGGGAATTGCGACAACGGATACAGTTGCGCCTATACCAATAGCATCTCCTGGCGGACGCCGACAGATCCGAACCCCATGGAGACGAATCCGCGGCTGGTCTTCGAGCGCCTTTTCGGCGACGGAGGCAGCGCGGCTAACCGGTTGGCGCAGATGCGCGAGGATCGCAGCATTCTCGACTTTGTGGACAGCGGCATCGCCGGGCTTCGGAAGAAATTGGGCGTCGCCGACCGGAATATTGTGAGCGATTATCTGGATTCCGTCCGCGAAATCGAGCGGCGCATTCAGGTCGCCGAGCGCCAGCAGGACGGCGAATCTTCGCTGATCTTGCCCGACCGCCCGGTCGGCGCTCCGGAGTCGTATGACGACCACGCCAAGTTGATGTTCGACTTGATTGCGCTCGCTTTCCAGGCGGATATCACGCGGGTCTTCACCTTCACCCTGGGCAAGGAGCAAACCAACCAACCGTATCCGCAGATCGGCGTCAACGATGCGCATCACGCGGTCTCGCACCATCAGAACGATCCGGTCAAGCTCGAAAAGGGCGCCAAGATAAACAAGTATCACGTCGAACTGGTGAGCCATTTCCTGAATAAGCTGAAGACGACGCCGGAAGGCGATGGCAACTTGCTGGATCACTCGTTGGTGCTGCACGGAGGCGGGATCAGCGATGCCGACGCTCACTCGCACATCAATCTGCCGCTGGCTCTGATTGGCGGAGGTGGCGGATCTCTCAAAGGCGGCCGCAGCGTCGGTTATCCCGCTGGGACCCCGATGAACAATCTGCATATGGCTTTGCTCGAAAAGGTCGGAGTTCACACGGAGAAGTTCGGCGACGCTACTGAAGCCCTCAGTATCTAGCTGGGCTTGGGTTTACGACGGTATGACCCTGGCCGCCGCTGCTATTCGGATGTAGGATATAGAAACCGTTAGAAGTCGGTCGGACATAGTGGCTCGGCTGTTAACAGGCACGCTCGGGCGCGCCCGAGATGTGCGAAACGTGAAATCGAAGGGTGCGGTTACGAAAAGACTCGCCGCAATTGCCGGTTGCTTGGTTGGCGTATCGGTTGCCTCCCCGTACATCGAGGCTGCGGACACGAAGCCCCAACCCCGCAACGACACATCCATCTCCCAACGCGCCGTAATCAATCAATACTGCGGCGGCTGTCACAACCCGCAGTTGAAACGCGGAGGGCTATCCTTCGATTCGCTCGATTTAAGCAAAGTCGGCGGCAATCCGCCGGTGTTGGAAAAGGTGACCTGGGAGAAGGTGGTCACCAAGCTTCGCGCCGGCATCATGCCTCCCGCCGGTGCGCCGCGGCCGGACGAAGCCACTTACGACAAGCTTCGGTTATTCATCCAAACCGAATTAGATAAAGCCGCGGCCGCGCATCCCGACCCCGGACGCACCGAAATCTTCCATCGCCTCAATCGCGGCGAATATCAGAATGCCATTCGCGACCTGCTGACACTCAATATCGACGCCGACAAGCTTCTTCCATCCGACGATTCGAGCAACGGGTTCGACAACATGGCGGGCACTCTGAGGATGTCGCAATCGCTGATGGAGAGGTACTTGTCCGCCGCGAAAATTATCAGCCGCACGGCTGTGGGCGATTTGCCTCCAGCCGTCGAGTCCAGGATCTACCGTGTGTCATCGGATCTGCAGCAGCACGAACGCATGGAGGGCTTGCCCTTCGGCACCCGGGGCGGAACCTTGATTCAGCACTTGTTTCCGCGCGACGCCGAATATGAAATCAAAATCGAGTTAGCCGGGGCGCGCGCTTCAATCGATCCTCACCAGCTCGAGGTCTCGCTCGACGGCGAACAATTGAAGTTGTTCACCATCGGTCAGAGGCGGCGAACGCCCGGCGCGGCCGCCGAGAAGCTTGAGGTTCGCGTGCCTCTGTCCGCGGGACCGCATGAAGTGGGCGTCACGTTCTACCGCAAGCCGTTGGATTTGATCGAACAGATCAGAGAGCCGTTCCAGAATCCGCGCGTTTCGGGAAATGACGGCGGCCCCGCCGGTTCCATGCCGGAAGTCGCCAGCGTGACGATTGCCGGTCCTTATAGTGACCGCGGGCCGGGCGATACACCCAGCCGCCGGCGAATCTTCGTGTGTCATCCGACCATTTCTAATACCCCAGCCGCCGACGAATCCGCCTGTGCGAAAACGATCCTGTCCAAACTTGCGCGACGCGCATATCGTGGACCGGCGCGTAGCGAGGATCTCAAGGTTTTGCTCGCATTCTACGACCAGGGGCGCAAAGATGGCGGCAACTTTGAGGCCGGTATCGAGTTCGCGCTGCGCAGGCTCCTGGTCAGTCCGGAGTTCCTGTTCCGGATCGAAGCCGATCCGCCCAAGGCTTCGGGCGCGACGACGATAAATGCGGCGTACCAGGTGCCGGACATCTATCGGTTGAGCGATTTGGAACTGGCCTCTCGACTGTCCTTTTTTCTATGGAGCAGCATCCCCGATGACAATTTGCTGGACGCCGCCGAGCAGGGGAAACTGAAAGACTCCGCCGTGCTGGAGCGCCAGGTTGAGCGGATGCTCGCCGATCCCCGTTCGGAGGCGCTCACGCAAAACTTCGCGGGCCAATGGCTGCAACTGAGAAACCTGGACGTCGCAAGACCCGGCGATCCCTTCTCATTGACTTTCGACGATTCTCTGCGACACGGCTTGCGCCGGGAGACAGAGCTGTTCTTTGATAGCGTCGTGCGTGAGAAGCGCCCAGTGCTCGAGTTGCTGACCGCGAACTATACGTTCCTCAATGAGCGCGTGGCGCTTCACTATGGAATTCCCAACGTGTTGGGCAGCGAATTCCGGCGAGTGCAGCTCCCGCCTGATAGCCCGCGGCGCGGCATCCTGGGGCAGGGGAGTATTCTGACCATCACTTCCCACCCGAACCGCACATCTCCGGTCCTTCGCGGCAAATGGATCCTCAAGAACATTCTGGGAACGCCGCCGCCCGATCCGCCGGCCGTCGTGCCGGCGCTCGACGACCACAAGACCCAGGCGAAAGTTGCAACGCTTCGCGATCGGTTGGCCGCGCATCGCGCCGTCGAGCCCTGCCGAAGCTGTCACGCGATGATCGATCCGGCCGGGTTCGCGCTCGAGAATTTTGACGCGATCGGCCGCTGGCGCGTGGTCGATGAATCCTGGAACACGCTGGATACATCCGGCATGCTTCCGGATGGAACGAAATTCCAGAATGTGACCGACCTGAAAGCGGCGCTGGTGCGCCGTCCCGAACGGTTCGCTAATACGGTGGCGGAGAAGCTTCTGACTTACGCTCTTGGCCGTGGGCTGGAATATTACGACATGCCGGCGGTCCGAAAAATTGTGAGCGATTCTGCTCCTGATTACAAACTCCAGTCGATGATACTGGGTGTGGCCAGGAGTTATCCGTTTTTGATGCGAAGAGCCGGTGCGCGTGCGCCGCAAAATCAGGCAACGGTCGCAAAGGTCCAGTTCATTCATCCATAGAAAGAATTCACGAGAAGGGGATTCACGATGTTTATCACGAAGAAGTCGGTTCCGCGACGGACTTTCCTCCGGGGAGTGGGTGCGACGGTGGCCCTGCCGCTGCTCGATGCGATGGTTCCGGCGTGCGCCGTCGGCGCGACCGTAGCCAACCCCCTCAGCCGGATCGGATTCTTCTACGTTCCTAACGGCATGTTCCTCCCCAACTTCCATCCGGCGGCCACCGGGTCGAATTTTGAACTGACGCCGGTCTTGAAGCCGCTTGAGCCGTTTCGGGAGCAGCTCACCGTGCTCAGCGGCCTCAGCAATCTGGGCGTGATCAGCCCGAATGAGGGCGGAGGCGTTCACACCCGCGCGCACGCGGGTTGGCTCAACGGCGTTCTCGCCAAGCGTACGGAAGGCTCCGATATTACGGCCGGCAAGACCATCGACCAGTACGCCGCCGACAAGCTGGGCGCCGATACGCCGCTGCGTTCGCTCGAACTCACCACCGAATCGAACTATCTGGTGGGTAACTGCGAGAACGGCTATAGCTGTTCCTACATGAATTCGACGTCGTGGCAGACCTCCACTACGCCTCTGCCTCATGAGCGCGACCCGCGCGTCGTTTTCGAGCGCCTGTTTGGAGATGGCGGCAGCGCCTCCGTGCAGCTTGCGCAGATGAAGAAGGATCGCAGCATTCTCGATTCCATCAGCGAAGACATGCAACGGATCGAACGCCGCCTGGGTGTCGGCGATCGCCGCATGGTGGGAGACTATCTTGACGCCATTCGACAAATCGAAGTGCGTATCCAGAAATCGGAAAAGAACAACGCGACTTCGCCGCTGCCGATAGTGCCGCAGCCCACCGGAATTCCTGAACAGTTCGACGAGCATGTCAAGCTTATGATCGACCTGATGCACCTCGCGTTCCAGGGCGAAATCACGCGCGTGGCTTGTTTCCAGATCGCCCGCGAGCTGAGCGCGCGCTCCTATCCATGGATCGGCGTGCCGGAGGCGCATCATCAGATCTCACATCACCAGAACGATCCGCACAATATTCAGCAGAAGACCAAGATCGACGCGTATCACATGTCTCTGCTCGCGGGCTTGGCTCAGAAGATGCGCGACACACCGGATGGCGACGGCACATTGCTGGATCATTCCATCCTGGTGTACGGCGGTGGAATGGGCGATGGCGACAAGCACACGCCCATGGACCTGCCGGTCACGATTCTGGGTGGCGGCTGCGGAACGTTGCCGAAAGGCGGCCGTCACATCCGCTATGAGATGCATACGCCGTTCATGAATGCCGGGCTGACGCTGCTCGACAAACTAGGGGTTCAAGTGGACAAGATCGGCGACAGCACCGGGAAGCTTGTGGATCTCTAGGCACCGCCGCCGATGTGAGGCGCGACAGAATGGAGCGCTTTCCAAGGTGCGACCGTAGGGAGCGCGTTTGCATGCGCGCAATAGCTGCGATCGGTCAGAAGGTGCGGATGGCGAAAGGAGACGAGACATGCGTTGGACATATCTAATCGCGGGGATGTTATCCGTCGCCGCTCTCGGCGCGACCATCCGTGAGGCTCCTCTCGTCGATGCCGTCGAGAAAGGTGACAAGCCGGCCATTCAGTCTCTGCTGAAACTCAAGACCACTGACGTCAATGCGGCCAAACCGGACGGATCGACGGCGCTTCAGTGGGCTGTGCATCGCGACAATGCGGATCTGGTCGACCTGCTACTTGGCGCGGGCGCCGATGTGAAGGCCGCCAATCGTTACGGTGTCACCCCCGTGTTGCTCGCCGCGGAAAACGGTAACGCGGCAATCCTGGAAAAACTGCTGAAGGCGGGAGCCGATCCCAACACTTCGATGCCGGGAGGTGAAACCGTCCTGATGACTGCGGCGCGCAACGGCAAAGTCGCGGCGGTCAAGATGCTATTGGTTCACGGCGCCAGCGTCAATGCTCGTGACGAGCACGGTGAGAACGCACTGATGTGGGCGGCAGCCAGGAATAACGCCGACGCGATCCGCATGCTGGTCGAGTTCGGCGGCGATATCAAGATCCGGACCAGCCGAGCTGTCGCCGCAGCTGGCCGAGGTGGAGTCTTCATGAGTCCGGCGCCGACTTCGTTCAGCCCGCTGTTGTTCGCGGTCCGCGCGGGCGCCATTGACGCCGTCAAGGCGCTACTCGAAGCCGGTGCCAATGTGAACGATCTTCTCTCGGACGGCGAGAGCGTGTTGATCGTCGCGGTCGCCAATGGCCACTGGGAGCTGGCGGGTTTCCTCCTGGACAAAGGCGCGGACCCGAATCTGGCCGGGGCGGGTTGGAATGCGCTGCATCAGGCCGTCCGGGAACGTCGGCCCAATCTCGGCTTCGGCACGCCCGGTCCCATCGCGACCGGGAAAGTGGACAGTATCGACGTCATCAAGAAGATGATCGCGCACGGAGTCGACGTGAATGCACGGATGACCAGGAATGGCATGAAAGACGGCCAGCGAAACCGGCTCAACCGGCTGGGCGCAACGCCGTTCTTTCTGGCGGCGAAGGTCACCGATGTTGAGGCGATGCGCGTGCTGGTTGCCGCCGGCGCCAACCCCTTAACGCCGAACGCCGACGGCACCACGCCCCTCATGGTCGCTGCCGGGCTCAAGATTTGGAACCCGGGGGAAGACGGCGGCTCGCTGATGGGGCAGGAAAACGAAGTTCTCGAAGCGGTCACGATGTGCGTCGAATTGGGTAACGACGTCAATGCGGTCAACTCCGACAAAGAGACTCCGCTTCACGGCGCGGCATTTCGTGGTGTCAACGCGGTCGCTCAATATTTGGTGGACCAGGGAGCCAAGCTCGACGCGAAGGACGTGCGCGGATGGACTCCTCTGTTGATCGCCAACGGAATCGACTATTCGGATTTCTATAAGGTCCAGACAGCGACGGCTGACCTGCTCCGCCGATTGATGAAGGATCGAGGCATCTCGACCGAAGGACAGGTCGCCGACGGTACCGAGTGTCTGGATTGCATTCAGACTCACGCCGATCAAATCCGTGCGCTGGCGGAACGCGACAAAAAGATGGAAGCCGAGTTCAACGCCAAGAGCCCAGCGGGCCGGCAATAGCGGATATTCTCAGGTATTGACGCGCAAACCGGCGAGTCTTATGTTGCCGGCGATGCCGCGCTAGGCGATACCGCGGCTATCGCAGCAAACCCAGCGTGTACTGTAGCGCCGAATACTGTGTCTGATAGTCGTACTTGGCGTTGAGATTCTCGATCGCTGCTTCGGTGAAATTCAATTGCGCCTGCGTCAACTCGATGATGGAGGACAAACCCAAATCGTATCGGCCGTGCGCGAGGTCCAAAGCCATCGCCGCCTGGCGGACGAATTGCGCGGTAACGTCGATCCGCTGATACGCATCGTTCGCGCCGGCCCAAGCCACGCGAACATCACGGGAGATTCGCTGCTGTTCATCGCGAAGGCGCTGATCGGACTCCATCGCGCGCTGGGTTGCCGCTTCGTGCCGGGCCGAAAAAAGATGCCCGTTGAACACCGGAATGCTGACGTTGGCGGCGATACCTTCGTATTCGACCGGGACGGGAGAAGTGGGCGTCGAGTTGATGAACGGAAGAAATCCGGCGACGGCGACCGCGCTGACCGTCGGCCGGGAGAGATCCTTTTCAGCATCCGCGAATTTGTAGGCGGCATCGCGTGAAAAGCGAAGACCCGCAAGTTCAGGACGGTTGCCCAGAGCTTGCGCGACCAGAGAATCGGCGGTTGTCGGAGGCCCGGCGGGAACTGGCTCCTCCGCCAGTTGATAATTCGCCGGCTGATCTGATCCGATCGCGCGGCCCAGTTCGGCTTGCGCCTGTTGCACGGCATCCTGCGCGCGAACCAGCAAGAGCCTCGCCTGAGACACGTTGACCTCGGCGAAGCTGGCGTCAAGTTGCGACTTCAGGCCGTTCTTGGCCAGTTCGGAGACCTGATCGCTCAGCAACTGGCGTGTGCTCACCGTTTCCTCGGCGACCTTCACAATCTGCTGCGCGCGGAGCACGTCAAAATAGGCGCGATTCACTTGCAGCAAAACATCGTAGCGCGTCGCTTGCGCATTCTGCGCCGCCGCCTGAGCTTGCAAGCGCGAGCTGGCAACCAGATTGGAAGTGCGTCCCGAGTCCGTAATCAATTGGCGGGCGACAACCCCTTGTCCGAAGCGGTCGAAAAGTCGCGACGCAGAGAGGTCCCCAGCCCCGATCCTCGCCAGGCTGTTGCCCTGCGAGCCCGTGAGATCGCCAGTGACATCGGGGTAGTAAGCGGAACGGTTTTCGGCGATCTGTTGATTGGAATAGTTAATTTCATGTTGCGCTGCCTGGATCTGCGGATGGTTCTGGATCGCCAGCGCCTCGGCCTCCTGAAGCGTCAGCTTGGGCAGATTCTGAGGCGCGGAAGTTCGTGCTGGCGGATTCTGCGCCAGGGGTGTTTGCGCGATCCCGCTTTGCGCGCCGATCGCCGCCGACATCGCGACGAATATGAAAGGGCTATTCACTCTGAGGAGCATTTCGTTCCTTTCTGCCATAAACAAGGAGATAAGCGGCTGGGACGATGAACACGGTGAGAATCACCGAAGAGGTCAGTCCTCCGATAATCGCGCGAGCCATGGGAGTATATTGTTCGCCGCCCTCACCTAGCTTCATAGCCATCGGGATCATTCCGATGATGGTCGCGAGCGACGTCATCAGGATCGGGCGCAGGCGCACACGGCAGGCGGTAATCACCGCGTCGGCAACCGACATCCCTTGTTCTTCCAGCTTATGGGCGAAGTCGACAATCAGGATGCTGTTGGAATCGGCGATCCCGATCAGCATCAGCACTCCCATCAGCGACATCACGTTAAGAGTTGTGTGCGTCAGCGGCAATATAATCAGCACGCCCACGAAGCCCATCGGAATCGCCAGCATGATCAGGAAGGGATCAATGAAAGAACGGAACTGAGCGATCAGAATCAGGACCAGCAAGATGAACGAAATACCAAAGCCAATGGCGAAGCTCTTGAAAGACGCGTTCATACCTTCCACCATGCCGCGGAGGTTCACGCGGATATTCGAAGGCAGCTTCGCGTCCGTGATGGTCCGCTCAATCGCGGTGGTCAGCTTGCCCAGATCCTCACCGGATGGCGTGACGTAGATATCGACCACGCGCTGAATCTGGTAGTGATCGATTTCCGTAGGGGAATTGAGATTCTCCAGCTTCACCACCGAATCCAGAGTCGTCGGCTCTTTCAGATTCGGAGCGCGCAAGGGGATCTGTTTCAGGTCCACTAAGTTGTGGATGGCGCTCTGTCCGTGCTCGGCGTATTGGACGCTCAGGAAGTAATCGTTGCCGGTTTGATAGTCGACCCAATAGTTGGGAGCAATCATCGTGTTCGAATTCAAAGCCGTAATCACGTTGTCGACAATGTCCTTTTGTGTAAGGCCCAGTTCACCGGCGTGCACTCGATCGACATTCAGACGAATGGCCGGATAGTTCATGTCCTGCGGAATATAGATCTCGCCCACGCCGGGAAGTTTCCGGATCTGGCGCGCCAGATCTTGAGCCACGTTGTAAGTCGTCGCCAGATCTCGCGTGTTGACCTGAACGTCGATCGGCGCTGGCATGCCCGAATTGAGAATCGCGTCCACCATGGAGCCGCTTTGGAAGAAGGCGCGCACATCCGGGAACTTGGCGGCCAGTTCGTTCTTGACGCGGTCCATGTAAACGAGACTGCTGATCTCATGACCTTCATTCAGGGCTGCCTGAATGGTTGCCGTGTACTGTCCGGCGTTGGTGGTATAGAGAGCAGAAAAATCGTTGACTACTCCGATGTTCGAAACGATCATCTTGAGGTCCGCGGGAGGAACGATTTGCCGGATCAGATCTTCGATCTTCGCCACGTACTGGTCCGTCACCTCGATACGGCTTCCGGTGGGCACTTTGATGTTGAGCGTAAACTGCCCCGCGTCGGTTTGCGGGAAGAAGGCCCGTCCCAGGAATGGATAGATCGCTAGACTTGCCAAGAAAAGACCCACCAGCGCGGCAACCGTCAATCCGGGACGCTTGAGAGCACGCCGCACGCAGCGCTCGTAGAAATTCAGCAAACCGTTGAACATCCGGTTGAACCAAGCGTTAAAGCGGCCACCCAAAGAGTGATCTTCAGCCACCGTGCCATCGTGTTCGTGATGAACTCCCTTGAGGAACTTGGAGCAGAAAAGAGGGATCACCGTCATCGCCACCACGAAGGAGGCCAGCAAGGACAGGCAAAACGCCAAAGCCAGCGCCGAAAACAAAAACTTGCTTACGCCCAGCAACAGCGTAACGGGAAAGAAGTCGACCACATCCACAAGAGTCGCCGCTAAGACAGCAAGATTCACTTCCGCTCCGCCTTGCTCAGCGGCGACCACCGGCGACGAACCCATCTCCAGATGGCGATAGATGTTCTCCAGCGAGATCACGGAGTTATCAATCACGCGGGAGAAGGCCAGCGCCAGGCCGCCCAGGATCATCGTATTCACGGTGCTGCCGAGCATAAACAGAATCACGAAAGTGGCCAGCGCGGAGATCGGAATCGAGAGAAGCACGGCGAAAGTGGCCCGCATGCTTCCCAGGAAGATCAGAATCATGAGGGTAGTGAGAACCAATCCGATCACGCCTTCGTGGAGTACCGTGTTCAGCGCGTTTTTTACAAAAACCGACTGGTCGAAAACGATGCTGGTCTTCAACTGTTTCGGGAGGTCGAAGAGATGGCTGGTGAGCTTGCGAACGTCGTCAACCACTTGAACCGTGTTCGTATCGCCCCCCTGCTTCATGATGGGAATGTACGCGGATTTCTGACCATCGATGCGGACGATATTGTACTGGAGTTGACTCGACATCTTTGGCCTCTCCGACATCCCCAACCGATACCCATTGCGATCCCACCGTCTTCAAGGGCACATCGTCCAAATCCTTTATGTCTTTGACCAAACTGTTGGAGTAGACGTAGTAGTCGTTCGGACCGATTTTGACGTCTCCAGCGGGAAGAATCAGGTTGCTGTCGTTGACCGCATCAACGACATCCATCACGCTCAACTGCCGCGACAGCAGCTTATACGGATCGACATAGATCATCGCCTGGCGGTACTTGCCGCCGAAGACACCCGGGATCTCAGCGCCCTTGATCACCGCAATCTGGTTGCGAATCTGGAACTGGGCCAGGTCGTGAAGCTGAGTTTCATTCAGGCCTTCACCCTTTACGGTGACCAGGCAGACCGGCAGACTGGAGGCGTCAAACTTCAGCACTACGGGCGGAAGCGTGCCCGGCGGCAGCCTCTTCAAATCGGCCAATGCCAGGTTGGACAACTGCGTCACATCCGCATCGGCGTTGGTGCCCGGCTGGAAGAAGACTTTGATCATACTGACGCCCAACAGGGATCGCGACTCCGTGTGATCGATTCCGGACGCGAGCGTGAAAAACCGCTCCAGCGGATTGGTGATATCCGTCTCGACGTCTTCAGGAGGCATGCCGGAATAAAATGTTGCGACGATCACCTCCGGCATGTTGATAACCGGGAACAGGTCCACAGGCATGCGAACGTAGCTGGTGATTCCAATGACGGCAAGCGCCAGACAAATCACGATGATGAAGTAGGGATTTCGGATTGCGAAGCGTGGCATCGGGAATTTACTCCGCCGGAGCAGCCCTCCTGTGATAAACGAGAAGATACGCGGCGGGAACAATGAATACGGTTAGAAGGACCGAGGAACTCAGCCCGCCGATAATCGCCCGGGCCAGCGGCGCATACTGCTCACTTCCAGTACCCATTTTCAGCGCCATCGGCACCATCCCGATGATTGTCGCGAGCGAGGTCATCAGAATCGGACGCAGCCGCACCCGGCAGGACGTGATCACCGCGTCCTCGACCGACCGGCCCTGTTCCTCTAGACGATGCGCGAACTCCACGATCAGGATGCTATTTGAGGCCGCGATTCCGACTAGCATCAGAATGCCCATCAGCGACATCACATTGAGGGTCGTATGAGTCAGCGGAAGGATGGCTAACACTCCGATGAAGCCCATGGGGATGGCCAGCATGATAAGAAATGGATCCTTAAAGGACCGGAACTGAGCGACCAGAATCAGGAACAAAAGAACTACGGACAGCGACAATCCGATAGCGAAGCTGGTAAAGGATTCCCGCATCGCCTGCACCATGCCGCGGAGATTAACGCGGATGCCGGCAGGAAGCTTTTGAGTCGCCAATAGTTTGCTGATCTGGGCGGAAACCCTACCAAGATCTTCACCAGACGGGGTGACATAGACGTCCGCGACGCGCTGAATCTGGTAATGGTCAATCTCGGTGGGAGACTGAATGAAATCGAGAGTGGCGACGTTGCCCAGGGTTGTGACGGAGCGTGCGGCCGGGATGGCATGAAACATACGATCCGTCGTCGATGGGCGGCCATCTTTGGTCTGGCGTCGCAGCGGGATTTGGGTCAAATCGACAAAATTGTGAATGGCCGACGGGCCGTTCTCATAATACTGGACTGTCAAGAAGTAGTCGTTACCAGTCTGGTGATCTACCCAATAGTTGGGGGCAATCATGGTGTTCGAATTGAGAGCCGTGATGACGTTATCCACGATCTCCTTCTGAGTGAGGCCGAGCTCGGCCGCGTGGATGCGATCCACTCTGAGTCGAAGGGCGGGATAGTTCATGTCCTGTGGGACGTAAACTTCGCCGATTCCCGACAGTTTACGAATCTGAGTGGCAAGGGTCTCAGCGGCGTTGTAGGTCGTGTCAAGATCTCTGCTACTGACCTGGACATCGATGGGTGCGGGCGCGCCCATGTTCAGGATCGCGTCGACCATCGATCCGCTGGAGAAGAATGTGCGGAGGTCTGGGTATTGAGCCGCAATCTGGCCGCGCAACCGGTTTATATATTCGAAGCTGCTCAGCCGGTGAGAGTCGTTCAAGGCCACCTGGATAGTCGCCGTATAGGGACCCGCGTTGGTGGTGTAGAGGGCGGAGAAGTCCGGCACGATTCCGATATTGGAGACGATCATTTTGAAATCGGCCGGGTCGATTACCTGACGGGCCAGGGCTTCGATTTTGGCAACGTAGTCGTCAGTGGCCTCAATGCGTGTGCCGGTCGGGACCTTCAGGTTGATCGTGAACTGGCCTGCGTCTGTCCGGGGAAAGAAGGCGACACCCAGCAGCGGATAGATGGCGATGCTCGCGACGAAAGCCCCCAGCAAGAGTGCAATCGTCAGCACGGGGCGCTTCAAAGCGCGACGCACCCACCGCTCATAAAGATTGAGCACCCTCAAGAACATCCAGGTGAACCAGCCATTGAAGCGCCTACGTGGCAGTTCCTCATGTGAGTGGTGAAAGCCTTGGAGAAAGCGCGCGCAAAACAGCGGGATCACCGTCATCGCCACGAAATACGATGTAAACAGGGAAATGACGACGGCGACGGCCAACGCTGAAAACAGAAACCTGCTGACGCCGTACAAGAAAGTAACCGGAAAGAACACCACCACAGTGGAGAGAGTGGCGGCGAGAACGGCCAGGCTCACTTCAGATCCGCCCTGAAGCGCCGCCGCTTCAGGCGACTCCCCCATCTCGAGATGCCGGTAAATGTTCTCAAGAGTAATCACTGAGTTATTGATCACACTCGAAAATGCCAGCGCGAGTCCAGCCAGAATCATCGTATTAATGGTGCTTCCCATCAGATACAGGACCACGAACGTAGCCACAGCGGAGAGGGGAATGGACAGGAAAATCGCTATGGTGGCACGCAGGCTTCCCAGGAAGATCAGGATCATCAGGCTGGTGAGCCCCAGCCCGATCAAACCTTCGTGCCACAGCGTGTCGATTGCCTCTTTCACATAGGCCGATTGATCGAACACAACTGCGGTCTCGAGTTGCTTCGGAATATCGAACAGCTTTCCCAGCATGCCGCGGATGTCGTTGACCACTTGGATGGTATTCGTCTCGCCGCCCTGCTTCATGATGGGCAAGTACACGGAGCGCTGTCCGTCCACGCGAACGATGTTGTACTGGATCTGGTTGGCATCCTTGGCTTCGCCGATGTCGCCGATGGAGACCCAGCTCTGGTCTTTCATCCGGATCGGAATTTGATTCAAATCCGCAACGTTCTTCACCAAGCTATTGGAGTAGACGTAATAGTCGAACGGCCCCATCTTTACGTCGCCGGCCGGAAGAATGAGGTTGCTGTTGTTCAGGGCCCCGACCACGTCCATGAGACTCAACTGCCGCGAAAGCAGTTTATAAGGGTCCACGTAGACCATGGCCTGGCGGTATTTCCCCCCGAACGGCGGCGGGATCTCGGCACCCTTGACGACGGCGATTTGGTTGCGGATCGTAAACTGGCCGATGTCGTGGAGCTGGGTCTGAGACAGTCCATTACCCTTTAAGGTCACCAGGCAGACAGGCAGGCTGGAAGCATCGAACTTCAAGACCACGGGCGGCAAAGTGCCGGGTGGCAGGCGTTTCAGATCAGCCAGGGCGAGATTCGAAAGTTCCGTTACATCGGCGTCCGCGTCCGTTCCCGGCTGGAAGTACACCTTGATGATGCTCACGCCGAGCAGTGAACGCGATTCCGTGTGATCGACCCCGGAGGCAAGCGTGAAAAAGCGTTCGAGCGGATTGGTGATATCGGTTTCGATGTCCTGCGGCGGCATGCCGGAATAAAACGTCGCCACGACCACTTCCGGAAGATTGATGGAAGGGAACAAATCCACCGGCATCTGCTCAAAGCTCGTCACACCGATCACGCAGAGGGCGAGACAAATCACGACGATGAAGTAGGGATTGCGGACCGAAAAGCGGGACATTGCCTTACTTCTGGTCTTCCTGGCCCTGGAATTGCACAAGCTCGACGAGCTTGGGACGCACTTCCTCGCCGGGTTTCAGGCTACTGCGGTCGCTCACAACCACCATCTCGCCTTCCCGCAACCCGGACACAACCTCTGCATCCGTCGAGGTCTGGATGCCCAATACCACCCGTCGCCTTTCGATCTTGTTGGAGGAATCCACGACATCGACGGTCGTCTGACCGTTCTCCTGGTTCAATGCTTGCAGGGGTAGCGAGATGACGCTGGCTTTCTGTTCGAGATTGATGGTCGCTTGCGCGTACAGTCCGGGAACCAAGATGCGATCGGAATTTAGTACATCCACTTCGGTGTGCATGGTGCGCGTGTCTTCCTTGACGTCCACCGAAAAGCGCGCCACTTTCCCTGGGAAACTTCGGTTCAGCGAAGGAACCATCACGCCGACCGGATCGCCGATATGAATGTAATGGACGTAGGATTCCGGGACGGGGATCACCAGTCGAAATTTGTCGTCCTCGGAGAGCCGGACCAGCGGTAGCGCCTGCGTGCTCGAGCTCGTACCCGCCTGCACTAATGTGCCGAGATTGGCGAACCGCTGGGTGACGATGCCCGCGAACGGCGCCGTGATCGTGGCGTAATCGAACAGCACCTTGTCATATTCCAGCTTGGCCTGAGCTGCCGCGAGCGTGCTTTGAGCCGACTGTACACTCGATCTCGCGGCTTCCACTTGTGACTCCGATGCCAACGCCCTCGCCTCGGAATCATCCACTTCCTGCTGCGCCACCAGTCCCGGCTTCGATTTCGCGACCCGGTCTAATCGATCGAACTGATTTTGCAGCGCCGAGTGGGTGGCCTCTACGCGGCTCAATTCTTTTTCCGCGTGCGTGATTTGCTCGGAAGCATTCTTGATGGCGGCATCGTCCTGTTTCAATTGCGATTGCAGTTCCGGGATCTCCAGGATCGCGAGTTTCTGGTTCGCCTGCACTCGCGTTCCGTAATCGACGTAGAGTTCCTTTACATAGCCGGACTCTTTCGCATATACGTCGATTTCCTGGAAAGGAACAAGTTCCGAAGATAGCGTTAAGGTCCTCCCTAGCGCCTTCTTGCCTATCTTGACGACACCCACGGAAACCTCGGTCGCGCCGGCGGTCGCTTGAACCTTGCCGGCGCCGCCACAGGACGCCAAGAAGCCTGCCGCCATCGCGATCAGACCGATGCCCAGACGCCCGCCAGGCAACCTTCGCGCTTCGGAATCCATAAGACGCCTCAACGAGGCCTCCACGGGAGATCGCAGTTTCCTGGACTATTCCGAATCCGCTTAGCCAGTTCTTCGAGGCTGAACTTCGGAGAGCAGCACAGCTCCGTCAGAGCGCTTTCAGAGGCAAGTATTTCGGCCGCCTCCCTGGGTATCTCCGCCGCGATCTCTACAGGGACCGTGAGGACTCCGTGGCGATCGCCATGCATCAAATCTCCAGAACGAATCTTCAAGCCGCCGATCTCCACCGGGTCGCCGAAATCGATAACGTGCGCATAGGCATGGGATACCGAGACACTGCCCGCAAACAGGTGAAACCCTAACGCCTCAACCGCTGGAAGATCGCGCACCGCTCCGTTCGTAACGCATCCCACACACTTCAGCGCCACACCGATGCTGGCGTGAATTTCCCCCACAAATGCCCCCAGACCCGGGGAGTGGTCGATGTCTTGCAGCACCATCACCCTTGGCTCGGGAATTGACGCGACGTAACTCCACCAATCCATGCGGTCATAGTAACAGCGATGCGTCATGGGCGGGATTGAAGTGCGTATCCGGCCCGTGGCCGCGTAGCCGACCATCGAGCCCAGTGTTGGAAACTGGCACTGCGCCGTGCCGTGAACGAAGCCTTCATTGCGCAACCGCACTTCCAACCGCTCGATCGCGTTCGATACGGTGCACGTGTCCAGGGCTCGAAGTTTTTCAAGGACGCCTGCAGCGAGAACATCTTGATGAGCCATCTTATTCTTCTACCTGTCCTTATGCGCGATCATCGTGTTGTGTGGGGAACAGGCTGAGTAAGCCACCGGCCGGGCAAGAATGTCCCGTGCCCATAAGATTACGATGGAAAACTCCCTGCGCCCATACCGCCCTGCTGGTATTTTTCAGACAAAAACCTGGTAGTTTGTTCCGCGTGAACCAAGACTCGGTTAGCATGGAGTGAAATGCCGGCGAGCAAGATAAATCTGCTGGGCACAGCCGAAACTGGTCCCGACCGAGTGTTTTTCAGCTCGCGCCTCGCCCTCTTAATGGGCTTTGGTGGGCTGCTATTGATCATGGCCCTCGCCGGAGTCGATGCATTCCGGGTGCTTCAGCAGTTTCGACGCACCGATGAACAGATCCGGCTCCGCTATCTTTCTCAGAATCACACATTGAACGATATTCGCTCAGACGTTTACGTTTCAGGCACTTACGTGCGGGACTACCTTCTCGAGCCGGACGCCGCGAGTGCCGAGGTCTACCGCACGAGTCTGCGGGATGTTCGAAAGCATATGGAGACCGCGCTCGAATTCTACGGACGGCAAGCGACTCCAGCCGAGGCCCAGCACCATTTAGCCCTGGGGACCGAGCTGATGGGCTACTGGAAAGTTCTGAATCCTATCTTTCAATGGGATCCCGCGGAACGGCGGCGTTCGGGATACGCTTTCCTGCGGGATGAGGTTTTTCCGCGCCGCCAGAACATGCTCGCGATTGCCGACCGGATCGCCGCCATCAACGATCAGCAGTTGACCGCCGGGAACGATCAAGTGGTTTCTCTGTTGCTCCGCTTCCAGATGCGCTTGCTCCTGACATTGGTGGCAGCCCTGTTGCTCGGCATCGGGATGGCCTGGTTCATCACGCGCCGGATTCTCAGGTTGGAGAATCAGGCTCGCGCGCGGTACCAGGAAGTGGCGGATGCTCGCGGCCAGCTCACCGACCTCTCCGCGCGGCTGGTTCAGGCGCAGGAAACCGAGCGCCGCGCCCTCTCCCGGGAACTACATGATGAAGTGGGTCAGTCGCTCTCGGCTGTGTTGGTGGAATTGCGCAATCTTTCGTCCGGCCTTGGCGTCCGCTCCCCGGAACAATCGCTCGGCCATGTTGAAACAGTCAAGGGCCTGGTCGAAAATACCGTTCGTGTCGTTCGCAATATGGCTCTGCTGTTGCGGCCGTCCATGCTGGACGACCTGGGGCTGATTCCAGCCTTGAAGTGGCAAGCCCGGGAATCCGCTAAGAGTACGTCGATGGATGTGAGCGTCACCACTGAATTCGGCTCCGACGATCTCCCCGACGAGTACAAGACCTGCATCTATCGAGTGGTGCAGGAAGCGCTGCACAACTGCGCCCGCCACTCCCGCGCCTCCACCGTCCGCATCCGTGTGGAACAAGATTCGGATCGCCTGCTGTTAGTCATTCAGGATGACGGGCAGGGTTTCGATACCCGCCAGATAAAGGGACTGGGCCTGCTCGGTATTCAGGAGCGCGTAGCCCGGTTGGGAGGCAAGTGTCGCGTTCAGTCACAACCGGGGAGTGGAACCATCCTCTCGGTGGAATTGCCATTCGCCAAACAGCATTGGAGCACCGGCGCCCTTGAACCCCATTCGCATCCTGTTGGCTGACGATCACACCGTGATGCGCCGGGGCTTGCGGCTCCTGCTGGAAAGTCAGCTCGAATTCAGCGTGGTCGCCGAAGCGGCGGATGGCCGCCAGGCCGTGGAACAAGCCGAAGCGACCCAGCCGGATGTCGCCGTTGTCGACATAGCCATGCCCAACCTGAGCGGGATCGAAGCGGCGCAGCGCATCAACGCCGCACACCCTCAAATCGCGATTGTGATTCTCAGCATGCATTCGGACGAAGGCTATGTCCTGCGCGCGCTCAAAGCCGGCGCAAAAGGCTACTTGTTGAAGGACTCCGCCGAGGGCGATCTGATCGAAGCGATTAAGGCCGTCCATCACGGCAAGACATTCTTCAGCCCGGAAATCACCAAAATGCTGGTGGCCGATTATGTCCAGGAGATCCGGACTCGCGGCGTGGAGGACAGCTACGATCTGCTGACCCCGCGCGAGCGTGAGATTCTGCAACTATTGG
Source organism: Terriglobia bacterium (assembly GCA_963788245.1). Taxonomy (GTDB): domain Bacteria; phylum Acidobacteriota; class Terriglobia; order Bryobacterales; family Bryobacteraceae; genus Palsa-187. Next base: position 310,276 of record CAWBGF010000002.1, on the reverse strand, counting down.
CCGAGCGAAAATCGAATAAGGAAATCGCAGCATCCCTCAATCTCAGTCCCTACACCGTCGAAACGCATCGCAGGAACCTTCAGGAAAAGCTGAACCTCCATAACCTCGCCGAATTAATCCTGTACGCAGTGAGAAAGGGCGTTATCACTTGAATCGGACGCCTGTCGAACTCGGGTCGTTAGTTTCAGGCGCCTGCACGAATCACGGGTATTTCGGCAGCGTCTGAAATCGATTTTTCAGACTTTACCGGTATTTCGCACGGCTCGACAACTCGACGGCGCCAGCGAGATGGCTTACCTTGATCCAACCGAATGAAGATGATTCATGAACGGCCGCAAGATAACGACGTACGGAGTTTCATCCCGCGTGAGCCCTGGGGCGCTCCGGCAATGAATTGATACACCAATCGGAAACGGGGAGTAAGAAAATTCTGCACTGAGAAATCCGGCGACGATCTCGGCCACTGCCGATATATCGATTGAGAGGTGTACCTATGGCTTCCGTCTCTTCGATTAATCCGGGCTTGGCCGATTTGCTCCAGACCCTTGCCAATATTCAGTCGCCGGTGGTGTCTTCGCCGGCGGCGGTATCTGCTTTGGAGAAGGCATCCCCTACCGATCTCGTCCAATTGAGCGAGGCGGCCCTACAACTGGAGGGCCTGGATGAGATGTTCGGATTTCAGAATGGAATCCAGAGCGGGATACCGAACGGATCTGGTGCGACCAACCTCGAGGATCTGTTGAACGGAGCGGTGGGCGCGTCGCTCGGGTCCCCCGGCGCGGACGCCCCGTCATTGGCTGCCGCCGCCGCGGCAACCGGATCGGCCAGTGCGCCCGCCTCCTCCTCAACCTCCTCTACCGCATCGCCAGCCGACCAGCTCGCCAGCTACCAGCTAGCCGCGCAGACCAGCGAGGTCCAAACTCTGTTCTATCCCGGCGCGGCCGGCGGCTTCTCCGATTCGTTACTGAACTTGATCGCGTAACGCGAGCCAGAGCGGCTCTTACGGAGAGTAAGAGCGTCCATTTCTTGAGCGTTCCTTAATTGTGAAATCCGTCGAGCCGACGCAGCTCCGTGAGGATCGAGCGGGGAACATTCAGATTGCCGTCGATCCCCGTGCCTAACGCGATGCGCGGTTTCGCCGCTCCGTGAAAATCCGATCCTCCGGTTGCAGCCAATCCGAGTCTCCCCGCCAACTCCGAATAGAACGCGCAGTCGGATTTGGAATGGTCGCTATGGTAAACCTCGATTCCGCGCAAGCCCGCGTCCCGCATCTGAGTGACCTCCTCTTCGAGAACACTCGGGATCGTCGTCACACGCCCCGGATGCGGCAACACCGGTAATCCGCCGGATTCGAGAATCTGCGCGATCGCCACTTCGAACGCGGGTTCGTCTCGCGCGACAAAGCATGCGCCGGATTCGTCCAGATACTTATCGAATGCCTGTTGCACCGACGAGACGTAGCCCTTTTCGACGATCGCAGCCGCAAAATGCGGACGGCCGACGATCTTTCCCGCGTGCCGCGAGACCTCTTCGATAGTGATATCCACGCCGCTTTCACGCAAATTCTGGACTAGCTCCAGATTGCGCCGATGCCGGGAGCCTTCGAGCGCCGCGACCCAGTTCCGAAACTCCCGCGTAGGCGCTTGCTTCAAGAAATACGCGAGCAAGTGCACCGATCGCCCGCGATATTTCGTCGATAATTCCACGCCGCAAATCAGCTCGATCGAGGCCTGCGCCGCGTGCTCCAGAGCCTGGTCGTAACCGGCGAAGGTATCGTGATCCGTGATAGCCAGGGCTTCGAGACCGACGTGCGCCGCTTCCTCCACCAGCTCCCGCGGCGATAGCGTCCCGTCGGATTGATCGGTATGGGTATGGAGATCGATCATGCGTTGTTATCTGCGTTGTTATCTGCGTTGTTATCTACGTTGCGCCAGCCGCGCGAGAACCACCCGAAGCACGCGCCCGGCGCTTTCCGCCGGAGTCTCGCGATCCGTGTGGCATTCTACGTCGGCGGCGAGCGGCGGCTCGTATGGATCGTCAATGCCGGTGACGCCATGCATTTCGCCCGCGCGTGCTCGTCGATAAATCCCTTTCAGATCGCGCTGTTCGCAAACCTCCAGCGGCGCGTGAACGTAAACCTCCAGAAAATTGCCGATTTTCCGCCGGATTTCATCGCGAATCGCACGGTACGGCGAAATCGCGGACACCAGCGCGATCACGCCATTTCGCGTTAACAGCTCCGCCACGAATCCGATGCGCCGCACATTTTCGTCGCGATCTTCTTTGCTGAATCCGAGTCCCCGATTCAAATGCTGCCGCACCACGTCGCCGTCCAGCAATTCGACTTTGTAGCCCATCGCCCACAACCTCTCGTGGACCGCCTGGCTGATGGTCGATTTTCCAGCGGAACTGAGTCCGGTGAACCACACCGTCAATCCCGCGCCGGATGCCGCTCGCTCTTTCGAGTCGATCGAGTCAATCGATTTCGCGCCCGCGATCATTCCCGCTCCCAGCGTTCCATTTGCGATCGGATCGATCACGATGAACGCTCCAGTGACGCGGTTTTCCGAGTAGGGATCGAAATACAGCGGCTGATGCGTTTCGATTTCGACCTCCCCGAACTGGTTGAGCACGAGCCGGTCGGCGGCCTCGCGCCGCAAAGTAGCCGGATCGATCACCGATCTGACGCGAGTGACGCTCGCGCAGACAGTCCGCGTGGTGTGCTTGAGCAAGTAAGGGCGCCCCGTTTCGAGCGGTTGATGGTCCATCCACACGAGCGTCGCGGCAAATCGCCGGGAGATCGACGGCGGGGACCCCGGGTCAACCAGCATGTCTCCACGGCTGATGTCGAGCTCGTCAGCGAGGGTCACGCTGATCGAAAGGGGCGGGGAAGCGGCCTCGATTTCATGATCGTGTTTTGTTTCCCGAGGCGCGACTGGTTGCTCTATGGGCCGGAGCGCTCGCTCCGTGATTTCACGATCGCCGATGTAAATCGCCGTAACGCTGGTCGTCTGTCCCGATGGAAGCACGCGCACCGGATCGCCCTTGCGCAGAATGCCGGACGCCAGCTCGCCCGCATAACGGCGAGTTGCGTTAGGCGACCGCAACACGTACTGCACCGGCAACCGCAGATGCTCCAGGCTTCGGCCCGTCGCGACGGGAACCGTTTCCAGATATTCCAATAATGTTTGCCCGTGGAACCAGGGCGTACGTACCGACCGCGTCACGACGTTGTCGCCGTCGATCGAACAGATCGGAATGAAATAACTCTCCGCGCCGTCGAGCTTGGAGCTGAACTCGATAAAATCGCGCTCGATGTTTCGGAAGACCCGCTCATCGAAGCCCACCAGATCCATTTTGTTCACGGCCACCGCGAAGTTTCGGATTCCCAGCAGCCACGCGATCACCGCATGCCGGCGCGTCTGCGGCAGCACTCCCTTGCGCGCGTCCATCAGCAGAACGGCGACGCTCGCCGTCGACGCGCCGGTCGCCATGTTGCGGGTGTACTGCTCGTGCCCGGGCGTGTCGGCGATGATGAACCTGCGGCGCGCGGTCGAAAACGAGCGATACGCGACGTCGATAGTGATGCCCTGTTCGCGCTCCGCCCGCAACCCGTCGGTGAGCAGCGAGAAATCGATCGCGGCCGTTCCGCCCCCCGCTCCGCTTCCAGGGGATGCAGCGCGAAGGGAGGCGAGCTGGTCCTCGTAAATCGAATTCGCGTCGTGCAGCAGGCGCCCGATCAGCGTCGATTTACCATCGTCCACGCTGCCCGCGGTGAGAAAGCGGAGTAATTCCTGTTCCGCCATTCAAGAGTAGTCCGCTGCTGAGGGATGTGTGTTCCGAACAAAAGGCACTGTATGCGATTATCGCGCGCTCGCGATCCTGGCTGTTTTGCAAACGATGTCACAATAGATCTGGCTGCTCGAAAGAATTGAGAACGGTCATAGTTCATCTGAAAGAAATGCAATAGAATGCCGAAGAAGATGGCCACGAAGAAAACAACTCTTGGCGCGGACCTGATCGAAGGATTGAAGCTGGTGCTGGCCCATCAGCGCGGCGAAATTGAACTGGAGCAGGTTTGGCCGAAGCCGATCGACGTGAAGGCCATTCGCAAGCGGGTGAAGATGTCGCAGGCTGAATTCGCGCGCGCGTATCGCATCAGCAAGCGCGCTTTGCAGGAGTGGGAGCAGGGAGGGCGTCAGCCGGACTCGGCCGCGCGAGCGTACCTGACCGTTATCGCGAAGGAACCGGCCGTGGTGCGCCGGGCACTCAGCGGATGACGTTCCCCACCCAGTAACACAAACGTCATCCAAGCCGCCACCAACTGCGACTATTGTAGTTACTTGAGCGATTCGTCCAAACCAGCCGTTCTTTCGGGCGACCACACACTCGACACTCGCGCGCAGCAGCTCTCGCGCGATCCAAAGAGATGGACCCGCTGGCGCTACCGCGTCTTCATCGCCTCCTGGATTCTTTACGCCTCGTATTATTTCTGTCGCAAGAATTTCAGTGTCGTCATGCCCATGATGGCGCGCATCGACAACTACAAAACCTTCGACCTCGCGCATCTGGTCTTCGTTTTCAGCCTGGCCTACGCCACCGGACAATTCGTCGCCGGTTGGCTCGCCGACCGCTTCGGCCCCCGACTGGTGGCGACCTGCGGCGGCCTCTTATCGGCCGTGTGCACGGCGGCCATGGCCATCCCGGCATCGCACGCAACGCTTCTAATCCTTCAGATAGGCAACGGATTGGGGCAAGGCTGCGGATGGTCGTCATGCCTGAAAATTCTGGGCGCGTGGTTCGCGCGCAAGGAACGCGGAACCGTGACGGCGTGGTGGGGAACGTCCTACATCCTGGGCGGATTTCTTGCGACAGTATTTGCGACGTATGTCGCGACCCAACTCCCGCTCGCGCAAAGCTTAGGGTGGCGGCGCGGCTTTCTGTTTCCCGCGTTCATTCTGGCCGGCGGCGCTGTGTTGTTCGCTTGGAAAGCCAGGAGCCAACCTCAAGATGCCGGATTTCCGGCGATCGAAGAGGATGACACGGTGCCGTCGGGCGACGCTGCGTGGTGGACAGTGGCCACCAATCCCGAAGTCATGATCCTCGCGGGAATGTACTTCTTCCTGAAAATCACGCGCTACTCGCTGTTATTCTGGCTGCCGCTCTATTTGGTGCAGAGGATGCAGTACAGCGAAGCGTGGGCCGGTTACACCTCGTCGCTATTTGAGCTGGTGGGATTCCTGGGCGCACTGATCGCCGGTTATGTTTCGGACCGATTGATGAACGCCCGCCGCTATCCCGTCGGCGCGGTCATGCTGTTCGGTTTGGCCGGCGCGCTGCTGATTCATCCGATGATCGGACGCCTGGGGCCGGTCGCGATGGCCGCAAGCATCTCGTTGCTCGGTATCCTTATATACGGTCCCGACGTGTTGATGTCGGCGACGGCGTCGATCGATGCGGTGAGCCCGCAGCAGGCGGCGCGGGCGGTGGGAATCGTGAACGGAATCGGGTCGCTGGGGCAACTGATTTCGGCGTACGTGGTCGCGACCATCGTGGACCGGTTCGGATGGGACCGGCTGTTTGCATTTTTCGTGGTGTGCTCGCTCGCGGCGGGCGGGTTGCTGACGCTACGCTGGAATAAGGGGGCAAATGAAGCTCGATCGCGCCTTTAGTCACGTGAAAGCAGTGATCCTCGATTGGGCCGGAACCACTGTCGATCACGGGAGTCTCGCGCCGGTGGCCGCGCTCCAGCGTGTGTTCGCGGAGAACGGAGTCGCCATCGCCACCGCGGAAGCGCGCAAGGACATGGGGGTCCTGAAGAAGGATCAGATCCGTTTCATCCTGGCCGGCGATCGCGTGAAACGGGAGTGGACGCGCGTCCACGGCCTTCCGCCCAAGGAGGAAAATGTCGAGCGGTTGTTTCTCGATTTTCTTCCCAGGCAGGCGGCGATTCTGGCCGCGTTCAGCGAACCCATTGAAGGTGTGTGCGAGACCGTGGACGCATGGAAGGCCGCTGGTCTGCGAATCGGATCGACTACGGGATACACGCGCGAACTGCTCGACATCGTCAGCGCCGCTGCGGCGCCGCTGGGATACGCGCCCGACGCGAGCGTCGCCGCGGATGAAGCCGGCGGCGGCCGTCCCGCGCCGTTCATGTGTTACCGGAATGCGATCGCACTTGGCGTCTATCCGCTGTGGGCGTGCGTGAAGATCGGCGACACGCCGAGCGATATTGGCGAGGGCCGGAACGCCGGCATGTGGACCATCGCGATTACGCGCACGGGAAACGAGATCGGACTTTCGAAATCGGATCTGGACGCGTTGCCGGAAGCCGAGCAGCGTGTTCTGGAGCAGCAGGCCTGCGTGCGGCTGAGCGCGGCCGGCGCGCAGTATGTGGCGCCGTCGGTGGCGGAATGCAGTCCTATTCTTTTAGAAATTGAGCGCCGGCTCGCCGCCGGTGAGCGGCCCTGAATCCACATGAATAAACTCCTGTTTACACCCGGTCCGCTGAGCACCAGCCCCACGGTGAAGGAAGCCATGCTGCGCGATCTCGGTTCGCGCGACGCGGAATTTATCGAAATCGTGTGCCAGATTCGAGAGCGTCTGTTGACCCTGGGAAACGCCGCGCGGCCCGATTACGAATGCGTCCTGATGCAGGGCAGCGGGACGTTCGCCATCGAATCCGTGATTTCGTCCGCAGTCCCGCGCGATGGCAAGCTGCTGGTGCTGATCAACGGCGCCTACGGCCGGCGCATCGCGCAGATTGCTCGCGTGCATGGGATAGCCGTAGAGACAGTGGAAGTCTCCGAGCATTCAAAGATCAGGATCGCGGATGTTTCGGTCGGCGCGGGGATCACGCACGTCGCGGTGGTGCATTGCGAGACCACCACCGGCATCCTGAATCCCATTGAGGAAATCGGCGAAGTGGTTTCTCGCGCGGGGGCGTCCTACATCGTCGACGCCATGAGCAGCTTCGGCGCGATTCCCGTCGATTTGCACGCCGCGCACATCGATTTTCTGATCTCGTCGGCGAATAAATGCATTGAGGGCGTTCCGGGATTCGGGTTTATTCTCGCTCGCCGCGCCGCGCTCGAAGCGGCCAAGGGACGCGCTCGGACAGTCAGCTTGGACTTGCACGCGCAATGGGCGGGACTCGAAGGCGACGGCCAGTTCCGCTTCACTCCGCCGACGCATGCGCTGCTCGCATTTCGTCAGGCGCTGCGGGAACTGGAAGAGGAAGGCGGAGTCGCGGGGCGCGCAGCGCGATACCGGCGGAATCATGAAACGCTGTGCCTCGGGATGCGTCAACTGGGGTTCGATGCGTATCTTGCTCCGGAAGACCAAAGCTACATCATCACTTCATTTCGATATCCGAAAGACGGCGGGTTCCGGTTCGAGGAATTCTACGCGCGATTGAGTGCGCTCGGCTACGTCATCTATCCGGGGAAACTGAGCCGCGAGGAGTGCTTCCGGATCGGCACCATCGGGCATCTGTCGACGCGCGATGTGGAGGGACTGCTGCAAGCGATCCGGACCGTGCGGGGATAGAGTGGGGCAGCCAATTCCAGGAGAACAAACATGACCATTACCTGCGTCATCCGCTACCAAATCGACCCGTTCCAGCGCGAAGGGTTCAAGCAGTACGCCGAGAATTGGGGCCGCATCATTCCGCGATGCGGAGGCCACCTGGTCGGATATTTTCTTCCGTACGAAGGCACCAATGATGTGGCGTGGGGCTTGATTGCGTTCGATAGTCTCGCCGCTTATGAGACTTACAAGGCGCGTTTAAGGTCGGATCCGGAAGCGCGCGAGAATTTCGCGATGGCGCAGAGCAAGCGACTGATCCTCCGCGAAGAAAGAAATTTCGTGGAGACGGTGGAGGGGACCTTCCACGTTCCCTCGAACCTTGCGGGGAAAGCGTGATCGGTCTCCTTCTTCCATTGTTTTCGATCAAGGGCTCAGTGAAGAATGAATCGCGCGGTGACGGCGATGGCGCCTCCCGCCGCTGCGCTCGTCATGGACGTCCACCAAATCAGAGGACGCTTGGTGAGAATCGCGAGGGTGGCGAACACGATTCCGATTTCGAGAAAAATCTCGCCGATGTGCAAGCGCAGCGCCTGGCGGCCCTTCAGGTCGCTTTCGGCTTCCAAATTCCGGGCCTCGGTCTGAATCTCTTCGCCCTCTTTTTCGTAGCGCTCGCCGTTTTTTGTGTAGGTTTCCACGGCTTTGGCGGCCGGTTCGCCGGTCATGCTCTTGAAGAGGTCGCGGGCGACGTTGGACTCATAGCGGCGGATACTTTTGGCCTGATAATAGGACCACTGGTCGGAAGCTTTCTCCTGCGCGAGCAGTTCCTCATTCGCGTAAAGCTGCCCCATCACGGAAACAACCGCCAGACCGGCGGCGATTACGGCCATGGACGCGGCTACTTTTTTCTCGAACGGAGCTCTGGCGTGTTCGGCGTGCTCCGATAATTCTTCTTCAAGCGACATGGATATAGATTAGCTCACAGCGTGGCTGTTCCGCCGGTTGGGCGAATGGACGCGGAGGAGCCGGAGGAAGCGGCGATGGTGGTGTTATCGAGCGACACTACTGGCGCACGGGGTTGGCCGCCAGCATGAATCGCGCACAACGGCACGAGCGGCCTGCGCGCCTTCAATTGTTAAATCGCGCACAACGGCACGAGCGGCCTGTGCGCCACAACGTCCGATATTTATTTCATCAAAAGCACATAAGATCACGAAACAATCCCGTTTGGCAGGCGACCAGATCGCCTGCCCCACGAGACAAGCACTCCATTCTGTCGTGCGTCATAACGAGCACTCCATCCTGTCGTGCCTCAAAAAATCTGAACTGAAGCCGGCTTCACCCCGTCCCAACCCGGAACAGCAGGTTCGTGTTTTTCGCCCGCCACGACGGGGGATCGGTATTTTCGAGACCGACGGCCATCAACAACACAAACACCTTGCAACGGCGGTGACATGTACACCTTGCTCAGTGGAACCGGCTCTCTGCTGATCGAGCACCGATCTCTTCGGTCCCAAGATAATCCAGGAATCTTGCGGAGGGGTGTGGACCGAAGTGGGAAGTAGAACAATCGAGGGGAGATAGAGTTGGAAAAAAGTGAGTTATTGCGGTGATTGGGGTTTGACGACACAGGCTGAAGCCTGTGCCACCAAAGACGGGGTCGCGCCTCGACGACATAGGCTGAAGCCTGTGCCACCCAAAACGACGGATGGCGCTGGGATAGAATGAGGCTCAATGACCCACTACCGAACCATCGCCCTGATTGTTTTCGCCGGAGCCCTTCACGCGCAGCAGCCATTTACGGTGGTCGAATCGAGCATCACCGAAATGCGCACCGCCATGGAGCAGAAACGCGTCACCTCGCGCGACTTGGTGACTCAATACCTGATTCGGATCGCAGTGTACGATCATCGGTTGCACGCGGCGATCGCGATCAATCCCAACGCGCTTAAGGAAGCCGAGCAGCTCGACCGGGAGCGGGCGCAGGGCCACGTACGCGGTCCGCTCCATGGGATTCCGATCGCTCTGAAGGACAACATCCACACGACCGACATGCCAACCACCGGGGGCGCGCTTGCATTCGCGGGATACACTCCGCCGTATGAAGCGACGCTGACCAAGAACCTGCGCGCCGCGGGAGCGATCATCATTGCGAAAACAACTTTGATCGAGCTGGCGAATTGGGTGGCGGGAGCGCCCACGCCGATGCCCGCGTACAATGCGGTCGCCGGGTTCTCGTTCAATCCGTACGATCCGCGCACCGATCCCCGCGATGCCACGAACGACGGCCGCGCGGTGCTGTCGCCGGGCGGATCGAGCTCGGGAACCGGGACGGCGGCGAGTTTGTGGGCCGCGAATGTGGGATCGGATACGGGCGGATCGATTATCAGTCCGTCGAATCAGAGCATGCTGGTGGGGCTTCGGCCGACCATCGGGCGCATCAGCCGCTACGGCGTGATTCCGATCACGGCCGATCACGACACCGCCGGTCCCATGACCAAAACGGTGGCGGATGCGGCGATCCTGCTGGGCGTTTTAGAAAGCGCCGCGCCAGATCCTAACGATCCGGCAACAAGAACGTGTACACCGCCGCCGGGCCACGATTACACGCGGTTTCTGAATGCCGGCGCGCTGAAGGGCGCGCGCATCGGAATTCCGCGGGCGTTCTATTACTCGAGCATCACACTGCCCGGCGAGACCCGTGAGCGGCGCGGCCTTAATCCGGAGCAGTCGAAGGTGATGGCGGAAGCGATTGGCGTCCTGAAGGCGCAGGGCGCCGAGATTGTCGACCCCGCGGATATTCCGAGTTTCATCGACAAGGACCCGAGGAGTAATTTCCCTTTGTGGGGATATTGCTCGGGCGCGAATCAGGCCAAGGGCAAGGACGAGAACTGCTCCGTGAATTTCAAATACGGCATGAAGCGCGATTTCAATAAATGGCTGGCGAGCCTGGGGCCGTCCGCGCCGGTAAAGACGCTCACCGAACTGCGCCAGTGGAATTTGAATCACGTCAAAGCCGGGGCGATCAAATTCGGGCAATCCAGAATTGATATTTCGGACGAGATGGACCTGGAAGCGGATCGCGCGCGCAACGAGGCCGATGTTAAAAAGGACATCCTGCTCAGCCGGACGAATGGGATCGATGCGGTGCTGAAGGCCAATCGTCTGGATGCGATCCTGACACCGGGAGGAAGCGGGGCGGACCTGGCGGCGCGCGCGGGTTATCCGATCATGGTGGTTCCTTTCGGGATGGTAGAGAACGCTCCGGCGCAGCAGCCTTTTCCGGAGGGCTTTCATCCCAAGCCCGCGCCGTACGGGGTCGGATTTACGGGAGCGGCTTGCAGCGAGCCTCGGCTGTTTGAGATCGCGTACGCGTTTGAGCGAGCGACGAAGCGAAGGGTCCCGCCGGCTTCGACGCCGTGATTTTGTCTTAAACTGAGCCGCGACTATAAAGGAGCGCTAACGAGACTTGCTGTAGCGTGCCGCTGCTTGACAGTCGCGGCCCGGTAACTACTGTCGCGGTTCAGAAACCACGAATCGCGGCTCAGAAGGCGATGCGCATCGAAAATTGCACCGACCGGGCAGGAAGTTGAGCGAACCCGTGCGGATCCGCGTCGCCTTACCGAGGAAGGTATTCGCGCAGCACTGGATACAGATCACCAACGAATCCGGTGGCGACGGCGGTTGCCGCCTGGTCCCCTCCGGGGGCGGGCCAGGCAATCACGCGGACCAGCGCGGTGTCCGTGCGCTGGTCCCGCAGCGCGTCGGCCGCCAGCCAGAATTTTGCCGCCCACTCGCCGGCGATGACACGCCGCGGCGTCTGGTACCAGTACAGGACCACGGCGCGCTGCGTTTCCTTTTCCACGACATAGCGGTTGACGGTGATCGCGCCAGCGGCTGTCGCGATCGTGAGCTGGTCCACAACACGAGGCGTCCAGCCGGCGCCCGGCAAGCACACTTTGGGCGAGTGCGGCTGGCGAGCCCCTTCGCGTTGTGTTTGGAACCAGGCCACTAGCAGGCTGGCTATCGAGGCTCGTGACGTTTCGATGGCCGTTGCGGGTTGAGAGTATATCCGGCTCACCAAAAGGTCGGCGCCGAGCTCGGTGGCGGTTGCCGCATCGATCGGATCGCTTTGGAATAATTTCCATGGTCCAAACGCAGTTGGAAAATCATCGAGAGCCGGCGCCGGTGGAGGATGCTCGCCGCTCGCCACGGCATGGATGAGCAAAATTTGCGCGACCAGAAAAAGCGGAACCAGCGTGCCGCGCCACGGAGTCCGCAAAGGGCCGGCCGCGGGCGTCGACCTGACACCCCGGTCCGGTTCCGCGGGCAACGATTCAGAAGGATTGGTAACGGACATATACCTTGTTGAATAGCTGTCGCAACAGCATCAGAGTGGCCAGGCAGAGCACAAAGATAAACACACCGGAGGCTGCGTGAGGAATGCCCGCTTCAAGCGGCGGCAACCAACCGGCCAGCGCAACTCTCGCGGCGTTCGCAAGGATCGCGACCGGCACGGCGGCGGCCAGCATCGCCCACCTCATCCACGGTTTCGAATCCAACAAGTACGCGAATACCACTCCCATGAAACCGAGCGAGAGCAGGTAGCGGATGCCGTTGCAGGCTTCGGCCACGGCGACCCTGTGGCCGCCCACGTCAAGGATATTGCCTTCCCGGATGACCCCAATCCGGGCAACCGTCAAGATGCCCGCGGCAATCCGGCTGGCGAGCAGTTGCAAGGGCAGCGTCACCTGGTTGTAGACTATCGCCAGTTTGGGAAGCATAAAGACCGCCAGGAGGAGAGGAAAAGCCAAGGTGCGGAGCCAGACAAATCCGCCCAGGCAAAGCACCACGCCGGCAACCGACAGGAGAAACGCCAGCGATCCGGCGAAGAGCCCGACGCCCAACACGCCGGCGAGTTGCAAGCCGGCGGCGGATGCCAAAAGGGCAAAACCCCAGCCGCTCGGTTCAGCTTCGAGGGTCAGCCAGCGCTCGCGCTCCCTCCATACGATCCAGAGAATTACGATGGGGACCAAAAAACCGTGCGACATGTCTTCGTCGCTCGACCATTGCTCGAACATTCCGCGAAGCGTGGAAGCGTAGCAGGCCGCCACGACGCCCGCGGTGAGAACGACAACAGCTTGCCGCCGAGACATTCCAGAAAATTGCCGGAACGACATTTCAGAAAAACAGGCCGGTCAATTCCTCTTGAGCAGAGCTAGCATCCGTTCGCGCGCCTGGTACATCCCGGCGCAAGCGAGCCCTATCGCAACCAGAATCAGCGAGGACGGAGCGGGTGCCCCCGGCCCCCCGGCGGCAAGTCCCGGAACACCAATTGTATTGCCCTGTAGTGTGACCGCCCCGGTCCGGGCCAGGCTCTTCCGGAAAGAGTCGCGCCGGTGTTGAGAGTGATGGATGCCTGAGCCAGTATGTTCCCGGAAAACGTGGTGGCCGTTCCCAGAGTCGCCGAACTGCCGACCTGCCAAAAAACATTGCCGGCATTGGCCGAATTTTGAAGAACTACGCTGCTGCTGCTGGCGGTGGTGAGTGTGCTCCCGATCTGGAAGATGAACTCGGCGTTTGGGTTGCCGCCTGCGTTGAGCGTAAGAGTACCGGTCAATTGCGCCGACGACGCAAAGCAATACACTCCCGGCGGGAGGGGGGCCAGCGAACCTAGATCCATGCCGGTCAAGACGTTCCCGCCCGGGCACGCCAGGCCCATGGCAGTAGTGTATGCCGCGGTCAGATCGATCTGCGCCTGCCCCGCGGTAGCGTCCGCCGAATGTAGCGTCCCGTTGCTCACCAATCCGGGCGGAAATCCGGTGATGGAAGTACCGGGACTCACCCCGACATTCCCAACCACCAAAGTAGAGCCGGTGTTGGTAACCGCGGAGCCAGCCAGGACGGCGAAGGTGCTGACTGTAGGTCCGAGGGTCACCTGAGCATTCAGGCAAAAAGAAAGCGTCGACCAGAAGAGGAGCGCGATTAGCTTATTCACGGTCCACCTTTCATCCAGAGTCTTCGTTCTGAACTCGCGGATGTAACATAATACAACTATTTGGCGCGGCTTTTCAACCCAAAAAGCGCTTCTTAATTCCATTTTTGGGCGTTGTTTCCCTAAAGCGCGGGTTTCGGCGGTAAGCCGGTCGAACCAGGCGCGCCATAGCGCATTTGTTCCATATGCCGGCGTCTTGCGGGAAATGTGGAGGTTTGCGAGAAGAACGAACAGCCGCGAGCGTGAGTCGAGCGGCCGTCAGGGCGCGAAAGCTCAGTGGCGCATTTTCATGCGCCCGCAAACTCAGTGAATCAGAACGCGACCCGTATCGAAAGTTGCATCGACCGCGCGGGAAGTTGATTGGCGATGCCGACTCCAGGCGAGCCGAAACCGGCTGCGGACGTGGCGCGGTTGCCATAGGTCCCGATATATCCAGAAAAGTTCACGTGATTGAGCGCGTTGAAGGCTCCCGCGCGAGGGTCGATGCGCAGGCGCTCGCCGAATGCGAACGGCCGCTCCAGGTACGTCGAGAACACAGACTAAAGTCTGTGCCACCCAGGGCGCCGATTATTGAAACGTCGTGAAAATCGTCGTTTGGTAGTTCATCTGGATGAAGCCCAGATTCAGGCCGCTGGCTGAGAAATTGCCGTAAGGGGCGTAGGGCTGAAAGAACATCACGCCGTTGTTGCCGGGGGGAAGCGCCAGCAACACGCTTGGTGGAATGGTGAACGTGCCGGCGCTGGCGGCAGCGAAGCAGTTGAAACTTGCGCCGTTCGTCTGGGTGTTGTCGGTGGCGCTTTGCCCTGAAATCTCGATAAACGCATTCGCTGCGCCCCCGGTCCACGTGAAGGTGAAGCCGTTGGCGCGGGTCACGTTCATGTTGGACCCGCTCGCCGGACTGGTCAAGGTGGGTGGCGTGGGAATGGTGTACGGCACGCTGAACTTGCCGATGTCCGCTCCTCCGGTTCCAGTGAGGGTGTACGCGCCAGGAGTAAGGAAATTTCCACCGGCACCATCAGTCAGCGTGACTCCTCCCCCACCCTCACCGCTTGTCGGGATGTTCTGGCTCCCGTTGGGACCCGTCACGTTGATGCTGGGACCGGCATCCAGCGCTCTGACGAGATTGAGGTAGTTTCCTTTATTCGAGCCATTGAGGTTGTTGAACACCACGCATGTGCCGGCAGGCGAATCATCGATGTTGGAAAGAACAAAGGGCTGAAGCACCGGGAAGGGCTGGTTGACGCTGAAGAACTGCGCCTTTCCATAGTCCGTGTTCCCGGTAACCTGGCCTTGCCCATTGAAGTTCGGTTGGCGCGACAATTTGATATTACCGACATTGAACGCCCCGGTATCGACGGTAGTCGTGAATTGTTGAACTGAGAGGCCCGCAAAAGACGAATTGGACGGCGTGCAGGTCCGGCTGCCTTTCGGCGCCACCGCCATCACCGTGTAATTGCTGATCTCGCTGCCGATTTGAACGGCCAGCGGAACCGCGCAACCCGTGGGAGTGTTGGGCGGCACCACGAACACGATCTGATCCTCACCGATGCAACATCCGGAGCGTCCCTGATAGATTACACTCGCCTGCACTCCGCCCAGCCACAGCGTCAGCGGAATGTTCGGCATGTTGACGCCCAATCCCGCGCCGGAAGCGTCGGTGCCGTTCACCGGACCCAATCCGGTGGCCCACAGGATCAGCGTGTCGCCTGGATTGGCCGCGCCGCAGGTGGTGTAGGGACCTCCGCAGGGAGTCCCGGGAGTTACCGAGACCAGGCTGTAATCGGCATTGGTGACGATGCCCACGCCCTGGCCGTCGGATGAGACCGAGAAGGTGCCAAGATTGTTCGCGACGACGGTGATCGGCGCCGAGAGACCGACCTGAGTGTTGTAAGTGACGGTGATGGTTCCCGTTCCTACGGGCGTGTTCGACGGCAGTAGCGCGGCGACTTGGGTCGCCAATGTGTAGTACAGCAGCGGGAATACCGTGGTTCCGTTAACGGTGACGCTGATGGAGGTTCCGCTCAAGGTGGTATTTTGAAACGCGTTTTGCGCGATCGAAATTGGGGTCGGCCCGAGATTGGTGCCCTGAATGATGAAAATCGAACCTTGTGCGATCCCGGCATTCGGCAGTCCCGCAGTGATGTTGCTGGCCGCATTCGACACGTTCGAGATGGTTGGTCCGGTGAAAACGACGACCGTCGATGGGTTAGATGTGACTCCTCCGATCGAAATTGAGAGGGCATAGCTGCCGGCCAGCTGATTTTGAGGCACGACGAAGTCAACAAAATAGTTGCCGATTTGGCTGTTGCCACCACCGCTCTCCAGACCCGCGAGTACGCCGGTGGCTTGGCCTCCCCCGATGTTCACCGTTGGTGTCGTGACGGTGAGAGCCGACGGGTTGGAGGGCGCCGGGGTTCCCGTGGGCACCACCGGGTTGGTCGGGCCCAGCCCATACACAGGGATGGAAATTGTCTCGCCCAGCACAGCGGGATTCGCGGCGGTCACCTGCGTACCATTTTGATGGAACGGCAAGTATGCGGAGCCGTTACCAAGGTAAGGTATCACCGGCGCGTACTGCGTCAACGTAATGGCGAAGGCCGCTGAGGGCCCGCCGGCACCGGTCGTGAGGATCACCGGTACACTTGCCCCGAGCGCCGCGTCCACCGGAATCTGGATGGTCATCTGGTTACCATTGTTCGGCGGGTTGATATTAAACGCCGTCTTGCCGCCTACCGTCACTCCGGGACTGCTACCGATGTTCAGCCCGCTGAGAATCGCCACGTCCCCTGGGCAGAGGACGGTTTTCCCGGATTCACCGACGATCGCGGTGATCACCGGCACCGTTAGCTGTCCCGGGCCAACCGACAACGACACGCTGTTGCTGGTGGCGTTATTGGGGGACGCTCCGACGGTCAACGAAACTAGATAGCTGCCACTGGCCGTCCCTGCCGGCACAACGAAGCTGACCTGATAGATCGCGATGAAGGCCTGGTTACTGCCAGACTCTGGTCCGGAATATGATGCGCCGAAAAAGGCTTGGCCGTTAGCCAAACGCGCCGATGCGCCTGGGACGGCGTTGGCCCCAAGGCTGACCGTAAACGGTGCGGTGATGGCGGAAGCGTTGGAGGGCAGCCAAGACTCCCGTCGCCACCGCGGGACTGGTCGGTCCTAAACCGATGGCGTAGAAAGTGACAGTCTGACCCGCCGCGATGGGGGCGCTGGGGGTCACGGCCACTCCTGACGGAAGCCTCGGCGAAGTCAGCGGGCCGCTGGTGAGGCTGATCAACACCGGCGCGTACTGCGTCAGCGTGATATTGAAAGGCGCGGAGGGCCCGCCGCCGCCGGTGGTGACGATCACCGGTACAGTTGTGCCGGGTGCCGCGCTCACCGGGATCTCGATGGTCTCCTGGGATCCACCTTGCGGCGGGACCAGAGTAAACGCGTTCACGCCACCGACGGTCACCACCCCGCCGCCGGCGAGATTGGTTCCCGTAATCACCGCCAGGCCTCCGGGGGCCAGCTTGGCGCCGCCCGTATAAGGATCGAGCACCGAAGTGATGATCGGCGCTTGACCGTAAACCAATCCGGCGGCGGTCGCCAGCACCCATAGACAAGAAACGCGAATCGATTTCGATTTCATCAGTCCCCTCCCGGAACTTGGGCTCCGAGACTTGACTAGCCGCGGAGCGTTGCTCGCGCCAACATATCACCTCCGCCTCCGCATCGCAAGGCCGCCGCGAAAGACGCGCCTCTTGAAGGGGTGCGCTGCTACCACTGGGCCCGCTCGCAGGCGAACTAGAAGCTTAGCCGGATTCCCACCTGGGCTGCAAAGGGGACGCCAACCGTTGTGCCGGGGCCAAAGAAATCGCCCAGCGCGCCGGCAGGCACCCGCAGTTGATTCAGACTGGTGATGGGCTCGGTCTGCGAGCAACTCGCGTTCAGGCAGAAAGCCGTGGCGTTGGTCAGATTGTTCACGGGCGTCGGCAGCGCCGCAAGGTTGGTGACATAGTTGGCTCCGGGATTGTTGCGGTTGAACAGATTGAACATCTCGATAAAAGGCAACACCTGCCAACGCTCGTGGAAGCGGAACGGACGCGAGATTCGAATGTCGGTCTGGATATACGGGGTCCCCCGAAATTGATCGAGCCCGGTCTGAACGCCGTTTACGACGGCGCGATCGTCCAGCGTGTCTCCAAGGCCGTTGACATCAACCGGCGTAGTCAGCGTGAACGGTCGAGCGCTTTCGGCCTGGCTCAACAGCGACAGTTCAAAGCCTCCCGGGATTCGAACTCTTCCCTCCACCACCAGCCGATGGGTGACGTCTTCTCCCGACGGCCCGTAATCGCCCTTGGCGAATGGGTTCAGCGGATTGCAGACTCCGTTCACGTAGTCGAACAGTTCGCCCAGAACGCATCCCCAGGTTTTCGCGCTCGACAATGTATAGTTCACCACCAGGCTGAAGCGGGAAGCGTTGGCTTGCAGATGAAGAGACATCCCGTCGTACCGCGAGCGATTGTCGGTGCGGAAAACGAAGACATTGGGCACGTTGGCCTGCTGGGTGGCCGTATCCTGCGCGAACATCGGCGAGAACAATGTGTAGCCGGCTTCGTAGTTGTAGCGACGGTAGGCGTGTACGCCCTCTTCATGAGTCCAGTCCGCGCTCACCATCCAGTGGGAATTGAACGCGTGCTCGACGCCGCCGGTGGCGTGTAATGCATACGGCGTCTTATAATCCGGATCGATCAGGGACCCTACGCCACCATTGGCCGCGCCGGGAAGGCAGCCGAGGTCGCTTGGCTTGACGCACGTTGCCGGCGCTTCATTGACCGCGGTAAACGCGGTGACCCATCCGTTCTGCGCCAGATCGTTGTAAAAGAGACCGAAGCCCATGCGGATCACGGTGTTTCGCTTGGAGCCCAGAGCGTAGGCGATTCCGAGACGCGGCGCGAACGCCTTGCGATAGTCGTGAGGAGCGCCCGGATGCGGGAACAGGGGGACATCCAAAGCCGCGAGCGTGAGCAGCGCGGGATTATCCAACTGAGATCGGCCGGACGCATCGAACAGTCCAAACGTGGTGTCGTAGCGTAGACCGTAATTCACCATCAGGCGCGGCGTGACACGCCAGGAATCCTGCGCGTAAACCCCCAGGCGCTGGACGTTCTGCGCGAAACTGCCGTTGCCCGGGGGCGTGCTGGTGCAGGTGGTTCCCGCAGTGACCTGCACAGCGGCCGTGGGAGTGCATGTCAGGTCGACTGCAAATTGCCGCGGATTGCCCAGGTAAGCCGCCGGATCCTGCGCAAATACGGTGAGGTTTTCGGCGGTGGAGGGAAGCGCTCCGCTGAGCACCGGCTCATGGATGAAATCGACGCCGAATTTCACGGTATGGCTTCCGAAAGAATGGATGACGTCATATCTCCATTGGTATTTTTCCTGGTCCCGCGCGATCGGAAAAGCGGTGATGGGCGTGACAAACTGATTGTCGCCGAACGTCTCGAAACCGGAAATGGTCTGTGAGGTGGAACTGAAGGGGAAGGCCAGCGCAAATCCCAGGTCCGAATTGCGCGACTCATTCAGGCGCAATCCGCTTAAGTCGAAAGTGAACGATCCCGCCCAGGTCGGGCTGAAGATGAGTTGCTGGCCGAGCACCGCATTCCAATAGTTGGAGTGCGAAGTGGCGCCGGTAGAGGGAAGCGTGGCCTGCTCGACGAACGCGTTGTGGGTGGTGTAGTTGTCGGTGGAGGCGCGCAGGAACCATTGCGAGCGGCTGGATTGCGACCAGTCAAATCGCAGGCTCCCCATGTAATCGCGGAACGGCACGGTAACGTCGTCGGGAACGGCGATCGAACGGATTCCCGGAATGAGGCCTTGCGCGGCCAGCGAGGCGAGCGCCTGGAACTGCGTGAGGCTGGCGGGGCTGTAGGCGATGCTCGCGTTTTCGTGGACTCCTTCGATCGCGGCGAAGAACCAAAATTTGTCTTTCACGATGGGCCCGCCAAGCGTGCCGATGTAATTTTGCCGGGAGAAGGGCTGTTTGGGCAGCGGCGCGGGATTCTCAATCGGGTAACGCGCGTCGAGCGCGGCGGCACGTTCGTAAAACGCGGCGCCACCGTGCCACAGGTTGGCGCCTCGCTTGGTGGTAATCACCACCGAGCCACCCACCGTGCGTCCGGTATCCGCGTTCTGCTGGGAGGTCTGCACGGCGAACTCCTGAATCGCATCGGGAGAGAAATTTTGCAGAAAGCCGCCGATGTAGTCGTCAGAATTGTCGCCGCCGTCGACGGAAAGCACGTCGTTCAGGCCGGAGCTGCCTCCAAATGAAACCGCGGTAATGCGCGCTTTGGTGGGATCGGACGGTTCCACCGGCTCGGTCCCCGGCACCAGGTAAGCGATATTCGCGAAACTGCGGGCCGCTAAAGGAATGGTCACCAGATCCTGGGCGGTAACCGCGCCGCCGTGAACGGCGCTGGTGATGTCCATGGACTGGGTCGCGATGGAAGACGCCTGTCCCTGCACGTTCACCGTCTGCGGAGCTAAGGCTGGCTTCAAAGTAACGTTGACCTCGCGCGTCGAACTGACGATGACGGTTACCTGCGAACTGGCCTCCGCGAAGCCTGGAGCCCGCACGATGACCGTGTAGACGCCAGGCGGCAAATCGTCGAAGCGGAATTCTCCTCGTCTATCGCTCTTGGTTTGGCGTTCGAGTGAAGACTCGGTGGCGCGCAATAGAATATCCGACGAAGCGACCCGCCCGCCGCTCGAATCCACGATCGTACCCACCAGGCTGCCTCGGAAGTTCTGGGCCGGGGACACCCTCGGGCCAATCAGGAATAGCGCGAGGAGGAGGGCGACGGATCTACAAATGGAGATCGTTCGAGACATGATGGGAAAAATTCAGGCTACAGCACGGGGCGTGCTACTACCAGAGTTCGTAGTCGGAATGAAATGAAGGACGTTGGCGGAGGCCCTGGATTGAGAGAGTTATCAGGAAGTCGCGCCTGCCGAGTGATGTCTCATTTGCGCGACAATCTAAAGCTCCTGCCGCTCGGCTCAATCCATGGTACTGTAGTTTATACGCAACAACGGAGGGTTGGCGTCCGAAAGCCCGCTGGGCTCATGATTCGTGAGCGGGTTGGATTTCTGGCCGACTCGTCCCGAGGCCACTGTATTATTATCGGCGCCACAATGATTCGATCTCTAAGGCTAATACCCAAAAGCGTTGAAACTTTAACGGCTCGGTGGTAATCTATGATGTAGCTCTTGCGCTACAAGCGAGGGAGGACGCCGAATAATGGAACCCGACAGTGGAAACTACGCCCAGAACGGTAAGGTCGCTCCAGCTCGGCGAGGCGGTTCCGTTCGACGATTGGTTGGCTGGGCTACGGGATGCCAAGGGCAAGGGCCAAGTTGAATACAGGATAAACAAGGTGCGGCGTGGTCTGCTGGGAGAATACGACTCGGTCGGAGACGGAGTTTTGGAGTTGATCCTAGACAACACAGGACCGGGCTATCGGATTTATTGCGTGGACGATGGGGCCTCCGTTCTGCTGCTCTGCGGCGGCATCAAACGTACGCAGGCTGCTGACATCGTACTCGCCCGGAAGCTTTGGGCCGACTATAAGAAGGCAACATAGATATGGCACGGAAATCAAGACCGTACGAAATCGGACTCCATGAACGCTTGAGAAATCGCGCTCATGCCGCTAGCTATATCAACGCGGCGGCAGAGGACTCGGTTGAAGGATTCTTGCTCGCTCTGCGGGATGTCGCCGAGGCCACCAAGGGCATGAGCAAAGTGGCGGAGACTGCCGATAAGAACCGCGAAAATCTGTATCGAATGCTTTCCCGAGATGGAAATCCGCGCCTGAGTAGTCTATGGGCCGTTCTGGACGCAATGGGACTACGTCTTGCCGTCGAACTAACCGTATCAGAGCAAGAGGCCCGACCCCGTCGATTGGCCTGAAGGGCGAGTGTGGCGTCATGACAGACACCATTGAGAACCAAATTCGGAAAGCACTCTGGGAATGCCCGAAAGGGCGCATGTCCCTTGATGCGTTTCGGGCGTGGTTCGTGCCGCTCTCCTCGAATATTGAGCAGAGCGGAGAACCTCGAGCGATTGAACTGGCTCATCACGTTGATGGCGTGCTAGCGGAAGCATCCTCTGGGGGTTGGACTGAAAACGAACTACTTAATCAAGCGCTCCAGCAGCATGTGGGCGCTCAGCAACGTCGCCGGTCGAAACAATAGTACAAACGCGACGGCCGCAGCGCCGCCTGCGCTTATCCAGAGAGATGATCTAAAGGCACGCTTTGAGAGCAGGGGATACGATTCCCGCGCCGCGGTTCCGGGATCGGCCAGCAGCCGCTCGACACGCGCGGAAAAATCCCCATCCATAAACGGCGTGAGAAACGCCGGTGCCGCGGCGCCGGCCGGAATCCGCGCGACGCGCACTAACGCCGAAGCAAGCGACATGGACAGCGCCGGATCGCCCATGACCGCGTAATCGTCCGCGGCCCACTCGGCGAACTTCGCCCAGGCGCGCTCGATAGTCGAAAACCCCCGGCGAACGAATGGCACCACATCCGGCGCAAGCGCCAGCGCGAGGCGTTTCAGGTTGTCGTGAGACGTCGCATGCCCGCGCTCATGCCGCAGGACGAGGCGAAGCTCGTCGTCGCTAGACTCAGCCAACGCAGCGAAGGAGTCGTGTGAAATCAGCACCTGCTGCCGGAGCATTCCCGCGAGCGCGATGATTCGCCCTCTGCCTTCCACCACCCATACAGGTTCGCCGGCAATCACGAGTTTTTCTCCAGCTCGCTCGCAATCACGGATATACCGTCTGGATACGACCAGCGCGTTCGCAGCGCGCGCCGCGGATATTCCGCAGATCACCGCACCCAGCAGCGCGACTGCCAGAAACGCCGCGCCAACCTCCTCGCTTGCGCCGCGCGGCTCCAACCACAAATAGCTGGGCACGCAGATTCCAGCGACGGCGAGCAGACCGCCGGCCGCGGGAAAAAGTCGAAGCATGAGGAGAAATCGAGCCGCCGTGCGCGGTTTCATCCGATCGGCTGACCGAACGCAGCGGGACGCACTCCACTCGACCATCGCTCCCAATACCAAATTCACAAGAAAGAAGCACGCCAAGGACAAACACAGGAGCCTCAAAATGTAGGAAGAGTGCATGCGTTCCTGCTCCTTATGCTGTGCTCCGGCGCTCGTGCTCGCGGCGCTTGCGGCGGATCTTGTCTTCGAGTTGGTCGAGCAAGGCGCCGTCCATTTGTCCGACGGCCTCGACAAGATAGGAAACCAGGGGCGCACTCGAATGCTGCGCTTCCGCGAGGAACCCCGCAACCAGTTCCGCTGCCCATTTGGATTCGAATTCGGCGCGCGACATTCGCGGCGCGTAAAAGAACGCTCGGTCGGTCTTTTGGCGACTGAGGAGCCCTTTCTTGTACAGCCGATCGAGCGTGGTCATCACAGTGGTGTAGGCGAGCGGCCGCTCCAGCGTTTCAACCACGTCGCGCACGCTGCTTTCACCGTGCGACCAGAGAAGCTCCATCACCCCCATTTCGAGGGGGCCCAGGGCCGGGCGGCGCTTGAATAATTTCACGTTCTTCATTATGATGCATTAACGACATGAGTGAGCTTGGAACGGCGATCGAACGCCAGTCGAGTGCTGCCCGCGACCGCTGCCAATCGTAGCCCCGCTCTCTTTTTTGCGACTTCATCGCCACCGCAAGAATTGGTTTTGCCCACGCCGGAGTCGCCGCGAGGCGGCACGAACTCACGATTTTGCCACGCGCCATATGGAGGACAAGCTCAGGTTCCGGAGTAACGCCCGCGTCCGGATCGGCTTCCTCGCTATTGTCGTAGACGCGAAGTTCAGTCAACATCGGCATTAGCTGAATCAGGTTGAGACGGCTGCTATCGTACCTTTCACGGATTATTTCCTCGGGAATATCATGGCCGCCCTTCGCGACTCTTGCCCGCACCCGCGCGACGTGAAGCTCGATGCTGCTCAATCCCACGTACCAGATGCGCACCTGGAGCCCACGCGACAGCGCCGAGCCGAGCAGAGTCGCGATGGTGTGTCCGCCAAGCGTGGTTTCAAACGCGAAGTTCAACCGCTCGACGATGGCGCGTTCGAGAAGCCGTTTTCCCTGGAGCCGCGCGGCACTATTGGCTTCCCCTTGAGAGATCCCAGGATTGGAAGTAACGATCCGGTTTGCGGCTTCGTCCGGATTGAAATAGTCAGCGCCTTGAGCCAGGAACATGGCGCCCGCTACGCTGCTTTTTCCCGCGCCGTTGGTCCCCGCCAGGACGTAGATGGAGGAAATCCTGGATCTATCTGCCACGCCTGCGCGCCGCCGCTACCGCTGCTCTACCCAATTGCTTCGGCGACGCAGAAAACGCGGCTTGCATGCGAGCCCGCGCCGCCGGCGTCCGCATGCGGGCAAGAAGCGCATCGAATTCGCCGCTTAGCGTGTCGAGCTTGATTCGATTGGCACGCGAGAGCACATTGAATTCGTTCATCGAAATCAGGACGGCCTTGGGGGCGTTGTGTCTGGTAATGACCACGGCGCCGCCCTGAATTACCTTTTCGAGAATGCGCCCAAACTCGTTCTTCGCGTCGGTGGCGGAGATGGAAATGGCTCCGGTCCGTTCACTCGAAGGCTCATCTTCCGCGATGAGAAGGCGACCGTTGGCCATGCGCGTTTACCGTCCTCAAAGCCATATTAGCTATTGTGGACATAATAGTCAATCTGGCCGCAGTGAGCCAACCAGACTCGCTCCGGAAGAGTCACCCAGCCAGCAGGCCGGCTGGCGACGGCTCGGCGTGTTCACAGAGCGCGATCCGCCCGTCAGGCAGCAGGCAACCGAGATCGCCAGTTCGGAACATGCGCTCATCCTGCGCCGGGTTGACTGACGTGACTGATGTGACGAATGGATTCGGCGGGAATCTCTCCGCCGTGAGCGCCGGACGGTTGCGGTAACCACGCGCGACGCCCGTACCGCCGATATAGATCTCGCCAACGGCGCCATCCGGCACACGCTGCCGATTTTCGTCCAGGAGATAAATGTGTGTGTTGGCGATGGGCGCGCCCATGGGCGGAAGTGCGCGATCGCTGCGGGTGCGCCGCACCGCGCCGGAAGTCGCGACCACGGTGCATTCGGGCGGGCCGTAGGTGTTGATCACGGTGAAGGGAAGATCGCTCGCCGGATAGCGATGCAGCGTGTCGGCTCCGGTGAACAGAAAGCGAAGATTGCAGTCTTGCGGCCAGTGCGCGGCGAGCATCGGCTCGGCCAGCGCGGCCGGCACGAAGGCCATCGTGATCTCGCGCGCGATCAGCCAATCGCGCAGCAGATCGGGAGAGGTCCGGACGGTTTCATCGGCCAGCGCGACGGTTGCGCCCGCGGTGAGATACGGCCACAGCTCCCACATTGCGGCGTCGCTCGCCAGACCAGCCAGATGGCTGGCGTGATCCGCCGCGGTGATGCCGAAGGTGTGGCGGTGCCAGAAAATCAGGTTCAGCAGATTCCCATGAGTGACCTCGACACCGTTGGGCTGTCCCATGGAGTCCGAAGTGTAAACGATGCAAGCGAGATTGTCGCGCTTGAGGTTGGGGATGGGGCACACGGTTTGCTCACGCGCGATGAGGCCGGCGTTCGAATCCAGATCGACGATGTAGCGGACTTTTGCGAGCCCACCGGGTGAAAACCCAGCGCGAGAATCGACCGCGGAGCGCGTGATCAACACCTGCACTTGCGCGTCTTTGAGAATGAATTCGTGGCGTTCGGCTGGCCATTGAGGATTGAGCGGCAAATATGCGCCGCCGGCCTTCCACACGGCCAGCGCGGCGATCGAGTAATCGAAAGATCGTTCCAGGCAAAAGGCCACCGGCGCATCCGGCCCGACGCCCAGCGATCGCAGGAACGCCGCGAGCTGGTTGGAACGGACGTCGAGTTCGGCGTAGGTGATCCGCGCGGAGCCTTGTGAAAGCGCGGTCGCATCGGGAGAGGTCTCCGCCACGGCAGCCACCAGGTGCGGCGCGCAAAGGCGTCGCGTGCAATGGGAGCGCGGCGGAGTTTCGGGTGCAAGGTTGCGGAGCGTGGCTACCTGAGTGGCGTTCTGCCGCGCCGCGGGCGGCCGCTGCTGAAGAATTCGCGAGTGATTCGGTAGCATGTTCATCCGGCGCAATCAGAATACGCGTCGCCGGGATGCAGGACTATGGTGTGTTGGTACTGGTCGGATGGGCGGGATTGACTATGCAGCGAGTCCTAGTGGCGGGAGTACTATCGATGATGAAACGTTTCAGGCTTCGCGCATTGGAGACGGAACGCGCACCCCTAGCGGGTGCGCCTCAACCGACGGCTTTGCTGCGGAAGCGCTGCATCGCCACCACCATCAGCACCACGTCGATCACCGCCAGTACCGCGACAATGATCGGCGTCGATATATGCGGGTACTGCGGCGCAAGCGTGCCGCGCAGCCCTTCGCTGGCATACACCAGCGGGTTCAGCAGCACCACTTTCTGCAAGATCGGGAAACTTTCGAGCGCCTTCCACGGATAATACGCGCAGCCGAACATGATCATCGGCGCGAGCACCATGCTGAAAATCAAGCCGATTTGCGTTTGTCCCACGCTGCATCCGAGCGTGAGCCCGCCGGCCGCTGAAAATAGCGCGACCAGGAACGCAACCAGGAAGAACATCCCCAGATGCTCCGTGCTGAGGTGGAGATCCGAGCCGAGCAGCAGTCGCGCGGGAATCGCGACAATTGCGCCGGATACCAGCGCCTGGATTACTCCCGACAACATTTTTTCGACCGCGATCCACTCGATGCGGATGGGGGCAAGGAGGCGGTCCTCGATCTCTTTGGTGAACTGGAACTCGGCGATCAGGGGCATGGCGACGGTCATCACACCGGTCATCGTCATCGAAATTGCCATGATGCCGGGCAGCAGCATGCCCTTGTAACTCGAGTTCATCATTCCGCTGCGCGTCATCACCTGGCCGAAGACGAAAACGAACAGCAGCGGCTGCAGCATGGTCTGAAGCACGGTCGTGACTATGTTCCGTCGCGCGACATGCACATCGCGAGCGAAGAGCGCGGAGAAGGCTTGTGCGGTCGAACTCATTGACGCAGACTCCTTCCGGTGTGGTGCAGGAACAGATTTTCGAGGCTCGGTTCGGAGATGTGGACGTCGTGCAGCTCGGCGGAGCAGGCGGTAGCGGCGCCCACGATGTCTCCCATGAGCGCACCGCCGCGATCGGCATAGACGTCGGTTTGTTCAGCGGAGCCGGGCGCACCGGCCGGTCGAACCTCGGTAACACCGGGCAGTTGCTTCAATCGTTCGATCAACTCGGGCGGCGTCACACTGAAGCGCAGATGCAGAATGTAGCCGCCGGGGATCGACGCTTTCAGTTCGCGGGGCGTTCCGAGCGCGATCACTTTGCCATGATCGACGATGGCCAGGTGATGGCACAATTCATCGGCTTCCTCCATGTTGTGCGTGGTGATCAGGATGGTCTTGCCCTTGGCGTTGTATTCGCGAATGATGGCCCACATCATCAGGCGCGTTTGCGGATCGAGACCGGTGGAAGGCTCGTCCAGAAACAGAACCTGCGGGTCGTGCATCAACGCGCGCGCCACGGACAGGCGCTGCATCATCCCGCCCGAGAACCCGCGCGTCAAATCGTCGGCGCGGGAGCTTAGCTGGAATTGTTCGAGCAGCTCATTCGCGCGACGATGCCGGTCGGCCGAGGGCATCCCGAAGTACGCGCCGTGGAACATTAGAATCTCGCGCGCAGTCAGGGCAAAATCGAGATTCGGACGCTGCTGCACCACGCCGATGAGCTGCTTGGCGCGAACGGGATCGGCCCAGATGTCGATGGACGCGCCGTTCGATTGCAGAACGGCCTCACCGCTGGTGGGTCGAACACGCGTGGTGAGAATGCCGACGGTGGTCGACTTGCCAGCCCCATTTGGTCCGAGCAATCCGAAAACCTCGCCCGGCTGGATCTCCAGCGATACGCCGTCGAGTGCCACGACTTTAGGCGCCGGAGCGTTCTTGTCGCGCTTGAATCCCGTGCGTGCGCCCATTCCCATCGCGGCCATCGGTGGTGGCGATGTATACACTTTGCGAAGGTCCCTGGTTCGAATTCCGACACCCATCAGCGCGTCACCTGCCCCATCTGAAAATCATACGATGTTCCGAAGCGTTAGACGCGGCTCCGAGTGGCCGCGTCGAAGCGATGGATCTTATCGGGGCGAAAACAGAACCAGACGGGCGTGTCGAAGTCGAGCCGCATATCGGAGGGTACACGCGCGGTGACACGGTCGCCGTCGCAATTCAGCACGACGAGGTTTTCGTTACCCATTTCTTCGGTGACATAAACGCGACCGGCGGACCAGCCGGGTTGATCGGTCATCGATAGCTCGACGTCTTCGGGCCGAACGCCAAGAACCACATCCTGACTCGGAATAAAGTTCATACTCGGGCTGCCGACGAAGCCCGCGACAAACGTATTCGCGGGCCGATGATAGACGTTCGAAGGGGTGTCGAACTGCTGAATCTTCCCGTCGCACATGACCGCGATCCGATGCGCCAGCGTCATGGCTTCGGCCTGATCGTGGGTGACATACAGAGTCACGATTCGCAAGTCATGTTGAAGGCGCTTCAACTCGGCGCGCATTTCGACGCGGAGGCGGGCGTCCAGGTTCGATAAGGGCTCGTCCATCAGAAACGCTTTGGGACGGCGGATGATGGCGCGGGCGAGCGCGACGCGCTGCCGCTCGCCGCCGGAAAGATGGCGCGGAAAATTAGCCAGCAGGTTGGAGAGCCCGAGCCGGTCGGCGATACCGGCCACTTGTTTCGCGATTTCGGCAGCCGGTGTTCTGCGAACGCGCAGCGGATAGCCGATGTTCTGCGCGATGGTCATGTGCGGATACAGCGCGTAGCTTTGAAATACCATGGCGATGTCGCGATCGCGCGCTTCGCGCTGCGTGATGTCGTTGGCGGCCAGGCGAATTGAGCCCTGGTCGGGTGTCTCGAGCCCTGCGATCATTCGCAGCAGCGTCGATTTTCCGCAGCCGGAGGGGCCCAGCAGAACCACGAATTCGCCGTCGTTGGCGGTGAGCGAAACGTCGCTGACCGCTTCACGCGCGCCGAATCGTTTGGTGATGCCTTGGATTTCGAGCGCCATCTC
This sequence comes from Terriglobia bacterium, assembly GCA_963788245.1. Classification (GTDB taxonomy): domain Bacteria; phylum Acidobacteriota; class Terriglobia; order Bryobacterales; family Bryobacteraceae; genus Palsa-187. The sequence goes on along the minus strand of CAWBGF010000002.1, from coordinate 281,550 downwards.
AGCCCTTCACCGCTCCCAGCGACAATCCGCGCACCAGGTATTTCTGCACGGAAGTGGCGAACACCAGCACCGGCAGCATGGCCACCACGCCCGCGGCGCTCATCGCACCCCACTTGATTTCGTATTGCGTGACGCGCGAAGCGATGCCGACGGGCAGCGTCATGGCCGCGTTGGTCTGCGTCAGAATCAGCGCGAACAGGAATTCGTTCCAAGCCACCACCAGGCAGAATACCGCCGTCGCAGCGAGTCCCGGTTTCACCAGCGGCAGCACGATTCGCAGCAGCGCGCCCGCGCGCGATTCCCCATCGAGCATGGCCGCCTCTTCAATTTCGCGCGGCACTTCGGCGAAAAAGCCACGCATCATCCAGACCACGAACGGCAAGTTGAATCCGGTGTAGACGATCGCGAGGCCTGTCAATGAATTGATTAGATGAACCTGGCGGAGCATTAGAAACAGCGGCACGATGGTGACGATGGGCGGCAGCATGCGCGTCGACAGAATCCAATCGGCGATGCGGGTGTTCCAATCGCGGGGCCATTCGAAGCGCGTGAGCCCATACGCGGCCGGCACGCCGATCAGCAGCGCCGCAACGGTCGACATAGCCGCCAGCAGCACGGAATTCGTGAAGTACGTGCCGAAGGATCCGCTTCCAAAGGCTTCCGCGTAATGTTGTACTGTTGGCGCAAAATCAATCCATCGCGGCGGATACGCGAATTGGTCGATCTCGCGCTTGAGCGATATCGTGACCAGCCAATACACCGGCGCGAGCGCGGCGATCAGCGCCGCCGCCGCGGCCAGGTAGCGAAGAGCGGCTTTCATCGCATCCCTGCCGTTCGCGGGCGCATGATCCGGATCAATACTCGCGCAAACACCATGGTGGCGGCCAGCAGGACAAATGACATCGCCGCCGCGTAGCCGAAATTCGAAAATCGAAACGCGGTCCGATAGATGTACAGGCTGACGGTTTCGGTGGCGGTGCCCGGACCGCCTTGCGTGAGGATGAAAATCTGATCGAAGATGCGCACCAGATCCATCGCCCGCAGGAGCAGCGCTAGCAGAATCACGGGCCGCAGGAGCGGCAAGGTCACATCGCGAAAAATCTGCCAGGGGCCGGCGCCGTCAATGCGCGCGGCTTCCAACGGCTCCGGCGGAATCGCCTGAAGACCCGCCGAAAGCAGTAGAAACAGGAACGGCGTCCACTCCCACACGTCGACCAGGATTACGGAGGCGAGGGCGGATCGATCGCCGCCGGTCCACAGGAGCGACGCCGTATTGACGCCGAACTCGCGCAGCGTTCCGTTCAACACTCCGAACTGGGGATTGAAGATCAAGCGCCAGGCGACCGCCGCGACCACGGGCGGCAGCAGCATCGGCACCAGCAATCCGGCGCGGAAAAACGATTTCGCGCGCGCCAGCGAATCGATCAGGAGGGCAAGGGTTAAGCCCAGGGTGAACTCAACGATCAGGGCCGCGATGGTCAACACCAACGTCTGGACGGCGGCGACTCCGAATACGCGATCGCCGGCCAGCCGCGCGAAGTTGGCGAACGTGAATGCGCCGCTGGGTCCGGTAAGGCTCACCTTCACCGCGTAGATCAGCGGATAAATCGAAAGCGCGAGCAAGACCGCGACTGCGGGCAGAATCCACGGTAAGCCTGACGCGTCCAGAAGATGAGGCCGGCGCTGGGTCATCGCCCGCGGTTGACGATCTCTGCGATATCGCGCGCCGCGCTGCGCATGGCCGCCGCCGGCTCCATCGCGCCCGCGTTGGCTTTGGAAAGGTAGATGCCGAACGCGTTTTCGATTTCGTTCCATTGCGCGGTGCGGGGCCGGGGCCGCGACGATTCGAGCGAGGCAAGCTGCACCGGGAACGCGCGAAATTTCGCGGCCAAGTCCGGCGATTGAAAGACGCTGCGCCGCGTGGGAGGATTGCCGCGCAGCGCCGCCTGTTTCATTTGCGGCGCATCAGTGGCCCAGAACATGAAGTCGAACGCATCGGCTGCGTGCTTCGACGCCGCGGGGACAGCGAGTAGCCATGTGCCCAGTTCTCCTACGCCGGGCGCACGTTGCGAAGGCATTGGCGCGAACGCGATTTTTCCCACTACCTTCGATTTTGCCGGATCGTCCATCGCCGCGATCCAGGCCGGCCAGTTGATGCTCATCGCCGCGGTGGATTCCAGCAGATGCGCGGAAACCTCGTCCGCATTGAATCCCGCATATCCCGGCGGCGAGTATTTCCCGAGCTCGAGCATGAACCGGAGCGCGTCGACCGCAGCCGGCGAATCGCACGCGGGCTTGCCCAAGGGATTGAGCACATCGCCGCCGAAGGCCCACAGAAGCGGCATGAAGTCGGCGACCACCGCATTGCCGGATGCGGCTCGCATCACGTAACCATACATTTTTTCGGCCGGCCCGATCTTCTTCGCGGCCGTGAGCACTTCGTCCCATGTCTTTGGCTCGGCAAGATTGTACTTCGAGAACAGGTCGCCGCGATAAAAGAAAAGCTGCGAATTGCCCACGTAAGGCAGCGCGTAATACTTGCCCGTGCGATACGGATTGCGGCACACGTCGAGGCAGGGCGCGACGAAATCCGCGTCGGGGGCGCGCGGCAGCGGCGTGAGATTGCCTTCCTCGCCCAGGCGCGGAAACCACGGATCGTCCATCATGATTACGTCGTAGGCGCCGGTGCGGCTGGTGAGGTCAAGCTGTTCTTTTTCAAAAAGATTCGCGTAGGGAAGCTCCACCACTTCGATGCGAACGCCGCGCGCCGCGCCCCATTCACTGGCGGCCATCTTCAGCGCGGTGCCTTCCACCCCGGCGTTGACGGCGATGGTCAGCGATCGTTCAGAAGCGCGATTGCAAGACAGAAGAAGACAGAAGAAAAGAGCGAGTCCGGCACGGACGCAAAAAACGCGGAGCCACAATGGACGCGGGCATATGATGAACCATCGGGGCATCGGTAGGTCGAGTTTAGCGCAAGCGGTAGAGGATCGAAAAGCCGGACCGGTCCACTTCTTTATAGCGCGCCAGCCACGCGGCCAAGTAGGATTGGTTGGCCAGCGCCAGCGACGGGTTGTAGACGCCGAGTCCGTCGACGATCCACTGTGGATACGAGGAGGTCAACTCCTCGCGATTGGGCGCCGTAAATTCGGGCGCGACCGCTGCCGTCGAAAACAGATGACGATCGGCAAGCACGCCGGAGATCGGCTGGCTTTCGAGAAATCGCGTGCCCGCGGGGAGGCCTGAGTATATAAAGATGTTCGGCCGAAAGCCCCACACGAACAGCGTGTCGCCGGGGTGCGCGAGCGCCCGGAGTTTTTCGGCGGCTGATTTGCTGTCGCGATCCATGTCGAGATCGCGCCAGGCTTCCCCGCGGGCGAGCGTGACGTAGCGCGGAGCGAACCGAATTACAGGAATCGCCAGCAGCGCGGCCAGGGCGGTGACGGCAAGGCGGCGAGTTGTGAAAAGCCCCCGTCTCATGATTAACGACCATCCGCGAGCGGCGGCGATGGTCATCGGCGGCAGAAGCAGGAAGTAATATCGCGGAAAAAATCGTAAACCCAGAATCACGCCGGCGAATGCGATCGCGATCCAGGCGGCTGAGCGCCATCTGCCGGCGCGTGTGTCAAAGCCTCTGGCGCTCGAAATCGCGATGATCGCCCCAATCACCAGAGCCGCGTGAAACCCGACCCAATCCGCCGTCCGTCTGACGCCCTCGTCGAGCGGATGCTCGACAAACGTGTTGGCCGCATAGATTGATCCCCACTGCCAGACTTGCCGGTAATACTCCGCCGCCGATCCGTGCGCCCACATCCATCCGAGCGCGAGCGCGTTCGGCGCGGCGAATCCGGCCAGTAGCAAAGGCAGGGATCGCCACTGCCACAGGGCGCAAGCCGCGAGCACAAACACAGCCTTCGAGCTGCACATCAATCCGATTCCGGCAGCGGCTCCGCTCAGGAATGCCCGGCCGCGCCACGCGAAATAGATGGCCAGGAAATGCGGCAGAATCAACAGCATGTCGGAGGCGAGCGGGATTATCGCGGAGGGAAGATCGAACGTCAGGAATAACGCAACGAAGCACGCGGCGAGCAGCCCTTCACGGTCGCTCCATTTTGTTCGAGCGAAGTGCCATGCGGCTGCGGCAATCGCAATGACGTAGGCGGCGCCGGCGAGGCGGAGCAGGACGCCGGCGCGCGCGCCCCACAGCAGATAGATCCAAGCGACTAATGGGGGTTTGTCGAACCAAATATCGCGATACAAGGTTTTTCCACGCGCGACCTCGATCGCAGCCGCCAGCGGGAGATTGTCGTCGGCCCACAGAACGTGCCAGTGACACAGCCGCGTGGCGATGACTACGACGGCGATGATGGCGAAAACCGCGCCCGTGCGCATCATCCAAATATAACGGCTGGCAGGGCATGGCCCTGCCCCACACAAATATAACCGCTGGCAGGGCATGGCCCTGCCCCACACAAATATAACGGGCCGGCAGGGCATGGCCCTGCCCCACACAAATATAACGGGCCGGCAGGGCATGGCCCTGCCCCACACACGCTAAGCTCAATCAGTGAACAAGTGGACGGCGATCTGGATCCTGCTCCTGGCCGAACTCCTCAGCATGGCCGTGTGGTTCTCCGCTTCCGCCGTCGCGCCCGCGCTTTCATCCGCATGGCAGCTCGACGACTCCGGACGCGCGTGGCTCACCATGAGCGTGCAAGCGGGATTCGTCGCCGGCGCGCTGCTATCGGCACTATTGAATCTCTCCGATCGATTGCCCACCCACGTTCTGTTCGCATGGTCGGCAGTCGCGGCCGGCGCATCGACGATGGCGATCGCGGCGGCAGCTCACGGCCTCGGCGCGGCTGTCGCGTTGCGATTCCTGACGGGATTCTTTCTCGCGGGCGTGTATCCCGTCGGCATGAAAATCGTCGCGACCTGGACCAAAGAGGATCGCGGGCTGGGAATCGGTCTGCTGGTGGGTGCGTTGACGCTCGGATCGGCCGGCCCGCAACTGTTGAACGCCATTGGTGAAGCGGCCGATTGGAAAGTGCTGCTTTACATCGCGGCGGGCAGCGCGGCTGTGGGCGGATTAATCGCCGGGCTGTTTGTGCGGGAGGGTCCCTATCGCGTGAGCGCGCCACCGTTTCGCTGGAGCTATGCCGGCGCGATTCTGCGCGACCGCCCAGTACTGCTCGCCAATCTCGGCTATCTGGGCCACATGTGGGAGTTGTACGCGATGTGGGCCTGGGTTTCGGCATACCTGGCCGCGGCGTACTTGCAAGGGGTTTCTTCTGCGCATTCCTCTTTTGCCGCTTTTGCCGCCTTCGTCGCCATCGCCGCCGGAGCTCCCGGATGCGTGCTGGCCGGCAAGTTGGCTGACCGGCTCGGCCGCACCACCATCACCATAGTGAGCATGGCGATCAGCGGAACATGCGCGCTCGCCATTGGGTTTTTCTATCACGCGGGATCGGCGGCGCTGACCGCCGTCGCCATCGTCTGGGGATTCGCGATCGTGGCGGATTCGGCGCAATTCTCCGCGTGCGTCACGGAATTGGGTGCGCGCGAATACGTGGGGACGGCGCTGACGCTGCAAACCAGTCTCGGATTCCTGCTGACCATGTTCACCATTCGCCTGGTGCCGTGGGTGGAGGCTCGCATCGGCACGCAATGGTCGTTCAGCGTGCTCGCACTGGGTCCGGCGGCGGGAATTATCGCGATGGCCGCGCTGCGGCGCCTTCCGGAGGCGCGCAAGATCGCCGGCGGACGCCGGTGACCACGTGAGTAACCACGCCAGTGACAGCAGATGCGAACTTACAAGTCCACCCATTTCAATCGAGTATCGATGGCCGCGGGCGATCCATCGCTGCGAGGGTTCGACAATCGGGCATATGAACTACACTCTTTACCACCTGGTCGGCGCCGTCTGTCTCGGCGGGACCATCGGCGGCCTGCTCAACTCCATGCTGGCCGGCCCTCTCGCAGCGGTCGCTTCGAGAAGCACGGAATTCGATCCCGCCTATCTCAAGAACATCTTCATTGGCATGGTCGCGGGTTTCATTTCATGGCTGCCGAACCTGGCAAGCTTTGCCAGTGCGACCCATACCATCGTTCCGGCGGATATGATCGGCGCGTGCGGCAGCACCATCCTGGTGGGGATGTCAGGCGCGAAATGGATGGCCAGCCATGCCGATCAGCAGAAGCTCGAAGCGGACAAGATGCAGCTCAAAGGCGCGCTGGTGCAGGCCGCCATGAAGGCTCCTGATCCGGTCGCGGCGCAGCGGCTCGCGGCGACCTGCAAGGTAGGCGACATGGTCGACATCGTCCGGAATCTAAAAGACGAGAATTTAAAGGGCGGTTAAAAGCTCTTCGACCGGCGAAACCACGCGCCCGAGCGCCGTGTTATCCTGACGATTCATGTCCGGCTTTACCACCTCGTTTCGATTTCGATACTGGCGCTTTGGCGTCTGAATCGCGACGAGTGGCGTGGCCTAATTTTTCGAAACCAGCCCACTCGCAAGAGTGGGTTTTTTATTTGAGATTGAGTTATTAGGAAGCGCACAGCGAATGCGTCGTGCGCGATTTTGAAAAAGGATAGGAGGCTGCCCATGATCATCTCCATGCGAATGCATGCCACGCGTGACGAAGTGGACCGCGTGCGCGCGCGCATCGAGGAGTTCGGCTACAAAGTTCACTCGATTGAAGGGGAAGAGCGCGTGGTGATCGGGGTGGTGGGCGTGGGCGACGTGACCGCGTGCCTGGAATCGCTCGAGGCCATGCCTTGCGTTGAAAAAGCGGTGCGCATTTCCGCGCCGTACAAATTCGTCAGCCGCGAGTTCCGGCCCGCCCGAACCGAGATTACCGTGGGCGATGTTACTTTTGGCGGCACGGATTTCATCGTGATGGCGGGGCCGTGTTCTGTCGAAGGCGAGCGCCAGATTCTGGAAACGGCGGAGATCGTGGCTCGATCCGGCGCGAAGCTGCTGCGGGGCGGGGCATTTAAGCCGCGAACCTCGCCGTACGATTTTCAGGGCCTGGAAGAGGAGGGCTTGAAGCTGCTCGCGAAAGCGCGGCGCGCCACCGGTCTAGGCATCATCACCGAAGTGATGAGCGACCGGGACGTGGGTCTGGTGGCCGAATATGCCGACATTTTGCAGATCGGCGCGCGCAATATGCAGAATTTCGCGCTGCTGAAGACGCTTGGCAAGTGCGGCCGGCCGGTGCTGTTGAAGCGCGGCATGAGCTCCACAGTCAGGGAGCTGCTGATGAGCGCGGAATACATCGTGGCGCACGGAAACTCGCAGGTGATGCTGTGCGAGCGCGGCATCAGGACTTTCGAAACCGTCACGCGCAATACCTGCGACCTCGCCGTGGTCGCGGCCTTGAACGAACTGACGCACCTGCCCGTGATTCTCGACCCGAGCCACGCCACCGGCAAGCGCAGCCTGGTGCCGGCGCTCGCGCGAGCCGCCGTTGCGATCGGGGCCGATGGGCTCCTGGTTGAGGTCCATCCCAACCCGGAGAAAGCCATGAGCGACGGCGCGCAATCGCTGGATCCACCACAATTCGCGCGCATGATGAAAGATATGGAGCCGTATATCGCTCTCTGGAAAAGCGCGCGCGTGGCGGATATGACCGCGGCGTTATAATGGCTGCGGCCATCGGAGAATTTCGATGAACCCTAGGAGTTTGTTGAAAAAGGGGACAGACCGCTCTGTCCACTACTGGACCGTTTCCGGAAATCAGCATATTGCAAATGGGGAAAGAGTAGCCTGTCCCCTTTTTTGCTTTTTTGAGATTTTTTCGATTGAGATGAAACGCCGATTTCAACCCTGGCACCTGGCCGCGCTCGTGATTATTTTGTGCGCCGGCGCGGTGTGGCTGGCGCACTGGTGGCGGGCGTCGCGACACATCGACGCGACGGCGCTGGTCGAATGTCTTCCGCGCGACCGATCGACGCATGTCTACATCGACGTGGACGCGCTGCGCCGCGGCGGACTTCTGGATCTGGTGGCGGGGTCGAGCGCATCCGAGGAGCCGGATTACCGCCGCTTCGTGGACCAAACCGGCTTCGATTACCGCACCGATCTGGACGCGGTGGCAGCCGGGTTCACCGGCGGCGACGTGTATCTGGCGCTGCGCGGCCGGTTCGACTGGAAGCAGTTGGCCAAATACGCGCGCGGTCAGGGAGGCACGTGCCTGAACGCGATTTGCGACATGCCCGCCACCACCCCGGACCGTCACATTTCGTTTTATCCGCTGGAATCCGACGTCCTCGCGCTGGCGGTGACGCGCCTGGATCGTAACGTCACCATGATCGGGCCGAGCCATTGGCCCAATCCGCCGCAACTTCCGCCGGAGCCGGTGTGGATTTCGGCGCCTTCGTTCACCTTCACCGACGTGAAGAATTTCCCGGACGGCACGCATGCGTTTCTGAGCCCTCTGGCACAGGCGCAAAATATCGTATTCGCCATCGGCCCCGAGGGAAATCGGTTGCAGATCCGGCTGGATGTCGCTTGCGCGAATCCGGAATCGGCGTCGGCTCTGGCGAATCAGTTGACGACGACCACCACCTACTTGAAGAGAATGCTGGAACGCGATCACAAGACGCCCAATGCCGGCGACTTGAGCGGGGTGCTGGTAGCGGGGACTTTTCAGCAGAAGGATCAGCGCGTGGTGGGCACGTGGCCCGTAGAGCGCGCTTTCGTGGAAGCCCTTGCGACCGGCAAGACTCAATAGACTAGTAAGCGTGCCGGTTGGTTACAGGCGCTCGCGTTATCAGAATGGGCGGGTTAACAACCCGCCGCAGGCTGCCAGCCTGCCCCACATTGCCGATGTAATAATTGGGCGACGGCAGCGTCTTCTATGCGTAGAACGAATTTCGTATAAACCGGAGACCAATTATGAACTTGCGAACCATGGGTTTTTGCCTCCTCGCCGCGGCCGCCACGGCCAGCGCCGCCATTGATCCCGTACTGTTGAACCTGGTCATGCCGGACGCGAAGATTCTGTCCGGGATCCAGGTGGACCAGAGCGTCGCCTCGCCCTTCGGCCAATACCTGCTCACCCAGATTCAGGCCGGCGACGCTGGGTTCCAGAAGTTCATTCTGGCCACCGGTTTCGATCCGCGCCGCGACTTGAATCAGATCCTGGCCGCCACCAACTCGGATGGGACCTCGACTTCGCCCAGCGTGCTCGCGCTGGGACGCGGAACCTTCGTGCCATCGCAGATCCTGGCGGCCGCGATCGCGCAGGGCGGCGTGATCACGCCGTATAGCGGGTTCAGCATCATCACGCCACCTGCGCCGACGCAAGCCTCCTCCTCGAATACGACGGGTGCAACCGCCACTTCGAATGCAGCCGTCTCGAATACGGCCATCGTTTTTCTCGACGGGACTACGGCCGCGGCCGGCGATATCGCCTCCGTCCAGGGCGCCATCGACCGCTATCTAAAACCAGCGAAGTACTCGACGCCGCTCGGCCAGCAAGCGCAGGCCGTCAGCGTCACCAATCAAGCCTGGTTCGCGACCACCACTCCCCTTTCGGTGTTTCTCGGGGGAAAGCTAGGCGGTACCGGTTTGAACAGCGTGAGTCAGAATAGCCTGCTGCAATCGGTGTTGCAGGCCTCCGGCGGCGTAAATTTCGGATCGAACGCGGTGACCGTCACGGGCGATGCCGTCACGGCATCCGGCCAGAACGCGCAGGCGCTGTGCGACGTGCTGAAATTCGTGGTGAGCATGATCCCGTCGGGCGATCCCAAGGTCGCCTCGCTCGCCAACAGCGCGACGTTCACGGTGAATGGCACCACCGCCCACCTGAGTTTGTCGCTAGCCGAGCAGCAGATCGAGCAGTTGTTCATGCCTCAGCCGGGGGCGAAGGCAAAGAAGGCTCGGCCGGCGCAGCCCCGGTAAGGCCAACTAGGGCAGCCATTCGCGCTTTTGCGTCCGTTCCGGACTGGCTGCGGCCGCCTTTCAGGCGGCTTCAACTGAATCGAAGATAAGCCGGTCGGGAGACCGGCTCGCCGGCAGGACTGCCGGCCCCACATCTTAGAAGTGGAACGCGATGGTCCCCGTGATCGCGCGCGGCGTCACGTAATGCGTTCCGCTGAACGTCGACAGGAAATTATACAGGGCTTCCGTATTCGCGATGTTCTCCACCGCCAGACGGGCGCTCCATTTGTACCGGTCCCCGTGGAACAGGTTGTCATGACCCACCGCCGCGTCGAACAGGTTGCGCGACGCGATGCGCGGAGGATTGTGATCGTCGTTCTCGGTCCCCGCCGCGGGAATCTGTAGAAGCGCCGATCCATATTGCGACGCGGGACACAGCCCGTTCGCGCTGATCCCCGATGTCGGCGTCGCGTGTACGCCGCCGCAGAATAGACCCGCCTGGAACTGCTGATCCGGCGTCAGGTTGGAAACATCCACGATGGAATCGGTCCCGTTGGGACCGTTGGCGCAGTTGCCGCCCGCGCAGGGAACCGGTCCGGCCACCATGCCGCTATCGAAACGCCAGGTGAAAGCCACCCATGGTCCCCTCTTGCCGATCTGATATTGCAGGTGACTGGTCTGATTGAAATGCTCGTCGTGGTCGATGCGAAATACGCCGCTGCTTCCGGAGCTGACCGGGGTGGTCCCGATTCCGCTGACCTGCGGCGTGAAGAAACGGGCGGCCACGCTGGACATCACCACGAAGGCCGTAAAGCCGTGGTAGTTGGGAATGCTGGCGCGGATGGCATAGCCGGGGATTTTGGAGCTGGCCCACTCGATCGGATACGTGATGGGTGTGTTGCCCAGCACGCTGAAATCGTAGGCTTGGTGCGTGTACTTCCAGATGTATTCGCCGCTGATCACCAGATAGTGTCCGAAGGCCTGCTGGAGCCCCGCGTGGAATTCATTCCGCCAGCCCGGGCTCAGCGGCGACGCCAGGCACGGGTAGCCTTGGACGGCCGATTGGAGCGCGTTGATTACCGGGTCGTTGCACCCCTGGCTCGCCAGCACCAGGTTTTCGTTGAACGGCGTCTCAAGCGTGCGGGCGTAGGAAACCTGCAGCACCGTCCCGCTGGGCTTGATGTTATAAGCGATTCCGATTCGCGGCTCCGCCTGGCTCGCTTTCGTGATGCCGCGATACACATCGCCCCGAAGTCCCAGGTTGAACACCCAGTTTTTCAGCGTGATGGTGTCCTGTATATACAGCGCCAGCTCCCGGATATCCGCGTGCCCGTTGAAGGTATACGGGCTGCTGGTGGAGCTTGAGCAGCCGTCGGATGCAGGAAGCGTACCCGGCCGGGTCAGGTCGAGGCATCCGAGCAGCGGGATAAAGGACGGATTGGGCAGCACCGCTCCGAGGCGGTGCAAAACGATACACCCCACCGGACTGTTGTTCGGCACCGGGTTAGTATACGCGCTGCCGTTCGCACCCAAACATATCGGGTTAAAGTCCGGATCGACGATGGCGAACCCGTCTCGCTCCGTCACGATCGTGTCCTGCGCGGTGAATCCCAGCTTGATATTGTGGATCCCCTTCACAATCGAAACGCTGCCGCGGAGGCCCAGGTTGGTTAGACGCCGGCTCTGGCTGATCGAGTTGGTTTGAAGATCCGGAATAAAGTCCGCGAACGGGTCGGCGCTGGGATAGTAATTAAATTGATCCTGCCGCGCGAAGCCGCCGAAGGTGAACACCGTATTCGCGTTCGCCACGCGCGTCCATACCGGCGCGATATTGAACGTCCTGATTTTGGAACGCTGATCGGTGGAGCCCACCGGCTGGCCATCCGGGCCGAGCCCGTGAATGTTGTTCACTACCAGTCCCGACCAGGCCGTCGCGTCCTGGGCGTCGTACGAGTTCGGCGTCTGGAACCAGCTCCGCGTAAAGGCGAAATTCAGATTGATGGTGTCCTTCGAGGAAGCCTTCACATCGAACCGGTCAAAAAAGTTCTCCTCATTCCCGTGATCGTGCATCACAACGAACTCCGGTCCATCCAGGAATCGGTTGGTGCCCAAGCCGCTCGCGGAAACGAAATTGCCCCAATTATTGCCGCCATAGGCGACATTAAACCCGCCGCTGATACTGCCGAAACTACCGAAGGAGGTGGTGACTTCGCCATGCGGCTGCGTTACGCCAAGCCCCGACCGCGTGGTCACCACGATCACCAGGCTGGTTTTGTCGCCATATTCGGCCGGAGGCGCGCCTTCGATCACCTCCATGGACTGCACCGAGTCGATGGGAATCTGATTCGAGAAAACCTTGCTCTGTTGGTCGCTAATCGGCTGGCCGTCCACTGAGAATGAGTTGGAGGCATGATCGCCCAGCCCATGCATGAGTCCGTTGGAATCTCCCGAGACGCCCGGCGAAGCCAGGGTCACCAGCGAGCTCACCGATGACGTTTGGCTGAGCGGCAGCTTATCGAACAGGTTGCGATCCACGTCGGTGTGCGTGGTCGGGTCCGTTTCGACCAGATCCGCCGAGCTTTCCACCGTCACCGAGGTTGTCTCGACGCCCACTTTCAGACTCACCTTCGCCTCTACCGGGACTCCGGAGCGCACATCGACGTCCTGCTCCGTGCTCTGCATTCCCGCGGCGGTCGCGGTCATATGATAGTTGTTGTAAGGAACGTTATCGAACTCGAAAGCCCCTTGCGCGTCGGTTTTGGCGCTTTGCTGGTAATGGGAAACCGGGTTGACGATCGCGACCGTGGCGCCGCTGATGGCTGCTCCCGACTGGTCGAGGACCGTGCCTTTGATGGTCCCCGATCCCGACTGCGCATAGCTTAAACTGCTGCAAATGAAGGCGAGAACGACGCACACACGAATTCCAGAGACGAGTTTGGTCACTCTTTGATTATCGAGAGGTCTGGGGCCGGAAGGCGAGAAAATTCTCATAGGCGGGTGTCTACGGGCCGTAGGCGGCCCTATTTTCGCAGCAAGCGGTTCGCCATTCGGCGAATCGACGTTGCGAATCACGATATGGGGAGAGGAATCGAGGCTTTCCCTCGACTACCCACCGAGGACGCCCAATCTTCGCCCGATTCGCGTCCACCGCGCCGACTGGAGTTTCTCGAGCTTGGCGCGACGCTCCCGTAACTCAGTCTGCTGCTCCGCCGACTCGTTCTCAAGGATCGCCACGTATTGCCGCACCTCTCGTTCCACACCCTCCAGGTGAAGGAAGTCGGCGACGGTCTGGTTCTTTTGCCGGTCGACTTCCTTGGCCCATGCCGCAAGCTGTTCGGACTCCGCATCAATCTTCCGAGCCCAGTCCACTCGTTCTGCAAGATCGCGTTCCAGCCGGTCTTGCGACTCCTGGTGGAAGGCGATGTAGCGCTGGTAGTCACTGGTGAGAATTTCGAGCTCCCGAATGTTTCGCGCCGCCAGACGAAAAGCTTCGAGATACTCTTTCGCTAACTCCGCCGTTGGCGCTCGAAAGTGCCCTTTTCGCGCCACGATCGGGAGCGAAAATGGTTCCATGTGATCGACGCCGAATTCGGGCTGATTTTCCGCTGAGAAATGCACACTTGCAAACCCGGCTTGGAGCAGCGCCTCGCGCAGTGATTGGTCCGTGAAGAAACGCATCTCCAGTGTCGATCCGTGGCCGCCATGGAATACCAGATCGTCAAAGACTTCCGTCGAACCGTCGCGACGGCGGTTCACCAGTACCGGCTTTCCGCCGAGCGAGGCCAGCGTGAACTCGTGCAGATCGGGAAAATGTTCCGCCGTCTTTCCGCCGATCGAGTAGGGCGTGGTCATCAGCAGCAAGCCCTCCGGCTTGAGCATCGCGTGGAGCGATTGAAAGGCCCGCTCCACGGGCGGTGGAACGTGCTCCATCACTTCGCTCGACAGAATGAAATCGTAGCGGCCCAGATCGCGGCCGTCCGGTTTGGTGACGTCGAACACCGGCGCCTGATGATAGAAGGTGTTGGTGTAATCGAACTTTTCGGCGAGCCTCCGCGCCAGCTCTGGAGAATCGGACATGCCGATGCCGCGGATGCCTTTCATGGTTGGAAATTCGGGCAGCGCCATCGGCACACCGAAAATTTCCCGCGAGAGCAGCGCGACTAATGCGCGTATCCTGAGCGTAGAATTGCAAACCGCGCAGCTCGCGGCCTCGCGAGTGTTGGAGGTCGCGGCGCTCGCCGCCGGTTCCATATCGGCCCCGCAAATGTTACAGGTGACGCCGGGACTTGGGTCGCTCATCATTGAGTTTCGTAACCGTCGTCGTTCGCGGGCCTACGAACCTCCCAGGCGGCGACGAGGAGCTGTTGATGAACGTTGTGAGCCAGCCCGGATCGGCGTGCTTCGACTCTTGATCCAAGGGCTATGTCTAACACGCCAGCAGCCACGAGTTCGAACGACTTCAGTAGCGGCGCCAGATCGACCTTAGGAGGAGTATGCTCGTACCCGATGACAACCACGGCTTTCCGCTCTACGCACTCCAGCGCCCTGAGCTTCAGGCAATCTCCAAGGGAGCTGACGTTACCTTCGTAGGGGTGGAGGAGATTTACAGACCAGTTCTCAGCGGATTTTCCGTTGTCGCCGAACGGACGCACAATCTTGAACTCTAGTGCCCAATGGCCGTTGACGAGGAGATCTGGTTTCCTCTTGACCTGTACGCCACCTGCGTAGGCCTCAAGACGCCTTAGGTGCTCGGCAACGAGTCGAACGACTTGGGGCTCGCCGTATGGCCCAACGCCAGGTGCGAATTGCCGGAAGGGAACCCTTGAAGAATCGATCGCCGCCAGCGCATCCGCGACATCGGTAACCACGCGGTCAAGATCCATAAGCCCGCGGTGCCAGCAACCTACAACCCCATCTTCTCCAGCTTCCGATACAGCGTCTTCCGCTCGATCCCCAATATCTTCGCCGCGCGGCTCTTATTCCCATTGGTCGCGCCGAGCACCCTCCGGATCTGATCCGCTTCCGTATCCGCCAGCGAGTCGCTCGCGTGATCGCGCGAATCCATTTGCTCGATCGACTCGCGCACCGCCGCGTCGTCGATGCGCCCCCCCGGCGCCAGAATCGTCAGCCGTTCCATCATGTGCTGGAGCTGGCGAACATTGCCCGGCCAACTGTACTGTTCCATCGCTTTCAAACCCGAATCCGTCAGCCGCGTATCCAGGCTATAGCGCTCGTTATAGCGCTTCAGAAAATGATGGACCAGCAGAGGAATGTCGCTCGCGCGCTCGCACAGCGGAGGAATCGTCAGCCGCACCACGTTCAGCCGATACCACAGGTCCTCGCGAAACTTCTGCTCGTCGACCATCTTCTGCACGTCTTTGTTGGTCGCGGCGATCACCCGCACGTCGATCTTTTTCGATTTCGACGATCCCAGCGGCCGGATCTCGCGCTCCTGCAAAAAGCGCAGCAGCTTTAGCTGGAAACCCAAATCAATATCGCCGATTTCGTCCAGGAAAACCGTGCCGTTCGCCGCAGCCTCGAACACGCCCACTCGATCGCGATCCGCCCCGGTGTAGGCGCCCTTCAACGTCCCGAATAGTTCGCTTTCCAGCAGCGTTGGCGCGATCGCGCCGCAATCCACCGGCACGAACGGCTGCGCGGCGCGTTTCGAATTGCGATGGATCATCCGCGCCACCAATTCTTTTCCAGTGCCCGTTTCGCCTTCAATCAACACCGTCGCATCCGTGGGCGCGACCTTTGAAATCGTTTTATAGATTTCGATCATGCGCGCCGAGCTCGCCACCATTTCCGTGTCCGGCAGATCGTCGATCGAGGCGGCTTCGTGATCGTCCTCCTCATCGCCGTTCATCGCCTTCTCGGCGCGCTTGATGGTAGAGATCATCTGCGCCATCTCGAACGGCTTGGCCAGATATTCGAACGCGCCTCCTTCGGTCGCCTGCATCACGGTCTCCATGCTGCCGCGTCCCGTCATCAAAATCACGGCGCAGTCGGGATTCTGCGCGCGCGCGCTGCGCAGCACGTCGATGCCGGTGCGCTCATCCAGATAAATATCGGAAATGACGATCGGGTAGGATTGGTCGCGCAGACGCTCGATCGCTTCGCGCGTCGAAGACACCGCGTCCACCGCGTAGCCCTCCAGTTCGAGGCACGTCACCATCGTGCTTCGAACCGAGTAGTCATCCTCGACGATCAGCAGTTTCTGCATTGGGGGCGGCCGCGACTTCGGCCTTCAATACCATGGTAAAGCACGAGCCTTTCCCCGGCTCGCTCGCGACCTCCATGCGCCCTCCATGGTGAGTCACAATCTGTTCGACGATCGACAACCCGATTCCGGTACCGACTTCGCCGGAAATTTCCGCGCCCTTGGTGCGATAGAACTTGGTGAAGATTTTCTTGACCTCTTCGGCGCTCATTCCCATCCCCTGATCGCTCACCGACAGCCGCAATTCTGTGCCGCGCTGTTTGGCGAACACCTGGACCTCGGTCTCCTTCGGCGAATACTTGATCGCGTTGGTCAGCAGGTTATAGAGCGCATACTCCATCAGCTCGCGATCGCCCACCAGACTGGCGTCCATCGAAGTATCTAACACGACGTTGATCTTCTTGCGCTCGGCAATCGGCACCGCCCGCTTGTAGCACGACGATGCGACGTCGCAGATATTGAACGGCTCGCGCTTCAGCTCCATCTGTCCGTCGGCCAGCCGCTCGACATCCAGAAACGTCTGGATCATTCGAGCCAGCCGCTTCGATTCGGAGTTGATCATTTCGCTCAACTCCTGGCGCTTGGCGTCGGGCAGTTCATAGCGCGTCATGATTTCGCTCGACCCCTGGATCGCCGTCAGCGGCGTGCGCATTTCGTGAGCCACCCAGTGAATAGCCTGCTGGTATCGCGATTTTTCGGATTCGGATTGCCGCAGTTCGCGCCGGACGAAGAAGTGCTGGTACACGGAAGCGCCCATGGTCGACATCCACGCCACCCCGACTGGAGCGAAAAATGGAAACACGATATCGTGCCGAAAGAACTCGACCGGCGTCCACACCGCCGCGGCGATCAGCAGCGCACCCAGCACATACGCCTGCCATCCCGACCGCAAAGCAAAGATCAGCCCCGCCGCGATGGCGATCAACGCACACAGGAAAAGTTCCAGGTCGTTTCGCGCGGGCGTCAGAAACTTTCCGCGCGTCATGGTTTCAAACGCCTGTGCGTGAATCTCAGGCCCGGGCGCGTCCCGGCCGTACGGCGTCAACGCGCGATCGTGCACACCCAGCGCCGTCACACCCAGGAACACCGTCTTGCCGCGAATCGCAGACGACTCCCGATCCAGATCCATCACTGAAATCGTTCGAATGCCTGAGGGAAGATAGCGGATGAGCATCGGCCGCGCGCCGGCATCGCGCGACGCCGGAATCACGGTGTCGCCCACCCGCACATCTTCCGGCGATTCGACAATCGGCTGTCCCCGCGTCACGCTGAACGCCTGGAGCGCAATGGCCCAGCGCCGGTCCATCCCCACCGTGTCTTCGAGCGGGATCCGGCGGGTGACGCCATCGGCCCGGTCCACATCCAAATCGACATGCCCCAGCGCCACGGCGGATTCCTTAAACTCCGCGATCGGGCTTTCCCAGCGCAGGCCGGCGGCATCGCGAATCACATCGCACGGGAGGATCAGATTGTGCGTCGCGCGCAGAGAGGCGGCCAGGCGCTTGTCCTCCACCGGCTCGCCGGGATCATTGAGAAGCACATCGGACACCACCGCGCGCGGTTGCGCCGCCGCAATCCTATCGAGCGTCTCGCTCAGAATATTTCGCAGATTCCGGATGCCGCCCCGCTCCTTCAGCGTTTTCTCATCGATGGCGACCACCACCGATTGCGGCGTCCAGCTTTCCTCGGCGCTGTGCGCGAGCATCCAGTCATACGCCTGGTTGCCGATCCGGGTCGCAGGCGAAGTCCACGCCGCGACCATGGCGATCGCAAAGCAGCCGGCCACTCCGGCGACGTAGCCCGCCGTCTGTTTGAACTTACTGGTCAACCATCCTCACTTACTGTGTTGTGGGGCGGGCCCCCTGGCCCGCAGGCCGACGCCCTCGTCGGCCTTCTTCCTGATCGCGTTATTGACGAACTCGTGTCACTTACCCACCAACTTCTCAATCTCCCCCACCTCTCTGGGCAGCGCTCCGCTCAAATTGCGAGACCCTTTCTCGGTCACCAGCAGAGTATCCTCAATCCGCACGCCGATATTTTCCTCGGGAATATAAATCCCCGGCTCGATGGTAATCACCATCCCGGCTTTCAGCGGAGCGTCCGCGTCGCTCGCGTCATGAACGTCCAGACCCACGTGATGACTCAGGCCGTGCGTGAAATACTTCCCCAGCGGCTCGCCGTGCAGATCCTTGCCGTGCGAATTGATGTAATCCATGGCGATCTGCTTCAACGAATTGTCACCCCGGATTTTCATCCCAGGCTTGATCGCAGCGATCGCGGCCTTCTGCGCGCCCAGCACGATCTCATAAATCTCGCGCTGCCGCGCCGTGAATTTTCCGCTGGCGGGAACAGTGCGCGTCACATCGGTCGCGTAATCGGAGCACTCCGCGCCTACGTCCATCACCACCACTTCGCCCGCGTCCATGCGCCGGTGATTCGACATGTAATGCAGCACCGTGCTGTTCGGCCCGCTGCCGACGATCGGAGCATAAGCGCTCCGATCGCAGCCGCGTTCTAAATAAACATCGGTCATGGTCGCAGCGATCTGATATTCATACAGCCCAGGCTTCATCCGCTTCCATGCCGCCAGGTGCGCGGCGATAGTCGCCTCGGTGGATTTTTCGATCAACGCGATTTCGGCGGGCGACTTGATCATGCGCAGATCGTCAATCCGTCCCTCGGCCGAGACTTTGGCGTGAAACGGAGCGAACTCCACCAGCTTCTTCGCGTTCTCGTTGTCCGGCATCGTGTAGACGTAGGCGCCGGATTCGAGCGAGTGAAGGAACGAACTCTGGATCGCGTACCAAGGCATCACTTTGTCGAATCCGGTGCGCTGCGGCGCATCACGATCATCGGCACCCAGCTTGCGACCCGTGTAGTTTTCCTGCTTCAGGTTGCGCTCCGGCAGGAACAGAATCTCCTGGTCCTTGGTGAGCAGCATCGCCGCGCCGGGCTCGCGCCACCCGCTGAGATACAGGAAGTTGGTGTCTTGAAAGAATCCAACGTGCAGGTCCTCGGGTTCGTTCGCTCCGAACAGGACCATCACTCCGTCGAGCGATTTGCGCAGCTCAGCGCGCCTGGCGCGATATTCGTCGCGGGAAATGCCGTCGGCAGACAGGGTCGCGAGGGTGAGCAGAAACCCGAGAACGATGCGCATGTACTAATAGTAAAGGAGCCGAGCCGCAGCGGCGAGAGTAAACATTGCTTGAGCTAACCTTATCGGTAGTGGTTCAAGAATTGAAAGCCATCGTCATAACGCTCACGCTCGCGATCGCCGGATGCGCCTACCGTTTGCCGGCCCGCATTGCGGTGATGCCGCAGCAATTGCGTCTCGTGGCTTCGACTCCTCAGGCGTACGTTCTTCACGTTGAGGGAACGCGCCCCCAGGATTACGAAATACCATCCGACGGGCGAGTTACTTTCGAGGCTCCATCAGGCTTGCCTCGCGCCTCCAGCGTCTATCTTTTCAATTTCATTAGGATCAGCCGCGGCCTTTATCCGGATGAGATCAAGGCACTCGACATAATTACGGGGAACAAGACGGTGAGAACACTTTCCATGAGAGATCTCTTCTCGCTACCGCCGGATGCTGACGGATACCACCTCCTGACACTGAACCACTGATGCGAGCCAAATTGTCCGGCTCTTATTCTGACTCCTGACTTCTGACTTCTGACTCCTTCGCTCCTGTCTCCTTTTTCCTCGTCACCCACATGTCGATCAGCAACAGGCACGCCCCGATGAAAATCGAACTATCGGCCGCGTTGAACGACGGGAATTCATAGGAGCCGAAGAAAAACTGGAGGAAGTCGGTGACGCTGCCGCGAAACAGCCGGTCCCATAAATTCCCGGCCGCGCCCCCGAACACGAATGCGAGGCCCGTCTGCATGAGCGCCGTCACCCCGCCGGAACTCGTCGCCCGCCACAGCATCGGAGCGATGATCGCCATCACCACCACCGATATTCCGATCAACAGCAGGGGACGCCATTGACTCGCCGACTGCGCGAACATTCCGAACGCCGCGCCCGTATTTTCGGTGTGATCGATGTTGAAGAAACCGCGGATCACCGGAATCACATCCCACTCGGGGACCCGCACGCGAATGTACGCCTTTGAAATACGGTCGAGCAGGATCACCGCGGCGATGATCAGAATCGCCCGCACCCGCGCATTCATGCCGTTCCGAGCCGCGACCAAAGGGAGCGGTTATAAAAACGCGTTGGATCCAAACTCCCAATCTCGGCCGTCATATCGCGTCCCCGCTCATGATGAGCAGCGCCTCCGCGCACGCGTCACACACCGTCGGATACCGCGCGTCCATCCCGACCGTCGTCACATATTTCCAGCACCGCTCGCACTTGGTCCCATCGGCCCGCTCGACGACTACCATTTCTTCCGCGCCAGGCTCCAGGACAACTTGTGACACAATGAACAGCCCAGGTAGATCCGCGGCCGACTCTTCTAATCCGGAAAACCCTTGCAATCGCACGCGCGCTTCCAGTGGCGCGCCGATAAACTTCGCCTTGCGCGCTTCCTCCAGGGCTTTCAGCACCGTCTCGCGAACCTTCATCAGGCGATCCCATTTCTCGAGCGCCGCCGCATCCAGACCGCCTGCTAATTCCTCGGGCTCCGGCAGCAGCGCCATGTGAACGCTCTCCGGCGCATCGGCGGGTTTCGCAGTATAACCCCAAACTTCTTCCGCGGTGAACGCCAGCAGCGGCGCGATCAGTCGCGTCAGCGCGTAGTGGATCCGATACAGCGCCGTCTGTCCGCTGCGGCGAGCACGGCTTCGAGTCGCGCCCGTGTACAACCGGTCCTTCAGCACGTCGAAATACACCGCACTCAAATCCGTAGCCGCGAAATCGTACACCGCGCGATAGACTTTGTGAAACGCGAACTCGCCATATGCCTCGCGCGAGCGGCGAACCACGTCCTGCGCGCGCGACAAAATCCAGCGGTCGATCTCCAGCATCTCCTCAACTGGCACCGCATCCTTCACGGGATCGAAATCGTTCAGATTGCCGAGCGCATACCGGAACGTGTTCCGCAATTTGCGATACGCCTCGGTCAGCCGCTCCAGAATAGTCTTCGACAGCGTCACGTCCTCGGTGAACTCGACCGACGCGGTCCACAGCCGCAGCAGGTCCGCTCCGCCTTGCTTGATGATCTCGTCAGGTTCGATCGAGTTGCCTTTGGACTTGTGCATCGCGTGGCCGTGCTCGTCAAGCGTCCATCCGGTGGTCGCGCATTCGCGATACGGCGCCGCTCCCTTGAGTCCCACGCCGATCAACAGCGAGCTATGGAACCAGCCGCGAAACTGATCGCCGCCCTCGATGTACATGTTGGCGGGCCAGGGCAGCTTGTTCTCGCGCGTGAGCACGGCAAGGTGGCTCGACCCCGAATCGAACCACACATCCAGAATGTCGCGCTCTTTGCGAAACTCCAGGCCGCCGCACTTTTCACACTTGGCGTCCAGCCCCATCAACTCAGCGGCCGACTTTTCGTACCACACGTCGGAGGTGTGTTCCCGAAACAGCGCAACCACCCGATCCAAGACCTTGCGATTCGTGAATGGCTCCTGACACCCTTCGCAATAGAACACCGTGATCGGGACGCCCCATACGCGCTGCCGTGAAATGCACCAGTCGGGCCGCGTCGCGATCATGTTGGAGATGCGTTCCTCGCCCCACGCCGGAATCCAGTTCACGTTCTTGATCGCGTCGAGCGCTTTCTGGCGAAGCTCATTCCGCTCCATGCCGATGAACCACTGTTCCGTCGCGCGGAAGATGGTCGGGTTGTGACAGCGCCAGCAGTGCGGATAACTGTGTTCGATTTTGCGCGATCCGAGAAGCGCGCCAGCACTTTTCAAAAGCTCCGTAATGATCGGGTTCGCCTGCCACACCGTTTTGCCGATGATCTCTTCGGGCAGCCTTCCTTCCGCTCCTTCGGCGTGATAAAACTTACCTGCTCCGTCCACCGGACAATACACGGGAATGTGATACGCCCGGCCAATCTCGAAATCCTCCTGGCCGTGACCGGGCGCGGTGTGGACGGCGCCGGTCCCCTGTTCCAGCGTGACGTGATCGCCCAAAATACCCAGCGATTTGCGCTCCAACAAAGGATGTCGAAACACGGTGTTTTCGAGCGTTTTCCCGGCAAATTCCGCGATGATTTGCGGTGTTTCCCAATCGCATGCCTCGGCCGTCGCATTCACCAGATCCTTGGCGACGATGTACACATCCCCCTTCACCTCCACCGCCGCGTAGGGGAATTTCGGGTGGAACGCGATGGCCATATTCGCCGGGATGGTCCATGGCGTGGTGGTCCAGATCAGCCCATAAACCCTTTTCCCTGATAGGGTTGGATCGATGGCCGACGGGTCCGACAAAAGTGCAAAACGAACCCAAACCGAGGGGCTGGTGTGGTTGTCGTATTCCACTTCGGCTTCGGCCAGCGCCGTGCGATCGTGGATGCACCAGTTCACCGGCTTCAAACCCTTGTAAACATAGCCCTGATCCAGGAATTCGACAAACGCGCCCGCGATCACCGATTCATACTCGGCGCTCATGGTCAGATACGGGTCTTCCCACCGCCCGAAGATGCCCAGGCGAACGAAGCCATCGCGCTGGAGACCGACGTATTTCTCGGCGTATTTGCGGCAGGCGGCGCGGATGGAAAGCGGCGGCATCGACGCCTTTTTGCCGCCGAGCTGGCTGTCGACTTTGATCTCGATCGGCAGCCCGTGGCAATCCCAGCCTGGCACGTAGGGCGAATCGAAACCCTCCATGGTCTTCAGTTTGACGATGAAATCCTTGACGATTTTGTTGAACGCCGTTCCCAGATGGATCTCGCCGTTAGCGTAGGGAGGGCCGTCGTGCAGCACGTACATCGGCTGGCCGGCGCGCGACTCCCGGATGCGATCGTAAATTCGGGTGTCTTTCCAGTGGGCCAGCAGCTTCGGCTCCAGCGCCTGAAGATTCGCCTTCATCGGAAAATCCGTGCGCGGCAGATGGATCGTCGTTTTGAGGTCGGTTTTGGCGGATTCCATCACGAGGTATGTCTATCATATCAACCGATCAAAGCCACTCACGTGAAGCGAAGCCTAGCCGGGCAGGCCCGATGCCTTCCGGGACTCAATATGGGGCGGCTCTGTCCGTCTTCTAATATCTTTTACAATCAAAAACTTAGGAACCAGGACCGAAAGTCTCACTTTCCTGTTGACAGATGATTAAGTTCCGATTAAGATGCTCTTTCGCCCGCCGCAGATTTCAATAGCAGGCGCGGCTTGTTTTGACGGAGATGGTAGTCGAGCGTACTACGCCCATTCACACGCACGCAGGTCCTTCCTTATGACTTTTCAAGTCGGCGAGAAGATTGTCTACCCGAACCACGGTGTCGCCACCATAGAAAACATCAGCAGCCGGGCTTTTGCGGGACACTTTGAACGGTTCTATCTGCTCCGGCTGACCTATGCCAGCATGACGGTGATGGTCCCGTTCTCGCACGTTGGAGAACTGGGTCTGCGCAAGGTGACGCGCAATGGCGAGATGGCGCGGGTGATGAGCTTTCTTTCCGAGGGACGCTGCAATCGGCATGCGGACTGGAAAGATCGCTTCAAAGAGAACACCGAGAAGATGAAGGACGGTAGCCTGCTCGCCGTCGCCGAGGTGATGAAGGGGCTGCTGGTGCTTCAGATGCAGAAGCCGCTGAGTTTCCGGGAAAAGAAGATGCTGGATCGCGCGCGGCACATGCTGATCACGGAGTTTTCGACGTCGCGGGGTCTGAACCCGGTTGACGCGAAGGACATGTTGGAGAAGGCGCTCGGGAAAGCGCAGTTGCATTTGCCGGAGCCGCTGTAGATCGACGTGGGGCAGGCGATCTTGTCGCCTGCCAGTTTGGTTCCACGCCAGACAGGCGACAAGATCGCCTGCCCCACGATTTTCCCGTTGGCGCGCGGCGCCGCAGCTCGTCGAACCAGTTGAGTACGACAGTCAGCTTGGTGACGCGCTGGTCGGGCATTGGCAGGTTCCGGAGCATGATGAAATGCTGTCCGTCGGGCGTGATATCGTAGCTGCGCATGGGGATCGAGGTCTCATAGTCTCCCTCGAAGAGCTTGCGTGGCTGGCCGAATTTGAACGCAGCGCCGGGCGCGATATGCACGGCCATCATTCCCACGTTACCCGAAGGCTCGTAGCCCATGTAGAACAATTCACTTTGGTCTCTCGCCCACATTGGGTTGAAACCGCCCCCGGCCGATATCGGATATTTTTCGCCTGGGCCAGGGAAGGGCCGCACCCAGACCTCGTTGCGTCCAGTCTCATTCGAGAAGTAGGCCATCCAATGCCCATTGGGAGAAACCTGCGCTTCCTGGTAATTGAATTTTGAATCGGAAAACGGTTCCGAAGCGCCGTCTCGGGACATCGACCGTATCAGGATCTGAT
Source organism: Terriglobia bacterium (assembly GCA_963788245.1). Classification (GTDB taxonomy): domain Bacteria; phylum Acidobacteriota; class Terriglobia; order Bryobacterales; family Bryobacteraceae; genus Palsa-187. The sequence continues at coordinate 256,998 of CAWBGF010000002.1, read as the reverse complement.
ATTTGCGGTCGCGGTTCTCGAGGTAGGCGAGTTTTCCGTCTACCGACCACGACGCGGGAACCACCCGGCCTTTACCCGTGAGGATAATTCCGGGAGCGCCGCTTCCATCCGCCGCGATCGACAGGATCTGCGTTTGCCCTGGGCCGCCCGTAATTAAAAGGCGTTTTCCATCAGGCGACCAAAGCGGCCAGAGATCTGTTCCTTCTGAGGTCAAGCGAGTCCCGTGTCCAGTGAGCAGATCAACCACCCAAATGTCGGGAATGCGGCTCCCTTCCAAGTGCTTATGGACAGCAAGCCTGCGGCCGTCCGGAGAGACCCGAGGCGCCTCGTACACACCCTTCGGCACGTTCAGTTCAGCCTCCTTGCCGTTTCGATCGACTCGCAGCAACGTCTTGAGATAAGGCGGATGAATTCCGCCCGTCGCGTAGATCAGGTTTCCGGACGCAGAAGCCGCAAATTGGCCCATACCCGTTTCAAAGCTACGGTTGGGCCTGTTTACCGCCTGCATGACTCCATCCAGCATCGCCACGGGCGCGCCGGCCAACTGCACCCGCCGGGCATCGAACGGCACCGCCATCAAGACGGCGTTCTCCATGTAGAGGAGGTGTCCGGTGGGAACATAGCGCGCGTCCGCTCCGCCTTGGATCAGAACGCGCTGCTCTCCGGTATCCAGCCGGGCGACGATCTGCGCATCCGCCCAGTTCTCGGAAGTTCGCACCGTGTAGAGCAGCGTCTTTCCATCCGGCAGGAACTCCGGCGCTGAATACAGCTCGCCTTTCGCCTGATCGCGCGGAAGGAATACTTGCGGCGTTCCGCCCTTCGCGGGAGCCTGCATCAGGTCTGCGGCGTACGCAGCAAACACAATCGTGTCTTTCGAACTCCAAGTCGCTCCCCAGAGTCCGCGAGTGCCCGGCGTCGGCGCATCGCAAATGGTGAATGGCGGTCCTCCGTTCAGGGAAACTTTCTTCAATTTCCCATCCGCCCAGAATCCGACCCATTGGCCGTCCGAATTGAGGAACGGGCTCAGGGCGCCTTCAGTGCCAGGGATGGCCACGGTTTCCGTTTGGTCGAGGGATCGCCGGTAAAGCTTGAAAAACGAGCTGGGCGGATATGCGGTTCTAGAGCTGGATAGGATCCTTGGGTTGAGGGAGACTCCGGGGTTGAGGGCACTTAAGACCACCGAGTTTCCGTCGGGCGCGATCGCGATCGCGTTGCTGCTGGGGCGGCCGAAGGCATCGGGTGTGAGCCCTTCCGTCGCCGCGAGCTCCATGGTCAGTCGCGTCAGCGGACTGCCGCCCGATTGTTGGCCTCGACGCCATTCGAGAAGCGCGAGCGCGGCCAGGGCCAGCACCAGCACGGCCGCGACACCGGGCCACAACCGCTTATCCCCACCCTGACGGATGGGGCTGGAAGGTGCGTCGTCGAGCGGCCTCTTGCCGGCAAGCGCGGCCTCGATGGCGATCCTGGCTTCGCCGATGTCGCGGAGCCGGTGGTTCGCGTTGCGGTCTAGGCATCGGCGCAGCAGGCCTCGGATTCCCGCCGGCGTCTCCCGCGGCAATTGATCGAAGTCGATGGGGCCGCGTAACACCTCAGCCAACGTTTGGGTCAGGGTGTCGCCTTCGAACAGGCGACGGCCGGTCAGCATCTCCCACAGCACCACGCCAAACGACCAGATGTCCGCGCGCCTGTCGACCGATTTGCCGCTTGCCTGCTCCGGGCTCATGTACGGTGCGGTGCCCATGATGATTCCCGCTTTGGTCGCCTGCATGGTAATGGTAGGCGAGTTCAGCGGGTCAGATGAAGCAGAGACCGGAGCGATGGACGCCAGTCCGAAGTCGAGCAGCTTGACTATACTTCCGTGAGGGCCTTCGGGCGTGATCACGACGTTGGCGGGTTTCAGGTCGCGATGGACGATTCCTTTCTCGTGAGCGGCTTCGAGAGCTTCGGCGATCTGCTTTGAGTAATTAAGAGTGGCGGCCAGCGGGAGCGGTCCGGATTTCAGGAGAGAAGCGAGGGTCTCGCCTGGAACCAGCTCCATCACCAGCGCGCGTTCTTCCACGCCATAGATCTGCGCGATGTTGGGGTGATTGAGCGAAGCCAGAACTTTAGCCTCGCGCGTGAAGCGGGCCATCCGATCGGCATCTTCGGCGAAGGACGCAGGCAAGACTTTGATCGCGACCTCGCGGCCCAGCTTGGTGTCGATGGCCCGGTAGACGGCTCCCATCCCACCCTGGCCGAGCTTGCCCAAGATGCGATAGTGCGCGATGGTTCGAGGCGTGGGGTACTCTGCCGCGGCCCCTGCCCCTGCCGGTCCGGCAAAGGTGTTGCCGTCTTCGGCTTCGTGGACGAGCAGCGACTCCACTTCCCTGCGAAGAGTTTGGTCCGTGCCACAGGCTTGGTCTAGGAAAGCGGATCGCGCTTCGGGCGCCAAGTCAGCGGCCCGGTGGAAGATTTGCTCAACCCGTTGCCATCTGTTGTCGCTCATATCGCACGCCTGGTGGGCTCACTGCTCTGACGAGTATATCGTTTGCAGACTCAAGCGGCAGCCATTGGTAGAACTCCGGTGTGGCGAACGCACTCACGCGTGCTCCGCATCCGTGCGCGATCCCCGCCCTGCCGGGCGGGGCTTGTATTCGCCCGCCAGAAACCTCCTCAGCCACGCCTCCCCGAGACGCAGGTCGCGTTTCACGGTGGCGAGCGTCAGTCCGAGGGCGGCAGCGACCTCCTCCCGGTCCATACCTCCGAAGTAGCGCATTTCAATCACCTTGGCCTTCTGTTCATCGACCTCCGCCAGACGTCTGAGAGCCTCGTCGATCTCCAGCACATCCGGGGCGCGGCCGGGAGAGGCCGCCATGCAATCGTCCAGGGTGACGGGCGCCGCGGCGCCGCCCCGTTTGGCGGCGTGATTGGCGCGGGCGTGGTCCACCAGAATCATGCGCATCAGTCGCGCCGCGATGCCGAAGAAGTGCGCCCGGTTCTCCCATTGCACCGGCTGCGATTGGTCGAGTAATCGCAGAAAGGCTTCGTTGATGAGCGCCGTCGGCTGAAGTGATTGGCCGGAGTTACCCCGCCGCAGGTAGGCGCGAGCGAGCTTGTGCAGTTCTCCGTAGACCTGGGGCGTGAGCTGTTCCAGCGCTGCCGGCTCACCTCGTCCCCAGGCGATGAGCAACGCGGAGACGGACGGAGATCCTGGCATCCAAAGAATTCTCGCACAAACGATCGGCGTGGTTAGCCGTTTGGTTCTCCGTTTCCGAAGGTAATGAGTGCCGGGCACATCGCCAGGCGGAGAGTCAAATTCAAGGAGAGAGAAAACATGTTCCATAAGAGAAGCTTGTTTGTCCCGGCAATGCTCATTTTCGCTGGGTTTCTCGGCGCATCTGCCGCCAATGCCCAAACCCAAGGATGCTTCACGGTCGCAAGCCTTCAGGGCAACTATGCGATTGTCGGCAACTACGGCGCTAACGTCGCAATAGCGCTCGCGACAAGATCTTACGATGGAAACGGCAATCTGTCGGGAACCTTCATCGTGAACGAGCCTACGGCCGGATCGACAACCGGAGCCAGAACGATCGTAACCGGCACGCAAGCGGGAACTTACACCGTGAATTGCAACGGCACCGGCCAGTTCAATCGCATCCTCACGACTAATGGCGTCTCGACGATCCAAGTGGATGACTTCGTCATCACCGGTGCGATTTTGCAAGCTGGCCACCTTCTCGCCACGACAATTGCGGATGCTTCGGAAGTCCCCAGCACGATCGTCGCCGGTGGCATTTTTCTGAGCCGTGTACAGACCCGGCTGCCAGACTTCATCCTGTATTGAATACTTGTGTTGTGGCGGGCAGATCAGAAAGACAACGCGCTTCCCTGACGGGCGGGGCTCACGTCGGAAAACCGAAATCCCCGCCCTGACGCGCGGGGCTTGACCACACTATTGGATGCGCTCGTGGGTGCGTTCGCGTGTCACTAGCTCGTCGAAAACAGCGAGCACCTGTTTGCGGTAGGAATACACGCGCTGGAGTTTTTCGCGAACCTCTAGTTCATTGCGATGGCGGCGCATCAGCTTGTCGACCAGCTTCTTGGGAAGGTCGATATCGCGGCGCAGGGCTTGGGCGGAGTGCCCGCGCAGGAACAGGCCGTAGAACAGGGCCGCCTCGCGTTGGGGCGCGGCCGGATCGATTTCTTCCTGAAACGCCGTTGCCATAGCCGTCGCAGTCAAAAACAGAAGTATAAACCCGAAAATTCTAACGCGCAATAGGTACTTTGTATAAATCGGCGATGGGGATATTGCCGATCGGGTGCGGACGGCGTTAGATGAGGCGGCGGAATTGGCGGCGTCCAATAGGGAAATCAAAGCGAAAAGCAAAGGAAGAAGCATCGTTTTAACCGCTCCTTTTAGTCGCGGCTCGGCGCAGGCTGATCCACTCGCGAAACACGGGAGGGTTTTCGAGCCAGGTGACCATCCACAAGATCATTTCCGATTTACCCGATCCAAGCTGATTGGACGCACCACTCGCCGCACGCGCAGGATCTGGAGGAGACCCAGGAAGGGCAGATTGAGCCCGCCGTGATGCCCAGCGCGCATGGTCCTTCGCGGTGATCACCAGACGGCGCACGGCCGCCTGGCGGGGCGGATCGCCGCGCTCATATTCGTCGAGCAGAGCGAGGAGGCTCGATTCGAGCTCCTCGAGATTCGACTGCCGGACGCCGGCGATCGTGGGGGTGAGCGGCGCGCCGGAATCGCGCAGCAACTTTCTAAGGTAATTTTCCGAAATAGGGGCAAGGGATCGGAGCAGCTCGGCGAACTCGGCTTCGCCGATCGCGGCCGGGCGGGGTTCGACCGTGGCAGGGCATGGCCCTGCCCCACGTTGGGAAAGCCAGCGCTCGAGTTCAGCGCGCTTGCCGCGCTTAGGGGCTGTCACGAAGTCATCATGACATTCCGGTGTGGCGCACGCAGGTCCCGTCGGCGATCAGCCAGAGCACGGAATGAAAAAAAGCCGAGATGACTCTCGGCTCACCAGACCTGGCGGTCCGCGCCACGTTAACCGGACTTGCGGGATTTCTTGCGGTACGCTTGCGTGGCTTTCTCATGACCGGCGAGCGTCGACGAAAAATTGTGGCCCCCGCCCTCGGCCTTGGCGACAAAATACAGGTAATCCGTTTCGGCCGGGTGCAGCGCGGCTTCGAGCGCGTCGGCGCCGGGATTCGCGATGGGCCCCGGCGGCAAGCCGGCGTGCTGATAAGTGTTATACGCGTTACGGCTGGCGAGATCGGATTTGTGGATCACGTTGCGGAAGCGATGCTCCAGCAGCGCGGCGTAAATGGTGGTGGGATCGCAATCGAGTTTCATGCCGCGGTCGAGGCGATTGGCGAAAACGCCCGCGACTAGGGCCCGCTCGGCGGCGACGCCGGTTTCTTTTTCCACCAGAGATGCGAGCGTGACGGTCGGGTGGATGTCGGGAGATTGCGCGGCCGCGCGATCTTTGTCCATCAGACGACGCCATTGTTTACGGAACTGGTCGGTCATCTGGCGGCACAACTCGGCGGCGGTGGTCGAGTGCGAAATTCGATAAGTGGACGGGAATAAATAGCCTTCGAGCGACGACGCTTGGGGCGCGAGATCGCGAATCAGCGCGGGATTGGCCGCGGCCGCGAGGAAATCGGCGGCCGGCATAACGCCCGCCACGCCGAGCGACTGCGCGATGTCGAACATGTTGCTGCCTTCCTTAACGGTGAATTCGAAATAGTAGACGTCGCCCCGAGCCAGACGGTTGAACACGGCGTCGGGAGTGGCGGATTCGTAGAAGCGATACTCGCCCGCCTGAAGCTTTTGGTCGCGATGGAGGGCGCGCTCGGCCCAGAATTGCCAGGGAGTGCGGATGACGCCGGCCTGCGCCAGCGCGCGCCCGATTTCAACCGTTCCAGCGCCGCGCTGGATGCGCAGAAAGACGTCGCCGGAGAAGTCGCGGTAGGGGACGTGAAGAGAGATTGCGGCTGCGCATCCGGCGGCGAGCGCTCCGGCGATCGCGGCGAGGAAGGCGTACTTGATTAGACGTCGCATGAGTTAGGCATTGGCGCGCGGGCGGGAGTCGCAGAAGTGGCGTGTTCCCTGGCGCGCGTTTTGTCAGGGCACGGCCCTGCCCCACGCGCAAGGTCCCGCGTCATTGGTTGCACCCGAGCGAATCGAGATAACTGGAAAGCAAAATCACCGCCGACAGACGATCCACCGCGCGCGAGCGTTTGCCGGTGCTCGCGCCGCTTTCCTTCAAGACGCGCTGGGCAGCGACGGTGGTCCAGCGCTCATCCCAAAACTTCACTTCGAGCCCGGTGCGTTCCGCCAAACGTCCCGCGAATTCGCGGGTGTACTCCACCTGGCGGCCCTCGTGTCCGCTCATGTGCAGTGGCTGCCCCATCAGGATTTCAGAAACCTCGCGGTCGGCGATCAGCTTGGCGAGGGCGTCCAAATCGGTGCGAATATTGATTCGCTCAAGCGTGGGAAGGCCCTGCGCGGTGATGCCCAGCGGATCGCTGAGCGCCAGTCCGATGCGCTTTTTCCCGAGATCCAGCGCCAGAATTCGCCCTTTCAGTGGTTTCAACTGGTAATTCACTTTCGAGTCCAATTATAGTGAAGTCAAGTGCTGGCCCCGACTGCAACTACGCGAAAAGTAGCGCGATCCAGCGCCAACATTCTGGCTCTGGCGGCGGCGATCGGATTGCTGTATTACGGCAGGGTATTCTTCATTACGGTGATTATCGCGGCGATGATCGCGATGCTGCTGGACCCGGCAGTGGATTTGTTCGTCAAGCTGCGGCTGCCTCGGGGCGCCGGTAGTTTCGCGGTGTGCAGCCTGGCGCTGATGTTCCTGTATCTGGCGGGGGTGGGAGCGTATACGCAATTGATCGCGATGATCGACGATCTGCCGGCGTATAGCAATCGTATTAATGAGCTGGTCGACAACGCCGCGGCGCGCGTGGATCGGGTGGAGCAGGGCGTATACCGTACGCTGATTCCCAAGCGATTTCAGGATCAGGCGCCCGCGCCCAACCCGGCCGTGACCGCGGCGGCGCGCGGAAAAAAGAGGCCGGGGCAGCCGGCCGTCGTTCCCCAAGTCCCGCAGTCTCCGCCGGTTCAGGAGGTGCGCATCCGCGAGGAACCCACCGCCGTAGTCTCCAACATTTCGAACTATCTCGGCTCGTTTTACGACGTGCTGCTGATGGCGTCCTTCGTGCCGTTCCTGGTGTATTTTCTGCTGAGCTGGAGCGAGCACCTGCGCACGCGCTTTTTGTTCTTGTTCGACGGCGAGGATCGCGTTGCGGCGGAACACGCCTGGCAGGGAGTGGGCGCGATGGTGCGGGCATATGTGATCGGAAATTTCATGCTGGGGCTGGTGCTGAGCATCGCCAGCTCGATATTATTCGCGGCGGTGAAGCTGCCGTACTGGCTGGTGGTGGGTCCGCTGAGCGGATTTCTGAGCCTGGTACCCTACATCGGACTGCCGCTGGCGATGATTCCGCCCATGGTGGCGGCGCTTCCCGCGGGCCGCGAGCCGACGCTGTATCTGTTTCTGGCCGCGAGCGTCGCCCTGCTGCATCTGCTCGCGATGAATTTGCTGTATCCGAAATTCGTGGGCGCTCGGGTCCATCTAAACCCGCTGGTGGTGACGGTGGCGCTGATGTTCTGGGGTATGCTGTGGGGGGGCATCGGGCTGATATTGGCGATCCCTTTGACCGCGGCGCTCAAAGCGGTGTGCGACAACGTGGCCACGTTGCGTCCTTATGGAAGGCTGTTGGGCGATTGAGAATCACCAACCCCACTCGTCAGAGTGGGGACCAGGTACTTGCGAACCGGTCTAGAAAGCGATAAGTAACCACAGTGAGCAAACAATTCTGGGTTTTCTTCGGGATCGGACTGATAGCCGTGGCCATTACGGTTGCGCTCACCATGGAGGGGAGCAAAGGCAACCATCTCGAACTGGACGGCCGGGTCTTACACGTCCGGCTGCTGTCGCTCAATCCCCGCGCGACCATCGTGGTGGTGGATTTTCGCGAGACCAATCCGTCCGACGTGCGCTTCATCGTGAAGAATATCGAAGTGACGCTGGACGGCGTTAAGGACGCGCCGGCGGGCCAAGTTATTTCGAAGTACGACCTGAAAACCATTTTCGACAACATGAAGATAGTCGGCCCGAAGTTCAACGACGCGCTAAGCGCGGGCGACGTGGTTGCCCCGCATCAAACCGTGGATCGCATGGTGGGCGCCCGGTTTGAGCTGGGAGAGCAAGTGGTTGCGCAGCGCAGCGCAGTGCGGATTCGCATCGAGGATCTGGATCGGACGGTCGCGGAGCTGGTGGAGAAGCAGTAGTCTATTCGTGCCGCAGCGCGAGCGGGCCGTCGCGGACCCGCAGTCAGTTTGAGAAGCCCAGCCAATTCCCAAACGGATTTGAAATGCGTTTCAAGGCGCTCCGAACCAAACAGAAACACAATCGTCATATAGCCGCCGCACGAAGGTCGTATGCTGGAGCATCCGACTGGAGGTGTATTCAATGAAACGCTTCGCGATTGCTCTTGCGACCCTCACCCTGATTGCGGCGACTGCCTGGACTGCGGTCCATCGGTCTCGCATGACCCACCCTTTTAGCGGCCAGGAGATCACGATTCCCGGCAAGGATGGCGATGGCGTTCTGCTGCCGGACGGGTGGAAGGTGACGCCGGCCGGGCGGCAGTTGGAATCGGGCGACATGATTCTGAGCGCGCAGGTTAGCCCGGACGGCAAGCTTCTGGCATTCACCAACTCGGGCTACACGCGCCATCAGTTCCACATCGTGGATCTGACCACCGAAAAGGAAATCGCAACGTTCCCCCTGGACCGGGCGTGGAGCGGGCTCGCCTGGTCGCCAAACGGAAAGCGGGTTCTGATTTCCGCCGGCCAAGGTAACCCGGCTGCCGACCTCTACACTTTCCAGCGGTGGGACGACGGAACTTGGACCCAACGCCAGAACGTAATGCTGGAGGGCGTCGAGAGGGCCGGAAGAGGCGCCAGAGGGGATGCCGCGAAGAGCGCGGCGCCAAGCAAGACCGCCGTATCCAGCATCGTGATCGCGCCTGACGGGAAGTTCGTTTATGCGATTGACGACGCCGGCGGGAATCTGTACACAATCGATGGCGCGAGTGGCAAGATGGTTTCGAAGCTAAGTCTCGGCGACCATCCCTTCGCTGGCAAGCTATCTCGCGACGGCAGAGTGCTATACGTCTCGATTTTGGGAGCGGCCGAGGTTGCCGCCGTGGATGTCAGCAATCCGGCCGCGCCCGCGGTGACCGGCCGGATCGCGGTCGAGCCCCATCCGAACGATCTGGCGATTACCGCTGACGATCGCATGTTCGTCTCGTGCGGCAATACCAATCACGTGGTGGTGATCGACCTGAAGACCAAAACACACATGGAAGCCGTGAGCATCGCGCCCACGCCCAAGGCTCCAGTCGGGAGCACTCCGAACTCGCTGGCGCTCTCAGCCGACGGCAAGCAGCTTTTCGTCGCCGACGCGGATAACAACAGCGTCGCGGTAATCGACATCAGCCGGCGGGGACAGAGCAGCGTCGCCGGATTCATCCCAACCGGCTGGTATCCTACAGCCGTCGCGGTGACTCCGGATGGCCATAAAGTGCTCATCGGGAGCGGCAAGGGGCTGGGCACGGGGCCGAATCACGTGATTCGCGCGGAAAACAAGGACGGCGCAGCGAGCTTCGTCCATCACGGCAACAATCTCACCGGCTTGATTTCCTTCGTGGACATGCCTACCGGCGACAAGCTCGCCGAGTACACCAGGCAGGTGTATCAGAACTCGCCCTATCGCGACGAAATGCTGGTTAAGGCTGAGATCAAGGGCAACAGCGTGATTCCCTCCGAGGTTGGCAAGGGCTCGCCCATCAAGCACATCCTTTACATCATCAAAGAGAACCGCACCTACGATCAGGTTTTCGGCGATATCGCCAAGGGCAACGGCGATCCGAGCCTGGTTCTGTTCGGCCGCGACGTTAGCCCCAATCATCATGCGATTGCCGAGCAGTTCGTCCTGCTCGATAACTTGTACTGTAACGGCGAGGTGTCGCAGGACGGTCACCCCTGGTCCACTGCCGCCTACGCGACCGACTTCAATGAACGCGCCTGGACCCTCACCTACTCGAGACATGGCAATGTTGACAGCCGAGCGACGGAAGAACAAAGCCATCCCTATCTTTGGGAGATGGTTCAACAGAAAGGATTGACCGCGTTGTCGTTCGGATACAGCGGGCGCCGCGGCCTCGCCGGCATCATGAGCAAGACGTTCGGGAAAAACGACCTGCCCGACCAGCAATCACGGCTGCGCGACTATATGCGGGCCGAGCAATTCGTCGCCGAATTCGCGCAAATGGATAACGAGAATCGCGTGCCCAATTTCATGGTGATGGGACTGGGCGAGGACCACACCTCCGGAACCGCTCCTGGCGCGTTCACGCCTCAGGCATCGGTCGCCTCGAACGACGTGGCGATCGGCAGGATCGTCGAGGCCGTTACGAAGAGCAAGGCCTGGAGCAGTTCCGCGATCTTCATCATCGAGGATGACGCCCAGAATGGCCCGGATCACATCGATTCGCACCGCACGGTGGGCTTGGTGGCCAGTCCCTACATCAAGCGTAAAACGGTCGACAGCACAATGTACACCACTGTCTCCATGCTGCGCACGATGGAACTGCTGCTCGGTCTTCCTCCTCTCACCCAGCACGACGCCGCGGCGACTGCCATGTACAATTCGTTCTCGAATACCGCGGATCTCTCCGGTTACACAGCTCTTCCGGCCAAGATCGACCTGATGACCAGGAACACATCGAGCTCCTACGGCTCGGCTATCGCGGCCAAGATGGATTTCAGCGACTACGATCGGGCCGACGAGCAAACGCTCAATCAGATCCTGTGGCACAGTATCAAGGGAGCCGATGTTCCCATGCCCGCCCCGGTCCGCCGCGCGTTGCTGTTTCCGGGCGGGATGGCCAAAGTCGCGGTCGCCGACGATGATGACGACCGCGATCGCTAGGATTCTTACGCGCGCTTTAACGCCGGCTGTCAGACGATAGGCTTGAAGCTAGTTTTCTAGCCGCTCACGATCTTTTCGAGATCCGCGGCTTCGCCGAACTTGTACACGGCCAGTTCCGGATCGATCGCGCGGATCAGGCCGGTCAGCACGCTGCCCGCGCCGACCTCGATGAAGCGCTTGACGCCGGACGACGCCAGCAGGCGCACGGTTTCGGTCCATCGCACCGGATTGGGGATCTGCTGATACAGTCCCTCGCGGGCTTCGGCGGCTGTGCGGATGGCCCGCGCCTGCCAGTTGTTGATCAGGGGAACTTCGAGGTCGCGAAATGCAGCGGCATCGAGATCCGGCTTCAGGCGCTGCTGCGCCGGCTGCATCAGCGGGCAATGAAACGGTGCGCTGACCTGCAGCAGAATGGCGCGCCGCGCTCCGGCGGCCTTGGCCAGGTCCACGGCGCGATTCACTGCGCCCGCGTGCCCCGCGATCACCACCTGATCGGGCGTATTGAAGTTTGCCGCGGTCACGATCTCACCTTGGGCGGCTTCGCGCAGCACACGATCCAGCTCCCCCTCGGGCAGCTTCAGCAGAGCCGCCATCGCTCCCACACCCGCCGGAACCGCCGCCTGCATGTACTGCCCGCGCTTGCGGACCAGGCGCAGCGCGTCGCCAAAATCGAGCGATCCGGCGGCGACCAGCGCCGAATATTCGCCGAGGCTGTGGCCCGCGACAAAATCCGGCGCGATTCCAATTTTGCGCAGCACCGCGTTGGCGGCGGTCGACACCGTCAGCAGCGCGGGCTGCGTGTTTTCGGTCAGCTTGAGCTGATCGTCGGGACCTTCGAAGCACAATTTCGAGATCGAAAAGCCGAGCGCGGCGTCAGCCTGATCAAAAATTCGCGCGGCTTCCGGATGCGCATCCGCCAGCGACTTGCCCATTCCGGAGAACTGCGATCCTTGTCCGGGGAAAACGAATGCGGTTTTGGACATGAAGTTGTGATTGTAGTACAGCGGCGGCAGGACACCCGGCCGGCGAACGCCTCCACGGGCAAGCTGGCCCTGCCGCACTTGCGGTGCGGCCTGCTTGACCCGCCTGATATAGTGTAAATGTGAAGCGCAAGCAACCCATCCTGCCGGCGCCGGTTCAATCGGATACCATCGTCCCGGCGGCGATCATCGAAGAGGCGCGGCGCGCCATCGAAGCCGATCGCGTCAAGAAACCCCCGATATGCGTAATCTGCGGCGGCGAATCTACTCCGAATGCCACCGAGGGGCTGTGCTGGGTTTGCCGGCGATTGAAGCTGAGCGCGTGGCGCGATAGCGACTCGCAAATCTCCGCGCAGGAATAGCAGCCCCCTACACCAGCTCCGTCAAATCTCTCGGCTGCCCGGTACTATAGAATCGATCGGAGCACGTTCGATCGGACGACCCTCTTGAACACGTCGAGCAACCCCGTGACGCAATTCGTCTGCAACATCTGCGGCAGCTCCAATCGTCTGGCGGCTTCGCAATTGGACCGCGAATCGTCCAGTTGCACAGGCTGCGGATCCAGCGTTCGCACACGTGGGCTGATGCTGCTGCTCTCCATAGAATTGTTCGGAGTCAAGCTGGCGCTCTCCGAATTTCCGCGCGTGAAGAGCCTGCGTGGATTGGGCGTCACGGATGCGAATCAATACGCGTCGCAACTCGCCGGGAAACTGGATTATCGCAACACGTTTTACGATCGCGAGCCGCGCTTCGATCTGGCGAATCCGCCGGAGCATGAACTCGGGCAATTCGATTTCATCATCGCGAGCGAAATCCTGGAACACGTTCCGCCTCCCGTGGAACGCGCGTTTCAGAGTGCGGCGCAATTGCTCAAGCCCAATGGCGTGCTGATCCTGACAGTGCCGTATTCGCTCGAATCGTCCATGCGGGAGCACTACCCGGATCTACACCAATTCGGATTCGCCGCCTTGGGCGATGATCAGGTGCTGGTCAACCGCAGCAAGGCGGGCGAGATTCAAGTGTTCGAGCGGCCCGTATTTCACGCGAGCGGAAGCGACCCGTCGCTCGAGATGCGCGAGTTCACCGAAAAGGAGCTCCGCGTGTTGCTAGGTGAAGCGGGTTTCCGCGATGTCAGGATCTGGGCGGAGCCGCACGCGCCGTTCGGCATCGTGCATGCGGAACCCTGCTCCTTGCCGATCGCCGCGCGCAGGGGCGATTTCGCGTTTTCGAGAGAGTCGGCTCGCGAAGTGGTGGAGGAATGGCGCGGCGTGAAACAGAAACACGATGCGGAAATGAAGGGCCTGCTGCGGTCGTACTGGTTTCGTTTGGGGCGCAAGCTCGGGCTGTACTGAAATTCGTTTTGAGCCACGAATGCACACGAATGAACAAAGGTAAGTGCCTGTTCTCTATCCGTGTTTATTCGTGTTTATTCGTGGCTAAACCAACTGCTCGTAGATATACGCCGCTACGGCCACGTCCTCGACACCCAATCCGTTGGATTTGAAGATTGTGATCGGATCGCCATCTGGCCGGCGCTCGACCTGCGCGAGATCGACAATGCGCTCGGCTTTGATTTCTTTATTCCAATCCACGGGCGCGAGCAGCAGATCGCCGGATTCGATTTTCGCGACCTCGATGGAATCGCAGGCGATCAAATCCGCGCGCGCGATCAACGCCGAGGGCAACTCGCGGCGCTGCGCCTGATTCGATCCCATGGCATTTACGTGTGCGCCTTTCGCGATCCAATCCGATTCGAGAACCGGGTCCTTGGCCCACGTCGCGGTGACCACGACGTCCGCTCCACGAACGGCCTCCTCGGCAGTGGCCGTCGCGCGCGCGCCATTTTCCGACGCAAAGAGATTTCGCTTTTGCTCATCCCGCGACCACACCCGGACTTCCCGAAAAGTTCTCACCGCTCGCATAGCTTCGAGCTGCGTCTTCGCTTGAAATCCGCTGCCGATGATCGCGAGAGTGGACGCACCGGGCGATGCCAGGACGTCGGTGGCATAACCGCTCGCGGCGCCGGTGCGGATTTGGCCGAGATGGTTCGCCTCGAACTGCGCCAGCGGCCGGGCGGTTTCGGCGTCGAACAGGAAGAAGAAAAAGTTGGCGCCGTACTTGGGATTCGCGCTGTAGAGTTTCGTGCCGAAATATTTTCCGATGGCCCCCGCCATGCTGTGCAGCACGGAACCTGTGGGCAGCGTCATCCGGCGGCGCGGCTGGTTGATGGCGGAACCGTTGCGGAGGGCGGCAAACGTCTCGCGCATCAGGCGCACGGCCTCGCGCATGGGCAGGTATTGGCGAACTTGATCTTCAGTGATGACGAGCATGGTCTTCAGTGGGGAAGCGTAACTACTATAATCGCGCACAACGGCACGAGCAGCCTGTGCGCTTCCGCTATAATCGCGCATCATGAGCGTGTTACGCAGGGGAGACCCCGGCGGCGACCCCGATAGCGAGCCGCTTCGCAGGCCGCGCTGGTGGGCGTGGGTCGCCGGATTGCTCGCGGTCATCTTCATGCTGTACGAAACCGGGTCGTGGATTTTGACGGGCCTGTGTTTCGCGGCGCTCGCCGGCCTGGTGATTTATCATTCTTCGGGGCGGGGAAGAGCATCGCGCGGGAACGCGGCCACGCGCTATTGCCTGAAGTGCGGTGAAGCGTTGAACCCGAATGCGAGGGAGTGCCGCACGTGCGGCAGTGCAAGCTGGTCATTTAAGAATTGAGATCGAGGTGGGGCCGGCAGTCATGCCGGCGAGCCGGTCTCCCTGACCGGCTTATCTTGATGACGCCGGCGGTAAAGCCGGCTTGCCGGCATGACTGCCAGCCCCACAGCTTTCGAAGGCATGCGCCAGTTGCAACACCGCGAACTCATCCCGATGCCGACCCACGATCTGCAATCCCACCGGCAAACCCTCCGGCGTGAATCCGCACGGCGCCGACATCGACGGGCACTCGAGCATCGAAATAAAATAGCAGCACTTCATCCAATCGATATACGTATTCATTTTGACGCCGTCGATTTCGGTCACGTATGGCACATCGATCGAGAACGGCGGAACCTGCGTGCTGGGCGCGATGAAATATTCGTAGGTCTCCTGAAACACGCGCATACGATCCCAAGCGGCGGCGCGCAACCCTTCGGCGCGGGCCAGATCGGCGCCGGTGATCCGCGACCCGCGCTCGATTTCCCACTGGATGGTGTCCTTGAGTTGATCGCGAAGCTCGGGACGAATTTCCGCGGCGAGGACCGAAAAGCCCCACGCGCGAAAGATATGGAAAGCCTCGTCGACGCCGCGCCAGTCCGGTTCGATCTCGTCGACAATGCATCCCAGATCTTCAAACACCCGCCTCTGCGCGTTCACCGCCGTGACGATGCGAGGATCGAAGACGGCGCCGCCCATACTCCGAAACCACGCGACGCGCACGCCGCGAAACTCGCGACCGAGAGGACCGGCGAAGCGCGAGCCAGGTTCGCTGATCGAGATGGGGCAGCGCGGATCGGGGCCGGCCATCACGCTCAGCAGCAGCGCGGCGTCGCGAACGGTCCGCGCCATCGGCCCGTGGACGCTCAGAGTGGACCATGCGAGGCCACGCGAGAAATGCGGCACTCGTCCGGGAGCCGTGCGCAATCCCACCACCCCGCAAAACGCGGCGGGATTTCGCAGCGACCCTCCCGAATCGCTGCCGTCGGCAATGGGGATCATGCCGCACGCCAGCGCGACCGCGGCGCCGCCGCTCGATCCGCCGCAGGTTTTCGTCAGATCGTACGGATTTTTCGTCGCGCCGAAGACCGGGTTGAAGGTCTGCGATCCCGCTCCGAATTCGGGCGTGTTGGTCTTGCCGATGGTGATGGCGCCCGCGCGGCGGATGCGCTCGACCAGAATCGCATCGGCGGGCGGCACGTAGTCCTTGAAAATCGGCGAGCCGAAAGTGGTGCGGATGCCTGCGGTCTCCACCAGATCCTTGTGCGCGACGGGCAGGCCGTGCAGCGGACCCAGCGCATCGCCCCGCGCCTGCGCTTCATCCGCCTTGCGCGCGCTTTCCATCGCCTGATCGGCGACCAGTGTCACGATCGCGTTGACCCTCGGATTCACGCGCTCGATTTGCGCAAGATGCGCTTCGAGCACTTCGCGCGCGCTCAGCTTCTTAGCGCGAATCAGAGCCGCCATCTCCACCGCTGGCAGAAAACAGATATCCGATGCGGGTTCCCAGCCGCCGAGGGTCATTCCTGAAGTGTACATGCCGCCGTGGCGACGATTTCGCGCACGTATCTCACAAAAGTTTTGAATCGTGATGTGGCGCCTGACGGAGCGGGTGAGCAGTCAGCTTGGCCGAAAACCACCACTCCGGTGGAGCGCAACCCATGAAAAGTGGTGCGCTCCAGCCGCGTAGGTCGTCATCGTCATGGTTTTCAGCGATTTAACGATTGGCGCGGGGATTGCTCCCATCAGGCCGGGAGGCAACGAAAATGAAAACGAAACTGATCGCAACCTTGATGCTGGCCGGTAGCTCACTGTTCGCCGGACCGCGTGTATTCTTTGGAGCAAGCGTCGGCGTGCCGATCGTGCCCGCGCCGGTGGTTGTCGCGCCCGCCCCTGTGGTGGGTTATGGATATGGATATGTCGCGCCCGCGCCCGTGGTGGTCGGCGGCTACGGCTTTTACGGACGGCGGATTTGGAACGGCGGTTACTACAGAGGACCGGCCTTTGGCGCCCGGTATGGCTATCGCGGCCGCCGGTAACTTCGGGCCGCCCAGCAGGGCAACCGGTTGAGCGCGTCAGCGCTGGACTGATTTTACGGGACTGATTTTGCGGGACGGGTTGAAATCCGCCCCGCATTTCATTTAGGGGCTGTCTTGGGCGCCTTACTCTTTAATGTCCTGCGCAACGCCTCCGGCTTCTTCGATTTCAGAATCCTGGTAGGATGACGCGTGCACCGCGCGGATCAGGCTCTCCGGAGATACCGCCTGGGCGGCAAACGCGGGCGGCAGATGATCCTCCGTGTTGCGCTTGATGTCCCGCAGCAGTTCCTTGATCTCGGAGACTTCAACCGAGATCGCGTAGATCTTCACCACGGCGAACACGATCACCGCGTAAGCGACGGTGCTCATCAATCCGCTGATAACTTCTTGCGCTGTGCCCACGATACTCCCCGCTCAATAGATCGTCCGGAGGAACGCGGAACTTTAGCGAGGAGAACGCACTCCCTTACGGCCGCGCCTCATTGGCCAGCATGCGCACCACCTGCTGCCGCGCCTGTTCGGTCAGCTCCTCGCGATCGTGCAAAGTGAGGCCGGCCACGGGAATCGGCTGGCCGAAGCGCAAAGTGACGGGCGCGGCGTGGAATGTCGCCGACCCCATCGCCAGCACGTCGCGCGTTCCCACCAACGCGATCGGCGCCAGCGGCACACCCGCCTTGATCGCGACATACGCCGCCCCTTCCTTGAACGGTTGCAGGACGCCGTCCTCGGATCGCCCTCCTTCGGGAAAGATCAGCACGGAGGTGCGGCGGTCGCGAATGGTTTGGGCCGCGCGCGAAAGCGTCTTCAATGCCGCGCGCGGATCTTCGAGCGACACCGGAATGTGGCCCGCCTGGATCAGGTGCGTGCCCAGAAAGGGAATCTGGAACAGGCCCTTTTTCGCCATAAAACGGAACGGCGCCGGAATGTGCGCGAGCAGCACCGGCGTATCCATATAACTGAGGTGGTTCCCGGCGAACACATAGGTCGTGTTGGGATCAAGATGCTCCGCTCCCTCCACCGTGACCCGCACCCGTGCGATCCGCAGCAGCGATCTCGCCCAGAAGCGCGCGACGCCCAGCATGCGGCTTCCGTCCTTGTCGAAAACCGAGACGCCGATGCTGACCACGCCGCACAGGATAGTGGAAAGAATGATGAGAGGGTCGACGAAAATCAGGCTCCAGAGAAACGCCATCGCTACTTGACGGATTTTCCCTCGGGCCGGCTCGCCGGCTTCGGGATCACCTTGATCTCGAACAGCTTTGGCCACAGCTTGCCGGTGACGAACAAACGGTCGCCCTGCGCGTCGTACGCGATGCCGTTCAGCACGTCGACGCCCTCGCGGTCGAAGGTGGGCAGGATGCCTTTCAGGTCGATCCAGCCGAGCACGCGGCCGTCGGCGGGCGAAATGCGCACGATGCGATCGGAGTGCCATATGTTCGCGTAAAGCTCGCCTTTCACCCATTCAAGCTCGTTCAACTGGTCGACCGGGTGCACACCGTCGTGGACCGTGAGGCGTTTCTTTTCCTGAAGCGTGGCAGGGTCCCAAATGCGAATCTGCGCGGAGCCGTCGTCCATGTAAATCTGCTTACCATCGTTGGTCATCGACCATCCCTCGCCCTTATAAGTGAAAGTGCGCAATTGACGAAACGTCGCCGCATCGTAAACGTATCCGATCTCGGTTTTATAGGTGAGCTGGACGATCTGCGAGTTGATCATGGTGATGCCCTCGCCGAAAATCTGCGGCGAAAGACGGATTTCCTGCAACGGCTGGCCGGTTTCGAGCCTGACTTTCCGCAACACCGATTTGCCTTCGAGGCCGGTGCTCTCATACAGGAATCCGTCGCGATACTCCAGGCCCTCGGTGAAAGCGTTCCGGTCGTGCGGAAATACGTGGATGATCTTGTAGCCGTATTCCGGCGCGGCGGCGTGCGCGAGGCTGATGGAAAGCAAAATCACCAAAACCACCGTTATGTGGGGCGGGCCCCCAGGCCCGCGGCCAGAGTTTACCCGCAACGGGCCCTCGTCGGCCTTTGTATCGAACCCGCGCGAAGAGCAGGACCAGGGGGTCCTGCGCGGACGAAGGCACGGCACGTGCGTTCCGCGTCCGCCCCACCTTCGCCTCACGATTCTCCTCCCGATCGCGCGATCTCATCGGCAATCGCGACCACCGCGCGCATCGCCTTCACATCGTGTACCCGAACGATGTGCGCGCCGTTGAGAATCGCCGCAGTCACCGCGGCGGCCGTGGCGAACTCAGTTTCGGCGGACAATGCCCCGGATGGAGCAGGGGCCAGCAAAGTCGACAAGAAACTCTTGCGCGACGCACCGATCAGGATCGGCAGCTCCAGCCGCGCCAGCTCGGCGAGCTGCGCCAGAATTTCGGCGTTCTGCTCCTTGCGCTTTCCGAACCCTATGCCCGGATCGAGCACCAGTTGCCGCCGGTCGATACCCGCGCGCTGGGCGCGATGCGCGGAGGCGTCGAGCTCCGCGCAAATGGTCCGGACCACATCTTTCAGCGGCGGCAGCTTCGCCCACGTCTCCGGAGTGCCGCGCATATGATTCAGGATCAACCCGGCGTTCGCTTGCGCGGTTTTCTTGGCAAGATCGGGATCGAACGTGAGCGCGCTCGGATCGTTGATCGCGTCCACGCCGAGCTCCAGCGCCTTCTCGGCGACGTTGCCTTTATAGGTGTCCACCGAAATCGGAATGGTGAGCTTATTCCGCAGGCGCTTCAGCACCGGAACCAGGCGCCGCAACTCTTCGGCTTCCGAGATGCGCGCCGACCCGGGCCGCGTCGATTCCGCGCCGATGTCGATCAGATCCGCGCCCGCTTCCTCCATCTCGACCGCGTGGGCGAAGGCGCGATCGGGGTCCTGATACTTTCCTCCGTCGGTAAACGAATCCGGGGTGACGTTGAGCACGCCCATGATCAACGTGCGCTCACCCAGGGACAAGGTTTTGTCGCGGAGCTTCCATTCGAATCGCTTTCGCGGCATGAGTTTTCAGGGTAACAGGTGGGGCCGGCACTCGTGCCGGCAGCCGGCTTCAGCCGGCTTCTTTTCCCGCAAACCCAAGCCGGCCTGACGAATAGCTACGAAGAATAGAAGTCCGTCACAATAGAACTTCATGGTGGAAACCATTCAGTGGACGGACGACGGCGTGATCATGATCGACCAGCGCCGCCTCCCGCGCGAGCAGGTCTTCGTCACCTGCCGCACTTATCTGGACGTCGCCGAGGCGATCCGAAATATGACCATTCGCGGCGCACCCGCGATCGGGGTCGCTGCGGCCATGGGCGTCGCACTGGGAGTGGCAGAAGGCGCCGATTTCGAGGAAGTCTGCCGCACACTCGCTGCCACACGCCCGACCGCGGTAAATCTTTTTTGGGCGATTGACCGGATGCGGCGCCTGTACGCGTCGCTCATACTGAGCCGTGACCAGGCTGCGCTTGCGCCGAGGGAGCGGCCCACACGTTCCGGAGTCATACCGAGCCGTGACCGGAGGGAGCGGCCTACAAGTTCCGGAAATCAAGACCAGGCGATCACCGCCGCCATGATCGCCGAAGCCCAGCAGATTCGCCTCGAAGACATCGCCATCTGCGAAGCCATCGGCCGCAACGGCGCATCGCTGGTGCCGGATCACAAGACCGTTTTGACGCACTGCAACGCCGGCGCGCTCGCGACCGCCGGATACGGGACGGCGCTGGGTGTGATCCGAGCCGCCGTGAGCGCCGGGAAAAAGATCGACGTGTTCGCCGGTGAGACCCGCCCGTTCCTGCAAGGCGCGCGGCTCACGGCATGGGAGCTGCAACAGGACGGCATTCCCGTGACGCTGATCACCGACAACATGGCGGGGCATTTTTTGCACAGCGGACGCATCGGGTGTGTTGTCGTTGGAGCGGACCGGATCGCGGCCAATGGCGACGTCGCCAACAAAATCGGCACCTATTCGCTGGCCGTGCTCGCCAAGGAAAATGGCGTGCCGTTTTACGTGGCCGCCCCGGTTTCGACGCTCGATCTGACGCTCCCTTCAGGCGACGCGATCCCTATCGAGCAGCGCGCGGCGTCGGAAGTCACCCACGTTTTTGGCGTTGCCATCGCGCCGGAGAACATGGGCGTCGAGAATCCCGCGTTCGATGTCACACCGGCCCGCTATGTCACCGCCATCATCACCGAGCACGGGATTGCCCGGCCGCCGTATGAGCAATCATTACGTGGTGGCACAGGCTTCAGCCTGTGAACCAGACAGACCAACGCCTGTGTGCGCGTTCCGTCGTGGCGCGGGCCGCCAGGCATGCTGAGCCGAGAGTCATCTCGGCTTTTTTTCAGCAACCTCTAAAATCCGTCCCAGCATGGTGGCACAGGCTTAAGCCTGTGAACAAGACAGACTAAAGTCTGTCCCACCGCATGTGTGGGAACGCGCCCTGTGCTACGTTGAGCACATGAGAGGTCGCGCGACCACGCTGTTGGCGAGCCTGTTGGCCGCCGCGGTCTCGGTCCCGTGGCTCGCCTCGGCTGCGCCCGCCGACGATCTGAACAAAGCCGCGCGGGCCGGCAACCTCAAACAGGTGCAGGCCCTGATCGCCGACGGCGCGCCGGTAAACGCCCGCGATTCGCTCGGTGGCACGCCGCTCCACGACGCGGCCTGGGCCGGTGAAAAGGACGTCGCCGCCTACCTGATCCAGATGGGAGCCGACGTCAACGCGCGCCATGCCGAAGGCGGATCCACGCCGCTGCACTACGCCGTGCTCACCAATCATCCCGACGTCGTCGAAGTCCTGCTGGATCACGGCGCAGACCTCAAGCCCCTGTACAAAACCAGCCAGACTGCGCTGCATCTTGCCGCCGCCCGAGGCTACGCCCGCTGTGCAACGCTGCTGATCGCGCACGGCGCCGACGTAGACGCCCGCGACGAAACCGGCGCCACTCCGCTCTCTGAGGCTTCCTGGACCGGCGAATCGGCCATGGTGCGGCTCCTGATCGAAAAGGGCGCCAACGCGAACGACGTGAATCCGGAAACCGGCATGACGCCGCTGCACGCCGCTGCCAGCCGCGGATATCGCGACATCGCCAAGGCGCTGCTGGATGCCGGCGCGCGCCCTGACATTCGCGACAAGAACGGAGCGACGCCCCTGTATCTCGCGCTCCAGTTTCAGCGCATGGACGTGGTGCACCTCCTGATTCGCGATTCCGGCGGCAATCCTCTGAAGCCGCAGACCTCCGTCAATCAACCCACCATGGACGTGAAAGCGGTGCTGCGGGATGAGGTATTGCGCGGACAGACCAACGTGGTCGCCATGCTGCTCGATCTCATGCCGCCGCTCGGGTCGACCACTTTGCTGCACGACGCCGCCCTGAAGGGCCACGTCGAAATCATGGAGCTGCTGCTGTCCCATGGGGCCGACGTGAATTCCCTAAACGCCCAGGGCGCCACCGCCTTGCATGATGCCGCGCTCGCCGGACAGCGTGCCGCCGCCGAAGCGCTGCTGAAGCATGGAGCCAATATCGACGCCCGTGATTCCGAATCGGGCGCGACTCCGCTGCATCAAGCCGCGTCCTGGGGCCGCCGCAGCGTCGTCGAACTTCTCCTGGCCCGCCACGCCGATCCTCGTATCAAGGATAAGAACGGGCACACCGCGCTCGATCTGGCTGTCGCCAACGGACAAGCGGAAGTGGCCGAAGTACTAAAGAGAATCCCCTAGCCAGCCGATATTTTTCATGGAGGCGCAGGTTAGTACCGCGCCTTTCGTGATCACCATCGTGCAAACGGCACAAATCTCACCTGAACTCGCCGACGCCGCGGATGTATTAAGCGACCAGCTGCGCGTCCACTTGCATCGCTTGGCGGCACTGCTCGAGCCGCACACCGACAAGATCGACCGCCGCTTCCTACGGCGGCTCCAGGAGCTCGAATTTCAACCCAAACAGCGCATCGCGCTCGCCGCGATCACCCCCGGCGCAGCCGCCCGCATTCTTTCCCACGGGAGCCCGCCGCTCAAGTTCATCGAGCAAGTGGAATACAACGGCCGCCGCCTGGCCAAGCTCAATCTGCCGCCCAGCGCGATCCTCGAAGCCTTGCAGGAATACGACAAGCTGCTTTCGCCGATGCTCGCAACCCTGATTCCCGACGAGCATGCCAATTTTCAATGGGTGCGCGAACAGCTTCACTTTTGCGTGATTCTGACGCTGAATAACGCGTATTATCAGGTTCGCGAGGCCGAAACGCAGGCCTTCTACGAACTGTTTCGCATCGAGCTCGAATCGCGAAATCTGGAGGAGTTGCTCCGGCGATTCCTCGAATCGCTGGTCCACGTCTGCGGCGCCGACGCCGGCAGGCTGTACATGTTGAACGAGAAATCGTCGGCTTGGGTGCTGAGCGCGGGCTCGCCCAAATCCGGCGAACTCTCCGTGCCAAACCGGCCCGGTCTCATCAAAAAGCTCTCCAAGCCCCGGCACCTGAACGGCGACGCGCATTCGTCGAGCGCGCTGCTCGACGCGGGCTGGCATCAGCGCTTCCAGTCCTGCTGGTCGATTCCGCTGGCCGCGGGCGGGCGCACCGCGGGCGTGATGCAGTTCGGTTTTTCGAAAGCCTACGAATGGCTGCCGCGCGAACAGGAATTGCTCGCGGCTGCCTCCGAGCGCTGCCTGATGGCCGCCGAAAAAGCGCGTCTCATGGAGGATCTGGCGCAGCGCGAAGAGCAGGTGCGCCGTCTGGCCGAGCACATGCTGCACGTCGAGGAAATGGAGCGCCGCCGCATCAGCCGGGAACTCCACGACGAAGCCGGCCAGAGTCTCCTGTGTATCCGGTTACAGATCGAGCTGATCGAACAGGCTCTGCCCGAGTGCGAAAGCGAATCCAGGGCCAAACTGCGCGAAGCCCGCGACCTTACCGAGCGCACCATTCTTGAAATGCGTCGTCTGATCGCCGCGTTGAGTCCCGCGGTTCTCGAGCAACTGGGCCTGGGCGCGGCCTTGCGGCAGCTCGTGAATCGCTTTCAAAGGTTACACGCGTGCCGGGTTCGCCTACAACTTTCCAGGATGGGCGCGCTGCCGCAGCAGCTCGAAATCATCGCGTATCGGCTTGTGCAGGAATGCTTTAACAATATCGGGAAGCACTCCGGAGCGCGCCATGTAAACATTTTGCTGTCTTCCGCCGATGGAACTTTGAAGCTATCGGTGGAGGACAACGGCATCGGCTTCAACGTGGAAGAGGCGCTGGCCAAGCGTGAATCCTTTGGAATGTCGGGGATGCGTGAGCGTGTGGCGCTGCTCGGGGGACAGTTTCACGTAGATAGCCGTATGGAAGGCAGTAAACGAGGTACAAAGATTTCCATAGAACTGCCGATACCTAAGTAGACGCGCGTAGGACGCGACTACGAAGAAAGTCGAATACAAACGTTTATGGCGAAGATTCGAATCATTCTGGCGGACGACCACACGCTGTTCCGTCAAGGCATCCGGACGCTGATTTCGGCCGAGGCTGACATGGAAGTGGTCGGCGAGGCCTGCAATGGCGGAGACGCCGTCGAGAAGGCCAATGAAGGTCGCCCGGACGTAGTGCTGATGGACATCGGCATGCCCGGTCTCTCCAGCTTCGAAGCCACGCGTCAAATCAAAAAGAACCGGCCCGAAACCAAAGTTTTGTTCCTCACCATGTACGACGACGAGGATTATCTGGTCGAAGGCATGGAAGTCGGCGCCAGCGGTTACGTCCTTAAGGACAGCCCCAGCCAGCAGTTGGTGGCGGCGGTTCGCGACGTATGCCGGGGCGGCAGCTATCTTTCCCCGCGCATGTTGTCCCAACTGGTGGACGATTTCCGCAGCCGCATCAAGTCGGCGAATCGGCTGCCCCGCTTTGCGACGCTAACCGCCCGTGAGCGCGAAGTCCTGAAGATGCTCGCCGAAGGAAATTCGGTGAAAGAAATCGCCTGCGATCTGAACCTCAGCGTGAAAACGGTCGAAGCGCACAAATTCAATCTGATGCGCAAGCTCGACATCCACAATAAAGCTCAGCTCGTGCAGTACGCCATCCAGAAGAAGATCATCAAGATCCCCAACCTGGTTTAGTCCTGGTAGCACAGGCTTCAGCCTGTGTTCTGGATCTTTCCGAGCCGTGACTAAAAGGAGCGGCCTAAACGCGCAACGATGTGGGGCCGCCACTCCTGTCGGCGAGCCGGCTTCAGCCGGCTTATTCCTTCGACGCGCGACCGCCGCTTGTGGCGTACGCTTCAGCGTGCTGTGTCGAGATTCATCTCGACATTTCTTTGAGGCGCGACAGAATGGAGCGCTCGTTTCCGAGCCGCGACCTACACGCGCAACGATGTGGGGCCGGCACTCGTGCCGGCAAGCCGGGCTTTAGCCGGCTTCAACTTGCCCCGATACCCCCGCGCTACGCGACCGCTTCATCCCGGCGTGCCCCGGCCGCTCGCTTCGCGGCCCGTTCTCCCAGGAAACTCACCAATCTCGGGGTCACCTCGTCCGCATGGGTCCACGTTATGCAGTGCGGCCCACCTTTCACCACCAACAATTCGGCGCCCTTAATCAGCTTGGAGGTCCGAAGTCCCGAGGCGCTGATCGGCAGAATCCGATCCGCGTCCCCGTGAATCACCAGAGTCGGCACATCCACCCGCGTCAGATCTTTTCGGAAGTCCTCATGCCACGTCGGCACGCACGCGAGACTGGCGATCGCGGAAGCTCCGGCCGCAACATTCCAACTGGCCTGCACCGCCTGTTCGCTGACCCGCTTACCCAGCAGGACATCCGTGTTGTAGAAGTTCTTGAAAAACTCCGTAAAGAACGTGTAACGGTCCGCGACGATGGCCTTCTGTATCCCCTCGAAAACACTGCCGTCCACGCCCTCGGGGTTGTCCGCCGTCTTCAGTAAAAAGGGCGGAACACTTGAGAGGAACACAGCCTTGCTCACGCCTTTCGATCCGAACTTTCCGATGTAGCGCGCCACTTCGCCGCCGCCCATGGAAAAGCCGGCCAGCGCGAAATCGCGCAATTCGAGATGCGTCACCAGTTTGTGCAGGTCCTCGGCGAAGGTGTCGTAGTTATAGCCAGTGGACGGCTGGCTGGATTTTCCAAACCCCCGGCGATCATAGGTGATGACGCGATTACCCCGCGGCCAGAAGCGCGGGGACCTGTTTTTCCCAGGAAGCGCCGCTCAGCGGATATCCGTGGATCAGGATCACCGGCTTCCCCGAGCCATGGTCCTCATAGTAAAGATTGATGTTGCCCGAGTTTTCCTTCCCGACAGAAACGTATGGCATTGAAAAATTCTCCTTTCGCGTTGCGGTTGGTTGCTTCTATTAGAGGCTGACCGGCCCACCACCGTTTCCGACGAAAATGTCCCAAGCCACGATTCAAGAAACAGCCACGATTCAAGAAATCGGTGCGTGCTCCGTTGGCTGTCAAATACAATTTCGCCGACGCGCTAACTCAACTTCCCTCTCTCTTCGCCGGACATCTCCGCATGTCCTGACAAGCCGCGACTAATTTCCCGAGCCATGACCAATCTGAGCCGCGACCGAAAAGGAGCGGCCTACACGCGCAACCATGTGGGGCCGCCTCGCCCGTACCGGGGCACTCGTGCCGGCAAGCCGGCTTCAGCCGGCTTCTTCCGAGCCGCGACTGTCAAGGAGCGGTACACTAAACTCGCTCGATTCGCTAACATGAACGCGGATATTCCCTCCTCACCTCCGCACCTATCCGCCTTTCCCCGCAGCCGAAATTGAAGCCCGCCGAGCCATGTCGGTCGGCGAAAGGCTTGCGCAGACGCTCGAAACGCCGTGGCGAAAAGATCACCTTCGAACCAGCGGACCACGATCGCCAGCGCATGCGCACCGAGATGCGCGCGGCGCATCCTCACGCATCAGAGGACGAAATCTACCTCCGGTGCGGGTCCGTGTACTTTCGTCGCGCGCTGACTGGCGCTATGAGCCGTGACCAAAGGGAGCGGCCTGAAGGCGCTCCAGAATGGAGCGCTTTGTCTTCCAGCCCCGCCCGTCAGGGCGGGAGCTCTTTCCGAGCCGCGACTGTCAAGGAGCGGTACGCTAAACTCGCTCGATTCGCTAACATGAATCCAGATGCTCCCTCCTCACCTCCGAACCTACCCGCCTTTCGACGCAGCCGAAATTGAAGCCCGCCGAGCCATGTCGATCGGCGAGAGGCTTGCGCAGACACTCGAACAGATGGACGAAGATCACGAGCGCATGCGTACCGAGATGCGCGCCGCGTATCCTCACGCCTCGGACGACGAAATCCTCCTCCGGTGCGGGACCGTGTACCTTCATCGAGCACTGATGATCCAAGTCTGCGGCTGGGACCCCGATCTTCCTGACGATTCCCAACAGCCGTACTCGTTGCAGTCCGCGATCGCCGAGGCACGCTGGCGCTCGCGATAGCGGCCTCTGCGGGTGTTGTTCCAATCAACACTCCCTGAGTACACCAGAGGGCGTTTCTTGTCAGATGACGTGAAGACGACTTCACGAGGTTAATTTCCTCGAACGTCTTTTGGAGGGAGTATTCGAAAGGGACGGAAAGCCGCGGTTCGCTTAGATCAACTGCACGAGCGCGGCGTTTTCGATTTCGAGCGCGTGGTTGAGGCGCAGTAGATCCGGCAACCTTGGGTTCTGCACTCGCGCGGGAAAGCTATCGTGAGTCCGGCCCCGAAGAGTCCTCCCCGCAATCTTCTTGCGCACACCACCCCACTGTTTGAAGAAAAAAGGAACGTTGGCGGTTTTGCACTGTTCGCGAATGGAAAGAACCCACTCCTCTTTCATCGGTCGGGCACCGGGCCCGCTTTCACCCCCCACGATGACCCAAGAGATTCCTCTCAGCGGCAGTCTCCCCACATCTTCCAGAAGCGGCTCTACGGATAGGAAACGCACAGCCGCAGGTGTTGCTTGAAGATCGGCGATTCGTGGCAGGCCGTACTTACGATTCTCCACTGACACACCCCACCATATATGCGGATCCATCGCAGCGGTCCGGAGTGGCCCGCACAGCAGTTCCCTGAGTCGTTCGGAGCGCTTCGTAAGCACCTGATAGGTATGCCAGTTGGCAAGTCGCATAGTCCCGGCCACCCTCTCGATGTACGTAAGCGGCACGTCTTCGTGGAACAGATCGCTCATGGAGTTGACGAATATCATCCTCGGCTCGCTCCAGCGAAGGGGCTCGCCAAGCTTCTTTGGAACGAGAAGCAGATCGAAGCCTTGCTCGAAGGGATGTCCCTTCACCCCGCGGAAACGCTCGGCGAATCTTTCCGCATAGCAATGCTTGCAACCTGGGCTAACCTTCTTGCAGCCGCGTACCGGGTTCCAGGTCGCGTCCGTCCACTCGATTTTTGAAAGCATCGACATCGAAGTTCAATCCCAAAGATTCCTTTGATCGGTACTGTACTTAAGCACATCGTCCCAGAATTTGAAGGCCATCTCACTTCGAGAGAATAGCGCAAGGTAGTAAAGTGGTAGGTTCTTCTCTGTGGAGCGGACCTGCCTCATCCGGTCCAAAGGCTTCTTCAGGTAGCCAAGAGATTGCATGCTCCGGCAGAACTCCTCTGCCAGGAACGGCCTGAAGTCGCTCCTCCTGATACCCACTGCCTTCCAGCGTTCCCGCCACTCGGTGTTCCCGAGCGTCTGGTCAATTTTCTTGGAATTGCCATCA
Source organism: Terriglobia bacterium (assembly GCA_963788245.1). GTDB lineage: Bacteria > Acidobacteriota > Terriglobia > Bryobacterales > Bryobacteraceae > Palsa-187. The sequence goes on along the minus strand of CAWBGF010000002.1, from coordinate 228,541 downwards.
ACGTAATGTTCATAGTTACGGTTTGCATCCATGCCAATGGCGAGCAGGACAACGAAATCTATGAAGACGGTGGAAAGCCTACTCAACGTTTCGAACTTGAGGCCGAAGTCGAACGGGTCCGCCAGACAAAGGCTCAGCACGGTGTTCGTGGATGAAGCCTTCGGTATCCCTTTACAAATTCTCTCGATTTCATCGTCGCAGTTGCCGTGGATGTACACCACATTGGCTTTAGGAGCGGTGCGCTGGACTCGGACCTTCAGGGCGTCCAAGGGGACCTTCCGCTCCTCGCAGAAAATGTATTTGTCGAAAGGATGCGTGACCGTCAGCGCGATGACAGGAGAGCCTTTAAGGAATGTGTTGGTTCCCTGGATGCGGCTGTAGCCGGCCGCGGCATATAAATCGACGTAGACTCGTTGTCCCCATTTATTCTTCATACCGGTCGAGAATAGCTCGTAATAGAGGGCCAAAAGACGATACTTCACCTCCGCCCAGCCGCGCACCTCGGGAGTGAACAGACCGTCGTCGTCCACACGGAGGTTCTGCGAGTCAGCGGCCATCACCTTATTTTATAAAACATTTATGCTATGAAATGTAGTCCGCCGAGCCAATCCATCCCTTGCAGGCCTTCCGCCCGCTCCACCTTCCGGGGCGTAACGGCAAATTCGCGTCCGAACATCTCGGGGGTCGGGAGCTGGATTCTTCGAGATTCCTCCGCCTGAAACGCCCTCCCGGAGATCATCCGGCCTAGCTTGTCAGCTTGTCGGAAACACTCGGACCTGCACTGCGCCTACGCTGCTAACCTGAATTCAGCGCATGCCTCCCCGCCGTAAGCCCGAAATCATGAGCCCCGCCGGGCATTGGCCCGGTTGTGGCGCACGCTTTAGCTTGCTGTGTCGAGAGTCATCTCGACATTTCTTGAGGTGCGCCTGTCAGGAATCGCGCCATCCTAATACGCGACTGCTAACCTGAAAGCAGCCCCATGCCTCCCCGACGTAAGCCCGAAATCATGAGCCCCGCCGGGCATTGGCCCCAGATGCGAGCGGCCATCGAAGCCGGCGCCGACGCGGTCTACTTCGGACTCAATCACTTCTCCGCGCGCGCCAAAGTCGGCTTCACTCTCGCCGAACTTCCCGAGGCCATGCGCACGCTCCACCAGCGCGGCGTGCGCGGCTACATCACCTTCAACACGCTCATCTTCGAACACGAGCTCGCCGAGGCCGCGCGTACCATCGCCGCCATCGCCGACGCCGGCGCCGACGCGATGATCATGCAGGATTACGCCGCCGTGCGCATGGCGCGCGAGATCGTGCCGACGATGGAACTGCACGCCAGCACCCAGATGAGCATCAGCAACGCCGATGGCGTGCGATTCGCCCAGAGCTTCGGCATCCAGCGAGTCACCCTCGCGCGCGAGTTGTCGCTCGACGAAGTTCGCACCATCATCGACGCCACCGGCTGCGATCTCGAAATCTTCGTACATGGCGCGTTGTGCGTGGCCTATTCCGGACAGTGTTTCTCTTCGGAAGCCTGGGGAGGCCGCAGCGCCAATCGAGGACAGTGCGCGCAAGCCTGCCGCCTCCCTTATCAGATGATGGTCGACGGACGATTGAAGCCGCTCGCCGACGCGCGCTATCTTTTGTCGCCGGGCGATCTGTACGCGCTCGAACAGGTTCCGCAAATCGTCGACATCGGCGTCGCGGCGATGAAGATCGAGGGCCGCTACAAAGACGCCGAGTACGTCGCGCTCACCACCCAGGCGTATCGCAAAGCGGTCGACGCGGCTTGGTCTATTCAAGAGAAGTGTATTCACGCGCGCGGTTCCGAAGAGCCGACTCAGAACCGCGACCGTAAGGGAGCGGTGCTCACATCTGACCCGGAGCACGACACGAATGCGGTCACCGCTCGCGAGAAGCTGCAACTAGAGCAGGTTTACTCCCGCGGCCTCGGACCTTTTTTCATGACCGGGACCAACCATCAATCGGTGGTCGACGGACGCGCTCCGCGTCACCGCGGCGTCCGCATGGGCCGCGTCTCGCGGGTCGAACCCGACAGCGTGTTCATCGAAACTGCGGAACCTCACGCGCTCGCGCCGCTCAAACCCGGCGACGGCGTCGTGTTCGATGCAGCGGATTGGCGCAGCCCCGAAGAACCCGAAGAAGGCGGCCGCGTCTACGAGGTCGGTGGCGCAGGGCCCCGTGGCGCAGGGCGGGGTGGCGCGGGGCCATGCCCCGCGGACGGGACCTCGCCCGCCCATGCGGAAATACTGGAACTCCGCTTCGCCAACGGCGCCGTTCGATTCGATCGCATCCGCCCAGGCGATCTCGTCTGGCGCACTCACGATCCCGATCTCGACCGCGCGGCCAAACCCTTCGTCGACGCCGCCTCGCCCGTTGCGAAGCAGCCCGTCGCCATTCGCGTGATCGCCATAGCAGGTGAGCCGCTCGAAGCCGAATGGACCCTCAAAAGGCGCCCCGAGTTTTCAGTCACGGTAAAATCGGCGACCCCTCTTCAACCAGCCCAGAATCGCGGCCTTTCTATTGAATCTCTGCGCGATCAGTTCGGACGCCTGGGTAACACTCCCTACGAGTTGTCCGATGTCACGCTCGAAATCACCGGCGCGCCGTTCGCCCCGGTATCGATGCTGAACCAACTGCGCCGCGAAGCGGTCGAGCAGTTGCGGGAACTGCAAGGCCGCCAACCGAGCCGTGACGTACCGAGCCGCGACCAAAGGGAGCGGTTACAAATCCGGAATCGGCAACGCGACCAGAGGGAGCAGCCTAAATGTTCCGCGGAGGCCGTTCCCGCCGCAAGCCGGCCGCAACTCCATTTGCTCGTCCGCACGCCCGAACAGTTAGACGCCGCCATCACCCTCGCCCCCGCCAGCATCACCCTCGACTACCTCGATCTCTACGGCCTTCGCCCCTCCATCGACCAAATCAAATCAGCCGGCCTCGTCGCCCGCGTCGCCAGCCCGCGAGTCTTGAAACCCGGCGAAGAGCGGATCCTGAATTTTCTCGCCAGCCTCGACTGCGCCATCCTGGTTCGATCGGCGTCGATGATCCAGCCTCTGATCGCAAGACTTCATTCAAGCCCCGCCCGTGAGGGCGGGGATTCGCCCATCGCTTTCGACCCCCGCTCCGATTCCAGTCTCATCGGGGACTTCAGCCTGAATGTCGCCAATTCAATCACCGCCGAGTCCTATCTAGCGCTCGGGCTCGCGCGCCTCACGCCCACTCACGATTTGAACGCCGCGCAGATCGCCGCCCTCGCGCGCAGCTCCGGCGCGGATCGAATCGAGGCGATCGCCTATCAACATTTACCCGTGTTTCACACGGAATACTGCGTGTTTTGCCGCTTTTTGTCAAACGGCACAAGTTACCGCGATTGCGGCCGTCCCTGCGAAAAACACCGCGTCGAATTGAAAGATTCCAACGGCCGCGCGCATCCCGTAATGGCCGATGTGGGGTGCCGCAACACCGTTTTCGGCGCGGAAGCGCAGGAGGCGAGCGCGCATTTGAATGACTGGCTTAGCGCGGGGATTCGCCATTTTCGCCTGGAATTCGTTCACGAATCGGCCGAAGAGCTGCAGCGCGTTGCGCGTGTGTTCGCGCAAGCCCTGACGGGCGAAATCACCGCTCCCAAGCTCGCGGCCGAGCTGAAGAGAATCGCTCCGCAGGGCACCACCGAAGGCAGCCTGTTCATTTCAAAGGATTATTTGCAGTTGCCGATTCTGCAATAGCCCGGAAGCGCACCGGCCGCGAATCCACCGCGAATCCACCGCGAATCCACCGCGAATTCACCGCGAGTCCACCGCGAATTCACCGTGGATGCCCGCGAATGGAGCACGAGCGCTTATACGCGTTCATCCGTGGCCAAACTATGGCTTCGGAAAAATCAGCGGCATCGCCGCGTCCGACGTGAACATGCAGCGCGCGTTGTGGCCGCACAGCGATACCACCACCGCCTTCTGTTGCGCGCCGAACTTCTGATTCACGTACTTGGCGAACGCCTGGCCGCGCGCCAGCCGCGTGGGTCCCTGCGCCATCGCGGGACACGATGAATCGAATCCGCCCAGCGGCAGAATATCGATTTCGCCCAGCAGATACGTCACCGGCCGCGCCGCAAGCTGTTTCTTTAGTTGGTCATCCGAAAACTTCGAAGCGTAGCCCGTGCGATTTTCGAGACCGTACGGCCACTTGTTGAAAGTGGTGCAGTTGCGCGCGTCGCCGAACGCGCGGAAATCGGATCCGTCGGCGCTGGGGCGCGTCGAGTCAAGATATGCGTAACTGGAAGGATTCGCAACCACATAGGTGATCGGCACGCCGAGCGTGTCGTGAACCTTGTTGGCCATTTCGTAGCGCGTGACAAACTGGCCGCCGGCCGAATGGCCCGCGACCACGATCGCTCTTAAGTTAGGAAACACGTCTTTTTTCGCGAGTTTTCGCAGGATTTCGTCGGTAAAGTCATACGATGTCAGATTGTCGTTGCTGAGCGCGACTCCGCCCGACCGCCAACTGTCGCCGTTGCAGCTCCAACTGACTTCGCTGGTCGCGAGCTGGTCGCGGCAGCCGCGGCCGTCGTTGGACGCGAAGCGCGGCGAAATCACGATGGTATCGTCAAGCGCGCCGCCCAGGAACGCCGCGGCGACCGCGGTGCGGAAATAATGATCTGCGTCGCGGCCCGCGCCATGGACCATGATGAACGCCCTGGTTATGGCCGGATTGCGGGCCTCGATCGAATAGGTCCGATAAATCAGCGAGCGCGCCTGGGGGCTGAAGGTAATCCATTCCGTGCAAGCCGGCGCGGCGGCAATGCAGGGAGCGGCGTGAAGAATGGGCGCGATCGAAAGCACGGGCAGGAGCCAGGCGAGTCTGGTCATGTCACTGTTCATCTCAAGAGGATACATGATCGCTACAATGGCTTAGGTAACGGGGGTGAGATGAATCTGACACTGTGCAGAAGCCGGATCTCCGGCAAGGTTGCCGGCCCGGCATTTGTCTTGTTGGCCGCGGCGGTTGCGATTTGCAGTCCGCCCGCCGGTACGCGGCCCGCGCATCGAGCGGACAGCGGATCGAGCATTCTCCCCGGCGGCCGTGAAATCACACCGATCGGACGGCAATTTCTCACCGGTCCGGGACCGTTCGGGATCGCGGTGAGCCCTAGCGGAAATGTCGTGGTGACGGCGGATGGCGGGCCGAATCGATATGCGCTGACCGTCGTCACTTTCCCGCAGGGGTTCGTTCGCGTGAGCGGTCCCAACGTTCGAACCGATCCACAAGCTGAACCGACCGTCCGGCACATCGTGGCGCATCGCAAACGCGATCGCGACGATGACAAGAACGCGGTCACAGACGATGACGATGCCGATTGGCAGAGCGTCTTCATGGGCTTGGCGTTTGACGGCGAGTCTCGACTGTACGCGTCCGAGGGAGAATCGGGCAAGGTTCGATTGATCGACGTCGGATCTGGAAAACGACTGGAGAGGTTTGATTTGAATCAAGGCGGGTATAAAGACAGCTATACGGGCGATCTCGCGTTGGATGGGGATCGAGGATTGCTGTACGTAGTCGACCAGGCGAATTTCCGGCTGGTGATCATCGACGTGAATAAAGACTCGAAGAAACGTGGGGGCATGAAGTCGATCCGCACCGGGCGATTGCCGTTCGCGGTCGCGCTTTCGCCGGATCGAAAGCAGGCGTATGTGACCAACGTCGGGATGTTCGAATACAAAGCGATTCCGGGCGCGGACGCGGATCGCGCGAAGGAAACGGGACTGCCGTTTCCGGCGTTCGGATTTCCGTCGCACGAATCCGAACGCGGAGTGACGCGCCAAACCGAGCGCGGAAACGTGAGCGTCCCCGGGCTCGGGCTCCCTAATGCGCGCGGATCGAATTCGCTGACGGTGATCGATGTCGCGTATCCGAAGGAGGCGCATGTGGTGGCCGATGTGCCCACTGGTCTGCCGTTCAACGGGACGCTGTCCGGCAAGGCTGTGCTGGGCGGAAGCAGCCCTTCGGGCGTGGTCGCGACGGCAGAAAAAGTTTTCGTGAGCAACGCCAATCAGGATACGATTTCGGTGATCGACTGGCACACCCACAAGCGCGATGCCGATATTGAGCTGCGCATTCCGGGCTTCGACTCGTATCGCGGCGTGTTGCCGGTGGGCATGGCGCTGATGCCTAACTCGAAGCGGCTACTGGTGGCGGAAGCGGGGATCAACGCGATCGGAGTGATCGACATCGAGACGCGGAGCGTGATTGGGCATATTCCGGCCGGCTGGTTTCCGTCGGCGGTGAAAATTTCAGGCAGCACGGTTTATGTGGCGAACGCGAAAGGAAACGGCACCGGCCCGAACGCGGACAAGCAGGCGGCGAGCGCGCGGAGTTTTCAAGGTGAGCTGCGGCGCGGCACCATCTCGCGCTTCGAGATGCCCAAGGATCTGGACCTGCCGAGGCTGACTTTGCAGGCGATGTTGAACAACGGGTTCGCAGCGGCTTTATCCAACCAACTCACGGGACAATCGACCGCCGTGAAGGAAGCGCCGCTGTCGTCCGAGATCGAGCACGTCGTCATTATCGTCAAAGAGAATCGCACATACGACGAAGTATTCGGCGATCTGCCGGCGGCTTCGAACGGTCCGCGCGAGGGCGCGCCGTCGCTCGCGCGATGGGGGCAGAAGATCACGCCGAATCATCACGCCCTGGCGGCGCGATTCGCATCCAGCGATAATTTTTACGCCGATTCCGAAGTCAGTGTCGACGGGCATCATTGGCTGGTGGGCTCTTATCCCAATGCGTGGACCGAGTCCACTTTGATGGCGGCGTATGGCGGGCAGAAGCAGTTCCGGTTTCCGACCACCGCGCCGGGACGATTGCTGTTCGCGGGCAGCGCGTCGTCCGTGCATCCGGAAGAGCAGCTTGAAGCGGGCGCGATCTGGCAGCATCTGGAGCGCCACGGCGTCAGCTTTTTGAATTTCGGGGAAGGCTTCGAGCTGGCGGGCCTGAAGGAATCCGAAAGCCTGGAACCCACGGGAGCGCGATTTCTCACCAACGTTCCGATGCCGGACCCGCTGTATCGCAACACGTCGCGGCGCTATCCGGGATTCAATATGAACATTCCGGATCAATATCGCGCGTCGCAGTTCATCGCGGAAATCGATGAGCGATACGTGGAGGGGCGCGCCGGGCTGCCGCAACTCTTATTCATTCACTTGCCCAACGATCACACGGCGAAGGCGCGGCCGGCCTCGGGCTATCCCACGGAGGCGTCGTACGTCGCCGACAACGATCTGGCGCTGGGGCGGATCATCGAGTATTTGTCGCACACCAAATGGTGGCCGAACATGGCGATCTTCGTGACCGAAGACGATGCGCAGAGCGGAGTGGATCACGTGGATTCGCATCGCACGCTGCTGCTGGTGGCGAGCCCTTACGCGCGCCGGAATTACAACTCGCGCGTGAATACCAGTTTTCCCGGATTGCTGCGAACCGCGTTCCGGCTGCTACAGGTGCCTCCGCTGAATCTTTACGACGCTACGGCGGCGGATCTGAGCGAGTGCTTCATGTTCCCGCCCACGCCAACGTCCCCCCTGAGCTCTCCGCTCACGGACGCCGATCTTGCGCCGTATACGGCGCTGCCGGTGGATCCGGCGGTGTTCGATCCGGCGAAGGCGCGCATCGATACGAAGTCGACAGGACCGAAGATGGACGATCCGGCGGAGATCCGGCGTCAGCAGCGCGAGCAGAAGTGACGGGTCACCGGAAACAAGCGGGCTGCCCGCACATTCGCCCCTTCGATAAACTGCTCACAATTTGCCCCCGTACCGGTGCTGTGCTAGGATGTAGGTTATGGCCTACAAAACGGAAGCGTTGGGCATCGGCAACCCGACTGGATTTATATTCTACGAACTCCTCACAGGGGTTTGCCGGTTCGACTCCCACCCTTTCCCCTCACCCCGGCCTTAACACACCTCGCAAAGCCACTAGCCTTTTTAGCAAAAAACGCTTGCCAAAACTCATTGTCGGCTATAAACTACTGTGGAGTTTCGTACGATGGATTGGTGGAAACACGAGAGCTCCAGATCTCGTCGTATACAACAGCGGGCCGCTTCCCATTTCGAGAATGGAAAGCGAAGATCCTGGATAGACGAGTGCGGTTGGCCATCGACGCTCGATTGCAGCGGTTTCAGACTGGCAATCTCGGCAAATTGAAGGGCGTGGGTGAGGGTGTTTTTGAATCGAAGATTGAAGACGGCCCCGGCTATCGGATTTATTTTGGAAAGGACGGAGATAAAATAATAATCCTGCTTCTTGGTGGCGATAAGGCCTCTCAGGCATCTGACATAGCGCTGGCGAAAGAATACTGGAAGGATTACAAGAAGCGGAAACGGGAGCAAGAGCATGAGGAAAACAAAAAAACAAAAGCAAAGCCTAACGGCAAGCGTTGAGGAGGACCTGAAGCAGGATCTTAGGTCACCGCAGGACCGCGCCGACTTCCTCTCTCTTTGTCTTCGCGAGTCGAAAGCAACTTTTCTTTCTGGCCTCAAAACAGTTGCAGAATCGACGACAGGGATGTCACAACTAGCGAGGAAGGCTCGACTGAATCGAGAGAATCTGTATGATGCACTGTCTGTGACTGGGAACCCGCGTTTCGAAACTCTTTCCTCGATTCTAAGAGTTCTTGGATTGGGTATCATCATCTCTCCATTGGACGCATCTGGTAATACACAGCTGCCCACATATGCGCCTGACGTTCAGTATGCGACTGATCCTGGTGTGGTCATTCGGCCCATGCCGGGTAATTACGATCTTGTGATCGGCGATAATCCTCCGATTTATAACTTGATGGTTATGCCGAGTGCCCCATGGAACGACTCGGTATTTCGGCTTCACCATTCGGCCCAAAACGCCACCTACATCAACTAAGGGAGCGCCCATGGCAAAGAATAATTCCAAGGCCAAGGCTAGTGACAAAGCTAAGGCTGTATCAGAAAAGGCGGTTGCTGCAACAGAACAGCCCGTGGTGCAGTCGGCGCAACATAAGGACTTCGTCTCGCGTTACTCAAGCAATGTACAGTTCGATACCTCGATTTGGGGATTGCGAATGGTCTTCGGGGAGCTTATCGGGGGGGCCACTAATCGTCAGGTTATCGAGCAGCACACTGCAATCTCAATGTCTTGGATACACGTCAAGGTCTTTCAGGCCTTTCTCGAAGCATTCTTGGCTTGGCACGAAGCCGGTGAACAGGGTGATGTCGAGGTTCCCGCGCGTTTGTTTCCGAACGCTTACGACCCATCCCCTGACATCTTCAAGAATCCAGCGTGGGCTCACAAATACAATCGGTTAAAAGAACGCATCGATGATATTCGTCAGCGCTTAGCGGCCAAAACCGAAGACTCATAGTGCATCTCCCGCATCCGCAACGCGCAACTCGGGCAGTTCACGGTGGACCGTCTTATGTCGATTATCAACCGGCTCGGTTCACGGATCGTGGTGAAAGTCCGCATACGTCCGCTGAAAGTGCCGCGCGTGAGGCGAGGGCGTAAGGACAAGGAGGGGGCTGCAGCGCGGGCTTAAAGAACACAGACTAAAGTCTGTGCCACCAGGGCGCGAGCAAAAGGGACCGCATTCGTGCGACGATTTCTAACGGGATGCTTTTAAGAGGGGCACAGGCTGAAGCCTGTGCCACCCAAGAGCCCGAAGGGAATTCACAGGCTGAAGCCTGTGCCACCAGACATTTTTGAAGGAGAGGAAAATGAAACGAATCATCGTTAGAACGTTGGGAATTGCGTTAAGCGGTTGTTTCGGCGCACTCATGCTGTGCGCCGCCGGACCGAAACCAGTGGTCGTGAAAATGATGGACGGCAAGGGGCAGAGTGTCGGCACCGCGACCATTTCGGCCAAAAAGAGCGGACAGGGCGTAGACATCAAGCTGGATCTGCATGGCCTGCCGCCCGGGGAACATGCGCTGCACATCCATGGGACCGCGAAGTGCGAAGGGCCGGCGTTCACCACGGCGGGCGGACATTTCAACCCGGACATGAAGCAGCACGGCAAGGACAATCCCAAAGGAGCGCACGCGGGTGACATGAATAATTTCATCGTCAAACCCAACGGCACGGCGAAAGCGACCGTCACCGATGAGCGCGTCACCATGGGCACGGACAATCACTCGATTTTCTCGAATGGCGGTACCGCGCTGATGATTCACGCGGACAAAGACGACTATAAGACCGACCCAACGGGGAACGCGGGCGCGCGGATCGCGTGCGGGCTGATCACCAAGTAAAGCGTACGTAAGCTGACCGTTTCAGAAACGCCGTCGCACGCGGCTGAGTTGGGTCGTTTAACCGCTCCCGGTGGTCGCGGAATCACTTAAAGGAATTTTAGGCCGCTCCCTTTGGTCGCGGGTCGGTAACATTTAGATATGTCCATCGAGTTCCGCAATGTCTCGGCGCCGCCCTTGCACGCATTCAGCGCGATGGCGCCGTCGGGCGTGATCATCGGCGTCATCGGCGAAAAGAATTCGGGCGTCACCGAACTGCTGAAACTTGCGGGCGGCGTGGCGCAACCGGAATCGGGCGAGATCACAGCTCCGCCGGAACGGCGATTCGTCGGGTTGGGGGAAGCGCTGAATCTTGCGCCGGCGGCGGTGGTTGCGCTGGACCAGGCGCTGGCCACGCAAGATGCGATCGTACGGGCGCGATCGCTCACCGGACTCGATCGGCTACGGCGCTCCGGCTCCACTGTGCTGCTCGCGTCGCACGAGGACAGATTGCTCGAATCCCTGTGCGATGAAATTTGGTGGATCGAAGCGGGATCGCTCGCGGCCAAGGGCGATCCGCGAGAGACGATGACACGCTACCGGCGGTTTGTCGCCGAGCGCGTGCGGAGCTGGGGCGAGACGATTCCCCAGCGCATAGCACCGGTATTCCGGCGCGGCGACGGACGCGCGGAAGTAATCTCGATCGACATGCTGGGCGCCAATGGCCAGCCCACCATCGTTTGGAAAAGCGGCGAGATGGTCAGCGTTCGAGCCGCGGTGCGCTTTCACGAAGCGGTAGCCGACCCGGTGCTGGGGATGTTGATCCGCACGCAGATCGGATTTGAAGTGTACGGGACCAATACCGAACTCGAGCGCGTCGCCATCGGCCCGTGCGCGGCTGGTGAAACGGTCACCGTGGTGTTCAGGTTCCTGTGCGATCTGTGCCCGCACGCGTATACCATCACCATCGCTTCGCACGATCCGGACGGGACCGCGCATGACTGGCTGGATGACGCCGTGGCGTTCACTGTGACGGATGAGCGCTCCACCGCGGGGGTCGCGAATCTGCGGGCGAAGGTGACGGCGGAGCGGTCGAGCGCTGCCTTGGATGAGAGAGTGGAATGAGCTTCCGGTAGTTGGGAAACCGCTCCGGCGATTTCGCGCGCGCCGGATGCGCGTGTTCGCTCAAGCGTTCGAGATCACCGGACAAACGCGCGTGCTGGACGTCGGCGGGACACCTGAGCTGTGGGGATTGCTGCCGGTGCAACCGCGGGTGACGATTCTCAATCTGCCGCGCGCAGCACCGGGTCGCTCGAGCTTCGATCTGGTGTTCGCCAGCGGATGCGCGCTGCCGTTCGCCGACCGATCCTTCGACATCGCGTTCAGCAATTCCGTGATCGAGCACGTGGGCGATCCGGCCAGCCAGCGGCGCTTCGCCGATGAAATCCGGCGCGTGGCTCGCGGCTACTTCGTGCAGACGCCGAATCGCTGGTTCCCTGTGGAGCCGCATCTGCTGACTCCGCTGATTCATTTTCTGCCGCCATCCTGGCAGGGACCGATCGTGCGGCGGTTCACGGTGTGGCAATGGATGGAGCGGCCGAGCGAGGATCGCCGGGCGTTTTATATCGCGCACTATTTGAATGATATCCGGCTGCTGAGCCACGGCGACATGTCGCGATTGTTTCCCGACGCGACGGTGCTTCGCGAGCGGTGGCTGGGATGGACCAAATCGCTGATCGCGTGGCGCAGAGGGCAGAGCGGCCGTGGCTAGCGAAACGACGCGGCGGGGCATGGCCCCGCCCCACTACTTGCCGCCCAACAAAAAGGTTGGCGCAAGGCCGGTCAAAGTGGAAAAACTATTCGATCCCGCCACGCTCAACCAACTCGAGCAGCCGTGCACTTTGCCGAGGAACGAATGCGGGTGCACATCCACCTGCATATCCTTCATCATCAGGCTGCCGTATTGCATCAGCGGGAACACCGCACGGGCGGGCTCGGCGACTTCCTGGACAACGTAGGGAATGCGCATCGCCTGGCGCAGCGCTTTTTCCCAACCGAGGTCGTCGGTGTCGGCGCCGCGGAACGAAGTCAGCTCGGCGGAATCGTCGTTGGGCTTCAGCACCAGCTTGGCGCGATGCTTCATCACAAAATCCGGCAGATCCACGGTATGGCCCTTGTACCTGGTTTTGGCCGCATGCACCATGCGCGTCCACGGAATGAAATCCTTGATCGCGCGCTTTTCGAGCGCCGGAAATTTCGCCGTGACTTCGTCGTCGGTCAGCAGATCGAAAACCGCTTTCTTCCCGCCCAGCTCGGAACGGAAGCTGTTGACCATGCACACGGCGCGATCCTTGTACGCGCGGACCAGGGGATGCGTCAGATCGAATCGCACCAGAAATTCCTGGAGCTTCACGCGCCGGAACACGATGTCGATGTTGAATTCACCGCGCCGCAGCACGCCGTTGCGATACTCGAGCTGGTCCGGCGGAACGATCTCGGTGGGAAATCCTTCCCGCGTGAAGTGCTCGGCGAGCAAGGTGTAATCGCTCACCTCGGCGGCCTGGAACGTCTGGCGGAATTCGACGATCGCGATCCGCGGCTTCTTGTGCTTGCCACCGAAATCCTTGTACGCCTTGACCAGCGCGCTCAGCAGATATTTCGTGCCGCCCAGCTTGGTCAGCTTGTACTTCTTCCGGAATTCCTTCACCGGCGGCGCGTCGTAATAAAGATCCGCCAGGGCGTCGCCGTATACCACACCCGCGGGCGCGTCGGCATGGTGCGCGACGAACCGCATGGATCCGTTATTCAAGGCGGTGTCCAGTAAACCGGTCACCGAGTAAAACGAATAGCCGGGGTCCACTTGGGCGAGCATTCGCTCCGCAGGAAGCAATTGCATGCGCGCCAGCAGCGGCGGAGTGGTCAGCGCGATTTGCTCCACGCGCCGGATCGCCGAGAACAAAGCCTCGGCGCCCTTGACCATCGCCGCGTATTGGCGATTCGTGATAAAATGCGGGCGCAAAACGGGCGAGATGGCGCGGCCCCCCAGCTTGCCGGCCTTCATGCGATCCTGTAATGCCTTGGCCCAGGCCAAGTCAATATACGGTTCGCTTTCGATGAGTTTGTGATAGCGGGCAATCGCCTCGCTCACCTGAGTCATGTAGTTGACTTCAGTATCGCACGGCGAGACGCAAATTGAAAAGAAACGGGTGGTTAAAGCCCACCTAAGTCATTGAAAAAAGGCCAGTTGTTTTAGTGATAAATGTACTAACGCTGGTTGGCTTTTAGTACTTTTTTCCGCAGCCGGATGGATTTCGGAGTCACCTCGACCAGTTCATCGTCGCGGATGAATTCGATGGCCTGTTCCAGGTTGAGCAGCCGCGGCGGAACCAGGCGAATGGCTTCGTCGGCGCTCGAAGCGCGCATGTTGGTCAGCTTTTTCTCTTTGACGATGTTGACGTCGAGGTCGGCATCGCGCGAATTTTCGCCGACGATCATGCCTTCGTAAACCTCCAGACCCGGCTCCACAAACATTTCGCCGCGCTCCTGTAGATTGAACAGCGCGTAGCCCGTGGTCTTGCCGGCACGATCCGCCACCAGGGAACCGGTGGGGCGCGTGGGGATGTCGCCTTGCCAGTCCATATAACCCTGAAACAGCGAGTTCATGATGGCGGTGCCCTTGGTGTCGGTCAGCATCTCACTCCGCAATCCGATCAGCCCGCGCGACGGCACCAGGAATTCGAGGCGCACGCGGCCCGAGCCATGGTTCACCATCTTATTCATCTTGCCCTTGCGCCCGCCCATTTTTTCGATGACGACGCCGACGAACGTCTCGGGACAATCGATCACCAGCAGTTCCAGCGGCTCGGATAATTTGTGATCGATGGTCTTGGTCAGGATTTCGGGTTTGCCCACGGCCAGTTCATAGCCTTCGCGGCGCATCATTTCGATCAGGATCGCGAGCTGAAGCTCTCCGCGCCCCTGCACCTTGAATGCGTCCGGACCGCCGTCCTGTTCGACGCGAATCGAAACGTTGGTGAGCAGCTCTTTGTCCAGACGATCCCGCAGGTGGCGGGACGTGACGAAGGCTCCTTCGCGGCCCGAAAAGGGCGACGTGTTGATGGTGAACCGCATGGCGATAGTCGGCTCATCGATCTGGATATTCGCGAGCGGCAGGGGAGTATCCGGATGGGTCACGGTCTCGCCGATGGTGATGCCTTCGACGCCCGCAATCGCGAGAATGTCGCCGGGCCGGCCGATGGTTTCGTCGACGCGCTTCAATCCCTCAAACGAATACAGCTTGGTGATTTTGGTTTTGTGAAACGACCCGTCCAGCTTGGCGATGGCCACTTCATCGCCATGCCGCAGTGTTCCGTTAAACACGCGGCCAATGGCGAGGCGGCCAAGGTAGTCGCTGTAATCCAGGTTGGCGACCAGCAATTGCAGAATGCCCTCGGGATCGCCGACGGGAACGGGGACGTGCGCGAGGATAGTTTCAAACAGCACGCGCAGATCGGTTTCCGTGCCCTCGGGAGTCATTTTCGCGATGCCCTCGCGCGCGTTCGTGTAGATCACCGGGAAGCCGAGCTGCTCTTCCACCGCGTCGAGATCGATGAACAGGTCGTAGATTTCGTTCAGGACTTCCGGGATGCGCGCGTCGGGGCGGTCGATTTTATTGATGACGACGATGGGCGGCAGCCGCGCCTCCAGCGCCTTCATGAGCACGTAGCGGGTTTGCGGCAGCGGGCCTTCGCTCGCGTCTACCAGCAGCATCACGCCGTCGACAATCTTCAAGGCGCGTTCGACTTCGCCGCCGAAATCGCTATGGCCGGGCGTGTCGATGATATTGATCTTGACGTCGTGATAACGCACGCCGGTGGCTTTGGCGAGAATGGTGATGCCGCGCTCACGTTCCAGGTCGTTCGAATCCATGACGCGTTCGGCCACTTGCTCGTTGGGGCGAAAGATGCCGCTTTGACGAAGCATCGCGTCGACCAGCGTGGTCTTGCCGTGGTCGACGTGCGCAATAATGGCGACGTTGCGGATGGAGGGGTTGGAAATCATGAAGATGCT
This sequence comes from Terriglobia bacterium, assembly GCA_963788245.1. GTDB lineage: Bacteria > Acidobacteriota > Terriglobia > Bryobacterales > Bryobacteraceae > Palsa-187. The sequence continues at coordinate 213,207 of CAWBGF010000002.1, read as the reverse complement.
CCTTCTATGGTCGCATGGCCGCCAAGCCCCAATACCGCCGATGGCTCGTAGATAGTAAGTTAAAGATACGAAGTCAGACGGATCTTGCCTAGACGAACCGATGAATATTCGTACAATCCTGGCCGCCGCGTCGATGGCCCTGGTGGGACCCTCACCCACACCCGCCCAGCAATCGCCGGCGGAAAATCCGCAATTCACCGTGCGTTCGAACCTGGTCTTTCTTCCCACGCGAGTTCAGAGCAAAAGCGGGGAGACCATCTACGGACTCAAGCCGGAGCAGTTCATCGTGGAAGACAACGGCGTCCGCCAGTCCATACATCTCGACGAAGATCCGGATGTTTCGGGCCTGTCCCTGGTGGTCGCGGTGCAATGCAGCAGGTCCGCGGATTCGGAATTCAGCAAGCTCAAAGGCCTTGGCGCAATGATCGACGGGATTGTCGGTGACGCCCCGCATGAGGTTTCGATTATCAGCTACGGCGCGGGGCCGTATGTGCTCGGCGGCTTTTCCAGCAGTTCCAGCGCCACTCGGCTTGCTCTATCGAGGCTCAAGCCGTGCAACGATTACGGCGCCGCCACCATCGACACCGTCTATTACGCCATCAACATGCTCAAGCGCCGGACGAATCACTACCGCCGCGCGATCCTGCTGATCGGCGAAACGCGCGACCACGGGAGCGGCTCCAAGCTTCACGAGGTGGTTGCCGAACTCGGAGTGTCCGACACGGTGATCTACTCCGTCGCTTTTTCTCCCACCAGGGACGATGCGATTCGCGACCTCCGCTATGGCGATCATCCACCTCCGGTCGCAGTCTTCACTCCGCCGCCTGCTGCTGAAACGGCCGGCTCTCCGCCGCCGCCGGAGCGACAAACCTACAAAGAGAAGACTCCCCTGTTTGCGTGGCCTCCGGAACTTCTGCTGATCGTCAACGCCCTGAGGCGGAACGCCCCCTCCGAGCTCGCATCACTTTCCGGCGGCGAATACATCAACTTCACTACCCGAAAAGGTTTTGAGGACGGACTGCAGAGGATCGCCAACCAGATCCACAATTACTACCTGCTGAGCTTTCAGCCGCCATCCGACCAGGCGCTGAGCATTCATTCTTTACGAGTCCGCGTTCCTGACTATCCGGACGCAGTGATTCTGACTCGAAAGAACTATTGGTCGGGCATTCTCGAGCGGTCGACCGGGGGTGTTCGGTAGCCGACACCGGCAGTTGTTATCGTCGGGTGGTCGAGCGTCGGCGAGTCCACGTTGTTTATCGCGATCACTTGGCGTGGTCGACGTGCCCAATAAAAGGGCGAGTCGGTTGACGGAGAGAGGCGGAAGATCTAGACTCAAGGAGCTTCCACGCAGCCCGAGGGGACATGGAGGTTCAGGTCGGCACGGGACGGCCGGCGACGCCGCTATGACCGAGTCGGGCAACGGCCCAGATCGAAGGAGAAAAGAATGTTTGGCAAGTTTATCATCGTGGCAGCGTTCGCGTTGGCCATCCTCACCGGAAAACTCTTCGGAGCGGACCTTAAGATTACGGACAGCAAAGGAAACGTCGTCGAGGTACGGAACGTTTGGGTCGACTACACGAATTATCCATACGTCGGCAGCGGCCTTCCCGGTGGGCTAGGGGTAGCGTATACTCCCGACCACGAAGCGGCGGGCGTCCGCGCACACCAGGGCGACGGGTCTATCACTGTCAGATGGGAGCGGATTGAATCGATTACGATTAAGTTCAAGCCAGCGATCTTCGATCGCGGCAAACTCGTCGAAGCGGGCCACTTCGACGCCGACGTAACCCTCAAAGACAAGAAGGTGCTCGCCCTCCAGTTGCTGTTTGACTCGAAGGATGGCTTGCACGGCGAGACTGACCTGGGCCAGTTTTCCATAAAGCTCCAAAACATCGCGAATATCGTCGTTTTGCCGACACGCGCTAAGCCCTGAGTTCGCAAGAAGGGGCGCCCAACTAATCTCCATGCGAGATCTCCTCAATGCTTGGTAATACCCGGACGACCTGCCACAATCGAGATAGTGTCCGAACTCCCTTCAGTCGTTATCGTCGGGCGGCCGAATGTCGGCAAGTCCACGCTATTTAACGCGATCACCCGCACGCGCCGCTCGATTGTCGGGGACGAGCCCGGCATCACGCGCGATCGCATCTACGGCGCAGCCGCTTATCGCGGCCGCCCCTTCACGCTGATCGACACCGGCGGAATCATCACCGATGACGACGCGCTGATCCCGTCTGAGATTCTGAAGCAGGCGCACGTGGCGTTGAAAAACGCGTCGCACGTGATTTTCCTGATCGACGGCCGCGCCGAGATCACGGGAGCCGATCGCGAGCTGGCCGCGATGCTGCGGAAATTAGGGAAGCCGGTGGCGCTGGCGGTCAATAAGATCGATAGCCCCAAGCGGGAGGGGCTGACGCACGAGTTTTACTCGCTCGGGTTCAAAGATCTGTTTGCGGTTTCCGCGGAGCATCGCATCGGACTGGACGATCTGCTGGAGCACGTGACGCACGGATTTCCGGAGCGAGTCGCCGAGAGTGGACCCACTGACGCTGTTCCCAAACGGAGCTCTCGACGATCACGATCGGACGCGACTGACTCGGATGCGCCGGATTTAGAGCCGGACACGTCAAAGCCATCCGACGTTTCCAGGCGGCCGGTGCCGCCCATGAAGGTCGCCATCATCGGACGGCCGAACGTCGGAAAATCGACCCTGCTGAACGCGTTCGTGGGGGCCGAGCGCGCCATCGTCTCGCCGGTCGCGGGAACCACGCGCGACGCCGTGGATGAAACCGTGGAGCACAAGGGCGTCGAGTATTCCTTCGTCGACACGGCCGGGATCCGGCGCAAGGGCAAGACTAAGTTGATGGCCGAAAAGCTCAGCGTGGTGATGGCGCGGCGTCACCTGCGCATGTGCAATGTCGCCCTGCTGGTGCTGGACGCGACCGAGGGCATGCTCGCCCTGGATGCGACCATCGCCGGATACGCGCATGAAGAAGGCCGCGCCATCGTGGTGGTGGTGAACAAATGGGACCAGGCGAAAATCGGGAAGCGCAAGTTCGCCGAAGAAATCGCCGATCATCTGAAATTTCTGGATTACGCGCCGGTCGCGTTCATTTCAGCGAAGGATCGCGAGGGCGTCATGGGCCTGTACGGCATGATCCGGCGCGCGTTCCACTCTGCGTCGCAACGCGTGACCACGGGTCAATTGAACCAGTTCGTCAAAACGCTCAAGTGGGAACATGGCGCGAAAATTTACTACATGGCTCAGGTGGATGTGCGGCCGCCGAAGTTCATCGCGTTCACCGATAAAGCGCAGAACCTGCATTTTTCGGCGGAGCGCTTCTTGATTAATCGGCTGAGGGAGAAGTTTGGGTTTGAAGGCACGCCTATCGTGCTTGAGTCGAAGCGGCGGTGAGACTGCCGCCGTCGTTTAACCGCTCCCTTGGCGCAAGCGCAGCGTGGTCGCGGCTCGCAAACCCGCTACAATAAAAGCTCATGGCAGACGATAACCTCTATAAGGCCGAGCCCAAGGGCAGCGGCACGTTCCTCATCACCAAACCAAAACGCAAGAAGCACAAGCTTCGTCAATCCAGGCTGAAGGCGCCGGTGCGCGGGGCTCGTAAGTAAAGGTTGCTTTGAGGCGCGACAATCCTTTGAGGCGCGCCAGTGCGTGGGGCAGGGCCACGGAACGTGCGTGCCGCATGCCCTGCCACTTGAAGCGCGACGGTGGGGAATGCTGTTGCGGTTGGAAGTAGGCGCCTAAGTAACAATCTAAGCGTGCGTACGCCCCGCTAAATAGTCCCAACCGTTCCGCGAACTACGGCAATTTTTCGCGGACGATTCTCCTCACACGCTTAACCCCCATCGCCGATGTGCAATACGAGGTTGCATTTTGGCCGATGCCTTTCAGGACCAAATCGTTCGGCGTTCGCGCATGTCTATTTACGGGCATCGTGTGCTCGGCGGGGCTGGGACTGATGGCAGGAGCGAGCGGCAGTGTCTGGTTCGCCGCGCCAGCCCTCAGCGCCGCGATCGTCTCAGCCTGGGTTCTCTCGCATTGGCTCGCGCGCCCGCTGGATGGCCTGATCGCGGCGGCGGGGGAGGCGGCGCGCGCCGGATGCATTTCCGAAGACTTCCCGGCCGGTTCCCCCATCCAGGAATTCAATTGCCTGGCGGAGACGCTCAATCGCGCGGCGCGCTCGGTGCATCATTCCCAGGCGGATCTGGATCGCTCCTATCTGCAATTCATCGAGACCATGGCGCAGGTGCTGGACGCCCGCGATCCCTACACCGCGGGACACAGCATTCGCGTGGGATCGTACGCTTATGCGATCGCGCGCGCGATGGATGTGCCGGCGCTGGAGGCGGACAACATCCGCATCGCCGCGCAGCTTCACGACATAGGCAAGATCGGCATCCCGGATGCGGTGCTGCAAAAAGCGGGCCGGCTGACAGTGGAAGAGTACGGCCTGGTCAAGCTGCACCCGCAGATCGGGCGGCGCATCCTGGAAAAGATGGGGAAATTCCAGGTGTTTCTACCGGTGGTGGAGCTGCATCACGAAAACCACGATGGCACCGGCTATCCCTATAAGCTCGCGGGCGATCGTATTCCGCTCGCGGCGCGGATTGTGCACGTCGCCGACGCGTTCGACGCGATGGTGACGCACCGCCATTATCGCAAAGCGCTGGCGCTGGCGGATGCGGTGCTCGAGTTGCGCGTGAACTCGGGCACACAGTTCGATCCGGTGATCACGCTCGCGATGCTGAAGATCATTGAGGACGGGAAACTGGAGCACATGCTGCTGCCGGCCGAGGAGCTCTTGATCGAGGCGTATCAGGACTTCAGTCGCGAGCCGGTAGAAGTCCTGGCGCGGTAGGTTTGGCGGAATCGATCCAGAGCAATTAGACTTGAATCGTGATAGCTGGCGCTTCTCTCACGGACGATGCCCGGCACGTCGAGTTGTCCGACGGCCGCTCAATTACTGTTCCCCTTGCGCGGTTTCCAAGGCTGGAGCATGGTACGGCCGCCGAACGCCAAAATTGCCGCCTGATCGGAAAGGGCGAGGGCATCCACTGGCCGGATCTCGACGAGGATATCAGCGTGGAAAGTTTGGTCGCGAGTCGACCGTCGGGTGAGAGTCAGGATTCGCTGCGGAGTTGGATTCAAAGCCGGAGCAGACCCCCCAACTGAAGGCCCCTCTACTCGTTGCGCAACGCCGCGAGCGGATCGACGCGCGTGGCGCGCAGAGCCGGAATGCTGCAAGCGGCCAGGCCGGTCGCCACTAAAATCAGGGCGACTGCTGCATAAGTGGCTGGATCCGTCGGCTTCACTTGAAAAAGTTGAGAGGCAAGCAAACGTCCGGTGCCCAACGCCGCAGCAATACCGATGATTAGCCCACATGTAATCAAAATCCCTGAATAGCGGAACACCATCCGCAGTACATCCAGCCGGCGTGCGCCGAGCGCCATCCGAATCCCGATCTCCTGGGTCGCCTGCGTGACCGCGTATGAAATCACGCCGTAGATCCCGACCATCGCCAGCGCCAACGCGAGTCCCGCGAAGACTACCATCAGCACCAGCGCAAACCGGCGCTGAGAAAGGGAGGTTGCGAGTAGCGAATCCACCGTCCCGACCGCGTCGATCGGCAGCTCCGCATCCATCTCGCGCATCGCGGCGCGAACTCCTGAAATCAAAGCCGAGGGTTCCCGCTCGGTTCGAACTGCGAAGTACACGGAGCCGAACGGAACCTGGGCGACCGGCTCGTATACAGCGGCGCGCCCCGCGGTCTCTAATTCCTGATCGCGGACATCCCCTACGATTCCCACAATCTCAGCAGGCTTCGATCCGTTGCCCATCTTGATCTGCTGCCCCAATGGATTTTCGTTGGCATAAAACTGCCGGGCCATACTCTCACTCACGATCGCGACGGGCGGCCCTGCCGCGTCATCGTGTTCGGTAAAAGCGCGGCCGCGCCTGATGGGAATCCTCAGAGCGCCAAAGTATCCTGGGGTTGCGGAGTAGTAGGCGGCGTTGGGTTCATTTCCCACTGGCACAGGCGGCTTACCGATCTGCTCGAAGGACAGAATGTAATCGCTGCCCGATAACGGAAAGATCTGCGCCGCGCCAGCCGCGGTAACCCCGGGCAGGGCGCGAATGCGATCGAGTGCGCGACGGTAGAACGCGGCTTGTTGTTCGTCGGTTTTATACTTTGCTCCCGGAAGGTTCGTCCGGAAGGTCAGCACGCCGTGGGGGTCGAATCCTGGATCGATCTCTTGCAATTGATAAAAGCTACGCATGAGCAGTCCTGCACCCGTGAGAAGGACCAACGCCAGCGCGACCTCCCCGATCACCAGACCGCTCCGTAACCGGTTGCGCCGGAAGCCGATCGAATTTCCACGGCCGCCTTCACGGAGTCCCGATGCCAAATCGGTCCTGGCGAGATGGATGGCGGGTGCGAGACCGAACAGAATGCCGGTCAGGATCGCGGCGCTGGCCGTGAATCCCAGGGCCCATCCGTCGATGGCGATTTCATTCGCGCGCGGCAGGATGGTCGGGCTCAACGTGATCAGCAACCGGGTACCCGCCCATGCGAGCGCCAGGCCGACAGCCGCTCCGAGCCCCGCCAGCACGACGCTTTCCGTGAGAAGCTGGCGAATCAACCGGCCTCGTCCCGCGCCGAGCGAGCTTCGAATCCCGATCTCACGCTGCCGCGCAGCGGATCGCGATAACAGCAGGTTCGCGAGGTTCACGCATGCGATCAGCAATACGAAACCGGCCGACGCCGTCAGCGTCACCATCGCCGGCCGGATTCGTCCAACCACCGATTCACGAAGGTCCCGCAGGGTAGTGTCCCATCCGAGATTGGAGTCCGGGAACTGCTGTTCTGCACGCGCCGCGATGGCGTTGAGATCCGCCTGCGCGCCCGCCAAAGTGGCGCCGTCCTTCAGCCGTCCAATCGCGTTCAAGTAATGACCGCCGCGTTGCTGCCAATTCTGCAAATCCATGGACAGGGGCGTCCATATCTCGATCAGCGCCGGGAACTGAAAATCCGCGGGCATGACGCCCACGATGGGGTAGAGCTCGTCGTTCAGACGCAGCGTCTGCGCCAGCACGTTCGGGCTGCCGGCGAACCGCCGCTGCCAGAGTCCATAACTCACGATCGCGGCGTGCGTCCCGAGTTGCATTTCCTGGGCCGTGAAAGTGCGGCCCATGGCGGGTTTGCGGCCGAGCACATCGAAGAATTCGACCGTGACGCGCGTTCCCCGCAGCCGCTCGGGCTCGGCGCCGCCGGAGAGGTTCAATCCCTGCCCGCCGAACGCGGCGATTCCGGAGAAGGAATGGTTGTGATCGCGATAGTCCAGGTAATTGCCCGGAGACATCGAAAACTGCGGAAAGCCACCCTTGAGGTTGCGTTCCCGCACGACGATCAGTTGTTCGGGCTTTTGGAATCGAAGCGGCTGCAGCAACACCGAGTTGACCACTGTGAAGATCGCCGTGTTCGCCCCAATTCCCAAAGCGAGTGCCAGAATCGAAACGCAGGCGAACCCCGGATTGCGCGCCAGCGTCCGGAAGGAATACTGCAAGTCCCGCAGAAGAGAGGTGAACATCACCCGGTTAGACGAACCAGATTTCAGACCGGTAGCAACGTCGGGGGGAGCAAGAAGGAGGGTAGCAAGACGAAACGGGGCAGGCCGCAGCAGCCTACCCCGTCTTCCCACCGTTTTCAGAAATCCTCACCGCCTAATCCCCGAACGACCCGACCTCTTCCGCCTTCTCCACCGGCTTTGCGCTGCCGTTGGTTGGCTTGGCCGATCCGATCAGTGAAGTCAGCGGCACCATATCCGTCTGAGGCTTCTCGCCGAGCACGTTCTCGCGATACATCTTCATCATCTGCTCTGACTTCGCCTGCTCTTTGAGCTTCTCCGCGCGCGCCCGGAACTTCTCTTCGCGAGCCGTCTTGGCGATGCCCTTATTGTCCAGGTCATGCTGCCGCTCGCGATTCACGTCGTCCATGCGCAGGACCAACGAGTGATCGGCACTCGGCAGAGTCACCCTCTTGCCGCCCGCGACGATCTCATGACGGCCCTTTTCCTCGTACCATTTGGTGAGCGTCGCCGTCATGTGCATCTTCTCGACAATATTGCGCCAGCCGACGCCGGTGTTGTACGCGCAGAAGGAAATTTCGCCTTCCTGCGTGGCGTAGGGGATGATGCACTGCTCGGTGCGGCGGAAATCGTAGTTGAACAGATCCTGGAACCACATGCCCGCGATGAACAGGAAGTTCCAGCGGTCCGCGCGGCGCTTGTCGATGTCGGCTTTGGTGCGGTCGCCGGTCACTTTGCCATAAGCACCGGTCTGGGATTTCTTCGACATTCCGAAGCACTTGTCGAATTTCGCGATCAGATCGCTCAACCGGAAATGCGTGGGAGCTTCGTAAGGATTGTAATTGCGTAGCAGCGCGAGCGAAACGCCGAACACCGACATCCGCTTGCTGCGCGCGCCATCATTAATCTTGGCGACATCGCGAGCCAGCCGATCCGCGTTCAGGAACGCGGTCACCGGGCGGTATTCCTTGGTTTCCTTGTCGCACATCACGGCCATGCCGACGCCGCAATTGGGATGGCATCCGCAGGAAAGCTGGCCCCAATCCGCGTTCGGCCCGTGGACCAGATCGGCGAAATCGGAGAACGTGCTCATGAAGGAAATCGGGAACCAGTCGCGAACGGGTTCGCCGAGACCGGTCTGATTCTTCACGTCATGCGCCAGATTGGCCAGCGTGTACCGCTGTGCCAGGCGCCGTTCATCCGTAATCGCTTCATCGCGACCGGTGAAAGAAACCGGCTGGAAGCTCAGGAACGGAATCTTCTTGGGATTGTCGAGAGCGAAGCGCACCACCGCGCCCACCTGCTCATTATTGACGCCGTTGATCAGCGTGATCACCGGGACGATGTCGACGCCCGCGCTGTACAGATTTTCGATCGCGCGCAGTTTCACGTCGAAAAGATTTCCGACGGCGCGATGCGAATTGGCTTCGTTGCCGATGCCGTCAAACTGGAGATACGCGTAGCGCAGACCAGCCGTAGCGGCTTCCTTCGCAAACTCGGGGCGCTTGGCGAACTCGATTCCGTTGGTCGCCGCCTGCACGCTCTGATACCCGATCTTGCGGCAGTATTGAACCGCAGCCAAAAAGTGCGGCGAAAGCGTCGGCTCGCCGCCCGAAAACTGCACCGAAAGCTGGCGTCGCGGCTTGATCGAAATCGCGTTGTCCAGCAGCGTCTTGATCTCTTCCCAGCTCAGCTCGTGCACGAACCCGACCTGGTTCGCGTCCATGAAGCACGGATCGCACATCATGTTGCAGCGATTGGTCAGATCCACCGTCAAAACCGACCCGCGGCCGTGCGTGATGGTGCTGGTCCCGTGGTCGTGCAATTTCTCGTCATTGTGGGCGCGAATGTCGCGGCCCGGGAAAACGTCTTCCAGGTGCTTGAAGAACGCCGGATCGGTCGACATGACGTCTTCAAAGTGACCGTGAATCGGACAATCTTTGACCATCATGATCTGCCCGTCGCGCTCGATGATGGTGGCCCTGATCTCGCCCACCTTCTCGTTGCGAAGGATCTCGACCGGCAGCTCGCCGTTCAGAATCTTATTGCGGATCTCGGGAACGCATTTGGGGCACAGCGAATCGGTCTCGCGCGGCCAGCCCAGCTTGGGCTTCTGCTTCTCCCAGCTTTTGAGCAGCGGCTTGTCGGACCACTTGGGAGTGAACGACGGGTTGGGCCGGATGGAATTGATCTTGTCAAAGACGAACCATGCGGCATTGGCGGCAACGGCTACGGCTTTCTCGACGTGCTTGATAGGCTTGGTCAAGAGCGGTCTCCCGGTTTGTTTAGAGTAAGTTGCAAAGTAAACACAAATCGACCGCGCGACGCGGTGACGATTCAGTATAGGGGATACCTCCGGCGGGGATCTAGATTAATGAATTGAAATGCCGCCTTCTGCATTGGACGGGGTTTTCCCCACATCGAATGGTCGCGAGGAAAACCCCTTACAGTCCAATCAGATAGCGCAGTGGGGCCGCCACTCGTGGCGGCGAGCCGGCCTTCAGCCGGCTCGTCATGCTGCATAGCTACAAGCCGGTCTGAAGACCGGCTGCCGGCACGAGTGCCGGTCCCACACTTAGGCTAGCTGTCGCTTGATCGGCAGATCCCGAATGCGCTTGCCCGTAGCCGCGAAAATCGCGTTGCAGATGGCCGGCGCGATGGGGGGAACGCCCGGCTCGCCGACACCCGCCGGCGGGTGGTCGGTCCCGATGATCTGGACGTGGACTTCCCGGGGCGCCTCGTCGATCCGGGCGACCGGGTACCGGTTGAAGTTGGTCTGCGTGATCCGGCCGTTGTCCGCCGTGATTTCGCCCGACATGGCGATGCTCGCGCCGAACACAGCCGCGCCCTCGAACTGGGCTTTCACGCGATCCGGGTGCACGATCAGGCCGGGATCGGCCACCGTGTCGACGCGCCCAATCTTCACGTTACCCTTGCCGTCGACCTCGACTTCCACCACGCTTGCGACGTAACTCGAGAAGCTGCGATGCACCGCAACCCCCCAGCCATGGCCGTTGCCGGATTTCTTGTTGGCCCATCCCGATTGAGCGGCGACAGCTTCGAGCACCCGCTTGGTTCGCGCCGTATCAATAGGATAAAGATTCGGACGGGGGGGACCGCCGCGTCCGCCGCCGCGTCCGCCACCCAGTTCGATGATGCGATCCGGGCCGAGCATTTCCACCAGGTAATCCACGCGATCGCGATTCGCCAGCGCCGCCAGTTCATCGATGAACGAGTGAATCCCGAACGCATGCGGAATATTCGCCACCGACCGCAGCCAGCCGATGCGCACTTTCGCTTCCGCCGGTCCGGTCTCCATCCGAATGTTGGGAATGTTGAACGGCAGGTCGTTCCAGCCCATGCTGGCGAGGCCGCCCGGCCGCATCTGGTTCTGTGAAAGCATGGCCGGATACACACTGCGTCCGAGCCAAGCCGTCGGACGGCCCTTCTCGTCGAGTGCCGCTTTCAAATACATCGCCGCCGGGAAGTGGAAATAGTCGAACTGGAGATCGTCTTCCCGGCTCCAGGTGACCTTTACCGGCTTCCCGAGCTGCTTCGACAGAATCGCCGCTTCCGCCACGTAATCCGGCTTCGATTTGCGCCCGAATCCACCGCCAAGCAGCGTCACGTTGCAGGTCACATCCTCGATCTTGCATCCCACCGCCGGCGCCACCGTCTGTTGCACCGCTTGCGGATTCTGCGTCGCGGTCCACACGGTCACCTTGCCGTCTTTGTAATCGGCAACCGCCGTGGGCGGCTCCATTTCGGCGTGAGCCAGATGGGGCACCCAGTATTCGGCTTCGTGAGTCTTGGTGTTTTTGGCGAATTCCGCCGCGACATCGCCCACGTTTCGATCCGCGTTGGCATTCGGCTTGCGCGCCGTCTCGCGCAGAGTCGTCTTGTACTCGCCCGAGTTGTAATTCGCGTTAATGCCGAGGTCCCATTCGGGCTTCAGCTTTTTACGTCCCTGCATGGCGGCCCAGGTGTTATCCGCGATCACCGCGACTCCACCCAGGGCCTGGAACGCGTAGGAAGGCGGCTTGAATGGATCGATGATCGCCGTCTGGATCACGCCCTTGACGCTCTTCGCATCGGCATCGTCCACCGACTTGAGCTTGCCGCCGATCACCGGACAGCGCTCGATCGACGCATAAACCATGCCGGGCATCTTCGCGTCCATGCCATACGTGGTGTGGCCGGCGACGATCTTGTCGATATCGGTGATCGGCACGTTCTTGCCGATATAGCGATACTCGGAGGCGGCCTTGAACTTCAGGTCCTCTTTCTTGGGAACCGGCTGCTTCGCCGCAAGCGTGGCCAGCTCGCCGAATCCGATCTTGCCTTTCGTCGCGTGAACCACTTCGTGATTCTTGGCGTGGCACTCCGAAGCCGGAACGCCCCACTTGGAGGCTGCCGCGCTTTCTAACATTGCGCGCGCTGTTGCCCCCGCTTCGCGCATCGGCTGATAGAAACTCTTTATCGAATTCGACCCGTCGGTGTTCTGGTCACCGTATTTCTTGTCGCCGATGGCCTGCTGGATCTTGACCTTGGTCCAATCCGCGTCCATTTCGTCGGCGGCCACCATGGGGAGCGCGGTGCGAATACCGGTGCCCATTTCCGATCGATGCGCGACGATGATCACGGTGCCGTCGGGTTCAACGCCCAAATACACGCTGGGATGCCATGCGGCCGTGTCGACCGTGTCGGCGGCGTCCAGCTTAATGGGAAGAACCTGCGCGCCCAGAATCAGCGCTCCCGCGGAAAACATCTTGGTGAGAAAACCGCGGCGGCTTTCGACTCTAACTGTAGGATTGAGCTGTTCCGTGGTCATGCCTTCACCCCCTGGCCCTTGCAGCACGGGCCGGTGCAGTTTTCGTCCACGACATACGCGGCCGCGATGGTCCCGGCAGCAGCCGCTTTAGCCTTGCCGGATGCCGCCAGCTTGATGGCCGCGCGAATCCGCTGATACGTTCCGCAGCGGCAAATGTTGCCGCGCATGGCGTCGTCGATGTCTTTGTCGGTCGGATGCGGCTTGCTCTTGAGCAGCTCGGCGGCTTGCATGATCTGCCCGCTTTGGCAGTAGCCGCACTGAGGAACGCCCAGTTCCTTCCACGCCACTTGAAGCGGATGATTCGCCTTGGCGCTCAAGCCTTCAATAGTGGTGATCGATTTCCCGGCGGCTTCCTTCAGCGTCGTCTGGCAGCTTCGCTTGGCGGCTCCGTTCACATGAACCGTGCAGGCGCCGCACAGCCCCACGCCGCAGCCGTATTTCGTTCCCGTCAGGTCCAGCAGATCGCGGACATACCACAGCAGCGGCATATCCGGATCGCCATCGAAATGGCGGGTGGTTCCATTCACTTTCAATTGGATCATGGACGATCTCCTCTCGCTAAGCTACGTATTGTAAACGAGACAACACCTTTAAACGAGACAACACTCACTGGAACGATACATCGATTACGTTACCACGGCTGAATCGTAATGTTTTGAGGCGCGACCGTAAGGGAGCGCGTGTCTAAACCAGCCGCGACCTATATCTTTACCGAGCCGCGACTGTGAAGGAGCGGCAACGTAGCGCCGCTCATTTGAAAACTTACCTTCGGGAGATTTCCCTGCGACTCTTGCGTGCCGCTCCTTGACAGTCGCGGCTCAGTACTGCCGGATCCCTCCATTCGTGTGACGCATCCTCTGACGCAGCTCCAGCGTAACGCGGCGATGGCAAATCAGGCACAGCGTCCGCAGATTGTCCAGGTCGCATTCGCCGCCGCCTTCCGCTACCGGAAGGATATGATCCGCATCCCACAGCGTCCGCCGCGATACGCGTTTTAACCCCCAGCGCCCGAGCAATTTGAGGCGATGGACCCCGCGCGCCCGCTTCAATTCGAGAAACGCCGCGGTCGTGTCGACCCCGCACGACCGGCACACGCCTCGATCCCGCGCGAAAACCTGTTCGCGAAGATAACCAGGGTCAGTGCGAAGCTTCCATTGGTGCACGCAGAAATCCGAGCAGAAGGTGAACCGGCGGGGCGGGACTTCCAGATTGCACCATCGGCACAGAGGCCGTCCGTTGATGCCTCGTACGAGGCTCGCGCGATCGGCGAAACCGCCGGGCATGGTGCGGGAGGTCGACATGGGCAGAACATTTCCATCATAGAATGTTCCGGCGTCCGGCGAATGTTCCGGCAGCGGCGAATGAGATTCCGATTTCGAGCGATGGCGGTCGGTCCGCTGCCCAGGAAATGGCGACTTTCACGCCTTAGGATTCCGAGCGCGACCGCAATTCCTTCGCGGCTTGAAACCAATCCGCCTCCGCGGTCCCTTCCGGACAACCGTTGGCCATCCAGATTTCATGGGCGCGCGCGGCGATCTCCTCATGCCCGAAGGTGGCGACGCCGTGTTGGTTTTGGCCAGCATGGTGCGCCTCCTGGGACCGCTCATACGCGATGCGGGAGTGCTCCAGAGCCTGACGGGAATGTTCCTGCCCGGTGAGATGCTCCTGCTCTCCACGATGTTCGGCTGCGCTGCGATGCGCGTGCGCGGCCGCTTCATGAAGCTCAGCGGCTTGTTGGTGATTTTCCCAGTGCGACCCGTCGTTAAATCGCTTAGACATAGTTACAAGCTCTCGATCTGCCCGGACTTCGTATGGGCTTCCTTGGCAAGTTTGTAGGCGTGATCGGCATACTCCATCGCCCGTTCGGCATGCTGGAGCCCCGAGGCATGGTCGCCCTTTTCATTGTGTTCGGCAGCGGTGCGATGCGACTTCGCGGCGTTCTCGTGCATCTCCGCGGCTTCGCGGTGAAATTCGTGTCTGGATTTTCCGTCCTTTAGCATGCACTTATTGTAAGCACGGCGCGTGCCAATTGCGCCCCGGGCGTCTTGATCGAGTAAACTGGGCTGAATCCTCCGTATGCCCCTTTCCGCCGGCGACAAACTCGGCCCGTATGAAATCCTTGCGCCTATTGGCGCCGGTGGAATGGGCGAAGTGTACCGGGCGAAAGACTTGAAGCTTGGTCGCGAAGTCGCCATCAAAGTTCTTCCCGATGCCCTCGCCCGCGATCCAGCCCGTCTGGCTCGCTTCGAGCGCGAAGCCAAGGTGCTCGCCGCGCTGAATCATCCCAACATCGCCCAGATTTACGGATTGGAAGATCGGGCATTGGTGATGGAGCTGGTTCCCGGAGAGACGCTCCGTTCGCTGATACAACCAGGACCGTTGCCGCTGGAGACTGCCCTCAACTACGCGCGGCAGATTGCCGAAGCGCTCGAAGCAGCACATGAAAAAGGGATCATCCATCGCGATCTGAAACCCGCGAATATCATGGTCACTCCCGGGGGCGTCGTCAAGGTGCTCGACTTCGGACTCGCGGCGGTGGCGCCGGCTTCAGCCGGTGATTCGAATCCGGAGAACTCACCCACGCTCAGCATGCAGGCGACGCAAGCGGGAATGATCATGGGCACGGCGGCGTACATGAGCCCGGAGCAGGCGCGCGGCAAGCCGGTCGACAAACGCGCGGACATTTGGGCCTTCGGCGTGGTGCTGTATGAGATGCTCACCGGGGAACGGCTCCATACGGGCGAGACCATGCCGGATACGTTGGCTTCCGTGCTCAAGGAGGAGCCGAAGTGGGACAAAGTCCCGGCGCAGTTCCGCCCGCTTCTGCGCCGATGCCTGGAGAAGGACCCGAAGAATCGTCTGCGCGATATCGGCGACGCGATGCCGCTGGTCGCGGAAGGTCAACCGGACACTCCGCGCGCCGAAAATTCGCGTCTGTCGATATGGCCGTGGGCGGTCGCAGCCGCGTTCGCTCTCGCGGCGTTGGCTCTGGCGGCGATTCACTTCCGCGAAAAGCCGCCCGCGACGCCCGCGGCCACGCGATTCCAAATCCGCCTTCCGGAGAACGTAGCCTTCACCTCCGGCGGGGCTTTCAATTTGTCTCCGGACGGCCGGCACATAGCTTTTTCCGCCATCGGCGCAGGCGACCAGCCCAGAGTTTGGATACAGGATCTGGACGCGCTGGAAGCGCGCGTGCTCCCGGACACCTACACGGGACAAAATCCTCCCCCCTTCTTCTGGTCGCCGGACAGCCGCTTCGTGGCGTATTCCGAGAACAGCCCCAAGCTGAAAAAGGTGGATGTGCAAACCGGCGCCCTCCAGGACATTTGCGATAAACCTGGCCCGCCGGTCGGTGGCGCCTGGAACAACACCGGCACCATCATCTTTGGAAGCGTGTCCACGGGCCTGTGGAAGGTGGATACCACGGGTGGAAAACCGGTCCCTCTGACGGCCCTCGATGCATCCCGGCACGAGCGCCAGCACGAGTTGCCGTCGTTCCTCCCCGATGGGCGGCATTTCCTCTACCTTAGAGCTTCCGAAGTTCCCGAGGAGAGCGGGATTTTCGCGGGCTCCCTGGACGATCCTCCGGAGCGGCAGAGCAAGAAGCGAATTCTTGCCGCCGGATTCGGCGCGTATTTTGCGCCTTCGAGCGAAGCCGGCTCGGGGTGGTTGCTGTTCCTGCGAGATGGCACGCTTATGGCGCAACCCTTCGATCCGGCCAAGCTGGAACTGAGCGGCAATCCTTCGCCGGTTGCTCGGGGAGTGGCCTCGGCCTTCCAGACTGGATTGTTTTCGGTGACACCCGACGCGCTCGTCTACAAAGCAGCGGCCTCGATCCGCGATTTTCAGTTCACCTGGTTTGACCGGCAAGGGAAGCCCACCGGGACAGTCGGAGAACCGGGGCCCATCTCACAAGCCAGAATATCTCCCGACGGAACTCGTGTGGCCTATAGGAAGGACTCCTTCAACCTTGCCGGTTCAGACCTTTGGCTGCTTGATCTCAGCCGGGACGCCAGCTCGCGCTTCACTTTTGGCGGGCGTAATGCAGCCTTCCCGGTGTGGTCGCCGGATAGCAGCGAAGTGGTCTTCTCTTCCGACCGGGAAGGTGTCTTCAATCTCTACCGTAAGCCGGCCAATGGCGGTCGCGAAGAAGACGTGCTGCTGAAATCGAACCTGAGTAAGCGGGCTATGAGCTGGTCCCGCGACGGCAAATTCCTCCTGTATTCCACCAGCTCGCAGCCCAACTTCGCTCAAGAAGATCTCTGGGTGCTGCCGATGCAGGGGGACCGCACTCCATTTCCCTTCCTGCAAACCCGTTTCGACGAAAGCGGCGCCAGATTCTCGCCTGATGGACGCTGGGTCGCCTACCATTCCAATGAAACCGGACGTTATGAGGTGTATGTGCGGGAGTTCGTGACGTCCAAGGACTCTGCCGGCACAGGCGGCAAGTGGCTCGTGTCAAAAGATGGCGGCGGGAATTCGGAATGGAGGGAGGATGGGAAAGAACTGGACTACGAAGAGCTCCACGGCAAGGTCATGTCGGTGAGTGTAGACACAACCAAGACGTTTCAAGCCGGCGCGCCGCACGAACTCTTCCAGATTCCGCCGGGAGCCCACGCTGCGTCCAACACCGGCGATCTGAAGCGTTTTCTCATGTCGATGCCGGTCGAGAGGAAAGCCCCGCAAGCGTTCACGGTGCTGCTGAATTGGACCTCGGCCCTGAAGCCGTGACCAGCCAATCAAACCGGTTCTGCTCCTTTCGAACCCCGCTCGTCATATATATCCGCCCGTTTCAGACTGTTGCGCGCTTGCGGCCGCAATGTCGCATTGGACTCCCGAATTATCCGGGGCCTTGGGCCTAAGTGAACACGATTGTCTTGTTCTGGTAGACCAGGATGCGGTTTTCCAAATGCCAGCGGACAGCTCGAGAGAGCACGACTTTCTCCAAGTCGCGGCCTTTGTTCAACATGTCCTCGACAGTGTCGCGATGGGAAACGCGCACAACGTCTTGCTCGATGATGGGTCCCTCATCCAGAGTAGCGGTGACGTAATGGCTGGTGACCCCGATCAGCTTCACCCCGCGCTCGAAGGCTTGATGATATGGTTTAGCGCCGACAAACGCCGGGAGAAAGGAATGGTGGATGTTGATCATCCGCAACAGATACTGGGCGACGAATTCCGGCCCCAACATCTGCATGTAGCGCGCGAGCACGATCAGGTCCACGTCTTGTCCGAATAGCTCGAGCATTTCCCGTTCGGAATCGCGCTTGTTGGTGGGGTTGGTCAGCAGATGGAAGGGGACATGATAAAAGTCGGCCAAGGGCTTGGCAGCCGCGTGATTGCTGACGATCACGACGATATCGCAGGCCAGTTCGCCGGTGCTGTACCGGTACAGGAGGTCGGCGAGACAGTGGTCGTAGGCGGAAACCAGGATCGCGATCTTAGGGCGGTAGTCCGTCAACGCGAGGTGGAAGTTGATGCTGAAACGATCGGCCAGCGGCTGGAAGTGGCGTCCGAAATCCGAGATTGGAATATTGAACTCATCCAGATCCCACTCCAACCTCGATAGGAACAAGTCGCGTCCGCTATCCAGGTGGTCGTCACTGTGCAAGACGCCACCGTTGTGCGCAATCAAGAACTGGGAAACGGCTGCGACCGCACCTTTGCGCGCGAGGCGCATCGGAGTGCTCAACAGCAAGACTGCGGTGTTCTTCATTTTTCCACTCATCGTAGCTTCAATGGGATGGACGCGGCCGACGGACGGTCCTGTCCGCACCTCCCCGCCGCGCTGACCTGCACCCGCCGAACCCGGTCCGCGTCATACTATTCTAAGTGCCTGGATTCGACAACGAACTCGCGCAAATCGTAGCCGACCTCAATCGCGCCGCCCGAGCCTCGCGCGAAGCTACTTTCGGAACTGACGAAGGCTCGGCGACCCTCGATTCGCTCCTACAACTCGCCCTGCGGCGCGGTGCCTCCGACGTTCTGCTGATCGCCGGCGCGCCGGTTGGTCTGCGCGTGAACGGCGACTTGTCCATGCATGCCGGCACGCCGCTCACCTCTGACGACACCCGCAGCCTTCTGCTCCCGCTACTCACGCCCGCGCAACATCAGGAGCTCCAGCGCGCCAAATCCGCCGACCTGTGTTTCACCCGCCCCGGCATCGGGCGTTTCCGCGCGAATGTTCACTATCAGCGCGGCACTCTCGCCGGCAGCATCCGCCTGCTTCCCGAAAAGATTCCGTCGCTAGAATCGCTGCATCTGCCCGCCGGTCTGCGCAAATTCGCGGAGGCGAAACAGGGCCTGATCCTGGTCACCGGACCCACCGGGTGCGGGAAAAGTTCCACGCTCGCGGCGCTTCTCGACCTTATCAACGCGCAGCGCCGCGATCACATCCTCACCATCGAAGATCCGGTCGAGTACGTTCACGTGAACCGCAGCTCCATTGTCGAGCAGATTGAGGTCGGCTCCGACGCGCCGGATTTCGCCAGCTCCATCCGCAGCATCCTGCGCCAGACGCCCGACGTGATCCTGGTCGGCGAGATGCGTGATCCGGAAACCATCTCGACCGCGCTCACCATCGCCGAGACCGGCCATCTGGTGTTTTCGACGCTGCACACCAACGACACCTCGCAGGCGGTCTCGCGGATTCTCGATTCGTTCCCGTCCGGCAATCAGCCGCAGATCCGGCAGCAGCTCTCGCTCGCGTTGCTGGCGATCGTCGCGCAACAACTGGTGCCGGCGGCGTTGGTTGGTGAACTAGGCGCTCCGGGCCGCTATCCCGCGGTCGAAATCATGATAGCGACGCATGGCGTGCGGAGCCTGATCCGGAAGGGCGAGGATCATCAGTTGTATTCGGCGATCTCCACTGGGCGCTCGGCGGGGATGACCACCATGGAACAGTCCTTGAGCGACATGGTTCGCGCCGGGCGAATCACCCGGGACACGGCCATGGCGCACTGCTTCCGATTGGAGGACCTGAAGCGATATCTTCAGGAGTAATCAACGACAGGAGTAACCAACGACACGAGTAACCAACGACAGGAGTAACCAACGACGGGAATGACCAGCGACAGGAGTAACCAACGACAGGAGTAACCAGCGACCGGAATAACCAGCGACGGGAATAACCAGCGACAGGCGACCGCGGCGGCGGAACTGCTTTTCCGCCTCGATCAGGCCTGAGCCAAGGCACGATCGGTCGAATGTTCTATAGGTTCTGAGTTGCGTTTCGGCCACGTCCAGACAATCCACAGCCACACTGGGACGGAAGCCAGTCCAGCCCACAGGAAATAACCTCCCGAATCGACCCCAAGATCGATCCACTCGTGGACGGCCGTCGCGAGAATTACCGAGCCCGTGCGCTCCGTTAGAAATGCCAGTACGAAGGTGATCACCACGACGGCGGGAACTATTATTTCCAATCGGGAAATCACCTCGTGCATTGTGCCTTTTGTGTGCGATGTGAAGTGCCAGATTTCCCACATGAACGCTAGCAGCAGGTAGCCTCGAAGTCTTCCCAGGGGTCGCAGTGCGCCTTGCAGGAATCCCCGCCAGCCCGCTTCCTCGCCCAAGGTCGAGAAGCCGCCCACCAGCAGGTAGTAGACCAGCTTGTAGGAAAAATGCCTCGACTGAATTGCGGATGCGGCGCATGCGAAGAAAATCGGGGTCAGGAAGCACACAGCGGATCGCTTCCATGAGGAGCCCAGGAGGGACACGGATCGGGATCGCACTTGGGGAAAGAGATAGAACACTGCTATCGCGGCGAGGCCTGGCCCCCACGGCTGCGTCAGTCCTTTGATTTCTTCCGGAAGGTGCCAGGCATTCCAACTTGCGGTGTTGACGTCCCGCCACCAGAAAAAAGGCCACGACCACAAGCAGGCCAGGAAATAGAACACAGCGATGGCACGCCAATTCGGCTTCGATTGGGCTTCCTTGTTTTGCGTTGCAACGCCTTGCATTGCAATCGATCTTATCTCTACCCTTATCGGAACCTCAAGTCGGGCGCGGAGCCTTTGGGCGGCCTCCCGCCTCTTTCGACCAAGAATAAAATTTAACCACAATAAAATTTAACGACAGGAGCAATCGAACTCCAGCGTAATCTAACGCCGGCTGGTGTTACGTCATGCAGGGAGGACTTATTATGACTAGAACTCATCAGCTGTTGATTTCCGCCGTGGGCGCGGCTGCGCTGTTCGCCACGACCCTTTCCGCCGGCACGCCGGGACGCCATCCGCGCTACCTGCGCGCGCGCACCGATCTTCGCACCGCGCAGCTTCTGCTGCGGGTGCATGACGAACCCAATGTGATGCGCCACGTGGACGTGGTCCACGCCGAAATCGAAGCCGCCATCCATGAGGTCGATCGGGCCGCGGTGATCGATCGCAAGGATCTGGAGGATCACCCGCGGATCGATACCTCGCTTGATCGCCCCGGGCGATTTCGAAAGGCCATGGCGTTGCTCAAGAGCGCGCGGCGCGACATTAATGAGGAAGAGGACAATCCTCGCGCGATCGCCTGGCGATGCCGCGTTCCGGCACATCGATGCCTCCATGGAACAACTGCGCCGCGCGGCTCGCGATCTGAAGATCGACCGGCTGGAGGGTTACTGAAATGTGGGGCAGGGCCATGCCCTGCCAATTGAGTACTGAAAATGTGGGGCAGGGCCACGCCTTGCCAATTGAGGCGCGCCCGTCAGGGCGCGCGTTCCGTTTCTTGTGGGGCAGGCAATCATGCCTGCAGCCGGCTTTGAGCCGGCTCTTTATTGCAATTCCATCAACAAAAGTGCTCCTTTTTGATGACGCGGCGTAGCAAATGCTACGCCGCGTCATCTTGTCGCGCTATAATTACGTCATAACTTCAGGGAACCGAACTGCTTCGAAAAGCATCTCTAACGTGAACGCGCGGGTGGGGAGTTCTCGGCGCCAGAAGCCCCTATCTTTAGGAGTTTATTCGAGACAGCATGAATTTATTCGCAACCCTTCTATCCAGGCGTTCCTGGCGCATGCTCTTGCCGGTGGTGGCGATTGCAATGGCCGCAGACACGTTTGCCCAGGGCACGTTTGTCCCAGCGTTCGCCCAAGAAAGCCCGGATGGAACCACTGCCAGCCAGGGTGACTACCGTAATGCCATCCCGCCGGAAACGGCCAAGCAGGAAATACTGCGGGGACTGGCTCGCGTCGTGACCCAGGTCGAAATAACCCAGGGGGACGTTTCCCGGCAGGATCCATCGCTGCCATCTCAAGCGGTGCAAGCCCAGCCTGCCCCACCCCCGAACCCAAGTTCGACCGATCCGGCGAGCACTCCCGCCGCCCAATCGTCTGAGGCCGAGCCTCCCGGCGGCAAACGAGTATTGGGCGTGCTGCCGAATTACCGGACCGCCGACGCTTCGCAGGAAGGCACCATCCTGACGCCTAAGCAGAAACTGATCATCGCGTCCAAGGATTCCTTCGATTATCCGCTGGTGCTGCTGGCCGGCGCTTTCGCGGGGCTGGGCCAATTGACCGACGACGATAAGTCGTTCGGGCAAGGTGTAAAAGGCTACGCCCACCGCTTAGGCACGTGGTACGCCGACGAGGCGCTCGGAAACCTGTTCACCGAAGGCCTGTTCCCGGTGATGTTTCACCAGGATCCGCGGTATTTCCGGAAGGGGACCGGCAGGAAATGGGGCCGCACCGGCTACGCGCTGAGTCGTGTGATGGTCAGCCAAAAAGACGGCGGCGGACTCCAGTTCAATTACTCGGAATGGGTTGGAAATGCGGCGGCCACTGCCATCGGGAACATCTATCATCCGGACAGCCGCGACGCCTACGACAATTCCATGAAGCTGCTGGAGCAAGTGGGTACCGACGCGATTTCGCAGGTGATCAAAGAGTTCTGGCCCGACCTCAAGCGCAAGTGGTTCCACCGGAACTAATGTGGCACAGGCTTCAGCCTGAGCCGCGATCCCTCCCGCTTGCATAATGACCCTAGGGAACAACACCCAGCTCTACCTGGCGATTGGACTCCCCATGCTATTCAACGCCGTCATGATCGGCGTGCTTATCGCGTTCGTGAACGCGAAGTTCGATGGGATCAATCAGCGCTCAACTCTCTTCTGAACCGCGATTGTTTGCCGCAGGCAACTAACGCGGCAGCGGGCATTTGGCTCCGGGTTCCGGAGCCAACGCGCAGCAGCGCACGAAGGAGCGGCGCCCTCAACTCAACCAATCCGAAACCCCAATCACCGCAATAACTCACTTTTTTCCAACTCTATCTCCTCTCGATTCTTTCACTTCCCCCTTCGGTCCACACCCCTCCGCAAGATTCTTGGGATATCTTGAAACCGAAGAGATCGGTGCTCGATCGACAGAGAGCCGGTTCCACTGAGCAAGGCGTCCTAGGCAACGCCGTTGTAAGGTGTTTGTGTTGTCGATGGCCGTCGGTCTCGAAAATACCGATCCCCCGTCGTGGCGGGCGAAAAACACGAACCTGCTGTTCCGGGTTGGGACGGGGTGAAGCCGGCTTCAGTTCAGTTTTCCAAGCCGTGACCTTACGAGCCGCGACCAAAGGGAGCGGTCCTTAAAAAAAGGCGGGGTCCTTAAAAAAGGGAGCGGTTCTAGAAAGAGAGCGGTCTTAGAAAGAGAGTGGTCTTAAGAAAGAGAGCGGTTAGAAATCTCGACGATGTAGGGCAGGCGATCAAACGCGTAGGCCGCTCGTGCCGGTGCGCCCGATTCTTGTCCCTGCCAAGAACCTTTCGTAATCTTATGTTCTTGACGAAATAAATATCGGCCCTGGTGGGCGCACGTCCTGGTCGACCTCTAGCCGAAAACTTGAAGTGGGTAAGTTTGCAAGGCCGAGCCATGTCCCCGCGGATGCGTGGTGTTCTACCATTCGACTTGGCGCGAATCCGACGCGCTCAAAGATGAGACGCGCTTAGAGGGATCACTGAGACGCGCTTTTGAATGCTGCTTCTCACTACTTCCTTTTAACGCTTTCTTTATCCGGGTTTTCTAATATGATAAGTACACCCTGAAAGAAAGCAGAAGGGAGTCGAGAAAATGCGCATCGCCCAAATGCCCGTGAAGATGGGATCTCTCATACTCGTGCTGGCTGCCGGCGCCTTTCCTCTGAAGGCGCAGAGCAGTGCGGAGTTGGCCAAGGGGAAGCAGCTCTTCCTGGGGATGTGTTCGCGATGTCACGGGATTGAGGGCGGTGGAGGGGAAGGCCCGAATCTCAATCGACCTGTTTTGACGCGAGCAAATACCGACGAAGCACTTGTCTTGATCATTCGAAACGGAATTCCCGATCGGGGGATGCCCCGCACTCGGCCGATGACAGGTGGCGAGCTTCACGCACTGATCGGATATGTGCGATCGCTCAGTTCCACCGCGCCGACCACGACGACGGGCAATTCCCAAACCGGTCAGGCGATTTACAAGAGATCCGGCTGCGCCTCTTGCCATGTAATCGCGGGCGAAGGAGGCACGCTCGGTCCCGAACTCTCGACCATTGGTTCTCGCCGCTCGCCGGATTATCTTCGTCAATCCGTTCTCGATCCGGGTGCGGTGCTCCCGCGCGGCACCATGCTGATCCCAGGGCGCGGCTTCAACGAGTATCTGCCGGTACGCGTGGTCACTCGCGACGGCCGCGAGGTGAGAGGCCTGCGCGTGAACGAAGACTCGTTCACGATTCAAGTGCGCGACGCTGGAAACCAGTTGTACTCGTTCCGCAAGGCCGATCTTCAGGAGCTCGAAAAGCAGATGGGCAAGAGCCTCATGCCGGAATACAAACTCGCGGGTTCTGAAATCGGCGACCTGGTGGCGTATCTCTCCAGCCTAGGAGGTGCGAAGTGAAAATCCAACTCTTGACTGCATTAAGTTGCACTGTCTCCTTCGCATTCGCTCAGGTTCCCTATCGGAGCATCGTGGGAGCGGACAGCAATCCATCCGCGTGGGTGACGTATTCCGGGAATTACCAGGCGCAGCGCTTCTCGCAGCTCGACCAGATCAACCGCGAAAACGTGGCGCGGCTGAAGCCATCCTGGATCTACCAGATGCGCAACGGAGGGATTGTCGAAACTTCTCCGATCGTGGCGGACGGCGTGATGTACATCACGGAGCCGCCCAGCACCGCGACCGCCCTCGATGCGCGCACCGGCCGACCGCTGTGGACCTATACGCCGAGCATCCCCTCCGACGTAATCGTGATTGGATCGCCTCCGGTGAATCGCGGAGTGGCGATTCTCGACAACACAGTTTTTTTCGGAACGGTGGATTGCCACCTGATCGCGCTCGACGCGAAATCGGGAGTTGTGCGCTGGAATGTGATCGTCGACGACAACAAGAAGGGTTACTACGTCACCGCCGCGCCTCTCGCGATCGACGGCAAAATTATCGTCGGCGTTTCCGGCGCGGAGACGGGCATCCGCGGATTCCTCGACGCCTACGACCCTAAAACCGGCAAGCGGATTTGGCGTACCTGGACCGTCCCCGGCAAGGGTGAGCCCGGCGCGAACACCTGGGGCGGCGACAGTTTTCTGCACGGCGGCGGTTCCACCTGGGTGACCGGGTCCTACGATCCAGAGTTGAACCTGCTGTACTGGGGCACCGGGAATCCCGCGCCGGATTGGAATGATGACACGCGTCCCGGCGACAATCTCTACACGTGTTCTCTCATCGCCGTGGACGCAACGACAGGGAAGGTCAAGTGGCATTTCCAATTCACACCGCACGACACTCACGATTGGGACGCCACCGAAATCCCGGTGCTGTTCGATGGCGAGTTCAACGGGCGCACGCGCAAGATCGTGTCGATGGCGAATCGCAACGGGTTTTATTATGTGCTCGACCGCCAAACCGGTGAATTTCTGACAGCGGTTCCTTACGTGAAACAGAATTGGGCGGATGGCCTGGATTCCAAGGGTCGCCCGTTCGCCCGCCGCGAAGCAGATCCGAAAGTGGAAGGGACGCTGGTATATCCCACCATCACCGGCGCGGCGAATTGGTACAGCCCCAGCTATAGTCCAAAGACGCACCTGTTCTATCAAGCCGCTCGCGAGATCGGCGGCATTTACTACAAGGGCGACGCGGAGTATAAGGACGGCACTCCGTACATGGGCGGCGGTGGGCAGAACAAAAACGGCGACGATGCATACGGTGCGATTCGTGCGTTGGAATCGATGACCGGAAAACTCAGGTGGGAATTCAAACTTCTGACGCCCCCGTTTGCGGGCCTGCTCGCCACCGCGGGTGGACTTGTTTTTGGCGGCGCGGAGGAAGGCAACTTTTTCGCGCTGGATGCCGAAAACGGAAAACCGCTGTGGGAACTGCAACTTGGCGGCTCGGTTCGCGCGAACCCGATGTCGTTTTCGATCGACGGCAAACAGCAGGTCGCGATCGCAGCGGGGACTGCGCTATTCGTAGTAGGGCTGCCGTGACCGGTCCGCCCGCGCCGATTTATTAGACGACAACATACTTCATGGTCTAATAAAACAGATGGACCGCCAGTCTCCCATCGCATAAACTGGGGACCGCGTCAATCTGGAGAAAACCGCCATGACCATCGTGCTGCCGCTACAACCTCAGGAAGAGGCGCGCCTTCTCGCTGTGGCGAAGGCCAAGGGCCTGTCGCCCGATGTCATTGTCCGTGAGGCCCTCGACCGTGTTCTTGCCGAACAATCGGAGCCTGTGGCCGCGGAAGAACGCAAACGTGAGACGCGCCCGATCTGGGAAGTCATCGCGGAAAACATGAAGGACGTTCCTCCAGAAGATTTTGCTGCCCTGCCCAAGGACGGTCTTCGCCAGATTGACCACTACGTGTACGGCGTACCCAAGAGAACTCCGTGAAAGCTGTTTTCGCCGACACGTTTTATTGGGCAGCCCTGACCGACATTGACGATCCCGCGCACGCTCAGGCCATGGACCTTAGCGCTTCGCTCGCGCCGGACAGGATTGTTACGACGGACGAAGTGATGGGCGAGTATCTCACGTTCTTTTCCGGCGCCGGACCCAACATCCGGGATCGCGCGGGCCGGAATGTCGCCGAGCTGATCGAGAACCTTGAAGTTCGTGTTGTTCCGCAGAGCCGGGGATCTTTCCTGGAGGGCCTGGAACTCTACCGTGCCCGTCCTGACAAGGGATACAGCCTGACCGATTGCATTTCTATGCAGACGATGCGCCGGGAGGGGCTGACCGAAGTTCTCACCAACGACCGCCACTTTGAGCAGGAAGGTTTCCGGGCGCTGTTTCGGGATGTTTGAAACCGCCATGAAGGAGACCGGGAATGGCTAAGAATTTCACGCAACTGCGTAACGGAATGTCCGCCAAGGCACGGGCTGTGAGCGCCGCCGTTTGGTGGAAGAAATGTCGCTCCACCAACTTCGCAAAGCCCGTGAACTGACTCAGACAAAGATTGCCGGGAACTGCACATCGGACAAGGGGATGTTTCGAAGCTGGAACGGCGCACGGACATGTACGTGAGTACGCTCGCCAGCTACCTCCAGGCGGTCGGTGCGGATCTGGAGATTCGCGCGATTTTTCCCGATGGCAGTGCCGTGAAGATTACCCAGTTTTCCGAGTGATCGGCTAGATCACTTTGACGCTTTACCGGGACGGCCTGGACTAGCTCTCATTGCGGAATATGATTTGACTCGCTGCTATGATTAACAAAATGCAGCCGCCGATGATACCCGACCTCAGTCAGATGGACGAAATGCAATGCCCCGAATGAAAAAGGATCATCGGAGTGTCAATCGACGAGGAGCGACCGAACGGCCTGAGCGCCGAATGTCGCTGCAGGAAAATTCACGAGATTCCGGGAGGAGCAGTTATCTTCGGGGTAGCCGGTCCGAAAGGACTGTTAAGCATCTTTCTTCCTAGGAAAGAGCCGAGCGAGTGAGGCCCCGAACAAATTCAAACTGACCACTAGCGGGCAGCGGGACAACGGTAAGATCATGGCGGACATTTTCATCAGTTATGTTCATGAGGACCACCAGATTGCTCAGTCGCTTGCGAGGTTCCTACGAGAGCCAGAGTGCTGTAATCCACCCGTAGGGGCCTCCGTTCCAGCAGTCACCTACAATGTCTTCTTTACCGGTGATGACTGGCTTCTTTATGCAGGGGAAATCTGGCTTCAACGGATCAGGGAAGAGTTGGCTGCTGCCAAGGTGCTACTGTCTCTTTTCAGTCCACATTCAGTGCAACGGTCGTGGGTGCATTTTGAAGCTGGCGCGGCGTGGCTGGCGGACAAGGCGGTCATCCCCGTTTGCGTAGGCGGCCTAACCGTAAAGGATTTACCGATACCCTACTCGGGCATTCAGGGCGTTACGCTCAGCGATTGCTCAAGCGCCTATTACCTACTTCGCTCCATTTGGAAGCATTTCACGCCGGAAACGCCTCGGCAATTCGACGACGTGGTGCCACCGATGCCATTTAACCCCAGCGCTGAGTGCTGGAAGAATTTGGAGGTAGCGCTGAAAGCTAGCGAGCAGCGGTTTGTTTGAACCGCTCATTGCATTGGTCGTACCGAGCGCTTCTGGCTGACACCCTGGCTGCCCCACGGCAGCGCTATGATGTTTCCGTGAAGTTCGCAATCCTTTTGCTGCCCTTGTTTTGCGCGCCCGCGTTCGCCGACCTTGCGGCGGGGCAGCGGGCCTATGATAAAGGCGACTACGCCACAGCCCTCAAAGAGTTCCTGCCATTAGCAAGGCAAGGGAACGCGGAGGCGCAGTACAGCCTCGGCGTGATGTACGACGAAGGCCGGGGCCTCGCAAAGGACGACAAGGAAGCTGCGAATTGGTACCGCTTAGCCGCGGAGCAGGCATATGCGCCTGCGCAGTATAACCTCGGCGTCATGTATGAGGAAGGCCGAGGTGCCCCACAGGACTACACGGGGGCCGCGAAGTTGTATCTCTTGGCGGCAGGGCAAGGAACCGCGCTCGCGCAGTTCAACCTCGGGCTACTGTACGAGAACGGCCGGGGCGTCCCGCAAGACTCGAAGGAGGCCGTCAGGTGGTTCCGGTTGGGTGCGGAGCAAGGACTCGCGGCCGCGCAGTTCAACCTTGGCCAGATGTATTCCCAAGGCCGGGGCGTCCCCCAGGATGGCAAGGAAGCTATGCGGTGGTACCGATTGGCGGTGGCGCAAGGACTAGCGGTCGCGCAGCGCGTCCTCGGGTACATCTATCAAAAAGGCGAGGGCGTCCCGCAGGACTACAAGGAGGCCATGCGGTGGTACCGTTTTGGCTGCGGAGCAAGGAGACGCGCCTGCGCAGCGCGGCCTCAGCGCGATGTATCGGGACGGCGAAGGCGTCCCAGAAGATTACAAGGAGGCGGTGCGGTGGGCTCGTATGGCGGCTGAGCAGGGAGATGCGGACTCGCAGGTCTTCCTCGGCGCTGCCTATGAACGAGGCAAGGGCGTTCCGCAGGATTACATAGAAGGCGCGCGGTGGCTCCGTCTGGCGGCGGAGCAGGGAGCCGCAGGCGGGCAGGTACTCCTCGCGATGAACTACGAGGAGGGCCAAGGAGTCCCGCAGGACTACGTTCTGGCCCACATGTGGTACAACCTCGCAGGCGCCAGCGGTGACCCAAACGGCATCAAGAATCGGGACAGAATCATTCGCAAGATGACGCCTGGCCAGATTGCAGAGGCTCAGCGCCTCGCCAGGGAGTGGAAGCCGAAACTGGGCCGGCAGTAGCAAGCTGCGCCACCTTGCGAGAATCCGGCGCTATGTCGCCTTGCGCTTCTCCTCCCACCGCCCCACGAAATGCATCAGCCGTCACTCAGGGCAAAGCGAAAACGTACAACGCCTGCCCGCTCTGCGGGATCTTGATCTCCGGCGCGAGTTGTGACGGCGCCACGCGCGGGCTGCCGCCGCCGAGTCCGGTCATCACCGCGACGTACTGTTTTCCGTCGACGCTGTAAGTCACCGGGAAGCCTTGAACGGACGTGCCCAGGCGTGTTTCCCAGAGCATCTGCCCGGTCTTCACATCCAGAACGTGGACGCCGCGATTCACGTCGCCGACCAGCACCCATCCGCCCGCGGTCGAGAGTGCCGCAGTGAGAAAGGGTGCGCGCTGCTCGTATTTCCAAACCTCATTCATGCTCTTCACGTCGTACGCCGCGAGCTTGCCGATATTGCCGTTGCTGCCGGGCATCGGCCGGAAGATTCGGTCGCCACCGTTGCCGCCGCCAGTGCCGCCGAGGTCCACTTGGCGTGCCGTGAAGTCCATGCAGGACTGGCTGAGTGGAGCGATGAGCAAGCCGGTGGGCTGGTTGTAGCTCATCGCCTGCCAGTTGTGTCCACCTTCCGTGCTGGGGCACACGTTGACCGGCTTGTTGATCTGCATCTCGAGAAGATCCGTGCGATACTTCGGCGTTCCGGTCTTGGGATCGATGGACTCCCAGGCCGTCTGCAACACCATTTCCTTGTGACCTAGATACTTTCCGGTCCGTCGATCCAGTTTCCAGAGGACGCCCGCTTTACCGGCGCTCAACGACACTTTCTGATCACCGATGTCGACCAGCACTCGCTCGAAAACTTCGTCGAGGTCGAACGATTCGCCGGGCGCATGCTGGAAATACCACGCCAGTTTCCCGGTGTCCGGATTCAACGCGACGGTCGAGTTCGCGTAGAGCGTCTTATCGAACGGCGTCAAATGGCGGCTGAGAAAATTCCACGGCTTGGATTGCGCGACGCCCCAGTAAGTGAGGTTGAGATCGGGATCGTAGCTGCCCGCGAGCCACGTCTCCGTCCCCGCGCGGTTATTCATGGGCAAAGTGCCCCAAGTTTCACTACCCGGCTGCCCTTCGCGCGGAACCGTATAGAATCGCCACGCGCGCTGGCCGGTGTGGATATCGAAGGCGGAAATGTAGCAGCCCTCGCCATCGAAGCGCGCGCAGTTGGTGAGGCCCATTAACACCTTGTCGCCGATGACGATGGCGCCGCCGGTGGAGGAATGCGGTTTATCGGAAGCGGGCGTGTCCCACAAAATTTGTCCGTTGCGCGCATTGATCGCGACCATATGCGCGTCGCTGGTGGGTAGAAAAACTTTGTCTTCGGCGATAGCGATGCTGCGAATGCCGCCGTATCCGGGCGCCTGATCGGGCCCCGCGCGCGTTTCCCAAATCAAGTCGCCGGTTTTCGCATTGATGGCCTGAACGATGTTGCTGGGACTCGCCAGATAGATCACGCCGTTGTGCACGATGGGCGTGGTCTGGTTCGCGCCCGAGTCATTCATGGCCCAGGTCCACTTCAACTGAAGGGTCTTCACGTTGTCGCGCGTGATCTGATTCAGAGGGCTGTAGCTGTGCCGCTGATAGTTGCGCCCGAAAATCAGCCAATCCCCGGGCGGCGGATTCTTGAGCATTTCGGGTGTCACGGGAACGTAGTTCTGAACTTCTCCGGGAGACGTGACGCCGCGCGGCACAGTCCCGTCGCCTCTGCCCGGTCCAGTCGATCCCGCACCCCTCACGATAGAACCGCCACCAGCAGCCGCGCGTCCGCCGCGAGCTGGAGCCGGTGTGGCAGCGGATGGCGCTCGGCCGGTTGCGACGGCGCCGATCAGCGTGCTGATACCTGGGGCCAACGCTTGTTGACTCGCGGGTGCGCCATTGAGTTGCAGAATGAAGGCGGTCGCATTCAGGGACGCTGCCTCGCCTAGCGATCCCGGATTAGCGGGCGGCATGTTTTGCAGGATCTCGCCGAAGAGTTCGCTCACCATTTTCGGGCGCCACTTGAGCATGAACGTGCCACCGGTCAACGCCGGCGCATCGCCCGAGCCCGCGAAGTCCGCGCCGTGACATCCGGAACAAGTCCGGGCGTAGAGGGCGCGCCCCGATTCAGCTTGTGCGGCGGTGAAGATGCCCGCGGCTGGCTGCGCGGAGACCTGCGCGGGGATCACAAGTGGCAGCGCTGCAAGAGCGACTGAAAAGAGCAATTGAGATGAGAGTGTGGCGCGAGGCACGGCTGGGGTTCCTCCGTTTCGATGTCGAGATCTTGTCACAATGTTTTCAAACATCCGTGCGCATGAAGCTTGCTCCCGGCGCATGATTCGCACGCCGTTATTTTGACGGCCCGTTTTCATTTTGCGACGCATAGCGGCGGAAAAAAGAATCGGATTTCCAGGTGGGCCGGGAGCTTTCATTCGCGACGCGCTCGAGCAAGTGCGCGGCCAGCAGGTCGAACGTCGCGGCGGCCGTCTTGTCGACCGGCTGCTGAAGGTCGTCCGTCACGGCGTGATATCGCTCCGTGAGCCAGCTCTTGAAAACGATTTCTTCGGGACTCCCTTTCGCATAGCCGTCTTTCATCGCGAGCGCGGGAATGCCGCGCAGGATGAAGCTGTACTGGTCACTGCGAATAAAGCTGTTGCGCGCCGGGTCGGGATCGAGCTGAACCACGATGCCCATGTCCTTCGCCACCGCGCGCACGTCGTCGCCCAGCGTGGATTCGTCGAGCCCATACACCGTGAGCCGCTTCAACGGATACAAGGGCAGAAACATATCCGTGTTGATGTCGGCGACGATGGCCCTCGCCGGGACCGTGGGATTTCCGGCGAAATATTTCGACCCGAGCAGGCCTTTCTCTTCACCGGTCACGATGAGAAACAGAATGGAGCGCTTCACCTTCGGCTTGGTTTCCTTCACGGTGGCGGCGGTATCGAGAACCGTCGCGACGCCGGCGGCGTTGTCCATCGCCCCGTTGAAGATGGCGTGGCCATTGATCGGCTTGCCCACGCCCAGATGATCGACGTGCGCGGACATCACCACGTATTCGTTCTTGAGCCTGGGATCGGAGCCCGGATAAATCGCTGCGATATTCTGCGAAACCACTTCGCCGCGGATCACGGCGGTTTTCGCTTTGATGGAAGCGGGAATATCGAAATGCGGAAGAGGCTTGCCCGCGTCGGCGAGCGCCAGCAGTTCATCGAAAGAATGGCCGGTGCCCGCGAGCAGGAGGTCCGCGTGAGCGGGATTCCAGGTGATTGTAATCTTTTCGCCCTCGGTTTCGTTGGTACCGGGAGCAGCGAGCGCCATGGTCGCTTGGGTGCGGTTGGAAGCCTGGCGCGACCAGGGAACGTCCATGTGCTTCGGATTCGCGATGGAAATCGCGCCGATGATCCCGGCGGCTTTCAGCGTCTTCCAGCGCTCCGCCGCAGATTGATAGTGCGCGGCGAGTGCGCCGGAAAGATTCGACGGGGCACCGGCGAGGTACACGGCAATTTTTCCTTGGGCGTTCAGGCCGCTAAAATCGTCGTAACTGATTTCGGGCGCTCGCAGCCCGTAGCCGACGAAAACCAGTTTCGCCTCGACGGAGGGCGCGGGATCGACGCGCGCGCCAATCATAGCTTCGTCGCCCAGGGTGATCCGCTTTTCGACGCCGCTGCGCACCAGAGCGAGGCTGCACTGGCTCTCGTCGAGTTGGAGAGTCTTGAACTTTACCGGCTGAATATAGCCTTCAACGCCGGCCGGTTTGAAACCGTCGCGCTCGAATTCGGCCGCGACGTACGCGGCGGCCTTGCGATGGCCTTCGCTGCCGGTGTTGCGCCCTTCGAGTTTGTCGGAGGCGAGGAACTCGACGTAGGACCACCATCGCGCTCCATCCAGCGCGGCGGCGAGGAGCGACCCAATGAACGACACACTGAGCAATGACAGTACGGCAAGGGCCAGAATCCAGAACTTGATCGGGATTTTCTTTTTGAACATCGGATTTCCGCCAGTATACACCCGCCCGCCATCTCCGACGTGACGGCGCGTTACGCGGAATGGTAAGTTCTCCGCTACATTCTATGCCGAAGCCGATCGATTTTACGGCGATCGCGTTTGGATGGCCTGCCTTCTCCGGGCGCGTCGAAACGCGGCATGGCGTTTCTTTCCTCAGCCAACTTTTGGCGCAACTCGCGGCTCGCCTCGGTTTCACGGTAAAGCGTCTGCGCAACCGCGGCGGGGCCGCGCATCTGACTGAGGAGCAGCACTTCCACTTGGAAGTCACCACCGTCGTTCTTCACTCGCAACAGGTCGCCCACACGGACTTCACGCGCGGCCTTGGCGCTCTGCCCATTGGACTCGATTCTGCCAAGTTCACAGGCGCGCGAAGCGAGCGAGCGCGTTTTGAAAAACCGTGCAGCCCATAGCCACTTGTCGATTCGCACGCGGTCCACGATCCATTGTCGTATTTCGAACGACGAATCGAAGTATTCTGGATTCGATGCCGCCGCGCCGCAACCCGCGCCCTTCCCCGCAGCACACCGGCTTGTCCTTCAAGCCGCGCAAGGCGGTCCCCTATGAATTCGTGCTCGACGCGATTGCGGAGCTGTCGCCCAGGACGCATCCTATGTTCGGGTGCCTGGCGGTCTACGTTAAGGAGGAGATCGTCCTCATATTGCGCGACAAGCGCGATAAGTCCGCCGATAACGGAGTGTGGCTCGCGACGACCGAGGCGCATCACGAGAGTCTGCGCCGCGATTTTCCGCGCATGCGATCCATTCAAGTACTCGGAAAGGGCGTAACGGGCTGGCAGGTTCTGCCGGACGACGCGCCGGATTTCGAAGAAGCGGCGCTGCACGCGTGCGAGTTGATCGTCGCGAGAGATCCGCGTATCGGCAAGATTCCGGGCGCGCGGCGGTGGTCAGGATCGGGGACAGCTAAACGCTCGAAGGCGATAAAGGCGCCCAAGCGTGCGTCGAAACGTCGCCTTTAAACCTGAATATTTCCGGATCCAACCATGGGGCGCCGAGCTTGTTCAACGGTGGTTTTTCGTTGACGGGCGTGATTTAACGCGTTGAGCACCGGCGCTCCGATCGTGGTTTCGCCAGCACGCGGCTTTTCCGGTTGGGCGTTTAGCAAGGCGTCCGGCTTGAGCAGCGGCATCACCGCTTCAGCGGATGGGTGATTCCGCTCAAGATAATCCATTCCGTCGACGGAGATCTCCAGACTGCTCTTGTCATCGTTGATAACCAGCCCCCGTTGCTTCAAATACCACAGCGCGAAGTTCAACTCCTCCGTAGTGACCTGGAACATGTTTTCCAAATGCCGCATCGATAGACTTGGCCTGGTGGACTTGATGCGCCTCCGGTCGTACAGGATGCAGAGGACAGCCGACCGCAGCACGGCGCCGTGCTCCAGCGCGTGGAAGAATTCGACGCCGCTGAACTGCGGTTTGTTGGACTCATGATCGACGCCCTTGAGCTTGTCGAAACCCGCTCTGAGAGTAGGATCGGAAAGAACCTCATACGCTAAATTGATAGCCTCAAATTTGTTCTCGTCACCAGTGTCGCGGTTGTTGGGGTGATACTTCTCCGCGAGCTTGGAGTAGGCGGCTTGAATGGTTTCCGAGTCCGCCCTCGGGTCGACGCCGAGAAGAGAGTAATGATCTTGAAATTTGCCGGAGACAGAGCTGGACATATGGTTATGTTCTGGATATCGGCAGGTTGGGCCTTTTTCTTGCGGGGCAAGATTACCGGCCGCTTGGGATCGGCACTGTTGCGCACCCGAAAAACAAGTAAGCTAAGGAAGCAGCGACGGGGAGCAAGATTCAAATGATTCATACACGACGCGATTTCGGAAAGGTCGCCCTGGCCGCGATCCCCTTTGCCGACGCACTGGCGAACATCAACTCCAAGTTTGCCGGAGTGCAAATCGGAACCATCTCCTACAGCTTCCGCGAGACCAACGACCTGGATGCCGTCATCAAAATGACGGCGCAGTGCGGCCTTGGCGAAGTGGAGCTGATGTCGAATCACGCGGAGTCCTTTGCGGGTGTCCCCACGCCGGCTCGCACTGCGCCGGCTCGTGGACCGGCCGTGCCTACCGTCGCTGCTCCCACGGTTGCTGCTCCCGCGGCGGCAAGCGGACAGGCTCCGCGCAGAGTTCCTCGGCCGCCGATGACCGAGGAGCAGATCGCCGCCGCCCGCGCGAGAAATGAGGACGTCCGCAAATGGCGCCTCTCCGTCTCGATGGACAAGTTCAAGGAAGTGCGGAGCAAGTTCGATGCGGCCGGCATCGATCTTCAACTGCTCTGCTTCAACATGGATGAAGCCATCACCGACGACGAAATCGAGTATGCCTTCCAGATGGCCAAGGCGCTGCGCGTCAATGCCATTTCGTGCTCCACCCAGGTGACCGTCGCCAAGCGCATCGCGCCGTTTGCCGACAAGCACAAACTGATGTTCGGCTTCCACGGCCACGACGCTACTTGGGACCCCAATGAATTCGCGACGCCGGAGACTTTCGCCATCGCGATGTCCTATTCGAAATACCTTGGGGTGAATCTGGATATCGGCCACTTCACTTCCGGAAACTATGATGCCGTCGCGTATATCAAGGAACACCACGCCCGAATCACCAACCTCCATCTGAAAGATCGGAAGCGCGACCACGGAGGGAATGTACCGTGGGGTCAGGGCGACACTCCCATCAAGGAGGTCCTCCTGCTGCTGAAGAAGGAGAAGTATCCGATCCCTGCCAACATAGAATACGAGTACGGAAAACCGGGGATGGATACCGTCGCCGAAGTCACCAAGTGCCTTCAATATTGTAAGAACGTGCTTTTGTGAGAACGTGACATGAGGCGGAAATCGCGAATCTTAAACGCATTGCCGTTCGCGCCAATCACCTTCTGTTCGCGGGCGATCTGGGAGGCAATCTGGTCGCCTACGATCCGGCCAACGGAAATATCCTGTGGCACACGCATCTGGGTCAGATCTCGAACGCTCCGGAAACGTACCTGCTCGACGGGCATCAATATATTCTGATCGCGGCCGGCGATACGCTGTACGCGTTCACGCTTTACTAAGGCGTGCGCGCTACGAGTAGCGCAGGAGGGCCTTGAAGCCGAAGTCCATGTGCTGTTGAATATGGCAGTGGAACAGCGTAAGCCCCGGCTGATCGGCGGTGAAGTCCACGCTGGCGCGCCCATAGGTGGGCACCACAACTGTGTCCTTGATCACGCCCGAGGTGGCTTTGCCATAAATCTCGGCGATTTCGAGTTGGTGGCGATGCAGGTGCAACGGATGCGCATCGTCGGTGCGATTGTGAAACGTCAACCGGTAGCGCGTGCCCTGTTTGAGCAGAAATTCCTTGTCGTGCGGATATTCTTTGCCATTCACGGTGAAGCTGTTGAATTTGCCGGCGCCGCGCGGCACCTTTTCAAAGGTCATGTCCAATCGCTCGGTCGGCGCGGGTTGTGACGGAGGTTTACCAAAAATAGTGTAGTCCCAACTGGATTTTGGCGACACCACCCACTGCGGCGTGCGGTGTTGATTGGCGTATTCGATAACGATGCCCAAGCCGCCTTCGCGTATCGGATCCTCCGGCGCACCGAGGATCCAAACCCCCGGCTGGTTCATCTCCACCCACGCATCGATGCGCTCGCCCGGACCGAGCATCAACACGTCCACGGCCGCCGGCGTGGGGACCGGATTTCCATCCAGAGCGATCACGTTGAACTTGTGGCCGGGCATCGCCAGGTGGCGATTCTCGATCGCGCTCGCGTTCAGAAAATG
The DNA here is from genome assembly GCA_963788245.1 of Terriglobia bacterium. Classification (GTDB taxonomy): domain Bacteria; phylum Acidobacteriota; class Terriglobia; order Bryobacterales; family Bryobacteraceae; genus Palsa-187. The sequence goes on along the minus strand of CAWBGF010000002.1, from coordinate 176,292 downwards.
AAACAGCACGCGCTCGCCGGGCTTCACCCGGATGGGATCGCCCGCGCCCAGCGCCTTGTCGTTAATGGAAAAAATGTCGGCCGCGACCTCCAGGCCCACCGGCCGCGTATCCAGCACCGCCGGCTTTTCCGGTTGCGCCAGCTTGGGATCCAGATCGTCGGTATCCATCGCCGTGTTGGTGAAATAAGGCTCCCAATCGCGCAACGCGAGATAGTGTTCGTGATCGTAGTTGCCCGGATTGGCGGCTCCCTCAACGATTAGAAAGCCGAACATTCCGGTAAAACTGCCGCGATGCAGGTCCTCCATCGACATGGTGTGAGTGTGATACCAGCGAGTGCCGGCGGGCGTGGGCGTAAAGCGATAACTGCGGCTTGCGTGCGGCGGCACCGGCGGCGTGCCTTCTTCCTCCGATCCGTCGACATCGGAGGGAATCAGCAATCCGTGAAAATGGACGAACTCCGGTACGTCGGTGTTGTTGACCACGTTCACCGTGACCGGCACGCCTTCCTTCATCCGGAGCAGAGGGCCAGGAGAGATTCCGTTGTACCCGATGGTGCTGATGACGCGATTGGGCGCCAGTTCGACCGTGATCGGTGAGATCTGCAACTTGAAATCGGTCTTGGCCAGGTCTTCGGAGCCGGCGGGCGTGAGGAAGGATTGCGTTTGCTGCCCAACTAACCGGTTGCTTGCCGCCGCCGCTCCGGCAATCTTAAGAAAGTCGCGTCTGTGCATGAGAGATAAGAAAGACGAGCCCTCGGCCATCGTACCGCAACGTCCGTTGCGATCGCCTTTGCCGCGTGCTTGTCCAGCCGGCTGGAGTAAACTTACGCCAATGGAATACGCGCTCCGATTCGACGCCGGCAAGATTGGGGACTTGGCTGGTCGCTACGCCGCCCGCCAAGGCGAGGAGGGGAGACGATCTGAGACCCACATCGAGGAAGTAGTTGGTCCGGCAGCCCGAAAAAACGGCTATTACACCAAGGCTCATTTCCTGGATCTCTGCCATTGGAAAACGCCCCGGACCCAACCGCGATGTGCCTCAAATGACGAGGAGTTTATACATGAGGTAACTGAGCAGGCGCTCAAGTCGAAAAGTGAACGACTACGGGTAGAAGTGTTGACACTGTTGCATGGGGTGAGCTGGCCAACAGCATCAGTCTTACTCCATTTCGGCCACGTAGACCGCTATCCGATCCTAGATTTTCGCGCCCTATGGTCTCTGAGCATTCAAGAGCCGAGGGGCGAATACAATTTCTCGTTTTGGTGGGATTATGTACAGATCTGTCGAGGTATTGCTGAGGAGTGCCACGTTACAATGCGCACTCTGGATCGCGCGCTCTGGGAATTTTCGGCTGATCGTCAATCGAAAAGCTCTTCGCATCTCTGAGTGCTCGGCGAATTGCTATACTTCCGGCAGATGGCGTCGATTACTCTCAGCCTTCCGGACGATCTGGCTTCGCAAATCCGAGCGCGGCAGCAGCAGCTCCCCAAGATCCTGGAACTGGGTCTCCGGGAACTCAATGCCGGCGGGCAATCCGGCTTTGACGGCGCCGCCGATGTTTTGGAATTGCTAGCCGCGCTGCCCACGCCGGAAGAAATCCTCAACCTGCGCCCCTCTGCGCGCCTGTCGGTTCGGGTCGCGGAACTGATCGAGAAAAGCCGCGCCGGTGAAATGACGCCTCCCGACCAAGAGGAGTGGGAGAGATATGAGTATCTCGAACACCTGGTCCGGATGGCAAAGGCAGCCGCGCAACTAAAACTCGCGTCTTCCGCGGGCGATGCCTGACATCGAAGCCGCACTTCGGGAGCTTGTACGATTGCGGGCTGGTGGTCTCTGCGAGTATTGCCGCATTTCAGAAAGATTCACGCTGGCGGAACACGAGATTGATCACGTGATCGCTGTGAAGCATGGCGGTCAGACAGTTGAGGAGAATCTCGCGCTGTGTTGCACCGTGTGCAACAGGTTCAAGGGCAGCGATATTGCGTCAATCGATCCCGAAACCGGCGAACTCAATTCTTTGTTTCATCCACGCGTGGATCGCTGGGACGACCACTTTGAATTTCGCAGTGGCGAAATCCTCGCCTTGACTGCCACGGGCCGAGTTACAATCCGCATTCTGCGAATGAATCGCCCGACGAGGATCAAAGAGCGTCAGCTCCTGCAGCATTGAACAGAAGCCTGCTGGAGATGCTGCCGCGCTTCTGATATCCTTCAAGCAAGAAACATTCCGAGGCGATCATCTATGAAGCTGGTGCTGCCCATTTCCGTCGTTTTCCTCCTGCTCTCGCTCAGCGCCGGACTGTTTGCGTTGCAACGCCAGTTCGACCGCCGGCAATATTCCTACGGCGGCCCCAACGTGCCCTCCGAGTTTTATTGGAGCCGCCTCCAGTACACGTCGAGCTACACCGGCGGCAGCAGCTTCGCTTATCGCCGTTTTCGCGATGGCTGGGCCCAGGATTACCCCAAGGCCGACAACGATTGCCTGATTGCGCTGCGGCGTTTGACCCACATCAACTCTCCGTCGCCGCTGAACGTTGCCGATCTCGAGAGCGACCATATCTTTGACTATCCCTGGATCTACGCCATCAACGTACAGGATTGGGGGTTCACCGACGAGGAAGCCAAACGCCTGCACGACTATCTTCTGAAGGGCGGCTTCATGATGGTAGACCATTTCCACGGCACCAACGACTGGGCGCGTTTCATGGCCGCTATGCGCCAGGTGTTGCCCGACGCGCAAGTAGAGGATCTCGCGGATGGCGACGAGATCTACCACGTCTTGTACGACATCAACGAAAAATTTCAGATCCCCGGCGAGCAATTCGTCAACACCGGCCGAACTTATGAGTGCAGAGGAACGAACGACTGCGGCTACGTGGCCAAGTGGCGGGCCATCCGCAATGAACATGGGCGCATTATGGTGGCGATCTGCCACAACATGCATCTCGGCGACGCCTGGGAGTGGGCCGATAGCCCGGAGTATCCGGAGAAATTTTCAGGGCTTGCGTTTCGCGTCGTCCTCAACTACATCACCTACGCGATGACCCATTGAGCATGAGCCCCGCGCGCCTCTTCTTACAGTCCCAATGAGGCATCGCAGACATAGCGTTGCATGCTAGCAGTATGTTTGCGACACTTCACTAGCAGCCCATGTTCGAGTTCTTTTTTAAATATCCGCGTCTGGTGTATGCACGCGGCCAATTTGCCCTCCTGGGGGCGTGGCCGAAGTGGGTGCTGGCGCTGCTGATCCTGACCGCGGCTGTCGCTCTGGCCTGGTTGATCCGCGCCCGCATCGCGCGAGCCGCGCCGAACATGCGCGGCTGGCGAACCTGGGTGATCTGGGGATTGCAGACGCTCCTGGCCGCGCTGATCCTGGTCCTGCTGTGGCAGCCGGCCATCACCGTCGCCGAGTTGAAGCCGCAACAAAATATCATCGCCGTGCTGGTGGACGACTCGCGCAGCATGGCCCTATCCGAGGACGGCTCTACGCGCCAGGCCCAAGCCGTGAAGGCGCTTGAGAACGGCGTCCTCGCGAGCCTCAATCGCTCCTTTCAAACGCGTCTTTACCGCGTCGATACCGTCCCCGCGCGTATCGACAATCTCAAAGCCCTCGAACCTAACGCGCCGTCGACGCGCATCGGCGACAGCCTCAAGCAGTTGAGCGAGGAAACTTCCGACCTGCCCATCGGCGCCGTGGTGCTGTTGAGCGATGGTGACGACAACTCGGGCGGCATCAGCGCGGACGCCATTAGCGCGCTGCGCGCCCGGCACATTCCGGTTCACACGGTCGGCTTCGGACGCGAGCGTGCCGAACATGACGTCGAGTTGGACGATGTGGTGGTCGCGCCGCGCGCCCTGGCCGATTCGCGCCTCGCCGCCAAGATCACCTTTCACCAACGCGGATACGCGGGCGCGAAGGTCACCTTGACGGTGCGCGCGATTACGGGAACCGACACCTCCGGCCAAGGCAAGCTTCTGGCTTCCCGCAGCATCACGCTGGGCCCCGACGGCAATCTCCAGAGCGAGACGTTAATGTTCGATATCGGTGGCGCCGGCGCCAAGACGCTCCAGATCGCGGCCGCGCCACTCCCCGGCGAACAGAACACCGCTAACAATACTTTGACTCGCCTAGTGAACGTCGGCTCCGAACCGCGCCGTGTCCTCTATATCGAGAATGAGCCGCGCTGGGAGTACAAGTTTATCCGCCAGGCCGAAGAGGACGACCGCATGGTGCAGATCGCCTCCATGGTGCGCACCAGCGAAAACAAAATCTATCGCCAGGGGATCTCCGATCCCAAAGAGCTGGCCGGCGGATTTCCTTCTCGCGCCGAGGACATGTTCGTCTATCAGGGATTGATCATCGGATCGGTGGAAGCCGGCTATTTCACGCCCGGCCAGCAGGAATTGATTCGCGAGTTCGTGGATCGCCGCGGTGGCGGCCTGCTTCTGCTGGGCGGTCAGTTCTCGCTGGCGGATGGCAACTGGAATACCTCGAACCTAACCGACCTGCTGCCGACCACGCTGCCCACCCAGGCGGGCACGTTTCATCGCGAGGCCGATCCGCGCAACGGAACTACTCATACCACCGCCGAGCTCGCGCCCGCCGGCATGGATAGCATTATCACCCGACTGGTTGACGACCGCGTCGCCAACGCCGAAAAGTGGAAGAAGCTGCCCTACCTGATGGACTATGAAGATCCCGGCACGCTCAAGCCGGGCGCGGTCCTTCTCGCCAACATGATTACGCCCGAAGGCCGAAAGCTGCCCTTGCTGATTACGGAAAACTTTGGCTGCGGCCGCACCGCGATTATGGCGACCGGAGGCAGTTGGCGTTGGCAGATGAGTTCGCCGCTGGGCGATACCGCTCACGATTTGTTCTGGCAACAGCTTCTGCGGTGGCTGGTTTCCGATACACCTGGGCATGTCGCCGCTTCCGTTCCGGCGCAGATGCTGTTCGATAGCGGCGCCGTAGTCATCACCGCCGACGTTCGCGATCAAAACTACAACCCGGCTCCCGACGCCAAAGTCGAGGCGCATATCCTCGGCCCGAGCGGCGTCAGCGCGCTGGTCGAAATGGCGCCGGTGCCCGATAGTCCCGGCCAGTTCCAGGCGGTCTGGTCCGCTCCCAAGACGGGCGCCTATTTGACGGAGGTCACCGCGCAACGTCCCGATCGCGACACGGGCAAGATGAAAGAATTAGGCCGCGACGTTTTGACTTTTCAGCGCATGGACGGAGTGGCGGAGAATTTTCACACCGAACAAAATCGCGAACTACTGGAACGCCTCGCCACCCAGACCGGTGGACAGTATTGGAAGCCCGCCGACCTCGGCAAACTCGCCGGCAGCATTCCTTTTTCCGAAGCCGGCATGACTGTGCGCGAGACCAAGGATCTGTGGAATCTGCCGCTGGTGTTCTTGGTTTTGGTGCTCCTGCGCTTTTCCGAGTGGTGGCTGCGGCGCAAGTGGGGGATCGTGTGAAAAAGCCGCCGCTCTCCGTTCTGAACGGCTGTGCCCTGTTTTTCTTGCTGCCACTTGCACTTCAGTTACGCGCGGGTTCGGCTCCGGGCGAGGTGGTCTCATTTCCTAGCGGAAAGCTGACGCTCCAGGGAATGTTATACAAGCCGGACGGAGCCGGCCCCTTTCCGAGCAATCGTCTATAACCACGGAAGCGCTGCCGGCATGCTTAGCGAGCAGGCATTTGAAGCACTCGGCCCCGTGTTTGCGAGCCACGGGTGGGTGTTCCTTGGACCTTATCGGCGAGGCCAAGGTCGCAGCGCATCGGCGGGTCCATACATCGGAGACCAGATCGCCGCAGCCGAGAAAAAAGGCGGCACGGCCGCAGGCGCCGCAACCATGGTCAGGCTGCTCGAGACCGATCATCTGAACGATCAGTTAGCCGGACTCGCGTGGCTGCGAACGCAGAGATTCGTCAAGTCCGATCGGATCGCGGTCGCAGGCACTTCGTTCGGCGGCATCGAGGTCGTCCTCGGTGCGGAGCGGGCGTCGTACTGCGCGGCTGTCGATTCGGCTGGCGCCGCCCAGAGTTGGGCGGAAGCTCCCGGAGTCCAGGCTGTGATGTTGCGAGCGGTCCGCAATTCGCGCGCTCCGATCTTTTTCTTCCAGGCCGAGAACGACTACGATCTATCGCCGAGCCGCACGCTGTCAGCTGCGGCGAAGGATGCCGGAAAAGAATTCGAGCTCAAGATCTATCCGCCGTTTGGGAAGTCCGTGCAGGACGGTCATAGCTTCGGTTATTTCGGAAGCTCCGTCTGGGGCGCGGACGTTTTTCGTTTTCTGGATCAGCACTGCCGCGATTACCGTCCTTGAAACGAGACAGTACGGACTGCCTTCCGAAGATTCTTAGCGCCGCGCACAATCACGACTTCTGAGCATCCATGTAGGTTCGTAGCACGGCGTTGACCCGCGTCTGGTAGCCCTTTTGCCGCCGCAGCCATTTCAGCAAATCCGCATCCAGCCGGATGGTGATGGGTTGCTTGGGTTGCGGCAAAACGACTTTGGCGGTGTTCCAAAACCTGGTGTCAGTTGGGCGCGCTTCCGGGTCTCTCTCGATGGCCTTCCTGAGCTCGCGATCGCTCAACGAGCCAACGCGTTTCCAGTCGGTGACGGTCTTAGACTTCATGGTTAATGGTTTATCCCTTTCTATGGTTTATGGGCGAGACATCAGCAGGGACCGATGTCTTAGACGATGCTTTGCCAGTAGGCTTCCCGTTCATGCTGTTCTGCCCTCCATGCCGAAATAATTCGGCGTTCGGTCTCGGACACTTCGGTGTAGATCACGGTGATCTCAATGTTGTTTACGATTCCGATGGCGTAGACCCGAATCTCGCCGTAGTCGAATCGGTCATCCACTCTCTCGAGCGTTGGGCCGTCGAAAATCCTGATGGCATCCTCGAACGCGATTCCATGGCGCGCAAGGTTACCTCGGTTCTTTCTCGGATCCCAGACGTAATTCATCAGTTCATATTTACATTATGTATTTACGTGAAAGCGGGCGCAAGACATGTTGTCAATCGCGAACCCACCCATTGACAGCCGAGGCGGGAGGTAGGTGGGCGAATCATTCGTCACTTGGGCTACAATGTAGCTCAGAGGACATTCGCGCTATGCCTGACAATTCCGTCGTTCGCGCCCGCATCGACCATCGCACCAAGCGGGAAGCAGCCGCCGCGTTGAAGAAGATCGGGCTCACCGTGTCCGATGCCTTCCGGCTGCTGCTGGTGCGGGTTGCGGCGGAAAAAGCATTGCCATTCGAGCCGCTCAACCCCAACGCCGAAACCATCGCCGCGATGAAAGCCGCGCGCCGGGGCGAGCTGGTCAAGGCCGGCAAGCCTGATAAACTGCTGCGAAGCCTGAATGCGGGACGTTAAATACACCACCCGCTTTCAGCGTGACTACAGGCGAGAAAAGTCCGGCCGGTACGGCAAGAAGCTGGACGCCCTGCTGATGGAAGCCGTCAACGCGCTCGCCGCCGACATCCCGCTGCCGCGCCGGAATTTCGACCACCCCCTGTCCGGAGAATGGAATGATCACCGCGACTGCCACATCAGGCCGGACCTCGTACTCATCTACCGCAAGCCGGATGCCAACAACCTCGAACTTGTGCGCCTTGGCTCACATGGTGAACTTGGGCTGTGAGAGCGGTGGGGCCAGTCACAAGAGTAGCCCAATGGCTGCTTCACATCCGCTCCGGCCACCCCGCGAGATTCGTTTATAATCGGAGTTCTCTCAAGCATCGGGCGTTTAGCGGTTTTGCCCGCGGGGCGGATGCCGACAGCAGATAGCTTTTCATGGACCAGCGCTTCCTCAATCCCTCCGTCCTCGCCGCCATCTCCGGCCTCGATCTGGTCGCCAAGACCGTGGTCGATGGCTTCGTCGCCGGCCTGCACCGCTCTCCCGACTTTGGTTTCAGCCAGGAGTTCGCCGAATATCGCGCCTATAATCCCGGCGACGATCTTCGCCACGTCGATTGGAACGTCTACGCCCGCACCGAGCGGATGTATCTCAGGCGCTATCGCGGCGAAACCAACAGCATGTTGACCATCTTGCTCGACGCCAGCAACTCCATGCAGTTTGGCTCGCACGGCGTCAACAAAATGGATTACGCCCGCTACCTCGCCGCGTCGCTGTTCTATCTGGCCATCCACGGCCAGCGCGATGCCGCCGGGCTGATTACCTTCGACGACGAGATCCGCAACTATATCCGCCCCTCCACGCGTCAGGGCCAGTTGCATCGTTTGATGGCCGGTCTGGAACAGGCCGAAGCGCGCGCCCGCACCGATTTCGCCAAGCCCATGCGCTACTTCCAGGAGTTCCTGAAGCGCCGCGGCATCGTGCTGATCGTGTCCGATTTCTGGGACGTCGCCCGAAAGCATCATCCGCAACATCGAGCCGCTGCGCTACCGCGGCAACGAAGTGGTCCTGTTCCACGTCCTCGACCCCGAGGATGTGCGGCCCGATCTGAACGGCCCGTCCATCCTGGTCGACCTGGAGACCAAGGCGGAGATGGAGGTCACCCCCGATTACTCGAAGAAAGAGTATCGCGAAAAGATCGAGGCTCATCTTGCCGACCTGCGCAATCGCACCCAGGCCGCGGGCATGGGCTACTGCCTGCTCATGACCGACCGTCCGCTCGACGCCGCCCTGCGCGAATACCTCACCCTGCGCGGAGGCCGCAATTAAATGGGAGCGGTTATTTAATGGGAGCCGTTATTTAAATGGGACTCTTTGCGCCCTGGTTCCTGGCCGGCCTGGTGGGGCTCGCGCTTCCGCTGTATCTGCATTTGTTGAAGCGGCAAACCACCACGCCCAAAGCCGTGAGCTCGCTGATGTTTTTCGAATCGCGCACGCAAGCCTCCACCCGGCATCGCCGGCTCAAGTATTTCCTGCTGCTGTCGCTCCGCCTACTGGTGCTGTTGCTGTTGATTCTCGCCTTCGCCAATCCCTTCGTCAATCGCAACGCGGCCGCGCTTCGAAGCAACCGCCTGGTGTTGCTGGTGATCGACAATTCCTTCAGCATGCGTGCCGGGATGCGTTTTGTGGATGCCAAGGACGCGGCGATGTCGGTACTGGCCGGAAAAGGCGCCGCGCGCGGACAAGTAGCCGCGTTCGGGTCGACGCTGCGGCTGATGACCCAACCGTTGGAGGACCAGTCTGCTTTGCGCGCCGCCGTGCAGGCCATTCAGCCCGGCGATGGCCACGGGAATTTCGGCGAGCTGGCGCGCGCGATGCGCGCGATGGCCGAATCGGTCCATACGCCCATCGAGCTGCATCTGTTCAGCGACATGCAACGCACGGAGCTGGCCGCCACCTTCTCCGATATGGCATTGCCCCCGAACGTCACCCTGGTGACGCATGCCGTTGTTAGCAATCCCCAACCCAACTGGACCGTCGAATCGGTCGACGCCCCAGGTCAAGTGTGGGGCAAGGACGCCAAGCCGATTCACATGCAAGCCGTGATCGCCGGCTACGGCACTCCCGCCGCGCAACGCACCGCGTCGCTGGTCGTGAACGGAAAAACCACCGCGACCAAGACTGTGAACGTTCCAGCCAACGGACGCGCCACTGTGGACTTCGCTTCGCTCGAAGTGCCCTACGGATTCAGCCGCTGCGAAGTCAAGATCGATTCCGCCGACGGTTTCCCGGCCGACGACCTCCGCCGCTTTGCCATCGAGCGTTCCGACCCGCAAAAAGTTTTGCTGATCCATAACTACGTCGACAACCGTTCGCCGCTGTACGTCGGCGCCGCGCTCTCCGCGGCCGCGCAATCGGCCTTTATCCTCGAATCCATCAACGTCAATGAGGCCGCCGACCGAAAGCCGTCCAATTACGCTTTCGTGATTCTCTCCGATGTCAATACCGTGCCGTCGCTTCTGGAGAACGCGCTCACCCAGTACGTGCGCTCGGGCGGCAGTCTCTTCATCGCTGCCGGCACCTCCGCGGGTGCTCGTTTGCAGATTCCCATTTTCGGAGCGCGCATCGTCGAGACCCACGACTACACCCGCGTTCCCGATCGTTACATGGCGGTCGGCTCCAGCGACTCCTCCTACCCCGCCGTGGCCAAGGCCGCCGGCTGGACAGGCGTGAAATTTTTCTACGCTGTCGACCTTGGTCACGACATTGGTCACGACGTCGCTGGGGACGCCGGTCCGGATGCCGCGCGCGTGATCGTTCGCTTGGGTGACCAGACGCCGCTGCTGCTCGAGAAACGGATCGGGGAGGGCCGCGTGTTGCTGCTCACCTCTGGGCTCGACAACCTCACCAACGATTTTCCCTTGAATCCCGCCTTCGTCCCCTTCATCGAGCAGAGCGCTCGCTATCTCGCGGGCAGTGAGAAGCACGGCGGCGCCCGTCCTGTGGATGCGTATCTTGAATTGCGCACTGCCAAAGAACAAGCCCGCGGGGTGGCCGCGGTCAACGTCGAGGTCACCGACCCCGAAGGGAAGCGCCCGCTGACCTTGGGTGAGGCCGCCTCCGCGCAGTCATTCCAGCTCACCGAGGCCGGCTATTACCAGCTCCGTCTCGCCAATGGCCGCCAGGATCTAGTCGGCGTCAACGCCGATCCCAAGGAATCGAATCTCGACGTGATCCCGGAGGATGTCCTGGCGCTTTGGTCGGGCAGAGGCGGCCAGTCTTCCCAGGAAGCGTCCGCGCCGGGTCAGTTACCGAATCAGGCGGGGACTCCGGCAACGCCGCATAAGACGCCCGAAACCCTGTGGTGGTACGTCATGCTGCTGGTGCTCGCCTTCGCGGTGGCCGAATCGGCCGTGGCCAGCCGCTATCTCGGCACCCAGCGCGAGGATGATGAACCGTTGACGAAATCTACTTAATACGAAGACGCGTACGAGCGGCTGATATTTTCGACGAGTCAATCTGCGAGAATCTGCCTATCGGCACACGCACGAACTCTAGAGAGGCGTGTAGACCTGTGGCGCATGCACCTTGCGTGTCGCCACGCCGCCCGCGAATTTCTCACTGCCTAGAACACGAACTTCCCGGTGAGCTGCACCACGCGCGGCGACGAATCGAACCCGAGGAAGTTCCCGTAAGGACTGGTGGGCACTCCCACCATGCCCAGGACATTGCCGAACGTCGAATCGCCCATGCCGTTGTCCGGAGCGGCGAAGTTGGGATGATTGAACAGGTTGAACGCCTGGAGGCCAACCGAGAGCTTCGCCCGTTCCTTAACCGGGAACACCTTGAACAGGTTCATGTCGACGTCGAAATATCCCGGCGCGCGGAACTGATTGCGCGTCTGTGCCGACAAATGCGTGTAGGCGACAAAGTTCGGGTCCGCTCCGTTGAGAAACGCGTTGGCGTTCAGGCATGGCGTGATCGCCGCCGCCGCGCCACAATGCGATTCAGGGTTCGGTCCGGTTTGCGTGGCCAGCAGGGCTCCCGTGAAGTTGCCGAGCGCCGTATTGTTGTCCACAATCGAGAACGGCAGTCCGGTCCGCCAGATGATCTTCGTCCCCAGCTGCCATCCGCCCAGCGCCTCGTTCAGGAACTTGTTGCCCAGGCGGAAACTGGGAGTGTAGACCAAATCCACACTGATCAGATGGCGAATATCGTAATCGGCGTTGCCGTAATTACCGATCGCGAGAGCGGCGGGGTTAACCTGTTGCAGCAGCCCGTCTCCATAGGTGAACAGGCCCCCATTGGAAACCTCATCGAGAGCGTGCGACCAGGTGTAGTTGAAGTGTCCGGCGACATTGTGCGAGAGCTGCTTCCGCAAGGTGACCTGTAGCCCTTGATAGTTTGCGATCGCGCCGCTCTGGATCTGAGTGACCGTCGAGTAGTTGGAATCCGGCGCAGCGGCCGGAATGCCCTTCACGCCCGGATACAGCCCGTATTCGTCATAGGCATTGAGCCATCCATTGCTATATGGAGTGTACGCGGTGTGGTTTCCGACGTAATTCACGATCAGTGCCGTCGACTTGGACAATTCCCGCTGGACCTGGAAATTCCATTGCAAGACGCGCGGTGAGTGCACCGTGCCCACAATCGAGGTCACGGCGGGCGCCGCAAATACCGCCCCGAGTTTGGAGAGCGCTGCGGAGATCTGATTAAAAGTGTCGTTGATGTTGAAGGCGTTGGCCGAAGCCTGCCAGACCCCGGCACCACCAGCCGCGGTTGTGTCAAACGGGAGGATTCCCGCCGCCGGGCGCACACGGATGGCTACCGCCACGGGCGGATTCGCGAGCAGATCGTCCACCAGGCCGGCCGCCGGGTTGTCGTAGAAGACTCCGAACCCGCCGCTGATAACCGTCTTGCGATCGTGGAACGGTGACCAGCTAAAGCCCACGCTGGGCGCTACGTTAAGAGCGTCCGTGCCCTGGAAGGCCTGATGCTGTCCGAAGGAAAGGTCGCTGCTGTAGGGAACCGAACCGGGGTTGGAGCTGGTTACGCTGGCGAGCGTGTTCCAGGGTCCCTTGAAATTCGCGAAGCAGTTGAACTGGCACACCGGGTTCGAATTATGCTCCACGCGGAACCCGAGCGTCAGCGTGAAGTTGGAGCTGATTTTCCAGTCGTCGTGCGCATACGCGCCAATGCCCCACAACGCGACGGGCACATCGCTCGCCAGGTTCAACGTCTTTCGATACTGGTAACCCAGACCGTTCACGAAATTCTGCATTCCGTTGGTGGTGTAGCCGAAGTACACAGCCGGGTTGTTGTAGAAGAAGTTGTGATCGCTCACGTCGTAACGGCGGTAGTTTTCGCCGAACTTCAGCGTGTGCCTCCCTTTCACCACCGTAACGTCGTCGATGAACTGGTATTGGGTGATGTTGCGCCCCTGCGGAAAGTCCCCCTGGAGGTTAAAAGTGGTGAACGGGACGGAACCGGAGGTCACGACTTCGTATGGGAAAGTGCTGGCGACCGCCGCCGGATTCTGCGCGAATTGGGCCACGTAATGACTGAAAGACGTGATGAACTGGTTAGTCGCGATGGGCGAAAAGATGTGCGTCTCCTGGAATTGGTTATCCCAGGCGGGCTGATTGGAAAGCGCATCGAAATTCGAGTTGATCGGATCGAGAGTGGTCGGCTGCAAACCGTGATCCAGGCGATAGCGGTAATACGCGTTATCGCGGTCGCTGATCTTTTGGTCGATCCTGAACGCCAGAATCCACTCCGAAGCAAGCGCGGTGGGCGTGGACTCAAACTTTGCCTCGCAGGGCGTGGCGTCATTGTAGCCGGGCAGGGTCAACGTGGCGCAAGACGTGCCCGCGCTGGGAAGCGGCTGGGCCCCCGCGGCGCCCGGAGCATTATCCCAGAGACCTAACATGGTCTTGTACGCCGCCGCTTCGTTGGGTTGCTTGGCCTGAACGTTTGCCAGAACGGCATTCGCGAATGCCGGCGTCGGAATCGTCGCGGAAATGACGTTCGGCAACACGAAACGCAGCCCCTCGGTATCCACGAAGAAGAAGGTCTTGTCCTTCCTGATGGGACCGCCCAGCGAGCTGGCCCACTGATTCGCGTTCGAGAACGGCCGCGGGGAGCCATAGAAGTTATTGAACCAGTCGTTGGCGTTCATGTAGCGTCCGTTCCACCAATACTGCGCGTTGCCGTGGAACGTGTTGCTGCCGGATTTGGTCACCAGGATCACCTGCGCTCCCGAAAGCTGTCCGTACTGGCCGCCGTACGGATTCGCGATGACCGTGGCCTCCTGGATTTCGTTCTGACCGAGGGTGAGGTTGGTGGCGCCCGAGTTATTGATATTGAAGTACGGGTCCATGTCGTTTTCGCCGTTGACCGTAAACAGATTCGAGGTAGCCGGCAACCCGTTCACCGTAAAGTTCCCATAGCCATTCATCGAGTTCACGACGACTCCCGGGGCGGTGAAGGCGATGGTGGTCATGTCGCCGCCCGCAGCCGGTAGTAGCGACACTTCCGTCGGAGAGAACGAGGTGTTATTGCTTGGCTCCGGATTTAACACCGACCCGACGTCGGTAACCTCGATGGTTTGGGTGGCTTGTCCAACCGCGAGCTGAAGGTTAGCGGTTGTGACCTGGCCCACGGACGCTTCCACCTGGATCTCCGCGGCCTGGAACCCCGTCTGGTTGGCGGTAACCGAATAGCGGCCCGGTTTCAGCAAACTGAACCGGTAGACACCGTTTGCATCGGTCTTAACGCTCTGTGTGGAACCCGTGTCGAGGCTCTTGAGTGTGACCGTCGAGGCTGGAACCACGGCGCCGGTCGGGTCTGATATGGTACCGGAAATGTCGCCCGAAAGCAGCGACTGGGCAACCGCCAGTGTCGAGAGCGACAGCAGGGCCGCGACGATCAACGTCATTCTGTTGTATTTTGAGCTGAACATATAACCCTTTCCCAAGAGTTCCGCCCGCGGCTTACAAGTTCGCGGGTCCGAAGTTTCTCGACAACCAACGCCAATCTTGGCGTTATCCCCAATGCATGTAGGATATGAATCGACTGCCAAAGGTTTCTGGATCGAAAAGGAAAGAAACCGCGGTTAGCGTTAGCCACACTAACCCTGGAGCGTTCACGTCTTGAAACGTGAAGCTGAGAGCCCGGTCGTCGCGAATCCGACGGTGCGGTCTTCAAGGCAGTCCCCAACAAGGCGCCAGAAGCCCCAGGGAACAAGATTGCCCCCGTGGAGCCCCAAACAACTGGCATCCCAACAAACTTGTCTCAAAATTAATACTTTTGAAAACAAATGTCAATGCTATTGTCTATACTGCCGAAAGGCTAAGCCGCCTGCGGGTGGTGACTTCGGGGTTGCCCGTGAGCCGAGCTTTGGGTCAAAGGGGGGGTGAAAAGAGATAAAGCGAGGTAGACTAAGAGGAACTTCAAGTGGCGCGATATCGCAGTTTCCGGGATCTGGATGGATGGCTCCTGATCCTCAGTCTGATCATCTCCGCGCTGGGCGTGCTTCAGATCTATTCGGCCACCCACGATACCAAGTGGCACGCCGTCTGGTGGAAGCAGGTGTTATGGATCGTGATCGGGCTTGGCCTTCTGTGGGTAATCACCTCGATCGACTATCACACTCTGCTGGGGCAGGTCCCCTTGCTGTACTGCGTGTCCATTGCCGCGCTACTATTGACGTTCGCGGTGGGCGATCTCATTTTTCACTCGCGGCGCTGGATCCCCGTCCCGATTCCCGGCCTCCCGATCCAGATCCAGGTGTCCGAGTTCGAGAAAATAGTGCTAATATTACTGGTAGCGCGGTACCTGTCGGAGCTGAAGAGCGACCAGGTGGGTTTGCGTGACCTCCTGAAACTAGGAGTGTTAGTCGGAATTCCGACGCTGCTGGTATGGAGCCAGCCGGACTTTGGGACCGGAGCGACGTACTTGCCGATTCTGGGCGCCGGAGTTCTGTTGGCCGGAATACGATGGCGTTATCTGGCGATCGTGACCCTGGTTTGTGCGCTGGCGGTGCCGGTCGTGTGGAATTTTTTGAAGGAAGGCCAGAAGGGCCGGCTGATCACCTTCGTCAATCCGGCCGCGGACCCCAAGGGACGCGGCTATCAGGTGATCCAGTCCAAGATCGCGGTGGGACACGGCGGGACGTGGGGGAAGGGCGTGACTCAGGGAACCCAGACGCAACTGCGATTCCTGCCGGTTCCGCATACGGATTTCATTTTTTCGGCGTTCGCCGAGGAACATGGATTCGTGGGTGTGGCGGTGGCGTTGGTTTTGTATTTTCTGCTGCTGATGCAAGTAGTTCAGAACGCGCAAATGGCGCCGGATCGCGCTGGGATGTACATCTGCATGGGGGTGGCGACAGTTCTTCTGTTCCATCTGTTAGTGAACGTGGGCATGGCGGTCGGGTTCATGCCCGTGACGGGAATTCCGTTGCCGCTGATGAGTTACGGCGGGTCGAACACGTTTTCGATATTTATGATGCTGGGGCTGGTGAACAACGTACGGCTCCGGCGGTTTGTCAACTGAGTTTTGAAAGTTTAGAGAATATTGTGACGGACCTGACGCTTTAGAGGTGCAGGGACGGGAAGTGGGATTCGGTAGAAACGATTTTTGAAGCCTGCTCGAGGGAAGCGCATGTGCCGGACTTGACGGCGATGTCAAATGGGCTCGGTTGAAGCCCCTCGATCGAGTAGGTTTCGCGCTGGCGATGTTAGCAGTAGGCGGGAGTGTTTGAGTGACGGCTCCACTCCGCGCCAGCCAATTCAGCCCGAACCGCTTCGCTTAAGTTCTATCCTCTTGCTCGCCGGGTGCGCCCAAAAGCCCACGCAGATTCGCGTCGGGCGGGGAGGAAGCATGAGCAAGGAACTGGTGATCTCGGCCAATCGGCATGAGACCAGGGTGGCGCTGATCGAAGACGATCAACTGGTGGAAGTTTACTTCCAGCGCGCCAACGAATATTCGCTGGCGGGCAGCATTCACAAGGGACGCGTCACGCGGGTACTGCCCGGGATGCAATCGGCGTTCGTGGATGTGGGCCTGGAGCGCGACACATTTCTGTACGTCACCGATTTTCTCGAAGAGCACGAGGATATCGATCGCGTCACGGGCGATGAGCCTCTTCCTCAACCACGGCGGGGCGGACGGGATGAGCGGGGACGCGATCGGGGCGGACGGGATAACGATCGTCCGCAGCAATCGCAACCAACGCCGGTGGCGCTTGCCGGGGAATCGCGCGCGGCGGGAGAGGACGCCGGATCCGGCGAGGCTATCGCGACTGCGCCCGCTGCTCCCGGTGAAAGACCGCCGGAGCGGCCGCTGGGCGAGCGCGGCGACGATCGCGACCGGCATGGAAGGCGCTCCCGCAGACGCCGCACGCGCGGGCGCGGATTCCCGGATGCGAAGTACGCCGGCGCGCCTGGGCCAGGCGCCGGGGGAAACGAGCCCGGCGGTGGGCCCGAGAGTTCGCAGGAAGGCGAGGCTCCGCAGCACATGGGGCAACCCACGGAGCGGCACACAGAGGAACACTCGGATCAACACACACGAGGTGACGCCAGGTATTTCGAAACGGAAACGCGAACTGAGCCGCCGTTGATTCTTCCGGGCGAATCGCTCGCGAAGTATCGAGGCGCTCCGGTCCGCTCCGCGGCCGGAAATTCAGAAACGCGAGGGGAATCCATCGCGGACGCACCCAGGGGTGTCGTCGAAAGTGATGCTGTCGAGAGTGACGTCGTCGAGAATGAATTCGACGAGCCGATCCACTATCCGCCCGAGAATGCCATGCCGGATGCGCCCGCTCACACAGCTCCGGCCGCTTCAAGAACGGAAGCGGGTCACATGACGCAGGATCCTCAAGTAGCGGAACCGCGGGAGGTCACCGCCACACCGGTGCGCGCTCCCGGTACGCCGCCGCCGCTGCCGTATATGAACGCGCCGGATATCGTGCATTCGGATGTGAGTCGCTCGGATGCGAGTCACGCGGATGCGATCGGGGATGTCAGTCGCGCGGCGGCGATGGAGGATGGGGAAGAAATGGAGCCCGAAGAAGCGCAGGGAGGCCCGGCGACTGCGATGCTCGATGAAGACGAGGATCGCGACATTCAGGAGATGATCCTCAGCCATGCGGGAGGACTGGATTCAGGAATCGATGTAGTCGACGAATCGGATGAAGAGGAATCTGCCGGTGAAGGAACCTCCGGCGAGGGAACAACCGGTGAGGCATCCGGAAACGGGGCATCCGGAAGTGGAACGACGCGGGATGAAACCAATTCCGGCGAGGCGCGAACCGGACCCGAAAGCGGCGCGGCCCAGGTTCGAGAACGGGGCGGGCGCTATCCGCATCGGGGCATTTCGCGCAGAACGCGGCGGCGCGGGCGCGGCGGGCAGGAACCGCACGGCGGCGACCGTCCTCCGGACCGAGGCACGGAAAGAACCGGCGATCAGCGCACTGTGTCACGGCCAATATCCGCACTGCCATCGGGCACGCCCCTGATCACCGACCTGCTGAAGGAAGGCCAGGAGATTATCGTTCAAATCGCCAAGGAGCCGCTGGGGCAAAAGGGCGCGCGCATCACTTCGCACATCGCGCTGCCGGGACGATACGTGGTGTTCATGCCCACGCTGCAACATATGGGCGTGTCGCGCAAGATTTCGAGCGACGAAGAGCGGCTGCGGCTGAAGCGCATCCTGCAAGGCCGGCGCCCTGGACCGCTGGGCGGATTCATCACGCGCACCGCAGCCGAAGGGCGGACCGAGGAAGAGATCGCCTCCGATATGGCGTTCCTCTACAACCTGTGGATGGACATCCGCAACAAGGCGGAGAAACGGCCCGCGCCGGTGCTGCTGCATCACGATCTCGACATCGTGCAGCGGATTCTGCGCGACCAGTTGGCGGACTCGTTTAAGGCGATCTGGATCGACAATGAAGACGTCTACGTAAGCGTGCTGCGCTTCGTGGAACAGTTTCAGCCGGGGCTGGTGGGGAAGGTGAAGCTGTACACGCGCGAGGCGCCGATTTTCGACGCGTTCAACGTGACGGCAGAGCTGGAGAAGGCGCTGCGCCCGAAGGTGTGGCTGAAATCGGGCGGATTCATCGTGATCAATCAGACCGAGGCGCTGGTGGCGATCGACGTGAATACGGGGAAGTACGTCGGGAAAACCAATCGCCTGGAAGACACCATCGTCAAGACGAACACCGAGGCGATCAAGGAGATCGTGCGGCAGGTCCGGCTGCGCGATTTGGGCGGCATCATCGTGATCGATTTCATCGACATGGATGAGCGCAAGAATCGCCAGAAAGTGATGCAGGTATTGGAGGAGGCGATGCGCGTGGATCGCGCGCCTTATAAGATTCTGCAGTTCAACGATTTCGGCCTGGTCGCGATCACGCGCAAGCGGGTGAAGCAATCGCTCGAACGGACGCTATGCTCGCCGTGTCCGCACTGCGACGGCGCGGGTTACATCAAGAGCGTCCAGACGGTGGTGAACGAAATCCTGACCGAGGCGCGCAAGATGGCGTCGAGCGTCGAGGGCAAAGATGTGATGCTGCGCGTGCACCCGGATGTCGCGAAGGTGCTGAAGTCGAATCAGAATAAGTATCTGGAAGAGCTGGAGGAAGTCCTGCGGCGGCCGGTGCTCGTGAGGAGCGACGCGCAACTGCATCACGAGAAGTTCGATTTGGCGTGAAACTCGCAGGGGCATTTCTCGCGCTGATTCCGCTCGCGTTCGGCGGGATGGATAAGGTGTGGGAGGTGCGGATCGGCGATTTCGTCAAAGAGCCCGCGGGGTGGGACGCAGACAAGAATCACCCGATCACCGCACTCGCGTTTTCGCCAGACGGTAAAAAGCTCGCGGTTGCGATCGATTATCATTTTCCGACCACCGGTGGGGGTACGCATGTCATGGTCGTCGACGTTGCCACGCCGAGAGACGGTCCCCGCCAATTTGATGTCAAGTCCTGCGGCGAGTTTATGGAGTGGTCGGTGAACGGCGATGCGCTTCTGGTTTGTGGGGAAATACTGAGATTGAGAGACGGTACGTCTTGTGATGCCGCCGGGCCATTCCGGCCCTCGATCGCCCTAGTCAATTCGGTCTTCTGGCTCGATTCGAGCCGCATCGTTCGTTCATCCCTCGTCCGCTGGAGTGAATCCGTGGGGTACGCTGACATGAGAATTCTCGATACCAACTGCAACGAGGTCGGGGCGTGGACCACCCACGGCAAATGGGGAATTGCCGATACCGCCTCGTCGAAAGGACTTGCCTTGCTTTCCCGAACGGTTGGTCGCCGCCCAAACATTTCCCAGGAGCATGCAGTCGCGGATATTGCGCCCCAGGAACTGGCCTCCTGGCGCCCAATATCGGATGCCGGAAGGGCGATGTTCGCGAGTGGAGCCGACGCGGTTTGCTCCTTCGACTGGCGCAACGGCAACGGCAGACTGCGCTGTTGGGATTTCAATAGCGGTAAAAGTCTAGCTCTAAGTGGCGGGATCGGCAGGTACCAGCTCGTAGAGGCGTCTACTGAGGCGCCGCGGGTGATCGCGGAGCACTGGGCCTATCCATCATTTTTCGCCTGTCTTGGTCTGTGTCAAGCCGAACTTCGGCGGAGGGCTGTGTATGACTTCCGCTCCAAAATGGTTCTTGCTTCGTGGAAGCCCGCAGTGCAGCACTGGCGCTCCGAAGGAGGTAGGGAAGAACCCGAGCGTTGCGCGATTTCCCCAGACGGTCAATTCGTCGCCGAGGGCGGCGACGGCGTCGTTCGGCTCTATCGACTCACGCCTTAGTCGTCCTGCGCAGCCGGTATAGAGCGGTAGTGGTATAGTCAACGTCGGAGGGCTGAAACGGTATCCGATCCCCTTCGCAAGCCCCGTTTTCCTATGCCGACGAACCTCAGTGAAAAAGAAGAAATCCTGACCGCAGCGAAGCTCCTGCGCAGCATGGGTGCTTCTGAGGTCTTCATTTTTGGCTCTCTAGTAAGAGGCGAGTTGCGTCCGGATTCTGACATCGACATCGCCGTATCCGGGCTTCCCCCGGAAGTCTATTTTTCCGCGGTGAGCAAAGTCTCCGACGTGGTTGGACGGCCTGTCGATCTCCTGGACCTGGACGATAAGACGCCTCGGGTGCGGCATCTGATCGGCAGTGGAGAGCTAGTTCGTGTCGGCTGATCTTGGCTCCAAGATTCAGTTGGGACTCGGTGAACTTGCAACGATCCGCGACCAGATCACGCCCCTGATCGCTCTTACGGCTAATTCGGAAATGGGAGACATTGAAACAGCAGCCGCCTGTGCGATGCTGCATTCTTTGTACACGGAAATCGAAAAAATTCTCATGCTGATCGCTCGGGAATGGGATGGACGCGTCCCGTCCTCAGACAGCTGGCACAAGGCGCTGTTGAATCAAATGGCCGCACCGACGGAAAGGCGTCCGGCCGTAATCTCTACCGATCTGGTCGAGACTCTCAGCGAATTCCTCGCATTTCGGCACCTGTTTCGCGGCGCGTCCATCGCTCTTATGCGCTGGAATAAGCTTGCTCCTCTGGTGGCTAAGGTGGATCAGACATACGTACGCACGCGACGGGAGCTCGACACTTTCGTTGCTTTTCTCGCCTCTTAACCTGAATGCTGCGTTCGAGATGGCCAACTCGTCGCCGAGGGTGGTGACGGTGTTGTGCGGTGCTCTATCGACTCACGCCTTAGGATCGTACAGCCGAAGTCCGGGGATATCCGCGAAGTCCGCCCGGTTCAGGGTCCAAAGCTGCGCCTCGTTCACAATCGCGCAGGCCGCGATCGCTATGTCGATTTCTCGCGATCGCGCGCGGCGGACTGATCGGTACAGGTCCGCACTTAACGCGGCTTCCTTCGGTCCAAATGTGATTGCACCGGTCGCTGGATACAAGTCCTCCTGCTCGGTGATCTCCTGCGACGTTCGCGGCCCGCGACGCCATTCATAGATAACCAGAGCAGGAAGCGCGATTGGCTCGCCCTTCGCTTCGACCGCCCGGAGCGTGGGCAACAAAATTCTGGATGCCGTGAAGCAGTCTATCAATATTGACGTATCCAAAAAGATCACGGCATCTATTCGGCGCGGTGCAACCTTCCGCCGGAGCGCCGAGCACGACGGATCTCCGCGATCTCACGATCCGCTTCGCGCTGGCTTCGAGTGGGCGGCCGCTTCATGATTTCGTCGATGATTCGAAGTCTGCGCAGCCGTTCTTCCTCCGGAAGCCTGTCGGATTTTGCGTCGTACTCCCGAATCGCTTCGCGAACGACCTCGCTTTTGGGCTTCGCCAGACGGGTAGCCGTTCGGTTGAGGCGATTTATCGTCGTCTCGTCGAGCGTGAATGTCGCTTTTACTGCCATACTATGGCCATACTACCATACGACTGGCTGCTTCCGCCAGTGACGAGAGCCGATGTGTCGAATACAGTCATTTGAAGTCACTCGGACGGCTCCACCCGCGGCGTCGAGATGCTCGGATCTGGCGCAATTCATGGTCCACGTCGGCCTGGGTACCAGTTGGGGGCGTCTTGGCATATTCCTCCAAAACGCGCAGCATCCGCCGGCGTTCCGTCTCGGTTAAACGATCGCTCTTCGCGTGATAATCCCGAATCGCCTCACGGACGACGGCGCTTTTTGGTTTCGCCAGGCGCGTGGCTGTCTGATTCAGAAGTGTGACGGTGGACTCGTCCAACGTGAGTGTCATCTTAAACTGCCATTTTGGCTGCCATACTATGGCCATATTACCATACTCCGGCTTGGCGGAGCCCTTAGCCACGAATTCACACGAATAAATACGAACGGAACAGGCTGGGTTTATTCGTGTTCATTCGCATGCATTCGTGGCCCAATCCCTTTTTTCGCGGCGCGAATCATCGCACCGGAATCTCGATGGCCGGACCGGTGATGCCGTTGGCGGTAAGATCCAGCCACGACAATCCGCGCGGCGTATTTCCGGGGACGCGGATGTCGACGCGATAGCGGTTGGTCTCATCGGGCCAGCCAACCTTGGTTTCGACAGCCGTGGGCGTGCCGTTAAAGCGCACGCGAATTTCCGCGACCACCTGTGCCAAGGGGGCCTGGGGAAAGGTTTGCCCGGGAGCAAGCCGGGGAACTGTCTCGCCCAGATCCATCGCCTTGAGGATCACTGGCTCACCCGCACGCGCGGGATGGCTGCGATCGACCGGCATCCAATCCGCGTGAAAGATCTGCGGCAGGCCGTATTCGAGCGCAATCGCGGGCATGGGACCGCTCCGGTCCCAGGGCGAGGAAAGCTCGCGAAAATATCCGCCGCGACAGTCGAACACATGATCGTAAGTCGCGAGCGTGGCGGAGGTGATGGCTTCGGGCGGCTTCTCCGCTTCGGCAACATCCGGTTTCGCGCGATGGATGACAATACTCCGATCGCGGTACAGAAGCCGCACCAGAAAGGTGAGGTTAAACCAGTCTGGACGAATCGGGTCGTCGAGAAACAGGAGGCGCGCGCCTGGCTGCAGGTGCGGTTCAAGGTGGCGCAACTGCCGGGCGACGGAACGATTGTCTTCGGCTTCGATGAACACGGACGCGGGATGATCGGGAAGATAGGATTTCCAAAGCGGATAGAGCAGTAGGATGAGGCCGGCGAGCAGCGCGACGCTCGCGTACATGCGAGTGCGAACGGGGTTTGCCGGGCGAAAGCGGTGCAGAATCCAAGTGAAGACGAGTTCGACGAGCACTCCGGCGTACAGCGCCCAGCCGAACAGCGGGACGTAATACTGCGCGAGGCCGCGCGCGTCGATGAAGGCGATGGGAAGCGGACTGAGTATCACAAACAGCCACGCGAAGCGCAGCGCGCGCGAACGCGATAGCCATGCGATCGCCAACATGGCGGTCCACAGCGAGAGAAGGGTCGCGGGTGTGAACGGGCGCGCATGCAAAAACAATCTGCCGGCGAAAGCCGTGCTGGTATTGATGAATCGGGCCCAGGTAATCACGGGCTGATACGCGGATTCCTGAATGAGCGATCCGTGCCAAATCCGGCCGGCGAGTACCGCGAGAGCGATGGCGCCGGTCGCGAGGACGCCGGCCCAGCGGCGGGCGCTGATCATCAAACTCGCCGCGATCTTTTCCCGCCGCGGGGCTCCGGGGACCATCACAGGTCCGCCGTATAGCAACTCATACAGCAGGAGAAATACGGGCAGGGTGATGGCGATTTCTTTCGAATTCAGCGCGCACACAAACAAGGCGCAGCACGCGGCCAGAGCGCGCCAGGT
This sequence comes from Terriglobia bacterium, assembly GCA_963788245.1. Classification (GTDB taxonomy): domain Bacteria; phylum Acidobacteriota; class Terriglobia; order Bryobacterales; family Bryobacteraceae; genus Palsa-187. The sequence continues at coordinate 152,650 of CAWBGF010000002.1, read as the reverse complement.
TGGCAATTGATGGTCACAGACTGAAGTCTGTGCCACCTGGCTGGCGCGCAGGTACACGATCACGGCGCTGAAATAGAAAAAATAGCACAGGACGTCAAAGACATAGCCGGTGTCGAAGTACAAATGGACCGCTTGGCCGTGGTAGGCCGCGGCCAGCGCAGTCAACCCGGCGGCGGTGCGCGAGCCGGCCAGGCGCCGGGCCACTGCGTAGGTCAAGAAAATGTTCGCGACCAGAATTGCAAGCTCGATCACCTTAAACGGCGCGGGGTGAAAGCCGGCGATCGAGTAGATCGACCTCAACCATACGCTGGCCATGGGCCGCGGCCACAGCGAAGGTTCGAAGAACAGGAGATTGGCCTTGATGAGAAGAGGCGCCGGACGCCACCACGACTGATATAAATTCAACAGATCGTCCGGAGAAAAGTAGGTGTAGACGGCGCGCCCGGTGAGAGCGAGAAAGTAAATCGAAATGAACAGCGGAGCAGCAGAGAGGTTTAATTTCCGCAGCATCTTTTTCACTGCACTGGAATTTCGATGGCCGGCCCGATGATGCCGTTGGCGCTGAGATCCAGCCACGACAACCCGCGCGGCGCATTTACGGGCACGCGGATGTCGACGCGATAGCGATTGATTTCGCCGGGCCATCCAATCTTGATTTCGACTTCGGCGCGCGTGCCGTTGAAGTGCGCGCGAACGTCCGTGACCACCTTCGCGAAGGGGCCCCGGGGGAAGGGCTGCCCGGGAGCGACCGCGGGAAGGGTTTCGCCCAGATCCATCGCCCCGACGATCAGACGTTCGCCCGCGCGCGCGGGATGTGCGCGATCGACCGGCGTCCAATCCGCGTGAAAGATCAGCGGCTGGCCCCATTCGAGCACAATCGCGGGCATGGGGCCGCGCTCCCAGGGCGCCGGAAGCTCGCGAAAATATCCGCCGCGATAATCGAACACGTGATCGTAGGACGCAAGCGTAGCGGAGGTGAGAGCTTCCGTGGGCCGCTCCATTTCGGGGACCTCCGGTTTCGCGCGGTGGACCACGATACTCCGATCGCGGTAGAGGAGCCGCACTACAAAGGTGAGGTTATACCAGTCGGGGCGATAGGGATCGTCGAGAAACAGGAGCCTGGAGCCGTGCGGAAGTTGCGGCTCGAGACGATGCAACTGCCTGACGACGCTTCGATTCATTTCGCCCTCCATCACCACAGAGGTTGGGTTCCAGGGTTGATAAGCGCGCCAGAAGGGATAAGAGATGCAGGCGAGCAGGACCACCACCGCCGCACCCGCCCATGTGTGTCTGCGAACGGGACGCGCAGACGGAAACCGGCGCAGGAGTGCGGCGAGCCCCAGGTTGATCAGCACGCCGGCGTACAGCGACCAACCGAAGCGGGGGATGTAGTATTGCGCGACGCCGCGCGGCAGAATGAATGCGACCGGCAGCGGGCTGAGCATCACAAACAACCACGCAAATCGCAGCGCGCGCGAGCGTGTTAGCCAGGCGATCGCCGCGAGGGCCAGCCACAACAGGAGCAGCGTCGCGGGAGTGAAGAAGCCCGGCCGAAGGAACAGGTGGCTGGTAAACTCCAGGCTGGTCTTGATGAACTGAGCCCAGGTGATGGCCGGGCGATATGCGGGGTTATTTTGCATCAGCGAGCTGGGCGCGAGCATTTTGCCGGCGAGCAGCGCGAGCGTGATCGCGCCGGTGGCGAGAATACCGAGTCCATGGCGCCAGGACCAGGGCTCCTTCGGGTTGTGATAGATCAGCTCGTACAGCAAAAGAAACACCGGCAAGGTGACAGCGAGTTCTTTGGAATTCAGGGCGCAGACATACAGTGCGCAGCAGACGGCCAGTTCCCTTGAGCTTGGAAACCGGTTCTCCACGCGAGCCCGCAGATAGACGAAGACCGCGCCGAAGTAAAAGAAGTAGCACAGCACGTCGGCCTCATAGCCGGTGTCGGAGTAAAGATTGACGGCCTCGCCGTGATAGGCGAGGAACAGCGCGGTAAGCGTTCCGGCGGTGCGCGATTCCGCGAGCCGGCGAGCCACTGCGTAGGTCAGAAAGATGCTCGCCACCAGGATGGCCAGGTTGACGATCTTGAACGGCGCGGGATGCAACCCGGACACGGTATACATCAGCCGGTACCAGAGGGCCGACATCGGACGAGGGATGTCCGTGGGCAGAAAGAAGAGGATGTTGGCCTTGATCAGAGCCCTCAGCGGCTGGGTCCAGGACTGGTAGATCGCCAGGAAATCGTCGGGCGTCAGATAGGTATAGACGGACCGGGCGGTCAGCGCGAGAAAGTAAGCGGCGACGAAAAGCGGTCCTGCCGCAGTCCACCGCAGTTTCATGCCAGATCACTCATGCCAGCTATGCTCTCTTATGCCAACCATGCTCTCTCATGCCAACCATGCTTTCTTATGCCAACCACTCGACGGTGGCGCCGACCAGCAGGGGGCCGAGCAGCGAGGCGGCGTCGCGTTCCACGTTTTGGAGGATTTGCTCGGCGAACGCCTGATCGGTGGCGACCACGGCCGCGGCGACCAGGCCGCGCTGCCAGGAATCCTGATAACCGATTTCAGCGACGGAGACGTTGAAGCGGCTGCGCAGACGGTCTTTGAGGCCCTTGACGAAATGACGCTTGTCTTTGAGCGAATGCGACTCGTCGAGTCTTAGCTCGAAGGTGATGACGCCGACGCTAGGCACGGGTTTAGAATGGCCGCGGACAAACTGGCAGGCGACAAGATCGCCTGCCCCACCATTAGACCAAAGCTTCTGTGGCGACGCGCTCCGTCGCGAAGGCTTCGATCACGTCGCCGGGCTTGATGTCGTTGTAATTCTCAAGCGAGATACCGCACTCGAAGCCCGACTTCACCTCGCTCGCGTCATTCTTGAAGCGTTTGAGCCCCAGCACCTTGCCGGTATGGACCACCACGTTGTCGCGCAGCAGCCGCACTTCGGCGGAGCGCGTGATGACTCCGTCCTGCACCATGCAGCCGGCCACCGTACCCACTTTCGAGATGCGGAACACGTCGCGCACCTGCGCGCGGCCTTTGTAGACTTCCTTGAACACCGGGTCCAGCATGCCGGTCATGGCGCGCTTGATCTCGTCGGCCAGCTCATAAATGATGGTGTGCAGCCGGATGTCGACCTTTTCCTGCTCGGCGAGCACCTGCGCGTTGCGCTCCGGACGGACGTTGAAGCCGACAATAATCGCGTTGGAGGTGGAGGCCAGCAGCACGTCGCTTTCGGTTATGGCGCCGACGGCGGCGCGCAGCACCTTGATGCGGATCTTGTCGGTGGAGATTTTCTGAAGCGTATCGGTAAGCACCTCCGCGGTGCCGCCGACGTCGGTCTTGAGGATGATATTCAGCTCCTTGACTTCGCCTTCCTTGAGCTGGTCGTGGAACTGTTCGAGCGTGACGCGATTGGTCTTGGACATCGCGATATCGCGCGCTTTGCTCTCGCGATAAATGACGATCTGCTTGGCCTTGGCGGTATCGGTGACGGCCTGGAACGCGTCACCCACCTCGGGCAGGGATTCGAAGCCGAGCACCTCGGCCGGCATCGACGGACCCACTTCGCGAACGGGAGCGCCGCGATCGTCGAACATGGCGCGCACGCGTCCGAACACCGAGCCGCAGATAAAATAATCGCCGACCTTGAGCGTTCCATTGCGCACCAGCACGGTCGCCACCGGACCGCGCGCGCGGTCGAGCTGCGCCTCGAGCACGGTACCCATGGCGGGCCGCGCGGGATTGGCCTTTAACGTCTGCATGTCGGCCACCAGCAGAATCATTTCGAGCAGCGTGTCGAGGTTCTTGTGGGTCTTGGCCGAAACCTCCACCATCACCGTGTCGCCGCCCCAATCCTCATGGAGCAGGCCGCGATCGGCGAGCTGCTGCTTGATCCGCTCCGGCTGGGCGTCGGGTTTGTCGGTCTTGTTGATGGCGACGATGATGGGCACGCCGGCGGCTTTGGCGTGATCGATGGCTTCGAGCGTCTGCGGCATCACACCGTCGTCGGCCGCCACCACCAGCACCACGATATCGGTGACTTTGGCGCCGCGGGCGCGCATTCGAGTGAACGCCTCATGACCCGGCGTGTCGATGAACACGATCTTATGGCCGTTCTTTTCAACCGCGTAAGCGCCGATATGCTGCGTGATTCCGCCGGCTTCATGGTCGGCCACGTGCGCCGAACGGATGGCGTCGAGCAGCGAGGTCTTGCCATGATCGACGTGGCCCATGATGGTAACCACGGGCGCGCGTTTTTCGCGATCGAGCTCGACTTCCGTCTGCTGGATATCGTGAGTGGTTTCTTCCTCGTAGCTGACTTTATTGGTGGACGCGCCGAAATCGCGCGCCAACTCCTCGGCCAGCTTCACGTCGAGAGTTTGGTTGATGGTCGCGAAGATTTTCTTCTCCATCAGTCGCTTGACCACCAGATTGCCTTTGATTCCCAGCTTTTCCGAAAGCTCCTTGACGGTGACGCCTTCGGCGATGGTGATCTCGCGATCGATGGGCGGCGGCTCAAACGCAGCGGAGCGGCGCGCCACCGGCCGGATACGACCCTCTTCCTGATCCACGTCGCGGCGGCGATCCCGCGTACCCGGCTTGGTGGCATGCCGGCGGCCCGGATCAGTGGGCATGGTGGCCGGTTCGGCGCGCAGCGGCGAAGTCGGATGCATCTGACGCCCGCGCATGCCTGGGCGCGGAGGTCCGGAAGGTCCCGAGGGAGGTCCGCCGGGGCCGCGCATCAACGGTTGGCCCGGACGAACCGGACCGGTATAAATGGGACGGCCGGGCGTGGGACTCGCGGGTCGAGTGGTCGGCATGCCCGGGCGAGGCATCGCGGGCGCGCCGGGCACGGCGGGTTTCGCGAGCCGCGCGACCATGTCGGGGCGGGGCGGCACGATGGGCCGAGCCGCAGGCTGGCCCGCAAGATTCGGCTTGGCGGGCGGCCGCAAAGGACTGCCGCCTCCCACCGGTTGCTGCGCGGGCTGACCCAGATGTTGCGCGGGATGTTGACTGGGTTGCACAATGTGCTGACCGGGCGCGGCATACGGCGCGGGAGCACCGGGTCCTGCCGGACGCGGCGTGGAACGCGGTGTCGGAATACTGGGCACCGGATGCGCCGGAGTCGCGTGACGGGGCACACCTGGCGGAGTCAATCCCGAAGGGGACAGTCCCGGAGCGTGAGCAGATCCTGGAGCTGGGCTCTGAAAGGATCCGGGAATGGGCAACTGCGGAGGAACTCCCGGGAGATCGCCCAGACCGGAGGGCATGGGCTGCCGCGGACCCGAAATAATCTGACCCGGTTTGGGTGAGGGTACCGGCCGCGCGGGAATCGCCGAGCCTCGGGCGACGGGCGGAGTCAGCGGCAGGCTTGGAGAGGTTGCCGAAAGCGGCGGCCGCAGCGGGTGCGGTTTCGCGGCCGGAGGTGCATTCTCGTCGGACACTTCCTTGGCGATTTCGGGGCGGGTTTCGCGATGTGCGTCGTGATCGGGAGCTTCCGCGACCCCCGGTCTGGTTTTCGCGGCGGGCTGCTCCCGGCCTTCCCGCGACGGCGCGGGAACCTGGTGTTCGATGGCCGGCGGCTGGTGGGGTGCCTCGACCGCGGAATGTCCGGCTCCATTTCCACCGGCGCTGCTGTCCCCGGCGACACGGCGGCGCACTTCGAGCGCGACATCGTCGTCGACCGAACTCGAATGGGTCTTTTTGTCCGGCACGCCGAGGTCGCGCAGCAGATCGATGATCACATTGGGCTTGACCTCAAGCTCGCGAGCCAGCTCGTTGATGCGGATTTTACTCATACAGTGATGCCCCTGGCGCAAAAAACGTGCGCAGGGGTTTTACACGCTCCAGACCTCACCTTTCACCCGAACCTTCCGTGTTCTTTATCGTAACAGATTCGTTTTCAGTCTCCGATTTCTCGCCGCTGGTTTCCGATGCGTGCGCTTCCGCGTGTGCGTCCGCAGACGCTTCGCCCGACGCTTCAGAAGATGTCTCCGGGGACGCTGCGGAGGACTCGGCGGCGGCCTCGGGCGCGGGTTCCGCGGCAGGCGACGAGAGCGCTTGCTCCACCGGGTCGACAGACGCTTCGGCACCTTCCACGGACGCTGCCGCGTCGCTGTCTACAGACGCTGCCGCATCGTCATCCGCGGGTGACTCAAATTGCCCGTAGTAGCCGTTGACCGAGAGCTGGATCTGCTCCACCATGTCGGCCCCGATCCCGATGGCGTCGAGCTCTTCCGGAGTCATGGAGCCGAGCCGCTCGACCGTGGGCACTCCGGCGGCCATCAGCTTCTCGACCACCTCTTCGGCGAGGCCGTGATCCAGCAGCACCGCAACCGGAGCGCCGGGAACCACCAGCGCGGCCATCTGCGATTCCACCTCCTGCCGCTTTTCCTCTTCGCTCTTGATGTCGATCCGCCAGCCCAGGAGCTTGGCGGCGAGGCGCACGTTCTGGCCCTTCTTGCCGATGGCGAGCGACAACTGGGTGTCGTCGACAATCACTTCCATGTGCTTGTCGGCCGGACTGATGATGGACACGCGCGAAATTTTCGCGGGACTCAGCGCATGGGTCGCGAACACCACCGGATCGTCGTTGAATTCGATGATGTCGATTTTCTCGCCGCGCAGCTCCCGGATGATGGACTGCACGCGCATGCCCTTCATGCCGACGCAGGCGCCCACGCTATCCACGTCGCGGTCGCGGCTGGAGACGGCGATCTTGGTGCGCTCGCCGGCTTCCCGCGCGCAGCCCTTGATGATCACGGTGTTGTCGTAAATTTCCGGCACTTCCTGCTCGAACAGGCGCATCACCAGCTCCGGCGCCGCGCGCGAGATAATCACGCCCGCGTTCTTGCCGGCTTTTTCGACGCTCTTGATGATGGACCGGATGCGGTCGCCCACGCTGAAACTTTCGAGCTTGGACTGCTCTTTTTTCGGCAGCCGGGCCTCGGTCTTGCCGAGATCGGCGACCAGGTCCTGGCCTTCCAGGCGCTTCACGATGCAGGTGACCAGCTCGCCCACGCGGCCCGAATATTCGGAATAGATGTTTTCGCGCTCGGCCTCGCGAACCTTTTGCAGGATCACTTGCTTGAAGGTCTGGGCGGAGATGCGCCCCAGCGCTTCCGTGGACTTTGGAAAACGAACTTCGGAGTCCACTTCGGCATCCGGCTTGACCGCGCGCGCGGCGTCGAGCGAGATTTCACGCAACGGATCGGCGACTTCGTTGACCACCCGGCGAACGCCGAAAATGTGGATGGCGCCGCTCTCGTCGAAATCCGCGACCATGTCCTCTTCGGTGTGGAAATGCTTGCGCGCCGCCACCAGCATGGCGTCCTTGACCGCGTCGCGGATGATCTGCGACTCGATGCCTTTTTCCTTGCTGAGGATTTCGATGGATTGATAAAGCGTTCCCATAAAATTATGAAGTCCGTTCGTTTTTTTCTTCCGGGATTTACCACTCGAACTTGAGATTCGCCTTTTCCACCTGATCCAGCGGAAACCGGATGCTGCGTCCAGGGGATGGTTCGAGGGTGATGATTCCCTCCGCGAAGCTCAGAAGTGCGCCTACCCAGGTGCGTTGATTCTCGACCGGCTGGCGCAGCGCGACTTTCACTTTCTGGCCGACAAAGCGTTCGAAATCGCGGGGCTTGGTGAGCTTGCGCTCGACGCCGGGCGAACTGACTTCGAGCGTGTAGCGCTGGCCGGGGATCACATCCTCCATGTCGAGAATGGTTCCGACGTTCTGCGAAATGAATTCGCAATCGGCGAGCGTGACGCCGCCGGGCCTTTCGGCGGCAGTCCGGGTCTGGCCGACGGCTTCCGCGGCTTCATGGACTGATTCCGCCGGTCGTTCGATGGAGCCCGAGGGGCGGTCAATGTAGATGCGCAAGAGTCGGGCGCCGCCGCCGCCCAGCATCTGGACGTCGACAATTTCGATCCCCGCGCCGGCGCCTACACGCTCGGCTATTTGGGTCACTTTATTCGTAATCGCTTCCCGATTCCCGTCCGCCATTTTTGCCGTTCCCGTGTCCGAAGCAATAAAAAAGTGGGCTTTCGCCCACTTCCCAGGCTCGACACCTGACTTCAGTATACAACACGGGAGCAAACGCGCCGTGTTCTTAGATTAGCTCGGTTTCTTCCGATTGCCGTTCGAACCCCTGTGGCCGTTGGACCTCATGGATTCGAGCCACGCCTTAAATTGGCGCTCGGTGTCCTTATGCGCTTCCGCAAGTTCAGCCATCTTCTGATCGGTCCGCTTTTGGCCCTTCTGGATATCAACCATCAGCTTCATCCCGATCTTGACGAGCGTCTGAATCCCTTTCATCTGGCGTTCGAGCTTGTCCGTCCGCACCTCGGCCCGATCCATCCGCTCCTCGGCTCGATCCATCCTCTCGTCGGCTCGATCCATCCTCTGCTCGGCGCGCGTGGCCCGAGCTTCTGCGATTTGCTGCTTCACAGCGACGTCGGCCAGAGTTTCCACGATGAACTGCATCGTGCGCTCCATGTCCATGCCTTCGAGCGTACCATGTCATCTGATAAGATCGACGCCTATGCTTATTCTTGCCGCGATCCTGGCGATCCTCGTGTACGGCATGAACGCCGCCATGCTGGGGACCATCCTTCCCGACCTTTCCGCGCGCTTCAAACTCACCCCCAAACAGAACGGAACCATCGCGTTCATGCAGGCGATCGGGCTCATCATCGCCTCGGTCGCCGTGGGCCCGCTGATCGACATTCAGGGCAAGAAAGTCGGGATGGTGCTGGGGCTCGGCCTGATCACCATCGCGCTGTCCCTGCTGCCACGCGCGGCTGGTTATGGCAGCGTGATGGTGTATCTGCTTCTGCTCGGTCTGGGGGGCGGTGTCGTTGTGACCGGCGCCAACGCCCTTGCCTTCGACGCCAATCCGTCCAATCCCGCAAGCACGCTCAACCTGCTCAACCTGTTCTTCGGCCTCGGAGGACTCGCGACGCCTTTCATTGCCGCGAACATTTTGAAGCGCGATCCGGCGCGGCTGTGCTATCTGGTGGCCGCGCTTACTTTCCTAGCCCTCGTGGTCAACATCGCGACCCCCATGCCCCCGCCCCCAGGGGCGAGCAGCTTTGTTTTCTCGCAAATCGGCGCCGTGCTGGGCAAACCGACATTGCTCCTGCTGTCCCTGGTTCTGTTTCTTTACGTTGCTTGTGAGGTGGGGGTGTGGAATTGGTTGGCGCGACATCTAATCGCCCAAGGCATTCCGGAGTCCGCTTCGCTCAACATTCTTTCGCTCGGATTTGCGTTCGGGCTATTGATCGGACGCGTGCTCGCCTACGAAGTTCTAAAGACTGTGGACCCTTCGACGGTTACCTTGGCCGCCGCCTGCCTCATGGCCGTAACGACGTTCTGGATGCTTCGGGCGTCGACCGTCACCACCGCCGGAATTGCGGTGTTTCTCGCCGGGATCGCGATGGCGCCTGTCTTCCCTACGGTCCTCGGGATTGTTGGTAAGGACTCGCCAGGCATGACCGCGACCGCTCAGGGCGTAGCGATCAGTTCAGGTTGGATCGGGTTGGCGGTCAGCTCGCGAATTATCGGATCGATCGCAGGCGGCGATCCCAAGCGGTTGAAGAAGGCGTTGATGGTGATCCCGGCGGCGTCGGTGGTGATGATCGGGGTGAATCTGGCGTTGCGGGCGTTGTAGCGAAATGCTCCTCTTGACGCGTGTAGCGATACGCGCTACAATATGATCGTCGGCTTTCGGCATAGGGGCCTAAAGCGCCTCTTTGAGGAGGATGATGGCCGCGAGATTCGACCGGACTTACGTGATAAGGTACGCACCATCCTGAACCAACTCGACGAAGCCAAGACCATCGAGGACATGCGCATGACCAGTTTTCATCTGCACCCCCTGAAGGGCGATATGAAGGGTCTCTGGTCCGTGACGGTGCGGGCCAACTGGCGGATCGTTTTCCGGCTGACGGATGGAGACGCCGAAGCTGTCGATCTGGTCGACTACCACTGAAATTTGAAGGAGGAAACGCCAATGCCCATGAAGAATCCGCCGCATCCCGGGCTGTCGGTCCGGCTCAACTGTCTCGAACCGTTTGGCCTGTCCGTTACGGAAGGGGCAAAGGCGCTGGGCGTCAGCCGCACCACGCTTTCCCGTCTCATTAACGGCCAGGCGGGCGTGTCTCCTGACATGGCCATCCGTCTTGCGAAGGCCTTCGGAGCTACGCCCGACGTTTGGATACGAATGCAGGCGGCCTACGATCTGGCGCAGGCCCGTCAACATGAGAACGAGATCAAGGTGAAGCTATACCAGCCGCGGCCGGCGGCGTGAGCCGGACGTCCGTATTCAAACGCTATTAAACCTGCCTCATAGCTTTTTCATGACCGCGAGCCGTCACGCGCTCGACCGCAACCACTCGATTCCCCTCGACGATCAACGCGTCGTCGAAATTGTTGACCGTGGGGCAAACATGGCGAGGAACGAGGTACAGCGCCTCGCCGATTTCCGGCCGCGACCCACCTGTCACGTGAATCGGCAAATGCTCTTCGCTCGGTCTCAGCGGCACAAGATCCGGGCGGCCGATCACTTCGCACGTCGGCAGTCCCGCGTCGGCCGAGACGGCTTTGTGACCCGCGTCGCACGTCAGAAAATCCGCTTTCGGATGGCTCACCACCGTTGCGACCACTAGCGCCGCCGGCCGATAGCCCCACTCCGCGGGCAACTGCGTCGGACTGGTCATATCGCAGTAGACCACCGTGCCCGGCGATACGCGATGCACGAAATCCGCATTCCGAAAAGGCTCGTATGACGCCGCGCAGGGGAACGCCGGCGTGCCTGATGTGATCACTTCTCCCACCTGAAATCCGGCTCGCGTAATTTCCGCCGCGATCTCCATCAGCCGGCCGTAGCCGCGATGCGCCTGCGCCTCGCGCTCTCGAAGATCCTGCGCGGAAATGTGCCCATCATAGTAATGCAGGCCGCGAAATTCGAGACCGGCTGCGTCAGCCGCCCGCGCGATATCTAGAATCCCGCTAAGGCGATCCTGCTCGATGCCCGTTCGATCCATCCCCGGATTCACGTCGATGAAAATCCCGACGCGCGTGCCTTTCCACGCCGCGACCTGTGCCGGATTTTCGACCAGCACCGAAATCCGCGCGCTGCGATGCTGGTCCGCGATTTCGCGAACGCGCGCGGCATTGGCTCCCACCACGGGATAAGCCAGCAGCACGTCGGCGATTCCGGCATCGCACGCGGCCGCGAGTTCCAGAGTCGTCGAGCATTTCGCCTGCGCGACGCCGCGCTCGGCCATCCGCCGCATGATGAATCCGAGCTTGGCCGTCTTGACGTGCGGCCTCCACCGGTTGGCATCGCCGCCCAGCAGCCGGAGGGTGGCCGCGATGTTGCTGTCGACAATCGCGGGATAAATGGCCAGCGCCGGGGTGAGCAGTTCCGACGCGTTTTCGATCAGGTACGGAGCCGGAGAAATCACTCGAGATTCTTCACGGGGACGTTGAAGGCCACGGTGTTGACCACGCCCGCGCGCTGGAACTGCACCCACACCCGATAGATCCCGGCGCGCGGAAAAATCATATTGAACTGAATCTGTTTGTACGCGCCCTCGTCCTGATCCGACGCCGGAAACGCCGGATGCGAGTGGATCAGGTCGATCTCATCCGAGCTGGCCGCCAGCATGTGGGCCCACGCGCCGATGTACATCTCGATGTCCTTGTCCGGCGTGAGTTTGAAGAACATGATGGTCTTGAATCCGGCGAGCGGTTCGGGCGGATCGGTGGTCAGCTCGACGTGCAGATTCGCGCCGTCCTGGGGCGTCATGTCGGGCTTGAGCGCGGCCGGCTCGATCTTGAATCCCTCGCCCGGGACCATGACGGTGGTTGCGATCAACTGCGGCGTGCCGCTCGCCGGATAGAAATCGCTCAAGATGCGATACACACCCGGCTTGGGGAAGGTCTCGTTGAGAATGAAGCTGCCGTCCGGCTGCTTTTCCGGATGCACGTGTTTGAAAAACGTCGTATCCTGGCTCACCACGAACAGGTGGTAGAGCTTTTCGTGCATGATCGTGTAGTCGGTCACGGGCTTGTGGGTGACGGGATCTTCGACGAGCAAATGCAGCTCGGTATTTTCGCCGGCCTTGAGCACGCGCGGCTTGGTGGTGAGCCGCACGGGATATTCATGCGGTTCGGGAAGGTTGAGCACCAGCGTCATTCCGCACTTAGGACACTTGCCCGGAGTCTTCGAGCGAACGTCTTTGTCCATCGGACACATGTATTCGGGTTCGTCGTCGGAATTTGCGTCGGGAGCGCCCTTCTGAACGATGGCATCGGAGATTTTGGGCGTCGGTTGCTGCCCCTCCTGCGAAGCCGCCGCTGAAAAGTTGTGGGAAGTAACGGGCGGAATTGGGGGAGCCACGACACACGCTTGCGCGGCGAGCAGCGCCAACACCAGCATCGCAACCCAAAGCGTTCGAGGGAACATGGCTACCTTCATTATCCCCCTCACGCTCCTTTTTCGCTGGCCGATGAGCACTATGTGGAGACCAACCGCTCAGGGCAGTATCTTACGTTTCGGGTCGCGCGGCAGGTTTTTGCGATGCTGGCGTCGCGGGTGCGCGGCATCCTGCCTGCGCACGATCTGATCCCCATCGAACCGCCGCAGTCATCTAATTCCGAGCCGGGTTTCTCCAGCGGAGAGATGGGGCTGAAAAATTCAGGAATGATTTGCGGAGTCGCCAGTCTGCGCGGACGGGATTTTCCAGTGGTTGACCTGCGCGGCAAACTGGGCATCGCTCACGGTTCGCACGGACGCCAGCCGTGCGTAATCGTGGTCGAGGTCGAGAGCGGAAGCGGGGCGAGACTGCTGGGGTTTGTGGCCGATAGGATCTCGGAAGTGTTGATGCTGCGCGATCGCGATTTCCGCAATGGCTCGGTGCGGCTGAATGGACGGGCGCGGCGCGTGCTCAATCCTGATCTGATTCTGACCGAGGAAGAACTGAAAAGCTGGAACGCATCGCTGATCATGCGAGGCTAACTGGTGGCACAGACTTTAGTCTGTGAAGGCTGCTCCTGGCTTTTGATCCAGCATTGTGGGGCCGGCACTCGTGCCGGCAAGCCGGCTTTCAAGCCGGCTTCTCTTTCGACCATGATGGAGCCAGCCTAAAGGCTGGCCGCCGGCACGAGTGCCGGCCCCACATCATCCGCCTACCCCTTGATCCCTGCGAAAGCCCGCTCCACTTCCTGCTTCTCACCGGGCGTCAGGACCGTCAGCGGCAACCTCGGCGGGCCGCCGTAGTATCCATTCAGATCCATCGCGTACTTGAGAGCCGCGATTCCGTTCGAGCCGTTGATCATTTCGACTGCCTTTGCGATCCGGCTCTGCCAATCGGCCGCGGCTTCGGTGTCGCGCGTGCGATGCGCTTCCCAGATGCTGATCATCGTATAGGGCGCGGCGTTGGCCATGGTCGAAACAATGCCCGAGGCCCCGGCTGCAAGCGATGAGGCGAAACCGGCATCCGATTGGCACAGGCCGCCGGGCGCTTTCTCGGTTAGAGTCCCCGGCACGATTCCTGGGGCTTTCGCGATCCCAATAAGCTCCGGCAGATCCGCCGCGGCGACCACCAGCTTGTCCGGCGCGGCGTACTTCGAGACCAGATCGAACATGCGCGCTTGCTCTTCGCTCGAAAGCGATGAGGTCTCGCATGCAGCTCCGGCCAGTACGTAGCCCGCTACGCCGGTGCGATTCCACTTGACGACATTGTGCTCGACCTTGATGGGCCAGATCTCGCCGCGATGATTGAAAGGCGTGGCGACGGAGATGAAGATTCCCTGGAGTTTCATGAGGAGTTGGAAGCGCGCGCCCTGACGGGCGCGCCTCAAACCCCACGCGTGAGAGTGGGGTTCCGCGCCGCCGTTTAGTAGCACGATATGGGGCCCCGCCCTGACGGATGGGGCCTGTCCCGATGCGCGATTTTCGACGGAGCGCGTGGTTCCCTAGCTAGAATCCTCTTCGGATTACGTAGACGAACATGTACAGCGCCAGCGACTCGATCAGCGCCAATCCAATGATCAGCGCGGTACGGATCGCAGCCGTGTTGCCTGGATTCCGCGCCATCGCCTCGGTCGCGCCGGCCGTCGCCTTGCCCTGGCCGATTCCGCACAACCCGGCTGCGAGGCCCATGCCGAGGCCCAGACCGATGGTCGTCAACCCGGTCTGATCTCCACCTGTTGTGCCGCCCTGGGCGAGCACCGGCATGGCTGCCAGCATGATCACGGCCAGCACCAGAAATACGACTCTGATTCTCATTCTTCTTTCCTCTTTTCTTATTAAAGTTCCAACGAGGAGGTGGTGCCGGTCCGGTCCTGGGGGGCCGGTGGCTCACACTCGGCGGACATGATGCCTTTTACACTAATGGGGCAGCGCCGTGCGCTGCCATATAAAACAGTGGGGCAGCGCCATGCGCTGCCATATAAAACGTCGTTTAATGATCGTGCGAAACTGCCCCCCTCACGTAGACCATGGAGAGCAGCATAAAAATGTACGCCTGCAAGAGCGCAACGAACACGTGCAGGGCCATGAACGCGACCGGAATCAGAACTTTCGCCACCGCCAGGAACGCTCCCGTCACCTGCTCGCCCGCCAGCATATTCGCGTAAAGACGAATGGTGAGCGACATCGGCCGCGCCAGATGGCTCACGATTTCGATGGGAATCATCAGCCAAGCAAGCCACCACACCGGACCCAGCAGTTGCAACAAGTACTTTGCGCCATGCGTGCGAAATCCCCAAACGTTGTAATAGATGAAGGTACACAGCGCCAGGCCCAACGTCACCGCGGGCGACATGGTGGGCGATTCGAACGCAGGGATGATCCCGATCAGGTTCATGGCCAGAATAAAGATGAAGACCGCGCCGAAATACGGGAGATACTTGTCGCCGTGCTCGATGCCGGCTTCTTCGACCGAGGTCTTGAAGAATCCGTACAGCACTTCGAAAATATGCTGGGTCTTGCCGGGTTTGTCGACCGAAAGACGGGGGCGCAGGACCGCGAACAGCAGGATCAGAAGCGCCACCACCAAAATTTCCATTACCAGCCAGTTCTGCCAGGGATGTGCCGGATCGTCGGGCGTCACATGAACCGCGCTCAGAATGGAATTGGCGGCACCGCCAAGGTATTGGTTGAAGAATCGGGTGAGCAACAGCTCATGTTCTGGCATAGGTTATTTCGTACAGGATTTCCACGATGATGGCCGCTGCGACGACGAAAAGTCCCGCCAGAATCGGCATCAGGCTGATTCCCAAACCTTTGACTATAACATAGCCCGCGCCCGCGAACAGCAAATACCGAAACACCCAGAAAATCGGGGTTGCGCGCATCCCTGCGCGTGGTGACGGGTTATCGGGCGTCGGGCTCAGCCCCTCCGCGACGCGCCGCAGGCCGTGAAAATTCAACAGCGACAGCACCGCGCCTGCCAGGAATCCAATGGCGATCTTGGGGCCGTACCGGATCAGCACGACGACGGTTCCGAGAATGCCGAGCGCCGCGCCGATCCGCACGATCCGCGAAAGGGAGCGATCGTAACGGTTGGCTTTTGGACTCATCGCGAGATCTCGCGAATCAGTTGTATGAATCCACCCGCCGTGCCGACCAGCATCAGGACGATCGCGAGCCAGTGCGTGCCGAAGTACCGATCAAGCGCGTAGCCCATCCCATAGCCCACCATGCTAGAGATCGGCAGCATGATCCCCACGGAGAGATAGCGGCCGACTGTGGCCAGCCCGCTCTTGTCGGAATCTTTCGCGGATGCTTTATCCGGCGGCTTATTCAATGTTTCATCCGGCATTACTGACTCAGCTTATGGATTCGCTTCGCAGCCGGGCTCATTTCGCGACCCCTTTTGCCGCGAGAATCCGCGCGGCGTTCGCGGCGGTCTCATTCACCAGAAAACCCATCTTAGGATGCGACGGCTCAAAATCCACCGCGATTCCGAGTTCCGCCAGCGTTTCGCTGGTGGTGGGGCCGACGGAGGCGATCATCATCCGCTTTAACGCGCCGCGCGCCTCATCCTCACATCCCATTTCCGCCGCGATGCGCAGCAGATGAACCACCTGCACCGACGTCGTGAACATGGCGACGTCAAACTGGTTCGCGCACAACCTCCGGATCGCCTCGCGCAGCGGACCAGTGTCCTCCGGCAGATCCCATTGATATACCGGAACGCTGGTCACTGCCGCGCCCCGTTCGCGTAACCCATCGATTAACTCCACGCTGGGGCGCCCGTATTCCTGAACGGCGATGCGCCGCTCTGCACGATCCCCAACCGCCGCCAGAATCTCGCGCCAAGTATTCGGCTCGCGGACCGCGACGGTTACCGGCACCCCCCATTCGCGCAGCACTCCAATCGGCTTCGGTCCGCGCGCGACCACCGTCATCTTACGCAGCGCGTCCGCAAACGCTCCCGGCGGCCAGCGCGTCTCGATCACCTTCCCCAGCAGACGCGTGCCGACGCCGGTCAGCAGGATCATCATGTCGAATTCGCCGCGAAACAGGCGCTCGGCGAAGGAGAAAGCCTCCGGATTCGATTCGAGCGGCACCTCCCGCATGGAGGGCGCAACCAGGGGAACGCCGCCCTGCGCGCGGATCAGGCGCTCGATCTCGACGGCTCGGCGGCTTTCGAGCGAGAGTACGCTCAAGCCCCGGAACAATGCGGCGGTGGGCATCGGTTCCAGGTTAGCAATACGGCTCGATCCGTTCGTCCGGCGTTACTGCGCCGCGGGCTTCGGTTCAGGCGCGGTCTTCGGCTCAGTCTCGCCGCGATGACAGGTGAAGCAGGTGATATGCGCCTTGGTGTCGCCCATAGCGGCGTTGAAACCGCCGTTGAGCTGATCCACCATCGTGATCATGTGCCGCGCGGTTTCCTTCTTGGGATTGTCGTCGCTCGCGAAATTGCCCTGAACGTGACAGAAGTTGCACTGCACGCCGAGGCCAACGGTGAAGCCGCGCATGATCGGCCCGATTTCCTGGCGGCTCTGGATCTTCAGGACTTTGATGTTGGAAGGCTGCCCTCCGCCCTTGCCCTTGTCCTGTTTATCTTGCTTGTCCTGGGCGGCGACGCACAGCGGAAGTAATACCATTAACGAGGTTGCGAGTAGGCGCATTGCAACATGATACACGGTGCTAAGACCGCGGGCAATCGTCCCGGCGAAACTTTCGAGGGGCTTTTGAAACCTCTGGGCACCTCATGAAACGCAGAGCCATGGGATTATAGGGACGACATAGATGATTTACCTGTAGCCTGATAAGGGAGGGTGATACAGGATTTACTTACCCGGCTCCATGCGTCGCGATTCCTAGTGAAACCGCGCGCGCGGCCGATACTGTATTGGGAGCGAATTCTTCGCTCAACATCATAATGAAAGTGAACGATTCCAATCCATCCTCGCTGGGCGCGGCCGAATCCTCTGCTCCGTCCGCGGCCGGAGCGGCGAAGGCCCAGGAAATCGAGCGGACCACGCCAGGCGCGGGCCCGGCGGGCGCATCCACCAGTCCGGCGGCGGGCGACGATGTGCATCTGTCGGAACTGGTGCGCAGCTTGCGGTCTCTCGCGGCGGAATCGCCCGAGCGGCAGGCGCGCCTCGAACAGATCGCGCGAACTTACGCGAACGGCGCCTATCACGTGGACGCGCCGGCCACAGCTTCGAAAATCATCGATGACGCCCTCGCAACATAACCCGCGCGAGAGTGTCCCGGAAGAAACACCCGAGGACATCTCGGATCGAATTCGACGTGCCCGGAGCCACGTCGCGGCCTTGCGAAACGCGCTGCTTTCCCCCGCCCAATCCCCCGGCGAGCTGATGGGCTGTGTACCGGGGCTGTCGCAAGCCGCCGGGTGTCTGAGCGCCATCGAACATCGATTGCAAGCCCAGCCGGCTATGTCGAAGGTCGTATCCATCGGCCACGTGCGCGAACTGAGATCGCTCCAATCCGACCTGCGCTCGGTTCAAGAACTGATCGAGCACGGCGCGGCGTTTCATCGCGGATGGGCCCGGCTGTTGGGCGCGGCCGCCGTGGGATATACGTCTTCGGGCGAAGCCGCCCCGCTCGCCGCTCGCGGCAGCCTGGCGATGGAAGGATAAAGCATGGGCAGCATTAGCTCCGCTCTGCTTAGCGCGGGAAACGCCATGAGCGTTTTCGAACGAAGTTTCGACGTCATCGAAAACAACATCACCAACGCCAACACGCCCGGCTACGCGGAGCAGATCCAATCGCTCGAACCCTTGCCCTTCGACCCCTCCCAGGGTCTGGCCGGCGGAGTGACGCCCGGACCGCTGCTCAACACGCGCTCGGAGTATGCCGAGCAAGCCGTGCGCGAACAGGACACCGCGCTCGGAAGCGCCCAACAGCGCTCCAACGACCTCGGCCAGGTCCAGCCGCTGTTCGATCTCACCTCCACCACCGGCATTTCGAGTTCTCTCAACAGCTTCTTCAACTCGCTTTCGCAGTTGACCGTGAATCCCAACGACGAAGTCAGCCGGCAGGCGGTCATCACGGCGGCTGGCCAACTGGCCCAGAACTTCAATCAGAGCTCCACCGGCATCGCCCAGGTCGCCACCAACGCCGCCACCGCCACCACCGACGTGGTGACCCAGATCAATCAGCTCGCGTCGCAGATCGCCTCCATCAACCAAACCTATCAGTCCAGTTCCCAGTCGCAGCAGGATGAGAGCCTGGACACGGATCTGCACAATGACCTCGAAAGCCTTTCGACCATCGCCAATATTTCAGTGATCCGCGGGGGCGACGGCGCCTACAACGTGTATCTTGGCGGCCAAACGCCGCTGGTGCTCGGCGATACGACGGCGCCCGTATCGGTGGGCAACTCCGCGGGAGCGACCACCATTCTGGACGCGAGCGGCAACGATATTACCGCGCAGATCACCAGCGGGCAGTTGGGCGCTTTGATCGGCGAACTGAACGTGACGCTGCCGGGCTATCAGGCCAGCCTGAATACGCTGGCACAATCGCTGGCCGATACCGTAAACACCACGCTTGCCGGCGGCGTGGATATCAACGGCAACGTGCCCACCACCAATCTGTTCACTTATAACGCGTCGAGCGCGGCCGCGAGCATCGCGGTCACCGATATCACGCCCGATCAGATCGCGGCGGCTTCAGCGGCCTCGCCCGGCGGAAACGGCAATGCCGTCGCGCTGTCGCAACTTGCCACTGCCGCCGACACCCAGGGATTCACCTTCACGCAGTATTACGGCAACCTGGGTGCGACCGTGGGCAGCGATGTTTCCTCCGCGACCCAGGACCAGACGCAGGCGCAGGATCAGTTGACCCAGGCCCAGTTGCAGCGCACCGCCATCAGTGGAGTCGATCTGAACGCGGAAGCCACCAAGCTGCTCCAATACCAGCAGGCATATGAGGCCGTCGGGCAACTGGTCAGCGTGATCGGTACCCTCACCACGGCGCTGATGAACATGTTTAATCCGGCGGTGGCGTAGGCAACGGGATAGGCAACGACGTAATGGATTGGGCATCTGGAATTCTTAGCCGGCGTCGGATTAAGGAGCGCATATGATTTCGGGTCTCTCGGCGAAGAATCAGCAATTCATCGACAATCTCAACAACATTCAGAGCCAGTTGAATATTGACGTGCTCCAGATCTCGAGCGGCAGCCGGATGAACCAGGTTTCCGACGATCCGGATCAGGTTTCCGAGCTCCTTCAGGCGCGCGCCGCGCTCTCCGCATCGCAGCAGATCTCGACCAATCTTGGCGGGATCAGCGCGGAAGTCGACACCGGGGAGCAAACCCTGCAAACCTCCGTCCAGCTTTTCGACCAGGTGCAGACACTCGCGGCCGCGGGCTCGACCGGCACCCAGACAGCGGCCACGCGGTCGACCATCGCGCAGCAGCTCCAGGGCATCGAGCAGCAGTTTGTGGCTCTGGCGGACACGAGCTTTCAAGGCCGCTACATTTTCTCCGGAGATTCGGATCAGATCGTGCCCTACACCTACGACGCGACCCAAGCCGATCCGGTGAGCGCTTACCTGGGCACGGCATCGACACGGCAGGCGCTGAACCCCAACGGGACCACGTTTCCGGTCGCGCTCACCGCCCAGCAGATTTTCGATTCCGCCGACCCCACCACCAACGTCTTCGGAGCGCTCAACGGATTGATCACGGCGCTTCAGAATAACGACCAGACGGCCGTGCAAACCTCGACCAACGGCCTCGCGACCGTCGCCCAGTACATGAATAATCAGCTCGCCTTCTACGGCACCACGCAGGATATCGTCGCTTCGGCTACCGATTACGCCAACACCCAGCAAACTGAGCTGACTTCGGTCGTCAGCAGCCTCTCGGACACCGACACGGCCAGTGCGATCCTGAATATGACGCAGGCGCAGACGGACCAGCAGGCCGCGCTAGGGTCCTACGCGCAGCTGTCGCAAAAGACTCTGTTCGATTTCATCGCCTGAGACGTGGGGCAGGCGATCGAGTGGGGCGGGCGATCGTGTCGCCTGCCGGTCTTCAGCCTTTGTGGGGCGGGTCCCTGACCCGCGCGCGACCCCCCTGGTCGCGCAATTTGGTCGCGCAAGAAGAGACCGGCCAGGGGGCTGTATGCGGACGAGGGCGTCCGCCCCACCATTGATCTACCCAACTCCTGAGGCCGCTCTACACGGCGAGTTCGCCGCGATACACCATTTCCTTCAGATTGAATTTGGCCTTCAGGTCCAGCCGGCCAAACGACGTAATGAAGGTCACCTCTTTATCTTCCAGCTTTAGCGCGAGCACCTCTTTTGAAAACCCGAACAGCACCGTCGACCCATATCTGCCGTTGGCCGGCTGCTGGACGATGCCCGGCTGGATATCGCGCTTGGTTTTCGGCTGTAAGAAGGTGACTCCCTTGAGATGATCCAGCGCGTCTTGCATCGATGCATCCGAGTCTTCGCCTTGCGAACGCGACCGCCCCCCATCATTGTTCACCGGAAACCCCGTCACGCTGATCACGTAATGATCCTTGAACGCGTCCGCCAGCGGCGCCTTCAGGGCGTCTAAAATGGGCTTCGCGCTCTCCCATCGAATGGTGCCTTTGTAACCCTGCGTGGGCATGCCCACCTGGCCTCGGCGGCGGCCACCGCCCATGCCTCCTCCGCCCATCCCTCCTCCGCCCATGCCCCCTCCACCCATGCCCCGCTGTCCGCCGGTGACCGTGGAATTCGCGCTCACCTCTTTCGCCCACGGCGATTTCGACGTAAGCTGGCTGACTTCTTCACTGGTCCACTCCGACGGATCCCTCTTGTTCCAAAAATCCGAGCCGAAAGCCTCGATCGGACTCCACTCCGCCAGACACGCGGCCACACCCGCTCCGGCGGCGATCATTAGGACGCTGCGGCGGGTGATCGGCCCCGGCGTCGCAATACCCGGGCTGGCGGGCGCAAAATTCCTGTCGAATTCGCTCATCGAAATTCTCCTATCTACTCCAGACGTGTTTCGGTGCTCTCAGGGTTGCATGCAAGACCGGTTTCAGGAATCTGGTAGACCGACGTGGGGCGCCAATCTGGTTGTCATGGTGGGCTGCAGCCGCCTATCACGACGCATCAGTGACGGGGAATTGTGCGTTCGGCATAGTCCATAGCCAGAACGACCAATCGCTGAAATACGCGAGCTCCGAAAAGTGAACGGCTGCCGACCGCCCTCAGGATCAGGGGCGAAGCCGTTTTGATATGCCGGTAAATCCGGTTCATGTGGGGGAGTTCTGGTCTGTATCGGCTTTTCACGAGCGCGTTACTCAGCTCCCGGAAGACCCCCTTCACCGTCCCACCGTGAATCAACGGATCTGTTCCGTCCAGATCGCTCAGGGATTTCTGCAGGCGCCGGTTTGTCGACTCGAATACGAACCACGTGTGAGTGGCCCCAGTCTGAGTTTTCCGCCAGCCCAGTAAGAGACCCAGCTCAAAAGGCATATTGAATCGAGGAGTGCGCGGAGCCACACGGTCGATCTGGACGCGCGAGAGGTCGTGAAAGGAATAATGGCAGCTCGTCATCAGATCGAAGATGCGGTCCAGGCGCCTCTCGCCGTCCGCAATCTCAAGCGTTGCCCGTGGCTCTAGTCCGAAGGCGCACAGCCCCGCAATGAATGCAAAATAGAGGTTGGCATACCGATCGTCGTAAGGGATGTTCAGAAACGCGCTGTCGCGGGAATATCGCCGCATCCCCAGTCACTTCTTGATGGAATCCTTCACAGCTCTGGAGACACGAAACTTTACCACCCTCTTGGCCGGGATTCTAATCGCGGCGCCGGTGGCAGGGTTACGGCCCATTCGCTCCGTGCGATCCACACGAACGAGGCGGCCCACGCCCGGCAAGACAAATTCGCCCGTTTTGAGAGACCGGTCCGCGAGCAGAGATAGATCTCGCGCGACTCGTCGCGATACGCCAAGCCTCTTAGCCGCCTTTGCCGCAGACGGGAAACCGGCGGTTACTTTAACTCGACTACGCATCAGTTAGCCCCAGAATACCACGGCTTCGATGAGCCCTTTTGGCGAATAGTATGCTTCATTTAATGCACCTACACCGTGGGAATCTGGTTGGGCTGCCGGTGTTTGAACCCGGGACCTCTTGCACACCAAGACCAAGCCCGACACAAATGTTCTGAATAGCTTAACAGAAGCTCTGCCACGCCTAACACCACAGGCGCGTATAGAGGAGAAACAGTGCGACGAACACCGTCCACGCCGTTCGATATTGCCTCGCCAATTCTGGGGCCGCCACTTCCCTCTCAGTCTGCCAGAAGCGCAAGAGCAATCAAGCGCTATTCGCGCGTTGAGCCCGCGCACGCCGCAGCCGCCGCGCTCCCGTGACAGCCATTCGCCGCAGCACCGGTCCCGGTAGCAATTTCATCCCCGCGACAATCACTTTATAGCGCCAGCCCGGAATCACGAACAGCTTCCCGCGCTCGAAGCCGCGCAGCGATTCCTCCACCACGAAATCGGCGGACATCCACAACCATTTCGCGATTGCGCTGCGGTCCAATCCAACCACATCGTGAAATTCCGACAGCGTGAACCCCGGACATAGCGCCTGCACCCGGACGGCGGGCGCCTTGATCGACAACTCCAGCGCCACGCCTTCGGTGAAGCTGTTGATCCAGGTCTTAGTCGCGCAGTAGCTGACGCTCATCGGCGACTGTGCAAACCCCGCCACCGACGCGACGTTGATCACCCCCGGAAAAAGGGGACTGACCACTCTGTCCCCAGTCGCAAGACCTTGATCCTTGGAAAATGCTCGAGAGTGGACAGAGCGGTCTGTCCCCTTTTTCGCGTTCTCCTCTTCCACCCCCAAACTCCTGGGAACCAGATTCGACAGAGCCGCGTGCGTCAGCCGCATGGTCGCCAGCACATGCAGCCGGTGCATTTGCTCCTGGCTGCGAACATCGATTTCGAAGAAAAACCCGTTGGTTCCAAAGCCGGCGTTGTTCACCAGCAATCCCAGCCGAGGCTCCGTCTGAATGCGATCCGCCGCACGTTCCAGATCGGCGTCGCCGGCGAGGTCGGCGATCAAGAAATCGGCTGCGATGCGATACGTCGCGGCGAGCTCCGAGGCAAGCGACCGCAGCCGATCCTCACGCCGCGCGATCAATAAGAGATCGTAGCCGCGCGCCGCCAGCTTGCGCGCGAACACCGCGCCGATACCGCTGGATGCGCCGGTGATCACGGCTACCCTCCGCTGAGACGGGTCCGTCGAAAGTTCAGGCATTGGCGACCTCCTCCTTCGCCGGCTCCCTATCCGCGCGATGGCCGCGCGCTGCCCACTCGGCTCCTGCCAGCACCAGCATGGTGCCGACGAACCCGATAAAAATCAGTGTGACCGAGTACTTGAAAACGCCGTATTCGTTGGTCACTTTTCGAAAAAACCACGGCCAGATCAGTTTGTTCAAGTACTTCAGCGCTTCCAGCAGGACTCCGATCACGATCGCGGCGGCGATCACGCGATCGCGGGGCGGGCGAAAATTCGGCACGAAATAGTAGATCAGAAACAGCACGATCACCGTAATCGGCACGGCGGCGAGCTTAAAGAACAGCGTCGGGATCCACTCGCCGAACCCCAGCATCGATTGCGCGGTGGTATGGTTCAGGCCGGTCAGCAGCAGGGAGGACAACCCCAGCCCGCCGCACACGAAAATCAGGATCAGGCTGAGCACCTGGTTGCGAAAGAAACTGCGATTCCTGCCGACCCCCCACACATGATTGAGGGCCACCTCCAGCGGTTCGAAGACTCCGTTGGCGGTGAACAACAACAGGACCAGCGAAACCGTCTCGACGTGCGCGCGCACCGGCAGATTGTTGTGAAGGAATGTTCCCAGGGAGTCCGGAAAGAAATCGCGCATGGCCGTGTCGATGGAGGCGATGGCAGTCTGCCGGTCAAACACCATGCTTGAAACCGACATCATCACAATCAGAAACGGGAAGAAAGAAAGCAGGACATTGGCGGCGGTCGAGAACGCGAAAACGTGCACCTCGGTTTGCATCCAGTAGCGAAAGGTCGGCGCGAGTGAGTCCCAGATGGCACGTGCGCGGCGCATGTATCCCAGAGTAGTGGATACTCTTGCGTAGTGCGTCACCCGGATTGAGGTAGCAGGTGGGGCGGACGCCCGTGTCCGCGCCGGACCCCCTGGTCCGGCTACATCGGTTGCAAGCAAGGGCCGACGGGGGTGTCGGCCGCGGACCAGGGGTCCGCCCCACCTTTCGCCAAACGGTTCGAGGTTTTTGACGCACTACACTGGAGTCAAGTGAACGTCGTCCTGATCTCGACCTATGACCTGGGTCATCAGCCCTTCGGCCTTGCGTCGCCCAAAGCCTGGCTTGCGCGCGACGGCCACTCTGTTCGAACGCTCGATCTCGCCGTCGACAAATTTTCAGAGCCGCTGATTCGGGCGGCGGACCTGGTCGCGTTCTACTTGCCGATGCACACCGCCACGCGGCTGGCGTTGCCGGTGATCGAACGCGTGCGCCGGCTGAATCCGAACGCGCGCATCGTGTGTTACGGATTGTATGCGCCGCTCAACGCCGAGCTGCTGCGCGGCTTGGGCGTGGAAGCAATTCTGGGAGGCGAGTTCGAGGCGGATTTGGTTCGCATCGCTAACGAGCCGCGACTATTTGGCTCCCGATCGCCGGAGCCAACAAACGCAGCAGCGGGCAAAGGAGCGGTCAAGATCCGCGATAATGTGGGGCCGGCAGTCCTGCCGGCAAGCCGGGCTTTCGAGCCGGCTTTCTTGAGCGGTGACCCTGAGAGAGTGCGTCGTCTTAGCGGCCCGATCGAACGTTTCGATTTCATCACCCCCGATCGCAGCGATCTGCCCCCGCCTGAGCGTTACGCTCAACTGCATCACGGCGCGGAATCGAAACTGGTCGCCTACACCGAAGCCTCGCGCGGCTGCAAGCATATGTGCCGGCACTGTCCCATTGTCCCGATTTATCAGGGCCAGTTTCGCGTGGTGGGCCGCGAGGTGGTCCTCGCCGACATTCGCCAGCAGATCGCCGCGGGGGCGGCGCACGTCACCTTCGGCGATCCGGATTTCTTCAACGGTCCGTCGCATGCGTCGAGGATTGTGGAGGCGCTGCACGCAGAGTTCCCCGCCGTGACCTACGACGCGACCATAAAGATCGAGCACTTGCTGAAGCATCGCGACTTGCTGCCGCTGCTGCGCGAAACCGGTTGCGTGTTGATCACCAGCGCCGTCGAAGCGGTGGACGATCTGGTCCTCACAAAGCTCGAAAAGAACCACACGCGGCGCGATTTCTTTGAAGCCGCGGCTCTCATGCGCGCGGCGGGCATCGCTTTGCAGCCGACCTTCATCGCGTTTACACCGTGGACCACCGTAGCGGGCTATCGCGATCTGTTGGGCTCGCTGGCCCAATTGGAGCTGATCGAAAACGTCGCGCCGGTGCAACTCGCGCTGCGATTGCTGATCACCTCCGGCTCGCGGCTGCTGGAGTTGGATGACGTGCGTGCCATGGTGCGCCCGTTCGATACGAAATCGCTGGCGTATCCGTGGGTGCATGACGATCCCGAGGTCGACCAGTTGGGTGCGCGGGTGTTTCGTCTGGTCGCCGAGCGGCAGAAACAGGGGCGTACGCGCGGGGAAATTTTTCAGGAGATCCGCGAAATCGCCGGCGGCCGGCAAGAGAATTACAAACTGATGCCGCGCGCGACCATTCCGTTTTTGGACGAGCCCTGGTATTGTTGAGCGGAGCCAACCGAAGCGCAGGTTGCGCTTGTCTAAAACGGGTATCGGCCATGAATTCATACGGATACAAACGAATGGGAATCCGCAAGACGTGGTTGTTTTCATTTACCGTGAAAGAACCGTGTTTTCACCGTGTTTTCACCGTGGGTTTACCGTGATTTCACCGCGACTGTCCGCGTAATGGTCCGCGTTTAGGATGCCGCGTATACTGCTGTTCGCCTCCACCACCGGTTACCAGGTGCACTCGTTCGCCGAGGCCGGCGAGCGACTCGGATTCGAGCTGATCCTCGCCACCGATCGCTGTCATGTGCTAGACGATCCCTGGGGCGACAGCGCCGTGGCCGTTCAGTTCGACAATCCCTCGGACGGCTTCGAGGCCCTTCGAGCCAGAAGCCCTTTCGATGGCGTACTTGCCGTGGGCGATCAGCCGGCTTTGGTCGCCGCGCAGGCGGCTGAGAGGTTCGGGCTCGAGTTCAGCCCGCCCGGAGCGGTCCGCGCGGCGAACAACAAGTTTCTTTCGCGGGGGCGATTCGCGGCCGCCGGCTTGCTCACGCCCGGTTACCGTCTGATTGCCCAGCCCATCAATGAACAACTCATTGATTCGGAATCGATTCGCTATCCCTGCGTTTTGAAGCCCTTGGGGCTTTCGGGCAGCCGCGGAGTAATTCGCGCCGATAACGCCGAGGAGTTCGCCGCGGCGGTCGCGCGCATTCAGAAACTGATGGAGCAGGATCACTCCATCGAGCATGACGGTTCGATTCAAGTGGAGGATTTCATACCTGGACGGGAGTTCGCGCTGGAAGGCGTGGTGACGCGGGGGGAGCTTCAAACGCTGGCGTTGTTCGATAAGCCCGATCCGCTGGATGGCCCATTTTTTGAAGAGACCATTTACGTCACGCCATCGCGCGCGCCGGAGGATGTGCGGCGGGCGATTCAGGAGACCACGCAGCGCGCCATTCATGGGCTCGGTTTGACCAGCGGTCCAGTGCACGCCGAAATGCGGGTGAACGATCGCGGAGTATGGATGCTCGAAGTCGCGGCAAGGCCCATCGGAGGTTTATGCTCGCGGGTTCTGCGATTCGAGACAGGGGCAGATCGCGCCAGAGCGAATCACGTGACGCTCGAAGAAATCCTGCTGCGGCACGCGGCCGGCGAGAGGGTAGCGGCAGCGCGGCTTGCGGCGGGCGGACACGCGGTGATGATGATCCCGATCCCGAGGGCCGGGGTATACGCCGGGGTTGAAGGGTTGGACCGGGCGCGAGCCGTGGGGGGCATTGACGACGTGATCATTACGGCGAAAGAGGGTCAGACGATGCTGCCGCTGCCCGAAGGAGCGAGCTATCTCGGGTTCATTTTCGGACATGGAAATTCGGCCGAGGCGGCCGAGAAGGCGGTGCGGGAATCGCACGCGCGCCTGCATTTCAAGTTTTCCATGGCACTGCCTGTCGTAAGATAAGAACTCGTGAATGTTTCGATATTGGGTACGGGTTATGTCGGTCTGACCACCGGCGCGTGTCTCGCGTTCCTGGGACACACGGTGACGTGCGCGGACGCCGATGCGCAAAAAGTGGAGACGCTCGAAAACGGAGGGATTCCGTTTCACGAGCCGCATCTGGCGGAGCTGGTGGCGGAGGCGCGCTGCAATCTCCGATTCACCACGGATTACGAGCGGGCCATCCCCGGAGCCCAGGTGATCTTCATCGCCGTGGGGACGCCGCCGGGGGCGAACGGCGCTCCCGATCTTAAATATCTGCAAGCGGCCGCGCGCGGGATCGGCGAACAATTACGGGAGGATTTTACCGTGGTGGTGAACAAGTCCACGGTGCCGATCGGCAGCGGCAACTGGGTGGGATCGCTGGTGCGGGAAGCTTACGAGCAGCGCCACGGGCGCAAAGCCGACGGGCGATTCGCGGTGGCTTCGAATCCTGAGTTTCTAAGGGAAGGGTCGGCGCTGCACGATAGCTTGTATCCGGATCGGGTGGTGATCGGCGCGGATGAACGGCAGACAGCGGAGATTTTGTATTCGCTGTATCGTCCGATTCTGGATCAGACGTTTCAACCGCCGTCGTTTCTGCCGCGTCCCGAAAGGCTGGGAGCGGTGCCGCTGATCTCGACCGATCTGGCCTCGGCGGAGTTGATCAAGTACGCCGCGAACGCATTTCTGGCGCTGAAGATCAGCTACATCAATGAAATTGGGCAGCTTGCTGAAAAAGTTGGGGCGGACATCGCGCAAGTGGCCAAGGGCATCGGACTGGACGCGCGCATCGGCACGCGATTCCTGCAAGCCGGGATCGGATGGGGGGGGTCGTGCTTCGGCAAGGACACGGCGGCGCTGATCGCGACCGCTTCCGAATATGGGCTGGAGATGCCGATCGTGCACGCGGCGCGCGAGGTGAATCGGCGGCAGCGGGAGCGCGTGGTGGACAAACTATTGGGCGAGCTGCGGATCTTGAAGGGCCGCACCATCGGGCTGTTGGGCTTGGCGTTCAAGCCGCACACCGACGATTTGCGGGAAGCGCCGGCGATCGAGATCGCGCGGAAGCTGATCGAGCGGGGAGCGCGGGTGAAGGCGCACGATCCGGTGGCGATGGAGCGGTTCAAACAGGAGCACGCGGATCTGGACGTGGCGTGCTGCGCGGATGTGGAAAGCGTGCTGCGGGATTGCGACGCGGCGGTGCTGGTGACGGAATGGCCGCAATATCGTGAATTGGACTGGGAGCGGCTGGCGCGGGTGATGCGCACGGCAATTATGCTGGACGGGCGGCTGGTGCTGGATCGTGGCAGGCTAACGCGCGCGGGGTTTCGGTATGTGGGGATTTAGCCGGGTCCTAAGACGGAACGGGGTCCCTCGCGGTCGCTCCCCGAAGAAGCCGGCTTGAAAGCCGGCTCGCCGCCAAGATTGGCGGCCCCACAAGAGAGTGTGACGAGCGCTCCATACTGTCGCGCCTCAAGTAGCCCGCCATATGTTAATATTCGATCAATTCGCGACGATATGATCCACGAGATTATGCACGATTCCCTTCCGGACAGCGACGCAGTATTGGCGCAGTTCAACCGCCTGATCCAGGAACTGCTTCGCGGTAACATGCATCGCAACACGTTCCGGCCGTGGGAGGTTGAATTGCTTCTGGATATCGAGAGTTGCAACCTGCGCGAGTCGTCCAAACGGGAGACTTTGCGACGGTACCAAAAGGCGGTACAGCGCCACATGGAAAAAGGAGCGCGCCTGCCGCTGAAGCTGTCCGAGTATCTGGACGCGGTAAAGAGCAAGCGCGGGGCACAGACGGCGCAGATCGTCACATAGTAAGCGCCCCCGGTCGAAATCGCTACCTGCTCCCTTACGGTCGCGGTTCCGTAGCCCCGGCTCTGAAATCGCCGCCCCACGCGACTAAGAACTGGCAGGCGACAAGATCGCCTGCCCCACGCTGCGTTGCTATCGCAGTGCCCTAAACTGCGTGGAAGCCTAACGCTTCCACGTTGTCTCCGTCCATCCAACCTAGGGAGATCGCACAAAATGCTCAGAATCGTTTTACTTGTTGTGCTGGGGGCATGCCTCGCGGCGGCTCAGGATCATCAATCCGCTGTCAACCAGCACGGCGACCACATGATGGGTTTTTCTCACGAGAAGACCACGCATCATTTCGAACTGAACTACGACGGAGGAGCGATTGACGTGCGAGCCAACGACGTTAAGGACGCCGAGAGCCGCGATCAAATTCGCAGCCATTTTCACCACATCGTTCAAATGTTCGCGGAGGGAAATTTCGACGCTCCGATGCTGGTTCACGGCACGAGTGTTCCCGGAACCGCAACGATGACCCGGCTCAAGGATCAATTGCATTGGGGCATGACGGAAACGCCGCGGGGCGCACGAATCACCGTCACAGCCGACAACAAGCCGGCGCTGGATGCCGTTCACGAGTTTCTAAGATTCCAGATCGAAGATCATCAGACGGGCGACTGCCCAATGGTCCGCTGAGCGTTTCCGTTCAACGCGCGTTACACGCACTACAGGTTCGCGCGCCGGTCCGAGTTGGTATCCTGAACATTAAGGAGCAATTCTCTATGGGCTGCGGCGGTGGTTCGATCGGACCCCGAATCGAGGAAGCGAACAAGACTGGCCGGAAGGTTTTCTGCGTCAAGTTCCAGCGCGAGATGCCGGGCCTGGACGAAGTTCCGTTCGATACGCACCCGCTGGGGCAGCGCATTTACGAGAATGTTTCGAAAGAAGCCTGGAAGCTGTGGCTGGAGCACATGAAGATGATCATGAACGAGTACCGGCTGAATCTGGGCACGGCGGAGGCGCAGGAATTCCTGCTGAAGCAGATGGAAGATTACTTTTTCGGGGAAGGGTCGTCGTTCCCGCCGGGGTATGTGCCGCCGCGGGCGAAGAACTGAGTCGCGAAGAGGCGGATGATCCCCACCCTGGCGGGTGGGGCTGGAAAGCGGTTGGTCCCCCACCCTGACGGGTGGGGCTTGAAGAAGCCGGCTCGCCGGCACGAGTGCCGGCCCCACATGCTGACGCATGGGGCTGGAAGGCGTCGAAGTCAGCCGCGAGTATCGGGGCGGTTAGCTCAGTTGGTTAGAGCGTCTGGTTTACACCCAGAAGGTCGGGAGTTCGAGGCTCTCACCGCCCACCATTTTTGTCTATTGGCCGGCCGTTCGCGCCACGTTTTGCGTACTCTTGGGATCCGCTAGCGCGTTTGAACGAAGAACATTCTCCGACGGTAAGGTGGAAGCGTCCCAACCGCCGCCGAGGGCCTTGACGAGATCCACTGCCGCAGTCATCTGGCGCTGCAGGATGGTGACGGCGGTCTGCTCGTCGGTTAATGCGATGGTCTGGGTGGTAATCACGTTGAGATAGGAATCTATTCCCGCCTTATAGCGGTCCAACTCCAGACTCAGGGCCTGCCGGGCGGCCACCACGGCTTCCTGCTGCTGCACCGCCTCTTCGGCGAGGTAGCGCAAATTCGCAAGATCGTCCTCGACTTCCTGAAAGGCGGCGAGAACAGTCTGCCGGTAACCCGCAACGGTTGCGTCGTAGGCAGCCTGGGCGCCCTCCAGCGCCGCGCCGCGGCGGCCGAAATCGAACAGCGTCTGAGAGACCGAGGGACCCGCGGACCAACTGCGGCTCGCATACGTAAACAGAGTCGCCAGATTGGTGGAAAGAAACCCGGCGCTTGCGGAGAGAGTCAACGTGGGATAGTAGGCGGTCTCGGCGATACCGACGTTGGCGTTGGCCGCGGCCACTTGCCGCTCACTCGCCGCGATGTCGGGACGGCGTTCGAGAAGCTGCGAGGGAACCGCGATCGGAATGGGCGGAGGGGGGCCGTTGATCTTGCTCGATCCAATATCGAGGGAGGCCGGAAGCTGACCGGTCAGCATGGCTATGGCGTGCTCGTCCTGCGCGCGCGCGATGTGCAGATCCGTACTCTGGGCCTTGGCGCCGGCAAGCTGGGTCTGCGCGAGGGTAATGTCGGATTTCGACGCGACTCCGCCGTTGTAGCGGTTCATGGTGAGCTGCAAGTTCTTGTCGTAGGCTTCGATGGTACCGCTCAGCAGATTTAGCTGCATGTCCTGCGCCGCGAGCAGGAAGTAATCGGTGGCGAGCAGCGCCTGCTGGCTGAGCCGGATATTTTCGAGATCGGCCGCGCTCACCTGCGCGTTGTTCACCGCGTTCTCCACCGACAAACGAACGCGGCCCCACAGGTCCGGCTCCCAGGTCGTAGTTACCGGCAATGAAAAGGTCTGGCTGGTTCCACCTCTCCCACTTGCCCCAGAGTCGCTTTGCGTGATCGCAGGGCTCGATCCGATGGAGGGATAGTAGTTGGCGTGATTGGCGGCAACCAATGCCCGAGCCTGCCGGAACTGCGCTTCCGCCTGCTTTACGTTCTGGTTATTGACGATGACCAACTCTTCCAGCCGGTTCAGTTCCGGATTGCCAAAAATCTCCCACCACTTGCCCTTGAGCAGGCCATCGCTGGGAGTCGCCATCTTCCACTGTTCGTTGCCGGCCAGTCCTTTGAAGGCCGGGGGCGCCTGCGCCACGGGCCGCCGATATCGCGGACCGATGGTACAACCTGAACATAGGAGAGCGCCGAGAACCGCGGCTTTCCAAAGTCGCGTCATCAATCACCACTCTCCGCGCCGCCGGGGATCAGAAAACCGGGACGGTGCCGGTAACTCGGCTGCTTCTGGGCGAAACGCTTGCGAAGCCGGTCGAGATAAAGATAAATCACGGGCGTGGTGAACAAAGTCAACATCTGGCTGACCACCAGGCCGCCCACAATAGAAATTCCGAGAGGTCTTCGCAACTCGGCTCCAGCGCCCCAGCCGAGCGCCATGGGCATCCCACCCAGCAGCGCGCACATAGTGGTCATCATGATGGGCCGGAACCTCAGCAGACACGCCTGGTAGATTGCATCCCGCGAGTTCATTCCCTGGTCCCGTTCGGCCGCCAGCGCGAAATCGATCATCATGATCGCGTTCTTCTTCACAATGCCGATCAGCAGGATAATTCCGATCATGCCGATGAGGTCCAGATTACTCTTGAACAGAACCATAGCCACCAGCGCTCCGACTCCGGCCGACGGCAGCGTTGAGATGATGGTGAGAGGGTGGATCAGGCTTTCGTACAGAATTCCCAGCACGATATACACGGCCAGCAGCGCCGTCCCGATCAGGATGGGCTGATTCTGAAGAGCTTCCTCAAACGCCCGCGCCGTGCCGGCAAACTTGCCGGTTATGTTGGCAGGCAGGCCCATCTCCACTTCGGCGCGGAGGATCGCGGCCCTGGCGTCGCTCAGCGCGACGTTCTCCGTGAGGTTGAACGAGAGCGTGGTGGCCGGGAACTGCCCCTGGTGGGGCAGCGAAATGGGCGTGAGCCCCTGGGTGAAGTGGGTGAAGGTCGATAAGGGAACGTCGGTGCCCTTGGGAGTCTGTACGTAAATCGTTTTCAGGAAGTCCGGGCTGGACCACCACTGTTGCTGCAAAGCCAGAACCACGTGATACTGATTAATCGACTTGTACATTACCGAGACTTGGCGCTGGCCAAAAGCGTCATACAGCGCGGAGTCCACGGCTTGCGCGGTGAGACCGAGGCGGGATGCGGTATCGCGGTCGATGACTACATTGGACGACAAGCCGGAATTTTGCTGGTCGGAGCTGACGTCCGCAATCTCGGGAAGCGTCGAAAGACGCGCCAGAACTTTCGGCCCCCATACCGCCAGCGAATCGAAATCGGGCGCCTGCAAGGTGTATTGGTATTGCGCGTTGGATTGGCGGCCGCCGATGCGCACGTCCTGGGAGTTCTGGAGAAACATGGTAGCCCCAGGCACACCCGAAGTCTGGCGGCGCAGACGGGCGATCACCTGGTCCGAGGTGCTCTTTCGAACCCCCACCGGTTTAAGCTGCACGTTGATACCGGCTGAGTTCGCGCCGCCGAATCCGCCCCCGCTGGAGCCCACCACCATGGTGACTGCCTCCACATCCGGGTCCACGCGGATCTTTTCTTCGAACCATTTCGCCTTATCCACCAGCGCCTGGTAGGAGATGTGTTGCTCGCCCACGACGCTGCCCTGAAGACGCCCCGTATCCTGCTGCGGGAAAAATCCTTTCGGGATTTTGTCGTAAAGGTAAACGTTGACGCCCATGGTAATCAGCAGGATCAGCAGGACCGGCGCAGGATGATTCAGCACCACCTCCAGCGCCGACGCATACGTGGAGATGATCCACTTGAAGAACTTTTCGCTCTGGTTGTAGATGTATCCGTGGCCGCGGTCTTCTTTTAAGAGCCACGCGCACATCATGGGAGTAACCGTAAGGGAAACCACCATGGATATGGCGATGGATATCGAAAGAATCACGGAGAATTCACGGAACAGGCGCCCCACCACGCCGCTCATCATCAGGATGGGGATGAACACGGCAACCAGCGAGATGCTCATCGACAAAACGGTGAAACCAATCTCTTCCGCGCCTTTGAGAGCGGCTTGCATGGGTTTCATTCCACTTTCGACGTGGCGCATGATGTTTTCGATCACGACAATCGCGTCGTCCACCACGAACCCCGTCGCAATGGTCAACGCCATCAGCGAAAGATTGTCGAGGGTATAGCCGATCAGATACATCGCGCCGAACGTGGCGATGATGGATACCGGCACCGATATGCTGGGAATAAAGGTTGACCAGCCGCTGCGGAGAAACAGGAATACCACCAAGATCACGAGCCCGATGGAGACGATTACGTTGCGCTGCGCATCGTGCAGGGATTCCTTGGTCGTGATGGTGCGGTCGCTGGCGATTTTGAAGCGGACAGTTGGCGGAAGCTGGGCATTGAACTGCGGCATCAAGTCTTTAATTCGAGCGACTGTATCGACGACATTTGCATTCGGCTGCCGATTGATCTGGATCTGAACCATCGGATTACCGTTTACGATGCCGAGGTTCCGGACATCTTCATTCGCATCGATGACCCGGCCGAGATCCGAGAGGCGGACCGGCGCCCCGTTCCGATACACCACCACCAGATCCTTGTATTGTTTCGCCAGGAAAAGCTGGTCGCTCGCATAAATCGGCAGGTCCTCCTCGGCGTTGGCGAGCGAGCCTTTCGGCTTATTCGCGTTGGCGCTCTGAAGGAAAGAGCCGATTTGATCGAGACCAACGTTGTAGACGGAGAGCGGCTGCGGATTCACTTCGACGCGGACCGCTGGAAGTGAGCTCCCACCCACCGAAACCTGGCCGACGCCTTTGACCTGCGACAGCTTCTGCGCAAACACAGAGGAGGCGATGTCGTACAACTGCGGCCTCGGCACGACGTCCGACTCGAGTGTCATCAGCAGAATCGGCTGGTCGGCGGGATTGATTTTCCGGTATTTGGGGAGCGACGGAAGATTCGAAGGGAGAAATCCCGCCGCCCCGTTAATGGCCGCCTGCACTTCGCGCGCCGCCCCATTGATGTCGCGGCTCAAATCGAACTGGAGTGTGATGTTCGCGGATCCAACCGAGCTTCTGGAGGTCATCTCCGTGACACCCGCGATACGTGTGAACTGCTTTTCGAGTGGAGTCGCGACGGACGCCGCCATCACGTCGGGACTCGCTCCCGGCAGGCTGGCGCTGACGTTGATGGTGGGGAAGTCCACCTCCGGCAATGCGGATACCGGCAATAGCGTGTAGGCGATCCCGCCAGCCAGTGTCAGCGCTATCAGAAGTAGCGTGGTGGCAACCGGTCTCTGAATGAATGGCGTGGAAATGCTCATAGGGACCAGTCTTTAAGTCAAGGTGGGCTCGGAGATGAGTCCTTCGCTCTCGTCCGAACCACGGAACCGGGCGACCCAGGCTGCGATCCGTCCGAAAAATAGATAAATAACCGGCGTGGTGAAGAGCGTCAGCACCTGGCTGACCAGCAGCCCCCCGATGATACAGATGCCCAGCGGCTTTCGCAATTCGGAACCGACTCCGCTTCCGAACGCGAGCGGAACGGCGCCCAGCAGGGCGGCCATCGTGGTCATCATGATGGGACGGAAGCGCAGGAGGCACGCCTGGTAGATGGCTTCTTCCGGCGACCTACCGTCCCTGCGTTCGGCTTCCAGCGCAAAATCAATCATCATGATGGCGTTCTTCTTCACAATACCGATCAGAAGAATGATGCCAATCAGCGCGATGACATCCAGATCCTGCTTAAACAGAACCAGGGCCAGGATTGCGCCGACTCCGGCCGATGGCAGCGTGGAAAGAATGGTGATGGGATGGACAAAACTCTCGTACAGCACGCCCAGAACGATATACACCGTGACGATGGCCGCAAGAATCAGCGTCGACTCGTTTGCCAGCGACGACTCAAACGCGTGGGCGGTTCCCTGAAAGCTCGGTTCGATGCTGGCCGGCATGCCCAGTTCCCGCGTAACGTCTTTGATATGCTGAACCGCCGCGCCGAGCGATGCTCCGGGAGCCAGATTGAAGGAAAGCGTAACCACTGGGAACTGGCTCTGGTGGTTAATCGTAATGGGCGACGGGACCAGCGTTGGCCTGACAAACGATTCGAGCGGAGCCGGCGCGAGCGTCGCAGCACCCGTGAGAGCGCTATTGGTCCCCGCCAGTGCGATGGTGGTTGCCAGATTGGCCGACGCCGATCCGATGGGCACGTACATGTGGTCCAGGGAACTCGTATCCTTCTGATATTTGGGCGCTACTTCGAGAATCACATGGAATTGATTGGTTTGCGTATAAATCGTGGATACCTGCCGCTGGCCGAAGGCATCGTACAGCGCGTCGTCGATGTTCTGAGGGGTGATCCCAAGCCTGCCGGCTGTGTCGCGATCGACATTGACGAATACTCCCAGGCCGTTGTTCTGCTGATCGCTCGCGACGTCGCGCAGTTCGGGTAGCCGTTTCATCCGGTCCACCAGGCGCGGAGCCCACTCATCCAGCAGCGCCTTGTCGGGCGCGTCCAGCGAATACTGGTATTGAGTCCGGCTGATACGGTCTTCCACGGTCAGATCCTGCACCGGCTGCATGTAAAGCTCGATGCCTGGCACCTGTTGCAGCTTCGGAGTCAGCCGCCGGATCACATCCGTCGCGGAAACATCCGCGCGTTGCTCCAGCGGCTTCAGCGTAATCTGGATACGGCCGCTGTTCATGGTAGTGTTCACGCCATCGGCGCCGATGAACGACGTGAGATTCTCAACCGCCGGATCTTGGCGGATCACCTGCACCAGATCCTGCTGTAGCTTGGACATGGCTACAAACGACACCGTCTCGGGCGCTTGCGAAATGCCCAGGATGGCGCCGGTATCCTGCACCGGAAAGAACCCCTTGGGAACAATGTCGTAAAGGTAAATCGTGAGTGCGAGCGTTCCGGCGGCCACCAGCAGCGTTATGGGCTGATGACGCAGCACTACTCGAACCATGCTGCCGTAGGCTTCGATGGTCTTGACGAAGCACCACTCCGACCAGCGGTACAACACGCCCTGTTCGGCTTCCGGATGGTGCCTCAGAATCCGAGCCGCCATCATGGGCGTCAGCGTCAGCGAGACAAACGCAGAAAATATGATGGTGACCGCCAGAGTCACTGCGAATTCGCGGAACAGGCGGCCCACAATATCCGCCATGAACAGCAGGGGAATCAGAACGGCGATCAGCGAGACGGTCAAGGACACGATGGTGAATCCGATCTCCTCCGATCCCTTGAGCGCGGCTTGCATCGGAGACTCGCCCATCTCGATATAGCGCGAGATGTTTTCGATCATCACGATCGCGTCATCCACTACAAACCCCGTGGAAATCGTGAGCGCCATCAACGAAAGGTTATCCAGGCTGTACCCCAGCATGTACATGACGGCGAAGGTGCCCACCAGCGAAAGAGGCACGGCGATGCCCGGGATGATGGTGGCCGAAGCGCTGCGCAGGAAAAGAAAGATGACCATAACCACCAGAGCCGTGGTCAGCATCAGTTCGAATTCGACGTCCTTCACCGATGCCCGGATGGTGGTGGTCCGGTCGGTGATGATCTCCACGTGGATTCCCTGCGGCAGGGACGCTTCGATTTGAGGAAGGAGCGTTTCAACTGTCTCGACGACGCTGATGATGTTGGTCCCGGGCTGCCGCTGAATATTCAGAACGATGGCCCGGTCGGCGTTGACCCACGCGGCAAGCTTGGTGTTTTCCGCACCGTCAATGACAGTGGCGACATCGGAAATGCGCACCGGCGCCCCATTACGGTACGCAATGATGATCGGACCGTACTGGGCGCCGGCCTTAAGCTGGTCGTTGTCGTTAATAGTCCAAGCCTGATTCGGTCCGTCGAAATTGCCTTTGGCCTGGTTCACGTTGGCGCTGC
This sequence comes from Terriglobia bacterium, assembly GCA_963788245.1. GTDB lineage: Bacteria > Acidobacteriota > Terriglobia > Bryobacterales > Bryobacteraceae > Palsa-187. The sequence goes on along the minus strand of CAWBGF010000002.1, from coordinate 114,549 downwards.
CCAGCGCCGTTCGGAGAGCCTCCAGACTCAGGCCATAGGATGCCAGCGCGGTGGGATTCGCTTGCACCCGGACGGCCGGACGTTGTCCTCCGCTGATACTCACGAGGCCGACCCCTTTGAGCTGGGAAATTCTCTGCGCCATCCGCGTTTCACATAGCTCTTCCACTTTGGGCAGCGGCACCGTCGTAGACGTAATGGCCAGCGTCAGAATCGGCGCGTCGGCGGGATTCGTTTTGCTGTAAACCGGAGGGACCGGAAGGTTCGTGGGAAGAAAACTCGTGGCTGCATTGATGGCCGCCTGCACCTCCTGCTCGGCGATGTCGATGCTGAGCTCAAGCGAAAACTGTAGTGTGATGAGCGAACTGCCAAAAGAACTGATCGACGTCATCTGCGTCAATCCGGGCACTTGGCCAAACTGTTTCTCGAGCGGCGCGGTGATCGATGACGTCACTACCTCCGGGCTTGCGCCAGGGTAGAACGTCTGGATTTGCATGGTGGGGTAATCCACTTGGGGCAGCGCCGAAACCGGCAGTTGCTGGAAAGCAACCATACCGACCAGCACCACGCCGGCCATCATCAGCGATGTTGCCACCGGCCTTAGGATGAAGACTCGGGACGGACTCACCGACCACCGCCTCCCCGTCTGCCTTGCCTGTGCTCACCCTTGTTACCGTGCTCACCCTTGTTAAATGCGCCGTCGCCCTTCCCGTCGCCTCTCTTCGATGGGTCGCGGCCGCTCCGGGCGTTTCCTCCGCCGCCGGTGTCATTGCCTCGTGGGCTGTCGACCATCTTGGCGCCTCCGCTCTGTCCATCCTGGGAGCCGCCGTCACCTCGCTTGGACGTGCCGCCGCCCTTCCCCTCGCCTCTCTTGCCGCCACGGCCGCGTCCTCCGCCCGGGTCGAAGCCGGGCGGATTGTCCATCTCTCCCGCTTTCCTGACTCTGACTACGGCGCCTTCAATCAACCTGTCGGTGCCATCGACGACTACGCGGTCCCCCTCCGAGATGCCGCTGAGAATGTCGGCCGAGGTTTCCGTAGTGATTCCCACCTTAACCGGTTTCAGGTGCACTCTCGAATCGTCATCGACGACATAGACGAAGGTTCCCTGCTGGCCATTTTGTACCGCGACGTTGGGAACCACCAGTTGATTGCTCAGGGTGTCCACCAGCAGGCGTATGTTGACGAATTGCTGAGGGAAAAGCCCATTGTCCTTGTTGTCGAAAACCGCCTTCAGCTTGGAGGTGCCGGTGGTATTGTCGATCTGGTTGTCCAGCGTCACTAGCATCCCGGACGCGAGCTTCTTGGAATTGTCCCGGTTCCACGCATCGGCCGGCAGTTTCGCGCCCGCCCGCAGCTTTTGCGTGACCTGCGGAAGTGCGTCTTCGGGGATGGTAAACAGCACGGATATCGGCTGGAGTTGGGTGATCGTGATCATGCCGCTCGCGTCGGACGCATGGACGATGTTGCCTGGATCTACCAGCCGCAGACCCAACACACCCGTAATCGGGGCTGGGATCTTGGCATACACCAAATTCAGCTTGGCGCTCTCGATGTTGGCGAGATCCTGCTTGATGGTGCCTTGATACTGCGCCACCAGCGCCTTTTGCGTATCCAATTGCTGACTCGGAATGGCGTCCGTCTTCACTAACAGCTCGTAACGCTTAAGATCTACATTCGCGTTGTCCAGCAGAGCCTGGTCGTGCGCCAGCGTAGCCTGAGCGAGATCGAGTTGAACCTGATACGGCCGTGGATCTATCTCGAGCAGGATCTGCCCCTCCTTGACCAAGTCGCCTTCGTTGAAATCCACTTTCATTAACTGGCCGTCGACCCGCGACTTGACCGTGACAGTATAGTAAGCAGTCACGTTGCCCAGTCCGTTCAGAATGACCGGGATGCTGGAGCGGGAGACCTTCGTCACCACTACCGGCACCGGGCCCAAACCCGCGCCTCGCCCTCCGCCAAAGCCCCCTCCACCGCCTCCGCGGCCCCCGCCCCCGCCTCCCTGCGGGACAGGGACCGGCTGGCCAGCACGCCACACCGCATACCCCGCGATACCCGCGATGATCAGTAGGAAAACAACCCAGATCAGTCCGCGTTTCTTTGGTTTTCTGGAGCTGGGCGGCGTTGGTTCATGCGAGGCGGGCAGATGGACTTCCGGCGTCGATTCAGGGGTCTTTATGTTTGTCGTCATTCAAACGGCCTATCGGGCTAACTCATTAATGACTGCTTCGAGAGCCTCCAGGTAACACCTTCACTCCCCAAGGCAGTTTTAGGAATCACCCGTTGCCGCCCTAGTCGAAGGTACGTCAATTCGCACAACCGTGGGGCTCGCGGGAAACTACTGAAAGAATATAGTAGCAAAGCAACTCGTCAAGCGGGTACGGCTATTCGGCATACCAGGACCGCCTGTTACCCAATCTTACATACGAGTGCAAGTCGATAAAAACCAGGCGTTTAGGCACCTCCGAGCAAACCAGGCCAGGGTGGCGGGCCGACGCCGCGGGATCGCGAGCGCGATGCGACGCCAATTCGACGCCAATTCAGCGCCAATTCGACGCCAATTCAACGCCAACTAATGGGCCGTCGCGCCATCGGCGGTCCGGCATCGGTCATTGTCGATAAAGGCGTCCCGCTTCGAGTAGTCCTGCGTGAGCCTTACTGGTTTACCGTCCGCTCGATTGACCCAGATGTGCTTGTCGTCATAGCTGATCGGTACCGTCTCGCCGGGCGCGGTCCAGGCCGTCCATGCGCGGTGGACCTTGGTCAAATAATTCTTCGAGGTGTTCCGCCAATTCAAGACCGGAGTCTGTTGATAGCCGATCAGGATCTTGTCGTCCGCCACGAAGCAGAAGTAATAGTCGCTCGGTCCGAAAAAGCAATTCGCGCAAAGGAATTCAGCGTGATCGAGCAATTGCGCTTGAGCCTGCTTCCGGTCGGCTGCGGTTCCGAAAGAGACTGGAGCGGCCAGCAAGGCGGCCAGGCAAATTGACGTCCACGCAACAGAGCGAACATAAGAATGCGACATCATCGCTCCATCTTACTATGCAGTGAGTCTCTCGCAAAGACGCAAAGGCCGGAAAGAAAAATCTCTCTGTGTGGTAGTGCGTCAGTCCGCCCGCCATCTCTTGTTCCTCGTAGCGTTCTTGGCGTCTTTGCGTGAAATCCGGGCGCCGCTTTACGGGTCACCGATCTGCTCCAGGGTGTGACGCCGCAGGTACCAGCACGGCGTGTAGCCGAAATGCGGCATCAGCGCGTCGACGCAAGTCTCCATAACCTGGGTTCCGGCCGAGTACTCCACCTGATTCCAATGGTTCATGTCGGCGTACACACGATCCACCTTCACCTGTTCCACCGGCCGCCCCTGGAGCCGGGCCCAGAGGTCGTCGCCGACATAGATTAAGGCTGCCAGAACCGCCAGCGCGAGACATCCCCACAGCAAGATTTTCCGGAAAGACCGCATGTGAAAAGCTCTTCTCGACTATAGCGAATGGGTCGCCACAGATTCCAATCCTGTAACGCGTTGACTGGACAGAACGTCGAGTCGCGCCTCGACTGACGGCCGTCACGGGTTCAACCTTGAGGGCGGCGTTTTCCGGACGCGCCCACGGAGCCGGGAGTTCCAAGCTAGAGTAGCAGAAGGGCGAAAAACGGCGTCCCAAAGTAAACGGCGGCAGGTGCGATTTGCGCGACTTCAGTAACGACAGCACCGACACTAACGACACGGCAGGGCATTAAGAAGCGGTTTTAGACAATTGATGGGAAATGCGATCGGTGTGAAATGAACCGCCTTCAACGAAAGGGCTAACCCGAGCCATGCACCCTTTTTTCGTCTGGCTGGAGGCGACCTCCCTGAGCACCTGGATTCGCGAATCGACTTCTCTGTGGGCGTTCCCGGCGATTCTTTCGGTGCATACGGTGGGCATGGGGTTCGTCGCCGGCTTGAATGCCGCGGTGGCGCTCCGCATTCTGGGATTCGCATCGGCGGTGCCGCTGCTGGAGATGAGGCGTTTCCTGCCCGTGATGTGGATCGGCTTTTGGGCCAACGCTGTGTCCGGCGTGCTGCTCCTGTTCGGATACCCGACCAAAGCTTTCACCAATCCGGTGTTCTATCTGAAGCTCACTTTTATCGCGCTGGCTCTGGTGGCGCTCCGATTTATCATGCGCACGGTGTTCGGAGACGCGAGCCTCGACCTAAAACCGGCGACGCGAAATGCGAGACTGCTGGCAGTGGCGTCGCTGGTATGCTGGACCGGCGCGATCACGGCCGGGCGATTGTTGGCCTACACTTATTCACATCTGACGTCAAAACAATGAGGCGAAGCGATGATCGCTTCGGGGCAATGAGGGCGAAGCAATGATGGCGAAGCAATGATCGCGTCGGGGCAATAACAATATGCACGGTTTCCAAATCTGGCTCTTCCGGACATTTCTCGCGATGAAGTGGGTGAAGCCGTTCATGACTTCCAAGTGGGGGTGGCCGTTCTGCGAGACGGTCCACTTCCTGGGGCTGTCGCTGCTGATGGGCACTATCGGAATGTTCGATCTGCGCCTGCTGGGGATGGGAAAGCGCGTGCCGCTGGGCGCGCTGCACAAACTGGCCCCCTGGGGCGTTGCCGGGTATGTTCTGGCGCTGCTCACCGGTATCATGTTTTTGGGCACCGAGCCCGATCAATATCTTTTCAACACGGCGTTCCATTTGAAAATCCTGTTCATGGCGATGGCCGGATTGAATGTCGCCACCTTTTACCTGGGAGTTTTCCGGCGCGTGAAGCTGGTGGGGTCGGGCGAGGATGCGGAGGTGGTCGCCAAGTGGATCGGCGCCCTGTCATTGTTTCTGTGGACGGGGGTGATCGTGTTCGGACGCATGTTGACCTTCTATCGGCCGCCGGACTGCGGTTCGGAACACACCACGTTCGTTTTGACGTGCATACCGCTGCGGTAGAGCAGGGCCAGGGGCTAGAGGCCAGGAGCGAGGGGCCAGGGATAGAGGACAGAGGTCAGAAAACGGGGGACACGGAGACGGGAAAAAGGGAACAAATTGTCTTTAGGGCGAGTATCTATCTGACGAGTACTTGCTTGAATTCCTTATCCCCATCCTGGATGGCGGGAAAGAGCCCCAAGCTGACGCATGGGGCTAGGGGCTTGATATGACCAGCGAACAAACCGGCGAGGCGATTCCCAGGAAGCCTCTGCGGCTGTGGCCCGGCGTGGCGATCTTGGTCCTGATGGGGCTGGTCAGATTCGGCGTCCCCATGGTCTGGCCCGACGCCCTGGAATACAGCCTCCTGGGCGGACTCGCGGGCACGTTAGCGATCGTGGTGTGGTGGGCTTTCTTCAGCCGTGCGGCCGTGGTGGAGCGCTGGGGCGCGGTGGTCCTGATGATCGTCGCGGTGGGCGCGACAAAGCTTTTCCTCCTCGACCCTTCCATTGCAACTGGGGCGATGGGATTGCTGTTCTTCATTTATGCCATCCCGCTGCTCGGCGTCGCCTTTGTCATCTGGGCCGTGGCGACCAGCCGGCTCTCCGACAGAGTTCGCCGCGCGACGATGGTTGCGGCCATCCTGCTCGCGAGCGGCGGGTGGGCGCTGCTACGGACCGGCGGCATTAACGCCCAGGCCGCTGCGGATTTCGCGTGGCGTTGGGCGCCGACTGCCGAGGATCGGCTGCTGGCCCACGCGAATGACAAGCCGACGGCTCCGGTAGCAGTGAAGGATGACGAGGAGCCCGCCGCGGCCCGATCTGAAGACAAGCCGGCGGCGGTCGCGGCTTCTCCCGTGGCGGCGAAAACTCCGGGCGGCGAGTCCACATTGATCCCGACGTCGATCCCGACCTCGATCCCGACCTCGATCCCGACGGCTCACGAGCCGGCTCCGGCGGCAGCGGTCACAGTAATAAAACCGGGACTGAACCAGGGAGCCGAATGGCCCGGCTTCCGCGGACCGCATCGCGACGGCGTCGTCCCCGGCGTGCGGATCGAGACCAACTGGGCGGCGTCGCCTCCGGTCCAGATGTGGCGACAGGCGGTGGGACCGGGCTGGTCATCTTTCGCGGTCAGCGGCAACCTCATCTACACACAGGAACAGCGCGGCAGCGACGAGGTGGTGGCCTGCTACAGATTGACTACCGGAGCGCCAGTGTGGAGACACAGTGACAAGGCCCGGTTTTGGGAGTCGAATGCGGGCGCCGGTCCGCGGGCAACGCCGACCCTGAGCAACGGCCGCGTATACACCTTCGGCGCGACCGGAATTGTGAATGCGCTCGACGCGCGCAGCGGCGCCGTGGTGTGGTCGCGCAACGCGGGGGTCGAGACCGGGACGAACGTCCCGGAGTGGGGCTTCTCAAGCTCACCGCTGGTGATGGACGACATCGTTATCGTCGCGGTCTCCGGCAAGCTGGCGGCCTACGACCTTTCGACGGGCAAGCCACGGTGGCTCGCCACGACCGGCGGCGGCAGCTACAGTTCTCCGCACTTGATGACCATCGGCGGAGTCGCGCAGATCCTGTTGATGAACGGCGCTGGTGTTTCGAGCGTCGCGCCCGCGGACGGCAAGGTGCTGTGGAACCATGCCTGGCGGGGTTTCACCATCGTGCAGCCGGCCCTGACGGCGGACGGCGGCGTCCTGATCAGCAGCGGCGGCGACGCGGGAGGGACCGGCACACGCCGCCTTGCGGTCGCGAAAGGGCCGAGCGGATGGACCGCCAATGAGGTGTGGACGTCGACGGGGCTGAAGCCGTACTTCAACGACTTCGTGGTACATAATGGCCACGCTTTCGGCTTCGACGGCAGCATCCTCTCATGCATCGACGTCCAAGACGGCAAGCGCAAGTGGAAGGGCGGACGTTACGGCAACGGGCAGCTTATTGTGTTGCCCGAGCAGGACCTGCTGCTGGTGTTATCGGAGGAAGGCGAGCTGGCGCTGGTCGCGGCGACCCCGGATCAGTTCAAGGAGCTGGCGCGGTTCAAAGCCATCGAGGGCAAGACCTGGAATCATCCGGTGCTGGCCGGCGACGTGCTGCTGGTTCGAAACGGCGAGGAGATGGCCGCGTTCCGGGTGTCGCTCGCGCGCCCGTGACGGGGTTGACGACGCGAGGCGCCGCGGGTTTTTAGAGGCGCATTTTTCGACCGGCGTTATTCGATCAGACCAGTCTCAGGACCCTAGCGTCGGCGGCCATGCAGATTGGAGCGATGATAACTCTGCGGAAGCTTTTCGGGGTGCACCCAGCGGCCGATCCTGCGCCACACGATCCTAAGCCACACCTCAGTAAGCCAGTTCAACATGGCTGACTCCTTTGCGGGCAAAATATCACAAAATCGCAGCGGCGTCACCGGGGTACCCGGGTAGCCAGGTCGCCGTTGGCACGCGGGGCGACGTGGCGCCTACTTTTTCACGGCGCTGCCGAAGAACCTGATCCGCACCACAAAATGGCGGCCTTCATTGCCCAGGAATTGGAGAAATTGGGGCGCGCCGGTCACGTTGTTTACGGCGGTGGGATTGGCTTGATTGGTGATGTTGTCCATACCGCCGCGCAGCGCGAAACGATATCCGCGAACGGTAAGCATGCGCTCGATGGCCAGGTTCAGGTCGAAATTTAACGGATAGCGATAGGAATCCACGGGGCCGACGATGAGTCCGGTCTGATCGCGAACGGAAAACGGAAAGCCGGTGCGCATTTCAGCCAGACCCGATATGGCCCAATGCTTCCAGGGCAAAGGCAGGTATCCCCACGCCAGGACGCGGTTCGGCGCGTCCCAGGGCATCGGCACGAAATTCGGAAGCACCTGCAACGGCTGGGCGGTGTTGGGATCGAGCACTGCGTTCGAGAGCGCGCGGGAGTGGGTATAGGCGGCCATCCATTCATATTGGCCGGAAAAGGTTTGGCGGACCGAGACGCGGATGGAATCATAATTGTCACGGCGAAGATTTGCGAGCTGATAGACGCCGGCCGAGTCCGCGCTGGGCAAGGGGAGCAGCGAAGGCGGGGCGTCGGGGACGAGCGTATTGATGAAAGCGAACCCATCGGTCCCGCGCCGCCGCAGATATTTCGCGGTCACGTAGATGTGCGTGAACAGTTGATGATCCGCATCCAGCGTCCAATTTGCGGCGCGCGGCAGAGCCAGGCCGGCACTGCCGATCGCGAAGGTGGTGGGCGCGGGAGGCCCGGCGGGCGTGCCGTTGGAGTTGTAGAGAGTGGTGAAAGCGGTCTGATCCAGAGGCCGCCCCAGCATGTCCATGGTTACGGCGTCGTGCGTGATCGAATAGCCTCCCGATATTCGAGTGCGGCCCGACGCTAGAGGAGACCAGGAAAGAGCCGCGCGCGGGGACCATGCGAGTGCGCCGATCTTTTGATCCCAATCCTCGCGGATACCCAGGTTGAACTGAAGGCGCTTGGATACGCGCCACGTGTCCAATAGATAGGTGGACATTTCGCTATCGCCGACATGGAATCGGGCGGGCGTGGGATAGAGAGTTTCCGAAATCAGTTGACCGTCGAGTCCGAAGACCTGGTAGCCGGTGCGACTGAAGTCGGCGTGGTCATGCAACCAGTCGGCATCGGCCCCAACCTGGAGTTGATGGGAGCCCAGAAAATGGAATTTCGGCAGGTACGCCTGAATCAGGCCCTGATCCCGCGCGGCGGCCTGGATGGAGTTCAAGAAATAATTGCCGCTGTTGCCCTGGGGAGAAATCACATACAGGCCGTTGCCTTGAGGGTTCTGCGCGGCGGAAAACTGGTTGCGAGCGTAGCCAAATTCCAACAACATACCGCGGCCGAAATACTTCTGGTCCTTGATGCTCGCGAAATATTCGCGCGTGCGCATACTGGATGTTGTGGACACGGGGTTGAGCGGACCGAGTCCCACCCGGCCTTCGTTGTCTACGTTGACCAGGAAATCGGCGAATAAAATATTCGACGCCGTCAGATTCGCCTGAGTGTGCAGAAGGTTGCTGCCGGCCCATCCGCTGCGGGTGTTCTGACCGGAGGGAAGCCCAGTCAGCAGCGATTGAGTGTATTCCGATTGGAAAGTATCCGAGAACCATGCACGTCCGTGGACGATTGGTCCTGAGACCCCGAAGCGCGGATACCAGCTTCCAAGGTGTGGCCCATGCTGGACGTCAACGCCAGGAATAAAGTCGGTCGCTGTGTAGTGGAACGCGTCCGTGCCAATTTCAGTGTTGACGGCCAGCACGCCCGCCGAGCCTTTTCCGAACTCGGGCGAATAGCGGCCGGAGGAGAGGTCGACGGAGCGGATGCCTTCCACCGCAAGAAGAGTCTGAAACCGTCCGGAAATCGGGTTGGTGATGTTGAAACCATCGAGGAGAAAGAGGACCTGGTTTTCCGATGATCCGTTCACATGCAGGGCGCCGGCGGCGTCCGTAATCACGCCCGGCATCAGCGGCAACGAGTTTCGAAGGCTGTGGCTGTTCGCGAAGGGCATGTCGTTCACTTCGGTGCCGGAGAGGTGTTCCTGATTCTGCGCCTGGCCCACGTCGACGGGCGAGGTCTCCGCGTTGACGTTCTCGGATTGGAACACTTCGCGGACGGCGTTGATCGCCAAAGTTAGCTCCTGCGTGGTTTCGACACGCACCTCGCGTTCCTTAAGCGCGTAGTAACCTTCATGGGTGACGCTGACGAGATAATCGTCCGGTTCGGGGAGAGTGAGTGCGAAGTCGCCGGTCGGATCGGTTTGCGCTTCCCAGGATTTCTCGGGAGCGGCCATGGTCGAACCGGCGGCGGGGCGCACATTCACGCGAGCGGCGCGAACCGGTGCGCCGTTTTCGTCCACGACGCGGCCGTGCAAAGTGACCTCGGCCGCGCGGAGCGGGAAGGCGATCAGCGCGGAAAACGCGAACAAGCGCAGGAGCATCGCTGGGGACATGGTGACCGCTCTTCCCACGTTGGTCATCTTGCGATCCAAGACGACCATGGTCTCTCTATATATAGTTCCTACCACAATTAATTCAACTTTCCCTGAGATTTTCCCCTCCGCGACCGCACCAATTGGGCGAGGTTCCACAATGCAAAATAACGAGCGTCAGACTTCCCCCCCCACTTTGCCAAACGCTTTATCAAACAAGGACGCCGAACGCGCGCGCATGATCATGCAAACCGTGGTGGCGATGGATAAGCAGTTCGGGAAAGGCGCGGTGATCCAGCTCGGCTCGCGCAATGTGCTGCCGGTAAACGTGATTTCGACAGGGTCCATCTCGCTCGATTCCGCGCTGGGCGTAGGCGGGCTGCCGCGCGGGCGCGTGATCGAGGTGTTCGGGCCGGAATCGTCGGGCAAGACCACGCTCGCGTTGCACGTGATCGCGGAAGCGCAGGCGGCGGGCGGATGCGCGGCGTTCGTGGATGCCGAACACGCGCTCGATCCGCAATACGCGCGAAAGCTGGGCGTGGATATCGACAATCTTCTGGTTTCGCAGCCCGATTGCGGCGAACAGGCGCTCGAAATCACCAACGCACTGGTGTCCTCAAACGCCATCGACGTGATCGTGGTGGATTCGGTAGCCGCGCTGGTGCCGCGCGCCGAGCTCGAAGGCGAAATGGGCGACAGCTTCATGGGTCTGCACGCCCGGCTGATGTCGCAGGCGATGCGCAAGCTGACCGGCGCGCTCTCTCGCGCCAATACCTGCCTGGTTTTCATCAATCAGGTGCGCGAGAAGATCGGCGTGGTGTTCGGCAATCCCGAGACGACGACGGGCGGGCGCGCGCTGAAGTTTTACTCCTCGGTTCGAATCGAAGTGCGGCGAATGGCGACGCTGAAGGACGGCGACCAGGCGATCGGCAACCGGACCAAAATCAAAGTGGTGAAGAACAAGGTGGCATCGCCATTTCGCGAGGCGGAGGTCGACATTCTGTTCGGCGAAGGCATCTCGCGCGAAGGCGATCTGCTGGACCTCGGGTCGGAGCAGGGAATCGTCGACAAGAGCGGATCGTGGTTCAGTTTTGCAGGCGAGCGTCTGGGGCAGGGCCGCGAGACGGCCCGCACGTTTCTGAAAGAGCACCCCGAGATTCGCGGCAAGATCGACGCAGCGGTGCGCCAAAAAATCGGGCTGGGGAAGACGGAAGCCGCTCCGGCGAAACCGGTCGCGTCCGAGGCAAGCAAGTCCACCGTTGCGCAATCGGCTTAAGCCATCCGTGCGGATGGTACTCGAAGCCCGCAAAGCGGCCGCAAAAGCGCGCCGTAAAGTTGACCCAAACCCGCCCGCTGTGATACCGTAACGAATTCGAGGGACGATCGTCGTAACGCGTCCCTGCGAAGCGTTCGCCCGTCCCTTGCACAAACTCTAGATGGAACAGACACTCCAAGCCTTAGGTGGGTTAATGGTGCGAGCCATCCCCACCATGCTGTTTCTGGTGTTCCTGTATTACTACTTCAAACTCATGCTGTTCGGGCCTCTCGAAAAGGTCTTGAAACAGCGCGAGGAGCTGACCGAGGGCGCTCGCAAGTCCGCCGAAGCAAGTCTCGCCGAAGCCGAGCGCAAGCAGCAGGAGTACGAAGCCAAATTCAACCAGGCGCGGGCGGAAGTTTATCGCGGGCAGGAAGAGACGCGTCGCAAATGGCTGGACGATCAGGCGGCCGCGATTGCCGCTGCGCGGTCCGAGGCGGACGAACAGGTGCGAACCGCGAAGCATCAGATCGTGGCGGATGGCGGCGCGGCGCGTGAAACACTGGCGTCGACCAGCGGCGCATTGGCCGACGAGATCGCGTCGGTGATGTTGGCACGAAAGGCCGCGGCATGAGGCTCGGGAAAAGATTCCTGATCGGGATGGTGGTTTGTGCCGGCGTCGCGGTTACTCGACAGGCTGCGCAAGCACAGCCACAAGGCGAAGAACATGTTGGCGGCGTAGCAGTGGAAACTCCCGCCGATGAAAACACCGTCTGGAAGTGGATCAACTTCGGAATTCTGGCGGTGGGGCTCGGGTATCTGCTGGGCAAGACGCTGCCTCCATTCTTCCGCTCCCGCACGGGCGAAATCCAGAAAGACATTGTGGAAGCCGCGCAAACCCGGCGCGAAGCGGAGCAGCGAGCGGCTGCGATTGAACAACGCGTGAGCGCACTGGGCGCGGACATCGAAGCATTTCGGACGCAGGCTCGCACGGAGATGGAACAGGAAGCGGCGCGGATTCGCGAGGAAACCACGCGGTTGATCGCGAAAGTCCAGCGGCAGGCGGGTCTGGAGATCGAAACCGCCGGCAAAGCCGCTCGCCGCGATTTGCAAACCTACGCCGCCACGCTCGCGCTGGATCTGGCGGAGCAGCGTATCCGGACGCGCCTGGATGCCGCCACTGAAAACGGCCTGGTGGAGGATTTCGTTCGCGATTTAGAGACTACGGGGTCGCGAAATTAGATGATTTCGGCGGTGGGGCGGCGATACGCGAAAGCGCTGGTGGATGTAATCACCACGCCGGGTTATCGTTTGGAGCCGGATCAAGCGCTCCAGGAGCTGCGTGCGGCCGACGCGCTGATCGGCGCATCGCAGCCGCTGCACAACGCGCTTTTGTCGCCGGCGGTGTCACCATCACGCAAGCGCGCGGTGATGGCGCGGCTGGTTGAGCCGATGGGAATCTCGAAGGCGGTGCGGAATTTTCTGTTCGTGGTAATCGATCATCGCCGCGTTCATGAGTTTTCCTCCATCGTCGAGGCCTTCGACCGGCTTCTCGACGAGCGTCTCGGGTTCGTGCGCGGAGACGTGTCGAGCGCACTCGAGCTGACCGAAGCGCAGCGAGCCGAACTGGAGTCGGAGCTCTCGCGGCTTTCCGGCAAGAAAGCCAAGCTCGATTATAAAGTGGACCCGGCGCTGATCGGCGGCGTGGTGGCGCGCGTGGGCGCGAAGGTTTACGACGGCAGTTTGCGGGGGCAATTGGAAAAACTGCGGGCCAAGCTAGGCAAGGATTGATTGCCAGTGGCAAGGGCAGTGACTGAACGATTCGAGTTTATCAAAGGATACGATGGCAAGCATTCGGGCAGATGAAATCTCGCGCGTACTGCGCGAGGAGATCGAGAACTACGAAAAGGCAGTGGATGTCGCCGAAACCGGCTCCGTGATTTCGGTGGGCGACGGGATCGCGCGCATATACGGCCTGGAAAACGTCATGGCCGGCGAGTTGATCGAGTTCACCGGCGGCGTTTCGGGCATCGCGCTGAACCTGGAGGAAGAAGACGTCGGCGCGGTTCTGCTGGGCGAATACTCCAACATCAAGGAAGGCGACGAAGTGCGGCGCACCGGCCGCATCATGTCTATTCCGGTGGGCGAAGCTATGATCGGGCGCGTAGTGGACGCTCTGGGCCTGCCGATCGACGGCAAGGGGCCCATCGACACCAAGAACTTTAATCAGATCGAGCGCATCGCGCCCGGCGTGGTCGACCGCCAACCCGTGAAAGAGCCGCTGCAAACCGGCATCAAAGCGATCGACGCGATGATTCCGATCGGCCGCGGGCAGCGCGAGCTGGTGATCGGCGACCGGCAGACCGGAAAGACCACGGTCGCTATCGACACGATTATCAATCAAAAGGGCGGCGACGTGATCTGCATCTACGTCGCGATCGGACAGAAGCGTTCGACCGTGGCGCAGGTGGTGAAGACGCTCGAAGATTACGGCGCAATGGAATACACCATCGTGGTCGCCGCGACCGCGTCCGACCCGGCCCCGATGCAGTACCTGGCGCCGTACGCCGGTTGCGCGATCGGCGAATTCTTCCGCGACAGCAGCCGTCACGCGCTGACCATCTATGATGATCTTTCGAAACACGCCGCCGCGTATCGCGAGATTTCGCTGCTCCTGCGCCGTCCGCCGGGCCGCGAAGCTTATCCCGGCGACGTGTTCTATCTTCACAGCCGTCTGCTCGAGCGCGCCGCGAAGTTGTCGAACGAACTCGGCGGCGGGTCGTTAACTTCGCTTCCATTTATCGAGACCCAGGCTGGCGACGTGTCTGCGTATATTCCAACGAACGTGATTTCGATTACCGACGGGCAGATTTATCTCATCACCGATCTGTTCAACTCCAATGTGCGGCCGGCGATCGACGTCGGAATTTCGGTGAGCCGCGTCGGCGGCAACGCGCAGATCAAGGCCATGCGGCAGGTGGCCGGCAGCCTCCGTCTCGACCTGGCGCAATATCGGGCGCTGGCGGCTTTCGCTCAATTCGGTTCCGAATTAGACAAGTCGTCGACCGCGCAGTTGACGCGCGGCAGCCGCATGGTGGAACTCCTGAAGCAGGGCCAATATTCGCCGGTCCCCGTTGAAAAGCAGGTGCTGATCATCTACGCCGGGACCCAGGGATTCCTCGACGATCTTCCGGTGGAGGAGTGCCGCGCCTTTGAGGAAGAACTGCACCGGTTCGTCGAAAATGCGCATCCCAATCTGCTGCCGACGATTCGCGAGAAGAAGGCTCTCGACGACGATCTGAAGGCGCAGATGACCGCCGCAATTAAGGAATTCAAGACGCGCTTTGTGCAGGAACACAAAGCCGCGGCAGTCGCCAAGTAAATGCCCAGCCTGATCGACATCCGGCGGCGCATACGCTCCGCCAAGAATACGCAGCAGATCACCAAGGCCCTGAAAATGGTCTCGGCGGCGAAGCTGCGCCGCGCTCAGGATCGCGCGATTGCGGCGCGTCCGTACGCGGCGATGCTGCGGCAGATCCTGGCCAATTGCGCGGAGGCAGCCGCGCAAGCACCCGACGCCGGCGATAACGCGCTGCTTGCGGTTCGTCCCGAAAATCGGATTCTGATGCTGGTGGTTACCGCCGACCGGGGGTTAGCCGGCGGGTTCAATTCAAACCTGATTCGCCTGGCGCAAAAGTTCGCCGACGACCATCGCGAGCAGGAACTTACCTTTGAGCTGGTGGGCAAGAAGGGCCGTGATTATTTCCGCAAGCGCCGCAGGAAGATCGGCGGCGAATACATCGACCTGTTTCGTACCGTGCGCTTCGAGGACGCCGAGCGGATCGCCGATTCCGTGGTCGAGCGGTATTCGAAAGGCGAAGTCGACGCCGTGTATCTGTTCGTGAACGAGTTTAAGAGCGTGATGGCGGCCAATCTATCGGCCACGAAGATGCTGCCGATTGAGGTTCCGAAGGCGACCGCCACAGCCGATTACATTTATGAGCAGAGTCCGGCGGAGATTCTGGCGACATTGCTGCCGCGTTACATCAAGGCGCAGGTTTTTCGGGCGCTGCTCGAATCCGCAGCGGCGGAGCACGCCGCGCGCATGACCGCGATGGAGGCGGCTACCTCAAATGCCGAGGACGTGATCGACCGGCTGACATTGACCATGAATCGCGTGCGCCAGGCGAGTATCACGCGCGAGATTATCGAAATTGTGAGCGGGGCGGCGGCGCTGGACTAGCGCGCGAGCCCGGAGGATCTTTATGACTGTTGCACATCCAAATGAGAAAGTAGTTGGACACGTATTCGGAAAAGTGATTCAAGTGGCCGGACCGGCCGTAGACATTGGATTCCCCGAAGGGCAGATTCCCGTGATTCGGACGGCCATCCGCATTACGAGCGCCGGTTTTGACGTGCCGCAACCAATCGACATCATTTGTGAAGTGGCGCAGCACATCGGGGAGAGCCGCGTGCGCACCATCGCGCTGCAACCGACCGATGGGCTGGTGCGCGGCATGCGCGCCGAAAGCCTGGGCGAGCCGGTGACGGTGCCGGTGGGCAAGCAAACCCTCGGCCGCGTGCTCAACGTGATCGGTGAGCCGGTGGACAAAATGGGGCCGGTTCTCACCGAGAAGCGCTACCCGATTCACCGGCCGGCGCCGGCGTTCGACGAGCAATCCACCGAATTGCAAATGTTCGAGACAGGAATCAAGGTGGTGGATCTTCTCGAGCCGTATTTGCGCGGCGGAAAAATCGGTCTGTTCGGCGGCGCGGGCGTCGGCAAGACCGTCATCATTCAGGAACTGATTTCCAACCTCGCCACCAAACATGGCGGCGTGTCGGTGTTTGCGGGCGTGGGCGAGCGCACGCGCGAAGGCAACGATTTGTGGCTGGAATTTCAGGAATCCCACGTGATCGACCCGCACGATTGGCGGAAGTCCAAGTGCGCCCTGATTTACGGCCAGATGACCGAGCCTCCCGGGGCGCGTCTGCGCGTTGCGTTAACCGCGCTGACCGTTGCCGAATATTTCCGCGACGAAGAAAATCAGGACGTGCTGTTGTTCATCGACAATATTTTCCGCTTCACGCAAGCAGGCTCGGAAGTATCGGCGCTGCTCGGCCGCATGCCCAGCGCGGTCGGTTATCAGCCAAATCTCGCGAGTGAGATGGGCGATCTACAAGAGCGCATCACCTCGACAAAATCCGGATCCATCACGTCCGTGCAGGCGATTTACGTGCCCGCTGACGACTATACCGATCCCGCGCCGGCCACCACCTTCGCGCACCTGGACGCGACCACGAATCTTTCGCGGTCGATCTCCGAACTCGGAATCTATCCGGCCGTCGATCCGCTGGCGTCCACCTCGCGCATTCTCGATCCGCGCGTGATCGGTCAGGAACACTATGACGTGGCGCAGGCCGTCAAGCTGACGCTCCAGCGCTACAAGGATTTGCAGGACATCATCGCGATTCTGGGCGTTGACGAGCTTTCGGATGAAGATAAGCTCGCCGTCGCGCGCGCCCGCAAGATTCAGCAATTCCTCTCGCAGCCGTTCACCGTCGCCGAAGCGTTCACGGGACGCAAGGGCAAATACGTCAAGGTCGCCGACACCGTGCGCAGCTTCAAAGAGGTGGTCGCAGGCAAGCATGACGAAATTCCGGAGCAGGCGTTCTACATGCAGGGCTCCATCGACGACGTGCTCGAAAAGTGGGAGACCATGAAGAAGGCCGGCTAACGAGCCGCGACCAGAGGAAGCGGTTAAGAAAATGGCGAACACCTTCGAAATCGAAATCGCGACTCCCGAGAAACGGGTGGTCCGCCGCCACGCGGAAACCGCGCAGATCCCCGGCAAGGACGGCTACATGGGCATTCTGCCCGGCCACGCCGCGCTTCTGAGCGAATTGGGAGACGGCACGTTATCCATCACGTCCGGCGGCGCAACCGAAGATTTCCACGTCATCGGCGGGTATGTAGAGGTTCGCGACGACCATGTGCGGGTGGCCGCCGATCGAGTTGAGTGAGTTCGCAATAGAGCGAAGGTCACGGAGGTCACAAATGAGGCTTCCCGGAGCCGTGCTGATGTTTGCGGCGCTCGCGATGGTCGCCGGCGCCGGCGACGGGTTTTCAAAATGGTGGCCCGAGTTCAAAGCCTCGGTTGCGAAAAATGACGCGAAGGCGATCGTGCGCGGCACGCAGTTCCCGTTGCCTTGGGAGCTTGGCAAGGTTCGCAACATCGCAACGGAAGCCGATTTCATCGCGCACTTCAACACGTATTTCACGGCCGACATGCGTAAAGCCGTCGCCGAACAGAAGCCGGTTTCCATTCCCGGCGATCAGTACATGATAACCTGGCATGCGCGCGGCAATGAGTATTCGATGTATTTCAAATCTCAGAGCGGATCGTTTGTTTTGTTTGCCCTCTCCGAAGGTCCGCCATAGGCGTAGCCGCGCACTCATCACAGCCCGGCAGTTGAGGCGCGACGTGGAGAGAGCGCATTCCGTTTGTGTCGCGTTGTTGCCAGCCAACCTGCGGCAGTCTCGTACC
The DNA here is from genome assembly GCA_963788245.1 of Terriglobia bacterium. Taxonomy (GTDB): domain Bacteria; phylum Acidobacteriota; class Terriglobia; order Bryobacterales; family Bryobacteraceae; genus Palsa-187. The sequence continues at coordinate 96,891 of CAWBGF010000002.1, read as the reverse complement.
GCGGCAGTCCGGTACAATAGTCCATCCATGCCCTGGTTCATCCATGCCTATTGATTGGTTCCCGCTGTGGCTCAGTCTTCGCGTGGCGGTGTTGTCAACCGCGATTTCGCTGGCTGCCGGCCTGTGGATCGCCTACATTCTGGCGAACCGCAATTTTCGCGGGAAGGAAGTGCTGGATGCCGCGGTCACGCTTCCGCTGGTTCTGCCGCCAACGGTGCTGGGATATTATCTGCTGGTTTTGATCGGGCGCGCCAGTCCGTTCGGCAAACTGTGGGAATTGATCTTCGGATCGCCGCTGGTGTTCACATGGAAAGCGGCGGTGGTCGCCGCAATTTTGCATTCGTTTCCGTTGCTGGTGATATCGGCGCGTGCCGCGCTGGAAAGCGTGGATCGCAGCTATGCGCGGGCGGCGCGCACACTCGGCGCATCCGAATGGAGATTGTTCTGGCGAGTGACTCTGCCGCTGGCGCGCCGCTCCGTTTTCGCCGCCACTGCCCTGGCCTTCGCCCGGTCGCTGGGCGATTTCGGCGTCACGCTGATGGTCGCCGGAAATATTCCCGGCCGCACGCAGACGGTCGCGGTCGCAATTTACGATGCCGTCGAGGCCGGCAATGGAGCCGTGGCGCGCACGCTGGTGCTGGTGATCTCAGCCATTGCGCTGCTCGTGTTGACCGTCGCAAATCGAGTGGCGATGCCGTTAACGGAATCGCGCTGATGCATGCGCACGCTCCATGATTTACGTCCATGATCCAAGCCCATGATTCAAACCGGTGATTCAAGCCCATGATTCAAGTCAGGCTGCGCAAAACATTTCCTGCCCGGTCTGATTCCGCCGGATTTGCGCTCGAACTCGAGTTCCGCGCGGCGGCCGGAATTACTGTCCTGTTCGGACCCAGCGGGTCCGGCAAGACGTTAACCCTCGATTCTATAGCCGGATTTGTGCGGCCCGACGAAGGACGGATCCTTCTGGAGGACGATATTCTTTTCGACGGCGCCACCGGCGTCCATCTGCCGCCACAGGCCCGCAATTGCGGTTACGTCTTTCAAAACTACGCGCTGTTCCCGCACATGACTCTTCGCGAGAACCTGGTATTTGCCGCTGAGCGTAGACCGCGCCTGGAGCGGCATCGCCGCGTCAACGAAATGATTGAGCGATTCCGCCTCAGCGACGCCGCGGGCCGCCGCCCGCACGAACTTTCCGGTGGACAAAAGCAGCGCTGCTCCATCGCACGCGCGTTGATCGGGGCGCCGAAATTGTTGCTGCTCGACGAGCCCGCGCAGGGCCTCGACGCCCCGCTGCGCGCCGAGTTCTACGATGTGCTAAGACAGGTCCGCTCGGATTTCAACACGCCAGTCTTGCTGGTTTCACACGATCTGGATGAGTGTTTCGACCTCGGCGAACAGATGCTGATTCTTCGCGGCGGCCGCATCGTGCAGAGCGGCACGCCCGCCGGCATCCTCGAAGCGCCGGCCAATCTGGAGGTCGCCCGCTTGCTCGGCCGATTCAATCTGCTCCCTGGTGAAATTCGCGCGCTCGATCCGGGACGCAATACCAGCCGCGTTCTGGTCGGCGAATTCGAGCTGGAAGGCCCCTACTTTCCCGGCCGCTTGAAGGGCGACCAGGTGACCGTGTGCGTCCGCCCGGATCATCTCCGTGCGCTGCCTCGCAATGGACGGCCCGGGGCCAATCAGATTCCCGCGGGTCTGACCCGCGCCGTGGAGCGCTCGCAATCCATGCGGCTGGAATTCGACTGCGGAATTACAGTGGATTTATCGCGCGTCGAGTATGAACGCCAGCGTGATAACCCGCAATGGGTGATCGAATTTCCTTCAGATAAGCTGCGCGTGTTATAACCGGCCGCGAGCGGTTACACTGTTCAGAGGCGGCGTGATTCACAGCGCGGACGTAGTCATCATCGGAGGCGGCATTGTTGGAGCGAGCATCGCCTATCAACTCACTAAGGCCGGCTGCCGCAACGTCGTCATTCTCGAACGCGAGAGCCACCAGGGCAAAGGCTCCACGGGCAAGAGTATGGGGGGCGTGCGCGCCCAGTTCTCCACCGAGTCCAGCATCCGGATGTCGCTCTATTCGATTCCGTTCTTTCGCGATTTCGAGCAGACCATGGGACACCCGTCCGGTTATCGCGCGCAGGGTTATCTGCTGCTCGCCACCAGCGAGCGCCACATGGGCTATCTGCGTTCGAACGTCCGGATCCAGACTGCCGCCGGTCTCGATGCGGTGCGGCTGGTGACGAAAGACGATATCGTTCGCATCGTGCCGCAATTGCGCTCCGACGATATTGTCGGCGGAACGTTCTGCTCCATCGATGGATTTGTCGACCCCTACAGCGTGATGACCGGATTCACGCTGCGCGCCGTGGATCAAGGCGCGCAACTGTTTCGCGATGCCACAGTCACTGCGATCGATCGCGATTCGCAAGGAGTCTCGGCGGTGCATACGGCGCAAACCAAAATCGAAACCCGCATCGTCGTCAACGCAGCCGGTGCATGGTCGGCGCAGATCGCGAAAATGGCGGGACTCGATCTGCCCGTCGAGCCGCTCCGCCGCATGCTGGTTCCCACCGAGCCCTTCGAAAAAATCTCGCACGGCGCGCCCATGACCATCGACCTCTCCACCGGTTTCCATTTTCGGCCCGAAGGTCTGGGATTATTGATGGCGTGGGCCGATCCGGCTGAAAAGCCGAGCTTCAATACCAACTTCGATCGTGCATTCGTCGAAAAAGTCTTGACGCTCGGAGTGAGCCGCGTGCCGGTACTCGAGGAAGTCGCCGTCAATCCGTCGCGCGCGTGGGCGGGATTGTATGAGATGACGCCGGATCATCATCCCATTCTCGGCGCCGCGCCCGGCATTCCCGGATTATTTCTGGCGAGCGGATTCAGCGGTCATGGAGTCATGCATTCGCCGGCGACTGGAAAAATCATGGCCGACCTGATTCTCAAGGGTGCCACGGATCTGATCGACGCGAAGTTGCTCGACTACAACCGCTTCGCCGAAGGCCGCATGATTCAGGAAACTGCCGTATTTTGAAACAGGATGTCTTTCACTCAAGCCCCGCCCGTCAGGGCGGGGATAAAGGAGACCGCTTGCTCGAAGGTGTCTTTTCCGTACTGCCGACGCCGTTTCACGACGACGGCTCGCTCGATCTCGACAGCCTGCGCCGCGTCGTCGATTTATTTATCGGTGCTGGCGTAAACGGGCTCACCGCGCTCGGCGTCACCGGCGAAGTCGCGCGCTTGACTGAGCGCGAGCGCCAGATCGTTCTTGAGGCGGTGATCGGCCACGTCGCGGGACGCGTCCCCGTAATCGTCGGAACCACCGCGGAAGGCTCGCACACCTGTCTTGATTACAGTCTCGACGCGAAGCAAGCCGGCGCGTCAGCGGTGATGATCAGCCCGCCGCGCATGGCTAAGCTCAACTCGGATGCCGTCGTGCGGCATTTTGCGGCGGTGGCTACAACTGTCAATATCGAAATCGTGGTGCAGGATTTTCCGCCGATCACCGGATTCACTATGGAGCCCTCGCTTCTCGCGCGAATCGCCCGCGAAATTCCCCGCGCCCGCACCATTAAGCTGGAGGATCCGCCGACTCCGTTCAAGACTTCGCGCATTCTTGAGGCCGCGAAGGATATCAAACTACGTATTTTCGGCGGCCTCGGCGGCGTGTTCCTGCTGGAAGAGTTGATGGCCGGCGCCACCGGCGCGATGACCGGCTTCGCGTATCCTGAAATTCTGGTCGAGATCGTGACCGCGTTTCGCTCGGGCGACGTCGATCGCGCGGCGGAGATTTTCTATCGCAACGTGCCGCTGATGCGGTTCGAGTTTCAGGAGGGCATCGGAATGGCGATCCGAAAAGAAGTGCTTCGCCGACGCGGCGCGCTAACCAATGCGTCGATTCGTGCGCCCGGCGCCAAGCTTGACGCGACCACGCTCGCGGCGCTCGACCGCGTGTTAAATTGGACCGGCGTGAAGACTTCGGAGTGATCCATGGACTTGGGCTTAACCAATAAAGTCGCGATGGTCGCGGGCGCAAGCCGCGGCCTGGGATATGCCGTGGCACGAACGCTTGCGGCCGAGGGCGCGCTCGTGTCGATGTCGTCGCGCGACGCGGAAGCCATCTCGGTGGCCGCGCAGCGTATTCAGAAGGAAACCGGCGGAACAGTGCTGGCGGTTGCGGCCGACGTCCAATCGCCGGGGGAGATTGCGCACTGGCACCAGATGACGCTCGATCGCTTCGAAGGTATCGATCTGCTCTACACCAATTCCGGCGGTCCGCCGCCCGGTGCCACGCTCAGCTTCGACGATGCGGCCTGGCAGCGAGCCTTTGAGTTGTTGCTGATGAGCGCGGTGCGTCTGGTTCGCGTGGCGGTGCCGTCGATGGCGATGCGCGGCGGCGGAAGCATTCTCCTGCCCACCTCCTCGTCGATCAAGGAGCCGATCGCCAATCTTGCGCTGTCGAACATTTTGCGCGCGGCGGTTTCCTCGCTCGCGAAGACCCTGGCGATCGAGCTCGCGCCCAAGCGCATTCGTGTAAATCAACTGATCCCCGGCCGCATTGTGACGGATCGGCTTCGCGAGTTGGATGAAGCCACCAGCAAGCGCCTCGGGATCTCTGTCGAGGAGCAGCAGCAGCGCATGGAGAGCGCGATTCCGATGGGGCGCTACGGCGATCCTCAGGAGTTCGGCAATGCCGCTGCGTTCTTGCTCTCGGATGGCGCCGCATACGTCACCGGCGCCAGCCTGCAAGTCGACGGTGGAATGATTCGCGGCGTCGTGTAATGCGGCACCGGAACGCGCTATATGACAGCCGCGTTTCAAGGCAAATAAGCCCGCCGCGACAGTGACCGCGCGCGTGCGCCACAATAAACAAGAATGCGCTACGCGGCGGTGGACATCGGCAGCAACTCGACTCGCATGCTCGCCGCGGAGGTGATCCCCGGTAGCACGCCGGTGACCCTCGCCGCCGATCGGGAAGTAACGCGCCTCGGCGCCAGTGTTTTTCGCGACGGCCGGCTCAGTCCTCAGGCCATTGAAGAGACCGTGCGCGTGCTCGCGCGAATGGCTGACAACTACCGCAAGCTGGACGTCGCCGGAGTGCGCGCCGTCGCCACCAGCGCCGTGCGCGATGCGTCCAATCAAGCCGAATTTCTGTCGCGCGCCTCCACTGCGTTGGGCGCGCCGGTAGAAATCATCAACGGCCGCGAAGAGGCCCGGCTGATTCATCAAGGCGTGATGAGCCGCTGGCCCCACGCCGCGCAGCGAGTGCTGCTGGTCGACATCGGCGGCGGCAGCGCGGAAATTATTTCGAGCGAAGACGGCCGCCTCAAAGACGCGACCTCCAAACAGCTCGGCGCGCTGCGGCTCCAGGAGATGTTTCTGCATGGCGACCCGCCCGCTCCCCGCGAGCTGCATCAGATGACTGAGTTTATCGACGAAAAGCTGGAAGCCGCTATTGCCCGCATGGGCCTGCGGTGGGACCGTGTGATCGCCACCTCCGCTACCGCCGCGGCCGTCGTGTGCGCGGTGAATCGTGTGTCGCGATCGCGGCGCGATCAGGCGGACCGGCTGCGCGCCTCCACTGCCCAGATCCGCAGGCTGTTCGGGACCATCTCCACGCTCGATATCGTAGGACGCCGGAAAGTTGCCGGAATCGGGCCGCGGCGCGCGGAAATCATCGTCGCGGGCATGGGGACGCTGCTGCGCATCCTGGAGCGCTTCCACGTTCCCGCCGTGTATTATTCCGCCGCTGGCGTGCGCGACGGGATCATCGCCGATATGGCGGCTCGCGGAGTCGGCGGAGAGCTCGCCCGTCTCGGCCGTGAGGAGCGCAAAGAAGTGGAGCGCGTGGCCACTCGCTTCGGCGCGCAGATTCGTCACGCCCGCCGCGTTGCGGCCTTCGCGCAGCTCCTGTTCGCGCGAATCCAGCCGCTGCATCAACTGCCGCTCTCGTTCGGAAGGCTGCTCGAAGCCGCGTGCTATTTTTCCGAGACCGGCCACTACATCAACGATTCCGGTCATCACAAGCACGCCTATTACATCGCCGCCAACGTCGATCTCTCCGGCTTCACTAACCGCGAGCGCGAGTTCGTCGCGACCTTGTGCCGTTATCATCGCAAGGCCATGCCGTCGCCCGCCCATCTCGAATATCAGGCGCTATCGGCGGACGATCGCCGCCCACTGTTGCAGTTGATTCCCCTCCTTCGGCTCGCCGACAATCTCGCGCGCAATCCCGATCAGGAGGCGGTCGAGCTCGCCGGCTGCGAAATCCAATCCGCGCGCGTCGTGCTGAAGCTGAAATCGTCGCGTGAGCCGGACTTAGCCGAATGGGCCGCGTCGCGTGTGTCGGACGCGTTCGAAGAAGTTTACGGACGAACCGTGGTCGTCACGCATGAGCGCGCATGAACTCCCGTGAGCCGGCGCGATCATCAATGGTCACTCCTGTGATCCGCCTCGCGGCCAGCGCCCAAGACATCCTCGACATTCGTCAACTGCTGCGCGAATACGAAGCTTGGCTGGGAACCGATCTCTGCTTTCAGGATTTTGAAAATGAACTGGCGGAATTGCCGGGTACCTACGCCCCGCCCTCCGGACGATTGTTGATTGCAATGGCAGCGCCTGGAACCAGGAGCGCGGGATGCGTCGCCCTCCGGCCCTTCGACCAATCCATTTGCGAGATGAAGCGGCTATTCGTCCGTGCCGATTTCAGGGGAACCGGACTCGGCCGGCGCCTCGCGCTCGCCATCATCGACGAAGCTCGCGCGATCGGCTATCGAAAAATGCGCCTCGATACTCTGCCGCAGCAACGCGAGGCTCATCAGTTGTATGCCTCGCTCGGGTTCCGCGAAATCGAGCCCTATCGCCCCAATCCGGTCGCCGGCTCGCTATTTCTGGAACTCGACGTCTCTAAACCCGATATGGACGCGCTCCCTACATCGCCGCGCGCTTGACGTTGACCCCGCCGTTGGTGGTCTCGACGTGAATCGTCGGGCCTCCGGAACCGATGTCGGTAGTCAGCCGCCGCCCAATCTCCCCATGCACCGTCATTGGAAAATCAACGTTCAACCGGCCGTTCACCGTGCCCGTTTCGAAATGCGCCGAGTACCGTTCCGGCATGGTCACATTCACGCCGCCATTCGTCGTCCGCGCGTCCAGCTTGTTGCCGTCCCACCGGTCGCCCGCGAGTTCGATGCTCAGTCCGCCATTCATCGTGTTCCCTTCCACGTCGCCGCCCAGCTGCTTCAGCGTCACGCCTCCGTTCATCGCGCTGAACTGGATGTTGCCGCGAACGCCCGCGATCGAAATGCCGCCGTTGTGCGTCTTCACGTTGAGATCGGCTTGGCGCGGCACGAAAATCTCGTAGCTGACCGACCAGTTCTGATTCCCATTCTGATCCGGCCCCATCGCGTTCACCACTCCGCCCGACGTGTCGATCCGGATCAATGAAGCCACCGCGCGAGCCCCCACATCGTCCGACGCTGCCGCTTCCACCTTCGCACGCACCAGAACATTTGCATTGCTCCATGCTTTGATCGACACCCCGCCGTTCATGCCCGGGTCCACCGACAATCGGCCCGCATACCCGACGGTTTGCTCCCGCATCTCGCAATGATTAACCATGTGATTTTGATTGAAGCTCTTGCTATCGCAATTGAGCGACTTGTCTTGCCCCTGCGCCGAAACCGGCAGAAAGCCGAATACGATGCTCAGAACCCCGATTGTTCGAACGACGACTGATGTTTTCATGATCCCCCCTTTTCTTAAGCGCAAAGCCGGAAGGCGTCTTGCGCGATCCAATAACTGACCAATGGACGCCGAAACGCCCTATCGGTTATGTTGACTGAAGTGGAAACTTTACACCCCATCGAGGTGCGCGTCCTCGGCGCGCTGCTCGAAAAAGATATCGCCACACCGGAATACTACCCCCTCACGGTGAATTCGTTACAGAATGCGTGCAATCAAAAATCGAGCCGCGAGCCGGTGGTCAGCTACGATGAGACCACCGTCCAGCAAGCCCTCGAACTCCTTAAAAATAAGGGGTTTGTGATACGCATCAGCGGCGCCGGCCATCGCGTGGAAAAGTACGGGCATCGCCTCGGTGAAAAATTAAATTTGGGCCGCCGCGAACTGGCTCTGCTGTGCGTCCTGATGTTGCGCGGCCCGCAGACCACTGGAGAACTGCGCGGCCGCACCGAGCGCATGCATGATTTCGCGGATGTCGACGAGGTCGAGCGCGTCCTCGAATCCCTCGCGTCGCTAGCGGAACCTTTGGTCGCTCGCGCCCCGCGCGGTCGATGGGTCCAGTTGCTTGGCGGGCAGCCGGATTTCGCCGCGGATCCCGAGACCGTTCCAATAGTCGCCCATCGTCCTGACCTCGAGGCCCGAATCGTCACACTTGAACGAGAAGTCGAAGACCTCAAGAGCAAATTCGAGAACTTCCGTCACCAGTTCGAGTAACTCCATTCCATTTATGACTAGCCCGCTATGAAACACGACGCAAATCGCACCGTCAAAGTTTGCCGTGTGGACGAATGCGATTCCATCCACGAAATCCTGATGCACTGCTTCCCCGCATTCGGTGGAGCATTTCTGCGGCGCATCTACTCGATCCTCGACACCGCCATCGGCCGCGGCTGCCCTCTCACCCTCGCCATCTCGGGTCCCGTCACGGTCTCGGGCCAGCATCAGGTTTGGCTCCTGCCGCTGCTTGAAACCGGATGGATCGCCTATCTCTCCACCACCGACGCCGCCTGTTACCACGACGGCCATCGCAGCCTCTCCGCCCATCCCGATCCGATTTTCGAAGTGCCCATCTGGGGTGACGACGGCGCGCTCCGTGACGACCGAACCATTCGCGTCACCGACATGGCGTTCGATGAAGACGTGCTGCTGGATCAGGATCGCTTCATCACGGCGGCGCTCCTGCGTCCCGAATTTCGGCGCACCATGACCGGAACGGAACTGCGCTTCAAGCTCGGTCGATTGTACGCGGAGGCGGAAACCCAAATGGGCGTCGAGCCAGGCCTGCTCGCGACCTGCAATCGTCTCGCGATCCCGATTTTCGTCGGCGCGCCCGGCGACGGCAGCGTGTTTTTGAATTCCATGAAGCTGTGGGCAATGAAGCAGGCTGGCCTGATCGATTCATACGCGTTCGATCTCGATTTACATGCCGAAGTCTTCGAAGCCTGCGCCTATCATCGCTGGGGATTGTTCGACAACCCTCCGAATGAGCTGGGAACGCTGATCCTCGGCGGCGGCGTGCCCAAGAATTTCAACTTGCAGCCCGAACCGGCGCTCGGCCAGATCCTCGGAATCCCCAACGTCCGCGGCTACAACTTCGATGTGCAGATCGTGACCGCGCCGGTCACCGATGGCTCGCTTTCATCCTGCCCGCCCGCGGAAGCCGTCACCTGGGGCAAGGTCGATAAGGACACCTACCAGCAGTCGACCGAAAGTATGCAGGCGGATTATTCGACCGTGATGCCGTTCATCGTGAAGGCGCTCCTCGACAATCGGCTCGAATATGAACGCCGAGCCGACGAAATCGGCGAGGCCGCGTTGTTCGAGCAGGAACCCAAAGCCCGTGGCTATCTGCGTCCACGCGAAGGCTACCGGCTGTTCGATCATCGCGACGAATTGTGCAAACGACTGACCGACGACGTGCGCGCCAACCGCGAGTGGCTGCTCGATTCGTTGAAGTACCCGCTTTTTTCCGAGCCGTGACCAAGTTGCGCTTGCGCCAAGGGAGCGGCCTTAAAAAAGCGAGCGGCCTTAGAGACGTCCTCCTTCAGCCCTTAACGCTCGGCTGCCTGACCTGCCGTCATTTGCACAGAACCACACGCAGGATTTTCGCTCCCGCCGGGAAAAAAACTCAGACCTGGCTCCTGTCTTCCCAGCATCCCGATCCGGATCTAAGCCGACTCCTTCTCGGTTTGGTAGGGCAGGCGATCTAGCGCGCAGGCCGTTCGTGCCGTTGCGCGCGATCAATAATGCGCGCAGGCCGTTCGTGCCGTTGCGCGCGATTCATGTCGCCCGCCAGTTTGGTTCGGCTATGCACGTGCAGTACTAAGGCCGGGAGAGAGTGAAGAAATGATTCCACTCAAAAGGGCGCCTCGAACCTTGTTTGTGGTTTGTTTCGCGGCAACTGGCGCGTACGCCCGGTCCTCTAATTCTCTAGATTCATTGATGAGACAGACGGGAGGAAATATGTCATTCTTGGCTTGGATCGTTCTGGGTCTGATTGCCGGATTTATCGGCAGCAAGATTGTAAACAGGAGAGGCGAGGGCATTGTGCTCGACATTCTATTGGGTGTTGTTGGCGCTTTTGCCGGTGGGTGGCTGTTCAGCGTCTTTGGTGAGCCCGGCGTGAGCGGACTCAACCTCTACAGTCTGCTCGTGGCGGTCGTCGGCTCCGTCGTATTGCTGCTTCTCTATCACATGGTCTTTCGACGGAGATCCTGGTACAACTAACCGGGCTGGTTCTAGAGGCGCGACAGTATGGAGCGCGTTCTTCATGGAGCGCGTTCTTCGATTGTGTGCGCTGTCCTTCAGCGCCAGGGAATCTCCGGACGGTTGAAACCATATATCGTCACTTGACCAATTGCGGCCACATGGACAAACTGGAACGACCTCGTCCTTTGAGGCGCGACAGGATGGAGCGCTCGGGAGAAAACTCCGTGATGCGCGACCGTGAGGGAGTGCGTTTCGCGCGCCGATAGCGCTATCTTAGGTGCTATGGAAGTACACTTCACGCCAGAGCAGGAAGCGGAGCTAAACGAGGTCGCCGGGACCGAGGGAGTCGATCCCCAGGCATTTGTGAAGGGAGCCGCGCTGCGTCTGCTGGATGACGCTCGCTTTCGCGCCGCCGTGCGTGAAGGGATCGCGCAGGCCGATCGAGGCGAGTTCGTACCCGAAGAAGAGGTGGACGCGCTTTTTGAGCAGATGCTGCGTCCATAGCGGGATCGGCGCGCTAATTAACGATGCGCATCCGCTGGACGCCAGCCGCAATCGCCGATCTGCGCTCGATCAACGACTATCTTACCGAACACTACCCACACTATCGGCAGCCGACTATGCTCAACCTGCACCGGACTATTTATTCACTTCGGCAGTTTCCTAATCGCGGCCGCGTCGGCGCGAAGGAAGGGACGCGAGAAATTCTGTTTTCACGCCTGCCGTATGTCGCCGTGTATCGCGTTAGAGAGCAGAACGTCGAAATCCTCCGGATCTACCATGCGGCGCAGCACCGCTGAAATACCCTCGGCGACACCGACGGATCCCGCGCGTATGGCGAGCGAAGCGCATCATCCGCCAAGGAATCGGGGGATTGAAGGTTATTTTGCGAGGTACTGAAATGCGGATTCATGGTTACCGGATCGACGCTAACGTGAGAAATGCTGGTTCCTCCCAGTCCCGATCGCCGAACGCGAGGTAGGGACCGAAGAGCTCTTTAGCTTCTCTAAACGCCGTACTTGCCAGCCAGTCTTGGAGTGGGGCGAGCTCGCTCGATAGGGCCTCGATTCTGGCGGCATCATGCCCTGAATTGACCTGGGCCTCGATGCTGTGAATTCGTACGGTGTGGTGGTAGACCTTCTCTATGAAGGCCTGGACCTCCGGGCCAAAAAGGAATTCCGCAGCATTTGTATCGCGGAGAAGCTGGAAGGCCTGGTCCAGTTCGGCGTTCCCCTTCGCAAGAAAACGCATCAGCGAGAGAAACGCGTCTAGTCTCTTTTGAAATAGAGCGATCTTGAGGGATTGCTTCTGCAGCTTGGACTGGAAAAGCCCGAGCGTTGCCAAGTCGCGGGTTACGCGAAAGAGGAGGAACGCGACAAGCGCTTGAACCACCCCCGCAAGTGCCTGCCACCAAGCGAAGTTTCCTAGCCACTCGTGCTGCCAATTCTTCGCGATCCACTCGATCATCGGATGTTACCTCTTCACTCCAAACAACGGAGGACCCTCCGGAACAGCCTCCCCGTCCGCCCTCGGATCGGATGCCCCGAAATGCACCCCGTTCCCGTCGCTCTCCACCACCTGCCCGCGACCCATCGATCCCGAATACGCCCCCACCACCCGAATCTTATGCCCCATCGCCGTCATCTCATCGCGCACCTTCGCCGGAATTCGCGATTCCATCGAAACATCGCAACCGCCGAAACTGCTCTTGGTGAACCGAGCGGCTTCCATCGCCGCCTGAATGTTCATTCCGAAATCGGCGATGTTCGAAACGAATTGCGCATGCGCCTGCGATTGATTCCACCCGCCCATAATTCCGAAGCCGATCCGGGTTGTTCCTTGTGTCGAATCCTTCTCCATGAACGCCGGAATGATGGTGTGCAGCGGGCGTTTGCGCGGGCCGATCGTATTCGGCTCACCCGGTTTCAGCGTGAACAACGCACCACGGTCGTGCAGCGCGAAACCCGTTCCCGGCGCGACCATCCCAGTCCCGAAGCCATTGTAATTGCTCTGGATCAAAGAAACGATATTGCCCTCGCGATCGATCGCCGACATGTAAATGGTGTCGTTGCCCGTCCGCGTGCGTTCGTTCAATTCAGCCGGCAGCGGCTCGCAATTCGCATGATCCGTCTGGATCATTTTCGCTCGCGCGATTGCGGTTTCCTTCGACGTCATCGCGTCGACCGGAATCTTCGAATGCCCTGCTTGAAACGGACGTGGATCGCCCACGTAGCGCAGCAGATCCGCATACGCCAGCTTCTTCGCCTCAATCATCACGTGCAGAGCCTTGGTGCTGTTGTGGCCGTAATCCGCCAACGGATAGCGCTCCATGATGTTCAACATCTCCAGCGCCGCGATGCCCTGGCTGTTCGGCGGCAGCTCCCAAACGCGCCAGCCGTGATACGTAGTCGAAACGGGATCCACCCACTCCGGTTGAAATTCCGAAAGATCGGCGAGCGTCATCGCATTGCCCTGCTCATGCAGAAAATTCACCAGCCGTTCCGCGAGCGGGCCTTTATAGAATCCATCGCGCCCCTTTTGCGCGACCATCTTCAGCGACGCCGCCAGCACTGGATTCTTGAAAATCTCACCCGGCTTCGGCGAGTGTCCGCCGGGCATGAAGGTTTCCTTGAAACCCGGCACGGCGGCTTTCCTGCGCTCCGACCCCTGCCACTCCTGCGAGATCAGCTCCGTGACCGGATAGCCGTTTTCGGCGTAGTAGATCGCCGCGCCGAACAGCTTGTCGAAATTCATCGTGCCGAATTTTTCGCGCAGCGTCTGCCACCCGGCCACCGCGCCTGGCACTGTGACTCGATGCACACCCAGTCGATTCGCTTCCTTAATTCCCTGTGCCGCAAGCAGATCCAACGTGAGTCCAGCGGGCGTCCAGCCGCTTGAGTTCAATCCGTAGAGCTTCCCCGTCTTGGCCTCGTAAATGATCGCGAACAGGTCACCGCCCATGCCGTTCATCGCGGGCTCCACCACGCCGAGCGTCGCGTTGGCCGCGATGGCCGCGTCGATCGCGTTGCCGCCTTCTTCCAGAACCCGCGCGCCCGCCTGCGACGCAAGCGTCTGGCTGGTGGAGACGATTCCGAATTTCGTCATCACCATGGAGCGAGCCTGCTCGCGCCCGGACGCAGCGCTCGCATCCTCCTGGCCGAACGCCGGACTGATCGCGAGGGCAACCAGCGCGAGAAGCGTCAGGACCTGGGTCAAGACCTGGTTTAAAACATGGGACAAAGGCGTTCTCTGTAGCATACGGCTAATCTAGCAGAGCACGAGGGGAGATGAGAGGAGATGAGGAATAGACTCAGCGGCCCAGCACGCCTTCCACCGCCCCGACGATCGTGCAGATGGCGACGTGCGTCATCAGCCCGTAGTGAATCCAGTGCCGCGTGAATCGAATGATCAGGTAGAAGTCCTGCATGGCCCAGATCATTCTGCGGAATGATTCCGCCTGGGACCAATAGGACAGCCGCAGGGTTTCAGCGCAAACAGGACCAGTACAAAGCCCGCGCAACGTCGCGGCGAGGACCAGTACAAGTGAACCGGATTGAGAACCTGGATTACCGGATGCCGGCGCGAGCGGCGTACGGTTCTTTTTCAGGTTCTTAGGTGCAGATTAGGCCTAGGCAAGGTCCTACAAAACGTATATGCTTGATGGGTTAGAAAAACCGCACCGGAAGTGGCGCTTGCGAGGTGTCTGTTGCTACCCATTTCCGATGCGGTCCGCCCAAGACGGGCTTGGATCCCCGTTTCAGCCGACAATCCCAGCAAGGCCCGCGTCCTAATTAGTTCCTCGCCAGACCTGTCCGTGCCGAGACGGAAACCCAGGAAGTCCACGAAAAGTGCGTTAAGAGAACATCAAAACCCACAAAAAAACCCCTCTGTTGCAACTTGCTCCTTTGGAAGAAGAAGCGGTTGAACATCAAACACCGGCTCCCGCAAGCACACTAGTATTTCGCCGCTTGCTTCCCCATCAGCGCCCGTTGCAAACAGAGGGCAGGTTTTCAAAGGTACTTCATCAATTCGTGACTCATAGGGCACGCGGGCTGCCCAAGTGGATGTGTTGTAGTTTCACTTACTTAGACCCACCCAGCGGAGGCGCGTTGCGCGCATACACCCAGGCGGTGTGTCGCTGTGACACAATATCCATCGAGTGATCATCCAGGGACGGCTCCACGCGATCGTCCACAAAAACACCATGCGGCACCACAAAAACACCGCGCGGTCGCGTCACCGCGCGGCGGCCGGTAAGAACATGGTGGTCGCGGTGGTTTTTTGCTGCTTTGCAGCAAGCGCTCCGGGGCAGTCCCCCGCCGATGAGGATTACCACGTCTACACGGATTCGCCTCGCCTTCTGCTCACCAAGCAACGGCTGCGGCTGCTGCAACGCGAGCGCGACCGCCAGTCCGTTCGATGGCAGCAGTTCGATTCTCTGATCTCGGGCGGCGTGCCGATGCCCGAACCAGGGATCGCCAGGGCTCTCTATTATCAGGTCACGAAAGATCCGGCGGCGGGAAAGCAGGCGGTGGAGTGGGCGCTCGGGGCAGACTCGCAAAAAGATTTGCGGCAGCTCGCCATCGTATTCGATTGGTGCGGTCCGGTGATGACCAAGGCGCAGGCGGACAAGCTCGCCGAAAAGATCGAGCGCGGCCTGGGTATTGGGGCGGGCTCCACTGGATCGGCAGCGGTTTCTCCAAGCAACCCGGCCATCGAACCAGCGGCCGACATCGTCCAACAGAATGCGCGAGCGCTGGCCGCGGTTGCCATCGCCGATCGCCTGCCCGATCATGGCAACGCGATCCTCGGCGCGCTGATCCAGCAATGGTGGCGGGGCGTGGTTGCGAAACGAATCGCCAAGGGCCAACCTGCGGCGCCGCGTGAGCAGTATTACGCGATGTTCGAAATGATGCACGTCATCCGCGACAATCTGAAGGTGGAGCTGCGGGAAGCGGCTCCACTCTATTTCAGAACACTGCCCATCGACGATCTGGCGGGGCACTATCCGCCGGCGCTGCCTACGCCCGAAAACGAGTATCGCGTTCCGGTTTACGTCCGGGAAGGCGACCCCAACGTGACCGATGCGACCATGGCGCGCGCCGCCGAGCTGGCCATGGTGGCGTATGACGACAACGCGCGCGAAAGCCAGTACGTGCAGGGCTGGCTGATGCAGGATCGATTCGTGATGCAGAGCGGTCTCGGCTGCGTCTACGAGTTCCTGTGGGCGAACCCGTATCAACCCGGACTCAGTTATTTTCAAGTACCGTTGGTGTTTCACGATACAACCACGGGACACGTATTCGCGCGCACCAGTTGGGACGAGGATGCCGCGTGGCTGGGATATTTCGAGGGGCACCTCCAGTTATATAAGGATGGGAAGATTCAGTCGCTGCGTGCGGGCGCGGCGGTCCAGCCGGTGAGGATCGGGGACGCACTGCTGCTGAGCGCCGAATCGCAGGACGCCGCGCGGTTTGAAGCTAACGCGGAGGCGGTGTTCGTGCTGAATCTGACTCCTCGCGCGGTGTATCAGGTGGAAGTGGACGATCAGGAAATGGAGGAAGTGGAGACGGACGCGGGAGGGACACTGGTGCTGTCATTTCCGGAAGGAGCCGACGCCGGGGTAAGAATCCGGCGCCGACCGGGAGAGAAGTAGTTGCCTGGTGCGGAACACAGACTAAAGTCTGTGCCGCCTATCCTTCACGGTCGCGGTTCTGAACCCAATGTTTTGCGCGACCAGGGGGTCGCGCGCGGGTCAGGGGACCCGCCCCACAAACGCTAGCTACTGCTGCGGGACGGGTGCGGCGCCAGGAGGGCCGCCACGCCGGCCCGGGCCCCCGGGTCCAGGTCCAAAACCGGGTCCACGACCGAAGCCGCCTTCGCCGCCAAGCATCTCCAGACGATTGCCGACTTTGGTTTTCTGATCGGCCGTTAGAGAGGAATAGATTTTCGCGGTGGTCTTGGCGTTGATGGCGGTCTGCTGCTGGTGCACGCTCGCGATCTCCTGCGAGATGCTGTCGATCTGCGACTCGTTGCCGGCCTTGATGGCAGTAGTGAGCGAAGTATGCAGCGTGCGCATCTTCTCATTCATGCCCTGCGACTGAACGCGCGCGTCCGCACGGGTCAGGTGAACCTTATTCTGCTGCTCCGCGGTGAGGTTAAGGTGCTGTGCCAGCCGCTGCTCGAACCGCTGCTCGGCCAGATCGGGATTGCCGCCGCGCGGGCCCCGGTGCTGGCCTGGGGTTGGCGCTGTTGGCGTTGTTTGGGCGAACATCAACCCGGAAACCATAAGGGATAGGGCGATCAAGCTGGTGTTCGGCATTCTCGGCGTCGTCATCACTGGGTTTACGCTCCTCCCCATCCCTGACGGTACCGGCTGCCTTGGGATTACACGCTCGAGTAGGGTTTCTAGGTGTTGTCGTGTCCGTCGGTATTTTTCAGCCGGCTTTACGACGTTGGTTGGAGGGGCGGACGGTCTTGGTGATGGTGAGGACGGCGCGGAGAGCTTGGTTCACGGCTTTGGAGGTGGGGAAAGCTTTGTAGACTTCCGGGTCCAGGAGCACGAGATTGGTGCCGGCGCGATAGAGCTTTACGTACTTGCCTCGGACGCGGCCTTTCATGTTGGCGAAGTCGTATTCGGGGCGCATTTCACTGGGTTTGCTATTACGCTTCTTCATAGAAATCTCGCTCATGGCGGGTGGCGGGGCGGGCGCTTATGATTCGTACCGCGTGCGCTTGTTCGGTGTGAACCACCACCAGGATGCGGCCCCGGTCCGACATCCCTACGGTGACGAACCTTGGGTCGGCCGGCGTGGAGTGGTCCGGATCGGGGAACGTGTTGGATAGAGTATCGCTCAGCACAGTCGCAGCCTCGTGGAAATCGATTCCGTGCTTCTTTCGGTTTGCGGTGGCCTTTCTAGGGTCCCATTTGAAGACCACAACGCCAGTATAGTCGATCAGTCCAGGATTTCATTCCCCAACCCGACCGACACTCGCAGGCTTTCCCATTCTAATCGTTGATCGGAGTGTCGTTGATTGGCGTAGATCCGCGGCCACGGGTCATCCGCGATTTCCAAATCTGCACGACCATCGGCAGCACGCTCACCAGCACGATCGCAATCACGACCTTCTCGAAATTCCGCCGCACCAGGGACACGTTGCCGAGATAGTAGCCGCCCAGCGTCATGGACAGAACCCAGCCGATACCGCCGAAAATGTTGAACGAAAAGAAGCGCGCGTAGCGCATCCGCCCCACGCCCGCCATGAACGGCGCGAAGGTCCTGACGATGGGGACGAACTTGGCGTAGACCAGCGTTTTCCCGCCGTATTTTTCGTAGAACTCCTGCGTGCGCGTGACATATTCCCGCTTGAACAGCAGCGAGTCTTTGCGGCGGAAAATCGTCGGACCCGTGCGCAGGCCCAGAAAGTAGCCGCTCTGATCGCCCAGAATCGACATCACCGTGAGCAGCGCGCAGATCCGCACGATATCCAGGTCGCCCGCGCCCGCCACCACGCCCACGGTGAACAGCAAAGAATCGCCGGGCAGAAATAATCCCACCAGGAGGCCGGTTTCGGCGAACACGATGCCGGCCAGCAGGGCATAGCCCGCCCAGCCGGTGATCACTTGCGAAAGCAAACGGATCAGGCGTTCGGGGTCGGTAAGACTCCGCCAGATGTCGAGGAGGGAATGAATCATTGGAAGAAGTAGTCAGGAGTTAAGGAGACAGGAGTCAGAATTGGAAGAAGTAGTCAGGAGTCAGGAGTCAGGAGTCAGAATGAAGAACATTGCCGACGTGCCAGCCCGACGGACCTTGACCCCTGTCCCCTTCTTCATTCTGACTTCTCACTACTTCTTCCGATTCTGACTCCTGACTCCTGTCTCCTGACTCCTTCCCTGCATTTAGCGGCCGTGGAGGCTGGCGACCAGCCGTTTCTCGGCGTCCTTGTTCACGACCACCTTCTTTTCGGCCACCAGGCGCGCGAACACGGAGTCCTCGAACAGAGATTTTTCTCTGGAGGCCTTGGCTATTTTGAGGTCGTGGAGAGTCGCCGCCCGTTCACTCATCAATTTCGCGGGATCGACGTGCACCTGGTCCACCACCTGATACACCAGGTTGGCGGGCACGCCCGCAGTCCTTCCCAGTTCGTTGATGGGGCCGATGATGCTGCCGATGGGCTTGGTGAACGCATCCGGTATCTGGACCGCGCTGCCGACGCCCTCCACCGCATCCGAGTGAGTGAACTCGACCGATTCGGTCACCTCCAGCTTCATCGATTTCGCCACCTTGGCCATGTCCTCGCCGGCTCTCATTCTAGTAGCGGCTTCCTTGGCTTTGTCCAAAGCGAACCCATTGGCTCTCTGGTCGACCAGCGCGTCACGAACCTTGGCTTCGACCTCGTTCAGTTCGGCCATGCGAACCGGTGTCCGGCCGGTCAACTCGACGACGGCCAGCCGGTTCGCCGGCAGCACCAGCACCGGAGACACTTCGTTCTTCTTCATGCCGGCCAGCGCGTTATCGATTTCAGGGCTGACGCCCACCGTCGGAATCGCGGCGCCCTGATCGGCGTCGGTCACGGTAACGGGGGTCGCGCCAAACTGGGCGGCGATGGCCACCGCGGAGCCCGGCGATTTCGTCAGCGCCGCCTGCATCTGATCGCCAATCGACTGTATCTTTTCGGAGACGTCCTGTTTCTTCAGCTCATCGGCGAGTTTGGCCTTGACTTCGTCGAACGGCTTGACGCGCGCCGACTCGCGCTCCAGGCCCTGGATGATGTGATAGCCGAACTCCGTGGTGACGATGCCGCTGATCTGCTTCGGCTGCAACGCGAACGCGGCTGTCTCGAATGGGGGCACCAGCTCGCCGCGACCCTTCCAACCCAGATCGCCGCCCTTGGGAGCGTTACTGGTATCGTCGGAGTTTTTCTGCGCCAGTTGCGCGAAATCCGCGCCGCTATTCAACTGCTTGAGGAGATCCTGCGCCTTCGCCAGGAGCTGCTTCTTTTCGGCGTCCGATTTGTTCCGCGTGTCGATCAGGATGTGGCGGACGTGTACCCGCTCCGCCGTCCTGAAATTATCCAGGTTGCTGGAATACGCGGCGTGAAGCTGGGCGTCGGTCACGTTGATGGACTGTTCCACTTTGTCCTGATCGATCACCAGCACCACGAAGGACCGTTTCTCGGGGATGGTGTAATCCGCGCGGCGGGTTGCGAAAAAGGCCTTGACCTCTTCCGGCGTGACCTTTACCTGGTCGTGGAATTTCGCGCCCGGAAACGCGACGTACCTGATTTTGGCTTTGTCGAACCTCTGCCCCACCGCGTCGTCCAACTCTTTAGGCGTCACGACGGTGGCAGCGATCACCAGGCCCTCCACTTTGGTCGAGATCACCTGTTGCCGCACGTTGTCGATGGCGTCGTCGAGAGTCATTCCCTGCTGGTTCAGGAAGCCTTCAAACTGAGCCTTATTGACCAACTGGCCGTTCTGGAAAAACTGAGGAAATTCCTGCATCAGGAGGTTGTAAATTTCGTCCTCGGAGGCGGCAATCCCCATGCGCTGAAACTCGTATACCACGGCGCGTTGCTCGATCATCTGCTCGAGAAACTGCGGCAGGATGTACTCCACCATTCCGGGCTGAAGGTTTTGACGGGCGTAAACCTGTTGGAAGACGGAGAGGGCGTATTGCGCGGTAATCTTGTTGCCGCCGACTTCGGCGATCACCTGTTCGTCGAGGCCCCTCGGCGTGGTGGAACCGCCAAAGCCAGGAATCAGATAGACGACCATCGACAATCCGACGACGCTAAGGATTCCAACGAGCATATAGCGGACGGCCTTTTGACGACTGCGGAAGAGATTAAACATAGCGGTGGAAACTCCAACTCAAAGGACGGGGTTCGACACCAGTATACAATGCATCGGCTGGCGCAGGCGCGGTAGACGGCAAGGGACGGAAAGCGCTCCATCGCCGCGCCGCGCTTACACCGGCTGAAGCCTGTGCCACCGAGATATTTCTGTCGCGCATCGAGGGGCAGCCCTGCCCACAAATCACCTGGAACAAAAGGGGGCCTGGGAGTATCACTCTCCGTATGGGCGCTCCGTGTTCGAGGAGTTGCTGGCGTCCGGATCGAGGGGCTTCCCGCCGGCCCGCTGAAACTGTACTATTGAAGTTTCCCGGGATTCGGGCATAATACGATCTACACATTGTTCCGATAGTTAGATAAGGATCGCGAAGCGGCGTAGAATTGACAAGTCGGCATCGGCAGTAGGACGCGTAGCTTGAACGCGCGCAGCGGCCGCGTGGTTTGGATCAGATCGCGGCGCGTACAGAGATCAGCGCGCTAAAGGGACCTATGATCCGTTGGGCTTATTGGCGTGGCCGTCGGGCTTATTGGCGCGCCCCCGGGTGTTCGGGGGTGGCGCTCGGCGCGGCGATCGCGATCGGCATCCCGGTTTTCGCCCAGATGCCGGTGTTCACCGGCCCGGGTCCGGTGCGGATGGTCAACGCCGACATGGCGATTCTGGAGACTCAGGACGTGCGCAAGGATCTTGCATGCACGGTGACGCCGGGCAAGGCTATCCTGGGGTTCGATCTGCGCTTCCACAGCGGCTACGAAGTCACTGTTCCGCTCAAGGACCTGGCCGGTAGCGAAAACCAGCTCACCATTCTTTTCCGGGTCACGCCTCAGGATCACAAAGACCAGCCCGCTTACTTCGTACAGCACATTCACGTTCCGGCGCTGGAGGAGACCGCCAAGGGTGAGGCGACGCTCGACGGCGTGGTGGATCTGGGCGAAGGTAATTATCACGTGGACTGGCTGATGCGTGATCGCGCCGAGCGGGTGTGCTCCTTTTATTGGGACGTGGACGCCACGCTGGCGGCCAAGGACAAAGAAATCGAGCTGACCCTCCCGCCCGGCCAGGTGGAGCGGCTGCAAACCGAGCAATTCATCGAGGAGCCGCCGGTGGCGAGGACGCCTTCGCCGCATCCTCTGAACATCAAGGTGCTGGTGAATTTCGCGCCGCAGGATAAGGACGCCGCGACGTTTCAGCCGTTCGACACGCTGGCGCTAGTTTCGATTCTGCGCCGCATTTCCCGGGAGCCGGAGTTCGGGAAGTTTTCAGTGGTCGCTTTCAATATGCAGGAACAGCGTGTGCTGTATCGCCAGAATAGCGCGGATCGGATCGACTTTCCGGCGTTGGGCGACGCCATCAATTCGGTGAAGCTGGGCCGCGTCGATCTGAAGCGGCTGGCGCAGAAGCACGGCGACACCGAATTCCTGACCGAGCTGATCCGCAAAGAGATGAGCAACGAGGATCATCCCGACGCGCTGGTGTTCGCCGGTCCGAAAATCATGCTCGAAGAGGGTGTCCCGCCGGATACGCTGAAGCCGTTCGCGCCCGACATCGACTACCCGGTGTTCTACATGAACTATGCGCTCAACCCGCAGCTATCCCCGTGGAAAGATTCGATCAGCCGCGCGGTTCACGTGTTCAAGGGAACCGAGTACACCATCAGCCGTCCCCGCGACCTTTGGTTCGCCGTTTCCGAGATGGTCTCGCGTATAGTAAAATCCAAGCACGGACGGAGTCCGGTGCCGGCGACCTTGCAATAAAGGCCCGGTGGGGTGTAAAGGTTCGAAAAAGCCTAAAAAAAGTTCGTCGCGGGCTGGTTTGGTGCGTCTATCATGACGATGTTAGGGGTGGCGGCGCGCCCGTCGTTTGGTAGAGCGCTTGGTCGCGCTGGATCCTGGCCGGGTTGTAGATCCAGCCTGACCGGGCTGTTGATCGAGTTAGTTCCAGGGGTTGCGGGGGGTTGAGGGAGCGTTCGCAGGGGGTTGAGATGTTCAGGCGTTCGATTTCGGCCACGTGTGTGATGGCGGCAGTGACCTTGGCCTCGATGGCCATGGCCCAAAGTCCGCCTTACGGCAACAGGTTATCGCCCTACGTGGCATCGCCCCCGAAGGTGGTGGACCGGATGCTGGAGCTGGCCACGATCAAACCCGGCGAAACGCTCTACGACCTGGGCTGTGGCGATGGCCGGGTGTTGATTGCGGCCGTCGAGAAATATAAGGCCAAGGCGATCGGGGTCGAGATCAATCCTAAAGTGGCTGCGCGCGCGCAATCCTGGATCAAGAAGGCGAAAGTCGAGAACCAGGCTCGTGTGATTCAAGGCGATCTGCTCGATGTGGATCTGACGGGCGCCGATGTGGTGGTGATCTATCTCGCGCGCCAGCTCAACGACCAGTTGCGGCCGCGCCTGGAGAAGTATCTGAAGCCCGGTGCGCGCGTGGTTTCGCACGACTATCCGGTTTCGGGCTGGAAGCCCACTAAAGTGGATCGCAGCCTGAGCCACGTCATCTATCTTTACGAGATGCCGCCGGTCAAACCAGAGTAGAGCCGCCGGAATAGGCGTTTGTGAACAAAATAAGCCCCAAGCTGACGCATGGGGTTCATACGGAATAAGCCCCAAGCTGAAGCGTGCGGCTGGTGCGGTTCATATCGACGCGCGGACTATACCCTTGGATTGACCCAGCTCTGCACGCCGTCTTCAAAATCTATCGGTCCCCAAGGTGTTTCCCTGGTTCCGAGTCTCGGATAGTCCGCCACGCATTGCCAGCCGTTTCGGCCTAGTAATATACGGAGTCCGGCTTCGATCTCGGCGGCGTGCGTGCCAATGTGCAGCCGCTTCACTTTCGCATTTAATTCACCGATCGCCGGTGAAAGCGTGTTCAACTCCTGGGCTTGCACGTCTAGGTCAATAAGGTCCACCCGCCGGGAATCCGTCAAGATGCTTTTCAGGTCGACTTGAGGAACGGAAATCGACTTCCGTCCGTCCGGGTGACGATGGACCTGGCACCCACCGTAGCTGGCTTCTTTGACGCCCTTGGTTCTTTGCTTCTCCCTCGCTGGAATCCTCCAGGGCGAGCCTTCAATTAACCATTGCCCATACCATTGAGGCATACGGCCTTGAGGCGTCTGGCTATAGTCGGGAGATCCAATTACTAAAGTCGCATCTCCGGAAGCACTCCCTACCGCTGCGTGGAGCAGGCAATGTTGACTCGGATCCAGGCCATTATCCTCGAAATGCATACGCAGCCAATCGAAGTGCACCGGATCCGCCTCAACGGCAATCAATCGAAACGGGAGGGAGCAGTACTGGCGGACCGCCATTGCCGCTCGAACCGCCCAACGCCCAAATCCGGCGCCGAGTTCGATCATGGTATAGGAATCGCGCGCCGCCACTACGGATTCTAGCAAATCGATCCATTGGAAATATTCCTCATCAAAAGGGGGGTACGGCGTGTCCACCTCGATCGCCGTATCGCGGGGCGGTCCTTCCCAAAACCACGTACGGGTCATGGAGCCAAGAAAGTCGTGGTCGTAGCCCGCTGGGACTTCGCCCTTGAGCCGCGTGAACGCTTGAAAGATTGGATGGTGCGGGGTCATCTGATTTTCATCGCTTATGAACGCGAATCAGCAAGCGCGGATCGTGTATCCGCTCCGTGATGCTCCTGAGCGGAGAGCGGCTACAGTTAAGGCACTCATCCCCGCGGCTGGCGAACCACAATAGCGCTTCGTACCGATCGATGGAACTCACCGCGTCGCTGTCGCCGACCCAATATTTTTCATAGTTCGGCTTCAGACGGGAGTAGCGCAGGATGGTGGGCGAGGTTGACGCGGCATAGGAGGCAAATCTCAAGACGCGAATGGGGGCGGTGTAGATCGCGTGATAGAAATTGGCCCGCCTGATGGGGATAGACGCCTTGACGATCTTGCCGGCCAGATCGAAATCGGAATACGGGCGGACTTCATATCCGTCCGCGGCCCATGACGAACACGACCAGGCGGGATAGAGGTAGATATAGCCGCCATCCTTGGTCACTCGCCGCATTTCGCGAAGGGCCTGCTCCGGAGTCGGGATATGCTCGAGAACAAAGACGGACCAAGTGGCATCGAATTGATCGCCTGGAAAGGGCAACGCGGTGGCGGAACCCAGCACGAAAGGCTTGTGAAAGAACCGCTTGGCGTTCGGCGAGATGTCCAACCCGGTGTAGTCGTCGACGATGTCCTGAAGGGAGCCCTGGCCTGCTCCGATCTCCAGTACCTTTTTCCCGCGCAGGGCGTGCTGCTGGAGGAAGCCCTGTAACTCCTCGGTGACGTGCAGCGTTTTAGCCGCCTGTTCGGCCACCGTCACGTAGAGATCTTCGTTTGGGTCCGATTTCTTGGGCTCGGTGGGGGCCGGAGGCGCGTAGGCGTGCTGATAGAACGCGATGGTTTTAGCGATCTCCGCCTGGGACGGCGCGGCGTCCGTGGCGTAGGGAAAGTAAACGATGACGAGAGCGATCCACAGCAAGCACACGAGAATCGCCGCCAGAAGCGGTCTCCGCGCAAGCGCGTTTCGCATCCACCTATATTGGCATAGGCGGCAGCGCGTAAACTGATGTAGGTGCGCGTTTTCATCTCCGCCGGCGAGGCTTCGGGCGATCTGTATGCATCGCGAGTAGTGGAAGCTCTCCGCGCGCGGCATCCCCACGCCGAATTCTTCGGCTGCGCCGGTCCCCGAATGCAAGCGGCAGGCGTGCGGGCAATTGTCGATGCGCGCTCCATCGCGGTGGCCGGGCTGGTCGAGGTGATCCCGCATATCCCGCGCATCTGGAGGGAGTTCCGCAAACTCTGCCGGTCGTTTTCCGAAGACAGTAACGACAAACCCGACATCGCCGTGCTGACGGATTCACCCGATTTTCACTTGCGTTTAGCCAAGAAGCTGAAGCGGCACGGGATTCCGGTGGTGTATCTCATTGCCCCGCAGGCGTGGGCCTGGCGGCAGGGCCGGGTGCGGACCATGCGCGCGACTATCCAGCGTCTTTTGTGCATTTTCCCGTTCGAAGAGGAGTTTTTTCGGGCGCGCGGCGTCCCCGCCAGCTACATCGGGCATCCGTTGGCGGGGATGGTGCGGCCGTCGATGACTCGCGCGGAGTTTCTGGACCAGATCGGGATTGCACCGGCAGGGCAGGGCCCTGCCCCACCAATTCAGATGGCAGGGCATGGCCCTGCCCCACAGCTCATCACGCTGCTGCCGGGCAGCCGCCATGGCGAGGTAGCGCGGCATCTGCCGTACGTTCTGGATGCGGCGGGAAGAATCTTACGGTCGCGTGAGAAATCCTTACGTCCGGTGTTCGTTCTGGCGCTCCCGCCAGGATTCGGATACGAGAAATCAGAAATCCGGCACACTGTGAAATTTTGGGAACGGAAAGAAGGCGCGTCCATCCAAGTAAAAGAAGGAATGACCTGGGATGCGCTTGCCTATTCCCAACTGGCCCTGGCGGCCAGCGGAACGGTGACAGTGGAGGCGGCATTGTTGGGCGCCCCCGTGGTAACTTTTTACCGCGTAAACGAGCTAAGTTGGTTATTGGGACGCTGGCTGGTGCGCGCTCCTTTTCTTTCGATGGTGAACCTGGTGGCCGGACGCCGCGTCGCGCCGGAATTGATCCAGGGGGAAATGACCGGGGAGCGCATCGCGGCGGAAGCCATCCGGCTGTTGGACGATGAGACAGCGCGTGAGGAAATGCGCGCCGGGCTGGCCGAAGTGAAAGCGAAGCTTGCGAGCGGAGGCGATCCGATGGAGACGGCCGCCGAATGGATTGAGAAGGTGTTCAGTGAGAGCAAACAGACCGTACCGGTGGCATAGCAGTGGGTTGGAAAACATCCTCCGCAGGGCATGCGGCACGCACGTTCCGTGGCCCTACGCCACCAGGATGTGCGTGGGGCAGGGCTGTGCCCTGCCGTTGGCGCTCGCCGCGCTTGCGTTGGTGTGGGCTGGAGGCAGCGCGCACGCGCAGGTCAGCCTGCAGCGGCAGACGCGGGATCAGGGGGGGCAAGGGCGGATCGACGTCCAGAGCTATCTGATCGACGCGCAGATCGATCCCGCCGCGCAGACCATCACCGCCAGCGCGATGGTGCGCTTCATCCCGCTCGACGACACCTCCACGGTTTCTTTCGAACTCAATAACGCTCTGAATCTTTCCAAGGTTCTCGACGCCGAAGGCCGCCAGATTCCCGCGTCGCGCAGCGGTCCGGACATGACCATTCGCGTAAGCCCGCGGGAAATGCTTCCCAGGGGCAAGGTCGCGACGCTGACATTTGTATATGACGGAAAGCTCACCGGCAACGAGGAATCGCCGGTATTCGGAATCAAGTTCGCGGCGATTCATCCCGACTTCGCGTATCTGATGTATCCCGCGCGCTGGTTCCCGGTGAGCGATTACACAGCGGATCGGTTCAGCTCGGATCTGAAGGTCACGGTGCCGGCGGGTTTCAAAGTGGTGGCAAGCGACAGCGGCACGCAGGAGGCGGCGCCGGCGGGAATGGCGGCGTATCGATTCAATTTCGAAAAGGCGTCCTTCCCCGGGAATTTCGCGGTGGTCCGGGGCGACGGCAAACCGATTTCGGCGGGCGGCGTCACGACGTTCTTTTACCTCCGCGAATCCCGAGAGATGGCGCAGCCCTACGGCGAGGAATTCTCGCGCGCGATGACGTATTTCACCGACCTGTTCGGGCTGCCGCCCAAACGCAACCTGATCGTCGTCGAAACCGAGGAGGGCGCGCCGAAGGGTTATACCGGGCCAGGCATCGTGTTCTTGTCGCCCCAGGCGATCGGCAAGCACGTGGATGAAAGTCTGGTGGCGGATCAGGTGGCGCGGCAGTGGTGGGGCAATTTCGTGTCGCCCAGCACGCGCAATCACCTGTGGATCGAAAATGGGCTGGCGCGCTATTCGGATCTGCTCTATAACCAGCACGTGAACGGCGACGGCGCCTTCGAGACCGCCCGCAAGGATAACTACATCGCGGCGCTCACGGTGGAGCAGCCGCCTCTGATTCAATCCGCGCGCCTGGAGGATTACTCGCCCGAATTCTGGGCAGCCACGGCCGGAAAAGGCGCGGCCGTGTTGCACATGCTGCGCTATGTGATAGGCGACGACAACTTTTTCAAGCTGCTCAAGGCCTTTCCCGAAAAATATCCGTGGGGATCGGCGAATACCGACGATTTCCATAAGTTGGCTGAAGAGATTTACGGCGATTCGCTGAACTGGTTTTTCATCGAATGGATCGAATCCAACGGCGCGCCCGAATTCAAGATGAAGTACACCACCTTCCGCTACGGCGGGGAGAGCGCGCACAAGGGATTTCGAGTGATGGGTAGCGTGACGCAGGATATGGATACGTTCCGCATGCCGATCACGATCAGGATCGAAACCGAAGGAAATCCTGAAGAGAAAAAGGTGGAAGTGGTGGGGATGTCCTCCGAGTTTTCGGTCGACACTTTCGGCAAGCCGAAGCTTATCGTGCTCGATCCGAAGGGCGAGGTGCTGCACTTTGACGACGACGTGCGCGTCGCCGTGGCCATCCGTAAGGGCGAGCAGTTCGTGCACATCGGCCAATACAACGAAGCGCTGCGCGAGTATCAGAGGGCGCTTGAAGTGAACAAGGCCAGTTCGCTGGCGCATTATCGCGTGGCGGAAGTGCATTTCCTGGAGCAGAGCTGGCAGAGCGCGTCGAATGAATATCGTGAGGCGCTGTCGGGCGATGCGACGCCGAAGTGGGTGGAAGTGTGGTCGCACATCGGGCTCGGGCATATTTACGACATCAGCGATCAGCGCGAGCGCGCGTTGAATGAATATCGCCTGGCGGTGCGGACCAAAGACGACACGGCGGGTGCGCTCGAAGAAGCGGACAAGTGCATTAAGCAGAAGTTCGAGCGTCCGCGGATGACGAACTGACTCGCGAGGAGTCAGGAGACAGAAGTCAGAATAAGCACTGTGACACGACGACGGCCTAAGTGTGGTGGTCATCCGTACTTGCTATGCTGAGAAGCGCAATGCGCCTCAGTCCCTCCATCCCTTCCGAGGTCCGGGCGATCGCCGGCATCGTTGGTGGACTGCTGCTGATCTGCAATACAGTCATGGACTACACGTACATGCATATTGACTTTTTCGGCCCTCCTCACTTTGCTCTGGACACTGCGAAGGGGAGGGCCGAGATCAACTACGCGCTCGCTAACCTGCTAATGATCGGAATGGGTGTCTTTTTCCTCTATCTCGGCGTAAGAGCTCGACGCAAGAACGTCTAGAGCGGGCGGGGCGCGACAGGTGTACAATGCTCGCCATAGATGAACAGCTACTGGACGCAAAGCTCGTGCAACCAAAACGCGGCGACTGGCTCAAAGTTCGTAACCGCCACCGTCGCGATCGCACTCTCGCTCCTTTCGACGGCAGCCTCCGCTCAGACTCGCCCAGTTCAACCGCCCGCGACCTATAAAGCGCCGCGGACCGCCGACGGTCATCCCGACCTCAACGGCATCTGGCAAGTTCTCAACACGGCGAACTGGGACCTCCAGGGCCATGCGGCCGGGCCCGGACTGATGTTCCAGTTAGGCGCGATCGGCGCCGTTCCTCCCGGGCTGGGGGTCGTCGAGGGCGAAGAGATCCCCTATCTTCCGGAGGCGGCGGCGAAGAAGAAAGAGAACTTCGCGAATCGTTTAACGCTCGACCCGGAAATCAAATGCTTTCTGCCCGGCGTGCCGCGCGCCACCTACATGCCTTATCCGTTTCAGATCGTGCAATCGCAGAAGTACATCCTGTTCTCCTACGAATTCGAGAGCGCCATCCGGACAGTCAACATGGAGAATCACAAGAAGGCGCCCATCGATAGCTGGATGGGATGGTCGAACGGCCATTGGGAAGGAGAAACGCTGGTGATCGACGTCACCGGTTTCAATGACGAGACCTGGTTCGATCGCGCCGGAAATTTCCATAGCGACGCGATGCACGTGGTGGAGCGCTACACGGCGCGCAGTCCTGATACTCTGAGCTATGAAGCGCTGATTGAGGATCCCAAGGTATTTTCGCGCCCTTGGAAAATAAGTATGCTGCTGTATCGCCACTCGGAGCCGAATGCGCAGATTCTGGAGTTTAAGTGCGCCGAGTTCGTGGAAGAATTGATGTATGGGCCGCTGCGTAAGAAGCCGTCGAAGTGAACGAATGAAGCCGGGAAAATAGTTTCGTGACGGGAGGTTCCTGATGATTCGTCGACGCGTTGGTCTGATGCTCATCGCGACGCTGTTCATCGCAACAGCGATCGCGACCTTGTCGTCCGCGCCCGTCAATGCGCAGGGACTTTCGCCCGCGGCTAAGGCAACTTCCTCCGCAAACACGGCGCTTAGGACTCCCGACGGCCAGCCGGACTTGCAGGGAATCTGGACCAACGCCACGGTGATACCGCTCGAACGCCCCGCGAATCTCAAGGACAAAGAGTTTTACACCAAAGAGGAAGCCGCGGAAAACGCCAAACAAGTGCTGGGAATCTCGAGCTGGGAGCGGCTCGGATCGCAGGCCGCGGTGCATTACAACATGTCGCAGTTCGGCCTGGACCTGAGCCAGGTGAAGGTCGCGATGAGCCTGCGGACTTCGATGATCGTGGGACCCGATGGGAGAATCCCGCCGCTCACTCCAGAGGCGCAGAAGCGGAGAGCCGACCTCGCGGCGCGGAATCGCGGGCACCAGTTCGACGGCCCCGAGAACCGGCCCTTGCAGGAGCG
Source organism: Terriglobia bacterium (assembly GCA_963788245.1). GTDB lineage: Bacteria > Acidobacteriota > Terriglobia > Bryobacterales > Bryobacteraceae > Palsa-187. The sequence continues at coordinate 66,835 of CAWBGF010000002.1, read as the reverse complement.
TTGCCTGGTAATGTCAACAGAGGGCCCTCCCATGCTTCCCTCGGCGTACAACAGTAATTTGCAGATCGTGCAAGGGCGCGGACGGGTCGCCATCGTGCAGGAGAAAATTCACAGCGCGCGCATCATTCCGACCGACGGGAGTCCGCACTTGCCGCCAGGCATCCGCCAGTGGCTGGGCGATTCGCGCGGCCGTTGGGAGGGAGACACGCTGGTGGTGGACACCACCAATTTCACCGATAAGACGGGCTTCCGCGGGTCTACCGGGAATTTGCATCTTGTCGAGCGCTTCACGCGCGTCGATCGCGACACCATCCTCTACGAATTCACGGCCGACGATCCGGCGACGTGGGTGCGTCCGTGGACCGCCCAGCTTTTGCTGACCAGCGTAGCGGGTCCGCTATTCGAGTATGCGTGTCACGAGGGAAATCTGGGGATGGCCAATACGCTCAGCGCGGCTCGGACGGCGGAGAAGGCTGCGGAAGAGGCGGCCGCGAAGAAGGCATCGAAATAAAAACTAAATGCACAAGCTATCGGTTGAGAAGCGAAAAGAACTTCAGAAACTCGCCGCCCGGCCGGATCGCCAGATCGACCTAACGGACATTCCTGAAATTCAGGAGATCCCTTCAGATGCGGTGATCGGAAAGTTTCATCAGCCAAACAGGGGAACCGTATGCGAACCAGAACAGGGATTGTAAAACTCGCGATCACGTGCGCGATCGCCGCTGTCTTCCTCATAAACGGAGTTGCCCGGGCGCATCACGCATTCGCCGCGGAGTTCGATGTCAACCGTCCCATCAAGCTGCGGGGAACGGTCACCAAAATGGATTGGATCAATCCGCATTCATGGATTCACATCGACGTGAAAGACGCGGATGGCAAGGTCACCGGTTGGATGATCGAAGGCGGAAGCCCGAACTCGCTGCTCAGGCTCGGTTTTACCAAGGAGGCTCTGCCGGCGGGAAGCGAGATCGTGGTAGACGGTTTTCAGGCCAAGGACGGATCGAATCGGGGCGTGGGCAAGTCGCTCTCGTTCGCGGACGGGCGCAAGCTGTTTCTGGGCGGATCGGCGCCGGGCGCGAACGGAGACACCGAGAAATAGCGCCTGACGAGTCAGGATATGAATCCACCGGTCGCGTTGGGTTTCCGCGCACACTCCGGATGGACCGCGGTGGTAGCGGTGGCTGGGTCCCCTGGCGACGCGGTGGTGATCGAAAGACGCCGGATCGAAACCGCCGATCCCGCGATGGCCGGTTCGCGACAACCATATCACACCGCCCAGCGCCTCAGTCTTGAGAAAGCCGAAGCTTGGATTGGCCGATGCCTAGACCGCTCCACGCGGCTGGCCTTGGATGCGGTGACCGCGATGGTTGCCGATCTCGCCGGGCAAGGCCACCGAGTGGTGGTCGCGGGCATGCCGCGCGGGTCGGGGCGGGCGCTTCCGGAACTCGCGGCAATTCTTCGGTCGCACACGCTGCTCCACGCGGCGGAAGGCGAATTTTATCGAGACGTGCTGGTGCACGCGATGAAGGCGTGCGCGCTGCCGGTCACTCCAGTCGTAGAGCGAGAGTTGTGGGACACAGGCGCAACGGTATTTCGTCTCACCGCCGGCGATCTGCAAGTCCGGCTCAATGAGCTGGGGCGATCGCTAGGTCCGCCGTGGCGCGAGGATCAGAAGCTCGCATCGCTGGCCGCATGGATCGCGCTAGCCGGGTCGGGGCGCGCTGGAGTCGGCTGAACGCTTGACAACGTGAACCATCGCCGTTAATGTTGTCGGAAACTGAGCACAAATGAGACTCTTTTCATTCGCGTGCACCCGCGCCTGACATAGTTTCAGCAGCCTGCCAAACGGCAGTTTTACCCTTAGCCGAACGGCACAGTGACGCGGCCGCTGCATCCTTTTTACAATGAAAGATATCTGGAGCTGTTAAGACAGGAATCGTAACAAGTGTGGATCGTCAGAGTCGCGCTCAGCCGGCCGTACACGTTCATCGTGCTGACGCTGCTGATCCTGTTGATCAGCCCGCTGGTGATTCAGAGAACGCCGGTCGACATCTTCCCTAACGTCAACATTCCGGTGGTCGCCGTTTTGTGGAACTATGCCGGCCTGAACGCGGAGGAAATGGCGGATCGGATCACCACCCAATTCGAGCGCAACCTCACCACCTCCGTCAACGATATGGAGCACACCGAATCGTACACGGTGAACGGGCGCGGCATCATCAAAATCTTTTTCCATCCCAACGTGAAGATTGAGATGGCGGTGGCGCAGGTGACCGCGCAAGGCGCAGCCGCCGCCCGCCAGATGCCGCCGGGCACCACGCCGCCGTTCATTCTGGTCTACAACGCGTCCAGCGTGCCCATCATGCAGCTCGCGCTTTCCGGCAAGGGGCTGTCGGAGCAGCAGCTGTTCGACTTCGCCACCAACAACATTCGAACCTCGCTCGCCACCGTGAAAGGCGCTGCCATCCCCTATCCCTATGGTGGGAAGCAGCGCCAGGTAATGATCGACATCCGCTCGGACCTGATGCAGGCCAAAGGAGTCTCTGCCGCCGACGTGGTGAATGCAGTCAGCGCGCAGAATCTGATCCTGCCGGCGGGAACATCGAAGATCGGACAGTTCGAATACGACGTCGATCTGAACAGCAGCCCGGCCCGCGTGGCGGAACTCAACGACCTGCCGATCAAGGCCGTCAACAACACCACCATCTACATCCACGATGTCGCCTATGTTCGCGACGGCTTTTCGCCGCAAACCAATATCGTTCTTCGCGACGGCAACCGCGGTGTGCTGATGACCATCCTCAAGGTGGGCCAGACCTCCACGCTGGATGTCGTGCAAAAGGTGCGCGACGCGTTGCCGGCCATCGCCGCCCAACTTCCGCGAGAGCTCAAGATTGAACCCATCGCTGACCAATCCATTTTCGTGCGCGCGGCCGTCAGCGGCGTGGTGCGCGAGGCGATCCTCGCTGCCTGCCTCACCGCTTTCATGATTCTGCTCTTCCTGGGAAGCTGGCGCAGCACGTTTATTATCGCGGTTTCCATTCCGCTCTCGATTCTGGTTTCCATCTGCGTGCTGAGCGCGCTGGGGGAAACCATCAACATCATGACGCTGGGCGGTTTGGCGCTGGCGGTGGGAATTCTGGTCGACGACGCTACCGTCGAAATCGAAAATATTCATCGCAACCTGGCGCACATTCCCGAAATGGTGCCGGCGATTCTTGAAGGCGCGCGCCAGATCGCGGTCCCGGCGCTGGTTTCGACCCTCTGCATTTGCATCGTATTCCTGCCGATGTTCCTGCTGAGCGGCGTGGCCCGTTATCTGTTCATCCCGCTGGCGGAAGCGGTGGTGTTCGCGATGCTCGCGTCCTACCTGCTCTCCCGAACGCTGGTTCCGACTCTCGCCATGTACTTGCTCAAGCCGCACGCTGACGTTGAGCATGCTCCGGCGGCATGGAATTTTCCCGCGCGGATGCAACTCGCCTTCGAACGCAGCCTCAACCGGATGCGCGATTCGTTCCGCGGAATGCTGGCGCTCTGCATCGGGCATAGAAACGTGTTCATCCTGTTGTTTCTGGCCATCTGTGCCGCTGTCTTTCTGCTGGTGCCTTGGCTGGGGCAGGATTTCTTTCCCTACACCGACGCCGGCCGCTTCAATCTGCACTTCCGCGTCAAGACGGCCACGCGCATCGAGGAGACCGCGCGCACCAGCGCGGGAGTGGAGGCCGCGATTCGACGCATCGTTCCCGCCAACGAGATCGCCAGTCTCATCGATAACATCGGTCTTCCGTATAGCTCGATTAATACGACTTACAGCACCTCGGGGCCCATCGGGACCATGGACACCGATATCCTGGTCACGCTCACCGAACGCCACCGCCCGACTGCGGATTACGTCCGCGAGTTGCGCGAGCGCCTGCCGCGCGAATTTCCCGGCGTCATGTTCTATTTCACTCCCGCCGATATCGTGACCCAGATCCTCAACTTCGGACTTCCCGCGCCCATCGACATTCAAGTCGGCAGCCCGGATTCGGAAGCGAGCCGGCAGTTCGCCGCCAACCTTCTGAATCAACTCAAATCGGTGCCCGGCACCACCGATTTGCACGTGCATCAGCCCTTCGACCAGCCTAAGATTCACATCGATGTCGACCGGACCAAGGCCATAGAGAGTGGATTTACTCAGTACGATGTCGCCAACAGCACACTGGTTTCCCTGAGCGGCAGCTTCCAGACGACTCCCGAGTTCTGGCTGGACCCCCGAAGCGGCGTGAGCTACAGCGTGGTCACGCAGGCGCCTCAATACACGCTGGCGTCACTCAGCGATCTGCGCAATATCCCCATCTCCGCCGCGTCGCAGACCTCAGCCTCGCGGCCCGAAATTCTGGGCGACGTCGCCACCACCCGCCGCGGCGCTGGTCCGGCGCTGGTCTCGCATTACGATATCCAGCGGGTCATCGACATCTTTGGCTCGGTTCAGGATCGCGATTTGGGAGGAGTGGGGCGGGAGATCACCAGGATCGTCGACGCGAATCGCAAGAATCTGCCGCGTGGCATGAAGGTCACCATCCGCGGCCAGTACCAAACTATGCAGGATTCCTTCACCGGATTGCTGGGAGGCCTGGCGCTGGCCATAGTGCTGGTCTACGGCCTGATCGTGATCAATTTCCAATCCTGGCTGGATCCGTTCATCATTCTAACCGCCCTGCCGGCGGCGCTGGCTGGAATCGTGCTGTTCCTTTTCGCGACGCATACCACCATCAGCGTCCCGGCCCTGATGGGCTCCATCATGGCCGTTGGCGTGGCCACCTCCAACAGCATTCTGGTGGTCAGCTTCGCTCGGGAACGCCTGACGGCCGGCGACACTCCTGAGGAGGCCGCGCTAGAGGCGGGCTTCGTCCGTTTCCGTCCCGTGCTGATGACTGCGCTCGCGATGATCATCGGCATGGTGCCGATGGCGGTCGGCCTGGGCGAAGGCGGCGAGCAGAACGCGCCGTTGGGACGCGCCGTCATCGGCGGTCTGATTTTTGCAACTGTTGCTACTCTATTCTTTGTACCCACTGTTTTCGGCCTGATGCACCGGCGCCGCCTGGCAAACTAATAAATGCTTCGAACGCTCAAATGGATAACCCTGGTTCTGCTGGTGGTCCTGATCGCCGGCGCCGTGGTCATCCTCGGCATCAATTCGCGGATCAAGGCCGCGGCCGTGGTCCGGCAGGAAACCATCGATCTGTCCATTCCGTCGGTGGCGGTGATCCATCCCCGGCGCGGCGCGATGACCGATGAAATCTCGCTGCCCGGAAACATCATGGCTTTCAGCGATGCGCCGGTTTACGCGCGCACCAGCGGATACTTGAAGAAGTGGTACACCGACATCGGCACTCGGGTCAAGACCGGCGACCTTCTGGCGGAAATTGAATCGCCTGAAGTGGACCAGCAGCTTTCACAAGCCCGCGCCGACCTGGGAACCGCGACGGCCAACATGAAGCTGGCCGAGCTGACCATGAATCGCTATGAGGCGCTGCTGAAGCTGCAAGCGATCGCCAAGCAGGACGTGGACAACGCGGCCGGCGCTTATGAAGCCGATAAAGCCACGGTGGCTTCGCAAGCCGCCAACGTGAAACGCCTGGAACAATTGGTGGCCTACGAAAAGGTTTACGCGCCGTTCGATGGCGTCATCACCGCGCGCAACACCGACGTCGGCCAACTGATCAACGCCGGCAACGGCGGCGCCGCGCAGGAGCTGTTCCACATTTCCTCTGCCGCCAGGCTGCGCATTTTCGTCAGCGTCCCGCAGGTGTACTCGCATGCGGCCGTTCCCGGCGTCGCTGCCCGGATTACGCTCACCGAATCTCCGGGGAGCCACTACACGGGGAAGGTCGCCCGGAATTCAACCGCCATCGATCCCGCCACCAGGACTCTGCTCACGGAAGTGGATATCGACAATGAATCCGGCCGGCTCATGCCCGGATCTTATGCCGAAGTTCATCTCAAGCTTCCCGCCGCGACTGCCGCGCTGATCGTGCCCGTGACCGCGCTGATCTTTCGCGCCGAAGGATTACAGGTGGCCGTGGTGCGGGACGGAAACCGGGCTGAGCTGGTTCACATCACCCAGGGACGCGATTTCGGCACCGAGGTGGAAGTGACCAGCGGCATCACCGAGAAGGACGCCGTCATCGTGAATACTCCGGACTCATTGACCTCGGGCGCTCCAGTGCGCGTCGAACCGGCTTCCGGCGAGCGTCCCTGAGGCGCGCCCGTCAGGGCGCGCGTTCCGTCGCTACGCTGCTCGAAACAACAGCAGATCCAGACTGAGCGTCACCCGCATCGCTGGTACTGCCTGCGATCGCATCGGCCGATAAATGGAAACGAGGATATCCTCGACTGCCGCGGCATCCAGATCCGCTGCCGTCGTCACGCGACGCCGATCGACCAGTGTGAAGCCGTCCGCGAAAGTCTGGAGCGTCCGCTCCACTCGATCGCGGCCCGCCTCTCCCATCCGATGCCGTAGCTCGGCCAGATCCTCCGGCGAGGGGATCGCGATCAGTAGCCGCCCGTCGTCGCGCAGCACTCGCCGGAATTCCGCGGCATTCATGCGCGCAGTGATCGACAGTACTACGGAAAATGATCGGTCGGCGTACGGAATGTAACGATCGGCGTTGGCCACGATCCACTCGAATTTGTCTTCGCAGGGCGGGTAGCGCCGCGCCGCCGCATCCACCGCGTGCGTCGAGATGTCGACGCCGTGCGCATCGAACCCAGCTTCAAGAGCGAGCGAGCCAAGATAAAATCCGTCCCCGCACCCGGCATCCAGAACCACGTCGCCGGCCGTTGCGGCCGTAATCTCCGCGATCGCGCGCAGCAGCGGCCCGCTTACTTCGCGATCGTTCAATCGACGCCGCGCCGCGACCGCCGCCGCAGTGTCGCCCGGATGTTTCGATCGCCGGTCCTGTGGCTGGAGCAGGTTGATGTATCCGCTGCGCGCGATGTCGAAAGAATGTCCGCGGGCACACAACCATCGCCGCCCCTCGCGCGTCAGCGGCTGATGGCAATCGCGAACCGGGCACGCCAGCATGGGCCGAGTTTACTCCGGCTTCTTGTATCGCCAGGTGATGTGCGACTTCGCCTGCTCCGCCGCCTGAGAGTCGGGCGCGACGCGCGTCGCTTCCCGATAGGCCGCGATCGCCTGCTGCCGCTGACCCTTCAGATCGCAAATCTGCCCGAGTCGCAGCCAGGCATTCCCCGCCGACGGTGCGTCCAGCGTGCTCACGTTCGCCGTCGCGTTCTTGATCTCGCCGAGCGCCTGATCCAGATCGTTCCACTGCATCAGCAATCCGGCGCGCGTGTAGTGAACTCTCGCTTCGGGAAACCGCTGAAATCCGGGAGCTCCGGCGCGGCGCAACTGCTCGATCTGATCGACCGCGTCCATGGCCCTCTTCCGATCGCCGATATCGCCATACATTTCGGCCAGCTCTACTCGCAGCAGGTATCCTCTCGGAAAGGTTCGAATCAGGTCGTTCAGTGGAGCGATGGCTTCCGCGGGTCTCTTTTCGCGACGGTAAATCGCAGTCAGCAGTGCCTCCGCGTCGAAGCGGTTGTAACGCCCGTTCTGCGCAACGGCTTTCAGCGTCTGAATTCCATTCTCGCGATCACCCGGAAGCCCCGTCACCGCCGTCAGCATCTTCCACACTCGCGGCAGACTGCCGATCACGTACTCGTCAGCGCCGGGAATCAGCCGCGCGTCGATGAATTTCGAATCCAGATCGAGCACGCGCGTGTGAAGTTTGCGCGCTGCGGATGCATCGCCCAACGCGTCGCCCCATTTCTTTACCATGAACTCGTAATTAGCCCGCACCGCGTGGCTGACGCCCAGCGAGTACAGCGCGCCAACGTCTTTCGGGTCGTTTCTTGCGCGCTGTTCCGCCAACGCGAACGCGCGAGCCACCGCGGCCCCGAACTGGTTCTGATCCGCCGCGCTAAAGGTCAGCTTGGGCCCGTTTAGGAAAAAATTCGCCGGGTTGATCAAGTCGCTTCCCAGGACGCCCGAACGCAACATCTGCCGGAACACAATCGTCTGCGCGATGTGATTGTAGATATCCGGCGACTCCGGATCCCGGGCCGATTGGGCCACGAAAACCGCCAGCGCTTCGTCGTATTCAAGATTGTAAAAATGTTGGAACCCGGGATTCTCTAAAGGATCGGGAGGCACTCCGGCTCGCGCCGCGCCCCCGGGAAGCCATGCGGCGAGACACAGAAAAACGGAAATAGTACACCAATTCGTCACGAAACCTCTTTTACAAGTCCATGCGGAGCCGCGCTTATAATTCAGCGCGAAGCCGCGCTCATGAGTTAGGACGACGTGAGCGAAAGTGGTATACATTCTCAAGCTTTTCTGTTCCAGGATCGTGCGCATGCGACTAAACCGATTCGAGTCGGGCGGAATGGCCAACGCGTTTCTCCATCTTGTGATCCAGTTGCGCGAGCGCCCATCGCGCATGCTCGGCGACTATCGAATCGGCATGCTCCGCCAACCGCTCCAGCGGTTCGCGAAACCGCTCGCGGTCTCCTCCGGCGCGGCCGCTGTTGCCCATCGCCACCGCGACATTTCGAAGGAACCCCGGGTGTTTGGCGCGAGTCACCGGGCTATCGCGAAACATCGCGCGAAATTCCGGCTCCGTGAGCCGCGCGCATTCCTCCAGCGATGGCGCTGCGTTCTCCGCAACGAACGCGTCGGTTACCGGCGCGCGCGAATTCCAAGGGCACACGTCCTGGCAAATGTCGCATCCGAACACATGCTGTCCCATGGCGGCCCGATGCTCCTCCGGAATGGCGCCGCGCAGCTCGATCGTAAAATACGCGATGCATCGCGCCGAATCGATGGCCCAACTGGCATGTGGGGCAGCGCCATGCGCTGCCGCATTATCCGCCCCATGCGCTGCGAAATTGGATGACCCCTTCTCTGTCATAGCCGGCACGAATGCGTCCGTCGGGCATGCGTCAATGCAGCGCGAACAAGTCCCGCAGCGATCCGGCGGCGGCGCATCCGCCGCGATTTCGAGCGACGTTACCAGCTCGCCCAGGAAAAACCACGACCCCAGCGGCTCATTGATCAAGCAGGTATTCTTTCCGATCCATCCCAGCCCCGCCAGTCGCGCGAATGTCCGTTCCAGAATCGGCGCGGTGTCCACGCAGATTTTGTAGTCGAACCCCTCTCTTTTAGCTTCGGCAATTTCACGGAGCCGTTTGGCCATGCCATCGAGACCGGTCCGCACGACGTCGTGATAGTCGGCGCCCCACGCGTAGCGCGAGATGATTGCTTGACCCCCCACAGCCGGCCCACTGCTCTGGTTGTACAACTTCCCTACACAGATAACGGATCGGGCATTGGGAAGCAGCGCCCGCACGTCCCGGCGAACTTCCGCGCGCCGGTCGGTGAGATACCGCATCTCGCCCGCAAATCCTTGCGCGACCCAGCTTTCGTATCGCCAAAAATCTTCGGGAGGATCGGCCAGAGCAACGCCTGCCAACTCAAATCCGCACTCACGCGCAATGCGCTTAACTGTTTCCGCGGTTACTCGCACTCGCCTCCCACCCCTGCCATCTAACCTATTTTAACGTGTCCGCAGATGGAGTACCGAGAGTCTCGCGCGCGATGTGGGGCAGGCAATTTTGCCTGCAGCCTTTCCGGCGGCGATGTGGCGCACGCTTCAGCGTGCCGTGTCGAGATTCATCTCGACATTTTTTCAGCAACCTCTCTCAGGCGGCTCGCCGCGCGAACGTGCACAATGGAACTTATGTCATTCGAAGGGAAGTTTCGCGTCGGCTTGGTGCAGATGAGTTGCGCGCTCGATCCGAATGAAAACTTCAAGAAGACCCTATGGAAGATCCGTGAGGCCGCCGCACGCGGCGCGCAAATCATCTGCCTCCAGGAGTTGTTTCGATCCCAGTATTTCTGCCGCGAAGAAAATCACGATCTGTTCGCTCTTGCGGAAACCATCCCTGGGCCGTCCACCGAAACGCTCGGACGGCTGGCGCGCGAACTTGGCATCGTGATCATCGCGTCGCTGTTCGAGCGGCGCGCCGCGGGTTTGTACCACAACACGGCTGTCGTGATCGGCATCGATGGCCACATCTCCGGCATGTACCGAAAGATGCACATCCCGGACGATCCGTTATATTTCGAAAAATTTTATTTCACTCCCGGCGATCTCGGATTTCCCAACTTCGACACCGAGTTTGCGCGCGTCGGCGTTCTGGTCTGCTGGGATCAGTGGTACCCGGAAGGCGCGCGGCTGTCTGCGCTGGCGGGCGCGAACATTCTTTTCTATCCCACCGCGATCGGCTGGCACCCCAGCGAAAAGGAGCAGTACGGCGCCGCGCAACTCGACGCGTGGCGCACCATCCAGCGTTCGCACGCGATCGCCAACGGCATCTACGTCGCAGCGGTGAATCGCGTCGGTTTTGAAGGACCTGCGGATCGCGGACTGGAGTTCTGGGGATCGTCCTTCGTCGCCGATCCGTTCGGCCAGGTGATCGCCCAGGCTTCCGCGACCGAAGAGGAAACACTGATCGTCGAATGCGATCCCGCGCGCAGCGAAGAGATCCGGCGGAACTGGCCGTTTCTGCGCGATCGCCGCATCGATGCGTATTCGCCGATCCTGAACCGATGGCTCGGCAAGTGAAGCCCACCTTTCTGAGCCGCGACTGTCAAGGAGTGCCCATCAGCCTGCCCAATGCCAATGATAAAACCGCCGGGCTTGTGGGGCGGGTCCCCGGACCCGCGCGCGACCCCCTGGTCGCGCCGCAACAAATGTTTTTCAACAGAGCGGCACGCTCATCCCCCTTGTCCCTCCCCATGAGATCGAAAAAGACGCCGCGCGGCTTCCGCATGCCCGCCGAGTTTGAGCCGCACCACGCCACCTGGCTCGCCTGGCCGCATGAAAAATCGGATTGGCCCGGGAAATTCGAGCCGATTCCGTGGCTCTATGGCGAAATCGTCCGTCATCTCGCTCGCGTCGAGCGAGTGTTTATCATTGTGAAAAACGCGGATGCCGAGCGCGGCGTCCGCCGCATTTTGCGGAAGTGCCATGCCGATCTGGACGCGGTTGAGTTCTTCCATTCACCCACCAATCGATCCTGGACGCGCGACTACGGTCCGCTGTTTGTGAACAACGCTCGCGGTGAAAAAGCGATTTCGCATTGGCGATTCAATGGCTGGGCCAAATATGACAACTACGAGGACGATGCGCAATTGCCACGCAAAATCGCTGCGGCGTTGGACCTTCCTCTATTCGGAACCGGGCTCGTGCTCGAAGGCGGCAGCATCGACGTGAACGGAGCGGGAAAGTTGTTGACCACTGAAGAGTGCTTGCTGTCGGATGTTCAGCAGCGAAATCCGGGAGTCTCGCGGCGCGATCTGGATCGCGCCTTCAAAACCAATCTGGGAGTAAATGAAGTCATCTGGCTCGGGCAGGGAATCGCCGGCGACGATACGCACGGCCACATCGACGATATCGCGCGGTTCACGGACGCGAACACGATTGTCGCAGCCATCGAGCACGACAGGAGCGACCCGAATCACGAACCGCTGAAAGAGAATCTGGCGCGCTTGCGGGCGCGCGGTGATTTGCGCATAGCCACGCTGCCCATGCCGGAGCCGGTCCACTTCAATGGCCAGCGCCTCCCGGCAAGCTACGCGAATTTCTATATCGCCAACCGGATGGTGCTGGTCCCCACTTTCGCCGATCCCAATGATCGCGCCGCGCTCAATACCCTCGCGCGATTATTTCCTGACCGCCAGGTGGTCGGGATTCCGTGCCGCGACCTCGTCCTCGGCCTGGGAACGCTTCACTGCATGACGCAGCAACAGCCTCTCTAATGTGGGGCGAGAGTCATGAAATGGCCCAATAGCGAACGCGCTGTAGTCGAGATTGAGAAGCTTCGAAGCTACTGCCTGAACCCACATCATCCCCGAGGCCGCAATAAGGCTCGGGTATTCGCATCGGTTGGAATCCGGGAAGGCGATGCGAGAGAACTCATGACGGTGCTGCTTCAAGCCGTCCGTGAGGCCGAAGCCCAAGTCGGCATTCTGAACGTATATGGCCAGCGTTATATCGTGGATTTCGATTGGGTGCGCCAGAGTCGAACTGTGAGAATCCGTAGCACCTGGATCGTTTTAACTGGACAGGACTTGCCGCGCCTGACGAGTTGTTATGTACTATAAGAAGGAAGGTCGCCATGGCCGAAATTGAAATGCTTTCCGTGGTTGCATTGCTCCAGGATTCACCGGAGCACGGCTTGGTTCGCGGCCAGGTCGGCACCGTGGTCGAGGACTTGGCGCCGGGTGTCTACGAGGTCGAGTTCTGCGACGACGAAGGTCGCACGTACGCGATGGCCTCTTTGAAGGCCGACCAGCTCATGCGACTGCATCACGAGCCGATCCACGAAGCTGCGTAGGCTTGAGTCGCTTCCTCCCCGGAAACGCCTCCTACATGTAATCCGGCACTTCAATCCCCAACACACCCAGCGTCCGCTCCAACTGCTCTCGAAAATAATCCGTCATCCACAACAGGAACGTCTTCTTCTCACGATCCGTCTCGGAAAGCACCTGGAAGTCGTGATAAAAAGTGCTGAACGCTTGCGCCAACTGGAACGCATACCGAGCCGCGTGCGCCGGCTCTCCGCTCCCGATGGCGCGCTCGATCGCCGAATCCATTTTCGACGCCGCCAGCAATAGCTGCCAGCAATCTTCATTCATAAGCTGCCGCGACATCGCCTCGCGCGTGAGGGCTGACCGGAAATCGGGCAGCTCTCCACCCCGTTCAACCAGCTTTCGCAAAATGTTTCGAGCCCGCACGGCCGCGTATTGAACGTACGGCCCCGTCTCCCCTTCGAAACTCAACGCCTCCCCGAAATCGAAAGCGATCACCGAGTTTCGAGTGAACTTCAGCATGAAATACCTCAGCGCGCCCACCGCGATCTGCTTGGCCACACGGACGCGCGCGGCCTCCGGTTCTTCCGCGTGCCGCGAGGTAACCTCTAAAAGCGCCTTCTCGATTAGTTTGTCGATCAGATCGTCGGCCTTTACCCCCAGGCCCTTGCGCCCGGAAACTTCCACGTGCTGTTTGCGTTTGTCCTCCTCGGAAAGCTCGATCCCCATCTCCACGCACGTGCCCGGCGTCAGCGCGACCATCTCGTACGAAAAATGCACGCTGTGTTCCGCCTGCTCCTTGTAACCGAGCGCGCGCAGTCCCGCCACCACCACATCCTGCAAATACGATTGCCGCGAGTCGATCACGTTGTAGACTTGTGAGCCCGCGCCGAACTTCATCGTGTTTCCCTGGAGTTGATCTGTCGACGCCCACACTTCGTGCCCATCCGGATAGGCGTGCCACTTCCGATAGTAAAAATCTTTTCCCAGCAGCCCGAATTTCCAAAGCTGGTACGCGATGTCCTTTCCGACGTAAGTCACCGTGCCGTTCGATCGCACGATTACTTTGCTGTCGTCGTCTTCTTCCCCCTCTTCAGGGGCCTCGCCCGGCGCCGGACCGCGAAATGCGGAGGACGGCATCACCCAGCAGCCTTTGTTCTTGCCCTCGGTCTCGAAGTAAATCGCATTGCGTTCTTTCAACTGCTCGAACGCGGTCGCCCAGAATTGCAGGTGAAGAATTTCACTCTCGCGCGGCAGCACATCGTACTCGATGTTGAGCCGGTACATCGTCCGCAGATGCGCGGCGACCACCGCGTCCGCAACCAGATGTCCGATTTCGGCTTCCGCCCCCTCACCTGATTCGATCGAGTGCAGTGTTTCAGCGCGCCACTTCAGGTCTTCTTTGTGATCCTGATAATGCATGGACACGCGCGCGTACACATCCCAGCAAACGTAATCGAACCGGGTGGCCGCGATCAGCGCGCGAATCTCGTCGGGCGAAGTTTTCTCGAGATGCCGGAATCCGGCCACCACATCGGCCACTTGCACGCCCGTATTGTCGATGTAATTCTGGACTTCAACCGTGCGCCCAGCCGAGCGCAGCATCCTGACGAACGTATCGCCCAAAATCGCGTTGCGCAGATGCCCGATGTGCGCGGCTTTGTTGGGATTGATATTGGTGTGCTCGACGATGATCTTCCCTGCCGCCATCTTGGCGACAGGTGGCAAGCTCCCAGAGGGAGCTTCCATGAGGAGCCCCGTCGCATAGTATCCCCGATCGAATCGAACGTTCAAATATCCATTGCCCGCGATCTCGATCGACTCGACGCCCTCGATCCGCTCCGCCGATTGGATCAGTTCCGCGGCGATCGCCTTGGGAGCTCTCTTCAATTGCCGCGCGAGATGAAACGCCGCCGGAACCGCGATTTCACCGAAGGAAGTCTGTTTCGGCTGCTCCGTCAGCACCGGTGCATCGAAACCGTAAAGCAACTTCACTTTCGCGGCGAGCGTGTCCGCGATGCGTTTTTCCAACACTAGAAACATGAATCCCCAGTGTAGCGGACCCCTCGGACGCTACAATGAGAATGTGCCCAAAGTGACTTTTGCCAACACCGGCCGGACGGTGGAGTTCGAGCACGGGAAGCTGCCCTATGACGAACATGGCAAGCCGGAATCCCTGCTCGATGTCGCGATCAATTTCGGCGTTCACATCGAACATGCCTGCGGCGGAAGCTGCGCCTGCACCACTTGCCACGTGATTGTGAAAGACGGTGACGATAATCTCTCGCCCGCCGACGAGGATGAGCTGGATCGGCTGGACACGGCGCCCGGCTTGACGCTGCATTCGCGGCTCGCTTGCCAGGCAATTGTGACGGGCGACGTAACCGTCGAAATTCCCGCGTGGAATCGAAACTACATCAGTGAGGGCGGCGGATCGACCAATCTCGGCGACGCCATTCCGCCTCCGAGAAGTATTCAGGAAATGGTCAAAAAGTGATCCAACCCCACCCGTCAGGGTGGGGATTCAGCGCGAAAACAGCGCGGGAACAACGCGGAACCAACGCGGAAACAACGCGGGAACAACGCGGGAACAACGCGGAACACCGCTGACGCGCGGCTATTTCCCAATCCACATCTTGAGGAACTTGTCGGCCATCACTTCGGGCACGTCGATGTACAGCTTCACACGCGTCCCATCCTGCGTAACTCGAATGCTGTCGTAGACTTGCGCTAGATCGGGCTGATTCTTAGGCACGCTCAACCGCCCGATTCCCACTAGCGCTTTCAACGCCCCCGCCACTTCCTGCGCGCCGGCGTCATTAGCGCAAGTCGCTGCAGCAACACCGTTTACGCCGGTTCGCAAATCGAAATAGACGGTGCCGGTCTGGACGGTGGACAGCAGTTTGTTGAGGTTCGCGAGCATGGAGTTGTTGTCAAAGGGCAAATGAATCGGGCCGCCGGCGTATGCGCCCCAGAACTGGGCGTCGGGTGGAATTTCTTTGAGCAGCGACTGCATGGCCGGGGGCGGACCATGCGAGGACGCGCGCTGGTCGATGAAGGAATGCAGGGAGGGAATGTCGCCGAGCGCGGCGGTGGTCGGGTTGATGAGCAGCATCGCGCCGCGGTCGTTGCCGATCAGCGTGGCGCCTTTATAGGCGAACGTCTGCATGCCCTCTTTTTCAAACTTCGGCTGCATCATTTCGTCGCCGAATTTTCCGCGGCCGAGCAGAACCCCCTGCCGCCCGTTGGCAACGTACAGCAACTCCCAGAGATCCTTGCGCGGATCGAGGCCGGTCCTTTGCGCAAACTCTTCGATCTGGGGGAACTGGCGTCCGGCGAAATTGTGCTGATACACCTGGGTCTTGAGCAGCGCTTCAAGACGCGTGCCGGCCATCAGCACGGTGTCGGAAGGAACCAGCGTGTTGAGCGACGAATCGACCTTGGCGCCGTCGGGCTTGTGGGAGCAGCTCATTATGGCGAGCGATCCGCTCGCGAAGGCAAGGGCTGCGGCGAACGCTCTGCCGAACAAAGATAATCGCATTCTGAAATGTAGACGGTGTACGTATTCTATTATTACAATGCCGCAAATCGCGCAATAGGAATCACGAAGGTGGTCCTCCTGATTGTGTGATAAAGTGCCGGTATGACACATGAACAAGCCAAGTTTCTGCGGGACGAAATCCTTGTACCGCAGATCGAGAACGAACACAAAACCACGCGCAGGCTCATAGAAGCTCTTCCGTCCGGCAAGACGGCGTACAAGCCCGATGAGCGCTCCATGAGCGCGTGGGAACTGGCTACGCACATCGTCACCAGCCAGCTTTTCTTTCTGAATGGCATCGCCACCGGCAAATTTGAGCAGGGCGGGAAGCTTCCGGAATCGATTACGACTCCCGAGCAACTGCTGGAGTGGGACGAGGAGCATTTCGGGAAAGCCCTAGCGAAGATCAAGGCGATGAAACCCGAAGCTTTGGCCGCCGACATTTCGTTTTTCGGATACTTCGTACAACCCGCGGTGACGTTCGTCGGATTTATGTGCAGCCACTCGATCCATCATCGCGGGCAGCTTTCGGCTTACATGCGGCCGATGGGCGCGAAGGTTCCTCGCATTTATGGCGGCAGCGCGGATGAGGCGATGCCGGCTCCTCCGGCGGCGACGCAGAGCGCATAGGGTTTGATCGGACGGAATCCCCGCCCTCCGGTCGGCTTCGCCTCGACGGATCGAGATGACGGGCGGGGTTTGAGGCGCGACCAGGGGTCGCGCGCGGGTCAGGGGACCCGCCCTACCAGGCGGGTTTGATCGGACCAGAATCCCCGCCCTGACGGGCGGGGCTTGACGGCGCGACCAGGGGGTCGCGCGCGGGTCAGGGGATCCGCCCCACCAGGCGCGAGAGGAACCAGGCGAGGCTCGCGAGCAGCAGTAGGATTGCCGTGATCCGACGGAGCACTGGTGTCAAGAAGCGCAGGGCAGGCCACGCTAGGATCGCGATCAGTATGGCCTGAATCAAGGTTGCTCCAGCCAGATAAGTTGCAGGGAACGATGCGAAGTAGAGGCCGTGGAATAAGCCCAAAACCAACACCACGGCCCAGCGCTTACCGGCCTTCGGCAGGGTCAGGATTTCGACGGCCAGATAGGCGACGGTCAATGCCATGGCCGCCTCAATGAACCGCGGCGCCAGCGGCCAGGGAATTCGCGGGGCGATGGGACGCGTCAACCATTCGCCGGCGAGATACATGGCGGCCAGCAGCACGGCCTCTTTCGCGGATCGGGCGGCGATGGCCAGCGCCAGCAGAAATAGAACCGCAGGGCTCGCGATGGCACGCCACATTCCTTCGCCGACTCCGCGGAGAATCAGTTCCATCGGTGAGGGCGGCCGAAAGCGGATTTCGACTCGCGACACGTTTTGATCGAACACGGCCTGATCGCTATTGGGACCTTTGACGGCGCGCAGCAGATGCACATGGTTGGGGACGGTGATCTGATACAGCGTGCATTCGACCTCGACGCGATCGACCGGGGCGGGGAATTCGTAATTCGCAATACAGACGTAGGTGTCGTCCTCCTGATGGCAGGCTGACGAGGTGCGGTGCGCGCCATCGAAGTGCACGTGATCGACCAGCGCTGTTTCGGGATTTGCGACATGGGCGACTTCGTACATGGGCATGCGGAGCTCGTAGACGGCGAGGGGGCCATCGACACGGAGTTCGCCGGTGCTCATGCTAACGACGTGGGCGGAGAGTGGGGCGACGGCCAGGAGCGAGGCGGCCAAGGCGAGTCGGAAAGGGGTTCGCCATAGGGTCTTCAACACATCGAGCGCTCCATACTGTCGCGCCTCAAACGCCGCCTGAAAGGGGGCGGCAGGCAAGATTGCCTGCCCCACATTGAGGTCGCGCGTTGAATGAAATGTCGACATGAATGTCGACACAACACGCTAAATAGTCTGGTGAAAAAAGCCCAGATTTCGTTCGCGCAGAAACACAGACTAAAGTCTGTGCCACCGGGACTGTCGGCAGCCGAGAGCAGCGGGCTAAAGCGTGCGCCACAACGGACTGCCGGCCCCACATTGACTGTCGCGCGTCGTTGGCAGGGCACGGCCCTGCCCCACACTTTGGCAGGGCGTGGCCCTGCCCCACATTTTTGTAACCGCTCCCTTTGGTCACGGCTCGGTATGCTTCGCGGCAGAGCGGCGCCTCCGGAGGCGGACGACGATCAGCCGCAGAGCGGCCATGGCGGGCACCGAGAAAAACATGCCAGGAATTCCGGCGATTTGTTCGCCGGCGAGGACGCCGAACAAAACCAGCATGGGATGGATTTTGACGCCCTCGCTCATCAGGTAGGGGCTCAGCACGTAATCCTGAAAGATGCGATAAACCACCAGAAATACCACCAGCATCCATACGTGCGAATAGCCGGCAAAACCCGTGACGGTCAGCATGGTGACCGCCCCCACGAAAGGACCGACAGCGGGGATGAATTCGAGCAGTGCGGCGAATCCCGCAAGCAAGAAGCGATAGGGGGCGCCGGTGACACCCAGAAATATTGCGTAAGAAGTGAATGCGGATAGCGCCAGCAGCGTCAGCGCCCGGATATACTTCGCGAGCAGATCGTGAAGGTCAGAGAAAATCTGCTCGATCAGATGGCGGCGATCCGCGGGAAAGGTTTCCACGATCGACCCGCGAATCGCAGTGCCTTCCTTCAGAAAGAAGAACGCGATTATGGGAATCAGCACGATGCCGGCCAGGGCTCCGACGCCGGAGATCACCTGAGAACCGATTTGCGAAAGCATGGGGCCGATCTTGTCGCCCAGCTCTCGCAAGCGCTGCTGTACGAATTCTGTCACCTCCGGCCGCATGGATTCGAAACGCTTGGGGACGGGAAGGTGCGATAGGGGATCGCCCTGCAACACCTCAGGCAGGCGGTTGGCGAGCGTGACAGCCTCCTTCGAAATGCGTGAGCCGAGAGGGATCATCGCCAGCACGATTACTCCTATGGAGGCGATGTAGACGAGTGCGAGAGAGGCAACCCGGGGAACTCGGCGCGGAATCAGGCGTTCCACGAACTCTACGATGGGAGCGAGGAGATGCGCCAGAAGCAGCGCCAGTGCGAACAGCAGCAGGGTGTGCCGGATTTCGTAGATCAGGAAAATGACCAGCGCGAAGAGGAACAGCGTCCAGGCGACTTGGAGGGTCCGACGGTCGGTTCCGAACATTAGTTCATGATAGCCCCGAGGGTTTATGATAGCCGAGCTCGGACATTACGGTGGTGGTTTGAAATCTCTATCTTGGGCCTGGCCGCCGAAGCCATGCGAGAGTGAGCGCCAGCGCCAGCAACACAGCAGTTAGGCCGGCCAGCCCCGGTAGGTGCAAAATGGCTAGATTTGTGATCGTCGCCCCGACCATGACTGTCGCGATCTGTAGGGCTGCCCAAAAGCGAAATTTCGGGATCAGAATCCCAATCGCGCCGCTGACTTCGAGAAGGCCGGTAAGGTACCGGAGCCATTGTCCGAATCCGATTTGCGCGAACTCCTGAACCATGCCGCGCATGCCGATCAACTTGGCACAGCCAGCATATGTGAACAACAACGCCAGAAGAACAGCGAGAATCCACCCGATAATGTTCCCGACTCTTTTCTGCATCTGACGCCTTGCTTTCAACGACGAATACAATCAGGCATGATGTTACGGGCCAAGACGCTCCAACGTCCAAAGCATAAAAAACTCAAACGAACCCACCGCTGACGTTACCATAGCATTAGTGAACAAAATCCCAGCCGATCACATGCGCGCTCTGGTCGCGGAGTTGGAGGAGCTGGAAGACCGGCTTCGCGCGGGCGGCGGCGCCAAGAAAATCGAGAGGCAACATAAGGACGGGAAACTGACGGCGCGGGAGCGCGTGGCGAAGCTGATCGACCCGGGCACGTTCTTCCTCGAAATCGGATTGCTGATCGCGTATGACCGCTACGACGGGCAGGCGCCAGGCGCGGGAGTGGTGACAGGCATCGCGAAGATCGAAGGGCGGCCGGCGGTGATCGTCGCCAACGACGCGACCGTGAAGGCGGGCGCGTGGTGGCCGGAGACCGTCCCCAAGGTCCTGCGCGCGCAGGAAATCGCGATGCGGAACCGGCTGCCCATCGTGTACCTGGTGGATTCGTCCGGCTTGAATCTTCCATATCAGGACAGAGTGTTTCCGGGCCAGTACGGGGGGGGGCGGATTTTCTATTACAACTCGCTGATGCGGCGGAGGCTGCGCGTCCCGCAGATCGCGGCGGTGATGGGAATGTGCATCGCGGGCGGCGCGTATCTGCCGGCTCTTTCAGACGTGATCATCATGGTGGAGGGTTCCAGCTTCATGGGGCTGGGCGGGCCGAATTTAGTGAAGGGCGCGGTGGGGCAGGTGGTGGATGCGGAATCGCTGGGCGGAGCGGCGCTGCACACGCGCTTGAGCGGCGTGGCGCACTACATGGCGAAGGACGATCCGGATTGTTTGCGGATGATTCGTGAAATGATTCGCGAGTCGCCCGCGCCGGCCGAATCGCCAAAAGGTATTCCGCCGGCGAAGCCCGCCGAGGGATTGTACGACCTTCTTCCGGCCGATCATCGGCTACCTTACAACATGGAAGAAGTGATCGCGCGCATCGTGGACGCGAATGATTATCTGGAGTTCCAGCCGGGCCACGCGCCGGAGATGATTTGCGCCAACGCCCGATTGCATGGCCGTGCGATCGGGGTGATCGCGAACCGGCGAGGATTTCTGAAATCGCCCAGCGGCCCGCGGATCGGTGGGATCGTGTACACGGAATCGGCGCGCAAGGTGGCGTACTTCGTCGAGAACGCGGAGAGGCACGGCTTACCGCTGCTGTACCTGCAGGACGTCTCCGGGTTCATGGTCGGGGTGGAAGCGGAGAGCGAGGGGATCATTCGCGCGGGCGCGGAAATGGTGGAAGCGATGGCGTGCGCGACGGTACCGAAAATTATCCTGACGGTGAATCACGCGAGCGGCGCGGGCTACTATGCGATGGCGGGGCAGGGATTCGATCCGCATTTTTCATTCGCCTGGCCGACCGCGCGTATCGGCGTGATGGAAGGCGACTCGGCGATGCAGGCGGTGCATGGTCCGGAGCTGGCGAAATACAAGTCGTCGGGCGAGCCGGCGCCGGCGGAATTGGAATCGAGAATCGCGCAGACGCGCGCGGATTATGACCGATGGCTGGACGCGCGCTACGCGGCGGCCAGAGGGCATGTGGATGCGTTGATCGATCCGCTGGAGACTCGCAGGGTGCTGGCGTTCGCTTTCGATGCGGCGACGGCGCACGGGCATCGCGAACACCTGGCGTTGGAGACGTTGTAGGCGAGGCCGACAGGACTCTCAAGACACCGGAGGAAACTGCCACCCACGTCGCGCCCTAAACGCGTGAGGCGGTTCCCCCACCTTGACAGGCGGGGCTGGAATACGGGCGCCTCTTAAAGTTCCAGCTTGCCTTGAAACTGCATCTCCTCAAGGTTAAAAGATTGTGCGATAGCAAGCCGGCCGATCTGCGCATCGAATTCGATATGCCGGTCCTTCGGGGAGATCTCCGCGGAGAGCGGAAACAGGTACACAATGACCAACCCGTCTTCCCTCGCAAAAACCTCCACTCTGGATGGCTTCACGTCGGCCTTCCCCTCGCGCCTGAGGGTCGCCAGCTTTCTTAGAGGATCGCCCAAAGTTTTTGGATCGCCCTGGATGTTGGCGCCAGGAACGCCGTAGACTGCGATCCTATAGCCGTCGCCTTCCAGAGTGGGCGGCTCAACGACGCGCGATTTGAGCTCCGCCGCGCGGATGGGCAGAGCGCTCTCCCAACGGAGCTGCAACGTAAGAGACCTCTGCGCCGGCGACGGTGGTCTGGTTTTCTTGTCATCGATCCCGTCGAAGCCGACGCCGTGAGCTTGTCCCATGTTCCCGCCTTCCCGGCGTTCGAACTCGCTCTGCCGGGGGGTGATGGTCGCGACTACGCTCTTCGACCATGGAGAATGGGTCAGGATTTGCCGCGCGTCTTCTTCCGTCCAAACTGGAATTGGTTTGTTCTTCCAGGAGGGATCTGCGGCGATGAGGAGGACCCCTGAGACGGAGATTGCGCTAAATATTTGCAAGCAACGCCTGGGCTCTTGTTGTATCGCGAACATGGCGCCTCTCATCGTCCGTCACTCAGAGAATACCAGTTAGAACTTGATCATCAGATCTATATCGAACAGTATCTCCTGCCTGCGGAGATCCGGGAACCAGACGCCACCGTTTCCGGAGCAGAGGCCCTTCGTCAGAGTCAACGATCCGGACGCGCTGCCATCCATACAGGCGTATTGGGTTGGGAACCCGTTATTGGTTCCAGGAGGCGGCGTGACCCCTCCGGCTCCCGACCAGTACGGCACGTTGGCGTGGCGGAAATCGCCTTCGAAGCGGAACGTGAGCCACTGCCTGGGCATGTAGTCGAAGGTGGCTGACGTATCCCAGGCCTTGAACGGATCCCCCGGGTTAAAAGTGAAGTACGGAGAGTTGAGGGACGCGGAAGCGGCGGTCTCCCCGTTGATCGGCGGTACCAGCACCAAGTAGCGTCCCGGATTGTTGATCTGGCCGCCGCCGAGCGTTAGTCCGAACAAGTCTCTGTGAAACCAGAAGCGGTTGTAGAGCATGTAGCCGATGAAGCTCTGTTTGGGACCGCCTTTGGTATCGCCGTGGCAGCTCACGCCGCCGCCGAATTCACAGCCCAGATCGCCGGTAAAGGTCATCGCCATCTTGTCGAGTCCGTAACCGGGTTTGTCGTAATACTTGATTTCGATGCTGTTGTCGGTGTGGATACGGCTGCGGTTGGGCGTGTACAGGTCGTCGTGGCCGAGGCCGTACTCATTGGAGAGGATGTTCATCCACGGAAACGGGGTCCACCTAATCTGCCCTCCGAGACCTTTCCTGGTGTTGGACGAGCCGTAGGATTGCCACCCGTTGATGATCCAAGGCTCAATCTTCAGGTGGCTCGTGGGGAACATCTGTATTCGAATCCCCTCGAAGAACCAGGGCGTGTTGGAGGAAACGTAGGAGGGTTGGTAGGCCCAGTTATCGAAGTTGTAGTAGCTGAACAAGCCGACATAGGACATGAAGATTCCGGCGTCGAAGTTCACCCCATGCATCCAATTCACGTGATACCCGCCATAGGCTTCCGATAAATAGCGATCCGCATCGGCGAGATTCCACTGGCCCTTGGCGGGGCTGGGGTCGTTGCGGATGGTCGCCTCTGAGTACTCGCCAAACTGGGTCATGAATCGGGCGCGAACGTTATCCCAATGGAAGTCGCCGCCGATGCCGAGTTGCTCCAACTGGATTTCGTTCGAGCGAAAAAGTTCGCTCGATCCGCCCATGGAGTCGTCACTCGGCTTATTGAAGTCGTAGGTATAAGTCATGTCGACCCGGATTTCGGGCGTGAAAAATTTTGAATCGAAGGCGGTGTCCTTGTTGCGCGGATTGCCGTTTAGCCAAGTCCAGTCCTGGTCCGCAAACGGCGTGAAGTTGTCCACGGCGGCAGGTGTAGCATCGGGCTGAGGAGCCGCTGCTTGCGTCGCGGCGGGTGCTGGAGTCGGCGCTGGCGGAGCCGGGATTCGCGGGGCCGGAGGCGGCGGTACAGGCGGAGGAAGCGCCGCCACTGGGGTGGTCGATGCCACCAGCGGCGCGGTTTCTGGAACGGTTCTTGCGGCTACCTTCGGGGCGCTCGCATCCTTGCTTTCCTTGCCTTCATTGCCTTCCATGGCTGCAAGGCGTCCCTCCAGGCGTTCGATTCGCTCGAGCAATTGTCTTTCTCTCGCGGTCAGCGGAAGGGTGTCGGGTCTCTCCGCTGTGGCGTGTGAATCGGCTGCGATTTGAAGGGGAAGATAAACCCGGGCAGTCCGGCTGGCCGCAACCACAACCTGCGCCGACGATCTCTGATACCCCTTCTTCGAGGCTGCAAGCTCATACTGTCCAGGCTGGAGCGTCGTAAATGTGAAAATTCCATCGGCGCCGGTTACAAAAGTCTGATCGATACCTTTGTCCACGCTGTGTGCGGTGATCTGTGCTTGCGCTACCGGTTCCCCGGTGGCCGAGTCACGGGTGATGCCGCCGACCATCCCAACTGCCTGCCCGGACGCCGGAATCGACAACGTTCCACACAGGAATGCAATCGAAGTCAGGTCCCGCACCACTTTGTAGCGATTCATGATTATCCTTCCCCGTTCGCGATAGTCTCGAAGAAGCCCCATCAGAAAACGCTGCGGGACCAATTAGACTTGGGCGCACGTCACAGCGTGAGAGCGCCCCGACATTCTAATCGAAAGATTCGCGATACCCGGGTTCAGTATGAGATGAAACCGGTGAAGAAGGCATAAGAGATTAATAAAGAAAACATAAAAGGGCTCGCGGCTGTGTACAGAGAGCGATCGCGTCGGATAGAATGCGGGTGGGCTGTGCGGAGAAGACGTTCAGCCTGAGGAGAAGATTTGGGTCGCATCGGAGCATTGTTGGCACACTTGGGCTTCGGCTTGGCGACGATCGCGGCCATCACGGTGCTGTGCTCGCGCATCCTTTCCGTAAATGCGATCACGGCGGGCTTCGCGTATCTGTTGGGCGTGCTGGCGATCGCGACGGCCTGGGGACTGATCGAAGCCATCGTGGCCTCCGTGGCCGCGATGCTGTGTTTCAACTTTTTCTTTCTCCCGCCGATTGGGCAGTTCACCATCGCCGATCCTCAAAACTGGGTGGCGCTGTTCGCGTTTCTCGCTACGGCGCTGATCGCCAGCCACATTTCGGATCGGGAAAGGAAGCAGGCCTTGGAAGCGAAGGCTCGCCAGAAGGAGACCGAACAACTGTATGCGTTGAGTCGCATCATCCTGATGACGGACCCCGCGCAGTCGATCGGTTTTCAATCCGCGCAGCACATCGCGGAGATTTTCGATTGCCCCGCGGTCGCGCTGTACGATGCCAAGAGCGGCGAAGTTTTTCGGGGCGGCGCCGAGGATCTGCCCGAGGTGGAAACCAAGCTCAAACAGGTGGTGATGCAGAGCGGCAACCTTCAGGACGCCGCGGAGCACACCGTGGTCGCCCCGATCATTCTAGGGGGCCAGCCCGTTGGAAGCCTGGCGTTGAAGGGTTTGTCGCTTTCGGACGGAGCGCTTCGGGCGTTGTTGAATCTGGTCGCGATTGCGCTGGAACGGGTGCGCACGGAAGAGGCCGCCAACCGGGCGGAGGCTGCGCGGCAGAGCGAGGAGTTCAAGTCGACGCTGCTGGATGCGATCGCGCACGAGTTCAAGACGCCGCTGACGTCCATCAAAGCCGCGTCCACGTCGATGCTTTCCGAATCGGGGCTTTCGGATTCCGTGCCGCTCTCGCCGCAGGTTCGCGAGTTGGCGACGATCATCGATGAAGAGACCGATCGGCTGAGCCTGCTGGTTACCGAGGCGGTGCGCATGTCGCAGATCGACGCGGGGAAGGTTCGTCTGGAGCGGGAGCTGCTAGATGTGGGGGATCTGCTGCGGCGTGTGCTGACTCATTTCGAGTCGAAGGCGGAAGGCCGCGAGCTGAAGTTGCAAGTGGACGCGGGTTTGCCGCCGGTATATGCGGACAAGGACCTGATCTCGCTGGCGCTGCGGCAGTTGATCGATAATGCGTTGAAATATTCGCCGCCCGGGTCGCCGATCGGCGTCACCGCGGGATTGAAGGACCAACGCGTGATTATTCGCGTCCAGGATCGCGGCCCGGGCATTCCGGAGCGGGAGCGGGAGCGGGTGTTCGACAAGTTCTATCGCCGCCAAACCACCAAGACTCACGTTCCAGGGACGGGGCTGGGACTGTACATCGCGCGCGAAATCGCGCGGGCGCATGGAGGCGACGTGTGGGTGGAAGGTGAACCTGGAGCGGGCTCCGAGTTCTGCGTCGCGCTGCCGCTCCAGGACCCTGAAAAAGACAGGAGCCTGAGAAAATGAACACCGTGCAGGAAGCTGCAAAATGACCACCGGGCGGATTCTGGTAGTCGACGACGAGCCGCAGATCCGCCGCGTTTTGCGGGCGACGCTCACCGCACAGGGCTACGAAGTTCAGGACGCGCGCACCGGTGAAGACGCCCTGGTGTCGGTGCGCAACAGCCGCTTCGACCTGATTCTCCTGGACATGAATATGCCCGGCACTGGAGGCCTGGAAACCTGCCGCTCCATCCGCTCGGGTTCCGAAGTCGCGATCATCATGCTCACGGTGCACGACGCCGAGCAGGACAAGGTGGCCGCGCTCGACGCCGGGGCGGACGACTATATCACCAAGCCGTTCAGCATGCCGGAACTGCTTGCGAGGATCCGCGCCGCGCTTCGCCGTTTACCCACGTCCACCGAGGGCGGCGCGGAATCCATTCGTCTGGATACCGTCGAGATCAATCTGGCGACGCGCCGCGTGATTTCGAAAAGCGGGGAGATCCGCCTCACGCCCAAGGAGTTCGATCTTCTGCAATTCTTCGTGGGGAATCCCAATGTCCCCATTCCTCATAGCCGGCTGCTGCAAGCCGTGTGGGGGCCGGACTATGGCAATCAGGTTGAATACCTGCGGGTGTTCGTCAACCAGCTTCGGAAGAAAATAGAGCCCGACCCCTCCAAGCCGCGTTATTTATTGACGGAGCCTTGGGTGGGCTACCGTTTTGCGCTGCCGGGTAAGATCGCCGGGTGAAAATTGCCGGGTTACCCAGCCCCACGCGTCAGCTTGGGGCTATCCCGGGTGGCCGGAACGATCAAAGCAGCTTTGCTGAAAGGGCTTACAGAACTCTTAGGCCGATTTTATGACTTCCTTATGGCTTTCCAGATACCTTGAATCTGGGAGAAACGAACATGATGGGCGCACAAGAGCTAGTGCTGACCCGGCATCGCGTGGCAACGCCTGCGAATGCGGGCGAGGAAAAACCTCTCGAGGTGATCGTGCTCCACACGACTACCAAGGCGACCCTTGAGGCGCTTCGGACGGCAGCGCGGCTTGCCGAAGGGCTTGCGGCTCGCATCCGGCTGCTGGTGCTTGAGACCGTGCCCTACCCGCTTCCCTTGAACGCGCCGCAGGTACCGGTCGAGTTTACCCACCGGCATTTCCGCACGGTCGCATTGGAAACGAAGATCGAGACTAACGTTGACATTCGCCTGGGCCGGGACAAGGTGCAGATGTTGGAATCAGCGCTCAAGCCGCACTCGCTGGTCGTCATGGCGGCGAAGACAGGATGGTGGCCCACCGCCGAGAAGCGACTGGCCAAGCGGCTGGAACGGACAGGTCATCACGTGGTAGTCTGCGGCACGAACTGAGGTCAAGACATGTTGGATTTTGTATATGTTGCAATCGCGGTGTTGTTCTTCATCGCATGCTGGTATCTGACGAGGGCTTGCGAAAAGCTATAACCGAATGGACTACATCATTGCAGGCATTGCGGCGGTTCTTCTGTTCCTCTATCTGACCTACGCGCTGCTGAAACCCGAGAAATTCTGAGGTTATTTATGACACCGAATGGCGTTCTTCAGATCGCCGTGTTCTTCGTGGTGATTCTCGCCCTCACCAAACCCATGGGCGCCTACATGACGAAAGTGTTCGCCGGCGAGCGCACTTTCCTGCACCCGGTGCTGCGCCCGCTGGAGCGTCTGTGTTACGCCGCGGGCGGAGTAAAGGAAGCCGTCGAACAGCGATGGACTCAGTATGCCGCCAGTTTGCTGGCCTTCAGCATTTTCAGTTTCCTGATTTTGTATCTGTTCCAGCGGCTGCAAGGCTGGCTTCCGCTCAACCCGATGGGCTTTGGGACCGCACATGCGCCGGCCGGTGCGACCGCGATGACGCCGGATCTGTCGTTCAACAACGCGGTCAGCTTCACCACCAACACCAACTGGCAGAATTATTCCGGCGAGAGCACTTTCAGCTATTTCGTCCAGATGGCTGGTTTGACCATGCACAACTTCACTTCGGCGGCGGCCGGAATCGCGATCGCCGTGGCTTTGATCCGCGGGTTCGCGCGGCAGCAGGCGAACGCCATCGGCAATTTCTGGACGGACCTGATTCGGGCGACGGTGTATTTGCTGTTGCCGCTCTCCCTGATCATCGCGCTGTTCTTCTGTTCGCAGGGCGTGATTCAGAACCTGCACCCGTATACCACCGCGACCACGGTCGAAGGCAAGACCCAGACCATTCCGCAGGGGCCGGTGGCTTCGCAGGAAGCCATCAAGATGCTCGGCACTAACGGCGGTGGATTTTTCGGCGCGAATTCTGGGCACCCGTTCGAGAATCCAACTCCGCTCACCAACATGATTCAGATGCTGGCGATTTTCCTGATTCCCGCGGGCCTGACCTACACGTTCGGAAAAACCATCGGCGACACCCGGCAAGGTTGGGCGATTTTCGCCGCGATGAGCGTTCTGTTCCTGGCGGGGGCTTTCGTGCTGTATGGCGCGGAGCAGAGCGGGAACCCGATCCTGACGAAACTGGGGCTCGCGCCCAGCGGCAATTGGGAAGGGAAGGAAGTCCGCTTCGGCATCGCGGCGACCGCGCTGTTCGCCACCGTGACCACGGACGCGAGCTGCGGCGCGGTGATCGCGGCGCACGACAGTCTGACGCCGCTAGGCGGGCTGGTTCCGTTGTTCAACATGCAGACCGGAGAGGTGATTTTCGGAGGCGTCGGAGCGGGGCTCTACGGCATGCTTCTGTTCTCGATTCTGGCGGTATTCATCGCCGGGCTGATGGTGGGCAGAACACCGGAGTATATCGGCAAGAAGATCGAGGGCAAGGAAGTCAAGATGGCGATGCTGGCGCTCATCGCGACCTCGTCGGTGATCCTCATCTTCAGCGGAATCTCTTCGGTGGCGCAATTTTCCAAAGGAGGCTATTGGAATGGCGCAAATGGTCCGGCCGTCGCTAATTTGAACAACGGCGGTCCGCACGGATTCGGAGAGATTCTGTATCTGTTCACCAGCAGCGCGGCCAACAATGGAAGCGCCTTCGCGGGGATTAACGGCAATACGCCTTGGTACAACCTGGCGGGCGGGATCACCATGCTGGTTGGCCGGTTCCTGATCATTATTCCGATGCTGGCGGTAGCCGGGAGTCTGGCGGCGAAAAAGCGGATACCGGTAACCACGGGAACGCTGCCGACGCACGGTGTTTTGTTCGTCGGCCTTCTGGTAGGCACGGTAGTGATCGTCAGCGCCCTCACTTTTTTCCCGGCGCTTTCCCTGAGCCCCATCGTCGAGCATTTCCTGATGAAGCAAGGGAGGTTGTTCTGACATGGCCGCCGTTGATGTTCGCGCTACGGAAGATCCAAAAGTAATTCCCGCGAGAGGAACCGACCCGACGGAGCTGCTTCCCAAGAAGCTGGCTCACGCCCGGCCCTTATTCGATCCCGACATTCTGCGGCGAGCCGTCAAAGGTTCGTTCGTGAAATTGAATCCGGTCTGGTTGATGAAGAATCCGGTGATCTTCGTGGTGGAAGTGGGCGCCGCGATCACCACAATATTGCTGGTTCGCGACATCGCCACCGGAGCCCCGGGGATCGGGTTCCCCATTCAGATCGCGCTGTGGCTGTGGTTCACGGTGCTGTTCGCCAATTTCGCCGAAGCCATGGCGGAAGCGCGCGGCAAAGCCCAGGCCGACGCCCTGCGAAAAACGCAAACCGATGCCGTCGCCAGACGAGTGCTGGAGAATGGCCGGATCGAAACCGTTTCCGCGTCCAAGCTTCGCTCGGGCGATGTGGTGGTGTGCGAAGCGGGCGAGATCATTCCGGGGGACGGGGACGTCATCGACGGAATCGCCACCGTGGACGAGTCGGTGATCACGGGTGAGAGCGCTCCGGTGATTCGCGAGTCGGGCGGCGACCGCAGCGCCGTCACCGGCGGAACCAAGGTGCTGTCGGATCACATCAAGATTCGAATCACCTCCAATCCCGGCGAAACATTTCTGGATCGGATGATTGCGCTGGTGGAGGGAGCCGAGCGCCAGAAGACGCCCAACGAAATCGCGCTGAATATTTTGATCGCGGGACTGACCCTGATCTTCCTGCTGGCGGTGGTGACCCTGCAGCCGTTCGCGAAATACAGCGTGACGACCACCGGATTGGGCACCGTGCCGTCCGTCGCGGTTCTGGTCTCGCTGCTGGTGTGCCTGATCCCGACCACCATCGGCGGTCTGCTGTCGGCGATCGGAATCGCCGGCATGGATCGCGTGATGCAGCACAACGTGCTGGCCATGAGCGGCAAAGCGGTGGAAGCGTCGGGCGACGTCAATACGCTGCTTCTGGACAAGACCGGTACCATCACCATCGGCAATCGCCAGGCGGTGGAATTTATTCCGGTGAAGGGAGTTTCGGAAGCCGATCTCGCCGATGCGGCGCAGCTTTCGAGTCTCGCGGACGAGACGCCGGAAGGCCGATCCGTGGTGGTGCTTGCGAAATCGAAATACGGCTTGCGGGGCCGCGAGATATCGAGCCACGAAGCGCAGTTCATTCCGTTCTCGGCGTATACGCGGATGAGCGGCGTCGACATCGACGGGCGGCGCCTTCGCAAGGGCGCGAGCGAATCCATCGCGCAGTTCGTGCGCGAGCAGGGCGGCCAGGTTCCACTTGAGCTGATCGAAACCGCGGAACGGATCTCGCGACAGGGAGGCACGCCTCTCGCGGTCGCCGACGGCCGCAGCGCGCTGGGCGTGATCCATTTGAAAGACGTCGTCAAGGGCGGGATGAAGGAGCGCCTGGGTCAATTGCGCGCGATGGGGATTCGGACCGTGATGATCACCGGCGATAATCCTCTCACCGCCGCCGCCATCGCGGCCGAAGCGGGCGTCGACGATTTTCTGGCGCAGGCATCGCCCGCCGATAAGCTCGCTTATATCAAGAAGGAGCAGGGCGAAGGCCGGCTGGTCGCGATGACCGGCGACGGAACCAACGACGCGCCCGCATTGGCGCAGGCCGATGTCGGACTGGCCATGAACACAGGCACCATGGCGGCGAAAGAGGCCGGCAACATGGTGGACCTGGACTCGAATCCGACCAAGCTGATTGAGGTGGTGGCGATTGGCAAGCAGTTGCTGATTACGCGCGGCGCCCTGACCACGTTCTCGATCGCCAACGACGTCGCCAAGTATTTCGCCATCATTCCCGCGATGTTCATGGCGACGTATCCAGCACTGGCGACGCTGAACGTGATGGGACTGCACAACCCGCAGAGCGCGGTTTTGTCGGCGGTGATTTTCAATGCCCTGATCATCATCGCGCTGGTCCCGCTGGCCCTTCGCGGCGTGCGCTATCGCCCCGTGAGCGCGGCGTCCCTGCTGCGCAGGAATTTGTTTATCTACGGCCTGGGGGGGCTGATCGCGCCCTTTCCGGGTATCTGGATAATCGACCAGATCGTGCATGTTTTGGGGTTGGCATGATGTAAACTCCGCTCCCTAACGGTCGCGGTTCAGAAAGCGCTTCGGAACCGCGACCGTTAGGGAGCGCGGAGACAAGGAATTTATGTGGAAACAATTGTTGCCCGGATTTCGAATGACTCTGCTGCTCACGGTGCTCACCGGGTTAATCTACCCGGGCGTCGTGACCGGGCTCTGTCAGATGCTCTTCAAGGACAAGGCCGACGGCAGTCTTCTATCGAAAGATGGGCACGTCATCGGTTCGTCGCTGATTGGACAGAATTTTACGCGGCCGGAGTATTTCCAACCGCGACTTTCGGCCGCGGGCAACGACGGCTACGATGGGACGGCTTCGCAGGGGTCCAACCTGGGGCCGACCAGCCAGAAGCTCGCGGATCGGGTCAAGGCATCGGTGGAAACGTTCCGAAAACAGAATCCGGACTTTCAGGGTCCGATTCCAGGCGACCTGCTTACCGCCAGCGGCAGCGGCCTCGATCCGCACCTGACTCCCGAGGCGGCGGAGGCGCAGGCATCGCGCGTGGCGAAGGCGCGAGGCGCGGCGGCCGGCCAGATCCAGCAGCTCATCGACCAATTTACCGAAGGTCGCGACCTGGGATTTCTGGGCGAGCCTCGCGTCAACGTGCTGTTGCTGAATCTCGCGCTTGACCAGCGCTATCCTATGAGTAAGTGAGATTCTGGCGGGGTCGAATCCCTGTCCCACATGCCTGAGACCGCGCGTCCCCGCCCCAGTCCCGAACAGCTTCTCAAACAGGTGGAGGCTGAGGAGCGTCACTCCGCCCGGGGGAAACTCAAAATATTTCTGGGATACGCTTCCGGCGTCGGCAAGTCTTTCCGCATGCTGGATGAGGGACGGCGCCGGAAGATGCGCGGAGAGGATGTGGTTGTGGCCGCAAGCCAGCACGACGTCTCTCCCGAAGTCGAGACAGTCCTGCGCAGCCTCGAAGTGATTCCACCGCCCGCCGGAGTTCCCAATCCCACCATCGATGTCGAAGCGGTGCTGCGGCGCCATCCCGAAATCGTTCTCATTGACGGCTTGGCCTATCACAACCCGGGCGGCAGCAAGAATCCCGAACGCTGGCAGGATGTGGAGGAGCTTCTTTCCGCCGGGATTTCCGTAATCACTTCCATCAATCTCCAGTTCATTGAGGAGAAGCAAAAGCAGGTGGAGGCGATTCGTGGGAAAACCGTGAAGGAATCC
This sequence comes from Terriglobia bacterium, assembly GCA_963788245.1. Taxonomy (GTDB): domain Bacteria; phylum Acidobacteriota; class Terriglobia; order Bryobacterales; family Bryobacteraceae; genus Palsa-187. Next base: position 34,294 of record CAWBGF010000002.1, on the reverse strand, counting down.
GTGCCGGAGGCGTTTATCCGCACGGCCGATGAGATTGAACTGGTGGACGCGGCACCCGAATATAGCGTCGCGCACTCACTCGAGGGAGGACAGCAGTCGCTTCTGAATGCCGATCAAATCCAACGCAAGCTTTCCGAGCTTCGCGAGATCGCGCTGGTGCTGGCAGCCGACGTGGTGGATCACCAGCTCGAGGAATATCTCCGCCGCCAGGGAATCCAACAGGCCTACGGCGCCCATGAGCGTGTTCTGGTGTGCGTCACTCCGCGCTCGAACGCGGAGTTGATGATTCGCCGCGCCCGCCGGCAAGCCGACCGTTTTCACGGCGAATTGTACGTGGTCTACGTTCAGCAGGACGATCTCAAGCCGGAAGACCAGCGTGTGCTCGAGCACAACCTGGCCTGCGCCCGGGAGCAGAACGCGCCGGTCGAAGTGCTTCATGCCGAGGATGCCATTGCGGCCATCCTGCAATTCGCCGCCGATCATGGAATCACCCAGATTTTCGTGGGTCACAGCCAGCAGAGCGGGTGGATGGGCCGCTGGAAACCGAATCCGGTAGAGCGTCTGATCATGGAGGGCGACGGTATCGATATCCGCATCTTTCCTCACGAATCCCAGTGAATGAGTTCGGTGCCTGAGCGTCAGCGAATGTTAATGAATGGGCCCCAAGCGAATGAGTGAATGAATGACCCCGGCGAATCAGCCAGTGAATGAGCAGGTGAAGCAAAAAGGCAAGCTGCGGATCCTGCTCGGCTACGCGGCCGGCGTGGGCAAGACCTACAAGATGCTGGAAGAAGCCCAGCAATTGAAGCGCGAAGGCTGCGACGTGGTGGTGGGTTACTTCGAACCCCACGGCCGCAAGGACACCATCGCGAAGCTGGAAGGGCTGGAGCTGATTCCCAGGAAGCACATCGAATACCGCGGCTGCGCGTTTGAAGAAATGGACACGGATGCGATTCTCGCGAGACATCCCGAAGTCTGCGCGGTGGATGAATTTCCCCACACCAACATCCCCGGGTCGGAGCGAGCCAAGCGTTGGGAAGATGTCGCGCTGCTGCTGGATGCCGGTATCGACGTTCTGACCACCATGAACATCCAGCATCTGGAGAGCCTCAACGATCAGATGCGGGAGATAACCGGCATCCAGGTGCGCGAGACCATACCCGACTGGGTCGTGAAACAAGCCGATGAAGTGATCCTGGTCGACCTGCCTCCGGGTGCTTTGTTGAACCGGCTCCAGCGCGGCGTGATCTATGGAACCGACAAAGCGGAGCGCGCGCTCGCGAACTTCTTCAAAGAGCCCACGCTCGCGGCGCTGCGCGAAATGGCGTTGCGTCAGACCGCGCATGAGATCGATATCCGGCACGACGAGCAGGGCGTCAATCCCAGTCCCGAGCGAATCCTGATTCACATTACGGAATCGCCCGCGACCGCGGCGGTGATCCGCCGGGGCAAGCGGGTCGCCGATTATTTGAAGGCGGAGTGTTTCGCCGTGGGCGTGCTGCCTTCGCCCAATCCCGCTCAACTCGAGCGGCATTTGGATTTCGCGCGGAAGCTTCGCATTGAGACCCGCGTGCTCGAAAGCGAAGACGCAGCCGAAGCGCTATTCGATTTCGCCCGCCGCAACGGCGTCACCCAGATTTTTCTCGCGAAGCCTTCCAAGCGTTCGATTCCATTTCTAGGCAAGCGGCCCCTGGTGATGGATATCGTCCGCCTCGCGAAAGACCGCCAGATCACGGTGGTCGCCGAACGAAAGCATGCTTAACGATGTGGGGCCGCCACTCCTGGCGGCAAGCCGGCTTTCCAGCCGGCTTCGATTGATCTGAAGTGTTACTGAAGCGCGACTATCAAGGAGCGGCACGCTAAGATTTCTACCGATCCACGACCTTGCCTTAACAAGGCGCGACAGAATGGAGCGCGTTCCGGCTTCCCAGCCCCATGCGTAAGCTTGGGGCTATTGTCCGCTTTGTAAGGGAGCGCGTCCCATCGCTTTAACGCTTGTACCCTCGCGACCGCAAGTACTCGACCAGCGGGCCCGGCAGATCCGTCTGAATCCCGTCCGCGCCGTCGTCGATCGCGGATTGCCAGCCTTCCGCCGCGTCGGTCTTGCCCATCCGGTCGACATACACCGCGGCTCCTGAATCCTTGGTGATCCGGATGATGTCCGGAAAGAAATCGCTCGCGCCGAAAGCGATCACCTTGGGATGCAGCGACTCGATCGCGCTCTTCACGTTGTCCATATTTCTTGATTCGGGCATCACTTTGAGCCGGGGATCGATCGCCTGAATCTCCTTGAGTAATGGAATGCCGCCGCGATAAATCACGACGCGTTCCACCATGTCGCTCTTCTGGATCGCGTCGACAATGGCCTGCGCCGTCGCGTTCTTCAGGTCGACATACACGCCGATCTTGCCGTGAGCCATCTTCAACACTTCATCGAAGGTTGGAATTCGAGTGCCTGTGAATTCCGGCGCGCTCTTGATCCCCGCGTCCAGCCGCTCGATCTCGATGAACGTAATGTCGCGAACATTGCCGGTTCCATTAGTGCAGCGGTCGACGGTGCTGTCGTGGCTCAGCACCAGCTTTCCATCGGCGGTGGTTTGGACGTCGACCTCGATGAAGTCCGCGCCCACGCGGATGGCTTCAGCGAAAGCCGGGATGGTGTTTTCCGGATGATGAAGATGCTCGCCGCGGTGCGAGATCGCCACGACGCGCCGGGCGGGCGCCTGATTCTGGGCCGGCACGAGGCCGGCGCAGGATAGAATCAAAAGCACGGGCCGCAGTGTCCACAAATGAGGGCTCATGGACGCTGATTATACAGACGTGTCGATACAGAACGATGGGTGGTACGTCAGTTTCCGAGTAGCCGACGACTCGCCCGGGGACTATAAGAATGCTTTTTCCGGGCCGAGCGTCAGCCGTACGTGAGGTCGGTGCTCTGTCCGACCTCGATAATATATCCGTCAGGATCGCGGATGTAGCAGCGCGTCTCGCCGTATTTGGGGATCGGCTCCGTGATGAACTTCGCTCCTCGACTTTTCCATAATTCATAGCACGCTTGAATATCCGCAACGCGGAAATTCATAAAGCTGTTGATGTGATTCGGGTCGGGGACGCTGAGCGTTACCGTCGGCTTATCCGGGGTCGGCCCGCCTCCAACGTTCAGAATCATCCAGATATTCGCAAGCTGAAGGTACCCAGGCGCGTTGCCGTCGCCCAAGCTCAGAATGCGAGCGCCGAAGACCTTTTCGTAGTAGCGAGCCGATCGCCCGATGTCGGCGACGGTGAGAAAATGTGCGATGCTGATCCCCTCTCTCGGGGGCATCTCATAGCTCTTCTGCTCGATTTGTACGCTGCTCATTTGACGACTCCAATTCCAATATCGTACATCTCGCACGCCAGCCCCGGGGGCAGCGCGGCATGGATGACGCGCAACTCATAGACAGCCCCCGGGAACGGTCCGCTCCCACCTTTGTCCAGTTCGGCGACAACCCGACCGGAACCCGCAAATCTCACCTGCGTCGAGCCAGAATGAGTAACTCGGGCCTTAGCAACTTCTTATTTCGCCTGCGCCAGCCCCGCCACAACTGCGGCAAATTTATCGAGTGACTGGTTCATGCCCTCTACTTGACCGCTATTTTTTGCGTTCTCCGTGGTTTCATTTCCAATGAAGGTGATTTTCGTCTGGCCGTTTCCAAAATCCTCAAAGGTAACCACATCGTACGCATCGTCCATGGCCTCATGTTCTATTCCATATTGCGCGGGCTCAACCCTGTTTCCATCCGGGTCGGAAAAGTACATGGAGGAAACGATCTTTTCGTGCAGAACAATCTCGTGGTATTCACCACCATTCCAGAACTCCTGGCCATCCGGCGCTCGCATGCAGCAGAGAAATTTTCCTCCCACGCGAAAATCCATCTTGCAAAAAGGCGCGGTAAAACCCTTCGGGCCCCACCACTGCATCACATACTTCGGGTCTGTCCACGCCTTCCAAACCAATTCGCGTGGGGCATCGAAAACTCTTGTGACAACCACCCGATCTGTCTCGTTAACCGTGTTTTTTGTCATCTCTGATCTCCGTTTTTTTCATTTGATTCACAACTACATCCAGCTTGTCGAAACTCTCTTCCCAGAATCGGCGATAATAAGCCGCCCAGTCGCTGACTGTCTTTATCGCCTCTGGCCTAAGCGTGCACACACTCTCTCGTCCACGCTTCGTCTTGATCACAATCCGCGCCCGCACCAGGTAGGCAATATGTTTTGAAATCATCTGCTGCGAGAGTGCAAACGGTTCCGTCAATCCATGTACAGAGGCAGGACCATGTGAGAGTCGTTCGATCATCCCCCGCCGGGTTGGATCAGACAAAGCAGCGAATGTTGTACCCAATCGATCCACAACCATATGGTAGTGGATCGTCCGATCAATGTCAAGTGTGAATTTTGCGATTCCTGATTTCTGTTCCCTGATCTCTGAACCCTGACACCTGCGCTAATTTATACTTCCCCATGAGCGGTGCCATCGCACCCGGGTGCATGGTTTAGGAAATAGGCTTCCTCGTGCAATAACTCGTTAACCTGACGATTAAAATGCGCCGCAAGCTGCGCAAGGAGCGCGAGCCGGCAGGGTTGAGGCGCTGGCATCAGGGGCCGGGAGAATGCAGATTGCCCCTGGAACGTGTTCTGGATGTATCATGCGCTACTCGGAGACTGGTCTGGATTGTCCAGTAGTCAGCTTGTGGGAAACTGGCCCACCACCGTGAACTCTGCTATACTAACGACTAGAAGTTAGTCCGCATAGCCTTCCTGGTTCGCCGTCTTTCTTCCCCTAAACCTAAAAATGAATCACTTTTCCCAACTCTCCTTGTGTCCCGTCCTACAGAACAATTTGACGCGACATTGTTTTACTACGCCGACGCCCGTCCAGGCGGCGGCCATCCCACCGGCGCTAGCCGGGCGCGACGTTGTCGCCACGGCCCAGACCGGAACTGGGAAAACACTCGCTTTCCTTCTGCCGTTGTTGCAGTCTCTCATCACCCGTAAAGATGGACCCGGCGTCCAAGCCCTGATCCTGACTCCTACCCGCGAACTTGCCATCCAGATCAATGAAGCGCTGGGCCCGCTTGCGGCAGGCACGGGCATCCGATCCACCGTCGTCGTCGGCGGCCTCAACGAAGTTACTCAATTGCGCGGAATCAAGAGCGGCGCTCAAATCCTGATTGCCACTCCCGGACGCCTGTGCGATTTTCTGAACCGCAACCTGGTCAACCTATCCACTGTCCGCACGCTGGTCCTCGATGAAGCGGACCGCATGCTGGACATGGGCTTTCTGCCGTCGCTGCGCATCATTCTTGAAAAGATTCCGCCGTCGCGGCAGACGCTGTTCTTCTCCGCCACCATCGAAAAGTCGGTTGCCCACCTGATCGAAAAATATTTGCGCAATCCGGAGCGGATCTCCATCGGAGCGGTCACCAAGCCGATCGATCAGGTCGACCTGCACCATTATGAAGTGGAGCAGGACCGGAAGCTCGGTCTTCTGGTGAAGCTATTGCACGAAGAGCGGGGCTCGTTTCTGGTGTTCGCGCGCACCAAGCATGGCACGGATCGCTTGGCCAAGAAGCTGGGCGCCACCGGTATCAAAACCGGGCGCATTCATGGCAATCGCAGCCAGAATCAGCGCAATCAGGCGCTCGACGGGTTCAAGGACGGCGGCTATCGCGTGTTGGTGGCCACCGACGTTGCGGCCCGCGGGATTCACGTCGATGGCATCGCGCATGTGGTGAACTACGATCTTCCCCAAGTCCCGGAGGATTTTATTCATCGCGTCGGAAGAACCGGACGAGCGGGCGCCCGCGGCACGGCTTCCACCTTCAGCACGCGCGCTGAACGCTCCGAGATCAAGAAGATCGAGCGAGCCTTGAACATTCGCCTGATCGCCCGCGAGGTTGCGCAGGATTTGCCGCGCGAAGTGAAGGGCCCCTCGAAGGTTGCAGTGATGCCATCGCCTTCGCCGGCGCGCGGTCACTCGAGTGCAAGACCCCCACGGGGACGGCGCTGGGCTGGCGCTAGGTAGCCTTTCGTCCGGCCCCACACACCAGCCTTCAAACGTGGCAAACTTAACAGCTATGGATCGATCACGACGCTCTTTACGCCTGCTCGCTGCTGTGCCGCTGATACTGCTCGTCGCATGGGTATGCGACTCCGGTTTGCGCGCCCAGAAACCGTCGAGCTATTTCCCGCCTTCCGGAAAATGGCAGAAGAAAACGCCCGCCGAGCTGGGCTTGGATACCGCCAAACTTCAGCAGGCCGTCGAATTCGCGCAAGCGAATGGCAGCGCCTGGGATTTCGACAAGGATCAGGTGCGCACTTTCGGCACTCCGCTCGGTCCTCTTCCCAAGCAACGGGCGGCCCCCAATGGCATCATCCTTCGCCACGGCTACATCGTGGCGGAATTTGGCGATACCAAGTCGAACGATCCGGTGTACAGCGTCGCGAAGAGTTTTCTCTCTACGGTCTGCAGCGTCGCGGTGGAGAAAGGACTCATCAAGAACGTCAACGATCCCGTCGCGAATTACATTCACGACGGCGGCTACGATTCGCCGCACAATGCCAAAATCACCTGGAAGAATCACCTCCAGCAGGAAAGCGAATGGGAAGGCGAAATGTGGGGCAAGAACGCCGACTTTGTCGGTGTCGAGCAGTTCGGAAACGGCCAGCGCAAGCCGCGCGCGATTCAGGAACCCGGTTCGTTTTATGAGTATAACGACGTCCGCATCAATCGCTTTTCCTTGTCGCTGCTGCGGCTGTTTGGAAAGAGCCTGCCTGACGTTCTCAAGTCGAACATCATGGACCCCATCGGCGCGTCACAGGATTGGCGATGGGTGCCGTACAACAACTCGACGGTCGAGATCGCGGGCCATCCGATCGGATCGGTGAGCGGCGGCACGCGCTGGGGCGGCGGGCTGTGGATCAATTCGGAAGATCTGGCTCGTTTCGGCCTTTTGATTCTGAATCATGGCGCATGGGACGGCCGCAGGATCGTGTCGGCGAAATGGCTCGCCGACGCTGTGGTTCCCAGCCAACATGGGCCCGATTACGGCTACCTGTGGTGGCTGAACACGCAACAAAAGCAGTGGCCGCACGGGCCGGCGACCAGCTTCGCGGCGGTCGGGAACGGGTCCAACACGATCTGGATCGATCCCGACGACGACATCGTGTTCGTGTGGCACTGGCATCGGGGCCAGGCCATGGACGGAATGATTCAACGGATCACGGCGGCGGTCACGGCGAAGTAGTTTGCGGCGAAACGTGGACAAGACATGGATAAAACGTGGATAAAACGTGGACAAAATGCGGGTTTTCGATGGGCCGCCTATATTCACGTGAATTCGTGGCCAAAGCCCTTGTTTTCAGCGACCTAGGGACACCGTTGATCAAGACCGCGCGACACTCCCTATTTGGGCTCGATTGGCCCGCCGGCGGCGAGTAAGGGACCAGGCGATGGGGCTGGCTGTCGGGAGATTCTATGATTGTCCGAAGCCATAATTATCCGAACCCATGATTGTCCCAACGCATTCCAAGCCCATCCAACCAGGAGGCGCGATGAAGATCAACATCAGGATAGTAATTCGATTGCTGTCCAGTCTGCAGCTATTCGCCTGCTTCGTGAGTTGGGGATGGGCAGCAGACATTTCCGTGGGTACGGCGGCGGCCCGGCCCGGACAAAAAGCCAGCGGATTCATTCAGGTGCCGGCGGGTGTAGACACGGCCACGAACATTCCGGTGATCGTGATCAATGGCGCCAAGCCTGGACCCACGCTGGCGGTGGTCGCCGGCGCGCATGGGACCGAGTATGCGTCGATCATCGCTCTCGAGAAACTGGCTCAATCGACCAACGCCGCGGATCTTTCCGGAGCGCTGATCATCGTACCGCTGATCAACCTGGCTTCTTTCGCGCAGAAAGTTCCGCATCTCAATCCGGTGGACGGCAAGAACATGAACCGGATGTATCCCGGGAAGGCGGATGGAACTCAGACCGAGCGAGCGTCGTGGGCCATCGCCAGGCAAGTGATTGAAAAGTGCGACTATCTGATCGACCTTCACGGAGGAGATCTGGATGAAAATCTTCGCCGGTATTCGTATTGGCCGCAGACCGGCAAGGCCCAACTCGACGCGACCAGCCGCGGGATGGTGCTGGCGTTCGGTCTCGACCATATCATCCTCCAAAAGAATCAGGCTCCCGCGGTTTCCGGCGCGACCTCCATTTCCAGATTCGCGGAGGATAGCGGAAAGCCGACGATTATCGCGGAGGCGGGGCATGCGGGCACTACTGACGCCGCCGATGTCGACGCACTGGCGCGCGGATGCGAAAGCGTCATGCGTTTTTTGAAGATGCTGCCGGGGGCGGCGGCGCCGGTGGAGCATCCGGTGTGGATCGGCCCGCTTACGACGGTCAGGAGCGACCAGGATGGAATCTTTTATCCCCTGGTGATTCCGGAAGCCTATGTCCAGCAGGGAATGAGAATCGGCTACGTAACGGACTATTTTGGCAATAAGCTGGCTGACGTGACCACCCCTATATCGGGCATCGTCACCTACATTTGTTCGGTCCCGTCGATGAAGAAGGGCGACACGGCCGCGAACATTGGAGAAATTGTCGCGGGTAATCCGTAGACGCGATGACCGTCTCTGTTTTTCCTGAACGTGACTGCAACGTTGGCGCCGGTCCGGCTCATTATCTGCTGGCCTGCCGGAAATTTGCGCGCTCTCCGGGATGACTGTTGTGCCGTGTCCCGCCAGATTCGAGATTGGCGGTCAATGAGATACTATACAGCGGGCGATTCTTGATTTCCTCGAAAATTCTGCCCACGTACTCTCCCAGAATTCCGATTCCAAACAGGATGGCGCCCGAGGTGAGGCAGTTTATCATGATCAACGACATCCAGCCCGGCACTACAAACGCGCCCTGAGTGATCCGATAGAACGCGTAGATCCCATACACGAACGCGATGGCCATCATCGCGAAACCAGCCAGAAAACTGAGACGGAGCGGCAACGCCGAGAACGACAACGCGGCGTTCCAGGCAAACAGCAGCATCTTGCGCACGGGATATTTGGTTGTCCCCGCCACCCGGGCGGGGCGGATGAAGTCAACATTGGTTTGTGAAAAACCAACCCAGGTGACCATCCCCCGCAGGAAACGATGCAGTTCTCTCATGGATCGCAACGTTTCGATGCAGGACCGCGACATTAGCCGGAAATCACCCACATCCAGCGGCAAATCCCGGTGAACCAGCACGCGCATCAGCCGGTAAAAGAGCCAGGCTGTCCCACGTTTTACCCAGGTATCGCCTTCGCGTTTGCGCCGGCGTGCGTAGACTACGTCGTAGCCTTCTTTATATTTTTCGACCATCTCCAGAACCACTTCGGGAGGGTCCTGAAGGTCGCCATCCATTAGTACGACGGCATCGCCGCGCGCGATATCGAGTCCCGCGGTAGCCGCCATTTGATGACCGAAGTTCCGAGCCAGGCCAACCACCTTGAAGCGGCTGTCTCTTCCAGCGCGTTCAAGCAGAAGATCGATGCTATGGTCAGAACTGCCGTCGTTTACCAGCACAACCTCGCCCTCACAAGCCAACCCATCGAGTAGCGTCTCGAGACGATCGACAAGGAGAGGCAGCATTTCCTCTTCGTTATAGATGGGAATTACAATCGAAATGAGATCTGGTCCACTGCGCGGCTGGAGCGGGTGGTAAGTGGCGGGCATAGGTCGCTTAGTAAGCTAGTATTGTACACTTCGCATCAGTTGCGGCCTGCGTGAAGCGAGCACGTGGAGCGATCAGGTGGAGCGGATCGCGTGGAGCAGATCGGACTTACCCATGAAGCCGGAATTCGATGGATATTCTGGAGCATACGAAGATCTGCTCCGCGATCCGATTAGAGACCGGTTCGGGGGCGGGCACGAGTTCTTCCATTTACGGAAGCGAGATTTGATCCGCGAATACTTCAGAAAGCAACAGCGGGATACCAGGACGTTGCAGTATCTGGACGTCGGATGCGGCAAGGGCGAATTGGCGACCTTGCTCAAGGATGATTTTGCCGGCGTCTCGGGATGCGATCCGTCGCGGGGAATGCTTGCGGCAATCCAGGATATTGAGACCCGCGTGCAAACGGAACCGGAAGAGCTCCCCTTCGATGACGGGCAATTTGATTTTGTGACGGCAGTTTGCGTCTATCATCATGTACCGGTGGAGGCGCGCTTGAGCCTGACCAGGGAAGTGCGCCGCGTTCTCAAGCCGGCTGGTACATTCTGCATCATCGAGCACAACCCATGGAACCCCGCGACGCGATTGATCGTCAGCCGAACTCCCGTGGATGAGGGCGCCGTACTCCTGCGTTCGTCCGAAACATGCGGCCTGATGGGGCGATGCGGCTTTGGAATCCGGAAACGCCAGTATTTTCTGTATTTGCCCACGAGCCTGTATTCTGCAATTGGCGGGTTAGAAAAAGCTCTTGCGCGCATTCCGCTCGGTGGGCAATACGCAGTCTTTGGCACTCTCCCCAGATGACCTGAAATCGTCTCCATGTGCCTGCATTTCGAGTTTTCCACTCCACTGTCTGTCGTAAGATAACAACGCGCGAATGTTTCCATATTAGGCGCCGGCCTGACGACCGGCGCGTGTCTCTGCGAAAGAGGTGGGCGAAACGGCCCTACTTCCGCGCGTTGTTCACGATGGCTTTCGGGCGGAGCAGATATATCCCAGCGTAAAGTTCTTCTTCTTATCCAGGGGCTCGAACAGCGGCAGGATCAACGCGGGCGGAACCAACAATATCGCCGTCACGAACATAAGTGGACCCGGGAAAAACTGCAAGGCATTGAACAACCGCCGCGAGAGCAAGCGAAACATGCCGCCGACCGGTGAAATCGTGATGTTTTCCAATTCCGCCTGCCGCATCAGCAACTCGAGGCTGAATTGCGTGAAGCGGAAATAATCGTGAGGCTGCTGATGCTCCTCCCATTCGAACGGCGTGACGATTAGGATTCGGCCTCCGGGCGCGAGCGCGCGCGCCATTTCGCGAACCACCGTCCCGGGCCGCTGGACGTGCTCCAGAGTAACGATGCTGATACAGGCGTCGAAAGCCGCATCGCGAAAGGGCAGCGCAGCCAGATCGCCGAGCACGTCGAGTTGGGCATAGTTCCAGGTGGCATCGCCGATCGCCAGATCAAGACCACAATATTGATGGCGCGTGAAGTAATGCTTGTATTGCCCTTCGCCGGCGCCGGCGTCGAGCACGCGCGAACCGTCCGCAAGAGACTGTGCGAACGCCGCTACCGCGTCTTCAATCGACGCCTCGAAATGCTGCACCCACCGGCGCAAGGGCGCGGGCATCAGGCCGCGCAGACTGTCGTAGCCGGAGGTGCGCTTCGGGGCTGTCATGAAATGACGATGCCCCCTGTCATGATCGCTCCGTGACGGTCGCGGTTCAAGAGCGCTCCATCCTGTCGCGCCTCACGGTCGCGGTTCAAGAGCGCTCCATCCTGTCGCGCCTCACGGTCGCGGTTCAGAAAAGCGCTCACGATTTCTTGCGGGCTTCCACCATGATGGTGGAACCGGCGCGGCAGGCGGTTTCGAGCAGCGTGAACGGGAGCGACGCGCACACCAGCGCGAGATACAGAGCGTCCTTCCACAGCCGCTGACGTGGAGTTTCGACCACACGGCGCAATCGCCGCGCCATGGGATCGAGATGCGGCGCGAGGCTGGTGGCCATGCCCGCCGGATTGTCGCGCAGCGAGAAATGCTTGTGGCGCAGGACTTCGAAACCGCAGCTTTCGAGCAGCGAATCGATATCGGAGATCCGGAAATCGATCAGATGACGGGGGACGTCGATGCCGTTCCATCGCTCGCCGAACAGCAGGAATTGCCAGCACGCGGCATTGGGAACCTGGAGTATCAAACGCCCGTCGGGGCGCAGCAGACCATGCGCGGCGTCCAGATAACTGGCCGGATCGTACAAATGTTCGAGCACATGAAACATGGTGATGGCGGCGCAGCTTTCCGGCGCGAAGGGCGGGCGCGAAAGTGTCGCGCATACCGCCGGAACCCCGGCGCGACGCCACGCAGCGTTGGCGGCGTCCAGCGAAAAATCCAAACCAGCGACGCGCACGTTACGCCGCTCGGCCAGCATTTGCAGAAATAAACCGCCGCCGCATCCGACGTCGAGCACGAATCCCGTTTCATCCGACTCCTTGAGAGCGCGTTCGACGAAGCGGAGATGGTCGCGCATCACGAAGCGCCGATACCACTGCTCCAGACGATCCGCGGTGGAGCTTTCGGGAATGAACCAATAGCCGGGCGGATAGTAATCGCGCAACTCGAGCGGCGACGGCTGCGGGTCCAAACGGATCAGCCGGCAGTCGCGGCATTCGACGATGTGAAAGATTTTGTCGGTGGTGCGATACAGGCGGTCGGTGGCGGAAAACAGGACGCGAGCTTCGGTGGAGGAGCAGGCGGGACAGGTGCCATGCTCCACAACTGGCAGCGCGTGGCGCTGGTCCGCGACAACTGGCAGCGCGTGGCGCTGCCCCACGTCTGTCAGGTGGCTTCCCGCGAGATCTCCCGCAGTGGAATGCGATGCTTCAACAGCAGGCTGCGGATCTGCCGCGAGGTGAGCCGCCGCTTCGACTGGAACGCGCGCCGCTTGCGCAGCATGGAGGGGATCAGTGGAATCGCCGTTATGGTCCCCCACACCAGCGCCATTGCCGCCGAAAGTTTGCCCCGGGTCCCCGAATAGCGGCGCAATTCCCCCTGGTTCCGCAGCGCCGCCCATAGCCCCGCGCCGATCCTTGCCAGATAGTAAGCGCCGTTTTGCCAAATCAAATTCCACGGAAACAGCTTCACGGCCAGCAGCACGCGATTGCGTTCAATCAGCGTGATGCGCCGCGCCGAATCCAACCCAAGCGTCGCCCCGCGATGATGCCGAACCACCGCATCCGGGGTGTACAGGCACGTCCAGCCGGCGATCCGGCCGCGAAGTCCCAACTCGGCGTCATCGGCGTAGGCGAAAAACTCCTCATCAAACCCGCCGACCTCATCTAGCATCGCACGGCGGTACATGGCCGCGCATCCGTCCGGCCACAGGGTCTCCTCCACTCGGTCGAACTGACCCCGGTCCAACTGGCCGGTGCCGCGGCCGCGATTCTGGCCATCGGGATACATTAGGTGGCCGGCTTTGTCGATGCGGCTCGGATCCTCCCAGACTAGGATCTTGGAGGCTACCATACCGATTTTCGAGGCTGCCATGCCCACTCCGTCCGAACTGCGGATCACACGTTCCAGTGCCGCAAGCCATCCCGGTTCCGCCTCTGCGTCGTTGTTCAGAAGGGCGACTAATTCCGAGTTTGATGCAGCGAATCCCTGATTGTTTGCAGCGCAAAAGCCGCGATTATTCGAGTTTTCGATGAGGCGAAGCGGCACCGGGTAGACGGCCATTAGACCCTTGACTAGAGCTCCCGATCCGTCATTCGATCCGTTATCCACCACGACCACTTCAAAGTCCCGCCAGGTTTGGCGCGAGAGCGAATCGAGACAGGCGGCCAGTAGGTTTTGCCGGTTCCAATTGACCACCACCACGGTGATTGGGACGCTTACCGCGGGTGGGGTACGGGAAGGCTCTGGGGGGTCGACAAAAGGCTCGGCGGGCATCCCTGGGCTGTTGTATTATAGTACCTCGACCATTCAGGCCCAGAAGTGTGATAAAGGTATCTTAATCATGAATTCGGTTGGCGCCATCCTCAGAACGGAGCGCGAGCGGCAAGGTCGCGAGACAGCAGAGATAGCGGAAGAACTCTGCATCACGCAACGCTATCTTCGCGCGATTGAGCAGGACGACCTCAAAAGTCTTCCTGGAAGTTTTTTCTATAAGAGCTTCGTAAAACAGTATGCTGCGATTCTGAGCGTCGATGAGAGATTGCTCCAGCCAGGCGTCGACGCGCTGGTGGCGGTGGAGGAATCTCCCGCTGTTGCGGAAGCCGATCCCCGCTATGCGTCATACCCCTCGAACTCGTTCGATGGCGAGCCACAGTTGAATTTGAGTTCAGAGGTGCCTGACCTCGGGCCACAGGGACGCGTCGGTGTTTTCGATCGTTTCAGACTCGGTGTCCTCAAACGAGACCTTTTCGGAAGGCGCGCCGCGGATGCGGAAGTTTCGGGATTCAGTTCAGGCGCGTTTGAAGAGAATGGGCGCTCTCCGGTGCGCAGCGTCGATCCGATTATTCGCGACGCAAATCGCCGGTACGTGCCGGAAGGCCGAATCGGATTATCGGTGGCGGCGCTGGCGGCAGTGCTGCTGGCGTGTTCGGGATTTTATGCGTGGTGGAACAAGACGCCACCGCAGTCCGCGGATCATGTGGACAAGGCGGTTTCGCGCTCGAGCGGCCCAGCGGGAATTGTTCCGGTGAAGGCGTCGGTCGGACCGGCGAATGCGCCCGGTCTCAACGTAACCACGACGACGGGGCCGGACGGGGTCAACCGCGTAGTGCTGAATCTTTCCGCGACGGAAAAGACCTGGCTATCGATTACTTTGGACGGCAAGCGCATTTTCTCCGGTGTTCTCGAGCCCAGCCAAACCAAGACGCTCACCGGGTCGGACCTCGCGACCATGAAGGTCGGCAACGCGGGCGGCATCGAAGTGCTGTGGAACGGGAAGTCGATCGGTCCCATCGGCCCGCGCGGTCAGGTGCGGGAAGTTCTGTTCACGCCGGATAATTTCGAAATCAAACAGCCGACCAAGCCGCTGTAGCCTGCTGATGAGCTTTCAGTGCAGCCGCAACAGGTCCCGCACTCGACCGCCGCATCAGATTGTTTTCTCCACGCCGGCAGCCTGAAACTGAAGCGACTCAGGCGCGCCTGACGCACTTGAGCGTTCTGCGATTCGGCGCCCGATTCCAATCAGCGGAGATTCCAGTAGATGATAGGCCGCAACCGGCAAACCGGTCATGAGCAACACGAGCGTTATCCACTGAATGGCGACCGGCAGCCATCCCAGCTTCACGAAGGAGAACCAGAGTACCGGATCGTGGCACAGATAAATGCCATAGGAATACTTGGCGATGGAGCGGCACGCCGCGGTCACCCAGGACTTCTTTAGATTGGTTACGTTTGGAATCACAGCGCCCAGGAACATACAAAGGACGAAATCGCTCCGGTCGAAATCGCCGTAGACCGACATCATGGACACAGCGTGCAACGCAAAGAGAATCACGACGCTGGCGGGCCATACGACGCCCGGCAACGCGAACGTGCGCTCCTTGCCGAGTTGGTAGGCGAACAGGCCGCCCATGAAGCAGGGAAAAGAGGCGAGCAGCGGGGCGAACGGAACCGCCGCAAAGAATGCAACCCACAGCAGCAGAACGACGATGCTCGACGAAAATCGCTTGAGAAGAAAATACAGGAACGGTAGAACCAGATACATTTGGAACTCGCGGGGCAGGGTCCACAAAGGAGCGATCACATTGGGCTTTTGGAAAATGTTCTGGATCAGTAAGAGGTTGGGAACGATCTGGTCCCAACTCCAGGGCACAAATTTCCCGTCCGGCACCTGGGGAACATGAAAAAGTAGAACCGCAACCACGCAGCTAATGCTCAACGGATAAATGCGGAAGATCCGCCGGATGTAAAAGTTGAGCACTAGTTGACGGCCCGCCGTCCTCTCCAGCGACATCATCAGGACCAGAGCCGTGTGGACGAAGAAGAACAGCACCCCGACGTGGCCCAACTCAGTGAGCTGCAGCTTCCAGAAAGGATAGGCGCTCATCTGATAATGCCCCGTATCGACCAGACACAGGATCAAGTGCGCGAAAAAGACGAACAGAACGGCAACCGCGCGCAACAGATCGAGGTTTGCCGAATCGGGGACGATAGAGTTTGAGCGGGACTTCACCGCTTATACTATCGGCGTTCGCGCCCGGCGACGTTAGAAGGCTACCGGCTCTCAGCCCGGATAATCGGCCGCGATTCGCCTCAATTCAACCCCGCGCACGCCGCCTCCACCGTGGGATAAAACTTGAACACCGTATCCAGGCGCGTCACGCGGAAGGAATCGCGCACGGCGCCGGTCGCGCCTGCCAGTCGCATGTCGCCGCCGGCCTGCATCAGCCGTCCGTAGGCGTCGATAAACCTGCCGATGCCGGTCGAATCGATGTGCGTCACGCCGCTCAAATCGAACACCAGGTGCTTGCGGCCGCTCTTGAGCAACTGCGGAACCAGCGTCTCCAACTGCGCGGCGTCTTCGCCCAGCATTAGCTTTCCACGCAGCGTGATCACGCTGACCGAGTTTTCGACGTCCTGACGGTGCACTCCCAGCGGCATGTGCGCTACGTCAGGCTTTCATGGTCATCGTCGAGGGATCCCATTCGCACATGCGCTGTTCGAAATAACTGACATTCGACAGCAGCGCTGGACCCGCGGCGCGGAAACCGAAGGTCGCGTCTTCCACCACCGCCTTCTGTGAGCGGACTGCCTCCAGGAAATTGCGGTGATGCTCCGTGTGATCGTTGTAGCCCTGCGGCGGCTCAAAGCGTTCCTCGCCTTGCGGACGCATCGAGTCGGCGTTGGGGCGGCGCGTGGGATACTGCGCGCGATACTCGCGTAGAAACTTCTCCTGCGTGGCCTGCGCGAAGGTGCCGATGGTGTAACCCGGCTCGCTCTGGCGCGGCTGTTTCGAAATGGTTACGCCTCCGTCCACCGTCATAATTCCCTCGCTGCCGATGAACCGGAATCCCGACGACTCGCCCGCGCCGTCGACGAAATTCACGCGCAGCGAAAGATTGAAGGCCGCATGGCGGTCCGTCTTCGGATAATCGTAGAGGCCCAGCATCACGTCGGGAACGTCGCGGCCGTCCTTCCAGAATCGCAAGCCGCCGGTGGCATACACGCGCGTCGGGCCGATCGCGCCGGTGATAAAATGCATCCCCGAAAAAAGATGGACGAACAGATCGCCCGCGACGCCGGTTCCGTAGTCGCGATAATTTCTCCAGCGGAATAGCCGAACCGGCTCAAACGGAACCTTGGGAGCGCGGCCCAGGAAGCGATCCCAGTCGATATGCTCGGGCGTCGCGTCGGGCGGAATCGAGTATTGCCACGCGCCGATCGCATCGTTGCGATCCCACCAGGCTTCAATCAGATTCAACTCGCCGATGGCGCCCTGCGACAGCAGATCCTGAGCCTTCTGATACACGATGGAACTGACGCGCTGGCTGCCCACCTGAAAAATGCGGCCCGACTTGCGGGCGGCGTCGATCACGTCGTGGCCGTCGCTCAGCCGCTGCACCATCGGCTTTTCGCAATACACGCTTTTGCCGGCGTTCAATGCATCCACGCTGATCCGCTGATGCCAATGGTCCGGCGTTCCGATGATGATAGCGTCCACGTCGGCTCGCGCCAGCACTTCGCGATAGTCGCGCGTAGTGAAGAGATCACCGCCCCAGAGTTCCTTCGAGCGGGTGAGCCGGCCGTCGTAAACATCGGCCACCGCGACCAGTTTGGCGCCGTTCGCCAGGGACGCGTGCGCGTCCGCCATGCCTTGGCCGCCCGCGCCGATCAGAGCGATCTGGATGCGATCGTTCGCGGATCGGGGCGGGGAAGACTGCTGAGTGGTACTCTGCTGAGCCCCAGCCTGCGCCAGCGCGAGCGGTGCGCCCGCGGCCGCCATCAGTACGTTTCGACGCGTCTGTTTCCCTGTAGTGTTCATAGTTCCACCTTTTCAAAAAGGGGACAGGCTACTCTTTCCCCATTTGCAATATGTTGATTCCCGGAAACGGTCGAGTAGTGGACAGAGCGGTCTGTCCCCTTTTTCAACAAGCTTCCGGTGCTCATGGTTCCGCCTTTTGGAATATCTCCACGTAGTTCAGCTTGTCGCCTTTGTCGTGCTGAATGGTACCCTCGCGCCGCAGCGTGTTGCCATCCGCCGAAAGAGTGTAGGTGGCGCGTCCCACCTCTGTGAATCCGCGCCGCTGGATGGACACATAGTAGTGCTCGTCGGGCCTTTTGCGAATCTTCGCTACTTTCAGCGCTTCGTGAACTTTATTGCGGTCGATCTCCTCGATCGAAATGTGATCGTAATCGGGCGAACCGGCGAGCACGTAATCGTAACCGTCGAGGCGACCGAAGAAATTCGCGCCACCCTTCTTGCCGTCGGCCGCCACGCTCTCGGATTGGTAGCGGATTCCGTCGCGCTCCTCCAGGATGCGTATTTCGAGCTGCTTAGGCAATTCGCCCGCGCTAAACGTGGACTGCGCGCGATCCAGGCGCCAGACTCCCACCAGCAGGTTTCTCGGCGGCGGCAATTCCTTCATCATCAGGTTCTTAAAATCGACGATGCTCCCCGCGTTGTGCTGCTGCAACGCCAGATAGCCGCTCACGTAGGTGTTCTTTTCGTCGATGAAATCGACGGTCTGCTTGTCGTTCACAAAAATCTGAATATGATTGCCTTCGATGATCACGTGCTGCGTCCACCAGGTGTCGTCTTGAACCAATTGCTCGAACACCTTGTCGAAACCATACAGGCTGCCGGTCTTGACGGGATCGGGAGAGGTATTCTCGCACTGGGCTTCGTAGCCTTTCGGAAATCCCGGCCCGAAGGCGGCGCGAACGTACATGCCGGAGTTGCCGGTGTGATTGAGCCGCACTTCGGCCTTGAACTCGCAGTTGATGCACTTCTCTTTCATGTAAAAGAGATGGCTGCGCGGGCCATCGCCGCGAATCGCGCCGTCCTTGACGGTCCAGGACCCCGTATTGTCTCCGGCCTTCCAGTCCTCGAGCGTGGTGCTGTTGAAGATCGGGTGCCAGTCGTCTTTCCTGAGTTTCTTGGGATTCTTGTCCGCGGCGGACGCCAAAACAGCGAGTGCGGTGAGCGCCAGTAGAGTACGCATTCACTTGAAGTTTATCGCAACCAACGCAAGCGAGTAGCGGGTCAGTCAAAGGCGGCCCCTCCCCCCACGTCATGCCGAGCACAGCGAGGGATCTGCTTTTCGGTGGGGTGGGAGCAATTCAAACTGGCCCACTACCCGGTAGTGCGCCATTTTTTGGCATACTGCCGTACGCTGCGTAAGCGCGGATTTCACGCGATAATGACGAAAGGGAATCCTCATGATCATCACTTTGCCGCTTCAGCCGCAGGAAGAAGCCAGGCTCGTCGCCCTGGCGCAGGCGAAGGGCGTTTCCCCCGACACCCTGGTGCGTGAGGCGCTCGAGATAATCCTCGCTGATGCGCCTGGTCAGGCGGACCAGCCGAAGCGTGAGTCACGGCCGATCTGGGACGTGATCCTCGACAACATGAAAGATGTTCCCGCGGAGGAATTCACGCGGCTGCCGAAAGACGGGGCGAGCGAGCATGATCACTATCTCTACGGGCATCCCAAGCGCAATCAATGAGCGCGGTTTTCGCCGATACGTTTTACTGGATTGCGTTCACGAATGTTCAGGATCTTGCGCATGAAACCGTGAAGACCTTCACCCGCTCCGCCAGGCCGGATGTGATCTGCACGACGGAAGAAGTCCTCACCGAGTATCTGAATTACTTCGCCGCATGGGGTCCGCATTTTCGGAATAAGGCAGCACTCAATATCCAGAACATTCTGGACAGCCGAACGGTTCGGATTGTGGCGCAAACAGGGGATTCCTTTCGAGCCGGGTTTGAACTGTACCGCGCGCGTCCGGACAAGGGATACAGCCTGACCGATTGCATCTCCATGCAGACGATGCGGACCGAAGGCATCACCGAGGTGCTGACCAACGACGCGCATTTCGAGCAGGAAGGTTTTCGCGCCGTCCTCCGCGAGCCGCGCCAGGCTGGTTGAGGTGGGGCTTCTACTGGTGAGCGCCAGTAGAGTATGCATTCACTTGAAGTTTACCGCGAACAACGCCAGCGCGGACGCTCGGCGGTTCGCTAAACCCGGCGGCAACTAGCGTGGCAGCGGTAACATCGAGTCGCTCACCAAGGTTGCGTCCGCTGTTGAATCGGGCCCGTAACGCAGAGCCGGAAGGTCTCGCAGCTTTAGAAACTGCTTCTCGAAGAGATGCCAGCTCAAGTAAGCCAGCGCCGTTGCGATCGAAAAGGCAATGCCGTTCACGGCCAGGACCCCGAGGAGCTTGCTGCCCAGCACTAGCGTAAGGTGATCGCTATCGATTCCACGGGAGACCAGCGCGAGGATGAGCGGCTGGTGGCAGATATAAAGAGCGTAGCTGTACTTTCCAAAGAACCGTAAGAAACGCGACGAACAGCCGCGATTCACAAAACTCCCGGCTTTCGCAGCGAGCGCGATGACCAGACACCCGCCAAAGAATAAGCCCCACAAGGTAATTCCCGCTGTTCCCATCCAGAACGCTCCGAATGATAGTGCGCCGGTCACTGAGATCAGAACCATGAGTCCTGTGGCCGCAAGCGTGGTCAATAGTGGCGCGATCTTTTCGGCAATTTTCCAGTCGCGGTCGTCACGCAACGCTAATCCCACCAGCGCGCCGATGGCGAGAGAATCCAGCCGGGAGAATGTTGAGACGTACGCGGTCACATCCATCTGAAGCCGTTGAAACGTCACTCGCAGGCAGAGCGAAAAAACGATCATCACAACGCAAACCATCATGAGCCGCCGGCGCTCCAACGCTCGCACCACAAACGGCCAGCCCATGTAGAATTGCTCTTCAATGCAAAGCGACCAGAAGTGCTGGAGGAACTGCGTCACGGCAGGGAAGAAAGGAATCGACATCTGCCAATTCAAGAGATACAGCCAGGCGAACGCCTGGTAGCCGGGCCGCAACATCGCATGATGGGTGACCAGCGGAACGGCCACCAAAAGGATCGCGAGGCTGGCGTAGTACAGAGGAAAGATTCGAACCGCTCGGCGGAAATAGAAGGCGCTGTAGTAATTAGCGTTGTGGCGCGATTGGAAGAGAATTGATGTAATCAAGAAGCCGGAGAGCACGAAAAAGAGATCGACCCCGACCCAGCCGATCGCCGCGATGTTCTGGTAAATCCGCTCCCACAGCGATGCCCCAAACTTGATTCCAAACAACGCGAAATGATACGTCAACACCGCGAGAATGGCGATGCCCCGCAGTCCGTCGAGCACCGGAATGCGTTTGGAACTCATCTACCTGTCCCAGTCATTTCGACAGCGAATGTGGGGCAGGCTGACAGCCTGCGGCGGGTGTGATCCCGCACGTCCGAATAACGCGAGCGCCCGTAAACAACCGGCGCGCAGCTTAACAAGCTGCCCCACAAGGCACTCACGAAATCGCCGGGACAGCTTACTAGCCGCAAATCAGGTAGACCGAAATTTCAACGCGTGACAGCGCTGGACTGGAATTACCCGCTACGTGACCGCGCGACAGTTTGATATCGTTCACGCTCAGCCCGGTCTCGGTCTCAAAGGCTTCCATGAGTTTCTGCATATCGCCTTCGAGCTTCCGTTTTGCTTTGACTAATCCGGCGCGCACACCGGATTCCGCGTTTACATCTGCCATGGCTCCATACTAGCCGATCGCGCCTCCACGCTGTTTTTCGAAACAGCGATCGGGCTCAAGTGCGGCGGATTCTGTAAAGACGGTAGAATTTGCGTATGCGCTTTCCCGCAACCGCGGCTGGGATATTGCGATCTATACTTCCCGTTGCCGGACTCCTGGGCTCCGGGCTCTTAGCTCTCGGACAGAGTCCGCCTGGCGTCGACATGGCGCAAGTGGAACGCGGACGCGCGCAGTTCAAATCCAATTGCGGATTCTGTCATGGGGACGATGCCACGGGAAATCGCGCACCCGATCTAATCCGGTCCGTGTCGCTGAGCCATGACGTGAATGGCGATGTCCTCGCTCCGGTGATGCGCAACGGCCGGCCCGATAAAGGCATGCCCGGTTTCTCTACGCTCACGGCGCCGCAGATTGCCGACATGGTGGTGTTTCTGCATTACCAGGCGGAGGCCGCTTTGAATAGCAGTCACGTGCCTACCGATTATCCTCTCGCGAAACTGCTGACCGGGAATGCGGAGGCAGGGAAGGCGTTCTTCAACGGAGCGGGCGGCTGCTCGCGTTGCCATTCGATTACGGGAGACCTCGCCCACATCGCCGGAAAATATAGCCCGATCGACTTGCAGCAACGGATGCTGTATCCACCCAAAGGGCCCAAGCCTCGGGCGACGGTGCGCCTGAAAAATGGCGAAGTGATAGAAGGCGCGCTGGTGCATGCCGACGAGTTCGAAGTCGCCATCACCGATAAAGACGGCTGGCATCGATCATGGGATCGCGATAAGGTCAGCGTGGAGATTCACGATCCATTGGCCGCGCATCGCGAACTGATGCCCAAGTATACGGACGCCGACATTCACAATTTGTTCGCCTTTCTGTCGGCGCAAAAGTAATGCGAGAACCGCCGCAAAAGGCCGCGAAAGTACCGCGGAACTGACGCGGAGCTGACGCGGAACTGACGCGGAACTAACGCGGACGTACCGCGGAGAGAACGGGTGATTTGATATGAAGCGACTGCTCGTAGGATGTCTCTGGTTGGCCCTCCGGGGTCTGGCGGCGAGTACGGACGACGGCCTCGATCCGGCCGCAATTCTCCACCCGCCCGCTGGCACATGGCCGACCTATAACGGCGATTATTCCGGCCAACGCTACAGCCCGCTTTCGCAGATAAACCAAACCAACGTAAAGCAGTTAACGGTCGCCTGGGTGGCGCAGATGCGCTCGGCGGCGATCAAGTCCACCCCTCTCCAAGTGAACGGAATCCTGTATCTCACCACGCCCGACAACGTGTGGGCGCTGGACGCGCGCAGCGGCCGCACCGTGTGGCACTATTTCCGCGAATCGAAGGGCGACCACATCGGGCAGCGCGGCGTCGGTATGTATAAGGAATGGCTGTACTTCGAAACGCCGGATTGCCATCTGATTTCGCTCAATGCGAAGGATGGCAAGGTCCGCTGGGATATCGAATTCGCCGATCCCAAGCTGGGATATTTTTCGACTATGGCGCCGCTGGTAATCCGCGATCACGTACTGATCGGGGTTTCGGGCGATGTCACCGACGTTCCGGGATTTCTCGAATCTCGCGATCCGGAAACCGGCAAGCTGCAGTGGCACTGGAACACGGAACCGAAGGCGGGCGAACCCGGTTCGGAGACGTGGCCGCAGGGCACGGATGCGATCGAGCACGGCGGCGGCATGACCTGGATTACCGGAACCTACGACGCCGAGCTGAATCTGACTTACTGGGGCACCGGCAATCCCAATCCCGTGCTGAATGGGGAAGGACGCAAGGGCGACGATCTGTATACCTGCTCGATCGTCGCGCTCGATCCCGATACCGGCAAGCTGAAGTGGCACTTTCAGCCGTCGCCGCACGATACTCACGATTGGGATGCGGTGCAGACTCCGATTTTGTTCGACGACACGTATCGCGGCGTGAAGCGCAAATTGCTGGCGCAAGGCAGCCGCAACGGATATTTCTTCGTGCTCGACCGGTCGACCGGTGAGCATATTCTCACCAAGCCGTTCATCGAGACCAACTGGGCTTCGGGAATCGATCAGCATGGGCAGCCGCGTCCGAAAAAGGAGAAGGAGCCGATGCCGGACGGAGTGCTGGTATCGCCGGGCTCGGATGGCGCGACGAATTGGATGGCGCCGAGTTTCGATCCCGACTTCGGCCTCTTCTATCTCAGCGCCCGGCGCTTGTGGAGCGAGTTCTACATGACCGCGGAATCGAAAGCCGAAGGCTGGGCGGGGCGCGATCGTAACCTGTGGGCGGAGTCGGTACTGGAAGCCATCGACACGAAAACCGGCGATCTCCGCTGGAAGCACGAGCTCGGCGAAGGCGAAGACACCGCGGGAATCCTGACCACCGCGGGAAAACTTCTGTTCACCGCCGATAATTCCGACAACCTGCTGGCGCTGGATCCGGCGACGGGGAAGACGCTGTGGCATATGCGGGTGGGCGGGCGGATGGTCGCGTCGCCGATGACGTACCAGCTCGACGGGCGTCAATATATTCTGACGGCCGTTCAGGGCGTGATTTTCGCGTGGGCGTTGCCTTAGCTCGGATTCTGCACGAGGCCGCCTGATAGGCGGCTGCAGCCATAATTGGCTGCCCCACATTATCCGCCGCGTAACGTGCGAGAGGTGAATGGCATCCTGAGAGAATGGTGGAGCAATGAGCATCGACACACAGCTGTCGGATGCGCTGGTGTTCTTCGGGGCGACCGGCGATCTGGCGCATAAGCAGATCTTTCCCGCGTTGTATGCACTCGTAAAGCGCCGCAATCTGGATATTCCCATCGTGGGAGTTGCCAGGGCGGGCTGGAGTCTGGATCAGCTCAAGCAGCGCGCGCGGGAGAGCATCGCTCATCACGTGGGGTTGAACCAGGTGCCGGATGAGTCCGCGTTCTCGAAGCTTTCAAATCTGCTGCGCTATGCCGGCGGTGATTATAACGATCCGCAGACCTATGCCAAGATTCGCCAGGTGCTGGGCGACGCGCGCCGGCCGCTTCACTATCTTGCGATCCCCCCGGAGTTGTTCGCGACCGTGGTGGAGGGATTAGCGAAATCGAATTCCGCCTCGGGCGGACGGGTGGTGGTGGAAAAGCCATTTGGCCGCGACCTCGACTCGGCTCGAAAACTCAACGCGATTCTTGAACAGTCTTTCCCCCCATCGGCCATTTTCCGGATCGATCATTTTCTGGGTAAGGAGCCGGTGCAGAATGTGCTGTACACGCGCTTCGCCAACGCTTTGCTGGAGCCGGTTTGGAATCGCACTCATGTCCGCGCCGTGCAAATCACCATGGCGGAAAATTTTGGCGTGCAGGGCCGGGGGCGCTTTTACGAAGAGGCCGGGGCGATTCGCGATGTCATCCAAAACCACCTGCTACAGGTGCTGGCGTGTCTTGCCATGGACCCGCCCAACGGCCAGGAACCCGACGCGATCCGGGATGAGAAGGCGCGCATCCTGAAAGCCGTTCGCCCGCTGGCGCCGGCCGATGTGGTACGGGGCCAGTTTCGCGGCTACCGTCAAGAACAAGGTGTGGCGCCGGATTCACAAGTGGAAACCTACGCCGCAGTGCGATTATTCATCGATTCCTGGCGGTGGGCCGGCGTGCCGTTCTATATCCGCGCGGGAAAGTGTCTGCCGGTGACCGCGACCGAAGTGGTGATCGATTTCAACCGGCCGCCGCGGGATACGTTCCGAGAAAACTTCAGCGGGCTTCCGAATCGTCTGCGGTTTCGGCTCAGCCCCGATGTGGTGATCGGATTCGGCTTGCGGGTGAAGCAGCCCGGCGAAGCAATGACCGGGGAAGAGGTCGAGCTGATCGCATGCCATCAAAGCGGGAGCGAGATGGCGCCCTACGAACGCCTGCTGGGCGACGCGCTGCGGGGCGATCAAATGTTATTCGCGAGCGAGGATACGGTGGAAGCTCAATGGCGCATCGTCGATCCGGTGTTGGGAAATGCGACTCCCTGTCGCGAGTATGAGCCGAACACGTGGGGACCGGCCGAAGCGAATCGGCTGCTGGCCGAAAATGAGGAATGGCTGGATCCTAAGGCGTCGGTGGTGGATTGTTGAAGCGTGAATCGAAGATAAGCCGGCCCGAAAGCCGGCTCGCCGGCATGACTGCCGGCCCCACCTAAGGCAATCCCCGATATCATGGACGAATGCGGGGAATCTGCGCGTGGTGCCTTCTGATCGCCGGTTCTGGGATGGCTCAGAGCGCGGCTCAAAATGCGGCCAAGGGAACGCCGGGCGGGGCGCAACGCGCGGGTCAAGGCACTCCACAAACGACAGCGTGCGTTGTTCGAGTGGACAGCGCCGGACCGATCCACGCTGGGATGACGATCCGAGCCGCGCGACTGGCGTTGCCGGGAACGGTCTTCAAGCAGACCGACGAGGTGGGCGGCAGCAGCGTCGCGTTTTTCGCGGTGACGCGCGCGGGGAAACGCATCATGGATCTTTATCCGAACCAGGAGGATGGTATTAAGGAAACGTCCAAGGTGGAGTTGATCCGCGTCTACGATCCTGCCTGCGCGACCGTGGAGGGCGTGCGTCCGGGAATGCCGCTGATCGTGGTGGAGGGAATATTCGGCAATCTGAAGAAGCTGATTGTGGAGCAATCCGAAATGCGGGAGTACGCCCAATTCGACAAACTGCCATCGTGGCTGGAGATTCAAGTGGGCAGCGGCGAAGCGGGACTTTACGATCCCGGCCAGCTCTGCACGCAGCGGTATAAGGCAGCGGCGGCGGTGGAAAGCTTATGGGTATCGCATGCGATCAAGAATAAGCTGCTGGATGACGATCAGTTCTGCAAGGCGGCTGAGAAGAAATTCTAGGAAGCATGTAGGAGAAGCCGGCTGCTGGAAGAAGGTGTCGGTCCTGTCGGTCCCCTTTTTTTAAGAAATGTCGAGATGAATCTCGACACAGCACGCTAAAGCGTGCGCCACGGGTTGCCACTAGGCGGGCTCAAGTGGCAGGGCACGGCCCTGCCCCACGTCGTCGCTAGTATTAAACTTCACGCCTTCCCAACGCGCGACGACCGCGGACGCAAGACAATTGCCGAGCACGTTCACCGATGTTCTGGCCATGTCCATGAGCGTGTCGACGCCCAACAGCAATGCCACGCCTTCGGCTGGAAGATTGAAACTGGCGACCGTGCCGGCGAGAATCACCAGTGCCGCGCGGGGCACGCCGGCGACGCCTTTGCTGGTCAGCATCAGCGTGATCATCATGACCAACTGCGTGCCGATGGGCATGGGAACGTCGGCGGCCTGCGCGATGAAGATCGACGCGAGCGACAGATACAGCGTGGTTCCGACCAGGTTGAAACTATACCCGGTGGGAAGAACAAATGCGACGATGTGTTTCGGCACCCCGAAGCTTTCCATGTTCTCGAGAGCGAGCGGCAGCGCGGCCTCGCTGGATGCGGTGGAGAACGCAATCAGGAATGGCTCACGCGCGTAATCGATAAAGCGTTTGATGGGGACGCGGGCAATGGCGGCCGACGCACCGAAGACGATCAGCACGACGACGGCCTCGGCGACATACAGCGTGGCAATCAGCTTGCCGAGATTCAGCAGCACGCCGATGCCTTTTGCGCCAATGGTCGCCGCGATCGCGCCGAAAACGCCGAAGGGAGCGAACAGCATCACGTAGTTCGTGAAGCGAAACATGATTTCGGAAAGCGATTCGCAAAATGTAACGACGGGGCGGGCTTTCTCGCCGATCGCGGCGCAGGCCGCGCCGAAAATAAACGCGAACACGACGATTTGAAGGACGTCACCACGCGCCATCGCGTCGATGATGCTGGTGGGAAACAGGTGCTCGACAATGGCGGTGAAGCTGCCGCCGGATTGCGCGAGTCCGGCGGCCGGGGCTTTCGCGAGCTGCACTCCGACACCAGGTTTGACGATATTCACCGCAATCAAGCCGATGAACAACGCGGCGGTGGTGACGATTTCGAAATAGAGAATCGCCTTGCCGCCGATGCGGCCCATGGTCTTGAGGCTGCCGGTTCCCGCGATGCCGGCCACCAGAGTTCCGAACAGCAACGGCGCGATGATGGCCTTGATCATGCGCAAGAAAATGGTACCGAGCAGTCCGCACTTCTGGGCCGCATCGGGAAACCCGGCGCCAAAGGCAATGCCCGCCACGAGCGCGATCAGGATCCAGGTGGTGAGGGAGGGGCGCTTCATGTGTGTTCGTCTGTCACGTTGGTCTCTCAGCCGCTTCTAGCGGCCGCCCCACTTGAGTTTTTCGCGCAAGACATCGAAGAACATTTTCTCGGGCGGGCGTATCAGGCTGATGGAATACTTGGATCGCCGGCAGACTACGTAGTCGCCTGCATTGAGAAGTTCACCGACCTGGCCATCGATGGTGAGGTAGGTGACTCCGTCCTCACTGCGATTGATCACCTGAATCACGCTTTCATCCGGCACTACCACCGGGCGATGGGACAACATGTGCGGGCAGATGGGCGTAATCGCGAGCGCCGCTACGTCGGGAACCATAATCGGGCCGCCCGCCGACAGCGAGTATGCGGTGGACCCAGTCGGCGTCGCGACGATCAGCCCGTCGGCTTTGTAGACGCACACGAAACGGCCGTCGACCTGAACTTCGAGATCGATCATGCGCGCGATATCCGCTTTAGTGAGCACCATGTCGTTCAGCGCGTCATAGTAGGCGAGCCGGTTCTGGTTGCGCCACAGACTGCAATGCAGCATGCGATGATGGCTGACCGGAAAGTCGCCATCGAGCGCGCGCTCCAGTTCCGGATAGATTTGATCGATGGTGATCGCGGTGAGAAAACCGAGGCCGCCGAGGTTCACCGCGAACAGCGGAATGTCGCGGCCGCCCACGGCGCGCGCCGCCGAGAGCAGCGTACCGTCGCCGCCCAGCACGATCACCAATTGCGCGCCTTCCGGCACCTCATCGCGCGGCACGCCCGCGCCGCGGTTCGCATAAGCGGCGCTTTCCGGGTCGAGGCGAACGTTCACATGGCGCTGGTCGAGCCAGTGGATCACCTCCGGGACCAGGCGCGCCGCGAGGTCGCTGCGCGGCTTCGCGATGATCCCGACGGTTTCAATCGTGGGCATATTTAACGATCCGCATACAACAGAAATTCCCGATTGCCTTCTGCGCCCAGAATGGGGCTATCGATAATCCGGGCGCGAAACCCGAACGATTCGACGCATGCCTGGACGCGATCGCAGGCGGCGCGATGTACTTCCGGATCGCGCACGATTCCCCCCTTGCCGACCTGGCCGCGTTCGGATTCGAATTGGGGTTTGACCAGAATGATCATCTGACCCGTGGGTGAGAGCAGCGGAACGATCGCCGGAATCAGCAAGGTGGTGGAGATGAAACTGGCGTCACACACGGCGAAATCGAACTTGCCAGGAAACTCTTTGGCGTCGAGATAGCGCGCATTCACGCCTTCGCGGACAATCACGCGCGGATCGTTACGGAGTTTCCAATCCAGTTGTCCGCGGCCCACGTCGATCGACCACACGCGAGCCGCGCCGCGTTGCAGCAGGCAATCCGTGAATCCGCCGGTGGATGCGCCGACGTCGATGCAAATGCGGCCGGTCACGTCGATCGCGAAATGATCGAGCGCGGCCGCGAGCTTGAATCCGCCGCGGCTGACGTAGGGCATCGGCTCGAGTACGGTGACAAGACTCGCGGCATCGATGCTGTGGCCGGGCTTGTCGCTCCTCTGCCCGTCGACCATCACCTTTCCGGCAAGGATCAACGCGCGCGCCTTTTCGCGTGAATCGGCGAGTGCTCGGTCAACGAGGAGAACGTCCAGCCGGATTTTCGATCCCCGCCCTGACGGGCGGGGCTTGATCGAATCTCGTTTCATGGCGGCAATGGTCATGCTGTCGTGGTCGTCGGGTGTCATGTATTCCGGCGCACGATGTAGTCGGCGATCTCGCGAAGCCGCAAGGCTCGATCGCCGAGCGGATCGAGCGCGCGATGGGCTTCGATGCGCTCCTCCTCCGCCATTTCGCGCGATCGCGCGATTCCATACACCGCCGGAAACGTAATCTTCTGCTGCTTCGCATCCTTTCCCGCGGTCTTGCCTAGCGCTTCCGACGGTTGCTCCACGTCGAGCACGTCGTCGATAATCTGAAACGCGAGGCCGATGTGTTCGCCGAATCGCGTAAGTGCGTCGAGTTGGTTCGGGCTTGCGTGCACGTAGATTGCGCCGATACGCACGCTCGCACGCAATAGCGCGCCGGTTTTTGCGCGATGAATCGATTCCAGTAATTCCGCGGTGGGCGCCTTACCCTCGCCTTCGAGGTCGTTTACCTGGCCGCCGATCATTCCGCCCACGGTGCCCGACGCGGTCGCCAGTTCGTTCACCAGGCGGACACGCCGGTCCCCGCAAATATCGAGCTTCGACAGTACTTCAAACGCCAGGGTGAGCAGCGCATCGCCGGCGAGAATCGCGATCGCGTCGCCGAATACTTTGTGGCAGGTGGGACGCCCGCGGCGGAGATCGTCGTTATCGAGCGCGGGCAGATCGTCGTGAATCAGCGAATACGTATGGATCAGTTCGAGCGAACACGCGGCGTTTTCGATGCCATCCGGCGCATCGGAAACCGCATCGGCGGCGGCGATCGCGAGCAACGGCCGCAAACGCTTGCCGCCGGCGAACAAGCTGTAGCGCATCGCGCGATGGAGGGTCGCCGGATTTTCGGACTCCGGGGGAACCCAGCGGTCAAGCGCCTGATCCACTCGTCTCTGCTGTGCCGCAGTGTACTCTTCGAGCGTCATTCGGCGGGGGCTAGGATTTTGCATCGCGGAATGGCTGCGGTTGCATTTCGCCCGCGCGGCGCATCAGGATCTCCACGCGCGTTTCCGCCTCCTCGAGCTGTTTGCGGCAGGCTTCGCTGAGCTTGACGCCGCGCTCGAAAAGCTCGAGTGCGCGTTCCAGGGGAAGGTCGCCGCTCTCCATCTCCTTCACGATGGTCTCCAGCGCTTGGAGCCCGGCTTCAAAACTCAGTGGCGCCTCATCCGGCATCGCTATATTATAGGCCGCCGCGCCACTGGGCCGAATTCCTCAAGGTCCGAAAAAGCGGTTTGGCCACGAATGAACACGCATGGACACGAATCGGTATTGTGTTTCGACCGGCGTCTATTCGTGTTTATTCGTGGTGAACACTGTTTGGCGGTACTTATCCCTCAACCACGGGCACTGGCACGCTAAGACTACCCGCCAGCGCGACGAGCTGGTCCCAGATTCCACGAGCGATCGGAATTCCGTCGCGCAGGCGGACTTGTTCCGTGCGCCATTCGGGATCGCCGGCGATCATCACGTCTTCGAATCCCGAGGCGGGCTGTGAATTCGTCAGCGTCTCCCGGAGCCATTGCATACGCGCGGCGAATTCGTCGAGCGGCATGAAGCGCGCGACATCGATCGCCAGAAACAGATAGTTCGCCCGCATCGGCTTTCCGTGCATATGAATTCCACCGACCTCGGTGAGCATCGCGCCGCCGGAAAGCACCGCGCACAGAATTTCGACCATCACCGCCAGCCCGTATCCTTTATATCCGCCGAGCGGCATCGGCAACCCTTCCGACGCGGTTTTTGGATCGGTGGTCGGATTGCCGTCGGAATCCATGGCCCAGCCCGCGGGAATGGATTTGTCGCCACTCAACACGGCCTTGAAGATTTTGTTGAGCGCGACCGTGGTGGTGGCCATATCCAACAGGAAAGTGTTCGGCCCAGGCACGGCCATGCAGATCGGATTGGTGCCGAACATCCGCTCCCGGCCCTGCCAGGGAGCCACCAGCGGCGACGCGTTGCACATCACGATGCCGATGTACCCGGCGGAAGCGATCTTCCGGGCCCACCAAGCGCACGCTCCGAAGTGTGTCGAGTTTCGCACGGTCACCAGGCCGATACCGCTGTTCGCGGCGATGCGGATGGCGTGATCGCAAGCAACGTTGGAGATCACCTGGCCGATTCCGTTATCGCCGTCATAGATCATGCACGCGTCGTTTTCGCTGGCGACATGGCCGAGCGTGCGGAGGTCGACGTTGCCGTTGCGAATCTGCTCGGTGTACCAGATGACGAGCTGGATGCCGTGCGAATCGACGCCGCGGAGATTGGAGGCGACCAGGGATTCCGCCACCAGCCTGGCCGCGGAGGAAGGCACGCCGCTCGATTCAAACATGGCTTGGGCGAAATCCGTAAGCGGCGCGCGGTGGATTGCAATGAAATTCTCTGACATGAGAGATTCCGTGGAGCACTGTAGAGCATCGACTACTGTAGCAAGGCGGGTCGCGATGGCGAATGCGTCTTCTTCCACGATCGAACCCGCGCGGCCCAGTAGTACAATGGTGAATTGCCGCCTCCGGGCGCGTAGCTCAGTTGGTTAGAGCGCCTGCTTCACACGCAGGAGGTCGCAGGTTCGAGTCCTGCCGCGCCCACCATCCCCGCACTTGCGAATCAGCAACTTGCAATTTCGATCCCTAAGCATTTCCCGCTCTCATTCTCCAAAACGTATCAGAACCGTATCAAAACCCGGTCGGTTCCGAAACAACGTATCAAAACGCCTAAGCGCATTCCTTCTCGTTGGCCTGGCGGTTCAGTTTGGCCAGCGCCTCCCTCTTCATTTGCAGCTTCATCTGGGAGTACTTCTTGAACACCTTCGCATCCGTCTGCCGAAGGAGCTGTGTGACCCATTCGTCCGCAACGCCACCCGCACTGAGGCGAGTCGCGTGCGTGGACCGGAGATCGTACAGCCGGAAGTAGGGTATGCCAGCCTTCCGCAGAGTTCGCTCCCAGGTCTTCTTGAAGTTCGTCTGATACCCGGTTGGGCTTTTCGAACTTGGAAAGAGCCACGGCCCTGGACCAGCGACCTCCATCTGGCTCTGGAATGCTTCGGCGGCGATATCCGTCAGAGGTACTTCGGCAACCCCGGTTGGGGTCTTCGAATCTGCGATGAACACCAGCTTGTTCAAAAGGTCAACGTGCTCCTTGCGCAACGGCGCCAGTTCCTTGTAAATGCGCAATCCGGTTTCTGTGAGAATCCGAATCACGTTTCGCAAATATACGGGCGCGTGAGATTCAATCGCCTGTTGCTCCGACCACGTCATGTAGTGCGGCCGGAACAGCCCCTTGAGAATTACAGGAAACTCTACGCCGGCGCATGGATTGGCCGGACAGAGCTTCTTCTTGACGGCCACACTGAAAATGCGCCGAAGGATTCGAAACTCCTGATGCACGGTCGCGGGTTTCAGGAGTCCGAGTTCCGCGATCCCCTCCCTCCGGCGGACATGCTTGCGGTGCTGGAGCCGATTGCGCAGGTGGATCTCGATTTGGGTTGCGTCGATCTCCGTCATTTTCATCGGGCCGAACACCGGTCGCAGGCTCTTAAGCGCATTCTCATTCGCTTCGTGCGTGCTGGCAGCGCGAATCGGCGGCTTGGAATAGTTCTCCAAGAAAAAGTCTGCCCATTCGCCAAAAGTGAGCTGTTCACCCTTGCGGACGATGTGCAGGGTGTTGTTGTCTCTGGCTTGAAGCCTTTCGCGAAGTTGGCGCTGAGCTTCCTGCCAGTCTTCCGTATGGGTTGATTCCAGGCGGCGGCAACCGGATCTGTCCCGGTAGCGCATCCACCAAATATTGCTGTCATTGCGTCGATAAACGACACCATCATGTTTACTCGGTCTTGCCATTCCCCATCTCCTGTTTGAACTGCGCGCGGAATGGCTCCAACTCCGATTTCAAGAACCGGATGTTGCGACCCATTACGCGGAGATGGGGAATCTGCTTTCGCTCAACCCAAAGATACACCGTTTGCGGGCTGACGCCAAGGAAAACCGCAGCTTCACGCACACGCATGGGTAGCTCATCAACGATGGCGGCGGCTGGCGCTTCGATGGTCGCGTTCATGAGGTCCTCGTGGCACCGCGAGTGGTGCTCAACTACTAAGGGAACGGCGGGGGCAACTTGGGACAGCATTACCGCCCTCGCCTGACAGCGCAGGGAAAGAAAACCGAATCGGCAGATTTTCGCGTGTTGCAACCGATTGCAACAGTTTGTGAACGGTCTGCAACAGTTTCGGTGGTCAACCCGCGTTTGAAACAGTTTGCAACAGATTGCAACATCCAACGGCAGCAAAGGCCACGCCCAGGCAGCCAAAA
This sequence comes from Terriglobia bacterium, assembly GCA_963788245.1. Classification (GTDB taxonomy): domain Bacteria; phylum Acidobacteriota; class Terriglobia; order Bryobacterales; family Bryobacteraceae; genus Palsa-187. The sequence continues at coordinate 622 of CAWBGF010000002.1, read as the reverse complement.
ACCCTGTAGTGGAACATAAAGGATTGTCTGACGATTTGGTTGATTTCGTTTTGTACCTGGCTCACGTCAAGTCACTTTGGGCGTCCGACGATCCCGGCCGATTGTCTGCCACGTGTCCGACGCTCTGTTTTTCAGGCGAAATCGCGTCCCGAAGCGGCCTCGTCATCCCCTTTTGAAGTAGAGGGCGATTATGCCAAGGCGAACATTCCGGTTGAGTGCCGACGCAGAAGAACGAGTCCAATCGACGGCGAAGCTCCGAGGCTACGCCAACCCGAGTGCTTTCCTAAGAACGGCGATTGACCATGAATTGAGCGGCAGGGAAGACGTGATAATTGGGGCTGAGGAACGACTTGCCGCCAGTATGGAACAAATTCGGCACGAAGTGTTCCGCCTGGGGCGAGCCCAGCAGGCGCTATTCGCATTCGTAGACAGCCTGGCTAAAGTTTTGCTCACCTGCGTTCCCGAACCAGGCGGTGAGGCGCTGGACGCCGCTGTGGCACGGGCGCGCGGCCGTCACGCTCAGCTACTAAAGAGCGCTGGGCAAGCGATGGTTGGAGACTCGCAACTGGCGATGCAGGATTTGGTGGTCCGTGGTGACGGATGACGAAGGCGCTTCTTGGCC